>CAVYOJ010000017.1:0-15803 GCA_963770145.1 uncultured Actinomycetota bacterium | reverse complement strand
GGCCGTCACCCGAGCTGCTGCTGGCCCGAAGTTGACCGGAGTCGGGGCCGAGCCGGCGGCGGTCGCCCTGGTCGAGGGCGCCGGCGCCGCCGCCGGTGCGTCCACGGAGGACACGGGCCCGGTCGGCGCTGAGGCGGGCCGGGTGGTTCGTCGCGTCGGTGGTGCTCGTCTGCGCGCTGTGGGAGGCGTACAAGGCGGTCGGCAGCCCGGACGGCGGGTCGGTGTTCGGGGTCCGGGTGCTGCCGCGGGCCGACGACGCGTCGATGCCGCACGTCTGGGAGGTGCTGCGCCGCTTCGGCCGGCCGGAGTCGCGCCGCCGCGGACAGCGACCCGGTCGTGGTCGCCGTGCTGGACGGCGGTCGTGGTTCACCTTCCGGGTGGCGATGGCCGGGCTGCTGCTCGGCGTGCGTCGTCGGGCTCCTGCTCGGCATGCTCATGCAGCGCTTCGCGATCGCCGAGCGCGGCCTGCTGCCGTACGTGGTGCTGTCCCAGACCGTGCCGCTGGTCGCGCTGGCGCCGCTGGTGGTCGGCTGGGGCGGGCGGCTGCACATCGGCGAGCTGACCTGGCGGCCGTGGATGTCGGTGGCGGTGATCGCGGCCTACCTGGCCTTCTTCCCGGTCGCGGTCGGCGCGCTGCGCGGGCTGCGGTCGCCGCCGGCGCACGCGGTCGAGCTGATGCGCAGCTACTCGGCGTCCTGGTGGCAGTCGCTGCTGCCGGCTGCGGCTGCCGGCCGCGGTGCCGTACCTGATCCCGGCGCTGCGGCTGGCCGGCGGCGTCCGCGGTGGTCGGCGCGATCGTCGCGGAGATCTCGACCGGCACCCGCGGCGGCATCGGCCGGCTGGTCATCGAGTACTCGCGGGAGGCCACCTCGGACCCGGCGAAGGTCTACACGGCATTCCTCGGCGCCGCCGCGCTCGGCCTGCTCGTCGCCGGCCTGGTCGCGCTGCTCGACCTCGCGCTGTGCCCGCTACCGCCGGCCGGGAGCCCGGTGCGTGACCGCGCCCGCCGCCGCGGTCGAGCTGGCCGGCGTGCGACAAGGTCTTCCCCGGCGGCCGCGGCCGGACCGAGGTGCGGCGCTGGACGGCGTCGACCTCACCGTCGCGGCCGGCGAGTTCGTCACGCTTCATCGGCCCGTCCGGCTGCGGGAAGAGCACGCTGCTCCGGCTGATCGCCGACCTGACCGAGCCGACCGCCGGCACCGTCCGGGTCAACGGGAAGTCCGCCCGGCAGGCCCGGCTCGACCAGGACTACGGGATCGCCTTCCAGCAGGCCGGGCTGATGGACTGGCGGACCGTCGTCCGCAACGTCGAGCTGCCGCTGGAGCTGCGCGGCTGGGACCGGGCCGCGGCGGCGGCAGCGCGCGCTGCGAGCTGCTGGAGCTGGTCGGCCTGTCCGACTTCGCCGGCGCCCGCCCGGCCGAGCTGTCCGGCGGCATGCAGCAGCGGGTGGCGATCGCCCGGGCGCTGGCGACCGGCCCGAAGCTGCTGCTGATGGACGAGCCGTTCGGCGCGCTGGACGAGATGACCCGGGAGCGCCTGCAGGCCGAGCTGGCCCGGATCGCGCG
Source organism: uncultured Actinomycetota bacterium (assembly GCA_963770145.1). Classification (GTDB taxonomy): domain Bacteria; phylum Actinomycetota; class Actinomycetes; order Mycobacteriales; family CADCTP01; genus CADCTP01. The sequence goes on along the minus strand of CAVYOJ010000017.1, from coordinate 14,238 downwards.
GGAGACCGGCGCGACCGTCGTGTTCGTCACCCACTCGATCCCGGAGGCGGTCTACCTGTCCGACCGGGTGGTGGTGATGTCCGCCCGGCCGGGCCGGGTCACCGACCGTCGTGGACGTCCCGCTCGGCGAGCGGACCGAGGACACCCGGGAGGCGCCGGACTTCTTCGCCAAGGTGACCGAGGTGCGGGAGGCGCTGCGGGGCGCGCACCGGTGCGCGCGGCGGAGAGCGGTGACGAGCGCGTGCCCGGCGCGAGCGAGCGGTGACCGACCGGCCGTCGCCCGGGTCGCGGACCCCGGTCGCTGGTCGGCGTCGCTGTTCCTGGCCGGCTGGGAGGCGCTGGTCGTCGGCGAACGACATCAAGCCGTACCTGCTGCCGGCGCCGTCGGCGATCTGGGACGCAGATCGTCGACAACCGCGCGGACATCCTCGCCGCGGCCCGGGTGACCGGGCACGAACGCGCTGGTCGGGCTGCTGGCCGGCGCCGTCGCTCGGCATCCTCGCCGCGCTGGTCGGCCAGCCGGTTCCGGATCGTCGACTCGCTGCTCGGTGCCGCTGGCCGCCGCGGTGAACGCGATGCCGATCATCGCGCTGGCGCCGATCTTCAACACCATGTTCTCCACCACCAGCTCGGTGCCGCGCCGGCTGGTCGTCACGCTGGTCGTGTTCTTCCCGCTGTTCGTCAACGCGCTGCGCGGGCTGCGCCAGGTCGCGCCGATCCACCGGGAGCTGATGGACAGCTACGCGGCCGGCGGCTGGACCTTCGCCCGGGTCGTCCGCATCCCCGGCGCGCTGCCGTTCGTCTTCACCGGGCTGCGGCTGGCCTCCTCGCTGGCGGTCATCGCCGCCGTCGTCGCCGAGTACTTCGGCGGCCTCCAGAACGGACTCGGCACCCGGATCACCTCGGCCGCCTCCAACACCGCCTACCCGCGGGCCTGGGCGTACGTCGCCGCGGCCTGCGCGCTCGGCCTCGTCTTCTACCTCGCCGCGACCGCTGCTCGAACGGATCGCGATGCCCTGGCGTACCAGCCTGACCGCCGCCACCTGAGCCTCCGGCGCCGCACCGCGGCGGCGCCCCGGACAACCCTCACGTCCCGACCCCGCCCGAGGAGCTCCGATGCAGAAGACCCGTCCGTGCGCTGGCGATCGGTGCCGCGCTGACCCTGCTGGCCACCGCGTGCGGCGGACTCCGACGACGGCGGCGGCGGCGACGCCGCCGAGCGGCGGGCCGACCAAGGTGAAGCTGCAGCTGCAGTGGGTCACCCAGGCCCAGTTCGCCGGCTACTTCGCCGCCGTCGACCAGGGCTTCTACCAGCGACGAGGGCCTCGACGTCGAGATCCTCGAGGGCGGCGTCGACATCGTGCCGCAGACCGTGCTCGCCCAGGGCCAGGCCGACTTCGCGATCGCCTGGGTGCCGAAGGCGCTGGCCTCGCGCGAGCAGGGCGCGCAGATCACCGACGTCGGGCCAGATCTTCCAGCGCTCCGGCACGCTGCAGGTGTCCTTCAAGGACAAGGGCATCAGCCGGCCCGGCCGACCTGCAAGGGCAAGAAGGTCGGCAACTGGGGCTTCGGCAACGAGTACGAGCTGTTCGCCGGGATGACCGAGGCCGGCCTCGACCCGGCGAAGGACGTCACGCTGGTGCAGCAGCAGTTCGACATGCAGGCGCTGCTCAAGGGCGACATCGACGCCGCCCAGGCGATGACCTACAACGAGTACGCCCAGGTGCTGGAGGCGAAGAACCCGGCCACCGGCAAGCTCTACCAGCCGGCGCGACTTCACCGCGATCAACTGGAACGACGTCGGCACCGCGATGCTCCAGGACGCGGTCTGGGCGAACACCGAGAAGCTGGAGAGCGACACGGCGTACCAGGACACCACGGTCAAGTTCCTGACCGGCGCCGCTGAAGGGCTGGGCCTTCTGCCGCGACAACGCGGAGAAGTGCCGGGACATCGTGGTGGCCGAAGGGCTCCAAGCTCGGCGCCAGCCACCAGCTGTGGCAGATGAACGAGATCAACAAGCTGATCTGGCCGTCGCCGAACGAAGGTCGGCATGATCGACCAGGCCGCCTGGACCAAGACCGTCGACATCGCCCTGAAGACGAAGAACGCCGAGGGCACAGACGGTGCTCACCAAGCAGCCGGAGGGCCTGGCGTACACCAACGACTACGTGCAGAAGGCGCTGGACAAGCTCGCGACCGCAGGGCGTCGACGTCACCGGCTCGCCCGTTCAAGCCGGTCAGACGGTGACGCTGAACGCGGGCGGCGCCTAGAGCTGCTCGGGGCCGGCCGGGTTCTCCCCCGGCCGGGCTCCGTCAGGTCCGCACGCGCTCGGGCCTGATGCCGATTGCGATCAGGTAGGCGGGGATCGCCTGCAGCGCCGGGAACCGGTGCAGCACCCGCACCGGAGCCGGTGCGGCACCGCCGTCGAGCAGCGGCGCGACGAACCGGCGGTGGATCGCCCGCTGGCCGGCCTGCGTGACGACGGTCGGCAGCGCCCGCCGGCGCTGCACCCGAGCGAGGTCGCGTTCGGACAGTGTGCCGGTCCGCAGTGGACGGACGAGCAGGTTCGCGGCGGCGACGGCGTCCTGCACGGCGAGGTTGATTCCGACGCCGCCGATCGGCGACATCGCGTGCGCCGCGTCCCCGATGCAGAGCAACCCCGGCCGGTGCCAGCGGCGCAGCCGGTCCACCTTGACCTCGAGCACGGACACGTCGTCCCAGCTGCCCAGCTCGTCGACCCGGTCGGCGAGCGCACGGCTCCAGCGTGGCCAGGTCGGTCCGGAAGGCGTCCAGCCCGCGCGGCCCGCAACCGCTCGTACCCGCCCTTGGCGATCACGTACGCCGACCTGCCAGTAGTCACCGCGGTCGATCCGGATCAGCACCCGGCCCCGGCGCGACCCGCCCGCCGGTGCTGGCCACGTCGGAGCCGCGGCGGGACAGCCGGAACCAGAGCACGTCCATCGGCGCGTCGTACGCGCCGTACCGGCAGCCGGGCCGCTCGCCGGACCGTCGACCGTCGCCCGTCCGCGGCCACCGTGAGCGTCGCCGGGACCGACTCCCGCCGGCGACGGTCAGCCCGGTGACCACCCCCGCTCGACCAGCAGCCCGGTCGCCTCGGCCTCCATCAGCAGCCGGAACCCCGGCTACCCGGCGGCGTGCCGGGTGACGAAGTCGAGGAAGTCCCACTGCGGCATCAGTGCGATCTCCTGATGCCGGCCCGGGATGCGCCGGAAGTCGGCCAGCGACCACTCCCGGTCGCCGGCGGCGACGCGTACCCCGGTGTTCCGCCCGCTGGTCGCAGCCGCGCGAACTCCCCGCCAAGCCCCAGCTCGTCGAGCAGCGTCAGCGTGGACGCGTGGATCGTGTCACCGCGGAAGTCCCGCAGGAAGTCACCGTGCTTCTCCACCACCGCCACCCGCAGCCCCGCCCGCGCCAGCAGCAGCCCGAGCACCGCCCCCGCCGGTCCACATCCCCCGATCACGCAGTCGTCCCGCTCCACCGGTTCTCCTAGTTTCAGCCCTCAGCCGGGGTGCGGCACCGCCACGTCACGGGTATCCTGTCCCGGTCGGAGCGGGCAACCGCCCCGTGCGCTCGTAGCTCAACGGATAGAGCACTTGACTACGGATCAAGAGGTTGCAGGTTCGAGTCCTGCCGAGCGCGCGTCTGGTTGAGACAGGACACAGGGGCCAACCTTCCAGGTCAGGCCCCTGTGTGCTGTCCGGACCCGCCGTTCGGCTGGTCCTCACCGGTCCCGCCGGGGGCGGCGCATCGACTACGTGATGGTGCGGTGCGGCACCGGGCCCTCGCTCGAGGTCGCCAACTGCCGCCGGGCTTTCGACCAGGCGGTGGACGGGGTCTGGGCCAGCGACCACTTCGGTGTCGTCGCTGATCTCCCGCTTCCCGAACATCCGCCCGGATCCTGGATCTGACGACCCGCTCGTGCCGCTGACCGTGTGAGGACGGCAGCGCCTCGCCGGCTCGTCGGAGCGACGAAGATCCCAAGCCTCTCGGCTCAGGAACTCGTCAACACACCGCCAGGGTCCGCGTCACGGCGGGCCGGACCGGTGCGCCACTACCGACCTGACGCGTGTCCTGTCGCCGAGCTGCACATCGCTCGAACAGAAGCAGGTCTGCATCAGCGAGCCTGCCGGATCAGACTCGCCGGACCGTGCACACTGAAGCTGTGGACGACCTTCCCCGGGATGACCTGCTGGCCGCGACGCCGGAGGTAGCGGCTCGCCTCGCGGGCGTCACCGTGCGCCAGGTCAACTACTGGCGGGAGATCGGGTTGATCGAGCCCGCGGTCGCGCGGCGGATCTCCGCTCGCAACGAGGTGCGGCTGTACGACTTCACGGGGCTTGTCGAGCTGCGGATCGTGGGGGCGCTCCGGAACAGGCTGAGCCTGCAGCACATCCGCCAAGTGATCAATCGGCTGCGCGCGAGCTACGACCGGCCGTTGACGGAGCTGCGCTTCGCCGTTCAGGACCGCAACCTCTACTTTCAGCACCCTGATGGGACCTGGGAAGGCGGCCAGCGACCCGGCCAGATCGTCCTGGCCGAAGTCATCATGCTGGAGGAGGTCCGGGCCGATCTCCGCCGCGCCGCCGCCGAGCGCAGCCGTGAGCCGGGCCGCGTCGTGAAGCGCCGCCGGGTGCATGGGTCCAAGCCGACCTTCGCCGGAACCCGCATCCCGGTCTCGGCAGTCGAAGCGTTCCTGGAGGAGGGGGCCTCCGACGAGGACATCCTGGCGGCCTACCCGGAGCTGACGGCCGCCGACATCGCCGTCGTCCGCGATGGCCATCCGGCGGCCGGCTGAGACCTCACCGCCTTGCGGTTCCTCCTCGACAACGACGTCGCCGTCACTGTCCGCCGAGTTCTGCTCGACGCGGGCCATGAGTGCTGGACGGCCGCGGAGGCGAACCTCTACGACGCGCCTGATGACGCTGTCGCCGTCTATGCCGCTGACCGCAGCGCAGCTCGATCTCTCACGACGCCGAGTTCGCGCGCCGCCGGCGACGGAACACTATCGGGCAGCACGTCTGGCTCCGCTGCACCGAGCCGCAGGCGTCGGCTGTTCTTAGCCAGCACCTCGCGGAAGTCGTGGGTGTTCTCGGCCGGATGGCGGACGTGGTGATCGAGGTGCGACCCGAGCGTCTCATCGTCTCGCCACCGCGATGGGAGTAGGGAGAGTCCACACGCGACTGTTAGTCGATCTTGGTCCACCAAGTGGTCCACGAACTGGTGCCGGCTGATGCCTGTCATGAGCACGAGCACGCTTCCCGTGGGTCCGGGCTGTCGATCTTCGGTCACGAACCGGGCGATCGTAAGAGATGGCTTGCCGTAAGATTCGCCTGAGATTCGGCGTCATGTGACGGCACTTTGCCGCAGCGGCGGCGGTCGATGCGCCCGGCTACGGCGAGACGCCCTGGCGCAGCGCCTCCCGGACGATCTCCACCCGGCCCTTCGCGCCGAGCTTGGCCAGGATGTGCGAGATATAGGTCTGCACGGTCCGACGGGACAAGAACATGGCCCGGGCAATGTCAGGCGTCGAGTCGCCCCTGGCGACCAAGGCGGCGATCTTGATCTCGGTCGGCGTGAGCGCCTCCCAGCCGGAAGCCGCGCGCGGCCCGCGCCGGCCCCGGACGCCGCGCCTGATGCCGTAGGCGCGAAGCCGGCTGTCGGCTCGCCGGATGTCCCACCGGGCCTCCACGTCCTCGTACAGGGCAACGGCCTCGTTCAGGACGGCTCTGGCCTCATCTTCCCCGCCGCGCTTCGCCAGCACGACAGCCAGGTCCTCCAGGGCCGCAGGCAACTCCACCGCCGGCCCTCGCGACCGGTAGTGCGCGACGGCCTGCCGGAGCGGGCCGGGATCAGACCGCAGCAGCCCGCGGCACCGCAGGCTGGCTGCGGCCGCCCGCGCGGGGGAGGTCTCCGCCGCGGCCTCGTCCTGGCACGCCTGCGCCGCCCCCCGCGCGACCTGCCTGTCGCCGGCAGCGAGCGCGAGGCGGACAAGGTCGGGCAGCCACTGGTGGGTCAGGGTCATCTCACCGTCCCGCCGCGGCACTATCTCGGCCAGCGTCAGCATGGCCTGGCGGGTTTTCCCGCTCTGCTCGAGCGAAAGGGCGTGCGCAGCGAGCAGAAAATCCCGGTTCTCCCGGTCGGCGAGATTCTCGATGGGCAGCGCCAAGCCTTCCCTGAGGTGCTCGCCAGCTGTGGTGCGCTGTTCACGCCGCCCGGCGATGAGCGCGGCCACGCCGTGGATCAGCAGTGCGGACCAGCGTTCGCGCAGGAACGAGTGGTAAACCGGCCCGAGCGCATCGGGAGCATCCGAACCGAGCTCGGCGAGCGCGTCATCCCACTGGCCGGGCCAGTACCGCAGCACCGCTGCGATGGCCCATGCCGCGCGAGAAGATTCAGCCCCGACCCGGCCGAGGTGCAGGCCAGCGGTCACCGCTGATATGACTCGGCTTGGTCCTTCGCGGACACCTCCGGAGGTGCGGGCGGTGATGGCGGGGCCGGACGGCTCGGTGTGGGTGGGGGTGGCGGCGGCGGGTCACTACCACCAGCCGCTGATCGCATCGTCCAGCTGGCCTGAGGGCTGGCAGGTCCGTGAGCTCGACCCACGACCAGGCCGAGCGGGAAGAGGGTGGCAACGCCTCGCTCGGCCGTTGCCGCGGCGATCGGCCGCCGGACCGTGCGCACGCACGCCACCGCCGCAGACTACGAACCCCGATTTTGGAGCTGACCCTCCAAGAACCCTCGATTGCTGCGCGCCCACCAAGCAGCGTTACGTCTGATCGGTATCACCGGGCGCTTCCGAGTGCTCTACTTGAGTGTCCGGGTCGGCGCCTGTAATCGGGGTGGTGCCAATGTGCGCGCTGCGTCCGCCGCTTCCCTGCCGACGTGTCCTGCCGTTTTTCGCCTCGCGCTCGGCAGGCACGCGCGGTCGACAGCAACGAGTTGCGCCTCATGGCTGACTCGACTGCACCGTCTACGGGCCGGGTGTTCATCAGCTATCGGCGGGAAGAGACCGCCTACCCGGCCGGATGGCTCTTCGACCGACTCGCCGACCGCTTCGGCCGCGGCCAGATCTTCAAAGACGTCGACTCGATTCAACTCGGCGACGACTTCGTCGAGGTGATCCATTCTGCGGTGGCCTCCTGCGACGTACTCCTCGCGCTGATCGGTGAGCAGTGGCTCACGATCACCGACGAACAGGGACGGCGCCGCCTCGACGACCCCAACGACTTCGTGCGCCTAGAGCTCGAGGCCGCCCTCACGCGGAACGTGCGCGTCATCCCGATCCTGATCGCAGGAGCCCGGATGCCGCGCCCTGACCAGCTGCCGCCCAGCCTCGCCAAGTTGGTACGCCGCCAGGCCCTCGAACTGGGCCCCAGTCACTTCGAGTCCGACACCAACCGGCTGCACGACGTGCTGGAGATAGCCCTCGCCGATGTGCACGCCCGGCCTGCGACCACCGAGCCAAAGGTCGCCGTCGCCACCCGGCAAGCGTCGGCGCGGGCGCTCTACGTCGAGGCCCGTGCCGAGATGCGGCTCGGACACTTCCAAACCGCGATCGACTTGCTCGATGACCTGCTCGCTCTCGATCCAAGCCATCGAGACGGGGCACAGTTGCGGACGGCCGCCAGCCAACAGCTTCACCTCGCCGACACATATCAGTCGGCCATCGATGCTGAAGCCGCGCGCAAATGGACTGATGCGGCGAACGCCTACGCCGAGATTCTGAACGTCGACGCGACCTACCGCGATGCCCCCGCCCGCCGCGAGGCATGCCAGGCCCGGCAGCGGGTGCTCGACCTGCAAGGCGAGCTACGCCACCATGCCGCCGCAGGCCAGTGGCAGGCCGTCCTGGATGTCAATGCGGAGCTCGGCCACCTCGACCCAGCCGCGACCGACCCCGACGGATTCGCTACTCAAGCACAGCACGTCTTGGACGACGAGAGGCGTGCCGACGAGCTCGCGCACCGATACACCCGGGCACGCGATGCCGAAGATGCGCGCCACTGGGCGGCGGCGGCCAGCGAGTACGCGGAGATCCTTCAGCTCGATCCGCAGTATCGCGACGCCATTGTACGACGAGACAACTGCCTGCGGCAGCAACGCATCAGCGAAGTCAGATCCCAGCTCGAGCGTCAGGTCGCGGCCGAGGAATGGGCCAAGGTGCGCGAGACCTCCGACCAACTCACCGCGCTCGACCCAGCCCTGGCCGAGAACTACACCGAGTTCGCGGATCGCGCGCGGCGCGCGCCTAGCGCACCACGGGTCCCAAAACGGCGGTGGGTCCTCATCGCAGCCGCCGCCGGGGCGGTGGCGGTCGCTGCTGGCGTAACCGCCATCCTCGTGCTGGCGCTGGGACACGACACGGGGACCATCGAGGTTCCCGCCGCCCAGGCATGGACCGACACCCACGTCGATTGCCAGACCGGCAAGCTGCTCGAGGTCTCAGCCACCGGCACCGCCCTCGCCAACAAGAGCAAGAGCTCGAGCGCCGTCGGTCCGGACGGCGATTCCAATCCCGATCTCCTACAGTTCAACGTCCCCGGACTTCCCAATGTCAACCACGCCGCGCTCATCGGCAGCGTCGACCGCAAACAGCCGTTCTTTGTCGTGGGTAAGAAGGCGACCCTACATTGCCTGAGCGCGGGCAGGCTGTTTCTCGGCATCAACGACATTGACGTCACAAACAATAGCGGAAAATTCACCGCCACAATCAAGCAGCGGTGACGGGACATGTGTCATGTCGGCTCGGTTCTGCCGAACGTTCCCCACCGTTGACGCCAGGTCCAGTCGTCAAGATCGGCCGGACCTGGCCGGCGGCTTCTGACTGCTCGATCAGGGCCCAGACACAGATGGTCCTGACCTCGCCGCGGCGGCAGTGCGGTCAGGTTCGCCGGCGGAGGTGGCGGCGGGCCGGACCGGTCGCCAGCAACGCCAGTAGGCCGCAGGCGGCCAGCAGGCCGATCGCCACCGCTGTGCGGGGCTGCGGCGGCGCAGGCGGGGTGGGGGCCGCGGCGGGGCGTGGCGGCGCCGCGGCGGGTTCGAGGGCGGACTGCACCTGTCCGGCTTGGTCCTCGCCGACGCGGGACGGCGGATGTACGGCGCCCCAGTGCGGTGCCAGTCCACCATCGCTGTGGCCGCCGACGTCGACGGCCATGTCGGACGGCCGCAGCGTCAGTGTGCCGGGAACGGTCAGGCTGCCGACCTCGAACGGTGCGAACCAGCCCTGCAGCGCGGACACCTGCCAGGTGCCCGCCGGCACCGCGAAGGACACGGCGTAGTGCGCCGCCTCGGGCAGGGGGCTGCCGACGAACTCCCGTTCCCCACCGGGGCCGACCAGCCGCAGCCCGGTCTTGCCCAGCTCGCCGTCGAACGGGTGCGAGCCGTGCTGCAGCACCCAGTAGCCGACCGTGTAGGCCTGGCCGGCCTCGATCCGGTCGGGGAGCGGGTCGAGCAGGGTCACCGCCCAGCCACCCGCCTGCGCCGGCGCCGCCGGCACCAGTCCGACCGCTGCCAGCACCAACACCACCACCACGCCCAGTCGTCTCATGCCTTCCCTACACCGCCGCCGGCCGCCCAGTTCCGTCGGGCGCTCCTTGTCGAGGGCACGTCACCGACGCGCGGTGACGAGGGAGGTCGAGCCCGACGGGGCGCGAACCAATGGTCGGGCGCGCGGGGGCCCGGGCTGTAGCGGTCGATGTACGCCGGCCCGGGCAGGATGGGCGCATGGCGGATCGTGCTGCGGAAGGTGAGGCTCGGGAGTTCGCGGCCGCGTTCCGGCGCTTCCTCGAGTGGGTGCATTCACCTGCGGCGACCGGAGAGGGCGCCAACGAGGTCGCCGCCCTGGTCCAGGAGGTCCTCGGGCCAGACGGCATGGCCCTGTCGGTGGTGACCCGCGAGCTGGCCGTGTTCGAGCACGTCAACCTGCAGACCGCGCTGGACGCCTGGTCGGTGGCGCCGGGGCGCACCGTGGAGGTGCGGGGCCTGGCCATACCGCCGCACTACGGCGGTGTGTCCCTGCAGCAGCTCGTCGTCGGCGAGGTGCTGTCCCCGCTGCGGTTCAGCCCGCCCTCCCTGGTCGACCTGCCGAACGGGCCGGATTCAGCGCTGGCGTGTTTGCGCCTCGCCCTGCTGCTCGTGGCCGACGAGCACGGTCGGTATGTGGTGCTGGTCCAGGGCCCCGGCGAGCACCAGCAGGTGTTGACCGTCGAAGTTGCCGGTCTCCCGATCGCCGTCGCGCAGACCCTGCTCGCGGAGCTCGACGAGCTGCGGAACCGGTTGAACGTCTACCGCGGTCATCTGCTCGAGGCGTCGATCACCTCGATGGGCGGGCTGGTCCTGACGTTCGCGGAGCCACCGGGCCTTGGCCGCGCCGACGTGGTGCTGCCCGAACCGGTGCTGGCCCGGGTCGAACGGCATGCGCTGAGCGTCGCCCGGCACCGGGACGCGTTGCTGGCCGCGCAGCAGCATCTCAAGCGCGGCGTTCTTCTCTACGGACCTCCGGGCACCGGCAAGACCCACACCACCCGCTACCTGCTCGGGCAGATGACCGACTACACCAGGGTGGTCCTGACCGGCCGGACGCTGCACGCGGTCGGCCCGGTCGCCGATCTCGCCCGCAGCCTGCACCCCGCGGTCGTCGTGCTCGAGGACGTCGACCTGGTCGCGGAGGACCGCTCGTACGGGCCGGCCTCGAGCCCGATCCTGTTCGACCTGCTGGACGCGATGGACGGCGGGGACCCGGACGCCGACCTGCTGTTCCTGCTGACCACCAACCGGGCCGACCTGCTCGAGCCGGCGCTCGCGGCCCGGCCCGGCCGCGTCGACGTCGCCGTGGAGATTCCGCTGCCGGACGCGGCCGCCCGTCGACAGCTGTTCGCGCTGTATGCGCAGACCGTCGAGCTCGCGGTCACCGACGCCGACATCGACGCCGCCGTCGAGCGCACCCAGGGGGTCACGGCGTCCTTCCTCAAGGAGCTCGTGCGGCGCAGCGTCCTGGAGACCCTCGACGACGGTGACGCCTCGTCAGCCGTCACCGGAATGCACCTCGCCCGCGCTCTCGATGATCTCCTCGACGCCGCCCAGGCGGTCACTCGCACTCTGCTCGGCGTCGGCGTCGACCCCGCCGACCTTCCGTCCGGACCGATGCCCACCGCGGCGCCTCGCGGGTGGCTCGGCCGTCCCGGGCGTCGGTCGGCCTGGTACGACGACTCCCGCTGACGGCGATCCGGCGGCGGTGAGATCGTGGATGGGCTATGAGTCGGGGCGGATGGGCGAGGTGGCGGGCGTGGTGAGTCCGTTGCTGGCGGCCAAGGTGCGGGTTCCGGCGCGGCGGCGGGAGGCGGTGGCGCGGCCGCGGCTGGTCGGGCGGGTGGGCAGGGCCGCGAGGCTGACGCTGGTGTCGGCGCCGGCTGGGTTCGGCAAGACGACGCTGGTGACCGAGTGGCTCGCGGAGGTCGGCGGCCCGGCGGTGGCGTGGGTGTCGCTGGACGAGCGCGACAACGACCCGGGCACCTTCTGGACGTACGTCATCACCGCCGTGCAGGGTGCGACCGAGGGTGACACCGGGGCCGGCGCGCTCGGACTGCTGACGTCGCCGCAGCCGCCGATCGAGGCCGTGCTCGTCAGTCTCGTGAACGACCTGCACGCGCTGCCGGGCGAGGTCGTGCTGGTGCTGGACGACTACCACCTCGTCGAGGCGCCCGAGATCCACGACGGGATGGCGTTCCTCATCGAGCACGCGCCGGCTCAGATCCGTCTCCTGATCGCGACCCGGGCCGACCCGCCGCTGCCGCTCGCACGGCTCCGGGCCCGCGGCGAGCTGGTCGAGGTGCGCTCCACGGACCTGCGGTTCACCCACGAGGAGGCCGCCGAGTATCTCGCCGGGCCGATGGGTCTGGCGCTGTCCCCGGACGATGTCGCGACCCTGGCCGAACGGACCGAGGGGTGGGCGGCCGCGCTGCAGCTGGCGGGGTTGTCTCTGCAGGACCGGGAGGACCCCAGCGCGGTCGTGGCCAGGTTCGCCGGCGACGACCGCTTCGTCGTGGACTATCTCGCCGAGGAGGTGCTGGCGCGACAGTCCGCCGACGTGCGGGACTTCCTGCTCCAGACGTCCGTCCTCGAGCGGTTCACCGGTCCGTTGTGCGACGCCGTCACCGGGCAGGCCGGGGGTGCGGCGCGGTTGGTCGCGCTCGAGCGGTCCAACCTGTTCCTCGTCCCGCTCGACGACCAGCGGCAGTGGTATCGCTACCACCACCTGTTCGCCGACGTGCTTCGCGCTCAGTTGCTCGGGCAGCAGCCGGCCTTGGTCGCCGAGCTGCACCGGCGGGCCAGCGGCTGGTTCCAGGAGCACGGGGATCCGGCCGCCGCCATCCGCCACGCCCTGGCCGGCGACGACTACGAGCGGGCCGCGGACCTCATCGAGCTCACCATGCCGGCGATGGCCCGCGAGCGGCGGGAGGCCGAGCTCGCCCGCTGGGTGCGGGACCTGCCCGACGAGGTGGTGCGGGTCCGACCGGTGCTCGGAGTCGCGTTCGTCGGCGCGCTCGCGCAGGTGTCCGACTTCGCCACTGTCGACAAGCGACTGTCCGATATCGAGCGTTCGCTGCTCCGGGACGGTGGGGCCTGGCCGGAGCGGCCCCCGCCAGGGCTGGTCGTCGTCGACGAGGACGGCTACCGATCGCTTCCCGCGAGCATCGAGATGTACCGCGCCGCTCTCGCCCTCTGGCACGGTGAGCTGGACGCGACCGTCGCCCACGCGAGCGCCGCCCTGTCACTGGCGCCGCCGGGCAACGACCTCATCCGCGCCGCTGCCGGTGCGCTCGGTGGGCTCGCGGCCTGGACCACCGGCGACCTCGCCGGCGCGCACGCGGCCTACACCGAGTCGATCGCAGGGCTGGCCCGGGCCGGCTTCGTCGCCGACGTCCTCGGATGCAGCATCACCCTCGGCGACATCCGCAGCACCCAGGGGCGGATCGGCGACGCACTCCGCACGTACGAACGGGCCCTCGACCTCGCCGCGGCGGAACCGGGCGCCCCGCTGCGGGGAACGGCCGACATGCACGTCGGCATCGCGGCGGTTCTGCTCGAACGCGACGACCTCGCCGCCGCGGCCGAGCACCTCGCCGTCAGCCAGCGCCTCGGCGAGCACAAGGGCCTGCCGCAGAACCCGTACCGGGAGCGGCTGGTGCTGGCCCGGTTGCGGGAGGCCGAGGGCGACCTGGACGCGGCGCTCGAGCTGCTCGACGAGGCCGGCCGGGTCTACAACGGCGACTACTCCCCGAACGTGCGGCCCGTCCCTGCGCTCCGCGCCCGCCTGCGGCTGCGCCGGCACGAGCTGGGCCACGCGAACGCGTGGGCCCGCGAGCGCCAGCTGTCCGCCCGGGACGAGCTGACCTACCTGCGCGAGTACGAGCACGTCACCCTCGCCCGGCTGCTGCTCGCTCGAAGCGCGGACGGATCTCGACAGGACCTCGATGACGCCGTCGGACTGCTGGACCGCCTGCTCGCCGCCGCCGAGGATGGCCAGCGCGCCGGTACGGTCATCGAGATTCTGCTGCTGCAGGCGCTCGCCCGGCAGGCAGGCGCCGAAACGCCCGCCGCGCTCGACACGCTCGGCCGCGCGGTCACGCTCGCCGAGCCCGAGGGCTACGTGCGGCTGTTCGCCGACGAGGGGCCACCGGTGGCCTCGCTGCTCCGCCTGCTCGCCAAGGACGATCGCGTCCCGCGTGGCTACGTGCGGCGGCTATTGGCCGCCAGCACCGGGCGGCCCGATGGCGGAGCATCCGGGCAGCCGCTGGTCGATCCGCTCAGCGAGCGCGAGCTCGACGTACTCCGGCTGCTGGCCAGCGACCTCGACGGCCCGGACATCGCGCGGGAGTTGACCGTCAGCCTGAACACGCTCCGGACGCACACCAAGCGCATCTACGCCAAGCTCGGCGTGACCAGCCGCCGCGCCGCGGTGCAGCGAGCGCAAGCCCTTCACCTGCTGCCCGGACGGCGCTAGTACGACACGTGCGAAGCGGCCCACCGGTGGTGTCACCGATGGACCGCCTCGACGGGTCAACGCTCAGCCGACGGCCGGCGTGGACTTGAAGCCCTTGACGACCAGCCACACGCCGAGCGAGAACTCCCAGACGGCGATGGGCAGCGCGCAGAGCGCACCCACGCTGGAGGTCTGCGCCCACCCACCGAAGATCGTGGCCGTGGCCGAGAGCAG
>CAVYOJ010000016.1:0-868025 GCA_963770145.1 uncultured Actinomycetota bacterium | reverse complement strand
CACCGTCTCCAGAGGGCAGATCCGGACAAGTTCGCTCGTACGGCCGACCCTGAACAAGCTGGTTCCACTCAGTCATCGAAAGGTTGCGGTTGACCAGCGCGCAGCCGTATTCCTCCCAGGATGTGAACCATGGGTTCCATAGCCGCGCCGTGCCGTCCCCGCCGGCGGTGGCGAGCAACTTGCCGTCCGGACTGAATGCCACCCCCCAGAGGGGTCCGTAGGGCTGTGGGCCATCCCCGGTATGCCCGGTCAGAGGTGGGCCGAACTGTCGCCCGTTATCCACCTCCCATAGCCGCGCGGTGCCATCCTCGCTGGCGCTAGCGATCAACTTACCGTCCGGGCTGAACGCGACATCCTGTACTGCGTTGGTATGGCCGGTGAGGGGCTGGCCGTGCTGCTTCCCGGACGCCACATCCCACAACCGCACGGTTTCATCGGCTGCTAACCGTGGCGAGCAACCTACCGTCCGGGCTGAACGCGACATCCTGTACTGCGTTGGTATGGCCGGTGAGGGGCTGGCCGTGCTGCTTCCCGGACGCCACATCCCACAACCGCACGGTTTCATCAGTGCTAACCGTGGCGAGCAACGTACCGTCCGGGCTGAATGCCACCCCATTTACCTGTTCCGTGTGGCCGGCGAGGGGCTGGCCACGCTGTTTCCCGGACTCCACATCCCACAGCCGAGCTGTCTTGTCCCGGCTGGCGGTGGCGAGCAGCTTGCCGTCCGGGCTGAACGCCACGTCCATCACGGCGTCCTTGTGGCCAGTGAGCGGCTTGCCACGCTGGTTCCCGGACGCCACATCCCACAGCCGCGCGGTTTGTCGCCGCTCGCCGTGGCGAGCAACTTACCGTCCGGGCTGAACGCCACCGCCCACGCGTCCCTGTGGCCGGTGAGGGGCTTGCCACGCTGCTTTCCGGAGGTGGCATCCCACAGCCGAGCTGTCTTGTCCCGGCTGGCGGTGGCGAGCAGCTTGCCGTCCGGGCTGAAGGCCACGCCGTTCACGGCGTCCTCGTGACCAGTGAGGGTCCGGCTGATCGAATAGGTCTCGGCCACGTCCCACAGCCGCGCCGTCCTGTCCCAGCTCGCGGTGGCCAGCTGCTTGCCGTCCGGGCTGAACGCGACATCCTGAACACGTGTTGGTGTGGCCGAGGAGCGGTTGGCCCCGTTGCTCTCCGGATGCCACATTCCATAGCCGCGCGGTTTGATCGGCGCTGGCGGTGGCGAGCAACTTACCGTCCGGGCTGAACGCCACCGCCTATACCGCGTCGCTATGGCCGGTGAGGGGCTGGCCATGCGGCTTCCCGGAGGCGACATCCCACAGCCGCGCGGTCTTGTCCGGCTGGCGGTGGCGAGCAACTTGCCGTCCGGGCTGAACGCCACCCCATTTACCTCGTCGCGTGTGGCCGATGAGCGGCTGGCCGGCTGCCGGCCGGAGGCCACATCCCACAGCCGCACCGTCTTGTCGCCGCTGGCGGTGGCGAGCAGCTTGCCGTCGCGGCTGAACGCCACCCCATTTACCGGCTCCTCGTGGCCGGTGAGGGGCTGGCCATGCGGGTTCGCCGGTCGCCACATCCCACAGCCGCAGCCGTCCTGTCCCGGCTGGCGGTGGCGAGCAGCTTGCCGTCGGGGCTGAACGCCACCGCCGTTCACCTCGTCCGTGTGGCCGGTGAGGGGCTGGCCGTGCGGGTTCGCCGGACGCCACATCCCACAGCCGCGCGGTCTTGTCCCGGCTGGCGGTGGCCAGCAGCTTGCCGTCGGGGCTGAACGCCACGTCCAGCACGGCGTCCTTGTGGCCGGTGAGGGGCTGGCCACGCGGCTTCCCGGACGCCACATCCCACAGCCGCACCGTCTTGTCTCGGCTGGCGGTGGCGAGCAGCTTGCCGTCGGGGCTGAACGCCACCCCTTGCAGCGCTCGGTGTGGCCAGTGATCGGCTTCGATGCATGATTTACGCGCGCGAGTCCGGTGATGAGCCCGGCTGGAGGTTGCGGCTTTGGCGTGTCGTCGCGTGCCACGCTTAGGCTCTCCAGACCGACCAGAATTGCTGTATCCGGCCGAGTTTGCACGAGGCTGTCCGCTTGGACGCTCAGCGCGCCGGACAGGGCGAGGCGAGCCTGCGACTGGGCTTGTCGGTTGTTCTGGAAGGCCAGCACACCGGCTCCGAGCGTTAGAACCAACAAGAACGCGAGTCCAGCGACGAGACCTCGCAGTCGTCGATTCGACCGCCGGGCAGCGTCGAGCTCTCTCGAGGCCAACGCTCGGCTGGCCTCTAGGAACTGGCGCTCGAGGAGGGTGAGCTCCCCGCTGTGTTCGATGGCCCACCTGTCGAAAGTGGCGAGCCGCCCTCCGCGCAGCAGGTACGATTCGTCCCGTCGTCCCCGGTCCCAGTCGGTTGCCAGCCGCTCCAACTCCGAGCGCATCCGTAGGGAGGCCCGGGAGGCCTCGATTGCTTCGCGCAGCGGCGGCCACTGCCGCAGCAGCGCCTCATGGGCCACCTCGACCGTGGCCTCCTCACCGGCAGTCTTGCCGCTTGTGAGAAGACGGGCGTCAACGAAGGTCCCGACCACGGCCTGCTCATCCACACTCAGCGCGCTGCGTTGTAGCCGCCGGCGGATCGGCTCGCCCTCCCCCTCGATGGCGGCCAGCTTTAGCAGGGTGGGCAGCACCAGCTGGCCTTGGCCGCGCCGGGTGAGCTCGTCGACGAGCCGGTCGGCGCGGCGCTGCAGGGCTCCGACCACTCCACCCACTGCCTCGTAGTCGGCGGCGCTGACCATCCGGTCGGGGCCGGCTCGCTGGTAGAGCTCCCGGAGGGTGTAGGCAAGCAGCGGCAGCGCGTCTCCACCGGTCGTTTCCTCTACCATCCGCTCCACTAGGCCGGGCGCGAAGTCGAGTCCCGCGCGCTGAGCCGGCCGCTTGATGACTTCGGGCAGACGGGAGCGGCTCAGCGGCTCGACCATGAGTGGGTCGTCCACGACCTCGGCCAATCCGGCCCGCTCCGGGGCGGTACTCAGGAACTCAGAGCGGACGGTGGCTACCACCCATAATGGACTGTCGTCGCCCAAGGCGCCGCCGAGCAGGCGGAGAAAGCTCTGCTGCTCGCGAACCCCGCTGCGGGTCAGCAGCTCCTCGGCCTGGTCGACCACCACCAGCAGATTGGATCTGCCGCCGTTGACCTCACAGAGCTCGTCGGCGAGCTCGACCAAGGCCGGAGCACCACGGCTGAGCTGCGTTCCCAACTCCGCAACAGGGCGCCCGCGCTCGCGTTCGGCGAACCCCCGCGCGAGGCTACGCGCCAGATTCTCGGTTGGCCGCAGGCCGGGCACCAGCGGATGCAGCACCACCCAGTGCTCTTGCAGGCGCCGTAGGCGGGGCAGCAGTCCCGCACGAAGCAGCGAGGATTTGCCGCTGCCGGAAGGCCCAACGATGGCCACAAAGCGGCCGGCGCCGCGCTGTAGGGTCGGCTGCAGCAGTTCCAGGAGACGGTCGATCTCCTGGTCCCGACCGAAGAACACCGCGGCGTCCTCAGACCCGAACGGTTCCAGGCCAGGAAAGGGAGCGCGGGCCGGATCCCAGTCGAAGGAGTCAGATGGATCCACTCCAGCTCGCCGCAGACCCGCCAAGAGGCGTGTGAAGGCAGGCTCGCCCTCAGCCAGATCCACCCATTGCACGTCATCGAGCAGGCTCAGTCGCGCGTCAGCATCCAGGCGGAGGGGGAAGACCGGCCTTCCTAGCGAGCGGGCCAGGCTTACCTCCGCGAAGCACCACGAAGAGGTGACCGAGGCCGCGCTCGCCAGGAAGATGACACCATCACTCTTGCGCAACTGGGCGTACAGCTCACGTTCCCAAGACCGCCCCGCGGGGATCCCATGGGCCGGGTCGAAGCCGAGGAACAGCGCCGCGAAGCCCTCGGCCCTGAGCCGTTCGTGGACCCGTTCCACCGCAGCGCGATCACCGCTGCTGTGGCTGACGAACAGCGAGGCCATTCCCTCGCGCCCTTCGCTAATTAATGACGGTGATCGCTTACCGGCCCTTAGAACATATGTGTTGCGTGGCGGGGTGCGGCCGGCCACCAAAGATCGTCTTCTGGTTGCGCCAAGTCGGGGTTGGGATTATCGGTCACCGACACGCTCTCGTTGGCCCTGAACGATATATATATATATATATATATGCGGCCCTTGCTGCCATGTCTGTGGCGGTACGTACAGATGTAATGCTCGGCGGACCTGTCTCCCGCCGCATTACCATCCCAGCGGCACCGGAAGCGGGTCGGCGTCGCAAGACCCTCATTGTCTCCCCCGGGCGGACGGTCACGCCCGTCCTCACATTGAGGCTACAACAACCCCCCAGAAGGGTCAAGAAGACCTCGATGGCTCAAGTACTCCTTCCTCGGTGGCGCTGACCATCCGGTCGGCGCCGGCTCGCTGGTAGAGCTCCCGGAGGGTGTAGGCAAGCAGCGGCAGCGCGTCTCCACCGGTCGTTTCCTCTACCATCCGCTCCACTAGGCCGGGCGCGAAGTCGAGTCCCGCGCGCTGAGCCGGCCGCTTGATGACTTCGGGCAGACGGGAGCGGCTCAGCGGCTCGACCATGAGTGGGTCGCCCACGACCTCGGCCAATCCGGCCCGCTCCGGGGCGGTACTGGGACACTCCCCCCAAGGACGCGGTAGGCGCACACCGTCGAGGCTTGCGGGCTTGTTGCGAACCACTCGGATGCGGGGCGCGAAGCGAGAATGAGGAACCTTGATGATCTGCGCACAATCGCCACCTTAGAGATCCATCCCACTATGAGGCAGCGCGTTTCCGACGGACTGGCACACGAGGACATGCCTATTCTTCATTGAGAGCTACCTTACGCCGACCTTCTAGTGCCCGCGACATTCAGCGGTTCTCGGTTGGCAGGGCGGGGGCGAAGAAGTCGGTGAGCAGTTGAGTGACGCGCTCAGCCTCGTCGTAATGGACCCAATGCGAGGCGTCGGGCAGGCGCTCGACCCGGTCGAGGTTGGGCACGTCGTCGTGGTCGGGCTCGGCCAGATCTTCGCCGAGGTAGCGATCCCGCTGGCCCCAGATGACCAGGGTCGGCGCCGTGATCGGGCGAAGTGCCGCTTCGGCACGCTTGGGCGGCGTTCGCACCGAGGACCGGTAGTAGTTGTCATCCCGGTTGCCGCGTCCCGGCTGAGACCACGCCTCGACGTAGCGCTCGATCTCCTCCGGCGTGTAGGCCGGGTCGGCGTCGCGCAGGAAGTGCCGGAAGAAGTGCCAGTCGTTGGCGTGCACGACGGCCTCGGGCAGGTCCGGGAGGTCAAAGAAGCATCGCGCCTCCGAGCGCAACCACACGGCCCTCCCGCGCAGGCCCGGCCAAGGACACAGCGGGAGGGCTGTGGCCTACCCCGATCGGAAGATCGTCACGGTGGCGGCGCCGACCAACGAGATCGACCCGACTCGCCCAACCCAACTCGATCCGCACACTCAACGGCGCACGATCGCCACTACGTCGTCATCCTCGGAGGGGGTCAATACGCCAGAGCCGTTCTCTTGAAGGTCCCGGTGTCGGTGAAAGTGCCCTGGTCGAGTTCGCGAGCTCGCTGGTACTCGCCCAGCGCGCGTAGGCCGACTGCACATCAGCCGACACGTGGCGCACTGGAACAGGTCGCAGGCCAGCATCGCCTGGGCCTGCAACCGGAGAAACTGCGCCCAGCTCGGTCCCGCTGATCGACCCCGCACCCGGCTACCGGCGGATCACGGCGAGCTCGCGGCCTCGGCTTTTCGGGCACCCACAGGTCAGCCGAGGAGCCGGTCGAAGATCAGGTAGAAGAGGCGCAGCGGCACGTAAATGATCATGCCACTGCAGAACGCTGATCGCCGCAGGTCAGGATGCCAGGCCGCGGACCACGTCCGGTGGCCGGTTGAACTTCTCGACAAGCCGCCGGTGCATGGTCGCGGCCTCTGGCGCGCCAGAACGGGTGGCGCCGGCGCGAAAGATCGGGTGGGTCATCCGAGCCCGCCGATCGGGACGCCGAGGGCGCGGAGCTCGGTGGTGATGGCCGAGACGGCGTGCGCGCAGTTCGTGTCGATGGACCGGCCGGCGAAGTGCAGGCCGAACGCGCTGTCGCTCCAGGCCAGCGCGGGGGAGCCGGAGTTGCCGCCGAGCGTGGTCGCGTCGTGGCCGAACACCCACCGGCGTTTGTCGCCGGGGAGCGAGCCGAGCGGACGGTGGGTCATGCCGGGTGCGAGCCGTTTGACCCCGTACACGTTGCCGAACAGGGTTCGGGTGACCCAGGCCCAGTCGACGCCCTCGACGGTGCCGGACTCGTGCACCGGCTGGGCCGGGTAGCCGACGATGCAGTACGAGGCGAGGCGGCCGAGCGGCCCGTCGGGGTCGGCGCTGACGGTGAGCGCGTCCGGGACGTCCTGCGGCCCGTCCGGCAGCGGTTCGATGCGCAGCACCGCGGCGTCGAGCCGGGCGAAGTCGGTGCCGTCGATCCCGGACGGGGTTGCCTCGACGACCCGGTAGCGGCGCACGTCCGCGCTGCCCGACTCGGCGGCGAAGTCGACGAAGGCGCCGTCGAACACCCGGAACCCGGTGGTCGGTGCGGGCCACCGCGTGCGGCAACCGCTCCACCATGGCAACCAGCACGTGCAGGTTGGTCAGCACGAGCCCGTTGCGGTGGTCGACGACCCAGCAGGTGCCGAAGAAGTCACTGCCGCTCGGGTGCGCCGGCTCCACCCGACCGATCGCGGCGATCGCCCTGGTCAGCTCGTCGCCCGCGGCGGTGAGCTGCTCGGTCCAGCCGCGGCCAGCGGCTGGACCGGGTCGACGGCGCCGCTGCGGACCAGCAGGCTCGGCCGGGTGCCGTCGGCGCGCACCACGGCCTCCAGGGCGTACACCTCGTCGGGCGGCAGCGGAGCGTCGGGATTGTCGTCGAGGCGCCGTGCGGCCCGGTCGGTGGTGCGCAGCACACGTCCAGCGCCCGGCGGAAGTCTCGGTCGTCGACGTCCTGCCGCTCCGCCATGCTGCCGCGCCGCCTCCTCGACCCGGCCGGTCACCTCCGCCGCCCCGGGCGGAGCCGCCTCCTCACGCGGCACCGACTCGAGCGCCACCCCGGCCTGGTCGGCCCGGGAGCGCGCCGTGACGAGCCGGCGCAGCCGCTCGCTGGCCAGCGGGCCGGTCACCGCCCGCCTCCTTCGACCCCGGTGCCGACCTCGGCGCCGCCCTGGCCGGCTTCGGTCTCCGCGCCGCCGAGTCCCAGCGCGTCCCGCAGCGCCGGGTTGCTGACCGCGTTGTCGAGGTCGCGTGGACGGCACCCGCTGGCCGGCCGGTGTCTCCGGACGCAGGACGCCGTCGGGCCGCAGGTCGCGGCGGCCTTGCAACAGCAGCCAGCTGAGCTCGGGACCGTGCCGGTACCAGTCGGGGGGATCCTGGAGCGCGCCGGCCGGCCCGATCTCCTCGGCCGCGAGGCTGGCGACGCCCAGCGCGGCACTCTCACGAAGGCCGGCCGGGGCGGCGGCGCTCTCCCGGTCCCGGTCGAGATCGAAGTCGGTGGCCGACAGCAGGGCGTGCGCGTCGACGATTCCGGCGCCCATGGCGAAGGAGTCCCAGCCGGCCGGGCGCCGCGCGGTCGCCCCGGCCATCCGGCGGAACATGTCCTGCAGCGTCTCCCCGCGGGCGCGGGCCGCCGCGATGAGGTTGGCCCGGCCGTGGTGGGACAGCCACAGCGCGGCCGACCCCGGCGGTCAGCGCCACCGCGAAACTGGTGCCCTGGCCCTGCCCGGCTGCCGTTCGGCACGGTGGCGCGCCAGACGTTCTCCGCCGGTGCGGAGATGTCGACCGCGGCGCCGCTGCAGCTGCCGCGCCACTTGGCGCCGCGAATGTCGACCCCGGCGACAGCGATGCACTCGTCGAACCGGGCCGGCCAGACGACCAACCCGATGCAGTTGCCCGCCGCGGCGAGCACGATGACGTCGGCGTTCACCGCCCGGCGCAGCGCCCGCTGCAGCGTGAACGAGAAGATGCCGCCGAGGCTCATGGTGATCACGTGGGCGCCGTGGTCGACCGCCCAGTCGATCGCCCTGGCCACCGAGACCTGGGTGATCCGGAAGACGCTCTCGACCGCGCGGATCGCCATCTAGCGAGGCGCCGGGGGCGCTGCCGGTCACCGTCCCGGCGGGGCCGGACACGACGACGCTGGCCGTCGCGGTGCCGTGTCCCGGATTCGCGCCGTCGAGCGGGTCGGTGGGGTCGGCGTCGTTGTCGAGCACGTCGAATCCGGGAACCGCACTGATGCCGGCCAGTTCGGCATGGGCGGTGATGCCGGTGTCGGGCTGGGCCACGATGGTGCCAGCGCCGCGGGCGGGTCGCTGGTTCGCCTGAGAAAACGCCCAGGCCTCAGGAGCCGGATCGACGTGATGGCCCAGTCCGCCGGCAGACCCGCTTCGGCGGGCGCCAAGCACCCGCGGGAAAGCCTTCGGCATCCTCGTCAACGAACTCGTCGGGGACGATCGTCGTCGGGGAACAGGTCGGTCGGCAGGTCGGGCTCGGCGGCCTCGAGGTCGAATACCTCCTGGAACCGGTGCGCCGCGGCGAACGCCGCCCCGTCGGGTCCGGCGAACGCCCGGTCGGGGAACGTCGCGACCAGCACCCGCGGGTCGAGTGTCGACAGCGGCTCGATCGTGGCGCCGATCGGCTCCAGCGCAGCGGCGATCGCCTGGGCCCGCGCGACCGGATCGTCCAGCGCGTGGAGTACCAACGCAAATCGCGCCGGCTGAGCCGAGGTATCGGGATACCGTTGATCTGATGCCGCATCGACAGCGTCTCGTATCAGATCGGTCGAGGCCATCCCGACCCCCTTGTCCACCGCCGGGTCGATCTCCCCATGTGTCGTATCTGAGGTCAGGATCCCACGTCCAGATACCTCGCGGGATCCTAGTTAGACCCGAATCCGCGAGTATTACCCGGCGTCTTCAGGTTTGACCGAATGATCTCGTTGGGTGCTGGGCAGCTCGACGTCCCGAGTGTCGACCCCGACTACCGAGAAGGAATATCGCGATGCGCACAGCGAAGCTCGGCCAGCTCGAGGTCTCCCGGATCGGCCTGGGCGCGATGGGCATGTCCTACGGCTACACCGGCGCCGGCAGCGACGACGCCGAGTCGATCCGCACCATCCACCGGGCCCTCGACCTCGGCGTCACCCTTATCGACACCGCCGAGGTCTACGGCCCGTACACCAACGAGGAACTCGTCGGCCGGGCCCTGCAGGGCCGGCGCGACCAGGTCGTCCTGGCCACGAAGTTCGGGCTCATCTCGCACGACCGGCCGCGGGCCGGGGATGCCCGACAGCAGCCCGGACAACATCCGCACCGCGGTCGAGGGCTCGCTGCAGCCGGCTGGGCACCGACCACATCGACCTGTACTACCAGCACCGGGTCGACCCGGCCACGCCGATCGAGGACACCATGGGCGCGCTGGCCGAGCTGGTGCAGCAGGGCAAGATCCGCTACGTCGGCCTGTCCGAGGCCTGGGCCGACACGATCCGCCGCGCCCACGCCGTGCACCCGGTCACCGCCCTGCAGTCGGAGTACTCGCTGTGGACCCGCGACCAGGAGCGAGCTGCTGCCCGGTGCTGCGCGAGCTGGGCGTCGGGCTGGTGGCGTACTCCCCGCTCGGCCGCGGATTCCTCACCGGCGCCCTGCGCACCCCCGCCGACCTCGACCGCCTGGACGACGACGACTTCCGCAAGACCAACCCGCGCTTCACCGGCGAGAACTTCCAGCGCAACCTGCGCATCGCCGACGAGGTCCGCGCGGTCGCCGACGAGGCCGGAGCCACGCCGGCGCAGGTCGCCCTGGCCTGGCTGCTGGCCAAGGGCGACGACATCGTCCCCATCCCCGGCACCAAGCACGTCAGCCGGGTCGAGGAGAACACCGCCGCGGACGCCGATCACCCTCACCGCCGACCAGATCGCGACCCTCGACCGGCTCACCCCCGCCGAGGGCGGCCACCACACCGAGGCCCAGATGCAGATGATCGAACGCTGAGCCGGTGGCTACTGGGTCTCGTACTTGAAGGAGAGGCGAAGCTTGGTCCGGTACAACAGGACCCCGTCGTCGGCGACGTGGATGTCCTGCTCCACGACCTCGCCCACACGCAGGTCACGGACGGACTGACTGGCGGTCCTGATAGCGGTCGCCGCTGCGTCCTCCCAGGATTCGCTGCTGGTACCGATGACGTCGATCACTCTGTAGACGCTCATGCCGCATCCTTCCCTTTCCCCACGCGCTGGACGACGCAGGCGATCCTCGATCGCCGCGGATCCGGCATGCCCGCCGCTGGAACTGCCGAGGGCGCCGCAACAGTCATGAGGATGGTCCCGAAGATCAACCCACGTGACAAGCCGTGGACACGCCGGGGCGGTTCAGGGTCTGGTGCGCTGTGCCGATCGGCGTGCGTGCGGCGCTGATCAGCACAGCCGCCGGAAGGTCATGGAGCCCCCGCGCGAGTCAGCGCCATCGTGTAACAGACGGCGGTTCCCTCCAGCACGACCGTCCCGTCCCCGCGGGTCACCCACGTGCGCAGCGTCGTGATTGGCTTGTCCTGCCGGGCTTCCACGACCTCGACCCTGCCGGTGATGGCGTCCCCGGGCCGGACAGGCGCGATGAAGTTCCAGTTGACGTTCAGGAAGACGGTCCCCGGGCCGGGGAGCTTCTCGGCGACGACGGCGTTGAGGATCGCACTGGTGACGCCGCCCTGCACGACGATCTCGCCGAACCTCGATGCCTTGGCGGCCTCCAGGTCGTAGTGCAGCGGGTTGCGGTCCCCGCTGATCCGGGTGAACAACGCGATGTCCTCGTCGCTGACCGTCCTGGTCAGCTCAGCGCTGTCACCGGGCTTCCACTGGCTGGGCAACGGCATCGGACTCCTCTCTCCGGGCAGCCCTCGTGGGTAGACGTCGAGCACGCCCATCCTGTCGGCGAAGAACAGGTCCCGGCAGCTGACCTCACTCGATCACGAGGACAGGTACGCGCTGGACCAGGTTGTTGGCGAAGCCGCCGCGGTTCCACCGCGCGTCGACCGGCTGGCTGCGACCGCTCGCGTCCTGCGCCCGGGCCGCGAGCCGGTAGCGTCCGGCGGCGGCGTCCCATGGCCACGTCCACCGCACCCACCGGCTGTGCCCGGACGCCGCCTCCAGCTCCGCCAGCCGCCCAGCTGCTCACCGCCGTCCACGCTGACCTCGACGGCGGTGACCGGGGCCCACCCCGACCAGGCACGGCCCGTGAGGTTCGTCGCGGCCCGGACGGACGATCCGGGTGCGGGACATGAAGTCGGGGAACCCCGGCGGCTGGACGAGGGCGCGCGGCTCCATGCGGGTCAGCGGCACCCCCTCGTCGTCCGGCCGCTGGCGCAGCCGGTACGCCTGCATCTGGAATCCGTCGAACGGCTCGGCCACGACAGTGATCCCGGTGAGCCACTTGACGTGCGCCATGCCGTACCAGCCCGGCACCAGCAGGCGCAGTGGGAAGCCGTGCTGCGGCGGCAGCGGCGCGTCGTTCATCTCGTAGGCGAGCAGGACGTCTTCGCGCAGGCAGTCCGCCACCGTAAGGCTGCGCTGGTAGTCCTGTTCGACGCCGCGCTCGACACCGTGGTCCGCGCCGGTGAAGACCACCTCGGCGGCGCCGTCCAGGACCCCGGCCTCCCGGAGCACGGCGGCCAGCGGAGTGCCCGTCCACCGTGCGGTGCCGACGGCCTCGACCAGCCAGGGTTGGCTTACCGGCCGCGGGAGCAGCCGGGCTCGGCCGTTGCCAGCGCACTCCAGCGTCACCACGGCGGACACGCGTGGCCGGCGACGGATCGCGTCAAGGTCCAGGGACAAGGGCGTGTCGACGAGGCCGTCGACGACCAGCCGGAACCCGGCCGGATCGATCGCCGGGACGTCGTAGTGGATGAGCAGGTAGTGCAGCCCGGCCGGCGTGATGTCGAAGGTGCAGCGCCTCCAACGGCAGGCCGTGGTTGCGCGCGGCGAGCTGGAGCTCCTCCGCCGAGATGCCCTCGTCTGCGGCCGCGACCCGAGCCGGCTCGCTGACCCCACGAAGATCAGTCATCGCGCGCACTCCCCCATCAGACGCCGCATCCAGGCTGCCACAGTCGACGGCGGGCCGCCCCGGCCACGCAGCTCTGTCGACGCGGTAGACCCGAGGCTGCCGGCGGATCACAGTTGGTGGTGATGAACCAGGCGCGTGGAGGGAGTACGGCGGCGTGAGGTGGAGCCGGCCCGTCGCGTCCGCAGCGGTCGCGCTGATGTTGCCGCTGACCGCGGCGCAGGGCGGCTGTACGCCGCCGCCGCCTCAGCGCGGCGTCGGTAGATCGGGTGTGACGGTCATCTACGTGCAGAGCGAGGCGGGCTCGGCGTGGCCGGTGCAACGGGCGGTATCAGCGTGGAACTCCGGGCTGCGGCAAGTGAGGCTCCGGTACGGGCGGTGTCCTGTCGGTCAGACCTGCATCCGTGTCACTGAAGCCGACCTTGGTCGGGTGAGCAGGGGAAACGGCGGCAAGTTCGGTGAGACTTTCGCCTTCTTGCGCTTGGTCCGCTTGAATCGGAATGCCCGGCCCGCATCGGCGCATGATCGGATGCAAGCCACCTGCCATGAGTTGGGACATGCGCTCGGCCGGCCGCACCGCCGGGAGCTCGGCACGTGCATGCACACCTACATCGATCCGGGCGCTAGCACTCGCCCGGATGCAAAGGACTTCGCGGCGGTCGACGCCAGGTACGGAAGGTAAGACGACGGAGCTGAGACCGAGCGCTGGGGCACCGAGCGCCAACCGGGGGACCACGCCGGCGCCGTCCGGAGTCCGATAGGGGCCGCCACCGGACCGTGACCGCCGAGCGCCTGCCACCGTGACCGGCCGGCGGCAGTGTGGGGGGATGCGCTGCGGTGGACGGTCGGTGGTCGGAATCGTGCTGGTCACGGCCGGGCTCGCCGGATGTTCGGCGGCGGACCCGGCGCCGGTCGCGCCCGGCCCGGCGGCGGTCAGCACCCCGGCCGCGGCGCGCGTCGACGCCGGCCGCGCCGCTGACTCCGACCGAGGAGCGGACGCTCGCCAGCCTGACTCTCCTGGACGACCACCCGCTGTACGAGATGACCTACGCCGGTGCCCTACCGCCGATCCTTCCCACCGCCGGCGCCCCGGACCCGGCGGCGACGACCGGGCCGTCCGGGCTGCGCAAACCGTTCGGCTGCACGGTCTTCCTGGCCGGCGACCCAGCCAGACCCGTGCTCGGCCGGAACTTCGACTGGGACCCCAACCCCGCGCTGATCCTGCACACCAACCCGCCGGGCGGGACGGCGACGACGTCGGTCGTGGACATCTCCTACCTCGGCTACGACCGGGCGCACCTCGCCGACCTGGACACCCCGGCCGGTCGGCGAGCGCTGCTGCGGGCGCCGCTGCTGCCGTTCGACGGGATGAACGAGCACGGCCTGGCGGTCGGCATGGCTGCCGAGGAGACCGCGGTGGCGACCCGCCGGCCGGGCCGAGCCTTGGTCGGCAGCGTACGGATCATGCGGCTGGTGCTGGAGCACGCCCGCACCGTGCGCCAGGCGGTCGCCGTGCTGGGCGCCTACGACCTGGACTTCAACGGCGGGCCGCCGCTGCACTACTTCGTCGCCGACGCCACCGGCGCCTCCGCCATCGTCGAGTTCGTCGGCGGCCGGTTCACGGTGATCCCTCGCGGCGACCAGCCGTGGCAGGTGATGGTCAACTTCCAGCAGGCCACCTCGACCGAGGCGTCCCGCCGGGCGGACCGCCGCTGGCGGACCGCGACCGCCCGGCTCGCCGCGGCTCGGGGCCGGCTCGACCCGCGGCAGGTGCTCGGTCTGCTCGCTGACGTGCGGCAGGGGCACACCCAATGGTCGGTGGCGTACGACCTGAAAGGCCGCCGGGCGTACGTCGTGGTCGACCAGGACTACCGGACGGTGCGCCAGTTCCAGGTCGACTGAGCCGGCTTCGGCGGGCCGCTGCGGCGCAGGATCAACGGCGTTGCTTTCGCCCACCGCCGCCCGTGCCGTGGTCGTGGATGGTGGGCGGAACTGCGCCTGGAGGGAGCGTCGCTGCCGCCCGGGCTACGCGCCTCTCGCGGTGGCCACGGCGCGGACGGGTGGGCGCCGATCGGGGAGTCGGCGCCGGGGCGATCAGGGCAGCACGCCTCGGATCGCCTTGCCGCACCGCGCCGCGAGATCGTCGACCTGAGTCTGCGTGATGACCAGCGGCGGACCGAGCAGGATGAGGTCGCCGTCGCGTGCCGTCCGCGCCGCCGGTCGAGGAGTAGACCAGCGCCCCGTCGTCCGCGCAGGCGGCGACGATCTGCTCGGTGACCCGCTGGGCGCGGGGAAACGGCGCCCGCGCTTCCGGTCGGCTACGAGCTCCACCGCGCGCAGCATCCCGATCCCGCGGATGTCCCCGACGGCAGGATGCCCGGCCAGCTCGGCACGCAGGGCGGCATCCAGCCGCGCCCCTTGCCTCTCGCGCGGCGGTACCAGGTCCGCGTTCGCGCAGTACCCGGAGCACCGCCAGCCCGGCCGCGGCGCCGACCGGATGGTGGGAGTGGGTGAAGCCGTGGGTGAACCCGCCGGCACGATCGTGTCGTGCACGGTCGCCGGTGCTGGCCGCGAACCCGAGCGGCCAGTAGCCGGACGCGCACCCTTGGCGCCGACGACGATGTCCGGCCGTACGTCCCAGTGCTCGCAGGCGAACCACCGTGCCGGTCCGCCCGAACCCGGTCATCACCTCGTCGGCGATCAGCAGCACGCCGTACCGGCGGCAGACCCCGACGACGGCCGGCCAGTAGTCGTCCGGTGGGACGCAGGCGCCCAGCGCGGCGCCCGCGACCGGCTCGGCGATGAACGCCGCCACCTGGCTCGGGCCCGGCGGCCAGGATGGTGCGCTCGAGCTCGGCGGCGTGCCGGGCGCCGCAGCCCGACCGGGTGGGTGTCGGGGAACGGGCAGCGGTACTCGTACGGCGTGCTCGTGTGCCGTCGCCGCCCCGAGCCAGGGCAGGTACGGCGCGCGCAGGCCGGCCCGGCCCGACGCGTCCAGGGCGCCGCGAGTGTTGCCGTGGTACGAGCCCCGCCGGGACACCACGCACGTGCCGGTCCTCCCCTCGGGCCAGGTGGTAGGCGCGGGCCATCTTCAGCGCGGTCTCGACCGCCTCGCTGCCGCCGGAGACCGGGTAGACCCGGGCGTCGTCCAGCGGCAGCACGGCCGCCAGCTCGTCCGCGTACGCCTCGACCGACTGCGGTCGTGAACGCCGTGCCGTGGACGTACGCGATCCGGCCGGGCCTGCTCCGCGATCGCGTCGACCACCTCGGTGACGCCGTGCCCGATCCCGACCACGATCGGCGCCGCCGGAGCCGTCCAGGTAGCGCCGGCCGGCGGCGTCGACGACCTCGGCGCCGGTCCCGCTGACCGCGACCGGCAGGTCGGCGCCGGGTGACCGGGCGAAGACGTGCCCGCTCACCCCGCCAGCTCGGCCAGCACGCGCCGAAGATGTCCAGCGCCGTCTTCGCCTGGTCCAGGCTGACCACCAGCGGCGGCGACATCCGGACCGTCGTCTCGCCGCACTCCAGCACCAGCAGCCCGCGCTCGAACGAGCCCTGCTGGGCCGCCTCGGCCTGCTCGGCGGTGCGGAACTCGACGCCGATCATCAGCCCGATCCCGCGCACGTCGGTGACCAGCCCGGGGAAGCGGGCCGGCAGCTCGGCGAGCCGGCCCAGCAGGAAGTCGCCGACCTCGGTGGCGTGCGCCAGCAGGCCCTCGTCGCGGATGGTCTCCAGCGTCGCCAGCCCGGCCGCGCACGGCACCGGGCTGCCGCCGTAGGTCGAGCCGTGCGAGCCGGCGCCCCACGTTCTCCATCAGCTCGGCCCGGGCCACGAACGCGCCCAGCGGCAAGCCGGACGCCAGGCCCTTGGCCGATGATCAGCACGTCCGGCTCGACCCCGGCGTGCTCGATCGCCCACATCTTGCCGGTGCGGCCCATGCCGACTGCACCTCGTCGGCGACCAGCAGGATCCCGTGCCGGTCGCACAGCTCGCGCAGCCGGACCAGCCACTCGACCGGCGGCACGATGTAGCCGCCCTCGCCCTGGATCGGCTCGACGAAGACCGCGGCCACCTCGTCCGGGGAGACCTGGTGCCGGAACAGCACGTTCTCCAGGTAGTCGAAGGTCTGCTCCGGGTCGTGGCTGCGCTCGCCGGTCTCCGGGTCGCGCTGCGCGAACGCGTACGGCGCGTGCAGCACGCCGGGCAGCAGCGGCCCGAAACCGGTGTGGTACTTGGCCTTCGACGCGGTCAGGCTGACCGCGCCGTAGGTCCGGCCGTGGAACGCGCCGTGGAACGCGATCACGTACGGCCGGCCGGTGGCGTACCGGGCCAGCTTGAGCGCGCCCTCGACCCCCTCGGCGCCGGAGTTGGTGAGGAACACGCGCGTCGGGCCGGAGATCGGCGCGACCTCGGCCAGCGCGGCGCACATCTGCGAGTAGATCGGCAGGTAGAAGTCGCTGGCCGAGTAGTGCAGCAGGTCCTCGGCCTGCTCCCGGACCGCGGCCACCACACGCGGGTGGCGTGGCCGGTCGAGTTGACCGCGATGCCGGCGTTGAAGTCGAGGAACAGGTTGCCGTCGACGTCCTCCAGCGCCGCGCCGTGGCCCCGCTGGGGCACCAGCGGGTACGCCCGCGGCAGCGACGGGCTGGTCACGGCCGCGTCGGCGGCCAGCACCTCGCCGGGCGCGTCGGCCCGGGCAGCTCGGTGCGCACGTCCGGCACCGGGCGGCTCGCGTCCCACCACGCGGGAGCCGGGAGGGTCGAGGTCACTGCGTCACCACCGTTCGAGACTGCTCGCGCAGGTATTGCTGGACGTAGTAGAGGCCGCCACCGGCCTTGCCGGCGCTGCCGGAGCCCTTCCAGCCGCCGAAGGGCTGCACCCCGGGCCAGGCGCCGGTCGTAGCGCCGGCGGGGCGGTTGACGTAGACGACGCCGGCCTCGATCGCGTCGAGGAACCGCTCGACCTCGGAGTCGTCGGCGGAGAAGAATCCTGCGGTCAGCCCGAGGTGCGATGCCGTTGGCCAGCGCGATCGCCTCGTCCAGCGAGTCGACCGGCGCCACGGTCACCAGCGGTACGAACAGCTCGTCGGTGAACAGCCGGTCGTCGGCCGGCAGGTCGGCGACCACGGTCGGCGCAGGTAGTAGCCCTCCGGTCGGCCCTCCCCCGCCGGCGAAGCCGCGCCACCGGTCACCACCCGGCCGTGCTTGCGTGCGTGCTCGACCGCGTCGGTGAAGCGCTGTACGGCCTCGGCATCGATCACCGGCCCCAGGTAGGTGTTGCGCGCGGTCGGCTCGCCGACCACCAGCGCCTCGGCCCGATCGGCCAGTGCCTCGAGGAACTCTTCGTGCACCGCGCGCTCGACGTACACGCGGGAGCAGGCCGAGCATTTCTGTCCGGACAGCCCGAATGCCGAGCGGGCCACCCCCAGGGCGGCCGCGGCCACGTCGGCGTGCCGGGACACCACGGTCGGGTTCTTTCCACCCATCTCCGCGATGAGCGGCTTGGGGAAGTCCGTGGAGAAGCTCCGCTCGATCTGCATGCCGACCTCGTACGAGCCGGTGAACGTCAGGCCGTCCACACCGGGTGCCCGACCAGCTGCTTGCCCACATCGTCACCGCCGGGCAGCAGGTGCACCGCATCGGCCGGCACACCCGCCTCCAGCAGGCACTCGTGGAGCTTGGCGGCACTGAAGGTGCCCTGCGGGCTCGGCTTGATCAGCACGGTGTTGCCCGCCACCAGGGCAGCCGCGGTCGGGCCGGCGGCCAGCGCCATCGGGTAGTTGAACGGCACGATCACGGCCCACACCCCGTACGGCCGCAGCACGCTGCTGGTGATCTCGGCGTCCGAGAGCCGCTCCATCGGCCGGTCGAAGCCGTTGTTCTCCTCGACCTGGGTCGCCGTAGTAGCGGAAGAAGACCGCCGACTCCTCGACGTCGCCGAGCGCCTCCAGCCGGTTCTTGCCGACCTCCATGCTCATCAGCGCGGCGAGCTCGGCCGACCGGTCACTGATCAGGTCGGCCGCGCGACGCAGCACCGCCACCCGCTCCGGCCACGGCGTGTGCCGCCAGTTCGATGCCGCTGCGGCCGCGACGGCGTCGTCGACGTCCGTGGCGGTGGCCTCGTGGCCGTGCAGAGCCGGACGGAGAGGTCACCCGGGCTGGTCACGTCGAAGGTGGGACCGGAGGTGCGCTCTGCGGTCCCGACCCGGGTCGGGTATCGTCGCCCCCAGCCAGGACTTGGCGACCTGCAGACCTTCCTCGAACGCGGTGTGCAGATCCTCGTTGTCGGCGGACAACGTCGCGTACGTGACGCGAATGCGCGAGCCCATGCGGGACAGCTCCGTTCTCTAGGACGACGTCGGCCTGCTCCGTGTATAGGCCACGTTCGCAGTCATAACAACCTGGCGCCGTGCCTGCGCAGCGCGGGTCAACCCCCGTCCGGTGCTGTCGCTGAGCGTCTGATCCCGGCGACATTGTCCGTGACGGTGACAGTCTGATCGCCCGTCCGATCTCTTGGCGCTCGGGAGCATCCGGTCGTTCGACGTGCCAGTGGTCACGCCGCACGTTCAAGGACGTCAGAACCCGATCGGGGTCGGATGCAGACCTTGTCGCCCGGGGCCGCCGGTCCACGGCCGGACAGAACCGCGGTCGACGATGACGAGGAGACCACCCGGAGCCACCCGTCGAGTAGCCGTTCGCCCTCGGGTGGCGGGAACCGCCCAGAGACCCGCCCGCCCGGGTCGACCTCGACGTCGCGGCCCGCGCGCTCCGTGGCAGTCCTAGAACGGATCGGCAGATGGGTACGCCTCTCCGGCACACGCCGAAGCAGATCATTCGCGAGCTGCGGGAGGGTGAACGCCTGATCGGGACGGGTCAGAGGTTGCCCAAGTTGTCCAGTCACCAACGATGGCACGTGCCTTGCTAAGGTCGGCTCGTGCGCGACCGCTATTACCATCCTGGATTGGATGGCGTCCGGGCCGTGGCAATTCTTCTGGTCCTCGGCCAGCACGCGCCGACCAGGCCGCTCGTCGACGGCTTCGTCGGCGTGACCGTGTTCTTCTGCCTGTCGGGGTTTCTCATCACCACCCTGTTGATCCGCGAACTCCAAACCGGCACCATCGATGTGCGCGCTTTCTATCGCCGACGCGTGGCGCGCCTGGCCCCGGCGTTGGTGACGGTCGTATCGGTGACGGTCGTGGTGCTGCTCATAAGTCGACAGGCATTCCCCGTCCCGACGCACCTCAGTGTCGGGCAGATTTTCGCACCCGCCGCCGCAGGCGTTACATATACGACAAGCCTCTTTGACTGGGCCGGCCACTTTTTCGCTACTCAGGACTACCTCAACTTCACCTGGTCGCTTTCGATCGAAGAGCAGTTCTACTTGCTGTGGCCGTTCGCACTGCTCTTCGGCTATCGTCGCAATCCTCGGCTGTTCGCCGCGCTCACCGCGTCGCTCATCGGGATCACCCTGGCGCTCAACCTCTATCTCGGCCTGAGCCGAGAGGTGTTCTTCGATCGGCACGAGTATGTCGGGAGCGACACGAATGCGCTGCCCATCCTGGTCGGCTCTTTGCTCGCGATCGTCGTTCACAATGATTGGCTGTCCCGGCCGCTTCGATTTCTTGCGCCCGGTGCGCTGCTGGCCGTTGCCCTCCTGCCCGTCGTGGGGTATCGGAACGACACCGAACACACCTCCCTGGTGACAGTCGCAGGGACCGGACTGGCGCTGGTGATGTTGATCGGTGTCGTGACGCGGCCGCGATCGGCAGTTGGATCGCTGCTGGCATGCGGCCCGATGCGGTGGCTGGGCCAGCGGTCGTATTCGATCTATCTCTGGAATGACCTGGCGCGAATCACGATACTCACTACGCTCGGACATACGGTAGTCGGCGATATCGTCTGGATTGCCTTGTTCGTCGTGGTGGCCGAGACGAGCTTCCGGGTCGTCGAGCGCCCGCTGCGGGCCAGATTTGCGCGGAGATCTGGTGTGTCTCGAATTCGATCCGACGGGCACTCCACCGCGGACGCGGCCGCCTCAGCTCCCACACCGTCTCCGCCACCCTCGACATCCCGACCGGCGCCGGCTCCGGCCGCCGACCACACGACACCGCAAGCGTCACGTGATCAATCGGCCGGACACGACAACCGTCAAGCATCCGGGACCGGACACCAGAGCACGTCCAGACGTTGATGAGAGACACGGCGTCGGCACCTGGTCGACCCATTGGCGCCGGCCGGGGGGTCCGCTGCGGACCTGCTGTCGGTCGACGTCGGGCACGACCTGAGGGCGCCCCAGGAGTGCGACTCCAGATCGTGAAGCTTGGTCGTTGCCGCATTCCGAGCTTGGTGTAGAGCCGTACGGCTCCGGTCGTGTTCTCGGTGTCGACATCGAGTGTGGCGTACGCCAAGCCGCAGGCCCGTCGGGGGTCGGCGGTGTCAGGCGGCTGGGTCCTCGACCGGCTCCGCCGGGGCCGGCGCGACGTTGTGGTTGAGCGCGAACCGGTTGGCGGGGTCGTAGGCGCGCTTGACCGCGGCCAGGCGGGCGTACGTCGCGGGCGGGTACGCCGCGGCCAGGTCCGCCGCCGTCGCCGAGCCCTGGAAGTTGACGTACGTGCCGGTACCGTGGGCCGCCACGTCGCGCCATCGGACGAGCGCGTGCTCGACCTCGGCGTCGGTTGCCGTCTCGGGCAGCATCGCCATGGAGACGACCATGGCCTCCGCATCGCGGTGGGCGAACGCCGTCGCATCCGTCGGCACCCGGCCGAAAGCCCCGCCCAGACTCCGTACCGCGACCACCGTTGGGCGCGGAGCGGCGTGGAGGCGGTTGATCGCCGCGATCGCGGCGTCGTCAAGGGACGGGACGAGGGTGTTGCGGACGACCAACCGCGCGCCCGGCGGGTGCTGGGCGTCCTCCAGGATCTCTGCGTACCGACGCTCGGAGAGGTTCCCCTTCGTCACCGTGCCGAGCTCGAACAGCGGCTCGGTGGCGGCGTCGACGTCGGCCACTGCGGTGCCGGGTTCGCCGGCGTAGCAGAGCAGGACCATCGCCGATGGCTGCCCTCCTGGCACCCGCGGCATCAGCGCCAGGGTGCTGGACAGCTCCTCCGGCGCGACCCGCATCGCGTCCCGCCACCGGGCGAGCAGGTCGGCCGGGTCGTCGAGCCGGTACGCCACCGACCCGAAGTGCAGGTTGGTGACCGGCTGGGCAACGAAGTCGAAGTCGACCACGACGCCGAAGTTGCCGCCGCCGCCGCGCAGCGCCCAGAACAGGTCGGGGTGTTCGTCCGCCGAGGCCGTGAGCAGCCGGCCGTCCGCGGTCACTACGCCGCGCGCCCACCAGGTTGTCGATCGCCAGGCCGTACCGGCGCACCATCCAGCCGATCCCGCCGCCCAGCGTGAGGCCGCCGACGCCGACGTTGCTGGTGTCACCGGCGGTGAGGCCCCAGCCGTGCGGGTCGAGCGCCTCGGCCACCCGGCCCCAGGTCGCGCCGCCGCCGACGCGCACCAGCCGGCGGCCGGCGTCGAGGACCTGGACGTCGTCAAGATGCGACAGATCGATCACCATCCCACCGGTGTTGGTGCTGTGGCCGAGCGGACTGTGCCCGCCCGACCGCACCGAGACCGCCAGGTCGTGTCGGGCGGCGTTCGCGAGCACATCCGCGACCTCGTCCGGGTCGCGGGGCCGGACCACCAGCGCCGGCTCGCCGGTCGCAAAGAACACCCGCGCCGCGGCGTCGTATCCGTCGTCCCCGGGTCGCAGGGCCTCGACGGCCAGGTCGGTCTGCTGCAGGCTCATCGGGTCTCTCCTCGGTCGTGAAATCGGTACGACCGATCGTTCGGAAAACCGCGCCGGATCGCGTCGCCCGTGGGATGTCTCTTCCGGCTACCGGCCGGACAGGTCGTCGCGGCGGCGGATACTGCCCTGGGAGTGGGCACGACGTACTCCCTCGGCGGGACGCGCGAGCGCGCTCGCGGGCTTTACGATCGGCGCCATGCGGACCGATCGCGGATGGCGGAGGTTTTACGCCACCGGCTGGCTGGTGTCGGCTGTGGTCGGCGCGTTCGGCTTCGTCCAGTGGCAGGCCCACCTGCGCGAGGTGGAAAGGCGCGCCGAGCAGGCCGAGCGCACCCGCGACGAGGTCGCCCGGCGTCGGGCGGTGGAGGAGCGACTCCGGATCGCGCGCGACCTCCACGACTCGCTGACCCACAGCATCTCGGTGATCAAGGTGCAGGCCGGCGTCGCTGCGCACCTGGCGAGGAAGAACGGCGAGGAGCCGTCCGACGCGCTGCTCGCGATCCAGGAGGCCAGCAGCGACGCAGTGCGCGAGCTGCGATCGACGCTCGACGTGCTGCGCCGGGAGGAGGACGTCAACGGCAGCGGGCTGGACCAGCTCCCGGCGCTCGTGGAGCGGGCGCGGTCCTCCGGGCTGCCGACGACCTACACCGTGCTCGGTGACCGGCGTCCGCTGCCGCCGGCGGTCGACCAGGCGGCGTACCGGGTCGTCCAGGAGGCGCTGACCAACGTCACCCGGCACGCGGGGAAGGCGACCGCCTCGGTGCAGATCACGTACGACGCCCGCACGCTCACCATTCGCGTCGACGACGACGGGGCGGGATCGCAGCGGCCGCCGGTGCCCGGATACGGGCTGGTCGGGATGCGGGAGCGGGTCACCGCCTTGGGCGGCCGCCTGCGGGCGGAGCCGGGCGCGTCCCGCGGGTTCACGGTTCTCGCCGAGCTGCCGATGAACGGGGCGTCGTGATCCGGGTGGTGTTGGTCGACGACCAGCCACTGATCCGGACCGGGATCCGTGCGCTGCTCGACGCCGAGGACGACATCGTCGTGGTGGCGGAGGGCGCCAACGGCTCCGAGGGAGTCGCACTCGCGATAGAGCACCTGCCCGACATCGTGCTGATGGACGTGCAGATGCCCGAGATGGACGGCATCGAGGCGACCCGCCGGATCGCGAACGACGACCGGCTTGCCGACGTGCACGTGGTGGTGCTGACCAACTACGGCCTCGACGAGTACGTCTTCAACTCGTTGCGGGCCGGCGCCTCCGGCTTCGTCGTCAAGGACACCGAGCCGGCCGACCTGCTGCAGGCGCTGCGGGTCACCATGCGCGGCGACGCCCTGCTCTCCCCCGCCGTCACCCGCCGGCTGATCAGCGAGTTCGTGGCTCGGCCCGCCGAGGTGTTCGCCCCGGCCGACCTCGGGCTGCTCACCAACCGCGAGCGCGAGGTCGTCGCGCTGGTGGCCCACGGGCTGAGCAACGACGAGATCGCCGAGCGCATGGTGCTCAGCCCCTTGACCGCGAAGACCCACGTGAGCCGAGCCATGACCAAGGTCGGCGCTCGCGACCGGGCGCAGCTCGTCGTGTTCGCCTACCAGTCAGGGCTGGTCGCAGCCCGCACGGCCTGAAAGACGTTCGGGTCGAACTCGTCTGATCGGGCATCTACCGCCCGAGGTTGACCAGTACTACACGGGTTCGCGTGGTTCCCGGTTGAGCCGTCCGGAGTGGATCCGACACTCCGTGCGGTGTTGCTTGTACCGAAGCCCCGGCCGCGGTGGTCCGTGCGCCGATCGGGGCCCGCGATCGGGACGAGATCGCCGGGCTCGCCGGCGGAACCTGGGTTCGTCCACAGTGGACCCGGCCCGGATCGGGCTGTCGGACTCTGGGCGCATCCGATCGCCGGCGGGACGATCGGGATGGAGGTGTCCGGGATGCGCGCACTGATCGTGGTCGACTGCCCTACCCCTGGGTAACACCGGCGGGTAGCCTGTCGACTACCCAGCCCGTCCCTCCAGCCGGGGTGTTGCCATGGCCGCCGCAGACAGCAGGGCACCCGAGATGGATCCGGCTCGTGACAAGACCGCGGGAACGGCCGAGCCCGGCGCGGTCTCCGAGCGTGCCGCCCGGCAGACCGCCGAAGCCGCCCGCGAGACCGACTGGCGCAAGCCGAGCTTCGGCAAGGAACTGTTCCTCGGCCGGCTGCGCCTGGACCTGATCGACCCCTGGCCGACTCCCCCACCGGAGAGCGTGGCCGAGGCCGAGCGGTTCCTGGCCACGATCGCCGAGTACGCCGAAGCGCACATCGACAACGCGCAGATCGAGCGGGACGCCTTCGTCCCTGACGACGTGCTGCGCGGGCTCGCCGACCTCGGCGCGTTCGGCATGAAGATCGACGAGAAGTACGGCGGCCTCGGACTGTCCACCCATGCCTACTGCCGGGCCCTGACAATGCTCGCCTCGGCGAACTCGGCGGTGAGCGCGTTGCTGTCGGCGCACCAGTCGATCGGCGTGCCGCAGCCGTTGAAGCTGTTCGGCACCGACGAGCAGAAGAGCCGGTTCCTGCCGCGACTCGCCGCCGGCGAGATCTCGGCGTTCCTGCTCACCGAGCCCGACGTCGGCTCCGACCCGGCCAGACTGGCCACCACGGCGACGCCGGTCGACGGTGGATACCGGCTCAACGGGCTGAAGCTCTGGGCCACCAACGGCACGGTGGCCGACCTGCTCGTCGTGATGGCGCAGGTGCCGCGGTCGGAGGGGCACCGGGGCGGCATCACCGCGTTCGTGGTCGAGGCCGACTCGTCCGGGATCACCGTCGAGCGGCGCAACGCCTTCCTCGGCCTGCACGGCCTGGAGAACAGTCTCACCCGCTTCCACGACGTCTTCGTACCGGCCGAGAACGTCATCGGCCGCGAGGGCCTTGGCCTGAAGATCGCGTTGACCACGCTGAACACCGGACGGCTGTCGCTGCCCGCGGTGTGCGTCGCCGCCGGCAAATACTGCCTCCGGGTGGCCAGGGAGTGGAGCGCCGAGCGGGTGCAGTGGGGCCGGCCGGTCGGACAGCACGAGGCGATAGCCACCAAGATCGCCTTCATCGCCGCGACGACCTACGGCCTCGAGGCGATGCTGACCCTCTCCTGCCTGCTCGCCGACGACGAGAGAAACGACATCCGCATCGAGGCTGCGCTGGTCAAGCTGTACGCGTCGGAGATGGCGTGGCGGATCGGGGACGAGACCCTGCAGATCCGCGGCGGCCGAGGCTATGAGACCGCGGAGTCCCTGGCCGCGCGGGGTGAGCGGTCGACGCCGATCGAGCAGGTGGTGCGCGACCTGCGAATCAACCGGGTCTTCGAGGGATCGACCGAGATCATGCACCTGTTCGTCGCCCGCGAGGCGGTCGACGCGCACCTCGCGGTGGCCGGCGACATCATCGACCCGGACGCCACCGTGGGCCGCAAGGCCAGGGCCGGCGTCAAGGCCGGCGGCTTCTACGCCCGTTGGCTGCCGGCGCTCGCGGTCGGCAAGGGCCAGCTTCCCCGCGGGTACGCCGAGTTCGGCCCGCTCGCCAAGCACCTGCGCTACGTCGAGCGGGCGTCCCGGCGGCTGGCCAGGGACACGTTCTACGGGATGGCCCGCTGGCAGGGCCGGATGGAGCGCAAGCAGACCTTCCTCGGCCGGATCGTGGACATCGGCGCCGAGCTCTTCGCGATGTCCGCGGCGTGCACGCGGGCCCGTACGGAGGGCTCGGCCGAAGGCCGGGAACTGGCGGACCTCTTCTGCCAGCAGGCCCGGGTGCGGGTCGACGCCCTCTTCACCGCGCTGTGGGACAACAACGACGCCCAGGACGCCGCCGCCGCGCGGAAAGTGCTCGACGGTCGCTACGCGTCCCTGGAGGAGGGCATCCTCGCGGAGAACGACGACCGTCCTTGGGTCGCATCCTGGGCGTCGGGCCCGGCGCAGACCGAAGACGTGCGCCGCCGGATCGACCGCCGACCGCCGGAGGTGGACGCCCGCTGACCGCCGAGGACCTGCGACGGTGTCAGTGGTCAGGATCTGAGGTGGCGCAGGACTGCGAGCACCCGGCGGTTGTCGCCCTCGGCCGGTGGCAGCCCGAGCTTGTCGAAGATGCCGGCCACGTGCTTCTCCACCGCGCCGTCGGTGATGGTGAGCGCCGCCGCGATCCCGGCGTTGGAGCGGCCCTCGGCCATCAGCGCGAGCACCTCGCGCTCGCGCGGGGTGAGCGCGGTCAGCCCGCGAGCGCGGGGGCTGACGCTCATCAGTTGGCTGACCACCTCGGGGTCGAGGGCGGTGCCGCCGGCGCCGACCCGGGTCAGCGCATCGGCGAATTCGGCCACGTCGGCGACCCGGTCCTTGAGCAGGTAGCCGACGCCGCCGGCGCCGCCTCCCGTTGCTGCCAGCAGACGAGCCGTGTACCTGGTCTCGATGTACTGGGAGAACACCAGCACGCCGGTGGACGGGTGGTCGTGGCGGAGCTTGAGGGCGGCGCGCAGCCCCTCATCGGTGTGGCTCGGCGGCATCCGGATGTCGACGACCGCGACGTCGGGACGGTGCTCGGCCACGGCGGCGAGCAGCGACTCGCCGTCGGCCACGGCGGCGCACACCTCGTGCCCACGGTCGGTGAGCAGCCGGATCAGCCCTTCCCGCATGACGGCCGCGTCCTCGGCGACTACGACTCGCATGGTCGCGATGCTGCCATGGGTGGCCACCTCACCGGTCACGCGCGCAGCGGCAGCGCGACGGTGATCCGGGTCGGGCCGCCGGGTGGGCTGGCGATGTCGACCCGACCGTCCACTGTGCTCACTCGCTGCTGGAGGCCGGACAGGCCGCTGCCGCGGGCCGGGTCGATCCCGCCGTTGCCATCGTCGGTGACCGCCAGGAGCAGCACTCCGTCCTGTTCGGACGCCCGGATCCGGATCGTGTCGGCGTAGCTGTGCTTGGCCGCGTTGGCCAGCAGCTCGGCGGCGCAGAAGTAGGCGATCGTCTCGATCGCCGGGGTGGGCCGATCCGGGATGTCGGTGGTCAGTTCGACCGGGATCGCGCTGCCCGCGGCGAGGGTGGCGAGCGCGTCGGCCAGTCCGTTGTCGAGCACCGGCGGGTGGATTCCCTTGGCCAGCAGGCGCAGCTCGACCAGTGCGTCCTTGGCACCCTGGTGGGCGGCGTCGACCAGCTCGCGGATCTGGGCGATGTCCACTTCGGACGGATCGGCGAGTTTCTCCCTGGCCATGCCGAGGTTCATCGCGAGGGCGGCCAGCCGGATCTGCGCACCGTCGTGCAGATCGCGCTCGAGCCGGCGCAGCAACGCGGCGGAGTCGTCGACGGCCAGCGCCCGGGTCTGCTCCAACTCGTGCACCCGCTGGACGAGCCGGCCCGGGCCGAGCAGACCTCGCACCAGCCAGCGGTCGGCCGCAGTGACTGCCCTGGTCACCCAGGGCGCAGCGAGCACCAGCAGCGCGCCGACCGCGAGGGCGCCGAACGCGCCGGGGTAGCTGCCGGCGTCGAACGCGCTGCCGAAGGGGGTGACGACCGGGACCGGACGCAGCTGCACGTTCGGCGGATGGTTGCGGAACAGCCCCCACCACAACGGATAGCTGATGTTGACCAGGCCGGTCACCCAGTAGGCGACGGCGTAGGCCGCCAGCACCGCGACCGGCAGCTTCAGCAGCACGTACGCCACCGCCCGCCAGCCGGGGCCGTCGCGGAGGCCGGCTCCCACCCGGCCGACGATGCCCTGCCCCGGGTGGAACGGGGCCGGCGGCTCGACCCGTGCCCCGAGCAGCCGCGCCGCCAGGTAGCGGTGGACCGCGCCGAGCCGCCGACCGAGACGCGTCGCGAGGAGCAACACGACCAGCAGCCCGGCGACCAGCCCGACGATCGAGGCGTTCTCCGGTTTCGCCGGCCCGGGCGCGATCCGCCCGACCGCGACGACGAAGCCGATCACGCCGAGCGGCACCCCGATGCCGATCGGAACCGCGAGCACGCAGTAGAGCAGCTCGGCTCCGGCCCGCCGGGTGAACGGGGCGCGGACGGCGACACTCAGGGCGGCGAGACCGACCGCTCGGCGCCGGCTGCCCGGTGGTCGCGCGGTGAGCGGAGCCACTCGGCCCATTGCGTCCACCTGTCCAGTGTCCCCGGTCCGGTCCTGCTCAGGCGTCCCGCCGGGTGAGCAGCCACCCGCCGACCGCTAGCAGCACCCCGGCGTACAGGCCGAGCAGGCCGAGCCCGGCCCAGGGCGACAGCATGGGGTCCTGGGTCGTGGCCATCGAGTTCGCGACGATCGATATCGGTACGTACGCCATCAGTGCTGGGGTGATGCCGCCGATGAACTGCGCGACGACGTAGACGCCGCCGACCAGGACGGCGATGGCGGCCGGGGTGTGCCGGACGATGGCGCCCAGGCCGAGGCCCATCAGGCCGATGAGGGCGAAGCCCGCGCCGGACAGCACCACCGCCTGCAGCACACCCGGCTGACCCAGCGTGGGAGCCGGGATGCCGTGCCGCAGCGAGGCGCCGCCGGCGAAGAACGCGATGAATGCCGTCGCCTCGCCGATGGCCAGCGTCAACGCGGCGAACACCGTGGCCTTGGCGGTCAGCAGCAGCCGACGGTCCGGGATCGTCGCCAGCGTCGCCCGGATCATCCCGAAGGTGTACTCGCTGGTCATCGCGAGCACGCCGAGCACGCCGGCGAGCAGCAGGCCTGGGGCGATGCCGGCCAGCGCGTTGTTGGTGAGGTCACCGGACGCGTTCCTGGTGTTGAGACCCACGGCGACGCCGATGCCGGTCGCGGCGGCGGCGGTGATCGCCAGCGTCCACCAGGTGGAACGCAGGCTCCGGAGCTTGATCCATTCCATCCGGGCCGCCTGCGGGAACCGGTAGTGCCCGGGCGGAACGCGCGGTGTCGCGATGGCCGTCATGACGTGCGCTCCGTCCGGTAGCTGGGCTGGCGAGTCGCTGGCCGGCCCGCGCCGTGTTCGGCGCTGCCGGCGGTCAGCTCGAGGAACGCGTCCTCCAGCGACCCCGACCGGGCCGACAGTTCGGCGACCGTCGTGTCGGCCAGCAGCCGCCCGGCGCCGATGACGATCAGCCGGTCGGCGGTCAGGGCCATCTCGCTGATCAGGTGGCTGGACACGAACACGATCCGGCCCTCGGCGGCGAACGACCTCATCAGTGTCCGGATCCAGCGGATGCCTTCGGGATCAAGGCCGTTGACCGGCTCGTCGAACAGCAGCACCTCGGGGTCTCCCAGCAGCGCGGCGGCGATGCCCAACCGCTGCGCCATGCCGAGGGAGAACGTGCCGGCGCGCCGGCGC
The DNA here is from genome assembly GCA_963770145.1 of uncultured Actinomycetota bacterium. Classification (GTDB taxonomy): domain Bacteria; phylum Actinomycetota; class Actinomycetes; order Mycobacteriales; family CADCTP01; genus CADCTP01. The sequence continues at coordinate 838,824 of CAVYOJ010000016.1, read as the reverse complement.
GCCACGCTGTCCAGGCCGACCAGGCCGAGCACCTCGTCGACCCGGGCAGCCGGAATCCCGCTGCCGGCCGCGAGCGCCGCCAGATGGGCGCGGGCCGACCGGCCCGGGTGGAACGCCTTGGCCTCCAGCAGCGCGCCGACCTCGCGCAGCGGCCAGCCCAACTCGCCGTACCGGCGGCCGCCGATCCGCACCGTGCCCGCGTCGGGTCTGTCCAGTCCGACCATCATCCGCATGGTGGTGGACTTGCCCGATCCGTTCGGACCCAGGAAGCCGGTGACCACGCCGGGCCGGATGTCGAAGCTCAGCGCGTCGACCGCCAGCACCGGCCCGTACCGCTTGGTCAGGCCTCGCGCCTCGATCATTCTCGAACCTCCTTGTCCGCGATCTGTCGGCGACGTCCTTTCCGCTCGAACGCTAGGAACTCCGCGCGCCACGCGCAGTGCCGATACCACCCGTCTTTGCAGCCGGGGGATTTCCCCCGTACCCGGCCGCGGGATGAGGCCGCAGGTGCGGGACGATGCGTTGTGAAACGATCGCCGCGCTTGGCGGAACACCGCAGCCCACGGCGGTAACATTGGCGGCAACCAGGGGCGGAGGGTGGTGGATGGAGCGCAGCGGCGCGGCAATGTCGGAAACGGGGATGGGCCGTCGCGACCAGATCCTCATGACCGCCGTGCAGCTGTTTCGAACCAGCGGCTATGACCGCACGTCCCTGCGTGAGATCGCCGGCAACCTGGGATTGAGCAAGAGCGGCCTCTATCATCACTTTCCGTCGAAGGAAGCTTTGCTGGCCAGTCTCGTCGACCCGCTGCTGGACGATCTGGATGCTCTCCTGCAAGATCATCAGCGCGAGCTGGAGCCACCGGACCGGCGCGCGTTTCTCGCCCGCTATCTGGACATCCTGCTTGCGCATCGGAGCGTGGTGAACCTCATCGGTCGGGAGCCCGCGGTGGCTGCCGATGCGAGGATCGGCGCGCGACTGACAGAGATCAACGCCGCGCTGTGGTGCCGGCTCGCGGGCCCGGATCCGGATCTGTCCCACGAGATCCGGGCGGTGCATGCGGTCGCCGGGTTGCAGGACGCGGTGGTGCGCTTCGCCGACGCCGATCCGGCCGTGGTGCGGGCTGCGGGGCTCGCGGCCGCGGTCGCCGCGCTGTCCGACACGTGACCCGGAGCCACTTCGCGCTGCGTATGCCGCCGGCGTGATCCTCCGATCGGGTGCTTCTCGCCGGTTACACCACGCCACATTCTCCTGATCGCGGACTCCGCGTCGCCTATTGCGCCCATCCTCCGGGCGGATTGCCAAGCGCGGAACAACGATGTCACCATACGTTGGGTGCCCGCAAGTTCCCGGAATTGCGACTGCCAGCGTTCGACAACAACGACCGAGTTGTTTGTGGAGCGGCTGGAGGATCTGCTGGGCTCGACGCCGGCACCATTGCGGTCGACCGACCAGAAGGTCCGGCTGCTCAGCGCGTACGTTGACGTGCTGCTGGCATCCCCGCCGATGGCTGGATTTCTCGCCGGCTGGCCGCCGGGCGTACTCGGTGGTCGCCGGGAGGATTCCTTCCGATCGGGCGACCGGTGAGTGGGGTCCGGGCCGGGCTCCCGGCGAGCCGGCGGCGTGTTCGGCCGTCGGCCTCCAGCGGGTCCGGGCGGCGACCGATGCCGTCTGCGCGCTGCTCGCCGGCCCGGACGCCGACCTGGCCGGACGGGTGCGCGCCGCGGTGGCGTTGGCCGGCCTCGCCGGCGTGGTCGCCGGCTGCCCGGACAGCCCGGTCGACGCCGTCCGGTCGACCGCGGTGGCCAGCAGCATCGAGGCGCTCGAGCAGTGATCGTAACCGGTCACGACCCGGTCACGGGCGACCGGCGCCAGCCGTCACGCGGACCGCTGGCTGGCGCGCCGGTCGGTCGTCAGCTGGGACCCGGCGTCGGGCGGCGAGCGGTCCGCGTCAACGTCCTTCGGCGTGTGCGGGCGGAGCTCCATCGGCACGGTCGAGCGCGGCAGCGTCAGCGGGTCGACCGGGCAGACGCCCGGGGTCGCCACTTCGATGACCTCACCGGCGACGTCTCCGTACGCGGCCCGCCAGGCCACGGCGCCCTTCGCGACCAGGATGGAGGCCGCGGCCGGGTCGATGCCGACGGACGTGAGCTGCTCGGGGTGGAACGGCGGAGTGGCGCGCTCGGTGACCACCAGCGTCACGCCACCGACGGCCAGCACCGCGGTGCGGCCCATCGCGAAGCGCTGGCCGGTCTGCCAGCTGCCGGCCGTGCGGTAGCGGCCGTCGGTCACCCGTACGACCGTCGCACGGACCGGCACCGGTGCGCCGTGCAGCGTGTCGAACCGAGCGCCGACCTCAGCGGTGAGCGTCGCGCCGACACCGATCGCCGCGGCGGCGCGGGCCACCTCGGCGTCCGCGATGACGACCACGGCACCCGTCGCCGCGCCCGCGATCAGCTCGGCCAGCAGCACGGTTCCGTCGCCGGGGCTGCCGCCACCGATGTTGTCGGCGGTGTCGACCAGGACGACCGGTCTCCGCTCGCTGGCGAGCGCCCGGCGGACGGCGGTCTCCGGGTCCGGTCGCCGCACGTCGAACTCCGCCCGGTGCCGTTGCACGTCGGCGAGCGTCTCCTCGACCACCTGCCGCGCCGCCGCGCGGTCCGCCGCGGGCCCGACCGCCAGCACGCTGAACCCGGCGCGGGCGACGTCGCTGTACGGGAAGCCGGGCAGCAGGCTGACCCGCCGCAGGCCGGCCGCCGCGGACCGGGTCCGGGCCCGGTCGAGCAGCCCCCGCATCGGTTCGACCGCCGTCGCCTGGGCCAGCGGGCAGGACAGCAACGGCAGCTTGCCCAGCTCCGTGCGCAGCGGCTGCCCGGCCAGGATCTCCCCGAGCAGGCCGGCCGCCTCCACGCCGCGCTCGTACATGTCCACGTGCGGGTACGTGTCGTAGCCGAGCACCACCTCGCAACCGGCCACCAGCTCCGGCGACGGGTTGCCGTGCAGGTCGTGCACGGCGGCCAGCGGGATCGGCCCGACGACGTCCCGGATCACGTCCACGACGTCGGCCTCCACGTCCGGATGGCCGGCGGCGACCATCGCCCCGTGCAGGGACAGCAGCATCCCGTCGAGCGGGCCGGCGCCCCGCAGCGCCGAGCGCAGCCGGTCGAGCAGCTCGCCGGCGGTGGCGGCGTCAGCCGGGCCGGCGGGCCAGGCGCGGGCGGAGTAGACCGGCACGGGCCGACCCGGAGCCGCGGCCGCGAACCCGGCCAGCACCGTGCCCGTGTGCTGGTGCCGCTCGAGCACCGCCTGACCGGTGACCAGCTCGAACGCCTCGAAGTCGGCGAGCGAGGTAGCACGCGGCGAGTACGTGTTGGTTTCCTGCCAGAGCTCGACCAGTCCGATCCGGGGCGCGCCGTCGGTCACGGCCGCTCGCGCGTGAGCGCGGACTCCACCCGGTCCAGCACCGCGGTGAGCTCGTCCTGGCCGTGCGCCGCCGAGACGTACCAGACTCCGCGGCCGGCCACCCAGACCCCGTGTCGGGCCAGCGTCCGCGCGAGCTGCGCGTACCGGCCGGCGTCGCGGGCCTGCAGCTCCCGGTAGTCCGACACCGGCCCCGGATCGCCGAAGGACGCGTGGAAGGCCACCGGCCGGCCCTGGATCCGCAGCGGCAGGTCGTGCGCGGCGGCCAGCTCCCGCAGGCCGGAGATCAGCGCGCTGCCGTGCGCCTCGACCCGGTCGTACGGGGGCTCGCGGGTGAGCACGTCGAGCGTCGCCACCACCGCCGCGGCGGCCATCACCGACCCGTTGAACGTGCCGGCATGGCTCACCTCGCCGGTGCCGAGCCGGTCCATGAGGTCGGCCCGGCCGGCCAGCGCCGCCACCGGCCAGCCACCGGCCATCGCCTTGCCGTAGACCGCGAGGTCCGGCGTGACGCCGAAGGCCTCGGACGCGCCGCCCAGCGCGAGCCGGAAGCCGCAGATCACCTCGTCGAAGATGAGCACGACGCCGTACGCGTCGCACAGCTCGCGGACCCGCTCGAGGTAGCCGGCGCGGGGCGGGATCGCCCCGGCGTTGAGCATCATCGGCTCCATGATCACGGCCGCGATCTCGTCGCCGCGTTCCGCCAGCAGCGCGGCCAGCACCTCGGCGTCGTTCCAGGGCAGCACCAGGCCGTCGTCCAGGTAGTCGGCCACCTGGCCGGCGCTGGCCGGGCCGGACCGCCCGTCCACGGTGGCGAGCAGGACGTTGTCGAGCCAGCCGTGGTAGTGACCTTCGAAGCGGACGAACCGGCGGCGTCCGGTCGTCGCCCGGACCAGCCGCAGCGCCGCCTGCACCATCTCGGTGCCGGACAGCCCGATCCGGACCATCTCCGGCCACCCGAGCACGGCGCACAGCCGCTCGGCCGCCTCCACCTCCAGCGCATGCTGCGCGCCGTAGACCATGCCCCGCTCACACGCGTGCGCGATCGCCGCGTTGACCTCGGGGTGGGCGTGGCCGAGGAAGTTGGGCCCCTGCCCGAGCAGGTAGTCGACATAGTCGTTGCCGTCGACGTCCCACAGCCAGGCGCCGCGACCGCGGGCGAAGAAGATGCCGGGGGCGGTCAGCCGGACGTTGGAGTTGACCCCGCCGGGGATCCGCCGCAGGGCCCGCTCGCGCAGCTCGTCCGACCGCTGCTGGGGGCGCGGCTCGGCCAGCAGGCTCACCGGCCGACCCCCGTCCGCCGCGACCGGTCCGGTCGCGCCGAACAGCGGCGCGCAGGCCTCGGCGATGGCCCGGGCGACCTCGTCCACCCGCTCGCGGGGCAGCCGGGCGGCGGGCGCGCTGACGCTGACCGCGGCCGGCAGCCGGCTGCCCGGCAGCGGCACCGCGACGCACCGGCCGTCCAGCTCGTTTTCCCCGTCGTCCACCGCATAGCCCCGGTCCCGGACCCGGTCCAGCTCCTCGAGGTAGTCCGGCGCAGCGGTGATGGTGTGCTCGGTCAGCCGCGGCATGCCCTCGACGGCCAGGATCTGCCGGACCCGGTCGGGCGGCAGGTGGGCGGCGATCGCCTTGCCCAGCGCCGTGGAGTGGATCGGGTCCCGATCGCCCGGTCGGGCCGCCAGCCGGACCGAGCGCGGGCTCTCCAGGATGCTCAGGTAGATCACCCGGTCGCCATCCAGCAGCCCGAGGTTGACGGTCTCCTCGAAGCGGTCGCGCAACTGCTCCAGCGCCGGCCGCAGCCGCCGGGCGAGCAGGTCGAACTGGCGGCCCTGCAGCGGCAGGAAGGCCAGCCCGGCCCGGTAGTCACCGCTCTGCGGGTCGCGCTCGACGTACCGCCGCGACTCCAGCGTGACCAGGTAGCGGAACGCCGAGCTCTTCGGCAGCCCGGTCACCTCCGCCACGTCCGGAAGGGCGACCCCGTCCGGCGCGTCCTGGAGCAGGTCGAGGATGTCGCAGACCCGCTGGACCGCCCGGATGTAGTACGGCGGGCCGTCCAAGCCCTCCGCCGATGCTGGCATGACCACGGCCTCCTCGGGGCGGTTGCCTCGCCCGATCCGTTTCATCACGTTTCATCACGTGGAATCGACGTTTCATTGTGTCTCTCGGACAGTACGGAGCGCCCGCGTGAGGTGTCAACCGGCCGGGGCCGACGTCACCGCGCGGTCCAGCCGCCGTCGACCGACAGCACCTGCCCGGTGACGAACCCGCTGTCCGCGGCGGCCAGGAACACGAAGGCGCCGACCAGGTCCGCCGGCAGCCCACGCCGCGGCAGGGCCTGGCGGGCCGCCGCGGCGGCGGCCAGCTCCCGCTGGTCGGCGCCGGTCTCCAGCTCGTGCTCGGTCCGGATCGCGCCCGGCAGCACGCAGTTGACCCGGATGCCCTGACTCCCCACCTCGCGGGCCAGCGCCCTGGTGAGGCCGACCACACCGGCCTTCGCCGCCACGTAGTGCAGCGCACCCGGCAGGCCGAGCTCGGACATCACCGAGCCGACGGTGACGATCGCGCCGCCGCCGGCGGCCACCATGCCCGGATGCACCGCGCGGGCACAGTGGAAGACTCCGCGCAGGTTGACCGCGAGCATGTGGTCCCAGTCGGCGTCGGAGATCTCCTGCCACGCCTGGCGCTGCGACCAGGCCGCGTTGGCGACCAGGATCCGTACCGGCCCGAGTTGCTCGCGGACGGTCTGCACCATCGCGTCGACCTCGGCCCGGACCGCCACGTCGGCCTCGACCGCGATGGCCCGGCCGCCCCCGGCGGTGATCCCGTCCACGACGCCCTCGGCGAGCTTGCGCATGTCTGCGGTCGGCGGATGGTTGACCGCGACCGCCGCACCCTGACGGGCGTACTCGGCGGCCACGGCCGCGCCGATGCCTCGGGAGGCTCCGGTGACGAGCGCGACCGTGTCGAGCAGCCGCATGGCGCCCCTTTCCTGACCCGCTCGTTCACTGCACGGACTGGACGGACCGGCCGACGGACGGCCCCGCCATGCTGCCACACATGGTTCGATGAGTGGAACGAACGTTTCTTGTGACGAGACGCGGGAGGTCGGAGTGGCAGCGGTGACCGGCAGCCGGCGCGGCGTGTGGCGGCACACCACGGTGGTGCCGCCGCTGGACCCCGCACACACCGTCAGCCTGGGCGAGGGCGACACGCCGCTGGTCCCGCTGTCCGCGCGGACCCGGCAGCTCGCCGGCGTGGCCTCGGTGGCGGCGAAGGCCGAGCACCGCAACCCGTCCGGCTCGTTCAAGGACCGCATCGCGGCGGTCGCCGTGTCTCTGGCCGCGGCGCAGGGGCTGCGGGGCTGCCTCGGCACCTCCTCCGGCAACGGCGGGGCCGCGCTGGCGGCCTACTCGGCGGCCGCTGGCCGGCTCGCCGTGCTGGCGATCCGCAGCGACGTCGTACCGGCGAAGCTGCGGGAGATCCGGGCCCACGGCGCCGTCGCCGCCCTGATCGATCCCGGCCGCGACGACGGCGCCGCCCTGGACCGGAAGACCTCCCGGGTGGCGGCGGTGGCGGCGGACTACGGCTTCCTGCCGTTCGTGACCGCGTTCCGGTTCAGTCCGGAGGCGATGCGGGGTGCGGCCACGATCGCGGTGGAGCTGGCCGAGTCGGCCCCCGCCACCAACGTGGTCTACGTCCCGGTCGGCGGCGGCGGCCTGCTCACCGCCCTGAGGCTCGGGTACGGCCTGGCCGGTCATCTGCTGCCCGCCGGACCGCCCCGACTGGTCGGCGTCCAGCCGACCGGCTGCGCCACCCTGGCACCGGCGCTGGCCGGGGGCTCACCCGGGCTGGATCGGCCGCTGTCCACCTCGGTGTCGGGGCTGCAGGTCCCCCTGCTGCTGGACGCCGCCGGGGCAACCGCTGCGGTGCGCGAGTCCGGCGGGCACGCGGTCGAGGTCGACGACGAGGAGATAGCCGCGGCGCAGCGGTTGCTGGCTCGCCAGGACGGGCTGCTGGTCGAGCCCGCGGGCGCCACCGCGCTGGCCGGCCTGCTCGCCGACGCGCGCGCCGGCCGGACCGGGCCGGAGGACCGGGCGGTGGTGCTGCTCACCGGCGCCGGGCACAAGGACGCGGCCGCGCTGGACCGGCTCGCCGCCGCGCCGGTCGAGCCCGACATCCCCGACCTGGCCGAGCTGGTGGCGCGACTGGGACAGCCACGGTGACCGCCGGCTGGACCGTACGGCGACTGGCTGCCACCGACGACGGCCTGCCCGGCCGGGGTCCAGGGGTGGACTGCCACGAACTGGACAGCGGTGCACCCGGCCCGCTCGTCGTCGTGCTGGGTGGCGTGCACGGCGACGAGCCCGAGGGGACGCTGGCGGCCGGGCGGCTCTGCCGGCGCGAGCTGCCGCTGCGGGCCGGGCGGTTGCGGGTGGTCCCGGTCGCCAACGAGGAGGCGTTCCGCGCCGCCTCCCGGACCACGCCGGCGGACGGCGTCAACCTGGCCCGCGTCTTCCCGGGTGACCCGGCCGGCTCGCCGACCCGCCGGTTGGCCGCGCTGCTGAGCACCCGTGTCCTGGCCGACGCCGACCTCCTGATCGACCTGCACACGGCCGGCCGCCACTACGACATGCCGCTGTTCGTGGGCTGCCTGGCCGACGACTCGGCGGCGGGAGTGGCGAGCCGGGCGGCGGCCGAGGCGTTCGGGCTGGACACCGTCTGGCGGCATCCGACGTACTCGGCGGGTCGCTCGCTGAGCGTGCCGGTGGCGCGTGGGCGGCCGGCGATCTACGCCGAGGGCCCCGGCGGCGAGTCCGTCGACCTCGGCACGGTGGGTTCGTACGTCCGGGGGGTGCTCGGCGCGCTCACCGGACTCCGCATGCTGGCGGCCCCGGCCGGTCCGGCGTCCGGCCCGGTCCGGTACGTCGCCGGCGGCGGCGACCTGGACCGCGACGTGCTCACCTTCACCGCCGGCGGCCTGTTCGCCGCCGCGGTCGCCGCCGGCGATGCGGTCCTCGCGGACCAGTTGCTGGGCACCGTGCAGGACGTGTACGGCGTCGTCCGGCAGGAGCTGCGGGCGCCGCACGGCGGCCGGGTGATGTTCCTGCGCCGGTCCGCGCACGTGCGTCCGGGCGACGTCGCCGCCTCCCTCGCCGAGGAGCTCGAGACGCTCGGCGCACCGGGCCGATGAGGATCAGGCCGCATCAGCCCCGCGGTCCGGCGCCAGCCGAGCCCCCTCGTCGTCCGGCTCGAAGAGGTGGAGCTTCGCGTTGGCGGACACCATGACCTGGTCGCCGGCCACCAGCCGGGTGTCGGCCGTCGTCCGCACCACGACGTCGCCGTGGTCCATGCTGACCACCGCCATCGTGTCGCTACCGAGGTGCTCGACGATCCGCACCCGGCCGTTCGCCCCGGACTCGGCGACGGCCAGAGTCAGGTCTTCCGCCCGGACCCCGAGCACCACCGGACCGGGCCGGCAGCCGTACGGCAGCGGCACCGACCAGCCCGGCGTGGTGAACGTCCCGTCGGCCACCTCGCCGCGCACCAGGTTCATCGACGGAACGCCGACGAACGACGCGACGAACTTGTTCACCGGGCGCTGGTAGACCTCCAACGGGTCGCCCACCTGTTGCACCCGGCCGCGGTCCATGACGACCAGGACGTCGGCGAGGCTCATGGCCTCCGTCTGGTCGTGCGTGACGAGGACGAAGGTGCCGCCCAGATCCCGCTGCAGCTCCTTGAGCTCGACCCGGGTGTCGTCGCGCAGCTTGGCGTCGAGGTTGCTCAGCGGCTCGTCGAGCAGGAACGCCGCGGGCCGCCGCACGATCGCACGGGCGAGCGCGACCCGCTGCTGCTGGCCTCCGGACAGCTGCCGCGGCCGTCGGTCGAGGAGTTCGGCGAGGCCCAGCTTGGCTGCCGCCGCCTCGACGTGCCGGGTGATCTCGGCCGCTTCGACGCCCCGCATCCGCAGCGGAAACGCGATGTTGTCGCGCACCGAGCGATTCGGGTACAGCGCATAGGACTGGAAGACCATCGCAATGTCCCGCCGGTCCGGCGGCAGGTCCTGCACCGCCCGTCGCCGAAGAAGATCTCGCCTCCGGTGGTCTCCTCCAGGCCGGCGATCATGTTCAGGGTGGTCGTCTTGCCGCACCCGGAGGGGCCGAGCAGGACGGTGAACCTGCCGTCGCGGACCTGCAGGTCGACCGTCGACGGCAATGACCTGCCGAACGTCTTGCGCAGGCCGCTGCAGCGCGATCTCAGCCATCGCTCAGCCCTTCGTCGCCCCGGAGAGGAGCCCCGGACCAGGAACCGCTGCAGGAACAGGGCGAGCAGCACGGTCGGCAGCGCGGCCAGCAGGGACCCCGCCGCCATGATGCCGAAGGACTGTTCCCGGACGTTGTACAGCCCCGCGATGGCGGGCTGGATCAGCATGGTCGGTCCGGGTGTTGAGCACGACGGCGAAGAGGAAATCGTTCCAGCGCGACCATGAAGGCGAACAGCCCGACGGCGATCAGGCCCGGACGGGCCAGCGGCAGCACGACCCGACAGAAGGTCGCAGCCGGCCGCAGCCGTCTATCCGGGCGGCGCGTTCGAGGTCGACCGGGATGCCCTGGAAGTAGGCACGCAGCAGCCAGACCGTGAACGGCAGGGTGATGCCGACTCCGCGACGACGACGCCGTGCAGCGTGTTCGTGAGGCCGAGTTGCGCAGCACGATGTAGTACGGAACGAGCAGCGCGAAGGCCGGCACCATCTGGGAGCCGAGCAGCGCCAGCGGGAGCGAGCGCTGCCCGGGAAGCGGAAGCGGGCGAACGCGTAGCCGGCGTGCGACCCCAGCGCCACGTTCAGGACGCCGTCGAGCGTCGCAACGATCGCGCTGTTGACGATTCCGGGCAAGATCAGGTCGCTCGGCTGGCCGCCGAATGGCCCGTCGAGAACGCGCGGCCGAGGATGCGGGTGTAGTTGCTGAGGTCCGGACGCGGGAACCACTTCGGCGGCGTCCGCAGCGAGTCCGCCTTGCTCTGGAAGGCCACCAGCAACAGGAAGTAGAACGGCGCCAGCACCCAGCAGCCAGGACAGGCGAGGACCAGCGACAAGCCGCCGCACGCCCGCGGGCGGCGGGTGACCGGTGGCCTGTCCGGCGCGGCGCAGCTCGCCGGTGCCGCGGCGACTCCGGCGTCACGCTGCGCTCACGGGTCGCGCCTCCGGCCGAGGGCGAACACGGTGACGACGGCGAGGAGCGACGAGCACCGTCATGACGTAGAAGATTGCGGCGCCCGGCCGAGCTCGCAGGTCACGGAACCGATCGGTACCCCCACCAGGCCAGCAGGTAGGTCTCGGTGCCGGGGCCACCCCGGTCAGGACGTAGATCGGCGAGAAGTCGAGGAACCCGTTGAGCGCAGCGAGGACCGAGACGATCAGGACGGTCTCGCGGATCCACGGCAGCACCACGAGCAGGAACCGACGCACGGACCCGCGCCGTCGACCCGGGCCGCCTCGTGAGCTCCTGCGGCACCGTCTGGAGGGCGCCGAGGAACAGCAGCGTGGCGAACGGCACGAGGCTCCACACGATGCCCGGTGGCGACGATGGCGAGCACTGTGCGGCCGCTCGCGAACCAGGCGACGTACCTCGTCGATGAGCCCGAGATCGACGAGCAGGCCGTTGAGCGGGCCGAAGGTCGAGTTGAAGATCCAGCCGAACGTGAGCGCCAGGATCGTCTGCGACAGCGACCAGGGCAGGATCATCAGCGCCCGGAGCGCCGTGCGGCCACGGAAGTCACCTTCAGCAGCAAGGCGAGCCGAGGCCGACCGCGACCGTCGTGCACCGTGACCATCAGGGCGAACGGACCGTCCGCACCAGCGCCGGGACAGAACAGTGGGTCGCCGAGGACCGCGGCGTAGTTGTCGAACCCGACGAACGTCGAGCGCCGACCGCCGAGCCGCACCGGTGCAGGCTGTCCCAGAGCGAGGAGACCAGCGGGTACGCCGAGCAGGACGAGCGTGACCAGCAGCGTCGGCGCGACGAGCCCGAGGCCGAAAGCCCGGTCGCCGCGGGCCCGCCGGTCGCGACGAACCTCAAGACGCCGCGTTGCAACGCGGTCATCGCCACCGACCCGTCAGGCCCCGGCGGGCGGGACCGCGCATCAGACTTGCCCCGGACGAACTCGGCGGCGGCGCTGAGCCCCTCCTTGACCTCCTTTTGCCGCGGACCGCGTCCTGCAGCGCCGCGGTCGCCGTGGTCTGGAACTCTCCGTACCAGGGCCTGATTGACGACCTTGCCGAGCGACCGTGACTTCGTGACTCTGGGCGAGCAGGTCAGTATCGCCCACTTGCTCCAGGCGGCCCGCACCTGCGGTCGTTGTTCACCGCCGCGTAGGGGGTGAGCAGCCCGAGGTCGAGGGCGATGAGGTGGGTCGGCGTGTAGTAGACGCCGTCCTTGTCCTTCGCGGCGAGATAGTTCAGCAGGGTCCAGGCCTGCGGCTTGTTGCGGCTCGCCGACGTCATGCACCACTGCGCCCCGCCGGCGAACGTCTCCCGGTCGTCCCCGGAATCAGCGCGTTTCGGGAGACAGCGGCACCCGACTCGACTTCGGGTCTCGGAAAGCCTTGACCTGCGGACCGTACCGGATGGTGAATGTGCTCTTTCCCCCCGCGTAGATGTTCGCCAGGTCTCCGTACGAGGTGGTGAAGACGTCCTGGGGGACGAGCCTCTCCTCGTACATGGTCCGCCAACGCTCCAGCGTCGCGGCGACCACGGGATCGTCGGCGAAGACCGGCTGGAGGTTGTCGTCGAACAGCGGGCCGGAGCCGGCGGAGAAGGATTCGGTCAGAGCTCGACCCAGAACATGCTGAAGTCGGCCGTCCAGAACGGTGAGTATGGCGTCGCCGACACTTTCTTCGCCTTCAGCTCGCGGCATTGTTCGACCAGCTGGTCCCAGCTCGCCGGCGGCGTCGCCCCGATCTTGCCGAGGTGCTCCTTGTTGTAGACGAATACCTCGATGCGGCGGTAGTACGGCAGCGTCATGAGCGCACCGTCGGCTGCTGTGTTCTCCTCGAGCACGCCCGGGTCCCACGGTGAGTGAGCTCCGCGGCGCCGGGGAAGTCGCCCAGCTTCTGGATCCACCCGGTGTCGAACCAGAGCTGGGCGTAGCCGGCGTCCGTGAACAGGACGTCGTAGTCCACTCCGCCGCCGGCGAGTTGGGTGTTGGTGGTGCCGGCGTAGTCGGAGGTGACGTACGAGGTCCCGAGGCTGAGCGGGTGGTAGCGCTTGTTGAAGTCGTCGACGTACGGCTTGAACAGCGGGCCGAGGCTTGCATCGTGGTGCATCGCCAGCCGCGCGTCGGCCGAACCCTGGTCGATCTGGCCGCCGGTGTCTGCTGAGGAGCAGCCGGCGATCAGCGGAGTCGTGCCGGTGGCCAGCAGCAACCCGCCGAGGCCCATGAGCCGGAGCACCGCCCGACGGTGTATCAGGGCTGGGGTGGTGATGTCCATTGGTTGGGGCATCGACGCCTCATTTCACCACGTGGAACGAACGTTTCACGAAACGTAGCCGGCACGTTCTCCAGGTGTCAACGGCCGTGCTGGGCATCGATGCCAGCCTCCGCCTCGGTTCGTCACCTGGTGACGCCGTTGGTAACCGACCGCCCGATCCGGGCCTGGTCCGTCGATCCGATTCGCCCGTCCGATCGCCGGGCTCGCCCGGACGAGTGGTCGCCCGGGGTCTCGTTGACCCGGCACCGCCGGCGCCGATAACGTTCGGTTCCGGACGGCACGGGATTTGCCCGGACGCCAGCCCGGTGTTTCACGAGCCGAAACAGGAATACAGGGATACGGAGCCGACGGAATGGCCCAGTCGATCCCATTGCCGGTCTGGCCCGGGGACGCGGCGGTGTGTGTCTCTCTGACGTTCGATGTCGATGCGGAATCCGCGCAGCTGCGGCACGGTTCGGACGTCCTGACCAAGATGACAACCATGTCGGCGGCCCGCTACGGGCCCGTGCGCGGGATTCCACGAATTCTTGACCTACTTGATTCCCGCTCGATTCCGGCGACGTTCTACATTCCCGGCGACACCGCGCTCCGACATCCGGCCGCCGTCCGTTCGATAGCGACCGCCGGACACGAGATCGGTCACCACGGCTTCCTCCACCTGCACGACGACCAGGCGGAGCTGGCCGGGCAGCGGGAGGAGATCGATCGCGGCCTCGGGGCGCTCATCGAGCTGACCGGCTCGGCGCCCCGCGGCTACCGCTCACCCGGCTGGGAGCTGACCGAGGACGTCTTCGACCTGCTGGTGAAGTCCGGGTTCGACTGGGACAGCAGCTGCATGGGCGACGACCGTCCTTACCTGGAGGAGTCCGGCGACGCGTCCCTGCTCGAGCTTCCGGTGCACTGGAGTCTCGACGACGTGCCCTACTACGCGTGGAGCCGCGCCGCGGGCGGCCAGATGTGTGATCCCGACACGCTCAGCGCCACCTGGCTCGCCGAGTTCGACTCGGCGGTGGCCGAACGGCGGCACGTGACCTACACGATGCACCCGGAGTTCGTCGGGCGCGGGTATCGAGTGGCCGAGCTGGCGCGGATGGTCGACGAGATGCGGTCCCGGGCGACGGTGTGGTTCGCCACCCACGGCCAGGTGGCCGAGCTCATCCGCGCGCACGGTCCGGCCGGTGCGGAGTTGCCGGCACGCCGACCACCGTGACCCCCGGCGGGACGTCACGGCTGACCACCGCACCGGCGCCCACCGTGCTGCCGGCGCCGACCCGCACGCCGGGAAGCAGCACGCTCCCGCTGCCGAGCACGGCCCCCTCCTCGACGAGTGCTCCACCACTGACGGCGCACTGCGGGAACACGGTGACGTAGTCCGCCAGCGTCACGTCGTGCCCGATGGTGGTGTTGAAGTTCAGGTGCACGTGCCGTCCGATCTCGACGTCGCTGGCGACCCGCACCCCCGCCGCCAGAACGGTTCCGGGTCCCGGCGGCGCGCTGCGTCCCCCGGTCGCCGTCGGGTGCGCGAGCGTCGCCGCGGCAAGCCCGAGCGCCACACACTGTCGGTCCAATGACCGGCGGATGGCCGGGTCCGCGATCGCGATCACCACGTCGGCGTCGATGGCGCGGAGCCGGTCGTCCGAGCCGAGCCTGGGACAGCCGCGCTGGACGAGCAGGCGACCGCCGTCCGGATCCCTCTCCAGGAAGCCCACCACGTGGTTGCGCGGCTCGACGGCGTTCCTGGCGTCCACGATGTCGAGCACGTTCCGGGCAAATCCGCCGGCGCCGAGCAGGACCACCCTGCGGATCACCGTTCGGCTCCGAACGACTCGGCCGGTTCGGCCGGTAGATGGTCCACAAAGGACTTCGACCGTAGGCTTCCCGGCGACAGAGCCGTCAGAACCCGGCAGATGCGCTCGGCCGCGCGGCCGTCTCCGTACGGTGACTCGCGGCGCGCGGCAATGGCCCGCGCGGTCGAGGACAGGGCCAGTTCGATCGTGTGCACGATCTCAGCGGGGTTCGCCTCGCAATGCAGCACCGACCCGGCGCGCGGCCGGCCGCGCTGACGGTCGCCGATGTCGACGGTCGGCGTACCGACGGCCGGTGCCTCGATCAGCCCGCTGGAGGAGTTTCCGACCACGACGTCGGCGGCCGCCATCGTGCTGAGGTACCGGCAGCGGCCCAGCGTACCGACGAGGCGGGTCCGGGGCCGCCCGGCCGCGTACGCACGGACGGCCGCGTCCACCTGCCGCCCCGCGACGTCGGCGTTCGACCGCGTGAACAGGACGGTGGCGTGCGGGAATGCGTCCAGTGCGCGGAGCAGACCGGCGGTCTCCGTCTCGACCAGATCTGGATGTGCCGTCGCCGGATGCTGAGTCACCAGCAACAGCGGCCGCCCGAGCGAGGCGCCGAGATCCGCCTCCAGCGCGCCGCGGTCGAGCAGGTCCAGCCGGCGCACGTTGTCCACTCCCAGCGCCCCCACCCGGAAGACACGGGACGGATCCTCGCCGAGTTGCCGTACCCGCCGGGCGAAGCCATCGGTGGCGACGAAATGCAGCTGCGCCAACTTGGTCACGGCGTGCCGGATCGACTCGTCCACCGCTCCTTCGGTCACCTCGCCGCCACCGATGTGGGCCACCGGAACGGTGGCGAGCAGCGCAGCCTCGGCGGCGGCGAGAACCTGGTCGCGGTCCCGAGAACGACCAGGAGGTCGGGGCCGAGCCGGTCCAGGCACTCGGCCACGCCCATCAGCGCCAGCGCCGCCGACTTGGCGGCGCCGACGGCCGAGTCGCTGGACAGCAGCATCTCGACCTCGGCGTCCACCCGGAACCCGTCCGCCTCGATCAACTGCCGGGTGAAGCCGAACTCCGGCGAGAGATGGGTTCGCTCACGATCAACCGGAGATCGACCGTCGGGGACTGGCGTAGTTCCTCCAGCAGCGGCGTCAGCAGCCCGTACTCTGCCCGGCTCGCCGTGAACACGGCTATGCGACGCATCGTCATCTCCCCTCCGTCCCGACCGGTTGTCGGCTGATGCCGGCGTCCCGAGGTAGCCGCGTGGCGGCCAGCACTCCGAGCAGCGCGACGGCGGCGACCGAGAGCAACGCCACCCGGACCGCGCTGCCGGTCACCGCGTTCTCGTTATCGACCGTCGCGAGCACCGCGGCCAGGCCGGCAAGACCGGCGGCCTGGCCAACTGCCCCGTCGCGGTGACGGCACCGGAGACGACGCCCTGGTCGGCGCTGGCCGCGGCCGACGTCACGGTCGCCCAGATGCCGGTCCAGGCGGCACCCTGACCGAGGCCGGAGACCACCAGTGCGATCACCGCGCGGCGGGGTCCGAACTCGGCGGTCGCGAGCAGCAGCACGCCCAGCAGGCCGGCCCCCATGCCGGTGATGACCGCAATACGAGCGCCGTACCGGCCGGTGAGGCGAGCTCCGGCGGCCGTACCGATCGCGATAGCGATGCTGTACGGGACGACGAGCAGGCCGGTCGCCGCCGCGGACCGCCCCTGCACCTCCTGCAGCTCCATGGTCAGCAGAAACAGCTGATTGTTCAGGGAGCCGTAGAAGATCGTGGTGACGGCGGCAGCGACCACCAGCGACGGAACGCGCAGGAGCCTGCGGGGCAGCAACGGATCGTCGGCCCGCCGTTCGTAGCCCCCGAAGCAGGCCAGGAGGATTCCGGCGCCGGCGGCGGCAAGGGCGGCGGCGAGGGTCGGCCCGTCCCGGCCGACCAACCCGATGGCCAGCACGAGCACCATGCCGCCCGCGGTCACCCAGACCGCGCCCAGCACGTCCAGGCCGCGGACCGGTCGCGGCGGCGGGTCGGACAGCAGCCACCGCCGGGCGAGGGCCGCGCTGCCAGCGACAGCGGGACGTTGACCAGGAAGACCGACTGCCAACCGAACGCCGACGTCAGCGCGCCACCAGCCACTACGCCGAGCGCGCCGCCACTGGCGCCGGCAGCGCCCCACACGCCCAGCGCCCGGTTGCGCTGCGCCCCGGGCAGAAACGTGGCGTGCAGGAGGGCGAGGGTCGCCGGCACCAGCAGCGCGGCGCCGAGTCCCTGTACCGCCCGGGCGACCAGCAACAGCGCCGCCGTACCGCCCACCGCCGCCAGCGCACTGGACGCGCCGAAGAGGAGGTGACCGGTGACGAACATCGCGCGGCGGCCCACCAGGTCGGCCAGCCGACCGGCCAGTAGCAGGAAGCCTCCGAAGGTCAGCCCGTAGGTTGTCACCACCCACTGCAGGCCCTGAGGCCCGAGCGGCAGGTCCCGTCCGATGGCCGGAAGGGCCACGAAGACGACCGTGAAGTCCGCCGCCACGGCGAACTGCGCCGCCGCCAACAACGCCAGGGCCCCCGCGGCGCCAGGAGCCCGGCCCGGGTCGCCCATCACTCCGCTCCGGTGCCGGAGCCGCGGGTCATCGCGGGGAGCGGACCGGCAACGGCCGCTGCGAGCGCGGCCACCGTACGATCCTGATCCACTGTGGACAGTGAGCTGGAGCTGGGTAGGGACAGGCCGCGCAGGTGCAGGTCCTCGGCCACGGCGCCGCCGATCCGCTCGGCGCCGGCGTACGGGGCCTGCCGGTGAGTGGCCATCCACAGTGGACGGGCGCCGACCCCGGCGGCGTTTAGCGCCGCGAGGATCCGGTCCCGGTCGGCCGGCAGCAGCACGGAGTAGAGCCAGTGTGACGGCCGAGCCCAGTCGGCGCGCGGCGCCGGGGTGACCGGGAATCGGCCAGCAGCGACGCATAGCGGTCGGCGATGCTGCGCTTGGCGGCGAGGAATCGCGGCAGCCGCTCGAGCTGAGCCGACGCCGAGCGCGGCGGCGACGTTGGTGAGCCGGTAGTTGTAGCCGACCTCGTCGTGCACGTAGCCGACGCCGGGCACCTTGGCCTGGGTGGTGAGGTGCCGGGCGCGCGCGGCGAGGCCGGCGTCGTCGGTGACGATCATCCCGCCGCCGCCGGTCGTGATGATCTTGTTGCCGTTGAACGAGAAGCAGCCGAGGTCGCCCGACGGTGCCGGCCTGCCGGCCGGCGAGCGGCCCGGTCGACGTACGACGCGCCGAGCGTCTCGGCGGCGTCCTCCACCACCGCGGACGCCGTAGCGGTCCCGCAGCGTCGAGCACCGGCTCCAGCTCGGCGGGATGGCCGAGCACGTGGACGACCTCGACGACCGTCGGGGATCGGTCGACCGGCCGTGGCCCGCCGCTCGAGCTCGTCGGCAGCAGCTCGGGATCCAGGTTCCACGTGTCCGCGCTCGGTGTCGACGAGCAGCGGGTCCGCGCCGGGTAGGCGATCGGGTTGACCGAGGCGACGAAGGTGAAGGCGGACACGGCGACCGTCGTCGCCCGGCCCGACGCCCGCCAGCCGCAGGGCGACGTGCATGGCCGCCGTGCCGCTGGCGCAGGCGACCGCGTGCCGGGCGCCGACCGCGGCGGCGAACTCGCGCTCGAAGCGGTCGACGAACGGCCCGACCGAGGAGACGAAGTTGGTCTCGACGCACTCGGCGAGGTAGCGGCGCCTCGTTGCCGCCGAGGTGCGGCTCGACGAGCGGGATCACCGCTGGTACCGCCCGGCCGTGCGGGCGGTCACCCTCGGCCGCAGCCATTCGGCCGTGCGGGCCAGCCCGTCCTCGAGGTCCACCACCGGCTTCCAGCCGAGCGGCTCGCGCGGCCCGCGACGGGTCGGACAGCAGCACCTCCACCTCGCTGGCGGCGGGGCGCACCCGCTCCTCGACCGTGACCGGGTCCACCCGTCGACCGGCCACCGCGCAGCAGGCGTCGAGCACCTCGCCGACCGAGACGGTGCGGCCGGTGCCGAGCTGGACGTCGGCCCGGCGCGAGGTCGGCCTGCCGCCGCCGGACGAAACCGTCGACGGTGTCGGTCGACGAAGGTGAAGTCGCGCCGCGGGCCGCAGGCTGCCGAGCCGCACCGGTCGGCGCCGGCCAGCAGCTGGGCGAGGATGGTCGGGATGACCGCGCGGGCGGACTGCCGCGGCCCGAAGGTGTTGAACGGCCGCAGCGTCACCACCGGCACGCCGAACGAGCAGGCGTAGGCCTGGCCAGCTTGTCGGCAGCGATCTTGGATGGCGCTGTACGGCGACTGCCCCTGCAGCGGATGGCCCTCGCTGATCGGCACGCGTCTGGGGCGTGCCGT
The DNA here is from genome assembly GCA_963770145.1 of uncultured Actinomycetota bacterium. Classification (GTDB taxonomy): domain Bacteria; phylum Actinomycetota; class Actinomycetes; order Mycobacteriales; family CADCTP01; genus CADCTP01. The sequence goes on along the minus strand of CAVYOJ010000016.1, from coordinate 819,755 downwards.
AGACCTCGCTGGTCGAGGTGTGCACCATCCGCCGGCACGCCGTCGCCGCACCGCCTCGAGCACGTTCAGCGTGCCGACCACGTTGGTCTCCACGTAGGACTGTGGCGCCACGTAGGAGTACGGGATGGCGATGAGCGCGGCGAGGTGGAAGACGACGTCCACCCCGTCCACCGCCGGTCCGGACGGCGCGGGCGTCGCGGATGTCGCCGAGACGCACGTCCAGCCGGCTCGGCGCCGGTCCGGCGTCCAGCTCGTCCAGCCAGCCGCAGCGACCCGCCCGAGTTGTAGAGGCAGAAGGCCCGGACGCGCGCGTCCTCGGCGAGCAGCCGCTCGACCAGGTGGCTGCCGATGAACCCGTCCGCGCCGGTGACCAGCACCTGCCTGTCCGGCCAGCCGCTCACCAGATCCCCCGCGCCTGGGCGCAGCTCGGCCGGGCGGCCGATGTCGAGCCAGTCGCCCGGCAGTTGCCAGACACCGACCCGCTCGCCGCACCGCCGGCAGTCGTCGAGCAGCGCGGTGATCGGGAACAGCTGGCCGCGCGGGATCCGGTCCAGCAGCCGCGGCTCCAGCGCGTACACACCGGCGTTCACCGGCCAGGACGACACCGGCTTCTCCACGATGTCGACGAGCCCGCCGTCCCGGGCCTGCACCACCCCGAACGGCACCTGGTGGCTGTACCGGCTGACCGCCACCGTGGCGGCGAAGCCCCGGGCCCGGTGCGCGTCCAGCAGGTCGCCGACCGGGAAGTCGGTGAGCAGGTCGCCGTTCATCACCAGCAAGCGGTGCTCCGGCAGCAGGCCCAGCTCGGGCAGCAGGCCGAGTGCCCCACCGGTGCCGAGCGGACAGTCCGGCCGCTCCCGGACGTAGTCGATCCGGCAGCCGAAGGCTGGCCCCGTCGCCGAAGTGCTCCTCGATCAGATGCCCGAGGTAGTTGACGGACAGCAGGATGCGGCGGATGCCGCAGCCGACCAGGTGCAGCACGATGCGTTCCAGGATCGGCCGCCCGGCGACCGGCAGCATCGGCTTGGGAACCTCGTCGGTGAGCGGACCGAGCCTGCTGCCCCGGCCGCCGGCCATCACCATCGCCCAGCTGTCCCGCTGCGGGCCGCCGACCACGCCGGTGCCGCGGTGCAGGCCGAGCAGATGCCCTTCGCCGTCGACGACCGCGACCTGTTCGAGCGCGCGGGCGCGCATGAGATCGAGGACCTCGGCTCGGCTGCGGGTCGGCTCCACCGTCACGGGCGCCGGCTGCGCCAGCGGCGCGGCCGGGGCGTCCAGGTTGTACCCGTGGAGCACCGCGCGCAGCGCCTCCCGCTCCCCCACCACCCCGAGCAGCCGCCGTTCGCAGTCGACGACCAGGACGCTCGCGCCCCACTCCTTGTCGATCACCTGGAGTGCCTGGCGCAGGGAGGCCCGGTCGTCGATCAACATGTCGGTGAGCTGACCGTTCACGTACCACTCCTCGGGTGAACCTCTGAGAGTGTCCGGTCGGCTTCCGGTTGTTACCGACCGGCCGCACGGTCGGTCCTATCACGAGGGCTCCACACGTCGCAATGGTGAGGGTGCGACGGGATCGGCGGCGCTAGCCCGCGTAGCCCTGCGGCTCGAGGCCGACGACGCCCGGCGTGGCCGCGAAGATCCCGCCCGCGTACGGCTGTTCGGCCAGCTGGGCCGGGCTCAGTCCCCGGCTGGCGGTGGTCACGAACAGGTCGGCGAGGCCCGGCGCCGCCGAAGGCGCAGCTGGTGACGTTGCTGGCCGGCACGTCGAGGATGCCGTCCAGCACGCCGGCCGGGGTGTACCGATGGATCGAACCGGCACCCCAGATCGCCAGCCAGACGCAGCCGTCCGCGTCCACGGCGAGGCCGTCCGGGATGCCGACCTCCGCAGGGACGGACACCAGCGGGCGGCGACCCCCGAGCCGGCCGCTGTCCGGATCGTGGTCGAAGGCGTCGAGGCGCTGGGCGGCGCTGTCGACGTAGTAGAACGTCCGCTGGTCGGGGCTCCAGCCGAGGCCGTTGGACATCGTCACCCCCGGCAGCACCTGCTCGACCCGGTGGTCCGCGTCCAGCCGGTAGAGCGCGCTCGTCCCCGGCTGCCGGGAGGCCGTGCCCACCCAGAACCGCCCCTGCCGGTCGCAGGCCCCGTCGTTGAGCTGCTGGTCCGGCCGGTCGGCCGCGACCGGGACCACCTCCGCCGCCGCCGCGTCCCCATCCGCGGCGACCAGAGCCACCCCGCCGGGCAGCGCCACCGCCAGGCCGCCGGACCTCCGCCACACCGCAGCGCCGACCGGCTGACTCGCAGGCGACCGCGAGGGAGTCCGCGCCGGTCTCCGGTGCCAGGCGGTGCACCTCACCACGGTCGATGTCGACCCAGAGCAGGCTGCCGTCGCCCGGATCCCACAACGGTCCTTCCGCGACCAGCGCCCGGGCCGGCAGGATCAGCTCCACCCCGCGACGGAACGGCACCCAGCCTCCCGGACCTCGCCTCGGCGTACATCGGGCGCCGGAGACTACCGGGCGCCGGTCACCGTCACGAGTCCGGATCGGCCCTGAGCGGTGGCACCGGCGCCGCCGTCGCGAACTGGTCCGACAGCCGGTGCAGGGTGCCGGCCAACTCCTCGGCCCGATCGAGGGAGAAGCGGCTGGCCGGTGCACCCACGCTCACGGCCGCCACCAGCGGGGTGCCGCGCATGGCGACGGCGACGCTGCGGCCGTCCGCTTCGGCCTCGCCGTCGTCCACCGCGAACCCGCGCCGGCGAACGTCGGCGAGCTCGTCCAGGTAGCGGTCGAGATCGGTGATCGTGTTGTCGGTGAGCCGGGGCATGCCCTCGACCGACAGCAGCGCCCTGACCTCGTCGTCGGGCAGCATCGCTCCGATCGCCTTCCCGAGCGCGGTGGCGTGCATCGTCCAGTGCTCCCCCGGGCGAACGGTCAACCGGATCGCCCGCGGGCTCTCGATCGCGTCCACCATGGTCACTCGCGTGCCCTCGAGTACACCGAGGGCGACGGTCTCGCCGATCGCCTCCTGCAACTTCCGCATGTGCGGCCGGGCACTGGCGACGAGAATCCCGACCTGTTGCTCCTGGATGGGCAGCACGGCCGGGCCGAGCCGATAGTTGCCGCCGGGATCTCGTTCGACGTACCGGCGGGACTCCAGGGTCACCAGGTAGCGGAACGTGGAACTCTTCGGCATCTCCAGTCTGCTGGCCAGGTCCGGCAGCGAGGCGCCCGCGGACGAGCCGCGCAGATAGTCGAGCATGTCGCAGACTCGCTGCACCGCGCGGATGCTGTAGTGCGACGCATCAGGGGTGACGGCACCGGATCTCATCCGGGTGCTCTCATCGCTGCCTGTTCCTTCCCGCCGCATCTCCTTGCACTGCGCACGCTGTTGACTCCCGAGCGTGACGCTGACCCTACTATGCGACGCCTGGCATCGAGTCGCCGGAAGGAGTGAATCTGTGCACTCTTGATGCACTGCTCATCCATGCGATGCAAGACGGCTATGAGCATGCCGTTCCTCGCCCATCGTTCGTCATTCGGCGCAGGCAGATACCGGCTGACACGATCGGCGCAGCCGGCCCGTCGGCCGTGCCGGACAGTTACCAGCCCGGGTCGCCGCGAGGAAGGCGTGGTCACAGGCTCGGTCACGCCTGGGTCGCCGACAGGATGACGACCCAGCCGAGCCCGCCGACGTTGACCATCTCGCCGAACCACCGCTTGCCGGCGGCGATGGTGACCGTGGTGGGGACGCCGACCGACAGGGTGATCGACCCACCGAGGGTGAGGTCCCGCTGACCGCCCGAGGCCAGCGCCTCGATGAACGAGTCGCTGCCCGTCGGCCCCGTCGGTCGGTGCTTCCAGGGTGCGGTTTCCGCGGAGGTGGACCCGGAAGTAGTCGCCGCGGGACGCGTCCGCGGTGATCGTCGGCTGGTCGGGCAGATCGACCGGAGCGAACCGGACGGCAGGCTCCGCGTGGGTGTGGACGTCGGTGGCGCCGCGATGTCGGTGGTCCTCGCGGGCGAAGTATCGCGAGGTGCCGGTGGTGTTGGCCGCACCGATCTGCTTCGGGACGTGTCCCGACCCACCGGGCGACGGTCGGTCGTAGGCCAGCAGCGAGGGGTTGGCCGCCGCGACGGCGTCCACGGCCGGCTGCCACAGCGTCGGTGTGTCGCGGACGGTCCGGTTGTGCTCGACGTGCACCCAGACCCAGTCGTCGGCGTCGGCCGCGATTCCCTGCACGTTGGTGCGGGCGAGCAGATCCGGGTCGGCGGTGCCGTCCCAGCTGCGGGTCGTGGTCAGCTCGGTGGCGGCGATCTCGTCGGCGATCCGTACGGCCGCCGGGGTGACCGCGCCGGCGCCGGTGGACACCACGACCTGCTCGGGAGCCCTTGCGTCGTCGAAGCCGTGGATCTGGACCTGCGGCACGCCGCGCGGACCGAGCACGCCGGCCCAGAGGTGGTGGAAGACCGAGGCGGTGGTGTGGGAATGGTCGGCGGTGCCGCCGGTGCTGGTCACCGCATCGCGGTGGACCGCCGCCATCGCGAGCATCGATCCGGGCACCGCCCGCCACAGCCGCAGCGCCAGCTGCTCACAGACGGCGTCCGACTTGGGGTGCGGCACGGCGACGCAGAGCCGCAGCGGCTCCGACAGGTCGACCAGATACACGCCCCACGGCCCGGGGGTCCGTCGTCGGACACCGCCAGGGCATACCGCCGGCCGGTCGCCGGATCACGGTCCTCGGTGACCGTGAAGCCCGAGCGGTCCGAGCACCGTCACAGCGCCGGCGACGTCCCCGATCGCCAGCCGGGCCAGCCCTCGACCGGCGTCGGTGCGCTCGCCCGGTGTCGGCGGGGTGAACGACTGGCTCCGGGACACGCCCTGCGCGACCGACGTCACCGTCGTCCCTGGATCAACTCCGGAGACACTCGCCACGCGGTGCATTGTCGACGACATCTCGTAGCCCCTCACTCGACCTGCCGGCGACGAGCACCCGGTTCATGCGCTGAGAGACGCCGCGGTGTGAACCATTGTCGGGCCCCGGAGTGCGGACGGAGCCCGGCTCACCTCCGACGACCCGAGAGGGCAGCAGGTCGGTCCCATCGGACAGCGCCCTCCGCCCGTAGGTCCCTCGCCCGGCCGGGTGCTATCGGCTCGTCGACGCGGTGGCCGAGCGGCCTGCCCGATCGCTACGACTCCCTGGCCCGGACCGACAGCTCGCCGACGATCAGTGGCACGGTCGCGGTGGCGCCGAGCGCGACGAGGCGTACGTACCGGGCGGGCTGCCCGTCGCCGCGCACCACGTCGGTCAGGGTCGGCGCGGTGACCGTGCCGACCGTCCGCCAGCTGGTGCCGTCGGTGGAGGCCTCGACCCGCTCACCGGCGCTGCGGGTCGGCTGCGTGACCCCCTTGCCGCCGGTCGTCGAGGCGAACGTGGTCACCGGCGAGCGGGTGACGGTGACGCGTTCCGAGCGGCGCCGCCGTCCCGAGGTCGACCCGGATGCTGGCGTCGCTGGTCGGGCCGATCCACTGGGTGATGTCGGTCCCGTCCGCTGCCGCCTCGGCCGGCTCGGCGGTCGCCGGGTCGGCCAGCGTGGGCTTGCACCGCGCCAGGTCGGTGGTCGGGGTGAGATCGGGCCGGCGCGTCGGCAGCACGAGCGGCGCTCCCGGCGCGACGGTCTTCGCGCCCGACGGGGTGTCGACGGAGACCGCGCCGCCGGACACCAGCGAGACCTCGGTCTGCCGCGGACCCACCGAGACGCGCAGCACCCGGCCGCGCCAGTGCAGGGCCGAGACCGTGACGCCGGTCAGCTGCGGCGGCAGGCTCGGATCGAGCCGGATCCCGTCGGCGCGCCAGCGGAAGCCGGTGTAGCCGTACAGGAACTCCTGCAGGAAGCCGCCCGCCCCGGTGGTGAACGTGAACGCGCCGCCGGTGCGGGCCTCGGAGAACTGGTCGTACGGCGGCCGCATGAACGGGTCGACGCTGCGCCGGGTGAACGTGAACGCCGGGCAGCCGGGCAGGTCGAGCTGCGAGCTGAGCACCGAGTGGATGGCGTCGGTCATCGACGGTCCGCCGGGGTCGGTGCGCGGCACGTAGTAGTCGAGGTCGGCCTCGGTCACCGGCGGCCGGCTGCGGGTTCTCCCACGGGTAGGCCAGCAGGGTCACGTCGGCCTGCTTCACCGCGTCGCCGGGATAGCCCTGGTATTCGGGGTGGATGCCGAGGTTGCGGTCGAACAGGACCCGCAGCCCGTCGGCCACCCTGGCCCACGTCGGCGACGGCTGCCGGCCCGACCAGCGCCGCCGCCTGGGTCGCGAACCGCAGGGCGTCCCGCGCCGCGACGTTGGTGTAGACGCTGTCGTCGACCTGCTCGACGTACTCGTCCGGCGGGATGACCGTGTTGATGCTGTAGCTGCCGTCGGAGTTGCGGCTCGCCCGGCTGACCCAGAACTCGGCGATGCCCTTGAGCACCGGCCAGCGCCTTGGTCGCCAGCCACCTGCGGTCGCCGGTGGCCAGCCAGTACTGCCACATGGCCAGCGAGACGTCCGCGCTGACGTGGATCTCGAACAGGCCGGTGTTCGCCCACGTCGGTGTGTCCTCGCCGCCGGAGAACGCGCTCTCCCACGGGTACCGCGCGCCGGACCAGCCGGTCTCGGCCGCGTACCGGTACGCCGCCTGCAGCCGGTCGACCCGGTACTGCAGGCTCTGCGCCGCGATCGCCGGCTCGGTGGCGAGCAGGGACGGGTACATCCAGGTCTCGGAGTCCCAGAAGACGTGGCCGTTGTAGCCGTCCGAGGACAGGCCGCCCGGCGAGGGCGCCCACGGCGTGTCGTCCCGCACGCTGGCGAGCAGGGCGAAGAAGGCGGCGCGCACCTGCCGCTGCAGCCCGGCGTCGCCGGACACGACGATGTCGGACCGCCAGAGCGCGGCCCACGCCGCGTCGGAGCCGGTTCGCATGCGGTCGTAGCCGAGGCGCTGCCTCGCGCTTCGAGGCCGCGACCGCCGTCGCGTACGGGTCGGTGGAGTCGGCGCTCACCGCCACCCCGACTGCCTTGGTGACCGAGTAGGTCTGACCGGACCTGACCCGGAACGTGACGTCCTGGCCGACGCTGAGGGAGTCGGTCGTCGGCGCCGGCTGCGACGGCGGCGCCCTTCGGCGCGACCACGGTCGAGGCGACGGTGGCGGTCATGCCGAGGCCGACCGAGGAGAGCCTGACCCACTGGGTGGTCTTCGTCGGTGCCCGGTGCCCTGGCCGGCGACCAGCTCGGCCGCCTGGCCGTCCAGCAGGTCGGTGACCGTGACCGGTCCGCTGAAGTGCGGCACCAGCCGCAGCCGGACCACCGCCGCGTGCCGGCGCACCCGGTCGGGCGTGACGTCGTAGCGGAGGTCGACGGTCCGGCCCGCCGTCGAGGTCCAGCGTGACCTGGGTCGTCAACGTGCCGGTCCGGACGTCGAGGCTCTGCCGGTAGGCGTCGACCTGGCCGGAGCTCAGCGAGTAGCGACCGCTGCCGTCGTCGTAGGACAGGGTCGACCAGGCGGGCAGCGCGGCCCGGCGCTCGATCGGCGTCGACGGAGGCAGGCCGGGCGGGGTCGACGGGACCGCCTTCGCGTAGAAGCCGTGCACCTGGGACTGGGTGGGCAGCACCTGGTCGGGCAGCTGCACCTGGGCGAACCCCTGGCCCTCCGCCGGCTGCCGGCCGGCCAGGTAGCCGTTGCCGACGAACGCGGGCGCGAACCCCGGGCCGCCGGGTTGGGTCGTCGTCAGCACGAAGCCGGGATCCGTGCCGGCCGTCCGGCGCGCTAGCCGGCCGCCGGCGCGGCCTGGACGCCGGGCGCGACGAGCAGAGACAGGCCGGTGCAGGCCGCGGCGAGCAGGACGAGCAACCGGATGCGCATCGAGTACGCCTCCTCGCCATAGAGACGTGATGAGGGCGGCCTTCCCATCGCAGAGCAGATGAAAACGTCCGGCGGTGGTGGGCGCGGTCAGACCGCAGGGACTCTCCGGGCTTTCCGGCGAGACCGTGACATCGACATGCTGCTGCCGCGAAGATGACCCGGTGGAGAGTGCTGCGGACCACCCCGACGAGCGTCCCGGCGGCGTGCGCGAGCTCCGGCTCGCCGTCACCGCAGCAGACTGGGACGCCGCGGTCACGTTCTACCGGGACGAGCTCGGCCTGCGGCAGCTCGACGACTTCTCCTCCGACCGCGGACGGGTGGTCCTGCTCGACGCCGGCCGGGCCACCCTCGAGCTCGTCGACGCCGACCAGGCCGCGTACATCGACCAGGTCGAGGTCGGCCGCCGCGTCGCCGGTCACATCCGAGTCGCGTTCGAGGTCGACGACGTCGACGCCGCCGTCCGCACGCTCGGCAGCGCCGGCGCCGAGGTCATCGCCGAGCCCACCCGCACGCCGTGGAACTCCCGCAACGCCAGGCTGCAGGCCCCGGCCGGACTGCAACTCACCCTGTTCGAGGAGCCCACCGACACCTGACCGCGGGCGACCGGATCCGGCCGACCGACGAAAGGGGGCGGCGCGTCCGACGCCAGCCCGCCGGCCGTCGGTCCACAGTGGAGTCCGACGGCCGGCGGGCCCCGTGATCAGGGACGTACCTCGATGATCCGGTTGACGGGCGTGTCGACGGCGCGGCGGAACCGGCTGAAGCCGCCCTGCCCGGTGACGGATCGCAGCTGCTCGTCCGTCGCCTGCGCGCCGAGCGCCCAACCCCCCGGCTGCGATCGCGCCGACGGCGTGCACACCAGCGTCGACGCCGAGTAGAACAGCCGCCCCACCGGGTTGAGGTTCGCCGCCACGGAGTCGCCGGCCATCGGCTCGACGAGCAGCCAGGTGCCGTCCTCGGTCAGCGACGACCGGATGTGCCGGGCCGCTCCGACCGGGTCGCCCATGTCGTGCAGCGCGTCGAAGATGCACACCAGCGTCGTAGTCTCTCGCCCGGGTAGTCCTGGGCCGAGGCGATCTCGAAGCGCACCCGGTCGGCCACGCCGGCCTTCTCGGCGGCGACGCGAGCCGCCTCGATCGACGGCGGGTGGTTGTCGAACCCGACGATCGTCGAGTTCGGGTACGCCTGCGCGAGCAGGATCGTCGACGCACCGTGCCCGCAGCCGACGTCGGCAACGGTCACGCCCGCCCGCAGCTTCTCCTCCACACCGTCGAGTGCGGGGATCCAGCTCGACACCAGATTCGCCGCGTAGCCCGGGCGGAAGAACCGATCGACCCCGACGTAGAGGTCGTGGTGGTGCTCGCCCCACCCGACGCCGGCGCCGGTCCGGATCGCCTCGGCCAGCCGCTGTTCGTCCTTGAACAGCGCCGCGGCCAGGAACACCCCGGCGGTGAGGAACGTCGGTGAGTCCTCGTCGGCCAGGCAGGCCCGCTGCGCCGGCGTGAGGTGGTACCGGCCGCTGCCCGGGTCGTACTCGCAGTAGCCCGACGCGGCCTGCGCGTTCAGCCACTCCGCCGTGTAGCGCTCGTCGCACCCGGCGGCTGCGGCGATCTCCTGGGCCGTCGCCGGCCCGGCCTCGGCGACGGCCCGGTAGAGCCCCAGCCGGTCGCCGACGGCCACGGTGACGGCGTGGTGCGCCGCTCCCAGGTCGGTGATGAACCGGTGGACGAACTCGCCCAGTTCGGCCTCGTCGAGTTCGTTCGTGACGGTCGCGGTCATCTGCTCCTCCTCAGGGACGGGCGGGTTGGGGCGCCGTACGCGCCCAGGTGCGACGGACGCGTGCGGCCCCGGCGGACCTGCGCTCGTCGCGGCGGGCGCGGCGCACCCGGAGCGCGAGGCGCTCGGCCTCGGCGGCGGCGATCAGTTCGGCATGGCGGGTGGCGACGAGCTCGCCGCTCATCAAGCTGGTGAGCATCGGACGCTCCTTCGGTCGGGTCACATCTCGGTCTGGTCGTTGCCGTCGAGACTCGCCGCCGCGGCGGCCGCTGCCATCCGTGCCGACCACGGGTTCGCCACGGAGCCGGCACTGAGATCCGGCGGTGGGCCGCGATCAACCGCCCTCCGACCGGCAAGATGAGCCCGTGAGCCAGACGGTGGCGCGGGTGTCCGAGCGCGAGGCGGAGGTTCTCGCCGCGCTCGGTGAGCACCTGTCCAACGCCCAGATCGCCGCCCGCCTGCACCTGTCCGTACGCACGGTCGAGACGCACGTGTCGTCCCTGCTGCGCAAGCTGGACGTGGCCGACCGGCGCGCGCTGGCAGCGCTGGCACCGAGCCTGGTGACCGCCGACGCCCGAGGTGCGGCGGACGGTGGTGCGTGGCTTGCCGGCCACCTGGACGCCGTTCGTCGGGCGGACGCGCGAGCGGGCCGAGCTGATCGCGGCGCTGGACGCGTCGCGGCTGGTCACGCTGCTCGGCCCGGGCGGCGTCGGCAAGACGCGGCTGGCGGCCGAAGTGGCGCGGGAGCTGGCGCCGACGCTGCCGCTGGGCGCGACGTTCGTCGAGCTCGTCAGCACGCGTCCGGGCTTCTTCCTGCAGACGGTGGCGTCGGTGCTCGGCGTGACCGAACGGCCCGGGCAGGCGCTGCGCGACGCGGTGCTCGCCCGGCTGCGGCCGGGGCGGTCCCTGCTCGTGCTGGACAACTGCGAGCACCTGGTGGACGACACCGCGGACTTCCTGACGACGCTGCTCGGCGAGACGACCGAGCTGCTCGTGCTGACGACGAGCCGCGCGCGCATCGGGGTGCCCGGGGAGCGGGTCGTCCCGCTGTCCGGGCTGTCCCTCGTCGCGCCGTCGACCGGCGGCGCGGCGGACTCCGAGGCGGTGGCGCTGTTCTTCGACCGCGCCCGGATGCTCGACGCACAGTTCGACGCCGACCCGGCTGCGGTCGGCGAGCTGTGCGCGCAGCTGGACGGGATGCCGCTGGCGATCGAGCTCGCCACCGCCCGCAGCGCGGCGCTCGGCATCACCGGGCTGCGCGCCGGGCTGATCGATCGGCTCCGGCTGCTCAGCGGTGGCCGCAGCGGTGACGAACGACACCGGTCGCTGCGGGCGGTGCTCGACTGGAGCCACGAGCTGCTCGACGACGAGGAACGCACTGCGTTGCGCCGGCTGGGCCGGTTCGCCGGCGAGGTCGACATCGCGGCGGCGACTGCGGTGACCGGACAGCCGCCCGCCGCGGTGGCCGACCTCATCGGGCGGCTGGCGGACGAGAGCCTGCTCGTGCACCGGCAGGGCGGCGAGCGGTGGTCGCTGCTGGAGACGGTGCGGGCGTACGCGCTGGACAAGCTGATCGAGGCCGGCGAGCTGGACGAGGTGACCGACCGCTACCTGCGCTGGGCCGTCGACCTGTCCGCCGACCTCGAAGACCGGCTCGAACGCGGCGAGCCGTGGCGGCCGGCGTTCGACGCGGTGGCCGACGACCTGCGAGCCGCGCTCGGCCTCGCCGACGGTGCCGTCGCGGCCCCGCTGGCCCGCTCGCTCGGTCACCTCACCTACGCCCGCCGCTTCCTCGCCGAGTCGCGGCGGCACTACCTGCGCGCCGCCGAGTGCGCGGCCGACGACGCCCAGGCCGCACGTGATCTCTGGTCGGCCGCCGGTGTCGCGCAGGTCGAGAGCAAGGGGCAGCTGCGGTACGGGTACGCCGTCGCCGCGGCCGAGCGGGCCGCCGCGGCCGGCGACCACGGCACCCAGGCGGCGGTGCTGGCCGAGGCGGTGTCGGTGGCGACGCGTTTCCCGGCCATCTTCGATCGTGACATCGGCCTGGCCGAGCTGCAGCAGATGCTCGACGTCGCGCACCGCGTCGCCCCGCCCGGCGATGTCGCCGCAGCGGCGCAGCTCACCGCCGCGGACGCGTGGACCGAGACACGGATCGTCGACGTGCCGGACCCGACGCCGTTCCACAGCCGCCCTCGCCGCCGCGGAGCGCGCCGACGACCCGGTGCTGATCAGCGCGGCCCTGGACGCTATCGGCTCGATGCAGGTGATGAGCGGGCACTTCGCGAGGACGCAGGAGCTGGGCGCGCGGCGGCTGGCGCTGCTGCCGCGGCTGCCCTCGCACCATCCGCGGGCGGGCTCGGAGATCCACGACATCCTGCACATGGCGGTGGAGAACGCGATCACGGCGGGCGAGGTGGCGTTAGCCCTCGAAGCGGCTGCGCGCTTCGGCGACGACGAGCTCGTGGCGGCCGCACCGCACATGGTGGAGAGCAAGCCGATGGTGGCGCTCATGCTGCTCGGCCGGTTCGACGAGGCGATCCCGCTCGGCGAGCGGGCCCGGGAGATCTGGGGGGACGCCGGCCGGCCGGCGGCGCGCTGGCTGGCCCCGAGCATGTACTCGCTGGTGCTGTCCCACTCCCTGCGTGGTGACGACGCGGCCGCCGCCGACTGGCGGACGTTCGCGGGTGTCGAGCTGGCCGGCGACCAGACGCGCAACATCCACTTCCAGGTCGCGCGGGATGATGACGTTCGTCGAGGCGAGACTGGCGCTCCACTTCGGACGGTGGGACGAGGCGGCGCAGCTGCTGGCCCACCTGCCGACCGGGAAGGACGCCTGGTGGCAGGTGCGGCACTGGTACTTCGACGCGTACCCGTGGGCGGTCGCGGCCGATCTTGCCGTCGCGGCAGGGCTGCCCGATGCGGCGGCACGCCTCGCCGCGGCGGAGCCGGCGGCGCAGGAGAACCGCTGGGCGGCAGCGTGTGTCGCCCGGGCCCGTGCGCGGCTGACCGGCGATACGGCTGACCTTGCCGCCGCGGTCACGGCCTGGGAGCGAGTCGGCGCCCGCTACGAACGCGCCTGCACGCTGGCGTTGATCCCGTCCCCGTGACGAGGCCCGCGCCGAACTCGACGACCTACAGGTTTCCATGCCGGCTGATCCATAACCAGCCGCGCGAATCCGACCCGGCCGGTCGCGTCGAGGTCGAGGACCATCCGGCCGTCACGGCCGAGACCGGCCTCCCGACCGGTACGAAGGGTCGTCTTGCAATCCTCCAACCGGCGCCGCCGGCGTGAGAAGCCGGAACCGACCAGTCGACCATGAGCGCCGCCTCCTCGACCGACGGGTCCGCGCGTCGCAGGCTCGCCGCCACCGGGAGGTACACCAGCGGGTAGAGCGAGCAGGTCATCACCAGCGTGGCGGCCCAGTAGCCTCGAACCGAGGACGTGAGCGAGATCGTGGTGGCCTTGTCGGCTGCGAACCGAGGTCGTGACGAGTCTTTCCCTCAGCTCGACGGCTGCCGGCGGCGGCGCTCGAACTCCAGCAGGATCGGAGACAGCGAGAACAGGACGACGAGTGCGACTATCGGCAGCAGGTACCGGTCGATGCCTCGGAATCGTCCGCCCCAGGACGTAGCCGGCAACTGTGACGCCAACAGTCCACAGCAGACCGCCGACCACCTGCCAGCGGGTGACCTCTCCTCGATCGACGTGTTCGCGCGTCGCCGGCTCGCCGCGACGCCACCGGTCGGTTCAGCAGCGGGTACTGCGAGCTGGTCCTCACCAGCGTGGCGGCCCTGTAGCCTCGAACCGACTACGTGCGCGAGTTCTCCTTCAGCTCGACGGCTGCCGGCGGCGGCGCGCGAAATCCAGCAGGATCGGAGACAGCGAGAACAGGACGACGAGTGCGACGATCGGCAGAGACCGCGTGCGGAACGTCCGCCCACGATGCCCGGCCAGCGGGTTGAGCACGGTGCGGACCAGAGGTACGAAGCGCGCCAGCACGATCGCCTTGCCGTGGCCGTAGCGGCTCAGGAACAGACCGGCGCGGTCGGCCGCGGCCTGCAACCGCGGCCGCCCGCGACCGCGCAACAGCAGCGGACCGCCCTGGCGGCCGAGCAGGTAGCCGGTCTCCGCACCGGCGATGGCGCCGACGGCGGCGGCGGCGATCACCGCCGGCAGGGAGAGCTGGACCGGCGCGGCGGTCCCCGCCGCGGCGAAGAGGCCCGCGGTGAACAGCAACGAGTCCCCGGGCAGGAACAGACCGATGAGCAGGCCGGTCTCCGCGAACAGGACGAGGCCGATGCCCACCGTCCCGAAACTGCCGAGCAACGACCTCGCGTCGAGGAGATTCACGGCGAGACTCATCGGACCGCCAGCACGGTGAGGCTCGCGGCGCCGGCCAGCAGGCAGTAGACGGCGAACGGGGTCAGTGTCCGGGTGGTGAACCAGCGCGTCAGCCAGCGCACCGACGCGTACGCGCCGAGGCCGGAGACGATGCTGCCGGCTAGTACCTGGCCGCGGATGCCAGCGCCGAGCGGACCGGCGAGGTCCGGGAGCTTGAGCACCCCTGCGGCCAGGATCACCGGCGTGGCGAGCAGGAAGGAGAACCGGGCGGCGTCCTCATGGTCGAGCCCACGTACCAGTCCGCCCGCCATCGTCACACCGGACCGGCTGATCCCGGGGAGCAGAGCCAGGATCTGGGCCGATCCGATGAGCACCGCCGACGGGACGCTGAGCCTGGCCAGTCGCCGGTCGGCGTAAGTCTCGGCGCGCTGGTGGGCCGGAATCCGGCCGGCTGGGACCGGGATGTCCTCCATCGCCGTGCGGCGCACTCGCTCCGCGAACAGGAGTACGAGACCGTTGACGATCAGGAACGTCGCGGCCGGCGCCGGACGACCGAGAACCGTCCGGAACGTGTGCTCCAGCAGGAGGCCGGCCAGGCCGACCGGGATGGTCGCCAGCAGAACGAGCCAGGCCAGTCGCTCGTCCGCGGTGGAGATCTGCCGGTGCCGCACCGAGGTGAAGAAGCCGCGGATGATCCTGGCCCAGTCGACGCGGAAGAAGATCAGCAGGGCGACCGCCGTGGCCACGTGCAGGCCAACTATGAAGGCCAGGTAGGGCGATTCCGCCGCCGACACGTCGAGATCACGAGCCCACCGGCCGCCGATCAGCGCCGGCATGAGCACGCTATGTCCCAGGCTCGACACCGGGAACAGCTCGGTCACTCCCTGAACGAGCCCGACGACGATCGCCTCCGGGTACGTCAGCGCCACGGGCCACCTCATTCCACCGCTCCGGCGGGCCGGACGGCCCGCGACTCCGCAGCGACGGTAGGGACGGACAGGTAAGCGGCTGGCAAACCAACGGTGCCTCGCACCCGGCCCTGCCTACGCTGGGACCATGAGTCGCCTTCTGGTCGTCGAGGACGACGAGACGATCGGGTCTCTGCTGCAGGCTGGGCTCGAGTCCCACGGCCACGCGGTGACGTGGGCACACGGCGGCCGATCGGCGCTGCGGGAGGCGACGCTGGCCGAGTTCGACCTGGTGCTTCTCGATCTCGGCCTGCCCGACCTCGACGGTGTCGAGGTGTGTCGTCAACTCCGGGATCGCCAACCCGGCTGCGTGCTGGTGATGCTGACTGCCCGCAAGGACGAGATGGACGTCGTCGTCGGTCTGGAAGCCGGCGCCGACGACTACCTGACCAAGCCGTTCCGCCTGGCGGAGCTGCGGGCGCGGGTCGGGGCACACCTGCGCCGCGGACCCACCCGGGCCGAACGGGACAACGCTGTACGCACCGTCGGCCCACTGGTCGTGGACACGGCGGCCCGCCGCTGCCGAGTCGGCGGGGCGAGATCTCGCTGCGGGCCAAGGAGTTCGATCTGCTGGCGCGGCTGTCCGCCGATCCCGGCGTCGCGCTGAGCCGGGAGACGCTGATGTCCGACGTCTGGGACCAGCACTGGTCGGGTTCGACGAAGACACTCGACATCCACGTCGCGGCGCTCCGGCGCCGCCTGGACGAGGCCGCGACCGAGCGGGACGTCGCTCCGGTCCGGATCACCACCCTGCGCGGCCACGGCTACCGACTCGAGAAGGACGCCTGATACCGGCGGCGGTCCGGCGGGCGCCTGTGCGACTCACGGCCGACTCGTACAGCCGATCGCCGAACGCCGCCTCATCCACCGATCGAAAGGCCGGCTGAATGCGCACACGGATCCAATGGGTCGGGGTGTTGGCGGCGGCTCTGGCGATCGGACTGTTCGGAGTCCCGCTGGCCGTCGCTGTCGTGGTGCTGTTCCGCGCCGACGAGCGAGGCGAGCTGGACCGGGCCGCCGATACCACGGCCGTCCGGGTGGCGCCGGACCTGGCTGCCGGCCGGGCGCTGACGCAGTTGCCGGACGCGGAGGAGGACATGCACGTCGCCGTGTACGGCCTGCAGGGCCGACGGCTCCTCGGTACCGGACCGGACATCGCGGACGGCCCGGTGCAGCAGGCGGTCGGCGGCGCGACGGCCGGCGGCAGCGACGGCGGGGACGTGGTCGTCGCGATACCGGTGACGTCGGACAACCGGGTGGTCGGGGTCGTCCGGGCGGCGTCCCCGCAGTCGCGGGTGTGGCTGCAGGTTGGCCTGACCTGGCTGGCGATGGCCGGTCTCGCCGCGGCCGCGGTCGCCGCGGCCGCCCTGCTCGCCCGCCGGCAGTCCCGGCGGCTGGCCGATCCGCTGGAACGTCTCGCTGCTGCCGCGCAGACCCTCGGCGACGGCGATTTCACCGTCCGGCTGGCCCCGGCCGGGATACCGGAGATCGACGCCGCCGGCGGCGCGCTGACCAAGACGGCCGAGCGACTCGGTGACCTGGTCGGCCGGGAGCGTGCCTTCTCCGCCGACGCTTCGCACCAGCTGCGGACTCCCCTGACCGGCCTGCGGCTGCGCTTGGAGACCGCTCTGGACGGGGACGCGGACCTCCGGGACGCGGTCGAGGGTGCGCTGACCACGGCCGACCGCCTGGAGCGCACCATCGACGAACTGCTCGCGCTGGCCCGCGACGCTCCGCTCGCCCGGGCCCCCGCCGATCTGCCTGCCGTGCTGGCCGAGCTCGACTCCAGCTGGGGCGGGTCATTGACCGCCGCGGGACGGTCGCTGCAGGTTTTCCTCGAGCCGGACCTGCCCGGCACCCGGGCCTCGGCCGCGGCCGTTCGGCACATCCTCGATGTGCTGTTGGCCAATGCTCAGGACCACGGTGCCGGCGCCGTCAGCGTCGTCGTCCGGGACGCCGACACCGCCATCGCGGTCGATGTCGCGGACGAGGGACCAGGCGTCGCCGAACCCGAGGACCTGTTCCGGCGCCGGACCTCCCGGGTAGCCGG
Source organism: uncultured Actinomycetota bacterium (assembly GCA_963770145.1). Classification (GTDB taxonomy): domain Bacteria; phylum Actinomycetota; class Actinomycetes; order Mycobacteriales; family CADCTP01; genus CADCTP01. Next base: position 802,725 of record CAVYOJ010000016.1, on the reverse strand, counting down.
CCACGGGATCGGTCTCGCGCTCGCCCGGGCACTGGCCGAGGCCGAAGGTGGCCGGCTGCTGCTGTCGCGCCCGGGCCCCGGCCCCGTGTTCACCCTGCTGCTGCCCGCCGAGAGACCGGATCGACCACAGCCCCCCACCCGTCCGGCCGACGGCTCGGCCGATCTGCGTTCCACGGGTTTGCCGTCTGCCAACTGAGCAGACCTAGGGTGAACCCCGTGCCGGTTCATATCACCGGGCTGCTGCTGGTCGCCGGCGACGTAGCGTGGAGCCATGGAGTTCGCGCCGGACTGGTCGTGGAGGACGACCCGGTCATCGGATCGGAGCTGCTCGAGGCCCTGGCCGCGAGCGGCTACGAGCCGAGCGCTGGCGCAGGACGGGCGGAGCGCGCCGGCGGCGGCCACGCCCACGCAGCGCCGGACCTGGTCCTGCTCGACCTCGGCTCCCCGATATCGACGGGCGTCGAGCTGTGCCGGCGGTTGCGCGCCGAGCTGCCGCGACCGGTCATCGTCGTGCTGACCGCCCGGACGGCAGGAGTTCGAGGTCGTGGTCGCGCTGGACGCTGGGGCGGATGACTACCTGACCAAGCCGTTCCGGCTGACCGAGCTGGTCGCCCGGCTCCGCGCCCACCTGCGCCGCCGGGGTCCTGCGGTCGCCGCGGCGACAGGGTCGTCGCCGGCGCGGCGGCGGTGCGGATCGACCGCCAGCCCGGCGGGCGACGTGGCGAGGCGGAGGTGGCTCGCGGCCATAGGAGTTCGACCTGCTCGCGGCCTGGTGGCGCGCGTGGGCCAGGTCGTCACCCGCGAGCGGCTGATGGACGAGGTCTGGGACGAGAACTGGTTCGGCCCGACCAAGACGCTCGATGTGCACGTGTCCGCGCTCAGACGGAAGCTCGCTGATCACGGCGAACCGTACGAGCGAATCACCACCCTGCGCGGGCACGGCTACCGCTACGAGCTCGACCCAGACATCCCCGACTGAACCCGGGCAGTCGCAACAACGTCGTCGGCAGAGCGCAACAGCAGTGCGAACACCGGTCTCGGTGCAGCCAGGCGTACCAGCAGGCGCCCTCCGTCGGCCTCGGCCAGCGTCCGGGCCAGAGCCAGGCCGATCCCGTGCCGGCGGGCCGTGGGCGAACGCCGGGTGAAGGCGGCTTCCGGGTCGCCGGTCAACCCCGGTCCTTCGTCGCCGACCTCGACGGCGACCGCGCCGGCGAGATCGGTGCCTATCAGGCTGACGGTGCCCCCGCCGTGCTCCAGCGCATTGTCCAGGAGTACGTCGACCACCTGCCGCACCGCGGGCTCAGACGCGCGGCCGCGGGCAGCACGGCCGGCACTGCCGTTGTCAGGGATCTGCCCCGGGCCGCATACAACGGCTGCCAGCGCTCCGCCGCCGCGACGAGCGCGGCCTGGACGTCGACCGGTCCCGAGACTTCCGCTTCCCGGGCGCGGCCGCGGTCGTCCTGCTGGTCATGCTGACTGGCGGCCGCGGGTCAGCGCGTCCTGCAGGGCCATCCGGAGGTCGGCGCCGGGTCGGGTCAGTGCCGACTCGACTCCGAGCAGCAGACCGGTCAACGGCGTCCGGAGTTGATGGGAGGCGTCGGCGCTGAACGCTCGTTCCCTGCGCAGGACGCAGCCAGAGCCGGTCGCCGGTGTCGCGCAGAGCAGCGCTTGCCTCGTCGGCCTCCCGGATCCCCGATCGTTCGGCGGTGATCGTGAAGTCACCGTCGCCGAGCGCACGCGCCGCGTCGGTGAGCCGCTCCAGCGGCGCGGCGATCCGGCGCGACTGGCGGCGGGCCAGCAGCGCGGCGACCGCGAGCACGGCCAGGGCGAGTCCGGCCATCGCGGCCCACCGCTGGTACGTGCGCCAGCTGACCTCGGAGGACGGCACGGCCGCGCGGACCACGGCGACCACCTGCCGGTCGGACGGGACCGGCACCGCCGCGGCGAGCTGCCCGGCTTCCGCCCCGTCGTGGGCCCGGCCGTCCGCGGCCGCCCGCGCCAAGGCGGAGGAGTCCGGTCCCTGACCGCCGACGCGTCGTCCGCCCGGCGTATAGAGCGCGACCGTGTCAGACCCGCCGGTGGGGAGGGCGACGGCCCGGCCCGGGAGCACCGCGACGCCGGACCGCGGCCCGCGCGACTGCCGCGACTTGGACGGCGTCGACCCGGTCGGCCGTGCTCGCGGTCCAGCCTGGCCGCGAGCGTTCCCGGATGCCCGCGGCGATCGCGCGCGCGCACGCTGGTCGTCGCGTTCGGCACTGGCGCCGCCTTCCGGGTCCGGTATCCGGCTCAGAGTGACAGGCGAAGGTAAGCGGCAGGCTGTGCGTCCGCGGAGCCGGCGTCAACCTCCGCCTCCCTAGCGTCGGGACCATGCCAAGGCCAGCAACCCGCCCGTCGCGTTCCTCCTGCTGGTGCTGCCCATCCTGGCCGCCGGCTGTCAGGGGAAGCAGGCCAGCCCGTCCGCGGCGAGCACGCCGCCGTCATCCTCAGGTCCCTCGCAGAGCTCAGCGCCGTCCACGTCGCCGGCCGCACCGTCGACCACGTCGTCGCCGGCCGGGACGCCGGCGTCCGCGCGGTCGCCGGTACCGGTCCAGAGCAATCCGCCCGGCGACATCGCGGACAACGTCGCGTACGTCCCGTACCGGAGCGCCGCCGGCCGCTACACCTTTGTCCATCCCGAGGGCTGGGCGACGGTCGCACGAGGAACGACGGTCAGGTTCTCGGACAAGCTCAACGGGATCAGCGCGAGCGCGGGCGCGGTCTCCGGGCCGCCGTCGGTCGCCACCGCTCACACCGAGGTCGGTGTGCTCAGGACCAGTCAGCGCCGCCTTCGAACTGCGGTCGATCGCGCCGGCGAGGTTGCCCGGAGGCACCGGCGTTCTCATCGTGTTCCGCCGCAACTCGGCGCCGGACGCGGTCACCGGCAAGGTCTTGCGCAACAAGGTCGAACCGCTACGAGATCTACCGTGGCGGCCGGCGCGTGATCCTCGACCTGTACGGACCGGTCGGCGCGGACAACGTCGATCCGTACCGCACCATCTCGCAGAGCCTCGGCTCGGATGACCGCGGACGTGCTCGAGGCGCGCGGCCTGCACCGGTTCTACCGCCGCGGGGACGACGAAGTCGCGGCGCTACGGGACGTCTCGTTCACCGTGGCGCCGGGTGAGCTGGTCGCGGTCGTCGGCCCGTCCGGATCGGGCAAGTCGACGCTGCTCTCGCTGCTGTCCGGCCTCGACGATCCCGACGGCGGCAGCGTGTGGCTGGCCGGTCAGCGGTTCAGCTCCCGCGGGCCGGCCGCCCAAGCGCGGCTGCGCGCCCGGCACATCGGCGTGCTGACTCAGAACAGCGGGCTGATCGAGCACCTCAGCGTGCTCGGCAACGTCATGCTCGCCGCCTCCTTCCCGGCCATCGGTGCGGCGGCTCAGCCGGGCCAGGACCCTACCCGCCGCCATCGAACTCCTGGACCGGCTCGGCATCGTGAACCGCTCGCGGGCCCGCCCATCAACGTTGTCCGGCGGCGAGACCGCCCCGGGCGAATCTGGCGGTCGCCCTGATCGGCGGCCGGCTCGTGCTGCTCGCCGACGAACCCACTGCCGAGGTGAGCCGGGACAAGGAAGCCGCCGTGCTCGCCTTGCTCCAGGAGACCCGACCTGCTGCGGGCGGCACGGTCCTGGTCACGCACTCGAGGGCGGTGGCGGCGGCGGCCGACCGCGTCCTCGAGCTCACCGACGGAAGGCTGCGATGACCACCAGGACGATCCTGGACCCGCCGGTGGTCGCCACCGGCCTGCACTACACGTACGGGCGCGTGCCCGTGCTGGGCGGTGCCGGCCTCACGTCGTGGCGCTGGGCGGGATCACCCTGGGCGGCACGATGACCCGCCTGCACCCTAGCCGGCGCCGACGCGGCAGCTTGCTGTCCGGCATCCGCAGCCGCCGCGACGAGGTCGAGGGCTGGTGTCCAGGCGCCGTCGTTGGTCCCGGAGCTCACCGCGGCCGAGAACGTCGCGCTGCCGCTGCGATTGCGCGGCGCCACCTCGGATGAGGCCCGCACCGCGACGGCCGATGCGCTCGGCGTCGTCGGGCTCGCCGGAGCCGCGGACCGCCTACCCGCGCAGCTGTCCGGTGGGATGCAGCAGCGGGTCGCCGCCGCCCGCGCGCTGGCCGGCCGACCCCGACTGCTCGCAGCGAACCCACCGGAGCGCTCGACCGGGACACCGCCTTCACCGTGCTGGCCGCGCTGCGCGACGCGGTCACCGGAAGCGGCGGTGCACTCGTCGTCGCCACCCACGACGAGGAACTGGCCGAGCTGCTGTCCGGACGGATGGTGCTGGACGGCGGCCGGCTGCGGAGCCGGGGGGTGCGGTCGTGAGGTCGGTCGCCTGGCTGACCGGGTTGTGCCGGCGCCGCGCGGTCGAGGTGCTCGGCGCCGCGGCCGGGATCGCCGTGGCCGTCGCCTTCGTGGCCGCCCTCGGTGCCTTCATCACCGACAGCCGAGCCGGGCTCACCGCCCGGGCCGCAGCCGCGTACCGGTCACTGGCAGGTGCGGGTCCCGCCAGGCCGTCCGCCGACATCGCCCGGACCGCGGCCGGCGAGGCCCTGCTGCCGGCCATCGACCAGACCCGTGCGGTCGGGCTCGTCGACCGGTACCCGCTGCACCGGCGCGCTTCGTCGTGGCGCTGCCGGCCGGCTACGCGGCCCCCGCGTCCGCCGCGGCCGCTTCCAGCTCGGCGGGCGGGTCGGAGTGCTGCTGCAGCAGCAGACCGCCGCCAAGCTTGGCCGCGGGCACGCTCACCTGGTCACGGTCGCCTGCCCGGCGGCGGCCGGCGGGGCGTGCGTGCGGACGGCGTCGCCGACCTCCCGCAGGCGGACAGCTTCTTCCAGGTCGTCGGCGCACCGGCCAGTGCGGGCGCCACCGCCCCTCCGGACAACGTGCTGCTGGTACCCCCAGACCGGTTCGCCGATCTGACCCGCGGTGCCAGCGTCGTCGTGCAGGTCCAGGGCTGCTCGACCACTCCGCGCTGCCACCCGATCCGGCCGCCGCGGCGACCCTGCTCGCCCAGCAGGCGCATCACCTGCAGGTCGCGGTCGCCGGCGGGGCGCTGGTCGGGGACAACCTGGGTGCCGCGCTGTCAGCCGCCCGCGAAGACGCCCTGTACGCCCAGCTACCGACACTCCTGCTCGGCCTTCCAGCTGGCCCTGGCTGCCGTCGTCACCGGACTCATCGCTGCGCTTCGCGCCGACCGACGCCGGCGGGAAGCGGCGCTGCTGGGCTGCGCGGCGCGGCTCCCGGCAGCTCGCTGCCGGATCCTCGCCGCCGAGACCGGGCTCACCGCCGGACTGGGGCATCGTGGACGGCGTCCCGCTCGCCGACCTCGCCATCCGCCTCGCCCTACCGGCGGGCGCAGCCGACCGCCGGCTGGCTACTCTGCGACGCCGGCACAGGGCTCGTGCTCGCCGCCGTGACCCAACTCGGACCGCCGCTGCGAGCGGCCCTGCGCCCCCGCGCGGGCACGCTGGTGGAGCACCGCGCGGGTGCAGCCGACGACGCTGCCGTGGCCGCTGCGACTCGGCCTCGACCTGGTGCTGCTCGTGGCGGCTGCAGTGGTGTTCTGGCTGACCGCCCGCGGCCGCTACCAAGTCGTCGTCGTACCCGAAGCGTGCCTGGCCGCGGTCACCTACGCCGCGCTGCTCGGCGCGGCTCTGGCCTGGCCCGGGCTCGCGCTGTTCGTCTGGCGGATCGGCATCCTGGTCCTCGGCCGCCGCACCGGGCGGCTGCAACGGGACCGGGCCGGCCGCGCCCCCGAGCTCGAAGCTGCTGCCGTACGGCGCAGGCGGCGGACGATCGCCCGCCGTGCCGCCGATCTCGCCGTGGCTCTCGGGCTCGTCGCGTCGAAGCGGCATCTTGCCCGCCCCGTGCGACAAGCAAGCGGCGCTCGACGTGGCCCTCACTGTCGGGGCGGACGTCGCGGTCGCCCAGCCCGCGACCGCGCCGAGCCGACCTGGCGACGCCGCCACGTACGCCGGCGCACCCGGCGTGCGGCGGTGGAGCCGATGCAGCGCCCGGCTCGCCTACGTCGGCGCGGACCTGCAGGACTTGTACGGGATCCGCCCCGACAGCATCGGCCGGGTCGCGCCGCTGCTCGACTCGTACGTGCCCGGATCCACGATCGATGCGGTCCTGCGCACGCTGGCCACCACCCCGGACGGCGTGCTGGTCTCGGCCGAGACGATCTCGGACTACCAACTGCACCCCGGCGACCCGATCCGGCTCCGGCTGCAGGCCGGCCCGCGGCACACGTACCAGGTGGTGCCGTTCCACGTCGTCGGCATGGTCAGCGAATGGCCGACGGCACCGAAGGACAGCTTCCTCGTCGCGAACGCGGCGTACGTCACCCGGCGAGCCGCTCCGAGCCGTCTGCACGTTCCAGGTGAAGACCGCGCCGCCGGCGGCGACCGCGGCGGCCCGGCGCGACGCGCCTGCACCGGGCGCGCAGGTGGCGACTTGGGTCGCCGACCTGGTCGCGGTCAAGTCCGCGTCGAGGCCTGGCCAGCGCCGACCTCAGCGGGCGTGCCGGCTGGAGCTCGGCTTCGGCGTCGGGCTGGCCCTGGCCTGCTCAGGCGCTCGCGCTGGCGCTCGGCATCACCGAACGCCGTCGGACAGTGGTGCTGCTCGACGCGCTCGGGGCCAGCGCCCGCCAGCGCCGGCGCTTCCTTACCGGCGAGGCCCGGCCGCTGCTCGTCGGCGGCATCCTCGGCGGCGCCGCGATCGGCACCGTCATCGCGTATTTGCTGGTGAAGGTCCTCACCGGGATCTTCGACCCGCCGCCGACCGGTCTCACCGTCCCGGTCGGCTACCTGGCCGCGCTCACCGCCGGTGTGGTCGCGGCCACCGCCGCTGTCCTCGCCGTCGGCGCCCACCTCGCCGGCCGGGCCGGGCCGAGTCAACTGCGCGATCTGTGATCCGCTACTCGAAGCGCGCGGTCTGGGTCCGCGTCAGGCGGCCCAGGAGCGGGAGCGTCAGCAGCATCACGGCCAGGGCGACCACGAGCCCGGCGCCGGTGGTGGCGAAGTAGGGCCAGCCCGGGAAGGGAAGGGCGCTGTTCGAGAGGGACGTGGCGACGGTGGCCGCCAGGCCCCAGCCGGCGCCGGCCGCGACGAGCGCCGCGGCGAGCAGTGGCAGCGCCGACTCCAGCAGGACGACCCGGGCGAGGCTGGACATCGGCGTGCCAGTGAGGCGCAACAGCGTGAACGGCCGCTTCCTTTCGAGGATCCCGCCGCCGGCGCTGACCGCGAGGCTGCACCCGGCCACCAGGAGCGTGAGCGCCACGGCCGCGAAGGCGATGTGCTCGAGCGCGTCGTACACGGCCTGCCGGGTCGCGGCGATCTCGCCGAAGGTGGCCGGCACCAGGGCGTTCATCGACCATCCCTGCGGACCGGTGACCGGCGGCGTGATCGACGCGTGTGTGGTCAGGTACGTACGGACGCGCTCCAGGGTGACCGGGTCCTCGGTCCTGACCAGCAGCGTGCCGACCCGCAACTGGTCCGTGCCGCCCGGGTAGGGCTTGCTCGCGGCGGCGACGACGGGCAGCTTGACCGCGGCCGCGTTGTCGGTGAACAGGTCGCTGGCGGCGACGGTGACCCGTGCGGTCCCGGGGGCGCACCGGCCGAACGCGGGCAGCCGGGCGATCTGCGCGCAGTCGACGACACTGTTGGCGGGCACGCCGTCGGGCGGTTTCGGTGGAGGGCCGGCCCTCGGGCCGAACGGGGCTTGCTGGTCGGCCGGCAGCAGGTAGAGCGGAACCGCCGTCGTACCCGGGTACGAGGCCAGCGCCCGCAGGACCTCGTTGCCCTGGTGCGCGGAGAGCCCGTCGTTCGGATCGCCTTCGCCGTACTGGATGCGCAGGACGTCGCGGACCGCCGGATCGCCGCCGGTCCCCGGCCGCGTCAGGAGGCCCGGCAGCAGGACGGCGATCGCGGTGCCGATGAACACGGCCATGGTCAGACCGCTGACCGTGCGGAACGCGGCCTTGGGGTTGTCCATCAGCCGGCGTCCGGCCAGCAACGCCGACGGTCCCCGTACGAGCCGGGCGAGCAGCCTCGCCGCCTGCATGGTCAGCCACGGACCGGCGATCACCAGGCCCAGCATCACCAGGACGAGGCCCGGATAGACGATGGACTCCGACGGGCCGTCGCTGTTCGCCACGACGCCGCCGACGAACAGGCCGACGCCGGCCAGCAGCGGCAGCACCCGCCAGGCCGACGGCGCCGCGGGCGTCACCTTCCGGCTGACCCCGAGCGGGGAGAGCCGCACCCGCCGCAACGACCAGAGCGCCGCCGCCACCGCCGCCACCGGCACGCCGAGGGCGATCACGCCGTAGCCGAGGGCGGTGGGGGTGACGTCGTGGGGGAAGAACGGCGTGCCGGTCACCGGCACCGCCGCGACGGCCGGGCGCAGGGCGGCGAAGACCGCCAGCCCGGCCAGCGTGCCGATCACCGCGCCCACCGCGACGTCCACGGACGCGACGGCGTTGGTCTGGCGGACGGTGGAGCCGACCAGCCGCATCGCCGCGTACCGCTCCTCCCGGCGGGCGGCGGCCAGCCGGGTCGCGGTGCCGATGAAGATCAGCAGCGGCAGCGTCAGGGCGATCGCCGCCAGCCCGAAGCCGAACTGGTACATCGTCGTCGTCCCCCGGTGGCTCGGGAGTCGACGGCGATCTCGGTGACCAGGAGGGACCTGCGGGTGGCGGCCAGGTCGGCAGGCGTACGCCCGATGACCACGACCAGCGCGTCCGGGCCGGACAGCCCCGCGTCGCCGACGACCGCGGTCCGCCGGCCGGGAAAGCGGTCTCCGAGCTGGTCGCCCGGGGTCCGGGCCAGCAGGTCGGCCAGGGCCGGCGACGCGTAGTACTCCCCCGCCGCCGGCATCGCGGTCAGGCCCGGGATGACCGGCGCATCCGGACTCGGTCGCGGCGACGTCCAGCCGGAGGATCGGCTGGCCGCGGTAGTAGTCCTCGCTGTAGTTGCCACAGCTCGGCGCCGTCCGGGACGGTGGCGCTCGCGCCGGCTCGCCCTGGGTGCACTCCCAGCACGCCCGCCCGGTCGTCACCTGGAAGGCATGGAAGTCCGCGAGGACGGCGAGCAGCACCGTGACGCCGACCGCGACCGCCGAGGCGATGAGGACCAGCCGGGCGAGGGCCTCGGCGCCGCGCAGCGAGAGCCGCAGGCCCAGCCGGATCATCGGACCGCCTCGCCGGTGAGGGACCGGGCCCGGCCGTCCCGGACGACGACCTCGCGAGCGGCGTACGCGGCGACCCGGGCCTCGTGGGTGACCAGCACGACCGCGGTGCCCTCCTCCCGGGCGACGGCGACCATCCGCTCCATCACCATCTCCCCGGTCAGCGAGTCCAGCGCGCCGGTCGGCTCGTCGGCGAACAGCACCCGCGGGCGGACCGCCAGCGCCGGCCGAGCGCGACCCGCTGGGCCTGGCCGCCGGACAACTCGCCGTCCCGGCGGTCCGCGAGGCCGCCGAGATCGAGCCGATCCAGCCAGGCCGCGGCCCGCTCGTAGGCCGGCTGCGCTTGACCCGGTTCAGCAGCAGCGGCAGCGCGACGTTGTCAGCCGCGGTCAGCTCGGGAACCAGCTGCCCGAACTGGAACACGAACCCGAACGCGGTACGCCGCAGAACGGTCCGTTCCGCGTCGCTCCTCGTGTCCAGGCGCCGGCCGTCGAACCACACCTCGCCCTCGTCCGGGGAGTAGATGCCGGCCAGGCAGTGCAGCAGTGTGGACTTCCCCGACCCGCTGGCACCCATCACCGCGACCATCTCGCCGGCCGCGACGGACAGGCTCGCGCCCCGCAGGGCGGGCGTAGTGCCGAACGACTTGTGGACGTCGCGCGCTTCGATGAGCGGCCCGGTCATGCCACACCTACCGTCTCCGCGAGCGCGCCCAGTCGGGCCGACGTCAGGTCGATCCAGCGCAGGTCGGCTTCGAGGTGAAAGAGGCCGTAGTCGGCGAGCAGGAGGTCCGCGCTGGCGCCAGCCCGCTTCTTCTCGGTCAGCTCGCGCATCCGCTGCAGATGGGCCGCGCGTTGCGCGTCGAGATAGCCGGCGGCGTCCCGACCGAGCATCAACGCGAGCACGACCTTCGCGAACAGGGTCGTCTGCAGGTGCGGCTCGGGCTCGACCGGTCTGGCGATCCACCCCTCGACCTCCGCCTTGCCCGGGCCGGTGATCGCGTAGCGCTTGCGGTCCGGACCGTCGCCCGGCTCGACGTCCGGCAGCACCATGCCGTCCCGGGTCAACCGCGCGAGGGTCGAGTACACCTGACCGAAGGGCAGCGGCCTGTCCTTGCCGAAATGCGTGTCGTAGTCGCGCTTGAGTTCGTACCCGTGGCTCGGCCGCCGGTCGACCAGGCCGAGCAGGGTGAGAGCCACGCTCATGACCGCAATGTACACCCAGGGTATACACTAGGCGTAGATGCACTCTGACATCACATCACGGCGGAGCGGCGCCGTCAGCCCAGCCCGCGCCGACGCAGGTCGGTGAGCGCGAGCAGGGTGAGGGCCGCGAGCATGAGCTGGATGACAGCGAGCGCTTCCGTCCCGGACGTGGCCGCGAAGACGAGTCCGGCGCCGCCGCCGATCGAATGTCCCGCGACGACGACGGCGAGTCCGACGGTAGCGCGGGTGTCGCCGGGAACGTGGAGATGGCCGGGGTCAAGGCGGCACAGTGCGATGGCCGGGCTGCTGACCGCCACCACGAGGGTGAGCCAGTAGAAGGCGATCTCGGTGAAGCCGCGTAGGCCGGTTTGTTGCCCGGTCAGGTCGGCGAGCAGGTACACCGCGACGAACATCGCCACGGCGACGACCCCGGGCGGGGCGAGCGCTCGGAAGATCGCCGCGAGCGAGGCGGAGGTCATGCGCGGCAGCGGGGTCAGCACGACCAGCCCGACGATCAGCACCACCAGTCCGAGGGCAGTCAGACCGTGGTTGGCCGTCGCCGGCGCCGGGAGACGCTCCGTACGCCGACCGTGGTGACCGCGGCGGTGACGAGCGCGAGCACCACGACGGCGCGCCGCAAGTGACTGCCGGTGGATGCCGGCCACTGGGCCGGACGCAGCCACAGCCGGACGGCGCCGGTCAGCGATCGATCCAACCCGCCGCGCCGGACGAGTCGATCTCGGCGGCGAGGTCCGCACCCCACCTGCGGCGGACCGGCGGTGGGTATGCAGCGGCCAGCGTGCGCCCGGCTCGACCGCTCACGATGGCGCCAGCCCGAGTGACCGCAGGCCTCGGGCGGTCACTCGCGCCAGTGTCTGCAGTTCTTCGGCAAGCGCGGCCGCGCCGGCTTCAGTGAGACGCATCGGCTGTTGCCGGCCCCCACCGCCGACGGGTTCGATCAGGCCGTGCGCCTCGAGTCGCGTCAGCGCGCCGTACAGACTGCCCGGGCCGAGGCGCCGGCCGGTTATCTGCTCGATCGCGGTGTTGATCGCGTAGCCGTGCAGGGGTCCGTCCGCCAGGGCGGTGAGCACGAGCAGTTGCGCGTCCTGACCTGCCGCCATCGCACCTCCTGGATTCGGCTCATCGTAGTACGCGTGATGATGCTACTTGACACGTACTACGCGCCGAGTACTAATGGCGGCGTGTGGAAGTCGAGACCGACAACCGTCCTCTGGGCCACGGTCGCCTGTGCGGCACTGTTCGAGGCCGTCACTGTGCTGGCCACGCAGCTCAAGTCGGTCCGGGCACACAGCCCGTGGGCAGGACGATCCGTACAACGTGATGGTGTCCTTCGCGTTGTTCGTGGTGCCCGTGCTCGCCGTCATGCTGGTCGCGCGGCTTGCCTCGCGCCGGTCGCATCCGACGGATGCTGCAACGGCGACGCTCGGCGATGCGGAACGGCAAATGCTGCGGGCGGCGCTCGCGCTGATCGTTGTCATCGACGCCACGCTCATCGCCGACTGGGCCTCGGTGCTGCGCGGCGCCCACCGAACGGCCTGGAACGCAGCGACCGGCGGCCTGCTGGTGGGGGCCGCGGCCACGACACTGTGCGCCGCCGCGCTCACGGCCCTCCTCCTGCACAACGGCGCCGCCCGCCGCCTGCGGCGGCAATGGGATGAGGACTGGCTCGGTGACTACGCCTCCCTGCTCGACCGTGTGCGCGGCGTCGGCCGGCTGAACCTGACCGAGGTCGTCACGGGAGTCCGACGACACGCAGTGCTCGTGTTCGCGACGGCGAGTCTCGCGGGCGCGGCGGCGATCATCGGCGCCCTCGCCTACAGCGAAGGATGGACCGACCCTGCGCTGTTCGGCTGGGCGCTGGCCGTGGAGACGTCGTCGAACTTCTGCGCCTGCATGATCATCAATGCCGTCGCCGGTGTGGTCGCACGACCCGTACCTAGACACCCGCGCCTCGAGGTCGCCGTCGTCGCGGGATGTGTCGCCGTACAGTTCGCCGTCGCCTTCCGCGAGCTCATCTGGGAAAGCGCTCACCGGCCGGTCCGCCGACACGCTGCCTGCCCTGGCCGGAGTGACCGGCGGCGCCGCCGTCCTCGCGTCTGCCGTGGCGCTGGTCGTCACGGCCGTGCACCGGCGTCGCACGGCCGGGATGGGCGTATGACGCTCCCGCTCAGCACCCTCCTCTACCGCCTGTACGCCGCCCGGGTGCGTCGTCAGGTCGAGCTCACCCGCAAGCCCGGTCACGTGGGCATCATCATGGACGGCAACCGGCGGTGGGCACGGCAGGTCGGCCTGCCCGGCCCCAGCCTCGGACATCGTCACGGCGCTCGTCATCTCGACGAGCTGTTGCGGTGGTGCGAGGCCGCCGGCATCGGCTTCGTCTCGGTCTTCGTCTGCTCGACCGAGAACCTCGCCCGGCGCGACGACGACGAAGTGGCGTTGCTGATGGAGGTCATCGAGGAGCTGGCCGCCGACGTGCAGGCCGCCACACAACCCCGCTGGTCGATTCACCTGGCCGGCATGCTCGACGCGCTGCCGGACGGTACGAGGAACGCTCTCAAAGCAGCGGCCGACCACACTGCCGCCTGCCGCACCGGTAACCACCTCACGCTCGCGGTCGGGTACGGCGGACGGCAGGAAGTCGTCGACGCCGTCCGCGACCTGCTCCGAGACCGCGCATCAGCCGGCGCCACGCTGGCGGACGTCGCCGACGAGCTCACGGTCGACGACATCGCTGCGTACCTGTATACCGCCGGTCAGCCCGAGCCCGATCTCGTCATCCGTACGTCCGGGGAACAGCGCCTGTCCAACTTCCTGCTCTGGCAGTCGGCCTACTCCGAGCTCTACTTCTGCGACGCCTACTGGCCGGCTTTCCGCGAGGTCGACTTCCTTCGCGCCCTTCGTAGCTACGGGGCACGACAACGGCGCTTCGGCGGCTGAACCGCGTGCGGCCGCGACTGCACCGCGCCGCTGCAGGGCGAGCGGCAGCGCGCAGGCGGCGGTCGAGGACGCGGAACCGGGCGCCCGCTTCGTCGTCCTCCTTCCGCGCTGAACCGGGCGAGCCCGGGACCGGCCGGAAAGCGCTTCGGTCAGTCCAGCGGCTGGCGGGCGAGGCGTGCGCGCCTCCTTGCCCGGCCAGTAGCCATCCGCCGAGGTAGGCGACGATCGGCAGGCCGATCAGGATCGCGGCCAGGTTGAGCACCGGCGGGTGGGCCAGCCAGTGCAGTTCGCCGGTGGTACCAGGCCAGCAGCGCCAGGTACGCGCCGCCGGTGCCGATGACCGCGCCGCCAACGGCGAGCGCGCCGGCGGTCGCGGCGGTGAGCGCCCGTCGGGTGCGCCGGCGGGCTCCGGCCGCGGTCAGCGTGCGCAGATCCCGCGCCGTCTCGCTGCGGATCAGCCCGACGGTCATGGCGAGCACGCCGAGGGCGACCGCGATGCCGGTACCGGTGAACTAGTCGGCCAGCCGTGCCTGGTCCGCGCCGGTCGGGCGGGACTCGATGTTGAGCCCGGCGGCGACCGCCGTCTGCTGCGCCTTGTCGATCTGCGCCTGCGGTCAGCGCGCGCGGCGCGTGGATCAGCCAGCCGACCGGCATGGCCGTCAGGTGCAGCGTTGCGTCATGCCGTGCGTCGTGATCAGCGCGTTGGGCAGCGACGAGTAGTTGGGCAGCGCGATGTGCTGCAGGGTCGGTGCCAGTCGCGGTTCTCCGGCCGGGAATCAGGTCGTACCCGTCGACGCTCGCCCGCGGGGTGAGCAGGTCGGTGTCGGCGTTGATGCTCGCCGGGTCGATGCCGTAGTGCGCGAGCAGTTCCGGCGTGGCGACGAACAGCGGGATCGTCTCGCTGCCGCTGTACACGACGCCGCCCGGCTCGCCTGGGCCGGCGGGGTGCGGCTTGCCCAGCACGGCCGGCGCGCGGCCGCCGCGCTCTCGAGCGGCCCGTTCGGGTTGACGGCGCCGGTCAGCGGCAGCACCGACGTGGCGTGCAGGTCGGCGGCGATCGCGTCGACCTGCGTCCGCATGTCTGCCACCTGCGTGGCGGAGAGTGACCGGTACCGGTCCGCTCATGCGCTTCCTGGGACAGCCAGACGACGATCTGGTCGGCGGGCAGGTTGCCGCCGGTGGGGGCCGCCGCCTTGGCCACTGCGACGCGCGGCGCTCAGGGCGACGACGGCGGCGATGCCGACGGCCAGCCCGATCGCGGCCAGCGCCGCGCTGGACCGGGCCCGGTAGCGGGCCAGGTCGCGCATCGCCAGCCGGGGCGCCAGGGGCGCGTGCCGGGCGAGCCGGCCGAGGGTGGCGACGCCGACCGGGGCGAGCAGCAGCAGCGCGATCGCGGTGGCCAGCACGCCGCCGAGGATGTACGGCACCTTCGTCTGCTGCGCCAGGACCAGCGAGGCCAGGCCGACGGCCAGGAGCACGGCGCCGAAGGCCGCGAACCGGTGCGCGGGGCGGGGCGGCGCCGGTCGCGCGGAGAGGGCGGCGACGACCGGGATGCGCGCCGCGGCGCGGGCCGGCCACCAGGCGGCGACGACCGCGGTCACGGTGGCCAGCAGCACGGCGATGAGCACCGGCGTCCAGGGCAGGTCGAACCGGTCGATGCGGTGGCCGAGCGAGCGACTCCAGCCGGGGGCCGAGCACGACCCACGCCGGCGACGCCCGCCGACCGCGCCGGCGAGCGCGCCGACCGCGCCGATGACCAGCGCCGTTGGCCAGCAGCACCAGCCGGATGTGGCGGTGGCTGGCGCCGATCGCGCCGAGCATGCCGAGCGCGCGCAGCCGGCGCTGGGCCATCACGGTGAACCCGGCCACCGCCAGCAGGCCGACGAACACCAGCCCGATCGTGGCCAGCACGAGCACCACGATGCTGGCCGTGTCCGCGTCCTCGGCGCGGAGCTGGACCGACATGCCGTCCGGTCGCGGCTTCGCGGTGAACTGCGCCGCGGTCGCCCGGATCAGCACGTCGACGTGGTCCGGCTGGGTCGACCTGGCCGGGCGCGACGAGGGCGAACGCGTCGTGAGGTTCAGCGGGTTCTCCACCAGGCCGACCACGGTCCGCCGCTCGGCCGTCCTGGTCCCAGGTGCCGCCGACGCGCAGGCCGAAGATCTGTCGCCACGCGGTCGGTGACCGCGATCTCGTCCGGGCCGTGCGGCCACCGGCCCTGGTCCAGCCGCAGCATCGATCCGGCCGTACGGCCCGTTGGGGTCCTGGGCCCGCAGGTCGATGCCGTTCGCCGAGCCGGGCACCGGGATCTTCTTCGCGTGCTCGATCACCTCGATGGTGCCGAAGGCGCTGCGCAGCTGTGGCGATGTCGGCGTCGAGCTGCGCGCCGGTGCTGGTCAGCGTCACCATGTGGTCGGCGGTGCCGAACGACGGACGCCTCCGAGCGGGGCGTTGGCGGCCGATGCCGAGGCCGACGGTGGTGGCCGCGACGGCGACCAGCAGCAGCGCCAGCACGATCGCCTGCTGGCGCCACTCGCGGCGGAACAGCCGCCAGGCCCAGCGCACCACGGCGCGCCGGGCGGGCATCCCGCCGTGGCCGGTGCCGAGCACCAGCGGCGGATCCTCGACGGCGACGCTCATCGGGCCGCCTCCTCGGCCAGCAGGGAGTCCGGGCCGGGGCGCGGCGCGGTGCGGTCGACGACGCGGCCGTCGCGGATGAACACCACCCGGTCGGCCCACGAGGCGAGCTGCGCGTCGTGGGTCACGACCACCGCGGCCACCCCGCGCTTGCAGGCGGTCAGGATCAGCCGCATCACGGCCTCGCCGTTGGCCGAGTCGAGCGCGCCGGTCGGCTCGTCGGCCAGCAGCAGCCGGCGGTCGCCGACGACGGCCCGGGCGATCGCCACCCGCTGCCGCTCGCCGCCGGAGAGCTGGTCCGGGAACCGGGACGCCCGGTCGGCGAGGCCCAGCTCCTCGCAGCGCGCGCAGCCCGGCGGCGCGCGCCTTGCCGGCCGACAGCCCGTCGAGCTCCAGCGGCAGCGCCACGTTTTCCGCGGCGGTGAGGCCGGGCAGCAGGTTGAAGTCCTGGAAGACGTAGCCGATGGCGCGCCGGCGCAGCCGGGCCCGGTCGTCGCGCGACATCGCCGACAGCGGCTGCCCGGCGACCAGCACCTCGCCGGCGGTCGGCGTCTCCAGCGCGCCGGCGATGGTCAGCAGCGTGCTCTTGCCCGAGCCGCTGGGGCCCATCACCGCGACCAGCTTGCCCGGCTCGACGGTCAGGTCCACCTCGCGCAGGGCGTGCACCTCGTCGGCGCCGTCCAGGTAGGTCTTGAGACACCGCGTGCAGCTCCAGCACGCCGCTCATCGGCGCACCCCCGCCCGGCGCCGCAGCTGCGGCACCGGCGGCCGTCGCCGGGGCCGGCGGTTCGAGCGCGGCCCGCTTGAGCCGGCCGTCGGCGGTGTCCAGCCACCGCACGACCGAGTCCAGCCGGTACAGCTCGGCGTCGACCACCAGCGCCAGGCCGAGGTCGAGGTCGCCCTCCTCCTCCTTGAGCCGGGTCCACTGCTGCATCAGCTCGACCAGGTAGCGCCGGTGCGCCTGGATGACCTCGTGCACGTCGACGCCGGGCAGCCGCACCGCGACCAGCACCTTGATGACCAGCTCGTCGCGCGGCGGCGACGGCCAGGTCGGGCGGCGTGCGCAGCCAGCCGGCCAGCTCCTCGGCGCCGTCGGCGGTGATCCGGAACCCCTTCTGCGGGCCGGGATCGGCGTCGTCGTCGGACTCGACCAGGCCGTCGCGCTCCAGCCGCTGCAGCGTCGTGTACACCTGCCCGACGTTGAGCGGCCACACCTCGCCGGTGCGCGCCTCGAACTCCTCGCGCAGCTGCAGGCCGTACTTCGGGCCCTCGCTCAGCAGCGCCAGCAGCGCATGCCGGATGCTCATGACGTTACCGCACTCGATATCATGCTGGGTAGCATACTCAGTATTATCAGCCTCCGCCAGCCGAGCCGCCTGCCGCTCCCGGTGCGTCGCCGACGCCGAGTGCGGCGCGTCGCCAATCGTTCGCGCCGTCAACAAGTGTTGCCACTCGGCGCCCGTCAATATATGTTGACGCCATGGCAACAGACCTCGAACTTCCGGTGCGGGCGGCGAGCGAGGATCCCGATATCGGGCTGCGCGCGGTCGCGGCGCTGCGGGTGCTCACTGAGCAACTCGAGGCTCTTCAGGTGGACAACGCGCGCGCCTCCGGCTGGTCATGGCAGGAGATCGCTCGCCGCCTCGGCGTGTCGAAGCAAGCGGTGCACCGCAAGCACGGCCGCCGTTCGGGAGGTGGCCGATGATCCGTACCTTGGCGCCGGAGACCCGACAGCTCGTCATCGATGCGCAGGGCGAAGCGCACCGCCTCGGGCACGGGTTCCTTGGCAGCAGGCACTTCCTCTTGAGGCCGCCGGGACGCGGAGCAGGCGGGGGCGGTGCTGCGCCGGCGCGGCCTCGCCCACCACGGCCGTCCAGTGCGAGCTCGTCAGGCTAAGAACCAGCCGGTGGCCCCTGGCTGGACGAGGCGGCGCTCGCCGACATCGGCATCGATCTCGACGCTGTCCGATCTGGGGTCGAGGCCACCTTCGGCGCCGGCGCTCTCGACCGACGGCCCGTCCGCACCACACTGTGGCGGCTGCGGCGGACCGCCCGAACCACGCGCTCCGGCCACCTGCCGCCGACGCTGCGGGCGATGGCGTGCCTGGAACGCGCCGAGCTCGAGGCGACCGGTCGCGGACACGACCGCATCGATGTCGAGGACCTCGCGCTGGCGTTGATGGCGACCACCGGAGGTCTCTGGCAGCGGGTGGTCGCCGATGTCGGAGCCGATGCGGGAGCCGTCCGGGCAGACCTGCTCCGGGTCTTGCCCGACGGCTGAGGCGCGGCTGCACGAGGAGCGCCTCGAGTTCTGATCGTGCGGGCGCTGCGCTTTGCCGGCGGCTAACCGTCCTCTTCCTTGTCGTTGGCGTCGGGCTTCCTATTGTCGGTACCGACCTGCCCGGCGGCTGGGTCACGACGGCGTCGAAGGGCATCGGATGATCGAGGCAGCGGCGAGCCCTTCATCCCATGGCTACATGGCCCCGCACACGGTCACGGCGGGAGCGGTGGTCGCCGTGACCATCGTCCGGGAGATCGGGTCGACCGTCGTCGCCGCGATGCGCCTGCGCCGGAAGGACGGCTGACCACGAGCATCCGTACGGGCTCGTTGGCCCTTCTCCTCGTGGCCGTGTCCGCCTGCATGGCAGGAGGGCACGGCCCCCCCGCTCCGGCCGTCGGAACCCCGACCGGTACGGCTCGGCCGCCCGGCACGGCACGGCCGACTCCGGAGGCCGAGACGATCGGGACGGCCGGCACCTACTACGCGCTCGTCGACCGGGCCGACCCGCGGCACGGCACGCTGACCGTCGACGTCGTCCAGTTCTTCACCGGCGCGCCGGCGGCGCGGGCCTGCGCGCAGGACGGCGTCCCCGACCAGCACGGCCTGCTCTGCCACGCGTACTACCTCCGGGACCGGAGTCTCCGCCTGACCACCCTGAGCGTCCGC
Source organism: uncultured Actinomycetota bacterium (assembly GCA_963770145.1). Taxonomy (GTDB): domain Bacteria; phylum Actinomycetota; class Actinomycetes; order Mycobacteriales; family CADCTP01; genus CADCTP01. The sequence goes on along the minus strand of CAVYOJ010000016.1, from coordinate 783,745 downwards.
CCGGACGCCGTCACCGCGGGCTGCGGCAGCAGCCGGTCCTCGACGTTCCGCCGCGCGCCCCCGGCCCGGCACGACCTCGTCCGGCTCGGCGTCGCCCGCGGCGTCGTCACCCGCCTCGACGAGATCTGCCTGCCGTGAGCATGCTCGTGGTCGAGGAGCTCCACCGGCCAGCGCGCGGCATCCAGGTCCGGGCACGCCACCGTCAGCGAGTGGCGCGGCGCAGGGAGACGACCAGCAGCATGGCGACGACCAGCGGGAGCAACCACCAGGCCGCGAGCCCGGCTGCGGCGAGCCCGGCCGTGGCGGCGAGGGCGAGGACCACGCCGGCGGCGATGCGCCAGTCGTCGCCGACGATGAAGTCCCACCAGAAGGCACCGAAGGCGCGGAGACCGCGGGCCAGCGTGTTCACGGCCCTACCGCCTTCAGGCCGTTGGCCATCTCGGCTGCCCGGATGGCCGGCGCAGCGCGGCCGTCAACGCCAGGCCCCGCCCACGCCCAGTACGATTTCGTATGACCGCGACAGCGCGACGTCCCCCCTGGCCACCGCGCGCCGGCGCCCTCCAGCGCCCCAGAACAAGCCGAACGCGGACAGCATGCACGCCGACGACGAACTTCATCGTGTTCTCGGGCACCCGCGCCAAGGGCGCCCGGACCGAAAAACCGGCCACGCTCACCACCGACTGCTGATAGCGCGCCACAGTGGCCAGGGGGACATTTGCTGGTTGCTGCCGAAGGTCACGCGATGAAGGCGACCTCCAGGCCCTCGAGCACGACGCCCTTGAACGACAAGTGAACGCGTACCAGTCGCCGAGCGGGCGACCGCCAGTGCGCGCATCGGCGGAGCGCGGCCGCTGGGGGCTCACTCAGATAGATCTGCGACTCGTCGTGCGGCGCCTTGTAGCCGCGCGCGGAGCATGGCCTTGCGCAGCCAGCCGAGCCCGAAGACGAGCAGCAGTCCACCCAGAGACGAGGCGAAGCCGGTCGAGCGGGATGCGGAAAGAGTCGGACCGAGCGCGACGACGACGCTGCCAGGGCGGCGGAGGGCGGAGAAGACTCCCCGTAGGTCGCCCGCCACTCCCGGGTGGCCCCTATGGCGAGCACGATGGTGGGTGCCTCGACGGCCTCCACTGCGAACGCGCCAGGAAGACCGCGAGCACCAGCAGCACATCACCCACCGGAAGGACCCCGATCCGCCACCGCGCGGCCTTTGCCCAGCCCCATGCACCGGAGTTTCGCCGCCGACGGTAAGACGACGGTAAATCGCGAGGCAGCGACCAGGAAACGGACGATGGTGTCGGCGGACGCCTCGAGTCGGCAGAGCCGCCGGTCTCCCCCGAACCCGCCGCCTGGCTGACCCTCGAGAACTCGATCTTGAGGTCGAGCACGGCGTCCCGTCACAGCGGCGCGGCGATGCCGGCGCGGTAGGCGATGATGACCAGCTGGACCCGGTCGCGGGCGTCGAGCTTGGTCAGCAGGTTGCCCACGTGGGTCTTGGCGGTGCCCGGGGTGATGTGCAGGCGCTCGGCGATCTCGGCGTTGGACAGGCCGTCGGCGACCAGCGTGAGCACCTGCGCTCCCGGTCGGTGATGGCCGGCGAGTCGCTGCAGGCCTGCGGGCGGTGGACCGGGCGGTGCTGGGCGGGCGGCGAACTCGGCGATCAGCCGGCGGGTGACGCTCGGGGCGAGCAGCGCGTCGCCGGCGGCGACGACCCGGATCGCGGCGAGCAGATCGCGCCGGCGGGGTGTCCTTGAGCAGGAAGCCGCTGGCCCCGGCCCGCAGCGCCCGTAGACGTACTCGTCGAGGTCGAAGGTGGTCAGGATCAGCACCCGTACGCGGCGGTCGCGGCGGTGATGAGCCGGGTGGCCTCGATGCCGTCCATGTCCGGCATCCGGATGTCCATGAGCACCACGTCGGGCCGCTCCCGGCGGGCCAGCTCGACCGCCTCCGGCCGGTGGCGGCCTCGCCGACGACCTCGAGGTCGGCGGCGGTGTCGACGATGCCGCGCAGGCCGGCGCGGACCAGGGCCTGGTCGTCGGCGACCAGCGACCCGGATGGTCACGCCGTCGGCCATCGGCCAGCGGCAGCCGCGCGCGACCCGGAACCCGCGGCCGGCAGCGGGCCCGGCCTGCAGCTGCCCGCCGTAGAGGTCGACCCGCTCGCGCATGCCGATCAGGCCGTGGCCGGTGCCGTCGGCGGACCGGCCGGCCGCGGCCGTCGTCGGTGACCTCGATGGACAGGCCGCGCTCCTCGTACGCGATCGGCGACGCCGGCTGGCCGGTGCGTCGGCGTGCTTGACGACGTTGGTCAGCGCCTCCTGCACGATCCGGTACGCCGACAGCTCGATCCCGGCGGCAGCGGCCGGGCTCGCCCGGTGATCTCCAGCTCGACCCGGACGCCGGCCGCCGGCGGTCTGCGCGAGCCAGGCGCTCGAGGTCGGCCAGGCCGGGCGGCGGGTGCGGGCGGCTGCGTCGTCCGCGTCGTCCTGCCGCGCAGCACGCCGAGCAGCCGGCGCATCTCGGTCGAGCGCCTCCCGGCCGGTGGTCTCGATGGCGCCGAGCGCGGCCCGGGCCTGCTCCGGGCTGCTCGGTCGATGACGAGGTGGCCGACCCGCCTGCACGGTGATCACGCTCATGCTGTGCGCGACGACGTCGTGCAGTTCGCGGGCGATGCGCATCCGCTCCTCGGTGACCCGCGCCGGGCCTGCGTCCAGCTCGCTCGGCCTGCCGGGCGTGTGCCTGCAGCAGCTCGCCGCTGTACGCGCCGGTGCTGGCCGACCGCGTAGCCGACCGTCCAGACCAGCCCGGACGACCAGAGCCGATCAGCGACGGCAGCGGTCCGAGGTTGCGGACGCCGACCAGCGGCGCGAGCAGGGTGGCGGCCAGCGCGGCCAGCGCGATCGCGCCGGCGGCCCGCGTGCCGGCGCACGAGGTACAGGGCGGACCAGCGGCAGCAGGCCGCCGGTACGGCCACCGCGGCGCCACCAGCGCCACCAGGACCACCGCCAGGGCGGCGACCGGGCGCAGGCGCCGCCAGCGGCGACGGCGAGGCGCAGCACCGCGATCGCGGCCAGCGCCAGCGGCACGGCAGCCCGGCCGGGTCCGCAGCACGAGGGTGCGCGGCGGCCAGGCCGTACGCGGTCCGCGGCGCGAGCAGTCCAGCGCGAGCCAGCCGCGGACGGCGGCCGGCCAGCGCGGGGCCGGCCAGCGGGTAGCGCGGCGCCGACTGCGTGCACGCGAGCTCCGGCGGGCGTCACGCCGCGCGTCCGGCGTACCACGCCGGCGCCGGCATCGGCCGCGCGCCGGTACGGCGCCGCACGCGAAGACCTGCCGGCCGGCGGACGACGGCGATGCCCGCCGCGGCCGGACGACTGCGGATGGACGACACCACGGCGACGATCGGAGACGTCGATGATCGAGAGCCGACGAACTCACCAAGCGGTACGGTCGACAGTCGCCGTCGACGGCCTGTCCTTCGACGGTCGGCCGGGCCGGGTCACCGGCTTCCTCGGGCCCAACGGCGCCGGCAAGTCCACCACGATGCGCATGATCCTCGGCCTGGACCACCCCGACGGCCGGGCCGGGCCCTGGTCGACGGCCGGCCGTACCGGTCGCTGCGGCGCGCCGCTGCGCGCAGGTCGGCGCGCTGCTGGACGCCGGCGCCGTGCACGGCGGCCGCAGCGCGCACAACCACCTGCGCTGGCTGGCGGCGAGCAACGGCATGCCCCGGGCCGGGTCGACGAGGTCCTCGACACTGGCCGGCCTGAGCGGCGTCGCCGGCGAGCGGGTCCGGCGGCTTCTCGCTCGGCATGCGCCAGCGGCTCGGCATCGCCGCCGCGCTGCTCGGCGACCCGCCGATCCTGATCTTCGACGAGCCGGTCAACGGCCTGGACCCCGAGGGCATCCTCTGGATCCGCAGCCTGATGCAGGTCGCTCGCCGCCGAGGGCCGCACGGTCCTCGTCTCCAGCCACCTGATGAGCGAGATGGCGCTGACCGCCGACCATCTGATCGTGATCGGCCGCGGCCGGCTGATCGCCGACACCGACGTCGCCGGCTTCATCCGGGCCAGCGTCGCTGGACGACGTCCTCGTCCGCTCACCGCACGGCGACCGAGCTGGACGACCTGCTGGTCGCCGGCGGCGCCGGGGTCGCGCACGCGAGCCGGACGGCGGACTTGCCGTCACCGGGCTCGCCGCCGCCGACGATCAGCCAGCTCGCCGCCGCGCACGGATCGCCGTCCACGAGCTGACCACACGACAGCCTCGCTGGAGGAGGCGTACATGAGGCTCACCGAGGGCGCCGTCGATACCGGCACCGCGCCGGCCGGTGACGGCAGGCAGCGCGGCGACCGGGATCCCGCGCGGCGTCCTCCGCCGAGTGGATCAAACTTCGTTCGGTCCGCTCGACCTATGCCTGCTGCTGGTGCGCCCTGGTCTTCGGCCTGGGCGACGCGATTCTCACACGTCCTCGATCGCGCACGACTGGCCGACGATGAGCCCCGGGACCGGCTGGCGTTCGATCCGGTCGGCGCCGCACTGGACGGTCTCACCTTCGGCGTCCTCGCCTTCGGGGTGCTCGGCGTCCTCGCGATCGCACGGAGTACAGCACCGGTTTGATCCGTACGACCCTGACCGCCGTACCGCGACGCGGCATCGTCTTCGCCGCCAAGGCGCTCGTCGTCGGCGCGGTCTCACCCTCGTCCTCGGTGAGTCTTCGCCTTCGCGCATTCTCTCCTGGGTCAGGCCGTCCTGTCCGGCGCGCATCTGGACGCCGGATCTCACCGATCCCGGCGTGCTGCGCGCCGGTCCAGCGCCGGGCTCTACCTGTGCGTCGTCGCGATGGTCGGATTCGGGCTCGGCTCGCTGATCCGGCACACCGCCGGCGCGATCGCCGCCCTGTTCGGCCTGTCTTCCTCGCCTACGGCGTCGCCCGGGCCCTGGAGAGCTGGTCCTACGTGCCGTCCCGGCTGGTCCTTTCTAACGCGGCCGACGTGGTGGCCCAGGTCCACGCCTGGGCCGCGCACCCTCGACTGCCCTCGCTCGCTCTTGCCTATCTTGACCTCGCGCTGTACCTCCTGCTGTTCCTCGGCCGGCGCCTGGCGAGCCTTCGGGACGCCTGACGGGCCGCCCGGCGGGCCGTCCCAGATGCGGGACAGATCGTGGTCCGAGCCACTCCTGGCGGACCGAGGTCCGGGGCTGTTCACGAACGCCGACCGGCGTGCAACCTACAAGGAACTGTCGGAAGTCCCCGGAAGGCCGGCTCGACGGGCGGGCGACCAGCAGATCGCGCTGCGCGTCGCCGTCAGCGCAGGGCCAAGGCTGATAAGTGCGAAGTCGCCTTCCGTACGAGTCCACTGTGGACCATCCGCCTACAGGTGAGCAGCCGGCAGGACCACGTCAAGGATGCACGCGTCCACGCCGCATAGCACTACCTGAACACCCTCAAGATCCCCCAGCGAGAATGAGATCCGAGCGACGACGACGTCGGTCCTGGGGGTCGTAGCGGGAGTTCCGGGCTGCCGGACACGATGATGGTGGCGCGCTCCCAGGGGCGGTCGACGAGCAGGAATGGGTCCTCCCCTCCGCCATCCACGCGTGATGGTCGACGGCGGTAGTCTCGCCCGCCGCGATCCGGCCCTCGTTGCGCCGCTCCAACACGGCCGCGTCGGCCTGCACCCAGACTGCCGCGTCCAGCACGGGAGCAAGGGTCCGCCGGGTCGCTCCGACGCCCTCGACGATGAGAACTCGGCTACCGGTCGGCACCTCGATGGCGCCGGTCCGGCCGTGCTCCTCCCACTTCGGCGGACGGTTACGCGACCCGGCTGGCCACGGCGGAGCCGGCTCCAGCACACCGCTGAAGGAGCAACTGATCCCAGTCCAGTGACCGCCTGCCGCCAGGCGATGTCGTCCGTGTGCAGCACAACGACGCAGGACACCTCGGCCGCCAGTCGGCCGGCCGACGTCGTCTTGCCGCTGGAGCTCCGTCCCGCAACGGCCAGGACCACTGGCCAACCCGTCCGGCGTCCGGCGGCGGCGAGCAGCACCCGGCCGAGCTCGGCCAGCGAGATCCACCCGCCACGGACCGGCCCCCGGGCCCACCCCTCATGCGGCACCCCAATGCCGACCACGCTAGCCACTCCCCCAGCCGATCCCGGGAGCCCTACAGTTGGCGTCTCGCGGCGGGAGGTGGTGGTATGAGCCTGGCGCAGGAGGGGCCATCGTTGTCGTCGACCGACGCGGCGATGACGATGGGGGCCGACGGGCGCTCGTCCTGCCGGGTCTGAATTTCACCCCCGAGCTGCCCCTGCTGCACTACACGATCCGCACCCTGCGCTCCCGCCACTGGACGGTCGACGTGGTGCGCTGGCGCCCGCTACGGCCTGACGTCCATCGGTGGGCACGAGCAGGCCACGCGCTTGATCAAGGACGGCCGGCCGCACCTGGTGGTCGGCAAGTCGCTCCACATGGGGGACTGCCGGCCGCAATCGCCCTCGACTGCGCGGGCATCTGGTTGACACCGCTGCTGTACGAGCCCGAACAGGCGGCCCTGCGCCTCGATCGGCAACTACTGCCCGTCGGCGGCACGGCCGACCGGTCCTGGGACCCGGCAGCGGCTGCCGCCACTGGCGCGCAGGTGATGGAAATCCCGGATGCGAACCACAGCTTGGAGATCGCCGACGTGCAGGAGCCTCGCGAGTCCGATCTCGACAACCGTCCCGGCCGGCTCGGCGACCAGCAGATCGCGCAGGACGTCGCCGTGAGTGCGCGGCGGGCTGATCCTGCGGAATCCGCCCTCTCCGCGCGGGAGTCCACTGTGGATGATCCACGTACAGGCGACGCCCCGCCGCGGTGACGCGGTTCCTTGCATCACCCACTCCGCCGACCGGACCGGGCACCCAGGCGAGCAGGCGCAGCCGGAACGAGCGGACATTCACCGTCGGCGCCCGGGTTCAGCTGGGCGTACGCCTCTGCCAGGCCGACTCTGTTGGCCTCCGGCGGTGCACCCCGTACGATCCCGCGGGCGACGCGGTCGGCGAAGTAGAGCGCGGTGCACATCCATCGGAGCCGGGTGAAGGTGTTCAGTAGCCGCAACTGGTCGACGACGGTCGGCTCGACGTCGAGGTAGCCCTGCAGGAAGGCGGCGAGCCGGTCGGGATGCCGCGATGGACGGCGGCCACGGTCCCGAGGTCGTACAGGATCGGCGCCCCCATCGTCGCCGACCAGTCGACGATGCCGTCGTGTTCGGCACGGGCCTCGTCAAGGATGAAGGCGTCGAAGGCCGGATCGCCGTGGACGACCTGCACCGGCAATCCTGCCGTCTCGGCCACCCGGCGGGCGTCATCGAGTGCGCGCCGGGCCGCATCGTGTACCTCGGCCGGCATCGGAATCTGCACCATGGCTTCGTCGGCCCACGGCCAGGGCCAGACCAGACTCTGATCGAGCACTCGATGTCCGCGGAGAGGCACGCGTGGGCGCGGGCGAGCGCACTGCCCGCCCGGCGGAGATCGGCCACGGCATCCACCTCGGGCCGCCGTCCCTCGATGTACTCGAACAGCGCCATGATACCGTCCGGCACAGCGACGTCGAGCGAACCGTCGGGCAACGGGACCGGAGGTCCGCTCCGGAACCCGCGCTCCGCCGCACGTCCAGCCACCCGCAACCCCGAGCGGAAACCTGTCCGCTCCGCGGCGTCGGCGAGCTTGGCTACGTACCGGCGACCGTCTATCGCCCGCACCGACCTGACGGTCGAGTTCCAGCCACCATGTAACGGCACCGCCGACAGTGTCCCGCGCTCCCACTGGGCGAGCACCCTCAGCACGTCCCGTTCGTCCACGATCGCAGACGCTGCCAGAGGCCCGGCGATAGCGAAACGCAGAACGGTTGTGCCCGAGCAACGGTACGCGGCGAGGCCCCGGGCGACCCGGACGTCCACAGGCGGGGCGCAATGGCCGCGGCAGGTGGGAATGATTGGTGGATGCGCAGTGGGCGTGCCGAGGTCGAGCGGGGTCTTGCGCAGCTGAGGGAGTCTGTGGTTGACCGACTGTCGGTGCGGGGGTGGACCGGCAGGGATCTGACCGATGACAGCCCTGCAGCGATGCAGCGGACGGTTGCGACCGTGACCCGGACCGGTGACAACGGTGTCCTGGTGGCGGTGGAGATCGTCCGGACGTCGTTCAAACTGGCCGCCGCGATGGCCGGGCGCCGCCAGCCTCACGGTCTCGCTGGCCGGGCCGGCTGACGTTGTTCCGGCAGCGGAGCAGATCGTTGCCTGGCTCCGGCTGCGAGCCGCCGGAGTGCCCTCTGCACCGGTGGCGAGCGGCCCGGGCTTGGTCACGTCCTCCAGCCAGGAACGCCCCGCTGCCTACGATGGCGACGTGGATCAGGCGCCGTTGGTCGGGACCGAGTGGCAGCTGGCCTCCTACCAGGATCCGGGCGCGGACTCTCCGGTCCCGGTGCAGGCGGACTCGACCCTGTCGTTCAGTGCCGCGGGCAGCTTCATCGCGCGCGCCTGCAACCGCATCGGCGGCACGGCGCAGGTCGATGCGGACACGATCACCTTCGGGCAGGTCGCCTCGACGCGGATGGCCTGCATAGGAGAGCCGGCCGTCCTGGAGCGGAAGGTCGTGGCGACGCTGAAGGAGTCGGCGGCCTGGTCGATCCGCACGAACCTGCTCACGCTGACCGGCGCCGACGGGCACGTCCTCACCTACCAGGTCCGGTCCTCCATCTACCCGAGCCTGACCGCCCGCACCATCGTCGCCGGCGACCGTGCCGGCGGACACTTCCGGCTGGCCGTCGACGGCCCACCCGACCGGCCCTTCCTCGTCTTCGAGGTACGCACCGCACCCGGAGAACGATGGGGAATGGCCGGTATCGCCGCGCCAGGACCGGGTGACTGCCTGGCCAACCACGTCATGGGCGTCGACAGCCTCGGCGGACAGGCGTTCCTGGCTGCCTGGGCCACGCCCGACGTAGCCAAGGTCACCACCCGCGCCACCGAGGACGCACCGGAGACGACCCTGACGTTCTACCCGGTTCCCGACTCCACCCTGCGGATAGCAGGAGCGTGGACCGCCGACTTCCGCCCGAGCAGCAGCCCCGTGACCTTCTACGACCACGCCGGCACCGTGATCGCCGCCTACCCGAACGAACCCTGCTGACCGTCCGCCGGCCGCGGATCATCGGCACGGTCCATCGGATGGTGGTGATGGTCCGCGTCGGCGTACAGCGCGGCGGTGCGGCGGAAGACGCGCGGATCGTCGAGCACGTCGGTGCTGTCGGTGTGCTGGTCGATGGCGCCGATGAGCGGAAGCCGGCGCAGCGCCGCGTCGTCGATGGTTGCCAGCAGGGCGTCGGTGAACCTGTCGGCCATGAGGACCCGAGCCGGGCGGGAGTGGTAGCCGCCGATGGTGGGCGGAAGCGGCTCGGTCAGGCTCGCGCGGTTGTGCCGCTCGGCGAGGGCGACGTACGCGCCGGCGAGGGCGTCCTCCCGCACCCGCGCGCTTGCCGCCGTCGCGGCGCCGGACAGCTGGGCCGGAAGGCCATCGACGTGCCGCAGGTGGCCGAAGGCGGTCCCGAGCCACTTCGAGTACGGCGCGTAGCGGCGCTCGAGCAGCAGCGCCAGGCGCATCAGCTCGCGCACCTGCCGTCCCGCGACAACCGACGAGCCGAGGTCGTCACCGACCTCGGCCGTACGCGCCACGAACGCCTCCTCCTGGGCGACCCGGTGCCACTGGCAGGCCAGCAACCAGCGCCACACGTCCTCCGGATACCAGGCCAGCCGCTTCCGCACTGCGCCGAGCACGCCGCTGTCATCGGCGTACACCGCGCCGGCGACGACACCCAGCAACCGCTGCTGCGGCGTCACCAGCCAGTCGACTGTGGACATTTCCGCCGGCGCGTCCACACCCACCTGCTCCTGCAGCCAGCTCGACAGGGTCGTCACCGTCACCCAGTGCCGCACCGGCACACGGTCCCAGCCGAACCGCACCGGCCAGCCCGAGTACGTCTCCGGCAGCCCGGCGTCGAGCGCGGCCGCGAGGCGCCCGCAGTCGGTCCTGCCGTCGACGAAGACGAGCAGGCGCGGACCCCACCCGTGATCCGTGGACCGCTCGGTGTCGTAGCCGAGCACGTCCGAACCCCAGCCGAGCAAGCCGGCGGAGTGCGGAACGGTGCCCAGCAGCGGCCGGATCACCTCGCGGTAGAAGCCACGACTCAACTCCGACCCGGGCATCCACGTCGTTCCCATGCCGCCGACCGTGTCACCTGTCCACCCGGACCAGCGAGTCGATTCTCCGACGGGTCCATGGCATTCCGGACGCCTTTCGTCCGCAAGTCGCCCTACCTTCCGGCCATGACCGAAGCCGAGCCGGCCGTGCGCACGTACACGATCAAACCGCTGGGCCCGGACACCTGGGAGGCGTTCGCCCGGCTCGCCGAGAAGCACAACGGGGTGTGGGGCGGCTGCTGGTGCACCTGGTTCCATCCGCGCCGCAAGGACCAGGGCCTTGACGTCGACTCCGCCCGGCCGTACAAGGAGCTCCTGGTCCGCCAGGGACGGGCGCACGCCGCGCTGGTCTTCGACGGCGACGTAGCGGTGGGCTGGTGCGAGTACGGCACGCCGGAGGAGCTACCGAACATCTACCACCGCAAGGAGTACGAGGCCGGCCTCGACCGGGCCGCCGGACTACCGCCTCACCTGCCTGTTCGTCGACCGGGACTATCGGCGCACAGGCGTCGCCGCGGTCGCGCTGCAGGGCGCGCTGGAGCTGATCGCGCAGGCCGGCGGCGGCGTGGTCGAGGGCTATCCGCAGGACACCCAGGGAAAGAAGACCTCGGCGTCGTTCCTCTACAACGGCACCCGCACCATGTTCGAGAAGGCCGGCTTCAGTTTCGAGCGGACCAAGGGAACCAAGAACTGCGTGATGCGTCGGACGGTCTCACCCATCTAGACGCATGGACGGCGCTACGGCCGGGGACGCAGACTGCGGGAGCGGGGCTGAACCTGGGAGGCGCAATGGCCGGCGAGATCCACCTCGGCGCGCTCGTCGAGTCGGCGTACGAGCGGCGCGGCGGCGAGCTGACGCTCGTCTACGAGGGCCGGCGCATCGCGGCGCCCGAGCGGCTCGACGCGGTCCGCCGGCTGACCGGAGGCCTGGTGGGGCTTGGCGTACGGCCGGGCGATCGGGTCGTCGTCTGCATGGCCAACGGCCCCGAGGTCGAGGTCGCGTACGGGGCGATCTGGCGGGCCGGGGCGGTCGTCACCCCGGTGGTGTTCCTGCTCAGCGAGGCCGAGCTGCGGCACGTGCTGGTGGACTCCGGCGCGGTCGCCGTGGTCACCTCGCCCGAGCTGCTGCCCCGGGTGACCGCGGCGGCCGCCGCGAGCCCCGGACCTCCGGCACGTCGTCGTGGCCGGGGACGCGCCGGCCGACGCCCGGGCCGTGGCCTACGAGGATCTCGTCGCCGCCGACCCGCATCCGCTGGTGCCGCGCGAGGCCGACGACCTCGGCGCGCTGATGTACACCGGCGGCACCACCGGCCGGGCGAAGGGCGTCATGCTCAGCCACGGCAACCTGTGGTGGTGCGGGCGGTGCGCGTACGAGCGCGGCCGGGACACCTACGACGGCAAGCCGAGCCTGACCGCGCTGCCGCTGTCGCACGCGTTCGGGATGATCGTGACGATCGTCGGGACGTTCATCGAGGAGCAGCGCGGCCCGTCGGTGCTGATGCGCTGGTTCGAGCCGGCCGGCTGGTTGCGACTCGCGGCCGAGCACCGGGTCGGCGCCGGCCAGCTGGTGCCCTCGATGCTCGCGCTGCTGCTGCAGCAGCCGGTGGAGGAGCACGACCTGTCCGAGCTGACGTACCTCAGCGTCGGCGCCGCGCCGCTGCCGGCGGCGGTCCGGGCCGAGTGGGAGCGGCGGGTGCCCGGCGCGGCGCTGCTGGAGGGCTACGGCTGCACCGAGTCCGGCGCGGTGATCTCCAGCTCGACGCTCGACGACCGGCGCAGCGGCGTCGGTCGGCCGGCCGCTGCCCCGCTACCAGGTGCGGGTGGTCGACGCCGCCGGCCGGGACGTCCCGGCCGGGAGCGACGGGGAGATCTGGGTACGCGGGCCCGGCGTGATGACCGGCTACTGGAACGACCCCGAGACCACCGCCGACACCCTGCGCCGAGGGCTGGCTGCACACCGGCGACGTCGGTCACCTCGACGCCGACGGCTACCTCTGGCTGGTCGACCGGAAGAAGGACCTCATCATCCGCAGCGGGGTCAACGTCTTCCCCCGCGACGTGGAGGAGGTGCTGCTGGAGCACCCGGGCATCGCCGCGGCGGCGGTCGTCGGCCGGCCGGACCCGGTCCGCGGCGAGGAGGTGGTCGCGTTCGTCGCGCCCCGCCCCGGAGCGAGCCTGGACCCGGCCGAGGTCGAGGCGTTCGCGGCCGGCCGGCTGTCCGGCATCCACCGTGCCGCACGACGTACGGGTGGTCGACGCCATCCCGGTCACCAGCGTGGGCAAGACCGACCGCAAAGCCCTGCGGGCGCAGCTGTTCGCACCCTGACGACCGTGGACGGCACCGCTAGCCCCGGTGCCGGGCCAGCACCGCCCGGTCGACGACATCGATGCGGCCGCGGCGCAGCTCGATCGCCCCGGCGCCCTCCAGGGTCCGCAACACCTGGTTCACCGTCGGCCGGCCGGCACCCGTCAGACCGGCGATGTCGTCCTGCGTGACCAGCAAGGTCACCCGGCGGCGCGAGCGAGCCGCGAGCTCGCGCGGCGGTCGGCCGCCGGACCAGGCCCGGATCCGCCGCCTGCGGCGGACGGCTAGTGGACGCCGATGAATACGCTGACAAGCGTGACGAGGACGACCCTGGCGGACTACGCCGCCGCGTTCCAGCGCCACGCGGCGAGTCTTGTCGGAGCTGGTGACGGCCTGATCAACCATGACGGTCTGCTCGGATTCGCGGGCACCCGGGCCCGGCCTGAGGCTCGATTGCTCGTCACCGACGACAGAGCCTTGGCCGCGCTTCGCGAGATGCTGCCGTCCGTGTCCGCCGGAACGATCAAGGTTCTGGACACAGCCCCTGGTTGTCGTGCCCTGCTCGACCGCACACTCTCCTGGGCCCGCGAGAACGTGACAGCCATGGTCTGCCTCGATCTCGACGCGATACCCGACCTGCCGATACCGGACGGGCTCGCCGTTCACCCGGTCCTGAGATCGCCTGCCGACGGAACTCTCGGCATCCCCCTCGCGCCTGCCGCAGCGGCATATCTTCTCGCTCAAGCTGACGCGACAGCCGCTCCTGTCCTGGACCAGTTCATCAGCCACCTCGGATCGCTGCCCGTGCGTGCCCGCTTGTTCGCGGCGGTCGACGAGTCCGGGGTCGTACGGGCCACGTCAGCGTCCGAGGCAACCGACGAGGACGCACGCGTCTTCTTCGTCACCACCCACCCGTCCTGCCGTGGTCGCGGAATCGGCACGGCCATGACCGCCGCTGCCCTTCGGGACGCTGTCCGCTCCGGATCCCGACGGGCCAGCCTCGAGTCCACCCGCGCCGGCGTCGGCATCTACACGCGACTCACCTTCGAGCCAGTCAGCGCCGTCAGCGTCTACCACCAATGGGAATGACCGACGCTCCGGCGTGATCGGCGCGGGCCAGTGGTAGGACGCCGGGCAGATCAACCCGGGCAGGAACGGCGGCCCCACGACCTGGACCGGGGCGCTGACGCCGGCGACCGCCTTGTTGGCGATGTCGTACACCCGAAGCCGGTGCGCGATGTTCTGGCTGAACGAGATCGCGATGAAGCGCGCCCTCCGCCGTCCGACGCGCACGCCCGGCCTGCCGCGGCCGGCGCCCCGGCCTGCCGACGCCCGCCTTCCGGCGACTCGCCATGCAGATCGGCTGAGTCGCCGCGCCGATCGGCTGAGCAGTTCAGCCGGCCCTGGACGCTCCATGTCGGCGGCGGAGGAGCAGCGCAGCCGTGGCGACTCCGGCCGCGGGCGGAAGGAGGGCGAGGACGCCCCACACCGGCGGGAAGATCTGCGCGCCGTACTCGGTGGACACGAGCAGGAGCATGGCCAGCGCGGCGGTGATCGTGGCGACGACAACCGCCAGGACCGGCGCCGACCGCCGGCCCGACCGCACGGCGCGGACCACCAGCAGCCACAGCAACGCCCCGACCCCCGCGACGGCGTACAGGAGGCCGTAGAGCAGGTCCGGATCCGGGCGCTCGCCGTACGGGGCGTACACGGCGGTGGCGTGATCGGTGAGGCTGTGGCCACCGGTCTGGTCGACGACCGCCGCAGCCACGAGGACAGCCGAGAGCACGACCGAGGACGTCGCTGCGCCGACTGCCCCGCGCCCGCTCCGCACCGTCGCCTCCGGCGGATCAGATAGTAACTGTCTCATGAGAGGGACTGTACGAACGCGGAACAGAGAGTCAAGTGCTTAAGACAGTCACTTGCTGAATCGAGGCTGCCGCCTGTACCTTCGCGGCGTGGGCACCGGGCTTCGCGAACGCAAGCGACTCAGCGCCATGCGCACGATCCAGGAGCGGGCGCTCGACCTGTTCGACGAGCGAGGGTTCGACGAGGTCACGATCGAGGAGATCGCGGCCGCGGCCGAGGTGTCCCCCTCGTCGGTGTATCGCTACTTCGGAACCAAGGAAGGGCTGCTGGTCGCCGACGAGTTCGACAGCATGAGCCAGGAGGCGATCGCCGAGATCCTCGACGTGAACGATCCCGTCGGCAGCCTGCTCCAGATCGTGCTCAGGTACGAAGCGGCACCGCAGCAGACAGCCAAGGACACCCGTCCGGGCCCGCAGAACGCGCGAAGCCCGTGGCGCCGGGTCCGGTACTTCTTCCAGGAGCCGTCGGTGCGCATGGCTGCCTGCGCGGCGCTCGACCGGGCCAGCTCCCGGATCGCCCCGTTGCTGATGGGCACCGGTGGGATGACCGACACCCAGGCGCGAGTGGCAGCGAACGCGCTCGTGTTCGGTTACTTCGCCGCGCTGGAACAGTGGTACCTGGACGGTGGCGTCCACCCGATCGCCACGTACGTCGACGAAGGCATGCGGCCCTTACGCAAGATCTGGCCGGCGGCTGGATCGAACAGCGCCTGACCCGGCTCGCTCGGTGCCCGCAGCCTCTGCCGGCGACTCGCGGGCTGACGGCGGTCTCCCGCGTCGCGGAACTGGGCAACCCGTGACCGGCCGCTGGGGTACTTCGGCCGCCGCGCGTACGGTGACCTGCAGAGGCTCCGATGACCGACGACGTATCGCTGGCCGACCCGCACACCGTGCCGACGCGGTTCTGGCACCGGCTCGACGATGGTCGGGTGCAGTGCGACGTGTGCCCGCGGACCTGCCGGCTGCACGAGGGACAGCGCGGACTCTGCTTCGTCCGGGCCCGCGCGGACGACCAGATCGTGCTCACCTCGTACGGCCGGTCGAGCGGGTTCTGCGTCGACCCGGTGGAGAAGAAGCCGCTCAACCACTTCCTGCCCGGGTCCGCCGTGCTGTCCTTCGGCACCGCGGGCTGCAACCTGGCCTGCAACTTCTGCCAGAACTGGGACATCAGCAAGTCCCGGGAGATCGACACGCTCGCCGACGCCGCGGATCCGGAGGCGCTCGCGCTGGCGGCCGAGGCGAGCGGGGCGCGCAGCGTCGCCTTCACGTACAACGACCCGACGATCTTCCTGGAGTACGCGGCGGACGCGGCCGACGCCTGCCGCGAGCGGGGCATCCGGTCGATCGCGGTCTCGGCCGGCTACATCTGCCCGAAGCCGCGGCGCGAGCTGTACGGACACCTCGACGCCGCGAACATCGACCTCAAGGCGTTCACCGACGGCTTCTACCACCGGGTCTGCGCCGCGCGGCTGGCTCCCGTGCTGGAGACCCTGGAGTACCTGGTGCACGAGACCAGCGTGTGGGTCGAGATCACCACGCTGCTCATCCCCGGCCGCAACGACTCCGACGCGGAGATCGACGCCGAGACCCGATGGATCGCCGAGCACCTCGGACCCGGCGTGCCGCTGCACTTCACCGCCTTCCACCCCGACTACAAGATGCGCGACGTCCCGGCGACGCCGCCGGCGACGCTGATCCGGGCCAGGCGGATCGGGCTCGCCAACGGCCTGCGATACGTCTACACCGGCAACGTCCACGATGAGGAGGGCGGCACCACCCACTGCCCGTCCTGCGGGACTGCCGTCGTGGTGCGGGACTGGTACGCCGTCCGCCGCTACCGGCTCACCGACGACGGCCGGTGCGACTCGTGCGGCGCCCGGGTGGCCGGTGTCTACAGTGGACCATGCGGGAGCTGGGGAGCCCGCCGGCTGCCGATTTCCCTGGCCCGGCGGTGAGCGCCGGCACCGTCCACAGCGGACCTTCCGGTGGCCGCCGCCGGCCCGCGATGGCCGGGGTGTTCTACCCGGCCGAGCCCGCGCGGCTGGCCGCCGACGTCGACGCGCTGCTGTCGGCCGCCGCGCCAGAGCTCGTCGCCGTCCGGGCGGCTGCCGGCCCTTGTCGTCCCGCACGCCGGCTACCGCTACTCCGGACAGGTGGCCGCGGTGGCGTACGCCCTCGCCCGGCACTGGTCGCCGGTCCGGGCGGTCCTGCTCGGGCCGGCCCACTTCGTCCCGCTCAGCGGCTCCGTGGTGCCGCGCACTGCAGAGTGGTCGACGCCACTCGGTGCCATGCCGGTGGACGCGGCCGCGCGGGACCGCGCCACGGCCGTCCCGGGCGTTCACGCATCCGACCAGCCGCACGCGGCCGAGCACTCCCTGGAGGTGCAGCTGCCGTTCCTGCAGCGATCGCTCGACCCGGCGCTACCCGTGCTGCCCGTCGTCACCGCGGCGACCCCGGACGATGTGGCGGACCTGCTGGGCGCGGTCGTCGGCCCGGACACCCTGGTCGTCGCCAGCACGGACCTGAGCCACCACCTCCCGGACGTGGCGGCCCGCCGCCGGGACCGGCGCACGATCGACGCCGTGCTGGCGCTCGACGCCGACGGCATCAGACCGGGCGCGGCCTGCGGCGCTCACGCGCTGCGCGGGCTGCTGGTCTGGGCCGGCCGAACGGGCCGTACCCCGACGCTGCTGTCCTACCGCACCTCGGCCGACGCGACCGGCGACGAGAGCCGCGCGGTCGGCTACGCGGCCCTGGCCTTCGCCTGACCTCCGGCGGATCGCTCCGCCGGGTCCACCACAATGGCGCGATGACCGGCATCGGGAAGGGATCTGCGGCCACGACCGGTGGGCGGTTCGCCGGCAAGGTGGCGCTGGTGACCGGGGCCGGGAGCGGGATCGGCTCGGCCGCCGCCCGCCGGCTCGCCGCGGAGGGCGCCGCGGTGGTGCTCGCCGGCCGCAGGAGGCAGGCACTGGACGCCGTCGCGCAGGCCGTGACCGAAGCGGGTGGCCGGGCCGCCGTCCGAACAGCCGATGTCACCGTCGAATCCGACGTCCGCGAGCTGATCGGCTTCTGCGTGACCACCTACGGCCGGCTCGACGTCGCGTTCAACAACGCCGGCACCACCGCCGCGACCGGACCCACCGACCGGCTCGAGCTCGCGGCCTGGCAGGCCGAGATCGACGCCAACCTCACGAGCGTCTTCCTCTGTCTCAAGCACGAGATCGCCGCCCTCACCGACGGCGGCGCGATCCTCAACAACGCCTCCATCGCCGCGGTGAGCGGAACACCGTTCCTCGCCGCCTACACCGCGGCCAAGCACGGCGTCCTCGGCCTGACCCGGTCCACCGCCCTGGAGGTGGTCGATCGAGGCGTCCGGATCAACGCGCTCATCACCGGGAACGTCGACACTCCCCTCTACCGCCGACTGTCCGGACTCGGCCCGCACGACGCCCTCCCTCCCGCGCCGAACCCGACCGGCCGGACGGCGACCACCGACGAGATCGCCTCGTTCGTCGCCTACCTGCTCAGCGACGAGGCCGCCTTCATCACCGGTGCCGCGCTCACCGCCGACGGCGGATTCACCGCCAGCTGAACACCTGACCCGGCAGCACTCCGCAGACCGGCACCCGCCCGGCGCACAGCGCAGGCGCCGGACCGGGCCGGGCAGCGGCCTGTGGCCGGAACGGTCCGGCACCGGTCCCGCGCCGAAATCGTCGGTGGTCGCCCCTAGCCTCGGCTGCGTGACCGACCTTCGTCTCGCCGAGCTCACCCAGGACAACATCGACGCAGCGATCGGGCTGGAGCTGCGGCCGGGTCAGGAGCGGTTCGTGGCCCCGGTCGTCCGGTCCATCGCCGAGGCCTACGTGTATCCGACCGCCTGGCCGCGGCTGGTCCTCGACGACGACCAGGTGGCCGGGTTCGTGATGGCCAACTTCGACCCGGACAACGAGCTGCACGAATTTCGCTGTGGGATCTGGCGACTCAACGTGGCCGCCGCCGCGCAGGGTCGGGGAGTCGGCCGGTTCGCCGTCGACTCGGTCGCTGCGGAGGCTCGACGCCGCGGTCAGACCCGGCTCACCGTCCTCTGGGAGAAGGGCGCGGACGGTCCCGAGGGCTTCTATCTGAAGCTCGGGTTCGTGCCGGTCGGCGAGCTGTTCGGCGAAGTAGTCGGCGCCAAGCAGATCTAGACCGTGCCCGGCCAGCCACGGCGGGCGATCTAGGTCCGCTTCGGGTCGGGAGAGCCCGGGGCCGATGGCTTCGCCGGCGCCAACGATTCCAGTGCTCGGCGGAGGGCCTTGGCTCGGGTCTCCGGCGTACGTGCCTTGAGCAGCGGCAGGAAGACCGCGTACCGCTCGCTGCGGCCGAGCGCCTCGAACGCGGCCCGGGCGCGGTCGTCGGTCGCGAGTGCCGCGGTGAGGTCCTCGGGCACCGCCGCGGTGCGCTGCGGTGCGTACGCCGACGCCCAGCGGCCGTCCGCCTTCGCCGCCGCGACCTGCGCCCGGCCGCCCGGTCGCATCCGCCCGGCCGCCTCCAGTGCCTCGACCCGCTCGACGTTGACCCGGGACCACGGACTGCCCGGCCGGCGCGGCGAGTAGCGCTGCAGGAAGTGGGTCCCGTCCAGGCCGCGGCGGTGGCCGTCGATCCAACCGTGGGCGATCGCGACGTCGCCGGCCTCCGCGGCGGTCATCCCGGCCCGACCGGCACTCTTCTTCGGGATCTTCAGCCACGCGTCGGTCCGGGTGGCGCCGTGCTCCGCGAGCCAGCGGTCCCACTCGTCGCGCGTCCGCGAAGTCCAACACCTCGATGTCCGGCACCGCGGTCACCCCTCCTCCCACGGACGTCGACGTAGCCCGGGTTGTACAGGATGCCTGACGACGAGTGCGGTCCACGGCGCGTTCGGGCGAGGCCGGTGCCACGATGACCAGCCTCGACCCGATCGGAGCCGTGATGCTGGTACGTGTCTGGGAGTACGAGGTGGTTGCCGGTCGTGCGGCGGAGTTCGAGCGGCTGTACGGCTCGGCCGGCGCCTGGGCGCAACTGTTCGCCAGGAGCGCGATCCGGTACCGCGGCTGAGACGGCGAGCCCTACCGGTCGTGGGCTCGGGGTGATCAGCAGAAGCCGGCTCACCCGCTCGACCTCGACGCGGCGGCCGAGAAAGGCGACCAGCCGGTCGATGGCCGGAGCCTCCGGCGAGACGACCTGGACCGGGCCGAAGCGACCCGGGCGGGTGGAGTCGACGATCTGGACGCGGGCGAAGGCGAGCGCGTGCTCGGCCGCGTCGTCGGTAGCTGCGCGGGTTGCCCGGTCGCCCGGGCAAGGTCCCAGCCATGCGCGAGCAGGTCGTACAGGCGTATCTGCAGCCGCTCGGCACCGGTCGCCGCGCCGAGCGGGCCGCGATAGCTGCGGTCGAGAGCTCCGGGCGGGCTGAAGGCGGCCAGCAGCGCCGCGGCCGACTCCCGGTAGGCCCGCACGAGGTCCTCCTCCGCCGCGCCGGCGCCGCGGCGGGGCGGTGGCCCGTCGGCGAGCAACGCGGCGAAGACGCGGTTCATCCCGACCAGGTGGCTGACCAGCTCGCGCACGGTCCAGTCCGTGCAAGGGGTCGGCGCTGCCCACTGCTCGGGTCGAATGGTGCTGATCAGTTCGCCGACCGCGGCCAACGAGCGGTCGAGCTGGTCGAGCGGACTGCTGATACCTACGGCCACGGGCCACCTCTCACGGTGACGCCACCGGCGGCTGCGCTCGGTCAGCCTGCCCCAGGAGGCGCACAGACGGTCATCGACACGGGTGTCGCACCTCCCCTCGCTCGACCGGACCTCCCCAGCCTGCCACGTCGCGACCCGAGCCACGACTGGCCGCTCAGCTGACGGCGGCGCCGAACCACCGTGGCAGGTGGCGCGTGCAGGTCCTGCTGGTCGTCACCGGCCCAGGCCACGTGGCCGTCCGGCCGCAGCAGCACGGCGGGTACGTCCAGCTCCTCGGTGACGTCGACGACGTGGTCGACCCGATCCGCCCAGCCCGCCACCGACAGCCGGCCGGTCTGGTCGAGCAGCAGCCCGCGGCCGCCGTGCATCAGCCCGTAGAGGCGGCCCCGCTTCAGCCCGACGTCCCGCATCCGCCGGCCGAGCAGGTCATGCCCCTCGCCGAAGTCGTAGCGGACCCCGAGCGCGGTGATCTTCTCGATCAGGTACCGGTTCACCTCCTCGAAGTCCATCAGTTGCGACAGCAGCCGGCGGACTGCCTGAGCGCCCGGCTCGGTGGACACCAGCGCCATCTGCGCGCGGGTGTTGTCCAGCACGTCGGCGGCCACCGGGTGCCGTTCGGTGTGGTAGCTGTCCAGCAGCCCATCCGGGGCCCAGCCGCCGATCTCGGCGGCCAGTTTCCAGCCGAGGTTGACCGCATCCTGGATGCCGAGGTTGAGCCCCTGCCCGCCCATCGGCGGGTGGATGTGCGCCGCATCGCCGGCCAGCAGCACCCGGCCGACCCGGAAGCGCTCGGCCAGCCGGGTGGCGTCGCCGAAGCGGGACAGCCAGCGCGGTGAGTGCACGCCGAAGTCGGTGCCGGCGACCAGCCGCAGCTGTCGCCTGAACTCCTCCAGCGTCGGGGGGACCGAGCGATCCTCCGCCATCCCCTCGGCGGGCACGACGACGCGGTACACCCCCTCCCCGAACGGCCCGAGGCCGAACCGCTTCTCGGTCTCGCGGACCTCGGCCACCACGGCGGCCACCTCCTCCGGCGGCACGGCCACCTCCATCTCGCCCAGCAGCGTCTCGACACTGCTGGGCTCCCCGGGGAAGCCGACGCCGAGCAGCTTGCGCACCGTGCTGCGGCCGCCGTCGCAGCCGACGAGGTAGCGCGACCGGAGCCGGGTGCCGTCGGCCAGCTCGACGGTCACCCCGTCGTCGTCCTGGCTGAGCCCGACCAGCTCGGACCCGCGCCTGATCTCGGCGCCGACCTCGGCGGCGTGCTCGGCCAGCAGCCGATCGGTGGTCGTCTGCGGGATGCCGAGGACGTAGCCGTGCGCGGTGTCCAGCCGGTCGGGCACGGGCTTGTCGATGGCCGCGAACGAGCTGCGGAGCGGGTGCTGCTGGCCGTGCGCGAGGAACCGCTCCAACAGACCGCGCTGGTCCAGCACCTCGATGCTGCGCACGTGCAGGCCGAGCGAGCGGACATACGGCGGCAGCTCCGCGTCCTTCTCCAGCACGAGCGTGTGCACGCCGTGCAGCCGCAACTCGCTGGCCAGCATCATGCCGGTCGGTCCCCCGCCGGCAATGATCACGTCAACCATGAATCTCCCATCCACGAATCGAATTCGGCCGACAATTCTGCGGCACGACCCGGGCCTTGCCGCAAGGCCCCCGGTGCGCTATACGTTGAGAGTGGCAGGGAGTGAATGCTCTCCCTGCCTTTTCTGTCCACTGTGGATGGACAAGCTCCTCCGGAGAGCGCCCGGGGACGACCTCCGCGGGCGGACCGCGACTAGCCTGGGCCTCCATGAGCCGCGACGAGAATCGACTGTTCCCGACGGCCGTGTTCGACGGACACAACGACCTGCCGTGGGCGCTGCGCAAGCACTTCGACAGCGACCTCGGCCGGGCCGACCTGGCCGCCGGCGTTCCGGAGCTGCAGACCGACCTGCCGAGGCTGCGGACCGGCGGTGTCGGCGCCCAGTTCTGGTCGGTCTACGTCCCGCACTCGCTGGCCGGCCCGGCGGCCGTCGCCACCGTGCTCGAGCAGGTCGACCTGGTGCACCGGCTCGCCGGGCGGTATCCGGACGACCTGGAGATCGCGCTGGACGCCGCGGACGTGCAGCGGATCATGGCCTCGGGCCGGATCGCGTCGCTGATGGGCGCCGAGGGCGGGCATGCGATCGACTCCTCGCTCGGGGTGCTGCGGATGCTCCAGGCGATCGGCGTGCGCTACCTGACGCTCACCCACAACGCGAACGTCGGCTGGGCCGACTCCGGCACCGACCAGCCGGACGCGGGCGGGCTCAGCGACTTCGGCCGGGACGTCGTACGGGAGATGCAGCGCATCGGCATGCTCGTCGACCTGTCGCACACGTCGGCCGACACGATGCGGGACGCGCTCGCCGTCGCGGCGGATCCGGTGATCTTCTCCCACTCGTCCGCGTACGCGGTGTGCCGGCATCCGCGCAACGTCCCCGACGACGTGCTGCGCACGCTGGCCGGCAACGGCGGGGTCTGCATGGTGACGTTCGTGCCCGCGTTCGTCTCCCAGGAGTGCGCGGACTGGCGGCAGGGACTCGTGGCGGATGCCGGCCGGCGCGGGCTGGACGAGCGGAACATCGCCGCCGTCGAGTCGATCACCGCGGAGTGGGAGGCGGCGCACCCGCAGCCGCGGGCCAGGCTCAGCCAGGTCGCCGACCACGTCGAACACGTCCGGGAGGTGGCCGGGATCGAGCACGTCGGGCTCGGCGGCGACTACGACGGCACCAGCGACCTGCCCGACGGCCTGACCGACGTGTCCTGCTACCCGGCGCTGTTCGCGGAGCTCCGCGACCGGGGCTGGAGCGACGGCGACTGCACAGCACTCGCCCACGGCAACATCCTGCGCGTCCTCGCCGACGCCAAGGTCGGCCAGGTCCGCGGCCTTGCACCGGACGCTCTACGCCCGTGAGGCGCACCCTCGTCACCGAACTGTCCGCAACTCCTAGTGTCGTGAGTCATTAATTCGCATCCAGTCGTGTAGGACTGAGTCGTGCCGATTCCGGTTGCTGCAGAGGTGAGCGTTGTCCGATGATGAGCGGGCCCAGTTGGAGGCGTGGGCGCGGCGGCCGAAGAGCGCGCAGGGGTTGGCGTTGCGGTCGCGGATCGTGCTGGCGTGCCGCGGATGGCCTGGGCGAACACGCGCAGATCGCGCGAGCGGCTGGGGATCGCGCGGGGCACGGTGACCGAAGTGGCGGACCCGGTTCGTCGCCGATCGGCTGGACGGGCTGCTGGACGAGCCGCGGCCGGGCCGGCCGCGCACGGTCGCCGACGCCGCAGGTCGAGGCGGGTGATCACCACGACGTTGGAGACGACGCCGAGGGACGCGACGCACTGGTCGACCCGGTCGCTGGCCGCCGAGCTCGGGCTGTCGCAGTCGGCGGTGTCGCGGATCTGGCGGGCGTTCGGGCTGCAGCCGCACCGGCAGGACACCTGGAAGCTGTCGCAAGGACCCGCTGTTCATCGACAAGGTCCGCGACGTCGTCGGGCTCTACCTCGACCCGCCCGAGCGGGCGGTGGTGCTGTGCGTGGACGAGAAGTCGCCAGATCCAGGCCCTGGACCGCACCGCGCCGATCTTCCCGATGCTGCCCGGCACCCCGGCCCGGGCCAGCCACGACTACGTCCGCGCCGGCACCTCCAGCCTCTACGCCGCGCTGGACATGGCCACCGGCAAGGTGATCGGCTCCCTGCACGCCCGGCACCGGGCGATCGAGTTCAAGAAGTTCCTGGCCACCATCGACCGCCAGGTGCCCGGCCGACTTCGACGTGCACGTCGTGCTGGACAACGCCTCCACCCACAAGACCCCGGCGATCAAACGCTGGCTGGCCGCCCACCCCCGCTTCGTCCTGCACTTCACCCCGACCAGCTCGTCCTGGCTCAACCTGGTCGAACGCTGGTTCGGCGAACTGACCACCAAGAAGCTGCAACGCGGCACCCACCGCAGCGTCCGCGAACTCAACACCGACATCCGCGCCTGGATCGAGACCTGGAACGACAACCCCCGGCCCTACGTCTGGACCAAGACCGCCGACCAGATCCTCGACTCCATCGCCCGCTACTGCACCCGCATTAACGACTGTTCCTGCAGGAAGCCCAGCAGGTGGCGGGAGGTCTCCTCGGGCGCCTCCTCCGGGATGAAGTGCCCGACCGGCAGTGAACCGCCGCGGACGTCATCGGCCCACTCCCGCCAGATCGCGAGCGGATCGTCGTAGAGCGTCGCGACCGGACCGCGCTGGCTCCAGAGGAACAGCACGGGGCAGGCGATCTTCCGGTTTCCGCGATCCGCCTCGTCCTGCTGGTAGTCCACGGTCGCGGCCGCGCGGAACTCCTCGCAGATGGCGTGCACCGTGTCCGGGTGCCGAAACTTCTCGACGTACTCGGCCCGCACGTCGGTTGGGAAGGCGTCGTTCACCACGGGCCACGTGTCGAGCATGAAGTCGACCAGGTTGGCCGGGGCCGCGTTGATGAACTGCTCGGGCACCGGCTCCGGTGCGGCGAGGAAGGACCATTGCCAGTAGGCGAGGCTGAAGTCCTTGTCGGCACGGTCATAGGCGTCGCCGACAGGAACGACATCGATGACGGCGAGCCGGAGAACGGCATCCGGGTGATCCAGGGCGAGACGGTAAGCGCAGCGTGCCCCGCGATCGTGTCCCACGACGCTGAACCGGTCGTAGCCCAGCTGCCGCATGACCTCGATCTGGTCGCGGCCGATCGCGCGCATGCTGTAGGGCTCGTGGTCTGCGGTGCTGGGCGGCTTGCCGCTGTCGCCGTACCCGCGCAGATCGGTGGCGACGACGGTGTGGTGCTCGGCGAGCCGCGGCGCGACCCGATGCCACATCAGATGCGTCTCCGGAATGCCGTGCAGGAGCAGCACAGGCGGCCCGCTGCCGCCTCGGCGTCCGTGAATCGACGCACCCGCGGTCGAGATGTCGAACTCGTCGAATCCCTCGAACATGTCTCACGAGTCCCTTCGAACGGTCGTCGGCGGCCGACCCGGTCAGACCAGCGGTTCGCCGCCGTCGACGCCGAGCGAGACGCCGGTGACGAACGTGTTGGTGAGCGCGAAGACGACCGCGTCGGCGATGTCCTCGCTGGTGCCGATGCGGCGGGCCGGGTTCTGCTCGGTGCGGGCGGCGAACAGCGCCGTCTTCCGCTGCGCGCCCAGGCCGTCGTAGGCACCGGTGTCGATGGTGCCGGGCGAGATCGCGTTCACCCGGATCGGCGCGAGCTCGACCGCGAGCGTGCGGGCGACGGCGTCCGCGGCGGCGTTGGTCGCGCCGACGGCCAGCATGCCGATCGCCGGCTTGCGCGCCGACGAGCCGGAGAACAGCACGAACGAACCGTCGGACGGCATCCGCGACGCGAAGTGCTTGGCCAGCAGGATCGGGCCGATGACCTTGGTCTGGAACGACACGGTGACGGTCTCGGGTGAGAGGTCGCCGACCTGGCCGCGGGCCCGCGCCGACGCGGTGGACACGACGTGGTCGACGGCGCCGAGCCGCTCGGCCAGGGCCGCGATGCTGGCCTCGTCGGTCAGGTCGACCTCCTCGGCGGTGATGCCGGGGTCGTCGTAGGCCTCGGCCAGTGCCTTCCGGTCCCGCCCGGCCACGACGACCTCGCCGCCGGCGGCGCGGATCGCGAGCGTGGTGGCGCGGGCGATGCCGCTGCCGCGGCCGACGACCAGGACAGTGCGGCCGGTCAGTGACGCAGACATGATGTGCCTTTCGCAGTAAGGGATCCTGGGGTCAGCCGCCGGCCGGAGCGGTGCCGCGGGAGAGGATCTCGTCGGGGTCGAGGCCGCGGTCGATGCCGTGCGGGATGACGGTCTGGCCGGGTTCGAGTCGGAGCTTGCGTGCCGTCGAGGTAGACGTCGATCTTCTCGCGGCTCGAACGAGACGAGGTTGGCCACGCGGCCGACCTCGGGCCACGCCTGCGGGTACGACCAGGCCGCCGCGCGGCGCTCGCCGATGTCGTAGTAGCTGGCCAGTCCCTTGTACGGGCAGAACGTCTGGCCGTCGGCCGGGGTCAGGGCCTGCTCGTCGACGTCCTCGCGGGGCACGTACCAGCGCGGCGCGAACCCCGACTCGTAGAGCACGAGCGGGCGGGTGCTGTCGGCGATGACCCGGTCGCCGTCGCGGACGACGAGGTGGCGCGCGGTCCGGCGGATGTCGATGCGGTGGTAGGGGTCGGCGGCGTGACCGACGATCCGTTCGTCCTCCTCGTAGAAGGCGTCCATCGGCCCGCCACGCGAACGCGACCCGGTCGCGCAGCTCGCCGGCGTGGTCGGGCAGGGCGGTGTACCGCCAGGCGCTGCGCGGCGGCGCTGCGGTCCCCGACCGTCACGGTGAACCAGGCCGTGTCGCCGAGGTCGCGGTGCGTGGTGCTGCGGTTCTCGTCGACCAGCACGCCGGCGCGCGACGTCGGCGAGCGGGAAGTACGCGACCGGGTAGCGGCCCGGCTCGTGCAGCAGCACCACGTCCTCGCTGTCGGCGATCCACTCGCCGCCGAACCGCACCCGCATCCGCCGGCGCAGCGGCTCGGCGTACAGCAGCCGCGGTCGGGAGCGGGTCGGGGGTGAGGAAGCGGCCGACCGGCCCGGCGCCGAGCGGGCCCTGTTGCCAGGACAGTCCCATGATCGGGTTCCCTTTCAGGAGTTGTTGCGCTGATGGGCACGAGTCGGCGGGCGAGGAAGTCGCGGATCAGCGCCGCCACCTCGTCGGCCGCGGTCTCCAGCAGGAAGTGCCCGCCGTCGAGCAGGTGGATCTCGGCGTCGGCGGCGTCCGCGGCGAACGCCCGCGCCCCGTCCGGGCCGAAGATCTCGTCGCCCCGTCCCCATACCGCCAGCAGCGGCACCCGGCTGGTCCGCAGGTACTCGTGCAGCCGCGGGTACAGCGGCAGGTTCTGGCGTAGTCGCGGAACAGGGCCAGCTGGATCAGGTCGTTGCCGGGCCGGGACAGCAGCGCGTAGTCGTGCTGCCAGGCGTCCGGGTCGACCAGGGTCTCGTCCGGCACCCCGGTCAGGTACTGCCAGCGGGTCGCCTCCAGCGTCAGCGCGAACCGGATCGCCTGTTCCGTCTCCGGGGTCTGCTCGTGCTGGTAGGCCCAGACCGTCTTCCAGAAGCTGTCGACGAACCCGGCGTCGTACCCGTTGCCGTTCTGGCTGACGATCGCGCGTGATCGCGGCCGGGTCGCGCAAGGCCAGCCGCCAGCCGATCGGCGCGCCGTAGTCCTGCACGTAGATCGCGTAGCGGCCGACGCCGAGCTGGTCGAGCAGGCCGGCAGTGAGGTCGGTCAGCGCGTCGAAGGTGTAGTCGAACTCGCCGGCCGGCGGCGCGTCGGACCGGCCGAAACCGAGATGGTCCGGGGCTATCACCCGGTAGCCGTCGGCCAGCTGCGGGATCAGCGTGCGGAACATGAACGAGCTGGCCGGGAACCCGTGCAGCAGCACGATCGCCGGAGCGTCGGCCGGCCCCGCCTCCCGATAGAAGAGCTGGTGTCCGCCGACGGTGGCGTAGCGGTGATGAACCATCGCCATGACTCCTCCTGTCCGGTGCTGTCCGGGGCGAACAAACGCGCCCGGCACCTACCGTCCGGGTCAGCCGGATGAGGCCGCCTCGTACGATTCGGAGGATTCGGGGCCGAGCCGCGGGTCAGTGCCGGCGGGCGGACGGTGCGAGCAGGCGCAGGGCGCGCCCGGACTCGACCGCCTCGGCCCGGCTGTGGGCGCCGAGCTTGGCGTACAGGTTGCGCATGTGGGTCTTGACGGTGCTGGTCGAGACGGACAGCTCGGCGGCGATCTCCCGGGCCGACAGGTGGGTCGGCAGGTAGCGCAGCACGCGCAGCTCGCTGCCGCTGAGCGGCTCGAGCGGCGGCCGCGGTCCGCCGGCGGGCGCCGCGGGCGTCGTCCCGGCCAGCAGGTCGAGGATCTCGCCGACCAGGGCGGCGTGCGCGGTGCGCTGCCGGGCGTGGCGCTCCAGCAGGTCCCGCGCCGGGTGCAGCAGGAACCACAGCAGCGCGCCGTCGGGCTCGGCCAGGTCCAGCGCGCGCTCCACGGCCCGGTCGGCGGCCGCCGGCTCGCCGAGCGCGTCCCGGGCGATCGCCTCCAGCAGGAAGGCCTCGACCAGCCAGGATCGCCAGCCGGTCCGGGCGGAGCCGTCCAGCACCGGCCCGAGCAGCACCGTCGCCGCGTG
This sequence comes from uncultured Actinomycetota bacterium, assembly GCA_963770145.1. Classification (GTDB taxonomy): domain Bacteria; phylum Actinomycetota; class Actinomycetes; order Mycobacteriales; family CADCTP01; genus CADCTP01. The sequence goes on along the minus strand of CAVYOJ010000016.1, from coordinate 755,429 downwards.
CGGATCGTCCTGGGCGAGCCGCAGCACCGCGGCGGCGATGCGCATCTCGCCGCGGTCGCGGTCCCGTTCGCGCAGGTCGGCAAGGACCTGCTCGGCCTGCTCGGTCTGGCCGAGCCGTACCAGGGCGTGCACGATCCAGGCCCGCATCGGCCGGGCGAGCGGGTGCGGCGCGGGCAGGCGCCCGGCCAGCCGCTCGGCCGCCCGGAACGCGGACAGCGCATCGGCGGCCCGCCCGCGCGCCAACTCGACCTGCCCGCGCGCGTACTGGACGCCCATCGCCGACACCGGCGCGGCTTCCGGTCTGATCGTGCGCTCCGCGCGGTGCACCCAGGCTTCGGCCTCCTCCGGCCGCCCCTGCCAGGCGAGCGCGGATCCGAGCGTCATGTAGGCGAGGCCGGCGGTCGTCTCGTCGGTCCAGCCGTGCCGGCGGGCCAGCTCGATCGCCTGCCGGCTGCGCTGCGCGGCCCGCGGGAACCACCGTGAGAGCTCGATCTCGGCCCAGTACACCAGGCCGATGAACTCGAGATAGGGCCGTCCGATCCGGCGCGCGAGCGCGATCGCCTGCTCGAGATGCAGCTCTGCCTGATCGAGCCGACCCGTCCATATCTCGGTGTCGGCGAGGCCGGCCAGCGCCAGCGCGCGCAGCTCCTCGCCGAGCCCAGGCTGGGCCGCGTCCGGGGCCTCGCCGGCCAGCTGCAGCCGCCGCGCCTGCTCGGGCACCGCCGCCAGGTCGCCCTGATACCAGGCCAGCAGCAGCCGGACCACCCCGAGCAGCAGCTGCGTCTGCTCCGGCGCCGACTCCGCGCTCCGCCAGCCGCAGAAATCGCTCCGCCGCCTCCAGCGACCCCTGCGCCAGCTCGTCGGCCGCCGCCACCGCCGCCAGCCCGGCGTCCGCCGCCGGCGCTCCCGCGGGGAACTCGGCCAGGAGCGCGTGCACGGTGGCGGCCTGCCCGTCCAGGTGCAGGCCCGGCCAGTGGTCGGCCAGCAGCCGGGCGGCCAGGCCCCAGTCCGGCACCGCCTGGGCGTGCCGGATCGCCTCCGCCGGGAACTCGTGACCGGCGAACCAGGTCGCGGCCAGCTCGTGCAGCGCGGTGACCTCGCCCGGCTCGGTGCGGCGCAGCTCCAGCCGCAGCAGGTCGGCGAGCAGAGGGTGGTAGCGGAACCAGGAGCGTGCCGCGTCCACGGACGCCACGAACGCGTTCGCCTCCTCCAGGTCCTGCAACACCCGCTCCCCGCCGCTGCCCCCGGTCAGCAGGTCGGCCAGCTCGCCGTTGACCTGCTCCAGCACGCTGGTCCGCAGCAGCAGCCGCCGCACCTGCCCGGGCTGCCTCTCCAGCACCTCGGCCAGCAGGTATTCGGCGACCGTCCGCTCGCTGCCGGAGAACTCCGCCGCGAACCGCTCCGGCTCCGGGTGCCCGGCCAGCGACAACGCCGCCAGCCGCAGCCCCGCCGCCCATCCCTCCGTCCGCTCGTACAGCATCAGCAGCGTCGGCTCGGCCAGCTCCACGCCGGCCGCCTGGAACAGTGCCTCGGCCTCGGGCAGGCCGAACCGGAGATCGTCCGCGCGGACCTCGGTCAGCTCCCCCTCGAGTCGCAGCCGGTGCAACCCAAGGCGCAGATCGTGCCGGGTCGCCAACACGAACCGCAGGTGTGGCGGGGCCCGCAGCACCAGCAGCTCCAGCTGCTGCTGCGCCTGGTCCGAGCCCAGCTCGTGCACGTCGTCGAGGATCAGCCACAGCGGCTCGTCCAGCGGCGCCAGGTCCTTCAGCAGCCGCTCCACCAGCGCCCACCCGTCCAGATCCGGCGCTGCCGTCAGCTCACGCACCAGCGCCGACCCCGCCGACGTCCGGCGCAACGCGCCCAGCACGGCCAGCCACAGCCGCTGCGGATCCCGCTCGTCCCGGCCCACCGGCACCCACGCCGCCCGCCCGGCCAGACCGGCCTGCCCGATCCAGGACCGCAGCAGGACCGTCTTGCCGCTGCCCGGCGGCGCCGACACCACGGTCACCCGGGCCGAGGAGTCCAGCTGCCCCCACAGCCCCGGCCGGGGAACGATCCCGCTCGCTCCGGCCCGGTGGGCAACGGAGTCCGACCTGTCGGCAGGCCGCATATGGCCCATGATCGCACGGGCATCCGGACCCGAGCAGCCGCGCAGGTCCGGGTCCGTTGTGACAGGGTCGCCTGGTGGAGATCCTGCGTACGCCGGACGCCCGGTTCGCCGGGCTGCCGGACTTCGACCACCCGCCGCGGTACGCAACGGTGCCCGCCGCCGGCGCCGGGTCGCTCCGGATGGCGTACGTCGAGGCCGGCCCGGCGGACGGGCCGGTGGTGCTGTGCCTGCACGGCGAGCCGAGCTGGTCGTTCCTGTACCGGAAGATGATCCCGGTGCTGGCCGCCGGCGGCCTGCGGGTGATCGCACCCGACCTGGTCGGGTTCGGCCGGTCGGACAAGCCGGCCAGGATCGAGGACCACAGCTACGCCCGGCAGGTGGAGTGGGTGCGCTGCCTGGCGTTCGACCGGCTGGACCTGCGCGCGGTGACGCTGGTCGGGCAGGACTGGGGCGGCCTGATCGGGCTCCGGCTGGCCGCGGAGCACCCCGACCGGTTCGCCCGGCTGGTCGCCGCCAACACCGGGCTGCCGACCGGAGACCAGCCGATGCCCGAGGTGTGGTGGCAGTTCCGCCGGGTCGTCGAGCGGGCCGAGGCCCTGGACGTCGCTCGGCTCGTCCAGGCCGGTTGCCGCACCGAGCTCGCGCCGGAGGTGCGGGCCGGGTACGAGGCTCCGTTCCCGGACGGTCGCTACCAGGCCGGGCCGCGAGCGATGCCGCTGCTGGTGCCGACCGCACCGGACGATCCGGCGTCCGCGGCCAACCGGGCGGCCTGGGCCGCGCTGACCGCCGCGACCACCCCGCTGCTGGTCGCGTTCAGCGACGGCGACCCGATCACCGGCGGCATGGCGCCGGTGCTCCGCACGGCATTCGCCGGCGCGCAGGGCCGGGACCACCCGGTGATCGCCGGCGCCGGTCACTTCGTGCAGGAGGACGCCGGGGAGGAGCTGGCCCGGCACGTCCTGGCGTTCGTCCGCGCGACCTAGCGCCATCCGCGCGCCCGCCGATGCTCCGGCTAGTGGACGGGACGTCGGAGGCCGGCGAGGGTGTCGGCGCCCTGGGCGAGGAGCTCGCGCGCGTGGCCGACTCCGCCGTTGGGCTCCGGCGCCGCGTCGCGTCGCGGTGGCACGGGATGTCTCGGATGCCGGGCCGTTCGCTGGAAGTAGGCGCCCATGTGCGTGACCGGCATGATGGTCGGGTCGATGTCGACGACAGCGTCGAGGGCAGGCTCGATCGGATCCGACTCCGCGACCACCACCCGTGCGTCGAGGGTCAGCAGCCGAAGGCCGAACAGCCGAGCATGAACCACCGCCCGGATCAGCATGGGGCCCTCGCCGTGCGGGGCCCGCACGGCGCGACGCACCTGCACGGTCCGGGCCCCGGGCCGCGCCGGATCGCCGGCTCCTACCGAGCGATGGCGGTCACGCCCGCGTCCGGGCACGCCGCCCATCCGCGGAGGAGTCGACGTTGCGTTCGCGGGCGTAGGTCTCCAGCCGCGAGCTGATGCTCTCGAGCCGTTGCCGGGCGCCGGAGGCGTCGAACTCCTCGACGAGGCGGCCGGCCAGCTGCCGGATCTGGTCGTAGCGCTGGCGGCCGGCCCGGGTGCCCAGCAGGTATCCGACCCCGAAGATCGCCACCGTCGAGAGCTTCACTTCTCGTCCCCGCGGCGGGCGGATGACACGGCCGCGCTCAGCGCCGTGAGAGTGGCCGCTCCACCCACCGCGCCGGCGGTGATCTTGGCCGTGCGGCGTACCGACCGAGCGGTGGCCGCGGCGACGACAGCCTCCAGCGCCCGCTCCCAGGCGCTCTTGCGATGGAAGATCTTCATGACGGTCCTCCCTCTCGTGCTAGGTTCCGGCAGGCTGATGACCGGCTCACCGGGCGTTGGCGGCGATGGCGGCGATGAGCTCGTTCTTCGACATCGAGGCACGAACCTCGATGCCGTGGCCGGTGCCGACGGCCACCAGCTCCGCCTTCGTGAGTGCATCGAGCCCGACGCCCTCCTGCTGCAGCGCGTCGACCAGTTCCGGCTTGCTCATGCTCGAGCGGCCCTCGACGTCAGCCTCCTCGGCCAGCCCGAGCAGCTCCTGCTTGGTGAGCACCTCGAGGACGTTGCGCGGACGACGACCTGGTCGAGCTGGACGACGAACGTCCGCGGCCGTTGCCGGAGCTGGCATCATCCACGGTCGACGCGGGTCTGCCCCGCTGCCTGGCTGGCGCGGTCCCGTACCTCGCCCGCCTCAGCCGCGCGGCGCTTCGCATCGCGAGCCCGTGCGCGAGCCTCGCCGGCCAGTCGCTCAGCTTCCCGAGTCGCCTCCGCCGCGGCCTCCTGCGCTGCCTGAGCCGCCCGGTCGGCGAGCTCGCGCGCCCGCACGAGGGCCTCGTCGGCGGCCGCGATCGCGCGAGCTGCCTGCTCCTGCGATTGCTCCGCCCGCTCCTGGGCCTTCCGCGTGCGGTCCGCGGCCTCGGCTTCGGCCCTTTCCACGATCTTGCGTGCGGATGCCTCCTCGGCGAGGCGCTGGCTCTCCACCCGGTGCTCGGCTGCGGCGCGTGCTCGGCTGACCCGCTCAGCCTGCTCGCGCTCCACCTCGGCGACTGTCGCATCGGCTTCCTGCTGGAGTTCCTCGACTCGTGCCCGCACGCGATCCTCGGCGTCCTTGCGAGCACGTTGGACCTCCCGATCGGCGTCACTGGAGATCCGGGCGGCTTGGTCGGCGTCGTCCTTCGCGCGCTGCGCCAGCCGGACGGCCTCGGTCTCGCTGAGCCGAGCCTGCTCAGCGGCCTCGTCGGCCTCGTGCATGAGGTCGGACACCGCGTCGCGGTGGAGCCCTGGCACCGCGTCGGCGACGGAGCGGCCGGCGTCGGCGGCACGGCGTCGGACCTTGCCTGCCGCCGAGCGAGTGCTCTCGGTGCTCGACGCCGCGGCGTCCGACACCTGGTCGACGAGCTGGGAGGCTCCGCCCGCCGCTGGACGGATGGCCTTGGCAAGAAGCCATGCGGCGTTCGAGGGCAGCTCCCTCAGTCCGGTGCGGGCAGCCTGGGAGATGCGGTTGGGCGAGCTCTTCTTCGCCATGGGACGTCCCTCCCCGTTGAGCGTCTTCCCAGAGCGTCATACCCATTCGTTCCAGCTCAACCCAGGAACCCAGCCTGTCTCGCCGCGTGTCTGCACAATATCGCAAGTCTGGTGCTCCGGATCGGTCGGTCGAGGAGGGTCAGGGCGCGTCGGCTGCCGCTGGCCGGAGGAGCTGCTCGACGACGTCGGCGAGCTCGCTCACCGGGAGCCGGCCGTCGAGCGTCACCGTGGCTCCCCGGCGGAGCAACGGCTCGACCTCGCGCACGTAGCGCTCGATGTCGGCCTGCTCCTCGGGTGACTTTCCGTAGGGGTTGTTCGATCGGCTCGCCACGCGATCGATCAGGACGGCAAGTGGTGCGCTGAGCAGGACGACGTGCTGGAAGCGGTCGTAGAAACGGCCCTGGTTGTCCGCCGTGCCCGACACCACCACGGTGGCCTGCTGGTCCAGCAACGATCCCATCCGCTGTTCGTCCCACGTGCCGTCCGGGCGATGCCAGCCGCCGTAGTCCGTGTCGACGGTTTCATGCCCGCGCCGGGACAACTCGGCGAGCAGAGTGCTCTTGCCCGCGCCGGACATGCCGGTGACCAGCACTCGGACCACCCCTCGACCGTAGCGGGGGTCGGCAGCCGCACGGATGCACGGTCCGCCGGCGGGGATCCGCGGCGCTGGACTCGCCGCCGCGCGGGCTGTCACGCTGGGCCGATGGGGGTCGGGTCGGAAACCCGGGACACGCCCGCGCTGCTCGAACGCGGGCCACAGCTCGCGGCCCTGCACGCGGCGTGGGATGCCATGCGCAGCGGGACGGGCGGCATCCTCGTTCTGCTCTCCGGCGAGGCGGGCAGCGGGAAGACGACCGTGCTGAGCCGCTTCCGCGCGGAGTGCCGGCCACCCGGCGTCGTGCTGTGGGGTGCGTGCGCGCCGCTGTTCACCCCGCGCCCGCTGGGTCCGTTCGCGGATCTCTCCGCCCAGGTGGACGGGCTCGGCCCGCTGCTCGCCGGCGGCGCGAAGCCGCACCAGGTCGCGGAAGCGATCGCGGAGTACGCGCGGGGAGCGCCGCGGCACGACACGGTCGTCGTGCTCGAGGACCTGCACTGGGCGGACGAGGCGACCCTCGACGTGCTGAGCCTGCTCGCCCGGCGGATCGGCTCGATCCCGCTGCTGCTCGTCGGGACGTACCGGGACGACGAGCTGCACCGGCACCATCCACTTCGGACACTCATCGGCGAGCTGCGCGGCGTGCGCCGGCTGGCCACCGCGCCGCTGTCGCCCGACGCCGTCGGCCGACTCGCCCGCCCGTACGGCCTGGACGGCGACGACCTGCACCGCGTCACGGGCGGCAACCCGTTCTTCCTCACCGAGGTCATCGAGGCGGGCGGCGCCACGATCCCGGCGACCGTACGGGACGCGGTGCTGGCCCGGACCGCGCGGCTGAGCCGGACCGCGGCGGGGGTCGTCGACGCGGTCTCGGTCGCCGTACCGCACGCGGAGCTCTGGCTGCTCGACGCGCTCGTCCCGGACGCGGCGGACGGGCTCGACGAGTGCTTGGCGGCCGGGACCCTCACCGCCACGCCGGACGGCGTCGGGTTCCGGCACGAGCTCGCCCGCCGCGCGACCGAGGAGTCGCTGCCCCCGCACCGGCGCCGGGACCTGCACCGGCGGGCCCTGGCGGCACTCGCCGCCAGGCCGTCCGACCTCGCCCGGCTGGCCCACCACGCGGACGCGGCGGGCGACACCGCCGCGGTCCTCCGGTATGCCCCGGCGGCCGCCGAGCAGGCGTCCGCGGCCGGCGCGCACCGGGAGGCGGCCGAGCAGTACGCGCGGGCGCTGCGGTCCGCGACCGCGCTCCCGGCCGGCGATCGGGCGGCGCTGCTGGAAGCCGGCTCGTTCGAGTACTACCTGACCGACCGGATGGAGGATGCGGTCGCGCTCCTGCAGCGGGCGGTCGAGCTGCGCCGCGGCACCGGCGACCTGCGGGCCACCGGGCTGGCGCTCACTAACCTCAGCCGGCGGCTGTGGTGCGCGGGGCGCGGCGACGAGGCGGAGGCGACGACGGCCGAGGCGGTCTCGCTGCTGGAGCGGCTGCCGCCGGGGCCCGAGGCCGCGCTGGTGTACAGCGTCCTGTCCGCGCTGGCGATGAACGACGAGTGGTACGAGGACACGGTCCGCTGGGGCACGCGCGGCCTCGAGCTCGCCGAGCGGTTCGGCGACACGTCGGCCGTCGTGTACGGACTGAACAACCTCGGCTCGATCGACCTGCTCACGGGACGCCCCGGCGGCCTGGCCAGGATGGAGCGCAGCCTGGCGCTGGCCGAGGAGGCCGGGCTCGACGACGACGTCGGCCGGGCGTACATCCACATCGCGTGGACCGCGACCCGCACCCGCTCGTACGACCTGCTGCCCTGGTTCGACCGCGGGCTCGCGAGGTGCGCCGACCTCGGTCTGGAGGCCTGGCGCCTGTATGTGCTCGCGTACCGCGCCCGGGCCCGGCTCGACCTCGGCCGCTGGGACGAGTCGGTCGAGGACGCCACGGACGTGCTGCGGTACGCGAGGTCGGTGCCGCTGCTGCGGATCCTCGGGCTCACCGTGCTCGGGCTGGTTCGCGCCCGCCGCGGCGAGCCGGAGCGATGGCCGCCGCTGGACGAGGCAGCGCTCGAGGCCAAGGGACACCGCGAGCCGCAGTACCGGGTGCCGGTGGCGACCGCCCGCGGGGAGGCCGCCTGGCTGGACGGCCGCGGCGGCGCGGCGGTCGGCGAGGAGACCGGCGAGGTGCTGGCACTGGCCGGCGACCGCGACGCCGGCTGGGTCGTGGGCGAGCTGGCCTGGCTGCGGAGGCTGGCCGGTGAGCCGGCGACGGCCGCGGGCGCCGCCGGGCCGTACGCGCTGCAGCTGGCCGGCGAGCTCCGGGCCGCCGCCGCTGGCTGGGACGAGCTCGGCTGCCCCTACGACGCGGCGCTCGCGCTGTCCGGCTCCGACGACGAGGACGACCTGCGCGAGGCGTTGGCCGGCTTCCAGCGGCTCGGGGCGCGGCCCGCGGCGGCGATCGTGTCCCGCCGGCTCCGCGAGGGTGGCGCCCGCGGCGTGCCACGCGGCCCGCACCGCTCCACCCGGGACAACCCGGCCGGGCTCACCGCACGCGAGGCAGAGGTGCTCGCGCTGCTCGGCTCCGGCGCGTCGAACGCGGAGATCGCCGCCCAGCTGTTCCTGTCGGAACGGACCGTGGAGCACCACGTCGCGGCGGTCCTGCGCAAGCTCGGGGTCGGCAGCCGCGGCCGGGCCGTGTCGGAGGCCGTCCGGCTGGGCATCCGCTAGGCCCCGATCTGGGCAGTCGCGCCGATGCTCTGGGCGGTCGTGCCCAAGACCGGGGCGTGCCGTTCTCCGTACCGTCGCAGGCGTTCAGGGCCGACGAGAAGGAGACCGCCATGATCCTCGACGCGCACCTCTCCCGGTGATCGGCGATGTACTTCACGGTCGAGCGGCTGGCCGCCGAACGGGTTGCCGACTTCCGCCGGGAGGCCGCCCGATCCGCGCCGGGTCGCCCGCGCCACCTGCCACCGCTGGTCCGCGCCCTGCTGCGCCGGTTCCGCGCCGGGGCGGCGACGGTCGGGCAGGCAGCCTGGCGGATCCGGTCCGGCCGGCCCGAGCTGAACCGGGTGGCCGGCCCGGCGAGCTAACCGGCGATCACCGGGACTCGGGCCATGGAGGCGCGGACGCGTTCCTCGGGGTAGTCGAGGTCGGTGAGCTCGCCCCGGAAGTAGGCGTCGTACGCGGCCATGTCGAAGTGGCCGTGGCCGCACAGCGCGGTGAGGATGACCTTGGCCTCGCCGGTCTCGGTGCACCGCCGGGCCTCCCGGATGGCCGACGCGATCGCGTGCGTCGGCTCCGGGGCCGGGACGATGCCCTCGGTGCGGGCGAAGCCGACGCCGGCCTCGAAACACTCGTTCTGGCCGATGGCCTCGGCCTCGACCAGGCCGAGCTCGTACACGTGGCTCAGCAGCGGGGACATGCCGTGATAGCGCAGCCCGCCGGCGTGGATGGGGTCGGGGATGAAGTCGTGGCCGAGGGTGTGCATCTTCACCATCGGCGCGAGGCCGGCGGTGTCGCCGTAGTCGTAGCGGTATTCGCCCTTGGTCAGGCTCGGGCAGGCCGCCGGCTCCACGCAGCGGATGACCGGATCGATCTTCCCGGCCAGCTTCTCGCGCAGGAACGGGAACGCCAGCCCACCGAAGTTCGACCCGCCGCCGGTGCACCCGACGATGACGTCCGGGGTGTCGCCCGCCATCGCCAGCTGCGCGATCGCCTCCTCGCCGATGACGGTCTGGTGCAGCAGGACGTGGTTGAGGACGCTGCCAAGGGCGTAGTGCGCGTCCTCGGCCTGGGCGGCCATCTCCACCGCCTCGCTGATCGCGATGCCGAGGCTGCCGGTGCTGTCGGGGTCCTCGGCGAGCACCGCCCGGCCCGACTGGGTCAACGACGACGGGCTGGAGTGGACGGTCGCGCCCCAGGTCTCCATCATCGACCGCCGGTACGGCTTCTGCCGGTATGAGGCCGCGACCATCCAGACCTCGCACTCCAGCCCGAACTGGCTGCAGGCGAACGCCAGCGCGCTGCCCCACTGCCCGGCGCCGGTCTCGGTGGTCAGCCGCCGCACACCCTCCATGGCGTTGTAGTACGCCTGCGGGACGGCCGTGTTCGGCTTGTGCGATCCCGCCGGGCTCACGCCCTCGTACTTGTAGTAGATCCGCGCCGGCGTCCCGAGCGCCTTCTCCAGCCGGTGCGCCCGGTAGAGCGGCGACGGTCGCCACAGCCGGTAGACCTCCTGGACCGCATCCGGAATCTCGATGTACCGCTCCCCCGACACCTCCTGGCCGATGAGCGCCATCGGGAACAGCGGGGCGAGGTCGTCCGGACCCACCGGCTCGTGCGTCGCGGGGTGCAGCGGCGGCGGAGGCGGCTCCGGCAGATCGGGAACAAGGTTGTACCACCGCGTCGGCATCGATGCCTCGTCCAGCAGGATCTTGGTCTGCACCCGCCCGCACCCCCTCGTCACACCGGCCCGCGGGCCATCGTGCCACCTCGCGCCGGCAGCGGGTCCAGTCCGGATGCATAGGATCCGGGCACAGCGGCAGGAGGGAGCGGCATGTCCTTCGGGTGGCGGCGGTTTCCGGGCGGCACGGTGTACGCGCTCTGCGACGGCACCGGTCCGTTCTTCCGGGACCGGTCCGAGGCGTTCCCGGACGCGTCCGCGCAGACGTGGGCGGCCGCCGACCGGTACGACCCCGCCGCCGTCGACGAGGCCGGGCAGTGGATCCTGCATTTCCACTGCTACGCGATCCGGTTCGAGGACGGCCGTACGGTCCTGGTCGATGCCGGCATCGGCCCAGCGGACGCCCCGAGCAGGTCCTGGGCGCCGGTCCCCGGCCGGCTGCCCGAGCAGCTGGCCAGGGCGGAGATCGAGCCGTCCGCGGTGGACGCTGTGGTGCTCACCCACCTGCACACCGACCACATCGGCTGGGCGGCCGGCGCGCTGTTCCCGAACGCCCGGCACGTCGTGCAGCGAGCCGATGTCGACGCGCTCGGCGAGCCGCTGTCCGAGGTCCTCATCGACCCACTTCGGGCCGCGGACCGGCTGCAGCTGGTGGACGGCGACGTGACCCTGCTGCCGGGCCTGCAGCTGCGGCACACACCCGGCCACACCCCCGGCCACCAGGTCGCGCTGCTGCGCACCCCGGACGAGACGCTCGCCCTCACCGGCGACCTGCTGCTGCACGCGGCGCAGCTGGTCGATCCGGCGGTCACCTACCTGCTCGACGGCGACCCGGAGACGGCGCGGGCGTCCCGGATCGCGCTGCTCGACGAGCTGCGCGGCGGGACCGCGGTGCTGGCGACCGCACACCCCACCGAGCCGTTCCACCCGGTGCCGGCGGGCCGCCAGGGCGCCTGACGGCCGGCCGAGCGGCCCGCCGGCCGATCCCGGGCCTTGGCGCGTCCGACGGCGGGTGTGACAGTGGTCGGCATGGGGTGTCTGCCCGGCGCCGGCCCTCCGATGGGAGCGCCGGCGGATCGGTGGCCGGTGCGTGGGATCGAGTCTGGTGGGGTCGGTGACGCCCGCCACGGACGGGGTCGTGCGGCTGCTGCTCGACGCCGGCGCCGACGCCACCATCCCGGACGGCAACGGCACGCTCCCCCGCCAGCTCGCCGCCGACGCCGGCCACACCGCGATCGTCGCGGAGCTCGACCGGCATCGGTGACATCGCCCGGAGCGCGCGGGAGGGTCAGCAGCAGCACTCGGCCGGATGAGCCGCGTCCGGGAAGGCGCCCGGACGGGGCCGCGGGCAGCCGGTCCGGGACGAAATGCGTCCGGCCGCGGGTGCGATCCGGGACGGGCCACGGGCGGCTGTGGGTGCGGTCCGGGAGGGACCGCGGTCGGGCGTCGGTTCGGTCCGGGACAGGCCGTGCACGGGCGTCGGTTCGGTCCGGGACGGGCCGCGGGCGGCCGCCGGCGCGGGGGGCCGCGCTCCGCGGATGAGCCAGGCGAGCGTGCCGGCCGCGTGGAGGCGGTCGAGGAACCCGGGCCGGTCGGGCCGGACGGACCGGGCCAGCCGGTGCTGGTCGGCGGCATTGCGCAGGTCGCGTTCGTGGGCCCGGACGAGGTCGTAGAGGAACGGTTCGTGGTGCATGCCAGCGACGCTAGGCAGCAGCCGGGGCCGCGACATCGGCAGCGCGTACCCACCTTGGCCGCGCGGCTACCCATGCTGCTTCGCCGCCGGCCGGCGCTCATCCGCTCCGGCCGGCGCGGGCGAGAGCCTGAGCCCACTCGTCCGGCTGGATCGCCGGCGACCACGGGCGCGAACGCGGCGCCCAAGGCCGTCGAGCCGACTCAACCCGCCTCAAACCGCGGAATCGGCCGTCGCCACCGCCGGACGCCAGCCACGATGGCGCCATGGCGACGGCGTTCTCCGGTGGTAGATCCGACGGCCGGGTGTTGCTGGTGTCGGTGTGGGCCTCGTGCGGGTTCGCCGTGCTGTCCCTGATCTGGGGGCTGTTCGCCGGCTCGCAGATGATCGTCTTCGACGGCCTGTACTCCGCCGCGAGCGTGCTGCTGTCCCTGCTCGCCGTGCTGGCCGTGCGGACCGCGGCCCTGGGGCCGGACGAGCGCTACCCCTGGGGCCGCGAGGTCTGGGAGCCGGTCACGATCCTGGTCAAGGCGGCCGCGCTCGGCGCCCTGAGCATCTACGCGCTGATCGGCGCGATCGTCGAGATCGTCGACGGCGGGCGATCGATCGCCGCCGGCTGGGCCGTGCTCTACGCCGTGCTCGCCACCGCGGGCGGATCGGCGGTGTCCTGGTACCTGCGCCGCCGCAGCCGGCGCGGCTCGGACCTGATCCGGGCCGAGGCCGCCGAGTGGGTCGGCGACACGCTGCTCAGCCTCGGCGTGCTCGTCGGCTTCCTGGTCGCGCTGTTCCTGGACCGGAGCGGGCGGTCGGACCTCGCCCGGTACGTCGACCCCGCGATGGTCGCGCTGGTCTCAGCGGCGTTCCTGCCGGTGCCCTTGCGGCTGGGGACGCAGGGCATCAGGGAGATCCTCACGATGGCGCCGTCGGAGGACCTGCAGCAGCGGCTGGCCGGCCACGTGGCGCAGGTGGAGCACGAGTACGGCTTCGCCGAGTCGTTCCTGCGCACGTCCAAGGTCGGCCGCCGGCTCGACGTCGAGATCGACTTCGTCGTGCCGGAGACCGCGCGGGCCCAGTGCGTACGGGAGTTCGACCAGGTCAGGGCCGACCTGCACGACCGGCTGCACCGGCTCGCCCCGGTCACCGCGATGACCGTCAGCTTCACCGCCGACCGCCGGTGGGCGCGCTGATACCGTCGAGGAGAGGGAGGCCCGCCATGGTCTACCGAGTCCTTGCCGACGCCGTCGTCGTCACCCACTTCGCCTTCATCGCCTTCGTCGTGACCGGCCCGTACCTGGCCCGCGCGTGGCGCCCGCTCGTCTGGCTGCACCTGCCCGCGCTGGCCTGGGCGGTCGGCATCGTCGCGGTCGGCTACGAGTGCCCGCTCACCGCGCTGGAGAACCACTTCCGCCGGCTGGCCGGCGAGCGGGTCTATCCGGGCGGGTTCGTCGACCACTACATCGAGAACGTGATCTACCCGCAGCGCTACACGCCGCTGGTGCTGACCCTCGGCGCGGTGCTGATCGCCGCCGGCTACGCCGGCCTGGTCCGGACCGCCCACCCCGCCCCGCAGCGCTGAGCCGTCAGCGGGGCGGGTCAGCGGTTGCGGGCGCGGTAGGCGGCGACGGCGACCCGGTTGCCGCAGGCCGTGCTGCAGAACCGGCGGGACCGGTTGCGGGACAGGTCGAGCACGACCCCGTCGCAGCTGTGCTCGGCGCATACCGCCAGCCGGCTCAGCTCGTCGGCCCGGATCAGGTCGATCATCGCCATCGCGGTCTCGACCGCGATCCGGTCGGCGAGCGGCGCGCCGGGGTCGATCGCGTGCAGGTGGTAGTCCCAGCCGTCGTGCCGGACCAGCGCGGGCACGGCGTGCCGCTCGGCCAGGGTCTCGTTGACGATCCGTACCGCCTCGTCCCGGTCGCTGGTCAGCAGCCGCCGCAGCGGGGCGCGCAGCGCCCGCACCGCGTCCAGCTCGGCCGCGTCGTGGGTGCGGGACCCCGAGTAGTCGTGCGCGGCGAAGAACTCGTCGAGCTCGTCCTGGGTCGTCATCGTGTCCGGCGGCTCCGCCGAGTTCACCAGCGCGACCGCGGCCTGTAGGGCAGCAGTGGTGTCATGCGCGAAGAGCACGTTGACACCTTACATCCCGACACCCTAGTGTCAGGAGTCATGGCGGTTTTGACGCATGACACTCCGGGTACGAGCAGGGTCGACACCCGGTTGGCGTCCGGGCTCGGGCTTGGCCGTGCTCTCGGCGTCGTCGTTCGGGCTGTCCGGCTCGCTCGCGCGCGGGCTGATGGACGCCGGCTGGTCGTCCGCCGCCGCCGTGGTGGTCCGGATCCTGCTCGCCGCTGCCGTGCTGATGCCGGTGGCGCTGCTGCAGCTGCGCGGGCGCTGGCGCCTGCTGGTCCGCAACCTGCGGCTGGTCGCCGGCTACGGCCTGGTCGCCGTCGCCGGCTGCCAGCTCGCGTACTTCAACGCCGTCGCGCACATGCAGGTCGGCGTCGCGCTGCTGATCGAATACACGGCGCCGGTCGCCGTGGTCGGCTGGCTCTGGCTGCGCCGCGGCCAACGGCCCGGCCGGCTGACCGCCCTCGGCGTGCTGCTCGGCGCCGCCGGCCTCGTGCTGGTCCTCGACCTGATCTCCGGCGCCCAGGCGAGCACCACCGGCATCCTCTGGGCACTCGGTGCGATGGTCGGCGCCGCGGTCTACTTCGTGCTCTCCTCCGACGAGGACAACGGGCTGCCGCCCACCGTGCTGGCCGCCGCCGGGCTCCTCCTCGGCGGCCTCACGCTGCTCGTCGGCCGGCGCCACCGGCGTCCTCGCCGCTCACCGCGTCCACCCGGCCGGTCGCCTTCCACGCGGTCACCGTGCCGTGGTGGCTGCCGGTGCTGGCGCTCGGCGTGGTGACCGCGGCCCTGGCCTACGGCACCGGCATCGCGGCGGCCCGGCGGCTCGGGTCGCGGCTGGCGTCGTTCGTGGCGCTGTCCGAGGTGCTCGTCGCGCTGGTCGCCGCCTGGCTGCTGCTCGGCGAGGTCCCGCGGCTGATCCAGGTGGCCGGCGGGGTGCTGATCCTGGCCGGCGTGGTCTCGGTCAAGCTCGGCGAGCCCGGGGAGGCTAGCTCGACGCCCTGATCCGGTCGCGCAGCCGGGCCTGGTCGCCGGCGTCGAGCCAGCTCGCCTCGACGCCGTCCAGGGCGATCGCCACCATCTCGTCCCGGCTGTAGGAGTAGGCGGCCTGGACCGCGGCGTACTCGGTGGCCAGGTCGAGGTCGATCATCGCCGGGTCGTCGGTGTTGAGCGTGGCCAGCAGCCCGGCCGCCCGCATCGCCCGGTACGGGTGGTCCTCCAGCCGCTGGACCGCGTTGGCGATGCGGATGTTCGAGGTCGGGCAGACCGTCAGCGGGATCCGCTGGTCGGCCAGCCGCTTGGTCAGCTCCGGGTCGTCCACAATGGACAGACCGTGGTCGATCCGCTCGGCGCCGAGCACGTCCACGCAGGTCGCGATCGCCGGCGGCGGGTTGTTCTCGCCCTGGTGGGCGGTCCGGCGCAGCCCCGCCGCGGCCGCCAGATGGTATGCGTCGGCGAAGTCGAGCGGGTCGACACCGAGCTCGGTGGAGTCCATCCCCACGCCGAGCACCCGCTCCGTCCCGGCCGCACCCGCCCGGCGCAGCTCCACCAGCCGCTCGACGAGCTCACGCGCCGCGGCACCGCCGTACGCACGGTCCATGTCGCAGACGAGCATGACCCGGCTGCCGGACTCGGCCTCCCCCGCCGCCAGCCCCTCGGCCAGCCCGGCGACGATGTCGGCGAGCTCCTGCCCGGCCTCGAGGTGCCGGGCCGGGGTGAAGAACGTCTCCCGGTAGACCACACCGCAGGCCGCCGCGTCCAGCACCGACTCGTACGCCAGCCGCGCCCAGTCGGCCCGGCCGCCGAGCGTGGACTGCACCAGCCAGAAGACCCGGAGGAAGTCGTCCAGGCTGACGTAGTGGTAGAGCTCGGTCGGGTCGTCGGTCGGCAGCGCCTGCCCGTTGCGGGCGGCCAGCTCGGCCACGGTCGCCGGCCGCATCGTGCCCTCGACGTGGCAGTGCAGCTCCACCTTCGGCAACCGGGTCATGGCCGCGACAGCGGCCTCGTCCAACGACATCCGTCCTCCTCGCGCGTTACTCGACTCCACCCTCGCGCCGAGGGCGACCGGCTCGGCCGGGACGAGCCGGCCCCGCACCCTATGCCGGCCCCGCCGACGCCGGATGATCCGGTCAGGTCGTCCGGCCGCGGAGGGTGCGATAGCGGCGGACCAGGGTCAGGGTCGAGCTGTCCAGGTCGGCCGAGGGCGGGTCCGGCCGGGTGAGCTCGGGCGTGAGCTGCTGCGCCATCACCTTCCCGAGCTCGACGCCCCACTGGTCGAACGAGTCGATCCCCCAGAGCGCTCCCTCGACGAAGACGGTGTGCTCGTAGAGCGCGACCAGTTGGCCGAGCGTCGCCGGGGTCAGCTTCGGCGCCAGGATGCTGGAGGTCGGCCGGTTGCCCGGCATCACCTTGTGCGGCACGACCGCCGCCGCCGTCCCCTCGGCCGCGACCTCCTCGGCCGTCCGCCCGAACGCCAGCGCCGCGGTCTGCGCCACGAAGTTGGACATGAACAGGTCGTGCAGGTCGTCGATCTCGTGGTTGGGCTCGGCGAAGCCGATGAAGTCGGCCGGGACCAGCCGGGTGCCCTGGTGCAGCAGCTGGTAGAACGCGTGCTGCCCGTTCGTTCCCGGCTCGCCCCAGAAGATCTCGCCGGTCGCCGTGGTCACCGGCGAACCGTCCCAGCGCACCGACTTCCCGTTCGACTCCATCGTCAGCTGCTGCAGGTACGCCGGGAAGCGGTGCAGGTGCTGGCTGTACGGCAGCACCGCGTGCGCCTGCACGCCGAAGAACCCCGAATACCAGACGTTGAGCAAGCCCTTGCAGCACCGGCATGTTCGCCTCGAACGGCGCGGTGCGGAAGTGCTCGTCGATGGCGTGGAAGCCGGCGAGCAGCTCGCCGAACCCGTCCGGCCCGATGGCGAGCATGGTCGACAGCCCGATCGCCGAGTCCATCGAGTAGCGCCCGCCGACCCAGTCCCAGAACGGGAACATGTTCTCCGGGTCGATCCCGAACTCGGTCACCCGCTGCGCGTTGGTGGACACGGCGACGAAGTGCTTGGCCACCGCGTCCTCGCCGGCCCGCTCGCCGAGCCCGTCGAGCAGCCACCGCCGCACGACCTTCGCGTTGGTGAGCGTCTCCAGCGTGCCGAACGTCTTCGACGACACGACCACCAGCGTCTCGGCCGGGTCGAGGTCGCGGGTCACCTCGGCCACGTCGGTCGGGTCGATGTTGGACACGAACCGGAAGCTCCGGTCCCGGTCGCTGTAGTCCTTCAGCGCCTCGTACGCCATCACCGGGCCGAGGTCGGAACCCCCGATGCCGATGTTGACCACCGACCGGATCGGCCGGCCGGTCGCGCCGGTCCACTGCCCGGACCGCACCCGGTCGGCGAACCGGCCCATCCGGTCGAGCACCTCGTGCACGTCCCGGACCACGTCCTGGCCGTCGACGGTCAGGCGCGCGTCGCGGGGCAGCCGCAGCGCGGTGTGCAGCACGGCCCGGTCCTCGCTGACGTTGATGTGCTCGCCGGCGAACATCCCGTCGATCCGGTCCCGCAGGCCCGGCCCGCTCGGCCAGCGCGACCAGCAGCCGCACGGTCTCGGCGGTGGCCCGGTGCTTGGAGTAGTCCAGGTAGAGGTCGCCCGCCTCGACCGCCATCGCCCGGCCGCGGTCCGGGTCCTCGGCGAACAGCTCCCGCAGGTGCCGCGGGCCGAGCTCGGCGTGGTGCTTGGCCAGGGCGTCCCACTCCGGGGTGGTGGTGATGTCGATCGGCGCCACGCAGTCCTCCTCGGCTCCTCCGCACCGGTTCCCCGGCGGCGCCACTGACCCTTCCGCACCACTGCCCGCCCCGCCAAGCCTCCGCCCCGCGTGGCGAGGCGAGCCCGGCCGGCGTGGCGACCGGGGTGGGCGGCGGGTGGCAGGCTCGGCGGCATGTTTGCGGGGTTCCGGGATGTCGAGGTGGACGTCGAGCACGAGGCGGGCCGCATGCGGGTGCATGCGGTGGTCGGCGGCGAGGGGCCGCCGGTGCTGCTACTGCACGGGTTCCCGCAGAGCCACCTGATGTGGCATGCGGTGGCGCCCGAGCTGGCGGCGGACCACACGGTCGTCGCCGCCGACCTGCGCGGGTACGGCGAGTCCGGGATCCCGTCCGGCGACCTCGCCGCGTACTCGTTCCGGGCCATGGCCGACGACCAGGTCGCGGTCATGGCGCAGCTGGGGCACGACCGGTTCGCCGTCGTCGGACACGACCGCGGCGGGCGGGTCGCGCACCGGATGGCGCTGGACCACCCGGACGTCGTGCAGCGGGCCGCGGTGCTCGACATCCTGCCGACCACGCACGTGTACGGCGTCGGTCGACCAGCGGCTGGCCACCGCGTACTACCACTGGTTCTTCTACCTGCAGCCGGAGCCGGTGCCGGAGCGGCTGATCGGCGGCGACCCGGTCGGGTACCTGCACACGCTGCTCGGGTCGTGGGGCGGCACCCTCGACCACGTGGCACCGGAGGCGCTGGCCGGGTACGAGCGGGCGTTCGCCGACCCGGCCCGGCGGCACGCGATGCTGCAGGACTACCGGGCGGCCGCGGCCGTCGACCTCGAGCTGGACCGGGCCGACGCGGTCGCCGGCCGGCTGGTCACCGCGCCGCTGCTGGTGCTCTGGGGCGCGCACGGGGTCGTCGGCACCGGGCCGGAGGACGTGCTCGACGTCTGGCGTACCCGGGCCACCGACGTGCGCGGGCAGGCGGTCGACGCCGCCCACTTCCTCGCCGAGGAGCGACCGGCCGAGGTGGTCGCCGCGCTGCGCGACTTCCTGGGATAGTGCCCTGTGCATCTTCGCGTCCCGGCCGGACATGACCGCCCGGCCGGGCTCGTGCTGTCACGCGGCGTCACGCCCTGGAGCCAGCGAGACGCGGCGAAAGTCATCTGCGGAATGGCACTCATAAACGTGTCGCCATTGGATAGGAGAGTCGACCTCGTCTTAGCTGTCGACCTCGGTGGACGGGCGAGCACGTCTCTGCAATGGCGTCCGCACCGGCACCAGCCCGAGGAACTCGACGAGGTCCCCGAGCTTGATCTGGCGGAGTTCCCTATCGGTGGTGACGGTATCTTTCATCCTCGAGACCGGGATCAGGATCTGGCCCGGAAAGAGATCGTCGAACAGCTCGGCCAGACGGACCAGCGGCATGCCGGAAGCGGAGAAGTTCACGTAGGTCTCTGGACCTCCAGTTCCCGCACACGGAGGTCTTTCCGGCGCCGAGCACCCGGCTTTCGTCCGCGACCGCTCACCGGGCAACGGCGCGTCCCTGCCCGGTGATGGAATGGGCGCCATGCCGACCTCACCGCTGCCCGACGAGCTGCGCGACTTCCTCGCCAAGCCGAACCCGTCCGTGATCGCCACGCTCCGGCCGGACGGGCAGCCGGTCACGGTCGCCACGTGGTACGTCCTCGACGGCGACCGGATCCTGGTCAACATGGACGCCGGCCGCAAACGCGTCGAGCACCTGCGCCAGGACCCGCGCGTCTCGCTGACCGTGATGGACACCGACAGCTGGTATCGGCACGTCAGCATCATCGGCCGCGTCGCCGAGCTGGCCGTCGACGCGGACCTGTCCGGCATCGACCGGCTCTCGACGCACTACCTCGGCAACCCCTACGGCCAGCGCGACCGGCCGCGGGTGAACGCCTGGATCGAGATCGAGCGCTGGCACACCTGGGAGGGCGGCCGCCCGATGGACGTGGAGTCGGAGTCGAGCTGACAGTTCCGCAGGAACAGCCCGGTCAGCGAGCAGACCCGCGGCCGGCGTGAGCGGGGCCCGGCCCGGCGCGCACGCGAGTCCGGTACAGCTGCCCGGGTCGGGCCTGACCCGCTCGACGTCGTCGCGCCTGCAGACGGGCGACGAAGCGGTCGAGCAGGGCGAGCCCGTGCAGATGACCGGCCACCGAGCGGGGTGTCCGAGCCGGTCGCAACCGCGAGCCGCAGGCCCATCAGTTGACCCACGGACCGGCGGATCCTCGGCGGCGCGCTGCGGGGAGTTCCACGGACTCGAACCCATCGCGGCACCCGGGCAAGCACAACATGCCGTGCTTGGCGCCGCCGCCCGCTGGTCGCACCGAGAAACGACAGCGGCATATGAGTGCCGGACCGCGGGGGTGACGAGCCGTTCGCCGAGGTGGCGTCGGCGTCCGCGAGGCCGGCTCGACCGGGTCAGTCTGCAGGTCGTGTCAGCCGCGGGCGAGCAGCTCGTCGAGGATGTCGGGTTCGCGGTGGAAGCCGGCCAGGTGCCCTTCGTCGGAGCCGAACAGGCGCAGCTGCGCCTGCGGGACGCGAGCGAGCAGCCGCCGCGCGGCCGACAGCGTCGCGTCGGCATCCGCGGGCGCGTGCCACCAGGTCAGCGAGGTCGTACCGCCGCGCAGTCAACGTCGTTCCACTCGCCCAGCAACGCCACCGTCTCGTCGCCCCAGCCGTCCGGACCCTGCCGCAGCGCCTCGCGTACCGCCGCAACGAATACCCGTTGCCAGCTCGACGCCGACATGACCGCCCGGTCCGCCGCCGGAACCCCGTCACTGACCCTGCCGATGGCCGCGAGCGGGTCGGCGACGAAGTCCCGGTAGACCTTCTCGAGCCGCTCCCACAGCGTCGCGAGATCGCCCGTGCGCACCAGCTCGGCCGCCTCCCGGTTGAGCGGAATCTCCCGCTCCGACTCCTCCGCGGTCGCGGGAGCCCCACCGGCGACGATCGTCATCGCGCGAACCCGGTCGGGATGCCGCCCGGCGAAGCACAACTCGTGCGCCGACGCGCCGCTGACACCGGTGACGTGCACCGCACCCAGACCCAGCTCGTCCAGGACCGCCGCCAGGTCGTCGGCATGCTCGGCGAACCCCCGGCCCGGCAGCCGGGTCGAGGCACCGAAGCCGGCCCGCTCCGTCGTGATCACCCGCAGCCCGCGCTCGGCCCACGGCACCGTGTCCGAGCGCACCGACAGCCGGCACCCCGGCGTACCCGGCAGACGCAGCAGCGGGATGCCAGCCGCCGGCCCCCACTCCGTCCACGCCACGGTCCGACCGTTCGGACGGGTGAGACGACCCTCCCTCAGCTCATCCAGCACCCCCACGCCGCAACGCTAACCGAGCGGACCAGCCTGCACCGAACAGGAATCTCGCGACGCAGGGCCGGACCGGCCACGCCACCACGGGCGACCGACCGAGACGTCGGCTGGCGACCGCTACGACCACGTACGGCGTGCGGGGCGATGCGCTGGCGAAGGTCGCGACCGGACTCCGGCGGCTCATCGAGGCCGAAACCGGCGCGCGGGAGGGCGTCATTCAAACGCTCGACGCGGCTCAGCGAGCCATCACGGGCGGATGAGAACCCGACGTCAAGCGCGCTGATCTTCATCGCCTCCGCGAACGACGCCTGACTCGCGGTCCGCCCGCAGCCCGGTGTGGTCGCGTGCGAGCGCGCACGGCGGCACGAGAGGGCGTTGGGACAAGCTGACCGTGGCGGATGCGGGGATCCGTGCCGCTGGCTTAGCTACCCGCCGCGGGATCCAAGGTCATGCGGATACGCAGCCGGGTCGCTAGGTCGGCCTGTGCTTGGTCCGGGATGTCGAGGTAGCCGCGCTCGGGTGCCAGCGCGCTGACCTGTTGATGCTCGTACGGCACACCCGGCGGCAACGGCACAAGATGCCAATGGACGTGCCGGTTGCCTTGCAGGCTGCCGAGGCTCAGCACGTACAGCCGCTCTGTTTCCACCTCCGCGACCAGCGCCTGCCCGGCGGCGTGCACGACCCGCTGCACGGCCAGATACTGCGCCACGTCCACACCTACGACGTCCTCGACGTGCGTCGCCGGCGCGACCAGCAGGTGGCCCGGCCACCACGGGAAGCGGCTGAGGAAGGCCACCGTGGCCCGTCCCGGTAGACGACGTGGTGGGGAAAGTCCGGGTTGCCAGCCAGCAACTCGCACACGAAGCAGGCCCGCCGCACCAGCCGTTGGTACGCCTCCCAGTCCATCTCGACCCGCCGCGCGTCAGCCACGATTTGCAAGTATCCCGACCCCTGGCCCGTCCCAGCAGCGGACGCGGATCCGTGACTCGCTACCCAACGCACGCCTTGCTCCGGTCCACGAATACGCGCATCTGCCGCCCGACCCACGGCATGTCAGTGCATCGGATCGGCGGCGTTCAAGAACACCGACAAGCGGCCCTGCCACGATGCCCGAATGCCAGAAGCCGCTGAGAGCCCAGGGCGCATTGTCGAGTTGACAGCCCTGACACTTGACTGTCAGGACCTTGCGCCGATGGTCGCCTTCTACGCCGGCGCCTTCGACGCCAAGGTGAGCCACAGCGACGACACCGGCGCCTGTATCCACGTCGCCGGCGGACCCTTGATCCTGGTGCGCGTCCTCGCGGACTTCCAGCCGCCGACGTGGCCAGAGCCCGACGTCCCAATGCAGATGCACCTCGAGCTGTCGGTCGACGACCTCGAGGAGGCCGAGACTCGACTGCAGGCCTTGGGAGCCACGACACCTCGCTACCAACCACACAGAAGACAGGGCAACGTCGTGATGCTCGACCCTGCCGGCCACCCCTTCTGCATCGGCGGCCGAGTGACGGTGTGAGTGTGAGGCCTCCTCGAGCTCTACCGTGGCTGGGACAGCCAGCCGACGCCAGCCGAGGCGGAGCAGCTCCCTCCAGACCGTGGCCTGGTCGCGTGCCCGCCGGGACCGCCCATGCTTGCTCAGTGCGGTGTGGCGAGGAGAGCCAGCAGGCGGGTGCGGGCGGCGCCGCCGTCTTCGGCGTTGTCGACGATCGTGCCGCCCAGTTGCAGGACGAGACCGGTGGCGGTCTGCCCTTCGGTGGGCCTGGTCGTGCTGTCGTAGAAGGGAAGCGCTCCGACGGCGTGTCCGGAGTTCGGGTAGGCGAGGTGGACGTCGCCGAACTGGCGTCCGCGTTCCCCGCGGCGGTGGGTGATCGCGTCGGCGAACGGGCAGGACGGGAGGAGGGTGTCGGCGGCGCCGCAGACGGTCATGACCGGCCCGTCGATGCGTTCGACCGGGATGACCGAGGCCGGCGTACCGGGGGCCCCTGGAGTGGTGAAGTCGCTGGGGCCGGCGAACGGCAGCGGCGCGCCGTGCAGGGTCCAGGCGGCGACGTTCTGGTCGGGGAGGCCGCCGTTGAGGTGGTCGGAGGTCGAGGTGGCGATGACCCCGTGGATCAGTTGTGGGTAGTGGACGCCCAGAAGCATGGCAGCTTCGCCGCCGCGGGAGACGCCCCAGGCCAGCACGTGCCGGGGGTCGACACCGCGTTGGCGGGCGAGTAGGGCGGCGGCGCGGGCGAAGTACTCCAGCGGGATGCGTTCCAGGGTGGCCGGCAGCCCGCTGGCGTGGAAGTACGCCAGGGACAGGACCGGGTAGCCGTGGGCGGCCAGCAGACCGGCGGAGAAGTCCGCGCCCTGGCTCTCGCCGCCCTCGGAGCCGCCGAAGGCCAAGACCGCGGGCCGACGGCGGCTGGTGTCGGCCGGCAGGAACAGAGTGCCGTGCAGGCCGGTCGACCGGTCCAGCGGCCGAGCCTGCACGCCGAGCGCGGCCGCGGCCTGCCGGGTCAGAGTGGTCGAGGCGAGCTGCCGGCCGTCCTGGCTGGCCCGCAGCGTGACCTGGAAGTCGGGCCGACCCCCGAGCACGAAGTCCGGGTCGCCGGTCGATCCCTCCGGCATCATGGTGGTGAGCAGGCCCATCGGATGGGCG
This sequence comes from uncultured Actinomycetota bacterium, assembly GCA_963770145.1. Classification (GTDB taxonomy): domain Bacteria; phylum Actinomycetota; class Actinomycetes; order Mycobacteriales; family CADCTP01; genus CADCTP01. The sequence continues at coordinate 731,708 of CAVYOJ010000016.1, read as the reverse complement.
CCGCTGTAGCTGCCACCGGTCGGCGCCCGGTCCAGCGACGCCGTTCCCCCGCCGTCAGCCGGAATGTCGACCTGCGAGGACCAGCGCACCCCGTGCCCGTCGGTCGCCTCGGCGCTGATCGTGACCGTCGAACCCGGCTGCAGCCCGGTCACCGCCATCCGTACCGGCACGTCCATCAATGCCGTCCGCGGCCCGGCGACGACCGCCACCGGACCCGGCGGCCCATCCGAACCACCGCTGCTGCACCCCACCGCCAACAGCGCCGCGACGAAGCCCAACGCAGCTCCGCGGAACCAGCGCTGTCGCATGATGTCGCCCTACCCCACGACGTCACTAATGACGCCCCCGCCCCGGCCCCGCGGATCAGCGATCCGCGTCGTCGTCGACCGCCCGGCGAGGTCCACCCGGACTAGACCAGGAGTAGACCCCACGAGGACCAGGCGCAGCGCGGCTTCTTGTTCGGGCGTGTCCGAACAGCTGTGTAAGTGACGTGGCCCGACTCTGAATCGCTTCGAGCGGTTCGGGAGGGACCACGAGATGACCGACACTGCACGGGTGTCCGGCGACCGGGAGCGGCCGGAGGACCAGCCGGGGCTGGTCGATGCAGGAGTTGGCTGATCAGCTGCTGGCGAAGGCGGAGGCGCAGGGGGTGGAGTTGCTCGGCCCGGAGGGGCTGCTTTCGCAGGTTACGAAGGCGGTGCTGGAGCGGGCGCTGGCGGAGGAGTTGACCGAGCACCTTGGTTACGACAGGCACGATCCGGCCGGGCGGGGGTCGGGGAACTCCCGCAACGGCAGCACCCCGAAGCGGCTGCTGACCGAGGTCGGCCCGGTGGACCTGGCGGTGCCGCGGGATCGGGCCGGCAGCTTCGATCCGCGGCGTTCCCGCGGATCTCCGCAGGACCCCAGTTGTCCGTGCCGTACACCCCGAAGGTGCTCGCGTCGATCCGGCCCTCCCGGTAGGCGACCCACGCTCACATTGGCGCGCAGCCCTGTCGCCAGTCCGCGTGTTCTGGGCCACCGGACCCCGCGAACCTTCATGCCGGACCTCGAAGGTCAAGCGGACGAGTGCGATGGCCCGGTGGGGACCAGGGGTGCACCGGCATCCACATCAGCGCCGGCCGACGCAGCCTGCCGAATCAGTCACCAGCAGACCAGAGGTTGGACCAGTGAGCGGATGCCTTCGAGAGTTGGCGCTGCGCGCCTATGGCTGAGCCGCATGCAGGTCGAACGCCTCCGCGCCGGGCCCGGCCCGACGCAGGAGCTCGAGCCGACGGTGCGCCTCGGCGAAGGTCGGCCGCTCGCCGGCCGGCGTCCACCACAACGCCGTGCCGGGTCCGTCCGAGCGCCGGAACCACTGCCGACGGCGACGCAGCGCGGCGGCGTGTTGCGGGCCGTACAGGTAGTCACGGAGGGCGGCCAGGGATGCCCAGACCGAGAGGTTCACGACCACCCAGCTCGGATCTCCGAATAGGACCAGGTCCCGCTCCGTGACCTCGTTGGGCTGCGGCCGCCAGACGAACCCTGGGCTACGCCGGGCCAGCTCGTCCAGCGGGTCGAGCAGGTCCAGGAAACCGGCCAGGCGCGGCGAGGAGAGCGGCGCCACCGCCTCGGCGACGTTGACCTGCGCCAGCTCCCATCCGTCCACGTACCGATGATCCGCGAAACCACCTCCGGACGGACCCGCGTTCGCGGCCGGCTGAGACCGTCGGCGGTCGGGTCCGTCGCGCCGGTACAACGGGCCAACCGGAGTGCTAGTGCCCTGCGTCTGAGTTCTTTCTTACGGTTCGGTTTCTGTGAGGATCTGGTCTGCGGTCTTGGTCCAGATGAAGGGGTGGCGCGCGGTCGTTCCAGCCGGTGATGAAGGCGCGGATCTTGGCGTTGAGGTCGCCGATGGAGCCGAAGGTGCCGCGGTGGATGGCCTGCCGTTCGATGATGGAGAACCAGACCTCGACCAGGTTCATCCAGGAGGCGTGGGTCGGGGTGAAGTGCACGACGACGCGGGGGTTGGCGGCCAGCCAGGCCGTGACGTTCGGATGCTTGTGGGCGGCGTAGTTGTCCATCACCAGGTGCAGCTCGAGTTGTGCCGTCGTCGGGGTAGGCGCCGGGCGACCTGCCGTAGAAAGGCCAGGAATTCCTGGTGGCGGTGGCGGGGCTTGCACGGCGGCGGTGACCTTGCCCGGTGGCGATCTCCAGCGCCGCGAACAGGGTGGAGGTGCCGTGCCGGACGTAGTCGTGGGAGCGGCGCTCGGCCAGCCCGGGTTGCAGCGGCAGGATCGGCGCGGTCCGGTCCAGGGCCTGGATCTGGGACTTCTCATCCACGCAGAGCACGACCGCGTTCTCCGGCGGGTTCAGGTAGAGCCCGACGACGTCGACGACCTTGGCTTCCAGCTGCGGGTCGGTGGAGAACCGGAACGACTCGGCCCGCCACGGCTGCACCCCGTACTCCCGCCACGCTCGGGCCACCGTGGCGTCCCCGATCTTCAGGTGCTGGGCCAGCAGCCGACTCGACCAGTGCGTCACCCCATACTTCTTCGGCGGCGGCCGCAGCGTGACCGCCACGATTTGCCGGCATGGTCGACCGTGTCGGGGCCGCCCCGACCGCGGGTCATCGTCCAGCCCGGCCAGGCCCCGGGCCGCATACCGGTCCCGCCATCCGATGACCGTCGGCCGGGACACCCCCACCAGCTTCAGCGATCCGAGTATTCGCCACCCCCTCGGCGGCCAGCAGCACGATGCGTGCCCGCTGCGCCAGACCCGGCCCGCACCGACGACGACCGCGTCAGCCGCTCCAACTCCTCACGATCACCAGCACGCAACGCCAAAGCGGCAGCAGCACGATTGGGCACACCGCATCGTTCCACCCAATCAAAGCGTCAATCAACTAACGACGCAGGGCACTAGGAGGGACAGTTAGTCGCGCGCGGCTTCGGCAGTCTGGTCACGTCGCCATCGGACGTGCAGAGTCTCCACGTATGGCCACGGGTGGGATCTTCCGAAGGGTGGACGCGGTGACCGTGCCGGTGCCGGACCTTGATGCAGGTCTGCGCTATTACGGCCAGGCACTGGGCCACCGGCTGATCTGGCGCAACGACACGGTCGGCCAGGCCGGACTGGCGCTGCCCGACGGGGACAGCGAGCTGGTGCTGACAACCCGACAGAGCTACGAGCCGAACTGGCTCGTCGACAGCGTCGACGAAGCCGTCGAGCTTCTCGACCGGTCATGGCGGTCGACCTCGTCACCGCACCGTTCGATATCCCCGTGGGACGAGCCTCCGTTGTCCGCGACCCCTTCGGCAACACCCTCGTCCTCGTCGACCTGTCCAAGGGCACCTACACCAACCGAGCCAGGCGGTTGACCCGATAAAGAGCCGAGGCCAGGTCATCCGACCGGTGGCATAGAAAGCGCGGAAGCAGCGCGGGTGTGCGCCGCGCACCGCGATCGCGTCCGAGTGCTCCTTATGGGGAAGCGCGCGGGGCGCGTCGCCCTCGTGGCTACCGTCCCCGCCAATTCTCCGCGAGAAGGCCGAACAGAAGGTCGTCCGTCCATTCACCCTTGATCCAAGTGTTGCCGACACGACACCCCTCGCGCCGGAAGCCGGCACGCTTCAGCAGCCGGGCGGAGCGAAGGTTCCGCGCGTCGCATTCCGCCGATATCCGACGCAGGCCCTGGTCGGCGAACAGATGGTCCACCACCCGACGCACTGCCTCGACGGCATAACCATGACCCTGGTACGCCGGGGCGACGGTGAACCCGATCTCCGCTTGCATCCGGTTGTCATGCAGGTTGACGCCGACATCGCCGATCAGCAGCCGCTCGGACCGCAGCTCCACGGCGTACTGGAACCAACCGGGCGACCGCGGATCGGCGGTGACCAACTCCTCGACCAGCGCAGTCGCCGCCACCAGGGACACCGGCGCCTCCCAGGACTGGAAGCGAGCGATCCCGGATCCGACCGGTAGGAGGCGAACACCTCGACGTCGTCGGGACGAAAACGGCGCAGGACGAGGCGCTCGGTGGCGAGGAGCACGAAGGCCAGTATCCCCTCCCGCCTCCTCTCCTACGGCGCGTGCGGAGCCGGGCACGCCCGCAGGCGCCCCGCCGTCGACGCTGGCGCGGCTGGGAGGGTCAGGAGCGCATCCATCATCAGGACCGGTCCAGGCCGGCGACCCGCCCAGCGCTCACCACCCGAGTACCACCGCGTTCCACGCTCGGCCGAGACCGACCGGGCGCACAACGAGCCGCACACTCCGCGGCAGAAGCGGACGTTGCGACGTGCGGAGCCCGGGTGGCGCCGATCTATCGTTCTGACATGGCGACCATGCTGGAGCGACTCAGGGATGCGGCGAACGCTCACGATGCGCAGCGGCTGGCGTCGCTGTTCGCTGAGGACTACCAAAGCGCGCAACCGCTGCACCCGAATCGGGGGTTTGGCGGGAGCGCTCAGGTGCGCGAGAACTGGTCGTCGGTCTTCGATGGGGTGCCGGACTTCAGTTCGGAACTGGTCGCTTCATCGGTGGACGGAGAAGTCGAGTGGGGCGAGTGGCACTGGCACGGTCACCACGTGGACGGGTCGCCTTTCGCGATGCGTGGGGTCACGATCTTCGTCGTGCGCGACGGCCTGGTCGCCGAAGCGCGCTTGTACATGGAGCCCGTGGAGGCCGATGGCGGGGACATCGCGGGTGCCGTGCAGGACCTATACCGGCCTCCACCTGGGTCGTCGCACTGATCGTCGCCAAGCCACGCAATCGATCGCAACCGTCCCATCGACCAGTTGACCAGGCGTGGACGCGCGTCGCGGCTGGGCATACTGGAACCGCCGTTGCTCAGCCGACCTGTGAAGCTTCGACCGGCCACGGGTTCGGTCTACGACTCGCTCCACGCAGGCTTCGCCGCCGAAGGCCAAGACCGGCATCTGAAGCTTGCCCTGCGCGAGGAACGTCTTGTTGTCGGCCGCGTCCTGGCTGAACGCGCGGAACTGGGCAAAGCTCGCGCATTGCGCCGGGTTGGGCGTAGAGCGCCGCATAGTGCTGACGCTTCGCTTCATCGAACCGCTTGGGGTCCCGGGAGAGTTCGTTCCAGAAGCGGTCGAGATAGATGCGCTCGCGCCCGGCGACACAAGATCGCGTCGTCCGCTCCCTCTGGCGTGGACCGGATCGCCGGCAGGAGATCGTTCGACGGCCACGTCGACGCCAGCCTCGTGTGCACCGTCCCACCGTGTCAGACCCGGCCTGCCCCCGCCCCACCACGCCGCGCAAAGCCCGACAAAGGCACAGACGAGCGCGATGCGGCAGATGCGGACGTTGGGATCGGTGGTGGTCCGGGATTGATGATGAGGCGGTGGACGGTGGGAGGTTGCTGATGCTGAGCGGTGCGCCGGGCTCCGGGAAGACAGCCGTTGCTCCGGGGCTGCGCACGGCGCTGCCCGGCGTCGTCGTGCTCGACCTGGACCAGTTCCTAGAAGCGGGTAGCCGCCTGGCCGGACTCGACCTGAGGCAGCGGTCCGCGGCCGATCGGTGGCCAGCCCACAACGACCTCTGCCTGACGTTTGTGTCGGCCGTGCTGGCCGCCGGCCATGATGTGCTGCTGCTGTCCCCGCTGACGCCGGATGAGGTGCGTCGGTCCACCGCAGCGCCAGCGCTCGGCGGCATCCGCTGGGCGGTACTCGACTGCTCCGATGCCAGCCGCCTCAACCGACTACGCACGCGCTCACCCGCCGAAGCCGACGGACACGACGCACTGGCCGACGCCGCCGAGCTGCGCGAGCTCGGGCTGCCGATCCTTCGCAACGATGACGCCAGCATCGACGCAGCTGCGGACCTCACCGCCCAGTGGGCGCGCAGCCAACTGAGCCCTCCGTAGGCCGAGGCGCTCCGCTTGCGCCGTGTCACGGCGCAAGCCGACAAGCCGCTCAGCGGTAGAAGCGTGAGTCTCGTTGTGCGACTCGCCGTGGTGGGCGGCCCGGGCATAAGTTCAGGCAGCTGTGGGTACCTGGTGGCCATGGCTAGAGCGAGAACTATATCCGGGTATGCCATCCCCGGCGTCATCGTGTTCTTCTTCTGGCTGGTCGTCGTGATCCTGGGCATCATCTTGCTCGCGTACATCGTGCATCGGGCCGGCGGCGGAGTGCTCAATCTGAGGCTCGGGCACTTCGTCCTGAACGTCGGCTTCACCTGATCGGGCCGGCCGTACGAGTTTGGCGAAGCAAAGCGCCGATATGATCCTGGCCTGCTCCGACGCGGCGTCGGCCGCAGTACACGCCACGCGCGAGGGCCGCGGGCGTGCGCTGGTGTTGCTGGCACCGCTCGTCAACCTCGCGGTTTTCGAACTGCCGGAAGTCCTTGCCGACGCGAGGCGATGGATATGGACGACGGAGACGACGCAGAGGATGAATTCGACCGGCGGCGCCGGGTCCTCGGCGACGACCACCCGCACACGCTGGCCACGGCCACCAATTTGGCCGCCGATCTGCGCCAGCTCGGCGAGTACGAGCAGGCGCGCTCCCTCGACCGGGACACCCTCACTCGCCGGCGTCGTGCCCTCGGCGACGACCACCCCGACATCCTGGGCACGGCCGCCAGCCTGGCCGACGACCTGAATCACCTGCCGGCCCGGGACCAAACCGCGCAGCACGACGAGCCCCCCGTCCGCGAAATCCACCGGCAGAGCCAAGACTCCGACTGACACGGGAGTCCCTCTCCGTCGCGCCCTCAGCCTCAGTCGCCAACCGACTCGCGGGAGATCCGGATATCAGTCCGGGCTTGGAGCGATGAGTGCGTGGATCGCTCATGGGCTCAGGCGTCCTGGACGAAGCCGAGCACGTTGCTTTCGGCGTCGATCGGCCTGAACTGACGAGCCGGACGGGGTCATCCCCGTCCGGGTCGATCGAGACGACCGGCGCGGTCATCGTCGACCACCCCGGGTCAGGTCGTGCACACAGGGGCCGCCGGCGCGTGCGGGTGGACGAGGTATCGGTCGATCGCGGTGCGGGCGCAGTCGGAGGTGTAGTAGGAGGTGTGCCCGTCGCCGGTGCGGGTCAGCATGGCGCTGCCGCGGATCTGCGCCGCCAGCCCGAAGCGCCCACTTGTACGAGGTGGACGGGTCGTGCGTGGCGTGCACGATCAGGGTCGGCGCGCCGCGTCACGTCCAGCCGCCGGGGCGGGTTCGCCGCCGGGACCGGCCAGCCGATGCAGCAGGATCGACCTGCCAGGTCTCGGAGGCGCCCTGCAGGTGCGGCGCGAGCTGCTTGCCCAGCTGGATCCGCTGCTGCATCTCGGCCGTAGTCGTGGACCTCGACCACGTAGTCGCCGCAGCCGTTCGCGGCGACGCCGAAGATGCGCGTCCGTGCGGCCTTCGCCGGCGGCGGGAAGGCGAACGCCGACGGCGTCACCGGCGACGGCGCGCTGCGATGAGCCCGGGACAGCGCCGGCCCAGGACAGGTCGGGACCGCCGAAGACGATCGGCGTCCTTCAGATCGAGCCAGTCTGGGCGTGCCCATCCGGATGTCCTCGCCGGTCACCGGGCGCAGCGCCCCCTCCACCGGCATCGGGTGGCGGTTGGCGCGGGCGACGAGCCGGTCGTAGACGGCGGCGACGTCCTGCCCGCGCAGCGCGCAGTCCGGTGCGGTGTCGCACCAGCGGGCGAACCGGTTGAACGCGTTCTCGACCGTGCCTGATCTCCTCGGCCGCCTGCAGGACCTCGGGCAGCGCTGTGTTCCAGGGCGGCGTCGAGCACCATCGCCCGGGTCCGGTTCGGGTAACAGCGCCGCGTAGTTGGCGGCGATCTGGGTGCCGTAGGACAGCACCAGCCAGTTGACCTGCCGACGTCCAGCGCGATGCGCAGCGCCTCGTGGTCGCGGGCGACGCTGGCGGTGTCGAAGTGCCGGACCAGGTCGCCGTCTGCCCGCAGGCAGCTCTCGCCGACCGCGCGGTTGTGCGGCGCAGAGCCGGTCGAACTCCTGCCGGGTACGCGGGAAGAGCGTCAGTGTCGGGCGTGAACACCGGCACGCCGCACCGGATCGGGGCGCTGGCGCCGATGCCCGCGCGGATCCATGCCGACGATGTCGAACCGGGACGGAGCGTCGCGGAGAAGTAGGTCTCGGCGGCCACGACGTACCGGGCGGCGCCGTCGCCGGGTCCGCCGGGGTTGAAGAACAGGGTGCCGATGCGGCGGCCGGGATCGGTCGGCCGGACGCCGGGCCACCGCGACGCCGATCGTCGCCCCGCCCGGCTTGGACCAGTCCACCGGCACCTGCAGGGTGCCGCACTGGGTGGTCGCCGACCCCGGGCAGGGCGCCCACTCGATGCGGTACTGCGGTGGCGCAGCGGCGGCCGCCGGCCCGACCGGCAGCGAGCCGGTGGTGGCAAGCAGTGCGGTGCTCAGAGCGGCCGCGAACAGCCCTCCGCTCAGGAATCGGGTCGTCATCGATGTCCCCTCCGCCGCGGTCACCGACTCACCATCGCAGCGGCATTACCCGGCAGGACAGGCGGCAGACCGGTCGCCGCAGGGACGGGTTTCTGGTGGGCCGCTCGGACCTCGCCCGCGCCGCCGCGCCGCCCGACGCGCTCCAGCTCGCCGGACGGCAGTGATAGGCGGGCAGCCCGGCGACACTCGCGTCCCGCGCGGAAGTTTCCGGCGATCCCGTGGGTCATCCGGCGAGGTCGCGCTCCAATCGCAGGGCGACCTCCCGGTACCTGCTGACCGGCACGAGATGGACACCGTCGAACGCGCCGCTGCTCCGCAGCTCAAGGATCTGCTCGCAGGCCGCCTCGACACCGGCCTGAGGATCGCGGGACACCTCGGCGATCAACGCATCCGGAATGTGGATGTCCGGAATGGTCGCGGACAGCCGCCGGGCCATGCCCGCGCTCGCCAGCACCATGACGCCCGCGTAGACCGGACCGCTGACGTCCGTCGACTCCCGCCACCGCAGCAGCGCGTCATTCGAGTAGTTGACCTGACAGAAGAAGAAGTCCGCATCCCGCTTCCAGGCCGGCAGCGGCCGCCCGCCGGCGGTCACCCCGATGCGGAACGCCGGAGTACCTCTGAACGCCGGCTCCCGGTTCATCTGCCGCGCTTCGTCGATCATCGCCCGGACCGTCAACTCACCGGTCCGGCCGCCGACGGCCGGCTTGTCACCATGAACGAACAGGAACTCCCCCACCCCGTACGCCGCGGCCGTCAGCATGTCCCGGCGGAACCCGAGCAGATTCCGGTCACGCGAGTTGAGGCACGCGACGCTGGCGCCGCCCATCGCGCTGACCTCGTGCGCGACCGCGATGCTCGACACGGTCGGACGGCCCACGTGGTTGTCCGGGATCAGGAACGACCGCGCCACCGGCGCCAGCACCCCGATCTGGTGCCGCACATGCCGCAGGTCCGGCCGCGTGGGCGGCTCGATCTCACAGACGAGGCCGAACCCAGACGCTGCGGTCACGGCCTGAGGCTATCGGTGAACCCCCAGCCTCTCGCTGCCCATGCGGAAGCCGGACGCGGGGTTCGGGCGCAACCAGCGGCAGATGCGGATGTTCTGTCAGTCGGTCTTGTCCGATTGCTTCCGTCGACCAGAGTCGACACTGTTGGTGAGTCCGCGTCGACCAGAATCTGTGTCAAGCGAGGCGCTGGCCCAGCTTCGCAAAGCGAATGTTGGGGTGACGGTTCATCTCGACTTACCAGGTCCCCTGCAGCGGCGGCGGGCGGAGCGAGCGTCCGACGACTCACATTCACACACCACCCTGAACCGAGAGCTCACGTCGTCACGCATGGGTCACAGGTTGGTCACGGCCCCCCGTCAATGATGCGCGAGAAGGCCCGGTAGGACAGGAGGCACCGACATGACCGAGACCCTTGAGCTCATCCCAACCGATCAACTCGACTTCATGGAGCTGGACAACGAAAGTGCCGAGGTACTGCCAAGCCGGGAGACCATGTGCTGCTGGCACTACTGCCATCCCGTCTACTGCTGCTACCCGGTCTACTGCGTCCCCAGCTGGTGTTACGGCTGAGGCACGGGGCCATCGAGCAGTGCGCAGCTCGTCGGCCGACCGGTACCAGCAAACGACAAGAGATCCTCAGACCTTGCGCTTAGCCGACAGGCATTAGTGCCGCAGTCCTGGGTCGGGAAGTTCGCGCTGGCTCCTGGGTAGGGGACTCGTCTCACGACGGGTCCTCGACCCGACTGCTGCATGCGGCTCGCGCTGCCGTCGTCGGTCCGCGCGACGCCGCAGCGGTTACGGGGTCCGTCGTTGGGGTTGATACCAGCGAAGACGGAGTCCGCGCCCCCGATCCGAGGGCGGGCTTCGTTAGCCAGGTGGAGGTATATGTGATACCCGACTACCGCGGGCCAGGCCGCCGCCTCGATGCCGCTGCACGCGCGTCCAGCCAGAAAGGAGCGTGAGATGGCAGATGGCGACCCGGTCATCCAGGGGGTGCCAGGATCCATGTCGAATACGACTCAGACGTCGACGACCCTGGCGAACGGGTCTACCTCCGTGGACGGGACCAGCCTCTACCTGTTCTCCGGGTCCACCGGCGACGGCCTCTACGCCGTAGCGCACGGCGGCGGGCGGAACGGTGTCAGGAGCTTCAGTTACGACGACGACGGCGTCCACGGCATCGCCCTGGGGCAGCTCCCCACCGCCGGAGTGCGAGGGACCAGCGTCTCGCCGGACAGCTCCAGCGCCGGCGTCATCGGCGAGAACACACGCGCGGTGGGCGTCAGCGGCACCGGTGGGCTGGCCGGCGTCCTCGGCGAGGCGTCCGCGCCCGATGCCCCAGGAGTCCAGGGCGTCCATCGGGGCGGCGTGACCGACGGCGTGGGTGTCTTCGGATTCGCTCGCACCGGCGTCTGGGGCGACGGGTCCATCGGCGTCATCGGACAGAGCCAGCGCGACTTCGGGATCGGGGTCGAGGGCGATGCTTCGGGCAACGGCGGCGTCGGCGTCTTCGGCGCCGCAAGCGGGACGCGCGGCGGAGTCGGCGTCTACGCCACCGCGCCGTCTCCGGACTCGGCGGCTCTGCAGGTCAACGGCCGAGCCGTCTTCAGCTCCAGCGGCCGCCTTACAATCCCAGCCGGCGCCACCAGCGCCACCCAAACGGGACTGGTCCTGGGCCCGGCCAGTCTGGTCCTCGCTGTCCTCCAAGAGGATCGGCCCGGCGTCGCGGTCCGGGCCGCCGTGGCGGACACGGCGACCGGCTCAATTACCATCCACCTCACCCAGGCGCCGCCCGCCGACACGGGGGTGGGCTGGTTCGTGGCGAACTAATGAGCGAGCCAATCCCTCTCCCCGAGGACCTCCGCCCCATAAGGCCGGGCGAAGAGCGCCGGCCCCCGTCCCAGCCGGCCAGCGACCTGTCCCAGCTGCCGGCACCGGCGAGCCCGCCGCGCCGCCTCGAGCCCGCCTCCGAGCAGCTGAAGCGCCCCCCGCTGCCCGGCTGATGTGACTCGGTCCTGAGCGCCAGGGCTCGTCGGTGGCCTGCCCACCAGCCGCCCGCCGACTGCGACGGCGGCCACGTATGCGGGACCTGGCTCTACGTTGCGTCGATAGCGAAGGCTGTCTCCCTTCGCCACGAGGAGCTCAAGAACCTGTGCCTCCTTAGGCGTTTCTCACCGTCCGGTCCCGGGCGGCGTGGCGGCGCGTTCTGGCACCGCGCTGCTCGCAAGGACATTGACCGACCTTGGTATCAGCGTAATTCTGCTAGGAAGCCGATGCACGTCGACATCGCGGGGGTGGTCATGTCCGATCCGTCTCAGCCATCGAGTGAGCCGATTGGCGTCCGGGAGCGATTCGAGGCAACCGTCCACAGCGGAGACCGTGACCGGCTGAGCCGGATCGCGGATTTCAATCTCGACAGGGTGCCGGACCCCGAGGGGGGCGTCCGGGTTCTGGCCGACCTCGACACGTGCGCGCAACTGGTCCGCGAAGGCTTCGAAGTACGGCTTCTACGGTCGGTGCCGACACGACCCTTGAATGCCTCCGCGATACCCGGCGACGACGACGTACGCAACTGGCTCGACGATCGACTGCGCGGCGTCACACGGGAAGAGACCCGCTGATGTACCGGACATCGGCCCAGATCGACTTCCTCGGCACACTGCTCGCAGCGTTCTTCCCCAGCCTGTGCACCCAGCTCGACCTTCCGGAGACCTCGGTGCAAGGCAGAACTGTCCATGCCTTGAGGCTGCGTGGCGGCGGCGGCCCACAGCGGCGCGGCGTTCTGCTCGTCGGCGGTACCCACGCTCGCGAGCTGATGAACTCGGACATGCTCATCGAGCTCGTCGTCGACCTCATCGTCAGTTACAAGACCGGCAACGACCTCTTGCTTGGCGGTCGCACCTGGACCGGCCAGGACGTGCAGGTCATGCTGGACTCGCTCGATCTGTACGTATTGCCGTGCGTGAACCCGGACGGTCGCGACTACGTCATGAACGTCGACACGCTGTGGCGCAAGAGCCGCCGGGACAACCCCGGCACCCCCTGCGACGGCATCGACCTCAACCGGAACGCCGACATCCTCTGGGGCGTCACCCAGGGACAGACGTCATGCTCACCGTGCGCGGAAACGTACGTCGGGAGCGGCGCATTCAGCGAGCCGGAAACCCGGAACGTCCGCCACCTACTCGACACCTATCGAGTGGATTCTTTCGTGGACGTGCACTCCTACTCGGAGCTCGTCCTCTTCCCGTGGGGACATGCACCGACGCAAACGACGGACCCCTCGAAACGGTTCACCTCGCTGCCGACAGGCACCTGCCAACCGATCGGGCAACCCGGCTATCAGGAGTACATGGAGCCGCGAGACCTGCAGCGGTTCCAGACTGTCGCGCAGCGCATCGTCGACGCCATCGCAGCGGTGCGCGGACGCGCCTACACCCCGGAGCCCGGCATCAGCCTGTATCCCACTACCGGGACCCTGAGCGACTATGCCTACTCCCGGCACATCTCCCAGGCCGGGGCTAGAAAGGTCTACGGCTTCACGATCGAAACCGGCCCGTGGGCAGGCACTGTAGCCGACTCCTTCCACCCTGCCGACCCCGACCCCATCAAGGAAGACGCCGAGTCCGGCGTTCTAGCGCTCATCCAGCAGACGATCTGCGCCATCGAACTCATCGGAAGCACGGTGCTCGGCAGCGACCGCGAGGTCGAAGCCCTACGCCGAGTCCGCGACCAGTTCCTGACAACGACTCCCGCCGGCAGCGAGTGGATCGCACTGTTCGAACGCCTCCAGCTGCCCCTCCTCACGATGATCGTGCGAGACGAACGGATGCGACGCGCGGCCGCCGAACTCGTCACCGCGGCCGGGGCCACGGTCACGGAAGAGGACGCGGTCCTCGACCGAGAGACGGTCGACAGGGCTGTCTCTGTCCTGCGCGAGATGGACACCGGCATCGTCTCGCGGGAGGTCCGGACCGGCCTGCGGGCTGTTGTCGGACGATTGCAACGGGCCGAGGGCCACACCGTCGGCGAAACGCTGCGGGAGCTGATGAGCCAGGGCCCGAACATCGACCTCGAACAAGGTCGGTAACAGCGTCGTACTCGACTGCGGCAGGAGAGCAGCGCCGTGCCGCGGCGGATTCCGATCGTCCGCGTTGGTGCGGGCGGAGCAGCCCACGTACACGGTGCGTCCGACTGTGAGCGACGGCGGCATCGACGGGCACTCGCTTCACGTGCGTCAACTCCCCACCGACCAGATCGGGAGACCCTGCATCGACTAGAGAACTGGCGGGAGTGGCCCGCCTTCTTCCACTTTCGCCCTTAGCCTCGACAATTGACCTGATGCTCCTATGCTTGCACTGTTGCTGGCACGAGCCGGTGGCTGACAGGAGGCCCCATGGCGTCAGAAGCTGTTTTCGGTTTCGCGGGGGTAATCCTCGGTGCGCTCACCACGTCAGTTCTAACTGTATACAGAGAGCGATTGGTAACGCAACGAGAGGCTCTCGCCCGCCGAGACGAAGCAGAATACGAACGAGCTGTCAAAGTCAACACCTTCCAACGCGAGAGTATCCTCGCCCTTCAAACAGCTGCATCGGATATGATCCGTGCGGCGTACGATGAGCTTGATCGCGTGTTAGCTCAGACGCAGATATCGGGCACCTGGAGTGCACGGCGCTGGGAAACGCCCACGGCGGTAGGCTGGTCAGACGCGATTTTGAGGTTGGAGTCTTCAAGGGCTCGCGTGTTCGACGACGAGCTGCGTGCATTGGCTGCCCAGCTCAGAACCCTGGCGGGCGAATCGGTCTGGGCTCCGGACCTCGAGACTGCCAAGAATAGCAGCAACCTTTGGAGCCGCTCTATCGTCGATTCAATGAGCGGGTAACGGCGGTTCTTCCCGGACTCTACTGAACCGACTACGGGCAATGCGATGCGAGAGGGTGATGAAATCCACGAGGGTGGTGCCAGCGACTTGTCTGGCGTCCCCAGCTGTGGCCGGTGGCCAGATCACCCTCCCACAGTGCCGGTCCGAGCCGGTGATCTTGCTCTGTCCTCGCTGAAAGCACATAGCCGACAGCGACGCGGACGGAAGGTGGCGTCCCGCGGCGTGGTGTAGGTCGTCCGCGTGAGGCTCCGTGGTGGTGACTATGCCGGGATCAGTTCTCGGTTGGCCAGCTCCGTGTCGGTAGCCGGTGGGGCGAGGAGTGCCGGGCCAGCCGCAGCAGGGCCTCGGGGTTGGGGAAGACCCCGACGACGTCGGTGCGGCGCTTGATCTCCTTCTTCAGCCGCTCCAGCGGATTGGTGGACCGATCTTCTTCCAGTGCGCCGGCGGGAACGCCGTGAAGGCGAGTAGGTCCTCGGCGGCGTCCCGCAGCATCGTCTCGACTTTGGGCAGCTGCCGGCCGAGCATGCCGGCGATGACGTCGAGCTGATCCCGGACGTGGCCGGCGTCGGGCTGAGCGAACACGGTGCGGATGGCGGCCGCGACCATCCCCGCGTTGCCCCTTGGGCACTGGGCCAGGACGTTGCGCAGGAAATGCACTCGGCATCGTTGCCAACTGGCGCCAAGCAGCAACGCAGCGATCGCGGTCTTCAGGCCGGTGTGGGCGTCGGAAATGACCAGCTGCACCCGCCCAATCCGGGGGCCTTCAGCGAACGCAAGAACGCGGTCCAGAACGCGCCGTCCTCACTGTCGCCGACAGCGAACCCGAGCGCCTCCCGCCAGCCATCGCCCCGGACGCCGGTCGCCACCACCACCGCCTGCGAGACCACCCGGCGATCGACTCTTGCCTTGCAGTAGGTGGCATGGAGGAACACGTGCGGGAACGACTGCCCGGCCAACGACCGGTCTCGGAAGGCGCCGACCTCGGCGTCCAGATCGGCGCAGATCCGGGAGACCTCGCTCTTGCTGATACCGGTGTCCGCGCCCAGCGCCGCTTTCAGCTCCAAGTCTCCAGCCGTCGTAGTCAACGTCCGCGGTCGATGCCCATTGCGCTGGGCCACCCGGGTCTCGCTCCGCTCGCGCGGTCCGGCGCCGATCGGCTTCGATCAGCGCCTGGTAGATCGTGGCCGCCGCCTGCCGGGTCCGATCCTCGACATCAGCGGCCTGCAGCGCCCCCAGCACCTCGAGCAGGGCAGATCCAGGGGATCCGGCCAGGCGGAGGAGCGGCCGGGTTGTACCGGCCGCGACGACGGGGCACTAGAACGCGTGCCGGCGGCGGAGCGCGGCCGGGCGGCCGTCGGGGTCGTAGATCCAGTGGTAGAGCACGGTGGCCCAGCGCCTGGTGGTCGGGCTGAGGTCCGGGTCGACCAGCGGGCGCAGCCGGCCGGGCGGGCGCGGGCCGGTGCGGTCGCCGCGGTGCCAGGCCTCCAGGGTCTCGGCCGACCGGCGGAGCTCGGCGAACGCGGCCGCCGGGTCGAGCAGGGCGGCATCGCCCGCCGGATCGCCGTCCCGGTCGAGGTGCTCGCGCATGAGCCGCAGCCGCAGGTCCCGCGCGTACACCCGGGCGCCGTCGCCGAGCCCGCCCGGGTCGCGCGGCTCGCGCCGGTCGCGGGTCTCGTCCAGCACCGCCGCGCTCAGCTCGGAGTCGTGCGTCCAGGACCGGCGGTTGAAGTTGTCCGAGCCGACCACCGCCCAGGTGTCGTCGACGACGCAGACCTTCGCGTGCACGTACACCGGGACGCCGAGGTGGTTCTCGATGCCGTAGACCGCGACCCGGTCGCCGCCGGCGGCGCGGATCTCGGAGATCGCCCGGTCCCGGCCGACCAGGTTCGGCGGCAGCGAGAACCGGCCGTCCTGGTCGGGGAACATCGGCAGCACGGCGACGACGTGCAGCGTCGGGTGCGCCCGCAGCGCCTCGGCGAACGTCGCCGCCACCTCGCTCGACCAGAGGTACTGGTCCTCGACGTAGACCAGGCGACGTGCCCGCCGCAGCGCCTTCGTGTAGCCGTGGGCGACGCTGCGCTCCCCTTCCGGCGCGAACGGGTAGCCGCCGAGCCGGCGCGGGTAGGTCCGCAGCAGCTGCACGTGGTGGTCGCCGACCGGCGGCGGGTCGGGCAGCTGCGGCGGCAGCGGCGACCCGCGCCGGTCCTCGTGCTTGACCCGCTCCCCGATGAGGTGCACGGGGTTGCGGGTCAGCGGCTGGCGGTCCTCCCAGCGCTCCCGGAACACCGTCTCCACGTCGCCGACCACCGGCCCGCGCAGCGCGACCATGACGTCGTGCCAGGGCGGCCGCGGCCCGTACACCGCGGACATCGGCTGGCGCTGCGGGTCGCCGCCGTGGTGGGCGTCGTCGCGCCGGCCGTGGCTCAGGTCGATCCCGCCGACGAACGCGACGTCGAGCTCGGGCCGGCCCGGGTGCCGCAGCACGACGAACTTCTGGTGGTGCGAGCCGCCGGTGCGCACCCGCATGTCCAGCAGCACCTCGCCGCCGGCCCGCTCGATCCGCTTGCCGAGGTGCTCGTTCTCCGCCGCGCTGAAGGCCAGCCTGTCCCAGTGCGAGCGCCAGACCAGCCCGCGCACGTCCACCCCGCGCTCGGCCGCCGCGCAGAACAGGTCGGCGATCGTCGTCTCGGCCTCGGCGGTCAGCCGCTCGTCCGGGTCGCCGCGCCAGTCGGTGAACAGCAGCAGGTCGCCCGCGCCCAGCTCGCCGACGCGGCGGGCCAGCTCGGCGAAGTAGACCGCGCCGTGCACGAGCGGCTCGGCCCGGTTGCCGGACGCGTACGACCGGCCGCCGGGAGTCCGGGAGTCGAGCCGGGTGCTCGGGTTGCCCCGCTCGGCCGCGGTCAGGAACCAGTCGGTCTCGACGGCGCACCTCCTTCGCCGGCACGACCGTACTGGAGCCGGTGCCACCGCCCGCCCGACCGGGCAGAACCGTCCCGGGACCGGCCCCGTAGTGAGGACTGGTGACCCGTGTCGAGGAACAGCAGGCCCCGGTACGCGCCCCGGACCGCGGGCGCCTGTCCGGGCTGGACGGCTTGCGCGGGTTCGCCGCCGTGTACGTGCTGCTCGGCCACTGCTGGCTGCTGAGCTACCCCGGCTTCCCCGCCAACCACGGCCCGTACTGGTCCGGCTCGCTGATGTTCGGCCATCTCGCGGTGGTGTTCTTCCTGGTCGTGTCCGGCTTCTCGCTGGCGGTCGGGCCGGCCCGGGCCGGCTGGCGGCTGCCCGGCGGCGTCGGCCTGTTCGCCCGGCGGCGGGCCTGGCGGATCCTGCCGCCGTACTGGGCCGCGCTGGCGTTCAGCCTGATCGTCGCCTGGACGATCGTGCCGCAGCCGCACTCGGTCTCGCCGCCGGCCAGCACCGTGGCCGTGTACGGGCTGATGCTGCAGGACGTCGCGGTCGCGCCGACCCCCAACGGCGCGTTCTGGTCGATCGCCGTCGAGGCCGAGCTGTACGTGGTGTTCCCGCTGCTGCTGCTGCTCCGCCGCCGGCTCGGCGGGCTGGCCATGGTCGCCTTGGCGACACTGCCGGTCGTCGCGCTCGGCCTGCTCGTCCCGCGGGTGGCCTCGGTGTCGCCGGTGGACAAGCTGTCCTGGCTGACCCCGCAGCTGGCGCCGCTGTTCGCGCTCGGCCTGGCCGGTGCCGGCGTGGTCGTCGCCCGGGAGCGGATCCGCCGGCTGCCCTGGCCGTGGCTGGCCGCGCTCGCCGCCGTGCCGGTGCTCGCCGTCGTGATCGGCGCCGGCACGGTGTGGACGGTCCGGCACTACTTCTGGATCGACCTGGCGATCGCGCCGGCGCTGGTGATGCTGCTGGTCGCGGTCAGCACCGGCCGGCCGCGCGGCACTGGTCCGGCTGCTGGACACCGGCCCGGTCAAGGGCCTCGGCCGGTTCTCCTACAGCCTCTACCTCGTGCACCTGCCGATCGTGGTCGTGGTCAGCCGCACGCTCACCGGGCACGACCTGGTGCCGCGCGGGCTGCCGCTGTTCCTGGTCACGCTGGTCGTGGCGGTGCCGCTGTCGCTCGGGTTCGCCCGGCTGTTCGCCGCGGTGTTCGAGATCCCGTTCCAGCGCTACCGCGGCTGGCCGTACCCGGCCGTGACCCGCAGGTTCGCTCGGGCAGTATCGGCGCATGACGGCTGAGCTGACCGTACGGCTGGTGGGTGGGCCCACGGCACTGATCGAGCTGGGCGGGGTGCGGCTGCTGACCGACCCGACCTTCGACCCGCCCGGCGACCACCCGGTCGGCACCCGGGTGCTGACCAAGACCAGCGGACCGGCGGTGCCGGCCGACGAGCTCGGCCCGGTCGACGCGGTGCTGCTCTCGCACGACCAGCACCCGGACAACCTGGACGACGCCGGCCGCGCGCTGCTGGCCGGCGTCCCGCTCGTGCTCACCACCGAGCAGGCCGCGCAGCGGCTCGGCGGCACCGCGCGAGCGCTGCCGTCCTGGCAGCGGACCACGGTCGGCGCGGTGACGGTCACCGCGGTGCCGGCCCAGCACGGCCCGGACGGCAGCACCGACCTCACCGGTCCGGTGACCGGCTTCGTGCTGTCCGGCGACGGCCTGCCGACCGTGTACGTCAGCGGCGACAACGCCTCCCTCGACGTGGTCCGGGCGGTGGTCGGGCGGATCGGGCCGGTCGACGTCGCGGTGCTGTTCGCCGGCGCCGCCCGCACGCCGCTGATCGACGGCTACCTCACGCTCACCGCCGCGGACGCGGCCGAGGCCGCGGCGGTCCTCGGTGCGCGTGCCGTCGTGCCCGTGCACGCCGAGGGCTGGGCCCACTTCACCCAGGGCGTCGACGACCTGGCCGCCGCGTACGCGGCCCGGGGCCTGGCCGACCGGCTGCACGTCCTCTCCCCCGGTCAGACCGCGACCGTGTAGGTGACCGCCGACCCGACCCGCACGGTCTGCCAGTCGGCGTTCTCCGAGCCGGGCAGGCGGCGACGAGCCGCGCCGGACGAGCCTCGGGAGGATAGGCTCGCCGGAGCCGACCAAGCGCGCCGCCGCCCGTCGGGTGCGGCGGTCACCGGAGCCGGGGCCCGAGATCGAGGCACACATGCGCGACGGGATCGACGAGCGACCGGAGGGACCGGAGGCCCTCGCCGGACTGGCCCGCCAGCTGATCGACGAGTTCGGTTCGGTCGGCACGAAGCTGCGCGGCTACGCGGACGTGGACGAGGTGCTCGCCGACCTGTCCACGACCTGCCAGCGGCTGCTCCCGCACGCCGACCATGCCTCGACCAGCCGGCGCGAGCGCAAGGGCTTCGTCACGATCGGCGCCACCAGCGACGTCCCACCGCGGGTCGACCGGATCCAGTACGAGCTCGGCCACGGCCCGTGCGTGGACGCGATCCTCACCGAAAACCTCTTCAACGCCGGCGACCTGCGCATCGACCCGCGCTGGCCGGAGTTCGGCCGGCGGGCCGCGGAGGAGACCGGCATTCTCAGCATGCTGTCGTTCCGGCTCTTCTTCGAGGACGCCGACTCCGCCGACCTGATGGCCGCGCTGAACCTCTACGCCGCCAAGCCGCAGGCGTTCGACGAGGTCGACGAGACCATCCTCGGCGCTGGTCGCCACGCACGGCGCGTTCGCGATCACCGCGGCCCAGCAGCGCCGCCGGGCCGACGGCGTGACCGCCGCCCTGCAGACCAACCGGGACATCGGCGCGGCGCTCGGGGTGCTGATGGCCCGGTTGCTGGTCACCCGGGAGCAGGCGTTCGACCTGATGCGGATCGCCAGCCAGCGGACCAACCGGAAGATGCGCGACATCGCCGAGGACGTGCTGGAGACCGGCACGCTGGCGTTCCTGGAGCAGCCGCAGCGGGTCGGTCGGCCCGACCAGGCCGGCAGCGGTGATTGACGCTCGCCGCAGCGGGCAAGCCTGAGCCGACCGCGCGCGGCCGCGTGCGCGGCGGCCCACGTGGAGGTGCCGATGACCGAGCAGCCCGGCGAACCGGACCGCCCGCTGCACTCCCCCGACCCGTCCCTGGGCGGCCCGGACGTCGCCGCCGCCGTGGACAACGCGGAGGCCGGCACCGAGGCCGAGGGCGCGCACCGGCCGGCGGCACCCGGCGAGGAGGGCGACTCTCGCCTGGAGCAGCTGCGCCAGGTCGAACCGGACTAGCACGAGCGGCCGCCGGCCTCACCGGGCGCCGGTCCGGGGAAGCAGGGCGTACGCGCTGGCCCACTGCCGGTCGGTGAGATCCCGCGGCAGCGCCCGGCTGCCGACGCCTTCGGTCCTGGCCCAACGCTGCACTGCCGAGCGCGGCAGCCCGGCGCGGGCGAGGATCGCCGGCACGCCCACGCCGGGCCCGGTGAACACCGCGCGCACCCACCGCTGGTACGGGCCGCGCTGGTCGACCAGCGGCCGCTGCCGGCGGTCGAGGACGAGGATGCCGCCGTCCACCGACGGTCGCGGGGCGAACGAGGACGCCGGCACCCGGCCGGCGAGCGTGAACACGTACCAGGGCCACCACTGGGCGGTCAGCAGCGTGGTGCCGCCGATGGCGGCGCGCTTGCGGGCCACCTCCCACTGCGTGATCAGCACGGCCCGCTGCCAGCCGGACAGGCCGAGCAGCCGGCGCAGCGCCGGGGTGGTGAGGTGGAACGGCAGGTTGGCGACCAGGTCGTACCGGCCGGCCGGCGGGGCGTGCCGGAGAATGTCGCCCCTGGTGATCGAGACGTCCGGGCCGACGGCGCGGCGCAGCCGGGCCAGCGCCGCGCGGTCGACCTCGACCGCCTCGACCGGCGGTCCGAGCCGGGCCAGCTGCCGGGTCAGCGCGCCGGTGCCGGCCGCCCACTCGACGATCGGCAGGCCGCGGCCGGCGACCAGGCCGACGACGGTCCGGACGACGCAGCGGTCGGTGAGCAGGTTCTGGCCGAGCTCGTGCGGCCCGGGACGGTGGCGTGCGGACATGCTGGGCTCCTCGGGACGGCCGGAGCCGGGCAGCACGAAGCGCCGCCCGGCGGTAACCGGTGACGGCGCGGTACGTGGAAGGTGAGCGGTGTCCCGACGCCGTCAGTGGCGGCGGGTCCGGATCACGAAGACGGCACTCACGCTGGTCACCTTAGGAGGCCGGGCCGCCGCGGGCGACGGAATTCCCGGCCCGTACGGCAGCTGACGTACGGCGCCTGCGCACCGCACGCAGCCCGGTGCCGCCGGCTCGCTGATGACCCCTGCGCCCCGCCGCCGGCAGGATCGGAGCCGAACCGGCCGGACCGGCCGGCCGCCGACGAGGGAGTCGTACGCCATGACTGCAGCAACCGACCGCCGGCCGTTCGCGGGGAAGGTGGCGCTGGTCGCCGGCGCCAGCCGCGGCATCGGCGCGGCCACCGCCCGCGCGTTCGCCGACGCCGGCGCCGCCGTCGTGCTCGGCGCCCGGGACGAGCGGGCGCTCGGCGAGGTGGCCGCTGGCATCCGCGACAAGGGCGGGCAGGCGCTCGCCGTCGGCACCGACGTCACCGACCCGGCCTCGGTCGAGCGGCTGGTGGCCCGGGCGGTCGACACGTACGGGCGGCTGGACGCGGCCTTCAACAACGCGGCCAACGGCCCGCCGCCGACGCCGCTGGCCGATCTCGAGCCGGCCGACTTCGACCGGGCGATCGACAGCAACCTGCGCGGCACCTTCCTCGGCCTGCGGTACGAGATCCCGGCGATGCTGCGGACCGGCGGCGGGACGATCGTCAACATGGCCTCGCTGGCCGGCGTGCAGGGCGTCGCCAACCTGGCCGGGTACGTCGCCGGCAAGGCCGGGATCATCGGGCTGACCAAGGTCGCCGCGCTCGACTACGCCGACCAGGGCATCCGGGTCAACGTCGTCGCCCCGGGCCCGATCCTCACCGAGCACATCGAGGCGGCCGGCGCGGAGGCGCAGCGGCTGGCCGGCCAGTCGACGCCGATGCGCCGGATCGGCCAGGCGGCTGAGGTCGCGGACGTCGTGCTCTGGCTCTGCTCGGACCGGTCGTCGTTCGTCACCGGCGCCACGATCCCCATCGACGGCGGCCAGCACGCCGGCAGCAAGCCGCCCCAGATGTACCGCCATGGCGAGCCGATGCAGCCCTGACCGCGGTCAGGGAACGACAATGACCGGCCACTTGGCGTGCTTCACCAGGCGGCCGGCGATCGAGCCGACCACCCGGTGGCTGGCCCGGGTCGACGCCCCGACCACGATCGCCTCCGCCCGCATCTCGTCCGCCACCCGGACGATCTCCGTGTAGGGGTCACCGCGCCGGTGGACGAATGAGCCCGGCACCCCGGTGCGGGCGAGCCCATCCGTGACCAGCCCGCCCAGCTCCTCGGCGATCTCCTGGCTCTGGTCGGCCTCGGCGCCCACCCACGCCGCCGACGCCGGCATCGTGCTGACGTACACCACCCGGACCGACGCGCCCTGGCGCCGGGCGAGGCCGACCGCGTACGCGGCCGCCCGAAGCGAGGTGTCGGATCCGTCGATCGCGACGAGGATCCGGTCCGGACCGTCGGTGCCGACCTCGAAGCCCGCCATCCGCCCTCCCCGCGCCGATGCTACGGCGCGCACTAGGTTGGCCGGGTGGCCGTGCACAGGCTGGACCGGGCGACGGCCCGGCGGATCGCGGTCCGGGCCCAGCTGCTGGCCGCCGAGCGGCCGGCCGACCTGCTCACGTGGTGCACCGGCTCACCTTCCTGCAGCTGGACCCGACCGCGGCGGTGGCACCGAACGCCGACCTGGTCGCCTACACCCGGCTCGGCGGCACGTACCGGCCGGAGCAGGTCAAGCAGGCCCTCGAGCGCGACCGCACGCTGTTCGAGCACCGGGCGATGATCCGGCCGATGACCGACCTGGCGCTCTACCGGCCGGCGATGGCCGAGTGGGAGGACGCCACCGACCGGCACCGCGAGTGGCTGGCCGCCAACGACGCCTTCCGCCGGTACGTGCTCGACCTGCTGCGCGGGTCCGGACCGCTGATGTCGCGGGACATCCCCGACCGCAGCACGGTGCCGTGGCCGTCGACCGGCTGGACCAACAACCGCAACGTCACGCAGATGCTGCAGTTCCTCGCCGCCCGGGGCGAGGTCGCGATCTCCGGCCGCAGCGGGCGGCAGCGGCTGTGGGACCTGGCCGAGCGGGTCTATCCGGACACCGAGCTGCTGCCGGCGGCGGAGGCGCGGCGGCGGCGGGACGAGCGCCGGCTCGGCTCGCTCGGCATCGCCCGGTCGGGAATGGTCGGCGAGGCCGGCGAGCCGGCCGAGGTCGAGGGCACCCGGGGCAGCTGGCGGGTCGACCCGGCCGCGCTCGGCCAGCCGTTCGCCGGCCGGACCGCGCTGCTGTCGCCGTTCGACCGGCTGGTGCACGACCGCGTCCGGACGCTGGCCCTGTTCGAGTTCGACTACGTGCTGGAGATGTACGTACCGAAGGCGAAGCGGCGCTGGGGCTACTTCGCGCTGCCGGTGCTGCACGGCGACCGGCTCGTCGGCAAGGTCGACGCGACCGCCGACCACAAGGCCGGCGTGCTCCGCGTCGACGCCGTCCACGAGGACGAGCCGTTCTCGGCCGGCACGAGCGCGGCGGTGCAGGCCGAGCTGGACGCGCTGGCCGGCTGGCTCGGCCTGACCCGCGGCTAGCCGGCGGCGAGGGAGACCTGCCGGGCGGCGCCGGGCATGCGGAACGCGTCCTGACCTTCGATGTCACCCGTTCGGTTGATCTGGCGTGTCCGGTACGGGTGGAGAACGGCCCAGTCGGAGCACATCGCGGCTGGTCAGGGGTGGTTCTCACGGTCTGCCACGGCGGTAACGGGTTCGTGGGGCTTGATCCTTACCGGATCTTCCGTACTGTGCGCGTCGCCCGACTCCGCCGGCCGGAAGGACGCCGATGCTCCGCTTCTCGCCCCGCAGCCGCTGGGTCGTCCTGCCGACGGCTCTCGCGACGGCGGCGGTGGCGACGGCGGTGGCCTGGGCGAGCGCGTCGAACGGGTCGGGGTCGTCGAGCGCGGCCGCGCCGGCGTCCTTCGACGGCGGGCGGACGGCCGGCGACCGGTCGGCGGCGGACCGGGCCGCGGCCGACCGGGCGGCGGCCGAGCCCGCCGACCGGGCGAGCCGGCTGGTGATCATCCCGCCGGCCGGGCGGCTGCAGCCGACCGCGTCCCCGTCGCGCAGCCGCCACCCGGCCCCGAGACCGACGATGTCCGCGCCGGCTCCGACGCCGGACCGCGCCGCGACCGAACCCGCCGGCACCGAGCACCGCCGCCCCGCGCCGAGCGGTGGCGTCACCACCCAGGTGGTCACGCTCACCAACGCCGAGCGGGCCAAGGCCGGCTGCGGCCCGCTGGCCGTCAACGCGACGCTGACCGCGGTGGCGCAGGCGCACAGCCAGGACATGGCGACCAACAACTACTTCGACCACAACAGCCAGGACGGCCGCACGCCGTTCGACCGGATGACCGCGGCCGGCTACCGCTACTCCACCGCGGCCGAGAACATCGCGGCCGGGCAGCGCACGCCGCAGGACGTCATGACCGCCTGGATGAACAGCCCTGGCCACCGGGCCAACATCCTCAACTGCGCGCTCAAGCAGATCGGCGTCGGCTACGCGACCGGCTCCTCCTCCCAGTACGGCGTGTACTGGACGCAGGACTTCGGCACGCCCCGCTGACCGTCATCCGGCCGACACCAGGCCGGTGAGCTCCCCGCGGGCCAGCGTCATCCCGCCGATGCTGTCCAGCACGTCCTGAGTGGACGATCCGCTCGGCCGGCCGCTCAGCGCGTACACCGTGAAGTGGTAGTGGTGGGTGCCGCTCGGCGGGCACGGCGGCGTCCAGCCCTTGTCGCCGCCGCTGTTGTCGGCCTCGCTCGCCCCGGCCGGCGGCTGGTCGCCGGCGAGCTGGCCGTCCCGCGGCGGCAGCCCGTAGACCACCCAGTGCACGAAGGTCCCGCCCGGCGCGTCCGGGTCGGTGACGACGAGGGCGACCGACGCCGCGCCGGCCGGCACCCCGCGCCAGGCCAGGTCGGGCGCCGCCCCGCCGCCCTTGCAGGTGAACTCGCGCGGGATCGGCCGGCCGTCGGCGAACGCCGAGCTGGTCACCGTGATCGTCTGCGCGGCACCGGACGGCGCCGGCGCGTCGGCGCGCTCACCGCCGCCGCCGCAACCGGCCACGAGCAGCGTCCCGGCCACCACCAGCACTGCCTTGCGCACGCCGGCAACTCTGCCGTGCGCGGGTGGCCGGTGTCACCACCGAACGGGGCATAACGGCGGGGCGCACCAGGTCTGCCCGTACTCCACCGCCACCCGCGGCAACGTCGAGTCATGCTGACCACCACGGTCTGCGGGCCCCGCTCGGCGCGCGGCCGTCCCGCCATGATGGGGGCATGGACCCGCTGCCGCCCACCGACCGCACCCGGATCACCAGGCTGCCGTACCGGCAGGTGGACGACCGGCGGGTCCTGCACGAGGTGCTCGACGCCGGGCTGGTCGCGCACGTCGGCGTGGTCCGGGACGGGGTGCCGGTGATCCTGCCGGTCGGCTACGCCAGGGACGGCGACAGCCTGCTGCTGCACGGCTCCACCGGCGGCGGGCTGCTCCGGCAGGCGGCCGCCGGGCTGCCGGTCACGGTGACCGTCACCCTGCTCGACGGGCTCGTGTACGCCCGCTCGCTGTTCGACAGCTCGATGAACTACCGCTGCGCGATGGTGATCGGCACGGCCACCCCGGTCACCGGACCGGACAAGCTCGCCGCGATGCGGCTGCTGTCCGAGCACCTCATGCCGGGACGCTGGGCCGAGGTCAGGGAGCCGACCAAGCGCGAGCTGGCGGCGACGCTGGTGCTGCGGCTGCCGCTGGCCGAGGCCAGCGTCAAGCTGCGGGCCGCCGGCGCGGAGGGCGAGCCGGACGACGGCGAGTCGCGCGAGGTCTGGGCCGGCGTGCTGCCGCTGCGTACGGTGGCCGGGCAGCCCGAGCCCGACCCGGACGTGCCGGCCGGCGTACCCGTCCCGGCCAGCCTCGACCGTGCCCGGCGACGACACCTCGGTGCCTGACCGGGACCGTTCGGCGCGTCCGGGCGGCTTCTCGCCTTTCAGCTCCGTAACAGCTCCTTTACTCCGCAACGAACCAGGCCGAGAATCCCGGCAGCAGCGGGTCCGTTGCGCGGTTCGGCCTAGTGAAGGAGCGCCAGATGAGGATGCGGAGGCCGGCGGCCTGGGCAGTGGTCTGCGTCGCGCTCGCCCTGGTGGCGACGGCGTGCGGCAGGCCGGACGACTCCTCCTCCGGCGGCGGCTCGGCCAGCGCGCCGGGGGTCACCGACACCCAGATCACGATCGGCGGGTCCTACCCGCTTTCCGGGCCGCTCGGCCCGAACGGGCAGGCCGCGGCCGGCGGCGCCAAGGCCGTCTTCGACGCGGTCAACGCGGCCGGCGGCGTGAAGATGGGCGACGGCAAGACCCGCAAGATCAAGTTCGTCTACTACGACGACGGCTACGACCCGGCGAAGACCACGCAGAACTTCACCAAGCTGGTGAACCAGGACAACGTGTTCTCGCTGTTCCAGACCTTCGGCACCGCGCCGAACATCGCGATCATGCCGCAGGCCAACCAGCGCAAGGTCCCGCAGGTCTTCGTGCACGCCGGCGACCTGCTGTTCTCGAACCAGCCGGACAAGAACCCGTTCACCATCGGGTGGCAGCCGACGTACGAGAGCGAAGGCCAGATGTACGGCAAGTTCCTGGCCGACCAGAACAAGCCGCTGACCGTCGCGGTGCTGCGCCAGGCCGACACGCTCGGCCAGGTCTTCCTGCAGGGCCTGCAGGAGGGAATCGCCGGCTCGCAGGTCAAGCTCGTCGGCACCGAGACGTACGTGCCGAGCGACCCGAGCGTGGACGCGCAGATCTCCAAGCTCAAGGCGACCAACGCGGACGCGCTGTTCATGGCCGTCGCGATCCCGCCGCTGATGATCAGCGGCCTGCAGCACGCGAAGACCCTCGGCTGGAACCCGACCGTGTTCATGGCCAGCATGAGCTCGTCGATCAACCAGATCCTCGGCCCGGGCAAGCTGACCGACAACACCAAGCTCTACACGGCCTCGTTCCTCAAGGCGCCGGACAACCCGGCGTACAAGGACGACCCGGCGGTGAAGGAATACCTGGAGCGGTTCAAGCAGTACGGCGGCAACGCGAACCCGTACATCACCAACGCCCAGTGGGGGTACGGCGCGGCGCAGACCTTCGTCAACGCGCTGGAACAGCTCAAGACCGTCACCCGGGACGGGCTGATGCAGGAGCTGCGGTCGCTGAAGACCGAGGTGCCGCTGCTGCAGCAGGGCCTGTCGTACGACGGCTCGCAGGCGCCGCCGATCAGCAAGCTCAACCTCAACCACTTCGAGAACGGCACCTGGACGCAGGTGAACGGCGGTTGACGGAGACCGGCCAGCACCCTGCGCCCGTGCTGCTGGACGTCCGTGGGCTCAGCCTCACCTTCGGCGGGCTGCGCGCGCTGGACGGCGTCGACCTGACCGTCGCCGCCGGTGAGATCTGCGGCCTGGTCGGGCCGAACGGGGCCGGGAAGACGTCGCTGTTCAACTGCGTCTCCGGGCTCTACCGGCCGTCGGCCGGGACGGTGCTGGTCGACGGCACCGACGTGCTGCGGACGGCGCCGCACCGGCTGGCCGGGCTCGGCGCTGGCCCGTACGTTCCAGCACCCGGTGCTGCAGCCGGACGCGACCGTGCTGGCCAACGTGCTGCTCGGCGGGCACGCCCGGCTGCCCGCCCGGCTGGCCGGCTACGCGGTGCGCTGGCCGGGCGCCCGCCGGGCCGAGCGGGAGCTGGCCGCCGAGGCGCGGGAGACGCTCGGCTGGCTCGGCATCGCCGAGCTGGCCGGCGAGCCGGCCGGCTCGCTGCCGTACGGGGCGATGAAGCGGGTGGAGCTGGCCCGGGCGCTGCTGGCCCACCCGCGGCTGCTGCTGCTCGACGAGCTGGCCTCCGGGCTGGTGCACGAGGAGGTGCACGCGCTCGGCGAGGTGATCCGGCGGCTGCGGTCCGAGCGGGACGTCAGCGTGCTGCTGGTCGAGCACCACATGGGCCTGGTCGCGGCGATCTGCGACAAGGTCGTCGTGCTCGTGCAGGGCCGGAAGGTCGCCGAGGGCTCGGCCGCCGAGATCCAGCGCGACCCGGTCGTCGTCGAGGCCTACCTCGGGAGCGCAGCATGAGCGAGCGCGGGCACCGTGCGCAGCGCGAGGCCCCGCAGCGGGAGCGGGGATGAGCATGCTCGAGGTCGCCGGCCTGCGGGCCGGGTACGGGGCGGCCGAGGTGCTGCACGGCATCGACCTGGCCGTGGCCGAGGGCGGCGCGACCGCGGTGCTCGGCGCGAACGGGGCCGGCAAGACCACGCTGCTGCGGGCGATCACCGGCGGGGTCCGGCGGTCCGGGCGGATCGCGTTCGCCGGCACCGACATCACCGCCCGGCGCACCGACCAGATCGCCCGGCTCGGCATCGGCCACGTGCCGCAGGGCCGCGGCACGCTCAACCGGCTGTCGGTGCGGGACAACCTGCTCGCCGGCGCGCTGCTGCGCCGGGACCGGCGCGAGGTGAAGGCCGACGTCGAGGACTGCCTGCGGCTGTTCCCGCGCCTGGGCGAGCGGATCGACGCCTCGGCCGCGGCGCTGTCCGGCGGCGAGCAGCAGATGCTGGCGATCGCCCGGGCGCTGATGGGCCGGCCGCGGCTGCTGCTGCTGGACGAGCCGTCGCTCGGGCTGGCGCCGCGGGTCACCGCGGAGGTGTTCGCGGCGCTGCGCCGGCTGCGCACCGAGCGCGGGCTGACCCTGCTGCTGGTCGAGCAGAACGCGCGGATCGCGCTCGACCTGGTCGACCACGCGGCCGTGGTCGAGGCCGGCCGGATCACGCTGACCGGCCCGGCCGCCGAGATCGCCGGCGACGACGGCGTGCGCCGCGCCTATCTGGGCGTGTGATCGCGGTGCAGCAGATCGTCGACGGGATCACCGCGGGCTCCATCTACGCCGCGCTCGCGCTGGCCCTGGTCCTGGTCTACCGGTCCACCGGGCTGGTGAACTTCGCCCAGGGCCAGATGGCGGCCGTGTCCGTCTACATCGGATGGTCGCTGGTCGAGGCCGGGCTGCCGGTGCCGCTGGCGGTCCTGCTCACGCTGGTGATCTCGCTGGTCATCGGCGCGCTCACCGAGCGGCTGCTGATCCGCCGGTTCGAGGGCCAGGAGCCGCTGGTCGCGATCGTCGCCACGGTCGCCGTGCTGATCTGCTTCAACGGGTTGATCAACCTGATCTGGGGCGGGTCGGTGCGGGCGTTCCCGTCGCTGTTCCCCGACGACGTGGTCTCGATCTTCGGCGCCCGGGCCACCTGGGGCGACGTCGGCACGGTCGCCGTGCTGGTCGGGACCGTCGTGCTGCTGCAGCTGTTCTTCCTGCGCACCCGGCTCGGCCTGGCGCTGCGGACCGCGGCCGACAACCCGTCCTCGGCCCGGCTGCTCGGCCTGCCGGTCGGCTCGCTGCTGCTGGTCGGCTGGGGCCTGGCCGCGCTGCTCGGCGGGCTGGCCGGCTGCCTGGTCGCGCCCAGCGTGCCGCTGCAGCCGAACATGATGGACACGATCCTGGTGTACGCGCTGGCCGCCGCGGTGCTCGGCGGCCTGGACAGCCCGCTCGGCGCGGTCGTCGCGGCCTGGCTGATCGGCATCGTCGAGACCGTCGCCGGGGCCAACATCGACATCATCGGCTCGGACCTGCGCATCGCCGTGCCGCTGGTGCTGCTGACGCTGATCCTGCTGGTGCGCCCGCAGGGCCTGTTCGGCCGGCGGGACGTGGAACGGCTGTGACCACCACCGAGCGCGCCTCGACCGCGCCGGCCGCGCTGTCGGACCGGGCCCGGCCGCTGCGCTGGGTGGCGTACCTGGTGGTCGCCGTCGTGCTGCTGGCGATCCCGCAGTTCGCCAGCCCGTACACGAACCTGCAGCTGACCCTGATCCTGGTCTACGGCGTGGCCATCCTGGGCCTGGACGTGCTGGTCGGCCGGGCCGGGCAGGTCTCGCTCGGGCAGAGCGCGTTCGTCGGCCTCGGCGCGTACGCGGCGGCGTACGCGTTCGGCCACGGCTGGGGGCCGGTGGCCGCGCTCGCGCTGGCGGTCGCGCTGGCCGGCGTGGTCGCGGTGCTGGTCGCGATCCCGGCGGTGCGGCTGCGCGGCTTCGCGTTCGGCATCATCACGCTGGCGCTGCCGGCGTTCGCGGTGCCGCTGGCCAACCGCCTGGTCGACCTCACCGGCGGCTCGCAGGGCGTCGCCGTGGTCGCCACGACCGCGCCGGAATGGACCGGTCAGGCCGACGACCAGTGGCGGGTCTACCTGGTCGGGGTGGTCGCCGCGATCGTGTTCTGGGTGGTGCACAACCTGCTGGACGGGCGGCTCGGCCGGGCGCTGGCCGCGATCCGGGTCAACGAGGCGATGGCCGCCGCGAACGGGGTGGCGGTGCACCGGAACAAGGTCCTGGCGTTCACGGTCGCCGGGCTCTGCGGCGGGGTCGCCGGCTGGCTCTACCTGATCGCCGTCCAGTTCGTCTCGCCGGCGCTGCTGCAGCTCAACCTGGCCGTGTCGCTGCTGGTCGCGCTCGTCGTCGGCGGCACCCGCAGCCTGCTCGGCGCGCTGCTGGGGGCGGCGTTCTTCGTGCTCGTCCCCAACGTCACCGACAACATCAGCCCCGGCCGGTCCTACCTGGTCAACGGGATCTGCCTGCTCGTGGTGCTGTTCTTCTTCCCGGGCGGGCTGGCCGGCGCGCTGCGCCGGCTGCTCGGCTGGACCCGCCGGCGCATCGGCCGTTAGACCGGGTACGCAGCCGGCACCGGCCCGTCGCCGACCTTCGGCCGTCCGATCCGGCGGTGGAACGGCGCCGGGCGTGTTGTCGGCGACGGCGCCGGTCGGCGGCTAGCGTGGTGGCGGCGGCAGCGGGGCCCGAGGTACCGGAGGTCCGGATGAACCTCGAGAAGGTGGTGTTCGGCTTTTTCGTGCTGCTCGCCGCCACCTTGAACTTCGGGTTCTTCATCGGCGATATCGACGACCCGGCCCTGCACAACGTCTACGAGCTGTTCGCGGCGGTGGTGGTCAGCCTGATCACCACGGTGCTGAAGTTCGGCGACCGTACGCAGCTCGGCGCGGTGCACCTCGCGACCAGCCTGGTCGCGGACCTCCAGTTGCTGGCGGCCGCGCTGGTGTGGGGGTACGCCGAGTACGTCTCCTCGCAGGGCCTCACGCCTGAGTCCATGGCCAGCGTGGTGTCGCTGTCCGGCGGCGCGCTACTGGCCAACCTCGTCTCGGTCATCCTGCTCGTGGTCGAGACCGTCTCCTTCCAACGACGCTAGCCGGTGCGCCGTGGTCAACCCGCTGCTCGCCTTCTGGCGCCGCCTGGTCGGGGACGACCGCCGGCCGGCACGTTCCCACCTCCGGCGGATGCCGCACGCGTCGGCCACCCAGGCATCCGAGACGATCTTCCTGGTACTGCGCCGGATGCGCACCCCGTTGATCGTGCTGATCGTGATCTTCGCGGTCAGTGTCCTCGGCCTGAAGCTGATCCCCGGTCAGGACGCGCAGGGCCGTCCGTCGCAAATGGGCTTCTTCGACGCGTTCTACGTCATGAGCTACACGGCGTCGACGATCGGATTCGGCGAGATCCCGCACCCGTTCACGTATGCGCAGCGGATGTGGGTGACGGTCGCCATCTACCTCACCGTCATCGGCTGGGCGTACGCGATCGGGTCGCTACTCGCGCTGCTGCAGGACCGCGCATTCCGGCAGGCGGTGGCCCTGCAGCAATTCCGGCGCAAGGTGTCCCGGCTGCGCGAGCCATTCCTGCTGATCGCGGGATACGGACGGACCGGGGAGCTGCTCGGCCACGCGTTCGACGCACTCGGGCGGCGCATCGTCGTCATCGACAGCTCGGCCGGCCGGATCGATGACCTGGAGCTGGACTCGTACCGGGCCGACGTGCCCGGCCTGGTCGGCGACGTGCGCGACCCCGGGCACCTCGGGATCGCCGGGCTCGGTCATCCGTCCTGCGAAGCCGTCCTCGCGCTCACCGATGACGACGAGGCGAACCTCGCGGTCACCATGACCGCGGCCCTGCTGCGCCCCGACGTGCCGGTGGTGGCGCGGACCACCTCGCCGGCGATCGCCCGGCAGATGCTCGCCTTCGGCGCGCCGTCGGTGGTCAACCCGTTCGACGTGTTCGGCGACCACCTGCGACTCGCTCTGCACGCGCCGGCCTCGTACCAGCTGCTGGTGTGGCTGCAGAGCGGACCGGGGGCGGAGTTGCCGGCCCGCGGCCAGCCGCCGAGGGCCGGACGCTGGATCGTCTGTGGCGGCGGCCGCTTCGTCCGCGAGCTGGCTCGGGACCTGAACGCCGAGGGGCTGGACGTGGTGGTCGTCAAGCCTGCAGCCGTAGCCGGGACAACCGACCGGGACGATCCGTCGCCGACCGGCGACGGGTCGGATCCGGCTCAGGGCGATCTGCGGCAGGCCGCCGGCTTCGTCGCGGGCACGGACAGCGACACGACCAACCTTTCGCTCGTGGCCGCGGCCAGCCACGCAAACCCGGACCTCTTCGTCGCCGCCCGGCAGAACCGCCCGGCCAGCGCGCCGCTGTTCGCGACGATGGAGATCGATGCTCTGCTGGTGCCCCCCGAAGTCGTTGCCCACGAGGTGTACGCGCAGCTCAGCACCCCGCTGCTGCAGCGCTTCCTGCGCGAGATGCCGGCTCAGGGCGACGAGTGGGCGGCGGGCGTGGTCGACCGGTTGACCGCGCTGTGCGGCCGCCGCCTGCAGGCGCTGTGGAAGGTCCGGCTCACTGCCCGGGAGGCGCCGGCGGTCCAGGCCTGGCTTGTATCGGGCCGAGCGCGGCTCGGCGACCTCATGCGAGACCCGGTCAACCGGAACGAGCCCCTGCCCGCGGTGCCGCTGCTCGTGCTGCGCGGCGACGACTGCTCGCTCGCGCCCGACGGGGACTTCCCGCTCGCCGCTGACGACGAGATCCTGCTCGCCGGGCGGCCCGCCGCCCGACGGGCGCTCGACACCACCCTGCTACTCGAGACGGTCGGCGAATACGTCCTCTCCGGCCGGCGCGTGCCGTCGAGCTGGATCTGGCGCCGGCTGAGCGGGCGTGAGGCGCGACCAACCACCGACCCGACCTCGCCGACACCGCACAACCGGTGACGGCCACGAGTGAGCCGTACCAGCGCACCGTCGTCCGACAGACCGTTGCCCAGCGCCACGGATACGTCGAGAATCGGCGATGTGACGCGTCCTCGGCGCTCGATGCGTGGGGAGTTCACCGGGGACGGCGCGGTGAGCGGCTTCATCGAGGCGACCGACGGTGCCCGCATTCATCTGCTGAGATGGCCGGCCGACGCCCGTGCCGTGGTCGTGTTCCTGCACGGCATCGCCAGCCATGGCGGCTGGTTCGGCGAGACGGCAACGCTTCTTGCCCGGGAGAGAGTCGCGGTCTACGCGCCGGATCGGCGCGGATCCGGGCGCAGCGACGGGCCCCGCGGCCATCTCGCCGGCTACCAGCGGGCGCTGGACGACGTCGAGCTGGTGGTGGGGCTGGCGGCCGCCGAACACCCCGGAGACGCCGCTGTTCCTCGCCGGATCGAGTTGGGCGGCCAAGCTCGCGATCGTCTACGCGGCGCTGCGCCCGGCGCGGCTGTCCGGCCTGCTGCTGCTCGGCCCCGGACTGCTGCCCCGGGTGAGCCTGAACCCGCCGCGGCGGGCTGGCGGTGGTCGTCGGCCACCTCGCCGCGCCCCGGCTGCCGGTCCGATCCCGCTGGCGCCTGAGATGTACACCGCGAATCCGTCCTATGTGGACTTCGTCCGCGGTGACCCGCTCCGACTGCTGACCGCCACGGCGCAGTTCTTCTGGACCACGGCGGTCCTCGACCGGCGCCGTGACCGCGCCGCGGGCCGCCTGCGGCTGCCGGTGCTGCTGCTGCAGGGCGATGCGGACGCGATGATGGACGTGCCGGCGACCCGGCGATGGTTCGATGCGCTGCCGGCCACCGACAAGACGTACCGGGCCTACCCGGGCGCCGGTCACACGCTCGACTTCGAGCCGGAGCCGAACCGCGGCCGATACCTCGACGGTTCCTGCGCGCCTGGCTGTCAGCGCGCGCGTTGGCAGGTCCGTGATGCCGGCGGTGACCGGGCTCGACCTGTTTGCGGTGGACCTGCCGTTCGTGATCGCCTTCAAGCACGCCGCCGCCGCGCGGAGGACGTCCGACAGCCTGTTCCTCCGGGTGACGCTGGACGACGGCGCGCATCGGCTGGGGCGAGTGCCTGCCCCGCAGCTACGTGTCCGGGCGAGCGCCGCGACGAGGCGTTCGCGCTGCTCCGCGACGCGATCCTGCCGGCCTGCTCGGGCGGGAGTTCGCGGCTCTGCGGGACGTCATCGCGTTCCTGGAGAAGTGCGACGGCAAGGCGCCCGCCGACTGGGTCGCGCCGGACATCCCGCAGACCGTCGGCCTGGTGCGCGGTCGATCTAGCGCTGCTCGATGCGGTCGGTCGGTCCGACCGGCGAGGCCGGTGTGGCCCGGCCCCGACCGCGCGCGACCCGCGTACAGCGGCGTCGCGTCGGCCGGGCGCGGCTGGCCGGCCGTGAGATCGCTGCTGAAGCTGCGGGCGTATCGGCTTCCCCCAGGTCAAGCTCAAGCTCGGCGACGAGGCCGCGGTCGGCGATGCGCGGACCGCCCGGCGCGCGCTCGGCCGCCGCGTCGACCTGCGGGTCGACGCGAACATGGCCTGGGACGTCGACAGGCGCTGTCGGTCATCCGGCGAGTTGCGCGGGCTCGGCATCGAGTTCCATCGAGCAGCCGATCGCCGCCGCGGACGTCGCCGGGCTGGCCCGGCTCACTGCGCGAGTCCGGCGCCGGGATCATCGTCGACGAGGGTTTCACCGACCGGGACTCGCTGCGGACGCTGATCAGCCACCGCGCCTGTACCGCCGTCAACGTGCGGATCTCCAAGTGCGGCGGCCTGGTCGCCGCGGCCGCCCGGTGCCCGGGAGGCCCTCGACGCCGGCCTGGTGCTCCAGGTCGGGTGCCAGGTCGGCGAGTCGTCGCTGCTGTCCGCGGCGCACGTCGCGTTGCTGTCGGCGCTTGGCCGCCGCCGACCCCGGCGTCCGCTACGCCGAGGGCTGCTTCGGAACCCACCTGCTTCGCGAGGATCCCGCGACTCCCGATCGGTGCAGTTCCGCTTCGGCGGCCGCGCGCCGCGCCGCCCGGCGGGCCCCGGCCTCGGGGTCGACGGTCGACGAAGCGATTCTCCGGCGATGGGCGGTCGGACACGGTCCAGCATCGCGTAGCTCGAGCGAAGGGGGCGACGACATGTCACGGGTAGGACGGCTGTTGCTGTGGACGAGGGCGCCATCGACGCTGCGGAGGTTCGCCGCCGGTGACCGCGTGCCCCGGTGACAGTCGCAGGATCGCCTGCTCCGGGAGATCCTGCGGACCAACGCCGACACCGCGTTCGGGCGGCGGCACGGGTTCGCCGGCATCACGTCGTTCCAGCAGTACCAGGATCGGGTTCCGCTCGCGCACCTACGAGGACCTCGAGCCGTACATCACCAGCGCGATGAACGGCGAACCCAACCAGCTCACCGACGCATCCGCCGGTGCTGTTCACGACCACGAGCGGGACGACCGGGGCGTCCAAGTACATCCCGATGACCCGCGAGGGCAAAGAGGCCAAGTCCCGACTCACCTGGCTGTGGCTGTGCGGCCTGTACCGGGACCATCCGGGCATCGTCGGCGGGCGGATCCTCAGCGTGGTCAGCCCGGAGATCGAGTCGCATGCGCCCAGCGGGGTGCCGATCGGAGCCGAGTCCGGGCACGCCTACCGCACTGTGCCGCCGCCCGTGCGGTCGATGTACACCTCGCCGTACCAGGTCTTCACCATCGACGACTACGAGGCCAAGTACTACACGCTGCTGCGGCTGGCCGCCGGGCAGAACATCAGCCTCATCGCGACGGTCAACCCCAGCACGGTCGTCCTGCTGGCCGACCGGCTCGGCAGGCACACCGAGTCGATCATCCGGGATGTCCGCGACGGGCAGCTGTCGCGCGAGTTCGCCGTGCCCGACGAAGATCCGCGGCTCGCTGCGGCTGCGGCCGGACGCGGCCCGCGCCACCCACCTTGAACGGGCGGCCGCGGCCGGCGGCGGAATCCTGCGGCCGGGGCTGGCGTGGCCGAACCTCGCCGCGATCGGCTGCTGGAAGGGCGGCACGGTCGGCGCCTACCTCGACCAACTTCGACACGCTACTTCCCGCAGCGTCCCGCCGATCCGCGACCTCGGGTACTACGCCACCGAGCTGCGCGGATCCGTGCCGATGACCGACGAGGGCGACTCCGGCGTGCTGGCGGTCGGCACCAACCTGCTGGAGTTCCACCCGGCCGACGACGACAGCCCGCCCGACCCGCGCAGCCTGCTCTCCGTCGAGGACCTGGAAGTGGGGAAGCGTTACTTCGTCTACGTCACCAACATCTCGGGTCTCTACCGCTACGACATGAACGACATCGTCGAAGTGACCGGGCTGCACAACCGGACGCCGCTGGTCCGCTTCGTTCAGAAGGGCAAGGGCGTCGTCTCGTTCACCGGCGAGAAGCTCTACGAGGTCCAGGTCATCGCCGCCGTCGAGGAGGCACTCGCGGCGAACCGGGGCAGGTACCACTTCATCGCGGCGGTGGCCGAACTCGTCGACGGCAGGGCGCCGCGTCTGGTGTTCCTCATCGAGTTCGACGAGGACATCGCCGAACCGTCCATGGTGGACAGGCTGGACGCGGCCTCGGCCGGCAGAACAGCGAGTACGAGACCAAGCGCAAGTCGTTGCGCTACGGCCCGCCGGTCATCCGCGTGGTGAAGCTCGGCGAGTTCGACCGCTACCGCCGCCGCATGGTGGAGAGCGGCCAGCGCGCCGACGGCCAGTTCAAGGTGCTGCGCCTGACCGCGGACGTGTCGTTCGCGGCGGAGTTCGAGACGGAGCGGGAGCTGGTCACCTTGCGGGCGTAGCGGCCAGGGCCGGATGTGGCTTGACCTCGCGCCGGCGCACCCAGCGCGCGCCGGGCAGGCGCTGCCTGCGGATCGGCACGCCCGCCTGCATCTCCGGCCCCTCGGCTCGGCGGGCGGTGACGGACGCGACCATCCCGCTCCGGATCCGCACGGCCCGTTCCCGCTCCCGCTCCCGCAGGACCTCCTGGATCCGGGCGAGCTGCTCATCGGTCGCGGCGGGGAATCCGTAGGCGCTACGGACGAAGCCCGCCATGTCGGCGCGGTAGTCGTGGCCATCGGAGCGGAACTCGCCCGGAACCGCCAGCATGGAGACGAACGCGTCGGTCGCGGTCTGGATGAACGTGATCAGCGGCATCCAGCTCATCCCGGACGGCACGCCACGCCCGCGGTCGCCGTGCGCGAGCCAGGCCGGCCGCTGCACGATGATGTCGGGACCCAGCACGGCAATCGGGTCGTTGTCGTGGGACAGCACGATCGCCCGCAGCCGCGCCCTATCCTCGGCGCTGAGCTCGGCCAGCTGCTCGTGACGGTCGAACACGCGGACCGTCTTCGGCGGGACCAGCGTGCTCGATCCCCGCGCCATGCCGCTGCGGGACCATTTCGACAGCCACGGCAGGCCCACCCACAGCGCGCGCTCGATGCCGTAGTGGTCGAAGCCGTCGATGCCGTGATACATCAGCACGTCCGAGCTGGTCCACGCGCCCATGCTCTCGCCGAAGACCAGCACGCGGGGGCGCCGCTCCGGCGGGCGCTCCTCCAGCCGCTGCTTGACGCCCCAGAGCAACAAGCGGAACTGGCCGCGGCCGAGCGCGACCTTCTGCACGGAGAGGAACGAGGGGTACCGGGCGTATTGGATGCAGCAGGTGGCGATGTCCCCACGGGTCAGCAACTCGGCGGCCTCGATCATGGTCTGGTCTACCCAGCCGGTGCCGGTCGGCGAGACAAGCAGCAGGTGCGAGCGTTCGAACGCGCCAGTGCGGGCCAGCTCGGCCAAGGCCAGCTCGGCGCGGCCGGCCTGGTAGAGCGGCTCGCTGTTGAACCCGACGTACGTACGGATCGGATGCATCAGCGCCGGTTCACCCATGACCTCCTCGATCAGGTCCGGCGTGACCACGTCCGTGACGAACCGGCGCCCCTCCTGGCCGAGATCGCTGAACGGCAGCAGGCTTGCAGAGCTACCCGACAGCAGCGGGCTGTCCGGCGGCGTCGCGTATCCGGGCTCCAGCCGCTGGTTGTTCCGCCCGACGTAGGCAACGCCGGCGAGGTACGCCGCGGTCGCCACGGCGGCCCACGCGCCGGTGTTGACCAGACGGGCCAGCAGCTGCTTCGACCGTCCCGGGCCGAGGTAGGCCTCCAGCGCCAGTCCGGTGCGCACGAAGCTCCGCCCGACGGTCGTTCCGGCCGCCGTGACGGCCGCCGCGGTTGCCGACGTTTCGAGCGCGGTCGCCGGCCGAGCCACGCGATCCTGTGGGCGCTGGCGGCGCGCCTGGTACAACACCAGCGTGGCGCTGGCTGCGCCGACCACCGCCTGCCGGACCGGGTGCTGGCGCGGATCACGCCGCTGTAGCCACCGGCCGAACTCATGTACCACGCCGCCGGCGGCGCCGGCCTGAACCAGCACACCGGCGGACCGTGCGGCCGCGATCGACACGTGCTGGCCGTCCCGCTCGGGTATACGCGCCAGAGCGGCGCCCCCGACTCCGATGAGTCCGCGGACCAGGAGCTGCCGACGCAGCGTGGCGTCGGCCGGCGCGGCCGCGCGAGCGAGGCTCTCCACGGCGCTGGTCACCGCACGGGCTCCGAGAACGCTGCACCCGATCACGATGCCCTCCAGCCGCGCCGTGCGCGGCATGAGCGACGGCGCGAGCGCGTTCACAGCAGCGAGGGACTCCGCCGGCGCCGCCGGCGACGCGAGCACAGGATTGAGCCATCCGGCCAGTCGCCGCGTGCGCCGCAGCCATCCGACGTAGCCGAGTGGCGGGCTTCCTCGCTGCATGCTCAGCCTCCTCGGCGTGCAGGGCGGACGAGCGCGACGTTGCGCGTTCGACCATCATGTCAGTGGTGACGATGCGTGGACACGGGCCTGGCGGGTCGTCCCTCGGACAGACCAACTCGCCGGATCCGCGCCACACCCTGCTCGGCGCTCGCCGCGGCAATCCGCGACGCGCGCAAGATGCCCGCGCTGCCCTCGGCGGACGCCGAGGACAGCACTCGTCGCCTGCTGTACCACCGAAATGTCCCGTCCGTTCACAAACGGGAGTCGGCGTCACGAAGCTTAGTCAGGTACCGGGTGACTCCGTCGCCGCGACCGATCCTTCGCCCGCCGCTGCCGCGACCCCGAACGTCCGGCGGGGTGGGGTTGCTCGCGGTGCAGCTGGCCAAGGCGTTCAAGCTCCTCCGCTGGGGGAAGCGCGCTCGCGAGCCTCCGCACCGGGCCGCCGCGCCGCGGATGTGACAGCCGGTAGCCACTCCGGCAGACCCCGGGGCGCCGTGCATCAACTGAAGCCGGTCTAGACGCCTTGGAGCGCCTGTAGTCTCCGGGACCGGACCGCCTCGACGAACGCTCGGTAGTCCTGCTCGTTCTGGTCGGCGTAGCGGCCAGCGAAATTGGTGATCGCCCGGTCGAACTGGTCGCCCTCACCCAGGTAGGCAGCGATCGCGATCGGATCCCCCGACCGGGCGTGGGCCCGCGCAAGGGTCCACCCGCAGGCGCGGGCGTAGAAGGCGAGGGTGGTGGGCGCCATCGTCTCGACGTCGACCGAGCCCTTCATGTCGCGCAGCTGGCGCCAGTAGAAGTGGTGGGTGTCGGGGAGCCTGGCTTTGGTCCAGCCCAGGTAGATGTCGCTGGCGGCCTGCATCAGCCGCTGGCCGGCGACTACCCGCTGCCCATGCTGCCGGTACCGGCTGGCCGGGAGGTGGTCCTCCAGGACCGACGCGGTTGCCTCCTTGAGCTGCAGGAACAGCGGGTCGTCCTGATCGCGGCCCTGGAGCAGGACAATGTAGGCCAGGGTGCCGACGCTGCCGACGCCCACGACCTTGCGGGCCATGTCGACGGGCTGAACCGCTCCAGCAGCTGGCGGTGATCATCGCGGAGCGTGGCCCGGTAGGCGCGGAACTGCTCGCGTAGCAGGCGCTCCATCCGGTCGGGGGGGATGCCGTAGGTGGCTTCCAGGTCCCGCGCCGGAACGATGATCGGGTGCTGGCTGACGATCCGGTAGTGGCCCGAGACCAGCTCGGCGAGCTTCGACAGCGCCTGCAGGCTGTCGCGCGTCCGGGCCTTCGCGGCCTCCTTGCGGGCGATCTTCCCCACCCGCTTGGCCGCCTTGGCTCCCTTCTTGGTCTTCTGGGCCTCGGCAGCGGCATCCTGTAGCACCTGCGAGACCTTATCCTCGGCCAGGTGGGCATACCAGATATCCATCGTGCCCCTGGTGGCGAAGCGGGCCATCGCCTTCCGGTAGGCGGTCACCGACGCGCGTGTCACCGCCCGCGTGTCGGCCTTGGTGAAGCCGTTGTTGCGGGCGGCGACCGTGAGGCTGGCCGCCAGCCGCTTGACGTCGTACTCGAACGGACCGGGGAGGGTCTCGTCGAAGTCGTTGAGGTCGAACAGCAGCCGCCGCTCGGGCGAGGCGAACAGGCCGAAGTTTGACAAGTGCGCGTCGCCGCAGAGCTGGACGTTCAGACCAGCTGTTGGCGTGCCGTCGAGGTCGGCGGCCATGAGCTTCGCCGCACCTCGGTAGAAGGTGAACGGCGAGACCAGCATCCGTCCGTATCGGACGGGCACTAGGTCGGGCTCACGGGCGGCGTCCTGCTCCTCGAGCAATCTGACCGGGTCGGGGCGCTCGGCGACCGCGGCCCATCGTCCATGTTTGGACAGCGGCGACCGATTGCGCGCCTCCTGGCCTCGGGCCCGCCGCTGGTCAACGCTTGGGTGCGGGATCCTCGACCTCGAGGCCATCGACCTGCCTCCCCTTTCCTCTCTGTGTTTCCGCCCGGTGTTAGCCATAGTCCAAACCAGACGCCCAGGATCATCGCGCTGCGCCTACAGTCCGTTCACGCCCTTGACCAGGAGCCAGACGCCAAAGCCGAGACCAAGGACCCGCATTCCAGTGGGAGCGGAAGAAGCCCGCGCGCCGACACCCGGCTGTGCAGGACGCCAAGCGCGTGCCGGCGGCCGTGGGATCGAACCGGTCGCCGGCAACGGCGACAGTTCATCCGGCGAGCGGGTCGCAGAGGTTCTCGAAGCTGCCGGACACGCTGATGAGCTGGCCCCCGGTGAAGACCGTGGGTCCATGGAAAATGAACAAACCCGAGCCT
The DNA here is from genome assembly GCA_963770145.1 of uncultured Actinomycetota bacterium. GTDB lineage: Bacteria > Actinomycetota > Actinomycetes > Mycobacteriales > CADCTP01 > CADCTP01. The sequence goes on along the minus strand of CAVYOJ010000016.1, from coordinate 689,993 downwards.
ACTTGACCGGTCGCGTCGTGGCCCTCGAACACGGCAGACAAGCCGACACCGCTGAGGACGGTGACTTGCTCACCGTTGGGCCCGGTGGTCAGGAGCACAGGCCCGGAAATGTTGCGCACCACACTCTGGCCCGTCTCGTCGTTGGTGACGCCTATGACGAATCGACCTGTGAGGAGTACATTCCCGTTCGGGAACGTCCGTGCGAACACGTTGTTGACAACCTCGGACAGCGTGACAGCGAAGTCGCACGCCGTTCCGGCCTCGTACGTAAACGGAAGCCCCGACTCCACGAACTCTCGCGGACTCGGCTTCCCACCGCCTCCCACCACCCCAGCCGATGCCGGGGCCGCGCCGAACAGAAGCAGCCCCCCACCGGCGACAATCGCGACGACGACATGGGAAACTCTTCGAATGGACATTGATTTATCCCTTCGGATCGCCGTGGACCTGCCTCACACTCCAATCGACTATCGCCGAGCCGCCGCGCCCCGACCTACACTCAAGCGACGACTGTCGCGGCGCTGGCCCCGGTCCCAGCAGGCAAGACCAAACCGAACGCCGCAAGCGGGACTAATAGCCAGAATCGCTTCATAACGATGCCCCCGTCGTGGCCGGCCATGAATAATCAGGCGGCCTCTGTGACAGTCCTCGCCATCCTTGCCAACTGTCAAGATGAGTGCCGCACCTGACCGGGCGGTGACGGGAAATCCTCCGACTCGTATCCAGGGGATACAGCAACGCCGAGATCGCCGGAACACTGTTCATCGCGTGGCGACCGTACGCAAACACCTGGAGAACATCTTCAACCGCACCGGGTCCGCAACCGCAGCGCAGCCGCCGCCCTGGCCCTGCCGCCCGCCTGCTTCGTGCCACGCCGCCGGCAGGACGTCAGACCCTAGGGGTCCGAAGGGAGGCGGAGGCCGACTCGGCCAGAGCCACACTGCACCCTGAGCCGCGCGTCCCGGCCGGACAGGCATCCTGCAGGTGAGCCGCTGGTTCGAACCCAGCCGCGCCGCGCGCGTTGACCCGCGTCAGAGGGGCCCTGACGACCGCGCGCATCATCGATGCGGACCCGGATCCGTCCGCGTAGCGGACGAGGGCATTGCTTGCGGCATCCGGGTCGACTGCCTTGCGGGAAGCTGACGAACGCGGGGCCGGGTGATCCGGTGGCGGCCCGCGTCCGTACCGTCCGGCGTGGGGTACGACGAGCTCCTGGGGGACCCGCGGTGCTGACGCTCGCGCTGATCGGCCTGGTCGGCGGCGTGATCACGGGTATCTCCCCGTGCGTGCTGCCGGTGCTGCCGGTGGTGTTCCTGTCCGGCGGCGCGCAGGCGGCCCGACCCGAGCGGGCGCAGCGCCGGCGGGTCACCGCCGGCGGAGTGGCGCTGGCCGAGCCGGAGCCGCCGCCCGCGGACGGCCGCCGGCCGTACCTGGTGGTGGCCGGGCTGGCGCTGAGCTTCAGCCTGGTCACGCTGCTCGGCGCGCTGGTGCTGGCGGCGCTGCCGGTGCCGCAGGACGCGATCCGCTGGGCCGGGCTGGTGCTGCTGGTGCTGCTCGGCATCGGGATGATCGCGCCGCCGGTGGAGCGGCTGCTGGAACGGCCGTTCGCGCGGATCCCGCGCCGGTCCGCCGGCACCGACCGCGGCTCGTTCGTGCTCGGCCTCGCCCTCGGCGCGGTGTACGTCCCGTGCGCCGGCCCGGTGCTGGCCGCGATCACGGTCGCCGGCGCCACCGGCCGGATCGGGGCGGAGACCGTGGTGCTCACCGTCGCGTTCGCGATCGGCACCGCGCTGCCGCTGCTGGGCTTCGCGCTGGCCGGACGCCGGCTGGCCGAGCGGCTGCAGGCGTTCCGCCGGCGGCAGACCGCGATCCGGGTCGGCGCCGGGGTCGTGGTGATCGGCCTGGCCGTCGCGCTGACCTTCAACGTGACCGACGCGATCCAGCGGGCGGTGCCGGACTACACCGCCGCGCTGAACAAGGACCTCGGCACCGGCCCGGCGCTCGGCTCGACCGGCGGCCCGAGCGCGGCGCTGGCCTCCTGCGAGCAGGACGCCGGCTCCAGCGCGCCGCGGCTGCGCGACTGCGGCACCGCGCCGCCGCTGGCCGGCCTGTCCGGCTGGCTGAACACGCCGGGCGACGGCGGGCTGGACCTGTCCGCGCTGCACGGCAAGGTCGTGCTGGTCGACTTCTGGGCGTACTCGTGCATCAACTGCCAGCGGGCCATCGCGCACGTCAACGCCTGGTACGCGACGTACCGGGCGGCCGGGTTCGAGGTGATCGGGGTGCACACCCCCGAGTACGCCTTCGAGCACGTGCCCTCGAACGTCGCCGCCGGCGCGAAGCGGCTCGGCATCCAGTATCCGGTCGCGCTCGACAACGACTACGCGACCTGGAACAACTACGGCAACGACTCCTGGCCGGCGGACTACCTCATCGACGCGTCCGGCACGGTCCGGTTCACCTCGGTCGGCGAAGGCCAGTACGGGCAGACCGAACAGCTGATCCGGCAGCTGCTCGACGCCGCCCACCCGGGGCAGGCGCTGCCGGGCGAGACCACCGTGCCGGACCGGACGCCGACCGCCGACCAGTCGCCGGAGACGTATCTGGGCTCGGCCCGCGCGCAGTACTACGAGAACAACGACGCGCCGCTCGGGAACGGCACGCACACCTACCACTACCCGCGCAACGTCGACCCGGGCTACTTCGCGCTGACCGGGACCTGGTCGGTGACCGGCGAGTCGATCACGGCCGGCAAGGACGCCGGTATCGCGCTGAACTTCCTCGCCGACGACGTCTACCTCGACGTCGGCGGCACCGGCACGCTCACGGTCACCGTCGACGGGGTGACGACCCGCTACCGGGTCTCCGGAGCACCGAACATCTACCCCATCCTGCGGCGCGACCAGCAGGAGAGCGGGGTGCTGCAGGTGAACCTGTCCCCTGGCCTGTCGGCGTACTCGTTCACGTTCGGCTGAGCCGTGACTCGCAGTCGGTTGGGGCGGCGGCCCCCCGCATGGCCGTCGGCCCAGAGGGTGCGTTGCCGGCACCCCCGGGCCAGCGCCGCCGCCCCGTCCACGCGCCGAGATCCCGGTCTCGCCGCGGGCGTGTCCAGAAGACCAATTTCCGGCCGGTACGCCTACCCCCGGATCCGGGGGTAGGGATTTGCGTCCGCAACGATGCCGCTACGATCGGCGCCGCAGCGGTCGTCGACCCTCGTGGGTGGCGGTGCGGTGGAGCTGAACGGGCGGGTGGCGGTGCGGGTCAGCACCGGCTCCGGCGATCTGGTCGACGTGCCGGCCGGCGGCCGGCTCGTGTTCGGCCGCGGGCCGGACGTCGACCTCGTGGTGGTGGCCGGCCGCGGGCTGTCCCGCCGGGCCGGGGTGATCGCCGGGCTGGCCGGCGGGTGCTGATCATGAACATCAGCCGGTCGCACGCGCTGTACGCGGTCGGCGACGGCTACCGGATCCGGCTGCCCCGGCTGGAGAAGGGCGACGAGCCGGCCGGCGGCTGGTTCGTCCGCGCCGGCACCGTGGCGGTCGGCTCGCAGGCGATGCTCGACGACGGCGTGCCGCTGCGGGTGTCCGTGCTCGGCGGCGCCGACACGCTGCCCGAGCTGGAGTCGGCCGGAGACGAGACCGTGCTGCCGCTGCGGCTCGACCCGGACACCAAGCTGTTCCTGGTCGCGCTGCTGTGGTGCCGGCCGTGGCTGGTCGACCCGACCCGGCGCACGCCGCTGCCACGGACGCCGGAGATCGCCCGGGAGGCGCTGGTCGTCACCGACGCGCACTACGAGCTGGAGCGGTTCGACACCGACCCGGCGTTCCGGGACCGGCTCTCGGCCCGGGTCGGCGAGCACGTCAAGGCTCTGCGGCAGAAGATCACCGAGCGCGGGCTGGCGGCGCGCGGGGTGCGGCTCTCGGACGAGGTGGTGGCCTCGGTGCTGCTGGAGCACGCGGTCATCACCCCGGCCGACCTGGCCCGCCTGGAGGACCCGGACTGGTGCACCCGGCAGGAGGACCTGTGGTGGGAGCGCTGATCAGCCAACGTCGAAGCTGGCGACCGCCTTCTGCCCGCCGGTGCCGGTCGCCTGCACGGTGTGCCGGCCGGCCGGCAGCCCGGCCGGGAACATCTCCCGCCCCTGGTTCAGCGTGTAGTTGAAGGCACCCTGCTTGTCGGTGGCCGGAGCCTTCGGCACGACCGGGTGGCCGTCCAGAGTCAGGGTGACCGTCGTGCCGGACCCCCAGCCGCGACCCGAGACGACGAACGTCGTCCGCGAGTCACCGAACGGCTGGTTGACGCTGACGTTCGGCTTGGTGGCCGGGTCGCCGGGCGGCGGAGCCGGTGGCGCCCCGCCCGGCGCACCGCCGGGCGGCCGGCCCGGATCGACCTGCTGCTGGGCGGTGCCACCGCTGTCGTTCCCGAGCCGGGAGCCGATTTCCAGCCCGCCGCCGACCAGCACGATCGCGGCCAGGCAGGCGAGCACGATCGCGAGCCGGTGGGTCACGCGCCGCGCGGGGTCGGCCCGGTGGGCGCCCCCGGTGTGCTCGCCGCCCTGCGGGCCGGGCAGCTGCGCGGCCGGCGGGAACGACGGGTGCTGCTCGCCGGCCCTTGACCCGACCGTGTCCTCCGGCTCCCGCCCCGGCAGGGACGGATGGTCACTCCCCGCAACCGGGCCCTCCACCGGCTCGGCGGGCAGCGGCCGTCGGCGGTGGTCCTCGATCAGCGCCACCGCCCGGGGCGGCAGCGACCGCGACCCGTCGTTGCCCTCGAACCGCATCGTCGCCGCGATCCCGGCGACAAGCTGCGCCGGCGTCGGCCGGCGGTCCGGGTCGCGGTCGAGGCAGCGCTGCAGCGGGTCGGCCAGCTCGGCCGGCAACCCGGCCAGGTCCGGCGGCTCGGTGGCGAGCCGGACGAGCACGTCCACGGTCGTCTCGCCCTGGTACGGCGCGTGTCCCGTGGCCGCGTACAGCAGGGTCGAGCCGAGCGAGAACACGTCGCTGGCCGGGCCGGTGCTGCGGGCCTCCCTGGCCTGCTCCGGCGCCATATAGGCAGGCGTGCCGAGCGCCTCCCGGGTCGCGGTGAGCTGGATCCGCTCGACCGCCCGGGCCACCCCGAAGTCGATCACCTGCGGCCCGTCCAGCGAGACCAGCACGTTCGACGGCTTGAGGTCGCGGTGCACCAGCCCGGCCGCGTGGATGGACTCCAGCGCCTCCGCGCAGCCGGCGGCCAGCCAGCGCACCGCCGGCACCGGCAGCGGCCCGCAGGTCTCGACCAGCCGGGACAGCGACGGCGCCGGCACGTACGCGGTGGCCAGCCAGGGCACCTCCGCCTCCGGGTCGGCGGCGACCACTGCCGCGGTGAACACGCCGCTGACCCGCCGGGCCGCGGCGACCTCGTGCGCGAACCGGTCCCGGAAGTCGGGCTCCTCGGCGTAGTCGTCGCGGATCGTCTTGACCGCTACCAGCCGGCCGGCCGGCGACCGCCCGAGGTAGACCCGGCCCATCGCGCCGGCACCGAGCCGCCCGAGCAGAAGGTACGGCCCGACCTGCGCCGGATCGTGCCGGCGCAGCGGCGCCAGCAGAGGCGTCGTTGCCCGGTCCGCTCCTCGGGAGATCGGCACGGGTCACATGATGCCAAGTTGCGACGGCAAAGACAGACCCTTCCGCGAGGTTGTCCCGGTTGACCGGTATACGTAAGTCGTGAACGAGTTCCTGGTGCACGGCGGCTACGTGCTGACGATGGATCCCGCGCTGGGCGACCTCGCCGGCGGCGACGTGCACGTCCGGGACGGCGCGATCGTCGCGGTCGGGCCCGGGCTGGACCCGGACTGCCCGCGCATCGACGCCGCCGGCACGGTCGTCATGCCCGGGCTGGTCGACACCCACTGGCACCTGTGGACCACGCTGTTCCGGTCGATGTCGAGCTCGTCGCCGGAGACGGCCTACTTCGCGCTCAACGTGGCCAACGGGCTGCGCTGCCGGCCGGACGACCTCTACCACGGGGTCCGGCTCGGCCTGGTCGACGCGGTCAACACCGGCATCACGACCGTGCACGACTGGGCCCACAACCTCCGCTCCCCCGAGCACGCCGACGCGATGCTGGCGGCGCACCGGGAGATCGGCCTGCGCGGGCGGTTCTCGTACGGGACCGGGCAGGGCCACCCGGCCGACCGGACCACCGACCTGGCCGACCTGGCCCGGGTCGCCGCCGACTGGTTCGACGGGTCCCGGCTGCCGCTGATGCACCTCGGCCTGGCCGGCCGCCCGCCGGGTGCGACCGAGGAGTCGGTCTTCCGGCCGGAGTACGAGGCGGCCCGCTCGCTCGGCCTGCCGGTCAGCTACCACGCGAACTCGACCCGGGCCCAGGGCGAGCTGCGGATGATCGAGCGGCTCGCGGCCGAGTCGATGCTCGGCCCGCACACGCAGTTGATCCACGCGCTCTACACGACCGCCGGCGAGCGCGCGGCGGTCCGGGACAGCGGCGCGTCGGTCAGCCTGAGCCCGTGGTCGGAGCTGCTCATCGGCTACGGGGTGCCGCCGGTGAAGGAGCTGCTCGACAGCGGCGTGCTGGTGACGCTCTCGGTCGACACGCTGTCCCTGACCGGCACCGCCGACCTCTGGTCGGCGATCCGGCTCGCCACCGGGCTGCTGCGGGCGGGCGCCGAGCACGAGCTCGCCGTCGGCACCAGGCGGATGCTGGAGCTGTCCACAGTGGACGCCGCCCGGTCGCTCGGGCTCGGCGGCGTCACCGGCTCGCTCACCCCGGGCAAGCGAGCCGACCTGATCCTGGTCCGGGTCGACCACGTCGGCACCGCACCGTTCACCGACCCGACGAACACGCTCGCCCTGGCCGCCGGCGCGGCCAACGTCGACACGGTCGTGGTGGACGGCCGGATCGTCAAGCAGGCCGGTCGACTGACCACAGTGGACCCGGCCGACGTCGTCGCCGGCACCGACGCCGCCCTGCGCGCGCTGCTGGCGCGGGCCTGAGTCGGCCTACCTGATGAGTTGATCGGCCATCCAGTCGGCGATCATCGGCCGGGCCTTGGACGGCAGGTTGGACACGCCGTGGTTGCCGTCCGGGAAGTTGACGAACGTGCCGTCCGGCGTCTCGGCCGCCTGCCGCTCGGTCTGCCGCCACGGGATGAGCCGGTCCCTCACCCCGGTCACGTACAGGGCCGGGATCTTGATCCGGTCGCAGACCCCGGCCAGGTCCAGAGTGGACGCGATCCGGTGGCCCTCGGCGTCGTCCCGGGCACCGGACTTCACCACGAACGTGGCCCTGGTCATCGGCGGCAGGTCGGCCCACATGTCACCGAAGCAGAACGGCCCGCTGATCCCGGCCACCGCCTTGACGCGCGGCTCGAACGCCGCCACCCGGGGCGCGTAGTAGCCGCCGAGGCTGACCCCGGCGACGCCGGCCCGGTCGTGGTCGAGGTCGGCCCGGCCGGCCAGCAGGTCGAGCAGCGGGCTCACCGCGGTCTCGTAGTCCGGCCGGATCGGCACGGCCAGCCCGGTCTCGCCCTGCCCCGGGCCGTCCAGCGAGACGGTGGCCAGCCCGCGGTCGAGGAAGGACTGCTCGAAGAAGAAGAACTCCTCCTTGGTCGAGTCCAGCCCCGGGATCAGCACCACGTACGGCGGGCGGGCCGCTCCGGCCGGCCGGCGCAGGTTCGCGTGCGCGGTGCCGCCGGGGATCGCGACCTCCAGCCGCTCGGCGGTCGGGTCGAGCCGGGCCAGCGCGGTGCGGGTCTCCTCGACCGAGCGCAGCGTGGCCTCCCGGGCCAGGTCGAGGTCGACCATCCAGACGAACTTGCCGAAGTGCCGGTTGACCGACGCCCGCCGCCACGCCTGCCCGGCGGTGAGCCGGTGCCCGGCCGCGTCCGCCTCGGCGGCGAACTCGGCCTGCTCGTCGGCGGTGCGGCTCCACTCCGGCAACCACCGGTCCCAGGTGTCGATCCGGGCGATCGTGGCGAGCATGTCGTTGTAGTCGACGCCGTTCTGGATCAGGCGCGGGCCCCAGTGGGCCAGGGCGGTCTCGACGGCGGCGTCAGCCATGGGTGCTCCTCGCGGGATCAGGCCAGAATGCGCAGCGGGTCTTCCAGCAGAGCGATGAACGCGGCCATCCAGCGGGCCGCCAACGCCCCGTCGACCGGGCGATGGTCCACGGTGAGCGTCACCTTCAGCACGGTCGCCACCGCGAGCGTGTCGCCGTCGACCACGGCCTGCTTGCGGGCCGCGCCGACCGCGAGGATCGCCGCCTGCGGCGGGTTGAGCACGGCGGTGAACTCCTCGGTGCCGTAGCCGCCGAGGTTCGACACGGTGATCGTGCCGCCCTCCAGCTCGTCCTGCCGCAGCGCGCCGGCCCTGGCCCGCCCGGTCAGGTCGGCGGCGTCGCGGGCGATCGAGGACACCGTCCGGGTCTCCACCCCCCGCAGCACCGGCGTGACCAGGCCGCGGTCGGTGGCGACCGCGATCCCGACGTCCACCGCCGCATACCGGCGGACCGCGTCCGGGGTCCAGATGACGTTCATCTCCGGCAGCCGGGCGTGGGTGCGGGCGACCGCGGCGACGACGAGGTCGTTGACCGTGACCCGCTGGCCGTCGCCGGCGTTCAGCTGCGCCCGCAGTGCCAGCAGGCTGTCGACGCGGGCGGTGCCGCGGATCGCGAAGTGCGGCGCCTCGCGGTTGCTCTCCGCGAGCCGGGTGGCGATGGCTCGCCGCATCCTGGTGTGCGGCACGTCCTCCCACTCTTCGCGTCCGCTGTGGACGGTCCGGCTGGGCGTCGGGCGCAGGCGGGCTCACGGTTGCCCGCTCGCGGGCGGCGACGGCCCGCCGGACGTCGTCGCGGACGATCCGCCCGCCCGGCCCGGTGCCGGTGAGGTCCTCCAGCCGCAGCCCGTGCTCGCGGACCAGCCGGCGCGCCAGCGGGCTGGACATGATCCGCGGCGGCGCCCCGTTCCGGCGTTCCGGTGTCGATCGGCCTGCGCGTCCGGCGTTCCGTTCGGCGGCTCGGCCGGCGGTCCGGCGGCCCGCTCACCTCGGTCGGCGGCGTCTGACCGGCCAGCTGCACCGGCGCGTCCGGATCGTCCACAGTGGCCGGTGCGCTCGTCCCGCCCAGCTCGGCCAGGGTCGCGTCGACGTCGGCGACGGTCTCGCCGGGAGCCGCGATCAGCGCCACCGGCGCGCCGACCGCGACCGTCGTACCCGGACCGACCAGCGTCCGGACCAGCACGCCGGCCCCCTCCACCGGCACCTCGACCGCCGCCTTGTCGGTCTCCACCGTGGCGATCGCGTCCCCGTCGGCGAACTCGGCCTGCTCGGCCAGCAACCACTCGGACAGCGTCGCCTCGAGCGTGTTCGCCGCGACCTCGGGCATCCGCAGCAGCCGGGCCATCTCAGGCCCCCTCGATCTCGCGCCGGATCTCGGCGAGCCGGGCGGCGATCTCCTCGCGCTTGGCGATCGCGGCCCGCTCCAGCACCTTGCTGATGCTCGGCGAGGCCTCGCCGCCGGTGACCCGGTCGATCGGCCGGTCCAGCCAGTCGAACAGCCGGCGGCCGATCTCGTCGGCCAGCCACCCGCCGTACGAGGTGCCGACCGGTCCCTGCTCCACGATGAGCACCCGGTTGGTCTTGCGGATGCTGGCGCCGAGGGTGTCCCAGTCGAGGCTGGCCCGGTCGAGCCAGCGCAGGTCGATCACCTCGGCGTCGATGCCGGCCTCCTCGACCGCGGCCAGCGCCTCCGGCACCATCGCCAGGTACGCGACGACGGTGAGCGCGCTGCCCTCCCGCCGCACCGCGGCGCGGCCCACCGGCAGGCAGTAGTCGAGATCGTCCACCGGCCCGGGCCCGGTCGACCCGTAGAGGTCGACGTGCTCCAGCACGACCACCGGGTCCTCGCAGCGCAGCGCGCTGTTCATCAGCCCGACGTAGTCGTACGGGGTGGACGGGGCGACGATCCGCCAGCCCGGCTGGGTGGCGAAGATCCCGGCCGGGTCCATCGAGTGCTGCGAGCCGTAGCCGGTGCCGGTCGCGACCTTGCTGCGCAGCACGTACGGCACCGGGCTGGTGCCGCCGAACATGTGCCGCGCCTTGCCGATCTGGTTGAACAGCTGGTCGGCCGCGACCCACATGAAGTCCGCGTACATCAGCTCGACGACCGGTCGGAACCGGCCGTCCAGCGCGATCCCGCCGGCCAGCCCGGTGAACGCGTTCTCGCTGATCGGGGTGCCGAGCACCCGGTCCGGGTAGGTCGCCTTGAGCCCGCGGGTGGCGCCGTTGGTGCCGCCGTTGAGCCGGTGCACGTCCTCGCCCATGACCACGATCCGGGCGTCCTCGGCCATCCGCCGGTTCATCACCGCGGAGACCGCGTCGATGAACGGCATGTCGGTCGTCGCGACCGAGTCGTCGCCGTAGCGGGCGCCGTCGAACTCGGACAGGTCGCCGCGCACGCCGACGTCCACGAACGACGGGTCGGGCCACTCGGCCGGGCGGACCTGCTGCTGGCCCGGCTTCCCGCCCGGCAGCGGCTCCAGCAGCTCGTCACCGACCTCGGCCATCAGGCGGCCGGCCGCGGCCACCGACTGCTCGACCCGCTCCCGGGTGAGCAGCCCGCGCCGGACCAGCTGGTCGCCGATCTGCCGGACCGGGTCGCGCTCCCGCCAGCTCGCCTCCTCCTCCTTGCTGCGGTAGCGGAAGGCGCTGCCCGGGAAGGGTCCGTTCTGGTGGAAGAACCGGTAGGTGTCGGCCTCGATCAGGGTCGGCCCGTTGCCGGCGCGCATGTGCTCGACCGCCTCGCGCATCGCCAGGTGCACGGCGAGCGGGTCCATGCCGTCGACCCGCCAGCTGGCGATGCCGAAGCCGGGGCCGCGGGCGGACAGCCGCGGCTCGCCGGTCGCCTCGGCGACGGTGGTGGACACCGCGTACTGGTTGTTCTCGACGAAGAAGCAGACCGGCAGCCGCCAGGCCGCGGCCAGGTTGAAGCTCTCCAGCGTCGACCCGATGTTCGCGGCGCCGTCGCCGAGGTAGGTGACCGAGACCGCGGAGGTGCCGGCCTGCCGGGCCGACCAGGCGTAGCCGGCCGCCTGCGGCACGCCGCCGCCGACGATGGCGTTGGTGCCCATCGCGCCGGCTTCCTTCCACTGCAGGTGCATCGAGCCGCCGCGGCCGTTGCCGTAGCCGCGGGCGAGCCCGCAGATCTCGGCCAGCGTGCGCAGCAGCACCGTGCGCACGTCCGACGGCACGCCCTCGACGAGGTCGACGCCCTTGGGCGCCACGTACGCGCAGGGCCTTGGCCAGGAACTGGTGGTGCCCGCGGTGCGAGCCGTTGACCTTGTCCTCGGCGGTGAGCGCGAGCACGGAGCCGACCGCGCCGCCCTCCTGGCCGATGCTGGAGTGGGCCGGGCCGTGCACCAGCCCACCGGCGGCCAGCGTGAGCACGTACTCCTCGAACGCCCGGATCAGCACCAGCTGTCCGAACATGGCCGAGAGCAGCTCCGGGTCGGCGGCGTCCCAGTCGGCGTCGGTGACGACGAGCTCGGTCCAGGGCGCGCCGAGCTCGGGCGTGCGGTGCTCGCTCATCGCATCCTCCTGCTGCCGCTCCGGGCGAGCCTCGCACGGATGGGATCCATTTTCCAGGGTCGGATGCCCTGGACATCGATTGCGGTCGCCGCGAGATAGTCGCCTTTGGATCCACATCTCGGGAGAGGAGGCGCCGCGGGTGGGACTGCCCGGGCTGCGCCGGCTCGACCACGTCGGCTTCACCGTGCCGGATCTGGACGAGGCGACCCGGTTCCTGGTCGACGTGCTCGGCTGCGACTACCTCTACTCGCTCGGCCCGTTCGCCGACGCGGGCGACTGGATGGCCGAGCACATGAACGTGCACCCGCGCACGACCATGGTGGAGAACCGGTTCTTCCGGCTCGGCGGCCAGACGATCCTCGAGGTGTTCCACTACGACGCGCCCGAGCGGCGGACCGCCCCGCCGCGCAACAGCGACGTCGGCGGCCACCACATCGCCCTCTACGTCGACGACCTGGACGCCGCCGTGGCCGAGCTGCGCGCCGCCGGGGTGACCGTCTGCGGCGAGCCGACGGCGAGCACGAGCCACAACGAGGGTCAGCGCTGGGTCTACTTCCTCGCTCCGTGGGGCATGCAGTTCGAGCTGGTGTCCTACCCGGACGGTCGGGCGTACGAGAAGGCGCACGGGCTGGCGGGGTGCGGAGCGTGACCGCCGAGGCGTCGCCGTCGCGACCGTCGCGGCCAGCCGGCGGGTCGCCGACCACCTGCGGGCGGAGATCCTCGGTGGCGGCATCGGGCCCGGCGAGCGGGTCCGGCAGGAGGACATCGCCCAGCGTCTGGGCGCCAGCCGGCTGCCGGTGCGCGAGGCACTGCGGATGCTCGAGGCCGAGGGGCTGGTCGAGCACGAGGCGAACAAGGGCGCCCGGGTGCCCCGGCTGGGCCGGCACGAGGTCGACGTGATCTACCGGATGCGCGAGGAGCTCGAGCCGCTCGCGCTGGCCGAGAGCCTGCCGCAGCTGACCGACGCCGAGATCGACCGGCTGGGCCGGGCTGCAGGACGAGATCGAGTCCGGTGTGGACATCGCCCGGTTCCTCGAGCTCGACCGCGAGTTCCACCTCGGCACGTACGGCGGGTGCCGGATCGAGCAGCTCACCGCGACCGTCGCCCGGCTGTGGAACACGACCCAGCACTACCGGCGGGCGTTCATGCAGCTGTCCGGCCCGGGCCGGATGTGGGTGGTCAACGCCGAGCACCGGCTGCTGCTGGACGCGGTCCGGCGGCGGGACGAGGTCGACGCCGGCCGGTTCCTGGCCGGCCACATCCGCCGCACCCGGATCGAGCTGTCCCACCACCCCGCCGTGTTCGGAGGGCTGCCGTGAGCACGCCCGAGGGCGCGCGGGCGCAGATCCGGCTGACCGTGAACGGCTGCGCGCACGAGTCCGGCGCCGACCCGGACACGCCGCTGCTGTACGTGCTGCGCAACGAGCTCGGCCTGATGGGTGCCCGGTTCGGCTGCGGGCTCGGCCTCTGCGGCGCCTGCTTCGTGCACGTCGACGGCGCGGTGGTCGCCTCCTGCGACACTCCACTGTGGTCGGTCGAGGGCAAGGCGGTCGTCACCGTCGAGGGCCTGGCCGCCGGCGACGACCTGCACCCGGTGCAGCAGGCGATCCTCGACGAGCAGGCCGCCCAGTGCGCGTACTGCGTGACCGGCGTGATCATGAGCGCGGCCGCGCTGCTGCAGCGCTCGCCGCACCCGGACCGGGCCGAGGTGGTCGAGGCGCTGGAGCGCAACCTGTGCCGGTGCGGCGCGCACAACCGGATGGTCCGGGCGGTGCTGCGGCGCTGGTGGCGGCGATGGCTGAACCGGCCGTGCTGCCGAAGGACCTGGCCGCCAACCCGGTGCTGGCCCGGTGGATCCGGGTCGGCCCGGACGGCCGGATCGACGTGCGGGTCGGCAAGGTCGAGCTCGGCCAGGGCATCCTCACCGCGCTGGCCCAGCTGGCCGCGGACGAGCTGGACGCCGACCTCGCCGACGTGCGGATGCTCGGCGCGGACACCGCCGACGGCCCGGACGAGGGCGTGACCGCGGGCAGCCTGTCGATCTCGACCTGCGGGCCGGCGCTGCGGGCCGCGGCCGCCAACGTGCGGATGCTGTTCGTCACCGCCGCGGCGCGGCGACTGGCGGGTCGACCCGAGCACCGTGACCGTCCACTCCGGACGGTTCGCCGGCCCGGAGGGACAGCGCAGCTCGTACGGCGAGCTGGCCGTCCGGGTCGATCTCGAGCGTGCCGGCGGACCCGACGGTGCCGGTCAAGGCGGACGCGGGCGGTTCGCCGGCACCGACGTGCCCCGGCTGGACCTGCCGGACAAGGTCGCCGGCCGGCCCCGGTACGTGCAGGACCTGCGGCTGCCCGGCCAGTGGTACGCGCGGGTGCTGCGGCCGCCCTCGCGTGCGCGCCCGGCTGCGCGAGCTCGACCCGGCGGTGGCCGGGGACGGCGTCGACGGTGGTCCGGGACGGCTCGTTCCTCGCGGTCGCCGGCCCCGACGAGGCCGCGGTGCTGCGGGCGGCCGACCGGGTGCGGGCCAAGGCGGCCTGGGCCGAGACCGACACGCTGCCGGACGAGGACGACCTGCGACGCGTTCCTGCGGGCCGGGCCGCACGAGACGATCGAGGTCGCCGCGGACGGTGTGAACGACGGCACCGCCACCGGGGCGGCCGGCGGCGAGTCGGCACGGTGGTCGCCGCGACGTATCGCCGGCCGTTCGTCGCGCACGCCTCGATCGCGCCGAGCTGCGCGGTCGCGCTCTGGCACCCGGACGGCGGGGTCGAGGTGTGGTCGCACAGCCAGGGCATCGGCAACCTGGCCCGGGCCATCGCCGCCGCGCTCGGCCTCGACCCGGCGACCGTCCACGTGCGACACGCCGAGGGCGCCGGCTGCTACGGCCACAACGCGGCCGACGACGCCGCGTTCGACGCGGTGCTGGTGGCCAGGGCCGTCCCGGGCACGCCGGTGCAGGTGCTGTGGAGCCGGCAGGACGAGCTGACCTGGGCGCCGTTCTCGTCGGCGATGGTGGCCGACGTCGAGGCGGTCGTGGACGAGGCCGGCCGGCTGCGCGTCCTGGCGCTACGACGTCTACAGCCAGGGGCACAGCTCCCGCCCGGGCTACGCGGGCGTGCCCGGCCTGCTGGCCGCGACCACGCTGGCCGACCCCGCGGTCTACCCGGCCGCGGTCGACCCGCCGATCGCGAACGGCGCCGGCAGCACCCGCAACGCGCTGCCGGGCTACGACCTGGCCGACCGCCGGGTCACCGGGCACCGGCTGACCGAGTCGCCGATCCGCACGTCGGCCATGCGCTCGCTCGGCGCCTACTTCAACGTCTTCGCGATCGAGTCGATGATGGACGAGGCCGCCGCGGTGGCCGGCGCCGACCCGCTCGAGTTCCGGCTCGCGCACCTGTCCGACGAGCGCGGCCGCCGGGTGCTGCGGATGGCCGCCGAGGCCGCCGGCTGGGGCCGCGCGGTGCCCGAGGACACCGGCCTCGGCCTCGGCTACGCACGCTACAAGGGCACCGGCGCCTGGTGCGCCGTCGTCGCCGAGGTCGAGGCGGCGGCCGCGGTGCGCGTCCGTCGCCTGTGGACGGCCGTGGACGTCGGCCGGGTGGTCAACCCGGACGGCGTGCGCAACCAGATCGAGGGCGGCGCCGTGCAGGCGACCAGCTGGACGCTGCTGGAACGGGTCCGGTTCGACCGGCGCCGGATCACCAGCGACACCTGGGAGTCGTACCCGATCCTGCCGTTCTCGGCGGTGCCCGAGGTGCTGGTCGAGCTCGCCCCGGGCGACGGAAACCCGTCGGTCGGCGCCGGCGAGGCCGCCCAGGGCCCGACCGCGGCGGCGATCGGCAACGCGCTGGCCGCCGCGGTCGGCGTGCGGGTCCGCGACCTCCCGCTGACCCCCGAAGCAGTGGTGCAGGCGATCGAAGGGATGTGACCGTCGTGGGACGGATCAGCTACGTGCCGTTCGAGTCGATGGACGAGCGGATGCAGGCCGAGATGGAGCGCTGCGCCCGGGAGGGCACACCCCGGCCGGAGAGCTCGGCGGTGCGGGCGCACGCGCCGAACGCGTTCTGGGCGTTCGCCGACTCCTGGCGGGACGTCTTCCACACCGGCGTCGTCGACCACTCGATCAAGGAGCTGTGCCGGGTCTACGTGTCCCGCACGGTGAAGTGCGAGTTCTGCGGCAACCAGCGCTCGATCAAGGCGACCACGGCCGGACTGCTGGAGCAGCAGTACGACGAGCTGCTCAACTTCGAGACCTCGGGTCGGTACGACGAGCGACAGAAGGCGGCGCTGGCGTACGCGGAGGCGATCGTCTGGCGGCTCGACGTCGACGACAAGTTCTGGGACCGGCTGCACAGCCACTTCAGCGAGCCCGAGCTGGTCGAGCTGGGCTGCTTCGTCGCGTTGACGTTCGGCCAGCAGAGCTGGATCCGGCTGCTCGACATCGACCACCACGAGTACATGGCCGGCACCTCCGCCTCGATGGCGCCGGGGTTCGAGACGGCCGAGGACCTCGCCGCGACCAAGGCCAAGCCGGACTACTGGGCCAAGGCGTGAGCGTGCTGCTGGCCGAGGAAGGACCGGTCCAGTACCGGCTGGCGTCCACGATGGACGGTCTCTACACGCCGTACGCGCTGCGGCGGCCGGCCGGGGCCGGGCCGCACCCGTTCGTGTTCCTCGCCTACGGCAACGGCGGCGGCGGGCTCGACTGGCTGCGGGATCGGGTCGCCGGCTACCCGTACGTGGTGCGGCGGCTGCTGGACGCCGGCTACGCCTGCGCCTGGGGCCGCTACCGCTCGGAGGTCGAGCTCGGCTACCACACCGGCGGCCCGCTGGTCCGGGACCGCCGGCAGGGCATGGACCTGTTCAACCGGGCGCCGCTGGAGTTCGAGGACGAGGTCGCGATCCTCGACGACGTGCGCTCGCTGCCCGGCATCGACCCGGCGCGGATCGGCCACGTCGGCGTCAGCCACGCCGGCGAGATGCTCTACAAGATCGCCTCGGCGTACCCGGACGCGGTCACCGCCGGGGTCGCCTGTGAGCCGGCCAACCACGAGTTCCTCGACCTCGACACCGACGCGACGGTGACCGTGAACCCGGACACCAGCCTGCGCGACATCGAGGAGATGCAGATGCGCTCCGCCGAGTACGTCCGGCCGCGGATCAACGAGAAGCTCGTGGCGGAGCGGATCGCGCCGATCCGGACCCCGATGCTGGTGATGGGCCGCGACGACGACCACCTGCAGGGGATCTTCCGGGTCAGCTACGACGTGCTGGCCGAGGCCGGGAAGGACGTCGAGTGGGTGTCCTGGGACCACCCGCTGCACGGCTACATCTTCCCGGTCGGCGACGCCGTCGACGCGACCCAGCAGCGGGCCGTCGACGGGGTCGTCGAGTTCCTCGACAAGCACCTCGCCTAATAAACGGTCTTGCCAGGCGGAGGCTTCGCGCGGACCGGAACGAGGGGCGGAGGCGGGCACATGACGGAGGGCGAGATCGCGTACGGCGCCGTCGTCCCACTTCCGCCCGATGCGGCCTTCGCCTTCGTGTCCGATCCGACCACCTGGACGCGGTTCTTCGACACGCTCGAGTCCGCGGAGCCGCTGGATGGCTGGGGAACCGTCGGCGGGCGGGGCCGGATGACGACCCGGTTTCTCGGGTCCTCCGTCACTTCCGAGCTGGAGCTCACCGAGTGGGATCCGCCACGGGCCTTCCGCTACACCGCCCGCCAGGCAGGCCGACCTGACCTGGACAACCTGAGGACCTTCACCCAGGTCGGCAGTGGCACGCAGCTGCACGGCACCACGACCATCCGACCGCGACCGGGCGTGCGCGGTCTGATCGACCGAGTCACCCTGCTTGTGCTGGCCCGGGTGTACGGGAAGGCGATGCGCCGCCTGCCCGAGGTGGCCGGCGGCGCGGCCGATCCACGCTGACGGGCGATCTCCTCGACGTCCGGCATGGGCTCCCCTCAGAACTAACGCGGCCCAGCGCTCGGCCGGCTCGGCCACTCGGAGGCCGGACGGGCGCTGGGCCAGATTCTGGTGCCGGACTAGTCTGCTGAGGCGGGGGTTGCGGCGAGCTCTGGTGCAGGAGTGGGATCGCCGGCCCGCCAGAGCTGCCAGCCGGTCGCGCCCCAGGCGATCATGAGGGGCAGCATCCCGAGGCTGTTGTGACCCAGCACGGTGGGAATTACGAGCATCGAGGGGAACGCCAGCGTGAGCAGCCAGGCGGTGAGTCTCGGGGTGTATCGGCTACGGAGCAGCGCGACACCGAGCACAGTGGACCCGACCGCGCTGATGAACATGCCTGGCAGCAGCAGCGTCAGGAAGACAATGTTGAGCGGGGTGCTGTCCGCCGAGCCCGGGATGAGGGCGAAGAAGGCGGCGACCAGGCCGACGCTCGCGAGACCGTAGCCGGCCAGTGCGATCCGCCAGCCCCAGCGCTCGCTGCCGCGAGCGGGGAAACGGTGCGCTCGCACGGCCCGGGCGCAGAGAAACACCGCCGGGAAGAGCACGGCGAATGCCTGCACGTAGGTGGCGTAAACCCGCTCCGGCGATGCCCAGGTCAGCAGCCCGCCGACGACATCGCGGGCCGGGTCCGCCCACGCCCTGACGGTCCCGTTCTCCAACTCGTCCGCACCTTCGCCGATCGCGAAGTACGACAATGCGAGCAACGGCGCCAGGACCACCGCGGCGACTGCGGCGGTCGCCGCGTACAGGCCGGTCAGACGCGTTGAACGATCGGACATGGGAACCTCCTGAGGAAAGCCCGCCGTCGGCGAGGCACGACTCATCGTCGACGGGAAGCGCCCGCGCGTCGTCCGGCCAGGGACCTATTCGCGGTCAACCCTCGGGTTGACGACGTCTCGACGGCACCGCGATAGCGTCGGCAGCGTGCGGAAGCTCCGCCCGAGACGCCTCGATCTGCTGCTGCCTGCGCTGATCGCCCTGGTCGGCGCGGTGGAGATCGTCGCCGCCGGATACCAGCCACGGTGGCTCGGCCTCGGGACTTTTCTTCTCGCTGCGAGCGTCGTCTCGGTTGCGCGGCTGCTGCCGCTGGCGGTGCCGCCGGTGGTAGCCGGGATCTTCGCGGTGACGCCGTTGCTCGGCTTCGACGTCGCGCAGCCGGCGTCCTGGGTGCTGTTGCTTGCGCTGGCCTGCTTCGGCGCCGGCCTGTGGGCACCGCGGTCTCGGTGGCCGGTTGGGCTCGCCTGCGTCCTGCTCGCGCTGCTGGTCTCTACCGCGGGCCTCGCCTGGTTCACCGACTTCGAGCCGGGGTGGCTGTTCGGGCTGATTGTGAGCGTCGGTTCGTGGGGGACGGGTCTCGGGCTTCGAGGCGCACTCGACCAGAACGGCAGCGCCGCGGCCCTGGCAGAGCGAGCACGCGTCGAGTCTGCTGCCGCCGCCGGGCGGGCGGCGACCCGGGTGCGGGAGCGGATCGCCGTCGAGCTCAACGACGTTCTCGCTCACTCGTTAACGGCGATGCTCGTCCAGTCCTCCGCCGCCGGTGATCTTATTCGTCGTGAGCCCCAGGCGGCGGCACGGGCTCTACTGGGCGTCGCGCAGGCCGGACGAGAGGCCCTCGCCGACACCGGAACAATTCTGTGCTCGCTGCGAGACAACGGCCACGAACTCGGCCAGCCGTGCAGCACGGTCACGGCCGACGTCGGCGGAGCCGAGCGTGCGGCTTCGATCCGGGAGATCCGTCGCTCCGACGTAGTGCTGCCGGCGCTCATCGGTGCCATTGCGACCATCGAGCTAGTGTCGGACGGGTACCGTCCCCTGTGGCTGTCGCTCGGGACCTTCTGGCTCGCTGTCGTCCTGCTCTGTGCCCGGCGCCGATTCCCGCTCGCCATGCCGATCGGCGTGATCGCCATCATGGTCGGAGCCCCGCTGCTTGGAGTCGACACGGAGAATCCGGCGTCGTGGATCCTCGCCGCTTGGCTCGCCTGCTTCTCCGCCGGCCGGTATGTCCCTCGATCTCGCACCGGCCTCAGCCTTGTCAGCGTCCTGACCGCGATCGCGCTGGTCGCGCTCGCCACTGCGCCGACAGGCGAACTGTCCGCAGACATCGTGTTCGTGTTGCCGTTCGCGGTCGCGCCATGGGCGGTCGGCATCGCGCTGCGCCAGACACTCGAACGGACGCGGGTGCTCGCGGCCAAGGCCGAGCGTGCCCGGCTGGAACGGGAACTCGAAGGCGAGCGCGCCGTCTCCGCAGAGCGCAGACGGATCGCCCGCGAACTCCACGACACGCTCGCCAGCTCGCTCACCGTCATCACTATTCAGGCCTCACTCGCCGCCGATCTCGTCGTCGAGGATCCCGACGGGGCCACCGCCGCCGTCTCGGAAGCGGAGCGAGCGGGCCGAGCGGCAATCGACGACACCGGACGGCTCCTCCGCCTTATCGGGGACGGCGATGACCAGCTTCAAGCTCGGCCGCAACCTGGCCTGACGGATATTCCAGCGTTGGCCGCGGACTATAGCCGCGCCGGTTTAGGCGTCGACCTGAACATGGACAGCATCGAGCGCCTGCCGGCGGCGGTCGGCCTTTCGAGCTACTACCTCGTCCGGGAAGCTCTGACCAACGCGCTCAAGCATGCCCCCGGCAGCTCAGTCCACGTCCGTCTCACACGAACAGTGGCCGGGGTCGAGGTCGAAGTCCGCAATGGGCCCGCCGCCTCGAACGGGCTGGCAACAATGCCGAGTGGGCACGGGCTCACCGGGCTACGCGAGCGCGTTTCCGTTATCGGGGGCAGCCTCGACGCCCATCCCACCGTCGACGGCGGATTCATCCTTGCGGCCACCATGCCGGTCCCGGGGTCAGAATGACCAGCGTCGTGCTCGCCGACGACCAGGAACTCGTCCGCAGCGGCCTCCGAGCGCTCCTGCAAACACGCGGCATCGACGTCGTCGGCGAAGCCGAACACGGACGCGCGGCCATCGAGGCCACGCGAACACACAGGCCCGACGTCCTGCTGATGGACATCCGAATGCCGGTCATGGACGGCATCGCCGCCACCCGCGAAGTCGTCGCAAGCTGCCTCCCGACCCGGGTGCTCATCCTCACCACCTACGACCTCGACCAGTACGTCTACCAGGCGCTGCGGGCAGGAGCGGCAGGCTTCATGCTCAAGGCGAGCCCAGCCGACCGGCTCGTCGACGCCATCCACCTGGTTGCCGGCGGGGAGGCGTTGCTCGCGCCTAGCCTCACCCGGCGACTGATCGCCGAACACGTGCGGCGACCGCCCCCCACCGCCGGAATACCACCACAGCTCCAGCAGCTGACCGAACGGGAGCGTGAAGTACTCGTTCTCATCGCTGGCGGACTGTCGAACGAAGACATCGCCGCGACGCTCGTTGTCAGCCTGGCCACAGTGAAGACACACGTCAATCGCATCCTCACCAAACTCGAACTACGAAGCCGTGTCCAAGCAGTCGTCACCGCCTACGAAACCGGGCTTGTCCGTCCCGGCGACCAGTCCAACCCCCCGCCCGGCACCCAAATAGACAGATAGTCGCGACCTATTCCTGACAACATGATCCCGTAGCTTGGCAATGCACGCTCATCGGCATGGCAGCCAACGCCGCTGGGACGACGACCGGAAGATGTCGAGCGGGTCGCGGCAGATCGGACGTTCGGACTTGCTGGACTGGCGAGGCTGCGGCCGTAGGCTCCCGGTCATGCTGGAGGTCCGCACTGCCACGGCCCAGGACCGGGAGGCCATCAGCACGGTCTTGGCCACTGCGTTCGCCGCCGATCCGGTGGTCCGTTGGCTCATGCCGAACACCGGCCGCGACCTTCAGATGTTCCGCGTCCTCACCACTCACCTGCATGCCGCTGCCGATTGCGCCGACATCGCGTTGAACAACGGCGATCCGGTCGGGGCCGCCTTGTGGGATCCACCGGGCCACCACCTGTCATTGGGACAAGGGCTCGTGGGGTTGTCGAAGCTGTTCTTCGTGATGGGGTCAGGTCTCCGCCGCGGCGCCACTCTGGAGCATGCCTTCACCCGGGCCAGGCCAGCCGGACAGTTCTGGTATCTCGCGCAGATCGGCGCCTCGACGCCGGCAAGAGGCGTCGGCTCGGCCCTGCTAGGCCGCCGCCTGGCGAGCATCGAAGGACCGGCCTATCTGGAGAGCAGTAATCCGAGGAACGTACCGTTCTACCAACGATTCGGCTTCGATGTGATCGAGGAGATCTCACTGCCCGAAGACGGCCCGACGCTCTGGACAATGCTCCGCCCGACGCCATAGCACGGACGCGCGATTCCGATGACCTGCCGACGCTCCCTTGGCGGCGTGTGCGGACGTCCCGCTTCGCCGCATGTGAGTGCTTCCGATTCCCGGCCCTGGAACTGAGACGGTGGCCGACGCTCGCCGGACCCGCCTTGCCGGTCAACGCGGATCAAGGGCCCCACAGGCTGAGAAGATGACGTCCATGGCTGAGAAACAACGTATCGAGGCGATCACGCTGCCCGTCGCCGACGTCGATCGTGCCAAGGCGTTCTACGAGCGGGCCGGCTGGAACCTCGACTACGACACCGGCCCGGCGCCCGGGATCCGCGTGGTCCAGTTCACGCCGACTGGCTCCGCGTGCTCGGTCATGTTCGGCACCGGCATGCCGCAGGCCGAGCCCGGCTCGTACCGCAACACGTACCTGGTGGTGAACGACATTGCGAGCGCCCACGCCGAGCTCGCCGAGCGCGGGATCGAGGTCAGTGACATCTACCACTGGACCCAGGAAGGCAGGACGCCCGGCGTCGATACGAACCGAGCCGACTTCGGCAAGTACCCCGAGTTCGCCGATCCTGACGGCAGGACGCCAGGCGTCGATCCGAACCGAGCCGACTTCGGTTCGTACGCCGAGTTCGCCGATCCTGACGGCAACACATGGCTCGTCCAGGAAGTCCCGAGCCGAGCGCCGATCGAGGTCTGAGGATCCTGGCCGACGTCGGCGACGTGACCGATTCCCCGATCGCAACCACTTCGCCGCCTGGACTGGGATCGCGCCGCTCGAGGCAGCCTCCAGTGACAGATCCACCACCGGCTGTCTCGAGCCGGAAACCGCCGGCTCAACCGCGTCCTCTGCATCACCGCGGTCCGCCAGATCCGCCACGACACCCCCGGCCGCGGTCGTCGCTCGTGTGGGGTACGACGGTCGTCGTTGGCCCCCGGCAGGACGGCCGAGGCTGGCCCCAGCGCTGAGGGAGCGGGTCTCGAACACGATCTCGATCGGCGTTGGGCGGTGTTAGCGGGCCGTCAGCGGACGCGCGTCTCTTAACCGGAGCCGCCGGTACTGGTTAGCGTGCTGGCGCAGAACTCGTTGCCTTCGGGATCGGCCAGGACCTGCCAGCCGTCGTGCT
The DNA here is from genome assembly GCA_963770145.1 of uncultured Actinomycetota bacterium. Classification (GTDB taxonomy): domain Bacteria; phylum Actinomycetota; class Actinomycetes; order Mycobacteriales; family CADCTP01; genus CADCTP01. Next base: position 667,051 of record CAVYOJ010000016.1, on the reverse strand, counting down.
CGGATACCACCGTGGCGCCCAGCCGGAGGAGTTCCTCCAGGTGAGCCTCGTCTCGGAGCCGGACATCGACGTGCATGCGGTTCTTCACGGTCTTGGGTTCGGGAACCTCTTGTAGGAAGAAGACCAGCGAACCGTCCGGGGAGTCGATCGCCACCATCGGATCGGTTTCTGGTGTCAGGCCCAGGGCGGCGAGCCGGGCGACCTCGGCCTCGTCGTAGGGCCGGATCCGCCAGCCAAGCGCTGCCTCCCAGAACCGCGCGAGCTTCGATGCATGACGACAGTCAACGATCCCCACGAGGCCGCTCATCCGGCGAACGCTACCGGTGCTGCTCGGGCCCCGCCATCGTTGACGCTTCTGGCTCAGCTCTGAGTGTCTCACCACAACGCTGACTACCCCGGTGCCGGCGAATACGAGCGCGACCTGTAAGCACCATCTCCCGATGTCACGGGAGGCATCGTCCGGTTCGCTCATCGCCACAAAGACAATACCGAGCACCGCGACTACGGTTGCCAGCACGCCGAGGATGACGGCTAGCCCGATGAGTGTCCCTGCCCGAGAAAGTAGTTTGCCGTCCACACGCCGAAGCTTCCCACTTCGTGGGTCAACAGGTCTAGGTCGGTCGTAGCCGAGTAAGGGCTGCGTCTTCTTGGGAACGTCAAGGCGGCCGACGTCTAACAAAGGGGTCGGCGATGGGTATGGGTCCCGATCGTTTCGGCTGCCACCCTGCGCCATGCCGAATCCTGAATCCTGACACGTACACTCACGTCGGCAGGAGCGCGTTCCACGCCGGCCAGATTGGCGGCATCGGTCTCGTGCAGAAGCGTTCGTGCTTCTCTGGAGGAAGGTGCGGCCAGGATCGCGCGGATATGTCGAGAAAACAGCCCGCCGCGCCCTGACCCGCTGGGATGAACATGTCACTCGCCACGACGTCGTGGACCTACCGCAATGACCCGACTGGGCCGATCCAGAGATCGTCACAATTTCCTGCCTCGGAGGGGCCGTCCATGGACTGTGACGGCCAGGCGCGTGGCCAGACTCGGGAGGCGGGAGAGTCGCGCGTCCCGCGCTGCGCGGGACGTGCGGACGTGAGAGCCACGCTGCCCGAGAGACGAGCCCGGTGGGGCGGCGTCGCGGGCCACGCTGTCCCGCTTGAGGATCATCATCGACCAGACCCACTAAGGGATGTCTCGTAACTCGTTGAGACGTCTGCTGGCCTGGGCCGTCGTGGCTCAGCCGGTGAGGGCGAGGTTGTGCATGAGGGCGACTGCCGGTGGTGGCCCAGTAGACACCGTGGCCGCGGCGGCGGCAGTCCCGCAGGATCTTCCAGGTCTTCATGCGGGCGAAGACGTGCTCGACGCGGGCGCGGACCCGCCGGTGGGAGGTGTTGTGGTGCTCCTTCCAGCCCGGCAGGCTCGGTCTGGCCGTCTCGGCGCGGTGCGGGATCAGCACGCCGGTGCCTTGATAGCCGCCGTCGGCGATGACCGGTGCGCCGGCGGCGGCCCGGTCGAACCGCGAGGTGGCGTAGGCGATGCAGTCGTTGCGGTTACCGGGCTGCGGGTGACCGACCGCGACGACCAGGCGGGTGTCGGCGTCGATCATGACCTGCACGTTGATGGAGTAGCGGTAGTTCTTTGTCGACGCGGCGACCGTGTGGTCCCGGGTCGGCACCAGGGTGCCGTCGACGATCAGCGACCGTGTCCGGGCCGTGCCGGCGGCGGGCCGGCGCCAACGCGAGGAACGGGCCGAGCCGGTCGATGATCCGGTGCACCGCGGCGGTCCTTGATCCCGAACAGCGGCGCCAGCTGCCGCATCGTCAGGTTCGTCCGGTAGTACGTCGCGACCAGCAGCACCCGGTCGGCCAGCGGCAACGACCACTGCCGGCCCTGCCCCCGTCCGCGGCCCGCCTCACCGCGGCGCCTCTCGACCTGGCGACCAGCCTCCGGAACTCCGCACCGATAGCCCGGTGAACAACGCAATCAGCTCCGGACGCGACGCCGTCAGCAGCTGCACACGGCCAGACATGATCAACTACACTATGCGCACGAGCTACGAGACACGCCTTGGGTCGGACGGGGAGACGCAGGTCGATGAATGGATCGCAAGCGCTGATCACCAGCTTGGTGGACGCCGGCGTCGAGGTCTGCTTCATGAACCCCGGCACGTCCGAGATGCATTTCGTGCACGCGCTGGACTCGGTGCCACGGATGCGGGGCGTGCTGGCGCTGTTCGAGGGCGTCGCCACCGGTGCGGCCGACGGTTACGCGCGGGTGACCGGCCGCCCGGCCGCCGTGCTGCTGCATCTCGGCCCCGGCTTGGGCAACGGCTTGGCGAATCTGCACAACGCGCGCCGGGCCCGCACGCCGCTGCTGTGCGTCGTCGGCGCACACGCGACCTATCACGCGCGGTACGACGCGCCGCTCGAGTCCGACATCGCGGCCGTGGCCCGCACGGTGTCACGGTGGGTCCACACCTCGGGCACCACGCGCCGGGTCGCGGCCGACGCGATGCGCGCGCTGGCGGCCGCGCGGGCCGACGGCGGGCAGGTCGCGACGCTGATCCTGCCGGCCGACGTGTCGTGGACGGAGGGCGCGCAGACCGCGGCGCCCTGGCCGACGCCGCCGCTCGTCCCGGCCGCCGCCGGCGATCGCCGCGGCGGCCGAGGCCGTCGCGGCCGGCGAGCAGACGATGCTCCTGCTCGGCGGGCGCGCATTGTCCGCGGCCGGGCTCGAGGCCGCGAGCCGGGTCGCCGCTGCGACCGGCGCCCGGGTGCTGGCCGAGACCTTCCCGGCGCGGATGGAAGGGGGAGCCGGCGTCCCGGCGACGAGCCGGCTGGCCTACCTGGCCGAGCGGGCCGAGCAACAGCTCGACGGGGTCCGGACCCTCGTCCTCGCGGGCGCCGCGTCGCCGGTGTCGTTCTTCGCCTACCCCGGCCGCGGCAGCGACCTCGTCCCGGACGGGTGCGAGGTCGTGCTCCTGGCCGAGGCCGGCCAGGACGTCGAGGCCGCGCTGGTCGCGCTCGCCGACCGGGTGGCGGCGGACACCGCGGCCGAGCTCGCGGCGTACGGACCGCCGGCACCCGAGCCCGGTCCGCTCAGCCTCGCGAACCTGCCCGCGGCAATCGCAAGCACGCTGCCCGACGGCGCGATCGTCGTCGACGAGGCCAACACCTCCGGGCTGGGCCTGCCCACCGCGCTCGCCCGCGCCGCAAGGCACACCCTGCTCACCCTGACCGGCGGCGCCATCGGCCAAGGGATGCCGGTCGCGACCGGCGCGGCCATCGCAGCCCCGGACCGCCCGGTCGTCAACCTGGAGGCCGACGGCAGCGCGCTCTACACGATCCAGTCGCTGTGGACCCAGGCGCGGGAGCGGTCGAACGTCACCACAGTCCTCCTCAACAACTCCGCGTACGCGATCCTGCGGATGGAGCTGGCCCGCACCGGCGCGAGCGACACACCGGGCGCGGCATCGGCACGAATGCTCGACCTGTCCGACCCCACGCCCGACTTCGTGCACCTCGCGACCGGCCTTGGCGTCAGCGCGAGCCGGGCCACCACGGCCGAAGAGCTAGTCGACCAGCTCACCGCCGCCTCACCGAACCAGGCCCGCACCTCATCGAGTCGATCGTCCCGCCCATCCTCTGATCCCCGCCACCAGCGGCGCGCGGGGTTCAATCTGCGCGCCGACCCAACAGAACCCGTACCAGCCGGGAGAAGGAAGGCCGTCTCAGCGGCATGCGCGGACGTTTCCTGGTGCGCGGGCGACCCGACCGTTCATCGGTAGAATGACCGGCATGTGTGCTGGTGCGTCCGTGACTCGTCCCTGCCGTTTTCGCTGACGGCGCTGGGACAGTCTGTAGTTAAGTTCCTCGGTTCCGCGCCGCCGGCTTCCTGCCGGGCGGCCGCTGCCCGTTGCCTGGCCCCTGCCATCCCTCAGGAGCCGCCGCATGTACGCACACAAGCACCCCGAGCCGACCGATCCGCGCGTCGGACCTGCAATCGTTTACCTGATCGTTGGCCTTCCCGGCGCCGGGAAAACATCTCACGCGAAAGAACTGGAGATCAGCGCCTCGGCCCTGCGGCTGACGCCAGACGAGTGGCAGATCGCGCTGTTCGGCGATCAGAACCCACCAGACAAGCGCGACCTCGTTGAGGGCAAGTTGGTTCAGCTCGGCATGCGGGCCGCGGAGCTGGGCATCAATGTCGTCTTCGACTTCGGGTTCTGGGGCAAGGACGAACGATCAGCGCTCCGCTGGATCGCTGGCACGGTCGGTGCCCGTAGCCACGTCGTCTACCTGCCGATTGACCACGAGGAGCAACGCAGGCGTGTCACCAACCGGTTCGCAACTATCCCAGATCACACGTTCCACATGAGCGACGTTGAACTTGAGCAGTGGCGGGCTCAGTTTCAGGCGCCGGACGACGAAGAACTGCAAGGTTCTCAGATTCCACCCGTCCCACCAGAGCACGCGACATGGTCGGAATGGGCCTCGCAGCGCTGGCCATCCTTGCCTGACCAGTACGCCCCGACCACTGCCGACTCGCGCAACTCACACGAACCATGACCCCGACACCGATGCTTCGAGTCACCGCGAGCACATCGGCACGAGTGGGTCTCCGCCACCGCCCGACTCGCGGGGCGGTCTCAAGGGAGTCATCGCAACACTTCATGATCTTCGGCTTGGGCGGAGGGACGAGGCGGTGGTGGATGGCTCGAAGGCCGTTGTCCACAGTGGAGGTACGAAGGACTGAGGTGATGGCCTACCCAGGTCTTACGGAGCTGGCGCCGCGGCTGAAGGAACGGCGGTCGATCTCGGGGTGCCAGGTTCTGGGATTTGACTCCCAGCACGACCAGACCGGGAGGACCATGACGAACGCGTGGCGTCTATGAAATCGGGGGAAGGCTGATGACCGTCCGAGCTAGTATCGCAGCAGCCTTGGTGGCTGATCCCCCGTCCGACGATGCCCAGCTTGTCCTCTCCTACAAGGGCCTACGAAAAGCCATCGGGATCCTCGGCGTCCTGCTCCCCTGCGTGCTGCTGGTCAGCCTGATCTGGGTCAACGACCACAAGCTGCCGGGGTCCATCAGCGCCTTCTACTACACCCCGATGCGAAGCTACTTCGTGGGCACGCTGTGCGCCCTCGGAGTCTTCCTGTTCTCCTACCGCTACGCCCCGCGAGACAACTGGCTAAGCAGCCTCGCGGCTGCCCTGGTCGTGTTCGTGGCCCTGTGCCCGACCGCAGAGCACGACCAGCCCCGCACCTTGTGGAACAACCTCCACCTCATGGCGGCCGGGTTGTTCTTCGTGATCCTTGGGTTCATGTCATACGCGCTGTTCACAAAGAAGCCGAGACAGAAGATCGACTGGGGCCTTCACGCGTGGCCGACCGCGACCCCAGAGGACAGGCGAGACGTGATCTACCGGACCTGCGGCTTGCTCATCGCGGGGGCCCTGATCGCGGCGCTCATCAATGGGGCCACCAAGGCGCACTACCTCTTCTGGTGCGAAGCAGTCGCGGTGTGGGCGTTCTCGTTCTCCTGGCTGGTCAAGGGTGACCTGTTCCGGTTCCTCCGGGACCCGGGCCCGCCGCCGGAGAGCTCCCGCCCGGGAGCAGCGGCCGCGTCCGTCGACGCCGCGTAGCTGAGCCACGTGGTCACTCCGCGGCAGGCACGACTCGGGGGCATGTTGCATGGGCGATCGTCAATCGGTCCGGGTGCGGAGGCTCCGCGCCAGGGTGGGGATCATCACCGTCGCAGCGACCAGGTGTAGCCCGAGGAGGGCGGTGGTGGTGGCGGTGTCTGCCCCGGAGAGGAGGGGCGGGACCAACGAGATCGCGATCAGCGACACTGCCGTCCACACGAATCGCTCGGCGGGGCGAGCGCTCCAACGAAGAAGAGCGGCGGCAATGACGATGCCCACGACCGAGAAGAAGCCGGTCACCACGGCGAACCCGGCCAACGGGATCGTCTCGCCACCATCGGGGACCTCGAAGTCGACGCCAACGGCCTGGGCAAGCGCAGCGGCGAGGGTGGTGGCCACCATCGCTGCGAGCGTGGCGATGAAGCCGGTGACGGCGAGCCCGCGGAGGCGGTGGGTGTGGCTGGTCTGGCCCGATGCCGGGCCTGCGACGACCCCGGCGTCATTCCTGCTGTTCATGTCGTTCCTCCATCATTCGGTAGCTGGCGTACGCGGTGTGTTGACTGGCAGGTGACGGTCCTTGCGTTGGGCGTGACGACGCCGAACGCGTCGCACCACTCCGCCGGACCACCGCGACACGCGCGCCACCGCGCAGCGCGAGGGTCCACACCGGGACTACTCCGTGCCGTCCGCCGGCAGGCGCTCCGGCAGCCCGAGCCGCGGGAACTGGTCGTCGTGGAACGTGACGATCTCGGTGATCGCCCCGCCGGTGACGCGCAGGACGTCGATCGTCAGCGGCAGGTACGCGCCCTCCCGCTTCCGCCAGAGGTAGAAGGCGACGGCGGGCTGCCGGTTCACGGAGGTGAGGACGGCGCGCAGATGCCCCAGGTCCTGGAAGCCGCTCTCGACCCAGTCGTTCACCACCGTGTCGCGGCCGACGTACAGGCCCGGCGTGGGCGGCATCGAGCAGCGGACGTCGTCCCGCAGCAGTGCGGCGAGCCCGTCGATGTCCTTGGCCACGCTGGCGTCGGTATAGCGGCGCACCAGCTCGCGTGTCCCGGCGTCCTCCTCGCCGCCGGTCCAGTCCTGCCGCTCGGCGGGCAGGTGCTCCCGCATGCCGGCGCGGGCCCGCTGCAGCGCGCTGTTCACGGAGTTGACGGAGTCCCCGAGGAGCTCCGCGACGTCCTTCGCCGGCCAGCCGAGCACGTCCCGCAGGATCAGCACGGCCCGCGGGCGCGGCGCGAGGTGCTGGACTGCGACCAGGTACGCCAGCTCGATCGTCTCCCGCGCGACGGCGACGGTCTCCGGCTCGTCCGCGTCGTCCGCGGGCAGCTCGTCGAGCAGCCGGTCCGGGTAGGGCTGCAGCCACAGCACCTCGCCGCCGGTCGCGGGCTCCGGGCGGCGCTTGGCGAGCAGGTCCAGGCAGGCGTTGGTGGCGATCCGGTACAGCCAGGCCCGGAACGTCGACCGCCCCTCGAAGGTCTCCCGCCGCCGCCAGGCACGGAGGAACGTCTCCTGCACGGTGTCCTCGGCGTCCTCGAACGACCCGAGCATCCGGTAGCAGTGCACGTGCAGCTCCCGCCGGTGCCGCTCCGCCAGCCCCGAGAACGCCGGCTCGTCGACCTCGCGCAGACCGCTCTCGTCCAGACCGCTCACGCCCAGCTCCAGTCGCGTGTCCGCACCCATCACGTCATCCTTCCGGCTCGTCGTGTCCCGTCGTAGGTGTGACGGGTGCGGGCGCGACAACTCATCACCAGGGTCGGTCGGCATGGCTGATCCAGTGACGGATCCGGTGGCGGAGCACGACGCGCGGTACGGCGAGGAGGGCGCGGGTCCGCCGGAGTGGGCGAGGGTGCGCGACCGCTGGCACGTGCCGGGTCGCCTGGTCCTGGCGTGGCTTTCGTCGCGTCTCTACAGACTTTCATCCGGAGTGAGACGCGACACTGGTGAGGCTCACCAGCTGACGGCGATGTACTTCGACTCCAGGTAGTCGAGCATGCCCTCGTGGCCGCCCTCCCGGCCGATCCCGCTCTGCTTCACCCCGCCGAACGGCGCAGCCGGGTCGCTGACCAGCCCGCGGTTGAGGCCGACCATGCCGGCCTCCAGCGCCTCGCTGACCCGCAGCCCGCGGGCCAGGTCGCCGGTGTAGAGGTAGGCGACGAGGCCGAACTCGGTGTCGTTCGCCAGCCGCACCGCCTCGGCCTCGTCGGTGAACGTGACGATCGGCGCGACCGGGCCGAAGATCTCCTCGCGGAGGATCGCCGACGCCGGCCGCACGTCGGACAGCACGGTCGGCGGGTAGTACCACCCCTGGCCGTCGGGCCGGGTGCCGCCGGTGAGCGCGGCCGCTCCGTCCGCGACCGCGCGCCGTCACCAGCTCGTCGACCTTGACCACCGCGTCCTCGTTGACCAGCGGGCCGACCTCGGTCTGCTCGTCGACGCCGGGACCGAGCCGCAGCGCGGCCATCCGCTCCGCCAGCCGGCGGGAGAACTCCGGCGCGATCGAAGCCTCGACGTAGAACCGGTTGGCGGCCGTGCAGGCCTCGCCGGCGTTGCGCATCTTCGCGACCATCGCGCCGTCCAGCGCGGCGTCGAGGTCGGCGTCGGCGAAGACCAGGAACGGCGCGTTGCCGCCCAGCTCCATCGAGGTGTTGACGACCTGGTCGGCCGCCTCGGCCAGCAGCACCCGGCCGACCTCGGTCGACCCGGTGAACGACACCTTGCGCACCCGCGGGTCGTGCAGCATCGCCGACACCACCGGACCCGAGCGCCGCGACGGCAGCACGTTGACCACGCCGTCGGGCACGCCGGCCTCGGCCAGGATCGCCGCCATCGCCAGCGCGGTCAGCGGGGTGTCGCTGGCCGGCTTGAGGATGCAGGTGCAGCCGGCCGCCAGCGCCGGGCCGATCTTGCGGGTGGCCATCGCGGCCGGGAAGTTCCACGGCGTCACCAGCACGCGCGATGCCGACCGGCTGCTGCACGACGAGGATCCGGTTCGCCCCGGACGGGGCGGTCATGACCGTTCCCTCGGCCCGGACCGCCTCCTCCGAGTACCACCGGAAGAACTCGGCCGCGTAGGCGACCTCGCCGGCGGCGTCGGTGAGCGCCTTGCCGTTCTCCAGCGAGATGAGCCTCGCCAGCTCGCCCCGGCGGGCGGTCATCAGCTCGAACGCGCGGCGCAGGATCTCCGCCCGCTGCCGGGGCGCGGTCGCCGCCCAGTCCGCGGCCGCCGCGTCCGCCGCATCGACGGCGGCGATCGCGTCCTCCACGGTGCCGTCGGCAACGCTGGCGATGACGTCGCCGGTGGACGGGTCGTACACGTCGAACCGGCCGCCGGACGAGGCCGGCACCCACTTGCCGCCGAGGAAGAGATCGGTGGGGGTGTCGGCCATGGCTCCTCCTAGAAGGGGTTCGCGACCACCAGGTCCTGTGCGGGGAACAATGTCAGTATCCGCGGCCCGTCCGCTGTGACGACGACCTCCTCCTCGATCCGCGCGGCCGAGAACCCGTCGTCGGCCGGGCAGTACGTCTCCAACGCGAAGACCATCCCGGCTTGCAGCTCGATGGGCTCCCGCATGCTGTTCAGCCGGGAGATGATCGGCCGCTCGTGCAGGCCCAGCCCGAGCCCGTGCCCGAACTGCAGGCCGAACGCGGCCATCTCGGTCTCGAAGCCGAACTCGGTCGCCCGCGGCCACACCGCTGCGACCTCGTCGGTGCCCACCCCCGGCTTCACCACGGCGATCGCGGCGTCCATCCACTCCCGCGCCTTCGTGTACGCGTCCCGCTGGCTCGCCGTCGCGCTGCCGACCGAGAACGTCCGGTAGTAGCAGGTCCGGTATCCGTTGTACGAGTGGATGATGTCGAAGAACGCCTGGTCCCCCGGCCGGATCAGCCGGTCGGAGAAGTTGTGCGGGTGCGGGTTGCAGCGCTCGCCGGAGACCGCGTTGATCGCCTCGACCTGGTCCGAGCCCATCTCGTAGAGCCGCTTGTTGGCCAGCGCGACGATCTCGTTCTCCCGGATGCCGGGCTTGAGCACCTCGACGATGTCCTGGTAGACGCCGTCGACCATGGCCGCCGCCTGGGTCAGCAGCATGATCTCGTCCGGCGACTTGAGCTGCCGGGCGTCGAGCATGAACTGCTGGGCGTCGACGACGGTCAGGCCCTGCCGCTGCATCTCGAACAGGAACGGCGGCTCGACGATGTCCACCCCGACCGGCTCGCCGGCCAGCCCGGCGTCGGTGAGCATGCCCTTGATCTCGCCGACCGCGTCCGCCATCAGCCCCGCGGTCGGCGCGATCGCGCCGCGCAGGCCGAGCATGCCCGGCCCGGCAGTCGTCCTCGGCCAGCCAGGGCGCGTAGAGCTTGTGGTGCCTCGCCGCCGAGCCGAAGTCCCACAGCGTGGGACCGCCGCCGTCCCGGGTCAGCAGCGCGTAGCGGGTCATCTTGTCGCCGAGCGCGCCGCCGATCCAGGTCTGCGTCGTGTAGCGGATGTTGTAGAAGTCGAACAGCAGGAACGCGCCGCAGCCGCTGGCCTCGAGCGACGCCCGGGCCCGGGCCAGCCGGTGCTCCCGCAGCCGGTCGAAGTCCACCCTGGTCTCGTAGTCGACGCCCATGTGCCCGGGCGCCGCCAGCGGGCGGGCGGGCGCCGACGGTCACTTCGGTCCCCCGCCCAGCCCGTCGTCGACCGGGGTGTCCTCCGGCGCCAACTCGAGCCCGGACGCCGCGGCCTGCTGGTCGAGCAGCACGGCGAAGTCCTCGTCGACCCGGCCGGCGCTGACCGTCGCCTGCACCAGCTGCGCGGTCACGCGCCGCCACCGGCATCGGCACGTCGAGCTCGCGGGCGGCGGCCAGCCCGAGGTCGAAGTCCTTGCGCAGCAGCACCGGCGTGAACGTCGGCGTGAAGTCGAGGTGCACGTACGCCGGGGACTTGTAGCGGGTGAAGGCCGAGCCCATCACGCTCTCGTTGAGGAACTCCAGGAACGCCGCCCGCGACATCCCGCCCTTCTCGGCGAGCACGGTGATCTCGGCCATCGTCTGGGCGACCACACCGAGCATGAGGTTGTGGCAGATCTTGGCCAGCCGCGCGGCGTCGCCCTCCCCGACGTACGTCACCGACTTGCCGATGTGGCCGAGCAGGTGGGCGACCTTGTCGTAGGTCGACCTCGGACCGGACACGACGAAGGTGAGCCGGCCGGAGGCGACGACCTTGCCGTTGCCGCTGACCGGCGCGGCCAGGAAGTCGACGCCGGCGGCGGCGCACTCGGCGCGGATGCGCTCGGACGACTCGATCGAGACGGTCGAGCAGTCGACCACGCGCCGGGCAGGTGCGCCGGGTCGACCAGCAGGCCGCCCTCGCCGAGCAGCACCTGCTCCAGGTCGGCCGGGGTGGACACCATCGTGAACACCACGTCGCTGTCGCGGAGGTCGGCGATCGTGTCGGCGACGCCGCAGCCCTGATCGGCGATCGCCTCCGCCTTGGCCCGGGTGCGGTTCCACACCCGTGGCTTCACGCCCGGCCCGGGCCAGCCGGACGGCCATGGCCGCGCCCATCCGCCCCGCGCCGATCCAGCCGACCGACAGGTCCGAGTCGCTCATGTCGTCGCCCCTCTGCAAACGATTGCTCGATCAGTGTCCGGATGCATCGCTGCTTCGTGTCAAGGCTCCGCCTTGTGTCTGCTCGCAGTCCTGCGGCATAGTGCTGCAATCGACTGCAGCCTCAGGGAGACACCATGGCGCCGCTGCCGGACAGCACCGATGTCGTCGTGATCGGCGCCGGGCACAACGGGCTGGTCTGCGCGGCCTACCTGGCCGCGGCCGGGCTCGAGGTCTGCGTGCTCGAGGCGCGCGAGGTGGTCGGCGGCAACACGGTCACCGAGGAGCTGACCCTGCCCGGCTTCGCGCACGACTCCTGCTCCAGCGCGCACGTGCTGATCCAGTCCAACCCGCTGCTGGCCGACGACGAGCTCGGCCTGCTGTCCACGTACGGCCTGCGGTACGCGACGACCGACCCTGCGGTCGTGCTGCCACAGGACGACGGCGGCCTGCTCGTCATGCACCGCGACCTGGCCGCGACCGCGGACGAGCTGGCCCGCTGGTCCACGTCGGACGCCCGCGCGTTCACCGCGCTGATCGAGGAGTGGAACGGCGGGCTGGTGGCCGAGCACGGCCGGTGGAACTCCGGGCTGCCGCTCGGCCCGAACGGCGCGGCCTACCTGGCCGCCCGGGCCGGCAGCGCATGGGACCTGATCCACCGGCGGTTCGAGCACCCGGTGGTACGCGCGTTCATGCTGTGGCTGTCGCTGGCGACGATCCAGGACCCGCGCCGGCCCGGCACCGGCGTGCTGCCGGCGTCGATCGCGGCCGGCCGGCTGCGGTTCGGCTGGGCGACGCCGGTCGGCGGCTCCGGCGCGCTGCCGGCCGCCCTCGTGCGGCAGCTCGCGGCGCACGGCGGCACGGTGGTCACCGGCGCGCCGGCCGCGGCGATCGGGGTCAGCGACGGCCGGGCCGCCGACGTGACCACAGTGGACGGCCGGCGGATCGCCGCCCGGCGCGCGGTCGTCTCCGGCGCCCACCTGGCCCGGCTGGCCGGCATGCTCGCCGACCCGCCGGCCGACCTGCTCGCGGCCAGGGACAGCTGGCGGCCGGGGCTGAGCGTGTTCGCCGTGCACGCGGCGCTCAGGGCCGACCTCGACTTCGGCGGCACCCGCTCGGTCGCCGCCGGCTACGGCAGCGTCGCCGGGGTGGCCGACCAGCTCGACGCGTTCTGGCGCGGCGAGCCGGACGCCCGCGACCCGTGGCTGCTGGTGGTCGACCAGACCGTCGTCGACCCGGACCGGGCGCCCGGCGGCGCGGCCACGTTCAAGATCCTCACGATCGCGCCGTACCAGCGGGCCGACGGCCGGGACTGGGCCGAGGCCAGGGACGAGCACGCCGAGGCGCTGATCAAGCGGGTCGGCAGCCAGCGCCGGCGGTCTGTCCACAGGCGACATCCTCGCGGTGCGGGCCGAGTCGCCGGTGGACGTGGCCGCGCACAACCCGTTCAACCTCGGCGGGTCCTGCCACGGCGGCGAGTTCGTCACGCCGTCCGGCGAGGTGATCCCGGGCTGGACCGACTACGGCACCGGCGTGCCGGGCCTGTTCCTCACCGGCGCCACCAGCCACCCGGGCGGCTCGGTGTCCGGCCGGCCCGGCCGCAACGCCGCCCGCGCGGTGCTCACGCGCTCGGCCTCGATCCCGCGGCGGTGATGGGCCCCCGCTGAGCGTGTCTCCCGGGGCGTACGTCCGACGGCGTCCGCAGCGTCGCCGATACCGGGTGTACGTGTCACAACGCGCGTCGCCGGGCCGCCGGCGCCGCAGGCCGGGACCACTGCAGCGCGTCCGGCGCGGCCGCGGACCCGCCGAGGTACAGCGTCGCCATCTCCGGGTGGTCCCGGACCTCGGCCGCCGTCCCGGTCAGGCGCACCTTGCCGCCCTCCATGACCACGCCCTGCGTGGCCAGTCCCAGTCCCAGCCGGACGTTCTGCTCGACCAGCAGCACCGTCGTCCCGCCCGCGTGCAGCTCCTGGATCAGCTCGGCCACCGCGGCCAGGCTGCGCGGGTCCAGGCCGAGCGAGGGCTCGTCGAGCAGGATCAGCCTCGGGTCGAGCATCAGGCAGCGGGCGATCTCCACCATCCGCCGCTGACCGCCGGAGAGGTTGCCGGCCGTGTCGTGCGCCCGCTCCTTGAGGATCGGGATCCGCTCGGTCAGCATCTCCAGCCGCTCGGCCAGCAGCGACCGCCGCCGCCGCAGCAGGAACCCGCCCATCAGCACGTTCTCGCGCACGGTCATCGACGGGAACAGCGCCTGCGACTGCGGGACCTGGGTGATCCCGCGGCGCAGGATCTCGTCCGGCGGCAGCCCGTCGGTGCGGTCGCCGGCCATCGTGATCGTGCCGGCGCTGCACCGCAGCAGCCCGCTGATCACCCGCAGCACCGTCGACTTGCCGGCCCCGTTGGGCCCGACGACGCAGGTGACCGTGCCCTCGGCGCAGTCGAGGTCGACGCCCTGCAGCACGTCGCCGCCGCCGTAGCCGGCGGTCACCCCGGACAGCGAGAGCAGCATCCCGCTCACCCCCGGTCCGTCGTGGACAGTTCGGGCCGCGACCGGTCCTGCGAATGCGGCCTGGGCGGCCGGCGGCCGCCAGTCGTCGCCGAGGTAGGCGTCGAGCACGACCGGGTCGTTGCGGATCTCCTCCGGCTCGCCCTCGGCGATCGGCCGGCCGCGGGAGAACACCACCACCGGGTCGCAGAGGTCGAGCACCATCGGGATGTTGTGCTCGACGACGAGGAACGTGATGCCGCGCGCGTTCAGCTCGCGGATCACCTCGGTGAGCCGGCCGAGCAGGCTCGGGTTGACGCCGCCGGCCGGCTCGTCGAGCAGGATCAGCTTCGGCTCCAGCATCAGCACCTGGGCCAGCTCGACCAGCTTCTGCTGCCCGTACGAGAGGTCGCCGGCGCGCTGCCCGGCGAACCGGCCCAGGCCGACCACGTCGAGCAGCTCCCGGGCCCGGTCGGCCTCGTCGCCGCTGACCGCGTCGGCGAACATCGTCCGCCAGCGCCCGTTCGGCACCGGCGCGACGACGTTCTGCAGCGACGGTCATCTCCTTGAACAGCCGGGTGATCTGGAACGTGCGGCCGAGGCCGAGGTGGCCGCGCTTCCACGGCGGCATCCGGTCGATCCGCCGGCCCGTCGAACCAGATCTCCCCCGCGTCGGCCTGCATGCCGCCGGTGACGAGGTTGAACAGCGTCGTCTTGCCCGACCCGTTCGGCCCGATGAGCGCGGTGATCGTGCCCTTCCGCACGGTCAGGTCGGCGCCGTCGACGGCGACCAGGCCGCCGAACCGCTTGCTCACGCCCTTGATCTCCAGCAGCGGCTCGCCGGCCACGAGCGAGTCCGCCGACGCGACGGTCTGCAGCTCGGCCAGGGCCCGGTCGCGGGTGACCGCCGCACCGCCGGGCCGGCCGAGCGCGCCGGTCTGGTCGGTGAACTCGACCGCCTCCGGGTGCCGGCGCCGCCAGACCCCGTGCACCGTCGGCAGCAGCCCGGCCGGCAGGAACAGCACGGTCAGCACGAGCAGCAGGCCCATGATGAGCACCCGGGTGCCCGAGCCGCCGCCGAAGACCGTCGCCTCCTCGTTGATGAGCGCCACGATGAACGCGCCGACCACCGGGCCGTACAGGGTGCCGCGGCCGCCGACGAGCGCGGACAGCACGATCATCACGCTGCCGAGGATCGCGAACGCGCCCGAGCGGGTTGAGGAACGTGAGGAAGTAGGCGTACACGCCGCCGGCGACGCCGATGAAGAACGCGCTGGCCGCGTACGCGAGCGACCTTGAACCGGGTGGTGTTCGACGCCGATCGCGGCCGCCTTGCCCTCGTCCTCGCGGATCGCGATCAGCCCGGTGCCGAACTTGGTCCGCTTGATCCAGGCGCTGAACAGCACGGTGAGCACGAGGATGAGCAGGAACACGTAGTAGAAGGGGATGTTCTGGAAGTCCTTGCTCCAGAACGGCAGCTCCAGCGTGATCCCGTCGGAGCCCTTGGTCAGCGGGCGCAGGTTGACGGCCAGGATCTGGGCCGCCAGCAGCAGCGCGATCGTGATGATGACGAACGCGTGCCCGCGGGTGCGCAGCACGACCAACCCGGCCAGCGTCGCGACGACGACCGCGGTGATCCCGCCGAGCGCGGCGATCCACAGTGGATTGACGCCGGTGTGCAGGGCGATGATCGCGACCGTGTACGACCCGAGGCCGAGGAACATGCTGTGGCCGAGGGAGGTGTAGCCGGCGTACCCGGAGATGATGTTCCAGCTGACCGCCTGGATGGCGAGCAGGAACATCAGCAGCGCGACGCCCTGGGTGTACGGGCTCCACGGGTTGACCACCGGGTAGAGCAGCGCGGCCAGCAGGAACGCGCCGGCCACGAGGTGGGAGCGCGGCACCCGGGCCAGGAACCCCGGCAGGCGCAGCGCGGTCACTGTGCCCGCTCGCTCACGCCGCGACCCCGTCCTCGCGCAGCCGCGCGCCGAACAGGCCCTGCGGCCGGACCAGCAGCACCACCAGGATCACCAGGTAGAACACCAGCGTCGACCAGCGCAGCGACCCGTACGTCGCGGTGAGCGTCTCGGCCAGGCCGAGCACCAGCGCGCCGACCATGGCGCCGGGCAGGCTGCCCATCCCGCCGAGCACGACGATCCCGAGCAGCCGGGAGATCCAGTCGTAGTGCGAGGCCGGGAAGAACGGGTAGAGCACGGACAGGATCGACCCGCCGACGCCGGCGCTGGCGGCGCCGAGGGCGAAGGCGAGCGCCGCGGTGCCGGTCGCGCTCACCCCGACCAGCGCCGCCGCCGACGGGTTCTGCGAGGTCGCCCGGATCGCCCGGCCGGTCCAGGTCCGGGTCAGCACCAGGTAGAGCCCGGCGAGCACGACCACGGCGGCGAGGAACCCGTACACCTGCGGCTTGGGCAGGTGGATCGAGCCGATCGTGAACGACTCCTCGAAGTACGACGGCGTGGCCGAGCGGAACTTGTTGCCGGCCACCACGTTGAGGATCCCCTCGATGACGAGGGCGAGCCCGAACGTCAGCAGCACCGACATCGACGGCGACTGCCCGCGGATGCGGGAGACCACCGTGCGGTAGAGCACCCAGCCGAGGGCGAACATCATCGGCGTGGTGATCACCGAGGCGATGATCGGGTCGATGCCGGTCTCCCGCCACAGCCACCAGGTCACCGTCGCGACCAGGATCAGGAACGCACCCTGGGCGATGTTGATGATCCGCATGACCCCGAAGATCAGGGTCAGCCCGGAGGCCATCAGCGCGTAGACCCCGCCGATGAGGAGCCCGAGGACGAGGGCCTGGACGAGTTGCGCCATCAGCTCTACTTCCAGTCGGGCTTCGGGTTGACGACCGTCTTGGTGGTCGCCACCTCGGCCGGCGCGACGACCTGGACCTTGCCGGACTGCCACTGCGCGAGCAGGAACTGGCCGTGCGGCTCGCCGGTCGCCGTCCAGCTGAGCGGGCCGAGGATCGTCTGCACCTCGTTGGCGTGCAGCCAGTCGCGGATCTTGGCCTGGTCGATCGAGCCGACCTTGGTCGCCGCCGCCTGCAGCACCTGCGCCGCGGCGAAGGCGTCGGCGGCGTCCTCGGCCGGGTCGGCGCCCTTGTACGCGGCCTGGTAGTCGGAGACGAACTCCGCGTTCTGCGGGGTCTTCGCGTCCTGGCTCCAGCTGACCGTGTAGAACACGCCCTCGGTGTTGGCGGTCCCGATCGCCGCTGCTGTACTGGCCGGCGTTGCTCGGGCGCCGAGGTCTGGAACAGCATCTTCGGCGAGTAGTCGAGCTGCTTGAGCGAGCGGACCAGGCCGACGCCGTCCTCGAACACCGCGCCCTGCGCGATGAGGTCGGGCTTCTTCGCGGACAGCTGGCTGGCGATCGACTGGAAGTTCGTCGTGTCCGCCGGGTACGTCTGGCTGTAGACGGTCTTCACGCCCAGCGCCGTCAGCTGCTTCTGCATCGACTCGATCACCGGCGCGGCGAACGGGTCGTCCTGGGTCGGGTACGCCGCGGTCTTCGGCCGCTGGTCGGCCGGCAGCGACTTGACGTAGTTGACGAACACGTCGGCCTGGTGCGGCGCGGTCGCCTGCTGGGCGAAGAACAGGTACTTGAAGCCGCGGGTGAACATGTTCGGCGCGCCGCCGGCCGGCTCGACGAAGACCATCTGGTTCTTCTCGGCGACCGCGGAGGCCGGGTAGTTCAGCAGCGAGGAGAACGTGCCGAGCACCAGGTCGACCTTGTCCTGCGTGATCAGCTTGGTGTAGTCGGAGACCACGGTGTCCTGGCTGCTGGCGTCGTCGACGATCTTCAGCTGGACCTGCCGGCCGAGCAGGCCGCCCTTGGCGTTGACCTGCTTCTGCCAGATCTCGTAGCCGCGCCTGGCCTCGCCGCCGGGCTGGGAGAAGTCGCCGGTGAGCGGCAGCGAGATGCCGATCACGATCGGCTCGGTCGAGGTCGCCGCCTGCTCGGAGGGGCGCGAGCCGCAGGCGGCCAGCGTCAGCGCCGCCACCACCGCCGAGCGCGGCGGCGCCGAGCCGGCGACGGCGGCGGACTGCGGCCCGGTCCGGGACAGCGGGCCGACCGGGAACAGGGAACGGACGAGCGCTCATCGGGCCCTCCACGCTGGGGCGGCACGGGGTCGCCACAAGACAGCAATCGTTTGCTGCCCGGCATGATGTGGCGGTGGCCATACCGACTGTCAAGGGCTCGGCTGGAACACGCAGGCAATGGATATTCGCTCGTGACCCTGACTGCAAACGACTGCGATGCATGGGTACGATTCAGCTGACAACGCTGCGCGTACAGGAGCACCGGTGCCGACCAGCCTCACCCTCGGATCGTTCACGCCGTCCGTCCTGTTGCGGGTCGCCCGCGGCACCGGTGCGCTGGCCGACGCCGGGCTCGAGGTGACCGAGACGCCGGTGCCGTCCTCACCAGGCCAGTTCTCCGCGCTGCTGGACGGCAGCCTCGACGCCGTGCTGACCAGCCCGGACAACGTGCTGGCGTACCGGTACAGCCCGACCAACCCGCTCGGGCGCACCGCCGACGCCCGGATCGTGTCCGCTGTGGACCGTGGCCTCGGCCTGGCGCTGTACGCGGCGGCCGAGCCGGCGGAGCTGCGCGGCGGCACGTTCGGCGTGGACGTGCCCGGCTCCGGCTTCGCCTTCGCGATGTACGCGCTGGCGGAGTCGATCGGCCTCGGCCGGGACGACTACGAGGTGGTAGCCCTCGGCTCCACTCCGAAGCGGCTGCAGGCGCTGCTGCGCGGCGAGTGCGCGGCGACGATGCTCAACGCCGGCAACGAGCTGCACGCCGAGGCGGCCGGCTACCGGGCGCTCGCCGCGGTGAGCCGGACCTGCGCGCCCTACCTCGGCACCGTCCTGGCGGTGGTCGGCGACGCCCGGCTGGAGCCGGCCGGCCGGCTGGCCACCGCGCTGGCCCGGACCGCGGCCGACGTCGTCGCCGGCCGGCTCGACGATCCGACCACCGCCGAGGCCGCCGGTGCGCTCGGACTGCCGGCGCCACTGGCCGAGCGCTACCTGGCCAGGCTCAAGGACCCGACCGAGGGGCTCGTGCCGGACGGCGTGGTCGACCCGGCCGCGATCCGGACGATCGTGGACCTGCGCCGGCGCTACCGGCCGGAGACCGACAGTGGCACCGACCTGTTCGCCCCGGCGCTGGCGGCCGGATCGGGCCTGCTGGTCGCGTCCTGATGGCAGTGCCGGCGGCCCGACCGACGACCGAACCCGACCGGTCCTCCCTCCGGTTGCTGCAGCTGACCTCGTTCGTCAGCACGCTGGACCGGTTCGCCATGCCGTCGGTGCTGCTGGCGATCTCCCGGGACCTGGACGTCCCGCTGCCGTCGGTGGTCACCGCGGCGAGCGTCTACTACATCGCGTACGGGGCGATGCAGCCGGTCTGGGGCATCGTCTCCGACCGGCTCGGCCGGGTCCGCACGCTGCGGGTCACGCTGCTGCTGGCGGCGGTCGCGACCGCGGTGTCGGCGACCATGCACGACGTCGCCGGGCTGATCGTCACCCGCGGGATCGCCGGCGCGCTGTTCGGCGCGGCGATGCCGACCTGCCTGATCTACGTCGGAGACGTGGTGCCGATCCGGCACCGGCAGCAGGAGGTCACCCGGCTGCTGGTCGGCGTCGCGCTCGGTACGGCGCTCGGCGCGGTCGGCGCCGGCGCGCTGGCCCAGGTCGCCTCCTGGCGGCTGGCATTCGCGATCACCGGCGCCTGCGCGCTGGCGCTGGCCGTGCTGCTGCGCCGGCTGCCCGAGCCCGGCGGCCGGCCGAGGCAACCCTTGCTCGCCCCGCTGAAGCAGGTGGTGGCCACGCCGATCGCCCTGCTGGTGCTGCTGCTGTCGTTCATCGAGGGCGTGGTTCTGCTCGGCACGCTGACCCTGCTGCCGGCCGCGGTCGAGTCGGCCGGCACCGGCGCGGCGGTGGCCGGCGCCGTCACCGCCGCGTACGGGCTGGCCGTGCTGGCGTTCGCGCCGCTGATCGGCCGGCTGTCCCGGCACTGGCCGACGTGGCGGCTGATCGGCATCGGCGGTGCCGCCGCGGTCGCCGGCTGCCTGACCGCGGCGCTGTCCCAGCAGGCCCCGGTGGCCACGGTGGCGGCCGTGCTGCTCGGGCTGGCGTGGGCGGCGATGCACTCGTCGCTGCAGACCTGGGCGACCAGCGTGCTGCCGGACGCCAGGGCCGCGATGGTCTCGCTGTTCGCCGGGGCGCTGTTCGCCGGCAGTGCCCTCGCCTCGGCCGTGGTGGCCGGCCCGGCCGGCGCCGGCCGGTTCGGCGCGATCTTCGCCTCGCTGGCCGTCCTCGCCGTGCCGCTCGCGGTGCTCGGGACCGCCGGCCGGGCCCGCTGGCGGCCGCCGGCAGACCCGGTCGCCGACGGCGTACCCGGTTCCGTGTCGGCGAACTAGGATGCTCCGCGTGCCAGCGCCGACACTCCGCGACGTCGCCCAGCAGGCCGGCGTGCACCCGGCGACCGCGTCCCGGGCCCTGAACCCGCAGACCCGACCGCTGGTCAACGCCGACACGGCGCGCAAGGTGCTGCGGGCCGCGGAGTCCCTCGGCTACCAGCCGAACCCGATCGCCCGCAGCCTCAAGACCGCCCGGACGACCACCGTCGGGCTGGTGATCCCGGACCTCACCAACCCGCTGTTCCCGCCGATCGTGCGCGGCATCGAGGACGTCCTGTCCCCCGCCGGCTACAGCGCCCTCATCGTCAACACCGACAACGACCCGACCCGGGAGGAGGCGCAGATCGAGTCGCTGCGCTCCCGCCAGGTCGAGGGGCTCATCGTGGCCACCGCCCGGCGCGAGCACCCGCTGCTGGTCCGGCTGCACTCCCAGGGTGTACGGATGGTGCTGGTGAACCGGCGGGTCGACGACCTCGAGCTGCCCGCGGTGACGGCCGACGACGCGGTCGGCATCGAGCTCGCGGTCGCGCACCTGGCCGCGCTCGGGCACCGGCGGATCGCCCACCTGGCCGGCCCGCAGAACACCTCCACCGGCGTGGTCAGGGCCCGTGCGTTCCGGCACTCGGTGCGCGACCAGGGGCTCGCCGACGACCCGGCGCTGGTGGCCGAGAGCGCGTACTGGTCGGAGGCGGACGGGGCGCAGGCGCTGCGCGGGCTGCTCGACTCGGGCGCCGAGTTCACCGGCATCGTCGGCGGCAACGACCTGCTCGCGCTCGGCTGCTACGACGTGTTCCACGAGCGCGGGATGCACTGCCCCGAGGACATCAGCGTGGTCGGCTTCAACGGGATGCCGTTCCTGGACAAGATGCAGCCCCCGCTGACCACCGTGAGCATCCCGCACTACGAGCTCGGCTTCGAGGCCGCGCGGCTGCTGCTCGACGCGATCGACGAGCCGGACCGGATGCCGCGCTCGGTGCTGCTCGCGCCGTCGCTGGTGGTCCGCCGCTCGACCGCCGCGCCGCGGCGAGCTGGCGTTCGCTAGCCGGTTACCTGGGCATGCGGGCGGGTCGCCGCCTGGCGCCGACCAGGCGCAGCGCGAACTCGGCGTAGCGGGTGGCCAGCTCGTCCCGGCCGACCGGGCCGCCGGGCCGGAACCAGCCGGCCACGCCCGCCCCCATGTCCAGGATCGCGTACGCCGCCAGCCGCGGCGACTCGACCGCGAACACCCCGTCCCGCACGCCGGTCTCGACCAGCCGGCGCAGCCGCCGCTCGTACTCGGCCTGCTTGCGCAACACCTCCGACCGGTGCGGCTCGGGCAGGCCGTCGACCTCCCGGCCGGCGACGAACGCCTCCCGTGGGTGCTCGGCGTGGAACCGGACGTGCGCCTCGACGGCGAGCCGCAGCTGCTCGCGGGCGTCGCCGGCCGAGCGGACCACCGCTCGCTGCGCGGTCAGCAACGCGTCGGTGGTGCCGACCACGATGTCGACCAGCAGCTCCTGCTTGGACCGGAAGTGCTTGTAGACGCTCGGCCCGCGGATGCCGACCCTGGCTCCGATCTCGTCGACCGTGGTCGCCCGGTAGCCCTGCGCGGCGAACAGCTCCAGCGCCGCCGCCCGAACCTGCTCGGCCCGGTCGGCCGCCTGCGCGGCCCGGCCGCGCCGGGGTAGCTCCGGCCGGGTCCCCCGACCGGACGCGGTCGCGCTGGGCATCGTCACCTCGGGCCGATCGGGAGCGGGCGGCCGCAGTCTAGCGCTGCCTGACCTCGTCGATTGCCGCTACCGTGACACATGTGGAGAGCATCTACGAGCACGCCGGCGGCGCGCCGGCCATCCGCCGCTTCGTCGAGGTCTTCTACGCCAGCGTCCTCGCCGACCCGGTGCTGAAACCGCTGTTCGGCGAGGGCAAGCCGGAGCACGTCCCGCACCTCGCCGCCTTCGACGCCGAGGCGTTCGGCGGGCCCGAGCGCTACACCACCGACATGGGCGGGTTCCAGACCATCATCGACGCTCATCGGCACCTGCGGATCACCGAGGAGCAGCGGCAGCGGTTCATCGAGCTCTACCTGGCCGCCGCCGACACCGCCGGCCTGCCGGATGACGCGCGGTTCCGGGCGACGCTGCGCTCGCACGTCGAATTCGGCACCGAGGTCGCCGTGCAGAACTCGTGGGCAACCACCGATGCCGAGTTGCACCCGCTGCGCGAGGTTCCGAAGTGGACCTGGGCGGAGCCGGACTGACCCCGAGCGCCCTGTCCGTCTACTGTGGACGATCTAAGCCCAGGGGCGGCGGGACCGGGTCGCCCAGTACTGCTCGGCCGGCTCGGCCAGCTCGGCCAGCTCGCCCGGGTCGAACGAGACCGCGGCCGCGTTCGAGGCGAGCTGGTCGGAGGTCACCGCGCCGGACAGCACGACGTCGCACCACGGCTGGGCCAGCACCGCACCGATCGCCACCGCGTCCGGGCCGACGCCGTACCGGTCGGCGACCGCGCGCAGCGCCGCCGGCGCCTCGGCGCCGACCAGCCGGCCGTTGCCGACCGCCTCCTTGACCACGACCCGGCAGCCGGCCTCGTGTGCCGCGGCGAGCGCCGGGCCGGCCGAGCGCTCCAGCAGGTTCCAGGTCGCCTGCACCGAGGTGACCAGCCTGGCGCCGCCGGCGGAAAGCTCGAGCGCCCGCTCGATCGCCTCGCCCTGCCGCGGGCCGGACGTGGACACGCCGACCTCGATCCCGCCCGCGCGCAGCTCGGCCAGCGCGGCCAGCAGCGGGGCGTCGGTGAGCAGCGGGCTGTCCGGGGTCAGCGAGTGCACCTGGTAGAGCCGCAGCCAGTCGCCGAGCAGCGCCCGCGACTCGGCCAGCTGCCGGCGGAACGTGGCCAGGTCGTGGTGCTTGACCTCGTGCGTGCCGACGTCGAGCCGCCAGTCGCCGACGTACTCGTAGCCCCACTTGCTGGCCACGAACATGTCCTCCGGTCGCCGGTCGGCCAGCCAGGAGCCGAGGAACTGCTCGGCGTCCCCGTACGAGCGGGCCGCGTCGGCGTACCGGATGCCCTGCGCGTACGCGCTGTCGAG
Source organism: uncultured Actinomycetota bacterium (assembly GCA_963770145.1). GTDB lineage: Bacteria > Actinomycetota > Actinomycetes > Mycobacteriales > CADCTP01 > CADCTP01. Next base: position 643,823 of record CAVYOJ010000016.1, on the reverse strand, counting down.
CAGCTCGTGCGCCCGCGCCCGCAGGTCGTCGCGGCTGCGGCCGCCGGGCAGGTCCCGGTCCCGCCCGGACGTGATGTACGCCGGGCGGCCGATCGCCGCGAGTCCCAAGCCCGAGTCGCCCCATGAAGGGAAAACCTAGCGGCAGCTGGGCAGGATCGAACCATGGCACGGACCGAGGCACCACAGGGCCAGTTCACCCGCGACTCCCGCTACATCACCACCCGGATCACCGCCGACGGCCGGGACGGCTACCCGGTCGAGCCCGGGCGCTACCGGCTGGTGGTCAGCCGGGCCTGCCCGTGGGCCAGCCGGGCCGTGGTCGTGCGCCGGCTGCTCGGGCTGGAGCACGTGCTGTCGATGGGCATCTGCGGGCCGACCCACGACGAGCGAAGCTGGACCTTCGACCTCGACCCGGGCGGGCGCGATCCGGTGCTCGGCATCGAGCGGCTGCAGGAGGCGTACCTCGCCCGCTTCCCCGACTACGACAAGGGGGTCACCGTGCCGGCGATGGTCGACGTGCCGACCGGGCAGGTGGTCACCAACGACTTCCCGACGATCACCCGGGACCTGTTCTTCGAGTGGCGGCCCTACCACCGCGACGGTGCGCCCGACCTCTGGCCGGCCGCGGCCCGGGCGGAGATGGAGGAGGTGATGGACCGGGTCTACACGGAGCTGAACAACGGGGTCTACCGGTGCGGGTTCGCGTCCTCCCAGGAGGCCTACGACAGCGCGTACGAGCGGCTGTTCGACACGCTGGACTGGCTGTCGGACCGGCTGGCCGACCGGCGGTATCTCCTGGGCGACACGATCACCGAGGCGGACGTGCGGCTGTTCACCACGCTGGTCCGGTTCGACGCCGTCTACCACGGGCACTTAATCAGGTGAGGAAAGGATGTGAGGTAGATCGATCATGGATAGGGCGTACTGAGAAGGGCGAAGTCAGTGCGGTCGGTGACGCTGCGGTGACCGCTCACTCGCGCACAGCGAGCACGGTCGACGCGAGGTGTCGGAGACCGCGCTCGGAACCAGCGGCGGCCGTTGACTGCCGGTGAGCGACACGACGGTGATCGCGATGAGCCTCGTCCCGAGTCGGGCGCCTTGAGTGACTCCTCGCCGAGTCGCCGACGCGAGCCCGTCGACGTACACGTAACGCAGTCGACCGGCGGTGACGACGCGACGCCGTCGACCAGGTCGACCACCGTGCCGTCCTCGGCCAGCACGACCCGCTGGCCGGCACGCCGGTGAGCTCGGCCAGCGCCGCGTGCGCGCGGAGGTGCCGCCACTCGCCGTGCACCGGGATCATGTTGCGCGGCTTGGTCGCGTTGAGCAGGAACAGCAGCTCGCCGGCCGGCGCGTGCCCGGACACGTGCACCGTCGCGACTTCCTTGTGCACGACCTGGGCGCCCTCCGGGCCAGCCCGTTGATCACCCGGTAGACCGCGGTCTCGTTCCCGGGCACCAGCGAGGACGCCAGGATCACCGTGTCGTTGGGCTCGATGCGGACCTGCGGGTGCTCCCGGTTGGCCATCCGGGCCAGCGCGGACAGCGCTCGCCCTGGGAGCCGGTGGAGACGAGCACCACCTTCTCCGGCGGCATCGCGGCGCCTCGTCCAGCGTGACCATCAGCCCGGCCGGCGCTCACGGTCGTGCTGCACGGGGTGTACACCGGTACCGGCCTGGGTGCCGACCGTCGAGCGGCTGAGCGGCCTCCGGGTCGTGGCCATGACCGGGAGCCGGCAGCCGGTGACGCTGCATGACGTGCTGCTGGTCGGGCGCCGCACCACGCCGGACCACGTCGAGAGTGCGATCAGCGTCGGGTGGAGGCGCTGTGGCCGGCCGGACTTCGCAGGCCCGGGGATGCCGCACCGGATAGACAGTCACGACGCTGCGGTGTGGACCATCCCGCTGCCACGGTTCCGCGAGCGTCTGGGGACGACGGTGACCGAGGTCCGGCGGTGGTGCAGCGGTATGCGCCGCCCGGCGTCTGCGCCTCGGCGGGGGCCGGCCGCTTCTGGAGTACGAGAGCGAGTGGGAGCCGATCGGGCCGGAGTGACCCGGATCAGCTCCCGAGCACGGCGCCGGCCCTGCCAGGCGAGCTGACAGGCCGGCGGACGACGCTCACCCAACGCGTGTTCAAGTGCAACCGGCAGAAGCTCACCGAGCTGCCGGTGCTCTGGGCGTACGCGCGGGACCTGTTCGGGACGCCCGGGTTCGGCGACACGGTCGACTTCGACCACATCAAGCGGCACTACTACGAGGTGCACCGGACCATCAACCCGAGCGGCATCGTGCCGCGCGGCCCGGAGCTGGCGAGCTGGCTGCAGCCGCACGGGCGGGAGGCGCTCGGCGGGTCGCCGTTCGGCACCGGCACACCGCCCGGTCCGACCGCGCCGGCCGAGACCGTGCCGGCCGACCACACCCCGCTCTACTGACCGACCAGTTCCGGCGCGGGCGTGCGGTCCCGGCGCGGGAGCAGCAGCGGGGTCGCCAGCATCAGCACGCCGGCGGCCGCGATCGCGGTGCGCGGGCCGGTGAGCGCGGCCAGCACGCCCCAGAGCGCGGTCAGCGCGGCGACGCAGGCGTTGCTGCTGACCGACCAGGCGGCCAGGGTGCGGGCGACCAGGCCGGGCTCGGTGTGCTCCAGCCGGTACGTGGCGAAGACCGGGTTGAACACGCCCATGCAGGTGACCAGGCCGAGCTGGACCGCGATGACGAGCACGAGGCCGCCGGGGCCGGGCTGGACGAAGGCGAGGCCGATCGACCAGCACGCACGCAGCGTGCCGGCCACCCGCAGGACCGGGTGCGCGCCGTACCGGGCGGCCAGCGGCCGGGCCAGCCGGGAGCCGACCAGGCCGCCGACGCAGGGCGCGCCGAAGGCCAGGCCGTACTGCCAGGGGGCGAAGCCGAGCTCGCCGAGCATGAGCACGGCGACCAGCGGCGCGGTGGCCAGGATCAGCCCGTTGACCAGGATCGTGTTGCCGAACAGCGGACGCAGCCCGGGGTTGGTGAGCACGTGCCGCCAGCCGTCGAGCAGGTCGCCGGCGCGCAGCCCGGGCGCTCCGGTCCGGCGCGGGCGGGGCTCGGTGCCGCCGATCGCGCGGATGCCGGCGGCCGAGAGCAGGAAGCTCGCCGCGTTGGCGAGCACGGTCGTGACCGGGCCGAGCAGGCCGATCGCGGCGCCGCCGAGCGGCGGGCCGAGCGCGGTGGCGGTCCAGGCCGTCGACTCGAACCGGGCGTTGGCGACGAGCAGGTCGTCGGGCGACACCAGCGCCTTGACGAAGGCGCCGCTGGCCGCCTTGAACGCGATGTCGGCCGCGGCGACGACGACCGCGACGACCAGCAGCTGGGCGAAGGTCAGCCAGCCCAGCGCGTACGCGGCCGGAACGCTGAGCACGGCCGCGCACCGGGTCAGGTCCATCGCGATCATCACCGGCCGCTTGCGGCGGAACTCCACCCACGGGCCGAGCGGCACCGCGACCGCCGCACCCACCGCGAGGCCGGCCGCCGCCAGCGCGGACACCGCGGCCGGGCCGGCGTCCAGGACCAGGATCGCGATCAGCGGGAACGCGTCGAAGGCGAGCCAGGTGCCGACCGTGCTGACCGAGTACGCCGCCCACAGCCACCCGAACTGCCGTCCCAGCGGCCGCCGCCCCACGCGCCGATCCCACCCCGCCGCCGCCCCGACTCAACGACCCGACCCGGCGAGTCCCGGCACCCGCCGGCCGACGATCGGTGACCGCGCTCAGTCGTGCTCGGCGAGCTCGCGGAACTCGTCGGGGACGCCGCGGGAGCGGGTGCGGGCCGGCAGGTAGCCGACCGCCTCGCGGCCGAACCGGTCGCGGACTGCGTCGACCGAGCTGTCCAGGGCCCAGCGGGCCGAGCCGAGCGCGGACCCCGGCCGGCGCGGGTCGTCCGGCGGCACCGGCAGCTCCAGCTGGATCGCGTGCTGCACGGCGAGGTTGGAGACCGAGATCGCCAGCAGGCTGACCTCGACCGCCGCGTCCTGGTCCCGGATCGCCTGCCAGGCCAGCTGCTCGGCCACCTCGGTCAGCGTGAGCGTGGCCGCCACCGGCCCGGGCAGGGTCAGCGACCGGGTCACCGACCGCATCCCGGCGAACCGCACCCGCACGGTCACGGTCCGGCCGGCCCGGTGCTTGGCCCGCAGCCGCCCGGCGACCCGGTCGGCGAGGTGGCTGAGCACCTCGGTCACCAGCTGCGGGGTCGGCTCGTGGCGCGCCGATCGCCGACTGCGCCCCGACCGACTTGGCCCGCTCGGTGCCGCTGATCCGGCGCGGGTCCTCGTTCACCGCCAGCGCGGCCAGCTTCAGCCCGACGGCGTGGCCGAGCAGCCCCTCCAGCGCCCGCGGCGACATCTCGGCCAGCTCGCCGATCGTGTGCACGCCGCGCTCGGCCAGCCGCCGCTGCGCCACCGGTCCGACGCCCCACATCAGCCCGACCGGCAGCGGGTCGAGGAACGCCCGCTCCCGCTCCGGCTCGACCACGACCAGCCCGTCCGGCTTGGCCACCTGGGAGGCGACCTTGGCCAGGTGCTTGGTCCGGGCCGCGCCGATCGAGATCGGCAGCCCGACCTCGCGCCGCACCCTGGCCCGCAGCCTGGCGGCGATCTCGCCCGGTGGCCCGAACAGGTGGGTCGAGCCGGTCACGTCGAGGAACGCCTCGTCGATCGAGATCCGCTCCACCGCCGGCGTCACCGCGTGCAGGATGTCCATCACGTCGTCGGCCAGCCGCTGGTATTGCGAGAAGTGCCCGCGCACGAACATGATCCGCGGGCACAGCTGCCGCGCCTGCCAGCCCGCCATCCCGCCGTGCACCCCGAAGGCCTTCGCCTCGTACGAGGCGGCGAGCACGACGCCGCCCCGGTCGCTGCCGCCGACCGCGATCGGCCGCCCGCGCAGCCCGGGATCGAGCAGCTGCTCGACCGACGCGTAGAAGGCGTCGAGGTCCGCGTGCAGGATCGTCGGCCCCCGGGGCATGATCGCACTGTATCGAACACATGTTCGAACGCCTAGACCTGGTGTGCGTCAGGCTTTCCGGCAGGGTTTCGGGCTTCGTGCAGACTCCGAGTGCGCCTGAAAGAAGCGGTGCAGCTGCCGGTCGCGAGGTTCGCCGCCCTGGCTCTCCCGACTAAGCCGTTAGCCAGGACCGCGAGGCCGTCCTAGAGTCCGGACGTGTCGCTTCGACTGGACGCGGTGACCTTCGACGTGGCCGACCCGGCCGCGGTCGCGGCCTTCTGGGCCGGGCTGCTCGACCGAGAGGTCGTCCCGGAGGCGCGCGGCGCTGTTGGTACCGGGTGACAAGACGCAGGTCGGACTCCGCTTCGTCACCTCCGACACCGAGCAGCTCGGCCCGCGGCGGCTGCACCTGCACCTGACCAGCAGCAGCATCGAGCAGCAGCAGCGCACCGTCGAGACGGCGCTGCGCCTGGGCGGCCGGCAGATTGACGTGGGCCCTGACGAGACCGCCACGTCGTACTGGCTGACCCCGGCGGCAACGAACTGTGCGTCATCGAGCCCGGCAACAAGTACCTGGCCGGCTCCGGCTACCTCGGCGAGGTGACCTGTGACGGGACCCGGCAGGTGGGCCTCTTCTGGCGCGACGCGCTGGGCTGGCCGCTCGTGTGGGACGAGAACGAGCAGACGGCGGTCCAGTCGCCGCTCGGCGGCACCAAGATCTCTTGGGACGCCTGGGGACCGTCGGTCGCAAGTACCGGAAGGAATCGACAGCGCTTCGATCTGGTCACCGCTGATCCCACCGGCGAGGCCGACACGACTTGTTTCGCTCGGCGCGACCCGTCTTCGCGACCTGTCCGACGGCGTTGAGCTGGCCGACCCGGACAGCAACGAGTTCGGCCTTCGCGCAGGCTGAGGTCAACTCCGGCTGCGGGTTCGCCGCGCCCGATAGTGGATCCGCTTGCGACACAAGCCGACCCTGCCAATTTGCTTGACGGCTGCGGCAGGTTCGGGAGCTGGACGGCTGTGCAAGGGAAAGGGACAGGCGACCGAGGGAGAGGGACAGGCGGCGATGGAGGCATCGGACGTTGCGCGGGCGACGGGCGCGGCTGTCTCCACGGCCGCCGCGTTCGACCTCAGGGTCGATGACGCGGTCGTCCTGCACAACTCCAACAAACTCACCCTGCGTCTGCTGCCCTGTGACGTCCTGGCCCGGGTGGCACCTGCGGCCGAACAGGTCGCACAGTTCGAGATCGAGCTTGCGCAACGGCTGGCCGACTCCGGGAGTCCGGTGGCCGCTCTCGAGCCTCGGGTGGAGCCACGCGTCTACGAGCGGGACGGCTTCGTGGTCACGCTGTGGACCTACTACGAACCTGCGACGCCTCGAGAGGTCTCACCAGCCGACTATGCCGATGCGCTGGAGCGGTTGCATGCCGGCATGCGCAGGCTCGATGTCGCCGCGCCGCACTTCACGGATCGGGTCGAGGAGGCCCAACAACTCGTGGCGAGCCGCGACCACACTCCGGCGCTGGCCGACGCGGACCGCGAGTTCCTCGGCACCACGTTGCGGAGCCTGAGACGGGTGATCGGCGAGCGCGGCCGCGCCGAGCAGCTGCTGCACGGCGAGCCGCATCCAGGCAACCTGCTCGGCACGAAGGACGGGCCGCTGTTCATCGACCTCGAGACGTGCTGCCGTGGACCCGTCGAGTTCGACCTCGCCCATGCGCCCGACGACGTCAGCGAGCGCTATCCGGGTGTCGATCACGACCTGCTGCGCGAGTGCCGGATCCTCGTGCTGGCGATGATCACGACCTGGCGCTGGGATCGAGGCGACCAGTTCCCGAACGGGCGCCGGCTGGGCACAGAGTGGCTCGGCCAGCTCCGAGCAGCACTCGATCGAGACCGACCGGCCGCCCGCCGATGACCGCGGGACAGCAGCCCATCCTGTGCGGCTCGGTCAGCCGCGGGCCTCGACCAGGCCGAGCCCGACCGGGGACGCGGTCCGGTGCACCGCCGTGACGGCGAAGCCGGCGTCGGCGAGCAGCTCGCGATACTCGGCCTCGGTCCGCTCCCGGGCCGCGCCGAACAGCATGAGCATCGTCAGGTCCATCCGGATCGCCGCCGGCTGGTCCCTGGCCCGCTCCGGCAGCAGCGCCTCGGCCACCAGCAGCCGCGCGCCGGACGGCACCGCCTTCCGGCAGGTGGCGAGGATCCGGCCGGCGTCCTCGTCGGACCAGTCGTGCAGCACCCGGGACAGCACGTACGCGTCGGCGCCGGCCGGCAGGGCGGCGAAGAAGTCGCCGGCGACCACCGTGCACCGGTCGGCCAGCCCGGCCGCGGCGATCCGGGCCCGGGCCGGCTCGACCACCGCCGGACGCTCGACCAGCGTCACGGTCAGCCCCGTCGTGGCCCGCAGCACCGCGCCTGACCAGCACGCCGTACCCGCCGCCGACGTCGACCAGGTGCCGGATCCCGCTGAAGTCGTACGCGTCGACCAGGTCGGCGGCCTCCCGGTCGGCCCGGCCGGCCATCGCCGCGGCGAACGCCTGCTCGTGCGCGGGGCTCGCGTCCAGGTGCTCGAAGAACCGTGCTGCCGTACACCTGCTCGAACGCGGTCTGCCCGCCCCGGACCGCGGCCGGCAGCCCGGCCGCGGCGGCGAAGTAGAGCTCGCCGCGGATGACCGCCAGGTCGCGCATCGAGCCCGGCACGTCCGAACGCAACCAGGCCCCGGTCGAGGTCAGCCCGAACCGGCCGTCCGGCAGCTCGTCCAGCACCTCGTCCGCGGCCAGCCCGCGCAGCACGCCGGAGCAGCGGCCCGACCGGCACGCCCACCGCGGCGGCCAGGTGGTCGGCGGACCGCGGGCCGGCGGCCAGCTCGTCGGCGATGCCGAGCCGGGCGGCGAGGAAGAGCAGCTGCGTGCTCAGGTAGCCGTCCATCAGCCGGCCGAGCCGCAGCGGTCCGGCCGTCTCGCTCATGCCCCCGGTCATCCCGGCAGGAAACCACGCCGGATCGCCGCCCGGCAGCGGCTTTGCCCCAACAGGCACGTTCTCTCGCCGCCGCGGGCAACCGCGGTCAGACGTCTGCCTCGGCGGTGGCCGCCGGCGGGACCGGTCAGACCGCCCAGCCGAGCGTGCGGTCCCGCTGGTCCACCCCGAGCTCCCCGTACGGGTAGTCCGGCGGGTGCGGGTCGCTGGCCGCGTCCAGGGCGGCGGTCTCGGCCGCGGACAGGTGCAGGTCGGCCGCGCCGAGATTGGTCCGCAGCTGCTCGGTCGTGCGGGCGCCGACGATCGTCGCGGTCACCCCGGGCCGGTCGGTGACCCAGGCCAGCGCGACCTCGGCCATCGAGACGCCGCGGGCCTCGGCGACCCGCTGCACCGCGTCGATCACCGCCCAGGTCCGCTCGGTGCCGCGCCGCTCCCAGGCCTCCATGCCCCGGCCCGGGTCGTCGCCGAGCCGGGTGCCGGCGCCCGGCCGCTGGTCGCGGGTGTACTTCCCGGACAGGTAGCCGCCGCCGAGCGGGCTCCACGGCAGCAGCCCCATCCCGGCGTCCAGCGCGGCCGGCACGATCTCCCACTCGATCTCCCGTACCACCAGGCTGTACTGCGGTTGCAGGGTGACCGGCGCCGCCACTCCCATCGCCTGCGCCAGCTGCACCAGCTTGGTCAGCTGCCAGCCGGTGAAGTTCGACAGCCCCCAGTACGCGACCTTGCCGGCGCGGACGAAGCCGTCCATCGTCCGCAGCGTCTCCTCCAGCGGCGTGACCGGGTCGTAGGCATGCGCCTGGTAGAGGTCGATCCGGTCGACGCCGAGCCGGGCCAGCGAGGCGTCCAGCGCCCGGGTCAGGTGCCGGGCCGACAGGCCGGCCCCGTTCGGGTCGTCGGCGGTCGGGAAGCGGCCCTTCGTCGCCAGCACGACCCGGCCGGTCAGGTCGGCCGGCCGGTCGGCGAGCCAGCTGCCGATGATCCGCTCCGACTCGCCGCCGCCGTACACGTCCGCGGTGTCGACGAGCGTTCCGCCCGCCTCGAGGAAGAGGTCGAGCTGCTCGTGCGCGCCGGGCTCGGCGGTCTCCACGCCGAAGGTCATCGTGCCGAGCGCGAGGTTGGAGACGGCGCAGCCGCTGCGCCCCAGGGTCCGGTAGTCCACGCCCCCAGTCCTACCCCGCCACCCGGCCCCAGCGCCCGGTCTTTCCGCGACGCCCTAACCGACGAAGATGCAGAACGGGTGCCCGTCCGGGTCGCCGTAGACCCGCAGCGGCTCCTCCGGGTCGCGCCGCCGGGACTCGTCCAGCAGGGTGGCGCCGAGGCCGAGCACCCGCTCGTGCTCCGCGTCGAAGGCGGCGATGTCCGGCACGGTCAGGTCGAGGTGCAGCTGCTGCGGCACGTCCGGCCGCGGCCAGGTCGCCCGGGCCAGCTCGGTCACCTGCTGGAACGCCAGCCCGATGCCGCCGTCCGGGTTGCGCAGCACCAGCCAGTCCTCGCCGGCCGGGTCGGGCTGGCCGGCCGGCGGCGGCTCGTCACCCGGTCGGTAGGCCCAGCCGAGGAACTCGCGCCAGAACTCGGCCGCCCGGCGCGGGTCGAGGGTGTCCAGCACCGTCTGCCGCAGCGATCGCCATCGCGGCAGCGTACGTCCTGTATTTCCTGCACCGGCACCGGCGGCGATCATCCCCCGTGGCTGACCCTCGCCGGTGCCGGTGGGCCCCGTCACACCATTGCAGCGGACAACGACCCGTGCGTCGGCTGTTCCGGACAGGTTCCGGACGCTACGCCCGGTTACGCTGGTTGTACGCTGTCTGCGACGAGCACGCACCGGACAATGTCGGACGAGGTTCTGTGGTCGCATCTCTTCCGAACGGTCCCGTCGCGGACTTCTGCGCCGCGCTCCGGGAACTGCAGGTCGCCTCCGGCATCAGCCGCAGCGCGCTGGCCCGTGAGATCCACTACGGACGGTCCCAGCTCTACGACATCCTCGACGGCCGGATCCGCCGGCCGCCCGAGTGGGACCGGCTGGTCGAGCCGCTGCTGCGGACCTGCCTGCGCGGCAAGCCGGACGTCGAGCGGCTGGTGGCCGACTGGCGCACCCGGTACGAGGTGCTGCTGCGGGTGCACGACGAGCTGACCCGCCGGGCCGGCCGCGCCGCCGAGCCGGTCGCGGACCCGGGCGCGGGACCGCTTGCCGGCCTGACCACCAGCCAGGCGCTGCTCGCCCACTCGGCCCGGCTCTGGCCGCGGCTGACCGAGCACCCGTTCGTGCGGACCGTCGGCGCCGGCGAGCTCACCGACACCCAGTTCCGCCGGTGGATGGTCAACGACCACTACTTCAACATCGAGTACCAGCGGTTCATCGCCGGCATGGCCGGCACCGCCCCGGACGACGCGATCACCGAGGTCCTCGCGACCGCGCTGTCGGATGCCCGGCTCGGCCTGACCCAGATCCGCCGGCTGGCCCAGCGGTTCGCGATCGACGTCAGCGAAGAGCCGGCGCCGACGACCGTCGGGCTGGCGGCCTACATGCAGGCCCAGCTCACCCGCGGCTACGTGCTGTCCCTCACCGCGCTGTACGCGGCCGAGCAGGTCTACTTCCACGCCTGGTCCGCGGTCCGGCCGCACGCCGACCGGACCACGCCGTACTGGCCGCTCATCGACCTCTGGTCCAACCCGACCTACGAGATCTGGCTGGCCTCGCTCGGGCGGCTGGTGGACGCGACCACGGCGACCCCGGAGATGCTGCGCACCTTCGACCGGGTGGTCCGGCTGGAGCTGCTGTTCCTGGACGCGCTGCAGACCGGCGCCGGCTGGTGATCAGCCGGCCGCCGCGCGGCGGACCGCGTCGACCGCGGCGGCCACGTCGGCGTCGTCGGTGGACCAGTTGCTCACCGAGACCCGCAGGACGTCGCGGCCGCGCCAGCGCGAGCCGGACATCCAGGTGACGCCGTCGGCGAGCAGCCGCGCGGTCACCGCCCGGGTCCGCTCGTCGTCGCCGAACGCGGCGCAGACCTGGGTGAACACCACGTCGTTGAGGACCTCGGCGCCGGGCATCGCGGCGATCCCGTCGGCGATCGCCCGGGCGTTGGCGGCCAGCCGGTCGACCAGCTCGGCGACCCCGGACGCGGCCGAGCGAGCGCAGCGCCGCCCACACCGGCACGCCGCGGGCCCGGCGGGACAGCTCCGGCACCTTGTCCAGCGGGTCGCCGGCCGTCGTCGTGCACGAGGTAGCTGGCCTGCATGCCCATCGCCGCCCGCAGCGCCGGCCGGCGGCGACGACGCGATCCCGCAGTCGTACGGGACGTTGAGCGTCTTGTGCGCGTCGGTCGCCCACGAGTCGGCGGCCTCGTGCCCGGCGACCAGGTGCCGCAGCCGCGGCGAGGCCGCCGCCCACAGCCCGAACGCGCCGTCGACGTGCACCCAGGCGCCGTGCTCGTGGGCCAGCCGCGATGGCCGGCGCCGAGCGGGTCGAACGCGCCGGAGTGCAGGTTGCCGGCCTGCAGGCAGACGATCGCCGGCCCGCTGCCGGCGGCCAGCGCCTCGGCCAGCGCGTCCGGCGCCGAGCCGGCCCTGGTCGTCGGCCGCGACCGCGGTCGGCGCGCCGAGCCCGAGGTAGCGCAGCGCCAGGTCGACGCGTCTCGTGCCGCTCGGCGCCGGCCAGCACCCGCACCCGCGGGCCGCCGGCCAGCCCGAGCCGGTCGACGTCCCAGCCGGCCGCCGGCGAGCACGCTGCTGCCGGCCGGCGGCCAGGCCGGTGAAGTTGGCCATCGTCGCGCCGGTGACGAAGCCGACGTCGGCGTCGGCCGGCAGCCCGAGCAGGTCGAGCAGCCAGCCGGCCGCGGCCTCCTCGGCCGCGGCCGTGCCGGGCGTCGCGTAGCGCATGCGCGGTGTTCTGGTCCCAGCTGCTGACCAGCCAGTCGGCGGCCAGCGCGGCCGGCAGCGTGCCGCCGATGACCCAGCCGAAGAACCGCCCGGACGGCATCGCCATCAGCCCCGGCTCGACCAGCCCGGCCAGCAGGTCGACGACCTCCGCCGGGTCGGTCGGGCCGTCCGGCAGCGGCTCGGCCAGGTCGGCGGCCAGCTCGTCCGCGGTCAGCCGCGGTCGGACCGGGCGGTCCGGCAGCGAGGCCAGCCAGGACCGCGCGTGCCGGGCCGCGCGGTCCAGCGCCTGGTCGTACGCCTCGGGTTTCGCGCTCACCCGGCCACTGTGCCGCACCGCGGCGCCGCCCGGGGCTCAGGCGGCGGGTTCGGCCGGCTCGGCCGGCTCGGCGGCATCGGCGGACTCGGAGCCAGGCGGGGCCGACGGCGCGCGGCGGCCGGGGTGCCCGAGCGAGACGAGGAACGCCGCCGCGAGCGCGATCGTCATGCCGATCAGCACGGCCCGGGTGGCGATCGCGAAGTCGGCCGCCACCGCGTCCTGGATCGCCCCGCGCAGGCGGGCCGGAACCGAGGCCGGAACCCCGCCGGAGCCCTGCCCGACCGAGCCGTTCGCGGCCGCCTCGGCCGCCGATGCCGGCAGGCCGAGCCCGGTGAACGAGCTGGTCAGCCGGTGCGTCAGCACCGTCGTCAGGGCCGTGCCGAGGACCGCGATGCCCAGCGCCGAGGCGTAGTTGCGGACGGTCTGGGTGATGCCGGTGACCTCACCGTACGAGGCGCCGATCGCCCGGTTGACCGCGTCGGTGCTGGCCGGGCCCGAGCAGCAGGCCGATCCCGGCCCCGGCGATGACGATGTAGGGCCACTGCGCGCCGAGGCTGAGGTCGGTGATCTTCCAGGCCCACAGGCGCGAACCCGGCCGCGCCCACCGCGCAGCCGAGCACCACCGGCCGCCTTGGCCCCGCCGCGTGTCCAGCATCCGACCGCCGACCTGGGCCGCCGGCGCGAAGCCGGCGAAGAACACCAGCAGGTAGAGCCCGGCGTTGCTGGCGTCGTAGCCGAGCGACACCTGGGAGTAGACGCTGGCGAAGAAGAAGATCGGGACGAACGCGATCATCGACAGGAACAGCACGACGTTGTCGATCGACGAACGCCCGGTCGCGGAAGACCCGGACCTGGATCAGCGGGTACTCGGTGCGGGCCTCGATCCGGACGAACACGACCAGGATGGCGAGGCCGCCGACGATGCACAGCCAGGTGCCCGGGTTGTCCCAGCCCCAGCTCGGCGCCTGCTCGAAGCCGAGCACGCGACAGGCCCATCCCGAGCGATCGTCAGCGCGGCGCCGAGCCAGTCGATCGGCTCCCGCTTGCGGGTCGCCGGGATCGTCGCCATGAGCGTGAGCACCACGCGCGAGGATCGCGACCGGCATGTTGATCCAGAAGATCGCCCGCCAGGTCCACTGCGTCAGGTAGCCGCCGGCGATCGGGCCGATCGCGGTCAGCCCGCCGCTGACCCCGAAGAAGATCGCCAGCGCCCGGCCGCGCTCCCGGATCGGGAAGGCGGCGACCACGACCGCCAGCGCCGCCGGGATCATCATCGCGCCGGAGACGCCCTGCAGCGCCCGGAACGATGATGATCCAGGCCTCGGCGAACGACCCCTTCGGGGTGGCCCCGCACAGCGCCGAGAACGCCGGCGAACCCGATGATGCCGATCAGCACCATCCGGCTTGGAGCCCGAGCACGTCCGCCAGCCGGCCGCCCAGCGCGAACCCGGCGGCCAGCGCCAGCAGGTAGGCGTTGATCACCCACTGCACGCCGCCCCGGCTGAGCGAGAGCTCGGACTGGATGTTCGGGCGAGGCGATCGCCACGATCGTCTGGTCGATGAACGTCATCGCGACCGCGAACATCATGGCCACGAGAGCGAGGTTCTTCGACCGCGACGCCTGCTCGACGGGTGCGGACTCGGTCATGCGGCTACTCCCCCGTGTCTCGACGGCCGGTGCGGCCGGCCGGGCTTCTCCCGCCTGCAGTCTCCCGCACCATCCGGCGTTCGCAGGGTGAACGGGGCGGCTGGGGAAAACGCGATCGACCCCGGACGTACGGTCGCAGGCATGGTGATGGCCGCGTGGTGGTGATCGAGCGGGTGGTGCCCAACCGGCTCTGGCACGCGCTCGAGGACGACCGGGTGGTCGGCCGGGCGCACCTGCGCCGCCGGCCGGACGACCGCGCGTTCGTCGCCGCCGACGCCTGGCAGGAGCCGGTGACCCGGGCGCTGCTCGACGCGGTCGCCGCCGACGTGCCCGGCGACCTGCACACGATCGCCGGCGAGGACGAGGCCGACCAGCTGGCGCTGCTGACCGCGGCCGGCTACGCGGTGCTGCGCCGGGAGGACGAGTCGTCCTGCCGGTCGGGCCGGCGCTGGCGGCGACGGCCGGCCCGGTGCCGGACGGCGTGACGATCGTGCCGGCGGACGAGAAGGAGTCCGACCGGCTGGCCCGGCTGGACGAGCGGCTGCGCCAGGACGTGCCCGGCTCGGACGGCTGGGTCAACGACCCGGCCGAGTTCCGGTCGTACACGTTCGACCAGCACTTCGACCCGCGGCTCTACCTGGTCGCGGTCGTCGACGGGGACTACGCGGGGCTGGTCCGGGTCTGGCGCGGCAACCGGGTGCCGCGGCTGGGGCTGGTCGCCGTGCTGCGCTGGCACCGCCGGCGCGGGCTGGCCCGGGCGCTGCTGCACGCCGCCTTCACCCCGCTCGCCGAGCGCGGGATCGAGCTGGTCAGCGCCGAGGCGGACGCGACCAACGCGCCGTCCCAGGCCCTGCTCGCGTCCCTCGGCGCCCGCCGCACCGGCGGCTCGCTCGAGCTCCGCCGCCCGGGCTAGTTCGGGTCGCGGCCGAGCAGGGCGACGAGGCGGTCCAGCGGGGCGGCGTCGTCGGCGACCGGGCGGGACGGGCGCGAACGGCTGCGGTCCGGCGGGACCTGGCCGAGGAACTCCCGGCTGAACGCGATCTCCTGCTCCACCACGTCGTCCGGGTAGGAGACCGTCCGGCCGGTGGCCCTGGCCAGGTCCCAGCCGTGCACGAGCGCCTCGACGACCCGCAGGTGCAGCGCCGCGGCCGCCGGCACGGTCCCGAACGGGATCGTCACCGACCGCTCCAGCGCCCCCGGCTCCCGGAAGGCCGCGGCCACCGCCGCCGCGGACTCCGCGTACGCCAGGACCGGATCCGGGCCGAGCGGGTCACCGGCCAGCGCCTGCCGGGCCTGCTCGAGCGGGACCCCGCCGACCGCCGCGGCGAACACCTGGTTGCCGCCGACAACGTGGGCGAGCAGCCTCCGCACGTCCCAGTCACCGCACGGCGTCGGCGCCGACCACTGGTCCGACCCGACGGCCGCCACCAGCGGCTGCAGGGTCTCGTGCACCGCGTCGAGCTGGTCCACCGTCGCCACGGCCGAGCAACCTAGTCGATCAGGTCGAGCGCGGCGCCGACGATCCCGTCGGTGTCGATGCCGTGGTAGCGGTAGACGCTGGCCAGGTCGCCGCTCTGGCCGAACGCGGTCACCCCGAGGTGGGTCGCCGGCACCCCGCGGACCCCGGCCAGGAAGGCCAGCGTGTGCGGATGCCCGTCGAGCACGGTGACCAGCGGCCGGGCCCGCTCGGCCGGGAACACGCTGTCCAGCACCCAGCCCGGCGCATCGGCGAGCCCGCGCCGGCCCTGCACCGCCCGGAACAGCAGGTCCGGACTGGTCACGCAGACCACGTCGGCCGGCAGGCCGAGCTCGCCGAGCCGGTCGGCGGCGGCCAGCGCCTCGGGCACCAGCGCGCCCATCACCGCCAGCGTGACCGCCGGCTCCGCGACCCGGCGCAGCGGGTAGGCACCGGCGACCACCTGGCGCCGGCGCCGCTCCCGGGCGGCCGGGTCGGCCGGCACCGCGGCCAGCGCCTGGTCCACCGGCCGGGTCGACAGCCGCAGGTACGCCGAGGACCCGCCGGCCCGGCCGAGCTGCGCCGAGCGCGGCGAGCAGGCACCACTCGGTGTCCAGCGCGAAGGCCGGCTCCCAGCTCGTGCAGCCCGGCTGCTCCAGGCCGATGGACGGGGTCTTGATCGACTGGTGCGCGCCGCCCTCCGGCGCGAGCGTCACCCCGGACGGCGTGCCGACCAGGATCGACTGGCCGCCCGCGTAGATCCCGAACGACCACGGCTCCAGCGCCCGCTCCACGAACGGGTCGTAGAGCACGCCGATCGGCAGCAGCGGCTGGCCCCACCGGCTCCAGGTCGCGCCGAGCTCGCCGATCAGGCCGACCAGGCTGGTCTCGGCGATGCCGAGCTCGACGTGCTGGCCGGCCGCCTTCTCCCGCCAGTGCAGGATCGTCTCCGGGTCGTCGGCGAACCAGTCCCGCCGGTCGTCGTGCGACCAGACCCCGACCTTGTTCACCCAGCCGCCGAGGTTGGTCGACGAGCTGACGTCCGGGCTCACCGTGACCACCCGCGCTCCCACCGCCGGCGCGGCCCGGTTGAGGTCGAGCAGGGTCCGGCCCAGCGCGGCCTGGGTGGTGCCGGTGCCGTGCGGGGTGCGGCCGAGATCGGCCGGCACCGCCGGGCTGTCCACAGTGGACACCGGCGCGCGGCGCAGCCGGTCGGCGGCCGCGGCCAGCAGCCCGGCCGGCGCGCTGCCGGCCGGGAACCGGGCCCACGGGTCGGCCGGGTCGAGCCCGAGCCGGTCGGCCAGCGCGGCCAGCTGGTCGGCGGTCAGCAGCGCGGAGTGGTTCTGCGGGTGGCCCTCGATGGCAAGCCCGTACCCCTTGAGCGTGTACGCGATGATCACTGTCGGCCGGCTGTCGTCGATGGCCGCGTACGCCTCCCGCAGCGCACCGAGGTCGTGCCCGCCGAGGTTGCGGACCGCGGCGGTCAGCCGGTCGTCCGGGACGTCCGCGATCAGCTCGGCGATGCCGGCCGCACCGGGGCCGTCGCCGGGCAGCGCGGCCCGCAGCTCGGCCGGCTCCCGGCGCAGCAGGCGCTGGTACTCGGCGTTGGACATGTCGTCGATCCGGGCCCGCAGCGCGGCGCCGCCGGGCCGGGCGAACAGCTCCTCCAGCAGCCGGCCGTACTTGACCGTGAGCACCTGCCAGCCGGCCGCACCGAACATGCCCTGCAGCCGGGCCGCGCCCATGGTCGGGACGACCCGGTCCAGCGACTGCCGGTTGAGGTCGACGACCCAGACGACCTCGCCCAGCTCGGCCACCATCGGGTCGAGCACGGCCTCCCAGACCGCGCCCTCGTCCAGCTCGGCGTCGCCGACCAGCGACCACTGCCGGCCCCGATCACCGACACCGCCGCCGGCGCCGAAGTGCCCGGCGACGTACCGGCGGGCCAGCGCGCCCCAGATCGGCGCGGTCGCCCCGATGCCGACCGAGCCGGTCGAGTAGTCGGCCGGCACCGGGTCCTTGAGCCGGCTCGGGTAGCTCTGCAGGCCGCCGAACTGCCGCAGCGAGCCCAGGTACGCCGCGTCCAGGTCACCGAGCAGGTATTCCAGCGCGTGCAGCACCGGCGAGGCGTGCGGCTTGACCGAGACCCGGTCCTCGGCGCCGAGCTGCTCGAGCCAGAGCGAGGTCATGATCGTCACCATCGAGGCGCTGGAGGCCTGGTGGCCGCCGACCTTGAGGCCGTCCGGGTTCGGCCGGACCCGGTTGGCGTGGTCGACGATCGCCGTGGCCAGCCACAGCACCCGCTCCTCCACCGCCCGCAGCGCCGCGTCGGTGCCGCTGGCCGGCTGCGCCTGTGTGAGGGCCATGACCAACCACGCTCCCGTCGAGCTGCGCCATCGGGAAACCGATTCTGCCCGACCGAGGCTCGGCTTTCCTCGCCGCCGTCCCTATCGTTGATACATGACCGGGACTGCGCCGGAAGTCCGGCTCGCGCTCGTGCTCAACGGCGGCGTGAGCCTGGCTGTCTGGATGGGCGGCGTCACGCACGAGATCGACCTGCTGCGGCGGGCGTCCCGGGTGGCCGGCGGCGCCAGCGAGGAGTCGGTCGGTGGGGTCGCCGAGCACGACCGCGCGATCTTCGACAGGTGGGTGGAGTTCTGCCAGGAGCACCCGTTCGGGGACGTGGTCGTCGACGTGATCGCCGGCACCAGCGCCGGCGGCCTCAACGGCACGCTGCTGGCGACCGCGGTGGCCCGCGGCGTGCCGCTCGACCCCCCGTCCGCGACGTCCGGACCGTGGTTGCGCGAGGTCTGGCTGCGCGAGGCCACCCTCGAGGAGGGCAAGCTGTTGCGCCGGCCCGACGAGCCGGCGCTGCCCAGCGTGCTCGACGGCACCTTCTTCCGGGCCACCATCGACACCGCGCTCGGCCAGCTGTGCCCCGCCGACGGCAGCAGCCTCGGGCCGGAGCCGGTGACGCTGTTCGTCACCGCGACCGCGCTGGGCCGCTCCGACCGGGCGTTCCGGGACTCGTTCGGGCAGCCGTTCGACGTGGCCGACCACCGGCGGCTCTACCGGTTCGTCCGCGGCGGCCATGGCTCGTCCGCCTACGACCCGGCCGGGACCGACCCGGACAGGCCGGACGAGTCCTGGTGGCGGGAGAGCGTGCCGGACGTGTTCGCGACCGACGCCGACCCCGCCGCGCTGGCGAACGCGGCCAGGGCCTCGGCGTCGTTCCCGTTCGCGTTCGAGCCGGTGCCGGAGAGCGCCGGGCTGGCGGCCCGGCGGGTGCTGCCGCCCGCCGCGGTCGAGCCGACCGGCGGCCGCTGGCTGGTCGACGGCGGCCTGCTGGACAACGCACCCATGCAGCCGGTGCTCGACGCGATCACCCGCCGGCCGCTGACCGGGCCGATGCGCCGCCTGCTGGTCTACGTGGTCCCGTCCAGCGGCACGGCCGGTGCCGCCCGGGCACCGGCCGCGCGACCCGCCGTCCTGGGTGCCGATCGGCTCCTCGGCCGTCACCTTCCCCGGCGAGGCCGACCTGCGCGACGACATCGCGCTGGCCGAGCAGCTGGTCACCGCCGCCGAGGGGTCGACCGCGGCGCCGGAGGCCCGCTTCCAGGACACCGTCACGGGCGCCGACCAGGCGATGCTGACGGCGGCGGCCGGCCTGCTGCCGCAATACCGCGCGGCCAGGCTGGTCGGCGGCCTGCTCGACGTCCGCGGCAGCCTGGCCGCCGCCCAGCTGATCGCGGCCACCACGCTGGCGCCGCGGTCGGTCGCGCGCCGACGCGGTGAAGCTGCTCGACGGGGCGGTCCCCTGGCTGCCCGGCCCGGACGCCGACCTCGCCGGCGCGTACGACGCCGACGACTGGGACTGGGGCCTCGGCGCCGCCGAGCGGGTGGTCCGGCTGCTGGCCCGCAACCTGCGGGACCGGTACGGCGAGGCCGGCCCGAGCCGGGCCGACGACCTCGCCGGGATCTCGCTCGCCCTCAACCGGATCGAGGCGGTCCGGGACGCCGTCCGGCAGGCGATCATCGCCGACGCCGCGACCGCCCCGGCCGGGGACGCCGACCTCGTCCACTGGACCGCCGAGAGGTTCGACCGGCTGCACGTCACCGCCGCCCTCGGCTGGTGCGTGCGGGCGGCCGCGGACGCCTACGACCGGTCGCTGCCCACCCCGGACGGGCCGGCCGGGGTGCTCGCCGCCGGGCTTGCCGTCGAGGTCGCGACCCAGGCGTTCACGGCCTACCAGCCCTTCCAGCGGACGGCGCCGTTCGAGTTCCTGCGGCTGGGACCGGACGTCGAGACGCCGCTGGTGGACCGGGCGTCCACCGACGCGGCCGGCGGCCCGCGACGCCGGCGCCGGCAAGCTCTACGGCACGCGGCTGCGGCACTTCGCGGCGTTCGGGCTGCCGGACTGGCGACGCTGGGACTGGTGCGCCGGCCGGCTCGACGCGCAGACCCACCTCGCCCGCGCCCTCGGCGGGGGGCCGGCCGCGGACGCCTGGACCGCCGAGACCCAGCAGGCGACGGTCACCGCGGAGCTCGGCATCGACGCGGCGACCTGGCAGCAGCGCCGGGCCGAGCTGCAGACCACCACCGACGGCGCGCTGCTGACCACGCTGCGCTCCGACCCGGCCGGCGACCACCTCGTCGGCTGCGTGCGTCGACGCGGCGATGCGGGCGCTGCCGGAGCCGCTGGCCCTGGGCGGGCGCGGCCAGATCCTCAACGCCCTGCTCGCCCGGAAGCCGCGGGCCGGCAAGCGTCCACTGTGGACCAGGTTCGCCCGCCCGGTCACCCGGATCGTGTGGCGCCGCAAGGTCGGCCGCCTCGGCCGGCCGGGAGGCTAGGCGCGCTAGGCGGTGAGCACGGCGTCGCGGTCCGCCATCACGTCATCCGGGCCCTACGGTGATGTAGGCGGTGAGGGCGGTGTTGAGGTTCGCCAGCACTGCCTTGGCGTCGCCGAAGAGCATCGCGGTGCGCGGGTTGGTGTAGAGCTCGTTGTCCATCCCGGCGTACCCGCTGGCCATCGAGCGCTTGATCACCAGGACCGACTTCGCGTGGTCGACGTCGAGGATCGGCATCCCGGACACCGCGTTGCCGGGCCGGCGGGCGGCCGGGTTGGTGACGTCGTTGGCGCCGACCACGAGCACCACGTCGGTGGTCGGGAACACCCGGTTGATCTCCTCCAGGTCCTTCAGCTGCGTGTACGGCGCGTTCGCCTCGGACAGCAGCACGTTCATGTGCCCCGGCATCCGGCCGGCGACCGGGTGGATGCCATAGCTGACGTCGACGCCGTTCTCGTCCAGCGCCTGGGCCAGCGCGACCAGCTCGTGCTGCGCCTGCGCCGCGGCCAGGCCGTAGCCGGGGACGATGACGACCCTGGACGCGTACGCCAGCTGCAGCGCGGCGTCGTCCGGGCTGGCCTCCCGGACCGTGCCGCCCGAGGCGGCGCCACCGGCGCGCCGCCGTCGCCGGTGCCGAACCCGCCGGCCACGATGTTGACCAGCGACCGGTTCATCGCGTCGGCCATCAGCTTGGTCAGGATGCCGCCGGCCGCGCCGACCAGCGCCCCGGCGATGATCAGCGGGGTGCTCTCCAGCACGAAGCCGGCCATCGCCACCGCGGTGCCGGTGAACGCGTTGAGCAGCGAGATCACCACCGGCATGTCCGCGCCGCCGATCGGCAGCGTGCCGAGCACGCCGAGCGCGAGCGCGGCCAGCAGCAGCACCACCAGCACCGGCACCCCGCCGCGCCGGGCCGTGTAGGTCAGCCCGCAGGCCAGCGCGACCAGGAACAGCCCGAGGTTCACCCAGTGGCCGCCGCGGAACATGATCGGCCGGCCCGGGATCCGCCCGGCCAGCTTGCCCGCGGCGATCACCGAGCCGGAGAACGTCACCCCGCCGATCAGCAGGTCGAGGAACGTGGTCAGCGTGGTCGACACCGGCACCTGAGCGAGCGGCACCGACCCGTCGTGGTCGATCGCATCGGCGAGCGCGATGAGCGCCGCCGCGCCGCCGCCGACCGCGTTGAGCACGCTGACCAGCTGCGGCATCGCGGTCATCGCGATCCGGCGGGCGGTGACCGCGCCGGCGACCGCGCCGACGGCCGAGCCGAGCACGAGCACGGTGATCGCGGTCGCCGTGCTGGACTTGTCGTCGGCCAGCACCACGACCGTGGTCAGGATCGCCAGCGTCATCCCGGCCGCCGAGACCTGGTTGCCGCGCCGCGCGGTGGCCGGCGAGTTCATCAGGTGCAGGCCGAGCACGAAGCAGACCGCGGACAGCAGGTAGATCAGGTGGGTGGTGGTGTCCAGACCGCTCACTTGCGCACGTCCCTCGGGCCGGGCCTTGAACATCTCCAGCATCCGGTCGGTGACCAGGTAGCCGCCGGTGACGTTCATCGCCGCGAACGCCGCCGCGACGAACAGCAGCACGTAGCCCAGCGCGGTGTTCATCGTGGCCGCGAGCAGCATGACGCCGACCAGCACGACGCCGTGGATGGCGTTCGCCCCGGACATCAGCGGCGTGTGCAGTGTCGGCGGCACCTTGCTGATCACCTCGAGGCCGACCAGCAGGCTGAGCACGAAGACGGTGATGTCGGCGAACAGCAACGGGCTCATGCGGGGTCTCCGTTCAGAAGCGCGCGTACGGCCGGCTGCACGACCTCGCCGTCATGGGTGACGAGGACGCCGGCGGTGATCTCGTCGGCCTGGTCGAGCACGATGCGCCCGTCGGCGACGAGGTGGGCCAGCAGCGCGACGACGTTGCGCGCGTACGCCGCGGAGGCCGCCCGGGGCACCGCGGCGGCGAGGTTGCCGGCGCCGACCACGGTCACGCCGCCGTCGGTGACCACGGTGCGCTCGGGCACCGAGCCGACCACGTTGCCACCGAGGTCGCTGGCGGCCAGGTCGACCACCACCGAGCCGGGTCGCATCGCGGCCAGCGCCGCGGCGGAGACCAGCACCGGCGGCGTGCGCCCCGGCACCTGCGCGGTGGTGATCACCACGTCGAACCGGGCCACCGCGGCGGTCATCGCGTCCTGCTGGCGGGCGGCCTCGGCGGCGGTGAGCTCCCGGGCGTAGCCGCCCTCGCCGGTGGCCGCCGCGTCCGCTCCGGCGGCCAGGTCGAGCACGTTCGCGCCGGTGGAGGCGATGTCGGCCCGGGCGGCCTCGCGCACGTCGTAGCCGGTGACGACGGCACCCAGCCGGCGGGCGGTGCCGATCGCCTGCAGCCCGGCCACCCCGGCGCCGAGCACCAGCACGGACGCCGGCCGGACCGTGCCGGCCGCGGTCATCAACATCGGGAAGTAGCCGCCGTACAGGTCGGCGGCGAGCACCGCGGCCTTGTAGCCGGCCACGTTGGCCTGCGAGGTCAGCGCGTCCATCGACTGGGCCCGGCTCAGCGTGCGGGGCAGCCCGTCCAGGCTGACCGCGGTCACCTTGGCGTCGGCGAGCGCCCGGGCCAGCGCGGGGTCGAGCAGCGGCTGGAGCAGGCCGACCAGCAGCTGACCCTCGCGCAGCGGGGCGGGGTCCGGCGGGCGGACGCACACCACGACGTCGGCCCGCTCGTACACGGCCGGGCCGGGGACGACGGTGGCGCCGGCCGCCGCATACTCCGCGTCCGGGAACCAGGCCGCCGCTCCGGCGCCCTCCTGCACGACCGTGTCGAGGCCGAGCGCGGCCAGCCGGGCGACGCTCTCCGGCACCAGCGCGACCCGCCGCTCGCCGACGTCGTCCTGCCGGACGACCCCCACCGTCAGCTCGCTCATCGGCGCCTCCCGCGACCGCTCCCGACCGGCGCCGCAGGCAACCTGGAAGCAACGCGCCCCGCCGGCGCCGCCGGGGTGCACCCGCCACGTTATCCAGTGCCGGTAACGATTCCGCGCGGACCCACCCGGCGGAGGCCTGGTCACAGGACCTGAGCGGCGCTCTCCGGCCTGGTCAGGGCGGCGTCGCCGGACAGCTGCACCGCCCGCCAGCAGTACCAGGCGACGACGCTCCGGTACGGCCGGTACGGCTCGCCGAGCGGCACCAGCTGCTTCTCGGTGGGCACCGGGACCTGCCAGGCCAGCGCGTACCCCTTGCGGACGCCGAGGTCGCCGGTCGGCCAGACGTCCATCCGGCGCAGCCGGAACATGAGGAAGATGTCCGCCGACCACTTGCCGATGCCCTTGACCGTGGACAGCCGGGCGGTGATCTCCTCGTCGCTCTGCCGGGCCAGCCGGCGCGGGTCGAGGATCACCGTGCCGTCGAGCACCTTGGTGGCCAGGTCGCGCAGCGACTCGACCTTGCGCCCGGACAGCCCGGCCGCGCGCAGCGTCTCGGCCGGCGTCGCCAGCACCCGCTCGGCGCTGACGTCGCCGTCCAGCGCGGCGACCAGCCGGCCGTGGATGGCCCTGGCCGCGCCGGTGGCCAGCTGCTGGTAGGTGATCGAGCGGACCAGCGTGGCGAAGTGGGTCTCCCGGGCCACCGGGATCGTCGGCGGGCCGGCGGCGTCGACGAGCCGGGCGATCACCGGGTCGCGCTCGGCCAGCAGCCGGGCCGCCTCCCGGTATCCGACCCGCGCGGCCACGGCCAGGACGCTACGGACCGGCTGTCCGAGCGTCAACGGCGACCGCCGTACGGAGGCATCCAGGCTGGCCGAAACGGCTCTTGGCACAAGCTCGCGACCTCGGTCACATTGGGTTGACAGGTGTTCACGAAGTGACGAGCAGCCGTACGGGCTGGAAAGGGCGCGCTCCCGAATGTCGTTCCACGCCGCCGAGCAGGTGGCCGTCGATCCGTCCGCGCCCCCCTCGTCCAGGGCGAGCTGTGGCTGCCCCCGGCCGGCCACCCGTCTGGCGGCGCGGCGCCGGTCTCGGCGACGACGCCCGCGCCGTGCTGGCCGCGGTCGACCGGCTGACCGCCGAGGCCAGGTCGGCCGACGACGCGCACCGCCGGGACCCGGACGAGCGGTGGCTGCGGGAGCGGCTCGAGCAGGCGCTGATCGGCGCCCGGACGCTCACCGGCGAGCTGCTCGGCCAGGTCGAGCAGCTGGAGCAGTACGCGCTCAGCCACCGCGGCTGGGACCTGGAGACCCGGCTGCGGGCCGTCGCCGGCGCCCGCGGCGTGGACGCGATGGCGCTGGTCCGGGCGGCCGGCGAGCCGAGCCAGGTCCAGGTCGAGGCGGCGGCCAGGGTGGAGCGGGCGCTGGGCGCGCTGCGCCCGGACGCGGACGAGATCGAGCACGGCTTCGAGGACCTGCGCGGCGGCCTGCGGCTGCTGCAGCGGGCGCTGCGGGACGTGCTCGGCGCACCGGGTCGACCGGCCGCTGTCGCTGCGGCACCTGCAGCTGCTGCTGGACGGGTCGCTGCGGGTGCTGTCCACCGGCGCGGTCGGGCTGCTCGGCGTGCTGGTGCTGGCCACCCGGGACGGCGCGGCGCACGGGGACGCGGCGGTCGCGGCCGCCACCGCCGCCGCGGCGCCGGTCGAGGGTCTGGTCGAGCTGGTCCGCCGGCGGCTGCGCTGCCAGGCCCCGGAGCAGCGGCTGCTGGCCGCCCACGACGACCTGACCTACCTGGTCGGCGACTTCGCCCACGCCGCCGCGCACGGCGCCGACCCGGGCCGGCTCGAGCCGCTGTACGCGGCGGCGCTGCTGGAGAGCGCGCACGCGGCCCGCTGGTCGCAGCGGGTGGCGTGGACGGCCAAGCACGACTACGTGGTCAGCGCCCGGCAGGTGCCGGTCGCCCTCGGCGCGGCGATGCGGGCCGCCCGGGCCGCCGACCCGGCCGGCCTGGCCGACGCCACCGCCGCGGTCCGCGAGGTGCACGCGTCGCTGGGCCGATACCGCATCCCCGACCCACCCCGGTGACCGGCGGGGTAGCGCGGCCCGGAGCCGGGAACGCTGCCGCCATGACGGTGAACCGGAGGGTGATGCGGGGTCTGGCCCCGGCGGCGGTCTTCGACGTGCTCCGGGACGGCCACAGCTACCAGGAGTGGGTGGTCGGCACCAGGGCGATCCGTGCGGTCGAGCCGGGCTGGCCGGAGCCGGGCACGGCGCTGCACTTCACGGTCGGCTACGGGCCGCTGCGCAAGGAGGACGAGACCCGGTCCCTGGTATACGAACCGGACCGCCGGCTGGAGCTCGAGGCGCACGCGTGGCCCGCCGGCAGCCCGGATCGACCTGCGGGCCGAGCCGGTCGAGGACGGCACGCTGGTGACGATCGACGAGCACCCGCTGCGCGGGCCGGCCCGCGCGCTGCACAACCCGGCCTTCGACGCGCTCATCTGGGTGCGGAACGTCGAGACGTTGCGCCGGCTGGAGTCGGCCGCGCGCCGCCGGGTCCACGGCACGCTCGGCTGATCGGCGGAGGATAAGTCTCGGCTAAGACCCCCCTAAAGGAAGGGGGATCCGGCCTGCGGAGGCGATTTTCGGGGCACTGTGGTGGTGGGATCTCGTGAACCGGCTCGAGACCAGGGCCGTGAGCTACACAACCGCATCACTCTGCATCGAAGAAAATCGGACGAGACGGGCAGCGAGCCATGGTGTTGAGATGGTCCGGTCATGGTGGCCGGTCGGTCGGCCGGTTGCGGCTGCCCGGCGGAGCCGTCTTCGACCAGCCGGTCAACCTGTCCCGCCTGATGGCACGGTACGTGCTCACCGGTCTGATCGCCCTGGTCATCATCGCGGTGTTCACGGCCTGGGCCAGCCGCAGCCTCGGCACGAAGGCCGCCATCGACAGCGCCAACCGGCGGGCGACGCTGACCGCGCACGCCGCGGTCGAGCCGATGCTCGACAACGGCATCATCACCGGCGACCCGCAGGCGATGAACCGGCTCGACCGCATCGTCCGCGACCAGGTCCTCCAGCGGATCCCTGATCCGGGTCAAGATCTGGGACACCGACGGCACGATCCTCTACTCGGACGAGAACCGGCTCATCGGCCGGAAGTTCGACCTGCAGGAGGACGAGCAGACCGCGTTGCGGACCGGCGAGACCGAGGCCGGCCTGTCCGACCTGTCCGAGCCGGAGAACCAGTACGAGGAGCCGGCCACCGAGCTGCTCGAGGTCTACCTGCCGGTCAACACCCAGCAGGGCCACAAGCTGCTGTTCGAGGCGTACTTCCGGTACTCCGGGATCGCCGAGGCCGGCCGCCAGCTCTGGCTCCAGTTCGCGCCGTTCAGCCTCGGCGCGCTGGTGCTGCTCGAACTGCTGCAGGTGCCGCTGGTGCTGTCGCTGGCCCGCCGGCTGCGCCGCACCCAGTACCAGCGCGAGGATCTGCTCCGCAACGCGCTGGAGGCGACCCAGGAGGAGCGCCGCCGGATCGCCGGCGACCTGCACGACGGCGTCGTGCAGGACCTGGCCGGGGTGGCGTTCTCGCTCGGCGCGGCCGCCCGCAAGCCCGACCGCGACCCCGAGGACGCCGCCGCGGTCCGGGCCGCGGCCGACCAGGTCCGCGACGGGGTCCGCTCGCTGCGGTCGCTGATGGTCGAGATCTACCCGCCGAACCTCTACGACGAAGGCCTCGAGGCGGCGCTGTCGGACCTGCTGGCCCGGCTCGAGCCGCGCGGCATCGAGACCTCGCTGCGGGTCGACGCGCCGCTGGACACGCTCGACATGGACGCCATCCAGCTCCTCTACCGGGCCGCGCAGGAGGGCGTGCGCAACGTCGTCGCGCACGCCGACGCGACCAAGGTCAGCATCGCCGTGTACGCCGACCGCGAGTCGGTCGTGCTCGAGGTGTCCGACGACGGCCGCGGCCTGCCCGGGCCGGACCTGCCGCAGAAGCCCGGCCACCTCGGGCTGCGCGCGCTCGGCGGCCTGGCTGCCACCATGGGGGCGTCCTTGACCCTCTCCTCGACCCCAGGGAAGGGCACCGTGCTCGCACTCGAGATGCCGACGCCATGATCAGGCTGCTGATCGTCGACGACCACGCGATCGTCCGGCAAGGGCTGGAACAGCTGTTCGCGACCGTGGACGACATCGACGTGGTCGGCACCGCCGCCGACGGCGAGGAGGCGGTGAAGTTCGCGCACGACCGGCATCCGGACGTGATCCTCATGGACCTCGGCATGCCGAACCTGGACGGGGTGGCCGCCACCCGGCTCATCGCGGACCAGCTGCCGCTCACCCGGGTCGTCGTGCTGACCTCGTACGGGGACGAGACCAAGATCCTCGACGCGCTCAACGCCGGCGCGCACGGCTACCTGCTCAAGCACAGCGACCCGGACGACGTGATCGAGGGCGTGCGGGTCGCGTACGCCGGGGACGCGCCGCTGGACCCGCGGGCGGGTCGGGTGCTCATCGAGCAGCGCCGGCGCGGTCGCAAGCAGATCGACCTGACCCCGCGGGAGCGCGAGGTGCTCGGCCTGGTCGGGCAGGGCATGGCCAACAAGCAGATCGCCCGCCGGCTGGAGATCACCGAGCGGACCGTCAAGGCCCACCTCACCAGCGTCTTCCAGCGCATCGGCGTGACCGACCGGGTCCAGGCGGCGCTCTGGGCCCGCCAGCACCTTCCGCAGGGCTGACCCACTCGGCGCTACCCGCGGCCTCTCGACTGCGCGGCTGGGGTGGATCACACTCGACCACGTGGAATCGGAGCGCCTGTCCCTCGAGTGGTCTCCTGGCGAACGCCTGACCCCGTGGATCGTCCTGGATCTGCCGAGAGCCGCCTGGATCGTCGAGAGACGGGCCCACGAGCTGACCGCCGAGGAGCGGCAGATCGTGCGCGATGCGGCGGAGCGGATGTTGCAGGCCGTCATCCGACGCCGGCTGAGGTCCGACGCGCGCGGCCCGGCGACTCCGTCCGCTCTGTCCGGTCCTCGGATCAGCCGGCCGAGGTGGCCAGGCGCTGGTCGCCGGACTGGAACCGGGTCAGCTTCGCGTACAGGCCGCCGTACGAGGCGAGCTGGCTGTGCGTGCCGGCCTCGACGATCCGGCCGTGCTCGAGCACGAAGATCCGGTCGGCGTCGCGGACGGTCGACAGCCGGTGCGCGATGACGATCTTCGTCCGTCCCTGCGGCAGGTTCGCCAGCGCGGCGACCAGCAGCTCCTCCGAGCCGGCGTCCAGCGCGGAGGTCGGCTCGTCCAGGATGACGATCGGCGCGTCGCGCAGGATCGCCCGGGCGATCGCGACCCGCTGCCGCTGACCGCCGGACAGGTTCGCGCCGCGCTCGCCGATGTGCGTGTCCAGCCCGTCCGGCAGCCGGCCGGCGAACTCGTCCACCAGCGCCAGCCGCGCGGCCCGCCGCACGTCCCGGTCCCGGGCGCCCGGGTGGCCGCAGATGATGTTCTCCCGCAGCGTCCCGTCGAGCAGCACGGTGTCCTGCAGCACGGTCGCGATCTGCCCGCGCAGCGCGGCCAGCTGGTGCCGGCGCACGTCGATGCCGTCGACCAGCACCTGGCCGGCGGTCACGTCGGCCAGCCGCGGGATGAGCGCGGCGATCGTGCTCTTGCCGGCGCCGGTCGGCCCGACCAGCGCGACGTTCTGGCCGGCCTCGATGGTCAGGCTCAGGTCGCGCAGCACCGGCTCCCGGCCGTAGGAGAACGAGACGTTGCGGAACTCGATCTGGCCCCGGATCGGGACGGCCACCGCGCCGGGCGTGTCGACGATGTCGACCGGCGCGTCCATCACCTCGCCGATCCGCTCCAGCGCGGCCGAGCCCTTGCTGACCACCTGGGACAGCTTGGTCAGCTGCTTGACCGGCTTGTAGAGCGAGCCGAGGTAGGTGATGAACACGAGCAGCACACCGAGGGTGAGGTGTCCGGACAGCACCCGCTCGGCCCCGAACCAGAGCACCATCGCGGTCGAGACCACGCCGGCGACCTCGACCAGCGGGCCGAACCGGGACTGCACCCGCACCGAGTCGACGCCGGCGGTCAGGCTGGTCTCGGACAGCCCGGCGAAGTGCCGGAGCCGGTCGTGCTCGAGCGTGAACGCCTGCACCAGGTGGATCGCGGACAGGTCCTCGGTCGCCGCCGAGGCGAGCGCGCCGTCGGCCTTGCGGACCCGGCGGGCGGCCGTGCGCAGCTCCTTGCGGGCGCGCCGGGTGGCCCAGATCAGCGGCGGCGTGGCCAGCAGCGCCAGCACCGTGAAGACCGGGTCGAGGGTCGACCATCACCACGAACATGCCGATCATCAGCGCGGTGGCCGGCAGCAGCGTGGCCAGCACCTGCACCAGCATGTCCTGGGTGTACGCGACGTCGCTGGTCACCCGGGCGGTCAGGTCGCCGACCCGGTGCTTGCCGTGGAACCGCAGCGACTGCCGCTGCAGCCGGGCCAGCACCGACAGCCGCAGGTCGTTGGCCACGTGCAGGCCGGCGGCGGACAGCAGCCGGGTGGCCCAGTAGTCGGCGAAGCCGGCCAGCAGCACCAGCGCCACCAGCGTGAGCGCGGAGGCGGCGAGGATCAGCTGCGGGTGCGTGGCCGGCTGCTGCGGGCTGCAGGACCTTGTCCACCACCCAGCGCAGCGGCCAGGGCTGGGCCAGGCTGAGGCCGACCTCGGCCAGGGTGAGCACGCCGCCCACCGCGAGTGCCCGCCGGTACGGCGAGGCGTACGGCCGCAGCCGCCGGAATCGTCTGCATCATGGCGCGCTTCCCACGGTGTCCCCCTGCACCTGCTCCTCGGTCCGGGCGGCCCCGACCGGCGCCCGGTCGGCCCGGGCCAGCTCCATCACCGCGGCCGCGGCCCGCTCGGCCCCGTCCAGCCGGATCCCCGCCGCGGCGAGCGCGCCGGGCGGCAGCAGGCGGTCGCGGCCGAGCAGCCAGTCGACCTCCTCCGCCGGCACGCCCTCGTCGACGGTGTCCGCCACCCCGAGCGCGGTCAGCCGGGAGGCCCGGATCGCCTGCTCGCGGCGCGGGTTGCGGCGCGGCACCAGCACCGGCCGCAGTCCCGCGGCCAGCGCCTCGAACGTCGTGTTGTACCCGGCCATCTGCACCACGCCGGTGGCCCGGGCGAACAGCTCGGCGCAGCCGGGCGCGTCCCGCAGCACGGTCAGGTTGCCGGCGGCGGTCACGTCCCGGGTCGCGTACGGGCCGGCGACCACGACGAAGCGGCCGGCCGGCAGCCGGCGGGCCAGCTCGGCGCCGAGGTCGAAGACCTGCGCGCCGTCGCCGCCGCCGCCGGCGGAGACCACGACCAGCCCGGGCTCGCGGGCGCGCGGCCCGCTGCTGTCGGCGACCCAGCCGGTGTAGCGCGGCGCGACCGGCAGGCCGTACTCGCGCTCGTGGTCGCAGAGGATCCGCTCGCCGTAGACGAGCACCTCGTCGAACAGCTCCGGGACCCCGGCCCAGCCGGCGCCGGCCAGCTCGGCCTCGACCGCGGCTGGACTGGTCCAGGATGTCGCGCAGGCCGAGCACCAGGGCGGCGCCGGCGCGCTTGGCGGCGTGCAGCCCGTCCCTCAGCTCGCCGGCCGTGCCGTACGGGTGCCGGTCGACGACCACCACGTGCGGGCGGACCTCGTCGACGGCGGCGCGGAAGGCGGCCGAGCGGGCGGCCAGCGCCTGCTGCACGGACATCCCGGGATTGCGGTACGCACCCGCGGAGTCCTTGAGCAGCGCCGGCACCGGGACGACCCGCACGCCCTGGCCGAGCCAGGCCGGGCGCATCGGGAGTCCGGTGACGACGGCGATCTCCGCGTCGGGCTCCCGGCCGAGGATGGCCCGGGCCACGAGCGTGTTCCGCCGTACGTGTCCCAGACCGAACCCGTCATGGGAGGCGAACAGATACCGGGCCATGTCATCGACCCTGACACGGGGACGTGACGAGTCCCCAGTGAACGATGGTCGTAGCACCGGCGCCGATCCGCGCCTCCCCGACCAGCGCAAAGGCCCGTCGCTGGGCCGTGGCGTCCACCCCGCGAGCGGCAGAGGCCGCACGGGTGGCCGGGCTACGGCTCGGGACGGGGCCTAGTCGTCGGCGCCGTGGCCGCCGGAGCCACCCGAGCCGGAGCCGCCGCCGGACCCGCCCGAGCCGGGGCCGCTGCCCGAGCCGCCGCCGGAGGTCGGGGCCGTCGTGGCCGTCGTCCGGGTGCCGCCGGCGTCGTCGCCCGGCGGGTCGTCGGCGCCGTTGCGGCCGGAGCCGCCGCTGCCGGCCGGCGCGGTCGCCGAGCCGCCGCCGCTCTTGCCGGACGTGTGCGACGGTGTCGCCGCCTTCGTCGCCGCGGTCGCGGACGGCTTCGGCGGGGTCGAGCCGGTGGGCCGGAGCGACCCGGCGCCCGGGCTGGCCGGCGCGGGACCCTGCTGGGACGCGTTCTCGTCGTGCTTGGTCGGCGTCAGCGGCCGGCCGAGCCAGACGTCGCCGCCGGAGACCGTGGTGAACAGCAGCACCCAGAGCGCGACCAGGCCGGCGCTGACGGTCGCGGCGGCGGCCACCCAGCCGCCGATCCGCGCCGACCGGCGGGCGCGGGCCTGCCAGCGACCCGACGGGGGCCGCGCGCCGACGATGCGTCGCAGCGGGACCGCGCCCCGGCGCCGGGGCACCGGGTCGGCCGCCGTGGACAGGTCGATGGTCGTGGTCCGCGCTTCGGGCGGGCCGGACCTGGCTCTGCCCGCCGACCCGGCCCGCGCCCCGGCCTCCCCGCGCCCCTCGAACAGGGACTCCAGGGAGCCGTCGCCGGACGGGCCGTCCGGGGGTGCCGCCGCTCCGGGGGCCACCGCGACCACGGCCAACCTCCTCCTCGTCGGGCGCAACTGAGAGACACAGTCTTTCACCCCTGGCCGAGCTGCACAGGTGTCCGAAGGTCCTAGCACCACCCCCTGGCGAGTCCCACCAGAGGTACTAGCACGCAGGTGCAATGGAGATCCGTGCCTCGCAGCCAGGACAGTTTGAAGCGTCAAACAGCGATGTCCCGGCGGTAATTGACCGGCGGGAACGGCCGGGGGCGAGGAGCCACCAATGAGAGCAGTGATCACCGGGAGCGCCGGCTTCATCGGCAGCACCCTTGCCGAGCGGCTGGTCGCCGAAGGTTGGTGGGTGACCGGGGTCGACTCGTTCAGCCCCTTCTATGCCGCCGCCGACAAGGAGGCGAACCTGGCCGCCCTGGTGGGCGAGCGCCGGTTCGACCTGGTGCGCGCTGACGTGGCGACGATGTCCCTTGACCGCGTGCTCGCCGACCGTCCGTTGGTCGTGCACCTGGCCGCCCAGCCGGGCGTGCTGGGTAGCTTCGGCACCGGCTTCGACCAGTATCTGCACGACAACCTCCTTGCCACCCAGCGCCTGTTCGAGGCGGCGCGCCGAGGCCGGCTGCCCGCGGGTCGTGTACGCATCCTCCTCGTCGGTGTACGGCGACGCGGAGGCGTACCCCTGCTTCGAGGACGCCACCCCGACCCGGCCCCGCTCCCCGTACGGGGTGACCAAGCGGGCCTGCGAGAAGCTCGCCGAGGTCTACGCCGGCATGGGGCTGCCCACGGTCGGCCTGCGGTATTTCACCGTGTACGGCCCGCGGCAGCGCCCGGACATGGCGATCCGCCGGCTGTGCGAGGCCGCGACCGGCGGCCCGCGGTTCACCCTGCGCGGCGACGGCTCCCAGATCCGCGACTTCACCCACGTCGACGACGCGGTGGACGCGACCATGCGGGCGCTGACCGCCGACCGGCCGTACCCGGTGCTCAACATCGGCGGCGGCGTGCAGGCCAGCATGACCGACATCATCCGCGAGCTGGGCCGGCTCACCGGCAAGCGCGTGCCGGTGGACCGCCAGGCGGCGCAGATCGGCGACGTCCGGCGCACCGCCGGCGACACCGGCCGGGCCCGGGACAGCCTCGGCTGGCGGCCGCGGGTGTCGCTGCGCGACGGCCTGCGCTCCGAGCTGGACTGGGTCCGCGAGCGCCGCGAGGCCGAGCTCGAGGTCGTCCCCACCGACATCGCGCTGATCGCCGGGCGGGCGTCATGACCACCACGGTCACGCCGCTGCGGGTCGCCGTCCTCGGCCAGGGCTACGTCGGCCTGCCGCTGTCGATGAAGGCCGTGGCCGCCGGCCACGACGTGGTCGGCATCGACGCCTCGACCGAGCGGGTCAAGCGGCTGGCCGCCGGCGACTCGTTCGTCGAGGACGTGCCCAGGGTGGCGCTCGAGGCCGCGCTGCGCGGCGGTCGCTACACGGTCACCGACGACGCGCTGGCCTGCGAGGGCTTCGACGTCGCCGTGGTGACCGTGCCGACCCCGCTGCACGAGGGCGCGCCGGACCTGTCCTACATCGAGTCCGCCGCCCGGATGCTCGCCCCGCACGTGCGGCCGGGCTGCCTGGTCGTGCTGGAGTCCACCACCTACCCGGGGACCACCGAGCAGCTGTTCGTGCCGATCCTGGAGGCCGGCTCGCAGCTGCGTCGCCGGCCTCGACTTCGGCGTCGGCTACAGCCCCGAGCGGATCGACCCCGGCAACCGGACCTGGGACCTGGAGAGCACCCCCAAGCTGGTCTCCGGCATCGACCCGGCGTCGCTGGACCGCACCGACGCGTTCTACTCGACCTTCATCCGGACCACCGTGCGGGTCTCGAGCTGCCGCGCGGCCGAGCTGGCCAAGCTGCTGGAGAACACCTTCCGGCACGTGAACGTCGCGCTGGTGAACGAGCTGGCGATGTTCGCCCACGACCTCGACATCGACGTCTGGGAGGCCATCGACGCGGCGGCGACCAAGCCGTTCGGGTTCATGAAGTTCACCCCGGGACCGGGCGTCGGCGGGCACTGCCTGCCGATCGACCCGAGCTACCTGTCCTGGACCGTGCGGCAGCGGCTGGGCCGGTCGTTCCGGTTCGTCGAGCTGGCCAACGACATCAACGACCACATGCCCGACTACGTGGCCTCCCGGCTGATGCGGGCGCTGAACAAGCAGGGCGTCGCGCTGTCCCGGGCCAAGGTGCTGGTGCTCGGCCTGGCGTACAAGCGCAACGCCGGCGACGCCCGGGAGTCCCCCGCGGTGGCGCTGATCCACCGGCTGCTCGCCGACGGGGCCGAGGTCGCCGTGGCCGACCCGCACGTGGTCGAGCGGATGCCGACCGACGCGCTGACCCGGCGGGTCGCGCTGACCGAGCAGGAGCTGAAGCGGGCGGACGCGGTCGTGCTGGTGACCGACCACGACGCCTTCGACTACGACCTGGTGACCGCGCACGCAGCCCTGGTGCTGGACACCAGGCACCGGCTGGACGGTCCCAATGTCGAGCAGCTCTAGCCGGCCGAGCATCGCGGTCATCCTCTCCGGCTGGCCGCGGGTGTCCGAGTCGTTCGCCCTCAACGAGGTCCTCGCGCTGCACCGGGCCGGCCTGCTGGCCGCGGTGCTGGCGCTGAAGACCGGCGACGGCGGGACCCCGCACCCGGCCGCGGCGCAGCTCGCGCCGATGGTCGAGATCCTCCCGCCCGGAGACGTCACCGCCCAGGCCGAGGCGGCGGTCAGCCGGCTCGACGGCATCGGCATCTCGGCCGTGCACGGCTACTTCGCGCACGCCCCGGCCGCGGTCGCCGCGGCGGTCGCCGACAAGTTCGGCGTCCCGTACGGGTTCAGCGTGCACGCGCTGGACGCCCGCAAGGTGTCCAGGCAGGAGCTCGGCGACCGGGCCCGGCGCGCCGCCGTCGTGGTGACCTGCAACGAGGACGCCGCCGCCGAGGTCGAGGCCGCCGGCATCCGCCCGACGCTGGTCCGGCACGGCGTCGACCTGGCCGCCTTCCCGGCCACTGAGCCGTCCGCACGGATGCCGGCCGAGCACGACCCGGTCGAGCTGCTCGCGGTCGGCCGGCTGGTGGAGAAGAAGGGCTTCGACGTCCTGCTCGAGGCGCTGTCCCGGCTGGACCGGCCGTACCGGCTGCGGCTGGTCGGCGACGGCCCGCTGCGGCCCCGGCTGGAGGCGATGATCGCCGCCCGCCGGCTGGCCGACCGGGTCGAGCTGGTCGGCCGGTGCACGCACGCGACGCTGCCGGACTACTACGCCGGCGCGGACGTGGTCGTGGTGCCGTCGGTGGTCGACTCCACCGGCGACCGGGACGGGCTGCCCAACGTGGTGCTGGAGAGCATGGCCAGCCAGCGGCCGGTGGTGGCCAGCGCGGTCGCGGCGATCCCGGCCGCGGTCCGGGACGGGGTCACCGGCACGCTGGTGCCGCCGCGCGACCCGGACGCGCTGGCCGGCGCGCTGACCGCGCTCATCGACTCGCCGGCCCGCCGGGCCGAGCTCGGCCGGGCCGCCCGGCGGACCGCGGAGACCGAGTTCGGCCTCGGCCGCCGGACCGGGCAGTTCTGCCGGGTGCTGGAGCGGGCGTATGGCTGAGACCGAGCCCGGGACAGCGTCGGGTACGTCCTCAAGGGCTACCCGCGCATCTCCGAGCTGTTCATCGCCAGCGAGATCTGGCGGCTGGAGCAGCTCGGGCTGCGGCTGCGGCTGTTCGTGCTCAAGCCGGCCGACGAGACCGAGCACCACCCGGTGGTCGACCGGATCGAGGCCACCCCGTCGTATCTGCCGGAGACCACGTCACTGTCGGGTGTGGGGGTCCGCCAGTGGCTGCGGGACGAACTTCGGATCCTTCCGGCCGGCACTGGGGCGGGTGGCGCGCAGGCACCCGCTGCGGACGCTGCGCGCCGCGGCCGCGGCGGCCGGGCAGGCGGTCCGGGCCCGGGACGGGCTGCGGCCACGCTCGATCTACCTCAAGGAGTTCCTGCAGGCTGCCGAGGTCGCGGACCGGCTGCTGCGGGCCCGGGACGTACGGCACCTGCACGCGCACTTCGCCCACGGCACGACCACGGTGACCTGGCTGGCCTCGATGCTGACCGAGCTGCCGTTCTCGTTCACCGGGCACGCCAAGGACATCTACCGCGAGTCGCTCAACCCGGCCGGGCTGCTGCGCCGCAAGATGCGGGCCGCCTCGTTCGTGGTCACCTGCACCGGCGCCAACCAGGAGCACCTGCGCCGGGTCGAGCCGGCCGCCGACGTGCACCTCGTCTACCACGGGCTCAACGCGGACTTCGCCGCGCTGCTGCCGACCGCGCCGGTCCGGCCGGGACCCGACGCCGGCGGGTGCGACCGCGGCGGTCCAGGCCGACCCGGTGCACGCCGAACCGGTGCGGCGGAGCGGGCCTGGCAGCGGGCCGCGGCCGCGGCCGGCACCGCGACGCTCGCCGCCGACCCGGACATCACCCCGCTGCGGGTCGTCGCGGTCGGCCGGATGGTGCCGAAGAAGGGCTTCGACGTGCTGGTCGAGGCCGTCGCCGACCTGACCGCCCGCGGCGTCGAGCTGGAGCTGGTCGTCGCCGGCGAGGACGGCCCGGACGCGGCGACGATCCGCCGGCTGGTCGCCGAGCGCTGCCCGGACGCCGTGCAGTTCACCGGGCCGCTCTCGCAGTGCGAGCTGCTCGCGCTCTACCGCGGGGCGGACGTGTTCGCGCTGGCCTGCCGGGTGGACGCGGACGGCGACCGGGACGGCATCCCGAACGTCATGGTCGAGGCGATGGCAGCCGGGCTGCCGGTCGTCTCCACCGCGGTGTCCGGGATCCCGGAGCTGGTCCGGGACGGGGAGAACGGGTTGCTCGTGCCGCCGGAGGACCCGGCCGCGCTCGCGTCCGCGCTGCTCCGGCTGGCAACGGACGCGTCGCTGCGGCACAGGCTCGCAGCGGCCGGGCGGGAGACCGTCGCCGAGCGGTTCGACGGCGACGTGCTCGCCCGCAGGATGGCCGGGCTGTTCCGCGGTGGCCAGCCGTGACAGCACCGGTTCAGACGGGGTGGTCGGCGGCCGTGGGGCGACCGCCGACCACCCCCCGTCCTGGCCCTCGTCCGGTGCACTGCGTCGTCGACGACCTCGGCCGCGACCTGGCCGTGGCCCGGGCGGCGCGGGGCGGCTGGTTCAGCCACTGCGGGGTGACCCTGCACCTCGGCCGCCGGCCGGACTGGATCAGCGGCGGGCTGACCGACCCGGAGTGGCGGATCGAGTGGGTCAAGCTCTACGAGGGCCTCGACCTCGCGCACGCCTGCGTCGCCGACCGGCGACGGCGACTACCTCACCGCCTGGGAGGACCTGGTCGAGTCGTTCTGCTACCAGGTGCCGGTCGGGCACGACACCTCCGACGTCTCGGCCCGCCGGCTGCAGAACTGGCTGTACGCCTGGCAGCGGTTCGCCGCCGACCCCGACTTCGCCGGCCTGCGCCCCGGCCTGGCGGACCTGCTGGTCTCCCGGATCACCGCCGACGCGGCGTACCTGGCCGAGCACCTGACCGCCGAGCGCAACCACCGCACGCTGGAGCTCTACGCGCTGCTGCTGGTCGCGCTGGCCTTCGACGACTCCGACCGGCGCCCGGCTCGGCGCTCGACCTGCTCGCCGCCAACGCGGCCACCGACATCTGGGCCGACGGCGTCCAGCGCGAGTGCAGCACCGACTACCACCTGATCGTGCTGCGCTCGCTGCTCGGCGCGATCGCCAACGCGCGCCGGTTCGGCCTGGACGTGCCGCCCGCGCTGCTGCGACGCCGCCGAGCGGGCCTGCGACTTCGCGCTGCACGTGCAGCGGCCGGACGGGCTGACCCCGGCGCTGTCCGACGGTGACCAGGGCGACTTCCGGACCGCTGCTCGCGCTCGGCGCCGAGCTGCTCGACCGCCCCGACCTGCGCTGGGTCGCCACCGGCGGCGCCGCCGGCACGCCGCCCGAGCGCACCGCCGGGAACTTCCCGGTCGGCGGCTACTACATCCAGCGCAGCGGCTGGGGCGACCGACCGCGCCGTACGAGCAGGAGCGGTGGCTGCGTCCTCGACTGCCGGCCCGCTCGGCGACGGCGGCCACGGGCACTACGACCAGCTGTCGGTGGAGGCCGCCGCGGCCGGCCGGCCGCTCGTCGTCGACCCGGGCCGCTACACCTACGACGCCGACGATCCGGCCGGCTGGCGGCACTGGTTCAAGGGCACCGCCGCGCACAACACGGTCTGCGTGGACGGGCTGGACCAGACGCCGTACCGGCCGGGCAAGCCGGCCAGGGCAAGCCCGTCTCGACCGCCCGGCTGGTCGGCCGGTGGACCCGGCCCGGCCTGGACGTGCTGCGGGCCGAGGTCCGCAGCCCGTGCTACGACGCGGTGCACACCCGCACGGTCGCGCTCGTCGACGGCGACTACTGGGTCGTGCACGACCGGCTGCGCGCGCCGACCGCGCACGAGTACGCGGCCCGCTGGCACCTGGCGCCGGTCCGCGGCGACGGCGCGGTCGAGCTCGGAGCCGGCCGGCTGTCCGCGCCCGGGCCTGCTGCTGCTCGCCCCGCACGGCACGCTGCGGCTGGCCGACGGCTGGGTCTCGCCCTCGTACGGGCTCAAGGAGTCGGCGCCGGTGGCCGTGGTGGCCGCCACCGGCGCCGACGTCGACCTCGTCACCGTGCTGCTGCCGGCCGGCGCCGACGCCGACGGTCACGGCCGACGTGCGCCGGCGACGCGGTCGACGGTCCGGTCGACCGCGGCCGGGCCTGTGGCGTGGACACCGTGACCTGGTGGACCGGCACGGACGACCGCGCGACTGGGAGCGGCGCATGCTGACCGTCGGCGAGCGGCACGGCTTGGCCCCGGACGCGGCGCTGCCGGCCCGGGACCTGCTGCTGGACCAGGACGCGACCGGCGAGCACCTCGCCGGGCTGCTCGGCCGGCGACGTGACGCGGCTGCGAGCTGGTCCGGGTGAAGTACCGGATCGGCGAGAGCCTGCGGGTGATCTACCGGCTGGACGGTTGCCGAGGTGCACACCGTGCGGGTGTTCCCGCCCGGCCGGAGCGGCTCGGCGTACCGGAAGGCGGCCGGTGCCCGGGCGTGTGCGCACGACCCGGCGCTGGACGCCGTCTGGTGGACCTTCCCGGACGACCGGCGGCTGCGCGGGCTGGCCGACCTGCTCGCCCCCGGCGCCGGAGCTGGCCGCGCTGGCGCCCGGCTGGGTCGCCAGCGAGCTGGTCGAGTACTCCCCCGAGCGGTCGGCCACGTTCCGCGCGCTCGACGCGACCGGCACCGCGGTCGGCTACGCCAAGGCGTACGCGCCGGGCACGGTCGACGTGGCCGAGCGGTCGCAGCGGTACGCCCGGATCGCGGCCGTGCTGGCCGCCGACCGGACCGGCGGCTCGCCGCGCCGGTCCCGCTCGGCTGCGTCCCGGGCCCGCTCGGTGCTGGTGCTGCAGCCGATGCCCGGCGTCGAGTGGGGCCAGCTGGCCGGGCCGGCGCTGGCGGCGGCGATGGGGCGGCTCGGCTCGGCCATCGCCACCCTGCACGCCGCCGGGCCGGCCGGCGACCGACGGGCTGCCCCGGTTCGGCCGGCTCGACGTCCGCCGGGTCGTGCACAGCGCGCACCTGGTCGCGGTCGGGCCGGCCGGACGTGGCGGCCGCGGCGGTCCGGCTCGCCGACCGGCTCGCCGACGGCCCGCCGCCGGGCGGCCCGCAGGTCGCGCTGCACGGCGACTGCCACCCCCAGCAACGCGCTGCTGGCCGGCGACTCGATCGCGCTGATCGACCTCGACCAGGCCGGCGTCGGCGTGGCCGCCGCGGACCTCGGCAGCCTGATCGCCCGGCTGGTCGCCGACGGCGACACCGGCGCGATGCGCTCGGCGTTCCTGTCCGGCTACCAGGCGGTGCGGCCGCTGCCGCCGGACCGCTCGCTGCGCTGGCACACCGCGGCCGCGCTGGTGGCCGAGCGGGCCGTGCGAGCGGTGAACCGGGTGCACCTGCCCACCCTCGACCGGCTCCCGGAGCTCCTGGAGACCGCGGACGACGTGCTGCTGAACGGAGTCGGACCGTGACCCGCGACCGCCTGCTCTTCTACTGCCAGCACTCGCTCGGCCTCGGCCACCTGGCCCGCTCGCTGCGGCTGGCCGAGGGCCTGACCGAGCGGTTCGACGTCCGGCTGCTCAACGGCGGCCGGTTCCCGGCCGGGACCACGGTGCCGGCCGGGGTGAGCGTGCTCAACCTGCCGCCGCTCGGCCACGACGCGGACGGCCAGCTGGTCAGCCACGACCCGGCGTACCAGGTCGAGCAGGCCTGCGCGCGGCGGACCGAGCTGTTGCTGGCGGCGCTGGACGAGGCCCGGCCGGCGGTGGTGCTGATCGAGATGTACCCGTTCGGCCGGCGGAAGTTCGAGTTCGAGCTGGTGCCGCTGCTGGACGCGGTGGCCGCGCTCGGCGCCGACCGGCCGCGGGTCGTCTGCAGCCTGCGGGACATCCTCGTGCAGCGCGCGACCGGCCAGCGCAAGCACGACGAGCGCGCGGTCACCCGGCTCAACGCCTCGTTCGACGCGATCGTCATGCACGCCGACCCGGCGTTCGCGACGCTGGAGGAGTCGTTCCAGCCGGCCACCCCGCTGCGGGTGCCGGTGCACTACACCGGCTTCGTCGCCCCGCCGGCGCCGGCGCCGGTCACCGCACCGGCTCGACCGGCTGGTGGTCTCCTCCGGCGGCGGCATGGTCGGCGAGCCGCTGGTGCGGGCCGCGGTGGAGGTGCACCGCGACCTGTTCATCCGGACCGGGCTGCGCACCACCGTGGTGGCCGGCCCGTTCCTGCCCGAGCCGGTCTGGGCCTGGCTGCGCGAGCAGGCCACGCCGCAGCCCCGTCCTGGAGGCCGTGCGCCGGGTGGACGACCTGGCCGGCGAGATCGCCCGCTCCGCGCTGTCGCTGAGCCAGGGCGGCTACAACACGACGATGGACCTGCTGCGGGCCGGCACGCCCGCGGTCGTGGTCCCGTTCGCCGACGGCGGCGAGAACGAGCAGACCGTGCGCACCGCCCGGCTGGCCGAGCTCGGCGTGCTGCGGATGGTGCCGGCCGCCGCGCTGGGCGACCGGGAGAGGCTGCTGGCGGCGCTGGTCGCGGCCGCCGCCGCGCGGCCGGCGCCGGTGCGGCTCGACCTGTCCGGGGCCGAGCGCACCGCCCGCATCCTGGCCGACGTCGCGACCCCGCTGGAGGCGCTCCGATGAGCTGGCTCGACCCGGTCCGGCGGGCCCTGGACGAGGGCCCGTGCACGGTGTTCTTCCGCGACGACGACGCCGGCTGGGGCGACGAGCGGCTGTGGGTCGCTGCTCGACCTGTTCGACCGGCGGTCGTTGCCGGTCGACCTCGCGGTGATCCCGGCCGAGCTGCACCCGACGCTGACCGCGGAGCTGACCGTGCGGGCCCGGGCCGGCGGGGTGCACCTGCACCAGCACGGCTTCGCGCACGTCAACCACGAGCCGGCCGGGCGCAAGTGCGAGTTCGGCCCGGCCCGGTCGTACGAGGCCCAGGCGGCCGACATCACCCGCGGCGCGGCCGTCCTCGGCGACGCGTTCGGCGAGCTGGTCCACCCGGTCTTCACCCCGCCGTGGAACCGGTGCACCGCGGTCACCGCCGACGTGCTCGCCGACGCCGGCTTCGCGGTGCTGTCCCGGGACAGCACCGCCACCCCGCTGCCGGCGGCGCGCATCGCCGAGGTGCCGATCACCGTCGACTGGTTCGGCTCCCGCAAGGGCGTGCGGTGGACCCCGTACGAGCTGGCCGACCGGCTGGCCGCGGCGGTCCGCTCCGGCGGGCCGGTCGGGATCATGCTGCACCACGCGGTCACCGACGACGGCGAGTTCGCCGCGCTCAGCGCCCTGCTGGCGCTGCTGACCACCCACCCGGGCACCCGGGCGACCTCCCTGACCGCCCTCGCCGCGGTCCCCAGCTGAACCCCCGATAGGCTGGGGACCCGGCGAGGGCCCGTCCCGTCCGACTCCTGGCCTCCAGCGGGAGCGGATGCGGGACGCTGGCGCCTGCCGGCCGGACTGCCGGTCCGGCGGTGGGCGTGACGGGGCCTGGCCCCGCCCCCGGCTTCTCCCTCCGGGGACGGGGCCAGTCCTCCGGGCCTCCCAGCCGTCACTGCGCGTCGCCGCGTGACCCTGCTGTGCACCCGTCGCGACGCTGATCCTTCACAGGACCGACTCCACCAAGTAGTAAGGATGGCTAAACAGTTCCGCCTGCTGACCGCGCGCGGGAGCGGTCCGCTGTGGACGGACGGTCACGGTCCGGGAACGAGCGGACGAGGAGTGGTTGACATATGGTCCTACCTTATTGCCATACTGACCGCCAGGCGTGATCCAGCGCACGCCCCAGCCAGTGACGGCAGCGACCCGACCCGGCCCGGTGCCGGGGTGCGACCCCAACGAAGGGATCAGGGCGATGGGACGACGGCGGCGACTTTCTTCAGTGCTCCTGCCGGTAGGCCTCGCCGGCCTGTTGCTCGGCGCCGCCGCCTGCGGCTCGTCCGACAGCGGCAGCGGCGCGGCCGCGGCGAACGCGAAGGACACCAGTCTCGACTCCATGACGACCCAGGAGCTGGCCACCCAGGCGGCGAAGGAGGGCTCGCTCACCTGGTACACCACCTTCGCCGACGACGACGTGCAGCCCATGGTCGCCGCGTTCAACAAGACCTACCCGAACGTCAAGGTGAACCCGCTGCGGCTGTCGGCGGACAAGATCCCGCAGCGGATCATCACCGAGCAGCGCGGCGGCAAGCACAACGCCGACGTCGTCTCCGGCGACTCGCCGCAGGTGGCCCAGCTGCTGCAGGCCGGCGCGCTGCAGCCGTACACGCCGAAGGACATCGCCCCGCTGCCGAGCGGCCTCGACCTGCCCGAGGGCTACGAGGGCGTCATCTACATCGTCACCACCGCGGTCGGCTACAACCCCAAGCTGGTCAAGCAGAAGGGGTTGCCGACCCCGACGTCGTGGGAGGACCTGACGAACCCGGCCTGGAAGGGCCAGTTCTCGATCGACCCCGGC
The DNA here is from genome assembly GCA_963770145.1 of uncultured Actinomycetota bacterium. Taxonomy (GTDB): domain Bacteria; phylum Actinomycetota; class Actinomycetes; order Mycobacteriales; family CADCTP01; genus CADCTP01. Next base: position 600,874 of record CAVYOJ010000016.1, on the reverse strand, counting down.
GCGGTCAACTGGTACGACAGCCTGGTCCAGTCGATGGGTCACGACAAGGCGCTCGACCTGCTCAAGCGGCTCGGCGACAACCAGCCGGTGTTCGTGGAGAGCCACACCCAGGCGCTGACCCAGGTGCAGGCCGGCGAGCCGCTCGCGGCCGCGACGATCTACGGCTACAAGGCCTCCAGCGAGAAGAAGAAGACGCCGGACACGGTCGAGTTCGTCAACTCCAACCCGCTGCCGGCCTCGCTCACGCTCGTCGACGTGGTCAAGGACGCCCCGCACCCGGCCGCGGCCCGGCTGTTCACGGACTGGATCGTGTCCAAGGAGGGCCAGACCGCGGTCGTCGACATCACCAACCACACCTCGATCCGGCCGGACGTGAAGAACGACCCGACCGTGTGGGACGAGCAGAAGTGGCCGCCGGCCTGGGGCAAGCCCAACCTGCCGGCCAACGAGTACAACACGGAGCTGGGCGAGATGAAGTCGGCGCTGCACGCTCCGTGAGCCGTGGGTGGCCGGCGCCGCACCCCCGTGACCCGGCGCCGGCCACCCACACCGCCGCTGCCCACCCCCGTCGGCGATTGGAACCGTGATGGCCCTGCTGGTGGACGAGACCGCCGCACCCCCGGCGGAGGCGCCACCGCGGCGCCGGGACTGGCGCAGCCTGCTCGACCCCCGGTACGTCACGCTCGCGGTCGCCGCCCTCGTGGTGGCCTACCTCGCCCTGGTGCCGATCGGCACGATGGTCTACAGCAGCCTGCGCACCAACTTCCTCGGGCTCGCACCGGGCACCTGGACGTTCCAGAACTACGTCAACACGTTCACCAGCGACGGCTTCGGCACGCTGGTGCTCAACTCGTTCGTCTACGCCGGCGCCACCGCGATCGTCTGCACGGTGATCGGCTTCCTGCTGGCCTGGCTGGTGGCCAGGACCAACACCCCGGGCAAGGGCTTCGCCCGGGTCGCCGCGCTGGTCCCGCTGATCGTGCCGGGCATCCTCAACACGGTCGCCTGGAGCCTGCTGCTGTCCCCGCAGCGCGGCACCGCCAACGCCGGGCTGCGGCACCTCGGGCTGCCCGCGTTCAACGTGTTCTCCCTGCACGGCATGATCTTCGTGCAGTCGATGCACGTGGTGCCGGTGGCCTACCTGATGGGCGTCGCGGCGTTCGCCTCGATGGACTCCTCGCTCGAGGAGGCGTCGCTGGCCTCCGGCGCCTCGCCGTGGACCACGTTCCGGGCGATCACGCTGCGGATGGCCCGGCCGGCGATGCTCTCGGCCGGGCTGCTGATGTTCATCCTGACGATCTCGACCTTCGAGGTGCCGCAGCTGATCGGCGTGCCCGGCCGGCGGTTCGTGTTCGTCAGCCGGATCTACTCGGCGCTGCAGAACTTCCCGCCCGACTACGGGACCGTCGGCTCGATCGGGATGTTCGTGCTGGTGATCGCCGCGGTCGGGCTCTGGCTGTCCCGGCGGATGTCGGCGACGTCGGCCGTGCAGACCATCACCGGCAAGGGCTTCCGCGCCACCGGGCAGGACATCGGCAAGTGGCGCTGGGCCGGGTTCGCGTTCTTCGTCCTGTTCTTCCTCGTCGCGGTGGCGCTGCCGATCCTCATGCTGATCTGGTCGTCGCTGCTGCCGGGCTTCGAGCAGCCGTCGGTGGACGCCCTGCACCGGCTGACGTTCTCCAACTACGCGCGAGATCTTCCAGCGCCCCGGCCTGGTGAACTCGGTCAAGAACAGCCTCATCACCGCGGTCGCCGCCGGGGTGATCGTCACCGTGCTCGCGGCGCTCGTCGCGTACATCACGGTGAAGACCAGGCTGCGCGGGCGCGGGCTGCTCGACGGGCTGGCGACCGTGCCGATCGCGGTGCCCAGCGTGGTCATGGGCGTCGGCATCCTGTACTGGTACCTGGCCGCGCCGCTGCCGTTCCACCTGTACGGCACGCTGGCGATCCTCATCGTCGCGTTCGTGACGATCACCCTGCCGTACGGGATGCGCTACATCGTCCCGGGCATGGCCCAGATCAAGGACGAGCTGGAGGAGGCGGCGATCGCCAGCGGGGCCGGCTGGTGGCAGTCGTTCCGGCGGGTGTTCGTGCCGCTGCTGATGCCGTCGCTGCTGGCGGCGTTCCTCTACGCGATGATCGTCTCGTTCCGCGAGGTGTCCGCGGCGATCTTCCTCTACTCGTCCGGGACCGAGGTCGTCTCGGTCCAGGTGTTCGACCTGTTCTCCAACGGGTCCTACCCGGTGGTGGCGGCGCTCGGCGTCGTGCTCGTGCTTTTCCTCAGCATCCTCGCCGGCGGCGTGCGGCTGCTCACCCGCCGGTTCGGTATCAGGAGCGGGTGAGTCGATGATCAAGCTGACCGGGGTCGTCAAGCGGTATCGCGGACGGGCCGTCACCGCCAACGCGGTCGACGGCATCGACCTGGACATCCCCGAGGGCAAGCTGGTCACCCTGCTCGGCCCGTCCGGCTGCGGCAAGACCACCACGCTGCGGCTGATCGCCGGGCTGGAGCGGGCCGACGCCGGCGTCATCGAGATCGGCGACCAGGTCGTCTCCGACCCCGCCCGCCGGGTCTACGTCGGCCCGCACCGCCGGCCGATCGGCATCGTGTTCCAGTCGTACGCGATCTGGCCGCACATGACCGTGCTGCAGAACGTGATGTTCCCGCTCGTGGCCAGCCGCCCGCGCACGCCCAAGGACAAGGCCAGGCAGCTGGCCCTGGCCGCGCTGGACTCGGTCGGCCTGACCGAGTTCGCCGACCGGCCGGCGCCGGCGCTGTCCGGCGGCCAGCAGCAGCGGGTCGCGCTGGCCCGGGCGCTGGTCCGCCAGCCCAAGGTGCTGCTGCTGGACGAGCCACTGTCCAACTTGGACAAGGGCCTGCGCGGCCGGATGCGGGACGAGATCCGCGAGGTGCAGCAGCGGCTCGGGATCACCACCGTGTTCGTCACCCACGACCAGGACGAGGCGCTGGCGATCTCCGACGACGTCGTCGTGATGAACACCGGCAACGTGGTCGAGCGTGGCCTGCCGCAGGCGATCTACACCAGCCCGCAGGACGAGTTCACCGCCCGCTTCCTCGGCCTGTCGAACAACCTGCGCGGGGTCGTCGAGTCGGCCGGCCGCAACGGCGCGCTGGTCAACTGCGGCCAGCGAACGCTGCTGTGCCGCGCCCTCGGGAACGCCGCGCCGGGCGACGAGGTCAGCGTGTTCATGCGGCCGGAGAGCTTCCGGCTGTCCCGCCGGCAGCACTCCGAGGACGCCTGGCCCGGCACGGTGGTGTTCTCGATCTACCACGGCGACTGCTGGGACTACCACGTCCGGGTCGACGACGACGTGCTCAAGGTGCGGGTCTACCAGGAGAAGATCGGCCTCTCCCACGGCGACGCGGTGTTCCTCGAGCCCGACCCGGACAGCACGATCGTGATCACCGGCAACCGGTCGGCCGCCGGCTCCGACGAGCCGGTGCCGGACCCGGCCGAGGTCTGACCCGTTCCGACGTTCCCTTCCCGGACAGGAGAGCTGATGCCGCGACCGCCGCTGACCGCCCCCGGAGTGCCCGCGCCGCTGGACGGGTTCGACTACCCGGCCCCGCGGTTCCCGCGCTACCTGCTGCAGGAGCGCACCGACGACATCGAGGAGCTCATGCCGTTGGCCCGGGCACACGTGCGGCGGCGGTACGGCCGCTCCGCGCTCGGCGACGTGCAGCCCGGCGACGAGCTGCTCATCGTCACGTTCCCGCACCAGAACGAGATCGTGTTCGACGCGCTGCGGCGGGCGCTGCTGGAGATCGGCGTCGGCAAGGTCGACCGGATCGACGTGACCGACCTCGGCATGCAGACCAAGCAGTACAGCGCGGCCGACGGCTGGCGGGAGATCACCGACCGGCTGCCGCCGATGATCGAGGAGGGCGTCGAGTTCAACGTCGCCGCCGCCGCGCTCAAGCGGTTCCTCGACGACCGGCCCGGCTACACCGGGGTCTACGCCGGCGAGGCCGGCCGCTCGCACTGGAAGCGCGCCGCCGGCAAGCGGATCCGCAACAACTGGGTGTACGCGACGTACGAGGACTTCGTCGGCCGGGCCAACGGGGTGCCGGACGAGATCTGGCGGACCGTCGACCTCATGGTGGTCGACGCGTTCCGCAACGCCGCCGCGGTGCGGATCACCAGTCCGGAAGGGACGGACATCGGCTGGGAGGTGACCGAGCAGCAGGCCGAGCTCTGGCCGCAGGGCGCCTACATCTCCGGGCACATCCTCGGCTCGACGATCCAGGGCATCCGGTTCGGCCACCCGGTCGAGACGTTCCTGCGCGAGGCGCAGATCCTCATGCCAACGCTCAACGGCGTGATCGGCGGGACCTCCAACCACACCGGCTACTACCCGCACATCCAGGTCACCGTGGAGAGCGGCATGATCGCCCACATCGAGGGCGGCGGCCGGTACGGCGAGCTGTGGCGCGAGGTGGTCGAGCGCTATCGGGACACCCAGTATCCGGGCTTCCCGTACCGGGGCTGGGCCTACTTCAACGACTGCTCGATCGGCACGAACCCCAAGAGCTACCGGCAGATCGAGACGCTGTGGAACTACAACGACTCGTGGACCAACCTGCCGGAGCGGGCCCAGGCCGGGGTCATCCACTTCGGCTTCGGCGCCGAGCACTGGGACAAGACGTTCCTGGACTACGCGAAGTCGAACAAGCTGCCGACGATGCACTTCCCGCACGTGCACAACCTGTTCGCCACGTACGAGATCAAGCAGCGGGACACCGGCGAGTGGGTGAAGCTCATCGACAAGGGCCGGATCGCCGCGCTCGACCACCCGCGGGTGGTCCGGCTGGCCAGCAGCCTCGGCGGCACCGGACACCTCGAGTACGACTGGATCCCGGCGCTGCCGGGCATCAACTACCCCGGCGACTACCGGACCGACTACGCACCGGACCCGGTGGCCTGGATCCGGCGCGAGCAGACCGGGGAGTTCGACGTTGCCTGAACTCGCCGAGACCGAGCCGTTCTACCTGCCCACCGGGGACGAGGTCGAGCTGTTCCTGGCCGCGTACGAGCAGCGGATCCCGGTGCTGCTCAAGGGACCGACCGGGTGCGGCAAGACCCGCTTCGTCGAGCACATGGCCTGGCGGATCGCCCGCGAGCGCGAGCAGCCGGTGGACGAGCCGCTGGTCACGGTCACCTGCCACGACGACATGACCTCCGCCGACCTGGTCGGCCGCTACCTGCTCTCCGCCGACGGCACCAGCTGGCTGGACGGTCCCCTGACCCGGGCGGTCCGGACCGGTGCGCTCTGCTACCTGGACGAGATCGTCGAGGCCCGCAAGGACACCACGGTGATCCTGCACGCGCTGACCGACCACCGCCGGATGCTGCCGATCGAGCGGCTCGGCACCACCGTCCCGGCGCACCCGGACTTCCTGCTCGTCGTCTCGTACAACCCCGGCTACCAGGCGACGGCGAAGGACCTCAAGCCGTCGACCCGGCAGCGGTTCCTGGCCGTCCAGTTCGGCTACCCGACCCCGGAGCTGGAGGCGCGGATCGTCGCGCACGAGTCCGGTGTGGACGGTTCGGTGGCCGAGGCGCTGGCGTTCGTGGCCGACCGGCTGCGCAACCTCGACGAGGCCGACATCATCGAGGGGCCGAGCACCCGGCTGCTGGTGCACGTCGGCGCGCTGATCCGCAAGGGCGTGCCGGCCCCGCGGGCCTGCGATGTCGCGCTGGTGCAGGCGGTCAGCGACGACGCCGAGGTGCAGCAGGCGGTCCGGGCGGTCACCCGGGCCGTGTTCGCATGAGGCCGGCCTTCGAGGACTCCCAGCAGGCGCTGACGCTCTACTTCCGGGCGCTGGCCGGGCGCGGCTGCGAGCTCGTCCCGTACGAGGACGACGCCGATCTCTGGCAGCACCCGGACACCGCCACGACCGTACGGCTGCCGGCGCGGGTGTCCTATCCGGACACCGAGGAGTGGTACCGGGTCGCGGTCACGCACCGCTCCCTGCACCACGCGCTCGGCACGTTCGCGCTCGACCTGGCCGCGCCGGAGCCGCTGTTCGCCCGCCGCCGGCCGGTTGTAGACGCTTCCGACGTGCCGGCGCTGGAGCGGTTCGCCCGGCTGTTCGGCCGGACCGCGCTCGCGGTCGAGGTGTTCGCGGTGCTGGAGGACCTGCGGCTCGATGCCGTTGCGCTGCGTCTGTTCGCCGGGCTTGCCCCGCGTACGAGCGGGTGCGGAACGACGCGCTGGCCGATCGGCCCGAGTTGGCGGTGCTGCCGCCGCGGGCGGCGGTGGCCGAGGCGCTGGTGCGGTTCTCCCTCGGTGCCTCCACCGTCATGGCCCCGGCGGCGCTGCACGGTCCACTGTCGACGGTGGTCGCCGTCGCCCGGCGGCTGCTGAACCCGCGGGCGACGGTGGAGTCGACCGCCGAGGCCACGATCCGGGTCTACGCGGTGCTGGCCGCGCTGCCGAACGTCGGCGCGATCCGGACCGCCCGGCCGGTCGCGTTCTCCGATCTGGCCGCGGACGTGGACGACCCGCGGCTCACGCTGGCGACGGACGAGCTGCGGCTGGAGGGCGACGAGGCGCTGGACGTCCGGCTGGTGCCGGTGCGCTACCGGGACGTGCCCGGGCCGCGGTACGCGGGTCAGGCGGCGTCCGGGATGCCGCTGCAGGAGGCGATCCTGCGGATGACCGTCGACACCGAGCAGTCGCAGGACGCCGACACCGACGGGTTCGCCGAGCGGTCGCTGCAGGCCGAGCGGGGCGGGGTCGACGTCACCGCGACCGAACGCCCGCCCGAGCCGCTCCCGCACGACCACGGCCCGGACCTCGACGACCACCACGAGCACGCGCACGGCCACCTGCACCCGCGCGGCCGGGACGAGTTCGTCTATCCCGAGTGGGACCACCGCGCCGGCCGCTACCTCGCCGACTGGTGCCTGGTCCGGCTGGGCAGCCCGAAGCCGGTCCGGTCCGACCGGCGGCACCGGCGCGCGCTGAGCCGGCACGGTCACCTGCTGCCCGGGCTGGTCTCCCAGCTGGAGCGGGTCCGGCCGGCCGGTCGGATGCTCGTGCCCCGCCAGCCGTACGGGGACGATCTCGACCTGGACGCCTGCGTGGACGCGATCGTCGACCTGCGCACCGGGGTGCCGCCCTCGCCGCACGTCTACGCGGCGCTGCGGGAAGAGCGCCGCGACGTCGCGGTCGCGCTGGCGATCGACCTCAGCTCGTCCACCGCCGAGCGGCTGCCGCCCGACCCGCGCCGGCCGACGCGGGTGGAGCGGATCCTCGACCTGCAGCGGGACGCGGTCAGCCTGCTGATCGAGGCGCTGGAGCGGGTCGGCGACGGCTACGGGATCTACGGCTTCTCCGGCGGCGGCCGGGACGACGTGCGGCTGTCGGTGGTGAAGGACCTCGACGAGCGGCGGACGCCGGCCATGCTGCACCGGCTGGAGGGGCTGACGCCGGACCACACCACGCGGATGGGCCCGGCGATCCGGCACCTCACCGCCCGACTGGCCGCCAGCGAGGCCGCGACCAGGGTGCTGCTCGTGGTCTCCGACGGCCGCCCGTACGACCTCGACTACGGCCAGCAGTACGGCGACGCGGCGGTGCTCGACTACGCGGTCGCCGACACCGCACGGGCACTGGCCGAGGCCCGCGACCGCGGCGTGCGGCCCTACCTGGTGACCGTCGACCCGGCCGGCGGCGACTACCTGTCCGAGATGTGCGACCCGCGCGAATACCACGTCATCGCCGACGCGCGGGACCTGCCCGCGGCGCTGGCCCAGCTGTACGTGGTGGCCCGGGGCGAGGCGCCCGGGCCCTCGGGCGGGTCCGACCCGCCCTGGCGCGGTCAGCTGCTCGCCGCGCCGGCCAGCGTTGACTCGAACTCCGGGGCGTTCTCGAAGTAGTGGACGTTGTCGTAGCCGAGGGTCTTGAAGACCCGGTTCTGTGCGGACAGCAGGTGCAGCGGCGTGCCGTCGGCGGCGAAGTGCTGGACGATGGTGTTCTGCGGGACGTAGAGCGTGTCGCCGGTGCGGATCTCGTGCCGGGTCGGCTCCTTGGCGATGCGCGCGTAGTACTTCTCCGCGATCTCGGCCTGCACCTCCCAGTGCAGCGAGTAGCCCTCGCCGTCGAGCACGTAGAGGATCTCGTCGGCCATCTTCCAGTGCTTGCCGGACCGGCTGCCGGCCGGGATCGTCAGCTCGAAGACGTCCACGCCGAACTGCCGGTTCTGCGTCATCTCGGCGGCGTTCATCACCCGCATCCGGCCCATCGGCGTGGTCTCCCAGACCGAGTCCTCGGCGGTGACGACCTTCTTGCGGTCGAGCACGCCAGGAGTCCAGACCAGACCCCACTCCGAGCGGTCCTCGAACTCCTCCGGCCGCTCGATCGGGCCGCTGCGGCCCTGCTGGATCAGGCCGAGGAACATCCACGTGCACTTGGCCTTCATGACCAGCGCGACGGCCTTCTCCCCGTACGGGTTGAAGTGCCGGTGCACCGAGTCGGTGTGCACGAAGACCAGGTCGCCCTGCTTCCAGTCGTAGCGCTGGTCGTCGTGGATCTCGTAGCCGCGGCCCTCCAGGATGTAGAACGCGGCCTCGTTCTGGTGGCCGTGGCCGTTGTTCGAGCTCTCCGGCGGCAGCTCCACGAAGTGCACCTGGATGGTCTGGGTGAGGAACGGGTCGTCACCGGGGCCGACCCGCCACCAGGTGCGGGACTTCGCCGAGTCGCCGGAGTGCGCGGCGTTGTCGCCGGTGTCGACCACGACGTCGTTGTCCCGGACCCGCGGGGCCGCGAGCTGCCGGTCGCGGAACTCGCCGAGCCCGTAGGTCTCGGAGGTCATCCCGCGGACGAACACCCGTCCCTTCTTCGCCATGCCCGCTCGCTTCCCCGGCGCCCGTCGCGCCGTGCTCTGTCCGGTTCGGAGGCTTGCCGCTACCCTGCCATCTTAGGGCTAACGGACAGACCAATCTAGACGGTGAGGTCAGGAATGGGTGCGCTCCGGCTCAGCATCGCCACCACCGACTACGACCACTTCCGGGACTTCCGGCTCGGCACCGTACGGGCGGAGGGTATCGAGCACGTCTGGTCGGTGCTGGGCCACCACGAGGTGTTCGCCCGCTTCACCGCGCACCGGGAGTGGGACGTCGCCGAGCTGTCCATCGCCAAGTTCGCCGCCCAGGTGACCCGGGACGAGCCGGACATCGTCGGCCTGCCGGTGGTCTGCTCCCGGGTCTTCCGGTTCGGCGCGTTCTACGTCAACCGGCGCAGCGGCATCGAGACGGCCGAGGACCTGCGGGGCAAGCGGGTCGGCTCGCCGGAGTGGGCCCACTCGGCCGCCGTCTACATGCGCGGCTGGCTGCACAACGAGGTCGGGGTGAAGCTCGACCAGGTCGAGTGGTACCAGGCCGGGGCCAACGCACCCGGCCGGGAGGAGAAGGTCGAGCTGTCCGCTGCCGGACGGGGTACGGCTGACCCGGGTGAGCGACCGTTCGCTATCGGACCTGCTGGCCGCCGGCGACATCGACTGCGCGCTGATCGCCCGCCCGCCGACCTGCTTCCTGCAGGGCCATCCGGACGTCGTGCGCCTCTACCCCGACTTCGAGACCCGCGAGCTCGCGTACTACCAGCAGACCGGGATCTGGCCGATCATGCACATCATCGCGATGCAGCGGCGGATCCTGGACGAGAACCCGTGGGTCGCCCGCAACCTCTACAACGCGTTCCTGGAGTCGAAGAACCGCAGCGTCGAGCGACTGCTCGACCCGGCGGTGTCCCGCTACCCGCTGCCCTGGCTGCCCGCGTACGGCCGGCGGATGGCCGACCTGTTCGGCGGCGACCCCTTCCCGTACGGGATCGAGCCCAACCGGGCCACGGTCGGCCAGCTGCTCGCGTACGCCCACCAGCAGGGCATCGCGCACCGGCTGGCCGCGCCGGAGGAGGTCTTCCCGGCCGGGATCATGACCAAGGTCGTCGTCTGATCGCGGTGTCCACTGTGGATCAGCTCAGGCTCTCCACCAGCCGGCCGAGCTCGCGCATCAGCCGCTCGGTCCGCTGCGCGCCGTAGGCGGCCTCGATCCGGTGGTGGTGCTCGATCGCCTGCTCGTCCAGCCGGCGGACCAGGTCGCGGCCGCGGTCGGCCAGGTATACCGCGACCCGGCGCCGGTCGACGTCGTCCTGCCGCCGGTAGACCAGCGCGCCCTCGATGAGCCGGTCGACCGCCTTCGTCAGCGTGGGGTGTGGCATGAGCACGGCCGCCGCCAGGTCGCCCATCGAGTGGCCGTAGCCGTCGGACAGTGCGCGCAGGATCCGCCACTGCTCGACGGTCACGCCCTCCTCGCCGAGCGACTCGGCGAGCCCCCGGTTTACCGCCTGCTCGGCCTCGGCCAGCAGGTACGCCAAGTGTGACCGCAGCGTCGTCTCCGGCACCGACGTTCCCCTCCCCCGATCGGCACTGGTCAAGGACAGGTTACGACCGCGTCTCCAGGGTCGCTAATCACCCGGTCCGGGCCCATACTCGGCCGCATGGCGGGCATCGTCCGGGTTGCCCTAGTGGTCCCGCTGTCCGGGACGCTCGGCCTCATCGGTCCGGGTGCGGTCAACTGCGCTGCGCTCGCCGCCCGGGAGATCAACGAGGCGGGCGGGATCCTCGGCCGGGCGGTCGAGCTGCGGCTGGTCGACGGCGGCCGGCCCGCGCTGGAGGTGGCCATCGAGCTGCGCACCCTGGTCCGCCGGGGGGAGGCGCAGGCCGTGGTCGGCGTGCACTCCTCGGACGTACGGGTGGCGCTGGTGTCCGCGCTCGGCGCGGCGGTGCCGTACGTCTACACCCCGCCGTACGAGGGCGGCGAGCGGGCGCCGGGGGTCTACCTCGCCGGCGAGACCCCGGACCGGCAGGTCCGGCCGGTGCTGCGCTGGCTGGCCGAGCGCAACCGCGGCTCGCGCTGGTTCCTGCTCGGCAACGACTACGTCTGGCCGCGGCGGGTGAGTGCGGCGGCTCGTGCCTACCTGCGCGCGCTCGGTGCCGTGTCGAGTGGTACGTGCGGGGGGGTCGACGTCGAGCGCTGCTGGCCGCGATCACCGCCACCCGCGCCGACGCCGTGCTGCTCACGCTCATCGGCACCGACCTGGTCGAGTTCACCGCGCGTTCGCCGGGACTGCGCTGGCCCAGGGGGGGTGGGGGGGGGTGGAGGACGGGCTGTCGGGGTCGGCGGCGACGCGACCGGCGAGCTCGACCTCGGGCTCATGGGCTACTTCGCCTCGATCGCACCGACGCCGGCCTCGATTCGTCGGCGTTACGCGCCGCGGTTCGGTCGTGGCGCGGTGCCCGGCGGCACGGCGAGGGTGTAGAGGGGGGCTGTGGCGGTGGCTCGGGCGGATCGTGGCGACGCCGGCGCTGGATGCATCTGTGACGGCACGTCGTCGACGGCGGCGGGCCTGGGCCTGATGCGCGGCCGGCACCTGCAGGTGCCGGCTCACCTTGCCCTGGCTGAGGCCCTCGATCTCGACGTGGTCGCGGGCTTCTACGCTTCCGTCGGCAACCTTTTCTGATTCAGGATTGAGGAAGACGGTTCCTATACCACGGTCGCCCGAGCCGTCCACATCGGAGTGACCGGTGGCTGCGGGAGTACTGAGCCCACTAGGGAGTGGCTGATGCCAGAGCAATCCTGGTGGTGCGGCACGGGCCGCCGCCGCCGTCTCTTTGCGGCCCTGGTGCTGGCCGCCTACAGTTCCATCCACAACCCCCACTGGAGGCGGGGGCAGTCGTCCTCGGCCGACACCGGTCGGCGAAAACGGCGGCACGCTCGTGGTCGCGCTGTCCGACGAGCCCGACCCGCTCGACCCGACCACGGCGCGGACCCTGGTCGGCCTGCTCGATGTTCATGTCCATCTGGGGCGAGAAGCTCTACGACATCACGCGAAGCTCGACATCGTCCCGCAGCTGGCCGCCGACATGCCGGCGACCTCGGCCGACGGCAAGACCGTGACCATCAGTGCGCTCCGGGTCAAGTCCGCCACGGCACCACGATGGACGCCGCCGCGGTGAAGACCAGCCTCGACCGCGACCTGACGCTGCCGACCTCGGCCCGCAAGAGCGACCTGACAGGTCGAGAGCGTCTCGGTCTCCTCGGACCGTCGACAGCGGGCCTCGACCTCACGCGCGTTCGCGCGCTGGTGGCGCAGCTCGCCGACCGCGCCGGCATGGTCATGTCGCCGGCCGCGCTCAGTCCGAGGGCGCCACTTCGGCGCCCACCGGTCTGCGTCGGGCCGTTCAGTTCCAGAGCCGGGTCGCGCAGGACCACATCGACGCGGCGGTCAAGGACCCGAACTACTACGACGCCAGCAACGTCCACCTGGACAGGTGTCGTACAGATCATCGCCGAGCTCGACCACGCGGTTCACACTGCGCTCCGGCGACGTGCAGGTGCTCGACGCGGTCGCGTCGACCGACGTCGATGCGCTGCAGGCCGACTCCAACCTCCAGCTGCTGACCTCGGAGTCGCTCGGCTACCAGGGCATCACCGTCAACCTCGGCAACGTCACGGCGTCGGCAGCCGGCCGGCACGCTGCCGGCCAGTTGGCAGCGCGATGGCCACCGATCCAAGGTGCGGCAGGCGTTCGAGCTGAGCCTCGACCGGGCGGCCATCACAGGTGGTGTTCCAGGCAGTTCGCGCCGGCGCGCGGGCCGATCAGCCCGGCCAGCCCGTTCAGCAGCGATGCCGCCCAGTCTGTCCCAGCACGACCCTGCCGCAGCCAAGACCCTGCTGCAGCAGGCGGGCGTGCAGACGCCGTTCAGATCAGATGATCGTGGCGAACACGCCGGACGGCGCCCGGCTCGGGCAGGCGATCCAGGCCAGGTGAGGACGGCGGCTTCGACCTCAGTGGTGCTGGACCGAGTTCGCCTCCTCGCTCGACCAGACCGACGCCGGTGACTACAGTGTCCTTCAGGTCGGCTGGTCCGGCCGGGTGGACCCGGACGGCACATCTCCAACTTCGTCACCTCGGAGGGATCGCAGAACAACACGGCTACAGCAGCTCCACTGTGGACTCGCTGCTGGAGAAGAGCCGCTCCACCGACGGCATGACCACCCTGGTCCACCTGTTCGGCCAGGCGATCACCCACTGCACAAGGACCTGCCGATCATCTACTCTCGGCTGAGACTTCACTCATCCCCGCACGGGTGAGTGTAGGAGGGGGGGTTCGCCACGGTTCGCGCAGCAGTGGACGGGGGGGGGGGGGGGAGGGCGGATGGTCCGGTATCTCTTGGGGAGCGGTGGTCAGTTGTGTGGTGAGATCGTCGTGTTCACGGGTGGGGGTGCCCGGCACGGGGAGAGTAGAGTGAGGGCGGCATCGTCGGCTGGACAGGGTGGTTCACGTCAGTATGTCGGACGCCCTGCACGGCGACCTCGGCACCTCCTCCAGCTGGGGAGTGGGGACGCATCGTGACAGTGTCCATTCGCATCGCGATCGGGGTGACGGGTCGGGGGGACTGATCGCGCGGTGGCGGGCGGGGGGGACAGGCGATGAGGTGGGGGGTTGGGGGGGGTGTGGTCTTCGCTCGCGTAACGGCCGGGTTCGTGTTGTTCGTGGTGGGAGTTGGATGGTGTGGTGTCGGTGGGTGGGGGTCATCATGCGGCAGAGTCGGCGAGATCGACTAGCACGGATCGTGCGGACGAGGGAGGGGGGGGGGAAGGTGGGGAGGTGGCACGCACAGCTGATCGTGGTGACAGTCGCGGCTGCAGTCGGGGTGACTCCGGGGTGGTCACCGAGCACCTTGTTCCTGCCCGGCTTCGGAGCTCATCATCGACGCGGTCTTCACCCGCGACTCGCAGGGCGGTGGTGACCGCGACCGCGTCATCGTCATCATGTGCGATGTCTCAGGATCAGGGGGAGCAGTTCTATGCGTCATAATGGGACGGCGGCAGCAGCGGCCAAGCGAGGTGGGTGGATGCGGGGTGATCGGGTTGGGGGGGTGTGGGGTGTGGGTCATGCGCGTACACGGACACACCGATTCCGTCAGGGGGTGCGGGAAGGCGGAGAGGGTGTGGTGGGGGTTGGGGTGGCGGTTGTGGGTGGTCGGGGGGTGGGAGGGGTGGGAATGGGTGTGGTTGGGGGGGATCCGGGTGGTGAGGAAGGCGGGGTGGACAGGGTGCGAAGAGGAGGTGGGGGGGTGGATTCGGGGGCGCGACGGCGCAGGATTCGGTGGGAGACAGCGGGGGGGGGGACAGGGAGGGGTGGTTCGCGGCGGAGGGGGGGAGGGAGGAGGGGGGGGGGGTTCGGATGGGGTGATAGAGGGGAGGTGAGGAGAGAGGGAGGAGAGAGGGGGAGAGAGAGAGGAGGGGGGGGGAGAGGAGGGGGGGGGGGAGGGGGGGGAGGGGTAAGAGAGAGGGGGGGGAAAGGGGAGAGGGGGGGAGGGGGAGAGGAGGGGAGGGGGGAGGGGGAGAGGGGGGGGGGGGGAGGGGGAGGAGGGGGGGGGGGGGGGGGGGGGGGGAGAGGGGGGGGGGGGAAGAGGGGGGGGGGAGGGGGGGGGGGGGGGGGGGGGGGGGAGGAGGGGGGGAGGGGCTCGGGCAGCTGGTCGAGGTGGCGAACCGGGCCAGCCTGTTCCGGTCTCCGCGGCACCCGTACACGCAGGCGCTGCTGTCCGCGGCGCCGGTGCCCGACCCGGCCCGGCAGCGGTCCGGGCGGCGACTGCTCTCGGCGAGGTGCCGAGCCCGGTGTCTCCCCGTCCGGTGCCGGTTCCACCCGCGCTGTCCGGTCGCGATCGACCTGTGTGCGCAGGAGGTGCCGGCGCTGCGCGCAGTCGGGCCGGCCGGCGAGCTGGTCGCCTGCCACCTGGTGGCCAACGACGGCACCTGCCCCCGACTGGCGGAGGCCGGTTAGGCGGGGGGGGGGGGGAGGGGGGAGGAGTGGGGGGAAGGGGGAGGGAGGAAGAAGGGAGGAGAGGGGGAGGGGGAGGGGAGGGGAAAGGGAGGGGGGAGGGGAGGGGAGGAAGGAGGGGGCGTTCAGGATCTGGTGGCCAAACCTGACGCCGCCATTGGCACGTGGGTTGTCCGAGTTGCACTTGTGTGTCTGTTCTTAATCTCAACTTCACGCTGGTTCGTATCGGACTCTGTTCGTGCAGACCTGGGGCACCGAGAGTACATCGCGGCCTTTGCCGGCCCATTCATCGGCCTCGGGTGTGGCTACCTTCTCGTTTCCAGTCTTCGAGTCAAAGACGTGGGAATCAGGCATGCGACCGAGGCGACCACGGCGGTACGCAACATCGCTCCGATGCTCCTGATGATGATCTTTCCCTTTTGAGCCGACCCGCTGGTCACGGTGTCGATCACGATCCTCAACACCATCGGCATCGTGACCGTTCTACTATTCGTCCTGATGTGGAGGCGCGCCGCTTCACCGTCGGACACTCACGCAATAACCAACCAGCCAGCCAGCGAAGGCCCGCCCCTGCCCACTTCGACCTGACGAGTGATCCACCCGTCGTCGTCGATCTCCCCGACGAAGGTGAGTCCTTCCCTCGTCCCAGTAGGACCGAATCCGCCCCGGCCCCTCGTCATCGTCCTACGTTCGAAACACGCTCACATGCCTGAGCCCCGCACCGCACTGCACGCGGGACGCGCGCCTCTGCGGCGCAGGGTGGCTCGCGGCTGCCGAGTAAGGCTTGCCCGACCAGTCCCGTCCACTCCTCGAAGTCGTCGGCCCATTCCTGGGTGAGCAGGCGAAGCACTCACAGGTCGCGGTGCTCCTGGCGAACCGGCTGGCCGTATCGCCCCTCCACGCGGACCACCGCGTACGATTTCGACGCGGGCCGCTGCCTCGCGACGGAATCGCGGGGACGCCGTGCAGTCGCCCGGCTCAGCGTGGCGAGGCGGTTTGAACCATGACGTCGAAGATTCGGCGAACGGTCGTCCAATCGCTGCTCGGCGCAGAAGCATAGACAGAACAAAAAGATCAGTGCCGTTGATACGCCATTCCCGACGGAGCACGTGACGCTCCTGGCCGTCGTCGCGAGTGAAGACGTACTCCCAGTCGACGGCTTCCACGGCGGTGCCGTAGGCGACCGGCTCAAGTCGGAGCGGTCGGTAGTTCATTAGCGACTGACGGATGATCGCGCGTTGTCGAGGTTGACGTCGAGAGGGACTCGCTCGGTGCCGGGTTGCCGCCGTAGCGGACGAAGCGATCCCAGTCTGCCGGATCGGTACCCTGCACATTCAATACCTTCGCCGGACCGACTACCCAGCTTTCCGGTATGGCGACCGTGATGGGCCGGGCCTTGCTGTCGAAATCCGGACGGAACTGTCGGCGGCACTGCCGCAGTGGAGACGGCCACCCCCGGGGTTGGTCGGCGCTCGTCCGAACAGAGGTAGGGCGGGCACTGGCCGGACTGGTGTGGTCCTTCGTCACGGATGGCTGGACAGGCGAGGGCTGGTACTGGTCGGCGGAGGGACGACAACAGACGATCTTGCGCTTGACAGCGTCCACCTGGCCCACAGCACCAACACCAACTGCGGAACGACCGCGACGACAACGGCGAGCAGAAAGCGACGACGCCCCGATGAGGATGTCGACGCCCGCTCGGGGTCGTTCCTCAAGAAGTCCGTCGAGCGACGTCCGACCCGAGGAAGGACGGGCTTCCCGCGCTGACAGCGGGCAGGGGCGGCCATGGGGCAAGCCGAGCATCAACGGCCTGCGGTCGAACTCGCTGGCCGGTGGTTCGGGCGGGAGCGGTGGTTCGGGCGCGCGCTCCTCCGCGTACCCGACGACGAGGGACCACCACCATAGATGGAACCGCTGCGGTTCTGTGCGTGCCCCGATCTGACACCCGGTCATAGACGAAGGAAAGAGGTCGTCGACGCTGATCTCGCCGTCGCGGTCCCGGTCAGCTGCCCCGGTCCTTAACGCGGCGATCACCGCTTCCGTAAATAGGACGGCTGTGCCGCCGCGATGGCTCGACCCGCGTCGTCCTCAAAGCTCAACTGCGTGGCCGTCAACGCGGAAGCACCGCTCTCGCTTTTCCGGGCGGCGGATTCCGAATCAGGCCGTCGACATCCACCGGTCGTTGGGCCGCTCGCGCCCGGGAGCCACCATGGACGAACGATCCGCTGAAGCAGCAGTCGACGAGCAGGATGCTAGACTGAGCTCTGGACTCGTTGAGACGCGCGATCCCATTCCCGGGAAAGGCCTGTCGCCTGCAGCAGGTGCTGCTGCGTGTTGCGGAAAGCGAGATGGAGCTCGTTTGGGAGTCCAGCATTCCGGACACGAAAAATACAGCAGCACCAGGTCTGTGCGTCGGCCCTCGGACAGGAACTGTTCGATCGCTACCCGAGCCTGATCGGCGGTGCAATTGACGCTCTTTTGCACCGGTATCGGCCTCGCGCCCGATCACCCAGTACATCGGCGAGCTCGTCGGCATCGCGCTGAGGAGAGCGAAGCGGAGGAATCGAAGCGTTGTCGTCATCGCCGGCAGCCAGCAGAAGTGCTCGGCGCCGGCCGGACTGCGGCTCCGGGGTGCCGTCGGTCATCGCGTGCCGACGCGCCGTTCCGGCTGATGCGGGCCGTGAAGACGTCAACCAGGTCCTGTCGTTCTTTGGAACTGACCTGGCCCGACAGCTTGGCCCCGTCGATCTCGATCGTGAGGTCCTGTGGCTGACGGTGCAGCCACGACGCCAGGGCATCGACCACCACACGGAAGGAGGCCGCCGAGGCGAACGATACAAGCAGCGATCCCCCTGAGAAGATCTCGCCGCCTTCGCTCCGGACGGCACCTCTTCACCGACCGCGAAGCGGACGTCATCGACACCGTCGAGCGAGAGCAGGAGATCTCGAACATCGCCGGCGAACGCCGCCCCAGATGATCGTCGAGATCTTGACCTTGCAGCGCAAGCGCCACGTTCATTGTCCCCCCGCTGTCGATTGCAGCATCAAGCATGCCACCCGATTGGTCCGCACGATACCCGGCAACGGGCAAATCAGGGCACCGGACCCTCGGAGGCGCGAATCATCTGGACGAGCCGCGCAGCACCCGACTGCCGGCCCCTATCGTCCAAGGTCGGGGGCACTGCTAGTCCGGCAAGACGGTGATCCGGGAGCATCACGAACTCACGTCGGTTCAT
Organism: uncultured Actinomycetota bacterium; assembly: GCA_963770145.1. Taxonomy (GTDB): domain Bacteria; phylum Actinomycetota; class Actinomycetes; order Mycobacteriales; family CADCTP01; genus CADCTP01. The sequence goes on along the minus strand of CAVYOJ010000016.1, from coordinate 582,763 downwards.
AGCCTCGGTGACGATCAGCGACGGAGTGTGGCCGATCTACGTCGACGAGGGTGTGGGGCGGCCGTGGTGGTGCTGATCGCGGGTTCGCCGCCCGCTGGAGACGTGGGAGCTGCAGCCGGCAGGCGCTAATCCGGGATGTCGAGGATCTGACGCTTCGGAACGCCACGAGGTCATCCACGGTGCTGCTCAGGCCCTAGGTCGGCCAGATTGGCGGTTGCACGCCGGGCTGCTGGATCACCGTCGGCGGCACCTGCGGACCGCCGATCACCCTTTGCTGCCCGCCTCCGTGCACAGCCTGGTAGTGCGCCGACAGCATCGCTGGGTCGCCCTGCGCACCACACACTGGGCAGGTGGCTCGGGCCGGCCGGCCGACCGGTACGGCTCGCGACGATGGACAGGATGGCGAGCGGGAAGAATAGCAAGGCGAGCGGGGCGCCGAAGAAGGAGAGCACTGCGAACACGCCAGAGGTGAACCAGCTCGCGGCCCAGAGCAGGCACCAGATGATCCAGATGACGCGGCCGGTGCTCACGCGACCAACTCCGCCTGCGTGACCTTCGCGGTCAGCTTGTTCCCGGACGACGGCCCGGCGCGAGCTCCTCATCCGGCTCGTCGTACTGCGAGCCGTGGAGGACCATGCGTCAGCCGTCATGACCGCCTTGCGCCGACCCGAGCGGCTCAGGCCCGACCCGACTGGCCGAGTAGCCGGCGGTATTGGCTGGCCGTAGTCGTCGCCATAGTTGCGCGGGTAGGGCTGGCTTCCGGGTGCCGGGGCTCGTCATCGTGCTGGTTCCTTCCGACGCTCGGATCAGGCGGGGACGGCGTACGGGGCAACCCCGACGTGCCGTGGGGGCAAGTATGACCCGCGGCACGCCTGCGTCGTCGGCAGAACCGAAGAAATGGTCATATCGGGTCAGGCCGCACCCGAGTCGGAGTCACCATTCGACGCCGCTGGTCGCCCGCGGTTACGACCCCCGTCGAACTGGTCCAATACGCGGCAGGTCTCAGCGACTACTGGGCGGGCCTTGGCATTCGGTGGCTTGAAGAAGGCGTGCCCCGCTACGGAGTTGGTGGAGGATCTTCCAGTTGTGGAGCGGCAGCATCAGCGTTCAGCGGCTCCGGCATCGGGCTCGTCGGTTGACGAGGAGTTCCGATCAAACGCACTGATCCTAGGCCGAGCCGCGCCCAGTCGCCAAGTCGTCTCCGCCAGGGAGTACCACGACCCGCGGAGCACGGACGCCCCACTGGATGACTGCATGGCCTGTTACGAGCTCCGGCACGAGCAGATCGAACCTCGATGGTCGTCGGGTGGCCAGCCTCCACGCTGACCGGTTCTGAGGCTCACGGAAGCGAAAACGTCAGCCACCAACGTCCGCATCAGCCCCGCCCCAGTCCCCACGACAGAGATCGTCAAGGGGACGTCAGCGACCGGGCTCACCACCGCAGCCCAAGGCGCGCGGGCTCGTCCACCAGACCTTGGCCTCGCCGGACCACCAGTGGCTGGGCCGTTCCCGCCGTGCAGCACGAGTCCCCAGGAGCCCTTCATCGTCGACAGCAGCAAGATCGCGATCAAGCTCGGCGTGCCGCGACGCGAGCCCGGTAATAGCACTCACCGAGCTAGTGTTGTGTCCTCCGGATCATCGTCAGTCAGCATGCGGTCGAGGATTGACGGCACTCTCCCGAAGATGGCGACGCCGCTGAGGGACAACACCGTGCCGATCACCACCGGCACAACCCACGCCCCAACGTCTTGACCAACAGCGACGGCTAGTTGTCCGCATCCCGCCGCTACCAAACCAGCGTACGACCACGTCATGCAGTACGCGTGGGTAGTGATGACCATCGGCGATCTCTTGCCGAGAAGCAGGGGCGAAAGCCCGACAGCGATCGTGACCAGGCTGCGACTGCCAGCACGTGGAATACGCCGAACACGTTCTCCCGATGCAAGGACAGTGCCGCCACGTTCACGAGAACCAACGCAAGGACGTAGACGGTGCCGATCATTCGGTGGGTGTGCGTGCCTTTGGGCGACAGCAGAACAGCGGCACCCGCACTAGCGCTGACAACGCGGCCACGAACATGTCCGGTGGCCAATGCCTGTTCCCAATCCAGGGTGATCATTAGATCATCACCGCAACGTTTCCTCCATGGTGCGACGCGGCGTCGCCGGATGCCGGCCAGGAACCCCTGCGCTCATACCTCGGAGCCCGCTGATCGCGCGACTGTGCCCTGCAGAGGGGCGGCCGGTCATGCGGCGGCAGGTGGCTGCCGGCGATGGTCATCCTCCGGGTCGGGCCGCCGGAGGATGACCCTGGTCAGTCGAAGGGTTGCTGGTTCCGGTCAGGCGTTGATGGGGTGACCGCTGAACCTGCCGGTTTCCACTCCACCGGCGCGCCGGTCGGGTCGAAGACCGTGGCCGTGTAGGTGCCGGAGATCGTGCGGTGTTCGAGGCGGCCCACAAGACGGACCCGGACCGCGACTCCGGGTGAACCGGGACCGTCCCCGGGAAAGCCGGACCAGATGGTGGCCCGGAAACGGCCGCCGGAGCCCCGCGCCCACGTGCCGGTGAAGGGTGGACCCGCGGTCAAGTTGTCGTGTTCGACGAAGACGCCGCCGCCGGCGAAGCTGAAGACCGCCTGCACCTCGGTCGGGTCACCGTCGTCCTGGCGGATGACCATCCAGCTGCCGGCCAACCCGCCGCTGCCGCCGTCGTCGCTCGCCATCGCCGGCGAGGCGAGTCCCAGGCCGGTGACGGCAGTGACGGCCGCGCCCCCGGCGGCGACGACCCCCGCTCCCACGTAGCACCTGCCGTCGTCCCAAACTTTGCTCCCCCATGAGCTCCCCCTTAGCGTCTGGCCCGACCTGTGTAGGGTCCACCCAGCCGCGTGAGGGAACAACCCCTCTATCGCCGTGTCTTCAAGGGTCCAGACGGGCCGAATGGATCCGCCTGCCCACATTGCGTCCATGACTCGACCGCGAAGTCCACCTGCTCGAGCGATTGGCGATTGCGCCGCATCCGGCTGCTTGTGCGTCAGCTGCCCGGTTCCCGGTCGGCAAGCGACGGCCCGGCTCAGCCCTGCAGCGGCTTTGTCCGCTTGCCGGTCACCAGCCGGGAGGTGGCCAACCGAGAGCTCATCTCGGCATGGTCATCACCGCAGAGCCTCACGCGACCGAGGATCTACACCCACGCCGCCGGACCCGACCCGCAGCACCCGACTCCACAGGAGCCGGCGGATCGAGCCGCCGAGGCCGAAGCGTCTGACGTCGGGACGCGCGACTATGCCTCGAGTCTCCCTCTCGCTCGTGCCGAGAAGAGAACGTTCGGGTGCCCGGCTGTTACGACCAGAACTCATCCACGGCATACAGGTCAGCTTGATAGATCCAAGCCTCGGTTATCTTGCCGTCACGGATATGGCCTTCCAGGACCGTGTTCTCCGCTAGCTTCCTGCCCGCCCGCTCGGCGCGGACGATGAAGAGCGCGACGGCGTGCTGGTCGTTGGCAACGACGTCATGCAGCTCGGCGCGGAACGTACCCCCCGACAGCTCAAAGAGCCGCCCGAAAAACTCAACCACCTGGGCGGCACCCTCGTAGTCACCAGCGACAGGGCTCCGGCCGGGGACGTGGTAACGGACGCCTTCGGCGAAGTACTGGTGCCGCAACGCGTCCAGGTCGCCCCTCCCGAACGCTGCGAACGCCTCCCGCACCAGGTCCTCGTTTGGATGTGCCATCGATCCTCCCCCGGATCGACAAGCCGCACCTGGACCATACGCGGGTCCAGGACATCATCTCTTGCCATGAATCGGCGATTCGCCACCGCGGAGCGACGCCGGAAGCTCCCTCGGGCACGCGCGGCGGCCGTTGAAGGATCGGCGGCGTGAGGCTGGACGACGTGAGTCGACCGCCTAGCGCTGCCCCGATTCCCGTCGTGGTCCGACGTCACCTCCGAGGTCCGCCGGGCCGACGGTGTGCGGCGCGCGAGCGGCGTCGTCGATGTGCCGCCTCAGCGGATCTCCGCCTCTGACGTTGCCAGCAGCGCACAACGGGCATCCAGTTCGGCGTAGTCGCCACCGTGCTCGCTCAGGAACCGCTGCCAGGAGTCGATGTCCGAGAATCGGTCCACAGTCAGGTACCGCGCGGGCTGGTCCACCCCGCGATACAGCTCAGTGCTCACGTGGCCGGTGCTCCTCGCGAACAGCTGCACCCAGGCGCCGGCCGAGCCGTACAGCTGCTCGAATTCCGCCTCACGACCTGGAACCACCTCGTACTCCCAGACGCGTACCAGCATCACAGTTCCGATCGGGTAGAGGCAATGATCTTGGCACCCGCGTTGTCGAACGCCCCGAGAGCGGTGGGAGCGTCCGAAGATGCGACAGGCCCGCGATGCTCAGGGCTTGATATTCTGGTTGTGGTGGAAGAGGTTGTCGGGATCGTAGGCGCGCTTGACATCCACGAGCCGCTTATAGTTGCCGCGATAGTTGTCCTGGACGCGGCCCTGATCGTCGTCGGACATGAAATTAATGTAGCCGCCGGGTTCGGAGTGCGGCGCGATTGCCTGGTAATAGTCGCGCACCCACTTGATTCGTTCCTGGTCCTCGGCGGGATCATGCCAGGCAGCCACGATCACCGGTGCGAAGGTGGCGCCCCTGTAGGCGAAGGCGGTCTCCTCGGACGCCACCCGGCCGGCGGCGCCGTTGATGGGATACAGGTGCATTGTCGCGCTGACCCCGGGCACCTTCGGCCCGTGGATTACGTGTTGGTCGATGGCCGCGTCGGTTAGTTCAGTGACGTAGCTGCCCTTCCAATAACTCCGCATGCCTTTCGGGAATAGCCCGTCGAACGCTGCATTGAGTGCGGGATAGGGCATCGGCCCCACCATCTCAGCTACCCGGGGCGCGAGGTCACGGAACGGCGCCATCGCCTGCTCGCCGTCCTCGAGCGGTCCGGTCCAGTGCACGATCGCCGCGCAAAACGTGTCGCCGTGGCGATCCTCAGGGATGAACGGCAGCGGCGGAGCGACCTGGAAGGCCGGGAATGCCCCGTAGGTCTCCGGTGCGTCCTCGATAAACTCGCGGAAGAACCGCAGCAGGTTGGCGGTCTCGTCGAGCTCGTAGAAGAAGATCCCGACGTAGACGTCGTTCACCGGGTGCAGTTGGAACTCCAGCGAGCTTGCCACGCCGAAGTTGCCGCCGCCGCCCCGCAGGGCCCAGAACAGGTCAGCGTTCTCGTCCTGGCTCGCCCTGAGGTACCGGCCGTCAGCGGTGACGACGTCGACCGATAGCAGGTTGTCCACCGACAGGCCATAGCCTCGAGTCAGGTAACCGATGCCACCGCCGAGCGTCAGGCCAGCCACGCCGGTCGTCGAGATGATCCCGCCCGTCGTGGCCAGCCCGAACGCGTGCGTCGCGTAATTGAAGTCTCCCCATGTCGCACCGCCGCCGGCGCGTGCCGTACGCGCCTGCGGATCGATGTGTACGTGCCGCATGAGGGACAGGTCGATCACCACCCCGGCGTCGTTCGTGCCGAAACCGGGCGCACTGTGCCCGCCGCCACGGACTGACAGTTCCAGGCCCCCTTCACGGGCAAAGTTCACCGCACCGACGACATCGGCGACCTGCTCTGCCCGCACAATCGCCAGCGGGCGCTTATCGGACATCGCGTTCCAAACCGCGCGCGCGTCGTCGTACCCCGGATCGTCGGCGGTGATGATCGGAGCCCGAACCCGCTCGCGGAGTTCAGACACAGCTAGCTTGCCCATTGCTACCCCCTTTGACATCGAGTTCATGGATGTGACAGTCGAGCCAGACGGGCGCGGCCGGCCTACGAAGGGCAGTACACGGTACCGCCCGCGAGATCTGATAGTGGGTCGAACCGCAGGAAGCTCGAAGCCCGATCGCATGATGACTTCGGCAGGGAGCGGGGAAAGCGTGACGACCAGGACCGCGACGACCGCGACCGAAAGGCCCGCTATCACCCACCGCCAACCCGTCCGCCGCATTTTGGACCCCGTGCGCGGCACCCTGGGCGCAACTGCTTCTCCCCGTCGATCGCCTGACCAGGCTGGTCAAATGGGCGACTGGACGGTGCCGAAACGCCGGCCCCGGATTTGTTCACCCCGATTCGTCGAGCCATACCGGATCACCGCGAAGCGGCCGAGGCAGCTGTGGCCGCGTCCTTCCGTGTCATGGCACTGACGGTATTCGCGCTGTCACCAGGAAATATGGCCTGAAGGCGACTGTCGCGGGCCGGCATGCTCGGGCACGCCTGGCACTGCCATCGGATCTGCCGGCGCCCGGCTGGGCCCAGAGTTCGCGAGAAAGAGCAGCCCGGCTACCCGGAGGCGCGGTCGACCGCTTGGAAAGCGACACCATGTCCACCGGAACCACGATCGCAACGCACGCCAGCCGTCCGTCCCAAGTCGCCGTCCGCTGGTGCCGGCTGGCCGTGATCGTCCTGGGGCGTAGCCCTGGCCGCCGTGACCGCTGTCGCCGTCTAACTCGCGCTCAACAGCTCCGCTTCGCGGAGGAGCGCGGTGGCCGCGGCGTCGACAGTGCCGGTCACAGCGATGATCGTGTGCCGGTGTCCATCCGTGCGTCGAATCGTGAACACCATGGCTTGCCTTCTGGCCTCGTTCTTGACCGGTTGGGTGGTCGGGAGGACGGTTCAGGGGACGGTCCCAGGCCGGTCGGCGTGTCCGGATGTCTTCGTCGGTGCGTCGCCTGGGCTGATGGTCGCCCGGGTGGGAGGGCGTCGTGGACGTTTCCGGTGAGCCGGCCTGCCTCGGCGGTCCGTGTGCAGGGGGTTGCGCGCGGCCCTTCGAGGGTTGGCGGTCGTCTCGCCGACGGCGTCCGTCCGGGCAGCCGCCGCCGTTGCCGCATCACGTGCAGACCACCGGGGTGGGCTGGTTGACGGCCGCCGTGGTGCTGGTGGCGCTGTCGCTGGTGGTCTTCGCCGGTGGCTTGCGGGGTCCGGCGGTGGCGGTCACGGTGTCGATGACGCGGTCGTCGGGTGGCTGGCCGATCTGGACGGGCCCGGGCTGTCCGGTCGATGCGGGTGGTGGCGGCGCCGGGTTCCTGGGTGGCGATCACCGTGCTGCTGTGGGGTCTGCTGCTGGCCCTGCTGATCCTCCGGCGGCTGCGGCACCTGCTCGTCGTGGTGGTCGCCTGGACCCTGCAGGGATTGGTCATCCAGTACATGCTCGCGCCGCTGTTGCGGCGGCCGCGGCCGTTCGGGGTGGAGTTCCGGACCGACTGGTCCGCATGGGCGTTGCCGTCCGAACAGATCGCAGCGCTGGTCGTCGACTCTGGTCGGGATCTTGTACGCCCTGGTGCCCGAGGGCCGCTGGCGCCGGACGGGAAGTGGATGGCGACGGCGCTGGTGGCGCTGGTCGCGGTCGCCCGTATGCACCTCGGGGTGGAGGCGCCCACCGACGTGCTGGTGGCTGTCGCGGTCGGGGTGGCGATTCCGTTGCTCGGCTTTCGTCTGTTCACCCCGAACGAGGTCTTCCCGGTGACCTACCGGCGGGGCCGGAGCGCCCACCTGGATGTCGGTGGCGCGCGCGGGGAGGCGATCCGCCGGGCGCTGGAGGACCAACTCGGCCTGGCGGTCGACGAGGTCGAACCGTTCGGGCTGGCCGGCTCGGCCGGATCGACCCCGCTGCGCATCAAGTCAAAGGCGACCCGCCCAGTGGCTGTTCGGCAAGCTCTACGCCCGCAGCCACCTGCGCGCCGACCGCTGGTACAAGCTCGGCCGCGAGCTGCTCTACGGCCGGCTGGAGGACGAGAAGCCGTTCCACACCGTGCGCCGGCTGGTCCAGCAGGAGGACTACGCGCTGCACTGATGCAGCTCGCCGGGCTGCCCAGCCCGCGCCGTACGGCTTCGTGGAGCTCACCCCCGAGCGGGAGTACCTGCTCGTCACCGAGTTCTTCGACGGCGCCACCGAGCTCGGCGAGGCCGAGGTCGACGACGCGTCATCGACGACGGCCTGCGGCTCATCCGCAAGCTCTGGGACGCCGGCCTGGCGCACCGCGACATCAAGCCGGCCAACCTGCTGGTCCGCGACGGCCAGCTGCTGCTGATCGACGTCGCCTTCGTCGAGATCCGCCCCACCCCGTGGCGGCAGGCTGTCGACCTGGCCAACATGATGCTGTGCCTGGCGCTGCGGTCCAGCCCGCAGCAGGTCTACCAGCGGGCCCTGACGCCAGTTCACCGTCGCCGAGATCAGCGAAGCATTCGCCGCCGCCCGCGGGCTCGCGCTGCCGTCGCAGCTCCGGCACCTGATCCGCGCCGAGGGCCGTGACCTGCACGCCGAGTTCCTGACGCTCCTGCCGGCCCGGCCCCAGCGGATCAGGATCCAGCGGTGGAGCCCACGCCGGATCGGGCTGCTGCTGCTCACCGCGGCGGCGCTGGTCGTGCTCGGCAAGGTCTCGTCTTCGTGCTGGTCAACAATGACGCCACCACGACGCCGCTCGACATCGCCAGGTGATGCGACCGGCTGGAACCGCTCTGGCTGGAGGCCCAGTCCGTACCCTCGGCCTCGCTGGTGCCCTGCGTGCGCCCATGCCCGCCGGCTGGACGTTCGGCAGCGCCAACGTCAGGAACGGCTGGTCGAAGTTCACCCTCGACCACGACCGGGTCGGAGCGAGGCGCTCGTCGTTCGGCTCACCGCCGACCTGCGACACCACCGGCCGATCGAGCGCTCCGACCGCCAGCCCGGGACTCGACGCTACGAGCGCCGCAGCCCGCCGGGTCCGGACCCGGCGCACCTGGTACACCGTGTTCCCCGGCGGCTGCGTCACCGCCCAGCTCCGCCCGACGGGCGCCACGCCACGCCGCTTCGTCGACGAGGCGGTATCCACGATCGGCTTCACCAGCCGCCGCAGCCTCGACCAGGCTCGAGAACGCTCGAACGGTCGACTCCACCTCGACCCATGACAGGCCCCTAGACAGGCACTGACATGTTCACCGGAACCGCAGGGCGTTCGTGACCGCTGATAAGCGCTTGGCCCGGCTGTGGAGGCCTGCTCGTAACGTGGCTGCCGGCGCGTTGTCCGTGGCTGGCCTGCTCGGGCGCGAGGAGGAGTCCAGTTGTCGAGATCCCACAGTCTGGTCCTGGCTGACGGTGGCCGTATCGACGTCTTCTGCGGCATCGACGTGGCCCGCGACACCCACCATGCGGTCGCGCTGGGCCGTGTAGGACGATGATGATCGTGGCAGCTGCCGGCCTGGATGAGGCGCTGGGTCAGTGGTGTAGGCGGTGGCTCGGCTCGGCTGTGTCCGAGATCGTGTTCGAGGCAGGTTCGCTGTCGGCGGTGGTCGGAGTCAGGCTCGCTGATGACCGTGAGGTGGTCGTCAAGGCGCGGCGGTCGGTTCCTCGCCTCCATGCCGCCTATGCCGTGCACCGTCATGTCTGGCAAAGCGGCTATCCAGCTCCGGAACCGCTGGTGCCGCCAACACCGCTGAATGCGGCTGAGAGCGCTAGCGCTGAGCAGCTGGTACGGGGCGGCGAGATCGGCGGGCGACGCCCGGTGATGCTGCCCGATCGGCGGAAGCCCTGGCCGCGCTGATCGGGATCACGGCCTCCGCTGGTGACGTCGGCAGCCTGTCACCGTCCCCGTCGTGGGTGGCGTGGGATCACGATGGGCCGGGATTGTGGCCGGGCGCGGACGCCGGGCCGGGAAGCCTGAATCTCGTGGCCGGGCCGGGCTGGCTCGACGAAGCCGCCGCCCGCTGCCGCGGACGACTGAGGCGATACCGGGCGCCACGGGTGATCGGTCATGCTGATTGGCACGCGGACAACGTCGGTGGTCGGGCGACGGCTTCTGGTCGTGCACGACTGGGACAGTGTCGTCAGCCAGCCAGAGGCCGTGATAGCCGGGATCGCGGCCGCCATTTTCCCCGCCTCCGGGGATGTCTGGCAGCCAGCCACCATCGGGGAGAGCGAACAGTTCCTGTCCGCCTACATCCGGGCCAGCACACGGGCCTGGACTCCCGATGACACTGAGGCGTTCTGGGCGGCATCGGCGTGGACTCTCGCCGTCGACGCGAAAGAAGCCGTAGCAGGCGGATCCATCCCGTGCCTCACCGAAGCCGAGACATTCAAGCGCCTGTCCCTCGCTGGCGCCTGACCCACCGCCTGCTCATCCCGACTAGACCTCCCGTCTCCGCCTCATCGCACTGAGAGTGACTCGCACAGAGGACGGCGTACGTCCGGAGAGCGACGGGCCGGGGGCCTTGGGTTCGCGGGTGCACCCCTCGGCATCGCCTGGGCCCGCTCTCGGTCAACGAGTCGGACCTCCCGCTGGGTTCTGGTTGCGGCTTGAATCGTCGAACCTCATGGGGCCAGCCGCAGGCTTCGGCGATCTTGCCGGCCCACATCTTGGCGGCCTCGTCGTCGGCCACGTCCACCACGGCGAACCCGCCCAGGAACTCCTTGCTCTCGACGTAGGGTCCGTCGGTGATCATCACTGCGCCACTGGTGGGGTCGGCGCTGTAGACCGGGCCGTCCTCCTCCTCCAGACCCCCGGCGAACACGTACACGCCGGCAGCCTTCATCTCGTCCGCGACCGCCATGGCGAGTGGCCCGCGCGCCCGGAACCACTCCTCGGTGTGGTCGCCCACCCACTGCTGGTTGAAGTAGATGAGGTACTCGGTCATGTGTCCTCCTTGCCCCGGCGGCCTCCTCCGGCAGCCTCACCTGTTCTACGAACGCCTCGCTCCGGATCCGACAGGCTGCCGGCACAATCTTCACGACTACAAGTAGTCCAGCCGCACCCATCTGCCGCGGTGCTCGCAGGACGCGGCCGCCCTGCCGCTGAGGGCTCACGCGACCACGCCGCGGTGCGCGCGGGACACGCGTGCCGGTCCACCTGGCGAAGCTGCGATCCGTGCGGACGCAGGACCCGAGAGTCAGACCTTCTGCCGCGGAGTGGCTCGACGCCGCTCGCCCGCTGCGGCATGCCACCGGTGACCGTGGTTCGTCGACGAGCCTACGTCAAGGTCGCCGAGCGGTGGCGGTACCTGTGCGAAGCTGATCATGCTCGGTTGAAGGCGTGTTGCGGCCGATGCGCGGGCAGAACAGAACCTGGGGCGCAAGCAAGGGGGATCGCCGTGACAAGCCAGCTACCTGCCGAGTACCTCGACCGTGAGACGCCCCCCGAGGTCGTCGTCACCGACAAGATTCCGCCGCGAATCACCGACCCGACCCTCGGCGTCGCGCTGGGAGTGCCCGGCCTGGAGGTGCCGACGGTGCCCGACCCGCCCCGGCATCTGTTGGTGACCGTCGGCGACTCCCTGACTCAGGGAATGTCCAGCGGGGCGGTCTTCGCCACGAGCCTTTCGTGGCCCGCACAGGTGGCCGCGGCGCTGCACGACGCCATTCGGCGTCCCATCGTACGGCGGGCCCCTCGGTGGCCTGCCGCTGAACATCGAGGGCCTGTTGCGCAGGCTGCAGGATCGGTTCGGCGACACCATTAGCCTGCTGGAATGGCCGGTGCTGCCGATCGCTTTGCAGCAGCTCGCCGACGCGAACGAGGACTACTGGGAACGGGGCGACGGCAGCGCGCCGCCGCAGCTGGACCAGCGGTACGAGAACGTCGGCATCTACGGCTGGGACCTGCGCGATGCCCTGTCCTTCACCGATGCCCTGGCGGCCGCGCGGCTGCCGCGCCGTTCCCCATGACGATCTCCTCGGGTCCAAGCCCGAGAACGACAACGATCTCTCAGCCCGTTCGGTGCGGGCGCCGTTCGCTGCCGCCTCGGCCGCGCCTGAAGCGCCGGGCGGCGCACGGCAGGGACGGCGGGGATAGGAACCCTGGTCGTTGCGCTGGGGTCCAACAACGCCCTGGGGAGTGTGGTCGAGAAGCGGGTCTCCTGGACGGGCGTGGACTATGCCGACCTGGGCGGCCCAGGAGAAGTACACCGTCTGGAATCCCGTGCACTTCGCCGCGGAATACGCCGAGCTGGTCCGGGTGCTCGACCGCATTCCAGCTCAGCGGGTGGTGCTCGTGACCGTACCGCACGTGACGATCGCGCCCATCGCGCAGGGCGTGAACCCGACCAACCCGCAGCACAAGTGGCGAGAGGGTTCGAGGTACTTCCCCTACTACACCGATCCGGGCATTGCCGAGCAGAACCTTTCCCCGACGAGACCGATGCCTCACGCACCAGCAGGCGCGGGCGATCGACTCCGCGATCGATCAGTTCAACGGCGCCATCGCCGACCCACGTCCGGCGGCAACGGGCCGCCGGGCGGGACTGGTTCCTGATGGATCTGCGCGGGCATCCTCGACGGGCTGGCGTACCGGAGATACCTCGACGATCCCGCGGCGATCGCGGCGAACCCCGACCGCAGCCCTACTCCCTACCGCCCGAACTCGCGGACCTTGATACCCGGTTCTTCCGGTCGGACCGGACCGGCCGGCTGCAGGGAGGCCTGTTCGGCCTGGACGCCGTCCATCCCACGACCAGCGCGTACGGGGTCATCGCGCAGGCCGTGCTCGACGTCCTCTCGGCGGCTGGGGTCGCCTCGACGCCAATCGACTTCGCCCAGCTCGGCACCCAGGACACGCTCAACTCCCACCCGCCGGCGCTCTTCCAGACCCTGTTCGGCCTGCTCTCGCCGTTCCTCACCCAACTCGTGAGGCCATAGCCACCGAACCACACCACCCAAGGCCTGAACCGCCCTGGGTGTCGCGGAGGCTCTGATGTGCCCCGGGTTGCCTGGAGTCGGGTTGCTGGATGATCACGTCCTCTGACCCGGAGGATCCGTTCCGTGCCGAAGCGGTATCCCGCCGAGTTCCGCCGCAAGGTCCTCGATCTGGTCGCCGCCGGCCGCCGGTCGCTCAGGTTGCCGCCGACCTGGACATCAGCGAGCAGACGATCTACGTCTGGCGCCGCCAGCATCTGATCGACACCGGCCAGCTGCCCGGGACGACCAGCACCGAGAACGCCGAGCTGGTCGCGGCCCGCCGGCGGATCGCCGAGCTGGAGGCCGAGTGGCGATCCACCGCCGGGCGGCGGAGCTGCTCAAGGAGGTGGTCGCCCCAAAAGACGGTTCGAGGCGATCGCGGTGATGGCCTCGCAGAGACTGCCGGTCCAGCTGGCCTGCCGGGTACTCGGCGTCGCCGAGTCCGGCTACTACGACTGGCGCTCGCGCCCGCCCTCGGCCGCGGTCGCTGCGCCATGCCTGGCTGACCGAGCAGATCCGGGGCGTCCACAGGCCTCGTTCGGCACCTACGGCGCCCGCCGCGTGCACGCCGAGCTGACCCTCGGGCTGGGCATCATGGTCGGGCACAACGCGGTGGAGATGCTGATGCGCCGGGCCGGGCTCGTCGGCCTGCCAGGGCGGAAGCGGCGCCGACCGGTGCACGAGACCCCGTCCGCGGCCGACCTGGTCGACCGCAACTTCGGCCGCGACGACCCGAACGAGCTGTGGGTCACCGACATCACCGAGCACCCCACCCGCGAGGGCAAGGTGTACTGCGCGGTCGTGCTCGACGTGCACTCCCGCCGGGTCGTGGGCTGGTCGATCGACTCCACCCAGACCGCCGCGCTGGTCACGAACGCGCTGGGCATGGCCATCGGCAACCGCATCCCCAGCCCGACGCCGGAACCGTGATCCACTCCGACCACGGCGTGCAATTCACGTCCTGGGCGTTCACCCGCCGGGCCCAGGAATCCGGGCTCGTGCCGTCGATGGGCTCGATCGGCGACTGCTACGACAACGCCGTCATCGAGTCGTTCTGGGGACGGATGCAGACCGAGCTGCTCAACCGCCGCCGCTGGCGCACCCGCATCGAACTGGCCAACGCCCTGTTCGAGTACCTCGACTACTTCCGCGCCATGGAGATCGTGGCGGCCACCCGGCACCGCCACGCGGGTCTGGCCCGAATGTTCCTCGCCGCGCTGGCGCGGGCCCCGTACGACGAGCGCATCCGGGAGACCCTGGCCGCCGGCTTCAGTCGTACGCGCCACGCCGTGGCCGCGGTGCTCGGCACCGGCACCGACGCGGCGGGCCTCGACGCCGCCGGGCTCGCGCTGGCCCTCTTCGACGGCCTGCTCTTCCAGACGCTGGTCGACCCCAGCCTCGCGATCGAGGGCGACCGATTCCGGGCCGCCGAGGCCCGCCTACACGAAGTGGCCACGGCGGGTTAGATCAATCGAATGCCGCGCGTCGTTGTTGATTGTCGCTTTCGTGGTGGGACCATGCTGCGTGCCATCGCCGAAAGCTCATTCCTGAGAAATGGCTTTTCTACCTGGCGTGATCTGCCAGTCTTCGCTCGCGTGCTAATGCCGGACGCGGACGACGAGCTTGCCGGTGGCGCGGTCGTGCTCCATGTCGTCGTGGGCCTGCGGCACCTGCTCCAGGCCGTCGTAGACGCGGTCCACGGGGAAGGCCAGCTGGCCGGCCGCGACCGCGTCGAGGATCTCCTGGAAGGCTTCCCGAGGCAGGTCGGCGGCGTCGCCGAAGTAGCCCGCCAGGCGCACACCCTTCGGCAGGTACTCGTTCGGGGAGAAGTCCCGCACCGTCCACTGGTTGGAGAGGCTGCCGCCGAAGCAGGCCGTGCCGTGCACGCGCACCGCGCGCAAGGTGTCGGGCAGGGTCGGCGTGCCGACGAGATCAAGGGCGGCGTCGACGCCGTCCGGGTACAGCTCGCGCACGGCGGGCGCGACCTCGCCGGTGTCGAGCAGGGGGTGGTCGACGCCGTGCTCCTTCAGCGAAGCGAGGCGGTCGGCCCGCCGGGTGGTGGACAGCACCGTGGCGCCGCGCCATGTGGCCAGGGCGGCGGCGGCCAGGCCCACCGAGGAGGTGCCGCCGCGGATCAGCACGGACTGACCGGGCTTCAGGTCCAGGCCGATGGTGAGCGAGCCGTAGGCGGTCTGCACCATCTCCGGCAGGGCGCCCAGCACCTCCCAGGGCAGGTCGGTGTCGACGGGGATGACCTGGGACAGCGGCACCGACGTGTACTCGGCGTAGCCGCCGTCGTAGGTGCGCCCCATGTCCCCCATCATCGCGACGACCTTCTGCCCGGGAGCCAGCCCGCTGCCGGCCGGGGCCGCGTCGACGGTGCCGGCGGCCTCGATGCCCGGCACCCGGGGAAAGCTGACGCCCTCGCTCAGACCCAGCCGAAGCTTCAGCTCCGAGCGGTTGAGGCCGAACGCCTCGACGCGGATGCGCACCCAGCCGTCCCTCTCGGGCGGGAGCGGGAGCGTGGTCAGCCGCAGGTTGTCCACGGGGCCGGGGGCGGAGAGCCGGACGGCGCGCATGGTGGTCGGCGAGGACGTCATGGGCCTGCCTTCTTCCCGGGGTAGGCGAGTCGGTCGGCGGTGGTCAACATGCAGCCGCTGCGGCTTCATTCCCGCCCGCAGCGCGTGGCACAAGCCCCCCGCCCGACGGTCTACTGGAACGCACTCATCCGCCGCCGTGCGCGCTCGCGCGCGACCTGCCGCCGTGCGCGCTCGCGCGCGGTCACTGCCGGGCAGGACCACGCTCGCGCCGACTGTGGTCTCCTCGCTGGCCGGGCTCTCCTGCGGGAGCTGTCAGCCCGACGTCAACTCCACGCCCATCGGGCCGCCGGCCTCCCAGGTGTGCCAGCGCTCGATCTCGATCCAGGCGTTCACCCGCGGCCGGTCGCGCTGGCCGTATGGGTTGCCGAGGTAGTGCGTCGAGAGCCGGTCGATGCCGGACAGGTCCGAGTCGTCGGCCAGCTCGGCGACCCGACCGATGATGCTGACGTGCCGATACCAGCTGTCGGTGTCCATCACGGTCAGCGAGACGCGCGGGTCCTGGCGCAGGTGCTCGATGCGCTTTCGGGCGGCGTCCATGTTGACCAGGATCCGGTCGCCGTCCAGGACGTACCACGTGGCGACCGTGACCGGCTGCCCGTCCGGCCGGAGCGTGGCGATCACGGACGGGTTCGGCTTCGCGAGGAAGTCGCGCAGCTCATCGGGCAGCGGTGAGGTCGGCATGGCTGCCATTCCATCACCAGGCAGGAACGTACTGTTGCCCGGTGAGCGGCGGGACGGAAAGCTGGTCCGCCGGCGGCCCTCTCGGTCGAGGGGGTCGGCTCAGTGCCGGCCGTGCACGGTGCCCTTGTCGATCGCCTCACGGAGCAGCTTGGCGCCGTCCTCCGGGCTCAGCTGGACCGAGTGCCGCTCGATGTTGTGCAGCCGCATCGTCCGCAGCAGGCCGGTGTCCTGGATGGCCAGGTATCGCGAGGTGTCGTTCTCGTCCAGGTTGAAGTGCTGGTGCCAGGCCCAGCGGGGCGGCGCGAACAGGGTGCCCTCGGACCACTCGACGGCCTCGATCGGCTCGTCGTCGAAGTTGACCAGCGAATAGCCGTGGCCCTTGACCACGTACAGGTACGCCTCGGTGGTGTGCCGGTGCCGGACCGACGGCCGGCCCGGCATCAGCTCGGAGATGTGCGCCCCGAGCACCTCGTAGTCGGCCAGGTCGAAGTAGTGGCCGCGGTTGTTCCGCCACGGCCGCGCCGGCAGCTCCATCTTGCGCAGGTCGTCGGCGACCACGAGGCCCTTGTTCGGCGGGTGCGCGCGGTTGAACGCGTCCCGCTCGGCGATCTCCGAGGAGCTGAGGTTCTTCTTCTCCGAAGCCAGCACGCCGCGCAGGTAGTCGTCCCGCATCCGCCCTCCTCGGTTGGTCTTACCATTCTCCAGGCTCAGTCAAGCCGCCGGGCGTGTCAGGTGTCAAGCCGCCGCAGCAGGTGCCGCCACATCGTGTCGACAGTGAAGCCTGCCCCGAGGTCGGGCAGCTCGGCCAGGTCGGCGTCGTCGATCGCCCGCGGCGTGCCGCCGGCCTGCAGCACCGCGAGCGTGGTGCGGGCCAGCGTGTCGACCGCCAGCGCCTGCAGCACCGCCTGCGGCACCGCGGTGTCCGCCGGACCGCCGGCGACGCTGACCAGCCCGTGCCCGCGCAGCAGCAGCACCGGGCGGTCACCGAGCGCGGTCGCCATCTGCTCGGCCAGCTCGTCGGTGCGGATCAGCGCCGCCCGCGGCCAGACCGGCACCCCACCGGCCGCCAGCGCCGCGCCGGGGATGTCGTACGCGCCGTAGACCGGCAGCAGCGGGCGGTCCAGCAGCGAGTACGCCACCACCGCCGGCGGGTGCGCGTGCACCACCGCGGTCACGTCCGGCCGCCGGCGCAGCAGCACCCGGTGGATGGGCAGCTCGTTGGGCACCGTCCAGGGCGCCACCTCCGGCGGCCCGTCCAGCGGCACCTCGCGCACGTCCCGCCCCGTGGTCCAGGCCAGCCCGCTCTCCCGCGGGCCGCGGCAGCGCACCAGCAGCCGGTCCGGGCCGGTGCGCAGGCTGATGTGGCCGAGCACGTGCTCGACCAGCCCGGTGGCGGCGAGCACCCGACACGCCGCAGCGACCGACTCCGCACTCGTCATCCCGGCACCTCGCATGGTATTAAGGTAGGACCATAAGCCGACAGCCCACGTCCGGAGGACCGCAGTGGACGTCGACATGACCGTGATCGGCGCCGGACCGGTGGGGCTGTACGCGGCCTACTATGCCGGTTTCCGCGGCATGCGCACCGCGATCGTCGACTCGCTGCCCGAGCCGGGTGGCCAGATCTCCGCGCTCTACCCGGAGAAGCTCATCTACGACATCGCCGGCTTCCCCCAGGTGCGCGGCCGGGACCTGGTGTCCGGGCTGGTCGACCAGGCCGAGAAGTTCGGCCCCGAGTGGCTGCTCGGCCACTCCGCGGACGGCCTGGAGCACCTCGACGGCGGCCGGCTGCGGATCACCACCAGGCAGGGAGCGGCGGTCAGCACCGGGGCGCTGGTCATCGCCGGCGGCATCGGCACGTTCAGCCCGCGTCCGCTGCCGGCCGGCGCCGCACTGCTCGGCCGCGGCCTGGACTACTTCGTCACCGCCCCGGACGAGTACGCCGGGCAGGACGTGCTCGTGGTCGGCGGCGGGGACAGCGCGGTCGACTGGGCGCTGACCCTCGAGCCGATCGCGAAGTCGGTGACGCTGGTGCACCGGCGGCCGCAGTTCACCGCGCATGCCGGCTCGGTGACCCAGCTCCGGGCGTCCTCGGTGCGGGTGCTCACCCCGCACGTGGTGCACTCGCTGGCCGGCGAGACCGCCGTGCTCGGCGCGGTGGTGCGGGACACCGGCAGCGGCGAGCTGGTCGAGCTGGACTGCTCCCGGGTGGTCGCCGCGCTGGGCTTCACCGCGAACCTCGGCCCGCTGACCCGCTGGGGACTGCGGATCGTCGACCGGCACGTCGCGGTCGACTCGACGATGTGGACCGGCATCGACCGGCGTGTACGCGGCCGGCGACATCGCCGACTACCCCGGCAAGGTGCGGCTGATCTCGGTCGGCTTCGGCGAGGCGGCGCTGGCGGTGAACAACGCCGCCGTCGCCGGCGACCCGGCCGCCTCGCTGTTCCCCGGCCACTCGACCGAGACGGCCGCCTGAACCCCGACCCCCGGAGAGGACCCGGCCGATGGCCTACTTCGTCGCCGCCGACTGCCTGGACGTGCTGGACCGGTCGTGCATCGAGGAGTGCCCGGTCGACTGCATCTACGAGGGCGGCCGGAAGATGTACATCAACCCGAACGAGTGCATCGACTGCGGTGCCTGCGAGCCCGTCTGCCCGGTCACCGCGATCTCCTCGGACCTGCGCATCGCCGCCGACCTGGTGCCGTGGCGGGACGACAACGCCGCGTTCTTCGACCTGCCACTGCCCGGCCGGGACGTGCCGCTCGGCTCTCCCGGCGGCGCCGGCGAGCTCGGGAAGCTCGACGCGGACGGGCCACTGGCCGCGGTGACACCGGCCACAGCGGCCTCGGACTGATCCGGTCCGCGGTATGGAAAATTGGACTGACCGACTAGCCTATAACTGTTCGTAATCCAGCGAAGCCGCTGACTTCCTTGCGGTGACGCGAGGGCGGCGGGCGCAATACCGGAGGGTGGTGGCCGCGTGGTGGTCTCGGAGCCGGCCGCGGAGGCGAACCGGGACGGCATGTTCACGGCCGTCTCCCCCAACCGCATGTCCGAGGCGATCGTCGACCAGATCAAGACCCTCATCCGAACCAACCGGCTCCGCCCCGGCGACCGACTCCCCTCCGAACGCGAACTCTGCGAACGCATGGGCGTCAGCCGCGTCACCGTCCGCGAAGCCCTCCGCATCCTCGAAGCCGGCGGACTCGTCGAAATCCGCGTCGGCGCCCGCGGCGGCGCCTTCGTCACCACCCCCTCCTCCGAACGCCTCGGCGCCGGCCTCGCCGACCTCATCAACCTCGCCCCCGTCACCGCCGTCGAAGTCACCGAAGCCCGACTCGTCTTCGAACTCGGCATCATCCCGACGATCGTCGAGCGGGCCACCGACGAGGACATCGCCGGCCTGCGGGCGCTCACCCGCGACCACATCGCACGCGCTGCCGCCGCGGCGAGTACACGATGGCCAGATCCGCCGAGTTCCACGTCCGGCTCGCCGCCTGCACGCACAACGCCGCGATCGAGATGCTCGTGCACTCCTTCCACGGGCCGCTGCTCATGTCGCTGCGCGAGGCGTCGACCGCGTCCCCGCTGATGGGCCAGCGCGGCACGTACGAGCACCGCGACCTGGTCGAGGCGATCGCCGTGCGGGACGTCGACCACCGCGACCGAGCTCATGCATCGGCACCTCAGCCGCACCGCCCGCCGGCTCGCCCGCGCCAGCGCGTTCTGACCGGCCGGTGACCGCCGAGACCGCGAGCGCCGCATCCACCGCGGGGGGCATGTTCTCCTCCCTCCGGATCCGCAACTTCCGGCTCTACATGGCCGGCCTGACCGTGTCGGTCGCCGGTAACTGGATGCAGAACGTCGCGGTCGGCTGGCTGGTGCTCCAGCTCACCGACAGCGGCACCGTGCTCGGCGCCGTCACCGCGGCCCGGTTCGCTCCACTGCTGGTGCTCGGCGCCTGGGGCGGGCTGGTCGCCGACCGGCACGACAAGCGGCTGCTGCTGCGGATCACCGCCGTCGTCCAGCTGGTCGTGGCCGCCGTGCTCGGCGGGCTCACCATGACCCACGTCATCGACATCTGGTCGCTGACGGGGCTGATCCTGGTGGCCGGCGTGGTCGACGTGATCGACACCCCGAGCCGGCAGGCGTTCATGAACAACATCGTCGGCCGGGACCGGATCGGCAACGCGATCGCGCTCAACTCCGTGCTCATCAACGGCGCCCGGGTGGTCGGCCCCGGCATCGCCGGGTTCGTCATCGCCACCGTCGGCGTCGGACCGTGCTTCCTGCTGAACGCGGCCAGCTTCGCCGCCACCTGGCTCGGGCTGCAGCTGATGCGCCGGGACGAGCTGATCCACACCGCGGCCGAGGTCGCGGCCAAGCGGCAGATCCGGGCCGGGCTGCGGTACGTGCTGTCCACACCGGACCTGCGCACGCCGCTGCTGCTGGTCGCCGTGGCCGGCGCGTTCGCCTGGGAGTTCCAGGTGTCGATCCCGCTGTTCACGTCGGACACATTCCACGGCGGGGCGAGCGAGTTCGGCTGGGCGCTGTCGGCCATCTCGGTCGGCTCGATCGCCGGCGGACTGCTCGCCGCCCGCCGCCGGCTCGTCACCCAGCGGTCGGTGGCGATGTCGGCGCTGCTGTGGGGGATCGCGATCCTCGCGGCCTCGTTCGCCCCGTCCCTGCCCGTCGCGTACCTGTTGCTGGCGATCGTCGGGTCCGGCGCGGTGACGTTCAACGCGATGTCCAAGACGTTCCTGCAGATCACCTCGCGGGACCAGATGCGCGGGCGGGTGATGGCGCTGTGGTCGATCGGCTGGCAGGGCACCACCGTGCTCGGCGCGCCGGTGGTCGGCGTGCTCGGCCAGACCCTGGGCGGCCGGTACGGCCTGGCGTTCGGCGGAATCTGCTGCGTCCTGGTCGCGGTGCCGGTGCTGCTGACCCGGCCGCGGGTGGCGACAGAGAGGTCTATCTAGTTTAAGGTAGGACCGTTTGGCGGCATGCCGTCCAGCCGGCGGAGGTGCGGATGCACGACGAGCCCGGACCGCCGTGGGTGACCATCGGCGAGCTGTTGACGGCGAAGAACTCGGCACCGTTGCGGGCGAGCAGCTCCGCGCTCTCGACCAGCCGGCCGAGGGCGGCCTCGGTCTCGGCCGCGGACTGGTCCTTCTTGCCCAGCGTGGTGAACAGGAAGCCGTAGCCGTCCGGCACCAGCCGGTAGAGATCGAGCGGGGTCGAGTGCAGCATCCCGTACGAGTGGATCCAGCCGACCAGGGCCCGCCAGCCGAACTCCGCCCCGCTCCGCATCGCCATGCCAGCCTCCCGCGTCGCCCGGCGCGTCCGAGCCGGACTGTATGAAGGACTGACCAATAGGTCAATGTCCACGGTGGTACCGGGCCACCGTCCGGACGCCCCCGGGTGGTCCGGCCGGGGCTCCGATGGGACACGACGGTGACGAAGAGTGGGGAATGGTGGACTGACCGACTATCCTTAGCGGCTCAGCAGGCCCGCCCACCCGAGCGGGGACGAAAGGTGAGGTGATGGCGCGGTGGCTGTGCGCGAGTCGACTGCGGAGGCCAACCGGGACGGCATGTTCACGGCGGTCTCCCCCAACCGCATGTCCGAGGCGATCGTCGACCAGATCAAGACCCTCATCCGAACCAACCGGCTCCGCCCCGGCGACCGACTCCCCTCCGAACGCGAACTCTGCGAACGCATGGGCGTCAGCCGCGTCACCGTCCGCGAAGCCCTCCGCATCCTCGAAGCCGGCGGACTCGTCGAAATCCGCGTCGGCGCCCGCGGCGGCGCCTTCGTCACCACCCCCTCCTCCGAACGCCTCGGCGCCGGCCTCGCCGACCTCATCAACCTCGCCCCCGTCACCGCCGTCGAAGTCACCGAAGCCCGACTCGTCTTCGAACTCGGCATCATCCCGATGATCGTCGAGCGGGCCACCGACGAGGACATCGCCGGCCTGCGGGAGCTCACCCGGGAGCACATCGCGGCCCTCCGCCGCGGCGAGTACACGATGGCCAAGTCGGCCGAGTTCCACAACCGGGTGGCGACCTGCACGCACAACCGGGCCATCGAGATGCTGATGCACTCCTTCCACGGGCCGCTGCTCATGTCGCTGCGCGAGGCCGCGACGGCGGCGCCGCTGATGGGCCAGCGCGGCGTCTACGAGCACCGCGACTTCGTCGAGGCGATCGCCGCCCGGGACGCGACCAAGGCGACCGAGATCATGCACCGCCACCTCAGCCGCACGGCCAAGCGGCTGGCCCGGGCCGCCGATCAGGCCGCCGAGTAACGCCGCAGGTCAGCCGGCCTTCCTGGCCATGAACAGGACGGTGTAGAAGGACCGCCAGGGCATCGCGACGTCGTCGAAGCCGGCCGCGGCCAGCCCGGCCAGGTGCTCCTCGACCATGGGCAGCGGCTTGTCGTGGCTGTGCCCGGTGCCCTCCTTCTTCTTGCGGGATCATCGCCGCGCGCGCGTCCCGCAGCCGCCGGTCCCAGGCGCCGGGCGAGAGCACGTGGTCGAGGTTGACCAGCCAGCCGCCCGGGGCGAGGTGCTCGGCCGCGGACGCGTAGAACCGGGCCAGCGTGGCCGCGTCGAAGTGGTGGCTTGCCCGCGAGGTCGTGATCACGTCGGCCCGCGCCGGCAGCGGGGACAGGTCCTCGAGGTCGACGATCCGGAAGTCCACCCGGTCCCCGTACCCGGCCAGCGCCGGCCGGGCGATGTCCTCCATCGCCGGCGACACGTCCGTCCACACGCCGCGCGCCGCCGGGAACGTGTCGAGCATGGTCGACAGGTAGTCCCCCGGCCCGCTGCCGACGTCCACGACGAGCGCGGTGCCGGGCCGGTCCGCGGCGACGACCGTGGCGCTGATCCGCCGCGGCACGACGAGCATCTCCTTGAGCGAGTCCGCGGCGGTCCACCGCGCGGCCAGCTTCTCGTCCATCCACTCCGAGGTGGTCATGCGGCTCCCTGGGTAGGTCAGGTGCTGGCGGCCAGCCGGGCGGCCAGCCGCGGGTAGACGCGCAGCGCGTTGGTCTCGAAGATCTTGGTCCGGTCCGCCTCGGACAGCCCGGCCGCGTCGACGTACCGCTTGGTGTCGTCCCAGTGGAAGCCGGTCTCCGGGTCGATGCCGCGGACCGCGCCGATCATCTCCGAGGCGAACAGGATGTTGTCCGCCGGGATCACCTCGAGCAGCAGGTCGATGCCCGGCCTGGTGGTAGACGCAGGTGTCGAAGAAGACGTTGCGCAGCACGTGCTCGCGCGGCTGCGGCCGGCCGAGCCGGTCGGCCAGCCCCCGGTAGCGGCCCCAGTGGTACGGCACCGCGCCGCCGCCGTGCGGGATGACGAACCGCAGCGTCGGGAACCGGCCGAACAGGTCGCCCTCGACCAGCTGCATGAACACCGAGGTGTCGGCGTTGAGGTAGTGCGCGCCGAGCGCGTGGAAGTTCGGGTTGCACGACGCCGAGACGTGGACCATCGCCGGCACGTCCAGCTCGACCAGCGCCTCGTACAGCGGGAACCAGTACGGGTCGGTCATCGGCGGCGAGGTCCAGTGCCCGCCGGACGGGTCGGGGTTGAGGTTGCAGCCGACGAAGCCGAGCTCGCGACACGCACCGGCGCAGCTCGGCGACCGGCGTCGGCCAGGTCGCCGCCCGGGGTCTGCGGCAGCTGGCAGACCGCCGGCGAAGTGCGCCGGGAACAGCCCGGCCACCCGGTGCGACCAGGTCGTTGCAGGCCCGGGCCCAGTCGACGCGCGATCGCCGGGTCGGGCACGTGGTGCTCCATCGCCGAGGCCTGCGGCGAGAAGATCATCAGGTCGCTCGCCGCGCTCGCGCAGGAGCTTGCAGCTGGTTGTTCTCGATCGCTCTCGCGGATCTCGTCGTCGCTGATCGTGCCCGGCGGCCGGTCGCGGTCCGGACGGGTCGGCCAGCCAGGCCAGCTGCGCGCTCCGGAAGTCGGTGTGCTCGGCCGGGACGGTGGTGTAGTGGCCGTGGCAGTCGATGATCATCGGGCGGCTCCTCCGGCGTCGACGTAGACGAGTCCCTTGCGCGGCCAGCCGCTCCCGCATGGCCTGCACGTCCAGGCTCAGCTCGCCGTCCGGTAGCGCTCGCGGGACAGCGCCTCCTTCTCCTCCCGCGGCCGCGGCACGCCGCCAGCACGTCGGCCGCGCCGGCCGCGCGGCACCACGACCACGCCGTCGTCGTCGGCCACGACCACGTCGCCGGGGTCGACCAGCTGGCCGGCGCAGACCACCGGCACGTTGACGTCGCCGAGGGTCTCCTTGACCGTGCCGAACGCGGACACGCAGGCGCGACCAGACCGGGAAGCCCATCCGCGGTCAGCTCGGCGACGTCCCGGCAGCCGGCGTCGATGACCAGCCCGCGCACGCCGCGCGCCGCCAGCGCGGTGGCCAGCAGCTCGCCGAAGTAGCCGGCCTCGGAGCGCGAGGTCGGGCGCGACCACCAGCACGTCGCCGCGCCGGCACTGCTCGACCGCGACGTGGATCATCCAGTTGTCGCCGGGCGGCACGCTGACCGTGACCGCGGTGCCGGCGATCCGCGCGCCGGGGTAGATCGGGCGCAGCCGCGGGTCGAGCAGGCCGGTGCGGCCCTGCGCCTCGTGCACGGTGGCCACCCCGAACCGCGGCGAACGCGGCGACGACCGTCGGGTCGGCGCGCGGACCGGGTTGCGGACGACGATCCCGGTCATCGGCTCAGTCCTCCAGCCAGGGCAGCAGCGAGACGTGCACGACGTCCTCGCCCTCCTCGCCGCCGACCGCCCGGATCGCCCGGTCCACTTCGGCCAGGCCGAAGCTGTGGGTGGCCAGCCGCTCGAGCGGGAAGCGGCGCGAGGCCAGCTGCTCGAGCGCGAGCTCGCAGGCCCGGTAGCTGTGCCCGCGGGCGCTCCTGATGCGTGATCGCCTTCTCGGTCACCTTCTTGACCGGGAAGTCCGGGAACGCGGCCAGCTCGCCCTGGATGACCATCGTGCCCTCGCGGCGCTTGAGCGCGTCGATGCCGAGCAGCACCGGCGCGGTGCCGGCCCCGGCGGTGCAGTCGAGCACCACGTCGACGCCCGCGCCGCCGGTGATCTCCCGGATCCGCTCGAGCGGGTCCTCGGCGCTGCACGTCGATCGTGTGGTCGGCGCCGAGGTCGTTGGCCAGCTCCAGCCGGGCCGCGTCCCGGGTGGTGCCGGTGACGATGATCGAGCGAGGCGCCGGCCTGCTTGCAGGCGACCACCTGGGACAGCCCCTGCTGGCCCGGCCCCTGGATGAGCACGGTCGAGTCGTAGCCGACGCCGCCGGTCGACCAGCGCCCACTCGATGCCGTTGGACAGCGGCGTGACGATGCCGGCCAGCTCGGCGGAGACGCCGTCGGGCACCTTGTGCAGCACCGCGTTCCAGGGCAGGTACAGGTACTGGGCGAAGCCGCCCCACAGGTGGCAGCGGGTTGCTCGGCGCGAGGTGTAGCCGTACCGGCGGGCGTCGGGGTTGGTGCGCCAGTCGGTGTTCTCGCAGTGCCGGTACTCGCCCCGGTGGCACCACTCGCAGTGGAAGCAGCCGACGTAGTGCTCGACGAAGACCCGGTCGCCCTCGCCGAGGCCGTGCCGCTTGACGAAGTCGCGGCCGGCCCTGGCGATGACGCCGACGTTCTCGTGGCCCATGATCACCGGGTCGGGGAACGGGCGGCTTGCGCGTACATCTTCACGTCGGTGCCGCAGATGCCGGCGACCTCGACCTTGAGCAGGGCGCCGTCGTCGGGCGACCTCCGGCATCGGGTACTCCCGCAGCTCGCGTGGTCCCCGGGGCGGTCCGCACCGCCGCCAGCACCTGCTCAGCCATCGGCAGCTCCTCCTCGACCGTCGAATGGTCATACGGTCTGCTGATCTTTACCACGTCGAGCGACTGCGAGCGACAGGAGCCGATGGACCGAGCTGCACCTCAGGACGGTCACCCGGACCCAGGGCAACAACGCGGGCGCTCAAGGACGGCGACGGTGACCCCGGCGGGCTGCGTGCTCGACTTCGAGGAGGTGCCGGTCCTGGTCCAGGCGTTCCGGCGGATGGTCCGCGACGCTGGAGTTCGACGTCTGCGAGATGGCGCTGACGACCTACCTGGTCGCCAAGGCGCACGGGGTGCGCGTTCACCGCGCTGCCGGTCTTCCTGGTCCGCGGCTTCCACCACGGCGCGATCGTCGCTTCAACACGCGCGGCTCGGCATCCGCGACGCCGAAGGACCTCGAGGGCCGGCGGGTCGGGGTCAACCGCGGCTACACGGTCACCACCGGCGTCTGGGCCCGGGCGATCCTGCGCGACGAGTACGGCGTCGACCTCGACTCGGTGACCTGGGTGCTCTCGGGCGACGAGCACGTCGCGGCGTACCGGCCGCCGGCGCAACGTCGGCGCCGACTGCCGGCGCGGGCGCCGCGACCTGGCCGAGCGATGCTGGCGCGGCGAGCTCGCCGCGGCGATCGGGGTACGCGCCGGACCGGCCCGGACGTCGCCCCGCTGATCCCCGACCCGGAGGAGGCCGGCTACGCGGCGCTGCGCCGAGCGCGGGCTACTACCCGATCAACCACCTCGTCGTGGTCCGCGACGACCTGCTGGCCGAGCACCCCGACCTGGCCGCCGACCTGTTCGACGCGTTCGCCGAGTCCAAGCGCCGGTACGTCGACCGGCTGCGACGCGCTGCGCCGAGCCGACCGCGGTCGACCGGATGCACCGGCGGGTGCGGGAGATCACCGGCGCCGACCCGCTGCCGTACGGGATGGAGCCCAACCGGCCGGTGCTCGAGGAGCTGGCCCGGGCCGCGGTCGACCAGCACATCCTCGACCGGGCGCCGGACCTGGAGGCGCTGTTCGCGCCCGGCACGCGCGACCTGGTCGGCTGACCGCCGTGCGGATCGCCATCGCCGCCGACCACAACGGCGTCGCGCTCAAGGCGCGGCTGATCGAGCGGCTGACCGCCGCCGGGCACCAGGTCGACGACCGCGGCGCGCACGGCGACGAGACGGTGGACTACCCGCCGCTGTGCGAGGACGTCTGCCGGCAGGTCACCGAGGGTCCGGCCGACCGCGGCATCGTCGTCGGCGGCAGCGGCGCCGGCGAGCTGTCGCCTGCAACAAGATGCGCGGCATCCGGGCCGGGCTGTGCCGCCGACCCGTTCACCACCGAGATCTGCCGGGCCAACAACGACTCCAACGTGCTCGTCCTCGGCGCCAAGGTGCTCGCGCCGGAGCTGGCCGACGAGCTGGTCGACCTCTGGCTGCGCACCGCGTTCAAGCGGCGGCGTGCACCAGCGGCGCATCGACATGATCGCGGCGCTGGAGCGCGGCGAGTCACTGCTGTGACAGGAACTCCGATGACCCGGGCCGGCGCGGTGTCGGCGGTCTGCTCGGCCACCGGCACGTCCCAGTACTCCGACGCGGCTCAGGCACTCCTGCAGGTAGCGCGCGGCCGACGGGGCGTGCGACGCGTCCTGCCCGGGCACGATCAGCGCCGGCATGTCCAGCGCCATCAGGTCCTCCGGCTCGGCCCCGCAGACGGTGTCCCGGTCGAACAGCAGCCGCCCCATCGCGGTCACCATCCGCCCGTACGCCGCCGGGTCGGCCGCCGCGTACTCCTTGGCGAACGCGTCGTCGGTGCGCAGCACGGTCACCCACGGCCCGACCCGCGGGTCGGCGGCGAAGCTGGGCGGTGCCGCGACCGGGCCAGCTCGACCACCGCAGCCGAGCCCTTCGGCGGCCACGTACGCGGCGTGCGCGCCGAACCGGGCCAGCTGGGTCATCCGGTAGCGCGGCCCGCCGGCGGGCGAGTAGAGCACCATCCGGTCGGTACGGGCCGGGTGCGCGACCGCGAACGCGGCCGCGGTCGAGCAGCCGACGCAGGCGCCGATCAGGTGCGCCCGCTCGATGCCGAGGTGGTCGAGCAGCCCGGCGCCCTGGGCGACCCAGTGGTCCCAGCTGATCCGCTCCAGCCGGCCGCCGGACCGGCCCGACTCGCGCCGGTCGAACGCGATGCAGGTGAACCGCTCGCGCAGCCGGGCCATCAGCTCGATCCGCGGGTAGAGGCCGTGCCGGGTCCAGTTCTCCAGCGTCGAGTCGAACCCGCCGGGCGAGAACATCAGCAGCGGCGGCCCGTCCCCGGACAGCTCGTACCGGGTGGGGATGCCGTCGATCGTGGCGGTGGGCATCAGCGGGGCACCGGGATCCCGCCGCGGATCTGGCTGCCCGCCCGGACGTCGGCCGCGTACGCGGACAGCGCGTCGAAGCTGATCCTGGCCACGTCGGCGTACGTGTCCGGCGGGTCGTCCAGGCCGGCGGCGGCGTACCCGATCGCCGCGTGCGCCATCCGGACCCGGCCGTCCAGCCAGGGGCCGCCGCCGAAGCCGCCGAGCACCGGGATCGACACCGACCGGGCCACCTCGGCCCCGACCACCGGCCCGGAGTTGGTGAAGTCCAGCAGCGCGGCGCCGGCGTCCTCCAGCGCCTTGGCCTCGGCCACCAGCCGCTCGGCCATCTCGTCCGGCACCTGCGCGCCGGGCCGGGCCATCGCCGCGTAGTCGAGCCCGAGCCGGAGCGCCGCCTGCGGGGTGACGCCGAGCTGGGCGAACACCGGGATGCCGGCCCGGTCGACGGCCCGGACCGCGTCCAGGTGGTCGGCCGCGCCGTCGAGCTTGACCAGGTCGACACCGGCCTCCTTGACCAGCCGGATGGCCGCCCGCACCGCCTCGGCCGGACCCTCCTGCAGCGGCCCGTACGGGAAGTCGCCGCTGACCAGCGCCCGGCTGACCCCGCGCCGGACCGCCTGGCAGACGGTCACCATCTGGTCGAGCGTCACCTCGAACGGCGTGGCCTGACCCCAGAGGTTCATCCCGACGGTGTCGCCGACCGAGACCAGTGTCGACGCCGACCCGGTCCACGATCCGGGCGATCTGGTAGTCCCAGGCGACGACGCCGACGATCTTGCGACCCTCGCGCTTCATCCCGGCCAGGTCGGCCAGGGTCACTCGACCGCCTGCGCGTCCTCGCTCATGCCGCCGCACTCGCCGCGCAGCAGCTCGGTCGCGTCCTGCTCGTCGCCGGTGACGAGCAGGACGCGGGCGTTGGGGCGCAGCGCGCGTCAGCGCCGCGCCGGACTCGCCGTTGGTGCCGACGATGAGGCCGGCGGTCATGATCCCGCGCAGCGTGCAGGCGTCGCCGATGGTGGCCGCGGCCGCGGCGCCGCGCGCCCTCGGTGGCGATCATCATGACGAAGTCGGCCCGGGCCAGCTCCTCGGACAGCCGGACGGACTCGCCGTCGACCGTACGCAGCTGGAGGTCCGCGTAGTCCCCGGCCGGGCTGCCGTCGGGCAGGCCGAGGAACCGGGCGGCGTTCCACTCCTGGCCGGCCAGGTCGCCGGACCAGCGCCATCGCGCCGTCGTCGAGGGCGACGACGCTGGTGGCCCGCGGCGTCTGCGGCTTCGCGTCGATCCGGAACCGCGCCTCGGCGGCGGTCGCCGCCATGGCGCAGCTGTTCGCGAGGATCGGGCGGTTGGCCATCGTGCGCCTCAGACCGACGTCTGCGGGACGCCGGGGATCACGCTGACCGCGTCGCGGGCCGCGTCCAGGAACGACCGCTCGCTGGGCAGCACGATCGAGGCCGACCGGACCCGGTGGTGGGCCGGGTCGACGCCCGGCGGCACCCTGCCGTCCTCGCGCAGCGCGAGCGCCGCGGTGAGCAGCTTGCGGCGGGCCTTGATGATCCCGCTGTCGGCGGAGACCAGCCGCTCCTTGGACCGGTCCACGATCGGGCCCATGCTCTCCTGCAGCGACGCGTCCTGGATCGCGATGCCCTTGACGCCGGAGAACGTCTCGCCGCGCCGCTGCGCCGTCGCGGTCCATCAGGTAGTCGTTGTCCTTGTTGGCCAGCGGCCGGTAGGTCCCGGGGACGTACTCGTTGTGCACCCCGTGGCCGTCCTTCATCGCCTGCAGCTCGGCCGCGGTCAGCGCCCGGGTCGGGCAGGTAGTCGAAGGTGAAGACCCAGCAGTTCTCGTCGTCGATCGGCACCCAGAAGTGGCCGTGCACCGGGTGGTCGCCGCGCGGCGGCACCAGCGTGAAGGCGGGCATCACCCACGGCGTGATCCGCCAGTAGTACCGGCCCTCCTCGGCGTTGCGGCGCACCCCGACGAACAGTCCGCCGTCGGCGTCCACGACCTCGAAGAACGGCCGCATGTCGTTGAGGTTGTAGTCGTTGCCCTTCGACCCCTTGAACAGCGGGTCGTTGCGCAGCCCGGCCGAGTGCAGCCAGGACACGTGGCTGGAGTCGATGCCGCCCTCCAGCGCCTGCAGCCAGTTGCTCTCCTGCCACCGCTTGGACGTGTACGTCTGCTCCGGCGGGACCAGGCACCACTCGAACTCCGGCAGCGGCGGCTGGTCGGCCGGGTCCCCCATGTAGGTCCAGAGCACGTCCCCGATCTTCACCAAGGGATACGCGGTGAGCTTGACCTTCTTGCAAAAGCTCGAGTTCTCCGGCTCGGACGGCACCTCGAGGCACGCGCCGGTCACGTCGTACTTCCAGCCGTGGTACGCGCAGCGCAGGCCGCCGTCCTCGTTGTTGCCGAACCAGAGCGAGGCGCCGCGGTGGGCGCAGAACTCGTCCAGCAGGCCGTACCGGCCCGCGGAGTCGCGGACCGCGACCATCCGCTCGGACAGCAGCTTGACCCGCACCGGCGGGCAGCCGTCCTCGGGCAGCTCCTCGGCGAGCAGGGCCGGGATCCAGTAACGCCGGAACAGGTCACCCATCTCGGTGCCGGGCCCGGTGCGGGTCAGGAGTTCGTTGACGTCCTGCTTCAGCATCACCGACCGCCTTTCGCCGCCGTCCGTCCGGCCGGCGCACCCCGACCTGTTGGACACTACACGCTGGACCTACGAATAGTAATACCATTCATCCACGTTGCAACGGGTCGACGCGAGGCCGGTCAGGCGGCCCCCGGGCGGGTGGTGATGGTCGCACGGGCGCGCTCCACCTCGTAACGTTCGGGGCGTGCCCGAGAACGCGCCACCCGACACCCAGGAATCCATCAGCGCGGAGATCGCCTCGATCGCGGCCGCGCACGAGAAGGCCGGCCCAGGGCCCGCTGCTGGACTACCCGCCGTACCGGAGCAGCATCCTGCGGCACCCGGCGTTCGCCCCGGTGCAGGTCGACCCGGAGGAGGTCGAGCTGGCCGGGCCGGTGTTCGGGGCCAGGGACGTCGACCCGGCCGACGCCGACCTGACCGCCCAGCACCCCGGCGAGCCGCTGGGTGAGCGGATGGTCGTCACCGGCCGGATCACCGACGGCGCCGGCCGGCCGGTCGCCGGACAGCTGGTCGAGGTCTGGCAGGCCAACGCCGCCGGGCGGTACGCGCACGGCCGGGACCGGCACCCGGCCCCGCTCGACCCCAACTTCACCGGCACCGGGCGGTGCCTCACCGACGCCGACGGCTGGTACCGGTTCGTCACGATCAAGCCGGGGCCGTACCCGTGGCGCAACCACCTCAACGCCTGGCGGCCGGCGCACATCCACTTCTCGCTGTTCGGCCGGGACTTCACCGAGCGGGTGGTGACCCAGATGTACTTCCCGGGCGACCCGCTGCTCCCGCTCGACCCCATCTACCAGTCCATTCCGGACACGGCCGGGCAGCAGCGGCTGCTGGCCACGTACGACCACGGGGTGACCCGGCCGGAGTGGTCCACCGGATACCGGTGGGACATCGTGCTGACCGGACCGCGCCGAACCTGGACGGAGTCATGACCGGACCTTCGCCCGGCACACCGGGTCAGACCGTCGGGCCGTTCTTCGGGCTCTCCCTGCCGTACGCGGGCGGGCCCGAGCTGGTGCCGCCGGGCAGCGCCGGCGCGATCCGGCTGCACGGCCGGGTGCTGGACGGCGCCGGCGACCCCGTGCCGGACGCGCTGCTCGAGCTCTGGCAGCCCGGCCCGGACGGCGCGGTCGTGCAGGAGCCAGGATCGCTGCAGCGGGACGGCTGGACCTTCACCGGTTGGGGGCGGGCGGCCACCGACAACGCCGGGCACTGGTCGTTCAGCACGCTCCGGCCGGGCCCGAGCCGAGCCGGGGCGGCGCCGTTCTTCGCGCTGACCGTGTTCGCCCGCGGCCTGCTCGACCGGCTGCGGACCCGGATCTACCTGCCGGAGAGCGAGGCCTCGCTAGCCGCGGACCCGCTGCTGTCCGCGCTGCCGGCGGAGCGGCGGGCCACGCTGGTGGCCACCGCCGAGCCGGGCGGGTACGCCTTCGACGTCGTGCTGCAGGGCCGCCGGCGAGACGGTCTTCCTGGAGGCCCGACCGTGACCCGGTCCCCACGCTCGACCGGCGACGCCGCTCGGCGGGCGCGGGCCGTTGCTGCTGGTCGGGCCGGCGATCGGCACCTCCGCGGCGACGCTGTGGGCCCGGTGCGCGGCCGAGCTGGCCGAGGACTTCAGCGTGCTGGCCTGGGACCTGCCCGGGCACGGCGCGTCGGCGCCGGCGACCGAGCCCGTTCTCGATCGCCGAGCTGGCCGAGGGAGTGCTCACGCTGGCCGGGGACCGGCCGTTCCACTACGCGGGCGACTCGATCGGCGGCGCGGTCGGGCTCCAGCTGCTGCT
Source organism: uncultured Actinomycetota bacterium (assembly GCA_963770145.1). Taxonomy (GTDB): domain Bacteria; phylum Actinomycetota; class Actinomycetes; order Mycobacteriales; family CADCTP01; genus CADCTP01. The sequence goes on along the minus strand of CAVYOJ010000016.1, from coordinate 550,157 downwards.
CGACCACCCGGTCGCCGGCGCCGCGCTGCTCTGCACCGGCGCCCGGATCGGCACCCCGGACAGCTGGCACGAGCGGGCCGCGCTGGTCCGCGCCGAGGGCACCAAGGCGGTCGTCGCCGACGGCGGCGCAGACCTGGTTCGCGCCCGGGTTCGCCGACCGGGAGCCGGGCGTCGCCGGGGCGCTGCTCGACCACCTGGCCGGCACCGACGACGCCTCGTACGCCTGGGCCTGCGAGGCGCTCGCCGGCTTCGACGTGACCGCGCCGGCTGGCTGAGATCCGCTCGCCGGTGCTCGCGGTCGGCGGCGGGTACGACACCCGCACGCCGATCGAAGGGCTGCGGACGATCGCGACCGGCGTCGCCGACGGCACGCTGGCGGTGCTCGACCCGGTCGCGCACCTCGCCCCGGCCGAGGCCCCGGCAGCGACGGCCGCGCTCATCGTCGGCTACCTGCTGCGCCGGCCGCTGCCGGGCCGGTCCGGGACGACGCTGGCCGACCTGCAGGCGGCCGGCAACGCGGTCCGCCGGCAGGTGCTCGGCGACGCGCACGTCGACCGGGCCGCCGCCCGCACCACCGACCTCGACCGCGACTTCCAGGACCTCATCGAGCGCTACGCCTGGGGCTCGATCTGGACCCGGTCCGGCCTCGACCGCCGCAGCCGGTCGATCGCCGTGCTCACCGCGCTGGTCGCCCGCGGCCACCACGAGGAGCTGGCCATGCACCTGCGCGCGGCCCGGACCAACGGGCTGACGGTCGCGGAGATCGGCGAGGTGCTGCTGCAGGCCGCGATCTACTGCGGGGTGCCGGACGCGAACACCGCCTTCCGGATCGCCCGGCAGGTCTTCGAGGAGGATGCGCAGTGACCGAGGCGTACGTCTACGACGCGGTCCGGACCCCGTTCGGTCGGCTGGGCGGGGCGCTGGCGCAGTCCCGGCCGGACGACCTGGCCGGGTTCGCCGTACGGACCCTGCTGGAGCGCTCGCCCGGGCTCGACCCGGCGGCCGTGGCCGAGGTGGTGCTCGGCAACGCCAACGGCGCCGGCGAGGAGAACCGCAACGTCGGCCGGATGGCCGTGCTGCTGGCCGGGCTGCCGGTGTCGGTGCCGGGCTCGACCGTGAACCGGCTCTGCGGGTCGAGCCTGGATGCTGCGATGGGCGCGTCCCGGATGATCGAGGCCGGCGACGCCGACGTCGTCGTCACCGGCGGGGTCGAGTCGATGACCAGGGCGCCGTGGGTGCTGCCCAAGCCGGACAAGCCGTACCCGACCGGCAATGTCACCGCGGTGTCGACCGCGCTCGGCTGGCGGCTGGTCAACCCGCGGATGCAGTCCGGAGTGGACGGTCTCGCTCGGCGAGGCCTGCGAGCAGCTCGGCGAGAAGCACGGCATCTCCCGGGAACGGCAGGATGCGTTCGCGCTGCGCTCGCACCAGCTGGCCGACCGGGCCTGGGCCGACGGGTTCTACAAGGACCTGGTGACGCCGGTGCCGGACACCGGGCTGGAGCGGGACGAGGGGATCCGGCCGGGCAGCACGCCGGAGAAGCTGGCCTCGCTGCGGCCGTCGTTCCGTCCGAACGGGACGATCACCGCCGGCAACGCCTCACCGCTCAACGACGGCGCGTCCGCGGTGCTGCTCGGCTCGGCCGCGGCCGCGACCGCGATCGGCCGCGACCCGGTGGCCCGGATCGCCGGCCGCGGGGCGATGGCGCTGGAGCCGCAGGACTTCGGCTACGCGCCGGTGCAGGCGGCCAACCGGGCGCTGGCCCGGGCCGGCATCGGCTGGTCCGACGTGGGCGCGGTCGAGCTCAACGAGGCGTTCGCGGTGCAGTCGCTGGCCTGCCTGGACGCGTGGCCGATCGACCCGGAGATCGTCAACACCCGCGGCGGCGCGATCGCGATCGGGCACCCGCTCGGCGCGTCCGGCGGCCGGATCCTCGGCACGCTGGCCGCGGTGATGCGGGCCGACGGGCACCGCTGGGGGGTCGCCGCGATCTGCATCGGCGTCGGCCAGGGCCTCGCCGTGGTGCTGGAGAACGCCGGATGACCGCTGTCCTCGCCGACCCGGACGAGGCCGTCGCCGACATCCCGGACGGCGCGACCGTGCTCATCGGCGGCTTCGGCCCGGCCGGCCAGCCGATCGAGCTCATCGACGCGCTGCGCCGGCACGGCGCGGGCGACCTCACCGTGGTCAACAACAACGCCGGCAACGGCGACACCGGGCTGGCCGCGCTGCTGGCCACCGGCAACGTCCGGAAGATCATCTGCTCGTTCCCGCGGCAGACCGACTCGTGGGTCTTCGACGGGCTCTACCGGTCCGGGAAGATCGAGCTGGAGCTGGTGCCGCAGGGCAACCTGGCCGAGCGGATGCGGGCCGCCGGTGCCGGCATCGGCGCCTTCTTCTGCCCCACCGGCGTCGGCACGCCGCTGGCCGAGGGCAAGGAGCAGCGCACCATCGACGGGCGTGAGTACGTGCTGGAGTATCCGATCAAGGGCGACTTCGCGCTCATCAAGGCGCACCGGGGCGACGGGGTCGGCAACCTCGTCTACCGGAAGACCGCCCGCAACTTCGGCCCGGTGATGGCGGCCGCGGCGACCACCACGGTCGCCCAGGTGGCCGAGGTGGTGCCGGCGGGCGGGCTTGACCCGGAGGCGGTCGTGACCCCGGGCATCTACGTGGACCGGCTGGTGACCGCATGACCGAGGAACATCCCGGGCCGCTGGGCCGGAAGGAGTTGGCCGCGGTGGTCGCCGCGGACATCCCCGCCGGCGCGTACGTCAACCTCGGCATCGGCCTGCCGACCACGGTCGCCGACCACCTGCCGGTCGGCAGCGGGGTCACCCTGCACACCGAGAACGGCATGCTCGGGATGGGCCGCGCGGCCGAGGGCGACGAGGTCGACTGGGACCTCGTCAACGCCGGCAAGATCCCGGTCACCGAGACCGCGGGCGCCTCGTACTTCCACCACGCCGACAGCTTCGCGATGATGCGCGGCGGGCACCTTGACGTCTGCGTGCTCGGCGCGTTCCAGGTCTCGGTCGGCGGCGACCTGGCCAACTGGCACACCGGCGAGCCGGACGCGATCCCCGCGGTCGGCGGCGCGATGGACCTCGCGATCGGTGCCCGCGAGGTCTACGTGATGATGCCGCTGTTCGCCCGCGACGGGTCGCCGAAGCTGGTGGACAAGTGCAGCTACCCGCTGACCGGGGTGGCCTGCGTCGGCCGGGTCTACACCGACCACGCGGTGTTCCTGCTCGGCGCGGACGGCGTGACCGTGCGGGAGACGTACGGGATCTCGCTGGCCGAGCTGCGCTCCCGGGTCGGCCTGCCGCTCGGCGGGAAGGACCGCCCGGGCGGCTGAGGACGCCCGGGCGGTCCCGTTCTCGGGCGGTCAGCGCCCGGCCGCCGCCAGCGCCCCGGTCAGCTCGATGGTCCCGCGGTCCGCCAGCAGCGCCGCCATCTTCGGCACGTCGATGTCCCGCATCAGCCGCTGCACGAACGGTCGACAGCACCAGCTCGCGGCCCACCGTGGCGGCCATCGGCACCGCGGTGTCGATGTCCTTCTCGTACCAGGTGAAGCGCATCTCCTGCAGCTCCCGCAGCGTGCGGCTGTCGGCCGGCCCGTTCTCCAGCGCCGGGCGCAGCACGCTCACCGGCACACCGAGCTCGCGCGCCGAGCGAGAGCGCCTCGGCGCAGACGACGATCTCGCCCCAGTGGATGAGGTTGCCGACCGTCTTGCCGACCTGGCCGGTGCCGAGCGGACCGAGATGGTTGACATGGCTGGTCCACGGCGCGAACACCGGCGTCAGGTCGGCCACGTCCGCGGCCGACCCGCCGACGAGCAGGTTGATCTCGCCGGCCTCGGCCCCGCGCATGCCACCGGTCAGCGCCGCGTCGACCACCCTGACACCGCGCGGGCGCAACGCCTCCTCGACCGCGAGGCAGGTCGCGGTCTGCACCGAGCTGTGGATGACCAGCACCGCAGCCGCCGGGGCGACCGCGCCGTACTGGCCGGCGACGAGCCGGACGTCGTCGTCGGTCGGCACGCATGACCAGCGCCGCCCGGCAGCCACCGAGATCGTCCACAGTGGACGTGCTGCGGGCGCCGAGCGCCTCGGCGCCGGCCCGCCGGTCGGCGTTCAGGTCGCAGACCGTCACCGGGAAGCCGGCCTGCACCAGGTGCTCGACGATCGGCGCGCCCATCGCGCCGGCTCCGACGAGCGCGATCCGGTCCTCCGTGCTGAACGGCACCGTCCACTCCCCTCGCTGCGCGTACGCGTCGACCGCCAGCACGCCGCCGGGCCGAGCCGGGCCCGCTCTGCGTCGGAGTATGGCTCGAAGGTCTGTCCTTCAGCAAGGCAGCCATCGGGGTAGGAGCGTCGAGGTCGATTCAGCCGAGGACGAACGGGTCCCTGGTGCCGCCGGTCAGCTCGACCCAGACCGCCTTCTCGGCCAGGTACTCGTCGACCGCGTGCAAGCCGTTCTCCCGGCCGATCCCGGAGTTGCCGAAGCCACCGAACGGCACGTTCGGCGCGACCACCCGGTAGGCGTTGATCCAGACGGTGCCGGCCCGGATCCGCCCGGCCACCCGGTGGGCCCGGTGCACGTCCTTGGTCCAGACCGCCCCGGCCAGCCCGTACGGGGTGTCGTTGGCGAGCTTGACCGCCTCGTCCTCGGTCCGGAACGGGACCGCGGCCAGCACCGGCCCGAACACCTCTTCCCGGAAGACCGTCGAGGCCGGCGTCACGCCGGTGAGCACGGTCGGCCGGACGAACAGCCCGTCCTCGGTCGCCCCGCCGTACGCGACCGTCGCCCCCTCGGCGCGGGCGGTGTCCAGATAGCCGACGACCTTCTCGTACTGGGGCCGGTTCGCGACCGGGCCCATCTCGGTCTCCGGGTCGGTCGGATCGCCGAGCCGGATCCGGGCCGCCCGCTCGGCGACCAGCCGGACCAGCTCGTCGTGCACGTCGGCGTGCACGATCAGCCGGGAGCCGGCCATGCAGGTCTGACCGGTCGCGGCGAACACCCCGGCGACGACGCCGTTCGCGGCCGCGGCGAGGTCCGCGTCCGGGAAGACCACCTGCGGCGACTTGCCGCCCAGCTCCAGCGTGACCTTGGTCAGGTTGTCGGCCGCGGCCCTGGCCACCGCCCGGCCGGTCGCGGTCGAGCCGGTGAACGCGACCTTGTCCACCCCGGGGTGCGCGGCCAGCGCCGCCCCGGTCTCCCGGGACAGCCCGGTGACCACGTTGACCACGCCCGGCGGGAACCCGGCCTCGGTCACCAGCGCCGCGAAGCCGAGCGTCGAGGTCGGCGAGTGCTCGGACGGCTTGACCACGACCGTGCACCCGGCCGCGAGCGCCGGGGCGAGCTTCCAGGTCATCAGCAGCAGCGGCGAGTTCCACGGCGTGATCGCGCCGACCACGCCGACCGGCTCGCGCCGGGTGTAGACGAGGTAGTCCGGGTTCGGCGCCGGGATCTGCCGGCCCTCCAGCTTGTCGGCCAGCCCGGCGAAGTAGCGGTACCAGCCGCCGAGCCCGCGCAGCTGGCCGATCATCTCCCGGAACAGCTTGCCGGAGTCGTTCACCTCGAGCGTGGCCAGCCGCTCGGCGCCGGCGTCGATGCGGTCGGCCAGCCGGTGCATCAGCCGCGCCCGGGCGAAGCCGGTCATCGAGCCCCACTCGCCGTCCAGCGCGGCCCGGGCCGCGCCGACCGCGGCGTCGACGTCCTCGGGGCCGCCGTCCGGCAGCACCGCCCACGGGCCGGCCGGTGTACGGGTTCTCGGACTCGAACGTCCGCCCGGACAGCGCGTCGACCGCCAGGCCGCCGATGAGCATCTGGAACCGCTCCATGGGCTGACGCTACGCGTCGCCGGCCGGGCCGCCCTGTCCCATCCTGAGACCCGGGTCACCGGCACAGCGACGGACAACGCGCTTGACGAGCCGTCGCCGGCCGACGGACGGTGGCCGGGTGACCGACGGTGCGCTGCTCGACGCCCTCGACCGGTTCCACGGCACCGGGCCGGAGTTCGGCGGGTTCCTCGCCAACCACGGCCCGATGGCCAGCGAGGCCCTGGTCCGGCTCGGTGCGGCCGACCGGGTCGGCGGCTGGGTGAGCGGCTACCTGCCCCGGCTCGACGCGCCGCCGGCGGCCGGCGGCGGCGTGGACGACTGGCGGGAGCGGCTCGGCGACGAGCGGCTGCTCGGCGACTGGACCGCGTACCTGCGCCGGGAAGCGGCCGAGCGGTCCTGGCGAGAGCTGCTGCTGCGCTGGTGGCCGCGGCTGCTGCCGGGGCTGGCCGCGAGCGCGACGCACGGGGTGATCCGCACCGCGCACGCGGTCCGCTCGCTGCGCGCGGCCGGCGACCGGCCGGAGCCGGTGCTGGTCGACGAGCTGGCCCAGGGCCTGGCGTACTGGGCGGCCCGGTACGCGCCGCTGGCCGGCGACCCGCGGCTGGCCGGCCGGCTCACCGGCGGTGCCGGCGCTGGCCGGCCTGCCCCGGCTCGACCCCGGCGTGCCCGGCGACGGCCCCGGCCTGATCGGCCGGATGCTGGCCGTCCGGGTGCTGCCCGACTACCCGGGCCGGCTCGACGTCTGGGGCGCGCCGGCCGATCCGGACGCGGCACTGGACGAGCTGATCGGCGCGGCGGCCAGGGTGCTGGCGGCCAGGCCGGACGCGCCGATCGCGTTCTGCCATGCGGTCACCGCCCCGGCCGCGGTCCGGCTGGTGCTGCCGGAGCTGCCGGACCCGCTGCGCACCGCCAGCGTGGCCGCGAGCTGGCAGTCGGTCGGCGCGATCGTCGCCGGGTTCGCCTCGCCCCGGATGGCGGCCGAGAGCGACCCGGCGGGTGACCCGCCGCCGGCCGGAGCCGAGCTGGCCGGCCGCGCGGTCGAGCACGGCGACGAGCACGTGATCAAGCTGACCGAGGCGGCGCTGCGCGAGCACGCCCGCACCGGCGACCCGACCCTGCTGGTCGCCGCCGACCGGTTCCGCGGCCGCGTCGAGCCGCCCTAGCGTTATCCGGTCGGTCGTCGGGCCGGCGCCGCGTAGCATGTTGACCCTGTGAGCGCGACGTTGACTGCCCGGCAGCTGGCGGCGGGGCACGGCAACGTCGAGCTGTTCTCCGGGCTCGACCTGGTGGTGGCGCCGGGCGACGTGATCGGCCTGGTCGGCCCCAACGGGGCCGGCAAGTCCACGCTGCTGCGGATGCTGGCCGGGCTCGACCTGCCCGAGCGCGGCACGGTGTCGCTGAGCCCACCCACCGCGACCGTCGGCTACCTGCCGCAGGAGCGCGACCGCACCGGCGGCGAGACCGTTCGGGACGTGCTGGCCCGGCGGACCGGCGTGGCGGCCGCGCAGCGTGCCCTGGACGCGGCCTCGGTGGCGCTGGAGCGGGGCGAGCGCGGCGCCGGCGACGCGTACGCGGTGGCCCTGGAGCGCTGGCTCGGCCTCGGCGCGGCCGACCTGGACGAGCGGGCCGAGGCGGTCACCGCCGAGCTCGGCCTCACCGTCGACCTGGACCGGCCGGTGGCCGCGCTGTCCGGCGGCCAGGCGGCCAGGGCCGGGCTGGCCTCGCTGCTGCTGTCCCGGTACGACGTGCTGCTGCTGGACGAGCCGACCAACGACCTCGACCTGGCCGGGCTGGCGATGCTGGAGGGCTTCGTGCTGGCCCGCCGGGCCGGCACGGTGCTGGTCAGCCACGACCGCCGGTTCCTGGAGCGCACGGTCGACCGGGTGCTGGAGCTGGACCTGCCGCAGCACCAGGTCAACCACTACGGCGGCGGGTACGCGGGCTACCTGGCCGAGCGGGAGACGCAGCGCCGGCACGCCCGCCTCGAGTACGAGGAGTACGCGGAGACGAAGGCCGGTCTGGAGGCGCGGGCCCGGGCGCAGCGGGCCTGGGCCGACAAGGGCGTCCGCAACGTACGCCGGAACCTGGCGTCCGAGCCGGACCGCAGCATCCGCGCGTACCGGGTCGAGTCGAGCCAGAAGCAGGCGGCCAAGGCCAGGCAGACCGAGCGGATGATCGAGCGGCTCGACGCGGTCGAGGAGCCGCGCCGGGAGTGGGAGCTGCGCATGCAGGTGGCCGCGGCGCCCCGGGCCGGCGCGGTGGTGGCGGTGCTGCGCGGCGCGGTGGTGCGCCGCGGCGCGTTCACCCTCGGCCCGGTCGACCTGCAGATCGACTGGGCCGACCGGGTCGCGATCACCGGCGCGAACGGCTCCGGCAAGTCGACGCTGCTGGCCGCGATGCTCGGCCGGATCGTCCCGGACGAGGGCAGCGCGTCGCTCGGGCCCGGAGTCGTGGTCGGCGAGATCGACCAGGCCAGGGCGCTGTTCCTGGGCGACGAGCCGCTGCTGGACGCGTTCAGCACGGTGTCCGGGCTGCTGCCGGCCGACGCCAGGACGGTGCTGGCCAAGTTCGGGCTTGCGGGCCGACCACGTGCTGCGCCCGGCCGGGACGCTGTCGCCGGGCGAGCGCACCCGGGCGGCGCTGGCGCTGCTGCAGGCCGTCGGGGTCAACCTGCTCGTGCTGGACGAGCCGACCAACCACCTCGACCTGCCGGCGATCGAGCAGCTGGAGCAGGCGCTGGACTCGTACCAGGGGACCCTGCTGCTGGTCACCCACGACCGGCACATGCTCGAGGTCGTCCGGACCACCCGCCATCTCGAGGTGGACGCCGGCAAGGTCACCGACCTCGGCTAGGTCGGCCGCCAGCGGGCGCAGTGCGCGGACTGGCGCAGCGGCACGGACGGCGTGCCGCGCCGGGCGGCCTCGGCGGTCACCACGGCGACCATCGCGGCGATGAGCCGCTCCCGCTCGTCGGCCGGCAGCACCACGAACGCGGAGTGGGTCCGCAGCCGGCCCGCCAGCGCCGGCCCGTCGATCTCCCGCACCCACGGGAACACCGCCCACTCCAGCTCGTCCGGCGGCAGCCCGTCGACCTCGAACGGGTCGTCGGCCGGGTCGGCGAGGAAGTCCCGCCCGGCGGTGTCCGGGTCGAGCCGGGCCAGGTCGTACTCCCAGACGTCGCGCGGGTCCGGCCCGTTCCAGATCAGGCCGAGCCAGCCGCCCGGGCGCAGCACCCGGCGCACCTCGGCCACGGCCTGCTCGGGCGGGAACCAGTGCCAGGCCTGCCCGGCGAGCACCGCGTCCACGCTCGCGTCCGGGATCGGCAGCGCGTCGGCGCCGGCCAGGTAGGGCACCGCGGCCGGGTGCTCCCGGCGCAGCACCGCGAGCATCGCCGGGTCCGGCTCGACCGCCGCCACCTCGAGCCCGAGCGCGAGCAGCGGGCCGGTGAGCTTGCCGGTGCCGGCGCCGACGTCGGCCACCCGGACCGCGCCCGGCGGCACCAGCCAGGCCACCGCGTCGGCCGGGTAGGACGGGCGCCACCGCTCGTACTCCTCCGCCCGCGCCCCGAACGACAACGCCCGCCGCGGATCGAGTTCCGGCACAGCCCAACCCTGCCATGCCGACCCGCCCGGCGCCCGGACCTAGGATCGGCGCCGTGACCGAGTCTGACTGGGACGGACCGCGCTGGTGACCGGGGCGGCGTCGGGGATCGGGGCGGCGTGCGCGCAGCGGCTGGCCGCCGACGGCGCCCGGGTGGTGTTGCTCGACCGGGACGAGCGGGTCGCCGACCAGGCCGCCGGCCTCGGCGGGGAGGCGGTGGTCGCCGACCTCACCGACACCGCCGCGGTGCGCGGGCTCGACCTGTCCGCCGACATCGTCGTGAACTGCGCCGGCGTCCAGCACGTCGCGCCGATCGAGGAGTTCCCGCCGGACCAGTTCCACCGGATGCTCACGCTGATGGTCGAGGCCCCGTTCCTCATCCTGCGCGCCGTCCTGCCGGGCATGTACGCGCAGGGCTGGGGCCGGGTCGTGCACATCTCCTCGGTGCACGGGATCAGGGCCTCGGCGTACAAGAGCGCGTACGTGGCGGCCAAGCACGCGACCGAGGGGCTGTCGAAGACGCTGGCGCTGGAGGGCGGCCCGCGCGGGGTCACCTCGAACACGGTCTGCCCGGCGTACGTGCGGACGCCGCTGGTCGAGAACCAGATCGCCGACCAGGCCCGCACGCACGGCATCGCCGAGGAGGAGGTGGTCGAGAAGATCATGCTGACCGAGCCGGCGATCAAGCGGCTGATCGAGCCGGCCGAGGTGGCCGCCGCGGTCGCCTACCTCTGCTCGGACGCGGCCTCGTTCGTCAACGGCAGCTCGCTGGTCCTCGACGGCGGCTGGAGCGCCCGGTGACCGCGCTGATGGCCGGCATCGCGGCCCGCCGGGTGCCGACCGCGCGGCTGACCCAGAACGTGCTGGAGACCGGGCGCACCGAGGGGCCGCCGGTGCTGTTCGTGCACGGCAACGTGTCCTCGAGCCTGTTCTGGCAGCCGACGATGCTTGCGCTGCCTGCCCCGTACCGGCCGCTGGCGGTGGACCTGCGCGGGTTCGGCGACACCGACCCGGTGCCGGTGGACGCGACCCGTGGTGTCCGGGACTGGTCGGACGACCTGGCCGCGCTGCTCGACGCGCTCGGGCTGGACCGGGTCCACCTGGTCGGCTGGAGCCTCGGCGGCGGCGTGGTCATGCAGTCGGTCATCGACGCGCCCGGCCGGGTCGCCTCGCTCACGCTGGTCTCGCCGGTCTCCCCGTACGGGTTCGGCGGCACCCGCGGGCCGGAGGGCACGCCGGTCGACGCGGACGGGGCCGGCACCGGCGGCGGCACGGCCAACCCGGAGTTCGTGCAGCGGCTCGCGGCCGGCGACCGCGGCACCGACTCGCCGCTCTCGCCGCGCAACGTGCTGCTGGCCCACTACGTCGCGCCGCCGTGCGTGCCGGAACCGCTGGACGCGTTCGTCGAGTCGATGCTGTCCACCCGCACCGGCGACGACTTCTACCCCGGCACGGCCAGGGCCGTCGACGCCTGGCCGGGGACGGCGTGCGGCGACCGCGGCGTGCTCAACACCCTCGCCCCCAGTCCACCTGCGGCTCGATGCGTTGTCCACTGTGGACCCCAAGCCGCCGGTGCTGTGGATCCGCGGCACCGCCGACGTGATCGTCTCCGACACCTCGCTCTACGACCTGGCCCATCTCGGCGCGCTCGGCGCGGTCCCCGGCTGGCCCGGTCCGGACCGCTACCCGGCCCAGCCGATGGTCGGCCAGACCCGCGCGGTGCTGGACGCGTACGCCGCCGGCGGTGGCGGCTACCGGGAGCTGGCCCTGGAGGGGTCCGGGCACGGGCCGCACCTGGACCGCCCGGAGGAGTTCCGGGCGGCGCTGGTCGCCCACCTGGCCGAGGCGGACGGCGGCGGGACAGCCTGACCGGAGGCCGGTCGGGTCAGCGCTCCAGACCGAGGACGAGCTGCGGCGCCGGCACGACGTGGTCCGGGCGGATCGGCCGGACCGCCGTGCCGACCGCGAAGAACTCCGTGGTGTGCCCGCCCCAGGCGTGGTTGTGCTGGGACAGCTGCACCCCGACGATGCCCTCCGCGGCGAGCGCCTCGGCCTCCCGCTGCATCCGCTCCATCGCCAGCTCGCGGGCGTCGTAGAGGGCCTGGGTGAACTGCGGCAGCTCGGTGTTCTGGCCGACGTTGGACAGCACGTTGCCGAGCGAGCGGTGGGCGACGTGGTAGACGCAGATGCCCATCACCATGCCCAGCGGCGCGTAGCCGGTCTGCAGCAGCGTCCAGAAGTCCTGGCCGGACAGGTCCGAGGTGAACGGCTGGTTGCGGTTGTTGCGCCAGTCGCCGCCGGCCTCGGCCTTCACCGCGGTGCCGACGGCGAGGAACTCGGCGATGTCCGAGCCCCACTCCTTCAGCTCGACCGCCAGCCGCACCGCGACGATGCCGTCCGCGCCGAGCACGTCGGCCTCGGCCTCCATCCGGGTCATCGCCAGCTCCCGGGCGTGGTACATCGCCTGGGACAGCACGTCCATCTCCTGGTTCTTGCTCCACCGGCCGACCTGCAGGCCGACGTGGTAGACGGAGGTGCCGAGCACCAGCCCGAGCGGTCGGAAGCCGGCCTGCCGCAGCAGCAGGAACTCGTTGACCGTCAGGTCGGAGGTGAAGATGCTGCCCGGCCGGCCCGGCTGCAGCTCGGCCAGCCGGGTCATCGCGTCCTGCGGCAGCCCGGCGGCGGCGGGATCGGTCACGGTGTCCTCCCAGAAAGGCGCAGCACGGGCAGCGGCGGGGCCGGGGCGTTCCCACCCCGGTGCCGGAACGGGACTATCGCGGTGCCGACCACCATCGCCTCGGCCAGGTGGTCGTGGGCGTCGTTGCCGGCCGCGCAGGAACGCCGGCTGATCCGCAGGCTCATGTCCCGGACGACGGCGGTCGCGCCGGCGCCGTACCGGGCGGTGTCGGCGGCGAGCCGGCTGCGGGCGCCGGACCGGGCCTTCGCGGTGAGGTCGGTGTAGCCGTCGATCTCCTGGTTGGTCCAGTTCCAGCTGCCGAGCTGGGACCGGGTCCGCCAGTCGTCGTGCCGTACGGTCACCGCGATGCCGAGCAGCAGCGCCGCCGGCACCCAGCCGGCGGTGATCAGCTGCGCGAACTCCTGTCCGGACAGGTCGGAGGTGAACGGCCGCCGCGGGCGGACCTCGCCGTCGGCCCGCACGGCCGTGCCGATCGCCCGGAACTCCAGCCCGGCCCCCTCGAACGGGGCCACGGACAGCCGCACCGCCACGATCCCGTCGCCGCCGACCTGGGCCGCCTCGGCCTGCATCCGCTGCATCGCCGCGCCGCGGGCGGCGTAGAGCGAGTCGCGCAGGCCGGTGGCCTCGGTGGTGCGGGCGATCATGCCCGCGCCGCCCCAGCCGTAGCCGATGCCGCAGTTCCAGCTGCCGGTCCAGCCGATCGCGTAGACGCAGCTGCCGAGGACCTGGCCGACCGGGCTGAAGCCGACCGAGCGGATCGCGTGGTGCTCGGCCACCGTCAGGTTGCTGGTGAAGCTCACGGCGCACCCGGCAGGGTGAACCGGCGCAGCGCCTCGGCCGCCCCGGCGTGCCGGTCCGCGTACGCCCCCAGGGCCGCGGCCAGCCGATGCGACCACTCGTCGAGACCGACGGTCTCGGTGCGCAGCGCGATCCCGCCGGACTCGTGCCGGATCGTCGCCACCGCCGGGGCGCCGACCCGCTCCCGGCGCAGGGTGAAGCCCTGGTCGCCGAGCCGGACCGTGGCCGCGACGACCGGCGCCTGCGCGCCGCGCAGCCGGCCGAGCAGGCTGCCCTTGCGCTCCACCTCGACGAGCTCGGCCGGCAGCGCCGAGGACAGCGTGCTGAGCAGGAACCCGGCGTAGAGCGAGAGGTCGCCGCTGTGCCGGCGGAGCTCGGAAGCCAGCACCTCGAGGTCCCACTGGGTCACCAGGCCACGCTATCCCCCGGACCCGACCGGGGTCAGGAGTGGGCGGCGCAGCAGGGCGTCGGGTTGGGCACCTCGAACGGGGCCACCCGGCCCGGGCCGGCCGGCAGCACGTGCAGGACCAGCGCGCCGGCCTCGTACACCGGGCGGCAGAAGTCGCGGGTCAGCAGCATGGCGGCCGGCGGGAGCAGGCCGCCGGCGAGCACTCTGACCTCGTCGATCGCCGTGCCGGCGAGCACGTCGGCGACCGGCACGGTGCCGGTGAGCAGCTCGATCCCGGGGAACCGCACCGCCCGCCCGTCGGTGCCGGCCGCCCGCGCGGTGGCCGCGCCGAGAGCGGTACGGGCCAGCACCGGGTCGCCCTCGAGCACCTCTGCCGTGTCGACCAGCGCCCAGCCGGCGGCCGGGATGGGGGCCATGGTGGCGGGGAGGGTGGCGGGAGGGTGACGGTGGCCGCGTAGTGGGGCGTGCCCTGGCGCACCGCGTGCGTGCAGAGCACCGCCCCGGGGCCGGCGCCGAGCTCCGCCGCGACGCCGAGCATGAGGTGCTCGGCGTCCGCGGCGGTCCGGGACCCGGCGTCGACCCCGAGGACGGCAGTCATCAGTGCCCCGACGTGGGCGGCAGGACCCAGATCGGGTTGGAGTAGAACCACAGGTCGGCCCACGGGTCGGCGTCGCCGACGACGTCGATCGCCGGGCCGGACGGGTCGACCGACGAGCCGAGCAGGCCGGCCGCCAGCTGCTTGCCGTCCGTCCCGCGCAGCCGCAGGTAGAACGGGTCGCGGACGTTGCGGAACGTGTGCGTCAGCAGGACCGACCCGCTGCTCTTCTGCACGTCCCAGGAGCGGGCCACGGTGGTCCGCGGCGTGGTGAACGTGTCCCGGTCCGGAGCCGCGCCGGTGACGTCGCCGGTGATCATGTCGACCCGGGCCAGCGTGGGCACGAACTGGGCGAAGTTCGGCGTGCCGGCCATCGTGACCTTGATGCTCACCTCGACCGTTGCCCCGCGGCGGACCTTGAGCTGACCGCCAAGGGTGACGCCGTTCCGGTCGCCGCCGGTCGCCCGTACCCGGACCTCGAGACCGCGGATGAGGTCACCGTGCGCGACCCAGATACGGCCGGCGCGGATGCCCGCCATCACGGCGCGGTAGTCCCGCGACGCCGCACCCACGTGCGTGCGGCTGTAGAAGCCCGGCCAGAAGTCGGCGTTCCCGGTCTGGATGCCGCCGGCATAGACCGGGTCGCCGTACCGGCCGAAGTTGTCGAACGTGTGCCCGGCCGCGTCCCAGGGTGCGCTGGTGACGTTGCCGACCGGGTTCTTCGACCAGTCGGCGTAGACCATGTGCGAGTCGGAGTTCGAGGTGATCCACCACGGCTTGCCCTCGGCCAGCAGGCTGTCCCACAGGCCGCCGACGGTCGAGGTCATCCAGTCGAAGCCGCCGAAGGTCCGGTACGACTCCGGCGGGTAGCCGGCGAACGAGTCGGCCGACGGCGAGAAGTCGTACTCGCCGCGCCCGCCGCCCGGGCCGCCCGGCGCGGCGATGCCGGCGGCCTGGTGCCCCGGCGCCCCCTCCATGCCGACCGCGATGTGCGGGGCGTGGTCGCGCCAGTTGCGGATCTCGTGCGGCGAGTCGATGCCCTTGCGGGCCGGGTGGTTGGCGAGCATCAGCGCGTCGCCGACCTGCCGGGTCCGCACGGCCCGGTCGAGGAAGCCGAGCCCGGCGATGGCCAGCGCCTCGTTCGCCGGCGTGCTCGCGCCGGTGTTGGTGACCACCCCGTCGTACGCGTTCTCGAACTGCTTGAGCACGCGGACCTCGTTCGAGCCGGGCGCGACGAACACCGTCGCGTGCTCGGCCGCCGGGATGTTCCACTCCAGGCCCTGGAAGACCAGGGTCTCCGGGTGGGCGGCCCGGGCCAGCCGGATGTCGGGGTTGACCTTGTCCACGCCGAGCTTGGCGTGCGCGACCGAGCCGTGGTCGGTGATCACCATCCAGTCCAGTCCGTACTGGCTGGCGTGGCTGACCTGGTCGAGCACCCGGTACTGGGCGTCGCTGCTGTACTGGGTGTGGATGTGGTGGTCGCCGGACAGCCAGAGGTAGCCGCCGCTGCGCGAGCCGTCGTCCCGGCTCGGGCCGGGGCTCGCGGCCGCGGCGCCGCCCATCGCGCCGCTGAGCGCGGCGGTGGCGGCCACGCCGGCCCCGGCCAGCCCGGCCCGGCGCAGGAACGTGCGGCGGTCGAGCTCCGCCGGAGACAGCTCGCCGTCGGCGACGGTCGGGTCGAGGTACGCCGGCAGCGGGCCATCGGGCTCGTGGTCGTGGTCGTGCTGGTGGTCAGGCGGGCCGTGGTGGTGGTCCATGCCGCTCCTTCGCGGGTACGCGGGGGTTCGCGCGGAGAAGCGTCCGGCCCGCGGCTTGCCCGCGGGCCTCCGCCGGGTGTCGGCCGGGTGACGGCTGGCCGACGCGAGAGGTGGACCCGGGGCAGCCGTCGCGGTGGGCCAGGGCGCCGAAGTGCGCGTACACGTCCGAGCCCATCGATTCACCAGGTCGATCCTCGTGCTGAACCGACCGCCGGGCCCTCAGCTTGGCGTCCAAGTTGGACAGTGGGCCGTCGCGCTAGCATCACGCCGTGAAGTGGGCTCGACCCGAGGCAGCGCGGTTCGAGGCCTGGCTGGTCCGCGTCCGTGAATCGATCATCGAGGTCAACGACGGGATCGTGGCCGCGGCCGGGGTTGCCGAGGGATTCGCCAGTGTCGGTGCGAGCTCGCACACGGTGCTGCTCGCCGGCACCTCGGTGACCCTGGCCGGTGGTCTGGCGGCGGCGGGAGTGCGCTACACCGAGGCGCGCACCGAGTGGGAGATGAACCGCGCCCAGATCGACGCCGAGCGGGCCAGCATCCTGGCCGACCCCGAGGGTGAGCTCGCCGAGCTCGCCGGGATCTACGAGGCGAAGGGTCTGGATGCGCAGCTCGCTCGGCAGGTCGCGCGAGCCCTGACCGATCGTGATCCGGTTGCCGCCCACACCGACGCCGAGCTGCGGCTGGACGCGCTGGGGCCGACAAGCGGCGCGCTGCCGGCAGCTGCGACCGCCGGCCTGTCCTTCGGCGTCGGCGCGCTTCTGCCACTGATCGCGATGTATCTGCTGCCGCTCGGCGAGCGGATGCCGATCACGTTCCTGATCGTGCTGGTCGCGCTCGGCCTGACCGGGTGGTTCGCGGCCCGGTTGACGGATCTGCCGGCCATTCGGCTGATACGCCGCAACGTGCTGCTCGGCGCCGCGACGATGGTGATCGGCATCCTGATCGGCAAGGCGGTCGGACTCTGACGGGCGGTCAGCCCGGCTGCGTGGCCACCTCGCCAGACTCGATGGCGGCCACGAGCTGTCGATGATCACGCACGGTCTGATCGGCATACGCGACAGCGAAAGCGGCCATGCCCTCATCGAAGCGCCGACCCTTTCCGACATAGCTAGCGATCGCCATCGCGTCCCCGGTGCGCGCATGTGCGCGGGCGAGGACGTACGCGCATTGCTCGGCAAACGGCCCCAGGTGGGGCGCGATGCGTGTGCTATCCGGAATGACCTTCATGTCGCGGAACTGGCGGACGTAGAAGTCGAGGCCCTGCACGCTGGTCCAACCAAGAAAAATGTCACTGGCGGCCTGGATCACCCGTTTGCCGCTGATCACCCGCTGCCCGTGACTCGGATGCGGGCTGGCGCCGAGGAACTGCTCGTAGACCGACGGCCCGGCCTGCTTGATCTGCAGAAACAGCGGATCGGCACCGCTGCGTCCCTCCAGCAGCACCAAGTACACCTGCATTCCTACGCTGCCGACCCCGACGACCTGGCGCACCACGTCCACGAGCGTGAACCGGTCGAGCAGGTAGCGCCGCTCGTAGGGCAGGCTGTCGTGGTAGGCCTGCAGCGTTTGAGCGGCCAGCTCGGTGGCGTCGACGCCGCCCACCGTCGCGGGAGGGCGCACGCGGATCGGCGGATCATCGACGATTCGCAAGTGCCCGTCGACGACGCGGGTCAACTTGCGTGCCGCGCCGGCGCTCGTGCGTCGTCGCGCGCGTTTGGCCAGTCGCGCCGAGACCCGTTCCCGCTCCTCGGGCTCAAAGAGTTCGAGCAGCTGATCGGACGTGACCACGTCGTACCAGATCGTCAACTCGCCGGCGGTCGCGTACGACGCGATCCGCGCACGGTAGGCGCGCAACGCGGTATGCACCGCGGCCCGCCCGGTGCGATCGGGCAGGCCGTTTTCCCGGGCCAGGACGACGAGGCTGGCGAGGTAGCGCTTGACATCCCACTCGAAGGGGCCGCGCAGGGTCTCGTCGAAATCACGCAGGTCGAATGACAGCTGCCGTTCCGGAGTAGCCCACAAACCGAAGTTCAGCACGTGCGCATCGCCGCACAGCTGGACGTCGATCCCGCTGTGTGGTGAGGCGGCCAGATCGGCGGCCATGACCGCCGCGGCGCCGCGGTAGTACGTCCAGGGTGAGGCGGACATGCGCGACATCCGGATCGGCACCAGGTCCGGGACGCGGGTCTCGTTCTGTACCAGGACGGTGGCCAAGGCATCGTGGCCGCGCGCGGCCGGATCCCAGTCGCCGAGGCGCCGTCGTGGCACCCGCTTCCGAGCCGCCCGGCCGACGGCGCGCCGATCGGCGCTCGACATGGCCGGCGCTCGAATCGACCGCAGCTCGTGCTCGGCGGCCTGCACCGTAGACGCCATGGCTACTCCCGCATCGATCTGTTCCGGCGGAGCTCGCTGGCCAGCACCGCGAGATCCCCTGGGTCACCCGGTGACGGTATGCCCGATCCCGACCGGGTCAGGAGTGGGCATGGTGGCTCAGCCGGCGCTGTGGCTGGCCAGCGCGCGGTCGACCAGGTGACCGGCCGCGCCGAGGTAGCGCAGCGGGTCGAGCAGCCCGGGCCAGCTCGGCCTCGGTCAGCTCGACCTCGGGCACCGCGGCCAGCACCGCGGCGAGCGGCGCACCGGTGCGCTCCGCCTCGGCGGTGGCGCGGGCCAGCACCTCCCGCGCGGTGGGCGGCCCCAGCGCCGCGCCGAGCACCGCGGCCAGCCGCTCGGAGACGACCGCGCTGCCGGTCAGCTCGAGGTTGGCCCGCAGCCGGTCCGGGAACACCACCAGCCCCTCGGCCAGCTCGGCCGCGGTCGCCGCCGCCCCGCCGGCCAGCCGCAGGCAGTCCCGCAGCGGCTGCCACTCGGCCTGCCAGGGCCCGGCCGGCCGCTCGTCCTCGGCCAGCATCGACTGCGCCAGCACCACGGCCAGCGCCGGCACCTGCAGCGCCGCCGACCGGATCAGCGTGGCCAGCACCGGGTTGCGCTTCTGCGGCATCGCCGACGAGCCGCCCCGCCCCTCGCCGGCCGGCTCGGCCACCTCGCCGACCTCGGTCCTGGCCATCCCGAGCACGTCGACCGCGAACTTGCCGAGCGCCCCGGTCACCAGCGCCAGCGTCGCGCCCAGGTCGGCCACCGGCACCCGCAGCGTGTGCCAGGGCAGCACCGGCTCGGCCAGCCCGGTCTCCGCCGCGTACGCCGCCACCAGTCCGTCCACAAAGGACGACGGGTCGTCGTCCACAATGGACCGCAACCGGGCCCGCTCGACGTACCCGGCCAGCGTGCCGGCGGCGCCGCCGAGCGAGACCGGCAGCGTCGCGGCCAGCGCGCCGACCCGGCCGGCCGCGGTCGCGGCCAGCTCGTACCAGCCGGCCGCCCGCAGCCCGAACGTGGTCGGCACCGCGTGCTGGGACAGCGTCCGCCCGACCGCCGGGGTGTCCCGGTGCCGGGCCGCCAGCCGGCCCAGCGCGGCCGCGGTCCGGTCCAGGTCGGCTCCGATCACCCGCAGCGCCCGCCGGGACACCAGCATCGGCGCGGTGTCCAGGATGTCCTGGCTCGTCGCTCCACTGTGGACGTACCGGGCCGCTTCGGGGTCGACCTCCCGGACCGCCGCGGTCAGCTCGGGCACCAGCGGGATCACCGGGTTGCCGCCGCCGCGCGCCCGCTCGGCGACTCGCGGCCAGGTCGATCCGGTCGGTGCGGGCCGCGGCGGTGATCGCCGCGGCGGCCGGCGGCGGGACCGTGCCCAGCCGGGCCTGGGCCCGGGCCAGCGCCGCCTCCGCGTCCAGCAGCGCCTGCAGGTAGGCCCGGTCCGAGGTCAGCGCGGTCACTTCGGTGCCGGCGGAGACCGGCGAGAGCAGGCCGGCGTCGATGTCCACGCCGCCGATTCTGGCAGCGCCGAAGATTCTTCCGCCGAAGTGTCGATCGGGCCGGGCGGGCCTTCGTAGCCAGGACGAGAGACCGGCACGCAGGCCGGTCGCGAGCCCTCAGGGAGGAACCCCATGACCGCCACGCTGACCGACGCGCGCACCGCCACCACGACCACCCGCTCCGCCCTGGTCGTCCCCGGCATCGCCGCCGCCGTCGCCGCGGCCGCGGCCACGACCACGGTGGCCGCGACCGCCCGGGCCGCCGGCGTCGCGCTGGCCGCCGAAGGCGAGCAGATCCCGCTGCTCGGCTTCGCCCAGATCACCTTCATCTTCAGCGTGGTCGGCCTGATCCTGGCCGCGGTGCTGCGCCGCAAGGCGGCCCGGCCGCGCCGGACCTTCGTGCGGACCACGGTCGCGCTGGCCGTGGCCTCCCTGGCCGCGCCGTTCGCGCTGCCGATGGACGGGGTGTCGATCGCCGTGCTGGTGCTGACCCACGTCGTCGCGGCCGCGATCGTCATCCCGGCCGTCGCCAGCCGGCTCCGCTGACCACGAACCTGCGCTGACCACGAACCTGCAAGGATTCGGCCGACCGAGAAGGAGAGGACCATGAAGCAGTACCTGCTGTCCGTGCACGGCACCTACGGCGAGCCATGCCCCCGCCGGACGTGATGCAGAAGATGTTCGCCGACGTCGACAAGGTCAACCAGGAGATGATGGCCAAGGGCGTCTGGGTCTTCGGCGGTGGCCTGACCGACCCGTCCGACGCGACCGTCGTCCGGGTCGAGAAGGGCCAGCCGATGCTGACCGACGGCCCGTTCGTGGAGACCAAGGAGCAGCTCGGCGGCTTCTGGGTGATCAAGGCCGACGACCTGGACGAGGCCCTGGACTGGGCGCGCAAGGCGACGGTGGCCTGCCGGGCGCCGGTCGAGGTGCGGCCGTTCCAGGACGAGCGCCGACGGACTAGGGAGACGGCCTGATGACCGACCCGGACGGGGTGGCCCGCGTCTACCGGCAGGAGTACGGCCGGTGCGTGGCCACCCTGGTCCGCGTCCTCGGCGACATCGACCTCGCCGAGGAGGCGGTCCAGGAGGCGTTCGCCATCGCCCTGGAGCGGTGGCCGGCCGCGGGCCTGCCGCCGAACCCCGGCGCCTGGATCGTCACCACCGCCCGCAACAAGGCCATCGACCGGATCCGCCGGGAGGCGGCCCGCGAGGACAAGCACGCCCAGGCAGCGCTGCTGCACCAGCCCGACGAGCCGCAGGAGGTGGGACCCGTGCGCGACGACCAGCTGCGGCTGATCTTCACCTGCTGCCACCCGTCCCTCGCCCCGGCCGCCCAGGTCGCGCTCACCCTCCGCCTGCTCGGCGGCCTGGAGACCCCGGAGATCGCCCGGGCCTTCCTGGTCCCGGAGCCGACGATGGCGCAGCGGATCGTCCGGGCCAAGCGCAAGATCAAGGACGCGGCGATCCCGTACCGGATCCCGACCGAGGCCGCAGCTGCCGGACCGGCTGCCGCCCGTGCTGGCCGTGCTCTACCTGGTCTTCAACGAGGGCTACGCGGCCAGCGCCGGCGAGGACCTGGTCCGCGCCGACCTGTGCGCCGAGGCGATCCGGCTGGCCCGGGAGCTGGCCGGGCTGATGCCGGACGAGCCCGAGGTCGCCGGCCTGCTCGCGCTGCTGCTGCTGACCGAGTCCCGCCGGCCGGCCCGGACCGCGCCGGACGGCACGATCGTGCTGCTGCCCGACCAGGACCGCACGCTGTGGAACCGCGCGCTGATCGCCGAGGGCCAGGCGATCGTGCGCGCCTGCCTGCGCCGCAACCGGCCCGGGCCGTACCAGATCCAGGCGGCGATCGCGGCCGTGCACTCGGACGCGCCGACCGCCGCCGACACCGACTGGGCGCAGATCCTGGCCCTCTACGACCAGCTCACCGCGGTCGCGCCGACCGCGGTGGTGGCGCTGAACCGGGCCGTCGCGGTGGCCGAGCTGCACGGGCCGGCGGCCGGGCTGGCCGAGGTCGACCGGCTGGAGCTGCCCGCGTACCACCTGTTCCACTCGACCAGGGCCGACCTGCTGGTCCGGCTGGGCCGCACCGACGAGGCGGCGGTCGAGTACGAGCGGGCGCTGGAGCTGGCCAGCAACGCGGCCGAGCGGGCGTTCCTCGCCGGCCGGCTCAGCTCCGTCCGCTAGCGCGCCCGGAGCAACCGCCGGTCGACCCGCCGCCGCGACGGTAAATGCTCACCCGCCGCGCACTCTCGCCCGCGGTCCGCTTCCGCCCCGCGCGGCCGATCGGGTGAACTTTGCCGGCCGGTCCAGCGGCCCCGCCGCCGTACTTCATCGATCCGGTTGGCGCTTACTCGCTGCTCACCCCCCGAATTGGGTGAGGAAATGTGCCCGATGGGGAAACCATCATGGAAGCCCACACGTGTTCAGGGTGGGACCGGGCGCTGGTCGGGACCACCACGGACCTGTGCCACTATGGCCGGACCTCACGACGGCTGGAGGCCTGATGGCACCACCGAGAGACCGCTCCCGGCACTCAGACGTGCTGGAGATCACACGGTCTTCGGGCGACTGTCGTACGTGCGGGCCGGCTCTTGCTCGAAGCCGTCGTCGTGCCGACCGTTCTGCTGGCCATTCTGCTGCACGTCATCGGTACGACGCGAAGCATTTTGGTGGCGGTTGGCTGGTGCGCGCTGGCGATCAGCTTCCGGTGGTTCGTCGACCGCCGGCTGCCCGGCACCCTGCTGCTCGGCTCGGCCGCGCTGGCGGTGAAGGCCGCGATCGCGCTGGCCTCCGGCAGCATCCTGATCTACCTGCTGCAGCCGGTGCTCGGCTCGGTGGTGATGGCGCTGCTGTTCCTGGGCAGCGCCGCGTTCGGCCGGCCGATCACGCTGCGGCTGGCGCGTGACTTCGTGCACGTGCCGGCGGACATCCTGGACAAGCGCGGGGTCCGCCGGATGTTCACCGAGGTCGCGGTGATCTGGGGCTTCTCCCGGATCATCGACATCGCGCTCAACCTTGGCTTCCTGCACCGCGGGGTGGACGCCGGGCTGTGGGCCCGCGGCCTGCTGAGCCCGCTGCTGACCGTGCTCGCGGTCGTCGTCTGCACCGCCTGGGGCTGGCGCTCGCTGCGCCGCAACGGCATCCGCCTCTCGGTCTCCGCCGCCGGTCCCGCCCCGATCCGGACTTGACGGCCCGCGCCGCCCGCCGCCCCCCGGTGGAGCTGGCCGGGCGGGTGGTGCTCGTCACCGGCGCCTCGCGGTGGCATCGGCGCGGCCACCTGTGCGGCGCTGACCCGGCGCGGGGCGGTGGTGGTCGCGGCGGGGCGGGACGAGGCCGCCCTGGCCGCCGTCGCCGCCGCCTCCACCGTGGTCGCCGACGCGGCCGATCCCGCCGCCGCCCCCGCGCTGGTCGCTGCGGCGGTCGACCGGCACGGCCGGCTGGACGCGGTCGTCGCCAACGCCGGCATCGGCTGGGCCGGCGAGTTCGCCGGGATGGACCCGGCCCGGATCACCGAGCTCGTCGACGTCAACCTGCGGGCGCCGATGCTGCTGGCCCGGGCCGCGCTGCCGGTGCTGCGCCGGCCGGGTGCGCTGGTGTTCCTCACCTCGATCGCCGGCCTGGTCGGCGTGCCGGGCGAGACCGTCTACTCGGTGACCAAGGCCGGGCTGGAGACGTTCGCGACCCTGCTGCGCGAGGAGGTGGACGGCGTCACCGTCTCGACGGTCGCCCCGGGCGCCGTCGACACCGGCTTCTTCACCACCCGCGGCGTCCCGTACGACCGCAGCTTCCCGCGGCCCATCCCACCAGGTCAGGTCGCCGAGGCGGTGGTCGAGGCGATCGCGACCGGTCGGCAGCGCCGGGTCGAGCCACGCTGGCTCGCCGTCCCGGCCCGGCTGTCCGCGACCGTCCCCGAAGACCTACCGCGCGCTGGCCCGGCGGTTCGGCTGACCGCCGGGCCCGGTCAGCTCAGTTGAGCACGCCGGCGGCGCGGATCGTCTCCCGCAGGGAGCCCATCGTGGCCAGCACCGCCGTCGGCTCGTACCCGCAGTGCGCCATGCAGTTGGCGCACCGCGGGTCCTTGCCGCGGCCGTACGCGTTCCAGTCGGTGGTCTCGATGAGCTCCTTGTACGTCTGCGCGTACCCGTCGTCGAGCAGGTAGCACGGCCGCTGCCAGCCCAGCAGCGAGTACGACGGGATGCCCCACGGCGTGCACTCGAAGTCGCGCTTGCCCTCGAGGAAGTCGAGGAACAGCGGCGAGTGGTTCAGCCGCCACTTCTTCCGCCGGCCCTCGCCGAACGCCTTCTGGAACAGCGCCCTGGTCTGCTCGGTGCCGAGCCAGTGCTCCTGGTCCGGCGCCCGCTCGTACGCGTACCCCGGGCTGATCTGCATGTTGTCCACGCCGAGGTCGTCGTTGAGGTAGTCGAGCAGCTCGATCACGTCGGCCGGGGTGTCGGTGTCGAAGAAGGTCGTGTTGGTCATGACCTTGAAGCCGCGCGCCTTGGCCTCCCTGATCGCGGCCACCGCCTGGTCGAACACGCCGACCTTGCGGACCGACTCGTCGTGCCGGTCGCGCATGCCGTCGATGTGCACCATCCAGGCGAAGTTCCGGTGCGGGGTGAACTTGTCGATGTGCTTGGGCAGCAGCACCGCGTTCGTGCACAGGAAGACGATCTTGTTGCGGTCCAGCAGCTGGCGCACGATCTCGTCGATCTGCTTGTGCATCAGCGGCTCGCCGCCGGCGATCGACACCATCGGCGCGCCGGACTCCAGCACCGCCGCGACCGCCTGCTCGACCGGCATCCGCTTCTTGAGCACGTCGTGCGGCTGCTCGATCTTGCCGCAGCCGGCGCACTTGAGGTTGCAGGCGAACAGCGGCTCAAGCTCGACCAGCAGCGGGAACTTCTCCACCCGCTTGATCTTCTGCTTGGCCAGGTACGCACCCAGTCGCAGCGACTGGCGCAGAGGCATGCTCACGAGTTCTCGACCTCTCCCGGCAGGGTGATGGTGATGTCAACGACATGCGCGGCCTGCCGCTCGCGGACGTCGGCCTCGCCCTGGCCAGCGGCCCAGGCGGACAGTACGGGAGCCGCGCGCCGCAGGGCGCGCAGCGCGCGGGAGCCGCGCGGCAGTGTGCCGAGCGACACCAGCGGGTGTGCGGGGGTGTCGACGATCGCGCGGACCACGGCGGCCAGCCGGCCGGTCCGGGCCAGCACGCCCGACTCCATGTCGACGGCGATCGCGCCGCGGTCGGCCCACCCGATCCGGGCCGGGCCGGTGACCACCCGGTCGGCGCCGCCGACCGGCCCCAGGTGCACCGTCAGCCCGGCGATCCGCAGCGCCTTGGCCAGATCGGCCGCCCCGGGCAGGGCGACGTCGTCCGCCCCGTCGAGGACGACCCGGTCGGCGACCACGATGTCGCCGGGCGCGAGACCGGGAACGACGGCGCCGGCGACGCCGGCCAGGACCAGCCGATCGGCCGGGGGCACCCGCCGGGCCCGCATCCCGATGCGGGTCCCGTTGACGGCCAGCGCCTCCAGGCGCAGCGGAGCGACGATCCTCACCGGGTCGCCTCCGCGTACCGGCCGAGCGCCGAGAGCGGGAACACCAGCCGGTAGAGGTGGTAGTTGATGGAGAAGTCCCCCGGGAACCCGGTCCCGGTGAACTGCGGCTCGTCCCAGCTGCCGTCCGCCCGCTGGGTCCGGACCAGGAAGTCCACCCCGCGCTCGGCCGCCCCGGTCAGCGCCCCGGCCGCGACCAGCGCCAGCAGCGCCCACGCGGTCTGCGACGCGGTCGAGGTGCCGCGCCCGATCCACCGCGGGTCGGTGTACGAGCGGATGTCCTCGCCCCAGCCGCCGTCCGGGTTCTGGTGCTCCTCCAGCCAGCGCACCGCCCGCCGGATCACCGGCCCGTGCGCCGGGATGCCCGCCGCCACCAGCGCCGGCACCGCGGCTCCGGTGCCGTACACGTGGTTGACGCCCCACCGGCCGAACCAGGAGCCGTCCTTCTCCTGCGCGGCTGAGCAGCCAGTCGATGCCACGGTCGAGCGGCACGCCCGGCGTCCGCGCCAGCATCTCGACCATGTGCGCGGTGACGTCCGCCGACGGCGGGTCGATCACCGCGCCGAAGTCGCAGAACGGCAGCTTGCGGATCAGCTCGCGGGTGTTGTCCGCGTCGAACGCGCCCCAGCCGCCGTCGCTGCTGGCCATCCCCACCGCCCAGGCGGCGCCCCGGTCGGCGGCGGCGTGCACCCGGGCCGGCTCGGGGTGCCCGGCCGCGGCCCGCCGCAGCGCCAGCACGACCTCGGCGGTGTCGTCGACGTCCGGGTAGAGGTCGTTGGCGAACTCGAACGCCCAGCCGCCCGGCGCCAGCCGGGGCCGGCGCACCGACCAGTCGCCGCCGGACCTGATCTCCTCGCCCAGCAGCCAGTCGGTGCCGACCCGCACGGCCGGGTCGGCCGCCGGCACCCCGGCGTCCAGCAGCGCGATCAGCGCCAGCGCGGTGTCCCAGACCGGCGACTGGCAGGCCTCCAGCCAGCGCACCGGCCCGTCCTCCGGCTCGGCGAACGCGGCCGGCCGCCGCGGCGGTCCCGGACGGGTCGTCCGGCCCGGTCGGCAGCGGCGCCCACGGCACCCGGTCGACCCGGACCGTGAACGCGTCCAGCCCGGCCAGCCCGGCCCGGATCGCGCCGGAGTCCAGCTCGTGCCCGAGCAGCCGCAGCGCGATCAGCGAGTAGACCCACGGCGGCTGGATGCCGCCCCAGGAGCCGTCCGCCTCCTGCCGGTCGAGGATCCAGCGCTCGGCCTTGCGCACCGCGTGCGCCCGCAGCGGGCCGACCGGATGCCGCGCGTACGCCTTGACCGCCTTGTCCAGCAGCGCCGAACGCCAGGTCCCAGCCGGTCGGCCGCCCGCTGCGCCGGCGCGGGCCGGCGTCGAGCTCACCGATGCCGAACGGCACCGGATACACCGGCCGCAGGCTCGACACGACCGCGAGCGGCACGATCGTCTGCCGGGCCCAGCAGGCCCAGTCGTAGATGTTCAGCGGCACCCACGGCGGCAGCAGCACGATCTCCGGCGGGATCGTCGGAACGTCGTCCCACGACCACAGCCCGACCAGCGACAGCCAGATCCGGGTGAACACCCGGGTCGCCGCGACGCCGCCCTTGGACCGGGCGAACCCGGCAGCGGCCAGCATGTGCCGGGCGTCCGCCGGGTCGCCGGCCAGCCGCAGCGCGACCCAGGCCTCGACCGTGGTGGACAGGTCGCCGGGTCCGCCGCCGAACGTGGCCCAGCTGCCGTCGGCCCGCTGCTGGGAGCGGATCCACCGGGCCGCCCTGGCCGTGTCGTCCGGCTCGAGGATGCCGAGCACGTGCCGCAGCAGCAGGTCCTCGGCGTCCATGGTCACGTTCGTCTCGAGGTCGCCCTTCCACCAGCCGGCCTCGTCCTGCAGCCCGGACAGGTGCGCGACCGCCTTCGCCACGGCCTCGTCGACCGGCCGCGCGGCCGCCGCGCGGGATCGGCGACCCGAGTGCCCGGCCCGGGCCGCGCTGTCGGGCTCCCCGGGCGCCGGCGGCATGGTCGCGGTCACGCCGACCGCCCCAGCAGCGAGCGGGCCAGCGCGACCAGCTCGGCCGCGGCGGCCGGGTCGACCGGCGCGTCGGCCAGCGCCCGCTCGGCCAGCGCGACCTGGCGCCGCGCCTCGGCCGCGGCCCACGCCCGCCCGCCGGCATCCTCGACCAGGTCGGCGATCCCGCGCAGCTCGGCCAGGTCGTCCACGACGTGGTCGGGCCGCGGGGCCGGCGTGGCCAGCCAGTCCCGCAGCCGGCCGGCGGCCCGGCCGCCGGTGGCCAGCGCGGCCGCGACCGGCAGCGACTTCTTCCTGGCCCGCAGGTCGGCCAGCGCCGGCTTGCCGGTCACCGCCGGGTCGCCCCAGATGCCGAGCAGGTCGTCCTCCAGCTGGAAGGCCAGCCCGACCCGCTGCCCCGTACGCCTCCAGCGCGGCGACGGTGTCCGCCGGCGCGCCGGCCAGCACCGCGCCGACCGCGGCGCTGCAGGACACCAGCGCGCCGGTCTTGCCGGCGGCCATGTCCAGGCACTCGGCCACGGTCACCGAGTCGCGCCGCTCGAACGCCAGGTCCTCGAACTGGCCGCCGATCAGCGCCCTGGTGGTCCGCCCGAGCAGTTCGGCCGCGGCCGCACCGGCCGGCGTCGGCGGGTCGAGCACCACCTCGAGGGCCAGCGACTGCAGCGCGCTGCCGGTGAGGATCGCGGCCGGCACGCCGAAGACCGCCCAGACCGTGCGCCGGTGCCGGCGCTGCAGGTCGCCGTCCATCACGTCGTCGTGCACGAGCGAGAAGTTGTGCAGCAGCTCGACGGCGACCGCGCCGGGCAGCCCGACCTCGGCCGGGGCGCCGGCGGCCCGCGCGGACAGCAGCGCCAGCCGGGCCCGCACGCCCTTGCCGCCGCCGGTGACGTCGGAGCCGCACGGCCGGCCGGCGGCGTCCACCCAGCCGAAGTGGTACGCCGCGATCGCCCAGGTGCTCGGCTCCAGCCGGTCCACCGCCGCCCGCAACGCGGGACCGACGCTCACCAGCTCGGCCACGGCCGTCACTGTGCCACCCCCGCAGCGACGGCCGGCCGCGCGAGCAGTACGTCGGCGGCGGCGTGACCCGAGCGCACGGCGCTCTCCATCGTCGCCGGCCAGCCGGTGTCGGTCCAGGCACCGGCGAGCGCGATCCCCGGCACCCCCGAGTCGGCCGGCGGGCGCAGGGCGGCGCTGCCCGGTGCCTGCCGGAACGTCGCGGTGCGCTCCCGGGTGACCCAGGCGTCGGTCACGGTCGCGTCCCGGGCCGCCGGCAGCAGCGCGGCCAGCGCCGGGCACGATCTCGGCGACCACGTCGGCCGCCCGCTCGTCGATCTCCCGGCCGGCCGCGGACAGCGAGACGGCCAGGTATTGCCCGGTGCCGGCGCCGCTGCCCTCGGTCCGGTCGAAGGCCCATTGCACCGGGGACCCGACGGCGGCGAAGAACGCGTGCCCGGTGACCGGCCGGTCGTACCGGACGTGCACGTTGACGATCGGGGACGCGCCGAGCCGCTCGGCCCAGCCGGCCGGCGCGTGCGTGCCGCCCCCGGGCAGCAGCGCCTCGGCCGCCGGCGGCGGCACGGCGAGGACCACCTGGTCCACCGCGATCGAATCGGTGTCGAGCACCAACCGCCACTCCTCTCCAGTTCGGTCCAGCCCGCGGACCCGAGCCGAGCTCCGCACGGTCACGCCGGCCGCGGCCAGCGCCGCCGCGGTCGCCTCGGAGTGCAGCCGACCGAGGGGAACCCGCGACCAGCCCAGGTCGCCGGCCGACGGATCGTCCAGCAGCCCGGTGCGGAAGACCTTCGCCGCGAGCGACAGGGTCGCCTCGGCGGCGGGCAGGTTGAGGGTCGCCACGCCGATCAGGTCGAACAGGCCGGCGATGGCCCGCGGACCCTGACCGTGGGCGGCCAGCCAGCTGCCGAACGTCACCGTGTCGGCGGCCGGATCGGCCGGGTCGACCCCGCCCAGCGCGAGCGTGGCCCTGGCCGCGGAGACCCGCTCGGCCGGGCGCAGCACCCGGTAGCCGAGCAGCGCCCGGGCCAGGTGCAGCGGCGCCGGCAGCGGGTCGCGGCGCAGCCGGGCCGGCCGCGCGCCCGGACTGAGCACCGGGATGTCCAGCCGCGGCTGCAGCGTGGTCAGGGCGGTCACGCCGAGCCGGTCCAGCAGACCCCGGTACGCGGTGCAGCAGCGCAGGAACACGTGCTGCCCGGTGTCGACGGTGAGCTCGCCGCGGCGGAACGACGAGGCCAGCCCGCCGAGCCAGGCCCGGGACTCGAGCAACTCGACCTCGCGGCCGGCGGCGGCCAGGTCGAGTGCCGCGGTGATGCCGGCCAGGCCGCCACCGACGACGCCGACCCGGGTCACCGGCCCAGCCCCGACAGGGCCATGGCCGCGATCGCGGCCTTCTGCCGCACCGGCAGCGACAGCCGCCCGCCGTACACGAGCGACGGCTGGGCGGCGATCCGGTCCAGCAGCGCCGCGTAGATGCCCGACATCGCGCGGGCGGAGGCGGCGCTGCGCCAGTCCAGCAGCGGAATGAGTCGCTGCCCGTCGGCGAACCAGGACCGGGCCCGCTCGGCCGAGAACCGGATCAGCCGGGCCAGCGAGCCGTCCGGATCGGCCAGCCGGCCGTCCTCGATCCGCAGCCGCACGCCGAACCGGTCCAGGTCCTCGCCCGGCACGTACACCCGGCCGTTGACCAGGTCCTCGCGCAGGTCACGCAGGATGTTGGCCTGCTGCAGGGCGATGCCGAGCGCGTCGGCGTACCCGGCGGCGGCCGGGTCGGGCCTGGAGCCGAACACGCCGAGGCAGAGCCGGCCGACCGCACCGGCCACGCACCGGCAGTACGTCTCCAGCTCGGCGAAGGTCTGGTAGCGCCGGCCGGTCACGTCCATCTGGGCGCCGTCGATCAGCTCGCCGAACGCCCCCATCGGGATCGGCAGCCGGCTCGCCGCGTCGCCGACCGCGACCAGCACCGGGTCGTCGGCCGGTGGCGGCGCCGTGCCCTCGCGATCGCCTCGCGCAGCCGGTCGAGCTCCGCGGCCCGCTGCGCCACCGGGACCCGGTCGCCGTCGGCGATGTCGTCGATCCGCCGGGCCAGCGCGTACACGGCCGAGAGCGCATCCCGCTTGTACGGCGGCAGCAGCCTGATCCCGTACGAGAAGTTGCCGGCCTCGGTCTTCGTGATCGCCGCGCACGCCTCGTACGCGTCCTGCACCGAGGTGGGGCCAGGCGCCGGCCGGGACCGGGTCATGCCGCCCTTCCCCGGACCAGCACGGCCAGCGCGTGCCGCGCGGTGCGGGCGCTTCGACGCGGTCGGGGTGGCCACCAGCGGGTCGGCGCCGGGGCGGCCGAGCGCGTCGGCCGCGGCGAGCCCGCCGGCGACGTAGCCGGCCACCGCGACCCGGGCCCAGCCGCGCAGCGTGCCGACGATCGGCGAGCCGGCGACCAGCAGCGCGCGGGCCCGCGCGGTCTCGAACGCGAGCAGCCGGCCGACCGCGGGCGAGGAGGCCGGCGCGGCCAGGTCGGCCTCGGTGACCCCGAACCGGTCCAGGTCCTCGGCCGGCAGGTAGACCCGGCCCCGGTCGAGGTCCTCGGCCACGTCCTGCCAGTGCTCCAGCTGCTGCAGCGCGTCGCAGACCTGGTCGGACAGCGCCACCCGCTCCGGCGTGGAGACGCCGAAGACCTGCAGCACCAGCCG
The DNA here is from genome assembly GCA_963770145.1 of uncultured Actinomycetota bacterium. Taxonomy (GTDB): domain Bacteria; phylum Actinomycetota; class Actinomycetes; order Mycobacteriales; family CADCTP01; genus CADCTP01. Next base: position 519,297 of record CAVYOJ010000016.1, on the reverse strand, counting down.
GCCGATCGGGTTCGCCGACAGCGCGCAGTAGCCGCGCAGCTGCTCGTACGTCCGGTAGCGGGTGACCCGCTGGTCCTGGATGTTGGCCTCGACGAGCGCGGCCAGGTCGCGCTGCTGCAGCCCGACCGCCCGCACCGAGGGCACCAGCGCGACCAGCACCGGATCGCGCGGCCGCCCGGTCGTCCAGACGGTGGCCAGGTCGGCGCCGAACGCCTCCAGTGCGGCCAGCCGGTCGGCCGGCGTTCCCGGGTCGTCACCGAGGTTGTCGATCACCCGGACCACGTCGTACACGGCCCGCAGGTGACCGCGCACCGCGGCCGGCAGGACGCGCAGCGCGACCGGGAAGTTTTCCGCGGACTCCTGCCGACGCAGCCGGGTCCGCCGGGAGCCCGGGTGGGCCCGACCTTCCGCCACCCGCTCTGCCTCCACGCTATCCGAGACTCCTCACCGGTGCCGATCTTCTCTACTCCACGAGGACCAGGGTGGCCTACCGTCTTTGCGCCTCCGTGACAAATTCCGCTGGATCGGGCATAACCTCGGGTTCGCTGCGCATTTCGCCGATCGTGGGAGACCGACTGGAACCGTCCATCGTCCCCAGCGAGCTCGGATCCGCTCTGGCGGCCGGGCTTCCGGACGCGCTCGACGAGATCGCGATGCTCTTCCGCGACAAGTGGCCGGCGTTCGCGCGGTTCCTCGACGAGGACCGGCCCGAGGTGCTCGGCGCGATCGAAGGACCGACGCTGGAGCTCGTCGCCCGGGCCGAGTCCGGCGAGTCCGTCGACCAGCTGGCCGAGCCCCTGCCGGAGCTGGTGACGCTGCTGTTCACCGAGGTCGGCGCCGCGCAGTATCGGGAGGGTCGGCACCTGTCCGACCTGCTGGCCGCCTACCGGGTGGCGGCCAGGGTGGGCTGGCGGCACCTCGGCCGGATCGCGACCGCGTCCGGGGCGTCGGCGGAGACCCTGGCCGCGCTCGCCGACGAGATGTTCGTGCTGGTCGACGCGCTGGCCTCGGCCACCGCGGACGGCTACGTGGCCGAGCACGCCGAGCAGGCCTCCAGCCGCGAGCGGCGGCGGGAGGAGCTGGCCGAGCTGCTGCTGGCCGACCGGTCGAGCACCGCCGCGGTCCGCGAGCTGGCCGCCGCCTGCCGCTGGCGGCTGCCTGGCTCGGCCGCCCTGGTGCTGGTCGACGCCGACGACCCGGCCGCGCCGGCGACGATCCGCCGGCTCGGGCCGGAGAGCCTGCCGGTGCGCTGGGGCATCCTGCTGGGCGCGATCGTGCCGGACTCGGCCGGCCCCGGGCAGCGCGATCGGTTGGCGTCCACCCTGGCCGGAGTGCCTGCGGTGGTCGGCCCGACCGTGCCGCTCGACCGCCTGCCGGGCGCCGTGCGGATCACCGAGACCGCGGTACGGCTTCGCCGGGACGGCGTGCTGCCCGGTGATCCGTTGTTCGTGGATGAGCACCTGGACACGATCATCGTGCATCGCGACCGCGACCTGCTGGCGGCGCTGCGCCGGCGGGCGCTGGCTCCGCTGGACGACTGCAGTCGCGGGCGCCCGGCGCCGGCTGGAGCAGACGCTCGGCGCCTGGCTGCGGCACGGCGGCGACCGCGCCGCGGTGGCGGCCGACCTGCACATCCATCCGCAGACTGTGCGCTACCGGCTCAAGCAGCTGCGCGAGCTGTTCGGACCGGACCTGGACGGCGACCCGGAGACCCGGCTGCGCCTCACCCTCGCGCTCGCCTGGGGCCCACCGCACGAGACCGACTCGTGACGCCGGACTCCCTTACCCAGGCTCCTGACCGCCGGCTCCTGAGCGCCGGCTCAGGCCGGGGCCATCGGGGTGTCGCGGTCGTCGCCGCCCGACTGACCCGCGCTCGCGGTCTGGTCGGCGCCGGCCCGGTCGGAGACCGCGGCGAACTGCCCCTCGACGGCGGCGGCCAGCACCGCGGCGGGAACCAGCGCCGGGTCGGTCTCGATCCCGACGCACAGCCGCCCGTTCCAGGTCAGCGTGCCGACCGCGACGGCGGTGCGGGGCGCGAGCGGGACCATCGGGAAGACCGCCTCGACCGGAGGGCCGCCGAGCGTCAGCCGGGCCCGCGGGCCGGGCATGCAGGACACGATCGCGCCGAACGTGCCGCGCCCGTACACGGCTCGGGCGACGAGATGGTGCAGCGGCGCCGGCAGCACCCCGAACACCCGCTGGACCAGTTGGGCCGCAGCCGGCCGACCGCTGCCGGTCAGCTCGGCGACCCGGCCGGCCAGCACCGCCGGCGCCGGCCGCACCCCGGGCGCGACCGGCACGTCGACCAGGATCGTGCCGGTGCGGTTGCCCTCGGTCGGGCCGCCGGCCTGGCGGGTGGTCAGCGGCATCGACACCCGCAGCAGCCCGGACCGGCCGGTCACCGAGCCGAGCGCGCCGGAGAGCAGCGACAGCAGCAGGTCGGGCACGCCGGCCCGGTGCCGCCGGGCCGCCGCGCGGACCTGGGCCAGCGGCAGCAGCAGCGCGCCGAACTCGTGCCCCGCGCCGGTCGGCAACGCCATCCGCCCCCGGCCGTGCACCGTGTCCGCGGCCAGGCCGCCGATCCCGGCGACCGTGCGCAGCGGTCCCGGCGCCGGCGCGACCGGGCCGAGCAGACCGTGCGCCTCGAACCTCGGCCGGAAGATCGACAGCGCGCCGGTGACCAGGCCGACGCCGTCCGCGCAGACGTGGTGGGCGAGCAGGATCGCGGCTCCGCGGCCGTCCGGCAGCTCGGCGCCGACCATCCGCCACAGCGGCCGGTCCCGCGGCAGCGGCGTCGCCGCCAGCCGGCCGACCAGCTCGTCCAAGGTCAGCCCGCCGAGCCCGAGGCTGCGGGCGTCGACCACGTGCCAGGACCAGTCCAGCTCGTCGACCCGCTGCCAGCGCCAGTGGTGCAACACCGACCGCCGGGTCAGCCGCTGGTCGAAGTGCGGCAGCTCGGTCAGCGCCTCCCGGTGCACCTCCTCCAGCGCCGCGAGCGACGGCGGTCCGGACAGCAGCACCGCGCCGCCGACCACCTGCGGCGCCGACGGCGTCTCCACGTGCAGGAAGAACGCGTCCGCCGCTCGGCACCGGCGTGGTCCCCGGCTGCGGCCGGCCGACCACCGCGACGCAGACCACCGCCAGGACGAAGCCGGCGACCGCGTCGAGCACGTAGTGGTTGCCGGTCGCGACGATGACCACGAACGTGAGCGCGACGTGCGCGGCGCTGGCCGACTGCAGCCACCAGTGGTGGCCGATCCAGGCCAGCACCACGCTCACCCAGACCGCCCAGGCGAAGTGCAGCGACGGCATCGCGGCGAGCTGGTTGGCGTGGTCGCCGACCGGCGAGCCCCAGGAGCCCCAGGTCTGCCCGAGCCGGACCGTGTCCACGAAGCCCTGCCCGGGCACCAGCCGCGGCGGTGCGGTCGGCCACAGCGCGAAGCAGGTGATCGCGACGACGTTGAGCAGCAGGAACGAGTTGCGGGCCGACCGGTACTGGTCCGGCCGGCGGACCAGCAGCCAGATCAGCAGGGCCAGCGCGCTGACCACGTACGTCGTCGCGTACTCGTAGTTGGCCAGGGTGACCAGCAGGTGGTGCGGGCGCAGGGCCCGGTTGAGCGAGGGCTCGATGTCCAGCCAGAGCGCCTGCTCGAGGCCGTACACGGACTCGGCATGGCGGACCGCCCTTGCCTCCCGGGCCGCCCCGCCGAGGTGCGAGACGACCAGGTAGTAGGCGAAGACGGCCAGGCCGAGCGCCAGCTCGACCCGCACCCGGGGTCGCGTCGGCTCAGCGCGCACCGTCGCCATCAGCTTTGGATACTCCAACGGCCCGACAAATCTTCCCGACCTCGCGCGAAACGCCGTGTGACGTACCCGGCCAAGCGCGATTCACGATTTCTGAGCACACTCTTAGATGTGCTGGCCATCGTCATCGCTCTCGCGGTGGTCGCCGCGTTCCTGTACGCGCTGTCCGAGTACCTCCAGCAGCGGGCCGCGTGGCGCAGCGCGCAGACCGTCGACATGGACGCCGAGGACCGCTCGGCCCGGCTGCTGGCCGAGGCCGGCGCGGCCGGGCGTGCGCTGCGGCGGATGGCCAGGGAGCGGGTCTGGTTCCTGGGCTGGGCGCTCGGCACGACGGCCTTCTTCGTGCAGGCCGCGGCGCTCAACCTCGGCTCGGTGTCGGTGGTGCAGTCGCTGCAGGTCACCACGCTGATCTTCACCTTGCCGCTGGCCGGGATCGGCTCGTCGGTGCGGCCGCGGCTGCGGGACTGGCTCGGCGCCGGGACGATCGCGGTCGGGCTGGCGGTCTTCCTCGCCGTCCGCGGAGTGCCGCCGGGCAGCGCGACCGGGGCGCACCGGGGCCGGCTGCTGCTCCTGCTGTTCGCGCTGGCCGGCCTGGTCGTGCTCCTCGCGCTGGCCGGTGCGCTGCGCAGCGGCCCGATCAGGGCCACGCTGCTGGCGAGCGCGGCCGGGGTCTCCCTGGCGGCCACCGCGAGCATGATCAAGCTCACCTCCGACGACCTGGTCAAACACGGAGTGGTCTACACCGCGACCGACTGGCCTGGATACGCATTAGCGCTCGGGACGGCGACCGGCGTCATCCTGCAGCAGCTCGCGTTCACCTCGGGCCGGCTGCCGGTGGCGGCGACCGCGATGACGATCGCCAACCCGCTGATCGGCACCGTGCTCGCGGTGATCGGTTTCAACGAGGCGATGCCGAGCACCGCCGGCGGGCTGGCCGGGCTGGCCATCGGAGCCGCGCTGGTCTGCGTCGGGGTGTACGTGCTGGCGCACTCGCCGCTGCTCGCCGAGCCGCTGCCGCCACCGGAGGAGCTGGCCGAGGAGGCCGCCGCCCACCCGCACCACCACGACGAGCGCGACCAGGAGCGCGACCACGACGACGTCGGCTCCCGCGGTGGCCGCCTCACCCGCTGAGCCGACCCGACGCCGCCCCCGCCCCGGACAGGTCGGGCGCTCAGCCCTGGGCGGTCTCGGAGATCGGCTGCCATTCCCGCCAGGTCGCCAGCCGCGACTCGTAGTCGGCGGTCGCGATGCCGAGCGGAGCGGCACCGAGGAAGACCCGCCGGGGCGGCGTCTCGGCGTCGACGACGGCCAGGATCGCCGCCCTGGTCGCGGCCGGGTCGCCGGGCCCACCGGTTCGCCGCCTGCGCCCCTCCTGGACCTGCTCGTAGTACGCCTCGTACGCCGGCAGCCGGTCGGAGAACCGCCCGGACGGCCCGGACCAGTCCGTCGCGTACGCGCCGGGCTCGACCGCGGTGACGTGCACGCCGAACTGCTCCATCTCCTGGGCCAGCGTCTGGGTGATCCCCTCCAGCGCCCACTTGGACGCGTGGTAGACCCCGACCCAGGGGAACGCGGAGATCCCGCCGATCGAGGTCACCTGGATGACGTGCCCGCTGCGCTGCTCGCGCAGGAACGGCAGCGCGGCCTGGGTGACCCACAGCGCGCCGAAGAAGTTCGTCTCCAGCTGCGCGCGGGCCTCCTCCTCGGTGATCTCCTCGACGAAGCCGAAGTGGCCGTAGCCGGCGTTGTTGACCACGACGTCGAGCCGCCCGAAGCGGTCGTGCGCCCGCGCGACGGCGGCGAAGTCCGCCGCCCGGTCGGTGACGTCGAGCTCGATCGGCAGGACCGCGTCCCCGTACCTCTCGACCAGGTCCTTGAGCGTGCCCGCGTCGCGGGCGGTGGCGGCGACCCGGTCGCCCCGCTCCAGGGCGGCGATCGCCCACTCCCGGCCGAAGCCCTTCGACGTCCCGGTGATGAACCAGACCTTCGACACCCTAGGTCCCTTCGGACTCCTCGCGCCGGGCTCGTGCCCGGCGCTTCCCTTCGTGCATGGCCTGCACCCGGGCGATCGGGATGCCTCGACCCTCCTCGACCAGCCCGGCGTCGAGCCGCTGCGGCTCCGGCAGCAGTGACGCCCAGTCCGGCCGGTCCCGCAGTGCCTCGACAGCGGTGCCAACCGTGAACGCACGCGGATCGATTCCGTCCAGCTCCTCCCAGGGAACCGGGAACGAGACCGGCACGCCCGGCCGGATCCGCGGGCTGTACGCGGCGACCACGGTCGCGCCGCCGGCCCGGGTCGAGTCCAGGAACACCTTCCCCTCCCGCCGGTCCTTGACGAACTCGGTCGTCGCCAGCTCCGGGTCGAGCCGCTCGGCCCGGGCGGCCAGCGCCCGGGTGGCCGCCGCGACCTCGTCCAGCGGCGTCCCGCCGGCGACCGGGATGATCACGTGCACGCCCTTGGACCCGCTGGTCTTCACCGCGCCGGCCATTCCGACCTCGTCCAGCGCCCGGTGGACCAGGTGCGCCGCCGCGGTCACCGCCGCGAACCCGGCACCCTCCGGCGGGTCGAGGTCCATCACCATCGTGATCGCCGGGTCGGGCTCGTCGACCCGGGTCAGCGTGGGGTGATATTCGACGGCCCGCTGGTTGCCGAACCAGAGCAGGGTCCGCTCGTCGTCGCACAGCGCGTAGGTGAGCTCGCGGCGGGACCGCTCGGCCCAGACCGTGGTCGTGCGGATCCAGCCCGGCGCGTACCGCGGCAGGTTCTTCTGCATGAACGGCTCCTGGCCGGGGCGGACCCGGATCACCGACAGCGGGCGCCCGGCCAGCTCGGGCAGGATCCGGTCGGCCACCGCGGCGAGGTAGTCGACGAGGTCGCGCTTGGTCGCCCCGGCCCCGTCGAACAGCTCCTGATCCGGATGCGTGATCTCCACGGTCCTGAGCCTGGCAGAGGTGGCGCACCTCCGACTGCGCGTGCGCCAGGATGTGCGGATGCTGGACAACCGGTCGATGCCGCCGTCGGCGGTGATCCCCGTGCTCAACTGCCCCGACGTGGAGGCGGCGAGCGCCTGGCTGCGGTCGGCGTTCGGCTTCCTCGAGCGGCTGGCGATCGGCCGGCACCGCATTCAGCTCTCGTACGGGTCGGGTTCCCTGGTGCTGGTCAACGGCCCGAGCGCGCCGGCGAACGTGATGGTCCGGGTCGAGGACGCGGACGCGCACTGCGCGCGGGCCCGGGCGGCCGGCGCGACGATCGTCGCCGAGCCGGCCGACTACCCGTACGGGGAGCGGCAGTACACGGCGACCGACCCGATCGGGCACACCTGGACGTTCTCCCAGACCATCGCCGACGTCGACCCGGGCGACTGGCTGCGGTAGCTCGGGCCAGCTCGCCCGGCCGGCTCACGCAAGCTCGCCGACGGTGCGGACGGTACGCCCGGGCGAGGTGAGGTGGGCCGGGTAGGCCGCGCCGGAGCGGTTGACCCAGGCGGTGCGCAGACCGGCCCGGGCGGCCCCGTCGATGTCCCACGGGTGCACGGCCACCAGCGTCGCCTCGGCCGGCCGGACCCGGAGCCGGTCGGCGGCGTACAGGTACGCCACCCGGGCCGGCTTCCAGGCGCCGGCGTCCTCGACCGACAGCAGCGCCTCGAACTGGTCCCGGACGCCGGCCCGGCCGAGCAGGCCGGCGGCGACCTCGGCCGCGCCGTTGCTCAGGGTCGCGAGCCGGTGCCCGGCCGCCCGCAACGCCCGGACGCCGTCCGGCACGTCCGGGTGCACCGGCAGCTCCAGGAACCCGGCCATGACGTGCTCCACCGCGTCCGGATCGCCGGGAAGCATCGGCGCCAGCACGCCCCGGGCGGCGTCGGCGAACCGGACCAGCCCGCCGGCCGCGGCCACCCCGATCCCGTCCCGCAGCAGCGCGGCGAACCACAGCTGCGCCGCCGTCGGCGACAGCCCGACCTCGGCGAACCGGGTGCCCATCGGCGCGAGGTCCGACAGGGTCTCGTTGACGTCGAAGACGTACACGGCCATGGCGGTGAGTGTGCCCGCCCGCGCCGGCCCGGTCAGCGGCTGAGCAGCAGGCCTTTGACGTACGCGGCCTGGCCGGCGTGCTGCAGGTTGTCCGACACCACGCTGACCAGCCGCACCCCGAGGGTCACCGGCGGATCCCAGTTGGTGTCGACGACCTGGTCGAGGTCGGCGTCCCGGATCGTCTTCACGTACTCGACCGTGCGCGTGTAGACCGCGTCGTGGTAGGCCCGCAGCAGCTCGCCGGGCACCCGCACCTGCTCGACCTGCTGCTCGGTGTGGCCGTATCCGTGGTCGGTGACCGGGAACGGCAGGCCGAACCGCTCGTACCAGTCCTGCGCGGTCCAGGCCTGCTCGATGCCGGCCACGTCGCACACGTGGTCGTCCTGGATCCGGGTCAGGTGCCAGACCAGCCAGGAGATCGGGTTGGCCACCGGACCCACCTGCTCGGTGAGCTGCTCGTCGGTCAGACCGTCGAGGGCGCGGCCGACCACGCCCCTGATCCGGTCGAAGGCATCCGCGAGGAGATCAGCACTCGTCACGGCCGGCCACCCTACTCAGCCGGTCGACCCGCCCAGCCCGCCCGTCGAGCGCCGAACGCCGCGGCGAGCGACTTGGTAGACATTTTAGTTGGTTGAGTCATGCAACCAGTTCTACCCTGGGTAACCATGGACCGAGCCGCCGCCGAGGAGCAGCTCGCGACCGAGATGAGCACGCTGCTGCGGCTCATCCATCCGCTCAAGGCCGCGGCCGCCCGAGACGGCGGCGCCGGCCTCGGACCGGACCGGTCGGCGATGTTGCTGCTGTTTCCGTTGATGGAGGGCCCGCAGCGCCCTGGGGCGCTGGCGGAGCTCAGCCACGCCGACCCGTCCACGATAAGCCGGCAGGTGGCCGAGCTCGTCCGGCGCGAGCTGGTGCGCCGCGAGCCCGACCCGTCCGACGGGCGGGCCAGCCTGCTGGCGATCACCGACGCCGGCCGGGAAGTCTGCGAGCGGGTGCGGACGTTGCGCCGTGGGCTGCTCGCGGCCGCCGTGGCCGGCTGGACCGACGCCGAGCTGGACACCTTCGCCGGACTGCTCGGCCGTTTCAACGGTGCCCTCGGCACCGCGTACTGCCCTCCGCTGACCCGCACCGCACCGACCCGGACCGCACTGACCCGCACGTTGACAACCATCGCCGCTGGCCCGCCAGCCGGCACAGAGCAGGAGCCCGCATGACCACCCCGGCCACCCGAAGCGCTCCGTCGGAGCAGACCGACGGCGGCTTCAGCCACCGGCAGACGGTGATGATCCTCATCGGCCTGATGATGGGGATGTTCCTGGCTGCCCTGGACCAGACCGTGGTCTCGACCGCGATCAGGACGATCGCCGACGACCTGAACGGCTTCTCGCTGCAGGCCTGGGCCACGACCGCGTTCCTCATCACCTCGACGATCTCCACCCCGCTGTACGGCAAGCTGTCCGACATCTACGGCCGCAAGCCGTTCTTCCTCTTCGCCATCTCGATCTTCATCGCCGGATCCGCGCTCTGCGGCCTGTCCCGGTCGATGTACGAGCTGGCCGCGTTCCGGGCGATCCAGGGCATCGGCGCCGGCGGCCTGTTCTCGATGGCGCTGGCGATCATCGGCGACATCGTGCCGCCGCGGCAGCGGGCTCGCTACCAGGGCTACTTCCTGGCCGTGTTCGGCACGTCCAGCGTGCTCGGGCCGGTGCTCGGCGGCCTGTTCGCCGGCGCGAACAGCATCCTCGGCATCTCCGGCTGGCGGTGGATCTTCTACATCAACGTGCCGATCGGGCTGGCCGCGCTGGTCGTGGTCAACCGGGTGCTGCACATCCCGCACACCCGCCGCGACCACCGGATCGACTGGCAGGGCGCGGTCGCGCTGATCATCGGCCTGGTGCCGTTGCTGATCGTGGCCGAGCAGGGCCGCATCTGGGGCTGGTCGTCCGGCCGAAGCCTGGTCTGCTACGGCCTCGGGATCGTCGGTCTGGTGCTGTTCTACCTGGCCGAGCGGATGTGCGGCGACGACGCGCTGATCCCGCTGCGGATGTTCCGCAACCGAACGTTCAGCGTGGCCAGCCTGTCCAGCCTGATCATCGGCATGGGCATGTTCGGCGCGATCCTGGTGCTGCCGCTCTACCTCCAGATCGTCAAGGGCTACACGCCGACCCAGGCCGGACTCTCCACGCTGCCGCTGGTTCTCGGCATCATGGCCGGCTCGGTGATCTCCGGCCAGACGATCTCGCGGACCGGGCGCTACAAGATCTTCCCGATCGTCGGCACCGGGCTCATGGTCGTCGGGCTGTTCCTGTTCTCGCTGGTCGGCGCCGACACCCCGCTCTGGAAGACCGCCCTGATCATGCCGATCGTCGGGCTCGGGCTCGGCGGCAACATGCAGCCGATCATCCTGGCCATCCAGAACGCGGTCTCGCCGCGTGAGATCGGCGTCGCGACCTCGTCGGTGACGTTCTTCCGGCAGATGGGCGGCACGCTCGGCACCGCGGTGTTCCTGTCGGTGCTGCTGACCACGCTGCCCGGCAGGATCGCCCATGCGTTCGACTCGGTGCGGAGCACGCCGCAGTTCGCCGCGGCGCTGGCGGCGCACCCGGACCAGGCCGCGACCCTGCAGGCCGCCAGCCAGGGCAACGCCGACCTCAACGACACGTCGTTCATCTCCCGGCTCGCGCCGGTGATCGCGCACCCGTTCAAGGTCGGCTTCTCCGACTCGATGTCGGTGGTGTTCCTGATGGGCGCGGCGATCATGGTGATCGGCCTGGTCATCGTGTTCTTCCTCCCGGAGATACCGCTGGCCGACCGGTCTGGCAGCGAGGCCCGCGCGGCCGAGGCGCAGGCGGAGGCCGGAGCGGCGCTCGAGGCGGCAACTCCGGTGACGGCCGCGATCGCCGACGCGCACCCGGCCCGGACCGAGCCACCGGCCCCGACCGGACCGGTCGAGACCGACCCGGCCGCCGAACCGGCCCGCGGCCGCCCCTCAGCCGGCACCTGACCCACCCACGCCGCCCCGGAGCGCCACCGCTCCGGGGCGGCGGGCTCGCCGGCCGGCGCTGCGTCGGGTGCTGGGGCAGGCGGTAGAAAGAGGGCATGAGCGAGCCGCTGTGGGTGCCGACACCGGAAAGCCTCGAGCGGGCGGAGATCACCCGCTACCTGCGCCGGCTCGAGGAGCGCACCGGCCGCCGCTTCGACTCGTACGACGAGCTGTGGCAGTGGAGCGTCGACGACCTCGACGGCTTCTGGGCCAGCGTCTGGGACCACTTCGGCCTCGACGCGGTGTCCTCGTACGAGGCGGTGCTGGCCGACGACCGGATGCCCGGCGCGATCTGGTTCCCCGGCGCGCGGCTCAACTTCGCCGAGCGCTGCCTGTCCCCGGGCGCCGACGACGACACCGCGCTGGTGCTGGTCGGCGAGGGCGAGGGCGGGCTCAACAGCCCGGTCGAGGTGACCTACGGCGAGCTGCGCCGGCAGGTCGCCGCGGTGGCCGCGACGCTGCGCCGGCTCGGCGTCCGGCCCGGCGACCGGGTCGCCGGCTACCTGCCCAACATCGCCGAAGCCACCGTCGCGCTGCTCGCCACCGCCGCCGTCGGTGCGGTGTGGACGGTCGCGTCGCCGGACTTCGGCACCCCCAGCGTGCTCGCCCGCCTCGACCAGGCCGAGCCGGTCGTGCTCATCGCCGCCGACGGCTACCGGTTCGGCGGCAAGCCGTACGACCGCCGGGCGACGGTGGCCGAGCTGGTCGCCGGCCTGCCCTCGGTGCGGACCGTGCTCACCGTGGACAGCCTGACCGTGCCGGCCGACTGGGACCTGCCGGTGCAGACCGTCGGCTGGGCCGAGGCGGTCGGCACCGACGCGCCGCTGGAGTACGCCGACACCGCGTTCGAGGACCCGCTGTGGGTGCTCTGGTCGTCGGGCACCACCGGCGCGCCCAAGGGCATCGTGCACTCGCACGGCGGGATCGTGCTGGAGCTGCTCAAGGCGGTCAGCCTGCACGGGGACGTGCAGCGCGGCGACCGGTTCTTCTTCGTCACCTCGACCAGCTGGATGATCTGGAACTTCATGGTCGGCGGGCTGATGGTCGGGGCCGCGCCGGTGATCCACGACGGCAGCCCCACCTGGCCGGACGTCGACGGCGCCTGGCGGGTGGCCGAGCTGACCCGGGCCGACGTGGTCGGCTGCGGCGCCGGCTACCTGATGGCCGGCAGCAACGCCGGCTCCTCCCCCAAGGACATCCTCGACCTGTCCCGGATCCGCGGCATCCTGCAGACCGGCTCGACGCTGCCCGACCACGCCTGGATCTGGACCAGCGAGCACGTGAGCGCGACCGCGCAGCTCAACTCGATCTCCGGCGGCACCGACGTCTGCTCGGCGCTGGTCGGGGCCAACCCGCTGCTGCCGGTGCAGGTGGGCGGATCCCCGCGGCCGAGCTCGGCGTCGCGCTGGAGGCCTGGGACCCGGACGGCAAGCCGGTGATCGAGCAGGAGGGCGAGCTGGTCGTCACCAAGCCGCTGCCCTCGATGCCGCTCTACTTCCTCAACGACCCGGACGGCCGGCGCTACCACGACAGCTACTTCGACGTCTTCCCCGGCGTCTGGCGGCACGGGGACTGGATCACCGTCCACAGCGACCGGTCGATCTCGATCTCCGGCCGGTCCGACTCCACGCTCAACCGGATGGGCGTACGGATGGGCTCGGCCGAGATCTACGCGGTGGTGGAGCAGCTGCCCGAGGTGGCCGACAGCCTGGTGATCGGCATCGAGCGACCGGACGGGTCGTACCTGATGCCGCTGTTCGTCGTGGCCGCCGAGGGCCACCGGATCGACGACGCGCTGCGGGACCGGATCCGCACGGCGCTGCGCGGCCAGCTCTCGCCGCGGCACGTGCCGGACGAGATCGTCGCCGTGACCGCGGTGCCGCGCACGCTGACCGGCAAGAAGCTCGAGGTGCCGGTGAAGCGCGTGCTGCAGGGCGCCGACCCGGGCAAGGTGGCCTCCCCCGGCGCAGTGTCCGACTACGACATGCTCGACTGGCTGGCCGCCTGGGGCGCGGCCCACTAGGCCGCCGCGGACGCCCGGCAACCGGCCGGTCCGGGTTGCCCGATCGGGCAGACCTCACGAGAAAGAAGCGGCAGGATTGCCGCGGAGAACCACCTGTAGTCACACTTTCGGCACAGAAGACCGCACATCGTTCCTGCCGATCCCGTCACGGTCTGAACGGGTCCGGGCAACTCACCGTGCAACTGCATGCGCATGAGCGCGTCCGGACGTGAGCGCTCACGACCGGGACCGGGGAGCATGATCGAAAGAGGTGCCTGGAGTCGATGACGACGACGCAGAGCCGCCCTGCCCGCCGAGCGGGCGCGGCCGTCGCCGTACCGGATCCGAGCCGGGACGACGGGCTGGTCGAGTCGCTCGCCGACCTGGAGTCGGCCGGCGAGGTGCCGCTGCACCTGCAGCTGCGCAGTGTCCTCGACCGCGCGGTGGACGAGTCCGGCCTGGCCCACGGCGAGCGGATCTGGTCGGAGAGCCAGCTGATGCGGCGCTACGACGTGAGCCGGCACGTGGTCCGGCAGGCGCTCAACCAGCTCGTCCTGGAAGGGCGGCTGTCGGTGCGCAAGGGCGCCGGCTACTTCGTCAACCGCCGCCGGATGGTGGAGGACCTGCGCTCGGTCGCGGCGGCGACCGGGACCGCGATCGGCGCCGAGGAGTTCGAGACCGAGCTGCTCGAGGTCGGGGTCGGGCCGACCGCCGACGCCGAGGAGGCCGACCTGGTGCCGCGCCGGCACCGGCCCCGGGTGCACCGGGTACGGATGGTCGGCCGGGTCGAGGGCGAGCCGGTCGCGCTGCTGTCGGCCGCGTTCCCGGCCGCGCTGTCGAAGGTGCTCAGCCGCCGGGCGGTGGCCGGCGAGGGGGTGCTGCCGGCGCTGGTGGCGCACGGCCACCGGCCGCGGCACGCCGACCTGCGGCTGGAGGTGACCTTCGCCTCCGGCGCGGAGGGCGGGCTGCTCGAGGTCGCCGAGGGAGCGCCGCTGGTGATGGTCCGGTCCCGGCTGTGCAGCGAGGCCGGCGAGCTGCTGGCGGTGACCCGGCAGCTCTACCGCACCGACCGGTTCCGGTTCGCGTACGCGGCGGACGTCGAGATGAGGGCGTGGCCGGGCGGAGGTCGCTGAGAGCCCGCTGTGGGCGCGGAACCTCGGCGGTGGGCCAAGGCGTCTACAGAGTGTGCGTTCCTCGACCCCAGCCGAGTCCGCCGCCCAGCCCGGCCCTGATCAAGACCTGGACCGGCATCGTCCCGCCCTCCGGTCCGCGCTGCTGCAGCAACGCCGGTTCCGGATCGAGCAGCTGGCCGACTTACGGAGGGCCTCGCCGGACGACCCGGCTCATGAGGAGGTCGTCGAGACGCTGCGCCGCGGCGCGCAGGTCGCGCTGGCCGGCATCGAGGCGGCGCTGGCGCGGATGGACTCCGGGGCGTACGGGACGTGCGTCCAGTGCGCGGCGCCGATCCCGGTCGAGCGCCTGGAGATCCTCCCGGCCGTCGATCTCTGCATGACCTGCCAGTCCCCCACCTCCTGACCCGACCCACGCAGCAGCCGCCCGCGCGGACGACAGTGCCGTGCTGGTTCTAGGTGCGGCGGCGGCGGTGCCACCAGCGGCGGGGGCGCTCGGGGCTCGGCCTGGGCGGCGGCGTGGGTGCGGGGCGGCGTTCCTCGGTCCAGGCCGCGACGACCTCGTCGACGTCGACCGGGGCGAGCGGGACCTGCGGGCCCACCGGGATCTGGATCCACCGCCGGATCCGGTGGTTGAGGTCCTCGACGTGCTCCCGGACCGCCTGCTCGGTCCGCAGCGTCCGGACGGTCTCCGGCAGCTTCTCGATCTCGCGCCGCATCGCCAGCGACGGCGGCAGCAGCATCTCGGTCGGCACGTTCTCCCGCTCGATGAACCCCTTGATCCACCAGGTCGGGTCGTCCGGGTCCATCAGCCCGGGGATCGGCTTGCCGGCCCCGGGCAGGTTGTCGAAGGCACCCCTGGCCTCGGCGGCGCGGATCTGCGCATCGACCACCGACTGGAACTGGGATGGCATCGTCATCCTCCGCCATTGTCGCAAACCGTCCGGTCCGGACCACCGGTGGGCAAGGCGATGATGGAGCGACGGCAGCGACAGGGAGGGCCGGCATGGCGGTGGTGTGGGTCGAGCGCGGCGACACGGCGGAGCCGGCCGGACCGGACGACGGCGACCTCGGCGACGTGGCCGCCGCGGCCAGGGCGGTGCTGCCGCCGGACGTCTGGGGCTTCGTCCAGGGCGGCTCGGGCGCCGAGCGCACCCTGCGGGCCAACCGGGCCGCGTACGAGAAGGTCGCGCTCCGGCCGCGGGTGCTGGTCGACGTCGATGCGATCTCGCTGCGCACCTCGGTGCTCGGCGCGGACTGGGCGGTCCCGTTCGGGGTGGCGCCGATGGCGTACCACCGGCTGGCGCACCCGGACGGCGAGATCGCCTCGGCCGCCGCGGCCGGCGAGCTGGGCACCATGTTCTGCGCCAGCATGTTCGCCAGCCGGACGTTCGCCGAGATGGCCGGGGCCACCGCCGGCCCGTGCTGGCTGCAGGTCTACTACCTGCGCGACCGGGACACGCTCGCGGACGTGCTGGCCCGGGCCGAGCAGGCCGGCGTCGGCGCGGTCGTGCTCACCGTGGACACGCCGCACGTCGCCACCCGCCCGCGCGACCTCGGCTCGTCGTTCACGCTGCCCGACGACGTGCGCGCGGTGAACCTGCCGCAGGCGCTGATGGGCACCGCGCACACCGCGGCCAGCGGCCGGTCGGCGATCCAGCAGCACTCGAGGGAACGGTACGACCAGGCGATCACCTGGGCCGACCTGCCCTGGCTGCGGGCCAGGACCAGCCTGCCGCTGCTGCTCAAGGGCGTGCTCACCGGCGAGGACGCCCGGCTGGCGGCCGAGCACGGGGTCGACGGGCTGGTCGTGTCCAACCACGGCGGCCGGCAGCTGGACGCCGCGGTGCCGAGCCTGGCCGCGCTGCCCGAGGTGGTGGCCGCGGTGCCGGAGTCGATGCCGGTGCTGGTGGACGGCGGCGTGCGCCGCGGCTCGGACGTGTTCGCGGCGCTCGCGCTCGGCGCCCGCGCGGTGCTGATCGGCCGCCCGGTGCTGTGGGGCCTGGCCGCCGCCGGCCGGCAGGGCGTGTACGAGGTGCTGCGGCAGCTGCGCGACCAGCTGGAGGAGTGCATGCTGCTGTCCGGCCGCCCGACGGTCGCCGACATCGGCCGGGACGCCGTCGCGATCGAGCCGGCCGGCTGGCGCTGACGCGGAGGGGCGCCGGTCCACTGTGGACCGACGCCCCGCCGGTCAGGTCAGCCCGCGGTCAGCGCGGTGTCGTCGATGACGAACGAGGTCTGCAGGCTGGCGTCCTCGGTGCCGGTGAACCGCAGGGTCACGGTCTGCCCGGCGAACGAGCCCACGGTGAACGACCGCTGCGCGTACGTGCCGGTCCCCTCGTTGAGGTTGGAGAACGTCGCCAGCGTCGTCGTGCCGACCTGGACGGTCAGCCGGTCGAACGCGGTCGTCGTGGTGGTCTCGCTGCTGACGATCTTCAGGAAGAAGCTCAGCGTCGAGGCCGTGCAGCCGGCCGGGATGCTCACCGACTGGGTCAGCGTGTCGGTGTGCGTGACGCCGTACCCGTCCAGCCACGCGTCCCTGGTGCCGGTGCGCGGTGCCCCGGTGCCGGTGTTCGCGCCGATCACGCCGGCGGTGGCGGTCCACGGCGCCGACCCGGTCTCGAAGCCGGGGTTGCCGAGCTTCTGGCCCGGGCTGGCGCAGGTCCCGCCGGCCCCGGCGACCGTGAACGTGAACGACGTCGAGCCGGACCCGGCCGCGCCGGTCGCGGTGGCCGTCACCGTGAACGTGCCGGCCGCGGTCGGGGTGCCGGACACGGTGCCGGTGCCGGAGCCGATCGTCACGCCCGGCGGCAGCCCGCTCGCGGACCAGGTGTACGTCCCGGCCGGCGACGCGGTCAGCGTGAACGGCGTGATCGCGGTGCCGACCGTGCCCGACCTGGCACCCGGGTTGGTGACGGTCACCGTGCCGCCGCCGACCGTGCAGGTCGGGTCGGCCGCCTGCGCCGGCACGCGAGACCGCGTCCCAGGCCGCCTTGACCGCGGTGAAGTTGGTGCAGGAGGCCGGGAACAGGTTCTTGGCCGCGTTCAGCGTCGCGGTCCGGTAGCGCTGGTAGGTCATGCCGGCGGTCTTCGACAGCATCGCGTTGTAGAAGATCGTCGCCGCGGTCTGGGTGCCGATGCCGGTCACCGTCGAGCCGTTGCAGGTCGGGCTGGCCGGCTGCCCGCCGGCGGCCGCGCTGCCCTTGGCCACCAGCGTGAACCAGTGGTCGAACGGACCGGCGGCGGCGTGCGTCTCGGCCGTCGGGATCGAGGCGGAGAAGCAGTTGGGGTCGCCGACCAGGGACGGGTTGTACATCACCCGGATCGGGCCGGAGCCGACCAGGTTGACCTCCTCGCCGATGGTGAAGTCCGGCGGGTCGTTGGCGTTGTCGGCGAAGAACTCCAGCGCCGTGCCCATGATGTCGCCGGTCGCCTCGGAGACGCCGTTGCCCGACGTGCCGCCCGGGGTGTTGGAGTCCAGCGCGTGCCCGAACTCGTGCCCGACCACGTCGAAGGAGCCGATCCAGGCGCCGGCGGTGTTGTGGCCGACCGCGACCCGGCTGCCGTCCCAGAACGCGTTCTCGTCGTTGAGGCCCATGTCGATCGGGAAGCCGCGGCCGGTGCCGGTGATCCCGTTGCGACCGAACCAGGCGCCGAACATGTCCCACTCGCGCTGCACGGTGAACAGCGCGTCCACGCATCCGGTCTCGAGGTTGGTGCCGACGCCGTTGCCCCACACGTCGTCGGTGCCGGTGAGCACCGCGCGGGTGGTGATGTTGCGGCAGGAGATGCCGGTCCTGGTCGGGTCGGTCATCGAGAACGACGTGCCGGAGCCGCTGGTGGCGATGTTCACGGTGCCGTAGATGGCGCCGTTGCCGGTGCCGTCGGACGACCTCGTCGTAGGAGTCGATGACCTTGCCGGTGGTCGCGTCGGTGAACACGTGCAGCCGGCTCGGCCGCTGGCCGGTGTGCCCGGCGACCACGGTCTCGTACGCCAGCCGCGGCGTGTCCAGCCCGTACACGATCGTGTCGTTGGCGCTGACGCCGTCGATCGTGGCGGCCGTCGACGCCGCGCGTGGCGGTCGCCGCGGCGGTCGCGGCCGGCACGGCCGGGGTGAGGCTGGCCAGCGCGATCGGCTTGGTCTGGGCCACCTCGGTGGACAGCACCTGGCCGGCCTTGTCGGTGACCACGACGAAGTCGCCGCCGTAGACCCGCAGGCCCTGGTACGTGCGCTGGTACGGCACGTACTGCAGGCCCTGCTTGGAGGTGATCACGGGGCCGGCGGCGAAGCGGTCGCGGGCGGACGGGTGCAGCTGTGCCGGTCGTGCGGCGACGAGGGCGGCGGCGCCGCCGGCCGCGAGGGTGGCGGGGCTGGCGGCCGGCGCGGGCGCGGGTGCGGCCTGCGCGGTTCCGGTGGCGACTGCGGCGGACACGGCGATCGTGACCGCGGCCACCGCGCCCAGGGTGATGGCACGTCTCACTGCGGTACTCCCTTCCCGGGAGCGGGCTCGGCCTTTCGGCCGAGCAACAAGGGATGCGGTGGCGCAAATGTGGCAGCCGCACCGATGCCCGGGAATCCGCTGTGTGGGTGACAGTTTGTGGCTATGACACTACTTGGAGTTGGTACTTTCCAGCAGGAACCGTGCGATACGGCTCGCACTCGCCGGGAGTGTCGTTGCCGAGCCGCAGTCCCGCCAGGCGATCCGGGTGGCGCCGACGGTGAGCGAGTAGTCGAACGCGTCGGCGCAGTCGGACTCCGGCACCGTGCGGGTGGCCTCGCCCCGCAGCGTCGGCTCGGCGGCCATCCGGCTCAGCTGGTCGCGCCCGTCCGCGCTCAGCGTGCCGGTGGTCGTGCCGCCGACCCGCGCGGTCCGCCGCCAGCTGCCGTCCGGCTGCACGGTGAGCTCGTCCCGGTTGCCGCCGATGCCGCCGAACCGCTGCAGCGACACGACCGGCGCCGGCGAGGTCCCGGTCGCCGTCGGGCCGCCGGAGCCACACCACCGCCGCTGCCGGTCGAGCAGGCGGCCAGCGGCAGCGCGGCGAGCACGATCGCGGCGGCGAGGCGGCGCATGCCGGTCGGACGCCCGGCCGTCAGTCGCGGTTCCCCGCGCCGGCGTCGGCCGCCGCGAGCAGGGTCGGCAGGTGCCGCGGCGGCGGGCTGCCGTGCGCGAGCACGTCGTCGTACCGGGTCCGGCCGGCGAGCGTCGGGGCCAGCTCCAGGTAGCCGACGAAGTACGTGGACAGCTGGGCGCTGGTGAGCAGGACCCGCCGCCACTTGCCGACCGCCTCGCCCTCCTCCTGGAAGCCGCGCACGGTCATCAGCTCGATCGCCTCGGCCTCGGTCATCCCGCCCGCGTGCACGCCGGCGTCGATCAGCGCGTTGATCGTCGTACGCAGCCTGGTCTTCAGCTGCTGCAGCCGGACCGGCACGCCGCCGTACCCGAGCCTGGCCATGATCTCCTCCGCGTGCACGCCCCAGCCCTCGATGAACGAGCCGCTGGCGAGCACCTGCCTGACCTTGGTCGCACCGCGGTAGCGGCGGGCGTGGGCGAGCTGGACCATGTGCCCCGGCATCGCCTCGTGCACGGTGAGGTTGGCCATCATCGCGGTGTTGTACTCGCGGTAGAACGAGGCGACCCGCTCCGGCGACCAGCCGGCCGGCGTCGGGCTGATCGCGAACCGGGTGACCCCGCCCTCCTCCAGCGGCCCGGGCGCGTCGCAGTACGCCACCGCGACGCCGCGCCGCAGCTCCGGCATCACCTCGATCTCCATCGGGTCGTCCGGCACCCGGACCACGCCGCTGCTGGTGACCAGCTCGGTCGCCTCGGTCAGCCAGCGCCTGGCCACCGACACGATCGTGCGGTCGTCCGGCGCCTCGGCCGCGGCCCGGTCCAGCGCCCGGCGGACCGCGTCGTCGCCCGGGCCGACCCAGCCGACGGCGAGCTCGGTCAGCTCGTCGGTGACCCGGTCCAGGTGCTCCCGGGCGGCCGCCGCGATCTGGTCGGCGGGCAGGTCCGCGTCGAGGAACAGGTGCAGCTTGGCCGCGAACAGGCTCGGTCCGAGGCGCGGGTCGCCGTGCGCGCCGTCGAGCTGCTCGAGCAGCCAGTCGCGGTGCTCGACCAGCGCGTCCTCGGCCGCGGTCCGCATCGGCTCGACCGACAGGAACGTCCGCGGCGCGGTGCCGGCCAGCGGCGGGATCTGCTCCCGCAGCATGCTGATCAGCCCGGAGATCTGGGTCAGCGCGGTCTCGACGTGCACCCGCGGCATGTCCCGCAGCGTCGCCCGCGCGGTGGCCAGCCGCTCGGGCACCGCCTCCAGCCGCCCGCCGAGCGCGCGCAGCCGGTCCTCCACCGGCCCGGTGTCCCGGGACAGCAGCAGGTAGATCGCCTCGCCGGGCAGCCAGGGCAGCGGGTTCCAGGCGTGCTCGCGCAGCTGCTGCAGCCCGAACAACCGGCGGTCCAGTCCGGACCGCAGGATCTGGGCGTCGACCGCGTCGGCCGGCTCCAGCTCGGCCGCGTCCAGGCTGTCCAGCTCGTCGCGGTGGTCGGCCAGGGTGGCGGCGGCACCGGCCAGGCCGTCCTCGCTCATGTCGGTCAGCTGGTCGTCGAACCGGTGGTCACCCAGGTCGGTGGCCCACTCGGGGTCCAGCCGGAGCAGGTCCTCGACCGCGTCCTCGGCGAGCGCGTGGAATCGGGCGGCGGTGTCAGCCATGTACTCACAATGTCACGGCCGGCCGGCCGCCCCTCAGCCACCGGCCGGGCGCGCACAGGGAGCGCACAGGCGGCGTACAGGTGACCTACATGCCGATGGCCGAAGGTGACCGGCATGACGACGACCAGCGAGACCGCCGACCGGCCGGCGTTGCGCCGCCCCGACGGCACCCCGATCCGCGCCCTGGTGGTGGACGACGAGCCGGCGCTCACCGACCTGCTGTCGATGGCCCTGCGCTACGAGGGCTGGGAGGTGCGCACGGCCGCCGACGGCGCGCACGCCGTGACCGCGGCCCGCCAGTTCCGGCCGGACGTCATCCTGCTGGACGTGATGCTGCCCGACCTCGACGGGCTGTCCGTGCTGCGCCGGATCCGCGCCGACAACCACGACGTGCCGGTCGTGTTCCTCACCGCGAAGGACGCCGTCGACGACCGGGTCGCCGGGCTCACCGTCGGCGGGGACGACTACGTGACCAAGCCGTTCAGCCTGGAGGAGGTCGTCGCCCGGCTGCGGGCGCTGCTGCGCCGCTCCGGCGCCACCGCGATCCGCTCGTCCGGGGAGCTGGTCGTCGGCGACCTGGTGATGGACGAGGACGGGCGCGAGGTGACCAGGGCCGGCACGCTGATCACGCTGACCGCGACCGAGTTCGAGCTGCTCCGGTTCCTCATGCGCAACCCGCGCCAGGTGCTGTCCAAGGCGCAGATCCTCGACCGGGTCTGGTCGTACGACTTCGGCGGCCAGGCCAACGTCGTCGAGCTGTACGTGTCGTACCTGCGCAAGAAGATCGACGCCGGCCGGGAGCCGATGATCCACACCGTCCGCGGCGTGGGGTACGTGCTCCGCCCGGCCGGCTGAGCGCATCATCCGACGGTGACGCTGCGCACGCGCCTGCTGGCCGCACTGCTGGCCCTGCTGGCGGCCGTCTGCGTCGTCGTCGGGGTGGTCAGCGTGCTGGCGCTGAACTCGTTCCTGACCGACCGGCTCGACGGCCAGCTCGCGACCGCGAGCGCCCGGCTCGGCGGCGGTCCTGGCGACGGCGACGACCACCCGCCGCCGCAGCGCCGGACGCCGCCGCCGGGGCTGGCCGACGGCACGCTGAACGCGCGGATCAGCGAGCGGGACGCTCGACCCGGCCGGCGTGATCAGCGGGTCGACGTACACGCAGCTGACCGGCGCGCAGCAGCAGGTGCTGCGGGCGCTGCCGGTGGACGGCCGCGCGTACACCCGCGACCTCGGCGGCGACCTGGGCGACTACCGGCTGCGCGCGGTCCGGACACCGGACGGGGACGTCTCGGTCGCCGGGCTGCCGCTGTCCGGGGTGCACGAGACGGTGACCCGGCTGACGGTGATCATCACCGCGGTCGCCGCCGGCGGCCTGCTGCTGGCCGGCATCGCCGGCGCGCTGATCGTCCGGCTGACCCTGCGCCCGCTGCGCCGGGTCGCCGCCACCGCGACCAGGGTCTCCGAGCTGCCGCTGCACCGCGGCACGGTCGAGCTGTCCGAGCGGGTGCCGGACGCCGACACCGACCCGCGCACCGAGGTCGGCCAGGTCGGCGCCGCGCTGAACCGGATGCTCGGGCACGTCTCGGCCGCGCTGACCGCCCGGCAGGAGAGCGAGACCCGGGTCCGCCAGTTCGTCGCCGACGCCAGCCACGAGCTGCGCACCCCGCTGGCCTCGATCCGCGGGTACGCCGAGCTGTCCCGCCGCGGGCACGAGCCGGTGCCGGCCGACGTCGCGTACGCGCTGGGCCGGGTCGAGTCGGAGAGCACCCGGATGACCGGCCTGGTCGAGGACCTGCTGCTGCTGGCCCGGCTGGACAACGGCCGGGCGGTCGGCCCGCGAGCCGGTGGACCTGACCCGGCTGGTGGTCGACGCGGTCAGCGACGCCCGGGCGGCCGGCTCGGACCACCCTGGCTGCTGGACCTGCCGGCCGAGCCGGTCGAGGTGGTCGGCGACGCCGACCGGCTGCACCAGGTCGTGGCCAACCTGCTCGGCAACGCCCGCGCGCACACCCCGGCCGGCACCACCGTCACCATCGGACTGTCCACTGAGGACGGATCCGTCCTGTTGCGGGTGTCCGACGACGGGCCGGGCATCCCGGCCGAGCTGCTGCCGCGGGTGTTCGAGCGGTTCGCCCGCGGCGACGGCTCCCGGTCCCGGGCGGCCGGCAGCACCGGGCTCGGCCTGGCCATCGTGTCGGCGGTGGCGGACGCGCACGACGGCACGGTCGGCGTGGCCAGCTCGCCGGCCGGCACCACGTTCACCGTGCGGCTGCCGGCTGGCTGAGCCGATCGGCTCGGTTCACGGCATGCTGGTGCCGTGACCAGCGACGAGGTGGTGATCGGGGTCGACCTCGGCACCACGAGCACCAAGGCGGTTGCCTTCGACACCGGCGGCCGCCAGCTGGCGACCGCGTCGGCCGGCTACCCGCTGGACGAGCCGCACCCGGGCTGGGCCGAGCAGGACCCGGCGCAGATCCTCGACGCGGTGCTGGACACGGTCCGCGCGGTGGTGTCCGAAGTGGACGGTCCGGTGGCCGCGCTGTCGTTCAGCTCGGCGATGCACACGCTGATCGGGCTGGACGCCGACCGGGGACCCGCTCACCCCGTCGCTGTCCTGGGCCGACTCGCGGGCCGCCGCGCAGGCCGACCGGCTGCGGGCGGCCCCCGGCGGCCTGGCCCTGCACCGGCGGACCGGCACGCCGGTGCACCCGATGGCGCCGCTGCCCAAGCTGGTCTGGTTCCGCGAGCAGCGGCCGGAGCTGTTCGCCCGGGTCGCCTGCTGGGCCGGCATCAAGGACTACGTGCTGTCCCGGCTGTGCGGCGCGCTGGTCACCGACCAGTCGGTCGCCTCCGGCACCGGGCTGCTCGACCTCGGCACGCTGTCCTGGGACCCGGAGGCGCTCAGCTGGCCGGCATCGGGCCGGAGCGGCTGCCGGAGCTGGTGCCGACCACGACCGTGCTGTCCGGCCTGTCGGCCGAGGTCGCCGACCGGCTCGGGCTGCCGGCGGCCACGCCGGTGGTCGCCGGTGCCGGCGACGGGCCGCTGGCCAACCTCGGCCTCGGCGCGGTGCACCCCGGCGTCGCGGCCTGCTCGATCGGCACCAGCGGCGCGCTGCGGGTGACCGTCGAGCGGCCGGCCGTCGACCCGCTCGGCGGCGTCTTCTGCTACGCGCTGACCGAGCACCGCTGGGTGGTCGGCGGCGCGATCAACAACGGCGGCATCGTGCTCGACTGGGCCGGCCGGGCACTGGCCCCCGACCTCGGCGACCAGCCGGCCGAGGCGCTGCTCGAGCTCGCCGGCCGGGTGCCGCCCGGCTCCGGCGGCCTGGTCATGCTGCCGTACCTGCTGGGCGAGCGGGCGCCGCACTGGAGCGGCCTGCCGCTCGGGGCGTACGTCGGGCTGACCCGGGAGCACCGGCGCGAGCACCTGGTCCGGGCCGCGATCGAGGGGGTCTGCCTGCAGCTCGCGCTGGTGCTCGAGTCGATGCGGGCCGCCGGCAACGAGGTACACGAGGTGCGCGCGACCGGCGGGTTCGCCCGCAGCCCGCTCTGGCGGCAGATCCTCGCCGACGCGCTCGGCCTGGACGTGCGGTTCCCGGCCGGGCACGAGGGGTCAGGCTTCGGCGCGGCGCTGCTCGGCATGTACGCGCTCGGTCTGGTCGACTCCCTCGACGTCGCCGCCGACCTGGTCCGGATCGAGGACACGGTCTGGCCGGACCCGTCCGCCGCGGCCGTGTACGCGGCACTGCGGCCGGTCTTCGCCGACCTGTACGACGCCCTGGTGCCGACGTTCCGCTCGCTGCACGGGCTGTCCGGCCGGCTGCCGGTCGACTAGCGACCGCTAGCCAGGCGGTGCGGGCGAGCCGCGCAACGCGGCCGCGGTGGCCGGGTCGGCCGGCAGGAACGCCTCGATGCTGAGCTCGGCAGCGGTGATGTCCAGCGCCGTGCCGAACGTGGTGACCGTGCTGAGGAAGGCCAGCTCCCGGCCGCCGAGCCGGATCCGCAGCGGCACCGCGACCGCGTGGTCGGGGCCGGCCGGCTCGGTGCCGCCGGGGTAGTCGGTCAGCTCCCGCAGCAACTCGGCCAGCCCGTCGTCGCCGGCCGCCGCGGCCTCCCGGCCCAGCCGGCCGAGCACGTGCCCGCGCCACTGGGCCAGGTTGACGATGTGCGGGGCCAGCCCGTCCGGGTGCAGCGAGAGCCGCAGCACGTTCACCGGCGGCTCGCGCAGGTGCGCGGCGGCGGCCGCGGTGAGCGGGGCGACGCCGGCGTTGGCGGCGACCAGGTTCCAGCCGCGGTCGACGACCAGCGCCGGGTACGGCTCGTACCCGGCCAGGATCGCGTCGACCGCCTCCCGGACCGGGGTCAGGGCCGGGTCGTCCAGCGCGCGGCGCGGGTACGACGGGGCGAAGCCGGCGGCCAGCAGCAGCGGGTTGCGGTCCCGCAGCGGCACGTCCAGCCGCTCGGCCAGCCGCAGCACCATCTCCCGGCTCGGCCGGGACCGGCCCGGTCTCCAGGAAGCTGACGTGCCGGGCCGACACGTCGGCCGAGATCGCCAGGTCGAGCTGGCTGACCCGGCGCCGCTGCCGCCACTCCCGCAGCAGCGCGCCGAACGCCGGCCGGTCCGCGGTTCGCCCACCCACCCAGCGCACGGTATCCCGCCCGGCCGGGCCCGGCGCGGCCCGGCCGGGCGCGAGCGCGGTCATCGGCTCAGGCCGCCGGCAGGTCGCCGAAGAAGCCGGTGATGCTGAGCAGCCGGCCGTCCTCGGCGAGCCGGCCCACGTCCGTACCGGCCAGCGCGACGGCGCCGTCCGGGCCGACCAGCTCCCAGCCGACCCGGAACCGGTCGTGGTGGGCGTCGACGGCGCTGGCCCGGCGGAACCGGTGGCCCGGGAACTGGCCCTGCAGCGCGGCGTGCATGTCGCTGATCCCGGCGTGCCCGGACGCGGCCAGCGGCGGGTCGGTCAGCGTGCCGTCCGGCGCCCAGACCTGCTCGACCAGGTCGGCCCGCCGCACCGGGTCGGTCTCGTTCCAGGCCGCCAGGTAGGTGTCCACCGTGGCCGTCAGGTCGCTCATCGCGGTCTCCCTTCGCTCGTGTCGATGGCGACCACTCTGACCGTCCGTGCGGCGCTGCGCGATTACCTGCCAGGTAGTGTCGCAGCGACTGTCCACAGTGGATACAGAATGCGCGCGGGCCCGGCCCGGCCGTAGGGTCGGGCCATGTCGTACCCAGAACCGCGCTACCTCGGCGACACCGGTGAGACCAGCGCGACCGCCCGGCCGGCCGGTGCGCTGCCCGAGCTGATCCTGCCGGCGACGAACGTGCACTACCTGGCGACCGGTGCCAGCACCGGCGGCGACTTCGGGCTCTACCGCTGGGAGATGGCCGGCCCGCCCAGCGGCCCGGCGCCGCACTTCCACCGCTCGATCACCGAGTCGTTCTACGTGCTGTCCGGCACCGTCCGGCTGTACGACGGGGCAGCAGTGGACCGACGCCACCGCCGGCGACTACCACTTCGTCCCGCCCGGCGGCATCCACGCGTTCCGCAACGACTCCGGCGCAGCCGGCCTCGATGCTGCTGCTGTTCACCCCCGGCGCGCCGCGGGAGGCGTACTTCGAGGGCCTGGCCGAGCTGGCCGCCTCCGGCCGGCAGCCGAGCCAGCAGGAGATCACCGAGTTCTACCGGCAGCACGACCAGTTCATGGTCTGAGCGGGGCCTGGGCTTCCGGCTCGCGGCCGAGGATCGTCCGGCCGCCGTCCATCGGCAGCGTCGCCCCGGTGAGGAAGCTGGCCGCACCGGAGAGCAGGAACGCCACCGCCGTGGCCATCTCGTCCGGCCGGGCGACCCGGCCGAGCGGGTGCAGCTCGGCCATCTCCCGCTCCAGCCTGGCCGCGGTGCCGGCGTCGGCCGTCCGCAGCAGCTCGGTGTACCGCCCGGTGGCGACCGTGCCCGGCGCGACCGCGTTGACCCGGATCCCGGCCGGACCGTGCTCGACCGCGAGCGAGCGGGTCAGCCCCTCGATCGCCGCCTTCGCGGTCGCGTACGCCAGCGAGCCCGGGACCGGCCGCACCGCCTGGTGCGAGGACAGGTTGACGATCGCCCCGGCGGTGCCCGCCGCCAGGAACCGCCGGACGCGACCAGGCAGCCGGCCAGCGCCGGGCGCAGGCTGCCCTCGATCGTCGCCAGCACCTCGGGCGCCGGCGTGGCCGGGATCGGCACGTCCCGGAAGACCGCCGCGTTGTTGACCCAGCCGACCAGCCGGCCGGCCGACTCGGCCGCGTCCGCCGCCTCGGCCAGCACCGCCTCGTCCCCGGCGTCGCCGACCACGCCGCGGACCCGCGACCCGTCGACCCAGTCGAGCGCGGCCGGGTCGAGCTCGACCGCCACGACCGTCCCGCCGGCCGCCAGCCGCTCGACGATCGCCCGGCCGATCCCGCGCCCGCCACCGGTCACCACGTACGTGTCCATGACGCGATCCTCGTCGGCCGTTGTGCTGAGCGGGTACGACGGGGTAGGCACCAGCTCATGCAGGCAGTCGTCTACACGCGCAACGGTGACCCGGACGTCCTCGAGCTGGTCGACCGGGAGGTGCCCGAACCGGGGCCGGGCGAGATCCGGGTCCGGGTGGCGGCCTCCGGGGTGAACCCGACCGACTGGAAGTCCCGGCGCACCAACCCGATCCGGGCCGGCTTCCAGATCCCCGACCAGGACGGGTCCGGGGTGGTCGACGCCGTCGGCAACGGCGTCGACCCGGCCGTGCTGGGCGAGCGGGTGTGGCTCTGGGAGGCGGCGTACCAACGGCCGTGGGGGACGGCCGCGGAGTACACGGTCGTGCCGCAGCGCCAGGCCGTGCTGCTGCCGGCGAACGCGTCGCTGGAGCTCGGCGCCTGCCTCGGCGTGCCGTTCCTGACCGCGCACCGCTGCCTCACCCTCGGCGAGTCGATGCCCGACCGGCTCGACCAGGGCGCGCTGACCGGCAAGACCGTGCTGGTCCAGGGCGGCGCCGGCGCGGTCGGCAACGCGGCGATCCAGCTGGCCAAGTGGGCCGACGCGCGGGTCATCACGACCGTGAGCAGCCCGGAGAAGGCCCAGCTCGCGGCCGCGGCCGGGGCGGACGACATCGTGAACTACCGGACCCAGGACGTGCCGGCCGAGGTACGCAAGATCGTCCCGCACGGCGTCGACGCGATCGTCGAGGTCTCGGTGGCCCGCAACGCGGAGATCGACGCGCAGGTCATCGGCATGCACGGCGCGGTCGCGATCTACGCCGACGACGGCGGGGCGAGCGTGACGATCCCGATCCGGCCGATGATGGGACCGAACGCGCGCTGGCAGTTCGTGCTCGTCTACACCGAGCCGAGCGACGCGAAGGGCGCCGCGATCGAGGACATCAACGCGGCCGTCGCGGACGGCGCGGTGCGGATCGGGCCGGGCGCCGGGCTGCCGGTCCATCGTTTCCCGCTGGCGGACGCCGCGAAGGCGCATGCCGCGGTGGAACAGCGCGTCACCGGCAAGGTCCTCATCGACGTCGCCGACCTCTGACCCGCTGTCTCGATTCCCTGCATCCGGTGCGGGGTCCGGACGGGCCCGTCCGAGCCGGCGGGTTCTGTCGGCGGCGGCTGGCAGAGTGGTCGCCGTGGACAGAAACGGGGTGGCGGAGCGGCACCTGGCGGCCGTGCTCGCGGCGATGGCCGGTCCGGCCGCGACACCGCGGCCGGACCAGGTCGAGGCGGTGGCCGCGCTGGTGGGCGGCCGGCGGGTGCTGCTCGTCCAGGCCACCGGCTGGGGCAAGTCCGCGGTCTACTGGGCGGCCACCGCCGCCCTGCGCGAGGCCGGCCGCGGTCCGACGCTGGTCATCTCGCCGCTGCTGGCGCTGATGCGCGACCAGGTCGCCGCGGCCGGCGCGGGCCGGGCTGCGGGCGGCCACGGTCAACTCGGCCAACGTGGACGACTGGCAGCCGGCGTTCGACGCGCTCGGCGCCGACGAGATCGACGTGCTGCTGGTCTCCCCCGAGCGGCTGGCCAACCCGCGGTTCGCCGACACGGCGCTGCCGCTGCTGGCCAAGACCGGCCTGCTGGTCGTCGACGAGGCGCACTGCATCTCCGACTGGGGCTTCGACTTCCGGCCCGACTACCAGCGACTGACCCACCTGCTCGCCGCGACCGCGCCCGGCAGCCCGGTGCTGGCCACCACGGCGACGGCCAACGCCAGGGTCACCGCCGACGTCGCCGCCCAGCTCGGGGCCGACACGCTGGTGCTGCGCGGTCCGCTGGCCCGCGCCTCGCTGCGGCTGTCGGTCGTGCCCGGGCTGGACGGGGTGGAGCGGTTCGCCTGGGTCGCCGACGCGCTGGCCGCGCTGCCCGGCTCCGGCATCGTCTACGCGCTGACCGTCGACCAGGCCCACTCGCTGGCCGGGTTCCTGGCCGCGCAGGGGCACCAGGTCGCGGCCTACACCGGGCAGACCGAGCCGGACGAGCGGGCCCGGATCGAGGCGGCGCTGCGGGCCAACGAGCTCAAGGCGGTGGTGGCGACCTCCGCGCTCGGCATGGGCTACGACAAGCCCGACCTCGGCTTCTGCGTGCACGTCGGCTCGCCCGACTCCCCGGTGGCCTACTACCAGCAGGTCGGCCGGGCCGGCCGGGCGCTGGCCGAGGCGGTCGGCGTGCTGCTGCCGGCGGCCGAGAGCGACCCGCGGATCTGGGACTAGTTCGCGACCGCGACGATCCCCGACCCCGACGCCGCCCGCCGGGTGCTCGCGCTGCTGCCGACCGGGCCGGGCGCCGAGCCGGTCTCGGTGCCGGCGATCGAGGCCGAGACCGGGCTGCGCCGCGGCCGGCTCGACGCGCTGCTGAAGACCCTGCGGGTGGACGGTGCGGTCGACCGGGTCGGGTCCGGCTGGGTCGGCACCGGGCAGCCCTGGGACTACGACGCCGACAAATACGGTCGGGTGGTCGCCGCCCGCCGGGCCGAGGCCGACCTGATGCGGGCATACGCGGCGGGCGAGCGCTGCCTCATGCAGGTGCTGACCGAGGCGCTGGACGACCCGTCCGCCGGTCCGTGCGGGCGCTGCTCGGTCTGCACCGGCGAGCTGCCGCCGCCCGGCGCCGGACCGGACCCGGACCGGGTGCTCGCCGCCCGCCGGCACCTGCGCGGCCGCCGGCACGTGCTGGAGCCGCGCAAGCTGTGGCCGGCCGGCGGCGGCCGGCGGGGCCGGATCGTCGGGCTCGCGCCCGGGCGGGCGGTCGCGTTCGCCGACGACCCGGCCTGGCGCGACCTCATCGCCGAGGTCGACGGGCCGGACGCGGTGCCGTCCGAGGAGCTGCGCGGCGCGCTGGTCGACGTGCTGTCCCGGTGGGCCCGGGAGTGGGACGAGCGGCCGGTGGCGGTGCTGCCGGTGCCGAGCCGGTCGCGGCCGCGCCGGGTCCGCGGGATGGCCGAGCACGTGGCCGCGGTCGGCCGGCTGCCGCTGCTCGACGTGCTGCGCCGCGACCGGGCCGCGGCCGCCGGACGAGGTCGCCTCCGGCGTCCGGGTCGCCGGGCTGCTGGCCGGGCTGGCGGTCACCGGCGACGGTCCCGGGCGGTCCGGTGCTGCTCGTCGACGACGTCGCCCGCTCCACCTGGACGCTGACCGCCTGCGCGGCTCTGCTGCACGACGCCGGCTGCGGGCCGGTGCTGCCCCTCGTCGCCCATCGCCGTCCCTGACCGGAGGTCGCCCGTGGCCGCGCTGCTCTACACCGTCATCGCCTCGCTGGACGGCTACACCGTGGACGCTGACGGCCGGTTCGACTGGGCCGAGCCGTCCGCGGAGGCGCACGCCCACATCAACGCGGCCGAGCGCTCGGTGGGCACCTACCTCTACGGCCGCCGGCTGTACGAGGCGATGGCCGGCTGGCAGACGCTGGGCACCGATCCGGGCGACTCGCCGGTGGTCCGCGACTACGGCGAGCTCTGGCGGGCCGCGGACAAGGTCGTCTACTCGGCCACCCTGGACGCGGTGTCGACCCCGCTGACCCGGCTGGAGCGCTCGTTCGAGCCGGCCGCGGTCCGGGCGCTGAAGGACGCCGCGGACGCCGACCTGAGCGTCGGTGGCGCCACGCTCGGCGCGAGCGCGCTGCGGGCCGGCCTGGTCGACGAGTGCCGGGTCTACCTGGCCCCGGTGGTCGTCGGCGGCGGCACGCCGTGGCTGCCGGACGGGCTCCGGCTGCGGCTGCGGCTGCTGGACGAGCAGCGCTTCGCCGGCGACATGATCCACCTCCGCTACGCGGTCGGTCCGAGGGCGAGCTGATCAAGACCGGGTACCGTAGCAACCCTGCCGGAGCCGGACACCCTCCGTCACCCTGATGGGCTAAGTAACGTTCCGGGGTTGGCCATTACGAATTCGGTGAGGGGTATTGATTCCTTGCCGTCGTGCTGCCAAGTTGTTCCCCGCTCAGGGGGGACGGACGTGTTTCCGTCGGGCTGGGTGGCTTTCCGGGTGCGACGCACCGCGCTGGGCGGCTATTCACCCGACTTGCCCCGCGAGCGCCGACGCGCCGGCGCTCGAGAAATGCTGTCGTGCTTTCGCCCGGCGGCTGCCCCTGAACCATCGACGAGTAATGCACCCGGAGGGCCAACGGATGCACCGACCTTTCACTGCTGCCCGCGCGCGGCAGCAGCCGAGCCGTGCCGCCCGGTGGCAACGGCCCGTGACGATCCTCGACCGTCGGCGTCCTGGCCGTGCTCGCCGTCGGGTGGTGGTCGACGCCGGCGCAGGGCAGACCCGCGGCCGCCACCGGGCACCCGGCCGGGCACCTCGCCGTCCCCGGCCCGCTGGCCGCGGGGGTGGCCGCCGCCGACGACGGTCCGGCCACGGACACCTCCTGGGGACCGCTCACCGCCGGCCGACCGGGACCTGCTGGTCCGGGTCAAGCTGGCCGGCCTCTGGGAGATACCGGCCGGTGACATGGCCCAGACCCACTCGACCGACCAGCGGGTCAAGGCAGTGGGCCGGGTGCTCGCCGCCGACCACCGCCGGCTCAACGCGGAGGTCGCGGTCGCGGCTCGCAAGCTGCAGGTGACGATGCCCGACCGGCCGATCCTGTCCCAGCAGGGCTGGCTCGACGAGATGACCTCGGAGCGCGGTCACGCCTTCGACGAGACCTTCGCCAACCGGCTGCGTACCGCCCACGGCGTTGTGTTCTAGATCATCGCCCAGGTCCGCGACAGCACCCGCAACACCATGGTCCGCGACTTCGCCACCGAGGCCAACGAGGTGGTCGAGAAGCACATGAGTCTGCTGGAGAGCACCGGGCTCGTCACGCACACCGCGGTCGACGTGCTCGCCCCGCCCGACCGCACACGGGCCCATCACCACCCAGATGGTGATCGTCGCCGTCGTCCTGGTCGCCGCCGCCAACCTCGCCCTAGCCGCGCGCCGGTCCTGGGCCTGATCCCACGACGGCCCCGTCCGAGAACAGAAACCGAGAGGAGTTCCCCCCGTGCCGTACAAGGAACAGCGAGGCAGCCGAAGACGGCGGATGCTCGCCGTCTTCGCGGTGGTCGCGATCGGCGGGGCCGCCGGCGTCGGTATCCGCCTGGCGGCCGCTGCCGAGGACCCGGCCGCCGCCGCAGGCCACGGTGCAGACCAGCACCGAGCCGGTGCACGTCAAGCCCACGAGCGAGGACTACGTCCGGATCCAGGACGCCACGGCCGTCGCGCCGGCGCCGCGGCCGGGCCGCAACGCCTCGCGCGGGACGTTCACGTCGCAGTGCGGCCGCAACGCCGACGGCTCCCACCGCAACTCCGACAACTTCATCACCTCGCCGGGCGTCACCAACGCCGCCCACCACACGCACGACTACGTCGGCAACACGTCCACCGACGGCAACTCGACCAACGAGTCGCTGGCCGCGGCCGGGACCACCTGCCGGTTCGGTGACAAGTCCACGTACTTCTGGCCGGTCATCCGGGACATCACCACCGAGGGCGACGACGCCGACCAGCCCGGCGGCGGGGCCGACGGCAACCTCGGCACGATCATCACGCCGAGCGCGGTGTCGATCCAGTTCCGGGGCAACGCGCAGGCCAAGGTCGTTGCCATGCCGCGGTTCCTGCGGATCGTCACCGGCGACGCGAAGACCATCACCAACGGGCCGGCGAACTCCAGGGCCCACTGGACCTGCTCCGGCACCACCAACCGGTTCAGCGCCACGCAGTATGTGCTGTGCCCGCGCGGGCAGCTCGTCCAGCGGGTGCACGACTTCGCCGGCTGCTGGAACGGCACCGACCTCGACAGTGCGAACCACCGCACGCACGTCGCGTTCGCCGACGCGACCACGGGCGCCTGCCCGGAGGGCTTCAAGGCCATCCCGCAGCTGCGGATCACGCTGAGCTACCGGGTGCCGGCAGGCGACTCGTACGCGGTGGACTCCTTCCCGGAGCAGCTGCGCAAGCCCTCGACCGACCACGACGACTTCGACGAGCGTCATGCCGAACGCGGCTGATACGCATGGTCGCCACCATGATCAACCGGGGGGTGCGCTTCTAGCGCGCTGAACTTGTGTCGCGGTGCGTCGCGGCACAGGCGGCGTACCACCGCGGGCGCCCGCGGTGGTACGCCGTAACGCCGAAACAATTCCTCGAAATCAGCGTGAATTCAGCTTGCACCCCGGTAAGGAGATTCCCGCTTCCATGCTGCGGACAGCACAGGACAGCGTGCACCTCGTAGCCGCCACCGATCGGTTTCATCTCGTACGCCGCGCTGTGGGCCGGCACGCTCTGGGGCACCGTGCTCCGCAGCGGCTGGGCCACCTCGCGGCTGCGGCACCAGACGGTGCACGGCATCCACATGCACCTGATCCTGCTCGGGCTGACGCTCGGCGTCGTGCACGGCCTGGTGCAGATGGCCGCGCCGTACGGCAAGGTCACGGGCGATCGACGTCGTCGTGCCGTTCATCGACCGGGCCGACCCGATCGGCGTCGGGCTCGGCGTGCTCGCGCTGGAGCTGATGATCGCCACCGCGCTGTCGGTGCTCGTCCAGCGCAGGCTCGGGTACGCGCGCTGGCGGGCGCTGCACTCGCTCGGCTACCTGTCCTTCACGATGGTGGCCGCGCACCTGCTCATCTCCGGTAGCGAGCTGTACCCGTCGCCGGTGCGGACGGCGATCGCCGCCTCCTGGGCGGTGGTCGTGCTCGCCGGGATCTCCACCGTGGCGCCGATCGCGCGGATGCCGCGGGCGGTGCTGGACCGGCTCTCGCCGCGGCACCGGGCCGAGGAGGTCACGGTCGCGGTCGACCCGGGCAAGTGCGGGTCGTTCGGCTTCTGCGAGCAGGAGGCGCCCGGGATCTTCACGCTGCGCAGCGACCAGCGGCTGGCGTACCGGTCGGTGGTGCCGAGCGACCAGGCCGAGGCGGCGATGCGGGCGGCGGTCGTGTGCCCGGCCCGGGCGATCAAGCTCGGCCGGCTGCCGGCCACGGTCGTGGTCTCCCAGCCGGGCGCGGACATCTCGACGGTGGCGCCGCTGGCCAGCGCGCTGACGCCGCACACCGGGTCGCAGCCGGCGGTGGCGGACCCGCACGCCGGCTCGCTCGCCCGGATGGCCGCGGCGGTCGACCCCGGCACCGGGTCCCACCCCCGGCTCCCGGCGACGGACACCGGCTCGTTCCCGCGGGTCGGCACCGGCCCGCAACCCCGGGTCACGGCCGCCGACTCCGGCTCGTTCCCGCGGGTCGGCACCGGCCCGCACCCCGGGTCACGGCCACCGGCTCGCGGGTGCCGGCCGCGGACCCCCGGTCCGTATCCGCCGGCGGCCGTGAACCCGCACACCGGGCCACAGCCGGGACTGCGACCGGTCGGGGCCAACGGGCACGCCGGCCCCGGCCGACCGCCGGCCAGCGGGTCGTTGCCGGCCGTGGGAACCGGGCCGCACACCGGATCGCTGCCGCCGGTCGGTTCGGTGCCGGCGAACGGGCACACCGGTCCGCAGCCGGCACTGCCGCCGGTCGGTTCCGCGCCGGCGAACGGGCACACCGGTCCGCAGCCGGGACTGCGGCCGGTGGCCGGGCCCGCCGGCCCGCACCCCGCAGCCGGGGCTCCGGTCGGTCGGTCGCCGCACCGCGGCCGACCCGCCGCCGGAGGACCCGCTGCCGGCGCCGGACCAGCTCCAGGACACCGGGCGGCACCATCTGCCCCGACTTCGCGGCATCGCGGGAGGCCGGTCGTGAGCATGCTTCGTTCCGTCGGCGGTCCCGCGTTCGGGCCGCGCGACCGGATCGTCGTGGTCGGCACCGGCGCGGCCGGCTGGAGCGCGGCCGGCGAGCTGCGCCGGCTCGGTTTCGCCGGCGAGCTGGTCGCGATCGGGGCCGAGCCGGTCCGCCCGTACGACCGGACCGCCTGCTCCAAGGGCCTGCTCAACGGGCAGCAGAAGCCGAAGGACACGATCCTCGACCTGCGCGGCCACCCCCAGGTGAGCTGGCGGACCGGCACCCGCGTCGTCGACACCGACCCGTACGGGCGCCGGCTGCTGCTCGACACCGGCGAGACCCTCGCGTACGACGGCCTGGTCGTCGCCAGCGGCACCAGGGCCACCCTGCCGC
Organism: uncultured Actinomycetota bacterium; assembly: GCA_963770145.1. GTDB lineage: Bacteria > Actinomycetota > Actinomycetes > Mycobacteriales > CADCTP01 > CADCTP01. The sequence continues at coordinate 483,999 of CAVYOJ010000016.1, read as the reverse complement.
GGGGCTGGCCGGCCGGCCCCGGCCTGCACATGCTGCACGACCTGGCCGACGCCCGGGCGCTGCGGTCGGCGCTGTCCGGCGCCGGCCGGGTCGCCATCGTCGGCGGCGGGCTGACCGGCTGCGAGGTCGCCTGCGCGGTGACCGCGATGGCCCGCTCGGCGGTGCTGGTCAACTCCCAGCGCTTCCTCATGCCGCGCTCGGTCGGCGAGCCGATCGGCGCCCTGATCACCGCCGCCCACCTTGGCTCCGGGCTCGACCTCAGGCTCGGCCGCAAGGTGGCCGACGCCGAGCCCCGGCGCACCGGGTGGCGGCTGCTGCTCGACTCCGGCGAGACCGTGTCGGCCGACCTTGTCGTGGTCACCGCGGGCGAGAAGCCGGACGTCGACTGGCTGGCGGGCACTCCGGCCGACACCTCCGACGGTGTGCTCTGCGACGCGTCGCTGCGGGTGGTCGGGCTGGACGGGGTCGTCGCGGCCGGGTCGGTGGCCCGCTGGCCGGACCGGCGGCACGGCACCGACGCGCCGCGCCGGGTCGGCCAGTGGATCATGGCGGTGGAGCAGGGTCGGGCCGCCGCCCGGACGCTGCTCACCGGCGACTACGCGCCGCCGGTGAGCCTGCTGCCGCGGTTCTGGTCCGACCAGAACGGGCTGCGCATCGAGGTCTGCGGCCGGCTGTCCGACCAGGCCGACGTGCACGTGACCGAGCTCCGGCCGCGGCGCCGGGACACCGCCCGGGCCGGCGTGGTCGCCGACTACGTCGAGGACGGCCGGCTGGCCGGGGTGGTCGCGGTGAACGCACCGCGCGCCTTCACCGTCGCCTGCCGGACGCTGCTCAACGAGCCGGTCCCGGCACCGGTCCGGGTGACGATCCCGGAGCCGGCGCAGTTCGAGGAATACCAGCCGCTGCGGCTGGTCCGCTGAGCCGGGGGACGGCCGCGGAGCAGCGGCCGCGGCCGTCCCCCACACAGTCCGGCCCGCACGGACGGCCGGCGGCTCCCTCTTCCCTCGGGAGCCGCCGGCCGTTGCCCGGCCGAGCGGTCAGGAGCGGGCCGGCTCCCAGCTGTCCTCGGCGGTCTCCCCGCCGCCGAACGACTCCAGCCCCTCGGCACCCTCGAGCTCCCGCTGCTCGGCGGCGCGGTCCGGGCCGGCCGCGTCGGCCGCCATCCGCGCGTCGGCGGAGTCGATCATCCGGCGGCCGGTGGCGAAGATCGCCAGCGCGACCAGCATCGCCGCGGCCCCCACCCAGAACGGCACCGAGTCGGTGAACCGCTCGGCCAGCTTGCCGGCCGCGTACGGCGCGATGCCGCCGCCGATGAACCGCACGAACCCGTACGTCGCCGAGGCCACCGGCCGCTCCACCGGCGAGACCATCATCACCGCCTGGGTGACCAGCGTGTTGTTGATGCCGAGGAAGACGCCGGCGACGATCACGGCGACGATGACGACCACCCGGTTGGTGGTGAACGTGGCGATCAGGGCGAGGTCGAGCGCCAGCAGCACGAAGTTCACGTACAGCGTGCGGGCGGTGCCGAAGCGGGCCTGCAGCCGCGGCGCGCCGAACACCGAGAAGACCGCCACCAGCACGCCCCAGCCGCAGAACACCAGCCCGAGCTGGATGGCGTCCAGGCCCATGAGAAACGGCGAGAACGCCAGCAGGGTGAAGAACCCCCAGTTGTAGAACAGCCCGGTCAGGCCCATCGTCGCCAGCGAGCGGTGCTTGAGCGCGAGGATCGGCGCCGCGATCGACGAGCGGTGCGCCGGGCGCGGGGTCGCCGGCAGCAGCACCAGCGTCGCGGTCAGCGCGATCGCCATCAGCACCGCGACGCCGAAGAACGGGCCGCGCCAGGAGACGCTGCCGAGCAGGCCGCCGACGAGCGGTCCGGCGGCGATGCCGACGCCGAGCGCGGTCTCGTAGAGCACGATCGCGCCGGCGAACCCGCCGCTGGACGAGGCCACGATGACCGCCAGCGAGGTCGCGATGAACAGCGCGTTGCCGAGCCCCCAGCCGGCCCGGAAGCCGACGATCTGGCTGATCGTGTCCGAGCTGGCCGCGGCCAGCGAGAACGCGACGATCAGCGCCAGCCCGACGATGAGCGTCCGCTTGGCGCCGATCCGGCTGGACACCCAGCCGGTGACCAGCATCGCCACCGCGGTCACCACCAGGTAGCTGGTGAACAGCAGGGAGACCTGGGCCCGGGAGGCGTGCAGCTGCTCGGCCAGCGCCGGCAGGATCGGGTCGACCAGGCCGATGCCCATGAAGGACACCACGCAGGCGAACGCGACGGCGTAGACCGCGCGCGGCTGGCGGAACGGGCTGGTCGAGGTGGGGTGTGCGGACATCGTGTCTGGGTTCTCCAGGGTCGTACGCGGAACGGGTCTGCGGTCAGGCCGGGTCAGGCCGGGTCAGGCCGGGTCAGGCCGGTCGGGCCGGGTCAGGCCGGGTCGGGCAGGTTCGAGAGCCGGTCCAGGGCCGGCAGGGCGGCGAGGATCGCCCGCCGGTCGGCATCCGGAAGCCGCTCGACCCGGGCGGAGAGCACCCGGACCCGCTCGGCCCGGCGGGCCTCGACGAACGCGCGCCCGGCGTCGGTGAGCGTGACGAGCGCGGCCCTCGCGTCGGTCGGGTCGGCCGACCGGGTCACCAGGCCCTCCCCCTCCAGCCGGTTGACCAGGCCGGTCATCGCGGGCTGGGTGACGCCCTCGAGCCGGGCGAGGTCGGAGATGCGGGCCGGGCCGTCGCCGTACAGCCTGGTGAGCGTGAGCCGGCTGGTCACGCTGTAGCCGGGGATCGCGGTGCTGCGCCGCAGCCAGCCGACCAGCCGCTCCAGGCAGCCGGCGAGCTCGTCCAGACCGGGCTGGGTCTCGGTGATCACCCGACCAACTATATCAGCGGGCTATATAAGTCGGTGATGTTCTCTTGGTCACTCGTCAGCCGCGCCGACGGTGCCGCCGCGGCGGCGGCGGCCCCTGTCCGAACGCCACCGCCGCCCGCGGCTGCGCGGTCGGTGCACCAGCCGACGGCTGACCGGGCGCCGGCGTGGCGGTCTCCCGTGACTGGGCGGTGGCCGTGTCCCACGGCCGCCGGGCTGACTCGGCACCGGCGCCCGGCGTCGGGGCGGCTGCCGCCCACGGGTCGCCGGGCGAAGCGGCCGCCTCCCACGGCTGCGCGGGCGGTGCGCCGGCCGCCGGCGACCACCTGGCGGCCTCCCACGGCTGGGCGGGGGACGGGATAGCGGGCGGCCAGGGCTGGGCCGGGGACGGGGTAGCGCCCGGGCTGGGCTGGGCTGGGGACGGGGTGGCGGTCGGCCAGGGCTGGTGGAGGGGCGGGCCTGGTGGCGGCGGGGTGTGGTCAGGAGGGCGGTGCGATGCCGGACCGAGGTCCAGCCGCCGGCCGCCTGCAGGAGCAGGCCGAGCAGGCCGAGCAGCAGCCCGGGCCCGGGGTGCACGGCGAGCACCGGGAACGTCTCGGTCACCGGCAGGTCGAAGCCGAAGAACCCGGCCTGGTTGAAGACCAGCGCGTCCAGGCTGACCACGACGATCGCGGCCGAGACCACGCCGGCCACCCCGGTCAGCGCGGCGACCCCGAGCGGCACCCGGCCGCGGGTCGGCGGCAGCAGCACCCACACCCCGCCCAGCGCCAGCGCGACCGCCAGCACCACCGCCCAGACCGGCGACCCGGTCCAGGCCGACGCGGCGACCGTGCCGCAGCCGGACTGCGTGCACAGCACGTCCCGCTGCCAGGACAGCACGCCCGCCAGCAGCAGCACCGGGACGGACGCCGCCACGAGGAGCTCGGGACGCCGGAACACGGCAGGCAGCGTACACCGAACACGTGTTCGATAGACTCGCGGCGATGCCCAGCCGGCCGCTGTCCGCCGACCGCACGCTCGAGGTGCGGCTGCACACCCGCGCCGGCACGCTGGCCAGCGCGGTCGCCCGCGGCGTCACCACCCGCGGCCAGGCGGTCGCCGCGCTGTCCCTGATCGCGCCCTGCCGCCCGGAGCTGACCGAGCGGGTCCTCGCCCGGATCGGCTCGATCCCGCCGGCCGAGGTGGAGTGGCCCCCGCGCTCCGTCCAGGTCGCCCTGCTTGATTCATCCTTCCGGGTGACACAAGGGACCGTGCGGCTCAGCGGGCCGGGGGGCATGACGGTGCAGCACGTCACCTACACGGACAAGCTCGGCTACACCCGCCGGGTGCTGCGGCTCGCGCGGCACGGCGTCCTCGTCGGCGACTGCCGCACCGTCGAGGAGCTCGGCCGGCACGTCGATGTCGACACCCTCCGCGAGGACGGCAGCGAAGCCGGTAGCGAAGCCGACGGCCAGGACGGTCGCTAGCCGGTCCAGGACGCGGGCACCGGCAGTGGCTGGCAGGTCCGCAGCGCCCGGTAACCCCGGCACCGGCGGACAACGTCGGCGGGAGGAGCATGCGGCCATGGGCTGGGACGCGGTCGTGGTGGGGGCCGGGCACAACGGCCTCGTCGCCGCGAACCTGCTCACCGACGCCGGCTGGTCGGTGCTCGTGCTGGAGGCCAACGCGACCCCGGGCGGCGCGACCAGGACCGCCGAGCTGGCCGCGCCGGGCTTCCGCAGCGAGCTGTGCAGCGCGTTCTACCCGCTGACCGCCGCGTCGCCGACGATCGCCGCCCTGGACCTGGGCCGGTACGGGCTGCGCTGGCGGCACGACCACGTCCCGCTGGTGCACGTGCTGCCCGACGGCCGGACGGTCACGCTGTCCCGCGACCCGGCCGAGACCGCCGCCTCGGTGGAGCGGTACGGGGCCGGCGACGGCGAGCGCTGGCTGGCCGAGTTCGCCGCCTGGGGCCGGATCAAGGACGCGCTGATCGGCTCGCTGCTCAGCCCGTTCCCGCCGGTACGGTCCGGGGCGCGGCTGGCCCGCCGGCTCGGGCCGGCCGAGCTGCTGCGGTTCGCCCGGTTCGCCGTCCAGTCGACCCGCCGCTACTCGCGGGAGCTGTTCTGCGGCGAGGGCGCCCGGCTGCTGGTCACCGGCAACGCGATGCACGCCGACCTCACCCTGGACACCTCCGGCAGCGCGATCGTCGGCTGGCTGCTGTCGATGCTGGCCCAGGACGTCGGCTACCCGGTGGCCGAGGGCGGTGCCCAGTCGATCACCGACGCGCTGGTCCGCCGGCTGGAGGAGGGTGGCGGCGAGATCCGCTGCGGCGCCCGGGTGACCGCGGTCGAGATCCGGGACGGTGCCGCGATCGGGGTCCGCACCGCCGACGGCGAGGCGCACCCCGCGGCCCGGGCCGTGCTGGCCGACGTGTCCGCCCCGGCGCTCTACCGGGATCTGGTCGGGCTGCCGCAGCTGCCCGCCCGGGTGGCCGCCGACCTGGCCAACTTCGCCTGGGACGACGCCACCGTGAAGGTCGACTGGGCGCTGTCGGCGCCGGTGCCGTGGACGGACCCGGCGGTGCGACGGGCCGGCACCGTGCACCTCGACCTCGACCTGGACGGGTTCGGCCGGTTCGCGCTCGACCTGGCCAGCGGGCGGATCCCGGTGCGGCCGTTCATCCTGGCCGGGCAGATGACCTCGGCCGACCCGTCCCGCTCGCCGGCCGGCACCGAGACGCTCTGGGCCTACACGCACGTGCCGCGCGGGTTGACCTGGACCCCGCAGCGGGCGGCGGAGGTCGCCGACCGGGTGCAGGCGACGATCGAGCGGCACGCGCCGGGCTTCGGCAGCCAGGTCGTCGGGCGGGCGGTCAGCTCGCCGGCCGGCCTGCAGGCGGAGAACGCGAACCTCGTCGACGGCGCGGTCGGCGGCGGCACGGCGGCGCTGTCCCAGCAGCTGGTGTTCCGGCCGACCCCCGGACTCGGCCGGGCCGACACGCCGATCGACCGGCTCTATCTGGCCTCCGCCTCGGCGCACCCGGGCGGCGGCGTGCACGGCGCCTGCGGGTCGAACGCGGCCCGGGCCGCGCTGGCCCGCAACCGCACCGGGACCGGGCCGGTCTACCGTGCGGCGGTGGGCGCCGCCGGCCGGGCGGTCTGGGGTCGCACCCCGGGTACGGGTCCGCACGGAGGTGGTGGCCGGTGAAGCGGGCGAGGTCGCTGCGGGCGGTGCTGGCGGCCGGCGCGGCCAGGGTGCGGGCCGAGCGCGGCCTGTCCGAGGAGCAGGCCGCCGAGCTGCTGCGCTCGTACGGGCTGGTCACCTGGCAGGCCGGCACGCTGACCCAGGTCGAGGCCGGGGTCCGCCCGCTGGCGGTGGAGGAGCTGCTGCTGCTCTGCGCCGCGTACCGGATCAGCGTGGCCGAGCTGGCCGGCTCCGACCCGGACGAGGTCGAGCTGGCCGCCGGCGCCCGGCTGCCGGCGGCCGCGGTCCGGGCGCTGCTGGCCGACGGCGGCGAGGAGCTGCGCGCGCTGCCCGGCGACGCGCTCGACGTGCCGGCCACCCGGCCGGTGTCCGCGGTGCCGACGCCGGACGCGCTGGTCGACGCCGCGGCCAGGCTCGGCGTCCGCGGGCAGGTCGAGGTCGGCCGGGCGCTGGCCGCGATCGGCGAGGCCGAGCGGAACGCGGCCCGCCGGCTCGGGGTGAGCCCGGAACGGCTGGTGCTGGCCGCGGTCGGCCGCTGGGGCAAGCCCTTCTCGGCCGAGCGCGACGCCCGGATCGCGCTGCGCCGCGCCACCACCGAGCCCGACCGGCACATCACCCTGCGCGGCCTGGTGACCCGGGAGATGCTGGCCGAACTCCAGGACCACTTAGCGGTACGGTGACCGGCCATGGAGCCCGAGGGCATCGAGCCCGCCGCGCACCGCAGACCGGTGGCGCGAGACCGGCTGTGGCCGCACCTGGTCTGGGAGGTCGTGCTCGCCGCCGGGGTGGTGGCCGCGGTCTTCGCCGTGCGCCACGAGGACGCGGCAGGCGCTGTCCGGCGCCAGCCTGCGACAACCTGCTGGTGCTGGTCGCGGCCGGCATCCTGCTCGGCAGCGCGTTCGCGCTGAGCCTGCGCGCGGCGGTGCCCAACCTCGCCGTCGGCGCGGTCGCGGTCGTCGCCGGCGTGCTCACCGCGCTGGCTGCAGGCCGAGCACGGCTACGAGCTGCGGATCGCCGCGCTGATCACCCTCGGCGGGGCGGTCGCGCTCGGGCTGGTGACCGCGCTGGTCGTGGTCGGCTTCCGGCTGCCGGCCTGGGCGGTCGGCCTCGGCGCCGCGCTCGGGCTGTAGGCGGCCGCGCAGTCGCTGTCCGCCGGCCGCTCGCTGACGCTGGACGGCGTGCCGAACCTGCGCCGACTGGGCCTGGCCGCTGGCCATCGGAGCGGCCGCGCTGTCGGTGCTCGGCGGCGTGCTCGGGCTGCTGCCGCGGGCCCGGCTGACCCTGGGGCAATACCGCCCGGCCGGCGACGCCGCGGCCGGCGCGGGGCAGCCGCGCCGGGCTGACCGCGACCGCCGCGCTGGTCGGCTCGATGCTGCTGGCCGCCGGCGCCGGCCTGATCCTCGCGATGCGGGTGCGGGCGGCCGTCCCGGACGACGGGTTCGCCCTGCTCGGCCGGCCGCCGCGGCCGCCTTCCTCGGCGGCACCAGCGCGTACGGGCGGCGCGGCGGGGTGTTCGGCACCGTGCTCGCGGCCGGCTTCCTGCAGCTGGCCGCGCTCTGGCTCGGGCTGGTCGAGGCCCAGCCGTGGACCCGGCCGGCGCTGCTCGGCGGGGCGATCGTGCTCGGCCTGCTGGTCGGGCGGGTGGTCGAGGCGGCCGGCAGCACCGAGCCGCCGCCGCCGGACGACGGCCGCCGAGGACGCCGGGCCGGAGACCCAGCTCTGGGACCCGTACGGGACCGGCAGCTTCGCCCGGCCCGGCACCGATCCCTACCCGACCGGCGGCTTCACGCCGGCCGCCTCCTACCGGGAGGGAGCCGAGCCGTACTGGCCGGGTCAGGCGCCGGCGCCGGAGGACGAGCCGGCCGCGGCCGAGCCCACCCGTGACCTCGGCGGCTACCGGGAGCCGGGCGAGCAACGTCGGGCAGTTCCGGGAGCCGGGCCGAGGCACCGAGCGGTGACCGCCCCGGACGACCGGGCACTCGCGCGCCCGGTGCTCGGCCGGGACGACGTGCGTGGCGGCCGCGGACCGGCTCGGCGACCGGGTCCGGCGCACCCCGTCGGTGGTGCTCGACTCCCGACCCGTTCGGCACGCCGGTCGCGCTCAAGCTGGAGCTGCTGCAGCACACCGGGTCGTTCAAGGCCCGCGGCATGCTCAACCGGCTGCTGACGGCGGACCTGCCGGCCGGCAGCCGGGTGGTCGCCGCCTCCGGCGGCAACGCCGGCCTGGCCGTCGCGTACGCGGCCCGCGAGCTGGGCCTGACCGCGCACATCGTGGTCCCGGTGACCGCGCCGCCGGTCAAGGTGGGCGCGGCTGCGGGCGCTGGGCGCCGCGGTGGTGCAGGAGGGCGCCGTCTACGCGGAGGCGCTACGCGGTGGCCGAGGGGTACGCGACCCGGGCCGGGCTGCCGCTGGTGCACGCGTACGACCAGCCGGAGGTGTGCGCCGGCAACGGCACGCTCGGGCTGGAGCTGATCGAGCAGGTGGGTCCGGTGGACACGGTGCTCGTCGCGACCGGCGGCGGTGGGCTGATCGCCGGCATCGCGGCGGCGCTGGCCGGCCGGGCCCGGGCGATCGCGGTCGAGCCGGAGCGCTGCCCGACCCTGCACAAGGCGCTGGCCGCCGGCACCCCGGTGGACGTCGACGTCGGCGGCATCGCGGCCGACTCGCTCGGCGCGAGCCGCATCGGGTCGGTCTGCTGGGAGATCGCCCAGGCGACCGGGATGAGCTCGGTGCTGGTGCCGGACGAGGCGATCGCCCGGGCCCGCGGCCGGCTGTGGTCCGAGCTGCGGGTGCTGGCCGAGTACGGCGGGGCGGCGGCGCTGGCCGCCCTCATCACCGGCGCCTACCTGCCGGAGCCGGGCGAGCGGGTGGCCGCGGTGGTCTGCGGCGGCAACACCGACCCGGCCGCGGTGCTGTCCGACCCGCCCTGACGCCGACCCGGGCGGCCCGGCCGGCAGCGGCCGGCCGCCCGCGCCGCTCAGCGGTTGCGGTTGCGCACGCCGCGGGCGACGCCGAGCGCGACCAGCAACGTCACGCCGCCCACGACGGCCATCCCGGCCGGGGTGCGCAGGAACCCGACCGCTCGCTCCCTGGCCTGCCCGGCCAGCCGCTTCGGGCTCGCCCGCTCGGCCAGCTCGTCGAGCGTGCCGGCCAGCTGCGTGCGAGTGGCCTCGATCTCCCGCTGGATCTGCGTCGGGGCCCCGGGGACGCGTCACGCGCAGCACCTTAGGGCATCGGCGATCATCACGTCTCGATCAGCGAGCGCCCCAGCCAGTCGCCGATCTCGACCACGCCCGGGAGCACGAAGAAGAAGCCGCCGCCCTCCGGCCGGATGTACTCCTCCAGCGGCTCGCCCTTGAGCCGCTCCTGCGCCTCCAGGAAGTGCGAGAGCCGGCGCTGGTAGCTGACGAACGCCAGCCCCTGGTCGAGCAGGCCGGCCGAGTCGACCCCGCGGGAGTAGCTCATCCCCCGCCGGACCAGCACCTTGTCGGTGGTGCGGTGGTCGCGCGGGTTGGCCAGCCGGATGTGCGCGGTCAGCGGGATGACCTCGCCGTCGGGGTCGTTGGCGTAGTCCGGGATGTCGGTCTCCTGCCGTCCGGACAGCGGCGCGCCGGACACCTTGTGCCGGCCGAAGATCTCCTCCTGCTCGTCCAGCGCGGCCCGGTCCCAGCGCTCGACCATCATCCGGATGATCCGGACCACCTGGTAGGTCCCGCCGACGGTCCAGGCCGGCTCGCGGCCCATCGCGGTCTGCGCGGCGTCCCCGGTCTGGGTCCAGACCAGGGTGTTCATCAACGCCTCGTCGTCCGCGTTCGGGTTGGCCGTGCCGTCCTTGAAGCCGAGCAGGTTGCGGCTCTGGGTCTGGCCGAGCTTCGGGATCGCGTCCGGCCGGGTGAACGTGTCCTGCATCCACTTGAGCACCAGCCCGGACCGGGTCCGGCGCATCACCCGGCGCAGCGCATGCACGCAGACGTCCGGCTCCTTGCCCTGCAGCGCGATCAGCACGTCGCCGTGCGAGCGCTCCGGGTCGAGCCGGTCGTTGGCCAGGAACGGCATCGTGACCAGCTCCCGCGGCTTGCGGTCGGCCAGCCCGTACCGGTCGTCGAACAGCGAGGCGCCGACCGAGACGCGTCGCCATCAGGCCGGGGTCGGTCACCTCCTGCAGCACGCCGCTGTCCGGCGGCGGCAGCGCCGGGTCGGTCTCCGGCGGCACCCGGCCGGACAGCAGTCGCGTCGACCTCCTCGGACAGCCCGCGGAACGTCGTCGGCCAGTGCCTGCCGGTCTCCGTCCACGCAGCGCGAACGCGGCCAGCAGGCCGTGCGGCCGCGGATGCTCGAGGACCCCGATCTGGTGGTACCCGCGGAACCCGCGCGGCGGGACCGGCTGCGGCTCCTCCTCGTCGGCGCTGTCCTGCCCGGCCGAGGCGATCTTGACCCCGCCGGCGGCGGCCCCGCCGACCACGACCGTGCCGAGCGCCGCCGTCCCGAGGAACGCCCGCCGGGACAGCCGCGCACCGGTGCCGTCGTCAGTCATGCATGCTCACCGCTCAGGACACTCCGATGGCTGCCGGGACCTTGGCGAGGTTCTCCGAGAGGGTAGCCAGCTGGCTCTGCATCTTCGCCTTGTCCGCCGCCGTGAGCGTGGTGAACGGCTTGAAGATGCCCTCGCTGATCTCGTACGGCTCCAGCGACTCGTCGACCGCGGCGAAGCCCTGGTCGATCGAGGTGGCGAGGGCCTTGTCCTTCTTCTCGATGATCGGCTTGAAGTAGCCGTACGCCTGCTTGGCGCCGAGCTGGTTGGCGTCGAAGTCGGAGAGGTCGGTGTGCGAGTAGCGGTCCTCCTCGCCGTTGATCTTGCCCTCGGAGACTTCCTCGATCAGCTCACCGGCCCCGAGGGCAACGGCCTTCGGGGTGATCTCGACGGACTTCATCTTGGTCTGCAGGGTCGCCAGGTCCTTGTCCAACTTGTCCGCCAGCGCAGCGCCACCGGACGTGGTGTTCTTCACCCAGAGGAGATACTCCAGCTTGTGCCATCCTGTCCACTTCGGGTCGTTCACGGAGGCGAAGTCGTCCACCCGCGAGTCGACCGCCCCGTCGATCTCGGGGACCAGGCCGGCGATCGGCTCGATCATCTCCCACTTGTACCGGCTGGGCGCGAACTGCTCCTTCGCCTCGGCGACGTTGCCGGCCCGGACCGCGTCGGTGAACTTCTTCGTGTCCGTACGCAGGGCGGCGACCTGCGACTGCACCCAGGTCTTGTAGTCGTTGACGGCCTGGGTCACGGTCGCGTCGCTGCTCTGGGTGCCGAGGTCGGAGCCGGACAGGCCGGAGCCGGAGCCGGATCCCGAGCCCGACCCGGAGCCGCTCACCGAGCCGCCGCCCTCGGATCGGACGGTGCCACCGTCGTCCGACGAGCAAGCGGCGAGCAGACCGAGCGCTGCGGCCAGCGCGACGACGGACAGGGACCTGCGCACGGGGACTCCTCGAGCCGGAAACTTAGGCACACCTAACGAAGGCGAGCCTTACCTTAGCCGTAGTCGCAGGGAGGGTTCGCAAGGGGCTGCACTGCCTCGCGACTACCCTCGCGCGCATGAGCGACCGACTGAGCCCCGGCGACCAGGCCCCCGACTTCACCCTGCCCGACGCCGACGGCAAGCAGGTCTCGCTGGCCGACTACCGCGGCCGCCGGGTGGTCGTGTACTTCTACCCGGCCGCCTCGACGCCTGGCTGCACCAAGGAGGCCTGCGACTTCCGGGACAACCTGGCCGCGCTGGATGGCGCCGGGATCGACGTGGTCGGCATCTCCCCCGACAAGCCGGAGAAGCTGGCGAAGTTCCGCGACGCCCAGCAGCTGACGTTCCCGCTGCTGTCCGACCCGTCCCGCTCGGCCCTGGAGGCGTACGGGGCGTACGGCGAGAAGACGCTCTACGGCAAGAAGATCGTCGGCGTCATCCGGTCCACGTTCGTGGTCGGCGCGGACGGGCGGATCGAGCAGGCCCTCTACAACGTCAAGGCCACCGGGCACGTCGCCGCGCTGCGCAAGAAGCTGTCCGTCTGAGCAAGGCAGTGACGGCTAGGGCGTGACCGCGGCCGGCGAGTCGGCGTCCGGCACGAGCAGCCGCGGCGTGCCGCCGGTCAGCGGGCTGACCCAGACGTCGGTGCGGCCGCTCGACCCGCGGGGCACCCCGTACATGAGGTGCTCGTCGTCCAGCCAGGCGAGCTGGTCGTCGATGCTGCGGGTCTCCGGCAACGGCGTCTCCACGCCGGTGCGCAGGTCGAGCACGGTGAACCGCCACTTGCGGGCGGTGCTGGCCCCGGACGCCTTCTTGAACGCGATCTTGGTGCCGTCCGGGGACAGCGACGGGCACTCCACGTTCTCCCGCAGCACGGTCACCTGGCGGGCGGCCACACTGCCGCGGACCAGGTAGGTCTGCCCCTGGGTGGCCAGCGTCGCGTAGAACTCGTCGTCCGAGGCGAACGTGACGCCCCAGAAGTTCTCGTCGATGCTCTTGTACGTCCGGCCGTCCTTGACGATCCGGAACGTCTCCAGGTTGCCGAAGCCCTTGCCGGTGTCGGCGTCCACGATCTCGGTCACCGTGGAGAAGCCGACGTCCTGGTAGGAGTGGCCGGCGACGAACACCGTGCTCGCGGCGCGGGTGGCGTCCGGGGACAGCCGGGCCCGGCTCGGGCTGCCGACGATCTTCACGTCCCGCACCGGCTGCAGGTCCGGCCCCAGCACCCGCCCCTGGAAGGTGGTGACCACGCCGCGGTGCGCGGTCAGGCAGTATCCGCCGCGGGCGACCGAGTAGACCCGCTCGCACCTCACGTCGACGACCGCCCGCGGGCCGCCCGGGTTCGACAGCGGGACCACTGCGATCTCGCCGTTGGACGGGCCGAGCGCGGTGTTCCGGACGACCAGGTGCGGCACCGTCAGCACCGCGGCGGCGGCGAGCTTGGGCGCGGCCGACTCGGACGCGGCCGCGGCGGCCACCGCGGCGTCGCTCTGCCGGGCCGCACGCAGCACGTACGTGCCGCCGCCGGCGACGACCAGCACGGCGATCACCGCGAACACGACCACCCGGCCGCGGCCGATCCTGACCGGGGCGCCGCCGTCGGGCTCGCTCACTGGACCACCACCCCGGTCGTGGCCGGCCGGCGGGCGAACAGCATCCTCGCCGCGATCGGCAGCACCACGACCAGCGCCACGGTGAAGGCGGCCAACCCGCCGCGCTGGCTGCCGGTGACCGTCCACAACAGACCGAACAGCAGCGACGAGAACACCCGCCCGCTGGCCAGCGCGGTCTGCACGATCGCCAGCCCGCTGCTGCGCAGCGCCGGCGGCAGGAACTCGGCCGCGGTCGCGGAGAGCACCCCGTCGGTGGCCGCGTAGTAGGTGCCGAGCAGAGCCAGGGAGCCGACGCAGGCAAGCCAGCCCGGTACGAACGCGAGCAGCAGCAGCAGGTAGAGCAGGACCAGCCCGACGTGCCCGGCGATGAACACGGTCCGCCGGCCGATCCGGTCGGCCAGCCGGCCGAGCGGGATGGCCAGCACCAGGTAGACCGCCGAGCTGCCGAGCAGGAACAGCGGGAAGACGTCGGCCGGTGCGTCGAGCTTGCGCTGCAGGCTCAGGTAGACGAACCCGTCGGAGACCGTGACCAGGCCGAGCAGCCCGGCGGCGACCGCGAGCGCGACGACCCGGCGGTCCCGCATCAGCCCGCCCACCGCCCGCAGCGACGCCTGGGCCGCGCCGGGCTCCGCCTTCCACCGGATGTCCGGCACGAACAGCACCAGCACGGCGACCCCGAGCACGGCGACGCCGAAGCTGACGACGAACACCGGGTGGTAGCCGCCCGGCACCGCGAGCAGCACCAGGAACGCGAGCAGCGGGCCGAGCATCGCGCCGGCCGTGTCCAGCGTCCGGTGCACCCCGAACGCCCGGCCGAGCAGGGCCGGCCGGGTGGCGGCGGCGATCACCGCGTCCCGCGGCGCGGTGCGGATGCCCTTGCCGGCCCGGTCGACGGCGAGCACGAAGCTGGTCGAGGCGGCCGAGCCGACCCCGAGCAGGCCGAGCTTGGTCACCGCGGACAGGCCGTATCCCGACCGTGCACACGATCTTGGGCCGGCGCCAGCGGTCGGCCAGGTAGCCGCCGACCAGCCGGACCAGCACGGTGGCGCCCTGGTAGACGCCGTCGACGATGCCGTACTGCAGCGGGGTCAGGCCGACCTGGAGGATGAGGAACAGCGGCAGGACGGCGGTGACCATCTCGGCCGAGGCGTCGGTGAGGAAGCTGACCGCGCCCATCGCGATGACCGTGCCGCCCACCTGGCCGGTGATCCGCCGGCGCCGGGACGTGCGCGGCGCGGCCTCGGCAGCCTGCTCGGCGACCGCCTGGTCGCCGTCCCCCGGCGGCACCTCCGGTGCATTGCGCACGGACGTGTACACGAACTTCCCCCCACCCGCGTAACCCCGCCAGGAAGAGTACGTCGCGACCTGCCGCCGCACGGGCGAATGGACCAGCCCGTAGGCTTGGTCAAGGCGGGAGTGGCGTAACTGGCAGCCGCGTCAGATTTAGGTTCTGGTGCCCTCGGGCGTGGGGGTTCGAGTCCCCCCTCCCGCACGCTATCCGTGCAGGTCCCGAGGTTGGTCACGGCCGTCGCCACCGGTCGCTGCGAACGGCGTGCTAATGAGGCCAGCGACCAGCGCCGCGGCGTCGGCGTGCAGGCCGTCTGCGACGTGGCTGTAGACGTCGAGCGTGATGCCGATCGACGCGTGCCCGAGCCTTTCCTGAACCACCTTCGGATGCACTCCCGCGGACAGGGCGAGGGACGCCCAGCTGTGCCGGAGATCGTGCAGCCGGATCCGCGGCAGCTCAGTCTTCGCGATCTCCCGGTCGAACATGCGGGAGCAGCGCTCGGGGTGCAGCGGACCGCCGTCGAGGCGGCAGAAGACCAGGCCGTGGTCGGTGAACCCGACGTTCCGCCGCCCGCGCTCCACCTCCGAGGCCGTGACCCGCCGCCACGGATGCCCGAGTTCAGTGAGGCGCGCAGCTACGTCCTGCTGTTCGAGCCGCCGGAGCAGCCGCTGAGCACGCAGGTTGTCCGCGAGGACGTCGGCCGGGAATCGAGCACCCTCCGGCGGCTCTTCGTCGACGGGTTGTCGGCCAGGCTGCGCACGTCGAGGGGACATGCCGGCGGAGACGAAGAAGATCGTCTCCCCGGAACAGAGCCGACTCAGGTACCCAGGTCCGGGCCGTACGTGTCGTCCCAGTCGCGGCGATCGACGTCGAGGTCGAAGTCGCCGGGGGCCTCGAAGGTCACGTGTGTCGCGGCCGCGCCGGGAGTGGCACCGTGCCAATGCCAGGCTCCGGGGGGATTGCTCACTACGTCGCCGGCTCGGACCACGTGCACGCCGTCCTCATCGGCGACAACGCCGACGCCTTCGACGAAGACCAAGTGTTGGCCGATTTGGTGCTGGTGCGGCACGGTTCGGGCTCCGGCGCCGAAATACACCGCCATGGAGTCCAGGCCAGGCAGCACGCAGGGAAGCCCCTGCACCCGAACGTCGTCCGGATGGTTGAACAACGACCTGAGTTGGTCGGGTACCGGGCTTGTGTCTGCGCCCACCGTCGTACCGAACTTGTCCATAGCTACTCCGATCCTGGTTACCGAGGTGTGTTGCGGGGTCGTGCGGTCAGGCGGATTCCGTTGACCGCACACGCACCGGATCGGCGTCAGGCGCCGTCGGACAGCCGGAGCGCTCACGGCGCACCTCCTGGAGGACGCCGACCCTTGCTCCAGAGCCGGCGGGACGAGGGTCGCGCTGGTCCTGTCCCGACCGTAGACCCGCCGTCTAGGGCCGGTGAAGGGCAGCCCGCCGATCCTCCACGCCGAGTTCGCCGGCTTTCGGCCATCTCAGGTGGCACACGAGGCACAAGCTCTCCCGCCGGAAGATCGACGCGACTGTGGCGATGGTGATGGCGCTGGACCGGGCGGCCACCCTCGCCACCGCGCCGGCGCAGAAGTTTTTCGTCTCCTGGAGGTAGGCGATGCCGGCCCGCCGGTAGTGCTTAAGTGACCGGCATGACGACACCCGACCCTGACAAGGTCGCCGAGGCGGTGCGTGGGCTCGTCGGTGCCCTGACCACTGCCCAGAGCGCTGACGTCGCCCTGATAGAAGTGACGTCCAGCTCCGTCGACCCCCGTGTGCAGATCGAGCAGTGGGACGTTCACGTCGCCGCGATCATGAAGCTGAGCAACCTGCTCATCCACGATCTGGCGATGGCCCGCCAGATGAGCGTCGATGACGTTCTTCGGGTCCTCGGCGAGTGGGCGGCCTGCCTGCCTGACTGATGCGGAACCAGCCTCTGCAGACTGCCCCGCTCCACAAGCCGAGCTTCACGAGCGAGGGTGCTCGGTCATGCCGTCAACTACGGACGAACGACTGACCCAACAGGCCATGGCCGCCTACTTCCGCTCCGGCGGTTTCGACCAGCCCGCTCACGGCGGGAACGTGCTCGAGCACGACGGCGAGCTGTACGTCGTCCTGTCCAACATCAAGCGCACGCTCGCCGTGTACAGAGCGCGGCCGAGTGATGGTGTCCTGCCGTCGGCTCAAGCGGTGGCCGGCCGAGGTCGCCGACGCGTGAGCTTGTCGAGGGCACCGTGCGCCGACCCTGACGCACCGCGCTGATTGCACCCGTTGCGCGCACCGGTTGTAGGAACCTCACAAGCCCTTCACGGGACGGCCGAGCGGTGGACGGCGCGACGTGGAGCACGACATCCGTGCACCTGGTGGGGCATGGCCGGGGTCGGTCAGGTTGGGTCGGGCTGGTAGGGGCGCTGGCTGAGCACGCCGTTCCCGCAGACGCCGTAGGCGAACCGGGCCCGGATCGGCTCGGTCTCGTCGGGCGGGATGACCTGCAGGAAGGCCGCGTTCGAGCAGGGCGGCGCGTCGGGGCTGTGGAGCCAGGTGAGCGCCGAGTAGGCGCGGTCTCCCGGCCGAAGGGTCACCAACTCGGGTCGTGGGCCGCTGCGCTCCTGCAGGGTGTGCAGGGCGGTGCCGGCCGCGTCGAGCATCTGCACGCCGCCGTAGCCGTAGATCCGGCAGCGGTGCGCGGACCGGTTGACCAGCGCGAGGTTGAGGCCGGTGTGGCCCGTCGCGGAGTCGTCCTGGCCGACCTCGAGGGCCAGGTCCGCCGTGTGACAGCGCGGCGTGCCAGGTCGGGGCGGTGACGTAGGGTCCTTCCCGCCGGTCCCCGAGTTCGGGGTGGTGCGCGTGTGGTCGACCGGCGGCGGCGCAGCCTGCGCCACGGCCGGCGCGGTCGCCGGAGCAGCCGGCGCCGGGTCCGGCGCGGACTGGCAGCCGACGGCGGCGGCCAGGACGACGCCGCCGGAGGCGAGCAGCCACCTGGACCGGCCGACCAAGATCCTTGTCATCTCGAGTCCCCCTCTCGAGGGCAGGTCCGCGCCAGCCTGTTGGCGTCGCTGCGGATCCGCCGTCTTCAGGGGAGACGCCGGTCAGGTCCCGCAAGTTGTCGAACGCCGGCGACCGGCCGCGGTCGTGCCCCTTCGGGCACCGCCAGCGGCACGCGGACGGTCAGGACGACCTCGCTGTCGGCGTAGGTCACCTCGGCGCTCATGATTTCCCCGCCTACGTGCGGGCGTCCACAAGGCACTGTCTTGCAAACCGACTGCTAACGGACGGCGCTCTACCCGCGCCATGGGAGGGCCACGCTCGACCGGCAAAGCGCAGGTCGACGGCTCCGACGTCGGAGCCCGGGCTACTGCACCTGACCGCGCTCGGGGGGGTTCGAGTCCCCCCTCCCGCACTTTTCGGTTCACGGGTGACTCCGGTCGGGCACAGTGGGGGCGTGGCTGACGACGATGCAGTGGTCTTCGTACTGTTCGGGGCGACCGGCGACCTGGCCAAGCGGATGGTGCTACCGGCGTTCTTCCAGCTCGCACAGCACGGGCTGATGCCGGAGCGCTGGCTGCTCATCGGCAACGGGCGCGGGGACGTCTCGCACGAGGACTTCAGGGGACGGGTGCACGACGCGCTGACCGAGTTCGGCCCGAAGCCTGAGGACGGGCCGTGGAAGGAGTTCTCGAGCCGGCTCCGGTTCGCCGGCGGCGGGTTCGAGAAGGACGACCCTGGCAGCCTGCTCGACGTCATCGAGGACGGCAAGCGCGACCTCGGTGGGCACGCCCGCTTCCTGCACTACCTGGCGATCCCGCCGGTCGCGTTCGGCAAGGTCACCGAGGGCCTCGGCCAGCACGGGCTGGCCGCCGGCGCCCGGGTGGTCTACGAGAAGCCGTTCGGCACCTCGCCGGAGGGCTTCCGGGAGCTGGACCGGGTCGTGCACCAGGTGCTCAAGGAGGAGCAGGTCTTCCGGATCGACCACTTCCTCGGCAAGGAAGGCACCCAGGACCTGCACGCGCTGCGGTTCGGCAACGGCGTGTTCGACCGGCTCTGGAGCGCGGAGCACGTGCGGGCGGTGCAGATCGACGTGCCGGAGACGCTGGACATCGCCGACCGGGCCGAGTTCTACGACGCCACCGGCGCGATGCTG
Organism: uncultured Actinomycetota bacterium; assembly: GCA_963770145.1. Classification (GTDB taxonomy): domain Bacteria; phylum Actinomycetota; class Actinomycetes; order Mycobacteriales; family CADCTP01; genus CADCTP01. The sequence continues at coordinate 465,378 of CAVYOJ010000016.1, read as the reverse complement.
GACATGATCGTCACCCACCTGTTCCAGCTCGCCGCCGAGGTGGCGATGGAGACGCCGGCGTCGCTGTCCGCGGAGGACCTGCAGTCGGCCCGGGAGGACGTCATCGCCGGGTTCCGCCCGCTCGACCCGGCCGAGGTGGTGCTCGGGCAGTTCGACGGCTACCGGGACACCGAGGGCGTGGCGCCGGACTCGCGGACCGACACGTTCGTCGCCGCCCGGCTGTGGATCGACACGCCGCGCTGGCACGGGGTGCCGTTCCTGCTCCGTACCGGCAAGCAGCTCAAGGCGAGCGCCCAGCAGATCAGCCTGATCTGCCGGGAGCCGACCGGACCGCTGGCCGACCGGCTGCCGCCGGACGGGACGGTGCTGACCGTGTCGCTGTCCGGGTCGGGGGCGATCGACCTCACGGTGGTGCTGAAGCGGCCGGGGCCGGAGCTGGTGCTCACCACCGGGACGGCCCGGCTGCCGCTGGAGCAGGTGACCGACGGCGATCCGCTGCCGGCGTACGTGCGGCTCATCCACGACGTGATCGTCGGCGACCGGTCGCTGTTCACCCGGCCGGACGGGCTCGCGCACGCCTGGGAGGCGATCGACCCGGTGCTGGAGCACCGACCGGAGGTCAAGCCCTACCCGCGCGGCTCCTGGGGTCCGGCCGCCGCCGACCAGCTCGCCGCCCCCGACGGCTGGCTGCTCGACAAGAACCCGGGCTAGCCGAGCGTCGCGGCCACGAGCGGGGCGAGGGCCCGGAACGCCTTGCCCCGGTGGCTGATCGCGTCCTTCTCGGCCGGCGACATCTCGGCGGTGGTGCGGGTGTCGCCGGCCGGCCGGAAGATCGGGTCGTAGCCGAAGCCGTTGCTGCCGCGGGGCGCCCGCAGCAGCGTGCCGGTCACGGTGCCGTGCGCGACCTGCTCGGCGCCGTCCGGCGTGACCAGCACCGCCGCGCAGACGAACGCGGCGCCGCGGCGAACGTCCGGCACGTCCTCGGTCTGCTCGAGCACGAGGCGCAGGTTGCTCTCGTCCGTCGAGCCGTGGCCGGACCAGCGGGCGGACAGCACCCCCGGCATCCCGTTGAGCGCGTCGACGGTCAGCCCGGAGTCGTCGGCGACCGCAGCCAGCCCGGTCCGGCCGGCCGCCTCCCTGGCCTTGATCAGCGCGTTCTCCTCGAAGGTCGCCCCGGTCTCGGGCACCTCCGGGTACGCCGGGACGGCATCGAGACCGATGACCTCGACCGGTACGAGCGGAGCCAGGATCCGGCGCAGCTCCTCCAGCTTGGCCGCGTTGCGGGTGGCGAGGACAAGTCTCACTGGGCCAGCGCAGCCCGCTGGATCTCGGCGAGCTGGGCACAGCCGGCCACGGCCAGGTCGAGCAGCGCGTCGAGCGTGCCCCGGTCGAACGGAGCGCCCTCGGCGGTCCCCTGCACCTCGACGAACTCGCCCGAGCCGGTGCAGACCACGTTCATGTCCGTGTCGGCGGCGACGTCCTCCGCGTACGGCAGGTCGAGGCGCGCCTCCCCCTCGACCACCCCGACGCTGACCGCGGCGACCGAGGTGACCAGCGGCTCCGGCCGGGCCAGCGCGTTGCGCGCGCGCAGCCAGCCGACCGCGTCGGCCAGCGCCACGTACGCGCCGGTGATCGACGCGGTCCTGGTGCCGCCGTCGGCCTGCAGCACGTCGCAGTCGATCGCGATCGTGTTCTCGCCCAGCGCGCGCAGGTCGACCGCGACCCGCAGCGAGCGGCCGATCAGCCGGCTGATCTCGTGCGTCCGGCCGCCGATCCGGCCGCGCACCGACTCCCGGTCGGAGCGGGTGTGGGTGGCCCGCGGGAGCATCGCGTACTCGGCCGTCACCCAGCCGAGGCCGCTGCCCTTGCGCCAGCGCGGCACGCCCTCGGTCACGCTGGCCGCGCACAGCACCTTGGTGTCACCGAACTCCACCAGCGCCGAACCTTCGGCGTGCTTCTGCCAGTGCCGGGTGATCGTCACCGGCCGCAGCTCGTCGGGCTTCCGTCCGTCCGGTCGCGTCACGCCGGCCACCCTAGTGCCCCGCGTCAGCGGTCGTGCGGTGCCAGGACCCTTTCCGGACCCTTGACGCGGGGCACTAATCTCCCCCGGTGCGTACCGAGATCCTGACCATCCGCACCGGCGGGCGGCCGGTGGTGCGGGACATCACCGGCGAGTGCGCCGAGTTCGTCGCCGGCGAGCAGGACGGGCTGCTGCACGTGTTCGTCCCGCACGCGACCGCGGGGCTGGCGATCATCGAGACCGGCGCCGGCAGCGACGAGGACCTGCTGGCCGCGCTCGACGACCTGCTGCCGGCCGACGGGCGGTGGCGGCACCGGCACGGCAGTCCCGGGCACGGGCGCGACCACGTGCTGCCCGCGTTCGTCCCGCCGTACGCGACGCTGCCGGTCGTCGGCGGCCGGCTGCAGCTCGGCACCTGGCAGTCGGTCTGCCTGGTCGACACCAACGGCGACAACCCCACCCGCCAGGTCCGGCTGTCGTTCCTGACCGCCTAGAGCTCGTAGGTCTCGCCGGCGGCGACCAGGGTGGTGGGGCCGCCGAACGCGGCGGTGGCGGCGTCGAGGGTGCGGCCGGCGTCGGTCCACGGCGGGACGTGGGTGACCAGCAGCCGGCCGACGCCGGCCCGGTCGGCGTGCTCGCCGGCCTCCCGGCCGGTCAGGTGCAGGTCCGGCGGGTTGGCCCGGTCCCCGTCGAACGACGCCTCGCACAGCAGCAGGTCGGCGCCCTCGGCGACGGACACCAGCGCGTCGCTCGGCCCGGTGTCCGCCGAGTACGCCAGCGCGCGGCCGCCGGCGCCGACCCGCACGGCGTGCGTCGGCACCGGGTGGTTGACCCGCTCGAACCGCAACCGGAACGGGCCGAGCTCGCGCTCCCCCGGCGTCACCGCGGCCACGTCGAACAGGTCGCGCAGCCCGCCGCGGTCCGCCGGGTCGTACGCGAGCGCCAGCCGGTCGTGCGTGCCGACCGGGCCGAGCAGCGGGATCCGCGGCGGCGGGGTGGGCAGCCCGTGCCGGCGGTGCACGACCATCGGGGCGACGTCCAGGCAGTGGTCCGGGTGCAGGTGGGACAGCACCACCGCGTCCACCTCGGCCGGGTCGAGGTGCCGCTGCAACGCACCGAACGCACCGCTGCCGAGGTCGAGCAGCAGCCGGTAGCCCTCGTGCTCGACCAGGTACGACGAGGCGGCGCTGTCCGGCCCGGGAACGCTGCCGGAACAGCCGACGATCGTGAGCTTCACGCGGGCACAGTAGCCGCGTCCACCGCTCCCACGTCCGGGCCGAGGAACCGGCCGGGCCAGCCGGTGGAACGGCTCCGGGTCGCCGGTCGCGACGAACCGGTGCCGCGGCGCCGGCGCGTCGTCATCACGCAGCAGGTCGCCCCGGGTGAGCACCCGGTAGACGTCCTTCGCCGTCTCCTCGGCGCTGTTGACCAGCGTCACGTCGTCGCCCATCGACAGCTGGATGACGCCGGTCAGCATCGGGTAGTGCGTGCAGCCGAGCACGAGCGTGTCCACGTCGGCCGCCGCCAGCGGGGCCAGGTAGGCGTTGGCCAGGCCGAGCACCTGCCGGCCCCGGGTGTACCCGCGCTCGACGAAGTCGACGAACCGCGGGCAGGCGGCCGCGGTCACCTCGATGTGCGGCGCCGCCGCGAACGCGTCCTGGTACGCGCCGCTGGCCACCGTGGCGGCCGTGCCGATCACGCCGACCCGGCCGTTCTTGGTCGCGGCGACCGCCCGCCGGACCGCCGGCAGCACGACCTCGACGACCGGCACGTCGTACCGCTCGCGGGCGTCGCGCAGGCAGGCCGCGCTGGCCGTGTTGCAGGCGATCACCAGCAGCTTGACGCCCTGCGCGACGAGGTCGTCGAGCACGGCCAGGGCGTGCCGGCGGATCTCCGCGATCGGCAGCGGCCCGTACGGGCCGTTGGCGGTGTCGCCGACGTAGAGCAGCGGCTCGTGCGGGAGCTGGTCGAGGACCGCCCGGGCGACGGTCAGGCCGCCGACCCCGGAGTCGAAGATCCCGATCGGCAGGTCCCGATCGGTCACTCCTGCGCCTCGCGGCTCCAGCTCGCCGCGAGCGTCGGGTTCTCCCGGAGCAGCTGCGCGAGCCGGCTCACCACCTGGCTGGTGTCCTCGGGCAGCGGTATCGCGCCCGCGGCCGGGCCGTGCTCCTCGCGCCGGTCCTGCAGCCGGTCCTGCTCGGCCTGCCGGAACCGGTCCCGCGACTCCGGCGACCAGAGCGCGTCGTGCCAGGACGAGCCGGACCAGCCGGCGTGGGCCTGCTGCTCGCGGGCGGCGGCGTGCCGGCCGTTGGCGGCGGCGCTCCGGGCCGGGCCGCGACCGGGCTGCACGTCCTCCCGGGCCGGCCCTCCGTCCCGGGCGGGCATCCCCGCCCGGGTCTCCTCGCGCCACCCTCGCTCCCGGGACTCCCCCTCGCGGGACAGGCCGTCCCGGAAGAGGCTGTCGCGGGACAGCCCGTCGCGGGAGGGGAGCGCTGTCGCGGGAGGGGAGGTTGTCGCGGAGGGCGGGCTCGAAGACCGGGTCGCTGCCCGGCACCGACTCGCGGGCCGGCGCGGCGGCCGGGGTCGACAGCCCGTCGTACGGGCCGTAGTCCGCCGTCGCCTCGCGCGCCTCCGCCGGCTGGGCGGTCGGCACGACCGCGCGCTGGCCGGAGCTCACCACCACGACGCCGGTCTCCACGCCCCCGTCCCGCTCGGTCACCCGGATCACCGGGCGCCCGGCCCGTCCGTCCGCGAGCGCGACCATCACCGACAGCCCCGGATGGCGGCGTACGACCGAGGCGACCGCGTCGAGCACCTCGCCGAGCCGGTCGTCCACTCCGGCCGGTCGCGCCACCGGCGGCCCGGCCGGCATCTCCGCCGGCGCAGGACGAAGCGGCCGGCCGAGCCGGTCGAATTCCTGCCGCCGCTGGAGCCGGTCCAGCCGATCGTTGATGTCAGCCACGCCTTCCCCCGTCGGTTCCGTCGGTCCCAACGCCCCGTTACTTGCAGTGATCACCTCACTGATCGGTCTGCGCTGCCCGCGCCTTGGCCAGAGCCCGGTCGAGGACGACGAGCAGCGCGTCCCGCACTGACAGCTTGTCACGTGCATCGAACGTTGTGAGCGGAACGGCGTCATCGACGGCCAAGGCCCACCTGATAGAGGGAAGATCGTGAGCCACGGCACCGTCGAATCTGTTCACGGCGACTACGAACGGTAACCCTAGCCGCTCGAAGTAGTCCACCGCGGGGTAGCAGTCGTCCAGCCGGCGGCTGTCCACGATCACCAGCGCGCCGATCGCGCCGATCGCCAGGTCGTCCCACATGAAGCCGAACCGGTCCTGGCCCGGCGTACCGAACAGGTAGAGCTTGAGGCTCTCGTCGATCGTGATGCAGCCGAAGTCCATCGCCACGGTCGTGGTGCGCTTGCCCGGCACCTTGCTGGCATCGTCGATGCCGGCCGCGGCCGCGGTCATGTCCGCCTCGGTGGTCAGCGGGCTGATCTCGGAGATGCTGCCGACCGTGGTCGTCTTGCCGACGCCGAAGCCGCCGGCGATCACGAGCTTGACGGGGAGCGGCGGGCGGCGGCGGGTCGGCCCGCCCACCTCAGCCGATTGCGCGGAGACCACGGATCACCCTCAGGAGCGTGTCGACGTCGGTCGAGGCGTCGGAGTTCGGCAGGTAGACCGACAGGTGACCGTCCGCGGACAGGTCGCCGACCAGCACCCGGACCACGCCGAGGTGCAGCGACAGCTGCGCGGCGATCTCGGCGACCGACAGCGGGTCGCCGCAGAGCGAGACGATGTCCCGCCGCTCGAAGCCGAGCCTTCTCGACGGCGGTCCGGCCGCTCTCGGTCGTCACCACCTGGGTCTCGATGGCGATCGAGTCCTGGCCGGCGACCCGGCCGGCGGTGAGCAGGAACGGGCGCAACGCGCCGTCCGGGACCGGCAGGTCGGCCTGGTCGCCGGCGGCCGTCGCTCGCGCCGGACAGGAACGGTCGCACCAGCGCTCCGGCTGCGCGCTCCGGCGGGGTCTTGTCGGTGGTCACGGGTCCATCAGTCGCCGAGTGAGTTCTTGAGCTCGTTGATCAGCTGCGGGGTCAGCGCCGCGCCGGCGCGGGTCGCGAACAGCGTCATCTCGTACGCGATGTTGCCGAGGTTCGCCGTCTTCGCGGCGATGACGCCGAGCACCGAGCCGCTGCTGATCGCGGAGACCAGCAGGTAGCCGTGGGCCATGTCGACGATGACCTTGTTCAGGTTGCCCAGCTGGTACGCCCGGGCGGCGCCGCCGGCCAGGCTGGTGATGCCGGAGGTGATCGCGGCCAGCCGGTCCGCGCCGCCGCGCTGCTGGCCGGCGGACATGGCCATCAGCAGGCCGTCGGAGGACACGGCGATGGCTTCGAGGACACCGGCCGTCTCGGCGGCGAACTTGCCGAGCAGCCAGTTGAAGTTCTGCGCCTCGGCACTCAGTCCGTACGCGGTGTGGCTCACCTGACACCGTCCTCGTCCGTCTCGGCCGTGTCGGGGGCATCTCGCAACGCCCGCTGTACGCCTGCCTCGAACTCCTCCACCAACGACCGGGCCGCGGCCGCGTCCTGCTCGGCTGCGTCCTGCTCGGCCGCGTCGGGTGGAGCCGAGGTCGGCATACCCGGTCTGGCTGCCAGCTGCACCGGCCGGCATCTGCGCGCCGGGGACGCGGCGGATCAGGCCGCGTCCCGGCGGGTCCATTTTGCCCTCGTCCGGGCCGTTAGCAACCCGTCCGTTCGGACCCGTCCCGTTACCCCGGCTGCCCGACAGCTCGCGTCCTCCCTCGGTCGCGGGTTCTCCCGTACCCGCGCCGAGCACGCCGTTGTCAGTCCCCGACGACCCTCCAACCGCCGCCTCCGCGGCCTTGCCCCCCGAGCCTCCTCCGAACCCCGGCTGCGGACTCGCACCGACCGAGGACCGTCCGCGGCCTCCGGGCTCCGCGTCCTTGCCGGCCGGCGTCCGCGTCCAGCTCCGCGTCGCGTCGCCGCAGCCGCGGCCGCGGCCGGTGTCGTCCACGGCCCCGGCGTCCGCGGTTCCCGACTCCGCGGCACCGCCCTCCGGAGCGGCCTGCGGCCGGGCCGCCCTGACCGGCAGGCGCCGGCGCCGGCGCCGCGGCGGCGCCGCGTGCCGTCGCGGCCGTCGCCGCGGCCCGCCTCTCCGGAGCGCTGCCCTCGGCGGCGATCCTGCGCGCCGCTGGCCGGCACCGCGGTCGCCGGCGGCCACGCGTTCGGCGGTCCGGCGCCATGCCGGCTCGGGCCCTGCGGCCATGGCGCCGGCGGCGTCCGCGGGTCCGTCGGCCGCGGCGGTGCCTTCCGGGACCGCGGCATCCGCGGTCCCGGCCTCAGCCGGCACGGCCCCGGCGGCGCCGGCAGCCGCGGTGTCCGCGTCCGCGGTCCTGGCCTCGCTGGCCCGGCGCCGGCGCGCCGGCGTCCGCCGGCACCGCGGTGGGTGCCGTGGGGTCGGCCGGCTGGGGGCTCCCGGTGGCCGGCGCCGACGGGCGGAAGGGCGCCTGCGCGGCCGGCGGGAACGGAGGCTGGGCCGGCGGGAACGGCCGGGAGGGGTGTGCGGAACTGCGGCGGCTCCGGCGGGCGGCGTCGCTCCAGCGGGCGCGGATCAGGGTGGGTCGCGCCCGCACGGTCGTCCATCGCCCAGCGGGCGCCGGCCCCGGCATCGAGGCGACGCGGTGGGCCGGCCGGCGGCTCGGCACCGTTGGCCGGCCGGCGCGGCACCGGCGGCGGACCAGCCGGCGGCTCGGCGCCGTTGGCCGGCTCGGCGCCGGGCCGCACCGTTCCGGCGGCGGTCGTTCGAAGAGCGTGGCCGGTTCGACGGCCCGCCCCGCGACCTCGTCGAGGCGGGCGAGCGCCCGGCGTACGCCGTCCTCGAACTCCTCGACCAGCGCCTGGGTCTGCTCGGCCCCGAGCGGGTCGTCGGCGTCGAGTTCCGTCCACGGCGCCACGCCGTCCTCGACGACGAACCCGTCCCCGCCGTCGGCGCCGGTCTCGCGCAGCGCCCGGCGCACGCCGGCCTCGAAGTCCTCGACCTCCTGCCGGGCGTCGTCCGCGGACGGCGGCCGGAACGCCACCGGCTGCTCGTCCCGCACGCCGGTGTCCGGGTGCTGCGCGCCGCGGATCCGCCGGACCATCCCGGCCGCGCCGCGCGGTCGCGGCACGTCCGGAGCCGGCTCGGGCACGTCCGCCCCGGCGGCCCGAGCCGCCTCGACCGCCGCGGCCAGCTCGGCCGCCGCCCCCGCGCCGACCACCCCGTTGCCAGGGGCGTCCACGCCGTTCCGGGCCGGCGTGGCCGGGGGCTCTGCCGCCGGGCCCGGGCCGGTGCGGAACGCGGTCGGCGTCGACGGCCCGGAAGCCGGCGCCGCGGGCCGGCTCGGGGCGACGGCCCGGTCCGCGGCCGGGGTCGACGAGTCCCACCACCCGCGCCCGTCCGGGCCCGGCGCCGCCGGAGCGGCCGGAGCCGCCGGAGCCGCCGCGGGCGCACGGAGCCGGAGCAGGAGCCGGAGCGGGAGCCGTAGCAGGCGCCGCAGCCGGCGACAACCGGTCCGACCGCACCACGTGCTGCTGCCGGGATCCGCACCTCCGCCGTCACGCCGGTCCCGGGCGTCGGCATGCAGCCGCACGTCGATCCCGTGCCGCCGGGCCAGCCGCCCGACCACGAACAGCCCGAGCACGTCGGTCGGCGCCAGGTCGAGCCGCTCCCGGGAGACCAGCCGGCCGTTCTCCGCCTCCAGCTGCTCGGGCGTCATGCCGAGCCCGTGGTCGACGATCCGGATCAGCACGTCGCCGTCGTCGCCCGACGCAGGCCTCGACCTCCACCTCGGTGTGCGGGGGCGAGAACGAGGTGCCGTTCTCCAGCAGCTCGGCGAGCAGCAGGATCACGTCGGCGGTGACGATCGGCGTCAGCAGCGCCTCCTCGACCGAGCCGAGCCGGACCCGCTGGAAGCCCTCGATCTCGCCGAGCGCCGAGCGGACCGTGTCGGCGACCGACAGCGGCTCGCCGGTGATCTGCTGTTCGGTGGCGCCGGACAGCACCACGAGGCTGTTCGCGTTGCGGCGCAGCCGGGTGGAGACGTGGTCGAGCCGGTAGAGCCGGTCCAGCAGCGCCGGGTCCTGCTCGTTGCGCTCGAGCGAGTCGATCATCGCCAGCTGCCGGCCGACCAGGTTCTGGGTGCGCCGGCCGACGTTGCCGAACATGGTCGCCACGTTCTGCCGGCTGACCAGCTGCCGCTCCACCAGGTTGGACGCGACCTGCTGGACCCGGTTGAACGCCTTGCGCCAGCTCGCCGAGCTCGTCGGTGGTGCCGACCCGGACCGGCCGCAGCTGCGGCACCGCGGCCTCCGGGTCGTCGGTGTCGGCCACCCGGACCAGCTCGAGCTGGGCGACGTCGGCCACCTCGTCCGCGGACGCGGTGAGCCGGCGCAGCGGCCGCGCGATCGAGCGGGCGATCAGCACCGACAGCAGCGCCGGCGCCGATCAGCAGGACCAGCGCGACCCCGCCGACGATCCCGGCCAGCCAGCGGTCGGTACGCGCGGACCGATCGGCCTCGGCCACGGCCTGCGCGGCCACCCGCGTCTCCACCAGCCGGTACAGCGAGGTCAGCGACCCGACCTGGGGGGCAAGGTCGCCGCCGGATGGTCGCGGAGATCTGGGTGGCGTTGCTGCCGACGAGCCCGTCCAGGTAGTTGTTCAGCCGGGTGCTGGACCGGCTCGCCTCGACCTGCTCGTACAGGTCGGCGGAGCTGGTGTCGGCCAGCTGCTTGAAGACGGTCTCCTCGCGGTTCTCCAGCGCGAGCCCGCCGCCGACGAGGCCGACCACACGCATGGTGATCTCCCGGCCGGGCTCGATGAACAGCGCCGCGCCCTCGGCGGCGGTGGCCTCGTCGTGCCGGATGATCGCGTCGAGCGCGACCTGCTGGCGGCCGGCGTTGGTGCGCAGGTCCGCGTCGTCGGTCAGCCGGAGCTGGTCGACGAGTCCATCGATGGCGCCGGTGAAGCCGGTGTAGACCCCGAAGCCGGCGGTCCGCTGCTCCAGGATCTGCGGGCGCAGCCCGTCCAGCGCGGACCGCAGGGTCACCTGCCGCAGCGCCAGGGCGAGCTTGTCGTCCCCGTTGCCGTAGTCGGTGCTGATCTGGCGGGCCAGCTCGAGCACCCGGGTCGAGCGGGCGACCACGTCGTCCCTGGCCACGTCGTTGGACAGGTAGCCGAGCGAGGCGAGCCGCTCCTGCTGCAGCTCCTGCACCAGCTCGGTGATCCGTACGGCCCGCTGGACCAGCTTGGCGCTGTCGCTGGACCGCTCGGCCGCCTGCACCCGGCTGAGCACCAGCGGGACGGCGCCGGCCACGGCGAGCAGCAGCAGCGGGACGACGAGCAGGACGAGCTTCTGCCGGACCCGCAACCTACCGAGCAGCACGGGCACCTCCTGAGCGCTCGGCATGGACCGGCACTCGGGTGCCGTTGGCCGACCGGTGCGCCGGCCGGTTCGTCGTCGGGATCGACCGCTCGCCGGCGGGGCCGCACCGGCGCCCACTGCCAGGCCAGCCGGGCCAGCACCGCCGCCACGATGATCCCGATCACGGCGGCGACGACAGCGATGATCCGGCTTCGGGTCTGCCCGCCGGCCCGGTCGGCCAGCAGGTCGTCGAGCTGCCGGAGCGAGGCGTCCTGCAGGCCGAGGGTGGCCTGCTGCAGCGTGTCCTGGTTGGCGATCAGGTCGGTCACCGACCGCTCCGGCGCCGGGGCGAGCAGCGAGGCGGACGGCGCGACCGCGTCCACGGCGGTGCGGAAGTCGTCCAGCGGCCGGGTCAGCCCCGGGCCGAGCGTGCTGCTGTCGGTCTGCGCGAACGCCTTGAGCAGGCCGCCGGACAGGTCGGTCTCGTCGGCGGCGATCCGGTTGCGGGCGGCCGCGAGCTGGGCCCTGGTCGCCTCCCCGCCGCCGTTCGGGAACAGCACGGACAGGTCCGTGTAACGACCGGAGTCGACGAGGATCTCGGGGATTCGAAGCAGGCTGGCATTCATCACGTAGTACGCATCGATCGCAGGGTCGAGAACCAGCCGGGAATTGTCGCCGACGGTCCGGGTGAGTTCCAGCAGCTTGGTGTTCACGTCGCTGTACTGGGTGTACGCCGTGGGTGGGGTCCAGGTCGGCACGGTCAGCCGCTGCTGCACCAGCTGGCGGACGTCGGTCCACCGGTCGGTGGTGCGCAGCTGGCGGCCGAGCCGGGCGTCGGCCTGGTCGACCGCGGTGACCGCCGCCCGGACCGAGGCCGCGTCGACGGGCCGCCCGCGGACGGCCGCGGACTGCGCCTCGGTGGTGGCGCTGAGCAGCCGGGTCAGCGGCTCGAGGTAGGCCACCCCGCGCCGCTCGTCGGCGGTGAACGACCGCGCGCCGCTGGTGCTCGACCACACCTGGGCGAACAGCACCGCCAGCGGCACCAGCACGGCAACGGCCACGGCAACCGCCGTCGCGACCCGGGTGGACCCCCGGCCCGGTACGGTCGAGGTGGAGCTCAGGGACATCAGTCCTTCCTGCTTCTCCCCCGGGTTGTGCTGCTCGGCCGGGCTGAGCCCGACTCGGCGCACAGTATCCGACTTTCGGCGCAGCGTGGTCCGGACCCCGGATGAGAATCCGCGGAACCCTTTCCTGGGCCGCGGTTGCGACTAATTGTGTTCGAGTGATCACTGCACGGATATAGGATTCGGGTTCCGGTCCTCCCCACACCGGCCGAGAGGAGTCCGCGATGCGACTCGCGGCGCCCGTTCCACCCCCGTCCCCCCGGTCCCGATCCCGACTCGGCCGGCGCGCGCTCGCCGTGCTCGCCGCCGCCGCGCCGCTGGTGCTGGCGCTCGCCGGCCCGGCCGCCGCGATCCCGGTCGGCCCGGCTGCCGTGCCCGCGCCGGCCAGCGGCGCCGCGCCCGAGTCGGCGACCGCCGCCGCGCCGCCGCCGGCCACCGCCGCCCCGCACTGCGCGCTGGTCGCGGGCTCGACCGCGGCCCACTGCTTCGGCACCTACCGGGCCGCGGTCGCGTACGGGACCGGCGGGCGGGTGACCGACGCCCCCGTCTCGGCCCGGGCCGCGGCGCTCGACCCGGCCTTCGCCCGGACGATGTCCGCGCTGCCGGCGGCGACACCGAAGGCGGCGAGCGTGCTGCTCGGCACCGAGTACGCGAACGCGAACTTCGGCGGCGCGAGCCTCAGCCTGTTCGGCGCCGGCCGGTGCGACAACAGCTCGGACGCCGATTTCCGGTTCGCCTCGCTGCCGGCCGGCTGGAACGACCGGATCACCAGCTTCCGCAGCTTCTCCAACTGCGCTCAGCAACTGTTTCGTAACACCAATTTCGGCGGCGGGTCGCTGACCATCATCATCACAAGCCTGGCCAACGTCGGGGCCGCGGCCAACGACCAGGCCAGTTCGCTTACGTTCAACTGAGCGTCAACCCGACTCGTCCGCGGTCGCGTTTCCGCAGCGGGATGCGCGGGCGGATGCGAGGAGGGAGCCGTGGGTGCGCGAGCGTTCTGCCGTGGACCGCGGTGCGGCCGACCCTCCGCGCGAGGCGGCGGTCGAGGGCGGAGCGCCGGTCGAGGACGGCTTCGCCGAGTTCGCCCGGTCGCGCTGGGGCCGGCTGGTGCGGCTCGCCTACTCGCTGACCCTCGACGTCGGCCGGGCCGAGGACCTGGTGCAGGAGTCGCTGGCCAAGCTCTGGACCAAGTGGCCACAGGTCCGCGACGGCGCCCCGGAGGCGTACGTGCGGCAGACGATCGTCAACGGGGCGATCTCCGCGTCCCGCCGGCGGTGGAAGGGCGAGGAGCCGCACTGGGACCTGCCCGAGCCGCCGATGCCGCGCGGACCGCTCGAGTCGGACGCGGTCGACCAGCGGGACTGGCTGCGGCGCGGGCTGGCCGACCTGTCGGTGCTGCAGCGTGCGGTGGTCGTGCTGCGCTACGCGGAGGACATGAGCGAGCGGCAGGTCGCGGACGCGCTCGGGATCAGCACCGGGTCGGTGAAGACGCACGCGTTCCGGGGGCTGGCCCGGCTGCGGGCCACCGGCCACCCCGACCGGGCGGCGGCTGAGGAGGTGCGGCCGTGACCGAGCCGGACGCCGAGTTCCGCGGCGCGCTGCGCGACCTCATCCCCGACTACACCGGGCCGGCCGACCCGGTGCCGCGGATCGTGGCCAGGGTGCGGCGCCGGCGGGCGCGGCGGCGGACGCTGCTCGCGGTCGGCGGGACGGGGCTGGCCGTGGTGCTGGCGCTGCTGGCTCCGATGCTGCTGCTGCCGGCGCCCGCGGGGCTCCCGGCGGCCTACCCGGGCGAGTCCGCGCCGCCGATCCCGCCGCCGTCGGCTCCGGTCCCGCGCCGCGCCACCGGAGCCGCCGGTCTACCCGGTCGCGTCCGGCGTGGTCGACGGGATGCCGTGGGCGATCGGCTCGACGTCGGTGTCCACGGGGGCCCGCCGCTGCCTGCGCTCCGACGGCCGCGCCTTCGCCCGGGACACGGTCTGCTTCGACGGCTGGACCGCGGGCGCGCCGGTGACCTGGGCGACCCTGCCGGTCGCCGGCGGGCGGGTCACGATCACCTCGATCGCCGGGGTGTCCCCCGGGCCGGCGGTACGGATCCGGTTCGCCGACGGGTCGGTCCCGCGGGTCCCGGCCAGGCGGACCGCGACCGACCGGGCCGCGCGATTCTTCGGTGTGGTCCTCGCCGGCTCGGTCACCGTCCGGGACGTCACCGTGCTCGACGCGGCCGGCCACCCGATCGGCGCCGCGGTGCGCGACCCCGGATCGCCGTGCCGCCCCGGCCCCTCGGTCGGTTGCGCCGACCCGCCCGCGCCGCACCCGGCACCGCCACCGGCCCGGCCGGCTGACCGGCGAGCCGACCAGGTCCGCCGGCTCGGCCGGCTCAGGCGCCGGCGACCAGGACGCTGATCTCCACGTCGCCGGCAGCCTCGGTGATCCGGACCACCGGCCGAGCCGGCCCGCCCGTCACCGGGCGCCACCATGACCGACGCCCCGGGCTGCCGGCGGACCACCCGACCACCGCTTCGACGACCTCGACGAAGTCCGCGCCGAGCTCGGCGACCGACTCCGGCAGCGCCCGCTGCTGCGAGCACCCGGCGGGTCAGCTCGTCCCGCTTGTTCATCCGCTCCAGGCGGTCACTGATGTCGGCCATGAGGATCAACACACTAACGACTGGTAGGAGCAGCTCACGAGCGGGATCCGCCGCGTCACCCGTCCGCCTCCGCCCGTCATCCGAAGGCGTGACGTCAGCGATGTCGCGGCGACGGCGCCTATGCCCAGAGTTGCCCCTCCAGCGCCCTTTCGGCCTCCTCCAAGGTCCCGCCGTAGGCGCCGGTGGACAGGTATTTCCAGCCCCCGTCGGCGACCAGGAGCACGACGTCCGCCTGCTGCCCGGCCGCCGGCCGCCTTCTCGGCCACGCCGAGCGCCGCGTGCAGGATCGCCCCGCTGGAGATGCCGGCGAAGATGCCCTCGGTCTCCACCAGCTGCCGGGTCCGCCGGACCGCGTCCTTGGCCCCGACCGAGTAGCGGCTGGTCAGCACCGACGGGTCGTACAGCTCCGGGACGAAGCCCTCGTCGACGTTGCGCAGCCCGTAGACCAGCTCGCCGTAGCGCGGCTCGGCCGCGACGACCTGCACGCCCGGGACGCTGCTCGCGCAGGAACCGGCCGACCCCCATCAGCGTCCCGGTGGTGCCGAGCCCGGCGACGAAGTGGGTGATCGTCGGCATGTCCCGGAGGATCTCCGGGCCGGTCGTCTCGTAGTGCGCCAGCGCGTTGGCCGGATTGCCGTACTGGTAGAGCATCACCCAGTCGGGATGCTCCTCGGCCAGCTGCTTCGCCATCGCCACCGCCTGGTTGGAGCCGCCGGCGGCCGGCGAGAAGATGATCTTCGCGCCGTACATCTCCAGCAGCTGCCGGCGCTCGACCGAGGTGTTCTCCGGCATCACGCAGATCAGCTCGTAGCCGCGCAGCTGCGCGACCATCGCCAGCGAGATGCCGGTGTTGCCGCTGGTCGGCTCGAGGATCGTCGAGCCGGGCCGGAGCCGGCCCTCCTTCTCCGCCGCCCGCACCATCCAGATCGCCGCCCGGTCCTTGACCGAACCGGTGGGGTTGCGGTCCTCCAGCTTCGCCCACAGCCGCACGTCGTCGGACGGCGACAGCGTCGGCAGCCCGACCAGCGGGGTGTCGCCGACCGCCTCGACCAGCGACCGGTATCGCATCGTCAGCCGCCCGCCACCGCGGGCAGGATGGTGACCTCGTCACCGTCGGACAGCCCGGTGTCCAGCGCGCCGGTGAAGCGCACGTCCTCGTCGTTGACGTACACGTTGACGAACCGGTGCAGCGAACCGTCGTCGGTGACCAGCCGGCCCTTGAGGCCGGGGTGCTTCGCGTCCAGGTCGTCGATCAGCGAGCCGAGCGAGCTGCCGCTCGCCTCGACCTGCTTCTCCCCGCCGGTGTAGTTGCGCAGGATCGTCGGGATCCGTACTGCGATGGCCATGCTGATGACTCCTGGATTCTGTGGTTGTCAACGCCTCGAACCGCGCGAACCGCGTCAGGCTTCCCCGCCGACGGTCTCGGAGATGCGGATCTCTTCCTCGGTCACCACGTCATCCACGATCCGGAACGAGCGGAACTCGGTCTCGTCGGGATCCCGGGTCGAGACGAGCACATAGTGCGCGTCCGGCTGGCTCGCGTACCGCACGTCCGTACGGGACGGGTACGCCTCGGTGGCGGTGTGCGAGTGGTAGACGACGACCGGCTCCTCGTCCCGGTCGTCCATCTCCCGGTAGACCCGAAGCTGCTCGGCCGGCTCGAACTCGTACTGGGTCATCGAGCGGGCCGCGTTGGTCATCTCGACGACCCGCTCCGGCCGGTCGGACCCGGCCGGCCCGGCGACGATTCCGCACGCCTCGTCCGGGTGGTCACGGCGGGCGTGGGAGACGATCGCGTCCCGGACCGAGCGGTCGAGGATCAGCACCTGCACCAGGTTACCGCCGCCGCGCCGAGCGACTTCGGTAGCGTATCGGGGGTGGTGGGCCAGGTGACCGGCGTCGACGGGCAGAGTGCGATCGAGGCACACCTGCGGCACGGATTCCCCGGCCAACGGGTGGTCGTGCAGGGCTGGCGCACCGACGCGATGTCGGCGCCGCACGTCCGGGTGCTGCGGGTCGACCCGGAGAGCCGCGGCGGCCTGTGGCTGCACGTCTCCAGCGGCGCGTCGCTGCCAACCGAGCGCCCGCCGAGCTGCCCGCCGAAGGGTCGGCCGGCGGCGCCCACGGCTCCGAGTTCGTGCTGGTCACGCCGTTCAAGACGCTGCGCGCGGTCGAGCTGCTGGCGATGGTCGTCTACTTCCACGGCGTGCAGGCGCTCTCGGTCGGCGACATCGTCTCGGTCGGCGAGCCGTGGCTGCCCGGCTCGACCTGCGGACACCTGCTGGTGAGCAACCCCTACCTGCTGGCCGACGAGCTGTGGAAGCTCCCGCTGCCCGGCCGGACCGTGCACTTCCGCTGGGTCATCCCGATCACCGCAACCGAGCGGGCGTACGCGACCGAGCGCGGGCTGGACGCGCTGGAGCAGCGGTTCGAGGAGGCGGGCCTGGAGTACTGGGACCCGCACCGGGCCATCATGTGTGGTCCAGTAGCGAGCCCGGCAAGCAGGGTGCCTACCGTCGCATCGGTGACGACGGCCGCGGCTGGGTGCGCACCGAGCGGTCGCCGCGCCCCGCCGAGTCCCGGTACGGGCGGCGACCAGCTGCAGCGCCCCGCCCGGGACCGGCACGCTCACCGCGGGCAGCCTGGCCGCGTTGATCGGGAAGGTCAGCTGCACCAGCCGCAGGTCCCGGTCGGTGAGCCGCGGCGTGGGCCGGTCCAGCGTCGGCAGCGCCAGCGCGTGCACGCCGTCGAGCAGCCGCAGGAACCGCAGCTGCACCTCGGCCAGCCCGGCCCGCAGCTCCATCAGCCGCTCCCGCGGCACCGCGACGCCGCGCTCGATCGCCTTCCGGGTGACCGGGCCGAGCAGGTGCCGGGGCAGCTCGGCGTTGGCCCGGGCACCCTCGGCCCCGAGCAGCCGCCCGTACGAGCGGATCTCGAACCACCAGGCCACCGGCTTCTCCACGACCTCCCAGCCGGTGGCCGCCAGCGCGCGGTCGACGGCCGCATCGGTCACCGCCGAGGCCGGCGGCCGGATCCGGGCCACCACCGGGCGGGCCACCCGCTGCGGCGTGAAGCCGGGCTCCAGCAGCCGCATCCCGAGGACGAGCCCGGCGACGTCCCGGGCGATCGGCCCGACCGTGTCGTACGAGGGCGAGAGCGGGTGCACGCCGGCCAGCGGGATCCGGCCCCAGGTGGTCTTCAGCCCGGCGACCCCGCAGCAGGCGGCCGGGATGCGGACCGAGCCGCCGGTGTCGGTGCCGAGCGCGACGTCCGCCTCGCCGCGGGCGACGACGACGGCCGAGCCGCTGGACGAGCCGCCGGGGACGAGCGCCGCGTCGAGCGGGTTCACCGGCGTGCCGAGCGCGTCGTTGATGCCGCTCTCGTCCCAGCACAGCTCGGTCAGCGCCGTGCTGCCGACGATCCGGCCACCGGCCCGGCGGATCGCGGCCACGCAGGGGGCGTCCGCGGCGGCCGGCGTGTCCGAGGTGGCCAGCGAGCCGACCCGGGTCGGCAGGCCGGCGACCGCGATCGCGTCCTTGACCGCGACCCGTGGCCCGTCACCAGGCGGGTCCAGCCGGACGACCCAGCCGTCGGTCTGGCGCACCGCGCCGCTGTGGCTGCCCGCCGGCACGGGCCGGCTAGCCGTCGGCCACCTCGATCAGCACGCCCTGCAGCTCGGTCAGCCACAGGTAGACCACGTACGCGGGCGCGTCCGGGTCCTCCGGGTCCGGCTCGGCCATCTCCTCGGTGACCTCGAGCCTGGTGCCCAGCGCCAGCCGGACGTCGTTGATCGTGGCCAGCCAGGACTCGGTGGTCTCCGGGTCGAGCCGCACCTCGCCGGCGCCGTCGGCGGGCAGCGCGGCGAGCAGCCGCTCGGCCGAGCTGACCTTGTCCCGGCGCAGCGAGCTCTCGGTCAGCCGGCGGAACTCGCCGGCCGCCCGGTCGTCGTCCCGGTACGCGTCGGGCAGCAGCCGGGCCAGCGCCGGGTCGCTCGGCGCCGGCGGGCCGTCGGCCTCGTCGCCGAAGCCCGTCCCGAGGTCCGTCCCGAGCCCGGTCAGCGCGGACAGCTCGGCGTCGCTCGGCACGGCCGCGGTCCCGCCGGCCGGCGGCGGCAGCGGCTCGCCGTCCGCGAGCAGGTCCCTGACCTCGCCGACGAGGTGCCGCAGCAGCGACGCCTCGACCTCGTCGAAGGACACCACGACGCCGCGCCGGGTGCGCTTGACCCCCGTCACTGCTGCTGAAGGGTGGCCCACAGGCCGTACGCGTGCAGGCGGGCGACGTCGTGCTCCATCTGTTCCCGGGACCCGGTGCTCACCACGGCACGGCCGCGCCGGTGCACGTCGAGCATGAGCTTGGTCGCCTTCTCCCGGTCGTACCCGAACAGCTTCTGGAAGACGTGCGTGACGTACGACATCAGGTTGATCGGATCGTTCCAGACCAGCGTCACCCATGGCAGCGCGGCCCGGACGTCGGTGCCCTGCTCGGTGTCCGGTCGCGTGTCGGTCGCGGTCCCGGCTTCCGATCCGGTTGCCATCATGCCGCTCACCCGCCCATGGTGGCACGACCCCCGCCCCGGGACCCAGACCGAGCGGCCGCGGCGCCGGCCCGGCCCGGCTACGCTCTGCGGCGTGCCGTCGACCGCGCTGTTCACCGACCGGTACGAGCTGACCATGCTGGCCTCGGCGCTGCGCGGACGGCATCGGCCGACGCGCACCTGCGTCTTCGAGGCGTTCGCCCGCCGGCTGCCGACACGGCCGGCGGTACGGCGTGGTGGCCGGGACCGGGCGGCTGCTCGACGCGATCGAGTCGTTCCGGTTCGGTCCCGACGAGCTGGCCGTGCTGGCCGAGTCCGGGCTGGACGACCGACACGCTCGACTGGCTGGCCGACTGGCGGTTCACCGGCGACGTCGACGGCTACCCCGAGGGCGAGCTGTGCTTCCCCGGCTCGCCGGTGCTCACCGTGACGCGGCACGTTCGGCGAGGCCGTGCTGCTGGAGACGCTGGCGCTCTCGGTGCTCAACCACGACTGCGCGATCGCCTCGGCCGGCTGCCCGGATGGTCACCGCGGCCGCCGGCCGGCCGCTGATCGAGATGGGCTCCCGGCGCACCCACGAGGAGGCGGCGGTGGCCGCCGCCCGGGCCGCCGTACCTCGCCGGCTTCTCCTCGACCTCCAACCTGGAGGCCGGCCGGCGGTACGGGGTGCCGACCTCGGGCACGGCCGCGCACGCGTTCACGCTGCTGCACGACTCCGAGGCCGACGCGTTCCGGGCCCAGGTCGACGCGCTCGGCGATCGGCACCACGCTGCTGGTCGACACCTACGACATCGCCCGCGGCATCCGGACCGCGGTCGAGGTGGCCGGCCCGTCGCTGGGCGCGATCCGGATCGACTCCGGCGACCTGACCGTGCTGGCCCGCGAGGCCCGCGAGCTGCTCGACTCGCTCGGCGCCACCGGCACCAGGATCATCCTCTCCGGCGACCTGGACGAGTTCGCGATCGCCGGCGCTGTCCGGCGGCGCCGGTCGACGTGTACGGGGTGGGCACCTCGCTGGTCACCGGCTCCGGCGCGCCGACCGCCGGCATGGTCTACAAGCTGGTCGAGGTGGACGGGCGGCCGGTGGCGAAGCGGTCGGAGCACAAGGCGACCCACGGCGGCCGGAAGACCGCGCTGCGCCGGCACCGGGCGACCGGGACCGCGACCGAGGAGGTGCTGGTCTCCCGGGGCCGGCCCGAGCTCGGCCCGCACGACCGGCTGCTGCAGGTGCCGCTGATGCGGGGCGGGAAGCGGGTGGACGAGCGACGCGACCGAGCATGGGCGCGGCCGGGAGCACGGCTGCACCGCGGCGCTGCGCTCCGTACCGTGGGAGGGCCTGAAGCTGTCCCAGGGCGAGCCGGCCCTGCCGACCGTGCTGCTGGAGGGAGCCTCGTGACACTGGCCGCGCGGTGAGCCGGGACGCCGGCGGATGAGCGGACGAGCCGCGGCGCGGATCGTCGTGGACGTGCAGAACGACTTCTCCGAGGGCGGCTCGCTCGCCGTCGCTCGGCGGGGCCGGCGGTCGCCGCGGCGATCACCGCGCACCTGCGGGCCAGCTCGGCTACGACCACGTGGTCGCCACCCGGGACCACCACATCGACCCGGGCGCGCACTTCGCCGCCCGGCCGGACTACGTGCAGACCTGGCCGGCGCACTGCGTGGTCGGCACCGGCGGGGTCGAGCTGCACCCGGACCTGGACCGGTCGCTGCTGGAGGCGGTCTTCGACAAGGGCGAGTACGCGGCGGCGTACTCGGGCTTCGAGGGACGCGGGCCCGGCGGGGTCGCGCTGGCCGACTGGCTGCGGGACGCCGGGGTGGACGCGGTCGAGGTGATGGGCCTGCCACCGACCACTGCGTGCGTCGCGACCGCGCTGGACGCCGCGCCGCGAGGGCTTCGCGACCACGGTCCGGCTCGACCTGACCGCCGGCGTCGGCGCCGAGACCACCGCCGCCGCCCTCGACCGCCTGAGGCCGCCGGTATCACCCTGGACGGCAGCCCGGTCCTCGTCAGCCGGTGACCCGCCGCGCCACCGGCGCGCACGTCGCGCGCCGGGAGCTCCGGCCCGACCGGTGAGGGTCAGCGGACCGGGTGAGGGCGTCCTCGGGCAGGAGCGGCTCCTCCGGGTCGTCGGCGCGCAGGCCGAGCAGGAACTGCAGCGCGTCCAGGTGGGCGCTGCGCTCCGGAGCGCCCTCGGTCGGCCGGGCCGCGTCCACCGCCACGCCGAGCCCGGCCAGCCGGACCAGCTCCGCCGCCTCCGGCCCGCAGCCGACCGCGACGCTCTGCGCCAGCGGCATACCGTACGACTCGGCGAAGCGCACCAGCGCCCGGCCGCGGCCACCGCCGCCGACCACCTCGCCGACGATCCGGCCGGTCAGCCGCCCGTCCTCGGTCTCCAGCCGGTTCGCGGCCAGGAAGTCCAGCGCCAGCCCGTCCACCAGCCGCTCGGCGACCTGGGCGACGCCGCCGGTGACCACCCCGCAGTCCGGTAGCCGCCGCGGCGGGCGGCGCCGATCAGCGCCCGCGCCCCGTGCGTCCACTGCAGCCGCCCGCGCAGCGTCGTCCAGGCATGCTCACCGGGCGCGCCGGCCAGCAGCGCCGCCCGGGCCCGGACCACGTCGGCGGTGGACCGGCCGTCCGCCGCCCCGTCGGCCAGCAGCCGGCGCGACTCGGCCCCGCGGCCGACCTGGTCGGCCAGCGCCGCCAGCGGCTCCGGCCCGGTCACCACGGTGTCCAGGTCGAGCAGCAGCAGCCGCTTGGCCCGCCGCTGCAGGCCGGCCCGCTCCACCGCCACGTCCACGCCGGCCGCGGCCGCCCCGTGCACGACCCCGGCGGCGAGCCGGGCCGGGTCCACCCCGGACACGACGATCTCCAGCGCGGTGACCGGCCGGTGGGTCAGCCGGACGATCGAGTGGATGTTGCCGCCGAGGTCGGAGATCCGCCGGGCCATCTCGCCGACCGCGCCGGCCCGCAGCGGCCGGCCCAGCACCATGACGTGGTGGCGCACCGGTATCTGGCTGCTGATCGTCGTCCGGGTCCTCGGTGATCGTGACCTCGACCGCGGTGCCGAGCGCCTCGGCGGCATGCGTGACGGCGCGCCGCAGCGGGGCCGGGTCGCCGTGCAGGGCGAGCACGACACCGAGGACGAGCCGGTCGGAGATGACCACCTGCTCGACGTCGAGCACCTCGACGTCGTGGGCGGCGATGGCCGCGAAGAGGGCTGAGGTGACGCCGGGTCGGTCGTGTCCCGTGACGGTGACGAGGACGGAGTGTGGGTGCATGAGGAGGGGTCGTGCGCTGGGGTACGCAGGCCCGGTGGGGCCGGCTCGGTCAGCTCGGACAGGAGATCACGCAACGGTATCAGTCGCCCACCACAAGTCACAGCGACCCACTGGTGTGACGCTGGGGGACGAATCAGCTCGGGTCGGGGTCCTTCGCGCCCTGGCGCTGGCCGACCTCGTCGCCGACGAGGTTGCCTGGTCCGATCGGGCCGCCGCCCGAGTGCGCCTCCAGCTCCAGCCGATCGGCCAGCTCCGGGTAGTGCGCCTCGAACGCCGGCCGCTCCGAGCGGATCCGCGGCATGACGGTGAAGTTGTGCCGCGGCGGCGGGCAGGACGTCGCCCACTCCAGCGAGTTGCCGTGGCCCCAGGGGTCGTCGGCCGTCACGACCTCGCCGTACTTGTACGACCGGTAGACGTTCCACAGGAACGGCAGCGTCGCGATGCCGAGCAGGAACGCCCCGATCGTGGAGACCGTGTTGAGGGTGGTGAACCCGTCGCTGGGCAGGTAGTCGCCGTACCGGCGGGGCATGCCCTCGGCGCCGAGCCAGTGCTGCACCAGGAACGTCGTGTGGAAGCCGATGAACGTCGCCCAGAAGTGCAGCTTGCCCAGCCGCTCGTCCAGGTAGCGCCCGGTGAACTTCGGGAACCAGAAGTAGATCCCGCCGAAGACCGCGAACACGATCGTGCCGAACAGCACGTAGTGGAAGTGCGCCACCACGAAGTACGAGTCGTTGAGGTGGAAGTCCAGCGGCGGCGAGCCGAGCATGCACGCCGGTCAGCCCGCCGAGCAGGAACGTGACGAGGAAGCCGATCGCCCACAGCATCGGCGTCTCGAAGCTGATCGAGCCGCGCCACATCGTGCCGATCCAGTTGAAGAACTTGATCCCGGTCGGCACCGCGATCAGGTAGGTCAGGAACGAGAAGAACGGCAGCAGCACCGCGCCGGTGGCGAACATGTGGTGCGCCCACACCGTCGCGGACAGCGCGCCGATCGCGATCGTGGCGCCGACCAGGCCCTTGTAGCCGAAGATCGGCTTGCGGCTGAACACCGGGATGATCTCGGTGATGATGCCGAAGAACGGCAGCGCGACGATGTAGACCTCGGGGTGGCCGAAGAACCAGAACAGGTGCTGCCAGAGGATCGCCCCGCCGTTCTGCGGCTCGAAGATCTGCGCGCCGAGCTTGCGGTCGGCCAGCACGCCGAAGATCGCCGCGGTCAGGATCGGGAACGCCAGCAGCACCAGCACGCTGGTGACCAGGATGTTCCAGGTGAAGATCGGCATCCGGAACATCGTCATGCCGGGCGCCCGCAGGGTGATCACCGTGGTGATCATGTTGACGCCGCCGAGGATCGTGCCGAGGCCGGCGACCGCGAGGCCGACGAACCAGAGGTCGGCGCCGACGCCGGGCGAGTTGATCGCGTCGGTGAGCGGCGAGTACGCGTACCACCCGAAGTCGGCGGCGCCGCCCGGGGTCGACGAAGCCGGCCATCGCGGTCAGGCCGCCGAACAGGAACAGCCAGTAGGAGAACGCGTTCAGCCGCGGGAAGCTCACGTCCGGCGCGCCGATCTGCAGCGGCAGCACCAGGTTGGCGAACGCGAAGACCATCGGCGTCGCGAAGAACAGCAGCATGATCGTGCCGTGCATCGTGAACAGCTGGTTGTACTGCTCCAGGCTCAGGAACTGCAGGCCCGGCCGGGCCAGCTCGCCGCGCATCAGCAGCGCCATCAGCGCCGCCGACGAGGAAGAACACGAACGACGTGACCAGGTACATCTTGCCGATCAGTCTTGTGATCGGTGGTGCGCAGCAGCTCGAGAAACAGCGACCCACGCGTCGTCGTCCGCACCGGAGCGGGGCGGCTGACGATCGGCGAGGGGGCGGTGACGGTCACTGCTGGCCTCCTGCATGTCGACACCGCCGGACCAGGCGGTCACGGCAGCGAGCAGTGGCAGAATAGTCCTCGGCGTCCCGGGCCGCGCCCCGGGACCCCGCTGGTCCGGACTCTTCGGGCGTACGCGGCGGAGCGCGCCGTCGGTGGGTCGAGTTCGGACCGCCGGCTGCTGGATTGGACCCCCACTGTCTGGGGTACCTCACCCGCTGACCGGATGTGACGGTGTGGGGCCGTCACGACACAGTGGAGGAACCCGTGCTCTGGTTCATCATTTCGCTCATCATCATCGGCGCGATCGCCGGCTTCATCGCCCGCGCGCTCGTGCCGGGCAAGGACCCGATGGGCATCGGCGCGACGATCCTGCTCGGCGTGGTCGGCTCGTTCATCGGCGGTTTCCTGGGTTGGGCCCTGTTCGGCAAGGACATGAGCGAGGGCGCTCTGCAGCCGTCGGGCATCATCGGTTCGATCATCGGCGCGATCATCGCGCTGCTGATCTACCGGGCCGCGACCCGGCGCGGTGTGGGTGGACGGACCCGCACCCGCCTCTGATCGACCAGCACACAGCGTAACCGGAAGGCCCGGCCTCGGCCGGGCCTTCCGGCTGTCCGGACCACCCCGCGAGGCGCGCCCGGCGGGCCCGCCGAGCGCGGCCGGGAGTTGGGGTCAGGTGGGGAGGCGGGTCCCGGCGTGGATCGCGCGGACGGTGTCGATGGTGTCCGCCTCGGCGGCGGTCTTGTCCTCGCGGTAGCGGAGCACGCGGGCGAACCGGAGCGCGACCCCGCCGGGATAGCGCGGACTGGTCTGCACGCCGTCGAAGGCGACCTCGACCACCAGCTCCGGCCGGACGCGCACCACCCAGCCGGAGTCGTCGACCGCCAGCGCCCCCAACCGCTCGGTCTGCCAGCGCAGCATCGCGTCGGTCAGCCCCTTGAACGTCTTGCCGAGCATCACGAACCCGCCGGCCGGGTCCCGCGCCCCGAGGTGCAGGTTCGACAGCCAGCCGCGTCCGCCGCCCGTGCCCGCGCTCGACCGCGAGCACCACCAGGTCGAGGGTGTGCCTCGGCTTCACCTTCAGCCAGCCCGCCCCGCGCCGACCCGCCTCGTACGGCGTGGACAGCGACTTGACCACCACGCCCTCGTGCCCGCGGTCCAGCGCCGCCGCGAACGCGGCCGAGGCCTCGGCCACCGTCCCGGCCACCACCCGCGGCACCCGCACCGACTCCGGCACCACCTTCGCCATCGCCGCCGCCCGCTCGGACCCGGGCGCGTCGAGCAGGTCGGCCCCGTCCAGGTGGAGCAGGTCGAACAGCACCGGCGACAGCGGCGTGGCCACCCGCAGCGCGGCCGGGTCGCCGCGGCTGCCGACCCGGGACGCGGTCACCTGGAACGGCTGCGGCCGGCCGTCCGGCTTCAGCGCGATCGCCTCCCCGTCGAGCACCACCGCGGTCACCGGCAGCGCCAGCGCCGCCTCCACCACCTCCGGCACCCGGGCGGTGATGTCGTCCAGCGACCGGGTGTAGACCGCGACGTCGGTCCCGCTGCGGTGCACCTGGATCCGCGCGCCGTCGAGCTTCCACTCGACCGCGGCCGGGCTGTCGGCGGAGACGTCGAGCTTGGCCAGCGCGGCGTCCACGCTGTCCGCGGTCTGCGCCAGCATCGGCAGCACCGGCCGGCCGACCTCGAGCCGGAACTCGGCCAGCGCCGCCGCACCGCCGGCCAGCGCCGCGGCCGCGACCACGCCGAGGTCGCCGCGCAGCATCACCGCCCGCCGCACGTCCTTGCCCGGCACGCCGGCCGCCCGGGCGACCGCGTCGACCATGACGCCCTCGAGCGCACCCTGGCGCAGCTCGCCGACCAGCAGCTGCCGCAGGAACCGCTGCTCCGGCGCGGTGGCCCGGGCGAACAGCTCGGCCAGCAACGCCCGCCGGGCCGCCTGCGACCCGGCCCCGGCCTGCCGCCCGATCTCCTCGAAGATCGCGTCGACCTCGCCGACGCGCAGGGTCGGCGAGTCCGCCGGCGGCGGCACCTCGCGCAGCGTGGCCCAGCCGACGCCGATCTGGCGCTGCCGCAGCTCGCCGGACAGGAACGCCACCGCCGCGGCCGCCTCGTCCGGGTCGGCCCGGCCCAGCACGTCGGCGAGCAGCCCGACCTTGCCCAGCCGCGCGGACGTCCCGGCCACCGCCGCCGACGTGTCGGCCAGGTCGCGCAGCAGCACGGTCATGCCGGCAAGCTAGCCGAGGCCTACGACGATTCCGGCGGGCGGAAATCGTCTGGCGGATTGCGGTACGTCCACAGGCTCGGCGGGCATTGAGAGAGTCGTGGACGGAGCGCAGCACGGGGGCGAGGCATCCCGGACCCAGGTGATCGAGCTGGACGGCGACCCGGACGCGCCGGCCCGCGGCCGGCACGCGGTGACCGCCGTGCTCGACGAGTGGGGCTGCGAGCCCGGCAGCCGCGAGGACCTGCTGCTGGTGGTGAGCGAGCTGGTCACCAACGCGGTCGTGCACGGTGCCGAGCCGATCCGGGTCACGATGGTCCGCGCCCCCGAGCGGGTCCGGGTCGAGGTCACCGACGGCGCCGCCGCGTCCTCGCCGCACGGCAACCCCCGCCCGCCCACCGACGCGGAGACCGGCCGCGGCCTGTCCGTGGTGACCCGGCTCGCCGTCGCCTGGGGCTGGCGCGCCTCCCCCGGCCGCGGCAAGACCGTCTGGGCCGAGCTGCCGCTGACGATCGCCAGCTGAGCCGACGGCGGCGCTAATCGAGCTGGTCCATCGCCCGGTAGATCCGCTGTTCCGAGACCGGGTACGGCGTGCCGAGCGACTGCGCGAACAGGCTGACCCGCAGCTCCTCCACCATCCAGCGCAGCTGGCGTACCTCGTCGGCGTCCCGCCGGCCCGGCGGCAGCCCGGCGACGAACCCGTCCAGCTCCGCCTGCACGGCGTGCACCCGGGCCATCCGGGCCGCGTCCCGGGCGACGTCACCGGGCAGCCGGTCCAGCCGGTAGTTGGCCGCGGCCAGGTAGCGGCGCAGGTCCGGCAGCCGCCGACGCCCGGTCGCGGCCACGAACCCGGGCCCGACCAGCGCGCCGACCTGTGCGGTCAGGTCGTCCACGGCCGGCCGCAGCGGCGCCGGCACCGGCTCGGCCAGCCGGGTGGTCAGCGGCCGCCACTCGGCGATCACCTGCTGCGCGGCCCGCAGCAGCTCGAGCACCCGCTCGTTGAGCTCGGCCCGGACCCGGTCGAGCAGCTTGCCGAAGCCCTCGGCGTCCCAGGGCGGCCCGCCGGCCTCGGTCAGGATCTCGTCCGCGGCGGCGGCCGAGCAGTCGGCCAGCAGCGCCGGCCAGGCTGCCGTGCGGGTTCTGGGTCAGGGTCAGCTTGGCCCGGTTGTCCAGCCGTCCGGAGACCCACTTGAGCGGGGACGGCACGCCGAGCAGCAGCAGCCGCCGTACGCCGGCCCAGTGCGCGGCCCGCTGCTCCGCCTCGGTCGGCAGCACGGTCAGCGAGACGGTGGCGCCGCTGGTCCACCAGCGCCGGGTAGCCGACCAGCCCGTTCGTGCCCTCCGCGGTGAACGTGCGCGGGATCGTGCCGACCGTCCAGGTGGTCAGCCCGGCGCGCTCCAGCGACCGGGCCGCCTCGGACAGCACGTCCTGCACGGTCCGGCCGAGCCGGCGCTGCAGCTGCTCCAGGTCCTTGCCCTGGGCCAACGGTCTTCGGCCCGTCGGTCACCCGGAACGTGGTCCGCAGGTGCGCCGGCACCTTCGTCCAGTCGAACGCGGTGATCGGCACGTCCTGCCCGCTGACCCGGCGCAGCTCCCGGGCCAGCGCCTCCACCAGCGGCTCGCGGCCGGGCTCCAGCCGGGCGAGCACCGCGCGGGCCACGTCCGGGGCCGGCACGAAGTTGCGCCGCAGCTGCTTGGGCAGCGACCGGATCAGCGCGGTGACCAGCTCCTCGCGCAGCGCCGGCACCTGCCAGTCGAAGCCCTCCGGGCGGACCTGGTTCAGCGCGGCCAGCGGCACCTCGACGGTCACCCCGTCGTCCGGCGCGCCCGGCTCGAACCGGTACGCCACCGGCAGCGTCAGGCCGCCCTGGCGTCCACTCGTCCGGCGTGTCGGCGGTGTCGACCTCGTCACCGGAGGCCTTGAGCAGCATCTCCCGGGTGAAGGTGAGCAGCTCGGGATCGGTCCGCCTGGCCTGTCTTCCACCACGCGTCGAAGTGCCGCCCGGACACCACGTCGGCCGGCACCCGCTGGTCGTAGAAGTCGAACAGCGCCTCGTCGCCGACCACCAGCCCGCGCCGGCGGGTGCGGTGCTCCAGCTCCTCGACGTCCTCCAGCAGGGCCCGGTTCGCGGCCAGGAACCGGTGGTCCGACCGCCAGTCGCCCTCGACCAGCGCGTGCCGGATGAACAGCTCCCGGGACAGCTCCGGGTCGATCCGGGCGTAGTCGACCTGGCCGGCCGACGACGATCGGCAGCCCGAACAGCGTGACCCGCTCGGTGGCGACCACCCCGGCCCGCCGCTTCGACCAGTGCGGCTCGTTGTAGAACCGGACGACCAGGTGGCCGGCCAGCTCCTCGGCCCACTCCGGCTCGATCCGGGCGACCGTACGGGCCCACAGCCGGGAGGTCTCCACCAGCTCGGCCGCCACCACCCAGCGCGGCGGCTGCTTGGCCAGCGCGCTGCCCGGCCAGATCGCGAACTTCGCGCCCCGCGCCCCGGCGTACTCGCGCGAGCGCGGGCCGGTCTCCTCCCGCATGCCCAGGTGCGAGAGCAGGCCGGCCAGCAGCGAGCGGGTGACCGCCTTCGGGTCCACCTCGGCCGCGGGCCGGGGCACCGCGATCCCGAGCTGGCGCAGGATGCTGCGCAGCTGTCCGTACAGGTCCTGCCACTCCCGCACCCGCAGGTAGTGCAGGAACTCGGCCGTGCACAGCCGCCGGAACGCGCTGGAGGACAGCGCGTCCTGCCGGTCCTCCAGGTAGTTCCAGAGGTTGAGCAGGGTGGTGAAGTCCGAGGCCGGGTCGGCGAACCGGCGGTGGGCGGCGTCGGCCGCCTCCTGCTTCTCGACCGGCCGCTCCCGCGGGTCCTGGATCGACAGCGCGGCGGCGATCACCAGCACCTCGTGCAGGCAGCCGTTGCGCTCGGCCGCCAGCACCATCCGGCCCAGCCGCGGGTCGATCGGCAGCTGGGCCAGCGTGCGCCCGACCTCGGTGAGGGCGCCGTCGTCCAGCGCGCGCAGCTCGTTGCAGCAGGGCGACGCCGTCGGCGACGGCGCGCCGGTCCGGCGGGTCGACGAACGGGAACGCGGCGACGTCACCGAGCCCGAGCGCGGTCATCTGCAGGATCACCGAGGCGAGGTTGGTCCGCTGCACCTCGGGCTCGGTGAACCGGGGCCGGGAGTCGAAGTCCTCCTCGGCGTAGAGCCGGATGCAGACGCCGTCGGCGGTACGCCCGCAGCGGCCCTTGCGCTGGTCCGCGCTGGCCTGCGAGACCCGCTCGATCGGCAGCCGCTGCACCTTCGTGCGGGCGCTGTAGCGGGAGATCCGCGCGGTGCCGGGATCGACCACGTACCGGATGCCGGGCACGGTCAGCGAGGTCTCGGCGACGTTCGTGGCCAGCACGATCCGCCGGCCGGCGTGCGGCGCGAACACCCTGTGCTGCTCGGCCGCGGACAGCCGGGCGAACAGCGGCAGCACCTCGGTGCCGTCCGGGCAGCGTGCCGGCGCAGCGCGTCCGCGGTGTCCCGGATCTCCCGCTCGCCGGAGAGGAAGACCAGCACGTCGCCGGGCACCTCCAGGCCGAGCTCGTCCACCGCGGCGGTGATCGCCTCGATCTGGTCGACCCCGTCCTCCGGCGGGCGGTAGCGGACCTCGACCGGGTACGTCCGGCCGGAGACCTCGACGACCGGTGCGCCGCCGAAGTGCTGGGCGAACCGCTCCGGGTCGATCGTCGCCGAGGTGATGATCAGCTTGAGGTCGGGCCGGCGGGGCAGCAGCTGCTTGAGGTAGCCGAGCAGGAAGTCGATGTTGAGGCTGCGCTCGTGCGCCTCGTCGATGATCAGCGTGTCGTACCGGCGCAGCATCCGGTCGTGCTGGATCTCGGCCAGCAGGATGCCGTCGGTCATCACCTTGACCGCGGTGTCCTCGGTGGCCCGGTCGGTGAACCGGACCTGGTAGCCGACCGCGCTGCCCAGCTCGACGCCGAGCTCCGCCGACGATCCGCTCGGCGACGGTGCGGGCGGCGATCCGGCGCGGCTGGGTGTGCCCGATCGTGCCGCGCACGCCCCGGCCGAGCTCGAGGCAGATCTTCGGCAGCTGGGTGGTCTTGCCGGAGCCGGTCTCGCCGGCGATCACGACGACCTGGTGGTCCCGGATCGCGGCCAGGATGTCGTCCTTGCGGGCGGTGATCGGCAGCTCGCCCGGGTAGCTGACGGCCGGGATCGCGGCCCGCCGCCGCGCGGCCCTGGCGGCGGCCTTCTCGATCTCCTCGGCCAGCGCGGGCGGGACCCCGGTCCCGCGCACGCCGTCGAGCCGGCGCCGCAGCCGGAACTCGTCGCGCAGCGTCAGCTCGGGCAGCCGAGCCCGCAGCTCAGCGAGGGAAGAAGACATACCGATTGTCCAACGATCCCGGCTGACCTGCGATTCCGCCACGCAATTTGGGCGGGCGGCGGTGGCTCAGCGGCGCGGCCAGGGCCCGGGCGTAGCCGGCGGCCACCGCGCCGAGCAGGACGTGCTGCGCGGGGCGGAACGTGCTCTCGTCCAGGCCGAGGTCGATGAGCAGGCGGTCGCCGAGCACCGCGATCGTCACCGCGATCGCGTCCGGGTCGACCAGACCGCCCTCGACCAGCGCGGCGCCGACCCCGGCCGCCGCGGCGCTGTCGGGTGGCTCGGCCAGCACCGCGTCGTGCAGGGTCTCCAGGTGCCGGCGCAGGTGCAGCTGCACCTCCGGCCGGCCGGTGCCGGGCGCTGCGAACGGGGTCAGCGCCTTGGCCCAGTCGCGGGCCAGCGCCGGCTTGCCCGCCGGGACGTGCTGCCACGGCCCGGCCCAGTTACGTGCCGCCACGCGGGTCGCTCCCCCTTCCGGCCTGCCTTCCTACAGGAAAACGATCTGGGCGCAAGAATCGGTGTCACCGCGACCGGGAATTCGACGGGGCGTGCTGAGGTAGCAGGATCGTGGGCGGTGCCCGCACCGGGCGGGCGCCTCGAGACGTAAGGAGCACACATGCCGAGCACGAGCAGGGATGCGACCACCCACTGGACCGGTGGACTGCGGGACGGGACCGGGAACGTCACGCTCGACTCGTCGAACTCGGGTCAGTTCGAGGTGACGTTCCCGAGCCGGTTCGAGTCGCCGGACGGCAAGACCAGCCCCGAGGAGCTGATCGCGGCCGCGCACTCGGCCTGCCTGGCGATGAACCTGTCCGGCGTGCTGGGCCAGGAAGGGATCACCGCGGACAGCATCGACGTCAGCGCCGAGGTGACGCTGTCGACCACCGCCGCGGGGGCGGAGATCTCCGGGATCGACATCACCCTGCGGGCGGCGGTGCCCGGCCTGGACGCGGCCCGGTTCGCCGAGCTGGCCTCGACGGCCGAGCGCACCTGCCCGGTCAGCAAGGCCCTGGCCGCCACCAAGATCACCCTCGACGCCGCCCTGGCCTGATCATTCCGGCGGCGGGCCTCCGGACCCGGCCGGCGACCGACCCCGGCCGGCCCACGGAGAGCTCAGCGGGCGGCGGGTTCGGTGGCCGGGATGACGGTGCCGTCGGCCAGCAGGAGGCCGTCGGCGCAGCGGGCCTGCACCGCTCCGCTACCGAACTGCTGCCGGTAGAGCGACGCGTACAGGCCGTCGAGCTCGAGCAGCTGCTCGTGCGTGCCCTGCTCGACCAACCGCCCGCCGTCCAGCGCGAAGATCACGTCCGCGGCGAGGATCGTCGACAGCCGGTGCGCGATCGCGATCGTGGTCCGCCCGACCAGCACCTGCTCCAGCGCCTCCTGCACCAGCCGCTCGCTGGTGGTGTCCAGGGCCGAGGTCGCCTCGTCCAGGATCAGCACGGCCGGGTCCTTGAGGATCACCCGCGCGATCGCCAGCCGCTGCCGCTCCCCGCCGGACAGCCGGAACCCGCGCTCCCCGACGATCGTGTCGTACCCGTCCGGGAAGCTCATGATCCGGTCGTGGATGTTCGCCGCCCTGGCCGCCGCCTCCAGCTGCGCGTCGGTGGCGTCGTCGACCGCGTACCGCAGGTTGTCCCGGATCGAGGCGTGGAACAGGTACGTCTCCTGCGTCACCATCCCGATCACCGAGGCGAGCGAGTCGAGGGTCAGGTCGCGGACGTCGGTCCCGTCCAGCGTGACCCGGCCCCGGTCCGCGTCGTACAGCCGCGGGACCAGGTAGGACAGCGTGGTCTTGCCGGCGCCGCTCGGCCCGACCACCGCGGCCAGCTGGCCCGGCCGGACCCGCAGCGACAGGTCGCGCAGCGCCCAGCCCGGGGCGTCGTCGGCCGGCTCCGGCGTCGGCGGGTCGCTCGGGTAGCGGAACCAGACGTGGTCAGCTCGACCTCCCCGCGCACGCCGGCGGCCGGCAGCGGCCGGGCGCCCGGCTCGTCGACGATCGCCGGCGTCAGGTCCAGGTACGCGAAGATCCGGGCGAACAGCGCCAGCGAGGTCTGCACGTCCAGCGCCACCCGCAGCAGGTTGACGATCGGGAACAGCAGCCGGGTCTGCAGCGTGGTGAACGCGACCAGCGTGCCGGCCGACAGCAGCCCGCTGCTGCCGCCCGCGGTGAGCCCGGCGACCAGGTAGACCAGCGCCGGCGTGATCCCGAAGAACGTCCCGACGACGGCGAAGAACATCTGCCCGGTCATCGCCTGCCGGACCTGCAGCGCGGCCTGGGTCTCGTTCTCCGCCTGGTAGCGCGCGATCTCGAACGGCTGCCGGTTGAAGATCTTCGCCAGCAGCACGCCGGACACCGACAGCGACTCCTGGGTGATCGAGCTCATCTCGGACAGCGAGGTCTGCGTGCCGGCCCGCGATCCGCCGCCGGACCCGGCCGACCTGGATCTGCAGCACGACGAACAGCGGCAGCAGCGCGACCGCGACGAGCGTGAGTTGCCAGGACAGCAGCAGCATGCCGACCAGCGACGCGATCACGGTGACCGCGTTGGACAGGATCGAGGAGGCGGTCTGGGTCACCACCGTCTCGACGCCGCCGACGTCGTTGCCGAGCCGGGACTGGATGTCGCCGGTCCGGGTGCCGGTGAAGAAGCCGAGGTGCATCGACTCCAGGTGCACGAACAGCCGGTTGCGCAGGTCCTGCATGACCCGGTTGCCCAGCGAGGTGGTCAGGAACGTCTG
Organism: uncultured Actinomycetota bacterium; assembly: GCA_963770145.1. Lineage (GTDB taxonomy): Bacteria > Actinomycetota > Actinomycetes > Mycobacteriales > CADCTP01 > CADCTP01. The sequence goes on along the minus strand of CAVYOJ010000016.1, from coordinate 432,103 downwards.
CCCGACCCCGATCAGCGCCGACACCATCGGGATCACGATCATGAGGGCGACCAGGACGAACAGCAGCCGCAGGTCGGGGCCGCCGGGCACGAACAGGGCCTGGTCGAACACCGCCCTGGTCAGGAACGGGTTCGCGATCCCCAGCACCGAGGTCACCAGGATCGCCGTCCCGATCAACACCAGCCGCGCCCGGTACGGCGTGAACAGCTCGGCCACCCGGCGGGTCAGCCCCGCCTCACCCGCATCCACCACGCCTTCGATGGTGCACCCACGGTGTCGACCGGCGCCGCCGGCCCCGTACCCGCCGGCGAGCTGGGTCTAGGGTTGACGGCGTGAAGACCGAGGTCGTGGACCGCCCCGAGGCGCACCGCTACGAGCTGCTCGCCGACGGCGAGCTGGCCGGGTTCGTCGAATACCAGCTCAGCCCGGGCGAGATCTTGTTCATCCACACCGAGATCGACGAGGCGTACGAGGGCAAGGGCCTCGGCTCGGTGCTGGTCCGGCACGTGCTGGACGACGCCCGCGAGCGCGGGCTGGCGGTGCTGCCGCTGTGCCCGTTCCTGCGCAGCTGGATCGGCCGGCACGAGGACTACCTCGACCTGGTCCCGGCCACCGCCCGGCAGAAATACAACCTGCCCGCGGCGTAGGACACGCCTAGCCTTCGTGGCCGCCGAAGCCGCGCTGCAGCTCGCCCATCGCGACGTCCAGCAGCGGCTCCAGCTCGGCGTCCTCGTCCCGCAGCCACTGCTCGTACGCGGCGACCGCCGCGCCCAGCGCCGAGTACGCGATCAGCTGCGGGATCATGTCCTCGGTCCGCGCCCCGGTCCGCTTGGCCACGAACTCGGCGATCACCGCCCGCCAGCGCGCGTACATGTGGGTGGAGTGGGCCTGCAGGGCCGGCGTGTTGAGGATCAGCGCCATCCGCCGCCGGTGCCACGGCTCCTCCGCCTTGGGCAGCCGGTTGAAGGTGAGCACCGCGGAGTGCACCGCGTCCATCAGCGGCGCGTCCGGCGTGCACTGGTCGAACCACTGCCGCAGCTTCTCCAGCTGGGCGTCGAAGTCACCCCAGACCGCGTCGTTCTTCGAGGCGTAGTAGCGGAAGAACGTGCGCCGGCCGATCCCGGCAGCCGCGGCGACGTCGTCGACCGTCGTCTCCTCGAACCCGCGGCTGGTGAACAGGTCGAGCGCCACCCGTTCCAGCTCGGCCCGGGACGTGCTGGGACGCCGTCCGGTCGCCACGACCCCTTCCTTTCGGCACTGAGTGCCATTAACATGGCGGTCACGCGCAGGTGACCTACTCACCATCGGGGAGCATTCCATGACCGACGAGCCGACCCCCGCCGTGGAGCCCATCGACACCGCCGAGACCGGGACCGCCGCCGCCCCGGCCGTCGAGGACGACCTGCTCGTCGAGGACGTATCGATCGACGGCATGTGCGGGGTCTACTGACCATGCCGGCCGCAGGGCCGGCCGGCTTCGACCTGGAACGCCGGTACGCGCTGCACCCGCAGGTCGCGGTCCGCCCGGAGCCGTTCGGGGCGCTGCTCTACCACTTCGGCACCCGCCGGCTGTCGTTCCTCAAGGACCCGCGGCTGCTCCAGGTCGTCCGCGGGCTGGCCGACGCGCCGAGCGCGCACGCGGCCTGCACGGCGGCCGGGGTGACCGAGGCGGAGCTGGCCCGGTTCGCCCGGGCGCTGGCCACGCTGGCCGAGACCGACATGTTGGAGGTGGCGTGATGCGACTGGTCGACCAGTTCGAGCGCGGCCTCGACGCGCCGATCTGCCTGACCTGGGAGCTGACGTACGCGTGCAACCTGGCCTGCGCGCACTGCCTGTCCTCGTCCGGCCGCCGCGACCCGCGCGAGCTGTCCACTGTGGAGGCCAAGGCGGTCGTCGACGAGCTGGAGCGGATGCAGGTCTTCTACGTCAACATCGGCGGCGGCGAGCCCACGGTCCGGCCGGACTTCTGGGAGCTGGTCGACTACGCGACCGCGCACAAGGTCGGGGTGAAGTTCTCCACCAACGGCGTGCGGATCACCCCCGTCGGTGGCGGAGCGGCTGGCCGCGTCCGACTACGTGGACGTGCAGATCTCGCTGGACGGCGCGACCGCGGAGGTCAACGACGCGGTCCGGGGCACCGGATCGTACGCGACCGCCCTGCGGGCGATGGAGAACCTGCACGCGGCCGGCATGCGCGGCTTCAAGATCTCGGTGGTCTGCACCCGGCACAACGTCGACCAGCTGGACGCGTTCGCGGCGCTGGCCGACCGGTTCGGGGCCCAGCTGCGGCTGACCCGGCTGCGCCCGTCCGGGCGCGGCGCCGACGTGTGGGACGAGCTGCACCTGCTGCCCGGCCAGCAGAGGCAGCTCTACGACTGGCTGGTCGAGCACGGCGAGGGCGTGCTCACCGGGGACTCGTTCTTCCACCTCGCCGCGTACGGGTCGGCACTGCCGGGGCTCAACCTGTGCGGGGCCGGCCGGGTGGTCTGCCTGATCGACCCGGTCGGCGACGTGTACGCCTGCCCGTTCGCGATCCACGAGAACTTCCTCGCCGGCAACGTCCGGTCGCCGGGCGGGTTCGCCGGGGTGTGGCGGACCTCGCAGCTGTTCCGGTCGCTGCGGGAGCCGCAGTCCGCCGGAGCGTGCGGGTCCTGCGGCGCGTACGACGCCTGCCGCGGCGGCTGCATGGCGGCGAAGTTCTTCACCGGGCTGCCGCTGGACGGCCCGGACCCGGAGTGCGTGGTGGGGCACGGCGCCACCGCCCTGTCCACTGTGGACCGGCTCGGCGCGCCGCGGCCGGCCGGCGACCACTCGCACGCCGGCGGCGTCCGCGGCGGCCCGGTCCCCGTCACCATCGGACGCCGGCCGCCGCCGCACGCCTGCGACGAGAGCCCGCTGGCCGGGATCGGCGCCGGCGCATGACCGACAGCACCAGCACGACCCACAGCACCAGCACAGCCGCAGGGTCCACTGTGGACCCTGTCGGGAACCTAGCCGTGACCGGCCGGTAGCCGGCCAGCACTATCGGGGATTCCCGTGCACCCGGGGTTCCCGGAAGGGAGGCACGTGATGGGGCGTGTCGAGGGCAAGGTGGCGTTCGTCACCGGCGCCGCCCGGGGCCAGGGTCGCAGCCACGCGATCCGGCTGGCCGAGGAGGGCGCCGACATCATCGCGGTCGACGTGCCCGGTGACTACGACACCGTCGGATACCCGATGGGCACCGAGCAGGAGCTGGCCGACACGGTCAAGGCCGTCGAGGCCCTCGACCGCCGGATCGTCGCCAGCAAGGCCGACGTGCGCGACCTGGCGGCGCTGAAGTCCGCCGTGGACGACGGCGTCGCGCAGCTCGGCCGGCTGGACGTCGTCTGCGCCAACGCCGGCATCTGCACCGTGCAGACCTGGGACGAGGTCACCCCGCAGGTCTGGCAGGACACGCTGGACACCAACCTGACCGGCGTGTGGAACACGTTCGTCGCCGCGGTGCCGCACCTGATCGCCGCCGGCGGCGGGTCGATCATCGCCACCAGCTCGACCGCCGGCATCAAGGGCCTGCCGTTCCTCGCGCCGTACGTGGCCGCGAAGCACGGCGTGGTCGGCATCTCCCGGACGATGGCCAACGAGCTGGCCAAGCACCGGATCCGGGTCAACACCGTGCACCCGACCGGCGTGGACACGCCGATGGTGGCCGGGCTCGGCGGGCTGGACCCGATCCTGAACAAGGACCCGGAGCTCGGACCGATCTTCATGAACACCTACCCGGTCGAGATGGTCGACCCGCGCGACATCAGCAACGCCGTGCTGTGGCTGGCCTCGGACGAGTCCCGCTACGTCACCGGGCTCGAGCTGACCGTCGACGCCGGCAACACGATCCGCTAGGAGGCGCGAACAGATGGGACGAGTGGACGGGAAGGTCGCCTTCGTCACCGGGGTCACGCTGCCGGTCGACGCCGGCTTCACGACCAAGTGAGGCCGGGGATGGGACGGGTCGAAGGCAAGGTCGCGTTCATCACCGGTGCCGCCCGCGGGCAGGGTCGCAGCCACGCGATCCGGCTGGCCGAGGAGGGCGCCGACATCATCGCGGTCGACCTCTGCGACGCAGTCGACACCGTGCCGTACCCGATGGCCACACCGGAAGACCTGGCCGAGACGGTCAAGGCAGGTCGAGGCGCTGGACCGCCGGATCGTCGCCACCCAGGCCGACGTTCGGGACTTCGGCGGCGCTCAAGGCCGCGGTGGACGACGGGGTCGCCCAGCTCGGCCGGCTCGACATCGTCGCGGCCAACGCCGGCATCGCCGGCACCGGCGACGGCACGTCGAGCGTCACCGAGGCCGCAGTGGCAGGACATGATCGACATCAACCTGACCGGCGTCTGGCACACCGTCAAGGCCGCGGTGCCGCACCTGATCGAGCGGCGGCCGCGGCGGGTCGATCATCCTCACCAGCTCGACCGCGGGGCTCGATGGCGCTACTCCGAACATCGGCCACTACGTCGCGGCCAAGCACGGCGTGGTCGGGCTGATGCGGACGCTGGCACTGGAGCTCGCCCCGCACAGCATCCGGGTCAACAGCCGTGCACCCGACCGAGGTGGACACGCCGATGATCATGAACGAGACGATCTTCAGGCTGTTCCTGCCGGACCAGCAGCACCCGACCCGGGAGGACTTCGCGCCGGTCTCGCAGGAGATGAACGCGCTGCCGATCCCGTGGGTCGAGCCGCGGGACATCAGCAACGCGCTGCTGTTCCTCGCCTCCGACGAGGCGCGCTACATCACCGGCGTGACCTTGCCGGTCGACGCCGGCGCCGTCATCAAGTAGGAGATGGAACCACCAGTGGGAAGAGTTGACGAGGCCCGCTCCAGCACCGGGGTCCAGCTGCCGGTCGACGCGGGATACCCGATCACGTGACCGAGTCCACTGTGGACGACCTGGTCGAGATCCGGGATCGGGTGGCCCGGCACCTGGTCGGCCGGGAGCGCGAGCTCGAGCTCGTGCTCTCGGCCGTCGGGGCCGGCCGGGACATCGTGCTGGAGGGACCGCCCGGGACGAGCAAGACCACGCTGCTGCGGGCGATCACCACCGAGTGGGGCATCCCGCTGCTGTTCGTCGAGGGCAACGCTGACCTCACCCCGTCCCGGCTGATCGGCCACCACAACCCGGCCCGGGTGCTGCGCGAGGACTACAGCGCGGAGAACTTCGTGCCCGGACCGCTGGTGGAGGCGATGCGGGAGGGCGGGTTCCTCTACATCGAGGAGTTCAACCGGGCGCCCGACGACACCCTCAACACGCTGCTGACCGCGATGGCCGAGCGGCAGGTCACGGTCCCGCGGGTGGGCACCACGACGGCGAAGCCGACGTTCCGGGTGATCGCCTCGATGAACCCGTACGACAACGTCGGCACGGTCCGGCTGTCCACCAGCATCTCCGACCGGCTCTGCCGGCTGTCGGTGGGCTACCAGGACGACGCGGCCGAGCGCGGCATCGTCGTGCTGCGGACCGGACTGTCCCGGTCGGACCGGCTGGTGGCGGACGCGGTCGCGGTGACCAGGGCGACCCGGGTGCACCCGGACGTCCGGCAGGGCTCCAGCGTCCGCGGCGCGATCGACACCGCGCTGGTCGCCACCGAGGTGTCCGAGCTGCGCGGGGTGTCCAGCCGGGACGACGAGCGCTACCCGCAGGTCGTCTTCGACGCGATGACCGTGGCGCTGTCCGGGCGGATCCAGCTGGACGAGGCGGCCGAGACCACGCCGGAGCTGGTGCTGCGGCAGATCTGGGAGGACCACTTCCTGCTCGGCCCGCACGCCGCCGAGCCGGGTTGAAGAGAAGTGCCGGCCGACTCGCCGCTGCGCCGGCCCCGGGAGGCGCCGGCCGGCCCGGCCGCTCCGGCGCCGACCCAAGCAGCTGGAGCGGGCGCCGAACCTCTACGAGCCCGGCCGCGGCGGCGGGCTGGTCCTCAGTGGACGGTCGGACCGCGGCCGGCCGATGCCGTCCGGCCGCAGCGGCTCGACCACCGAGCACACCGACGAGCAGGCCGAGCTGGTCGCGGCGCCGACCGACGCGGCGATCGACCCGGAGGTGCGGGCCAGGGCCCGGCAGATCGCGTCCAGGCTCGCGGTGCCGCGGCCCCGCCGGGACCCGGCCGCGCTGCGCGGCCCGGCGAGATCCTCAGCCTGCCGTACCGGGGCGGCTCGGACGACATCGACCTCGACCGCACGATCGAGGTGCTCACCGAGCGGCCGGTGCCCGAGGAGGAGGACATCGTCGTCCGGGAGCAGGTACGCACCCGGCGCGCGGTCGTGCTCGCGGTCGACGTCTCCGGGTCGATGCGCGGCGAGCGGATCCGCACCGCCGCCGCGACGGTCGGCGCGCTGGCCGGCGAGCTGCGCCGGGACGACCTCGCGGTGGTCGCGTTCTGGTCCGACGCGGCCGTGCTGCTCCGGCTGGGCGCGCCGGTGCGGCCGCTGCAGCTGCTCGACGAGCTGCTCGCGATCCCGGCCCGCGGGCTGACCAACGTCGGCTTCCCGCTCCAGGTCGCCGCCCGCGAGCTGGCCCGCCGCTCCACCCGGGACGCCCGGGTCGTGCTGCTGTCCGACTGCGTGCACAACGCCGGTCCCGACCCGCGGCCGTTCGCGGCCCGGCTGCCGCGGCTGGACGTGCTGCTCGACACCGTCGGCGAGCACGACCTCGAGCTGGGCCGGGAGCTGGCCGCGGCCGGGCGCGGGCGGCTGCTGCGGGTGCGCCACCATCGGGACGTGCCCCCGGCGCTGAGCCGGGTGTTCGCGGCCTGATGCCCTAGATCCAGGAAAGGAACGGACGACGATGGCGAATCCCTGGTTCGAGACGGTCGCGGAGGCACAGCGGCGGGCGAAGAAACGGCTGCCCGAGTCGGTCTACAAGGCCCTGGTCGCCGGCTCCGAGCGCGGGGTCACGCTGCGGGACAACGTGAACGCGTTCTCCGAGCTCGGCCTGGCCCCGCACGTGGTCGGCCTGCACGCCGAGCGGGACATGTCGACGACCGTGCTGGGGCAGGACCTCGCGCTGCCGGTGATCTGCTCCCCCACCGGCGTGCAGGCCGTGCACCCCGACGGCGAGGTGGCGGTAGCCCGCGCGGCCGCGAACCGCGGCACCGCGATGGGGCTGTCCTCGTTCGGCTCGAAGCCGATCGAGGAGGTCGTCGCGGCCAACCCGAAGACGTTCTTCCAGCTCTACTGGGCCGGGTCGAAGGACGACATCCTGGCCCGGGTCGAGCGGGCGCAGCGGGCCGGCGCGGTCGGGCTCATCGTCACGCTCGACTGGTCGTTCTCCAACGGCCGCGACTGGGGCTCGCCGGCGATCCCGGAGGCGATGAACCTCAAGACCATGGTCCGGTACGGACCGCAGGCGATCGTCCGGCCGCGCTGGTTCTACACCTGGGCCAGGACGCTGCGGCCGCCGGACCTCACGGTGCCGAACATGGCCATCGCCGGGCGGCCGGTGCCGACGTTCTTCGGCGCGTACGGGGAGTGGCTGGGCACCCCGCTGCCGACCTGGCAGGACGTCGCCTGGCTGCGCGAGCAGTGGGGCGGGCCGTTCCTGCTCAAGGGCGTCATGCGGGTCGACGACGCCAAGCGGGCGGTCGACGCCGGGGTGAGCGCGGTCTCGGTGTCCAACCACGGCGGCAACAACCTCGACGGCACGCCGGCCACGGTCCGGGCCCTGCCGGCGGTGGTGGACGCGGTCGGCGACCAGATCGAGGTGTTGCTCGACGGCGGCGTCCGGCGCGGGTCGGACGTGGTCAAGGCGGTCGCGCTGGGCGCCCGCGCGGTGATGATCGGCCGCGCGTACCTGTGGGGGCTGGCCGCCAACGGGCAGGCCGGGGTGGAGAACGTGCTGGACATCCTGCGGTCCGGGATCGACTCCGGGCTGCTCGGGCTCGGCCACTCGACGCTCAAGGACCTCTCCCGCAGGGACCTGGTCATCCCGCCCGACTTCGTCCGCCGCCTCGGTGCCGGCTGATCTCGGCTCGCTGACCTCGGCCGAGGTCGGCGGCCGGCTGCTGGTCGTGCCGGTCGGCTCGACCGAGCAGCACGGGCCGCACCTGCCGCTGTCCACCGACACCGACGTGGCCGTCGCGCTGGCGTCGCGGCTGGCGGCCAGGGTCGACGGCGTGCTGGTCGCGCCGGCCGTCCCGTACGGGTCGAGCGGGGAGCACGCCGGCTTTCCCGGCACGCTCTCGATCGGGGCGGCCGCGACCGAGCTGCTGCTGGTCGAGCTCGGCCGGTCCGCGCTGCCGGCGACGGTGCGGCGGATGCTGCTGCTGTCCGCGCACGGCGGCAACGCGGAGCCGGTCACCGCGGCGGTGCGGCTGCTGCGGTCCGAGGGGCGGGACGTGCTGGCCTGGTCGCCCCGCTGGAACGGCGACGCGCACGCCGGGCGCACCGAGACCTCGGTGCAGCTGGCCCTCGACCCGGCCCGGGTCCGACCGTCCACAGTGGTCGGCAACACGACGCCGCTGGCCGAGCTGCTGCCGGCGCTGCGGGCCGGCGGGGTCCGCTCGGTGAGCCCGACCGGCGTCCTCGGCGACCCCACCGGCGCCTCCGCGGCCGAGGGCGCGGCCCTGCTCGACGCCGCCACCGCGGATCTGGTCGCATTCGTGGAGCACTGGTGACCGCGCGGGTCGCCGTCGTCACCGGGGCCGCGCGGGGCATCGGGGCCGCGACCGTGCGCGGGCTGGTGGCGGCGGGCTGGTCGGTGGTCGCGGTGGACCGGGCCGCCGACGACCCGCGGCTGCCGTACCGCCTCGGCACCAGGGCCGAGCTCGACGCGCTGGCCGGCGACCGGGTGCGGACGGTCGTCGCCGACGCCACCGACCCGGCTGCGATGGCCGCCGCGGTCGGCCTGGCCGAGGCGGAGTTCGGCGGCCTGGACGCCGCGCTCGCCGTCGCCGGGGTGATCGCCGGCGGCCGGCCGCTGTGGGAGATGCCGCCGGCCGAGCTGGACGCCGTGCTCGACGTCGACCTGCGCGGCGCGGTCACGCTGGCTCGGGTCGGCGTGCCCGCGCTGCTGCGCCGCCCGGAGCCGCGCAGCGGCCGGTTCATCGCGGTCGCCAGCGCGGCCGCGACCCGCGGCCTGCCGCTGCTGGCCGCGTACTGCGCGGCCAAGGCGGGCGTGACCGGCCTGGTCCGGGCGCTCGCGGTCGAGCTGGGCGGCACCGGCGTCACCGCCAACGCGGTCTCCCCCGGCTCCACCGACACCCCGATCCTGGCCGAGAGCGCCCGCCTGTACGGCCTGGGCTCGGCGGCCGAGTTCGCCCGCCAGCAGCCGGTCGGCCGGCTGCTCGACCCGGCCGAGGTGGCCGCGGCGCTGGTCTGGCTGGCCGGCGAGGCCAGCAGCGGCGTGACCGGAGCGGTGCTGCCGGTCGACGGCGGTCTCGCGCTCTGACGGTTCGGGGTCACGGGTCGACGGCGGTCTGGCGCTCTGACGGTTCGCCGGTCGCGGTCGACGACGGTCTCGCGCTCTGACGGTTCGGCGGTCGCGCCGGGCGGGTAGATGGTGCGTGAAGCTTGGCCGGGACTCGGAAGGAAACGGACTAAAACCATGAATGCCTGGCAGATCGTCCTGCTGGTCGTCGTGATCGTGGTCGTCCTCGCGGTGCTCGCCTGGGCGGCCTCGCGGCGCCAGCTGAGTGCGCGGCGCGAGCAGCAGGCCCGGGAACACCTCACCGAGGCCCGGGAGCGGCAGGCCCGGGCGGAGGGCGCCCGCGCGGCCGCGGATGAGAAGGCGGCCCAGCTCCGCCGGGAGCGGGCCGAGCTGGAGCAGCGGATGGCCCAGCAGGAGCGCGAGTCGGCCCAGCTGACCGCGGACGCGGATCGCGACCAGGCTCGGGCGGCCGAGCTGGAGGAGCGGGCCCGCAAGCTGGCGCCGCACCTGTCCACCGAGACCAGCACGGGCACGGCGGCCGGCGTCGCCGCGGCGTCCGCCGTCGACCGGGACGCCGACGGCTACCCGGACGCCTCCGTGCGGGACAGCCACGCCGGAACCGCGGTCCCGAGCACCGCCGACCCGTACGACGGCGGCTCGATCCGGGACAGCCACGCCGGGCCCGCCGTCCCGAGCACCGCGGACCCGTACGACAACGGCTCGATCCGGGACAGCCACGCCGGGACCGCCGTCCCGAGCACCGCCGACCGGTACGACGACAGCACCGTCCGGGACGCCGACGCGGTCGACGCGCGCCCGCCGGCCAGCGCGTACCGGCACAGCGCGCCGGTGACCGACCCGGAGGGCGAGCGCCGACCCGGCCGGCCGGATGGACAGCGACGCCGACGGGCGCCCGGACGGCAGCCTGCGCGAGCGGCTCGACGGCGACGGGACCACCGACGGGACCCACGTCGACCACGACACCGCCGTACCAGGACGGGACGTATGTGGACCGGGACGGCGACGGCGTGCCGGACGACCAGGAGAGCGGCGGCGGCCTGCGCCGGCTCAAGGACCGGCTCACCGGCAGGGTGGACGAGCGGGAGGAGACGGTCGAAGATCGGGACGTCCCCGGCGCGACCCCGCGCCGCCCGTAACCCGTCCGACAGGGAGCCACATGCCGATACCCACGCTGGAGTTCGGCTCGACGGGACATGACAGCACCAGGCTGATCTTCGGTGCTGCGAGTCTCGCGGCCGTCAGCCAGGACGTGGCCGACCGGGTGCTCGACCTGCTGCTGCAGCACGGCGTCAACCACATCGACGTCGCCGCCAGCTACGGCGACGCCGAGCTGCGGGTGGCGCCGTGGCTGCGCGCCCACCGGGACGAGTTCTTCCTGGCCACCAAGACCGGGGAGCGCACCGCCGACGCGGCCTACGAGCAGCTGCAGCGCTCGCTCGAGCGGCTCGGGGTGGACCGCGTCGACCTGTGGCAGCTGCACAACCTGGCCGACCCGATCGAGTGGGACATCGCGCTCAGCCCGGGCGGGGCGATCGAGGCCGCGGTCCGGGCCAAGGAGGAGGGCCTGGTCCGGTTCGTCGGCGTCACCGGGCACGGCGCCCAGATCGCCGCGACCCACCGCCGCAGCCTGGAGCGGTACGAGTTCGACTCGGTGCTGCTGCCGTACAACTGGGTGACGATGCAGAGTCCGTACTACGCGGAGAACTTCGACGCCCTGCAGGCGACCTGCGCCGAGCGCGGGGTGGCGGTGCAGACGATCAAGTCGGCCGCCCGCCGGCCCTGGCTCGGCCGCGAGCACACCGCCGCGACCTGGTACGAGCCGTACCAGGACCAGGACGCGATCGACCTGTCGCTGTGGTGGTCGCTCGGCCGCGACGGCGTGCACGTGATCAGCCCGGGCGACGTGGACGTGCTGCCGAAGGTGCTCGACGCGGCGTCCCGGTTCGAGGAGGTGCCGACCGACGAGGCGATGCGGGCGCTGAACGAGCGCGCCGACGCGGCGCCACTGTTCGTGTAGGCGCGCTCACTATCCTGCTGACGTGGGCGGTCCGCTGGCAGGCGTGCGGGTGGTGGAGCTGGCCGGGATCGGTCCCGGCCCGTTCGCCGCGATGATGCTCGCCGACGCCGGCGCGGACGTGATCCGGGTCGAGCGCACCACCGAGGTACGCCGGCACCCGGACGGCCCGCACCCCGACGTCGTGCTGCGCGGCCGCCGGTCGGTCGCGGTCGACCTCAAGCACCCCGACGGCCGGCAGGTCGTGCTCGACCTGGTCGCCGGGTCGGACGCGCTGCTGGAGGGCTTCCGGCCCGGCGTCACCGAGCGGCTCGGGCTCGGCCCGGCCGACTGCCACGCGGTCAACCCGGCGCTGGTGTACGGGCGGATGACCGGCTGGGGCCAGGATGGTCCACTCGCGACGGTCGCCGGCCACGACATCGGCTACATCGCGGTGACCGGCGCGCTGAACGGGTCCCGCCGGGCCGGCGGCCGCCCGGTGCCGCCGATGAACCTGCTCGGCGACATGGGCGGCGGCGGGATGATGCTCGCCTTCGGGGTGGTCAGCGCGCTGCTCTCGGCCGCCCGCACCGGGCAGGGCCAGGTGGTCGACGCGGCGATCGTGGACGGTACGGCGGCGCTGGCCAACTTCGTGCTCGGCCGGCGCAACGCCGGCGGCTGGCCGGCCCCGGCCGGGCACAACCTGCTCGACACCGGCGCTCCGTTCTACGAGGTCTACACCTGCGCCGACGGCAGGGAGATCGCGGTCGGCGCGCTGGAGCCGAAGTTCTACGCCGAGCTGCTGCGACTGTCCGGAATGGACGGTGGCGGCGAGGTCGCGGCGGACCGGCGGCTCGACCCGGCCGGCTGGCCGGCGGCCAAGCAGCGCTGGGCCGAGCTGTTCGCGACCCGCACCCGGGACGAGTGGGCCGAGGTGTTCGCGGGCAGCGACGCCTGCGTGGCCCCGGTGCTGGACTGGGACGAGGCGGTCGAGCACCCGCAGCTGGCCGCCCGCGGGACGTACCCGCCGGTGGGCGGGGTGGTGCAGTCCGCGCCGGCCCCGCGGTTCGACCGGACACCGTCCACACTGGACCGGCCGCCGCCCTGGCCGGGCGCCGACACCGACGCCGTGCTGGCCGAGCTCGGCCGCTCCGGCCGCCGACATCACCGCCCTCCGCGCCAGCGGCGCGGTCGCCTAGGTGAGCGCCCCGACCCGCCGCCGCAGCCCGGGCGGGCGTGCTCAGCCCGGCGCGACCGGGTCCGGCGGCAGGGGCTCATCCGGATGAAGGCCGGCGCGACCGCGCTGCTGCTCGTCGCCGCGGTCGTCTACGTGCTCGCCCGGCGGGCCGGCGGGCACGGCTGGGTCGGCTACGTCGAGGCCGCCGCGGAGGCCGGCATGGTCGGCGGGCTGGCCGACTGGTTCGCGGTCACCGCCCTGTTCCGGCATCCGCTGGGGCTGCCGATCCCGCACACCGCGATCATCCCGACCCGCAAGGACGCCCTCGGCCGCAACCTGTCCGACTTCGTCGGCACGAACTTCCTGTCCGAGCAGGTGGTCCGGGAGCGGCTGCGCAACGCCGAGGTGCCGCGCCGGCTCGGCCGCTGGCTGGCCGAGCCGGCGCACGCCGCCCGGGTCACCGCCGAGCTGGCCCGGGCCCTGCGCGGCGCGGTCGACGTGCTCCGGGACGAGGACGTGCGCGCGGTGCTGGAGCCGGTGGTGCTGCGCCGGCTGGCCGCGCTGCCGGTCGGGCCGACGCTCGGGCCGGCTGCTGGCCCAGGTGGTCGCGGACAAGGCCCACCACCGGCTGGTCGACCTGGTCGCCGCCGCGGTGGACGACTGGCTGGCCGGCCAACCGCGAGCAGGTGATCGACCTCGTCGCCCGGCAGGCGCCGGCCGTGGTCGCCGGAGTTCGTCGACCGGGCGGTCGCCGCCCGGATCTACGCCGAGCTGGCCCGGGTCTCGGCCGAGGTCAGGGCCCAGCCGGAGCACGCGATCCGGCAGGCCCTGGACCGGCTGCTGGCCCGGCTTCGCGGACGACCTGAGCAACGACCCGGCCACGATCGAGCGGGCGTCCGGGGTGCTGGAGAGCCTGCTGGCCCAGCCCGAGGTGCGGCGCGCCTTCGGTGACGTGATCTCGGCCGGGCGCCGGCTGCTGCTGGAGATGGTCGACGACCCGGACGGCGAGCTGCGGGCCCGGCTCAGCGGCGCGCTGGCCGACCTCGGCCGCCGGCTGGACACCGACGACGTGCTGCGCGCCCGGGTCGACGCGATCGTCGCCGACGCGGCCGGCTACGTGGTCACCCACTACCGGGACGAGCTGACCCGCACGATCACCGACACGGTCGAGCGCTGGGACGGCGTGGAGACCGCCCGCAAGGTCGAGCTGGCGGTCGGGCGGGACCTGCAGTTCATCCGGATCAACGGCACGGTGGTCGGCGCGCTCGCCGGCGTGATCATCCACGCCGTCGGCACCCTGGTGAGCTAGCGCGCCTCGGCTTCGGCGGCGCGGGCGTGCAGCCGGTCCCGGATCTCCTCCGGCGTGTAGGCCCGGCGCCGTCGCTCGGCCCGGGCCAGCACCGCCCCGCCGGCGGCGACCCCGACGAGCCCGGCCAGACCGAGCAGCTTCCAGACGTTCACGGCCCTAGGCTACGGCCGTGTCGATCACGCTGGCCCAGGCACTGGACATCACCCGGACCGGCGACCTGTGGATCTTCCGGGGCCGGTCGCCGGCCGACCGGGCGATCCGGCTCGGCACCAACAGCCCGGTCAACCACGTCGGGATGACGGTCGCGCTCGACGACCTGCCGCCGCTGCTCTGGCACGCCGAGCTCAGCCGGTCGCTGCCGGACCTGTGGTCGGGCGACCGGCACCGCGGCGTCCAGCTGCACGACGCGCGCGACGCGGTGATGCAGTGGGCCAACCGGTACGGACAGCACGCCTGGCTCCGGCAGCTCGAGACGCCTGTCACCCGGTCGATGGAAGATGCGGTGCTGCGGACAGTAGCCCGGTTGGACGGCACGCCGTTCCCGTCGACGGTCCGGCTGGCGTCCCGCTGGCTGGCCGGACGGGTCCCGTTGTCCCGGAAACGCTCCGATGCCGGGCTCGAGACCGCCTACTGCGCCGAGGTGATCGCCCTGACGTACCAGGCGATGGGCCTCCTGCCGGCCGACCGCCGACCCAACTCGTACGACCCCGGGAGCTTCTGGAGTGGTGACGACCTGCCGCTGACCGGACACGCTCGGCTCGGACTCGAGATCGCCGTCACCGTACCGGAGCAATGACTGACCGGTCGGTGTCTCACCGCAAGCGAGTCCGTGGCATCCTCAACCCTCGGCTCCTCTCGCGCAGCGATACCCGGCGGAGGTGGGATCCGTCCTGATGTCGACCAGGGAGAACGTGGTGAAGGTCGTCTCCGTCATCAACCACAAGGGCGGCGTGGGCAAGACGACGCTCACCGCCAATCTCGGAGCCGGGCTGGCCGCCCGGGGCCGGAAGGTGCTGTTGATCGACCTGGACTCGCAAGCGAGCCTCACGGTCTCGTTCTTCACCCAGGCCGAGTGGCAGACCGACCTGGCACCGAACAAGACCATCAAGAACTGGTTCGAAGGGCTGGCCGGCGACGGCGCCGAGTCGCTGTCCTCGCTGGTGGCCTCGCCGCAGCGGGTCGGCGGCTACCTCAGCCACGCCACCGGCTGCCTCGACCTCATCGCCGCGCACCGCGACCTGTCCGAGCTGGACACCGCGCTGGCCGCGCAGCTGCTCATCGACCCGCAGCACTACCTGACCGCGCACCGGCGGCTGCGTGAGGGCCTGGCCGAGAAGGAGATCGCCGACTACGACGTCGCGCTGATCGACTGCGCGCCCAACTTCGGGCTCCTCGCCAAGAACGCGGTGGCCGCGAGCGACATGCTGCTGATCCCGACCCGGCCCGACTACCTGTCGATCAACGGCATCGACTCGCTCGGCCGGAAGGTGCAGGCGTTCACCCAGGAATACAACGAGCAGCTCGCCGAGGCCGGCGACGGCGGCGCCCCGCTCGGCCGGCCGCCGGCCGCGGTCGTGTTCACCATGGTCCAGCTGCACGACAACCAGCCGATCGAGGCGCAGCGGTCGTACATCAGCCGGGTCGAGGGGCTCGGCGTGCCGACGTTCGGGACCACGATGCGCGACTCGAAGGCGGTCTACGGTCCGGCCCCGGAATACGGCGTGCCGGTCATCCTCGCCGGCACCGGCCGCGCCCTGACCCGCGAGCTGCGCGACCTGGTCAGCGAGATGGTCGCCAGCCTGGACGAGGTCGCGGCCTGAGCGACCTGACCGATCTCGACTGGATCCGTCAGTACGAGCCGGGAGACTGGCTCGTCGTCGGGACCGGGGTGGCGGCGCTGCTCGCGGTCGCCGTGGACGGGCTGTGGCGGTGGACCCGCAACCTCGTCACGATCGTGCACGAGGCCGGGCACGCGCTGACCGCGGTGCTGACCGGGCGGCGGCTGACCGGGATCCGGCTGCACTCGGACACCTCCGGGCTCACCCTGTCCACCGGGCGGCCCAGCGGCCCAGGGATGGTCGCCACGGCCGCCGCCGGCTACCTGGCGCCGTCGCTGGCCGGGCTGGTCGGCGTCGTCCTGCTCGCGTTCGACCAGGTCACGGTCATGCTCTGGGCGGCGACCGGGCTGCTGCTGGTGATGCTGGTGATGGTCCGCAACGCGTACGGGGCACTCTCGCTGGTGCTGACCGGCGCGATCGTGGTCGCGGTGTCGCTGCTGGCCGGGGCGGACGTGCAGGCCGGCTTCGCCTACGCGGTGACCTGGTTCCTGCTGCTGGCCGGCGTGCGGCCGGTCGGCGAGCTGTGGCGGGAGCGGCGGCGGTGGCGCGGCCAGGGCCGCACCGACGCCGACCAGCTGGCCCGGCTCACCCGGGTCCCGGGCGGGGTGTGGGTCGGGTTCTTCGGCCTCGGCACGCTCGCCGCGCTGGCCGCCGGCGGCTGGGTACTGCTCACCTGAGCACAGAACAGCGGAGTCGTGCCGATTTCGATCGGACGCTGAACCGGTCACAGATACCGTGCGTGTCAGCTTCTCGACTGGACTGGCCTGATCGAGAGGACGACCCTCGTGCTCAGTTCCGCCGCCGCCTACCGGCTCCGGATGCTGCTGGCCGTCATGGCCGCGACCGTCGTCCTGGTCCTCGCCGTGGTCGCTGTCGTCCTCGTGATCAGCGCGGTGACCTCCGGGTCGGCGACCGGCAACGGCGCCGACTGGGGCGCCGTCTACTGATCCCCGGTCCGCCGGATCTGACCCCTGTCCGCCGGTCTGATCGCGCCGGCGCGGTCCATCCGCACCTCGGGCGCTGGTCCGCCGCCGACGCTGGAGGGCCCCGCCCCACCAGCCCGGAGGCTGATCGGGCGGGGCCCTGCGGTCCGGCCCGGAACTAGGCCGGCACGGCCGCGGCCGTGGCGTCGGCCGGGATGTCGTCCTTCTTCGCGTTGATGAGGACCACCGCGACGACCAGCGCGAGCGCGATGAACACCGCGCCCCAGAAGAACGCCACCCGGTAGCCGTGGATCAACGCCTCCACCTGGGCCACCTGCGGCGCCAGCCCGGCGTGGGCGACCAGGTAGGACGTGACCGCCCACGCGTAGAGCGTGTTGAGCAGCGCGGTGCCGAGCGACCCGCCGATCTGCTGGGTGGTGTTGAGCAGCGCGCTGGCCACGCCGGCGTCGTGCGGGTCGATGCCGATCAGCGCCGTGCTCGACGCCGGCACGAACACGGCCGCCATGCCGAGGCTCATCACCAGTTGGGACGGCAGCACGTGGGTCGCGTAGCTGGTGTCCGCGTCGATCTGGGTCAGCCAGAGCATGCCGATCGTCGCGAGCGCCAGGCCCGTCACCATCAGCGGCTTCGGCCCGAGCTTCGGCATCAGCTGGGACATCAGGCCGGCGCCGACGATGATGCCGGCGCTGAACGGCAGCAGCGCGGCCGACGCGCGCAGCGGGCTGTACTGCAGGACGATCTGCAAGTAGAAGGTCAGGAACAGGAACATCGCGAACAGCCCGGCGCCGACCAGCAGGAACACCAGGTAGGACCCGCCGCGGTTGCGGTCGAGCGCGATCCGCAGCGGCAGCAGCGGGTTGGTCGTGCGCCGCTCCCACAGCACGAAGGCGACCAGCAGGACGCCGGCGGCGACCAGGAACCCGATCGTGCTGGCGGCGCCCCAGCCGACGTCGGGCTTGGCCGCCTGGGTGAACCCGTAGACCAGCGAGACCAGGCCGAGGGTGGACAGGACCGCGCCCGGAATGTCGTACTTGGTGCTGCCCTGGGCCTTGCTCTCCTTGACGATCGGGATCGCGAACAGGATCACGAGGATCGCGATCGGCACGTTGACGCCGAGGCACCAGCGCCACGACGCGTACTCGGTCAGCACGCCGCCGAGGACCAGGCCGATCGCGGCGCCGCCGCCGGCGATGCCGCCGAACACGCTGAACGCCTTGGCCCGCTCCCTCGGCTCGGTGAACGTCACCGTGATCAGGGACAGCGCGGCCGGCGCCAGCAGCGCGGCGAACGCGCCCTGCAGGGCGCGGGCGGCGAACAGCAGCTCGGCGCTGCCGGCGAGGCCGCCGAGCGCGGACGCGAACGCGAACCCGCCCAGGCCGATCAGCAGCGCCCGCTTGCGGCCGGCGTAGTCGGCGATCCGGCCACCGAGCAGGAGCAGGCCGCCGAAGGCCAGCGTGTAGGCCGTGACGACCCACTGCCGGTCGGCGTCCGAGATCCCGAGGTCGCGCTGCGCCGACGGCAGCGCGATGGTCACGATGGACGCGTCGAGGATGACCATGAGCTGGGACGAGGCGATCACGGCGAGCGCGATCCACCGTCTCGGGTCTTTCGCCACGGCCCCGGCGGCCACCGTTTCCGTGCTGGGCGAGCTGGTCACGACTTCTCCCGTCTGCAGGCTGGGGTCCAGACCCGCGAAAATGCTAAGAGCCTTCACGGAACGTCGGCAACCGAGTTCCGCGCCAGGCGAACGCTCCCGACCCCTCCCGTCATTTCGCCTTCACAGCCTGGCCTCAGGGTCCGACAGAAACGCCGCAGGTACGCCCAGGCGCGAGCCAGATCACAGGCACGGCCGGTGAGAGCCAGATCACAGGCTACGGCCCGGCGCGAGACAGGTCACAGCCGGCTCAGGAGCCGGCGCCCACCTTCGGGTCGATGTAGGCGTTGGTGACCACGTCGTCCACGGTCAGCCCGGCCGGCAGCGGCTGGCCGTTGCGGGCGAACACCGGCCGGACGATGTCGAGCAGCCGGGTCACCCTGGCCCGGTCGAAGTTCCCGAGCGTCTCGTCCGGCCCGTTCCCGACGATGCCGTTGTCCCGCATCACCTTGGCCGCGTACGCCGCCCGCTGCGGCGAGTACGGGTACGCGTCGTAGTCCTGGGTCAGCCGGACGATGAGCGCGTTGGTCGCGCTCGGGTCGGCCAGGTAGCCGACGGCCGAGCGCTGGATGATCGGCACCAGCCGGCTGAGGCAGGCCGCGTTGGCCTGCTCGTGGTCCGGCCGGATCGTCAGCGTCTCCGGGTAGACCGGGTAGCCGGCGTCCGCGACCAGCAGCCAGGCGACCTTCTTGTCCCAGGCCGGCAGCTCGTTCTCGTACGCGAACGGCTCGTTGGTCAGGAAGCCCTGCTGCACGATCGAGCCGCGGGCGGCGACCCACCGGTCCGGCGTGCCCGCGTACCCGGGGTCCACCTGGGAGCGCTTCAGCTGCCCGGAGCCGACCAGGTAGTCCATGTACGTCGCGCCCTGGAAGTAGAGCACCCGGGTGTCGGTCCGGCCGATGTCGGCGATCGTCCGGAACGAGTGCTGCGCCGGGTCGAACATCAGCACCACCGGCGACCGCTCCAGCGGCGCCACCACGGCCTTCACCGGGCGGCTCGACGCCAGCTGCATGACCTGGTCGGTGTCCGCGGTGGCCAGCAGCACCGACGGGTCGGTGTAGAGCACGCTCGCCGCCGGGACGAAGCCGTTCGCCGGGCCGCCGGAGCGGATCTGCAGCTTGACCCCGGTGTCCACGCCGTCGGCGACCAGCGACCCGGTGACCCGCTTGTGCTGCTTGTCGACCTGCAGGTCGCCGCCGAGCAGGTGGTAGATCGCGCCGTCCTCGGCCTGCGCCCACCAGTTGGACTGGACGATCACGGTCGCCGGGCAGACCCCGGCCAGGCTGGCCGCGCCGGAGGCGGACGCGCTCGGCCGGGCGCCGCTGACCGTCTCGCCACCGCTCGAGCAGGCCGCGGTCAGCAGCACGGCGGCGGCGGCGATCCCGCAGGCAACGCGACGCACCGGGTGACGGTACCGATGCCGGGGCCGGCCCGCTGCTGTGATGTCCGGCTCAGGGCCCGATGATGCCGCGGATCCCGGTCCCGACGGTCAGGTCCGGCGGCACCGCGGGCAGCACGCCGGCGAAGTAGTCGGCCGCCGCCGCCGAGGTGCCGACGTCCCGGCCCTCGGCCTCGGACAGGAACCAGCGGTGCTCGAGGATCTCGTGGAACACCTCGGCGTCGTCCAGCCGGCCGCGCAGGTCCGCCGGCATCGAGGCGATCACCGGGTCGTAGACCTCGGTGAGCCAGCGGTTGGCCGCCGCGGTCTCCGGCACCCGCCGGCCCTCGGCCTGCTCCAGCCAGCCGCGGAAGCTGGCGATGTCGTTGAGCAGCCGGCGGGCCTGGTTCTCCCCGGCGTCGATGCCGGTGCGGGCGAACAGCAGCTGGCCGGTGCTGGCCCGGCTCGGCGATCCGGGTCCGCACCCGCAGCCGGTTGCCGTCCGGGCCCTGCACGATGTCCAGCTCGTCCACGTCGAAGCCGAGCTCGTTGAGCCGGCGCAGCCGCTCGGCGATCCGGTAGCGCTGGTCGCCGGGCTGCAGCAGCTCCTCCCGGGCCAGCTCCGCCCACAGCGCCTCGTACCGGTCGCTGACCTGCTCGGCCACCTCGATCGGGTCGACGTCGTCGGCGAGCAGCCCGCCGGCCTGCAGGTCGTAGAGCTCGCCGCCGACCCGCTCGAAGGCCAGGCTCACGTCGTACGCGCGCATCCCGTCGGACAGCGTCGGGTGCAGCTCGGCCGTCTCGGCGTCGACGAGGTACGCGGCGAAGGCGCCGGCGTCGTGCCGGAACAGCGTGTTCGACAGCGAGCAGTCGCCCCAGAGGAAGCCGGCGAGGTGCAGCCGGACCAGCAGCTCCACCAGCGCGTCGAGCAGCCGGTCGGTCAGCGCCACACCGCGCGGGTTGGCGAACAGGTTCCGGTACGGCGTGGAGAACTCGAGGAACCGGGTGACCAGCGCGGCCTCGAGCCCGGGCCGGTCGGCGACCACGCCGAGCACCTCGACGGCCGGCACGCCGAGCTCCTGCAGCCGCCGCAGCAGCCGGTGCTCGCGGCGGGCCAGCCGCTCGTCGATCTCCTTGATCGCGAACACCTCGCCGGCCTCGGCCACGAACCGGACCACGTGCCGGGAGATCCCGCGCTGCCGGATCTCCACCAGCCGGTCGTCGGTCCACTCGGCCAGCGGCTGGTCCCACGGCAGGCTGAGCAGCCCGGCGGCGGCGTCGGCCGGCGGCGTGAAGACGAAGTGCACGCCGGACAGTGTGCAGGAGCAGCTCAGCCGTGTCGGGTCGCGGCCCGGTCGGTCGGGCGACGCGACCGAGTCGCGCTCCCGGACCGGCATCGGCACCATGATCGTGCGGGTGCCGCGGTCGGCCGCGAGCAGCAGCCGGACCGCGCGCCGGCCGAGCTCGTAGTGCGGCAGCGCGATGCTGGTCAGGTCCGGCCGGAGCCAGCCGGCGAGGTCGGAGTCGTCGAACGAGACGATCGAGAGCCGGTCCGGGATCCGCAGCCCGGCCTCGTACGCGGCCTGGTACGCGCCGAACGCGACCCGGTCGTTGAGGCAGATCAGCGCCTGCGGCGCCGGCTCGTGCGCGAGCGCGTGCCCGAGCGCGTCGTGTGCGGGCTGCGGCCACCAGGAGCATTCCAGCACCCCGGAGATCGCGGTCCCGGCCGCGGCCAGCGCCTCCTCGATCCCGGCCAGCCGCTCGCGCGCCGCGTACACGGCCGGCGGCGTCTCGCCGAGCACGACGATCCCGTCCCGGTGCCCGCGTTCGAGCAGCACCCGGGCCGCGTCCCGGCCGGCCGCGCGCTCGTCCGGCAGCACCGCGGGCAGCGCACCGTCGCCGGTCAGGCAGTTGAGCAGCACCGTCGGGTGACCGGCCAGCGCCGCCGGCGGGGTGACCAGCCGGGTGGCGGTCGACGCGTAGACGAAGCCGTCGACCTGGCGGGCCAGCAGGTCCTCGGCCAGCCGGGCCTCGAGCTCGGGGTCGCCGCCGGTCTCGGTGACGAACAGCAGGTGCCCCTCCTCCAGCGCCGCGGACAGCGCGCCGCGCACCATCGCCCCGCCGTACGGGCCGCCGGCGATCGTGTCGGAGACCAGCGCGACCGTGCGGGTGACCTTGGTCCGCAGGCTGCGGGCGGTCAGGTTGGGGCGATAGCGGAGATCGGCCGCGGCCCGCCGCACCCGCAGCCGGGCCGCGTCGGAGATCCGCATGTCCTCGCGGCCGGCGAGCACGAACGAGGCCGTCGTCGCTGACACCCCCGCCCGCTGCGCGACGTCGCGCAGGGTCACTCGGCGGGGTCGGCTCGGCGGCAGTGACGGCATTGCCCCTGAGTGTCCCACTCCTACCGCACCCCGAGTCACGACCGGACACCGGTTCCGGACACGGATGGCGACATGTTGCTGCCAGTGGCGGCACGATGGAACGCATGGACGGCGAGACCGGCGTGCGCGCGGTCACCGTGGTCCGCGGTGACGTGGTCGCGTTGCAGGACGTCACGCTGCTGGCCGCCCCGGGCGAGCTGCTCGCCGTGCTCGGCGCGTCCGGCAGCGGCAAGTCGACGCTGCTGCGCACCGTCGCCGGGCTGCTGCCGCCGCGCTCCGGCGAGGTCGTCATCGACGGGCGACCCGCGACCAGGATGTCGCCGGGCGAGCGCCGGGTCGCGATGGTGTTCGAGACCGGCGCGCTGATCCCGTTCCTCGACGCGGCCGACAACATGGGCTGGGGACTGCGGGCCCGCCGGGTGCCACGGTCCGAAGTGGACCGTCGGGTGGCCGACCGGGCCGGGCAGTTCCGGATCAGCCGGCTCCTGCACCGCAAGCCCGACCAGCTCTCCGAGGGCGAGCGCGGGCTGGTCGGCATCGGCCGGGCGCTGGTGCAGACGCCCCGGGTGTTCCTGCTCGACGAGCCGCTCACCCACCTGGACGCGGCCGAACGGCTGCTGGTACGCCGCCGGATCGTCGAGGTGGTGCGGTCGCTCGCGGTCACCACGCTGTACGTGACCCACGACCCGACCGAGGCGTTGGCCGTGGCCGACCGGGTCGCGCTGCTGCACGAGGGCCAGGTGCGCCAGCTCGACCCGCCCGGCGGGCTCTACGACCGCCCGGCCGACCTGGTGGTCGCGGCCACGGTCGCGCCGATCGGCCTGGTGCCGGCGCGGGTGGTGCACTCCGGCGAGCAGGCCGGTTACCAGGTCGGCCCGGTGATCCTGCCGCTGTGGGGTCCTGCACCGTCCGAAGTGGACGATCGGGAGCTCGTGCTCGGGTTCCGGGCCGAGGACGTGCGGACCGCCGCGGAGGCCGACGCGGTCCCGGTGGACGCGGTGGTGACCGGGGTCGAGTACACCGGCCGGCACCAGGCGGTGACGCTCGCGGTCGGCGCTCCGCCGGTCACCGCCCCCGGCGCCGGGCTGTCCGCGTCCGGCGGGGCCACGCTGCGCGCGCTCTACCCGGCCCGGCAGCAGGTCCGGGCCGGGGACGCGGTGCGGGTCTGGCTCGACGGCCGCCGCGCACACGTCTTCGACGCCGGCACCGGCCGGGCCCTGCACCATCCCTGAGCCGCACAAGCCGCTCGGCGCCGCCGCCACTCTGACGCTGACCCTGTCCCGGGAGCCCGGAACCGGTCCGTCCACAGAGGACTCCCGCGGGCGCCGTACCCGGCGGTCACGCCGACCGTGGTAGGAACGCCGGCATGACTGTCCCGTACGACCTGGCGCCGGCCGCGGTGGAGATCGGGAGGCTCGTCGACGGGGTCACCGAGCAGCAGTTCGGTGACCCCACCCCGTGCCCGGGCTGGCCGGTCGCGGTGATCCTCAACCACATGATCGGGTTGACCGAGGCGTTCACCGACGGCGCCCGCAAGACGCCGCGGCACGACACTCCCGGAGCCGACCGCGGACCTGCCGGCCGGCTGGCGGGACCTGCTGCGGGCGCAGCTCGACGGGCTGGCCGAGGCGTGGCGGGATCCGGCCGCCTGGTCCGGCGAGGCGACCGTCGGCGGGGTGACGATGCCGGCCGAGCTGACCGCCGCGGTGGCCGCCGACGAGCTGGTCGTGCACGGCTGGGACCTGGCCCGGGCCACCGGCCAGCCGTACCGGCCGGATCCGGTGCTGGTGCGGGCCGCGCTCGGCTTCGCGGAGCGGTTCGCGGACCTCGACGGCGGCCCGTTCGGCCCGTCGGTCGCGATGCCGGCGGACGCGACGCCGTTCGACCGGCTGCTCGGTGCGGCCGGCCGGGACCCGGACTGGTCGCCTAGCGCGGCTTGAGCGCGTCGACGAGCAGGTCGAGCAGCCGGCCGGCCTGGTCCCGCTCGGTCGCGGCCAGCGTCACCCCGGACAGCGAGGTCAGCACGTCGGCCGCCGGCACGTCGGCCCGCAGCACGCCGGCCGCGGCGCCGGCGTCGAGCAGCGAGCCGACCGCGGTCAGCATCCGGTCCCGACTCACCGCGTACGGGTTGCCGCCGGAGGCGATCACCGCCTTCAGCGCCTCGGCCATCCCGCGCTTGGTGGTCATGTAGTCGACGAACCGGTCCATCCAGGCCCGCAGCGCCCGGTCCGGCGGCAGCGTCGTCAGCAGGACCGGGGCGGCGTCGCAGAGCTTGTCGAGCTCGGTCCGGTACGCCGCCTCGACCAGCGCCTCCCGGGTCGGGAAGTGCCGGTAGAGCGTGCCGATGCCCACTCCGGCCTCGCGGGCGATCGCGTCCAGCGGGACGTCCGGGCCGTCCTGGGAGAACGCGCGCACCGCCACCGCGAGCAGCCGGTCCCGGTTGCGCTGGGCGTCGGCGCGCAGCGGGCGCGTCTCCACGGAATGCCTCCTCCGTCACACTCGTTGGCAAGCGGAGAATCCTCCGCTTAATCTGGAGGACATAGCGGAGGCGCCTCCGCTTACATCGTACCGAGACACTCGTACCGGGAGTGAGGCAATGACCGCCAGCACACCCACCGCCAGCACCGCCAGCACCGCCAGCAGCACCGCCCCCAGCACCTCAGCCAGCGCCCCAGCCACGCTCGGCCTGGCCGTTCAGCTGGGAGACCACCGCGTCCGAGGTCCTCGCCGGCGTCGACCTGACCGGCCGGCGCGCCGTCGTCACCGGCGGCGCCTCCGGCATCGGGATCGAGACCGCCCGGGCGCTGGCCGGGGCCGGCGCCGAGGTCACCATCGCCGTCCGGAACGTCGACGCCGGCCACAAGACCGCCGCCGACATCGGCCGGAACGTCCTCGTCGCGCCGCTCGACCTGACCGACCGCGCCTCCATCGCCGCGTTCACGGCGAACTGGGACGGGCCGCTGCACATGCTCGTGGACAACGCCGGGGTGATGGCCTCCCCGCTGGCCCGCACGCCCGAGGGCTGGGAGATGCAGTTCGCCACCAACCACCTCGGCCACTTCGCGCTGGCCAACGGCCTGCACGACGCGCTCGCGCTGGCCGGCGGGGCCAGGGTCGTGTCGGTCAGCTCGTCCGCCCACCAGCGCTCGCCGGTGGTCTTCGACGACATCCATTTCGAGCGCCGCGAGTACGAGCCCTGGCTCGCGTACGGGCAGTCGAAGACCGCGAACGTGCTGTTCGCGGTCGGGATCACCCAGCGCTGGGCGGACGACGGGATCGTCGCCAACGCGCTGCACCCGGGCGGGATCCGCACCAACCTGCAGCGGTACGTCTCCGAGGACGAGCTGCAGCGGCTGCGCACCGCGGCCGGCGCCGCCTCGCCGTGGAAGACCCCGCAGCAGGGCGCCGCGACCTCGGTCCTGCTGGCCGCCTCGCCGCTGGTCGAGGGCGTGAGCGGGAAGTACTTCGAGGACGTGGCCGAGGCCGCGATCCACCAGCCCGGCACCCGCACCGGCGTGGCCGCGTACGCGCTGGACCCGGAGGCCGCCGACCGGCTCTGGAAGGTGTCCCGGCTCACGCTGTCCGCCTGAGCACGCCTGCCGCGCCCCCTGTCCCCCGGGACAGGGGGCGCGCTGCTGTCGTTCGCCAGCTAAGGTTGCCCTAACCTAACGAACGGACGATGGAGTTCCTCTCATGCGCTGGCGCGGTACGACGGTGGCGGCGGTCGTCGGGGCAGCGGTGCTGTCCCTGGCGGCCGGATGCGGGATCGGATCCGGTTCCGACGACCGAGCTGGTCGTCTACAACGCGCAGCACGAGGACCTGGTCGTCCGCGATGCTCAAGGGCTTCGCCAAGGACACCGGGATCAACGTCACCCTCCGCAACGGCAGCGACTTCGAGCTGGCCAACCAGATCGTCCAGGAGGGCTCCGCCTCCCCGGCCGACGTCTTCCTCACCGAGAACTCGCCGGCGATGACGCTGGTGTCCGACAAGGGCCTGTTCGCGCCGCTGGACGAGCGACACGATGGCCCAGGTGCCCGGCCGCGTACGTGTCGTCGAAGAAGGACTGGATCGGCTTCGCCGCCCGCTCGACCGTGCTGGCGTACAACACGAAGTCGGTGCCGAAGGACCAGCTGCCGGCGTCGATCATGGACCTGGCCGACCCGGAGTGGAAGGGCCAGGTCGGCATCGCCCCGTCCGGCGCCGACTTCCAGGCGATCGTCAGCGCGGTGGTCGCGGTCGAGGGCCAGAGCAAGGCCCAGGCCTGGCTGAAGGGCCTCAAGTCCAACGCCAAGATCTACCGCAACAACGTCGCGATCCTGTCCGCGGTGAACGCCGGCGAGATCAAGACCGGGATCATCTACCACTACTACTGGTACCAGGACCAGGCCGAGTCCGGCGCCAACAGCAAGAACGTGCAGCTGGAGTTCTTCGGCCACCAGGACCCGGGCGCGTTCCTGTCCACGTCTCGGGCGCCGGCGTGCTCAAGTCCAGCAAGCACGCCGAGGACGCGCAGAAGCTGGTCAACTACCTGACCGGCAAGCAGGGGCAGCAGGCGCTGGTGGACAGCAACGCGCTGGAGTACCCGGTGGGCACCGGGATCGCCGCCAACCCCAAGCTCAAGCCGCTGTCCGAGCTGGACCCGCCGACGGTCGACATCGGCGCGCTCAACGGCCCGCAGGTGGTCTCGATGATGCAGCAGGCCGGGCTGCTCTAGGCCATGGCCGCCGTCACCGCCGCCCCCGCCGACACCGGCCGCACCGGCCGGCCGCCGCCACGGCCCCCGGCCGCCGGCGCTGCTGGTGCTGGCGGGCGGTCGCGGTGGCGCTGCTGACGCTGCTGCCGCTCGGCTTCGTCGCGTACGAGGCCGTGCAGACCGGCTGGGCCGAGGCGTCCCGGCTGGTCTTCCGGCAGCGCACCGCCGACCTGCTCTGGAACACCGTCCGGCTGACCGCCGGCTGCGTCGCGCTCAGCCTGGTCGCTCGGCGTCGGTGCGGCCTGGCTGGTCGAGCGCTCCGACCTGCCCGGCCGTCGCGTGTGGACGGTGCTGCTGGTGGCGCCGCTCGCGGTGCCCGTCGTTCGTCAACGCGTTCGGCTGGGTCTCGCTCGCACCCGGGCATGGACGGCTACGCCGGCGCGGTGCACGATCACCACGCTGTCCTACTTCCCGCTGGTCTTCCTGCCGGCCGCGGCCGCGCTGCGCGGGCTCGACCCCGGCCTGGAGGAGTCGGCGTACTCGCTCGGGCTCGGGCGCTGGGCCGCCTTCGTCCGGGTGGTGCTGCCGCAGCTGCGGCCGGCGCTGCTCGGCGGCGCGCTGCTGGTCTCGCTGCACCTGCTGGCCGAGTTCGGCGCGCTGGAGCTGCTGCGCTACCCGACGTTCACCACCGCGATCTACGACCAGTTCCAGTCGTCGTTCAACAGCTCGGCCGCGACCATGCTGGCCGGGGTGCTGGTGCTGCTCTGCCTGGCCCTGCTGCTGGCCGACCTCGGCCTGCGCGGCCGCTCCCGGTACGCGCGGCTCGGCGGCGGCGCGCCCCGGCCGGTCGCCCGGGCGCCGCTCGGTCCGGCGGTCTGGCCGGTGCTGGCCGGGCTGACCGCGCTCGTCGTGCTCGCGCTCGGGGTGCCGCTCGGCTCGATCGTGCGCTGGCTGCTCGCCGGCAGCTCGACCGGCATCGACACGCACCGGCTGCTGCAGGCGACCGGCACGTCGCTGAGCCTCGGCGCGGTCGCGGCCGGGGTCACCGTGCTGCTCGCGATGCCCGGCGGCCTGGCTGGCGGTGCGCCACCGCGGCCGGGTGTCGACGCTGCTGGAGCGCAGCACGTACGTCTCCAGCGCGCTGCCCGGGATCGTGGTCGCGCTGGCCCTGGTCACGATCGCGATCCGGGCCGCCACGCCGCTCTACCAGACCGCGCCGCTGCTGATCGCCGGCTACGCGATCCTGTTCCTGCCGCGGGCCGTGGTCACCGCCCGGGCCGCGCTGGCGCAGGCGCCGCCGGTGCTCGACTCGGTCGCCCGCAGCCTCGGCGCGGGCACGATCGGCACGCTGCGGCGGGTGACCCTGCCGCTGATCGCGCCCGGCCTCGGCGCCGGCGCCGCGCTGGTCTTCCTCGCCGTGGTCACCGAGCTGACCGCGACCCTGCTGCTGTCCCCGCTCGGCACCCGCACGCTGGCCACGCGAGTTCTGGAACCAGAGCAACAGCCTCGCGTACGGGGCGGCCGCGCCGTACGCGGCGCTGATGGTGGCGCTGTCCGCGCCCGCGACGTACCTGCTCACCCGGCAAGCGAGAAGGGCGACCGCATGACGGCACTCACCCTCTCCGGCGTCACCAAGTCGTTCGGCTCCACCGAGGTGCTGCGTGGGGTCGACCTGCACGTGCCGGCGCGCACGCTGACCGCCGTGCTCGGCCCGTCCGGCTGCGGCAAGACCACGCTGCTGCGGCTGGTCGCCGGCTTCGACGACCCGGACTCCGGCACGATCGCGCTCGGCGGCGCGACCGTCGCCGGCGCCGGCCGGCCGCGGCCGCCGCAGCACCGCCGGGTCGGCTACGTGCCGCAGGAGGGCGCGCTGTTCCCGCACCTGTCGGTGGCCGCGAACGTCGGCTTCGGGCTGGCCCGCAAGCAGCGCTCGGCCGGCCGGGTCGGCGAGCTGCTGGAGCTGGTCGGGCTGCCGCCGGCGCTGGCCGGCCGGCACCCGCACGAGCTGTCCGGCGGCCAGCAGCAGCGGGTCGCGCTGGCCCGGGCGCTGGCCCCGCGGCCGTCGATCGTGCTGCTGGACGAGCCGTTCTCGTCGCTGGACGCCGGGCTGCGCGAGTCGACCCGGCGGGCGGTCGCCGACGCGCTGGTCGGCGGCCGAGGCGACCGCGGTGCTGGTCACCCACGACCAGGCCGAGGCGCTGTCGCTGGCCGACCAGGTCGCGGTGATGCGGGACGGCCGGCTGGTGCAGCTGGCCGCGCCGGAGACCGTCTACCGCTCGCCCTCGGACGCCGGGGTGGCCGGGTTCGTCGGCGAGGCGGTGCTGCTGCCGGCCTCGGTCTCCGACGGCTACGCGACCTGCGAGCTCGGCTCGCTGGCCGTGCGGGGCGCGGTGTCCGGCCCGGCCCGGATCCTGCTGCGGCCGGAGCAGCTGGTGCTGTCCGGCAACGGCGCCGGCGTCGAGGCCAGGGTCCGCGACGTCAGCTACTTCGGGCACGACGCGTCGGTCCGGCTGGAGCTGGTGCCCGGCGGCACCGAGGTGCTGGCCCGGGTGGCCGGCCACGACCGGCCCCGGCCCGGCTCGCTGGTCCGGCTGACGGTGGCCGGCGAGGCGCTCGCCTACCCCGGCGACGCCGCGCCGGCCGAGGTCGTGCTGACCGAGGTCAGCCCGTCCGCGACCTGATCACAGCTCCAGCTCGTACGTCTGCCCGCCGAGGTCGACGCCGTAGCTGTGGTGCGGCTCCTCGCCGGTGAGCACGAAGCCGGCGGCGAGGTAGATCCGCCGGGCCGCCATTGGTCCTGCTGGCGACCGGCGACGTGGCCCGCACCACCGCCGCGGTGCGCGGCCGGCTTCAGTCGGTGGGGAAGCCGAACGGGTAGGCCTGCGGGGCCGGGTCGTCGTGGTGCCCGGCGCACCAGGCGTCCCGGGTGGCGCGGGTGGTCACCGGCGGCACGTAGGCCATCGTGGTCGCGTACGTCGTCGCCTGGGCGATCGAGTTGGCGTCGATCGTGCCGATCACGACGTTCCGGGTCAGCGGCGTCGAGGTCGCGAGCAGCTCGGCGTTGCGCCAGGCCTGCTCCCGCCAGCCCCACAGGACCTCGCCGGTGGCGACCGCGTCCAGCGACAGCGGGAGCGAGGTGTCGTCCATGCTCTGGTCGAGCCGGGCGGAGAGCTCCGCGACCAGCGGCAGCGTCACCGAGTTGAGCAGCACGTTGATCTTGGTGAAGTTGGCCTTCTCCGAGTGCCCGTCCGGGCCGGTGAGACCGGCCGCCTCCATCGCGAGCCCCAGGTCGTGGTTGATGTGCGCGTTGAGACCGAGGAAGAAGTTGCCGGCCGCGGAGACCCGGCCGTCCCGGGCCGCGTTGAAGGCGATCTTCCAGGCCTGCGGCACCGCGGACGAGTTGTTGTTCGCCGTCCATTGGTCGAAGGCGCGCAGGTAGTACTTGGCGAACACAGCGACCGCATGGTTGGTCCAGCCCGGGTCGGCGTAGTAGCCGGGCTGGCGAGCACTCCAGGCATACGCCTGGGTCACTCGCAGGTAGGTCAGCGCGAACAAGGCCTGGTGGGAGCAGTCCTCGATGCAGTGGCTCCGCCCGCCGCTGCATCTCCCGGACCGCGGCGTCGATGCACTGCACCTTGCCGGAGACGCAGACGTTGGAGCTGCCCGGGTCGTAGCCGTCGGTGAGGCCCGGCAGCAGCGCCGTCCAGTCCAGGAGCAGCGGATCGGCCCCCGCCCGGTGCTGGGTCGTGGACACCCCGGCGACCGTCGCGACGGCAGCGAGCAGGGCGGCGGCAGCAATGGCGCGGACCCGAATGCCGAACACCGGTACCTCCAGGGCAGGTCGACCGGCTGAGCACGATAGCGCTTGAATCAGAACTGCGCCAGCCGTACGTCAGCAGACAACCGCTGATACCCCGGCTGCGGCGGAAACAAGCGTCAGTGGTCGGGATCGGCGGGCAGCACGCCCCGCTCGACGGCAGTGCGCAGGAGGGCGTGGTCGGCCTCGGTCTGGTCCGCGTACCTCCGGGCGAACCGGCACAGCGCCTCGTCGAGCACGTCCCCGTGGCCGACGTAGCCGGCGATCATCGAGGCGCCGCTGGTGCGGGCGTGCCCCTTGGCCAGCAGCAACCCGCACACCCCGGCGTAGTCGGCGAGCGCCTCGGCGTCGATGCCGTCCACGGTGATCGCGCCCTTCATGTCGCGGAACTGGCGCACGTAGTACTGGAGGTCGTCGACCGTGGTCCAGCCGAGCAGCGGGTCGCTGACCGTCTGCAGTGCCAGCTGGTATTCGACGACCCGCTGGCCCTGGTGCGCGTGCCAGGCCCGGTCGCCGTGCACGTACGGCCCCAGGACCGAGCGGCGGGCCTGCTTGAGCTGCAGGAACAGCACGTCGTCCGGGGAGCTGCCCTCCAGCAGCGCCACGTACGCCCGCAGCCCGACCGAGCCGACGCCGACCACCTTGTGGGCCAGGTCGACCAGCGTGTAGCCGCCGACGATGCGGGCCCAGTGCGACGGCAGCGTATGCAGGTAGTCGTCCAGCCCGGCGGCGAGCAGCTCGGCGTGGGCCGCGGTGGGCCGGGTGATCAGCGGCGGCTCCTGCACGATCCGGCGCGCCCCGTCGCGCTGCTCGGTGAACCGCGGCAGCGCCCGGTCGCTGGTGCGCCGGCGGGCCCGCTTGACCGCCCGCTTGACCTCCTTGCGCATCGTCGCGCTGGCGCCGGCCCCGAGCTGGTCGACGTCGAGCCGCTCGAACGAACGGGTCAGCAGCGGCTGGTCGGCCAGATACCACACCTGCTGCCGGTAGGCGGCGACGCAGCGGGCGACCGCGGTCCCGCACTCGTCCTCGGTCGAGCCGTTCTGCCGGCCGGCGACCCAGACGCTGGTCACCAGCCGGCGCAGGTCCCACTCCCAGGCGCCCGGGTGGGCCTCGTCGAAGTCGTTGAGGTCGAAGACCAGCTCCCGCTCGGGCGAGGCGTAGAAGCCGAAGTTGCCCAGGTGGGCGTCGCCGCAGACGACCGGCGTGATCCCGGTCGCCGGCAGCGCGGCGAAGTCGGCCGCCATGATCCCGGCCGTGCCGCGGAGGAACGCGTACGGCGAGGCGACCATCCGGCCGATCCGGACCGGGACGAGCCAGGGCACCCGGCCGACGTGCGCGGCGACGATGCGGTCCACCGGGTCGGGCCGGTCGGCCGGCACCGACCAGTCGCCCAGGGACGAGCGCGGCACCTGCTGGCGCAGCCGCCGACCCAGCTCGTACCGCTCCGCGCGCGGGGTCGGCCGCTCCCGCAGCGAGGCGAACCCGCGGTCGAGGCCGCTGCCGAGCACGCCGAGCTGGTCGCCCACGCCGCCCTCCCCGAGCTGCTCGATCACGCCGCCGAGCGTACGGGCGACCCGGGCCGCCGGCAGGGAAGCCGGGCCGCGGGGCGAGGGGGCGGCGGTCAGCCGGGACGGACGATCTGCTGGAGCGTCCAGGTGTTGCCGTCGGGATCGGCGAAGTAGACGAACCGGCCCCAGGGTTGGTCGTCCACCTCGCTCACCTCGACCCCGCGCTCGGCCAGCTCCTTGCGGGCGGCGTCGGCGTCGGCGACGACCATCTGCACGCCACGCTGGGAGCCCGGCGGCATGTCGGTGATCCCGAGCCCCATCACCACCGAGCAGGCCGAGCCCGGCGGGGTCAGCTGCACGAACCGCAGCTCGGGGCTGACCAGGTGGTCGTAGTCGGCGTTGAATCCGACCTTGTCCACGTAGAACGACTTGGCCCGGTCGACGTCGCTGACCGGGATCGGCACCAGCTCGATCCGCATCTCCATGAGGCGAACCTAGAGGTGCCGTCCGACAGTTCGGGGTAGCGGGAGGGCGGTTTCGGGGTAGCGGGAGGGCGTGGACGGGTGCCCCAAGCGGATGGTGTTCGGCCCCTGCGGTGGCGTGCGGGCCGACCTCGGTTGCGAGCTCGGCGACCGGCCCTGCCCGTTCGCGACCGCGCCGCCGGTGCGCTGGACCGGCGCTGCCGGTCGACCCGGCACCGCTGACGGTGCCGCTCGTGCTCACCGACCTCACCGTCCGCCCGTACGACCCCGAGTCGGTGCGCGAGGTGGTGGAGATCCTCGCGCCGGTGTCCGACGGGCTGCTGGTCGGCGAGCACCACAACCGGCCGGACCTGCCGCCGACGCTGTTCGCGAGCGAGGTGCTCGCCGCCGGCGGCCGGCCGTGGACGACGCTGACCTGCCGGGACCGCAACCGGATCGTGCTGGAGCAGGAGCTGGTCGGCCTCGCCGCGCTCGGCGTCGACGGCGTGCTCTGCGTGACCGGTGACGCGCGCGGCCAGGGCGTGCGACCGGACGTGACGCAGGTCTTCGACCTCGACGGCACCCGGCTGGCCACGCTCGCGGCCACCCTCGGGCGTGCCGGCCGCGGTGCCGGAGGCGCCGGACGCACCGCCGGTCGGGCTGCAGGCCGGCCCGGGTGGCCGACAAGCAGCGGGCCGGCGCCGGGCTGTGCGTGCTCAACCACGTGGCCACGCCGGCACGGGTGGCCGAGTTCGTCGCGGCGGCCCGGGCCGCCGGTGCGACGCTGCCGTTCCTCGCCGCGGTCGCGGTCTACACCGACGAGCGCTCGGCCCGGGTGCTGCAACGCTTCCCCGGGCTGGGCGCTGGACGCGGCGGCGGTCGAGGCGGTGCTGGCCGCGCCCGGACCCGGTCGCCGCCGGGATCGCCGCCGCGGTCGCCGAGGCCGCGGCGCTGCTCGCGGTGCCGGGGGTGGCCGGCGTCAACCTGTCCGGACTGGCGTCCGGGCGCGGTGAGCGGGCCGCGGCCGAGGTCAAGGCCGCCGTCGCCGCCGAGATCCGGGCGGCGATGGCCGCGTGAACGACGCGCTGGAGGACGAGTTCGACGTCGTCGCGGGCTGGACCGAGCAGGTCGTCGGCGAGCTCGGGCCGGACCACGCGATCGCCGCGGCCTGCCGCGGCTCCGGCAGCCCGGTCAGCCTGGCCTGGCTGGCCGAGGCGCTCGAGGTCCGGCTGGCCCGCCGGATGCTCGACGTCGGCTCCGGAGTCGGCGGACCCGCGGCCTGGCTGGCCGAGCACGTCGGGCTGACCCCGGTCTGCGCCGAGCCGATGCGGGTCGCCGCGCGGGCCAGCCGCCGGCTGTTCGGCCTGCCGGCCGTCGCCGCCGCCGGCGAGGCGCTGCCGTTCCCGGCCGGGACCTTCGACGCCGCCTGGTGCCTCGGCGTGCTCGACACCGCCGGCGACAAGGCGGCGCTGCTGGCCGAGCTGCGCCGGGTGCTCGGCCCGGTCGGCCGGCTCGGCCTGCTCGCGTTCCTCGCCGACGGCCCGCTGCCGCCGCCGCTGCCCGAGGGCAACGACTTCTGCACCGCGGCCGAGCTCGACGACCTGCTCCGTACCGCCGGCTTCCGGGTTTTGCAGACCACGCCGGCCGGGTCGCCGGCGGACGCGCCGGTGTCCTGGCGGGCCAGGGCCGACCGGGTCGAGGACGCGCTGGCGCGCCGGCACGCGGGAGATCCGCGCTGGGAGATCGCGCAGGAGCAGACTGCCCGGATGGCCAGACTGATCTCGGGCGGGCATCTCCGCCCCACGCTGCTGCACGCCGTGGCGGTCTGATGCGACCGTTCCGCTTCCTCGCCCCGATCGGCGACGGCCTCGTCGACGCCCGCACGCTCGTCGCCGATGCCCGCCGGGCCGAGGACATCGGCATCGACGTGCTCGTCCGCTCCGACCACCTGCTCGAGCAGCACGGCCCGCTGACGGTGCTCGCCACCGTCGCCGCGGCGACCGAGCGGATCCGGGTCGGCACCTTCGTCCTCAACGTCGACCTCCGTCACCCGGCCGTGCTGGCCCAGGAGCTGGCCAGCCTGGACGTGCTGTCCGGCGGCCGGCTCGAGGTCGCGATGGGCGCCGGCTGGAACCAGCCCGAGTACGCGGCGATCGGCGTCCCGTTCGACCCGGTGCCGACCCGGGTGTCCCGGCTGGCCGAGGCGGTCGCCGTGCTCAAGGGCTGCTTCGCCGACGGCCCGTTCTCGTACGCCGGCGAGCACTACCGGATCACCGACCACGACGGCTACCCGAAGCCGGCGCAGCGGCCGCACCCGCCGCTGTTCCTCGGCGGCGGCGGCCGGCGCACGCTGCGGCTGGCCGCCCGGGAGGCGGACATCGTCGGGCTGGCGCCGCGGCCGGGCGACCCGCGCAGCATGACCGCGGCGGCCACCGAGGAGAAGATCGGCTGGGTACGGGAGGCGGCCGGCGACGCGGTTCGACGCGCTGGAGCTGAACGCGTACCCGTCCGGCGGGCCGGTGGTGGTCACCAACGACGCCCGGGGCGCGGCGGCCGAGCGGGCGGACGCGATCCGCCGGCAGTCCGGGGTCGAGCTGACCGTCGACGAGGTGCTCGAGTCGCCGCACGTGTTCATCGGCTCGGTCGACGGGCTGGCCGAGAAGTGCCGCGAGCTGCGCGAGCGCTTCGGCATCACCAGCATCATGCTCGACGACTACGACGCGGCCGCCGCGGTCATCGAGCGGCTCAGCTGAGGCCGGCGCGGTCGAGCAGGTAGGCGGTCAGCGGGGCGTACAGGCGCGGGTCGACGTTGTCGTCCAGCGGCACGCAGGAGACCACCCGGCCCTCGGCCTCGCCGACGAACAGCGCCGGGTCGTTGCAGTCGGCGAACCCGACCGCGTCGATGCCGGCCTGCCCGGCCGCGCCGGCCCAGCCGTGGTCGCCGATCACCAGGTCGGGCGGCGTGTCCAGGGCGGCCAGCACGGCCTCCATCAGCAGCGGCGAGTGGGTGTGCTTGAGCCTGCCGGCCGGCGAGCGCAGCACGCCGACCGAGTCGACCCAGTCGAGCCGGCCGGACTGCTCGCCGAGCTCGGGCACGGCCGGGTGGGTCCAGCCGGCGGCCGGGGTGAGCAGCGTGCAGCCCGCGGCGGCCAGCCCGGCCGCGACCGCGGCGTGGGTCGGCCGCAACCCGATCGGGATGGCCGGTGCCGACGACCACCCGCTGCTGCCGCTGCGCCGCCAGCCGGATCCGGTCGGCCATCGCGTCGAGCCGGTCGACCGTACGGTCCGGGTCGATCGTGTCCTGCCCGTACGCGTGCGCCGGGTCGGCGACGACCCCGCAGCGCTCGGCCATCAGCGCCAGCACGTCCTCGTACGACCAGCGCCCGACCGGCCGCAGCCCGAACAGGTAGAGCGGCTCCCGCCGGCTCATCCGGCCGTAGTTCTCCAGGTTGTTCTGCCGGGTGGTCGCCACGGTGCCGGCGATGCGGGAGCTGACGAGGTGGGAGCGGAGCTGGTCTCGCGTGGGCGTCTCGGTCGTGGCGGTCACGTCTCCCACGCTATGTGCCGCTCGCGGGCAGCGGGACGAGACCGCGGTCACGCTGCTCAGACCTGGCGGCGAGATCCGCCGGCACCTCGGCGTCCCGCTCGATCGCCGACGTCGTCTGCAGCGTGACCTCCTTGACGAACAGCACCGCCAGCAACGCCAGCAGCGCGAACGGCGTGGCGGCCAGGAACACGTCGCCGATGCCGTGCCCGAAGGCGTCCTGCACGATCTGCCGGACCGGCTGCGGCAGCGTGGCCGGGTTGGGCAGCTCCGCGCCGGCGCCGGCGCTCGGCACGATCCCGACCGCGGCCAGCCCGGCGGCCGTGTACGTCGCGACCCGGTGCGCGAGCAGCGCGCCGAGCGCGGAGACGCCGACCGCGCCGCCGAGGCTGCGGAAGAACGTCACGGTCGAGCTGGCCGCGCCGAGGTCGCTGGTCGCGACCACGTTCTGGGTGGCCAGCACGAGGTTCTGCATCATCATGCCGAGCCCGGCGCCGAGCACCAGCATGTAGAGCGCCAGCAGCCCGTACGGGGTGTCGGCGCGCATCGAGCCCATCAGCCCGAAGCCGGCGACCAGCAGCACGCCGCCGCCGACCAGGTAGCGCTTCCAGGCGCCGTACCGGCTGATGAGCTGGCCGACGATCGTGGACGAGCCGAGCAGGCCGAGCACCAGCGGCAGGCTCATCAGGCCGGAGGCGGTCGGGCTCTCGCCCCGGCTGATCTGGAAATACTGGCTCAGGAACACCGTGCCGCCGAACAGGCCGATGCCGACGAACAGGCTGGCGACGGTGGACAGCGTGATGGTGCGGTCGGCGAACAGCCGCAGCGGGATGATCGGCTCCGCCACCCGCTGCTCGACCGCGATGAACAGCGCGCCGAGCGCGAGCGCACCGCCGCACC
The DNA here is from genome assembly GCA_963770145.1 of uncultured Actinomycetota bacterium. GTDB lineage: Bacteria > Actinomycetota > Actinomycetes > Mycobacteriales > CADCTP01 > CADCTP01. The sequence goes on along the minus strand of CAVYOJ010000016.1, from coordinate 395,085 downwards.
ATCAGGTAGGTCTGCACGGAGTTCCAGGCGAACTGGTGACCGGCCAGCGAGACCCAGATCAGCAGCAGCGAGACGGCGGCGGCGACCAGCGTGGCACCGAGGTAGTCGATCCGCACCCGGCGGCGTACCACCGGCAGGTGCAGGGTGCGCTGCAGCAGCACCAGCGCGACCGCGGCGAACGGGATGCCGACGTAGAAGCACCACCGCCAGCCGAGCCAGCTGGTGTCCACGATCACACCGCCGACCAGCGGGCCGAGCACCGTGCCGAGCGCGAACACCGCGCCGAGGTAGCCCATGTACCGCCCGCGCTCCCGGGGCGAGATCATCGCGGCCAGGATGACCTGCACCAGCGCGGCCAGGCCGCCGGCGCCGACGCCCTGCACGGCCCGGAACGCGATCAGCATCCCGGCGTTCTGGGACAGGCCGGCCAGCGCCGAGCCGACCACGTAGATCGTCAGGGACAGCTGGATGAGCAGCTTCTTGCTGGTGAGGTCGGCGAGCTTGCCCCAGATCGGGGTGGTCACGGTCAGCGCGAGCAGCGTCGCGGTGACCACCCAGGTGTACGCCGACTCGCCGGCGTGCAGGTCGGAGATGATCCGGGGCAGCGCGTTCGAGACCACCGTGCTGGCCAGGATCGTCACGAACATGCCGAGCAGCAGACCGGACAGCGCCTCCAGGATCTCCCGATGAGACATCGTGGGAGATCCGGCCGCCGGTGGACGGCCGGTTGGGTGGTGCTGGCCATGGGGTACCTCTCGCTCGCGCATGCTGGCTGGGGGACCTCGTGGGAAGGTAGTTGAGAGCTGCAACATTCCCAACGGCGTTTGTGGAGGGCTTGTGGAGGACCGTGGCGACGGGATGGCCGACCTTGAGGCGGCCATCTCCGACACCTGGTCGTGGGCCCGGGCCAACGCGCGCACCGGGGCGAAGGCGCTTGACCCGCGGCTGGACGTGACCGCGTACCCGCTGGTCTCGATGCTGTGCTGGCGCGGCGCGATGCGCCCGTCCGACCTGGCCGCCGCGCTGTACCTGGACAAGTCCACGGTCAGCCGGCAGATCGACGCGGCCGCCCGGCTCGGGCTGGTCGAGCGCGGCCCGCACCCCGACGACGCGCGGGCGGTGACCGTTCGGCTGACCCCGGACGGGCGGGAGCGGGTGGAGGCGCTGCGGGCGGCCCGGCTGGAGCGGTGGCGGGCCGCGCTGGCCGAGTGGGCGCCCGGCGACATCGCCGAGCTGACCCGGCTGCTCGGCCAGCTGACCAAGGTCGACCTGCGGTGAGCGCGCTGGAGGACCGGCTGCGGTCGGCGCTGCGCATCGCCCTGCGGGAGCGGAACGCGGTCGCCATGGGCGCGCTGCGCTCGACGCTGGCCGCGCTGGCCAACGCGACCGCGGTGCAGTCCGTCCCGCTGGCGCCGGGCGCGGACGAGCACGTCGCCGGCAGCGTGGCCGGGCTGGGCGCGGCCGAGGTGCCGCGCCGGGAGCTCACCGAGGACGAGGCGGCGGCGATCGTGCGGGCGGAGATCGCCGAGCGGACCGCGGCGGCCGACCAGTACGGCCGGTCGCCCGCGGCCGACCGGCTGCGGTCGGAGGCGGCGCTGCTCGCCGGTTCCTCGAGTCTCCTCGACTGCATCCACCGGCCAGCGCCGTCGGCCGTCAGCCGCGGCTCGGTCGCTCCGCCGCCCTCGCGGGTCACGATCTCGTGCACCAGCCCGAGCCGGAGGGCCTGGTCGGCGGTGAGGATCCGGCTCGCCTGCATGTCCGCGGCCACGTCCGCCGGGTCGAGCCCGGTCGCCTCGCCGATCGTCTCCTGCAGGAACCGCAGCTGCTCGGCCTGCAGCTCGAGCTCGGCCGCGATCCGGCTGCCGCGACCGTGGAATGCCGCCCGCGGCTCGGTGAACGCGAACCGCGCGTTCGGGTGCGCCTGCCGGGTCCTGGCCGCCGCGTACGCCCCCACGACCGGGCCGCCGACCGAGCCGCTGGCGACGGCGATCACCCGGGCCCGGACCAGCTGCAGGGTCTCGGCCAGCACGACGGCCGCGTCCAGGTCGCCGTCCGGGCAGTGCACGTGCAGCCGGATCGGCTCCGGACCGTCGGCGTCGGCCAGCAGGATCCGGCCGATCGCCGCCTCCGCCGCCGGGTAGTCCAGCCGGCCGGACAGCAGCACGACCCGGCGACGCCAGAGCTGGTCGGCCAGGTCGTCCCGGCGCGGGTCGACGTACACCACCGTCGGGGCCGGCGCCGGCTCGCCGGCGCGCCGGGCAGCCAGCCCGGCCGCGGCTGCGGTTGCCAGCCGGGCCGGCCCGGCCACTCCGGGGTGCGGGGATCGGTCATGGTCCGCCCTCCTCGCGGTGCCCGGGCCGCCGCACGCCCAGCTCCAGCTCCTGGCCGACCGCCGCCGCGTACCGCTGCAGCGTCGAGAGCCGCGCGTCGATCTCGCCGGACTCGAGCCGGGCGACCACCGACTGCGAGGTGCCCATCCGCGCCGCCACCTCGGTCTGTGACAGCCCGGCCGCCCGGCGGGCACCGGCCAGCTCGTCGATCACCCGCCGCCGGCGCTGGGCGATCTCGCGGAAGCCGGGCAGCACCGGCAGCCCGTCGTCCTCCATAGCTCCAACGCTATACCTGGAAAGCTATATCCGGAAAGCGGACCCGCAGGTTTGCTGTGTCTCCGTACGGGTGGCAGGGAATCATCGAAGGGTGCCCGACGCCGTGACCTCTCTCGCTGCCGGAGCCCGTGCCGGACGCCGTCGCGGAGCACCCGGCGAACCGGGCCGCCGGCACCGGCCGGTCGCCGAAGCAGACGGGCATGGCCGCGCTCGTCATCGCCGCGCTCGGCGTCGTCTTCGGCGACATCGGCACCAGCCCGCTCTACTCGCTGCAGACCGTGTTCTCCCTCGACCACAACAAGGTCCAGGCCACCCCCGGCGACGTGTACGGGGTGATCTCGCTGGTCTTCTGGTCGATCACCCTGATCGTCTCGGTGAAGTACGTGACGATCATCATGCGGGCCGACAACCACGGCGAGGGCGGCGTGCTCGCGCTGGCCGCGCTGATCCGGCGGATGGCCGGGCCGCGCTCGGCGCTGACGATCCGGGTGATCCTGCTGGCCATCCTCGGCGCCTCGCTGTTCTACGGCGACTCGGTGATCACGCCGGCGATCTCGGTGCTGTCCGCGGTCGAGGGGCTGAAGGTGTCCGCGCCCAGCCTCGCCGACCTGGTCGTGCCGATCGCGGTCACGATCCTGACCATCCTGTTCGTCAGCCAGCGGTTCGGCACGCACCGGATCGGCGCGCTGTTCGGGCCGGTGATGACGGTCTGGTTCGTCGCCATCGGGGTCGCCGGGCTGGCCCAGGTGGTGCCCCACCCGGACATCCTCAAGGGGCTGTCGCCGACGCTACGCGGCGGCGTTCGTGGCCGAGCACCCGTTCATCGCGTTCGTCGCGCTCGGCGCGGTCGTGCTGTGCATCACCGGTGCCGAGGCGCTGTACGCGGACATGGGCCACTTCGGCCGGCCGCCGATCCGCCGGGCCTGGTTCTTCCTCGTCTTCCCGGCGCTGACGCTCAACTACCTCGGCCAGGGCTCGCTCATCCTGCGGCGACCCGAGCGCCACGTCCTCGCCGTTCTTCCTGCTGCTGCCGGGCTGGGCCCGGCTCCCGATGGTGGTGCTGGCCACCGCGGCCACGGTGATCGCGTCCCAGGCGGTGATCTCCGGGGCGTTCTCGGTGTCCCGGCAGGCGGTGCAGCTCGGGCTGCTGCCGCCGCTGCGGATCCGGCAGACCTCCGAGCACGAGGCCGGCCAGGTCTACCTGCCCGCGGTCAACTGGGCGCTGTTCGCCGGCGTGCTCGTGCTCATCCTGGTGTTCCGGTCGTCCGAACGGCTCGCCACGGCGTACGGGATCGCGGTCACCGGCGCGCTGCTGGTCGACACCGTGCTGCTCGTCGTCGTGGCCAGGCGCCGCTGGCACTGGCGGCCCTGGCAGCTGGTGCTGGCCGCGGTCGCGTTCGGCGGGATCGAGCTGTCCTTCCTCGGCGCCAACCTGACCAAGGTGCTCTCCGGCGGCTGGCTGCCGCTGCTCATCGCGGCCACCGTGGTCCTGGTCATGACGACCTGGCGCAAGGGCCGCGAGATCACCGTGCAGAACCGGACCGCGGCCGAGGGGCCGCTGCAGGACTTCATCGAGAAGGTCCGCAAGCACCAGATCACCCGGGTCCGCGGCACCGGCGTCTTCCCGCACCCGACGAAGGACACCACCCCGCTGGCGCTGCGGGCCAACGTCGAGCACAACCACGTGCTGCACGAGCACGTGCTCATCGTCTCGGCCCGGCCGGAGGGCGTGCCGCACGTCAAGCCGGCCGACCAGCTCACCGCCGACGACCTCGGCTACAACGACGACGGGATCATGCACCTCACCGTGCGGTACGGGTTCTTCGACACCCCGGACCTGCCGGCCGCGGTGGCGAAGGCCGCGGCCGACGGGCTCATACCGTTCGAGGTGGACGCCGACGAGGTGTCGTACTTCCTGTCCCGCGGGGCGTTGCGGCGCACCGACGGGGCCGGGATGAGCCGCTGGCGCAAGCAGCTGTTCATCGTGCTCGCGCACAACGCCGGCGACCCGGCCGAGTTCTTCGCGCTGCCGCGGAACCAGACCGTGATCATGGGGTCCGATGTGGACGTCTAGTAGAACCCCAGTCGGGCCAGCGGTTCGACCAGCTCTCGCTCCTCGTACGCGAGGTGGCTGAGCAGGGTGTCGGTGAGCAGGTCGGCCGCCTCCCGCAGCTGCTTGTCGCCGTCCGGCCCGGAGACGAACGCGACCAGCGCCCGGTCCACCTGCTCGAGCACGCCGTGGATCGCGACGTGCTCCTGCGCCAACCGGTCGATCACCGGAGCCAGCCGCGGGTCGGCGTGCCGCAGGTGCGGGAACACGCTGCGGTCCTCGATCGTGTGGTGCGTGGTCACGATCCGGCAGTACGACTCGCAGTAGGTGCCGACGGTCCAGTTGTTCTGCCGGATCGTCATCTGGTTGATGTGGTCGCGGGCGGCGCCGGGGTCGGTCCGGCCCGTCGGTCACCTGGTCGACGAGGTCGCGCATCCGCTCCAGCTCGGCCCGCAGGCCGTCGTGCACGTCGACCAGATGCCGGCCGCTGGCCTGCTCGTGGGCGGTGTAGGCCCGGTCCGGGTCGGGAGCGGGCCCGGTCGGCCGGGTCGTCTCGTCCCACACCGGCCGGTCCGACAGCCGCATGCCGTCGTCCGGCGTCGGCACCACCGCCAACCCTGCCGCGCGGCCGGCGCCGGTCGCTGTGGAGGCCGACCGCGCGGCGGTATCCGCCGCACCGCCACCCACAGCGTCGGCGTTGGCCGCGGCAGGCGAACCGACCGCCGGCGAAGCGGGCTCGGGGTGGCGGGTGGAGTCTTCGGCGGCGACGAGCTCGCGGACCGCGGGAGCGACCTCGCCGGCGAACCGGCGCAACACCTCCGGATCGTCGCCCATCACGATGAACCCGCCGAACCGCTGCTCGATCACCAGCTCGGCCAGCTGCTCGGCCCACATCTCGGCCGGCCCTTGCAGGAATCCCGTACCGCGCCGGCAAATCGCCCCGCGATGTTGTAGAGCCGGCGGATCTCCGCCGGATCCCGCCCGGCCTCCTCCGCCGCCGCGTCGATCGTGCGGTTCATCGCCGGCAGTTCGTCCGGCGGCGCGTACGGGCTGCTGGGCAACCACCCGTCGCCCAGCCGCCCGGTCAGCCCGAGCATCCGCTTCTTGTACGCGCCGACCCAGATCCCGACATCGTGCGCCGGAGCCGGCCCCGGATGCGCGCCCCAGACGCGGTAGTGCTCCCCGTCGATCCGCACCGTGCCGCCGTTCACGTCCCAGATCGCGCGGATGATGCGGATGCCCTCCTCCAGTGCGTCGACCGCACGCCGCGCGTCGAGCCGGGGCCCGCCGACCGCGGCGATCGCCTCGAAGAACCCGCCCGCGCCGAGGCCGAGCTCCACCCGCCCGCTGGCTGAGCAGATCCAGCGTCGCCACGCTGCGGGCGAGCACCACCGGCGGCCGCAGCGGCAGGTTGGCCACGTTGGGCGTGACCGTGATCCTCGACGTCGTGGCCGCGATCACCGACAGCAGCGTCCAGGTGTCGAGAAACCGCGCCTGGTACGGATGATCCTGCACGCTGACCAGATCGAGCCCGACCTGCTCGGTGAGCCGGGCCAGCTCGAGCACCCGCTCCGGCTGCTCGGCCGACGGTGTCAGGAAGCTCCCGAAGACCACTTCGTGTTCCACATCCGGATCATATGCCGAGCAGACGAATTGTCGAACCGACGATCTGGCTGCTAGGCTTTCCGCATGCTGCACGACGACCTGGGCTGGTCCCTCGGGGTCGTCTTCCGCACGTACGTCCGGATGGCCGACACGCTGATGAGCGCCGTGCCCGGCGGTCCGCGCGGCTTCCAGGTGCTGACCGCGGCCGCGCAGGAGGAGCCGGTCGGCCAGGGCGCGCTGGCGCAGCGGCTCGGGATCGACCGGACCGTGATGACCTATCTGGTGGATGAGCTCGAGGCCGCCGGACTGGTCGAGCGCCGGGCCGACACCAGGGACCGGCGGAACAAGCAGATCCTCGCGACCGAGTACGGCACCGGGCTCCTGGCCGACCTGCAGCACCGGCTGGGCCGGGCCGAGGACCACGTGCTGGAGCCGCTGTCCGAGGCGGAGCGCACGCGGTTCCGCCGCCTGCTGCGCAGGCTGGCCGTGCGGGCCCAGGACCTCGACCCCGTCGCCGACGCGTGCGCGCTGGTCGAAGAACTCGACGGCCCGCGGCCAGCGCACAGCCGCTCGTGACTCAACCGGCGGTCTTTCTCCTGCGTTGCCGAGCCGCCTCGTACAGGACCACCGTGCCGGCCGACGCTGCGTTGAGTGAGCTGGCCGCGCCGGTGATCGGGATCCGTACGATCTCGTCCGCTGCCTCCCGCCATGCCGCCGACAATCCGGTCGTCTCGTTGCCGATCAGCACGACGGTCGGTCCGGTGAGGTCCGAGTCGGCCACGTCGATGCGGCCGTGCTCGTCGGTCGCGACGATCCGCCCGGTCGCCCAGGCCAGCACCTCGCGATGGCTGGGCACGCGCACGACCGGGATCGCGAACAGCGAGCCGGTGCTCGCACGCACCGCTCGCGGGTCGTACGGGTCGGCGGCGTGACCGGTGACGATCACGCCGTGCGCGCCGAACGCGTCGGCCGACCGGATCAGCGTGCCGATGTTGCCGGGTGTCGCCGGGCGATCGAAGACCACGACGAGCAGGTCGTCCCGCGGCGGGATCCGGTCGAGCCGGTCCTCGGGCAGGCCGACGACCGCGATGAGCTCCTGCTCGTCCTTCTCGCCCAGCTCGCGCATCAGCTCCTCGGACAGCTCGGCGTGGTCGTGCCGGCGCAGCATCTCCTCGGCCCACCGCGACCTCGGCCCACCGGCGTGCAGGAGCATGCGGATCTCCCAGCCGTGCTCGACGGCCAGCGTGATCGGCCGCACGCCCTGGACCAGGAACTCCCCCGCCCGCTGCCGCTTGGTCCGGTTGGTCAGCAGCGCCTGCCACTGCTGGAAGGCGGCGTTGCGGGTGCTGACCATGCGCGGCACGGACCCATTCTGTCGGTGCCGGCCGGCATGATCGGCGCCATGTTCGCGGAGGAGTTCGACGGGCCCGCCCTGGACAGGTCCGTGTGGCTGCCGCACTACCTGCCCGCGTGGAGCTCGCGCGCCCAGACCGCCGCGACGTACGAGATCCGGGATTCGTGCCTGGTGCTGTCGATCCCGCCGGACCAGGGGCTGTGGATGGCGGCCGAGCACACGACGCCGCTGCGGGTGTCGGGCATCCAGACCGGCAACTTCTCCGGCCCGGTCGGCAGCGCGATCGGACAGCAGCCGCTCGACGGCGGTTCCGTGGTGCGCGAGGAGCAGGAGACGTTCTGGGGCTTCACCCCGCAGTACGGGCGGCTGGAGATGCGGGCGCGGATGGTGATCTCGCCGCGGTCGATGGCGGCGTGGTGGATGGTCGGTCTGGAGGACCGCCCGGAGCGGTGTGCGGAGATCTGCGTGGTCGAGGTCTTCGGCTCGGCGGTCGAGCCGGGTCGGTCGGCCGAGGTCGGGATGGGGCTGAAGGAGTTCCGCGATCCGGATGTGAAGCGCGACTTCGCGGCCCCGCGGCTGCCGATCGATGTGGCCGACTTCCACGACTACGCGGTGGACTGGACGGCCGAGCGGGCCGAGTTCTTCGTCGACGGCGAGCTGATCCGCTCCTGCCCGCACCCGCCGGCGTACCCGATGCAGATGATGGTCGCGGTCTTCGACTTCCCCGACCAGTCCGCCGGCGCCGACGCCGATCTCGTCCCCGAGTTCGTCGTCGACCACCTCCACCACACCCCCTGACCCGCGACCGCCCTCCGCGCCGATCGACGCCGACCCCGGACCGAGCCCGCGACGACGCCAGGTCCAGCGCGTCGGACATCGGCCGGTACCCCGCGCGCTGCGCCGTCCGGGAGCGTGCGGGCGTCGGCGTGCAGTCGGCCGAGCGGTCGGCGAGGCGACCGGGGGAAGAGGCGGGCGACGACGGCGACCGGGGCCGCGTCCGGGGGCCGGTGGGCCGGGGAGTCCTCGCGCGCGTGGTAGCGAGCCAGCGCGCGGCGGATCACCGTGCCGACCTCGCGCAACTCGCGCGGCGTCAGGTAGACGACCTGGCTGAACGCCTCGTCCTTCCGCCACCGCTCCGGCGCCCGGTCCCGCACCGCCAACCACCGCTGGTAGCTCTCGTCCTCGAGCCCCCGCGCGAGCAGATCGAGCCCCTCGGCGGCGGCCGGCCGGTGCGGATCGACCAGCCGCCACGGCCGGCGCCGGCCGGCGCGACCCGGCACCTCCTCGACCAACCCGTACCGCTCCAGCTGCCGCAGGTGGAACGAGTGCAGCCCGGTGTTGCCGCCGAGCTCCCGCGCCGCCTCGGTCGCGGTCACCGTCCCGACCCGACCGAGCAGCTCCAGCAACGCCGCCCGCACGGGATGACCCAGCAGCGCGGCAACGGTTGGATCACGCGGCTGCACCCACGGCGTCTCGGCCCCCACTTTGCAAACTATGATGCTTTGCAAGCCCGCGGTCAAAGGTGGCGGCGGGCTGTCGTGGAGGAGAGCGATGACCGTCCTGCCGATCCGCCTGTTCGGCGACCCGGTGCTGACCACGCCCGCGGACCCGGTGGTGACCTTCGACGCCGAGCTGCGCCGGCTCGTGCGCGACCTGCACGACACGCTCTCCGATGAGCAGGGCTCCGGCCTGGCCGCCCCGCAGCTGGGCGTCGGCCTGCGGGTGTTCGCCTTCCACGTGGACGGGGTCGAGGGCACGCTGGTCAACCCGGTGCTCGACTTCCCGGACGACGAGGAGCAGGACGGCCCGGAGGGCTGCCTGTCCATGCCCGGCATCTACATCGACACGATCCGCCGGCAGAACGTCGTCGCCCGCGGCTTCACCGACCATGGCGACCCGGTGCAGATCGTCGGCTCCGGCTATCTGGCCCGCTGCCTCCAGCACGAGACCGACCACCTCGACGGCGTGCTGTTCATCGATCGGATGGACACCCCGCGCCGGCGGGCCGCACTGCGCGCCCTGCGCGAGGCCCCGTGGGCGCAGGACGGCGTACCACGGGTCAAGATCAGCCCGCACGCGGCGCCGAATCCGTTCCGCTGATCCGCGGTCAGAGCAGGTCCAGCAGCGGCCCCACCTCCTGGCTCGCGTACCAGAGCAGGTCGTAGCCCTCGGCCCCGTCCACGACGAACTTCGCGTCCTCGCTGCCGAGGTCGGCCTCCAGCACCACCGCGACCGCGGCGGCGACCGCCTTCTCCGCCTCGGAGCCGTCGACGTGCACTGCGGCGACGAGCTTCATCGGCACCGGCATCGCCACCCGGACCACCGCGCGGTCCAGGTCGGGCCGGAGCGTCACCTGCTCGTCCGGCACGTCGGCGGCGACCACCGCACGGCGCGGCATCGCATCCGGATCCTGGTCGAGCAGCCGCAGTGACCCGCGAGCGGCGTCCAGCAGCGCCGCGTACTCCAGCTCGTCCAGGTCGCTGTCCCGATACCACGCCCGCAGCTGCGGCGTCACCGCGAAGCCGGTCAGCGGCGCCGGCCCCAGCTCGCCGCGTGTCGACCAGCTCCCGCAACGTCCGCGTGGTCGCCGGGAAGTACACCCGCATCAGCTCACCGTCCCCGTTCGCAGCGGCCAGTCCGGACCGCCGTCACCCCGGCGCAGCGCCTCCACGCTGGTCCGCAGCGCGGTCGCCAGCACCGCCTGCCGGCGCCGCGGGTCCATCAGGTTGGCCCCGATCGCCTGCAGGTCCTCGGGTCCGGGGCCGAGCAGCGTGACCGCCGTGCCGGATGCGCGCAGCGCCTCGGCATCGGCCAGCACCCGGCGGCTCACCAGCCGCCGCCACCGCCGCTCCGCCCGCGCCATCGCCGCCCGCGGCCGGTCGTAGGCGAACGAGGCCATCGGCGCCAGCACGTAGACCTCGTCGAGTCCGGCGCCGACCAGCAGGTCGAGCGAGGTGGGCGACAGCGTGCCGCCGTCCACGTACGGCCGGCCGTCGATCACGACCGGCACGTACCACCCTGGGATCGCGCAGGACGCGGTGACCGCGTCGGCCAGCGTGGCCGGCGGCGCGCCGTCCCGGCCGAACACCGTGCGGGTGCCGGCGGCGTAGTCCATCGCGACGATCCAGGTGCTCGGCGCGGCCGGCCAGCCGCCGTCCGGCAGCGGCTCGGAGACCAGCTCGACCATCCGGTGCAGCGGCAGGAGCGTCCCGCGGCCGCGCGGCAGCGCCGCGGAGAACGCGGCCATCGGTGGCACCCGGCGCGGGTGCCGGGCGGCCTCCAGCAGCAACCGCGGCGAGCCGATGCCGAACCCGGGCCGCGGCGGCACCGCTCCCCCGCTGTCGCGGTCGTAGTCCCAGCTGATGTCCGGGTCGGCCGGCGCCGGGATGCCCTGCTGGTGGCGCAGTGCCACGTCGACGCCGACGCCGCAGCCGAGCAACGCCGCCAGCACCGAGCCGGCCGAGGTGCCGATGCAGACCTCGACGTCACGGGCGTCGAAGCCCTCCTCGGCCTCCAGCGCGGCCGAGCGCCGCGATCATCCAGGTCAGCCCGAGCACGCCGCCGGCTCCGAGCACGAGCCCGCGGCGTATCCCGTTGCCGTCCGCGGCGGTCATCTCACCGTGTCCACGAGCTCGGCCAAGCGCCTCCTCGAGCAGCGCCCCGATCACGTCGACGTCGGGCAGCGCATCGCGGTCGGCGTTGAGCCCGTAGTAGACCCGCCCGTTGTAGGAGGTGAGCCCGATGCTCAGGCCCTGGCCGCGGGCGAGCGGCACCACCGGGAACAGCTCGAGCAGCTGGGCGCCTCCCGCGTACAGCGGGAACTGCGGGCCGGGCACGTTGCTCACCACGAGGTTGAACAGCCGGCGGGTGAAGCCGTTGGCGGCCCGCGCGCCGAGCGAGTGCAGCGTCGGTGGGGCGAACCCGCCCAGCGCGACCAGCGCGTCCGCCCCGACCGACTGGCCGGACTCCTTGTGCCCCTTCATCGCGAAGCTGACCTGGGACAGCCGGACGACCGGGTCGGGCTCGCCGACCGGCAGGTCGACCAGGTAGGAGGAGACCCGGTTGCCGCCGGCGCCGCGCTGCTCGTCGGTCCGGACGGAGACCGGCACCATCGCCCGCATCGTGGTCGACGCGGTGACCGCCTCGCCGCGGGACAGCAGCCAGCCGCGCAGCGCCCCGGCCACGGTCGCGAGCACCACGTCGTTGACCGTGCCGCCGTGTGCCTTGCGGACGCGCTTGTAGTCGTCCAGATCGGTGCGGGCGACGCCGAACCGTCGCTGCTCGCCGATCGACACGTTCATCGGGGTGGACGGCGCCGGCCGCGCGGCGATCCGGGCCGCCGCGGCCAGACCGCCGACCGCGCCGACCACCTTGCCGGCGGTGGCCCGCACGTCGAGCAGGCCCATCCGGACCGTGTCAGCCACCCCGGTCGGCCGCCGGACCAGGTCGGTGACCGCGTCGGTGACGAGGCCGATCGCCCCCGGCTGCGGCGCCGGCATCCACAGGTCCTCGGGAACGTCGCGCGGGGTCGGGGTGACGTCGAGGATCACCTGGCCGATGTCGACCGCGCTGATCCCGTCGACCATCGCGTGGTGGGTCTTGCTGATGATCGCGATGCGACCGCCTTCGAGGCCCTCCACCAGGTACATCTCCCAGAGCGGACGGTTGCGGTCGAGGCGGCGGGACATCAGCCGGCTGACCAGCTCGCGCAGCTGCTCGTCGGATCCCGGTCGGGGCAGCGCGGACCGGCGCACGTGGAAGGTGATGTCGAAGTCGGCGTCGTCGACCCAGACGGGGTTGGCCAGGTGCCCCGGCACCCAGCGGATCTTCTGCCGGTAGCGCGGGACGAGGCTGATCCGGTCCTCGATGAGCTTGACCAGGCGGTCGTAGTCGAAGCCCTCGGGCGGCGGCTCGAACACCAGGAGGCCGCCCACGTGCATCGGAGTGGTCGGCTCCTCCATGTAGAGGAACGAGACGTCAAGGGCGCTCAGCCGATCGGTCATGTGGACGCACCTCCTCGCGGTCCGCGGCGGACCGGGCTGGTCCGCTGGAGCACGACCATCGTGACACGCGGGCTCGGATGGCGTCGGCGGCCGTCCACAGGCCAGAAGTTGTCCACAGATCGCGAACCGGCACTTGCGTACCTGGCTACGTCGGCATCGGCGTAGGCCGGCCGGCCGACCGGTTGCCGGCCCGTACCGCGGCGGGATCGGCGGTCAGCGCAGGCGGGTCTCGAAGAGGATCTCCAGCTCGGACACCGTGGTCTCGAGGTCGACGTGCTGCACGCCAACCATGCCGGCTGCCGCCGCTGCCCGCACGTTGGGACGGAGGTCGTCGACGAAGACGATCTGCTCCGGCGAGCAGGCCGAGCCGCTGCGCGGCGAGCGCGTAGATCGCCGGATCGGGCTTGCGCAGACCGACCTCGCCGGAGATCACGACCGCGTCGAAGAGCGTGTCCCAGCCGTCGCGCTCGTAGTCGAGACCCCAGGAGTTCGACAGCAACCCGGTGCGGACGCCGGCCGACCGGGCCGTCCGTACGACGTCGAGCATGCCGGCCTCGACCCGCATGCCGGAGAACATCCGGGTGAGCATGCCGGCGGCGCGGTCGGCCGCACCGGGCTGCGCCGGGGTCTGCTCGATCAGCTCGGCCGCGAGCAGCCGCTCGAACTCCGGCGCGCCGATCCGGCCGGTCTCCAGGTCGTGCACGGGGTTGCGGTCGGAGTCGGGTCCGAGCCAGCGACGCATGAGCTCGGCGAACCGGTCGGGGTCGATCCCGTCCGCCTTCACCCAGTCCGCCATGAATTCGGGCAGCGGGTTCGTCAGCACGCCGCCGTAGTCGACGAGAAGTCCGCGAAGCTGTCCGGCCACCCGGTCACGTCTACCGGAAACGCCGCTCGCGGCACACCCCAATAGCGGACCCGTCGCAGCACGGTGGGATGAACAACACGGAGGAGGGCGTCCTGCTCGCCGTGACGCGGAGCAACCGCCGAGAACAGCGCGATCATCGGAGCACGGCGGCGGTCCGGCGTGAGGGCCGCGACTCAGTGACGGGCGAACAGGCGCCGGCGCCGTGGCGGGGTCCGGCCAGAAGCGCCGGTCAGCGTGCAGGCCAACTCGACGAGGGATCGACGCAACGGGCTGGCGGGCGCGACCTCGGCGAGCGTGGCGCCGGCCCGGGCAGCGGTGTCGAGCGATGCCGGGTCGGTCGGCAGGTGGGCGCTCGCCCGGACGCCGCCCCAGCGCTGGAGTGCGGCCGCGATCTCGCCAGGATCCGCCGTGCCGGTGACCCGGTTCGCCACGATCAGGGGCACCACGCCGGGCAGCACCTCGCGCAGTTCGTCCAGACCGCGGGTCAGCCGGTGCAGCCCGATCGGGTCGGCCGCGCCCACGCAGAGCACGGTGTCCGCGGACGCGAGCGCGGCCAGGGTGGCGCCGTTGCGCTGAGGTCCGGCGAGCTCCTCGTCCTGCTCCAGGCAGAATCCGCAGTCCACGACCGTCAGCGCGGACAGCCGGCGGGACTGGTCGAGCACGGCCGGCAGTCCCGCCGGCCGCAGCTCCCGCCACCGGTCGGCCCGGCTCGAGGCCGGTGAGCACCCGCAGTCGCGGGCGCAGTTGCCGGCTGCGCTGAGCGAGCCGGACCGTGTCCAGCCTCCCGGCCGCGGCGTCGCGCGAGGCCAGCGCCAGCCCGGCGGTCTCGTCGAGCAGGCCGACGGTCTGCGCGACCGTCCCGCCGTACGGGTCGGCGTCGGCGAGCAGCGTCGACACCCCGAGCCGAGCCGCCTCGTCCGCCACGCCGATCGCGACCGTCGTCCGCCCCGGAGCGCCGGCCGGGCCCCACACGGCCACGACGCGCCCGCGGCCCGGCATCGCCGCCGGGGACGGCGCAGGAAGCGCGTAAGCCGGGTCACGGCAACCACGTCTCCGCTTCGGGGGCGAACTCGGCGACCGCCTCGATGACGATCGGCGCCGCCGGAGGGACACCCACCTTCACCGGCAGTTCGCGAAGGACGGGCGTATCCACACTGGCTCCTCTCGAGTGCGTCAGCGACGTTATACACGCTTCTGACCGTTTCGCCCACTAAGTCACGGTCCGGGGTTGGACTCACGTCCATCACGAGTACGAGGCCGATGCCACACTGACGGTGGGTCGACATGAGATGGCGCTGGAAGGAATCGATGACCCCGGACCGCTTTCTGACCCTCGGTGACGTCGCCGAAGTGCTCAACATCTCCGCATCGCAGACCTACGCCCTGGTGCGCAGCGGCGCCCTGCCGGCGATCAAGATCGGCGGCCGCGGGCAGTGGAGGGTCGAGCGCGAGCAGCTCGAGGCGTACATCGAGCGGATGTACGACGAGACCCGCCGGTTCGTCGAAGCCCACCCGTTGGGCCGCGACGAGCCACTGCCCCCGGACTGATCGCTCTCGCCGGTGGCGGCGGATCCGCCGCCACCGGCCGGCTCACAGATCAGAAGCGAATCGGTCGCCACGACCCCTCACCACGAGGCTTCCGTACGCGGGCTGTCGTCCCGCCGTCGGATCTCAACGAGGGGCGCAATTCGACGGCGTGGTTGCGAGATCCTCCGCGCCAGGCGGCCGATCGCCTTGTGCGGATGGCGAATCGTGCATGCCGCCAGTAGCCGAGGCGGACTGTCGAAACCAATTCACGCGGTGGCGCATTGGAGCGCCGATTCGCAATTCAGCGCGGGATGAAAACTCCCTTTTGCCCGTTTCGGCCACTATCATCCTGACGGCTAGCGTCCGCTCTGAGGAAGGACCTCCCCGTGTCCGTGCCAGCGCTCGATCCCTCGTCGGAAGGGGCCCACCGCCCGCGCCGGCCCACTGTCCGCCGCGTGCCGCGGCTGGAGCCGCCGTACGACGACGAGCTTCCCGACGGCCCGCTCGGCGTGATCCGGCAGCGCGAGGAGCTGCCGTTCGAGGAGCCGCCGCCGCGCCGGTTCGAGCACGAGATCGACTTCTTCGACCCGCAGCCGACCGCGCGCCGCGACCTGCCCGAGCCGGAGGCGTGGGCGACCCGGTTCCTGCAAGCGGTGTTCGAGACGCTGGCCGGTTCTCGGGCGTCGGCTCAGCTGCAGGAGTGGACGAGCCAGTCGGTCCGCTCCCAGATCTCCCGGATGACCTACGACAGCCGCTGGAAGACGCCGCCCGGGATGGTGCCGCTGGTCAAGTCCGTACGGGTGAGCGAGCCCGCCGACGGCGTGGCCGAGGTCGCCGCGGTCGTCCTGCGCGGCACGGTCTACTCGGCGGCGGCCGCCCGGCTGGAGGGCTTCGACGGCCGCTGGCGAGCGGTCGCACTCGAGCTGCGGTGAGCCGAAGACACCGCCGCCCCGGACCAGCGCGGTCCGGGGCGGCGGTGGCAGTGGGTCAGCGAGCCGCCGCCGGAGCGCCGTGGCACCGCTTGTACTTCTTGCCCGAGCCGCAGGGGCACGGCGCGTTTCGGCCGGGCTCGCCGCTGCTGACGGCGGCGCCTCCGGTCGCGGCCTTCTCCGGCTCGGTGGCGTCCAGGGTCGGCGCCGAGTACTGCAGGTTGTCCGAGCGGCTGCCCATCTGCAGGCCCTTCGCGGTCAGCGCCGGCGCGGCACCGCTCCACGACCGGGGCGGCGAGCACCGGCTCCTCCTCGGCGTCCACGGCCGGCTCCTCCACCGCGGGCTGCTGGACCTCGACCTCGACGTTGAACAGGAAGCCGACCGACTCCTCCTTGATCGCGTCGAGCATCGCGTTGAACATGTCGAAGCCCTCGCGCTGGTATTCCACCAGCGGATCGCGCTGGGCCATCGCCCGCAGGCCGATGCCCTCCTGCAGGTAGTCCATCTCGTACAGGTGCTCGCGCCACTTGCGGTCGAGCACCTGCAGGACGACGCGGCGCTCCAGCTCCCGCATGACCTCGGAGCCGAGCTCCTCCTCGCGCGCCTCGTACGCGGCGTGCGCGTCCTCGACGAGCAGCTCGGTCAGCTGCTCGGTGGACAGGCCGTTGCGGTCGCCGCCGGCCTCCTCGATCACCTCGTCGACGGTCACCGAGATCGGATAGAGCGAGCGCAGCGCGGTCCACAGCTGGTCGAGGTCCCAGTCCTCCGGGTAGCCCTCCGAGGTCGCGCCCTCGACGTACCCGCTGACGACGTCGGTGATCATGTGGTCGACCTGGTCCTGCAGGTCGGCACCCTCGAGCACGCGCCGCCGCTCGTCGTAGATGACGGTGCGCTGCCGGTTGAGGACCTCGTCGTACTTGAGGACGTTCTTGCGGATCTCGAAGTTCTGCTGCTCGACCTGGGTCTGCGCCGACTTGATCGCCCGGGAGACCATCTTCGACTCGATCGGCTCGTCGTCGGGCATGTTGAGCCGGGTCATGATCGTCTCGACCGCGGCGGCGTTGAACCGCTTCATCAGGTCGTCGCCGAGAGAGAGGTAGAAGCGCGACTCGCCCGGGTCGCCCTGCCGCCCGGACCGGCCGCGCAGCTGGTTGTCGATGCGCCGGGACTCGTGCCGCTCGGTGCCGAGCACGTACAGCCCGCCGGCATCGACGACCTCGTCGTGCTCCTTCTGCACCTGCGCACGGACGTCCTCGAGGGTGGCGTCCCAGGCCGCCTCGTAGTCCTCCGGCGTCTCGGTCGGCGACAGCCCGCGTTCGCGCAGCTGCATGTCGGCGATGAACTCCTTGTTACCGCCGAGCTCGATGTCGGTCCCACGACCGGCCATGTTCGTGGCGACGGTGACCGCGCCGGGCCGGCCGGCCAGCGCGACGATCGCCGCCTCCTTCTCGTGCTGCTTGGCGTTGAGCACCTCGTGCGGGATGCCTCGGCGCAGCAGCATCGAGGACAGCAGCTCGGACTTCTCCACGCTGGCAGTGCCGACCAGGACCGGCTGGCCCGCCTCGACCCGCTCCGCGATGTCCTCGACGACCGCGCTGAACTTGGCGCCCTCGGACTTGTAGACGACGTCGGGCTGGTCGGCCCGGATCATCGGCATGTTGGTCGGGATCGGCACCACGCCGACCTTGTAGATCTGGTGCAGCTCGGCGGCCTCGGTCTGGGCCGTACCGGTCATCCCGGCGAGCTTCTCGTACAGGCGGAAGTAGTTCTGCAGGGTGATCGTGGCGAGGGTCTGGTTCTCGTCCTTGATCGAGACGCCTTCCTTGGCCTCGATCGCCTGGTGCATGCCCTCGTTGTAGCGGCGGCCGTGCAGGACGCGGCCGGTGAACTCGTCGACGATGAGGACCTCGCCGTTGGTGACGATGTAGTCCCGGTCGCGCTTGTAGAGCTCCTTGGCCTTGAGCGAGTTGTTGAGGTAGCCGACGAGCGGGGTGTTGACGGCCTCGTAGAGGTTCTCGATGCCGAGCTGGTCCTCGACCTTCTCGACGCCGACCTCGGTGATCGCGACCGTGCGCTTGCTCTCCTCGACCTCGTAGTCGGTGTCCTTCTTGAGCATCGGCGCGAGGCGGGCGAACTCCTGGTACCACCGGGCGCTCTGCTCGGCCGGACCGCTGATGATCAACGGCGTCCTGGCCTCGTCGATGAGGATCGAGTCGACCTCGTCGACCAGCGCGAAGTTGTGCCCGCGCTGGACCAGGTCGTCACGACTCCAAGCCATGTTGTCGCGCAGGTAGTCGAAGCCGAACTCGTTGTTGGTGCCATAGGTGATGTCCGCCGCGTACGCGGCGCGGCGCTCGGCCGGCGGCATCTGCGTGAGGATCATGCCGACCTCGAGCCCGAGGAAGCGGTGTATCCGGCCCATCCACTCCGCGTGGTACTTGACCAGGTAGTCGTTCACCGTGACCAGGTGCACGCCGTTGCCGGCGAGCGCGTTGAGGTACGCCGGCAGCGTGCTGACCAGCGTCTTGCCCTCACCGGTCTTCATCTCGGCGATGTAACCCATGTGCAGCGCGGCGCCGCCCATCATCTGGACGTCGAAATGCCGCTGCCCGATGACCCGCTTGGCCGCTTCCCGCACCACCGCGAACGCCTCGGGCAGGATGTGCTCCAGCGTCTCGCCGTCGGCCAGCCGCTCGCGGAAGATCTCCGTCTGCGCGCGTAGCTCCGCGTCGGACATCTCGACGTAGTCGGGCTCGAGCGTGTTGATGTGCTCGGCAATCACCTTGAGCCGGCGGAGGATCTTCCCTTCCCCGGCACGCAGGATCCTGTTCAGTACCACGGTGCGACGTCAGCTCCCTCGAAACGGCTCGACAGACACCATCGTAGGCGGCTGTGTGGCGCACCACCTCGAGTGTCGAACGGACAGATGACTAGTTCCGTGCCGGGTTATGGAGATCGCGCAGCGGTGCGAGGAGGCAGCGTGACCGGGTACGCGGACGTCGAGTGGTCGACCGCTCGGGTGGAGACGGCACGGCTGCTGCTTCGCCCGCTGCGACCACGGGATCTGTACGAGCTGCGGCTGGTCGACGAGGACGGTCGGCTCGGGCTGTGGGCCGCCGCCACGGACGACCGGGAGACCAGCTGGATGCGCACGGCGGTGACCGAGCGGTCCACCGGCCGGCTGCTCGGCGCCGCCGACCTGTGCGTGGACCCGTGGCGGTGTGCCGCGACCGCCCGGCTGGAGATCTGGATCGCCGGCTGGGCCCGCCGCCGCGGGTACGCCGGGGAGGTCGTCCGCTCGCTGTCGTCCTGGGCATTCCGCCACGGCATGGCGCGGGTCGAACTCCTGGCCGATCCGGCGAACGAGCCGGCGCAGCGGCTGGCGCTCGCCGCCGGCTTCCGCCGGGAGGGACAGTTGCGGGCGGCGCTGCCGGCCGGCCGCACCCGGACCGATGCGATCGTGTACGCCCGGCTCGCCACCGACTCGGCGCTGCCGATCCGGCGCGGGCTGCCGGACGTCGGCGAGCTGTCCGACGGGGTGGTGACCTTGCGCCGGATCAGTCCCGGCGACGAGGACGCGCTGCTGGACGAGCGGCTGGATCCCGAGTCGCGGCGGTGGGCCACCTCGACCCGGCTGTGGACCGCGCCGGACGTCAAGGTCTTCGTCGCCGGCGCGGCCGCGGCCTGGTTGGCCGGCACCGAGGCCAGGTTCGCGATCGTCGAGACCGCGACCGGCGACTGCGCGGGTTCGCTCGGACTGCGGATGACCGTGCCCGCCTTTCGGATCGCGGAGATCGGCTACGGCCTGCGCGCCGGCTGGCGCGGGCGCGGCCTGGCCACCCGCTCCGTCCGGCTGGTGGCGAGCTGGGCGTTCACCCGAGCCGGGATCGCCCGGCTCGAGCTCGGCGCGGCCGCGGCCAACACCGCGTCCCGGCGGGTGGCGGTCAGGGCCGGCTTCCAGCTCGAGGGCGTCGCCCGGATGCGGCTGCCGACCTCGGACGGCGGCCGCACCGACGAGGCCCGATTCGGCCTGATGCCGCCGGGCTGACACCCGGGTCAGGTGATCTCGATCAGCTTCTCCCGCACGGCGTAGACCACGGCCTCCATCCTCGAGTGCAGCTGCAGCTTCTCCAGCATGTTGCGGACGTGGTTCTTCACTGTGTTCTCGCTGATATACAGCTCGCGGGCGATGTCGCGGTTGTTCATCCCGCGGGCGACCAGCCGCAGCACCTCCATCTCGCGGGTGGTGAGCCGCGGGGTCGGCGCCGCCTGCGGCGACTCGCCCCGCTTGGCCAGCGCGGCGAACTCGGTGAGCAGCTTCGAGGCCAGCGCCGGGCTGATCAGCGACTGCCCGGTCTGCACCGCGCGGATGGACGAGGCCACCTCGTCGATCGGCAGGTCCTTGAGCAGGTAGCCACTGGCACCGGCCCGGATCGCCTCGTAGAGATCGCCCTCGTCGTCGCTCATCGTGAGCATGAGGATCTTCGCGGACGGCACCGCGGCCTTGATCGCCGAGCACGCCTCGATCCCGCCCCGCCGAGGCATCTGGACATCCATCAGCACGACGTCGGGCAGCGTCTCGATCGCCTTCGCCACCGCGTCCGTGCCGTCCCCGGATTCCCCGACGACGACCATGTCCGGCTCCAGCTCGAGCGTCACCCGCAGACCGCGCCGAAACAGCGCGTGGTCGTCCACGAGCAGCACCCGGACCGTGTCCGGCCGGCCGGCTCGATCTGGTCCCATGTCCTCGGTCACCGATCGCCCCCTGCGACGCCGTCGCGCCGGTCTGCCGACGCTGACAGCGGGCATTCTGCCAGAACGAGTTGATCAGGAACCAGTCCGGATACGGCCAATCGGCCGAACGCACGCGACTCAGTCGACCAGCCGGATGACCCCATAGTCGTAGCCCTTGCGGCGGTAGACGACACTCGGCCGTCCGGTGTCCGCATCGGAGAAGAGATAGAAGTCGTGTCCGACCAGTTCCATCTCGAACAGGGCGCGGTCGATCGTCATCGGCCCGGCGGAGTGCTCCTTCTCGCGCACGACGAGGCCGCCGAACTCCTCCTGCTCTTGCTGTTCCTGAGATAGGGCCAAGGTGGCCACCGGCGTCGCGCCGTTCAGCGAGAGGCCACCCGTCGCGGCTGCCACCGACGTGGGCGTGCGGCTGCCACGGTGCACGCGCCGCCGATCCGCCGACCGTCGCATCCGGCTGTCCAACTTCGCCACCGCGGCGTCCAGCGCGCGGTAGAAGTCGGACGCGCAGGCTTCGGCGCGGACCACCGGTCCGCGGGTCGCACAGGTCACCTCGACGCGTTGGCAGGAGGCCGACTGGCGCGGATTGGGCTCGTGGTACAGCTCGACGTCGACACGAATGATGCGGTGGTCGTAGCGCTCGACCCGCTCGATCTTCTCCGTGACGTGCTGCCGGAAGTGGTCGGGCACCTCCACGTTCCGGCCCCTGACGGTAACGTCCACGCGACCTCCAGTGCGGTGATGGGCGCCCGCCGCGCGCGGCCCCGCATCGCGGCAAGTTCGGCCCGCCGCGAGCGGCATACCACCGGAACCAGAGCCGGTGTCGGCGTGACGCCTCCTCTACCCAGGTCCTCCTTGACGGTAGCCGAGCCGGGTGGGGTGCGGACACCCCATGGCTGTCCTGATCCGCCCGACTCGTACCCGGCCTGCGCGCGACCCACCGCCGAAGTCCTGGTGAACCTTCTGGGCGAGTCGATCTGACAGCCACGCATCGTAACGCGTTGTCGCGTTGTGTGTACCAAGACTCGTCTGCGTTGCGTGCCAGCGATCGCGGCCGCGCCGGCGACGGAGAGGCCCACGACGCGAAGGGCCGCCGCCGCAGCGGCGACAGTGTTGCCGGTCGTCACCAGGTCGTCGACGATCACCACCGGCGTCGACCGGGATGGGCGGGCTCGCTGGGGCCGGGCGACGAACTTGCCTGCCGCAGCGATCCCGCGCTCGGCCGCGGTGAGGTCGGCGTTGTCCGGCCGGTCGGCCGCCAACGCCAGGAGCGGAGCAACCCGGACCGCTACGCCACGCCGGCGCAGAATGCGGGCCGCACGCCTGGCCAGCCGCTCGACGTGCTGGCCGCCACGGCGACGGGCCACCGCGTTGGCGGACGGGATCGAGACGAGCCACAGCGGGCCGTCCTCCAGTTCTGCGACCGCCGCCGCCAGTGCGGCCGCCAGTGGCCGCGCCAGGTCGCGGCGGCCCCGCTCCTTGTACGCCAGCAGGCATGTCCGCACGACCCCGGCGTAGTCCGCGGCCACCGCCACTGGCGGCAGCCCCGCCGGCGCCGGGTCCGGACGATGCCGCCGAGGTCGGGTGAACGCCTGCCGGCACCGCGGGCAGAGGGGCCCGCGGGCGGCCAAGCAGCCGACGCACCGGCTCGGGAGGGCCAGATCGGCCAGGACGGAGAGCACGCGACGACGGTGCCGCCGTCGGTCGGAACCCGGTAGGCCGAATTCGCGATCTGTGGACAACGCCTCCGCCTGTGGATGGCGAGTTGAGCTCACCGACGCGACGTTGGTACGACTGCTTCCGCTCCGGAGGTGAGGAGGTGGAGCGATGAGACGCCTCGGGTCGTGGTGTCGGATCTCAGCCCGGGTAGGCGGGCGCCGACTCGCCGCCGCGGCGGTCCTCCACCTTCGTCCACGACTCGCTGGCGACCGGCGTCCGCCAGAGCGTGCCGGCGGCGATCGTCAGCAACGTCGGACCGGCGGCCACCGCGGTCGGCGGTCCGGGCAGACCCGACGTCGACACGAGCACGGGCGGCGATCCCCCGTCGATGTCAACGGAGTAGAGGCTGCTGTCCTGCTCGCCGGATCGGGTCAGCGCAATCACCGTGCCGGCGTCGGACCAGCTGACGTCCGAGACGGGGGTGTCGCCGACGTCCAGCGGCCGCAGGCCTTGGATCCCGGCGGCACCGCTGTCCCTGACCACCACGCCGATCCAGAGCCGCTCACGACCGGCCGGCCCGGCGACGACGGCGACCCTCGCGCCGTCGCGGGACAGGCTCAACGCGCGGATCGCACCGATCTGCTGCGCCTGCGGGACGTCGACGGGGTAGGCACGGCCGTCGCGCGTGACCAGCATGACGTCACGGGCGTCGCGTACCGTCCAGACCTCGCGAATCCCCGATCCCCAGGTCGGCCGGCTCAGCGTGGTGCCGGAGATGGCCGGGCGCAGCGAGCGCGGAGCGCCGACGAAGAGCACACGGCCACCGGTCGCAGTGCGGCGGACCACCGCGACGGAGCTCTCGTCGACCGACGCCGCCACCGAGACCGCCCCGAACGAGCTGCGCCCGGCGGGTCCGGCAAGCGGCGCGTCCTTGGTGGTCCACACCGCACCGTCGCGGATGAAGTAGGCCGACGAGTTCACCGTCAGGCCGTCCGGGGCGAACAGTTGCCAGTTCTTCAGCTGCTGCAGGGTGAGGTCCGGGGCGTTCTGGCGGCCGGATCAGCTGGCCGTCGGAGTACACCTCCACTGCGCCGACGCCGAGCTGGCTGAGGGTCCAGACGAGTTGGGCGAAGCCGCCGGCGAGGCAGGGTGTCCTGCTGGTCCCCGAGACCGGTCAGGAAGACCTTCACGCGGTCGCGTTCCTGCACGATGTTGGTCTGGAGCGTGACGTCGGTCAGATCAGACGTGACCGCGTCCGCCAGCCACTTCGACGGTCCGCGCTCGAGCGCAGTGACCAGGAGGGTGGCGAGCGAGTCGGGCGGCGCCGCATACCAGCGGACGTCCGGGACGACCTGCAGCTTGGTGGAGTTCAGGAAGTAGACGTCGTACGCGCGGTAGGCCGATTCGAACGTGCTCAACTCGATCAGCAGACCTGGAGGCGGATTGTCGATCCGCCACTCCCCGTCCACCTTGGCGAGTTGGAACGAGAATTGATAGGCCCCCTCGGCTGGCGCGTAGGAGCCGTCGTCGTTGAGCCGCCCGTGTCGCTGGGCGGACAGCTTGATGACCGGACTGCCCTGCGGGGCATCGACGTAGATGTTGTTCTCGATGATCACTGTGCCGGCGTTGTCGTTCCAACGCTTGGAGGCGGTGGGCGTGAGGTAGGCCCTGGCCCGCGTGTGCGCACGCTCGTTGCTACCGCCGGCCTTGAGGAAGTCCCTGACGATGTCCTCGGGAGACTCTCCTGGCCGCGGAACGATCCCGTCGTAGCGGACGTCGCTGCCGTCTGGCGCCCCCGCGGGAACGGACTGCGGAATGACCTGCGGCGACGACGTGACCGGGATGCTGGCGCAACCGGTGCTGACGAGCAGCGCGCCAGCGGTGAGCAGCAGCCCGGCCGTCATTCTCCGGCCGCGCCGGACAGACCCCCTCATACCGGCCACCCTGGGGGGGTGCGTGGGCTGGCGCCGGTCGGCCGGGTGACGTCGGGAGGCTCGATCGGCAGCGGCGAGGACACCACCGCATCACCGCTGTGCGCCGGCAGCGTCAGCCGGAACTGGGCGCCGTGGCCAGGGCGACCCCAGGCGTGCAGCCATCCGCCGTGCAGGCGGGCGTCCTCCAGGCTGATCGACAGCCCGAGGCCGGTGCCGCCGGTGCGCCGGTTGCGCGACGGGTCCGCGCGCCAGAACCGGTCGAACACCAGCGCGGCCTCTCCCGGCCGCAGGCCGACGCCGTGGTCGCGGACGGTCACCGCGACCGCTCGCCCGTCGCCGCGGAGGGCGACCTCGACCGGTCTCCCCTCGCTGTGCTCGACAGCGTTGACGAGAAGGTTGCGCAGGATCCGCTCCACGCGCCGGCTGTCGACGTCCGCGACGACCGGGCCGTCCGGCATGTCCACCTCGATCGCGACGTGGGCTCTCTCGGCGACGGCAGCGACGGTGTCCACGGAGCTCCGCACCAGGGCGCGCAGATCGATCGGGTCGGGCTCGAGGACGGCCACGTGCGCGTCGTACCGGCTGATCTCCAGCAGGTCGGCGAGCAGGGACTCGAATCGGTCGAGCTCGGCGTGCAGCAGTTCGGCGGAGCGGGCGACGTGCGGCTCGAAGTCCGGCCGCGAGGCGTGCAGCACGTCCGTGGCCATCCGAATGGTCGTGAGAGGGGTGCGCAACTCATGAGACACGTCGCTGGTGAAGCGGCGCTGAAGCCGCGACATCTCCTCCAGCTTGGTGATCTGGCCCTGCAGGCTGTCGGCCATGTCGTTGAACGATGCCGCCAGCGCTGCCAGATCGTCCTCGCCGCGGACCGTCATGCGCTCGCGCAGCCGGCCGGAGGCGAACCGCTCGGCGACCTCGGCCGCCACTCGCACCGGCCGAACGACCTGACGGGTGACCATCAGGGCGACCACAGCGAGCAGGGCGACGAGCAGGATGCCGGTCAAGAGCACGGTGTTGCGGACGAGGGTGAGCGTGCGCTGTTCGGCCTCCAGCGGGAACAGGTAGTAGAGCTGCACCGCGCTCTGCTGCCGCGGCACCGGTGCCCCAACGATGAGGCCCTTGGGAAGGTGCCGTCGCCGGCTCGCACCGGCGAGTACATGTCGGCGAACTTGCCGTTCTCGACCTGCTGCCGCAGCTCCAGCGGCACGTCCGCCACGCCGGTGGAGCCGGAGACGAAGGGCGGGGCGCCCTGGACGACGACGACGATCGAGAACAGCCCAGCAGCGGCACCGCGGTTGCCGACCGTCCTGAGCAGCGCCTGGGTGGCCCGGTCGAGACCGTTCCTGTCCTGCGGAGCTGCCGCCGCGAGCTGGTCCTGGATCACGCGAACGCCGTTGATCACCTCGGCGTGGGCGGCGTTGCGCTTGCCGTCGAGCACGCCGGCGCTGATCGCGCCGACCGACAGGATGCCGGCGATGATCACGACCAGACTGGAGAGCAGCATCGTGGTCACCGCGACCCGCAGCTGCAGAGATCGGCGCCAGCGCTCCACGGCCCAGCGCGCCCAGTTCGCGACGGTGTAGCGGGCGTCACTCCGCCACCGCCCGAGCCGCGTGCGGACTCGATGCCAGTCGGAGCTGTGTGGCTCGGTGCTGCCAGGCGTCGCACCGTCGGCCGGGTCCACGGGCGGGGTGGCAACCGGGCCCGGCGGCGCCTGGACGACATCCCCGTTCGGGCCGGCGGATCGTGGCCGTGCGGTCAGCCTGGCCAGGGCGATGGCCGACCGGGTGGCTGCCGCGCTGACGACCGAGGCGGCCGCGTGCGGCACCTGCGGGTCGGAGGCCGTCACCGCGCTGTGCGGGACAGCACCGCCCTCGCCCGGAGGCGCGGACGGCGGCGGTATGGGCGAGGAGAGGACGTCCACGGCTCCGGTTCCGGCGGCCGGAGGGACGGATTGCGGCAAGGCAGTGGCCTCTGGCACTGCCCCGGCCCCGTCGGCGGTGGGCTGGACAGCGGCCGCAGTTTGCGGAGTCTCGACGTCCGGGTCATCCGCCTCGACGGCGACCGACCCGTCCGGGCCGGTCCGGGGCTGGACGGTCACGGGGGTCCTGCCTTGTACCCGACGCCACGGACGGTCAGGACGATCTCGGGGTGCTCCGGGTCGCGTTCGACCTTCGAGCGCAGCCGCTGCACGTGGACGTTAACGAGCCGGGTGTCCGCCGCGTGCCGGTATCCCCAGACCTGCTCGAGCAGGACCTCGCGGGTGAAGACCTGGCGCGGCTTGCGGGCCAGCGCGACGAGCAGGTCGAACTCGAGTGGCGTCAGCGGGATCTGCTGGCCGTCGCGGGCCACCGAGTGGCCCGGCACGTCGATCAGGACGTCCCCGATCGCCAGCGACTCGGCCGGCGGCTCGTCCGTACGCCGGAGTCGAGCCCGCATGCGGGCGATCAGTTCCTTCGGCTTGAACGGCTTGACGACGTAGTCGTCGGCCCCGGACTCCAGGCCCAGCACGATGTCGACGGTGTCACTCTTGGCGGTGAGCATGATGATCGGAACGCCGGACTCGGCGCGGATGAGCTTGCAGACGTCGATGCCGCTCATCCCGGGCAGCATGAGATCGAGCAGGACGACGTCCGGCTTGATGTCGCGGAACGAGTTGATCGCCCGACCGCCGTCCGCGACGAAGGCAGGGTCGAAGCCCTCCCCACGCAGCACGATCCCGAGCATCTCGGCGAGAGCCGGGTCGTCATCGACGACCAGGACGCGTCCCTTCATACCCCCATGTTGTCACCCGAGCGGGCGGGTGTGTCGTGCAACACCGCAGCGACCCGGTCGCGGGCCGGGTACGGGCGTCAGCAGCCACGTGGCACCATTGGCCGACCGGCGCCCGGGCGCCCCGACCGGCACGGGAGGCAGAGGAGCGTCGATGAGCCAGGAGCCGGGCCTGGGCCGCGAGGTCCAGCGCCCTGATCCGGCCCCCGCGCCCTGGTCCGCCCCCGATTCCGTCGGCGGGGTCCACGCCGCCTCCGTGGCTGGTGTTCCGGCGCCAGACCGTCGCGCCGGTCTACCGGCCGCGGCAGGACGGGATCCCGCTGCGACCGCTGGGCGTCGGCGAGCTGCTGGACGGCACGTTCAGCACCATCCGGCGCAACCCGCGCGCGACTGTCGGGCTGGCGGCGCTGCTCGTGACGCTGCAGCAGGTGATCTCGCTGGCCGTGCAGCTCGGGACCAACGGGCTGCCGACGCAGGTCGGCGTCGGCGACGAGACGGAGTCGATCCAGGCCCTGATCGGCGGGTTCGGGGGAATCACCAGCGCCCTCGTGTCCGCCGTGATCGCGCGCCGTGATCACCGGGATGCTCGTGGTCGTCGTGTCCGAGGACGTCCTCGGCCGCCGGGTCAGCGCGGCCGAGGTCTGGCGCCGGATCCGTCCGCGGTTGTGGCCGCTGCTGCTGGCGGCCGCCATGGCCGGGATCCTGCCGTACGTCGGCCTGCTGTTCCTGATCATCCCGGGCCTCATCCTGTGGGCGCTGTGGGCCCTGACCACTCCGGCGCTCGTGCTGGAAGGGCTCGGACCGATCGCCGCGCTGCGCCGGTCGGCCCAGCTCGCGGGGCCTGCGCTGATCCGGGTCTGGGGTGTCCGCACCCTGTCGGTGCTGATCGGGTTGCTCATCCAGGTGCTCATCGCGCTGCCGTTCGGACTCATCGGGGTCCTCATCGTCGTGGCCGGTGACGGAGACCCGGGCAGCACGGCGACCGTCGCCATCCTCGCCCTCGACGTGCTGGGCGCGATCGTGGCCGGGATGATCACCGCGCCGTTCCTGGCCGGCGTGCTCGCGCTGCTCTACATCGACCGCCGGATGCGGGCCGAGGGCCTTGACTTCGTGCTCCGTCGGCAGGAACGCACCGCTCGGCAGGCCCCGGTCGGTGGTGGAGCACCATGACCGTCACCGGCATCGCGGGGCAGCTCGCGGCCGTCGCACCGGTCGGTCGGGACGAGGCCAGGCGAGCCGCCGAGCGGGAGCTGTCCAAGGGCATCTACCACCAGAACGAGCCTGGCCCGGTCACGCGGGCGTTCGACACGGTGATCGATTGGATCGACAAGTTCCTCGACCGGCTGGCCAGCGCGGCGCCCGGCGGATCGCTGGGGCCGCTGGTGCTGCTGGCGGTCGTGCTGGTGGTCGCCGCGATCGTGCTGTGGCGCACGGGTCCGATCCGTCGCGGCGCCCGCACCCGCCCGCCGCACGTCGAGCTGTCCGGTGACGTCGGTGCGGGCGAGCACCGGCGCCAGGCGGACGAGCATGCGGCGGCCGGGCGGTTCGCCGAGGCCGTCCGGGAACGGATGCGCGCGATCGTCCGGGAGCTGGAGACCCGTGGCGTGCTCGACCCGCGGCCCGGGCGTACCGCTGACGAGGTGGCGCGGGAGGCCGGCGCGGCCGTGCCGGCGATCGCCGGTGACCTACGGGCGGCGGCGGGGGTCTTCGACGAGATCTGGTACGGCGGGCGGCCCGCCACCCCGCAGTCGGACGCGCTGATGCGGCAGGCGGACGATCGGGTTCGCCGGGCACCGATGGTGGTAGCCAGCAGCGGCGTCCCGGCCGTCGCCGGCTACCAGGTGCCGCGATGAGCGCGCCCGTCGCCGTGGGCGAGCCGCCGGCCGACGCCGCGCCGTCCACTGTCTCCGGTGCGTCGGCGCCCGCGCTGTGGCGGCGGTATCGGGTGGTGCTGCTGGTGGTCGTGCTGGTCCTGCTCGCCGCGGTGGCGATCGGGGTGGCCCGGTCGCGAGGCGCGCAGGCACGGCTGGACCCGCGATCGGTCGATCCCGAGGGCGGTCGGGCGCTGGCGACGCTGCTCGGTGACCGGGGGGTGCGGGTCGACCGGGTCACCGACCCGACCGCGCTGGCGACCGGGCTGAGCCCGACCACCGCGGTGCTGGTTCCGATCCCGGGGCTGCTGGATGAGAGCGCAGCGCGGAGCCTGGGCGACGCGAGCCAGGGCAGCGTGGTGGTCGTCGATCCGCCTGGGGACGTCCTGGAGGCGGTCACGGCAGACCTCCGGTCCTCGTCCGATCATCTCGATCCGGGTCCGATCGCCCGGGTGCGACGAGGCAGCGGCCGTGGCGGCCGGGGACGTGCTGATCGGCGGGAGCACGTACGAGTCCGATAGCGGCACTCGCTGCTACGGCGAGGACGGCGATGCCGCGCCGATGGTCGTCGGGACGACCCGCGGCGGCGCCCGGCTGGTCGTGCTCGGGACCGGCACGATGCTGACCAACGACCGGCTGGACGAGGACGGAGACGCGGCGCTCGGGCTCAACCTGCTCGGCGGCGACGGCAGCGCGAACGAGCTGCGATGGCTCGTGCCCGCTCCCGGGACGGCGTCGGACGGCGAGTCGACCGCCTCGATCCTGCCGGACTGGGTGGTGCCGGCCGCGCTGCAGCTGCTGCTGGCCGGGCTGCTGGTGGCGCTCTGGCGGGGGCGGCGGCTGGGGCCACCGGTGGTGGAGCCGCTGCCCGTGGTGGTGCGCGCGGCCGAGGCCGTCGAGGGGCGGTCCCGGCTCTACCGGCGGGCGCAGGCGCGGGACCGGGCGGCCGAGGCGTTGCGGTCCGGCGCGCTCGCCCGGATGGTGCCGCGGCTCGGCATCGACTCGTCCGGCGGCGGGGAGCCGTCGCCGGCGGCGGTCGTCGCGGCGGTCGCGTCCCGCTCGGGGCGGTCCGACGCCGCGATGCACGCGGTGTTGTTCGGACCGCCGCCGACCGACGACGCCGGCCTGGTCGCCCTCGCCGACTCGCTCGACTCGATTGTCCGCGACACGCTCGACCCGGAGGTACCGCACCAGTGAGCCAGCAGCCGACCTCACGGCAGGACGCCGCGCCGGGCGAGACACCGGTCCCGAACGCGAGCACATCGGGGAGCGAGATGGGCGATCCGGGCGCCGACGGCGAGTTCGCGAGCGCGGCGGTTCCCGCGTCCCCGCCGGCGGACGTGGGCCGGCCCGACGGCTCCGCGGACGCGGCATCCCGCTCGGCTCCGCAGGCGCCGCCACGCGGTCCGGCTGCCGAGGTACCGGGCGACAGTCAGCGCGGAGCCATACCGGGACCGCCGGCTCGGCGCACCGGCGCCGGCCAAGGATTCGGCACTCGGCGCGGTCACAGCCGGACGGGTGCCGCCGTCGGGCGGGCGCCGGGTTGGCACTCCGCGGGTGCAGCCGGGCGCGCCGCGGCGGCGGGCCGGGTTTCGGGACTCCGCCGGGTCCGCCGGGTGGTCCCGGCGGCGGCGGGCCGGGGTTCGGGTCCGCGGCGGGACCGGGCGGGTTCCGGCAGGCGCCATCGAGCGGGCCGGCGGTGGGCAGGCCGGCGGGGTGGCGGACTCGGAGCGGGCCCGGGGGGCGCTGAACCGGCTCCGGGCCGAGATCGGGAAGGTCGTGGTGGGGCAGGACCCCGCGGTCACCGGGCTGGTGATCGCGCTGCTCTGCCAGGGGCACGTGCTGCTCGAAGGCGTGCCGGGCGTCGCCAAGACGCTCATGGTGCGGGCGCTGTCGGCGGCGCTGGCGCTCGACACCAAGCGGCTGCAGTTCACGCCGGACCTGATGCCGGGCGACGTGACCGGATCGCTGGTCTACGACGCGCGGACGGCTGAGTTCTCCTTCCGGCCGGGACCGGTCTTCACCAACCTGCTGCTCGCCGACGAGATCAACCGCACGCCGCCGAAGACCCAGGCCTCGCTGCTGGAGGCGATGGAGGAGCGACAGGTCTCGGTCGAGGGCGTGCCCCGGCCGCTGCCCGACCCGTTCGTCGTGGTCGCCACGCAGAACCCGATCGAGTACGAGGGGACCTACCCGCTGCCCGAGGCGCAGCTCGACCGGTTCCTGCTCAAGCTGACCGTGCCGCTGCCGTCCCGGGACGAGGAGTTCCGGGTGCTCAACAACCATCACCGCGGCTTCGACCCGCGCGACCTGGCCGCTGCCGGCATGACCGCGGTCGCCGACGCCGGTGACCTCGCCGCCGGGCGCGCCGCGGTGCGCGGGGTGCAGGCTGCCGCGGAAGTACTGGCGTACGTGGTCGACCTGTGCCGGGCGACACGGCAGTCGCCGTCGCTGTCGCTGGGTGCCTCACCGCGCGGAGCGACCGCGCTGCTGAGCACGGCGAAGGCGTGGGCCTGGCTGTCCGGGCGGGACTACGTGACCCCCGACGACGTGAAGGCGCTGGCCCGGCCGACGCTGCGGCACCGGGTCGCGGTCCGGCCCGAGGCCGAGCTGGAAGGCGTCACCGCCGACGGTGTGCTCGACACCGTCCTCGCCTCGGTGCCGGCACCGCGCTAGCGGAGACAGCACCATGGCCATCACCGGACGCACCGCGCTCGTCGCGGCCCTCGGGGCGCTGCTGGCGCCGCTGGGCGCGGTCTGGCTGCTGGCCGTGATCGGTCTGCTCGCCGTCGGCGTCGCGATGGACGTGGCGCTCGCCGGGCGCATCGCCGACCTGCGGATGGACCGGTCCGGCGGCACCAGCACCCGGCTCGGCCAGCCGGTCGAGGTCGCGCTGCTGGTCACCAACGGCGGCCGGCGGCGGGTCCGCGGGCCGCTTCGCGACGCGTGGCTGCCGTCCGCGGGCGCCGCGCCGCGGATCCAGCAGATCGACGTGCCGCCGGGTGAGCGACGGCGGTTGGTGACCACGCTGGTGCCGACCCGCCGCGGCGATCGGACCGCCGCGCACGTCACCGTCCGGTCGTTCGGGCCGCTCGGCCTGGCCGGCCGACAGCGGCGGCACCAGGTGCCGTGGTCGGTACGGGTGCTGCCGCCGTTCACGTCTCGCAAGTTCCTGCCGGAGAAGCTGGCCCGGCTGCGCGAGCTCGACGGGGCGGTGACGCTCAACCGGCGCGGGCAGGGGACGGAGTTCGACTCGCTGCGGGAGTACGTGGACGGCGACGACGTCCGCTCCATCGACTGGCGGGCCACCGCCCGGCGCGGCGACGTCGTCGTGCGGACCTGGCGGCCGGAGCGCGACCGCCGGCTGGTCTGCGTGCTCGACACCGGCCGCACCTCCGCCGCCCGGGTCGGCGACATGCCCCGACTGGACGCGGCGATGGACGCCTGCCTGCTGCTCGCCGCCGTGGCCGCCCGGGCCGGCGACCGGGTCGACCTGCTCGCCGCCGACTCGGTGGTGCGGGCATCGGTCGAGGCCGCCTCCCGCAACGAGGTGCTGCCGACGCTCGTGCAGGCGATGGCCCCGCTGGAGCCGGCGCTGGTCGAGTCGGACGCGCAGCTGATCGCCGCCGAGGTGCTACGGCGGGAGCGAAAACGGGCGCTGGTCGTGCTGTTCACGTCGCTGGACGCGGAACCCATCGAGCAGGGACTGCTGCCGGTGCTGGGCGGCCTCACCTCCCGGCACACGGTCGTGCTGGCCGCGGTGGGCGACCCGCGGGTGGCCGAGCTGGCTCGACGGCGCGGCGACACCGCGGCGGTGTACGACGCGGCGGCGGCCGAGCAGGCGCTGGCCGAGCGCCGGCGGGTGATGGGGCTGCTGCGCCGGCGCGGGGTGCTGCTCGTCGACGCGCCCGCGGACACCTTCGCGTCCTCGGTCGCCGACGAATATCTGGCGCTGAAGGCGGCCGGCCGGCTCTGAGCAGCGGTCCATGCCCAGCTGCACTGCAGCGAGGCTCGTCACCGGCCGAGGACGTCCGTTCAGCACGAGGATCAGGAGACGGGAGCGACGTCCTCACGCAGGCCCACGTCGAGGTCGCCGGTCTCGCCGGCCCGGACGGCACGCCGGCCGTACCGGATGACGTAGGTGAGGAATGCCGCCTCGGCCACGGCGCCGATGCCGATCCGGGCCCACGTCGGCAGCGGCGACGGCGTCACGAACGCCTCGATCACGCCGCTCACCGCCAGCACCACGACCAGTCCGAGCGCCACCGTGACCGCCTCCCGGCCGGCCGCGGCCAGCGCCCGCCCGCGGGGTAGCGGGCCAGGGTCGACCCAGGACCAGCCCATCCGCAGCCCGACACCGGCGGCGACGAACACGGCGGTCAGCTCGAGCAGCCCATGCGGGCTGATCAGCCCGAAGAACACGTCCGCGCGGCCGCTGCCGATCATCAGGCCGCCGATCAGGCCGACGTTCGCCGCGTTCTGCAGCAGCACGAAGATCGCGCCGACGAGCGTGACGCCCAGCACCAGCGCGGCAGCCGCGGACACGACGTTGTTCGTCCACACCTGCAGGGAGAAGGACTGCGCCGGATTCTCGGAGTAGTACGCGGCGAAGTCGTTGTCGACCAGCTGCTTGATCTCCTCCGGGGTGCCGATCCGGTTCCACAGCTCGGGATGGGCCGCGATCCATCCCATCAACCCGAATGCCACCGCGCAGAACCCGGCGGCCGCGGCGCACCACCACCGCCAGGCCCGGTAGACCGCGACCGGGAAGGTCACCGCCGCGAACCGGCGCACGTCCGACCAGGCCGGAGCCGACCCGCCGGCCACCGTGCCACGGGCCCGGGCCACCAGCGACGACAGCCGACCGACGAGCGCCGGATCGGGTGAGCGGGTGCGGACCAGCGACAGGTGGGTCGCCGTCCGCTGGTAGAGCAGCACCAGCTCGTCCGCCTCGGCACCGGTCAGCCGGCGGCGGGAGAGCAGCTCCTCCAGCCGGCGCCACTCCCCCGAGTGCCGTGCGACGAACGCGTCGACGTCCACGGGCCAGAGCCTATGCGGCAGGATGGGCGGGTGTCCGACGTGGTGACCGGCGAGGCGGTCGCGCTCGACCTGCGGATCGGGCAGCTGCCGTCCCGGTTGACCGCGGCCGTGCTCGACCTGCTCGTGATGCTCGCCGCGTACGGCGGGCTGACCGCGCTCGTGCTCTACGCCGGCCTGTCCGACGCGGACCCGGCGCTCATCGCCGCGGTCAGTTTGTCGCTGCTGGTGCTGGTCTTCCTTGGCTACCCGGTCGCGATGGAGACGCTCACCCGCGGGCGGACGCTCGGCAAGATGGCGCTCGGGCTGCGGGTGGTCCGGGACGACGGTGGGCCGATCGCGTTCCGGCAGGCGCTGGTGCGCGGGCTCGTCGGGCTGGTGCTGGAGCGGCCCGGGCTCGTGCTGCTCGGGTTCGGGCCGGCGCTCGGGATGACCGTCGCGA
The DNA here is from genome assembly GCA_963770145.1 of uncultured Actinomycetota bacterium. Taxonomy (GTDB): domain Bacteria; phylum Actinomycetota; class Actinomycetes; order Mycobacteriales; family CADCTP01; genus CADCTP01. Next base: position 360,678 of record CAVYOJ010000016.1, on the reverse strand, counting down.
TGTTCTCGGCGCGAGGGAAGCGGATCGGCGACATGGCCGCCGGAACCGTTGTGCTGCAGGAGCGGCTGCCGGCGCGTCCACAGTGGACACCGGTGATGCCGCCGCCGCTGGCGCGGTGGGCGCCGACGCTCGACCTGACCGGGCTCGACGACGCGCTGGCGTTGTCGGCGCGGGAGTTCCTCGGGCGGGCCGGCGAGCTGTCGGCGCCGGCTCGGGAGGCGCTCGCGGCCGAGCTGGTCGACGAGGTGCGGTCGCGGACCACGCCCGATCCGCCGCCGGGTACGCCGGGATGGGCGTACCTGAGCGCGGTGCTGGCGGAACGCCGTCGGCGCGAGGAGGACCGGGCGCGGCGGGCGGCGGGACGGCCGGGGCTGCCGCCGGGTTCGTATCCCGGGTGGCCCGCCCTGCCTGGCGGCGGTTTGCCCGGGTACGGCGGCTTGCCCGGTTACCCGGGCGGCCCACCGCCGTACGCCGGAGGTCCGCCCAGATAGAGCGGATTCTCGCGGCCGCGGAGCTCAGATGGTGCCGCCGCCGCGCCCAGCGCTCCCCGGGCACAGCGGCCCGAGTGGGACGGCGGATCTGGCGGGGACAGAGGGGCGGTGGGGCAGGAGGGCGCCCCGGCCCAGGGGAGGGCCGGGCGCGCCTTGGGTCAGCTGCCGTGCTCCCAGGAGTTGAGGTAGTCGTCCTGGGCCGGGGTGAGCGTGTCGATGCCGACGTCCATCGCCGCCAGCTTGAGGCGGGCGACCTCCTTGTCGATCGCCTCCGGCACGTCGTGCACGGCCGGCGACGCGAGCCCGCCTCGCGTCGCCAGCCACTCGGCGGTCAGCGCCTGGTCGGAGAAGGACATGTCCATCACCGCGGCCGGGTGCCCCTCGGCGGCGCCGAGGTTGACCAGCCGGCCCTCGGCGAGCAGCAGCAGCCGACGGCCGTCGGCCAGGACGTACTCGTCGGTCTGGTGGCGGACCTTCGAGTTCTTCGCGACCGCGTTGTCCTCCAGCGCACTTGACGTCGATCTCGATGTCGAAGTGCCCGGAGTTGCAGAAGATCGCGCCGTCCTTCATCACCTCGAAGTGCTCGGCCGCGCAGCACGTCGCGGTTGCCGGTGACGGTGATGAACACGTCGCCGATCCGCGCGGCCTCGGCCATCGGCAGGACCGTGAAGCCCTCCATCGCCGCGTCCAGCGCCTTGGTCGGGTCGATCTCGGTGACCACGACGTTGGCGCCCATGCCCTTGGCCCGCTCGGCGACGCCCTTGCCGCAGTAGCCGTACCCGGCGACGACGACGGTCTTGCCGGCCAGCAGGTGTTCGTAGCCCGGAAGATCGCGTCCAGAGTGGACTGACCGGTGCCGTACCGGTTGTCGAACATGTGCTTGGTGTCGGTGTCGTTGACCGCGACCATCGGGAACTTCAGCGCGCCGTCGGCGGCCATCGCTCGCAGCCGGATGACGCCGGTGGTCGTCTCCTCGCAGCCGCCCTTGACCGTCTCGAGCAGCTCGGTCCGCGTCGGTGTGCAGCGGTGTTGACCAGGTCGCAGCCGTCGTCGAAGACGAAGTCCGGGCGCGCTGTCGAGCGCGGCGTTGATGTGCGCGTAGTAGCCCTCGCGGTCGACGGCGTTGCGGGCGAAGACGCTGATGCCGTACTCGGCGACCAGCGCGGCCGCGGTGTCGTCCTGAGTGGACAGCGGGTTGGACGCGCACAGCGCGAGCTCGGCACCGCCGGCCTTGAGCGTGCGCATGAGGTTCGCGGTCTCGGTGGTGACGTGCATGCAGGCGGCGAGCCGTGACGCCCTCGAACGGGCGCTCCTTCTCGAACCGCTCGCGGATCTGGCGCAGCACCGGCATCGAGCGCTCGGCCCACTCGATCCGCGCCTTGCCCTGCGCCGCCAGCGAGAGGTCGGCGACGTCGTGCTTGGGAAGCTCGGTCATGGCTCCGACGGTAGGGGCGACCGGGCGACCGGCCCGTCTTCTTGACAAGAGATTGTCAGAAAGCTTGGCTGGACGGGTGCTGAGCATCACCGATGCGGCTAAGGCGCTGCGGACGACCCCGCGCATGCTGCGTTACCGGGAGTCGCTCGGGCTGTTGCCGTCGCACGGCTCACCCGGGGCGCACCGCCGGTACGACGACGAGGCGCTGCGGGCGGCCGCGTATGCGATCACGCTCGAACAGACGTACGACGTGAGCCCGTCGGCGCTGGCGTTCGCGCTGCGCGTGCTCAACGACCCGGTCGTCAATGCGGACGTCCGGCGGCTGTCCCAGCTGGCCGGGCCGGGGAGCGCGCCGCTGGCCGCGCTCGACTTCGACCAGCAGAAGGCACGCCGACTGCTGCTCGCCCGGAATTCGATCTTGCCCCGGGCTTGAGTCTTGGGGCGGCGGGCGCGAAAGTATGCCCGGACGCCCGGGGCCGACCGGGGCCGCCGACCGAGACAGGAGCGACGTGCAGGAACGCCTGGGCGACGTGCTCGGCTCGGCTCCCGGCGAACCGGAGTCCGACGACGAGGCGTTCGAGCAGGTCCGCGAACGGGTGCAGGCGCTGATCAGCGCCGCCCGGACGCTCTCCGACACGTGCGCGGACCTGGCCGACGCGCTGCGACCACTGCCGGGAATCGCCCCGGACGACCCGATTGTCGCCGGGTTCGGGCGGCTGCGGGCGGAGCGTACGGCGGCGTTGCTGGACGAGGCGGCGTCGGCGGCGCGAGGGACGCTCGGGTTGCTGCACTCCGCGTACGGGGCGCTGGACAACCAGCGGGCCCGGGTCGGCCCGCCGGTGCCGCGGGTCGCGGCGGGCACCTGGCCGGACGCGTTCGTCGAGGTGCCGTCGCGGGGGTTCACCGTGGACGACGAGGCCGGTACGGCGATGGCGCCGCGGCCGTGGGCGCGACCGGCGTCGACGGCGCCGGATGCGACGGACCCGCACGGGATGCCCGCCGCCGGTCCGGGCGACTCTGCGCCAGCCGAGGACTTGGCCGACGGCGCGGACGAGCCGGCGGAGACGGGCGAGCCGACGGACACCCGGACAGCGGCGCCGGGCGAACCGACGGATACCGCGGCGGCGGGGCAGCCGACGGACACCGAGTCCGGCACGGGTCCACGGACAGGCCGCGGCAGCGCCGGACCAGCCGACGGACACGCCAGATTGTGTCGGCATACGGAGATGCCGAGGCCGCAGACGCCACACCAGTCGCGGGCGAGCCGATAGAGACGGCGGTGGAACCGCCGGCATACGACGATGCGCGAGGCCACGGAGGCCGGGCCGGTCGCCGACCGGATCACGGACGAGCCGACAGAGATGGCAGTGGGGCCGCCGGCGGACGACGATGCCGAGGCCAGAGACGCCAGGCCGGAGGCGGTCGAGGCTGCCGACGAAGCGGCGCGACTGCGGAGGCCGCGTCCGACGTGGGCGAGCCGGTCGAGGCCGGGTACGCCGGCCCGGACGAGGCGGCGGACGTTGTGTACGCCGGCCAGACTGCGGCGGCGGACGTCATGTACGCCGGGCTATCTGAGGCGGCGGACGCCGTGGGCGAGGCAGCGGACGTCGTGGGCGAGGCGGGAGGTCGTGGACGCCGCTCCGGGGTCGTTGACGCTTCTGCGGACGAAGTGGAGCCGGCGGAGGGCGAGGAGGGCCCCGGCGCCGACGCGGCGATGGAGGTTATGGCGCCGGGACCGCCCATGGAGGTCACGCCCATCGGCGTGGACGAGGCGGACGCGGGGCCGGACGATCTCGACGGGGAAGGACTGCGGGATGGGCATCACCGGCCCGCGCATGGATGCACGGCATCACGTCGGTTGACACCGGGCGGACCAGACCCGGCGGACGACCCCTGGTCGGCCGAGACCCTGTCGACGAGACCTCGGCGGACCAGACGCCAGCGGTCGCGACCACGGCCGACGCGACCACGGCGGACGGGACCACGCGCGGACGCCGACCACGGCGGACGACGACCACGGTCCGACGGGACCACGGCGGACGGGACCACGGCGGACGGCGACCACGCGCGGACGACGACCACCGCGGACACGACCACCGCGGACACGACCACCGCGGACGACGACCACCGCGGACCGGACCACGGCGGACGAGACCACGCGGACGGGACCACGGCGGACGAGACCACGGCGGACACGGGACCACGGCAGAAGACGACGGCGGACGGACACGGCGGACGGACCACGGCGGACGAGACCAGCGGGGCCGGGACCACGGCGGACGAGACCACCGCGGACGCGACCACGGCAGACGACACCCGGGCGGACGCGACCACGGCGGCCGAGGCACAGCGGCGAGACACAGCGGACGAGAGCACGGCGGACGGGAACACAGCGGACGGGGATACAGCCAAGGAGGCGGGAACCGTCGGCGAGCACACCCGCGACGACATCGAGATCCAGCCGCGGATCACCGAGCGGCCGGCGGCGCCCGAGGACGAGCACACCCCGGACGACGTCGACGGCGAGGGACTGCGTGGCTGGGCGACACCCGCGCCCGCTCCGGCCCGGGCCGAGGTCGCCGCCGCCGCGCTGGCCGGCTGGATCGTCGTCGACCCGGACGACGCGGACGACCACGGCCACCCGATCCCGGAGCGTGCGGTCGCCGCGGCCCCGTCGGTGGACCGGCTGACCCTGCCGGCGCCCGATCCGCTGCACGACGGGGAGCCGGACCCGGTGCTCAGCTCGTTGCGCGGACCGGTGCCCGATCCGCTGCACGACGCGGAGCCGGACCCGGTGCTCAGCTCGTTGCGCGGACCGGTGTCCGACCTGCCCGGAGCGGAGTCCGACCCGCTGGGCGCGCCGGTGGACGACCTGCTGCCCGAGGCGGAGCCCGAGCCGCTGCGTTACCCGGTGGTCGATCCGGTGAACGACCCGATCCTGGCGGCCCTGCCCGAGCCGATCATGGATCCCATCGCTGACCCGATGGCCCGGACGGCCCGAACGGCCCGAGCTGGCACGGTGACCCGGTCTCGGCCGAGCCGCGCTCGCTCAGCCTGGTCCCGCCGGTCCCGGACGAGCCGTATGCCGAGGAGAGCGAGCTCCCGATGCCGCCAGCCGCCGACCCGTGGGCCGCGGGCGGTGACTGGGCCGACGCCGACTTCAGCGGCGCCGCCGCGTTCGCCCGGGCCGACAGCCCCGCCCTGGCCGACAGCCCCGCCCTGGCCGACAGCCCCGCCCTGGCCGACAGCGCCAGCCCGGGCCGACAGCCTCGCCCTGGCCGATCACGCCGCCCGGTCCGACAGCCGCGGCGTGGACCCCAACGGAGACGGTCTTCCCGATCGGCGGCGCCGAGCCGGAGAAGCCGCTGGACGAGCCGGCCGGCGCCGTGCTGGCCCGCCAGGTCGAGGCCGCCCGCCGGCACCTGCAAGCCGCGCTGGTCGTCGCCAACGGACCGGCCGCGCCGCAGCAGCTCGGCGCCCTGCTCACCGCCATCGAGCAGGTCCTCACCGCGGTGACCGACCTGGCCCGGGAGACCCGCGGGCTGCTCGAGCCCGGGCTGGGCGAGCGTACGTTCCCGGGCGAGGCGCGGTTCCTCTGCAGCACGCCCTGGGAGGGCACCAACCTGGTCGGCCGGGACGCGTACGGCGACGACGTCGCCACCCCGGCCGCCCTGGCCAAGCTGCTGCGCGCGCTCGGCTACGAGGCCCACTCGGTGACCGCGGCCGGCGGCATGGCCGGGGTGCAGATCCGCTCGCCGCGGTACGCGATGCAGGTCGCGCTGGTCGAGCCGGCCGGCGGCGGGCGGCAGCGCTGGAGCGGCGCGCTGGAGTGGGTGGACGAGTCCGGCGCCAACCGCACCTGGGCGGAGACGCTCGGGCCGGTCGAGCTGGAGGACGAGGAGCTGGCCCGCCGGGTCGACGAGCTGCTGCGCCGGAGCGTCGGCGGATAGCCGAGAGGAGCTAGAGGTTCGTCGTCGCGACGACGAGCTCGCCGCTGCCGGCCACCGTGGCCGCCAGCCCCGCCGGCAGCCAGGCCGACGCCCCGCGCGGCAGCGTGAGCGTCTGCGGCCCGACCCGCACCACCGCCGTACCGGCCACGGTCAGCACGATCCGCGGCCCGGTCAGCCCCATCTCGGCCGGCGACTCGGTCAGCGCGTACGTGTCCAGCCGGAAGTCCGGCACCGGCGGCCGGTACGCGGTGTGCCCGGGCCCCTGCTCCTTCGGCACCATCAGCGGCGCCGGTCCGTCGGCCACGTCCACCACCCGCAGCAGCTCGGGCACGTCGACGTGCTTGCCGGTCAGCCCGCCGCGCAGCACGTTGTCGGAGTTGGCCATCACCTCGACCGCGGTGCCGTGCAGGTAGCAGTGCACGTTGCCGGCGGCCAGGAACATCGCCTGACCCGGCTGCAGCGTGATCCGGTTGAGCAGCAGCGCGATCACCACGCCGGGATCCCCCGGGTAGGCCTCGCCGAGCTGGACGGCGGTCGCGTACTCCGCCGGGAACTCCGCCGAGCCCGCCGCGCAGGCGGCCACGACCCCGTCGACCAGCCGCCGGCGCCGGTTGGCCGGCACGGTGAGCAGCCCGGTCACGACCTCGCGCAGCCCGTCCCGGTCCGGCCGGGCCCGCAGCGCCTCGACGTACTTCGTCACCGCCGGCGCCGCCTCCGCCAGCTCGGTCAGCAGCCGCAGCGTCCCGTCGATGGGCCGGAACCCGCACAGCGCCTCGAACGGCGTCAGTGCGCAGACCAGCTCCGGCTTGTGGTTGGGATCGACGTAGCTGCGCTCGGGCGAGCCGATCGGGACCCCGCGCTGCTGCTCCGCGGCGTACCCGGCGCGGGCCTGCTGCAGGTTCGGGTGCACCTGCAACGACAGCGGCCGCTCCGCCGCGATGATCTTCATGAGGAACGGCAATCGAGCGCCGAAGTGCCGCATGACCACCGGCGACAGCTCGCCGGTCGGGTCGTCCTCGATGCGTTCGGCCAGCGTGCCGCCGGACCGCAGCCGGGACGGCGCCGCCGGGTGCGCGCCCATCCAGAGCTCGGCCTGCGGCCGGCCGGTCGGCTCCAGGCCGAGCAGGCGCGGGATCTCCGTGGCCGAGCCCCAGGCGTTCGGCCGAATCGGATTGTCGAGAAGATCGGCCGTTCGGGTGATCATCGAGCTGGTCCGCACGGCGGACGACCCTACCGGACCCGGGCGGCTGAGTGGACTCATCTCGGACGGCACCGATATCAGGACGACGGCTCGAACTCGGGCGCGTCCGGGTCGGCGCCGGCCGGTCGCCGGCCCACCGGCCGGTCGAGGTCGGGCTCCAGGTAGATCAGCCGCGCCTCCGGCACCGCCTGGCGGACCCGGCGCTCGGCGTCGTCGATCGCGCCGGCGACCCGCTCCATCACGGTCGTCCGCGGGATCGCGATCTTGGCCGCGACCAGCAGCTCGTCCGGCCCGAGGTACTCCGTACGCAGGTGGATGACCCGGTCGACGCCCGGCCCGACCAGCGCGGCGACGATCTTGTCCAGGGTCTGCGGGGACGCGCCCTCGCCGATGAGCAGGCTCTTGGTCTCCACGATGAGGATCACCGCGATGACGCCCAGCAGCAGGCCGATGAACACGGTGGCGACGCCGTCCCAGACCGTGTCGCCGGTCGCCCAGGACAGCCCGACGCCGGCCAGCGCGAACACCAGCCCGACCAGGGCCGCGGTGTCCTCCAGCAGCACCACCGGCAGCTCGGGCGCCTTGGCCCGGCGGATGAACTGGAACCAGCTGCTCTCGCCGCGGACCTCGTTGGACTCGACGACCGCCGTGCGCAGCGAGAAGCCCTCCAGGCCGAGCGCGACCACCAGGATCACGATCGCCACCTGCGGCCGGTCCAGCGTCGCCTCGTGGTCGCGCAGCTTGTGGAAGCCCTCGTACAGGGAGAACAGCGAGCCGAGGGTGAACAGCACCAGCGCGACGACGAAGGCGTAGAAGTACCGGTCCCGGCCGTAGCCGAACGGGTGCTCCTCGGTCGCGGCCCGCCGGGCCCGCCGGCCGCCGAACAGCAGCAGGCCCTGGTTGCCCGAGTCGGCGACCGAGTGCGCGCGCCTCGGCCAGCATCGACGACGAGCCGGTGATGAGGAACGCCGACGAACTTCGCCACCGCGATGCCGAGGTTCGCCCCCAGCGCGGCCAGGATCGCCCTGGTGCCGCCCTCTGCGCTCATCCGTCCTCCCCGTCGGCGCCCGGCTATGCCCACGTACGCGGCGGTGAAGTCGAGCAGCGCCAAGACCGAGGCGAGCCGGCCGACCGGGCCGTCCGCGTCCTCGGCGACCACCTCGGTCACCGGCACGCCGCGCCGCCCGCAGTCCGCGACCAGCTCGTCGACCTGGGCCCTGGCCACGTCCGGCTCGTCGCCGGCGCGGACCAGCACCAGCCGGGGCCGGGCCGGCGAGGGATCGTCCACCCGGTCCCGGAACAGGTCGTCGTCGGCGCCGGCCCCGGTGGGCGTGGTGAGCAGGCCGGCGAGCCGGCTCCCGGGCCGCCGGCAGCATGCCCCAGGCGGCCGGGCGGCCGGCCGCGGCCAGGCTGCCGACCAGCCGGTGCGCGGCCGCGCCGCCGGCCGGCGTGCTGCCGACCACCACCGGGACGGACTCGGCCAGGTCGAGGGCGAGCGACTTGGCCGGGTTGAGGTACGTGTCCGAGCCCGGCCGGCACCGCTCGGCCACCGAGTCGAGCACGTCGGCGGCCCCGCGCAGGTCGAGCCCGGGCTCGGGCATCAGCCCGAGCTCGCCGGCCGCGAGCAGCAGCGGGACCAGCAGCGCCCAGAGGTTCGCCCGCGGGTGCCGGCCGCCGGGCAGCGCGACGTACGCCGGCGCGGTTGCGGCCGCACGCCTCGTGCAGCAGCGAGTCGGCCGGACCGGCGCCGAGCACGCTCACCCCACGCCGCGCCGCCGCCTCCACCAGCGCGGGCGGCGCGGTCGCCGTCGCGGCGGTGGTCGCGGCCAGCACGGCGTCGGTGGCGCCGACCCAGACCGGCAGCACCGGGCCGTCCTGCCGGACCACGCGGGGCGGCCGAGTCGGGCCGGTCGGCCAGCCCGGCCAGGACGACCGCGACGTCGTCGGCGCCCGGGTCGACCGCGACCAGCACCGCCCGCGGCCGGATGCCGGACAGCACGCCGCGGGACGTCGGCCTCGGCCGAGAGCGCCATGCTCTCCCGCACCTGGGCCCCGGCGGTCGCCACCGACCGCAGCAGCCCGGTCCGGTCGGCCGCGACCAGCCTGGCCTCGTCGTCCAGGACCGACTCGTCCAGCGCGGTGCTCATGAACGGCTGACGTCCTGCCTCATCGGGCAGTTCACGAGGCGGGCACACCCCGGCGCCTGGCCTCGTCCAGCAGCAGGACCGGGATGTCGTCCTGCACCGGGTACGCGCGGTCGCACGAGGTGCACCAGAGCTCGCTGGTCTCCTCGTGCACCTCCAGCGGCGCGTGGTCGTCCGGGCAGGCCAGGATCTCCAGCAGCACAGGGTCGAGGTTCATGTCGGGTTCCTCTCTTACGCGGTCTCGGATGCGGGCCTACTGGGCGCGGACGAGCGCCAGCACGGCGTCGCGCAACTCGGTCATCGACGTCTCGTCGGGCGCCTCGACGTTGAGCCGCAGCAGCGGCTCGGTGTTGGACGGGCGCAGGTTGAACCAGCTGCCGTCCGGCAGCGACACGGTCAGGCCGTCCAGGTGGTCCACGGTCGCCCCGTCCCGCTTGCCGAACTCCTCCTCGACCGCCGCGGTCCGCCCCGGCACGTCGGCGACGGTCGAGTTGACCTCACCGGACGCCGCGTACCGCTCGTAGTCGGCGGTGAGCTCGGGACAGCGGCAGGTCGCTGCTCGCCGAGCGCGGCCAGCACGTGCAGCGCGGCGAGCATGCCGGTGTCGGCCCGCCAGAAGTCGCGGAAGTAGTAGTGCGCCGAGTGCTCGCCGCCGAACACGGCGTCGGTCTCGGCCATCACCTGCTTGATGAACGAGTGCCCGACCCGGGAGCGCACCGGCACCCCGCCGTGCTCGCGGACGATCTCCGGCACCGCCCGGGAGGTGATCAGGTTGTGGATCACCATCTCGCCCGGGTGCTCGGCCAGCGCCCGGGCCGCGACCAGCGCGGTGATCGCCGACGGGGACACCGGCCGGCCGCGCTCGTCCACCACGAAGCAGCGGTCGGCGTCGCCGTCGAAGGCGAGCCCGATGTCGGCGCCCACCTCGACGCACCTTGGCCTGCAGGTCGCGCAGGTTGGCCGGGTCGAGCGGGTTGGCCTCGTGGTTGGGGAAGCTGCCGTCGAGCTCGAAGTACAGCGGGACGACGGTCAGCGGCGGTCCCGAGCACCGCCGGCACGGTGTGCCCGGCCATCCCGTTGCCGGCGTCGACGACCACGGTCAGCGGCCGGATCCCGGCCAGGTCGACCAGCCCCAGCAGGTACGCCGCGTACGCCGGCAGCAGGTCGCGCTGCTCGACCCGGCCGCGGCGGGCGGCGGGCTCGAGGATCCTGCTCGGCCAGCGCCCTGATCTCGCGCAGGCCGGTGTCCTGGCCGACCGGCGCGGCGCCGGCCCGGCAGAGCTTGATCCCGTTGTAGCGGGCCGGGTTGTGGCTCGCGGTGAACATCGCCCCCGGCAGGTCGAGCGAGCCGGCGGCGAAGTAGAGCAGGTCGGTCGAGCCGAGGCCGGCGTCCAGCACGTCGGCGCCCTGGGCGGTCACGCCCTCGGCGAACGCGGCCGCCAGCGGGGCGCTGGACTCGCGCATGTCCCGGGCGGTGACGATCCGCTCCGCGCCGGTCACCCGGGCGAAGGCCGCGCCGACCGCGCGCGCGACCTGCTCGTCCAGCTGGTCGGGGACCACGCCGCGGATGTCGTACGCCTTGACTATGGAGGACAGGTTCCGCACCCCGCCGACCGTACCGGCCGGCGGTCCGAGTGCGCGTCGCCGCTCCGGATGCGTCACTGCGGGCTGGGGATGACCCGCAGGTGGCCGCGTCGGCCGGTGCCCGAGTCGGCGCGGGCGCCGGGGTCGGTGCCGGCGTCGACGGCCAGCGTCCGGCGCTCCGGGCGGGCCGCCTCGCGCACCGCGTCGGCCAGCGCCTCCAGGTCGTCGCTGCTCGGCATCGGCAGGCTGTAGTCGCCCTCGTGCCGGACGACCTCCCAGCCCTTCGGGACGGTCAGCCGGCGGGCGTGCTCCTCGCACAGGTCGTACGAGTGCGGCTCCGCGTACGTCGCCAGCGGGCCGACCACCGCGGTGGAGTCCGAGTAGACATAGGTCAGGGTGGCGACCGCCGAGTCGGCGCACCCGGTGCGGGAACAACGGCGCACGTGTCTGACCATGCCTACCGCGCCTCCCACGCCGATCCGGTCCCACCTACGGCGGCACCATAGACCCGGACCAGCCGGCCGGCCGGCACCTTCGGCCCCCCGCGGGCCGTGTCGCGCCGGGTTTCCCCCGGGCGTGTCGTCGCGCCCGGACGGCGTGTCGCGGGACGGGTACGATCCGGACCATGAGCCCGCCTGGTGACCGGCTCGCGCCGACCCGCCGCCGGAGCCGGCCGGGCGTCCGCCGGGACCGCCGCGGGCGGGGCCTGCGCGGCGAGCTGGTGCCGGCCGAGGTGCCGCTGTCCCGCAGCCGGGCCGAGCAGTTCGACGACATGGTGCTCGACGCGGTCGAGCACCTCGAGGCGCCGCTGGGCGTCGAAGCTGGAGTCGGTCGAGTTCGCCGTCGAGGACGTGCCGGCGGTGCCGGACGGGCCGCCCGAGGCGCTGGTCTGGGGCACCGACGTGATCGAGGACGGCGCGGTGCCGCTGGCCCGGCTGCTGCCGGCCGGGTCGGACCCGGGTGGGCGGCCGACCCCGCCGCGGATCGTGCTCTACCGGCGCCCGCTGGAGCTGCGCGCGTATCGACCGGACCGAGCTGGCCGACCTCGTCCACGACGTGGTCGTCGAGCAGGTCGCCAACCTGCTCGGTCTCGATCCGGACGAGGTCGACCCACCGGCGGAGTGAACACCGTGCAGGACACGCCCCGGTGGACTCCCGCTCGCCGGTCGGCCACACCGTAAGCTGATCATGAACGCGGTGCCCCGTCTTCGACCGGACCGGGGCACCGTTGTGTTTCATGGGTACGTATCTGCTGCGGGGTCGTGGCCGATCGGAGGTGGACCGGTGAGCGACGTCGGCGTCCCTGACCGCCTGGCGTGAGCGACATGCGTCCGCTCGCGATCGTGGTGGTCATGGTCGGCGTGGTGCTGCTGGCCCTCGGCACCTGGTTGATCCTGCGCGCGTCGATCGGCTCGCCGCGGAAGCCGCGGCCGGCGCGGCCCGCTCCCCGGCCGGCGCCCCCGCCGGCGCCGCAGGTCGCCGACCGGCCGCGGACGGCGATCGCGTTCCCGCCCGCGGCGGTGGCGCGGAGGTCGGCGCCGGTCGAGGACGCGCCCTGGCAGCGGCCCGAGCTCGACCGGAGCCGGCCCGAGGACGACCTGGTCGCCGAGGCGGTCCACGAACCCCTGGCGCATGCGGAACCGGTCCGCGACGAGGTCCCAGCGCCTGGTCCCGCCGACGAGCGCCTCGGTCCGGACGTGGAGCTGGCTGAGGAGGCTGCTGCTCTCGACCTGCCGGCCGGTGCGGCAGCGTGGGGCAGTCCGGTCCCGCCGGCCGAGGACGCCGCCGGCACGAGGACGTGCCCGTGCCGGTGGACGTGCCGGTCGACGAGGCACCCGCCGACGAGCCGCCGGCCGAACCGGAGCCGGTGGCCGCCGAGGACGCCCGCACCCCAGGACGAGGCCGAGGAGGCGCCACCGGCCACCGGCGAGGCGCCGCCCGCTGAGGAGGCCGGGGAGCCGGCGGAGGCCGCCGCACGCCGGGCCCCGAGGAAACGGCCGAGGAGGCGCCGGACGAGCGGCGAGCTGCCGGACCGGGTGCCGGGGCCGCCGCTGCCGGGGCCGCTGCGCCGGGGCGGCGGCCGGGTGGGCGGCGCGGCGGGAGGCCGACGACCGGCCTGAGGTCGCGCCGCGGTCGAGTTTCGCGGAGTCGCTGGCGGCGCAGGCGGACGAGTCCCACGAGCAGCCCCGCCCGACGCCGCCGGTGCCGCCCGACGACCCGGTCATGCCGATGGGCACGGTGCTCGGCGGCTCGGGCGCCTACCCTCCGCTGCCGCCGCCGCAGACCCCGCTGCCGCCACCGGCACCGCCCGCCGAGCAGGAGGCCGACCCGACTGCAGGACTGGGCCCAGGAGCGGCCGGCCGCGCCCGGTCACCAGCTCGGCCCGGTGGTGGGTCAGCAGGGTCCGCTGCCCGACCTCGGCGCCACCCCGCCGGGCGGCGAGACCGACGACGACTGGGCGGCCCGCTTCGGCGCGCTCGCCGAGCAGCTCGGCGAGCCGCGCCCCCCGGACCAGCCGCAGGAGCCCCCCGACGAGCCGTGGCCGGGCCGGCAGGGCCCGGCCGAGTCCTCCACCGGCGACTTCCCCGGCGGCCCGCTGCCACCCGCGGGCCGGAGGACTGGCCCGCCGCGAACCCCAGCCGCCGCCCGCCCAGGACGAGCCCCCGAGCCCGTTCGGGCGGCAGCCGCCCGGTCCGGACGACCGGTCGCCCCGTACGGCCAGGAGCCGCTCGGTCCGGACGACCGATCCGCCCGGTACGGCCAGGAGCCGCCGCCCGGCCGGGACGAGCCGGGCGGGCGCCGCGACGAGCCGTTCGGGCGGCCGTACGGCCAGCAGCCCGGCCCGCCGCCGCCGTACCGGCCGGCCGGGCCGGAACCGGCGCGCGCCCGGGACGCAGGGTCCGGAGACGCCGCGGGCGGCCTCGCGCCAGGCCGGCACCCGGTCCCGTCGCGGCCGCCCGGAGGACCCGCGGCAGGCCGCCGTCTACGACGCGCTGACGATCAACGAGCAGGTCCTCGACGAGGTGTGGACCAGCCCGTCGGTCGACGTGCTCAAGGTCGTCTCCAGCATCGTCGTCAACGCCCTGGACGCGTACGAGGACGACCCGGCGGAGTATGCGGACTGGGTCGCCGTCCACCGCACCGGCAATTGCGACTGCCACTGAGGCGGGTCAGGAACGGTCAGGACCGCCCGCGCCGCACGACCCCGTTGCGGATCCGCTCGATCCCGGCCGGCCCCGGACCGGGCGGCACCGACGCGACCGGCGGGAACGGCCGCCCGGCGTTGTACCTCTCCTCCAACCGGCGCACCTCCGCCGCCAGCAGCCGTCCGGCCAGCTCGCTCAGGTTGTGCGACTCCCCGGGCTGGCTGGACGTGGCGTGCACCGCGGCCCGGGTCCGGTCGACCAGCTCACGCGACAGGTAGAAGCTGCGCTGGACGCGGTCCGGGCTGGTCCGGTTGCGCCGCCGCGGTCCGTCCCCGTACGGATCCCGCTCCCCCATGTCGGACCCAACCCCTTTCCCCGTGTCGGAGCCGAGTCGCCCGCATGGGCGCACCGAAGCGGGCGCTAGGGCGACAATCCGGCCACCGAAAGTAGTATAAGTGATGCAATCCGTGGGCCCGGGCTCCCGTCCCGCGCCTGGAGCCCGGCCGGCGTCATAGGAAAGTCGCATTAGACTTCCCCTCACGTGAATCCGGCACGTGCCGTAGTGTCGTCGCAGCGTCGAGTTACCGCCGAAGGGAGCACTGGACGTGCAGCAACTAGCCGTCCACGTCCTGGCCGCCGAGCCCACGATCAACACGACTGGCGTCGTCGCATGGATAGTCAAGTACATCATCCCGCTGCTGTTCGCCTTCGCCGCCGTGGTGATCATGTCTCGGGCCCACCAGGGCCGGACTCGCGAGAACGCCGTCGTGGCGGTCAACCTGTTCCTCGGGATCATGCTCATCGCCGCCGGGGGCGCCCTGTTCGCCTTCGGCCAGCAGCTCGTCAACCTGATCCTCGGCTGAGTCCGATCACGCACCGGCCAGCGGAGGGAGACACATGGCGCTGACCGTCAGACCGGACGACGAGGTCTACCAGTTCGACACCGTCTGGCTCGGGCCGGACGAATACACGCTGCCCATCCAGGCGCGCTACGTCGCCTGGGGCACGTGGCTGGCCTGCTTCCTCGTCGCCGCCGTCGCTGATCATCCCGCTCGGCGGGGGCGGGCCGGCCGGCGTGCTCGGCTCGGTGGTCTGGTCGCTCGGCCTGTCGGTCGTGCTGTCCCGGGCGATCATGCTGATCGTCGACCACGAGCGGCCGCTGCGGTCGCTGCCGGCGCTGTTCAGCGCGGAGGCGCGGGCGGCGATGCAGTCCCGCCGCCGCGGCGAGCGGTCGCTGCTGGTCCGGCCGGGCCGGGTGGTCGTGCGGGACACCCCGCCGAAGGTGCTCGCGATGCGCGAGCGGCAGCGCAGCCGGGCGGCCACGAAGGCGGCCACGAAGGCCACGAGAGCTGCCGCGGAGGCACGAAGGCACAGGCACAGAAGGCGGACCGCACGACCGACCGCGAGCAGCCGGTGGTCGAGGTCGTCGCGGCGGTCGAGGAGCCGGCGACCGGCCTGGACGCACCGGCCTGGACGGCGGACTCCGCGGTCGACGGCTGGCACGCCCGGCGGACGCCGGCCTGGAGCATCCGGGCCGACGAGCACGACGTGTACGAGCCGGCGCCGGTCCCGGTGCCGGTCGACGACGAGGTGCACGAGTTCGTCCGTGCACCCGATCCGGAGACCACGCCCGCCCCGGCCCCCGAGGTCGTGGCGGCGGCGGTCCGCCGGCCGGAGCCCGCGCCGGCCGCGGCCAGGACGGCGGCCGAGCCGCCGGCCGGGCCGCGCGCCGACAAGGGCGGTCCCTTCCTCACCGATCCGCAACGGGCCGAGTCGAACGGGGGCGGTCGGGCAGTCCCGGCCGGCGACGAGGTCGACCCGCACGCCGCGCTGGAGCGGCGGATCCTGCTCCCCGCCAGGAAGGACCGCTGATGGCTCGACGCCGCGAGGAGCCGCGCCCGGCTCAGCTCGGGCTCGCCCTCCGCGAGATCGCCGGCAACATCACGCTCACCAAGCGCAGCGCGTACGCCTGGTACGTCGTGCCGCCGGCCCGCTGGGCCTGGCGCGCCGACGGCGACCGGCGCGGCATGGTCGACTCCGCCGGCATCGCCTACGCCGGCCTGGCCGGCCGCCGGCTCCGGATCCGGGTCACCAGCCGGCCCTACCCGGTGGCGGCCTGGGCCCGCGGCCTGCACGCCCGCACCCCGTCCCCGCTGCCCGGCGCCGAGCAGAACACCTGGTCGGACAACCTGCTCGCGCAGCAGCGCTACCTGCGCACCTCCGCCACCGCGGAGAAGGAGGTCTACCTCGGCGTCGAGATCGCGCCGCGGTCCCGGATCACCGCGCTGCTGGACAACCTCACGGGCAAGGCCGGCAACCGGGAGCTGGCCCACCTGGACCGGGACGTCGAGCTGATCGGCGAGGCCGTCGGCTCCCCCGGCATCGGCGGCCAGCCGGCCGACCCGCGCCGGATGGAGTGGCTGCTGCACCGCTCGGTCGGGCTCGGCCTGCCGGCCCCGGGCGGGCTGATGTCCCCGCCGGGGCTGTCCGCGGAGTGGGAGACCACCGACCTGCACGCGTTCACCGAGGGCGTCGTGGTCCGCCCGACCCCGCTCGGCCGGTGCGTGCAGATGATCGACCGCCGCCCCGACCACGACCCGCTGACCTCGTACGTCGCCGTGGTGACGCTGGGCCGGATGCCGGAGCTGGTGGTCCCCGACCCGCGCGGCCCGTGGCTGTCGGCGACCGACGCGCTGCCGTTCCCGGTCGAGGTGTGCTCGACGGTCGACGTGCTGGCCGGCACCGCGACCCGCACCGGCGTGACCAAGGCGCTGCTGCGCATCCGCGACCAGCAGCGGCAGTACCAGATCCACGACGTCGACGAGCCGGCCTCGCTGACCCGGCAGGCCGAGCACGCCCGGCACATCGAGGACGAGATGAGCCACGGCGACGACCTGGTCTCCACCCGCACCGAGGGGTGGTATCGGCTGGCCGTCGCCGGGCGCACCGAGAACGAGTGCATGGAGCGGGTCCGCGCGGTGCGCGACCTCTACAAGCGCCGGCACATGGACGCGGTGCTCACCAAGGGCCAGGCCGCGCTGGTCCGCGAGTTCGTGCCGGGCGAGCCGATCGCCTCCAGCGCGTACCGCCGGCGGCTGCCGATGCGCTACTTCGCCGCCGGCCTCCCGCAGGTGGCGACCCGGCTGGGCGACCGCCGCGGTCCGCTGATCGGGATCATCGCGTCGAGCGTGCGGCGGCCGGTCATGTTCGACACGCACTACTCGACCGAGGTGAAGAAGGCCTCCGGGCTGGTGCCGATCGTCGGCCGGCAGGGCGCCGGCAAGTCCGTGCTCGAGGCGGCGATCTGTTACCAGGCCGCCCGCCGCGGCATCCGCACGGTCATGCTCGACCCGTCCGGACCGCTGGCCGCGCTGGTCGACATGCCGGAGCTGAAGGAGTTCGCCGAGCACATCGACCTGGCCAAGGCGCCGGCCGGCACGCTCTCGCCCTGGGCGGTGGTGCCGGAGCCGCAGCCGGGCCACTTCGACTCGCAGGAGCAGTACGACGAGGCGATGGACGAGGCCACGGGCCGAGCGCAAGACGCTGGCCATCGACATCGCCCGGATGCTGCTGCCGGCCCAGATCGACCACAACCCGCACACCGAGCCGCTGCTGCTGCGGGCGATCCGCGAGGTCGGCGCCGAGCCGACCAGCAACTACTGGGCCGTCACCTGGCGGCTGCGGGAGTACGCCGGGCTGCGGTTCGACGGCGCCCCGATGGACCCGGACGACGAGGGCTACAAGCGGCTGCGGGACGAGTCCGCGGCGATGCACGCGCAGACCCTGGCCGACCTGCTCTCCGACACCGCGGAGACCAGGCAGGGCCGGCTGTTCTTCCCGCCGCTGACGCCACAGGGGCAGGAGCTCGCGGCCCGGCCGCCGCACACCGAGGCCGTGCTCACCGTGATCACGATGAGCGGGCTGGTGCTGCCGAACCCGACCGTCCCGCGCGAGCACTGGTCGTTCACCGAGCGGATGAGCGTGCCGGCGCTGCACCTCGCCTCCTGGTACGCCACCCGCGCGATCTACGGCCTGCCCCGGCACGTCCGCAAGGTGCTGGCCCTGGACGAGTGCCACTTCCTGGCCATGTGGCCGGTCGGCCGGGCGCTGTTCCAGCGGGTCGGCCGGGACACCCGCAAGTACAACGTGTGCTGCCTGGCCGCCTCCCAGGACCCGGCGGACACGCTGAACATGGACGTCGCCAACCACGTGGCCGCGAGCTTCATCGGCCGGATCGAGGACGAGCGGGTGGCCGCGGACGCGCTGCGGCTGCTCGGCGTGCCGACCGGGGCCGGGTACGAGCACGCGATCGGCACGCTGTCCCAGCCCGGTCCGGACGGCACCCCGCCGGACTACCGGGAGTTCGTGTTCCGGGACGCGGACGGCAACGTCGACCGGTTCGTGGCCGACCTCTCGTACAACGAGGGCCTGCTCGCGGTGGTCAACACCGACGCCCGGCAGCCGGGCGAGGCCGACGCCGACCCGTCCAGCGTGGACGACTACGCCGACTTCGCCGACGACCGGGTGACGGCGTGAGCGTCACGCTCACGGCCGCGCCTGGCCGCGTCCTGCGGGCCGCGGTCCGGGCGCTCGACCATGCCGCCGGCCGCGCCGACGTGCCGGAGCCGGTCGCCGCCGGGCGCGGGCATGCTCCCGCGGCGGCTGCGTCTCTGCTCCGGCCCGCGCAGCAGAGCGTGGCCGCGCCGGCGACACGACTACCGGAGACCGCCGGCCCCGACCGCGGCTCGCCGGCCGCCGCTGGGTGCGGGTCACGACGAAGGTGCTCGGCGTGTTCGTGCTGGCCGGCGCGACGCTGTTCGTCGCGCCCGGCACCGCGTCGGCGCTGCCGATCGTCGGCGGCTGCACGACGCCGCCGGCGCCGGAGTCGCCGCAGCAGGGCATCGCCGGCTTCTTCATGTCCAAGCCGAACCCGCTGCCACCGGCCGAGGACCCGTTCGCGGCGAACGCGAAGACGCACCCCGTTCGAGCAGTACGGCCTGGCCGGGCTGTCCTGGTACACCTACGACCTCGGCTGCGGCGGCGCCGCCCGCGACCCGTCCGGCTCGATCTCGACCTGGGCCGCCCGGCTGATGTTCATCCCGGCCAAGGCCACGGTCGCGGCGCTGACCGGCGTGATGCAGGCGGCCCTGCACCCGACGTACCTGTCCGCGTTCGACCCGCTGCTCAACAGCCTGGTCAGCCAGCTGCGCCGGGCCGTCTACACGCCGCTGTTCCCGCTCGCGGTGATGCTCACCGGCCTGTTGCTGATGGCCCAGGCGACCCGGCAACGGGTGTCCGAGTCGACCACCGCGATCGGCTGGTGCCTGCTCGTCACGGTCATCGCCGCGGCGCTGTTCGCCTGGCCGGTGAAGGCCGGGCATGCGGCCGACACGGTGATCAGCAAGGGCGTCGGCGCGGTCTCGGCCGGGATCACCGGGCAGGGCGGCGACCCGGGCGACCAGGTCGCCAACATGCTGTACGGGCCGTTCCTCTACCGCATGTGGCTGATGGGCGAGTTCTGCGACCCGGACAGCACCGGCGCGCAGAAGCACGGCTCGGCGCTGCTGCAGGCCCAGGCGCTGAGCTGGCAGGAGGCCGAGCAGGCCAAGTCGGACGGCGAGAAGGTCACCGACGCCAAGCAGAAGACGTTCGGCGACGTGGCCGGGCAGGTGAAGAGCGACGACCCGTCGGCGTACGAGTGCGTGGCCGGGCACGGCAGCGCGTCGCTGGAGGCGTCGATCCTGGCCGACGTGGGCGTGCTGCTGATGGCGCCGTTCCTGCTGGTCGGCGGGTTGATCCTGATCGCCGCGTACCTGGTGGTGCGGTTCGCGGTGATCTTCGCGCCGGCGCTGCTCACCGCGGGCGCGTTCTTCCCGCTGCGCGGGATCGTGCTGGCCGCCGGCCGGGTCGTCGCCGCGGCGATCATCAACGGGATCCTGTTCACCCTCGCGGTGCTGCTGGTGATCCGGGTCGACTCGGCCATCCTCGACCCGTCGACCGCGCTGCCGGCCTGGCTGCGGCTGGTGCTGGTCGGCGTCGTGACGGTCGTGATGTGGTATCTGACCAGGCCGTTCCGGAAGCTCACCACGATGGTGACGACCGGGCGGATGGCCTGGGCGATGGGCGACCGGTCGTACTACGAGCGCGGCGGGATCTTCGGCCGCCGGCGTGGCTTCGACGCGGCGATCGTCGAGGACGACGGGCACGCCGCGGTGCTGGGCCGGGAGGAGTCCCGCGGGCCGGCCGGCATGCCGCGGCGGGCGGCCGGCGCCCCGGCCGCGGTGGTGGCGCCGATCTCGGTGCCCTCGACCCGGCTGGACGGCGGCGGGAGCAGGGTCGCCGCGGCCGCCGCCGGAGCCGCGGTCGGCGCGGCCGCGGCCGGTTCCGGCGGCGGCTCAGCCGGCCAGGCGACGGCAGCCACCGACGACGGGCCCGAAGCGCGGGCCGACCGGCTCGGGCGCCCGCGCCCCGGCCGGCGCCGCGAGCGGCGGCTCCGCGCGCGGTCGCCCGGCGGCGGCGGGAGGCGGGGCAGCGCCGGGTCGGCGACAGCGTGCCGGTGCACTCGCCACCGCCGAGCCCGCGCCGGCGGCTGGTCCCGAGCCCGCTGCGGGTCACCAACCGGCGGCTGGACGAGGGCCTGTTCGACGCCGGCGCCCCCGGCCGGCCGGCCCCCGAGGACGACGCCCGCGGCTACCTCAGCCCGGTCCGGGTCGAGGTCGCCGACGACGAGCTCTACCGCCTGTTCGACCCGGCCCGGCCGTCCCGGTCGTCCCGGAACGGGAGCGGCCGCTCGTGATCAGGCTGCTGCGGCTGGTGTCCTGGGCGGTCCACTGGGCCACCAGGACGCCGCGGCGGGTGATCGGCGTGCTCGTCGTCCCGGTCCTCGTCGCCGTCGCGCTCGCGGCCGGGCCGATGCGGGACCGGCCGGAGACCCCGGCCGGACCCGTCGCCGCCCCGACCAGCGCCGCGCCGACGCCGACCGGCCCGCGGTCCACCCAGCTGCCGGACACCACCGCGCCGGTCTCGCCGCAGCCGACCGTGCCGTCGTTCCGGCTCAGCCCGGCCCAGGAGGCACCCGCGGTCGGCTACGTCGTCGCCGCCAACGGCCACGACGCCCGCCCCGGCCGGGACAAGGCGTTCACCGACTCGTACGGGCGGGCGAAGCCGTACGTGACCGCGGACCTCTACCGGCAGATCATGGCGGTCGACCCGCGCCGCGGTGACTACCAGTGGCGGCAGTGGCTGGCCGGGAAGGCGACCGTCGAGGTGACGGTGCTGGCCACCGGCGTGCCGGACGGGGCGCCCGCGCCGACCGCGACCACCGCGTACACCAGGGTGCAGTTCCGGCAGACGGTCCGGCCGACCGCCGGCGCGCAGGCTCCGACGTCCACCGTGGACGTGCTCAACATGCTCGTCACCCGCGGCAGCGACGGCCGCTGGCTGGTCTCCCGGCTGCTGGCGGACGTGTGAGCACGCTCGGGGGGAGACCCCCGTGCACCCCCCGATCGCGCCCGGCGACGCCCGGCTCGGCCGACCGTCCGCGCCACCGGCGCCACCCGGGCCGGAGCCGAGGATCTCCCGCGGCGCGATCGCGCTGCTGCTCAGCGCGCCGGTCACGGTGCCGGTGGCGCTGATGCTGGTCGCGGCGTTCCTGCTCACCGCGCTGTCCGGCGGCGGCAGCGTGAGCAACAACGACGTGCCGCCCGGCGGGGTCACCGGCGGCACGCTCAAGGGCGGCGTGCCGGTGCCGCAGGAGGTCGTCGCGCTGGTCGAGTCCTCGATCCAGGCGGCCGGCAGCCAGTTCGTCACCGAGAGCGTGCTGGCCGCGCAGCTCTACCAGGAGTCGCACTTCAACGAGGCCGCGGTCTCCCCGGTCGGGGCCAAGGGCATCGCCCAGTTCATGCCGGCGACCTGGGCCGCCTGGGGCCGGGACGAGAACGGCGACGGCAAGGCCGACCCCTTCGACATGCAGGACGCGATCCCGGCGGCGGCCCGGTTCGACGCGCACGTCGCCGACATGGTCGCCGCGGTGCCCGGCGACCGGACCGAGCTGATGCTCGCCGCGTACAACGCCGGGCCAGGGGCGGTGCTGCGCTACCAGGGCGTGCCGCCGTTCCAGGAGACCCAGGCGTACGTCCGGACGATCACCGACCTGGCCTCGGAGTGGGCGGTCACGCCGACGCTGGTCGGTGCCGGCGAGGGCCCGATCCCGGCGCCCGAGCCGGGCGAGGTCGAGATGACCGGCAACCAGATCATCGACACCGCGATGTCGTGGGCGGTGGCGCAGATCGGCTCCTGGTACCAGTGGGGCGGGACGTGCAAGGACCCGTTCGGGCCGAGCGTGATGGGGCGGTGCGACTGCTCGTCGCTCACGCAGCAGGCGTACGCGCACGCCGGGGTGGCGATCCCGCGGGTGGCGCGGGACCAGCAGCACTTCGGCAGCGAGGTGCCGAACCCGGCCGACATCCAGCCCGGTGACCTGATCACGATTCCGGGCGCGGACGGGACGCCGACGGTCGCCGGGCACGTCGGGATGTACGTGGGACACGGAATGGTCGTCGAGGCGCCGTTCACCGGCGCGCAGGTACGCCTGGTGCCGGCCCGCACCTACACCGACATCATCTCGATCCGCCGCATAGTCACCGGCTGACCGGGCGGGCGGCCGCGAGCGGTCTAGACGGGCTGGTTCTGGCCGGAGCCGGGGAGGTTGGCGGCGCTGCCGGTGGCCCGGACCGGTGGCACCGCGGACCGCCGCCCGGCCAGCCAGCCGAGCAGCACCCCGATCGCGACGACGGCCGCCCCGCCGGCCCCGAGCCGGCCGCCCCGGCTGTCCCGCGCTGCCCGCACCGCGTCCCGCATCGACCGCCCGACACCCATCGGATCCTCCTTCGCGCACGTACTCAAAGATCTTTCCTACCCATTCCGATTCACATTTCACTCCTCACTTCGAGTCGTTTCCGCGCTTTCTCGGTGGGTAGTCAGCGAGATAGAGGAAGTACGAACTCGCAAGCCTTTCTCAAGAGATGAGTAAAGGCATTCTAAAGTCAGGGAGGAAGACCGGTGGCTATCTCCCAAGCCTCCGAACCCTCGGTGCGCAGCCTGATCCCCGCGCGCATCGACCGGCTGTCCTGGGCGCCGTTCCACACCAGAATGGTGCTCGCGCTGGGGATCGCCTGGGTGCTCGACGGCCTGGAGATCACGATCGCCAGCGCGATCGGGGCGGTGCTCAGCGACAACGACACGCTCGGGCTCAGCTCCGGCGCCGTCGGCCTCATCGCCACCGTCTACCTGCTCGGCGAGGTGTTCGGCGCGCTGTTCTTCGGCAAGCTGTCCGACCAGCTCGGCCGCAAGAACCTGTTCATCGTCACCCTCGGCGTCTACCTCGCCGGCAACGCGGCGACGGCGCTGACCTGGGGCAACACCTCGGTCGCGATCAGCTTCCTCTTCCTGACCCGGTTCGTCGCCGGCATGGGCATCGGCGGCGAGTACGCGGCGATCAACTCGGCGATCGACGAGATGATGCCGGCCCGCTACCGCGGCCGCGTCGACATCGCGATCAACGGGACGTACTGGGGCGGCGCCATCCTCGGCACCCTGGTCCAGCTGCTCCTGCTCAACACGCTCGACCACAGCATCGCCTGGCGGCTCGGCTTCCTCGTCGGCCCGGCGATCGGCCTGTGCATCTGGCGCCTGCGCAAGAACCTGCCGGAGAGCCCGCGGTGGCTCGTCATCCACGGCCGCGAGGAGGAGGCCGAGGACAACATCCGCATCATCGAGGACGAGGTGCGCCGGTCCGGCCAGACGCTCGAGGACGTGCCCGAAGAGCGCGCCATCGAGATCCACCCGCAGCCGCCGGTGCGCTTCCTGCACCTGGCCAGGGTGCTGTTCCAGCAGCACCGCAAGCGCACGATCCTCGGCGCCACGCTGATGATCACGCAGTCGTTCCTCTACAACGCGATCTTCTTCACGTACACGCTGGTGCTCACCAAGGTGTACGGGATCTCGGAGTCGTGGGCGCCGGCGTTCCTCATCGCGTTCGCGGTCGGCAACCTGGTCGGCCCGCTGACCCTGGGCAAGCTGTTCGACACGGTCGGGCGGCGGAAGATGATCGCCGGGACCTACCTGCTCTCCGGCGTGCTGCTGGCCGATCTCGGCCGCGATGTTCCAGGCCGGCTGGCTCAACGCGTACACCCAGACGCTGGCCTGGTGCATCATCTTCTTCTTCGCGTCCTGCGGCGCGAGCGCGGCGTACCTGACCGTGAGCGAGATCTTCCCGATGGAGATCCGGGCCCAGGCGATCGCCCTGTTCTTCGCGATCGCGCAGTGCTTCGGCGCCTTCGGCCCGTGGTTCTACGGCCAGCTCATCGGCGACGGGACCAACCACACGATGCTCACGCATCGGCTACCTCATCGGCGCCGCGGTGATGGTCGATCGGCGGGTTGGTCGAGGTCTTCCTCGGCGTCGACGCGGAGGGCAAGTCGCTGGAGGACGTCGCCACCCCGCTGTCGGTGGTGGCCGAGCCCGAGCCCGTGGCAGCGTAGTCGCACCGACCCGGCCGGGCGACCGCGCGTCGCCCGGCCGGGTTATGGTCAGGCGTGGGCGGTTCGGAGTGGTACCTGACGGTCCCGCCCGGCTGGCGCCCGCTGCCGGCCGGCGGCGCCGACAAGCTCTCCGACCGGCGGGTGGTGCTGGCCGAGCCGCCGGGCGCCTTCCGGTACGACGTGCGCGCGGTCAGCGAGCCGTACGGGGCCGAGGACGGCGAGCTCTACGTCGACGTGGTCAGCGAGCACGACTGGTACCGCTCGCGGATCCGGAAGGAGCCGGTGCGGACCTCGCCCTACCGGCTGGACCGGGTCTGGGTCGAGCAGGGCGAGCAGGTCGAGGCCGTGCCCGCGGACGACGCCGCCGTCCGGCGTCTTCGAGCGGCTGGTCACCCCGGACGTGCCGCCGGAGCGGCCGCCCCGGCGGGCCGGCGACGTGCCCGACCTGGCCGGGCGCCGGGTGGTCGTCGTGCAGCCGGGCGGGCCGATCCGGCACCGGCGCGCGGTGAGCGAGCCCTACCTGGACGCGGACGGGGACGTGGCCGTCACCATCTGCTCCGAGCACGACTGGTATCGCTGGGTGATCACCCGGGAGCCGCCCCGGGCCGAACCGTGTCCGCTCTACCTGATCTGGGTGGAGTAGGCGCGGCGAACGCCCCTTCGCTAGACCGCGCGGCGCTTGAGCCGGCGGCGCTCCCGCTCGGACAGCCCGCCCCAGATGCCGAACCGCTCGTCGTGCTCCAGCGCGTATTCCAGGCACTCGGCCCGGACCTCACAGGTCGTGCAGATGCGCTTGGCCTCCCTGGTGGAGCCGCCCTTCTCCGGGAAGAACGCCTCCGGGTCGGTCTGCGCGCACAGCGCCCGCTCCTGCCAGCCGGGCTCCTCGGGCATGCCGAAGAACCCCGCGAACACGGACCCCTCCTCGTACATGGGCTCGCTCATCGGGGCCCCTTTCCCACCACTCGACCCACACCCCGTGTCGGTGCGTTCCCTTCCGACCCGGGAATCACACCGGTGTAAGTACACCCGTGTCGCTACCGCACAGTCAAGCCGTGATCTGCTACACGATCATGTTCGGCCGCATCCGACTCCGATCTCGCGGCGTGTCGCTCCAACACGCCGACCCCGCCCGGAGCGCCCCGATCGCGACGATGCCGAAGTCTGCCGCAGTCCCTCTCCCGCCCCGCGCCCACCCCCCCCGCCGATCCGCCGCAGGCCGGGACCCGGGCGTGCCGACGCAGGCGGTGCGGGGGCGCCTGGTCCCGCGAGCGGGGGTCGGACTGGGTGGGAGGATGAGACCGTGCGGCTGGTCGTGGTGGCTGGGGGCATCGGCGGAGCCCGGTTCCTGCGCGGTGTGCGGGCCGCGGTGCCGGGCGCCGAGATCACCGCGCTGGTCAACACCGGCGACGACGTGACCCTGCACGGCCTGCGGATCTGCCCGGACCTCGACACCGTGATGTACACCCTCGGCGGCGGCATCGACCCCGCCCGCGGCTGGGGCCGGGCCGGCGAGACCTGGCGGGTCAAGGACGAGCTGGCCGCGTACGGCGCCGACCCGGCCTGGTTCGGGCTCGGCGACCTCGACCTCGCCACCCACCTGGTGCGCACCCGCATGCTCGACGCCGGCTACCCGCTGTCCGCGGTCACCGAGGCGCTCTGCGCCCGCTGGCAGCCGGGCGTGCGGCTGCTGCCGATGAGCGACGACCGGGTCGAGACGCACGTGCTGGTCGACCGCGACGACGGCCAGGGCCGGCAGGCGATCCACTTCCAGGAGTGGTGGGTGCGGCACCGGGCCGCGCTGCCGGCGTACGGGTTCGTCCAGGTCGGCGTCGACGGGGCCAAGCCGGCACCGGGCGTGCTCGACGCGCTCGCCGCCGCCGACGCGGTCCTGTTCGCGCCGAGCAACCCGGTGGTGAGCGTGGGCACGGTGCTGGACGTGCCGGGCGTCCGGGACGCGGTCCGGTCCGCGCCGGGCCAGGTGGTCGGGCTCTCGCCGATCGTCGGCGGCGCACCGGTGCGCGGGATGGCCGACGCCTGCCTGACCGCGATCGGGGTGGCGACCTCGGCCGAGGCGGTCGGCCGCTGGTACGGCTCCCGCGCCTGGGCCGACGGCGTGCTCGACGGCTGGCTGGTGGACACCGCGGACGCCGGCGCCGAGGTGCCCGGCGTGCGGGTCCGGGCCGTGCCGCTGATGATGACCGACGAGGCCGCGACCGCCGAGATGGCCCGCGCCGCCCTGGCGCTCGCCGGTGTCTGAGCCGGGGGCCGAGCTCGGCGGAGCTGCGGGTGATCCCGGTGCCGGGGTTGCCGGACTTCCGGCCCGGGCGACGACCTGGCCGGCGGCGATCGCCGCGGCGGCGCCCTGGATCGAGGACGGCGACGTCGTCGTGGTCACCTCCAAGGCGGTGTCCAAAGTGGAGGGACGGCTGGTGCCGGCGCCGGCCGACCCGGCGGGCCGGGAGGCGGCCCGGCAGCGGGCGATCGACGCGGAGACCGTCCGGGTCGTCGCCGCCCGGGGCCGGACCCGGATCGTGGAGACGCCGCAGGGCCTGGTGCTCGCCGCCGCCGGCGTGGACGCCAGCAACGTGCGGTCCGGCGAGCTGGCCCTGCTGCCGGTCGACCCGGACGCCTCGGCCCGGGCGCTGCGGGACGAGCTGAAGTCGGCGCTGGGCAGGACCGTCGCGGTCGTGGTCAGCGACACGATGGGCCGCCCCTGGCGCACCGGCGTGGTCGACGTCGCGATCGGCGCCGCCGGCGTCCGCGCGGTCGAGGACCTGCGCGGCGCGACCGACACGCACGGCCTGCGGCTGGAGATGACCGAGGTCGCGGTCGCCGACGAGCTGGCCGCCGCGGCCGAGCTGGCCAAGGGCAAGCTCACCGCCGTGCCGGTCGCCGTCGTCCGCGGACTGTCCCCTGTGGACGATCCGCGGGGCGCCCGGGCCGCTGCTGCGGCCGTCCGCGGATGACCTGTTCCGGCTCGGCACCGCCGAGGCGGTCGAGGAGGGCCGGCGCGCGGCACTGTCCGATGTGGACGAGCCGGCGCCGCCGGTGCACGCCGACGCGGTCGGGCTGCTGGCCGGCTGGCACGACCAGGACCCGGCCCAGGAGTCGCTCGGCCAGGCGCTGCTGTCGTTCCTGCTGGCCCGCCCGGACGCGACCCGCCGGGCCTGCCGACCCGGCCACCTCACCGCCAGCACGCTGGTCCTGGACGCCACCGGCGAGCACGTGCTGCTCACCCTGCACAAGCGGATCGGCGCCTGGGTCAACCTCGGCGGCCACATCGAGCCGGAGGACGACACCGTGCTGGCCGCGGCGACCCGGGAGGCGGCCGAGGAGAGCGGGATCGACGGCCTGGTCCTCGACCCCGACCCGATCTATCTCAGCGCGCACCCGGTCACCTGCTCGCTCGGCATCCCGACCCGGCACCTGGACGTGACGTACCTGGCCGTGGCGCCGCCGGGGGCGCAGCCGGTGCGCAGCGAGGAGTCCGAGGACCTGGCCTGGTTCCCGGTCGGCGCGCTGCCGGACGGCGTCGTGCCCGACCTGCCGGCGCTGCTGGCCCGGGGCCTGGCCCGGCTGGGAGGGCGGGGCTGATGGGGGTGCTCGACCCGGTCGGGAGCTGGCCGGTCGGCGCGGCCGCGGCGGCCGTCGTCGGCCCGGACGGCACCGTGCTGGACACGTACGGGCCGCAGGACAAGGTCTTCCCGCTGGCCAGCGTGACCAAGCCGCTGGTGGCGCTGTCGGTGCTGGTCGCGGTCGAGGAGGGCGCGCTCGGCCTGGACGACCCGGTCGGGCCACCTGGCTCGACCGTCCGGCACCTGCTCAGCCACGCGTCCGGGATCGCGCCGGACAAGGACATCGCGGTGGCCAAGCCCGGCACCCGGCGGATCTACTCCAACGCCGGCTTCGACCTGCTCGGCGACCACCTGGCCGCGGTGACCGGGATCGCCTGCGCGGACTACCTGCGCCAGGCGCTGTGCGAGCCGCTCGGCCTGGCCGCGACCGCGCTGGTCGGCCCGCCGCACCGGGGCGGCGAGTCCAGCGTCGGCGACCTCGCGCTGGTCGCGGCCGAGCTGCTGCACCCGGGCCGGCTGCTGCACCCGACGACCGTGGCCGAGCTGGCCACCGTGCAGTTCCCCGGGCTGTCCGGGGTGGTGCCCGGGTACGGCCGGCAGCCGCACAACGACTGGGGCCTCGGCGTCGAGATCCGCGACTCGAAGTCGCCGCACTGGACCGGCGTCCGGCAACGCGCCGACGACGTACGGGCACTTCGGCCGGTCCGGCACGTTCCTCTGGGTCGACCCGGTGGCCCGGCTGGGGCTGGTCGTGCTCACCGACACCGAGTTCGAGCAGTGGGCCAAGGACGCCTGGCCGCCGCTCGCCGACGCGGTGCTGCGGGCCTACCGGCGGCCTAGAACGCCCGGTAGTCGATCGGGGCGAACCGCGGCCCGTACCGGGGCTTGCCGACGCCGGACAGCTCGATCAGCCGGACCACCCGGTGCCGGTGCCCCGGCCACTCCGCCAGCAGCTCCAGCATGCCGTCGTCGTCGACCCGGCCGGCCGATGAGGAAGTGCCCGACCAGGCCGGGGATGTGGAAGTCGCCGACCGAGGGGGCGTCCGCGTCGCCGAGCGCGCGCTGGGCGGTCTCGGCCGCGGTCCACACCCCGATGCCGGGCACCATTCGCAGCCGGTCCAGCGCGGCCGCCGGGGCCAGGTCGACGCACTCCTCCAGCCGGGGCGCGACGGTCGCCGCCGCCCGGATGGCCCGCTGCCGGTCGATGCCGACCCCGGCCCGGTGCCAGTCCCAGGTCGGGACGTCGAGCAGCCGGGCCGGTGGCGGCGGCACCCGCATCCCGGCCGGCGCCGGCCCCGGCGCCGGCGTCCCGTACCGCTGGAGCACGAACCGCCACGCCTCGTGCGCCTGCTTCCCGGTGACCTTCTGCTCGAAGATCGCCGGGATCACCGAGTCCAGCACCAGCCCGGTGCGCGGGATCCGCAGGCCCGGGTGCAGCCGGTGCACGTCGGCCAGCCGCCGGTGCCGCGGCACGAACCCGTCCTCGGAGTCCCGCGCGCCGAGCAGGTCCGGCACCGAGGCGATCGTCCACTCCGCGCCCGGGCCCCAGGCGGTCGCGTGCACCTCGCCGCCGCCGGCCTGCCGCAGCGCCACCGTGGCCGGCCCGGCCGGGGTCAGCGCCGCCCGCCAGAACATCCCGTCGGCGATGCGGTGGGCGCGGTCGCTGCGGCCGCGGACCAGCGTCCAGAGCGTGCCCCGGATGTCGACCGGCCGCCCGGCCCGCCAGACGGTCGAGGCGGTCCCGACCTCGACAGCGGTCATCTCGGCTACTCGCGTCCGCCTCAGACGTCGGAGGAGAAGCGGACCGCGGCCTCGCCGAGCCGGACCCCGGGCCAGACCCGGGCGCCGGCCCGCAGCTCGTTGCGGCCGCCGAGCTCGACCCCGTCGCCGAGCACCGCGTCCTCGACCACGCAGCCCGGGCCGACGACCGCGCCGCGGCCGACCACCGACCGGGTCACCACGGCCCCGTCGTGCACCCGGGCGCCGTCGAACAGCACCGCCGCGTCCAGCCGGGCGCCGGCGCCGACCGTGCAGCCCGCGCCGACGGTCGACCCGCCGACGAGCGCCGCGTCCGGCGCGACCGCCGCGCCGGGCAGCACCACCGCCTGGCCCGGCTCGCCCGGCAGCGCCGCGGTCGGCGCGATCCCGAGCACCAGGTCGGCGCAGCCGCGCACGAACGTGGCCGGCGTGCCGAGATCCAGCCAGTACGTCGAGTCGACGTACCCGAGCACGACCGCGCCGGCGGCCAGCAGCCCCGGGAAGGTCTCCCGCTCGACCGAGACCGGCCGCCCGGTCGGGATCGTCTCCAGCACCGACCGGCGGAACACGTAGCAGCCGGCGTTGACCTGGTCGGTGACCGGCTCCGGCGACTTCTCCAGGAACGCCTGCACCCGCCCGTCGGCGTCGGTCGGCACCGACCCGAACGCCCGCGGGTCCTCGACCCTGGTCAGGTGCAGGGTCACGTCGGCGTCGCCGGCCCGGTGCGTCTCGACCAGCTTGGTCAGGTCGACCCCGGACAGCACGTCGCCGTTGAAGACCAGCACGTCGTCGGAGCGGACCCGGTCGAGCACGTTGCGGATCCCGCCGCCGGTGCCGAGCGGCGTGTCCTCGGTGACGTACTCCAGCTCGAGTCCGAGCGTCGGCGCCGGTGCCGAAGTGGTCCGCGAACACCTCCGCCCGGTATGAGGTGGACAGCACCACCCGGCGCACGCCGGCCGCCTTGACCCGGCTGAACAGGTGGGTCAGGAACGGCACGCCGGCCGTGGGCAGCATCGGCTTGGGCGCGCTCAGCGTCAGCGGGCGCAGCCGGGTGCCCTGGCCGCCCACCAGCACGATCGCGTCGATGGCCCCTCCTCGGCAGTCGGCGTCGTGGTCCGAGCGTAGCCGGGTCAGCGGGTCGGCTTCGGGCCGGCGTCCGGCGTCGGGCTTGGCGCCGGCGGCGACCGCGGGCACCCGCCGGGCCAGCGCGGCCCGGGCGGCCAGGCCCGGCCCGCAGCACCACCCGCACCGGCAGCCAGCGCGGCCCGGCGTACCGGCGGGACAGGTAGCGCCAGGCGCTGGCGTGGTGCGCGTCGGCCATCGTCCGCGGGTCCTTCGAGGTCGACGCGCCGCCCTCGTGACAGACCACCGCGGTCGGCACGTACACGTTCTGCCAGCCGGCCCGGCCGATCCGCTCGCAGAGGTCGAGATCCTCGAAGTACATGAAGTACGCCGGGTCGAAGCCGCCGACCGCGTCGAACGCCGCCCGCCGGACGAGCATGCAGGAGCCGGACAGCCAGCCGGCCAGCCGCTCGGTCGGCACCCCGCGCTCCCGCCGGTACGCCGCGGTCCACGGGTTCGACGGCCACCACCAGCCGCACAGCGCGTGCCCGATGCCCCGGCCGAGCGAGGGCAGCTGCCGGGCCGACGGGTAGAGCGTGCCGTCCGGGGACAGGATCGCCGGGCCGAGCACGCCGGCCGACGGCCACCGCTCGACCGCCTCCAGCAGCGTGTCCAGCGCGCCCGGCTCCCAGGTCAGGTCCGGGTTGGCGATCACCACCCAGTCGCCCGGCGCCTGCGGCACGCCGAGGTTGGCGGCCCGGCCGTAGCCGAGGTTGGACCCGGTGCGCAGCAGCGTCGACGCCCGGCCGCTCGGCCGCCCGCTCGGGCGCGCCGTCGGTCGATCCGTTGTCGGCGAGCACCACGCCGAGCGCGCGGGTGGTCGCCTTCTCGAGCGTGTCGAGGAACGTGTCCAGGTGGTGACCCGGCGAGTACGTGACGACGACGACGCCAAGCTCCGGCGCACGGTCCGGCACGGGTCACACCCTCCTCAGCGGTCGGGACGGCGAGGAACGATAGCCCATCGTGCCGTACCGGCCGGTCCGTCAGTCGCCCTCGCGCCGGGCCGGGGCCGGGCCGGCGGCGCGCCCGGCGGCGGCACCGGTCGCCGGAGCCGCCCGGCTCGCGCCCCGCGGCGGCACCGGTCGGGCCGCCGGCTGCGGAGGCGCCGCCGGCGGGGCCGGCAGACGAGTCGGTCCCGCCGGCGTCGGCCGGCTGGTCGACCCGCAGCCGCTGCTCGGCCCGGCGCATCGGCCCGCGCAGCGCGATCCCGGCGAACAGCGCCCACAGCGCGTCGCCGAGGGTCTGCACCACCCGCGAGGTCGCCACCACCGCGGTCGCCTCGCCGGCCGGCAGGAACGGCAGCAGGATCGCGGCGAGGATGACCTCGCGCACGCCGATCCCGGCCGGCACCAGCCCGAGCACCATGACGCCGGCCGACCAGGCCAGCGCGTACGCCCCGGTGGCCAGGGCCAGCGAGCCGGCCCCGGTCAGGCCGAGCGGCCGGGCCAGCGCCAGCAGCGACAGCCCGTAGAACAGCCAGGTCACCAGCAGGAACCCGCAGGCCCGCACGGTGTTGGCGAGCGTGAGCGGCCGGTCGAGCGGCGGCCGGCGCAGGATCCAGAACACCCGGTCCAGCAGCGGCGAGAGCACCCGCGGGTGCAGCACGACCAGCAGCACCGGGGTCAGCGCGAGCACCCACCAGTAGTGCTCGGCCGCGGCCGGGCTGGCGAACGGCAGCGTCGCCGAGGCCACCAGCAGCCCGGTCGCGCAGTGCAGGCCGACGAACAGCAGGCCGCCGACCGCGCTGCGCTGCCGAGGAACGCCGAGCGCCTTGCCCAGCTCCATCTGGGCGACGAACGGCCAGACCGCACCGGGCAGGTATTTGCCGATCTGGGCGAGGTAGAACACCCGCATCCCGGCCGCGACCGGCAGCGGGCTGCCGAGGTCGGCCATGATCGTGCGCCAGGCGAAGCTGGTGAACCCGAGCCCGATGATCGCGGCGAGCAGGGACGCGGCGAACCACCCCGGGCCCATCCGGTGCAGCGCGTCGACCACCGCCTCGCGCTGGCGGGCGATGGTGAACACGAGAAGCGCCAGCGCGGTAAGGGCGATGGCGATGCGGGCCGACCGGGTGACGGACCGGGGAATCTTCACGACTCGCTCACTGCGGTAGCGTATCCGCCCGCGGGAGTCCGGAGCCGCGAGGCCCGGACACGAGCTGGCTATGAGGATTGAGGGGCGTGCCATGTCCACCGTCAACGGCTCCACCGCGGGCACCCCGGGACCGGGCCCGGCCCGCAGCGCTGAGAGTCCTGGCGTCGTCATCGGCAACCACACGAACAAGTACGTGGCGAAGAACCCGGCGATCCGGTTCCTCACCGAGCGCTGGGTGGCCCGCCTGGACGACTTCCTGGAGCACATCGGCAACAGCGAGGCGCCGCCGAAGCGCCCGCTCGAGGTCGGCGCCGGCGAGGGCGTCATCTCGATGCGGCTGTACGAGCGGTTCGGGGACGCGACCGCGATCGACCTGCCCGACTCGGGGCTGCGGGCGGAGTGGAAGACCCGGCCGGGCCCGCGCTACCTGCACGCCGACGCGGAGAAGCAGCCGTTCCGGGACGACGAGTTCGACCTGACCGTGTGCGTCGAGGTGCTCGAGCATCTCAGCGACCCGGAGAAGGGCCTGCGCGAGCTGGCCCGGGTGACCTCCGAGCACCTGCTCGTCTCGGTTCCCGCGGGAGCCGATCTTCCGCGGCTGCAACCTCCTCACCGGCCGGTACGTGAAGGACCTCGGCAACACGCCGGGCCACTTCAACCACTGGTCGACCCGCAGCTTCGTGCGGTTCCTGTCCCAGGTCGGCACGGTCCGGGCGGTCTCCAAGCCGTTCCCGTGGACGGTCGCCTGGGTCCGCCTCGGCAACTAGCCGAACAGGTCGCCCGGCCGGGTCCCTCGCGGGACCCGGCCGTTGCCTGTTCAGGGCCGGATCGTCCGACGCCGGGCCGACTTCGGGTCCGGGCGCTTCGCTGCGCGGCCGAGCCGAGCGGCGGCCGGGTGGGCGCAGGGGCGGTGGTGGGAGGTTGGCTCAGCCGGGCAGCCCGGCGGCGCGGGCGTACGCGGCCAGGTGCGCCTCGGCGCTGGCCGCCCAGGTGAACTCGGCCGCCCGGCGGACCGCCGCCTCGCCGAGCGCCTGCCGCCGCTGCGGGTCGTCCAGCAGCGCGGCCAGCGCGGTCGCGATCGAGTCGGGGTCGCCGCTCGGTGTAGGCGACCGCGTCGCCGCCGACCTCGGGCAGCGACAGCCGCGGGTGGTCAGCACCGCGCGCGCCGCAGGCCATCGCCTCCAGCACCGGCAGGCCGAAGCCCTCGCCGTGCGACGGGTAGGCGACGACGGTCGCGCCGCCGAGGAACCCGCGCAGGTCGGAGAACTGCAGGTAGCCCGGCCGCAGCACCCGCAGATGGCTCGGCACCTCGGTGATGGCCAGGTCGACCTCGTCGTCCCAGCCGGCCCCGCCGGCCAGCACCAGCGCGGGCGGCTCGGGCCGGTCCTGCACGGCCTTCACCCAGCCGCGGACCAGCGACGGCACGTTCTTGCGCGGCTCGAGCATGCCGAGGAAGGCGACGTACGGCCGGTCGCCGCAGGCCGAGCCGGGCCTGCACCCGCTGCCGCTCGGTCGTCGCTGGGCGCGTGGAACGTCGTCTGGTCGACGCCGTGGTACGCGACGTCGATCCGGGTCGGGTCGGCGTCGAGCACCCGGATCAGCTCGTCGCGGGTCGCCTTGGACGGGACGATGCAGCGGGCCGCGCGGTGCAGCGCGGTCCGGATCGCCGACCGGAAGAACGGCCCCTTGACCGAGGTGTGCACGTCCGGCTCGGTGAAGAACGTCGCGTCGTGGATGGTCACGACGACCGGCCGGCCCGCCCGCAGCGGCATCGTGTAGTGCGGCGAGTGGATGACGTCGGCGTTGACCTGCTGGGCGACCAGCGGCAGGCCGGTCTGCTCCCAGGCCAGCCGGGCCGGGCGGTGCGCGATCGCGGCCGGTCCGGGCACCATCGTCGCGCCCGGCGCCATCCGGGCGTACCGCTCGGCGTCGGCGCGCTGGCAGACGACCGCGAAGTCGGCCTGCGCGGCGTCCAGCGCGGCGATCAGTCCGTCGACGTACCGCCCTACTCCACCGCGGTCGGCGGGGACGGCCGTCGCATCGACGAGCACGCGGGGCGCGCGTCCTGACACGAGTCGGCTCCTGCTGTCTGCTCGGCGGTGGTACTTCGTCCCGGCGGATACCCCGTCGGCCCCGCCGTTGCACAGCGTACGCCCGCCGACGCCACTGTCCGTCACGACGGGCCCTCATGTCCCCAGGTGGAGTAGAGCCGCCACAGCTCGCGTGCGGCCGCGGACCACGAGTAGTGACCTGCCCGCCGCCGACCGGCGGCGATCCGCTCCGCCCGCCCGCTCGGATCGACCGCCTCGGCGAGCGCCCCGGCCAGCGCGGCCGGGTCGTCCCGAGCAGCGACCAGCGCCGCGCCGCCGGTCACCTCGACCAGCGCCGGCGCGTCCGAGACGACCACGGGCACGCCGGCCGCCATCGCCTCCAGCGGCGGCAGCCCGAACCCCTCCGCCCGGCTCGGCGCGGCCAGCGCGGCCGCCCGGTGCAGCACCACCGCGAGGTCCTGGTCGGAGATCCGGCCGAGAGTGCGGACCCGGTCGGCCGGCAGCCCGAGCTCGCGGGCCATGGTCGCCGGGTCGACCCCGCCCCAGCCGGGCTGTCCGACCAGCAGCAAGGGCAGGTCCGGCGCCTTCGGGTCGGCCAGCGCGGCCAGCAGCACGTCCAGCCCCTTGCGCGGCTCCAGCGTGGCCAGGCTGAGCAGGTACGCGTCGGGCAGGCCGAGCCGGGCCGCCCGCCGGTCGGCGTCCGCCGGCGGCTCGCGCAGCTCGTCGGCCACCCCCTCGCCGACCACGACGACCCGCTCCGTCGGCAGCTCCGGCACGTGCCCGGCCAGCTCGACGGCGACCGCGGCGGTCGGGACCACGATCCGGTCGGCGTGCCGGGCGGCGGCACCGATCGCGGCCCGGTGCCAGGCCACGCCGCGCGGGGTCAGCGTGCCCGGGTGGGTCCACGGCACCGCGTCGTGCACGGTCACCACCAGCGGCGTGCGCCGCCGCGGCGGGGCCAGCGGGGTCGGCGCGTGCACCACGTCCACGCCCGGCAGCCCGGGGCCGACGCCGCGCTCCCAGGCCGCGACCAGGCCGCGGCGCGGCAGCGGCAGCCGGCGCGGGCCGAACACGCCCGTCGATCAGGGCCGGGCCGGCGTCGCGGTGCCACGCCGCCCAGCCGGTCACGCTGCCCCCGGCCGGCGCCGTCGCGGCGAGCGCGCGGGCCAGCTCCCGCGCGTACCGCCCGGTGCCGCCGGGCACCGGCGCCAGCACCTGCTCGACCAGCACGCCCACCCGCACGGCCGGACCCTACCGGCGTCGCGGCATGGCCACCGGCGGTAGCGTCCGGCCCGTGCTGCGGATCGCGCGGATGGTGCTCACCGCCGCCGTGCTGGCCGCGCTCGGCCTGGCCCTGGCGCGGCGGTGGGACGAGGTGCGCCCGCTGCTCGACCAGGTCTCCCCGGCCGCGGCGGTCGGGGCGTTCGGGTACTGCCTGCTCGGGCTGGTGGCGAGCATGCTGGCCTGGCGGGCGCTGCTGGCCGACCTGGGCAGCCCGCTTCCGGTGCGGGCCGCCACCCGGGTGCTGTTCCTGGGCCAGCTCGCCAAGTACCTGCCCGGCTCCAGCATCTGGGCGGTGCTCGCGCAGACCGAGCTGGCCCACGACTACGGGGTGCCGCGCAAGCGGGCCGCGTCCGCCGGGATCGTCCTCAACCTCGTCACGCTCGGTGTCGGCCTGCTGGTGGCACTGCTGGCGCTGCCCGAGCTGCTGTCCGACGGCGCGCCGCGCTGGCTGCACTGGAGCCCGCTGCTCGTCCCGCTCGGCCTGGCCTGCCTGACCCCACCGGTGCTCACCTGGCTCTGCAACCTGGTGTTCCGGGTGCTGCGCCGGCCGCCGCTGGACGTCACGTTCTCCTGGACCGGCGTCGGGATCGCCGTGCTGAGCCTGCTCGGCACCTGGCTCGCCTACGGCCTGCAGATCACCCTGCTCGGCTGGAGTCTCGGCGCCGACCCCGGCGGTCTGCTGCTGCCGGCCACCGGCGCGTTCGCGGCCGCGTGGTGCGCCGGGTTCCTCGTCGTCGTCGTGCCGACCGGCGCCGGCACCCGGGAGGCCGTGCTCACCCTCGCGCTGGCCTCGCTGCTGCCGGGCGGCACGGCCGCGGCGCTGACCATCGCGGTCCTCTCCCGGCTGCTGCTCACGCTGGCCGACGTGGCCGCCGCGCTGATCGGGGTGGTGCTGGGCCGGGGAGTCCCGCACGCGCCCGAACCGGCCGCGGACGCGGACGAGCCCGGCCAGCCCACCCGCAGCGGATAGTCAGGCCGGGCGGGTGGCCACGGCGACGAGGCCGGTGCCGCGCTCCGGGGCCAACCGTTGCAGGTAGCGGAACGGCAGCGTGGCCAGCTCGATCCCGCGCCCGACCGGGCCGCCGCCGGGCTGCTGGTGCCGCCCGCTCGCGGCGGTCCGGTCCGCCGGCGTCGGGTCGCCGCCGGCCGCGGCGAGGTGCCGGGCGTCCATCCGGTTGCGGACCGCCTCCAGCGCGTAGCCCGAGCGGCCAGCCGTAGACCTGTATCCGCGGCTCGACCAGCCCGGCGCCGGCCAGCCGCGCGGCCAGCTGGTCCGGGTCGTACCGGCGGAAGTGGCCGACCCTGGTGTCCATCGGGCCGAACCGCTCCGGGCGAACGCCGGCACCGAGAGCATCAGGTGCCCGCCGGGCCGGACCAGCGGCACCCAGTCGGCCAGCGCGGCGGCGTCGTCGGCGAGGTGCTCGAGCACCTCGAACGCGCAGACCAGGTCGTACCGGCGCCGGCGCGGCACGCCGGTGTGGTCGGCCGGCAGCACGGTGCCGCCGCAGGCGGCGATGCCTCGCGCGCGGCCACCGCGTACGAGGTCGGGTCCGGCTCGACCGCGAGGTAGTCCGCCATGCCGGGCCAGCCGGGCGCCCACGAGCCCTGGCCGCAGCCGATCTCCAGGACCGTCTCCGGCGCGCAGTTCGGCGACCAGCCGGTCGACCAGGTCCCAGCGCAGCCAGGCCCGCGGGGCCAGCGGCGGCAGCGGCGGGCGGTCATCGCTCGGTACCTAGCGGCGACACCGGCGCGCCGAGGCGCTCGCGCAGCGCGCGTGACCACGACCGCGGCCCGGGCGAACCGCTCGCGGGCCCGGTCCCGGGCCGCGGCCCGCAGCTTGGCCAGCGCCGGTCGCGTCCGTCCGGCCAGCGCCCGCAGCGCGGCGGCCAGTGCCTTGGCGTCGCCCGGTCGGATGAACACGCGCGGCGTCGCCGAGCGCCTCCCGCTGCGGCCGGGTGTCCGAGGTGACGACCGCGCAGCCGGCGGCCGCGCCCTGGTAGACCTTGTTCGGCACCACCCGCAGCGCCTTCGGTCCGACGCCGAAGATGCCGAGGCAGACGTCGTGGGCGGCGACCACGGCGGCAGCTCGGCCGGCTCGACCCAGTCGACCCACTGCACCGCCGGGTTGGCCCGGGCCAGCCGGCGGGTCTCGGCCCGGTCCTGGCCCGCGCCGATCACCATCGCCCGCACCTGTCGGGTCGTCCGCGAGCAGGCCGAGCGCCCGGCCGATCGTCGGGGTCCCCTGCAGCGGGGTGAACAGCCCGAAGAACGCCACCCGCAGGACGTCCGGTCGGTGCGCGGGCCGGCCGCCGACCCGGCGTCGAACCAGGCGGCCGGCGCGCCGACCGGCACCACCAGCGCCCGGTCGGCCAGCTCGGCCGGCACCAGCTCGGCGTGCTCGGCGCTGTCGAGCAGGACCAGGTCGGCGCTGCGCAGGGCGCCGGCGGTCCAGCGCGTCAGCAGCCGCATCTTCAGCCGCGCTGGACAGCCGCCGGTCGACGGCGGTGTCGGCGGCGAAGATGAGGTGGTCGAGCACGATCGTGGTCCGCCGGAACAGCAGCCGGGCCAGCTGCACGTCGAAGTGGCCGAGGTAGCCGACCAGCACGGCGTCCGGCGGCCTGCCGCCGGTACGCCCGCCGCCCGCGGACCGCGAGCAGCACCCAGCAGCGGGCCAGCCGGAACGCGCCGGCCGGCAGCCGCCACGGCTGGCGCAGCATCGCCACCCGGTTGGCGGTGTCGAGTCCCAGCGGGATGTTGACCTCGACGACCTCGTCGCCGCTGGCGCGCAGACCCTCGATCAGCACGCCCATCCGGGGGTGCGATCGGACGTCGTACGTCCCGAACGCCAGCACCCTCACGCGGGCCGACCCTACCCGGCGCCGGTCGCCGGTTGAGCTGCGGCGGTCACCCGGCCACCGCCAGCCGGTACGCCTCGGCGGTGCGGGCCGCGCAGGCGGCCCAGGTGAACCCGCGCGCCCGGTCCCGGCGGGGGGCCGGGTCGCCCGGGTCGGCCAGCGTCGCCCGCACCGCCGCGGCCAGCGCCGCGGCGTCGCCGACCGGCGCGAGCGCGGCCAGCTCGCCGGTCACCTCGCGGACCACCGGCAGGTCGCTGGCCACCACCGGCACCCCGGTCGCGAACGCCTCCAGCGGCGGCAGCCCGAAGCCCTCGTACACCGACGGGTACGCCAGCAGCGCCGCCCCGGCCACCAGCCGGCGCAGGTCGGCGGTGTCGAGGTAGCCGGCGGACACCACCGCGCCGGGCGGCAGCGCCGCGGTCTCCAGCGCCGGGCCCCAGCCGGGCGGTCCGGCCAGCACCAGCGGCGGCGTGCCCGGGTCCATCCGGCGGTCGGAGTCGTGCAGCAGCCGCAGCGCGGACAGCAGCGCCGGCAGTCCCTTGCGCGGCTCGACGCTGCCGACGAAGAGCAGGTAGCGCTCGGGCAGGCCGCGGGCGGCCAGCTCGGCCGCGGGCATCGCGGTCGCGCCGAACCAGCCGTCGTCCACCCCGAGCGGGGTGGCCAGCACCCGGTCGCCGCAGCCCGTACTCGGCCCTGACCTCGGCGGCGACCGCCTGCGACGGGGTGACGACCACGGCGGCCCGGCGCAGCCCGCGCGGCACCAGCGTCCGGTAGCGCAGCGACGCCGCCGCCACCGTCTCCGGGTAGCGCAGGTAGGACAGGTCGTGCACGGTCAGCACCCCGGCGGCCCGGCGCAGCGGCGGCAGCACGAAGTTCGTCCCGTGCACCACGTCGGCCCGGCCGGCCAGCCACTCCACCGGCGGCAGCTCCAGCCGGTCCCAGGCCGCCTGCAGCGCCCGGGCCGGCGCCGGCCGGTGCCGGACCTGCACGCCGGCCGGCACCGCCGCCGGCAGCGCGCCGGCCCCGCGCAGCGTGAACGCGGTGGCGACGAGGTCGAGCGACTCGAACCCGGCCAGCTCGCGGACCAGGTGCTCGACGTACCGGCCGACGCCCGTGCGCGGGCCGAGCAGCGGGGTGGCGTCGAGCACGACCCTGGTTCCCACGGCCGGCAGCCAACCAGACCGCCGGCTCGCCCGCCGGCGCGACCCCAGGGCCCCGGCATCCGCCGGCCGTACGGCGGCAGCCGACCCTGTCCGGCCCGCGATCCGCGGCCGGCGTACTGCCGGAGGCGATGACGCGCGGCACGCCCGGCGTCGGCCAGCGCCGGCCGCCGCCTGCCCTTCGGCCCTCTCGGCGCGTGTCGTCGCGCTGCTCCTGTCGGTCGCCGCGGTGGTCGGGCTCGCTCGGCTTGCCCGGCGGCTCACCGACCAGTCCCGGCTCGCGGCCGCCGCCCGGTCGGTGCAGCGGATCGGCTCCGTGCCGGTGAGCTGGCCGTACCCGGCCGCGGCGGACCGGTTCCTCGCGTACGTCCGGAGGGCGGTGCCACCGGCGAGTCGATACGGATCGTGCAGCCGGTCGACCGCGCTGTCGCCGCTGGAGGGCCGGCGCGGCGGCGAGCCCGGGATCTGCGGCTACTCGGTGTCCCGGATCACCTACTACTGGCTCGTGTACGCGCTGGCGTCGCGACCGTCCACATGCGACTCGAACGCCCGCTGGACGATGTACTACGGCGTCCGGCCGGGCGCCCTGCCCGGCCGGCGCGAGCGCGCACCGGTTCGCCGACGGCTACGTGCTGGTCCGCCGGTGAGGTACCTGCTCGGGCCGGTCGCCGGCATGGCGCTGGTGCTGCTCGCCGGCCACGGGCTGCTGCGGCTCACGTCCGGCTGCCGCCCGCACCGCGCGTTCGGGATCGTGCTCGCGGTCGGGCTGTCCTGGTTCGCCGGCGTCGCGGTGTTGGGCGCGCTCACCACGCTGGTCGGCGTGCTCGGCCTGACCACTCGGCCGCTGCCGGTGTTGGCGCCGGTGCTGGCGCTGCTCGCGCTGGCCGGCCTGCTCCATCCCGCCCGCCTGGCGAGCACGCCGGCGGGGACAGGGCCGACCCCGCCGACGAGCCGGCGACCCGCCGGCCGTACCTGGTTGGGGACCTGGTCGCCGCCGCGGGCGCCCTGCTGCTCGCGGCCAGGGTCGCGACGCTGTCCGCCCGGCATCCCGGCCTCGGCCAACGACGAGTACGCCCTGTGGATGCTGCGGGCGCGGGCGCTGTCCCAGCTCGGCGGGCTCGACCCGCGGGTGTTCGTCGACGGCAGCGCCGGCTACCAGCACCAGGAGTATCCGCTGTTCGTGCCGGCGCTGTTCAGCTGGCTGGACAGTTGGGCCGGCCGGCCGAGCGACCCGGCCGCGCACGTGGCCGCCGCGCTCACCTGCGGGGCGCTGCTGGCGGTCGCCGGTGGCCTGCTCACCCGGCTGGCCGGGCCGGCCGCGGCCGCCGCCGGCCTGCTGCTGCTCGTCTCCGTGCCGACCCTGCTGGCAACCCAGACGCTGCGGTTGATGGCCGACGTCACGGTGTTCTCGTTCGCGTTCTGCCTGACGCTCGTGCTGCTGCTGGTCGTCACCGACCCGCGGCGGGCGCCGGCCCGGCCCTGGCTGGCCGTGACGGCCGTGCTCGGGGCCGGTGCGGTCGGCAGCAAGAGCGAGGGCCTCGCGTTCGCGGCCGTCGCGTTCGCCGCCGGGCTGCTGGTCGCAACCGGCCGGCGCCGCGGCGTGCTCCTCGCCGGTGCCGCCGCGCTGGCGGTCAACCTGCCGTGGATCGCCTACTCCCGGGCGCACCACCTCAGCAGTTGGGTGGCCAACCAGGACACGCTCTCGCTCGCCCATCTGCGCTCGGTGCTGCCGTGGACCGGCCACGTCGCCCGCGGCATGGTCGAGCAGTGGCCGGGCGGCTCCTGGACCGGCGTGCTGCTGGCCGTGGCCGCGCTGGTCGCGGGGGTGCTCGCGGTGCGCGCCGGGCACTGGCGGCCGGTCGTGCTGGTCACGCTCGTGGTCACGGTCAGCACTGGCCTGCTGCTCGCCCAGTACGTCGCGACCGCGTACGGCCCGCCGTCCGACCCGCGGGCCGGGCCGCTGCTGGACAGCCAGCTGACCGTGACCGTGTTCCGGGTCGCGCTGCTGCCGGCCGCCCTGCTCGCGGTCGCCGGGCCGCTGTTCGCCGGGCTTGCCCTGCGGCCGCGCTACGCCGGCTTGACCGCCGTGCCAGCAGATGAACATGAAGTCCGGCAGGAACCCGTACCGGCGGGCCTCGGCCGAGTCGGCGACGACGGTCCAGGCATCCGGCGTCCGCGTGGGACAGCACGTCGACCTCGTCGCAGTCGTCGCCGCCGTAGTGCGAGTCGATGTCGCCGGCCCGCACGCGCCGGTCGAGGTCGGCGGTGACCAGGGTGGCCGTCCGCAGCCCGGCGGCCTCCATCTTGGCCGCGAGGTCCCAGCCGAACCGCCAGTAGACCAGCGTGTTGTCGCCGTGGTATTCGAGCCGGGTGGCGGCGACGTCACCCCCTGCTGCAGCGGGATCTCGATGAACACCGAGCCACCGGGGCGAGCACCCGGAGATCTCGGCCAGGCTCTTCTCGGTGTCCGGCACGTGCTCGAGCACGTGCGGGGTGAGGATCACGTCGAGGCTCGCGTCGGGCAGGTCGATGTTCTGGATGTCCAGCTTGATCGCGGCCTTGTGCGCCGACTCGTCGTAGTCGCTGGCCAGGTAGCGCACCCGCTCGAGCATCCAGGACCGGTAGCGCTCGTCCAGCCGCGGGCTGGTCTCGAGCACCCGCGCGCCCCGCTCGTAACCGGTGCGGTGGGTCCAGCACCAGTAGAGGTAGCGGTCGCGGGCGATGCTGTTGCAGGACGGGCAGACGCGGACTCGCTGTGGTAGCTGCCCGCCGAACTCCTCGCCGTGCCAGCCGCAGATGTTGCAGCACTCGTCCCGCGAGCCCGTCGACGCCGCCAGCGCGCGCGGCCAGGGCTCCAGCCGGGGGTCCCCTTGCTGCTTGCCGGCGTTCGCCCGCAGCAGGGCGAGCGCGACCGCAGTGTGCGGGCAGTGGCCATCAGCGACACGGGTTGCTCCTCGATCAAGCAGGCCTCGGTGGCCGGCGACCGTACGCCAGCGCTTGGCGAACGCCTCGTCGGAGAACTCCTGCGCCCGCCGCCACCGCCGCCGCGGACAGCCGCGCGCGCAGCTGCTGGTCGCCGGCGACCCGCACGGTCTTCGCCGATCAGCTCGGCCGGCGTCGACCAGCGGAACCCGTTCACGCCCTCGCGGACGATCTCGCGCTGCCCGGCCCGGTCGATGACCACCGGCACGCAGCCGCCGGCCATCGCCTCGGCCGTCGTCATGCCGAAGTGCTCCTGCGCCCAGGGCGCCCGCTCCTCGTCCTCGCCGAGCCCGGTCGCCGACCAGAAGATCGACGCGGTCGACATGGCCTGCTCCACCACCGGCCGGGGCGCGTTCGGCGTCGATCGTGACCGGCAGCCCGGCGGCGGCCGCCAGCACCGTCTCCAGGTAGGGCCGCTGGGACTCCTCGCAGCCGCCCAGCACGGTCATCGACCAGCCGTCGAGCTGGCCGTCGCGGACCATCTGGCCGAACATCCGGACCATCTCCAGCTGCCGCTTGGCGTGGCCGAGCCCGGGCTCGAAGAACCGGCCGACGGAGAGCACGACCTTCTCGCCGCTCGCGCCGCCGGGTGCAGCCGGTCGACCTGGATCGGCGGGTAGAGCACGTCCGCGTCGGTCTGCCAGAGCCGGCTGGATCCAGCTCGCGGGTGTACTCGGAGTTGGCGCAGCACCGTGTCGTACGCGGCCGAGGAACGCCTTGCCGTCCAGGTCCCGCAGCAGCCACGGGAACCGGCTGGCCAGCAGCGCGCGCGGGCCGCGGCCGCTGGTGCCGGCCAGCCGCAGCCGGGACACCGCGACGCCGAGCGTGCGGGTGTCGTCCGGCCCGGGCACGATCGGTCTTCGACCGGAACCGGATCTCCCGGCCGTCCGTGCTGCTCGGCAGCGTGACGACCTGCCGCTGGAACGGCTGCCGGGCGGTCAGCGTGGCGATCACGCCGCGCGTCGTCCTCGACGGTCAGCTCGGCCGGCTCGGTCATCCCCGGCCGGCCGAGGTCGAACTGGATCGCCCGGGCCGGCCCCGGCTCCAGGTGCAGCACCGCCTCGCCGTTGGTCCAGGTCCACTGCCGCACGCCGGCCGCCCTCGGGCGGGTACCAGCCGGTGC
Source organism: uncultured Actinomycetota bacterium (assembly GCA_963770145.1). Taxonomy (GTDB): domain Bacteria; phylum Actinomycetota; class Actinomycetes; order Mycobacteriales; family CADCTP01; genus CADCTP01. The sequence continues at coordinate 316,181 of CAVYOJ010000016.1, read as the reverse complement.
CCCAGCCCATCGCCAGCCGGTCCCGGTACGCGGTCAGCCACGGGCCGATCGCGCGCGACCGCGGTGCCGCCGCCACGGCCGGCAGGTCGTGGTCGAACGGGGTCGGGAAGAAGCACAGGTACGCCGCGTGCGCCGACTGCGGCGTCACCACGGACATGTACGTCGCGTTGACGAACAGGTCGTACTCGGCCGACAGCGCCGCCACGTAGGCGTCGCCCTTGTCGGGGACCATGCGCATCGTCGTCCGGGACAGGTCGAGCCCGAGGTGCTCGGCCAGCTCGTCGCGGTCGACCTGGCTGTGCCCGAGCAGATCCACCTCGACCCCGTCCTTGGACAGGACCTCGGCGATCATCCCCGAGTGCCGCTCACCGCCCCCCATGGAGTGCCAGTAGCGGTCGTAGATGGCCGCCCTCATCGCTCTCTGACCAGCCAGCGTTCCAGATCCCTTCTCGACAGGACCGCCCGGCGGCCGAGCTCACGCCGGCGACGCACCATCGTCGGCAGCAGGCGCACGTACGAGGCGAGCACGCGGGCCCGCAGCAGGTGCGGCCGCAGCGCCGGCCGGGACCGCGAGCGCAGCCCCTCCCGGCCGGCCCGCACCAGCATCGAGGCCGAGGTGAGCGGGTAGTGCAGCACCTCGCGCAGCGCCAGCGGCGCCGACGCGTCCTTGGTCAGCATGAGCAGCCGGTTGCGGTCGACGTGGAACACCCACAGCGGCGACCACTCGGTGCTGGACGCCGAGTGCAGGTGCCGCAGCACCGCGGTCGGCTGGTACCGGATCGACCAGCCGTCGGCCCGCAGCCGCCAGGACAGGTCGGTGTCCTCGTAGTAGAGGAAGAAGTCGTCGTCGAACCAGCCGACCGCCCGGCCGGCCGGCGTCCGCATCGCCATCCCGTTGCCGCAGGCGTTGAACACCTCGACCGGCCGGTCGTACTGGCCGGTGTCCGGCTCCTGGAAGCCGCGGTCGGCGCCGTAGCCGTTGACCAGCACGATGCCGCCGGCGTTGTTGACCACGTCGACCAGCGGGGTGCCCTCCGGCACCGCGAGCACGGCCTCGCTGCCGGCCTCGGCCGCGGTCGCGGTGAGCGACACGCCGTCGCCGGTGATCGTCACCGGCTTGTCCCGCTCGGCGACCCACCGGAAGGTCACCTTCACCGAGCCGGTGACGTCGCCCGGGCCCTCCTGCAGCGGCACCAGGAACGTGCCCTCCGGCCGGGTCCACCGGAACCGGCCCGCGCCGGTGCCCTCCGGCCCGTACGCGAGCCTCTCCCAGAGCACCTTCTCGGTCACGTCCCGGCCGTCCACCTCGACCGCGACCAGCCGCACGCCGAGCTCGCGCGGGTCGTGCGGGCCGGGGTCGAAGCCCTCGGTGCGCAGCCGCAGCGGCAGGAACCGGGGCGCGAACACGACCTTGCCGGTGACCACGCCGACCCGCTCGGCCCCGGCCGCCTCGAACGGCGCGAGCAGGTTGCGCAGCCAGTCCGGCTCGGGCACGGCGTCGTTGTTGAGCAGCACCGACGTACGGCGTGGAGACCGTGCGCAGGGCCAGGTTGTTGCCGCCGGCGAAGCCGGTGTTGACCGGGCTGGCGATCACCCGTACCTCGGGGAAGTCGCGGGCGAGCAGCTCCAGCGAGCCGTCCCGGGAGGCGTTGTCGACCACCACGGTCTCGAACGTGCCGGCCGGCAGGTCCTGCCGGCGCAGTCCCTCCAGGCACGGCGGGAGCAGGTGGGCGCCGTTGTAGTTGACCACGACGACCGTGGCCTGCGCTCCGGTCACTTCTGGTCCTCACCGCCCGGCGCGACCGCCACCACGTAGACCTCGCTCGGCGGGTAGAGCTGTACGAACAGTGCACGGTACGCCCGGTGCAGCTCGGCCAGCTGGTGCTGCACCGTCTGCACCCGCTGGTCGAGCACGGAGATGAGGTGCGCCGCGTGGGACCAGAGGTCGGCCCGCGGGTCGGCCACCATACCGGTCGGCCGCCTCGCCGTTGTCCTCGGCGCTCCCGGCGCCGATCCGCCGGTGCTGCGGACTGCGCCGGATAGACCTTCATCGCGGCGCCGAGCAGCTCGGCCACCGAGGAGCTCAGCGACGGCGACCGGCTCGAACTCCTGCGGCCACAGCTGCGGCGGCGGCCCGGGGTCGTTGCGCGGGTTGCCGGCGGACTCGGCCACCTCGAGCCCGGCCTGGGCGGCGAAGAACGACAGCAGCATCGGGTCGTAGAAGCGGACGTGGGTCGGGTCGCGCCAGAAGTCGTAGCCGAGCACGGACAGGCTGCCGGCGCTCGGCACGACCGCGACGAACGCGCCGCCGGGCCGCAGCGCCCTGGCCGCCGCCGCGTAGACCCGGGCCACGTCGTCGGGCTGCAGGTGCTCCAGGAAGTGCGCGCAGAAGACGCCGCCGAGCGAGCCCGGCTCGACCTCCTCCAGGTAGGCGACCGCGTCGCCGAGCACGACCTCGTGGCCGCGCTCGACGGCCCGCTCGACCATGCCCTCGTCCAGGTCGACGCCGCGGGCCGGCGAGGCCGGCGTCGCGCAGCAGGTCGAGGAACTCGCCCCGCCCGCAGGCCAGCTCGAGCACCGGCCCGGTCGGAGAAGAACGACAGGTAGTGGCGTCAGCGCCTCGCGGGCCCGGTCGCTGTCGTAGCCCATGTAGGCGTAGTAGTCGCTCTCCAGCCGAGTCACCCGGCTCCCCTTCCCGCCTTCGTCCCCGTGCGGACCTGCGCCGGGGCCTGGCCGGGCCGGGACGCGGCGGCCACCTCGGCGGCCACCTCGTACGGCACGGCGAGCAGGCCGAAGTCCTGCCCGCTGCGCACCCAGAAGGTGCTCGGCGCTGCGCTCGACGCCGATCGCCGTCCCGTCGATGTCGTCGACCCGGACCGCGACCTGGAACGCGCCGTGCAGCGGCGGGCACTCGGGCACCGCGAAGTCGAGCGTCCAGTTGCCCGGCCTCGGTCGGCAGCTGGTCCGCGCTCGGCGTCCATCACCCAGACCGGGTAGTCGCCGGCGCCCATCACCACGACGACCACGCCCGCCGACCCGGGGAGCCATGCCCGGCGACGACCGACATCTCCACCCTGATCCCGACCGGGTCGCCGCCGGTGAACTCGCCGCGGTCGGCGCCGGGCACGTCGCCGACGCGTGATCGGCCCGAACTCCAGGCCGGGCTCGGGCTCCTCGACCGGCGCGACGGTGTCGCTCGGCCGTGCCGAGCAGGGCCCGCAGCGTGCCGGTGGCGAACTGCGGGTCGCCGTCGAAGACCACCCGGCCGTGGTCGAGCACGATGCCGCGGTCGCAGATCTCGTCGACCAGGTTGAGCGAGTGGGTGACGAACAGGATCGTCCGGCCCTCCTGCTGGAACTCGGCGATCTTGTCCAGGCACTTGCGGGCGAACGCCTCGTCGCCGACCGCGAGCACCTCGTCGACCAGCAGGATGTCCGGGTCGACGTGCACGGCGACGGCGAAGCCGAGCCGGACGTACATGCCCGACGAGTAGTGCTTGACCGGGTTGTCGATGAACTCCGCCGAGCTCGGAGAACTCGACGATCGAGTCGAACAGCCCGTCGGTCTCCTTGCGGGACAGCCCGAGCAGCGAGGCGTTGAGGTAGATGTTGTCCCGGCCGGACAGCTCGCCGTTGAAGCCGGCGCCGAGCTCGAGCAGCGACGACACCCGGCCGTTGACCTCGACCGTGCCGGTGGTCGGCCGCAGGATCCCGGTGAGGATCTTCAGCAGCGTCGACTTGCCGGACCCGTTGGGCCCGATCAGCCCGACCGTCTGGCCGGCGGTGATCTCCAGGTCGACGTCCCGCAGGGCCTGGAACGGCTCGGCCGTGCCGTGGCCCATCCGCAGGATGCGCTCCTTGAGGCTGGTCGCCCGGCCGGTGCCGCGGAAGCTCTTGCCGACCCCGCGGGCCCGGATGGCGATCTCGCCGCCCACTCAGAGCTCCTCGGCGAAGTCGGCGGACAGCCGGTGGTAGACCCACAGCCCGAGCGCGAGCAGCGACGGCCGAGACCAGCGCCCCGATGCCGAGCTTCTCCAGGTAGAACGCGTACCCGTCGGAGGCGAGCACGGTGCTGCCGTCGGGCAGCGTCGGGTTCTGCGCGTAGAGCGCGCGCTGCATGGCGACCACCACGCCGGCCATCGGGTTCAGGAAGTACGCCCAGTAGAGGTCGCCCAGCTCGGTCTTGCACCAGCGACACCGAGTAGACGATCGGGTTGACCCAGAAGCCGGCCATCAGCACGACCTCGACCACGTGCTGGGTGTCCCGGTAGCGCACGTTGAGCCCGGCGACGAGGAACGAGACCGCGACGGTGAACAGCAACGCGACCGCGATCGCCGGCACGGCCAGCAGCAGCTGCGGCCCGGCGAACTCGGTGTTGCCGGTCACGGCCATGACCACGAGCAGCACGAACAGCTGCAGCACGAAGTGCACGAGCGCGAAGCCGACCTGGGACAGCGGCAGCACCGACAGCGGGAACCGGACCTTCTTCACCAGCCCGGAGTTACCGACCACCGCGGCGGTCGAGGTGCCGACCGCGCCGGCGAACATGTTCCAGACCAGCAGGCCGGACAGCAGGTAGAAGCCGAACTGCGGGATGCCGGACTTCAGCACCACCTGGAAGACGAACGTGTAGACGACCAGCAGCAGCAGCGGGTTGGCCAGCGACCAGAGGAAGCCGAGCACGCTGCCCTGGTATTTGACCTTGAGGTCCTTGCGGACCAGGCCGACCAGCAGCTCCCAGCGGACCCGGCCCTGGGCGCGCGACCGGTCCCGGCTGGTCGTCGTCACCATTGCGTACGGTTCCTCGCGCTCTCTGCTCGTCGGGGGAGGTCCGCGCCGACGCGGGGCGGGACGCATCAACCCTAGCCTGGTGCTGCTGTCCGAGCCCGGCGGCTACCCTCCCCCGCATGGAACAGCCCGCCGCCTCACCCACGGCTGCCCACCGGCTGCAGCCGGACACCGGCGCCCGGACCGGCGCGCACCGGGCGGACGGTGTGGCGATGGCGCCGGCGGGACGATACCGGCGGGCGCGGGCGGGCTGCCGGCGGACGCCGACGGCGCCGAGCCGACCGGTACGACCGGGCGCCGGCGCGGCTGGTGGTCGCGGCCGCCGGAGGGTGCGGTCACGGTCGCCGAGCTGGTCCTGGTGGCGGCGGCCGCGGTGGTCGGCGTGCTGTCCACGGTCGCGCTCGCCGCCGGGCACCTGGGGATCTTCGGGCCGGGCGTGGTCTTCGGCGTCAGCGCGCTGCTCGTCGTCGGCCTGGCGGTGCTCGCCCGGCTGCGGTCGGCCGCGTTTCCCCGGATCGCGCTGGACCCGGCCGGGCTGCTGCCGGCCGCGGCCGGCGGGGTGCTGGCGCTGGTCATGTTCCTGCCCGGCTTCCACTACGCGGCCGGCGACAAGGACCCGGGCGTGTACGTCATGCACGCCGTGGCGATCGCCCGCGGCCACTCGATCTGGATCCACGACCCGCTGCTCGCGGCCGGCGACCTGCCGGTCCAGCTGGCCGCCCCGGGGCTCGCTTCCCGGGCATCTGGATCTCCGACGCCGCGACCGGGACGATCTTCCCGCAGTTCTACCACCTGTGGCCGGCCCTGCTGGCCACCTCGTACGACGTCGGCGGATACGGCGCGCTGGTCGCGACCACGCCGCTGCTCGGGCGTGCTCGGCGTCATGCTCACGGTCGCGGTGGCCCGGCGGATCGCCGGCCCGGTCGCGGCCTGGGCCGCCGCGGTGCTGATGAGCACGAACATGATGCAGGTCTGGCAGGCCAAGTACCCGACCGCCGAGATCCTCAGCCAGGTCCTGTTCGTCGGCGCGCTGCTCGGCGTGCTGCTGGCCGTGCAGACCCGGTGGCGGTGGCCGGCACTGGTCGCCGGCCTGCTGGTCACCATCGGCTACCTCGGCCGGCCGGACGGGATCCTGCTCGTCCTGTTCGCGGTGGGGATGCTGGCGCTGCTGTGGGTGCTGCGCCGGTGGGACGCCCGGGCCGGCTGGTTCGCGGTCGGCCTCGCGGTCCCCCTGCCGTACGCGTTCTGGCAGGCGTACGGGCCGGCCGGCGCGTACACGGCCGCCAACGACGTGCCCGGCCTGGCGACCATGGTCGGTCTGATCGCCGTCTGCGTGGTCGGCGCACTGGTGCTCCGCCCGCTGCTGCGCGGCCGGTCGGCCGGTTCGACGCGACTGCTGGACCGGCCCCGGGCCAGGCTCTGGTTCGGCGTGCTGGTGACCGTCGGTCGCGGTCGGCCTGTTCGCGCTCGGCCGGGTCCGCGGCCGGCTGTTCGGCGCCGACTACTTCTACTACGGGGCGCGCTACATCCGCTCGTACGACGAGATGAACCTGGAGCGGCTGTCCTGGTTCTTTACCTGGCCCGGGATGCTGCTGCTCGCTGGCCGGCATCGGCGTGGTGGCACTGGCCCGGCGCTGGTCGCCGTCGGCCTGGCTGGTGATGGTGCCCACCGCCGGCCTGCTCGCGCTCTACGTCTGGCACCTGCGCAACTCGCCGTACTACATGTGGGTCGGCCGCCGGTTCCTGCCGTCCGTGCTGCCGGGCATGTTCGTGCTGATCGGGCTCGCGCTGGCCGCGCTGTGGATGTGGAAGTTCCGCGGCCGGTGGCGGATCGGCGTCCCGCTCGCGGTGCGCTGCTGGTCGCGTTCATCGGCGGAGTGCAGCTGAGCCAGTCGCTGCCGCTGCGCTCGCACGACGAGTGGGGCGGCTCGTACGGGGTGAACCAGTCGCTCGCCGCGCTGTCCGGGGACCAGAAGGGCATCTACCTGTGGGCGCCGGCCACGGCCTGCTGCGCGCAGCCGGTGACGCTGTTCGGCCCGACGATCTGGTTGATCGAGGACGAGGACAGCGCGCTGCTGCCGGCCGGCCCCGCGCGTCGGCCCGTACGTCGCGCGGTACGCGCAGACCTTCCCGGGCCGGCCGCTGTTCCTGGTCTACGAGACCCGCGCGGTCGTGCCGCAGCTACCGGGGCTGAAGCGGACGCCGGTGGCCCGGTTCGCCGGGACCATGCCGCACTGGGAGGAGAGCAGCGATCACCCGCCCGGACAAGGCGCGTGCAGGTCCCCTACGACTTCACCGTCTACCGGGTGACCCCGGCGCGGTAGCCGTGGGCCCGGGCGTGCCCCGGGCCCGCCCGCAGTGCCGGTCAGACCCGGCGGAACCAGAACGAGCCGGGGAACCGGGTGGTCCGGTCGTAGGAGTCCAGCGCCTTCTCCAGCTCGTCCGGGTGCCGGCGGTGCATCCAGTTGCTCGCCCAGACGACCTCGACGTGCGCGTTGTCGGCGAGGAACGCCTGCAGCAGGTACTGCTCGTTCCAGAACCGGTGCTCCTCGCCGTACACCCAGTCCTTCGGGTATTCACCGGGCAGGAAGATGTCGTGCACGTGCACCAGCACGCCGGGGCGCAGCCGCGGCAGCACCTCGAGGAACTCGTACTGCACGTCGCTGCCGATCTTCAGCACGTGCGACGAGTCGATGAACAGGATGTCGTTCTCGCCGAGCGACGAGAACGTGTCCATCGGCACGCCCTGCACCTGCTCGTCGACCAGCGTCGCGTCCGCGTGGGCGGTGATCGCGTCCTTGACGAACGCGTGCGGGTACGGCTCGATCGCGGTCAGCGTGCCCGGCGACCCCTCGGCCTTGTTCAGCTCGAGCGCGGCCATCGAGACCAGCGTGGACCAGCCGGAGCCGATCTCCACGATCCGGCCCGGCTTGCTGCATCCGGACCATCGAGTGCAGCGCCTCGGCGTCGACCGACTCGAACGCGCCGTTGTCCACGAAGTACCGCCCGGGCCGGCGTCCTCCTGCCGGCGCGGCAGCGCGCTGAGCTCGGTGCCGAACCGGCCGACCGCGTCGGCCAGGAACGCCAGCTGGGCCTCGTCCCGCATGTCGATGCCGGGCAGCTCGGACTCGGTGGTCCAGAGCGAGTCGGGCAGCACCCTGGTGTCCGGGATCACCGAGTAGAAGTGGTTCGGGGTCAGGTGCCAGCCGTGCTGCTCCCAGACCTCGAACGGGATCTCGGCGCCGCGGCGGATCACCTCGGGGGCATCCGCCGGCTGCGTCCCCCGACCTGTCGCCGGTCGTTCGTCCGGCCGGCAGCACCAGGTTGGCGACCCGCTCGCGGAAGCCCTTCGGCATGCTCCGCACGGTCGTCGCGACGCCGTGCTTGACCCGTCGGGCGAGGGTCCGGTCGTCCTGGGAGCCCGAAGGCATGTGCACCATCCTTCTGCGCGGAGGAACGCGGGGCGCGCGGGTCCCGCGTGGATCGCAGCAGTATGCCCTACCCGTGGGTCCGCCCCGCCGGGTACGCACCGTACCGGCGCGTTCGCTGGCGCGTCGTCCTCGCCGCGGTGGAGCGGGCTAGCCGACCGGGGCGACCCGGCGGCGCAGCAGGCAGAACTCGTTGCCCTCGGGGTCGGCGAGCACGTGCCAGGACTCCGCGCCGGTCTGGCCGACGTCCGCCGGGCGGGCACCGAGCGCGAGCAGCCGCTCCAGCTCGTCGGCCTGGTCCCGGTCGGTCGCGTTCACGTCGAGGTGCAACCGCAGCTTGTCGCGCTTCGGGTCGTCGCTGGCGCTCAACACCAGCACCGGCTGCCCGCCGTCGCCGCCGCTCTCCGGTCCGATCTCGATCGCTCTCGTTGCCGTCCCGGTCGAGCACCTTCCAGTCGAGCACCTCGCACCAGAACCCCGCGAGCCGCTCGGGATCCCTGCAATCCAGCACCAGTTCGGTGATCCGACACGCCATCGCGCAACCGTACCGGCGGGGTCGGACCTACCTCAGGCGCCGTCGGCGAGGCTGGCGGCCAGCTCCGCCCGGGAGGCGATGCCGAGCTTGGTGTAGACGTGCCGCAGGTGGTACTCGACCGTCTTCGGGCTGAGGAACAGCGCCGCGGCGGTCTCGCCGGGTGGTCCGGCCCTCGGCCAGCAGCAGCGCGATCTGCAGCTCGCGCGGGGTCAGCGCCGCCCGCTCGTCGCCGCCGCGACGGGCAACGGTCTCGCCGGTCGCCTCCAGCTCGACCGCGGCGAGGTCGGCCCACGGCCGGGCCCCGAGCCGGTCGAAGCAGTCCAGCGCCTCGCGCAGCGGCCCGCGGGCGTCCGAGCGGCGCCGGGCCCGCCGCAGCCGGGCGCCGTAGACCAGCTGGGTCCGGGCCGACTCGAACACGTCCGGCGTCCGCTCGTGCAGCGCGAACGCCTCGGCGAACCGGTCGTCCAGCTCGTCCCAGCCGCACAGCAGCCCGCGCAGCCGGGCCGCCCGGGCCAGCGCCCAGGGCAGCGCCTTCGCCGCGGCGTCGGCCCCGTACCGGGCCGCCAGCTCGGCCGCCTCCTCGGTCCGGCCGCTGCGCAGGTAGCGCCTCGACCAGCTCGGGCGCCGGCGAGACGTCCGGGTCGCCGATGTCCAGCTCGGCCAGCAGGTCGAGCAGCCCGGACAGCCGCTCGACCGCGGCCGGCACGTCGCCGGAGACCAGCTCCAGCTCGCCCAGCGCGAACTCGGCCCAGACCCGGGCGATCGAGACGGGGCTGCGCGCGCACAGCGCCAGCGCCTCCTCGGCGTGCGCGCGGCAGGCGTCGGCGTGCCCCTGCCGCGCCTCCAGCCAGGACAGCCCGGCCAGCAGCAGCGCCAGCATCGTCGTCTGGCCGAGCTCCCGGGCCAGGCCGATCCCCTCGCCGTAGTCGGCCGCGGCGTTGCTCCAGTGGTCGGTCGTCGCGTCGTCCCGGGCGATCGTGAACAGCAGCCCCGGCAGCGTGCCGACCGCCGAGCGGGCCCGGCCCTGGTCCAGCGCGGCCCGCACCAGCGTCCGGCCGGTGCCCGACTCGCGCAGGAACAGCGGCCCGAGCATCAGCCACTCCGGCCGCATCGGCGCCCCGGCCGGGTCGTCGGTGGCGGCGAGCAGCTCGACCCCGGAGCGGATCAGCTCGGCGCCGGGCCGGCCGGCGAACACCCCGGCCATGCCGGCGGCGAGCGTGCCGACCGCCCGCGCGGTGTCCGTCAGCGGCCGGTCCAGCAGCCGCTCCGCCCGCCCGGCCGCGTCGCAGCACGGCCGCTGGCGTCGGAGGACAGCACGCTCGCCCACACCGCCTCGGCGAGCAGCACCATCGCCCGGGACGGGTCGTCGTCGGCCAGCAGCGTGGCCGCCTCGACCTGCAGCAGGTACGCCCGCTCCGGCGAGCCGCAGGAGGCCTCGATGTCCCCGCGCAGGCCGAGCGTCTCGCCCCGGACCTGCGTCGGCGGGTCGAGGTCCGGCACGCCGGCCAGCAGCGCCAGCGCCCAGGCCGCGTCGCCGGCCCGCCAGGCCGAGCTCGCCGGCGGCGAGCAGCCGCCGGGCCCGGTCGCCGGGGTCGACGGTCAGCTGCGCGGCCCGCTCGTACGCGGTGGCCGCGACCGCGTGCGCGCCCCGGCCGGCGGCCCGGCCGCCGGCGGTCTCCAGCGCCTCGGCCGCGGTCTCGTCCGGCCCGAGCGCGGCGTCGGCGCCAGGTGCCAGGCCCGGCGGTCGACGTCGCCCTCGGGCAGCGCGGCGGCCAGCGCGCGGTGCACCGCGCGCCGGTCGCCGGGGTCGGCGGCCGCGTAGACCGACGCCCGGACCAGCGGGTGCCGGAACTCGACCCGGCCGGACCGGATCGTCACCAGCGCCGGCCCGCTCGGCCGCGGCCAGCGCCGCCGACGTCGAGGCCGAGCGCCGCGCAGGCCCGGGCCACGACGGCCAGGTCGCCGCGCCGGCGGCGGCCAGCAGCAGCGCCGGTCGGGTGTCCGGGTCGAGCCCGGCGGCCCGGCGCGGCGAACCAGGCCGCGATCGCGGGCCGGCACCGGCACCGGCACTCCCGGCGTGAGCTCGCGCAGCCGGTCCGGCTCGGCGACCAGCTCGATCACCGCCAGCGGGTTGCCGCCGGTGGCCCGGTGCAGCCTGCGCGAGCGCGGCCGGCCGGGACGTCGGCGCCGCGCTCCCGGGCCAGCTGCGCCGGTGCCGGCGAGGTCGAGCCCGGTCAGCAGCCGGGTCGGCAGGCCGGCCTCGAGCAGCGCCCCGGGCTCGCCGAGCCGGGCGGCGGCCAGCACGAACACCGGGTCGGCCAGCAGCCGCCGGGCGGCGAACGCCAGCGCCTCGGCCGACGGCCGGTCGAGCAGGTGGGCGTCGTCGACGATCAGCGCCGAGCGGGCGGTCCTCGGCTCCACCGGCTCAGCAGGCTGAGCATCGCCGCGCCGACCGCGAACCGGTCGCGACCGGCGCCCGGCCGCAGCGCCAGCGCGACGCCGAGGGCCTCCGCCTGCGGCGCCGGCAGCCGGTCGAGGTCGGCCGCGCGTCGGCCGCAGCAGCTGGGCCAGCCCGCCGAACGGCACCTCCCGCTCGGCCTCGGTGCCGGTCGCCCGCAGCACCTCGCATCCCGGTGGCGACCGAGGCCGCGTCCTCCAGCAGCGCCGTCTTGCCGATCCCGGCCTCGCCGGTGAGCACGAGCACCCCGCTGCGGCCGAGCCGGGCGCCGGCGACCAGCCGCGTCGACGGCCTGCCGCTCGGCGTCCCGCCCGACCAGCATCGGCGAGTCTAGGTGGCGGCACCTAGGGGGGCACCCGGATGCGAGCCGGATCGCGCCGCCTGGCCGAGCGTCGGCGGGCACGACCGCGACGCCCGACAGGAGGCACCAGCCATGACCACCGACCGCACGCCGCCGCGCGCCATCGACCCGGACAAGCTGATGGCGTTCGTCTTCCGCGCCGTCGACGAGGTCGGCGCGACGCTCAACACGCGCCCTCGTCGTGATGGGCGACAAGCTCGGCTACTACCGCGCTGCTCGCCGAGCGGCCCGCTGACCGCCGGCCGAGCTGGCCGAGCGCACCGGCACCGGCGAGCACTACGCCCGGGAGTGGCTCAACGCCCAGGCCGCCGGCGGCTACGTCGAGCTACGACCCGGCCACCGGCCGCTACACCCTGCCGCCCGAGCACGCCGTCGCGCTCACCGACGAGACCAGCCCGGCGTACCTGCCCGGCTTCTTCCAGATCGCGCTACGGCACGGTCCGCGACGCCGACAGCATCCTCGGCCGCGGCCCGCGCCGGCGACGGGGTCGGCTGGCACGAGCACAACGGCGACGTGCACGTCGGCTGCGAGCGGTTCTTCCGGACCGATGTACAACGGCCAACCTGGTCGACGAGTGGCTGCCGGCGCTGGACGGCGTCGTCGCCAAGCTGGAGGCGCGGCGCCCGGGTCGCCGACATCGGCTGCGGCCACGGCGCGTCGACCGATCCTGATGGCGCAGGCGTTCCCGGCCTCGACGTTCGTCGGCTCGGACTACCACGCCGGAGTCGATCGACGACCGCCCGCGAGCGGGCGGCCGCGGCCGGCGTCGGCCGACCGGGTCGAGTTCGAGGTGGCGCCGGCGCACGGGCTTCACCGGCACCGGCTACGACCTGGTGACGACGTTCGACGCGCTGCACGACATGGGCGACCCGGTCGGCGCCGCCCGGCACGTGTACGAGAGCCTCGCCGACGACGGCACCTGGATGATCGTCGAGCCGGCCGCCGGCGACCGCGTCGAGGACAACCTCAACCCGGTCGGCCGGGCCTACTACGGCTTCTCCACCCTGCTGTGCACGCCGGCCTCGCTCTCCCAGGACGTCGGGCTCGCGCTCGGCACCCAGGCCGGCCCGGCCCGGATCCGCGACGTCACGACCGCCGCCGGGCTTCACCCGGTTCCGGATCGCGGCGCAGACGCCGTTCAACAACGTGCTCGAGGTCCGCAAGTGACGACGTGGGGAGTTGCCGCGCGATGAACGCGCTGGAGTCCGGGCCGCGCCCGGCTCCCCGACCGCGGAGGGGGTCGCCGACCGCGACGGCGTCCGCCTCGCCTGGGCGAGCTACGGGCGACGCGGCCGACCGACGGTGGTGCTGCTGCCGACCTGGTCGATCGTCCACTCGCGGTTCTGGAAGGCGCAGGTCGGCCTACCTGGCCCGGCACTTCCGGGTGGTCACCTTCGACGGCCGCGGCAGCGGCCGCTCCGGCCGGCCGGCGGAGGCCGCGGCGTACACCGACGCGCGAGTACGCGGCCGACACCGTCGCGGTGCTGGACGCCGCCGGGGTCGACCGGGCCGTGCTCGTCGGCGCTGTCCTGCGGCGCGTCCTGGGCGGTGCACGTCGCCGCCGGCGCACCCCGACCGGGTGCAGGGGATCGTCGCGATCGGCGCCGCCTGCGGGTTCGCCGGTCGCCCAGCCCGAGCGCGACCAGTACGCCTGGGACGAGCCGCTACGACACGCACCGAGGGCTGGGCGAAGTACAACAAGCACTACTGGCTCGACGGCGGCTACGACGGACTTCGTCCGGTTCTTCTTCGGCCAGATGTTCCCCGAGCCGCACTCGACCAAGCAGATCGAGGACTGCGACCGGCTGGGCGCTCGACGTCGAGCCCGAGATGCTGGCCGACACGACGGCCGGCCGGCTCGGCTGCGACGGCGCGATCTGCACGTCGGTCGAGCCGCTGTGCGCCCTGGTCCGCTGCCCGGTGCTGGTCGATCCACGGCACCGACGACCAGATCCGCCCGCACGCGATCGGCGAGCGGCTGGCCGAGCTGACCGGCGGCGAGCTGCTGCTGCGTCGAGGGCGCCGGGCACGGGCTGCCGGCGCCGCGACCCGGTGCTGGTCAACCAGGAGATCCGGGCGTTCGTCGAGCGGGTCGCGCCGCGGCCGCAGCGGCGGACGCTGGACCCGGGCGGCGGCCCGGCGGCCGAAGCGCGCGCTCTACCTGTCCTCCCCGATCGGCCTCGGCCACGCCCGGCGCGACGTCGCGATCGCCGACGAGCTGCGCCGGCTGCACCCCGACCTGCAGGTCGACTGGCTGGCCCAGGACCCGGTCACCCGGGTGCTCGAGGACCGCAGGCGAGACGCGTCCACCCGGCCTCGGCCTGCCTGGCCAACGAGTCGGCGCACATCGAGGACGAGTGCGGCGAGCACGACCTGCACGCGTTCCAGGCGATCCGGCGGATGGACGAGATCCTCGTCAACAACTTCATGGTCTTCGACGACGTCGTCGCCGACGAGCCGTACGACCTGGTGATCGGCGACGAGGCCTGGGACGTCGACTACTTCCTGCACGAGAACCCCGAGCTCAAGCGCTCCGCGTTCGCCTGGCTGACCGACTTCGTCGGCTGGCTGCCGATGCCGGACGGCGGCGACCGGGAGGCGGCGCTGACCGCCGACTACAACGCCGAGATGATCGAGCAGCGGGCCCGGCTGCGGGCGCTGCGCGACCGGTCGGTGTTCGTCGGCGACCCCGACGACGTCGTCCCGGACGACTTCGGGCCGGGCCTGCCGTCGATCCGCGACGTGGACCGAGCAGAACTTCGACTTCGCCGGCTACGTCACCGGCTTCGACCCGGCCGAGCTGGCCGACCGGGCGGCGCTGCGGCGCCGGCTCGGCTACCGGCCGGACGAGCGGGTCTGCGTGGTCACCGTCGGCGGCTCCGGCGTCGGGCTGCCGCTGCTGCGCCGGGTCGCTCGACGCCGTGCCGCTGGCCCGCCGGCTGGCGCCCTGACCTGCGGTTCGTCGTGGTCACCGGCCCGCGGATCGACCCGGCGTCGCTGCCCCGCCGGCGCGGGCTGACCGTCCGCGGCTACCTGCCGGACCTGCACGAGCACCTGGCGGCCTGCGACGTCGCGCGTCGTCCAGGGCGGGCTGACCACCTGCATGGAGCTGACCGCCAACCGCCGCCCGTTCGTCTACGTCCCGCTGCGCAACCACTTCGAGCAGAACTTCCACGTCCGGCACCGGCTCGAGCGGTACGGCGCCGGCCACTGCCTCGACTACGCCGACGCCACCGACCCGGACCGGCTCGCCGCCGCGATCGTCGGCCAGCTCGGCCGGGAGGTCGACTACCGGCCGGTCCCCGGCGACGGCGCCGCCCGGGCCGCCCGGCTGCTGGCCGACCTGCTCTGAAATCGGCTGGACCGGCGCGGTGGGATGGGCTGGTGGCGTGTGTCGAGGTGCCGGCGACCGTGCAGGCATTCGCCCGTGGGACGGGGGCGGACGACTGGCTGGCCGGGTTGCCTGACCTGGTCGGCCGGCTGGAGCGGGACTGGCGGATCACGATCGGTCCGGCATACCCGGACGCGACGGAGGCGTTCGTCGCGCCGGCCGAGCTCGCGGACGGCACCCCGGCCGTGGTCAAGTTGCTGATCCGGCGCCGCCACGGCCGGCACGCCGCCGACGAGATGACCGTGCTACGGCTGGCGGACGGGGACGGCTGCGTCCGGTTGTTGCGGCACGACGAGGAGTCCGGCGCGATGCTGCTTGAGCGGCTCGGCCCGTCGATGTACCGGGTGGGCGTGCCGATCGAGCAGCGGCACGAGATCCTCTGCCGGGTCGCGATGCGGCTGTGGCGGCCGGCCCCGGACAGCGGGCTGCCGACCGGGGCGGAGAAGGCGGCCAGGCTGGCCGAGTACGTGCAGGAGTCCTGGGACCGGCTGGGCCGCCCCTGCACGGAGCGCGCGGTCGAGGTGGCACTGGCCGACGCGGCCAAGCGGGCCGCCGCGTACGACCCGGAGCGGGCCGTGCTGCTGCACGGCGACGTGCACCAGTGGAACACCCTGCAGGCCGGCCCCGGTGACGATGTCGACTGGAAGCTCGTCGACCCGGACGGGCTGCTGGCCGAGCCGGAGGCCGATCTCGGTGTGCTCATGCGCGAGGACACCGCCGAGCTGCTCACCGGCGACCCGTGGGAGCGCTCGCGCCGGCTGGCCGCTTGGACCGGCACCGACCCGGTCGCGATCTGGCAGTGGGGCACCATCGAGCGGCTGGCCAACGGCCTGCTCTGCCTGGAGACAGGGTTGGAGCAGAACGGGCGCGACTCGCTGGTCGCCTCCGACCGGCTCGCTAACCTCGCCGGATGACCGACCCCACCATCGCGGAGCGGCGGGAGTTCTTCGACTGCCTGTACGTGGCGGCCGGCGGCGGGGGCGAGCCGGTGCCCTGGGACCGGGACGGCGCCCCGCAGCAGCTGCTGGCCGACTGGGCGGCCGACCGCTCGCTGCGCGGCGCCGGCCGGCGGGCCGTGGTGGTCGGCTGCGGGCTCGGCGGGGACGCCGAGTTCCTGGCCGGGCTCGGCTTCGCGGTGGTCGGCTTCGACTTCTCCGCGCCGGCGATCGAGGCCGCCCGCGGGCTCAACCCGCTGTCCACCGTCGACTACGAGGTGGCCGACCTGCTCGCGCTGCCGGCCGGCTGGCTCGGCGGCTACGACCTGGTGGTGGAGAGCCTGACCGTGCAGTCGCTGCCGCGCTCGGTCCGGCCGCGGGTGATCGCGGCGGTGCGGTCGCTGGCCGCGCCGGGCGGGACCGTGCTGGTGATCTCCTCGCAGCAGGGCGTGCGGGCCGAGGCGCCGACCGGGCCCTGGCCGCTGAGCCGGGCCGACGTCGACTCGATCGCCGGCGACGGGTTCGACCTGGTCCGGCTGGAGCAGCCGCCGGGCCCGGACGGCCTGCCCCGGTGGCGGGCCGAGTTCCGGCGGGAGCAGCTCACGGCCGCCGGTAGCGGCTGACCACGATCGAGGCGGTCGCCCGGACCGGCTCGGGCAGCGCCGGCCACCCGTGCGTCCAGGTCCGCCAGGTGCCGCGCGGACGGCCCCATCGCGACCGCGCGGGCGGCGTCGGCCCGGGACAGGGCCAGCTCCCAGCGGTGCTCGACCCGGTCGACCGGGGCCAGGTGCGGCTCCAGCGCGGCCGCCAGCCGGCTGTCCTTGGCCGCGTCGACCTGCAGCCCGCCGAGCACGTCGACCAGCCCGGCCAGGTGGTCCGGACCCGGCGTGACCACGACCAGCAGCCCGCCCGGGCGCAGCACCCGGGCGGTCTCCGGCCCGTTGCGGGGCGAGAACACGTCCAGCACCAGGCCGACCGCGCCGGTGCGCACCGGCAGCCCGGACCAGGCGTCGGCGACGACCGCGCCGGCCCGCGGGTGCGCCCGGGCGGCCCGGCGGGCCGCGTACCGGGAGGCGTCCAGCGCGATGCCGACCGCGGCCGGGTCGGCGTCGAGCACCGCGGCCAGCTGCGCCCCGGTGCCGGCGCCGACGTCGAGCACCGGCCCGGCGGTCCCGGCGGCGGCCGCCAGCAGCGCGGCGGTGAGCGGCGCGTAGTGGCCGGCGGCGAGGAACGCCGCCCGGGCCGCCACCATCGCCGCGTCGTCCCCGGCCGGGACGCGGGCGCCGGCCGGCAGCAACGCCACGTACCCCTGCCGGGCCAGGTCGAACGAGTGCCCCCGGCCGCACCGCACCGCACCGTCCACTGGGGACAGTGGCAGCCGGCAGTACGGGCAGGCCAGGCAGTCCACCACCGCCGGCAGCATCAGCCCGCCGCGACCCGCGTCACAGCGGCCGACCCTACGCCGCGGTCGGGAGAGCCGGGCGGTGATCGCCTACGCTCTGCCGGTCGGCGCTGTCCCTGCCGTGAGCACCCGAGAAGAGGCGGTCCATGCCCACCCCGGTCGACCCCGGTCGCCCCGTCCTGGTGGCCGGGCCGGGTTCGATCGACCGGCTGCCGGAGGTGCTGTCCTGGTGGCGCCCGGAGCGGGTGCTGCTGGTCGGCAGCCGGCGGGCGGTGGCCACCTCGTCCACGCTCGGCCTGCTCGGTGACGCCGCGGTGACCTGGTTCGACTCGGTCCGGGCCAACCCGCGCTGGCTGCAGGTGGCCGAGCTGGTCCGGCTGCTCGAACGGTCCCGCCCGGACGTGGTCGTCGCGCTCGGCGGCGGCTCGGCGCTGGACACCGCCAAGCTCGGCCGGGTGCTGGCCGACCCGGCGCCGAAGCCGCGCCCGAAGCTGCGCAAGGACCCGCCGCGGCTGGTGCTGGTGCCCACCACCGGCGGCAGCGGCGCCGAGATGACCCGGTTCGCCGCCGTCGGCACCGGCCGGGAACGGCGCGCGATCGACCATCCCGCGCTGCTCGCCGACGTGGCGATCGTCGACCCGCGGCTGTCCGACTCCTGCCCGCCCGCGGTGACCTACCCGGCGGCGTTCGACGCGCTCGCGCACGCGGTCGAGTCGTACTGGAGCGCCCGGTCCACCCCGGAGACCAGGGCCCTGTCCTGGCAGGCGACCGGCGACCTGGTCACCGCGCTGGCCGCGCCGCTGGACACGCCGACCCGGCGGCAGCGCAACCAGCTGGCGGCCGCGGCGACCAGGGCCGGCCGGGCGGTGGACGCCACCCGGACCGGCGCGGTGCAGGCGTTCGCCGGCTGGCTGACCGCGCACCGGCAGGTGCCGCACGGGGTGGCCTGCCTGCTCACGCTGAGCTGGCTGCTGCCGTACAACTGCCGGCACCTCGGCGACGGCTGCGCGGACGGGCGCGGGCCCGGGTTCGTCGCCGACCGGCTGCGGGTCGGTCTGCGCGGCGCTGGCCGGTCCGGACGGCGGTCCGGAGCCGGCGGCCGACGCGCTGGCCGCGCTGGTCCGGGCGGCCGGCTGGTCCGACCGGCTCGGCACGTACGGGCTCGGGCCGGGGACGCTGCCCGCGTTCGCGGCGGCCGGGCTGCGGGCGGCCAACCCGGTCACGCTGGACCCGGCCCGGATCGCCGCGGCCGTGCTGGCCCGCGGCTGACCCCGGCGGTCAGCGGCTGATCAGCGACTCGGCCCAGCTGATGTAGTCCAGCGGCAGCTCGCGCAGCACCGACCAGTCCCGCCCGGCCGCCGCCGGCTCGTCCAGCACCGCCGCCGCCGAGGCGGCCAGCGACCGCACGTACGCCAGCGTCTCGTCGACGAGCGGGCCCTGCTTGAGCGCGGCGAGCACCTTGTCCACCTGGCCGTCGGTGAGGTCGCGCCCGTCGGAGGCGAGCACGTCGCTGATCCAGGCCAGCTCCGGCCGGCGCAGCGCGCGCAGCAGCGGCACGGTGTAGGTCCCCTGCCGCAGGTCGTTGCCGACCGGCTTGCCCAGCAGCTCGGTGGTGGAGACCAGGTCGAGCAGGTCGTCGAGGATCTGGAAGGCGTTGCCGAACCGGTCGCCGAAGCGCCGGGCCAGCTCCAGCTCCTCGCCGCTGGTGACGCCGGCGGTGAGCGCGCCGATCACGCAGCCGGACCGGAACAGCGTGCCGGTCTTCAGCGAGATCGACCGCCGCGCCCGCTCCTCGGTCCGGCCGAGGTCGTACGCGTCGGTCATCTCCATGACCTGGCCCTCGATGAGCTCGACCAGCGACTGGATGAGCTCCGAGGCGACCTGCGGGGAGACCGACAGCGCGGCCTGCCCGGCCCGGGCCAGCAGCCGGTCGCCGACCATGACCGCCATGCTGGTGCCGTAGTCGGCGTTGACCGTGCGCACGCCGCGCCGCTCGGTCGCCGCGTCCATCAGGTCGTCGTGCGCCAGCGAGCCGGCGTGCACCATCTCGACCGCGGCGGCGGCGGTGATCTCGGTGCCGTCCGGCACCCCGCCGAACGCGCGGTGGGTCAGCAGCAGCAGCACCGAGCGCATCCGCTTGCCGCCGGTGGCCAGCAGCTGGGCCACGGCGGTGTCCATGCCGAGCTCGCTGGAGCCCAGGGCGAGCCGGTGCACCTCGGCGTCGACCAGCTCGAGCTCCTCCTGCACGGCAGGCAGCGCGGAGAGCGGGACCGTCACCTTGCGAAAGTACATCGCGGTCACTGAGCGCGTCTTGGAGACCTGCACGCCGTCCGGGCCGTGCCCGGCCGCGGGGTACGATGCTCCGCCGTGAGCATCGCCCATCCGCTCGACCAGCCGGCGCAGCCGGTCCCACCGCTCGGCCACACCAGCGAGACCCTCTCCCCTCGTCGCGGCGGCCCCAACACCCTCGACGTCACGGTCGTGCTGCCCTGCTACAACGAGCAGGACCACGTGCTGCTGGAGCTCGAGCGGATCACCCGCGCGATGGACGAGACCGAGTTCAGCTACGAGCTGCTGGTCATCGACGACAAGTCCACCGACGACACGCTGGCGGTGCTGCAGGAGGCGCTGCCGCGGTTCCCGAACATGCGGCTGATGCCGTTCCGCCGCAACGGCGGCTCGGGCACCGCGCGCCGGATCGGCACCAACGAGGCGTACGGGCGGATCGTCGTCTGGACCGACGCCGACATGACCTACCCGAACGAGCGGATCCCGGAGTTCGTGCAATACCTGCTCGACAACCCCGACGTCGACCAGGTGGTCGGCGCCCGGACCACCGAGCAGGGCACGCACAAGTTCCTCCGGGTGCCGGCCAAGTGGGTCATCCGCAAGGTCGCCGAGCGGCTGGCCGCGACCAAGATCCCGGACCTCAACTCGGGCCTGCGCGCGTTCCGCCGCGACGTCTCGCTGCCCTACCTGCGGCTGCTGCCGCCCGGGTTCTCCTGCGTGACGACCATCACGATGTCGTTCCTGTCCAACCAGCACCCGGTCGACTACCTGCCGATCGACTACGCGAAGCGCGCCGGCACCTCGAAGTTCCACTTCGTGAAGGACGCCTACCGCTACATCCTCCAGGTGCTGCGGATGGTCATGTACTTCAACCCGATCAAGGTCCTCATGCCGCTGGCGCTGTGGCTGTTCTTCCTCGGCGTCGCCAAGGGCATCGCGGACGTGATCCGGTACGACCTGCGGGTCACCACGAGCACGCTGCTGCTGCTGATGAGCGGGCTGATCATCGCGTCGATGGCGCTGCTGGCCGACCTCATCGTCCGGTCCCGCGCCGACACCTGATCCGCGGCACCGGCCGCCCGAGCCGGCCCTGCCGTCAGCCGGCCCGGCCGAGCCGGATCCGGGTCAGGATCCAGACCGCCTCGACGCCGTCCCGCCAGGTCAGCTTCTTGCCCTCGGCCCGGCTGCGGGCCCGGTAGCGGATCGGCACCTCGTACGGCCGGATGCCCCGCTTGAGCAGCTTGCCGGTGATCTCGGCCTCCATGCCGAAGCCGGCCGAGCGCACGTCCAGCGAGCGGTAGAGCTCGCAGCGGCATCAGCTTGAAGCAGGTCTCCAGGTCGCTGATCCAGGAGTCGAACAGCGCGTTGGCGAAGAACGTCACGCCCTTGTTGCCGAGCACGAACCAGAACGAGAACGCGGTGTGGCTGGAGAACGAGCGGGTGCCGTAGACCACCTCGGCCTCGCCCTCGAGCACCGGGCGCAGCAGCGCCGGCAGGTCCTCCGGCGAGTACTCGAGGTCGGCGTCGCACATGACCACGTGCGTGCCGGTGGCCTCGGCCGCCGCGGTCCGGATCGCCGCGCCCTTGCCGCGGTTGACCGGGTGGGTGTGCACCGACACCCGCGGGTCGTCGAGCCCGGCCAGCAGCGCGGCGGTGCCGTCCGCGCTGCCGTCGTCGACGATGACCAGCTCGACGTCGCACGGGTAGGGCACGTCGAGCACCCGCTTGACGACGACCTCGACGGTCTCGGCCTCGTTGAAGACCGGCATGAGGATCGACAGCTTCACTGCGCACCCTCCAGGTTGGCCGACGGCGTCGCGGATCCAGGCGATGGTCGGCTTGAGACCGTCCTGCAGCGACACCGCCGGCTCCCAGCCGAGCGCGGTCCGGGCCAGCGTGATGTCCGGCTGGCGCACGGTCGGGTCGTCCTGCGGCCGCGGCACGAACTCGATCGGCGACGGCCGAGCCGACCGCGTCCCGGATCAGCCCGGCCAGCTCCAGCACCGAGAGCTCGCCGCGGGTTGCCGATGTTGACCGGGCCCGTCGAGGTCGGCGGCGGCGAGCCGGAGGATGCCGTCGACCAGGTCGTCGACGTAGCAGACCGACGCGGGTCTGCGAGCCGTCGCCGGCCACCGTCATCGGCTCGCCGGCCAGCGCCTGCCGGATGAACGTCGGGATGGCCCGGCCGTCGTCCGGCCGCATCCGCGGCCCGTACGTGTTGAAGATCCGCACGATGCCGGTGTCGACCCCGTGGGTGCGCCGGTAGGCCATCGTCATCGCCTCGGCGAACCGCTTGGCCTCGTCGTACACCCCGCGCGGACCGACCGGGTTGACGTGCCCCCAGTAGGACTCCGGCTGCGGGTGCACCTGCGGGTCGCCGTACGCCTCCGAGGTGGAGGCCAGCACGAAGCGGGCGCCCTTCTCCCGGGCCAGGCCGAGCGCGTGCAGCGTGCCGATCGCGCCGACCTTCAGCGTGTGGATCGGCAGCCGCAGGTAGTCCACCGGCGAGGCCGGCGAGGCGAAGTGCAGGACCAGGTCGACCTCGCCGGCGACGTGCACGTAGTCGGTGACGTCGGCGCGGCACCAGCCGGAACGGGCCGATGCTCGACCAGGTGCGCGACGTTGCCGGGGTCGCCGGTGACGAAGTTGTCCAGGCAGAGCACGTCGCAGCCGTCGTGCAGCAGCCGCTCGCACAGGTGCGAGCCGAGGAACCCGGCCCCGCCGGTCACCACCGCCCGCTGCCGCCGCACCGTCACCGCTGCCTCCGCTCCCTCGCCTCCCTGCTGCTACCCCGGCAGGACCCGGGGAAGCGTAGCCGCGCCGGGACGACCTGGCGCGCGGCGGTCCGTCAGGCCGGCCGCAGGGCGGCGCCGACCTCGGCGAAGGCCGCGTGCAGCGCGTCCCGCCACGGCCGCAGCGGCGGCAGCCCGGCCGCCAGCCAGGCCGCCGGCGACAGCACCGAGTACGCCGGGCGCGGCGCCGGCCGCGGGAACGCCGCCGGTCGTCGTCGGCCGGACCCGCTCCGGGTCGGCGCCGAGCTCCTCGAACACCGCCCGGGCCAGCCCGTACCAGGTCGTCTCGCCGGCGTTGGTGCAGTGGTAGACGCCCGGCGCCGGCGCCGGCCTGCGACCAGCGCGAGCAGCCCGGCGGCCAGGTCGCGCGGACCAGGTCGGCGAGCCGCGCTGGTCGTCGACCACCGTCGACGGTGTCCCGGCTCGCCTCCAGCCGGGCCATGGTCTTGACGAAGTTGCCGCCGGCTCGCGCCGTACACCCAGGCGGTGCGGACGACCCAGGACCGCTCCGGCAGCAGCTCGCGGACCGCCCGCTCGCCGGCCAGCTTGGTCCGCCCGTACGCCGACCGCGGCCCGATCGGCGCGTCGACCTCGTACGGCGTCGTCGGCGTCGCCGGCGAAGACGTAGTCGGTGGACACGTGCACCAGCCCGGCCGCCGTGCAGCGCGCAGACCCGGGCCAGGTGCGCCGGCGCCTCGGCGTTGACCGCGCGCGCGGTCGCCTCGTCGGTCTCGGCCGCGTCCACCGCCGTGTACGCCGCCGCGTTGAGCACCGACGTCCGGCCGCGACCTCGCATCGACCGCCCGCTCCGACCGCGGCCGGGTCGGTGACGTCCAGCTCGGCCCGGGTCGGCCCGACCACGTCGTGGCCGCCGGCGAGCCCGGAGCAGGTCGGCGCCGAGCTGGCCGCCGGCGCCGGTGACCAGCAGCGCTCACCGGTCGGCGCGGCGCGGCCTTGAGCGGCTCCCACCAGGCCCGGTTGTCCCGGTACCACCGCACGGTCTCGGCCAGCCCGTCCTCGAACGCGTACCGCGGCCGGTAGCCCAGCGCGGCCAGCTTGGTGTGGTCGACCGAGTAGCGCCGGTCGTGGCCCGAGCCGGTCGGTGACGTAGTCGACGTAGTCCCAGTCCCGGCCGGTGGCCTGCAGCAGCAGGTCGGTCAGCTCCTTGTTGGTCAGCTCGCCGGCCGCCGCCGATGTTGTAGATCTCGCCCGGCGCGCCGCGCTCCAGCACCAGCTGGATGCCGCGGCAGTGGTCGTCGACGTGCAGCCAGTCGCGGACGTTGAGCCCGTCGCCGTACAGCGGCACCGTGCTTGCCGTCGATGCAGGTTGGTGACGAACAGCGGGATGACCTTCTCCGGGAACTGGTACGGCCCGTAGTTGTTCGAGCAGCGGGTGACCGAGATCGTGCAGCCCGTACGTCCGGGCGTACGCGCGGGCGAGCAGGTCGGCGCCGGCCTTGGCCGCCGAGTACGGCGAGTTGGGCTCGAGCAGGTGGTCCTCGCGCCAGGAGCCCGTCCGGGATCGAGCCGTACACCTCGTCGGTGGAGACGTGCACGACCCGGCCGACCCGGTGCCGCAGCGCCGCGTCGAAGACCTGCTGGGCGCCGACGAAGTTGGTCATCGCGAAGTCGGCCGCGCCGGTGATCGACCGGTCGACGTGCGTCTCGGCGGCGAAGTTGACGACCGCGTCGTGGCCGGGCAGCGCCGCCTCCAGCGCGGCCGGGTCGCAGATGTCGCCCTGCACGAACCGGTAGCGCGGGTTGTCGGCGACCGGCGCGAGGTTGGCCAGGTTGCCGGCGTAGGTCAGCTTGTCGAAGACGGTGACCTCGGCGTCCTCGAACCCGGGGTACGCCCCCGGTGAGCAGGCTGCGGACGTAGTGGGAGCCGATGAAACCGGCGCCGCCGGTGACGAACAGGCGCATCAGCGCGCGACCTCCGTGCTCGGGAACTGCGGCCGGTCGGCGCGCGGTCCGCACCGACACGCCGACGAGTGTGACAGACCGACGGCCGGCGCCGCCCGGCACAGTCCGATCGGGTTACCCTCGCCCGCGCGCCCCGGTCACGCTGAGTAGAGCGGGCAACATTCCGGGGTCGCCGGACGTCTGCGGGAGTGGAGGTTCCCGCCGCATGCGGCGGGGGCACAGAGACGAGGTGGGTCGCAGACCGGTGAGCGCACAGTGAGCGGTCCGAGGGACGGTCTGCCGCCGGAGTTCGACCCGCGCCGTGGCCGGCCACCCAGGCCGACCGCGCGGCGGGGACCCGCGCGGCCGGTCCGCCGCGCGGCCAGGACCCGCGCGGCGGCTACCCCGGCGGCTCCGGCGGCGGCCGGCGGCGCCGGCGACGGCGGCTCCGCCGGCTACCGCGGCGGCGGCACGGCGGCCGGGGCCAGGACGCCCGCGGCGGACCGCGGCGGCCGCCCGGCGGCGGTGCGCTGCCGCCCGAGCTCGACCCGCGCGGCGCGTACCGGCCGGACGGCCTGGCCGGCTACGACGTGCCGGCGCCCGACCGGGCGTCGGGCCGGCCGCCCGGCCGCGCCGGCACTCCCCGCTGGTCGCCGCGCTGCGCGTGTCGGCGGCGTTCCTGTCGGTGCTGGTGCTGCTCGCCAGCGGCGTGATGTGGTTCCTCTACCGCGACTTCACCAGCAACGTCGACCGGGTCAACGCGATCGGCGCGACCCACGACGACGTCGACGGCCGGGACACAGAACATCCTGCTGGTCGGCAGCGACGACCGGACCAACGCGACCCCGGCCGAGCTCAAGGAGCTGTCCACCACCGAGGAGTCACCAACTGACCGACACGATGATCCTGGTGCACGTCCCGGCCGACGGCCGGAAGGCCACCGCGGTCTCGTTCCCGCGCGACTCCTAGGTGACGATCCCGGGCTGCAGCGGGCAGCACAAGCTCAACTCGGCGTACATCAACGGCGCCACCGACTGCGGCACCACCAAGGCCGACCCCGACCGCGGCCGGCAGAAGCTGGTGCAGACGATCAGCGAGCTGTCCGGGCTGAAGATCGACCACTACGTCGAGGTCGACCTGCTCGGCTTCTACCGGATCACCAAGGCCATCGGCGGCGTCGAGGTCTGCCTCAACCAGGCGCAGAAGGATCCGTTCTCCGGCATCGACCTGCCGGCCAGGGAACCTCGACGATCGAGGGCAAGCAGGCGCTGGCGTTCGTCCGGCAGCGGCACGGGCTGCCCCGCGGCGACCTGGACCGGATCGTCCGCCAGCAGTACTTCATGTCGGCGACGTTCCGGAAGGTGACCAGCCTCGGCGTGCTCACCAACCCGATCAAGCTCAAGCGGCTGCTGGACGCGGTCGGCTGCTCGATGCGGATGGACGACGGCCTCGACCCGATGCAGCTGGCCGGCCAGCTGCGCGGGCTGGCCGCCGGCAACGTCGAGTTCACCACGATCCCGACCGCAGGGCATCGGCGACCCGCGACGGCCAGTCGTCGTCCTCTCGACGAGTCGGCGATCCCGGCCTTCTTCGAGTCGGTGATCAACCCGCCGAAGGCCGAAGGCCGCCGGTCAAGCCGGCCGCCGCGCGGCGACGTGACGGTCGACCGTCTTCAACGGCAGCGGGCGGTCCGGGCTGGCCGCGCAGCACGGCCAGCGGGCTGACGCACGGCCGGCTTCAAGGTCGGCAGCACCGGCAACGCGGACCGGCAGGACTACACCCGGACCGAGATCCGGTACGGCTCCGGCGGCGAGGCGCAGGCCCGCGCGGTGCTCGCGGCGATCCCGTCGGCGACGCTGGTCGCAGCGCGACGGCGTCGGCGACGCGTGCAGCTGGTGCTCGGCTCCGACTTCGCTCGATCGGCGCCGGCTGCGGCGCAGCAAGGCGCCGGCGGCGTCGAGCTCGCCGAAGCTCCGGGCGATCCCGCACCGCCGCCGACACCAGCTGCATCAACTGACGCGTGGCTAGGCGGCGCCAGCCACGCCGGAGCCGCATGATCGCGGCCGCGCCCGGTCGAGGTCGGGCTGGGTCACGACCACGCTGCCGAAGACGTGCACGGCCTGGTAGTAGGTCTGCGCCAGGGAGTCGCAGGCCGGCCTTGGTCAGCCCGGAGTAGCGGCGCGCAGACCCGCTCCAGGTCGGCCAGCAGCTGCTGTCCAGCCGGGCCTTGTTCGCCGGGAACGTGCCGACCGCCTTGTAGTTGCGGTAGCCGAAGTCGTGCCGGACGCAGGACAGTTCTCGAACGGGAAGCCGAGCGGGTTGTCCGGGCTGGACGAGCAGTTGTCGGTCGACCAGTCGAACGCCGTACGCGGCCCAGGCGCCCTGGTTGTCGCGGGCGGCGAAGAAGGCGTTGTAGCTGCCGAGCTGGTCTGGGTCCAGCTGGCAGGACGGCGGGCTTGTCCGCCGGCGCGGCGGCGGCCGGCTGGGCCAGCCCGACGCAGCCCGAGCAGGCTCAGCAGCACGGCGGCGAACAGGGCGGCGAAGCTCCGGCGTCGGGCATGCGCCTACCTCCTCGGACGGACGGTTACTCCGCAGGGTCTAGTCTGATCCGGACGCCGAGCCGGCAACTATCGGCCGAACGGTGAAATACCGGACAGCGGGCCGACGGTCCTAGGGTTGCTGGCTGTGCCCGCTCCCGACGCCCTGCTCGCCGCCGCGCTGCTGCGCGACCCGGCCGGCCCGCTGCTGACCTACTACGACGACGCGACCGGCGAGCGGACCGAGCTGTCCGCGACCTCGCTGGCCAACTGGGTGGCCAAGACCGCCAACCTGCTGCGCGACGACGTGGGCGCCGCGCCGGGCGACCGGGTCGCGGTGCTGCTGCCGGCACACTGGCAGGCGGCGGCGATCCTGCTCGGCGCCTGGACGGCGGCCGCGGTGGTCGGGCACCGACCCGGCACGGCGCCGCGGCGGCGTTCGCGACCGCCGACCGGCTGCGCCGAGGCGGCCGCGGCCGACGAGGTGTTCGCGCTGTCGCTCGCCCCGCTCGGCCGCGGGTTCGCCGCCGGGCCGCCGGCCGGCGCCCGCGACTACTCGGTCGACGTGCTGCCCATGGCGACCGCTGGTCCGGCCGCCCGGTGCCGGACGCGGTGCCGGCGCTGGACGCCGGCCGCAGCACGGTCACCGCCGGCGACCTGGTCGAGATCGCGCTGCGCCGGGCCGCCGAGCTCGGCCTGGTCGCCGGCGACCGGGTGCTGTCCACCCAGCCGTGGACGTCGCCGACCGGCTGGCTCGACGGCCTGCTGGTGCCGCTGGCCGCGGCGGCGAGCGTGGTCCTGGTCGCCAACCCGGACCGGACGACCTGCTGACCGCGAAGGTCGAGGCCGAGCGGGTGACCGCCACGCTGGGCACGCAGGTGCCGGGGGTCCGGCCGCTCTAGCCGGCCGCCGGCCCCTCTAGAGTCGGGTCCGACATGACCTTCTCGATCGTGGCGCGGGACCCGGCGACCGGCCAGCTCGGCGTCGCCGTCGCGACCTGCGCGCTGGCGGTCGGCCGGGCCGCGCCGTGGGCCCGGGCCGGAGTCGGCGCGGTCGCCACCCAGGCGCTGTCGCCAGCGCGGCTACGGGCCGCGGCTGCTCGACCGGCTCGCCGCCGGCGACGCCGCCGGCGGCCGCGCTGGACCAGCTGCTGGCCGCGGACGCAGGACGCCGACCAGCGGCAGGTCGGGGTGGTCGGCGCCGGCCGGCCCGCCGGCCGCCTGGACCGGGGTCGGCTGCCTGTCCGCCTGCGGGCACCGTGACCGGCGCCGACTTCAGCGCGCAGGGCAACATGCTCGCCTCCCGCTCGGTCGTCCCATCGCTCGCCGAGGGCGTACGCCGGAGCGCGTCCGGCGACCTCGCCGCCCGGCTGGTCGCCGGCGCTGCGGGCCGGCGACACGCCGGCGGCGACCTGCGCGGCCGGCAGTCGGCGGCGCTGCTGGTGGTCTCCGGCAGCCGGGACGACGAGGCGCCCTGGGAGGGCGTGCTGGTCGACCTGCGGGTCGACGACGCCGCCGACCCGGTCGGCGAGCTGGGCCGGCTGCTGCGGCTGCAGCGGGCGTACGAGACCGGCGACTACGAGCTGCTCGCGCAGGAGGCGCCGGAAGGGGTACGGGAGCTGCACGGCGCGCTGGCCGCGGCCGCCCGCGGCGACCGGGACGGCGCCCGGGACGCGCTGCGCACGCTGCGGGAGCGCCCCGGCTGGGAGGGCTGGCTGCGCCGGCTGCGGGTCAACGGCCGGCTGCCGGCCACCGACGAGCTCCTGCGCTACTGACCCGCGCTACTCGCCCGGTGTCGGCCAGTGAGCTTGGCGATGCGGTTGTCGAGCAGGGTGAGCACCGGCAGCGGCGCGGCGTGCGCCTGCTCGTAGTCGCGCAGCTGGACCAGCTCGGCCAGCCCGAGCGTGCGCAGCCGGCCGCGCAGCTGCGGCACGGTCTGGTGGTCGAAGTCGGGCAGCGGCAGCTCGTCGTGGCCGAGCTCGGCGCCCGGGGTCAGCTGCGCGACGTCCTCCAGCACGTCGTCCGGGAGCACGCACCGCTCGGTCCGGCCCGATCGGCGGCACCGGGCGCCGGCGGCGGGGTCGCCGGCTCGACGACGCCGACCGGCTCCGGCTCCACGTCCGGGGCGGCGGCCCGGTGCGCCGGCGAGGACGTCCCGGCCGCGGCAGCGCCGAGCTCGTCGTACCGGCGCAGCGCCGCCTGCCCGGCCGAGCTGGCGAGTCACGGTCGTGCGGCAGCTCGACCGCAGACCGTCCGCCGGCGGTCGCGACCAGCCCGACGGCGGCGACCGGCGGCGATCGGGGAGGAGTGACCGGTCATGCCGTCCACCTGCCCGCACGTGCCCGAATCCAACCCACTCCGACCGGTTCCGATCCTGGCTACCGGGCGGTACGCTGCGCATCGGGGTCGAGACGAAAGGCGACGGTGACCAGCGAGCAGCAGCAGCCGGCCGGTTGAGCCGCCGCGTCCAGGCAGGTCGCCGCGCTGGACGCGATCGAGGAGATCGCCTGCGCGCCCGCGCAGCCGTCGCTGCTGCTGGAGCTCTGCGTCGAGCGGGCCCGCGCGCTGGTCCGGGCCGGCGGCGCCGCCGTCCAGCTGCTGGAGTCGGCCGAGCCGGCGAGCTGCTGTTCGCCGCGACCTCCGGGATGCTCCGCGACCAGCTCGGCACGCTCAAACGGTGCACGGCACGCTCTGCGGCACCGCGCTGCGGCCCGCGGCGAGGTGGTGCGCAGCGCCGACGCCACCGTCGACCCGCGCGGCGACCGGGCCGCGGCCCGCTCGCTCGGCCTCCGCTCCACGGTCTCGCTCCCGCTGCGGCAGCGGCAGCGGGCGATCGGCGTGCTGCTGGTCTGCTCCGACCAGCCCGACCTACTTCACCGACGAGGACGTCATGCTGCTCGGCCCGGCTCGGCCCGGGTCGCCAGCAGCCGGCTCGACTTCGCGCTCGCCCGCGACCAGCGCCGGCGCAGCGAGCAGGCGCTGTCGGCCAGCCGGCAGAAATACCGCACCGTGCTCGCCTCGGTCGAGCAGGGCATCCTCGTCGTCGACGAGTACGACCGGATCACCATGGTCAACTCGGCGGCCGAGCGGATCCTCGGCGAGCCCGGCTACGAGCTGATGCGCCGCTCGCCGTCCTGGGTGCTGCAGCAGGAGGACGGCGCGCCGCTGCCGCGCGACCAGTGGCCGAGCACGATCTGCCTGCGCGAGCAGCGGGTGGCCAGCGCCGACCTGCTGCGGGTCGTGCGCGCCGACGGGAAGCTCCGCTTCGTCAGCGCGACCGCCTCCCCGCTGCCGCCCGCCGACGACGGCCGGCGCAGCGTGGTGGTCTGCTTCAGCGACGTCAGCGCCGAGCAGGGCGCGGCCGAGCGGCTGCGGCGCAGCGAGCGGCTGCTGGCCGAGACCCAGCGGATGGCCCACGTCGGCAGCTGGGAGTGGGAGGCGCCGGGCCGGGCCGACCGGCTGTCCTGGACCGACGAGATGTACCGGCTGGCCGGCCTGGTGCCGCAGTCGGTGATGGTCACCCCGCGGCTCTGGCTGGACGTCACCCACCCGGCCGACCGGGAGCGGGTCGCCGCCGGCGCTCGACCCAGGCGTTCACCCGGCCGGGACCGTTCGAGCTGGCCCAGCGGATGATGCTGCCCACCGGCGAGGTCCGGCACCTGGCCGTGCGCGGCGAGGTGGAGCACGACGCCAAGGGCCGGCCGGCCCGGGTCTGGGGCTCCGCGCAGGACGTGACCGAGCGGCACCGGGTGCAGGAGGAGCTGCGCCGGACCGCGCTGACCGACCCGCTGACCGGGCTGGGCAACCGGCTGCTGCTGGTCGACCGGCTGCGCAGGTCGATCGCCGCGCTGGACGACGGCGCCGGACGGCCAGCCGGGGCACGTCGCGGTGATCGCCGTCGACCTGGACGGGCTCAAGCGGGTCAACGACACGTACGGGCACGCCACCGGCGACGACCTGCTCCGGGAGACCGCCCGCCGGCTGCGCTCGGTGGTCCGCGACCGCGACCTGGTGGCCCGGCTCGGCGGCGACGAGTTCGTGCTGCTCTGCGCCGAGCTGGACGTGTCCGGCGCGGCCCGGCTGGCCGAGCGGATCGTGGCCGAGATCAGCTCGCCGTACCTGCTGGCCGGCGGGGTGACCGCCTGGTCCGGCGCCAGCGTCGGCGTCACCGTGACCGACGACCCGCGGGCGGACGTGGACCGGCTGCTGGCCCAGGCCGACCGGGCGCTCTACGCGGCGAAGGGCGACGGGGGCAACCGGTACGTCGTGCACCCCCGCGCGGCCGGCCTGATCCCGCCCGGCCCGAACCTCTCGCTGGCCGCCGGCGGCGCCTGAGCCCAGCCCCTGGCCGGGACGCGCTCCCGACCAAATGCGCGAAGCGCTTGCACTTGTTCACCCTGAGCGAGCAATCTTCGTTGCGGTGCCCGGGCGTACGGGGGATGCGATGAGCGCTGGCAAGGTCTTCGGGGTCTGGTCGCTGGGGATCTTCACCTTCAGCTTCCTGGCCAACGTCAACACCACCCCGGAGCTCGCCCAGTTCGGCCTCGGCTCGATCGCGATCATCGCGCTGGCCATCCTGCTGTTCCTGGCCCCCACCGCCATGGCCTCGGCCGAGCTCGGCGCGACCTGGCCGCGCACCGGCGGCATCTACGTGTGGACCCGGGAGGCGTTCGGGGAGAGCTGGGGCTTCCTGGTCATCTGGCTGGAGTGGGCGAGCTTCGTCGTCGCCTGGCCCGGGATCATGGGCACGATCACGCTGCAGGCGGCCTTCGTCATCGACCCGGGCCTGCAGAACAACAGCCTCTTCCTGGCCGCCGTCGTGATCGCGGTGACCTGGCTGGCGGCGCTGCTCGCGCTGCGCGGCCTGCGCGTGGCCAAGGCGCTGACCTGGTATGCGGTGATCGCCGGCGTGATCGTGCCGACCCTCATCGTGGTCGGGCTGGCGATCGCCTGGCTCGTCGACGGCCGGCCGGTGCAGATGGCGACGAACCCGGGCGCGCTGATCCCGCACCTCGGCACCGGCGACGTCGCGTTCCTGTCCGGGGCGCTGCTGATGTTCATGGGCATCGAGATCTCGGCCATCCACGCCGGCGACGTGCGCGACCCGGGGCGGACCATCCCGCGCGCGAACGCGGTCGCGGTCGCGCTGTGCTTCCTGCTGTTCGTGCCGCTGACGCTCGCGCTGGCGATCGTCATCCCGGGCAAGGACATCAACATCATCACCGGTCTCATGCAGGCCGCCGACCGGTTCCTGGACGACTACGGGGCGCACTGGCTGGTGCCGGTGTTCGCGGCGATGCTGGTCACCGGCCTCGCCGCGGCGCTCGTGCAGATCCTCGGCGGCCCGTCCCGCGGGCTGCTCGTCGCCGGCCGCCAGGGCGGCAACCTGCCGCCGGTGCTGCAGCGGGAGAACGCCGCGCAGATGCCGGTCGCGATCATCCTGCTGCAGGCGTCGATCAGCTCGGTGCTCGCGCTCGGCTACTCCCTGCTCGGGTCGGTGCAGAACGCGTGGTTCATGTTCGCGCTGATCCAGACGAACATGTCGCTCGCGCTCTACCTGATCATGCTGGCCTCGGTGATACGGCTGCGCCGCACCCGGGCCACGACGCCCCGGCCGTACCGGATCCCCGGCGGGAAGGTCGGGCTGTTCGCGGTCTGCGGGGTCGGCGGCCTGGTGTGCCTGCTCGGCGTCCTGCTGTCGCTGTTCCCCACCGACGACGCCAAGGGCATGCCGGTCTGGCTGTACGAGCTCGTCCTGCTCGGCGGGACGCTCGGGTTCGCCGTGCTGCCGTTCGTGTTCTACCTGTTCCGCAAGCCGTCCTGGCGGACCGAGCCGGTCGCCCCCGCGCCCGCGGAGGAGCGCGTCG
Organism: uncultured Actinomycetota bacterium; assembly: GCA_963770145.1. Taxonomy (GTDB): domain Bacteria; phylum Actinomycetota; class Actinomycetes; order Mycobacteriales; family CADCTP01; genus CADCTP01. Next base: position 283,496 of record CAVYOJ010000016.1, on the reverse strand, counting down.
CGGAGCCGCCGAGCCCGTCTAGCCTCGCCACGCTTGGGGAATCCTTGGGCGTGGGTAGGGCGAACCCATGCCCGTCATCGGATTCCACGCCCAGCACGAGCAGGCCCATCCCCGCGACCTGCGCGACTCCGCAGTGCACGCCGAGCAGGCCGGCTTCGACGCGGTCATGTGCTCCGACCACCTCGCGCCGTGGAGCCGCAGCCAGGGCCACTCCGGCCTGACCTGGGCCTGGCTCGGCGCCGCGCTGCAGGCCACCGAGCGGGTCCCGATGGGCTGCTTCCACGCGCCCGGCCAGCGCTACCACCCGGTGATCTCGGCCCAGGCGTTCGCCACGCTGGCCGCGATGTTTCCCGGCCGCCTCCCCTGGGTCGCGCTCGGCAGCGGCGAGGCGCTCAACGAGCACGTCACCGGCGACCCGTGGCCGACCAAGGACGTGCGGATGGCCCGGCTGCGCGAGTGCGTCGACGTGATGCGCGCGCTGTGGCGGGGCGAGGAGGTCTCCCACCGGGGCCTGGTCACCGTCGACCGGGCCAGGGTGTGGTCGCTGCCGGACGAGCCGCCGAAGCTGGTCGCGGGCGCGATCAGCGCCGAGACCGCGGCCTGGGCGGCCGACTGGGCCGACGGGCTGATCACCGTGAACCAGCCGCCGGACCTGCTCCGCCGGGTCGTCGCGGCGTACCGGGACGCCGGCGGGCGCGGCGACCTGCACCTGCAGGTGCACCTGTCCTGGGCCGCGGGACGACGACGCCGCGCTCGCCGCCGCCTGCGAGACCTGGCGGAGCAACTGCCTGCCGACCAGCCTGGCCTGGGAGCTGGAGACGCCGGAGCAGTTCGAGGCGGCGACCCGGCACGTGCCGCCGGAGGAGGTCGCCCGCAACGTGCTGGTGTCCTCCGACGCCGGCCTGCTGGCCGAGCGCCTGCACGACTACCAGGAGCTCGGCTTCGAGAGCCTCTACCTGCACCCCGTCGGCGAAGACGACGAGTTCATCGACGTCTTCGGCGAGCACGTGCTGCCCCGCCTCGGCTCCCCCGCGTCCGCGTCACGCGCCGGGGCAGCCGTTGAAGGCGATGGGGTCCTCCGCCATCGGCGGGGCTCGTTGGAAGAGGTCGGTCGAGACCCACCAGTGCACGCGAGCCAACGCCCGGGGGTTACGGGGCCGCCCCCGACGGTCAGCGCAGCAGCTGGCGGGCGATGACCATGCGGTTGATCTGGTTGGTGCCCTCGTAGATCTGGGTGATCTTGGCGTCGCGCATCATCCGCTCGACCGGGAAGTCGCGGGTGTAGCCGGCGCCGCCGAACAGCTGGACCGCGTCGGTGGTCACCGCCATCGCCGTGTCCGACGCCAGCACCTTGGCCGCGGCCGAGACGAAGGTCAGGTCGGGCTCGCCGCGCTCGGCCTTGGCCGCCGCGACGTACACCAGCTGCCGGGCGGCCTCGGTGCGCATCGCCATGTCCGCGAGCATGAACTGCACGCCCTGGAAGTCGGCGATCGACTTGCCGAACTGCTTGCGCTCCTTGACGTAGTCGATCGTCGCGTCGAGCGCGCCCTGCGCGATGCCGACCGCCTGCGCGCCGATCGTGAGCCGGGTGTGGTCCAGCGTGCGCAGCGCGGTCTTGAAGCCGGTGCCTTCCGCGCCGACGATCCGGGACGCCGGGATCGTGCAGTCCTCGAAGTAGATCTCGCAGGTCGGCGAGCCCTTGATGCCGAGCTTGCGCTCCTTGGTGCCGACCGAGAACCCGGGGTCGTCCTTGTGCACCACGAACGCGGAGATCCCGTTCGCGCCCTTCGGCCGGGTCGGTCGAGGCCATCACCGTGTAGTACGTCGAGACGCCGGCGTTGGTGATCCACGCCTTGCTCCCGTTGAGCACGTACGCGTCGCCGTCCCGGACCGCCCGGGTGCGCATCGCGGCCGCGTCCGAGCCCGCCTCCCGCTCGCTCAACGCGTACGAGAACATCGCCTCGCCGCTGGCGACCGGGGGCAGCACCTCGCGCTTGAGCTCCTCGGACGCGGACAGCAGCAGCGGCATCGTGCCGAGCTTGTTGACCGCCGGGATCAGCGAGGACGACGGCGCAGGCCCGGGCGACCTCCTCGATGACGATCGCGGTCGCGATGCGAGTCGGCGCCGGCCCCGCCGTACTCCTCCGGGATGTGCACGGCGAGCAGGTCGGCCTTGCGCAGCGCCTCGTAGACGTCCCACGGGAACTCGCCGGTCTCGTCGGTCTCGGCGGCCCGCGGCGCGATCTTGTCGTCGGCGAGCTGGCGGACCGACTCCCGGAGCATGGTGTGCTCCTCGCCGAGCCGGTAGGTGTCGAACGAGGCGTCCACAGGGCTCATGTTACCGACCGGTCGGCTCCGCGGGACCGGCGCGCAGACCGGGCTCCGGGCCCGGTGTCGTACCCTTTCGCGATGACTTTCGCTCACAACGGCGCCCAGCCGAAGCTGTCGGTGCTGGGCACCGGATACCTCGGCGCGACCCACGCGGTGGCCATGGCCGAGCTGGGCTACGACGTGGTCGGGTTGGACGTCGACGAGGCGAAGGTCGCCCGGCTCAGCGCCGGGGAGGTGCCGTTCTTCGAGCCCGGGTTGCCGGAGCTGCTGCGCAAGGCGCTGGACTCCGGCCGGCTGCGGTTCACCACCTCCTACCAGGAGGCGGCCGAGTTCGCCGACGTGCACTTCGTCTGCGTGGGCACGCCGCAGCGCAAGGACGGCTACGCGGCCGACCTGACCTACGTCGAGGCCGCGTTCTCGCACGCTGGCGCCGCTGCTCAACCGGCCCGCGCTGGTGGTCGGCAAGTCGACGGTGCCGGCCGGCACCGCGCAGCGGATGGCCGAGCTGGTGGCCGCGCTGGCCCCGTCCGACGAGCGTCGAGGTCGCCTGGAACCCGGAGTTCCTGCGCGAGGGCTTCGCGGTCGAGGACACCCTGCACCCGGACCGGCTGGTGTTCGGCGTGCGGTCGGCGGCGGCCGAGGAGGCGCTGCGGGCCGCGTTCGCCCCGGTGATCGCGTCCGGCACCCCGGTCGTGGTGACCGACTTCGCCACCGCCGAGCTGGTCAAGGTCGCCGCGAACTCGTTCCTGGCCACCAAGATCTCGTTCATCAACGCGATGGCCGAGGTGTGCGAGGTCGTGCACGCGGACGTGACCGCGCTGTCCGAGGCGCTCGGCCACGACTCCCGGATCGGCAAGCGGTTCCTGCACGCCGGGCTCGGCTTCGGCGGCGGCTGCCTGCCCAAGGACATCCGCGCGTTCATGGCCCGGGCCGAGGAGCTCGGCGCCCAGGACGCGCTGGCGTTCCTGGAGGAGGTCGACGCGATCAACAAGCGGCGCCGGGCCCGGGCCATCGACCTCGGCCGGGAGCTGCTCGACGGCGACTACGCGGGCAAGCGGGTCTGCGTCTGGGGTGCGGCGTTCAAGCCCAACTCGGACGACATCCGCGACTCGCCGGCGCTGGACGTGGCCGCCGCGGCGCAGAAGCTCGGCGCGGCCGTGATCGTCTACGACCCGGAGGCGATGGACAACGCCCAGCGGGCGTACCCGCAGCTGGCGATGGCGTCCTCGGCGCTCGAGGCGGCCCGCAACGCGGACGTGGTGCTGCTGCTGACCGAGTGGGCCGAGTTCCGGGAGATCGACCCGGCCAAGCTCGCGTCGATCGTCGCGGCGCCGCGGATCGTCGACGGCCGCAACGCGCTCGACCCGGCGACCTGGCGGGCCGCGGGCTGGACCTACCGGGCGCTCGGCCGACCCTGACCGACCGGCCCGACCTCGACCGGCCCGACCCTCGACCGACGCAGGCCCCTCGACCGGTCCGACCCCTCGATCGGCACTGGTCGGGGGACAGTGCGGCAGGGATCAAAGGTTGCAGGTTCGAGTCCTGCCGAGCACGCAAGCCATACCGCACGTCAGGGTCGGGTTCCCCGGCCCATCCGGAGCCGGCCCGCCGCCGTCCTCAGGTCGCCGGTCCGCACTGAGTCCGCAGAGCCCTGCCGGCCGCGTCCGAGAGCCGTTCCCCACCGCGTCCAGGTCGTCATCGATGAAGCCGGCGTAGATGTCGAGCGTCATTGCGGCCGAGGCGTGTCCGAGCATCCGTTGGACGGTCTTCACGGTGGTTCCGTCGCTGATCGCCATGCTCGCCGCTATCTCGCGGTAGGTCGTGCTGGCATCAGCGGCGCGAGCCTGGCACTGGTGATGGCTGGGTCGAAGACGCAGTTCCGGAAGTTCGAGTTGCGCAGCGGTCCGCCACGAGGCGCCGCTATCACACAGGTCATCCGATTTCCATCCTCGGCTGATATGCGCCGTCAGCGCCGACCGGAGCAGAGCGCTGCCATCGTCACACTCCGGGTCCGACGCGCCTTCGGGCTGCCCTCGTACAGTCGCCCGTCCGCCTCGATCAGGTTGTCGACCACTTCCAGCCGGCCGCGAGTGCAGATCGACGTTGCGTGCCTCGTCGACGCGGCCGCCTCCCCGAACCGAAGCCCTGCGTAGGGAATCACCCGGATCCAGCATGTCGTGCGGCGGCGGTCACTCGGCAGCCAGCTCCAACGATCTCAGCATGTGTTACAGGAACCGCTGTCGACCAGCGCTCGGGCTTGGGTCGCTTCACGCCGTCCGCCACGTTCCTCGGTACGATCCGGCCGGTCCTGGACCGCGAGCGCAAGGCACTAGCCGAGAATATCAACCGCCTGCCGGGTCATCGACTTCCCTTAGCACCGTCCGCAGGTCCGCCGCCCATTCCACCACGTCCGCATCGGTGATTGCCTCGAGGCACACGCCCCGCCAGCGAGGCAGCACCCCCGCGTGGACTGCCACTTCACCCCGACCCGCGTCCAGGATGAACCTGGTCGAGGTCTTGTTCTCCCTCACGAACGCCAAGCCATCCACCGCGGCACCTTCGCCAGCGTCCGCGACCTCAACGCCAAGATCCGCGCCTTCATCGACAGCTGGAACGATCGCGCCCACCCCTTCACCTGGACCAGGACCGCAGACCACATCCTCAAGAAGTTTATCCGTAAGAGACATCAGACGCGGGGCACTAGTCCGGTGGCAGTTGTGCGACAGCAGCGCAGCAACGAGCGTGCTGCCAACACGATCGTGTTGACTGTTCGTGCGAGGGCGGCTTCGCAGGTCTTGGTGCTGATCGCGCTGCGGCGCGTTGGCGACCCTGCTACGTCCGGGTCAGGCGATGAACAGCTGGTTCGCGCCGAGGAGGAACCGCCTGTACATGTCGACCTTGAGGCCGGCCTTAGCTGCAAACTGCTTCATCTGCGGAAGGTCGATGAAGGTCCTCGTGCTCCTTGTGCGTTCATGGGAGAACAGGCCGACCCTGGCGCCGGCCGTGTGCGCCCATTCCATCCGCCGGTGCGGCGTCGTCAGCAGGATCTCGCCATCGGAGCGAAGCGCGGACATCTAGCGTCTCGAGCAGGCTGACCTGGTCCTTGATGTGCTCGATCAGTGCTAGAGCGACGACCGTGTCAAACTGCTCACGCTCGGGTAGCGCTATGTCGAACCGGAACGCCGGTCGGGTCCGTCGCGCGACGTCGATCGACTCCTGGTCGATGTCGACGCCGAGGTAGGCATCGGGCCTGCACCACTGCGTCAGCAGGCCAGTCGCGCAGCCGTAGTCGAGCACCCGACCGCGCAACAGGGGCCTCGCCACTGCGTACCGCTTGTTCGCGAGGTAGCCAGTCAGCAGTCCCGCATTGGAACCGAGCTGGGGCACGGAGATCTCCTCGAGTGGTGGACGATCCGAGGGTCGACCCCTTGGGTCGCGTTGCGCGCCCGCGGAGAGGATTGAGCCCGACGTGCCCGTGTCTGTCCCCTCGTCCGGTGACACACCCGCCCTCGCGTGGCAATAGGTCACAGCCCGTAGCGTTGAGGCAGATCTCAGCACGAGTGGGATCGCTGCGTTCATGCGGCGACCGTATGGAGGCGGAGCGTCGCTCGAGGGAGTGTCGGAGCCTGGCCGCGTACCCTTAGATCTGCCATCGCGTCCTCCCGACCACCGGCGCCGACCGCTGCCGGCGCGGACAGCGTGCTCGCGCGTGACGCCGGCGCCGCAAGCCCTCTGACCAACGCGCCGCTGGTCCGCGCTCAGCCCGCACGACGATCGGAGACGATGCGAGACGCCACGAGACCACGGCAGGCTGCACCCCAGCTCACCCCACATCGGCCAACCTGATCCCATCGGCCGGGATTAGCTCCGGAACAGCCGCCCGCGGAAGAGCTTGTGCTGGGCGGCCTGGGCCAGCGGGCGGAGCACCATCTGGTCGACGTTGACGTGCAGCGGCAGCCCGACGACCAGGCCGATGCAGTCGGCGACGTCCTCCGCGGTCAGCGGGTGGTCGACGTCGCCGTAGAGCTTGGCGGCCGCCTCGGCGTCCCCGCGGTAGCGCTTGATCGCGAACTCGTCGGTCCGCACCATGCCCGGCTGGATCTCCATCACCCGCACCGGCACCCCGGCCAGCTCCAGCCGCAGCGTCTCGGTCAGCGCGTGCTCGCCGTGCTTGGCCGCGCTGTAGCCGGCCGCCGCCCTCGTAGTTGACGTACGCGGCGGTCGACGTGACGTTGACGATCGTGCCGCCCGGCCCGGCCTTGAGCAGCGGCAGCAGCGCCTGGGTGACCCGCAGCGTGCCGAGCACGTTGACCTCGAACATCGCCTGCCAGTCGGCCGGGTCGCCGGTCGCCACCGGCTCGGCGCCGAACGCGCCGCCGGCGTTGTTCACCAGCACGTCCAGCTCGCTCAGCGTGGCCGCGAACGCGCGCACCGACTCCGCATCGGTCACGTCCAGCCGGGCCGGCCGGACGCCGATCTCCGTGGCCAGCGCCGCCAGCCGGTCCTCCCGCCGGGCCGCGGCGATCACCTCGTACCCGTCCTTGACCAGCCGGCGGGCGGTGGCCGCCCCGATCCCGCTGCTCGCCCCGGTCACCACGGCCGTCCGCGTCATGCCCGGATCCTAGGGCGGGCGACACTCGGGCAATGGCGATGGCGCGCGGTGATGCGCAGACGATCGAGCGGGTGCTGGCGTACGAGACCTGGGCGGTGGTCGGGCTGACGGCCAACCCGCGCCGGCCCGCGTACGGGGTGGCCCGGTTCCTGCAGCAGCACGGCAAGCGGATCGTGCCGGTCAACCCGAAGGCCGAGGCCGTGCACGGCGAGCCGGGCTACCGCGACGCTCGCCGACGTGCCGTTCCCGGTCGACGTGGTGGACGTGTTCCGCCGCTCCGACAAGGCCGGCGGGCACGTCGACGAGGCGGTCGCGGCCGGCGCCAAGGCGGTCTGGCTGCAGCTCGACGTCATCGACGAGGCCGCGGCGGACCGGGCCGAGGCGGCCGGGCTCGACGTGATCATGGACCACTGCCCGGCGATCGAGTGGTCGGCGCACGGCCCTCGCTGACCGCCCACTCCAGCGCCCGCTCGACGAGCTCCCGGGTCCAGCCGACCAGCGGGTCGACCGGCAGCAGCAGCGTCGGCGCGGCCCGCCGGGCGGCCCAGTCGTAGGCGGCCGGGCCGAGCATGTCGTCGATCCAGGCCGCCGGGCGGTCGCCGGCCAGCGCGTCGATCGCCGGCACCTTGAGATCGGCCGAGAACGGCACCTGCGGGAACGGCACCACCGGCATCCGCGGCACCCCGAGCAGCGGGGCGAGCAGCCGGTTGGCCTCCTCACCCCAGGCCGTCGCCCAGACGACCTCGTACGCGCCGGCCAGCTCGGCGATCCACTCGCCGTGGTCGACGCAGACCCGCACCGGCTCGATCTCGTCCGGGAACAGCACGTGCTCGGTGAAGCCGGCCGGGCACTCACCCCCGTACGGGTTGAGCACGCCGTCGACGTCGAGCAGCAACAGTGGGCGGTCCACCAGCACAGTGTGGGCTGGCATCCTGTCGGGATGGGTTGGTACGGCGGACCGGGTGCTCCCGCGGATCGTCGACCGGTCGCTCGGCGAGCGGGCCACCGGCACGCTGCGGGAGCGGGTCTGCGCCGGGCTGACCGGCGAGGTGGTGGAGATCGGGTTCGGGTCCGGCGGCAACGTGCCGCACTACCCGGCCGCGGTGCGCGGGGTGGCCGCGGTGGAACCCTCCGACCTGGCCTGGCAGCTGGCCGAGCGCCGGCTGCGGGACCGACCGTCCCGGTGCGACGGTCCGATGTGGACGGTCAACGCTGTCCGCTCGCGGACGGTGCGTTCGACAGCGCGCTGTCCAGCTGGACGCTGTGCACGATCCCGGACCCGACCACGGCGCTCGCCGAGCTGCACCGGGTGCTGAAGCCCGGCGGGACGCTGCACTTCGTCGAGCACGGGCTGGCGCCGGACGAGCGGCGTGCGGCGCTGGCAGCACCGGCTGGAGCCGCTGCAGAAGCGCGTGTACGGCGGCTGCCACCTCACCCGGCCGGTCCTCGACATCGTCGGGGCGGCCGGGTTCACGGTGACCGCGGTCGACGTGTTCTACGACGAGGGCCCGAAGCCGTTCGTCGCCATCTCCCTCGGCACCGCAGTCCGCGACTAGCCCGCCGCGACCGCCGGGCGGGCGAGCCAGAGCGTCCACGGCTGGATCGGCCCGAAGGCGAGCGTGCCGTCGGCGTGCCACGGATCGGCCGCGAACACCGCCCGCAGCTCGTCCTCGTCGGCCGCCTCGACCGCGAGCAGCACATCGGTCCCGTCACCGACCGGCCCGCCGAGGATCACCGTGCCCTCCGCCACCAGCCGGTCCATGAACGCCGCGTGCTCGTCCCAACCGGCCTGCTCCCGCCGGCCGGCCGCCGGATCCCACGCCGGCCCGTACACCACCGTCACCGCGAACACCGCCATGCGCCGCACGCTAGGCCGCCCCACCGACAGTCCTGGCACTGTCGTGCCGGCGTCACACCGCCCCTCCGCGGTAGGCGTCGCGGCGATGGCTGATGTCGACCACCATGACCGTCCGGTCGGCGTCATCAATCGTGTATCGCACGCGATACTCGCCGCGCCGAGCGCGCCAGTAGCCCTCGACGGCTTGCGCAGCGGTGCACCGACCCGACGCGGGTCCGCCGCCAGCGGGCCGTAGAGGAATTCCACGCAGGCCGCGGCCGCAGCCTCCGGGAGTCGCCGGGTGAGCTGGCGCGCGGCCGTTCGGGTGACCCGCACCGCGTAGGGCACCGGTCACCGGCTTCTGTCAGTGGTCGGCCGCCGGACCAGCTCGCGGACCTCGGCCTCGTCCAGGACGTCACCACGGTCGAGGTCGGCCTCGGAATGCCGCAGCCGGCGCTGCGCCTCCGGATCGGCCAGCAGCTCCAGCGTCGCCTCGATCGACTCGAGGTCCTCGGCGGCGAGCAGGACGACGTAGTCGCGGCCGTTCTTGGTGACGTGCACCCGCTCGTGCGTCCGGGCGACCTGCCTCGGCGATCTCGGACAGGTGCGCCTTGGCGTCGGACAGCGGAACCGTCGTCATAGACCAGAATCATAGTCCAGAATCGGCGAGTCAGCTGGTCTCACGGCTACCGAGGTGGTGCTGCAGCGACTCGTTCTTGGCGCGCGCGGTCTCGGCCAGGGCGGCCTGGAAGGCGCTGACGCGGGCGCGGAGGTCGGCGTCGGCCGCGGCGAGGATGCGGACGGCGAGCAGGCCGGCGTTGCGGGCGCCGCCGACGGCGACCGTGGCGACCGGGATGCCGGCCGGCATCTGCACGATCGACAGCAGCGAGTCCAGCCCGTCCAGGTGCTTGAGCGGCACCGGCACGCCGACCACGGGCAGCGGGGTGAGGCTCGCCACCATCCCGGGCAGGTGCGCGGCCCCGCCGGCGCCGGCGACGATCACCCGCAGCCCGCGCCCGGCCGCGCCGGCCGCGTAGTCGAGCATGTCCCGCGGGGTGCGGTGGGCCGAGACCACCCGCACCTCGTACGGCACGGCGAACTCGGCCAGCGCCTCGGCGGCGGCCGACATCACCGGCCAGTCCGAGTCGCTGCCCATGATCACGCCGACGAGCGGGTCCACCAGTGCCTCACCTCGTCCGACACTCCGGAGGCCAGGTACGCCGCCGCCGCGGTCGCGTCCCGGCGCAGCGCCGCCAGGTCGCCGCCGAGCGCGGTCACGTGGCCGATCTTGCGCCCCGGCCGGGGCTGCTTGCCGTACAGGTGGATCTTCAGGTGCGGCCACCGGGCGGACACGTGGTGCACCCGCTCGTCCAGCCCGGGCGCGCCCTCCGGTCGGCGCGCCGGCCAGCACGTTCGCCATCGCCACGGCCGGCGCGGCCAGCCCGGTCGCGCCGAGCGGGTAGTCGAGCACCGCCCGCAGGTGCTGCTCGAACTGCGAGGTCCGGGCGCCCTCGATGGTCCAGTGCGCGCTGTTGTGCGGCCGCATGGCCAGCTCGTTGACCAGCAGCGCGCCGTCGGTCCGCTCGAACAGCTCGACCGCGAGCACGCCGACCACGCCGAGCTCGCCGGCGATCCGCAGCGCCAGCCCCTCGGCCTGCTCGGCCACGCGCCCGGTCGAGGTCCGGGCGCCGGCGCCAGCACCTCGACGCAGATCCCGTCGCGACTGCACGGTCTCCACCACCGGCCAGGCCGCGCCCTGCCCGAACGGCGAGCGCGCCACCACCGCGGCCAGCTCCCGGCGCAGCGGCACCAGCTCCTCGGCCAGCAGCGGCGTGCCGGTCGCGAACAGCCCGGCCGCATCCTCGGCGGCCGGCGACGACCCACACGCCGCGCCCGTCGTACCCGCCGCGCACCGCCTTGACCACCACCGGCCAGGCCCGCGCCGGCGAACGCCGCCAGCTCGTCGACCGAGCCGACCGGCGCCCACCGCGGCACCGGCAGGCCGAGCGCGCCGAGCCGGGTCCGCATCACCTGCTTGTCCTGCGCGTGCAGCAGCGCGTCAGCGCCCGGCAGCACGGTGTGACCGGCCGCGGCGAGCGCGCGCACGTGCTCGGTCGGCACGTGCTCGTGGTCGAACGTGACCACGTCGCAGCCGGCCGCGAACGCCGCCAGGTCCGCGTACGAGGTGTGCGAGCCGAGCACGACGTCGTGCGGCGACCAGCGCGGCCGAGTCGTCCGGCGAGGACGCGAGCACCCGCAGCGACTGGCCGAGCGCGATCGCGGCCTGGTGGGTCATCCGGGCCAGCTGCCCGCCGCCGACCATGCCCACGACGGGCAGGCCGGTGCGTCTCGTGCATGCCGGCGAGGTTAGAGCACGGCGCCGGCGCCGCTCGGCCCCGCCGGGTGGTCGCGCCACCCGCCCCACGGGGGCCGAGACGGTGCCAGCAGACCGTCCACCGGACGGTCCGGGCGAACAGGGGACGGGCTCGCGGGCGTTCCGTGACGCGGATCCGTGGGCATAGCTGGTTAGGTCCGTGTCCCCGAAACCGAACGGAGCGCGCACCGCATGTCCGTCCCGCTGCCGCGAACCGCGGAGCCGGCGACCCGCTCGAGCCCGGCGACGCCGAGCTCATCGAGGCGGTCCGGTCCGGCGACGCCGAGGCGTACGGGCTGCTCTACCGGCGGCACGCCGGCGGCCGCGACGACGCTGGCCCGGCAGCTGACCGGTCGCGGGCCGAGGCCGACGACCTGGTCGCGGAGGCGTTCGCCAGGGTGCTGGACATGCTGCGCAGCCGGCGGCGGGCCGGACACCGCGTTCCGGGCGTACCTGCTCACCACGCTGCGCAACGCGCTCTACGACCGGGCCCGGCGGGACAAGAAGCTGGAGTGGTCGGACGACATGACCCGGCACGACCCGGGCGTGCCGTGGGAGGACACCGCGGTCGCCGGGCTGGAGACCAGCCTGGCCGCGCGGGCGTTCCACCGGCTGCCGGAGCGGTGGCAGACGGTGCTCTGGCACACCGAGGTCGAGCAGGAGTCGCCGGCCGACGTCGCGCCGCTGCTGGGGCTGACGCCGAACGGGGTGGCGGCGCTGGCGTACCGGGCTCGGGAGGGGTTGCGGCAGGCGTACCTGCAGGAACACATTGCCGACGGGGTCGGCCGGCAGCACGCGGCGACGGTGGAGCGGCTCGGCGCGTGGGCGCGCGGTGGGCTGTCCGCCCGGCAGCGGGCCAAGGTGGAGGCGCACCTCGCGGCCTGCCCGGCTGCCGGGCGCTCGCCCGCGAGCTGGAGGACGTCAACTCGGCGCTGCGTGCGGTGATCGCCCCGCTCCTGCTCGGCACCGCCGCGGCCGGGCCTACCTCGCCTCCCACGCCGCCCCCGCCGAAGCCGCCGCGGCGGCGGGCGGCGCAGCCGGCGGCAGCCGGCGCCGGTGGAGCAGCCGGCGGCGGGAGCCGGCGCCGTCGCGAGCCGGGGAGCCGGCGCCGGCGGGGCTGCAGCCGGTGGGGCCGGCGCGGGCGGAGCCGCGGCCGGTGGAGCGGCGCGGCGGGCGGCCGGCGGCGGCTCGCTGTTCGGATCGGTGACCGGCGTGGGTCGCCGGCTCGCACGCCGGCCAGGCCGCCGCCGCCGCGGTCGCCGCCGTCGTGATCGGCGGCACCGCCGTGGTCGTCACCCAGGACGGCGGCTCGGGCCCGCTCCGCCGCCCCCGCGATCGCCGCGACCGCGTCCGCCGGCCTGCCCGGCCCGAACGAGGCCGGCGCGACCAGGTCGACCGCCGCCCCGACCGCCGGCAGCCTGAGCTCCACCCCCACCGGCACCACCACCCCGAGCGGCAGCCCGACCGCGAGCGGCGCGCCGACCCCGAGCGGCCCACCCCCGCCGCCGTCCCCGACCGCGTCCGCCCCGGCGGGCGGCGCCGGCAGCCTGGTCGCCGGCTCGCCCCGCGCCCAGGGCGCGCTGCGGGCCGGCTCCTCCGGCGACATCGTCGTGCCGATCCGCAACACCGGCGACGACGAGTCCCGCGGCCTGGTCCTCACGCTCCGCCTGCCCGCGGGCATCACCGCCCGCGGCGGCTCCGGCAGCGACAGCTGGACCTGCACGCCCGGCGCCACCACCACCTGCACGCTGGACGACCTGGACGGCGGCGACCAGACCACCTGCACGTCCGGGTCGACGTCACCGCCGCCGCCGTGCCCGGCGGCACGGCCTCCGGCAGCGTCCGGGCCGACGACGCGGCGAGCACCCCGATCCCGGCCGGGATGCTCGTGGTGCTGCCCTAGGTGTACTGCCCAGGGACGTTGGTCGAGGTCTGTGTGACGACACGGTCTGACTGATCTTGAAGGCGAAGACCTCCGGTTGTGGAGTGGAGCTGTCTGAAGGCAACCGCTCCGACAACCAGGAGGTCTTCGTGTCCCACGCTAACGCTGCTCTGACTCCACGAGCCCGGCTGCGGCTGGCGCGTCTGATCGTGGATGACGGCTGGCCGGTCGCGCGGGCCGCCGCAGCGCTATCGACGTGTCCTGGCCGACCGCGAAGCGGTGGGCCGACCGCGTACCGGCAGGTCGGCGCCGGCGGGCATGGCCGACCGGTCCTCGCCGCCCGCACCGGCAGCCCGAACCGGACCCCGCAGCCGGTGGTCCGCAAGATCGTGCATCTGCGGTGGAAGCAGCGGCTCGGCCCGGTCCAGATCGGCGGCCGGCTGGGCATGCCAGCCTCGACCGTGCACGCCGTGCTGGTCCGCTGCCGGCTCAACCGGCTCAGTCCACGTCGACCGGCGCACCGGCGAGCCGATCCGCCGCTACGAACACCCGAACCCCGGGGCGATGCTGCACGTCGACGTGAAGAAGCTCGGCAACATCCCCGACGGCGGCGGCTGGCGCTACGTCGGCCGGCGTCCAGGGCGAGCGGCACCGCGCGCCACCGCTGCCCGCACCGGCGACCGCAGACCGGCACCGACGACCCCGCGATCGGCACCGCGTTCGTGCACACCGTCATCGACGACCACTCCCGCGTCGCCTACGCCGAGATCCGCGACGACGAGACCGCCGCCACCGCCATCGGCGTGCTGCGCCGCGCCGTGGCCTGGTTCGCCGCCCGCGGCGTCACCGTCGAACGGGTCCTGTCCGACAACGGCTCCGCCTACCGATCCCACGCCTGGCGCGACGCCTGCACCGAACTCGGCATCCGCCCGAAGAAGACCCGCCCCTACCGGCCCCAGACCAACGGGAAGATCGAACGCTTCCACCGCACCCTCACCGACGGCTGGGCCTTCGCCCGCCTCTTCCCCACCGAAACACACCGGCGAAAGGCGCTGCCCGGCTGGCTACATCACTACAATCATCACCGGCCCCACACCGCCATCGGCAACGTCCCGCCCATCACCAGGTTGACCAACCTCCCTGGGCAGTACACCTAGGAGACCCCGAGGTCGCGCGCGATCAGCATCCGCTGCACCTCGGACGTACCCTCGCCGATCTCGAGGATCTTCGAGTCCCGCCAGTGCCGGGCGACCGGGAACTCGTTCATGAACCCGTACCCGCCGAAGACCTGCGTCGCCTCCCGCGCGTTGGTCACCGCCGCCTCGGACGAGTAGAGCTTCGCGATCGCCGCCTCCCGCTTGAACGGCCGGCCGGCCATCAGCAGCGCGCGCCGCGTCCCGCCAGGCCAGCCGGGACAGGTACGCCCGCATCTCCATGTCCGCGATCTTGAACTGGATCGCCTGGTACGCCCCGATGTTGCGGCCGAACGCCTCGCGCTCCCGGGCGTACCGGACGCACTCGTCGACGCACGCCTGGGCCAGCCCGGTGCCGAGCGCGGCGATCGCGATCCGGCCCTCGTCGAGGATGGACAGGAAGTTGGCGTAGCCGCGACCGCGCTCGCCGAGCAGGTTGTCCGCCGGCACCCGGCAGCCGGCGAACGACAGCTCGTGGGTGTCGGAGGCGTGCCAGCCCACCTTGGAGTACGACCTGGCGACCGTGAACCCCGGCCGCGGCACCGGCACGAGGATCGAGGAGATCTCCTTCCGGCCCGCCGCGCCAGCGTCCCGGTGACCGCGGTCACGGTGACCAGCTCGGTGATGTCGGTGCCGGAGTTGGTGATGAACGCCTTGGTGCCGTCGATCACCCACTCGCCGTCCTCCAGCCGGGCGGTGGTGCGGGTCGCGCCGGCGTCCGAGCCGCCGCCCGGCTCGGTCAGCCCGAACGCGCCGAGCGCCTGACCGCTGCACAGCCGCGGCAACCACTCCCGCTTCTGCTCCTCGGTGCCGAACCGGAAGACCGGCATCGCGCCCAGCGACACCCCGGCCTCCAGCGTGATCGCCACCGACGAGTCGACCCGGGCCAGCTCCTCGATGGCCAGGCAGAGCGAGAGGTAGTCGCCGCCCATCCCGCCGTACTCCTCCGGGAACGGCAGCCCGAACAGGCCGAGCTCGCCCATCTGCTTGACCACCGGGTACGGGAACTCGGCGCGCTCGTCGTAGTCGTGCGCCACCGGGGCGACGACCGTGCGGGCGAAGTCGGCGACGGTGCGGCGGAACTCTTCCTGCTCAGCGTCGAGGTCAGGCATGCCTCGATCGTGTCACCCCGGGACGCGGCCGGAAACCGGGATGAAGGCGGGCCACGTACACTCCTCCGGTGCCTCTGCTCGACCGACTCGGCACGCCATGGCGCGTGCTGCTCAAGGAGATCTCGGCATTCGGTGTCGTCGGCGTCGTCAACCTCTTCGTCGACGTCGGCCTGTTCAACCTGGTGCACTTCCGCATCGGGCTGGGCCCGACGACCTCGAACGTCATCTCGACCAGCGTCGCCACCACGATCTCCTACTTCGCCAACCGGCACTGGTCCTTCTCGCACCGGGCCCGCACCGGCCTGCGCCGGGAATACGTGCTGTTCTTCGCGATCAACCTCATCGCGCTGGGGATCTCCAGCGTGGTGATCGCGTTCACGTTCTACGTGATCGGCGCGCACAGCGCGTTCGCGCTGAACGTGGCGAAGTTCGTCGGCATCGGGATCGGCACGGTGTTCCGCTTCTGGTCGTACAAGCGGTACGTGTTCCCGCCGCACCAGGAGTCCGTCGGCGCCGGCGCGACCGCGGCCGACCGCTGAGGCACCGCCTGGTCGGACCCGCCCGATGGGCGAGGGTTTGCGCGATCTGGTCGACGCTTTAGCGACCTGCCGCGGTCTGACCGATATCGTAGCCGTGGATCATCGCAGGAGCGTCGGGACGCCGAGGGGCGTGCTTCCATGCCGATTCGCGTGCGCTTGACCGATGAGGATCTCCGCCGGATCCAGTTGCGGACCCGTCCGGCACCGATCGAGGGTGTTGTCATCGCGGCGCGGAGGCTGGTCGCCCAGCGTGCCTGCGGTCGACTCGAGTTGGCGCTGGCGGACGCGGACAGGACGCGGCCGGCCGTCGAGGTGCTGTCGCCAGTGGGTCGCCCGGGGTTCCTCGGTGGGTACGCGGAGTCCATGGACGGCGCTGTCGAGCACCTACTGGCCGCGACCCGCCCGGAGCTGACCGGTGACCTGCGGCAACTGGCAGAGCGAGGGCTGCGGCTGCCAGCCTGGATCATGCAGCTTGCGGCCGGCGACCGGCAGCTGCGGGTACAACTGGCCCGGTCGTTGCGGTACCTGTACGACAGCCGGGTCACCGATGAGCTGGCCGCGCTCGCCCCGGTGGCCGAGCTGGCCCAGCAGAGGTTGGTGCACCGGTTGGCCGACGGCGGGATCGACGAGCTGTTCGCCGGGCTGCGTCCGCACTTCCGCTGGATCCCGCCGCGCACGTTGGCGTTCGAGACGACCGACGCATCGGTCGACTTCGACTTCGAGTCGCCGGGCCGGGACTAGGTGCTCGGGCCCAGCCCGTGGTTGCGCAGCACCCCGTCCCTGTACCTGCCGGCCGGCGACCACAGCTCCCGGAAGGTCATGGTCTTCTACCCGGCCGGGCCGCTGCTGGCGCGTACCGGGGTGCGCTCGGACCTGGCCCGCGTCGCCGAGCTGCTGGGGCGGACCCGATCCCGGATCCTGCTCTGCCTGGCCGAGCGCCCCGCGCTGAGCACGCACGAGCTCGCGACCGCGGTCGGGATCTCACCGGCCAGCGCCAGCGAGCACGCAGCGGTGCTGCGGCGAAACCACCTGGTCGTGACGACCCGGGTCGGCCATCGCACCGTGCCACGATCAGCCCCATCGGCATCCAGCTGATCGACTACGTTCCGCCCGTCGTGCGGCCAGAACATTCGGTCGTGCCCGAACCTTGTCGCGCGCTCCGACCTGTCCGGACAACACTCGCGCTGGGCCGGCCCGGATCCGAGAACAGCCACCTGTGCACCGGCAAACGGAGCCCGTCATGCGTCTTCCCATCCGCTGCCGTGTCCCGACGATCCGCAGCCGCAGCTACATCGCGGCCACGGCGCTCGGCCTCGCCCTGGCGATCACGGCCGTCCTGGCGTCCCAGCGCGTCTCGGCGAGCACCCCGGCCGCGGCCTTCGCCGCCAAGGCAGCACCTACCAGAACGCCGAGATCGCCGCGGCCCTGAGCCGCGCGCCCGGAGGCGTGCGGTCGCCCCCGGCCAGGTCGAGTGGAACAACTACGCGGTCGTCCTCACCGTCCCGACGACGCAGGCCTCGACCCTCCCGACCGTCCTCCCAGCCGCCTCGGACAGCTGCCCGGCGCCGATCATCGGGTACCGATGGACCTGCGTCTACAGCAAGCAGTACTTCGGGGGGAGTCGGCTCCAGTTCAAGGACGCCGGATACTTCCAGGACCTGCACTACTACGGCGGGGTGTCGTGGATCACCAACTCCTGGAGCAACACGCGCGGACAGCGGACCTGGCTGCAAGAGTACCCGTCGCATAATAACGCCGGCCATGAGATCTGCCTGACCGGCAATGCGCACGCCGGCATCCTGTCGGGTCCTAACAACGTCGACCGGTGGATCTACCTCTCGACGAACTACGACCACTGCTGACGAGGACGCCTCGGGCGGGCGCGGCCACGGCCGTGCCCGTCACCGGTCGACCCATTCCTCGGCCAGCGGCAGGTAGACGGCGAACACCGGCGGCACCGGCCGGCTCAGCTCCAGCCGGCCGCCGTCGGACTCGACCAGCGCCCGGGCCAGGGCCAGCCCGATCCCGGTGCCGTCGCCGCCGCTCACCCCGCGCTCGAAGATCTTGCCGACCAGCTCGGGCGGCACCCCCGGCCCCTCGTCGGTGACCTCGACCACGGCGTGCCGGCCGGACCGGCGCACGCCGACCCGGACCACGCCGCGGCCGTGCTCCAGCGCGTTGTCGACCAGCACGCCGACCGCCTGCTGCAGCCGCCCCGGCTCGGCCCGGGCGACCAGCTTGTCCGGCGCGTCCACCTCGACCCGGCGGCCCAGCGTGCGCAGCGTCGGCTCCCGCTCGTCGACCACCGCCGCGACCTCCCGGCCGACGTCGACGTCACCGGCCCCCTCGGCCCGGGCCGTACGGGCCTGGGCCAGGATCTCGTCCACCACCGCGGACAGCCGCTCGGCCTGCTCCAGCGCCGCGGTCGCCTCCCGCTTGACGTCCGGCTCCGGCGACATGGAGATCTCCTCCAGCCGCATCCGCAGCGCGGTCAGCCGGCTGCGCAGCTGGTGGGACACGTCGTCGGCGAGCGTTCGCTCCCGCTGGATGACCCCGGCGATCTGGGCGGCGGCCCGGTCCAGCACGTCGCAGATCCGGTCCAGCTCGTCGATGCCGGGCCGGGCCGGCGACGTCCGGTAGTCGCCGGCCCCGAGCCGGGCCGCCCGCCCGGCCACGTCCCGCAGCGGCTCGGCCAGCCGCCGGGCCAGCAGCACCGCCGCGATCGCGGCGAGCACCGCGGAGCCGGCCATCCCGGCGACCACCCCGAAGCCGAACCGGTACTGCCGGTCGCGCACGTCGCCGGCCGGCCGGGCCACCTGCACCTCGCCGCCGCCGGGCAGCGGCGCCTGCGCCGAGTAGGGGCTCGGGCCGGGGTCAGGGCCGGCGGTGGTCGTCGACCCGTTCGCGGTCCGGATGGTGACCTGCTCCCCCGGTGGCACCAGCCGGGTCAGCCGCTCCGCGGTCGGCTCGCCGCTGTCGCCCGGCTCCTCGACCACCGCCGCGACCGTCTGCACCTGGCGGAGCAGCTCGGTGCGGGCGCTGTCGGCGACCAGGCGCACGGTGACCACCAGCAGCGGCAGCCCGAGCGAGAAGACCGACACCGCGACCACCGCCAGCGTGGCGGCCAACAGCCGTCGGCGCACTCGGCTGCCTCAGCCGCGCTCGAACCGGAAGCCCACCCCGCGGACCGTGGTGAGCAGCCGGGATCGCTGCGGGTCGTCGCCGAGCTTGCGGCGCAGCCAGGACACGTGCATGTCGAGCGTCTTGGACGCACCGCCCTCGGCGTCGTCCCAGACCTCGCGCATGATCCGGTTGCGGGTGACGACCGCGCCGGCCTCCTCGAGCAGCACCCGGAGCAGCTCGTACTCCTTGTTGCTCAGGTGCAGCTCGACGTCGTCCTGCCAGACCCGGCGGGAGGCCAGCTCCATCCGCACGCCGCTGGCCTCGAGCACGTCGCCGGTCCGCCGCCGCAGCAGCGCCCGCACCCGGGCCAGCAGCTCGGCCAGCCGGAACGGCTTGGCCACGTAGTCGTCCGCGCCGGCGTCCAGCCCGACCACCAGGTCGATCTCGTCGGTGCGGGCGGTGAGCACGAGGACCGGCACCGAGTTGCGCCCGGCCCGCAGCCGCCGGCACACCTCGAGTCCGTCCATGTCGGGCAGGCCGAGGTCGAGCACGACCAGGGCGATGTCGCCGGACATCGCCTCGGACAGCGCGCTGCCGCCGTCGTTGCGGACCAGCACCGAGTAGCCCTCGCGCTGCAGCGCCCGGGCCAGCGGTTCGGAGATCGCCGGGTCGTCCTCGGCGAGAAGCACAGTTGTCATACCGGTGTCACCCCGTGCCGACGGCGGGAAAATCCTCTGTCCTTGCCCCGCGCGGCGGCGATCCGGGCGACCAGCTCGGCGCGCAGGTCCTCCGGCTCCACCACCGCGTCCACGACGAGCTCGCTGGCCAGCCGCAGCACGTCGATGTCCTGTTCGTACGCCTCGCGGCGGTCGCGGACGAACTCGGCCCGCTCGGCCTCGTCCGCGATCGCCGCGATCTTGTTCGCGTACACCGCGTTGACCGCGGCCTCGGCACCCATGACCGCGATCTTCGCGGTCGGCAGCGCCAGCGTCGCGTCGGGCTCGAACCCCGGGCCCGGCCATCGCGTACAGCCCCGCCCCGTACGCCTTGCGGACCACGACGCAGATCTTCGGCACGGTCGCCTCGGCGATCGCGGTGATCATCTTGGCGCCGTGCCGGATGATGCCCTGCTTCTCCACCGCCGAGCCGACCATGAAGCCGGGCACGTCGGACAGGAAGACCAGCGGCAGGTTGAACGCGTCGCACAGCTGCACGAACCGGGTCGCCTTGTCGGCCGAGTCGACGAACAGCACCCCGCCCTTGAACTGCGAGTTGTTGCCGACCACGCCGACCGCCTGGCCGTCGAGCCGGGCGAACCCGACCGTCACCTCGCGGGCCCAGCGGGCCTGGATCTCGAAGAACGAGCCCTCGTCCACCAGCGCCCGCACGTACCGGCGCATGTCGAACGCCTGCCGCTCGCTGGCCGGCACCAGCGCCCGCAGGTCGCCGCTGCCCGGCCCGACCGGCTCGACCGCCGGCGGCTCGCCCTGCCAGTTGGACGGCAGGTAGGACAGGTAGCGGCGGACCACGTCGAGCGCCTCGGGCTCGTCCTTGCAGAGGAAGTGGCCCACGCCGGACTCGCTGGTGTGCACCTTGGCCCCGCCCATGTCCTCGAGCGTGGTCTTCTCCCCGGTCACCATCTCGACCATCCGGTCGGAGCCGAGATACATGCTCGCGTTGCCGTCCACCATCGCGACCACGTCGCAGAACGCCGGGATGTACGCCCCGCCGGCCGCGCTCGGCCCGAACAGCGCGCAGACCTGCGGGATCGAGCCGGAGGCGCGCACCTGGTTCCAGAAGATCCGGCCGGCACCGCGGCGGCCCGGGAACAGGTCGACCTGGTCGGTGATCCGGGCCCCGGCCGAGTCGACCAGGTAGACCATCGGCACCGACGTCGCGTACGCCCGCTCGATGATGCGGATGATCTTCTCCACGGTGCGGGCGCCCCAGGAGCCGGCCTTGACCGTCGAGTCGTTGGCCATCAGGCAGACCGGCCGGCCGTCGATGCGGGCCTGCCCGGTGATCACGCCGTCGGCCGGCAGGTCGCCGGCCATGACGTTGGCGAACATGCCGTCCTCGACGAACGAGTCCTTGTCCACCAGCAGCCGGACCCGCTCGCGGGCGAACAGCTTGCCCTTGGCGGCGTTGGCCTCGTGGTAGCGCGCGGCGCCGCCCTTCTCGACCGTCTCCCTGGCCCCGGCGACCCCGCCGTCGTAGTTCACGACCCAGTTTTACTCCCGTCTCCGGTTCTGTCGGTGGTCGGTGGCAGTCTTGCGCCCCGACGGGGAGTCGCGGCACCGGGCCGTGACCGCCGACGAGGAGGTCGGTCATGAGCGAGCGGAACGGTTACCCGCAGGGCACGCCGTGCTGGGCGGACGTCTGGACCGACGATCCCGCGGGCGGCCGCGCGTTCTACGCGGGCCTGTTCGGCTGGGAGTGGGAGGTCAACCCGGACCCGGCCTTCGGGGGCTACTCGATCGCCTCGCTGCGCGGCAAGCGGGTGGTCGGGCTCTCCGGCACGATGGTCCCGGACATGCCGACCGCCTGGGTGACCTACCTGGCCGTCGACGACGCGGACGGGTTCGCCGCGGCGGTCCCGGCCGCCGGCGGGACGGTGGTCGGGCCGCCGATGGACATCGCCGACCAGGGCCGGATGGCGCTGGCGACCGACCCGGCCGGGGCGTTCTTCGGGGTCTGGCAGCAGGCCGGCCACCGCGGCTCCGAGCTGGTCAACGAGCCCGGCACCGTGGTGTGGAACGAGCTGATCGCGCCGGACATCGACACGGAGGCCGAGTTCTACCGGGCCACCCTCGGCGTCACCTTCGAGGACATGGCCGGGTCCGACCCGTCGATGCCGGTCTACAAGCTGATCAAGGCCGGCGGCCGGTCGGTCGGCGGGGCGATGCCGCCGATGCCGGAGATGGGCGACCTCCCGCCGCACTGGGGGATCTACTTCGAGGTCGCCGACGCCGACGCGGCGGTCAAACAGGCCCAGGACCTGGGCGCCCGGGTCCTCTCGCCGGTCCAGCCGACGCCGCAGGGCCCGATGGCCACCCTCGCCGACCCGCAGGGCGGCGCCTTCGCCGTCATCGCCTCCGGCTCGACCGAGTAGTCCGCCCGGCCGGCACGGCCGTCAGCGCGGCGGGTCCAGCAGGCGGCGACCGGGTCGTCCTGCCAGTGCGGGGGGACGACGGCGAAGGCGTCGGCCAGGGCAGCGCCCCAGAGCGAGCCGGGTCGGTCGAGGCCGACGGACTCGACCGACCCGTCCGAGCGGCGGCGGACCGGCAGGATCCGGGTCGGCGCCGGCGCGGGCTGGCCGGGACGGCGCGGCCGGCTGCCCATCGACGGTGCGCCGCCGACCAGGCGCGCCGTCGGCAGGTCCGGCAGCGCCCGCCCGGCCATCCCGGCCAGCAGCGGCCCGAGCAGGGTCAGCACCCCGACCAGCGCCGCGTACGGGTAGCCGGGCAGCGCGACCACCGGCCGCCCGTCCGGCAGCAGCGCGAGCCGCTGCGGCCCGCCCGGCCGGCAGTCGACCCGGTCGACGACCAGCTCCGCGCCCAGCGCCGAGAGCGCCGGCACGATGAGGTCCTTCGGTCCCCCGCCGACCCCGCCCGAGGTGACCACGACGTCGCCGCTGGCCGCCTCGACCGCCTTGGCCACGTCGTCCGGAGCGGTGTCGCGCACCCGGACGGCCGGCAGCGGCCGCCCGCCGAGCCCGCGCACCCAGCCCGGCAATGCCGGCCCCAGCGCGTCCCGGACCAGGCCGTCCGCCGAGGTCCCGGTTGCGACCAGCTCGTCGCCGGTGACGAGCAGCGCGATCGCCGGCCGCGGCCGGACCAGCAGCGCGTCCAGGCCGACCGCGGCGGCGAGCCCGACCACGGCCGGAGTGACCGGCGACCCCGCCGGCACCAGGTCGGCGCCGACCGGCACGTCCTCGCCCGTCCTCCGCACGTTCCGGCCGGCTATCGCGGCGCCACGCACGCGATCCCCGTCCGACGTCGTGTACTCGTACGGGACGACGGCCACGGTCCCCGGCGGCACGACCGCGCCGGTCGCGATCTCGACGGCCAGGCCCGGCGCCAGCGGATCCCGCCGGCCGGCCTGACCCGCGACCGTGCGCCCGACCACCGTCCACGGACCCTCGACGTCTCCGACCGCGTACCCGTCCATGGCCGCGCAGTCGAACCCGGGCAGCGGTGTCGCGGCCCGCAGCGGCGCGGCCAGCGTCCCCCCACCGGCCTCCGTGAGCGGGAGTTCCGCGGGCGGCAGCGGCCGCCCGGCCGCGTACGCCGTCCGGCGCGCCTCGACCCACGGCACCCGCACGGGGGCGGTCCTACCCTTCGGCGGAGGCGCGACGCTCGCGCCGCGCGGCCCGGTCCTCGGCCGCGCCGGTCCGCGGCTCCTCCGGGTTCTCCCAGGCCAGCGCCATCTGGCTGATCCTGGCGGCGTACGCCGCGGCCTCGTCGGCACTGCCGGCCCGCCCGGCGGCCAGACCCATCAGGTACGCGGTGAGCGGCGCAGCCGGCCGGGCCACCCCGTGCGCGACGTCCTTGGTCATGTCGAGGACCAGGTCCCGGGTGCGGCCGTCGACGAGGTCGGCGATGCCGAGCTCGTCGACCACCGCGGCGGTCCAGTCGTCCAGCGTGCTCATCTCAGCTCCCTGCCGCTCGCCTGCGCTCCCTGCGATCCTCCCGGTCAGCCCACCCGGCCCCGCGACCGGGTTCAGGTCGCGCTCGACCGCTCCAGGTCGCGGCAGCTCGCCGCCCAAGCGCCGGCTCACCGCCGCCCAGGTCCGCTCCGCCGCCGGCCGCAGCTCACGGCAGCCGGAGCTCCGGGACTGCCGGGACCGGGAGTTGGAGGCGCTCCCGGCCGGCGTAGACGTTGCAGCGGCGGCCGCGCAGGAATCCGACCAGGGTGACCCCGAAGTCCTCGGCGACCGCGACGGCCAGCGACGACGGCGCCGACACCGACGCGACGACCGGGATCCCGGCGGCGACCGCCTTCTGCACGATCTCGTACCCGCACCGCCCGCTGACCATGAGCACGGTCCCGGACAGCGGCAGCCGGCCGCCGAGCAGCCCCAGCCGACCAGCTTGTCGACCGCGTTGTGCCGCCCGACGTCCTCCCGGGCGGCCACCAGCGACCCGTCCGCGGTGAACAGCCCGGCCCCGTGCAGCCCGCCGGTCACCTCGAACACGCCCTGCGCCGCCCGCAACGCGTCCGGCAGCCCGTAGAGCACGTCGACCGGGACCGTCACCCCGTCGACTGACCGGGCACAGCCCCCGCTCGCGCAGCGCGTCCAGCGACGCCGACCCGCACACGCCGCAGGCACTGGACACGATCCCCGAGCGCACCGGCGCCTCCAGCGCCGGCCCGTCGGTCTCGACGGTCACCACGTTGAACTTCTGGTCCGCCCGCTCGACGTCCGCGCAGTACGACACCTGGTGCGGCGACGCCCGCCAGCAAGCCCTCGGCGTGCAGGAACCCGGTCGCCAGCTCGAAGTCGTGGCCCGGCGTCCGCATCGTCACCGCGACGGTCTGCGTCCGCCCGCCCGCGGAGAGCCGGATCTCCAGCGGTTCCTCGGTCACCAGGCTGTCCCGGCGGCGCACCTCGGTCTCGCCGTCCAGCGTCCACACCCTGGCCCGGGTGGCCGCTCCCGGCCGTTCGGCTCTCACACTCCCAGTCTCGCACCGAATAGGCTGCAACCGTGATCAACGGGATGCACGCCCTGATCTACAGCACCGACCCCGAGGCGGACCGCGCCTTCCTGCGCGACACGCTCGGCTGGTCGTTCGTCGAGGACCACCCGGGCTGGCTGATCTTCCGGCTGCCGCCGGGCGAGGTCGGCGTCCACCCGCGTCGACCCGGGCGACCAGCCGCGGCACGAGCTCTACCTCATGTGCGACGACGTGCACGCGACGGTGCGGGAGCTGACGGCCAAGGGCGCGAGCTTCGCGAGCGAGGTCCAGGACGCCGGGTTCGGCCTGCTGACCCAGCTCGTGCTGCCCAGCGGCGCCCGCATCGGCCTGTACGAGCCCCGGCACCAGATCGCGGCCGACATCGGCTCGTAACTTGGCGTAACCGAACTGGCGTGATTCGGCACACGCTGAGCTTCGGGAACGATTCAGATAGCCTCGCGTTGTACGAAGTGGACGACGCGAGAGAGGACGTGAGATGACCAAGGTTCGCGAGCTCCTCGACCGGTTCGACCGCTGGACCATCGAGGTGTTCAACCCGCAGCACCCGCTCGGCCGCCGGTAAGGCGAGCCGGGGGCGCGACCCCGAGAGCGCGACACACGCCGACGTGTGTCGCGCTCACTCATCTCCGGCCGGACCGACGTGCGGCGGTCGTCCGGCAGCCGCGGCGGGTCTGGCCGCGGGCGTCGAGCAGCTCCAGCAGCGGGACCGCGACCCGCCGGGTGGTGCCGAGCGCCCGGCGGGCCTCGGAGAGCGTGAACGGCTGCGGCAGGCCGGCGAGC
Organism: uncultured Actinomycetota bacterium; assembly: GCA_963770145.1. Taxonomy (GTDB): domain Bacteria; phylum Actinomycetota; class Actinomycetes; order Mycobacteriales; family CADCTP01; genus CADCTP01. The sequence continues at coordinate 258,013 of CAVYOJ010000016.1, read as the reverse complement.
ACCGCCGCCGCCGCGTCGTCGGCGCCCGGCAGCAGGTAGATCCCGTCCGCGACCCGGAGCAGCGCGCCGGCCCGGACGGCGGCGGCCAGCTCCCGCCGCCCCAGACCCAGCTCGGCCAGCCGGTACGCCTCCGGCGCCAGGAACGGCGTCCCGGCCAGATCCGCGCGCACCGCCTCCACGCCGGCCCGGATCTCCGCCGGCAGCCCGACCCCGGCCGCGCCCACGATCCGCCCGTCCCGCAACACCAGCTCCCCACCGTCGCCCGCGCCGGCTCGGCACCCGACACCGGCCCCGGAGCACCGGGAGCCGGCCCGGCGGAACCGGACCGCACGGCCCCGGACGATCCCGGCCGCAGAGCTCCGGACGGGCCGGCGAGCGGGTCGGGCGCGGAGCGCCAGCAGCGCGGCGATGATCCGCGCGTCGGGCAGCCCGAGCCGCTGGCGGGCGGCCTCGACCGGCAGCCCGTGCTCCAGCGGGTGGGCGGCCGCGTGCTCGGCGACCGCCCGCGACCAGCGCCGCCCGCCAGCGCGCCGGCCTGGTCGGGGTCGACCAGCCAGTCCCCGGCCCGTACGGCGGCCGGCGGCGCCGGCACCCCCATCGCCCGCAGCCGGCGCCGCCTGGATCGCCCCGCGCCGGGCCAGCTCGGCCGCCCCGTCCGGGTTCCCGTCGAGCCCGGCCAGCAGCTCGTCGCCCGGTCGGCCGCGGCCCCGCGCCGGCGCAGCGGCGGCGGGTCGACGTCGAGCACCCGCACGCCGGCGGCCACCGCGTGCCGGCCCGGGTCGCGCAGCAGCATCCGGTCCCCGACGTGCAGCGGCAGCGGCCGGCGCAGCGTCAGCCGGGCCGCGGCCGTCGCCGAGCTGGCCGGACCCGGGCCGGCACCGCGGCCGACCCCGCGTGCAGGGTCAGCTCGGCCGGCAGGTCGGCCGCGGCTGACCGCCGACGTCGAGCACCGACGCGAACGTCCACGCCCCGGGCGTGACCAGTGCCGCGCCCCGGCCGACCGCCGAGACCGGCAGCCCGCGCAGGTTCACCGCGACCCTGGCGGTGCCGACGATCGTCGGAGACCGGCCGCTCCAGCGACTGCAGCCCGCGCACCGCGACCGGCGTCCCGTCCAGCGACAGCTCGTCGCCGACCCGCAGCGTCCCGGCGCCCAGCGTGCCGGTCACCACGGTCCCGCTGCCCCGGATCGTGAACGCCCGGTCCACCCACAGCCGCACCGGCTCGTCCGCGGCCGGCACCGGCAGCGCCGCCAGCATCCCGGTCCAGCGCCGCCCGCAGCTCGTCGAGGCCGGCCCCGGTCGCCGCGCTGACCGCGAGCGCCGGCAGCGCGCCGCCCAGCGACGTCCGGGCCAGCCGCTCCCGCGCGGCCGCCAGTGCCGGTCCCGGGTCGGCCAGGTCGGACCGGGTCACCGCGAGCACCCCGTGCCGGACGCCGAGCGCGTCCAGCGCGTCGAGGTGCTCGGTCGACTGCGGCATCCAGCCGCCGTCGGCGGCGACCACGAACAGCACCGCCGGCACCGGCCCGATCCCGGCCAGCATGGTCGGCACGAACCGCTCGTGCCCCGGCACGTCGACGAACGCGACCTCCCCGGACCGGCAGCCGGGTCCAGGCGAAGCCGAGGTCGAGGGTCATCCCGCGCCGCTTCTCCTCGGCCCAGCGGTCCGGCTCCATCCCGGTCAGCGCCCGGACCAGGGCGGACTTGCCGTGGTCGACGTGCCCGGCCGTCGCGACGACGTACACGGCTCAGGCCCGTACGGCGAGGATCGCGCGCTGCAGCGCCCGGTCGTCGGTCTCGTCCACCGCCCGCAGGTCCAGCAGGCAGCGCCCGCCCGCGACCCGGCCGAGCACCGCGGGGTCGCCGGCCCGCAGCGCCGCCGCGTACGCCTCCGGCAGGCTCACCGCCGCGCTCGGCAGCACCACCCCGGGCGCGCCGCCGCCGCCGACCGCCGCCGCGCTGTCCACCGCGGTCGCGTCGACCCGGTTGGCCTGCAGCAGCGCGGCCAGCCGGTCGGCCCGGGCGCGCAGCGCCACCGGGTCGGCGGCGAGCGAACCGGGCCACCGGCACCGCCGGCCCGCGCAGCGTCGCCTCCAGCGCGGCCAGCGTCAGCTTGTCCACCCGCAGCGCCCGGGCCAGCGGGTGCCGGCGCAGCCGCTCGACCACGTCGGCCCGGCCGAGCAGCAGCCCGGCCTGCGGGCCGCCGAGCAGCTTGTCGCCGCTGGCGGTCACCAGCGCGGCGCCGGCCCGCAGCGCGGTGGCGGCGTCCGGCTCGTCCGGCAGCGCCGGCGACGGCGCCAGCAGCGCCGGAGCCGATGTCGACGACCAGCGGCGCGTCCAGGGTCGCCAGCTGCTCGGCCGTCGGCACCGCGGCGGTGAACCCGCTGACCACGAAGTTCGACGGGTGCACCTTGAGCACGAAGCCGGTGTCCGGGCCGACCGCCGCCGCGTAGTCGGCCAGCGTGACCCGGTTGGTCGTGCCGACCTCGCGCAGCCGCGCGCCGGTGGACGCGACCAGGTCGGGGATCCGGAACCCGTCCCCGATCTCCACCATCTCGCCGCGGGACAGCACGATCTCCCGGCCGGCGGCCAGCGCGGTCGCGGCCAGCACCAGCGCGGCGGCGCCGTTGTTGACCACGTGCACCGCCGCCGGCGTCCGGGCACCGCGGCGGCCAGCGCGGCCAGCGCCCCGGCCCGCGCGGCCCGCGCCGGCCGGTGGCCAGGTCCAGCTCGACGTCGGTGGTGCCGGCCGCGGCCAGCACCGCCGCCCGGGCGGCCACCGACAGCGGCGCCCGGCCGAGGTTGGTGTGCACGCAGCACGCCGGTCGCGTTGAGCACCGGCCGCAGCGTCGCCGGCACCGCCGGCAGCCGGGCCAGCACCGCCGGAACCAGCTCGTCCGGCGCCAGCGCCCCGGACCGCACGTCCTGCTGGGCGGCGATCGACCGCCTCCTTGACCAGCGCCCGGCCCAGCCGGCCGACGCGCACCGTCCAGCCGCGGGTCGGCGAGCACGGCGTCGGTGCGCGGCACCAGTCGGCGCGGGTCGGTCAACTCGGCCACGTCGCCACGGTACGGCCGCCGGGCCCGGAGGCTCACGCCGGCCCCGGAGTTAGCGATCAAGGTCCCCCGTATAGCGCTTCGGCAGCGCAACTGCACCGACCGTCAGTATGGTGTCCGACACCCGAGGCAAGCCATGACCTCGCACGAGTCAGAAGGTCACGACTTGCCCATCGATGGGTCCAGTTGCGCAGCGTGGGGGTTCTTGCAGTGAGGGAATCTGGCCGGACCCGCAGCGGGCTCGTCCCGACTGCTCCTGCTGGGCGCGTCCGTCGTCGCCATCGCGCTGGTCGCCGGCTGCGTCGCCGGGTCGGGCGGCAAGACCGCCGCCGCCCCGACCAGCCGCGCGGCCGTCGAGGCCGCCCCGCTCCCGTCCGGCTCCAGCGGCGGCGACACCGACGGCGGCCTGGCCGGCGCCGAGCCGGCCGGCGGCCCGGTCACCCCGGGCGAGTTCGCGCTGCAGTTCCAGGCGCTGCTCGGCCAGCACACCATGCTCGCCGCCGACATGATGCGCGGCCGGATCCGCAACGACCCCGACCTGGCCCAGGCCGCGAACGCCGCGATCGGCAAGAACACCGACGCGATCGGCAAGCTGTTCGCCGCCGAGCTCGGCAGCGAGGCGGCGCAGACGTTCACCCCGCTCTGGTCCGGGCACGTGACCGGCGCTGTTCAACTACGCCCGCGGGCTCGGCGCCGGCGACGAGACCGCGATGGCGCCAGGCCAAGGTCGCAGGTCACCCAGATCGAGGGCAAGCTCGCCGACTTCTTCGCCGGCCACTCGCACGGCCGGCTCACCCGGCAGCAGGCGCTGGCCGGCGTGACCGACCACATCGAGCCACCTCCTCGACCAGGCCGACGCAGTACGCGGCCAAGGACTACGAGAAGTCCGACACCACCTACCGGGAGGGCTACGCGCACGCGTTCGAGCGGCGGCAAGGCGCTCGCGACCGCGCTGCTGCCGCCCGACGCAGGCGAAGGCGACCGAGCACCCCGGCCTGGCGGCTGCGCTCGGCGCTGACCCAGCTGCTCGGCGAGCACGTCGAGCTGGTCGTCGGCGCGCTGCGGGCCGGTGCCACCGACTCCCCCGACTTCAAGGCCGCCGCGGACGCCGTCAACGGCAACACCACCGACCTGGCCGGCGCCGTCGGTGCGCTCTTCACTCCGGCCGCCGGCGCACAGCTTCGAGCAGCTCTGGGCCGACCACATCGACCTGCTGGTCGCGTACTCCGCCGCGATCGCCAAGGGTGACGACGCGGCCCGCGCCCAGATCAGCACGGGCCTCAACGGGTTCGAGAGCCGGCTGTCGGCGTTCCTGTCCACGCGCCACCGGCAAGAAGCTCGCCGCCCAGCAGCTGGCCAAGGCGTTGAACGACGCACGACGCGATGCTCCGCCAGCAGGTCGATGCGTTCGTCGCCAAGGATTACGTGACGGCGCACGATGTCGCATACTCCACGTACCAGGAGATGTTCGGGTTGAGCGGCCAGCTCGCGCGAGGCTTTTGGGGAGACAGTGGCCAAGCGGCTGCCGGTCGGCGCCGCTCAGACCGGACGCGGCGGTGAAGCCGCGATCATCGGAGGACGCTGATGCGGGTGCGCGGCCCGGTGTCGCTGGCTGCGGGGGTGCTGATGGCCGTGACGCTGACCGCGTGCGGGTCGACCGCGGCCGGTTCGGCCGCCGCACCGCCGCGTGCCCCGGATCCGGCCTCGACCCCGACGCGGGTGCCGAGCCCGGCGGCGGACCAGTTCAAGTCGGTCCGGACGTACGCGACCGTGGCGCCGCCGACCCGGCTCCGCATCCCGGCGATCGACCTGGTCACGCCGCCGCTGGACCAGCTCGGCCGGATGCCGGCGGACAAGAGCATCGCGCTGCCGACCAAGCCCGACCGGGCCGGCTGGTTCACGGGCGGCCCGCGGCCGGGCCAGCCGGGGCCGGCCGTGGTCATCGGGCACGTCGACTGGACCACGGGCCCGCGGTCTTCTTCCGGCTGCGTGAGATGAAGCCCGGAGAGGCCGTGTACGTCGACCGCGCCGACGGCAGCACCCAGCAGTTCACGGTGACCGCGGTCCGGCAGGTGGCCAAGAGCGACTTCCCGACCGACGATGTCTACGCGCCGGACCTGCCGCCGTCGCTGCGGCTGATCACCTGCGGTGGCAGTTCGACTACAAAGCCCACAACTACCTCGACAATGTCATCGTCTTCGCCTCGCCGGCCTAGCTGGCGTCGCCGCCGGCGCGCTGGCCGTGCGTGGCCGGCGCGCTGGTCTGGGCCGGCCCGGCGGGAGCCGCGACCACGCTGGACGTCGTCGCGGTGGTGCCGGGTGACGCCGAGGTCACGCTGGTCGTCGGGGTCGACCCGCCGCCGTCGCTGGCCCAGCCGGGCACGTTCGAGGTCGCGAGCGGGGACTCCGGCAAGCTGCCGACCGACGCGAGGCCGGTGCTGGGGCCGCAGCTGGCCACCGCGACCGTGCTGGACACCTCGGCGGCCGGCGCCGGCGAGCTGCAGAACGGCATCAACGGCACCACCAACCTGCTGCTCCAGCTGCCGGACGGGGTGCGCAACCTCGTCGTCGCCGACGGCGGGGACGCGCCGCGGACGCTGTCCCCGCTCACCCAGGGCGCGACCGAGGCGGTGGCGGCGCTCAACTCGGCCCGGGCCGGCGGGAACCGGCACACCGGCGCGGCGCTGGACGCTGCGGCGGCCGGGCTGCCGCCGGAGGCCGGGCGGTCCCGGCTGGTGCTGCTCTACACCGGCGCGCCGGACGCGGGTGGCGAGCCGGCCGACCAGCTGGGCCGGCGGCTGGCCCGGGCCGGCGTGGTGCTCGCGGTGGTGACCACCGGGCCGGGGCAGCGCTACTGGTCGGACGCGGCCGGGGTCACCGGCGGGGTCGTCGTGCCGGCCACCGGGGCCAGCGTCACTGCAGCCGTTCGACCAGGTGGCGTCGGCGCTGCGGAGCCGGTTCGTGCTGACCTTCCCGCGGCCGTCGACGCTGCCGGCGACCGTGCGGGTGTCGATGACGGTCGCGGGCCAGACCGTCTCGCGGTCCGCGATGGTGCCGGAGGTGTCGGCGGAGACCGCGCGCACCTGCGACCGGGAAGTCCGGGCCGTCGCCCTGGATGTGGGTGCTCGGGGCGCTCGTGCTGCTCGCGCTCATCGGCGGCGGCCTGCTGCTGGCCCGCCGCCGGCGGCGCGGTCCGCCCGAGCGCGGGCCGGTCGCTGCCCCCGAGCGCACGTCGGCCGGTGCGCCCGAGCGCGGGCCGGTCGGTGCCCCAGAGCGCGGGCCGGCGCTGCCCCCGAGCGCGGGCCGGCCGGTGCGCCCGAGCGCGGGCCGGTCGGTGCCGCAGAGCGCGGGTCGGTCGGTGCCCCCGGGCGCGCGCCGGCCGGTACGCCGGAGCCGGCCAGCTTCGAGGAGACCCGCCAGGCCTACCTCGCCGGCGGCCCACGCCCGGCGCGTCGACGATCGCGGCGCCGGCCGGCGCTCTGCCGGCCGTCCGGGGCCAGGACGAGCCGGCCCACCGAACCGCGGCCGATCCGCCGGCCGCCGCGGAGCAGGTCGCGGGCCGCCGCCCGGAGCGCCGGAGCGGCCGACCGGGCAGCGGCGGACGCCGCCGAGCGGGCCGGGGTGGGGCGCAGGGTCGGCGACCCGGCGGGGGCGCAGCCGGCCGGCCAGTCGACCCTGCCCGCGGCGCCGACCCGGAGCCTCCGCGCCGGACGGCGCAACGGGGCCGGGGTGGACGACGCGACCGTCGAGATGGCCCGGCCGCCGGCGCCCGGCCGCCAGCACCCGGCCGCCGACGCGCGGGCGTACTCCCGGCTGTACGACGAGACCGACCGGGTCGCGGCCGCCGTCGCCGAAGGCCGGATGGAGTTCCGGCACGCGGTCGCCAAGATCGCGCTCGCCTCGCCCGGCCGGGTCGACCTGCTCGACCGGGTCATCGAGACCGAGCGCCGGCTGGTGGGTGTCCAGATGGGCGCCAGCGCGCCGTCCGAGGTCACGCTGAAGCTGCTCACCACCGCCCGCCGGGTGGTCGCCGGCGAGGTCGCGCTGGTCGGGCCGACCGGCGAGCGGGTCGAGCAGGCCTCGTCGGGCCTGCGGCTGATCCACCCGGACCGGACGACCAGGGAATATCGCAGCGCCAACGAACTGGCCCGGCACCTCGACCTCGACACGCTCTCGGTCGACGCGCCGACCTCCTGACCGGCGGACCCCCTCAGACGCCGAAGTCGTGCCGCAGCGGGTAGCGCGCGTCCCCGTCCGGCGCGGTCCTCGTGGCCAGGATCTGGTGCAGCTGGATCCCGTTGCGCTCGAACCCCAGCCGGGAGCCGGCCATGTAGAGCCCCCACACCTTGGCGACCGGCAGCCCGGCGTCGGCGACCGCCTCGTCCCAGTGCGCGGAGAGGTTGGCGCACCAGCGGGCCAGCGTCTTCGCGTAGTGGACCCGCAGGTTCTCCTGGTGCTGCACCTCGAGGCCGACGTTCTCCACCGCACGCACGATGTCGCCGGAGCCGGTCAGCTCGCCGTCCGGGAAGACGTACCGGCCGATGAAGCCGCGCCGGGTCCAGCCCGGGGTGGAGGTTGTCCGCACGGGTGATGCCGTGGTTGAGCAGCCGCCCGCCCGGGCGCAGCTTGCCCCTGAGGAAGCGGAAGTACGTCGTCGTAGTTCCTCACCCCGACGTGCTCGATCAGCCCGATCGAGCTGACCGCGTCGAAGCCGGTCTCGGTGACCGCCCGGTAGTCCAGGTGGCGCACCTCGGCCTTGCCGGACAGGCCCTCGGCCTCGATCCGCCGGCTGGCCCAGGACGCCTGCTCGCGGGAGAGCGTGACCCCGAGCGCGGAGACGCCGTAGTTGCGCACCGCGTGCCGGACCATCCCGCCCCAGCCGCAGCCGACGTCGAGCAGCCGCATTCCCGGGCGTCAGCCCGAGCTTGCGGGCGACCAGGTCGTACTTGTGCTCCTGGGCCTCCTCCAGCGTCGAGTCCTCGGTCGGGTAGCAGGCGCAGGTGTAGGTCATCGACGGGCCGAGCACCAGCTCGTAGAACTCGTTGGAGACGTCGTAGTGGTAGCTGATCGCGCTGGCGTCGCGCTTGCGGCTGTGCCGCAGGCCGAGCCGAGCCGGCGGGACGGCGCCTGCTCGAGGTCGGGCAGCGGCGGCGGCTTGAGCGTGCTCAGGCCGAGCCCGCGCAGCCACTGAGCGCGACCGCCGGGGACGGCCGGCGCAGCGTCAGCGTCGTCGATGGCCCGCAGCAGCTCGTACGGGTCGCCCGGGTGCACGCCGTCGATCTCGAGGTCACCCTGCAGGTACGCGCGGGCCAGCCCGAGCGAGCCCGGCGCGGTGATCAGGTAGCGACACCGCGCGGGGGCTGACCATCCGGATGGTCATCGTCGCGTCGGGGCCGCCGGCCCGGCTGCCGTCGTAGCGCCTCGAACCGGATCGGGGTGTCCGGTCCGAACAGCTGCTCGAAGATCTGCGCCGAGCGTCACCGCGGGCGCGTCCTGCCCGGCGCGGCCGGGGGTCGGGTCCGGGTTGTCCGCGGGCGTGTCCGGGGCTCGACGGTCATCGCCGCATCACCGCCTTCGCGTAGAGGTCCAGCAACCTGCCGTCCGGGTCGTAGCGGTGCTTGACCGCCGCGTACCCGTCGCCGCCGTAGAGCGCGCGGAACTGCTCCTCGTCGTAGTACGCGTCGGAGTAGAGCGACTTGTGCCCGCCGTGCTCGGCCACGACCCGCTCGACGTCCCGGTTGACGTCGCCGTCGGCCCGGCCCGGCCGGATCGGCACGGTCGACCAGAAGCCGACGTTGACGTACGTCTCGCCGGCCGCCAGCGGGTAGAGCGGCCAGGGCTTCTCGCCGGCCGCGGGGTGCCGGCCGGCCCGGTCGGGCGCAGCCGCAGCGGGCAGACCCAGACCGGCTGCACCGGCACCTCGCGCAGGAACCAGTCGAGGAACTCGCCGGTGCGCTCGAGCGGGATCTCCACGTCCTGGATCAGCCGCTCCTGCGGCAGCTTCCCGCGGGCCCGGTCGAGCCTGGCCGCCACGTGGTAGCGGTTCTCCAGCGCGATCATCTTCCAGTAGACGTCGCTGCGCAGCTAGCGCTTCGGCCAGACCCGGCGGATCCACGGGTTCTGCGCGCCGAACGCGCGCGAGCACCAGAACCAGTCGGTGTCCCACCGCCACAGGTAGTCGCGGACCGTCAGGTAGTCCTCCCGCCGGCTCTGGATCGACCGGTAGAAGATCTGCTGTCCGGTGTAGTCCGAAGTGTACGGTGCACTGTCCACGAAGGACCCGAGAGTGAGGTAGCACTCGCTAGCCGAGAACACCGTGCCGTCCAGGAACTCCACCGGCTCGCCGGCCCACTGTCCACTTGCGACGATCTCGCCGACGGCGGCCGCCAGCTCGGCCGGCCGGCCGAACCGCACGTGTCGCAGGTGGACGTACGGCCGGACCGGCAGCAGGTCGACCAGCAGCCGCAGCGCGTAGCCGAGCGTCCCGTACGAGTTGGGGAAGGCGCGGAACAGGTCGGCGTGCTCGGTCGGCGTGGCGACGACGATCTCGCCGGCGCCGGTGAGCACCTCGACCTCGCGGACCGCCTCGTGCGGCAGCCCTTCCCGGAACGAGCTCGACTCGATGCCGAGCCCGGTCACCGCGCCGCCGAGCGTGATGGTCTTCAGCTGCGGCACCACGGTCGGCATCAGCCCGTGCGGCAGCGTCGCGTCGACCAGGTGCTCGTACGTGGTCATGCCCTGCACGTCCGCGGTGCGGGCGTCGGGGTCGACGCGGAGCACCCGGTCGAGACCGGAGACGTCGAGCCCCGGCCGGCTCACCGTGGCGCGCGGGCGGAACAGGTTGGACGTGCGCTTGGCCAGCCGCACCGGTTCGCCGGCGGGAATCGCCGCGTACTGCGCCAGCAGCCGCTCGCGCGCAGCCGCGTGGCGGGTGGTCGGGCCGGTCGCGGCGGTCGTCACTTCGGCACGCTCGACGGTCCCACGGCCCCTCCCGTCGATCAGCCTCTGTGCCCTCGCCCGCATGGTTGCACGGCCCGGCCGGACCGAGGCAAGCATCAGTTCTACGACATCGGCATGATCCCCGTCACCGGTGCTCAGAGGAACCGGCGCAGCTCTGCCGCGACCAGTTCGGGCTTGCCGCGGCGGTCGGCGTTCTCGGTGGCGCCGTGGTCGACGCCGGGGATCTCGACCCGCCGGACGTCCGGGCATGGTCCGTTCCAGCGCGGCCAGCGCGGTCTTCAGGTACGCCGGGCTCCTGCCGCCGCCGAGCAGCAGCGTGGGCGCGGTGACCGCCGCGTACCGGTCGACGGACTCGGCCCGCGCGGCCACGATCCGCCCGTCGTACGGGAGGGTCGGGGCGAGCTGCGCGGAAGCTCGGCAGGCCGCCGTCGGTGCGGTCCATCATGGCCGCGGTCATCCGCTCGAGCAGCGGCCGGGGCAGCTTCCGGATGAACGCCGGGCCCATCCGGGCCGCGCGCATGCCGGTCACCAGCGCCGCCGCCACGTCGCCGCGGGCCAGCTGCGCGTCGACCGCGTCGGCCCAGCCGGTCGGCACCGAGCCGCCCACCACCAGCGCCGGCTCGAACAGCGCCAGCCGGTCGAACGCGCCGGTCAGCGCCGCCTCCAGCAGGATGACCGCGCCCGAGCTGACCCCGAACGCGAGCCGCGCGCCGGTCGCCGGCGACCAGCGCCGCGACGTCCTCGACCTCCCGGTGCAGCGACCAGTCGGCGCCGAACGGCCCGCTGGCGCCGCGACCGCGGCGGTCCGGCAGCACGACCGTGAACCGGTCGGCCAGCGCGCCGGCCAGGTCGCGCTGGCTCAGCGCGGACTGCATCGCGCCGTGCAGCACCAGCAACGGCGGCCCGGCGCCGAACGACCGGTAGCCGATCGTCGTGCCGTCGGCCGACGTGACGGCCGCAGTGTCCACTTCGGTCATGGGTTCCTCCCTCGATCCGCGAGCTCACTGAGCTCGGCCGGCACCTCGCCGGTGTCGTGCCAGGACTGCCACAGGTCGAGCCCGGGCAGCGTTGCCGTCGGCCAGCTCGGCCAGCAGGCCGTCCAGCCAGGTCAGCTCGGCGGTGCGGATCGCCAGGTCGTACTCGTCCTCGACCAGGAAGAGCCGCGGGACCTCCCTGGCCGTCTCGGCCAGCGCCGCCTGCTGTTCGTCCACTTGCGACTGCAGCACCGCCCGCCTGGCCCGCAGCAGCGCGGTCGCCTCGGCCGGCGGCAGCACGCCGAGCACGGACAGCCCGGCCTCGAACCGGGGCTGCTCCCGCTCCGGCGTGCCGATCAGCTCGCGCACCCAGTCGGCCAGCTCCTCCCGGCCGGCGTCGGTGATCCGGTAGACCGTCCGCTCCGGCCGGGCGCCGCTGCGCTCGCTGCCGGCGGCCTCGATCAGCCCGTGCTTCTCCAGGTTGCCGACCACCGTGTAGAGCGAGCCCCACTTGATCGGCATGTCCTGGTCCTTGCCGCGGGCCCGCAGCACCGAGGCCATCTCGTACGGATGCACCGGCCGCTCCTGCACGACCGCGAGCACGGCCAGCGCCAGCAGGCTGCCCACCCGCCTCCGCTTCATCCCGCGCTCCTTGCTCGTCGACGATTACTCGCAGACGAGTATACATCAGAACGACAGGTGCGCGATGACCAGACCGCCGGCGGGGTGGCGGCGGCGGTGCAGTTGCCGTCGACGGTCTCGGCGCGCTCGCGCATCGAGGCGAGCCCGACGCCGGGCGTCCAGGTCGCTCCGGCCGCGTCCGGCCGTCGCGCACCTCGAGGTCGAGCCCGTCGCCGGGCAGGCCGACGGCCACCAGCAGGCCAGCCAGCATCGAGCCACCGACGCGCTCCGCCTCGTACCGTGTCGGCGAAGAATCAGCCTCGACCGCCAGGATCGGGCGAGGCCGGAGGAGCTGCGGGTCGTGCCTTGCGAGCGCCGGAGCTGTCGACGCCGCAGAGCCGGCTGGGCAAGGGGCGACAGTTGTCAGAAGGGTCGTGGTCTCGCTGCCCCGCGGCCCCGTGCGGACGGGCGGACGAGGAGACGCGATGCGCACGTTGCGGGCAGCACTGGCGGTCGGGGCGACCGCCGCGGTGGTCACGGCCGGACTGCTGGTCGGGTCGGGAGCGCCGGCCGGCGCGGTCGAGCTGGTGGCCAACTCAGGGTTCGAGTCCGGCACCGCCGGCTGGACCTGCACGGCCGAGACCGGGACCGGCACCCCGGCGCACACCGGCACGGCCGCGCTGGTCGGCACGCCGACCAGCACCACCGGCGAGTGCGGGCAGACCATCCCGGTCACCGCCGGCGCCGCGTACACGCTGACCGCGTGGGTGCGCGGCGCGTTCGTGTTCCTCGGCGCGTCCGGCACCTCCACCGGCGAGGTGAGCACCTGGACCCCTGGCACCAACGGCACGTACGCGCAGCTGACCGTCCGGTTCACCGGCGGCTCGACGCCGGTGCGGGTCTGGGTGCACGGCTGGTACGCGCAGGGCACCTACCAGGCCGACGACGTGTCGCTGCAGGGGCCGGGCACCGCGCCGCCGCCGCCGACCGCCGACGACCACGCCGCCGACGACCACGCCGCCGACCAGCCCGCCCCCTCCGCCGCCGACGAACCCGCCCGGCACCGGGGTGCTGCCCAGGCACACGCTGACCGGCTACTGGCACAACTTCGTCAACGGCTCGTCCAACCTGCGGCTGCGGGACGTGCCGGCCACCTACGACGTGGTCGACATCGCCTTCGCCAACGCGACCTCCACCCCGGGCGCGGTCAGCTTCACCGTCGACCCGCAGCTGTCGTCCGCGCTCGGCGGCTACACCGACGCGAACCTCACCGCCGACGTGAGCACGCTGCACGCCCGCGGGGCGAAGGTCGTGCTGTCCGTCGGCGGTGAGCTCGGCACGGTCTCGGTGAACAGCGCGGCCAGCGCGAACGCGTTCGCGACGAGCGTGCGGTCGATCATGACCCGGTTCGGCTTCGACGGCGTCGACATCGACCTGGAGAACGGCGTCAACCCGACGTTCATGGGCCAGGCGCTGCACCAGATCGCCGCCGCGAGCGGCTCGGGGTTCGTCCTCACGCTGGCGCCGCAGACGATCGACATGCAGTCCACCGGCGGGGCGTACTTCCAGCTCGCGCTCGCCGTGCGGGACATCCTCACCACCGTGCACACGCAGTACTACAACTCCGGCACGATGCTCGGCTGCGACGGCAAGGTGTACGCGCAGGGCACGATCGACTTCCTCACCGCGCTGGCCTGCATCCAGCTGCAGGGCGGGCTGCGGCCGGACCAGGTCGCGCTCGGGCTGCCGGCCTCGAGCCGGGCGGCGGGCGGTGGCGCGGTCGCGCCGTCGGTGGTCGCCTCGGCGTTGACCTGCCTGGCCCAGGGCGTCGGCTGCGGCTCGTTCCACCCGCCGACGACGTGGCCGGGAATCCGCGGCGCGATGACGTGGTCGGTCAACTGGGACCAGGTGCAGGGGTACGCGTTCGCGAACACCGTGGCGCCGGCGCTGGACCGGCTGCCGTAACCGGGCTCAGGGGTGGGGCGGCCAGGCGTCGCCCCACCCCGCGTCCCGGGCGGCCTTGTAGTCCGCACCGCGCCGCTTGGACACGATCACCCGCTCGATCCCGGGCCGGGCCGCGCAGACGGTGAGCTCGACCATCCCCTTGCGCTGGAACGGATGGCGCACGATCCGCCCGCCCGGCCGGTCGGCTCCGTCCCGGACCGCGACCACGTACGAGAACTTCTCGTCCTCCCAGCCGAGCCGGCCGCCCTTGACCTGCCGGTGCCGGGCCGAGCGGGGCAGCCGGGCCGGGAAGTGGCACCAGTCCGGGCCGGCCGCCCACGGGCAGGCCCGGTCGTGCGGGCAGGGTGCGACGATCCGGAATCCCTTGCCCAGCAGGGTGTCCCGGGCCCGGAGCAGGTCGCCGAAGCCGGCCGGGGTGCCGGGCTCGACCACCGCGACCGCGCCGGCCCGCTCGGCCGCGGCGGCGACGGCGGCGACCTGCTCCTCGGCCCGCAGCTCGCCGACGAAGTAGGCCAGCGTGACCAGGTCGGCCGCCGGCAGCTCGGCCGGCCAGCGGGCCTGCGTCCAGGTCGCGCCGGCCAGCACCGTGTCCGGTGCGTGCGCCGCGAGCGCGCGGCCGAGCGCCAGCGCCGGCGCGGCGCCGTCCAGCACCTGCGCGGACAGCAGCGAGGGCAGCGTGGCCGCGGCGGCCCAGATCGCCGCCCCGGTGCCGCCGCCGAGGTCGAGCAGGGTGGCCGGGCGCAGGTCCGGACCGGCCGCACGCAGCGCCGCCCGGACCGCGGCGAACGTCGCCGGCATCCGGACGGCGGCGTACGCCCGGGCAGCGGTCGGGTCGTCGAGCACCTCCCCGGCCGCCCGCCGGACCGGTACGCCGCGGACAGCCCGGCGGCCGCCGGCGCCAGCTGCGAGCCGGACCCGAGCACCGCGTCGAGCGCGGCATCGAGATCCCGCTCACTCACCGCCACCGCCGCACTCTAGTGTCCCGCGTCCGAGGTTTCGGGCCGGGAAGCGGTGCGAGGACTCCTGCCGCGGGACACCAGATCCGATCACGGTCTGGGCCGGGGCGCGGCGCGGTGGCAGACTCCTGCGACCGTGAGCTCCCGCAGACGCCGCCCGCGAAGACCCGGCCGGCGGCAGGTCGCCCTGCTCGGCGCCGTGCTCGCGGTGGTCGCGGTCGGCGCCCTCGTACCGGTGCTGCGCGGACCGGGCGGACCGAGCGACCGGGCGGTCGAGCCCGCCGCCGCGGCCGCCGACGCACTCGCCGCCGCCGGCCGGATCGACGACGCCGGAGCCCACCCGGTACGGCCGCCGCCGCGATCCCCGGCCTGGACGGGCTGGCGCCCGCGACGGCCACCGGCGCCCGACCGCGGGCGAGCACGTCGGCCAACCCCGCCCCGCCCGGCCGGCGGGTCGCGCTCGGCCCGGAAGGGCGCGAGCATCTGGAAGTCCGCCGGCATGGCCGCGGCCCTGCGCGACTCCGGGGTCTCCTGGTTCTACACCTGGGGCGCGGACAGCAAGGGCGTCAGCGCACCTGGCGTCGAGTTCGTCCCGATGATCTGGGGCGCGGCCAACGCCGACGCCGCCACGATCGCGCGGGCCAAGGCCGCCGGCCGCACGCTGCTCGGCTTCAACGAGCCCGACCTCGCCGGCCAGGCCGAGATGTCGGTGGACACCGCGCTCTCGCTCTGGCCGAAGCTGCAGGCCACCGGACTGCGGCTGGGCGCGCCCGCGGTCGCGGCCGGCGCCGACAAGGCCGGCGGCTGGCTCGACGAGTTCATGACCGGCGCGGCCGCCCGGGGCTACCGGGTCGACTTCATCCCGCTGCACTGGTACGGCGGCGACTTCCGCGCCGGGCCGGCGACCGACCAGCTCGAGGCGTACGTGTCCGCGGTCTGGGCGCGCTACCACAAGCCGATCTGGATCACCGAGTACGCGCTGATGCGCGTTCGACGGCGGCACCAAGTACCCCACCGCAGCCGTGCAGTCGGCGTTCGTCGGCCAGTCGACGGCGATGCTGCGCACCCTCCCGTACGTCGAGCGGTATGCCTGGTTCTCGCTGGCCACCCCGGACGAGGGTGGCGACGGCACCGGCCTCTACCGCCCGGACGGCACCCGCACCCCGGCCGGCGACGCGTACCGGGCGGCGAGCTAGGGAATGCACCGACCGGCCGGACGGTTCCGAAGGTAATTGCACACGCAACTACTTCGAGGAGTGAGTCCGCATGCAGTTCGGGGTGTTCTCGGTCGGCGACGTGACGCCCGACCCGACCACCGGGCGGGAGCCGACCGAGGCCGAGCGGATCCAGGCGATGCTGACGGTCGCCCGCAAGGCCGAGGAGGTCGGCCTCGACGTGTTCGCCACCGGCGAGCACCACAACCCGCCGTTCGTACCGTCCTCGCCGACGACACTGCTCGGCTACCTGGCCGGGCAGACCGACCGGCTGCTGCTGTCCACCGCGACCACGCTGATCACCACCAACGACCCGGTGAAGATCGCCGAGGACTACGCGATGCTGCAGCACCTCGCCGGCGGGCGGGTCGACCTGATGCTCGGCCGCGGCAACACCGGCCCGGTCTACCCGTGGTTCGGCCAGGACATCCGCGACGGCATCGCGCTCGCGGTGTCCAACTACGCGCTGCTGCGCCGGCTCTGGCGCGAGGAGAACGTGGACTGGGAGGGCCGGTTCCGCACGCCGCTGCAGGCCTTCACGTCCACGCCGCGGCCGCTGGACGGGGTGCCGCCGTTCGTCTGGCACGCCTCGATCCGGTCGCCGGAGATCGCCGAGCAGGCCGCCTACTACGGCGACGGCTTCTTCCACAACAACATCTTCTGGCCGGCCGAGCACGTGCGCCGGATGGTCGACCTCTACCGGCGGCGGTTCGAGCACTACGGCCACGGCCCCGCCGACCATGCGATCGTCGGCCTGGGCGGGCAGGTGTTCATGCGGACACAACAGCCAGGACGCGATCCGCGAGTTCCGGCCGTACTTCGACAACGCCCCGGTGTACGGGCACGGCCCGTCGCTGGAGGAGTACATGGCCGAGACGCCGCTGACCGTCGGCAGCCCGCAGCAGGTGATCGACCGGACGCTCGGCCTGCGCGACGTGGTCGGCGACTACCAGCGGCAGCTGTTCCTGGTCGACCATGCCGGCCTGCCGCTGAAGACCGTGCTCGAGCAGCTCGACATCCTCGGTGAGCAGGTCGTGCCGGTGCTGCGCACGGAGTTCGCGGCGCTGCGGCCGGCCGGCGTCCCGGAGGAGCCGCCCACGCACGCCTCGCTGGTCGCCGACGCGGCCGCCGAGCTCGCCGCCGAGGCGGTCCGATGACGACCCGGAAGATCGCCGTCATCGCGGCCGGCGTGAGCACGCCGTCGTCCACCCGGATGCTGGCCGACCGGCTGGCCGCCGCGGTGGGCGAGGCGCTGCGCTCGGCCGGCGTGCCGGCGCAGGTGGAGATCGTCGAGCTGCGCGAGCACGCCCGGGCGCTGGCCGACGCGATCGTCACCGGCTTCCCGGCCGGCGATCTGCGGGACGCGATCCGCACGGTGACCGCCGCCGACGCGGTGGTCGCGGTGACGCCGGTGTTCGCCGCCTCGTACAGCGGGCTGTTCAAGACGTTCGTCGACGTGCTCGAGCCGGACGCGCTGGCCGGCAAGCCGGTGCTGCTCGCGGCGACCGCCGGCACGGCGCGGCACTCGCTGGTCATCGAGCACGCGATGCGCCCGCTGTTCTCGTACCTGCGCGCGCTGACCGTGCCGACCGGTGTGTTCGCCGCGCCCGAGGACTGGGCCGGTGGCGACGCCACCCCGCTGTCGACCCGCATCGAGCGGGCCGCCCGCGAGCTGGCCGACCTGATGACGTCCCGCGCACCGGCGCCGGTCGCCGACCCGTTCGACGACCCGACCCCGTTCGAGAACCTCCTCGCCGAGAGCTAGAGGCTTTGCAGCGCCGAAGGGTTCGCAGAGCACGAACGCCACGGCGGCCGCGACCACGAGCAGGACCTCGAACACCCGCAGCGGGATCGGCTTCTTCAGCAAGTCAGCACGAGCACGACAACACACCACCGCGGCGGCCCCGATCGCCGCGTAACCGTGCCCGGTCGAACGGCGGCCAGATCAATCCGGCCTCAACCGCTGAGCCACCTCAGCACGTCGACTCACGGCCGCCCAGATCCCGGTCCAGATCTGGCGACCCGTCGGCGTCTGGAAGCCAAGGACCGCGGCGGCGACAAGGACGAGAAGAAGGAATGCTCCGCCCACCCGGTTGAGGATCTTCATGTCCGCCTCCCCATCAGCGGCCCCGTTATGTGTCAGGAACAGTACGGCACATTGGGACGCCGTGAGGCGGAATCAAACTGTCTGACCAAGAAGCGGGCCCGACCTACATGGTCGGGCCCGCTTGCGAGGTTTCTCAGCTCGCCGACGCGCCGGCCAGCTCACCGTTCGGGTCGAGGACGTACTTGCGGGCGGCGCCCTTGTCGAAGTCCGCGTACCCCTGCGGCGCCTGGTCGATCGGGATCGGCGTCGCGTTGACCGCCTTCGCGATCTGCACCCGGTCGTGCAGGATCGCCTGCATCAGCTTCCGGTTGTAGCGCATCACCGGGCACTGTCCGGTGGTGAACGTGTGCGACTTGGCCCAGCCGAGGCCGAGCCGGATCGACAGCGAGCCTTCCTTGGCCGCGTCGTCGGCCGCACCCGGGTCGCCGGTCACGTACAGGCCGGGGATGCCGAGCGCGCCGCCGGCGCGGGTGATCTCCATCAGCGAGTTGAGCACCCGGGCCGGCTGCTCCGACGTCGAGTCGGCACCGTGCCCACGGGCCTCGAAGCCGACGGCGTCGACGCCGCAGTCGACCTCGGGCTCGCCGAGGATCTGCTCGATCTGATCCTTCGGGTCGCCCTTGGACACGTCGACCGTCTCGCAGCCGAAGCTGCGGGCCTGCGCGAGCCGGTCCGCGTTGAGGTCGCCGACGATCACGACCGCCGCGCCGAGCAGCTGCGCGCTCGCGGCCGCGGCCAGCCCGACCGGCCCGGCGCCGGCGACGTAGACCGTCGACCCGGTGCCGACGCCCGCGCTCACGCAGCCGTGGTAGCCGGTCGGGAAGATGTCCGACAGCATGGCCAGGTCGAGGATCTTCGCCATCGCCTGGTCCTTGTCCGGGAACTTCAGCAGGTTCCAGTCCGCGTACGGCACCACCACGTACTGGGCCTGGCCGCCGACCCAGCCGCCCATGTCCACGTACCCGTACGCGGAGCCGGGGCGGTCCGGGTTGACGTTCAGGCAGATCCCGGTCTTGCCCTCCTTGCAGTTGCGGCAGCGCCCGCAGGAGATGTTGAACGGCACCGAGCACAGGTCGCCGACCTTGATGAACTCGACGCCCGGCCCGACCTCGACCACCTCACCGGTGATCTCGTGCCCGAGCACCAACCCCTCCGGCGCCGTCGTGCGGCCGCGGACCATGTGCTGGTCGCTGCCGCAGATGTTGGTGGCGACGTTCTTCAGGATCGCCGCGTGCGGCAGCTTGCGCCCGACGTTGGCCGGGTTCACCCCCGGCCCGTCCTGGAGCTCGAACGTCGGATAGTCGATGTCGTGGACCTCCACCCGGCCCGGTCCCTCGTACGCGACCGCCTTGTTGCCGGCCATGACAGCTCCCTCCGCCAACGGGCGCCGCGTCGCGCCCGTTCTTGTCAGCCTAGCCGCCGGAGGGGGTAGTGAAACGGATGATCTTGAACGATTCCGAATGCCCGGATCGTCACCGGCTGCGTGACCCGTCCGAGTGACACACCGACGACCGGTCGTGTAACGCGTACGCACGGACCGCATTCGTCGTAGGGTGCTCCGCCATACCTCCTCCCATCCGTGGGACCAGCGAGGTGAACACCCGTACTGTCGACAGGAGCCCACGTGAAGCGAGCACGAGTCGCCGTGGCCGTGACGGTCACCGGCCTCGCCGCTGTCCTCGGGATCAGCCTGCTCACGCCGAGTGGTGGCGCCACCCCGGCGCTGCCCTCCCGGGTGAGCGACAACCCGGTGGACTACACGCCGGTCATCAGCGGCAACGCCTGCCTCAGCGACGACGTCGCCGACGCCAGCTGCCGCCGGGTCCGGGACATCACCAGGCTCGGCGACAGCGTCTACGTCGGCGGGATCATCGACTCGGTCACCGACCGGACGAACGGGGCGGTCCGGACGGTCGGCAACGCGATGATGTTCAACGCCCGCACCGGTCAGGTCAGCACCAGCTTCCACCCGAAGTTCACCGGGGCGACCGGCGCGCTGACCGACGGCCAGGTCCTGGCGGTCGAACGCAGCACCGGCGGCAGCGCGGTCTGGTTCGGCGGCGAGTTCAAGCAGGTCGACGGCGTCACCAACCGCGGCCTGATCCGCTGGGACGTGGCGACCAACAAGCAGTTCACCGGGTTCAAGCCGAACATCGGCTCCGACGGCAGGACCGCCAGGGTCTACGACGCGAAGTACTTCTGCGGCCGGCTCTGGGTCGCCGGCGACTTCACCCAGCGCCGGCGGCGTCAACCGGACCGCGCTGGTCAGCCTCAACCCCGACACCGGCGCGGCCACCAGCGAGGTCAACCTGCTCATCGGCGGCACCGCGAGCGGCAACTCCGGCCCGACCCGGATCACCAAGATCGCGCCGAGCCCGGACTGCAAGCGCGTGGTGCTCATCGGCAACTTCACCCAGATCGCCAACCACGTCCGCTACCAGGTCGCGGTCGCTCAACGTGTCGCCGACCGGCGGCCGGGCGCTGCTGGCGCCGTGGGACAGCTCCCACCTGCGGGCCAGCCAGGCCGGGGTCGGCGGCGCCGGCGCCTGCGGCGGCACCGCGCTGACGGTCTGGCCGCGGGACGTGGACTGGGCGCCGGACGGCACCTGGTGGGCGCTCGGCGGCACCGGCGGCAACAAGGCGTACCCGGCGCTGTGCGACTCGGTGAGCCGCTGGACCAACAACGACAGCACCGAACGCGGAGCCGGTGTGGATCAACTACACCGGCGGGGACACCTTCCTCAGCGTCAAGGTCACCGGCCAGCACGTGTACGTCGGCGGCCACTTCCGGGTGCTCGACCACGTGGTCTACCGGCAGGGCAAGCGGGTGGCGTCCGCCGACCACGAGCACTTCGGCCTCGGCGTGCTGGCGGCGACGTTCACCAGCGGGATGTCGCTGTCCGGCTGGAACGACGGCGACGACCACCGGCCGCGGCGGCGGCTGGGCCGCGATGCTGGCCACCCCGGGCGCGAAGGGCACCGCCAGCGGGCTGTGGGTCGGCGGCGACGCCGACACGATCAAGGGCGAGACGGGCAAGCGGGTCGCGCTGCTGCCGCTGTTCCCGTGACCGCCGGCGCCGCCGCGGCCGGGGTTGCCCGGTCGCGGCGGCACTGTCGGCACAGTGTCGCGGAGGCGGAGGGGAATCGAACCCCCCTGGCCGAGATCCTCGACCACGACGGTGTTGAAGACCGCGGGGGCCACCAGGCGCCCGTACGCCTCCGTCAGGCACGATAGTCCGGTGGACCGGCTCGACCTCATACGCGCACGGCGGCGGCTGTGCCTGCAAGATCCCGCCCGGCGAGCTCGAGGAGGCGGTGGCCGGCGCTGACCGGCCGCGGGCCGGTCGACCCGCCGGGTGAGCTGCTGGTCGGGCTGGACGACGGCGACGACGCGGCGGTGGTGCGGATCCCCGGCGGCACCACGCTCGTCGTCGACCACCGACTTCTTCACCCCGGTCGTCGACGACCCGTACGACTGGGGCCGGATCGCCGCGGCCAACGCGCTCTCCGACGTGTACGCGATGGGCGGCACCCCGCTGGTCGCGCTCAACCTGCTGTGCTGGCCGCGCGACGTGCTGCCGTTCTCGGTCGCGGCCGAGGTGCTGCGCGGCGGGCTGGACGTGGCCACGGCGGCCGGCTGCCACGTCGCCGGCGGGCACAGCGTCGACGACCCGGAGCCGAAGTACGGCATGGCGGTGACCGGGCTGGTCGACGCGTTCGCGCTGATGCGCAACGACGCCGGCCGGGCCGGGCGAGCCGCTGACGCTGACCAAGCCGCTCGGGATCGGCGTGCTCAACAGCCGGCACAAGCAGACCGGCGAGGTGTTCCCGGCCGCGGTCGAGGCGATGACCACGCTCAACCGGGACGCCGCGGCGGCCGCGGTCGAGGCCGGGATCCGGGCGGCGACCGACGTGACCGGGTTCGGGCTGCTCGGGCACCTGCTCAAGCTGGCCCGGGCCAGCGGGGTGACCGCGGTGGTCGACGCCGCCGCGGTGCCGTACCTGGCCGGCGCCCGGGAGGCGCTGCGGGACGGCTACGTGTCCGGCGGCACCCGGCGCAACCTCGACTGGGTCCGGCCGCACGCGGACCTGTCGGCGGTGTCCGAGGACGAGGCGCTGCTGCTGGCCGACGCGCAGACCTCCGGCGGCCTGCTGCTCGCCGGCGAGATCCCCGGCCACCCCGTCATCGGCGAGCTCGTCCCGCGCGAGGACGTCCTGCTCCGCGTCCGGTGACGCGGCCTGGCTTCTTGTGAGCTGGCTGTGGTGGGCGCTATGACTCCAGCAGGGCAACGATGCCCGGGCTGGAGGAGCACCATGCGTATCGGTCGACGTCTCGTCACCCTGCTCGCCACCGCCGGACTGGTCTGCGTGGCGCTCCCATCCGCCGCGCAGGCGCACCCCCCCGGCCATGACCGGGGGCTGCAGCGGGTCGACCACATCGTGGTCATCTACGAGGAGAACCACAGCTTCGACAACCTCCTCGGCAGGTGGCCCGGGGTCGACGGGCTGGCCCGCGACCCGGCCCGCACGCCGCGGGCGACCCAGGTCGGTCCGGACGCCGCGCGGACCCCGTGGAACTGCCTGCTCCAGCTCGACGTCAACCTGACCTCGCCGCCGCTGTCGACGGTGTGCTCGGGGACGACGCCGGCCGGCACCGCGTTCGACAGCCACTTCCGCAACCGGCCGTTCCCGATCGACGCGTTCATCGCGCCGACCGACACGACCTGCCCGCCGCCCGGCGTCTTCGCGCCGAACGGGGTGCCGAAGGGGCCCGGGCCTGCCGGGCGGCTGCACGCGCGACCTGGTGCACCGCTTCTACAACGAGCAGTACCAGATCGACGGCGGCCGGATGGACCGCTACTCGACCGGCAGCGACGCGGCCGGGCTCACCCAGGGCTTCTACGACACCCGCCAGCTGCCGATCTACCAGTACCTGACCGGCAAGCACGCCCCGCGCAGCGTCGTGCTCGACCGCTTCTTCCAGAGCGCGTTCGGCGGGTCGTACCTCAACCACCAGTGGCTGGTCGCCGCGCGCACGCCGGTCTACCCGAACGCGGTCGCCGACGGCAGCACCGCCGACCTGCACTCCGTGGTCGGCGCGGACGGCTTCCCGGCCAGCACGCCGCTGCACCCGACGACCGGGCTCAAGGACGCCGCGCTGACCCAGGCGGCCAACCCCGACGGCAGCTGCCTGGTCCGCCCGGGCCAGCCCACGCCGCCGGCCGGCACCGTGTGCGGCGACTGGTCGGTCAACACGATCCAGCCGGCGTTCCAGCCGTTCGCCCCGGGCACGCCGGAGGCCAGCCGGCTGCCGGCGCAGACGTACGCGAACATCGGCACCCGGCTGTCCGCGGCCGGCGTGTCCTGGGCCTGGTACTCCGGCGGCTGGGACAACGCCGACGGCAACGTGAACGGGCGCGGCTGGACCAACGGCAACACGCCGGGCACCTGCACCGACCCGCAGCACCTGGCCACCGCGGTCTACCCGAACTGCCCGGACGCGCTGTTCCAGTTCCACCACCAGCCGCTGAACTACTTCGCCGAGTTCGCGCCCGGCACCGCGGCCCGCGCCCGGCACCTGCGCGACGAGCAGGACTTCCTGCACCAGGTGAAGACCGGCACGCTGCCGGCGGTGAGCTTCGTCAAGCCGGTCGGCGAGGAGAACGAGCACCCCGGCTACGCCAGCGTGACCGCCGGGCCAGGAGCACCTGGTCGACCTGCTCAAGGCCATCGAGGCCAGCCCGCAGGCGGACTCGACCGCGGTCGTCGTGACCTACGACGAGTTCGGCGGGCAGTGGGACCACGTGCCGCCGCCGACCCGGGCCGGCGTCTCCGACCAGTGGGGTCCGGGCACCCGGATCCCGGCCATCGTGATCTCGCCGCTGCTGCGCGGCCCGAAGGTCAGCTCGCTGCCGACCGACACGACCTCGATCCTGGCCACGATCGAGGCCCGGTTCCACCTGGCTCCGCTGACCAGCCGGGACGCCTCGGTCAACAGCCTGGCCCGGCTCTTCGGCCCGCACTGAGCCGACCCGCGCCACCCGCCCGGGCCGGTCGTGGACTCACCGGCCCGGGCGCCCGAGGATGACCGGATGGCGAAGTACGAGGTGAACCCGGCCGGGGTCGAGCGGGCGCGGAGCCTGATCGATGCGCGGCAGTACGTGCTGGACAGCGACTGGGGCGAGGTCCAGCCGAGCGCCGCCGACCAGAACGCCTACCTGGAGAAGCACGACTGGGACGACTACGCCGCCTGGCACCTCGGCCTCACCGTCGGCGCCACCGACGAGACCAAGGCCAGGTACGCGTTCGTGTACGGCGACTTCCGCCGGGTGCACCGGTCCGGGCTGATCGCCTGCGTCTACCGGGCGGCCGAGTGGCGGCACAAGGAGGTCGAGCGCGCCGCGTACGACCTGCTCCAGCAGCTCGACGCCAGCACCGGGCTGAGCTGAGCCGCGGGCCTCAGCCGGCCACCTGGAACGACGAGGTGAACGTGTCGCTCGGCGACGTCGAGGCGCCACTGGTAACGCCCCGGCGGCAACGGCAGCGACGGCACGTTGAACACCAGTCGCCGCATCGAGCTGGCTGCCCGGCGTCACCCCCGGCGGCCGCCCTGTCTCGATGTCGCCGCCCATCGTCAGCTCCTGGGCGCCCTCCGAGGTCGCGACCGCCACCGGCCGGCCGTCGTCGTCGACCAGCCGGAGCACCAGCGCCAGCCGCTCGTTGGCCCGGTCCCACGGGATCTTCAGCAGCACGGCGACCGCCTGCGGCGAGGTCGGCGAGCTGGTGATCGACCAGCCCGCGCCGAGCATGTGCAGCTTCCCGCCCTGGTCGGCGACGGCCGCGTCGCACAACAACAACTGCACCTCGATGTCCGCCACCCCGCGGACCCTACGCGGGCCGGTCCGGGTGGACGAGGTCAGGAGGAGGCGCCGGAGTAGCGGCGGAGGGCCAGGCGCCAGATCCAGCGGGTGACGGCGGCGAGGGCGACGGTGAAGCCGACCGAGCCGAGGACCAGCCAGCCGGAGGCGTGCCCGGCCAGGGCGGACGCCGGCACGGTGACCGCGAACGCGAGCGGGACCAGGATCGTGAAGCCGACCCGCAACCAGCCGGGGTAGATCGACACCGGCCACCGGCCGGCCTGGTACATCCCGTCGAACAGCTCGACGATCGGGTCGAGCCGGGTCACCCAGAACGCGACCGTGGACAGCAGCAACCAGAAGCAGTAGATCGCCACCGATCCCAACGCCAGCGCCAGCAAGAACGCGAGCACGTCGAGCGCCGACACCGTGCCGGGCAACCGCGCCGTCGCGATCACGATGAGCACGCCCCCGACGAGGATGTCGACGCCCTGCCAGAGCTGCACCCGCCGCACGCTGACCAGCAGCTGCCCGTCGGCCGGCTTGGTCAGCACGAAGTCGAGCGTCCCCTGCTGCACGTCCTCCATCAGCTGCTGCATGTTCGGCTGCACGATCATCTTGATCAGACCGCCGACCAGCACGTACACGCCCATGACCACCAGCAGCTCGCCGGCCGTCCACCCGTGCAGCGAGTCGGTGTTGCCGAACACCAGCGCCAGCACCGCGATCGACGTGCCGACCGAGATCAGCGACTGCACCAGGCTGAACGCGAAGTTCACCCGGTACTGCAGCTCGTTCATGATGCCGACCGAGGCGCCGGAGCCCAGCGACGCTGACCCCCGGACGTGCGCCGGCCGAGCCGCCGAGCGAGCGCATCAGGCTGCCACGCGGGGCACTGCAGGTCGCCCACCGCGCCGAGTACCGCCGCACGCCCACCCGCCACACCAGCCGCCACCAGGGCCGTGCCGATCACGATCCAGGCGGCCTGGAACGCAAGCCCGCTGAACAGCTCCGCGGTCGACAGCGACCCGGCCAGCACCTCGATCGGGTAGCCGAACGTGTACTTGAACGGCAGCAGGTCGGCCAGCCCGGCCGCCCAGGCCGGCAGCAGCGCGAGCGGCACCAGCCGGCCGGACAGCAGCAGCTCGGCGGTGAAGTAGGTGTCGTAGATCGCGCTGACCCTGGTGGTCCAGAACGTGATCATGCCGAGCACCCAGAGCAGCATCGAGCGGATCAGGTACGCGCCCCAGATCGCCACCAGGAACACCGCCACGTGCAGCGGCGTGAGGTGGAAGGTCGGCCGGAACGCGATCGACAGCACCGCCGCGATCGGGATCCACAGCACCACCACGACGACCTTCCAGCCGGCGAAGTACGCGAGGTCGTAGTGGATCGGGTGCACCGGGCGCAGCAGCATGCCGGACAGCTCGCCCTGCTGGATCCGGTGCTCCCACCCGTACGGCGTGAAGACGATGTTCATGTTCCGGACCAGCGTCCAGACGATGTAGTACGCCGCGAACTCCCCCGCCGTGATGCCGCCGACCGACCCGCCGCGGGAGTTGGCGACCGCCGACCACACCACCAGGTAGACCACCGGTTCGGCGACCATGCCGAGCATGTAGGCGTAGTTGGCGGTGCGGTACTGGAACTGGGTCTGCACGGCGGCCTTCATCACCACCGCGTAGAGCCCGGGAAGGCCCTTCACCGGGGCGGAGCGCGCCGGAGCTGAAGACCTGCTCGATCACGTCCTCGACCGGCGGGTCCTCGATGGTCAGGTCGGTGACGCCGTGCTCGGCCAGCAGCCGGCCGGCGACCGCGGCCGAGCGGTCCTTGTCCACCCGCAGCGTGACCCGGTCGCCGTCGATCCCGACCAGCTCCCCGTACGCCTCGAACAGCGCCGGGTCGACCGCGCCGACCGTCGCGGTGATCGTCTGGCGCTGCGCGTACCGCGTGGACAGCTCGCGCAGGCCGCCGTCGTAGAGGATCCGGCCGGTGTCGATGACGATCACCCGCTTGCACAGCGCCTGCACGTCGGCCATGTAATGGCTGGTGAGCAGCACGGTGGCGCCGCGGCTGGCGTTGTACTCGGCCAGGAACGTGCGGATCCGCTTCTGCATCGTCACGTCGAGCCCGATGGTCGGCTCGTCCAGGAACAGCACCTGCGGGCCGTGCAGCAGCGCGCCGGTGATCTCCGCCTTCATCCGCTCGCCGAGGGAGAGCTGGCGCACCGGCTTGCGGACCTCGTCGCCGATGTCCATCAGCTCGATCAGCTCGTCCCGGATGCGGCGGAACTCCGGCTCCGGGATCCGGTAGATCGCCCGGTTCATCTCGTACGAGTCGAGCGCGGGCAGGTCCCACTGCAGTTGGTTGCGGTTGCCCATGACCAGCGTGATCCGGCGCAGGAAGGCGTGCTCGCGGCGGGACGGCAGGTGCCCGAGCACCCGCACGTCGCCGGCGGACGGGAACAGCAGCCCGGACAGCATCTTCAGCGTCGTGGTCTTGCCAGCACCGTTCGGGCCGAGGAAACCGACCACCTCACCGGGCTGCACGGTGAAGTCGATCCCGGCGACCGCGACCACGTCCCGGGTGGTCCGCCGCACCAGGCTGCGCAGCGAGGCCCGCAGGCCGCCCTCCCGCTCCGGCACCCGGAAGGTCTTCGCCAGCCCGGCCACGTGGATGTCTGGCTCCACGCCCGAACAGTAACGGGAGCCGACCAGCGATTTAGTGGCCCATGTAGGCCAGGGCCTGCTGCAGCAGCGTGCCCTGGCCGCCGGTCATCTCGGCCAGCAGCCGCTCGTCCCTGGCCTCGGCCGGGCTGAACCAGGTCAGCTCCAGCGCATCCTGCTGCGGCGCGCAGTCGCCCTCCACCGGCACGACGTAGGCCAGCGAGACCGCGTGCTGGCGCGGGTCGTGGAACGGCGTCACCCCCGGCGTCGGGAAGTATTCGGCGATCGTGAACGGCTGCGGCGTGAGCGGCACCCTGGGCAGCGCGAGCGGGCCGAGGTCCTTCTCCAGGTGCCGCAGCAGCGCCGAGCGCACCCGCTCGTGGTAGAGCACCCGGCCGGACACCAGGGCCCGGGCGATCCGGCCCTCCCCGGTCACCCGCAGCAGCAGGCCGACCGCGGTGACCACGCCTTGCGCGTCGACCCGGACGGGGATCGCGTCGACGTAGAGGATCGGCAGCCGCTGCCGGGCGGCATCCAACTCCTCGCCGCCGAGCCAGCTGCTGTCCGACTGAGGCGTCGTCTGGGTCATGGCGACCTTTCTATCCCGCTGAATGGGGGCGCGAAGGGGCGCCCGGGGCATACTGCCCGACGATGACGAGTCGACGCAGGACGACGCTGCCCGCGATCGTCGTGGCCGGGGCGCTGCTGGCGGCCGGCTGCACCGGCGGCAAGGCTCCGGCAGGGTCGGCCGACACCGTCCGCGGCGGAGACACCCGCGCCGGCCGCGGCGCTGGTCAGGCCGCCGACCGCGGCGACCGCGGTGGCGGCCGGGCGGACGCCGGGCGAGATCGCCGCGGCGGTGAGCCGGAGCCTGTTCGCCTCGGCCCCGGCCGCGGTGGTCGCGCTGGCCAGCGACCCGGCCGCGGTCTCGGCCGGTGCCGCCGAGGCCGAGCGGCGCGGCGTGCCGATGCTGCTCGACGACGGATCCGGCGCGAAGCCCGCCGCCGGTGGCACGACCACGCCCAGCGCCGCGCCCGACGGAACCGCGGCGCCCGGGGCGAGCGACACGCCGGCCGCGCCCGAGGGCACCGGCGCGCCGGACGGGAGCGCCGCGCCGGATTCGGACCCGGCGGTGACCGAGGTGACCCGGCTGAAGCCGGCCAGCGTGCTCGCGCTCGGCGCCGGCGTGGCCGACCGGCTCGCGTCCACCGGCGCGAAGGTCGTCACCGACGCGGCCCAACTGCCCGAGGTCGGCCGGCCCGAGGCCGACGACCGGCACCACCGTGCTGGTCGACCCGACGGTCAAGGCCACCGCCGTCGCCGTCACCACGACCGGCGAGGCCGCCGGCGCCCGGGTCGTGCCGGTCGCCGGCGCCGATCCGCGGGCCGACAGCGCGGCGATCGCCGCGCTGGCCCAGGACAAGCCCGAGCACGTGGTCGCCGCCGGCACCGCGTTCGGCCCGACCAGCCGACTGGCCGCCCGGGTCGCGACCGCGGCCACCGGCATCCAGCTGCCCGGCGGCGGCCAGGTCGTGCTGCCGGGCCGCCGGCTGGTCGCCATGTACGGCCACCCGGGCACCGCCGGCCTCGGCGTGCTCGGCGAGCAGCCGCTGCCGCAGGCGATCGCCCGGGCCAAGCAGCTGGCCGCGCCGTACCGGGCGCTGTCCGGGTCGACCCCGGTGGTGCCGACCTTCGAGCTGATCGCGACCGTCGCGCAGGCCAACCCCGGCGTCGGCGGCGACTACTCGTACGAGGCGCCGGTCAGCCTGCTCAAGCCCTGGGTGGTCGAGGCCGGCAAGGCCGGCATGTACGTCGTGCTCGACCTGCAGCCGGGCCGGGCCAACTTCCTCGACCAGGCGAAGCTCTACGAGCCGCTGCTGCGGCTGCCGCACGTCGGGCTGGCGCTGGACCCGGAGTGGCGGCTGCGGCCCGACCAGCTGCCGCTGACCGAGATCGGCAGCGCCAAGGCGTCCGAGATCAACTCGGTCTACCGCTGGCTGGCCGACCTCACCGACCGGCTCCGGCTGCCGCAGAAGCTGTTCGTCATCCACCAGTTCCGGCTGTCGATGATCGGCGACGACCAGCCGCTCGAGCACGACCGCGACTCGGTGCAGCTGCTCATCCACATGGACGGCCAGGGCCCGACCGGCAACAAGGACGAGACCTGGGCCGCGGTCGTCGGCGCGGCGCCGAAGGGCGTGCCGTTCGGCTGGAAGAACTTCTACGACGAGGACACGCCGATGCTCACGCCGGCGCAGACCATGTCCCGCAAGCCGACCCCGAGCATGATCTCGTACCAGTGACGGGTGGGCCGTCCGGTACGGATCGTTGCCCATAGATGCATCAAGCATTGAGCAAAGCCCTGGCAATGTGAGCTGAGCCATACCGTTCTCCGGAGACCGGGACGTCCCTCGGTCGGAAACGGGGAGCGAGACCATGACCGACATCGCCGAACGCCCGGCGGCGGGAGCACCGCCGGACCCGGCGCCGATGGCGCCGCGCACCACCGAGCAGCTGATCGCGTCCGCCGCCAGCGCGCACGACCTGGGGTACGGCCGGCGGCCGGCCCGCGGCCACGGCTACGAGATGCGCGGGCTGGCGTACCTGCCGGTCTCGCAGCAGTTCGAAGGCCGGTTCGGCCGGATGTTCCGGCTGCCGCCGTTCGTGCCCAGCGACGCGCGGATCGCCGAGATCGCCGCGCTGATGACGGAGAACGCGACCGGCCCGACGCCGGAGCTGGACAACCCGACGATCCCGGCCGGCTACACGTACCTCGGCCAGTTCATCGACCACGACCTGACCCTCGACACCGCCTCCAGCCTGGACCGGGCGAACGACCCGGACGCGCTGACGAACTTCCGCAGCCCGCGCTTCGACCTCGACTGCGTCTACGGCCGCGGCCCGACCGACGACCCGTTCCTCTACGACCGGGACTCCGGCGGGGAGAAGCTGCTCGTCGGCCGGCACGACGACGAGGACGACCTGCCCCGCAACGGGCAGGAGACCGCGCTGCTGGGCGACCCGCGCAACGACGAGAACACGTTCGTCAGCCAGCTCCAGCTCACCATGCTCAAGTTCCACAACAAGGTCGTCGACCTGGTCGAGGCCGACCCGGCGCTGCGCCGGGGCAGCGAGACCCGGTTCGAGGCCGCCCAGCGGATCGTCCGCTGGCACTACCAGTGGCTGGTCGTGCACGACTTCCTGCGCCGCACGGTCGGGCCGGAGATGCTCGGCGCGGTGCTGGACGAGAGCGGGCACCGCCCGGTCGTGCGCCGGGACTTCTACACGTGGCGGCGGGACCCGTACATGCCGGTGGAGTTCTCGGTGGCGGCCTACCGCTTCGGGCACTCCCAGGTGCGCGGCCGGTACAAGCTCAACACGCTGGTCGGGCCGCTGCCGACGTTCCTGCCGACCAGCACCCACGACCCGGCCACCCGGCTGCGGCACTTCGGCGGGTTCCGCATCCTGCCGCCGCTCTGGACGATCGAGTGGGCCCGGTTCTTCGAGGTCGACGGCGCCGGGTCGGACGCCCGCCAGCAGACCCGGCTGATCGACACCAAGCTGGCCGACCCGCTCGCGGCGCTGCCGCCGGAGATCGCCGGCAACCGGCCGTCGCTGATCGACCGCAACCTCACCCGCGGCGCCCGCCTGCTGCTGCCGTCCGGGCAGGACGTGGCCCAGCACATGGGCGCGGACGTGCTCACCGACGCCGAGCTCGGGCTGCCCGGCGGCGGGCCGGCCCCGCTCTGGTACTACGTGCTCAAGGAGGCCGAGGTGCAGGCCGGCGGCCACCACCTCGGCCAGGTCGGCGGCCGGATCGTGGCCGAGGTGTTCCTCGGCCTGCTGGAGAAGGACCCGTCCTCCTACCTGCGCAACGAGCCGCGGTGGACGCCGTTCCTGGCCTCGGGCGGCGACTTCACGATGCCCGACCTGCTCGCCTTCACCGGGCACGGGCTCGGCCAGACCGGCCGCCGGGCCCCGCCGGCTCCCCAGCCGGCTCCGCCGGCCTGACCTCCCGGGGGCCGGGCGGCGGGATGCGCACCGCCGCCCGGCCGCCGGGACCCACCGGCCCGCAGATCGGGTCGCTACGACTCCCGACCACCGAGGCCGGCCGGCCCGCTGACCGAGTTGCGACGACTCCCGACCGCTGGGACCGGCCGGCCGCAGACCCGGGACGTGACGCCGGCCGGACCGCCGGACCGGCCGGGCCGCAGACTGGGGGCGTGACGACGGTCGAGGTCGATCCCGGCGTCCGGCTGCATGCCGGGCCGGGCGGCGCGCTGCTGGTCGGCGGGCAGCCGCTGCGGGTGCTGCGGCTCAACCCGGCCGCGGCGCGGGTGGTGGCGCGCTGGCGGGACGGGGATGCCGCGCCGGTCGGCCCGGCCGAGACCGCGCTTGCCGCGCGGCTGCACTCGTACGGGCTGGCGGTGGTCCGGCCGGACCGCTCGCCGCACACGCCGGCCGACGTGACCGTCGTCGTCCCGGCCCACGACCGCCCCGAGTCCCTCGACCGCTGCCTGGCCAGCCTCGGCGCCGGCGCGGCCAGGGTCGTGGTGGTCGACGACGGGTCGCGGGATCCGGCGGCGGTGGCGGCGGTGGCGGCCCGGCACGGGGCCGAGCTGATCGCGCGACCGGTCAACGGCGGGCCGGCGGCGGCCCGCAACACCGGGCTGGCCGCCGTCCGCACGCCGCTGGTCGCGTTCGTCGACTCCGACTGCCGGCTGCCGGCCGGCTGGCTGACCGACCTGCTGCCGGTCCTCGCGGACGGCACCGCCGTCGTCGGCCCGCGCATCTTCGGCGCCGGCGGTCCCGGCGCGCTGGCCCGGTTCGAAGCCGGCTCCGGGCCGCTGGACCTCGGCGGGACCGCGAGCCCGGTCGGTCCCGGCGCCCGGGTCGGCTACCTGCCCGCGGCCGTGCTGCTGTGCCGGCGGGACGCGCTCGGCGCCGGCTTCGACGAGTCGATGCGGGTCGGCGAGGACGTCGACCTGGTCTGGCGGGTCGCCGAGGCCGGCCACCCGGTCCGGTACGAGCCCCGGGTGGTCGTCGAGCACGAGACCAGGCCGGGGTTCGCCCGCTGGTTCGCGCAGCGGGTCGGGTACGGCCGCAGCGGCGCCGCGCTCGCCGCCCGGCACCCGGACCGGCTCGCCCCGGTCGTGATCAGCCGCTGGTCGGCGCCGGCACTGCTCTGCCTGGCCGCCGGCCGGCCGGTGCGGGCCGCCGCCTGCACCGCGCTGACCGCGGTCGGCCTGTGGACCCGGCTGCCGGCCGGCCCGGGCCGGACCGCGGAGTCGGCCCGGCTGACCGCCGCCGGCCTCGGCTGGACGCTGCTCGGGCTGGCCGAGGCGGCGGCCCGGCCGTGGCTGCCGGCCATGCTCGCGGCGTCGACGGTGAGCCGGACCGCGCGCCGGGCCACCGCGGTGGCCGTCGCGGTGCGGCTGGTGCGCACCCGGCACGGCCGCTCGCCGGACCAGCACCCGCTCGCCTGGGCCGCGCTGCGGGTGGCCGACGACCTCGCCTACGGCACCGGCGTCTGGGCCGGCGCGCTGCGCGACCGCGAGCCCGGCCCGATCCTGCCCAGGATCACCTGACCGCGAGGGCTAGCCTGAACGCGGTGACGAGCCCCTGGTCGGACCTCGACCGGCCGCCGCTGTCGGAGCGGGCGCTGCGGGCGGCACTGGTCCGGCCGGGCGGCTTCGTGCGCGAGGTGCACGTGGTCGCCGAGACCGGCTCGACCAACGACGACCTCGCCGAGGCCGCCCGCCGCGGCGCTCCCGAGGGCGTCGTGCTGGTCGCCGAGGCGCAGACCGCGCGGCCGCGGCCGGCTGGACCGGACCTGGACCTCGCCGCCGCGGGCCGGGCTGCTGTTCTCGGTGCTGCTGCGCCCGCGGCTGCCGGTGCCGCGCCGGACCTGGATCCCGCTGCTGGCCGGCCTGGCCGTGCAGCAGGCGGTGGCCCGGCTCGGCGCGGTCGACACCCGGCTGAAGTGGCCCAACGACCTGCTGCTCGGGGACGACCTCGGCAAGGCCGGCGGCATCCTGGCCCAGGCCGCCGGTGAGGCGGTGGTGGTCGGGATCGGCCTCAACGTGGGCACCCGGCGGTCGGAACTGCCGGCCGGCGCGGTCTCGCTGACCACCGAGGGCGCCGAGTGCACCGACCGGGACCCGCTGCTGCGGGCGATCCTGCGCACCCTCGCCGACCGGTACGCCGAGTGGTCCGGCGACCCCGGCCGGGCTGCGGCCCGCGTACGAGGCGGTGTGCGACACGATCGGGCGGGAGGTGCGGGTCCAGCTGCCCGACGGCGGCGCGCTGGCCGGCACCGCGACCGGGCCTGGACGAGGCCGGCCGGCTGGTCGTCCGCACCACGGACGGTGACGTGCCGGTCTCGGCCGGAGACGTCACCCGGGTCCGCCCCGTCACCGTCCGGTGACGCTCGCATCGTCCGACGGTCACACGTAGGCAACGAACAGCTCGGTTGGGTGGAACGCCGTGACGGCGGACTGCGGGTCCGCCATGCTTGTCCCGTGGCGTACCCGGACAGCCTGCTCGCCGACGACGAACGCGTCGTCAAGCACCTGCACCCGCACTGGATCACGCTGGTGTGGCCGGTGCTGCTGCTCATCGTGATCGTCGGGCTCGGCTCCTTCCTGGCCGCGATCTTCCCCGGCGGGAGCCTGCAGACACCCGGCCGGATCGCGATCGGCGTCGTCGGGGTGATCGCGCTGATCCTCGTCACCGTGGTGCCGTACCTGCGCTGGCGGACGACGCACTACGTGCTCACCACCCACCGGCTGATGACCCGGGTCGGCATCCTCAGCCACACCGGCCGCGACATCCCGCTCAACCGCATCAACAACGCGATGTACGAGCAGTCGTTCTTCGAGCGGATCGTCAACTCCGGCACGCTCGTGGTCGAGTCTGCCGGCGAGGACGGCCAGCAGGTCTTCCGGAACATCCCCAACGCGGACGAGACCCAGCAGCTGATCAACCGGCTGGTCGAGGGCGACCACGACCGCCGCAGCCGCAACGCCGCCCGCTACGAGGCGCAGTACGAGGCGGGCTACGACGCCGACTACCGCAACGGCGTGCCGGTGGACGACCCGGACCAGCCGACCCGCCGGATGGAGCGGCCCTGACCCGGGTAGGTCCCGGGTGTGGCGGACGACGGCCTGCTCACAGGCGACTTCTACCGGTTCGAGCAGCTGCTGGCCGGACCCGAGCGGGAGACCCTGCACCGGGTCCGTGACTGGCTCGCGGCCGAGGTCGTCGCCGATCGCGAACCGCTGCTGGGAGCGGGCCGAGTTCCCGTTCGAGCTGATCCCGCGGTTCGCCGAGCTCGGCATCGCCGGGATCGCGTACGACGAGGTGCCCGGGCCGGCCGCCGTCCGCGCTGCTGTCCGGGTTCCTCTCGCTGGAGATGTCACACGCCGACCCGTCGTTCGGCACGTTCTACGGCGTGCACTCCGGGCTGGCGATGGGCAGCATCGCCCGGTGCGGCAGCGCCGAGCAGCGCGCCCGCTGGCTGCCGGCGATGGGCCGGCTGGAGACGATCGGCGCGTTCGCGCTGACCGAGCCGACCGGCGGCTCCGACGTGGCCGCCGGCCTGCGCACGATGGCCCGGCGGGACGGCGACGGCTGGATCCTGGACGGGGCCAAGCGCTGGATCGGCAACGGCACGTTCGCCGACAACGTCGTCACCTGGGCCCGCGACGCCGACACCGGCGCGTCCTCGGCTTCGTCGTGCACCAGGACAACCCAGGCATGACCAGCACCGTCATCGAGCACAAGATCGCGCTGCGCACGGTGCAGAACGCCGACATCGTCTACCGGAACTGCCGCGTCCCCGAGGACGACCGCCTGCAGGAGGCGCGCAGCTTCAAGGACACCGCGGAGATCCTGCGCCGCACCCGCTCCGGCGTGGCCTGGTCGTCGGTCGGCGTGATGCTCGCCGCGTACGAGATCGCGCTGGCCTACTCGACCGAGCGGGAGCAGTTCGGCCGCCCGATCGCCGGCTTCCAGCTCGTGCAGGACCTGCTGGTGCGGATGCTCGGCAACGTCACCGCCTGCCTCGGCATGGTCACCCGGCTCGCCCAGCTGCAGGACGAGCAGGTGTACGCGGACGAGCACTCGGCGCTGGCCAAGGCGTACGTGACCAGCCGGATGCGGGAGACCGTCGGCTGGGCCCGCGAGCTGCTGGCCGGCAACGGGATCGTGCTCGACCACGACATCGGCCGGTTCGTCGCCGATGCCGAGGCGCTCTACTCGTACGAGGGCACCCGGGAGATCAACACGCTGATCGTGGGCCGCGCGGTGACCGGGCACAGCGCGTTCGTCTGAGCGCCTACTAGTGTCCGCGGCATGACCGCAGAGCCCGCCGCGCCCGAGCCGGACATCCACACCGCCGCCGGCAAGCTCGCCGACCTGCAGCGGCGCAACGACGAAGCGGTGCACGCCGGCTCGGCCCGGGCCGTCGAGCGGCAGCACGCCAAGGGCAAGAAGACCGCCCGGGAGCGGATCGAGCTGCTGCTCGACGAGGGCTCGTTCATCGAGCTGGACGAGCTGGCCCGGCACCGGTCGACGAACTTCGGCATGGGCTCCGAGCGGCCGTACGGGGACGGCGTGGTCACCGGCTACGGCACCGTCGACGGCCGGCCGGTCTGCGTGTTCGCGCAGGACTTCACGGTCTTCGGCGGCAGCCTCGGCGAGGTCTTCGGCGAGAAGATCGTCAAGGTCATGGACCTGGCGATGAAGACCGGCTGCCCGGTGGTCGGCATCAACGACTCCGGCGGCGCCCGGATCCAGGAGGGCGTGGTCTCCCTCGGCCTGTACGGCGAGATCTTCTACCGCAACGTCATGGCCTCCGGCGTGGTCCCGCAGATCAGCCTGGTGATGGGCCCGTGCGCGGGCGGTGCGGTCTACTCCCCGGCGATCACCGACTTCACCGTGATGGTCGACCAGAGCTCGCACATGTTCATCACCGGCCCGGACGTGATCAAGACGGTGACCGGCGAGGACGTGGCGTTCGAGGACCTCGGCGGGGCCCGGGCGCACAACACCAAGTCCGGCGTCGCGCACTACATGGCCACCGACGAGGCCGACGCGATCGACTACGTCAAGGCGCTGCTGTCCTACCTGCCGTCCAACAACCTCGACGAGCCGCCGGTGCTCGACACCGACGCGGACCTCGCGGTGACCGACGCCGACCTCGAGCTCGACTCGTTCGTGCCGGACTCGGCCAACCAGCCGTACGACATGCACACGGTGATCGAGCACGTGGTCGACGACGGCGAGTTCCTCGAGGTGCAGCCGCTGTTCGCGCCGAACATCGTGGTCGGCTTCGGCCGGGTCGAGGGCCGGCCGGTCGGCGTGGTCGCCAACCAGCCGATGCAGTTCGCCGGCACGCTCGACATCGACGCGTCGGAGAAGGCGGCCCGGTTCGTGCGGACCTGCGACTGCTTCAACGTCCCGGTGCTGACCTTCGTCGACGTGCCCGGCTTCCTGCCCGGCACCTCGCAGGAGTGGGGCGGGATCATCCGCCGCGGCGCCAAGCTCATCTACGCGTACGCCGAGGCGACCGTCCCGAAGGTCACCGTGATCACCCGCAAGGCGTACGGCGGGGCGTACGACGTGATGGGGTCCAAGCACCTGCGCGCGGACGTGAACGTGGCCTGGCCGACCGCGCAGATCGCGGTGATGGGCGCGCAGGGCGCGGTGAACATCCTCTACCGCCGGGAGATCGGCGCGGCGGACGATCCGGAGGCGACGCGGGCCGAGAAGGTGCAGGAGTACGAGGACACGCTGGCCAACCCGTACGTCGCGGCGGAGCGCGGCTACCTGGACTCGGTGATCCCGCCCTCGCACACCCGCCGCTACGTCACCCAGGCCCTCCGCATGCTCCGCACCAAGCGCGACACCCTCCCCCCCAAGAAGCACGGCAACATACCGCTCTAGCTCCCCCGCCCACCCGCCCCCATCCGCGCAGCCAGCCCGCGTCGTCGGGACCGCTGCCGACGTTCGGCGGATGGTGCTCGCAGGCGCGCCGGCGCGAGCCGCCCGGCGGCTACCAGGCGTCGTCCTGGGGCCGGTAGCCAAGGTGGCGAATGGTGTCCTCGATGTCGGCACGGCGGTAGCGGTTGGCCGAGGTGCCGTTGACGACGACGAAGTCGACGATCCTCGGCCTCCACCGCGGCGCGGACCAGCTCTGCGGCATCGCGCGGGCTCAACCACGCCGCGCGCTCCGCCGCCGAGACCGCGTCGGCGTCCGGCCGCTGCACGGCGAAGTAGCCGATCCGCAGGGCGACGACCGAGGTCGCGGTCGTCGCCGCCACCCAGGACCCGAGCGCCTCAGCCCACGCCTTGGTCGCCCCGTACAGGTTGGCCGGGCGTGGCGGGTCGGTCGCCCTGATCTGGGTGCCGGACGGCGTGGCGGAGACCGCCTGCAGACTGCTGGCGAGCACGAGGCGGCGGACACCGCACTCGCCCGCGGCCCGGGCGACCTGGTGGGCGCCCACCACGTTGGCCGGCAGCAGCCGCTCCCACGACGCGTCAGGATCGGGCACCGCGGCAAGATGAACCACGGCATCGGCCCCGATGAAGGCCGCTCGGCAGGCATCGAGATCCGTCACGTCCAGGGCGGCGACGCTGTCCCCGGCGCGAAGATCGGTGCGCAGCAGATCCCAGCCGGACGGCAGCAGCGGAGCGATCGTCCGACCGATCAGCCCGCCGGCGCCGGTCACGACCACGCGGCGGCTCCGCTCCGTCATGACCGCGACGCTACCGACGCGGCCGCGTCAGGCGGCCAGGCGGTCGACCTTGGTGCGCAGGGCGGCGAGCTGGGCGCGGACTTCGGGGGAGGCGTCCACGAGGGTCGCCTCGACCGGGATCATGGTGAGGGTCAGCGCCAACCACTCGGGGCTGTCGTTGGTCGCGCGCAGCAGCGTGCCGTTCGCATCGTCCGCGGTCAGCTCGCCGATCCAGCGCGGGATCTGCTCCTGGGCCTCGGCGAGCGGCAGCGGGATGGCGAGCAGCGCCTCGTTGCCGCGCGGGACGTTGCGCAGCGCCTGGGTCACGTACGCGGCGGCGTCCTCGGCCGGCAGCTCCCGCGGGGTGAACCGGACCCCGTTCGCGAACGGGTGCGACAACCGGTCGACCCGGAACGTCCGCCAGGCGTCCCGCTGGAGGTCCCAGGCGACCAGATACCACCGCCGGCCGCGGGCGACCAGCCGGTGCGGCTCGACCAGCCGGGAGGTCTCGGTCCCGTCCGCCGCCGCGTAGCCGAACCGCAGCTGCTCCCGCCCGCGGCAGGCCTGGGCGACCGCGACCAGCGTGTCGGCCGGGATCGTCGGCTGCCGGCTGCTGAACACCGTCGTCTCGGTCGCGTCGGCCAGCGCGTCGACCCGGCGGCGCAGCTTCGGCGGCAGCACCTGCTGCAGCTTGGCCAGCGCCTGCAGCGAGGTCTCCTCGATCCCGGTGACCCCGCCGCCGGCGGCCGTCCGCAGCCCGACCGCGATCGCCACCGCCTCCTCGTCGTCCAGCAGCAGCGGCGGGATCCGGGTGCCGGCGGAGAGCTGGTAGCCGCCGCCGGTCCCCCGGCTGGTGTCGACCGGGTAGCCGAGCTCGCGCAGCCGGTCCACGTCCCGGCGCAGCGTGCGCGGGCTGACCCCGAGCCGGTCGGACAGCTCCTCGCCGGGCCAGTGCCGGTAGGTCTGCAGCAGCGACAGCAGCCGGAGGATGCGGGCGGTCGGATCCATGAGTCCGATTCTATCCGGCTTGCGGTCAGGATGTGACCGCAAGCCCGCCTAGCGTCGTACCCATGACATCGAGTCTCATCGAAGCCCGCGACCTGACCCGATCGTTCGGCTCCGTCCAGGCCGTGCAGGGCCTGGACCTGGCGGTCGCCGAGGGTGAGCTGGTCGCCTTCCTCGGCCCCAACGGCGCCGGCAAGTCGACCAGCCTGCGGATGCTCACCACGCTGCTCGCCCCGACCAGCGGCACCGCGACCGTGGCCGGCTGCGACATCGCCACCGACCCGGCCGGCGTCCGGCGCCGGATCGGGTACGTCGGCCAGGGCAACGGCGCCGGCCACACCCAGCGGGTCGCGGACGAGCTGGTCAGCCAGGGCCGGGCGTACGGGCTGCGCCGCCGGGAGGCGCAGGCCAGGGCCGGCGAGCTGATGGACGCGCTGGAGCTGTCCACGCTCGCGGCGCGGAAGGTGCAGACGCTGTCCGGTGGCCAGCGCCGCCGGCTGGACGTCGCGCTCGGGCTGGTGCACCGGCCGGGGCTGCTGTTCCTGGACGAGCCGTCCACCGGGCTCGACCCGCAGAGCCGGGCCAACCTCTGGGAGCACGTGCTCCGGCTGCGGGCCGAGCACGGGATGACCGTCTTCCTCACCACGCACTACCTGGACGAGGCCGACACGATGGCCGAGCGGGTGCTGGTGATGGACCACGGCCGGGTGATCGCGGACGACACCGCGGACCGGCTGAAGAGCAAGCACGTCGGCGAGCGCGTCGTGGTCCGCGCGGCCACCCGGGACGGCGCGACGCGGTTGGCGGCGGCGGTCGCGACCGAGGCGTCGGACGTCGAGGTCGACGGCCGCACGGTGACCGCCCGGGTCGAGAACGGCCCGGCCACGCTGCCGGCCCTGCTGCGCGCGGTGCCGGACGTCGCGGTCGAGACCGCCGAGGTCCGCCGGGCCACCCTCGACGACGTCTTCCTCGCCCTGACCGGCCGCAGCCTGCGCGACACCGGGTCCACCGCCGAGCCGACCACCCCCAGCAAGGGAGCCTGACCGATGAGCGTGCGTACCTTTGCCACCGACACCACGATCGTGCTGGAGCGCGAGCTGCGCCCGGTGACCCGGGACCCGTTCTCGGTGGTCTTCAGCATGATCCAGCCGCTGATCTTCCTCGGCCTGTTCACCCCGCTGCTGGCCGGCGTCACGGGTGCGTCCACCGGCGCCTCGCTGCAGTCGTTCGTGCCGGGGATCCTGGTGATGAGCTGCCTGGTCGGCACCTCGATGACCGGCTCGAACCTGCAGCTGGAGATGAAGTCGGGCTCGCACGAGCGGCTGCTGGTCAGCCCGCTCGGGCGGCCGGCGCAGCTGGTCGGCCGGGCGCTGAAGGAGATCGTGCCGGTGCTGGTCCAGGCGCTGATCATCGTCGCGGTGACGCTGCCGTTCGGCTTCCGGGTGGCGCCGGCCGGGCTGCTGGTCGGGCTGGTGCTGCTCGCGGTCACCGCGGTCGGCCTCGGCTCGCTGTCGTACGCGCTGGCGCTCGCCGTGCGGGAGCAGGAGTGGGCGTTCTGGGGCGTCCAGCAGACGCTGCTGTTCCCGCTGCTGCTGCTGGCCGGCGTGCTGCTGCCGCTGGACTCCGGTCCGGGCTGGATGCGCGCGGCCGCCTCGGTGAACCCGCTGCACTACCTGGTCGACGCCGAGCGGTCGCTGTTCGCCGGCGACGTGGCCTCGACCGCCGTGGTCGGCGGCCTGGTCGCGGCTGTCGCGACCGCGGTGCTCGGCGTCTGGGTCGGCACCAGGGCGATGGCCAGGGCCAAGCTGAGCCGTGGCCGGACGAGGAGGGGACCCCGGGCCCGGGGTCCCCTCCTTGGCATGATGGGCCCCGTGACCGAGACGCCGTACCTGCGGGTGGTGCGCGGGGAGCCGACCGCCGAGGAGCTGGCCGCGCTGGTCGCCGTGCTCGCCGCCCGGTCGGCCGCGACCGCGCCGGCACCCCGGCCGCGGTCGGCCTGGGCCGACCCCGCGCCGCCGGCTCGGGCTCACCGCCCGGCCCGGACCGGGGGCCTGGCGCCGTTCCGCGCTGCCGGCGTGAGGCTGGTGCTGGCGTCGGCCTCGCCGGCGCGCCTGTCCGTGCTGCGGGCGGCCGGCGTCGAGCCCGAGGTGCGCGTGTCCGGGGTCGACGAGGAGGCGATCACCGCGCCGACCCCGTCCGGCCTGGTGCAGGCGCTGGCCGAGGCCAAGGCGGCCGCCGCGGTGCGGCCCGGCGACGACGACCTGCTCGTGCTCGGCTGCGACTCGATGCTCGACCTCGACGGGACCGCGTACGGGAAGCCGGGCACGGCGGCCGAGGCGACCAAGCGGTGGGAGCTGATGGCCGGCCGGTCCGGGGTCCTGCGCACCGGGCACGCGCTGCTGTCCGTACGGGGCGGATCCGTCGTCGCGCGCGCCGTCGACGTCGCCGCCACGGTGGTCCGGTTCGGCACGCCGACCCCGGACGAGCTGGCCGCGTACGTGGCCACGCGGCGAGCCGCTGCAGGTGGCCGGCGCGTTCACGATCGACGGTCTGCGGTGGCTGGTTCGTCGACGGCGTGGACGGCGACCCGGGCACGGTGATCGGCCTGTCCCTGCCGCTGCTGCGCGAGCTGCTGCGGCAGGTCGGGGTCGGGGTGACGGATCTCTGGGCGGCCCCGCCGCCACGCGATCCCTAGACTCCGGCACGAGGAATGAGGTGGTGCGGTGCGTACAGTGCTGATCGCGAACCGGGGCGAGATCGCCGTCCGGGTCGCCCGGGCCTGCCGGGACGCCGGCCTGCGCAGCGTCGCGGTGTACGCCGAGCCCGACCGGGACGCCGAGCACGTCCGGCTGGCCGACGAGGCGTACGCGCTGGGCGGCAGCACCGCCGCCGACTCGTACCTGGTCATCGACAAGGTGCTGGCCGCCGCCGGGCAGTCCGGCGCGGACGCGGTGCACCCTGGCTACGGGTTCCTGTCCGAGAACGCGGACTTCGCCCAGGCCGTCCTCGACGCCGGGCTGACCTGGATCGGCCCGCCGCCGGACGCGATCCGGGTGCTCGGCGACAAGGTCGCGGCCCGGCACCTGGCCGCCGAGGTCGGCGCGCCGCAGGTGCCCGGCACCGCCGACCCGGTCGCCGGGCCGGAGGAGGTGCTCGCCTTCGCCGAGCAGCACGGCCTGCCGGTGGCGATCAAGGCGGCGTTCGGCGGCGGCGGGCGCGGGCTCAAGGTCGCCCGCACGACGGAGGAGATCCCGGAGCTGTTCGCGTCCGCGGTGCGCGAGGCGGAGGCGGCGTTCGGGCGGGG
Organism: uncultured Actinomycetota bacterium; assembly: GCA_963770145.1. GTDB lineage: Bacteria > Actinomycetota > Actinomycetes > Mycobacteriales > CADCTP01 > CADCTP01. The sequence goes on along the minus strand of CAVYOJ010000016.1, from coordinate 215,593 downwards.
TGAGTGCTTCGTCGAGCGCTACCTGGACAAGCCGCGGCACGTCGAGGCGCAGGTGATGGCCGACCAGCACGGCGCGGTCGCGGTCGTCGGCACCCGGGACTGCTCGCTGCAGCGCCGGCACCAGAAGCTGGTCGAGGAGGCGCCGGCGCCGTTCCTGTCCGACGAGCAGCGCGCGCTGATCCACACCTCGGCGCGGGACATCTGCGCGGCCGCCGGGTACGTCGGCGCCGGCACGGTCGAGTTCCTCGTCGGCCTGGACGGGGTGATCTCGTTCCTCGAGGTCAACACCCGGCTGCAGGTCGAGCACCCGGTGACCGAGGAGACCAGCGGGGTCGACCTGGTCCGGGCCCAGTTCGCGGTCGCCGCCGGCGCGCACCTGGCCGACCTCGGGCTCGGCGCCGACCCGCCGCCGCGCGGCCACTCGTTCGAGTTCCGGATCAACGGCGAGGACCCTGGACGCAACTTCCTGCCCGCGCCCGGCACGGTCACCGGCTACGTCGAGCCGGCCGGTCCCGGGGTCAGGGTCGACTCCGGTGTACGGGCCGGCTCGGTGGTCGGCGGGGCGTTCGACTCGCTGCTCGCGAAGATCATCGTGACCGGGGCGAGCCGGGCCGAGGCGCTGGAGCGGGCGCGGCGGGTGCTGGACGAGACCGTGGTCGACGGGCTGCCGACCGTGCTGCCGTTCCACCGCGCGGTGGTCCGCGACCCCGACTTCACCGACGAGCCGTTCCGGGTGCACACCCGGTGGATCGAGACCGAGTGGGCGAACGAGCTGGCCCCGTGGGCGGGCTCGGCCGAGGTCGAGGAGCCGGCCGCGCGGGAGACCGTGGTGGTCGAGGTCGGCGGGAAGCGGCTGGAGGTCACGCTGCCGGCCGGGTTGGGCGCGGCCGCCGGCGCCGGCGCGGCCAAGCCGGCGCGGCGCTCGAAGGCCAAGGGCGGCGGAGCGGCGGTCAGCGGGGACGCGCTGACCAGCCCGATGCAGGGCACGATCGTGAAGATCGCGGTCTCCGAGGGTGACCAGGTCGCGGCCGGCGACCTGGTCGTCGTGCTCGAGGCGATGAAGATGGAGCAGCCGCTGACCGCGCACAAGGCCGGCACGGTCAAGGGCCTGTCCGCGACCGTCGGCGAGGTCGTCACCAGCGGCGCGGTCATCTGCGAGCTGGTCGACTAGACCGGCGGAAGCCGGGCCGGGCGCGGGTTTCCGGGGCCAGCGTGCCCGGCGGGCTCAGCGGGCGACGACGAGGGCGGCCGCGGCCAGGCCGAACAGCACGATGGTGGCGGCGGTGAGGCCGGTCGCGCCGGTCGCGACCCGCAGCGACGCCGGTCGCGGCGCGACCGCGCGCAGGTGGGTGGCGCGGCGGCGGCTGGCGAGCGTGGTCAGCACCAGCGCCGCCGCGCCGATCGTCAGGGCGGCGACGACCAGAGCGGTCGAGCCGACGCTCATCCGGAACAGCAGCAGCCCGCAGCCGCCGATCGCCAGCCACGTCCGCGTCCAGGCCAGCACCGTACGCTCGACCGCGAGCCCGGGCGGCTCGCTCACACCTCGGTCACCACCAGCAGCACGACGGCGATCAGCGCGATCGCGGCGATGCCGAAGGCGAGCACCGGCGCCAGCCGCGGCACCGGCAGCGGCGCGCCGATCCGCATCGCCCGCTGCGTCCGGACCCAGCGCGACCACGCGGTCGCGCTCACCGCGGTGCCGAGCAGCACCAGGCAGACCGCGAGCACCTGCCGCAGCCCGGGCACCGCCAGCCGGGGCACGAACGCCTCCAACCCGATCCCGCCGGCCACCAGCGCCAGCGCGGTGCGCACCCAGGCCAGGAACGTCCGCTCGTTGGCGAGGGTGAACCGCGGGTCGGGCTCCTCGCCCTCGTCCCCCGGCCCCTCGACCCAGCGCACCGCCGAAGACTAGTGCCCGGCGTCAGCAGGCTCCGTGCGGTGCGAGGCCTGCTGACGCGGGGACTCTGGCGATCGGGCACACTGGCCGGGGTGAGCAAGCGGCCGTCGGCGCTCCAGTGGGTGCGGTACGCGCTGGGCGGCCGGCTGCCCGCAGACCTGCACGACTGGGTGCGGCACGACCTCACCGACGCCGACTGGCGGCTGCGCCAGATCCTGCGCACGCTGCTGCAGGCGGCGATCCCGATCGTGGTGATCCTGGTGCTGCCGATCCCGCTCGGGCTGCGGATCCCGATGGCCGGGCTGGTGCTGATCGGCGCGCTGTCGGTCGGCGCCGCGTACGGCGACGAGCTGCGGGAGCGCCGGTTTCGCCAGCACGGGCTCACCCCACCGCGGTCGGAGCCGCCGCCCTCCGGCCGATGGTGACCGCCGACCACCACCGCGGCCAGCGCCGGCGGCACCGCGCCGACCAGGAACGCCGCCGCCGGGCCGTGTGCCTGCACGACCAGCCCGGCCAGCGCCGAGCCGGCCGCCGCCCCGCCGAGCAGCGCGACCGCCAGCCCGGCGAACGTCTGGGTCACCGCGCCCGGCGGCGCCGCCTGCTCGACCAGCGTGTAGATCCCGCCCAGCGCCGGGGCGACCAGCGCGCCGGCCAGCACCAGCAGGCCGGCGAGCGGCAGCAGCCCGGACGCGGCGGCGAGCAGGACGTGCGCGGCCGCCGCGCCGGCGAGCAGCAGGAGCAGCCGCCGGGCCGGTCCGTGCCGGGCCGGCCGCGCGCCGCCGACCAGACCGCCGACCAGCGAGCCGGCGCTCCAGACCGCCAGCAGCGCGCCGGCCGCCTCGGTCCGCCCGGCCGACCCGGCGGCGCCGACCACGCCCACCTCGACCCAGGACAGCCCGCAGATCAGCAGGAACGCCGGCGAGCGAACAGCGGCAGCAGCGGCCGCAGCCGGGCCAGCACCGAGCGGCTCCCGGCGGCCGCCGGCGACCCGGTCCAGCCCGGGGGTCAGGGCGAACGAGACCACGCCGGCGACCGCGACCAGACCGGCGGCGAGCACGGCCGCGGACGGCGAGGCGACCGCGGCGACCGCGCCGGCCAGCGCCGGCCCGACGATGAAGACCAGCTCCTGGACGGTCGCCTCCAGCGAGTACATCGCGGCGCGGGCGTCCGGGTCGGGCAGCAGCACCGGCCACAGCGCCCGGGCGACCGGGGTCACCGGCGCGGTGAACAGCGCCGCCGCCGCGGTCAGCCCGGCCAGCACCAGCGTCGATCCGGACCGCACGGTCACCAGCGCGACCAGCCCGAGCGCGTAGACAGCAGCGCGGTGCCGAGCAGCACCGCCCGCACCGACCGGCCCCGGTCGACCAGCCGGCTCCACAGCAGCGAGCCGATCCCGGTCCCGACCACCCAGCAGGCGCTGACCAGCCCCACCGACGCGTACGACCCGGTGCGCTCGACGACCAGCAGCGTCACCGCGAGCGCACCGGCCGGCTGGCCGACCCGGGCCAGCAGCGAGGTGCCGAGCGCGCGGGCGACCGACGGCGTCGTCAGCAGCGGACGGTACGAGGCGGGCAGCACGTCCTCGATCCTGCCGGGCCGGTCCGACAGAATTATCCGGACCAGCCCGTGCCCGCTCACCATCGGGAGGCGCCGTGACCAGCAGCGAGGTCGACCTCAACAGCGACCTCGGCGAGGGCTTCGGCATCTGGACGCTGGGCGACGACGCCGCCCTGCTCGCGATCGTCACCAGCGCCAACGTCGCGTGCGGCTTCCACGGCGGCGACCCCGCGATCATGCGCCGGACCTGCGCGGCGGCGGTCGAGCACGGGGTCGCGATCGGCGCCCAGGTGTCGTACCGGGACCTGGCCGGGTTCGGCCGGCGGAAGATCGACATGCCCCGCGGCGAGCTGACCGACGACGTGCTCTACCAGCTCGGCGCGCTGGACGGCTTCGCCCGGGTGGCCGGCGACCGGGTCCGGTACGTCAAGCCGCACGGCGCGCTCTACAACGCGATCGTCGACGACGCCGAGCAGGCCGCCGCGGTGGTGGACGCGGTGGTCGCGTACGACCGGACGCTGCCGGTGCTCGGGCTGCCCGGCTCGGAATGGTTGCGGCAGGCGGCGGCGGCCGGGCTGACGACCGTGCCGGAGTTCTTCGCCGACCGCGCGTACACGCCGGACGGCCGGCTGGTCTCCCGCCGGCAGCCGGGCGCGGTGCTGCACGACCCGGCCGCGGTGGCCGGGCGGTGCGCGTCCTGGCTGCGGACCGGCACCGTGACCGCGGTCGACGGGTCCACGGTCACGGTCGAGGCCCGCTCGGTCTGCGTGCACGGCGACACCCCGGGCGCGGTCGAGATGGCGCGCCTGGTCGCGTCCCGGCTCGCCGAGGCCGGCGCCACCCTCACCCCGTTCGCCCGGTGAGGACGCGGTGCGGATCCTGCCGGCCGGCGACGCCGCGGTCCTGGTCGAGCTGGCCGACCTGGCCGAGGCCGGCCGGCTCTACGCCTCGCTGCGGGCGGATCCGCTGCCCGGCACGCTCGACCTCGTCCCGGCGACCCGGACCGTGCTGGTCACCCTGGACCGGACGGTCACCGGTCCCGAGCAGGTCGCCGCGGCGCTGCGGTCCCGCTCGCCGGCCGACGCCCCCGACCCCGGCCGCGGCGAGCTGGTCGAGCTGCCGACCCGCTACGACGGGCCGGACCTGGCCGAGGTGGCCGCGCTGACCGGGCTGGCCGAGGCCGAGGTGGTCCGCCGGCACGCGGCCAGCGAGTGGACGGTCGCGTTCTGCGGCTTCGCGCCGGGCTTCGCCTACCTCACCGGCGGCGACCCGGCGCTGCGGGTGCCGCGGCGGGAGACCCCGCGGACCGCGGTGCCGGCCGGGTCGGTCGGGCTGGCCGACGAGTTCTCCGGCGCGTACCCGCGGCGGATGCCGGGTGGCTGGCAGCTCATCGGCCGCACCGACGCCGTGCTCTGGGACCTGGACCGGGATCCGCCGGCGCTGCTGCCGCCGCGCACCCGGGTCAGGTTCGTGCCGGCATGATCGAGGTGCTCCGGCCCGGACCGCTCGACCACGGTGCAGGACCTCGGCCGGCCCGGGTACGCGCACCTCGGCGTGGGCCGGTCCGGCGCCGCGGACCGGGCCAGCCTGCGGCTGGCCAACCGGCTGGTCGGCAACCCCGAGGGCGCGGCCGGCCTGGAGATCACCCTCGGCGGGTTCGCGGCCCGGTTCGGCGCCCGGGCGGTGGTCGCGGTCACCGGCGCCCCGGCCCCGGTACGGCTGGCCGGCCGCGGACGTCGCCCCGTACGGGCCGGTCGAGGTCGGGCCCGGCGAGCGAGGTGGAGCTCGGCGTGCCGGCCCGGGGCACCCGGACGTACCTGGCCGTGCGGGGTGGGCTGGACGTGCCGGCGGTGTTCGGGTCCCGGTCCACCGACCTGCTCGGCGGGCTCGGGCCGCCGGCCGTCGAGGCCGGCACCCGGCTCGCGGTCGGCGCCCGGACGGCCGGGTTCCCGATCGTCGACCTCGCGCCGGTGCCGGACCTGCCGGCCGAGCTGGTGCTGCCGGCCCGGGCCGGCCCGCGGGCCGACTGGTTCGCCCCGGCCGCGCTCGACCTGCTCGGCTCCCGGCCGTACGAGGTGACCGCGGCCAGCAACCGGGTCGGGCTGCGGCTGAGCGGGCCGCCGCTGCGCGCCGCCGGCGTCCGGGAGCTGCCGACCGAGGGCCTGGTCGAGGGCGCCCTGCAGGTCCCGCCGAACGGCCAGCCGATCCTCATGCTCGCCGACCACCCGGTGACCGGCGGCTACCCGGTGATAGCCGTCGTCGACGAGGCCGCGATCCCCCTCGCCGCCCAGGCCCGTCCCGGCGACCGGATCACGTTCCGCGTGACCTAGTCGAGGTCGTCGTGGTCACCCACCGACGGCACGGTGGTAGCGGCGATGGTCGGCGGCGGGTTCCTTCAGGCGGAACCGTGCCGTCGCCCGAGTGTCGCGAACCGGACAGATGGTCGGTTCGCCGGCGAACAGACGACGCAGGCGTCCGGTGACAGTCTCCGAAGCTCAGCAGCCCGCCGGCGGCTCGCCGCCCAGGTCAGCTGAAGCGCGGCGCGCCCGTCGGTGGTGCTTCGCCCGTTCGGCGCGAACCCGTCGCGCATCATCCGGAAGGAATCCGACCATGGCAACGACTTGCCTCCCGCCTCGCGCGGCCGTCGTCCGGCACTGGCGGTGATCGGCGGCGTGCTGGCGGTCACCGCTCCGTCCGCCGGCGCCGCGCCCACCTCGGGCACGATCACCGCCTGGGGCGACAACGACCTTGGTCAGACGAATGTCCCGGCCGCCGCCCAGTCAAGACGTCAAGGACGATCGCCGCCGGAGTCAGGTCCGCGTTCGCCCTCAAGACCGACGGTTCGGTGATCGGTTGGGGCCAAAACGACTTCGGTCGAGTCGACCATCCCGGCTGCGGCCCAGTCCGGCGTGGTCGCCATCGACGCCGAGCGCTGGAGCGTGCTGGCACTCAAAGCCGACGGCTCGCTGGTGGGCTGGGGCGCCTCGGACTGCTACCCCGACCGGCCTGACCGGCATCACTCAGATCGCCGCCACGAGTCGGCGGCGGCGTGGCCCTGAAGTCCGACCACACCATCCAGTTCCTGGGGATCGGACCAGCCCGGCGAGAACACCGTCCCAGCCGCCCTGCAAGGCCACGCGGTGAGCATCGCCGCCGGCAACCAGTTCGCGCTCGCAGTGACCGACACCGGCTCGGTCGTGGCCTGGGGTCATAACACTTTCGGCCAGAGCACGGTCCCGGACGCCGCGCAGTCCGGCGTCGTCAAGGTCGCGGCCATCGACAGCGAGGCCGCGGCCGTCGAGAGCGAGGTTCGGTCGTGACCTGGGGTGGCATCACCATCGGTGCGACGCCGCCCGCGGCGATGTCCGGCGTAGTCGACGTGGCCATCGGCTTGACCTTCGCGGTCGCGCTGAAGTCCGACGGCACCCTCGTGGCCTGGGGCCTCGGGGAACACGGCCAGCAGAACATCCCGGCCGCGGCCAGCTCCAGGCGACCGGCGTCGTCGAAGGCTAGTACTTCGCCATGACGATCCACCAGCCGACCTCGCCTCCGGTGTTCTACGGCGACAACCCCCCGAACACCGAGCTCAACGCCGCCTACAACTACTCGGTGAACGTCGGTGGCACGCCGCTGCCGGCGCTGTCGGTGGCCGACGGGGCGCTGCCGCCGGGTCTGTCGATCGACAACACCAACGGCCACTGGATCCGCGGCTCTGCGACAGCGACCGGCGTGTATCACTTCACGCTGTCGGCTGACAACGGCCACGGCACGCCGGCGACCCAGGCGATGACCATGACCGTGTACCAGAAGCCGTGGATCACGAACGGCCCGGGTTGGGGCGTACTCAACACCCCGTACAGCTCCCAGCTCACCGGCACCGGCTACCCGACGCCGACCTACAGCGCGCCCAGCGGGTCGCTGCCGCCGGGCCTGACCCTGTCCTCGACCGGGCTGCTGTCCGGGACCCCGACCGCGGCCGGTCACTACAACGTCAACATCACGCTGGCCAACGACTTCGGCACGGTCACGCTGCCGTTCCGGATCGACATCCGGTCGCAGGCCACCATCGCCGGCACGCCGACCGCGGCGGTCGTGGGACGGCGTACGACTACGGCTACACCCTCGGCGGCTACCCGCAGCCCTCGACCACGCTGCTGTCCGGGACCCTGCCCGATGGGCTGAACCTGAACTCGGCCGGTCGCCTGACCGGCACGCCGACCAAGGCCGGCACGTTCACCTTCACCGTGAAGGCGCACAACAGCAGCTCCTCCGACTTCACCTCCGACGCCCAGGTCACGTCGACGATCACCGTGCAGCCGGGGCACGGCACCGGCCGCAGTTCATCGATCCGCCGGCGTCCGTCGAGATCGGCGCACTGGAAAGCGACCAGTACGCGCGGAGCTTCGCCGAGCGGTACAACCAGACGTCTGACCAGTGACCTGACCGTCGGCGGCACCACCGTCCCAGCCGGAACCAAGGTCAACGTGTACTACGTGCACGACGACCACGTCGGCGCCGACAACGCCGCCCACAAGCTCACCGGGTCGGAGTGGTTCGGCACCAATGTCCTCGCCACCGCCACCAGCACCGCCGACCTGCAGGCCACCACCGCCCTGTTCGGGGTGTCCGGCACCACCTACTCCCACCAGCACCGACCAGGGCTTCGAGTTCGACGACTCGGTCACCAAGTACGTCGACCAGACCGGCGTCAACTACACCCTGAACTCCTACAGCGCCAGCGACGCCATCCGCATCATCACCCTCGCACCGTAAGACCACCGACTGCACCAGACCAGTGGACGCCGAGGCCCAATCGCCCCTGGCGTCCACTGGTGCTCGCTAGTCGAGGTCGTCGTGGATCATCAGGCGGCGGGCGGCCTCGGTCAGCGAGCCGGACAGCGACGGGTAGACCGCGAACGTCGAGGCCACCTGGGTCACGGTCAGGCTGTTCTGCACGGCCATCGCGATCGGCAGGATCAGCTCGGACGCCGTCGGCGCGACCACCACGCCCGCCGATCACCACCCCGGTCGCCGGCCGGCAGAACAGCTTGACGAACCCGTCGGACAGGCCCTGCATCTTCGCCCGCGCGTTGCGTGGCCAGCGGCATCGTCACGGTCCGGGCCGGCACCTCGCCGGCGGTGATCGCCTTCTCCTGGATGCCGACGGTGGCGATCTCCGGGTGCGTGAACACGGTCGCCGAGACGGTCTTCAGCCGCAGCGGCAGGACCGCCTCGCCGAGCGCGTGCCACATCGCGATCCGGCCCTGCATCGCCGCGACCGAGGCCAGCATGAGCACGCCGGTGCAGTCGCCGGCCGCGTACACCCCGGCGGCGGTGGTGCGGGACACCCGGTCCACCCGACGAACCCGCGCTCGTCCGAGCGCCACGCCGACCGCGTCCAGGGCCAGGCCCTCGGTGTTGGGCACCGAGCCGACGGTCATCAGCGCGTGGCGAGCCCTCGACCGTGCGGCCGTCCTCCATCGTGACCAGGACGCCCTTCTCGGTCCGGACGACCGAGGCCGCCCGGGCCCGCTTGACGATCTCGCCGCCGTGCTCGGCGAAGACCTCCTCGATCACCTCGGCGGCGTCGGCGTCCTCGCCCGGCAGCACCCGGACCCGGCTGGACACCAGCGTCACCCGCACGCCCATCTCCAGGTATGCGCTGGCGAACTCGGCGCCGGTCACGCCGGAGCCGACCACGACCAGGTGCTCGGGCAGCTCGGTCAGGTCGTAGACCTGCCGCCAGGTGAGGATCCGCTCGCCGTCCGGCACCGCGCCGGGCAGCACCCGCGGGGTCGCGCCGGTGGCCAGCAGCACCACGTCGGCGTCGAGGGTCTCGGTGACCCGGCCGGTCGCGTCGACCACCTCGACCCGGCGGCTGCGGCCCGGCTGCTCGGCGGCGAACCGGCCGCGGCCGGTCAGCATCCGCACGCCCTCGGTGGACAGCCGCTGCCAGACGTCCTCGGACTGCCAGGCGGCGAGGTCCTTGACCCGCCGGTTGACCACCGCGGCCTCGACCGACGACCTCGCCGTCCGGGCCGCCGGCCGTGCGGACGCCGAGGGCCGGCGCGCCGCGGAAGGTGGTCATCGTCTCGCTGGTCGCGATCAGCGTCTTGGACGGGACGCAGTCGTAGAGCACGCACGCGCCGCCGAGGCCGTCCGGCTCGACCAGCGTCACCTCGGCAGCCGAGCTGCGCGGCGACCAGCGCCGCCTCGTACCCGGCCGGTCCGCCGCCGACGATCGCGATGCTGGTCACGCTCGCATTGTCCTCCCTGTGGACCCGGCCGCCGGACTCTGCCCGTACGATGCCGGTCCGTGGCTCTCTACGCCGCCTACGGCTCCAACATGGACCCGGCACAGATGGGTCAGCGCTGCCCGCACTCGCCGGCGGCCGGCACCGGCTGGGTCACCGACTGGCGGCTCACCTTCGGCGGCGAGGACCTCGGCTGGGAGGGGTCGCTGGCCACGCTGGTCGAGGCGCCGGGCGAGACCGTGTTCGTCGCGCTCTACGACGTCACGACGTACGACGAGAGCTTCCTCGACTCCTGGGAGGGCGCGGACACCGGGCTCTACCGGAAGATCCGGCTGCGGGTGCACACGCTCGACCAGGACGTGCTGGCCTGGGTGTACGTGCTGGACGCGTTCGAGGGCGGGCTGCCGTCGGCGCGCTACCTCGGCGTGCTGGCCGACGCGGCCGAGAAGGCCGGCGCGCCGCACGACTACGTCACCGACCTCCGCATGCGCCCCTGCCGCAAGGCCTGGCCGTAACCCGGATCCGCCGCGGTCAGGCGGACGCGGCGACGCGCGGCAGCGCGCGGGGGTCGTCGGGGGGAAGGAGCTGGGCGCCGGGGCCGGGGCGCGGGTGCACGTCGCGGGCCGAGTCGAGGTCGTGCCCGGCGCGGCAGCGCAGCACCACGTCGACCGGCTCGCCGCAGTCCTGGTGGGTCAGCTCGAGCGTCGGCCCGCCGGTGGGCTGGTCCAGGTAGCGGTCGCCCCACCGCAGCAGGCTGACCAGCACCGGGTAGAGGTCCATCCCGGCCCGGGTCAGCCGGTACTCGTACCGGGTCCGCTGCCCCGGCTCCTGGTACGGGTGCCGGCGCAGCACGCCGGCGTCGACCAGCGTGGTCAGCCGGGCGGACAGCACCTGCCGGGGCGCGCCGGTGCGCCGGCGCAGGTCGTCGAACCGCCGGACGCCGGAGAACACCTCGCGCAGCACCAGCAGCGACCACTTCTCCCCGACCAGCTCGAGCGTGCGCGCGATCGAGCACGGGTCGGGGTCCCACCGCAGCGCTTCGGGCACCATGCGTCCAGGCTAAGTTCGCTTGACAGACCGAGCAAGTACGGGAGAGCCTGAGTCCGTCTCTCGTACTCAGGGGGTAGTTCGGTGACTGGCCTGCTCGACCGGTCCGCGATCGCGGCCGTCCCGGGCGTGCTGCTGCGCGACGCCCGGCCGGATGACTGCGCCGCCGTCCGGGAGTTCCTGTCCGGTCTCTCGCTCGACAGCGCCTACCGGCGGTTCTTCACCGGGATCGGCTCCTCGCCGTCCGCCACGCTGGTGCGCCGGCTGGTCGAGGCCGACCCGGACCGGCGCACGGTGGTGCTGGCGATCGCCGGTGCCGAGGTGGTCGGCGTGGCCGACACCACCCTGGTCGACGGCGGCCGGGCGGTCGAGCTCGGCGTCGTGCTCGCCGACCGCTGGCAGCGCCGCGGCCTCGGCTGGCAGCTCTGCGCGGCCGCGCTCGTCCCGGCGCTGATCCGCGGCGTTCCGGTGCTGCGCGCGCACACGCTGCCGGACAACGCCAGGGTGGCCAAGATCCTGCGCCGCCGCTGGCCGGACGGCGCACCCCGGTTCGCCGACGGGACGCTGGTCTGGGAGCTGCCGCTGCGGGCGGAGAACGTGCTCGGAGCATGACCGGGCCCGCCGCCCGGGAGAGGTAGGCGACGGGCCGGTCTGGTCCCGGTGCGGCCGGTCGCTCGACCGCACCGGGCGGATCAGATGCCATCTCGCGGAGGAGCACGGCTAGGCCGTTCAGCCCAACTCCCCTCTGGGTACGGACCACACCCTCGTCAGCGGGACCCTCTCGGGTCAAGCGTTCAGCATGTCGAACCACCCGAACAGCCCAAAGGCCGCTACCCCGTGCACGCGCAGACAGTCAGGACGCCCACCGCCGTGGCGGTGGGCGTCCCTCGATCGTGCGGTCGGCGTCCGGCCCAGCCGTGGCTCGGCCGTACGCGGGTCGGATGGATCAGAAGACGTGCAGGCCGAACACGCTCAGCGGCTCGGTGACCGGCTGGAAGAACGTCGTGCCGCCGGAGGTGCAGTTGCCGCTGCCGCCGGAGGTGAGGCCGAAGGCGGTGGTGCCGCGGTAGAGCGAGCCGCCGCTGTCGCCGGGCTCGGCGCAGACGGTGGTGCGGATCAGGCCGGTGACGGTGCCCTGCGGGTAGTCGACGGTCGCGTTGAGCTGCGTGACCGTGCCGGAGTGGATGCCGGTGGTGCTGCCGCGGCGGGTGACGGTGCTGCCGACGGCCGGGGTGCCGGAGGACGGTGATGTCCTGGCTGCCGACGGTGCCGGACGGCCGGTGACGGTGCCGGTGTAGCGGACGACGCCGTAGTCGTTGCCGGGGAAGCTGGTGGCGGTCCGGGTGCCGATCAGCTGGCCGCGCGGAGGTCCGTCCAGGTCGCGCCGATGTTGGTGCAGTGGCCGGCGGTGAGGAAGAAGTTCTGGTTCGCCGAGTTGCGCACGTTGAAGCCGAGCGAGCAGCGCGCGCCGCTGGTCAGGATCGCGTCGCCGCCGGTGATCAGCGTGCGTGACCGGAGCGCTCAGCGTCTCGACCCGGGCGGCGGAGCCGGCGCGCGGCGGCGGCGGCCTTGAGCGCGGTCACCGCGGCGCCCTTGGCACCGCGCCGGCAGCGAGAGCACGACCTGGTTGGTCACCGGGTCGACGCCCCACGCGGCTGCCGACGACCGCCGGTGGCTTGTCGCAGCGACGCCTGCACGCCGGCGAGCTGCGCGGCGCTGTGGGCGACGAGCTTCGGGGTGGCGCCGGACGCCCGGACCGCGGCCGCGGAGGCCTGGTCGGTGACGTTGACGACCAGCTTGCCGGCGGAGTCGACGTAGCTGCCGACGGACTTCGCGCCGAGTGCCTTGGCCAGGGCGACGCTCTGCACGTCCGCGGTGGCGGCGGCGGGAGCTGCGGCACTCGGGGCGGCGGGTGCCGCCTCTGCGGCGGGCGCGGCGAGCGCCGCGGCCACGGCCAGACCGAGTGCGCCGGTGAGCGCGGTCCGGCGGAACGTTGACCCTCGGGTCATTTGGTGCCTCCCGTGTGTGGGACCGACACGCCTCCTGGCGCGTCGAGGTACGGCCGGACGGTCCACTCGGACACCGAGGGGAAAGGGCCGAATGGATCACGCGCCTTACGCTGCCCAGCCGCCGGAAAGTAAACGACGTCTCACAGGGAGCGCACAAGGACATTCACCCGTTCGGACGCAAACGTCTTGCACCCGTCAAGCACAGGTCCAGACCGGCTCAGGTACGCCCGAACGGTCCACTACCTGCTGGTCCGGGGCCTTGATCGGTCGCCCCGGGTCACGATGCGTGACGGCTGCGTCAGCCCAGCACGGTGAGCGCGGTGTGGGCGAGCACCCGGACGCCTACGGCGAGCGCTCTCTCATCGATGTCGAAAGTCGGCTGATGGAGGTCGAGGTACGGCCCTGTCGCGTCCGGAGCGCGGACGCCGAGGCGGGCCAGCGCGCCCGGAACGTGCCCGAGGTACCAGGCGAAGTCCTCGCCGCCGAGGCTCTGCTCGGTGTCCGTGGCCGCGTCCGGGCCGAGCGCCGCCTGCACGCCGGCGCGGAACGCGGCCGTCGAGGCGACGTCGTTGACCACCGGCGGCACGCCCTGCTCGTACCGGACCTCGACGGTGGCGCCGGTCGGTGCCGCCACCTGTTCGATCAGCGCGGTGACCAGGCCCTCGGCGCCGTCCCAGGCGTCCCGGTCGAGCATCCGGACGGTGCCGCGAGACCGTGCCGGACTGCGGGATCGTGTTCGGCGCGACGCCCGCCTGCACCGCGCCCCAGACCAGCGACATGCCGTGCCGCGGGTCGGCCCGCCGGGACAGCAGGCCGGGCACGTCGGTGATCACCCGGCCCAGCGCGTACACCAGGTCGACGGTGCGGTGCGGGCGCGCGGTGTGCCCGCCCGGGCCGGACAGCAGCACGTCGACCTTGTCGCAGGCGGCGGTGATCGGGCCGGTGCGCAGGCCGACCCGGCCGGTCGCCAGCTTCGGGTCGCAGTGCAGCGCGAAGATCCGCTCGACGTCCTTGAGCACGCCGCCGTCGATGGCGTCCAGCGCGCCGCCGGGCACCGCCTCCTCGGCCGGCTGGAAGATCACCCGGACCCGGCCGGGCAGCTGCCGGTCCGGACGGCCAGCGCCAGCGCGGCGCCGAGCACGATGGTCGTGTGCGCGTCGTGACCGCAGGCGTGGCAGACGCCCGGCACGGTCGACGCGTACGGCACGTCCTTGACGTCCTGCAGCGGCAGCGCGTCGATGTCGGCCCGCAGCGCGACGACCCGCTTGCCGGTGCCGATGTCGCAGTACAGCCCGGTGCCGCCGGGCAGGACGCGCGGCTCCAGGCCGGCGCGCGGACAGGGCCGCGGCCAGCAGCTCGGTGGTGCGGTGCTCGGCGTAGCCCGAGCTCGGGGTTCTGGTGCAGCTCGCGACGGAACGTGACCAGGCCGGATCCGTGCTCGTCCAGCCAGCGATCCAGCCAGGGCGCCTCGCGCAGCCCGGTCGACGGTCCCGTCACAGTGGCAGCCCCACCCGCATCTCCTCCAGCAGTGCGTCGACGACAGGGCGCAGCTCGCCGCCCGCGCTGGCGGCGACCCGACGCTGTCGCTGATAGCTCGCACCGTGCTCGAGGATCCTCGGCACGAGCGCGAGCTCGTCCTCGCAGCCGAGCCGGCGGGCGGTCGGCGTGAGGTCGTCGACGAGGTCGTGGATCGCTGCGCGCACCGGTCGCACGGTGCCGCGCGCGTCGACCACGATCTCCGCATCGAGACCATACCTCGCGGCCCGCCACTTGTTCTCCCGCACCACCCAGGCCCGCGGCTCGGGCAGCTGGTAGCCCCGGTCGAGCTGGCCGTCCATCTGCTCGACCAGGCACTGCGCCATCGCCGCGACGGCGGTCACCTCGTCCAGCGTCGGCAGCCCGTCGCAGATCCGCAGCTCGACCGTGCCGAAGTCGGGGTGCGGGCGGATGTCCCACCAGACCTCGCGGACCGTCTCGATCGCGCGGGTCTTGATCAGCAGCTCCATGTAGTGCTCGAACTCGTCCCAGTCGTGCAGCTGGTACGGCAGGCCGGCGGTCGGCAGCCCCTCGAACACCTTGCTCCGGTAGGAGGCGAGCCCGGTGTCGCCGCCCAGCCAGAACGGGCTGGACGCGGACAGCGCGAGGAAGTGCGGCACGTAGTCGAGCAGCGCGTTGACGATCGGCATGACCTTGTCCGCCGCCCGCACGCCGACGTGCACGTGCACCCCGAAGATCTGCAGCTGCTGGGCCATCCGCTGGTTGCGCTCGACCAGCATCCGGTAGCGCTCGCCGGCCGAGATCCGCTGCGTCGACCAGTCGCGTCGTCGGGTGCGTGCCGGAGCAGAGCACGCCCAGGTCGCGCTTCGCCGCCGCGGCCTGCGACCTCGGCCACCGTCCCGGCCAGGTCGGCCCTGGCCTGCGCCACCGTCGTGCAGACGCCGGTGATCACCTCGACGCAGGACTGCAGCAGCTCGTGCTTGGCCTTCGGGTGCTCGACGCCCTCGGCCGGGGCCAGCTCGGCGAGGATCTCGTCGGCGCCGGCGGACAGCTCGCCGGTGCCGAGGTCGACCAGCTCCAGCTCCCACTCGATGCCGAGGCTGGACCGCTCGGACGCGCTGAAGTGGATCCGCACTCCGGGGAGCGTACGGGGCGGTCCTGGTCGGCGTGGCGTGCTCGGGTCAGACGCGCGGCGTAGGGTCGCAGGGTCCCGACCGCACTGGCCGCGGTCCGGGGCCGACCTGGGCTCCAGCGCGTCGGTTTTGTCCGGTGACTCCGGTGGCCGATGCTAGGGGGTCACCGGGGCGTTGCGGTGCGCGTCCGGGAGACAGCAGGAAGGGAGACCGTGGTCAGTCCAGGGGGCCAGCGTGCCGGGGGGCGCGTGCTCGCCCGGCGCTACCACCTGCAGCGCGTGCTCGGCCGCGGCGCGATGGGTGCGGTCTGGGAGGCCGAGGACACCTTCCTGCGCCGTACGGTCGCGGTGAAGGAGGTCGTCCTTCCCGGCAGCCTGTCGCCGGAGGAACGGGCGGTCAGCTGCGAGCGGACGCTGCGCGAGGCGCGCGCGATCGCCCGGCTCGGCCACCCCAACGTGGTCACCCTGTTCGACGTCCTGGACGAGGACTCCCGGCCCTGGGTGGTCATGGAGCTGGTGCCGTCCCGGTCGCTGGCCGAGGTGATCAAGGAGGACGGCCCGCTGCACCCGCTGCGGGTGGCGACCGTCGGGCTGGCCATCCTCGGCGCGCTGGAGGCGGCGCACGCGGCCAGCATCACCCACCGCGACGTCAAGCCGGGCAACATCCTGCTCGGGCACGACGGGCGGGTGAAGCTCACCGACTTCGGCATCGCCCGGGCGGCCGGGGACGACACGATCACCGGCACGGGGCTGCTGGTCGGCTCGCCGTCGTACATCGCGCCGGAGATCGTCAAGGGCCTCGAAGCGGGCGCGCCCGCCGACATGTGGGGCCTCGGCGCCACGCTGTACGCGGCGGTCGAGGGGCGGGCGCCGTTCTCCGGCGGCGACGCGATGGAGACGCTGTCGAAGGTCGTGCAGGAGCCGCCCACGCCGTACGACCGGGCCGGGCCGCTGGTGCCGGCGCTGGCCGCGATGCTGGAGAAGGACCCGGTCAAGCGGGCCCGGCCGGTGGACGCGCGGCGGGCGCTGCTGGACGTGCTGCGCGGCGGTACCGAGGCCGAGGCGCCGGTGCGGCCCGCGGTGCCGGCGGTGGGCGTCCCCGAGCCGGCGCCGCTGCCGGACGCTCCGGAGCCGGCGGCGCCGTCGGCGGCCGGGCCCGGGCTGGCCGACCTGCTGGTGCCGGTGTGGCGGCAGGGCCGGTCCGAGGAGGCGCTCGCCGCCGCCCGGCCGGCCCCGGCCAGCGCCGAGCCGGCCGCGGACGAGCCGGCGGGCGGAACCGGAGCCGGCGACCGGCGGACGGACAGCCCGCGGCTCGACGCCGAGCGGCCGCGACGGCGAGCAGCACCTGCGCCCGGCAGCCCGGCGCCCGGCGGCCTGATGACCGGCAGCCCGACCACCAGCGGCCCGGCTACCAGCGGAACGGCTGACCGGTGGCCAGCCGGCCGGCGGAGCGGGCACTGGTAGCCCGGGGACCAGCGGAACGGCGAACGGCGGACCGGCGGGGGTGGACGGCGGCGCCGGTCGGCGGGCTGGCGGCGGCGGCCGCCGGCGCGATGGCGCTGCGGCGGGACGACTCGAGACGCCGCCGAGACGTCCGGGACCGACTTGGCCGGGCCGCCCGGGAACGCACCGGCCGCGGCGAAGTCGGTGGCCGGCAGCGTGGTCGGCGAGCGGGCCCGCGAGGTGCTGGCGGACGACGCCGACCTGGTCGACCCGGAGATCGCCGACCCCGAGCTGGTCGACATGGACGCCGCCACCCGCACCGACCTCGGCGCCGCCGCTGGAGCCGCTGGCAACGCCGGACCGGCCCGCCGACGAGGCCCCGGCCGACGAGGCCGACCCCGAGGCCACGCGTCACCCTGCCGTCCCGACCGGCGTCGCCGGCACCGCGCGCCCGCCGGCCCGCCGGCCCCGCCGCGCACCCCGGCCTACGGCTCGTACGGCGGCGGCGACGACCTGGGCACCCAGCGGATCGCCCCGCTCCCGTTCGGCGCTCCGCCCGAACGCGCCGCAGCAGCCGGCCCGCGCGTTCCGCCCGCAGCCGCCGTCCTCGCCGCTGGACTTCCGGGACGAGCGCTCCCGCGGCGACCGGCGCAAGCGCGGCGTCGCCGCCCTGCTGGTCGTCGTGGTGCTGGTCGTGGCCGTGCTGGCCGGCGGATACCTGCTGCTCCGCAGCCTGCGCGGGGGCAGCGGCGACGACGGCGCCGGCGGCAGCCCGAGCGCGACCGCGTCGCTCGGCCCGGCGACGATTCCCGCCGGCTTCACCGCCTACCAGGGCAGCGGCTTCACGCGTCGGCGTCCCGACCGGCTGGCCGCCGAAGGAGCAGCGCGACGGCGTGGTCGACGCCCGCGAGCCCGGCGACTCGACCCGGTTCCTCCGGCTGATCACGGTCGGACGGCACCGACCTCGGCGCTGAGCCAGCTGACCGCGGCCGAGCGGCAGTTCGAGAACGACCCGTCGTACGGCTCGTACCAGCGGGTCAAGCTGGAGAAGATCGACTACCGCGGGCTGGACGCGGCCGACTGGGAGTTCACGTTCACGCTCGACGGCGTGGCCCGGCACGTGCTCTACCGGGGCATCGTGACCGACGGCCGGACGTTCGGGCTCTACCTGTCCACGCCGGCCGACCAGTGGACGCAGAGCCGACCGACGTCTTCCAGGTCGCAGCCGACACGTTCCGGACTGGCTGACCCGCCCGATGCCCTAGGGTCGGTCGGCGTGACCGGTCTCGTACGACCCACCGCCGAGGACGCGGCCGCGGCGGCCAAGGAGCTGGCGCACGCGCCACCGGGGCCGACCGGCACGACGTCGCGGTCGTGCTCGGCTCCGGCTGGGCTCCGGCCGCGGACGCGCTGGGCACCCCGGACGCCGAGGTGCCGGTCGGCGGAGCTGCCCGGGTTCGCCGCGCCGACCGCGGAGGGGCACGGCGGCACGGTCCGCTCGCTGACCATCGGCGGCAACCGCACGCTGGTCTTCCTCGGCCGCACCCACCTGTACGAGGGTCGCGGCACCGCCGCCGTGGCGCACGGCGTCCGGGTCGCCGCCGCGGCCGGCTGCCGGACCGTGGTGCTCACCAACGCGGCCGGCGGGCTGCGCCAGGGGATGCGGGCCGGCCAGCCGGTGCTGATCTCCGACCACCTCAACCTGACCGCCCGCTCGCCGCTGGTCGGCGCCCGGTTCGTCGACCTCACCGACCTCTACTCGCCGCGGCTGCGGGCGCTGGCCCGGCAGGCCGACCCGACGCCTCGAGGAAGGCGTGTACGCGGCGCTGCCCGGCCCGCACTTCGAGACGCCGGCCGAGATCCGGATGCTGCGCGGGCTCGGCGCCGACCTGGTCGGCATGTCCACCGTGCTGGAGGCGATCGCGGCCCGGGCCGAGGGCCTCGAGGTGTTCGGCGTCTCGCTGGTCACCAACCTCGCCGCCGGGATGACCGGCGAGCCGCTCGACCACGAGGAGGTGCTCGCCGCCGGCCGCGCGGCCGCGACCCGGATGGGCACCCTGCTCGGCACCGTGATCGAAGGCGCTGTAGGCGTGGCCGAGTTCGGCGCCCACCCGCAGGCCCGCCCGGGCGGCGGCCGGCGGGTGCTCGTCACCGGCGCCGCCGGGCAGATCGGCCGGACCGCCTGCGCCGGGCCTGGCCGCCCGCGGCTGGAAGGTGCGCGGCCTGGACAGGGTCCCGCTGGACGGCGTGGACGGGCTGGCCGACCCGCCGGTGGTGGCCGACATCGCCGACGCGCGACGCGGTCCGGCGGGCCACCGAGGGCGTGGACGCGGTCGTGCACCTGGCCGGGATGCCGACCGAGGCCCCGTTCGAGGACATCCTCGAGCGCCAACATCGAGGGCACCTTCCAGGTCTTCGACGCCGCCCGCCGGGCCGGCGTGCCCCGGGTCGTCTACGCGTCGCAGCAACCACGCCGTCGGCTTCGTCCCGCGCAGCGCGCTGGTCGACCGCGGACGTGCCGCCCCGCCCGGACACGTACTACGGGGTGAGCAAGGTGTTCGGCGAGGCGCTCGGCCGGCTCATGGTCGACCGGTACGGCCTGGAGGTCGTCTGCCTGCGCATCGGCAGCTGGAAGCAGTACCCGACCTCGGTGCGGGAGCTGTCCACCTGGATCAGCCCGGCCGACGGGGTGCGGCTGCTCGCCGCCGCGCTGACCGCGCCGGACGTCGGCTTCGCGGTGGTGTACGGGATCTCGGCCAACACCAGGGCCTGGTGGGACCTGGCCCCGGCCCGGGCGCTCGGCTACCTGTCCGTCGACGACGCCGAGGAGTACGCCGACCGGATCGCCGGCGCCGACGACGACCCGGACCGGTCCGACCCGGAGCGGGCCCGGCTCGGCGGACCGTTCGCCGGGCCGGCGTACGACGAGCCGCGGCTCGGCCAGGAGGACTGATCCCGGCGTGGACGCCGACCTGCGGGGCACGGCCGAGCGCTGGCTGGCCGAGGACCCCGACCCGGCCACCCGGGACGAGCTGCGGGCGCTGCTCGACGCCGGCGACGAGGCCGCGGTCGCGGACCGGTTCGCCGGCCGGCTCGAGTTCGGCACCGCGGGGCTGCGCGGGCCGCTGCGGGCCGGGCCGAACGGGATGAACCGCGCGGTGGTCCGGCGCACCGCCGCCGGGCTCGCGGCCTGGCTGCGGCGCACCGGGCGGCACCGGCCCGGTGGTCATCGGCTACGACGCCCGGCACGGCAGCGCCGAGTTCGCCGCCGACTCGGCCGCGGTGCTGGCCGGCGCCGGCCTGGACGCGCGGCTGCTGCCCGGGCCGCTGCCGACCCCGGTGCTGGCGCACGCGGTCCGGCTGCTCGACGCGGCCGCCGGGGTGATGGTCACCGCCAGCCACAACCCGCCGCAGGACAACGGCTACAAGGTCTACGCCGCCGACGGGGCGCAGATCGTGCCGCCGGTGGACGCCGAGATCGAGGCGGCGGTCGGCCGCGGTCGGTCCACTGTCGACGGTCCCGATGTCCTACGCCTACGCGGTGCTCGGCGACGAGGTGCTGGAGTCCTACGTGGACTCGGTGGCGGCCGTGCCGCGCACCCGGCACCGTCGCATCAGGACCGTCCACACCGCACTGCACGGGGTCGGCGCCGCGGTGCTGCGGGCAGGCGTTCGCCCGGGCCGGCTTCGCAGCCGCCGGTGCCGAGGTGGCCGAGCAGGCCGAGCCGGACCCGGACTTCCCGACCGTGCCGTTCCCCAACCCCGAGGAGCCCGGCGCGCTCGACCTCGCGCTCGCGCTGGCCGAGCGGACCGGCGCCGACCTGCTGCTCGCCAGCGACCCGGACGCGGACCGCTGCGCGGTCGCGGTCCCGGACGGCACCGGCTGGCGGCCGCTGACCGGCGACGAGCTCGGCGTGCTGCTGGCCGACCACCTGATCCGCACCGGCCGCACCGGGACGTACGCGACGACGATCGTGTCCTCGTCGCTGCTGTCGCAAGCTGTGCGCCGCCCGCGGGGTGCCGTTCGGCGAGACGCTCACCGGGTTCAAGTGGATCGTCCGGGCGCGCCGACGACCTCGCCTACGGCTACGAGGAGGCGCTCGGCTACTGCGTGCTGCCGGACGTGGTCCGGGACAAGGACGGGATCTCCGCCGCGCTGCTGGTCGCCGACCTGGCCGCCGCGCTCGCGGCCGAGGGCCGCACGCTGCTCGACCGGCTGGACGAGCTGGCGGCCGAGTTCGGCCGGCACTCGACCGCGCAGATCTCGGTCCGGGTCGACGACCTCAGCCAGATCGCCGACACGATGGCCGCGCTGCGGGCCGACCCGCCGCGCACGCTGCTCGGCCGGCCGGCGACCGCGGAGGACCTGCTGCCGGACGCGGACGTGCTGCGCTGGCGGGCCGAGGACGTGCGGGTGGTGGTCCGGCCGAGCGGGACCGAGCCGAAGCTCAAGGCGTACCTGGAGGTGGTCGGCGCCGGGCCGGCCGGCGCCTGGACGCGGCTGCCGGCCGCGCGGGAGACCGCCGCGGCTGCCCTGACCCTCGGGGGGCTGGCCCCGCTGCCCCGTAAGCACTCGACGCCGCCCGCCGGCCGTCTCAGCGACGCTCAGACGCGCGCCGAACTGGCGGTCGCCGGCGTCGCCGAGCCCCGGCACGATGTAGGCCTTGTCGTTGAGCCGCTCGTCGACCGCGGCGGTGACCAGCCGCAGCGGCAGCCCGCTCTGCTCCAGCGCGCGCTGCCCCTCCGGCGCGACCAGCACGCAGACCACGGTGATGTCGTCGCGCCGCGCTCGGTGAGCAGCCGGCAGCAGTGCAGCAGCGAGCCGCCGGTGGCGACCATCGGGTCGAGCACCAGCACCGGGCGGCCGGCCAGCGAGGACGGCAGCGACTCCAGGTAGGCGCGGGGCTGGAAGGTCTCCTCGTCCCGGGCCAGCCCGACGAAGCCCATCTGCGCCTCCGGCAGCAGCCCGAGCGCCGCCTCGGCCATGCCGAGCCCGGCCCGCAGCACCGGCACCAGCAGCGGCGGGTTCGCCGGGCGGGCGCCCACCGCCGGCCCGACCGGCGTGGTCACCGGCACCGGCTCGACCGGCAGGTTGCGGGTCGCCTCGTACACCAGCATCGTCGCCAGCTCCTTGAGCGCGACCCGGAAGCCGGTGTTGTCGGTGCGCTCGTCCCGCAGCGTGGTGAGCCGGGCGGCGGCGAGCGGGTGGTCCACGACGAGGGTCTGCACAGGGCCGCACAGTATCGGCTCGCGTGGCAGGCTCGTAGTCGTGGCGGACACCTGGGACCTGGTCGTGGTCGGCGGCGGGCCGGCCGGTTCGGCGGCGGCGCTGGCGGCGAAGCTGCGCCGGCCGGACGCGCGGGTGCTGCTGCTGGACCAGGTCCGACTTCCCGCGGGACAAGGCCTGCGGGGACGGGATCGCCGCGCACGGGCGGGACGAGCTGGCCCTGCTCGGCGTGCCCGACCTGATCGCCGACTACACGCCGACCGACGAAGCTGTCGGTGGTCTCCCCCGGCGGCGCCGCCGTCTCCGCGACCGCGGCCCGGCCCAACCACGTGGTGCCGCGCAAGGTGTTCGACGCCCGGCTGGTCGACGCCGCCCGGGCGCGGGGGGTCGAGGTGCGCCGGCACCAGGTCCGGGCGCTGACCCCAGGACAGCGGCACCGTCGACGTCGACGGGATCACGGCCCGGGCGGTCGTCGCGGCGGACGGCGCCGGCTCGACCGTGCGCCGGCTGCTCGGCGTGCCGATGACGGCGGACCGGCACACCGCGATCGCCGTGCGCGGGTACGCCGACCTGCCGCCGGGCAGCGAGCGGGCCGACGGCGCCCAGTTCATCGCCATGCAGAAGGCAGGGCTGGCCCGCGTACGCGTGGTCGTTCCCGATCGGCGACGGCACCGCGAACATCGGCTTCGGGCATGATGCTGCCGCGGCTGCGCGCCGCGGGCCGGCCGGGCAAGGAGGTGCTGCACGGTCGGCTGGCCGCGCTGCTGCCGGACCTGCCCGGGCGGGACCTGCTCGCCCACCACCTGCCGCTGTCCCCGGGCCGGCCGGCCACCCCGGGTCGCGGCCGGGTGCTGCTGGCCGGCGACGCGGCCAGCCTGATCAACCCGCTGACCGGGGAGGGCATCTACTACGCGCTGCTCTCCGGCCGGCTGGCCGGCACCGCCGCGGTCGGCGCGCCGTCCGACCCGCTGCGCGCGTACCGGTACGGGCTGCGGCAGGCGCTCGGCAACCACCTGCGCACCACCGACGTGCTGGCCCGGGCGGCCCAGTCGTCCCGGTTCATGGACGCCGCGATCGCCACCGCCGCCCGCCGCACCGACGTCTTCGACCTGCTCGTCGACGTCGGCCTCGGCTCCGGCACCGTCCCCCTCCCCCTGGCCTGGTCCGTCCTCAAGACCTGGGCCCGCGGCAGCCGCAGATGATCAAGCCGGGCTGGGCGGTAGGGATCAGACGCGTGTGAGCGCATAAGCTCGATGGCATGACCGCGACGCTGGGGGCGCTGGACGATGTGGTCCGGGACGAGGCCGCGCTGCGGCGGTTCCTGCACGGGCTGCCGGGAGTGGACCAGGTCGGCGCCGAGGCGCGGGCGGCGGCGCTGGCGACGCGGAGCATCAAGAAGGCCTCGAAGCAGTACGCGCTGGATCTGGCCATCCGCTGCATCGACCTGACCACGCTGGAGGGCGCCGACACCCCGGGCAAGGTTCGGGCGCTGTGCGGCAAGGGACGGCATCCGGATCCGACCGATCCCAGCACGCCCGCGGTCGCGGCGATCTGCATCTACCCGGACCTGATCAAGGTCGCGAAGGCCGAGCTGATCGGCTCGCCGGTGAAGGTGGCCAGCGTCGCCACCGCGTTCCCGTCCGGGCGGGCCAGCCTCGCGGTCAAGCTCGCCGACGTGCGCGAGGCGGTCGACGCCGGCGCCGACGAGATCGACATGGTCATCGACCGCGGCGCCTTCCTCTCCGGCCGCTACCTGCAGGTGTACGAGGAGATCGTGGCGGTGCGGGAGGCCTGCGGCGCCGCGCACCTCAAGGTGATCCTGGAGACCGGCGAGCTGGCCACGCTCGACAACGTGCGCCGGGCGTCCTGGCTGGCGCTGCTCGCCGGCGGGCACGTGATCAAGACCTCGACCGGCAAGGTGTCGCCGGCCGCGACGCCGCCGACCTCGCTGGTCATGCTCGAGGCGGTGCGCGACTTCGCCCTGGCCACCGGCGCCAGGTGCGGGGTCAAGCTGGCCGGCGGGATCCGCACGGCCAAGGAGGCGGTGCGCTACCTGGTCCAGGTCAACGAGATCGCCGGGCCGGAGTGGCTCGACCCCGACCTGTTCCGGATCGGGGCGTCCAGCCTGCTCAACGACCTCATCCTGCAGCGGCAGAAGGAGCGCACCGGCGCCTACTCCGGCCCCGACTACGTCACCCTCGACTGATCTCGGCGGCGAGCACCTCGGGCCGGCGCAGGATGCGCGTGGTCCTCGCCGGGCACCGTGCGGTACGTGGCGCCGGGCACCGTGGCGGCCACGGCCGCGGCGGCGGCCCGCATCCAGTCCGGGCTGGCGCCGCCGTCGAGCACCAGCGTCGGCGCCGTGATCCGGGCCAGGCCGGCCAGCGTCGAGACCCGGCCCGAGCGCCGAGTCGGTACGACAGCGATGTGCGCGAAGTACCTGCTGATGATGCCAAACTACCCGGCGCGGCTGGAGTCGCTGTCGCCGGCCGAGCTCGACGCGATGGTGGGCGCGCACGAGCCGTTCCAGGCGGCGCTGCGGGAGACCGGGGAGCTGGTCGGGTTCGCGGCGCTGACCGACCTGTCGCAGGCCCGGCTCGTGCGCCGGCCGGCCGGCGGCGCCCCGGTCGTCACCGACGGCCCCTACCTGGAGGCCAAGGAGCACCTGGCCGGCTTCCACGTGGTCGACTGCGAGACGCAGGAGCGGGCGGCCGAGTTGGCCGCGACGATGCCGGAGGCCGCGTACGGCGGGGTCGAGGTGCGGGCGGTGATGGAGGAAGCCGGGCTGGAGATGTAACGCCGCTACCTGGAGGCGCGGGCCGCCCGGATGGTGGGCTGACCGTCCGGCATCGCGCCGGTCCGCAGCACCGAGTCGAGCAGGCCGGGGAAGCGCTCGTCCAGCTCGTCCCGGCGCAGCGACACGATCCGCTGCCGGCCGGCCGGCACGTTGCGGACCAGCCCGGCCTCGCGCAGCGCCTTGAGATGGTGGGAGAACGTCGACTTCGGCGCGGCCGGGCCGACCGCCTGGCAGTTCGCCACGGTCTGCGGCCCGTCCCTGGCGATCAGCCGGACCAGCTCCAGCCGGGACGGGTCGCTCAGCGCGAACAGCACCTCGGTCAGCTCGACGTCGGCGAGGTCCGGGTGCGGCAGGTCACGGGTGGCGGGCATAACAGTTCGACTTTCTTGGAACAATCTCTCACGGTGGTCGCGTTCCGACCGTTCGATACAACTCGAACGGTCAGCGAATCGGAGCCCATCATGCTCGCACTGCGACCAGCCTCACACCTCGGCGTCACCCGGCGGCTGCCCCGGGCGGCCGCGTTCTGGGTCGTCGGCGGGACGGTCGCCGCGCTGCTGGCCGCGTCCAGCGCGCCCAGCCCGCTCTACCCGATCTACCAGCAGGAGTTCGGGTTCTCCGCGCTCGAACTGACCACGATCTTCGCGGTCTACGTGCTCGCCCTGCTGCTGAGCCTGCTCACGATCGGTCGGCTGTCCGACTTCGTCGGGCGACGGCCGGTGCTGGCCGGCGCGCTGGTGGTCGAGGCGGCCGCGATGACCGTGTTCCTCGCCGCCGAGGGCACGCACTGGCTGCTCGCCGCGCGGGTCGTGCAGGGCCTCGCCACCGGCGCGGCGATCGGCGTGCTCGGGGCGTACCTGCTCGACCTGCAGCCCGCCGACGGGCGCCGGCTGGGCTCGCTGGTCAACAGCGTGGCGCCGGGCGTCGGGCTCGGCGTCGGCGCTCTCGGCACCGGCCTGCTGGTCCAGTACGGCCCGTACCCGACCCGGCTCACCTTCGCCCTGCTCGCCGCGAACGTTTGCGGTCCTCGCCGCGGTGACTGCCGCACTGCCGGAGACGGTGCGGCCGGTGCCGGGCGTGCTCGCCTCCCTGCGGCCGCGGGTGGCGATCCCGTCCCGGGCGCGCCGGCCGTTCGCAGCGGCGCTTCCGACCATGATGTCCACTTGGGCGCTGGGCGGCCTGATGTTCTCCGTCGGCGGGTCGGTCGTCCGGACCGTGTTCGACCGGCCGAACACCGCCGTCGTCGGCATCGTCCTCGCCGTCTTCGCCGGTTCCGCCGCCGTGACCGGGGTCCTGGTCAGCCCGCTGAGCCCGACCCGCATCGAGCGGCTCGGCGCAGTGGCCCTGGCTGTCGGCGCGGGCGCGTTCCTGGTCGCCCTGGAAGCCTCGTCGCTGACGTTGTTCGTCGCCGCGGGTGTCGTCGCCGGCAGCGGCTTCGGCTCGGCGTTCCTCGGCTCGATGCGGTCGCTGACCCAACTGGCCGAGCCGCACGAGCGGGCCGCCCTCTTCTCGTCCGTCTTCGTGGCCAGTTACCTCGCCTTCAGCATCCCGGCGCTGGTGGCGGGCGTGCTGATCCCGCGGATCGGGCTGCTCGACACCGCGATCGGGTACGCCGGCCTGGTCGCGCTCGGCGCGCTGGCCAGCCTCGCGCTGGCGGCGCTGGGCCGCCCGGCGGCCGCACCGACAACGCAGCGGGCGGCGCGGGACGGCCACTCCGTCCCGTGCCCGGACCGCGCCGCCACGGCTGTCTGACCTCGAGTACGCCGGGCCGGGCCGGGCTTGCATCGCCGACCGCCCACCGACAACCATCGCGGCACGGTGGCCGGGAGGTCGGCAGTGGCACTGAGAATCGTCTGCACGTGCGGGTACGTCATCCAGGGCGGCGACGGTGACGAGCTCTGGGCGAACGCACAGGACCACATGGGCGTGCTGCACCCGGAGCTGGTCGGCAACGTCACCCGCGAGGACATCCTCGCCCAGGCGGAACTGCTAGGGCCCGGCGCTGTGCAGGAGCCGCCGGTGAACGGCGCGCAGGGTCGCGCCGGGCGGGACACCCAGGTCGTCCCTGAGCAGGACCCGTAGTCGCTCGTACGTCCGGAGCGCCTCGGCGACATTGCCGCGCCGCTCGAGCGCCTCCATGAGGATCACGTAGCCCGTCTCACGATAGGGCGCCAGCTCGGTCAGCATCCTCGCCCGCTCCTCCGCCTGCGCCAACGCCGGCCCGCCGAGGCCGAGACCGGCAGCGGCGAAGCACTCCAGCCCCCGCAGCCGGACCTCGGCCAGCCGGCGCCGCCACTCGTCCACCCACGGCGCCTCGAGCCCGACCAGGAACGGCCTGGTCGCGACGTGGTAGGCGATCCCGGCAGGACCCCACGCCTGCGCCCACCGCCCCTGGGCGACGCAGGTCTCCGCCCGGTGGGCGCCCTCCAGCGCCGCCTCGGTGTCGATGAACGTCTCGGCCGGCAGCAGCAGCTCGATCTCCGTCCGCCCGCGCAGCCGGTCGGGGCCGAGGCCGTGCCGCAGCTTGGACAGCAGCACGCTCAACGCGTTCCCGGCCTCCGCCGGGACGTCATCCCCCCAGCCGGCCATGAGCAGCTCATCCCGCGGCAGTGGCCGGATCCGGTTGAGGACGAGATACGCGAACAGCAGCCGCCCTCTGCGCCCGGGCAGGGCGTCCTCGAACCGGGTGCCGTCGATCTCCGCGACGAAGTGACCGCACAGCTGGATCCGGGCCCCGGCCGCGCCACTCATCGGACGACCTCGGGGACGGCGGTCCTGGCCCGCCTCGGACATGCCGAAAGCTTACGGAAAGGTCCGGGAAGGGTCGCCGCAAACCGCGGCCGCCACGCTCTGTCCGCCGTCGACGGCAGTAGTCGACACCAGGACCGCGGAGGAGCAGTCATGGCAGCCAGGAACGTCGAGAACTACCGCGCCGGTCACGAGGCCTTCAACCGGAGGGACTTCGCGGCCATGACCCAGCACTACGCCGACGGCATCTCGTGGACCGACCACGCCCAGGGGCGCACGTTCGGCACGCCGGAGGAGTTCAGGAGGGAGTTCCTGGCCGGCTGGCTGGCGGTGTCCTCGGACATCCGGATCACCGGCGCCCGCTACCTCGACGCCGGTCCGACCGTCGTCTGCACCTTCACCGTGGCCGGCCGGCAGGACGGGCCACTCGGACCGTTCCCCGCCACCGGCAAGGAGTTCGCGCTGCCGCTGTGCGAGATGTGGCACTTCGACTCGACCGGGCAGGTCGTCGGCGGCGACCTCTACTACGACCAGCTCTCCCTGCTCACGCACCTCGGCCTGATGCCGCAGCCGTCGGGTGCGTAGCGGCCGGCAACGAGCCGCCGCGGCGACCTGGCGGTGAGCGCCGGGATGATCTGCACGATGCTCTGATGGTCACGCTCGCCTCGTCCCGGCCGGCCGGCCGGGCTGGAGGAGGTCGGCGACGCGGAGCAGGCCGTCGCGGATCGCGGTCTCGGTGAGGTTGCCGAAGCCGAGCACGAGCTGCGGCGGGTCGGCGGCGCCGGTGGAGCGCTGCGGGCTCATCCCGTACAGGCCGACGCCGCGGGCCCGGGCCTGCTCGACGGCCGCCGCCTCGGTCACGCCGGCCGGCAGCGCGGCCACGGCGTGGAAGCCGGCGGCGAGGCCGGTCAGCCCGACGGCCGGCGCGCGCTCGGCCAGCGTGCGGACCAGGACCTCCCGCTTGGCCGCGTACGAGCGGCGCATCCGGCGCAGGTGCCGGTCGAACCGGCCGGACTCGATCAGCCGGGCCAGCACGAGCTGGTCCAGCCCGGGCGAGCCGCGGTCGGTGCTGACCTTGAGGTCGGCGACCGGGGCGACGAGGTCGGCCGGGCACAGCAGCCAGCCCAGCCGCAGCGCCGGGGCCAGCGACTTGCTCACCGTGCCGATCGTGACCACCCGGTCCGGGGCGAGGCCCTGGACGGCGCCGACGGGCTCCCGGTCGTACCGGAACTCGGCGTCGTAGTCGTCCTCCACCACCCACCCGCCGGTACGGCGGGCCCAGTCGGCCAGCGCCCTCCGCCGCGCCGGGGACAGCACCACGCCGGTCGGCCACTGGTGCGCCGGGGTGACGACCACCGCGCCGGCCCCGGTCGCGGCCAGCTCGTCCACCCGCAGGCCGCGCTCGTCCACCGGGACCCGGACGACGGCGAGGCCGGCGAGGCCGGCGGCGATCCGGCCGGTCTCGTCGTACCCGGGGTCCTCGAACGCGACCCGCTCCACCCCGCGGCCGGCCAGCGTGGCCAGCGCGAGGTTGAGGCCCTGGGAGAAGCCGGTGCACACGACGATCCGGTCCGGGTCGGCGGCCGCACCCCGGACCCGGCCGAGGTAGCTGGCCAGCACGGTGCGCAGCACCTCGGCGCCGCGCGGGTCGCCGTAGTCGAACGCGGCGTTCGCCGCCGACCGGCACACCTCGGCCACCGTCCTGGCCCAGTCGACCCGCGGGAACGAGGACAGGTCGGGCACGGCCGGGCGGAAGTCGACCTGCAGCCGGGGCAGCGCGCCGGCCGGTCGCGGCGCCGGCGCGGCCGGGATCCGCGCGGTGTCGGCGACCCGGGTCGCCGAGCCGGCCCGGGCGACCAGGTAGCCCTCGGCCTGCAGCTGGTCGAAGCAGTCGACGACCATGCCGCGCGAGACGCCCAGGCCACGGGCCAGCTCGCGGGTGGACGGCAGCCGCTCCCCCGGCCGCAGCCGGCCGCTCCGGATCGCCTCCCGCAGCCCGCGCTCCAGCTGGACGCGCAGCAGGTCGGGGCCGTCCCGGTCGAGCGGGACCAGCAGCTCGGGACTCAAACCGGTCCACTGGACAGGCACGGAACTGGACCTTACCGCGGACCAGTACGGCGGCGAGGCTGCTGGCATGACCACGATCACCGCCGCCCCGCCCCGGCTGCTGACCCCGGCCGCCGTCCGGCTGCTCGCCGTCGACGCCGCCGCGATGACCAGCTTCTACCTGCTGCTGTCGGTCGTCCCGCTGTACGCGGCCGAGCGCGGCATCGGCGCCGCCGGCGCCGGGCTGACGACCGGCGTGCTCATGGTCGCGGCGGTCGCCGCCGAGCTGGTGACCCCGGCGCTGGCGGCGCAGGGTCGGCTTCGGTCGGCTGCTCGCCGCCGGCCTGGTGCTGCTCGGCGCGCCGGCGCTGGCGCTGCCCGCGGTCGGCGGACTGGTCGGGCTGCTCGCGGTGGCCGCGGTGCGCGGGTCCGGCTTCGCGATCGTCGTGGTCGCGGTCGGAGCGCTGGCCGCGCGGGCGATCCCGGAGCAGCGCCGCGGCGAAGGGCTGGGCGTGTTCGGGCTCGCCGCCACGATCCCGGCCGTCGTCGCGCTGCCGGTCGGGGTGTGGGTCGCCGGGGTGGTCGGCTTTCCCGCGGTCTTCGCGGTCGCGGCCGGACTCGCCGTCGCCGCCGTGCCGCTGGTGCCGCGCCCGCCGGCGCTCGCGCCCGACGAGGCGGGCGGCGAGGCGGGTCGCGACACGGGTGCGGACACGGCAGCCGACGGCGCCGGTGCGTCCGGGCGGCTGGGGTTGCCGCCGGACGTGCTGCGCCTGGCGGTGCTGTTCTTCGCGACCGCGGTCGCGGGCGGCGTTGTGGTCGCGTTCCTGCCCGGTGCCGTCGCCGGCGGCGTGGCCGCGCCGGCGCTGCTCGTCCAGGCCGCGACGGCGACGCTGACCCGCTGGCTGGCCGGCCGGTACGCGGACCGGCACGGTGGCGCCCGGCTGCTCGGCCCGGCGGTCGTGCTGGCCGCGGCCGGGATGGCCACGGCCGCCGCGACCGGCAGCGGGCTCGCGGTGCTCGCCGGGATGGCGCTGTTCGGGACCGGCTTCGGGCTGGCCCAGGCGGCGAGCCTCACCACGATGCTGCAGCGGGTCACCCCGGACCGGTACGGCGCGGTCAGCGCGGCCTGGAACGCCGCGTACGACCTGGGCTGGGGCGTCGGAGCCATCGGCGTCGGCCTGGTGGTGGCGAGCCTCGGCGCGCCGGCCGGCTTCGTCACCGCGGCCCTGCTCACCCTCGCCGCCCTCCCGCTGGCGACTCGCGGTCGGCGAGCCGAGCGGAATTGATGCCGATCGGGTGAAGCGACCGCTACGGTTCGTGGTGTGTTCCTCACGCCGCAGGAAATCGACGCTCGCCGCGGCGGCCATCGCCGTGGCGGCCGCCCTGCTGGGTGTCTACCTGACCGCCCGCCGGGACGACCGCCGGGTGCGGCAGGAGCGCGAGCGGCAGGACTCGCTGGAGCGGGAGCGCTGGACCCGGGAGGACCGGGCCATCTGGGGCGAACGGCGGTTCGAGGCGCACACCGCGTTCGCCCACGCGACGCTGGAGGCGCTGCGCTACTGCGAGTCGGCCGGGGAGTATGCGCCGGAGCTCGGCAACGCGCCGCGGGACCCGGAGTCGGTCAGCTCGCTGATGCTGCGCAACCGGGCGGTCAGCGACGCGCTGGTGATGCTGGAGCTGCGCGCGTCCGCCCCGGTCCGGGAGGCGGCCGAGGCGGCCGCCGACGCGCTGCGGCAGGCCTCGGCCGGCGCGTACGCGATCGTCGGCGGGCGGGGTGCGCCCGAGCAGGTCGAGTCGTGGACCGACCTGACCAAGCGGGCGAAGGCGGCCCGGGACAGTTACCTCGAGCTGGCCCAGGCCGAGCTCGGCAGCGCCTGACCCGCACCTGCCTGCCGGGCCACCCGCCCGCAACATCGACACCGGCCGCGCCCGCCGACACCGGGCGACGCTGGCCGACACCGGGCGACGCTGGGCCGGCCGGCGGCCGGACGGCGGGGGCGGGCGGCCATAGAGTGGGGGCATGGCCGAGTGGGAGTACGCGCCGGCGCCGGAGTCGAGGGCGATCGGACGGCTGCGCGAGTCGTACGGGATGTTCGTCGACGGGCAGTTCAGCGGCGGCGAGGGCGGCACGTTCAAGACCGTCAACCCGGCGGACGAGGAGGTGCTGGCCGAGGTCGCGGTCGCCGGTGAGGCGGACGTCGACCGGGCCGTCGCCGCCGCCCGGCGGGCGTACGAGACGACCTGGGGGCCGATGCCTGGCCGGGACCGGGCCAAGTATCTGTTCCGGATCGCGCGGATCATCCAGG
Organism: uncultured Actinomycetota bacterium; assembly: GCA_963770145.1. Classification (GTDB taxonomy): domain Bacteria; phylum Actinomycetota; class Actinomycetes; order Mycobacteriales; family CADCTP01; genus CADCTP01. The sequence continues at coordinate 183,633 of CAVYOJ010000016.1, read as the reverse complement.
AGCGCTCGCGCGAGCTGGCCGTGCTGGAGACGCTCGACAACGGCAAGCCGATCAAGGAGTCCCGGGACGTCGACGTCCCGCTGGCCGCGGCGCACTTCTTCTACCACGCCGGCTGGGCCGACAAGCTGGCGTACGCGATCCCCGGCCGGCCCGACCCGCGCCCGCTCGGCGTCGCCGGCCAGGTCATCCCGTGGAACTTCCCGCTGCTCATGGCCGCCTGGAAGCTCGCCCCGGCGCTGGCCGCCGGCAACACCGTGGTGCTCAAGCCGGCCGAGACCACCCCGCTGACCGCGCTGGTGCTGGCCGAGATCTGCCAGCAGGCCGACCTGCCCCCTGGCGTGGTCAACGTGCTGCCCGGTGCCGGCGCGACCGGCGCGGCGCTGGTCCGCCACCCCGGCCTCGACAAGGTCGCGTTCACCGGCTCGACCGAGGTCGGCCGGGAGATCCAGCGCACGCTGGCCGGCACCGGCACGCGGCTGACCCTCGAGCTCGGCGGCAAGGCCGCGAACGTCATCTTCGACGACGCGCCGATCGACCAGGCGGTCGAGGGGATCGTCAACGGCATCTTCTTCAACCAGGGGCACGTCTGCTGCGCCGGCTCCCGGCTGCTGGTGCAGGAGTCCGTGTACGACGAGGTGATCGCCAAGCTGCAGCGCCGGCTCGGCACGCTGCGGATGGGCGACCCGCTGGACAAGAACACCGACCTCGGCGCGATCAACTCGGCCGAGCAGCTGGCCCGGGTGCGCGAGCTGTCCGACATCGGCGAGGCCGAGGGCGCGCACCGGTGGTCGCCGGCCTGCCCGATCCCGGAGCGCGGCTACTGGTTCCCGCCGACCGTGTTCACCGACGTCACCCAGTCCTCGCCGGATCGCCCGGGACGAGGTGTTCGGCCCGGTGCTCGCGGTGCTCACCTTCCGCACGCCGGCCGAGGCGGTGGAGAAGGCGAACAACACGCCGTACGGGCTGTCGGCCGGGGTGTGGACCGAGAAGGGGTCGCGGATCCTCTGGATGTCCCGGCAGCTGCGGGCCGGCGTGGTCTGGTCGAACACGTTCAACAAGTTCGACCCGACCTCGCCGTTCGGTGGCTACAAGGAGTCCGGGTTCGGGCGGGAGGGCGGCCGCCAGGGGCTGGAGGCGTATCTCGATGTCTGAGCGGCTCGGCGTGCGCAAGACCTACAAGCTGTACATCGGCGGGGCGTTCCCGCGGTCGGAGTCCGGGCGGTCGTACGAGGTGTCCACAGAGGACGGTCGGTTCCTGGCCAACGCGGCGCTGGCGTCCCGCAAGGACGTGCGGGACGCGGTGGTCGCCGCGCGCAAGGCGTACGGCGGCTGGTCGCGGGCGACCGCGTACAACCGGGGTCAGGTGCTCTACCGGGTCGCCGAGATGCTGGAGGGTCGGCGGGCCCAGTTCGTCGCGGAGGTCGGCGACTCCGGCTCGGCCGACCCCGAGTCCGAAGTGGACAGTGCGATCGACCGCTGGGTCTGGTACGCCGGGTGGGCGGACAAGGTGACCGCGGTCCTCGGCGCGGTGAACCCGGTGGCCGGGCCATACTTCGACTTCTCGCTGCCCGAGCCCACCGGCGTGGTCGGCGTGCTGGCGCCGCAGCGCTCACCGCTGCTCGGGCTGGTCAGCGTCGTCGCGCCGGTGATCGCCACCGGCAACACCTGCGTGGTCGTCGCCTCGACCGACCGGCCGCTGCCGGCGATCACGCTGGCCGAGGTGCTGGCGACCTCCGACCTGCCCGGTGGCGTGGTCAACCTGCTCACCGGCTCGGCCGCCGAGCTGGCCCCGTGGCTGGCCGCGCACGCCGACGTCAACGCGCTCGACCTCACCGGCGTCGAGCCGGAGGCGGCGGTGGAGCTGGAGCAGGCGGCGGCGCAGACGGTGAAGCGGGTGCTGCCGGCCCCGGCCGCCGAGCCGGACTGGACGGCCGACCCCGGCACCGCCCGGCTGTCCCGCTTCCTGGAGCTGAAGACCGTCTGGCACCCGATGGGCGTCTGAGCGACAACTTTCCGGTCCGGACCGGCGTCGCACCGGGTGAAGGGTCACCTGCCCGGGGGGAGTGCCCATGCGCCACGCCACCGTCCGATCAGCCGTCCTCGCCGCCACCCTCGCGCTGGCGGTCGCGTGTACCGCGGACGGCGGCATGACGATCGGACCGCCGCACTCGACGGCGCCGTCCGGCCGGCGGCGCCGGGACTCCCGGGACCGGATCGACCCGGACCGAGCCGGCCGAGACCGATCCGACCGGGACCGCGGCAACCGGGGCCGGGGCGGCCGGGGCCGAGGCGGCCGGCACGCGGGCGACAGCGACCCGGCTACCGGCCAGCATCGGCCCCGGCGCCGACATCCCGGCCTCGGTCATGCTCCAGCCGGCGGACTGGCCGGACGGCCGGGTCCGCGCGGAGCAGACCGGCGTCGGCGCGGTGCCGCAGACCGAGCCCTCGGCCTGCCAGCCGCACGACCGCGTTTCCGAGTGACCGCCACCGGTACGGCGCGCGGACCCGCACGATCTTTTCCGACGTGCCCGAGTCCGGCGGGGTCGAGGAGGTCGCGGTCCGCTACTCGACCGGCCGGGCCGCGCAGGCGATGGCCGAGATGCGCCGGGTGCTCGCGGCCTGCCACTCGTACCGGGACGCGGACTTCCCGGGAGGCGCGGCCGTGAGCTACCGGCTGGAGCGGCAGGGGTTCGCGGGGGACGACTCGCTGCTTGTGCTGCGGTCGCACCAGCCCACCACCGGCCGGGCGGCCACCGAGTACATCTCGGTCGTCCGGATCGGGGACGCGTTGCTCACGACGAGCAGCAACGGTGGCGAGGCCACCGCCAGCCTTGGCCTCGCGCTGCGGCTGGCCACCGCCGGGGCGCGGCGGGCGGCCTGCCTGCGGTCGAGCTGCTGAGGTCAGCCGCGCCCGGCCGCGCCGACGACCAGGCTGTGCACCACGGCGTCCCCGGTGTCGGCCGAGGCCGGCTGTTTGACCTGGACGTAGACGGTGAACTCGCGGCCGGGCGGCTGCAGCACGGCCTCCAGGTACGCCATCGGGCTGCCGGCGCACTGCCGGCGGGTCAGCGTGCCGGACAGTCCGGACCCGGTCAGCGGCCGGCTCGGGGCCGCCGGGCAGGAGGCGGCGACGCTGCGGGCCAGCAGCGCCTCGGGGGAGACGCCGTCGGCCCGGCCGGCGAACACGCCGGGTACGTCGGTGGTCGCGTCGGTCCACCGGGCCACGTCCGGCGAGGCGGCGAGCGCGATCCCGGACCGGCCGGGCGCCCCGTACGGGCCGAGGTCCCAGCCGGACCGGCGGACCTGCCGGGCCCAGTCGTGCGGGACCCGCAGCCGGATCGTGCCGTCCGCGGTGGCGACCGTGACGTCCCGCCGGGCCCACAGCAGCCCGGCCGCGGTGCCCGCGCCGGCCAGCACGAGCAGCGCCACCAGCGCGGCGATCAGCAGCCGCCGCCGGGGCCGGGACGCCGGTGCCGGGCCGGACGCGACCGCGTCGAGGGCGTCGGCCAGCGCCTCGGCCGACGGAAAGCGATCCTCCGGCCGGATCGCGAGCGCGCGGGTGATCACCGCCTCGACCGCGGGCGGCACCTCCGGTCGCAGCGAGCGCACCGGCGGCGGGTGCTCGTCCTGCTTCGGCGGTACTCCGGTGAGCAGGTGGTGCAGCATCGCGCCGAGCGCGTACACGTCGGCGCGGGCGTCCAGCGGCGCGTCCCCCGGCCTGGCCTGCTCCGGCGCCATGTAGCCGGGGGTGCCGGCGGTGAGCGTGAAGCCGGACCCGTGCGCGGCCGCCTTGGCCAGGCCGAGGTCGGCGACCAGCACCCGCTCGGTGCCGTCCGGCGCGGACCGGAGCAGCACGTTGCCCGGGTTGACGTCCCGGTGGATCACGCCGACCTGGTGCAGCACGGCCAGCCCGCGCGCGGCGTCCGCGCCGTACCGCAGCGCGGCGCCGACCGGCAGCGGTCCGTCGGCGAGCCGGTCGGCCAGCGTGCCGCGGTCCGCGTACGTCATCACGAAGTACGGCCGGCCGTCCGGCAGCTCGCCGATGTCGTGCACCCGCACCACCCGGTCCGAGTCGGCCCGGCGCAGGATCCTGGCCTCCTCCTCGAACCGGGACCGCACGTCCAGCCGGTGCGCCCAGTTGTCGGCCAGCACCTTGACCGCGACCGGCGCGTCGAGCACCTCGTCGCGGGCCAGCCAGACGGTGGCGAACCCGCCGCTGCCGATCCGCCGCACCACCCGGTAGCGGCCGAAGCGGTCGGGTGTGGTCACCGCGCCATCATGGCCGGTGCCCGCTACGGGATGATCGGGACGTGACCGAGCGCCGACCAGGAGGAGCTCGCCCGGCTCGCCGCGGCCGGTGACCGGTCCGCGCTGGAGGAGCTGCTGCGGCTGATCGAGCCGCGGGTGCTGCGCCAGGTGAGCCGGTTCCTGCCGTACCGGCAGGATGCCGAGGAGGCCACCCAGGACGTGCTGCTGAAGGTGGCCACCCGGATCGGCACGTTCGAGGGCCGGTCCAGGTTCTCCACCTGGCTGTACGAGGTGACCGCGAACCAGGCCCGGCAGACCTACCGGTCGCTGCGCCGGCGGGCGGCCGAGTCGGTCACGGACCTGCCGGTCGAGCGGCCGGACCCGCGCACGACGAGCGTGATCGCCGGCTCCCGGCTCGACCTGCTCGACGCGCTGGACCGGCTGGAGACCGAGCACCCCGACCTGGTCCGCGCGTTCGTGCTGCGGGACCTGTCCGACCTGGAGTACGCGGACATCGCCCGGCTGCTCGACGTCCCCATCGGCACCGTGAAGGCCCGCATCCACCACGCCCGGCGGTACGTGCGGGAGAGCCTCGACGGTTCCCGCTGATCGCCGTGCCGCGCTGGGGATAGGCTGCCGCGGTGACCAGCGCCGCCGACGCCTCCGTCGTCCCGATCCGGCTGACCCTGGACGGGCGGACCGGGGTGACCCTGTGGGCCACGCCGTGGGAGGAGGACGGTGAGGAGTGGCAGGCGTTCCTCGGCGCCGGCCAGCACGTGCTGGTCTTCGGCACGGCCGAGGAGATGGTCGCCCACCTGCACTCCGGCGAGGAGAACGACCTCACCGACCACCCGCGGTGGAAGGACCTGCTCCAGCTCGCCCCGGGCGAGCTCGAGCCCGACGACGACTACGTCTTCGACCTCGACGGCGCGTACGAGCTGGCGCTGTCCGATCCCGATCCGTACACGGTCTCCGAGCTGTCCGACCTGGTCGACCTGGTCCAGCGGGTCGCCGAGGTGTGCGACGACGGGACGCTGCTGCGGCTGGTCGAGGAGACCCCGGAGTTCGCCCAGCTGCTCGCCGACGACGCGTCGTTCTCCGGCGCGGAGGGCGAGGACCGGTGGACCAGGGTCGGCGCCGTGGTCGAGCGGTCCTGGGAGCCGCTGCTCGAGCGGTTCGGCCGGCTGATCGAGTGGCGCGGCACCGAGGTGCTGGCCGAGGACATCGAGACGGACGAGGACGAGGACGACGACGAGGACATCGACGTGGTCGACCTCGACGACGAGACCGGGGACGACACCGAGGACGACACCGACCAGGACACCGACCAGGACACCGACCGCGACACCGACCGCGACACCGACCGCGACTCCGAGCCGCCGCGGTCGCGGGTGGCGGAGGACCTGGAGGAGGTGGCCCGGGCGGCCATCGGCTCCTCCGGCGAGCGCGACGTCGAGGAGGACGAGGACCCGACCGAGGGCGGGACGTACTCGATCTGGGAGGTCGCCGGCATCCTCCCGCTGTCGGTGACGCTGCCCTCGGGCACCGGCTACACGCTGCGGACGTACAACGGGGACGACGACGACCCGGTCTTCCTCGGCGCCGACCTGACGGTCTACCTGTTCCGCACCGCCGAGGGCCTCGTCGAGTACGTCCACGCCGGCGACGAGCACGACCTCACCGAGATGGTGACCTGGTCGGACATCGCCGACGCGGAGGAGCTGCCGGTCGAGCCCGACCCGCAGGAGGTCTACGACCTGCGCGGCCCCAGCGAGGACGCGATCGAGCTGGCCCTGGAGCTTTCCGACTACTGCGACCTCAAGGGCGTCAGCCGGGCGCTGACCCGCCGCCAGGACGGCGACATCCCGTTCGACACCTGGACCGCCGCGGTCACCGAGCTGGAGACCTGCATCCGCTGGCAGGACTAGCTCGTGCAGCCGTACTGGCTGAGCCGGCCGGGGCCGGAGCCGGATGCGGCGGTGCGGGCGGAGTTCGACGCGCTGCTGGCGGCGGCGCTCGCGGCCGGGCCGGGCACGGCGATCGACTACCGGCTCGCGGCGCCCAGGTGGCAGTTCCTCTGCCACGTCGCGGACCACGGCGAGGCCGTGCTGCACGGCTCGTCGGACCCGGACATCACCCGGTTCGAGCCACGGCAGTCCAACGACATCCTCGAGTTCGGCAACCGCAAGGCCGTGTACGCCGCGGCCGACGGCCTGTGGGCGATGTTCTTCGCGATCCTGGACCGGCCCCGGCGCCGGATGTCGCTGACCAACAGCTGCTTCCGGGTCCTCGGCGAGGACGGGTCGGTGTCCGAGCCGTACTACTACTTCGCCGTCAACAACGAGGTGCTCGAGCAGAACCAGCTCAGTCCGGGCACGGTCTACCTGCTGCCGGCGGACAGGTTCGAGCGGGAGCCCGCGTACGTCGAGGATGGCCGGCCGGTGTTCACCGCGCAGGCGGCCAGCCTGGAGCCGGTCGAGCCACTGGCGAAGCTGGTGGTCGAGCCGGCCGACTTCCCGCTGCGGATCCGCGGCTACGACCTGGCGACCCAACTCGCCCGCGTCGAGGCCGACCCGGGCGGGTTCCCCTGGCTGTCCGCCGACGAGATCTGACCGGCCGTACGGGCGACCCGGAGCAGGCGGGTCGTCGGCATCGCCGGATGATCGCCGGAAGTGTGCCCGATCGGCTCTGGCCGGACCCGGCCGGCGTCCATACTGTCCGGTCGTGACCGAGCCGGACCGCTGGCGGGACTGGACGCTGGTCGCCCTGGCGACCCGGCGCCCGGCCGGCTCGTCCCGGGCCGAGCGCGAGCTGAGCCTGATCGAACAGGTCGCGATCCTGTTCGCGGACCGGTTCGAGCCGGTCGACCGGGCGTACGACGCGGGCAGCCGGCCGCGGTGGCACGCCCAGGTCCGCGCCGTTCTCGCCGACCTGCGCGAGCATGCTCTGCTCGGCGCCCGGGACGTGCTCAGCCCGGCGGGGCAGGCCGAGGCCGACCGGGCCCGGGACGCGGCCGCCGTCGCGGTCCCGGTGCCGCCGGACGACCCACCGGCCGCGGACGGCCCGCTCCCGCTGCTCACCCCGGGCGTGATCGCGCCGCCGCTGCGTGACGCGGAGGCCCGAGCCAAGATGGGCTTCCGCACCGCCGAGAACGCGCCGGTCCCGGTGATGGCCGAGCTCAACCTGCGCTGCGAGGGCGGCGCGGACGGCGCGTTCCGCCGGCTGGACCGGCTCTGGGAGCGGGTCACCGGCGGCCCGGGCCCGACCCGCATCTCCGAGCAGTACGCGACGGGCTCCCTGTCGGTGCAGCAGATGAAGCGGCTCGTCGCGGCTGATGCGGCCCCCGAGGTGTGGTCCGAGCGCGCCCTGCACCGGCTCTGGCCCGACTTCCCGGTCAAGCCGCACATCGACGGCTCCTGCGTCACCGTCAAGGCGGACGCGGCCCGCCGCGCCTTCAACGCGTACGGCGACCGGATCGTCTGGGCCGTCGTCGACAGCGGCATCTGGGCCGACCACCCGCACTTCGCCGCCCACCGCACGCTCGACCATCCGGACGTCCGCGACCTGCACCGGGTGTTCCCGCCGGACGGCGGCGCCGCCACCGACGAGGGCGCCCTGTCCGACGAGACCGGCCACGGCACGCACGTCGCCGGGATCATCGCCGGCGCCATCGACCCGTGGCTGGCTGCCGCTGCCGGCCGGTCGATCCGGGTCACCGCCAACCGCTACAACGTGGAAAACCCGCACGAGCCGCTGCGGGTGCCGCGCGAGGTCGGCGACACCTCGCTGCTGGCCGGGATGGCGCCGCGGGCCCGGCTGGTCAGCCTCAAGGTGCTCGGCGCCGGCGGCACGACCGAGGACCGGGTGGGCCGGCTGATCCGCGCGCTGGCGTACGTCCGGCACGTCAACGGCGAGGGCGTCGAGGGGATGCGCATCCACGGCGTGAACCTCAGCCTCGGCTACGAGTTCGACCCGGAGTGGTTCGCCTGCGGGCAGAGCCCGCTGTGCAAGGAGGTCGACAAGCTGGTCCGGTCGGGGGTCGTGGTGGTCGTCGCGGCCGGCAACTCCGGCTACGGCACGCTGACCACCGCGTTGGACGCGCCCAACCGGTTCGGCCTCGGCATGACGATCAACGACCCTGGCAACGCCGAGCGGGCGATCACCGTGGGCTCGACCCACCGCGACTCGCCGCACACGTACGGGGTGTCGTACTTCTCCTCGAAGGGGCCGACCGGCGACGGCCGGCGCAAGCCGGACCTGGTCGCGCCGGGCGAGCGGATCACCTCCTGCGCCGCGGGCGGCAACCTCGCCGCGGTCGCCGCCGGTCCGCCCGACCCGACCACGGCCGTGTACGTCGAGGACAGCGGCACCAGCATGGCCGCGCCGCACGTGTCCGGCGCGATCGCCGCGCTGCTGTCGGTGCGGCGCGAGTTCATCGGCCGGCCCGACGAGGTCAAGCGGATCGTCGCGGACGCGGCGACCTCGCTCGGTCGCGGGTCGGACTTCGAAGGCGGCGGCCTGCTCGACCTCATGCGAGCTCTGCAATCGGTATGACGGGGGTGCGATCGAGATGACGACGATGGCAGGACAGCGGTTCTGGGAGCTGACCTTCGACGCGGACGGCGACACCGACGCCGGCGCCCGGGATCGGTTCCTCACCGAGGTACGGGACGCCGGGCTCACCGATCTGGTGGTGTTCTCGCACGGCTGGAACAACGACCACCGGATCGCGACCGCGCTCTACGAGCGGTTCTTCGGGCTGCTGGCCGGGCAGCTGCCGGCCGGTCGGCGCGACAGCGTAGGGCTGGTCGGCGTGTTCTGGCCGTCGCAGCGGTGGTCGGACGAGCCGATCCCGGACTTCGCGGCGGCACCGGCGGCGGGCGGCGGCGGCCGCGGCGGCGGTGCCGCGGGAGACCGCGGTCGCCGGCGAGCCGGCGCTGGACAAGGAGACGCTGGCCCAGCTGCAGGAGCTGTTCCCGGCCGCGGCCGACCAGCTGGCCGAGATGGCCGGGCTGCTCGGCTCGCCGCCGACCGACGCGGCGCTGACGAGGTTCCGCGACCTGCTGGCCGAGTTCTCCACCCGGGCCGGCGCGGGCGGCGACGACGGCGAGGGCACCGGGCCGACGCTGCCGCCGATGCTCACCGACGACGCCCGCACGCTGTTCGAGCGCTACCGGGACACGCTGAGCTCGCTCGGGGTGACCTTCCAGGACAGCGGTGCCGGCGGGGCCGACGGGGCGGCCGGGCTCGGCGACGCGCTGCACGGCATCTGGCAGGGGGCCAAGGAGGCGCTGCGCCAGGCGACGTACTGGCAGATGAAGAAGCCGGGCCGGCGTCGTCGGCAAGGCCGGCCTCGGTCCGGTGCTCGGCCGGCTGCCGGTCCGGGTGCACCTGGTCGGCCACAGCTTCGGTGCCCGCCTGGTGTCGTACGCGCTGGCCGGGCTGCCGGACGGGCCCTCGCCGGTGAAGTCGGTGACGCTGCTGCAGGGCGCGTTCTCGCACTTCGCGTTCGCCCGGCCGCTGCCGTTCGACGCCGGCCGCAACGGCGCGCTCGCCGGCCATGCTCGCCCGGATCGACGGGCCGCTGACCTCCTGCTTCTCCAGCCACGACCTGGCCGTCGGCCGGATCTACCCGCTGGCCTCGCTGGCCGCCCGGGACGACTCGGCCGGGGCGCAGGACGCCCTGTTCCGCTGGGGTGGCATGGGCGCCGACGGGGCGCAGGGCGTGCAGGCCCCGCTGGACCCGATCCGGCCGGCCGGGCCCGGCACGACGTACCGGTTCGCGGCCGGGAAGGCGCTCAACGTGGACGCCAGCGAGGTGGTCCGGGCCGGCGGCCCACCCAGCGGCGCGCACAGCGACATCGTCCATCCGGAGTTGACCTGGCTGGTCCTCCTGGCCGCCGGTCTGACCACCTGACCGGACAAGTTTTCGCCCGTACATAGGGCCTGACCTGCGGTTAGGTCCGGGAGCAGGTCCGCACGGCGCCACCTGGCGCAGCGCAAGGCCACCTTGGGGCGAATTCCCACGGATCATGCACAGGCCCGCTACAGCCTGTGTCAGGCTGCGCCGAACCGCGGCCACGGTGGTCGCGGCTCACACATCGGGGGTACTGCTCATGCGCTTGCGTCCTCCCCTCCTCCTGTTGGCCGGCAGCACGGTCGCCGCGGCGGTCATCGCCGCTCCCAGCGCCGCGTCGGCCGCACCTGCGGCGGCGAAGGGCCCGACGGTCACGGTCGTGAACCGCACGGTCCTCGCGCCGTTCCAGCTCGCCCACGACAGCAGCTCGGTGTACGTCGCCGACGGCGGCACCGGCGACGGTCTCCAAGCTGACCTCGAAGGGCCTGGTCGCGGTCGCACACGGCCCGCAGGACCACGCCGGTGAGGTCGCCGGCGTCGCGATCAACGGAAAGGGCACGCTCGCGTACACCTGCGACCGACTCGCGCCGAGACGGCAACGTGCCACCGCCACCGGCTGACGATCAAGCCGAAGAACGGCAAGACACGCACGGTCGACCTGCTGCACCTTCGAGGCAGACCCGCAACCCGGACAAGTGGATCCGGTACGGCATCGACAACCCGACCCAGTGCCAGAAGCAGGCGTTCGACGCCGCTCGGCGGCGCCGGTCCTACCGGGGCCTGGTCGGACTCCCACCCGTACGCGGTGTCCGCGCTGCCGGACGACGCCTGGGTGGTCGCCGACGCCGGCGGCAACGACCTGCTGAAGGTCGACAGGCCGGCCGGATCACGCGTCCTCTCGGTGCTGCCGCGCCAGCCGTCGACGATCACCGCGGAGGCCGCGGCCGCGCTGGGGCTGCCCGACTGCGTCGTCGGCGTCGGTCTACAACTTCGAGGCGGTGCCGACCGACGTCGAGCTCGCGGCCAACGGCCGGTACATCGTCAGCCTGCTGCCCGGCGGTCCGGAGGACCCGAGCCTCGGCGCGCGCGGCAGCGTGGTCTCGGTCAACCCGCGCAACGGCAACGCGACCAGGCTCGCGACCGGCCTGCTCGGCGCGCACCAACGTCGCGCTCGGCCCCAACGGCAAGATCTTCGTCTCCGAGCTGTTCGGCGGGAAGATCTCGCGTCATCGACCAGCGGCAAGGTCCGCACGTACGTCGACTCGACTGCGCCGCTCGGGCTGACGTTCTTCAAGGGCGCGCTCTACGCCGGGACATGCCGCTCCCACCGACGAGCAACGGCAACCCCACCGGCACCGGCACGATCGTCCGGATCAAGTAGGTCACGCGCTGCTGCCGCCCGGTGCCCTCAGCGGAGGGCGCCGGGCGGCAGCACCGCGTGCGCGCCGACGACCCGGTTGACGATCTGGGTCACCCGCAGGTCGACCGCCACGCTCGCCAGCGCGACCGCGTCCGGCCGGGACACCCCGTGCAACCGGCCGAGCAGATCGAACATCGCGTTCAGCGCCGCGAACACCGCGTCGTCCACGGTGTCGCCGAGGCCCATCGTCACCCAGCCGGCCGGGGTCCTGGCCACCGGCCCGGCGACCGGGAAGTCGTCCACTGTGGACAGCGTGAGGTCCACCCGGTCCATCGGGCACTCGATCGCGGTCCCGCTCACCTCGCCGTCGCCCTGGGCCGCGTGCCCGTCGCCGACCGACAGCAGCGCGCCGTCCACCGGGATCGGCAGCCACAGCGTGCTGCCGGCGACCAGCTCGCGGCAGTCGAGGTTGCCGCCGTGCGGACGCGGCGGGATCGTCGAGTGCCGGCCCGGCTCGGCCGGCGGCATCCCGATCACGCCGAGGAACGGCCGCAGCGCCACGGTGTGCCCGTGCTGGTTGCGTCCGGTCCCGGCGACCGGGTCGAGGATCCAGCGGTGCACCGCCGACCCGGTCAGCCCGTACCGCTCGTTGAACGCGGTGGGCCGCGCGTTGGCGAAGGTGGTGCCCCAGCCGGCCGGCTCGACCGCCTCGATCCGGATCCGCAGCACCTGCCCGGCCCGAGCCCCGCGAACCGCGACGGGTCCGGTCAGCGCGTGCCCGGACTCCGGCGTCCAGGCCGGGTGCCGGCGCCGGCCGGCCAGGTCGGTCACCTCGAACGGCTCCGGCGACCAGCCCGACTCCAACGTCGCGAACCGTACGGTCTCCCCCGACTCGACCGTGGCGACCGGGGCCAGGTCGGGGTCGAAGAACCCGTGCGGCCGCTCGGTGCCGAGGACCTGCATCAGCCGCGGACCGCGGCGGAGGTGCCGTACCGCTCGGCCACCATCGCCTTGATCCCGGCCGGGAAGCCGGGCGGCCGACGCGAGGTGGTCGGCGGTCAGCGCCAGCTGCGCCGCGGCGTCGCCGGCGAACGCGGCCGCGCACTGCTCGGGCCTCGCGTTGGCCAGCGCGAGGATCGCGCCCGGGCAGCCGAGCGGGCCGGCGAACGACAGCAGCGTCGCCGCGCCCGGGTAGAGGTGACCGTCCCAGGTGGACAGTTCGCGCAGCAGCCGCTCCGGGTCGCCGCTGGAGTCCTTGGCCCCGACGATCGGCAGCTCCGGCAGCACCTCGACCGGGATGCCGGGCGCCGACACGACCGGGAAGTGGTACGCCAGCAGCGGCAGGTCGCCGGCCGCCGCGGCCACCTCGGCGTAGTAGGGCCGCACGTCGGCCGTGCGCCGCGGGGACAGCACCAGCGCCGCGTCGGCGCCGCCGTCCCGGGCCGCGGCCGTGCGCCGGGCCGCCTGCCCGGCCCACGCCCCGCCGGTGCCGGCCAGCACCGGGACGCCGTCGACCCGGGACCGGACCGCGTCGAGCAGCCGCCGCCGCTCGTCGTCCTCCAGGGTGTCGGCCTCGCCGGTCGAGCCGGCCACGACGATCGCGCGCACGCCGTCGTCGACGAGGCGGGCGGCCAGGTCGGCCGTGCCCTTCTCGTCGAGCGCCCTCGTGTCGTCGAAGAGGGTCACCAGCGCGACCCCGATGCCGGTGAAGGGAGCAGCCATGGCGCCGACGCTACCCTCCCGCGATGGCCACCGATCGGGTCCCGCCGCCGCAGCGGGGCAGCGACGGGACCCCGGGGCGGTAGATCATCATTCGGCCGGGTGCCCCGACCCCGGGTACGGTCTCGCCATGGGACTCGGTGGCGGGCCGAGCTGGCGGGACGACTACGAGTGGGTCCGGCTGGCCGACCTGCCGGACACCCCGCCGCCGGCGCCGCGGACCGGCCGGCAGCCGCTGGCCGAGGCCGTCCTGGCCTGGCTGCAGCGCGAGGGCGGGTGGACCGCCGGCACCGGCTTCCGGGTGCTGCTGGTCGACCTGGACAACCTGCGCGCCGACCCGGTGCGCTGGCGGGACCGGATGGCGATGGTCGTCGCGCTGGCCCGGCAGGCCGACGTGGTCGCGCTCGCCGGGCAGGAGGGCGCGGTCCGGCGGGCCCGACCGCACCTGGCCGAGTTCGCCGCCCGGGCCCGCCCGGTCGAGGACGGCAGCGACCTCGCCGACCATGTGCTGCTCGACGCGGCCGCCGAGGTGACCGGGCCGGCGCGGTTCGTGCTGCTGAGCAACGACTGGATCTTCGCCGCGCTGGCCGAGCGCGGCCCGCTGACCGTGCTCTCCCCCGGCGGCGACGCGCTGTCCGACCGGCTGCGCGCGGCCGCGACCCGGGTGGTCGACCTGGCCTCGCTGGAGGGCTCGGTGCCAGAGTCGGGCCGGAAGGCGGCGTTCCGGGCCACCCGGCGCCGGCGGGTCGGGGTCTGAGGTGGCGGTGACGCTCGAGGACGTCCGCGAGGGTGCCGACGCGGCTAGCGGCCGAGGTGCTCGGCCCACTCTGACCGGGTGATCGCGTAGACCACCGCGTCGAACCAGACGTCGCCGTCCCGGATCCGGTCCCGCTCCAGGAACGTCAGCCCGAGCCGGCGCATCACCGCGAGGCTGCGCACGTTCGGCTCGTCGGTCATCGAGATGATCCGGTCCAGGCCGAGCGTCTCGAACCCGTATCCGAGCCAGGCCCGGCCGGCCTCGGTCGCGTACCCGTTGCCCCAGTACGCATGGGCCAGCCGCCAGGCGACCTCGACGTCCTGCGGCCGGGACGACTGCCGGTGCAGCCCGCACATGCCCAGGAACACCCCGTCGGACCGGCCGCTCGACCGCGATCAGCCCGAGCCGGTCGGTCTTCCAGCGCTCGTTCGCCCACAGCGCGATGTCGTCGGACTCCGCGCGGGTCAGCGGGCCGCCGAGCGCCTCGGCCACCGGCGGGTCGGCGTTGAGCGCCGCGTACAGCGGGAGGTCCTCGGCGTGGAACGGCCGCAGCAGCAGGCGTTCGGTGGTCAGCCCGTCCATGGCCTCAGGGTGCCGGCCGGGTCAAGCCCGGTGCCGCGGCAGCGACCGCGCCGCCGCGGCGGGGGTCGCTGCCGCCGGCGATGACGCCGCCGACCCTGGCCACCGCCTGGCACCCGCCGAAGTAGGTGTTGCGGGCCCGGAACCGGGTGATCGGGTGCCCGGCCGCGGCCAGCGCCGCCGCGTCGATGCCCGGCTCCACCGCGACCACGCCGTCCTCGGCGTGCAGCCGCGGCGCGTCGACCGCGGCCTGCACCGGCAGCCCGAGGTCGACGGTGTTGACGATGACCTGCAGCAGCGCGGAGCGGATCCGGTTCGAGCCGGCCGAGCCGAGCACCAGCTCGAGCTCGCCGTCCCGGCGGACCAGGGTGGGCGCCATCGCCGAGGGCAGCCGGCTGCCCGGCGGCGCGGCGAAGAAGCCGAGCGGGGACAGGTCCTGCTCGCCGAGCATGTTGTTCATGTGCAGCCCGGTGCCCGGCACCAGCACGCCGGAGCCCTCGCCGTTGGAGGTGGTCGCCGAGGCCGCCCAGCCCGCGGCGTCGAGCACCGAGACGTGCGTGGTCGAGCCGACCCGGCTGGACAGGAACCGGCCGGCGAAGCCCCGATCGGGCAGCCCGGCGAAGAACGCCTCGTCCCGGGCGTCCTGGATCGCCTCCATCGCCCGCACCAGGGTGAGCGCGTCCGGCGGTCCGGGGTCCCGGTCCAGCAGCGCCAGCGCGTAGGCCAGCAGGATGCCGCCGGCACTCGGCGGCGGGTTGGTCACCACCTCGCGGTCCCGGTAGCGCACCCGCACCGGCTCCCGCTCGACCACCTGGTAGCCGGCCAGGTCCTGCCGGGTGACCAGGCCGCCGGCGGCCAGCACCGCGTCGGACACCGCGGCCGCGACCCGCCCGGTGTAGAACGGCGCCGGCCCCTCGGCGCCGAGCAGGTCCAGCGCGTCGGCCAGCTCCGGGTCGCGCAGCACGGTGCCGGCCGCCGGCGGCACGCCGTCGGTCAGGTACGTGGTGCTGCCGGTGGCCAGGATCGGCGCCATCAGCGCGAACATCGCCGCCTGCACGCTCGGTGACCGGCGCGCCGTCGCGGGCCAGCGCGGCCGCCGGCGCGGTCAGCTCGGCCAGCGGCATCGAGCCGAACCGCTCGACCGCGGCGGCCAGCCCGGCCGGCAGCCCGTACACCCCGCAGGAGGCGGCGCCGGCGCCGAAGACCTGGACCGCGTCGCCGAAGGAGACCTCGATGTCGAGCAGCGGGGCCCGGTCGGCCGGGTCGGCGCCCGCGCCCGGGGCGGTGACGAAGAAGTCGAGCAGGGTCGGCTCGCCGCCGGGCGGGGCGACCATGAGGTAGCCGCCGCCGGCCAGCCCGGTCATCATCGGCTCGACCACGACCGAGGTGAGCACCGCGGCCACCGCCGCGTCGACCGCGTTGCCGCCGGCGCGCAGCACGTCGGCGCCGGCCCGGGCGGTCTCCGGGTGTCCCGCCGCGACCACCCCTGACACGCCTACCACCCTCCGTCACCCGAGGCACCGGACTCTAGGGCATCCCGGGACAGGCCCGGCGCCGCCGGCGGACCGGCCGGGCACACCCGGTAGCTTGCCCCGGTGCCGGTGCGCGGGGGACTCTGGGAGCACCCAACCTCAGCAGGGACGGGACTCCCGATGGCACAGTCGCGGGCACGGCGACCGCTGTCCACGGCCGAGGCGGCCATGGTCACGCTGCTCGCGTACCTGATCCTGCTGATCAGCCTGGTCGCCGCCCGCCTGTTCGGGACGCACGAGCCGACGGTGCAGGCGCTCCGGCCGGTCGCCGAGACCAGGGCCGCCACCGCGGTCGCGGCCGTCGCCCCGCTCAACCGGCTCGCCGCCGAGGCGACCTGCGTCGGCCCGCACACGGTCCCGTACTCGTACGCGTCCGCGCCCGGCGTGGTCGAGCCGCTCGCGTTCGGGCCGCCGGTCGAGCCGTCCGGTCAGCTGTCGCCGGCGGCCGTCAACGGCGTGCTCATCCAGCGGCTGTGCGGCGGCCCGGAGACCGCCGGCGGCCCGGTCCGGGCGCCGGACCGGCGGCTGTTCGCCGCGATCGACGCCGCGGTGAACGGCACGGACCCCAACCGCTCGCTGACCCAGGCGCAGTGGGCGGCCGGCGTGGACGAGTTCATCACCCGGGACGGCCGGTTCGTCGACGCGCGGGTGGAGACCCGGACCTACCGGGCCGGCACGCCGACGTTCGGGATGCGGCCGCAGGGCCGGCGCCGACCCGCTGGTGATCCGCACTCGACTCGCCCACGACGACACCAACCGCTATCTGCTGCTGCCGGTCCGCAGCGCACGACGGCCGCGTGGTCACGCTCACGCTCCGCCTGCGCTGCGGCTTCCAACCCGTCTTCCAGCCGTAGCGCCCTAGTCTCGCAGCATGGCCCGCGCGCGCCCGATGCCGCACACCGACCTGCTCGACGCGGTCAACCAGAACACGGTCGGCTCGGAGAGCCTGGTCACGGTCATCGTCGCGTTCGCGGCGAACCTGCTGCATCGCGGTGGCCAAGTCGATCGCCGCCGTGGTCACCGGATCGGCCTCGCTGGTGGCCGAGGCCGCGCACTCCTGGGCCGACGCCGGCAACGAGATCTTCCTGCTCGTCGCCAACCGCCGCTCGGCCCGGCCGGCCGACCCGCAGCACCCGTTCGGCCACGGCCGGGAGGCCTACGTCTGGTCGCTGTTCGCGGCGCTCGGCCTGTTCGTGGCCGGCTCCGCGATCTCGGTCACGCACGGGGTCCAGGAGCTGATCAACCCGGAGCCGGCCAGCAACTTCCTGATCGGCTACATCGTGCTGGCCGTGTCGTTCGTGCTCGAAGGGATCTCGTTCAGCCAGTCGATCCGCCAGGCGAAGCCCGAGGCCGCCTCGCTCGACCGCGACCTCATCGAGCACGTCATGGTCACCTCCGACCCGACCCTGCGGGCGGTCTTCGCGGAGGACGCGGCCGCGCTGACCGGCCTGGTGATCGCGGCCGCCGGGCTCGGCCTGCACCAGCTGACCGGCTCCCCGGTGCCGGACGCGCTCGGCTCGATCCTGGTCGGCGTCCTGCTCGGCGTGGTCGCGCTGGTGCTCATCAACCGCAACCGGCGGTTCCTGGTCGGGCAGGAGGCCGACCCGCGGGTGCGGGCCGCGGTGATCGACGAGCTGCTGGAGCAGCCCGAAGTGTCCCGGGTGACCTATTTGCGGCTGGAGGTGGTCGGGCCGCGGCTGGTCTCGGTGGTCGGCGACGTCGACCTCACCGGCGACGACACCGAGTCGCACGTCGCCTATCGGTTGCGGGCGTTGGAAGCGAAGATCACCGCGTCCCCGGCGGTGGCCGGCACGGTGCTCAGCCTGTCCGCCCCGGACGAGCCCTCGATCGGGGTCCAGCAAGGTTGATCGGCGTTCATGATTCCGGTACGGCGACGACGCCCCGACGGAATCTGCGAGCGGTGCGATTCGCCGGCGGTCGGGCGCGACGAGTGCGAGCGGCCGGCCGGCCCATTTCGGGTTCCCGATGTGCACGGTTTCGGCAGGACACGGTCAGGGCCGGCGAGTACGGTCTGTATGCCGGTTGACGGTTCAGTCCTGTGCTAGCTTCGCCGCCTCGATCACCACCCGTTCGTCCGTTGTCCAGCTCAAAGCGCGGGCTCCACCTCGTAAATCCCATGGGGGCCAAGAGATGAGCCAAAGCCTCAGCCAACAGCGTAGCGACGTCGAAATCAGCCAGGCCCTGCCTGGATCGACGTGGGACATCGTCATCATCGGCGGTGGCGGCCACGTCGGCCTCCCACTCGCCATCGCGTTGGCCGATCGCGGCGCCCGGGTTCTGATCAGCGATACGAGCGCCGCTGCGGTCGCCTCCGTGAATGCCGGCAAGATGCCATTCCTCGAGCGGGATGCGGGGCCGAAGCTTCAGCGCGTGCTGGAAGCCGGCAGGCTGTTCGCCACCACGGATCCGACGGCGGCCGGTCTGGCAGACACCGTTGTCGTCGTCATCGGGACCCCGGTCGACGAGCACCTGAATCCGGACCCCCATGCCATCCCGCGAGCACTGGATCACGCCAGCGAGCACATGCGCGACGGCCAGCTGGTGATTCTTCGGAGCACGGTGTTCCCAGGGGTCACCAGGTTGGTCGAACGCACCCTCGCCGAGCGCGGACTCAATGTCGACGTCGCGTTCTGCCCGGAGCGCATCGCTGAGGGCAACGCGATGGTCGAACTGTTCACCCTGCCGCAACTGGTGGGCACGCGTGACGATCGGGTTCATCAGCGAGCCGCAGCGGTGTTCGGGTTGCTCACCCAAACGATCGTGAAGCTGGACCCCGAAGAGGCCGAACTCGCCAAGTTGTTCACCAACAACTGGCGGTACCTGAAGTTTGCCGCCGCAAACCAGTTCTACATGATCGCCAACAACAACGGTCTGGACTTCGAGCGCATCCGTTCCGCGCTGTCGGAATCCTACCCGCGGGCGTCCGATCTTCCCCGGGCCGGGTTCGCCGCGGGACCGTGCCTGTTGAAGGACACGATGCAACTGGCCGCCTTCAACGACAACAACTACTTCCTCGGGCATTCTGCGATGCTGGTCAATGAAGGCCTGCCGCTGCACGTGCTGCAACGACTGGCGGCCGCCCACGATCTGTCCGAGATGACGGTCGGCATCCTCGGCATGGCCTTCAAGGCTTCCTCCGACGACATCCGGTCGAGCCTGTCGTACAAGCTCAAGAGAATCCTGGCCTTCAAGGCGCGCCGGGTGCTCTGCACCGACCCGTACGTCACCACCGACCTGATCCTGGTGCCGTTGGAGAAGGTCCTCGCCGAGTCCGACGCGATCGTCGTCGGACGCGCCGCACGAGCAGTACCGGGACCTGCGGGTCGACGTTCCGACCGCCGACGTGTGGGGCATTCTCGGCGGCGGGGTGCAGATATGACGGTCGACCCCCGGGTCAGCATCATCATCCCCGCCTACGAGGAGGGCGAGGCCATCGTCGCGTGCCTCGACCGCATCTTCGCAGCCGTCTCCTGGCCCTGCGAGGTCGCCGTGGTGGTGGACTCGTCGGAGGACGTGACCGTGCCCGTCGCTCGCCGATGCTACGCCGAAGAGCCAGCCGCAGTTGCGGGCGCTGGTCAACACCTACGGCCGGGGTCCGGCCAACGCGATCCGGTTCGGGATCGACCACGCCAACGCTCCTGTCGTCGTCGTCACGATGGCCGACGGTTCGCGACGATCCGGAGCAGATCGACGACCGCTGTGCCGGTTGGTGGAGCGTGGCGTCGTGGTGGCGGCTGCGTCCCGGTACATGCCCGGGGGGCCAGCAGGTCGGCGGTCCGTTCGTCAAGAGCCTGATGTCGAAGACCGCCGGTCGATCGCTGCTACACGTTCGCCCGCATCGGCACCCGGGACGCGACGAACTCGTTCAAGGCGTACGACCGGAAGTTCGTCCAGGACGTCGGGATCGACAGCCGCCGTGGCTTCGAGATCGGTCTCGAGTTGACCGTCAAGGCCAAGCGTCTCGGACTTCCCATTGCCGAGTTGCCCACGATCTGGCTCGAAAGAACATACCGGCGTCTCGAACTTCAAGGTATGGGCCTGGATTCCCAAGTATCTGTTCTGGTATCGGCATCGCCTTCGGGCGCCGGTTGACGATCGAGGAACTCAGGCGCGGCGTCGCTCGATCACGCGGAGGACAACTAGTGGCACAGGTGCTGGTGACGGGCTCGGCCGGCTTCATCGGCGGCTACGTCGTCCAGGAGCTGCTCGACCGGGGGTACGGCGTGGTCGGCCTGGACAATCACTCCAAGTACGGAAGGGTCGACGCAAGTCCTACGACGACCACCCTGCCTACACCTTTGTCGAGGGTGATGCGCGCGACGTCGACCTGCTCACCGGGCTGCTCGCCGACTGTGATCACTTCATCGCCGGGGCCGCGTTGATCGGCGGAATCTCCTACTTCCACGCCTATGCCTACGACCTGCTCGCGACCAACGAGCGGATCATCGCCGCCCAGTGCGATGCCGCAATCGAGGCCCATCGCACCGGGCGGCTGACAAAGGTCACGTACCTGTCGAGCTCGATGGTGTTCGAGTCGACGGACCATTGGCCGTCGGTGGAGGGTGACGAGCGCAGGGTCGCGCCGCCGCTGTCGTCCTACGGTTTCCAGAAGCTGGCGGTCGAGTACTTCGCTCGGGCCGCCTGGGACCAGTACGAGCTGCCCTACACGATCGTGCGCCCGTTCAACTGTGTCGGCATCGGTGAGTCGCGGGCGCTCGGCGACGTCGAGATCACCTCGGGCAACGTGAAGCTCGCCATGAGTCACGTGGTTCCCGATCTGGTGCAGAAGGTGGTGAAGGGCCAGGATCCGCTGCACATCCTCGGCGACGGAAGCCAGATCAGGCACTACACGTATGGCGGTGACCTCGCCAAGGGAATCGTCACCTGCATGTCCGCCGAGGCCGCCCGCAACGAGGACTTCAACATCTCCACCGCGGAGTCGACGACGGTCACCGACCTGGCCGCAGCTGATCTGGCGCAAGATCAAGGGCCCGACGCTCCGCTGACCTTCGTGCATGATCCCGGCTTCGAGCACGACGTGCAGAAGCGCGTCCCGTCGGTGGACAAGGCGCGCGAGGTGCTCGGCTTCGAATGCACCACGACGCTGGACGAGATGCTGGACGAGGTCATCCCGTGGATCACGGCCGCGGTGGCCGACGGCCGCATCTAGCCTCATGTCTTCGACGACCCTCGCGGAGGATCCTCGACCGGTTCAGCCGCCCTCGAGGAATCCTCCGGCCGGCGCGGGTGGCTCTGATCCACCTGGCGAGCCTGGCGGTCGGAGTCGTGGTGCTGCTCTACGCCAATCGCAACCAGTGGTTCTGGTACGACGAGTGGGACTTCATCGCGAGGCGTGGTCTGCACGACCCGCAATGGAGCCTGTGGCGTTCCCACAACGGGCATTGGTCGACGTTGCCGATTCTCGCATATCGAACGCTGTTGTATTTCTTCGGCGTACGCACATACTGGCCTTTCATCGGCTTGCTCGTCGTGCTGCACCTGTTGCTGGCACACGTGCTGTGGCGGGTGATGCTCCGCGTCGGCGTGACACCGTTCGTCGCCACCGGGCTCGCGGCGGTCTTCATCGTGCTGGGCTCGGGTAATGCCAACATCGTCTCGGCATTTCAGATCGGCTTCGTCGGCAGCATGGTGCTGGGATGGCTCATGGTCATGTCGGCCTGCACCGTGCGGTGGAACCCGTGGCGGCTGGTCGGAACGTGGGTCCTCGGTGTGGCGGCGCTGATGTGCAGCGGCACCGGAACCACCATGGTGGCCCTGGCGACATTTGCGGCACTGGCCGAGCGCGGCTGGCGGCGTGCGCTGGCGGTGACGTCCGTACCCGCAGTGGTCTTCCTCGCCTGGTACATCCTGATCGGTCGTCTGCAGGCCGCGGCCCCGTCGCCGCGAACGACTCCGAAATTCGTCGGTCTCGGGCTCGCGCGCTCGTTCTCGACGGTGTTCGGCTCACACAGCGAGCTCGTCGGCACGGTGGTTCTGGCGACGATCGTCGTGGTGGTGTTGGTCCGACTGCGGGAGCAGCCACGCCGGACGGCGCTTGCCGCGCTTGCGCTCGGCAACGCGTTCCTCTTCTTCGTCATTGCCGGCATCGGCCGCTCTGCGCTGGGTACCAACACCACCAGCACGCGATACGTCTACGAAGCGATCGCACTCGGCCTGCCGGCGATCGGCTTGACGCTGGACACGATTCCCAGGCTGGTCGGAAGGATCCGGCCCTCGTCCCGCGGCGTGGCGGCCGCAGGTCTGGTCGTGGTCGGCGCGCTCGTGCTCTGGATGGGAGTCACCGACGTCGACCAGCTGCGGCACGGGGTCCGTCTCCAGGCATCGGGCTCGACGCATTTGCGGCAGCAACTCGATGCGACGGTAACCATGATGAACAGCGGCCAGGCGTCCTTCCCCGACGCCCAGACCGCGCGGGGTCGCCGTATCTGTCCGTGGAGCAGATGGTCCGCATGGTGCGCGCGGGTTGGTTCCCACCGCCGAAACCGGTGGATCGTGTTCTGTCGCTGCGGCAGCGCGCGGCGTTGCAGGTTGCGGTGAATCCGAAGCGCCTCCCGTCTGCCGCATTCGCACCACGCACCGGTCATTGACCGGCGCCGGCGTGACTCCGACCGGATCGTGCCGGCTGGTGACGCCGACAGGCGTGCCCGGCCGCTGATACTGCTTCCCGCCGGTGCAACTGCCAGCTTCACCGTGACGCCCCGGGCGAGCGGGACGCTGCGCGTGACGGTGTCGGACCCGGGCAAGCCGGCGACGCAGGCGCCGGCTCCGCTGTACCGGTTGGGTGGCGGGCGGAAGTATCGGGTTGTCACGCTCCCCACCGACCTCGATGTCCGGGTCTACCTGCCGGCCGGGACGCCGAGCACGGTGTGCGGCCTCGCCCTCGCTCCACCGGTTCGCTCGTCGACCTGAGCCTCTGCGTCGAGCCGGCAGCTTTCGGGCACGCAGGGGCGAGACGCCCGGCCGTCGACGAGGACTACGGCAGCAGCTCCGCGTAGCCCGGCTTGATCACCTCGTTGATCATCGCCAGCCGCTCGTCGAACGGCAGGAACGAGGACTTCATCGCGTTCACCGTCAGCCACTGCAGCTCGGCCCAGCCGTAGCCGAACGCGTCCACCAGCGCCTGCATCTCCGAGGACATCGAGCAGCCGCTCATCAGCCGGTTGTCGGTGTTGACCGTGACCCGGAAGCGCAGCCGGGCCAGCAGCCCGATCGGGTGCTCGGCGATCGACTTGGCCGCGCCGGTCTGCACGTTGGAGGACGGGCAC
Organism: uncultured Actinomycetota bacterium; assembly: GCA_963770145.1. Classification (GTDB taxonomy): domain Bacteria; phylum Actinomycetota; class Actinomycetes; order Mycobacteriales; family CADCTP01; genus CADCTP01. The sequence goes on along the minus strand of CAVYOJ010000016.1, from coordinate 160,274 downwards.
AGCTCCAGCGGGATCCGCTTGTCCCGGACGTACGCGGCCAGCCGGCCGAGGGCGACCCCGTCGTCCGAGCCGTCCTCGGGGACGGTGATGTCGTCGATGATCCGCACCCCGTGGCCGAGCCGGTCCGCACCGCACCACTGCAGCGCCTGCCAGATCGACGGCAGCCCGAACGCCTCGCCGGCGTGGATGGTGAAGTGCGCGTTCTCCCGCTGCAGGTATTCGAACGCGTCCAGGTGCCGGGTCGGCGGGTGCCCGGCCTCGGCGCCGGCGATGTCGAACCCGACCACCCCGACGTCCCGGAACCGGATCGCCAGCTCGGCGATCTCCATCGACCGGGCGTTGTGCCGCATCGCGGTGAGCAGCGCGCCGACCCGGATCCGGTGCCCGTTCGCGGCCGCCCGCGCCGACCCCTCGGCGAACCCGGCCAGCACCGCGTCCACGACCTCGTCGAGGGTCAGCCCCTCCTCGACGTGCAGCTCGGGGGCGAACCGGACCTCGGCGTAGACCACCCCGTCCGCGGCCAGGTCCTCGGCGCACTCGGCGGCGACCCGCTGCAGCGCGGGCTCGGGTCTGCATGACGCCCGACGGTGTGCGCGAAGGTCTCCAGGTAGCGCTCCAGCGAGCCGGAGTCGGCGGCGTCCCGGAACCAGGCGCCGAGCTCCGGCGGCGTCCGTGGTGGGCAGGTCCGGGTAGCCGCTCTCGGCGGCGAGGTCGACCACGGTCGCCGGCCGCAGCCCGCCGTCGAGGTGGTCGTGGAGCAGCACCTTGGGTGCGCGGAGGAGGGCCTCGGGAGCTGATCGGGGTCGCCATGACGAGACGATACCCGAGCCTGGTCAGGCACGGGGATGGTGGCGTGAACGGCCGCGTGTCTCGTAGGCTCCGGCGCGAAAGGTACGATGGGGACAGTTCGTATCTGGGGGCAGGGACAGTGGCAGGATCGGGCTTCGGCGTCGTCCCGGAGAAGGTGCGGGAGGTCGGCCAGCAGGTCGTGCAGATCTCCCAGGACGTCGGCTCGATCGTCTCCGCCGGCGCGGCGACGATCCAGCTGGCCGGCTCCGGCAACGCCGGCTTCCTCACCACGCCGGCGATGGCGGCGCTGACCGCGGCGCACCTGGCCGCGCTGAACAACCTGGGCGGCCAGCTCGAGCAGCACGGGCAGGACCTCGGCGGCAGCCGCGCAGACCTACGAGGCGGTCGACCGCGACCAGCAGAACGCGGCGATCACCGCGCCCGTGCCCGACCGACACGACCTGGTCGGCCCGCTGATGCCGTCGTACGCGCAGCTGACCGCCTGCAACCCGCAGGCCTTCATCGAGGCCGGCCAGACCTACCAGCGGATGGCGCAGGGCTTCGCCCGGGTGCGGGCGGCGTTCCAGCAGGGCATGGCCGTGCTCGACGCCAACTGGCAGGGCGCGGCCAAGGACGATCGTCACCGGTCGCGGGCTGCACCTCGACGGCGGGCTGGTGGCCGGCGGGCAGGAGGCCGACTCGACCGGCCAGGTGCTGCTCACCCTCGGGCACGCGCTGGCGACCGCGCAGACCTCGCTGCGGGCGGCGGTCGCGACCGCGCACGGGGTCGGGCTGATCGTCACGCCGACCGGGGACGTGTTCAACCCCAACCCGGTCTACAACCAGCCGGGCAACGCGATGCTCGGGCCGGTGCGGGCGATGATCGCCGCCGCGGTCGCGGCCGCCACCGCCGCCGACGCCGCGGCGGCCGGCAAGATCGGCGCGCTCGCGGCCGGCAAGCTGATCGCCACGTTCGGCTCCGACGGCGGGAAGGCTGCCGCGATGGTGCAGGAGATCGCGCCGATCGCGACCGGACAGACGAAGGTCGACGGCCCCGGTACGGCGGCGACGATCGCCGCCCGGGTCGCCGTCCAGGGCCGACTTCGGCCACCTCGGCCCGGTCGAGCGCGAGGTCATCGACCGGGTCACCGCACCGACCGGCATCATCGGCTCCGAGGGCCTGGCCGAGTGGACCCGCCGCCAGCAGGGCGGCTAACGCGGCGGCGGGAGCAGGCCCTTGCCGATGGCCCTGGTCACCGCGGCGGTGCGGTCGGAGACGCCGAGCTTGTCGAAGACGCGCAGCAGGTGGGTCTTCACCGTGGCCTCGCTGATGTGCAGCTCCCGGCCGATCTCCACGTTGGACAGTCCGCGCGCGACCTGCGCCGAGCACCTCCAGCTCGCGCGGGGTCGGCGACTCCACCGCGGGCAGCCGGACCCGGGAGACCAGCTTGCGGGCCACCGGCGGCGCCAGCACGGTCTCGCCGCGGGCGGCGGCCCGGACCGCCTCGGCCAGCTCCCGGCGCGGCGTGTCCTTGAGCAGGTAGCCGGTCGCGCCGGCCTCGACCGCGCGCAGGATGTCGGCGTCGGTGTCGTACGTGGTGACGACCAGCACCCGGGCGTCGCCGGTGGCGGCGATCTCGCCGGTCGCGGTGACGCCGTCGATGCCGGGCATCCGCAGGTCCATCAGCACGACGTCCGGCCGCAGCCGGGCGGCCAGCGCGACCGCCTCGGCCCCGGAGGCCGCCTCGCCGACCACCTCGAGGTCCGGCTCGGCGTCCAGCATCGCCCGCAGGCCCTCCCGGACCACGGGATGGTCGTCCACGACGATCACCCTCAGCACCGCACCTCCACCCTGGTCCCGCTCGGTCCGCTGCGCGATCGACACGGTCCCGCCGACCTCCTCCACCCGCCGGCGCATCCCGGCCAGACCGTAGCCGCCGGTCGGCGCGGCCGGGTCGAAGCCGGCGCCGTCGTCGGCCACCGGCCAGGACCGTACCGTCGAGGGTGACCTCGACCCGGCCCGGCTCCGGCGTGCTTGCGGACGTTGGTCAGCGCCTCCTGGGCCGCGCGCAGCAGCACCACCTCCGTGTTGGCCGGCAGCGCCCGGGGCTCGCCGGTCACGGTGAGCCGGGCCGGCAGCGCCGGTCTCCGCGGCGAACCGGTCGACCAGCCGGCCGATCGCCTCCGGCAGCGGCGCCGCCTGCAGGTCGACCGGGGTCAGCGCGGCGACCAGCGCCCGGGCCTCGGCCAGGTTCTGCCGGGCGGTCTCCCGGGCGATGGCCAGCCGCTGCCGGGCCGCGGCCGGGTCGGTGTCCACATCGGACTCGGCCAGCTCCAGCAGCACCACCACCGAGGTGAAGCCCTGGGCGACGGTGTCGTGGATCTCCCGGGCCAGCCGCTCCCGCTCGGCCAGCACGCCGGCCCGGTGGCTGACCGCGGCCAGCTCCTCCCGGGCCTGCTCCAGTTCGGCGATCACCGTCCGCCGGTCGATGCTCTGCACGATGATGCGGAAGATCCAGAAGCCGAACAGCACCGCGAACCAGAGCGAGATCGCCGACTGCGCCACCACCGACGGCCAGCGAGCCGTGCGTGCACCACGTACGCGACGACGCCGACGCCGACGGCGAGCACCGCGTCGGCGGCGCACGGCCAGGCCGAGCCGCTCGGTGCAGCGTCCACGGCTGCGCGTAGAGCACGAACAGCAGGAACCCGAGCGCGTCGTACTGGGCGAACGCGAACAGGAACAGCGGGATCATGCCGGCCAGGTAGACCAGGGCGAGCGTGGTCGACCGGCCGTGCACCGCGCGGGCCCCGAACGCCGCGTACCAGCCGGCGAGGGCGACCAGCGCCAGCACGGCCCGGGTCCGGGTGGCCGTGTCCAGCTCGCCGGTGACGAGCGCGACGACGACGCCCACCGCCGATCGCGACGAAGAACGCCAGGTCCCACAGGACGATCCCGCGGTCCCAGACGTCCCGGCCCGCAGCCGACCCGGCCGACCCGGCCGACCCGATCGACCCCGCCGACCGGCCGACCCGGCCGGCGCGGTCGCCACTCGGTCGCCTACCCGTCCGCCTTGTTCCGCCAGCGGAACGTCCGCACCGCGACGAGCAGGCCGCCCACCAACCAGAGCACGAGCACCAGCGCGATCCGGCCGTGCTCCCAGGAGCCGGCCGGCTCCTGCGCCTGGTAGTCGTCCGGCAGGAACACCGAGCGCATCCCCTGGGTCATCCACTTCAGCGGGAAGAACGACGGCGATCGTCTGCATCCACTGCGGCAGCACGGCGAAGACGAAGAACACGCCGGAGATGAACTGCAGCACGATCGCGATCGGCGAGATCACCGCCGGCGCGGTCCGGCCGTTCTTGACGAACGCGGTGATCGCGATGCCGAACATCGTGCAGGCCGAGATGCCGAGCACGCTGACCCAGAGGTAGGTCAGCCAGCGGCTGCCCTCGGTCGGCAGGTCCAGCCCGTAGAAGAGCACGCCGACCGCGAGCAGCAGCACCTGCTGCACCGGTCGCGACGACGGCGACCAGCACGATCTTGCCGACGAAGTAGGCCGAGGGCGGCATCGGGGTGCCGGCCAGCCGCTTGAGCGCGCCGCTGTCCCGCTCGATCGGGATGGAGATCCCCAGGTTCTGGAAGCTGCTGGCGAACAGGCCGGCGGCGATCATGCCGGCGACGAAGACCTGAGCGAACGTCACGCCGCCGTCGACGTCCTGCCGGCCGAACACCGCGCCGAAGATCACCAGCAGCAGGACCGGGAAGGCGAAGGTGAACACGACCGCCTCGCGCTCGCGCATGAACGTCTTCAGCTCGACCACGGCGCGGACCCGGTAGACCGACAGCAGCGACGGCGGCCGGTAGTCGGTGGTCCGGGCCGGGGCCCCGGCCCCGGTCAGGTCGACGCTCATTCGGGGCTCCCGATCATCCGCAGGTACACGTCCTCCAGGCTCGGCCGCTCGACGACCAGCTCCGGCACCTCGTCGCCGCCGAACCGGGCGGCCAGCTCCAGCACGATCCTGGTCGGCTCGTCGGTGGTCAGCTCGTGCGGGCCGTCCGGGCCGACCCAGCGCACGGTCGCCGCCGCCGACGCCCGGCCGCCGAGCGTGGCCGGGGCGCCGACCTCGAGGATGCGACCGGCGTTGATGACCGCGACCCGGTCGGCCAGTCGCTCGGCCTCGTCCAGGTAGTGCGTGGTCAGCAGGATCGTCGTGCCGGCGTCGGCCAGGCTCTCGATCAGGCCCCAGAACTGGCGGCGGGCCTCCGGATCGAAGCCGGTGGTCGGCTCGTCCAGGAACAGCAGCTCGGGGCGGCCGACGATGCCGAGCGCGACGTCGAGCCGGCGGCGCTGGCCGCCGGACAGGCTGCGACGACCGGGCGTCGCGCTTCTCCGCCGAGGCCGACCAGCTCGATCGCCTCGTCCGGACCGCATCGGGTCGGGGAAGTAGGCCGCCACCGAGCCGACCCACTCGCGCACGGTCAGCTCGCTGGACTGGGACAGGTCGTCGACCCGCTGCAGGACGATGCCGATGCGGGACTTCCACTCGGCGGTCGCCTGGGCCGGGTCGTGCCCGAGCACGCGCCACCTCGCCGCCGTCCCGGCTGCGGTAGCCCTCGAGGATCTCGACCGTCGTCGACTTGCCCGCCCCGTTCGGCCCGAGCAGCGAGAACACCTCGCCGCGCTCCACCGTGAGGTCGAGCCCGTCGACGGCGGCCCGTCGCTGGTACGTCTTGCGCAGCCCGGACACCCGGATCGCCACGTCGCTCATGCACACCATGGTCTCCGCTGGCCCGGCTCCCGACCACACCCGACCGATTGGTCCGCCCTCAACCGGTCGATGGACCCCCTCCCCCACTGGTCGCGCTACCCCACCACCTCCGGCCGAGGCAGCCCGGCGAGTGCCGCCCACCGGCGTCGAGGACGACCCCGATCAGCTCGTTCCCGATGCCGCGCGGCGGCGTGCTCCTCACAACGGTGATCCAGTAGTCTGATGTTGCCCGGCTGCTTGGTGAATGCAACTTACATCACAATGGACCACATGTGAGGAGTGTCGAGTCGGTGAGTTCGGGCGGAGTGTTCGATACGGATGCGTGGCTGCGGGCATTGGGACGGCGAGTGCGGATCATGCGGTTGACGCGGGAGATGACGCAGGATGATCTCGCCGTGGCCGCCGGGATGTCGCGCAGCTTCGTGTCGCTGATCGAGAAGGGGACCCACGGCGTGGACGTGGTCCGGCTGCTGCGGCTGGCGGCCGCGCTCGACGTGCCGCTGGCCGAGCTGCTCGGCGCTATTCCTCCCGACCGGCGGCTTCCGGGCTGAACGCGGGGACGCAGATCGCGACGTAGTCGGCCCCGTCCGGGTCGGGCGTGCTGTAGCGCACCCGCTCGCCGGCGCGGGTGAGCACCGCCTCACCGGCGCGGACGTCGAGCACACCGCCGTCGTGCTCGACCCGGACGGTCCCCCGCAGCACGAGCGTCACCTCGTCGAACTCCGGCGCCTGGGCCGGCTCGGTCCACCCGCCGGGCGCCGCCATCCGGGCGACCGAGACCGTCGCGGTGCCGGAGTTGACCCGTCCGACGTACTCGTCGATCTTCTTGCCGCCGGGCACCGGGATGGTGGTCGGCGAGGCGATGTGCTGGGGCATCAGGACTCCGCGATCCGGTCGAGGACGAGGGGTTGGGGCGCGGGTGCGGCCGGCGCGACCTCGATCGCGCCGGCCAGCGCCTCGACGGCCCGCGGGAACCGGGCCGGGTCGTCGGTGTGCAGCCGCAGCAGCGGCGCGCCCGCGGTGACCCGGTCGCCCGGCTTGGCCAGCATCTGCACGCCGGCCGCCGCGGACACCGGGTCCTCCTTGCGGGCCCGCCCCGCGCCGAGCCGCCAGGCCGCGACCCCGACCGCGTACGCGTCCAGCCGGGTCAGCACGCCGGTCGCCGGCGCCGGCAGGTCGGACGTCTCCCGGGCCACCGGCAGCGGCGCGTCCGGCGAGCCGCCCTGGGCCGCGATCATCCGCCGCCACACGTCCATCGCCCGGCCGTCCGCCAGCGCCGCCGCCGGGTCCACATCGGACAGTCCGGCCGCGGCGAGCATCTCCCGGGCCAGCGCGACGGTCAGCTCGACCACGTCGGCCGGGCCGCCGCCGGCGAGCACCTCGACCGACTCGGCCACCTCCAGCCCGTTGCCGGCGGTGCGCCCGAGCGGCACGGACATGTCGGTGAGCAGCGCGACCGTGCGCACGCCGTGCGCGGTGCCGAGCGCGACCATCGCCGCGGCCAGCGCGCGGGCGTCGGCGACGGACTTCATGAACGCGCCGGAGCCGACCTTGACGTCGAGCACCAGCGCCGACGCCCCCTCGGCGATCTTCTTCGACATGATCGAGGAGGCGATCAGCGGGATCGACTCGACCGTGCCGGTCACGTCGCGCAGCGCGTAGAGCTTGCGGTCGGCCGGGGCGAGCGACGCACCGGCCGCGCAGATCACCGCGCCGACCGTGCGCAGCTGGGCCAGGAACTCCTCGGTCGACAGCGCCGCCCGCCAGCCCGGGATCGCCTCCAGCTTGTCCAGCGTGCCGCCGGTGTGGCCGAGCCCGCGGCCGGACAGCTGCGGCACGGCGACGCCGTGCGCGGCGACCAGCGGCGCCAGCGGCAGCGTGATCTTGTCGCCCACGCCGCCGGTCGAGTGCTTGTCCACCGTCGGTCTGTCCACACCGGACAGGTCCAGCCGCTCGCCGGAGGCGATCATCGCCCCGGTCCAGCGGGCCAGCTCGGCCTCGGACAGCCCGCGCAGCAGCACCGCCATCAGCAGCGCGGACATCTGCTCCTCGGCCACCGCGCCCCGGGTGTACGCGTCGATCACCCAGTCGATCTGGGCGTCCGACAGCGTCCCCCCGTCCCGCTTGGCCCGGATGACGTCGACCGCATCGAAGGAGGACGAGACGAGGAGGAGTCAGGCACCCGCGACCCGGTCCAGGTCCTCGCGGCCGAAGGCGCGTGGCAGCAGCCGGCCGATCGGCACCGGGCCGTCGGCGGTGTCCACCAGCAGCGCCGGACCGCCGTGCTCCCAGAGCAGCTGCCGGCACCGTCCACACGGGAGCAGCGGCCCGCCCTCGGCGTCCACGCAGGCGAACGCGACCAGCCGGCCGCCGCCGGTCGCGTGCAGCGACGAGACCAGCCCGCACTCGGCGCACAGCCCCAGCCCGTACGAGGCGTTCTCGACGTTGCAGCCGACCACGGTCCGGCCGTCGTCGACGAGCGCGGCCGCGCCGACCGGGAAGTTCGAGTACGGCGCGTAGGCCCGGCGCATCGCCTCGGCCGCCGCCGCCCGCAGGCCGGCCCAGTCGACGGCGGTCATCCCGCCTCCCCGCGCCGGTAGGGTTTCCCGTCCGCCGCGGGTGGTCGCAATCGCTGCGCCGCCAGCGCCAGCACGAGCAGCGTGGTGAGGTGCGGCGCGAACCCGACGAACTCGTCCGGCACGGTGTCGGTGGTCAGGTACCACACCAGCGCGCCGGCGGCGACCGCGAGGCTGATCGCCGCCCGGAGCCGCTTGCCGCGGTAGAGCGACCAGCCGGCCAGCAACGCCAGCACGATCGCCAGCAGGAGCAGCAGCGCGTGCACGGACTGGCCGCCGCTGCGCAGCTGCAGCGCGTCGGTGTAGCCGAAGATCCCCGCGCCCAGCGCCAGCCCGCCGGGCCGCCAGTTGCCGAAGATCATCGCGGCCAGGCCGATGTAGCCGCGCCCGTTGGTCTGCCCCTCGCGGTAGATGTTCGTCGCGACCAGGGAGAGGAACGCGCCGCCGAGCCCGGCGAACCCGCCGGAGATGATCACCGCGGTGTACTTGAACCGGTAGACGTTCACGCCCAGCGACTCGGCCGCGCCCGGCGCCTCGCCGCAGGACCGCAGCCGCAGGCCGAACTTGGTCCGCCACAGCAGGAAGTACGTGACCGGCACCAGCAGCACCGCGACGATCGTGAGCAGCGACACCTGGGTGACGAGGCCGCCGAGCACGCCGGCGAGGTCGGAGACGCAGGAACCAGTGCTTGTCCTCCAGCGTGCGCAGCGCCTCCGATCCGGGCAATGTGACCGTGTTGATCCGGGGCAGCGCTGGGCGACTGCGTGACGCCGCCGCCCGGCGTGTCCACGAAGATCAGCGCGGACAGGAACCGGGTGATGCCGGCGCCGAGGATGGTGATCGCGACGCCGGAGACGATGTGGTCGACGCCGAAGGTGACGGTCGCGAGGGCGAGCAGGAGACCGCCGAGCGCGCCGCCGATGATGCCGACGACCACCCCCCACCACGCCCCGAACTCGTACGCGCCCCAGGCGCCGAACCAGGTGCCGAGGATCAGCTGACCCTCCAGGCCGATGTTCACCACGCCGGCCCGCTCGGACCACAGGCCGCCGAGGCCGGCCAGCCCGATCGGCACCGCCAGCCGCAGCGCCGCGCCGGTGGTGCCGCTGGAGGTGATGTCGTTGGCGCCGGTGATCAGCCGGACGATCGAGACCAGCACGAGCATGCCGGCGATGCCGAGCAGCCAGAGCGGCCAACGGATACCCCGGCGGCGTCCCTCCGCCGTCGAGGCCTTGGTCATCGACTCGACGAGGCCGGTGGCGGTCATGCCGGGCTCCCCTCGCCGGTGCCGGAGCGGCGGCCGCCGCGCGCAGCTCGGCGCCGACCCGGCGCTGCTGCTGCGCCAGCGAGAACCGGCGCACCAGCTCGTACGCGATGACGACGGACAGCACCGTGACGCCCTGCATGATCGTCACGATCTCCTTCGGCACGCCCTCGAGGTCGAGGATCTGGGCCGACTGTTCCAGGAACGACCAGAGCAGCGCGCCGATCGCGATGCCGATCGGGTGGTTGCGGCCGAGCAGCGCGATCGCGATGCCGGCGAAGCCGAACCCGGTCGGGAAGTCCTGCGCGTACGCGTGGCTCTCGCCGAGCAGCAGCGGCATGCCGACCAGGCCGGCGACCGCCGCCGGAGAGCAGCATGGTCCGGATCACCATCCGCTTGACCGTCGACCCCGCTGGCCACCGCGGCGGTCTCGGACAGGCCGGTCGCCCGCAGGTCGAAGCCGAACCGGGTCCGCCCGAGCAGCACCCAGTACGCCGACGCCGCAGGCGATCGCGACGACGGACGAAGCCGTAGATCTCGCCGCCGGAGACCGGGATGCCCGGCAGGTAGGCGTCGGCCGGCATCGGCTTGGTGGTCACCTGCTGGGTGCCGACGATCGTGCCGAGCCGGCTCGGGTCGAGCAGGTAGGCGACGATGCCGCCGCCGATGACGTTCAGCATGATCGTGGAGATGACCTCGCTGACCCCGCGGGTCACCTTGAGCAGCGCGGCGATGCCGGCCCAGAGGGCGCCGACCACGACCGCGACCGAGCACGACCACGATCGATGAGCAGCGGCCCGGGCAGCAGTCAGCCAGCCGCCGACGACCGCGGCGAAGAAGGCGGCGATGCTGGTACTGCCCGTCGACGCCGATGTTGAACAGGTTCATCCGGAAGCCGATGGCGACCGCCAGCGCCGGACAGGTAGTAGATCGTCGCCTTGTTGAGCGATCTGGACGACCGCTCTCCGGCTCGGCTGCCGAAGTCGAGCATCGAGCTCGAACGTCGTCAGCGGCGAGTTGCCGGAGATCACCAGCACGACCGAGGAGAGCAGGACGCGCGACGACGAGCGCGAGCACGGCAGCGGCGAGCGCCGAGCACCGACCCGCTGCCAGGTCGAACCGCTTCACGGCCGCTCCTCCCCGCCTGCGTCGGGTCGTTCGCCAGGTCGCCGGTGCCGGTCGTGCCGGTGCCGGTGAGCCCGGGACCCTCGGTCCCGGGCAGCGGCGCGTCGAGGTCGGGATCCGCGCCGGGACCGGAGTCCGGCGGCACCGCGTCGGCCCGACGGCGGCGTGCCGGCCGGCGTCCGTCGGTGTCGGCGGTCGGCGACCGCCGGCCGGCGGCATGCCGACCCCCGGCCGGACCGGGCTCGGCCGGCTCGGCGGCGTCGCCGGCGCCGGTCATCGCCGAGCCCAGCTCCTCGGGCGTGACCGTGCGCGGGTCGGCGCGGCCGACCAGCCGGCCGCGCAGGATCACCTGGATCGTGTCGGACAGGCCGATCAGCTCGTCGAGGTCGGCCGAGATCAGCAGCACGGCCAGCCCGGCCGCCCGCGCGGTCCGCAGCGCGTCCCAGATCGCGGCCTGCGCGCCGACGTCGACGCCGCGGGTCGGGTGGGCGGCGAGCAGCAGCACCGGCTCCCCGCTCATCTCCCGGCCGACGATCAGCTTCTGCTGGTTGCCGCCGGACAGCGCGGAGGCGGCGACGTCGATGCCCGGCGTCCGCACGTCGTACTCGCGGACGATCCGCTCGGTGTCCGCGCGGGCGCCGGCCCGGTCGATCCACGGCCCGGCGACGTTCGGCGCGCTGGGTCTGGTGGCCGAGGATCCGGTTCTCCCAGAGCGGCGCCTCGAGCAGCAGGCCCTGCCGGTGCCGGTCCTCGGGGATGAAGCCGATGCCGGCCTCCCGCCGGTCGCCGGGTGTCCAGCGCGGTCAGGTCCCGGTCGCCGAGCCGCACGGTCGCCGGTGGCCGGCCGCAGCCCCATGATCGCGTCGACCAGCTCGGCCTGGCCGTTGCCCTCGACGCCGGCGATGCCGAGCACCTCGCCGCGCGTGGATGGTCAGCGAGACGTCGTCGAGCACGGGCCGCCCGTCGCCGGCGCGCGGACGGTCAGCCCGCGACCGCCAGCACGACCTCGGTCGCGTACGGTCGACTCGCGGGTCTCCGGCGACGGCAGCTCGCCGCCGACCATCAGCTCGGCCAGCCGCCGGGCGGTCACCTCGGCCGGCAGCGACCGTGGCGACCGTCGTGCCGCGCCGGATCACGGTGATCTCGTCGGCGACCGCGAGCACCTCGTCGAGCTTGTGCGAGATGAACAGGATCGTGATGCCCTCGGACTTGAGCTCGCGCAGGTTGCCGAACAGCTCGTCGACCTCCTGCGGCACCAGCACCGCGGTCGGCTCGTCCAGGATGAGGATCCGGGCGCCGCGGTAGAGCACCTTGAGGATCTCCACCCGCTGCCGGTCGCCGACGCCGAGGTCCTCGACCAGCCGTCCGGCTCGACGCCGAGCCCGTACGCAGTCGGAGATCTCCAGGATCCTGCGCCGGGCGGCGCGGAAGTCGAGCCGGCCGAAGCTGCCGGGCTCGGCGCCGAGCACGACGTTCTCCAGCACGGTGAGGTTGTCGGCGAGCATGAAGTGCTGGTGCACCATGCCGATGCCGGCGGCGATCGCGTCGGCCGGCGAGGAGAAGCTCACCGGCCGGCCGTCGATCTCGATGCTGCCCTCGTCCGGCTTCTGCATGCCGTAGAGGATCTTCATCAGCGTCGACTTGCCGGCGCCGTTCTCCCCGACGATCGCGTGCACCGTGCCGGCCCGGACGGCGATGTCGATGTCGCGGTTGGCGACGACTCCGGGGAACCGCTTGGTGATGCCCGCGCAGCTGGACGGCGATGGTGTCGCCGGACCGGGGCGGTCGTGCGGACGTCACGCGTCTCCCCTCGGACGAGCAGACGTCCGGGGGCGACGCTCGCGACGTCGCCGCGGCGTCACCCCCGGACCGGGGTCTGGCGCGACCGTCAGGAGACGGTCGTCGGCACCTTGATCGTGCCGTCGATGATCTGCTGCTTGTAGTCGTCCAGCTTGGTCTTGATGTCGTCGACCTTGCCGCCGGAGGTCGCGTAGCCGACGCCGTCGACCTTGAGGTCGAAGATCTCCTGGCCGGCCTTGAACTTGCCGTCCTTGGCGTCGGTGAGGAACTGCAGCACGGCGACGTCCACCCGCTTGAGCATCGAGGTCATGATGACGTCTTCTGCACCGCCGGGTCGGCCGACTGGTACTGGTCGGAGTCGACGCCGATGGCCAGCTTGTTCGCGGCCTCCGCCGCCTGTGAACACGCCGGAGCCGGAGCCGCCGGCGGCCGCGTAGATGATGTCGGCGCCGCCGTCGTACATGCCCTTGGCGGCCTCCTGACCCGCGGCCGGGTCGTTGAAGCCCGGAGCAGTTCTGCTGCGGGGTGGACAGGTACTTGGTGAGCACCTTGGTGCCCGCCTTCGCCGCCTCGGCGCCGGCCTTGTAGCCGGCCTCGAACTTGGCGATCAGCGGCACGCTGCAGCCGCCGATGAAGCCGACCGTGCCGGTGGTGGTCTTCAGCGCGGCGGCCGCGCCGACCAGGAAGGAGCCCTGCTCCTCGGCGAAGGTCAGGTTCGTCACGTTCGGCCCGCTGACGTCGTCGGGGGTCGCGTCGATGATGCCGAACTTCACGTCCGGGTACTTCGGCGCGACCGTCTTGAGCGCCGGCGCGTACGCGAAGCCGACGGCCACGACCGGGTTGAACCCGGACTTGGCCAGCAGCTCGAGCCGCGTCGCCCGGTCGGTGTCGGTCTCGCCGGCGCGGGCCGACAGCTCCTTGACGTTGTCGTCCGAGAGGTTGAAGTCCTTCTTCGCCGTGTCGAGGCCGACCGCGGCCGAGTCGTTGAACGACTTGTCGCCGCGGCCGCCGATGTCGTAGGCCATGCCGACCTTGAGGTTGCTCGGCGCGGCGGAACCCCCGCTGCCGCTGTCCCCGCTGCTACTGCCACTGTCACTGCTGCCACAGGCCGCCAGCGTCATCGCGCCGACCAGCGCGGCCGCTGCCAGCCCCATCCCACGCACTCGGCGCAAGAGGATCTCCCTTCGCGGTTCCGGGTCCGCCGCCCGGCCCGGTGTCGGGCGACACGGTAGACCGCCGATATGGGTCTCCGGAGGAGAGGTGAACTCTCGTCACCGCATCGTTGCACGCCTGGAGCAGCCTTGACCTGCTCTTGGCACCGTAGCCTCTGTGCTCGTGAGGTCAGTCCGGATCGTTGCCGCGGTCGCCGCCGTGCTCTGCTGCCTGCTCGCGGTCGACAGCGCGGCTCCGGCCCTGGCGATCGCGCCGGCGCGGACCCCGGTGCCGACGCCGACGCCCGAGCCGCCGCTGCCCGGGCAGGGTCCGGGCGGCGAGGTGGTCGGCGGAGCCCGGCTGGGCACCGTGGGACTCGCCCTGCCGCCGAAGGCGACGCCGCTGCCGAAGGACATCAGCGCGCGCGGCTGGGTGATCGCCGACCTCGACACCGGCGACGTGCTCGCCGCCCGCAACGCGCACGGGCGCTACCCGCCGGCCAGCACGCTGAAGTGGCTGACCGCGCTGACGCTGCTGCCGCAGCTGGACAAGCACAAGCGGGTGGTCTGCTCGTACCCGGACGTCGACGTGGACGGCACCAGGGTCGGCCTGGTCCAGTACGGGCGCTACTCGGTGGACCTGCTGTTCCAGGCGATGCTGATGGCCTCCGGAAACGACGCGGCCAACGCGCTGGCCCGGGTGGCCGGGTCGGTGCCGCGCACGGTCGCGGCGATGAACGCGACCGCGCGGTCGATCCAGGCGTACGACACGCACGCGGCGACGCCGTCCGGACTGGACGGGCCGCACCAGCTGACCTCCGCGTACGACCTGGCCCTGATCGGGCGGGCGGACCTGGCCCGGGCGGACTTCCGGAAGTACACCGCGCAGAAGCTCGGCACGATCCCGGCGCAAGGCACCAAGTACCACGCGTTCCAGTTCGCGAACGACAACAAGCTGCTCTACAACTACCCGGGCGCGTTCGGCGGGAAGAACGGCTTCACCGACGCGGCGCACCACTCCTTCATCGGCGCGGCCAAGCACGGCAACCGGCGGCTGATCGTCACGATGATGTACGGCGAGCACAAGCCGGACAACATCTCCGTCCAGGCCGGCCGGTTGCTGGACTGGGGCTTCGCGCTGCCGCGCACCGCGGCGCCGGTCGGCACGCTGGTCTCGCCGGCCGCCGCGACCGCCTCGCCGTCGGCGCCAGCGTCGCCGTCGGGTTCGGCGGCGGCCGCGCACCAGGACGTGTCCGGCAACGGCAGCCCGACCTCCGCGATCGCGGTGCTCGGCGCGGCCGCGCTGGCCCTGGTGCTCGGAGCGCTGGCCGTCCGGATCCTGCGCCGCCGGGCCTGACGGCCACAGCCGCCGGCTCGCCGGCCGGGACGGCGACGCCTGGCCGGACCGCGGCGCCGGCGCCAGCGGGCGGAGTGGTCCTAGCCGACCGGCCGGCGCCGGAGCAGGCGGCTCGCGGTCGCGGTGGCGCCGGCACCGAGCAGCGCTCCGGTGCCGACCAGCGCGCCGGCGACCGCGGCCGGGCGCGGCGCCTCCCGCGTCCGGGTGCCGGCCGGAACCGGTCCGACGACCCCACTGGCCGGCTTCGTCCTCGACCGGCACGGCGAACCCCTCCTCCGGCGGTCCGGGTGCGCTCGTCCGCGCCGGGCGGCTGCCGGCCGGTCGCGGTCCACGCGGCCGCGATCAGCAGGAAGCGGGAGACCAGGTTGATCCAGATCAGCAGGCCGACCGCGCTGGCGAACACCCCGTACGTCGGGTTGGACGTCACGCTCGCGAGGTACGTGGTGCCGACGATCTTGAGGACCTCGTACCCGGCCGCGGCGAAGATCGCCCCGCGCAGCACCGTCCGGTAGCGCACCGGCCGCCGCGGCAGCCGGGTGAACAGCCACATGAACAGCACCGTGTCCGCGACCAGCGCGAGCATGATCGCCAGCGCGCCGACCAGCGTGCCCATCCCGGGGATCCCGTCCAGGTGCAGGCCGGTGACCACCGCGTGGATGGCCGCGGTGACGCCGGAGGTGAGCGCCAGCGAGAGCACGATCCCGATGCCGAGGCCGACGAGCACGAGCAGGTCCTCGAGCTTGGCCTTGATGAAGTTCTCCTTCGTCGACCTCGCTGGCCCAGACCAACTGCACGCCGGTGCGCAGGTTGCCGACCCAGCCGAGCCCGGCGTACGCGACACCGAGCAGCGCGATCACGCCGATGCTGCCGCGGTTGTCGATCACCGACTGCACCGCCTGGGAGAGCGTGTCGCCGAGCGAGCCCGGCACGTTCTCGCTGATCACGTCCTCCAGGCGCTGCTGGAGGTCGGCGTTGTTGGCCAGCACGAAGCCGGCGACCGATGCGCCGAGCAGGACGAGCGGGAAGATCGCCAGGAAGCTGAAGTAGGTGATGGCGGCGGCGACGTGGTCGCCGTTCGCGTCCTTGTACTTCTGGTACGCCCGGATCAGGTGGTCGAGCCACGGCCGCCGGGCCCGCTGCCGGCGCAGCGTCCCGGTCACCCGGTCCTTCAGCCCGGCCATGTCAGCTCCCCCCGAGCGTGAAGTCCTTCCTCGGCACCCATACCCCGCCCGTTTCCTGCTCGAACACGCTGAACGCCGGGACCGGGAAGCGGGCCTCGAAGCCGGCCAGCCCCTTGTACGCGCGGTCGAGGCCGTCCGGCGGGATGTCGTGGGCGACGGTCACGTGCGGGTGGTACGGGAAGCGGGTCTCCCGGGCCAGCGGGCCGGAGCGGACCGCCGACTCCAGCCGCTCGCACTGGGCGATGCCGGCCGCGACCACGACGAAGACCACGTCGGAGACCGGGCGGAAGGTGCCGGTGCCGGACAGGTGCATCTCGAACGGCGGGTGCGTCGCGGCGGTCTCGGCCAGGTGGTCCTCGATCGCCGGCATCGCGGCGGCCGGCACCTGGGTCGGCGGCAGCAGGGTCACGTGCGGCGGGACCCGCGCGGCGGCCGGGTCGCCGACCCGCGCCCGCCAGTCGGACAGCTCCTCCGCCCACGGCGCCGGGATCGGAATGGCGACGCCGAGGTTCACCTGCACGCGGCGATTAGACCAGTGGGACCGCCGGCCCGCGCCGGGCGCACTCGGACCGGCCTGACACGGTCCCGGCGCACCAGCGGCGGCCGGGTCGCGGATGCGGTCCGACGCACTCCCGGCCGACCCGGCGTGGCGTCAGCGGGTGGCGCGGTTGGGGACGGGGGCGCGGTCGGCGGCATCGGGCGGCGGGGCCGCCGCCGGGTCGCGGGTCCGCTCCGCGGCGGCCGTCGGCTCCGGCTGCTCGGGCGGCTCCGGCGGGACGACCCGCAGCCGGGACGCCCGCCGCCCGTCCAGCTCGAGGATCTCGACCGTCCACATCCCGTCGGCGCCCTCCGGCCGCTCGGTCAGCACGTCCCCGCGCACCGGCAGCCGGCCCAGCTTCCACATCGCCCACCCGGCCGCGGTCTCGTACGGCCCCTCCGGCAGCCGCAGCCCGGTCTGCTCGAGCAGGTCGTCGAGGTTGAGCAGCCCGTCCACCTCGGCCGGCCCGCCCGGCCGGGCCGGCGCCGCGCCGACCTCGTCGTACTCGTCCCGGATCTCGCCGATCAGCTCCTCGATGAGGTCCTCGAGGGTGACGATCCCGTCGGTGCCGCCGTACTCGTCCTCGACGATCGCCAGGTGGTGGCCCTCCCGGCGCATCTCGGACAGCGCGGAGAGCACCTTCTTCGTCCCGGGCAGCCGCTTCACGTCGCGGGCCAGCTCGCCGACGGTGGCCGCCCGGCCGCCGGGCACGTCCGGGTCGAGCAGGTCGCGGATGTGCACGAAGCCGACCACGTCGTCGGAGTCGCGGCCGTAGACCGGGTAGCGGGAGTGCGGCGCCTCCCGGGCGATCCGGGCCGCCCGGCGACACCGAGGTGCCGACGTCGAGGAAGTCGACCTCGGTCCGCGGCACCATCACCTCGCGCACCTGCCGGTCGCCGGCGTCGAACACGTCGTCGATGAGCTTGCGCTCGTCGGCCGGCAGCGACTCGTGCGCGGCGACCAGCCCGCGCAGCTCCTCGTCGGTGATCGCCTCCCGGTTGGCCCGCGGGTCGCCGCCGACCAGCCGCACGACCAGGTCGGTGGTCCGGGACAGCAGCCAGATCACCGGCCGGGCCAGCGTCGCGATCCGGTCCAGCGGGGCGGCGGCGAGCCAGCGCCACCGCCTCGGTCCGCTGCAGCGCCAGCCGCTTCGGCGCCAGCTCGCCGAGCACCAGCGACACGTACGAGATGAGGATCGTGATGCCGATGAACGCGACCGTGGTGGCCAGCCCGTCCGGCATGCCCCAGCGGAGCAGCTGGTCGCCGAGCGGCTCGGCCAGCGTCGCCGCGCCGAACGCGGCCGAGAAGAACCCGGCGAGCGTGACGCCGACCTGCACCGCGGCCAGGAACCGGTTGGGGTCGGTGACCAGCCGGGCCAGCCGCTCGCCCCGCCGGCCCTGCTCGCGCAGCGACCTGACCTGGCTCTCCCGCAGCGAGACCAGCGCGATCTCGGCCGCGGCGAAGCAGCCGCCGAGCAGCACGAAGAGCGAGCACGAGCAGGGCGTCGACCAGGTGCCGCTCACCCGCGTCAGTGTACGGTCGCTGTCTCCCGGGCCACGCCGGGCCCGACGGAGGCGATTCGGGAGGACCTGTGCGGCTGCTCGTGACCGGCGGCGCCGGCTACATCGGCGGCGTGGTCACCGCTGCACCTGCTGCGGGCCGGGCACCAGGTGACGGTCCTCGACGACCTGTCCACCGGGCACGCGGACGCGGTCCCGGACGGCGCCCGTTCGTCGCCGGGCGACGTGGCCGAGCGGGCCGGCGCGGTGCTGGCCGACGGCGACCCGTACGACGGGGTGCTGCACTTCGCGGCCAAGGCGCTGGTCGGCGAGTCGGTCGAGCATCCGGAGCGCTACTGGCGGACCAACGTCGCCGGCACCCTCGCGCTGCTCGACGCGATGCGGGCGAACGCCGTGCCGCGGCTGGTGTTCTCCTCCACCGCCGCCACCTACGGCGAGCCCGACGAGGTGCCGATCGTGGAGACCGCGCCGACCCGGCCGACGAACCCGTACGGGGCCTCGAAGCTGGCCGTGGACATGATGATCACGTCCGAGGCGCGGGCGCACGGGCTGGGCGCGGCGAGCCTGCGCTACTTCAACGTGGCCGGCGCGTCCGGCGGGCAGGGCGAGCGGCACTCCCCGGAGACCCACATCATCCCGATCGCGCTGCAGGTGGTGGCCGGGCGGCGGCCGGCGTTCGCGGTCTACGGCGACCGACTACCCGACCCCGGACGGCACCTGCATCCGCGACTACGTGCACGTCGACGACCTGGCCGAGGCGCACCTGCTGGCGCTGGCCGCGGCCACGGCCGGCGAGCACCGGATCTACAACCTCGGCAACGGCGCCGGGTTCTCCGTGCTCGACGTGGTCGAGGCGGTGCGCCGGGTGACCGGGCACCCGCTGCCCACCGAGGTCGGCCCGCGCCGGCCCGGCGACCCGGCCGTGCTGGTCGCGTCCAGCGCGAAGATCCGGGAGGAGCTCGGCTGGACGCCGCGCAAGCCGACGGTCGACGAGATGGCCGCCGACGCGTGGGCGTTCGAGCAGTCCCGGCCGGCAATGAGCGAGCGCCGGCGCCGGCCGGCGGCTGGCGGGCGCCCGGCCGGCTGAACCTGATCGGCGAGCACACCGACTACAACGACGGGTACGTGCTGCCGCTCGCCCTGCCGTACGCGACGACCGCGGCGGTGTCCGCCCGCACCGACGGCGTGCTGGCGGTGCGCTCGGCCCAGCGCGGCGACGCCGACCTGCCGGTGGCCGACCTGACGCCGGGCCGGGTCGACGGCTGGGCCGCGTACGTGGCCGGGGTGGTGTGGGCGTTCGGCGAGGCCGGGCACGACGTCGCCGGCGGGTTCGACGTGGCCGTGGACGGCGACGTGCCCGAGGGCGCCGGCCTGTCCTCCTCGGCCGCGCTGGAGTGCTCGGTCGCGGCCGCGCTCGACGACCTGCTCGGCCTCGGCCTCGAGCGCACCGGCGCTGGCCCGGCTCGCCCGGCGGGCCGAGAACGACTTCGTCGGCGCCCCGACCGGCGTGATGGACCAGATGGCCTCGCTGCTCTGCACGGACGCGCACGCGCTGTTCCTGGACTGCCGCAGCGCTGGCCACCGAGCAGGTCCCGTTCGACGCGGCCGCGGCCGGGCTGGCCGTGCTCGGCGTGGACAGCCGCTCGCCGCACCAGCTCACCGACGGCGCCGTACGCGGACCGCCGCCGGTCCTGCGAGCAGGCCGCCCGGATCCTGGGCGTGCCGGCGCTGCGCGACGCGACCGAGGCCGACCTGGACCGGCTCGACGGCGAGCTGCTGCGCCGGGCCCGGCACGTGGTCACCGAGGACGCGCGGGTGCTGGCGCACGGTGGCCGCGCTGCACGCCGGCCGGGTCGCGGACATCGGCCCGCTGCTGTCGGCCTCGCACGCCTCGATGCGGGACGACTTCGAGATCACCGTGCCGCGGGTCGACCTCATCGCGGCGACGGCCGAGGCGGCCGGCGCGCTCGGCGCCCGGATGACCGGCGGCGGGTTCGGCGGCTGCGTGCTCGCGCTGGCGCCGGTCGACCGGGTCGGCGCGGTGCGGGCGGCGATCACCGACGCGTACGACCGGGCCGGGTTCGGGGAGCCCGGCTTCTTCCCGGCGGTGCCCTCACCCGGCGCGCGCAGAATTGGATGACGGGGGCGGGCCCGGCACTGGGAAGCCGCCCCCGTCTCGCGGGGAAGTCCGAATGAGGTTGTCGGCGGGCTCAGTTCGGGCGGCTCCCGAAGCGCCTCGCTCGGTGGCAGAGCTTGCTCGGTCTTCGGCAGAAAGTAAAGTCTTGACTACTGAACGTGGGACGGCGTAGAAACCCTCGGTCACGACCGGCTACCGACTGGTAGGACAGCCGGTAACCGCGGGCTAAACCGGATCAGTCGGACAGACGGGGCCGCGGCATCGTCGAGGTCGGCTCCGAGATCTCGTCCAGGATCGCCGCCGAGTACTGCACGAACCGCTCGCCGGCCGAGCGCAGCAGCGGCGCCCGGGCGCCGTCCGCGGCCTCGAACGCGGTCAGCTCGGCCCGGACCCGGCGTACCGCGGCCAGCGCGTCGGCCGGCACCCCGCCGGGCACGGTCTCCATCTGCGCGCACGACCGCGCGGACGACCTCGATCGCGGTGTTCACCGACTGGGCCTTGGCCATCTTCGACCAGGAGCTGTCGACCGCGCCCGGCCCGGCCGCGCCGGTGAACAGCCCGCCGAGCGCGAGCAGCACCCGCCCGCGCAGGTCGCCGAGCCGCTCGACCACCCGGTCGGGCAGCCCGGAGCCGGCGTTCGGCGCGGCCAGCACCCGCTCGACCCAGTCGTCCACCGCGGCCGCCGCCGCACCGAGGCACGTCGCCGCGACCAGCGGCCGGTAGTCGGCCAGATGCCGGCGGAACACCGCCACGCCGCCGACCGACGCGCCGAGCACCGCCGTCGGCGGCACCCTGACCTTGTCCAGCACCAGGTCGCCCCAGGACCAGCCGCGGCCGGCCTCGCCGCCGTCCGGCCGCGGCGCCGGCTCGGCGGTCAGCCCGGCCGCGCCGGCCGGCACGTAGAACGCGCCGAGGTGCTCCGGGCTGCGGGCGAAGACCACGAACGCGTCCGCCTCCAGCACCCGGGACACCCAGGCCTTGCGCCCGCTGATCTCCCACCCGTCCGGGGTACGCACCGCGCGGGTGGTGACCGCGGCCAGCTCCTCCTCGCCCTGCGGGTCGGTGGCCGGCTCGGTGGTGGCCAGGCCGAGCAGCGCGCCGCGGATCACCGCGGCCAGCTCGGTCCGGCCGTGCCAGCTCCGGGTCCTGGGCCAGCAGCGCGCCGTGCCCCACGTGGGCGACGTCCCGCAGCGTGAGGTCCCGGTAGCCGGCGAGGAACTGGATCCCGACCTGCACCACGTACCGGTGGCCGCCGCCGCCGACCGAGGCCGGCGCGGTGGCCGCGCCGACGCCGGCCGCGTGCAGCCGGCGCTTCGCCTCCAGCAGCGCCGATCCGCCCTGCTGCGCCGCGGGAGCGGCGTCGGCGAGCAGCCCGTCCGCCTGTCCCAGCAGGTCGAGCTCGCGCGAGCGGTAGACCCACAGGCCCGGCTCCAGCCAGGACCACGGTCCGGTGCCCGGCAGGGTGCTCTGCGTCATCGATCCCCTCAGCTCGCCTGGTGTCCCGGTCCGGTCTCCCCGCGCCGAAGACCTCGCAGGAGGGTAGTGGGGCCCCGGTTCCCCGGCGAAACCCCGGGGTCCGGGTAGTCTCACCGGCCGTACGGACGCAACGCACTGGGCCCGTACGGCGTCATGTGACCGAGGCGGGAACATCAACTCCGGGGGACGCGGTTGCGGCACGACGTGCCCCTCCCGCACCGACCGGAGCGACCGAACGGAGATCCCAGCTCGATGAGCGTTGACGACACGCTGCACATCACCGGTGGAGTCCCCCTCTACGGCACTGTGCCCGTGCGCGGCTCGAAGAACGCGGTCCCCAAGCTGATGGTCGCGGCGCTGCTCACCGAGCAGGCCGTCACCATCCGCAACGTCTCGTTCGTACGGGACATCGGCATCGTCGCCGACCTGCTCGAGGCGCTCGGCTCCACCACCAGCACGGACGCGCACGCCGGCGTGGTCACGATCACCGCCCGGGACGTGCACGTCGCCGGCGAGGGCGAGCTGGCCGTCTTCCACGAGCGCAGCCGGATCCCGGTGCTCACCTGCGCGCCGCTGCTGCACCGCACCGGCCAGGCGGAGATCTGGCGGCCGGGCGGCTGCTCGATCGGCGAGCGCCCGGTCGGCTACCACCTCGAGGTGCTGCGCGCGTTCGGCGCGTCGACCCGAGCGGACCGAGACCGGCTACAAGCTCACCGCGCCGGGCGGGCTGCGCGGCGCGGTCATCGACCTGCCGTTCCCGAGCGTCGGCGCGACCGAGCAGTTCCTGCTCGGCGCGGTCGTCGCGGCCGGCGACTCGGTGCTCAACAACGCCGCGGTCGAGCCGGAGATCATGGACCTGATCGGGATGCTGCAGCGGATGGGCGCGCTCATCACCGTGCGGCCCAACCGGTCGATCCAGGTCACCGGCGTGCACCAGCTGCGCGGGGTCGACTACACGGCGATCCCGGACCGGCTGGAGGCGGCGTCCTGGGCCGGCCTGGCGCTGGCCACCGACGGGCGGATCACGGTCAACGGGGTCCGGCAGGGCGACCTGGCCACCTACCTGAACGTCTACCGGCGGGCCGGCGGCGACTTCGAGTTCTCCTCCGACGGCGGCGAGGTCACGTTCTGGCGGGAGCGGCCGATGCCGCGGCCGCTGGTCATCGAGACCGACGTGCACCCCGGCTTCATGACCGACTGGCAGCCGCCGCTGGTCACCGCGCTCACCCAGGCCGACGGCGTCACCGTGCTGCACGAGACGGTGTACGAGGACCGGCTGGGCTACACCGAGGCGCTGCGGGCGCTCGGCGCGCAGATCCAGGTCTTCACCGAGTGCCTCGGCTCCACGCCGTGCCGGTTCGGCTCGCGCAACCACCGGCACTCCGCGGTCATCGTCGGGCCGGCCAAGCTGCAGGGCACCGACCTGCACGTGCCCGACCTCCGGGCCGGCTTCTCGTACGTGCTGGCGGCGCTGTCCGCGCAGGGCACCTCGACGATCAGCGGGGCCTCGCTGCTCGACCGCGGCTACGAGAACTTCCGGGCCAAGCTGCTCGCGGTCGGCGCCAAGCTGACCTGAGCGGCCGGCCGGCGTAGGTTGCCGGCCATGACCACGGCCCGGCACCTGGTGCTCGGCGCCGGCTCGGTCGGCACCGCCGTCGCCGAGCTGCTCGCCGCCGACGGGGCCGAGGTTGTCGTGCTGACCAGGTCCGGGGCCGGACCGGACCGGCCGGGGGTCGAGCGGGTCCGCGGTGACGCCGGCGACGCGGCCGCGCTCACCGCGGCGGCCCGTGGTGCGGCGGTCATCTACAACTGCGTCAACCCGCCGTACGACCGCTGGGTGCAGGCGTGGCCGCCGATCGCGGCGGCGCTGCTGGCGGCGGCCGAGTCCAGCGGGGCGGTGCTGGCCATGGCGGCCAACCTCTACCCGTACGGGCCGGTGACCGAGCCGATGCGGGAGGGCCAGCCGGACCGGCCGGCGGGACCGAAGGCGCGGGTCCGGGCGGAGATGACCGCGCAGATGCTGGCCCGGCACCAGGCCGGGCGGATCCGTGCGGTCGAGGTCAGGGCCTCGGACTACATCGGCGCCGGTGACCAGTCGGTGCTGGACCGGGTGCTGGCCCGGGCGCTCGCCGGCCGGCCGGTGCGCGTGATCGGCGATCCCGACCAGCCGCACTCCTGGACCTGGTCCCCCGACGTCGCCCGCACGCTGGTGGCGGCGGCCGGGCACGAGCCGGCCCTCGGGCGGGTCTGGCACGCGCTGACCAACCCGCCACGTACCCAACGGGAGGCCGTCGCGGACCACTGCCGCGCGGCCGGCGTGCCACCGGTGCCGGGTCCGCGCGCTGCCGCACCTGGCGCTGCGGGCGGTCGGGCTGGTCAACCCGGTCGTACGGGAGCTGGAGGAGACGCGCTACCAGTTCGTCCGGCCGTTCGTGCTGGACTCGAGGGCGACCGAGCGGGAGCTCGGCCTGGCCCCGACGGACTGGGACGACGTGTGCCGGGCCAACGTCGAGCTGGTCCGGGCCCGGTCGGGCCGTTGACCCTCGAGCGGGTCGAGGGACCAGAGTCCTCCGGCGTGGAGGACTCCCTGCTGCCGATCGGCACGGTCGCCCGGCTGTCCGGGCTGCCGGTCAGCGCGCTGCGGTTCTACGACGGTGCCGGCGTGCTGGTGCCGGCGTCGGTGGACCCGCGCACGGGCTACCGGCGGTACGCACCGGACCAGGTCACGGCCGCCCGGCTCGTCGCCCGGCTGCGCCGGGTCGGGATGCCGCTGGACTCGGTGCGCGCGCTGCTGGCCGGCGCCGACCCGGGGCCGGTGCTCGACGCGCACCTGGCTCGGCTCGAGGACGGCCTGGCCGCCGCCCGCCGGGAGCTCTCCGCGGTCCGTACCCTCCTCGACCGATCGGAGCCCGCCATGCCGCTGTCCGTCCCCGCCGCCGAGCTCGCCGCCGCCCTCGACGCGGTCCGCTACGCCGTCGGCACCGACCCCGCCCTGCCGGCCCTGCACGGCGTCCTGCTCGACGCGTCCGGCGACACGGTGCACGCTGGTCGCCACCGACCGGTACCGGCTCGCGGTCGTGGCCGTGGCCGCCGCCGGGGCCGGCCGGCTCGTGCTGCCGGTCGGTCTGGTCGACGAGGCCCGCCCGCTGCTCGCCCGCGCCGACGGCGACGCCACGATCACCGGTGCGGGTGACACCGTCGAGATCGCCGCCGGCGGCCGGTCGGTGCGCGCGCCGGCGGTGCCGGACGAGTTCCCGGACTGGCGGCGGCTGGAGCCGGCCCCGGCCCGGCACCGCGTTCCGGTGGACGGTGCCGGCGTTCCGGGCCGCGCTGGCCGCCGGTCCGGCCACCCGGCGCAGCCGCGACGACGGCGCCGACTACGACACCGTCGTGCTCACGCTGGCCGCGGACGGCGCGCTGACCGTCGGCGGCGAGGGCGACGTGCTCCGGGTCGGCGTCAACCGCGACTTCCTCCTCGACGCCCTCGCCGACCACGCCCAGCTCACCCTGGAGCTGGACGAGCCGATCACCCCGCTCGCCATCCGCGTCCCCGACCGCCCCGACTGGTCCCTGCTCATGCCGGTCCGCCTGGACGCCTGACCCCACCGGCCGCCGGACCCCACCGGCCGCGGGACGCCTGGCCCCGCCGGAGGTCGGTGCGGCCGGCGGGGCGGCCTACCGCTCACATGTTCGCGACGTCGGCCTGCTTGGCGCGGACGGCCTCGGCGGCCTCGGTGAGCGCGGCCCGCTCCGGGTCGGTGAGGTCGCGCTCGACCACCCGCTTCACCCCGCCGGCGCCGATCTCGGCCTCGACCCCGAGGTAGACCCCGGAGATGCCGTACTCGCCGTCGACCCAGGCGCAGACCGGCAGGACCGCGCCGGAGTCCTCCTTGACCGCGCGAGCCATCCTGGCCGCGGCCGCGGACGGCGCGTAGTACGCCGAGCCGGTCTTGAGCAGCGCCACCACCTCGGCCCCGCCGTTGCGGGTGCGGGTGACCAGCTCCTCGATCCGGTCCGCCGGCAGCAGATCCGACAGCGGCTTGCCGTCGACCGTGCAGGCCGAGGGCACCGGCACCATCGTGTCGCCGTGCGAGCCGAGCGTCAGCGTCGTCACCGAGCCGACCGGGACCGACAGCTCCTCGGCCACGAACGTGGAGAACCGGGCCGTGTCGAGCATCCCGGCCTGACCCATCACCCGGCTCCTCGGCAGCCCGGAGGCCAGCGAGGCCAGCGCGGTCATCTCGTCCAGCGGGTTGGACACCACGATGATCACCGCGTCCGGCGAGGCCGCGACGACCTTCTCGGTGACCTCGCGGACGATCTTCGCGTTGGTCTCCAGCAGGTCCATCCGGCTCATGCCTGGCTTGCGCGGCAGGCCGGCGGTGATCACGACGATCTCCGAGCCCGCGGTCACGTCGTAGTCGTTGGAGCCGAGCAGCGCGGTCTCGAAGCCCTCGATCGGCCGGGACTGGTTGATGTCCAGCGCGATGCCCTGCGGCTTGCCCTCGATGATGTCGACCAGCGCGACGGCCTCGAAGAGGTCGTACTCGGCCAGCCGCTGGGCGGTGGTGGAGCCGTAGAACCCGGCCCCGACGACGGAGACCTTGCCGGACCGGCTCACCGTGCTGCCCTTCGTTCGCCTCGTCGGTCGCTCCGCTCCTCGGGCGGCCGCTCGGGGCTCGGCCGCTCGGGGCCCTGCGATGCTCACTCCCTCGTCGGCTCACTTGGCGGCCTCCAGCTTCTCGATGATGGCGTCCGCGTACTCGCTCGTGCCGACGGCGCTGGGGTCGGTCCGGGTCGGCTTCATGTCGTACGTCACCGACTTGCCCTCGGCGATGACCGCGGCCACCGCGTCCTCCAGCCGCTGCGCCGCCGCGTCCTCGCCGAGGTGGGCGAGCATGAGCTTGCCGGACAGGATCATCGCGGTCGGGTTGACCTTGTTCTGGCCCTTGTACTTCGGGGCCGAGCCGTGCGTCGCCTCGAACACCGCGGCGGCGGTGCCGATGTTGGCGCCCGGCGCGACGCCGAGACCGCCGACCATGCCCGCGGTGAGGTCGGACAGGATGTCGCCGTAGAGGTTGGGCAGCACCAGCACGTCCCACTCCTCGGGCCGCTGCACCAGGCCCATGCAGGTGGCGTCGACCAGGTTTTCCCACGGCTCGATGTCCGGGAACTCCTTGGCCACCTCGCGGAACGTCGACAGGAACAGCCCGTCGGTGAACTTCATGATGTTGGACTTCTGGATGCAGTGCACCCGCGCGCGGCCGTTGTCCTTCGCGTACTGGAACGCGTAGCGGATGATCCGGGCCGAGCCCTCCGCGCTGATCGGCTTGATCGAGATGCCCGAGTGCGGCCGGATCTGCTTCTTCTGCAGGCCGTTGAGGTAGTCGATGACGTTGTCGGCCTCGGGGGTGTCGTGCTCGTACTCGATGCCGGCGTAGAGGTCCTCGGTGTTCTCCCGGACGATGACCACGTCCACGTTGTCGAACCGGGTCCGCACGCCCGGGTAGGTCTTGCACGGCCGCAGGCACGCGTAGAGCTCGAGCTCGGCCCGCAGCGCGACGTTCACGGAGCGGAAGCCGGTGCCGATCGGGGTCGTGATCGGGCCCTTGATGGCGACCGTGTTGCGCTTGATCGACTCGAGGGTCGCCGGCGGCAGCGGGGTCCCCGCCGTCTCCATGACGTCGACCCCGGCCTGCTGGACGTCCCAGTCGAACGACGAGCCGCTCGTCGCGGCGGCAGCCTCCAGCACCCGGCGGGTCGCCTCGGTCAGCTCCGGCCCGGTGCCGTCGCCGGGGATGAGGGTTACGCGGTGGGTGGTCATGAGCCGGACATTACTCGGCGGTTTCGGCGCAGTTCGCAGCCGCCTCACGCGTCCTTCGTCACGCCGGCAGGGCCAGCCCGAGCGTGGTGATCGCGACCGCAAGACCGACGTAGCAGACCACGTCGGTCAGCCGGCTGCGGACCACCAGCAGCCCGGCCTGGCGGACCGGCAGCAGCAGCCGGAACGCCCCGGCCACCGCGCAGGCGAACGCCAGCAGCAGCACCCCGCGCAGCCAGTGCCGGGGCACCGCCGCGGAGTAGGCGATGCCGGTCGTGCCGAGCGCGATCACCAGCAGCATCGGCAGGTTGCGCAGGTCGACCGCGCGCAGGCCGGCGTTGCTCTGCCGGGGCGGCGCAGCATGACTCACCCGGTCAGTGTCTCATCCGCGCTGCTGGCCGCCGGCCGCGTCGAGCGCGGTGAAGATCTTCACCATCTCGACCCGGACGCCGTCGTTCTCCGGGTCGGCCAGCCACTGCTGGTACGCCGCCTTCTGCCCGTCGGTCATGCTGCCCGGGTCGAGCACCTGCCCGCTGCCGTCGGTGAACCGGTCCGCCGCGCCGACCCCGTGCGCGGACATCCAGCTGCCGGCGTCGGCCGGCGTGCCGGCGAACCCGCCACCGTCCTGCATGTTCGTCACCATCGTGGTCAGCGTCGCCGAGTACCACCGGTCGACCTGGGCCACCGACGCCGACCGGTTGGCCGCGGCCTGCGAGTCGCCGGTGACGCTCTCGTACAGGAACGGCATCGTGGCCGCCTTGCCCACGTTGAGCACGGTCGCCGGCACCGCCGCGGGCGGGAAGGCCGGCAGGATCGTCAGCAGCGAGCTGGACACCGCGTCGGCCACCCGCAGATCGTGCAGGTTGCGGTCGTCCTCGAGCTTGCCCATCGCGACCTGGGTGTCGATGTGCGTGTCGAACAGCTCCTTGAGCACCAGCCCGTGCCCGCGCGCGTACGCCTGGAGCAGCTCGTCGCGGCGCTGCGGCTCGGCCCGGGCGGCGGCCAGCTTGTCCCGCAGGAACTCCTCCGACGCCGACAGCTGCGCCCTGACCACGGACTTGTACGCCTCGGAGTCGTGGTCGACCTGCGCCAGCGTGCCCTCCAGGTCGGCGGCGGAGAACTCGACGCCCCAGCCGCCGGTGCCGAGCTCGGGCTGGCCGAGCCGGGGCGCGGTGGTCGCGGCGCCGCCGTAGTCGGTGCGGGACAGCGAGTAGTACACGTCCTCGCGGTAGCAGTTGAGGATGTCGGCCACGTGCGGCAGCACCGCGGCCCGGTCGTGGTCGGCGAGGAAGTCGTGGTCCTGGGAGCCGAGCAGGTGCACCAGGTCGCTGGTCACCTGGGCCGAGCCCTGGCCGCGGAACCCGCTGTCGTGCACGGAGGTCGCCGCCTCCAGCGCCTTGCCCAGCGCGTCGCCGCCGTCGCCCAGGTAGTCGTCGGTGCGCCGGTCGGCCAGGTAGTACTGCAGCCGGTCGGCGTGGCCGGCGAAGAACACCCGGGCCGCGTCGGCGTCCTTGGCGACCGCGTCGAAGTACGCCTCCATCGCATCGTCGGGGACCAGCTCGTCGGTCAGCGGGCGGTTCGTCCAGCCGCCGACCATCGTGTACATCTCGCTGTCCGCGCCCTCCTTGTCGAGCGCGTAGAGCTTGTCGCCGGCCTGCTGCAGGAAGCCGGTGCCGAACGTGCCGCCGAAGTGCAGCAGGTTGCCCAGGTGCCAGGCGTACTGCAGGCCGACCCCGTTGTGCTCGTCGAGCGGCTTCAGGAACTCCCGCACGTACGAGTCGGAGAGCCTGGCGTCGTCCACCTGCCGGGTGGACAGGGCCAGCAGCTGACCGAAGTCGGTGATGACCCGCTGGTTGTAGTCGCGCGGGAAGCCGTTGCCCTCCATCACCAGCATCGCCCAGTTCGGCGCCTGCGGGCCGAGCGTCTCCAGCAGCGTCTTGGCGAACCAGGGGTTGTCCTTGTCCGCCTCCAGCTCGGCCAGCAGCGCGGCCGGGATCTGCTTGCCGTGCTCCAGCAGCGGCTGCAGCTGGGCCGCCAGGTCGCGGGCCCGGTCCTGCCCGTCCTGCTTGAGCACGCTCGGCAGCCGCAGCGCCACCGCGTCCCGGGCGGCGAGCGAGAGCTGGCCCGGCGTCAGGCCCGAGCGGTATTCCGGCACCGCGGCGGTGAGCCGCCCGGCGGCCGTGCCCGCGGCCCGGTCGAGCGTCTCGATCACCGAGCGGTAGTGCATCCGCAGCGGGGTCGAGCGCCTGCGACCGGATGCTGGTGTAGATCGCCTGCCGGGCGTCGTACGGGAGGCCCTGGCCGGACCGGGCCGCCTCGGACCGGGCGTCGATCTCGGCCTGGTCGGCCTGCCGGCGGATCGCGGTGACCTCCGCGACCGCGGTCTCCAGCGCCGATGCCGTAGTCCGACAGCGCGCTCGCGCCGTCGCCGACCCGGCCGCCCTTCTCGGTCGTGATCGTGGCCAGGGTGCCGGTCTCGGTGCCGGCGGCGGCGCCGGCGTCGCCCTGCCAGGCCGCGGCCATCCCGGCCTGCTCGCGGCCGATCCGGGTGCCCATCGCGGACAGGTCGGTCGAGACGTCCTGCAACGTGCCGCCGGCCGCCTTCAGCGCCCCCGGATCACCGGGCGGCAGCGGAAACTCGTCCGCCGCGCTCATGGCCGCTCCCCGCGCGCGCCCTGCCCGCGCGCTCCTCGCGCGCGCTCATCGGGCCGGGACGGCTCGGCGGTCGACGGCCTCGTACGTGACGCCGGCCTGCTGGACCTTGTCGGCCAGCAGCCCGGCGTCGTCGCCGAGCGCGCCCAGCACCGCGGTGACCCCGGCGCCGAACGCCTCGGCCGCGGAGGCCACCCGCGGGTCGCCGGCCGCGCCGCGCGCGCTGGCCGCCGCCGTCCCCGCGCCGGACCGGGCCGAGCCGAGGTCGGCGGAGATCTGCTTCAGCCGCTGGGCCGGCGCCGACAACGCGCCGACACCCACCTGGAAACCCGACACGTCGGGCAGACTACGCCTTTGGTAAAAACCGGGTCAATGGGCGAAGTGTCGCGTCCCGGTCAGGTAGAGCGAGATCCCGGCCGCCTCGGCCGCGGCGATCACCTCGGGGTCGCGGACCGACCCGCCCGGCTCCACCACCGCGCGCACCCCGGCCTCGGCGAGCACCTCCAGCCCGTCCGGGAACGGGAAGTAGGCGTCCGAGGCCGCCACCGCACCGGCCGCCCGGTCGCCGGCCCGCTGCACCGCGAGCCGGGCCGCGTCGACCCGGTTGACCTGGCCCATGCCGACCCCGACGCTGGCCCGGTCGCGGGCGAGCAGGATCGCGTTGGACTTCACCCCGCGGATCGCCCGCCAGGCGAACAGCAGGTCGGCCAGCGTGCGCTCGTCCACCTGCTCGCCGGCGGTCAGCCGCCAGGCGGCCGCGTCGTCGCCCGGCGCGTCCAGCCGGTCGGCCTGCTGGGCCAGCACGCCGCCGCTGATCTCGCGGAACTCCACCCCGGCCGGCCGGGCGCCCGGCGACCACCAGCAGCCGCAGCGACTTGCGGGCGGTGAGCACGTCCAGGCTGCCCTCCAGGAAGCCCGGCGCCACCAGCACCTCGGTGAACACCTCGGCCACCTGCTCGGCCATCGCCACCGTGACCGGCCGGTTGACCGCGATCACCCCGCCGAACGCGGACACCGGGTCGCAGGCGTTGGCCTTGCGGTGCGCGTCCGCGACCGGGTCGGCGGCGTCCGGCGCGCCGACCGCGATCCCGCACGGGTTGGAGTGCTTGACCACCGCGACGGCCGGGTCGGCGAAGTCCGACACCATCCGGTACGCGGCGTCGGCGTCCACGTAGTTGTTGAACGACATCTCCTTGCCGGCCAGCTGGCGGGCGCCGGCCAGCCCGCCGGCGACCGCCGGGTCGACGTAGAGCGCGGCCTTCTGGTGCGGGTTCTCGCCGTAGCGCAGGACCGCCGCGCGCTCCAGCGCGAGCCCGGCGTACCGCGGCCACCACTCCGGGTCCGGGGCCAGCTCGTCGTTCATCCAGGTCGCGATCGCGGTGTCGTACGCGGCGGTGTGCGCGAACGCGGCCGCGGCCAGCCGGCGGCGCTGCTCGTCGTCGAACCCGCCTGAGCGGACCGCCGCCAGCACCAGGTCGTATCCGCCGGGGTCGACGACGACGGCCACGCCCGGCGTGGTTCTTCGCCGCCGCCCGGATCATCGCCGGGCCGCCGACGTCGATCTGCTCGACCAGCTCGTCGCCGCGGATCCCGGCCGCCAGCGCCTGCCGGAACGGGTAGAGGTTGCCGACCAGCAGCTGGAACGGCTCGATCTCGCGCTCGTCCAGGGTCGCCGCGTGGGCCGGGTCGCGCGGGTCGGCCAGCAGGCCGGCGTGCACGTGCGGGTGCAGCGTCTTGACCCGGCCGTCGAGGATCTCCGGGAAGCCGGTGACGTCCTCGACCGCGGTGACCGGGACGCCGGCCTCGGCGATCCGGGCCGCGGTGCTGCCGGTCGAGACCAGCTCGACGCCGGCGGCGTGCAGGCCCTGGGCCAGCTCGGCCACCCCGGTCTTGTCCGACACGCTGACCAGCGCCCGGCGTACGGGAATCCGGCTCATCTCGGGCAGCTCCTTCAGCAGCCGGCGGATCGTGGCGACGTACAGCGGTTTCTCGACTGCCTGGATGCGCTCGCGCAGGCTGTCCTCGTCGTCGCCGGGAAGCACGTCGACGGGTTGCTGGGCGAGCACGGGTCCGGTGTCGACGCCGTCGTCGACCCAGTGCACGGTCACGCCGGTGGTGGGCACGGCCGCCGCCAGCACGTCCCGGATGGCGTGCGCGCCGGGGAAGTCCGGCAGCAGCGCCGGGTGCGTGTTGACGATCCGGAACCGGTGCACCACCGACGGCGCGAAGACCCGCATGAAGCCGGCGCAGACGACCAGGTCGGGCCGCCAGCGGCGCGAGGGCGCGGGCGAAGGCCAGGTTCCACTGCGCGCGGTCGGCGAACTCGGACAGCGGCAGGGCGAAGGTGGGCACGCCGACGGCCTCGGCCCGGGCCAGCGCGGGGCAGCCCGGCCGGTCCGAGCCGACCGCGACGACCTCGGCCGGGAGCTCGCCGGACGCGACCGCATCCAGCAGCGCCTGCAGCGTGCTGCCCGTGCCGGAGGCGAGGACGACGAGTCGGGCGGACACGCTGCGCAGCCTAGGGTGTCCGGCCCGGCCCGGGAGCCAGGCCCTGGCGGCGCCGGTGGGCACCGACTCGGGGGTGCGCGCGGGGCCGGCGACACGTCAGACTTCCCCGGGGGGCCGACGGCGGACGGGAGTGGTCACGGTGGAGGTTGCTGCCGACACACTGCAGAAGGCGCTGCGGATCAACCTCGACCCGAGGTGGTACGGCACGATCGCGGAGATCGGCGCCGGCCAGGAGGTCGCGCGCTGGTTCTTCCAGGCCGGCGGGGCGGCCGGCACGGTCGCCAAGACGATCTCCGCGTACGACATGGCCGTCAGCGATGCCGTCTACGGCCGGTCCGGCCGGTACGTGTCGAGCAGCCGGCTGCAGGCCATGCTCGACCACGAGTTCCAGCTGAACCTGGAGCGGCTGGACGACACCCGCGGCGACGCCAACGCGTTCTTCGCCTTCGCCGACACCGTGGTGGCCCGCAGCTACCGCGGCGGCAACGAGTGCCACGGCTGGATCGGGGTGAAGTTCCAGTCGCACGTCCGGGACGAGCCGAGCCAGATCGTGCTGCACGTACGCATGCTCGACGCCGAGGCGTCGCTGCAGCAGGAGGCGTTGGGGATCGTCGGGGTCAACCTGCTGCACGGGGCGTTCTTCCACCATCACGAGCCCGAGGTCATGATCGAGAACCTGCTGGACCGGCTGACCACCGGCCGGATCGAGATCGACATGATCCAGTTCAGGGGGATCGAGTTCCGGTCGGTGGACAACCGGCTGATGGCCCTCAAGCTGGTCCAGCTCGGACTGTCCGGGGTGGCGATGTTCGGCCCCGACGGCGACGTGCTGCAACCCAGCGAGGCGCTGCGCAAGCGGGCGGTCCTGGTCGAGCGGGGCAGCTTCCGGCCCCCGACGTGGTGAACATCGACATGCTCCAGTCCGCGCTGGCCAAGCTGGAGCAGGACCCGGCCGTGGCCGAGCGCGAGGTGCTGCTGCTCACCGAGCTCACCATGGCCAACCTGATGGCGACCGCGACCGGCGGCACGGTGAACCGACGCGACTTCCTGGCCAGGGCCGACCTGCTCGCGGCCTGCGGGTTGACCACCCTGATCAGCGACTACGTGGAGTACCACCGGCTGGCGCAGTATCTGTTCGACCGCACCGACGGCCGGATCGGGATCGTCATGGGCGTGCCGAGCCTGGCCGACGTGTTCAAGGAGAGCAACTACGCGCACATGCCCGGCGGGATCCTGGAGAGCTTCGGCCGGATGTTCAAGAACGAGCTCAAGCTCTACATCTACCCGATGCTCCGCGACGGCGAGGTGGTGACCGTCGACACCGTCCGGGTGGAGCCCGAGCTGCAGCCGCTGTACGACTACCTCAACGGACGCGGC
The DNA here is from genome assembly GCA_963770145.1 of uncultured Actinomycetota bacterium. Taxonomy (GTDB): domain Bacteria; phylum Actinomycetota; class Actinomycetes; order Mycobacteriales; family CADCTP01; genus CADCTP01. Next base: position 126,229 of record CAVYOJ010000016.1, on the reverse strand, counting down.
AGCTTCGTCGACCTGGACAACTACAAGCCGGACTACCTGCCGATCCTGAGCCGGGACGTGCTCAAGCGGATCGCGGCCGGCGACGAGGTCTGGGAGTCCCAGGTCCCGGGCGACGTGGCCGACCTGATCAAGAAGCGGGCCTTCTTCGACTACCACCGCCCGGAGGCCTGACCGGCGCGCAGGTCAGCCGGACGGGTCCGGCGTCGGCCTCCGGCGGCTCCGGCCCGTCCTCCGACGTCCCGTCGTCCCCGGTCCGGCCGGTCCGCCGGTCGGCCTCGGCTCGGCCGCCGTGCGCCTGGCGGCCGAGGCTGGTCTCCGGGTCGGGCCGCCCCCGGCGACGTCGGCCGGCGGAGCGCGTGGCCGGCCGGTCGGTGGCCGGAGCCGGGTCCCGGGCCCGGGACCAGGACGGCGGTGACGGCCGCGGGGACGCCGACCTCCACCGCCAGCGCGGCCGCGACCTGCCAGCCGCGACGGCCCGACCGCGGCCAGGTAGCCCGGGCCGAGCGCGCCGCCGGCCAGCACCGCCAGCGCCGCCGTCACCAGCGCGACCAGCCCGCCGGCCAGCAGCCCGTACCCGGCCGGCCGGGCGACCCGGCCGGTCAGCAGCGCCGGCAGCCGGCCGGGCCCGGTCGCCGCCGGCAGCCGCCGGCCCACCACCCACCCGGCCAGCACGCCGGCCAGCACCGGCAGCAGCAGCGCCGCCCGCACCGCCGGCGCCGGCGTGCCGCTCCCGGGCAACGCGGCCAGCAGCGGGAACGCCGGCACCGGCCCCAGCGTCGCCCCGAACGGCGAGATCCCGGTGCCGGCGCCGACCGCGAACCCGGGCCCGGCCGCGTACGCCACCGCCCAGAGCGCGCCGTTGGGCAGCAGCAGCACGCAGCCGAGCAGCAGGATCACGCCGCCGACGAACCCGGGCCGCAGCGCGCCGACCAGCTCCGCGAACGTGCCGGCGTGCCAGACCAGCGCGACCAGCAGCAGCGCCAGCCCGGCCGCGACCAGCGCGCCGACGCCGCGCCAGCACCGCCCGGGCGACCGCCGGCAGCCAGGCCGGCACCCGCCGGGCCAGCGCCGGCCCGAGCTCGGCCGCCCGCAGCACGCCGCGGCCGCCGGCCAGCCCGGCCAGCAGCAGCGCGCCGATGCCGGCCAGCGGCGCGGAGGAGGCCGCCGTCCCGGTCGCGGCGACCTTCGCGATCGCCGCCGCCAGCAGCGCGTACGGCACGGCCAGCGCGGCGACGGCCCGGCCGGCGGCGCGCAGGTCCGGCACCTCGACCGCGCGGGCCAGCGACGCTCCGGCCCGGTGCAGCACGACCGCGGCCAGCACGGTCAGCCCGAGCGGGATGCCGCGGACGTCGCCGCCCGGAACGGTCAGCCCGCCGCCGTGGGCGAGCAGCCAGGCGTCGGCGGCGGCCCGGAGCGCGTCGGCGCCGGTCGAGCCGGGCCGGCGTCCGCGACCCAGGCGACCAGCACCACGGCGGCCAGCGTGGCCAGTCCGGACAGGACCGCGGCGGCGGCGACCAGGCCGCCGTGCAGCACCACCGACGGCCGGACCGCCGGGGACCGCCGGGGCGCTGCACCGGCTCGCCGCCGCACGTCCGTCACGGCGACCCACTCTTACATCGCACCGCCCCTGGTCCAGGGCAGGCGCGCCGAGCGACGCCGGGGTCAGCCCTGCGGGTTGTAGCCGCCGCCCTGGCTCGGGGTAGCCCGCCGGTCTGCGGCGGGTACTGCTCCTGCCCGTACGGCTGCTGGGCCGGCTGCCCGCCGGTCGACGGACCGGGGTAGCCACCCGGCGCCCCGTACGACGGCTGCTGCCCGTACGAGGGCGGCTGCGGCTGGCCCATCGGCGGCCCGCTCGGCTGGCCGGTGGGCTGGCCATAGCCCTGCGGCTGCTGGTAGCCGCCGTTGGGCTGGCCCCAGCCCTGCGGCTGGCCCTGCGCTCCAGTGGACGGGCCGGCGGCCGGCGCCTGCTTCGATCCGGCCGGTGCGCTGCAGCCAGGACAGCACCAGCACCGCCGCGGTGCCGAGCCCGACCACCAGGCCGAGCCAGGCGCCGATGCCGCGGGTCGACGTCGCCGCCGAGGATTTCGCCGCCGGTCAGCGTCGCAGACCAGCATGCACCGCGGCCAGCAGGCGAGCAGCGCCGGCACCGGCGAGGCGGCCGTGCCGACCCCGTCGCCGTCCGCGACCGCCGGCGCGGCCCTGGTCAGCAGCGGCGCCGCGACCAGCACGCCGCGACCAGCAGCAGCGACGGTCGCGACCGTGGGCAGCGCCAGGTTCCACCCGTTCCGCTGTCGACGGACTCCAGCCCGTCCGGAACCCGCACTCCGGCTTCGCCCACGGCAGGAAGGCGACGATGAAGGCCAGCACGGCCAGCCCCAGCCCGACCAGCTCGAGCACCGGCAGCGCCGGCCCGGAGCGGCCGGACCGCGGCGACCCCGGCGTCGGACCCTGGGGCATCCCGTACCCGCTCATGGACATCCTCTCGAAGGAGACGGCTTCGAACCGGCCGACACCCTACCCGCCGGGCGCCCGGTCCAAGCCCGCCACGGGGCGGTCAGCCGCTGACGACTCTCCCGCACCAGCCGCGCGGTCTCGCTGGGCGTCTCGCCGACCCGGACGCCGGCCGCCTCCAGCGCTTCCTGCTTGGCCGCGGCGGTGCCGGCCGAGCCGGACACGATCGCGCCGGCGTGACCCATGGTCTTGCCCTCCGGCGCGGTGAACCCGGCCACGTAGCCGACCACCGGCTTGGTCACGTTGGCCTTGACGAAGTCGGCCGCCCGCTCCTCGGCGTCGCCGCCGATCTCGCCGATCATGACGATCGCGTCGGTCTCCGGGTCGTCCTGGAACGCGGCCAGGCAGTCGATGTGGGTGGTCCCGATGACCGGGTCGCCGCCGATGCCGACGGCGGTGGAGAAGCCGATGTCGCGCAGCTCGTACATCATCTGGTAGGTCAGCGTGCCCGACTTCGAGACCAGCCCGATCCGCCCGGCCCTGGTGATGTCGGCCGGGATGATGCCGGCGTTGGACCTGCCCGGCGTGATCAGCCCGGGGCAGTTGGGCCCGATCAGCCGGGTCGTCCCGGACCGCTGCGCGCGGGTGAAGAACGACGCGGTGTCGTGCACCGGGATGCCCTCGGTGATGACCACGACCAGCGGCACGGCGGCGTCGATGCTCTCCTCCACCGCGGCCTTCGCGAACCGCGGCGGCACGAACACCACCGACACGTCCGCGCCGGTCTCCTTGACCGCGTCGGCGACCGAGCCGAACACCGGGATCCCGTCGACCTGCTCGCCGGCCTTGCGCGGGTTGACCCCGCCGACGATGTTCGCTGCCCGAGGCGACCATCCGGCGGGTGTGCTTCATGCCCTCCGAGCCGGTCATGCCCTGGACGATGATCCTGGAGTTCTCGTCGAGGAAGATCGACATCAGCGTGCTCCCGCCAGCTCCGCGACGCGCTCCGCGGCGCCGTCCATCGTGTCCACCTGCTCCAGGCCGGGCAGCGCGGCCTCGGTGAGGATCCGCCGGCCCTCCTCGGCGTTGTTGCCGTCCAGCCGGACGACCAGCGGCAGCGTGACCGCCTCGCCGCGCGGCTCGAGCAGCCGGAACGCCTGGACGATCCCGTTCGCGACCGCGTCGCAGGCGGTGATGCCGCCGAAGACGTTGACGAACACCGACCGGACCGACGGGTCGGCCGAGGATGATCTCCAGCCCGTTGGCCATCACCTCGGCGGAGGCGCCGCCGCCGATGTCGAGGAAGTTGGCCGGGCGCACCCCGCCGTGCCGCTCCCCCGCGTACGCCACGACGTCGAGGGTGGACATCACCAGGCCGGCGCCGTTGCCGATGATGCCGACCTCGCCGTCGAGCTTGACGTAGTTGAGGTCCTTCTCCTTGGCCCTCTGCTCCAGCGGGTCGGCGGCGCGCGGTGTCCTCGAACCGGGCGGCCGTCTCGGCGTGCCGGAAGGCCGCGTTGTCGTCCAGGGTGACCTTGCCGTCGAGCGCGACGACCTGGCCGTTCGGCGTCCTCACCAGCGGGTTGACCTCGACCAGCGTCGCGTCCTCGGCGGTGAACGTGTCCCAGAGCTTGACCAGCACGTCGATCACCTGGTCGCCGCACGTCGGCCGGGAAGCCGGCGGCGTCGGCGATCTCGGCCGCCTTGGCCTCGCGTCCACCCCGTCGATCGGGTCGACCGGCACCCGGGCCAGCGCGTCCGGCCGCTCGACCGCGAGCTGCTCGATCTCCATCCCGCCCTCGACCGAGGCCATCGCCAGGTACGTCCGGTTGGCCCGGTCGAGCAGGTACGACACGTAGTACTCGGTCGTCGATGTCGCTGGCCTCGGTGACGAGCACCCGGCGGACCACGTGGCCCTTGATGTCCAGGCCGAGGATCGCGGCCGCCTTCTCCGCCGCCTCGTCGGCGTCGGCGGCCAGCTTGACGCCGCCGGCCTTGCCCCGGCCACCGGTCTTCACCTGGGCCTTCACCACCACGGCTGCTGCCGATCCTGGCGGCGGCGGCCTTCGCCTGCTCGGGGGTGTCGGCCACCTCCCCCGGCAGCACGGGCACGCCGTGCGCGGCGAAGAGCTCCTTCGCCTGGTACTCGTACAGGTCCACGAAATTCATCCCTCCACGCCGAGGGCACCACTCGCCACGCCGCGTCGCGGGCGCCCTGAGGTCCCGCCCGGGAGGGTATCCACCGGCGCCCGGACCGGGCGCGTCGCGTCCGTCACAGGCTCGCCCGAACGTCCCCGTGCGAGCGTGCCCAGCCCCCGGCTCTAGTCTGCGGACCCGTGGGGGTCGACATCACGCCGGTCGCCCCGGTCGCGGACGCCTCGGTCGCGCCGGGCGACCTGCCGCGCTCCCGCCGGGTCGACCCCGGCATGGTGCTCGCCGTCGCCTCGGTCGCCCCGGCGCTGGCCGTCGCCGCCTGGCTGCTGGCCACCTACCCGCTCGCGTACGCCGGGCACGCGACGCCGCTGCTGGCCGTGCCGGCGTTCGCGGCGGTGGCCGCGCTGGTCTGGCTGGCCGCCCGCCGGCTGCCGGCGGTGCCGGACACGCCGTGGTGGTCGGTGCTCGGCACCGGCGCGGTCGCGGTCGGCTTCGCCGTCTTCACCGGGGTGTTCGCGTCCGGGCACGTGGTGCTGCGCCGCGACTCGGCCGTGTACGCGCTGTTCGGCCGCTGGATCGCGGACTCCGGCGGGCTGAGCATCCCGGCCCAGCTGCACTGGATCGGCGGCAGCAGCGACAAGCTCGTCACCGCGACCGCGCAGGCGCTCTACCCCACCGGCGACCGGCTGGCCGCGCAGTTCATGTCCGGCACCGGGCTGACCCTGGCGCCGTTCGGCTGGGTCGGCGGCTGGACCGCGATGCTGCTGGTGCCGGCGCTCATCGGCGGCTGCGCGCTGCTCGCGTTCGGCGGCCTGGCCGCCCGGCTGGTCGGCCCGCGCTGGGCCCCGGTCGCCGCGCTCGGCGCTCGCGCTGACGCTGCCGATGATGCTGACGTTCCGCTCGACGTACAGCGAGCCGCTGGCGCAGCTGCTCATGCTCGCCGCGCTGTGCCTGCTGCTCGACGCGGTCGCCGGCACGCACCGCTGGCTGGCCGGGCTGGCCGGCCTGCTGATGGGGCTCGGGCTGCTGGTCCGCATCGACGCGGTCCGCGACCTGGCCCTGCTGGTACCGGTGGTCGGCTGGCTGGCGCTGCGCCGGAACCCGTGCTGGTGGCCGCTCGCGCTCGGCGCCGTCGCCGGAGCCGCGTACGGGGTGGTGGACGCGCTCGGCCCGACCTATCCGTACGTCCACGATCTGCGCTCGCTGGTGAAGATGGCCGTCTACCTCGGCGTGCTGCTGATCGCGGTCTGCCTGGTCGGCGTGCTGGCCGGCCGGCGCTGGCTGCCGGCCAGGCCGCCGCCGCCCTGGGTCGGCACGGCGGCCGCCGGCGCTGTCGTGGTCGGGCTGGTCGCGCTGGTCAGCCGCCCGCTCTGGTACGTCGGCCTCGGCACCGGCGGCAGCGTCCGGTTCATCGAGGGCCTGCAGCGGGCCCAGGGCGTGCTGCCCGTCGACGGCAACCGCAACTACGCCGAGGATTCCGTGACCTGGGTCAGCTGGTACACCGGCTGGCCGACGCTGGTGCTGGCCGGCGCGGCGCTCGCGCTGCTGACCCGGTATGCGGTGCTCGGCCGGCGCGACCCGGTCAGCGGCACCACCGCCGCCCGCTGGGTGCTCGGCCTCGGCCTGCCCGTGGTCTCGGCGCTGTCGGTGCTGTGGAGCCCGGGCATCACCCCGGACCACCCCTGGGCGGACCGGCGGCTGGTGCCGACCGTGCTGCCGGTCGTCGCGCTGCTGGCGGTCTGGGCGGTGGCGGCCGCGACCAGGCGCTGGGGCCGGCCGGCGCTCGCGCTCGGGCTGGTGCTCGTCCTCGTGCCGGCGGCGTACGGCTCACGGCACCTGGCGCTGAGCCGGACCGAGGCCGGCGAGCCGCAGGCGGTCGACACCGCGTGCGCCGCGTTCGCGCCGGGCGAGGTCGCGCTGCTGGTCGACGCCCGCAGCCGGCAGGAGTGGACCGCGGTGCTGCGGGAGGTCTGCGACGTGCCGGCGTTCGGGGTGCCCGGCGACGGCAGTGACGACGTGGCCACCCGGGCCCAGGTGGCCGAGGTCGTGGCCAGGGTGCGGGCGGCCGGCGGCCGCCCGGTGCTGGTCGCGGAGTCCGGTGAGCCGCTGCCGGGGCTGACCGGCAAGCCGCGGCGGCAGATCGTCGACCTGGACACCGAGGAGCAGCGGCGCGAGCTCAGGCACCCGGCGACCGGGCTGGCCGCGCTGTCGGTGCAGCTCTGGCGGGCCGACCCCGACTGAGCCGGGCCAGCCCGACGAGCCCGCCGCGTCCGACTGGGCCAGTCAGGTCCGGCTGAGTCCGGCCCGGCTGAGTCCGGCCCGGCTCAGACCGGCTGGCCGGCCACGTGCTCGCGCACCCAGTCGACGATCTCGGTGGTCGTCGCGCCCGGGGTGAAGATCTTCGCCACACCGAGCTCGGCCAGCGGGCCGAAGTCGTCGGCCGGGATGATGCCGCCGCCGAAGACCACCACGTCGTCGGCGCCGCGCTCGCGCAGCAGCTCGAGCACCCGGGCGAACAGCGTCATGTGCGCGCCGGACAGCACCGACAGGCCGACCGCGTCGGCGTCCTCCTGGATCGTCGTCTCGACGATCTGCTCCGGGGTCTGGTGCAGGCCGGTGTAGACGACCTCCATGCCCGCGTCCCGCAGCGCCCGGGCGACCACCTTGGCCCCGCGGTCGTGCCCGTCCAGGCCGGGCTTGGCGACCACGACCCGGATGCGCCCGCTCACGCCGTCACTCTAGTGCGGGGCACTAGGCCTTCCCGGCCGGCCGTCCGATCCGCGCGGTGACCAGCCCGAGGACCGCCGCGGCCAGCGCGGCCAGCAATACACCGACCCCGCCGGCACTGGTGCCGAGCGCCGGCGAGCGGGCCACCAGCAGAGCGATCGACAGGCCGATCGACAGCAGCGCGGCGGCCAGCCCGGCGTACGCGCCGACGACCGCGAGCCGGGGCCGCAGCGTCGCCGCGACGACCGCCCAGACGGCGGCGCCGAGCGCGACCACCGCGGCCCGCCAGCAGGTCGAGCCCGTGCCGCTCCGGCAGGTCGGGGCGCCGGACCCGATCGACGACGAGTACGGCGCCATCCCCAGCACCAGCGCGGTCAGCACGCCGACGGCCAGACCCCAGGCGGCCAGCCGGGGCCGGCGCGGGTCGAGATCGCCGGTGTCCTCCATGATCGTGCGCGGCCAGGCGACGGTGGCCAGCAGCGCCGCGGCGACCAGCACGCCGTACGCCAGCACGGCCGTGACCAGGCCGGGGCCCACCTCGTACCGGGCGCTGGTGCCGATGCCGAGCGGCAGGTCGGTCGTGCCGTGGCTGCCCGTGCGCAGCAGCGCGGCGTCCTGCAGCAGCAGCCCGGCCGCGACCGTGCCGGCCGGGAACAGCACGGCCAGGCCGAGCCGCGGCAGCCGGCCGCGCAGGGCAAGCACGCCACCGGCCGCGACGGCCGCGGCCAGCGGCAGCGGCGGCACGAACGCCCAGACGTTGCCGGGCCCGCCGAGGTCGACGCCGCCGGCGCGGGCCAGCGGGAACGCGGGCGCGATCATCAGCAGGACCGCCGCGAGCACCGCCACCGCGCCGGCGATCCGGGCCAGCGCCGGTACGGAGCCGACGACGAGGCCCGGCCCGGGCGGCGGCGGAACCGGCCGGCCGGCCTTCCCGGCCGCCGGCTTCCCGGCGGCACCGGCCTTCCCGGACCCGGTCTTGGCCGCGGGACTGGACCCCGTCTTGGACCCTGTCTTGGACCCTGTCTTGGACCCTGTCTTGCGCGCCGACGGCGTGGACCCGGCGCCCCCACCGGGCTTGGCGGCCGTCTTCCTGGGCGTGCTCACGGGCGCCGACGCTAGCAAGAGACCGGCCCGAACCCCGACTTCGCCCGGTCGGCCCGCCGTACCGGAGCCGTACCACGACCGTGACGGGCGCGTGACCCCCCGGTTTCGGGCTATCGACACCATGGTCTGGGTATGCGGGAATTCCTGGGAGAAGCGAGCGAGGCGGGTCATGGCTGTGCGCGTCGGCGACACCGGTCGGGCGGCCTCGCGCGGCCTGCGCCGGCTCGCCTCGCCGGCCGGCCTGCGCGGCGTCGGCACCGAGCTGGCCTGGGTGGCCGCCCATGCCGCGCTCTACCCGCTCGGCTTCCGGCCCGAGCGGACCGACGGCAGGCAGCACCCGCGCCGGATCGACGACCTGTCCCCGCAACACCGCGGCCTGCTCGCGCACGACGCCGCGGCGGCCGCCACCCCGGTGCTGCTCGTGCACGGGATGGTCGACAACCGGTCGATCTTCACGCTGCTGCGCCGCTCGCTGCGGCGCTGCGGGTTCGGCCAGGTGCGGACCGTCAACTACAGCGTGTTCACCTCGGACGTCCGCGCGGCTGCGGCCGAGCTCGGCCGGACGGTCGAGCAGGTCTGCGCGCGAGACCGGGTACGAGCGCGTGCACGTGGTGGCGCACTCGCTCGGCGGCGTGGTCGCCCGCTACTACGTCCAGCGACAGGCCGGCGACGCCCGGGTGCACACCCTGGTCACCCTCGGCGCCCCGCACGGCGGCACGGTGGCGGCCCAGCTGGTGGCCAGGGTGCTGCCGCTGCGGCTGTGCCGGCAGCTGCGGCCGGACTCGGACGTGATCGCCGAGCTGGCCGAGCCGGCGCCGGGCTGCCGGACCCGGTTCCTGGCCGTCTGGAGCGACCTCGACCAGCTCATCTACCCCAAGACCAGCGCCAGGATCGAGCACCCCGACCTGGTCGCGGACAACGTGCTGGTGCCCGGTCTCGGCCACATGTCGCTGCCGGCCGCGGCGCAGGTGGCCCGCACCGTGTCCCGGGCGCTGGCGCACCTCGACCCGGACGGCACGCCCGCGGACATCAAGGGCACCCGGCCGGATATCGACTGCGCATAGCAGCAGTGCGTGCACGCAAGGGCGCGGCGGTGGGGCCGTTCGGGTGACAGTCCTTACGGATAATTGCCTTTCGGGGCAGCGCCCGATTACTTTCCGGTCCGGCGTTGAGGCAGGACAAGATCACCGGTCGCGGCGTCCCGCTCCATTCCCCAGGGCGAAGGGTTGATCCTTGTCGCGTCACAGCCGGCCCGCAGGCCGACATCGCGCAACGAGGCCACCCCAGCACAAGGCGCCCGCCGTCATCGCCTCCGCCGTCGTCGGCGCCACCGCGGCCGCGCTGTCCACCGCCGCCGCCTCGGGCGACGGCCTGCCGGCGATGGCCGCGAACGTGGCCTCCCTGCAGGGCCCGGCTCCGGACCAGGCCCTCGGCATGGGCGGCCCGGACCCGATCCCCGCCGGCGTCACCGCGGAGATACCCATGAACGGCCGGACCATGCTCGCGGCGGCCAGCGCCCGCAGCCGGGTCATGGCGATCCAGGCCAGCCGGGCCGCGCGGGCCCGGCAGATCGCGCTGATCGAGGCCGCCCGGCCGAAGTGGCTGCTGCCGATCCCCAAGGGCAAGTTCGTCGTCTCGTCCTGCTTCGAGCCGCGCTGGGGGACGTTCCACTACGGCGTCGACATGGCCGCGCCGGAAGGCACCCCGTTCTACGCGGCCGGCGACGGCACCGTGATCGAGGCCGGCCCGATGAGCGGCTTCGGCAACGCGATCATGATCCAGCACGCCGACGGCACGATCACCGTGTACGGGCACGAGGAGAAATACCTCGTGGAGAAGGGCGAGAAGGTCAAGGCCGGCCAGCTCATCGGCCTGGTCGGCAGCGAGGGCGAGAGCACCGGCTACCACCTGCACTTCGAGATCCGGGTCGGGTCGGAGAACGGCGACAAGGTCGACCCGATCGGCTGGCTCAAGGACCGCGGCATCGACCTCGCCGGTTGTGGCTAGGCCGTTTCTCCCGGAGAAGCGGCCTGGGAGTCAGGCCCCCCACGTCAGCGAAGGTGAGCCCGCCCGGCACCATGGTGCGGTGAGCCTCGCCGCGCAGCGCCGGGTCGGGCCGGCCCGCCGGCTCCTCCAGGGCCCGTCGACCGTCCTCCAGCTGATCGCCTGGTGGGTCGTGACCAGGGTGATCACGCTGCTGGTGCTGGCCACGCCGGCCGAGCACGGGATCATCCGGGACGTCTACTACTACGGCAACCAGCTCGAGGCCATGTTCAGCGGGGCGCCGGTCGGCGAGACGCTGCGGGAATACCCGCTGCCGGCGTTCGCGATCTTCCTCACCCCGCGCGTGGCTGTCCGCGATCACGCCGTGGACGTACGCGTCGATCTTCGTGGCGCTCATGGTCGTCATCGACGCGGCGTTCGTCGCCGGGCTGTGGCGGGTCGGCCGCGGCGCCGGCGTCCGGCTCTGGCTGGTGCTGGTCCCGCTGCTCGGGCCGCTGACGTTCACCCGGTTCGACCTCGTGTCCGCGGTGCTGGCCGGCTTCGCGCTGCTGGCGCTGTCCGTGCGCTGGGCCGGGACGAGCGGGGTGCTGGCCGCGGCCGGCGCCGCGGTGAAGCTCTGGCCGGCCGGGCTGCTGCCGGCGCTGCTGGTCCGCCGGGAGCGGCCGCTGCGGGTGCTGGCCGGCTTCGTCACGTTCGGCGTGCTGGCCGTGGTGGCCACCCTCGCCGCCGGCGGGACCGGCCGGCTGCTGTCGCCGCTGACCTGGCAGAGCGACCGCGGCCTGCAGCTGGAGACGATCTGGGCGGTGCCGCTGCTGTTCGCCCGCTGCTTCGACTCGGCGACCTGGTCCACGCCGTACACCCGGTTCTTCGCGTTCCAGGTCGAGGGGCCGGGGGCGGGCACGCTGCTGCGGCTCTCGACGGTCGCGACGGTCGGCTGCCGTGCTGCTGCTGCTCTACCTCGGCTGGCGGGCCTGGCGGGCCGGCCCGGCGTCGATGGCCGTGGTCGGGCTGCTCTCGGTGGTCGCCGCCTGCCTGCTGATCGTGCCGAACAAGACGCTGTCCCCGCAGTACCTGCTCTGGATCGGCGGCGCGCTGGCCGCGACCGCCGCGACCGCGCCGGACGGAGCGGACGCTGCCCCGGCTCAACGTCCTGCTGCTGGTCACCTGCGCGCTGACCCAGGTCATCTACCCGATCGGGTACGGCATGCTGACCGGGCCGCACTGGTCCAACGCGATCGGCGCCACGCTGCTGGCCGCCCGCAACGGGCTGCTCATCGCGATCACGGTGATCGCGGTCCGGCGGGTGCTGCAGCTGACCCCGCGGGCGCCGGCGTGACCGTGACCGAGACCCGCCGGCGCACCAGCTGGCCGGCGGACCTCGCGCTGGTCGCGGCCGTGCTGATGGCCGGGTCGGTGAGCCGGCACGCGGTCTACACCCCGTTCGGGGTCGTGCTGCTGGTCGCCTGCGTGCTCGCGCTCGCTGTCGCGCTCTGGCAGGGCGCGGCCCGGGTGGCGCCGTCCCGGCCGGCCGTGCTGGCGGCGCTCGCGCTGGCGGTGGTCGGCCAGCTGATCAAGCCGCCGTACATGAACGTGGTGGACCGCAACGCGATGCTGCGGGCCGGGATCTACGTCTGCATCGGCGTCACCGTGCTGGCGGCGGTGCTGCTGCTGCCCCGGCTGCGCACGCGGTCCGGCGCGGTCGCGGCCGTCGCCGGGCTGGGGATCGCGTACGGGCTGGTGGTCGCCGGGGCGAAGCCGGTCATCGACGTCTGGCCGATCCTGCAGGGCGCCGCCCGCGGCCTGGTCGACGGCCGCAACCCGTACGACATGGTCTTCGCCGGGGTGCCGGCCGGGCAGGTGAACAACTGCTTCAACTACCTGCCCGGGACCTTCCTGGTGCCGCTGCCGGGGCGGCTGCTGTTCGGCGACGTGCGGTACGCGGAGGCCGCCGTGCTGCTGGCCGGCGTGGCCGCGCTGGTCTGGCTGGCCGCCCGCAGCGGCCGGCCCGGCGCGGTCCCGCTGGCGCGTGCTCGCCGGCACGCTGCCCGGCTCGCTCTACGACGTGCAGCAGGCCTGGAACGAGACGATCATCTTCGGCGCGCTGGCCGGGGCCGGGGTGCTGCTCGCGGTGCGCCGGCCGTGGTGGGCGGCGGCCTGCTTCGCGGTCGCGCTGTGCACCAAGCAGCACGTCGTGCTGCTGCTGCCGCTGTGGGCGCTGTGGCCGGCGTTCGGGCCGCGCCGGGCGCTCGGCGCCGCCGCCGGGGCCGCCGCGGTGACCCTGCCGTTCTTCCTGTGGAACCCGGGCCGGTTCTGGCACTGCGTGGTCGAGTTCTTCGTCGACCTGCCGGCCCGGACCGACTCGCTGTCGGTCTGGCAGTGGGTGCCGGGGCCGCTGGAGACCGCCACCGTGCTGCTGCTGCTCGCGGCCGCGTACGCGCTGGTGCTGCGGGGGGTGCCGCGGACGCCGGGCGGCCTGCTGCTCGGCTCCGGGCTGGTGCTGGCCGCGTTCGACCTGGCCAACAAGCAGAGCTTCCTCAACCAGTGGCTGCTCGCCGCGCAGCTCGTCGTCGCCGGCCTCGCGCTGACCGCGGCCACCGTCCGCCCGGTCCGGGAGGTGCCGCTGCCCGCGGCACCTCCCGGCTAGGCGGTCAGGCGACCGTGATCCGGTCGGTCGCCGGCGGCGAGACCGGCGAGTTGGCCGTCAGGTACGCGGTGAACGCGTCCAGGTCGATCGGCCCACCGGTGACGTCCGTGCCCTGGGTGAGGGCGGTGAAGCTGTCCCCACCGGCGGCCAGGAAGTTGTTCACCGTCACCCGGTAGGTCGCGGCCGGGTCGACCGCGACGCCGTCGATCGTGATGTCGGAGATCGCGGTCGCCGATCGGGTTGGCCAGCGTCTGGGTGTAGTGCAGCGTCGCCGACGGCTGCAGGATGCGCGTCGGGCCGCCGTCCAGCCACTGCTGCTCCAGCACCGCGTCGATCTGCGCACCGGTGTAGGTCAGCGTCTGCAGGATGTTGCTGAACGGCTGCACGGTGAACGCTTCGCCGTACGTCACCACCCCGTCGCCCTCACCCGCCGGCGACGACGCGAAGGTCAGGTCGGCCCTGACCCCGCCGGGGTTCATCAGCGCGATCTGCGCGCCGGCCGAGGTGGTCGCGGCGAGCTGCGAGTCGGCGATCAGGTTGCCGAGCGGGCTCTCCCCGGACGGCGCGGCGGCCCGGACGATGTCCGCGGTGATCGTGCCGACCTGGCGGTTGGCGATCGGGGCCGACTTGGTGACCGCCTCGTCGACGATCGCCTGCACGGTCGGGTCCGGGCGTGACCGTGCGGGTCACGATCTCGTTCCGCGCGGTGCTCGCGTACCGCAGCACGTCGCCGGTCGCCCGGTTGATCTTCAGGTCGAGGACCGACAGCAGCCGGCCGAAGGACAGGCTCTGGATGACCGTGCGCAGCCGGCCCTTGGGGTCGGGGAGCTGGCAGTTGTACTGGGTGTGGCTGTGCCCGCTGATGATCGCGTCGACGTTCGTCGGACACCCTGGCGTTGATCGCGGACAGCGGGCCGTTGGCGGCCAGGTTGCAGTCGTTCGGCCCGTTGGCCCCGACGGTGCTGTCACCCTGGTGGATCACCACGACCTGGGTCTTGACGCCCGAGCCGCTGGAGCAGCGTCGAGGACCGGTTGATCGCGGCGGCCTCGTCGCCGAACGACAGGCCCTGGATGCCGTCCGGCGACACGATGGTCGGCAGGTCCTTGAGGGTGGCGCCGATGATGCCGACCTTCACCCCGCCGACGACCTTGACGGTGAACGGCAGCGTCGCCGGCAGCCCGGTCTTGGTGAACGTGATGTTCGCGGCCAGGTACGGGAACTTCGCCCCCGGGTACGGGTTGTGGAACTGGCAGCCGTCGACCGGGTGGCAGCCGCCGAGCTGGATCCGCAGCAGCTCCTGGTAGCCCTCGTCCAGCTCGTGGTTGCCGACCGCGGACGCGGTGGTGCCGATCGAGTTGAGGAACTCGATGGTCGGCTCGTCGTGGAAGAGCGCGGACGCCAGCGGCGAGGCGCCGATGTTGTCGCCGCCGCTGAGCACGAGCGAGTTGCGCTGCTCGGCCCGCAGCTGCTTGACGTGGGCGGCCACGAACGCGGCGCCGCCGGCGTCGACCGTGGTGCCGTCGGTCAGCACGACCCGGCCGGACGAGCCGGTCGGGGGCTCCAGGTTGCCGTGGAAGTCGTTCAGCCCGATGAGCCGGACGGTCGTGGTAGCGGGTGCCTTCGCCGGGGCGGGGGCCGCGGTCGCCGGGGCCGCGACGGCGACCCCCACGGCTACGGTCGCCGCCGCGAGCACCGCGGTGCGTCGCAAGAACAGGTTGGTCACGAGTCCTCCGCTGGATGCCAGCGGCGTGGCGTTCGCCCGCCGCGGTCCGGAGTCTGCCCTGTCCGGCCCGCAGTGCGCGAGTGACGGATGCACGCCATTGCGTTGACCGATCGATTGCCCTGGGCTGTCGATCCGGGGAATCCCGTTCGTCACGGCGACGGACCGGCGAGGTGGAGCATGTCCGGCGATTGCCTGCCCGACCGGCCGCCCGCGCGGGGCGGTCAGGCGGCGACCGGCTCCAGCAGGTAGGGCATGAGGTCACGGACCTGGGCGGTCAGCTCGTCGAGCGCGCCGGCCCGGCCGGTGATGTAGCCGAGCAGCGCCTGCTGGAACAGCCCGTCCAGCATCCCGTACGCCGCCTGCGGCGAGCGCGCCACCGCGCGGCCGGACAGCTGCGCGTAGCGGGAGACGACCCGCCAGATCATGTCCTCCAGCGTCTTGTCGATCATCGTGACCGCCTCGCGCAGGCTGTCCTCGAACATGCTCTGGGTGCGCAGGTCGTACCAGAGCCGGTGCATCGGGGCCTCGTCCCGGATGGTCTCGGCCAGCTTCGCCGCGAACGCCTCGACCAGCCCGGCCGGCGGTACGGGACCCGGCGATGACCTCGTCGTACCGGGTGACGCAGGTGGCCTTGTAGTAGCGGACGCAGTAGATGATCAGCTCGAGCTTGTCGTCGAAGTAGTAGTGCACGACGCCGTGGCTGAACTCCGAGTTGTTGGCGATCTCGCGCAGGCTGGTCCGGGCGTAGCCGAGCTCGCCGAGCGTGCGCAGGGCGGACTCGGCGAGCTGGTTGCGCCGCGCGTCGTACTTGTCCGCGGGCGCCTGCCTGGCTGGCACGCCGACCATCCTAGGTCCGTCCGACGATTTCTTGACAACTGTCCAGCGAGGTCTTGACAGTCGTCAAGGGGTCGGCCGTAGGTTGTGAACGCCGCCACGCCACGGGGGTGGCGGCCACGAACATGCGGGGCGCGAAGGAGCAGCCATGGCAGACCTCGACCTGACCGGCCGCCGGGCGCTGGTGACCGGTGGCGCCCAGGGACTCGGCGAGGGCATGGCCGCAGGGCGCTCGCCGCGGCCGGCGCCCGCGTGGTGATCGGCGACCTGCAGGACGACCTCGGCGCCAAGGTGGCCGGAGCGCTCGGCGACGGCCACGGGTTCGTGCACCTCGACGTCAGCGACGACGCCAGCTGGGAGGCCGCCGTGGCCGACGCGGTCGGCCAGCTCGGCGGTCTGGACATCCTCGTCAACAACGCCGGCATCGAGATCACCAGCCTGCTGGTCGACATCGACGCCGCCCAGGCCCGCAAGATGCTCGAGGTCAACCTGCTCGGCACGACGCTCGGCATCAAGCACGCGTTCCGGACGATGCGGCCGGGCGGCGCGGCCGGCAACGGCGGCTGCGTGATCAACGTGGCGTCGGTCGCGGCGACCATCGCCTTCCCCGGCATCGCGGTCTACTCGGCCACCAAGTCGGGCGTGGACCGGCTGACCCGGGTCGCGGCGGCGGAGTCCGGCCGGCTCGGCTACGGAGTGCGGGTCAACTGCGTCTACCCCGGGCTGGTGCCGACCGCGATGGGCGCCGGGCTGGCCAACGACTGCGCGGAGATCGGCCTGTTCGGCTCGCCGGACGAGGCGGTCGGCGCGGTCGTCGCGCTCACCCCGTCCGGCCGGCTCGGCGAGGTCGCCGACATGGCCGACGCGGTGGTCTTCCTCGCCTCCGACGCGGCCCGGTTCGTCAACGGGGCCGGGCTGCCGGTCGACGGCGGGATGGGGATGTGATGAGCACCGACAAGCCGGTCGTCGTCTACGGCGTCTCCGGCTACACCGGCCGGCTGATCTGCGAGTACCTGCGCGAGTACAACGTCCCGTTCGTCGCCGCCGGCCGGGACAAGGACCGGATCCAGGAGGTCGTCGACCGGATCCCCGGCATCGACGACGTGCTGCACGACGTCGTCCAGGTCGAGCACAGCGTCGGCGCGCTCACCGAGCTGTTCACCGGCGCCTCGGTCGTGTGCAACACCGTCGGGCCGTTCATCAAGTACGGCCACACCGTCGTCGAGGCGTGCGCCGAGCGCCGGCACCCACTACCTGGACACCACCGGCGAGCAGGACTGGGTGATCGAGGTCAAGGACCGCTGGCACCGCCGGTTCGCCGACGACGGCCTGCTGGTCGCGCCGGGCATCGCGCAGATGTACACCACCGGCGAGATCGCCGCGAACATCTGCCTGGAGACCCGGGCCTGGACACGCTCGACATCCTGGTGCTCTGGAAGGGCTTCCCGACGTACGCGTCGACCCAGACGATCTTCACGATCCTCAAGGCGGACTGGTTCTACCTGGAGCAGAACCAGTACGTGCAGTGGCCGATGGACAAGGTCTTCACCGTCGGCGATCCCCGGCCAGCACGAGCTGGGGCTGGCGCTGCCCTGGGGCGGCACGGCGCACCCGGTGTGGTTCAAGGACGACCCGCGGGTGGCCAACGTCAAGGCGTGCGGCGGCGTCTTCGAGCGCGCGGTCATGGAGAACGTGATCGCGACGACGAAGATGTTCGAGGAGCAGATCAAGCCGCTGCCGCCGGACGAGCAGGAGGCGGCGCTGGCGCAGATCGCCGGGTCGGTGCAGGCCGCGATGCCGCCGCGGGAGAACCCGCGGATCAACACCTCGCTCGACTCGGTGTACGCCTCCGGCCCGCTCGGCCGGGCGCACTGCGTCATCCACGGCAACCAGAACTACAAGCAGACCGGGCTGCTGCAGGCGTACGCGGCGTACTCGCTGCTGCAGCAGCCGCCGAAGCGGGCCGGGTTCGCCTCGGCCTGCCAGGCCTTCGGGCACCGCGAGCTGCTCGGCGTGCTGCGCAGCTTCGGCCTGGTCATGGAGCCGGTCCTGACCGTGGAAGGCTGACGGGTGCGGCTGGTCGACTACCTGGACAAGGGCGCGTCGCTCGGCCCGGACGCGCCCTGCCTGACCACCGACGGCCAGACCAGCACGTACGGCGAGGTGCGCGAGCTGAGCGTCCGGATCGCGGCCGCGCTGGCCCGGCACGGCGTCGCGCCCGGGCGACAAGGTGGCGATCCTGTCCGCCAACGACCCGGTCGCGTTCACCTGCGTGTTCGGGATCAGCCGGGCCGGCGCGGTGTGGTGCCCGGTCAACCCGCGCAACGAGGCGGCCGAGAACCGCGAGCTGCTGGAGCTGTTCGAGTGCGGCACGCTGATCTTCCAGGCCCGGTTCGCGCCGCTGGTGCGGCGGATCCGGGCCGAGCTGCCGCGGCTGCACACCCTGGTCTGCCTGGACGGCACCGTGGACGGCGCCCTGCGCTGGGACGAGTTCCTCGGGCCGGACGGCGAGGAGGTCGACCGTGCCGCCCGTCGACGACCTCGCCATGATCGTCGGCACCGGCGGCACCACCGGCCGGCCGAAGGGCGTGCTGCTCACCGGCACGCAACCTGGAGACGATGACCGCGCTCACGCTGATGAGCTACCCGTTCCCGCGGCGGCCGGTCTACCTCGCGCTCGCCCCGCTCACCCACGCCGCCGGGCGTGCTCTGCTTCCCGGTGCTCGCCCTCGGCGGCGAGATCGTCGTGATGCGGACGCCGGACGTCGGCGCGTTCCTCGGCCTGGTCGAGCGGCACCGGGTCAGCCACACGTTCCTGCCGCCGACGCTGATCTACATGGTGCTGGACTCCCCCGAGCTCGACCGCACCGACCTGTCCTCGCTGCAGCTGCTTCTGGTACGGCGCGGCGCCGATGTCGGCGACCAGGCTGGAGGAGGCGCTGCAGCGGATCGGGCCGGTGATGGCCCAGCTCTTCGGCCAGACCGAGGCGCCGATGATGATCTCCACGATGTCGCCCCGGGACCACTACGACGAGCGACGGACGGATCGCCCGGGACCGGCTGTCCTCGGCCGGGCGCCCGGCGCCGCTGGTGACCGTGGCCGTGATGGCCGAGGACGGCACGCTCCTGCCGGCCGGCGAGCGCGGCGAGATCGTGGTGCGCTCGCTCGCTGGTCATGCGCGGCTACCACCACGACCCGGCGGCGACCGCGGCGGCGTCCGCGGCACGGCTGGCACCACACCGGCGACATCGGCTACCTGGACGCGGACAACTGGCTGTTCATCGTCGACCGGGCCAAGGACATGGTCATCACCGGCGGCTTCAACGTCTACTCGACCGAGGTCGAGCAGGCCGTCATGCAGCACCCCGCGGTCGCCGACTGCGCGGTCGTCGGGCTGCCGGACGAGAAGTGGGGCGAGCGGGTCACCGCCGTCGTGCAGCTGCGGGCGGGCAGCCGGCTGGACCCGGCCGAGCTGACCGCGTTCGTCAAGGACCGCCTCGGCAGCGTGAAGGCACCCAAGCAGGTCGAGGTCTGGGCCGACCTGCCCCGCTCGAAGGTCGGCAAGGTCCTCAAGACCGACATCAAGCGGCAGCTTCAGGACTCGGCGACGACCTCCACCTCGAACCCGGCCGGCTCGGCCAGATAGGCCGCGTACGTGTCCGGGCCGCCGGCGTGCGGATGCCGGTCGGCGAACAGCAACGACCAGCCGTGGGCGGGACCGTCGACGGCCAGACGGTCCACAGTGGACCGGTCCGCGGTCAGCGCGAGGTGGTTGAGCCCGGCCCGGCGGCGGTCGTACGGGACGTCGACGAGCAGGTCCGGCGATTCCTCCAGCACCACGTACGCACCGTCGGCGCTGCGCCAGCTGCACCCGCCCGGCCAGTCCTGATACGGCGCCCAGCCCAGCTCGCGGAACAGCCAGTCCCAGCGCGCGCGGGCCGCTGCCAGCCCGGACAGCCAGATCTCGACGTGGTGCAGGCGGCTCATCGCGCGGCAGCGTACGTTGCCGGAGATGGGTGACACGCACGAGGTCCGGGCTCCGGTGCTCGATGCCGTCCGGGCCTGGCGGCGGCAGCACGCGGCCGCGGGTGCTGGCCGACTTCGCCGACCTGCTGGCGCTGGACAACGTGACCGGCGACGTGCCGGCGTTGCGGCGCAACGCGGACGCGATCGTGGCCCGGCTGCGCGCCCGCGGCGTCGAGGCCGAGGCGGTCGGGCCGGACGGGGTCGCGCCGCTGGTGATCGGTCGGGTGCCGGCCCGCCCGGGCGCCCCGCGCCTCGGCCTGTACGTGCACTACGACGGCCAGCCGGTGACGCCCGCGGACTGGTCGACGCCGCCCGTTCGAGCCGACGCTGGTCGGACCCGGCGGCGCGACCCTGCCGTTCCCGGGCGACGGCGACAAGGTCGACGACGAGTGGCGGCTGCACGCCCGCGCCGCCGCCGACGACAAGGCGCCGATCGTCGCCCTGCTCGCCGCGCTGGACGCGGTCGCCGCGGCCGGCGCCGAGCCCGCGGTCGAGCTCGTGCTCTGCCTGGAGGGCGAGGAGGAGTCCGGCTCGACCCACCTCGGCGAGCTGATGGCAGCGCACGCCGACCGGCTGGCCGCCGACGCCTGGCTGATCTGCGACGGGCCGGTGCAGCAGGGCAACGCCCCGCAGGTCGTGCTGGGCGTGCGCGGCTTCACCGACCTGGAGCTGACCGTCTACGGCCCGGACCGGGAGCTGCACAGCGGGCACTACGGCAACTGGGCGCCCAACCCGGCGCTGGAGCTGGCCCGGCTGCTGGCCTCGATGAAGGACGCGACCGGCCGGGTCACGATCGACGGGTTCACCGCGGACACCCGACCGCCGTCGCCGACCGACCAGGCCGTGCTCGACGCGATGCCGCCGGTCGAGCCGGCGCTGCTGGACCGGCTCGGGCTGGCCGCGGCCGAGGTTCCGGGCAGCCGGCTGCTGGACCGGCTGATGCTGCCCTCGCTCAACGTCCGCGGGCTGCGCGCGGCCGACGTCGGCGCCGCCGCCCGCAACGTGATCCCGGCGTCGGCGACCGCGTCGATCGACATCCGGCTGGCCGCCGGCGACGACCCGGAGCGGATGCTGGACGCGGGTCCGCGAGCACGTCCGCGGCCGCGGCTACCTGGTGCTCGACCGGGAGCCGACCGCGCGGGAGCGGCGCGACCACCCGGCCGTCGCCCGGATCGACGCCCGGGTCGGCTACCCGGCCGCCCGGGCGCCGGCCGACCTGCCGGTGGTCGGCCACCTGCTGGAGCTGGCCGCCCGGGCCGCGGGCGAGCCGGCGATCGCGCTGCCCACGCTCGGCGGCTCGGTCCCGCTGCACCACTTCGGCCAGGTGCTCGGCGCGCCGACGGTGATCCTGCCGATCGCCAACCCGGACAACAACCAGCACGCGGCCGACGAGAACCTGCGCCTCGGCAACCTCTGGTACGGCGTCGACCTGTTCGCCCTGCTGCTCACCACCCCTGGCGCGCCTGGAGCCAGTCGGAGCCCACCGGACTTCCGGCACCGCGTCCGGTACCGGTTGACGGCCCGAGCGGCTGCCGATCGGGCCGCCGAGATCGTTCGACCGAGCGAAGGAGCCTGACGATGGCCGACATCGGCTCGTCACCCGTCACCGAGCCCGGGCGGGTGCCGCCACTGTCGACTCCGGCGACCGGTCCGCTGGTCGTCTCCGCCCGCAACCCGCGCTACTTCACGCCGGCGGCCGGCGAGCACGCCGGGCGGGCTGTCTACCTCACCGGCTCGCACATCTGGAACAACCTCCAGGACGGGTTGGGCCCCGGCGCCGCGGCGCCGGACGAGCCGGAGCGGCTGGACTTCGACGCGTACCTGCGGTTCCTCACCGCCCGCGGCCACAACTTCATCCGGCTGTGGCGCTGGGAGCAGATCCGTTCGCAGGCCGCCGGCGGCGACTACCACCTCAACATGACGCCGCAGCCCTGGGTGCGCACCGGGCCGGGCAGCGCCAAGGACGGCCGGCCGCGGTTCGACCTCGAACGGTTGGAACCCGCCTTCTTCGATCGGCTGCGGTCGCGGGTGATCGCCGCCGGCGAAGCCGGCATCTACGTCGGCGTCATGCTCTTCGACGGCTGGGCGCTTCACCTCAGCCCGGCCCCGGACCACATCGAGGGCCACCCGTTCCACGCCCTCAACAACGTGAACGGCATCGCGGCGACGTCGATCGACGACCTGCAGGTCCTACCGCTCGACCCGCGCATCGAGCAGCTGCAGGCGACGTACATCCACCAGGTGGTCGACGTCCTGCACGACCTGCCGAACGTGCTCTGGGAAGTGGCCAACGAGTCCTCCGGCGACGGTTCGGCGCCTGCGGAGTTCGCCGAGTACCTCGGCCTGGATCGGCTGCCGAGCTGGGGTGACTCCACGGCCTGGCAGTACTGGGTGATCGACGTGGTCAAGGAGCACGAGGCCGAGCCGCGGCTACGACGCGCATCCGATCGGGATGACCATGCAGTTCCCGGTGGCCGACCAGACCAGGGTGAACGAGCCGCTGCTGCGCAGTCGGGCCGAGTGGATCTCCCCCGGCTACGACGACGAGATCTTCGCCGCCGGCGGGCACCCGATGGCGCCCGGCTCGCCGCCGTCCCGCTGGTTCGCCGACCCCCCGGTGACCGACGCCGCCAAGGTGATCGTCACCGACACCGACCACTACGCCCCCGGGCAGGGCGACGCGCTGTGGGCGTGGAAGTCCTTCCTGCGCGGTCACCATCCGATCCTCATGGACTTCGGCCTGATCGGCGGTCTGCCGGCCACCGATCCGTCCTTCGAGGCCTTCGAGCCGGCCCGGTGGGCGATGGGCGACACCCGCCGGTATGCCGAGCGCGTCGACCTGATCGCCATGACGCCGGACGTGACGGCCGCCTCGACCGGCTACGCGCTGGTCAACCCGGGCGTCGAGTACCTCGTGCTCGAGACCGACGGGCGACCGTTCACGGTTGCGCTGCCGCCCGGGACGTACGAGGTCGACTGGTTCGGCGTGACGTCCCGGACGGACCGGGCGGCGACCTCCTGACCGTCCGCGACTCCATGCCGATCGAGCTGACCAGCCCGTTCCCCACCGAGCCCGGTGTCGTGCACCTGCGCCGGACCGAACCGAACCGGTGAGCAGCCGATAGGTAGCCGGCGGCGCCGGGTAGGCTGCGGCGACTACGGTCGGCGACATGGGTGACACGCACGAGCTGACGCTTCCGGACGGCCGGCGGATGGCGTACGCGGACTACGGAGACCCGGCGGGGCCGGTGGTGCTGGAGTGCGTCGGCACCCCCCAGTCGAGGCTGCCCTTCGCGCAGCAGGTGAGCCTCGCCGAGGAGCTCGGCTACCGGATGCTGATGCCGGACCGGCCCGGGTTCGGCCGCTCCGACCCGCAGCCCGGACGCACCCTCGAGGACTGGCCGGCGGACGCGGCCGCGCTGATGGACGCCCTCGGCGTCGGCCGGTTCGCGGTGCTGGGCGGCTCCGGCGGCGGGCCGTACGCGGTGGCCTGCGGGGTGCTGCTCGGCGACCGGGTGACCGCGGTGGCGCTGGCCGCGCCGGCCGAGCCGCGGAACGCCCCGAGGCATGGATTCCTGCCCTTGCAGGATCCGGCGGCGCTGCGGGAGCGGGGCGAGACGATCGCCCGGCTGGCCCGGGACGATCCGGAGGGGCTGGCGGCGTTCTTCGCCCCGGACCTGTCCGCGACCGACCGCGAGCAGGACGCTGCCATGGACCCGGCGACGGCGGCCAGAGTGCTGGAGAACCTCCGCGAGGCGTTCCGCCAGGGCGCCGACGCGTACGTCGAGGACCACACGATCAACGGCAGCGACTGGGGCCACCTGCTGCCCCGGCTGACCCGCCCGACCCGGATCTGGCAGGGCGACGACGACAACAACGTGCCGGCCGAGGCGACCCGCTGGCTGGCCGAGCGGATCCCCGGCGCCGAGCTGACCGTCCTCGCCGGCGCCGGCCACGGCCTGACCGACGAGGTCTGGCCGGAGATCTACCGCTGGCTGCTCGCGTTCGCCCCGCCCTCCACACCGACGACCTCGACCTCGAACCCGTCCGCGTCGGCCGGGTAGGTAGGCGCCCTCCTCGACGGCTCCGAAGGGCCGGCGTCGGCGACGGGCCTCTACTCCGCCCGCGCTGCCGCATCGCGGGCCGCGGTCTCCACCCGATCGCGGTGGGCCGGCCAGGACATTCCGGGCGGGAGGTTGTCGTTGTCCGCCCGGAGCCCGGCCGCGCCGTCGATGAGCTCGCGGACGATGTCGGCGTGCCCGGCGTGGCGGTTGGTCTCCGCGAGCACGTGGACCAGGATGCGGTGCAGGCTGACCGTGGCGTGTTCCGCCGGCCAGTGCGGCACCCGGCCCGCGGCGTCGAGGGGCAGCGCGGCGATCGTGGCGTCGCTGTGCGCCCAGACCCGCCGATAGAGCCCGACGATGTCCTCGCGCGACTCCTCCGCCGTGGCCCACATGTCCACGGTCGGGTCGACGTCGGGGTCCTCGAACGGGTCGGGCTCCGGGAACGGGCGCCCGAACGTCGCGCCGAGGTAGCCGGCCTCGACCCAGGCCAGGTGCTTGACCAGGCCGAGCAGGTTGGTGCCGGTCGGGGTCAGCGGACGGCGCGCGTCGTACTCGGCGAGACCGTCGAGCTTCCAGACCACGGCGTCGCGGGCGACCTGCAGGTATCGCTGGAGATCGTCTTTCGGGTCGGTGATGGCCATCGGACGAGCCTGCCACTCGCGGTGTTCCTGCCGATCGCCAACCCGGACACCAACCAGCACGCCGCCGACGAGAACGTGAACCGTCGCACCTGACCGCGACGAATCTTGGCTGAGGACTGCGACTGACCAGGAGGCCCCGATGCGCACACTGAAGCGTCTGACCCTGACCATCGGAATCATCGTCACCAGCTTGGTGGTCTGGCAGGCGTCGGCCGCCGCCGCAACCGCTATCGAGTACGGCCTCATCGCCTGATCACCGATACGGCCGCGCCACTCGCTACGCGGGCTCGGTCCCCCAGAAGTCGATCCGCAGCACGGCCCGCCGCAGCGTCGGGTCGGCGGGCCGGACGGTGATCAGAGCTTCTCCAGCGGCGCGTACCGCAGCAGCAGCCACTTCGGCCCGATGTCGGCGCCGAAGTCGATCTGCGCCTGGGCCTTCTCGGCGTCGCCGCGGACCGCGACCACCGTGCCGAGCCCGAACGCGTCGTGGTTGACCTTGTCGCCGAGGTCGAGCACGGGGATCGGCCGGTTGCCGGCGCCGCCCTTGAGCGTCCCGCGGGCCAGCGCGGTCGCCGCCACCCTGGCCTGGGCCGGCGGCTGCCGGCGCGGCTCGGACCGCTCCCAGTCGATCAGCTCCTCCGGCACCTCGTCGAGGAACCGGGACGCCGGGTTGTACGACGGCTGCCCCCAGGCCGACCGGGTCACCGCCCGGGACACGAACAGCCGCTGCCGGGCCCGGGTGATCCCCACGTACGCCAGCCGGCGCTCCTCCTCCAGCTCCTGCGGGTCGCCGAGGGTGCGCAGGTGCGGGAAGACGCCGTCCTCCATGCCGGTCAGGAACACCACCGGGAACTCCAGGCCCTTCGCGGTGTGCAGGGTCATCAGCGTGACCACGCCGCCGTTGCCGTCCGCGTCCGGGATCGCGTCGGCGTCGGCGACCAGCGCGACCTGCTCCAGGAAGTCCGCCAGGGTGGCGCCGGCGTCCCCGCGGGTCTGCTCGTACTCCCGGGCCACCGAGACCAGCTCCCGGACGTTGTCCACCCTGGACTCGTCCTGCGGGTCGTCGCTGGCCTCCAGCTCGCGCAGGTAGCCGGTGCGGTCGATGACCGCCTCCAGCACCGCCGCCGGCCCGTTGCCCTCCCCGGCCGAGACCGCGCGCAGCTCGGTCATCAGCGCGACGAAGTCCTTGATCGCGGCGGCCGACCGCGGCGCGATCCCGGGCGCCTCGTCGGCCCGCTCCAGCGCCTCGCCGAACGGGATCCGCTCCCGCGCGGACAGCGCCTCGACGCACGCCTCGGCCCGGTCGCCGATGCCGCGGCGCGGGGTGTTGAGGATCCGGCGCAGGCTGACCACGTCGGTGGTGTTCGCGATCAGCCGCAGGTAGGCCAGCATGTCGCGGACCTCGCGCCGCTCGTAGAAGCGCACCCCGCCGACCACCTTGTACGGCAGGCCGACCCGGATGAACACCTCCTCGAACACCCGGGACTGCGCGTTGGTGCGGTAGAACACCGCGACGTCGGCGGGCTGCACGTCCTCGGTGTCGGACAGCCGGTCGATCTCGCCGGCCACCCAGGCCGCCTCGTCGTGCTCGTTGTCCGCGACGTACCCGACGATCTTGTGGCCGGCGCCGGCGTCGGACCACAGGTTCTTCGGCTTGCGGTTGGCGTTGCGGGAGATCACCGCGTTCGCCGCGGACAGGATCGTCTGGGTGGAGCGGTAGTTCTGCTCCAGCAGGATCGTCGTCGCGTCCGGGTAGTCCCGCTCGAACTCCAGGATGTTGCGGATGCTCGCCCCGCGGAACGCGTAGATCGACTGGTCGGCGTCGCCGACGACCGCCAGCTCGGCCGGCGGCAGCTCACCGCCGGCCGGTCCGACCAGCTCGCGGACCAGCACGTACTGCGCGTGGTTGGTGTCCTGGTATTCGTCGACCAGCACGTGCCGGAACCGCCGCCGCCAGTGCTCGGCCGCCGCCGGGAACGCCTGCAGCAGGCTGACGGTGGTCATGATCAGGTCGTCGAAGTCGAGCGCGTGCGCCTGCCGCAGCCGGGTCTGGTAGGCCGTGTAGGCCTCGGCCAGCACCTTCTCGATCCCGCTGCTCGCCTTGGCCGCCCACTCGTCCGGATCGACCAGCTCGTTCTTCAGGTTGCTGACCTGGGTCAGCAGGCCGCGGGCCGGGTAGCGCTTCGGATCGAGGTCGAGGTCGCGGCAGACCATCGTCATCAGCCGCTGCGAGTCGGCCTGGTCGTAGATCGAGAACGTCGACTTCAGCCCCAGCGTCTTGGCCTCGGCCCGCAGGATCCGCACGCACATCGAGTGGAACGTCGAGACCCACATCGCCCGGGCCCGCGGGCCGACCAGCTGCGGCGACCCGGTCCTTCATCTCGCCGGCGGCCTTGTTGGTGAACGTGATCGCGAGGATCTCCCCCGGCTGGGCGCCGCGATGGGCCAGCAGGTGGGCGATCCGGTAGGTCAGCACCCTGGTCTTGCCCGACCCGGCGCCGGCGACGATGAGCAGCGGCGAGCCGGCGTGCTCGACCGCGGCCCGCTGGGCCGGGTTGAGGTCGTCGAGCAGCTTGTCCGGGTCGACGGCGAGCCGGACGCGACGGGGTCGCCGCGGCTCCGGAGCGGGGTCCCCGGACTCCGTCGGAATCTCGATCTGGCTGCTGCTCATATCCGAACAAGCGTACGACCGCGACCGACATTTTCGGCGGCGGCTTCCGGCGCGCCGGTGCCGCTGGTAAAGTCCCCCCTCGTGCAGACGACGACTCGATTTTTCTATGGGTACCGGTCCCCGGTATCCGTCGCCGTCTGACCTCAGACATCGCAGATACCCCGGGCCCATCGCCCGGGGTTTTGTGTTCTCGGGCGCGGGTCTGGACCACTCGACCTAGCGGAGCCCACAGTGACAAGCATGCTGACCTCGCCCACCGACTCCTCCGACGCCCCGGCCGGGGAGGCGGAGATCATCCCGTTGCTGCGCACCCAGATCGACGCCATCGACGCGGGGATCGCCCGCCTGGTCGCCGAGCGCTCCCGGCTCTCGTCGCGCATCCAGGCCGCCCGCATCGCCGCCGGCGGCGTACGGGTGGAGCTCGGGCGGGAGCGGCTGGTGCTCGACGGCTACCGGCAGACCCTGGGCGAGGACGGCGTCGCGCTCGGCAGCGCGGTGCTCCGGCTCTGCCGCGGGCCGCTGCCGTCCGCCTGAGGCGGAATGACCCTGTCCGGCAGGCAACCCGCGCGTACGGTCAGGGTCATGGGCGATCGTGACGAGATCCTCCGACGACGACGGCAGATCTACGAGCAGATGCGGCTGACCGGGCAGAAGCTCGGGCCGCTGCAGCGGCTGCGGATCCGGCGGCGGTTGCGCCGGCTGGTGTCCGCCCCGCCGTACGGGCCGCCGGGTGGGTGGCGGGACGGTGAGGAGGGCGGCGCCGGGGTTCGCGAGCCGCGCCGGCCGCTGCCGCGCTCCCCGCAGGGCGCCGCCGAGCTCCCCCGCGACCCCGCCGACCGCTGACCCCCGCTTCCCGCACTAGCCAGCCGCCCGCCCGGCCCCGCTCATCCGCCAGCCCGGGCCGCCGGCCCGCTGGCCCGGCCCAGCCAGCCGCGGGGACGACGCGCGCAGACCGCGCTAGCTGCGGCCCGGTCGGCTTCGTCGAGGTGATCGGGGTCGGGCAGCAGGCGCAGCCGGGCGGCGCCGACCCCGCGCGCGGCCGGCTCCTCCGCCGGCTCCTCGACCGGTGACGGCTCGCCCGGCGCGGCGAGCGCGAGCGGCGGCTCCGGCACCGGCTCAGGCACCTCCGCCGCGGTCAGCTCGTCGTCCTCGGTCCGCAGCCGGGCCGCGCCGACCCCGCGCGGCGGCCCGGCCAGCAGCGCGGCCAGCTCGTCCGCCGGCAGCGGCGGCGCGAACAGGTAGCCCTGGGCGGTCGTGCAGCCCAGCGCCCGCAGCAGCGCCCGCTGCGACTCCGACTCCACCCCCTCGGCCACCGTACGCAGCCCGAACGTGTCGGCCAGGCCGAGGATCACCCGCACCAGCGCGGTCGACTCGGCGTTGGTGCCCAGCCCCTCCACGAACGACTTGTCGATCTTGAGGATGCTCGCCGGCAGCCGGTGCAGGTAGGCCAGCGACGAGTAGCCGGTGCCGAAGTCGTCGATCGCCACCTGCACCCCGAGCGCGGCCAGCGCGGTGAGCCGGCTGATCGTCGCCTCGGCGTCCGCGACCAGCGCGGTCTCGGTCAGCTCCAGGGTCAGGCAGTGCGGCGGCAGGCCGGTGTCGGCCAGCGCGTCGGCGACCGCGCCGACCAGGTCGGTGGAGGCGAACCGGTCCGCGGTGACGTTGACGCTGACCGTCACCCCGGGCCGCAGCGCCTGCCAGCCGGCCGCGGTCCGGCAGGCCTCCTCCAGCACCCACCCGTCCAGCTCGCCGACCAGCCCGATCTCCTCGGCCAGCGGCACGAAGGCGGCCGGCGGCAGCAGCCCGCGCCGCGGGTGCTGCCAGCGCACCAGCGCCTCGGCCCCGTGCACGTCCCGGCTGTCCAGGTCGACCACCGGCTGGAAGCGCAGCCGGAACTCGCCCCGCTCCAGCGCGTGCCGCAGGTCGGCCTCCAGCTCGGCCTTGGCCACCACGGCCCGGCGCATCGCCGGCTCGAACTGCCGCACGCAGGCCTTGCCGGCGGACTTCGCCGCGTACATCGCGACGTCGGCGTCCCGCAGCACGTCCCCGGTGTCGCCGCCGACCTGCTCGACGACGCCGATGCTCACCGTGACCCGGACCGTCCGCCCGGAGAACTCCACCGGCGCGCCGAGCGAGTCCAGCAGCCGGCGGGCCGTCCGCAGGCCGGCGCCCGGAGCCTCGTCCTCGACCAGCACCGCGAACTCGTCCCCGCCGAGCCGGGCGACCACGTCGTCCGGCCCGACCGTGGCGACCAGCCGCTGGGCCAGCCGGATCAGCAGCCGGTCGCCGGCCTCGTGCCCGAGCGAGTCGTTGACGGCCTTGAACCCGTCCAGGTCGAGCAGCAGCAGGGACAGCCGGCCGCCGCCGCGGGCCATCCGCTGGGCCCTGGCCACCTCGGCCGCGAGCAGGGCCCGGTTGCCGAGCCCGGTCAGCGGGTCCGAGTAGGCCATCCGGGTCTCCTCGGCGGCGAACGCGGCGTTGTCCAGCGCGGTGAGCACCTGCCGGGCCAGCAGCAGCACGATCACCGCGACGCTGCCGAGCACCAGCCCGGGGCCGCGCAGGCCCGGACCGGCCATGGCGGCGGCGAGCAGGGCCACCGCGACCGGCAGGTACGGCAGCAGCACCCTGGTCCGCACGGCCCGGTCGTCCGGGCCCACGAGCGGGACCGCACCGCCCGGCGCGGCCGGCGGATACACCGCCGCGGCCGCCATGAGCAGGAACCCCACCGGCCAGATCAGGTCCAGCGGCCCGCCGCCGTGGTACTCGCCCCGGATCAGCAGGCCGACCAGTGTGATCCGGCCGACCGCGCGGACCGCCAGCCCGGCGCAGATCAGCAGCACCGGCACCAGCCAGCGGCCGCGGGCGCGGGCCGCGATGAGCACCACCGCCGCGAGCGTGATCACCGAGGCGAACGAGTAGGGCATGCCGTACTCGCGGGCCATCCGGTCGCCGCCGGGTCCGGCCAGCGCCGGGGCGACGACCAGCGCCCAGCTGGCCACCCCGAGCGCGGTGCCGACCATGAGCAGGTCGAGGCCGAGCCGGAGCAGCCCGCCGCGGTCGAGCCGGGGCGAGGGCAGCAGCACCAGCCCGGCCAGCGCGAGCACACCGGAGCCGAGCATCAGCCCGGAGGTGACCGGGTCGTTGGGGACGAGCCCGGAGCCCTGGATCCGGTGCACGGTCCAGAGCAGCTGGCCGGCCGCCCACACGCCGGAGCTGACCGCGAGCAGCTGCCAGCCGCGCCGGACCCGCCCGCGGGTGCGCCTGGCTGTGAACCCGGCGGCCACCGCGGCCAGCACCGCCGCGGCCAGGCCGGCGACGTCGCCGACCGCCTGGGCGCGCGGGCAGCGGCCAGGCCAGCCAGACCGCGAGCGCCGCCAGCCCCGCGCCGGCCAGCCCGGCACCGATCAGGACGGCGAGGCGGGAGGGCATGATCCGGGCCGTCGCGGTCCCGCCGGTCGGGGACCCGGCCGGGGGCACAGCCGCCGTCGGGTGCATTGGACGGTCTTAGCGGACCAACGGCCCGGACACCAGCCGGACCAGCGCCGGCCCCGGTACCGCCCGGTACGATCCCGCGACGTGACCACCGCTGAGCCGATCGTGCCCGAACGCGTGCTCGCCGTGGTCGCCCACCCCGACGACGTCGACTACGGATCGGCCGGCACGATCGCCCAGTGGACCGCCCGCGGGGTCGAGGTCGCCTACTGCATCGCCACGTACGGGGACGCCGGCGGCTTCGACGACACCCCGCGGGAGCAGATGGCGGCGCTGCGCGAGTCGGAGCAGCGGGCGGCGGCCGCGGCGGTCGGCGTGACCGACGTGACCTTCCTCGGCTACCCGGACGGCCAGCTCGCCGTCACGTACGAGCTGCGCCGGGACATCAGCCGGCAGATCCGCCGGGTCCGCCCGCAGCTGATCCTGACCGCCTCGCCGGTGCGCAACTTCCGCCGGGCGGCCGCGTCCCACCCGGACCACCTGGCCATCGCCGAGGCGACGCTGTGCGCGGTCTACCCGGACGCCCGCAACCCGTTCGCGCACCCCGAGCTGCTCGCCGAGGAGGGTCTCGACGCCTGGGCGGTGCCCGAGGTGTGGATGACCGGCGGGGTCGAGGCCGACCACTGGGTCGACATCACCGACGCGTTCGAGCTGAAGCTGGCCGCGCTGCGGGCGCACGCGAGCCAGACCAGGCACCTGGGCGACGGGCTGGAGAAGATGCTCCGGGAGTGGAACGGCGGCAACGCGGCGGCCGCCGGGCTGCCGCTCGGCCGGCTCGCCGAGGCGTACCAGATCGCGTCCACCCTCTGAGCCGAGGAGACCCGTCCCGGGTCGGCTTGAGGGGTTGGCACTCTGAGGGCTAGAGTGCCAACCGAGAGCGGCGGCACTCCGACCCGGCACCCGCGACGACGGGTCGGCACGTCCGCTCCACAACCTGAACACCACACGAACCCCAGCTTCAGGAGGGGGAGTCAGCTCGTGACGACCGCCACCAAGGTCACCATCAAGCCGCTCGAGGACCGCATCGTGGTCCAGGCCAACGAGGCGGAGACCACCACCGCGTCCGGCCTGGTCATCCCGGACACCGCCAAGGAGAAGCCGCAGGAGGGCACGGTCATCGCGGTCGGCCCCGGGCGCTTCGACGACAAGGGCGAGAAGCGCATCCCGCTCGACGTCGCCGTCGGCGACGTCGTCCTCTACTCGAAGTACGGCGGCACCGAGGTCAAGTACTCGGGCGAGGACTACCTGATCCTCTCCGCTCGCGACGTGCTCGCTGTCGTCGAGCGCTGAGCCTGACCCGACGACATCCGCAACCGCCCCGGGGCCCGTACGCGCGGCCCCGGGGCGGTGGTGGAGTGAGGACCTGACACATGGCCAAGATCCTCTCACTTTGCCGACGCCACCCGACGCTCGCTCGAGCCCGGCGTCGACCAGCTCGCCGACACGGTCAAGGTCACGCTCGGCCCGCGCGGCCGCAACGTGGTGCTGGACAAGAAGTTCGGCGCGCCGGTCATCACCAACGACGGCGTGACGATCGCTCGCGAGATCGAGCTGTCCGACCCGTACGAGAACCTCGGCGCCCAGCTGGCCAAGAACGTCGCGACCAAGACCAACGACGTCGCCGGCGACGGCACCACCACCGCGACCGTGCTCGCCCAGGCACTGGTCCGGGAGGGCATGCGCAACGTCGCCGCCGGCGCCGAACCCGGCGGCGCTCAAGCGCGGCATGGACGCTCGCCGTCGACGCGGTCATCAAGTACCTGGAGTCGATCGCCGGCGACGTGGACACCGAGGAGGCGATCGCGCACGTCGCGACCGTCTCCGGGCAGGACGAGACGATCGGCTAGCTGATCGGCGAGGCGGTCAGCAAGATCGGCCGCAAGGGCGTGATCACCGTCGAGGAGTCCAACTCGATGACCACCGAGCTGGTGTTCACCGAGGGCATGCAGTTCGACAAGGGCTACATCTCGCCGTACTTCGTGACCGACCAGGAGAGCATGGAGGCCGTCTTCGACGAGCCGTACGTGCTGCTCACCAACCAGAAGATCGGCAGCCTGGCCGAGCTGCTGCCGCTGCTGGAGAAGGTCATCCAGGAGTCCAAGCCGCTGGTCATCGTGGCCGAGGACGTCGAGGGCGAGGCGCTGTCCACGCTGGTGGTCAACGCGATCCGCAAGACGTTCCCGGCGGTCGCGGTGAAGGCGCCGTTCTTCGGCGACCGGCGCAAGGCAGTTCCTGGAGGACCTCGCGATCGTCACCGGCGGCCAGGTGGTGGCGCCCGAGATCGGGCTCAAGCTCGACGAGGTCGGCCTCGAGGTGCTCGGCCGGTTCCGCCGGGTCACCGTCACCAAGGACGACACCACGTTCGTCGACGGGGACGGCTCGGAGAACGCGATCGACGACCGGATCCGGCTGATCGAGCGGGAGATCGAGGACACCGACTCCGACTGGGACCGGGAGAAGCTGCAGGAGCGGCTGGCCAAGCTCGCCGGCGGCGTCGCGCGTCATCCGGGTCGGCGCGGCCACCGAGGTCGAGCTCAAGGAGCGCAAGCACCGCATCGAGGACGCCATCTCGGCCACCCGCGCGGCGGTCGAGGAGGGCATCGCTCCCCGGCGGCGGCTCCGCGCCTGGTGCACGCGGCCACGGCGATCGACGGCGCTCGACCTGGACCGGCGACGAGCGCGACCGGCGCGACGATCGTGCGCCGGGCGCTGGACGAGCCGCTGCGGCAGATCGCCGGAACGCCGGCTTCGAGGGCGCGGTCGTGGTCGCGCGGGTGCGCGAGCTCGGCGCTGGGCCAGGGCTTCGACGCGGACCGCCGGCGACTACGCGCGACCTCGCCGAGCGCGGCATCGTCGACCCGGTCAAGGTGACCAAGGCGGCGCTGGTCAACGCGGTCTCGATCGCGACCATGGTGCTCACCACGGAGAGCGCGGTGGTGGACAAGCCGGAGAGCTGCCGCAGGCCGGCCGAGTACGACGGCTCCGCGCACGGGCACTCGCACGGTGGGCACGCGGCCACTCGCACGGCCACCGGCACGGCTCCCGGTTTCTGATCGGCCAGACGACAGCGGCGGCCGTCCCCCCCGTGGGGACGGCCGCCGCTGTCGCGTCTCTGCGGGCGCCTCAGGCGTGACCGGCGAGCGAGCGCTGGCCGGCCGGCGACGGCCTCCTCGCGCTCGGACTCGGACATGCCGCCCCAGACCCCGTACGGCTCGCGGGTGGCCAACGCGTGCGCGCCGGCACGGATCGATGACCGGGCAGCGGGCACAGACCGCCTTGGCCGCCACCTCGCGGGCGGCCCGGGCCGGCCCCCGCTCACCCTCCGGGTGGAAGAACAGGCTGCTGTCCTCGCCGCGGCAGGCGCCGCGCAGCTGCCACTCCCAGAGGTCGGCGTTGGGCCCGGGCAGTCTCCGGATGTCGGCCATGCCCGTCCCTCCGCGCCTCGGTGGCGAGGACCGAGTGCTCGACCTCCGCCAGTCGACCGTACAACCGCGCCATAGGTTGTTCAAGAGCTCGCGGGAAATGATCACTGCGGTTGCCGTCACCCGTGGCCCGCACTGATGATGAGCCCGTGTCAGGCGACGCCGCGCCGGATGGCGTCTCCGGACCCCCCGGACGCCCGGCTCACCGTGGCCGCGGTCGCCCGGCGGCTCGGGGTCGCGCCCGCGACGCTGCGGACCTGGGACCGGCGTTACGGGCTCGGTCCTACCCTGCACGCGGCCGGCGCACACCGGCGCTACTCCCGCACCGACATCGCCCGGCTGGAGGCGATGCGCCGGCTGGTGCTCGACGGGGTGCCGCCGGCGGACGCGGCCCGGATCGCGGTCGAGCAGGTCGCCCGACCGGACGGACCGGACCGGCCGCCGCCGGGTCCCTCCGGCCGGCTGTCCGTGCTGGATCCGCCGACCGTGCGACCGCGCCGGTCCCGCCGCGCCGGCGGTCCGGGCGGCCGGGTGCTGGCGCTGCCCGGCGCATCGGCGGAGGTCCGCGGGCTGGCCCGGGCCGCGATGGCGCTGGACGCGACCACCGTGTCGCGGTCGCGCTGGAGCGGTCGGTCCGGGAGCGGGCGTGGTCCCGGCCTGGGACGACGTGCTCTGCCCGGTGCTCGTCGCGATCGGCGAGCGCTGGGCGGCCACCGGCGAGGGCGTCGAGGTGGAGCACCTGCTCGCCGAGACCGCGATCGGCGTGCTGCGCGGCGGTCAGCCCGCGCCCCGGAGCCGCGCAACGGCCGCCCGGTGCTGCTCGCCTGCGCGCCGGGCGAGCTGCACAGCCTGCCGCTGTCCGCGCTGGCCGCCGCGCTGGCCGAGCACGGGCATCGGCGTCCGGCTGCTCGGCGGCAGCCTGCCGGCCGGCGCGCTGCGCGGCGGCGGTCCGGCGGACCGGGCCGGCCGCGCTGATGGTGTGGGCGCAGCAGCTGGAGCACGCGGACGCCGGGTGCTGGAGCGGCTGCCGCTGCTGCGCCCGCCGGTCGCGGTGCTGGCCGGCGGGATCGGCTGGCTGGGTCGCCCGCTGCCGGCCCGGGTCACGTACGCCTCGGACCTGGCCGCCGCGGTGGCGCTGATCGGCCGCGCGGTCGGCGGCTAGACCGTGTCCGCGCTCGAGCGCGCGCTGGCGCAGGCGGCCTTCCACGGCCCGCCCGCCGGCGCCCTCCCGCTGGTCGCCGGGCTCGACCCGGCCGGCCCGGTCCCGGACCGGGTCCGCTGGCTGGCCGGCGTCTGCCTCGGCGCGCTCGGCCGGTACCGGACAGCCGAGCCGCTGGCTGGCTGCCCGGTATCGGGCGTCACGCCGGCCGGGTCGCTCGCCGCCAGCTGCCTGGCCAGCCACCTGCGCCAGCTCGGCCGGCACGCGGCCGCCGAACCGCTGGACCGGCGGCCCTCGCCGCCGCGACCGACCGCCGAGGCGCGGGCGGACGCGCTGGTCGGGCTGGTCGCCGACGCGGTCGGCCGGCTCGACCTGGCCACCGCCCGGCGCCGGCTGGAGCGCGCCCCGGGACGAGATCGGTGCACGCGACGGCCGGCCGTCCGACTGACGGTGCGTGGCGGCCGGCGGTCCGGCTGGACTGGGTGACGGCCGAGGTGTCGCTGCTGGGTGACGATCCGGCGACCGCCGTCGACGGCGGCCGGGCCGCGCTGCGAATCGATCACGAGCAGCCATGGCGTGTCGACACGCCGTAAAATCGCAGCTGGTGCTCGGGGTCAGCGCTGGAGGCGGCCGGCCGCGCCCGACGCGGCCGCCCGAGTACTCCGCGCAGCAGCGGCCGGAGCCGACCGGCTGGACCTGCTCCGCTTCGTGTGGCCTGCCC
The DNA here is from genome assembly GCA_963770145.1 of uncultured Actinomycetota bacterium. GTDB lineage: Bacteria > Actinomycetota > Actinomycetes > Mycobacteriales > CADCTP01 > CADCTP01. Next base: position 90,390 of record CAVYOJ010000016.1, on the reverse strand, counting down.
GGACGCGTGCTGGCGCGGCATCATCGCGCCGCCGGGCGCCCCGGGACCGCCGCGCGCGAAAGGCAGCAGGCAGATTCCGCACAAAGCATCATCGAAGATCAGCGCCGATGGTCGCATGACCCGTTAGGCTGCACGCCGGACAGCGCGTTCGTCCCCCGACCCGGGCGGCATCGCTGTCCCGTCCGGGTATTCCCAACGGGTCACCCGGACGGTCTACAGTCACGGGGGCGTTCCACATCACGGGGGGTGATGCACGACCGACGCGGCCTGCGCTGAGGAGGAATTCCGGTGACCAGCGTGCTCATCTGCGACGAGCGACGGGGGGTCCGAGACGGTCTCGCGCAGTTCATGTCCGTCGTACCGGGGGTCGACCGGGTCGACACCGTCGCCAGCGGCGACGACATGCTGGAGCGCTTCCCGCGGGAGCGCCCCGACGTGGTCCTGGTCGGCACCCAGCGGGCGGTGGACACCGGCATCGTGCTCACCCGCCGGCTGGTCTCCCGGCACCCGCGGGCCTGCGTGCTCGTCTTCGGCGCCGCCGACGACACCGCCAACATCGTGGCCGCGGTCGCCTGCGGCGCCCGGGGCTACCTGCGCTGGGACGCCTCGCACGCGGAGGTCTGCGCCGCGCTGGCGCACGCGCTGGCCGGCGTCGAGCTGGCCGGGCCGCGCACGATGCGGCAGGACACCGACGTCCGGCTGACCGCGCGCGAGCTGCAGGTGCTGGTCGGGATGACCGAGGGCAAGAGCAACGGCGAGATCGGCCGCGAGCTCTTCCTGTCCGAGGACACGGTGAAGACGCACGCCCGCCGGCTCTTCCGCAAGCTCGGGGTCAACGACCGCGCCCAGGCGGTCGCGCACGGCTTCCGCCGCGGCCTGGTCTCCTGACCCTCCCGGCCCCGGGCCTGCGGAGGCGCGCAGTCCGGCGGCTGGGCGAGCGCCCGGGTCTGCTGGCGCTACGGCGCTGCGGGACGGCTGGCCGGGTCCTGCTGATGCGGCGCGCCGGATCCGGGTACGGGACGGCACCTCGCGCTGCCGGCGGGGCATCTGGACGGCGCGGAGGACGCCGTCAGCGGGCTCGTGCGGGAGCTGGCCGAGGAGATCGGGGTCGCGGCGGAGCGTGGCTCGTGCCGGCTCGCCACGGTCCTGCACAGCGCCCCGAGGATGCGGACGACGAGGAGTACCTGCACCTGTTCTTCGCGGTCGGCGCCTGGACCGGCATCCCGTGGATCCGCGAGCCCGACAGGTGCACCGAGCTGCTCTGGGCCGACCCGGCCGACCTGCCGGCCGACACGATCGACTACCTGCCGCGGGTCCTGGCGGCGATCGCGGACGGCACTGCGCTGCTCCTGGCCAACTGGCCCACCTCGGCCGCTACGCGCACCGGCGCGCAGGTAGTCCGCGCGCGAGCGGCGCCCGACCAGCACCGGCGTCCCGGCAGCGCGCGGCCGGTCCGGTCAGGCCTCGGAGTCGGCCTCGGCGGCAGCGAACGCGCCGTCCGCGAAGCCCCGCGCGTACTCCCAGCTGACGTAGCGCGCCGGGTCGGGACCGAAGGCCGGCTCGTGCACCCGGGTCCGGCCCACGTCGAGCAGGTGGCGCAGGTTGCTGCGCATCAGGTCCCAGCCGAAGTAGTGGGACTCCCCGCAGTCCGAGCACTCGACCACGATCCCGCGCACCCCGCGGGGCGCGAGCAGCGCCTGGAACACGTCCAGGTCCTCGATGTCGGCCAGCACGTCCTCCCGCTCGGTGGGGTGAGAGGGGCGTCGATGCCGTCGGCGTCGTCCAGGTCCTGCAAGGCGGCGGCCGGGTCGGCCGGGTCGCCGAGGAACGGGTCCAGGGGCGAGTCGTCCGTCACCTTGCTCACGGTAGCCGCTCAGCGAGCGGGTGCGGTAACCGTTCACCCGTCCGCCGGTACGATTGGTCACCGCCCGCCGACCGGAAGAGGTGCCATGGACGTCTCCCTCCCGGACAAGTTCGCGCATGCTGGGCCTGACCTTCGACGACGTCCTGCTGCTGCCGGCGGCGTCCGACGTGACTGCCGGGAGAGGCGGACACCGGCCGCCCGGCTGACCAGGGAGATCACCGTCCGGATGCCGCTGGTCTGCCTCGGCCATGGACACGGTGACCGAGGCCAGGATGGCGATCGCGATGGCCCGCCAGGGCGGCGTGGGCGTGCTGCACCGCAACCTCTCCGTCGAGGACCAGGCCGTCCAGGTCGACCTGGTGAAGCGGTCCGAGGCCGGCATGGTGAGCAACCCGGTGACCTGCGGGCCGGACGCGACCCTGGCCGAGGTGGACGCGCTGTGCGCCCGCTACCGGATCTCCGGCGTGCCGGTCATCGACGCCGACGGCGTGCTGGTCGGCATCGTGACCAACCGCGACATCCGCTTCGAGACCGACCACTCCCGCCTGGTGCGCGAGGTCATGACGCCGATGCCGCTGGTGACCGCGCCGGTCGGGGTGTCCACGGCCGACGCGCTGGCGCTGCTGCGCCGGCACAAGGTGGAGAAGCTGCCGCTGGTCGACGCCGGCGGCCGGCTGCGCGGGCTGATCACGGTGAAGGACTTCGCCAAGTCCGAGGCGTACCCGCTGGCCACCAAGGACGCGCGACGGCCGGCTGGTGGTCGGCGCCGCGGTCGGGGTCGGCGAGGACGGCTACAAGCGGGCCATGGCGCTGATCGACGCCGGCGTCGACGTGCGTCGTGGTGGACACCGCGCACGGCCACTCCGCGCGCGGTGCTGGAGACGGTGGCCCGGCTCAAGCGGGACACCGGGGCGCAGGTCGTCGGCGGCAACGTCGCCACCCGGGCGGGCGCGCAGGCGCTCGTCGACGCGGGCGCCGACGCGGTGAAGGTCGGCGTCGGCCCCGGCTCGATCTGCACCACCCGGGTCGTCGCCGGCGTCGGCGTGCCGCAGGTCACCGCGATCTACGAGGCGGCGCAGGCCTGCCGGCCGGCCGGGGTGCCGGTGATCGGCGACGGCGGCTTGCAGTACTCCGGGCGACATCGCGCAAGGCGATCGCCGCCGGCGCGGACACGGTGATGCTCGGCAGCCTGCTGGCCGGCTGCGAGGAGTCGCCGGGCGAGCTGGTCTTCATCAACGGCAAGCAGTACAAGACCTACCGCGGGATGGGCTCGCTCGGCGCGATGCAGTCCCGCGGCTGCCATCCGGTCGTACTCGAAGGATCGCTACTTCCAGGCCGACGTGCTCGACGACGACAAGCTGGTCCCGGAGGGCATCGAGGGCCAGGTGCCGTACCGCGGCCCGCTCGCGGCGGTCGCCCACCAGCTCGTCGGCGGGCTGCGGGCTGGGATGGGCTACGCGGGATGTGCGACCATCGCGGACCTGCAGCAGAAGGCTCAGCTGGTCCGGATCACCGCCGCCGGGCTCAAGGAGAGCCACCCGCACGACATCCAGATGACGATCGAGGCGCCCAACTACCCCGGCCGCTGACGGCCGTACGGGCAGGAGGACCGGTTTGCGCGACGTGGTCGAGATCGGCATGGGCAAGATCGCCCGCCGCGGTTATCACCTGGACGACCTGACGCTGGTGCCGTCCCGGCGGACCCGCGGCTCGGCGGACGTGTCGATCGCCTGGCAGCTGGACGCGCACCGGCTGGACCTGCCGCTGATGGTGGCGCCGTCCGACGCGGTGGTCTCGCCGACCACGGCCGCGCTGGTGGACAAGCTCGGCGGCCTGGCCGTGCTCAACGGCGAGGGCCTGTGGACCCGGTACGAGGAGCCCGAGCCGGTGCTCGCCCGCATCGTCGAGGCCGCCGAGGGCGACCGGCTGGCGGCGCAGCGGGTGGTCCGGGACGCGTACGCGGCGCCGGTGCCGCCCGGAGCTGGTCGCCGCCCGGATCGAGGAGATCCGCGGCACCGGCGCCCGCACCGCGGTCCGGTTCTCCCCGCAGAACACGCTCGTCTTCGCGAACACCGCGCTGGACGCGGGCATCGACGTGCTCGTCATCCAGGGCACGGTGATCTCCGCCGAGCACGTGGCCGCCGGGCCGGGAGCCGCTGAACCTCAAGACGTTCATCGCGCTGCTGGACATCCCGGTGGTGGTCGGCGGCTGCGGCGACTACCAGACCGCGCTGCACCTGATGCGCACCGGCGCGGCCGGCGTGATCGTCGGCTACGGCGCGCACCCCGGCTCGACCACGCACGAGGTGCTCGGCATCGAGGTGCCGATGGCGACCGCGATCGCGGACGCGGCGGCGGCCCGGCGCGACTACCTGGACGAGACCGGCGGGCGCTACGTGCACCTGGTCGCGTACGGGGACGTGATGACCGGCGGCGACGCGGCCAAGGCGATCGCCTGCGGGGCGGACGCGGTCATGCTCGGCGAGCCGCTGGCGACCGCGGCCGAGGCGCCCGGCGCACGGCTGGTACTGGGATCCCACCGTCTCGCACCCGAAGCTGCCGCGGTCCTGGCTGCACCGCTCCCGCGACCAGCTCGACGCGTACGGGGACGGCGATCAGCCGCCGCCGCTGTCCGAGGTGCTGCTCGGCCCGACCGCGGACGCGTCCGGCATCGCGGAACGTCTTCGGCGCGCTGCGCCGGGCGATGGCGAAGTGCGGCTACTCGAGCGTGAAGGAGTTCCAGAAGGTGGAGCTCACGGTCGCCGGCTGAGCGGCCTACAGCCAGCCGCGCTTGCAAGCAGCGCCCAGATCGCCGCCCGCCAGCAGCACGCGTCACCGCCGTGCTGGCCACGAAGCCCCACCACTGCCCGAAGCCGGGGTACGGCAGGTTCTGGCCGTAGAAGCCGGTGACCGCGGTCGGCACCGCGATGATCGCCGCCCAGCCGGACAGCTTGCGGACGATCTGGTTGAGCCGGGCGTCGGCCAGCGACAGCCCGGTCTCGAACATCGTGGTGACCACGTCGCGCAGGCGGTCGTCCCACTCGTTCGCGCGGATCACGTGGTCGCGCAGGTCCCGGCAGCCGCTCCACGATCTCGCTCGCTGCGCTTGGCCGCAGCTCGGCGTGCCGCAGCATCGCGTCGACCACGTCCCGCATCGGCAGCACGACCTTGCGCACGCCGGTCACCTGCCGGCGCAGCTGGTAGGTCTGCCGCTGCACGTCGGTGCCCGAGCGCGGCTGCTCGTCGAACAGCCGGTCCTCGATCTCCTCGATCCGGTCGTCGAGCTGCTGCACGGCTGTCGAGGTGGCCGTCGACGATCACGTCGAGCAGCCCGTAGAGCAGCCGCGGCCGCCGAACTCGAGCATCTCCGGGTCGTCGTCCCAGGCCTTGACCACCGGGTCGATGTCGAAGTCCGCCGCCGGTGCACGGTGACCAGCGCCTGCGGCAGCACGAACGCCGAGACCTTGGCCGGTCGCAGCTGCCGGTCCGGCGGAAGCGTCATCGCGTACGTCGTTGACGAACAGGTGGGTCGGATAGCGGTCGACCTTGGGTCGCTCGTGCGTACTCGAGCGCGTCCTCGACGGCGAGCGGGGCCAGGCCGAGCTCGTCCGCGATCTGCTCGCAGGTCGTCCCGGTCGGGCAGGCAGAGATCGGCCCAGACGACGCGTGTCCGGCTGCTCCAGGTAGTCGGAGACGCGCTCCACCGGGAAGTCCTCGGCCTCGAGGACTCCCTTCCGCCACACCCGCGTCCGCTGCCAAGCCGGTCTACGGGCAGCTCGTCAGCGGGTCGTCGGTGTAGATGCGCCGCTCCTCGACGATCCCGCCCGGCTCGATCGGCTCGCCCCGGTTGGTGCGGGTGGCGAGGATGATCAGCGAGAGCAGGAACAGAATGCCGCCGACGATCATGAGAATGATCCCGACCGTGGCCAGGTCGATGCCGCTGGGCGACCAGTCCACCGCGAAGGTGAGAATGGCGCCGACCGCGAACACGAACAGGCTTGCACCGATCTTCACCGGAAGTCCTCCCTTGTCGGTCGAGTGTGTACCCGATCCCTTTCTCCGTCACACGGTCCCACCCTGTGCAGGCTCTAAGCTCGTTCGGGTGACGGTTGATCCCACCGCCGACCTGGTCCTCGTCGTCGACTACGGCGCGCAGTACGCCCAGCTGATCGCCCGGCGGGTGCGCGAGGCGAAGGTCTACTCCGAGATCGTCCCGCACGACACCCCGGTCGGCGAGATCCTGGCCCGCAAGCCCAAGGCGGTGATCCTCTCCGGCGGCCCGGCCTCGGTGTACGCGCCGGGTGCGCCGCAGGCGCCGACCGAGCTCGTCAACGCCGGCGTGCCGACGCTGGGGATCTGCTACGGCTTCCAGGCGATGGCGCAGGCGCTCGGCGGCACCGTGGCCCGCACCGGCAGGTCCGAGTTCGGCCGCACGCCGCTGTCCGTGGTCGGCTCCGGCGGGGTGCTCGCGTTCGCGCCCGGGCCGGTGTGGATGTCGCACGGGGACGCGGTGTCGCAGGCGCCGCCCGGGTTCGCGGTGACGGCGTCCACACCGGACAGTCCGGTGGCGGCGTTCGAGGACGCCTCGCGCGGGCTCTTCGGGGTGCAGTTCCACCCCGAGGTGCTGCACACGGCCGGCGGGCAGGCGATCCTCGAGCGGTTCCTCTACGAGGGCGCCGGCTGCCGTCCACTGTGGACCGAAGCGAACATCGTCGAGGAGCAGGTCGCCGCGATCCGCGCGCAGGTCGGCGGGAAGCGGGTGATCTGCGGGCTGTCCGGCGGGGTCGACTCCGCGGTCGCGGCGGCGCTGGTGCAGCGGGCGGTGGGCGACCAGCTCACCTGCGTCTTCGTCGACCACGGGCTGCTGCGGCTGGGCGAGGCCGAGCAGGTCGAGGAGGACTTCGTCGCGGCGACCGGGGTGCAAGCTGCACGTGGTCGACGCCGCCGGGCACGTTCCTCGCCGCGCTGGACGGGGTGGCCGACCCGGAGGAGAAGCGCAAGATCGTCGGCCGGGAGTTCATCCGGGCCTTCGAGGGGGCGGCGCGGTCGATCGCCGCGGCCGAGGGCGTCGAGTTCCTCGTGCAGGGCACGCTCTACCCCGACGTCGTCGAGTCCGGCGGCGGGTCCGGGGCGGCGACGATCAAGTCGCACCACAACGTCGGCGGGCTGCCGGACGACCTGCCAGTTCGCGCTCGTCGAGCCGCTGCGGACGCTGTTCAAGGACGAGGTACGCCGGGTCGGGCTGCAGCTGGGCCTGCCGGAGGCGATCGTCTGGCGGCAGCCGTTCCCCGGGCCGGGGCTGGCGATCCGGATCGTCGGCGCGGTCACCGCGTCCCGGCTGTCGGTGCTGCGCGCCGCCGACGCGATCGCCCGGGCCGAGCTGTCCGCGGCCGGGCTGGACCGGGACATCTGGCAGTGCCCGGTGGTGCTGCTCGCCGACGTCCGGTCGGTGGGCGTGCAGGGCGACGGCCGCACGTACGGGCATCCGGTCGTGCTGCGGCCGGTCTCGTCCGAGGACGCGATGACCGCGGACTGGACCCGGGTGCCGTACGAGGTGCTGGAACGGATCTCGACCCGGATCACCAACGAGGTGCGCGAGGTCAACCGGGTCGTGCTCGACATCACGTCGAAGCCGCCGGGCACGATCGAGTGGGAGTAGCTCAGCCGACGTAGGGCGCGCAGGCGGGCTCGTTCGACAGGCTCGTGCGCAGCTCGGTGGTGATCCCGGCGGCCGGGCGGGCCAGGGCGGCGGTCACCGCGCTGACCGCGGTGTCCGCGCCGGTGAGGATGCCCTGCAGGTCGGTCGGGAACGCGGTCGCCGCCGGGTCGAGCCGGCCGGCCTGGCCGGCCAACCGGCGCAGCCCGCTGGCCTGGTCGCCGACCGCGGCGGCGAGCGAGTCCGCGTAATCCCGGCCGCCGGTGACGTCGGCCGGCCCGAGGTCGAGGATCGCGACACGCAGCTGGTCGGTGCGGCCGGCGATCGTCGTGTAGTACGCGATGACGTCGGAGCGGATGGTGGTCTTGTTCTGCTGCCGGGAGATCTGGTTGATCAGCCGGGCGTTGCTGGAGTCGACGGCCTGCTGCCAGTCGCGGACGGTCCCGCAGGCCTGCCGCGCGTACGCGGGCGGCGGGAGGCCCTGCCGGCGCAGCTCGAACCAGTAGACGCCGCCGACCGCGAGCGCCAGCGCCAGGACCACGCTCGTGAGCACGGCGACCACCGACCGCCGCCGGGGGCGCCGCCGCTGCCTTCCGGCCGCCGGGTCGCCCTCGTGCCGACCGCGGCGGTCGGGCTCGGACTCGGCCGGCCGGCGGGCGCGCCGGGGCGTGACCGGGTCCGGAGGAGCGTGCCGGTGCCGGTGGGTCGGCGGCGGGCTGTCCAGGCCGTCCGGCGGGGGGTCGTCCACGTCGTCGCGCCGATGCCGCCACCGCGGCGGCGGCTCCGCCACCGGCGGCAACGGGCCGGTGCGCTCGGCCGGCGGCGGGTAGGCCGCCGGCGGTGGCTGGGCCCGCGCCTCCTCGGCCTCCCTGCGTTCGCGGCGGGAGGCGTAGCGCCTCGGCGCCGGTCCGGCCGGCTGGGCCGGGTCCCGGGTCCGCCGGGCGGATACCGGGGCGGTCGGGCGCGACGGTCGCGGCGCCGGCGGTCGCCGGTACGCCGGGCGGATCCGGGTACCGGTCGGGCCCGACGGTCGCGGCGCCGGGCGGCTCGCCCGGGTAGCGACCGGGCGGATCCGGGTGCCGGTCGGGCCCGACGGTCGCGGCGCCGGGGACGTACCCGCCGACCGGGTCGGTACCCGACCTCGGCGCCGGCACGCCGTCCCCGAACTCCGGCAGCGGCGTCCCCCAGAGCACGTGCCGGCGCAGCATGTCGTACTGCTCGTCGGTGATCTCGCCCCGCTGGTGCATCTGCTTGAGCAGGGCGAGATCGTCCTGCGACGTCATCGACCCTCCTCTCGCCGACCGCGGACCGTGCGCCGCGGCGTCGAGAGTAAGGGGTCAGTCGTCCGGGCCGCTCCGGCGCCGGATCAGGCTCGCGGCCAGACCGACCACGCCGACCACGATGAGCAGCGTCGGCAGCGGCCAGCTCTCGGCCACGTTGCCGGGGTCGTCGGACAGTCCCCAGATCAGCGCCGAGCCGACGAAGAACAGCCCGAGCACCAGGGACAGCACATCCAGGTCATGCCGCCGCACGGTCCACCTCCACCCGGCCGATGCTGACGTCGAGGTCGAGCGTCAGGTCGATCGCCGCCGTCGCCGCCGGGTCCGTGGTCGACCACCGAGCGGCTGGCCGAGGTGCCGTTCGCCACCTGGCCGAACAGGTCGACCTCGCCGATCCCGGCCCGGCCGTCGATGCTCGACGTCCGCGGTCCGCGGCACGATCACCTCGATGTTGCCGACGCCGGCGGAGACCTTCGTCCGCACCAGCTGCTCGGTGAAGTCGACGTCGGACAGGTCGAGCCGGATGCTGCCGACGCCGATCCGGTATTCGGGCTGCGACCTCGGCGGCGGTCTGCGGGTCGTAGCGCCGGTCGCCGACGCCGCCCTTGAGCGACACGTTCGACGCGCTGACCACGATGAGCGCGATCAGCAGCGGGATGCCGAGCCAGGTCAGCCAGCGGGCCCGGCCGAACCAGGCGCCGACGAGCAGGCCGGCGCCGATCGTGCCGACCGCGACCGCGAGCAGGTCGTCCGCGCTCCGGGTCGATCGCGCCGGCCGGCGGTCGAGGGCCGCGGCGACGCCGAGGACCACGAGCAGCAGACTGACCGTGATCATGCCCAGCGCCGAGTGCTCGCGCGGGCGGCGGCGGCGGGGCCGGGGCCGGCGGCGGGGGCAGGGTGACGGTCGGCGCCGTGTGCTGGACCGGCGGGTACGGCGGTGGCGGCTGGTAGGCCGGCTGCGGCTGGTAGGTCGGCAGCGGGGTCTCGTACGGGGCCGGCGGCGGTGGCGCCGGTTCGGGCACCGCCGGCTGCGGCGGGCCGCCGTCGCGGCGCTCCTGCAGGTTGCGGACCAGGAAGAAGGCGCCGCCGACGACGACCAGGACCAGGGCCAGGTCGCGGGCGTCGCCGAGGGCGAGCACGCCGGCCAGGACGAGCCCGGCGATGACGAGCGCGCCGGCCGCCGCGGCGTCGCGGGCGCGGTTGCTGCCGCCCGGGCCGCGGTGCAGGAGCGACTCGACCGGGGAGGACTGCTCGTCGTCGGCCGGCATGAACAGCCAGGCGACGCACGTAGAGCAGGATGCCGCTGCCGCCGAAGAGGGTGAGCACCGCGAACAGGACGCGGAACAGGACCGGGTCGATCCCGGTGTACTCCCCCAGGCCGCCGGCGACGCCGGCGATCACCTTGCGCTGTGAGCTCCGGGCCAGCCGGCGCCCCGTGAACGCGCTCCACGCACCACCCGAGGGCGGCACCGCACCCGCCGGAAACCCGGCCGCGGTACGCTCCACCGGGGCCCGCACCCGGCGGAGTCCCCCGGCGGAACGTCGCCCCCCGGCGCGCCCGCGGTCGCCCCGCCGCCGGACCGCTCCGCGCCGCGTCGCCGCGTCGCCGGCGCTCGCCGGCCGCGTCGCCGCCCACGCGTCGCCGCCGCCGCGCCGCCGCCGCCGGACTCGCCGCCCACCGGCTCGCCGGCAGTCGGCGTCCGACCGCTCGGCCGGGCTCGCACGGCCGGCCGTGCCGTCCGCCGGCAGCGGCTCGGCGCCGCCGCAGCCGGCTCGCCGGCCGGCGGCGTCGGCCGGCGGCGGCTCGTCGGCCGGCTCGGCCGCCGGCCGGGCTCGCCGCGTCGGGCCGCCGGCAGCGGCCGGGTCGCCGGCTCGCCGCGGCCGGCGGCCGCGCCGGCTCGGCGGCCGTGGTCTCGCCGCCGGCGCGGCTCGGCCGGCCGTCGGCTCGGCGACGGTCGGCTCGCCGGCGGCGAGCCGGGCTCGTGCGGGCCGCCGTCGGCCGCCGGCGGGCGGCGGGCACGCCGGGCTCGTCGGCGTCCGGTCGCCGGACGGCGGGCTCGCCGGGCGGCGTCGTCGCCGGCCGGGCGGCGGGCCGTCGCCGGCGCGCCGGTGGCGGGCTCGTCGGCCGGGCGGCGAGGAGGCGCGCGAGGGGATCGTGCTCGGTCATGGGGAGATCGTGCGGCCGGACGGTGGGTCAGCGGTATGGGGGATGGCCCTGACCGGACCCTGGTTCCGCAAGACCGGGGACCTCCCCGTGGTCGCGGACCCCGTGCCGATGCAACCATCGACCTAGCAACGACCGTACGAACGAAGAGCAGGAGACAGTGCAGCTCGCGGCCCCGCCGCCCCGGCTCTACCGCGCGGCCGACGGCCGCGTGGCGGCCGGCGTCGCCCAGGGCCTGGCCAACCACCTCGCGGTCAAGCCGCTCTACGTCCGCATCGCCTTCGCCGTGCTCGACCTTCGTTCAACGGCTTCGGCATCGTGGTCTACCTGGCGCTGTGGGCGGTCGTCCCGCAGCAGCCGGTCGCCCCGGACGCCCCGCCGCGCCGCCGCCGCCGGGCGTTCGAGCGCGGCACCGCGCTCGCCCTGGTCGCGGTCGCCGCCGGCGGCCTGCTGCTGGCCCGCGGCATACCCATCCTCGGCAACAACATCCTGCTCGTCCCGCTGCTGCTGGCCGGCGCCGGACTCGCCGTGCTGTGGAGCCAGGCCGACAAGGACCAGCGCGACCGCTGGCGGCGGATCTCGCTGTTCGAGCACCGAGCCGACCCGCCGCTCGATCGCGATCGTCCGGTTCGCCGGCGGCGCGATGCTGGTCGCCGCCGGCGTCGGCTCGTTCCTGCTGCTGTCCGGCACGCTGTCCGCCGCCCGGGACGGCCTGGTCGCCGGCGTCGCGGTGCTGGCCGGGCTGGCCCTGCTCACCGCGCCGCTGTGGTGGCGGCTGGTCGCCGACCTGAGCCGAGGAGCGCCGGGAGCGGATCCGCTCCCAGGAGCGCGCCGACCTGGCCGCCCACCTGCACGACTCGGTGCTGCAGACGCTGGCGCTGATCCAGCGGCACGCCGACGAGCCGCGCGAGGTGGCCCGGCTGGCCCGCGGCCAGGAGCGCGAGCTGCGGACCTGGCTCTACCGCCCGGAGGACCGGCAGGAGTCCAAGCTCGCCGCCGCCGCTGGAGGCGGTCGCCGGCGAGGTCGAGGACGCGTACGTGGTGCAGGTCGAGAGCGTGGTCGTCGGCGACGCCGAGGTGGACGACCGGCTCGGCGCGGTGGTGCAGGCGACCCGGGAGGCGCTGGTCAACGCGGCCAAGCACGCCGGCGTCGGGCACCATCTCGCTGTACGCCGAGGTCGAGCCGGAGGAGGTCACCGTGTTCGTCCGGGACCGCGGCGCCGGCTTCGACCCGGACGCGGTCGGCGAGGACCGGCACGGCGTGCGCGGGTCGATCGTCGGACGGATGGAACGGCACGGCGGCAAGGCGACGATCCGCAGCCGACCGTCGGCGCCGGCACGGAGGTCGAGCTGACCATGGACAGGAGCACCACATGACCGAGGGCGAGGACCCGCAGCCGGCGACCGCGCCGACCCCGACCGTCCGGGTCTTGCTGGTCGACGACCACTCGATGTTCCGCTCCGGCGTCCGGGCCGAGCTGGCCGGCACCGGACAGCGGGGTGGAGATCGTCGGCGAGGCCGGCGGCGTGGCGAGGCGGTCGCGGTGATCGGCCGGACCAAGCCGGACGTCGTGCTGCTCGACGTGCACATGCCCGACGGCGGCGGCAAGGCGGTGCTGGAGCAGGTGCAACGGCACACCGGACGTACGGTTCCTGGCCCTGTCGGTGAGCGATGCCGCCGAGGACGTGATCGGGGTGATCCGGGCCGGCGCCCGCGGCTACGTGACCAAGACGATCTCCGGTCCCGACCTCGGCTGCCGCGATCCGCCGGGTCAAGGACGGCGACGCGGTGTTCTCGCCCCGGCTGGCCGGCTTCGTGCTGGACGCGTTCACCCGCCCCGGAGTCGTCCCGCGAGCTCGACCCCGAGCTCGACCAGCTGACCCAGCGGGAGCGGGAGGTGCTCCGGCTGCTCGCCCGCGGCTACGCGTACAAGGAGATCGCCTCGCGCCTGTTCATCTCGGTCAAGACCGTCGAGACGCACGTGTCGAGCGTGCTGCGCAAGCTCCAGCTGTCCAACCGGTACGAGCTGTCCCGCTGGGCCACCGACCGCCGCCTCGTCTGAGCTCAGTTGAACGGGTAGACGCCGCCACTGGTCGGTCTGCGGCCCGACCGGACCGGATCGTCAGCGTGACCCGGTCACCGGCCCGCAGCCCGAGCCGGGCCATGCTCGGCCTTGGTGACCTCGACGCCGAGCCGGCCGTGGCGTCAGGCCGTGCGTGCGGCGTCGCAGGCCAGGGTGCCCAGCGGCACCGGCCGGGCATGGTGAGCTCGAGCCGCACCCCGCTCGAGACACTCGAGGTTGATCGAGAACCCGTACGGCGGGTCGGAGTTCGGCGGCGGCTTCGGCACGGTGAACGGGACGCGTGCCTGCCCGTTCGGGTGGTCGACGCCGTTCAGCAGCGGCCGCTCCGGCTCGGACGCCAGCGGCGGCAGCTCGTCCGGGGCGGGCGCGTCCAGCACGGCGACGATCCAGTCGCCCGGACCGCTCGGCTCGAGCCGGACGTTGTCCGCCGTCGAGGACTGCGCGAACAGCCGATCGCCCTCGCCGGGATCGAGCAGCGGCGCGCCCTCGAAGTGGTCCGCCGACCCGCCTGTCGGCAGCGGACCGGTCTCGGTGGCGCCGTCGGTGTTGCGGACGACCAGGCTGCCGGGACGCGGGCAGCGCACGACGATGAGCTGGCGGACCGGCCGTGGCGGACTCGGCGAGCAGGACGTAGTCGTCCGGACCGCTGATCGGCCGCGCGGCCGGTGAAGCTGTAGCCGGGGACCGTCGGTGCCTCGCCGCGTCGAAGTACGGCGGGGCGGGGACGTTCCGGCCGGCGGCGGGACGCGTCGGGTCGGCCGGGCAGCCGGGTCAGCAGCAGCGCCGGCGAGCGGCGAGCAGCACCAGGGCCGAGCGCGGCGCCGGCGATCCGGCGACGGCGGATCGCGCGGACCCGGGAGCGGACCTCGGCGGAGCCGGGCCGGGTTGTCCGGACGAGCCGGCCCGCGCGCTCGGTGAGCAGGTCGCGCAGCTCGTCCTCGATCACTGTCCACCTCCGATCGTGCCGGTCAGGTCGGCGTCCCGGCGCAGCGCCGCCAGCGCCTTGGCCGCCTGGCTCTTCACCGTGCCGCGTGCTGATCCCGAGCGCGGCCGCGGTCTCGGCCTCGGACAGGTCCTCGTAGTAGCGCAGCACCACGACCGCCCGCTGCCGCCGCGGCAACGCGCCGAGCGCCCGCCACAGCGCGTCCCGGTCGTCGACCGGCGGTCGTGCGGCCGGGTCGCCGCGGCCTCGGGCAGCTCGCCGGTCGGGCCGCTCCGCCCCGCCACCGCCGCCGCCACCAGGTCGCGTACGTGGTCGCCAGCACCCGCCGCACGTACGGCTCCGGCGGCCCGTCGATCCGGCCCCAGGCGAACCAGCACTTCGCCAGCGCGGTCTGCAGCAGGTCCTCGGCCAGCGCGTGGTCGCCGGTCAGCAGGTACGCGGTGCGCAGCAGCGCCGGCGACCGGGTGGCGACGAACTCGTCGAACCCGCTGCGGTCGGCCATCGGGTGTCCTCCTCGGTCATGAGTGAGGACCAGTCGGGACGCCGGTCAGGTTGCCTGGCCGGGCTTCGCGGGCCATGACGAGTGCGTCGGTGCCGCTGGGCTGGTAGTAGCGGCGGCGCCGGCCGATCGGGACGAACCCGTGCCGCTCGTACAGCCGCTGGGCCACGGTGTTGTCGACCCGAACATCGAGCAGGACGCGGCGCGGACCGGCCGCGGCCAGCAGGTCCCGCAGCAGCGCGGTGCCGATCCCGCCGCGCTGCACGGTGCCGGGTGACGCCGATCGTGAGCACGTGCGCCTCGTCGCCGAACGTCGCCAGCCCGGCGTACCCGACGACCGCGCTCGTCGTGCAGCGCGACCACGTAGTGCCGGGTGTCGCTCTCGGCCAGCTCGTTCCAGAACGCGGCCGCCGACCAGGTCTCCTCGGGGAACAGCTCGTGCTCCAGCCGGAGCACCGGCTCGACGTGCCACCACCGCATCCGGGTCAGCTCGACCCGCGCCCTCGGGCACGTACCGAGCGTAGCCGCTCACCCAGCGCCGCCGCCGGTGCGCGCTCCGCTGGCCGAACCGGCGGAATGCGCGATTCGCCCCAACCCCCGGATACGGTGGGCCCCATGCGCGGACGCTTCGCGGTTGCCCTGCTCGGCCTCTGCGGCCTGCTTGCGGGATGCGCCAGCACCGTCTCCGGCACCGGCCATCCGGCCGCGAACGCCACCAAACCGGGCGGCGGGCCGAGCGCATCGGCCAGCCCGAGCCGCTCGGCGGCACCGGACGACTCCGGCCGCCAGACGCTGAGCTGCGGCGGGTCGAAGATCTCGCCGGCCGGCTCGCCGTACTGCTTCACGATGCCGGCCGGCTTCCAGGACGTCTCGTCCTCGGTGCGGGTGGACGCCAGCATCGGGAAGGAGAAATACCGTTCGGCGATCGCGGTGAGTAGCCAGGACCTGATCATCATCAGCGTGTACGAGCTGCGCCGGGTCACCGACGACATCTCCGACGACACGCTGGAGGGTGAGCTGAGGCAGGTGTTGCAGCAGCTGTCCCGGCAGGGCTTCACGTTCGACTCGACCACCGCCGACAAGACCACCGTCGACGGCGCCCGCAGCTTCGGCTACCACGCCAGCCAGGACTCCACCGGCCTGGAGTCGGACGTCTACTTCCTCTTCCGCGGCCGCAACGAGCTGCAGGTCAACTGCCAGTGGAAGGACAAGGAGTCCGACATCAGCCGCGGCTGCAAGTCGGTGCTGGGCACGCTGCAGTTCAAGACCGTGCAGTGAGCAGCCCGGCGGCGGTGCGCAGGTCGGCGCGCAGCGCGGCCAGCGGAGCGCCGTTCGGACCGAAGCGGATCGCCGCTGAAGGGTGGTAGGTCGGCAGGATCCGGCGACCGTCCACCTCGTGCACCTCGCCGCGCACCGACGCCAGCCGGACGCCGCGGCCGAGGAACGCCGCCGCCGCGGACAGGCCGAGCGTGACGACCAGCTCCGGCGCGATCAGATGCAGCTTGCGCTCCAGCCAGCCGCGGCAGCGGGTCGCCTCGGTCGTGGTCGGGGTGCGGTTGCCCGGCGGCCGGCACTGCAGCACGTTGACCACCGCGACCCCGCAACGGTCCAGGCCGGCCTCGGCCAGCAGCCGGTCCAGCAGCGCCCCGGCCCTGCCGACGAACGGCCGGCCGGTGCGGTCCTCCTCCGCCCCGGGTGCCTCGCCGACCAGGGCGAGCCGGGCGCCGGCCGGGGCGTCGCCGACCACGACGGTGGTCCGGCTCGCGGCCAGCTCCGGGCAGGCCACGCAGGTCTGGGCCGCCGCGGCCAGCTCGGCCCAGCTCACGCACTCGGCGGCGCGGGCGAAGACCTGCAGCGAGACCGGGTCGATCCGGGTCTGCCTCACCGCACGCCCCGGTGCGACCCGGTGGCCGCGGCCCGGTACGCCCGGTGCAGGAACGCCCGCAGCCGCAGGTTGACCAGCGCCGGCCGCTCCATCATCGCCAGGTGCCCGGCGCCGTCGAGCACGAGCAGCTCGGCGTGCGGCAGCAGCTGGGCCATCCGCCGGCTGTGCTCCTCCGGCGTGAGCAGGTCCTTGTCGCCGACCACGATGAGCACCTCCACGCCGGCCAGCCGGGACAGCGGGCCGAGCTTGTCGTGCGCGGTCAGCGCCGGGAAGAACTCGGCCACCACGTCGACCGGGGTGCCGGCGATGAGCTGCTCCACGTAGTCGACCAGCGCCGGCGACACCTCCGACGAGCCGAACGAGTAGTGCCGGGTCAGCAGCCAGGCCAGGTCCGCACCGACCTGGCGGCCGCGCTCGATCAGCCCGGGCCGGGACCGCATGGCCCGCAGCACCAGCGGCATGACCGGGGCGCGCAGCCTGGCCGTCACCGCCGGCAGCCCGAAGCTGACCTCGGACAGCCGGCCGGTCGAGGTGGAGATCAGCGCCACCCCGATCACCCGCGGCCCGAACAGCTCCGGGTGCCGGTCGACCAGCGACATCACGGCCATGCCGCCCATCGAGTGGCCGACCAGCACGACCGGACCGGTCGGCGCCACCTCGGCCAGCACCCGGTAGAGGTCGTCGCCGAGCTGGTCGATCGTCACCGTCTCGGCCGGCGCCCGGCCGGACCGCCCGTGCGAGCGCTGGTCGTAGAAGACCATCCGCAGCCGCGGGCGGGTCATGTCGGCCAGGCCGAGCCACTGGTAGTGCCAGGAGCCGAGGGCGAGCGCCAGCCCGTGCACGAACACGACGGTCAGCGGGGCGTCGGCCGGGCCGACCTCCTCCACCTCGAGCGGGATGCCGTCGTCGGTGCGCACCACGCTGGTCCGGTCCGGCGCGCAGCTGCCCGTACGGCTGGTCCGCCTCCGGGTCCGGCCGGGACCGGACCCGGCCGATCGCGTACCGCTCGGTGGCCAGCGCCGACCGCGGCGCCGGCGGCGACCAGGCCGGCCACCCCGGCGGCGATGCCGATGATGCCGCGTCGCCTCACGGCACCCTGCCCCGGTACGCCCGCGGCACCCGGGCGCCGACCCGGGTCACGATCTCGTACGAGATCGTGCCGGTCGCGTCCGCCCAGTCCTGCGCGGTCGGCTCGCCGTCCCGGCCCGGGCCGAACAGCACCACCTCGTCGCCGGCCGCGACCGCGTCGTCGCCGACGTCGACCACGAACTGGTCCATGCACACCCGGCCGGAGACCGTCCGGCGGCGGCCGGCGAGCAACAGCGGGCCGACCGAGGTCGCGTTGCGCGGCACCCCGTCGGCGTACCCGAGCGGGACCAGGGCCAGACCGGTCTCCCGCCCGGTCGTGTAGACGTGCCCGTACGAGACGCCGCTGCCGGCCGGGACCCGCTTGGCCAGCGCGACCGAGGAGCGCAGCGTCATCGCCGGGGTGAGCCCGTGCCACTCCGGCGGCACCGGGGTCAGCCCGTAGACCGCGATGCCCGGCCGGACCAGGTCGAAGTGCGCCGCCGGCAGGGTCAGCGTGGCCGCCGAGTTGGCCAGGTGCCGCAGCGGCGGGTCGACGCCGAGCCGCCGGGCCACGTCGACCGCCTCGGTGAACTCGGCGACCTGCCGGGCGATGGTCGGGTGCCCGGGCGCGTCCGCGTACGCGAAGTGGCTCCAGATGCCGACCACCTGCACCTCGCCCGCGGCGGCGGCCTTGGCCGCGGCGGTGACCAGGTCGGGCCAGTCGGCGGCCGGTCGCGCCGCCGCGGGACAGCCCGGTGTCGATCTTCAGGTGCACCCGGGCCGGCTGGCCGGCGTCCCGGGCCGCGGCGACGATCTCGGCCGATCGTCCACGGCGCGCTGACGGACAGGTCGACGTCCGCGGCCACCCCGGCGGCGAGGTCCTCGCCCGGGCGCGGCCAGCCAGGACAGCATCGGGGCGGTGATCCCGGCCGGGCGCAGCGCCAGCGCCTCCTCCAGGAACGCGACCCCGAGCCAGCTCGCCCCGCCGGCCAGCGCAGCCCGCGCGGACGGCAGCAGGCCGTGCCCGTAGCCGTCCGCCTTGACCACCGCCATCACCTCGGCGGGCGTCCGGGACCGCAGCAGCCTGACGTTGTCCCGGATCGCGCCGAGGTCGACGACCGCCTCCGACCGGACCATGGCGCCATCCTCGCAGAGACCCCGGACCGATCCCGGCGGCGGCAGCGGCGGGGATTCCGTCGGTGCCGCGGGCTAGGTTCGGTGCTCGTGAGCGACTTCACCGAGACCGGGATCGAGCGGCTCCGGCGCGTGCTCGCCCGGCATGTCGACGGCGGCGCCGTCCCGGGGCTGGTCGCGCTGGTCGACCGGGGCGGCCGGACCGAGGTGGTCTGCCTGGGCGCGAGGTCGGTCGGCGGCCCGCCGGTCACCCGGGACACGATCTTCCGGATCTCCTCGATGTCCAAGCCGATCACCGCGGTGGCCGCGCTGATGCTGGTCGAGGAGTGCGTGCTGCGGCTCGACGACCCGGTCGACGACCTGCTGCCCGAGCTCGCCGGCCGGCGGGTGCTCACCCGGCTCGACGCGCCGCTCTACGACACCGTGCCGGCCGAGCGCTCGATCACCGTACGTGACCTGCTCACGTTCACGATGGGCTTCGGCCAGGTGATGGCCGACCCGGCCGAGGTGCCGGTGGTGGCCGCGGCCGACGAGCGGGCGATCGGCATGGGGCCGCCCGACCCGGCGGGCACGCCGGCCCCGGACGAGTGGCTGCGGCGGCTCGGCGAGCTGCCGCTGATGTCGCAGCCGGGCCGGCGCTGGGCCTACCACGTGCCGATGGAGGTGCTCGGCGTGCTCATCGCGCGGGCGGCCGGGATGCCGCTGTCGCGGTTCCTGGCCGAGCGGGTGTTCGGGCCGCTGGGGATGACCGACACCGGGTTCAGCGTGCCGGCCGGCTCGCTGGACCGGTTCGTCACCTCGTACACGACGGATCCGGAGACCGGAGCGCTGTCGGTGTACGACCCGGTCGACGGGGCCTGGAGCCGGCCGCCGGCGTTCGAGTCCGGCGGCGGCGGGCTGGTCTCCACCGCCGACGACATGCTCGCGTTCGGCCGGATGCTGCGCTCCGGCGGCGACCCGCTGCTGTCCAGGGCCACGGTCGCGGCGATGACCACCGACCAGCTCACCCCGGCCCAGAAGGAGGTCGTGGCCTGGGTGCCCTGGCACGGCGCCGGCTGGGGCTTCGGGGTCGGCGTGGCGACCGAGCGGGTCGGCATCGACGCCAACCCGGGGCGGTTCGGCTGGGACGGCGGGCTGGGCACGTCGTTCTCCTGCGACCCGGGCGAGGACCTGGTCGGCACGCTGCTGACCCAGGCGATGTGGACCTCGCCGAGCGGGCACAACGTCGTGTCCGACTTCTGGACCGCGACGTACGCGGCGCTGACCTGACCGGTCAGCCCGCGACCGCCCGGACCGTGCGCAGGGCGTCCGGCAGCGCGTCCAGCACGCCGGTCGCGCTGGTGCTCGCCCCGCCGGCCGCGATCGACCCGGCCAGCCCGTGCAGGTACGCGGCCACCGCGGCGGCCAGCGTCGGCTCGACCCCGCCGGCCAGCAGCGCCCCGCCCAGCCCGGACAGCACGTCGCCGCTGCCGGCGGTGGCCAGCCAGGGCGTGCCGGTCGGGTTGACGTAGGCGACGCCGTCCGGGCTGGCGACCACGGTCGCGTCGCCCTTGAGCAGCATGGTCACGCCGAGCTCGGCCGCGGCCCGGCGGGCGGCGCCGACCCGGTCGGCGCCGACCGGCCCGGCGACCCGCTCGAACTCCCGGTCGTGCGGGGTGAGCACGGTCGGCGCGGTCCGGGACCGGACCAGCTCCGGCTCCCGGGCCAGCAGGGTCAGGCCGTCGGCGTCGACGAGCACCGGCACGTCCTGGCCGAGCACGTCGCGCAGCAGTCCGGCGGCGGCGTCGTCGGTGCCGATGCCGGGGCCGACCACCCAGGCCTGCACCCGGCCGGCCTCGCTCGGCTTGCCCTCGGTGACGATCGCCTCGGGCCAGCGGGACCGGACGTGCTCGGCCGCACCGCCGGCGTACCGGACCATGCCGGCGCCGCCGCGGACGGCCGAGCCGGTGCTGAGCACGCCGGCCCCGGGGTAGATCGACGAGCCGGCGGCGACGCCGACCACGCCGCGGGTGTACTTGTCGTCGCGCGGGCCGGGCCGGGGCACCAGCCCGGCCACGTCGGCCGGGTCGAGCACCCGCAGCCGCGGCTCGGGCAGGTCGAGGCCGATCTCGACCAGCCGGACCTCGCCCGCGTGCTCGCACGCCGGCGCCGACCAGCAGCCCCGGCTTGAGCGTGCCGAACGTCACGGTCACGTCGGCCCGGACCGCCGCACCCTCGACCGCGCCGGTGTCCGCGTCGACGCCGCTGGGCAGGTCGACCGCGACGACCGTGCCGGTGACAGCCGCGACCAGCTCGGCCGCGGCCGGCCGCAGCCCGCCCGATCCGCCGATCCCGACGATCCCGTCCAGCACCAGCCGGGCCGCGGCCACCACGTCGGCCGCGTCGCGCGAGTCGGCCGGCATCGCCCGCCCGCCGGCGGCGCGCAGGGCGGCGAGACCGCCGCGATGGGCGCGATCCGGGGACAGCAGCACCGCGGTGACCGCGGCGCCCCGGCCGGCCAGCCGCGCGCCGGCGTAGAGCGCGTCGCCGCCGTTGTCGCCCGCGCCGGCGAGGATCGCGACCGTCGCGCCGTACACGCCGCTCGCGCAGGATCCGCGTGCACTCCGCCGCGAGCCCCGCCGCGGCCCGCTGCATCAGCGCGCCCTCGGGTACCGCCTGCCATCGCCGCCTCGCTCGGCGGCACGGACGACCTCGACCGGAAAGGCAGCTCGCACGTGCCCATCCTGCCCGCTCCGGCGGCTACCGGCGGCGGGTCGCGGCCGCCTCCTGCCGGGACGCCACCCCGAGCTTCGCCAGGATCGACGCGACGTGGTGCTCGACGGTGCGCCGGGACAGCACCAGCCGGGCCGCGATGGCCGAGTCGGTCAGCCCCTCGGACACCAGCGCCAGCACCTCCGCCTCCCGTACGGTCAGCCCGCTCGGGTGGCTGACCGTGCTCGACCGCGGCCCGCGCGGCGGCGACCAGCCCCGCGCCCGCAGCAGCCCGCGCACCCGGGCCGCCGCCGCGGCCGCGCCGATCCCGTCGAGGACCAGCACCGCCTCGGTCAGCCCGGCCCGCTCGCCGCCGCGCACCAGCGCCAGCGCCCGCTCGTACGGGCTGCCCAGCCGGTCCCACTCCGCGGCCGCGTCGAGCCACCGACCGGCGGTCTCCAGCGCGTACGGCCGCGTACCAGGCCCGCCGGGTACGAGTCCGGCCGGGTCCGGGTCGACCGCCTCGGGCAGTCCGGGCGGGTCCGAGCCGACCGCCTCGGGCCGAGCCAGCTGCGACCATGCCGAGGCGCCAGGGGTCGCCCGCCGGGCCGACCGTCCGCAGCACCTCGGCCGCCGCGGCCCGGGCCGCGGCGTCGTCGCCGGCCAGCCAGGCCACCTCGCTGCGGGCCGCGGCCACCGGCCCGAGCCGCTGCAGCTCGCCGGTCCCGGCGGCCAGCGCGGCGGCCCGGTCGAGCGGCTCGCGCCAGTCGCCGACCCCGGTCCGGGCCCGGGCCCGGGCGACCACGGTCAGCGGGATGATCATGCTGATCGGCGCGACGTCCGGGTGCCGGAGGACCTCGGCGCCGCAGGTCTCGGCCGGCCGCAGCTCGCCGCGGTGCAGCAGCAGCTCGGACTGCCAGCCCCGCAGGTAGAGCCCCCAGGAGTCGAGGTCGCGCTCGTCGCAGTAGGCGAGCCCGTCGGCGATCGCCGCGGCGGCGTCCGCGTGCCGGTGCCGGCTCACCGCGATCGAGGCCAGGTTGGCGTACGCCCGGCCGGCGTGCTCGTGCAGGTCGCCGGCGCGGGCCCGGTCCAGGCTCTCGACCAGCATCCGCTTGCCGGCCTCGGCGTCGCCGGTCTGGAGCTCCGCGGTGCCGAGGTTGTTGAGCACGTGCACCCGGACCTCGTCCTCCCGCGGTCCGGCCGGCAGCCGGTCGAGCAGCGCGAGTGCCTGGCCGGCCCACTCCCGGGTGCCGGCCAGGTCCGAGGCCAGCATCCGCAGCTGCGCCGCGTTGCTCTGCGCCATCGCCAGCTCCACCGACCCGGTGCCGGCCAGCACCGCGGTGGCCCGCGCCGCATGCCACTCGGCCTGCTCGTTGCGGCCGACGAACCAGTTCAGCCGGGACAGGAAGCGGTGCGTGTCGCCGACCCGCACGGTGTCGCCGAGCGCGGCCCAGATCCGCAGCGCCTCGGTCTCGGCGAGCAGGGCGTCCTCGATCAGGTCGGTGAGGTAGCACTCGTACCCGAGCAGCCGCAGCAGTTCGGCCCGCTGGGCGTCCGGGAGCGGGTCGGCGTGCCGCAGCGCCCGCCGGTACTGCTGCAGCGCCTCCCGGTGCGCGCCCAGCGCCGCCGCCCGCGCCGCCGCCTCCGGCGCGTAGGCCCGGACGCCGTCGGAGTCCCCGGCCGCCTCGGCGTGGTGGGCCAGCCGGGCCGGGTCGACCGCGACGCCGGCCGCGGCCCACGACCGCAGCACGGCGAGCAGCCGCCGGTGCAGCGACAGCCGGCGGGCCGGCGGCACCTGGTCGGCCACCGCCAGCCGGGACAGCTCGTGCCGGAACGTCGACGTCGCCGTCGTCCACCCGCAGCACCCCGTGCTCCAGCGGCTCGTCCAGCGCGCCGAAGCCGTCGGAGAGCACGTCCTCGAGCAGGCTCAGCTCGGCGCGCGCGCCGGCCAGCGCGACCGCGTCGAGCGCGTGCCGGGCCGGCGGGGACAGCCGCGCGACCCTGGCCACCACCGCGTCCCGCACGGTCGCCGGCACGTCGCTGCCGCCGGCCGCGAGCACCTCGGTGACGAAGAACGGGTTGCCGCCGGTCACCTCGTGCAGCCGGGCCGCGTCCGGCGCGTCCGCGGTCGAGGCCAGCGCCCGTACGGCGGCCAGCGACAGCGGCGCCAGCGCCATCCGCCGGGTGCCGGCCGC
This sequence comes from uncultured Actinomycetota bacterium, assembly GCA_963770145.1. Taxonomy (GTDB): domain Bacteria; phylum Actinomycetota; class Actinomycetes; order Mycobacteriales; family CADCTP01; genus CADCTP01. The sequence continues at coordinate 66,927 of CAVYOJ010000016.1, read as the reverse complement.
GGTGGCCGCGTCGCCGAGCAGCAGCCGCAGCGGGTGGCCGGCGGTGGCGTCCTCCGGCCGGTAGGTCACCAGCACCAGCGCCCGCCGGTCGTGCACCCGCCGGGCCAGGTGCCGGATCAGGTCGAGGGTGGCCTCGTCGGCCCAGTGCGCGTCCTCGACCACGAGCAGGTACGGCGGGGCCGGCGGCGGCTCCGCCAGCGCGGCGGTGACCGCGGTGAACACCTCGTACCGGGACGCCCCCGGCGGCCACACGCCGGCCGGCAGCGCCGGCAGCATCTCGGCCAGCGGGCCGAGCGGGGCCGGGGTGGCCGACCCGTCGCACCGCCCGAGCGCGACCCTGGCCGTCGCGCCGGCCGCCGCGACCACCGCGCTGACGAACGTGGTCTTGCCGACCCCCGCCTCGCCCGCGACGAACAGCACCCGGCCGTGCCCGGCCGCCGCGTCGGCGAGGTATCCGGCCGCCGCGCGCAGCTGGTCGTCGCGCTCCAGGAGCGGCACGGGCCCGATCGTACGAGCGGGCAGGCGTGCCAGACTGGCGAACGGCCAGGGCCACCCGGCCCGGTTCGAGGAGGTCGCAGTGGCCGCGCCGGCAGTCGCAGCAGGACAGAAGGCAGCAGACAGGCCCCGCCGGACGCGCCGGCTGACCGGGCGCCGGGCCGAGCCGCAGCCGTCCGGCGGGCTGGACGAGGCCGAGGTCGAGCGGCTGCTGGCCGCGCTGACGGCGGTCCGGGACGGCGACTTCCGGGTCCGGCTGCGGGTGCCCGGCGACGCCGACTCGCCCGATGGCCCGGCTGGCCACCGTGGTCAACGAGGTGGTCGAGCGCAACCGGCACCTGACCGGCGAGCTGGACCGGGTCCGCCGGGTGGTCGGCCGGGACGGCCGGCTGGACGAGCGGCTGCGCCCCGGCAGCACGGCAGCGGCGCCTGGGCCGGCCGCCGTCACCGCCGCCAACGACCTGGTCGACGAGCTGGTCCGGCCCACCGTCGAGGTCGGCCGGGTGCTCGGCGCGGTCGCCGCCGGCGACCTGACCCAGACGATCGACCTGCGCTCGGGCGACCAGCGGCTGCGCGGCGAGTTCCTCCGGATGGCCCGGACCGTCAACGGCATGGTCGCCCAGCTGCGCGACTTCGCCGACGAGGTGACCCGGGTCGCCCGCGAGGTCGGCACCGACGGCAAGCTCGGCGGCCAGGCCAGGGTCCGCGGCGTCGTCCGGCACCTGGCGGGACCTCACCGACTCGGTCAACACGATGGCCAGCCGGCTGACCAACCAGGTCCGCGACATCGCGCTGGTCACCACCGCGGTGGCCAACGGCGACCTGTCCCGCACGGTCACCGTCGACGTGGCCGGCGAGATGCTCGAGCTGAAGATCGACCGTCAACACGATGGTCGACCAGCTGCGCGGCGTTCGCCGACGAGGTCACCCGGGTCGCCCGCGAGGTCGGCACCGAGGGCGTGCTCGGCGGCCAGGCGACGGTGCCCGGGGTGGCCGGCACCTGGAAGGACCTCACCGACAACGTCAACTCGATGGCCGGCAACCTGACCGCCCAGCTGCGCGACATCGCCCAGGTGACCACCGCGGTCGCCCGCGGCGACCTGTCCCGCAAGATCACCGTCGACGTGTCCGGCGAGCTGCTGGAGCTCAAGACGACCGTCAACACGATGGTCGACCAGCTGTCCGGGTTCGCCGACGAGGTCACCCGGGTGGCCCGCGAGGTCGGCTCGGAGGGCCGGCTCGGCGGCCAGGCCGAGGTCCGGGGCGCGTCCGGCACCTGGAAGCGACCTCACCGACTCGGTGAACTTCATGGCCGGCACGCTGACCGCCCAGGTCCGCAACATCGCCGAGGTGACCACCGCGGTCGCCCGCGGCGACCTGACCAAGAAGATCGACGTCGACGCCCGCGGCGAGATCCTCGAGCTGAAGACGACGATCAACATCATGGTCGACCTGCTCTCCGCGTTCGCCGACGAGGTCACCCGGGTCGCCCGCGAGGTCGGCACCGAGGGCAAGCTCGGCGGCCAGGCCAGGGTCCGCGGCGCGTCCGGCACCTGGAAGGACCTGACCGACAACGTCAACTCGATGGCCGGCAACCTGACCAGCCAGGTGCGCATCATCGCCGCAGGTGGCGACCGCGGTCGCCCGCGGCGACCTGTCCCAGAAGATCACCGTCGAGGCCGAGGGCGAGACCGCCGCGCTGGCCCAGACCATCAACACGATGGTCGACACGCTGCGCGCGTTCGCCGACGAGGTCACCCGGGTCGCCCGCGAGGTCGGCACCGAGGGCATCCTCGGCGGCCAGGCCCGGGTGCCCGGCGTGGCCGGCACCTGGAAGGACCTCACCGACAACGTCAACTCGATGGCCGAACAACCTCACCGGCCAGGTCCGCAACATCGCCGAGGTGACCACCGCGGTCGCCCGCGGCGACCTGCGCCGCAAGATCGACGTCGACGCCCGGGGCGAGATCCTGGAGCTGAAGACGACGATCAACACGATGGTCGACCAGCTGTCCGCGTTCGCCGACGAGGTCACCCGGGTCGCCCGCGAGGTCGGCACCGAGGGCAAGCTCGGCGTGCAGGCCGAGGTCGAGGGCGTCTCCGGGACCTGGAAGCGGCTGACCGAGAGCGTGAACCAGCTGGCCAGCACGCTGACCATCCAGCTGCGCGCGATCGCCGACGTGTCCACCGGCGTGACCCGCGGCGACCTGACCCGGAAGATCACCGTGGACGCCGCCGGCGAGGTCGCCGACGCTGAAGGACACGATCAACCAGATGATCGCCACCCTGCGCGAGACCACCCGGGCCAACCAGGAGCAGGACTGGCTGAAGACCAACCTGGCCCGGATCTCCGGCCTCATGCAGGGCCAGCGGGACCTGACCGCGGTGGCCCGGCTGATCATGTCGCGAGCTGACCCCGGTGGTCACGGCCCAGTGCGGCGCGTTCTTCCTCGCCGAGGCGGCCGAGGTCACCGCGGCCAGCGAAGGCGCCACCCGGACGGCCGGGCCCAGCTGCGGATGATCGCCGGCTACGGCTACCCGGCGGCGCCAGGGACAGCGAGACCGGTTCGCCTTCGGCGAGACGCTGGTCGGCCAGGCCGCGGCCGAGGGCAAGCCGGATCCACCTCACCGACGGTCCCGGCCGGCTACGTGCGGATCTCCTCCGCGCTCGGCAGCGCCGCCGCCGGCCGAGCTCGTCGTGCTGCCGGTGCTGTTCGAGGGCCGGGTGCTGGCCGTCATCGAGCTGGCCTCGTTCACCCCGTTCAGCCCGGTGCACCTGGCCTTCCTGGACCAGATCACCGAGACCATCGGGGTCACGGTCAACACGATCATCGCCAACTCCCGGACCGAGGAGCTGCTCACCCAGTCCCGCCGGCTGACCGACGAGCTGCAGGAGCGCTCCGAGGAGCTGCAGGGCCAGCAGGAGCAGCTGCGCCGGACCAACACCGAGCTCGAGGTGAAGAACACCGAGATCGAGGACGCCGGCCGGGCGCTGGCCGACCGGGCCGAGCAGCTCGCGCTGTCGTCCCGCTACAAGTCGGAGTTCCTCGCGAACATGTCGCACGAGCTGCGTACGCCGCTGAACAGCCTGCTCATCCTGGCCCGGCTGCTGGCCGACAACCCGAGCGGCAACCTGACCGCCGAGCAGGTGAAGTACGCCAACGTCATCCACGGCGCCGGCAGCGACCTGCTCCAGCTGATCGACGACATCCTCGACCTGTCCAAGGTCGAGGCCGGCAAGATGGACTCCTCGCCGGCGGACGTGCGCTTCGCCAGCCTGATCGACTACGTGGAGAACATGTGCCGGCCGCTGACCGCGGACAAGGGCCTCGGCTTCACCGTCTCCGTCGCCCCCGACCTGCCGGCGCACGCCTGCACACCGACGAGCGGCGGCTGCAGCAGATCCTGCGCAACCTGCTGTCCAACGCGGTGAAGTTCACCGAGTCCGGCGAGGTCCGGCTGGTGCGTCAAGCCGGTGGACCGGACCCGGTTCCAGAACCCGAGCCTGCGCCGGGCCCCTGGGGTGGTCGCGTTCCAGGTCGTCGACACCGGCATCGGCATCGCCGGCGGACAAGCTGAAGATCATCTTCGAGGCGTTCCAGCAGGCCGACGGCACCACCAGTCCCGGCGGTACGGCGGCACCGGGCTCGGGCTGTCGATCAGCCGGGAGATCGCCCACCTGCTCGGCGGCGAGATCGAGGCCGAGTCGGTGGTCGGCCAGGGCTCGACGTTCACCCTGCACCTGCCGACGCGCCGCGGCGCGCCGGTGCCGCCGCGGGAGCCCTCGCCGTACCGGCGGGTGCTCGCAGCGCGGCCGGCGAGCCGGCCCCGGCGCCGGACGAGGCGCTGCTGGGCAAGCGGGTGCTCGTCGTCGACGACGACGTCCGCAACGTCTTCGCGCTGGCCAGCGCGCTGGAGCTGAACGGCCTGGAGGTCTGCTACGCCGACAACGGCGACTCCGCGCTGGAGGCGCTGGACGGCCCGCCGCCGGTCGACGCGGTGCTGATGGACGTGATGATGCCGGGGATGGACGGCAACGAGGCGATGGCCGCGATCCGGGCCCGGCCCGAGCACGCCGACCTGCCGATCATCGCGGTGACGGCGAAGGCGATGAACGGCGACCGGGAGCGCAGCCTGGAGGCGGGGGCGTCGGACTACGTGACCAAACCGGTGGATACCGAGCATCTGCTCGGGTTGCTGCGGGACCACTTCGCCTAGTCGCGCCGGGCGCGGCCGCGGCCGGTGGGGTCGAGGGATCGGGTCACCAGACACAGACACTGCATGCGCGCCGTCCGGGCGGGGTTGATGCGACACTCTCGCCCGTACGGCCACCAGCCGAGGTCCACCGGTCCGGCACGATGACCACCGACGAGGGGCACGATGGACACAGGGACGACCGTCGTCTTCCTCGCCGTGGTCGGCGCCCGCTTCCTCGTACCCCTGTTCATCCCGCGGTTCCCGCTGCCTGCCATCCTCGCGGCCCTGGTCCTCGACGGCGTCGACCAGACGATCTTCCAGACGCTGGGGTACGACCCGCCCGGCTACCAGGGATACGACAAGGCGATGGACGTCTACTACCTGTCCATCGCGTACCTGTCGACGCTGCGGAACTGGGCCGACGTCGACGCGTTGGCAGTGGCGCGCTTCTTGTTCTTCTACCGCCTGGTCGGCGTCGTCGCGTTCGAGGCGACACAGTGGCGTCCGCTGCTGCTGATCTTCCCGAACACGTTCGAGTACTTCTTCATCGCATACGAGCTCGTGCGGTGCCGGTGGAACCCGACCAGGGGGAGTAGGCGGTTCTGGATCCTCACCGCGGCCGCGATCTGGATCTTCATCAAGCTGCCCCAGGAGTACTGGATCCACATCGCCCAGCTCGACTTCACCGAATCGGTGAGCGCGCACCCGGGGTTGTGGGCGTTCGTGGCCGTCGTCCTCCTCGCCGCCGCCCTGGTGGCGGTGCACTACCTGCGACCGCGCCTGCCTGCGCCGGACTGGGGTCTGCGGCTGGCCGCCGATCCGCTGCCTGCCCAGGTCGACACGGCCGCGAAGCGGGACGCCTGGGTGGCCGCCCACGGGCGACTGCGGTCGCTCGCCACGCTGGAGAAGGTCGTGCTCGTCGGCCTGGTGTGCGTGATCTACGGAGAGGTGCTTCCGGACGTCCGCAGCAGCGGCACGGCGCTGTTCCTCGGCGTCGGCGCCTTCGTGGTCGTCAACGCGGCCCTCAGCCTGGCGGTCTCCCGGCGCGCCCGGAGCGTCGACTCCGCGGTCCTCGCCTTCGGGGTCCGGGTCGTCGTCAACGCCGTGCTCGTCCTGCTGGCCGGGTGGTTGCTCCGCCGCGGCGACGGCAGCCTGAACGTGCGCGACACGCTGTTCTTCGTGTTCCTGCTCAGCCTGATCACGCTTCTCTACGACCGGTACCGGCCGGTCGCCGACGCCAGGCTCGCCGGCACCGGGGCAGGCGGCCCGGGACGGGGGGAGTCAGCGGCGCCCGACGACCTCAAGGGAACCGCCGACCGGTAGCACCGACACCTGCGGAAGGACCGCCGGGTCGCCGTCCCGGCGCTCGCCGAGGGCGGCCACCGCGGCCGCGAACTCCGGTCCCGGCTCCACCAGCCGGCTGCGCATCACCCGGCGCATCCCGACCGGGTAGAGGGTGCCCCAGTGCACCGGCACCGCGTGCCGCGCCCGCACCAGCAACGCCGCCTCGGCCGCCTGCGCCGGGTTCAGATGCCCCGGCCCGAGTCGAGGACCCCACCCCCATACCGGCAGGACCGCGACATCCAGCCCTGGCGGCCCGGCGAGCTCCGACACCGACAGCATCCCCTCGTGCAGCGCCGTGTCGCCGGCGAGCCAGGCGGAGGCCGTTCCGGTCACCACGTGGCCCACAGCGCACGCCGGCGGACCCCACGGCCGGCGGCGCCCGTCGTGCTCGGCCCGGACGGCGTGCACCAGTACCGGACCCACCGCCATGGACGTCCCCGGGTGTAGTTCGGCCACACCGCGGACTCCCTGGGCCGTCAACCACCGTCCCGCCCCGGGCGGGGCGACGACCACGGGAGCGTCGAGACCGCGAATCGACCGCAGGTCGCAGTGATCGTCGTGCAGGTGCGACAGCAGCACCGCCTCGACGCCGACCGGTCCGAGCGCAGCGGACTCCGGCACCGGCTCGGTACGCCGCAAGATGCGCACCCGGTCCCGCAGGAGCGGATCGGCGAGCAGGCGGACGCCGTCCACGTCGAGAAGCACCGACGAGTGGCCCAGCCAGGTGATCCTCACCAGGGCATCCCCTCGGACAGCGGCAGCGTTACGGACACGTCCACGGATCCTTCACAGCGGCAGTCTCCACCCGATCCCGCCGGCGGAGCGGGTGTCGGCGTGCGGCTAGGTGACCTAGCCGGCGGCGGCCGCATGGCCCAGCCCGGGCGCTTCCCACTAGGTTGGTCGGATGGCACGCATCCTGATGGTCGACGACCGTCCGGAGAACCTCCTCGCGCTGGAGGCGATTCTCGGCGTCTTCGACCATGAGCTGGTCCGCGCCAGCTCCGGCGACGAGGCGCTCAAGGCGCTGCTCACCGGCGACTTCGCGGTGATCCTGCTGGACGTCGCGATGCCAGGGATGGACGGCCTGGAGACCGCCGCGCACATCAAGCGCCGGGAGCGGACCAGGGACGTGCCGATCATCTTCCTGACCGCCGTGCACCCGGACGCCGAGCACGCCTTCCGCGGCTACGCGGCCGGCGCGGTCGACTACGTGTCCAAGCCGTTCGACCCGTGGGTGCTGCGGGCCAAGGTCGCCGTCTTCGTGGACCTCTACCAGAAGCGCCGGCAGCTGCAGGAGCAGGCGGCGCTGCTGCGGGGCCGGCTGAAGGAGGCGGCGCTGGCGGAGGGCGCGAGCGCCGACGACCGGGCCGACCTGGTCGCCGAGCTGTCCGACCGGCTCGCCGCGGTCGAGGAGTGCTTCGCCAAGCTCAGGCCGACGGTCACCGAGCCGGCCGCCGAGGACGCCGCCGACCAGCTCACCGAGGGCCTCGGCCGGCTCCGGGCCGCCATCGACGCACTCGCGCCACGCTGACGGAATGGCCCCTGACCAGGCCTTCTGGGCTCAGGACCGGCCGCCTGACGACCCGTACGCCTACCGGGTCGTCACGGTCAGCCACGGCCGGGTCGACGCGCCGGCGGTCAAGGAACTGGTCGACCAGCTGCACGCCGGTGTCGACGCGGTGCTCGTCGCGGTCGGCGGCGTGGCCAGCCGGTCGATGGACGACGAGCGCGGCGAGTCGAGCTGGCTGCTGGCCCCACCGCGGGCCGGCGACCTGGCCGACATGGTCGTCGCGGTGATCGAGCGCCTCAACCCCGGCAGCTGGCACATCGAGCAGTTCTGAGGCCTCCAGGTGCCTACTCGACGGTGACGGACTTGGCCAGGTTGCGGGGCTTGTCGACGTCGTAGCCGCGGGCCTGGGCGATCTCGGCCGCCAGCACCTGCAGCGGCACGGTGGTGACCAGCGGGGACAGCAGGGTCGGCGTCCGCGGCACCTCGACCAGGTGGTGCGCGTACGGCCGGACCGCGGTGTCGCCCTCCTCGGCGATCACGATCGTGCGGGCGCCGCGGGCGCGGATCTCCTGGATGTTGGACAGCAGCTTCGCGTGCAGCACCTGGCGCCCGCGCGGCGACGGCATCACCACGACGACCGGCAGCCCGTCCTCGATCAGCGCGATCGGCCCGTGCTTGAGCTCGCCGGCCGCGAAGCCCTCGGCGTGCATGTACGCCAGCTCCTTGAGCTTGAGCGCACCCTCCAGCGCCACCGGGTAGCCGACGTGCCGGCCGAGGAACAGCACCGCCTTGGAGCCGGCGATGTCCCGGGCCAGCGCGCGCACCGGCTCGACCACGCCGAGGACCTGCTCGATCAGCGGCGGCATCGCCTCCAGCGCGGCGAACTCCCGGGCCACCTCGTCGCCGTACTTGGTGCCCTTCGCGCCGGCCAGCGCCAGCCCGACCAGCTGCGTCGCGGCCACCTGGGCCAGGAACGTCTTGGTCGACGCGACGCCGATCTCCGGCCCGGCCCTGGTGTAGAGCACCGCGTCGGACTCCCGCGGGATCTGCGAGCCGTTGGTGTTGCAGACCGCGAGCACGCGCGCCTTCTGCTCCCGCGCGTGCCGGACCGCCTCCAGCGTGTCCGCCGTCTCCCCGCTCTGCGTGATCGCGACGACCAGCGTGTCCCGGTCCAGCACCGGGTCGCGGTAGCGGAACTCCGAGGCCATCTCGACCTCGACCGGGATCCGGGTCCAGTGCTCGATCGCGTACTTCGCGATCAGCCCGGAGTGGTACGCGGTGCCGCAGGCGACCACGAAGACCTTGTCGATGTCGCGCAGCTCCTGCGCGTCCAGCCGCTGCTCGTCCAGCACGACCTGGCCGTCCACGAACCGGCCGAGCAGCGTGTCCGCGACCGCCGCCGGCTGCTCCTGGATCTCCTTGAGCATGAAGTAGTCGAAGCCGCCCTTCTCGGCGGCGGCCAGGTCCCAGTCGACCCGGAACGGCGACACCTCGACGGCGTTGCCGGCGAAGTCGGTGACCGAGTAGCCGTCCGGGGTGATCTCGACGACCTGGTCCTGGCCGAGCTCGACCGCGTCCCGGGTGTGCTCGATGAACGCGGCGACGTCGCTGGCCAGGAACGTCTCGCCGTCGCCGACGCCGACCACCAGCGGCGAGTTGCGCCGGGCCGCGACCAGCCGGCCCGGGTGCTCGCGGTGCGCCACGACCAGCGTGAACGCGCCGTCCAGCCGCCGGCACACCTGCCGCATCGCCTCGGCCAGGTCGCCGCCCCGGCCGCCGGCAGCAGGCCGCGCGCCAGCAGGTGCGCGACGACCTCGGTGTCGGTCTCGCTGCGCAGCTCGACGCCGGCCGCCTCCAGCTCGGCCCGCAGCGGCGCGAAGTTCTCGATGATCCCGTTGTGGATGACCGCGACCGCGTTGGCGGTGTCCAGGTGCGGGTGGGCGTTGCGGTCGGTCGGGCGCGCCGTGGGTGGCCCAGCGGGTGTGGCCGATGCCGGTGCTGCCGGTGATCCCGCCGGCGTGGTCGGCCGCGATCGCCTTGTCCAGGTTCTCGATCCGGCCGGCGCGCTTCTCCACCGACCAGCTCACCGTCGAGCACGGCGACGCCGGAGGAGTCGTAGCCGCGGTACTCCAGCCGGCGCAGGCCCTCCAGCACGACGTCCAGCGCCTGGCGCGAGCCGACGTACCCCACGATGCCGCACATAGCCACCAAGCCTACGGGAGGTGGTCGGTCGGCCGGCGCCGATCAGCCGGTCGCGACGGCGGCCGCGACCCGCTCGGCGATCGCCTCGGCGGCCTCCTGGGTCGGCGCCTCGACCATGACCCGGACGATCTGCTCGGTGCCGGACGGGCGCAGCAGCACCCGGCCGTCGTCACCGAGCTCGGCCGCCGCCGCGTCGACCGCGGCCACCACGTCCGGCGCGGTGGCCACCTTGGCCCGATCGGTCACCGGCACGTTGATCAGCACCTGCGGCAGCCGCTGCACCACCGCCGCCAGCTCGGCCAGCGACGCGCCGGAGCCGGCGATCCGGCCGAGCAGCTGCAGCGCGGTGAGCAGCCCGTCGCCGGTGGTGGCGCGGTCGGCGAACACGACGTGCCCGCTCTGCTCGCCGCCGAGGGACAGGTCCTGCTCCCGCAGCGCCTCCAGCACGTACCGGTCGCCGACCGGGGTGGTGAGCAACCGGATGCCGGCGTCGCGCATGGCGTGGTGCAGGCCGAGGTTGCTCATCACGGTGGCGACCACGGTGTCGGACTTCAGCCGGCCCCGCTCGCGCAGCGCGAGCGCGCAGATGGCGATGATCGCGTCGCCGTCGACGACCTCGCCGGCCGAGGACACGGCCAGGCAGCGGTCCGCGTCCCCGTCGAAGGCGATGCCCACGTCGGCGCCGGTACGCCGGACCGCGTCGACCAGCCCGGCCAGGTGGGTGGAGCCGACGCCGGCGTTGATGTTCTCGCCGTCCGGCGCGGCCGCGATCGCGGTGACCGTCGGCGCCGGCCCTGGCCAGCACCGCCGGGCCCACCGCGGACGCCGCCCCGTGTGCGCAGTCGACGACCAGCCGCATCCCGTCCAGCTTGTGCGGCAGCGTGCCGAGCAGGTAGTCGGCGTACCGCTCGCGCGGCGTCGGGCAGGTCCCGGGCCCGGCCGACGCCGGCCCCGGTCGGGCCGGGTCCAGGTCTCGCCGATCCGGGCCTCGATCTCGTCCTCGACCGTGTCGGCCAGCTTGTGGCCGCCGCGGGCGAACAGCTTGATCCCGTTGTCCGGCATCGGGTTGTGGCTGGCCGAGAGCACCACGCCGAAGTCGGCGCCGAGCTCGGCGACCAGGTGCGCGATCGCCGGCGTGGGCAGCACGCCGGCCCGCAGCACGTCCGCGCCGGCGCTGGTCAGCCCGGCGATCACGGCCGCCTCGAGCATCTCGCCGCTGGCCCGGCCGTCGCGGCCGACGATCACGGTCCGCCGGGCCCCGCCGGAGCGCTCCGAGAGCACGTGCGCGGCCGAGACCGCGACGCCGAGCGCGAGCTCGGGGGTCAGGTCGGCGTTCGCCAACCCACGCACGCCGTCCGTACCGAACAGCCGTCCCATCACGCAACCTCCGTCAACCGGGCGCGCGGCAGCGCGCTCGGGCAAGTCGAGAGGGGGACGACCTACCGCTTGCTGTACTGGGGAGCCTTGCGAGCCTTCTTCAGACCGTACTTCTTCCGCTCCTTGACCCGCGGGTCCCGGGTGAGAAAACCGGCCTTCTTCAGCGCCGGGCGGTCGTCGGCCTCGATCTCGATCAGCGCCCGGGCGATCCCGAGCTGCAGCGCGCCGGCCTGGCCGGTGATGCCGCCGCCCTTGAGCAGCCCGATCACGTCGTACTGCTCGCCCTTCTCCAGGGTCACCAGCGGCTCGCGGATGAGCTGCTGGTGCACCTTGTTGGGGAAGTACTCCTCGAGCGTCCGGCCGTTGAGGGTGAACTGGCCGGTCCCCGGGACCAGGCGCACGCGCACGATGGCCTCCTTGCGGCGGCCGACCGTCTGGACGAGGCGCGGGCCGTCGTACACGGAGGTGGTGGTGGGCGCGATCGGGTCGGTCACGGGAATCCTCTACTGCGCGATCTGGGTGATCTCGAACGGGGTGGGCTGCTGCGCCGCGTGCGGGTGGTCGGGACCCGCGTAGACCTTGAGCTTGGAGAGCATCTTCCGGCCCAGGGTGTTCTTCGGGAGCATGCCCTTCACGGCCTGCTCGACGACCCGCTCGGGGCGCTTGCGCAGCAGGTCGGCGTAGGTGTCCTTGCGCAGGCCGCCCGGGTAGCCCGAGTGCCGGTAGGCGAACGTGCGCTCGGCCTTGTCGCCGGTCATCACCACCTTGGCCGCGTTGACGATGACGACGAAGTCGCCGGTGTCGACGTGCGGGGCGAACTGCGGCTTGTGCTTGCCCCGCAGCAGGATGGCCGTCTGGCTGGCCAGCCGGCCGAGGACCACGTCGGACGCGTCGATGACGTGCCACGCGCGGGTGACCTCGCCGGGCTTCGGGGTGTACGTGCGCACGAAGATGCCTTCTGTCTGCTCGGAGCGGGGAGGCACACCTCGTGCGCCAGCCGTTGAGGGTACCTGTGGGCCGCCGACCGGGTCAAAAGAGGTGCCCGGCCGGCGGCCTCAGGCTAGACGGAGCGCTGGTACGAGGCGAACGACCGGGCGGCCAGCGCACCGGCCACCACGGCCAGCGCGGCCAGCCCGCCGAACCGGGGACCCACCACGCTCCAGTCGACGTCCGCCGAGAGCGTCTGCCGGCCGATGACGACCGCCCAGTCCACCGGGTTCCAGCGGGCGATCGCCGCGATCCAGCCCGGCAGCGACCCGGTCGGCACCAGCATCGAGGACAGGAACGACAGCGGCAGCACCACGAAGTTCACCGCCCCGATCAGCGACTCCTGGCTGCGCAGCAGCAGCGCGAGCGCGTTCGAGTACGACGCGAACGCCGCCGCCAGCAGGATCACCGACCCGATGAACACCAGCATGATCCCGACCCCGCCGGGGAACCGCGCCCCGGTGGCGAAGCCGAGCGCCAGGATCACCAGCGTCTGCACGACGGTGGTCACCTGCTGGTTGACCAGCGACCCGGTCATCACCGACCCGCGCCGCACCGGCGAGACCAGCAGCCGGTCCATCACCCCGCGCTCGGCGTCGGTGATGAAGCCCATCCCGGCCCAGCCGCTGGAGAACAGCGCCGACATGACCACGATCCCGGGCGTGAGGTAGGCGATGTAGTCGCCGTTCGGCGCCGGCACGACGTTCTGGAACAGCGCGCCGAACAGCAGCAGCCAGACCACCGGCTGCACCAGCGTGATCGCGACGAACCAGGGCTGCCGCAGCAGCGCCCGCACCCCGCGTCCGGCCAGGTACACCGGGTCCGAGACGACGGCGCGCAGTGCCCGCTCCTCGGGCAGCCGGCGCGAGCGCCGGCCCGGCGCCGCTCGTCGCTCCCCACTCGCTCTGCGCGCTGCTCGAGCCCGCTCATCGGGTCGCTCCTTCCAGCTCGGGAGTGGCAGTGCCATCGGCGAAGGCCCGGCCGGTGTGCCGGAGGTAGACGTCGTCCAGCGACGGCCGGGCGACCGTCACCGACGCCGGCACCAGCCCGACCGCCTCCAGCCCGGCCAGCACCGCCGGCACCGCCCGGGCGCCGTCGTCGACCCTGGCCCGCAGCGTCCGGCCGTCCAGCGTGACCTCGCGGACGCCCGGCAGCACCGGCGGCACCGCCGGGGCGGTGCCGAGCTCGACCACCAGCGCGTCGCCGCGCAGCTCGCTCTTCAGCTGCTCCGCGGTGCCGGCCGCGACCACCCGGCCGCGGTCGACGATGACGAGCTGGTCGGCCAGCCTGTCGGCCTCTTCCAGGTAGTGCGTGGTGAGCAGGACGGTCAGCCCCTCGTCCCGGGCCAGCCGGCCGATCTCGGCCCACAGGTCGGCCCGGGCCTCCGGGTCGAGGCCGGTCGTCGGCTCGTCCAGGAACAGCACCGACGGGCGGTGCACCAGCCCCATCGCGACGTCGAGCTTGCGCTGCATCCCGCCGGACCAGGTCCGGGCCAGCCGGCCGGCCGCGTCGGCCAGCCCGAACCGGTCCAGCAGCTCGCCGGCGCGGGCCCGCAGCGCACCACCGCGCAGCCCGTACAGGTGGCCCTGCAGCAGCAGGTTCTCCCGGCCGGTGGCCTCCGGGTCGACGGCGTGCTTCTGGAACACGCAGCCGATCGACCGCCGGACCGCGTCCGGCTGCCGGTCCACGTCGTGGCCGGCGACGACCGCGGTGCCGCTGGTCGCCTTGGTCAGGGTGGTGAGGATCTTGACAGTGGTGGACTTGCCGGCACCGTTCGGGCCGAGCAGCCCGAAGACGGTGCCGGCGGGCACGGCGAGGCTGACGCCCCGCACCGCCCGGACGTCCCCGGGGTAGGTCTTGACCAGATCGCCCGCGGCGATCGCCAGGTCAGCGGTCACGTGCGCTCCTTCGTGATGCGGAGCGCGCTGGCTATCGTGAAGGTGCGGCCTCGCGGCCAGCGTCGCTCCGGTGATGGTTGATCGCGGGTACCGGTCCGGCGGGGTGTTGCCGCACCCCGCCGGGCTCAGCTCTTCGACGGCAGCCGGAACGGCGTCACCTCCTCGCCCGCCGCGTACTGCTGATGGATCTGGCGCCAGTAGTCGACGCCGTCGAGACTGCCGTCCACGATCGACGCGGCCAGCTTGTCGACGAACTCGATCTCGGCCTCGATCTGGCCGCGCCGGTAGTCCGCCTCGACGAGGAACAGCTGCGGCACGCCCATCTCCTTCGCGTAGCGCTCGAGCTCGGCCCCGCCCTGCAGCTGCGAGCGCAGCACGGCCGCCCGCTGCTGGAGCAGCCGGACCGCGTCGTCCGGAGGCAGGCCACCGATCAGCGACAGCCCGGCCTCGAACGTCGGGTATTCCTTCGCCGGCGTGCCGATCAGCTCGGCCAGCCAGTCGACGTACTCCAGCCGGCCGGCGCTGGTGATCTCGTACACCGTCCGCTCCGGGCGGCGGCCGTCCTTCACCGTCTCCCGCGGCGCGATCAGGCCGTGCTTCTGCAGCGACTCGACCACCGAGTAGAGCGAGCCGTAGTTGAGCTTGATCGACTCGTGCTTGCCCCGCTCGCGCATGGTCGTGCTCATCTCGTACGGATGCATGGGCCGCTCGGCCAGGCAGGACAGCACGGCGAGGGCCAGCGGGTTGCTCACCTTCCGGCGGGGCATCGCATCTCCTCGGGCTCGATTACTCGAAGTCGAGTATCTGAACCCGAGTACTCGATGTCAAGGACGTTGGTTCGCCAGGGTCGTCACGGCCCGTCTCGTCCCGGTCGGAGGCTGCGCGGCCCGGGGCGTGCGTGTACTGTCCTGCTGCGCTCTGGCGTCGGTGTCCTTTTCCTTCCTCCGACCGACTGTTTCGTACGGTCTCAAAGAGACTGAGCCACCCCTTTGCGTGCGCAATCGGTGACGCTCCGAAGTATCCTTCCGATCCGATTGCAGGACTCCGTTCGCAAGCGAAATATTCGGCCTTTCCCGAATAGCCCGCGCGTATGCAAAGGAGATCCGGCGTGTCGGCGGTGCTCGACTACCTGCCCAAGGGCAACACCCTCAGTGACGAGGAGTGGCACCGTCGACACAGGCTCCTGCAGTGGCTGCTCGCAGCCCACCTGCCGGCCCTGTTCGTCTTCGGCGTACTCCGCGGCTTCGCGCCGAACGACGTCGCCGAGACGCTGACGTTGCCGCTGGCCTGCCTGATCATCGGGCACCTGATGCGGTCCCGGCGGCTGGCCGCCTCGTTCATCACGCTCGGCCTGGTCTACTGCTCGGCCGCACTCGTCGGATTCTCCAACGGCGCGATCGAGGCGCATTTCCACTTCTTCATCATCATCGGCTTCATCGCGCTCTATCAGGACTGGGTGCCGTTCCTGCTCGACATCGTGTTCACGGTGCTCAGCCACGGGATCGGCTCCAGCTTCGTGCCGGACCTGATGTTCAACCACGCCTCGGCCCAGCAGCACCCGTGGCAGTGGTCGCTGATCCACGGCGCCGCCGTGCTGGCCGCCTGCATCGGCGTGGTGCTGTTCTGGAAGAACACCGAGGACGAGCAGAACCGCTCGCTCACGCTGACCACGCAGCTGGCCGACGCCGAGATCAGCCGCCGCCGGTTCACCTCCGACCTCCTGGTCAACCTGGCCCGGCGCAACCAGAACCTGCTCTACCGGCAGCTCGACCTGCTCAACGACCTCGAGGACAAGGAGCGCGACCCGGACGCGCTGGCCGACCTGTTCCGCCTGGACCATCTCGCCACCCGGATCCGCCGCAACGCGGAGAACCTGCTGGTGCTCTCCGGTGAGGAGGCGCCGCGGACGTGGCGGGAGCCGATCGCGCTGGCCGACGTCATGCGGGCGGCCATCGCCGAGATCGAGGACCTCGACCGGGTCGACGAGTCGGTGGACGAGATGCTGTCGGTGTCCGGACGCAGCGTCGCCGACCTCACCCACCTGTTCGCCGAGCTGCTGGAGAACGCGGTCCACTTCTCGCCGCCCGGGGTGACCGTGGTCGTGCGCAGCCGGCCGCTGCCGTCCTCGGCCGGCGCCCAGCTGGTGACGATCGAGGACTGGGGCGTCGGGATGACGCCGGGCGAGCTGGCCGAGGCCAACGAGATCCTGCGCCGGCCGCGGGACGTCGACCTCTCGGTCTCGCAGCGGCTCGGGTTGCACGTGGTGGCGCGGCTGGCCCAGCGGTACGGGATCGGGGTCGAGCTGACGCCCACCCCGGGCGGTGGGGTGACGGCGGTCGCGACGCTGCCGTCGTCGGTCTTCGAGCGGTCGGCCGAGCTGGTCGGCGCGGCCGCAGGGCGCGCCGGTGGTGCGGACGCCGGCCGGCGCCCTGGACACCGCGCCGCAGGAGGGATTCGCTCCCGCCCACGACCACGTCCCCGGTTCCGACCCGTACGTCAACGGAACCAGCGCCGACCTCCGCCGCTCCAACCCCTTCGACGACCCCCACCCGAGCTTCCCGGACGGCCTGCGCCCGAGCTCCCCGGACGGCCTCGACCAGACCAGCCCGGACGTCTTCGGCCCGGCCAGCCGGCAGGGCGGCGCGCCCGAGCGGTGCGGCTCGGTCCGGAGCGCCTCGCCGGCAGGCCGGCGATCGAGGCCCCGCCGCCGGCCCGCCGCCCGATGCCGCCGCTGCCGCCGGACCCCATCGACGACGTGGCCACGCTGCCCCGCCGCGATCCCGGCGAAGCCATGGCCCGCAACCGCCCGCCCACCTCCGACCCGGTCCGGGCCGACCTGGGTCGGACGCGCACGGACCACGACTGGTCCGGGGGCGCGCAGGCGGAGGCGTTCCGGGGACGGGCGGCGGGTGGGGACGGCGCGGCCCAGCCGGGGCGCGAGCCCGGGCCGACGGGCAACGGGCACGCCGGCAACGGGCGTGTCGGCGGCAGCGCCCCGGCCGGCGAGGACGGCTGGTCGAGCTGGTGGACCCGGTCCACGCCGCCGACCCAGGGCGACCCCCGACCGCGCGCCGAGTCGCGGCCCGAGTCCGCGGGTCGAACCGCGGCCGGAGTCGCGCGGCCCGAGTCCCGAGTCGAACCGCGGCCCGAGTCGCGAGTCGAACCGCGGCCGGAGTCGCGAGTCGAACCGCGGCCCGAGTCCGCGAGTCGAACCGCAGGCGGAATCGCGAGCCGAGTCGCGGCCGGAGTCCGACGAATCGCGGCCGGAATCGCGGCCCGAATCGCAGGCGGAACCGCGGCCGGAGCCGAGCGCCGCCGGCGCGGGCTCGCTGCCGGAGCCCCGCCCGCCCGCGGACGAGCGCGAGACCCCGCAACTGCGTCGCCGCGTGCCGCAGGCCAACCTCGCCGCCGGCCTGCGCCGCGACGCCGGCGCCCAGCCGGAGCCGGACGACGCACCGGTCGTCCGCGACCCGATGGCCGCCCGCAACGCACTGTCCCGCTTCCAGGCAGCCCAGCGCGCCGCCCGGGACGCGGTCGACGGCGACGGCGGCCCGAGATGAGCTACCCGGTTGCCGCAGCCGCCGGCCGCCAGCTCGACTGGCTGGTCGACGACTTCGTCCGCCGGGTACACGGCGTCCGGCACGGCCTGGTCGTCTCGGGCGACGGCCTGCGGCTGGCCGCGTCGGACGGGCTGAGCACCGGCCTCGCCGACCAGCTGTCCGCGGTCGCCTCCGGCCTGGTCAGCCTGACCCGCGGCGCGGCGCAGTGCTTCCGGGCCGACCCGGTGCGGCAGACGATCGTCGAGATGGCCGGTGGCTACCTGTTCGTCACCTCGATCGCCGACGGCTCCGCGCTGGCCGTGTTCGCCGACGTCAGCTGCGACATCGGAATGGTCGGATACGAAATGACGATGCTGGTCAACCGGGTCGGGCAGCTGCTCACCCCGGCGGTACGGGGGTACGGCGCGACGTGACCGAATACAGCGGCGGCCGGATCGTCCCCGCCTACCTGCTCACCCGCGGCCGCACCCGGTCCCAGGGCGCCGAGCTGCCGCTGGAGGCCCTGGCCACGGTCACCGACGCGGGCCGGGACCGGTACGCGTCGCTGCCCCGCGAACGCCGGGACATCCTCGACCTCTGCGCCCGGCCGACCTCGGTGATGGAGGTGGCCGCGCACCTGCAGGTGCCGCTCGGCGTCGCCAGGGTGCTGGTCGGCGACCTCGCCGCCGGCGACTACCTGGACGTGCACCTGCCCAGCCAGGCCGACGGGCCACCGCCCGCCGAGATCCTGGAACGACTGCTGGAGGGACTCCGTGGGCGTTGAGCGGCGCGAGCCGCCCGTTCCCGTCAAGATCATCATTGCTGGGGGGTTCGGGGTCGGCAAGACGACCTTCGTGGGCTCGGTGTCGGAGATCCCTCCGCTCCGGACCGAGGCCGTGATGACCGAGCTGTCCCAGGGCGTCGACGACCTGACCCACATCGCCGGCAAGACCACGACGACCGTGGCGATGGACTTCGGCCGGATCACCGTGGACGAGCAGCTCGTGCTCTACCTGTTCGGCACGCCCGGCCAGGATCGGTTCTGGTTCATGTGGGACGACCTGTCCCGCGGCGCGGTCGGCGCGGTCGTGCTGCTGGACCTGCGCCGGATCGACGACTGCTTCGCCGCCATCGACTACTTCGAGGACCGGCGGGTGCCGTTCGTCGTCGCGATCAACAACTTCCCGGGGTCGACCGCGTTCAGCGACGCGGCGGTCCGGGAGGCGTTGGCGCTGCGCCCGGACCAGCCGCTGCTGCGCACCGACGCCCGCAACCCCGGCGCCGCGCTGAGCACGCTCATCTCGCTGGTCGAGCATGCCCTGGCCCGGGTCACCGCGGCCTGACCGCGACGCTAGCGGGCTCTGTCCACTCTGGACACATCCCAGACCGCCTCGGCCGACTCGACCACGGCGCCGTCGTCCCGGAACACCAGGAACCGGTCGAACGAGCGGGCGAACCAGCGGTCGTGGGTCACCGCCAGCACCGTCCCCTCGTACGCGGCCAGCGCCTGCTGCAGCGCCTCGGCACTGATCAGGTCGAGGTTGTCGGTCGGCTCGTCGAGCAGCAGCATGGTCGTGCCGGACAGCTCGAGCAGCAGCACCTGCAGCCGCGCCTGCTGCCCGCCGGAGAGCACGTCGAAGCGCTCGTCGGCCTGCTCGTGCAGCCCGTACCGGCGCAGCGCGCCGATCGCCCGCCCTCTGTCCAAACCGGCCGCGGCCCGTCGCCGCGCCAGAGGATGTCGACCAGTGTGCGGCCGGCGAGGTCGGGCCGCTCGTGCGTCTGCGCGAACAGCCCCGGCAGCACCCGCGCGCCGAGCTTCCAGGCGCCGGAATGCGCGACCGGCTCGCCGGCCAGCAGCCGCAGGAAGTGCGACTTGCCCGAGCCGTTGGAGCCGAGCACCGCGACCCGCTCGCCGAAGAACACCTCGAGGTCGAACGGCCTCATCAGCCCGGTCAGCTCGAGCCCGACGCAGGTCAGCGCGCGCACCCCGGTGCGCCCGCCCCGCAGCCGCATCGCGACCTGCTGCTCGACCGGGCGCTCCGGCGGCGGCCCGGCCGCCTCGAACTTCGCCAGCCGGGTCTGCATCGCCCGGTAGCGCGAGGCCATGTCGGGGCTGATCTTCGCCTGCTGCTGCAGGGTCCGGACCAGCTCCCTGAGCCGCTCGTGCTCCTCGTCCCAGCGCCGGTGCAGCTCGTCGAGCCGCTCCAGCCGCGCCTCCCGGGCGGCCGCGTACGTCCCGAAGCCGCCGCCGTGCACCCAGGTGGAGTGCGCCTCGACGGTGACGACCCGGTCGGCCGTGCGGGCCAGCAGCTCCCGGTCGTGGCTGACGAACAGCACCGTCTTCGGCGTCTCCCGCAGCCGCTGCTCCAGCCAGCGCTTGCCCGGCACGTCGAGGTAGTTGTCCGGCTCGTCGAGCAGCAGCACCTCGTCCGGCCCGCGCAGCAGCGCCTCCAGCGCGAGCCGCTTCTGCTCGCCGCCGGACAGCGTGCGGACCATCCGGTGCTGGGCCCGGTCGAACGGGACGCCGAGCGCGGCGACCGTGACGGTGTCCCAGCTCACCTCGGCGTCGTAGCCGCCGGCGTCGCCCCAGTGCGCCAGCGCCGCCGCGTACCGCAGCTGGGTCGGCTCGTCCTCGGTCTCGGCCAGCGCCCACTCGGCCGCCTCCAGCTCGTCGCCGGCCGCCCGCAGGGCCGGCGGGGCGAGCCCGAGCAGGAACTCGCGGACCGTGGTGGCGTCCCGCACCGAGCCGATGAACTGGCGCATGACCCCGAGGCCGCCGGCGCGGGCGACCGCGCCGGAGGTCGGCGTCAGGTCGCCGGCGACGACCCGCAGCAGCGTGGTCTTGCCGGCGCCGTTCGCCCCGACGAGGGCCGCCTTCGTGCCCTCGCCGACCCGGAAGCTCACGTCGTCCAGCAGCACCCGGCCGTCCGGGAGCAGCACGGACACGTGCCCGACGTCGACGTACCCCATGCCTGCCAGTGTCCGGCCGGCGTCACCCGGTTTTCCCGGCCCGGGCCGCCGCGCGGGCCAGGATCGCGCCGACGTTCGGCTCGGCGAAGAAGTCCGCGGGCGAGTCGACGCCGGCGGCCATCCGGCAGAAGCCGTCCATCGCCTGCTGGTCGCCGGGCATGGCCCCGAGCAGCGTGGCCAGCTCCGGCGACGGCGGCTCCAGCGTCGCGATCTCGGTGGTGAACTCGTACATGGGCAGCACCGCCGCGTCCCGGGCGCTCTGGTAGTCCTTCATCGCGACCTCGTACGGCCGCGCGCCGGACAGCGCCTCGTGCAGCGCGCTCGCGCAGAGCTCGGCGTCCCGGAAGGCGTCCTGCATGCCCATCGCGGTGACGAAGTCGCGGTTGTAGCCGGCGTCGCCGACCAGCGCCCAGCCCGGCCCGTACGGGGTGCGGAAGTAGTTGTGCACGAACGCGCCGACGAACCGGCTCTCCCGGCGCGCGGCCCTGATCCGCTCCGCGAACGGCGGCGCCAGCTCCAGCATGGCCAGGAAGTTGCCGGCCACGTCGGCCCGGTTGGCCGCGAACTCCGCGTACGGCCAGCCGCCGACGACGAGCGTCTGCCCGTCGTGGGTCGGCCAGGCCGCGAACGCCCGGTCCTCCCGGACGTACGTCTCGTACCGGCCGGCCATCGGCAGCCCGCTCCAGTAGGCGTAGTAGCCGGCCAGCAGCGGCGGCTTCTCGTGGTACTGCTCCGGCCCGACGGCGCGGGCGACCAGCGAGTGCCGCCCGTCGGCGCCGACGACCACGGCCGCCCGCTCGGTGCGGTCCGCGGCGCGGATCCCGGTGACCCGGCCGTCCTCGACGAGCAGCTCGTCGACTCCGAAGCCCTGCCTGACCTCGGCGCCGGCCTCGGCGGCCGCGTCGACCAGCAGCGCGTCCAGCACGGTCCGGCGCGGCCCGTACGCGACCCCGGGCGCGCCCTCGATCTGGACCGGACCGAAGTCGAACAGGTAGCGTGCCGATCGGCGGGCAGCCGGTCGCGACCAGCCGGTCGAGCAGGCCCCAGCGGGCCAGCGCGGCGATGCCGGGCTGGTGCACGAGGTGGGTGGAGACCGTGTCGCTCGGGAACGTCGCCCGGTCGACCAGCAGGACCCGGTGTCCCTGCCGGGCCAGCAGCATCGCGGTGGGAGCGCCGGCGCAGCGAGCGCCGACGACGATGACGTCATAACTGTCGCTCATGCCGCCATGCTGGCGGCCAGGGGGCCCAGGAGTATCAGGGAGCCCCCCTAGTCATGGGCTGATTTCCTCCCGGGCGGCGAGCGCGGCCGCCTCGGCCCGGTTGCGCAGGCCGAGCTTGGCCAGCAGGTTGCCGACGTGGGTCTCCACGGTCTTGCGGGTGATGAACAGCCGCGCGGCGATCTCCGGGTTGGACAGGCCGGCGCCGACCAGCCGCAGCACCTCGGTCTCCCGCTTGGTCAGCGCGCCGACCCCCTTGGGCCCGGTCCGGACCGGGGCGCCGAGGGTGCGCAGCAGGGCGCCGGCCTCGTCCGCCTGCCGGGCCGCCGGCAACCGCTCGAAGTCGGCCAGCGCGGCCCTGGCCTCGGTGATCGCGACCTCGGGGGCGGGGCCGGCGAGCAGCCGGGCCAGCTCCAGCCGGGTCTGCGCCACCTCGGCCGGCAGCTGCGCCGCGGCGAACGCGTGCAGGGCGTCCTCCAGGCAGGTCCGCGGGTCGCCGCGGCCGGTCGCGACGCAGACCCGGCCGCGGGCCAGCGCGGCGGCGGCCCGCAGGTACGGCCCGCGGCGGGCGGCGGCCAGCGCGGCCAGCCGGCCCGCGGTCCGGTCCGCCTCCCGCAGCCGGCCGCCGGCCAGCTGGACCTCGACCAGCAGCGCGAGCAGCGGCGCGACCGAGACCGACTCGCCGACCGCGGGCACCTCGTCGTCGGGGCGGGCGGTGGCCCGCTCCAGCACGTCGGCGGCCAGCGCGGTCTCGCCCCTGGCCAGGTGCAGGGCGGCCAGGGTGCGGACCGCGTCCGGGTGCCGGTCCAGGCCGCGCAGCAGCTCGGCCGCGTCCTCGAGCCGGCCCTGCCGGAGCCGAAGGTCGGCCAGCCGGATCACCGCGGCCTCCCGGCGGGCGGACACGCCGCGGTCGAACTGCCGGGTGGCGGCCAGCAGCTCGGTCTCGGCCTCGGCCCAGCGGCCGGCAGCGGTGAGGATGCCGCCGTAGTGGGCCCGGCAGAACGCGGCGACGACCGTGCTGCGCTCGATCCGGCCGGCCATGGCCCGCATCCACTGGTCCGCCCTGGCCACGTCGTTGACCAGCTCGCAGGCCCAGAAGAAGCCGCAGAACATCGAGTCGACGGCGGCCAGGTCGGTCATCTCGCCGGCGCAGGCGGCGGCCATCGCCTCGTCGAAGTGCACCAGGCCCTGCTCGACCCGGTCGGTGAGGATCATCAGCCCGCCGAGATATGCCAGCGCCTCGAACTCGACGTCCGGGTCGCGGCAGCGCCGGCCGAGCGCGATCGCGTCCCGCAGCAGCCTCTCCCGCGCGGCCGGGTCCTGCTCGTCGAACGAGGTCGAGGATCAGCAGCCAGCCCTGCTCGGGGCCGTCCGGGCCGGCGTCGGCGAGCTCGGTGCGGGCCCGGGCGAGCCAGCCGCTCTCCACCGCCCACTCGCCGAGCACGCCGCCGCTGATCCAGGCCAGCGTGCGCGCGGCCCGCCCGGCGTCGCCCGGCCGCCCCTCCCGCCGGTACGCCGCGTACGCCTGCTCGAACCGAGCCGCCGCCGCCTCGTACTCGCCGCGGAAGTAGAGCCCCTCAGCCTCACGCTCGAGGGCCTGTCCGACGTCGGGCGACCCGGTCACGCCCCGATGGTGACACGGAGCCTAGCCGTCCTCACAGCCGAGCCCGTCGTTGTCACGGTCGAGCCCGAACGGGTCGCTGCCGACGACCCGCACGGTGCCGTAGACATAGTTGGGCCCGTTGCCGCTGCCGCTGGAGCAGTCGTAGTCCCCGATGCCGTCCTTCAGGCACTGGCCGGCGTAGTTCGGGTCGCATGTGGACGGTGCCGGGGCCGGCTTCGGCGCCGGGCTCGGCTTCGGCGCCGGCTTCGGCGCCTTCGGCGCCGGCTTCGGCATCGGCTTCGGCTTCGGCAGTCGGCGCCACCGACCCGGCCGTCGGCGCGCGTCGCCGGCGCCGTGCTCGGCGCGCCGTGGTCGGCGCGGTGGTGGTCGGCGCAGCCGTCGTCGGCGCGGTGCGGTCGGCGTCGCGGTGATGCTCGGCGCCGGCGCGGTCGGCCCGGCGTCGGACGCGTCGACCGGCGCGCAGGCGGCCAGGAACAGCACGCCGGCCGCCGCCACCGCGATCTGGACAACGCTCATCGGCCGGATCCGCGCAGCGCGCAGCCCGGCGAGTTCTCGCCTCATCAGACAAACTCCCGGTCGATCCTCGCGGCCCGGGACCGGACCGCGGATCCCCCCAACGGATCGCCGGCAGCGTAGAACCGCTGCGACGCCGGCCGCAGCGAAATCGGATAGGTCTGACCTTACGGGTGAGGATCGGTCGACCGGGTCGGCCCGTGTTCGGCGATCCGGCGCCGCTGCGGCTCGACGACGTACTTGGGGTCCTGGGTGGACTGGATGCCGGCGTGCAGCAGTGCCAGCCGCTGGAACAGCCCGCCGGCCAGCAGCGCCAGCCCGGACGCGGCGGCCGCGACCCGGGACCGGCGGCCGAGCAGGGCCGCGCCGAGACCGCCGGCGGCGGTCAGCGCGGTGGCCCGGCGCAGGTACGCGCCCGCCGGCCCGGTCCGGAACGTCTCGCCGACCAGCCCGAGCCGCTGCTCCAGCACCCGGGACGCGGTCAGCTCGCCCGCGGCGCCGGCCACCGCCAGCCGCCGGGCCGGCCCGGCCTCCCCGAGCGGTGCGACGATCATGCCGAGCCCGCCGGCCGAGGCCGCCGCGCTGGAGGTGAACACGAACGGCATCTGGGCGTGCCCGGAGTTCCACGCCGGCACCGCCGTCTGCGCCAGCAGCACCGCCCCGTACGCGGCGACGCCCGGCGCCATCGCCGCCGCGGCCAGCCCGGCCGGCCGGCCCAGCCCGCGCGACCAGCCGCCCGGGCAGCGTCCGCCGCCAGCGCGCCGGCACCACCTCGGACGCCGCGGCCAACCCGAGCGCCGGCCCGTACCCGACCAGCAGCCAGGTGCCCATGCTCATCGGCGAGGTCGGCTTGGCCACCCGCAGCATGTGGTGGAACCGCTCCGGCCGGCCGAGGTCGGCGACCAGGTAGTACGCCCCGGCGCCGAGCGCGGCCAGCCCGGCCAGCCTGGTCCCCCGGCGCAGCGCCGGCCGGCCGGTGAGGTCGGCGCCCGCGGCCAGCAGCGCGCACCCGCCGGACAGCCCGCCGGCGAAGAAGTAGTAGGCGATCTTGTCCTCCCAGGCCGGCGTCTTGAGGATCTGCCGCCCGTAGTACGAGCGGAACTCCGCCGGCGGCACCATCGTCTGCTCGCGCGACCCGGCCCGGCCGCCCGGCCCGGTCATCCGCCGCCGCCGAACACCGCCGAGGCGACGGCGACCAGCGCCGCCGCCGCCATCCCGGCGAACGTCCACATGCGACGGAGGTCGCGCGCCGGCACCACCGGGTCGGGCGGGAAGCCGTACACCTCCGGCTCGTCGAGGAGCAGGAAGAACGCGCCGTTGCCGCCGACCCCGTCGGTCGGGTCCGCGCCGTAGAGCCTGGCCTCGGTGACGCCCTGCCCGTGCAGCTGCTCGACCCTGGCCGCGGCCCGCTCGCGCAGCTCGTCCAGGTCGCCGAACTGGATCGACTTGGTCGGGCAGGCGTGCGCGCAGGCCGGCTCCTCGCCGTCCTTGAGCCGGTCGTAGCACAGCGTGCACTTCCAGGCCCGACCGTCGCCCTCGCGCCGCTCGATCACCCCGTACGGGCAGCCTGAGACGCAGTAGCCGCAGCCGTTGCAGATGTCCGGCTGCACGACCACGGTGCCGAACTCGGTCCGGAACAGCGCGCCGGTCGGGCACACGTCCAGGCAGCCGGCGTGCGTGCAGTGCTTGCACACGTCCGAGGACATCAGCCAGCGGAACTGCTCCCGGCCCTCGACGCCGCTGTCCCGGCCGGGCGGCCCCATCCCCGGCATCCCCAGTCACCGCCGAGCCCCGCTCGCGGCACCGGACGACCGCCGGAACCAGGTCGACCGGCGCGCGGTTCCGGGAGCGTGCCCGGCGTGCTCGATGAACGCGACGTGCCGCCAGGTCGAGTCGCCGAGCTCACCGGTGTTGTCGTAGGACATGCCGAGCAGGTCGAACCCGTCGTCCGGCACGCCGTTCCACTGCTTGCAGGCGACCTCGCAGGCCTTGCAGCCGATGCAGATCGAGGTGTCGGTGAAGAACCCCTTGCGCGGCGGGTGGTCGGCGGCGTAGCCGGAGTCGCCGGCCGGGTCGGTCTGCAGCCCGAAGAGCGGATGGTGGTCAGCCAAAGTACTCCTCCGGGTCGTGCGCGGCCTCCAGGTGCGGCTTGCCCGCGCCCGGACCGGTGGTGGTGATCGCGGTCCCGGTGGCGCGGGTGATCCCGGCCCGCTGCCGGTAGTCGGCCACCAGCGCCAGCAGGTCCTTCCCGTGCGGCCGGCGCCCGGGCCGGACGTCCACGGTGATCACCTTCGACTCCTGGATCAGCACGTTCGGGTCGAGCACGATGCCGAACAGGTCGTTGGCCGCGTCGCCGGTCACGGTGCCGGTGTAGCCCCAGTGGAAGGGCACCCAGACCTGGTGCACCACCCGGCCCTGCACCCGCAGCGGGCGCAGCCGCTCGGTCACCAGGACCCTGGCCTCGATCGCGCTGCGGCTGCTGACCAGCGTCGCCCAGCCGAGGTGGGTCAGCCCGACCTGCTCGGCCAGCTGCGGGGACACCTCGACGAACATCTCCGGCTGCAGCTCGGACAGGAACGGCAGGTTGCGGCTCATCCCGCCGGCGGTGTGGTGCTCGGTCAGCCGCGAGGTGAACAGCACGTGCGGGAAGACCTCGCTGTGCGGCTCCGGCGGCGACGGGTTGGACGGGTTGTCGTCGCGGCCGTAGACCTTGCGGGTCGGGTTGCCCTGCTGGCCGTAGAGCGCGTTGCGGAACGGCGACTCGTGCGGCTCGTAGTGGGTCGGCATCGGCCCGTCCTGCAGCCCGTTCGGCACGAACAGCCAGCCCTTGCCGTCGGCCTGCATGATGAACGGGTCGTCCCCGCGCAGCGCCGCCGGGCCGGCCGCACCCTCCGGCGGCCGGTACGACGGCGGCTTGGTCGCCTCGAAGTCGGGCACGTCCCGGCCGACCCACCGGCCCTGGTCCTCGTCCCACCACACGTACTTCTTGCGCTCGGACCAGGGCCGGCCGTCCGGGTCGGCGGACGCGCGGTTGTAGAGCACCCGCCGGTCCATCGGCCAGGCCCAGCCCCACTCGAGGAAGGCACTCTCCTGCTGGTCGCGGGGCTTGCGCCGGGCCGGCCGGTTGACGCCCTTCGCGTACACGCCCGAGTAGATCCAGCACCCGCACGAGGTCGAGCCGTCCGCCTTGAGGTCGGTGTAGCCGTCGAGCAGCCCGTCCGGGCCGTACCCGTTGATCGCCTTGAGCACCGACTCCGCCGACGGCTCGGCGTCCAGCCCGGGTCCGCCGCTGGTCTCGTACGCCCAGTTGAGGTCCTGCACGGACCGGTCCCGCGGGTCGGTCGAGCCGGCCAGCCGGTCCCTGATCATCCGGCCGAGGTGGTAGAAGAACCACAGCTCGGAGCGCTGGTCGCCGGACGGCTCGACCGCCTTCTCCCGCCACTGCAGCAGCCGCTGCGTGTTGGTGAACGTGCCGTCCTTCTCCACGTGCGAGGCGGCCGGGAAGAAGAAGACCTCGGTCCGGCACTCGGCCGGGACGATCTCGCCGCTCTCCACCTCCGGCGCGTCCTTCCAGAACGTGGCGCTCTCGATCATCGCCAGGTCCCGGACCACCAGCCAGTCGAGGTTGGCCATCGCCAGCCGCTGCAGCCGGCCGTGCACCGAGCCGACCGCCGGGTTCTGCCCGAGCAGGAAGTAGCCCTTCACCAGCCCGTCGATCATGTCCATCGTGGTCCGGTACGTGCCGTGGTCACCGGTGAGCCGGGGCAGGTGGTCGTAGCAGTAGTCGTTCTCGGGCGTCGCGTTGTCCCCGAAGTACTCCTTCAGCAGCGAGATCGCGTACGCGTCCGCGTTGCGCCAGAAGCCCTTCTGGTTCTCCCCGCGCAGCGACGAGATCCAGGTGTCCAGGCTGCTGCACTTGGCCGCGGTCGGCATCGCCAGGTAGCCGGGCAGCAGGTTGAACAGCGTGGGCACGTCGGTGCAGCCCTGGATGCTGGCGTGCCCGCGCATCGCCATGATCCCGCCGCCGGGCCGGCCCATGTTGCCGAGCAGCAGCTGGATGATCGCCGCGGTCCGGATGAACTGCACGCCGACGGTGTGCTGGGTCCAGCCCACCGCGTACACGACCGCGGCGGTCCGGTCCCGGCCGGACGCGGCCGCCCAGGCGTCGGCGACCTCGAGGAACTGCTCCCTCGGGACGCCGCAGACCTCCTCGACGACCTCGGGCGTGTAGCGGGCGAAGTGCCGCTTGAGGATCTGGTAGACGCAGTGCGGGTGCTGCAGCGTCTCGTCCCGCGGCGGGTCGCCGTGCTCCAGCGCCGGGCCGCCGCTCTCGTGCTGCATGCCGGCGGCCATGTCCCGGGCCTGCTCGGCGG
The DNA here is from genome assembly GCA_963770145.1 of uncultured Actinomycetota bacterium. Taxonomy (GTDB): domain Bacteria; phylum Actinomycetota; class Actinomycetes; order Mycobacteriales; family CADCTP01; genus CADCTP01. The sequence goes on along the minus strand of CAVYOJ010000016.1, from coordinate 38,681 downwards.
TCGCGTGGTCGCCGTCGCCGCGGTGCGGCTCCATCCCCTCGTAGTGCCAGCTGCTCGGGTCGTAGACGGCCTTGTCCGGGTCGTAGCCGGAGAACAGCCCGTCCAGGTCCTCGGTGTCCCGGAAGTCCTCGCTCACGATCGTCGCCGCGTTCGTGTACGGCAGCAGGTACTCCCGGAAGTCCAGCTCGTTGCTGAGGATGTGGTTGACGACGCCGCCGAGGAAGGCGACGTCGCTACCGGTCCGCAGCTGGACGTAGGTGTCCGCGAGCGCGCTGGTCCGGGTGTAGCGCGGGTCGACGTGGATCACCCGCGCGCCGCGCTGCTTGGCCTCCATCACCCACTGGAACCCGACCGGATGGGCCTCGGCCATGTTCGAGCCCATGATGACGATGCAGTCGGACTCGGCCAGGTCTTCCTGCGTGTTGGTGGCGCCGCCGCGCCCGAACGAGGTCCCCAGACCGGGGACCGTGGAGGAGTGTCAAATACGGGCCTGGTTCTCGACCTGGATCGCGCCGAGCGCCGTGAACAGCTTCTTGATCAGGTAGTTCTCTTCGTTGTCCAGGGTGGCTCCGCCGAGTGCGGCGAACCCGAGCGTCCGGTTGACGACGTGGTCGTTGTGGTCGACGTCCTGCCAGCCCTCGCGCCGGGCATCGAGCACCCGGTCGACGACCATCTCCATCGCGGTGGGGAGGTCGAGCTCGGTCCACTCGGTCGCGTACGGGGCGCGGTAGCGGACCTTCTGCTCCCGCTGCGGCCCGGTCACCAGCTGGGCGGACGCGCTGCCCTTCGGGCAGAGCCGGCCGCGGCTGATCGGCGAGTCGGGGTCGCCCTCGATCTGGGTGACCTTGCCGTCCTGGACGAACACCCGCTGGCCGCAGCCGACCCCGCAGTAGGGGCAGACGCTGCGGGCGACCGAGTCCGCGGTCGCGGTGCGCGGCCGCAGACCCTTGGAGCGCTTGCTCTGCGCGGCCGCGCCCCGGCCGAGCGGGTCGGCGCCGGTGAGCTGCCGGTAGACCGGCCATCCCGCCAGAAAGGTCCGCACGGGCACCGCCTTTCCCTCGGAAGGAAAGCCTAATCCTCGTCGAGCAATCCGGCCTCGTGCGCCAGTATCGCCGCCTGGGTGCGGTTGGTCAGGCCGAGCTTGGTGAGCATCCTGGACACGTACGTCTTCACGGTCGCCTCGCTCATGTGCACGGCCTTCGCCGCCTCGGCGTTGGACAGCCCGCGACCGACCAGCACCAGCACCTCGCGCTCCCGCTCGGACAGCGGCGCCAGCCGGTCGAGGGCGGCCGTCCGGCGGGAGTCCTCCCGGCCGCGGACGTACTCGGCCAGCAGCCGGCGGGTCACCGCCGGGGACAGCATCTCCGAGCCGTCGGCGACCGCGCGGACGGCGGCGACGATCTGCCGCGGCGGGGTGTCCTTGAGCAGGAATCCGGACGCGCCCTGCGGCCAGCGCGGCCACCACGTACTGGTCGGTGTGGAACGTGGTGAGCACGGCGACCTTCGGCGGGTCGGGCCGGGACAGGATCGTGCGGGTCGCGGCCAGCCCGTCCACCCGCGGCATCCGGACGTCCATCAGCACCACGTCCGGGCGCAGCTCGCCGGCCAGCGCGACCGCCTCGGCGCCGTCGCCGGCCTCGCCGACCACCTCGATGCCACCGGCCTCCAGGACCGTGCGCAGCCCGAACCGGACCAGCTCCTCGTCGTCCGCGAGCAGCACCCTGATCGTCATCCCGGCAGCACCGCCTCGACCCGGAACCCGCCGTCGAGCCGTGGCTCGGCCCGCAGCGTGCCGCCCACCGTACGCACCCGCTCGCCCAGGCCGATCAGGCCGAGGCCGCCGCTGGGCAGCGCGGTCGGCGGCCGGGTCGCCGCCCGGTTGGTCACGGTGACCGCGAGCTCGGCCGCCCGCAGGTCGAGGGTGACGGTGACCGGGCCACCGGGCGCGTGCTTGCCGGCGTTGGTCAGCGCCTCCTGCACCACCCGGTACGCGGTGCGCCCGACCGTCGGGTCCAGCTCCCGCGGCGTGCCGCAGCGGGTCAGCGTGACCTCGAGACCCGCCTCGCGGGAGTCGCCGACCAGCTCCTCGACGTCGCCCAGGCCGGGCTGCGGGGCCAGCGGCGCGTCCTCGTCCGGGTCCTCCTGCAGCAGGCCGAGCAGCTGGCGCAGCTCCTCCAGCGAGCGGCGGCCGGCGTCCTGCAGCTGGTCGGCGAGCCGGCGGACCCGGTCGGGGTCGTCGGCGGCCATGTCGATCGCGCCGGCCTGCAGCACCATGAGGCTGACCCGGTGGCCGACCATGTCGTGCATCTCGCGGGTGATCCGGGCCCGCTCGGCCAGCACCGCCTCGCGCGCCCGCAGCTGCTGCTCGGCCTCCGCCCGCTCCGCCCGGTCCCGCAGCGCGGTGAGCAGCTCGGCGCGGGTGCGTACCCAGAGACCGAGCACCGCGGGCAGGACGAGCAGCACGATGACGATCAGGACGTTGTTGAGCGCCTCGGTGCCCGAGGTGAACTGCCACGGCTGCAGCGCGATCGCCGCGGCGAGGCCGAGCGCGACCCAGCGCAGCCGGCCGGTGGGGCCGTAGCGGACGAAGGCGTACGCGCCGAACGGCAGGGCGGCGGACGCGTCGCCGGACTCCAGGCCGTGGACCAGCGCGCCGGCGAGCAGCAGGAGCGGAAGCCGCCGGCGCACGAGCGCGGCAGCCGCGGTCAGCACGCCGGTCGCGATCAGGATCGCACGCCCGGGTGTCGCTGTACGGCGGGACCGGCACGGTCGCCTGGACGATCGCGGCCACGGTGAGGACGAGGGCGATCGCCCCGTCCAGTAGCCACGACCGCCTGCGCATGACCAGAGCGTAGGTCCGCGGGCCCGGGTCGCCCCGTCGCCGAAGGATGGCGACCCGATCCACTTTCGATGACGAAACCGACGACTTCCGAGCACTTCGGCGACCCTCGGTCGCGGCGGCACGGTGATGGCACCCGATACCGAGGAGCTTTCGATGATCACCGTCACCGGCCTGACCAAGCGGTACGCCGACCACACCGTCGTCGACGACGTGTCCTTCACCCTCGAGCCGGGCACCGTGACCGGCTTCCTCGGCCCGAACGGGGCCGGCAAGACGACGACGATGCGCATGATCACCGGCCTGGTGCCGCCGACCGCCGGCGAGGCCACGGTCGGCGGCCGCCGGTGGGTCGACCTGCCCAACCCGGCCGCGGTCGCCGGCACCCTGCTCGACGCCGGCGCGGTGCACCCGGGCCGGACCGGCCGGACGCACCTGGCCATCCTCGCCGCGACGATCGGCGTTCCGACCCGCCGGGTGGACGAGCTGCTCGACCAGGTCGGCCTCGGCGACGCCGGCCGGCGCCGGATCGGCGGCTACTCGCTCGGCATGCGGCAGCGGCTCGGCATCGCCGCGGCGCTGCTCGCCGACCCGCCGGTGCTGATCCTCGACGAGCCGGCCAACGGCCTCGACCCGGAGGGCATCCGGTGGATGCGCGAGCTGCTGCGCGGCCACGCCGACCGCGGCGGCACCGTGCTGCTGTCCAGCCACCTGCTCGGCGAGGTGCAGCACACCGTCGACCGGCTGCTGGTCATCGGCTCCGGCCGCATCGTCGCCGACGGCCCGATCGGGACGATGCTCGCCGGCGACGGCGTCCGGGTCCGCGCGGTCGACCCGGCCGCGCTGGCCGAGGCCCTGCGGACCGCCGGGCTGCGGGTGACCGCCGACGGGCCCGCGCTGACCGTGCCCGGCGCGACCGCCGAGCAGGTCAGCCGGATCGCCGCCGCCGGCGGCCACGTGCTCACCGACCTGCGACCCGCCGACCGCGGGATCGAAGACCTCTTCTTCCAGCTGACCGCCTGACCGCCCACCCTTCTCCCGAGAGGACCACCTCCGATGACCGCCGTGCTGGACCCCGTCCCGCCACCGTCCGCCGTCCCGCCCGCTGGCCGACCGCCGCCCGCCGCTCACCCGGCTGATCGGTCTGGAGATCCGCAAGTCGCTGTCCACCCGCTCCGGCGATCGCGCTCGCCGGTGCCGCCGCGGTCGCGCCGGCCGGCGCGGTCGCGCTGATGATGGCCCTGAACGACACGCCGCCGAACGCGGCGACCATGCTGGCCCTGCTCGGCACGCTGGTCTCGATGCTGCTGATCGCCGTCGGCGTGCTGTCCACCGCCGGTGAGTGGACGCACGGCACCGTGCAGACCACGTTCCTGGCCGTGCCCCGTCGGGGCCGGGTGCTGGCCGCCAAGTACGTCGGCGTCGCCGCTGCTCGGCGCCGCGCATCTCCGCCGTCGTCGTCGGCACCACGTTCGCGGTCGCCGCGATCGGCGCCGACTTCTCCTGGACCGGCGCCGGTGTCGCCGCCGTGGCCACGGTCGGCGCGGGCGCCGCGCTGACCGTGGTGGGCGCCGGCATCGGGGCCGCGATCGGCAACGCGCCGGCCGCGCTGACCGGCACCTACCTGGTCCTGCTGGTCGGGATGACCGTGCTCAACGGGGCCAAGCCGACCTGGGGCAAGCACGTCGACCCGCTGGCCGCGATGTTCGACCTGGTCGAGGGCGACGCCACCGCCCGCCCGATCGCCGTGCTGGCCGGCTGGCTGGTGGTCACCGCGATCGCCGGCATCGCCGTCACCCGCCGCCGCGCCGTCTCCTGACCCCCGCGGCTCCCGAGCCGGCCTCCTACCCGGAGGCCGGCTCGCGGCGGTTGCGGGTGCGGACGGCGCGGGCGGCCAGGTCGCGGTCGGGCGGGTAGCCGACCTCGACCAGCGTGAGGCCGTGCGCGGGGGCGACGGTCACCTCGCCGCTGCGGTCGGTGCGGGCGAGCTGGGCGGCCGGCCAGTCCGGCCGGCGGCGGCCGTCGCCGACCGCGAGCAGCGCGCCGACCAGGCTGCGCACCATCGAGTGGCAGAACGCGTCGGCCCGTACGGTCGCGGTCAGCACGCCGGCCGCGTCCCGCGCCCAGTCCAGCTGCTGCAGGGACCGGACCGTCGTCGCGCCCTCCCGGCGCCGGCAGAACGCGGCGAAGTCGTGCTCGCCGAGCAGCCGGCCGGCCGCCGCCTGCATGGCCTCCCGGTCGAGCCGGCGCGGCCAGGTCAGCGTGTCGTGCCGGCGCAGCGGGTCGGCCGCCGCCGGCTCGTCGGCCACCCGGTACGCGTACCGCCGCCACAGCGCCGAGAACCGCGCGTCGAACCCGGCCGGCGCCGGCTCGACGGACCGCACCCGCACGTCCGGCGGCAGCAGCCGGGCCAGCCGCCGCACCAGCTCGGGCCCGTCGGCGGTCGCGGCCAGGTCGGCGTGCGCGACCTGGCCGGTGGCGTGCACGCCGGCGTCCGTCCGGCCGGCCACGGTGAGCGTCACCGGCACCCGCAGCAGCCGGGCCAGCGCCTCCTCCAGCACGCCCTGGACGGTCCGCCGCCCCGGCTGCACCGCCCAGCCGGAGAACCCGCCGCCGTCGTAGGCGATCGCGAGCCGGACACGGACGAGCCCGCCGTCCCCGGAGGGAGCGGCGGGCTCGTCGTCGTACGGTGTGGCCACCTCAGGCCTTGCCGGCGGTGTCCTCGTCCTCGTCGGACGGCTCGGCGTCGAGCGCCCCGGCCAGCGAGCCGTCCTCGGCCGCCTCGTCCTCGGCCGCCTCGTCCTCGCCGCTCGTCCTCGGCCGCCTCGGCCTGTCGGCGGTCTCGGCGGTCTCAGCGTCGGCGGCCTCGGTGTCGGCGTCGGCGACCTCGGCGTCGGTCGCAGCCTCGGCCTCGTCCTCGGACGCGACCTCGCTCGGCCGTCGCGGTCGACGCCTCGGCCTCGGACTCGGCCTCGTCGGCCGCCGCGGCGGACGCCTCGGCCGCGCCGCCGGCCGCCCGGGTCCGCGCCCGGCGGGACTGGAACCGGGTGCCACGCGCCCGCTCCGCCTCGCCGACCGCCTCCTGGGCCACGGTCAGCCCCTCGACCAGCGAGATGACCGCCATCGGCGCGTTGTCGCCCTTGCGCGGGCCGGCCTTGACGATCCGGGTGTAGCCACCCGGCCGCTGCGCGAACCGCGGGCCGATCTCGGCGAACAGCGCGTGCACCACGTCCTTGTCCCGCACCACCGTCATCACCTGGCGCCGGGCGTGCAGGTCGCCCTTCTTGGCGAAGGTGATCAGGCGCTCGGCCAGCGGCCGCAGCCGCTTGGCCTTGGCCTCGGTGGTGGTGATCGAGCCGTGCTCGAACAACGACGTGGCCAGGTTCGCCAGCATCAGTCGCTGGTGCGCCGGGCCGGCGCCGAGGCGGGGCCCCTTGGTGGGCTGAGGCATGACGGCTGTTCTCCCAGTCGGAAAAGTGGCTGTTTAGAGCTGCTCGGTCTCGGCGTAGTCCGAGTCGCCGGCGTTGTCGTAGTCGTCGGTGCCGTAGGTGTCCACGACGTGCGACGGGTCGAACCCGGGCGGGCTGTCCTTGAGCGCGAGGCCCATCTGCGCGAGCTTCATCTTGACCTCGTCGATGGACTTGGCCCCGAAGTTGCGGATGTCGAGCAGGTCCGCCTCGCTGCGCGAGATCAGCTCGCCGACGGTGTGGATGCCCTCCCGCTTGAGGCAGTTGTACGAGCGGACCGTCAGCTCCATCTCCTCGATCGGCATCGAGAAGTTGGCCAGGTTCTCCTGCTCCTGCGGGGACGGGCCGACCTCGATGCCCTCGGCGTCGACGTTGAGCTCGCGGGCCAGCCCGAACAGCTCGACCAGCGTCTTGCCGGCCGACGCCATCGCGTCCCGCGGCAGGATCGACGGCTTGGTCTCGACGTCGACGACGAGCTTGTCGAAGTCGGTGCGCTGCTCGACCCGGGTCGCCTCGACCCGGTAGGTCACCTTGAGCACCGGCGAGTAGATCGAGTCCACCGGGATGCGGCCGATCTCCTGCCCGGGCTGCTTGTTCTGCGTCGCCGGGACGTACCCGCGGCCACGCTCGACGACCAGCTCGATCTCCAGGCGGCCCTTCTTGTTGATGGTCGCCAGGTGCAGGTCGGGGTTGTGGACGGTGACGCCGGCCGGCGGCGCGATGTCCGCCGCGGTGACCTCACCGGGCCCCTGCTTGCGCAGGTACATGGTCACCGGCTCGTCCGCGTCGGAGCTGACGACGAGCTCCTTGAGGTTGAGGATGAGGTCGGTGACGTCCTCCTTGACGCCCGGCACGGTGGTGAACTCGTGCAGGACGCCGTCGATGCGCAGCGAGGTGACCGCCGCCCCCGGGATGGAGGACAGCAGCGTGCGGCGCAGCGAGTTGCCCAGCGTGTAGCCGAAGCCGGGCTCGAGCGGCTCGATGGTGAACCGGGAGCGGTACTCGGAGATCTGCTCCTCGGTCAGGGTGGGGCGCTGAGTGATCAGCATGTGGTGCGGTCCTTCCCGGCCGCCCGCCATATGACGGCCGAAACGGGAGTCCTACTTGGAGTAGAACTCGACGATGAGCTGCTCCTGGACCGGCGTGTCGATGACCTGCCGGGCCGGGAGGGTGTGCACGAGGATGCGCAGCCGGGAGGAGATGACCTCCAGCCACGCGGGCACCGGCCGGGACCCGGCCTGCGCCTGTGCGATCACGAACGGGGTGAGCTCGCGAGACTTCTCGCGCACCTCGACGATGTCGTTCGGGGACACCCGGTAGGACGGGATGTCCACCTTCTTGCCGTTCACCAGGAAGTGGCCGTGCCGGACGAGCTGCCGGGCGCCGTCCCGGGACGGGGCGAAGCCGGCCCGGTAGACCACGTTGTCCAGGCGCGACTCGAGGATCTGCAGCAGCACCTCGCCGGTGCGGCCGGTCTTGCGGTTGGCCTCGGCGTAGTAGCCGCGGAACTGCTTCTCCAGCACGCCGTACACCCGGCGGGCCTTCTGCTTCTCCCGCAGCTGCATCAGGTATTCCGAGTCCTTGGTGCGGCCGCGGCCGTGCTCACCCGGCGGGTACGGCCGGATCTCGATCGGGCACTTCGGCGGACTCGCACTTGCTGCCCTTGAGGAACAGCTTCATCTTCTCCCGCCGGCAGACGGCGGCAGTCGGCGCCGGTGTCACGGGCCATGGATTCGTACTCTCCTTCTCAGGCCCGGGGACGCGGCGTCGAGCGGGCGGCAAGGGTCGTGGGGTGGGACGCGCTCACACCCGCCTCCGCTTCGGCGGGCGGCAGCCGTTGTGCGGCTGCGGGGTGACGTCCTGGATCTGACCGACCTCGAGGCCGGTCGCCTGCAGCGAGCGGATCGCCGTCTCGCGGCCCGCGCCGGGGCCCTTGACGAAGATGTCGACCCGGCGCATGCCGTGCTCCTGCGCCTTGCGGCCCGCGTTCTCGGCCGCGAGCTGCGCCGCGAACGGGGTCGACTTGCGGGAGCCCTTGAACCCGACGTGGCCCGAGGACGCCCACGAGATCACGTTCCCCAGCGGATCGCAGATGGTCACGATCGTGTTGTTGAACGTGCTCTTGATGTAGGCGTGCCCGTGGGCGACGTTCTTCTTCTCCTTGCGCCGGACCTTCTTGACGCCGGCGGCCGTACGAGCCCTGGGAGGCATGTCTGGCGTCTCCTACTTCCGTCCGGCCTTCTTCTTGCCGGCGATGGTCTTCTTCGGGCCCTTGCGGGTCCGGGCGTTGGTCTTGGTGCGCTGGCCGTGCACCGGCAGGCCGCGGCGGTGCCGGATGCCCTGGTAGCAGCCGATCTCGATCTTGCGGCGGATGTCCTGCGCCACCTCGCGGCGCAGGTCGCCCTCGACCCGGTAGTTGCCTTCGATGTGGTCGCGCAGCCGGACCAGGTCCTCGTCGGACAGGTCACGGACGCGCAGGTCCGGGCTCACGCCGGTGGCGGAGAGGGTCTGCTGCGAGCGGGTCTTGCCGATCCCGTAGATGTAGGTCAGCGCGATCTCCATCCGCTTCTCGCGGGGGAGGTCGACGCCGGAGAGGCGTGCCATGCGGGCGGGACTCCTTCTGCTCGCGGAGGTCTGCCGCCGTCCCGACCCGCGCCCGCCCGGGCGTGGGCCCCGGCCTCCGACCGGGGGTGGCCTGCGGACCCGGACTCCCGGGCCCCCAGGTGGGAGGCGAATTGCGTGGTTGCTCTGCTCAGCCCTGGCGCTGCTTGTGGCGCAGGTTCTCGCAGATCACCATGACGCGACCGTGCCGGCGGATGACCTTGCACTTGTCGCAGATCGGCTTGACGCTCGGGTTGACCTTCACGGCCGTGCTTCTCCTCGGTGGTGCCGGCCGCGGGGCCAGCGGACAACTTACTTGTAGCGGTAGACGATGCGCCCGCGGGACAGGTCGTACGGCGAGAGCTCCACCACGACGCGGTCCTCGGGGAGGATCCGGATGTAGTGCTGGCGCATCTTGCCGCTGATGTGGGCGAGAACCCGGTGTCCGTTGGACAGTTCGACCCGGAACATCGCGTTGGGGAGAGGCTCGACGACGCGACCCTCGACCTCGATGGCTCCGTCCTTCTTGGGCATGTCCTCCGCTAACTACTCGTCTAGATCGGCTCGGCGCTGGCAGCGTGAGGGCGTCTCCCGCGGGTGCGGCCACAGCACAGCGAAAGACGGCGCAAGCGCCGACATCCCAGTGTACGCAGGCACAGCGGGATCGGCAAAAACGGGGCCTACCGGTCCCGGTGCCGGTTGCGGCGGTCGCGGGCGTCGCCGGCCCCGGCGATCATCCCGACCAGCGCGAGCGCGAGCGGGATCGCCGTCCAGATCGGCCAGAAGTAGATCAGCTCCCCGGTGCCGAGCGAGATCGCCCCCCAGATCACCACGTTGACCAGGAACAGGCCGAGCGCGCCGGTCACCGGCGCCCAGCGCACCGCCGGGCTCGGGGCGCCGGCCGGCACCGGGGCGTTGGCCTCGCGCCGGGCCGGCGCGCCCGGCCGGCCCTGCTGCTGGCCCACCGGCAGGTCGGCGGTCAGCGGCACCAGCTCGCCCAGGGTCTTCGCCGCGTACGCCGCCGCCACCCGCTCGTCGAGCTCGGCAACGTCCAGCCGGCCCTCCGAGAACGCCGTGTTGAGCTGCGCGACCACCCGCTCCCGGTCGGCGTTGCCGGCCCGGAGCGAACCGTCACCCGAGGAGGACGCCGTGCTCATGCCCGCTGCGCCACCTTCACGCCGAGCTCGGCCAGCCGGGCGAACCCGCCGTCCTCGGCCGTGGTCACCCAGGGCCCGTCCTCGGTGATCGCCACCGTGTGCTCCCAGTGCGCCGCGTACGACCCGTCGGTGGTGACGACCGTCCAGCCGTCGGGCAGCTCCCTGGTGTCCGGGCCGCCGAGGGTGACCATCGGCTCGACGGCCAGCGCCAGGCCCGGGCACCAGCCGCGGCCCGCGGCCGGCCCGGCCGTGGTTGAGCACGTGCGGGTCCTGGTGCATCTCGGTGCCGATGCCGTGCCCGCCGTAGTGGTCGACGATCCCGTAGTGGTGCGGGTGGGAGCGGATCGAGCCCTCCACCGCCGCGCTGATGTCGGTCAGCCGGCCGCCGGCGACCGCCGCGGCCAGCCCGGCCCACAGCGCCTGCTCGGTCACGTCGATGAGCTGCTGGTGTTCCGGCCGGATCGGGCCGACCGCCGAGGGTGATCGCCGAGTCGCCGTGCCAGCCCTCGAAGATCGCGCCGCAGTCGAGCGAGATGATGTCGCCCTCGCGCAGCTTGCGCTTGCGGGACGGGATCCCGTGCACCACCTCGTCGTTGATCGAGGCGCAGATCGTGCCGGTGAAGCCGCGGTAGCCGAGGAACGAGGGCACCGCGCCCTCGGACCGGATCGAGTCCTCGGCGATCCGGTCCAGCTCGCCGGTGCTGATCCCGGGCCGGACCGCCGCACGCATCGCGGCCAGCGCGCGCTGCGTGATCAGGCCCGCCTCGCGCATGAGCGCGATCTCGTCCGGGGTCTTGATCTGGATCATCCGGTCCCGCCTTCTCCACACGCGCACGTTCCGCCTCCGACCACGACGATACGGCGACGATACGGCGATCAGGCGAACGGGCGCAGGGCCGCGATCGCCCGCTCGGTCACGTCGTCGACGGGACCGGTCGCGTCGATGCCGACCAGCACGCCCTTCTCCGCGTAGAAGGCGATCAGCGGGGCGGTCTGCTCGGCGTAGACCTCCAGCCGGTGCCGGACGGTCTCGGACTTGTCGTCGTCGCGCTGGAACAGCTGGCCGCCGCAGTCGTCGCAGATCCCCTCCTGCTTGGGCGGGTCGAAGTCGACGTGCCAGATGTGCCCGCAGTTGCGACAGGTACGCCGGCCGGACAGCCGCCGGATGACCTCCTCGTCGTCGACGACCAGCTCGAGCACCACGTCCAGCTCGTCGCTGCCGACATCGGTGAGGACGTCGTCCAGCGTCTCCGCCTGCGGCACCGTGCGCGGGTAGCCGTCGAGCAGGAATCCGTCGTTGGCGTCGTCCTCCCGCAGCCGCTCCCGCACCATCGCCGAGGTGACCTCGTCCGGCACCAGGTCGCCCGCGTCCATGTACTTCTTGGCGGTCACGCCGAGCTCGGTGCCGTCGCTCACGTTCGCCCGGAAGATGTCGCCGGTGCTGATCTTGGGGATCGCGAACTGCGCCGCGATGAACTGCGCCTGGGTCCCCTTCCCAGCCCCCGGCGGCCCGACCAGGACGAGCCGCACTATCTCAGGAAACCTTCGTAGTTGCGCTGCATGAGCTGCGACTCGATCTGCTTCACGGTGTCGAGGCCGACGCCGACCATGATCAGCACCGCGGTGCCGCCGAACGGGAAGTTGTTCGCGGCGCTGTTGCCGCTGCCGGTCACGCCGAGGAAGAAGTTCGGCAGCACGGCGATGATTCCCAGGTAGAGCGCGCCGGCGAAGGTGATCCGGTTCAGGACGTACGACAGGTATTCCGCGGTCGGCCGGCCGGGCCGGATGCCGGGGATGAAGCCGCCGTACTTCTTCATGTCCTCGGCCCGCTCCTCCGGGTTGAACGTGATCGACACGTAGAAGTACGTGAAGAAGATGATCAGCGCGAAGTAGAGCAGGATGTGCGGCCAGCTCGACTGGTTGACGACGTAGTTCTGGATGAACCGCTGCCAGGTGCTGGTGGTGTCGCTGTTGAGCTGGGACAGCAGCTGCGGCAGGTAGAGCAGCGACGAGGCGAAGATCACCGGGATGACGCCGGCCTGGTTGACCTTCAGCGGCAGGTACGTCGAGGTCCCGCCGTACATCCGCCGGCCGACCATGCGCTTCGCGTACTGCACCGGGATCCGGCGCTGGGCCTGCTCGACGAACACCACGGCCGCGATGATCGCGAGACCGAGCAGGCAGACCAGCGTGAAGATGAAGCCGCCGCGGGTGCGCAGGATGTTGCCGCCCTCACCCGGGATGCGGGCCGCGATCGAGGTGAAGATCAGCACCGACATGCCGTTGCCGACGCCGCGGTCGGTGACCAGCTCGCCGAGCCACATGATCACGGCGGTGCCCGCGGTCATCGTGATGACCATGACGCACCAGCGAGAAGATGTCCTCGTTGTAGAGGACCGGCAGGTTGCAGCCCTGGAACAGCTGGTCGTTGCGGGCCAGCGCGATGATGCCGGTGCTCTGCAGGATCGCCAGCCCGATGGTCAGGTAGCGGGTGTACTGCGTGAGCTTGGTCTGGCCGGACTGGCCCTCCTTCTTCAGCTGCTCGAACCGTGGGATCACGACGACGAGCAGCTGGATGATGATGCTCGCGGTGATGTACGGCATGATGCCGAGCGCGAAGACGGCGAGCTGCAACAGCGCGCCGCCGGAGAACAGGTTGACCAGCGAGTAGAGATCGCGGGACGCACCGTTGCTGACCTGGTTGATGCAGCTGTTGATGTTGGCGGTCGACACGTTCGGCGTCGGCACGTTGGAGCCGAGCCGGTAGATGGCGATCATCGCCAGCGTGAACAGCAGCTTCTTGCGCAGGTCAGGCGTCCGGAAGGCGGACGCGAACGCGGAAAGCACAGATCCTCCTGCGCGCGGGCAAGCCTGAGGCGGAACTGCGGAAACCGTACGCCAGGTGCGGAACCGCAGACTGCGACTGTAACAGCCGGTGGCCGGGCGATCAGCGCCCGGCCACCAGCCGTATCGGTTAGGAGAGCTCGGTGACCGTGCCGCCGGCGGCGGTGATCTTCTCCCGAGCGGAATCGGAGAACGCGTGCGCGGTGATGTTCAGGCTGACGCCGTCGAGATCGCCGGAGCCGAGCACCTTCACCGGTGCACCCTTGCGGACCGCGCCGACCTCGACGAGGTCGTCCACGCCCACCGTGCCGCCGTCCGGGAACAGCTCGGCGAGCCGGCCCGCGTTGACGACCTGATATTCAACCTTGAAGCGGTTCTTGAAGCCCTTGAGCTTCGGAAGCCGCATGTGGATCGGCATCTGGCCGCCCTCGAAGCTCGGCCTGACCTGCACCCTGGCCTTGGAGCCCTTGGTGCCGCGGCCGGCCGTCTTGCCCTTGGACGCGTCGCCCCGGCCGACCCTGGTCCTGGGGGTGTGCGAGCCCGGGGCCGGGCGGAGATGGTGGATCTTGATCGTCATGGTTAGTCGACCTCCTCGACCGTGACCATGTGCGTCACGGTCGCGACCATGCCGCGAATCTCCGGCCGGTCCTCCTTCACCACGGTGTCGTGGATCCGCTTGAGGCCGAGGGAGCGCAGCGTCTGGCGCTGGTTGTCCTTGGCGCCGATCACGGACCGGGTCTGGGTGACCTTGAGCCTGGCCATCTCAGACCCCCCCGAGCGCGCGCGCCCGGAGCATGCCGGCCGGGGCCACGTCCTCCAGCGGCAGGCCGCGACGGCTCGCGACCTCCTCCGGGCGGACCAGGGCCTTCAGCGCGGCGACCGTGGCGTGCACGATGTTGATCGGGTTGTCCGAGCCGAGCGACTTGGACAGCACGTCGTGGATGCCGGCGCACTCCAGCACGGCCCGCACCGGGCCGCCGGCGATCACGCCGGTACCGGGGCTGGCCGGCTTGAGCAGCACGACCCCGGCCGCGGCCTCGCCCTGCACCGGGTGCGGGATCGTGCCCTGGATGCGCGGCACCTTGAAGAAGTTCTTCTTGGCCTCCTCGACGCCCTTGGCGATCGCCGCGGGCACCTCCTTGGCCTTCCCGTAGCCGACGCCGACGGTGCCGTCGCCGTCGCCCACCACGACCAGCGCGGTGAAGCTGAACCGGCGGCCGCCCTTGACGACCTTGGCCACGCGGTTGATCGCGACGACGCGCTCGACGTGCGGGGTCTTCTCCGCCGCTCCGCCCCGGCCGCCGCCGTCCCGACGGTCCCGACGGTCTCCGCCGCCGGCGCTCCCGCCTCGGCGCTGCTGCCCTGGCATCAGGCGTCCTCCCTCTTCGTCACTGCGGTCGTCTCCCGCGCCGCCCCGACGGGGCGGCGCGAACTGTCTGTGCTCGACGACATCAGAAGTCGAGCCCGTTCTCGCGGGCCGCGTCGGCGAGCGCCGCGAGCCGGCCGTGGTACTTGTCCCCGCCGCGGTCGAAGACGACCGCGGAGATGCCGGCCGCCTTGGCCCGCTCGGCCACCAGCTCGCCGACCTTGCGGGCGGCGGCGGTCTTGTCGCCGTCGACCTCGAGGCCGTACGTCGAGGCGGAGGCCAGCGTGACCCCGCGGGTGTCGTCGACGACCTGCGCGTACAGGTGCCGGGTGGACCGGGTCACGATCAGCCGCGGCCGCGCCGCGGTGCCCCGGATCTTCTTGCGCAGCCGCACGTGCCGGCGCAGTCGCGACACCCGCCGCTGCTGCGCCGACCGTGCTCCCGGTTGCCTTCGTGGTCGTCATTGTCACTTGCCCGTCTTCCCGGCCTTGCGGCGGATGACCTCGCCCTGGTAGCGCACGCCCTTGCCCTTGTACGGGTCGGGCTTGCGCAGCTTGCGGATCTTCGCCGCGACTTCGCCCACCTGCTGCTTGTCGATGCCCTCGACCACGAACCGGGTCGGCGCCTCGACGCGGAAGGTGATGCCCTCCGGCGCCGGGACCGGCACCGGGTGGCTGAAGCCGAGCGCGAACTCCAGGTCCCGGCCGCGCGCCTGGACGCGGTAGCCGGTGCCGACGATCTCCAGGGTCTTCGAGTAGCCCTGGGTCACGCCGACGACCATGTTGTTGATCAGCGTCCGGGACAGCCCGTGCAGCGAGCGGGACTCCCGCTCGTCGTCCGGGCGGGTCACCAGCAGCGCGCCGTCCTCGCCGCGGGCGACCGTGATCGGCTCCGCGACCGTGTGCGACAGCTCGCCCTTGGGTCCCTTGACGACGATCCGCTGACCGTCGATCTGCACGTCCACGCCCGAGGGGACGGGAACCGGAAGCCTGCCGATACGCGACATCGGAATCCCTCCCCTACCAGACGTAGGCGAGGACTTCCCCGCCCATCCTGCGCTTGGTCGCCTGCCGGTCGGTCAGCAGGCCGGTCGACGTCGAGATGATCGCGACGCCGAGGCCGCCGAGGACCTTGGGCATCCCGTTGGCCTTGGCGTACACCCGCAGGCCGGGCTTGGAGACCCGGCGCAGCCCGGCGATCGACCGCTCCCGGTTCGGCCCGTACTTCAGGTCGATCGAGAGGATCTTGCCCGGCGCGTCCTCCGGGGCGTCGGCCACCGACCAGCCGGCGATGTAGCCCTCCTGCTGGAGGATCTCGGCCACGTGCGCCTTGAGCTTCGAGTGCGGCATGACCACGGTGTCGTGGTACGCCGAGTTGGCGTTCCGGATCCGGGTGAGCATGTCCGCGATCGGGTCGGTCATTGTCATGAGGCGGCCCTCCGAGTGAGCATCGCAGGGTCGCTTGCGACCCGAGGAGCGGAGCGAGGGGGCCGACGGGCTGGCATGGTCATGAGGCGGCCCTCCGAGTGAGCATCGCAGGGTCGCCTGCGACCCGAGTGGGTCGCCGGGTGAGCAGAGTCATGAGGGTCGTGCCTTTCTCGCCGTGGTTCCCGAGGCGGGCCTGCGGCGAAGAGAAGTGCTTACCAACTGGACTTGGTGACGCCGGGCAGCTGCCCCGCGTGGGCCATCTCCCGGACGCAGATCCGGCACAGGCCGAAGACACGGTAGACCGCGCGCGGGCGCCCGCACCGCTGGCAGCGGGTGTAGGCGCGGACCTTGTACTTCGGCTTGCGATTGGCCTTGACGACCAGTGCCTTCTTTGCCATCTCTCAGCTCCTAGCGACGCCGGCCGCGGGTAACATCGGGGTCGGCTGGGCCGCCGCCTCGGTGCGGAACGGGAACCCGAGCCGCCGCAGCAGCTCGCGCCCTTCCTCGTCGGTGCGGGCGGTGGTGACCACGGTGATGTCCATCCCGCGCTGCCGGTCCACCCGGTCCATGTCGATCTCGTGGAACATCGACTGCTCGGTGAGACCGAAGGTGTAGTTGCCGTTGCCGTCGAACTGCTCCGGCGACAGCCCGCGGAAGTCACGGATGCGCGGGAGCGCGATCGACAGCAGCCGGTCCAGGAACTCCCACATCCGGTCGCCGCGCAGGGTCACCTTGGCGCCGATCGGCATGCCCTCGCGCAGCTTGAACTGCGCGATGGACTTGCGGGCCCGCTGCACGAGCGGCTTCTGGCCGGTGATCGCGGTCAGGTCGCGCACCGCGCCGTCCATCAGCTTCGCGTCCCGGGCCGCCTCGCCGACGCCCATGTTGACGACGACCTTCACGACGCCCGGGATCTGCATGACGTTGTCGTACGCGAACTGCTCGCGCAGCCCGGGCGCGATCTCGTCCTGGTAGCGCTGCTTCAGCCGCGGCACCGTACGGGTCGGGGCGGTCATCAGATGTCCTTACCGGACCGGCGCGCGATGCGGACGCTGCGCCCGTCCTCGTCCTTGCGGAAGCCGACCCGGGTCGGCTTGTTGTCCGAGTCGACCACCATCACGTTGCTCACGTGGATGGGGGCCTCCTGGGTGACGATGCCGCCGGTCTGCGCGCCGCGCGAGGTCGTCGTGATCCGGGTGTGCTTCTTGATCCGGTTGACGCCCTCGACCAGGACCCGCTGCTGCTTCGGGTAGGCCGCGATGACCTTGCCCTTGGCGCCGCGGTCCGGGCCGGAGATGACCTGGACGGTGTCGCCCTTCTTGATCTTCATGGACGGCCCGGCCATCACAGCACCTCCGGAGCCAGCGAGATGATCTTCATGAAGCGCTTGTCCCGCAGCTCCCGGCCCACCGGGCCGAAGATGCGGGTGCCGCGCGGCTCGTTGTCGGGACGGATCAGCACGGCCGCGTTCTCGTCGAAGCGGATGTACGACCCGTCCGGGCGGCGGCGCTCCTTGGCGGTCCGGACGACGACCGCCCTGACGACGTCGCCCTTCTTGACGCCGGCGCCGGGCAGCGCGTCCTTGACGGTGGCGACGATGATGTCGCCGATCCCGGCGTACCGCCGGCCGGAGCCGCCGAGCACCCGGATGCAGAGGATCTCCTTCGCACCCGTGTTGTCAGCCACGCGCAAGCGCGACTCCTGCTGGATCACTTCGCCTTCTCCAGGATCTCCACGATCCGCCACCGCTTGGTGGCCGACAGCGGGCGCGTCTCCATCACCAGCACCCGGTCACCGACGCCGCACGCGTTCTGCTCGTCGTGCACCTTCAGCTTGCTGGTGCGCCGGATGACCTTGCCGTAGAGCGGGTGCTTGACCCGGTCCTCGACCTGGACCACCGCGGTCTTGTCCATCTTGTCGCCCACCACGAGGCCCTCGCGGACCTTGCGGCGGCCGCGCACGACAGCGGTCTCCGCCGCCGCACTCGTCTGCTCGCTCATCTTCCGCTCCTCTGCCAGTCCCGACCTCGTCCCTCAGTCGGAACAGGCCTCCGCTCCCGCTCGCGCTGCGAGCTCTCGCCTCGCTCACGCCACACCCTCGCTCGGGGCGACGGACAGGCCGAGCTCGCGCTCGCGCATGATCGTGTAGATCCGCGCGATGTCGCGGCGCACGGTCTGCAGCCGCCGGTTGTTGTCCAGCTGTCCGGTCGCCACCTGGAAGCGGAGGTTGAACAGCTCCTCCTTCGCCTCCCGCAGCCGGGAGAGCAGCTCGTCGTCGGCGAGCTCACGCAGCTCGCCCGGGACGGTCCCTGCCGCCATCAGACGTCACCAACCTCGCGCTTGACGAACCGGCACTTCATCGGGAGCTTGTGGATCGCGCGCCGCATGGCCTCGCGGGCGATCGGCTCCGGCACGCCGGACAGCTCGAACATCACCCGACCCGCCTTGACGTTGGCGACCCACCACTCCGGCGAGCCCTTGCCGGAACCCATCCGGGTCTCGGCCGGCTTCTTCGTGATCGGGCGGTCCGGGTAGATGTTGATCCACACCTTGCCGCCACGGCGGATGTGCCGGGTCATGGCGATACGGGCCGACTCGATCTGCCGGTTCGTGACGTACGCCGGCTCGAGCGCCTGGATGCCGTACTCGCCGAAGGTGACCCGGGTGCCGCCCTTGGCCGCGCCACCCCGCTCGGGGTGGTGCTGCTTGCGGTGCTTGACCCTGCGGGGGATGAGCATGCCTCAGCCCTCCGGATTCTCTGCGTTGGGATCGAGCACCGGGCCGCCGACCGCGTCGGCGACGTCGTCGGTCACCGTCGCCACCGTGCCGGCCGGTGTCTCGGCCACGCCCTGCGGGCCCGGCGTGCCGGCCTCGGTCGCGTCATGGGCGAGATCGGCCTCGGCCACGGTCTCGGACAACGCCGAGGTGTCGCCGGCCTCGATGACGCCCACGGCGGTCTCCACCGCCTGCGAGTCGGTCGGCGGGGCCTCAACCGGCGCAGCCTCAACCGACGGCTCGCCGGCCTCAACCGGCGCGGCCTCAACCGGCTGCGGCCTCAACCGGAGCAGCCTCAACCGCCTCGGCCTCAACCGGAGCAGCCTCAACCGGCGCGGCCTCAACCGGAGCAGCCTCAACCGCCTGGGCCTCAACCGGCGCAGCCTCAACCGGCTCGGCCTCGACCGGCGCGGCCTCGACCGGCTGAGCCTCAACCGGAGCGGCCTCGACCGCCTGAGCCTCAACCGGCGCAGCCTCGACCGGCGCAGTCTCAACCGGCCGGCCGGCGGGGCCTCGACCGGAGCGGTCGCCGCGGCGCGCCCGGCCTCGGTGCTGGTGCCGGTGGTGCCGGACGAGCCGGACCGGCGCGGCCGCCGCTCCGGGCGCTCCCGGCGCTGCTGGCGCAGCGCGGCCTCGGCCGCCTCGCGCTCGGTGCGGGTGCCGATCGCGTCGCCCTTGTAGATCCAGACCTTCACGCCGATGCGGCCGAACGTCGTCCGGGCCTCGTACTGGCCGTAGTCGATCATGGCGCGCAGCGTGTGCAGCGGAACCCGGCCCTCGCGGTAGAACTCGGACCGGGACATCTCCGCGCCACCGAGCCGGCCGCCGCACTGCACCCGGATGCCCTTGACGCCCGGGCTCTTCAGCGCCGACTGCATGGCCTTGCGCATCGCCCGGCGGAAGCTGACCCGGCTGGACAGCTGCTCGGCCACGCCCTGCGCGACCAGCTGCGCGTCCGCCTCCGGGTTCTTCACCTCGAGGATGTTCAGCTGCACCTGCTTGCCGGTGAGCTTCTCCAGCTCGCCGCGGATCCGGTCGGCCTCGGCGCCGCGGCGGCCGATGACGATGCCCGGCCGGGCGGTGTGGATGTCGACGCGGACCCGGTCACGGGTGCGCTCGATCTCGACCTTGGAGATGCCGGCGCGCTCCATGCCCTTGCTCATCATGCGCCGGATCGCCACGTCTTCCTTGACGTAGTCCTTGTACAGCTTGTCCGCGTACCACCGGGACTTCCAGTCGGTCGTGATACCGAGCCGGAACCCGTGCGGGTTGACCTTCTGACCCACTAGCGGGTCCCCTCCTCAGTCGTCTCGTCCGTCTGGTCCGTCTGGTCCGTCGGGTTGCTCGCCTCGTCGCTCGCGGTGGCCTTGGTGGCCTTGCGGGCGCGGGGCGCCGCCTTCTTCGCCGGGGCGGCCTCGGCGGTCTCGGCCGCCTCGGTCGGCTCCGCGGTCGCCGTGTCGTCCTCGGCCGGCGCCTCGGCCGCAGCCTTGGTCGCCTTCGTGGCCTTGGTCGCCTTGGTCGCCTCGCCGTGCGCCCTCGGCCGCCTTGCTGGCCTCGCGCGCCTCGTCCTCGGCCGGCGCCTCGGCCGCAGCCTTGGTCGCCTTCGCGGCCTTGCCGGCCTTGGTCGCCTTCGTCGCCTTGGTGGCCGTGGCCTTGGTCGCCTTCTCCGGCGCCGCGGTCTCGGCCGCTGCGGTCTCGGCCTCCGCCGTAGCGTCCTCGGCGGCGGCCTTCTCCGGCGCCGCCTTGCCGGCCTTGGTCGCCTTGGTGGCGGTCGCCTTGCTGGCCTTGGTCGCCTTCGTGGCCTTGGCCGGCGTCGCCGGGGCCGCCTTCTTCGCCGGCCGGGCCGGCTCCGGACGGGCCGCCGCCACGCTCTCCACCTCGATGGTGATGTGGCTGGTGCGCTTGTTGATCCGGAACGCCCGGCCCTGCGCCCGCGGCCGGAACCGCTTGAGCGTCGGCCCCTCGTCCACGTACGCCACCGAGACGATCAGCGACTCCGGGTCGAGCTGGTGGTTGTGCTCGGCGTTCGCCACCGCGCTCGCGAGCACCTTCGCGACCGGCTCGCTCGCGGCCTGAGGTGCGAACTGGAGCACGGACAGCGCCTCGCGAGCCTCCATGCCGCGGATGAGGTCGACGACGCGCCGGACCTTCATCGGCGTCATGCGCACGTACCGGGCGGTCGCCCGGGCGCGCCGGTCGTCGGCGACCGCGGTGCCCTGTGCCATTTCTCGCTACCCCTCAGTTCCTCGTTGCTGCCTGTGCGATCAGCCGCGACGGGCTGCGGCGGTCGTCCCGGATGTGACCCCGGAACGTGCGGGTCGGGGCGAACTCGCCGAGCTTGTGCCCGACCATGCCCTCGGTGATGAAGACCGGGACGTGCTTGCGGCCGTCGTGCACGGCGATCGTGTGCCCGAGCATGTCGGGGATGATCGTCGAGCGCCGGGACCAGGTCCGGATCACGTTCTTGGTGTTGCGCTCGTTCTGCACGTCCACCTTCTTGAGCAGGTGGTCGTCGACGAACGGGCCCTTCTTCAGGCTGCGCGGCATCGTCAGCCTCTCCTAGCGCTTCTTGCCGGTACGCCGGCGGCGGACGATGAGCTTGTCGCTCGGCTTGTGGGCGCGGCGGGTGCGGCCCTCGGGCTTGCCGCCCGGGTTGACCGGGTGCCGGCCACCGGAGGTCTTGCCCTCGCCGCCACCGTGCGGGTGGTCGATCGGGTTCATGGCCACGCCGCGCACGGACGGGCGCTTGCCCTTCCAGCGCATCCGGCCGGCCTTGCCCCAGTTGATGTTGGACTGCTCGGCGTTGCCGACCTCGCCGACGGTGGCGCGGCAGCGGACGTCGACGTTGCGGATCTCGCCGGACGGCATCCGCAGCTGCGCGTACGGCCCGTCCTTGGCGACCAGCTGGACGCTGGAGCCGGCCGAGCGGGCGATCTTGGCGCCGCCACCGGGCTTCAGCTCGATCGCGTGCACCACGGTGCCGGTCGGGATGTTGCGCAGCGGCAGGTTGTTGCCGGGCTTGATGTCGGCCCCGGCGCCGCTCTCCACCCGGTCGCCCTGGCGCAGCCGGGACGGCGCGACGATGTAGCGCTTCTCGCCGTCGGCGAAGTGCAGCAGCGCGATCCGGGCGGTGCGGTTGGGGTCGTACTCGATGTGCGCGACCTTGGCCGGCACGCCGTCCTTGTCGGCGCGCCGGAAGTCGATCAGCCGGTACGCACGCTTGTGCCCGCCGCCCTGGTGCCGGGTGGTGATCCGGCCGGTGTTGTTCCGGCCGCCGCGCGAGTGCAGCGGGCGGACCAGCGACTTCTCCGGCTCGTCGCGGGTGACCTCGACGAAGTCGGCGACGCTGGCCCCCCGGCGCCCCGGGGTGGTCGGCTTGTACTTGCGGATGCCCATTCGAGTCAGTCCCTCAGCTCACCGGTCCGCCGAAGATCTCGATCCGGTCGCCCGGCGCCAGGCTCACGATGGCGCGCTTGGTGTCCTTGCGGCGACCGAACCCCGACCGGGTGCGCTTGCGCTTGCCCTGCCGGTTCAGCGTGTTGACGTCGAGAACGGTCACGTTGAAGACCTGCTCGACGGCGATCTTGATCTGGGTCTTGTTGGCGTCCGGGCGGACGATGAACGTGTACTTGTTCTCGTCCAGCAGCCCGTAGCTCTTCTCCGAGATGACCGGAGCGAGCAGCACGTCCCGCGGGTCGGCGATCACTTGTCGTCGTCCTCCTCGCCGGCGGAGACGGCCGGTGACTCGTCAACGGTGCCCCGGTCCAACACCTCGGACGGGATCGGCTCGCCGGGAATGTCGTCAGTGGACAGATCCGGCAGCTCCTTGTGCCCGGTCCGGGCCAGGAACGCGTCCAGGCCACCGCGGCTGAACACCACGTCGTCGTTGACCAGCACGTCGTACGTGTTGAGCTGGCCGGCGTCGAGCACGTGCACCGACGGGATGTTGCGCAGGCTCTTGAAGCCGACGATGTCGTCCCGGTCCAGCACCACCAGCACCTTGCGGGCCTGGGTGGTCGCGCCGAGCGCGGCCAGCGCATCCCGGGTCGACGGCACGTCACCGTCCACAAAGGACTCGACCACGTGCACCCGGTCGGCCCGGGCCCGGTCGGACAGCGCGCCGCGCAGCGCGGCCGCCTTCATCTTCTTGGGCGTGCGCTGGTCGTACTTGCGCGGCGTCGGGCCGTGCGCCACGCCGCCGCCGGCGAACTGCGGCGAGCGGGTCGAGCCCTGCCGGGCCCGGCCGGTGCCCTTCTGCCGGTACGGCTTCTTGCCGCCGCCGGAGACCTCACCGCGGGTCTTGGTGTCGTGCGTGCCCTGGCGGGCGGCGGCCTGCTGGCCCACCACGACCTGGTGCATCAGCGCGATGTTGGCCTGCACGTCGAAGACGTCGGCGGGCAGGTCGACGCTGCCGGCGATGCTGCCGTCGGCCTTGCGGACGTCGATGGTCGGCATCCTCACTCACCCCCCGCCGCGGGCGCCGGGCGCTTGACCGCGTTGCGGACCAGCACCAGACCCCCGGTCGGGCCCGGGATCGCGCCCTTGATGAGCAGCAGGCCCTTCTCGGCGTCGACTCCGTGCACGGTCAGGTTGAGCACCGTGGTGCGGGCGTTGCCCATCCGGCCCGCCATCCGCAGGCCCTTGAACACCCGCCCCGGGGTGGCGCAGCCGCCGATCGAGCCCGGCGAGCGGTGCTTGCGCTGGGTGCCGTGCGAGGCGCCCAGGCCGTGGAAGCCGTGCCGCTTCATGACGCCGGCGGTGCCCTTGCCCTTGCTGGTGCCGACGACGTCGACCACGGTGCCGGCGGCGAACGCGTCCGCCCCGACCTCCTGGCCGACCTCGTAGTCGGCGGCCGCGTCGGTGCGCAGCTCGACCAGGTGCCGGCGCGGGGTCACCCCGGCGGCCCGGAAGTGCCCGGTCACCGGCTTGGTCACCTTGCGCGGGTCGATCGACCCGTACGCCAGCTGGACCGCGGAGTAGCCGTCCTTGTCCGGCGTGCGGACCTGGGTGACCACGCACGGCCCGGCCTTGACGACGGTCACCGGCACGATCCGGTTGCGGTCGTCGAAGACCTGGGTCATCCCCAGCTTCTCGCCCAGAACGCCGCGTACGGCGCGGTTCTCGGTTGGCATCTGTGTGCGGCCCTTACTGGATGTTGACGTCGACGCTGGCAGGCAGGTCGATGCGCATCAGCGCGTCGACCGTCTTCGGCGTCGGGTCGAGGATGTCGATCAGGCGCTTGTGCGTGCGCATCTCGAAGTGCTCGCGGCTGTCCTTGTACTTGTGCGGCGAGCGGATGACGCAATACACGTTCTTCTCGGTGGGCAGCGGCACAGGGCCGACCACCCGCGCGCCGGTGCGCGTGACGGTGTCGACGATCTTGCGCGCGGACGCGTCGATCGCCTCGTGGTCGTAGGCCTTGAGCCGGATGCGGATCTTCTGTCCCGCCATCGTGTTTTCTCGTCCTCTGCTGCCGCTGCGGGTGGTGCCGTCTCACACGGACCGGTGGCCGGATCGGGGTGATCCGGCCACCGGTTGCGAACTACTTGTTGATCTTGGTCACTCGGCCGGCGCCGACGGTGCGGCCGCCCTCGCGGATGGCGAAGCGCAGGCCCTCCTCCATCGCGATCGGCTGGATGAGCTGCACCGACATCTCGGTGTTGTCACCCGGCATGACCATCTCGGTGCCCTCGGGGAGGGTCACCACGCCGGTCACGTCCGTGGTCCGGAAGTAGAACTGCGGACGGTAGTTGTTGAAGAACGGCGTGTGCCGGCCGCCCTCGTCCTTGGACAGGATGTAGACCTGCGCCTCGAACTCGGTGTGCGGCGTCGTGGTGCCCGGCTTGATGACGACCTGGCCGCGCTCCACGTCCTCGCGCTTGATGCCCCGCAGCAGCAGGCCCACGTTGTCGCCGGCCTGGCCCTCGTCGAGCAGCTTGCGGAACATCTCCACGCCGGTGACGGTCGTGGTCTGCTTGCGGTCCTGGATACCGACGATGTCGACGGTCTCGTTGACCTTGATGATGCCGCGCTCGATCCGGCCGGTCACCACGGTGCCGCGGCCGGTGATCGTGAAGACGTCCTCGATCGGCATCAGGAACGGCTTCTCGGTGTCGCGCTCCGGCTGCGGGATGGACGCGTCGACCGCGTCCATCAGCTCCATCAGCTTGGCGATCCACTCCGGGTCGCCCTCGAGCGCCTTGAGCGCGGAGACGCGCACGATCGGCACGTCGTCGCCCGGGAACTCGTACGTGGACAGGAGCTCGCGGACCTCGAGCTCGACGAGCTCCAGGATCTCCTCGTCGTCCACCATGTCGGCCTTGTTCAGGGCCACCACGATGTACGGCACGCCGACCTGGCGGGCCAGCAGCACGTGCTCCTTGGTCTGCGGCATCGGGCCGTCGGTCGCCGCGACCACGAGGATCGCGCCGTCCATCTGGGCCGCGCCGGTGATCATGTTCTTGATGTAGTCGGCGTGCCCGGGGCAGTCGACGTGCGCGTAGTGGCGCTTCTCGGTCTGGTACTCGATGTGCGCGATCGAGATCGTGATGCCCCGCTGGCGCTCCTCCGGGGCCTTGTCGATCTGGTCGAAGGCCTGGGTGTCCGGGTTCAGCGCCGGGAACTTGTCGTGCAGGGTCTTCGAGATCGCCGCGGTGAGCGTGGTCTTGCCATGGTCGATGTGACCAATGGTGCCGATGTTGACGTGCGGCTTGGTCCGCTCGAACTTCGCCTTCGCCACTGTGGGTCCTCCTGTGGACTGTCGTGCTTGGTACGTCGGTGGTGTGGTGCGGGGTGGATCCCGGCCGCTCAGCCGGCCGGGATCCCGGTGCTCACTGTCCCGTTGCCTTGGCGATGATCTCCTTCGCCACGTTGGCCGGGACCTCCGCGTAGGAGTCGAACACCATCGTGTAGCTCGCCCGCCCCTGGGTCCTGGACCGCAGGTCGCCGACGTAGCCGAACATCTCCGACAGCGGCACCAGGGCCCGGACGACGCGGGCTCCGCCGCGCTCCTCCATCGCCTGGATCATGCCCCGCCGGGAGTTGAGGTCGCCGATCACGTCACCCATGTAGTCCTCGGGGGTGACGACCTCGACGGCCATCATGGGCTCGAGCAGCGCCGGAGACGCCTTGCGGGCCGCCTCCTTGAACGCCATCGAGCCGGCGATCTTGAATGCCATCTCGGACGAGTCCACCTCGTGGTAGGCGCCGTCGGTCAGCGTGACCTTGAGGCCCACCAGCGGGTAGCCGGCCAGGATGCCGTACTGCATGGCCTCCTGCGCGCCCTGGTCGACCGACGGGATGTACTCCCGCGGCACCCGGCCACCGGTGACCTTGTTGACGAACTCGTAGGTGGCGCCGTCGGCCCCGTCGGTCAGCGGCTCGAGGTTGATGACGACCCGGGCGAACTGGCCGGAACCGCCGGTCTGCTTCTTGTGCGTGTACTCGACCTTCTCGACCTTCTTGCGGACGGTCTCGCGGTAGGCCACCTGCGGCTTGCCGATGTTGGCCTCGACCTTGAACTCGCGCTTCATCCGGTCGACCAGCACCTCGAGATGGAGCTCGCCCATCCCGGCGATGATGGTCTGGCCGGTCTCCTCGTCGTTGTGGACCTGGAAGGTCGGGTCCTCCTCGGCGAGCTTCTGGATCGCGGTGCCGAGCTTCTCCTGGTCCGCCTTGGTCTTCGGCTCGATCGCGACCTGGATGACCGGCTCCGGGAACGTCATCGACTCCAGGATCACCGGCTTGTTGGAGTCGGCTGAGGGTGTCGCCGGTCGTGGTCTGCTTCAGGCCGTTGACCGCGACGATCTCGCCGGCGCCGACGCCCTGCCGCTCCTCACGCTTGTTCGCGTGCATCTGGTAGATCTTGCCGACCCGCTCCTTGCGGTCCTTGGTGGAGTTCAGGACCGGGGAGCCGGCGTCAAGACGGCCGGAGTAGACCCGGATGTAGGTCAGCTTGCCGAGGTGCTGGTCGGTCTGGATCTTGAACGCCAGCGCCGAGAACGGCTCGCCCTGGTCGGCGTGCCGGAGCACCTCGGTCTCGCCGTCGAGCGCGGTGCCGACGATGGCCGGCACGTCCAGCGGCGAGGGCAGGTAGTCGACCACCGCGTCGAGCATGGGCTGCACGCCCTTGTTCTTGAACGCGGTGCCGCACAGCACCGGGGTGAGCGCGCGGGCGATCGTGGCGCGGCGGATGCCGGCCTTGATCTCCTCCACGGACAGCTCCTCGCCGCCCAGGTACGCCTCGAGCACCTGCTCGTCGTTCTCCGCCAGCGTCTCCAGCAGCGTGGCCCGCCAGGTGGCGGCCTCGTCCGCGAGCTCGGCCGGGATGTCGACCGTCTCGTAGGTCGCGCCCTTGTCCTCGCTCGTCCAGCGCAGGCCCTTCATCTGCACCAGGTCGATGACGCCGACGAAGTCGGCCTCGACGCCCCAGGGCAGCTGGATCACCAGCGGGGTCGCGTTCAGCCGCTCGCGGATCATGTCCACGGTGCGGAAGAAGTTGGCCCCGGTGCGGTCCATCTTGTTGACGAAGCAGATCCGCGGGACGCCGTACTTGTCGGCCTGCCGCCACACCTGCTCGGTCTGCGGCTCGA
Organism: uncultured Actinomycetota bacterium; assembly: GCA_963770145.1. Lineage (GTDB taxonomy): Bacteria > Actinomycetota > Actinomycetes > Mycobacteriales > CADCTP01 > CADCTP01. Next base: position 11,615 of record CAVYOJ010000016.1, on the reverse strand, counting down.
CCCCGGCGACCGCGTCGAAGACCGCCACCGCACCGTCGAGCACCCGCAGCGACCGCTCCACCTCGACGGTGAAGTCGACGTGCCCGGGGGTGTCGATGATGTTGATGGTGTTGTCACGCCACGAGGTCTTGGTCGCGGCAGACGTGATCGTGATGCCGCGTTCCTGCTCCTGCGGCATCCAGTCCATCGTCGCGGCGCCCTCGTGGACCTCGCCGATCTTGTAGTTGATCCCGGTGTAGTAGAGGATCCGCTCGGTCGTCGTGGTCTTGCCCGCGTCGATGTGGGCCATGATCCCGATGTTGCGGGTCTTGGCCAGGGTCGCGTCGGCGGTAGCCACTGCAATCTCTCTTCGCATCGTCGTCTCGTCTCGCGCCGTCTTCGGCGCTTCCCCTACCAGCGGTAGTGGGCGAAAGCCTTGTTGGACTCGGCCATCTTGTGGGTGTCCTCACGCCGCTTGACGCTGGCGCCGAGCCCGTTGCTCGCGTCAAGCAGCTCGTTCATCAGCCGCTCGGTCATCGTCTTCTCGCGGCGACCCCGGCTGTACTGGATCAGCCAGCGCAGCGCGAGGGTGGTCTGCCGCGGGGTGCGCACCTCGACCGGCACCTGGTACGTCGCGCCACCGACCCGGCGGGACTTCACCTCGATCGCCGGCTTGACGTTGTCCAGCGCCCGCTTGAGCGTGACCACCGGGTCGGTGCCCCCGGTCTTGTCCCGGCAGCCCTCCAGGGCGCCGTAGACGATCCGCTCGGCGACCGAGCGCTTGCCGTCCACCAGCACCTTGTTGACCAGCTGCGTGACCAGCGGCGACCCGTACACCGGGTCGAGGACGACCTGGTGCTTCGGGGCCGGACCCTTGCGGGGCATCAGCTCTTCTCCTTCTTCGCGCCGTAACGGCTGCGGGCCTGCTTGCGGTTGCGGACGCCCTGGGTGTCCAGCGCCCCGCGGATCACCTGGTAGCGCACGCCCGGCAGGTCGCGCACCCGGCCGCCGCGCACCAGCACGATCGAGTGCTCCTGCAGGTTGTGACCGACGCCCGGGATGTAGGCGGTGACCTCGATGCCGCTGGTCAGCCGAACGCGGGCCACCTTGCGCAGCGCCGAGTTCGGCTTGCGAGGCGTGGTCGTGTAGACGCGCACGCAGACACCACGGCGCTGCGGGCTGCCCTTGAGGGCAGGCCGCTTGGCCTTGGTCACCTTGTCGTGGCGACCCTTGCGGACAAGCTGGGCGATGGTGGGCATGGGCGGCTTGAGCTCTCCCGAGTCGGTGCTGCGGTCAGGGTCCTGCCCACCGACCCCCGCGGTCGGGCGTGTCGCCCTCCCGAGGTTCACCCGTGGAGGAATCCACGAGGGGCGGTCGGTGGTCCGCGTGCCGGGCACGCGGGACGGCCCGGGTCACCCCGGGCACGAAGGAAGAGGGTACCGAACCTGAACCGGCCGGTCAAAACCGATGATCGAGCGGAGCCTCGGCCCTCAGACCGTCACTTCTCCCAACGCCCCGAGATCGCGTTCCATTCCTCCCGAGTCCTCCCTCGAACGCAGGCCCGACACGCCCGCGGCGATCCGGCCTGCCGCAAGCCCACCAGCACCCGGTCGGCCCCCCTGCCGGACCGTGCCGACGCCGCAGAACCCGGCCGCGCGCAGCGCCGACACGTGCGGCCCGAGCCGGTCCGACTCGTCCGACTGAGGACGTCTGTTGCTGCGCGTCCCACCGCTCGAGCCAACCTCCATCCGTAACTAGTGAATATAAGGTAGCCAGTGTCGGCGTAGGCTGGAGGCCCTGCGCGAGGAGGATGCGCCGGTGAATTTCGACAGCTACACCGACCGGGTCGTCGGGGTCGCCGCCGCGCTGGTGAACGCGCTGACCCCGGGCGAGCACGGCGGCCGGCCGGTGGACACCGACCCGCAGCGCCGGCCGGAGCGGTGCGCCGCGGTCCTGGGCCGGCCGGTCGGCGCCGCGGAGGCGGCCGAGCTGGCCCGGCTCGCCGGCCGGCTGCGGCCGGTCTTCCTGGCCGCCGAGGACGGCGCGGCCGACCGGGTCGCCGAGCTGGTCAACGCGCTGCTGGCGGACTACCGGCCGGCGCCGCAGCTGTCCCGGCACGACGGCGAGCCGTGGCACCTGCACTTCACCAGCGCCGCCGGCACCGAGTGGGGCGCCGGCTGCGCGACCGGGCTCGCGGTGGTCGTCGACAGCCAGGCGACCGGCCGGCTCGGGGTCTGCCGCGCCGAGGGCTGCGACCGGGTGTACGTCGACGTCTCCCGCAACGCGTCCCGCCGGTTCTGCTCCGAGTCCTGCCTCAACCGGACCAAGGTCGCCGCGTTCCGCGCCCGGGCGCGCGCCGCCACCTGACCCCGCCGGCAGGTCGCTCAGCCGCGCCCACCCAGCGGCGTGCGGGACCAGTCGTAGACGACCGAGCTGCGCAGCAGCACGTCCTGCACGGACCGGTTCCCCCGGCTGACCGCGATCCAGAACAACCCGATCGGGAACAGCACGCAGAGGACGGCGCGCAGCAGCGCGCCGACCGGCCGCAGCCGGCGGCCGCGCCAGCCGACGACCCGCAGGCCGAGCAGGTGGTCGCCGTACGTGCGGCCGCTCGCCGTCCAGCACGCGGTCAGGTAGAGCACCATCAGCACGCCGCCGACGGCGACGAGCAGGCCGAAGCCCGGGGCCGGGAACGTGAACGTCCGGCTGTTCCAGAGGAACCGCAGCGCCGCGACCCCGGCGTACCCGGCCGCGACGATCACCGCGACGACCCCGAAGTCCACCGTGTTGGCCAGCAGCCGGGTGACGAGGCCGGCGCGCCGCCCCTGCAGCCCGCGGGCGGCCGGTGGGATCGCCGACAGCCGGTGATCGACCGTCCCGGCCGGCGGCTCCCGGCTCGGCTCGCTCACCTGGCCCGACCGTCCAGGACCGCGGCACCGTCGTCGGCCGCCGGTTGCTGCCCGTCCGGTCCCTGCTCCGGCTGCGGCGGCCGGGGGCGCCGGCGCAGCACCCGGTCGACGAAGTGTGCGATGGCCTGGTCGGCCTCCATGCCCTGCATGCGCATCCCGGCGATGCCCTCGGAGGCGACCGACCCGGTGGAGTCCCGGATGAGCTGCGGCAGGTCGATGCCGACGACGACCTGCTCGGCCAGCCCGATCAGGTCGATCCGGGCGGCCAGCGCGTTGAGGTCGAGCCGGTGCGCGATGGCCTCGATGTCCAGGGTGCCCGCGATCCGATCGAGGTCGACCCGCGACATCACCAGCTCGGTCAGGTCCAGCCGGTCCAGCACCGCCTCGACGTCCAGGCCGCGCGCCACCCGGTCCAGATCGACCCGCGAGACCACCAGCTCGGTCAGGTCCAGCCGGTCCAGCACCGCCTCGACGTCCAGGCCGCGCGCCACCCGATCCAGATCGACCCGCGAGACCACCAGCTCGGTCAGATCCAGCCGGTCCAGCACCGCCTCGACGTCCAGGCCACGCGCCACCCGATCCAGATCGACCCGCGACACCACCAGCTCGGTCAGATCCAGCCGGTCCAGCACCGCCCCGACCAGCCGGGGCAGGAGGTATCCGAGCCAGCTCTCGACGACCGCCCTGGCCGCGGTCCGCTGGGCCTCCCCGGCGGCCCGGAGCGGGCCGTCGAGCACGTCGGGAAGCCGGTCGGCGACCGTCCGGGCCGCCCGTGCGGCCGGCCCGGTGACCGGAGCGGCGAGCCTGGACACGGCGTCCCGCCCGCGGGCGAGGCCAGCCGAGCCCGCTCACCGCCGTGCCGATCGCCACGTCGAGCAGGACCAGCGGGACGTCCCTGCTCCGCTCCGCCATCGTCCGCTCCCTACCGCACCGGCGACCGCGGGGAGGTGCCCGCCGCCGCACGGTCACGGTAGGGCGACGGCCCGGCCGGGGGAATCATCCGTGCTGGGGGAGGCCGGACATGGCCGAGGGGCCGCCTCCCAGCTGGGAGACGGCCCCTCGGGTGCCTGACGGCCGACCGCGGTCCGCGGACGACTACCGGTAGCGCGGGTCCCCGTAGTCGTAGTCCTCCAGCGGAACCGCCTGGCCCGAAGCCGGGCCGAAGGACGTGCCGCCGTAGTAGTCCGACTCGTCGTACCCGGCCATCGAGTAGACCTGCGCGCGGGCCTCCTCGGTCGGCTCCACCCGGATGTTGCGGTACCGGGAGATGCCGGTGCCGGCCGGGATCAGCTTGCCGATGATGACGTTCTCCTTGAGGCCGACGAGCGCGTCCGACTTGGCCTGGATGGCCGCGTCGGTGAGCACCCGGGTCGTCTCCTGGAAGGACGCCGCCGACAGCCACGACTCGGTCGCGAGCGAGGCCTTGGTGATGCCCATGAGCACCGGCCGCCCGGACGCCGGGTCGCCGCCCTCGGCCACCACCCGCCGGTTCTCCGCCTCGAACTGCGACCGCTCGGCCAGCTGGCCGGGCAGGAAGTCGGTCGAGCCGGAGTCGATCAGCATCACCCGCTTGAGCATCTGCCGGATGATGACCTCGATGTGCTTGTCGTGGATCGACACGCCCTGCGACCGGTAGACCTCCTGGACCTCGCGGACCAGGTGCAGCTGCACCTCGCGCGGGCCCATGATCCGCAGCACCTCGTGCGGGTTCACCGACCCGACGATGAGCTGCTGGCCGACCGCCACCCGGTCGCCCTCGCCGACGAGCAGCCGGGCCCGCCGGGAGACCGTGTACGAGATCTCGTCCGAGCCGTCGTCCGGGGTCACGATGAGCTTCCGCGACCGGTCGCCGTCCTCGATCCGCACCCGGCCCTCGACCTCGGAGATCGGGGCGACGCCCTTCGGGATGCGGGCCTCGAACAGCTCCTGCACGCGGGGCAGGCCGTGCGTGATGTCCTCACCCGCGACACCGCCGGTGTGGAACGTACGCATGGTCAGCTGGGTGCCCGGCTCGCCGATGGACTGGGCGGCGATGATGCCGACCGCCTCACCGACGTCGACCAGCTTGCCGGTCGCCAGCGAGCGCCCGTAGCAGGTCGCGCAGGTGCCCATCGTCGACTCGCAGGTGAGCACGCAGCGCACCTTGACGTGCGTGAGTGCCGGCCGCGATGAGCTGGTCGATCAGCACGTCGCCGAGGTCCTGGCCACGGGCCACGATCACGTTGCCGGCCTGGTCGACCGCGTCCTCGGCGAGCACCCGCGCGTACACGCCGGTCTCGACGTGCGTCTCCTTGATCAGGCTGCCGTCCGGCTGCTTGATCGCGACCGGCATGATCACGCCGCGCTCGGTGCCGCAGTCCTCCTCGCGGATGATCACGTCCTGGGAGACGTCGACCAGCCGGCGGGTGAGGTAGCCGGAGTCCGCCGTCCGCAGCGCCGTGTCCGCGAGGCCCTTGCGGGCGCCGTGGGTGGCGATGAAGTACTCCAGGACGGTCAGGCCCTCGCGGAAGTTGGCCTTGATCGGGCGCGGGATGATCTCGCCCTTCGGGTTGGCCACCAGGCCGCGCATGCCGGCGATCTGCCGCATCTGCATCATGTTGCCGCGGGCACCGGAGTTGACCATGATCCAGACCGGGTTGGTCCGCGGGAAGTTGGCCTCCATCTCCCGCGCGACCTCGCTGGTCGCCTTGGTCCAGATCTCGATGAGCTCCTGCCGGCGCTCCTCGTCGGTGATCACGCCGCGCTGGTACTGCTTCTCGATCTTCTCGGCGTCCCGCTCGTACCGGTCCAGGATCTCCTGCTTGCGCCGGCGGGGTGACGACGTCGTCGATGGCGATGGTGATCCCGGCCCGGGTCGCCCAGTGGAACCCGGCCGCCTTGAGGGCGTCGAGGGTCGCCGCGACCTGGACCTTCGGGTACCGCTCGGCCAGGTCGTTGACGATCGACGCCGAGCTCCTTCTTCGTCACCTCGTAGTTGACGAAGCGGTAGTCCTCCGGCAGCGCCTCGTTGAACAGGCAGCGCCCCAGCGTGGTCTGCACCAGCACCGGGTCGCCCGGGGTCCAGTCCTCCGGCGGCGTCCACGGCTCGGCCTTCTTGCCGTTGTCGACCGACGTGTAGCCGGTCAGCCGGACCGTGACCGGCGCCTGCAGCGACAGCGTGTGCGAGTCGTACGCCATGATCGCCTCGGACAGCGAGGAGAACGCCCGGCCCTCGCCCAGCGAGCCCTCGCGGGTCGCGGACAGGTGGAAGATGCCCAGCACCATGTCCTGGGTCGGCGAGGTGATCGGACGACCGTCCGCCGGCGACAGGATGTTGTTGCTGGACAGCATCAGGATCCGGGCCTCGGCCTGCGCCTCGGCGGACAGCGGCAGGTGCACCGCCATCTGGTCGCCGTCGAAGTCCGCGTTGAACGCGGTGCAGACCAGCGGGTGGATCTGGATCGCCTTGCCCTCGACCAGCTGCGGCTCGAACGCCTGGATGCCGAGCCGGTGCAGGGTCGGCGCCCGGTTCAGCAGGACCGGGTGCTCGGTGATGACCTCCTCGAGCACGTCCCAGACGACCGGCCGCGCGCGCTCCACCATCCGCTTGGCGGACTTGATGTTCTGCGCGTGGTTGAGGTCGACCAGCCGCTTCATCACGAACGGCTTGAACAGCTCGATCGCCATGTCCTTGGGCAGGCCGCACTGGTGCAGCTTGAGCTGCGGGCCGACCACGATGACCGAACGGCCGGAGTAGTCGACGCGCTTGCCCAGCAGGTTCTGCCGGAACCGGCCCTGCTTGCCCTTGAGCATGTCGGACAGCGACTTCAGCGGGCGGTTGCCCGGGCCGGTGACCGGCCGGCCGCGGCGGCCGTTGTCGAACAGCGCGTCGACGGCCTCCTGCAGCATCCGCTTCTCGTTGTTGACGATGATCTCGGGCGCGCCGAGGTCGAGCAGCCTCTTGAGCCGGTTGTTCCGGTTGATCACCCGGCGGTAGAGGTCGTTGAGGTCGCTGGTCGCGAACCGGCCACCGTCGAGCTGCACCATCGGCCGCAGGTCCGGCGGGATCACCGGCACGCAGTCGAGGACCATGCCCATCGGCGAGTTGCGGGTGTTGACTGGAACGCCGCGACGACCTTGAGCCGCTTGAGCGCCCGCAGCTTCTTCTGGCCCTTGCCGGACCGGATGGTCTCCCGCAGCGACTCCGCCTCGGCGTCGAGGTCGAAGTTCTCCAGCAGCCGCTGCAGCGCCTCGGCGCCCATGCCGCCGTTGAAGTACTCGCCGAACCGGTCGCGCAGCTCGCGGTAGAGCATCTCGTCCGCGATCAGCGTCTTCGGCTCCAGCTTGCGGAAGGTGTCGAGCACCTCGTCCAGCCGGTCGATCTCGCGCTGCGCGCGGTCGCGGATCTGGCGCATCTCCCGCTCGCCGCCCTCGCGCACCTTGCGGCGCACGTCGGACTTGGCGCCCTCGGCTCTCCAGCTCGGCGAGGTCGGCCTCGAGCTTCTTCTGCCGCGCCTCGACGTCGCCGTCGCGCTTGTCCTCGGCCCGCTTCTTCTCGACCGACATCTCGGCCTCGACGGTGGACAGGTCGCGGTGGCGCGCCTCGGTGTCGACCGAGGTGATCAGGTACGCCGCGAAGTAGATGATCTTCTCGAGGTCCTTGGGAGCCAGGTCGAGCAGGTAGCCCAGCCGGCTCGGGACGCCCTTGAAGTACCAGATGTGGGTGACCGGCGCGGCCAGCTCGATGTGGCCCATCCGCTCCCGCCGCACCTTGGCCCGAGTGACCTCGACGCCGCAGCGCTCGCAGATGATGCCCTTGAACCGGACCCGCTTGTACTTGCCGCAGTAGCACTCCCAGTCGCGGGTCGGACCGAAGATCTTCTCGCAGAAGAGCCCGTCCTTCTCCGGCTTGAGCGTGCGGTAGTTGATCGTCTCGGGCTTCTTGACCTCGCCGTGCGACCACTGGCGGATGTCCTCGCCGGTGGCCAGGCCGATACGGAGCTCGTCGAAGAAGTTGACGTCGAGCACTTATCCCTCTTTCGGGGTCGTGAATCCTGTGGTCTGCCGGAGGGCGCCGGCCGGCATGCGAGACCGGCCGGCGTACCGCTGTCAGACCTCTTCGACGCTGCTCGGCTCACGCCGGGACAGATCGATGCCGAGCTCCTCGGCCGCCCGGAACACGTCCTCGTCGCTGTCCCGCATCTCGATGGAGACACCGTCGCTGGAGAGCACCTCGACGTTGAGGCACAGCGACTGCAGCTCCTTCAGCAGGACCTTGAACGACTCCGGGATGCCCGGCTCGGGGATGTTCTCGCCCTTGACGATGGCCTCGTAGACCTTGACCCGGCCGAGGACGTCGTCGGACTTGATGGTCAGCAGCTCCTGCAGCGCGTACGCGGCGCCGTAGGCCTGCATCGCCCAGCACTCCATCTCGCCGAACCGCTGCCCGCCGAACTGCGCCTTACCGCCGAGGGGCTGCTGGGTGATCATCGAGTACGGACCGGTCGAGCGAGCGTGGATCTTGTCGTCGACCAGGTGGAGCAGCTTGAGGATGTAGATGTAGCCGACCGAGATCGGCTCCGGGAACGGCTCGCCGGAGCGGCCGTCGAACAGCCGCGCCTTGCCGGTCTCGGCGACCTGCCGGTCGCCGTCCCGGTTGGGCCGGGTGGAGCCGAGCAGGCCGACGATCTCCTCCTCGCGGGCGCCGTCGAAGACCGGCGTCGCCGTCCGGGTGCCGGGCTCGCCGGCGCGGGCCGTGCTCGGGCAGCCGGGTCGGCCCACTTGGGCGGCGCCGTCGACCTCCCAGCCGGACTTGGCCACCCAGCCGAGGTGCGTCTCCAGCACCTGGCCGATGTTCATCCGGCCCGGCACGCCGAGCGGGTTGAGCACGATGTCGACCGGCGTGCCGTCCTCGAGGAACGGCATGTCCTCCTGCGGCAGGATCTTGGAGATCACGCCCTTGTTGCCGTGCCGGCCGGCCAGCTTGTCGCCGTCCTGGATCTTGCGCTTCTGGGCCACGTACACCCGGACCAGCTCGTTGACCCCCGGCGGCAGCTCGTCGCCGTCCTCGCGGCAGAACACCCGGACGCCGATGACCTTGCCGGACTCGCCGTGCGGCACCTTGAGCGAGGTGTCGCGGACCTCGCGGGCCTTCTCGCCGAAGATCGCCCGCAGCAGCCGCTCCTCCGGGGTCAGCTCGGTCTCGCCCTTCGGGGTGACCTTGCCGACCAGGATGTCGCCCGGCACCACGTCGGCGCCGATCCGGACGATGCCGCGCTCGTCGAGGTCCGCGAGGACCTCCTCGGCGACGTTCGGGATGTCCCGGGTGATCTCCTCGGCGCCCAGCTTGGTGTCCCGGGCGTCGACCTCGTGCTCCTCGATGTGGATCGAGGTGAGGACGTCGTCCTGGACCAGCCGCTGGGACAGGATGATCGCGTCCTCGTAGTTGTGCCCCTCCCAGGGCATGAACGCGACCAGCAGGTTCTTCCCGAGCGCCATCTCGCCGTCGTCGGTGCACGGCCCGTCGGCGATGACCTGGCCGACCTCGACCCGGTCGCCCTCGTCGACGACGGCCTTCTGGTTGATGCAGGTGCCCTGGTTGGACCGGCGGAACTTGTGCAGCCGGTAGGTCTGCCGGGTGCCGTCGTCGGCCATGACCGTGCAGTAGTCGGCGGACAGGTCCTCGACCACGCCGGCCTTCTCCGCGACGATCACGTCGCCGGCGTCGACCGCGGCCCGCAGCTCCATCCCGGTGCCGACCAGCGGCGACTCGGAGCGCAGCAGCGGCACCGACTGGCGCTGCATGTTGGCGCCCATCAGCGCGCGGTTGGCGTCGTCGTGCTCGAGGAACGGGATCATCGCCGTCGCGACCGAGACCATCTGCCGCGGCGAGACGTCCATGTAGTCGACCTCGGCCGGGTCGATCAGCTCGACCTCGCCGCCCTTCTTGCGGACCAGCACCCGCGCCTCGGCGAACCGGCCCTTGGCGTCGAGCGGCTCGTTCGCCTGGGCGATGACGTGCCGGTCCTCCTCGTCCGCGGTCAGGTAGTCGATCTGGTCGGTGACCCGGCCGTTCTCGACCTTCCGGTACGGCGTCTCGACGAAGCCGAACGCGTTGATCCGCCCGTACGAGGCGAGCGAGCCGATCAGGCCGATGTTCGGGCCCTCCGGGGTCTCGATCGGGCACATCCGGCCGTAGTGGCTGGGGTGCACGTCGCGGACCTCGAAGCCGGCCCGCTCCCGGGACAGACCGCCCGGGCCCAGCGCGGACAGCCGGCGCTTGTGCGTCAGGCCGGCCAGCGGGTTGGTCTGGTCCATGAACTGGGAGAGCTGGCTGGTGCCGAAGAACTCCTTGATGGAGGCGACGACCGGCCGGATGTTGATCAGCGTCTGCGGCGTGATCGCCTCGACGTCCTGGGTGGTCATCCGCTCCCGGACGACCCGCTCCATGCGGGACAGGCCGACCCGGATCTGGTTCTGGATCAGCTCGCCGACCGTGCGCAGCCGCCGGTTGCCGAAGTGGTCGATGTCGTCGACCTCGAAGCCCTCCTCGCCGGCGTGCAGCTTCACGACGTACTCGATCGTGGCGACGATGTCGTCCTCGGTGAGCACGCCCTGGGCGACCGGCAGGTCGAGGCCGAGCTTCTTGTTGACCTTGTAGCGGCCGACCTTGGCCAGGTCGTAGCGCTTCTGGTTGAAGAACAGGTTGTCGAGCAGGGTCTGCGCGGACTCCCGCGTCGGCGGCTCGCCCGGGCGCAGCTTGCGGTAGATGTCCAGCAGCGCCTCGTCCTGGGTCTGGATGTGGTCCTTCTCCAGGGTGGCCAGCAGCGTCTCGGACCACTGGAACCGCTCGCGGATCCGGTCCGAGCTCCAGCCGAGCGCCTTGAGCAGCACGGTGACCGGCTGCCGGCGCTTGCGGTCGATGCGGACGCCGACGGTGTCGCGCTTGTCGACGTCGAACTCCAGCCAGGCGCCCCGGCTCGGGATCACCTTGCAGCTGTAGACGTCCTTGTCGGAGGTCTTGTCGAGGGTGCGGTCGAAGTAGACGCCCGGCGACCGCACCAGCTGGGAGACCACGACGCGCTCGGTGCCGTTGATGATGAACGTGCCCTTGACGGTCATCATCGGGAAGTCGCCCATGAAGACCGTCTGGCTCTTGATCTCGCCGGTGGTGTTGTTGATGAACTCCGCCGTGACGAACAGCGGAGCCGCGAAGGTCATGTCCTTGTCCTTGCACTCCTCCTCGGACGCCTTCACGTCCTCGAAGCGCGGGTTGGAGAAGGACAGCGACATCGACCCGGAGAAGTCCTCGATCGGCGAGATCTCTCCGAGGATCTCGTCCAGCCCGGACCGCGGGTCCGACTCCTCGGCGACGCGGGCGCGCCACTTGTCGTTGCCGACGAGCCAGTCGAACGAGTCGGTCTGCAGCGCGAGGAGGTTGGGGACCTCGAGAGGCTCCCGGATCTTGGCGAAGGAGATCCGGTCAGGAGAACCGGGGATCCGCTTGCGCTCAGGGAGGGTGGTCGTGCCAGTGTCGGAGCGGGAGACTGCCAAGATGTGTCCTTCCAAGGACAGGCGCCGTCAGTGCGCGCGCGTCCCCGGACCACCCGGGTCCCGGCTCCGTTGAGGAAGGCGAGTCGGACGGTCAGAAGACAGCGCAAACTAGCAGTGTAGGCTAAACGCACACTGCTGTCGAGGCCGCCGCCCTTCCCCTGACGTCCACTTCGTGCGTCAGCGTGACTCGCCGGG
>CAVYOJ010000015.1:0-636890 GCA_963770145.1 uncultured Actinomycetota bacterium | reverse complement strand
GCGGAGGCCGCCGCGCTCGGCGATCCCGTGCGGCCAGTGCACGATGGCGCCGTTGCGGGTGCCGCCCCAGTGCGAGGCGACCTGCTTGGTCCACTGGAACGGGGTGTCCATCGCCCACGCCCAGCCGACCGCGTAGTGGTTGTAGGAGCTGGAGATACCGAACTCGTCCAGCTTGTTGACCATGAACTCGGGGGTCTCCAGCGCGGCCATCCCGTTGAAGTCGCCATCTCGTTGAAGGCGCCGTTCAGGGTGGCCCGGCGGACCCGCCGTTGTCCCCGACGATCGCAGTAGACGACCGTGTTGTCCAGGACGCCGAGGTCCTCGAGGCGTCGATCAGCCGGCCGACGGGCGGTCGACGTCCGAAGTAGGCGGCGAGACCTCCATCTCCCGCGCGAGCACCGGCTTGAGCTCGGCGGGCATGTCGTCCCAGGCCGGGATCTCGGCGTGCCGACGGTCAGCTCTGTGTCCGCCGGGATGACGCCCAGCTCCTTCTGGCGCGCGAACGTGCGCTCCCGCAGAACGTCCCAGCCCTCGGCGAACTGGCCCTTGTACCGTCGGCCCACTCCTGGGCACGTGGTGGGGGGCGTGGGTCGCGCCCGGTGCGAAATACACGAAGAACGGCTTGTCGGGCATCAGTGCCTTCTGCTGGCGCACCCAGCTGACCGCCCGGTCGGCGAGGTCCTCCGTCAGGTGGTAGCCCTCCTCGGCCGTCGCAGGTGGCTCGACCGGGGTCGTCCCGTCATAGAGCGCCGGATCCCACTGGTTGTTCTCCCCGCCTATGAACCCGTAGAAGGTCTCGAATCCGCCACCGCCGGACGGCCCGCGTCGAACGGACCCATGGGCGACGACTGCCAGACCGGCACCTCGTGGCACTTGCCGAACTGCGCCGTGGAGTACCCGTTCAGCTTCAACGTCATCGCCAGCGGCGCCTTCGTGTTGGGACGCAGCGAGCTGTTGCCCGGGGCCGACGTTGCGGTCTCGGTGATGCTGCCCATCCCGACCGAATGGTGGTTGCGGCCGCTGAGGAGCGCCGCGCGGGTCGGCGCGCACAATGCGGTGGTGTGGAAGCGGTTGTACCGCAGGCCCCGGCCGCCAGCCTGTCCGCGGTCGGCGTCCGGCATGGCCCCCGAACGTGGCCGCCGCACCGAAGCCGACATCGTCTAGCAGGACGATCAGCACGTTCGGCGCCCTTACGGCGGGAGCAACGGCTCGATCGGAGGAAAGGCGGTGTCCGGATCCTTCGCGTCGTAGGTCGTCAGTCCCGGCGCCGGCCGATCAGGGATCGGCAACATGGTCCGTGCATGCCGGTCAGGAGTCATGGTGATCCCCCGTGAGTTGATCTAGCCGGGCGAAGAGACATCTCGACCGTATGAGCGGCGGGTTCGACGGTCATCATGCGAAGGGGATGACCCGAGCGAGTTTCGGCATCAAGCACCACCGTCATCGACCCGGACCTCGGAAGGTGGAGATGGGTCAAGGCTTTGCGCCGTGGCCCACCGTCTCAGCGTCGCTGTTTCTCGGATCGTCGGTGACGGTCTCGGCGCCGCCGGCAGGCGTACGGGTCGGAGGCGGCTGCGCGGGCGCCGACCAGGACCTGCACACGGCCAGGAGCACGACCACGAGCGCCAGCGACCAGAGCAGCCGGGAGAGCGAGACGTCGTTGCCCCAGAGCAGGACGACGGCGCCGAGCACGCCGATGACCACCCGCAGCCAGCGGGCGTTGGCCGCGACCCAGCGGCCGGCGCCGCCGACCGGTCCGTCGGCCCGGCGGCGCGGCGCCGACGGTCTGCAGGCCGCCGGAGACGGTGGAGCGGGCGGCGGTGCCGGCGGCGTTGGACCCGGTGAACCAGCCGGCCACCACCAGGATCAGGCCCAGCCAGAGCAGCACCTTCCAGCCGCGCTCGAGGTAGGCCAGCAGCGTGTCGTAGAACACCGCGCTGGCCGGGCCGAAGTCGGTGTCGGCGAGCTTGTCGATGAACAGTTGCCGGCCGACCGACAGGCAGAAGGCCACCAGCAGCGCGTTCGCCGCCAGCAGCACCCCGATGGTCACGGTCATCCGCGGCCGGCGGCGGGCGAGCAGGAACGCGGCCAGGTAGAGCAGCACGACGACCATGATGAGCCACCGGGCCACCGGGTTCGCGAACGCGTAGATCGTGCGCGCCTGCTTCAGCTGCGGCGCGTCCAGCAGCACGATCTGCTTGTCCACGTCGGGGATCGGCATGTTCTGCACGACCGTGAGGCCGCGGGCGACCAGGCGCTGCTTGACCTGGTCGATGACCTCGGACACGTCCAGGACCACCTGCTCGCCCTGCACCGACACCGCGCCGGTGTCGTCCCCCTTCAGGACGCGGACCAGGCCCTGCTGCGCCCTGGTGTTGACCCGGACCCAGATGTCGGCGAACGCGTCCGAGGCCACGAACGCGCGGACCTCGCGTTCGATCAGCCCGTTGATCGCCCCCGCCAGCGGCCCGACCAGCCGCTGCAGCCGCGGCCGGTCGGTGATCACACCGGCGAACACGTCGTTGAGGATCGCCTCGATATCGACCTGCTGCCTCGATCGCGTCGATCACCTTCGTCGCGATGGCGTCCTGCACCTGCGGCGAGTCCACCAGCGGGCCGACCGTATCCAGGTAACGCTGACCGTCGTTCAGCGTCCGCTGCCCCCAGAACGCGATCCCCGCCGGCGTCGTCAACAACGCCGCCAACACGACACACACCGCCGCCGCGATCGAACGCCACGCGCGTCCGACGCGCCGGAGCGGTGGTCTCAGCACTCGGTGCGGATTGCGGATCGGACATCACACGCCTCCTCCGTACTCAGGCCGGCGATGGGCCTGACGGGCAGCCACACGAGAGCCCGCCCGTCCGCGCCGAACGACTGAGGAACGACCTAGTTCCGGCGTGACACGCGCCTCGCGGTCCGCCTGCCAGTACGCCGAGCGACCCTGCGTCCTCCGAACATCTCTACCTCCTGGTTGTCGTGACGGTCGTTGCTTGGTTGTGGTGATGGCGGATCGTGTCGGCGATCGGTCAGCCTGCGGCGTTGGCGGCTTCCAGCTGGTGCAGCTCCTTGGCCTCCTCGGCCGAGAGCAGCCCGATCTCGACGAGGTCCAGCGGGCTGATGAACCCGTCGCTGAGCCGGAAGCCGCCGGCCCGGCGCGATCGCGTCGCGCAGCGGCACCGCCCAGTGGTGCTCCAGCAGGATCAGCGCGGCGGCCGAGTCGTTCGGGATGTCCTCGAGCACGTCCCAGGCGTCCTCGTCGGTGAACACGTGCACCCCGTCCGCCGCCGCCTCCGCCCCGGCCACCGCGCCGGCCTCCATCCCCTCCTCGCCCTCGACGCCCAGGCCGATCAGGGCGCCGATCTTGCTGCCCAGCTCGATCGCCTCGTCGGTGGAGAGGTTGCTCAGGTGCTCGACCTCGATCTCCCCGGCCGCGTCCTTGTAGACCGCCAAGCGCATCGATGACTCGTACAGTGTCGCTCTCCCGCAGCCGCTCCAGCTCGGCGATGATCTCGCCGTGGAACTTGGGATGGGTGAAGCCCAGCACGATGAGCTGGACAGGTCCGATAGCCATGGTCTTCCCCTCGTTCGACCCGGCCGGGCGATCACCCGATCCGGCATTCCCGGTGGACCCGGCGGGTCGACCGCGCCGTGACATGGTCACCTCCCGCGGCGGCTGCCGCGTCATCCCATCCGCATGAAAGCCGCCCGCCGCTCCGGCTCTTCTCCTGCCCGCCCGCGGCTCTGGCACCCGAGCCGCACAGGCGGTGTGACGGCTCGGCCGATCTGCATGATGCGGCCATCGCCGGTCAAGGGCTCACTGGACTGACATGGGAGCGCGCGGCCAGCTTGGTTGCCGAAGAAGGTGGCTAACGCGCTGTGTCGGATGTCACGACGTAAAGGGATGAGTCAGCGTGAACTACACGGACCGACTGCGCTCCCTCGGCCTCAACGACGCGCGCTTCGCCGAAGGCTCCGTGGAGTCGGTCGAGGTCGAGTCCCTGCAGCTCGATCCGAAGACGCTAGAGCTCGTCCGCCTCGCCGCGTTGGTGGCGGTCGGCGGTGCTGTCCCCTCCTACGGGCCCAGGCCGATTCCGCGGTGAGCGCGGGCGCGTCGGCCGCCGAGATCGTCGACGTGTTGGTCGGCGTCATACCTGTCGTGGGCCTCCCGTGCGTCGTCGCGGCGGCCCCCAAGCTCGCGCTGGCGCTCGGCTACGACCTCGACGAGGCCCTGGAGTACCAGCTCGGTGAGTGAGGCCGGCTACCCGCCGAGCAGCCCGATCGCGGTCGCCTGACCACTGCGTCGCTGCGGGACGAGGCACCGAGTTTTCGGTAGATCGAGGCGACCTCGGTCCTCACCGTGTTGCGGCTGACGAACAGCCGCTCGCCGATCTCACCGAGCGTGAGATGCGTCTGGAGGTACGGCAGCAGCCTGAGCTCGGCCGGGCTGAGGGGGCCGCCGGCAGCTTGGCCCTGCCTACTCGAGGTCAGGAGTCCACGAAGCTCGGAGACCTGGTCGACGAGGGCGCCGAGATCCGGTCGATGCAGCAGGATGTCGTCGATCTCACGCAGGAGGTGACGAGCGGTCGAATGCTCGCCTCTCGTCATGTGCACCTTGGCGAGCTGTAGTCGGGCGCCCACGGCGAGGAAGGGCAGCACGAACGTGCACGACGGACGTGCTCGCATCGCCCGGGTGATCTGCCGGTCCGCCTCGTCCAGGTCGCCGCGGTGCACGGCAAGTCGCGCCGCCGCGGCGAAGGCAAGCACGCTCGTGGCGTAGTCGTGCATCCGATGCTCATCGATCACGGCGAGGGCCCGTTCGACGCGTTCGGCTGCCTCGGCCCACCGCCCGCGATCCATCGCCACCAGTGCGAGCTCGGATTCGCTGAGAACGAGCGAGTCGGCATTGGACACCGCGGCTGCCGACCGACGACGACTCCGCGAACAGGGCGCACGCCCCGTCAACGTTGCCGGTGAGCAGATGCGCCTCGGCGCACAAGTAGAGCGCGGTATCGCGCCACGGGCTCCACGGCGGCTCCTGGGCGAGCGCGAAGCTCGCCTCGGCCATCATCTGCTCTGGACCGGCGGCACACATAACGGCCCGCAACATGGCCCGCGCCGAGTCGAACGACGTGCCCTCCACCGGCGCCGGGTCGAACGAAGCGGCGTCGAGGATCGCCGCCCACCGCTGCGCTTCGGCGGTCTGCCCGGTCAACGCCGCGGCCCAGCCGGCCAGCACGGCGAGCGGCGGGTACCTCTCGATCGCCGGAGTCACCGAGCGCCGAGAGCCACCGTTGCACAGTCGACATGTGGCCGGCCTTGTAGGTCGGCAGGACCAGCCCGGTCACCAGCTGGACGCACCGGTCCCGCTCGGTCGTGTTCAACAGGTGCTCCAGGGCAGTGCGCCGGCGATCCTTGGGCCTCGTACCAGTCGGCGGCCCGCAGGTGCAGCTTCGGGATGACCTCGGGTTCGACGCGGCGAAGCTCGCCGAGCAGGAACTCTCGGAACAGCGCGTGGTAGCGGTACCACTCTCGCCGACGGTCGAGCGGGATCAGGAACGTGTTCGAGGCCTCGAGGCGGCGCAGCTGTTCCTGCGCGCCCGACTCGCCGAGCACGGCGTCGCAGAGCGGGCCGCACAGCTGGTCGAGCACCGCCGTGCGCCGCAGGAACCGCTGTGTGGCCTCGGGCAGCTGACTCAGCGACTCGCGGTAGAGGTAGTCGGCGACGTACCGGTCGTCGCCGGACACGGTCAGCGCCGCGCCGTCGGTGTCGTGGGCGATCACCGCGGCGAGGTAGATGCCGACCGGCCAACCTTCGGTCCGCTCGGTCACCGCGGCCGCCGTCTCGCGGCTGAGTCTGACGTGTGCCTGCGCGAAGATCTGCTCGGCGCCGGCCGCGTCGAGGGCCAGGTCGCTCGCGCGCGAGCTCCATCGCGTCCCCCGACGCCCGCAGCCGCGGCAGGTGGGGCTGCTCGAAGCGGCTCGCCGCGACCAGCTGGGAGCCCCGGCGGGATCCCCGAGATCACGACGCTGAGGACGTCGTGGCAATGCGGGCGACCGGAGCTCGTGAAGGTCGTCCAGCATGAGCACGAACGGAGCCGGGCTCGCCCGCAGCGCCGAGGCGAGCCGCGGCGCGGCGCGTCCCAACACCGACACGCCCAGACCGCCCATGTCGGCGACCAGGTCGGCGTTGCCGGGCGAGACCCGCACGTATGCGGACGCCAGCAGGGTGAGCAAGACGCGGCGGGGTCGTCGTCGAAGCGGTCGAGAGACACCCAGACGACCCGACGATCCTCGGCGCGCGCCCACTGCGCCAGCAGGGTCGACTTGCCGTAGCCGGCCGGCGCGGTGACCCCGACCACCCGGCGACCGCTCGCCGCGCGCCGCCTCGATCAGCTCGGCGCGACTCACCGAACCCGGGCGAGGTTCCGGGACCGACAGCTTGGCGTCAAGAAGCAGCCGATCGACCTCGACTCGCGTCGGCGCCCCGTCACGGACGTCCTCCGTCACGATCGAAGCCTACGTACCCATCATCGACTGGCTCAACCATCGCCCAAGGTCCCGCGGTGGCCGGGGCGGAGGCGATGCGGCGTTGGGCCGCAACGAGGCGCAACTCGGCCCGACGCAGCCCATGTTCAAACGCCAAGAGCGACGCGACGGCTGGGCATCCGCACTCACACCGGCCCAGGCGGGCCTCGGTGTCGACCGACTCGCGGCAGATCCGGCGCAGACAAATGGCCGATCGATGCTCGGACGGGGGGCCTGCCCGGGGATTCTTGTCGTACTTCGCTTGACGCTTCACGTGATTCCGCTGCTGGTCACCGCGCCGACGGCGACCAGATCGGCAGGGTGCAGCCAGGTGTCCTCGAGGGCAAAGCCGCCGCCGCGGGTGATGGCGCCGCGGAGCGGAATGGCCCAGGGATGCTCGATCAGCGCCACCACAGCGCAGCTGTCCGCCGGGATGGCGTCCGAGATCGCCCACGCCTCGCCAGCATCCGAGCCGTAGACGCCGTCAGCCGTACCGGCGTCAGCACCCACCTTGAGGCCCTCGCAGTTGGAGCCGAACCCGATGAGCGCGCCGACGATCTCGCCGAACTCCGGCCACTCCCCGCCCCCGGCGTCGTGGGCGTCCATCGTCGTCAAGCGCCCATCCTCGTCCTTGCTGACGAAGATGGCGTCGAGCAGGCGAATCAGCCCGCCGCTGCGAAGCCGCCGCAGCTCGGGGAGGATCCGACCGGCGAACCCCTCGCCGGCGAAGCCGACGACAACAACCTGCACCGGTCCGCGTTCCATGGTGTGTCCTCCTCGGCGCCTCAGCCGTGCCGGATTCCGGCCTTCGCGCCCGAGCTCGCCCGAGACGTGCCACCGGTGTCCGGCCGGACGTCCTGCTGTTGCTCAGGCAGCTGATCGGCTCGCGCCGGGGGCGCCGACTGTGCGGTGGCCGAACCCAGCCCGCCCACGATGGCGGCGCGGAGCAGCCGCCTTCTCTGGCCGGCGAGTAGGACCATCGCCTTCATGGACACGACGGTCGTTGGTGCCGGGCATCGCGTCACCATCCCGATCGGATGAGGTCGGCCACGTGTGTCGTCTCGGGTACGGGTGCATCTGGCCGACACCGACCCCGCGGTCGGCCGGCGGGGCTTAGTCGCCGCGCGCGGCTGCGCGTCGGGTGTGCGACTGCTATCAGTGGACAGTGGCAAGTGCCGCCTCGTCCTGTTCCCAGTCGCGGGCGACCGGGCTGAGGGGTAAGTTTTAGGCGGCTGCTCCAGATCCCGGCGGTGCACACCTCATCGCATCGATGCAGGGTGGATATGACCGGGAGTAGCGTCGGGGAACTCGCCGTCATCGAGAGTGCGCCCAAGGTCCAGGGGCCGGTCGTTGGGGACGGTCTGATTGCCCGCACCGGGCTGCTGGGTCGTCTCGCCGCAATCCCCGAACGACGTCCCGCTCGTTCTGCTGACCGCGCCGGCCGGCTACGGGAAGACGACTGCGCTGAGCCAATGGTCGGCCGCGGATGGCCGGGAGTTCGCCTGGGTCACCGTCGACGAGGCCGACGAGGATCCGGTTCGGCTCGCCGGCCGCATCGCCCTTGCGCTGCACCGCATCGAGCCGCTGGACCCGGCGGTGTTCCGCGCTCTCGGCGGTCGGGGACGGGTCACGGCACGTCGTCGCGCTGCCGCACCTGCTCGCGTCATTGCGGAACTGGGCCGACCGGGCGTGCTGGTGCTCGACGACGTCCACCAGCTGCGCAGCGTCGAAGCGGTGAACTTCATCCGCGCGCTTGCCGCCGGCCTCCCGCCGGGCTTCCACATCGCGGTCGGGTCCCGGCTGGAGCTCTCGCCTCGGCCGACTGCGCAGCGAGGGCCGGTGCGTCGAGTTCGGCCCGGACGACCTGGCGTTCACGCAGGAGGAGGCACGGGCAGTCCTCGTCGCGGCGGGTGTCGACTGCTCCGACGAGGCTTGCGGGCTCTGGTCCTGCGCACGGAGGGCTGGCCGGCGGGGTTTACCTCGCCGCGCTGGCCATCCGGGCCGGGCCGGACGCCGCCGGGGCGGCGGGCGGGATCGCCGGCGACGACCCGTTCATCGTGGACTACTTCCGCGACGAGCTGCTCGCCCGGGAGTCTCCGGACACCGTTCGGTTCCTGCTGCGCACCGCCGTGCTCGGACAGATGTGCGGCTCGCTGTGCGACCACGTGCTGGGCGGCAGCGGCTCCGCCGGCCGGCTCGCCGATGCCGCCCGCCGCAACCTGTTCGTCGTGCCGCTAGACCGGCGCGGCGAGTGGTACCGCTATCACCGCCTGCTCGCCGAGATGCTCCTGTCCGAGCTCCGGCGGCGCGAACCCGGCGAGGAGCTCCGGGTGCATCGGCGCGCCGCCGCCTGGTACGAGGAGCGAGGCCTGCCCGAGCAGGCCATCGCGCATGCCATCGCCGGCCGCGACACGCTTGACCGCGGCCAAGCTGGTCAACCGGCATGCCCGGGAGTTCTTCGCCGCCGGCCGGCTTCCGCACGGTCCGCGGATGGCTGGACTCCCTGGACTACGACGGGCTCACCGGCTACCCGCCGCTGGCGATCACCGCGGCCTGGATCTTTGCGTTCGACGGGGACCCGCTCCGCGCGCAGCAGTGCCTCCACGCGGCGGAACGCGGCTCTTTCGACGGCCCGCTGCCCGACGGCAGCACCTCGCTCACCTCCGCCATCACCGTCCTGCGTGCGGTCATGGGAGCGCTGGGAGTCGACCGGATGCTCCTCGACGCCACCGCGGCCGTGGACCTCGAGCAACCGGGCAGCCCTTGGCACCCGGCCGCGAT
The DNA here is from genome assembly GCA_963770145.1 of uncultured Actinomycetota bacterium. Lineage (GTDB taxonomy): Bacteria > Actinomycetota > Actinomycetes > Mycobacteriales > CADCTP01 > CADCTP01. Next base: position 627,580 of record CAVYOJ010000015.1, on the reverse strand, counting down.
GGCGGCGCTCGGCCTCGCGCACGCGCTGACCGGCGCCCCCGAACAGGCGGTCAAGGAGCTCGACCTGGCGGCGCGCCTCGGACGCGAGGCGCAACGACCCGCTGCCGCTGCCGCACTCGCCGAGATGTCCCTGCTCGCGGCCGAGCGGGACGACTGGCCCGGCGCGGACGAAGAAGGCCGGCCAGGCGCTGGACATGATCGCGGCCGGCGATCTCCAGGAGCACCTGTTCAGCATCCTGAGCTATACCGCCGCCGCCAGGGTCGCCGCCCACCAGGACGACCGGCGAGGCGGCCCAGCGCCACGTCGGCATGGCGCTGCGGCTGTACGCGACACCCTCACCGGCAGCGTTCCCCTGGCTGTCGGCCCAGGTCGCCATCACGCTCGGCCATACCTTCCTCGACCTCGGCGACTTCGCCGCCGCACGCTACCGGGCAGAGGAGGCGCGCGGGCATCTCACCCGGCTGCTCACCGAAGGAACGCTCCGGGACCAGCTGCGCCGGCTGTCGGCCGGCCTCGCCCGGGACGGCGGACACGTCCGGGTCCCGAGCGCGATGGCGCTGAGCACGGCGGAGATGCGCGTGCTCCAACTGCTGCCGACCCACCTCTCGCTCGGCGAGATCGGCGATGAGCTGCACACCTCCCGGAACACGGTGAAGACCCACGTCGCCGCGGTCTACCGGAAGCTTCAATGCTCCACCCGCACGCGAGGCGGTGACACCGTGGCCACGACCTCGGCCTGCTGGCATCCTGAGCCGCGGCGCCGGACTGGTGGCCCTTCAATTCCTCCGCGAGCCGTGCGGGTCAAATCCGCGTGCACGGGCCGGTCATCCGTTCGGAGGGAGGCGCCGGCCGGGCGCGTCGCCGACGCTCGGGGGGCGGGGGGTGACGGCGATGGCGGATGCGTCTACGGGTGACGGTTCACGGCCGATGCTGCCGCGGCGGGAGTTGACCACGCCGCGGTCGGCGGCGATCGCCGGGATCCTGTTCGCGGTCCTGCTGGGAACTAGTCTTGTCCTGCTGAGGCTGTCGGTGCCGGTCCGGCAGGAGGACGCCGGACAGTGGCTGTCGGACCCGGATCGGCGGCGGATCGTGCGCTGGGCGTTGAACCTGGTGCCGTTCGCCGGTATCGCGTTCCTGTGGTTCATCGGGGTGGTACGCGACCGCATCGGGGCCTTCGAGGATCGTTTCTTCTCGACCGTGTTCCTCGGTAGCGGACTGCTGTTCCTGGCGTTGCTGTTCGCCGCCACCGCCGTGGCCGGCGGTCTGGTCGAGAGCTACGCCACGGCGGTGCAGGGTCCCGACGTGTGGAGCTTCGGGCGGGCCGCCACGTACGCCGCCCTGAACGTCTACGCGGTGAAGATGGCCGGCGTCTTCATGATCTCCACGGCGACCATCGCCTGGCGCACCAGCGTGCTGCCGCGGTGGCTCGCAGTGCTCGGCGTCGTACTCGCTGTCGTACTGCTCGCCGTCACCGGCGGCGTCGAGCTGGCGCTGCTGGCCCTCCCTCTATGGGTACTGCTGGTCAGCACCCACCTCCTGCTCGCCACCCGCCGTGTGCGCCGGTGACGGCTGAGCCCGAACGCGATGCAGGTAGCACGGTCCACGTCAGGCCAGAGGTCAGGTGCACAATCCGCGCATGATCGGTGGCGGCCCTGTCCCGCCGGCGTAGTGCGCCGCCATGCTGCTCACACCCGTTAGCAAATCCGTTAGCAACGAGCCCCGGGAACCGGTCAGGGCGTCCATCCCGGAGGATGAACGCCCTGATCGGAGTGGTAGCGGGGGCAGGATTTGAACCTGCGACCTCTGGGTTATGAGCCCAGCGAGCTACCGAGCTGCTCCACCCCGCGTCGGCTTCATCCACTTTACGCAGCCGGCGGGACGGGTGCAAATCCCGTCCCGCCGGCCACTGTCAGCCTCCGCTGCGAGCCCGCGCGACCGCCGCCGCCGCCTGGTTCACCGCGGTCTGCGCACTGCCGATGGCCGCCACATCGCCGCTCTTGAACGCCTTCTGCAGGTTCTCGTACGCCGTCGCGAGCTGGTTCAGCGCCGACTGCAACTCCGGCGAGATCGACCCGCCCCCGCCTCCCGGTGCCGGGCTGGACGGCGCACTGCCGGACGGCGACGCGGATGCGCTGCCCGACGGTGTCGGCGACGGCGAGTTGTTGCCCTGGCCCGCATCGGGCGCCTGCTGGCCCGCGCCCGCCCCGAACAACGTGTCGAGCGCGCCGGTCAGCGACGACCCGAACGCCACCCGGTCGCCGAAGGCGGCCAGCACGTACTGCAGGATCGGGTACGGGTTGCCCGCAGCCTCCACGTACAACGGTTCGATGTAGAGCAGCCCGCCGCCGACGGGCAGGGTTAACAAGTTGCCGTACTTGACGCTGGACCCTTGCGAGTTGAGCAACGTGACCGTCTGGGCGATCTGCGCCGTGGAACCGAACCGGCCCTGGACCTGGCCCGGTCCGAGCACCGCCTGGCTGCCCGGCAACTCGAGCACCTGCATCTCGCCGTAGTCGCTCGGATCGCTGGACACCGTGACGTAGGCGGCCAGGTTGTCCCGCTGCAGCGCGTTGAGCGCGCTGGTCAGCTGGAAGACCGGCTCGTCCTGGCCGGGCGCCTTGGCGACGATGTAGTACGGCGGCTGGGCCGCGCCCTGCCCGGTCGTCGGGTCGTTCGGCACCCGCCAGAAGTCCTGGCTGTTGAAGAACTGGCCCGGGTCGCTGACGTGGTATCGGGTGAGCAGCTCCCGCTGCACCTTGAACAGGTCCTCCGGGTAACGCAGGTGGGCGCGCAGGTCCGCGCTGATCGCGCTCTCCGGCTGGATGATCCCCGGGTAGGCCTTCATCCAGGTCTTGAGGACCGGGTCGTTCTGGTCGAACTCGTACAGCGAGACCTTGCCGGTGTAGGCGTTGACCGTCGCCTTGACCGAGTTGCGGATGTAGTTGACGTCCTGCCGCGGCAGCGCGCGGGTGCCCTGCCCGGTCCGCGAGTCGGCCGCCACTTCACCCAGCGTCTGGCGCTCCGAGTACGGGTAGTTGTCGAGGGTCGTGTAGCCGTCGACGATCCACTCGACCTGCCCGTTGATGACCGCCGGGTACGGGTCGCCGTCGATCTTGAGGAACGGCGCCACCTTCTCCACCCGGTCGGCCGGGTCGCGGACGAACAGGATCTTCGAGTTTCCGTTGATCGCGCTGGAGAGCAGGATGTTGCGCTCGCGGTAGTTGATCGCGAAGGCGAGCCGGTTGAAGAAGCTGCCCAGGCTCACGCCGCCGGACCCGTTGTACCGGAACGTGTCGTCCTCGCTGCCGCTGCCGTCGTACTCGCCGCGGGAGTTGGTGTCGACGATCGAGTAGTCCGAGATCAGCTCGCCGTAGTAGATCCGCGGCTGGTTGATCTTGATGGGCCCCTTCGGCGGCAGGCCGCCCTCGGTGAAGTCGCCTTCGGCGGTGAGGTTCTCGTTCGCGACGGCGGCGACGAACCCGTTGCCGTGCGTGTAGAAGGTGTGCCGGTTGATCCAGTTGGTCTGGTTGCCGGTGAGGTTGTCCGAGCTCAGCTCGCGGACCGCGACGACGTAGTCCCGCTCCTGGCCGTTGAGCGTGTAGCGGTCGATGTCCAGCTTCTCCGGGAAGTCGTACACGTTGCGGACCTGCTGGAGCTGCCGGAACGTCGGGCTGAGGATGTTGGGGTCGAGCAGCCGGGCGTTCGGGATCGTCGACGTGTCCGACGTCAGCGCCTGGCGCGCGCTATTGATGTTGGTGTTGGCGTTGTAGGACTGCTGGTTGACCTTCCCACCCTCGTTGGCCGGCACGATCCCGTACGCCTGCCGGGTCGCCTGGATGTTGCGGCCGATGTACAGCGCTTCCTTCTCGTTCGCGTTCGGCTTGACGCTGAACTGCTGCACGATCGCCGGGTAGATGCCGCTGGCCACGATCGAGGTGAGCAGCAGCAGCACGATCGCGATCGCCGGCAGCTGCACCCAGCGCAGGAAGATGTTGGCCAGGATCGCGACCGCGCAGATCAGCGCGACGAACATGAGGATCGTCTTCGCCGGCAGCACCGCGTTGACGTCCGTGTACGACGCGCCGGTCCGGCCGTCCCGCTCGTTGAACAGCAACCCGTACCGGTCGAGGTAGTAGGCGGCCGCCTTGAGCAGCACGAAGATGCCGAGCAGTACGGACAGGTGAACCCGCGCGGCCGGGGTGACCTTCTCCCCCGGCGTCTGCAGCCGCACCCCGCCGAACAGGTAGTGCACGGCCAGCGAGGCCAGCAGCGAGAGCACCACCGCGGTGAACAGCAACCCGAGCACGAACCGCTGGAACGGGTAGGTGAACGTGTAGTAGGAGATGTCGATCCCGAACTGCGGGTCCTTGATCCCGAACTGGGTGCCGTTGCGCCACTCCAGCCAGGTCTGCCACTGCGCCTGGGCGGTGATGCCGGTGAAGATGCCGAGCACCACCGAGACGCCGATCACGATCAGCTTCCGGCGCGGCTCCAGCGCCGACCGGTAGCGCTCGAGGTTCTGCTGCTCGAGCGACATCGGCCGGAACGGCGGGCGGAAGCGGTACGCAATGATGAGGTTCGTCGCGATGATCGCGGCCATCAGGACGCCGAAGAGGAAGAACAGCAGGACCCGGGTACGCAGCCCGGTGGTGAAGACCTGCCGGTAGCCGACCTCGCCGAACCAGAGCCAGTCCACGTACATCCGGACGAAGGACCCGAGCACGGACAGGACGAGCACCAGCAGCACGACGACGCCGATGATGATCTTGGCGCGCCGGGACAATGACGGCACGGGTAACGACGGCCGCATGGCCACGGTGGTGAGCTCCCCAGGAAAGCGGTTGGGACGCCAGAGGAACTTACCGGGACGCGCTGGGGTTCCCGCCGCCGCGAGCGAGCGCCGTCCGACCTGACAGGATGGGCGCCGTGTCGGAGCTGTTGCAGGAGATCCTGGTCGAGATCGAGCGGCACGTCGGCGACGCCGGCTGGGACCAGCGCCCGCAGCTGTTCGCCCTGGCCCGCACCGCTGACCTGGTGGTTCGCGAGCCGGAGTTCGTCGCCCAGCTCGGCCTTGACCCGTCGGTGGTGCCGCCGGACGCGCTGACCCCGGTCGAGCAGGAGCCGCTGCCGGAGGGGCCGCTGGACGAGTCGCTGGCCCAGGTCGGCTGGCCGCGCGAGGTCGAGGGCTGCGCGCTGGTGCAGGAGGTCGTCATGCTGCCGCCGGAGGTCGAGGAGTCGATGCCGCCGCACGTCGACGTCGTCGACTGGGCCAGCGAGCACCCGCAGCGGCGGGAGGCCCGGCTCGGCGTGGCGGTGCTGCGGGACGGCAGCCGGGCCTGCACGGTCCGGATGCGCGGCCAGGACGAGGACGAGCTGCTGGTCGGCCCCGACCTGGCCCCCGACCTCGCCGACGCGCTGGCGGCCACGCTCGACTAGGAGATCAGCAGTGCGGGGTCGGGCTTGCCTGCCCTGAGCGCCCCGAGCGCGTTGACCGCGCCGGACAGCGTGTCCACCTTGATCAGATCCAGCCCGGCCGGCGGGTTGCGGCTGGCCTCGGCGCAGTTGCCGGACGGCACCAGGAACGCGGTCGCGCCCTTGTCCCTGGCCGCGATGAGCTTGAGCGGGATCCCGCCGATCGGCCCGACGTCGCCGGTGACGTCGATCGTGCCGGTGCCGGCGATGAACCGGCCGCCGGTCAGGTCGGTCGGGCCGAGCTTGTCGAGGATCCCGAGCGCGAACATCAGTCCGGCCGACGGCCCGCCGATCCGGTCGTCCAGCGCGATCTTCACCGTGAACGGCGCGGTGCTCTCCAGGGAGACGCCGACGCCGAGCACGGCCCTGGGCTTGCCGTCCTCGTCGGTGCCCTTGGTGGTGGTGACCTTGGCCGTGCCCGGCTTGCCGGCCCGCAGGTAGTCGACCGTGACCGTGGTGCCCGGCGTGGTCGCGCCGAGCACCTTGCCGAGGTCGGTGACGTCGCTGACCGGCGTGCCCTGCACCGTGGTGATGGTGTCCTTCGCGGTCAGCTTGCCGTGCGACGGCGAGTCGTCGGCGACCTGGGTGACCACCACCTTGGTCTCGTCGAGGTAGGCCAGCGCGGCCAGCTCGGCCGAGTTCTGCGAGGTCACGAAGTCCTGGGTGTTCTTCGCGTCGGTCTGCTGCTGGGTCTGGCCGGGCGGGAAGATCTCCTCCCGCGGCACCACCGCCCGCTCCGGGTCCAGCCAGCCGCGCATCGCGGCGAGCAGGTCGAGCCGGTCGCGCACCGAGACGGTGGTCAGGTTGAGGTGTCCGGTGGTCTTCGCCGGGTCCCGCCTGGTCAGCTGGATGATCGGCTGGCCGGACTGGTCGACGCCGAGGGTGTCGAGGGTGGGTCCCGGGCCCAGCTCCGCGTACGGCACCGGGAGCTGGGAGCCGCCGACCAGCAGCGCGAGCAGCAGCACCGCGCCGGTGATCAGCGTGAGGACCCGTCGGCTCATGGCGAGAAGCTTAGGCAGCGTTGCTGAGAGGTCGATGGGTGCCTGTCGGCGGGCGGTCAGCGGTCCTGGTCCGGCAGCTCGCGCCGGCTGCTGCGCTCGAGCGCCTCGACGAACCGGTGGTGCGCCGCGACGCTGTCCACCGGGTCGGCCGGACCGCGCGGGCGCGCGGCCCAGCTCGCCCACAGCACGGCGGCGACGAGCGCCACCAGCGGGATCGCGAGCCAGACGAGCGCGGACACCCCTTTACCGTACGCCACCGAACGAACACTCGCGGGGATTCGGCGTGTCGCGCCGATCTGCCCGTTCCGTCCTCTGTCCTTTGTGGACACTGCCGCGGACGGCGTGGACCTGCTCGGGAAGCGATCGGCGCCCCTGCGCGACTCGGCCGACCGGCGGCTGGCGCCTGGTCAACCGGAGCGGCGCGCGGACCTGCTCAGCCGGAGCGGCGGCGGCGGGCTCGGCGGACCAGCGCCGCGGTGCCGACGAGCGCGACGGCCGCGCCCGCCGCGGCCCCGCCGACCACCGCCGGGGTGCCGCGCCGCCGCTCGGCCCGCTCCTCCGACCTGGCCTCGTCCGGCTTGGGCTCGGCCGCGCGCAGGTGGTCGGCGACCGCCTCGGCGTTGGTGTAGCGCGGCGACCAGCCGGCCGCCCGCAGCCGGCCGCAGTCGACCACCCACGGGTGCACGAGGTAGGCCAGCTCGCTCGGCGGCGCCGGGGTGATGCCCAACCGGTGCAGCCGCTCGGCCATGCCGACCGCGACCCGCTCGGGCAGCTCCAGACTGCGCCGGCCGCTGACCCGCTCCAGCTCGTCGTGGTCCAGCCAGCCTTCGCTGGCCACGTTGGCCGGACCGTCGAGGACGCCGGCCGGGGCCAGCGCGGCCAGCTCGACCGCGGCGGCGAGGTCGGCGACATGGCAGAACTGCCAGTGGGTGTCGGCGCCGCGGATCCGCAGCAACCGGGGAGCGGCCAGCAGCGCCGCCATCGGCTCCCGGTCGCCGGCGCCGAGCACCACCGCCGGTCGCAGCACGGTGATCGCCAGCCCGCGGTGGCTGCGCCGGGACGCGGCCGCGATCCGCTCGATCTCCAGCAGGTCGCCGACCGCGCTGGCCTCCGGGACCGCGCGAAGCGGGGCGTCGTCGGGCAGCGGGACCGGATTGTCGGCGTACGCGCCGTAGGCCAGCGCGCTGCCGACGACGACCACCCGCCGCACGCCGGCCGCGAACGCCGCCGTGATCACCGTCTGCGCGGCCCGGGTGTTGCGCTGCCGCTGGCCGTCCCGGTCCGGGCTCGTGGTGAGGTCGACGGCGAGGTGCGCGACCGCGTCGACGCCGGCGAACGTGCCGGTCGAGCCCGGGTCGAGCACGTCCACCTGACGCCACTCGCCGACGAGACCGGCGGGCGGCGGGCCGGGATCGACGCCGATCGTGCGGGCGATGCGCGGCGATCCGGCCAGGTGCGCGAGCACCGCGGCCCCGGCTCCGGAACCGGCTCCGGTGACCGCGACCACGGCACCGGTTCGCCGACGGCGTACGGGCCCGGGCACGTCCGTCTCCCCTCGCTCGTCAGGACTACCGTGGGGAGCATGGCAGCGCGAGGAGGCCGCTGGTGACCGACGTCCCGTTCGGGTTCGGGTTCGGACCGCACCGAGACGAGCCCGAGGGCTCGTCCGAGTCCGGTTCGTCCGGATCCGGCGATCTTCCGTTCGGGCCGGGCTTCGGCCTGCCCGGGCGGCGGCATCCCCGACGACCTGGCCGGCAAGGCCCCGCTGTTCGCCGCGCTGCAGCAGATGCTGTCCCAGCAGAGCGGCCCGGTGAACTGGGACCTGGCCAAGCAGATGGCCGTCTCCGCGCTCGCCGCCGCGCACCGCGCGCCGACGCCGGTCGAGCGCTCGCAGATCGCCGAGGCGATCCGGCTGGCCGACCACTGGCTCGACCCGGTGACTCCGCTGCCGTCCGGCGTGACCGGCGTCGAGTCGTGGTCGCGGGTCGAGTGGGTCGAGCGCACGCTGCCGGCCTGGTCCCAGCTCTGCGACCCGGTGGCGTCCCGGGTGGTCGGCGCGATGGGCCAGATGGTGCCGGACGAGGCGGCCGCCGAGGCCGGTCCGCTGCTCGGCATGGTCGGGCAGGTCGGCGGGCTGATGTTCGGCGCCCAGGTCGGCCAGGCGCTGGCCAAGCTCGCCGGCGAGGTGCTGACCAGCACGGACGTGGGGCTGCCGCTCGGCCCGGCCGGGGTCGCGGCGCTGCTGCCGGACAACGTGGCCGCGTTCGGGCAGGGCCTGGAGCGGCCCGCCGACGAGGTGCGGCTGTTCCTGGCGCTGCGCGAGGCCGCGTACCACCGGCTGTTCCAGCACGTGCCCTGGCTGCGGCAGCGGCTGTTCGACGCCGTCGACGCGTACGCGCGGGGCATCACGGTGGACCGCGAGGCGATCGAGCGCGCGATGTCCGAGGTCGATCCGCAGGACCCGGAGAGCATGCAGCGGGCGCTGCAGGGCGGCATGTTCGAGCCGTCCGTGACGCCCGACCAGCAGGCCGCGCTGGCCCGGCTGGAGACCCTGCTCGCGCTGGTCGAGGGCTGGGTCGACGACGTCGTCGCGGCGGCCGCGGCCGACCGGCTGCCCGGTGCCGAGGCGCTGCGGGAGACGCTGCGCCGGCGCCGGGCCACCGGCGGGCCGGCCGAGCAGACCTTCGCCACCCTGGTCGGGCTGGAGCTGCGGCCGCGCCGGCTGCGGGAGGCCGCGACGCTGTGGCGGACGCTGCGCGAGCAGCGCGGGCCGGAGGGTCGCGACGAGCTGTGGCAGCACCCGGACCTGCTGCCGTCGGCCGACGACCTGGACGACCCGGAAGGGTTCGTCCGGCGCAGCGGCGAGACCGGGGAGCTCGACGCCGGCTCAGCCGGCTAGCAGGGCCCGGGTCGCCTCCCAGCCCTCGAGGTCGGGGTCGAGCGCGGCGAGATCCTCGCGCCGGCGCAACCGCCGCCAGGCCGGCGTGAGCACGACGTCGCCCGGGCTCGGCGCGGCCGCCTTGAGCCGCTCCACCGCGTACGGCTCGTCGAGGTCGACGTCGACCGGCAGCCAGGCCGGCACCGGCAGCCGGCAGGCCAGCGCGACCAGCCCGCCGCCGTCGGCCGGCGCGGCCGCGACCGGCGCGGTGGACAGCGCCGAGAACGGCTTGGCCACCAGCAGGCCGGGCAGGTCCGGGACGTCGGCGGCGAACACGGCGGCCTCGTCGTAGCCCTGCTCGGCCAGCGCGGCCAGCACGTCCACCGGCCGGCCCGCGACCTCCAGCACCGGCGTGCCGGGCCAGACCACGTCCTCGGCGTCGGCCACCCGGTCCGGCGCGGCGGCCACCACCGGCTCGAGCCCGGGCAGGTCGGCGAGCAGGTCGGCGACGTCCTCGGCCATCGCGCGGGCGAACTCGGCCGGCGCGATCCCCGGCGGGCAGGCGCGCGCGGCCGGCGGACCGGCCAGCAGCAGCGCGGCGGCGCGCCGGGTCACCCGTCGGTTCCCGGGTCGACCTCGGCCGGCGTCGGCCCGTCGGACCGGTCCAGGTGAGCCGCCGCGGCGACCCCCTCGAGGTAGCCGCGGGCCCGCTCGCTGCGCGGATATCGCCCGACCAGCTCCCAGAAGTCGGCGCCGTGGCCCGGCACCAGCAGGTGCGCCAGCTCGTGCACCAGCACGTAGTCGAGCACCCAGCCGGGCATGTCCCGCAGCCGCCCGGACACCCGGATCGTCCCGTCGGACGGGGTGCACGAGCCCCAGCGGGCGGCCATGTTGGTGACCCATCGCACGCTGGTGGGACGGGCCGCGCCGTCGAGCACGGTGGTCGACAGCTGCCGGGCCCGGGCCAGCAGGGCCTCGTCGCTGCGCCGCGGCCCGCGCTGCCGGCGCGCCTCCCGGGCCTGCAGCCGGGCGATCATCTCGGCGACCCAGCGCCGCTCCTCAGCCTTGCTGAACCGGGCCGGGATCAGGACCACCGTCACGTCGCCGTCCCGGTAGGCCGAGACCGTGCGACGACGCCTCGCACTCCGCCGCACCTCGACCGCGGGCGCCGCCCGGTCGACGGCGGGCGTACGGGCCATGCCTCAGACGGTAGCGGGCCGCGGCGACAACTTCGCTCTGTGATTTTTCTGCTCCACAGCTGTGAATCCCGTCTATGCAGGTCAGCCGGTTGGGTGAGTGAGGTGTACAGCCGGTGTCCACAGCCTGTCCCCCGCCGGTCCACAGGAACACCCCGTGTCGTCCCCAGGATGTCCACATCGTCATCCACAAGGCGTCCCTGTCACTCGTTGACCGGCGTACGAGCTGGTTCTAGCGTCGTGCCCCAACGGAGCCCCCGGCCTCCGGACGGACCGCCCGTTAGGGGAAGGCGAGCGGTACGGCCACCGAGACCGGGGGCTGCGTGTTGCCCGGATGCCGGCGGCACGGCTGCCGCCCGTGAACCGGACGTCCGGGTCGGAACGGGCCCGGACCGGCCTGCCGCGCGGCCGGCCGCGGCCCCGGAGGCATGAACGCCACGCCTGGGTGGGTACGGTGACGCCGCCCCCGGGAACCCGCCAGGGGGTACTGAGGACGAGGAGGACGACGTGGCCGACACCTACAACGGCTACTGCGTGAAGTGCAGGGAGAAGCGCGACTTCGAGGGTGAGGTCTCGGTCAGCGACTCGGGCCGCCGCATGGCGAAGGGCAAGTGCCCGGTCTGCGGGACCACGATGAACCGCATCCTCGGCAAGGCGTAGCCCCGCACGCTGTGCGGAAAGGGGGGTGGCCCGGTGGGCCGCCCCCCTTCGCGTCCGGCGTCAAGGCCGGGTCCCGACTCTGTGGACGGCGGCCGGGGCTGTGGACGGCCGGAGGCACGGTCGGGCCGTCGGTGGCAGGCTCGACGCCGTCCACCGCACGACCCAGTGCCCAGTGCCGAGACGAGGTGCCTCGTGACGACCCTGCCGCTCCGCCCGCGCCGACCGCGGGTGCCGCAGCCGCCGCCGGAGCGCGGCGCCGGGTCGGCCGACGTCCGGGCCCGGACGCCGGGCCAGGGCTCGGGCCGGCCGCTGCTGCCGGCGGCACTGCGCCCGGTCTGGCGCTCGGACCAGGCCCTGCAGCTCGGCCTCGACCCGGACCGGGCCGTGGTGGTCGACGGGATCGACGAGCCGATCGCCAAGGCGCTGCTCGGGCTCGACGGCACCCGCACCGAGGCCGAGGTGCTGGCCGGCGCCGCCGAGACCGGCCTCGATCCCGACCTGGTCGGCGACCTGCTCACCGACCTGCGCACCGCCGGCGTCCTCGCCGAGATCACCTCGCGCCCGGCAGCCGGCCCGGCACCGCCCGGTGCCGGACCGGTCGTGATGCCGAGCTGGCCGCGGATGAGCCCGTACGGGGCGGTCGGCGCGGCCGGGCGGCTCGGCCCCGACCTGGCCTCGCTCTCGCTGGTGCCGGCGCCGCACACCCCGCTCGAGGTGGTCCGCGGCCGCCGGGCCGCGAGCGTCGTCGTGCACGGCGCCGGCCGGGTCGGCGCCAGCCTGGCCACGCTGCTGGCCGCCGCCGGGGTCGGCCAGGTGCACGTCGCCGACCGCGGCCCGGTCCGCCCGGGCGACGTGGCCCCGGCCGGAGTCGCCGCCGCCGACGTCGACCGGTCCCGCAGCGCGGCCGCGGCCGAGGCGCTGCGCCGGGCCGCACCCGAGGTCGCGGTCCGCCCCGCCCGCGCCCGGCCGCCGGCCCGACCTGGTCGTGCTGGCCTCGACCGAGCCGGTCGACACGATGCTGCGCACCGCGCTGGCCGGCGGCCGGGTCGCACACCTGGTCGCCGGCGTGCGGGAGACCACCGCGGTGGTCGGCCCGCTCGTGCTGCCCGGCCGCACCGGCTGCCTGCACTGCGGCGACCTGCACCGCGCCGACCGCGACCCGGCCTGGCCGGTCGTCGCCGCCCAGCTGGTCGGGATCCGGCGCCGGCGGGAGGAGCCGTGCGACGTGGTGTTGGCCACAGTCGCCGCGGGCCTGGCCGCGCTGCAGTGCCTGGCCCACCTCGACGGCCGGTCGGCCGCCGCGACCGGTGCCAGCCTGGAGCTGGGCCTGACCGACTGGCGGCTGCGCCGGCGCAGCTGGCCGGCCCATCCGCGGTGCGACTGCGGGGCGGCGGCATGACCGCGCCGGACCGTCCCTCGCGACCCCGCGAGCGGTGTCGAGCCGGGAAACCGGGGAGAATGGGAGCGTGACGGACATCCCCCGCCGCGCGGTGACGCGGACCGCCCGGCTCGCGTCGCTTCCGGTCGGCGTCGCCGGCCGGGCGGCGCTCGGGCTGGGCAAGCGGCTCGGCGGCCGGCCGGCGGTGGAGGTCACCGAGGAGCTGCAGCGCCGCACCGCCGAGCAGCTGTTCGCGGTGCTGGGCCAGCTCAAGGGCGGCGCGATGAAGTTCGGCCAGGCGCTGTCGGTGTTCGAGGCGGCGTTCCCGGAGGACATGGCCGCGCCCTACCGGGAGGCGCTGACCAAGCTGCAGGAGGGCGCGCCGCCGATGCCGGCGGCGACCGTGCACCGGGTGCTGGCCGAGCAGCTCGGCCGGGACTGGCGGCGCCGGTTCGCGGAGTTCGACGACGTCCCCGGCCGCGGCCGCGAGCATCGGCCAGGTGCACCGCGCGACCTGGGCGGACGGCCGGCGGTCGCGGTGAAGATGCAGTACCCGGGGGCCGGGCCGGCGCTGATGGCCGACCTCAACCAGCTGTCCCGGTTCGCCCGGATGTTCGCCGTGCTCTCCCCCGGCCTCGACGTCAAGCCGCTGCTCGCCGAGCTGCAGGCCCGGGTCGCCGAGGAGCTGGACTACGCGCTGGAGGCGGACGCGCAGCGCCGGTTCGCCGCGGCGTACGCGGAGGATCCGGAGATCGTCGTGCCGCGGGTGGTGGCCAGCGCGCCGAAGGTGCTCGTCTCCGAGTGGCTGGACGGGACTGCCGCTGGCGAAGATCATCGCCGGCGGCGACCAGGCCCAGCGCGACCGCGCGGGCTACCTGCTGGCGCTGCTGCACTTCTCGGCGCCGGCCCGGGCCGGCCTGCTGCACGCCGACCCGCATCCGGGCAACTTCCGGCTGCTCGACGACGGGCGGCTCGGAGTGATCGACTTCGGCGCGGTCGCGCGGCTGCCGGACGGGCTGCCGGAGCCGATCGGCCGGCTGACCCGGCTGGCGATCGACGGCGACGCCGAGGCGGTGCTGGCCGGGCTGCGGCAGGAGGGCTTCGTCCGGCCGGACCTGGAGATCGACGCCGACCGGGTGCTGGACTACCTGCGGCCGATGCTGGAGCCGCTGGCGCACGACCACTTCCAGTTCACCCGGGAGTGGATGCGGGCGCAGGCGGCCCGGATCGCCGACCCGCGCAACGAGGCGGCCCAGGTCGGGCGGCAGCTCAACCTGCCGCCGTCGTACCTGCTGATCCACCGGGTGACGCTCGGCTCGATCGGCGTGCTGTGCCAGCTCGACGCCGACGCTCCCTACCGCGGCGTCGTCGAACGCTGGCAACCCGGCTTCGCCACCCCCTGATCGCTCCGCCGCGGCCGACGGAGGGCGGCGCCGACGGCGCCGGAGCGAGCCACGGCGAAGCGAGGCCCGGTCGCGCGGGCGGCGCGACCGGGCCGTGGGCCGGGCTGGTAGCTGAGCGGTGGAGTCGCCCGCCCCGGTAGCGAAGGGGGCGGGCGACTCCGGAGCCGTCCGATCCTGGCGCGGCACCCGGCCGATCCGCGGCCGGGTGCCCGCTGCCTAGAGGATCTGGGCGGCGGCGAGGCGGGCGCGCCGGGAGGCGCGCTCGGCCCGGCGCTGCCACTTGTGGGCAGCGTGTACCCGGGCACCGAGCCGCGCCTGCGCGGCGACGGCTTCGTACTCACGCATTCGTGCGCGCGCGAGCTCTTCGTTGAGCAGCAACATCGCAGAACTCCTGACAGTGGGAGCGGGCGGGCGGCGGCCCACTCGCATGATCACGGGCTGGGGGAACGGCGCCGGGACGCCGTGGACGGTGGTGCCGGACCGGCGGCGAGTCATGCAGCGACCTCCTTGCGCGGGCGGCCACGCGGCCGCTTGCGAGGGATCACGACGCCTCGCTCGAAGATCTCGCCACCCCAGACGCCCCACGGCTCGTGCCGCTCGAGCGCGCCGGACAGGCACGCCCGGCGGACCGGGCAGTCGAGGCAGTGGCTCTTGGCGAGTTCCAGGTCCGCCGGGGTCTCGGCGAACCAGAGTTCCGGGTCCTGCACTCGGCACGGCAGTTCGACTCCCGCGCGCTCGGCCTCGAACGGGTCGAGGTCGAGCAGCGCGACAGCGCTCGGCGCCGCGACGAGCACCCCTTCGCTGGGGGTACGCACCGGGCTCACCTCCTGGGCTTTGTCGATCGGACGGTGGGTTGGAGGGTGGAAAACACTGAGGCCGCGGATCCCAGGTAGTGGGATTCCGCGGCCTCGAAGGTGAGCCGACTCTCGGTATGTCAACACCGAGGTGGCGTCCTTCGAGGCGGATCCCCCTGGACGACGGCGACCGGGACGCGGACCGCGATCCCCTGAACCTGGTCCATCCGCATGGCGCCGAGCGCGTCAGCGCCCGTGGCGGTGAACGGCAGGCCGGTCCCCTTGATCGACGGCGCGGACGGCCCGGCAGCGGGCACACCCGTCCCCTTGATCTTGGCGAGAGGGGAGACACAGCGCGGGCCAACGACGACCTCGTCGGTCCAGAAGCCCAGAGCCGAGGTGGTCACCGCGTCGATCGTGATCAGATCGTTCACTGCGGGATCACCTCCTCCTGTGCGGCGGCAGCGTCCGGTAAGGACGGCCGCGAGTGATGAAGAGGCTAGGCCTCGGTCCGAACCCGGCGCAACGGATTAACGGGCCATGGCCGAAACTCGCGCGAAATTGCACCTTCGGGCACCCATCGGCACCCCGTTCGGCCCAGCCGGTCAGCCACCGGCCCCGGACGGCGCCGGCTCGCCGCGGACGATCGCGAGCACGTCCTCACCGTACCGGTCCAGTTTGGACTGTCCTATCCCCGGCACGGCCACCAGATCGGGCACGTCGGCCGGCTGCCGCACCGCGAGCTCGGCCAGCGTCGCGTCGGTGAAGACCACGTACGCCGGCACCTTCTGGGCCTCGGCCCGGGCCGATCGCCACGCCCGCAGTCGGCCGAACAGCTCCGTGTCTGCTCCGTCCGGCAGCTCCACCGCGCCGCGGCGGCGGGCCGGCGCGACCCGGCCGGCGGCCGCGCTCCGGCGCGATGCCGTGCAGGAACCGGGTCCGCCGGCGCGACCGCCGGCCGCCCGGCGCGCGGGACAGCGCCCAGGACAGCGCGACCGACTCCCGAGCGCGGGTCACCCCGACGTAGAGCAGCCGGCGCTCCTCGGCGACCTGCTCGTCGGTCACCGCGTACTGGATCGGCACCGTGCCCTCGACCAGGCCGACCAGGAAGACCGCGTCCCACTCCAGCCCCTTGGCCGCGTGCAGCGAGGCGAGCGTGACGCCCTGCACCGTCGGTGCGTGCTGGGCCGCCGCCCGCTGCTCCAGCTCGGCCAGGAAGTCGCCGAGTCCGGCGTCCGGCTGCACCGCCGCGAGCTCCTCCGCGACGCCGACCAGCGCGGCCAGCGACTCCCACCGCTCCCGCGCCGCGCCACCGGCCGGCGCCGAGCCCGCCGACCAGCTCAGCGCCGAGAGCACGTCCCGGACGAGGTCGGCCAGCTTCTCACCGGACTCGGCCGACCGGGCCGCGCCGCGCAGCAGCAGCAGCGCCTCCCGGATCTCGGTCCGGTCGAAGAACCGCACCCCGCCGCGCAGCACGTACGGCACGCCGGCGTCGGCCAGCGCCCGCTCGTACACCTCCGACTGCGCGTTGACCCGGAACAGCACCGCGACCTCGCTGGCCGGCGTGCCGGCGTCGAGCTTGGCCCGGCAGGCGGCGGCGACCGAGGCCGCCTCGGCCGGCTCGTCGTCGTACTCGGCGAAGGTCGGCTCGGGTCCGGCCGCCCGCTGCCCGACCAGCCGCAGCGCCGAGCGCCGGCCGAGCACCCGGTTGGCCAGCTGCACCACCTGCGGCGTCGACCGGTAGTCGCGGACCAGCCGCACCACGGTCGCGCCCGGGAACCGGCGCGGGAAGGAGAGGAGATGGTCCGGTGTCGCGCCGGTGAACGAGTAGATGGTCTGGTTCGGGTCGCCGACCACGCACAGGTCGTCCCGGCCGCCGAGCCAGGCGTCCAGCAGCCGCTGCTGCAGCGGGCTGACGTCCTGGTACTCGTCGACGACGAAGTGGCGGTAGCGCGAGCGCAGCTCCTCGGCCACGTCCCGGTGCTCCTCGATCGCCGCCGCGGTGACCAGCAGCAGGTCCTCGAAGTCGAGCACGCCGGCGCGCGCCTTCGCCTCCTCGTACGCGGCCATGACGGCGACGACCGTGCCGGCCGGCACCGGCGGCTCGCGACCGGCCTCGGCCGAGCGGGCCGGGTAGAGCGAGGGCGGGCAGAGCGTCACCTTCGCCCACTCGATCTCCGCCGCGAGGTCGCGCAGCGCGGCGCGGTCGGTCTCCCGTACCCCGGCCTGGGCGGCCGCGGTGGCGACCAGCCGGATCTTGTTGTCGACCAGCTCGGGTACGGGGCCGCCGAGCACGCGGGGGCCGAAGTAGCGCAGCTGCCGCAGCGCCGCGGCGTGGAAGGTCAGCGCCTGCACGCCCGGGCCGCCGGCGCCGCGGCCGACGCCGAGCGCCCGCAGCCGGGTGCGCATCTCGCCGGCGGCGCGGGCGGTGAACGTGACCGCGAGCAACTGCCCGACCGGGACGGCGCCGGTGCGGACCGCGTACGCGATGCGGTGGGTGATGGTCCGGGTCTTGCCGGTGCCGGCGCCGGCCAGGATGCAGACCGGCCCCCGGATGGCGCGGGCGGCCTCCTCCTGCTCCGGGTCGAGTCCGGCGAGAACGGCTCTCGGCGTCGGAAGGATCGGCCAGCCCCACGGAGGGAATCCTCCCAGGCGCCGGCCCGGGGAAGAGGGACCGGGGCCGGCGCGTTTGACTGTGCAAAGAACCCGTACGGAGGATTGATGCTGACCGTCTACTCGACGACGTGGTGTGGCTACTGCGTTCGGTTGAAGAAGATGCTGGACCGCGAGGGCATCCAGTACGCCGAGGTGAACATCGAGGAAGACGAGGCGGCGGCTCATCTCGTCGAGGGCGTCAACGGCGGCAACCGTACTGTGCCAACTGTGGTATTCCCGGATGGCACAGCCCTGACCAATCCGTCAATCGATCAGGTGAAGCAGGCACTGGCCGCCTAAACAACCCGCCTGGCACCTGCCCGGGCAAGCGCCCCTCCGATAGTGTGTCCGGACGGCGACGTAGCGTGGCCAAGCCGGGGGCACTCAGTGACGACGCCGCAGTGGTCACCGTTGAGGCGGAGGTGCTGGAGTGGTGGACCGCGGGGTCGCCGAACCGGGGCGACACGCCGCCGGAAACCCCGAACCGTCCCCGGGGGAGGTTGTGATCAGGAGGACCTCGACCGGCTGGAGGGTCGAGGGGGCGTTCCCGATGCTGCCCACGGACACCGTGGACGAGCTCTGGCACGCCCTGATCCTTGCTGACCTGCTGGCCGACGGAGTCGTTCCCGGCCCGCGCCCGCCGCGGTCGCCCGGTGGTGACCTGGACGAGGTCATCCGGCTGCGGGCGTCGGTGCGGCAGCTCGAGCACGCGCTGGCGTCCCGGGTCACCGTCGAGCAGGCGATCGGGGTGCTCAGCGAGCGCTGGAAGGCGGCGCCTCGGGACGCCTTCGAGCGGCTGCGCCGGGTGACGCGGTCGCACGGGCTGCGCATCCACGACCTGGCCAAGCTCGTGATCGAGTCGATCACCAATCCGGACTGCGGGCTGCCGGCCGAGCTCGACCCGGTGCAGCGCGACGGGACGCGCCGCCGGAGCCGCGGCAGAGCCCGGACGGGCGCGGTCGCGGAGAGGGGCGGACCCGGCGGAGCCGGTCCGCGGATCCGGCGCCGGCCCAGGCGCAGACCCGGTCGCAGAGACAGTCGAACGGCGGGCGCTCGCGGGTTGAGGCAGTCCCGGCGCCGCGTTCCTCGAACGGACGCCACGCGCACTCCCCAAGCTGACCTGGTTCCCTGCGGTGTCAGCGCGGGCCAGCACGCCGGCCGCCATGCCCGGCCACCGCGCTCGGCCAGCGTGCCCGGACCCGCACACCCGGGCCCGCACCACCCCGGGCCGGTGCGGCGGGCCGGTGCCTAGGGTGGTGTCGTGATGTCTGCGCCGCGGCCGGTCGCGGCGGATCGGCTCGCCGACGAGATCGCGGACGTCGTGGACGAGGCGGCAACGGCGTGTCCGCACGTGCTGCGGGTCGCCGTCGATGGGCATCCCGCCGCGTCGCCGGGCGCCTTCGCGGATGCGCTGGTGGATCCGTTGCGGCTGCGCGGGCGGCCGGTGCTGCGGGTGAGCGCGGAGTGGTTCCTGCGGCCGGCGTCGCTGCGGTTCGAGCGCGGGCGGACGGATCCGGACGCGTTCTACGACGACCGGCTGGACGTGGCCGGGTTGCGGCGGGAGTTGCTCGACCC
The DNA here is from genome assembly GCA_963770145.1 of uncultured Actinomycetota bacterium. Taxonomy (GTDB): domain Bacteria; phylum Actinomycetota; class Actinomycetes; order Mycobacteriales; family CADCTP01; genus CADCTP01. Next base: position 608,567 of record CAVYOJ010000015.1, on the reverse strand, counting down.
GCTGGGCCCCGGCGGGTCCGGGCTCTATCTGCCCACGCTGTGGGATCCGGAGACAGACCGCGCGACGCGCGCGCAGTACGAGTCGGCGCCGGCCGAGTCGGTGCTGATTCTCGACGGGACGCTGCTGCTCGGGCGTGGGTTGCCGTTCGATCTCACCGTGCATCTCCGGCTGTCGGCCGGAGCGCGGGAGCGGCGGGTGTCGCCGGCCGAGCGGTGGGCGCTGCCCGCGTACGGACGGTACGAGCGGGAGGCGGACCCCGAGCGGACCGCCGACGTGCTCATCAGACTCGACGATCCGCGGCACCCGGCGCTCTCATTCCCAACACGTTGATCGGGCTTTCCACAGATCGAACTTTGGGCATGGAAGGTGGACAAACGGCGCGGTAGGTTGATCGCGTGGGTGTCAGGGTTGGCGTAGTCGCGGTCGCCGTCGTCCTTGCCGTCGCGGGGTGCTCGGGTGGTGATGCGCCGTCGTCGGCGTTGCCGTCCGGAGGCGCCCCGCCGCAGTCGTCGTCGCCGCCGTCGAACCCCCCATCGACGGCGGCGACGACTCCCCCACCCACCGCGCCACCCCTCCCCGCCACAGCCACCCAAGACACCCCCGCCGGCGCCCAATCCTTCGCCCGCTACTACATCGCGGTCCTGGACTACGCCAGTCATACCGGCGACACTCAGTCGCTCCGAGGACTCGGGGATTGCGGGACGTGCAGGGCGCAGGCAGACGGAATCGAGACGGTTCTTCAAGGCGGGCGGACACGTCGAGGGCGGGGAGTTCCAGTATCACGCAGCCACGCGACGCTGTCGCGGTTCCTCGAGACTGCCGCCCTGGTGAATGTCACCTATCGACCAGGCCGCAGGAAAGTCGGTTGCCCAGAGCGGCAAGACAGAGCAACTCACCCGCGCGAGGTCGGAGACCTTCGCGCTGACGCTCGGACTGGTCATGGATTCGTGAGAACGTGCCAGACGATGCAGACGGATCGAATGAGAAGACTCCAGACTGAGCCTCAGCGGCTTGGCTGTCTCGTCGTCGAATGTCGTCCTTGGCAGTCGCACTGCGCGCGCTGCGCCGATGGCGGCTGTGCAGCGATCCGCTGACGCTAGCAAGGTCTGCTGCGGCGGCACAGGAACGGCAACCATCAAGTCGGCCGGAGGGATCGTAGAGTCGCAGCCCTGGCCGCGCCGGACGCGGCGGATCGACGACCAGATGCGAACACGACAACACAGATCCTGCGGATCGCATGGGCGGCGGCCTTCTGCGCCGACGCCAATGCGCGAGCGCAGCGACGGCCGGCGGCGCCTCCGCCGAGTCGGTCGCCTCTGCTGGGTTTTTGCCGGCCGGGGCCGGTGGCGCGCCGCCGAGGCGGGACGCAGGTGTTGGCGGCGTTTCGGGAGATTGGGCTTTATCGGGGGGCGGTGCGGTCGGATCCGGAGCGGGTTTCGTTCGTCAATCTGGAGACGTACTTCTGGTGTGGGGACGGTGCGGGGACCTGCGCGGCTCTGGGGGAAGGGGAGCGGACGGTCACCCTGCTCGGGCAGGCCGTGCGGATCCGGCCGCGGATCGTGAGTTACGAGTGGCGGTTCGGGGATGGGAGCAGCCAGCGTGTGACCGCCGGGAGGGTGGCGCACACCTACGGGCGGGCCGGCGCGATGGCGGTGTCGGTGACCTTGACGTGGACGGCGGACTACGCGGTCGGCGGCGGCGGGTTCCGGGCGATCGGCGGGACCACGACCACGACCAGCCCGGTGCGGGTGCTGCCCGTCCAGGAGGCCGAGACCGTGTCCAGCGGATGAATTGTGACCCGCGCACAGCGATATGTCAATATCGATTTGTGCGAGCGTCACGACAATTTCGTGGGTGAGTAGACCGGCCGGGTGAATTCGGTGGAGCATGCGGCCGGGGGCGGTTTATGGTCCGAGAACCCCCGTTTCCGGAAAGGAGCCGGCGTGCGTAAACACAATTTCGTCCTGGCGATCCTCGTCCTCGCGCTCGCCCAATTCCTCGCCCTGCCCGGTCGCGCGCTGGCGGCGGACAACCCGTTCCAGCGCGGCCCCGACCCGACCAGCGCCAGCGTCAACGCCACCCGCGGCCCGTTCGCGACCTCGCAGACGACCGTGTCCCGGCTGTCGGTGACCGGCTTCGGCGGCGGCACGATCTACTTCCCCACCTCCACCGCCGAGGGCACGTTCGGCGCGGTCGCCGTCGCGCCCGGCTTCACCGCCACCCAGTCCAGCGTCGCCTGGCTCGGCCCGCGGGTCGCCTCCCAGGGCTTCGTCGTGTTCGTCATCGACACGGTCACGACGCTCGACCAGCCCGACGCCCGCGGCACCGAGCTGCTCGCCGCGCTCGACTACCTGACCAGCCGCAGCTCCGTCCGCACCCGCATCGACAGCACCCGGCTCGCGGTCATGGGCCACTCGATGGGCGGCGGCGGCACCCTGGAGGCCTCGGCCGACCGGCCCGTCGCTGCAGGCCGCGGTCGGGCTGACCCCGTGGGACCTGACCAAGAACTGGTCCGGCAACCGCGTGCCGACCCTGATCGTCGGCGCCGAGGACGACACGGTCGCGCCGGTCGCCACCCACTCGATCCCGTTCTACAACTCGCTCGACGCCGCGTCCGAGAAGACCTACGTCGAGCTCGCCGGCGCCACCCACTTCGCGCCGAACAGCCCCAACACCACGATCGCCCGGTACGCGATCTCCTGGCTGAAGGAGTTCGTCGACAACGACGACCGGTACGAGCAGTTCCTCTGCGGTGCCGGCGCCGGCACCGAGACCGCCGTCGACGACTACCGCACGACCTGCCCGCTCACGAACTGACCCCGACCAGCCCCGCGCAGGGGTGGAGCCACGGCGTCACCCCTGCGCGACCCAGTCGGTGATGATCCGGTGCGCGATCGACACCGGCGGCGGCAGCCGCACCACCCGGGCCCTGACCTCGTCCCGGGTGAACCAGCGCGCCTCGGCCAGCTCGCCGTCCCGCAGGTTGCAGCTCCGACCCGGTCGCCCGCGCCGTGTAGCCGAGCATCAGCGACGACGGGAACGGCCACGGCTGGGATCCCGCGTACGTCACGTCGGTGATCGGCAGCCCGACCTCCTCGTCGACCTCGCGGGCCACCGCCGCCTCGGCCGACTCGCCCGGCTCGACGAACCCGGCCAGGATCGAGAACCGCCCCTCCGGCCACACCGCCTGCCGCCCCAGCACGCACCGGTCCCCGCCGTCGTGCACGAGCATGATCACCGCCGGGTCCGTACGCGGGAAGTGCTCGGAGCCGTCGGTCGGGCAGCGCCGCACCCAGCCACCGTTCACCAATGCCGTCGGCGTGCCGTCGATCGGGCAGCGCGGGTGCCGGTCGTGCCAGCGTGCCAGCGCGACCGCGGTCGTGAGCAGCCCGGCGTCCCGGTCGTTCAGCGCCGCGCCGATCTCGCGCAGGTCGACCCAGCGGTCGACCGACCAGGTCCCGCGGCCCGCGCGCCGCGAACACCGGGTCGTCCCCGGCCAGCCCGAGGAAATACCGCTCGGCCCCGGCCGGCACCGACGAGCACGGCCGCAGCGCCAGCGCCGCCCCGGCCGCCTGCTCGACCACCGCCGTCGTGTACTCCGGCGTCACCACCAGCGCCAGCCCGCGCTCCCACGCCGCCGCCAGCCAGTCCTCGTCCGTACGCCGCTCGGCCGCGCGGTCGTGCCCGACCCGGGACAGCACCGGGATCTGCGAGAGCACCACCTCAGGCCGTCTCGACCGGGCCGAGCGTGGCCAGCGGGTCGCGGATCTCCGCCGCCTCGCCGAGCACCACGGCGAGCATCCCGGCCGGCGCCAGGTAGGTCCGCGCCGCCGCGAACGTCTCGTCCAGCGTGACCGCCGCCAGCCGCCGCGGGTGCCCGCGCAGCCAGTCGAGCCCCAGCCCGACGCCGATCAGCGCGGACAGCGTGGAGGCCAGGCCGGCCTGGGTGGAGATGGACAGCGCCAGCGAGCCCACCGCGTACTGCCGGACGTTCTCCAGCTCCTCCGCGGTGATCGGCAGCGTCGCCATCCGGCCCAGCTCGTACCCGATCTCCAGCAGCGCCGGCGCCGTCACCTCGGTCGCCACGTCGGCGTCGACGACCAGCCGGGATCCGGCCACGCTGTGGCTGATCCGGCTGTGCGGACCGTACGTGTAGCCCTTGTCCTCGCGGATGTTCTCCACCAGCCGGGAGGAGAAGTAGCCGCCGTAGACCAGGTTCGCCAGCTGCAGTGCCGGGTAGTCCGGCGCCTCCCGGCGCACCGCCGGCCCGCCGAGCCGGATCGAGCTCTGCACCGAGCCGGGCCGGTCGACCAGCAGCAGCGGCTGTGGCCGCACCGGCGGCAGCGGGGGCAGCGGGCGGCCGGACGACCCGCCGGTCCATCCGTCGAGCGCCGACTCCACGGTGTCCAGGGCCCGGGCCGGGGACAGGTCGCCGACGAGCACGAGCGCGCTGCCGTCGGGCCGGACCCGGTCGCCGTGCAACTTCCGCAGCTGCGCCGCCGTCACCGCCTGCACTGCGTCCGGCGTCGCCAGCTCCCGCGCGTACGGGTGCGAGCCGTACAGCCGGCTGTTGAGCGCCTCGCCGACCAGCACCGACGGCTGCGAGCGCAGGATCGCCAGCCGCTCGGCCAGCCGGGACCGCTCCCCCGCGACCTCGCGGGTCGGGTACGACGCGGACTCGAGCACCTCGGCGACCAGCCGGAGCAGCGCGCCCAGCCCGGTCCGCAGCACCGCGCCGCCGACGATCAGCCGGTCGCTGTCCGAGGACACCGACAGGTCCGCGCCGAGCGACTGCAGCGTCCGCGGCCAGCTCGACCTGGCTGTGCTCCGCCGTGCCGGCCAGCATCGTGTTGGCCAGCACGCTGGCGCGGGCCGGATGGCTCGGCGCGGTGCCGCCGAACGGCACCCGCAGCCGCAGCTCGACCAGCGGCACGCCCGGCCGGCGGACCGCGACCACCCGCAGCCCGGACGGCAGCACCCGCTCGGCGGCGGTCGGCTGCTTCACCCGCGGCACCGGCCCGAGCGGCGGCACCAGCTTGGGCGGCGGCACGGCCTCGGCGATCGCCGGGGTCTCCACGGCGGCGGTCACTGGGCACCTCCCGGCGCGAGCTCCAGCACGGCCCGCCGGTCCGGCCGCAGCGTCGCCGCCGCGGCCCGCACCTGGTCGGCCGTCACCTCGGCCAGCCGGCCGGGCAGCTCGGCCAGCAGCTCGGCCCGGCCGTGCACGAGCTCGGCCGCGGCCAGCGCCTGGGTCCGGCCCAGCACCGGGTCGAGGTCGCGGAACACCTGGCGAGCAGCCGGGCCCGGACCCGCTCCAGCTCGCCGTCGGCCAGCCCGTCGGTGGCGAGCCGGTCGAACTCCTCGGTCGCCGCGTCGAGCACCTGGTCCGCGGTCGCGCTCGGCGCCTGGTGCGCCTGCAGCACGAACGCGGTGGGGTCGCGGACGTCGAACGGGTCGCCCATCAGCCCCAGGTACGCCGCGAGCTGGGTCACCGTCCGGTCGCCCTGCACCAGCCGCTGCTCCAGCCGGGACGCGTCGCCGTCGGAGAGCACCTCGCCCAGCACCACGTACGGCAGGTAGTCGCCGAAGCTGCCGACCGGGTCGGGCACCCGCCAGCCGGCCGCCACCGCCGGCACCGGCGCCAGCGGGTCGGGCAGCGACTTGCGCCGCTCCGAGTCGAGCGGCGGCTCGGCGAAGTCCGGCCGGACCGGCCGCGGCCGGGCCGGGATGTCCGCGAAGTGCGCGTCGACCAGCGCCAGCGCGTCGTCCGGGTCGAAGTCGCCGACCACGGTGAGCACCGCGTTGGCCGGCGCGTAGTAGCGGTCGAAGAAGTCGGCGGCGTCGGCCACCGTCGCGCTCTCCAGGTCGACGAAGTCGCCGTAGCCGTTGTGCGCGTTGGGGAACGTGTCGAACAGCACCGGCGGCAGCAGCAGCCACGGGAACCCGCCGTACGGCCGGTTCAGGACGTTGACCCGGATCTCCTCCTTGACCACCGCGATCTGGTTCTGGAGGTTCTCCTCGGTGATGCGCGGGCTGCGCATCCGGTCGGCCTCCAGGAACAGCGCGCGGGAGAGCGCGTTGCTCGGCAGCATCTCGAAGTAGTTCGTGTAGTCCAGGTGCGTGCTGCCGTTGAAGGTGCCGCCGGAGGACTGCACGTACCGGAAGTGGGCGAGCTTCTCCAGGTTCGCCGAGCCCTGGAACATCAGGTGCTCGAAGAGGTGGGCGAACCCGGTGCGCCCCTCCGGCTCGGACCGGATGCCGACGTCGTAGTAGACCGCGACCGCGACGACGGGCGAGCTGCGGTCGGGCGCGAGCAGGACCCGGAGACCGTTGTCGAGGACGGTACGGACAAGCGGGTACGACGGCGCGGGGAGGGACGCTCTCGGCACCCCTCGACACTATCTGTCTTCTCCGGGTACGGCCGCTCGCGGCTCCGAACCGGGGTCCATGCCGCGGTCGACGTCGGCGATGCAGACCAGCCGGTCGTCGCCGTCGAGCCGCTGCACGGCCGGGTCGCCGTAGTTGCGCAGTTGGCCGCCGCGGACCACGGCCGCGACCGGCTGGCCGAGCTCGCCCGGCGCCCGGCCGACCTCCTCCGGGCGGACCGGGCGCACGGTCAGCGCGATGCCGGTGGACGCGGTGAGCAGGTCCTCGATGACGGTGACCAGCTGCGGCGCCGACGTCGACAGCCCGAGCAGCCGGCCGGCGGTGGCCGAGGAGACCACGACCTGGTCGGCGCCGCTCTGCCGGACCAGCGGGATGTTCTCGGTCTCCCGGACGGCCGCGACGATCCAGGCGTGCGGCGCCAGGTCGCGGGAGGTCAGCACGGTGAGCACGGTGGCGTCGTCGGTGTCGGTGGCGACGACGATGGCCTTCGCGGTACCGATCTCGGCCTGCCGCAGCACCTCGGAGCGGGAGCTGGAGCCGTGCACGACGACCAGACCCCGCGCGGTCGCCTCCTTCGCCGCGTTGCCGTTCTGTTCGACCACCACGATCCGGTCCACCGGGGTGCCGTCCTCCAGCAGCGCGGTGACCGCGCTGCGCCCCTTGGTGCCGTACCCGCAGACGACGACGTGCTCGTGCACCCGAGACCTCCAGCGGCGGATCCGGAACTGCTCGCGGGACCGTTCGGTGAGCACCTCGAGCGTGGTGCCCACCAGGATGATGAGGAACAGCACCCTGGCCGGCGTCACGAACAGCACGTTGACCAGCCGGGCGCCCGAGCTGACCGGCGTGACGTCGCCGTACCCGGTGGTGGAGAGGGTGACCGTCGTGTAGTAGAACGCGTCGATCACGCCGATCCGGTCGCCGGTGACGTCGCGGTAGCCGTCCCGGTCGATCAGCACGACGGCGACGACCGCGAGCAGGATGGCGAGCGCGGCCAGCAGCCGGCGGGTGATCGCGATGATCGGGCCGACCGGGCGGGCGGGCAGCCCGACGGAGTCCCCGTCCGAGCGGGACCTCGACCTGACCGCCATTCCGGGACCTTAACCGGATGCACGCGGCACGGCCGGGCCGTACGGTCCGCGTCGTGCTGGTGTTCCTCGCCGCGTGCGTGGCGCTCGTCGCGATCCCGGGGCCGAACGTGCTGTTCGTGCTCGCCCGGGGGCTTGCGGGCGGGCGCCGGGCCGCGGTCGTCTCGGTGCTCGGCGTGGAGGCGGCGACCGCGTGCTTCGTCGCCGCGGCCGCGTTCGGGCTGACCGCGCTGCTGGTGTCCTCGGCGATCGCGTTCGCGGTCGTCCGGTACGCCGGCGCGGCCTACCTGCTCGTGCTGGCGGTGCGGGCGCTGCGCTCCGGTGCGGCGGTGCAGCCGGTGGCGGTGCCGGCCGGGCGCACGTTCCGGCAGGCGTTCCTGGTCGGGATCTCCAACCCGAAGGTCGCGGTGTTCTTCCTCGCCTTCCTGCCTCAGTTCGGGAGCTCGTCGCGGCAGTTCCTGCTGCTGGGGCTGGTCTTCCTCGCCGTCGCGGTCACCGTCGACCTCGGCTGGGCGCTGCTGTCCGGGCAGCTCGGCCGGTGGCTGCGCCGGCACCCCGGCCTGCTGCGCCGGCAGCGTTTCGTCACGGCGCCGATCTACGCGGCGCTGGCCGGGTACGCGGCGACGTCGTAGCGGACGACGACCAGCCGCACCAGCGCGGCCCGGGTCGGGTGCGGGACGACGACGACGTCGCGGGCCCAGCAGGCCGCGGCGAGCACCGGCGCGGCGGCGGACAGGTCGGCCACGGTCAAGCCCGGGCCGGAGCAGGAGCAGCAGCTGCTCGCCCTCGTGCACCGGCCGGGTCCACAGCACCATCGGGATGCGGCCGGCGCGGGAGAACACCCACGCCTGGGTCAGGCCGGTGCGGACCCGGTGCTGGGTGACCACGCACCAGAACCGCCACCGCAGCGGGGGTACGACCGCGAACGCCGCGGCCGGCGGCGAGGGCGGCGGCGACCGTCCACAGTGCACCGACCCGTACGGTCAGCAGCGCGAGGGTGGCGGTGGCCGACAGCTCGTAGCGCCAGCGCCAGGCGACGACGAGCGGGTTGGGCCGCGGGGTCCGGACGAACGCCCGCCCGAACTCGGCGGCCCGGTCCCCGCTCACCGCCGGCTCCGCGCCCACTCGCGACCGGACCACGCCAGGTCGCGGTCGGCCCAGGGCGGTGGGGGGTCGGGCCGGGCGCGGTCGGGGGCGGCGCGGGTGCGCAGCCGGTCGTAGCGGGGGTCGCGGTAGACGCGGGAGGTGTTCCACCGGCCGGTGGTGTCGACCTGCCAGCCGGCGGCTCTGGCCTGCGCGTCCGAGCGCGCGAACAGGATCGCGGCGGCGCGCTCGACCGCGTGGCCGAGCCTGGTCAGTGCGGATGATCTCGGCGTACGCTCACCCATGACATGCCTCTGTGCCTCGTGAAGGGGGTGCGACGGGCGTGTCGGATCGGCTCGGGCGATGGCAGTCGCCCGGGTCGAGGCTGAGGCGCCGCTCCGGCGGCGCCTTTGTCGTCTGCGCTCAGCGCGATCGTCTGCGCTCAGCGCCATCGTCTGCGCTCAGCGCGATCGTCTGCGCGTCAGGGGCGGGATGGCGGATCCATGTGTCCGACCTCCTCCCGCGAGGGCCTCGGGCGCGAGGCCCGGCGGCACCGTCGTTACGAGCAGATCACCTCGCGGCGATCCACTTGCGAACGACTCTGGTCGTAGGTCTACGATGCCCCATCGCACGTACCAATGGCAAGTGCCAAAAGCACACGCCAGCGGACATTGCCGATCCAGCGATGCCAACCAGTGCGGGACCGCCCGCGAGGAGACGCACGTGACCAGCCCGAGCCCGACCGTCCGACGGCGGGAGCTCGGCGCGCGGCTGCGGGCGCTGCGGACCAGGGCCGGGCTCACGGTCGACGAGGTCGCGAGCCGGATGGAGGTCTCCCCGGCCAAGATCAGCCGGATCGAGACCGCCGCCCGCGGCGTGAGCGTCGCCGACGTCCGCTTCCTCTGCGACCTCTACGGGGTGACCGGCGAGGACCGGGACCGGCTGCTGACCATGACCCGGGACAGCCGGCGCCGGTCCTGGTGGCAGCAGTACGGCCTGCCCGAGTCGCTCGCGACGTACATCGGGCTCGAGGACGCCGCGGTCTCCATCCACCAGTACGAGACCAGCCTCGTCCCGCCGCTGCTGCAGACCGAGCAGTACGCCCGGGCGCTCATCACCGGCGCCGCGCCGGACCTGGCCGCCGAACAGGTCGAGGCGCTGGTGCAGGCCCGGCTGACCCGGCAGAGCCTGCTCACCGCCGAGCAGCCGCCCGAGCTGTGGACGGTCGTCGACGAGGCCGCCCTGCACCGCCTGGTCGGCGGCACCGAGGTGATGCGGGCGCAGCTGGCCGCGCTGGCCGACCGCAGCCGCCCCCGCAACGTGGTCGTGCAGGTGATCCCGCTGGAGGCCGGCGCGCACCCCGGCATGGACAGCGCGTTCGCGATCCTGCAGCTCCAGGAGGTCTCCGACGTCGTCTACGTCGAGGGGCTGATCGGCAACTTCTACCTCCAGAACCCCAATGACATCGCCCGCTACCGGCGGGCCTTCGACCAGCTGCGGGCGATCGCGATGAGTCCACGAGACTCCCGTGACCGGATCACCGCGCTGGCCGGCGCGCTCCCGAACTGAGCGCGCGACCCGAGAAAGCCCGGCACGACAAGCTGTCCCGAGAAGAAGGAACGCCATGTCCAAGTTCACCGAGCTCGCCTGGCGCAAGGCCGCGGCGAGCGGCAACAACGGCTGCGTGGAGCTGGCCGCGCTGCCGGGCGGCGGCATCGCCGTCCGCGACTCGAAGGACCCGTCCGGCCCGGTGCTGTCGTTCACCCGGCACGAGTGGGTCTCGTTCCTCGACGGGCTCGACAAGGGCGAGTTCGACCAGCTGACCTGACCGGGGCCTGGCGCCGCCGCCGCCTGCTAGTGGGTGAGGGCGGTGGCGGCGCCGGCGCCGATGAGGGCGACGGCCCAGACCTTGTCGACGTTGACCCAGGCCCGGCGCAGCACGCCGAGGCCGAGGACCTCCAGCACCAGCAGGGCCACGATGCCCGCGGTCAGCAGCATGGCCGCGGCGTGCAGCAGGGACGCGACCGCGGCCCAGCCGAGCGAGGCCGGGACCGGCACGCCGGAATGGTGCGCGAGCACCGGTACGAGCATCAATCCGGCGCCGTGCATCGAGGACATCAGGAACGACCAGACGCCGAGCTCCCATGTGGACAGTCGCATGCCGACCCAGCGGAAGTGCCGCCGGGACAGCAGCCGCCACAGGCCCATCGCGGCCAGCACCGCCCCGGCCGCGATGGTGACCGCGCGGGACGTGACCGCCGAGGCGGTGACGGCGAAGACCGCCGCCACCGCCACGACCGAGACCAGGTGACCGGCCGCGATCGGCGGCAGCGCGCGCAGCGCCGCGATCCGCCGGCCGCGCGGGTCGGCGGTCGCCTGCAGCCCGAGCGCCACCGCGAACAGCCAGCCCATCGCCGGGTTGAGCCCGTGGAAGACGCCGAGGCCGAGCACCGCGGCCACGAAGCCGCCGCTCACGCCGGCCCCCGCCGGCCCGCGGCCCCCGCGCCCACCCGGACCCCCGCGGCCGCCGGAGAGCCACCGCAAGCGGCAACCCTGACCGCGCCGCCCCGGCCGGGCACCGCCGCCGGGAAGGCGCCGCGGACGATGGGCGCGACGGGGTCGGGAGGCACCCGGCTGGCGCGGCCGGGTCGGCCGGTCACGGGTAGCAGTACGAGTCGGAGGACGCGTCGCCGCCCTGCAGCCGGACCTGGTGCGGTCGCAGGCCCCGCCACGCCGCGTCCCCGTGCGGGAAGAAGCGCTCGTCGAACGTGAAGCCGTCCGGCGTGGAGTCGAGCTTCGCCATCCAGGCACCCACGCCGCCGGGGTAGAACTGGTCGTCCCAGGCGCCGTAGAGCGAGTTGGTGACGTAGACCCGTCGCCCGTCCCGGGACACCTCGACCATCTGCGGGCCGCCGAACAGCGGCGTGTCCGGATCGGCCGGGTGTGCGGTCTTGCCGACGATCCCGCCGATCCGCACCGAGCCGGCCTCCCGCGGGTGGAACGGGTCGGACACGTCGTACCGCTTCAGCTCGCCGGTGCCCCAGCAGGAGACGTAGAGCCACTGGTCGTCGACGGACAGGTCGATGTCGGTGACCAGCGGCGGGACCGCGCCGAACGGGGCGATCACCGGCGGCAGGTCCGACGCGTCGGCCGGCTCGGCCGGGATCGTGATCACCTTGGTGACGTCCCAGCGGTCCCCGGAACGGTGCCACAGCCACACCGACGCGGACAGGTCCTCGACCGAGACGACCACGCCGACGAACCCGTACGACTTGGTCGGGTCGTGCGCCGGGCGCAGCTCCAGCACCATCTGGTGCTCGTCGCCGAGGTCGACCTCCTGCACGTGCCGGCGCCGGCGCAGGTCCCAGAAGTGCAGCTTGTGGCCGTACTTGCGGCCGAGCAGCAGCTCGCCGACCACGCCGTCCTCGATCATCGACGGGGTGCCCCACTCGCTGGTCACCGCGACGTCCTGGGCGATGTGCCACCACAGGTCGTAGGCCAGATACTGCGGACCGCGGTCGACCTCCCACCGGCCGAGCACCTCGAACGACTGGTGGTCCAGCAGCGCGACACCGCCGGGCCCCTCCTCGCCGTTCGCGCCGCCGAGGCAGGTCAGGTAGATGCCCTCCGGTCCACAGTGGAGGGTGTGCGGCCGGGAGTAGCCGGCCCGCTTGGCCAGCTCCTCGGCCTCCAGCACCTTGACCACCGGCGGCTGGCGCGGGTCTTGTTTGGTGTCCAGGACCATGATCCGGGACGAGCGCAGCCCGGGCACCACCAGGTAGCGGCGCTCGGAGTGCGGGTGCGGCGCGTACGGGCAGAGCGCGGACGAGCACATGTTCCAGCCGAAGTGGTGCAACTCGTCGCCCGGGTACGGCATGTCGGTCCAGCCGACCACCTGCCCGTACGACGACGAGTCGGGGTCGACGTCGAGCACGGCCAGCGCGTCCGGCTGCTGGGCGGCCCGGTCGAAGGCGACGACGTAGGCCAGCGTCTCGCGCGGGCCGGCCGCGGCGTCGCGGGGGGAGGGGTAGAACGTCGGGTCTGGGGTCCACAGCGTCACGAGGGGCTCCTCGGGTCGTCGGTGCGGGGGTCAGCTTCCCGGACAGGACGCGCTCGTGACGCGGAGCAGATCGACGTGCCGGCGGGAGGTGAGCACCAGCCTGCGCGACATGCGGGTCATCGTGACATCCGCACGGCCGGTTGGCGAGATCACCCGCGGCGGAGAAGATCGACCCCGTAACGTCCGAGCGGGAGGCACAGATGGTCGAGCAGCGCACCGTGGCGATCGGTTCCGACAGCGGCTTGCACGCCCGCCCGGCCGCCCTGTTCGTCAAGGCCGCCGCGGCGGCTCCGGTCCCGGTGACGATCCGGGTCGGCGACGGCAAGCCGGTGCCGGCGCGCAGCATGCTGTCGGTGCTGTCGCTCGGCGCCCGCAAGGGCACCGAGGTGACGCTGGAGGCCGAGGGCGAGGACGCGGCCCGCGCGGTCGACGAGCTGGCGGCGCTGCTCGCCCGCAACCTCGATGTCGAGGGCTGACCTGCTCACCGGGCTCGGGGTGAGCCCGGGCGTCGCGGTCGGGCCGGTGGCCCGGATGGCCGGCCGGCCCGAGCTGCCGCCGCCGGCCCCGGTGTCCGATGTGGACGGCGAGGTGACCCGGGCGGCGGCGGCGCTGGACGCGGTCGTCCAGGGACCTCACCGACCGGGCGGCCGGCGCGGGGGCGGACGCGGCCGCGATCCTGGAGGCGCAGTCGCTGATGGCGGCCGACCCCACGCTGGCCGACGCGGTCGACGAGCTGGTCCGCGGCGGCAGCGACGCGGCGCACGCGCTGGCCCAGGCGTTCGGGACGTACCGGGAGATGCTGGCCGGGGCCGGCGGCTACCTGGCCGAGCGGGTGGCCGACCTGGACGACGTGCGGGACCGGGCGGTGGCGGCGGTGCTCGGCCGGCCGATGCCGGGCGTGCCGCGTCCCGGTTTCCCGTACGTGCTGGTCGCCGACGACCTCGCCCCGGCCGACACGGTCGGGCTCGACCCGGCGACCGTGCTCGCGCTGGTGACCGAGCGGGGCAGCCCGACCAGCCACACCGCGATCCTGGCCCGCTCGCTCGGGCTGCCGGCGGTGGTCGGGCTGCCGGGCGCGGCCGGACTGGCCGACGGGACCGTGGTGCGGGTGGACGGCGCGGCCGGGACGGTCGAGGTCGGGGTCGACCCGGCGGCGGTGGGCGGTGCGGCGGCCGAGCTGCCGGACTACGCCGGCCCCGGGCGGACGGCGGACGGGCATCCGGTGCAGCTGCTGCTCAACATCGGCTCGGCCGCCGACCTGGTGACGGGGGGCGGCGGCGCGGCCGCGGAGCTGCGGGACGCCGGGGTCGCCGCCGCGGAGGGCGTCGGGCTGTTCCGGACCGAGTTCCTGTTCCTCGACCGGCACGACATGCCGGCCCCGGCCGAGCAGCAGGCCGCGTACGAGGCGGCGTTCCGGGCGGCGGGCGGGCGGAAGGTCGTGCTGCGGACGCTGGACGCGGGTGCCGACAAGCCGCTGCCGTTCCTCGGGCTGCGGCCGGAGCCCAACCCGGCCCTGGGCGTACGGGGGCTGCGGGTGGCGCGGGTGCGGCCGGAGGTGCTGACCGCGCAGCTGGACGCGGTCGCGGCGGCGGCCCGGGCGACCGGGGCCGAGGTGTGGGTGATGGCGCCGATGGTGTCGACCGCGGCCGAGGCGGCGTCGTTCGCGGCGGCGGTGCGGGCGGCCGGGCTGCCGACCGCGGGGGTGATGGTCGAGGTGCCGGCGGCGGCGCTGCATGCCGATCGGCTGCTGGCGGCGGTGGACTTCCTCAGCATCGGCACCAACGACCTGGGGCAGTACACGATGGCGGCCGATCGGCAGTCCGGTGACCTCGCCGAGCTGCTCGACCCGTGGCAGCCCGCGCTGCTGTCTCTGGTCGCGGCGTGCGGTGAGGCCGGTCGGCGGGCGGGCAAGCCGGTCGGCGTATGCGGGGAGGCAGCGGCCGATCCGCTGCTGGCGCCGGTGCTGGTGGGGCTCGGCATCACCAGCCTGTCGATGGCGGCCCGGGCGGTGCCGCTGGTCGGGGCGACGCTGGCCCGGCTGTCACTGGGCGACTGCGCCGAGCTGGCCCGGCTCGCGGTCGAAGCCGACACCGCCGCCTCGGCCCGCGCTGCCGTCCACGGGCGCGTCCGCGGCTGACGGGACACGGCGGTGAGCCGGCGCGGGCGACTCAGCGGATGATGCGGACGCTCGCGATCAGGCCGTCGATGGACGGCCACAGGTCGCGGACCGTGTCCGGCAGCGAGACGTACAGCGCCGACGGCACCTCTTCGCCGATGTTCACGACCAGCACGACGACCTGCTCGGACTTGGCCGAGTAGCCCTCGGCCGCGACCGGGTCGAAGACCGCCTTGTAGCGCACCAGCGCCGCCGGCGCCCCGTCCACGGTCAGCGTCCGGCGGGCCAGCTCGGTCCGGGTGTGCTTGGGGTAGTACTCGTCGCCCAGCGTCGTGATCAGCCGGTCCGCGGTCTTGGCCAGGTCGCCGGCGACCGCCGTCCGCGCGTCGAGCGGCCCGGAGTTCACGTTCGCCCAGTACGTCTGGTCGCGCGGCGCGTTCTCCTGGGTCACCCGGTAGTAGCCGAGGGTGGACTGCAGGCCCTGGAACGACTCGCGGTCCCACTCCCGCCAGGTGCCCGGCAGCACGTCGTACGACAGCTTGGCCACCCGGTCCTCGAACCGGCCGTTGACCGGTGTGGCCGTGGTCGGCGCCGGGTCGGTCGGCACGATCGTCGCCGAGCCCGGACCGGGCTCGCGCTCGGCCAGCCCGCCGCCGGTCCGCCGCCCGGGCAGCCCCGCCACCACGATGATGAGCAGCACCGCCACGGCGGTCCCGGCGATCACCCAGCCGCGCCGGGGCGAGCGCGGCGACTCGGAGTCGAGCACGTCGACGGCCACCGGCTCCGGCGGCAGCTGCTCGAACACCGACCGCGACCGGGTCACCGGCGTCCAGCTGCGCCCGTCCCACCAGCGCAGCAGGGCACGGTCGCCCCCGGGCTCGTCGTACCAGCCGGGTGGGCGTGCCGCCGTCACCGCCCCAGGCTACGACCGGACCGGGTGAGACCCAGGTGAAGCGAGCTCGGTCCAGAGGTAAGCGGCAGCCTCCGCCCCGCGCTCCAGCATCGGCAGCACCACCCGCTCGTTCGGCGAGTGCACGGCGTCGTCCGGCAGCCCGACGCCGAGGAACACCACCGGCGCGCCGAGGATCTCGGCCAGGTCGGCCTCGGGCCCGCTGCCGCCCTCGCGGGAGAACCCGACCGGCCCGCCGAAGGACTTCTCCATCGCCCTGACCAGCGCCGCCAGCGCGGGCGAGTCGAGCGGGGTGACCAGCGGGGCGACCCCGTCGCTCTCCCACCGCACGGTCGCGGTGATGCCCGGCGGGGTGTGCTCCTCGACGAACTTCAGCACCAGCGGCTTGAGGTCGGCGCCGCGCTGGTCGGGGACCAGCCGGAACGTCACCTTGGCGTACGCGTCGCTGGGCACGATCGTCTTGTGGCCGGGGCCGGTGTAGCCGCCCCACATGCCGTTGACCTCGGCCGTCGGCCGGCCGCCGATCCGCTCCAGGGTCGTGTAGCCGGCCTCGCCGACCGCCGCCCGCGACTTCGCCGGGCCGGCCAGCCAGGCCTTCTCGTCGAACGGCAGCTCGGCGAACCGGGCCCGCTCCTCGTCGGTCAGCGCGACCACCGCGTCGTAGAAGCCGGGGATCGCGACCCGGCCGTCCTCGTCGTGCAGCGCGGCCAGCAGCCCGGCCAGCGCGGTCAGCGGGTTGGCCACCGCGCCGCCGAACGAGCCGGAGTGCAGGTCGACGTCCGGGCCGTGGAAGTCGATCTGGCAGCCGGTCAGGCCGCGCATGCCGGTCGTCGTGGTCGGGAAGTCGCGGGCGAACACGCCGGTGTCGGTGACCACGGTGACGTCCGAGGCGACCCGGTCGCCGGCGCTCCCGCAGCAGGTCGGCGAAGTGCGGCGAGCCGGACTCCTCCTCGCCCTCGATGAGGAAGCGCAGCGTCACCGCCGGGGTGTCCCGGCCGGTCGCGGCCAGGTGCGCGCGCAGGCCGAGCAGGTGGAACAGCAGCTGGCCCTTGTCGTCGGCGGCACCCCGGGCGTACAGCTCCTCGCCGCGGATGGTCGGCTCGAACGGCGGGGTGACCCACTTCTCCAGCGGGTCGACCGGCTGCACGTCGTGGTGCCCGTACACGAGCACGGTGGTGGCGTCGGGCTCGGCGGCCGGCCACTCGGCGAACACCGCCGGCGCGCCCGCGGTGTCCCAGATCTCGACGGTCGGGAAGCCGTCCCGGCGGAACGCCGCCGCCAGCCACTCAGCGCTGGCGCGCACGTCCGGCGCGTGCACGGGATCCGCACTGATCGACGGGATCCGCAGCCACGTGTCCAGATCGGCATGCAGCGACGCCCGGTTGGCCTCGACGTACTCGCGTTCCGCAGTCACGCCCCGCAGCGTAATGCCCGCCTCCGCACCGTTTGCCCGGGGCCGGCTGGCGTCGCCGTCGCGGCGGGCGGACCGTAGGGTTCCCGGGTGCGGGTGGCGAGCTTCAACATCCTCAACGGCCGGTCCCTGGCCGACGGCGAGGTCGACGCCGAACGGCTCCGGGACGCGGCCAAGCTGCTGGACGCTGACGTGCTCGGGCTGCAGGAGGTCGACCGCGACCAGCCCCGCTCGCACCGGCTCGACCTCACCGCCGAGGTGGCCGCGGCGATGGGCGGCGAGGGCCGGTTCGCCGCGGCGATCGTCGGCACCCCGGGCGAGAAGTGGCGCCCGGCCCGCGACGACGACCCGCCCGCCGGTCCCGCGTACGGGATCGGGCTGGTCAGCCGGCTGCCGGTGACCCGCTGGCTGGTCACCCGGCTGCCGTCGGCGCCGGTACGCTCGCCGATCGTGATCCCGGGGCCGCGGCGGAAGGTGCTCTGGCTGCGGGACGAGCCGCGGGTGCTCATCGCCGCCGTGCTGGAGACCCCGGCCGGGCCGATGACCGTGGCCAACACCCACCTGTCGTTCGTGCCGGGCTGGAACGGCGCGCAGCTGCGCCGGGCCGCCCGGGCGCTGCGCGGGTTGCCGGGGCCGCGGGTGCTGCTCGGCGACCTCAACCTGCCCGGCGCGCTGCCGCGCTGGCTGACCGGCTGGACGCCGCTGGCGGAGGCGCTGACGTTCCCGGCCCAGGAGCCGCGGGTCCAGCTCGACCACGTGCTCGGGCACGGTCCTGGGCTGCCGACGGTCGCCGCGGCCGGCGCCCGGGAGATGGCGCTGTCCGACCACCGGGCGCTGCTGGTCGACCTGGGCGACCCGAAGACCGACGGGATGACCGACCGGCGATGAGCGAACGCGGCTGAGCCGGCTGAGGGACGAGGCCGGATCCGTCCGAGGAGTGGGAGATGAGCGAGCCCGAGGGCCCGCAGGGCGAGCGGGGAGCGACGAGGGCTGAGCCGGCTGAGGGACGAGGCCGGATCCGTCCGAGGAGTGGGAGATGAGCGAGCCCGTGGGCCGGAGGGGGAGCGGGGGAGATGACGAGCAGATCCGGATCGGGGAGTTGAGCTTCGACGTGCGGGTCGGCGGGCCCGCGGACGGCGCCGCGGTGCTGCTGCTGCACGGCTTCCCGGAGAACGCGTCGATGTGGTCCGGCGTGGAGCCGGCGCTGCACGCGGCCGGGCTGCGCACGATCGCACCGGACCAGCGCGGCTACTCCCCCGGCGCCCGGCCGGCCGGCGTCGAGGCGTACTCGATGCATCGCGTGGTGGCCGACGCCCTCGGCCTGCTCGACGCGTACGGGCTGGGCCGGGCGCACGTGCTCGGCCACGACTGGGGCGCGGCCGTCGGCTGGAACCTCGCCGGTCGGCACCCGGACCGGGTCGCCACGCTGACCGCGGTGAGCGTGCCGCACCCGGCCGCGCACGCCGCCGCGCTGCGGGACGACGAGGACCAGCAGCGGCGCTCCGGCTACATCGCGGTGTTCCGCCGGCCGGACGCCGAGGACCTGCTGCTGGCCGAGGACGCCCGCCGGTTGCGGGCGATGTTCGGTCCGGTGCCGGCCGAGGACTTCGTCCGCCCGCTCAGCGCGCCGGGGGCGCTGACCGGCCCGCTGAACTGGTACCGGGCGATGTCCCGGCGCGACCTCGACGGGCTCGGCCCGGTCACCGTGCCGACCACGTACGTCTGGGGCACCGACGACCTCGCCGTCGGCCGGGCCGCGGCCGAGGACTGCGCCAACCACGTCACCGCGGACTACCGGTTCGTCGAGCTGCCCGGGGTGAGCCACTGGGTCCCGGAGCAGGAGCCGGACACGGTGGCCCGGCTGGCGCTGGAGCGGATCAGCCCGGACCGGTAGGGATCGAGTCGACCAGCGCGTGCAGCCCGGCCGCGTCGAGCAGGTCGACCGGCGCGACCGTACGGTCCTGCCGCACGTAGTGGAACGCGGCCCGGACCTGCCCGACCGGGGTGCCGGACAGCTCCGCCCAGGCCAGCCGGTACGCGGCCAGCTGCACCGCGGCCGCCGTACCGTCCCGCGGCGGGTCGCCGGTCTTCCAGTCCACCACCGTCCAGCCGCCGTCCGGGTCGGCGAAGACCGCGTCGATCCGGCCGCGCACGACCACCCCGCCGACCACGGTCTCGAAGGCGACCTCGACCTCCTCCGGTGAGCGGTCGGCCCAGGCGCTGGCCAGGAACCGTTGCTGCAGCAGCGCCAGCTCGTCGTCCGGCGCGGCGTCCTCGTCGGCCGCGCCGGGCAGCTCGTCCAGGTCGAGCAGCCGCTCGCCGCCGTACCGCTCCTCAAGCCAGGCGTGGAACGCGGTGCCGCGGCGGGCCAGCGGCGCCGGCCGGGTCGGCACCGGGCGGCGGACCCGGCGGGCCAGCGCGAGCGGGTCCCTGGCCAGCACGACCAGGTCGGTCACCGCGAGGTGGCCGGGCAGCGGCACGTCGGCGCCGCGCGGGGCGGCGGCCGCGGCCCGCTCGGCCAGCAGGATCTCCGCCTCCCGCTGCCAGCCGAGGGCGAGCAGGTCCTCGTCGGCGAACAGGCTGCCGTCGTCGGCGACCGGCTCCCCGGCCCCGCGAACCAGCGCCGCGCCCTGCTCGACCAGCGGCCGGCGGGCGCCGAGCGGGTCGGCCGGCCACGGCACCGGCGCCGGCGGCGGCAGCGGGTTGGTCGCCCCGTCGGCCGGCGGGTCGGCCCAGTGGTCGACCTGCACGCCCCGGACGGCGGCCAGCTCGGTGAGGAACGTCGACGGGCCGCGCGGCCGGACCGCGGTGTCCCACCAGTAGCCGGCGGCGAGCAGCAGGTGCCGGGCCCGGGTCGCGGCCACGTACGCGAGCCGCCGCTCCTCCCGGACGGCGCGCTCCTTGCACGCCTCTACGAAGTCCTTCCGGGCGTCGTCGAGGCGCTTCTGGTCCCGCGGCGTGATCACGTCGAACACGGGCAGGTCGGAGCCGTCACCACGCAACGGGTACGGCAGGGTCGGCGCGCTGGTGGCCCAGCCCGACCCGCGGGTGGACAGCAGGTCCGGGAACACGTCGACGGTCAGCCCCGGCACGGCGACCACGTCCCACTCCAGGCCCTTGGCCGCGTGCACGGTGAGCACCTGCACCCGGTCGGCGTCGACGTCGACCACGCCCGCCTCCAGACCGCGCTCGGCGTCCTCGGCCGCGGCCAGGTAGGCCAGGAACGCGCCCAGCGTCGGCGCCTCCGCGTCCACCGAGAAGTCGGCCGCGACCTCGGCGAACCGGTCCAGGTGAGCGCGGCCGGCGGCGCGGTCCCGGTCCGGCGCGGCGGCCACCTCGATGTCGAGCAGCAGCGTGCGCTCGACGTCGGCGACCAGGTCGGGCAGCGGCTGGGCGGTGCGCTGCCGCAGCGCGGCCAGCTCGGCGGCCAGCGCGGACATCCGCCGGTAGCCGTCGGCCGAGTAGAGCTCCGGCGGGCCCGGGTCGTCCAGCGCCTCGACCAGGCTGGCGTCCGAGACCACGTCCCGGGTCCCGGCCGCCGCCTCCTCGCGCCGGGCGGCCAGCGACCGGGCCCGGCGGCCGAGCGCGGCCACGTCCCGGCCGCCGACCCGCCACCGGGCGCCGGTGAGCAGCCGGGCCAGCGCCGCGCCGGCGGTCGGGTCGCTGACCACCTGCAGCGTGCTGACCAGGTCGCGGACCTCCGGGGTGGCCAGTAGGCCGCCGAGGCCGACCAGCTCGACCGGTACGCCCCGGGCCCGCAGCGCACCGGCGACCAGGTCGAACTGCGACCGCCGCCGGCAGAGCACGGCGACGCTGCGGCCACCGGCGCCGGCCCGCCGCCCGGCCGCGTCCTTCCGCCGGGCCGCGCCGTTCCGCCGGGCCATCCACCCGCCCGGCCGGCGTCCTCGCGCCCGGCGGCGCCGTCCCGCTGGGCCGCGTCCTCCCGCCAGACCGCCGCGACCTGGTCGGCCAGCCAGTCGGCCTCGTCGGCAACGGTCTCCAGCAGCGCGGCCCGGACCACGCCCGGCCCGCCGCGCGGTCCCGGCGAGAGCGCCGGCACGTTCTCCCGGATCTCCACCGACAGCGCGTTGGCGACGTCGAGGATCAGCTCGTCGTTGCGGAACGACGTGGACAGCGGCAGCACCGGGGCCGGGTCGCCGGCCGGGGTGCGGAAGTGGGTGGCGAACCGGATCAGGTTGTTCGCGCTCGCGCCGCGCCAGCCGTAGATGGCCTGCGCCGGGTCGCCGACCGCGGCCACCGGGTGGCCGGCGAACAGGCCGCGCAGCATGGTCAGCTGCGCGTGCCCGGTGTCCTGGTACTCGTCCAGCAGCACGGCCGCGTACCGGGCCCGCTCGGCCCGACCGACCTCGGCGAACCGATCGGCGACCCGGGCCGCGATCGCCATCTGGTCGCCGAAGTCGATCGCCCGCCCGTCCTGCTTGGCCCGCTGGTAGCGGTCGACCAGCGGCAGCAGCGCGACCCGGGCGGCGGCCCGCTCCAGCAGCCGGCGGACCTCCGCGTACGGCTCGCCGGACACTCCCCGGCCGGAGGCGCTGCGCCGGGGCTTGGCCATCACCCTGGTGCGCAGGTCGTCAGTCCAGCGGCGCAGCTCGTCCGGTTCGACCAGGTGCTCGGCCAGCTCGCCGGCCAGGTCGAGCACCCAGTTGGTGACCGTGGACTCGGCGTTGTCCAGCTCCGGGACGTCCAGGTCGTACGTGCGGACGACCTTCTGGGCCAGCTGCCAGGTCATCGCCTCGGACAGCAGCCGGACGCTGGGCTCCACGCCGAGCCGGAGGGCGTGCTCGGCGACCAGCCGCCCGGCGTACGCGTGGTAGGTGGCGACGGTCGGCTCGCCGGCCAGGGCCGGGTCGCCGGCCGGGCCGTGCTGCCGGCCGCCGAGGAACGCGCGCAGCTGGGCCAGCCTGACCCGGATCCGGGTGGCCAGCTCGCCGGCCGCCTTGGTGGTGAACGTCAGGCCGAGGACCTGATCCGGGCGGACCAGCTCATTGGCGACCAGCCAGAGCACCCGGGCCGACATCGTCTCGGTCTTGCCGGAGCCGGCGCCGGCGACGACGACCGCCGGACCGAGCGGGGCGCCGATCACCGCCGCCTGCTCGGCCGTCGGCACCGGCAACCGCAGGGCCACCGCCAACTCCTCCGGCGACCACTCGCTCACTGTGCCCGCTCCTCGGACAGGCCGGAAGGCGCAAGCGCCAACCGGCCGGCCCTCGTCGCTCCCCGTTCGCGCTGCGAGCGCTCGCGCTCACTCACTCCGTGACCTGGCGGCCGGTGTCGACTGCGGGGCAGGAGGAGCGGGTCGCGCAGATGCGGCAGGCCGAGCCCGGCAGCGCCCGGAAGACGGCGCCGCCCATGCCGGCCGCCGCCGCACGGACCCGGTCGCCGGCCCAGTCCGGGTCGGCGTCCGCCCCCAGCGGCAGTTGCTCCTGGGTCCGGGCCCGTTCGGCGTTCGTGCCGAGGTTGACCAGCACGCCACCACCCGGCTCGCCGTCGCCGAACGCACCGGACGCCACCGCCAGCTGGTACGCGCCCAGCTGCGGGTGCCGGGCCAGCTCGTCCTCGGCCGGCTTGCTCCGCCCGGTCTTCAGGTCGACGACGACCAGCCGCCCGTCCGGGTCCCGCTCCAGCCGGTCGACCCGGCCGGTCAGCACCGCCGGGTGACCGTCCGGCGCCGGCGCCGGCACCACGACCGAGAACGGCACCTCGACGTCGACCAGCACGTACCGGGACCGGGACGAGCGCTCCCAGCGCAGGAACGTGCCGAGCATGTCCCGCGCCCTGGCCCGCTCCCGCCGGGTGGTCCAGGCGCCGCCGAGGTCGAGCCGCGTCAGCGCCTCCTCCAGCCGATCGCCGAGCTCGCCGGCGTCGGTGATCTCCTCGGTCACCGCCGCCGCGGCCACGTCGTGCAGCGCGGTGCCGACCGACTGGGCTGCCTGCTCGGACCCGCGGGCGCCGGCCGCCTCCAGCAGCCAGCGCAGCTCGCAGCCGATGAACCGGTCCAGCGCCGACGGCGACACCCGCACCGGCTCGCCCGGGTCGGCCAGCGGTCGCGGGTCGGACAGCCCGGCCAGCCCCCACCAGTCGTCCGGGTCGGCGCCGCGCACCCCGGCGGTGGCCAGCCGGGCCAGCTCGGTGGCCGCGGCCCGGCGCCGGGTGTCGACCTGCTTCGGGTCGCTGACCACCGCGCGCAGCTCGGCCACCAGCGCCGGCAGCGACAGCGCCCGCGGGACCGTGGTGACCGGCCGCGGGCCGCCGGGCGGCGGCGGGTCCAGCTCGTCCAGGAACCGGGACGGCTGGTCGTCCTCGCCGGCCACCCCCGAGACGATCAGCAGCCGGCGGGCCCGGGTGACCGCGACGTAGAACAACCGCCGCTCCTCGTCCAGCAGCGGCGCGACCGGGGACAGCTGCTCCGGCTCCCGGCCGGCGGCCACGTCGACCAGGTCCTCGACGCCGAGCAGGGTGCCGCGCCGGCGCAGGTCCGGCCAGCTGCCCTCCTGCACGCCGGCGACCGCGACGACCGTCCACTCCAGACCCTTGGCCGCGTGCGCGGTGAGCAGCCGGACGGTGTCGCCGGTCGGTGCCTTCGCGGCCAGCGTGTCGCCCGGGATCTGCTGCGCGAGCAGGTGGTCGACCAGCACCCGGGGTCCGGACCGGGGCAGCCGGTCGACGAAGTTCGCGGCCGCGTCGAAGAGCGCGACCACCGCGTCCAGGTCGCGGTCGGCGGCGGCGCCGGCCGGGCCGCCGGCCCGGGACTGTCGCTGCCACTGCTCGCCGAGCTGGCTGGCCTGCCAGACCGCCCAGAGCACGTCCTCGGCGCTGCCGCCGCCCCGCGCGGTCGCCCGGGCGGTGGCCAGCAGCCAGCCGACCCGCCGGGCCGGCGCGCCGAGCCGCTCTCCGGCCGCGGCCCGGACCATCCGGTCCACCGCGGCGACCGCGGCGGCCACTCCCGGCTCGCGGCCGTCCCGGTCCGGGTCGGCGGCGCCGCGGGCGTCCCGCAGCAGCCCGACCAGCAGCCCGGCCGAGCCGCCGGCACCGCCGGCGACCAGGTCGAGCCGGCGCAGCTCCTGCCGCAGCCGGCGCAGCGCGAGCGCGTCCGCCCCGCCCAGCGGCGAGGTGAGCAGGGTGATCGCGGCGTCCTCGTCCAGCGGATCGGGGCCGGTCTCGGCCCGGACCCGGCCGTACTCGGACGGCGAGCGCAGTCCCCACAGCGCGCACTCCAGCAGCCGCAGGAACGGCGCGACCGCGGGCTGCGCGACCAGCGGCACCTCGTCGCCGGCGACCGACGACGGCACCCCGGCGACGGCCAGCGCCCGCCGCAGCGCCGGCAGGTGCCGCTCGGTGGACCGGACGATCACCGCCATCTCCCGCCACGGCACGCCGTCGAGCAGGTGCGCGGCCCGCAGCCGGTGGGCCACGTACGCGGCCTCCTCGCCGGCGGTGCGCAGCGCGTGCACCTCGACCCGGCCGGGCGGGGTGCCGCGGACCGGGCGCAGGTCGCCGGTGCGCGGCCGGGCCGGGCAGCCGGGCCGCGATCCGCCGGCTGAACGCCAGCAGCGTCGCGCCGGACCGCCGGGACGCGCCCAGCGCCACCACCGGCACCGGCTGCCCGGACGCCGGCGCGAACACGTCCGGGAACCGGCGGATCGCCTGCGGGTCGGAGCCGCGGAACGCGTAGATCGACTGGTCCGGGTCGCCGACCGCGACCAGCTCGTCGGCGCCGGCCGCGAGCATCCGCAGCAGCTCCTCCTGGGCCGGGTCGACGTCCTGGTATTCGTCCACGAACACGTGCCGGCGCCGGGCCCGCTCCCGGGCCAGCAGCTGCGGGTCGGTGCTCAGCGCGTCCAGCGCGGCCCGGATCAGCTCGGCCGGGTCGTACGCCTCCGGCCCGTCGCCGGCCGACAGCGCGGTCACGTCCAGGTACTCGTCGAAGAAGTGCGCGGCCGCGACCCAGTCGTCCCGGCCCCGGTCCCGGCCCCAGGCGGCCAGCCGGGACGGGCCGACGCCGCGCTCGACCGCCCGCAGCAGCAGGTCGCGCAGCTCCTGGGCGAACCCGCGGGTGAGCAGCGCCGGCTGCAGCGGCCGCCGGCCAGGCCCCGGTGCCGAGCTCGATCTCGCCGCCGAGCAGCTCCCGGACGACCAGGTCCTGCTCCGGCCCGGACGAGCAGCCGCGGCCCGCGCTCACCGCGGGCCACCGCCTGCGCCCGCAGCAGCCCGAACGCGTACGAGTGGAAGGTGCGGGCCAGCGGCTCGCGGGTGGTGCGGGCGAGCCGGCCGGTGATCCGCTCCCGCAGCTCGGTCGCCGCCCGCCGGCTGAACGTGAGCAGCAGCAGCGACTCCGGGTCGGCGCCGGCCGCGACCCGGGCCGCCGCCGCCTCGACCAGCGTGGTCGTCTTGCCGCTGCCGGGGCCGGCGAGCACGAGCAGCGGGCCGCCGGGGTGGTCGACGACGGCCTGCTGCCCGGCCTCGAGCACCGGCGCGGGCGTGCTCGCGGGTGCGGGCCGGACCAGCCGGTATCCCACCGCCGCGGTCGACCCGCGCGCCTCCCCCGGTCCGGACACGCCGACGATGGAACCACGCCATCACGGCCTGGTTGCGGTCCCTCGCCGGTACGGTGCTCGGTTCACCCTTGTGCGCGACCGTGCGCGGCGTCCGCGGTCACCGAGCGCGGCGCCCAGCTCGCGGAATCCGTCCCGCCAGCTCGGGTACGCCGGGGTCCAGTCCAGCTCCCGCTTCGCCTTCGCGTTGGACATGCCGCGCGCGGTCAGCATGAGCAGCATCCCCTGCTGGCCGAGCAGCGGCCGGGCCAGCCAGGCCGGCACGTGCCGGGGCGGCGGCGCCCCGATCGCGGCGGCCAGCACCGGCAGCCACTCCCGGATCGGTGCCGGCTCGTCGTCGCCGACGTTGTAGACGCCGGGCGCACCGCGCTCGATCGCCGCCACGGTGGCCGAGGCCGCGTCGTCGATGTGGCAGAACGACCAGATGCCCGTCGCCGGCGCCGACGATCGGGAACTTGCGATCCCGCACCATCGCCACGTGCACGCCGCCGGGGGCGAGCGAGGTGCCCGGGCCGTAGAAGCCGCCGTACCGCAGCGCGAGGCCCTCGCCGTAGCCGGTGGTGGCCTCCTCCACGTGCCGGATCGCGGCCAGCGCCGCGACCGCCTCGCGGGCCGGGGTCGGGTCGAGCGGGTCGGTCTCGGTCTTGATCGGCCCGCCGGTCCGCGCGTACGGCCAGCCGCCGTAGCTCTGCGCGACCACCCGGCGCACGCCGGCCGCCCGGCCGGCGGCGAGCAGCACGTCCGTGCCCTCGGTGCGCAGCCGGTTGGTCTCGGCGAACTCCTTGGCGAACGCCCGCGGGTTGTTGCCCAGCCCGGACAGCGCGGTGAGCTGGTGCACGAGCACGTCCGGGGCCGCCGCCTCGACCGCGGCCCGCACGGCCGCGGCATCGAGCGGGTCGAGCACGGCCGGCTCGGCGCCCAGTGCCCGCAGCCGGTCGGCCTTCGACTCGCTCCGGGTGGTGCCGACCACCGTGTGCCCGGCCGCGACCAGCTGCGGGACCAGCCGGCCGCCCAGGGCGCCGGTCGCGCCGGCGAGGAAGATGCGCATGACTTGCTCCCTTTCCGTCGGGTATCGACACGGGAGACGGGATGGCGGCAGCGGGCGTGACAGGGCGGTGGTTGGATCCGGGTGATGGTCGACACATGGGCGCCGGAGAAGCTGCGCGGGTACGCGTTCGCGATCGCGTACCGGATGCTCGGCAGCGTCGGCGAGGCCGAGGACATCGTGCAGGAGGCGATGATCCGGCTGCACGCGACCGACCCGGCCGAGGTCCGCTCCCCGACCGCGTACACGGCCACCGTGACCAGCCGGCTGGCGCTGGACGAGCTGCGCTCGGCCCGGGTACGGCGGGAGCGCTACGTCGGCACCTGGCTGCCCGAGCCGGTCCTCGGCGAGCCCGACCCGGCCGAGCGGGCCGAGCTGCGGGAGTCGCTGACCGCGGCGTTCCTGGTCGTGCTGGAGACGCTCGGGCCGGTCGAGCGGGCGGTGTTCGTGCTGCACGACCTGTTCGACCTGCCGTACGCGGAGGTCGCGACCGTGGTCGACCGGTCCGAGGCGACCTGCCGGCAGATCGCGGCCCGGGCCCGCCGGCACGTGGCCGAGCGCCGGCAGCGGTTCGACCCGCCGAGCGGGCGCCGGGACGAGCTGGTCCGCGGGTTCTTCGCCGCGCTCGACGCCGGCGACGTGGCCGGGCTGGAGAAGCTGCTGGCCGAGGACGTGGTGTTCGTCGGCGACGGCGGCGGCAAGGGTCCGGCGGTCAAGCACCCGATCGACCGGCCGCTGCGGGTGGCCCGGTTCCTGGCCGGGCTGGCCCGCCAGGGCCACCGGCACGGCGCCCTGCTGGAGCCGGCCGTGGTCAACGGCAGCCCGGGCCTGCGGGTGCTCGACCCGGCCGGGCGGCTGGTGAACGTGCTGGCGATGGACTTCCGCGACGGCCGGGTGGCCGCAGGTCCGGTCGATCGTCAACCCGGACAAGATGCAGCACCTCGGCCCGGTGGCGAGCGCGGCCGAGCTGCTCGGCAGCCCGCCTCAGCCGGGCGGGAACGCCAGGTAGACCGCGGCCATGTCCTCGTCGCCGTGGCCGGCCCCGACGGCCCGGCCGTACGCGGCGACCAGCCCGGCCAGCACGTCGTCGGCGACCGACACGCTGCGGGCGGCGGCCCGGATCAGCTCGACGTCCTTGAGCGCGCCGTCCAGCGCGAACGACGGCGGGAACTCGCCCTTGGCGATCAGCTCCGCCTTCATGTGCAGGTACGGCGCGTCCGAGGCGCCGCCGCGCATCGCGTCGAGGAACAGCGCCGGGTCGAGCCCGAGGCCCTCGGCGAGCGCCACGGACTGGCCGACCGCCGCGTTCATCGTCGCCACCCAGGCGTTGCAGACCAGCTTGAGCGCGCTGGCCGCGCCGAGCTGCTCCCCCGCGTGCACGGACCGGGCCGAGTAGCCGTCGACCGCCGGCTGGGCCGCCGCCAGGTCGGCCGGCGACCCGGACAGCAGCGCGACGAGCGTGCCCTGCTCGGCCGGGGCCCTGGTGCCGAGCACCGGCGCGTCGACCAGCCGCAGGTCCGGCCGCGCGGCCGCGATCTCGCGCATGCCGTCCGGACCGACCGTGGACGCCTGCAGCCAGACCGCGTCCGGGGACGCGCCGGCGGCCGCGCCGAGCACGTCGAGCACGGCCGTGGTGTCCCAGAGCATGACCAGCACGACCTCGGCGCCCTCGACCGCGCCGGCCGCGGTGCCGGCGACGGTCGCGCCGTCGTCGGCCAGCGGCTGCGCCCTGGCGGCGGTGCGGTTCCAGACCCGGACGTCATGACCGGCCCGCAGCAGCGAGCGGGCCATCCCGGCGCCCATGATCCCGGTGCCGAGCACGGCGACCTGCATGCGACTACTCCCTACGGCTTGCGGCCGGTGAACGCGATCAGTTTGGTCTGCTCGTCCGAGTCGGCCGGCACCGGGACCGGCTGGTCGAACAGCCCGCTCGCGGCCAGGTCGGTGTCCGGCTCGATCGACGCGTACACCGCCTCGACCAGCCCGGGGTCGAGCGTGTCGTCGGCCGAGATGCCGCGGGCCAGGTCCCAGCTGTGCACGACCAGGTCGAAGATCATCTCCCGGGCGTACTCCTCGCCCGGACGGTCCGCGTACGACAGGTGCACGATCCGCTCCAGCGCGCCCGGCTCGGCGAACGCCGCCGCGGCCGCGGCCGCCGCCGCGTCCCAGACCGCCACCGGGTCGTCGCCGAGCAGGTCGCCGGCGGCGAACCCGGCACCGAGGTCGGCCACCCGCTTGCCGGCCAGCAGCGGCGGCACCCACAGCTGCTCGGACACCAGGTGGTTGACCAGGTTGCGGACCTCCCAGTCCGTGCACGGCGTCGGGCAGCCCCACTGGTCGACGCCGACCGCGTGCACCCGTCGGCCGAACTCTGCCAGCGCCCGGCTATGCAGCTCCAACACGTTCTCAGCCATCGTCTAACTCCCGTTCCATCGGGCCAGCCGCATGTCCACCTTGTCGCCGCGCATCGGGGTGCGGTCCCGGCGCAACCGCCGCAGCGCCTCCTCGGGAGACGCCGGGTTGGGTGCGCCGGTCGACTGCACGACCCGGTGCCACGGCACCTCGTGACCGTGCCGGCTCATCACCGCTCCGACCGTCCGGCCGGTGCCGGAGCCCACGTACTCGGCCACGTCGCCGTACGACATGACCTTGCCGCGCGGGATCCGGTCGACGACCTCGAGGACCGCGACCGCGTACGGCGTGGGCCGGCCGCCCTGGATGGGGCGGGTGGCCAGCCCGGCCGACACGCTCGCCGCCCGCCCCCGGGGTCCGGGGGCCACTCTCGGCATGATCAGTAGGTCGGCAGCGAGGGATCGACCTGGGTGGCCCAGGCCGTCACGCCGCCCTGCACGTGCACAGCGTCCCGGAAGCCGGCGGCCTTGACCGCGGCCAGCGCCTCGGCCGACCGGACGCCGGTCTTGCAGTAGAGCACCAGCGGCTTGTCCTGCGGCAGCTCGGCCAGCGCCTCGCCGGAGAGGATGCGGTCCTTGGGGATCAGCACGCCGCCCGGGATCTTCACGATCTCGTACTCGACCGGCTCGCGGACGTCGACCAGGTAGGGGTCCTTGCCCGCGTCCAGCATCTCCTTGAGGTCGGCCGCGGTGATCGTGGAGCCGACCGCCGCCTGCTGGGCCTCGTCGGAGACGACCCCGCAGAACTCGTCGTAGTCGATGAGCTGCGTGATCGGCTCGGCCTTCGGGTCCTTGCGGATCTTGATCGTCCGGTACGACATCTCCAGGGCGTCGTAGACCATCAGCCGGCCGAGCAGCGACTCGCCGATGCCGGTGATGAGCTTGATCGCCTCGGTGACCATGACCGACCCGATCGACGCGCAGAGCACGCCGAGCACGCCGCCCTCGGCGCAGGACGGGACCATCCCGGGCGGCGGCGGCACCGGGTAGAGGTCGCGGTAGTTGGGGCCGTACTCGTCCCAGAAGACGCTGACCTGGCCCTCGAACCGGTAGATCGAGCCCCACACGTACGGCTTGCCGAGCAGCACGGCGGCGTCGTTGACCAGGTAGCGGGTGGCGAAGTTGTCCGTCCCGTCCAGGATCAGGTCGTACGGCCGGAAGATGTCCAGCGCGTTGTCGGAGTCCAGCCGCTCCTCGTGCAGGATCACGTTGACGTGCGGGTTGATCTCGGCGACCGACTCCTTCGCCGACAGCGCCTTCGACTTGCCGAGGTCGGACACACCGTGGATCACCTGGCGCTGCAGGTTGGACTCGTCGACCACGTCGAAGTCGAGGATGCCGAGGGTGCCGACGCCGGCGGCGGCCAGGTAGAGCAGAGCGGGCGAGCCGAGCCCGCCGGCCCCGACGACCAGCACCTTCGCGTTCTTGAGCCGCTTCTGCCCTGGCACCCCGACGTCCGGGATGATCAGGTGGCGGCTGTAGCGGGCGATCTCCTCGACCGACAGCTCCTCGGCCGGCTCGACCAGGGGCGGCAGCGACACAGCTTTCTCCTTCGTCCTCGTCCCCGACCCAACTACCCGACCCCGCACCCTGTTCCCTGCCGCCCGAGCCGCCGGCCGCTACGGGAACGGGTAGGGGTTGGGCTTGCAGGTGCCGACGCCGGGGGTGCTGACGCCGAGGGTCTGCTGCATCATCACCGGCGCCAGCGCGCCGTTGCGCGGGCACTGCAGATGGCCGTTGCCGAGCGCATGGCCGACCTCGTGGTTGACCACGTAGACCCGGTACAGGGGCACGTTGTCCTTGTACGCGACCGCGCCGCGCACCCAGCGGGCGTCGTTGATCACCACCCGGGCCAGGTCGCCGTTGTAGCAGGACGTCTCGTACGGCAGGTCGTAGCCGCACAGCTTCCGTACGGTCAGCGACGAGGTCAGGGTCACCCGGAAGTCCGGCACGCCGGAGTCGATCCGCTGGAACGACGCCCGACCGCCGTGCCCCCAGCTGTGCGGGTCGGACAGCGTCTTCTCCACCGCGGCGGCGAAGGCGGCGCCGTCGTCGGCGACCCCGGCCTCCAGCTCGACCGTGAACCGGTGCAGCGGGCCGCTGCCGAAGACCTTCGACGTGCCCGGCACGACGTCGTAGCGCCCACCGCCGCGCTGGCTGTACGGCCCGCCCGGCGGCAGCGCGGTCGGCGGCAGCGGACGCGCGGTGCCGGTGCCGCCGTCGTCGACGTAGATCCCGGTCGGGGTCGGCTTCGCCGGGCCGGGCGCGGCCGGCGACGACGCGGCCGGGGCGGCCCCGCCGGCCCCGGTGCCCGCCGCCTGCGGCGCCGGCGCGCCCGAGCCGGTGCCGACCAGCGGCAGCCCGGTCGAGCCGTTGGCCACGTCCATCCCGCACAGCACGGTGAGCAGGGTCAGCACCGGCAGCGCGTACGCCCGCCAGCCCCAGGTGCGGACGAACCGGCGCAGCGGCCCGGGCGGCTGTCGGTAGGACCGGCTGGCGAACACCATCGGCCGGCCGGCCGGTTCGCGCGGGTCGAGCCGGGCCCGCAGCGGCCCGTCCGGCGTACGCAGCGTGACGATCCGGTACGGCGGGGCGAACCGGTCGGCCGGGTCCGGCCCGCGCGCCGCCGCGGCGGCCGTGCCCGCCCCGCGGTCGCCCCGGCTGGGCTCCCGGACGGCCGGTGCGAGCAGCACCGCCGGTGCCCGCACGGGCACCGCGCGTCGCAGGCCCCGGACGAGTCACGCCGGAGAGGATCGCACAGCGAACCGCCGCGGCCCGCATCATCGGCGCGTCGCCGGGCGATCCGCCGGCGACGCACCGTGACGGCTCAGCCGGCGGCGTCCTCGATCAGCGCGAGGGTGGCCCGCGCCGTGGTCTCCGGTGCCTCCAGCTGGGCGACGTGCCCGACGCCGGGCAGCACGAGCAGCCGCGAGTCCGGCACCGACGCGGCGGTCCGGCCGGCCAGCTCGACCGGCACCAGCCTGTCCTCGGCGCCCCAGACGACCAGCGTGGGCGCCCGCACCAGGCCGGCATGGTGCCACAGCGACCGCGGCCCGAGCAGCAGGTACGACCGGGCCAGCGCGCGCAGCGCCGCGGTGAACGCGTCGGTCGCCCAGGGCAGCTCCTGGCGCCGGGCGATCTCGGCGACCGTCTCGTCGACCCGGTTGCGCGGCACGGCGGCGGGGTCGGCGAAGCAGATCCGGATCAGCCCGGCCGCCCGCCGCTCCGGCGGCAAGGCGTCCAGCCGGTGCTGGGCGTACCGGCCGATGCCGGGCACGAGCAGCAGCGGCATGGCGAAGTCGGAGCCGCGCCGGGGCCGCAGCCAGGGCATGGCCGGCGAGACCAGCGTCAGCGTCCGGACCAGCTCGGGGCGGGTGGCGGCCACCAGCAGCGCGGCGACCCCGCCCATCGAGTTGCCGACCAGGTGCACCGGACCGGCCGCGCGGCGCTCCAGGTACGCGAGGACCGTGCGGGCCTGCGCCGCCAGCCCGTACCCGCCGCGGGCCGGGGCCGGACCGGACTCGCCGAACCCCGGCAGGTCGAGCGCGTCGCCGTCGAGCCGGGTGGCCAGCAGCGCGGCGTAGTCCGTCCAGTTCGTCGACGCCCCGCCGAGCCCGTGCACGTACAGGGCCGGCTCCCCGCCGCCGGCCGGGCCAGGGGTACGCCGGATGAACACGTCGAGACCGCCGAGCCGGACCTTCTCCCCCGGCCACGGTGGGATCGACGGGTCGACCGGCGGCAGCGGCGCGGCGGACAGCCGGGCGACCGGCACCGGCCTGGTCGGGCGGGGCGCGGTGGCGGTCACGGGGCTCCTCGGCTCGGGCTACTCCCCCCGGCGCGGGTCGGGCGGCGAGGCGGCGGCCGGGGTGTAGTCCGACCGTAGCTCGGCCAGTCCCTGCTCCCGGGTGACGTGGCCCTCGTAGCCGAGCTCCAGCCGGGCCCGGTCGTCCCGCAGCGTGCACTCCTCGCCGATGACCCGCACCGTGGCCAGGTCGACCGGCGGGCCGCCGGGCAGCCGCAGCGTCCGCCAGACCGCTCCGGTGCCGCCGGCGGCCGCCCGGGCCACCCGGCCGGAGACCGAGCCGGCGTCCGGGACGATCCCGCGGGTCGCCAGCAGGTCGGTGGCGAACGTCCGGAACGGCACCGGCGCCCCGTCGGTGACGAAGTAGACCTCGCCACCGCGGCCGCGGTCGGCCGCCGCCAGCACCCCCTCGACCGCGTTGCGCACGTGCGTGGTCGAGGTCAGGTGGGCGCCGCCGTCGACCCAGCGCAACCGCCCGGACCGGACCGCGGCGGTCAGCCCGGGCAGCAGCCCGGTGTCGCCGCGCCCCCAGACCAGCCGCGGCCGGACCGCGACGGTGGCAAGCTCCGGCGTGCTCGCCGCCAGCACCAGCCGCTCGGCCTCGGCCTTGGTCGCCGCGTACGGCCCGACGTAGCGCTGCGGGTACGGCGCCGACTCGTCCGCGGACACCAGCGGACGGTCGCCGAGCACGACCTGCTCGGTGGAGATCAGCACCAGCCGGGGCACGCCGGCCGACCGGGCCGCCTGCAGGACCGCGCGGCTGCCGTCGACGTTCACCCGGCGCAGCTCGTCCAGCGCGACCCAGCCGCCGCGCAGCCGGGCCGCGGCGTGCACGACGACCTCGGCGCCGCGCATGCCGACGGTCAGCGCGTCGAGGTCGGTGACATCACCACGGATCGGGACGGCGCCGCGGGCGGCGACCGCCGCGGCCGCGGACTCGGACCGGGCCAGTGCGCGCACGTCCTCGCCGCGCTCCGAGAGCGCGTCCAGCACTGCGCCGCCGAGGAAGCCGGAGCCGCCGGTGACGAAGACCGCGCGCATCTCACCTCCTCCCGCTCGCGGCGCCGGTGCGGGTGGCCGGGATCGCCGGGGCGGACAGTCGGTCCCGGATCGGGGTATTTCCGGAACCTGTCACCCCTCACCTTACGACCGGGAGAAGCTTCTACAACGATTCCGTCTCCGGAACACTCCGACCGGCGGGAGGGGCACTCCGCCGTCCGCCGGAGTCGCCGCCGCAGCCGGGCTACCGAGCGGTAGCCCGCGGACGGTCAGACCTTCGGGAGCGCCGGCCGGGTCGGTGGCCAGCAGCGGCTGGAACAGGTCGCCGTCGGGGATCCGGGCGAGCACGTCGGCCTGGGTGAACGACAACGGCGCGCCCTCGGCCGCCTCGCCGACCTCGTCCCAGCTGACCGGCGTCGACACGGTCGCGGTCGGCCGGGCCCGCAGCGAGTAGACGCTCACGGTCGTCTTCGCCGCGTTGTTCTGGCTCCAGTCGACCAGCACCTTGCCCGGCCGCAGCGACTTCGTCATCCGCGACACCACCAGCTTCGGGTGCTCGCTCTCCAGCTTCTTGGCCAGCTCGTGCGCGTACGCGTTGACCGTGTCGGCCGGGGTCTCCGCGATCGCCGCGTACACCTGCAGGCCCTTGCTGCCGCTGGTCTTCGCGACCGGGGTGAGCCCGGCGTCCTCGAGCGCCGCCCGCAGCAGCAGGGCGACCTGGCAGCACTCGCGGATCGCGGCCGGCGCGCCCGGGTCGAGATCGAGCACCAGCTGATCGGCGCCGTGCACGCCGCCGCGCGGGCCGACCTTCCACTGTGGAGTGTGCAGCTCGAGCGCGGCCAGGTTCGCCAGCCACACCAGGGTCGCGAGGTCCTCGACCACGATGTAGTCGATCTCGTCGCGGTTCATCGTGCTGCCCGGCGCCGGCAGCCGCACGGTGCGGACCCAGTCCGGCGTGCCGCGCGGGGTGTTCTTCTCGAAGAAGAACGGGCCGTCGACGCCGTTCGGGTAACGCTTGCGGGTCAGCGCCCTGGCCGCGAGGTGCGGCAGCAGCACCGGCGCCACGGTCGTGTAGTACGTGATGATCTCGCCCTTGGTGAGCCCGACCTCCGGGTACAGCACCTTGTCCAAATTGGACAGACGGAGGGTGCGGCCGTCGACATCGACGGCGACGGTGTTACCGCTCACGGACGACCTCCTCGGGTCGCTTGTCGGTGCGGACGCCCTGGAAGCTGGCGAACCGCAGCCGACCGTCGACCGTCCACTCGGCGAACTCCACCTCGACGACCACCTCGGGGCGTACCCAGGTGATCGGCCGGCCCCGCACGTCGGGCGGCATCGCGACGAACGGCGACGAGTCCACCACGTACGGTTGCAGCCGTTTCTCCATGCTCCGCAGCGCCGCCGCCGAGAACCCGGTGCCGACCTGGCCGGTGTAGATCAGGTCGGCGTGCCCTCGTACACGCCGAGCAGCAGCGAGCCGATCCCGCCGGACCGGCCGCCCTCGCCGTGCTCCCAGCCGCCGACGACGAACTCCTGCTGGTGCCAGAGCCTGACCTTGATCCAGTCGTTGGTGCGCTGCCCGGGCCGGTAGACCGAGGACAGCCGCTTGGCCACGCACGCCCTCGAGCCCGTTGTCGGTGGCCGCCTGCTTGGTGGCCGGGCCGTCGTCGAACAGCGGCGAGACCGTCCAGTGCGGGCCGGCCACCTCCAGCCGCTCCAGGGTGGCCCGCCGGTCGGCGAACGTCCGGCCGGTCAGGTCCACCCCGTACAGCCGCAGCACGTCGAAGGCCAGGTAGGTGACCGGGGCCCTGGCCGCGAGCCGGCGCGCCTCCACCGCCTTGCGCACGTGCATCCGGCTCTGCAGCGCGGAGAACGACGGCCGTCCGTCCACCAGGGAGACGATCTCGCCGTCGAGCAGCACGTCGTCGGCGATCTCGGCCAGCCCGGCCAGCTCCGGGTAGGCGACCGTCACGTCGTTGCCGAGCCGGCTGGTCAGGGTGAGCCCGGACGTGCTCGAGTCGACCAGGGTGCGCACGCCGTCCCACTTGAACTCGTACGCCCAGTCCCGCCCGGTGGGCAGGGTCCCGGCGGTGGCGAGCATCGGCTGCACGGGCCTCATCCTGCCCTTTGTCCGCGTGTTCCCGCTGGCGGCACTGGCACTGGCGCGCCGTAACCGGCAGGCTGATCGGTGTAGTCCGTCGACAAGGGGAGGCAGTGGCGTGCGCGCGATCTGGAAAGGCGCGGTCTCCTTCGGCCTCGTCAGCATCCCGGTCAAGCTCTACACGGCGACCGAGGAGAAGGACGTCTCGTTCCACCAGGTGCACCGGGAGGACGGCGGCCGGATCCGGTACAAGCGGGTGTGCCAGATCGACGGCGAGGAGGTGGCCTACGGGGACATCGCCAAGGGCTACGAGCTGCCGTCCGGGGAGACCGTGGTGCTCACCGACGAGGACTTCGCCGACCTGCCGCTGACCTCGTCGCGGGTGGTCGACGTGCTCTCGTTCGTGCCGCTGGAGCAGGTCGACCCGATCTACTTCGCGAAGAGCTACTACCTGGAGCCGGAGAAGAACGCGACCAAGCCGTACGTGCTGCTGCGGGACGCGCTGCAGCAGGCCGACTCGGTGGCGCTGGTCAAGGTCGCGATCCGGACCCGGGAGGCGCTGGCCACGCTGCGGGTGCGCGACGGCGTGCTGGTGCTGGAGACCATGGTCTGGCCGGACGAGGTGCGCGCTCCGGACTTCGGCTTCCTGGACGAGGACGTGACGGTCCGCCCGCAGGAGCTGGCGATGGCCGAGTCGCTGATCGAGAGCATGACCGGCGAGTTCGACCCCGACCTCTACCACGACGATTACCGGCAGGCGCTGGAGAAGGTCATCGAGGCCAAGATCGAGGGCCGCGAGGTGGTCGAGCAGCCGGTCCAGGAGGAGGACACCGGCTCGGTCGTCGACCTCATGGCGGCGCTGCGGGCCTCGGTCGCGGCGGCCAAGAAGGGCCGCGGCGAGGCCGACGAGGAGGAGCCGCCGGCGAAGAAGGCACCGGCCAGGAAGGCACCGGCGAAGAAGGCCGCCAAGGCGCCGGCGAAGAAGACGGCCGCCAAGAAGGCCCCGGCCAAGAAGGCCGCGGCGAAGAAGTCGGCGTAGCACCCCGTCGACCGGGGCAGGACGTGCCTGTCCTGCCCCGACCCGTCCCCGACCCTGTCCCCGACACCCGTCCGGACCCGGGAGGAACCGATGAGCGAGTTGCCGCCGGAGAGCCCGCCCGAGGACGTCGTCGAGCAGCGCACCGAGATCTACCCCGACCGCCCGAGCCGGACCGCGCTGCGGGACGACCAGCCGCTCGAGGCCGACCCCGCGGACGCCGCCGACCAGGCGGACGAGCTGCCCCTCGACGAGGACGACTACCAGTGAGCCGGCGTCCAGCCGCCCGGCCGGGCTGAGCCGTCCTGGTCATTGCCGCGAGTAGTCTCCGGCTGACGGCAGGGATCGCGGGGACGCTCCGGGGGGCGGCGCCCACGCGTACGGCGTACGGACGGAGGCGAGCGTGGCGACAGCAGCCACTGGTCGCGCCGGTAACGGGAGTGCCCCCGACCAGCCGGGCGGCGACCCGGCTCCGACCGGCCCGACGGTCACGCAGAGCGATACCGCGGGGACCAAGGTGCCGAACGGTGCGCCGCCCCGCGGCGGCCGGCTGCCCCGGTCGGCCCGGCGCAAGCAGCTGATGGCCGCGGCCCAGGAGGTGTTCGTCGCCAACGGCTACCACGCCGCCGCGATGGACGACATCGCCGACCGGGCCGGGGTCTCCAAGCCGGTGCTCTACCAGCACTTCCCGGGCAAGCTCGAGCTCTACCTCGCCCTGCTGGACATGCACACCAACGAGCTGGTCGGCGCGGTGCGCTCGGCGATGGCGGCGACCACCGACAACGCCCAGCGGGTGCACAACGCGGTCGGTGCCTACTTCGACTTCGTCGACGGCGAGAGCGCCGAGGTGCAGGGCGCGTTCCGGCTGGTGTTCGAGACCGACCTGCGCAACGAGCCGGCCGTACGGGAGCGGATCGCCGGGGTGTCGCGGCTGTGCATGCAGGCCGTCGCCGACACCATCGCCGCCGACACCGGCCTGCCGCAGGCCCAGGTCGAGCTGCTGGCCGCCACCGTGACCGGCACCTCCGAGGTGGCCGCGCGCTGGTGGCTGGAGAGCGAGCGGGCGCTGCCGAAGGCCGAGGCCGTGCGGCTGGTCGAGGGCCTGGTCTGGCGCGGCATCTCCGTCTTCCCGCTGGTCGGCGACGAGGACCGCTGACGGTTTCGCTCAGGGCGCACGGCGCCGGCGTGCCGGCATCACTACGCTCGGACGCGAGCACCGACGACAGGAGGACCCACCGGTGGAGGTCAAGATCGGCGTGCAGCGGACGCCACGCGAGATCGTGCTGGAGAGCACGCAGAGCCCCGACGAGGTCGAGGCGGCCGTCCGGGACGCGCTGAAGGACCCGAGCGGTGTGCTCGCCCTGGTCGACGAGAAGGGCCGCCGCGTGGTGGTCCCGAGCGCCCTGATCGCGTACGTCGAGATCGCCGACGCCGACCACCGCCGGGTGGGCTTCGCCGTCAGCTGAGTCGCTGTCGGGGGCGGCCCGCGTAACCCCCGGGCGTTGGCTGGTGAGTCTCGACCGACCTCTTCGAGCGAGCCCCGCCGAAGGCGGCGGACCCCATCGAGTTCACTACCCCGGTGCGACTGGACGTTCGGCGGCGTGACCGTCGTCTTGTCGGCCTGATCGGCGGCTTCAGCCCGGTGGGTCAGCCGGAGAGGCCGATGGTCTGCATGCGGGCGGTGTGGGCGGTGGTGATGCGCTTGAGCAGGGCGGCGAGCGCGCCGAGGTCGCCGGTGCCGCCGACGATGAGCATCGCCAGCGCGTCCCGCTCGGCCGCCACCCGCTGGGCCTGCGAGATCGCCTCGCCGACCAGCCGGCGGGCCCACAGCGACAGCCGCCCGGACAGCGCCGGGTCCGCCGCCACCGCCGCCCGCACCTCGCGGACCGCGAAGTCGGCGTGCCCGGTGTCGGCGAGCACGTCGAGCACCAGATCACGGGTCGGCGCGTCCAGGAACTGCGCCACCTCGCGGTAGAAGTCGGCCGCGATCCCGTCCCCGACGTAGGCCTTGACCAGGCCTTCCAGCCAGGTCTGCGGCGTGGTGCGGGCGTGGAAGGTGTCGAACACGGGCGCGAACGGCGCCATCGCGACCTCGGCGTCCGCGCCGAGCTCGGTGAGCCGGTCGCGCAGCCGCTGGTAGTGGCCGATCTCGGCGGCGGCCATCCCGGCCAGCGCGGCCCGGCCGGTCAGCGTCGGGGCCAGCCGGGAGTCGTCGGCCAGCCGGTCGAACGCGGTGAGCTCCCCGTACGCGAGCACGCCGAGCAGGTCGACGACGGCCTGCGGGTCCGCGACCGGGGTGGGGGTGTCGGCGGTGCTCAGCGCGGCCTCCTGGAGTGTCACGAGCAGGTGAGACCCTAGTCCCGTACACTCAGAGGTGCGTGACGTCTGTCGATGTCACGGTTCATGTGCGCGGACTCCGCCTCGGTGCGGTCCCGCCCCTGCTCCGCCGGGATTCCCGGGCCGTGATGCGGATGGTGTGGTCGATCGCCCGGAGGGCCGGCTGTCGGCGCCGGCGAGAGAGGCACTGCCCTGACCACCACCCACGAGCACGACAACATCAACACGGAGAGTGACACCGAGGAGTTCGAACCGCTGGCCGCCCGCGCCGACGTGCGCGAGGACAGCCCGCTGTTCGCCGACCTCGGCGTCGACGACCGGATCGTCCAGGCCCTGGCCGACGTCGGGATCACCCGGACGTTCGCCATCCAGGAGATGACGCTGCCGATCGCGCTCGCCGGCAGCGACCTGATCGGGCAGGCCCGCACCGGCACCGGCAAGACCCTCGGCTTCGGCGTGCCGCTGCTGCAGCGCATCGAGCTGGGCGGCTCGGCGCCGCGGGCGCTCGTCGTCGTCCCGACCCGGGAGCTGTGCGTCCAGGTCGCCCGCGACCTGCAGGCCGCCGGTACCCGCGTCGGCGTCCGGGTGACCGCGATCTACGGCGGCCGGGCGTACGAGCCGCAGGTCAGCGCGCTGCGCAAGGGCGTCGACGTGGTCGTCGGCACCCCCGGCCGGCTGCTCGACCTGGCCAACCAGGGCCAGCTGCAGCTCGGCGCGGTGACCGCCCTGGTGCTGGACGAGGCCGACGAGATGCTCGACCTCGGCTTCCTGCCCGACATCGAGCGGATCCTGGCCCGGGTGCCCGACCAGCGGCAGACCATGCTGTTCAGCGCGACGATGCCCGGGCCGATCGTGGCGCTGGCCCGGCGGTTCATGCGCCAGCCGGTGCACGTGCGGGCCGAGGGCAACGAGGAGTCGCGGCTGGTCCCGCAGACCCAGCAGTTCGTCTACCGGGCGCACGCGCTGGACAAGGCCGAGATGCTGGCCCGGATCCTGCAGGCCCGCGGCCGCGGGCTGACGATGATCTTCTGCCGGACCAAGCGGACCGCCCAGAAGGTCGCCGACGACCTGGTCGACCGCGGCTTCGCGGCCGCGGCCGTGCACGGCGACCTCGGCCAGGGCGCCCGCGAGCAGGCGCTGCGCGCGTTCCGGTCCGGCAAGGTGGACGTGCTGGTGGCCACCGACGTCGCCGCCCGCGGGCTGGACGTCGAGGGCGTCACGCACGTGATCAACTACCAGTGCCCCGAGGACGAGAAGGTCTACCTGCACCGGATCGGCCGCACCGGCCGGGCCGGGGCGTCCGGGGTCGCGGTCACCTTCGTCGACTGGGACGAGCTGGCCCGGTGGAAGATGATCTGCGACGCGCTGTCGCTGCCCCTGCACGAGCCCCCGGAGACGTACTCGACCTCCGAGCACCTGTTCGTGGACCTGGACATCCCGGCCGGGGCGACCGGCCGGCTGCCGCGGGCGCAGCGGACCCGCGCCGGGCTGGAGGCCGAGGAGGTCGAGGACCTCGGCGAGACCGGCGCGCACGCGGGCTCGCGGCGGCGGTCCCGGCCGGGGTCCCGGCCGGCGTCCGGATCGGCGTCCGGGCCGGTCGAGGACACGCCGCCGGAGAGCCGGCCGCGGCGGTCCCGGGCCCGGCGGCGCACCCGCGGCGGGCAGCCGGTCGACGGGTCGGCGGTCGAGGTCGTCTCCGGCGAGACCGGCGAGGCCGCGACCGCGGCCGAGCTGGCCGGGGCGGTCGCGACCGTGGAGGCGGACCTGGTCGGCTCCGAGTCCGGACCGGGCCCCGGTGCCGGTTCGGGCGAGAGCCAGCGCCGCCGGCGCCGCCGGCGTCCTGGCCGCGGCCGCGGCACCAAGCCCGGGACGTCCGACGACTCCGTCGCCGAGTCGGCCTAGTGTCTTGCGGCAGAGGTTTCGGGCCGGTTCCCGGTGATCCGGGCGACGTCCGGCAAGGCGGAGGAGCGGCCGATACCGATGTTGTATCGGCCGCGATGACAACGCCGCCGGTCGTCGTCCGGGCGCCGGAAGCGGTGCGAGGACTTCTGGCGCGGGGCACTAGTCCCGGGCCGGTGCGGCTCGTCGTCCTGGCCGACACGCACGTCCCGCGCCGGGCGCGGGACCTGCCGGCGCAGGTGTGGGCGGCGGTCGAGCAGGCCGATGTGGTCCTGCACGCCGGTGACTGGGTCGACGTCGCCCTGCTGGACGAGCTGGAGCGGCGCAGCGCCAGGGTGATCGGCGTGTACGGCAACAACGACGGGCCCGCGCTGCGGGCCCGGCTGCCCGAGGTGGCCCGGGCGACCCTCGGCGGCGTCCGGTTCGCGATCGTGCACGAGACCGGCGGCAAGCAGGGCCGGGAGCAGCGGGCCGCCGCCGCGTACCCGGACGTCGACGTGCTCGTGTTCGGCCACTCGCACATCCCCTGGGACAGCACCGCGGCGACCGGCCTGCGCCTGCTCAACCCCGGCTCGCCGACCGACCGGCGGCGGCAGCCGGACCGCACGTACCTGAGCGTTGTCGCAGAAGGCGGCGCCCTGCGGGAGATCACCCTGCATCGGCTGGGACGATAGGCCGGTGCGCACCCGGACCGTGCTCGGCGCAGTCGCCGGCCTGGTGGTCGCCGCCGCCGTGGTCGCCGTCGCGGTTCCGGTCGTGCGCCACTCGGACGCGTTCACGACGACGATCCGCACCGCGCCGGAC
Source organism: uncultured Actinomycetota bacterium (assembly GCA_963770145.1). Classification (GTDB taxonomy): domain Bacteria; phylum Actinomycetota; class Actinomycetes; order Mycobacteriales; family CADCTP01; genus CADCTP01. Next base: position 566,501 of record CAVYOJ010000015.1, on the reverse strand, counting down.
GCCCCGGTCCCGCCGGAGCAGGCGCCGCTGCCGGCCAGCGTGCGGCAGCTGTGGACCGCGCCGACCGGCGCCGCGACCGCCCCGGTCGAGGGACCGAGCGTGATCGAGACCGGCACCAACCGGGTCGCCGGCCTCGACCCGACCACCGGCCGCGAGCGCTGGTCGTACGAGCGGGGCAACGCGACGCTCTGCGACGCGACCCGGCAGGACGGCGTCGTGCTGGCGCTGTTCGCGAAGTCGCACGGCTGCCGGGACCTGGTCGCCCTGGACGCGGCGACCGGCCAGCGACGCTGGTACCGGACCATCGAGATCACCACCTCGGCCCGGCTGACCAGCTCGACCGGCACCGCGGTGGTCACCGGCGGCGGCCGGATGATCGCGGTCGACACCGGCGGCGGGCTGAACCGGTGGACCTACTCGACCAGCGGCTGCACGCTGGATCCGGCCGTGGTCGGCCCGGATGCGGTCGCGACGGTGTCCCGCTGCGCCGGCGGGCTGCGCCGGCTGGTCGTGCACTCGCCCACGGTCGACAAGGCGCCCTGGGTCGGATCGCTGCCGACCGGCTCGGACCCGCACGTGCTGACCACGGACGGCCGGGTCACGGTGCTGGCCGGCAGCACGCTGTCGACCTACTCGGTCGGCGAGGACAAGAACGGCAAGACCGTCGCCTCGCCGGCCGGCGACGTCCTGGACGACCGGCTGGCCGGCTCCGGGACGCCGGCCGCGGTGGTCGACGGCGACTTCCTGGTCGTGTGGACCGGCGAGACCGCGGCCGGGGTCGACCTGCGCACCCCGGCGGTGCGGTGGAGGCGCCGGCGACCGGGCCGCCGGCGCTCACCGGCGACCACCAGGTGCTGCTGGCCGGGCCCGACGGGTTCACGATCCGACCGCCGGCCACCGGCCAGCCCGTCACCACGGTGACGGCCGGCACGGCTGTGCCCGACCGCGCCGGCCTGTCCCGCATCGGCGGCCTCATCGTCGCCGCCGGCGCCGGCCGCCTGGTCGCCTACGGCTGATCCCCTCCGCGTGGCCGCCGGCGGGGCTCATGCAGGATGGGGGCGTGATGCGGACGTTGGCGACGCCGGACGGGCCGGTCGCCGTGCTGGACCACGGCGCCGGTCCCGCGGTGCTGTTCGTGCCCGGCTACACCGGCACCAAGGAGGACTTCGCGCCGCTGCTGCCGCTGCTGGCGGACGCCGGGCTGCGGGCGGTGGCGATGGACCTGCCGGGCCAGTACGAGACGCCGGGACCCGACGACCCCGCCGCGTACACCCCGGAGGCGCTGTCCCGCTCGGTGCTGGCGGTCGCGGCCCAGCTGGACCGGCCGCACCTGGTCGGCCACTCGTTCGGCGGGCTGGTCTCCCGGGCCGCCGTGATCGCCGACCCGGGCGCGGTCCGCTCGCTGGTGCTCATGGGCTCCGGGCCGAGCGCGATCGGCGGCGACCGGCGGGAGCGGATGGCCGCGCTGGAGCCGGTGCTGCGGGCCGGCGGCCTGCCGGCCGTGTACGAGGCGCTGGAGACGATCGCCGCCGGCGACCCGGTCTGGGCGTCGATGTCGGCCGAGCAGCGGGCGTTCCTGCGCACCCGGTTCCTGGCCGGCTCGCCCGCCGGCCTGCAGGGCATGGGCGACGCGCTGCGGGCCGAGCCGGACCGCACCGGCGAGCTGGCGGCGGCCGGCCTCCCGCTGCTGGTGCTGTACGGCGAGCACGACGACGCCTGGTCGCCGGCGGTGCAGGCGGCGATGGCCGACCGGCTCGGCGCGCCGACCGCGGTGATCGCCGACGCCATCCACTCCCCCGCCGCCCAGCAGCCCGCGGCGACCGCCCGCGTGCTGCTCGAGTTCTGGGCGACGCTGCGCTCCTGACGTGCGGCGTCGCCGCGGCGGGCGGACACTGGGAAGGCGATGGACGACCTCGGCTACTTCGGCCCGCAGAGCGTGACCTGGCGGCTGCACGCCGACCCGATGCAGTGGGTCGGCGGCGTCCGCGCGCTGTTCCTGATGGCGCTGCACCCGCTGGCGATGGCCGGCGTCGCGGAGCACTCGACGTACCGGGAGGACCCGTTCGGCCGGCTGCAGCGGACCGGTGACTACCTCGGCGCGGTGACGTTCGGCACCAGGGCGGAGGCGGACCGGGCGGCGGCCCGGGTGCGCGGGGTGCACCGGCGGGTCCGCGGCGTGGAGCCGGAGTCCGGCACGCCCTACTGGGCGCCCGACCCGGAGCTGCTGCTCTGGGTGCACTGCGGCGAGATCGACTCGTTCCTGACGATCGGGCGCCGGGCCGGCGTGCGGGTGTCCGCCGCCGACGCCGACCGGTACGTGGCCGAGCAGGTCACCGCGGCCGAGCTGGCCGGCATCCCGCGCGAGCTGGCGCCGGCGTCGGTGGCCGAGCTGGCCGACTACTTCGAGCGGGCCCGGCCGGCGCTGCGGATGACCGCGGCCGCCCGGGACACCGCGAGGTTCCTGTTCGTGCCGCCGATGCCGGCGCTGGTGCAGCTGGCCACGCCGGCCCGGCTGGTCTGGGGGTCGGCGGCCGGGCTGGCGTTCGCGTCGCTGCCGCGCTGGGCCCGCCGGCTCTACGGCCTGCCCGGGCTGCCGACCACCGACCTCGGCGCCTCGGTCACGCTGCGCTGGCTGCGGGCGGCCTCGTCGGTGCTGCCGGCGACGATCCGCGAGCCACCGGCGTACCGGGCGGCGAAGGAGCGGATGGCCCGGACGCCGGTGCGCCGGCTGACCGTGCGCTAGCCCTGCACGCTCGGCCCGACCCGTTCCGGGGTGATCGCGATCAGCACCCGCCGGTCGCGCTCCATCGCGGCCCGGTAGTCGTCCCAGTCCGGGTGCTCGCCGGAGATCGAGCGGTAGTAGTCGACCAGCCGCTCCATCGCCTCCGGCAGCGGGACGATCCGCGCCGGCCCCTCGATCTGCACCCACGGCTGCCCGAAGAACTGGTCGGCGAACCCGCAGTATGCCGCGTACGGCCGGGCCTGCAGGTTGCGCACCTTGTACGCGGTCTGCCGGCTGCTGACCACGACCAGCCCGTCCCGGTCGACCGACGCCGCTGACCGGCGACATCTGCGGCTTGCCGTCCGCCCGGGTCACCGCCAGCACGCCGCGGTGGTTGTGCCGTACGAACTCGACCGCCTCGGAGATCTCCACGGGCCGATCCTCTCAGTCTTCGCCCGGGGTGGTGTCGGGTGGGACGGTGGCGGGCTCGGCCAGGCCCGGCCCAGGGCGGTTGCTCGGGCGCCGCCGCCCGGCCGGCCGGGCAGTGCCGGCGGAAGTCGCACCAGGCGCACTGCCGCCCGGGTGCCGGCGGGTAGACCGAGTCGACGTCGGCGCCGCCGGTCACCGCGGCGGCCGCGTGCTCGATGTCGTCGGCGGTGTCGGTGGCCCGCCGGACGTGCCGGGCCAGCGACTGCTCGGTGTGCTCCCACCAGGCGACCCGCCCGGTCGGCAGGTGGTGCAGCTCGACCCGCCGGCACGGCCGGCGCAGCGTCCGCCCGGCGGCCAGCGCGTAGACCGCCAGCGCGAGCGAGCCGCGGGCGTCGTCGGTGTCGGGAACCCAGCGGCCGGTCTTGTAGTCGACGACGACCAGCTCGCCGGCCCGGCTGTCGATCCGGTCGACGCGGCCGGACAGCGCCAGCCGGTCGGTGCGCACGGCCACCCCGCGCTCCACCCCGACCGGCTCGTCGGCCGGGTCGAGCTCGGCCACGTACGCCTCGACCCAGTCGCGGGCGCGGGCCCGCCAGGTCGCCGACTGCTCGGCGTCGGCGAACCCGTCGGTGATCCAGGCCGCGTCGAGCAGCCGCCCGGCCGAGGCCGGCGTACGCCGCGGCAGCGGCAGCAGCCACCAGTCCCGCAGCGCGTTGTGGACGGCCGCGCCGAGTGAGTTGTGCGCCCACGGCGGACCCTTCGGCGGGGTCGGCCGGACCAGGTAGGTGAACCGGTAGCGGCGCGGGCAGGCGGTGAACGTGCTCAGGCGGGACGGCGTCGCGGCGAACAGCCGGCGCGGCATCCCCTCGAAGCCGAGCTGCTCGGGCTCGGGGACGGCGGGCACCGCTACCAGCTGCCTCCGCCGGAGTCGCCTCCGCCACCGCCGCCCCAGTCGCCGCCACCGCCGCCGCCCCAGTCGCCGCCACCGCCCGACCAGCCGCCCCAGTCGCCGCCGCCACCGGACTGAGTCCGAGCCGGAGTCCTGCGCGTCGTCCCGGCCGGCGTCGTAGCCGCGGTCGTAGCCGGCGTCGTAGCCGCCGCCACCCCAGCCGCCACCGAACCCGCCGGACAGCACCGAGCCGAGCAGCACCGTCTCCCAGAACGGGAACGAGTACCACCCGCCGGGGTAACCGCCTCCGCCGCCGTAGTAGTACGGCGCGCCCGGCGTGTACTCCGGGTAGCCCTGGTAGGACTTGTCGCCCACCTGCACCTGCTGCGCCTTGGTCAGCTGCTCCCCGTACGACGGGGCGATCGGCGGCAGGTCCGGCCCGGGGTCGAGACCGAGCTTCGTGCGGGCCGTGCGGGCCGCCTGCAGGCCCTCCAGCGCCGTCCGCCGGGCCACGTCGAACTCGGCGTGGGTGTCGGCGTGGGACAGCTGCGAGCCGGTCGCCGTGTAGCGCTCGGCCGCGTCGACGAGCGCCTGCCGGGCGACCGGGTCGTCGCCGGGGTTGAGGTTCTGCACGTCGGCGCCGAGCCGGTCGTAGAGCGAGAGCACCTCGGCCCGGCGGCCCTCCATCTCCTTCTGCCGGCGCCGCTTCCGGCTGACAGCACCCAGGCGCCGACACCGCCGGCGCCGACCACGCCGATCCCGCCGAGCACCCAGGGCACCGCGCTGCTGCCGCCGGAGTTGTCGGTCGCGTCCGAGGCGCCCGCGGCCGAGCTGCCCTGGCAGGCCGAGCTGCCGGACACCGGGCGGGACTGCAGCCCGGTCACGAACGACTGGATCGTGGCTGGTCACGTCGTTGGTCTGCTGCAACTGCGTCTTGTTGGCCTCGACCGAGTCGCTGCGCGACCGCGCTCGCGGCACCCGCGCAGTATTGCGAGGAGGACGCGTTGAAGTTGTTGCCGGCGACGACGCCCACGGTCAGCGGCGAGTCGGGGGCCAGCGTCCGGCCGATCTGCTCCGAGGCGCTGAACGCCTTGGAGGTGCTGCCGAATTCGTCGGCCGGGAGCACCGCGATCTTGATCGGCTGGCTGCCGATGGCCTGGGTGACCGCGTCGACGTCGATCTCGGGCTCGGTGACGCCGGGCGCCACGTAGACCGAGGCGGACCGCAGCCCGTTCACCGCGTCGTCGACCGCGTCGGCGTGCGCGGCCGGCGCCGCGACCAGCAGGGCCAGGCAGGCGCCGGCGGTCCCGGCGGCGACGGTGAGGAAGCGGTTCACGACGCCAACGGTAGACCTCGCGGCAGACCGGACGTTCCCGACATCCACCGGGCCGGTCAGCGTGCCTCGGCGATGAACCCGAGGATGGAATTGGCCACCAGCTGCACCGCGATCGCCGACAGCAGCAGGCCGGCGATCCGGCTGACCAGCACGATCCCGCTGTCCCTGATCACCCGGATGATGCCGCCGGAGAACCGCAGCGCCAGGAACAGGGCCAGGTGCACGGCCAGGATCGCCAGCGCGAGGGCGACGTAGTCGGGCACGCCGTCCGCCCGCCGTACGAACACGATGGTCGCCACGATCGCACCGGGACCGGCCAGCAGCGGCGTGCCCAGCGGCACCAGCGCCACGTTGACGTCCTGCACCCGCTGCGGGTCCTCGGCCCGCCCGGTCAGCAGGTCCAGCGCGACGAGCAGGAGCAGCAGCCCGCCGGCGCCCTGCAGGGCCGGGATGCCGATCCCGAGGTAGTCGAGGATCTGCTGGCCGAACAGCGCGAACGAGACGATCACGCCGAGCGAGACGAGCACGGCCAGGCCGGCCGCGCGGGCCCGGCCGCGCATCGTGAAGCCGCCGGTCAGCCCGAGGAAGACCGGGATCGTGCCGAGCGGGTCCATGATCACGAACAGCGTGACGAAGGCCTCGCCGAAGAACCGCGGGTCCATCGGCCGGTCAGCCGGTCAGCGCCGGCGCCCCGGTCGCCAGCGACAGCAGCTTCTCGTACTGGTCCGGCGCCGTGCTGCCGCCCCCGCCGACCCGCACCCGCTTGTTGGTGCCGTGGTAGTCGCTCGAGCCGGTGACCAGCAGCCCCAGCTCGGCCGCGATCGCCCGCAGGTGCTCGCGGTCGGCCGGGGTGTGGTCGGGATGGTCGATCTCGAGCCCGGCCAGCCCGGCCCCGACCATCGCCCGGATCGCGTCGTCGCCGACCACCCGACCGCGCATCCGGGCCAGCGGGTGGGCGAACACCGGCACGCCGCCGGCCGCGAGCACCAGCCGCACGCCGATCAGCGCGTCCAGGTCCTCCTTCGGCTCGTGGTACGGCGAGCGGGAGCTGAGCAGCGTCGCGAACGCCTCGTCCACCGAGTCGACGATGCCCGCCTCGACCAGTGCCCTGGCGATGTGCGGCCGGCCCGCGGAGGCGCCCGCGGCCAGCTCGGCGACCCGCTCCCAGCGCACCGGCACCCCGGCCGCGGCCATCCGCTCGGTCATCCGCCTGGCCCGGTCCAGCCGGCTGGTACGCAGCCGGTCCAGCGTCGCGGCCAGCTCCGGATGCGCCGGATCGACCAGGTAGCCGAGCAGGTGCAGCTCGGTCGACCGGCTGCCGTCGGGCGGGTTCCACCGGCAGGACAGCTCAAGCCCGCGCACCAGCGTCAGCCCCTCCGGCAACGCGGCGGCCGCCGGCGCCCAGCCGACCGTGGTGTCGTGGTCGGTCAGCGCGACCACGTCGAGCCCGGCCTCGCGGGCCATGACGACCAGCTCGGCGGGCGTGTCGGTGCCGTCCGAGGCGGTCGAGTGCGTGTGCAGGTCGATGAGCATCCCGCCGGAGACGGTACGGCCCGAGCGGGCCGACTCCCCGCCAGGGTGTTCAGTCGTCGGCGGGGTCGGGCCCCGACTGCGGCGAGTCCCGGGGCCGGCGCGGCGGCGGCAGCGGCTCCTCCGGGCGGACCGCCTCGTTGCGGCCCGAGCTGTCCCCGCGGCGTGGCTGGTGGATCTGCGGCAGCTGCGCGGTCGGGTCGGACGGGCGCCCGTACGGCTGCTCGTCCCAGTCCCGCTCCCCGTACGACGGCGGCGGCCCGTACGACGGCGGCCGGTCGTAGGACGGCGGCTCGTACGGGGACCGGTAGCCCGGCCCGGGCGGGCCGTTGCGCTGACCGGACGGCCGGTCCCAGTCGCGCTCGTCCCAGTCGCGGTCGTCCTGGTCGGCCAGCAAGGTGTCGCGGTCGGCCAGGATCGCGTCCAGCTGGGACGGGACCGGGCCGCTCGCGGGCCGCTCGTCGGGCAGGTCGGTGGGCCGCCGGCGGGCGAACCGCCGCCGGAACCGGCGCCGGGCGAGCTGCTCGTTCTCCTCCTCGGCCATCCGCTGGGCCGTGGTGACCAGTGCCCCGGGCGCGCCCTTGTCGCCGCCGAAGAGCAGGTCGGAGATCTGCTGGTAGAGCCGGTCCGGGTGCGGCACGAAGTCGATCGTGGACAGCGCCTGGTCCTGGCCGGCGCTCTCCACGACGAACTTGCCGTAGCCGAACGTCATCCCGCTCGCGGACCGGTGGTAGGTCAGGTCGGTGACCTTGACCAGCGGCATGATCGCCACGTTCCGGTAGAAGATTCCGGTCAGCAGCAGCAGTCGCTTGTCGGTGACGATGAGCGTCTCGTTGTACCAGTCGGCGATCTTCCAGGCCCAGCGCAGCGAACACGAACACGCAGAACCAGATCAGCACGGTCCCGACGAAGTCGACCCCGTTGAGGATCCGGGCGAGCAGCACGCCGATGAGCGAGCAGCACGATCGCCTGGAGGGTGTCGGCCGCCAGGAAGGCCCAGTGCCGCCGCGTGCTGATCGCCACCCGCTCCATGGGGAGCAGGTATTTCGACGGATCGGCCACCGAGACCTACCGGACCGGCAGCGTGCCGGTGGCGGACGTGCTCGTCATGACGGCCGCCCTCACGCCGTCGACGGGAGGATCGTCGGGTCGTAGAGCACCCACGCCGTCAGCGCCGCGATCACACCGAGGATGAGGATCGACGTCGGCGACTTGCGGAAGTACGGGCACGAACAGCACGAGTCCGGCGAAGACCACGACACCGGCGATGAGCGACCGGAAGCTGTTCCCCCGGGTTCTGAGCAGGTCCGACAGATTCCCGATCTGGTCCGCCGGCCCACTGCAGCGTGGTCGACCCGGCGGCCACGACGTTGTCGAAGACCTCGCGGCCCTGGCCGGTCGACAGTCCGGCGATCACGGCGAGCACCAGGACGAGGATGACGAAGCCGGCCGCGATGCCCCTGACCGCGTTCACGCGTGCACCTCCGCGGCGAGCACGCTCGGCGCGGCGATGAGCAGGACCAGGGCGCTGTGGGCGCCGCTCGTCTTGTTCAAGTTCACGTCAGCCATACCTCCGGACTGTGCCTGCAGCGCACGTCCCCGTCAGTAGCAAACAGCCTACGGTACGTACCTGCGCCGGGACCAGCACACGCGCCGGTGACCCGGCCCCTCACGGTTCCCGCTCGGATCCGTCCACGTCAAGTCAAGCTTTACCCCCGCGCTCGGCGACGAAGCCCTCCCATGACGCACGGTCGGCGGCGGGCCGCCAGGGCCCGCCGCCGATCCGCTCTCTCAGCGGAACAACCGCAACGGCACCGCGGCGCCAACGCCGCCGCCCCCGCGTCGTTCGGGTGCAGATGGTCGCCGCTGTCGAACTCGGGCCGGATCCGCTCCGGGTCGGCCGGGTCGCGCAGCGCGGCGTCGAAGTCGATCACGCCGTCGTACCCGCCGCTGGTCCGGATCCAGCGGTTGACCACCAGCCGGGCGGCCCGGTTCGCCGGCGTGTCGAAGCCGAACGTGTCGTTCGCGAACGGCGTGATCGTGCCGCCGAACACGAGCATCCCCCGCTCGTGGGCGCGGGCGATGACCTGCTGGTAGCCGGCGATGAGGTCGGCCGGCGTGACCCGCTCCGACTCCGGCGCGATCGTGCCGGGGTGGCCGAGGTCGTTGACGCCGAGCAGGACGACGACGTAGCGGGCGCCCGGTTGCGCGCCGACGTCCCGGTCGAACCGGCGCAGCGCGCTCTCGCCGAACTGGGCCGCGAACGCGTCGGCGCCCGAGCCGGGCAGCGGGTTGGGGTCGTGCAGCAGCCGGTTGCCGCTGATCCCCTCGTTGAGCACGCCGAGCCCACGCAGGTCCGGGGTGGACTGCAGCCGCCGGGCCAGCACGTCCGGCCAGCGGGCGTTCCGGTTCGGCGTGGTGTTGGCGCCGTCGGTGATCGAGTCGCCGAGCGCGACCATGGCGCCGTGCCCGGGCCGGCGCGGCCACGCTCACCCCGGACAGGAACCACCACTGCTGGAAGGTCGCGGTCGGGGTGACCGTACGGCGGCCGGTCACGTTCCCGGCGGCGACCACGTTGTCCTGGAAGGCGAACGCGTGCGTGGTCGTCGCCTTCGTCGGCTCGCGGCAGGTAGAGGCTGACCACCAGGTCGGCGCCGGCCGGCACCGCCAGCCGGACCGGGTCGCTGAGCAGCGGCGCCCCGGCCGGGACGGTGGCCGAGACGTGGCCGGCGAAGGTCAGCCGGCGGTCGCTGCCCGGCGCCACCGAGCGGCTCGGCTCGGTGCCCGCGGCCCGGCCGACGTGCGCCTCGCCGATCACCAGCGGCGCGGTGCCGAACTCGTTGCTGAACCGCACCCGCAGCGTGCCGCCGCCGATGCTGAGGTGCACGGTCTGCCGGATCGTCTGGTCGCTGAACACGGTGTCGCTGGCGGGCGGCACCGTGGTCGGCACGCTGGCCCAGCTGCCCACCCAGGTGGTGGGGGCCGGATGAGTGGCGGCGGGCCGGTCGGGCGGGCCGGCGGCGTGCGCGACGCCGGCGGCCAGCGCGCCGGCCAGCACCAGGGCGCCGGCCGCGGCCAGCGCGGACTTGGCGCGGATCATCGGATCTCCTCCCTGCCGGTCAGGGCCGGACGGCGACGGCGTGGAAGACCTGGCTGCCGAACGGGATGTCCCGCGGCGTGTACGCGATGCGGCCGGGGCACAGCCCGCGCGCGGCCAGGTCCCGGGCGATGAGCGGGACGGCCTGGATCGTGTTCGGCGGCCAGTCGTGCATGAGGATGATGCCGCCGGGCTGGAGCGTGTGCGCCGCGGCGACGATCTGGTCGACGGTCGCGCCGTTCCAGTCCTGCGAGTCGACCGTCCACAGCACCTCGAGCACGCCGATGCGGTCCTCGTCGGCGCGGACCTGGTCGTTCGTCTCGCCGAACGGCGGCCGGAACAGCGTCGGCTCCCGGCCGGTGAGGTCGCGCAGCACCCACTGGGTGCTGGTGATCTCCTCGAAGGTGCCGGGCTCGCCCAGCTGGGTCAGGTGCGGGTGGGTGAAGGTGTGGTTGCCGATCCACATCCCGGCCCGCCGCTCGGCCCGGACCAGGTCGGGGTTGGCCTCGGAGTTGTTGCCCTGGTCGAACATCGTCGCCCGCAGGTGGTCTGAGGCGAGCGCGGCGAGCAGCTGGTCGGTGGTGGCGCTGGGGCCGTCGTCGAAGGTGAGGCCGACGTAGCCGTTGGCGCAGCGGCCGCCGTGGTCGGCGGCGACGGCCGGCGCCGGCGCGGCGGAGGCGGCCGGCGCGGCGGCAGGCGGCCGGGGCGGCCGCGGTGAGGCCGACGGCGGCGAGGCCGGCGGCGAGCAGCGCTGCGCCACGGCGCAGCGAGCGGGTCGGGCGTCCGGTCATGGGTCCTCCCGGAGATCTGCCGAGTGGCCCGGGCGGCGACGGCCGCCCGGGCCCGGGTACGGGTGGTCAGCCGCGCGACCGTCCGGACGGCGCGAGCGCGAGGTCGATGCGCACCTGGTCGTACGCCGGCTTGGGCTGGAAGTTCTCGTCCCACAGCGCGGCCGATCCCTCGCCCGCGAAGACGCCGGGCACCCACTGGTACTTGTCGGTGAAGCCCCAGACGGTGAACGACAGGCAGCGCCGGACGAGCAGGCAGCCCTGCAGCATCGCGCTGTAGCCGGCCGACTGGGCCGCGCTCTCGGTGGCGTCGACCGGCAGCACGCTGCGCACGTCGGCCTCGGTGATCGCGCTGTCCATGCCCGCGTCGGCGAACCGGCGCAGGTTCTGCACGATGCCGGTCGGGATCGGGAACTGCGTGTCGAGGTGGCCCTGCGCGCCGACCGCCTGGACCGGCACGCCCTGCGCGCGCAGCTGGGTCAGCAGCGCGAAGACCGCGTCGCTCTTGGCGTTGACGCCCTCGATGTTGAAGTCGTTGTAGAACAGGATCGCCTTGGGGTCGGCCTGGTGGGCCCAGCGGAACGCGTCGGCGATGTAGCTGGGGCCGAGCACCCGCAGCCAGAGCGTGTCCCGCAGGGTGCCGTCCTCGTTGAAGGCCTCGTTGACCACGTCCCAGGCCCAGATGCGGCCGCGGAAGTGCCCGGCCTCGGTCAGGATGTGCTGCCGCAGCACCGGCCGCAGCTCGGCCGCGGTCCAGTCCCGGGAGGTCAGCCAGGCCGGCAGCTGGTTGTGCCAGACCAGCGTGTGGCCGCGGACCTTCTGCTTGTGCGCGCGGGCGAACGCGACGAGCGTGTCGGCCTGGGTGAAGTCGAAGCGGCCCTGCTCGGGCTCGACCACCTCCCACTTCATCACGTTCTCCGGGGTCACCGTGTCGAACTCCGCGCCCACCGCGGCCCGGTAGGTCGCGTCGGCGGCGAGCGCCGAGGTGTCCACCGCGGTGCCGACGCGCATGCCGGTGTGCGCGGCCAGCTGGCGGAGGGTCGAGGTGGTCGGGTCGGGCACGCGGGGTGCGGCGGTCGCCGGGGCGGTCAGCGGCCCGGCCACGAGAGTGGCGCCGAGGAGTCCGGCGAGCAGCGCGCCGAGTGCGGAGGGTCGTCGCATGGAGGGCCTCCAGAGTGCCGATCGAGATCTCGAAAGTTTCGAGCTTGTTAATCGGTCATCCGGCACCGTAGGAGCCTCTTCTCGCGGATGTCAACGCCTCCGGGCGGGCGGTCACGCGGCGCGATCAGCGCCGCGCTCGACAAGTTTCCGAAACTCGGCTCGAACGGCCGGTACGCTGGCGGCGTGCAGCCGGCCGGATCGCGTACCACGCTCAGCTCCGTCGCCGCCGCGGCCGGCGTCTCCCTGGCCACCGTGTCCAAGGTCGTCAACGACCGGCACGACGTCGCCCCGGCGACCCGGGAGCGGGTACGCCAGCTGCTCGAGCAGCACAACTACAGCCGGCCGGGCCGCCGCCGCGGCCGGTCGCGGTCGGTCGGGCTGGTCATGCGGGCGCTCGACAGCGAATGGGCGGTCGAGATCATCCGCGGGGTGACCGGCTCCGAGCTCGACATCGTGGTCTCGACCATGCCCGCCGGCGCCGCCGCCGCGACCTGGGCGGAGCACATGGCCGCGTCCGGGCGGGCCGGCGTCATCGTGGTCACCTCGCAGTTCACCTCGGCGCAGAAGCGGGTCTTCCAGCGGGCCGGGATCCCGTGCGTGGTCATCGACCCGGTCGACCTGCCCGACCCGGACGTGCCCAGCGTCGGCGCGACCAACTGGGGCGGCGGGCTCGCCGCCACCCGGCACCTGACCCAGCTCGGGCACCGGCGGATCGCGGTGATCGGCGGGCCGGCCGGCGTGCTGTGCGGGCGGGCCCGGATCGACGGCTACCGGGCCGCGCTGGACGCGGCCGGGCTGCCGTTCGACCCGGAGCTGGTCCGGGAGGGCACCTTCCGGCACGCCGGCGGGTACGACGCGGCCAGCGCGCTGCTCGCCCTGCCGGACCGGCCGACCGCGGTGTTCGCCGGCAGCGACGAGCAGGCGTTCGGGGCGATCGAGGCGGCCAGGGTGGCCGGGCTGGTGGTCCCGCGCGACCTGTCCGTGGTCGGCTTCGACGACCTGCCGATCGCCCGCTGGGCGGCGCCGCCGCTGACCACGGTGCGCCAGCCGCTGGCCGAGATGGGCCGGGTCGCCACCCAGCTGCTGGAGGCGTTGATCGCCGGTCGCGACCCGGACGCCTACCACGTCGAGCTGGCCACCGCCCTGGTCGTGCGGGCCTCCACCGTCGCCCCCGCGGTCGCGCCGGTGACCGCCCCGGGTGGCGTGCGCGGGCGCGGCGCGCCGATCGTGGTCGACGGTGACGGCCGGCTGCTGCTGATCCGGCGCGGGCAGGAGCCCGGGCGCGGGCTGTGGTCGCTGCCCGGCGGGCGGTGCGAGCCCGGCGAGGACGCCGCCGCGGCCGCCGTCCGGGAGACGTACGAGGAGACGGGGCTGGCGGTCGCCGCCGACCGCCTCGTCGGCCGGGTCGAGCGGCCCGGACCCGGCGGGGTCACGTACGTGATCGACGACCTTGCCTGCACGGTCACCGGCGGGACGCTGCGGGCCGGGGACGACGCCGACGAGGCCCGCTGGGTCGGCGCGACCGAGCTCGCGGCGCTGCCGGTCACCGACGGGCTGCTGGACGCGCTGTCCGGCTGGGGCGTGCTTCCGCCGCGCTGACCCGTTCATCCGCCGTATCCGGGACAAATTTTGTTGCAGCGGGTACATTCGGGCGTCGGGCCAGCTGAGGCTCGCCCCGGCCCGGACCCGAGGAGGTGACGCGGTGCGCAACGACCGCCCCTGCAGTACCAGCCGCGTCCCGCATCCGGTTCCCGCCGGGCCACGCGGCTGAGCACGGCCGCTTCCAGCCCGACCGGCGATCCTGCCGCGGGGCGCGCACCCCGCCGATCCCTCCCGCGCGCTCCAGGAGTCCTGCCGTGTCCATGCTTCCGCACCTGCGCTCCCCGCACCTGCGCCCGGCCCGCCGGCTGGCCCGGGCCGCGGCTGCGCCGGTCGTCCCGGTGCGGGACCGCGCCGCCACGCTGATCGATTGCGGCGTGTACGTCGACGGCATCCGCCGGCCCGGCCGGTGCGAGCCGAACGTCATCGACGAGGTCCGGCTGACCGGCGAGGGCTTCGTCTGGCTCGGCCTGCACGACCCGGACGCGACCGAGCTGGCCGAGCTGGCCGAGCGCTACGACCTGCACCCGCTGGCCGTCGAGGACGCGCTGTACGCCGAGCACCAGCGGCCGAAGCTCGACCGGTACGAGGACACGCTGTTCGCGGTGCTCAAGACCGTCCGGTACGTGCACCCGGCGTCGCCGGCCGTCGACGTCGAGGTGGTCGAGACCGGCGAGATCTCGGTCTTCGTCGGGCGCGACTTCGTGATCACGGTCCGCCGCGGCGAGCCACGCGGGCTGCAGGGGCTGCGCCGGTCGATGGAGCAGGACCCGGAGCGGCTCGCGCTGGGGCCGTCGGCCGTGCTGCACGCGATCATGGACCGGATCGTCGACGACTACCTGGGCGTGGCGAACAGCATGCAGCTGGACGTGGACGCGGTGGAGAGCGCGGTGTTCGGCGGGCCGGGCCGGTCCAAGCGGGACGCCGAGCGGATCTACGTGCTCAAGCGCGAGGTGCTGGAGCTGCGCCGGTCGGTCGCGCCGCTGCAGGCGCCGCTGCGCACGCTGTCCGAGCGGCCGGTGCGGCTGGTGCACCCGGAGATCCGGGAGTATTTCCGGGACGTCGAGGACCACCTCGCCCGGGTCACCGAGCAGATCGGCTCGTTCGACGAGCTGCTCACCACGATCATCCAGGCCAACCTGGCCCAGGTGACGGTGGAGCAGAACGAGGACATGCGCCGGATCTCGGCCTGGGTGGCGATCCTGGCGATCCCGACCGCGGTCGCCGGCATCTACGGCATGAACTTCCGCGACATGCCCGAGCTGGCCTGGCGGTACGGCTATCCGGCCACGCTGCTCGTGATCGCCTTCATCTGCCTGGTCCTCTACCGCGGCTTCCGCCGCAACGGCTGGCTCTAGGGTCCGTCCTCACGCGTGACCGTCGAGCGAGTCCAGCAGTGCCCGCATCTGCCGCCAAGGAAGGTCCGCGGCACGGCAAGGGCCGACCGCCCGGGACGGCGGCCGGCCCTGGGCCATTCGGTGATCAGCCGCCGGAGAAGGCGGAACGCACCTCGTCCTCGCGCTGCGCGTAGTTCTTCGCGGCCGTGTCGGTCGACTGCGAGAAGAACGTGGTGCTCTCCTTCACGTCGCGACCGGCCCTGTCGAGCTTCTCGTGCAGGGCGGCGGCCGACTGCGCTGCCCGACCGATCCAGCCCGAGTTGACGACGCTGGACACGGCGTTCTGCAGGAACGCAAGGTGCCCCTCGATGTTGCTGGCGCCGGTGGCGATGCGGGTGGCGTCGGCCTGCAGGGTCTCCGCCGTGACGTTGAAGCCGCTAGGCATTGTCATTTCCTCCGTGAGAAGTGAAGTGGCGAAGATCTAGAACATGCCCTTGATCTTGGTCTCGGCCTCGCTGTAAGCCTGGTTGGCCCGGCCGACCAGGTCGCCGAACTGACCGATGGCCTCCTGGACGTTTTTCTGGGCGGTCTCCAGCTGCGCGTAGCGCACACCGAACTGGTCCCGCGCAGCACCCTCCCAGTACGCCTGGGTGCCGTTCACGGTCCGCTTGATGTCCTCGATCTCGGTGAGGATCTTCTGCGCGGCCGAGCTGACCTGGCTCTGAAGCTCCGCCAGGGAGCTGAAGTCGACCTTGATCTGGCCGGACATAAGGTGTGACCTCCATGATCGTCGCCCTCCCCACCGGGAGCGCGTACCGGATGGCGCACAGAGGATAAGCGCATCTGTGGTCAGATTGGAAGGGTTGGCGAAGAAATTCTTGTACGCGGCTTATGTCCGGATGTGCACCGACCGGCTCAGAGCGCCGAGCGAAGATCCCACAACTCGGGGTAGAAGCGAAGCCCGATGCGCCCGTGCAGGTACGGCGCGCCGGTCGAGCCACCGGTGCCGGACTTCCGGCCGATCTGCCGCTCGACCATCAGCACGTGCCGGGACCGCCAGCGCGCCCACATCGAGTCGTGCTCGACCAGCGCCTCGGCCACGTCCCACAACGGCCCGTACGCGCCCCGGTCGCGGCTGACCGCGATCAGCGCCGCCCGCCGGGAGTCCTCGGTGGAGGCGTCGAAGCCGGCCTTGGCCAGCAGCGCGAGCAGCCCGTCCCAGAGCGTCGGCTCGGCCAGCCGGCGGCGCAGCCGGTCCTGCTCGACCGGCGACGCGTCGTGCAGCCTGGCCACGTACGCCGGGTCCTTGGCCCCGGACAGGAACTCGATCTCGCGGAACTGCACCGACTGGAACCCGCTGGCCGGTGCGAGCGACGCGCGGAAGGCCAGGAAGTCCTGCGGGGTCATCGTCTCCAGCACGTCGACCTGCTCGATGAGCACCCGCTCGACCGCGTGCGCGCGCTGCAGTCGCAGCCGGGGCAGGTAGTCCTCGCCGGCGAGCATCCGGTCCCTGGCGTCGCCGAGCTCCCAGAGCAGGAGCTTGAACCACAGCTCGTAGACCTGGTGGATGGTGATGAACAGCAGCTCGTCGTGGGCCGGCGGGTCGGCGATCGGGACCTGCTGGTCGAGCAGCTCGGGAACGCGCAGGTAGCTGCCGTACGACAGCCGCCCGCCCTCCTCACCGAACCGCCGGTCCCCGTCCACGGGGACGAACCCTATCCCTGGTGCGGGTAGCGCACGTCGGTCGGCGGGTTGAGGTTTTCCTTGATCGTGCGCGGCGATACCCAGCGCTGCAGGTTGAGGATCGAGCCGGCCTTGTCGTCGGTGCCGCTGGCCCTGGCGCCGCCGAACGGCTGCTGCCCGACCACCGCCCCGGTCGGCTTGTCGTTGACGTAGAAGTTGCCGGCCGAGTAGCGCAGCACCCGGTCGGCCTCGGCGATCGCGCCGCGGTCGGTGGCGAACACCGACCCGGTCAGCGCGTACGGCGCGACGTCGGCGGCCTGCGCCAGCATCGAGGACCAGTCGGCGTCGTCGTAGACCAGCACGCCGAGGATCGGCCCGAAGTATTCGGTGCTGAACACCTCGTGGGTCGGGTCGGTGCTGGTCACCACCGTCGGCTGGACGAAGAAGCCGTCGCTGTCGTCGGACCGCCCGCCGGTGAGCACCTCGATCGCGGCGTCGGAGCGCAGCCGGCCGAGCACGCCGGCCAGCCGGTCGTACGAGCGGCGGTCGATGACCGCGCCGCCGAACACCGACAGGTCGGTGACGTCGCCGTACTCGATCGTCTCGGTGGTCTGCACGAGCCGGTCGCGCAGGCCGCCCTCCCACAGCGACCGTGGCAGGTACGCCCGGGAGGCGGCCGAGCACTTCTGCCCCTGGTATTCGAATGCGCCCCGGACCAGCCCGGTGACCAGCGCGGCCGGGTCGGCGCTCGGGTGCGCGACGACGAAGTCCTTGCCGCCGGTCTCGCCCACCAGCCGCGGGTAGCCGGCGTAGCCGGACAGGTTGCTGCCGACGGTGGACCAGAGCTTCTGGAACGTCGCGGTCGAGCCGGTGAAGTGCACCCCCGCCAGCTGCCGGTGGGGCAGCGCGACCTCGGAGACGGCCCGGCCGTTGCCGGTGACGAGGTTGACCACGCCGGGCGGCAGGCCGGCCGCTTCCAGCAGCCGCATCGTGTGGTGTGCCGCCAGCTGCTGGGTCGGCGACGGCTTCCAGACCACGGTGTTGCCCATCAGCGCCGGCGCCAGCGGCAGGTTGCCGGCGATCGCGGTGAAGTTGAACGGCGTGATCGCCAGGACGAAGCCCTCCAGCGGGCGGTGGTCCATCCGGTTCCACACGCCGGCGCTCGAGCGCGGCTGCTCGGCCAGCACCTGCCGGCCGAAGTGCACGTTGAAGCGGAGGAAGTCGATGAACTCGGCCGCCGCGTCGATCTCGGCCTGCAACGACGACTTCGACTGGCCCAGGATCGTGGCCGCGTTCAGGGTGTCCCGCCACGGCCCGGACAGCAGCTCGGCAGCCCGCAGGATCACCGCCGCCCGCTCGTCGAACGGCAGGTCGCGCCAGGCCGGCCCGGCCGCCAGCGCGGCGTCCACCGCGGCGGCCACGTCGGCGTCGGTGGCCTCGGCCGAGCTGCCGAGCACCGCCGCGTGCCGGTGCGGCTGGACCACGTCGTACCGGTCGCCGCCGGCCATCCGCTCGACCCCGCCGATCGTGGCGGTGAGCTCGGCCTGCTCGCCGGACAGCTCCTTGACCTTGGCCTCCAGCGACGCCCGCTCGGCGCTACCGGGGGCGTAGTTGCGGATCGGCTCGTTGGCCGGCGCCGGCGGGGTGGTGACGGCATCCATGGGTCTGGCCTCCCGGACTAGACGGATCGCGCCCGTACGGTCTGGCCACCCATTGTTCACCGTGGCGGCTGTCCGGAGAGGATCTGTGCCTCCTGGACCCCGACCTGGTCGGTGTGGCAGACCTCGAGCGGGAACACGATCGGGATGTACCAGGGCAGCCGCCAGACCACGACCAGCCAGTTCTTGCAGCCCTGGATCCCGTACGTGCCGGAGTTGTGGTAGGTCCAGCTGCAGTCCGAGGCCGAGCGCGGGTCGTCCCGGCCGGGGTGATACTCGCGGCCCCGGCCGTGGCAGAACGTGCTGCCCTCGGTCTTCCACTTCGTGCCGAGCCGGACCGCGAACCCGCACACCCCGCCGTAGATCGGCAGGCAGATCCCGCGCACGTCGGCCGTGTTGCGGTCCCAGACCCAGGTCGGCAGCTGCGCGATCAGCGCGTCCCGGTACGTCGGGCTGGTGGTCAGCTCCGGGGTGAAGTCCAGCCAGTGGTCGAACGCGCCGAGCCGGGACGGCGGGTCCTGCGCCCGCCGCGGCGGCGTCCGGTCCGCCGGCGACCAGACGACCACGACCACGCAGGCGTTCGCGGCGGCGGCGCAGTGCGCCTTGGCCCGCTGCACATCCGGGTAGAGCCGGGCCAGCGCGTCGGCGTCGTCCTTGCTGCCGGCGCAGAGCACGTAGGTCCACTGCCCGTCGCCGGTCGGGGTCTGGCCGACCAGCCGGCTCTGCGCGTCGGCCGCGTCGGTGGCGGTGACCGCGCCGGCCACCGGTGCGCACGCGTCGTCCTGGGCGTGCCCGGCGGTGGCCTGGACCTCGCCCGGGTCGGGGTTGGCCGAGCCGATGTAGTCGCCGTCGCCGACGATGCTGCCGTCGCCGATCACGCTCGGGTCGCGCGTACGCCGGGCCGGCGATGCCGGCCGAGATACCGGCCAGCAGCGCGGCGGCGAGCAGCACGAGACCGGCCCGCCTCAGCACGTCACGTCGCCTCGCCCGGTTGCCGCCACCACGTACCACCGGTCACCTCGTCTCTGCAGCGTCGTCAGCAGCCGGTCCTCGGTCGGCGCGTCGTTGCGGTAGCCCCGCGGCGCCCGCAGCCGGCCGGTCGCGGCGTCGTGGTAGGTGTTCGCCGGCCCGCGCACGCAGTCCTCCACCTCGGCGTTGGTCTGCGTCCGGTAGCGCAGCGTCGGCCGAGCGTGAACCGGGTGCGCTGCACGATGCCGCTCGTGCAGCACGGCGATGCTGGCCGCTGTGCCGAATCGGGTCCACCGCGTGCGGCCGGGCGGGGTCGCGGCGTCGCCGCGGCGTTCACCTAGGGTGCGTCTTCCGATTGCCGGCGCGGCCAGGCGGTCGGACGCCACACCCGCACGCTCACCGGGCCGGATCTGGCGCCGCGGCGTCCCGCAGGTCGCGCCGCGAGCGCGCCCCGGTCTTCCGGAGCACGGCCGAGACGTGGTGCTCGACGGTTCGGGTGGACAGGTGCAGCCGGGCCGCGATCTCGGCGTCGGTGTCGCCGGACCGGACCAGCGCGAGCACCTCGCGCTCGCGGGCGGTCAGTCCGTCCGGTCCGGTGCTGGCCCGCGGTCCGCGCGGGATCGACCGGACGCCGAGCTCGCGCAGCCGCCTGGCCGCCCGCGCCCGGCCCGGCCGGGCGCCGAGCTCGGTGAACGCCGCCAGCGCGGACCGGACCGCGTCCTCGCCCGCGGCGTCCGCGCCCGCGTCCGCGGCCTCGTACGGGCAGCCGAGCCGGGTCCAGGCCGCCGCGGCGCCGTCCGGGTCGCCGCCGGCGTGCAGCCGGTACGGCTCGGCCGCGAACTCCGGCAGCGCGGCGAGCAGCCCGTGCCGCCACATCCAGAACCCGAGCTCGCCGGCCGCCCAGGCGTTCCGCTTGCCCGCCGCCAGCTCGTACGCGGCGGCCAGGTCGTCGTCCGGGCGCTCGCCGGCCAGCCAGCGCGCCTCGGCCCGGGCGGCGGCGACCGGCGCGATCCGCTGCAGCGAGCCGGTCCGCTCGGCCAGCTCGCGCGCCCGGTCCAGCGGCGGCCAGACGTCCGGGTCGCCGCGCCGGGCCCGGACCCGGCCGCGCACGCAGTCCGCGGCCAGCGCGGCGATGGCCCGCCCGCGCGGGACGGCCGCGGCCAGCTGCTCGGCCTCGGCCCAGCGGCCCTGCTCGAACCGGCAGCGGGCCAGCCACGCCCGCAGGTACGCGGCCGAGCCGTCGAGGTCGCGGGCGACGAAGTAGTCCAGCGCCTCCGCGCCGGCCGAGGCGGCGAGGTCGTACAGCCTGGCCTCACCGGCCGCGGAGACGAGGTTGGCGTACGCGCGGCCGAGCTCGTCGTACAGGCCGGCGGACCGGGCCTGCTCGACCGCCCGGCGCAGGTGCGCGGCGTCCGGCTCCCGGCCGGCCAGGGTCCTGGCCCCGCCGAGCGCCTGCAGCGCCGCCGCCTCGATCCCGGCCAGGCTGCGCTCGCCCTGGTCGAGCGTCCGCCGGCCCGGCCGGCTCCGCCGCGGCGGCGCGGGTCAGCGCGGCGGCCAGGTCGAGCGCCCGGTGGGCGGCGGCCTCGGCCGCGTCGAGGTCCCGGGCGACCATCCGGATCATCGCCAGCCGGGCCACCGCGGCGGCCAGCTCCGAGCGACGGCCCCAGCGGCTCCAGCAGCTCGACGGCCTCCGCGGCCAGCCGCAGCTGCCTCGACTCGGGCTGGCTCACCCGGCTCAACCAGCCGATCGCGGCCGCCCGCCGGCGCGGGTCGGCGCCGCTGAGCGAGACCGCGTGCCGGGCCGCGTCGAGGGCGGCCTCGTCCTGCCCGATCAGGTACTCCTCCCGGGACAGGGCCAGCCACAGCCCGCCGCCGGCCGGATCCCGCACCGCGGCCGGCGGCGCCGACACCGCCCGCCGATAGTGCGCGGCCGCCTCCCGGTGGGCGCCGAGCCCGGCCGCCTTGGCCGCCGCCGCCAGCTCGCTGCGCAGCGCCAGGTCTGGCCGGTCCGCCCGCCAGGCGTGGTACGCGAGCGCGGCCGGCTCCGCCGCCGGCTGCTCCCGCTCCAGCCGGTCCAGCACGGCCGCGTGCAGGTCCTGGCGCCGGGCCGGGCCGAGCTCGTGCTCGACCGCCAGCCGGACCAGCTCGTGCCGGAACTCCACCACCGCGCCGTCCACCCGCAGCAGCCCGGCCAGCACCGCCTCGTCCAGCGCCGGCCGGTCCGGTCCGAGCAGCGTCACCGGCACCCGTCCCGGCACCACCGACAGCAGCTCCACCGCGGCCCGCACCGCCGGCCCGAGCCGGGCCACCCGGGCCGCCACCGAGTCCCGCACCGACGCGGCCACCCCCCGGTCGCCGGCGAGCTGGCTGACCAGGAACGCGTTCCCGCCGGTCAGCCGGTACGCCTCGGCCGGGTCGACGCCGGTCACCAGGGCGGCCACCGCCGCCGGCGAGAGCGGCGGCACCTCCAGCCGGGTCACCGCCGCGCCAAGCTCGCCGAGCACCCGGCGCAGCGGGTGGTCAGCGGCCAGCTCGTCCCGGGCGGTGACCACGACCAGCCCGTCGTTGGCGGCCACCCGCCGGCCGAGGAACCGCAGCACGTCCGCGCTGGCCTCGTCCACCCAGTGCGCGTCCTCGACGACCAGCGGGGTCCGGGTGTCCAGCAGCCGCTCCCGCAGCTCCGGCACGCCGAGCTCGGGCTCGCCCGGCCACAGCGCCCGGGCGATGTCCCGGAACGGGCCGAGCGGCCGCGGCGTGGCCAGCGGCTCGCACCACCCCCAGGCCGCATCCGGCAGCGCGGCCTGCACCAGAACGGTCTTGCCCGCCCCGGCCTCCCCCAGCACCGCGACGAACCGCCCCCGCGCGCCCCGCAGCCGGTCGACGAGACCGTCCCGCTCGACGAGCACGGGCCTCAGAGTAGGGGCGTCGGGCCCCGGCCGGGTCCGGCTGCCGGAGAAGGGGCACGATGTGCCGGTGCTGGGGTTACCCGACGACGTGGCTGCGTGCCTGTTCGACCTGGACGGCGTGCTCACGGACACTGCCGCTGTGCACAACCGGGCGTGGACCGAGATGTTCGACGCGTACCTGAAGGACCGGGCCGAGCGGGTCGGCGGCGAGTTCGTGCCGTTCGACCCCGACTCGGACTATCCGGACTACGTCGACGGGCGACCGCGCGCGGACGGCGTGCGGGCGTTCCTGGCCAGCCGTGGCATCGAGCTGCCCGACGGGGCCCCGGACGACCCGCCGGACGCGGAGACCGTGCACGGCCTGGGCAACCGGAAGAACGAGCTGCTGCTGCGGGCGATCGACCGGGACGGCGTGCGGGTCTTCGAGGGCTCGCGGGCGTACCTGATCGCGGCCAGGGCGGCCGGGCTGCGCCGGGCGGTGGTCTCCTCCAGCGCCAACACCAGGCAGGTCCTCGACGTGACCGGGCTGGCCGGGTACGTCGAGGTGGTCGTCGACGGCACCACCGTGCGGTCCGAGCACCTGCGCGGCAAGCCGGCGCCGGACACGTTCCTGGCCGCGGCCGACCGGCTCGGGGTCGGGCCGGACCGGGCCGCGGTGTTCGAGGACGCCACCTCCGGGGTCGCGGCCGGCCGGGCCGGCGGGTTCCGCTGCGTGGTCGGGGTCGACCGGATCGGGCACGCGGCCGAGCTGCGCGCGCACGGTGCCGACCTCGTGGTCACCGACCTGGCCGAGCTGCTGGCGGAGGTGCAGCGCTGATGGACCGCAGCCAGTTCCCGGTCGAGCCGTGGACGATCCGGGAGAAGTTCCTCGACCTGGACCGGCTGGCCCGGGCCGAGTCGGTGTTCGCGCTGTCCAACGGGCACCTCGGCCTGCGCGGCAACCTGGACGAGGGCGAGCCGCACGGGATCCCGGGCACCTATCTCGGCTCGCTCTACGAGCTGCGCCCGCTGCCGTACGCGGAGAGCGGGTACGGCTACCCGGAGTCCGGGCAGACCGTCGTCGACGTCACCAACGGCAAGCTGATCCGGCTGCTGGTCGACGACGAGCCGTTCGACGTCCGGTACGGCCAGCTGCACGACCACGAGCGGGTGCTCGACATGCGGGCCGGCACGCTGACCCGCACGGTCGACTGGACCTCGCCGGCCGGCCGCCGGGTCAGGGTCCGGTCCACCCGGCTGGTCTCGCTGTCGCAGCGCGCGGTCGCCGCGATCGAGTACGTGGTCGAGCCGGTGGACGGCCCGGTCCGGGCGATCGTGCAGTCCGAGCTGGTCGCCAACGAGACCCAGCCGCGGGAGCTGCGGGACGCCGACCCGCGGGTCGCCGCGGTGCTGGAACGGCCGCTGGAGCCGCTGGAGCACGAGGTCCGCGGCAGCGGCGCCGTCCTGGTGCACCGCACCCGGCGCAGCGACCTGCAGATGGCGGCCGGGATGAACCACGAGATCGAGGCGCCCGGCCGGGTCGACGTCGAGACCGTGGCCATGGCGGACCGGGCCAGCACCACGGTCGTGTGCCGGCTGGAGCCCGGCCAGCGGCTGCGGCTGGTCAAGCTGCTGGCGTACGGCTGGTCGAGCGTGCGGTCCCGGCCGGCGCTGCTCGACCAGGTCGTCGGCGCGCTGACCGGCGCGCGCTTCTCGGGCTTCGAGGGGCTGCTGGCCGAGCAGCGGGCGTACCTTGACCGGTTCTGGGACGCCGGCGACGTCGAGGTCGAGGGCGACGCGGAGCTGCAGCAAGCGGTCCGGTTCGGGATGTTCCACGTGCTGCAGGCCGGCGCCCGCACCGAGCGGCGGGCGATCCCGGCCAAGGGCCTGACCGGTCCCGGGTACGACGGGCACACGCTCTGGGACACCGAGGCGTACGTGCTGCCGGTGCTCGACCACACCGTGCCGGAGGCCTCGGCGGACGCGCTGCGCTGGCGCTGGTCGATCCTCGACCAGGCCAGGGACCGGGCCAGGACCCTCGGGTTGGCCGGAGCCGCGTTCCCGTGGCGGACGATCGGCGGTGCGGAGTGCTCCGGCTACTGGCCGGCCGGCACCGCCGCCTTCCACGTCAACGCCGACATCGCCGCGGCGGTCGAGCGGCACCGCACGGTCACCGGGGACGAGGCCCTGCAGGCCGAGTGCGGGGTGGAGATCCTGGTCGAGACGGCCCGGCTGTGGATGTCGCTCGGGAACCACAGCCGGGACGGGCAGTGGCACATCGTCGGCGTCACCGGGCCGGACGAGTACACCGCGATCGTGGCCGACAACGTCTACACGAACCTGGCCGCGGCCGGGAACCTCGCGGCGGCCGCGGACGCGGTGGGCCGGCACCCGGAGATCGCCGAACGGCTCGACGTCTCCGAGGCCGAGGCGACGGCCTGGCGGGACGCGGCCGAGGCCGTGCACATCCCGTACGACGAGCAGCTGCAGGTGCACCCGCAGTCGGACCACTTCACCGACCTGCCGGAGTGGGACTTCGACCGCAACGCCAACTACCCGCTGCTGCTGCACGCGCCGTACTTCGACCTCTACCGCCGGCAGGTGATCAAGCAGGCCGACCTCGTGCTGGCGATGCTCTGGTACAGCGACCGGTTCAGCGCCGAGGACAAGGCCCGCAACGTCGACTACTACGAGCGCCGCACGGTGCGGGACTCCTCGCTGTCGGCCTGCATCCAGGCCGTGCTGGCGGCCGAGGTCGGGCACCTCGAGCTTGCCCACGACTACACGTACGAGGCGGCCCTGATCGACCTGCTCGACCTGCACCAGAACACCGGCGACGGGCTGCACATCGCCTCGCTGGCCGGGGCCTGGATCGCGCTGGTGTCCGGGTTCGGCGGGCTGCGGGTGTGCTCCGGCGAGCTGGTCCTCGATCCGGCCCTGCCGGACGGGATCAGCCGGCTGTGCTTCGGCCTGCGCTGGCAGGGGATGCGGCTGTCCGTCGAGGTGCAGCCGGACCAGGTGACCTACTCGCTGCGCGACGGCGCGGACGCCTCGCTGCGGCTGCGGCACGCCGGCGAGCAGCTGACCGTCTCCGTCGGCGAGCCGGTCACCCGCAAGCTCACCCGTCGCGAGCCGCTGCTGCCGCCCCCGGAGCAGCCGCCCGGCCGGATGCCCCTGCACCGCGCCGCAGCAGCTGGTACGACGCCCGGAACCTGACCGGCCGCGACCCTCCGCCGGCGAAGAACGGCGCCAGCTCGGCGTCGAACCAGGCCCGGATCCGCTCCGGCGGCTCGCCGGCGACGTTGCTCTGCGTGGTCAGGTAGGCGGCGAACCGCGCCCTGGTCATCACCACGTCGTCCGGCCACCGGTCGGACCGCTCCGGCACGAACACACCCGCCGCCGGAAACTCGGTCGCGAGCGGCCCCCGCGGCGGCGACGGGAACCGGCGTAGATACGTCCCGCGCAGCCAGTCCAGGAACGCCGGCTCCGGCAGGGTCGGGCCGACGTGCTCGTAGAGCAGCAACGCGCCGCCGGGCCGCAGCACCCTGGCCGCCTCGGCGGCGAACCGCCGCTGGTCGAACCAGTGCACGCCGGAGCCGACGGTGACCAGGTCGACCGTGCCGGCGGCGACCGGGAGTGTCTCGGCGGCGGCCACCGCGTAGGGCAGCGCGGTGTCGGCGCGGGCCCGGGCCACCATCGCCGGCACGACGTCGACGCCGAGCGCGGCGATCCCCAGCTCGGCCAGCCCGCGGGTGGACAGACCGGTTCCGCAGGCCACGTCGAGCGCGACCCGCGGTCGGTGGCCCGCCAGCGCCCGGCGCAGCGTCCGCGCGTGGTGGTACGGCCGGCCCGCGGCGTACTGGTCCGCGGCCGCGGCGAAGGGATTCCGGTAGCTCACGTCGGACAAGTCTGCGCCGCGGACCGCCGTGCTCCTACGGTGTCGACGGCCACATCGGTCTCCGTACCGTCGCCGGCATCGGGAGCCGGGAGGTCCGCCGGCGGCGGTACGGTCCGGGCGTGACCCGCTATCGCTTCCTGGACGCCATGGGCGACGTGGTGGCCGAGGAGGAGTTCCCCGACCACGCCGACCGCGCTGGCCGCGGCCGGCGAGTTCGACGACGAGGACGTGTTCCGGGTCGAGTTCCTCGGGCCGCAGGGCGACTGGCGCTGGGCCGGCGCGCTCGAGCCCTGAGCGCCGCGCTCAGCGGGACGGCCGGTGTGCCGGCGACCCGGGTCGGTGGCCGAAGCCGCCGCGTGCGTCGGTAGCCGGGGCCGCCCGCGCCCGTCAGTAGCCGAAGCCGCCCGTGCCTCCGCCGGTGTCGCCACCACCCCCGCCGCCGAACAGCGCCAGCAGCAGCACCACCAGTCCGATCACTACCACGACCGCGACGACCGTGATGACCATCGGCCGCCGGCTCTTCACCGGTTGGCTCATCGTGCCTCCTTCTGTCGCCCTCACCACGCTCGGGCCACGGTGCCGGGTTCACTCCGATTCGAGATCGGCTTGGGCCGGTCATGAGGCGAGGAGAGTACGCCGCGGGGAAATCTGCCCGACCGACGTCGACTGACCGGTTGCCTTGGCAATCCTGCGTCGATTCATAGCTGACTCATGGGCCTTCTTCCCCAATTTTGGGGTGCGTCTTTGCCGAAATGGGGGGTGGGACACGGAAGAACGCGCCGCTCATACTCTGCTTGCCCGAACAAGCGCAAAGGCGGGCTGACGGTTCCGAGGGCTCGGCCGAGCCTCGACCGCCGCGGCCCCGGATGCGCGAGTGACGGCACGCTGAGCCGCCGCCACCAGCGGCGTGACCACCTGCGACGCCTTGTTCCTGCCTGCCTCGGCGATGCCGCCACGCGGGCATTGAGTGCGTCTTCCTCACTTCCAGCGTCGATCGCCGCTGTCCGGACCCGGGAGAGCCCCGGCCAGCGGGTCACCAACGGTCGGCGCCGGAACGCGCGCAACTGGAGGTTGTCCGTAATGACCCATGTCGAGGAAAGCCTGGAGTCGGAACGCACCGGCATTTCTCGCCGCAACGTGCTGCGAGCGGGGGCCGTGGGGGCCGCCGTCGTCGGTGCCGGCGCGGCGAAGGTGCTGATGCAGCCGTCCCTGACGGCGCGGGGGCTGATGAACCCCGACGGCGTCTTCGGCGCCGCATCGATCGCCCTGGCGGACTCCATCTACATCGAGGCGTTTCCGACCAGCCCGCTGATCCTCAACCCGTTCGCCGATCCCCTGCTGATCCCGCCCGCGGCCACGCCGCTGACGCCGGCCGAGGTCGCGGCCCTCCCGCTGCCGCCCGGCCCCGGCGTCGGCCAGCAGAACTCCCTCCGCAACGAGACCCACCAGCTCTGGCCCAGCGCCATCGGGTTCCCGGACCCGATCGTCTACAAGTTCGACATGCTGGTGCGGACGCACTCGTTCACCACGTCCCAGGTCCTGCCGATCAACGCGCTCGGCCAGCCCGTGTCGTCCTTCGACGCGAACGGCAACACCTACCCCGCTGGCACCGTCCGGACGCTGCCGCCGTCGACGATCTACGGCTTCAACGGCACGTTCCCCGGCCCGCGGATCAACGCCGAGTACGGCAAGCCGGTGCTGGTCCGGTTCGAGAACCACCTGGACGAGAACCCGCTCAACCTCGACCGGCAGGACTTCGGCTCGCCGGACTACTCGTTCCTCACCCACCTGCACAACGGCCACACCGCGCCCGAGAGCGACGGCAACCCGCACTACTCGCACCTGTTCGGCCCCAAGGCCGAGGGCTACCCGGTCAAGTCCTTTGTGGACAACCTCTACCTGAACTGGCCGGCCGGCAACGACGACCGGGAGAAGCAGAGCTTCTTCTGGTTCCACGACCACCGGATGGACCAGACCGGGTCGAACGTCTACAAGGGAATGGTCGGCCTCTACCCGATCTACGACCCGAAGAACAACCTCGACGCCGGCGACGAGACCCAGGGCCTCCGGCTTCCGGGCGTGCGGACCAACCACGCCGACGGCAGCTTCGACGTCGAGTACGACATCCCGCTCGCGCTGTACGACGTGCGGCTGGACGACGGGCGGACCACGCACAAGGACATCCACGACGAGCGTGGCGAGTTCCCGGCCGCCGGCAACCCGCAGGACGCACCCGGAGTGGTGGGGCAAGACGTTCTTCAAGCACTTCCCCAACCACGGGTTCGTCGGCGACGTCTTCACGATCAACGGCACCGCGTACCCGGTGCTGGAGGTCAAGCGGCGCAAGTACCGGTTCCGCTTCCTGGACGCCTCGATCGCCCGCATCTACGAGCTCAAGCTCATGACCTCGACCGCCGGGCCGAAGACCGCCCGGGAGCTCGGCTACGCCACCGACGCGGATCTGCAGGGGCAGTGGCGGATCGAGGACGGCCAGCAGGCCATGCGCTGGACCGAGATCGCCGACGACGGCGGCCTGCTGCCGTTCGCCCTCACCCGGGACTCGTTCGAGCTGTGGCCGGCGAAGCGGCGCGAGCACATCGTCGACTTCACCAAGTATCAGGACGGCTCGCCCACCAAGAAGGGCGACGTCATCTACCTGACCAACGTGATGAAGATGCCCGACGGCCGCATGTGGTCGAACTCGTCGCGGTTCCTGCCGGACCCGAAGTACAAGATCCCGCTGATGAAGATCGTGATCGGGGACGACGCCGCCGGACAACAGCGTGCTGCCGGGCCCGACCAAGAAGCTGCGGGACATCCCGCCGCTGCCGTCGAACTGGAAGAACCTGCTCGACGACCGGCTGATCTTCGAGGTGACCCGGGGCAGCGTCGGTGGCGAGATCGAGTGGCTCGTCAACGGCAAGGAGTTCGACCCCTCGGTCGACGCGACCAGCCTGAAGAACAAGCTGAACCACCTGTACAAGGCCTCGCCGAAGAAGAACTCCTTCAACCTCTGGGAGATCCGCAACGGCGGTGGCGGCTGGGTGCACCCCTTCCATCTCCACATGGAAGAGCACCGGGTCGTCATGCGGGAGAACAAGGACGTCACGGTGAACGTCGACCCGGCCCACCCGGACGACGTCTCCCGCGAGGACCTCGTGGCGCTCGACCCCTCCGAGTCCACGATCATCTACCGCGGCTTCCGCGACTTCGTCGGACCGTACGTCGCGCACTGCCACAACCTGGCCCACGAGGACCACGCCATGATGTTCGGTTGGAGCATCGTGCCGTAGTGCCTCCATCCCCTAGGAAGGTTCTCCCCCCTGCCTAGGTCTGGCGCCTGCCCCCGAGCTGCCGGGGGCAGGCGCCGAGGCATGCACCGGCCGCGGGAACCGCGGTCGGTAGGTCTTCCAGGCGCCGATGTGCCGGGCCGGAACCACTGCCAGCAGTCCGCTCAGCAGCAACCCGGCGAGCACGCCGACGCCCACCGCCGGACCGGTCGACAACCCGGCCGCCCCGGCGACGATCCCGCCGATCGCCCCGAACACCACTGCGTCCAGCACGCCGATGACGACCGGGGTGCTCATCACCACCTGCACGGGCAGTGGCATGCGGGCCATCACGTCCAGCCCGCGAGTCGTCAACAGGCCGGTGCGGTCGTCGCGGCCACTCGTCACGAAGTAGGGCTCGAGCTCGGGAGCGATGTCGAGGTAGCCACGGCGCAGCCGGTTCATCCCGACCAGCAGCCAGGCGTCCTCGTCGTTGATCTCCGCGAGCCGCAGGAAAGTGGCCAGCCCGAGCAGCAGCACCACCGGCAGCAGCACCAGCGCGAACATCGAGAAGTCCTCGCCCGTCTGGGCGACCAGCGCGAGCGCGACCACCGCCGCGGACAGCACCGTGAGGAACAGCCCGGCCCGGGTGAACGCCTCGGTCCAGGCGAGCTGCCGGGTCGCGAGCAGGCTCCAGTGCTCGGTCGCGAGGATCTGCACCCGCACTGCCACCGGCGTCGGCTCGGTCGCTGGCTCCGTGTCCGTCATGCCGGCTCCCGTGGTGAGCGAACTCTGCCGGAGTGTAAGCCTGCCTCTACTCTGCTGGACGATTCCTGAGCCGGGCGACCTGGCCGGACAGGTGGTGGCGCTCGGGCAGGTTGGTGGTGCGGGCGGCCGCGGCGGCGTAGTGCTCGGCCGCGGCGTCGGTGTCGCCGGCCATCTCGAGCAGGTGGGCGCGGACCGCGTCGAGCCGGTGCTGTCCGGACAGCCGGTCCTCGACCTCGGCCAGCAGGGTCAGCCCGGCCGCCGGACCGTGCACCATCGCCGCGGCGACCGCCCGGTTGAGCGTGACCACGGGGTTGCCGGTCATCCGGTCCAGCAGCCCGTACAGGGCGAGGATCTGCGGCCAGTCGGTGTCCTCGGCCCGGGCGGCCCGGTCGTGCAGGGCGGCGATGCTGGCCTGCAGCTGATATTCGCCGACCGCGCCGCGGCCGATCGCGCCGGCGAGCAGCGCGGTGCCCTCGGCCACGAGCGCCCGATCCCAGCGGGTGCGGTCCTGCTCGGGCAGCGGCACCAGCTGGCCGCCGGGGCCGGTACGGGCCGGGCGGCGGGCGTCGAGCAGCAGCATCAGCGCGAGCAGGCCGGCCACCTCGGGATCCTCCGGCAGCATCCGGTGCACCGTGCGGGCCAGCCGGATCGCCTCGTCGGAGAGGTCGGCGCGGTGCACGTCCTGCCCGGCGGTGGTCGCGTACCCCTCGTTGAAGATCAGGTAGAGGACGTGCAGCACCGTCCGCAGTCGCTCGGCCCGCTCCTCCGGCGTCGGCAGCCGGAACGGGACGCCGGAGCTCTTGATCCGCTGCTTCGCCCGGCTGATCCGCTGGGCCATCGTCGGCTCGGGCACCAGGAACGCGCGGGCGATCTCCGGGGTGCTCAGGCCGCCGACCGCGCGCAGCGTCAGCGCGATGGCCGAGGCCGGCGTCAGCGACGGGTGGCAGCAGAGGAACAGCACGACGAGCGTGTCGTCCCGGTCCGGTACGTCGACGGGCGGCGGTTGGGTCAGCAACGCCCGGTCCTCCCGGGCCGTCCGGGACCGCTCGTTGCGGCGCTGGTCGATCAGCCGCCGGGTCGCGGTCTGGATCAGCCAGCCTCGGGGTCGGTCCGGGATCCCCTCCGCGGGCCAGTGCACGGCCGCGGCCAGCAGCGCCTCCTGCACGGCGTCCTCGGCCGCGTCGAAGTCCCCGTACCGGCGGGTGAGCACGCCGAGAACCTGCGGCGCCAGCTCGCGCAGCAGGTCCTCGACGTCGACCGGCACCCTCAGCGCGGGTCGCCTCCGGCCGATCGGGCCTCGGTGACCTGGGCCAGGAAGCCGTCCATCTCCTCGGCGTCGGACGGCGCCTGGTCCATCAACTGCCGCACCTGGATCGGCTGCTGCAGCGGGACGCCGCCGGGCCCGGGCACCGCCGACACCAGCGCCGCGATCTCGATCGCCCGTGCCTCGGACTCCACGTCCACGATCTGGAAGCCGGCGATCCACTCCTTGAACTCCTGGAACGGGCCGTCGGTCACGACCGGCGCGGTGCGGCCGTCCGAGGTCGACGATCTTGGCCAGGTCCGGGCCCGGTCAGCACCTTCGAGTCGACGAGCTCGCCGTTCGCGATCAGCTCGCTGCTGCAGCGCCTCGTAGTAGTCGAGATGGGCCGTGATCTCCTCGCGCTTCCACTCGGACATCGGGGTGTCGACGACCCCGGGCTGGAAGTCCACCGCCAGCAGATACCTCGTCACGTCGCGTTCCTCTCTCCGGTGGTGCCACTGTGGCACCTCACCCGGAGAACGAAGCCGACCCGCCGTGCTCGACAGTGCTCGACCATTCGCCGGACAGCGCGCGGCCCTGCCGCCTTCCTCGTTGAAGGCGGCAGGGCCGGGTGCGGGTGGGTCAGGTCGACAGCAGCCGCTCGAAGAACGAGCGGTAGCGCTGGAACGCGGTGCGCAGGTCGTCGGTGTGGATGTCCTCACCGCGGTCCCACTGGCTCTCCAGCCGGCCGCGCTCGTCCGCGAACGACTTCGCCAGGTGCTGCATCAGCTCGGCGACCAGGGCGTCGGCCTGCTCGACCGAGCGGCGCGGGGCGTCCACGAACCCGGTCTGCACGTCCGTCCAGCGGGCCCGGAAGCCCTCGGACTCCGCGCCGCCCAGCAACGGGCCGGCGTCGCCGGTCCCCGCCATGCCGTTGCCGGCCGACCCGGCCGTCGACGCCGGCGGCCGGGCTCGCGCACCTCGCCGGTCGGCTGATCGCGCTCCGCCGCAGCCGCGTCCACCCGCGCCCGCCGGCGACCCCGCGGTCGCCGACGGCCGCGGCACCGGCCGATACCGCGGTCGTCGCCGTAACCGGCCCGATCCGCCGGCCACGTCGTCGCCATAGCCGGCCCGGTCCCCGGCCACCGCCGCGTTCTCGGCGTAGGCCGCCCGGTCGCCGGTGTAGCCGTCGCCGGTCACCGCCGGGTTGTCGCCATCGCCGACCGGGTCGCCCGCGAACCGGCCCGAACCGCCGGTCACCGCCGCATCCTCTCCCGCCGTGGGGTCGTCGGCGTAGGCGGCACGGTCGGCCGGCGTACCGCCGGGGAAACCGCCCGAGCCCATCCCGCCGACCCGGTCGTCGGGGTAGTCGCTGCGGCCGTCGGCGTAGTCGGCGTCCGCGGAACGATCGCCCGGAAAGGCGTCGTCCCGTTCGCCCGTCCGGTCGACAGGCTCGCCGCGCCCGGCGCGCTCGTCGGCGCCCCCGGACCCTGCGCTCTGCCCGGCCAGATCGGCGGTGCTCAGCTCGTCGCTGCGGTCCTTCACTGGTGCGCCTCCTCACGATCGTCGCGATCGACGTCCAAGAGCTCGGAAAAGAGAGACCGGTAATGCACGAAGGCCTGGCGAAGGTCGTCCGTACTGGCCAAGCCCTGCTCGTTGGCGCGGTAAACGGCGTGCGCGGCGCGATAGTTCTCGGCCACCTGCGGGTGGTCGACCGACACGTCCGCGGCCTGCCGCTCGAAGTCGGCGTCCACCGGGTAGCCGCGCTCCTGCATGACCCGGGTGACCAACACGTCGGCGTCCCGGGTCGCGCCCGGCGGGTCGTCCACGAACCTCGCCTGCGTCGCCCGCCATTCCTGCTGGTACCGGGTCTGCACGGCCGGCTCCAGCGGGATGATCGTGAACTCCTTGCGCCGGTGCTCGCGCTCGGCCAGCTCCGACTCGGCCGCGCGCCGGTCACCGGCGCGGGCCATCGTCCGCTCGTACTCGGGGCCGAACCGGTCGCGCAGCCCCTCGGTCCGACGTCGCCGCGCCATGAGCACCGCGAGCACCGCAAGCGCCACCACGACGATGACAATGAGTGTCACCAGGCCAGCGTTCATCACTGCTCCCAGTCGAAGAGAAATAAGGCGCTCAGGGTTCCGCCTCTATTCGGCCAGATACCCTCGACGCGAATACGGAAACATCGCGCCGCACCACCAGAATTCATCACCGTGGACAGAGAGCCGCCCTACGGAACGGACGGGCGAGCACCGGATCGATGACGCGCTCGACCGTAACGATTCAGCCAGGTGGCCGTACGACGCCTCCGGCAACCGCTCACCGACGCTGGCGGACCGCCCAACGACTACCGGCCCACGGTTGCCGCTACACCAACGATCTCGGCAGTACGTTCCGCCATGTCGTGTGTCACACCCCCTCGATCGGTGCGGGGCATCGCGCGCGTCCCGGATCGGTGACACAGGGGATCAGCCCGTTGGAGGCAGGGATGACCGGACCCGCTACGACCGCCCCGGACCCGCTGGTCATCGCCCAGCGCCGGCGCGCTGTCGTCGCCAGCACCATCGGCACCACGATCGAGTGGTACGACTTCTTCCTCTACGGCACCATGGCCGCCCTGGTCTTCCCGGAGGTGTTCTTCCCGGGCGGTTCGACCTATTCGGGGATTCTGGCGTCGTTCGCCGTGCAGTTCGTCGGTTTCGGCGCGCGGCCGATCGGCGCCGCGATCTTCGGCCACTACGGGGACCGGATCGGCCGCAAGGCGACCCTCGTGACGACGCTGATGATCATGGGCATCGCGACGTTCCTGATGGGCCTGCTGCCCGGCCGGGCGAGCTGGGGCATCGCCGCCCCGATCCTGCTGGTGATCCTGCGGATCCTGCAGGGCATCGGCGTCGGCGGCGAGTGGGGCGGCTCGGTGCTGATGTCGATGGAGTGGGGCAACCAGCGCCGGCGCGGCTTCTTCGCCAGCTGGCCGCAGCTGGGCGTGCCGCTCGGCCTGCTGCTGTCCACCGGGCTGGTCAAGCTGGTGCAGGGCAACACCTCGGAGGAGGACTTCAACAGCTGGGGCTGGCGGATCCCGTTCCTGCTGTCCATCGTGCTCGTCGGCATCGGCCTGTACGTGCGGCTGCGGGTGCTGGAGAGCCCGGCGTTCGCCGCGGTGAAGAAGCAGCAGACCGTGCTCAAGATGCCGGTCTGGGAGGTCATCAAGACCCAGCCGCTGGAGATCCTGACCTCGGCGTTCGTGCGGATGTCGGAGCAGGCGCCGTTCTACCTGTTCATCACCTTCGTGCTGACGTACGGGACGAAGCAGCTGGGGCTGTCCCGCGGCGACCTGCTCAACTACACGCTGGTCGCGGCCGCGGTCGGGTTGATCACGGTGCCGCTGTTCGGGCACATCTCCGACCTGATCGGCCGGCGCAAGACGTACGCGATCGGCATCGCCGGCACCGCGATCTTCGCCTTCCCGTACTTCGGGCTGCTCAACACCAAGGAAGCCGCCCTGGTGCTGATCGCCATCGTGGTGTCGCTGATCGTGCACGACATCCAGTACGGCCCGCAGGCGGCGCTGATCGCGGAGAGCTTCGGCACCAACCTGCGCTACAGCGGCGCGGGCATCGGCTACCAGCTCGCGTCCGTCATCGCCGGCGGCCCGGCGCCGCTGATCGCGGCCGCGATCCTCAGCCACACCGGGTCGAGCACGTGGATCAGCATCTACATCATCGCCTGCTGCGCGTTCTCGTCCGTGGCGCTGTGGTTGATGCCGCGCCGCCGCGAGTCGGCCCCGATCACCGAGCAGGACGCGGCGGTGGAGGAAGGCGCGGTCGCCGCCCGCGGCGGCCGACGATCTGATCGCCCGGCCAGTCGTGGCCCGTGCCCGCCCGGCTGCGGGCACGGGTCACGGCGTGGTCGTCGCCGGGGCCGGTGCGCTGCTGGGCGGGACGGTCTGCGTCGGGGCGGGCGGCACGGACGAGCCGGTCGGTCCGGGGGTCGCCGTCGGGCTGGCGCCGGTCGACCCGCTCGGACCGCCGGTCGCGCTCGGCCCGGCGCTCGCCGGGCCGCCCGGCGCCGAGCCGGAGGGCGACGGGCTCCCACCGGGGCTGCCCGACGGCCCCGGCGACCCGGCCGGCGTCGCCTTGCCCTGGGCCGGACCGATGAGCCGTGGCGGCTGGACCGGCACCGAGCTCGGGGTCGACAGCAGCGCGGCGACGATGCCGATACCGACGAGTGTCCCGGCCGCGGTGACGCCGACGGCCGCGCCGCGCACCCGCCGGTCCCGCAACCACTCGGTGCGTCGCCGCTCGCCGAGGTCGGGCGGCAGCGTCGCGCGCTGCGCGGCGAGGCTGTTCACCGGCGCGGCGGCGAGCCCGAGGGTGGGGAACACCAGCAGCCCGGCCAGCAGCGGCCCGGCGTAGGTGTCCACACGCGACAGTCCGGCGGCGATGCCGGCCAGGCCGAGCACGGCCAGGCCGGTCTCGGCCCAGTTGGCCCGGATCGCCGTCCACCACGAGGTGCGGTCGGTCGTCTTCGGCGTCCGGAGGAACTCGGCCCGCTTGGCGAACAGCCCCTGCACCGACGCCCGCGCGACGACCAGCGCGGTCGACTGCCAGACCAGGAACGCGCCGACCGCGTCCCGCCAGGAGGCGCCGGTGCCCCGACGCAGCAGGGCGACGGCGCGCAGCAGGCCCAGCGCGACCAGCACCGGCACGGTCGCGACCACGAACGCGGTCAGCTTGCGGAACAGCTCGCCGCCGCCGCTGGCGAGGTTGACCGCTCCGACCAGCAGGAGAAGGAAGAACGCCAGGCCGAGCAGGTCGCCGTACCACTGCACCGCGCCGGTGAAGTACGCCCAGCGCTGCGCCGGGCGGAGCCGGTTCGCGGCGGTGCGCGCGCCCGGCAGCATCGACCGCCAGTGCATCCGCAGGATCTGGATGCCGCCGAAACACCACCGGTAGCGCTGGCTCTTCAGCGCCTCGAAGGTCAGCGGCATCACGCCGCGGCCGTACGACTCGTCCACGTGCAGCCCGGACCAGCCGGCCCGCAGCAGCCGCAGGGACAGCTCGGCGTCCTCGGTGATGCACCACTCGTCCCAGCCGCCGACCTGACTCCAGCGCGGCCCGGCGGATCAGCCCCATCGTGCCGGCGAAGATGGCGCCGTCGTGCTCGTTGCGGGACGGCTGCGAGATCGCGAAGAAGTACTTGTACGAGTAGTAGAGCCGGCGGAAGTACGGCGCCTGCTCCCAGTCCCGGTAGTCCTGCGGCGCCTGGATGAACCCGACCCCCGCGTCGGCGAACAGCGGAGCGCAGCGGCGCAGGAAGTCGGGGTCGAGCTGGTAGTCGGAGTCGACCACGCCGACCAGCTCGGCCCGCGGGTCGGTCGTACTCGCGCAGCGCCACGTTGAGCGCCCCGGACTTGTAGCCCGGCCAGTCGGCGAGGTGGAAGAACTTCACGCCGTGCGAGGTGCACCAGTCGGCGACCGGCCGCCACAGCTCCTCGTCGTCGGTGTTGTCGTCGATGACGACGACCTCGTAGTTCGGGTAGTCGAGCCGCAGCAGCGAGGTCAGCGTCTCGATCACCATGTCCGGCGGCTCGTTGTGGGCCGGCACGTGCAGGCTCACGAACGGCAGGCCGCCGGGCGGCACCTCGCGCGGCGTCTCCCGGGTGATCCGCCGGCGCCACCGTTCGGTGCCGAGCGCGTCGCACAGCTCCCACAGGTACGCGCAGGCCAGCACCGCGGCGAAGAACTCCAGCACCCACAGCACCACCGCCGCCGGTGGTGCCGAAGCCGCCGAGGCCGCTGGTCAGGGTCCACTGCAGGATGAAGGCCAGGTACGAGACGAACAGGAACAGGCTGCCGGCCCAGCACAGGTGCGCACGCGCGTTCCAGCGCCGGGTCGCCGGCAGCCACAACAGGCTCATCGCGACCAGGCCGGCGGTTGCGGCGATCACGTTGGTCCGGGTCGCGTGCAGCGCGGTGAGGACCACCGCGACCACCGCGGCCAGCAACGCCGTGCCGAGCAGGGCCAGCACCAGCCGCCGGGTCGCCGGCCAGCGTCCCGGCCACCCGCCGCCGCGGCCGCACCGGCACGAACAGTGCCGCCGAGCTCACCGGTGCGGCGACGAGACCGGCCAGCAGCAGCGCCGCGAGCATGCCACCTCCTGTCGAGAGACCCGGCCCGGCCGGGATCGGAACAGACGGTGGGGCCGACTGGGGATA
Source organism: uncultured Actinomycetota bacterium (assembly GCA_963770145.1). Taxonomy (GTDB): domain Bacteria; phylum Actinomycetota; class Actinomycetes; order Mycobacteriales; family CADCTP01; genus CADCTP01. Next base: position 529,022 of record CAVYOJ010000015.1, on the reverse strand, counting down.
CCGTCTGTCTCCCGCGCTGCCGGCACCCGGGAAACATCTGTCACCCGGTCGAGTCAGCCGGCCGGCGATGCCGACGCCCTAGGCTCGACGGCGTGGACCGCCCCAGCGCCAGGGAGTTCCTGGTCCGGACGGTCGACGCCGGCTCGTTCGTCTCCTGGGACACGCCGCCCGAGCACGGCGCCGTCGACCCGGCGTACGCGGCCGAGCTGCGTGCGGCGGCCGAGGCCAGCGGCGCCGACGAGGCGGTGCTCACCGGGGAGGCCCGCATCGGCGGGCACCGGGTCGCGCTGGTGGTGTCCGAGTTCGGCTTCCTGGCCGGCTCGATCGGCGTCGCGACCGCGCGCCGGCTGGTCGCCGCGATCGAGCGGGCGACCGCGCTGCGGCTGCCGCTGCTGGCCGCCGCGGCCTCCGGGGGCACCCGGATGCAGGAGGGCACGCTCGCGTTCGTGCAGATGATCGGGGTGTCCGCGGCGGTCACCGCGCACAAGGCGGCCGGCCTGCCCTACCTGGTCTACCTGCGGCACCCGACGACCGGCGGCGTGTTCGCCTCCTGGGGTTCGCTCGGGCAGCTGACGCTGGCCGAGCCGGGCGCGCTGATCGCGTTCCTCGGCCCGCGCGTCTACACCGCCCTGTACGGCGGGGAGTTCCCGGCCGGCGTGCAGACCGCGGAGAACCTGTTCGCACACGGCCTGCTCGACGGCGTGGTCGCGCCGGCCGAGCTGGCCGGGCTGCTCACCCGGGTGCTGGACGTGCTCGCCGCGGCCAGGGCGCCGATCCCGGTCGCCGCGCCCGGGCAGTCGCCGACACCGGCCGGCGCGGACGCGTGGGACTCGATCACCCGGTCGCGCCGGCCGGACCGGCCCGGGATCCGCCGGCTGCTCGACGAGGCGGCCCGGGACGTGGTCACGCTCAGCGGCACCGGTGAGGGCGAGCTGGATCCCGCGCTGGTGCTGGGACTGGCCCGGTTCGGTCCGGTGCCGTGCGTCGTGCTCGGCCAGGACCGGCGCGGCCAGACGCTGGATCGCCCGCTCGGCCCGGGAGCGCTGCGGGTCGCCCGCCGCGGCATGCGGCTGGCCGTCGAGCTGCGGCTGCCGCTGCTGACCGTGGTGGACACCGCCGGGGCCGCGCTGTCGGTGGAGGCCGAGGAGCGCGGCCTGGCCGGGGAGATCGCCCGCTGCCTCGAGGACCTGGTGACGCTGGACGCGCCGGTGGTCAGCGTGCTGCTCGGGCAGGGCACCGGCGGGGCCGCGCTCGCGCTGCTGCCGGCCGACCGGGTGGTCGCCGCCCGGCATGCCTGGCTGGCGCCGCTGCCGCCGGAGGGCGCGAGCGCGATCCGGCACCGGGACGTCGGGCAGGCCGCGGCGATGGCCAGGGCCCAGGGCGTCGGTGTCGCCGACCTGGTCGCGGCCGGCATCGTCGACCGGGTCGTCGAGGAGCGGCCGGACGCGGCGGACGAGCCGGTGGAGTTCTGCCGGCGGCTCGGCGCGGTGCTGGCGGCCGAGCTCGGCGCGCTCGGCGACCGTCCCGGGCCCGGATCGCCTCGCCCGCCGCGCCAGCAAGTTCGCCCGCTGAACCCCGCCCGGGCCGGACCCGTCCAGGTCGCTCAGAGCACGCGGCCGGCTGCGCGGCGTACCTCGCCCGGCGTGGTGTCCCCGTGCCGGCGCATCAGCGTCCGCAGCGTCGACACGTTCCGGTAGCCGACCGCGGTGGTGATCGACTGCAGGCTCCGGTCGGTCGTACGCAGCAGGTGGACGGCGTGCTCGATCCGGATGTGGTGCACCAGCTGGATCGGCGACATGCCGATCTGCGCGGCGGTCGCCCGCTGCAGGCTGCGCTCGCTCACCCCGATCGCCCGGGCCACCCGGCCCACCTGCATCGGCTCGGCGAGGTGCGCCCGCACCCAGGTCTCGTACGCGGTCAGCACCGGGTCGCTGCGGGTCAGCACCGCCGGCACGACGAACGCCGACTGCAGCGAGCGCGGGCTGGCGACCAGGTAGCGGGCGACGTGCTCGGCCAGCGCCGGGCTGCTGTCGGCCACGATCGACAGCGCGAGGTCGATGTGCGCGAACGCGGCCGCCGCCGTGGTGAGGTTGCCGGCCCGGGTCAGGATCTGGCTCTCGTCCAGCCGGACGGCCGGGTAGCGGCGGCGGAACGCCGAGCCGAGCCACCAGCTCGTCGTCGCCGCCCGGCCGTCGAGGATGCCGGCCTCGCCGAACAGGAACGTGGCCGTGCAGGCCGCGGCCAGCGGCACCCCGGCCGCGGCCAGCTCGGCCAGCCAGGGCAACGCCGGGTGCCCGCGCACGACGTCGACCAGCGCGGCCGGGTCCTTCTCCCCCAGCGCCGGCACGACGACCAGCTCCGGCCGGTCGGCCAGCTCGGCGAGCGGCGTCGTGCCCAGCCGCATCCCGTACGCGGTGCGCACCTCGCTGCCGGTGCCCACCGCGGTGATCTCGAAGGCCGCGGCGTTGGGCAGCGTCCGGCCGAGCTCGTTCGCGGTGCCGAGCACGTCGAGCACGATGCTGAGCCCGGAGTCGAACACGCCGTCGGCGGCGAGCACGGCCACCCTCATGGCGGGAACGGTACCGAAGATGGCGTATCCGCAGCCGCCGACCGCCTGGATGCGCCGATCTACCGTCGGCTCGCTGTGATCACGTCGAGACCGGAGGAACCCCCGATGAGCGTGCGGTACGGCATCCTGGCCACCCTCGAAGCGAAGCCCGGGCGCGGCGACGACCTGGCCGCGTTCCTCACCAAGGGCCGCGAGTTGGCCGTCGCCGAGACCGGCACCGTGACCTGGTACGCGTTCAAGCTCAGCGACACCACGTACGGGATCTTCGACACGTTCGAGGACGAGGCCGGCCGGCAGGCCCACCTGAACGGCCAGATCCCGGCCGCGCTCGGCACGGTGGCCGACGACCTGCTCGCCGCCGCGCCGGACATCAGGACGATCGACATCGTCGCGGTGAAGTAGCCGCCCTGCAGCTGATCGCCGCACGCCCTGCGGGAACCGCCGGCGCCGGTCGCCGCGTTGGCGTCGGCGTGCGGTCCCTTCCCGAGCAGGCCGAGCGGCTCATCGCGCTCGGCGCCCACGAGCTGGCCGGCGTACCGGCGGCCGAGCTGCGCGCCGCCGTGCCCGATCGCGACGAGTCGGGCGCGGTGCTGGTCCTGCGCACCGCGCCGCCGGCGGCGCTGGCGCCGCTGCTGGAGCACGCCGGCCGACCCGGGTTCGTGGTCACCGACATGACCGACGCCGACGAGTTCGCCCCGATCGACGGCGTCGAGCTGCCGGACGGCCCGGCGTACCTGCTGCGCGGGCCGGACCGCGGCGACGCGATGACCAACTGGAGCCCGGACGAGGCGCTGCCCGCGATCGCGGCCGCCGGCCGCACCCCGCTCACCCTCGGCGAGGGCCTCTGCTGGCTGCTGCAGCAGCCCGGCGTGCTGGAGCGCAACCACTGCTTCATGACGATCGGCTCCCGCCGCCGCCGGCCCGGCGGCCGCCTGGACGCCCGCACGCCGGCGATCTGGATCAGCAACGGCACCGGCCGGGACGGTCCGGACCGCCGGGGCGCGCCGAAGGTCGGCTGGTGCTGGGCCGGCAACCGGCACACCTGGCTCGGCTTCGCCTCCGCCGCCGGCCGCACGCCGGTCAGCTGATCAGGCCGCGCTTGTACGCGGTGCTCACCGCGGCGGCCCGGTCCCGCACGCCGAGCTTGGCGTAGATGTGCAGCAGGTGGGTCTTGATCGTGGTCTCGCTGACCAGCAGCCGCCGGGCCACCGACTGGTTGGTGCCGCCCTCGGCGACCAGCCGCAGCACGTCCAGCTCGCGCGGGGTGAGCGCGTCCGCCGGCGGCGTGCCGACGCGGCCCATCAGCGTGCTGGCCACCGACGGCGCCAGCACCGAGTGCCCCGGCGTACGCGGCCCGGACCGCGCGGATCAGCTCGTCCCGCGGCGCGTCCTTGAGCAGGTAGCCGGTGGCGCCGGCCTCGATCGCGGGCAGCACGTCGCGATCCGTGTCGTACGTGGTCAGGATCAGGACCCGGGCCGGGTGCCGCAGCTGCCGCAGCCGGGTGATCGCCTCCACCCCGCCCATCGTCGGCATCCGCAGGTCCATCAGGATCACGTCGACGTCGACCTGCTGCGCGACCGCGACCGCCTCGGCGCCGTCGCCGGCCTCGCCGACCACCTCGAACTCGGCGTCACCGCTGAACAGGCCGCGCAGCCCGTCCCGCATGATCGGGTGGTCGTCGACGATGAGCAGCCGGATCGGGGTCACCGGTCCACCACCGGCAGCGGCACGGCCGCGTTGAGCGTGGTGCCGTACCCGGGCGCGGACTCGACGGTCAGCGTGCCGCCCACGCCGGCCAGCCGGTGCCGCATGCCCTCCAGGCCGTAGCCGGCGGTGTCCGCGTCCGGGTCGAAGCCGACCCCGTCGTCGGCGACGTCCAGCAGCAGCATGTCGTCCAGGTAGGTCAGGGTCAGCCGGACCTTGGTCGCCTTCGCGTGCCGGCCGACGTTGGTCAGCGCCTCCTGGGCGACCCGGAACAGCGCGGCCTCGGTGTCCGCCGGCGCGCGGCTCGCCGTGCCGGCCGTCTCCAGCTCGGCGGCGATGCCGGACTGCTGCGACCAGCCGCAGGTCAGCTCGCCCAGCGCCTCGGCCAGCGTCGCGTTCTCCAGCTGCTCGGGCCGCAGCGCCCGGACCGAGCGGCGGGCCTCGGTCAGGCTGGACCGGGCCAGCGACCGGGCCTGGATCAGGTGCCGGGACCACTCCTCGGGCCGGCGGCTGGCCTGCTCGGCCGCCTCCAGCTGGGCGACGATCGCGGTCAGCCCCTGCGCCAGCGTGTCGTGGATCTCGCCGGCCAGCCGCCGCCGCTCCTCGACCACGCCGGCCGCGCGGGCCTGCTCGACCAGCCGGGCGTGCAGCGCGGCGTTCTCGGCCATCGACTCCTCCAGCCGGCGGTTCGCCTCGGCCAGCTCGCCGATCATCCGGCCGCGGTCGACGTTCTGCTCCAGCGCCCGGTAGGTGATGCTCGCCGAGGTGATCACGAGCGTCAGCATGACGCCGGCGACCAGCAGGTAGGTCAGCAGGCCGTCGTCGAGCCCGGCGGGGTAGCCGCCGACCAACGACGCCGACACCACCAGCGCGGTGGATCGCGAACGCCGGGATGCGCCAGCGCCGGCCGATCCCGTGCGCGAACAGGAAGCCGGAGTAGGCGAAGACGCCGAACCAGGTGTCGGTGCCGACCAGCAGCCCGGCCAGCGCGGTGTGCACGCCGAACGCGACCACACGCCACGACTCCGGCGAGTTGTCCCGGCGCAGCCGCGCGGTGACCGCGGCCGACCAGACCGCCGCCGCCACCACCAGAACGGTGTCGAGCGCCGTCCAGCCGCCGCCGGCGCTCGGCGCGACCAGCGCGCCGAGCGTCGACACGGCCAGCAGTGGCACGGGCAGCAGCCGCCGCATCCGGTCCATCCGGGTCTGCCACGGGTCGACGAGGACGGCTGCGCTCACCTGTTCGATGGTCTCACTCCCCCGCCGGGGGCGCCGCGAACAGCGCCCGCAGCCCCGGCCGGTTCGCCACCACGGCGACCCCGGCCATGATCAGGCCGCAGAGGCCCTGCTCGACCTTGAGCCACAGCGGGAACGTCCCGGGCGAGGCGATGATCACCGCGATCACCACCACGGTGATGATCGAGATGATCCGCAGCCGCCGGTACGCGCCGCGCGAGCCCTCCGCCGCCCTGGCCGCGAACAGCAGCATCACCGCCGCGGTGACCGCCACGATGGTCGCGCGGGTCCAGACCGCCGAGTTCACCTCGGCCGTGTCGTCGCGCATCGCCACGATGGCCACCAGCGCGGCCAGGCTCACCGCCAGGTACGCCAGCAACAGCCCCCGGATCGTCCGGAACGCCTGCGCCGTGCGCGGGTGGGTCAGGTCCAGCATGGTCGGCTCCTCCCATCGTCTACTTCCGACGGGATCGAGTCTTCGGCCTGGACAGGGTGGGCGGCATCGACCGGTGCGGTGCGGGCGGCCGCCGGATCGGGCCGGCCCGGTCTCCTCCGATCGGTGGAGAGCCGGCGGTCAGGGCGCGCGCAGCCGGAGCGCGGCGGCGGTGGCCTGGACGGTGGCGAGCGCGGCGACGAGCAGCCAGGGCCGGGGTCCACGAGTCGGTGCTGTCCCACAGCCAGCCGACCACCACCGGCCCGCTCGCGGCGAGCAGGTAGCCGACCGACTGGGCCATCCCGGACAGCCGGGTCGCGTGCGCCGAGGTGCGGGCGGCGAGGCTGATCCGGGTCAGCGCGTAGACCAGCGCGGCGCCGGAGCTGATGCCGGCCAGCAGCACCCAGACCGGCAGCGCGGCCGGGAGCGTGATGATGCCGAGGCAGGCGACCACCAGCGGGGCGCTGACCAGGATGCCGGCCCGCGGCGTGCCGGCCCGGTGCAGGACGGCCGGCAGCCCCAGGCCGGCCAGGATGCCTATCGCCTGGTACGCGAACAGATACCAGCCGCCGAGCGCGTCCGAGGCGCCGTGGCTCGTCGCGATCGACGGCAGCCAGGCGACCATGATGTAGAAGGTCGTCGACTGCAGGCCCATGACCGCGGTCAGCCGCCACGCGCCGACCGAGCGCCAGACCGGGGTCGCGTCCTCGAGGTCGCGCTCCGGCTCGGGCGTGGCCTGCGACCGGCGCAGCATCCAGACCACGGCGGCGACCGCGGCCGGGACGGCCCAGATCCCGAGCGACAGGCGCCAGCCGCCGGACAGGTGGGACAGCGGCTGGGACACGCCGGAGGCCAGCGCGGCGGCGGTGCCCATGGTGGCGGAGTAGACCGCGGTCATCAGCGGCACCCGGACCGGGTGGTCGCGGCGGATGACGACCGGGATGAGCACGTTGCAGACGGCGATGCCGGCGCCGGCGACGGCGGTGCCGACCCAGAGCTCGGGCAGGCCCGGTACCGCCCGGAACGCGCTGCCGGCGGCGAGGGCGACCAGGGCCCAGGCGACGGTCCGCTCGATGCCGATCCGGCGTACCGGCCCGTGCACGATCGGGGAGACCGCGGCGAAGGCCAGCAGCGGAAGGGCGGACAGCAGGCCGAGCATCGTGTGCGACAGGCCGGTGTCGGTGCCGATGAGGCCGAGCACGGGCCCGACCGCGGTGAGCGCGCGGGCGCATGCAGACCGCGGCGACCAGCACCGCGGCCATCCCCCCGACGATCCAGCGGGTGCCGGGCGTCCGCACCGCGCGCTCTCCGCCCGCGCCACCTCCTCCGCCGTCACCCCTCCATCCTCTCCCGCCCGCTGCCCGCCACCCCACCCGTGCGCCCAGTCACCCCTCGCCCGCGCCCAACCGCCCGCCGGTCAGACCTGGTCGCGACGCTGACCGTCGATCAACACCTCGGTGAGCGCCGGCATCCGGAGCGCTCACCGCCCTGCACCGGGGGCCTGCCGACGCAGACCGCGGGCGTCCGACCTGGACGCTGACCGTCTCACGACAGCCATCGGACGCGGTCCGGCTCGTCGGACCGGCTCGCGGCGCGAGGCCTTCGGGCGGTACGACGTGCCGGCGTCGGTGCGAGGCCCGGCCGAGGGTCGACGGCCGGCGTGGGCGGGTCACGGCGTCGGGGCGGGCGGGTCCGCGGACGGGCAGGTCCGGTCGGGCCGGCCGGTTCCGGGGCGGGCAGGTCAGGCGCGGCCGGCAGGTCCGCGGCGCGGCAGGTCCGCGGCCGGCAGGTCCGGCGGCGGCGCGGTTCCGGCGGCGGCCGGTTCCGGGACGGCCGGCTCAGCGGCGGCCAGCTCGGCGGCGGACGGCTCGGCGGCAGGCGGCTCGGCGGCAGACGGCTCGGCGGGGGTGGATCGTTCGAGGAAGCGCAGCAGCTCCACCGGGAACGGCAGGACCAGGGTCGAGTTCTTCTCGGCCGCCACCTGGACCACCGTCTCCAGCAACCGCAACTGCAGCGCCGCCGGGTGGTGGCTCATGACCTCCGCCGCCTGCGACAACTTCCGCGACGCCTGATACTCCCCGTCCGCGGTGATGATCCGCGCCCGCCGCTCCCGCTCCGCCTCGGCCTGCCGCGACATCGACCGCTTCATCGTCTCCGGCAGCGCGACGTCCTTGATCTCGACCCGCTCGATGTGGATCCCCCACCCCAGCGCCGGGTTGTCGATGAGCAGCTCCAGGCCCTTGTTGAGGCTCTCCCGATTGGACAGCAGGTCGTCGAGCTCGCTCTTGCCGATGATCGACCGCAGCGACGTCTGCGCGACCTGCTCGACGGCGAACAGGTAGTCCTGCACGGCGACGATCGCGGTGACCGGATCATGGACGCGGAAGTACACGACCGCGTCGACCCGTACGGTCACGTTGTCGCGGGTGATCCCGTCCTGCGCCGGCACCGGCATCGTGACGATCTGCATGTTCACCTTGCGGAGCCGGTCGCGGACCGGCGTGATCCGGGTCAGCCCCGGCCCCCGCACGCCGGGCTGCACCTTGCCCGAACCGGAACACGACCGCCCGCTCCCACTGCCGGACCACCCGCAATCCGGACGCCACCCAGACGACCCCGAGCCCCAGCACACCCGCGAGGACCTCGACGACGATCATGGCGGTTCCTCCGCTCCCGATCGCGGGGATCAGCCGAGCGGACCCGGACCGGGATCGGTCCAGCCCATCCGCACGGTCCCGCAGCGCCGGCACTCGTCGAACAGCGCGCCGGCCCCACTGACCTCGGGGTTGCGCCGCCGCGCCCAGAAGTGGGCGCCGACGTGGCAGAGCAGCCAGGACCGGGCGCGGTACGCGCGCCGGGCAACTGGGTCGCTGATCACGGTCTGCTCCTGCCGACCTCCTCCAGGCTGCGCCGCGCCGACCCGCGGGTCAAGCCGGACCCCCGCCGTCCGGCTCGGGCAGCGTCGGATGCTCGGTCGGGTAGAGCCCGGCGACGAAACCGTCGCGAGCAGGGCCGCGAGCAGAGCCGCGAGCAGGGCCGCGAGTAGCTCAGCCGGCGCCGGTCCACGGTCCGTCCTCCGATCCTCGCCGATCGGGTCACCCTACGGCGGCGACCGGACCGGCCCAGGCGGCGAACCCACGGCGGCGCGCCGGCTCAGACCGGCAGGGTGCCGCCGCGCTTGACCATCTTCATCGTGAACTGGGAGTTGACCCGGGCCAGGCCGGGCAGCTCGGCCAGCTGGTTCATGTAGAACGCCTCGTACGCGGCCTGGTCGGCGACCGCGACCCGCACGACGTAGTCGGGCAGGCCGAACATGCGGCGGCACTCCACCACCTCGTCGAGCGCGGCGATGCCGGCCTCGAAGGCCTCGACGGTGGCGCGGTCCTTGAGCGTCAGCTCGACGTGCACGGTGACCTCGAAGCCGCGGCCGACCGAGGCCGGGTCGATCTCGGCGTGGTAGCCGCGGATCACGCCGGCCCGCTCCAGCGACCGCACCCGCCGCAGGCACTGGGACGGAGAGAGCCGTACCCGTTCGGCCAGCTCGACGTTGGTCAGCCGGCCGTCGGCCTGCAGGTGGCGGAGGATTGCGCGATCCAGGGCGTCCACCGGCAGATCATGCCGCGGAACCGGCCGATGCGCGCACGAGAAGCACACATCTGCCGCCCGACCCGCATTACCGTCGCGGCATGGCGACTGCGGTGCGGGACCGGACGCTGTCCGGCGCCGCCGGGATCGGGATCGCGGTCGGCGTGTACGGGGTCTCCTTCGGGGTGCTCGCCGTCGCGGCCGGCCTGAGCTGGGTGCAGGCCTGCGTGATGTCGATGCTCGTGTTCACCGGCGCGTCCCAGTTCGCGTTCATCGGGGTGCTGGCGGTCGGCGGCGGTGTGCTCGCGGCGACCGGCCCGGCGGTGATGCTGGCGGTCCGCAACGCCGCGTACGGCCTGTCGCTCGCGCCGATCCTGCCGGCCCGGCTGCGCGACCGGGCGCTGGCCGCGCAGCTGGTCATCGACGAGACCACGGCGATGGCCAGGGCCCAGGACGACCCGGCCGCGGCCCGGCGGGCGTTCCTGGCCACCGGGGTCAGCGTCTGGCTGTGCTGGAACGCCGGCACGCTGGTGGGCGCGCTGCTCGGCGGCGGGCTCGGCGACCCGCGCACGCTCGGGCTGGACGCGATGTTCCCGGCCGCGTTCCTGGCGCTGCTGGCCCCGCAGCTGCGCCGGGCCGGCGCGCCGGTCGCGGCGGTGGCCGGGGCGGTGGTCGCCGTCGGGCTGCTGCCGTTCGCGCCGGCCGGGGTGCCGGTGATCGCCGCGCTGGCCGGCGTCGTACCGGGCCTGCTGCTCGCCCGGGGCGTGCGGTCGTGACCTGGGTCGTGCTGCTCGGGCTGGCCGCGGTCTCGTACGGGCTGAAGGCGGTCGGTCCGGTCCTCGCCGGCGGCCGGCAGCTCGGGCCGGGGGTCCGGCGCGCGCTCGACCTGGTCCCGGTGCCGCTGCTGGCCGCGCTGATCCTGACCCAGACGGTCGGGGACGGGCACCGGCTGGTGCTCGACGCCCGGCTGCCGGCGCTGGCCGTCGCGGCGGTGCTGGTGTGGCGGCGGGCGCCGTTCCTCGTGGTCGTGCTGGCGGCGGCCGGCACCGCGGCCCTGCTCCGCGCGCTCGGCCCGGCGTAGCCGCGACGGACGGGTGGGCGACGACCCGCCCGGCCGGCCCTACCCGTACCGGGTGCCGTGGCCGACGATGGGGCCGTGCCCGACTGGGACGGGTCGTCCTACCGCAAGGTCAGCGCGCTGCAGACGTGGCTGGCCAGCCAGTCGCTGACCGGCGTCGCGATGGCCGGCGACGAGCGCGTCCTCGACGTCGGCTGCGGCGACGGCCGGATCACCGCCGCCATCGCCGACCAGCTGCCGCGACGGCTCGATCCTCGGCATCGACCCTTCGCCGCGGATGATCGCCGCCGCCGCGTCGCTCGCGTCGCCGCGGCTGCGCTTCGCCGTCGGCGACGTGCTCACCATGGACTTCCGGGACGAGTTCGACGCGGTGGTCTCGTTCAACGCGCTGCACTGGGTGCCGGACCAGCACGCGGCGCTGACCCGCATCCGGGCCGCCCTGCGCGACCGGTCCTGGGCGCTGGTCCAGGTCGTCTGCGCCGGGCCGCGCCCGAGCCTGGAGGAGCTCGCGATGCGCGCCTGCGCTCAGCCGGCCTGGCGCGACCACTTCGCCGGCTTCCGCGGCGCCGTTCGTGCACGTGGACCCGGCCCGCTACGCGGAGCTGGCCGCCGGCGCCGGGCTCCGGCTGACCGACCGCGAGGTGACCGACCACAGCTGGGATTTCGACAGCGCCGAGGAGTTCGCCCGCTGGTGCCGGGTCGGCTTCGACAGCTGGACCGCCCGGCTCCCGGACGACGCGGCGGCCGACGCGTTCGTCGCCGACGTCCTCGGCGCGTACGAGCGGATCATCGGATCGCCGCGGCGTTTCCAGTTCATGCAGCTGCGCGCGCGGCTGACTCCGGACCGGTGACCGCGAGGCCGTAGGCGAGCGCGTCGACGGCCCGCAGCCGGGCGCCCTCGGCGGTCAGCCGGTCGAAGTCCGCGACACCGGCGGCGGCCCGGACGGCCGCCGTCCCCGGCGTCGATGACCGCCTGCAGCCACGGCCAGACCGACACGCCCGCGACCTCGCGGGCGTGCCGGGCGGCGCCGAGCAGCCGGGCCGACACGTCCGGCTTCCCCTGCGCGAGCGCGACGGCGGCCAGCCCGTCCAGGCAGTACGCGCTGCCCTCCTGGTCCAACAGGCCGATGTGCAGGTCGGCGCGGCGGCCAGGTGCGCGCGGGCGGTGGCGACGTCGCCGGCCACGAGGGCGTCGACGCCGAGCAGGTCCCGCAGCTGCGCCCGGAGGTGCTCGTTGTCGATCCGCTCGGCCGCGGCCAGCCCTCACCCCCACCGAACGCCGGGTGGCCGACCTGGTCGCCGCGGGCAGGTCCAACCCCGACATCGCCGCCGAGCTGGTGATCTCCCGCCGCACGGTGCAGACCCACGTCTCGCACATCCTGCGCAAGCTCGCCCTGACCACCCGCACCGACATCCACCCGGTCCCCGCCCACCGCGACGCTGATGGTCTGTCCTCATTGGACGGACCCGCGGCTCAGTTCGCCCGGCGCGACGGCTACCACGACGCTGCCGGCCGTCGCCGTCGACCCCGCGGCGGCCCGGCTCTACCCGCCGGTGCGGACGCCGGTGACCGCGAACCGTTCGACCGCGGCGATGTGGCCACCGGTCGCGGCCGCGACCGTCACCGTGTGGCCCGGTCCGCTGCTGAACCGCACGGGCACCGACCACGGCGTCCGGACACCTCCGGCCGGCACGGCCGCCGGGGTCGCCTGCAGGTCACCGCTCTGCGCGTGCAGGGTGACGACCACCTGCTCGTCGACGCCGGTGATCCGGCCGCCGACGGTCATCGGCGAGGCCACCGTCGACCCGTACCCGGGCCGGTCGAGGGTGAGCGTGGTGTCCCGGGTGCCGACGACCTCCCACGGCGCGTCCACGCCCGTGCCCAGCCTGACCAGGTGCACGTCCGCGGCGGTGTGCAGGCTGCCGTCCGGCAGCGCGAAGCCGATCGCGACGTACGCGTCCGACCGTCCACTGTGGACCGCACGACCCGGTCGATGTCGCCGTAGCCGAGGTAGCCGGCGAAGCCGAGCGCTGTCGTCCCGGCGTCGAGGTGCCACGGCTGACTGGCCGCCCTGGCGGTATGCCCGCTGCCAGTCGGCGACGCCGGCCGGGTCGGCGAACGGCCAGAGCCACTGGGTCGTCGCGGCCGGCGGCGAGTCGGGAACCCGGCTGCCGACGGTGCCCTCCGGGGCGGCCGCGACCGGGCCCCCACTCCCGGCCGGCCCCGGAGCCGGCACGGTCACGGTCGGGTCGGCGCCGGTGGTCGGCGCCGACCGGTCCGCGCCGACGGCGATCAGCACGCCGCCCGCCGTCACGGCGACCGCGACCGCCGCGGCGACGGCGACCCACCGGCCGGTCGGGCGGCGCCGGGTCGGCGGCGGCTGTCCAGGTAGTTGTGTTCCGGTGTACATGGCGCGTCCCCCAGATCCCGTCGACACCGCATGGCGTCGTCGACCGAAAGACGCGGGAAACGTCCTGTTGGTTGTCGCCTCTTCGGGAACGCTTGGCCCGCGGTCGGTCAGCGCAGCGGGCCGAAGAACGCCTGCAGGTCGGCGGCCAGCTGCGGTCGGGGCCTCCATGGCCGGGAAGTGGCCGCCCCGGTCGAACTCGGTCCAGTGCGCGCCGGGCGGTGCCGGGACCAGCTTGCGTACGGTGTCGTCCGCGCCGAAGACGGCGAATCCCTGCGGTACGGCCGGCGGCGTTCCCCAGTCGGAGGAGTGCGCCTGCTCGTACAGGGTGTGCGCGGCGCTCGCGCCCGAGCCGGTGAACCAGTAGAGGCTGACCGTGGTGAGCAGCTGGTCCCGGTCGATCGGCAGGTCCGTCCAGGCCTCGAACTTCTCCGCGATCCAGGCGAGCTGCAGCAGCGGCGAGTCGACCAGGCCGTAGCCGATGGTCTGCGGCCGGCTGTTCTGGATCGCCAGGTAGCCGGAGCCGTCCGTGCGGAACTCGGTCATCCGGGTCAGGATCAGCTTGTCGACCGGGTCGTTCTCGTCGAGCCGGTCGGCCAGTGCCGGGCAGGAAGGTGGCCACGTTGGCGGCGGTCATCGGGTCGGTCACCACGTGGACGCCGGTGACGTGCGCCCCGTCGAGGCCGGCCACCAGGCCGGACACGCCGCCGCCGATGTCGCCGCCGTGCACCCCGTATCGCTGGTAGCCGAGCCGGCGCATCAGCTCGACCCAGGCACGGGCGGTGCGGGCCATCGTCCAGCCGGTCGCGCTCAGCGGGGTGGAGAAGGCGTAGCCGGGCAGGGACGGCGCGACGACGTGGAACGCCGGCCCGTCGGCCGGGTCGACCAGCGGATCGATGAGCTGCAGGAACTCGGCGACCGAGCTGGGGAAGCCGTGCGTGATCAGCAGCGGCATCGCGTCCGGCCGGTCGGACCTGACGTGCAGGAAGTGGATCCGCTGGCCGTCGATCTCGGTGGTGAACTGGGGATACCGGTTGAGCCTCGCCTCCTCGGCGGCGCCAGTCGTAGCCGTCGCGCCAGTGGTCGGCGAGCTCGGTGAGATAGCCGAGCGGTACGCCCCGGGTCCAGCCCACGCCCGGCAGCTCGCCCGGCCAGCGGGCGGTGGCCAGCCGGTCGTGCAGGTAGTCGAGGTCGGCCGGCGGGATCTCGATGCGGAACGGGTGGATCTCGTCGCTCATCGCGCTTCTCCTCTGGTGGGCCTCGTGCTCGCAGTACGAACGCTAGGAGCGATAGCGGAAAGGTCTCGTTCCTCAATGCGCGGCCAGAATCGAGGAATGCTGGAGACGTCGGCACGGCTGCTGCGCCTGCTGTCCCTGCTGCAGAGCCGGCGCGACTGGACCGGCGCCGAGCTCGCGGCCCGGCTGGGCGTGACCACCCGGACCGTCCGCAACGACGTGGACCGGTTGCGCGGCCTTGGCTATCCGGTCGAGGCGCGACCGGGCGTGGCCGGCGGATACCGGCTCGGCGCCGGCGGCAGCCTGCCGCCGCTGCTGCTCGACGACGAGGAGGCGGTAGCCGTCGCGATCGGTCTGCGGACCGCCGCGAGCGGCTCGGTGGCCGGCATCGAGGAGACGTCGCGTACGGGCGCTGGCGAAGCTGCAACAGCTGCTTCCGTCCCGGCTGCGGCACCGGGTCAGCGCCTTCGGATCGCACGCCCTGCCGATGCCGGCGCCCGGCCCGCAGGTGGACATGGACGTGCTGACGCTGATCGCCGGCGCCTGCCGCGACCATGAGCAGCTGCGGTTCGACTACCGGTCGCACTCCGGGGCCGGCAGCCGGCGCGCAGTGGAGCCGTACCGCCTGCTCAACGACCGGCGGCGCTGGTACCTGCTGGCCTGGGACGTGGATCGGGCGGCCTGGCGCACCTTCCGGGTCGACCGGATCGAGCCGCGGACGCCGACCGGGCCGCGGTTCACCCCGCGAGCGTTGCCACCCGAGGACGAGGTCGCGGCGCAGGTGGCCCGCGGGATCGGCGAGGCGACCTGGCGGTACCGGGCCCGGGTGGTGGTGCACGCGCCGGCAGAGCACGTACGGGCTCGGCTGCCGATCCCGGTCGAGGTCCGGGCACTGGGCCACGACCGGTGCACGTTCGAGCCCGGCTCGGACCATCCCCAGATGCTCGCGCTCTATCTCGGAATGCTCGACGCGGACTTCGAGCTCGTGGACGCGCCGGAGCTCGTGGCCGCCCTGCGCGCGCTCGCCGCGGCGCTATCAGCGCGCCGCCGACGCCAGCCACTGAACGTGCCGACCAGCGCCCGCAGGGTCGGCGTCGGACCGCCTCACCCGCGCCGTCGGCCGGTGCGGCCGAGCTCGGCGGCCCAGATCACGAAGTGCGCGGACTCGTCCAGGTCCGACTCGGTGCCCGGGCGATCCACGGCGTCGCGACCCGCGGAGGCGAGCAGCGGCCACGAGCGCCACCAGCCCGAGAAGCAGGTGAGAGCGTCCTTGCTTCGATTGTCCACAGCGGCGGCCTCCTTGATCCGGGCGGCCGAGGACGTGCACGATGCAGTGCGAACAATGCACTGTGAAGACATGAATAGACCGACTCGCCGGCAAATATGGACAACGACCGGCGAGCGGCGGCGAAAGACCCCCGTTACGTTCGCGGACCTCAGAGATCCGGGTCGGAGGACCCTAGCAGGAGTTGGTCCGACAAGGGGATTGAATTTCTCATTCCTTGAGGTTTTCGTCGGTCATGCCGGCTCGTGCGTCAGCGGACGTCGGCGAGGCCGGACCGCAGCCGGGCCCAGAGGGCCTCGTACGCGGCGGCCGCCGGGCTGCGCGGCGCGAAGTCCGGCACCGGGGCGCGATGCCGGGCCATCTGCTCGATCACCGACAGGTTCGGGATCGACTCCGGCACCACGAACTCCCGCTCGTACGGGAGCCGCTCGACCAGCTCCCGGTGCGCCTTCTTGCGCCGGTCGACCATCGACAGGAACGCCAGCACCGTCGGCGTCCGACCAGGGAGCCCGGCGACGAAGTCGGTGAGCTGGTCGAAGGTGCGCAGCGACAGCACGGCCGGGATCAGCGGGACGAGCAGCACGTGGCTGGCCCGGACGACGTTCTCGGACACCAGCGACACGCTCGGCGGGCAGTCGAGGATGACCAGCTCGTACTCGTCGTCGAGGGGCGCGACCAGCCGGCGGAGCCGGTCCGTCGGTCGCTTGGTGGAGTCCAGGTCCAGGTCGAGGTTGCGGTAGCTGAAGTCGGCCGGCATGAGGTCGAGCCGGTCGAAGTCGGTCTCCTTGATCGCCTCGTCCAGCGTGCGCCGGCCGGCCACGAGCGCCTTGCCGCCGCCCTTGACCTTCGGCTTGACCCGGAACAGGTAGGTGGCCGAGCCCTGCGGGTCGAGGTCCCAGATGAGCGTCCGCAGGCCGTCGCGGGCCGCCAGGTAGCCAAGGTTGACCGCGGCGGACGTCTTCCCGACGCCGCCCTTGATGTTGTACGTGGCCACCACTCTCATCACGCCACCCCCGCGATGGCCGCTGCGGCCGGCGCCGGGGTCAGCCGGTCCGTCCGGCTCTGGACGGACAGCTGCCCGAACGACGCGAACGTGGCGGCGAACTCCGCCCGCGACGACCGCATGGACTCCTGCAACCGGGCGGCGATCTCTCCCATGGCCAGCATGGTCCGGGAGTCGGCGTCCCCGCGCATCATCATGTCGGCGGCGAGCGCGTAGATCGCCTCGCGCTGCGCCTCGCTGTCCTGGAACGTTCCCAGCACGTCCTGCAGGGACTTGAGTTCCTTGATCGCGCCGCGGACGCCGCCCGGGTCGAGTACGGGGGCGAAGAACTCCAGCAGGTAACGCAGTTCCTTGCACCGCTTGCGCAGGTCGTGCAGGTCCTCCGCGGGCGACGCGGGCGTGATGCGGCCGCCGCGGCGCAGCACCCGACGATAGGCACCGGCGAGCCGGTCCGCGCTGATCTCCCGCACGCTGGGTCCGTCGCCGTCCCGGCTGGCCAGCTCCGCCAGCGACGTCTGCCAGCGGGCGCGCCACCGCTCGTACCGGGCCGACCGCAGGCCGCGGACCAGCCGGCGCCGCTCGCTCGCGCGCAGCCCGCGCAGGTGCAGCGCCATCGGCTCCATGTCCTCGGGCCGGCCGCTGGCCAGCCCGGCGGCCATGGATGGGAGCTCCTCCAGATGGACGTCGAGGTCCCGGGACGGGGCGGTGAGGTCGCCGAGCCATTTCAGCTCCGGCGTCACCCACCCGACGAGGTCGGCCGGGAGGAGGTCGCCGAGCAGCCTGACCACCGAGCGGCTGCGCCGGACCGCGACCCGGAAGTCGTGCAGGAACTCGATGTCGGTGTCGGCGACGGTGCCGTCGTGGACGGCGTCCATCTCGTCGAGGAAGGACAGCAGCACCCTGGCCACCGCGACGTCGCCGGGGAGCCCGGGCCGGATCACCGGTGGCGCAGTGGCGTCCGGGTCGACGCCGGCGACGGCCAGCGCGGCCGCGTAGCCCGAGCGGTCGTCGCGGACCAGCCCGGCACCCTGCACGATCCGACCGGCGCGTACGGCCGCCGTGGCGTAGCCCCGCAACGGGACCAGCCGCAGCCCGCCGGGCAGCCGCGCCCGGCTCCCGGCGATCGTCGCCGGACGCTCGTACACCAGCCGCAGCACGGTCTTGCCCTCCGCGTCGAGCAGCCGGCCGGCCACCGAGCTGCCGGAGACCTGCACCATCGGCAGCAGCGCGCGCACGCCGAGCACGGGCTCGAGCCGCGGCCGCAGCTCGGCCGGAAGACCGCCCAGCAGCCGCGGCCAGCCGGCGGTGTCGGGCCCCGCGGTCACGGTCGCACCGTCCGCGGCGCTGAGCTCCAAGGTCTCGGCCCCGCCGTCCGTGCCGGCCGTCGCCGTCAATGCCATGCCGGCGCGATACAGCCGCCGGTCGACGCTGTCCAGCCAGGTCCGCCGCGCCGTCACCGGCCGGCCCATCGCCACCGTGTAGGTGCCCGCGAGCGCCCGCAAGGCAGCGGAGATCGCCGACGGTTGCGGGCTGCTCCACA
This sequence comes from uncultured Actinomycetota bacterium, assembly GCA_963770145.1. Classification (GTDB taxonomy): domain Bacteria; phylum Actinomycetota; class Actinomycetes; order Mycobacteriales; family CADCTP01; genus CADCTP01. The sequence goes on along the minus strand of CAVYOJ010000015.1, from coordinate 510,945 downwards.
GCACGCCGCCCGGTCCACCCATCAGCGGCCCTCCCAGACACCGACCTCGGTCAAGTGTGGCGCCCAGGGCTGTCCTGCGGACCCCCTGACCGGCTGACACGCCGGGCTTGCCGACCGGTCAGCCGGGTCCGCGATGGGCGGACCACAACGAGCCGGCCCGATCGGCCGCGTCGACGATGAGAGCCGTCAGCTCGGGCCGGTCCGGGACGGCGAACGAGACGTACGTGCCCCGACCGCCGCCGACCGGCCGCCCGTAGGCCTTGGCCGCGAGGCGCCCATCCGGGAGCAGCCGAACGTTGAGCGAGGTGAGCCTGAACGTCTCGCCGCGCCGGCTGTCGGTCCACTGCAGCGGTTCGGGCACCGCCACATTGATCGCCAACGCCGTCACCTGAACGCCGCTGTCCTCGCCCACGACGCGGAGTCTCTCAACTCCCGCCACGGCCGCGCTCAGCGTTTTCATGGCCGGCGCTCAGCTATTTCATGGCCGGCGCTCATCCGGCACATAGCTACCCGCAAGTAGTGTGCATTTCAGCGGCTCGCCTTTGGTGTCCCCCGTCCCCAGAGGCGGGCCGCCTTCATTCGGCCCGAGAAATACCCCGCCGCTGCGTCTTTCGGAGACAGCGGATTTCGCCCCGGTCCGCGCCGCACCAGGAATCCTGAATTGCGCCGGGTCTCGTCCCCGGGCCGCTCTGGCAGTCCGCGATCATCGGAGATCCGCCTCGGTCTCAGTAGGCCGCTGCGGGAGAATGGGGCCGTGATCGGCTTGCAGAGCCGGGTCGGGATTGGGCACCGCGCCGCTGGGGTCGCGAGTGGACGGCCCGCTGTGGTGGGGTCCGCAGGATCCGGCGGACGCCGTCGCCGCGGTCCGCGCGGCCCTCGATGCCGGGGTGGACTGGATCGACACGGCGCCGTTCTACGGCTGGGGGCTCGCCGAGGAGCTGGTCGGGCGGGCGATCGCCGGTCGCCGGGACGAGGTGCGGATCCTCACCAAGTGCGGCACCGTACGCCGGCCGGACGGTCGGGCCGCGGATGACGCGTCGCCCGCCGCGGTCCGGGCCGGCCTGCGGGAGAGTCTGCGCCGGCTGGGCACCGAGCACGTCGACGTGCTGCAGGTCCACGATCCGGACCCCACGACACCGATCGAGGAGACCTGGGCGGCCATCGCCGAGCTGGTGACGGAGGGGCTGGTCCGGGCCGGCGGGCTGTCCAATCACCCGGTCGAGCTGATGGAGCGGGCGCGCGGGGTGGCGCCGGTCGCGGTGGTGCAGCACCAGTACTCGGTGCTGCACCGGTCGCCGGAGACGGACGGCGTGCTGGACTGGTGTGCCGCCAACGGCAGCGCGTTCCTGGCCTGGTCACCGCTGGCTTCCGGCTTCCTCACCGGCGGGTTCGACCTGGCCGCGCTCGCCCCGGGCGACCTGCGCCACCGCCTGCCCTGGGCGACCCAGGACCTGACCGGACAGCTCGGCCGGCTGGCCGCGGTCGCGGCCCGGCACGGCGTGCCGGCGCACCGGGTCGCCCTGGCCTGGGCCACCCGCCGACCCGGCACCTACGCCATCGTCGGCGCGCGGACCGCTGCGGAGGCCGCCGACCTCCGCCCCCTGCCGACCCTCACCCCCGCCGACGTCGCCGCCATCGCCTGACGCCGTCGCCGCGGGCTAGAGAGTGATTCCGGGATCGCTGACGTCGTGGTCGGTCCACGACCGCCGGGACCGCCACATGACCAATGCTGCGACCAGAGCAAGAGCGGCGGCGATGCCCAACCCCTTGCCTCCCGACATTCGACTGCCCATGACGTGACGCTAGAGGGCGCAGCCGCTGCCCGCCCACGAAATCGCAGACTCACGTACCGCCCCATCGAGACATCGGGGGTCGGTGGGGCCGGTCGAGTGCGTGGCCGCCGGGGATAGCCTGCGACGGTGTCGACTCAGCTGGTCCCGGGCCCTCGCCTGGCGCATGCGGCAGCAGCTGCTCGACCCGGTCGGCACCGAGTCGGTCGCGGGCGTCGTGCGCCGCCTGGGCGCCGTGCCGGCCCAGCCCGACGCCGCGGCCGAGCTCGCCGTCCGCGCCAGGCGGCAACGGTCCCGGTCGGGCGAGGTCGCTCGCGCCCTGGCCGAGGGCCGGATCATCAAGACGTTCGCGTTCCGCGGCGCCACCCACCTGCTGACGCCCGAGGACGGTGGCGCGTACCTCGCCTTGCGGGCCGCCAGTCGGATGTGGGAGCTGCCCAGCTGGCAGAGCTTCTACGGCCTGACGCCGGCCGACTGGCCACGCGCTTCGCGAGGCGGTCCGGGAGGCGCTTGCCGACGGGCCGATGACCCGGGACGAGCTCGGGGCGGCGGTCACCGCCCGGCCCAGGTTCCGGCATCTGGGCTTCGCCTTCGCCGACGGGGCCGGCACGTTGCTGAAGCCGCTCGCGTGGCAGGGAGACATGAGCTTCGGCCCGCCGCGAGGACGGACGTGCGACCTTCCAGCGCCTGGACCGCAACCCGCGCTGGGCCGGCGTGCCCGACCTCGACGAGGCCGGCACGCGCGCGGTCGAGGCGTACTTCCGGGCGTACGGGCCCGCGACGCCCGACCACGTGCACTACTGGCTCGGCGAGGGCCTGGGCGCGGGCCGCAAGCGGATCCAGTCCTGGATCGCGGGCCTCGGCGACCGCCTCGCGGCGGTCGACGTCGACGGCGAGTCCGCGTACGTCCTGCGCGAGGATCTCGAGGAGCTGGCCGCGACGCCGGCGACGACCGCCGTGCGACTCCTGCCGGGATACGACCAGTGGGTCCTCGGTCCGGGCACGGCCGACGCCCACGTCGTGCCGCCGGCCAGGCGGACGCTGGTCAGCCGCCAGGCGAACATCGTGATCGCCGGTGGAGTCGTGTCCGGCACGTGGTCGCTGACCGACGACCAGGTCGTCGCCGCCTGGTTCGCCGAGGCCGGACCGCCCCCGCAGGACGCGCTGGCCGACGAGGTCGCGCGGCTCGCCACGATCCTCGGCCGGCCCCTCCGGCCGACCGTCACGACGCAGTGACGGCCACTTCGTCCTGCTCGACCCATTCGAGGAGGTCGCCGGGCTGGCAGTCGAGCACGCGGCAGATGGATTCCAGGGTGCTGAAGCGCACGGCCTTGGCCCGGCCGTTCTTCAGCACGGCGACGTTCGCCGGGGTGAGCCCGACGCGGTCGGCGAACTCGCCGACGCTCATCTTGCGCTTGGCCAACTCGACGTCGATGCGGACCACGATCGGCATCAGATCACCGCTTCCATGTCGGTCCGCAGCGCGGTGGCCTGTCGCAGCAGGGCCCGCAGCACCACCAGCAGGAGCCCGAGCACGGTGACCCCCAACGACATCAGCAACAGCAGGAGGGGCAGCGCGGGGTCGTGCCACCTGAGCCGCGACGAAGAAGGCGACGGCCAGCAGCGTCACCCACGCGCCGGCGACGGCCCACACGATCGCGTCCACCCACGCCATGGAGGCCTCGCTGAAGATGCGGTCGTCCTTGACCAGGGTGAGCAACTGCCAGGCACACACGATCACCACCTGGACGCACAGCACCCAGAACACCGTCACCGCCGTGAGCGGCCACCTCAGGTAGGCGATGTCCGGGGCCTCCCCGGCCATGTACGCGAACTGCCCCGGCAGCGAGAGCGTCTGGAACACGACCAGGATCCCGAACAGCAGGACAAGGACGACCCGGAGCGGGATCACGACCCGACGCACCGTCAGCATGGATCGACTCTCGCCCGCTATCTATCGATTGTCAATCGACCCAGCGTCGGGGTACCTCGCGGCAAGGAGCCCGACGCGACCGGCTCAGCGCAGGGAGCCCGTGGCCGTTCGAGGTGCGCGGCGACATCCGGGCGAGCACCTCCGGTCATCCGTGCGGGGTGATTTCTCCGCTCGGCCGGCGGCGGATGCTGTGCGGCATGAATGGCTGGCTGCTGTGGGGGCTTATTCTTCCCGTTCTGCTCGTCGTCGCGGGAATCGTCCAGTTCCAACGGAACAAGCGCCGTTGACCTGTCCTCCTGAGCCGCCGACGGATGACCGCGCAACCGGGTAGGCGCCGGCCTGCGTGCCGCGGCGGGCGACTGCCCGCCGCGGCACGCGGTGGTCAGGCCTGCGGCTGGCCGATGTTCACCAGCCAGTCGATGCCGAAGGCGTCCGTGCACATGCCGAACTCGTCGCCCCACATCTGCTTCTCCAGCGGCATGCTGACCGTGCCGTTGGCGGACAGCTTCTCCCAGTAGCCACGCAATTCGTCGCCGTCGTCGCCGCTGAGGCTGACGCTGATCCGCTTGCCCGGCTCGTACGTCATGCCGCTCGGGGTGTCGGCCCCCATCAGCGTGAAGCCGCTGCTGGTGTCCAGCATCGCGTGCATGATCTTGTCGGCGTCCGGCGAGTCGGCCATTCCGTACTCGCCGAACGTGTTCATGTGCAGAGTGCCCCCGAAAACCTGCTCGTAGAACTCCATCGCCTGACGGGCGTCGCCGTCGAAGCTGATGTACGGGTTCAGGCGAGACGTCATCGGACGCTCCTTCCGAGAGACGGCCGTGAAGTCTTGAAGCCTAGACCCGCGCCGCCGACCTGGCAGGGTTCGGTGCATGACCCCCCGCGGTCGCGGAGGTTGACGGCGATAGTCCGAATGGCGCCCGCCGCCGGCCGGCGGTCCGGATACTCGGCGTGTGCAGAGGCTTCCGTGGCGCTCCGGGGAGATGCATCGGATGCTCACGGCGGCGCTCATCGCGCTCACCGTGTCCTGTGGGGTCGTCGACGCGGTCAGCTTCCTCGCCCTGGGTCGGGTCTTCGTCGCCACCATGACCGGCAACGTGATCTTCCTCGGCTTCGCGCTGGCCGGCGAACCGTCCCTCTCGGTCCTCGCGTCGCTGACCGCGATCGGCAGCTTCGTGGCCGGGGTGTTGGCCGGCGGTCTGCTGGCGGCACGGCTGGGCCAGCACCGCGGACGGCACCTCGGCGCGGCCGCGGCCATCGCGGTGGTGCCGATGGCGGCCGCGATCGCCCTCTCGGCGGTGGCTTCGCCGGGACACGCGCGCTACGGGCTGATCGTGCTGCTGGCCTGCGCGATGGGAATCCAGGTCTCCACCGTCCGCAGGCTCGCCGTGCCCGACATACCGACCATCGCGCTGACCATGGCGCTCACCGGGCTGATCTCGGAGTCCAGGATCGCCGGTGGCGCGGGGCACAACATCCGCGTCCGCGCGGCGACCGTCCTGGCGCTGCTCGTCGGGGCCATCCTCGGCGGCGTGCTGGTCCTGCACGTCGCCGTCGCCGCCGGCATCGCGCTGGCCACCGCCTTGGTCGCGGCGGTCGCGGTCACCCTGCTCCGGCTCGCCGCCCGCACCGACAGCAGCGCCTGGCGCGCCCCGCCCCGCCCGGTCCCCGACCGGCCCGCTGAGCCGCAGCCCCGGCCCGATCGCTGACCACCGGGTCGGTCAGGCCCCGCGCCGGTCGGTGTGCGCGCGCAGGCCGGCGGCGAACGCCGCGGCGTCCCAGCCCTCGCCGAGCGCCTGCCAGACCAGCTCCGCCTGGGTCTGCGGTGCCAGCCCGCCGACCGGCTGGTCGCGGTCGAGGTTGGTGGGGAACGCGTAGCCCTCCGCCGAGGCGGCGACGACGTTGCGCAGTTCCCGCTCGTCCGCGCCGGCCGCCTTGCGCCGGGCGAGCACCGGGTAGAGCGCCAGGCTCATCGCGACCCGGTCGACGCTCTCCATTGCGCGGCCGAACGCGGAGGACACCTGCAACAGGTTGGCCATCCGGCGGACGTCCGCGGAGCGGTTGGTGCCGGCGCCGTGGAACAGAGCCGGATTGAAGAACGCCGCGTCGCCCTTGGCCAGGGGCAGCTGGACGTGCTGCCGATCGAAGTAGTCGGTGAACTCCGGCTGGTGGAAGGCGACGTACCCGGCGTCGTACTTCTGCGAGTGCGGCAGGTACATCGTCGGGCCGGTCTCGACCGGCATGTCGCAGTGGGCGACCGCTCCCTGCAGGGTCATCAGCGGCGAGAGCCGGTGCACCTGCGCCGGGAAGGCCAGCGACTGGTCGAGCGACATGAACCCGAGGTGGTAGTCGCGGTGCGCGACCTGGGCCTGCCCGCCGGGGTTGACGACGTTGACCTGGGAGGTGACCTGGTAGCCAGGGCCGAGCCAGGCCTCGCTGACCAGGGCGAGCACGTCGTTGGCGTAGTAGTCGGCGAAGACCTCGGGCGCGTGCAGCGCGAGCTTGTCCAGCGCGCCCCAGACCCGGTCGTTGGCGCCCGGCGTGGCGAAGTGGTCGCCGGCGGCGGTGCCGCTCGCCTTCTGCTCCGCGATCAGCTCGGTGAACACCGCGCTCGCCCGGTCCAGCACCGACAGGTCCGCGAACGCGCCGGAGAACACCACGATCCCCGGCCCGTCGAGCAGGGCCCGGGCCAGCTCGGCCTGCACCGCGCGCCGGTGCTCCGGCGCGGCGGCGTGGTCGCGCAGCCGGGACCCGTACACGAGCACGCCCTGCTCGACCGAGTCCGCGTACGGGTAGTCGGCCGGGTCGGTGGTCTGCTCGACCACCTCCCGGAAGTCGTCCAGGCGGCAGTCCTCCGGCCGGAACCAGCCGGGGTGTCCGGTGGCGAGCTTCGACGTGGTCATGGGTCGCGCCCTTCCGAGGGACGAGGTGGCTGTGCTCAGCGTAGGGCCGGCGACCGCCTCAGCAGGGCTTGAAAAGACCTCAAGAACACCTCAGAGTGTGCGGGGTGGCACACGAGTTCAAGGTCCGGGAGATCGCGGTCCAGGCCGGCCTGAGCAAGGCGACGGTCGACCGCGTGCTGCATCGGCGCGGCGGGGTACGGACGGACACCGTCCGGCTGGTCGAGCGGGCCATCGCCGACCTGGACCGGCAGCGGACCCAGCTGCGCCTCGGCGGCCGCACGTTCATGGTCGACCTCGTCGTGCAGGCGCCGGCGCGGTTCTCCTCGGCGGTCCGGGCCGCCCTGGAGGCGGAGCTGCCGTCGCTGGCGCCGGCCGTCGTACGCTCCCGGTTCTCCTTCCGCGAGTCGGGACCGGCGACCGAGCTGGTCGCCGTGCTGGACCGGATCGGGCGCCGGGGTTCGCACGGGGTGGTGGTGAAGGCCCCGGACGTGCCCGAGGTCACCGCGGCCGTGCAGCGGCTCGGCCGGATCGGCATCCCGGTGGTCACGCTGGTGACCGACCTGCCGGGCAGCGGTCGGCTGGCGTACGTGGGCATGGACAACCGGGCGGCCGGCGCCACCGCGGCCTACCTGCTCGGGCAGTGGTTGGGTGACCGGCCGGGCAACGTGCTGGTGACCGTGAGCAGCAGCGCGTTCCGCGGCGAGGAGGAGCGGGAGATGGGCTTCCGCGCGGCGATGCGCACCGCGCAGCCCGCTCGGGCGCTGGTCGAGGTCACCGGCAGCGAGGGCCTGGACAGCGCGCAGCGGGATCTGGTGCTCGACGCGCTCGCCCGCGACCCCGAGCTGGCGGCGGTCTACTCCATCGGCGGCGGCAACCTCGCCACCGTCGGTGCCTTCGACGCCGTCGGCCGGCACTGCGCCGTCTTCGTCGCCCACGACCTGGACGAGGACAACCTGCGCCTGCTGCACGGCGGCCGGCTGTCCGCGGTGCTGCACCACGACCTCGGCCGGGACCTCCGGGAAGCCTGCCGGGTGATCATGCAGGCCCAGGGCGCGCTGCCGCACCGGCCGCCGCCGTGGCCGTCGACGATCCAGATCGTCACCCCGTTCAACGTGCCCGCCCCGCCGGACTGACCCGGCTCAGGGGGCGCCGGCGCAGATCCGGCTCGGGCCGAGCAGACCGAGCCGCGCTCTCGTTCGCGGGACGAATCAGTCGTGCGCGCCGAAGACGATCTGGTCCCAGTCCAGCACCGACCCGGTGACCACGCCGCTGCGGTCGGAGAGCAGAAACACGATGAACTCGGCGATCTCGTCCACCTGGCCCAACCGGCCCATCGGCAGCGTCCGCGCGGCCCGCTCCCGCCAGCCGTCGTCGGCGCCGTGGAACTCCCGCTGGGTCGCGTCCTCGCCCTCGGTGTCGGTCCAGCCGATGTCCACGCCGTTGATCCGGATCCGGTCGAACCGGTGCGCGTACGCGGCGTTGCGGGTCAGTCCGGCCAGGCCCGCCTTCGCCGCCACGTACGGGGCGAGGTAGGGCTGGCCACCCAGCTCCGAGGACGAGATCACGTTGACGATGCTGCCCGGCGCGCCGCGCTCCACCAGCGAGCGGACCACGGCCTGCATGAGGAAGAACGGTCCACGCAGGTTCACCGCGACGTGCGCGTCGAACAGCTCGGGCGTGGTGTCCAGCAGCGTGCCGCGTGACGTCAGTCCCGCCGCGTTGACCAGGCAGTCCACCCTCCCGTGCGCGGCCAGCACCGCGTCGACCGACGCCGACACGGCGACCGGGTCGGCGACGTCGGTCGGCACGAAGCTGGCCGCCGCGCCGGCTGCCGTCAGCTCGGCCACCAGCGTCTCGCCGCGCTCCCGGTTCCGGCCCAGCAACGCCACCGCCGCGCCCTCCCGGACCGCGGCGCGCGCCACCCCCGCGCCGACCCCCTGCGTACCGCCGCTGACCAGGACCACTTTGCTGCCGAGAAGAGGCACGACCGCCAGCCTGGCACACACTTCCGCCGCGCAACCGTACGGTGTCGCCCGTAGATCAGTTCCCAAGAGAGGGACTAGCGATGACCAACGGAACTCAGACCGCGTATCCCGCCTATCCGGTCCAATTCTCGGTCGACTACCCGGACCGACCGCTGAATCGCCTCACCACGGCGTTCCGCATCTTCGTGGCCATCCCGATCGCGATCGTGCTGAGCAGCGTCAGCGGCGCCACCTGGCATTGGTCGACGCCCGATCGCGGCGACATGGCCGCGGCCGGCGCGGGTGGCCTGCTGTTCTTCGGGCCGCTGCTGCTGATCCTCTTCCGGCAGAAGTACCCGCGGTGGTGGTTCGACTGGAACCGGGAACTGCAGCGGTTCGGCACGCGGGTGGGGGTCTATCTCGCCCTGATGGAGGACCGGTATCCGTCCACCGACGAGCACCAGGCGGTCCACCTCGACTATCCGTACCCGGACGCCGAGCGTGACCTCAACCGCTGGCTGCCGCTGGTGAAATGGCTGCTCGCGATCCCCCACTACATCGTGCTGTTCTTCCTCGACATCGCGGCCGTGGTCGTGGTGATCGTGGCCTGGTTCGCCATTCTCTTCACCGGGCGGTATCCGAGCGGGATGTTCCGCTTCGTCGAGGGCGTGATCCGGTGGCACAACCGCGTCCTCGCGTACGCGCTGCTGCTGGTGACCGACCAGTACCCGCCGTTCCGGCTGGCTCCCTGACCCGACCGCGGCCGGCCGAGGTCTAGGTCGGCATCGCCTCGGTCCGGTCGGCCGGGCGCTCGTCGAGCAGCTCGGCCGGGCTCGACGTCGGCCTTCTGCGCCAGCTTGCTCGGCCACCAGATGTGCCGGCCGATGTCCAGGTTGAGGGCCGTCACCAGCACCGAGCGGACCACGATGGTGTCGAGCAGGACGCCGAAGGCGACCGCGAAGCCCAGCTCGGCGAGGAACACCAGCGGCAGCGTGCCCAGCACCGCGAAGGTGCCGGCCAGGACGGCTCCGGCGGAGGTGATGACGCCGCCGGTGGCGCCGAGCCCGATCAGCGCGCCGCGCCGGGTCCCGTACCGCTTGGACTCCTCGTGCACGCGGGTCATCAGGAAGATGTTGTAGTCGATGCCCAGCGCGACCAGGAACACGAAGACGAACAGCGGCAACGACGAGTCCGCCCCGGCGAAGCCGAAGACCTAGTCGAAGATCAAGGCGCTGGCGCCGAGCGCCGCCGAAGAAGGACAGCACCACGGTCCCGATCAGAACGACCGGCGCCAGCGACCGCGCGCAGCAGCACCATCAGGATGATCAGCACGACGACCAGCACGATGGGCACGATCACGTTCCGGTCGTGCTTCGCGGCGCGCTGGAGATCCAGGTTGATCGCGGTGTTGCCGCCGACCATCGCGTTCGCGTCCGGGAACGGCGTGCACGGCGTCCCGCAGCCGGTCGATCGTCGCGTACGCCGCCGGGCTGTCGGCAGGTCGGTGAGCGTGCCCTCCATGTAGGCGTGCCCGTCGCGGACGACCGGTGTGGAGACCGCGGAGATGCCGTCGGTGTCCGCGACCGCCGTCCGCACCCGGTCGGCCGCGCCGGCGTCGGCCACGATCGCCACCGGGTCGCCCGCTCCGCCGGCGTCCGGGAAGTGCGTGCGTGATGACCTGCTCGCCGACGACCGAGTCCGGCGTGGCCGGTGAACGACTCGGCGTTCGTCAGCCCGTTCGCGTCGAGCTTGACGATGCCGATCGACAGCACGGCGAGCGCCAGCGCGGTGGTCACCCACACCGTCCGCGGCCGCCGGGCGATGCGGTTGCCGACCCGCGCCCAGAATCCGCGGGTGGTCGGCTCGGCCGAGCCGAACTGCGGCTTGACCGGCCAGAAGATCCACCGGCCGCAGATCGACCAGCAGCGCCGGCAGCAGCGTGATCATCACCAGCAGCGAGACGGCCGACGCCGATCGCGGCGACCGGGCCGAGGCTGGCGGTCGAGTTGGTCTCGGCGACCAGCAGGCACAGCATGCCGACGATGACGGTCGAGGCGCTCGCGATGATCGCGGGCCCGGCGCGGTGCAGCGCGACCGCCATCGCCTCGTGCCGGTCCTCGTGCCGGCGCAGCTCCTCCCGGTATCGGGCCACCAGCAGCAGCGCATAGTCCGTGCCCGCGCCGAAGACCAGCACCGTCAGGATGCCCGCACTCTGCCCGTTGACGACCAGCCCGGCGTGCTCGGCCAGCAGGTAGATCAAGGCCTGGGCGACGACGAGCGCGACACCGGCGCGAGACCACCGGCAGCAACCAGAGCAAGGGGCTGCGGTAGGTCACCAGCAGGATGACGATGACGACGCCGACGGTCGCGAACAGCAACGCGCCGTCGATCCCCTCGAAGGCGGACGCCGAGTCGGCGGCGTGCCGAACGGACCGGTCACGTGCACGGCCAGGCCCGTCGCTGCCGCCGGCGATGTCCCGGATCCGGTCGGCGATCCCGGGCGCCTTGTTCCAGCCGTCCGCGCCGAGGTCGAAGACCACGACGGTCTGCAGCGCCTTGCCGTCCTGCGACGGGATCGGCCCGGTCGGCCTGCCCTGCACGCCCTCGAAGCGTCGGCGAACTGCTGCGCGTCCGCCGCCGCCTTGGCCCGGTCGGCCGCCGGTCAGCCCGCTCGGCCGGTCGTAGGCGATCACGGCCGGCATCGCGTTCGGGCGACTGGAAGGTCTGCTGGATCTGCAGCACCTTGGTCGACTCGGCGCTGCCGGGCAGCCACGACGCGCGACGTCGTTCTTCTGCGCGCCGGTCAGCTTGCCGGCCAACGGGCCGGCGAGGCCGACCACCACGCAGCCAGAAGACCAGCACCAGGAACTTCGTCCGGCGCCCCGTGAGCAGGCGTGCCGCCGACCCCGTCATGATCTCTCCCTCTTGCGCTTCCCGACGTGCGGGCGACGCTATTGATCGGCCGCCGCGGGCGTCAACGACGTTTGCGCCTGCACTGAGAAAGCCTCAGAAACGTTGCCCGGCAAGGCAGTCTCGGGTGCAGTGCAGCGCGGGCGAACGGTCCCCAGCGGATACCGCGAGTGGCCCAACGGCCCTCCGCCCGCCGGCGCAGGCTGGCGCATGACGCTCCTCAGACACGGTCGACACCCCGATGGTGTCACTACTACGTCGAGCCAGCAGCGTCCGTTTCGACATCGGGACCAAACATTCTCGTGCCCGCACCGCCGCGCGGCTGTGCTCGCGCCGCCGCCCGGTCCGGCCGGCCCGACGCGAGCTCAGGCGCGGATCGTCATCCGCGCCACCGTCGCCCCGTCCACGTCGAAGCTGAAGTGACTGGGTCCGTTGAACCCGTTGCCGCCCACCTGAGCAGTGACCACGGTCCGCGCCCCGTCCTTCTCGACGCCGGTGACCGCCAAGGTCACCTGCTTCCCGATGAACTCGGCGTCACTCCACTGCCGGATCGCGTCCCGCCCGACGAACTCCCGTCCCCAGTCGTCGACCACCCCACCAGCCCCGAACGCGCCGAGAAAGGCCTCGACGTCGCCGCCGTTGGCCGCGTCCAACGCCACCTGAACGATCGAGGGAACCGAGTCCACAGCGATGCCTCCAGTCCAGACGCCGCGGTGACCTGGGCACCGCGGCTCATTCGGGCGGTCACCCGCCAGCAGACATCACGCGCCCGGCAGATGGAAGCCGGAGGTGATGTCCAGCGTGGTGGCGACCGTCAGGTACATCAGCCACGCGCCGACGACGACGTGGACCACGCCGAGGGCCTTCTCGCCCACGTTGGTCGACTCCTCGCCGTCAGCGCCCACCGTGACGCCGAGCTTGAAGCTGGCGAAGAACTCGGCGACGTACACCAGCGCCAGACCGGTGAACAGGACGCCGACCGGCCAGCCGCCGGCACGGTAGAACACGGTCAACCCGAGCACCGAGATGATGACGAAGGGAATCGACATGAACCCGTTGGGTCGGGCATCGGCGCCCTGCGCGCGGTTCCAGCCCATCGCGAACCAGTGGATGCCGTAGGCGCTGAAGGCCAGCGCGGCCATGTAGAGCGCCTTGTTGCCGGTGAACACGGGGAACCAGCTCAGCCCGACGAACAGGTAGACGCCGACGAGGAACTGACAGAACCCGGCCATCCAGAGGCCCCAGACGCCGTTGGCGCGGTCTACCTGGCGGTCGCGCGGAGGATAGCCGACCAGTTCCTGCGGCCCGTAGATCAGATAGCCCACTCCGAGCCCGAAGAAGCCGAGAACCACGGGAACGAACGACGACGCTGGAAAGATCGACACCCTGTACCGCCTCCTATGGCTCTTCTCACCACCGATCGTCGCGTAGCCGGCTCCTCCCGCCATCGCAGCCACCGCCGCTTTCACCCCACCCGTCAGCGGGCATGTGCGACTACCTGCCAGCCTCAACACGAGTGGCGACCGGTCGAGCGAGCCAAGGCCTGCAGCCGCACCGGCCCGACGACGAGCCGCCGAGGCTCGTGAGCATCCCGTCTAGGGTCGGGATCACCTGGTGAACGCTGCGATCCTGGAGTTCCTGCGATGACCACTCTTGCGGAAGCGCTGCCCGGCCTGAACGTCGTGACCGACCCCGACGTGCTGCGCACGCTCGGGCACGACGAGGCCGAGTGGGCGCCGGCCGGCGACGCGGTCGGGGCCGTGCGCGCCCGCTCGACCGAGGACGTCCGGCGGATCGTCGCCGCCTGCGCCGAACGCGGCGTCCCGGTGGTGACCCGCGGCGCCGGCACGGGCCTGTCCGGCGGCGCCAACGCGGTCGACGGCGGCCTGATCCTGGATCTGTCCACAATGGACCGCATCCTGGAGATCGACGCCGAGAACATGGTCGCGGTGGTGCAGCCCGGGGTGGTCAACGACGACCTCAAGGCGGCGGTGGCCGAGCACGGGCTGTGGTATCCGCCCGACCCGGCCAGCGCGCCGTGGTCGACCCTCGGAGGCAACGTGGCCACGAACGCCGGCGGGCTGTGCTGCCTCAAGTACGGGGTGACCCGGGACTACGTGCTCGGCCTGGAGGCCGTGGTGGGCGGGCCGGCCGGCGCGTACGGGACGGCGGTCCGGCTCGGGCGGCGGACCACCAAGGGAGTCAGCGGGTACGACCTGGTGGGCCTGTTCGTCGGCTCGGAGGGCACGTTCGGCGTGATCACCGAGATCACCCTGCGGCTGCGCCCGGCTCGCCCGGGCGCGCCCCGGACGGTGGTCGGCGCGTTCGACACCGTGATCGCCGCCGGCGAGGCGGTGGCCGCGACCACCCGCCGCGGCCTGGTCCCGGCGGCGCTGGAGATGCTCGACCGGTTCACCCTGCGCGCGGTCGAGGACTGGAAACACCTGGGCCTGGACGCCGACGCCGAGGTGCTGCTGCTGGCCCAGGTCGACACGCCCGGCCACTCCGGCGACGAGGAGGCGGCGGCGCTGGCCGAGGTGTTCCGCGGCGCCGGGGCGCTGTGGGCCGAGCAGTCGACCGACGAGGTCGAGGCGGAGGCGCTGTTCGCCGCCCGGCGGCTGGCGTACCCGGCGCTGGAACGGCTCGGCCCGCTGCTGACCGAGGACGTCTGCGTGCCACGGTCGAAGGTGCCGGCCATGCTCGCCGCCATCGAGGACATCGCCGCAGCGGCACGGCACCAGCATCTCCACCATCGCGCACGCCGGCGACGGCAACCTGCACCCGCTGATCCGCACGCCGGTCGGCGACGACGCGGCCCGGGAGAAGGCGCAGGAGGCGTTCGAGGAGATGCTGCTGGCCGCGATCGAGATGGGCGGCACGGTGACCGGCGAGCACGGCGTCGGCCTGCTCAAGCGCGGCGGCATGCGGCAGGAACTGTCGCCGGCGGTGCTGGCCATGCAGCAGGCGGTGAAGCAGACCCTGGACCCGCTGAACCTGTTCAATCCCGGAAAGGTCGTCGGGATCCCCTGAGCGCCGGCGATGAGCGCAGCTCGGTTCGTACCGGCCCGGGACGGGCTGCCGCCGTCGGGCCCGTGGTGGTCGTCGACGAGGCCCTGGCGATGAAGGCCGGTCGCCCGGGGACGTCGGCGATGGCGCAATTCGGTGGGCCGATCCGGGTGGGCGGGCGAGCATGGTCGGCATGGTGAGGGATCGGGTGTGAGGTTGCCGCTTCAGGGCGGGCTGCCGCCGGTGGATGCGGTGGCCGGCGCCGTCGTGGAGATCGCCTGTGACGAGTCCGGGTTCTCCGGCACCAACCTGCTCGATCCGGCCACCCCGGTGATCACGCACGCGAGTGTCGACCTGAGCGTCGGCGAGGCGGTCGAGCTGATCGCGGCGCTGCGGTCCGGGTTCCGGTGCTCGCCGAACGAGTTCAAGTCCGGGCAGTTCCTGCGCGGCCCGAAAGCGGGTGAGGCGCTGGAGTGGTTCCTGGCGGCGCTGAGCGGCCGGGCGCACGTCCACCTGGTCGACAAGGAGTACTTCCTCGTCACCCGGATCGTCGACCTGTTCCTGGCCGAGCCGTCGTACGCGGCCGGTACCCGCCTGACCCAGGACCACCGTCCGGCCGCCCTCACCCTGTACCGGGCCGGGCGCTCGGCCGGTCGCGACTGGGGTGTCTTCCTCGCGGCCTTCGTCGAGCTGGTCCGGATCAAGCGGCGGCATCGGCCGGATCGCCGGGCCTTGGAACGGTTCTTCCAGGCGCGGGATGCGCTGGTACGAGACGGGCTCGGCGCGCCGGCCGAGGGTGTCCTCGACGGGCTCAGCCGGACCCGGGTGTGGGCTGTCCTGACCAGGCTGAGCGACGACGACCGGTCGATCCCGCCACCGCTGGAGCCGATGCTGCCGGCGCTGGCCGAGACCGTCCTGTTCTGGAGCGGCGGACAGCGGCAGGTGCTGGTGATCCACGACGAGCAGAGCGCCCTCACGGCCGGCCGGTTGAGCCGTCTCCAGCAGGTACTGGCCGACGGCGCCGGATCGTCGCGCAGGTGCCGACGCCGGGGCGTCGCCGGCCAGGGTGTCGCCGCTGGCCGGGCTGGTGATGGTCGACTCCCGGGACGATCCGCGGGTCCAGGTCGCCGACCTCCTCGCCGGGGTGGCCCGGCGGTTGCCGGGGACCGTCGACGACGGCCCACTCCAGCCGTTCCTCTCCCCGACCTCACTGCGCGATCCCGAGCGATGACCAACGGGTCGACTGACACCCAGGAGATCTCCGGGTCGACGATCGGCCTCGACGCGCGCTGGCATCACGCCACGCCCGCGCGTGCCACATCTCCCGGGTCATCTCGTACTCGACCTCGCCCAGCTCTGCTCCCGGTAGCGGGTCGTCCCACGGCGGGAAGTACGTACGCACGTACCGCATGCCGATGGCCTCCATCACTCCCCGAGAGCCGGCGTTGGCGGCCATGGTCTGCGCGATGACCCGGCTCTGCCCGACGGCATCGAAGGCGTGCCGCAACAAGACCCGGGATGCCTCACTGGCCAGGCCCCGCCGCCAGTAGCGACGGACGAGGCGGTAACCCAGGTCGCAGACGGTCGGGTCGTCAGGTTGATCGGGGCCGTGCGCCGGCGGGAGCATCAGAAGCCCGATGAACTCGCCCTCGTCCTCCCGTTCCGGCGGCGGCGCGTCACGCTTGGCGCCGTCAGACCCGAACGCCATCCAGTAGCCCAGCCCGTCAACCTTGTCCGTCAGGGCCATCCGCCTCGCATGGGAGGCGACCACCTCGTCCCGGGATCGTGGCCGCCCGGCGATGTAGCGCAGCACCTCCGGATCGGAGTCGAGCTGGATCTCCAGTTCGAGGTGCCGGTCCGCCAGCGGGACCAGCAACAGGCGCGCGGTGCGGAGCATCGGTTGAGGCATCTGATGACTACCACTCGACGGCGGGCGCTGCGTCGGCCCGCAGCAGGTCCGGGACATTCTCTCGCGGACAGGACAGCGTGTCGAAGCCGCACTCCGTCCGCGTCGAACCTGGCCAGGAGTGCGCAACCCGACCGCCGGGACGACACTCGCCGCATGGGACTGGCGGCCGGCGACGCGGATCTCGTGGCTCGGTTCTACGGCTTGGGTCCGGCGACCGGGCCCATGCGGCCGGTGGCCCGCGGCGAGCTCGGGCGGGTGTGGCGGCTGCCCGCGGTCGGGAGGGCCGTCGCGGTCAAGGAGCTGTTCGTGCCGCCGACCGAGGACGAGGCCGAGGCTGACGTCGACTTCCAGCTCGGCGCGCGACGGGCCGGAGTGCTGCTGCCGTTGCCGGTCCGGCGTACGGACGGCGTCGTCCTGGCGGTCCTGCCGTCCGGAGTGACCGTACGCGTGTACGAGTGGATGGACCTGCGACCGCTCGAGGACCCGGCGCCGGAGCCCGCCGGACACCACGCCGCGGGCCCCGAGGTGCCTACCGGCGGGCGGCGGCATCCGGACGAACGGGTGGGGGCGGCGCTGGCGAGGCTGCACCTGATGTCCCGGCCGACAACGGAGCCGCGGCACCCGTGGTTCGTCGACGCGGTCGGTGAGCCCGGCCTGGATCGCACTACAGGCGGCGGTGGACGCGGCTCGGGCGCCGTTCGCGGCCGGCCTCGCGCGGTTGCTGCCCGAGCTGGTCAGGCTGGAGGAGCTGCTGCCCTGCCCGATACGCGGCGACGAACGCCGCTGCCACCTCGACCTGGACGACTCCAACCTCGCCTGGGACGACCAGGGCCGGCTGGTCATCCTCGACTGGGAGAACTCCGGACCCGCCTCCCCGGTATCGGAACTCGCGATGGTCGCCGCCGAGTACGGCCCCGACCGGGCCCGCCGGCTGTGCGACAGCTATCGGGACGCGGGCGGACCCGCCGTGCTCAGCAGCCCGCCGACTTCGCCACCGCTGTCGCGGTGCAGGGCCATCTGATCGAGTTCTACGCCCGACGCTGGCTGACGGCCGCCGATCCGGAGGACCGACCCCGATCGGAATGGCGGATGGGCCAGCACCTCGACGCGCCACTGACCGGCGCCCGGATCGCCGACGTCCTCACCGCAGTCCTGCGCTGACGCCCGACGTCCGCGGGCTGCGGGGCGTCGAGTGGATCGTGTAACGGAACCGGCCGTCGCGACACTGATGAGTTGACTGCAGTGTTCCGACCTGACGTCCTCCGGCGCCCGGGCAGCGGCCGCGGGGCCGTTCGCGGCAGGTCGAGGCGAACAGGCTCGGAGCTCTCCGTGGCTCACGATCGAGGAGACCAAAGTGGCGGGGCAGGCGCGGTTGTTCTGTGACATCGAATTGGCCGGGCGGATCGAGTGGGCGGAGTCCGAGCTGATCTCGGCTCTCGCCCGGGCGACGCACGCCCGGACCGGCGACCGGGACGGCTTCGTCAGTGCGATCGGCGGCGGGATCGCGAGCTTCGCCGAGGCCGACTCGCCGTTCAACAAGGTCGCCGGGGTCGGGTTCGCCGGAGTGCCGGGTGACGAGGAGTGGACGGCGGTCGAGTCCGCGTTTGCCGAGCGGGGTGTGGTGACCCAGGTCGAGCTGGCGCACCTGGCCGACCCCGAGATCGCGCCGCTGCTGTCGGATCGGGGCTACCGGCTGGAGGGGTACGAGAACGTGCTCGGGTTCGACCTGCGCGACGTGCCCGAGCCGGTGCTGCCGCCCGGGATCGAGGTGCGCCGCAGCGGTGCGGAGGAGTTCGACGACTGGCTGGCCGTGGTGGTCGAGGGCTCCGTCCACCCCGACACCGACGGGCTGCCGTGGCACGACGATTTCCCACGCGCGGTCATCGAGAACGCGCAGCGGGACTCCGCCGCCGCCGGCCTCGTGCGCTACGTCGCGCTGCGCGACGGCGTGTTCGCGGGTGGGGCGGAGTTCCGCATCGACGGCGGGGTCGCTCAGCTCGCGGGGGCGGCGACCGCGCCCGAGCACCGGCGTCGGGGTGTGCAGACCGCGCTGCTGTCGGCGCGGCTGGTCGACGCTGCATCCGCGGGCTGCGAGGTCGCCGTCATCACCACCCAACCCGGGTCGAAGTCCCAGCAGAACGCCCAGCGCCGCGGCTTCGACCTGCTCTACACCCGCGCCACCCTGGTCCGACGCCCATGACACCGGCTCCGACCCGGACCACGCCCGGTCACCGGTCGCCGAGGAGTCCGGTCGAGGGTGACTGACTCGCCGCGCGGCGGCACGGGGCGGTCGGTCCGGCTACGCCGCGGCGGCGAGGGGAGTTGCGGCGGGGCGGGGCGGAGCGACGGCCCGGCCGTCGGGGAGCAGCTCGCCGAGATCGTCGAAGACGACCACACCGTTGCAGAGCAGGCTCCAGCCCTGTTCGGGCTGGGCCGAGACGACCCTGGCGGCGTCGCGGTCGGGACGGTTCGCCTGCGGACAAGGCGGCCGGTGTGGACACATGACGCACCTCCCACGGTGCTCGAGCACCCGTACGGTGCTCCTATACCTACGTCGAATCCGAGTCGCTTCGGACGACATCCGGACGGAGGAATCTCCCGTACGAGGGACGCCGCTCGGCTGGCGAATGTTGCCTGGCCGAGCGGACGAGATCGACCACGCCGGGGGCCGCGAACGCGTAGCCGGTGCCGAGAGCGAAGCCACCGACCACGTCGGACAGCCAGTGCGCGTTGAGGAACGTACGGCTCAGCGCGGTGGCACCGGCGAGCGGGACGGCGACGGCAAGCAGGCGGCACCGCGTCCGACCCGGCGGGAGCAGCGCGATCACGATGCCGGGAGCCGTCGTCGCGGCGGCCAACGCATGACCGGAGGGGTACGACGCCATCGACGTCCTGGTCATCGGGGCGCCCGGGCGCGGTCGGTCGACGGCCGACTTCAGCGGACCCACCGATATCTCGCCGAGCGCGACCGTCGCCACCCACCCGGTCAGCGCCGACCACCGCCGGGTGCGCAGCAGCTGCGCGGTCACGGCCAGCCGGACGGTCCAGTCGACCGTGGTCCCGAACGCAACGTCCAGGGTCCGGGACGAGGCCTCGCGAGGAGCGGCGTGGGTGCGCTGGACCAGTCGATACCACCCGTCGTCGACCCGCTGGACGAGCGGACGCGTACGCGACGCGTGCACCAGCACGGTGACGACGGCGCCGGCCGCAATCCCGGCGAGCCCCACAACGAGATCGGCAGGCACCCGGCGACTTGGCACGCCCCATCCTGGCAGCATCCCCGACAACCGTCGCCGACCGGGCACCATCACCGGTCGGCGAACTCGGTGGGGTACGTCGGTCCCGGTGGATTCGCCCGAGATGTCAGACATTCTTGGACCCTTCTCGAGGCACACCCCCGTCGCGGTGCCGGCCAGGACGCACACCAAAAGAGGTTCTAGGGTTGCGCGGCGGCGTGCTCACCGCGGGCGATTGCGGCGAATAGCGCTGGGTCGATGGGCCGGGTCAAGGGGTCAGCGTGCCGGTGCACCAGCCGCCAGGTCTCGTTTTCCCGTCGGAAGACCAGGGTGATCCGCAATGACCAGTCTTGCCTCGGTAGCGGTGCAACGGTTCCCTGCTGTCGCTCGACCGCCACGAGGACGGCGAGGTCGCCAGACGTGTACGTCTCGAATACCTCGACGTCGGTGTCCCCGCCCAGAAACGTCCGTGCCAGCCACGCTGCGGTCTCGTCGGATCCGTCGAAGCCTCGACGAGGGTCTCCACCGCCCGGCGGCATCAGGGTGTAGTCCTCGCCGTGTCGGGCCAGCCCGGCGTAGGCGGGCAGGTCGCCGTTCATGTACGCCTGTGCGGCGGCCGACCACAGGTCGATGAGCTCGGCGACGCTGTCGCTGCTGTCTTCTCTCGTCATGGCTAGGTCCTCGATCCTCCCCTGAGGATGGCTCTGGGCGCGCTGCGTATGGGGCGCGCGACTGTGTCCCGGAGGGTCAGCTCGAGCGCTCGACACGCTGGAGCCACTCGGCGAGCAGGGCGCGCAGGAGTTCCGGTTGCTCGTGCGGTAGGGCGTGTCCGGCGTCGTCGACCACGGCGAGCGAGGCGTGTGGGTAGTGGTCGATGAGATCGGTGGCGGCGGCATAGCCGACCGTCGAGTCCAGCCGCCCGGCCACGACCACTGTCGGACCTGGGTAGGTCGGCGCGTGATCGGGGGTGAGCGCCCACCGCTCGCCGATACGGTCGAGCGCTGCCTGGTCGACGAGCGCGGCGGCTGGGGCCACGTAACGTTCGTACCGTTCGAGCATCTCCGGGGTTTGGATCACGAAGTAGCTCCGGAAGACGTCGTCACCGATCTCACCCGATCCGGCCACGACGCGGTGCGCTGGGACGTCGCGCAGCTCGGGCAACAACGGACAGACGAGCGCCAGACCAGCGATCTGCGCCGGGCGCCTCGCCGCTATCGCTTGCCCGTAGTACGCGCCCGCCGAGTGACCGACGAGAAGGTGAGCAGCCCCGCCGATGACCTCGTCAGCGAAATGGAGCAGCATGTCGAGGACATCGTCAGCGCTGCGCAGCGTTTCGGGAGCGATGGTGCGGCCCATTCCAGGCAGGTCAGGATAGATCCGCCGCAGCCCGGTAACGCCGTCGAAAAGCGGCTCGAAGCACGCCTCAGCCTCGCGGTGGTCGACGCCGGCGCCGTGGAGCACCAGGACGGGTCGACCGGTCCCGTGCTCGACGTAGTGGACCACCACCTGGCCCACTCGGATCTCCATCCCCGCAAACTAGACCGCGCAGCGCGTGGCGTCGTCCTGCTGCCGCCCGCAGGCCGGGTGACGCGGCACCGCGCGTGGCGGTGGGAGAATTGCCGGGATCCCTGGTCCGCGCAGGGGAGGAGGCTGTGGTGGGTGAGATCGCGCCCTGGCAGTGGGATGAGGCCACCTGGCGTGGGCATGTCGAGCACATTCGGGCCGGCCGTCCGTTGCTGCCTGAGTGGCCGGACGGGGCGCGAGTGGCGGTGGCCCTGTCGTTCGACTCGGATCATGAGACCATCCCGCTCCGGGATGGCGAGATCGGGCCGGGAAAGCTTTCCCAAGGGGAGTTCGGTGCGCGTGTGGGGGCGCGGCGGATCCTGGCACTGCTGGCCGACCGGGGAATACCGGCGACGTTCTTCATGCCTGCGGTATCTGCCTTGCTGCACCCCGATGAGGTGCGCCGTTACGCGGCCGAGGGCCACGAGGTCGCGATGCACGGCTGGATTCACGAGAGAATCGGAGACCTGCAGCCGGCGGAGGAGCGAGATCTGGCGGTGCGCAGCGCCGACGTGCTGGAAAAGAGCACCGGAGCCCGACCACGAGGGATTCGTACGCCATCGTGGGACTTCACTCCCGCGACGCTGGACATCATCAAGGAACTCGGCCTCGAGTACGACTCTTCCCTGATGGCGGATGACGAGCCGTACGAGATCCTGCACCATGGCGAGCCGTCCGGCATCGTGGAGATCCCGGTGGAATGGATCCGCGATGACGCGGTCTACTTCCCGATGGAGCGTTACGGCGCGCTGCGGCCATATGCCAGTCCGCGCAACGTGCTCACCATCTGGATTGACGAATTCGAGGGCGCCTACGCCGATCGGGGGCTGTTTCAGCTGACGATGCATCCGCACGTCATCGGCCACCGCTCCCGGATGGCAGTCCTCACCGAGCTCATCGATCACATCACCTCGCGGCAAGGGGTGTGGTTCGCCACCCACGCCCAGATCGCCGAATACGCGCTTTCCCACGCCGAACCGCCGGGCCACCGGTAGACCGCGTATGACCCCGGTGGCCGGACTCCCCGGCTAGCCAGCTGGTTGTAGCGGCGCTGGTGACGCCCTGGTACGCGGTCGCGGCCTAGTCTTCGTCGGTGTCTTTCGACGAGGCGTGGACTGGAGCTGGCGCCGCCGGCCCGCCGGAGCCTGGAACTGGCGTACGACTCGCTGGTCGCCGGCGGTCTGCCGGTCGGCTCGGTGCTCACCGACGCGCACGGCGTCATCGTCGCCGAGGGCCGTAACCGCGCCTACGATCCGCCCGGTGGCGCGGATGTTCTGCAGGGCACTCCGCTGGCGCACGCGGAGATGAACGTGCTGGCCGCCGTACGGACCGAATGGGATCTGTCCGGCTGCACCCTCTGGAGCACCCACGAGCCGTGCTCGATGTGCGCGGCCGCGGCGGCTTTCACGACGGTCGGCACGGTTCGGTACGTCGCGCCGGACCCGTGGGCGGTGGGGGCGGGCGTGAGTCCCCATCGCCGGCGGGGTTGCCTCTCGGCGATCCGCGCTGGGCTCGGGTCGCCGGCCTGCTGTTCGTCCTCGGCGTCGCCGACCGGGTCGGACCCGACAGCCCGACGGTGGTCGGGAACCCGGATCTGGCCCGGATCGCGCTCGAGCTCCTGCCGGCCCCGACCGACGGCACCCTGCCAGACCTCGTCGCTCCCCTCTGGCCCCGGCTCCTGACCACCTGACCGTGCCGCCGGCCGGTTGACGTCCTACGAGGCGCCGAAGTCAGGAATGGTGATCGCACCATCGCGGTCGAGTGGGAAGCCGGGGTTGTACGCGATCTCCCAGACGTGGCCGTCCGGGTCGGTGAAAGAGCCTGCATAGCCACCGTAGGACGTCTCCCTAGCCGGCTGCGTCATCGCGGCTCCGGCGCTCGCCGCCTGGCCCAGCACCTCGTCGACCTCCACCGGCGACCGGACGTTGTGCGCCAGGGCCATCCCACCGAAGCCGTCGGTGCCGCTGTCCTCCACGCCCGCGTCGTCGGCGACCTTGTCGCGCCGCCACAGCACGACCGCACTGCCACCGGCCTGGAAGAACACCGTCTCCTCGACCTCCTGGCCGTTCCAGCCGAGCCGCTCATAGAACATCCGGGCACGCGCCACATCGGCGACGCCGAGCGTGACCAGACTGATGCGCTGCTCCACCCCGGCAACGTACCGCCGGCACCACACCCAGGGCCGGCGCCCACTGGGCGGTGGCTGTCGGTCCACCGTCACATGGGCGCGACAGTCGCGTCGCCGGGGCACCGGCTGCTAGCGCCCGCGACTTCCGTCGAGGGTTTCCCGGATGATGTCGGCGTGGCCGGCGTGCCGGGCCGTCTCCTCGATCATGTGCAGGACAACGCAGCGGACGTTGAAGTCGATGATGTCCGTGCGTACGCAGGGCTGGTCGAGGTCAACGGCGGAGACGATCTGCCGGGACGTCTCGGCAGCCTGCTCGTAGCGAGCCACCCAGTGCTCGACCGTATCCTGGTCGTCAACGAGGAAGTCCTGGTCCCGGATCGGCGACTTGTGCTCCGGCCATCCATCGGGGAGGGGGCGGCCGGCGACGATGCACTGGAACCACCGCCCCTCCCACACCGCCGATGCTTGAGCAGGCCGAGCAAGGAGAGGGAACTGGCCGTCGGTGCCCGGTGCGCGTCGGCGTCGCTGACCCCTCGGACCTTCCGGATCAGCGCATCACGCTGCTGGTCGAGGAAGTTGCAAGCGCGTCCCGCTCGTTCAACGAGGTGAAGTCCGCCGGCACGCCCCGAACGTACCGTCAGTGGGCGGCTGCCGCCTCGGGCCCGTGCGCGTCAGCACCCGGCTAGGGTCCGACGCCGAAGGTGGTGGTCGGCTGGCCGGTGTCGGGGAGCTTGGTGGAAGCTGGCCGGCATGGGTCGGAGGATGCGCGCGGTCTGGGATGGGCAAGCGGCGACCTTTGACGACGAGCCGGACCACGGGTTGCGCGATCCGGCTGTCCGGCGGGCGTGGACGACCCTGCTGCTGCCGCTTCTCCCGGCGGCCCCTTCGCTGATCCTCGACGTGGGCTGTGGCACGGGCAGTCTGGCGGTGCTGCTGGCCGCCGCGGGCCATGAGGTCTGTGGCGTCGACTCCTCCGGCCGGATGCTGGAGCAGGCGCGGGCCAAGGCGGCCGCGGTCGGTGCGTCGGCCGTGTTCGTGCAGGCAGACGCGCGGCGATTGCCGTTCGCGCCGGCCGCTTTCGACATGGTGCTCGGGCGCCATCTGTTGTGGGCGTTCGACGATCCGGACCCGGTGCTGGCGGGCTGGGTCGGCCGGCTGAAGCCGACGGGCCGGCTGGTGCTGGTCGAGGGGCGATGGTCGACCGGAGCTGGGCTGTCGATGTCGGAATGCCGGCAAGCGGTGGCCCGTCACCGGCGAGAGGTCGTCGTCAACGTGCTGGATGACCCCGCGCTCTGGGGCGGACCCATCCAGGACGAGCGCTATCTGATCGACAGCCCCGGCTGACCGCCTGCCCATCCCGGCGCTGCCTGCGAGACCGCTCGGCCGCGGGACGCGCGGAGCCGGAGCAGCAAGCGTGTGGCTAGAGTTGGATGAGCGCGTCTTGCCACCTCGAATACTGGGAGGACCGCGTGCTGGAGACGGCTTTCACGCAACTCGTAGGGTGTGCGGCGCCGCTCGAGGTGGCGCCGATGGGGGCGATCGGCACCCCGGTCTCATCGGGGCCGTGTCTCGCGCCGGCGCGCTCGGGATGGTCGGTACGGCCGGCATGAGCGCCGCGCAGGTGTCATGATGCTCGATGCGGTGCTGGAGGTGGCCGAGGGCCCCGTTGGCGCCAACATGCTCATGCCGTTCGCCGACGAAGCCGTCGTCGAGGCCGCGGCTGCGCGGGTGAGGGTCTTCGACTTCTACCACGGCGCACCGGATCCTTCGTTGGTCTCGATCGTCCACGGCGCCGGATCGCTGGCGAGCTGGCAGGTCGGATCGGTCGAGGAAGCCAAGGCCGCTGTCGATGCCGGGTGTGACCTTCTTGCCGTGCGGGGCATCGAAGGCGGTGGTCGCATGCACGGGAGCCAGCCGCTATGGCCGCTGCTGAACGCGGTTCTTGACGCGGTCAGGTGCCTGTCCTGGCCGCCGGTGGTCTCGCCACCGCCCGGGATCTTGCCGCCGTGCTGGCGGCCGGGGCGGATGGTGCTCGGATGGGTACCCGGTTCGTGGCGACCAAGGAGTCCGGTGCCCATCCGTTGTACAAGCAGGCCATTGTGGACGCCACCGGCGCCGACACCGCACTCGTGACCGACTACTCGGTGTTCTGGCCAAACGGAGCTGAGCCGCACCGGGTCCTGCGGACCGCCGTCGACATGGCACGTTCCCTGGACGTCGACGTCGTAGGCGAGGGAATGCTGTTCGGGGAAAGGCGCCCGATCCCGAGGTTTGCGGCCGCCCCGCCGACGGCGGACATGACCGGAACCATTGCGGCCTTCGCCCTGTATGCAGGCGTGTCCACCGGCTCGATCGACCGAATCGAACCGGCGGGCGACGTCGTCCATCGGATCGTCGCGGGCGCTGAGCAGCTGCTCCGCCGACGGTGGACGCCTGACGACGCATGAGGCTGCGGCAGGCAGTCGGCCCATGCGCCGTCGCGTCTACGAGTCGGCTTGCTCCGCCGTCAGGTGCTCACCAGCAGCAGGGTCGCACCGAGGTCGCGCAGCCGGGCGAGCACCCCGAACAGTGCCGCCTGATCGACCAGCGGGCCGACCAGTTCGGTCGTGCCGTCATCGGCCTGGACAACGGTGAGGCTGTCGAACCAGGCGGACCAGGCCGGCTCGAGGTGGCCGCGGATGCGGATGCGGTAGCAGCTGCGCGGACGCGCCGGTGCGCTCATGGGTCCTCAGAAGCGGTAGTGCAGGACGATGGTTCCGGTCCGGGACCAGGTGGTGCTGTGCGCAGCCAGCTGGTGGTAGTGCCGCCAGCCCGGTGGGAACTCGGCGACCTCGGGCTCCCGGCTGAGCACGATCTCCCCGCACCAGCTGCAGTTGGGGGTTCCAGCCTTCGGGTTCGCGCGGGTCGTCCATGCCGGGAAACTTGACGAGGTCGGCAACGGACTTGGTGCCGGGGGCGTGCCTGGCCAGCCCAGATCGCGAAGCGGGTGTAGCTGTTGAAGACGATCTCGCCGCTGGGGAAATGGCTGATGAGCCGGTTCCAGAGCGACACAAGCTCGTCCTGGGTGAGGAACCCCATCAACCCATCGGCGACGATCACGGCCGGCCGGCCGGTGGGGATGGCGTCCAGCCAGTCCTTCTCGGTGACGTCGGCGCCGATGACGTGCCGGTTGGGTTGCGGTCGGGACGAGGCGCTCGCGGGCGGCGGCGACCGCGGGGAGGTCGACGTCGTACCAGTCCACTGTGGACGGTGGGTCGATGCGGACCGCGCGGGTGTCGAGGCCGGCTCCCAGGTCGAGCCCGATCGCGTCCGGGTGGCGGGCCAGGAAGTCCGAGGCCACCTGGTCCAGCTTCTTCGCTCGGAGGGCGACGTTGAGGATGAGGTTGGTGTCGATGTCGAGCTGGTCGTAGTCGTAGTCGACGGTGCGGACGATCTGATCGGCCTCGGCGTCGCCGAGGATGGGATGGGGCCGGCGATAGTCGCGTGCCCTGGCGTACAGCGTCAGGAACAGGCTGTCTTCCAGCGGCGTGAAGGTGGGAAGCGTGGTGGCCATCGGTTCGACCCCTCTCGGTCGTCGTGGACTCTGCGTCGGGGCAAGCCTGGGCCGCGTCGCGATGGGGCGCGTCCACCGGAGGGTGGAGGGCGGGGGTGGAACCTGCGGCCGGTGTCAGGTCAGCAGCCCGAGCGCCCGGGCGCGGGCGACCGCCTGGGTACGGCTGTGGACGCCCAGCTTGCTGTACACGTGGATCAGGTGGGTCTTGACCGTGCTCTGTTCCACGAACAGCTCGGCCGCCATCTCGGCGTTGGAGCGGCCGGACGCGAGCAACCGAAGCACGTCCAGCTCGCGCTCGGTCAACGGCTCGATGAGCCCGGTCCGGTACGGCTCTGCCGCTTGACCGGGGAAGCCGGCGAGCAGGGTTTCCAGGAACGCCGGTGACGGGCCGACCGCCGGCTTGTGGCCGTCCCACGCCGCCACGCGCAGGTCGGCGAGCAGCGCGGCCATGGGCTCGCCTTCATCGAGGAAGGGTCGGGTGACGCCCTCCGGTTCGGCGTGGGCGATCGCCGCCGCCAGCCGGCGCTGCGCCGCGGCACGGTCGCCCGCAGCGTCGGCGAGCAGGGCCCGCAGGATGAGGACCCTGAGCTGCAGCCAGCCCAGTCCGTGGCCCTCCGCCAGCTGCCCGGCGGTCTCCAGGGCGCGCTCCGCCTGCCGGAGGAGGCCGGCGTCGCCGGTAGCTCTGCCGTGGGCGAGCAGGACCCGCGCCGGCGTCACGCCCGCGGCTTCGACGCCGGCGGCGCCGAACCGGAACACGTCGGCCAGCTCTGTCGGCTCGACCGGGGCAGTCCAGGCGACGGCGGCGGCCCAGGCCACCGCGGCGGCTCCGTCACCGCGGACGAGTCGAAGCCGCGCCTCGGCCGCCGCCAGCAGCTGGGCCACCATCGCGAACGGCCCGTCCTGGACGAGCGGCCGGAGCGGGCCAGCACGGCTTCCGCCGCGGCCGCGTCGCCCTGGGCCAGACGCAGCCGGACCAGGGGAAGGCTGGCGAGCAATGCCAGTGGCGGCGCGTTGCCGAACTCGCTGATCGCGGCCAGCCCGTCGACCGCCAACGGCAGGGCCGCCGTCAGGTCGTTCTCGTCCAGCAGCAGCTCGGCCAGGACCGTCCGCAGCCGCCCGACGGTCGAGGGCACGACGTGCTCGCCCGCCCAGTCCAAGGTCCCCCGGCCGGTGGCCAGCGCCTGCCGGCGGACACCGCGGAGTCGCTGGACGTTGACCTGCTGGGTGGCAGCCGTCAGAGCGGCCTGGACCAGGCCGGCCCCGCGCGCAGCCGTTGCGACCTCCGCGAAGGCCCGTTCGGCCAGGTCGAGCCGACCCGAGGCGAGTGCGGCCTGCCCGAGGCTGATGCCGGCGATGCCGCGGAACGCCATGTCGTCCGGCGCGAGGTCGGCCTGTGCCCGCTCCGCCCAGGCGATGGCGTCATCCGGCGCCGCCTGCGGTACGACGGTGGCCATGTAGGCGCGCGTGGCGGCGACCGCACCTCGTACGCGGTCGGCGTTGTCGTCGGCCGTCGCGAGTGCGCGTGCGGCCGCGTCGATCCAGACGGCGGCCGGTTCCAGCTCGACCCGGTGGATCAGCAGCCAGGCCTGCGCGAGGCACAGCAGCGGCCGGGCGCGCACGACCGGCTCGGGCAGCGCCGCCAGCCAGGCCGCGAGCGTCTGGTGGGTGCTCATGGTCGCGAACATCGAGGGCGTCAGCGCCTCGATCCAGGCCGCGGCGTCCTCGGCGGCGTCGCCGGCCAGCGCGTGGCCGATCGCCTCCGGCAGCAGCCCTTCCCGGCCGAACCAGGCGCCGGCCCGCCGGTGGAGCGAGGCCGCCGCCTCGGCGCCGGCCTCGCGCGCCAGCCGGGCGCGCAGGGCGTCGGCGAACAGGTGGTGGTAGCGGTACCACACCCGTTCGTCGTCCAGCGGCGTCACGAACAGGTTGGCCCGCTCCAGCTCCTCCAGGATCTCCTGGCTTTCACCGCCGACGCGCGGCGCGGAGTCGGGCGCCTCGCCGGCGGGCGCCAGCAGGGCGTCGCACAACGGGGCGCACAGCCGGTCCAGCACGCCGGTGGCCAGCAGGAAACGTCGCGTCGAGGCCGGCTGGCTCTCCAGCACCTCGGCCATGAGGTAGTCGGCCACGAGCCGGTGCCCGCCGGTGAAGGCAACGACAAACGCCGCAGGATCGGGCCGGTCGCGCAGCGCCAGCCCGGCCAGCTGCAGTCCGGCCGCCCAGCCCTCCGTACGTTCCACGAGCTTCGTCACCTGCGCTTCGGCCAGTCGCAGCCCCGTGCTCGAGGCCAGCAAGGCGGCCGCCTCCTCGACGTCGAAGCTCAGATCGGCCGCCCGCACCTCGACCAGCTGGCGGCGGGCACGCAGCCGCGGCCAGCGGCAGCGGTGGGTCCTCGCGGCTGGCGATCACCAGATGCAGCGCCGGTGGAAGGTGGTCGAGCAGGAATGCGATCGCGGCGTGCACGGCTGGGGCGCGCACGAGGTGGTAGTCGTCGAGGACCATGACACCGGGCGCGGGCAGCACGGCAAGGTCGTTGACCAGCGCGGTGACCACGACTTCGGGCGGCGGTAGCTGCGGGGCGTCCAGCCAGGCCAACGCTCCCCGCCCGCACGCGGGCGAGATCGTCTGGCACGCGGCGACCACGTAGCGGAGCACCTGGTCGGCCGCCTGGTCGCGCTCGTCGAGGGTGAGCCAGGCGACCGGACGGTCCAGCCGGGCGAGCCAGGCGGCCAGCAGGCTGGTCTTGCCGGCGCCGGCCGGCGCCGACAGCAGCGAGCACCGACCGGCGTCCAGGCCGGCGTCGAGGTGGCTGAGCAGCCGGCGCCGAGGGACCAGGTCCGGCCGGGGCCGGGGCACGAACAGCTTGGTGGTCAACAGCGGGAGGCCGCCGGCGCGATGGTCCATCCGGCCGGGCGACGCGCCGGGAGCGGCGGGAGTCATGCGTCCGGCCAGCGTGGCGGCCGCCTCGGACAGGCGATCGAGCGTGAGCTCGTCACCCTTGCCCAGGTAGACCTTGTGCTGACGGCCGGCGAGCGTTCGGTACGCGACCCAGTAGGCGCCGCCGCGCTGCCGGCGTTCTCGGCGCGCGGTGTAGACACCCGCTGGTGACCGGAACGAGAAGGACCGGACGCCGTCATCCGCCAGCCAGGCAAACCACGCCGGCGAGCCCACCTCCAGCGCCGACCTCGTCGCCGGCCGCGGTGCCCCGCAGCAACCCGTCCGCCACCGAGGGGATCTGCCTCATCCCCTGCCCCGTCCCGATCAGGCGCCTGGAGTACACAACGTACCCAACAGCCTGCCGACGGTCGAGGGTCAGTACACGGGCGTAGCCGGGGCTGTCCGCGCAGCGCCGCGAGTGCCGACTCGATCAGACGGTCGGGTCGGGCAGGAGCTCCCGTACCTCCTGCGCACAGCGGCAGGCGACAGCGATCTTGGCCGCCCACTCCAGCGCCTCCGCGCGTGAGGGCACGTCCACGACCGCGAACCCGCCGATGACCTCCTTGGTCTCCGGGTACGGGCCGTCGGTGACCATCCCGTCGGTCGCCACGATGCTCGCCCGCTGGCTTTCCAGCCCGCCGCCGAACACCCACACGCCGGCGGCCTGGGCCTCCACGACCACCTCGTGCGCGGCCTTGGTCACCTCGGGCAGATCCTCCTCGGGGAAGCTCATCGCGCCGTCATCGAACGAGATCAGGTACTGCGTCATCCCATGACTCCTTGTCCCGGCGACCTCCTCCGGGCCGCCTCTCACCTCATCCACGAACGACTCGCCACCGATCCGACACACTGCCGGAAGAAGTTTTCTCACCGGACTTCCGCCGTTCGGCCCCGGACGCTCATCCCGCACTTCAGGCGGACGCGCGCCGTCCGCGCTTGCTGGATCCCACGACGGAACGGCAGGTGACCCTGCCGAGGTCCGTGCACGGCATGGAGCCGGCCGAGCGTCATGATCTCAGGAGTCGGTGCCTTCGAGGACCTTCTTGAGGAGGGCCAGATCGCCGTTCACCAATGCGGTGTCCCGCTCGAACTCCGCGTCGGTCATCCCGGTCGAGCGGCGCAGCGTGAAGACCACCTCGCAACCATCGCCATCCGCGATCGCCCGCAGCGGCACGTACACCGTCTCACCGGAGGGCGTCAGGACCTCATGGTCGAGCACGCCGTATCCGTTGTCCGGCGCGAACGTCACCCGCACCCGTCCCTCCGGCGTCTCCACGAACCAGTGGTCGTCCATTCGCACCACGGAACTGCCCAGCCCTGGCGCCCATCGAGGCAGGTTGGCCGGATCGGAAGCAAAGGCGTACACCTGCGACACGGGCCGGTCGATGTGCACGCTCAGGTGCCGGGACTCCGACGTCATCGGGCGATGGTGTCACGCCGACTCAGGCCGGATCGCGACGGCGTCGTCTCCCGACACTCGGCGCGTGACCAATCAGCGCAGCTACCTGCCGCTGCGCGTGGGACGCGCGACTCCGGCGACGATCCGGCGGAGCGGCTCGGCCGTTTCTGCCCCCGCGCGACCTCGTCCGCGGCCTATCCGGCAGAGGGGCCGCGGGTCAGCCGGTGGTACGGATGGCTAGTTGGCGGACGGGCGGCAGGGGCGGCCCGATCGGGCCGGCGTGGCCGGAGCCGCGGTCGATCATGCGGACCGCACCGCCGGCGGCGATGGCGAACAGCAGGCCGTCCGGCGACCACGCGATCATCCCTGGCATGACGGTCTGCTCCACCTCGAGATCGGCCGGGTGGATATTGCCGCTGGCGATGTCGAGCAGGTCGAGGTCGACGTGGCCGCCGTCCTCGATCCGGTAGAGCGCCGCGGTTTCCCCGTCCGGTGAGATCGCGCCCGGCACCGGGCCGACCGGCAGCGCCGGGCCGAGGTCCCGATGTGCGCCGGTGGCGCGGTCGATGAGTTCGCTGCGGCAGCGGTGCCGGTCGTTGCACTCGGCCACTATCCAGCTGCGTGGGCCGACCGCGAGCAGCGCGCCGGTGGTCAGCCGGCGCAGCCCGTCCGGCCGCGCCTCGTACACGCCGCTGGTGCCGGGCACCAGCAGGTAGCCGGCCCCGTCGCCGACCACGAGCCCGGGTGATGTGTCCGCGGGCAGTGGGATCCGGGCGGTGGCCGGTCTCCCGTCGAGCGGGCGCAGCACAAGCGCGTTGCCGGATGGAACCCAGACGTGCTCCGGGTCGGGCCCGGGGAACATCGGCCCGCTCTGGGCGAGCGCCGGCGCCATCGCCCGGGCCGCGCGGCCGTCGGGCACCTCGAGCCCGGGTACGGAGTCCAGCGGGCGGATCAGCGCGCGATCCGCGGTGACGAGGAACGACACCGGCCCGGTGCTCCGCAGTAGCGGCACCGCGGTCCGGGTCACCTGCGCCAGCCGGGGCTGGATCCGGGCCAGCTCGGTGTCGGTCCGGGCGAACAGCTCCCACTGGGCGATCGGGTCCAGGAACCCCCCGGGCCCGGTCGTCGTGCCGGTCGACGGCAGCGGAGGCAGCGACGGCGGCGGTGGCACGGCGAGTTCCGGCGGCGGCGCCGCGGCCGCTTCCGCCGACGGGCTCGGCGCGGCCGCCGGCAGCGACTCGGGAGCGTTGCGCTGCAGCAGCGTGACCACGACGACCGCGGCCAGCGCGGCGGCGAACCCGGCGACCACCCGGCCACGCGGCCCGAGCCGGGGCGGGCGCAACCGCCGGCCCAGCCGCGAGCGCCGGCGCGGCGGCCCGAGCCACGGCGGATCCCCTCCTTCGAGGACGTCGCCGTCCGGAGGATCGCCCACCCGACCATCATCGCGTGGGCAAGTCGTCCTCGGGGAACCAGCGCCTCGCCTGCGTCCACTCCGGACACTGGACCCGCGGCTGCACCGGTCGACCTGGCGACGACGCCACCAACACCGCGCCCGCACCAGCACTACCAGCGACAAGCCCGAGAATCATGAAGATCACGAACTACGGCTGGAGGACTAGTGCAGCCGGTCTTCGCTTGGAGGCTCAGGCTGAGGTAGCGGGAGTGTCTGGGCTCTTTGTCTGGCCCGCTGCCATTGCCTGCCGCTGGCTGCGTGGCAACAGGTAGGACGCGTACCTGATGGCGAACATGCGTGCTGTGGCGATGGCCGCCCCGAGTAGCAGCGTCCAGGCGACCGCCTGGCCTAGCGGGATCTGCTGGTCGTCAGGGCTGGCTGGTGGCTCCTTACCGGTGATCCGCCTCCAGCCGACCCGCATTGCCTTCTGGGCGGCGAGCACTGCGATCAGTCCGGTTGCTTCTTTCAGCGCCCGGACGGAACGACCTTCGCCCTTTTCTGCCATCGGAAGCCCCCGGCCTGCTGCCAAGCACCGCGGCCATCTGCGGCGTCTTTTGCGCGTAATCGTCTCACAGCACAACCGCTGACCGAAGAACCGCTCCAGATGCCAGGCCGCCGCTGATCCAGCGCTTCCACGGCATCAGCGCCGAGCACGCCGCCGCGGTTCTCGATGGCGCGCACTAGGGCGCAAGCTAGCGCCGCCTCCGCCACGCCAGCACGGCAACAGCTATCAGGGAAGGCAACCCTGGCGCTTCAGGCTGAGGTGGCGGCTGGTCTTGGCTGTCGATCCGGCCCGGCGCCGGCGCCGGCTGGCCCTGCCGCTGGGGACGAGGCACCAACAAGGAGGACACGTACCTTCTGGCGATCATGCGTGCTGTGGGTACAGCCGCACCGAGTAGAGCGGCCCAGGCGGCGGCCTGGCCTAGCGGGACCTGCTGGTCCTCAGGCGCCGCCGGTGGCTTTTTGCCGGTGACCAGCTCCCAGCCGACATGCAGTCCCCTGTGCACGGCCACCGCCGCGAGCGCTGCAGTAGGCGCTGTCAGTATCCGGCTGCTACGAGGTTCGCGCTCACCTGCCATCGGAAGCCCCCGGTCGGCTGCCAGACACCGCAAGATTTCGCGGTGTCCCTTTGCGCCGCCATCTTCTCACAGCCCCACTCCTGCTCACTCGGGCCAGGTCAAATACCTATCTCACCTTGGGCACTCCGGACGCGATTCGCCTGGACTCATAACGCGAAGCTGCGGCGCACGACTGCAGTACACGGCCGGTCGCGATCGCCACGGCTCAGAGTTCGATTACTACATCTGTAGCCGGCGGCACCGAGGGCAAGGCTGCGACTTGCCGTACCTGGCCGTATCCCCGGCGACCTGACGACAGAACAACGTTCCAGGCGGACGTCGCCAGCTCGGAGACCACGTTCGACACGGCGGGCTCCATCCCGTCGAGGTCGGGGCTGGTGGGTGAGCTGGAGCGCAGCCGTTACCGACGGGCCGACGCGGGTAGCAGGTACGGAGGCCTTTCCTCCTCCGGTGGACGGTGATCGCAATGCGTCGGTCCTCGGTTGTCACGATCATGGCAGTGGTGCTGGCAGCGGCGGTCGGGACTCCGGCCGCCTCCGCGGCGCCGACGAGCACCGCGCCGGGAGCGCCGGGAGCGACCGCGGACTGGACGCCGGCGGACAAGCACGGCTTCGGCACGGCGACCGGCGCGACCAGCAAGGTCTGGTACACCCTCGAGCACGGCGAGCTGACCGAGGTCTACTACCCCGACCTGGGCACGCCCAGCCTGCGCGACCTGCAGTTCCTCGTCACCGACGGCGCCACGTTCGCCGACCGCGAGCGGGACGCGACGACCTCGGCGGTGCAGCTGGTCGACCCGAGGAGCCTGACCTACCGGCAGGTGGATACGGCGACCAGCGGCCGGTACCGGATCACCAAGACGTACGTGACCGACCCGAGCCGGTCGACGGTCCTGCTCGACGTCTCGTTCCAGTCGCTGACCGGCCGCCCCTACCAGGTCTACGCGTACGTCGACCCGTCGCTGACCAACGACGGCATGGACGACAGCGGCAGTTGCGGCTCCGGTCGGCTCGTCGCCACCGACGGCCACGCGGCCAGCGCGGTGCTCGCCACCCCGGCCTTCGCCCAGACCTCCTGCGGCTACCTCGGCACCAGCGACGGCTGGGCCGACCTGCGCTCCGACTTCGCCCTCGACGGCCACTACAGCTCGGCCCCGAACGGGAACGTCGTGCAGACCGCGCGGCTGAAGGTGGACGGCCTCGGGCAGCAGCACGCGACGCTGGCCGTGGGCTTCGGGAGCACCGCCACGGCGGCCACCTCCGCTGCCCAGGGCTCCCTGACCGCCGGCTTCCCCGCCGTCTCGTCCGTCTATGCGGCCGGCTGGCACTCTTACTTGGACTCGCTCAAGCCAGCGCCGGCCTCCCTGGCCACGGCGGACCAGCGGCGGACGTACGACGTCTCGCTGATGGTGCTCGCCGCCTCCGAGGACAAGGCCAACCGCGGCGCCTTCGTCGCCTCACCCACGATGCCCTGGGTCTGGGGCACCGGGCTGGAGAACCCCTCTGGCGCCTATCACCTGGTCTGGAGCCGTGACCTCTACGAGATGGCCACGTCGCTGCTTGCGGCCGGCGACCGGGCCGCGGCGGGCCGGGCGTTGGCATTCCTGTTCGACCGGCAGCAGAAGTCCGACGGCTCGTTCCCGCAGAACTCGACCGTGGACGGCACGGAGCACTGGACGAACGTCCAGCTCGACGAGGTCGCCGACCCGCTGATCCTGGCCTGGATGCTCGGCCGGCGCGACTCCACCACGTACACGCGGCACATCAGGCCGGCCGCCGACTACGTGGTCGCCAACGGCCCCGTGACCCCGCAGGACCGGTGGGAGAACCAGGGCGGTTACTCCCCGGCCACGATCGCCGCCGAGATCGCCGGCCTCGTCTGCGCCGCCGACATCGCCCGCGCGAACGGCGACGGCAAGTCCGCGGCGAGCTACCTCAAGACCGCCGACGCCTGGCAGCGGTCGGTGGCCGGGTGGACCGTGACGACAACCGGACCGCTGTCGTCCCGCCCGTACTACCTCCGGCTGACCAAGGACGGCCGGCCCGACGCCGCCACCACGTACGACATCGGCGACAGCGGCCCCAACGGCGTCGACCAGCGCGCCGTCGTCGACCCGAGCTTCCTCGAGCTGGTGCGGCTCGGCGTCAAGGCGCCGTCGGATCCGGACGTCCTCAGCACGCTCCCGGTCGTCGACGCGCAGCTCGGGGTTACCACACCGACCGGCCAGTTCTGGCACCGGTACAACCGCGACGGCTACGGCGAGCAGCCCACCGGTGCTCCATGGGACATCGGCTTCCCGGCGGCGCCGCCGGACAGCCCGTGGAGCAGCCAGTCCACCATCGGCCGGATCTGGCCGATCTTCGCCGGCGAGCGCGGGGAGTACGAGCTGGCCGCCGGAGCAGCCGGCGGCCTCCCGGCTGGCGGCGATGGCAGCCGTCCGCAACGACGGCTACCTGCTGCCGGAGCAGGTGTGGGACGCGTTCCCACCGTCCGGTGCCGCCGGCTTCCCGGCTGGGACCGGCACCTTCTCGGCCACCCCGCTCGCCTGGTCGCACGCCCAGTTCGTCCGGCTGGCCTGGTCGATCGTCGCCGGTGCGCCGGTCGAGCAGCCGCTGGTCGTGGCGTGCCGGTACGTCCGCACCTGCTGACCGGCACCCGGCGA
The DNA here is from genome assembly GCA_963770145.1 of uncultured Actinomycetota bacterium. Classification (GTDB taxonomy): domain Bacteria; phylum Actinomycetota; class Actinomycetes; order Mycobacteriales; family CADCTP01; genus CADCTP01. The sequence continues at coordinate 474,526 of CAVYOJ010000015.1, read as the reverse complement.
TCTGCCGCCCTGCGGCGGTCGGCGACCCTCGGGCCCTTCGCGTCAGCCGACCCGGAACATGGCGGACAAGGGTGTGTCTCGTTCGGAGGTACCGACGTAGATGCGGTAGGTGCCTGCCGCCAGGCGCCATTGGTGGGTCGCTCCGTCGAAGTAGCTGAGCGGGTGGTTCGGAGCCGCCGGGTCGATCGTCAGGTGCACGACGCTCGAGCGGCCGGGGGCCAGCGTCACCTGGGCGTGGCCGACGAGCCGCTTCGGGGGTTCACCCGTCCTGGCTGGCAGTCCGACGTACACCTGTGCGGTCTCCGTGCCGGCGCGCCGGCCGGTGTTGGTGAGACGGAACTGCACGTGCACCTTCTGCAGCCGGGCGGCGTGCTGGTTCGGGGCGTGGACTCCGAGCCGGCTGTAGCCGAACGTGGTGTACGAGAGCCCGTAGCCGAACGGGAACTGGGGGGTGATGCCGGCGACGTCGTAGCCCTTGTATCCGACGTTCACGCCCTCGCGGTAGACGATGTCCGGGTCCGCGATGCCGGCCCACGGGTTAGCCAGGCCAGGGGGTATCGCCTGCTCGCTGCGCGGGTAGGTGACCGTGAGCTTCCCCTGTGGGGAGGCGTCCCCCCACAACACATCTGCGAGCGCGCTGCCTTGCTCCTGGCCGCCGAAGTAGGTCTGCACCACGGCGCCGACGGAGCCGAGCCACGGCATGGTGACCGGGCCTCCGGTGGCGAGGACGACGACGGTGTGCGGGTTGACGGCACTCACCGCGCGAACGAGCAGGTCGGCGCTCTGCGGCAGTTTCAGCGACACGCGGTCGCGCTCCTCGGTCTCGAAGTCGCGCACGTAGACGACCGCCACGTCGGCGTCGCCGGCCGCCGCGACGGCCTGCCGGATGCCGGGCGCTTGGATGGCCGCTGGCGTGCGCCATTGCAGGAGGAGCGTGCCGGGCTGCAGGCCGGTCAGCGGGCGGGTCGCCCGGTAGTCGATGTGCAGGGCGTACCGCTGGCCGGCGACCAGGTGGAGCGCCGCCGAGTCGACGACACGGCGGCCGTCCTCTCCGGTCATGTCGATGATGGCGGTGCCGTCCAGGCTGAGCGTGGCGTCCCCCCAACCGGTGAGAGACAGCACGTAGTCGCCGGTGGCCGGTGGGATCAGGAACCCGTCGTACCGCACGGCCTGCTGCTCGAGGAAGAAGTCGAACGGCGGGACCGGCACCTGGGTGCCGGCGCCGGTCCAGCCCGGGAAGGTGCTGGGGAAGCCGAGGTCGTAGTTGACCTGGCGCTCGACGCGGGTGACGGCAGGCGGGCCGGTGAAGCTGGGAGTGTGCCAGTACTGGGCGGTCAGGCCCGGGCCGGTCCCGCTCGCCGGTGTCAGCACCGAGGACGGGACCGTGGTCATGTCAGCCGTCTCGATCATCGACGCCGCGTTCACCGGGTCGTTGCCCGGCGTGAACGTGACCCGGGCAGACGCCCCGGCCCGGGCGGTGATGCCCTGCAGAGTCGGCGTCTCCGTGGTCGGGGCGACGTAGGCGGAGCCGCTCTCCGCGGCGAGGATGTTCGCGTCCGCGCCGATCACCGCGATCGACTTCGTGGTTGCGGTCAGTGGCAGCACACCGGAGTTCTTCAGCAGCGTGATCGCCTTGCGCTCCACCGCGCGCGCCACCGCGCTGTGCGCTGCCACCGGGATCGACGTCGGTGTGTAGTCGGTGTCGAACACGCCGATGCGGAACATCGAGGTGAGGATGCGCAGCACCGCGTCGTTCACCAGGGCGAGGCTGGCCTGCCCGGACTGCACGGCCGCGAGCAGCGCACCGTCGTAGATCGTCGTGGTGCCGGTCTCCATGTCGTCACCGGCGGCGAGGCCCGTCAGCATGTCATGCAGCGCGCCGAAGTCGCTCATCACGAACCCGGTGAACCCGATCTGCCCCTTCAGCACGGTGCGCAGCGTGAACGCGTTCTGGCACGAGTACTCGCCGTTGATCTTGTTGAAGGAGCACATCACCGCACCGAGACCGGCCCGCTTGACGACCATCTCGTAGGCCAGCGCGTAGACCTCACGCAGGGTGCGCTCGGTCATGATCGCGTTCTGTCCGGAGCCGCGGTTCGTCTCCTGGTTGTTCGCGGTGTAGTGCTTGAGCGTGGCGATCACGTTGTGCGATTGCAGGGTGGCGGCGTACACGCTGTTCTGGTCGCCGTTCAGGAACGGATCCTCGCCCTGGCTCTCGCTGATCCGGCCGAACCAGGGCAGGCGCGCGATGTCCGTGTCCGGGGCGAGCAGCACGTTCTGCCCCGTTTCCCGGACCTCCTCCGCAACCACCGTGGCGAACTGGCGCACGGTGTCCAGCGACCAGGTCGCGCCCAGCGCCATCTCCGAGGGCATCGCGGTCGCCCGTCCGTCCGTCCCCGGTAGCGACCAGCCGCGGGGCGCGACACCGCCCCCGGCGTCGGCCATCTTCAAGGCCGGGATGCCGAGGCGCGGGATCGGCGCGTTGTAGAACGCGTACGGTGCCTCGCCCTGGTTGCCCGTCATCAGGTCGACCTTCTCGGCGAGGGTCATCTGCTGCAGCAGCAGCCGGGCCCGCTCCTGCGGCGACAGATGGGTGTTCATCCAAGGCTGGGCCGCCGCCCGGACGGTTGGGGCGGCCGAACTGGCCGGTATCCCCGCCAATCCGAGGCTGACAACCGCCACGGCCACCACCGCTACGCCCCGGCCCACCCGTCGCCGTTGCCACCAACCGGTCATAGCCGCCTCCCAGGGAGTACCCGCCGAGAAATGGTCTTCCCGAACGCCCCGCTTGTGCAAGACAGACGCATCTGAGGCAGCAGGCCTGACGCGGACCCCCGCGGCGCGTTGACGGGTTCCTGATCCTGGGCGGTTCGGCGGCTCGCGTCGGGGTACATCCTCTGCCGCCTTCGGCCGCCGGATGGAGGGATACCTCCGATGTTCCGATCCCATCCGCATGTCCCCGCCCTCCTGTCGCGGCCGCGCGGCCCTCGCCTGCTCGTACGCTGGCTCGCCGGCCTGCTGGCCGTGCCGACCGCGGTCGGGCTGGCGATCGTCCCGGCGGTGGCGAGCGCGCCGGTCGCGGCGCCCGCCGCGGCCGCAGCCACGGACAGCCCCTGCCCGCAGTCCCAGGGGTCCCCGGCCTGGGAGCTGTCGACGTCGACGTTCGACCCGGCCTTCTACCGCCATGCCACGGTCGGGAACGGCTACCTCGGGCTGCGGGTGCCGCCGGCCGGGATGGGCTACGTCTCGACCGGGGAGCCGACCGGCTGGCCGCTGTTCACCCCTCGCTACGACGGCGCGATCGTCGCCGGCCTCTACGCGCGGGACCCTGACCTCGCCGGCGGCCGGCAGGCGATCGCGGCGATCCCGAACTGGTCGACGCTGACCGTCGGCGCGGGCGGCGAGACCTTCACGCCGACCACCGCGGCCAGCCGCATCACGCAACTACCGGCAGACCCTCTACCTGCGCTGCGGTCTGCTCCGCACGTCGCTGACCTGGACCACGAGCACCGGCAACCGGGCGACCGACCTCGTCTACGACGTGCTGGCCGACCAGGCCAAGGAGCACGTGGGCGCGGTCCGGCTGACGCATGACGCCGCACTGGAACGGCGACGCCACCGTCTCCGACGTCATCGACGGCGCCGGTGCCCGGCGGGTGGTGCAGACCGGCGGCGGCCCGCAGGACGGGGCCCTGACCCAGGACGTCGCGTTCGACGCCGAGACGGTCGGCACCGCCGGCGCGGTCGCCTCCACGCTGACCGCCGGTCCGGGCGTGACGGCCACGGCGACGACGCGGACGCCCGCGGCGAACCTCACCGCCCGCCAGGCGCTCACCTTCCGGGCCCGCAAGGACCAGTCGTACGAGTTCGTCAAGTACGTCGGTGTCGACACTGCAGCTGTCCGCCGGCAACCCGGAGAAGTCCGCGCGTGGCCGCGTCCCAGCAGGCGGCGGACCAGGGCTGGTCGGCCCTCTCGAGTGCGCACGTCGCCGGCCTGGGACGCCCTGTGGCGCAGCGACATCGTGCTGCCCGACCGGCCGGACCTGCAGCAGTGGGTGCGGTCCGGGCTGTACGGCCTGCTGTCCAACATCCGGCAGGGCGAGGACGACAGCATCAGCCCGGTCGGCCTGACCAGCGACAACTACGCCGGGTTGATCTTCTGGGACGCCGAGACCTGGATGTATCCGGCCCTGCTGCTGACCCACCCCGAGATCGCCAAGTCCGTCGTGGAGTACCGGTACCGGACGATGCCGGGCGCGCGGGCCAACGCGAAGCGGTTGGGCTACCAGGGCCTGTTCTATCCGTGGAACAGCGCCAGCAACGGTGACCTGGCGACGGAGTGCCACAGCGTCGACCCGCCGCACTGCATCACCCAGATCCACCTCCAGGGCGACATCGCCCTCGCGGTCTGGCAGTACTACCTGGCCACCGGCGACACGGCCTGGCTGCGCGGGCACGGCTGGCCGATGCTCAGCGGCATCGCCCAGTTCTGGGCCAGCCGCGTCACCGCGAACGCGGACGGCAGCTACTCGATCAACAACGTCGCCGGCCCGGACGAGTACAGCAACGGCGTCAACGACGGCGTGTACACCAACGCCGTCGCCGCCACCGCCCTGCGGGCCGCAACCAGGGCCGCGGCGGTGCTCGGCAGGCCGGCCCCGGCGGCCTGGACCACGATCGCCGACCACCTGCGGATGCCCTTCGACCAGAACCAGCAGGTCTTCCTGCAGTACGACGGCTACACCGGCTCGCTGATCAAGCAGGCCGACACCGTGCTGCTCATCTACCCGGTGGAGTGGCCGATGACCAGCCAGGCCGCGGCGAACACGCTGGACTACTACGCCGCAGCGGACCGACCCGGACGGCCCGGCCATGACCGACTCGGTGCACGCCATCGACGCCGCCGCGATCGGCCAGCCCGGATGCGCGACGCACACCTACCTGATGCGGTCCATCGTGCCGTTCGTCCGAGACCCGTTCGCCCAGTTCGCCGAGGCGCGCGGGTCCAAGCCCGGCGCCCAGGACCCGCTCGCCGGTTCCCCGGCCTTCAACTTCCTCACCGGCGAAGGCGGCTTCCTGCAGGTCTTCACCAACGGCCTGACCGGCCTGCGGTGGCGCTCGGACCGGGTGCACCTCGACCCGATGCTGCCGCCGCAGCTCGGCCGCGGCGTCACCCTGCGCGGGCTGCACTGGCAGGGCCGCACGTTCGACCTCGCCGTCGGCCCGACTCAGACGACGCTCACCCAGACCGCCGGGCAGCCGTTCACGGTCGAGTCGCCCGCAGGGCACCAGACGTCGAGCACCGGCGCCCCGGTGCAGGTCCCGACGCGCCGCCCCGACCTGGCCCCGACCGACGACGCCGCCCGCTGCAAGCCGGCGCAGGCGAGCACGCGAGGAGCCGGGGATGTACGCCGAGGCAGCAGTCGACGGCAGCGCCGCCACGATCTGGGCACCGGACCCGGCCACCACGACGGCCAGCCTGACCGTCGACCTCGGCGCAGCCACCACCGTCACGCGGATCACGCCGCGGTGGACCGACGTGCTCCCGACCAGCTCGCAGATCCAGGTCTCGCTCGACGGCACGAGCTGGACCGCTGCCCCGGCCGCCGGCGCCGACGGCAACCTGACTGAGCTTGTCAACGCCAGGTACGTCCGCGTCGGGTTCACCCACGACCCGTCGGCTGGCCGCACCGGCCTCCGCGAACTGGAAGTGATCCGGTCCGCCTAGGACACGACCGAAGCCCTGGACGAGGCGCTCCTGCCACCGCCGCAGTCCACTGAGGACGGTCGAGCGGCGCCCACTCGTAGCCGATGAGCGTCTGACGGCGGGCACTGAGCGCGCGGTCCTGGTCCGGACGTGGGTGACGAGGACCGGGCGCTGACGCAACCGTCCGGTTGCCATAAAGTAGCAACCGTTCGGTTGCCAAATCAGGCTGGAGGTCGTCGTGGGTTTTCCTGATCCGCTCGAACCGATTGGTTCCGGCACGCGGCTGACCGTGGTCGAGACCGGGTTCGCTCAGCTGCCTCCGGAGGCGTACCACACGGCGTACGACGGCAACGTCAAGGGTTGGGCGAGCGAGCTGGGCGAGCTGGTCAGCTACCTCGATGCGCCCTGACGCCGACTCGATCGCCGAGCAGGTCTTTGCTGCTCTGGCCGACCCGACCCGCCGCGCCATCTTGGCCGCGCTGGCCGCGGCGGGACCGGCGACGGCCACCGATCTCGCCGGTGGCCTGCCGATCACCCGGCAGGCAGTCGCCAAACACCTGGCCCTGCTGGCCGAGGTCGGCTTGGTGACGGCCGAACGCGGCGAGCGCCGCAGAGTGCGTTACCGGCTGCGTTCGGCGCCGATGCAGGCGGCACAGCAGTTCCTGGCCGCGCTGGCCCGCGACTGGGACCGCTCGCTGGAAGCGTTGACGACACACCTGGACCAGTCCGCACGCGAGCCCAGCACACCCCCACTCGAGGAAGCCGGAGGGCATCATGCCTGATCACCGATTCGCCTCCGCTTTCGCCGTGGACCGGAACCCGGCGGAAGCCTTCGACGACACCAGGCGGCCTGCGGACGCGACGGCGGCGGCCCGCACCGCCGCGATCACAGGGCCTGGCTCGACGGTGGCCGTGCTGACCGTGACGCTCGGGCTCGCCGCCGCATCATGGGTCGTCGCGATCCGGCAGATGCACGGAATGAACATGGGCCCGGCCACTGAACTCGGCTCCTTCGGGTTCTTCACCGCGGTCTGGGTGTCGATGATGGCCGCGATGATGCTGCCGGGCGCGGTTCCGGCGGTCGTGAGACGCATCAGTTCCAGCGGCCGGATGCTGGCCCTGCCGTCGTTCGTGGGGTCCTATCTCGCTGTCTGGGTACTCGTTGGCCTCGTGGCGTACGGGGTGTACAGGCCGCACGGGCGGCTCGCCGCCGCCGCGGTGGTGATCGCGGCCGGGGTCTACGAACTCACGCCGCTCAAGCGGCACTTCCGTCGGCAATGCCGCGAGGGTGCCCGCTCCGGGCTCGGGTTCGGGCTCCGCTGCGTCGGCTCGAGCATCGGCTTGATGCTGATGCTGCTGGCGCTGGGCGTCATGAGCATCACCTGGATGTCGGTGATCGCCGTGGTCGTCCTCGCCCAGAAGCTGCTGCCGGCGAGAGCAGCCATCGATGTGCCGCTGGCGCTGGCGATCGTCGGACTCGGCCTCTGGATCGCTCTCGCGCCCCCGTCGGTTCCCGGACTCATGCCTCTGATGTGAGACGTCATCCGTAATGAGAAAGGAGAGAAGCGATGGCCAGTCACAAGACCGGAACGCGGGAAGAGTGGCTCGCCGGCCGCCTGGAGCTGCTCGATGCCGAGAAGGCCCTGACGCGGCGCGGCGACGAGCTGGCGCGACAGCGGCAGGAGCTCCCGTGGGTTCGCATCGACAAGGAGTACGTCTTCGACACCGACGAGGGCAGGGCGTCCCTCGCCGATCTGTTCCGAGGGCGCGCGCAGTTGCTCGTCTATCACTTCATGTTCGGACCCGAGTACACCGCTGGCTGCCCCGCCTGCTCGGCGATCGCGGACGGCTTCAACGGGTTCGTCTCCCACCTCGCCAACCATGACGTGATGCTGTGGGTGGTGTCGCGAGCTCCGCTGGAGAAACTGCGGGCGTACAAGCAGCGCATGGGCTGGACGTTCCCGTGGGCGTCCTCGTACGGCAGCGACTTCAACTCCGACTTCCAGGTCGGCCACAGCGAGGAGCAGCAGCGGTCGGGAGTCGGCGAGTACAACTTCCGCGCATTCGACATCGGATCGTCCGCCGAGCTCGGCAGCCAGGCCCCGTTCGCCGACTGGGCGGCCACGACCGGCACGGACTGGGCGACCTACACGCAGGAGTCCCCCGGGATGAGTGCATTCGCGCTCGAGCACGGAGTCGTCTACCACACCTACTCGGCATATGCGCGCGGGCTCGATGGTCTCTGGGGCATGTACCAGTGGCTCGACCGCGCACCCCTAGGGCGCAACGAGGCGCGCACCCCGGACGCTCCGCTCAACTGGTTCCATCGACACGACGAGTACGACGCCGACTGACGCGCGCCGTTGACTCGACGGCCACCCGGCCGAACGGTAGGTCGTGCCTGCTCACGAGGGTGGAGCTGAGGGGACTCGAACCCCTGACCCCCACACTGCCAGTGTGGTGCGCTACCAGCTGCGCCACAGCCCCTTGGTACGGCGTAGATGGTACATGCTGGCGGGTACGCACTGGTGCGGGAGGTGGGACGGTGTTCGAGCCGGCGGCCGAGGCGATGTCGACGGACGAGCGGGCGGCCTTGCAGCTGGGCGCGCTGCGAGGGCTGGTGGATCGGCTGCTGGCCAAGGACGGGGTGCAGGGGCACCGGCTGAAGGACGCGGGGATCGGGGCCGCGGCCGATGTCGAGGACCTGTCGACGCTGCCGACGACGTCGAAGCGGGATCTCTGGGACGCGTACCCGTTCGGGATGCTGGCGGTGCCGCGCGAGGAGGTCGTCGCGGTGCACGGCAGCAGCGGCACCGGCGGGCGGCCCACGCTGGTCGGCTACACCCGCGGCGACCTGGAGCTCTGGTCCCGCATGTGCGCCCGCGCGCTGGCCGCGGCGGGAGCGACACCGGAGTCGACCATCCAGAACGCGTACGGCTACGGGCTGTTCACGGGTGGCATCGGCATCCATCAGGGTGGCATCGCGCTCGGCGCCACCGTGCTGCCGATGTCCGCGGGCCAGACCGAACGCCAGCTGACGATGCTGCGTGACCTCAAGCCGGACATCCTGACCTGCACGCCGTCGTACGCGATCTATCTCGGTGAGGCCGCGCAGAAGGCGGGCATGGAACTCAGCCTGAAGGCCGGCGTGTTCGGGGCGGAGCCGTGGAGCGAGGCGCTCCGCGGACAGATCGAGGACCTGCTCGGCATCAAGGCGTGCGACATCTACGGGCTGTCCGAGGTGATCGGGCCTGGTGTCGCCTCCGAGTGCATCGAGGCGCAGGACGGGCTGCACGTCAACGAGGACCAGTTCCTCGTCGAGACGCTGGACCCGACGACCGGCAAGCCGACCGAGGAGGGCATGCCGGGCGAGCTGACGTTCACGACGCCGACCAAGGAGGCGCTGCCGCTGCTGCGCTACCGCACCGGCGACATCGCGTCGCTGAACCGGGCGCCGTGCGCGTGCGGGCGCACGCTGGTGCGGATGAGCAAGGTGACCGGCCGGGTCGACGACATGGTCGTGATCCGCGGAGTCAACGTCTACCCGAGCGAGGTCGAGGCCGTGCTGCTCGCCCAGCCCGGCGTGGCGCCGCACTACCTGCTCGTCGTGGACCGGCGGACGCCGACCGCGCGGCTGCTCGTGGCCTGCGAGGGCGCGGTGGTCAAGGACTCGCTGGACGACGCGCTGCGGCAGCGGCTCGGCATCCACGCCGAGGTGGTCGTGCTGCCGGCCGGCACGGTGCCGCGGGTCGAGGCGGGCAAGGCCAAGCGGCGGGTCGACTGGGCCGACGGCCCCGCCCCGCTGCCGGGGCTGGAGACGGCGTGACGCACCGGATCCCTGATCTCTGGGACGCCGATCCGGGCTACCTCGACACCGCCACGTACGGCCTGCCACCGCACCCGACCCTGCGCGAGCTCAACCAGGCCGTGCTCGGCTGGCGCACCGGCCGGACCCGGCGCGCCGAGTGGGAGGAGTCCGTCGAGCGGGCCCGGCACTCGTTCGCCCGGCTGGTCGGCGCCGATCCGGCCGGCGTGGCGATCGGCGGCCAGGTGTCGGCGCTGGTGGCGCTCGTCGCGTCCGCGCTGCCGGACGGCGCCCGGGTGCTGGTGCCGAGCATCGAGTTCACCTCGAACCTTTTCCCGTACGCGGTGCAGGCGGTGCGCGGGGTCGAGGTGGTGACCGCGCCGCTCGATGGGCTTCTCGACGCGATCGACGACCGGACGACCGCGGTCGCGTACAGCGTCGTGCAGTCCGCGACCGGTGAGATCACCGACATGGCGGCGGTCGCGGCCAAGGCACGCCAGCACGGGGCGCTCGTCATCGCCGACGCCACGCAGGCTGTCGGCTGGCTGCCCACGGTGCGCGCCGAGTACGCGGACGCGCTGGTGTGCGGGACGTACAAGTGGCTGATGTCACCGCGCGGGACGGCGCTGCTGGCGACGACGCCGGAGCTGGCCGAGCGCATGGTTCCGCTGCTGGCCGGATGGTTCGCCGGCGAGGACCCGAACGACTCGTACTACGGGCTGCCGATGCGGCTGGCCAAGGACGCGCGGCGGTTCGACCTCTCCCCCGGCTGGTTCGACTGGGTCGGCACCGCGACCTCGCTGGCCGTGATCGAGTCGATCGGGCTGGCGGCCGTGCACGCGCACGACGTCGCGCTGGCCAACCGGTTCCGGGTGGGGCTCGGCCTGCGGCCGGGGCACTCGGCGATCGTCAAGCTGGACGGGCGGCCGGACGCGCCGGAGCGGTTCGCCCGGGCCGGCATCCGGGCGGCGGTACGGGCGGGATCCGTGCGGGCCGCTTTCCACCTCTACACGACCGAGGCGGATGTGGACACGGCGCTCAACGCGCTCACAGAGCGCTGAGATCCGCTCACCCACCGTTCGCCCGGTCGGGGCATACCTGCGATGCCGGCCGGCCGCAAAGATCGTCCCGTGCGACGGGAACGCGGCGAGGTCCGGTACGACCGGGCCGGCACGCTGCTGGACCAGGGCCGCCCGGACGAGGCGATCGTGGTGCTGGACGAGGCCGAGGAGGACTACGGGCGGCGGGCCGACGTGCAGGTCCGCCGTGCCCTCGCGTACGGGCTGGCCGGTGCGGGCGCGACCGCGCTCGTCGAGGCGCAGTCCGCGGTCCTGCGCCACCGCGGCGGCCGGCGGCGGGAGCTGGCCAGGGCGCTGGCGGTCAACGCCGACGTGCTCGCCGCGTACGGGGACCCGGACCTGGCGGTGGCCTCGGCCGACCTGGCGATCCGGCTCTTCCTGCGCGGCCGGCGGCCGCGCGCGGACCGGGCCGAGCTGCGCCGGGCGCTCGCGGTCGCGGTCGCCGTGCACACCGCGCACGGCCGGCATGACCTGGCCGGCCAGGCCGGCGCGGTGGCGCGGCGGATCGGCGGGCTGGCCGGGCCGGCGCCGACCGTCCTGGAAATCCGGCGCCCCTCGCTCGACGTGACCGTGGCGGCCGCGCTGACCCGGCTCGGCCGCCCACCACCGCTGATCGGCGACCGGTCGGTGGTGCGCCCGGCGGTCGCCCTCGAGCTGCTGGTGCCGCTGGACCGGGTCCTCGGCCCGGCTGGCTCCGCCGCCGGCGGGCGCGCGGCGGATGCGGCCGCCCGGTTGGGGCGGACGCTGGCGGCGCTGGCGATCGAGTCGGACGCGGCAGCCGGCGGCCGGCTCGGGCTGGAGGCGCACGCGCTGCTGGCCGGCGCGTCCCGGCTGGGATCGGAGCTGCTGAGCCGGCAGCTGCCGACGTTCGGCCCGCCCTGGGCCGCCGCGCTGCTGGCCTGCTCACGCCGGGCCGAGGCCGACCGCGACCACGCGCTGGCGCTCGACCTGGCCGTGTGGGCCGCTGGCGTGGCCGGGCGGCTGTTCCCGGCCACGCTGGTCGACCGGGAGACCCGCGCGGTGGCGACCGAGGCCCTCGACCACCACCGCGAGCTGGCTACAGCGCCGCGTTCACCGCCGCCGTGACCCCGCTCAGCGACACGTCCTGCACCGGCTTGCCGTCGACCAGCAGCGTCGGCGTGGCGAAGATCCCGTCCTGGTTGGCCTGGTCGGAGATCTTCGAGACGAAGTCCGCGTACTTCCCCGACTTCACGCACTGGGCGAACGCGGTCTGCTGCGCACCGGTGATGCCGACCCGCGGCCCGTCGGCGATCAGCTCGTCGTCGGTGATGTCGGCGCCCGGCGTCGGTTGGTCGCCGAAGACGATGTCGTGGTACTCGCGGAACCGCCCGGCATCGGCCGCGCAGTACATCGCCGCGGCCGCCCGGGACGGATACTTCGTCGGCGACTGGCCGTTCAGGTAGGACACCACGTAGTACTTGATCTTCGCGGTGCTGGAGTCCAGCCAGGTCTGCAGCTGCGGGCCCGCGGTCTCCACGAAGGTCTTGCAGTTCGCGCACAGCGGGTCCTCGTACAGCTCGATCGTGACCCGTGCCCCCGATCGGCCGAGCTCGACGCCGTTGGCGATGCTGACCGGTTGCGGCGACGGCGCGTTGGGCGTGCGCGCCGCCTGCACGCCGATGCCGAGGCCGGCCGCGACGATCAGCAGCACGCCGGCCAGCGCGCCGGCGAACCGCACCCGCTGCTGCCCCGCCGCCGCCCGCGCCCGAAGCCAGCTCGGCCTGCCGGCGCCGCGCCTCCGCGGTCTGTCGCGGCCCGACCCGCACCTGCGGCAGCCCGGACTCGGCCGACCGGCGCACCGCGTCATCCAGCGCGAACCGGGTCTGCGGCCACCACGCCAGCCCGGCGGCCAGCACGAGCAGGACGGCGACGACCGCGATGTCCCGCGGGTACGAGGTGGACTGGCCGATCGGCAGCACGCCGCCGGAGCCGAGACAACCACACGCGATCCGCAGCCCGCGCGCCGCGGCCGCGACCAGCCCGACCGAGCTGGAGCAGGAACAGCACCGCCGACACCGCCGCGGCGACCCGGACGGCCAGCCCGACCAGCAGCAGCACGGCCAGCGCCAGTGCGACGAACGGCAGGCCGTAGCCGATCCCGCGCTCCAGCGGGTCCGGCAGCAGCTGATACGCCCGGACCGCGTCGACCGACGCCGCCGGGTCGCCGATCCGCGCCACCGCCACCCAGGCCCACACCGCGGCGAGCACCAACCGGACGACCGTGGCCACCCAGACACGCACCTTGCTCAGGCTCCCTTCGCCACCAGCGGCAGATCGTGCCGCAGGTCGTCCGGGCTGCTCCCGGAGACGAAGGCGACCCTTGCATAGTTGTCTGTGCCGTAGAGCAGCTGCTCGGCCGAGTGGGTCTGCCCGTTCTCGGTGGCGACCGGGACCTTCGCCGCGGCCTGCGCCGCCTCGACCTGGGCCACCGTGCCGGTCAGCCCGACGAACTTGCGGGGCAGGTCGGGGTCGAAGTTGCGCAGCCAGGCGGCGAGCACCGTGCCGGTGTCCCGGGCCGGGTCGGTGGTGACGAACACGACCCTGACCTCGCTGCGCAGCGGCTCGGGGATGCCCCGCAGCGCCGCCGCGGTGTCCGGCCATCGTGGTCGGGCAGACGTCGGGGCAGTGCGTGTAGCCGAAGAACAGCAGGGTCGGCACGCCCCGCGTCTCTGGCCGCGAAGTCGTACGGCTTGCCGGTCGTGTCGGTCAGCGTGAACGTCGGCCGGGGCTGGGCTGGGTCGAGCTCCAGCCCTCGGTACGTCCCCTGCGGCGTCGGCTCGGCCGAGAGGGCAGGGGACGCGGCTTCTGACGACGCCGTGCACGCGCTGAGCGCGACCGTGCCGAGCACCGCGGCTGCTGCGAGCAGCCTCCTCACGATGTCGCTCCTCCCGGGGCCGGGGCGGTGATCGAGATGACCGGCACGTCGAGCAGGACCTGCCCGGCCTTGTCGAAGCGCAGCAGCAGGCTGACCGTGTCGCCCGCCTTGAGCGTGCCGGTGAGGTTGTCCAGCATGATGTGGCCCTTGGCCGGGGTCAGGCTGACCGTCGCGTCGGCCGGCACCTGCAGCGGGGTCGACTTCGCCTCGTCGCCCGGCTGCATCGCGGCCGAGTCGGCGTGCACGCTGGTCGTCCCGGCCGCCCCGCAGTACGCCGAGGACAGCCGGTCAGCCGCGCTCCCGTCGTTGCGCACGGTCAGGTACGCCGCGGCGACGTCGGGCGAGGCCGGCTGCCGGATGTACGCGTCGTACACGGTCAGGTTGCCGACCGTGGTGCCGTCGGCCGGAGGTGCCGGGGCCGGGCTCGCCGCCGCGGCACCGGCGGCGTTCTGGCCGGCGTTGTCCCGGGCGCCGACGACGAGCCCGGCGACGCCGAGGATCACGGCCACAGCGGCGGCGACGAACCCGGCGGGTATCCCGGGCCCCCGGCGCGGCCGGTTGACCGGCCGGCGCCGGGGCGGGGCTGGTGGTGCTGCTGCTCACGGTGCTCCGGTCAGTGGGCTCCGGTGGACGCGGAGACGTGCTTCGGTGACCTCTCCACGGTAGACCGGCGCCTGCGCCCGGTGACCGCCAGTGCCAGCGCGGCCAGCCCGGCGACCAGCCCGATGCCGCCGACCACGTACGCGCCGGTGACCGAGCCCTTGCTGGCGCCGTCGTCGCTCGGCCGCGGCGGCCGGCGCCGCGGCTGCGGTGTTGCTCGCGGCCGGCGCGCCGGCCGCGGCCAGCTTCAGTGTCGGCGCCGGGTGATCGGGCTCCTCGGTGCTGCCGGCCGCGGGCTCGTCGATCCAGGACACGGTCTGGCCGTTGCTGTAGACCTGGATCGCCTTGAACGTCATCGAGTCGGCCTTCGGCAGCGGCCCGACCGACAGGTCGAAGTCCTCGTACTCGCCGGGCTTGATGCCGCCCGCGGTCGCCTTCCAGTCGATCACCGAGACGTAGTCGGTGACCTGGTTGCCGTCGTCGTCGGTGATCGGCTGCGGCAGCTTGGCCCGGGTGACCGTGTAGGCCCAGCCGGGCTCGGGCTTGACCGACACCGAGGCGAGCGGCTGGTCGGCCGGCAGCTGCACCTTCAGCTCGGTGGCGTTGGCGTTGTCCATCTCGTTCGGCATCCGGAAGGTCAGCACGCCGAACGAACCCTGGGTCGCTCCGGGCGAGCTCACGGTCACGTGGGCGAGCGCCGGCAGGGCGGTCAGACCGACCGCCGCGGTGGCCGCCGCGGCCACGGTGAGCAGCCTGAAGACAGGTCGGGACACGAGTTGTCCTCTCAGGTGATGTGACGGCCCCCGGTGCCGCGGGGCGGATTGTCGGGTGGCCTAGGTGACCTTCACGTCCACCTGGACCACGTCACGGTCGAACTCCGACATCTGGACCCGGACGACGAGCTCCCAGTTGCCGGTCTTGGTCAGGGCGACCGACGAGGTCGAGTACTGCCCGGTGCCGGTCTTCTGCATCTGCACCGCGAGCGGGCCGTACTGGTCGGCCGGCAGCGCCTCGGTGGCGGTCACCGCCCGGGCGTCGACCTGCTTGCCACCCCTGTCGAACACCTTCACGGTCAGCGTGTTCTGGCCGACCTTGGCCGGGGTCAGCACGACCTCGGCGGTGCCGCCGGAGGCCAGCGCGACGGTCTTGTCGACCGGCTTGACGTACGTGGTGCGAGCGGGCGCCTGGGAGACCAGCACAGCGGCCACCGCGAGCACGACGACGCCGAGCGCGAGCTCGATGCCGACCGAGGTGCGCAGCCGGCGGACCAGCCGCCGGTCCTCGCCCAGCTCGCCCGACTCCGGCTCGGTCAGCGTGCCGACCGTGCCGTCCTCCTCCTTCACCGACAGCGCGTGCGCGACCGGCCGCACGTACCGGCGCTGGACGGCCTGGCGGCTGAAGTACGCCACCGCGACGATCAGCAGGAAGCCGACTGACCTTGGCCAGCAGCAGCTGCCCGTAGCTGGTCGACCAGAGCGCCGGGATCGGCCAGATCTCCCGCCAGGCCTGGTACGTCCCGGTCACGGCGAGCACGGCCACGCAGCCGAGCGCCAGCCGGGAGAAGCGCGGCAGCGCCTCGGCCAGCTCGCCGGTCCGCCGGCGCGGCAGCAGGCAGGCGGCCAGGATCACCAGCCCGCCGATCCAGACGCTGGCCGCGGCCAGGTGGCTGGTGTCCGACAGCAGCGCCAGCGTCGGCGCGCTGCCGGCCGCCGCGTGCCCCACCCCGCCGTACGTGGCCAGCACGCCGAGGCCGCAGATCGCGGCCAGGTCCTCGTCCCTGGCCCTGGACTTCTCCGCCGTCCGCTGCTGCTCGCGCAGGATCCGCACCGCCAGCACCGCGAGCACGCCGAGCAGGATCAGCCGCGCGCACAGCATCCGCCCGTACGTGGTGCCCAGCGTGGTCTTGAGCAGGCTCGAGTTGAGCAGGTCGAGCAGCCCGCTCCCGGCCGCGTACGGGCCCTGGAGGACCAGGCCGAGGATCGCCCCGGCCGTGGTGCCCCACCAGCCGTACCAGATCAGCCTGCGGGCGCGCGGGTCGGTGCGCCCGGCCGGCCAGCACAGCACGACGAAGACGAGCCCGCCGAGCAGCACGACGCCGAGGAAGCCGACGAACCGGGCGACGTCGAAGATCTTGGTGATCACGCCGTTGGTGCCGCCGCCGACGACCGAGCCGGTGGCCGCGACCAGCGGGCCGTCGCCGACCACGAACGCGTACGCCCCGGCGATCGGGTGCGAGTCGGCCGAGGTGATCCGGTAGCTGACGATGTAGCTGCCGTCGCTGAGCCCCGACTTCACCGACACGCTGACGTTGCGGCCGTCGATCCTCGCCGTGCCGTCGCTGACGACGTTGCTCTTGCTGTCGACCACCTTGAGGTAGCCGCCGCCGAGCGTGACGTCCTCGGAGAAGGTCATCGTGACCTTGCTCGGGGCGGTCTGCAGCCGCGAGCTCTCCGCCGGGTCGCTGCCCACGACGGTCGCGTGCGCCAGGGCCGGGGTGGCCCCGCTGATCGCGAGCACCGCCCAGGCGCCGAGCAGCGCGAGGACGGCGAAGACCCGCTTGCGGGCCTTCGACGGGTGGGCGGGCGCGAAAAGGACAGTCACGCTGCTGATCCTGTCTCGACGGAGACCGCCGAGCCAGCCCTAACACTAGGGGCCGCCAGTTCCCGTGCCCAGAGTGACCGGCCCGACCCGGTCCGCCACGCCGGCCTCGACCTCCGGCGTGCCGGGCAGGCCGCGCGGGCGGGACCGGTCCGGCGTGCCGGGCTGCGGCGGCGCCGTGCGGCCGATCGTGACCAGCAGGACCAGGCCGGTCCCGACCAGCAGGTGGCTGAGCAGCCGGCCGAGCGCGAGGTCGTCGGCCGCGGCGTCCGAGGCGGCCACGACCGCGAGCACCGCGACGAACACCCCGACCGGCGCGATCAGCGCGTCGGCAGCCTTCGGTCGGGTCGCGACCATGAGGAACGCGACCGCGAGGGCCAGGTTCCAGGCGCCGACCTCGTGGGCGACGTGTCCCGTGGCCATGTCGTCCTGCCCGGTCAGCGCGCCCGACCAGGCCAGCAATGCCTGCAGGAACGCGACGACGACCAGCGCGGCCCTGGCGCCGGCGAACAGCCGCGCGGCGACCCGGTGAGCTCGCCGGCAGCGCGGCCAGCACCGCCGGCGCGAGGTCCGGGATGGGCGTCGCCGGCGCCAATCGGACCAGCCGGGTGACCCGGGCGGCGTGCCCGAACCACTCCCGGCAGTCCGAACAGCCGCTAAGGTGCCCACTCAGGGCATCTTCGGGCACGCCGTGCGGCTCCCCGTCGAGCTCGGCCGAGAGAGCTTCGCGATACTGGTCACAACCCACGTACAGTCCAGTCGGTCCGGAGAGGCGAACAGTTCCCGTGGACGTTCCTGTCGACGAGATCACGCTGGCGGCGCTGGCCGCCCGCGACGGCGACCAGGCGGCCGCGGCCCGGTTCGTCCGGGCGACCCAGGCCGACGTCTGGCGGCTGTGCGCGCACCTCGGCGACCACGGCGAGACCCAGGACCTGGCCCAGGAGACCTATCTGCGCGCGTTCCGGTCGCTCGGCTCGTTCGAGGGGCGGGCCGCGGCGAAGACCTGGCTGCTCGCCATCGCCCGCCGGACCTGCGCGGACGCGGTCCGGGACCGGCGGCGCCGGCCGCGGGTCGATCCCGGCGCGACGGTGCCGGAGACCGCCCAGGGCGGCGACCTGTCCGACGGGGTGGCGCTGCGCCGGCAGGTCGGCGCGCTGACCCCGGACCGCCGGGACGCGTTCGTGCTCACCCAGCTGGTCGGGCTGAGCTACCCCGAGGCGGCCGAGGTCTGCGGGGTCCCGATCGGCACGATCCGGTCCCGGGTGGCCAGGGCCCGCGAGGACCTGGTCGCCGGCCTGTCCGAACGGCGCGGCCGGACCGGCTGAACCGGAGCGTCCGGACCCGCTGACCGAGCGTCCGGACCGCTGAACCGGGCGTCCGGCGGCTGAGCCGGAGCGTCCGGTGCGGGTCGTCCAGGACCGGCGGGTACCTTCCTGTTCACCCGTCGGCCACCTGGAGTTTCCGTGCGCTTACGTCTCACCCCGCGGGACGACCGGTTCTTCCCGATGTTCGTCGAAGCGGCCCAGAACCTCGTCTCGGCCACCGAGCTGATGGGCGAGTTCCTGCACGTCAGCTCCAACCGGGACAAGCTGGCCGTGCAGCTGCGCGAGCACGAGCACGCCGGCGACGCCGTCACCCACCGGGTGATCCACGAGCTGAACTCGACCTTCGTCACCCCGTTCGACCGCGAGGACATCTACCAGCTGATCACCCAGCTGGACGACGTCATGGACGCGATCGAGGCGGCCGCGGACTTCGCCGTGCTGGCCGAGCTGGAGACGCTGCCGGCCGAGATGGGCCGGCAGGTCGACCTGCTGCAGCGGGCCGCCCGGTCACGGTCGACGCGATGGGCCGGCTGGCCACCATGGACGACCTCGCGTCGTTCTGGATCGAGATCAACCGGCTGGAGAACGAGGCCGACCAGGTCTACCGCGGGCTGCTGTCCCGGCTGTTCAGCGGCACGTACGAGGCGCTGACCGTGCTCAAGCTGAAGCAGGTCGCCGACGACCTGGAGGAGGCGGCCGACGCGTTCGAGCACGTCGCCAACGTGGTCCAGACGATCGCGGTCAAGGAGTCCTAGACCGTGGATGCGGCCACGCTGGGGCTGCTGCTGATCATCGTGGTGGCGCTGGCGTTCGACTACACCAACGGATTCCACGACTCGGCGAACGCGATCGCCACCTCCGTGTCGACCAAGGCGCTGACCCCGCGGGCGGCGCTGCTCCTGGCCGCGGTGATGAACGTGGTCGGCGCGCTCGTCTCGACCAAGGTCGCCGCCACCGTCGGCGCCGGGATCATCGACACCCCGACCGGCACCGACGGGCTCGTCGTGGTGTTCTCGGCGCTGCTCGGCGCGATCGCCTGGAACCTGCGTCACCTGGTATTTCGGGCTGCCCTCGTCGTCCTCGCACGCGCTGATCGGCGGGCTGATCGGAGCGGCGATCGCGGCCTCGCAGACCGTGCAGTGGTCCGGCGTGATGGACAAGGTCGTCGTGCCGATGGTGCTCTCGCCGCTGGTCGGCTTCGGGCTGGCGTACCTGGCGATGGTCGCGCTGCTGTGGGGCTTCCGCCGGGCGCAGCCGGGCCGGGCGAACCGGCACTTCCGGCGGGCGCAGATCGGCTCGGCCGCGCTGATGTCCTTCGGCCACGGCACCCAGGACGCGCAGAAGACGATGGGCGTGATCACGCTGGCGCTGGTCACCTCGGGACACCTGGCCTCGTTCGACGTGCCGCTCTGGGTGGTGCTGACCTCGGCCGCGGCGATCAGCGCCGGCACCTACGCCGGCGGCTGGCGGATCATGCGCACGATGGGCCGGCGGATCATCCACCTCACCCCGGCCGACGGGGTCACCGCGCAGACGGTCGCGAGCTCGGTGATGCTGAGCACCGCGTACGTGTACGCGGTGCCGGTGTCGACCACGCACGTGATCACCTCGTCGGTGATGGGCGTGGGCGCGACCCGGCGGCTGTCCGCGGTGCGCTGGGGCGTGGCCCGGTCGATCGCCGCGGCCTGGGTGTTCACGATCCCGGCCGCCGCCGCCGTGGCCGCGGTGGTCTACCTGCTCAGCTCGCGCGTCGTGAGCTAGCGTGAGCTAGCGCCGCGCGCAGCCGGCGCAGGTGCCGATGATCTCGACGGTGTGGTCGACGTCGACGAACCCCTCCGCCTCGGCGACCTGCCGGGTCCACCGCTCGACCTCGCGGCCCTCGATCTCCACGGTCCGCCCGCACGCCCGGCAGACCAGGTGGTGGTGGTGCCCGGTGCCGCAGATCCGGTAGACCGACTCGCCGTCCGGGCTGCGCAGCACGTCGACCGCGCCGGCGTCGGCCAGCGACTGCAGGTGCCGGTAGACGGTGGTCAGGCCGACGGTGTCGCCGCTGCCGCGCAGGTCGGCGTGCAGGTCCTGGGCGCTGGTGAAGCCGTCGCGGCGGGCCAGCGCCGCGCGCACCGCCGCGGCCTGCCGGGTCGAGCGTCCCTTCGGTTCCGTCATCAGCCCACTCCCAACGGCACCGGGCGGCGCCGCACCGCCGGCGCCACCACCACCGATAGCACGAAGAACCCGCAGGCGGCGAGCACGATCGCCGCCCCGGCGGCCACCTCGTACGCCTGCGAGACGGCCAGCCCGACCACGCCGCTGGCCATGCCGAGCAGCACCGCGAGCACCGTGGTCGGCCCGATCCGGTCGCACCACAGCCGGGCCGCCGCCGCCGGGGCGACGATCAGCGCGACCGCCTGGATGGTGCCGACCGCCGGCACCGAGGTGACCACGGTCAGCTCGACCACCAGCAGCAGGAGCAGGTCGAGCCGGCCGGCCGGGTAGCCGGCGGCGACCATCCCGCCGCGGTCGAACGCGCCGAACACCAGCTCCTTGCCGACCAGCGCCAGCGTCAGCGCGACCGCGGCCAGCACCAGCGCGGTCTTCACCAGGTCGCCGGTCTGGACGGTGACGATCGAGCCGACCAGGTACGCGGAGAGGTCGCGGGTGAAGCCGGCCTGCGCGGACAGCAGGGCGACCCCGAGCGCGAACCCGGCCGACAGGACGACGCCGACCGCGGCGGCCGAGTCGCTGCGCGGCCGGCGTGGTCAGCCAGCTCACGCCGAGCACGACCAGCACGCCGAACAGGCCGGAGCCGAGCAGCAGGTCCACGCCGACCAGCGCGGCCAGCACCACGCCGGGGAAGGTCGCGTGCGTCATCGCCATCGTGAAGAACGACAGCCTCCGCAGCACGACGTGCACGCCGACCAGACCGCACAGCGCACCGACCAGCAGCGCCTCGATCAGCGCCCGCCGCGCGTACCCGTCCTGCAGCAGGCTCACTCCCGCTCCTCGGACAGGTCGTCAGGCGCAGCGCGACGACCGGCCCTCGTCGCTCGGCGCCGTGCGGCACCCGCTCGCGCGTGCTCATGCCCGCACCTTCCGGACGGTGGCGATCGCGGCGGCCACGGCGTACAGGAGGACGAGGACGAGGACGACCGTGGCCCCGGAGGCGAGCCGCAGACCGTGGTTGACCGACGCCTGCCAGGACGCGACCAGCCCGAGCCAGCCGGCCAGCAGCGCGGTGCCGACCGCGATCAGCGTGATCGCGGCCAGCCGGTCGGACAGCAGCCGGCCGGCCGCGCCCGGCACCACCAGCAGTGCGATCACCAGCACCGTGCCGACCGCACGGACCGCGGCCACCACGACCAGCGCGACCGCGAGGTTGAGCACCAGGTCGAGGGCGAGCACCCGGTAGCCGCGGGCCTCGGCGCCGGCCGGGTCGAACGCCCGGAACAGCAGCTCCTTGCCGAGCAGCCCGAGCAGCAGCAGCACCACGGCGCCGATCACCGCGGTGACGACCAGCTGTTGCCGGTCGACGGTGAGGATCCGGCCGAACAGGAACGCGGTGAGGTCGCTGGTGAAGCTGGTCTGCCGGGACACCAGGACCACGCCGACCGCGAAGAACCCGGTCAGCACGATCGCCATCGACGCGTCCTCGGTCACCCGGGACCGGGACGAGAGCACGGTGATCAGCACGGCGGACAGCACCGCGAAGACCAGCGCGCCCCAGACGATCCCGCTCGTGCCGGCGACCACGAAGCCGATGACCACGCCGGGGAAGACGGTGTGGGTGAGCACGTCGGAGACGAATGCCAGCCGGCGCAGCACGACGAACACGCTCACGACCGCCGCGACCGCGCCGAGCAGCAGCGCCTCGGCCAGCGCCCGCTGCATGAACGGGCTGCCGAACGGCTCCAGCAGGTAGCTCACGCTCGCTCGCGCTCCGCCGGCTCTCCCGACAGGTCGGCCCGCGTCGCTCCCCGCTCGCGCTGCGAGCGCTCGCGCTCGCTCATCGGGCCACGATCACGCTGTCGCCGGCGCAGCTCGAGCGCCTGCCCGCCGTACGCGGCCCGCAGCAGGTCGGGGGTCAGCGTCGCCTCGGTCGGGCCGAACGCGACCTGGTGCTTGTTGAGCAGGCAGACCTCGTCGCAGGCGAGGTGGGCCAGGGCGAGGTCGTGGGTGGAGACGACGACCGCGGCCCCGCCGTCCTGCAGCCGCCGCAACGCCGCCAGCAGCGCCTGCTGGCTGACCGCGTCCACCCCGTTGAACGGCTCGTCCAGCAGCAGCAGCCGCGGCTGCTGGGCGATCGCCCGGGCCAGCAGCACCCGCTGCCGCTGGCCGCCGGACAGCGTGCCGAACCGGTCGTTCTTCCGCGCGGCCAGGCCGACCGCGTCGAGCGCCTCGTCGGCGATCGCCCTGTCCCCGGCGCTCGGCCGGCGCAGCCAGCCCACGTCCCGGTAGCGGCCCATCAGCACCACCTGGCCGACCGAGACCGGGAACTGCGCGTCGAGCGTGTCGACCTGCGGCACGTACGCGACCTCGCGGCGGGCCCTGGCCGGCGTGGTGCCGAGCACCTCGATCCCGCCGGACACCACCTCGACCAGCCCGAGCACCGACCGCAGCAGCGTCGACTTGCCCGCCCCGTTGGGCCCGATCAGGGCGACCGCCTCGGCACCGTGGACGGTGCCGTGCACGTCCTCGACGACCCGGGCGCGACCGTAGGCGAGGCTGGCGTGGTCGAAGCGCAGCAGCACCGGCGCGGTCGGCTCAGACACGGCCGCCCAGCGCCTTCACGATCGTCTCGGTGTTGTGCCGCTCGGCCCCGAGGTAGGTCGCGCCCGGCAGAGCCGGCCGGGCCGAGACCGTCCGCGTAGAGCGAGTCCTCCCCCTCGACCACCTGCACGCCGGCCTCGGCGGCCACCGTCTCCGCGGTCTTCGGCGGCAGCGAGGACTCCGAGAAGACCGCCCGCACGCCGGTCCGCTCGATCTTCGCGACGAGGTCGGACAGCTCGTTGCCGGACAGCTCGGCGGAGGTGTCGAAGCTCGGGATGATCGAGCCGACGAACGTGATCCCGTACCGCGCGCAGTAGTAGCCGAACGCGTCGTGGTTGGTGACCAGCTTGCGCTGGGCGACCGGGATCGTGCTGATCTCGGCCTTGTTCTCGGCGTCGAGCGTGCGCGAGCTTGGCGTCGTACGCCGCCGCGTTGCGCTGCGTATCCGGCCTTGCCGGCGGGGTCCTTCGCGGCGAGCGCGGCGGCGATGTCGCCGACCATGATCCGGGCGTTGGCCGGGTCGTGCCAGATGTGCGGGTCGCCGGCCTTCTGCTCCTCGTCGCCGTTGCCGGTGCGGACCTTCACCCCGTGGCTGGCATCGACCACCTCGCCGTCGTAGCCGGCCGAGCTGACCGTGTCGTCCAGCCAGGCCGCCTCCAGCCCGACGCCGCTCTCGACGACGAGGTCGGCGTCGGCGATCGCCTGGATGTCGGCCGGCGACGCCTCGTAGTCGTGCGGGTCGACGCCGGGCTTGAGGATCTGCACGACGTGCACCCGGTCGCCGCCGACGTTGCGGACGAAGTCGGCCACCACCGGGGTGGTGGCGACCACGTCGAGCCGGTCTCCCCCGCCGGCCGCCTGACCGGACCCGCCCGAGCCGCACCCGGCGAACGCGAGCGCGCCCACCGCGACGACCGCCGCCGCCACCACCGCACGCCTGCCCACGGGATCAACTTAGCGAACTTGAAAACCGTTGTCATCTTCGCATCAGCCCTGGGGCGGGCAGCAGCGCCAGTCGAGCGCACGGGCCCGTCGCAGCGGGGTGATCGTCGCCCCGGTGAGAACGGCCCGGCAGCGCGCGTCCCACTCCCCGGGCGGGAGCAGCCGGTCGCTGGTCTGGTGGTCCAGCCAGTCATTGTCGAGCTGCAGCCCGAGCAGCTCGACCGCGTCCCGGACCGGCCGGCGCCGGTAGCGCAGGTCGCCGGCGAACATCCGCCAGGCCTCCCGGCGGAACCACGACCGCGGCACCGGCTGCCGCTCGTCCACGACGTCGACGAGCAACACCTGGCCACCCGGCCGCACCAGCGAACGGATCCGGTGCAGGGCGCTGTCCAGCTCCACGTGGTGCAGCGTGTACGCCGAGAACACCAGGTCGAACCGCCCGTCCGTGTCCGGCGCGACGTCCCGCAGGTCGCGCTGCTCGTAGCGGACGCCGGACCGGGGCCGGCGGTGCCGGGCGAACTCGACCATCGGACCGGACAGGTCGACCGCGAGGACCTCGTCGTAGCGGTCGGCCAGCATCGCGGTCTGCACGCCGGTGCCGCAGCCGAGGTCGAGGGCCCGGTCGCCGCGACCCGGCAGGTGGAACATCAGCCAGGCCCGCAGCTCGGCACCGAGCAGCGCGGAGATCCGGTCGTACCGGGCCGCGAGATGGTCGAAGGTGCGCACGTCGGTGGCGGCCATCACTTGCCCGGCAGCGAGATCGTCGGGTCGAGGAACTGGTTGGTCGCGATGTCGTCGGCGGTGAGCCCCGGCTTGAGCGGCTTGTGCTGCCCGGCGAAGATCGGCACGTCGATCGTGATCAGCCGGCGGACCCGGCTCGGGTCGAAGTCGCCGAGCACCTTCGTCCGGCCGTCGGTGACCAGGCCGTCGTCGCGCATCACCCGGACCGCCTGCTCGGAGCGGGCCGCGGAGTCGGTGTAGCCCTGCCGGGTGCGGCCGATGATCGACAGGATCGTGCGGATGACCGGGTCGGGATCGGCCATGAAGTCCACAGTGGACTGCTGCAGCATCGGCACCAGTCGCTGCAGGCACGGCGTCAGCCGCTGCTTCTCGCCGGACCGGATCGCCAGCAGGTTGCGGTAGTTGGGATAGCCGGAGTCGGACACCAGCTGGTAGCGCAGTGGCTTGCCCCAGGCCGGCACCTCGTGCTCCCACTTCCACGGCTCGGAGGTGGCGAAGCCCTGCACGGCGATCGCCCCGCGGGACGCGGCCAGCCGGGCCGGCGACCCGTCGTACGATCCGTCCACTTGCGACTGTCGCAGCTGGCCGGTGCCGAGCAGGTAGTCCATGTAGGTGCGCTCGCCGTTGAAGAACAGCACCTTGGTGTCGGTCTGGCCGATGTCGGCGATCGTGTTGAACGCCGGGTGGGTGACCGGGTCCCACATGATCACCAGCGGGTCGACGTCGTACGGGGTCATGACGCCGGTGACCGGTTGGCCGGCCGAGTTCTGGATGGCCTCGTCCAGCGGGATCATGCCGAGGGTGATCGAGCGGTCCGCGTACATCTGGGCGGAGACCTGCTCGAAGCCGATGGCCGGCCCGCCGGCGCGGATCTCGATCCGCACGCCGGTGTCGGCGCCGTGCGCGACCAGCGGGCCGGTCACCCGCTTGCGGTCCGCGTCGACGGTGTAGCCCCGGCCGAGCAACTGGTACGCGACGAAGTGCTCGACCTGGGAGAACCAGGAGGTCTGCACGACGATCGGGTCCGGGCAGATCCCGCGCAGGTCGGTCCGCGCGCTGGCCGGGGCGGCGGCGGACCGGCCGCCCTCCCCCGCCGTCGGGCCGGACGCGCACCCGGCCGCGAGTGCGGCGACCAGGCCCACGGCGAGCACCACGACCCGCCGGCCGGCCGGGCGTCGCTGGGCGACGGGGAAATCGGCATGGGCCGTCCTCGGACAGCATGAAGCGACTCCTCAGAACCGGGAGTGATGACTGTTGACGGCTCCATGATGCCGCTCTGCATCTCGATGGGCAAGATCGGCTGCTTCGAGATGCCCTGGACGGACCTGCCCGCTGGACGGACGAATTGCCCGGAGTCCGCCTGTCGCGCAGCAACGATGCCTCCGTATGATGCATCATTGCGGTGGAGTGAAGGCGGTGCTGTCCCTACTGTCTGCGGGACGCCGAGCGAACGGTGGTGCCATGGCGGAGCAGGTCGGGACGGCGGAGGGCGCCGCGGGACCGGAGGACCGGGCCCGGCTGGCGGCGTTCGGTCTGCGGATCAAGCTGCTCCGGGTGAGCCGGGGCTGGTCCCAGGAGCAGCTCGCCGAGGCGGCCGGGATGCACCGGACCTTCGTCGGGCAGGTCGAGCGCGGTCAGCGCGGGCTCAACGTGCTGGGGCTGTGGCGGCTGGCCGGTGCCTTCAACATCCCGATCGGCGACCTGTTCGTCGACCCGGACGGCAGGCCGATCCCCTGAGGCCGCCGGGGCGGGTCGCGGTTGGTTGGCGGCGCGCCCGCGGCCGGTGACGTTGCCGGGTCGGTCTCCGGCCCCCCTCGCGAACGCGCCGTCACCAAGAAGAGCACCGAATCCCCCGCCGCGATCGGGCGCCACCGCCGTCCTGCCCATCGGGCACCGGGACTGCCCGATCGGTCCGGGACGCCAGCCGGCAACCGGGACGGCCGATGGACCAGGGCCAGCGGCATCTGGGCCGGGCGGGTCAGAGCCAGCGGCATCCGGGCCCCGAACGGGCCAGGGCGGGCACCGACCGGACGGGGTCCGGGCGGCCACCGGGCCGGACGGGTCCGGGCCGGCGGAGCTTTCGCCGGGCCGGTGGGTCAGGGGCGCCAGCGGGTGTGACGGGTGCGCGGGGCGCCGGCGCCGGATCAGCTCCAGCCGGGGACGCGGCCCGTCGCGTGCGGCCGGCCTGCGGCCGCCGGCTACCGGCCCGGAACGGCGCCGGCCACTGCGCGCCCGGCCCGGCGTACCCCTGCTCGGCCGCCGCGTGCAGTGTCCACTGTGGATCGTAGAGGTGCACCCGGCCGAGCGCGCAGAGGTCGGCCCGCCCGGCCAGGATCACCGAGTTGACGTCGTCCCAGGACGACAGCGCGCCGACCGCGACCACCGCGATCCCGAGCTCGCGGCCGACCTCGTTGCGGATCCGGTCCGCGTACGGGGTCTGGTACGACCGGCCGAACGCCGGCCGCTCCTCCTTCACCACCTGCCCGGTGGACACGTCGACCGCGTCCACGCCGTGCTCGGCGAACGCCCTGGCGATGAGCACCGCGTCGTCGACCTCGATCCCGCCGTCGTACCAGTCGGTGGCCGAGAGCCGCACGCTCATCGGCCGCTCGGCCGGCCAGACCGCGCGGATCGCGTCGAACACCTCGAGCGGGTAGCGCAGCCGGTTGGCCAGCGAGCCGCCGTAGTCGTCGGTGCGCCGGTTGGCCAGCGGTGACAGGAACGACGACAGCAGGTAGCCGTGCGCGCAGTGCAGCTCGAGCAGGTCGAACCCGCACCGCGCCCCGCGCACCGCGGCCGCCACGAACTGGTCGCGGATCTCGTCCATGTCGGCCCGGGTGAGCTCGCGCGGCACCTGGTTGTCGGCCGAGTACGCCAGCGCGGACGGGCCGCAGACCTCCCAGTTGCCCTCGTCCAGCGGCTCGTCGATGCCCTCCCACATCAGCTTGGTCGACCCCTTGCGGCCGGAGTGCCCGAGCTGCAGGCCGATCGCCGCGCCGGACGAGCCGTGCACGAACTCGACGACCCGGGCCCAGGCCGCCTCCTGCTCGTCGGTCCACAACCCCGCGCAGCCGGGAGTGATCCGGCCGGCCGCCGAGACGCAGGCCATCTCGGTCATCACCAGCCCGGCACCGCCGAGCGCCTTGCCGCCGAGGTGCACGAGGTGGAAGTCGGAGGGCACGCCGTCGACCGCGCAGTACATGTCCATCGGGGAGACGATCACCCGGTTGCGCAGCTCCAGCCCGCGCAGCCGGTACGGGTGGAACATCGGCGGCGTGCCCGCGGCCACCCCGCTGCCGGCGCTGAACGCGGCCTCCACTGTGGACACGAACTCGGGATCGCGCAGCCGCAGGTTGTCCAGCGTCACCCGGCGGCTGCGGGTCAGCAGGTTGAACGCGAACTGCTCCGGCTCCTGGTGCACGTACCGGCCGAGGTTCTCGAACCACTCCAGGCTGGCCTGGGCGGCCCGCTGGGTCGAGACCACCACCGGCCGGCGCTCCCCGTCGTACGCCGCCAGCGCCTCGTCCACTGTGGACTGCTCGTGCAGCGACGCGGCCAGCGCCAGCGCGTCCTCCATGGCCAGCTTCGTGCCGGAGCCGATGGAGAAGTGCGCGGTGTGCGCGGCGTCGCCGAGCAGCACGACGTTGCCGGCCCGCCAGGACTCGCAGCGGACCGTGCCGAAGCTGATCCAGCGGGAGTTGTTGGCCCGCAGCGGCTTCCCGTCGAGCAGGTCGGCGAAGATCTCCTCGACCGCCGCGATGGCCCCGGTGTCGCTCTCCCCCGGCGCGAACGAGCCGGCCTCGAACCCGGCCCGCCGCCAGACCGAGTCGTGCATCTCCACGATGAACGTCGACCCGGTCGCGTCGTACGGGTAGGCGTGCACCTGCATCACCCCGTACGGGGTGCGCCGGACGTCGAAGGTGAACGCGTCGAAGACCTTGTCGGTGCCCAGCCACATGTAGCGGCACTGTCGCGTGTCGACGGTGGGGCCGAACCGGTCGGCGTACTTGGCCCTGGTGGCGGAGTTGACGCCGTCGCAGGCGACCACGAGGTCGTGGCTGCCGGACAGCTCGTCCGGGTCGGGCGCCTCGGTCCGGAAGGCCAGCCGCACGCCCAGCTCGCGGCAGCGGTCCTGCAGGATGCCCAGCAGCGTGCGCCGGCTCATCGCGGCGAAGCCGTGCCCGCCGGAGGTGATCAGCCGGTCCGGCCGGCCGTCGCCGGGCCGGAAGTGGATGTCGATGTCGTCCCAGCGGGCGAACTCGCGCTCCATCGCCCGGTAGACGACCGGGTCGGCGTGCTCGATCCCACCGAGCGTCTCGTCGGAGAACACCACCCCGAAGCCGAACGTGTCGTCCGGGGCGTTGCGCTCCCAGACCGAGATCTCGTGCTCCGGGCCGAGCTGCTTGGCCAGCAGGGCGAAGTAGAGCCCGCCCGGGCCGCCGCCGATGACCGCGATGCGCATCAGCCGGCCGCCAGCGTGCGCAGCTTGAACCGCTGCAGCTTGCCGGTCGGGGTGTGCGGCAGCTCGGGCAGGAACTCGATGACCCGCGGGCACTTGTACGGCGCGATCTGCCGCTTCACCAGCTCCTGCAGCTCGGCCGCCTTGGCCGCGTCGCCGGCCACGCCCGGGCGCAGCACCACGTACGCGGCCACCACGTTGCCGCGGTCCGCGTCCGGCTTGGCCACGACCCCGCACTCGACCACGTCGGGCGAGCTGAGCAGGGCGTTCTCCACCTCGGGGCCGGCGATGTTGTAGCCGGCCGAGATGATCATGTCGTCGCTGCGGGCGACGTACCAGAAGTAGCCGTCCTCGTCCCGGCGGTAGGTGTCGCCGGTGAGGTTCCAGCCGTGCTGCACGTACGTCCGCTGGCGCGGGTCGGCCAGGTAGCGGCAGCCGGTCGGGCCGCGGACCGCGAGCCGGCCGGGCTGCCCGTCCGGCACCGGGTCGCCGGCCTCGTCCAGCACCGCGGCCTCGTAGCCGGGCACCGGCCGGCCGGTCGAACCGGGACGGACGTCGTCGTCGGCGGCCGAGACGAAGATGTGCAGCATCTCGGTGGAGCCGATGCCGTCGATGATCCGCAGCCCGGTGGCCTCGTGGAAGGCGTCCGAGACCGCGCGCGGCAGCGGCTCGCCGGCGGACACGCAGCGGCGCAGGCCGGCCGGCACCTTCCCGGCCGCGAGCATCGCCCGGTACGCGGTCGGCGCGGTGAACAGCACCGTGACCCCGTGCTCGGCCACCGCGTCGGCGATCACGTCCGGGGCCGGCCGTTCCACCAGCAGGGTCGCCGCGCCGGCCCGGAGCGGGAAGATCAGCTCGCCGCCGAGCCCGTAGGTGAACGCGAGCGGCGGGCTGCCGAGGAACAGGTCGTCCGCGGTCGGCCGGAGCACGTACGCGGAGAACGTGTCGGCGACCGCGAGCACGTCCCGGTGGAAGTGCGCGGTGGTCTTCGGGACGCCGGTGGTGCCGGAGGTGACCGCGAGCAGCGCGACGTCGTCGGCCGAGGTGGCGACCGGCTCGAACGGCGTCCCGGTGCCGGTCGGCGCTCGACTCCACCTCGCTGTAGGTGACGATCCTCAGATCCGGCAGGCCGGCGGCGAGGTCGTCGGTGAACCGGTCGTCGCAGAGGGCGAACGCGGGCCTGGTGACCGCGCCGATCGAGTGCAGCTCGCCGGGCCGCAGCATCGGCATCGTGGCGACCGCGACCCCGCCGGCCTTGACCACGGCCAGCCAGCAGGCCACCAGCCACGGCGCTGTTGGGACCGCGCAGCAGCACCCGGTTGCCGGTGACCAGGCCGAGGTCCTCGACCAGCACGTGCGCGATCGCGTCGACCTGCTCGCGCAGCTGCCGGTACGTCCAGGTGCCGCCGGGCCAGACCAGGCAGCGGCGGTCGCCGTCGGGGCCGGTCAGCAGGGCGTCGGCGCAGTTGAGCCGGTCCGGGTAGGCCAGCTCGGGCAGCCGGAACAGCAGGTCCGGCCACTGCTCGGCCGGCGGCAGCGAGTCCCGGCAGAACGTGTCGGCGTGCGCCGACCGACCGAGACCTGCCCTCGGCTCCTGCGCGACGTCCATGGCGCGCCCTCCCCGGTCGATGCCGCCCTTTCGGGGTGCTCGGGGCGGAGCCCCCGAGGGTCAGTATGCCGACTGCGGCACGGTTCCCGTCAGGGCAGGACTGCGGCGCCCTGCAGCTCGACCACGGCCTCGGCGTCCCACAGCCGGGCCACGCCGATGCCGGCCATCGCCGGGTAGTCGCGGCCGACCAGGCGCCGCCAGACCGCACCGACGTCCCGGGCGCGGGCGCGGTAGTCGTCCATGTCGACGATGTAGACGGTGAGGCTGGCCAGCTGCTCCGGCCGGCCGCCGGCGGCCGCCAGCGCGGCCAGCAGGTTGGCCAGCGCCTGCTCGAACTGGGCGACCAGGCCGCCGCCGACGATCGCGCCGCTCGCGTCCATGCCGGTCTGGCCGGCGAGGAACACCACCCGGGAACCCTCGGCCACGACGGCGTGCGAGAAGCCGGATGGCCGGGCCAGGCCGGGCGGGTTCACGCGGGTCACCATCATCGAGCACAGTGGCAACGATCGTTGCGGTGGTCAACCGAGGAGGCCGCGGATGCGCTTGGATGAGCTGACCGACGTCCGCTACGCCGTCGAGGACGGCTGCGCGGTCGTGACGATCGACCGGCCGGAGCGGATGAACGCGTTCCGCGGCCGTACGGTCGACGAGCTGATCAGCGCGTTCAAGCACGCCTGGGCCGACTCGGCGGTGGCCTGCGTGATCCTGACCGGCGCCGGGGACCGGGCGTTCTGCGCCGGCGGCGACGTGAAGGAGCGAGCCGAGACCGGCGGGTACGGCGAGACCGAGTGGGGCACGTTCGAGATCGAGCGGCTGCACCGGGTCATCCGCGACATCCCGAAGCCGGTCATCGCGGCGGTCAACGGCGTGGCCATCGGCGGCGGGCACGTGCTGCACGTGCTCTGCGACCTGACCGTGGCCGCGGCGCATGCGACCTTCGGCCAGAGCGGCCCGCGGGTCGGCTCGTTCGACGCCGGCTTCGGCTCGGCCTACCTGGCCCGGGTGGTGGGCGAGAAGCGGGCCCGGCAGCTGTGGTTCCTGCTCGACCGCATCGACGCGGACACGGCCGAGCGCTGGGGGCTGGTCAACGCGGTGGTCCCGGCCGACGAGCTGCTTCCGACCGCGCTGGAGTGGGGCCGGCGCATCGGCTCGTACTCCCCGACCGCGCTGCGGTTCCTCAAGCACTCGTTCAACGCGGACAGCGACTCGATCGCCGGCCTGTCGAACCTCGCCTTCGCCGGCCTCGACCTGTTCAGCCACACCGCCGAGGCCGAGGAGGGCGCCCGCGCCTTCACCGAACGCCGCCCGCCCGACTTCGGCCCGTATCGCTGACTGTTCTCAGACCGTGCCCACCGAGGTGCTCGCGTACGACGCCCGGTAGCCGACGCCGGCGGATCTCGCTGTGCCGGTCCGCTGAAGTCCGACGGCTCGGTCGTCACCTGGGGCTACACCGACTCCGACGGCGCCGCGCCGACCCCGGCCACGCTGGGCTCGCAGGTCTCCACGATCGCCGCCGGCTACTACAACGGCATGGCGATCCGGGCCACCAGCCCGACCATCTCCGGTAGCCCACCCCGGCGACGACTCCGCCACCAAGTGGATCGACCAGACCGGCGTCGACTTCTCCCTCAACAGCTGGAACGTCAGCGACGCCGTCCGAGTCATCACCCTAGCTCCCTGAGCGACCGACGCAGCACAACGGAACAGCGCGACGAGACGGGGCGGACCGATCCCGGTCCGCCCTATCCTCGTGCCGCGACTGACTACGTTGTAGTAGCTTGTAGGCATGGCCACACCGTCCTCGGTCCGATTCGACGACGAGGTCGCCGCCCGGCTGACTCGGTTCGTCGCGACCCACCCTGGGCTCAGCGCGTCGTCGGCAACCAACCTGCTGGTCGACGAGGCGCTGCGCAGCCAAGACCATCCGCTCGTCGTCTTCCGGGACGGCCCCGCCGGCCGGCGCGCACGTCTGGTCGGAGGGCCTGACGTCTGGGAGGTGGTCAGGGCGGTGCGCAGCGCTCGGGCGGCCGAGCGGGAGATGAGCCCCGACGAGGTGATCGCGCTCGTCGCCGAGACCAGCGGAGTCGCCGAGCACCTGGTGCGGGCGGCGGTGGACTACTGGGCGGACTACCCGGACGACGTGGACGCCTGGGTCGATCGCGCGGAGCGCGAGAGCAAGTCTGCTGAGGAACGGTGGCGCCGCGAGCACCGGCTGCTCGCCGGATGACCGCCCGCCTCCTGATCGACGAGATGTTCTCGCCGCGGATCGCGGCTGAGCTGGTCGAGCGCGGGTACGACTGCCGCAGCGTGGCAGCGGATCCGCTGCTGCGGCAGCGATCGGATGACACGCTGTTCGCCGTGGCCGTCGCCGAGCAGCGGATTGTCGTCACCGAGAACGTGGTCGACTTCGAGCGCCTCCGGCGCGACCGGGTCGCCGAGATGGCCGGCGTGCCGCCGCTGATCTACACCTCCGGCTCGGCGTTCCCGCGCGACCGCCGGTACGTCCGCCGACTGGTCGAAGCCCTCGACGGCGCCCTCAAGACCGACGCCGTCACCCGGCACGGCGGCGTCCTCTGGCTCTCCGCCACGCCCTGACCGGGCCTCCGACCTGCTGTGTTGTTCCGTTGGTCCGCGGTGCTCGTTGACATGTGACCATTCGGTCACCTATCTTCGGAGGCGTGACCGACGAGGACGACCGCGTGTTCAAGGCGCTCGCGGACCCGACCCGGCGGTTCCTGCTCGACCGGCTCTTCGAGCGCGACGGCCGCACGCTGACCGAGCTGGAGTCCGAGCTGGAGATGACAC
This sequence comes from uncultured Actinomycetota bacterium, assembly GCA_963770145.1. Taxonomy (GTDB): domain Bacteria; phylum Actinomycetota; class Actinomycetes; order Mycobacteriales; family CADCTP01; genus CADCTP01. The sequence goes on along the minus strand of CAVYOJ010000015.1, from coordinate 441,196 downwards.
GGTTCGGCGTGATGAAGCACCTCAAGGTGCTGGAGGACGCCGGCCTCGTGGTAGCCCACCGGTCCGGTCGGGAGAAGCGCCACTTCCTCAACCCGGTGCCGATCCGGCTGATCCACGACCGGTGGATCGACAAGTACACCGAGCGCCAGCTGTCGGCGCTCACCGACCTCAAGAAGCAGCTCGAGGAGCCGTCATGACCAGCAGCACCGAGTCCCGGGTCGTCCAGGTGCACCGGGTGTACATCCGCGCGTCCGCCCAGGCGATCTGGGACGCGATCACCCAGCCGGAGTGGACCCAGCGGTACGGCTACACCGGAATCGTCGAGTACGACCTGCGGCCCGGCGGGGCATACCGGGTGCGACCGACCGAGGAGTTCCGGGCCGGCGCCGAGGCGCGGGGCAACCACCTGCCGGAGGTGATCATCGAGGGCGAGGTGCTGGCGGCGGACCCGCCGCACAAGCTGGTCACCACGTTCCGGATGCTGATGGACGAGCGGACGGCCGCCGAGCCGGCCACCCGGATCACCCACGAGATCAAGGAAGGCCCGAACGGGGTCTGCTCGCTGACCCTCACCCACGAGCTCGACGGCGCCCCCGTGCTCGCCGCCCTCGTCGGCGGCCGCTGGGCGGACCAGGGCGCCGGCGGCGGCCACACCTGGGCCCTCAACGACCTCAAGACCCTCCTGGAAACCGGCAGTTCCTTCGCTCAGTGACCCTGCGCATTCCGGTGGAGAGTGCACAACGGATCGCACGCGAGCTGTGCCCGCCGGGCGTACCGTCCGCACATGGGTCAGCCCGGCTACACCATCCACGGTGGACAGACCGACGAGGACCGGCTCGCCCGCCAGGCCGGGGTCAATTCTTCCAGGCCCGGACGCACCAGGTGTCCGGCCGGCGTCCATGAGGCACGGGCAGATCCCAGCCGACAGGTTGGGATCTGCCCGGCGACACGGCGGCGTGGCCGGAGCTACGGAGAGCCTGCCTCAGCAGGCCGGCCGGAAGTAGTGACCGGTGACGAAGCCGGCGACCCTGCGGCCGAGGGCCGAGCCCTGCAGGTCGGAGCTGAAGAAGTGGAAGCCGACGAGGACTCGGGCCTGGTCGACGTCCGTGACCACATCGTGGAGCCGGCGGTACGTACGCGTCCGCTCGGTCACGCCGGCCGCGCGGCTGTCGAGCGCGAACCGGACCTTGTCGGTGCCGAAGAACGAGTCGAGGGCATTGACGACCGCGGTGCTGTGGCAGGCATGTGCGGACGGGTACTCGGGGAAGTTGGGCGTCGTTCCGAGCGGCGTCCAGCTGGGGTCGGCCACCGTCCTGGGATTGCCGTCCGAGTCCGCCAGCGGGATCGCTTGGTAGGGGCGCCAGAACCAGTAGTGGTACTTGGCGTCGAAGCAGGCGATCATCGCGTCGCCGCCGGCGACGTGCGCCATCGCCAGCATGCGAGCGGTCCGGACGAGGTCGAGGCCGCGGGCGGTGGCGAGTCGGAGCATGCCGTCGTTCCACTGGCGGATGTCGTGGTCGGTCCAGAAGCGCGCCTGGCTCGTCTGCTCCGGCGTCCTGCTCGTGCTGTCGATCCGGCCCAGGTCCTTGACCTGCGTGAAGTCGCCGGCGTACGTCCTGCTCGTCAGTGCGTCGGGGCCGTCGGGTCGGAACTGCGAGCCGCTCCTCAGCGCGAGCGGCCGCATCCCGGGTAGGCAGAGGCCGAGCACCGGTCCGGGCCCGGGTTGCCAGACGCCGGGCGCCGGCGCCGGCTGGCCGAGGTCCGTGAGCGTGGTGCTGCATCCACGGCCGTCGTTCGCGCGCAGCGCCAGCACGGCTCGCGCGACCTTCGCACCGATCGCGATCCCCTTCGACTTCGGGGTGCCCTCCGGGATGGCCGCCAGGTAGGCGGCGTGATCGCCATCGAGGATCGTCTGGTCGGCGCCGAGCTGTGGCTGCAGGCCGGTGAGCGTGTCGTACGCCGCGGTCGCGATCGCCGCCTCGGGCGAGGTATGCGCCGGCGCGGTGGGCGTCGCCGCATAGGGCTGGTAGCGACCCGCGATCGCCACCGCCGCGTCGTAGATGGCGACGTGGACGATGCCCATGAGGACGGCCGCCTCCCCCGGGAACTTGGTGCCGAAGTTCTCCGAACCGAAGACGCCGCCCGGGCCGGCCGGGACGATCGCGCATCGGGCCTCGGTGCTCCAGAACGCGACCGGTGTCCTCGCGGCCGGGAACTGCGCCACCGGGGCGCACTGCGTCGTGGGCGTCGTCGTCGTCGTGCGCGGCGTCGCCGCGACGGCTGGCGCGGCGCCGACGGACGCGACCGCCCCCAGGAGAGCGACACCAACAGCGAGTCTCGATCTCACGATTCCGTCCCCTCCCGCGTCATTGCCGGCACTCGACGGACGCTAGGCAGCGGCGGTCAGCGTGGAATCGTGAGTTCCCCTGAACTTTGCTCGTCCGGCCGGAACGTTCGCGCGAGCTCGGCCCGCGATCGCACGCCGAGCTTCGCGTACGCGTGCGAGAGGTGCGTTTCGACCGTCCGCTCGCCGAGGAAGAGAGTCGGCGGCGACTTCCCTGTTCGTACGGCCCTCGGCGACGAGGGCCACCACGCGCCGCTCGGCGGCGGTGAGACCTTCCTCCCGCGCGCGCCCGCCGATCCGGCCCAGCTCCGCGCGCGCCCGCTCGATCCAGGTCGCCGCCCCGAGCTGCTCGAACCCTTCGAGTGCGGCGGCGATCGCCTGGCGGGCGGCGCGCTTCTGCCGCTCGCGCCGCCGGACGACGCCGAGCGCGAGCAGTGCGCGAGCGCGCCCGAAGGAGTCGGCCGCCTGCTCGTGCTGCACGACCGCGTCCGCCAGGAGCGCGGCGGCTTCGGTGACGTCGCCGCGGGCAGCGGCGACAAGACCGCGGCAGCGCGTCACATGCGCGAGCGCCCGGTCGTCGCCCTCCTGTCGCTCGTGCTCCCAGGCATCGAGGACTCGCACGGCGTCGTCGACGCGGTCGAGCGCGAGCAGCGCCTCGATCTGGTCGCAGACCCACCAGCGGCGGGCCGGCGTTGCGCCAGCCGAGCCTGGTCGTCACCGCCTCGGCCTCGGCGAACCATCGCACCGCCGTCTGCAGGTCCCCGCTCTGCAGTGCGACGAAGCCGAGCGTCCCGAGATGCATCGGCGTGTGCCGCCCGAACTGCTTCTCGCCGAGCTGCAGTGCCCGCTCCGAGTGTTCGCCGCGCAAGGGCGAGCCGGCCACGGTGCGCGGCGACGACCGCGATCGGCAGATGGGCCCACGGCACTTCGAGCCCGTACTGGGTCATCAGGTCGTAGGCACGCTCCGCGTGCTCCGTCGCGAGCCCCCACCGGCCGGCCCACAGCTCGACCCAGGCGAGGCCGTCCAGCACCCGGGCCGCCGACAGGTCGTCGCGCTCGCGGGACTCCTCGTACTCGCGCTCGAGCAGCGCACGTGCCGCACCGGTGGTCGCTGGTCTTGATCGTCTCCAGCAGCGCGAACCGCGCCCTGCGTACCAGCCGCGCGTCTCCGGTGGCGACGGCGATCTCGTGGGCCCGCTCCGCGTACGCCGTCGTCTCCGGATCGCCGACCGCCGAGCCGAGAAACGTCATCATGTCGAGCGCATCCACCCGCAGCGCGTCGTCGTCGACCTCGTCGGCGAGCTCGAGGGAAGCGCGCGCGTGCTCGAGCGCACGGTCGAATCCCTGTCGCGAAGCGAGCCGACCATGCCAGCCGGCACTGGATCGCCGCCTGCAGGGCCGGGCGCGACGTCGCCTCGCGAAACGCCTCCTCGAGCAGCGCGACCGCGCGGTCGAGACCCTCGAGGTCGGCGAGCAGGAGGAGAACGTCGGCGCGCAACGAGCCGAGCCTGCTGTCCTCGAGCAGCTCGCTCGGCAATCGTCCGCGCGCGCGTCCATTCCCCGGCGGCGCGGTGGGCGCGAGCCGCGGCCAACGCCCGCCGGTGGCGCTCGCCGACCTCGTCCGCCGGCGTCAGCCGCAGCGCCGCCTCAGCCAGCTCGGCCGCGCTCGCCGAGGCGCCGCGACCGCCGGCGATCGTCGCCGCATCGTCCAACGCGGCGGCGACAGCCGGGTCGGGCTCGTCCGTCGCGAGCGCGAGATGACGGGCGCGCAGCACTGGATCCGGCGACGAACGCGGCGATGCGTCCGTGCAGGACCCGGCGCTGCGCCCCGAGATCGTTGTAGAGCACCGACGAGAGCAACGGGTGCGTGAACCGGATCGCGCCGCGATTCGCGCTCCACCACCTGCGCCGTCCATTGCCGGGCCGAGCGCACCCGGCGCCGCGCCGATGCGCTCCAGGAGCGACTCCGACGGCGTCCCCAGCGCCGCCACGAACGCGAGCGCTTCGCGCGTCGCCACCGGGAGGCCGTCGAGACGGGTGCGGACGAGCTCCTCCAGCGTCGCCGGGACCGGCAGCGGCTCGAGCGGGTCGACATCCTCGTCGAGCACGCGGGCGAGCTCCAGCACGAAGAACGGGTTCCCGCCCGACTGCTCGTGCATGCGCAGCAGCGTCTGGCGGGCGAACGGCCTGCCGAAGCGGTCCTGAAGGATCCTGTGCAGAGCACCGACGCTGAGCGGTCCGACCCGGAGCCGTTCGACGTCCACCGCCTGCTCGAGCTCGGACGCCTCCAGCCGGCGGGCCAGGACCAGCCGGACGCCGCCTCGAGGCGTCGCAGCGCGAAGGCAAGTGCGCTCGCCGACGAGGCGTCGAGCCACTGGACGTCGTCGATCGCGACGACGACCGGCTTCCGTTCGCTCAACAGGCTGAGCACATCGCGTACGGCCACCGCGAGCGCGCGATGGTCGGCGGCCACATCCTCGGCCGCGTCTTCGGCCTCGTCCGCGGCCTCGTCACGCAGCAGCGCGACCTCCAGCGCGCGCCGGCGCGGCGGGGACAGCTCGCCGATCACGCCGTCGACGACGGGGTCGAAGAGATCTCCGAGCCCGACGTAGGCGAGCCCGCGCTCGGACTCGGCCGGACGCGACGAGAGCACGATCAGGTCCTGCCGGCGCGCTGCCGCGACAGCCGCGAGCCACAGCGTCGACTTCCCGATTCCAGGCTCACCCTCGAGCACCAACGCCGTCGGCCGGTCGGCGGCACGGTCGAGAAAGCCATAGGACGGAGCCGAGCTCCGCATCGCGCCCGACCACCCCGACGACGCTCACGCAACAATCCTGACAGCGCCCCCCACGGAAGTCAGCCCACCGCGACCGGAGAAAGGCCCCACCACCCGACCACGCGTCGATCGAGCACGCGACTCGCAGCGACGGACGACGCGCGCCCGTGCGATGGGGAAGGAAGCACCACCTGAGCGACGGCCCATCCCGGCCGGCGCAGCTGCGACAAGGGGGACCACCACCCCGAGCCCGACCGCCCGCCGGAACGTCGGCCGGCGCAGTCCGAAAAGGGACCACCCCCGGGGCGACGACCGGCCCGCCCGGCGCAGTCCGAAAAGGAACCACCACCCCAACCGCCGCCCGCCGGAACGCGGGCCCGCGGGGCTCGGCCCCGCGGCCAGCATACGAAACGCCCCCTGTCCGCGCTTTCCGCGGACAGGGGGCGCCCAGGCGGTGGAGGTGGCGGGAATCGAACCCGCGTCCTCCGGCGGTTTGACAGGGCTTCTCCGGGCGCAGCTCGTGGTGCCTCTACTCGGCCCCACCGGTCCTCCGAGCAAGCCGGTGTGACGGGCCCAGCCGCTGTGAGTTGTCCCTCGGTGACCCGCGACCAGTCACCGAGGTGAGCTTCCTCGCTGATGCCAGGAACCGGGCCGGAAGCACTCCCGGGCTGACAGAGGTCTAGCTCACCTTAAGCGGCGAGGGCGACCTCAGAGCGCGAACTGATGTTGGCGCTTGTAGTTTGCAACGGGTGGATTAACGAGATCATCGTTGCCTTCCTCGGCCCGCTTCCCCTGTCTCGACGTCCGGAGTCGAAACCTTTCACCCCCTTGCTCGTGGATCACCCAGTCTACCGGGTCCGCGAGCCCGGTTCACCCCAGCGGCTTCGTCCAGGTCACGGACCTGTGGTCGACGACGAACCCGGCCCGCTCGTACAGGCCGAGGGCGCCGGTCGGGTTGCTGCTGTCGACCGTGAGGGTGGCCTGCGCGTACCCCTCGTCGCGGGCCGCGGCCAGCCCGGTCGCCAGCAGCAGGCCGCCGAGCCCGCGCCGGCGCCATGGCCGCAGCGTGCCGACCTGGCCGATGTACGCCTCCCGTACGCCGGTGGCCTCGGCGTCGGCGGCGTAGAAGTAGCTCAGCAGGTAGGCCGCGATGCGGTCGCCGTCGAGCACGAGCCGGCTCAGCTCGGGCTGGAACCCGCGGGAGCCGGTGTACCACTGCGTCCAGCGCTGCTCGTCCGGCGCGGTCGAGCCCCAGTGGTCGGCGAACGCCTCGCCGTGCGCCCGCCGGAGCGGCTCGTCCAGCTCCGCGGACCACGGCACCACCCGCAGCCCGTCCGGCACCGCCGGGATCGGCGGCAGCGCGGCGGACAGCTCCCGCTTCATGCCGTACCAGTATCGGGCGGGCTGGTAGCCGGCGGCGCGCACCAGCGCCTCCTGGGACGGCACCGTGGCCGGCACCCGGACGAGCATCTCCCCGGGCAGCTCGGGATGCCGGGCGGCGTGCAGCTCGCGGCCGCGCCCCTCGCCCCACTCCAGCAGCCGGCGGCCGAGGCCCTCGCCGCGCCGGGACGGCAGCACGCCGCCCTCCAGCCAGACCCGGTCGGAGTCGGTCACGTTGGACCAGGCGCGTACGGCGGTCCAGCCGATCAGCGACCCGTCCGGGTCGAGGACGGCGAGCGTGTCCCGGCCGAGGTCGATCGAGGCGTCGGCCAGCTCGTCGGCGATGTCGTCCTCGTCGTAGTGCTCCCCCGTCGCGTCGACGGCCTCGATGCCGGCGAGCAGCGTCGTGAGCGCGGGCGCGTCGGCCCGGGTCAGCGCGCGCAGCGTCACGGTCTCCACGCACCCAACGTACGGACCGGCCGCACCTGAATTACGGCTGGGCGCGCCGTTCGACGACCAGGTCGGCGATCGCGATGGCCAGCGCGACCACCACGAACGCGACGATGAGGAGGAACCCGTCCCGTACCGCGACGCCGAAGTCGCCTCCGGTGCCGGCGAGCCGGGAGTAGAACAGGCTGCCCACCGCGGCGATCCCGGCGGCCGAGCCGATCCGCTGGCCGGTCTGCAGCACCCCACCGGCAGCGCCGCCCTGCCGCGGCGGCACCTCGGACAGCGACAGCGTCTGGTTGGGCGCGATGACCAGCCCGCTGCCGAGCCCGGCGACGAGGAACGGCCCGGCCACGGCGTAGCCGACCGCGGCCGAGTCCACCAGCCCGATCGCGACCCAGGCGCCGAGCAGGCCGACGATGACGAGCACCAGCCCGGCGGCGACCAGCCGCCGCCCGATCCGGGTGACCACCCGCCCGCCGAGCCCGGCCGCGACGGCCGAGCCGAGCGCGAACGGCGTCGAGGCCAGCCCGGACTGCAGCGCGCGTGTAGCCCATCCCGTCCTGCAGGAACTGGGCGTAGATGAAGAACACCCCGGTGAACCCGGCGAAGTAGGCCAGCGCCAGCGTCGCCCCGAACGTGTACGACCGGCGGCCGAACAGGGCCAGGTCGACCATCGGCTCCCGGCCGCGCCGCCGGTACGCCCGCTCCCACCGGACGAACAGCACGCCGAGCAGCACCGCCGGCACCAGCAGTGTCCACTTCAGACCGCCCGTCCAGGTACGGCTCTCCACGAACGGCAGCAGCACGAGCAGCGTGGCCAGGCCGAGGACGACCGCGCCGACCGGGTCGTAGTCGGTGCGCTCGCCCTTCTCCCTGGCCCGGTGCGGCACCGTCCGTACGGCCAGGATCATCGCCACGATGCCGACCGGCAGGTTGACGAAGAAGATCCACCGCCAGCCCTCCTGCGGCCCCGCCGAGCTGGATGAGCAGCCCGCCGAGCAGCGGCCCGATCGCGGTGCTCACCCCGACGACCGCACCGAACAGGCCGAACGCCCGGCCCCGCTCGGCCCCCCGGAACAGGCTCTGGATCAGCCCGGAGTTCTGCGGTGTGACCAGCCCGCCGCCGATGCCCTGCACGAGCCGGGCGATGATCAGCATGATCGCGCTCTGGGCGAACCCGCAGGCCGCGCTGGCCAGCGTGAAGATCGCCAGCCCGAGCATGAGCGTCGGCCGCCGGCCGCGGGCGTCGCCGATCCGGCCGCCGGCGACGAGCACCAGCCCGAACGCCAGCGCGTACCCGCTGACCACCCACTGCAGGTCGCTGTCGTCCGCGCCGAGGCCGCGGGCGATGCTCGGCAGCGCCACGTTCACGATGCTCACGTCGAGCAGCACCATGAAGCCGGCGACGAGCACGACGATCAGCGCCCGCCACCGGCGCGGGTCCGGCTCGTAGGGCTCGTCCGGGCGCGGCGCCGGCGGCGGGCCGGGCTGCGTGTGGTCCCGGGCGGTCACCGGAACAGGACCTTGTCCAGCCGGATCGGCAGGTCCCGGACCCGGACGCCGGTGGCGTGCCAGACGGCGTTGCCGATCGCGGCCGGCACCCCGACGATGCCGATCTCCCCGATGCCCTTGATGCCGAGCGGGTTGACGTGCTCGTCCCGCTCGTCCAGCCAGTACGCCTCGATCGCGGTGCCGACGTCGGCGCAGGCCGGCACGTGGTAGCCGGCGAAGTCGTCGTTGACGTAGTCGCCGAACCGATGGTCCATTGTGGACTCCTCGGTCAGCGCCATGCCGAGCCCCATCGTCATCCCGCCGAGGAACTGGGACCGGGCCGTGGTCGGGTTGACCACCCGGCCGACCGCGTAGACCCCGAGCAGCCGGGACACCCGCACCTCGCCGGTGTCCGCGTCCACCCGCACCTCGGCGAAGTGCGCCCCGAACGCGTGCCGGGACCAGTGCGCGTCCAGCGCGGCGACGTCGTCGGCGGTGTCGACGCTGACCTCGAGGCCACCCTCGGGCACGCCCGGCCGCCATCCGGGAGCGCAGCTCCCGGGCCGCCTTGTCGACCGCCCAGGACCAGGACGCGGTGCCCATCGAGCCGCCGGCGAGGCTCGCCGGCGGCAGCGTCGAGTCGCCGACGCGGATCTCCACCCGGTCCGGCGGCACGCCGAGCGCGTCGGCGGCGACCTGGCCGAGCACCGTACGGGCGCCGGTGCCGATGTCGGTGGCGTTGATGTCCACCCGGAACCGGCCGTCCCGGCAGCATCCGCGCGGCGGCCGAGGCCGGCCGGCTGCGGGCCGGGTAGGTCGCCGCGGCCACCCCGGTGCCGACCAGCCAGCGCCCGTCCCGCCGGACGCCGGGCCGCGGGTCGCGGCCGGCCCAGCCGAACCGGTCGGCGCCGTCGCGCAGGCAGGCGACGAGGTTGCGGCTGGAGAACGGGTGCCCGCTCTCCGGGTCGACCGCCGGCTCGTTGCGCACCCGCAGCTCGATCGGGTCGAGTCCAGCTGCGACAGCCAGCTCGTCCATGGCGGACTCCAGCGCGTACATGCCCGGGGCCTCGCCGGGGGCGCGCATCCAGGACGGCGTCGGCACGTCGAGCCGGGCGAGCCGGTGCGCGGTCCGCCGGGCGGCCGCCGCGTACATCATCCGGGTGCCGACCGCGGTCTGCTCGGCGAACTCCCGCACGGTCGAGGTCTGCTCGATCGCCTCGTGGCTGATCGCCCGCAGCACGCCGTCCGCACCGGCGCCGAGCCGGATCCGCTGGATCGTCGGGGTGCGGTAGCCGACCACGCTGAACTGGTGCTGCCGGGTCAGCGCGAGCCGCACCGGCCGGCCGACGACCCGGGCCGCCATCGCGGCCAGCACGACGTTCGGCCGGGCCGTGCCCTTGGCCCCGAAGCCGCCGCCGACGTGCGCGCTGACCACCTGGACCCGGTCCTCGGCCAGCCCGAACAGGGTGGCCAGGGTCTGCGCGACGCCGGTCGCGCCCTGGTTGGAGTCGTGCACGAGCAGCCGGTCGCCGAGCCACTGGGCCGTGCTCGCGTGCGGCTCCATCGGGTTGTTGTGCGTCGCCGCGGTCTCGTACGTGACGTCGACGGTGACCGCGCTCGCGGCCAGCTCGGCGTCGACGTCGCCCTGCGACGGTGTCCGGCGCGTAGTTGGGGTTGACCTTCTCCGGCGTGTAGAGGTCGTCCCGGTCGGCCCGCAGCTCGGTGTCGTGCGGCTGCTCGTCGATGCGCACCGGTGCACGGCGGCCGCCTCCCGGGCCGCCTCCAGGCTGTCGGCGACCACGGCGGCGACGAACTGGCCGTGGTAGGCGACCCGGTCGGCTCTGGAACAGCAGCAGCTCGTGGTCGGCGACCTCGGCCAGCCGCGGCGCGTTGCCGTGCCACAGCACGGCCAGCACGCCGGGCAGCGCGAGCACCGCGTCGGTGTCGACCGAGCGGCACGGTGCCGCGGGCGACCGGCGCCTGCACCGGCCAGACGTACGCGACGTCCGCCGCCGGGTACTCGACCGCGTACCGCGCGGCGCCGGTGACCTTGTCCGGTCCCTCGGTGCGCCGGACGCGGCTGCCGATCGCGGTCACCGGTCCACCCCCGCCAGCTCGGCCAGCACGGCCGCGGTGAGGTTGCGCACCAGCGGCACCTTGAACGCGTTGTCCGGCAGCGGTCGGGCGGCGGCCAGCTCGGCGTCGGCCGCGGCCCGGAAGGCCGCCTCGGTGGCCGGGCCGCCGCGCAGCACCCGCTCGGCCTCGTACGCCCGCCAGGGCTTGCGGCGCGACCCCGCCCCAGGCGATCCGCACGTCCCGCACCGTGCCGTCGACGACGTCGAGGGCGGCGGCGATCGAGGCGACCGCGAAGGCGTACGAGGCGCGGTCGCGGACCTTGCGGTAGCCGGACGGGAAGCCGCAGCGGCGGCAGCGACACCGCGGTGATCAGCGCGCCGGGCGGCAGCACGGTCTCCACCTGCGGGGTGTCGCCGGGCAGCGCGTACAGGCCGGTCAGCGGGACCGGCGCGGCCTCGTGCAGGTGCACCTGGGCGTCCAGCGCGGCCAGCGCGACGGCCAGGTCCGACGGGTGGGTGGCCACGCAGTGCTCGGACGTGCCGAGGATGCCGAGGTCCCGGTGCGCGCCGGCGACGGCCGGGCAGCCGGTGCCGGGCTCGCGCTTGTTGCACGGCTTGGTGACGTCCTGGAAGTAGCGGCACCGGGTGCGCTGGAGCAGGTTGCCGCCGATCGTGGCGGCGTTGCGCAGCTGCCCGGAGGCGCCGGCCAGCAGGGCCCGGGACAGCACCGGGTAGTCGCGCGCGGACCCGCGGGTCGGCCGCCACGTCGCTGTTGCGGGCGCCGGCGCCGATCCGCAGGCCGGCCGCGGACTCCTCGATCCCGGCCGGCAGCAGCCGGGTCACGTCGACGAGCAGGCCGGGCGTCTCGACGCCGAGCTTCATCAGGTCCACCAGGTTGGTGCCGCCGGCCAGATACTTCGCGTCCGGGCGGCGCCACCAGCGCCACCGCGCCGGCCGGGTCGGTGGCCCGCGTGTAGTCGAACGGCCTCACCGGACGCCTCCCGCGTCCTGCACCGCCGCGACGATGTTCGGGTACGCCCCGCAGCGGCACAGGTTGCCGCTCATCCGCTCGGCCACCTCGGCGTCGGTCAGCGCCGGCTCGCCGTCGGTGGCCAGGCTGGGCCAGCCCGCCGCGTACTCGGCCAGCGCGCCGACCGCGGAGCAGACCTGCCCCGGGCGTGCAGTAGCCGCACTGGAACGCGTCCCGGTCCAGGAACGCCTGCTGCACCGGGTGCAGCCCGTCCGGGCCGGCCAGCCCCTCGACGGTGGTGACCTCGGCGCCGTCCAGCGCGACGGCGAGCGCGAGGCAGCTCAGCGTGCGGCGGCCGTCGACCAGCACGGTGCAGGCACCGCACTGCCCGTGGTCGCAGCCCTTCTTCGATCCGGTCAGGCCCAGGTGCTCACGCAGCGCGTCGAGCAGTGTGGTGCGGGTGTCCAGGGACAGGGGTCGGAGCTCGCCGTTGACCTGCAGCGAGATCTCCGCGAAGCGTCGATCATCGGTCACTCAGGCGAAGCTACCCCCGTTCGCTGGAGATCACCCGCTCACCAGCTGCCACCGCCCCCGCCACCACCGCCGGCCGCGGACCAGCAGGAGCAGGGGCCGGCCAGGACCACCAGCGCGAGCGGCGCCGCTCGCATGTCCGGCAGGCTACCGCGCGCCGCTGACGCTCCCGTCCGGCCCGAGCCCGAGCAGCCGGATCCCGTTGTCCCAGCACACCCCGCGCAGCCAGGCGTCACCGAGGTCGAGCCCGGCCAGCGCGTCCAGCTGGGTCCGGTACGGGTAGGGGATGTTCGGGAAGTCGGTGCCGAGCACCACCCGGTCGGCCAGGTCGGCCAGCCGGGACCGGTAGCCGGCCGGCATCGGCGCCATCTGCTCGGTGAACGCGGTGCCGACCATCGTGGTGTCCAGGTGCACCAGCGGCCACCGGTCGGCCAGCGCGGCGAACTCGAGGTAGTCCGGCAGCCCGGCGTGCGCGACCACCAGCACCAGCCCAGGGAACCGGCGCAGCACCGCCTCCATCGGCTCGACGCCGGTGTGCGCGCCGCGCAGCGGGCCGTTGCCGCAGTGCACGACCGCCGGCGTGCCCGCCTCGGCCAGCGCGCCCCAGACCGGGTCGAGCAGCGGGTCGTTCGGGTCGTACCCGCCGACCTGCAGGTGCGCCTTGGCGATCCGGGCGCCGCGGTCGAGCGCGGACCGGACGTACCCGCCGGCCTCCGGCTCGGGGAAGAACGTCGCCGACGGCACGCAGTCCGGGGTGCGCGCGGCCAGGTCGAGGGTCCAGTCGTTGAGGAAGCCCGCCATCCCGGGCTTGTGCGGGTACGCCAGCGCCGGGAACGCCCGCACGCCGAAGCCGCGCAGCAGGTCGATCCGCTCGTCGTCGCTGGTGTCCCGGTAGCGGATCGGCCAGGACCGGCCGTAGTGCTCGCCGGAGCGCCCGAAGTAGGCCCAGACCGCGGCCATCACCCGCGGCGGCAGGAAGTGCACGTGCACGTCGACCAGCCCCGGCAGGCCGAGCCGTTGCCAGAACTCCGGCACCGCCTGGTCCGGCCCGGTCGACTGCTCCGGCACCCGCGGGACGGTCACCCGCGGGCGAGCGCGGCCAGCGCCGCCTCGACGGTCTCGTCCACCGGGATCGCCGAGGCCAGCCCGGAGATCGACAGCGTCCGGCCGACGAACGCGTCCGACGGCACCACCAGCCGGAGCGAGCCGGACAGCTCGGACAGCCGGCCGGCCAGCCGGGACAGCAGGGCCAGCCCGGCGCTGTCCAGGTAGCTGAGCCCGGACAGGTCGACGGCGACCGCGGTCGCGCCGGCCAGCCCGCCGGTCACCTGGTCCTCGACCGCGCCGGCGTTGGACAGGTCGATCTCCCCGGACAGCCGGGCCAGCACCACGTCCCCGTGCCGCTCCAGCGCGACCCGGGCAAGGTCCTTCTCACTCACTGTGCCGGCCCCCGTGCCCGCTGCTCGCGGCCCGCTCGGGCCGCGAGCACCCCCGCCCGCTCATGTCGGAGCCAACCGGCGTCGCATGGTGACCACCGTCCCGCCCTCCCCTGGCTCGACCCGCACCGAGTCCATCACGGCGTGCATCAGCGGCAGCCCGCGACCCCGGTCGCCCGGCGCCGGCACCCGCCGCCACCGGCCGGTGTCGGCGACCCGCAGAGTCAGCCCCCGGCCGGCGGACAGCCGCAGCTCCACGGTCAGCTCGCCGGGCTCGTCCGGGAACGCGTGCTCGACCGCGTTGGCGGCCGCCTCGCCGCAGGCCAGCAGTACGTCCGCGGCCGTGTCGTCGTCGGTGCCGACCGTGGCCAGCCAGCCGCGCAGCTCCCGGCGCAGCCCGGCCAGCTTCTCCGGCGAGGCGGGCAGCGTCGCCCGGAACACCGGCGCGAACGCCACCGCGAGCAGCGCCACGTCGTCGTCGCCGGCGCCCACGGTCATCCGGCGGACCAGCTCGTCCGACCAGCCGGGCCCGTCGCCGACCGCCACCGCGGACTCGGCCAGCCGGCGCAGGCCCACCGGTCAGCGACTCCCGGCGCCGCTCGACCAGACCGTCGGAGTAGAGCAGCAGCCGGTCGCCGGGCTCCAGCAGGTGCGTCCCCTCCGGCCGCGGCCCGCTCGCGGCCACCGGCAGCGCGCACAGCAGCGGCGACCGGCCGTCCTCGAGCAGCTCGGTGCCGCCGCCGGGCCGCAGCACCAGCGGCGGCGGGTGGCCGGCGCAGGCGTACCGGAAGGTGCCGGCGGCCGGGTCGAGCACCCCGTAGACCACCGTGGCCAGCCGGGCGCCCTCGACCTGCCGGGCGAACCGCTCCAGCCCGTCCAGGACCAGGGCCGGCGACTCGGTCGACAGCGCGAGCGCGGCCAGCGCGCTGCGCAGCTGGCCCATCGTGGTCGCGGCCCGCAGGCCGCGGCCGACCACGTCGCCGACCGCGAGCGCGACCCGGCCGTCGGGCAGCGCGACCACGTCGTACCAGTCGCCGCCGACCTCGAGCGACTCGACCGCCGGGTGGTAGCGCGCGGTCAGCTCCAGCCCGTCCACCTCGGGCAGCGCGCTGGGCAGCATGCTCTGCTGCAACGCCAGCGCCACGTCGTGCGACCGCTCCTGCAGCCGGGCCCGCTCCAGCGCCTGCGCGCACTGCTCGGCCAGCGTCGTGATCAGCGCCCGCTCGGCGGCGTCGAACGTGCCCTCGTCGGCGAAGCTGAGCATCATCGCGCCGATCGGCCGGCCGCGCGAGACCAGCGGGACCACGCCGAGCGCGCCGTCGGCGATGCCGATCGCCCGCAGCCCCGGATAGCGGGCCAGCGCGTCCGCGGCCGAGGACAGCCAGACCGGCTGGCCGGTCCGGGTCACCTCGGCCCGCGGCGAGGCGGCGCTCAGCGGGATGCGGGCCGCCGGCCCACCCGGCTCGACCGGGAACGACGCGGCCAGCACGCCCAGCGCCTCGCCGGTCTCGTCGAGCACGCCGATCCAGGCCGATCGGCAGCCGGCCACGGACAGCCCGCCGCGCACCATCACCGCGGCCACCTGCTGCACGGTCAGCGCCTCGGCCAACCCGGCGGTGATCTGCTGCAGCCGGCCGAGCCGCTCGCTGGCCGCCTCGGCCGCGGCCCTGGCCTGCCGCTCGGCCGCGTACGCCGCGTCCAGCCGGCGCCTGGCCTCGGCCCCGTCGGTGATGTCGACGAACGTGCAGACCGCGGCCGTGATCGTGCCGTCCGCGTCGTGTATCGGGGCCGAGTTGACGACCATCGTGCCGCGGGTGCCGTCGCCGCGCTCGAAGTCGACCTCCTCGCCGGTGACCACCTCGCCCCGGGCCAGCGAGCGGGCCAGCGGCCACTCCTCGGCCTGGTAGGGCCGGCCGTCGGGGTGGAAGCCCCGGTACGTCCCGTACTGGTTGAAGCCGACCGACGGCTCGAACGGCTGCCGCCAGATCCGCTCGACCTCGGCGTTGCCGAGCACCAGCCGGCCGCTCGGCGCCTCGCCGATGATCACGCCGGCCGGCAGCCGGGACAGCACCGCGGCCAGCCGCTCCCGCTCGGTCGCGGCGGTCCCGTAGAGCCGGGTCCGCTCCACGGCCAGCGCGCACTGGTCCGCGACCGTCTCCAGGAACCGGCGCTCCGAGGGCGGGAAGGTGCGCTCCTCGCCGAACCCGACCCCGAGGGCGCCGATCAGCGACGCCGCCGGCCCGCAGCGGCACCGCCGCCCAGGCGCGCTGGCTGAGCGTCGAGGGCACCCGGAACATCGCCGGGAAGCGCTCCTGCGCCTCGGCCATCGAGCCGACGTACACCGGCGTGCCGGCCAGCACCGCGTACCCGGCCGGGGTGGAGGCGTCCAGCGGCAGCCGCCGCCACCGCTGCACCACCTGGCTCTGGTAGCCGGCCGCGCCCCGGACGCTGAGCGTCGACGTGTCGCCGTCGTCCTCGCGCAGGATCAGCGCGACGCCCTGCGCCTCCAGCATCGACAGCGCCGGCAGCAGGGCGCTGGCCGCGACGTGTTCCGGGGTGAGCGCGGCCGCGAGACCGGCGGTGAGCTCCTGCAGCCGCTCGGCCCGCTCCTCGGTCCGCTTCTGCTCGGTGACGTCCAGCAGCGAGCCGACGATCTCGACCGTCCGGCCGTCGGCGTCCCGGACGAGGGACTGCTCGTCCCGGATCCAGTACAGCCCGCCGCCCGGGCGGCGCAGCCGGTACTCGGAGACGGCCGCACCCTCGCGCAGCAGCCGGTCCCAGTGGTCGGCGACGGTGCGCTCGTCGTCCGCGTGCAGCCGGCCGCCGAACGGCGTCGACGCCGTGATCAGCTCCTCGGCGGTCAGCCCGAAGATCCGCTCCACGTTGGCGCTGACGAAGGTGACCCGGTGCGGCGGGCGCGGGTCCCGCGCGTACGCCACCGCGGGGCCGGCCTCGACCAGCCGCTCCAGCCGCACCGGCCCGACCGCGCGGTCCCCGGCCGGCGAGCCGGCCCGGGCTCCGGCGCGGCTGCCCGGCTCGGCCGTGGTCATGGCGGCATCCTCGCCGGGACCGCCGGGACGCACAACCGACGCGGCCGCACCGGTCGGGTCACCCGCGGCCTTTGACCCGCCGGCCCATCTCGCGGGCGATCTCCCGCTGGGCGTCCCGTTTCGCGAGGTCCTGCCGCTTGTCGTAGGACCGCTTGCCGCGGGCCAGCGCGATCTCGACCTTCACGTGGCTGCCGGAGAAGTAGAGCTGCAGCGGGACCAGGGTCAGCCCGCTCTCCTTCGTCCGCTGCTCCAGCCGCTCGATCTCGGCCTTGTGCAGCAGCAGCTTGCGCTTGCGCCGCGGCGCGTGGTTGGTCCAGGTGCCCTGCGCGTACTCGGCGATGTGCACGCCCTGCAGCCAGACCTCGCCGTCGTCGATCGTCGCGTACCCGTCCACCAGCGAGGCCCGGCCCTCCCGCAGCGCCTTGACCTCGGTGCCCATCAGCGCGATGCCCGCCTCGTACGTGTCGACGACGGTGTAGTCGTGCCTGGCCTTGCGGTTGGACGCGATGACCTTGCGGTCGGTGGGCGCTCGGTTGGAGGACTGCGCCATGCCTACAACCGTACGTACAGGCGGAGCGTGACGTACGCGGCGACGCTGGCCAGGATCACGCCGACACCGGCCACGTACGGGCTGATGGCCAGGATCGAGCCCAGGTCGATCGGCGGCACGATGCCGGACCGGATCGGTTCGGCCAGCGTCTTGTCGACGAACAGGAACTTCGCCGCGACCAGGCCGAGCACCGCGAGCACCGCACCGGCCAGGCCGGCGAGCGCCGCCTCCAGCACGAACGGCAGCTGCGTGTACCAGCGGGAGGCGCCGACCAGCCGCATGATGCCGGTCTCCACCCGTCGGTTGAACGCGGCCACCTGGATCGTGTTGGAGATCAGCAGCAACGCCGCCAACGCCTGCAGCAGCGCCAGCGCGATCGCCGCGTTCCGCACGCCGTTGAACAGCGAGAAGATCCGGTCGAGCACTTCGGACTGGCCCTGCACCTGGTCGACGCCGTTCTTCCCGTTGGGGAACTGCTGGGCCAGGATCGTGTAGCGCTCCGGGTCCTTCATCCGGACCAGGTACGTCGCCGGCAGGTCGTCCGCGGTCGCCTGCGAGATCAGCTGCGGGTTGCCCTTGAACAGCTTCTTGAACCGCTCGTACGCGGCCTTCTTGTCCAGGTAGTCGAAGCTGGCGATCTCCGGGGAGGCGTTCAGCTGGCTGGTGATGGCCTCCCGCTGCACGGGGGTCGCGTCGTCCTTCAGGTAGATGGAGACCTCGAGCTTGTCGAAGTAGAGCTCCTTCATGTCGCCGATCTGGTTGGCGACGAGCAGCCCGGCACCGAAGAAGGCGAGCGAGATCGCGGTCGTCATGATCATCGCGATCGTCATCGTCAGGTTGCGCCGCAGCCCGGCCGCGACCTCGGTGAAGACGAAGTTCAGCCGCATGTCAGCGACCCACCCCGTACACGCCGCGGGCCTGGTCGCGGACCAGGTGCCCCTGCTCCAGCTCGATCACCCGGCGGCGCATCGAGTCGACGATGTTGTTGTCGTGCGTGGCCATCAGGACCGTGGTCCCGGTGCGGTTGATCCGTTCGAGCAGCAGCATGATGTCCTGGCTGGTGTCGGGGTCGAGGTTTCCGGTCGGCTCGTCGGCGAGCAGGACCAGCGGCCGGTTGACGAACGCGCGGGCGATCGCCACCCGCTGCTGCTCGCCGCCGGACAGCTCGCTCGGCAGCCGGTTGGCCTTGCCGTCCAGGCCGACCAGCTCCAGCACCTCGGGCACGACCTTGCGGATCGTGTGCGCCGGCTTGCCGATCACCTCGAGCGCGAAGCCGACGTTGTCGGCCACCGTCTTCTTCTCCAGCAGCCGGAAGTCCTGGAAGACGCAGCCGATCGTGCGGCGCAGCGCCGGGACCTTCCATCTCGACAGCCGGCCGAGGTCCTTCCCGGCGACCTGGACCCGACCGCGGGTCGGGTTTTCCTCCTTGAGCAGCAGCCGCAGGAAGGTCGACTTTCCGGACCCGGACGGGCCGATGAGGAAGACGAACTCGCCCTTGTCGACGTTGAGGCTGACGTCGTCGAGGGCCGGCCGGGCGCTCGACGGGTAGAGCTTCGTTACTCGGTCCAGGCGGATCACGGTCGCGCAGTCTACCCACGCGTATGGTGCGGGCCTAAAATGCCACGCTCCTTACACGGATCTCACGCCCGACTCGAGCGCCCGTCGCCCGGGCGCGGGCCGCGTCAGGCGTCCTGGCTCTGCTTCCAGCGGATCTCCGCCTCGACGAACTCGTCGATGTCGCCGTCCAGCACCGCGCTGGTGTTCCCGGTTTCCACCTCGGTCCGCAGGTCCTTGACCATCTGGTACGGATGCAGCACGTAACTGCGGATCTGGTTGCCCCAGGAGCTGCCGCCCTCGCCGCGCAGCGCGTCCATCTCGGCCCGCTCCTCCAGCCGGCGCCGCTCCAGCAGCTTGGCCTGCAACACCGCCATCGCGCTGGCCCGGTTCTGGATCTGCGAGCGCTCGTTCTGGCAGGAGACGACGATGCCGGTGGGCAGGTGGGTGATCCGCACGGCCGAGTCGGTGGTGTTCACGCCCTGGCCGCCCGGGCCGGAGGACCGGTAGACGTCGACGCGGATGTCCTTGTCGTCGATCTCGATGTGGTCGGTCGGCTCGACCACCGGGACGACGTCCACGCCGGCGAAGCTGGTCTGCCGGCGGTGCTGGTTGTCGAACGGCGAGATCCGGACCAGCCGGTGGGTGCCGTGCTCGCCGGCCAGCGTGCCGTACGCGTACCGGGTCTTGACCACGAAGGTGGCCGACTTGATCCCGGCCTCCTCGGCGTAGGAGGTGTCGTAGACCTCGGTCGGGTACCCGTGCCGCTCCGCCCACCGCAGGTACATCCGCAGCAGCATCTGGGCCCAGTCCGCGGCGTCCACGCCGCCGGCCTCGGCCTGCACGGTGACCAGCGCGTCGCGGGCGTCGTACTCGCCGCCGAGCAGGGTGCGGACCTCGAGCTCGCCGATCACCTTGTGCAGGTTGGCGAGCTCGGTCTCGACCTCCTCGCGGGTGCCGACGTCGTCCTCGGCCTCGGCCAGCTCGTGCATGATGCCCGCGTCCTCCAGCCGGCGGCGCAGGTCCTCGACCCGGCGCAGGTCGGCCTGCACCTGGGACAGCCGGCTGGTGACCTGGGTCGCGCGCTCCTGGTCGGACCACAGGTCAGGCTGCGCCGCCTGCTCCTCCAGCCCGGCCAGCTCCGCGCGGAGCGCGTCGAGGTCCAGCACCTTCTCGATGCTGGTGAGAGTTGCGGTCAGCTCCCTGAGCTCGCCCGGCGCATCATCGGTCACAACGATCCAGGGTACTGGTTCCGCCGCGTGCGGACCGGCGCCGTCAGTCGCTGCGTGCGGACCGGCGCCGTCAGTCGGCGGGGACGGTGTCCAGCCAGCGGAGCAGCGCGCGCTCGTAGGCGACGCCGAACTCGGCGGTGGCGAGCTGGTAGGGATCGCCGCCCTCGCGCTTGAGCTGGGTGACCCGGGACCGGTTGGCGGTCAGGGCCTCCTGGTGCCGCCCGCGGGCCTCGTCGACGAGCTTGGCGACCGCGCCGCGCTGGTGGTGGGCGCCGAAGCTCACCCGCAGCACCAGCGGGTTGCGGGAGTGGTCGGCGCCGGGCTCCTCGGCCAGCCAGGCGCGGAAGGCGCGCTTGCCGGCGGCCGTCACCGTGTACGGCTGGGCCGCGCGCGGGCCGAGCTTGCCGGGGCGGACGTAGCCGGCCTCGGCCAGGCCGGGCAGCTCCCGGTAGACCTGGCTGCGGGTCACGCTCCAGAACGGCTCCATCCGCTCCTTCGCCGCGGCGACCAGCTCGCCGCCGGTCATCGGACCCTCGTGCAGCAGACCGAGCAGGGCGGCGGCGGTGGAGTTGAGATTGGTGGCCACGTGTCAACAGTCCCACGACGCGCTCCCGTACGCCAGCACATCGGGGCCAACTGTCCACTGTGTCCGGCTCACGTGGACGGTCGCGGACTGTCCACGAACGACAGTGCCGGACCCGGACTGAGTCCATCAGCGACAGTCGCGGATGGAGGGTCGGCCGGCCGATCACCCGGCCCGGCGGCCGGGACCACCGGGTGGAGACCCGGCCGCGGAGAGTGTCAGGATCGAGAGGTGACCGACCCGCAGCGCTACGCGACCGAGCTCCGGCGGAGCCCGTCCCTGGCCCCGATCGCGCTGGCCCTCGCGGTGCTCGTGGCGCCGGTGGGCATCGTGCTCGGGATCGTCGCGCTGCGGCAGATCCGACGCGACAACGAGCCCGGCGCCCGCACCGCGGTGGCCGCGATCGCCGTCGGCACCGTGGTCACGCTCGCGTACGTGGTCCTGATCACGCTGCTGGTCGTGCTGTTCGTGCAGCTGAACCACTCGACCCCGCCGATCCCGCCCGACATCGACCAGACCTAGTCCTCCGGCGGGCTGAAGGTCGAGGTGCGGCTCATCCCGGCCGCCCGTCCCTTCGCCGCCACCACGACCGCCATCTTCCGGGACGCCTCGTCGATCATCTCGTCACCGAGCATCACCGCGCCGACCTGCCGGACGGTCGTCGCATGCTGGTAGGCGTCCAGGATCAGCTCGGCGTGGTCGTAGTCGGCCTGGTCCGGCGCGAACACCTCGTTGGCCGCGTCGACCTGGCCGGGATGCAGCACCCACTTGCCGTCGAAGCCGAGCGCCGCGGTGCGCCGGGCCTGCCGGCGGAACCCGCCGACGTCGCGGATCTGCAGGTACGGCCCGTCGATCGCCTGCACCCCGGCCGCCCGCGCGGCCAGCAGGATCCGCATCAGCGGGTAGTGGTAGGCGTCGCCCGGCTCGTATCCGGGTGGCTGCTCGCCGACCACGAGCGAGCGCATGTTGACCGAGGCCATGAAGTCGGCCGGGCCGAAGACCACCGCCTCCACCCGCGGCCCGGCGGCGATCGCGTCGACCGCGATCAGGCCGGCCGCGTTCTCGATCTGCGGCTCGATGCCGATCCGGCCGACCTCGTAGCCCATCGTCTTCTCGATCTGGGTCAGCGTGAGGTCCAGCCACTCCACCTGGGACGGTCCGGTGACCTTGGGCAGGATCACGCAGTCGAGGTTGGCGCCGGCGCCCTCGACGACCTCGAGCACGTCCCGGTAGGTCCACGCCGTGGACAGGTCGTTCACCCGGACCGCCCGGGTCGTGCCGGCCCAGTCGCCGTCGTTGAGCGCCGCGACCACGTTGGCCCGGGCGGACTGCTTGGCGTCGGCCGCGACCGCGTCCTCGAGGTCGAGGAAGGCCTCGTCCACCGGCAGGCCCTGCGCCTTGGCGAGCATCTTGGGCGAGCTGCCCGGCACGGCGAGCACGGACCGGCGGGACCGCTGCGTTCTCATGGCCCCATTCAACCGGTCACTCGACCGGAACGGCCCGCGCGCCGGCCCGGATCACGATCGCCAGCCCGACCAGCAGCACGACGATCCCGGGCAGCGCGGAGACCGGCGGCAGCTGGCCGAGCCAGACCGCGGCGATCAGCGCCGCGCCCGGTGCCTCGAACAGGATCGCCAGGCTGACCACGGTCGGGCTGGTGCTGCGCAGCACGACGTTGATGAGCGAGTGGCCGAGCAGCTGGGCGCCGACGGTGAGCGCGGCCAGCTTCACCCAGGTGCCCGCGGGGTAGCCGGCCAGCGGCTGCCCGGCCAGCACGCAGACCAGCGCGAGCAGCAGCGCGCAGGCCGAGTAGCAGACGGTGGTGTACGAGGTGGTGCTGATCCGGACCCGGACCGCCGCGCCCGCAGTGACGTAGGCGGCGGCGAGCATGCCGCCGAGCAGGGCGAGCACGTCGCCGGCGACCGCGCGGGCGGACAGGGTCACGTCGGCGCCGGTGATCATGGCGGCGCCGGTCACCGCGACCAGGATGCCGACCCAGACCGGCCGGCCGACCTGCTGGCCGGACGCGCGGGCCAGCAGCGCCGCCCACACCGGCTGGGTCGCCACCAGCGCGGTCGAGGACGCCACCGAGGTCAGCGTCACGCTCGGCACCCAGGTGGCGAAGTGCCCGGCCAGCAGCGCGCCGGCGAGCAGGCACAGGCCCCAGCCGCGCCGACCGAGCGAGCGCAGCTCGGCCCGGCGGGTGGCCAGCGCGACCGGGACGAGCACGCCGGAGGCCATCAGGTTCCGCCAGGCCGCGATCGCGAGCGCCGGCGCGACGGTCGCCGCGATGATCGGCGCCGAGGTGGACACCGCGGTCACCGCCACCGCCATCAGCGCCACGTCCCGGGCCGGCGGAACCGTCACCGCCGTACCCGCCACGCCCCCATCCTCCCAGCGAGCGGCCCGGCACCCGCGGGCCAGGGTGCGCCACCGCCCGGGCTCCCGTGCCGGGTGCGGCACGGCCAGTGCCTTCGGGCCGAGGTGCGGCACGGCCGGTACCTCGGGCCAGGGTGCGGCACGGCCGGTGCGTCCGTGCCAGGGTGAGGCGTGGGGCTCGTCGACGAGGTGGCGCGCAAGGCCGCGGTGCTGTGGGTGGCGGCACCGGGGCGGGACCCGGTGCCGGCCTGGCCGGTCTGGCGGGACGGCGCGACGTACCTGCTGACCGGCCCGGGCGAGCAGGCCCTGCCCGGCCTGGCCGACGCGGCCGAGTGCACGGTCACCGCGCGGTCGGCCGACACCGGCGGCCGCGTCGCGACCTGGCGGGCCGCCGTCGCGCCGGTCGAGCGCGACTCCGACGAGTGGCGTCAGCTCGTCCCGGCGCTGACCGCCGGCCGGCTCAACGGCCACGTCGACTGGACGACCGCGGTCGTGCTGCGGCTCACCCCGGTGGCGTGATCTCCCCGGTCGCGACCGGCACGACCCCGCCGCGCACGGTCACCGTGCTGATCGTGCCGCCATTCGTGGTCACCGCCCCGTACAGCGTCGACGGGCGGCCGATCTCCGCACCCTGGTCGATCCGGTATTCAGTCGTACCGTCCGGGACCAGGCCGGAGGTGGCCAGGTAGACGCCGAAACCGAGCGCGGCGGACCCGGTCGCCGGGTCCTCGAAGCCCTCGGTGGTCATCGCCCTCAGGTGGGCAACCCCGTCGGCCCAGGAGAACACCGCCAGCCCGGTGGACGCCACCGACCGGTCCAGCCCGATCCAGTCCGGCGCTGCCCGGCCGACCGCGTCGGCCGCCACCGGCAGGTAGGTCCACTCCAGCCCGCTGCCGGCGGTCCGCGGCGGTGCCATCCCGGACAGCGAGCCCGCGTCCAGCCCGACCGCGCGCAGCAGCGGCTCGGCGTCCAGCGGGTCGGAGACGGTCGGCGGCCCGCCGGTCAGCGTCGCGCCGGACTCGGTCACCGTGATCGGCAGGACACCGGCAGCGCAGTCCTGCCGCACGTCGCCGACCGGGATCCGGCCGAGCCGGGCCAGCAGCCAGGCGGTGCCGATGCTCGGGTGCCCGGCGAACGGCAGCTCGGTGCCCGGGGTGAAGATCCGTACCGCGTAGTCGGCGCGGTCGGAGCCGGTCGGGAACGTGGTCTCGGACAGGTTGAACTCGCGGGCGATCGCCTGCATCGACTCGGTCGGCAGGTCGTCGCCCCCGAGCACGACGGCCAGCGGGTTGCCCGCGTACGGCCGGTCGGTGAACACGTCGAGGACGTGGTACGGAAGGGTCGGCACGCACCGACCCTAGTCGGGCGGCACGCCGTGGACGCCAGTCGTTCGATGGTGCGTCCGCCCTGGCCAGGGTCGGTAACCTCGCCTCGTGACGGTCGGCACGCGGATCTACGTGGCCCGGCTCGCCGGCGTCGCCGTCTTCGATCCCAACGGCGACCCGGTCGGCCGGGTCCGCGACGTGGTGGTGATGTTCCGCCCGGAGCTGCTGCCCCCGCGGGTGCTCGGGCTGCTGGTCGAGCTGCAGCACCGGCGCCGGATCTTCGTCCCGATCGGCCGGGTGACCTCGATCGAGGCCGGCGCGGTCGTGCTGGCCAGCGGCTCGGTCAACCTGCGCCGGTTCGAGCAGCGGCCGGGTGAGGCGCTGGTCCTCGGCGCGCTGCTGGACCGGACCGCGACGATCCGGGAGACCGACGCCAAGGTCACCGTGATCGACGCGGCGATGGAGCAGACCCGGACCAAGGACTGGGTGCTGACCCGGCTGGCGGTGCGCGACCTCGGCTCCCGGCTGGCCCGCCGCCGCGGCCAGGTCCGCCAGGTCGAGTGGGAGGAGCTCGACGGGCTCGGACCGACGGCCGAGGCCGAGCAGGGCGCCGACGCGCTGCTCAACGTGCTGTCCACCTCCCGGCCGGCGGACATCGCGAACATGCTGCAGGACCTCGACGCGAAGCGGCGGCACGAGATCGCGGCCGCGCTGGACGACGAGCGGCTGGCCGACGTGCTCGAGGAGCTGCCCGAGGATGACACAGGTGAAGATCCTCGCCTCGCTGGCCGACGAGCGGGCCGCCGACATCCTCGAGGAGATGGACCCGGACGACGCCGCCGACCTGCTGGCCGAGCTGGAGCCGTCCGAGCGGGAGCGGCTGTTCCAGCTGATGGAGCCGGGGGAGGCGGCCCCGGTCCGCCGGCTGCTGCGCTACGGCGACGACACCGCCGGCGGCCTGATGACCAGCGAGCCGATCATCCTGGCTCCGGACGCGACGATCGCCGAGGCGCTGGCCCGGGTCCGCAACCCGGACATCACCCCGGCCCTGGCCACCCAGGTGTACGTCTGCCGGCCGCCGTCGGAGACCCCGACCGGTCGCTACCTCGGCGTCGCGCACGTCCAGCGGCTGCTCCGCGAGCCACCGTCCGCCCTGGTCAGCGGCGTGGTCGACGACGACCTGGAGCCGGTGCGGCCGGAGACCGAGCTGTCCGAGCTGACCCGCTACCTGGCCACGTACGACCTGGTGGCGGCGGCGGTGGTGGACGAGGCTGACCGGCTGGTGGGCGCCGTCACCGTCGACGACGTGCTCGACCACCTGTTGCCGGAGGACTGGCGGGAGCGGGACATCGATGGCTGAGACCCGACTCGACCAGCCGCGCGGCGTCCGCCGCACCGGCCCGCGCTACGACGCCGAGGCGTTCGGCCGGTTCGCCGAGACGATCGCCCGGTTCATCGGCACGGCCCGGTTCCTGGTCCTGCAGACGATCATCGTGATCGTCTGGATCGGCTGGAACGTGGTGGTGCCGACCTCGTTGCGGTTCGACGAATACCCGTTCATCCTCCTGACCCTGGCACTCTCGCTGCAGGCGGCGTACGCGGCACCGCTGATCCTGCTCGCGCAGAACCGGCAGACCGACCGGGACCGGATCAACCTGGACGAGGACCGGACGAACGCCGATCGGAGCCGGTCGGACGTCGAGTATCTCGCCCGGGAGCTGGCCGCGGTCCGGATCGCGCTCGGCGACGTGGCCACGCGCGACTTCATCCGCTCCGAGCTGAGCCACTACCTGGAGCACCTGCGCAAGGACGCGGACCGACCGGCCTAGCTAGCCGGCGACCGCCGCCTCGTCCGGCTCGGCGGCCGGCGCGCAACCGCCGACCGGGACCGCGTCGGACTCGGGCAGCAGCTTGCGCAGCAGCCGGCCGAACGTGTCCAGCTCGGCGGGTGTCAGCCGGCTGGTCACGTGCTCCTGGATGCCGGCCAGATGGGTCGGCGCGGCCTCGCGGAGGAGGGCCAGCCCCTTGTCGGTGATCACGGTGAACGTCCCGCGCGCGTCCGACGGACAGGACTCCCGCTCGACCAGGCCCTCCCGCGACAGACGGTCGACCAGCCGGGTCAGCCCGGACCGGGACAGCAGCACCCGGTCGGCCAGGTCGGTCATCCGAAGCCGCCGCTGCGGGCTCTCGGCCAGCTGCAACAGCACGTCGTACGAGGGAAGCGGCAGCATGTGCCGCTCGGCGAGGTCGTGCTCCATCTGCCGGGTGATGCTGGCGTGCGCGCGCAGGAAGGTCCGCCAGACCGACAGTTCACGGGCGGAGAGAGCAGTGCGCACACAATCATGGTAGGTCCCTGGGCAAACTCTTGCCCTGCGTACGCTGGAACCGTGGTCACGCCAGAACAAGTCACCGCCGCGCTCGCATCGGTGCGGGACCCGGAGATCCGCCGCCCGATCACCGAGCTCAACATGGTCAAGGACGTCCGGATCGACCCCGACGGGACGGTCACGGTGGGGGTCTATCTGACCGTCGCCGGCTGCCCGCTGCGGGACACGATCACCCGCGACGTGACCGCCGCGGTCTCGCCGCTGGACGGCGTCACGGGCGTGCGGGTCGACCTGGACGTGATGAGCCCGGAGCAGCGCAAGGCGCTGCAGGAGCAGCTGCGCGGGCCGGCCCGGGCCGAGAACGAGATCCCGTTCGCCAAGCCCGGCTCGCTGACCAGGGTGTATGCGGTGGCGTCGGGCAAGGGCGGAGTCGGCAAGTCCTCGCTGACCGTCAACCTCGCGGTCGCGCTCGCCAACCGGGGACGGGCGGTGGGCATTGTTGACGCCGACATCTACGGGCACAGCGTGCCGCGGATGCTCGGGGTCACCGGCCGGCCGACCCAGGTCGAGCAGATGATCCTGCCGCCGGAGGCCAGCGGGGTGCGGGTGATCTCGATCGGCATGTTCACCCCCGGCAACTCGCCGGTGGTGTGGCGCGGGCCGATGCTGCACCGGGCGCTGCAGCAGTTCCTCGCCGACGTCTACTGGGGCGACCTGGACGTGCTGCTGATGGACCTGCCGCCGGGCACCGGGGACATCGCGATCTCGGTGGCCCAGCTGGTGCCGTCGGCGGAGTTGCTCGTGGTGACCACCCCGCAACTGGCCGCGCAGGAGGTGGCCGAGCGGGCCGGGGCGATCGCGTTGCAGACCCACCAGCAGATCGCCGGCGTGGTCGAGAACATGTCGTGGTGGGAGCAGCCGGACGGCAGCCGGGTGGAGCTGTTCGGCTCCGGCGGCGGGGCCGCGGTGGCGGCGTCGCTGTCGACGCTCACCGGGACGAACGTGCCGCTGCTCGGGCAGGTGCCGATCGACCAGCGGCTGCGGGAGGGCGGCGACGCGGGGGTGCCGATCGTGACGTCGCGCGCCGGAGTCGCCGGCCGCGGTCGCGCTCGGCGAGGTCGCCGACAAGCTCGCCGCCCGCCAGCGCGGACTCGCCGGCCTGCAACTGGGCCTCTCCCCCGCCACCCGCTGACCCGCCACCGACCCGGCCGACTCCGCCGGCCACCGCGCTCGGCCGGCCCGCGCGAGCCGGCCGTCGCAGCCGTCGGCTGCGCGGGCGGGTCAGCCGTTGCCGGGGCCGCCGCCGTTGTCTCGTGCCGCCGCCGTTGTCGTGCCGCCGCCGCGGCGTGGTGGTGCCGCCGCCGGTGCCGGGGCTCGCCGGGGCGCCGGTGGGCACCGGGGCGGTCTGCTGACCGCCGCCGTTGTTGCCGCCGCCACCGCCACCGCCGCCTGGACCGCCACCGCCCGGCCGCCGGCCGCCGCCGCCGCCGCCGTTGCCGCCGCCGCCGCCGTTGCCGCCGCCGCCGTTGTTGCCGCCGCCGTTGTCCCCGCCGCCGCGGCCGTCGTTCGGCGTCGTCTGCTGCGGCACCGGCACGATCCCGCCCGGCCCGAACGCGGTCTCGACGCTCGGCGGCGTGAAGTCCTGCACCGGCAGGTCCTGCACGGCGACCGCGATCGTGTGCGCGACCGCCGCGTTCACCGACTTCGAGACGAACGAGCCGACCGCGTTGGTCGGGTCCGCCGGATCGGCCGCGATCCCGGCCGCCGCCACCTGCGGGGTGAACCCGACGAACGTCTCGGTGACGTTGCCCTGCGAGGAGCCGGTCTTGCCGGCGACCGGCCGCCCGACGATCTGGCCGACCGCGGTCGCCGTCCCGCCGTTGCACCGCCCGAACGTGGACTGCTGACCGACCGGGCAGCGCGCCGCGTCCGTCGCCGCCTGCGCGATCTCCGGGCTGATCACCCGGCCGCACTTCGGGTCGGCCACGCCGGGGACCTTCTTGTGGTCGACGCCGAAGATCGCGGTGACCGGCAGCGCGCTGCAGTGCACGCCGTCCGCCGCCACCGTCGCGTACGCCTCGGCCAGGTCGAGCGGGGTCGTGTCGGCGACGCCCAGGGTGAACGACCCCCAGTCGACCGCGTCCTTGACCTGCTGCTGGTCGCTCGGCGCCCGGAACGTGATGCCGAGCTTCTGCGCCATCGCGACCGCCTTGTCGGCCCCGACCTGCTCCTCGAGGTGCACGAAGTAGGTGTTCACCGAGCGCCCGAACCCGTCCCACATGGTCCGCAGGCCGTCCATGAACGACGGGCTCTCGTTGCTCGGGCAGTACTGCCCGTCACAGGAGTTGGGACCCGAGTCCCGCCAGTGCGTCGGCAGCTGCGACGGCGCGTCGAACGGCGTGTAGAGCGGCATCCCGTTCTGCAGCGCGGCCAGCATCGTGAACATCTTGAACGTCGACCCGGCCTGGTAGCCGGTCAGCCCACCGCCGCCGGAGATCAGCGGCGCCACGGTGGTCGAGACGTCGTTCTGCCCGGCCTGGGGCAGCCCGTAGTGCCGGTTCACCGCCATGGCCAGGACCCGACCGGTGCCGGGCTGCACCACCGCGATCGGCAGCGCCTTCGGGTCGTCGTACCCGTACACGCCGACCGACTGCTCCAGCGCGGTGGCCTGCACGGTCGGCTGCATCGGGGTGACGATGCGGAAACCGCCGGAGAGCAGCTTGTTGGTGCGCTGCTGCGGGGTCTTGCCGAACGCGGACTGGTCGTCCCACCAGCGCACGAAGTAGTCGCAGTAGAAGCCCCAGTCGTTGTGGTCGGCCGGCACGCCGGTGCAGCCCGAGGTGGGCAGCCCCCGTGGCTTGAGGCCGATCTTCGCCGCGTTGGCCTTGGTCGCCTGGGCCGGCGTGATCGCGCCCATCGTCTTCATCGAGTCCAGGACGTACGAGCGGCGGCTCAGCGCCGACTTCTGGTCCCGGGCGATGGGGTTGTACGCGTCGGGCGACTGCACCAGCCCGGCCAGCAGCGCGGCCTGGGCCAGCGTGAGCTTGGCCGCAGAGGTGGAGAAGAACCGCTCGGCCGCGGACTCGATCCCGTACGCCCCGGCGCCGAAGTAGGCGATGTTGAGGTAGCTCTGCAGGATCTGGTCCTTGGACATGGTGTGCTCGAGCTCGGCCGCGTAGCGCACCTCCTGCAGCTTGCGGGAGAGCGTGTCCTGGGTCGCCGCCTTGCGCTCGGCGGCGCTGACGTTCTGGTCGTTCTTCAGCACGTTGCGGACGTACTGCATGGTCAGCGTGGAGGCACCCTGGTCGACCGCGCCGTTGCGGAGGTTGGCGGCCGCGGCCCGCAGCACTCCCTTGGCGTCGACCGCGCCGTGCTCGTAGAACCGGCGGTCCTCGGCGGCGACCATCGCCTGCTGCATGACCTTGGAGACCTGCTTGAGCTGCACCGGCTTGCGGTACTGCGAGTAGAACGTCGCGATCCGGGTCGTGCCGTCGGCGGCGTAGAGCACCGAGGGCTGCGGCGGGCTGGTCGGATCGATGCCGTCGGGCAGTGACCGGACCGAGTGGGCCACCGTCGTCGTCGCCGCGCCCGCGAGCAGCACGCCGGGCAGGGCGATGCCCGCCACCACCAGCGCCGCTGCCACCGTGAGAGCGATGAGCCCGAACACGCCGCGAATCCGGCGTCGTGCCATCCGCCAATCCTCCTGGTCACAGTCGTCCGGTACCGGGCGCGGTGGGCCGCGCGGACGAGGTCACATGGTGCCCCATCCAGCTGTGCGGACGGTAAGAGCCCAGGTCAGGGGCGTGTCTAGATCGTGTCCGGATCGTAGGGAGTCTGCTCGCTCTTGATCCGGCTGGCCTGCCGCTGCGGCTGCTTGTTCAGGCCGGGATCATCGTCGTCGTCGTCCCCGAACAGGTTCTTCTGCACGAAGCTGCGCGGGTTGAGCGAGTCGAGGTCGAACTCCGAGAACTCGGGGCCGAGCTCGGTCTTGATCTGCGAGCGGGCGTCCTTGGCCATGTTGCGCACGGTGCGCAGCATCTGCGCAGCATCCTTCGCGACGGCCGGAAGCTTGTCCGGTCCGAAGATCAACAGCGCCACCACGAGAAGCGTGAGCATCTCGGGCCAACCCAGACTGCCGAACACGGAACCCAGCGTAACCCGGAAACCTGTCGGCGCCGGGCCGGTTACCCAGGTTTAGGGGTCAGTCGCCCTGCAGGGTTGCGGTGACCTTCACCGTCCGGCCACCCCGCACGTACGTCAGCTGGACCTTCTCGCCGACCTTGTGCGCGCGGACCTGGACCACCAGGTCGTCCGAGCCGCCGACCAGCCGGTCGCCGACGCGGGTGATGACGTCACCGGCCTTGATCCCGGCGTCCGCCGCCGCGCTGCCGGCGGCCACCGACTCGACCAGCGCGCCGTCCCTGGCCCCGTCGGTGACCGAGCGGGCGGTCACGCCGAGCGTCGCGTGCTGCACCTTGCCGGTGCGGATCAGCTGCTCGGCGATCTGCCTGGCCTCGTTGATCGGGATCGCGAAGCCGAGGCCGATGCTGCCGGTCTGGCCGGTGCTGCCGGTGCTCAGCGTGGCGATCGCGGAGTTGATCCCGATGACCGCGCCGGAGCCGTCGACCAGCGCGCCGCCGGAGTTGCCGGGGTTGATCGACGCGTCGGTCTGGATCGCGTTGATCACGGCGTTGGTGTCGCTGCCCGAGTTGCCGCCCTCGCCGCCGAGCCGGACCGGCCGGTCCAGCGCGCTGATGATGCCCGAGGTGACGGTGCCGGCCAGGCCGAGCGGCGAGCCGATCGCGATGACCGGGTCACCGACCGCGATCTTGCTGGAGTCGCCGAGCGCGGCCACCGTGAGGCCGGGCTTGTCGATCTTCAGCACCGCGAGGTCGGTCTTCGGGTCCCGGCCGGCGATCCTCGCAGTCGACCGCGGACTGGTCGCTGAACCGCACCCGCAGCGAGCTGCCCGCGCCGGCGGTGGCGAACTGGGAGACCACGTGGTTGTTGGTGAGCACGTAGCCCTGGCCGTCGATGACGATGCCGGAGCCGGTGCCGGAGCCGCCGGACGTGCTCACCTCGACCGAGACGACCACCGGCAGCACCCGCTTGGCGATGTCGGCGACCGAGCCGGGCGGCCGGTTGACCGAGGGGCTGACCTGGGACAGCGTCGCGTCCGGGTCGAGCAGCGCCGGGGTGATCCGGTCGGCGGCGAGGTAGCCGACCACCCCGCCGACGATGCCGGTGAGCAGGCCGGCCACCAGCAGCACGACCGCCGCGGTGAACGTGATGCTGCGCAGGCCCCAGCGGCGCCGGCCGCCGGGCTCCTCCGGGGCGCCGACCGGCGCCGGCCGCCCGTCGCCGAAGTCGGGCGGGCCGCCGAGCGAGGCCGGTGAGCGGGCGTCCCGCCAGGGGTCGCGGTCGGCGTCCGGCTTCCACCAGGGCGACTCGGGCGGCGGGCGTGGTGTCCCGGATCGCACCGGGCGGGGGGTCGAACGACTCGGCCACGCCGGCCGGCCGGCTGAACAGCCGGCGCAGGCCCGGGGCCGGCGGCGGCGGTGGCGGGGTCGGCGGCGCGCACCGGCGGGGCACCCGGCGCGAACGACGACTCGACGCCGGGCGGGCGCCCGAACGCCGACTCGAGCGCGGACGAGCGGCCGTTGCTGCCGTACGCCCGACCGTTCTGCTCCGTCATCGAACCCTCCCCGGCACGGCCCAACCCTCCCTCACCCCCCGTCAAGTCCCCGTCAGAAACCAGTCCGACCCTGCCGCGGCGACTGCGGCGGCGCGGGCGCGCAGGTGTCGACCGGAGGCGGCCCGAGAGCGCCCCGAGCCGGGAGCGCCGTGGCGGCCGGGTCGGGCGGCGCGAAAGATCATCCCGGCGCGGTGGGGGGTGCGCCGGGATGACGGGTGGGTCGGTCAGCGACCGGGGAGCGAGACGGTGGCCGAGGTGAGGGCGCCGCCGGAGCTGGGCCGGCGGAACTGGAACGTGCGGGTGGCGTCCATCGGCACCGTGCTGCCGACCACCAGCCTGGTCGACGGTCCCGGCACGTCGCCGACCCGGGACGTCGCGGCGGCGCCGCTCGCACCGGTGGACGCGGCCGAGGCGATCACCCCGAACGCCAGCCCGGCCAGCGAGACCGCCAGTCCGCGCCGGGTCCGCCGGGCGCGCGCGCTCCGCCCGGCCGGCCGCGGTGCGCCCGCCGGCCTGACCTGGGGTCGGGGCCGCGCCGGGGCTGAAGCCCGGCGCTCGACCACCCGCGTATCGGAGCTCGTGGAGCCGGTCGACCAGCCGAGCCGGTCGCCGTCGATCGCCAGCACCCGGTCGCTGCCGCCGAGGTCGGCGGTCATCGGCACGTCGAGCAGCCTGGCCATCAGCCCGGCCGGCAGGCTCGGGTCCGGCGCGGCGCCCAGCAGCGCCTTCGCCTCGCGCTCGACGTCGACCGCGGCCCGGCACTCGGCGCAGGACCGCAGGTGCTTGGCGGCACGCTCGTCGGCGCCCGGGGACAGGATGCCGTCGACGTACGCCGCCAGCGCGTCCTCGGACAGGTGCAGGTCGGGCAAGGTCACGCCGCACCTCCCTCGGCCGCCGGGGTCGCCTCCTCCGTGCCGACACGGGCCGACCGTGGCGCGCGGTGCGCCAACGCCTCCCGCAGCAGCACCCGGCCCCGGTGGATCCGGGACCGCACGGTGCCGAGCTTGATCCCGAGGGTGGCCGCGATCTCCTCGTACGACAGGCCCTCGATGTCGCAGAGGACCACGGCGGCGCGGAAGTCGGGCGGCAGCGCGTCCAGCGCGGCCTGTACGTCCGCGTCGAAGGCGCCCTCCGCATAGACCTGCTCGGGACTGCGCTCCCGGCCCGGCAGGCGCTCGGTGTCGTCGGGCAGCGCGTCGAAACGGATGCGCTGGCGGCGACGGACCATGTCCAGGAACAGGTTCGTGGTGATCCGGTGCAGCCAACCCTCGAACGTGCCGGGGGTGTAGTCGGCCAGCGACCGGAAGACGCGCACGAACGTCTCCTGGGTCAGATCCTCGGCGTCCTGCTGGTTTCCGGACAGCCGGTAGGCAAGGCGGTAGACCCGGGCGGTGTGCTCACGCACGACCTCGTCCCAGGTCGGGGGCACCCACGTGGATGCCGAGGCGTCGATCACGGCACCTCCGGTATCCGACGCTATCGACGATGCGAACACCGCCATGGTGCCTGACCACTCCTCCCATGCCGACCCTTGGCACTCGTTTACTCAGCGGATACTCAGGTTGAGCGTCCTCCGCTTGGTTCCAACGCCCGGACCGGCCGGCCCGTTCCCCCGGGCGTGTCGGCCGCCGGTACGGCGCGTCCCGCTAGGCTTCCCGGCGTGCCGGACACGTCCGCGGTCCTCGCCAGCAGGGAGTACGCGGAGGCCTACCTGGCCGAGGACACCGTGCTGCAGGCCGCCCGCCACCGCGGCGCCGAGCTCGGCTGCGTCCCGATCGGGCCCGGCGGCGGGGCGGCGCTGCGTTTCCTGGCCGCGGCGACCAACGCCAGGGCGGTGGTCGAGGTGGGCACCGGCGCCGGCGTCTCCGGCCTGTGGCTGCTGCGCGGGATGCGCCCGGACGGCGTGCTGACCACGGTCGACCGTGACCCGGAGCACCAGCGGGCGGCCAAGCAGGCGTTCGCCGAGGCCGGGATCCCGTCGGGGCGGGCCCGGCTGATCGTCGGCAACGCGCTGGAGGTGCTCCCCCGGCTCGCCGACGGCGGATACGACCTGGTGTTCGTCGACGCGGCCAAGACCGAGTACGCCGACTACCTGACCGAGGCGCTGCGGCTGCTGCGGCCCGGCGGCGTGGTCGCGTTCGACAACGTGCTCTGGCACGACCGGGTCGCCGACCCGGCCCAGCGCGACCCGGACACGGTCGCCATGCGCGAGCTCGGCCGGACGATCCGCGACGACGACGGCCTGGTCCCCGTCCTCCTGCACGCCGGCGACGGACTGCTCGCCGCGGTCAAGCGCGGCTGATCCCCCGCGGCCGGCCGGCTACAGCACCTTCGACAGGAACGAGCGGGTGCGCTCGTGCTGCGGGTCGGCCAGCACGTCCCGCGGCAGGCCGGCCTCCACCACCACCCCGCCGTCCATGAACACGAGCTGGTCGCCGACCTCGCGGGCGAACCCCATCTCGTGGGTGACCACGATCATCGTCATGCCGGCCTGCGGCCAGCTCGCGCATCACGTCCAGCACCTCGCCGACCAGCTCCGGGTCCAGCGCCGAGGTCGGCTCGTCGAAGAGCATGAGCTTCGGCCGCATGCCAGCGCCCGGGCGATCGCGACCCGCTGCTGCTGGCCGCCGGACAGCTGCCGCGGGTACGCGTCGGCCTTGTCGGCGAGGCCGACCCGGTCCAGCAGCTCCCGGGCCCGCTCCTGCGCGTCCTTCTTCGGCTCCCGCTTGACCTGCAGCGGCGCCTCGATCATGTTGCCCAGCACGGTCATGTGCGGGAACAGGTTGAAGTGCTGGAAGACCATGCCGACGCTCGACCCGCTGCTTGGCGATGTCCGCCTCGCGCAGCTCGTGCAGCTTGTCGCCGCGCTGCCGGTAGCCGACCAGCTCGCCGTCGACCCAGAGCCGGCCGGCGTTGATCTGTTCCAGGTGGTTGATGCAGCGCAGGAACGTCGACTTGCCCGAGCCGGACGGGCCGATCACGCACATGACCTCGCCGCGCTCGACGGTCAGGTCGATCCCGCGCAGCACCTCCAGCCGGCCGAAGCGCTTGTGCACGGCCTCGGCCAGCACCATCGGCGGGCGCCGCCCGGCTCGCCGGTCACGGGCCGCCTCCGCCCTGCCGCGCTCGCCGGCCGCCGCCAGCCGACGGCGGGCCCGGGTCGGCGCGCTCGGCGGCGGCCGCAGCCCGCCCAGCCGCATCCGCAGCTTCTGCAGCGGGGTCGGCGGCAGCTGCCGCTGGCTGCCCCGGGCGAAGTGCCGCTCCACGTAGTACTGGCCGACCATGAGCACCGAGGTGATGGCCAGATACCAGATCGACGCGCAGATCAGCAGCGGCATCGGCTGGAACAGGGACAGCGCGATCTCCCGGCTCTGCGAGTAGAGCTCGGAGGTCAGCGGCACCGCGACCACCAGCGAGGTGGTCTTGAGCATGGAGATCAGCTCGTTGCCGGTCGGCGGGATGATCACCCGCATCGCCTGCGGCAGCACGATCCGGCGCATGATCTGGTCGCGGGTCATGCCCAGCGCGGCCGCCGCCTCGGTCTGGCCCGGCGTCGACCGAGGTGATGCCCGGCCCGGACGATCTCGGCCATGTACGCGGACTCGTTCAGCGACAGCCCGATCACCGCGGCCACGAAGAACGTGATCACCTCTGGGTCTGGAACGTAGACGAACTCCGGCCCGAACGGGATCCCGAGCCCGATCCGCGGGTAGAGCACGCTGATCAGGCCCCAGAACACCAGCTGGGTGTAGACCGGGGTGCCGCGGAACACCCACAGGTAGACCCAGGCCGACCGAGGACAGGATCGGGTTCGGCGAGAGCCGCATCACCGCCAGCACCACGCCGAGCAGCGACGCCGAAGACATCGCCAGCGACGGTGAGCTGCAGCGTGACCAGCGCGGCCGCCGACAGCCGCTGGTCGAACAGGTACTTCCCGACGGTGCCCCAGTGGTAGGCGGCGTTGGTGACCACGCTGTTGACCAGCATGGCGACGAGCACGCCGATCACCGCGACCGCGACCCAGCGGCCAGGGGTGGCGGACCGGCACCGCCTTGATGTCCTCGGCGGCCTCGCCCGTCGCCGCGCGAGGCTCCCGCGACGTCTGTCGTCACCGGTAGGACCGGGTCAGCCGGACGCGCCGTTGATCACCGGGTCGGTGATCGCCCCGCTGGAGACCCCCCACTTGTCGAGGATCGCCTTGTACGTGCCGTCGGCGATCAGCGCCTTCACCGCGCCGAGGATCGCGTCCTTGGTGGTGCCGGCGGTCTTCGGGATCGCGATGCCGTACGGCGCGGAGTCGTAGACGTCACCGACCAGCTGCAGCCCGCCGCCGACCTTCTTGACCGCGCCGGCCATGACCGGGGAGTCGGCCAGCACGGCGTCGGCCTTGCCCAGCACGACCGAGTTGGTCGCCTCGTCCTGGGCGTCGTAGCGCTGGACCTGGATCGCGTTGCCGGCGCACTTCTTCTGCCGGGCCGGCAGGTCGTCGGTGTCCTGCACGGTGCCGGTCTGCACGGCGACCTTCTTGCCGCAGGCGTTGTCCGGGTCGAAGCTCGCGTCCTTCGACGCCCACTGCGTGCCGGCGCTGAAGTAGGTGACGAAGTCGACGACCTTCTCCCGCTCCGGGTTGTCGGTGAACGACGACATGCCGATCTCGTACCGGCTGCCGAGCGCGGGCAGGATCGCGTCGAACTTCGACTCCTGGAACTCGGCGGTCAGGCCGAGCTTCTTGGCGATCGCGTCGCCGAGGTCGACGTCGAAGCCGACGATCTTGCCGTTCTGCTTGAACTCGTTCGGCTCGTACGTCGGGTCGGTGCCGACGACCAGCTTGCCGTCGCTGGCGTACTTGCTGTCCACCTGCTGGGCCAGCGCGTCGTCCTTCTTCACGTTGTCCAGGTTGAACCCGGCCGAGCCGGACGCGGACGGCTGCGCACCGCCGGAGTCGGAGTCCTCGTTGTTCGCACAGCCGGCGGCGGCCAGAGCCAGCGCCACCGCAGCCGCGACGTACACGCGACGGAGCTTCACCAGGGGCCTCCTCGGGAGCAGTTGCCGGAACCCTAGGCCACGGTCCGACAGAGCCGCAGCGTAGGTGACCACATCGTGACGGCGGTAGCGATCCGTTCACCGCGCCGGATACCGGCCGGCGCCGGTCGTCACGGCTGGGCGAGCTCGCCCTTGCCGAGCACCACGACCCCGCCGTCGCTGACGTGGTAGCGCTGCTTGTCCATCTCGGGGTCCACGCCGATGTGCGCACCGGCCGGGACCTGCACGTTCTTGTCCAGGATGGCGCGGCGGACGACCGCGCCGGCCTCGATCCGGGTGCCCGGCAGCAGCACCGAACCCTCCACGTACGCGCCCTGCAGGACGGTGACGCCGGGGAAGACCACCGAGTGCCGCACGGTGGAGCCGGCCAGGATCGAGCCGGGCGCGACGATCGACTCCTGCGCGAGCCCGCCCTCGATGAACTTCGCCGCCGGCAGCTGCGGGGTGTCGGTGAAGATCGGCCACTGCCGGTTGTAGAGGTTGAACACCGGATGCACCGCGACGAGGTCCATGTTGGCGTCGTAGTAGGCATCGATGGTCCCGACGTCGCGCCAGTAGCCGCGGTCGCGGTCGGTCGCCCCGGGCACGTCGTTGTCGGCGAAGTCGTACACCCGGGCGGTGCCGTCCTTGGTCAGCATCGGGATGATGCTGCCGCCCATGTCGTGCATCGAGGCCTCCTCGCCGGCGTCGGTGCGCAGCGACTCGATCAGCGCCTCGGTGGTGAAGACGTAGTTGCCCATCGACGCGTACGACTCGTCGGGGCTGTCGACCAGGCCGGGCGGGTCGGCCGGCTTCTCCAGGAAGGCGCGGATCTTGCCGTGCTCGTCGGCGTCGATGATGCCGAAGCTGCTGGCCTCGTCGCGCGGCACCCGGATGCCGGCCACCGTCACCGCGGTCTTGGTCTCGATGTGCTGCTCGACCATCTGCCGGGGATCCATCCGGTAGACGTGGTCGGCGCCGAACACGACGATGTGGTCGGGCTGGTCGTCGTAGATCAGGTTGAAGCTCTGGAAGATCGCGTCGGCGCTGCCGGTGAACCAGCGCGGGCCGAGCCGCTGCTGCGCCGGCACCGGGGTCACGTAGTTGCCGAGGATCGTCGACATCCGCCAGGTCGTGGTGATGTGCCGGTCGAGCGAGTGCGACTTGTACTGGGTGAGCACGGCGATCCGCAGGTAGCCGGCGTTGACCAGATTCGACAGGACGAAGTCGATGAGCCGGTAGGTACCGCCGAACGGCACGGCCGGTTTGGCCCGGTCCGCCGTCAGTGGCCAGAGCCGCTTTCCCTCACCGCCCGCGAGAACAATCCCGAGGACACGAGGGTTGCTACGCATGGAATGACCCTAACCTGTGGGTTGTGCGAGTGGGAGTGCTCACGCGGGAGTATCCGCCGGACGTCTACGGGGGTGCCGGCGTACACGTGGATTTCCTCGTCCGGGAGTTGCGCCGCCTGGTCGACGTCGACGTGCACTGCTTCGGAAGCCCGCGCGATGACGCCATCGCGCACGCCGTGCCCGGTCGGGATGGCCGGTCGCAACGCGGCGCTGCAGACGCTGGCGGTGGACCTCGAGATCGCCGACGCGGTCGGCGAGTGCGACGTGCTGCACTCGCACACCTGGTACGCGAACGTCGCCGGTGTGCTCGGCGGTCTGCTGCACGGCGTCCCGCACGTGCTCACCGCGCACTCGCTGGAGCCGCAGCGGCCCTGGAAGATCGAGCAGCTCGGCGGCGGCTACCGGGTGTCGTCCTGGGCCGAGCGCACCGCGTACCGCAACGCCGACGCGGTGATCGCCGTCAGCCGGGGGATGAAGGCGGACATCCTGGCGGTGTATCCGTTCATGGACCCGGACAAGGTGCACGTGGTGCACAACGGCATCGACACGATGCTGTACGCGCCGGATCGCGACACCGACGTGCTGGAGCGGCACGGCGTCGACCCGGACCGTCCGTACGTGGTCTTCGTCGGCCGGATCACCCGGCAGAAGGGCGTCGGGCACCTGCTCGCGGCCGCCCGCGACTTCGTGCCGGAGGCGCAGCTGGTGCTCTGCGCCGGCGCGCCGGACACCCCGGAGATCGGCGCGGCGACCGCGGCCGCGGTCGAGTCGCTGCGGGAGACCCGCACCGGGGTGGTGTGGATCTCGGAGATGCTGCCCCGGCCGGACGTGGTCCAGCTGCTCACGCACGCGACGCTGTTCGTCTGCCCCTCGGTGTACGAGCCGCTCGGGATCGTCAACCTGGAGGCGATGGCCTGCGAGACCGCGGTCGTCGCCTCCGCGGTCGGCGGCATCCCCGAGGTCGTCGCCGACGGCGTGACCGGGCTGCTGGTGCCGTACGCGCCGGCGTACCCGGAGGGGTTCGAGGCGGCGCTGGTCGAGGCGGTGAACTCGCTCGTCACCGACCCGGACCGGGCCGCCGAGATGGGCAAGGCCGGGCGGGCCCGGGCCGAGCGGGAGTTCGGCTGGGACGCGATCGCCCGCCGCACCGTCGAGGTCTACGGCTCCCTGCGCTGAGCCGGGTCCCGGTGTCGGCCCGCGCCGCCAGGCGGTGGGCGGACGGGCGGCATCTAGTCGCCGGTGAATCGGGGGGCGCGGCGCTCGCGGGCGGCGAGCAGGCCCTCGTCGACGTCCTTGGTGCGGTAGTTGGCCGCCTGCGCGGCCGCCTCGGCGTCGAGCTGCTCGGCCAGCGTGCGGCTGCCGGCCGCGGCCAGCGACTGCTTGAGCTGGCGGACCGGCTGCGGGGCGCTGCGGGCGATCGCACCGGCCAGCTCCAGCGTGCGCGGCAGCACGTCCTCGGTCGGCAGCGCCTCCAGCGCGAGCCCGTAGTCGGCCGCCTCGGCGCCGGTGAACAGCCGGCCGGTGTAGAGCAGCTCGGCCGCCCGCTGCGGCCCGACCAGCCGGGGCAGCGTCCAGGAGCCGCCCATCCCGGGGTGGATGCCGAGCCGGACGAAGTTGAAGCCGATCTTCGCGTCCCGGGCCACCACGGCCAGGTCGCAGGCGACCGCGACGCACGCGCCGGCGCCGATCGCGTGCCCGTTGACCGCGGCCAGCACCGGGAACGGCGCCCGCACCACCGACAGGAACACCTCGTAGAACTCGCGCATCGACGCGGTCTGGTCCTCGCCGGCCTTGGCCCGGGCCGCCTTGTCGGCCAGCAGCGCCAGGTCGCCGCCGCCGGAGAAGGCGGAGCCGGCCCCGGTGAGCACGACCGCGCGGACGTCCTCCCGCCCGGTCAGCCCGGCCAGCGCGGCGGCCAGGTCGGCGCCCATCTCCGCGGTCATCGCGTTGCGCCGGTCCGGGTCGGTGAAGGTCAGCAGCAGCACGCCGGCGTCCTGCTCGGCCAGCTGGACGAGGCTCATGCCCGCAGTATCTCCGCCACCGCCGTGCAGGTCCCCGGGGCCACCTCGGTGAAGCCGGCGTCCCGGACCACCGGCAGGTCCCGGCGCAGCAGCTCGGCCCAGTGCCGTGCCGGTCGCGGTGCGGACGGCCAGCGGGAAGCCGTCGGCCCGCCACCGGTCCGCGGTCGGCCGGGTCGAGCGCGGACAGGCCGAGCTGGGCGGCGTGCCCGACCTGGGCCATCGCCTTGCCGGCGGACATCTCCAGGTCGGGGTTGAGCCAGAGCGCCGGCAGGCCGGGCGGCGGCGGAGGCGGCGGCTGCGGGTCGGCCAGGTCGGTGCCGGCGACCTGGAGCCGGGCCAGGTCCTTGGGCCAGCCGTCCAGCGGCACCGGCGGGAAGACCCGCACCTCGGCGCTGGCACGGGTCACGGTGATGCCGTCGAGCGCCTCGGCCCGCCGCCACTCGGCGCCCCGGGCCCGCCGCACCACCTTGCGGATCCGGGCGTCCTTCCAGGCGGTCACCGGGCCGGCCCACTCGCCGTCACCGAACGAACGCGGCGTCGGTCAGCAGCGTGAGCACGGCCAGCGCGGCGGCCTCCAGCGCGTCGGTCCGCGCCGGTGGCGTGGCCCGCTCCACCCGCACCACGAGCGGCAGCACGTACTGCGGCGCCAGGTCACGCGGGTCGCCCGGCTGCACGCCGGTCACCAAACCCCCTCCGGTCCACCCGCCCGCCCGGGTGAGATAGCGCGCAGCCCCGGCCGCCAGGGCCGGGGCCGAGCAGGTCGGGCAGGAGTCAGCCGGCGGCAGCCTTCAGCGCGTCGCCGAGCGCGGTGGCCTCCTCGGCGGACATCTCGACGACGAGCCGACCGCCACCCTCGAGCGGGACGCGCATGACGATGCCGCGTCCCTCCTTGGTGACCTCCAGCGGACCGTCTCCCGTCCGCGGCTTCATGGCCGCCATTCGTGCCTCCTCCAGCGGGTCCTGCCGGGCCCGCGCCGATCTCTGACCTGGACGCTCGGTGACCGCGGTAGCGCTCGGCCGAGCTGTGTGGCGCCGATCATTGTTCCTGATCGCACGCTGGGGAGGAAACCGGGCCGCGCCGCGGGCCGTACGGTGAGAGCCGGAGGGACCGCTCCACCGTCGTCGCCGTCCCGGGAGGTCCGCGTGTCCGACACCGTACTGGTCAGCGCGAGCGAGGGCGTCGCCACGGTCACGCTCAACCGGCCCGACGCCCTCAACTCGTTCACCAACGAGCTCAAGGACACGCTGCTGGAGTCCTTGCTGCAGGTCGCCGCGGACCCGAGCGCCCGTGCGGTGGTGCTGACCGGGGCCGGCCGCGGCTTCTGCGCCGGCCAGGACCTGCGCGAGCACGGCGATGCGCTGGCCAGCGGCGACTCCGCCCCGCTGAGCACGGTCGAGCGGCACTACAACCCGATCTGCCTGGCCCTGGCGACGATGCCCAAGCCGGTCATCGCGGCGGTCAACGGCATCGCCGCCGGCGCCGGGGCCTCGCTCAGCTTCGCCTGCGACTTCCGGATCGCGGCCGACAGCGCGAAGTTTCTGCTCGCGTTCGCCAACGTGGGGCTCGCGCTGGACACCGGCGCGTCCTGGACCCTGCCGCGGCTGATCGGCCACGCCCGGGCGACCGCGCTGGCGATCCTGGCCGAGCCGGTCGGCGCGTCCGCGGCGCTGGAGATGGGTCTGGTCAACGCGGTGGTGCCGGGCGACGAGCTGGAGACGGCCGCGTTCGAGCTGGCCGCTCGGCTGGCCG
Source organism: uncultured Actinomycetota bacterium (assembly GCA_963770145.1). Taxonomy (GTDB): domain Bacteria; phylum Actinomycetota; class Actinomycetes; order Mycobacteriales; family CADCTP01; genus CADCTP01. The sequence goes on along the minus strand of CAVYOJ010000015.1, from coordinate 398,903 downwards.
CCGGGCCCACCGCCGCGTACGCCGCGATCAAGGAGCAGCTGCTCTACTCCGCCGCGCACCCGCTGGCCTCCGCGCTGGAGCGGGAGGGCGAGCTGCAGAACGCGCTCGGCAGCAGCCCGGACCACCGGGAGGCGACGGCCGCGTTCCTGCGCAAGGAGAAGCCGGTCTTCCACGGCCGGTGAGCGCTCAGCGCACGCTGACCGGGGCCGCCCGCCAGCACTCCACCAGGTGGTCGTCGACCAGCCCGCAGGCCTGCATCAACGCGTAGGCCGTGGTCGGGCCGACGAACCGGAATCCGCGCTTGCGCAGATCCTTGGCCATCGCGGTGGACTCCGGCGAGGTCGGCGGCACGTCCGCGAACGAGATCGGCCGCGGCCGGGTCGCCGGGTCGGGCGCGAACGACCAGAGCAGCCGACCGAGCCCGTCGGGCAGCTCGAGCGTGGCCCTGGCGTTGGCGATCGCCGCCTCGACCTTGGCCCGGTTGCGGACGATGCCGGTGTCGGCCATCAGCCGCTGCACGTCGGCGTCGTCGAACCGGGCCACCAGCTCGGGGTCGAAGCCGGCGAACGCGCTGCGGAACGCCGCCCGCTTGCGCAGGATCGTCAGCCAGGACAGCCCCGACTGGAACGCCTCCAGGCAGAGCTTCTCGAACAGCCGCATGTCGTCGTGCTGCGGCACGCCCCACTCGTCGTCGTGGTAGGCGAGGTAGATCTCGGTCGCGCCGGCCCAGCCGCAGCGCGGGCGACCGTCCGCGCCGACGATGATGTCCTCCACGACTCGGGACGCTAGCCAGCTGGCTCCGACATATTCGGGCGCCCAGGCCGCGAACCGGCGCAGCGACAGCCGCAGGCCGTACGCGATGAGCGGGCGCACCAGCCGGAAGCCGACCCGGCCGGCGGCGCCGAGCGGCAGGTCGAGGTCCTCGGTCCAGACGAAGGTCGAGCCGCCCGGGCGCGGACGCACCTCGAACGCCGCGGTGCCGCGCACGAGCCGGCCGAGGTGCTTCACGTACGCGCCGCGCGGCGGGTCCCAGCCGGTGATCTCCATCTCGTCGACCAGACCGAGCGGCCCGATGCCGGTGGTGGCCTCGATCCGGCCGCCGACCCCGTGGCCGCCGCCGACGGTCGGCCTGACCCTGGTGGCCAGCATCCACTCGCGCTGCCGGTGCCAGTCCATCGCCGCCGCCCAGGTGCGCTCGACCGGCGCGGCGACGTCGACCTCCAGCCGCAGCTGGCTCGGGGCGGCGGAGGTGTTCCGGATCGCGCTGAGCGGGAGACTCACTCCGCCTCCGGTGGCCTGGTGGTGCGGATGTCCCGGGCCGGGCGGCCGGGACGGGCGTCGGTGACCTCGGTGCCCTCCGGCACCGGGCGCGGGCGGCTGGCCCCGCCGTCATGGTCACCGGCATGGTCACCGGCGTGGTCACCGGCGCGGTCACCGGCGTAGTCGACGTCGCGGACGGCCGGGAACGGGTGGGTGAGCAGCTCCGGCTCGTCCTCGGCCGGCAGCGGCTCGACGTGCAGCACCGACCGCAGCCGGGCGATCTCCCGGTCCCGGCTGTCGACCTGCTCGGACAGCCGGTCGAGCAACCAGTCGACCTCGTCCATCCGGTAGCCACGCAGCGCCACCGACAGCTTCAGCGCCCGCAGGTCGTCGCCGCGGGCCAGCCGGTCCTCCGGCAGCTCCACCGGCGTTCCCTCGGGCAGCACCGGCGCCATCTCCTCGCCGCGGCCGAATGCGAACGACGCCGCCAGGAACAGCACGCCGCCGACGACGAGCAGCGCGAGGATGTAGCCCAGCACCGTACCCACGCCCTGATGGTGGCACGGCTGACCAGGCGGGGCCCGTCCGGCCCAGTGATCGGGACCGGTCGGCGTACGTGCAAGGCTGGGACGGTGCCGCTGCGCCTTGGTCGCCGGACGTTCGCCGACGACGAGCTGACCGTGATGGCGATCGTCAACCGCACCCCCGACTCGTTCTACGACCGCGGCGCCACGTACGGGCTCGACGCCGCGCTGGCCGCGGTCGACCGGGCGGTGGCCGACGGCGCGGCGATCGTCGACATCGGCGGGGTCAAGGCCGGCCCCGGCGACGAGGTCGACCCGGTCGAGGAGCTGCGCCGGACCGCCGAGCTGGTCCGGAGCGGTGCGGGCCGGCTACCCGGACCTGGTGATCAGCGTGGACACCTGGCGGTCCGAGGTGGCCAGGGTGCTGGCCGGCGAGGGCGCCGACCTGTTCAACGACACCTGGGGCGGGGTCGACCCCGCGCTCGCGAGCGTGGCCGCGGCGACCGGGGCCGGGCTGGTCTGCGCGCACGCCGGCGGGCTGGCGCCGCGGACCCGGCCGCACCGGGTCGAGTACGCCGACGTGGTCGCCGACGTGGTCGCGACCGTGACCGGGCTGGCCGAGCGGGCGGTCGAGGCCGGGGTGCGGCCGGACGGGATCCTCATCGACCCGGCGCACGACTTCGGCAAGAACACCAGGCACTCGCTGGAGATCACCCGCCGGCTCGCGGAGCTGGTCGGGACCGGCTGGCCGGTGCTGGTGTCGCTGTCCCGCAAGGACTTCGTCGGCGAGACCCTCGACCTGCCGCCGGACGGGCGGCTGGAGGGGACGCTGGCCGCGACCGCGGTCTCGGCCTGGCTCGGTGCGCGGGTGTTCCGCGCGCACGACGTCGCCGCGACCCGCCGCGTCCTCGACATGGTCGCCTCGATCCGCGGCACCCGCCCGCCGGCCGCGACCCGCCGCGGGCTGGCCTAGGCGGGTAGGCGGCCGGTCTCGACGGCGGCCAGCGCGTCGTCGACGGTACGGGTGAGCAGCAGCGTGTCGAGCGCCTCCGGGCGGACGAACCCGCGCTTCTCCAGGTCGGCCAGCCAGGCCCAGAGCGGGTCGTAGTGACCGTCCGGGTCGAGCACGACCACCGGCTTGGCGTGCATGCCGAGGCTGGCCGCCGTCCACACCTCGAAGAACTCCTCCAGCGTGCCGATCCCGCCGGGCAGCACGAGGAACGCGTCCGCCCGCCGGTCCATCTCGGCCTTGCGCTCGCGCATGGTGTCGACCAGGACCAGCTCGTCCGAGTCGTGGTCGGCGACCTCCATCGCGACCAGGTGGTGCGGGATCACCCCGACCGTGTGGCCGCCGGCCGACCTGGCCGCGGCGCCGACCGCGCCCATCATCGCGACCGAGCCGCCGCCGGTGACCAGCGTGTGGCCGCGCCCGCCGATCGCCGCGCCGACCGCGGACGCCAGTTCGAGGAAGGCCGGGTCGATCCTGGTGATGGACGCGCAGTAGACGGCGATCGCGCTCATTCGCCGTCGTACTCCGGCCGCAGCGGGCCGCCCCCGGCGTACGCGCCGGCCTCGCCGATCAGCTTGACCGCCTCGTCCACGTCGTCGGTGCAGGTGAGCAGCTCGAGGTCGGCCGGGTTGACCTTCCCCGCCGGCACCAGCGTGTCCCGGATCCAGGCGATCAGGCCGGCCCAGTAGTCGGTGCCGAACAGGATCACCGGGAACCGGGTCACCTTCCGGGTCTGGACCAGCGTGAGCGCCTCGAACAGCTCGTCCAGCGTGCCGAACCCGCCGGGCAGGATCACGAACGCCTGCGCGTACTTGACGAACATCGTCTTGCGGGCGAAGAAGTAGCGGAAGTTGAGCCCGACGTCGACCCAGTCGTTGAGCCGCTGCTCGAACGGCAGCTCGATGCCGAGCCCGACGCTGATCCCGCCGGCCTCGGACGCGCCCCGGTTGACCGCCTCCATCGCGCCCGGGCCGCCGCCGGTGATCACCGCGAAGCCGGCCCGGGCCAGCGCGGAGCCGAGCGCCCGGCCGGCCGCGTACTCGGGGTGGTCGCGCGGGGTGCGGGCGCTGCCGAACACGCTGACCGCCTTGGGCAGCTCGGCCAGCAGCCCGAACCCCTCCACGAACTCGGACTGGATCCGCAGCACCCGCCACGGGTCGGTGTGCACCCAGTCCTTCGGGCCGCGGTTGGACAGCAGCCGCTCGTCGGTGGTGCCCGGCGGGATCTGGTGCCGGCGCAGCACCACCGGGCCGCGGTGGTGCTCGGGCAGCCGGTGGTCACGGCGGGCGTCGTCGTTCGCGCCGGTCGCGTCCTCGATCGGCTGGTCGTTCGGGTCGGTCACGCCGGTCAACGCTACCCGCGGATCAGCCGCGGGTCAGGTCAGCCGCGGGTCAGGTACGCCCGCAGCGCGTCCTCGCATTCGGCGATCCGCGGCAGCAGCACGTGCTCCTCGCGGGTGTGCGCGAGGTTCGGGTCACCGGGGCCGAAGTTCACCGCCGGGATGCCGAGCGCGGCGAACCGGGACACGTCCGTCCAGCCGTACTTGGCCACCGGCTCGGTGCCGACCGCGGCGACGAAGTCCCGGGCCGCCGGCGCGGCCAGGCCCGGGCAGCGCCCCCGGCGCGGTGTCCACAATGGACATATCGGCGTCGAGCCCGGCGAACACCGAGCGCACGTGCTCGGCAGCGTCCACTTCGGACCGATCGGGCGCGAACCGGAAGTTGACCGTGACCCGGCACTCGTCCGGCAGCACGTTGCCGGCCACCCCGCCGGCGATGCCGACCGCGTTGAGACCCTCCCGGTAGACGCAGCCGTCGATGTCCACCGACCGCGGCTCGTATCCGGCCAGCCGGGCCAGCACCGGCGCCGCGGCGTGCACCGCGTTGACGCCGAGCCAGGAGCGGGCGCTGTGCGCGCGGCGGCCCCGGGTGGTGACCTCCGCCCGCAGCGTGCCCTGGCAGCCGGCCTCGACCTTGCCGGAGGTCGGCTCGAGCAGGATCGCCAGGTCGGCGGCCAGCCAGTCGGGGCTGCTGCGGGCGACCCGGCCGAGGCCGTTCTTGACCGCCTCGACCTCCTCGTTGTCGTAGCAGACCAGGGTGAGGTCGTCGGTCGGGTCGGCCAGGGTGGCCAGCCGCAGCAGCACGGCCACCCCGGACTTCATGTCCGAGCTGCCGCAGCCGTAGAGCCGGTCACCGTCCACACGCGACGGTACGTTGGCGGCGATCGGAACGGTGTCGAGGTGGCCGGCCAGCAGCACCCGGCGCGGCCGGCCGAGCGCCGTGCGGGCCAGCACGGTGTCGCCGTCCCTGGCCACCTCCAGGCCGGGCACCGCCCGCAGCGCCGCCTCGACGGCGTCGGCCAGCGGTCCCTCGGTCCCGGACACCGAGGCGACGTCGACCAGCGCGGCGGTCAGCTCCGCCCCCGACCGGGTGAGGTCGAGGCGCCCGGCGGCGGTCACGGCAGCGCCGGGAACGCGCAGAACTCGTTCCCCTCCGGATCGGCGACCACCCACCAGTCGATGTCCTCGTCGGGCGCCCGCAGCACCCGCGCGCCCAGCCCGGCCAGCGGCTCGATCTCGGTGCCGGGCAACCACACGTCCAGGTGAACCCGGTTCTTCACGGTCTTCGCCTCCGGCACCTCGTTGAAGAACACCGACGGCCCGGTCACGCCGTCCGGCGGGTCGATCGCGACCGCGGGGTCGCTGTCCGGACGCGCGGCCGATGGAGGCCAGGAACGCCAGGTCATCCTGCTCGTACGGGCGGACATGGTAGCCGAGCACGGTGGCCCAGAACCGGGCCAGACCGGCCGGGTGGCGGGCGTCGACGACGATGTCCTTCAGCCGGGTGGTGGCGGTCACCCGTAGCACCGTAGTGCCGCCGGAGCCGGCGCAGTGCCGCCGCGGTGCTGCCCCGTGTCGCCTCGGCGGGCCTCCCGGGCCGGAGCGGTACGGTTGTCGGATGACCAGCAGCGCGTGGGGCGACGGACTGGCCACCGTTACCGACTCCGGTCGCGTGCTCGACGTCTGGTTCCCCGCGCCGGCCCTCGGCCGCCGCCCGGCCGGCAGCCGAGCCGCCACCCGAGCTCGCCGCGCTGACCGGCGCCGATGCCCGGCGGAGGACCTCCCGCCGGGCGATCTCGGTGCAGATCGACGACCTCGCGGCGCCCCCGGCCGACACCCCGGACGCGTACCTGCGGCTGCACCTGCTCAGCTCCCGGCTGGTCCGGCCGCAGCGGCCTGTCGATGGCCGGCGTGTTCGGGGTGCTGCCCAACGTGGTCTGGACCTCGGCCGGCCCGGCCGCGCCGGAGGAGTTCGAGCAGACCCGGCTGCGGCTGCTCGCCGGCGGCCCGGTCGCCGTGTACGGGGTGGACAAGTTCCCCCGGATGGTCGACTACGTGATCCCGGCCGGCGTACGGATCGCGGACGCCGACCGGGTCCGGCTCGGCGCCCACCTCGGCGACGGCACGACGGTGATGCACGAGGGCTTCGTCAACTACAACGCCGGCACGCTCGGCACGTCGATGGTCGAGGGCCGGATCTCGGCCGGCGTGGTCGTCGGCGACGGCTCGGACGTCGGCGGCGGCGCGTCGATCATGGGCACGCTGTCCGGCGGCGGCACCGAGGTCGTCTCGATCGGCGCGCGCTGCCTGCTCGGCGCCAACTCCGGCATCGGCATCTCGCTCGGCGACGACTGCATCGTCGAGGCCGGGACGTACGTGACCGCCGGGGTGAAGCTGGCCCTGCCGGACGGCCGGGTGGTCAAGGCGCGCGAGCTGTCCGGACAGGACAACCTGCTGTTCCGGCGCAACGGCCTGACCGGCGCGCTCGAGGTCGTCGACCGGGGCGGCGCCGGTCGGTCCTGGACCGGTCTCAACACCGAGCTGCACGCGAACGTCTAGCGGACATGGCCGGAACCCGGGTAGCCCGCCGCTCCGTCGTCGTCCTCGTCGCCATCGGCGTCCTGGTGACGGCGGCGGCGTTCGCGGTGCGCTCGTGGATCACCGACAAGCTGCCGATCCCGCAGTCGGCGAGCTGCGACATCAGCAACTCGCCGTACACGCTGAGCACCGAGCAGGCCGCCAACGCCGCCACGATCAGCGCGATCGCGACCGCGCGGGAGCTGCCGACCCGGGCCGTCACGATCGCGCTTGCGGCGGCGCTGCAGGAGTCCAAGCTCATCAACATCGAGTACGGCGACCGCGACTCGATCGGGCTGTTCCAGCAGCGGCCCTCACAGGGCTGGGGCAGCCAGGGCCAGATCATGGACCCGCGCTACTCGGCCGCGAGGTTCTTCGATGCGCTGGTCAAGGTCAAGGGCTGGCAGGCGATGCAGCTCACGGCGGCCGCGCAGGCGGTGCAGAAGAGCGCCCACCCGACCGCGTACCAGCGCTGGGAGGACCAGGCGACCACCCTGGCCAAGGCGTTCACCGGAGCGGAGCCGGCGCTGGTGTCCTGCTCGTTCCCGGAGCCGACGGTGGCCGCCTCGCCGGCCAAGGTCATGCAGCTGCTCGACCTGGAGCTGCCGGCGACCCGGCTGTCCACGAGCGCGCAGATCGGCGAGCTGCGGGCGGACACGCCGTGGGCGACCGCCGGCTGGCTGGTGGCCAAGGCCGACCGGCTCGGCATCGAGGCGGTCGCACTGGACGGCCGGCGGTGGACCCGCACCGACGGCTGGCGGGTGGACTCCTCGGTCGCCACCGACCGGATCCGGTTCGAGGTGGCGAAGATCCCGCCGTCGGCCTGAGGCGTCGTCCCTTTCGGGCAGCGTGTATCAGCCGGCAGGGTGTATCAGCCGCTCCCCGCGGTCCCTCGTACCGCGCAAGACCACGGGGGGAAGACCATGGACACGACGACCTGCCCCGAGTGCGGGGCACCGGCTGAGGTGACCGACAGGTTTGTGCTGGAGAGCACCGACGGCCCGATCGAGCACGTGCGGGTGCGGTGCGCCGGCTGCACTGGTTCCTGATGTCGACCGAGTCGCTGGCCCGCCACCGGGCGGCCCCGGCGCCGGTCAGGCGCCCAGCCGCTCCGCTGCGGCTGCGACCCGCTCGTCGGTCGCGGTGAGCGCGACCCGCACGTGCCGCGCGCCGGCCGGGCCGTAGAAGGCGCCCGGCGCGACGAGGACGCCGAGCTCGGCCAGCTCGGCGACCTCGAGCCAGGAGTCCCGGCCGCGGGTCGCCCACAGGTAGAGCCCGGCCTCGGAGTGCTCGACGGTGAAGCCGACCTTCTCCAGCACCGGCCGGAGCAGGGCCCGCCGGGCCGCGTACCGGGCCCGCTGCTCGGCCACGTGCGCGTCGTCGCCGTACGCGGCGGTGGCGGCGGCCTGCACCGGCTCCGGCACGATCAGCCCGGCGTGCTTGCGGGCCTCCAGCAGGCCGGCGACCAGCTCCGGGTCCCCCGCGACGAACCCGGCCCGGTAGCCGGCCAGGTTGGACCGCTTGGACAGCGAGTGCACCGCCAGCACGCCGGTGTGGTCGCCGCCGGTCACCGACGGGTGCAGCACCGAGACCGGCTCGGCCTCCCAGCCGAAGTCGAGGTAGCACTCGTCGCTGGCCACCACGGCACCGCGCTCGCGGGCCCAGTCGACGACCTTGCGCAGGTGGTCGGCCGGCAGCACCCGGCCGGACGGGTTGGCCGGCGAGTTCAGCCAGACCAGCCGGACCGGGGCCGGACCGGCGGCCACCGTGGAGTCGGCCCGGATCGGCTCGGCGCCGACCAGCCGCACCCCCACCTCGTACGTCGGGTAGGAGACCTCGGGCAGCACCACCCGGTCGCCCGGACCGATCCGCAGCAGCATCGGCAGCAGCGCGACCAGCTCCTTGGAGCCGATCGTCGGCAGCACCGCCTCGTCGGCCAGCCCGGTGACCCCGTGCACCCGGCGCAGCCAGCCGGCCGCGGCCGCCCGCAGCGCCGGCGTACCGGCCGTGCGCGGGTAGCCCGGCGCGTCCGAGGCCGCGGCCAGCGCGTCCCGGATCACCGCCGGGGTCGGGTCGACCGGCGTGCCGATGGACAGGTCGACCAGCCCGCCGGGATGCTCGGCGGCCCGCCGGCCGTGCGGCGCGAGCAGGTCCCACGGGAAGTCGGGCAGCACTCCCGCCCAGCTCACGGCGCGGTCAGTGCTTCGTCGTGCACCTGCGGCGGCAGCGCCGCGATCAGCGCGTGGTCCTTGTCGATCTTGCCGAGCTTGGCCGCTCCGCCGGGCGAGCCGAGGTCCTCGAAGAAGTCGACGTTGGCCTGGTAGTAGTCGCGCCACTTGTCCGGGACATCGTCCTCGTAGAAGATCGCCTCGACGGGACAGACCGGCTCGCAGGCCCCGCAGTCGACGCACTCGTCGGGGTGGATGTAGAGCATCCGGTTGCCCTCGTAGATGCAGTCGACCGGGCACTCCTCGATGCACGCCTTGTCGAGCAGATCCACACACGGCTCGGCGATAACGTACGTCACGGGCGCGGTCCTCTCTCGCATGTCTGTCCCGACCTAGTATGCCGCCCATGTCGGCGACCGATCCGGTGGGGCACAAGGTGGTCGTCCGCCGGGCCGCCGACCGGGGTCACTCCGACGTCGTGGGCGTCCTCGTCGACGCCGGCCCGGAGGTCCTGGTGGTGCGGCGGCGGGACGGAAGCCTGGTCGAGATCGGGCGTGCGGCGGTGAGCGTGCATGAAGGCGGTGCCGGCGGCACCGCGGGACGTGCTGGCGCTGGAGGAGGTCGCCGCGCTCGGCTGGCCCGCGCCGGAGAGCCGCCGGCTCGGCCGCTGGCTGCTGCGGGCGGCCGAGGGCTGGACCGGGCGGGGCAACTCGGTGCTGCCGCTGGGCGACCCCGGGCTGCCGCTGGACGAGGCGCTGGCCGAGGTCACCGCCTGGTACGGCGAGCGCGGGCTGCCGGGCCGGTTCACCATCCCCACGCCGGCCCGGGAGGCGCTCGACGCGGCGCTGGCCGACGGGGCTGGTCGTCGTACAACCCGACGGCCGTGCTGACCGCCGACGTGGCGGTCATACTGCGGCGGCTGCCGGCGGCCGACCCGCGGGTCACCGTTGAGCCGGAGCCGAGCGCGGACTGGCTGAGCCTCTACCACTACCGCGGCACGACCGAGCTGCCGCCGGTGGCGCGGCGGGTGCTGGCCGGCGCGCGCGAGCCCGGGTTCGCGGTGCTGCGGGACGCCGGCCGGGTGCTGGCGATCGCCCGTGGGGCGGTGGACGAGGGCTGGATCGGGGTGACCGCGGTGGAGGTCGACGCCGACCACCGGCGGCAGGGGCTTGGCACGGCGGTGATGGGAGCGATCCTGGACTGGGGGCTGGCTCGCGGCGCGGTCTCCGCGTACCTGCAGGTGGCCGAGGAGAACACCGGCGCGCTGGCGCTCTACGACCGGCTCGGGTTCGCCCGGCACCACGGGTATCACTACACGGTGGCGCCGGCGCGCTGATGCGCCCTAGTCGTCGCCGGGCGGGCGCAGGCGGCTGCGGTAGCCGCGCATCCGCTCGCGCAGCTCCTCGGGCGAGCGGCGGGGCGGCGCCGGCTCGGATCCGCTCTCGTACGCGCCGGGCACGAGGTGCGCTCTGGATCGGCGCAGCGGCAGGCCGGACCTGGTCGCATCATCACTCGGAGTAGCCAATCGGGCGGCAACTCGCGCCGACTCCTCGGCGCTCTCGCTTGGGCCCGTCTGGCCCGCGAACCAGCCGTCCTGAGCTGCCTCGGCCACCTCTGCCTCCCGACTTCCACTCCGCAGGCGGCAAGCCTTCCGGGGTTTCCGGTATGTGTCCTGCGGACACGCCGTAGTAGATCACTACCCGGCAAGCCCGGGATCAACCCGGTCATACCCATCCCGCTCGGCGCGAGATTGGTGACGCTCCGCTACCGTCAGAGCAGCCGGAGCTGGACCGTACGGCGGCGCTCCGGCCGGCTGGTCCGCTCGACCAGGTGCGCCGGCAGGTCGGCCAGGTACGGCGAGGGCGCGGGCTCGGTGACCCGGCCGCGGACCGTCCGGCGGCGGGCTCCGGACAGCGCGAGATGGGTGCGGGCCCTGGTCATCCCGACGAACAGCAGCCGGCGCTCCTCGGCCGGGTCGCCCGGCTCGTCGCCGAACCGCATCGGCAGCAGCCCGTCCTCGCAGCCGACCACGAACACGACCGGGAACTCCAGGCCCTTCGACGCGTGCAGGGTGAGCAGGCTGACCCGGTCCGCCCGCGGGTCCCAGAGGTCCACCTCGGCCCCGAGGGCGAGGTCGGCGAGGAACCTCTCGGCGTCCGCGCCGGCCCGCTCGGCCAGCGGGCCGAGCAGCTCGACCGCGGCCTGCAGCTCGGCCACCTGCCGGGCCGGGTCGGCGTCCAGCCGCCCGACCGCCGCGGCCCGCGCCGTGGCCGGCGTCAGCTGGGACCAGCGGTCCACACCGATCTCACCCGCGGCTGCGTCGGGCCGCCCCCACTCCTCCCGCGCGGCCGGCCCGTCGCCGTCAGCCCGGGCCGAGGTCGCGCGGCCGGGCGCGAGCGCGGCCTCGGACAGCAGCCGCAGCCCGCCGGCCCGGTCGATGGCGACCTGGGCCGCGGCGCGCACCCGGGCGAGCACCGGCCGCGGGTCGCCGGCCGCCCGGACCAGGTCCTCCCGCAGCACGCCGAGCAGCTCGCGTACCCCCGGCTGGTCGCCGAGCCGGTGGTGGGAGCGCTTCTGGTACGGCACGCCGGCCGCCTCCAGCGCGTCCACCAGCGCCGCGGACTGGGCGTCGGTGCGGTAGAGGACGGCGAAGTCGGCGTACGAGTGGACGGCGTCGGTCCACGGGTCGGCGGCGCCGCGCAGCAGCGCGGTCAGGTCGGAGCCGCCGAGCACCCGCTCGATCGTGCCGACCACGAACGCGGCCTCGGCGGCCTCGTCGGCGGCCGTGTGCAGGGTGACGTGGTCCGGGCCGGCGCCGGGCGCGACCGCGGTGAGGCTCCGGCCGGGCACCAGCGTGGCCGGCGCGACCACGCCGAGGGCGGCGTCGACGACGGTCGCGGTGCTGCGGTAGTTGCGGGTCAGCCGCACCTCGCGGGCGGCCGGGAAGTCCGCGGCGAAGCGGAGGAAGAAGCCGACCTCGGCGCCGCGGAAGGAGTAGATCGCCTGGTCCGGGTCGCCGATCACGCACAGGTCGCCGTCCGGCGGCACCAGCAGTCGCAGCAGCGCGTACTGGGCCGGGTCGACGTCCTGGTACTCGTCGACGCTCACGTGCCGCCAGCGCCGCCGGTACGCCTCGGCCAGGTCGGGGTCCTCGGTCAGCAGCGCGACCGGGCGGGCCAGCAGGTCGTCCAGGTCGACCAGGCCGCGGGCGCGCTTGCCGGCCCGGTAGCGGGCCAGCGGGCCGGCCAGCTCCGGGTCGTGCCCGGCCGGGTCGCGGGCCAGCTCGGAGACGTGGTCGAGCAGCCGGCGGACCTCGCGAGCCGGGGCGTCGGCGCCCATCGCCTCCCGGGCCAGCGCGAGCCGCTCCGCCTCGTCGACGACCCTGACGCCCTCGCCGAGGCCGAGCCGGGCGGCCTGCTCGCGGACGATGCGCAGGCCGAGGCCGTGGAACGTGGTCACCAGCGGAGGCCGGGGCAGCAGCGCGGCCAGCCGCTCGGTCAGCTCGCCGGCCGCGCGGCGGGTGAAGGTCAGCGCCAGGTGCTCGGCGGCCGGCACTCCGAGCTCGCCGATCTGGTACGCGATGCGGGTGGTCAGGGTGCGGGTCTTGCCGGTGCCCGGGCCGGCGACGACGAGCAGCGGTCCGGTCGCCTCGGCCGCCGCCCGCTGCTCCGGGTCCAGCCCGTCCAGCACCGACGCCGGCACGGCGACCACCGGTGCCGGCACGGTCCGCTCCGGAGCCGCGAACAGCCCGTCCGCCGCGCCGCCCGGCGGCCCCGCACCCTCGTCCCCGGAACCGTCCCCTCCCCGCGCGCTACGTCTCTGCTCCACCGCAGGGAGCAGAGACGCAGTCCCGGCGGGGACATCACCTGAGGCCGGCCCCGCGCCGCCCTCTCCCGGAGCGCTACGTCTCTGCTCCACCGCAGGAGCACAGACGCAGTCCCGACGGCACATCACCCGACGCTGCCCCGCGCCGTCCCGTCCCGGCGCGCTACGTCTCTGCTCCACCGCAGGGAGCACAGACGCAGTCCCTACCGGCACATCACCCGACGCCGCCCCGCGCCGTCCGGTCCCGGCGCGCTACGTCTCTGCTCCACCGCAGGGAGCACAGACGCAGGACCCACCGGGACATCGCACCGAAGCCGGTCCCGAGCCGGACCGTACCGGCGCGGGTGCGCGCGGGGCGGGGAGGTCGAAGAGGGCCTCGGCTGCCCGGCCGCAGGTCGGCGAGCTCCTTGGGGTCGAACATCCGCACCACGCCGTACTCGCCGTCGTACCCGCCGGCCAGCACGACCTGCCCGGACCGCAGCCGGCGCAGCGCCTCGTCGATCCCGGGCGGCCCGACCGCCGCCACCTCGTCCAGCGGCACGTCCTGCAGGATCGACAGCTCCGGCCCGAACCGGTCGACCAGCCGCCCGACCTCGACCTCGACCGACTTCGCCTTGGCGCCGACGCCGAGCAGCTCGCCCACCACCTGCGGCAGCTGCACCAGGCACCGCCAGCCCGGCGCGCCGGCCGGCAGGTAGCCGGCCGCCCGGTCGGCCAGCGCCTCGACCCGGTGCAGCACGCCGACGGTGACCGGCTTGCCGCAGACCGGGCAGCGCCCGTCCCGGTCCCGGGTCTCCCCGGGCTCCAGCCGCACCTCGCAGGTCCGGTGCCCGTCGAGGTGATACTTGCCCTCCTCCGGGAAGAACTCGATCGTCCCGTCCAGCCCGACCCCGGTCTCCAGCGCCCCGCGCACCCCGGAGTACGAGAGCTCGCAGGACAGCACCGTCGCCTCCCGGCCCAGTGCCGGCGGCGAGTGCGCGTCGGAGTTCGAGACCAGCCGGTAGCGGTCCAGCGAGGAGACCCGGTGGTTCATCGCCGGGTCGGACGACAGCCCGGTCTCGATCGCGAAGATGTGCTCGGCCAGGTCGGCGTAGCAGTCGGCGACCGAGTCGAACCCGGACTTCGAGCCGAGCGCGGCGAACCAGGGCGTCCAGACGTGCGCCGGCACCAGGTAGCCGCCCTCGCCCGAGTCCAGCAGCGTCTCCAGCAGGTCGCGGGAGTCGAGCCCGAGGATCGGCCGGCCGTCCGAGCGGACGTTGCCGATCCGGGCCAGCCGCCGGGTCAGCTCGGCCGCGACGCCGAGGTCGGGCGCGTAGAGCAGGTGGTGCACCTTGCGGGTCTTCTCGTCCCGCTTGTAGATCGTGGAGATCTCCACCGACAGCTGGAACCGGACCGGCACCCGCACCGACGCCGGCAGCGTGGCCAGCACGTCCCGCTCCAGGTCGGGCCGCAGCCGGAACAGCCCGGGCTCGGCCGGGACCAGCTTGGTGCGGATCTCCTCCGCCCAGGCCGGGTGGCACAGGTCGCCGGTGCCGACCAGGCCGATCCCCTTGCGCGCCGCCCACCAGGCCAGGTGCTCCAGGTCGCAGTCCCGGCTGCAGGCGCGGGAGTAGCGGGAGTGCACGTGCAGGTCGGCGACGAACGGGGTGGCGCGCATGGCGAGCACATCCTGGCCGGTGCCGGCCGGGCCGTACCGGCGGACGCGCCGGTCGTCACCCGGTCAGGTCAGTGCCGTCGTCGTCGGGCTCGCCGTCCGGCGGGGAGGCCAGCGCGGTGTACCGGGCGCGGTGCCAGACCAGCGGCTCCGCCTCCGGGCGGGGCATCTCCACCGCCAGCACCTCGCCGATGAGCACGGTGTGGTCGCCACCGGGATGCGCGGCCGTGGTGGCGCACTCGAACGTGGCCAGCGCCTCGTCCAGCAGCAGCGCGCCGGTGTGCGGGCCGCGGTGGTGCGGCACGCCGGCCAGCGCGCCCTCGGTGTCGTGGCCGCGGCGGGCCAGCTTGCGGGAGATCGGCTCGCCCTCCAGGCCGAGCACCGAGACCGCGAACCGGCCGGCGGAGAGCACCACGTGGTGCAGCCGGGAGGCGTGCTCGACGCAGACGAGCAGCAGCAGCGGGTCGAGGGACACGGACGTGACGCTGTTCGCGGTGATCGCCTGGTCCTCGCCGTCCGGCCCGCGCGCGGTGACGAGGGTGACTCCGGTCGGGAACAGGCCCATCGCGTCGCGGAAGGCGCGTTGCCGGATCGGGTCGGCTGGCCGCGCGGTGTCCATCTCTCCCGACACTACCGCCGGGTACGGGCAGCCGCCCCTGCCCGACGGGTGATCTCGGACGCGACGCCGTACGCGCCGGCGACCGCGCCGGCGAACAGGAACACCAGCCCGGTCGCCGAGCCGGGCACGATCAGGTCGCCCTCGGCCCGCGGCACCGACAGCACGACGATCACGACCAGCCAGAGCACCGGCTGCAGGACGCCGCAGACGATGCTGCCGGTCTGCCGGACCGCGAGCTTGGTCAGCACGACGTTGCCGGCCACCGCGAGCAGCACGCAGATCGGCAGCGGCACCGTGCCGACCCGCAGCGGCACCAGGAACGCCTCCACCACGGCCAGCCCGACCGCGAACGCCGAGATCAGCACCCCGGCCGCCACCCGCACGGCCAGCGGGTCCGTCCCGTGGTCGCGTCGGGCCGGCGCCGCGGCAGCGGCCGGGGCGGGCGCCGCCGGCGGGGCCGGCGCGGCCGGGTCAGGGCGTGGGTCGGTGGCGCGCACGGCTCAGGTCAGCCCGGCGAACAGGTCGGTCTCGCGGCCCGTCGCCCGGCCCCCGCTCGCCCCGTACGAGCTGGAAGAACTCCTGCCCGAACGCGCCCTCGCCGACCTTGTCGATCAGCCTGAAGAACGGGCCGTCGGCGGCGATCTGGCTGGCGTGCGCCCGCATCGCGGCGATCTTGCGGGGCAGCCAGTCACCGCCGGCGACGATCGCGGTGACTACCTCGTCCGGCACCACGAACTCCAGCTCGTCGGCCGAGGTGACGCCGAACAGGTTCGACTCCCCCGCCTCGATCATGATGTCGATGCCGCGCTGGATGGCCGAGCGCGGTATCACGTTCCAGTAGACCTTCGGCACCGCCCACGGGTCGCCGGTCTCCGGCGCGAACGCAGGGTCGGCGGCGGCGTCGACCGCGGCCATCGCGACCCGGTGCGACTGGATGTGGTCCGGGTGCCCGTACCCGCCGTTCTCGTCGTAGGTGACCACGACCTGCGGGCGGACCTCGCGCAGGACGGCGACCAGCTCCTGGGCCGCCTCCTTCAGGTCGGCCTGCCAGAACGCGCGGGGCACGTCGTTGGTCGGCAGGCCCATCATGCCGCTGTCCCGCCACCGCCCCGGTCCGCCCAGGATGCGGTAGTCGGTCACGCCGAGCTCCCGCATGGCCAGCGACAGCTCGTGGTAGCGGTAGCCGCCGAGCTGGTCGCCCTCGGCCGCGGCCAGGTGCGCCAGCTCGGGCACCAGCACCTCGCCCTCCTCGCCGAGCGTGCAGGTCACCAGCGTGACGTGGGCACCCTCGGCGGCGTAGCGGGCCATCACGACTCCGGTGCCGGTGGTCTCGTCGTCCGGGTGGGCGTGCACGAGCAGCAGCCGGCGGGCCGCGGCGGGTGTGGACATGCGCCCCAGGTTATGCGGCCGGGCTCAGAGCAGGGTCAGCGCCTCCGCGTAGTGGCAGGCGGTGTCGTGCCCGTTGCCCCGGTCGATCAGCGGCGGGTCCTCGTTGATGCACTTCTCCCGCTGGTCGTCCGTGAGCTCGTTGGCGAACTTCGGGCACCGGGTGCGGAACCGGCAGCCGCTGGGCGGGTTCGCCGGGCTCGGCACGTCGCCGGTCAGCAGGATCCGCCGCCGGGCCCGCTCCCGCTCCGGGTCGGGGATCGGGATGGCCGACAGCAGCGCCTGCGTGTACGGATGGGCCGGCCGGTCGAACAGGTCGATCGGTGTCCGCGACCTCGACGATCTTGCCCAGGTACATCACCGCGACCCGGTCCGAGGTGTGCCGCACCACGGACAGGTCGTGCGCGATGAACAGGTAGGACAGGCCGAGCTGGTCGCGCAGGTCCTCCAGCAGGTTGACCACGCCGGCCTGGATCGACACGTCCAGTGCCGACACCGGCTCGTCCAGGATCAGCACCTTCGGCTCCAGCGCGAGCGCGCGGGCGATGCCGATGCGCTGCCGCTGGCCGCCGGAGAACTCGTGCGGGTAGCGGTTGTTGTGCTCCGGGTTGAGCCCGACCAGCTCGAGCAGCTCGTTGACCCGGTTGCGGATCTGGTTGCGCGGCACGACCTTGTGGATGAGCAGCGGCTCACCCACGATGTCGAGCACCGGCAGCCGCGGGTTCAGCGACGCGTACGGGTCCTGGAAGACGATCTGGATCTCCCGGCGCAGCGGCCGCATCGCCGCCCGGCCGAGCCCGACCAGCTCGCGGCCGTTGTACTTGACCGAGCCGTCGGTGGCCGGCTGCAGGTTGAGGATCGCCCGGCCGGTGGTCGACTTGCCGCAGCCGGACTCGCCGACCAGCCCGAGCGTCTCGCCCGGGAACAGGGTCAGGTCGATCCCGTCGACCGCCTTGATGTAGCCGACCGTACGACGGAGCAGGCCCTTGCCCTTGATCGGGAAGTATTTCTGCAGGCCGCGGACCTCGAGCACCGGCTCGCTGCCGATGCCCCGCTCGCGCGCCTCGTCGGCGGGCAGGTCGGTGGTGGTCATGCCTGCTCCTCCGAGTCGCGGCGGGCGGCCGCCTCGTCGGCACGCCGTGCCCCGGCCACGGTCGGGCCGGCGGCGGTGCCGTCGGTGCTGTCGGCCGGCGTCCGGTCGACCGGAGCGGCCGCATCGGTCCCGGCGGCTCGTCCCGGCGCATCGGCCTCGGTCGCGGCGGCGATCAGGCTCACGTTGCGGCTGGTCGGGACCTGGCCGTGCTCGACCTGCTCGGCGATCTCCTCCTTGTGGGCGATGATCTCCTCGATCGGCACCGGCTCCTCGGCCGACTCCGCGCCGGCGGCGACCTCCGCCGCTTCGCCCAGCGTGATGTCGGCGGAGTCGGCGGTGAAGATGTCCTCGGCCGCCACGTCGGTCTCGACGATCTCCTCGACCCGGATGCAGGCCGCGCTGTGCTCGGCGCTCCCGTCGACCTGGCGCAGATCCGGCTCGTCCACGTCGCACTGCGCGTAGTGCAACGGGCAGCGCGGGCCGAACGGGCAGCCGGGCTTGACGTTGATCAGCGACGGCGGCGAGCCCTTGATCGGGGTCAGCCTGATCTTCTGATCGGCGTCGATGCGTGGCATCGAGCCGAGCAGACCGATCGAGTAGGGCATCCGGGCGCGGTAGAAGACGTCCTCGACGGTGCCCTTCTCGACCGCCCGGCCCGCGTACATGACCAGGACCTTGTCGACCATGCCGGCGACCACCCCGAGGTCGTGGGTGATCAGCATGGTCGCGGCGCCGGTCTCCTCCTGCGCGGTCTTGAGCACCTCGAGGACCTGCGCCTGCACGGTCACGTCGAGCGCGGTGGTCGGCTCGTCGGCGATGATCACCTCGGGCTGGTTGGCCATCGCGATCGCGATCACCACGCGCTGGCGCATGCCGCCGGAGAACTCGTGCGGGTACGAGTCGATCCGGGCCGCCGCGTTCGGGATGCCGACGAGCTTGAGCAGGTCGATCGCGCGGGACCGGGCCGCCGCCCTGGACAGCGACTTGTCGTGCTGGCGGACCGTCTCGGCGATCTGCACGCCGATCTTGTAGACCGGGTCGAGCGAGGTCATCGGGTCCTGGAACACCATCGCGACCTGCTTGCCGCGGACCGTGGACATCTGCCGGTCGTTGAGGCCCAGCAACTCCCGGCCGCGGAACTTGACCGAGCCGGTGATCTGCGCCGAGTCGGGCAGCAGACCCATCACGGCCATCGAGGTCACCGACTTGCCGGAGCCCGACTCGCCGACGATGCCCAACACCTCGCCGGGGCGCAGCGAGAAGCTCACGCCACGGACGGCGTGCACGACGCCGTCCTCGGTCGGGAAGCGCACGTTGAGGTCCTCGACCTCGAGCAGCGCGCCGGTCGAGGCCGCGCGGCTCCTGCTCGGTGGTGTCGGTCAGGGTGGACATGGGGCTCCGCTCGATCGGTCCGGCCGGCACGCCGGACGGGGTGGGGCCGCGAATGTGCGGGTGCTGTCAGAGGACAAACCAGGCCGTCCGACCCGGCGGCTGCGCCGGGGCCGGCGGCGCGGGTCGGACGGCACTGGCGTCAGCGGTTGCGGTTCGCCGAGGGGTCGAACGCGTCCCGGACTCCGTCGCCGATCAGGTTGATCGACAGCACGATGATCAGGATGGCGATACCGGGGAAGTAGAACAGCCATGGGCCGGGTCTCCGCCGCCTGGGCGCCGATCGCGACCAGCGCGCCCAGCGAGGTCTGCGAACCCTGGACGCCGTAGCCGAGGTAGCTCAGCGCCGCCTCGGTGATCACCGCGGTGGCCGCGCCCAGCGTGCCCCAGACGATGATCTGGCCGAGCGAGTTGGGGATCAGGTGCTTGAGGATGATCCGCTTGTCGGAGGCGCCCAGCGCGTGCGCGGCCTCGACGTACTCACGCTCGCGCAGCGAGAGGAACGAGCTGCGCACGATCCGGGCCAGGTCCATCCAGCCGAGGAGCGCGATGAACAGCGCGATACCGATCGGCGAGCGGGCGCTCGGGAAGTTGGCGGCCACGACGATGATCGCGACGAGGATCGGCACGGTCAGGATGACGTCGACGACGCGCATCAGCACGTTGTCGACCCACTTGCCGAAGTAGCCGGAGATCGCGCCGACCAGCACGCCGAGGGTGCCGGCCACCAGCACGAAGATCACGCTGATGTAGGTGGACCGCTGGATGCCCATCATCATCCGGGCGAGCAGGTCCTGGCCGATCTCGTCGGTGCCGAACGGGTGCCCGTTGGTCCCCGGCGCGGCCGACAGCGAGCTCGCGTCCTGGTGGTCGAACGTCCAGCCGTAGAAGTGCGGATAGATGAACGCGACCAGCAGCAATGCCACATAGACGATCAGCGCCGCCATCGCCAGCTTGTTGTGCATGAACCGCCGCAGCGCCTGCTGGGTCTGGCTGCGGGACTTGACGGTGAACTCTCGCTCGATCGGAGCGGACGTCGGAGCCTGCGGGGTCCCCTGGGGTGCGGTGACCTGCTGGACGTCGGTTGCCATGTCGACCTCGTTCCCTCGGGGGGCCTCAGCTCAGCCGGATACGCGGGTCGAGGACCGCGTACAACAGGTCGGCGATGAGGTTGAACAGCACGATGAAGAACGCCGCGACGATCAGCCAGCCGAGCACGACGTTGAGGTCCTGCTGGCCCAGGCCGTTCTGGGTCAGATAGCGACCCATGCCGTTCCAGTTGAAGACGGTCTCGGTGATGATCGCGCCCCCGAAGATGGCACCGAGAGTCAGCGCCACCACTGTCGTGGTCGGGATGAGCGCGTTGCGCAGGCCGTGCTTGACCAGCACCTTGCGCCAGGGCAGGCCCTTCGCCCGGGCGAACCTCATGTATTCCGAACCCAGCACGTCGAGCATGGACGCTCGCTGGAACCGGCTCCAGGCCGCGTACGTGATGCCGGCGAGCGCGATGGTCGGCAGGACCAGGTGCTGCAACCGGTCCTTGAAGATCTCCGAGCCGGTGCCGTAGAGCGAGATGCCGGGTGACTCCTCGCCTTGCGTGTAGAGGATCGTCTGCCCGACCCACTCGTTGACCTTGATCGCCACGAACGTCTTCAGCAGCACCGCGAACCAGAAGACCGGCAGCGCGATGAGGATGTACGAGATGATCGTCGCGACGTAGTCGACCGGCTTGTTCTTCCGGACCGCGGTGACCACACCGACGATCACCGCCAGCACGATGGCGAGGATCATGGCGGCGATGACCATCCGGGCGGTGACGCCCAGCCGCTCGAACAGGTCGGGCCGCACCGGGTTGCCGTTGATGTTGTTCCCGAAGTCGCCGTGCAAAACCCCGGTCAACCAGTGCCAATAACGGAGCAAAATTGGATCGTTGAGACCCAGCTCCTCGCGCTTCTGTTCGAAGAACTGCGGCGGTGGCGGTGGCTGCCGCGTCCGGTACTGGGCGAGCGGGTCGACGGTCTGCGCGACCAGCACGAAGACCAGGAACGAGCTGGCCAACAGCACCAGGAACGACGCCAGCAGGCGTCGGATGCTGTACATCAGCATGAGCGTCACCTTACGCCGCGAGATCACCCACCGGGAGACGGTCGGTGCAGGACGGAAGAACGGCTACGGCCTCCCGGGTACGGGGATTCCCGTCCCGGGAGGCCGCCTAACCCCTGCCGCTTCCGGGTTACCGGAACCGGCTGGTTGTTGCTACTGCTTCAGCGCGATGTTCGTGGAGTTCCACAGCGGACCGGCCAGGCTGGCGTTCTCCTGGAACCCGGTGTAGTTGCTGTTGTACGCCAGGAAGGTCGGCTTCTGGTAGAGCGGGATCGTCGCCATGTTCTCCCAGAGCAGCTTGTCGACCTGGTTGCCCAGGTCCTGGGCCGTCTTGTCGTCGGTCGCAGCGTTGATCTGCGGGAACAGCTTGTCGATCCGCGGGTCGCCGAGCCGGGTGTAGTTCTGGGCGACGTTGTCACCCTGCGGGCTCTGGTAGAGCGACTGGTTGCCGGAGATGAACGGCGAGCTCACCCAGGCGAACAAGGCGAGCTGGAACTGGCCACCCTCGAGGCTGCGCGGCTTCTCCTTGCCCGCGAAGATGTCGGGGTTGAGGAACTTCTTGATCTCGATGCCGACCGGCTTCAGCTGCTGGGTGACCACGTCGATCGTGTTGCTGCGCAGCGGGTTGCCCTGGGTGGTCATCAGCTCGAAGGACAGGCGCTTGCCGCCCTTCTGGTAGATGCCGTCCGGACCCTTGGTGAAGCCGGCGCCCTCGAGCAGCGACTGCGCCTTGGCCACGTTCTGCTTGTTGTACAGGCCGCCGCTGTTGTCCTGGTAGCCAGGCTGGTTGTTGACGAAGTAGCGGTTGTCGAGCACCTGCGCCCGGCCGTCGAACTGGGCGACGGTCTTGGCGACGATGTCCGGCCGGTCCAGCCCGTACGCGATGGCCTGGCGGACCGGCTTCAGCGCGAGGAACTCGTCCTTCGTATTCATGTCGATGTGCTCGAAGGACAGGCCGAAGTTGGTGCTGCTGGTGATCGTCGGCTCCAGCGACTTGATCTGCTTGACCAGGTCGAGCTGGGGCTGCGGGTAGATCATCTGCACCTCGTTGTTACGAAGCGCCGAGACCGACACTGCCGGGTCGTTGCCGATCACCTGGACGATGATGCGGTCCAGCTTCGACGGCGCGCCCCACCACTTCGGGTTGCGGGTGAGCGTCATGATCTTCTTCGACGGGTCCATGCCGGCCTTGTCCAGCAGGTACGGACCGCTGGCGAAGGGCAAGCCCTCGGCCGGCTTCCAGCCCTTGGTGATGTAGTCGCAGTTCGCCTTGGGGCTGCCCTTGTCCATGATGTGCTGGGGGAGCACGCCAGGCGTACCGAACAGGGACTTCCAGTCTCCGAACGGCTTGCTCATGGTGACCGTGACGGTCCTGTCGTTGTCCGAGCCCTCGACCGAGGCGATCTGGTCGAAGCCGACCGTCGACAGCAGCGAGGCACAGCCGCCCTTGGCCGGGTCGGCGCTCTTATTGACCTGCCAGGTGAACTCGAAGTCCTTGGCGGTGATCGGCTGGCCGTCGGACCAGACAGCCTTCGGGTTGATCTTGTAGGTGATCACCTGCTTGCCGCTGGTGGTCTGCGTCGTCGGTTCACCCACAACGAGGTCGTTGTCCGGCTTGAGGGTGAAGTCCGGGTAGATGCGGAACGGCGCCAGGATCACCCGGATCTGCGTGTACCCGGTCGAGATCGAGTTGCCGGCCGAGATCAGCGGCATCAGGTTGTCCGGGTACTCGGTATCGAGTCCGTAGACCATCTGCCCGCCGGTCTTGGTGCCGCCGTTGTCGCCACCTCCGCCGGACTCACTGCCGCCACCACAGGCGGCTGCGGTCATCGCGATGATGACCGCGGGCGCAATGAGCGCCGACTTCCTCCACAACTTCACGTTCGTGAGCCTCCTCCGTCCCGCGATGCGCGGGAGCACACCGGATCCGACGGGGGTGCCGCCAGACGGGGCGACCCTAACCAGCGCGCACGCAAGGCCCCAGGTGGGGCCAGCCAATCGTGACCAAGGAGTGACCGAACCGACGTGAGCCCGTGCCGTGCCCGTTCCGGGCCTGCCCGAACGGGCCGTTTCGGCATACTCCGGGCGGCGCAACGCGCCGGCATCCGGCGACGGCGGACCGAAGGGGCGAAACCGTAGCAGGCGTGTCGCCGAGCGCACTCAGCGGGCGGGCGCGGCGGCCCGGGCCCGGCGGGCCCGCAGCTTCTCCCGATCGTGCTGGGACAGCGCCACCTTGCGCAGCCGGACCGCCGCCGGCGTCACCTCGACGCACTCGTCCTCGCGGCAGAACTCCAGCGCCTGCTCCAGCGACAGCGCCCGCGCCGGCACCAGTCGCTCCAGCTCCTCGCCGGAGGAGGAGCGCACGTTGGTGAGCTTGCGCTCCTTGGTCGGGTTGACGTCCATGTCGTCGGCGCGGGAGTTCTCGCCGACGATCATCCCCTCGTACACCTCGATGCCGGGGCCGACGAACAGCGACCCGCGCTCCTGCAGCCCGAACAACGCGTACGTGCTGGTCACGCCGCGGCGGTCGGCGACGAGCGAGCCGGTCGGCCGGGTGCGCAGCTCGCCGTGCCAGGGCTCGTACCGCTCGAAGACGTGGTGCATCAGGCCGGTGCCGCGGGTCTCGGTGAGGAACTCGGTGCGGAACCCGATCAGCCCGCGGGCGGGCACCAGGTATTCGAGCCTGACCCAGCCGGTGCCGTGGTTGACCATCTGCTCGAGCCGACCGCGGCGCAGCCCGAGCAGCTGGGTGACCACCCCGACGTAGTCCTCGGGGACGTCGATGGTCAGCCGCTCCATCGGCTCGTGCACCGAGCCGCCGACGATCCGGGTGACCACCTGCGGCTTGCCCACGGTGATCTCGAAGCCCTCCCGGCGCATGAGCTCGACCAGCACGGCCAGCTGCAGCTCGCCGCGGCCCTGCACCTCCCAGGTGTCCGGCCGCTCGGTCGGCAGCACCCGGATCGAGACGTTGCCGACCAGCTCGGCGTCGAGCCGGTTCTTCACCAGCCGCGCGGTCAGCTTGCTGCCGCTCTGCCCGGACAGCGGCGAGGTGTTCACCCCGAGCGTCATCGAGATCGACGGCTCGTCGATCGCCAGCACCGGCAGCGGCCGCGGGTCGTCCGGGTCGGCCAGCGTCTCCCCGATCGTGATGTCCGGGATGCCGGCCACCGCGACCAGGTCGCCCGGCCCGGCCTCCTCGACCTGCACCCGCTCCAGGCCGTCGGTCATCAGCAGCTCGCTGACCTTGACCCGCTCGATCGTGCCGTCGGTGCGGCACCAGGCCGCCTGCTGGCCGCGCCGGATCGTGCCGTTGTGCACCCGGCACAGCGCCAGCCGGCCGAGGTACGGCGAGGAGTCGAGGGTGGCCACCCTGGCCTGCAGCGGCACGCCGTCCTCGTACTCCGGGGCCGGGATCGTCGCGACGAGCGTGTCGAACAGCGGCTTGAGGTCGGGGTTGTCCGGCGACTGCCCGTCGGCCGGGCGGGTCAGCGAGGCCCGGCCGGCCTTCGCGTGGCAGTAGACGATCGGGAACTCGATCTGCTCCTCGGTCGCCTCCAGGTCGAGGAACAGCTCGTAGGTCTCGTCGACGACCTCGGCGATCCGGGCGTCCGGGCGGTCGACCTTGTTGACCACCAGCACCACCGGCAGCCGGGCGGCCAGCGCCTTGCGCAGCACGAACCGGGTCTGCGGCAGCGGCCCCTCGCTGGCGTCGACCAGCAGCAGCACCCCGTCGACCATCGACAGCGCGCGCTCGACCTCGCCGCCGAAGTCGGCGTGGCCCGGGGTGTCGACGATGTTGATCAGCGTCCCGCCGTACCGCACCGCGGTGTTCTTGGCGAGGATCGTGATGCCCTTCTCCCGCTCGAGGTCCATCGAGTCGAGAATCCGGTCCGGCTCCTCGGCGTGGCTGCCGAACGCGCCGGACTGCCAGAGCATGGCGTCCACCAGGGTGGTCTTGCCGTGGTCGACGTGGGCGACGATCGCGACGTCGCGGAGGTCAGTTCTGGTGGGCACGACGGTCCAGCCTACTCAATTCGGGGTCTGACCTGCGCCGGTGGCCAGGCTCACAGGATCCGACCCCGCATGCCGGAACGACCGGGCGCAGAATACTGTGCATCGTTCGGTCCAGGGCGCGCCGCATCCGGTCGTCCACACGACACCGACGCCGCGAACCCTCAACGTGGAGAAACACATGGCCTCGGGCACCCTCGACACACCCGCTGGCACTGCGCCCACCCCGTCCGCCGGACCCAACGGCAACGGGCGGGCCGCGATTCCCGCGCGCACCCTGCGGACGGACAACTGGCGCAAGGCCCCGATCATCACGGTGGTCCTGCTGACCCTCTGGATCCTGTACGCGGTGGTCAGGGCCTTCATGCAGAAGTGGTACTGGGTGGAGGACTACCACTACCTGACGCCGTTCTACTCACCCTGCGTCTCCAACGGCTGCGAAGGCGACTCCTCGCTGTTCGGCCGGTTCCTGCCGGACATCCCGATCTTCCCGTTCGCGCTGCTCACGCTGCCGTTCCTGGGCCTGTTCCGGCTCACCTGCTACTACTACCGGCGCGCCTACTACCGCTCGTACTGGGGCTCGCCGCCGGCCTGCGCGGTGCCCGACTTCCACCGGACGTACAAGGGCGAGTCGCGGCTGCCGCTGATCCTGCAGAACAGCCACCGCTACTTCTTCTACGCCGCGGTGCTGCTGTCGATCGTGAACACGATCGACGCGATCCTGGCGTTCCATTCACCCAGCGGATTCGGGATCGGGCTGGGCACGATCATCCTGGTGATCAACGTGATCCTGCTCTGGGCGTACACGGTGTCCTGCCATTCCTGCCGGCACATCGTCGGCGGCCGGCTGCGGCACTTCTCCAAGCACCCGGTCCGCTACCGCGCCTGGGGATACGTGTCCAAGCTCAACGCGAAGCACATGCAGCTGGCCTGGATCACCCTCGGCACCCTGGTGGTGACGGACTTCTACGTCATGGCCGTGGCCGCCGGCTGGATCTCCGACCTTCGGATCGTCGGCTAGGAGGACCGCGATGACCCACGCCCGAGAGACGAGCGAAGAGACCGTCGAGCGGCACGAGTACGACGTCCTGGTGATCGGGGCCGGCGGTGCCGGGCTGCGCGCCGCCATCGCCGCCCGCGAGCAGGGCATGCGCACCGCGATCGTCTGCAAGTCGCTGTTCGGCAAGGCGCACACGGTGATGGCCGAGGGCGGCGCCGCGGCGGCGATGGGGAACGTCAACCCGCGCGACAACTGGCAGGTCCACTTCCGGGACACCATGCGCGGCGGCAAGTTCCTCAACAACTACCGGATGGCCGAGCTGCACGCGAAGGAGGCTCCGGACCGGGTCTGGGAGCTGGAGACCTACGGCGCGCTGTTCGACCGCACCAAGGACGGCAAGATCAGCCAGCGCAACTTCGGCGGGCACGAATACCCGCGGCTCGCGCACGTCGGCGACCGCACCGGCCTGGAGCTGATCCGCACCCTGCAGCAGAAGATCGTGTCGCTGCAGCAGGAGGACTTCCGCGAGACCGGCGACTACGAGGCCAAGATCAGGGTCTTCGCCGAGTGCACGGTCACCGAGCTGCTCAAGGACGGCGACCGGGTCTCGGGCGCGTTCGCGTACTGGCGGGACAACGGGCGATTCCTGGCCTTCTCCGCGCCGGCGGTCATCCTCGCCACCGGCGGCGTCGGCAAGTCGTTCAAGGTGACCAGCAACAGCTGGGAGTACACCGGCGACGGGCACGCGCTCGCGCTGCGCGCGGGCGCGACGCTGATCAACATGGAGTTCATCCAGTTTCACCCGACCGGGATGGTCTCTCCCCCGTCGGTGAAGGGGATCCTGGTCACCGAGTCGGTCCGGGGCGACGGCGGCATCCTCAAGAACTCCGAGGGTGAGCGCTTCATGTTCAACTACATCCCGGACGTCTTCAAGGCGCAGTACGCGACCTCCGCCGAGGAGGCCGACGGCTGGTACGCCGACCCGGACAACAACCGCCGGCCGCCCGAGCTGCTGCCCCGCGACGAGGTCGCCCGGGCGATCAACTCGGAGGTCAAGGCCGGCCGCGGCTCCCCGAACGGCGGCGTCTTCCTGGACATCGCGTCCCGGCTGCCGGCCGAGGAGGTGCAGCGGCGGCTGCCGTCGATGTACCACCAGTTCAAGGAGCTGGCCGACGTCGACATCACCCAGGAGCCGATGGAGGTCGGCCCCACCTGCCACTACGTGATGGGCGGCGTCGAGGTCGACCCGGAGACCCAGCAGTCCACGGTGCCCGGGCTCTACGCGGTCGGCGAGGTCTCCGGCGGCATGCACGGCTCCAACCGGCTCGGCGGCAACTCGCTGTCCGACCTGCTGGTGTTCGGGATGCGCTCGGGCGTGGCCGCGGCCGACTACGTACGCGGCCTGGCCGGGGCCCGGCCGGCGGTCGCCGACGCCGACGTCGCCGCCGCGCAGGAGGCGGCGCTGGCGCCGCTGGCCCTGCAGGGCGGCGAGAACCCGTACGCGATCCAGTCGGACCTGCAGCAGACGATGAACGACCTGGTCGGCATCATCCGCAAGGCCGAGGAGATCGAGCAGGCCCTGGTCGCCCTGCAGGACCTGCGCGGCCGGGTGGCCAAGGTCAGCGTCGAGGGCGGCCGGTTCTTCAACCCCGGCTGGCACATCGCGCTCGACCTGCGCAACATGCTGGTGGTCTCCGAGTGCGTGGCCAAGGCCGCGCTGCTGCGGACCGAGTCCCGCGGCGGGCACACCCGCGACGACCACCCGGCCATGGAGCCGGAGTGGCGCAAGGTCAACCTGGTCTGCTCGCTCGCCGGCGACCCCGCGGTCGAGGAGGCCGTCTCGGTCGTCACGCAGCCGCTGCCGACGATGCCGCTCGAGCTGCTGTCGCTGTTCGACTGGAGCGAGCTGTCGAAGTACATGACGCCGGAGGAGCTGGAGCAGCTGCCGACCAGGCCGGCCGACGCGACGCTTCCCGTCGACGAGCCCGAAGGAGCCTGACGCAGTCATGGGGTACGACCACCACTTCCGGGTCTGGCGCGGGGACGAGTCCGGCGGCGGTCTCGAGGACTTCGTCGTCGAGGTGAACGACGGCGAGGTCGTGCTGGACATCATCCACCGGCTGCAGGCCACCCAGGCCTCGGACCTCGCGGTCCGCTGGAACTGCAAGGCCGGCAAGTGCGGCTCCTGCAGCGCCGAGGTCAACGGCAAGCCGGGGCTGATGTGCATGACCCGGATGTCGACGTTCGGCCGGGACGAGACGGTGACGGTGACGCCGCTGCGCACCTTCCCGGTGATCCGCGACCTGGTCACCAACGTCGGCTACAACTACCAGAAGGCCCGCGAGGTGCAGGCGTTCGCGCCGCCGGCCGGCCTGGCCCCGGGCGACTACCGGATGCAGCAGGTCGACGTCGAGCGCTCGCAGGAGTTCCGCAAGTGCATCGAGTGCTTCCTGTGCAACGACACCTGCCACGTGGTGCGTGACCACGAGGAGAACAAGCAGGCCTTCGCCGGGCCGCGGTTCCTCATGCGGGTCGCCGAGCTCGACATGCACCCGCTCGACCAGGCCGACCGCAAGGACGTGGCCCAGGAGGAGCACGGGCTCGGGTTCTGCAACATCACCAAGTGCTGCACCGAGGTCTGCCCGGAGCACATCAAGATCACCGACAACGCGCTGATCCCGATGAAGGAGCGGGTGGTCGACCGCAAGTACGACCCGCTGGTCTGGCTCGGCAACAAGATCCGGCGCCGCCCGGACCGTTCCTCCAGCACAGGAGTAGCCGTCGGGAGCGGCCCCCGTAACCACGGGCGGTGTCGCTCGCGCACAATCGGGCGCATGTGCCGCTCGGGCTGGCGGCGATCGCGGCGGGACTGCCCGTGGTGATCGACAAGCCGGTGGCACCGAGTAGTAAGGGCGCCCAGCGCCTCGCGGCGGCCGCCCATCGCGGCCGGCGTGCCTGTCGTGCCGTACCACAACCGCCGCTGGGACGGCGACTTTCTGACGTTGCGCGGGCTGCTGAGTGCGGATGCGTTGGGTGCCGTCATGCGCTACGAGTCGCGTTTCGAGCGCTGGCGGCCGACGCCTCGCCCCGGCGCGCGCCGCGAGCAGCCCGGAGCCGGCGAGGCCGGTGGCGTGCTCTTCGACCTCGGCACGCACCTGATCGACCAGGCGCTCGCCCTGTTCGGCCCGGTGGTCGCGGCCTACGCCGAGATCGAGACACGCCAGCCGCACCTGGAGGTCGATGACGACGCCTTCCTCGCGCTCACCCACGTGTCCGGAGTTCGCTCGCACCTGTGGGCCAGCCACGTGGCTGCTGATCGCGGACCGGCTGGCTTAGCCGTCTGGGCCGGCCTACGTCAAGCACGGGCATCGACGCTCGGGTGCACTCGTGCGTCTCGACCGACCTCTTCCATCGAGGCCCGCCGAAGGCGGAGGACCCCATCACGTCCAGAGCTCGGGGCGAGCGTCTCCTGCCGGGGGCCCCGGGGGTCGGGGCCCGGGTGAGCCGGTTGGCGCTCCGGCGGCGAGACCGTTAGGGTTGCTAACCATGTTCGAGGTGGCGGAGGCGGCGGTCGAGGCCGCGCTGGCGGCCGGCGCCCGGTACGCGGACGCCCGCGCCATGCACCAGCGCAACGAGTCGATGGCCGCCCGCAACGGCGACGTCGAGGACCTGGTGCAGCGCGAGTCGGTCGGCGTCGGTGTGCGGGCCCTGGTCGGGTCGTCGTGGGGATTCGTGGCGGTGCCGGACCCGACCGACGCCGAGGCGCGCCGGGCCGGCGAGCAGGCGGTCGCGGTCGCCAGGGCGTCGGCGCGGGTGCCGGGGCCGGACGTGACCCTGGTGCCGATCGAGGTACGCCGGGACAGCTGGGCCAGCCCGTGCGAACAGGACCCGCTCTCGGTCCCGCTGGCCGAGAAGGGCGACCTGGTCGCCGGCGTCACCGCGACCATGCGGGCGGCCGGCGCCTCCCTGGCCGAGGCGTCCTACCAGGTCTGGGACACCACGAAGTGGTTCGTCTCCAGCGAGGGCTCGCGGATCGACCAGCGGGTGCGCGAGTGCGGCGCGGCGATGAGCGCGACCGCGATCGGCGACGGCGAGACCCAGCGCCGGTCGTACCCCGGGATCCGCGGGCAGTACGGCACCCGCGGCTGGGAGCTGGTCCGCGAGCTCGACCTGCCCGGGCACGCGGCCCGCATCGCCGAGGAGGCGCAGGCACTGTTGACCGCGCCGGAGTGCCCGGCCGGCGAGACCACGCTGATCCTCGGCAGCGAGCAGATGGCGCTGCAGATCCACGAGTCGGTCGGGCACGCGACCGAGCTGGACCGGATCCTCGGCTGGGAGGCCGCGTACGCCGGGACGTCCTGGCTCGACCTGGCCAAGCTCGGGCAGCTGCAGTTCGGCTCCGAGCTCATGACGATCACCGCGGACGCGACCCTGCCCGGCGCGCTCGGCTCGTTCGGGTACGACGACGAGGGCACGCCGGCGGCGCCGCAGGACATCGTCCGGAACGGGATCTGGACCGGCGTGCTGTCCGGGCGGGACTCGGCCTCGGTGGCCGGCCTCTCGTACGGCGGGATGGTCCGGGCCGACGGTTGGGCCCGGCTGCCGATGGTGCGGATGACCAACGTCGGGCTGCTGCCGGGCGACTCGTCGCTGGAGGAGATGGTCGCCGCGACCGAGGACGGGATCCTCATGGACACCAACCGGTCCTGGTCGATCGACGACCGCCGGCTGAACTTCCAGTTCGGCTGCGAGCTCGGCTGGGAGATCCGCAACGGGCGGCGCGGGCGGATGCTGCGCAACCCCACGTACACCGGGATCAGCCCACGGTTCTGGGGGTCGATGGACATGATCGGCAACCGGTCGGAGTGGACGTTCTGGGGCACGCCCAACTGCGGCAAGGGCCAGCCCTCCCAGGTCGGCCACACCGGCCACCCGTCCGTCCCGGCCCGCTTCCAGGGCATCCGGGTGGGGGTGCGCGGGTGAGCGGGCGGACGGAGCAGGCCAGGGAGGAGCTGGCCGCGCGGGCGCTCGAGCTGGCCCGGTCGGTGGCCGGCCCGTCGGCGCAGGCCGAGGTCACGGTCAGCTCGACGGTGCGCGGACTGACCCGGTTCGCCCGCTCGTTCGTGCACCAGAACGTCGTCGACACCAGCGAGCGGATCCGGCTGCGGGTGGTGGTCGACGGCTCGTGGGCCGCGGTCAGCACCGACCGGGCCGACGCCGACTCGCTGCTGGCCGCCGTCGAGTCCGCGGTCGCCGCGGCCCGGGTGCGCCGGCCGGACACCGCGTTCGGCGGCCTGGCCCCGCCGGCCCCGCTCGCCGGCGCCGGCAACTGGGACGACGCGACCGCGGACGCGACCCCGGATCAGCGGGCCGCGATCGTGCGCGAGTTCGTCGCGGCGGCCGACGGCCTGGAGACGGCCGGGTACGTCGAGTCGATGCGGACCGAGTCGGTGTACGCCAACACCGCCGGGCAGTCGGTCGCCGGCCGGGTCACCGGCGCGGCGGCGGACGGGATCGCCCGGGTGCCCGGCGCGGACGGGGTGGCCCGGCAGGGCTCAGTGCGCCTCGGCGACCTCGGCGGGGCCGGGCTGGGCCGGATCGCCGCGGCCAAGGCCAGGGCGGGCGCGTCGCCGGTCGACCTGCCACCGGGCGACTACGAGGTCGTGCTGGAGCCGGCCTGCGTGACCGACATCCTGCATTTCCTGCTCGTGTACGGGTTCAACGGCCGGCCGGTGGGCGAGGGGCGGTCGTTCGTCCGGCTCGGCGAGCAGCAGTTCGACGCCGCGCTGCGGATCTGGGACGGGCCGCTGGACGAGCTGTCCACCGCGCTGCCGTACGACGCGGAGGGCACGCCGCGGCAGCGTCTCGACCTCGTCGTGGACGGGGTCAGCGCCGCGGTCGACGCACGACCGGCGGACCGCGGCGGCGGCCGGGGCGAGCCTCGACCGGGCACGCCATCGAGGGCGGCGAGCGGTGGGGCGCGGTGCCGGACCAGCCGCGGGTCGGCGCCGGCGACGGCGGGTCGTCCGCCGACCTTGCCGCGCGGATGCGGCGGGGGCTGCTGGTCAGCGACTTCTGGTACACCCGGATCCTCGACCCGCGCACGGTCGTGATCACCGGGCTGACCCGCAACGGGGTCTGGCTGATCGAGGACGGCGAGATCGCGGCGCCGGTGAGCACGCTGCGGTTCACCCAGTCGTACCCGAACGCGCTCGCGCCCGGCGCGATCCTCGGCGTCGGCTCGGACGCCAGCCCGGTGCCGGTCCGCGGGCCGAGCGAGCTGGTGCACACGCCGAGCCTGCACCTGGCCGGCTGGCACATCACCGGCGGCGCCGCCGGCTAGCAACCGTTAGCTACCGGCGGACCGGGCGCTACCGTCGTGGCCGGCGTTGCCCGCGCTCAGGCACCCGCGTGCCGGGCACGGATCGTCGCCATCGACGCCGACCGGCGCCGCTCCGCGGTCGACCCGGCCTGACCCACCGACTGGATGCCGCCACTCGGGGCACCCGGTCACAAGGAGATGACCGGCAGCGGAACCCGGCGTAGGAGCCACTCGGCCAGGCGCGACTGCGCCTCGTGCATCAGGCCCGCGCCAGGCGTCTTCATTCGTTCGTACGCGACCAGGACCGAGGAGTCCAGGACGATCGGGTCCGGTGCGGAATCGGGCGGCGGGCCGCTCACGCGACCCCTCGTCTGCCTTTCCGGCCGGGGTTGTCGCCGCTGCCGTAGCGGATGCTCCGGTCCGCGCGCTCCGCCGCGGCCTTGTGCTCCGGGCTCGCAGGATCGATGCCGAACCGCTGCAGCAGATCGGCGACGAAGTCCTCCCTGCTGCGGTCGCCGGCCGGGGTGGTCTTGGCCAGCTCGGCCCTGATCAGGTCGACGACCACGGCGTTGACGCTGCGCCCCTGCAGAACGGCGTAGAGCTTGAGCGCTCGATGCTCCTGCTCATCAAGCCGTACCGTCAGCATCTTCTCCGTCATGCTGTCATGCTGTCACGACGGCAGCCAGCTGTCATGGCCGGGGGCCGGACTCGGGCTGGCGGGTGGGAAGGCTGGCGACGATGGGGCGGTCGGCCGGGAGCCAGGCGACGGTGTCGAGCTCGTCGGGGGCCAGCCAGCGCAGCTCGGCGTGCTCCAGGGCGGTGGGCTCGCCGTCGGCGAGCGCGGCGGTCCAGCCGCGCAGCAGCAGCTCGGCCCCGATCGGGACGTCCGGGCCGATGCGGTCGCCGACCTCGACGGTGACGCCCGAGCTCCTCGCGCAGCTCGCGGACCAGCGCGGCCGGCTCGGTCTCGCCCGGCTCGACCTTGCCGCCGGGCAGCTCCCAGCCCGCCGGCCGCTCCCGCCGCGCCGCCAGCACGCGGCCGCCCGCGTCCCGCAGCACCGCTCCCACCACCACCCGCACGCCGCCACCCTCCCACCGCCACCCACCAGGCGCGACCGGCGTCCCAGCCGCCCCGCCGACCATCGGAGCGCAAGTGCCCGGCGCGCGCCGCGGGTAGGGCACGCGGCGGGTGGCCGCGGAGGGCGTGGCCGCGGGCCGGGCGCGCACGGGTCGACCACCCGCCGAGGTGCGCGGGTGGGCGTGGTGGGATGGGCGCATGAGCGAGCTCCTGGATCAGGCTGCGATCGACTCCGCGCTGGCGAAGCTCGACGGGTGGACCGGCGGTCCGGACGGGATCACCCGGACCGCCGAGCTGTCCAGCTTCCCGGCCGCGATCGCCGTGGTCGACCGGGTCGCCGAGGCGGCGGAGGCGGCCGACCACCACCCGGACATCGACATCCGCTGGCGGACGCTGACCTTCACCCTCGCCACCCACTCGGCCGGCGGCGTCACCGGCAAGGACGTCGAGCTGGCCGGCACGATCGAC
The DNA here is from genome assembly GCA_963770145.1 of uncultured Actinomycetota bacterium. Taxonomy (GTDB): domain Bacteria; phylum Actinomycetota; class Actinomycetes; order Mycobacteriales; family CADCTP01; genus CADCTP01. The sequence goes on along the minus strand of CAVYOJ010000015.1, from coordinate 365,075 downwards.
GGGATCGTCCGCGCCGGCTGATCACTCGTCGCGCAGGGCCTCGAGCGCGGGCAGCGCGGCCTCCAGCGCGGCCCGCTGCTCCGGCGGCAGCGCGGCCAGCTTCTCGATGAGGATGTTGTTGCGCTCCCGGCGCAGCGCCCGCAGCGCCGCCGCCCCGCCCGGCGCCAGCGACACCAGCGACCCGCGCGCGTCGGACGGGTCCGGCCCGCGGCTGACCAGCCCGGCCTCCTCCATCGCGCCGACCATCCTGGTCATCGTCGGCGCGGCGACGTTCTCCCGCGCGGCCAGGTCGCCGTTGCGGACCGGCCCGGCCGCCTCGATCGTGACCAGCGCGGACAGCTGGGCCGGGGACAGGTGCCCGGGGTCGCGCTGCCGCAGCCGGCGCACCAGCAGCCCGACCGCGACCCGCAGCCGGCCGGCCAGCTCGGCGTCGGACATGCCGACGTCGGCGCTGCCGACCGGCGCTGCGACCCGTGCGCGGGACTCGGCCACGACCGGGCCGCCGGAGCTCGTCATCTGCTCAGGGTGCCAGCCGGGCGGACACCGACGCACCCGCCGAGGGCGACGAGTCCTCCGGCTCGGCCGCGACCGGCGGCGCCGCCGTCTCGGTCACCGCACCGTCCTCGACCACGGCCGCGACGTCGTCCACGTGCACGTACCGGCCTCCGCGCAGCGCCGACGCCACCGCCGCCACCAGCGCGAGCCCGGCCGCGGCCAGGAACACGACCACCAGACCGGAGTGCACCGGATCGGAGATCAGCTGCGGGAAGAACTCCTGGCCGGTGATGCGTGCGGCCTGGTCGGCCGGCAGCTGGCCGATGACCTGCGGCCCGAGCAGCGCCTCGACCGGGTTGAAGCCGAGGAACGCCGCGAACACGCTGCCCACCGGCGGCAGCTCGGCCGCCCGCTGGGCCGCGTCGGCCGGCACCCCCGCCGCCTGCAGGCCGGAGCCGAGCGTCGACGGCAGCGACCGGGCCAGCCCGGCGATGAGCAGCGAGAAGAACACCCCGATCGACAGCACCGTGCCCGCGGTCATGAACGTCGACCCCATGCCGGCGGCCGCGCCCCGCTCGGAGGCCGGCACGCTGCTCATCACCGAGGCGGTGTTCGGCGCCGCGAACAGGCCCGACCCGGCTCCGTTCAGCGCGATCAGCACCGCGAACTGCCAGTACGTGAAGTCGATCGGCAGCAGCAGCAGCCCGAGGAAGGTCACCGCGACCAGCAGCAGCCCGGCCGTGGACAGGATCCGCGCGCCGTGCTTGTCGGACAGCCGCCCGGCCAGCGGCCCGGCGGCGAGGAAGCCGACCGTGAGCGGCAGCAGGTAGATGCCGGCCCACAGCGGCGTCTGCTCGAAGTCGTACCCGTGCAGCGGCAGCCAGATCCCCTGCAGCCAGATGATCAGCATGAACTGCATGCCGCCGCGGGCGATCGAGGACAGCAGCGTGGCGATGTTGCCGGTCGCGAACGCACGGATCTTGAACAGGCCGAGCGAGAACATCGGGCTCGACACCCGCGACTCGATGAGCACGAACAGCCCGAGCAGCGCGAGCCCGCCGAACAGCCCGGTCAGCACCCACGGGTTGGTCCAGCCCTCGGTGTGCCCGCCGTACGGCTGGATCCCGTACGTGATGGCGGCGAGCATCGCGGTCAGCCCGACCGCGAACGTCACGTTTCCCCACCAGTCGATGCTGACCACACGCCGGACCACGACCTCGCGCAGCGACCGGTACGCCCAGAGCGTGCCGACCACGCCGAGCGGGACGCTGACCAGGAACACCAGCCGCCAGTCCCACTGCGAGAGCAACCCGCCGGCGACCAGGCCGATGAACGAGCCGGCCAGCGCCGCGACCTGGTTGATGCCCAGCGCCATACCCCGCTCGGACGGCGAGAACGCGTCGGTGAGGATCGCGGTCGAGTTGGCCATCAACATCGCGCCGCCGACGCCCTGCACGATCCGGAAGCCGATCAGCCAGATCGCGCCGGCGCTGCCGGAGAACGGCACCGCTGAGAGCAGGATCGCGGCCACCGTGAACACCACGAAACCGAGGTTGTAGATCTTGACCCGGCCGAGCATGTCCCCGAGCCGGCCGAGCGTGACCACCAGCACCGCCGAGACGAGCAGGTAGCCCATCAGCATCCACAGCAGGTAGCTGGTGTTGCCCGGGGCCAGCGGGTTCAGCCCGATGCCGCGGAAGATCGCCGGCAGCGAGATGATCACGATCGACTGGTTGACCGTGGCGAGCAGGATGCCCAGCGTCGTGTTGGACAGGGCGATCCACTTGTACGCCATTCCGTGCCTTTCCGAGATCGTCGAGCGGGCGGAGACGCTTAGCCGATGCTAAGCAATCGGCGGTCCCGGCGCTGTCGGATGGGTCACCGGCGCCGTGAACAGCCGGGAAACCTCAACGGGCGGTCGCGGCGGCCACCTCCGACGCCTGCGGCTCGGGCGCCCGGTCGGTGTGGACGTACCGCTTGCCGCGGGCCAGCGAGACCGCCGCGGCGATCACCGACATCACCACGGCCGCGGTGAAGACCACGACCAGCCCCGAGTGGAACGGGCCGGAGATCAGCCCGGGGAAGAACGACTGGCCGGTCAGCTCGGCCGCCTTGTCCGCGGGCAGCTTCCCGATCACGTCCGGGCCGAGCAGCTGCTGCACCGGGTTCACGCCGAGGAACGCGGCGAACACGCTGCCGACCGGCGGCAGCGCGGTGGCCCGGGCGACCGCGTCGGCCGGCACCCCGGCCGCGGCCAGGCCGGAGCCGAGCGTCGAGGGCAGCGACCGGGCCAGCCCGGCGATGAGCAGCGAGAAGAACACCCCGATCGACAGCACCGTGCCGGCGTTCATCGCGGTCGCCCGCATGCCGGACGCGACGCCACGCTGGCTGGCCGGCACGCTGCTCATCACGGCCGAGGTGTTCGGCGCCGAGAAGAGCCCGGAGCCGATCCCGTTCAGCGCGATCAGCGCCGCGAACGCCCAGTAGGGAAAGTCGACCGGGAGCAGCAGCAGCCCGAGGAACGTCGCCGCGACGAGCAGCAGCCCACCGGTGGCCAGCAGCCGGGCGCCGTGCCGGTCGGACAGTCGCCCGGACAGCGGGCCGGCAGCGAGGAAGCCCGCGGTGAGCGGCAGCAGGTAGATGCCGGCCCACAGCGGCGTCTGCTCGAAGTCGTACCCGTGCAGCGGCAGCCAGATCCCCTGCAGCCAGATGATCAGCATGAACTGCATCCCGCCGCGGGCGATGGACGACAGCAGCGCGGCGATGTTGCCGGCCGCGAACGCCCGGATCCGGAACAGCCCGAGGTGGAACAGCGGCTCCGCGACCTTGCTCTCCACGATCACGAACGCGACCAGCAGCAGCGCGCCGCCGATCAGCCCGGCGAGCACGAGCGGGTTGGTCCACCCCTCGGTCCGGCCCCCGTACGGCTGGATCCCGTAGGTGATGGCGGCGAGCAGCGCGGTCAGCCCGACGGCGAACGTGATGTTGCCCCACCAGTCGATCCGCACCCGCTGCCTGCGCGCGGTCTCCTTGAGCGAGGCGTACGACCAGATCGTGCCGGCGATGCCGATCGGCACGCTGACCAGGAACACCGCCCGCCAGTTCCACTCCGACAGCAGGCCGCCGGCGACCAGCCCGATGAACGAGCCGGCCAGCGCCGCGACCTGGTTGATCCCCAGCGCCATGCCGCGCTCGTGCGCGCCGAACGAGTCGGTGAGGATCGCGGTCGAGTTGGCCATCAGCATCGCGCCGCCGACGCCCTGCACGACCCGCCACACGATGAGCCAGAGCGCGCCGGCCTGCCCATGGAACGGATCGACCGACAGCAGCACCGCGGCGATCGAGAAGACCAGGAAGCCCAGGTTGTAGATGCGGACCCGGCCGAGCATGTCGCCGAACCGGCCGAGCGTGACCACCAGCACCGCGGACACGAGCAGGTAGCCCATCAGCATCCACAGCAGGTAGCTGGTGTTGCCCGGAGCCAGCGGGTCGAGGCCGACCCCGCGGAAGATCGCCGGCAGCGAGATGATCACGATCGACTGGTTGATCGTCGCCAGCAGCACGCCCACCGTGGTGTTGGACAACGTGACCCACTTGTACGCCATGCGCGACCTTCCGACTTGCTTAGCCTCCGCTAAGTAAATCACCTCGGTACCAGAGGTATTCCGGCCGGAGCCGGCCCGCCGGGCGGACACCCTAGGTTGTGCGCGTGGCCGAGCCGTGGTGGAAGAGCGCCGTCGTCTACCAGATCTACCCGCGCAGTTTCGCCGACGCGAACGGCGACGGGATCGGCGACCTGGCCGGGATCGAGTCCAAGCTGGACTACCTGGTCGAGCTCGGCGTCGACGTGATCTGGCTGTCCCCGGTCTACCGCTCGCCGTGGGACGACGGCGGCTACGACATCAGCGACTACCAGGACATCGACCCGACCTTCGGCACGCTGGCCGACTTCGACCGGCTGCTGGCGAGCGTGCACGAGCGCGGCCTCAAGCTGGTCATGGACCTGGTCGTCAACCACACCTCGGACGAGCACCCGTGGTTCGTCGCGTCACGCTCGTCCCGGGACGACCCGCGCCGCGACTGGTACTGGTGGCGGCCGCCGCGCTTCGGCATGACTCCCGGCGCGCCCGGCGCCGAGCCGACCAACTGGGCCTCGTTCTTCTCCGGGCCGACCTGGGAGCTGGACGAGCGGACCGGCGAGTACTACCTGCACCTGTTCAGCCGCAAGCAGCCCGACCTCAACTGGGAGAACCCCGAGGTCCGCCAGGCGGTGTACGCGATGATGCGCTGGTGGCTCGACCGGGGCGTCGACGGCTTCCGGATGGACGTCATCAACATGATCTCGAAGGACGCCGCGCTGCCGGACGGCCCGGCCCTCGGCACCGTCCCGTACGGCGACGGGTCGGCGTACTACATCGACGGGCCGCGGATCCACGAGTTCCTCAGCGAGATGCATCGGGCCGTGCTGACCGACGCCGACCTGCTCTCGGTCGGCGAGATGCCCGGGGTGACGGTGGACGAGGCCAGGCTGTTCACCGACCCGGCCCGGGCCGAGGTGGACATGGTGTTCCAGTTCGAGCACGTCGGGCTGGACCAGACCGCGTCCAAGTGGGACATGCACCCGCTCGACCTGCGTGACCTCAAGACCAGCTTCGGCCGCTGGCAGGCCGGCCTGGCCGACGTCGGCTGGAACAGCCTCTACTGGGACAACCACGACCAGCCGCGGATCGTCTCCCGCTGGGGCGACGGCAGCCCGACCTCGGCCAAGACGCTCGGCACGCTGCTGCACCTGCACCGCGGCACGCCGTACGTGTACCAGGGCGAGGAGCTCGGCATGACGAACTACCCATGGTCGGGGATCGCCGAGTTCCGCGACATCGAGTCGGTCAACCACTACGCGGACGCGGTCGCCCGCGGCGCCGACCCGGCAGCTGGTGCTGGCCGGGTTGCGGGAGGCCAGCCGGGACAACGCGCGCACGCCGATGCAGTGGGACGCCTCAGCCAACGCCGGGTTCAGCTCCGGCACGCCGTGGCTGCCGGTCAACCCGAACCACACCGAGATCAACGCGGCCGCCCAGCGGAAGCGACCCGGACTCGGTGCTGGCGCACTACAAGCGGCTGATCGCGCTGCGGCACGACGAGCCGGCGGTCGCGCTCGGCGACTTCACCATGCTGCTGCCGGAGGACCGCCAGGTGTACGCGTTCACCCGCCGGCTGGAGTCGACCGAGCTGCTGGTGCTCTGCAACGTGTCCGGCTCGCCGGCCGCGGTCGAGCTGCCCGAGCCGGCGCCGTGGGCCTCGGCCGAGCTGCTGCTCGGCACGCACGGCACGCCGGGGACGGGCACGCTGCGGCCCTGGGAGTCACGGGTGCTGCGGCGCGTCGTCGTCTGACCGCGGCTCATCGGCTGACCGCGCCTCGTCGTGGGACCGATTGACCAGCTGCTGCCAGCTCTCCGGCAGCCGCAGCGACCCCGCCCGCAGCGACAGGTACGCGAGCCCCGCGGCCGGGATCGGCATCCAGAAGTTCACCAGCCGGTACGAGATCACGCCCAGCAACGCGACGCTGCGCGGTGCGCCGAAGCCGACGATCGTCGGCACCAGCACCCCCTCGACCAGGCCGAGCCCGCCCGGCGTCAGCGGCAGCGCGGCGATCACGTTGGCCAGCCCGAACGAGACGATCAGCCCGTCCAGCCCGAGCTGGAAGCCGTACGCGGCGATGAACACCCACAGCGCCGCCGCGTCCAGCAGCCAGTTCAGCGTCGCCCAGACCACGGCCTGCACGAGCATCCGGCGGTCCTTGGCCAGCTCGCGCAGCCTGGCCGCGGCGATCCGGACGTACCGCTCGACCGTGTCCTCGGTGAGGTACGGGATCCGCCGGGCGACGGCCCGGACGAAGCGCACCGACGACTCCTGGCCGCGGGTGAGCAGGATGACCGCGATCACCCCGCTGGCGACGAGGAACGCGCCCACGATCGCCGCGGTCGTGTAGAGCGGGTTGAATCCGCGCACCGGGATCGACACGACCAGGCCGATCCAGAGCAGCACGTTGAGCACGATCGCGGACCCGACGCCCTGCACCGCCGCGCCGAGCGCCGCATCCGGCCCGGCGACGCCGTGGACGTGCAGCAGCCGGAACCGGACGGCGCTGGCGGTGGCGGCCCCGCCGGGCACGATGTGGCTGATCCCGAGCGTGGTGGTGTCGATGCGCAGCAGCGTCCAGAAGCTCGGCCGACCCTTCGCCGGCAGCACCGACCGGGTCAGCGCCGCGTACGCGACCACGGACAGGATCTCCAGCGCCGTACCGATGACCAGGTACGCCGGCTTCACGTCGCCGAGCGTGTGCAGCGCGTTGCGCGCACCGGCGATCTGCGGGAGGACAAAATACTCGATCGCGAACACGGTGGCCGCGAGCCCGGCGCCCCACTGCAGCCAGCGTGGCAGCCGGAACCGCCGCACCCCGCTCACCCCTGGATCCTAGGCACTCCCCCGCGCGTGCTACCGGCCGTAGTCTGGTGATCTCTTCACGGTCAGGAGGTCGGCGTGCTCGTCAGTGACCTGATCAAGCGCAAGGGCAGCGCAGTGACCAGCGCACCGCCCGAGACCACCGTCGCCACCCTGCTCGACCTGCTGGCCGAGCACCGCATCGGCGCGGTCGTCGTCTCGGCCGGCGGCGGGGTCGACGGGATCGTCTCCGAGCGGGACGTGGTCCGAGCCCTGCGCACCGCTGGAGCCGCGGTGCTCGACGCGCCGATCTCAACCGTGATGACCGCGGACGTCGTGGTCACCGCCCCCGGCGACACGGTCGAGGACATGATGCGGCTGATGACCGAGCGGCGGATCCGGCACGTGCCGGTGGTCACCGACGGCGGCCGGATGGCCGGGATCATCAGCATCGGCGATGTCGTGAAGAGCCGCATCGACGAGCTCGAGGCCGACCGGGACCAGCTGATCGGCTACATCCAGTCCGGTCGCTGAGCGCCACCGGCGGCATCGTCGCCGGCGCGTTACGGTCGCGCCATGATCGGGATCGTGCATCCGGGGTCGATGGGCGCTGCGGTCGGGAGCGTGCTGGTGGCGCGCGGGACCGAGGTCGGGTGGGCCTCCGCGGGGCGCAGCGACGCGACCAGGGCGCGGGCGGAGGGGTTCACCGACCTCGGCACGCTCGCGCGGCTGCGGGACGCGTGCGAGGTGGTCGTGTCGGTCTGCCCGCCGCACGCGGCGGTGGAGGTGGCGTCGGCGTTCGCCGGCTACTCCGGGCTGTACGTGGACGCCAACGCGGTGAGCCCGGCGACGGCCGACGCAGGTGCGGGAGACCGTCGGCGGACGGTTCGTGGACGGCGGCATCATCGGGCCGCCGCCGCGCCGGGCCGACACCACCCGGCTCTACCTGTCCGGACAGGATGCGCCGGTGGTGGCCGCGCTGTTCGCCGGCTCCGACCTGTCGGCGCGGATCGTGCCGGACGCGTCGGCGCTGAAGATGACGTACGCGGCCTGGACCAAGGGCACGACCGCGCTGCTCGTCGCCATCCGGGCCACCGCCCGCGAGCTCGGCGTCGAGGACGAGCTGCTCACCGAGTGGACGCTGAGCCTGCCCGGGTTGCCGACCCGGTCGCAGCAGGCGGCCCGGACCGGGTCCGAGCGCGGCTGGCGCTGGGCGTACGAGCTGGAGGAGGTCGGCCGCACGTTCGCCGCCGCCGGACAGCCGGACGGCTTCGGAGCGGCCGCCGCGGAGGTGTTCCGGCGGCTGGCGCGCTGACCGAGCTGTCGCCACCGGGGGAACCGGTGGCGACAGCCGCGTACGGCTCAGTGGTGCATGTGCATCGCCGCGGCGCCGCTCATCCGGGCGGCGGGCATCCGCAGGTAGGCGACGACACCGACGACGGTCGGCGAGGACGGCCGCGGCGACGAACGCGGCGGAGAACGCCGTCGACGACTCCGGCCGGGTCGGTGAGGCTGCCGGCGGTGGTCGCGACCGCGGACAGGACCGCGACACCGAGGGCGGCGCCGACCTCGTGACCGGTCATCAGGAACCCCGACGCCATGCCGGCGTGCTGGGCGGGGATGCCGGCCATCGCGGTGACCGTGACGGCGACGAAGACCATGCCGACGCCGGCTCCGAGGATCGAGCATGCCGGGCAGCAGGTCGGTCGCGAACTGCGCGTGCGAGCCGACCAGGGACAGCAGGGCGGCGCCGGCGGTGACGAGGGCCAGGCCGCCGGCGGCGATGTTGCGCGGCGACGTGCTGGGTCAGCAGCTTGCCGGCGAGGTGGGTGCCGGCGGTGATGGCCAGTGCGAGCGGGAGGAACGCGACGCCGGCGCGCAGCGCCGAGTACCCCATCACGGTCTGGAAGTAGATGGAGGTGAGGAAGACGGTGCCGACGAGCAGGCCGGTCGCGCCGAGCATCACGGTCGTGCCGGACACCAGAGTGGTCACCTTCCAGGTGTGCGGCGGGACCAGCGGACGGGCCGCGCGCCGCTCGATGCGGACGAACGCGGCGAGCAGCACCGCGGAGGCGGCGAACGCGGCCAGGGCGCGGACCGAGAGCAAGCCGTGCGCCGAGGTGCTGGCCAGGCCGTACATCAGGGCAGCCAGGCCGCCGATGACGGTGAGGGCACCGGGCAGGTCGAACTGGGCGCAGGTCGGCGCGGGCGGTGACGTCCTTGGGGAGGACCTTGAGCCCGAGGGCGAGGGCGACGACGCCGATGGGGACGTTGACCCAGAAGATGAGCTGCCAGCCGGCCCAGGTGGTCAGTGCGCCGCCGAACAGGACGCCTGCGGCGATGCCGAGGCTTCCGACCGCACCCCACAGGGCGAGGCCCCTGGTGCGCTGCGCGCCGGAGTAGGTGGTCATCACGAGGGACAGCGCGGCGGGGGTCATCAGCGCCGCACCGAGCCCTTGGGTGGCGCGGGCGGCGATGAGTTCGGCGGCGTTGCCGGCGAACCCGCTGACCAGGGAGGCGCTGGTGAAGATGGCCATGCCGGTGAGGAACACGCGGCGGCGCGGCAGCAGGTCGGCGATCCGGCCGCCGAGCAGCAGGCCGCCGCCGGAGAGCAGCAGGTAGGCGGTGACGAGCCACTGCAGGTCGCTGCCGCCCAGGCGCAGCGACTGCCCGATGGCCGGCAGTGCGGTGTTGACGACGGAGATGTCCAGGACGACCAGGATCTGGGCGGTGAGGGCGAGGGCGAGGACGGCCCACGAGGTGCGCAGGCCGATGGGCGGGCCGGTCGGGGTGGGAGTGGGCGTTGGCGTCGTCATGACGGTCTCGCTTCCGGTAGTTGGAGCTGCCAGCCGGGCGGGAGGTGCGTGCTGAGCCTGGGCGCGAGGCCCGCTGGTCGCCCCGGCCGAATGACCGGGTTCCGCGCCGAGGTACCAACGGTCGTGGCGATTCGGAAGGGTCGCCCCGGCGAATGTGCGCGGGCTCCGCCGAGAGCAGCCGCTCGCTCGAGTCGGGCGTAGCGTCCCGGTTGTGCTGCACGGGCGGGACGCCGAGCGGGCTCGCCTCGCCGCGCTCCTCGACGGCGCCCGCGACGGCCGGGCCGGAACGCTGCTGCTGCACGGGGAGCCCGGCGTCGGGAAGTCCGCGCTGCTCGAGGACCTCGTCGCGAACGCCGGCAGCGACGTGCGGGTGCTGCGCACGCAGGGCGTGGAGTCCGAGGCGCCGCTGGCGTTCGCCGCGCTGCACCGGCTGCTGCGTCCTGTCCTCGGCCTCCTCGACCGGCTCCCGGCCCCGCAGGCCCGCGCGCTGCGGGCCGCGTTCGGCCAGGAGGACGACGGCACGGTGCGAGCCGTTCCTGGTGGCGCTCGCGACCCTGTCGATGCTCACCGAGGCCGCCGAGGACGCGCCCGTGCTGTGCGTCATCGACGACGCGCAGTGGCTCGACCAGGCCACCGCGGACGCGGTGCTGGTCGCCTCGCGGCGGCTCGGCGCCGACCGGGTCGCGGTCGTGTTCGCCGCCCGCGACGGCGAGGGCCGCACGTTCGCACCCGACGGCGTCCCCGCCGTCGGCGCTGGCGCCGCTGACCGGCGCAGCTGCCCGCGCGCTGCTCACCGAGGCGGCCGGGGCCGCGCGTGCCCGACGAGGTCGCGGACCGGCTGATGGCCCAGGCCGCCGGGAACCCGCTCGCCCTCGTCGAGCTCCCGACCACGCTCAGCCGGCGAGCAGCTGGCCGGCGCCGCGCCGATGCCCGCCCAGCTGCACCTCACCGCCGGCATCGAACGCGTCTTCCTGGACCGGTGCCGCCGGCTGCCGCCGCCGGTGCAGACCCTGCTGCTGGTCGCCGCCGCCGACGACTCCGGTCAGGTCGCGACGGTGCGCCGCGGCCGCCGCAGTCCTCGGCGTCGAGCCCGGCGCCCTCGACGCCGCGGAACGGTCCGGGCTGCTGGTCGTCGACGGCGACACCGTGCGGGTGCGGCACCCGCTGGTCCGGTCCGCGGTGTACCAGGCCGCGACCAGCAGGGAACGCCGCGAAGCGCACCGGGCGCTGGCCGACGCCCTCGACCCCGGCGACGACCCGGACCGGTACGCCTGGCACCGGGCCGCCGCCGTCGACAGCCCCGACGAGGCGGTCGTCGCCGACCTCGACCGCGGCCGGCGCGCGCGCCGAACGACGCGGCGGATACGCCGCCGCCTCCGCCGCCTACGAGCGCGCCGCCGAGCTGACCGCCGGCGAGCAGCCCCGCGCCGCCCACCTGTTCGCCGCCGCCCGCAACGCGTGGGCGGCCGGGCAGACCACGCCGGCGCGCACGCCTGTCCGCGGCCGCGCGCGAGCTCGCCGACGACCGGGTGCTGCGCGCCGACATCGACCGGCTCCGCGGCCGCATCGAGGTCAACGTCGGGTCCGCGACCGACGCGCACCGCATCTTCGCCGCCGCCGCCCGCGCCGTGCACGGCCGACGACCCGACCCGCGCGCTCGAGCTGGCCGTCGCCGCGGCGCTGCTGAGCACCTACGGCGCCGACAGCGGCACCACCCTCGACGCGACCGCCCTCGCCGCCGGCGCCACCGCCGAGCGACACCGCCGCGGACCCGCTGCCTCGGCCACCTGCTGCGCGCCCTCACCCAGCGCATCCGCGCACGAGTGGGCGCACGGCCTGGCGTCGCTGCGGGCCGCGCTGGACGCCGGCGCCGACGTCGCCGACCTCGACCTGCTGTCCCACCTCGGCAACGCCGCCCTGCACCTCGGCGACGACGAGGCCCACCGCCGCTGCTTCACCGCGATGGTCGCCGGCGCCCGGGACGCCGGCGCCGGCATGCTCGTCCTGTACGCGCTGCCCCGGCTCGGCTTCACCCAGCTCGTCACCGGCCGGTGGACCGCAGCTGCGCGGCAGCGCCGAGGAGGCGCTCTCGCTCAGCGCCAGCGCCGGGCAGCGGCCGCTCGGCGCGGCCCCGCTCGGCTGGCTCACGCTGCTCGCCGCCCTCCAAGGCCGACCCGCCGCCGAGTACGACCAGCGCCTCGCCGACCTCGACGCCGCGGCCCGGCAGCCGCTCGGTGTCCTCGCCGACCCTGTCCACGACCTCATGCGGTGGGCGCAAGGCACCCGCGCCGCCCACGACGGCGACACCCGGGCCGCGCTGCACCACCTCGGCAGCATCCGGCTGAGCACGCTCGGCCGCCTCGCCGCCCTCGACCGCATCGACGCCGCCGTCCGCGCCGGCGACCGCGAGCAGGCCGCGGCGTGGGTGAAGGAGCTGGTCCCCGTTCGCCGAGGGCACCCGATGGCCGTGGGCGCTCGCCGCCGTCGACCACGGCCGCGCCCTGCTCGCCGAACCCGCCGACGCACCCGCCCTGTTCGACAGCGCCCTGGCCCACCACGCCGCACGCCGCGGCGGCCGCCCGTACGACCGGGCCCGGACCCACCTCGCGTACGGCGAGTTCCTGCGCCGCTCCCAGCGCCGCGTCGACGCGCGCACCCACCTGCGGGCCGCGCTGGAGACGTTCGAGGACCTGCGCGCCGAGCCGCTGGCCGCCCGCGCGACCCAGGAGCTGCGCGCGTCCGGGGAGACCGCCCGCAAGCGCGACCCGTCCACGCTGCTGACGCTCACCCCGATGGAACGCCAGGTCGCCGAGCTGGTCCGCCAGGGCATGTCGAACAAGGACATCGCCGCCCAGTGCTGGGTGTCGCCACGCACCGTCGCCTTCCACCTGCGGAACATCTTCACCAAGGCCGGGGTCACCTCCCGCGGCGAGCTCGCCCAGCTCGACCTGGCGTAGTCGCCAGCGTCGCGCCGTCCGGACGGTCGAGATGCCCTAGCCTCCTGAGATGGAGTGGACGCTCGAAGTGGTGTGCGTGCCGGTGTCCGATGTGGACCGGGCGAGGGAGTTCTACGCGGGGAAGATGGGGTTCGCACTCGACCACGACACGGCGATCGGGTCGGTCCGGATCGTGCAGCTGACCCCGCGCGGGTCGGGCTGCTCGATCGTGCTCGGCACCACCGACATGGCGCCGGGATCGCTGCGCGGGCTGCAGCTGGTGGTGCGGGACATCCGCGCCGCCCGGGCCGAGCTGGCCGGCCGCGGGGTCGAGATCGGCGAGGTGCAGGTCTACGACCGCGATGGCTCGCGCCGGCCGGCCCGCGACGACGACGCCCTCAACAACGTCGGCTTCGCCTTCTTCGCCGACCCCGACGGCAACACCTGGTCCCTCCAACAAATAGACGCCCGCAGCTAGACCGGAGCTGATCAGTCGCTGGCCGGGACGCGACCAGGAGGGAGCTAGCCCGCGACGGCGAGGGCCCGGCGGACACGGTCGCCGAGCAGGGCCAGCCGTTCCACCGGCTCGTTGCTGAACACGAAGCGGACGTGACGGTCGGCGACCTCGCCGCCCCAGCCGCGCATCGGTGTCGCCGCGACCTTCTGCTCGAGCAGGCGATCCGACACCTCGCGGCCGTCGAGGCCGAGCGCGGCGACGTCGAGGAGAAGCGACCAGCCGCCGGCCGCGGGTACGGCCGGAAGGCCGTCGAGCTGCCGGATCGTCTCGTCGCGGCGGCGCTGCCATTCGGCGTTCGCGGCCGCCAGGTCGTCGGGCGGCTGCTGGAGTGCCACCCGCGCCCCGATCTGGGCGAAACCGCTGGCCAGCAGCCCGCTGTAGATGTGTACGCGGGCGACGTCGTCGGCGAGGTCACCCGGCGCGACCACCCAGCCAATCCGCCAGCCGATCATGCGCTGCTCCGCCAGGACGTCGCCCACCGTCACCGTACGGTCGCGCATGCCGGGCAGGGCGGCCGGATGGATGATCTCCCGGCCGTCGAACAGCACGCCCTCGTAGCTGGCCCAGTAGACGAGCCGGAGATCGCGGCTTGTCACCAGGTCCGCGATCGCCTCCCACTCCTCGCGGGAGGCGACCCAGCCGCTGGGGAAGGACGCGTTGTTGACGAAGATGGCACGCGTCCGATCGGTCACCGCGGCACGGAGGGCGTCCAGGTCGAGGCGCCACCAGCCGTCGACGACGCGCAGCGGCACGAGGCGCGGGACGGCGCCGACGAGGCGGACACGGTTGATCATGCCCGCGTAGGTCGGGTCGGTCAGAATGACCTCGTCGCCCGGGTCCGCGACGCAGTACAACGCGTCGAGCATCGCCACCCCCTCACCCGGCACGATGACGACCTCCCGGCGGCCGTCGTAGCGAGGGCCGCCACGGCGATCGATGAACGCCGCGACGGCATCCTTCAGATCGTCGCGGCCGGTGAAAGGAAGCCAGCTGTTCGCCTCGTCTTCGCCGATGGCCGCCCGGGTCGCGTCCATGGCGGCCGCCGGCGGCGGAATGTCGGTGTCGAGGTTCTCCAGGCGAAGGACGTCGGGATCGTCGCCGGCCGCGGCCGCGACGCGATCGATGCTGAAGCCCGGGATGTCGGTCGAGACGCCGAACGCTCATCGAACCTCCGCTCGACTTGTCCCCGACGGAGCGTAAACCCGTCGGGACGACCACGCGGTGCACCAGCGGCGGGTCCGACGTGCAGCCCGGTACGTACAAGTCGGGGACGCCGGACTCCGGCAACTGCTACTGGGCCCGGCTGTCGACCGACGACCCGCTGGACGGGATCATCGCCAACAACAACTCGGCCGGTCCGTCCGTGGTCACGATCCACAAGACCGACAAGATGTTCCAGACGACCGGCTGCGACGAGTGGACGCGGCTCGGCTGAGCCTCAGCGAGGTCGACGGAGGAGGAAATTGGCGGCACGGAAGGTGATCGGGCGGCCGTCGTGCTGGTTGATCAACTCCGTGTCGGTGATCACGACGCCGCGGTCGGGCTTGGAGCGGGACGGGCGGGTCTCGACGATCGTCGTACGCAGCCGGACGGTGTCGCCGGGGCGGAGCGGGACCTGCCAGCGCAGCTCGTCCACTCCCGGCGAGCCGAGGCTGGCGACCCGGGACAGGTAGTGGTCGGCGAGCAGCCGCATCGCCAGCCCCGCCGAGTGCCACCCGCTCCCGATCAAGCCGCCGTACGGCCCGCCGGCCGCGAACTCGGGATCGACGTGGATCGGCTGCGGGTCGAACCGCCGCGCGAACCCGAGCATCTCCTCCTCGCTGACCTCCAGGTACCCGTACTCGTACACCGCCCCCACCACGTAGTCCTCGAACCACCGCTCCCCGATGTCCGCCGCGAAGTCCACCCCACCCAATGCCCGGGTCCGCATACTCCCCATGATTCCCACCCCGCCCCGGCCAGGCTCGATCGGTCCCCGGGCGACCTCGGATGTGCCACGGTGATCCCGTGTTCCGCATGCTGGCGGTCCTTGCCGGCCTGTCGCTCGCCACCGACCTCGGCGCGGGCGCTCCTCTCGAGGAGTCGCTCAAGCGATGCGTGGTGGCGACCCGGCTCGCCCGGGCCGCGGGGTGCGCGGACACCGAGGTCGGCGACGTCCTCTACACCGCGCTGCTCCAGCACCTCGGCTGCACGGCGTACTCGCACGAGAGCGCCCGCGTCTGGGGCGACGACCTCGTCTCGACGCGGCTGGCGTTCCTGACCGACTTCTCGGACCCGAAAGACGTGTGGCGCACGTTCGTCTCGGGGGTCGCGGCCTCGACCGGGACGCCCAGGCCGAGGGTGCTGGCCACCACGGTTACCGCGGGCAGGCGGTTCTCCACCGAGGGCCCCGCGGCGACCTGCGAGGTGGCCCGGGACGCGGCCCGGCAGCTCGGCCTGCCCGCCTCCGTGCAGGACGGCCTGTTCCACGGGATGACGATGTGGAACGGCAGGGGTGTGCCCGCCGCAGCCGGACAGGCCATCCCGTTGAGCTGCCGGATCATGCAGGTTGCCGCGACCGCCGTGCTGTTCGCCGTGCACGCAGGGGCCGAAGCGGCCGTCTCCGAGATACGCCGGCGCGCGGGCAGCTACCTCGACCCCGACCTCGCCGGCGTCTTCGTCGACCGGGCCGGGGAGCTCCTGGCGGACCTCGACCACGTCGACGCGTACGAGTGCGTGCTCGGGTCGGAACCCGACCCGGTGCGGCTCGTCGACGACGAGGAGTCCGAGGCGTTGGCCCGGACGTTCGGACACCTCGTCGACCTGAAGAGCCCCAACCTGCACGGGCACTCCGCCGGTGTGGGCGACCTTGCCGCCGCCGGCGCACAGAAGCTGGGTCTGCACGAGCAGGTCCGGACCGTGCGCATCGCCGGGTACCTGCACGATCTCGGGCGGGTCGGCGTCTCCAGCCGCATCTGGGACAAGCCGGCGCCGTTGAGCGTCGCCGAGCGCGACCAGGCCCGGCTGCATCCGTACTACAGCGAGCGGGTCCTCGCCCGGGTCCCCCAGCTGGCCGAGGTGGCGAAGCTGGCCGGGCAACATCACGAGCGCTGCGACGGCAGCGGCTACCACCGCGGCGCGATGGCCGCGCAGCTGTCCACGTGCTCGCGCGTGCTCGCCGCCGCCGACGCCTACCGGACCCTGGTCGAAGGCCGCCCGCACCGGCCCGCGCTGTCCACCGAGCAGGCGGCCGAACGGCTGCGGGCGGAGGCCAGGGCCGGTCGCCTCGACGGGGAGACGCTCGCGGGTGTGCTGCAGGCAGCCGGCCTCGCAACCGGAACGCGGCGCGCCCGCCCGTCCGGCCTGACGCAGCGGCAGGTCGAGGTGCTCCGGCTGTTGGCGGAAGGCATGTCCAACCGGGACATCGCGCGACGTCTGGTGATCTCGCCCCGAACGGCCGAGCACCACGTCCAGGACATCTATCTGAAGATCGGTGCCACCTCCAGGGCGGCCGCCGCGCTCTACGCGATGGAGCACGGGCTGCTCGACAAACCTGGGTAGGTCAACCCATGTCCCGGCGCCGGCAGAGGCCGACGCTCGCGGCATGACCAGGCAGACCGCACCAGCGTCCCCGACCCGCTCCGCACCCGAACGGCTCGTCACGCCCGCGTTCGTGCGGCTGGCGCTGGCCGATCTCGCCTACTTCACCGCGGCGGGGGTCGCGATCTACGCCCTCCCGTTCTACGTCACCGGTCCGGTGGGATCGGACACGTCGGGCGCCGGGCTGGCGTTCGGGGCCTTCGCCGTCACCGCACTGGTGCTGCGTCCGTTCGCCGGGCGGCTGTCCGACACCGTGGGACGCCGGCCGCTGCTGCTCGGGGGCGCCCTGCTGTGCGCCACGGCCATGCTCATGACGGCCTTCGTCCAGTCCCTAGCTCTGGTCGTCGCCCTCCGCCTCATGCTCGGTGTCGCCGAGGCGGCGTTCTTCGTCGCGTCGTTCGCGGCCGTCGCCGACCTCGCGCCGGCCAGCCGGCTGGGCGAGGCACTCAGCTACAACTCGCTCGGCCTGTACCTGGGCCTCGCGTTGGGGCCGCCGCTGGGCGAGGTCCTGGTCAGGACCCTCGGCTTCACCTCCGCCTGGTCGGCCGCGGGCGTCCTGGCGTTACTCGCGGCCGTGGTCGCGGGAGGAATGGCAGAGACCGGGACCCGCCGGTCGGCCGCGCACCCGCCCGCGCGCCTGATCCACCGGAAGGCGCTGCCGGTCGCTCTCGGCTTCTTCACGTCAGTGCTGGCCATGGGCGGATTCCTGGCCTTCGCGACGCTGCGGGCCGACACGGTTGGCCTGGCGACCACGAGCCTCCCGCTGTTCGCGTACGGCAGCATCGTCGTGATCGGCCGCATCGCGTTCGCCAGGATCCCGGACCGGCTGCCGTCCCTTCCGCTGGGCGCCGCCGCTCTGGCCGTCATCGCGGCCGGCCTGACCGTGGCCGCTGTCTGGGGCACCGGGGCCGGGCTGATCACCGGTACGGCGTTGCTGGCCCTCGGCGTCACGTTCAGCACGCCGGCGTTCTTCTCCGCAGTCTTCGCGACCGCGGCCCCCGAGGAGCGCGGAGCCGCGTCCGGGACCGTCAGCGCCTCTCTCGACCTCGGCCTCGGCGGCGGTCCCATCCTGCTCGGCCTGCTCGCCGAGAACGCCGGACTCCCGTGGACGTTCGCCGCAGCCGCCGGGGTCGCCCTCGCCGGCAGTCTCTGGACCCTGTCCCTCGCCCGACCCGCCCGGGCTCGACGGTGACGTTCGCCTGACGGGGCCCGGCGAGGGCGCTTGCCGCAACCGGGCACGCCATCGAGCAGAGGCGACCCGCCCCGGGCACGGGGGGACCCGGGAGCGGGTCGCTGCCGTGGGAGCGTACCCATGAGGACGAGCAAAGATGCGCGATCCCGCTCCCCCCGTCGGAGCGGGATCGCCAGAACGGTCTGCCCACGACCAGCGGTGGCAAGCCGGGTCCAGACACGGGCTTATGCGGCGGCCGGTACGGAGAGAGTCGCCGCCGGCTGGAAGGTGTGTCAGGTCCGGTCGCGCCCGTAGACCCAGGACGCGAGTACGACCTCGCGCCCGTCCGGATCCTGGTAGGTCACGCCGCCGTTCGCCTGCCAATAGGGGTGTTGCGACGTCGGTTCCACACCGGCAGCCGCCATCCTGGCGATCAACCGCTCCTGGGCCGCCACGTCGGGCAGGTACAACACCAGCATGTCGATGCGATCAGCCCGGACCGCCGGCACAGTCGATCGGACGATCTCCAGCTGCACGGAGCTGTCGGGAAGGCCGAAGATCGTGCCGTCCTCGCCGTAGCTTGCCCCGAAGCTCTCGAGCACCGGCAGCCCGACCAGGTCGCGGTAGAACTCGACGGCCTGCTCGTAGTGGGCGCTCGAACGGCCGAAGCGTACGGCGCCGACCGGAAGATGCTCGGGCCAGCGTGCAGCTGCCTCGGGTCGGCCGGGCATGATCGCAGTCTAAGCCGCGAATGCTCGTGTGCTGCAGCCGCTCGGCCGGGACTCGGTTGCTTTCTGCCGCCCCGGGTGAGGATCCGATGGCGGAGTTGCGAGGCGTCGCATGTGGACGGCTGCCCGCTGGCCCGTGGCCGGTCCCGCCGGCGTCCCGCTCATCGCCGCGCACCCCGCACGGACTGCTCCCATAGACGCACCAGCGCCCGCACCTCCGGCGACGACGGGAACACCGCCGCCGGCTGCCCCGCCGACTCCCACGCCGCGCGCTCCTTCTCGGCCTGCCCGGCGGACCGGATCGGCCCGACCCACACGTGTCCGCCGTCTGGCTTCGTGCGTCGCACGTAGCTACTCACGTTACTTCCCCTTCCATCTGGCGCCAGATGTCCTGACGCTCAGCGCACCCGGCCGGACCTATCCCGAGGGCCGGCCGGGACGCTCAGCGTTGGGGCCTGCGATCCACGAGTTGATCGAATCCGCGCCCACTCGTCCGGCGCGCTCACCGGTCCGCTCGCTTCCGGACGGCCCGCGCCGGTAGCACCGTCGATCAGCCTCCTGACGAGCGTCCCGAGTCCGAGTGGTGAATGGCTCAGCCAGCCTTGCCGGTGTCGAGCACGGTGAGGGGCCGCTGGTCGCTTTCGCTGGCTGCGCGATACGCACAGGTCACGGTGACCGGCCAGTCTCCTGGGGTGGTCCTGGTGCCGACCTTCCAGGTCCACCGCACAGTGCCGGAGCCCGATGCGGTCTTCTGATCCAGACCAGCTGCAGTGGCGGGTCCTGATTTGTATTCGACGTCGATAGCGCAGTCCGCAGCCGGCGCGGTCCGGACGGTAGCCGTGACGAGGTTGCCCTGGCCGGTCGGCGGCAGGCTGACAATCTGGACGGTGAGCGCCGGTGCCGGCTTGGTTGTGGGTGGACGGGTGGAGGGATGGGGAGGCCGCGTGACCGCCGGCGCCGGGGGCGGGGTGGTCTCCTCGACCTGCGCCGGCTCAACCGGCAAGGACGTGCCAGGGGCCGGCGCGGGGGTGTCCGCGGCAGCCGTACCGGTGCCGGCCGTGGTGTCGCCGTCGGCCGCATTACCGACCGCGGTCAGGATGCCGACAGTGGCCGCAACGGCCACAACGGCAATGGTGCGCTTGCGCATTGCTAGGGTTCCTCCCCGTTGGCTGCGGGCCCGCTGGTCGGAACCGCTGTCCGCCCTGAGCCGCCGGTCCGGGGCTCCCTGGCCCGAGCCGAACCACTTGATTTACCGCTTGCCTCCGCTGCGCGGTGCGCGTCCATCGGAGCATGATCGAATACGCGGTAAAATCACAGCCGGCGTCGTTGATCAGGGCGTGTAAACAGGGGACGTGAGTAGTAGGAACTTTGTTCCTGTGGGAACGCTATGCATTCTCCTGTGAGTTTCCCATGTGTCCGCCCTGGAATCTCGCGACCTGGCCCAGCCAGGATCAGACGTTGAACCCGGAACGTCTCCGGGATCCCGCGGACAGGTCTGCGACCTGTACGAGTGGTCCCGAACACACGCCCTGACCAGCGAAGACGCCTACGAGTGACCCGCCACTGGCCTCATCTGTCATGCGCTAGCCGGCCCTGCTCCTGCGGACTAGCTGCGGACTGGGGGGCGTCCACTGTGGACAGTGCCGGGGTGCTTTCCGGCGAGTCACAGCTGGGACGGTGTCGGGGGCCGCCCGGCGGGCCGAGCTGGAGACGGCCCACGCCAGGCGGGCCCGACACGGCGAAGCAAGCCCCGGCCGGGCCCTTGACACCGAGGATCACCTCGATGCCAGCCGAAGCGCGATCTAAGCCCTCGGGGCATCCGGGTCGCTCTCGTCGCCGACGTAGTGGATGGAGAACGGCTTGTTGGTGATGAACAGGAATGTGCAGTCCTCGTCCTGGGTCGCACCGTGCTCCATGATGCCGCCTTCCGGGAACCACACGAAGCTCCCGGCCGGGTACCGACCCTGATGGGTGTTCAACGCGCCTTCGAGCACGTAGATGCCGTGGGCGCAGGGGTGGCTGTGCCACGGGTTCGTGAACCCGGCCCGGTAGACCATCTTGAGAACCATCATCCCGGTGTCGGGGTCGTCCACCAGCGGGACGTGCTCCAGGTTCGCCTTGATGTACTCGATGGGGAAGTACTCCCACGGGGCGGTGTTCGTGTCGATGACGGTCAGCTGGACCGGCTTCGCAGGTTCGGTCACTGGAGACTCCGATCGGTCAGGCGCTCGCCGCACCGTTGCGGTGAGCCGCTCGGAAACGTGCGTGTCCGAGGGCCCAAGTATCGAGTGATCGGGTGTCCACCCGCCAGGGTGAGTCCAGCACGGCGGCGCAGTAGACCTTCCCTTCGGCGGTGGGACGTCGTGACGGTGCAGCGGGCGAGGGGCGCATCCCCTGTGACCTGCGGAAACAGCCAGGATCAGACGTTGAAGCGGAACTCGACGACGTCGCCGTCGTGCATGACGTAGTCCTTGCCTTCGATGCGGACCTTGCCGGCGGCGCGGGCGGCCTGCATGGAGCCGGCGGCCATGAGGTCGTCGTAGGAGACGATCTCGGCCTTGATGAAGCCGCGCTGGAAGTCGGTGTGGATCACGCCGGCCGCCTCGGGGGCGGTCGCGCCGATCGGGATCGTCCAGGCGCGGGCCTCCTTCGGCCCGGCGGTGAGGAACGTCTGCAGGCCGAGCGTGCGGAAGCCGACCCGGACCAGCTGGTCGAGGCCGGGCTCGTCCTGGCCGATCGAGGCGAGCAGCTCGGCCGCGTCCGCCGCCGGCAGGTCGATCAGCTCCGACTCCACCTTCGCGTCCAGGAACACCGCCTCGGCCGGCGCGACCAGCGCCCGCAGCGAGTCCAGTGTGGACGGATCGGCCAGCGCCTCCTCGTCGACGTTGAAGACGTACAGGAACGGCTTGGTGGTCAGCAGGGACAGCTCGCGCAGCGGCTCGAGGTCGACGCCGGCCGACGACAGCGTCTGCCCACTGTCCAAGATGGACCGTGCACTCTGGACGGCGGCGAGCACCGGCGCGCGGTCCTTGCGCAGCCGGGCCTCCTTCTCCAGCCGGGGCAGCGCCCGCTCGACGGTCTGCAGGTCGGCCAGGATCAGCTCGGTGTTGATCGTCTCGATGTCGTCCTTCGGCGAGACCTGACCCTCGACGTGCACCACGTCCGGGTCGCCGAAGGCCCGGATCACCTGGCAGATCGCGTTGGACTCACGGATGTTGGCGAGGAACTTGTTGCCGAGCCCCTGCCCCTCGCTCGCGCCGCGCACCAGCCCGGCGATGTCGACGAACGACACCGTCGCCGGGACCGTACGGGCGCTGTCGAACAGCTTCGGCCAGCTCGTCGAGCCGGGGATCCGGCACGCCCACCACGCCGACGTTGGGCTCGATCGTCGCGAACGGGTAGTTGGCGGCGAGCACGGAGTTCTTGGTCAGCGCGTTGAACAGGGTCGACTTCCCGACGTTCGGGCAGGCCGACGATGCCGATGGTGAGTGCCACGACAGTCCAGTCTACGGACCCGGCAGGTCTCGGTCCGGACCCGGCGACGCGCCGGGCGGCCTGACCGGGATGGCGGGCGGCCGGTGTGACCATGCCACGGTGGACGTCACCACGCTGTTGCTGGCCGCGCTGACCGCGGTGGTCGGCCTGGTCGCCGGTCTCGCGCTGGGCCGGGGCGGTGCGGCGCGGGCCGTGGCCGAACGGGACGCGCTGCGCGCCGGAGCCGATCGGCTGCGCGCCGACAAGGACCGGGCCGAGGACCGCGCCCGCATGGCCGAAGCCGAAGCCGCGGCGTCGGCCGCCGCGCTGGACGCCGAGCGGGCCGGCGAGCAGCGGCTGCGGGAGGCGTTCGCGGCGCTGTCCGGCGAGGCGCTGGCCCGCAACAACGAGGCGTTCGTCCGGCTGGCCGAGGCCAGGCTGAAGCAGGCGACCACCGAGGCCGGCGGCGACCTGGACAAGCGCCAGCAGGCGATCGAGGGCCTGGTCGGGCCGATCAAGGAGACGCTCGGCAAGGTCGAGGCCCAGATCCGGGAGGTCGAGCGCGGCCGCGAGGGCGCGTACGCCTCCCTGCTGCAGCAGGTCGCCACCATGCGCCAGACCTCGGAGCAGCTGCGCACCGAGACCGCGCAGCTCGTCACCGCCCTGCGCGCGCCGCAGGTCCGCGGGCGCTGGGGCGAGCTGCAGCTGCGCCGGGTGGTGGAGGCCGCCGGCATGCTGGAGCACTGCGACTTCACCGAGCAGCCGACCAGCAGCACCGTCGACGGCCTGCTCCGCCCCGACCTGGTCGTGCACCTGGCCGGCGGCAAGAACGTGGTGGTCGACTCGAAGGTCGCCTTCTCCGGCTTCCTGGAGGCGTCCGAGGCGCAGGGACGAGGCGACCCGGGAGGCCCGGCTCAAGGCGCACGCCCGGCACCTGCGTACGCACGTCGACCAGCTGGCGGCCAAGGCGTACTGGGAGCGGTTCGACCCGAGCCCCGAGTTCGTCGTCTGCTTCGTGCCGGCGGACGTGTTCCTCGACGCGGCGCTGCAGCAGGAGCCCGGCCTGCTCGAGCACGCCTTCGGGCGGAACGTGGTGATCGCGACGCCGTCGACGCTGGTCGCACTGCTGCGCACGGTCGGCTACGCCTGGCGGCAGGATGCGCTGGCCCGCAACGCGCGCGAGGTGCAGGAGCTGGCCCGCGAGTTCTACACCCGGCTGGCCACGATGGGCAGCCATGTCGACGCGGTCGGTACGGCGCTGAACTCGGCGGTCAACCGCTACAACAAGGCGGTCAGCTCGCTGGAGAGCCGGGTGCTGGTCAGCGCGCGCAAGCTGCGCGAGCTGCGGGTCACCGACGAGGAGCTGCCGGCGCCGCGGCAGGTCGAGTCGGCCGCGCGCTCGGTGGAGAAGGAGGTGCTGGTCTCCGGCGACACGATCGTGCCGCTGTCCGGCACCCGCCGCCCGACCCAGGGTGACCTGCTCGGCGGTCGCGAAGCGTCGAACAGCTAGCAACAGTCACGGGGAGCACCGCGTCAGCGCAAGTAGAGTGCGCGCGTGCCGCGCCGCAACCGATCCGAACAGGAGCGAGGCGTGTACGTCGACCAGAGGCGTGACGATGTGCGAGGCCACCGGGACGAGCCGTCGCCGTCCGGTCGGGTGGGCACGACGCTGACCGGCGTCGGCGCCGTGCTGCTGCTCGCCGGGATCAGCGCGGTCGCCGGCCTGCTGGACGTGCTCGCCGGCTCGGCGCTGCGGCTGATCTTCGCGGCCGGGCTCGTCCTCGGCACCCTCATCGCGTCGCTGCTGGTGGTCCGGCGCGACCTGCTCACCGTGGTGTTCGCGCCGCCGCTGGTGTTCGTGGCCGCGTCCGCGGTCGCGGTGCTGCTCGGCCGGGGCGAGAACGGCGGCGGGCTGATCGACCTGGCCACCAGCTGGCTGGTGTACGGGTTCCCGGCGATGGCGTCCGCGACTGCCGTCGCGGTCGTGGTCTGGCTGATCCGGCGCGACCGCGGCCGGCAATGATCACCGCTTGCCGCGGCTGCGCCCCTGCTCCGGCTGACGAAGCAGAGACGTACGCGCACGGCCGCCATGACATCCGGCGGCAGCGGCTACGTCTTTGCTCCGGCCGACGGAGCAGAACCTACGCATACCGCCGGCATGACACCAGGCCGACGGCGGCTACGTCTTTGCTCCGGCCGACGGAGCAGAGGCGTACGCGCACCGCCGTCGGCGCGACGCTAGGCGTCGGCGGCGAGGCGGCGCAGCTCCCGCGGCAGCGCGAACGACTGCTTCTCGTCGGCCGCGTTGACCTCCTCGACCTCGCCGTAGCCGCGCTCGGCCAGCCAGGCCAGCACGTCGGTGACCAGGATCTCCGGCACCGAGGCGCCGCTGGACAGGCCGACCGTGCCGACGCCGTCGAGCCAGGTCGCGTCGATCGCGGTGGCGTCCTCGACCAGGTGCGCGGCGCGGGCGCCGTGGTCGCGGGCGACCTCGACCATCCGCACCGAGTTGGACGAGTTGGCCGAGCCGACCACCAGGAACAGGTCGGCGCGGGCACCGATCGCCTTGACCGCGGCCTGCCGGTTCTGCGTGGCGTAGCAGATGTCGTCGCTCGGCGGCGAGTTCAGCGTCGGGAACCGCTCCCCCAGCGCCCGGACCGTCTCCAGCGTCTCGTCCACCGACAGCGTGGTCTGGGACAGCCAGACGACCTTGTCCGGGTCCTTGACCTGCACGGTCGCCGCGTCGGCCGGACCGTCGACCAGCGTGGTGGCCCGGGGCGCCTCGCCGGCGGTGCCGACGACCTCCTCGTGCCCCTGGTGCCCGATCAGCAGGATC
This sequence comes from uncultured Actinomycetota bacterium, assembly GCA_963770145.1. Lineage (GTDB taxonomy): Bacteria > Actinomycetota > Actinomycetes > Mycobacteriales > CADCTP01 > CADCTP01. The sequence continues at coordinate 340,082 of CAVYOJ010000015.1, read as the reverse complement.
TCGTACCCCTCGCGGGCGAACCGCTTGGCCTCGTTGTGCACCTTGGTCACCAGCGGGCAGGTCGCGTCGATCGTGCGCAGGTTGCGCGCAGCCGCCTCCTCGTGCACCACCGGCGCGACACCGTGCGCGGAGAAGACCACTGTGGCGCCTTCCGGCACCTCGTCGGTCTCGTCGACGAAGATCGCTCCCCGCGCCTCCAGCGCCCGTACGACGTGCAGGTTGTGCACGATCTGCTTCCGCACGTAGATCGGAGGGCCCTCGAGCTCGAGGATCCGCTCGACGGTCTGGACGGCCCGGTCGACACCGGCGCAGTAGCCGCGCGGGGTGGCGAGCAGGACCTTCTTCGGACCGGTCGGGATCATGCCCACGATGGTACGTGCGGGGGTCACGAGCGTACGGCCGGCGCATGGGGCAGGCTGTGAGCATGAGCACGCCGATCCCGCCGCCGCTGCGCGCCGCCGCCGGGCTGGCCGCGCTGACCATCGACGCCGCGCGCAAGGTGCCGCAGCAGCTCGTCGGCCTGCCGGTGCTGGCCGTCAGCACCGCGCTGCAGGCGTCCCTCAAGGCCCAGCAGACCTACGCCGGCCTGATCGCCCGCGGCGACGAGGTGCTCGGCCAGCTGCGCCGCCACGAGGACGCGCCGTGGGCCCGGTTCGACGAGGACGAGCCGGCCGCCGGCCGGCCGCCGTCGGCCTTCGACGCCGCCCCTGAGCCGGCCGAGGCCGCCGACGGGGTGGCCGACGCGCTGGCCGTCGAGGACCTGTCCGACGCGCTGACCGCGGAGGCCGCCGAGGAGACCGCGCTGGTCGAGCAGATCGAGCGCGACCTCGACCCGGACCGGGACGCCGACGTGATCGCGCTCGACGAAGCCAGGGCCGAGCAGGCCGAGCAGGCCGAGGCCGACACCGAGAACGTGCTCGGCGAGACCGAGGAGGACGAGGTGGCCGCGGCCGACGCCGCGTTCGCCGACGCCGGGCTCAGCGTGGTCGACCTCGACGTCGACCCGGCCGGCGCGGACCGGCCGAACGGGCGGCCGGAGGGCTCCGGCACCGAGCCGGGCACCGACCTGCCGGCCGACGGCATGGCGCTGGCCGCCGACGCCTCCGCGGCCGGGGCGGCGCTTGCCGCCGACATCGCGGTCGGCGGCCCGGGCGGCCCACCGGTCGCCGGCTACGACGACCTGTCCATCCCGCAGCTGCGCGGCCGGCTGCGCGGGCTGTCGGTGGAGCAGGTCGAGGCGCTGCTCGGGTACGAGCGGGCGACCCGGGCCCGGCCGCCGTACCTGACGATGCTGGAGAACCGGCTCACCACGCTGCGCTCCAGGTGACCAACCCGACCAGTCCCGAGTCCCCGTGGCCGGTCCGCACGGTGGCGATGAAGATCGCCGACTGGGTGGCCCGACTCGGCGAGGTCTGGGTCGAGGGGCAGGTCACCCAGCTCAACCGGCGCGGCAACGCGACCGCGTTCCTCACCCTGCGCGACCCGGCCGCGGACGTGTCGGTGTCGGTGACCTGCCGCGGCGACGTGCTCGACGGGATCGTGCTGACCGAGGGCGCGCGGGTGGTGATCCGGGCCCGGCCGGACTACTACGTCGGCCGGGGCACGCTGACGCTGCGGGCGACCGAGGTGCGTCCGGTCGGCGTCGGCGAGCTGCTGGCCCGGCTGGAGCGGCTCAAGCGGATCCTGTACGCGGAGGGCCTGTTCGCGCCGGAGCGCAAGCGGCCGCTGCCGTTCCTGCCGACGAAGGTCGGCCTGGTCACCGGGCGGGCGTCGGCGGCCGAGCGGGACGTGCTGGAGAACGCCCGGCGGCGCTGGCCGGCGGTCGCGTTCCGGGTCGAGGCGGTGCCGGTGCAGGGGCCGACCGCGGTGCCGGCGATCGTCGACGCGCTGCACCGGCTCGACCACGACCAGGACGTCGACGTGATCGTGGTCGCCCGCGGCGGCGGCTCGGTCGAGGACCTGCTGCCGTTCAGCGACGAGGCGCTGATCCGGGCGGTGGCGGCGCTGCGGACGCCGGTGCTGAGCGCGATCGGGCACGAGCCGGACTCGCCGCTGCTCGACCTGGTCGCGGACGTCCGCTGCTCGACGCCGACCGACGCCGGCAAGCGGGTGGTGCCCGACGTCGTCGAGGAACTGTCGCGTGTGGACACCCTGCGGCAGCGGGGCCGCCGGGTGCTCGGCGCCAGGGTGGACCGCGGGCTGGCCGAGCTGGAGGCGCTGCGCCGGTCCGGGCGGCGGTGCGTGACGCACGCGCTGGACGTGTCGCTGTCCACAGTGGATGGCCTGCGGACCAGGGCCAGGCGGTCGGTGCGGGCGCGGCTGGCCGCGGCCGAGGCCGACCTGGAGCACTCGCGGGCGCGGGTGGCGGCGCTGTCGCCGGCGGCGACGCTGCAGCGCGGGTACGCGGTGGTGCAGAAGGCCACGGACGACACGGTCGTGCGGGACCCGGCCGACGCGCCGGACGGGACCGCGCTGCGGGTCAGGGTCGCCGGCGGCTCGCTCGACGCGGTGGCCGGGACGCCCGGCCCGAACCGGTAGCGTGCCGGCCGTGAGCGAGCCGTCGCTGGGGTACGAGCAGGCCCGGGAGGAGCTGGCCGAGGTGGTCCGCCGGCTGGAGGCGGGCGGGCTGAGCCTGGAGGAGTCGCTGGCGCTCTGGGAACGCGGCGAGAAGCTCGCCGACATCTGCGAGCAGTGGTTGGACGGCGCGCGCAAGCGCCTCGACGCCGCGCTCGGCGATCCCGAGGAGTGACCGGAACGCCGATCCGGTGACACGGACCGCCAGTTCGCGGTGGAATGTGGCATGGACGGGGGCCTGGACGCAGCGCGGGAGGCGCACCGGCGGCAGGCGTGGGCGGACGCGTTCGCCCGGTTCAGCGCGGTCGACGAGGTCGAGCCGCTCGCCGCCGCCGATCTCGAGCTGGCCGCCGAGGCCGCGGACCTGGCCGGCCGCAGCGACGACGCGGTCCGGCTGCTGCGGCGGGCCCAGCTGGCCAACGCCGACGCCGGCGCGGTCGGCCCAGCCCTGCGCTGCGCCTACTGGCTGGGCAAGACGCTGTCCTGGGGCGGCGAGTTCGCCCAGGCCGGCGCCTGGCTGGCCCGGGCACGGCGGCTGGCCGAGGCCCACCCGGACTGCCCGGAGCGCGCCTACCTGCAGCTCTACGAGACCGAGCAGCTGTTCCGGGCCGGCCCGTCCGCCGAACTGCTGGCGGCCGCCCGGGCCCTGGTCGCGGCGGCCGTCCCGGGCGGCGACGCCGACCTCGCGGCGGCCGCGCTGATGATGTCCGGCGGCGCGCTGATCTCGGCCGGCCGGGTGGACGCCGGCCTCGCCCAGCTCGACGAGGCGATGGTCGCGGTCGCCGGCGGCGACCTGTCCGCCCGGGCGACCGGGATGGTCTACTGCGTCGTCATCGGCATCTGCCAGGACCTGCACGAGCTGCACCGGGCCCGGGAGTGGTCGGACGCGCTGGCCGAATGGTGCGCGGCCCAGCCCGAGTTCACCGGCGCGTACCGGGGGCTGTGCCGGGTGCACCGGGTCGTGCTGCTGCGGCTGAGCGGCGGCTGGCCGACCGCGCTCAGCGAGGCCAGGCTCGCCTGCGCGCAGCTCACCGGCGGGTACGGCGAGGTGGTCGCCGGGGCGGCGTTCTACCAGCTGGCCGAGCTGCACCGGCTGCGCGGCGAGTCCGCCGAGGCCGAGGTCGCGTACCGGGACGCGCTGCGCTACGGCGGGGACATCCAGCCCGGGATGGCGCTGCTCTGGCTGGCGCAGGGCCGCACCGACCCGGCCGCCGCGGCGATCCGGCGCGCGCTGGTCGAGGCCGCCGACCTGGCGCAGCGCGCGCCGCTGCTGCCGGCGGCGGCCGAGGTGCTGGCCGCGGCCGGCGACCTGACCGGCGCGGCGCAGGCGGCGGCCGAGCTGGCCGCCGTCGCCGAGGACGTGGGCACCGCCGCGCTGGTGGCGATGTCCGGGCAGGCGACCGGGACGGTGCGGCTGGCCGAGGGGGCGGCGGAGAAGGCGTTGCCAGCGCTGCGGGCAGCCTGCCGGCAGTGGCACGAGCTCGACGTCCCGTACGAGGCGGCCCGGACCCGGGTGCTGATCGCGCGGGCCTGCCGGACGCTGGGTGACCAGGAGTCGGCCGAGCTCGAGCTGGAGACCGCCCGCCGGGTGTTCGCCGAGCTGGGCGCGGCCACCGATCTCTCCACAGTGGATGGTCTGCGCGGGGCCGGTGTGGACACCGCCGGGCTGTCGCCGCGGGAGCTCGAGGTGGTCCGGCTGGTGGCGGCCGGGCGGAGCAACCAGGCGATCGCGGCGGAGCTGGTGCTGTCGGAGAAGACCGTCGCCCGGCACCTGAGCAACATCTTCGGCAAGCTCGGCGTCACGTCGCGGACCGCGGCCGCCGCCTACGCGTACGAGCACGGGCTGGTCTGACCCGGCTGCACAGAACTACCCATGCCGGCCCGGCACGAATGGGCAGTGCTTCCGAAGCGCACCGGGCGGCGTCCCGGCCAGCATCTCCTCACGACCACCGAGAGGAGAAAGGGTCATGAGCGTCGAACGGTTCGAGACCGTGATCGTGGGCGGCGGCCAGGCCGGGCTGGCGATGGGCTACCAGCTGGCCCGCCGGCACCGCCCGTTCGTCATCCTGGAGGCCGCCGAGCAGGTCGGCGACTCCTGGCGGAACCGCTGGGACTCGCTGCGGCTGTTCAGCCCGGCCCGGTACGACGGGCTGCCCGGCACGCCGTACCCGGGGCCGGCGTGGTCCTTCCCGACCCACCAGGAGTTCGCCGACTACCTGGTCGACTACGCGGCCCGGTGGGAGCTGCCGGTGCGGACCGGCGTCGCGGTGCGGCGGCTCTGGCACGACGGCGAGCGCTACGTGCTCGACGCCGGCGACCAGCGGTACGAGGCGGACAACGTGGTCGTCGCGGCCGGGTACGACCGGCTGCCGACGGTGCCGGCGTTCGCCGCCGAGCTGGACCCGCAGATCGTCCAACTGACCCCGCGCGACTACCGCAACCCGGCGCAGCTGGCCGACGGCGACGTGCTCGTCGTCGGCGCCGGCAACTCCGGCGCCGACATCGCGCTGGACCTGGCCGGGACGCACCGGGTGCTGCTGTCCGGCCGGCACCCCGGTCAGCTGCCCTGGCACATCGACCGGTGGACGGCGCGGCTGTTCACCCCGCTGGTGATGTTCGCCTTCCGGCACGTGCTGACCGTGCGCACGCCGATGGGCCGCGCGGTGCGGCGCCGGGCGCTGGCGCACAGCGGCCCGCTGATCCGGATCAAGTCCGCGGACCTCGCCGCGGCCGGGGTCGAGCGGGTGGCCAGGACGGTCGGCGCCGCCGACGGGCGCCCGGTGCTCGCCGACGGGCGCGTGCTCGACGTGGCCAACGTCGTCTGGGCGACCGGGTTCCGCCCCGACGCCAGCTGGATCGACCTGCCCGGCCTCGATGCCGGCGGCGACCCGGAGCAGCAGCGCGGCGTGGTGACCGGTCAGCCGGGCCTGTACTTCCTCGGCCGGCTGTTCCAGTACGCGCTGGCCTCCTCGATGATCCAGGGCGTCGGCCGGGACGCCGACCACATCGCCGCGCACATCGCCGAGCCGCGCCCGGACCGAACGGCCCGCGCGTCTGCCGCTGGCCGCGTGAGCGTCAGCGCACCGCGGCGGCCAGCTGGACCAGGTCCGTACCGGACGCGTCGCCGGTCACCAGCACGCCGGCCTTCCCGATCGTGGTGGCCAGCAGCTGCTCACCGCGCTGCGTCCGGTACGCCTGCCAGCGGGTCGCGCCGACCGGCACGGCGCCGTCGGCGGTCGAGCCCGGCTGGATCGCGGTGACCAGCAGGTCGACCGGCCGGTCGCCGATCACGACCTCGGCGAACCGGTTCTCGTCGGTCAGGTAGCCGATCGTCAGCGTCACCGGCGACCGCTTCTCCCCCGCCGGCGCGTCCACGTGCGAGCTGGTCGCCCGCCAGTTGCCGGGCAGCGGACCGGGCGCCGGCAGCGGCACCGGCGAGATCCGCTGCGCGTACGCGACGTCGGGGCCGGGGTCGACCGAGGTCACCGGCGACGGCGCGCTCCGCTGCCAGAGCACGAGCAGCACGATCACGATCACGATCGGCACCAGCGACCAGAGCAGGCCGGTGAACGACCGTCCGGGTCGCCGGCGCCGCTCGGTCGGGGCCGGCGTCTGCGTACTCACGCCGACCATTGTCGCGCGGCCGGCCGAGCCGCCCGTCTGGGAGGATGCGATCGTTGCCCGCACGCCCCACGGGAGGCCGCTGTGACCGATGTCCCTCCGGAGCTCGCCGTCCGCCGGGAGGCGCCCGACCGCAACCTCGCGCTGGAGCTGGTGCGGGTGACCGAGGCCGCGGCGATGGCCGCCGGCCGCTGGGTCGGCCGCGGCGACAAGAACGGCGGGGACGGCGCGGCCGTCGACGCGATGCGCACGCTGATCAGCACGGTCTCGATGCGCGGTGTCGTCGTCATCGGCGAGGGCGAGAAGGACGAGGCGCCGATGCTGTTCAACGGCGAGGAGGTCGGCGCCGGCGAGGGACCGGAGTGCGACGTCGCCGTCGACCCGGTGGACGGCACCACGCTGATGGCCAAGGGCATGCCCAACGCGATCGCGGTGCTCGCCGTGGCCGAGCGCGGCACGATGTACGACCCGTCGGCCGTGTTCTACATGGAGAAGCTGGCCGCCGGCGCGGAGGCCGCCGACGTCGTCGACATCACCGCGCCGCCCGGGGAGAACGTGGCCAGGGTGGCCAAGGCCAAGGGCCTGGCCCGGGAGGACGTCACCGTCTGCATCCTGGACCGGCCGCGGCACGAGGACCTGGTCGGCCAGGTCCGGGCCGCCGGCGCCCGGATCAAGTTCATCAGCGACGGCGACGTGGCCGGCGCGATCATGGCCGCCCGCGAGGGCACCGGCGTCGACCTGCTGCTCGGCGTCGGCGGCACGCCCGAGGCGATCATCGCCGCCTGCGCGCTGACCTGCATGGGCGGCGTGCTGCAGGGCCGGCTCTGGCCGCGCGACGACGCCGAGCGGCGCAAGGCCCTCGATGCCGGGCACGACCTCGACCAGGTGCTGACCACCCGCGACCTGGTCAGCACCGACAACGTCTACTTCGCCGCCACCGGGGTGACCGACGGCGAGCTGATGCGCGGCGTGCGCTACCGGGCCGGCGGCGCGCAGACCGCAGTCGATCGTGATGCGCGGCAAGAGCGGCACGATCCGGCTGGTGGACAGCTGGCACTCGCTGACCAAGCTCCGGGCATACTCCTCGATCGACTTCGACGGGCCCGGCACCGGGCTAGGCGGGTGACCGCCGGGCGAGCGCGATGATCTCCGGGCTGTCCTCGGTGAGCGGGCCGCGATCCCAGTCGCCGTAGTAGGTCTCGACCTGCAGCCCGGCCTCGGCCAGGAACCGGTCCAGCTCGATCCGGGGCAGGAACCGCAGCGTGCCCAGGTCGACCTGGTCGTGCCAGCGGCCGCCGTCGGTGATCTCGGCGAACGTGACGAGCTCGCCCTCGACCTTGCGCACCTCGTACCGGACCGTGACCGTGGCGTCCTCGTACGGGATGTCGAAGGAGGCGCCGTCCCAGGACTCCCAGGCCTTCGCGAGCGGGTTGCGGGTCTCGAACGCGACCCGGCCGTCGGGCCGGATCGCGTCCCGCATCCCGCGCAGCGTGGCCAGGATCTCCTCGTCGGTGCGCAGCTCCTGGAACGCGTGCCCGGTCATCGTCACCAGGTCGAACTCGCCGTCGTACGTGCCGGGCCGGAGCACCCCGGAGACCCACTCGACCGACGGCTCCGCGCGGGCGACGGCGAGCATGCCGGCGCCCGGGTCGAGCCCGACGAGCCGGCCGCGGTGGCCGTCCCGCCGGGCCCGCTTGAGCAGCGTGCCGGTGCCGCAGCCGACGTCGAGCACGTCCCCGGCGCCCATCACGAGCGAGCGGTAGAACTCGTCGCTCGGTCCCCACGGGTTCTGCGCGTCGTAGAGCCGGGCGTCCTCGACGTCGGCGTAGCTCATCTCTTGCTCCTCAGCATGTCTCAGGCGTCGCCCAGGTAGAAGCGGACGCCCTGGTCGTCGGTGCCCTCGGCGGTCGTCCCGTACGGCTGGCGCTCGGGGTCGGTGGCCGTCCCGCCGGCCGCCCGGACCCGCTCGACCGCCGCGGCCACGTCGTCGACCTTCCACATCGGCACCACCGCGGCCGCGGCGTGCCCCCCGCTGACCCCGGTCATCGGCGCGATCCCGGGCACCGCCCAGCCGTCCTCGACCCGGCCGGGCTCGAACCGCAGCCCGAGCACCGCGCCGTAGAACTCGCGGAACCGGGCCGAGTCGACCACCTCCAGGGTCAGGTACGACAGGTCGCCCTGGCGGGCGCCGTTCTCCGGCACCCGCGGTCCGTAGCCGGCCCGATGCAGCGCGAACACCTGGCCCTGGTCGTCGGTGCCGTCCGAGGCCGTCCCGTACGGGCGCTCCTCCGGGTCGGACGCGGTCCCACCGGCCGCGCGCACCCGCTCGACCGCGGCGGCCACGTCGTCCACCCCCCAGGACAGGTGCCAGCCGGGCTCGCCCCGGCCGATGCCCATCGAGAAGGACTGGCCGACGACCTGCCGGCCACCCGGGGCATAGCCGGGCGCGTAGTCCCAGCCGAGCACGGCGGTGTAGAACGCGGCGGCCCGGTCCGGGTCGGGCACGGTCAGCCAGGCGTAGCCGACGTCGCCCTGCTGGTCGGTCTGCGGCAGCTGGTCGAGCGGGGTGTTCAGCAGCCAGCGGTGCCCGAACGGGTCGACGACGGTCGCGTTGCGGCTGCCGTACGCGTCGTACATGGCCCGGGGCATGGTCGCGCCACCGTCCACGGCCTTGCGCAGCGTCTCGGCCACGTCGGGGACCTGCAGCGACAGGCTGACCGGGGTGCCGGCCGGGGACGGCGCGACCACGCCGATCTCCGGGAACTCCTCGGACAGGTAGAGCGTCCCGCCGGACACGGCCAGCTCGGCGTGCCCGACCCGGCCGTCGTCCATCATGATCGGCTCGCCGGCCAGGCGGGCGTCGAGCACCTCGACGTACCAGTCCAGGGCCCGGCGGCCGGTTCCCACCGGCACGGCCAGGTAGGGGATGGCGGCGCCCAGTGCGGTGGTCGGCGGCTGTGTCACGATCGTGCTGGTCACGGCGACTCCTCGGGGCAGGGCCAGCGCGCGCTCGATGCGGGCGCGCAGGCTGGCGGCGAAGTCGGGGTCGGGGTCGGTCGGGACGACCGGCTCGCGCAGCGCGTCGAACGGGTCGGTCATCTACTCCACCTCCGTCCCCGGTGTGTCGTACGCGCGGCGGAAGGCCGCGCGGGCCCGGACCAGCAACGCCTCGGTCGCGTGCAGGGTCCGGTCCAGCAGCCGCGCCACCTCTGGGACGGGCAGGCCGTCCAGGTAGCGCAGCGTGAGCGCCAGCCGGTGCTGCGGGCCGAGCCGCTCCAGCACGGCCCGGGCGGTGACCGCATCCAGCACACCGTCCTCCCAGGGCGGCTCCGGCTCGGCCGGCACCAGCGCGAGGCTGCGCTCCTCCCGGGCCAGCCGCCGCCAGTGGTCGACCAGCTTGTGCCGGGCGACGCCGACCAGCCAGGCGATGCTGATCGGCTGGTCCTTGCGGACCGTGTCCACCGCGGCCAGGAACGTCTCCGCGGTGAGGTCCTCCGCCACCGCCTTCTGCCCGCACCGGGACAGCAGGTAGCCGTAGACCTGCGGCAACGCCTCGTCGTACAGCGCCAGCAGGTCGGCTCCCGCCGCCGGCTGCGTCACTTGTCCGCTCGCGCTCGCTCACACCTGTCCTTCGCTCGGGAGCCCACTTCTCCGACGGGTCGGAGCGAAACTATTTCAGGTCGTAGACGGATTCGGCGTTGCCGTGCCCGATCAGCCGGGCGATCCGGGTCGCGTCGGCGGCCGACCACTCGCCGGCCTCGACCCGCTCGGCGAGCAGGGTGCCGAGCGCGCGGCGGAAGGTGAGCGCGCCGAGGAAGTAGAGCTCGGGCAGGCCGTACGCGTCCGAGGAGTAGAGCAGCTTGCCGAACGGGGCCAGCTCGGCCGCCTCGGCCAGCACCGCCGCCGCCCGGGTCGGACCGACGTAGTGCAGGGCCAGCCCGACGTCGAGGTGGACGTGCGGGTGCACCGAGGCCAGCCAGCCCGCCTGCCGCTGGTACGGCCAGCAGTGCAGCAGCATGACCGGGACCCGGTGCCGGTGCAGCCAGTCGGTGAGCAGCGTCGGGTCCACCTTCGCCATCCGGATGTCGGCGTCGCCGAAGCCGATGTGGAACTGGATCGGCAGCCCCAGCTCGACCGCCGCGGCGAGCGTCATCCGGGTCAGCACCGGGTCCGCCAGCCGCCGGCCGTCCCAGCCCGCGGCGGCCGCGGCGACCTCGGCCGGGGTCGGCGGGGTGGGGTCGAGGTCGAGCCCGACCCGGTACGCGGCGATCGACTTCACCCCGACCGCGCCGACCTCCGCCACCGCCGCGGCGAGCCGCTCCGGGTAGCGGCGGGCCAGCTCCCCCGGCTCGACGCCGTCGGCGGCCAGCGCCTCGGCGACCGTCTCCAACCGGACCACGTGATACCCGCGGCCGCCGGCGAAGGCCGCCAGCTGCTCCGGCGTGGTCAGCCCGTCCGGCCGGAAGCCGGTGTCGACGCAGAACCGGGACGTGCCGGTCGGCGCGAGGAACCGGCGGGCCAGCTCGGCCGGGCCGAGCTCGCGGCGCCGGTCCAGGTAGTCGCGCCGGGACGCGTGCGGGTCGAGGTCGAGCACCGGCGCGCAGTGCCGGCGCACGGCCAGCCCGACCGGGCTGTCGAAGTTCGTCCCGCCGGCCGGCGGCGGCCCGCCCTCGCCGAGCCGCGACTCCACCCCGGCGTCGTCGAGCTCGACCGTGCTGACCCCGTGGCAGTGGTGGTCGACCAGGTCCATCCGGTCGACCGGGTCCCGGACGTGGTCGCGGATCAGTACACCCACCGGTACGCCTCGGCGATCCCCTCCGGCGTCAGGTGCTCGACCCTGGCCTGCTCGCCGCGGCGGACCGCGAGCACCGCGTCGGCCAGCACGTCGCCGAGCGCCTCCCGCAGCAGGCCGGACTTCTCGAACGCGACCAGCGCGTCGGCCAGCGACTCGGGCAGCCGGCGGATCCCGCGCTCGGCCAGCTCGGCCGGGTCGAGGCCGGCCGGGTCGCCGCTGACCGGCGGCCCCGGCCGCAGCCCGCGCCGCATCCCGTCCAGCCCGGCGGCCAGCACCCCGGCGAAGGCCAGGTAGGGGTTCGCGGCCAGGTCGACGCACTTCACCTCGAGGTTCGCGGCCCGATCCTGGTGCCCGACCGAGCCGGTGACCGACCCGGACCCCGGCCTCCCGGTTCTCGTGGCCCCAGGCCGCGAACACGCCGGCCCAGTGCGACGGCTGCATCCGCAGGTAGCTCGACGGGCTCGGGGTGAGCAGCGCGGCCAGCGCCGGCAGCTGCTCGACGATCCCGGCCAGCAGCGCCTCGGCCTCCGCGGTCATCCCGAACCGGCCGTCGCCGCCGGCGTGCAGGTTGCGCCCGTCCCGCCAGGCCGACAGGTGCAGGTGGCCACCGTTGCCGACGCCACCGGCCAGCACCCCCGGCGCGAACGACACCCGCAGCCCGTGCCGCTGCGCCACCGCGCGGATCGTCTGCCGGACGAGCACGCTGCGGTCGGCGGCGGCGACCGGGTTGAGCGCGCCGACCGAGACCTCGTACTGCCCGGCCGCGTACTCGGGGTGGAACTGGTCGACCTCGACGCCCTCGGCCGCCCAGCGCCCGCAGCAGGTCGGCGCTGAACTCGCTCTGCTCGACCAGCCGGGTCATCCCGTACGCGGGGCCGCGGCAGGCCGGCTCGAACGCGGTCCCGCCGGGCAGCGCGAGCGCGAACTCGATCTCGACGCTGGCCCGGACCGTCACGCCGTCCGCCGCGGCGGCCGAGACCAGGTGCCGCAGCAGCGTTCGGGTGCAGGCCGGGTGGGTCGCGCCGTCCTGGGTGATCCGGTCGACCGGCGCCCAGGCCCAGCCGGGCTGGCCGGCCAGCGGGACCAGCTCGTCCAGGTCCGGGTAGAGCCGCAGGTCGCCGTCCGGGCCGCCGAGCACGTCGGTGGCGACGATCGAGTCGTCCGCGAGGAACGTGTCGAACACCGGCGACATCCCGACGCCCCAGGTCGCGGCCGCGTTCGAGCGCGGTCACCGGGACGGACTTGACCCGGTTGATCCCGGCCGTGTCCACCCAGGACAGCGCCACGCCGGCCACTCCGGCGGCGGCCAGCTCGGCGGCCTGCTCGATCGCGTGCTCGGGATCGCCCGGGCGGCCGCCGGGGACGGGATCGGCGGTGGTCGTCACGCGGGCTCCCGGGTCGGCGCGAGGCCCTGGTCGGCGGTCAGCCGCTCGCCCGCCCGGCGCGCGATCGCCGGCCGGGCCAGCACCAGCACGATCGCGAGCAGCAGCCAGACCGCGCAGATCGCCGGGTTCCACCCCGCCTCGCCGGTCGGGTACGGAACGACGTTGCGGTAGATCGTGTAGCCGAGCACGACCAGGGCCAGCACCGGGATGACGATCTCCCAGCGGCGGGTCGTGGTGTCGCCGGAGAAGAACAGCAGCCGCATCGCGCCTATCGTCGCCAGCACGTACGCGACCAGCAGGATCAGCGTGCCGATCACGCCGGAGTTGGCGAACACGCTGAACGACGGCGACTCGTCGTGCCGGTAGGCGATGCCGAGGATCACGACCAGCGCGGCCGCGCTGCCGACGACCACCCGGGCGGCCGCGGCCGGGGTGCGGCTGGGCTCCCGGACCCGGCCGAGCCCGGCCGGCATGACGCCGTCCCGGCCGAGCGCGAACAGCAGCCGGGACGCGCCGACCGCGCAGGCCAGCGCGCAGCCGAAGGCGCTGACCGCGGCGCCGAGGCTGATCAGGTCGCCGACCCAGCTGCCGACGTACTGGCCGCCGAGGTCGCCGAGCAGCGAACCGGACGCGGCGAACGCCTGCTGGCCGGCCTGGTCCGTGCCGAAGCCCATCACCTCGACCCAGGTGACGAAGATGAAGTAGAGGCCGCCGAAGATCGCGGTGCCGAGGATCGCCCGCGGGATGTCCCGGCGCGGCTGCCTCGCCTCCTCGCCGAGCGTCGCCGCCGCCTCGAAGCCGGCGAACGACAGGAAGCCGAACACCACGCCGAGGAACAGCGCGCTGGTCTCCGTGCCGGGCTGGACCGCGAACGGGGTGAACGTGATCTCCTTGCCGTTCGGCGCGCTGCCGGCGGCCAGCTTGGCCAGGATGATCACCGAGACGACGAGGATGAGCAGGACGGTCAGGCCCTCGACGGTCAGCAGGAACCGGGTGCCGCGGCGGACCGGCGACACGGTCAGCGCGTACACCCCGAGCAGGGCCAGCAGCGCGAACAGGAACGGCGCCCACTGCGGCGGGTCGTTCCAGATCCCCAGCCCGTCCAGGAACGAGGTGAGGAACCGGCCGGCGGCGGTCGAGGTGACCACCGCGTAGAAGGTGTACGTGCCGAGCAGGCCCCAGCCGGCGACCACGCCGGCCCTGGCCCCGAGCGTCGCCCCGACGAACCCGTACACGGACCCGGAGTGGTGGTATTTCTGCGTCAGCCGCACGAACGTGTACGACACGAGCAGCACGCCGACCGTCGCCAGCGCGAAGGTCAGCGGGACCGCCCGGCCGACGCTGCCGATCACCCCCTGCGGGTTGATGTTGGCGGCCATCGACGGGGCCATCAGGGCCACCGAGATGCCGACCGCTTCCCAGATGTTCAGCTCGCGCCGGAACACCGACGTCCCACCGGCCATGCCGTCTCCTCGGGTGCGCAGTTACCCACGGCGAGCGCCGCCCGTAGATGATCAGTATGGACCCGCCGGTCCGTCCGGGGACAGGGCCGACGGTGTCAGGGCTCACGCGGCCGGCCGGTCGGCGGCTGCCTAGGATCTCTCTGGAACAGCGTCGAAGGAGCCGGTGTGAGCGAGGCCAGGCCGCAGACAGACGACTTCCGGGTCGAGCACGACTCGATGGGCGAGGTACGGGTGCCCGCCCGGGCCAAGTGGCGGGCCCAGACCCAGCGGGCGGTGGAAAACTTCCCGATCTCCGGCCGGCCGATCGAGCGGGAGCTGATCCGCGGGCTCGCCCTGATCAAGGGCTTCGGGGCCAGGGTCCGGGCCGAGCGCGGGCTGCTCGACCCGGACAAGGCGGCCGCGATCTCGGCCGTCGCCCTCGACGTGGCCCGCGGCGACTGGGACGCCGAGTTTCCGATCGACGTGTTCCAGACCGGCTCCGGCACGTCCTCGAACATGAACGCCAACGAGGTCATCGCGACGCTCGCCTCGCAGCGGCTCGGCGGGGTCGCCGTGCACTCCGAACGACGACGTGAACGACCCGCTGTCGAGCAACGACCAGTTCCCGTCGGCGATCCACATCGCGGCGACGAACGCGGTGGTCAACGACCTGATCCCGGCGCTGCGGGTGCTGCGGGCGTCGCTGTCGGCGAAGGCCGGCGAGTTCGCGTCGGTGGTGAAGTCCGGGCGCACGCACCTGATGGACGCGACGCCGGTGACGCTCGGGCAGGAGTTCGGCGGCTACGCGGCGCAGGTGGAGTACGGCATCGAGCGGCTGGAGTCGGCGCTGCCGCGGCTGGCCGAGCTGCCGCTGGGCGGGACCGCCGTCGGCACCGGGATCAACGCGCCGGCCGGGTTCGCGGCCGAGGTGATCGCGCTGATCGCGGCGGAGACCGGGCTGCCGCTGACCGAGGCCCGCAACCACTTCGAGGCGCAGGGCGCCCGGGACGCGCTGGTGGAGACCTCGGGACAGCTCCGGACGATCGCGGTCGGGCTGATCAAGATCACCAACGACCTGCGCTGGATGGGCTCCGGTCCCCGCACCGGTCTGGGCGAGATCGCGCTGCCCGACCTGCAGCCGGGCTCGTCGATCATGCCGGGCAAGGTCAACCCGGTGATCCCCGAGGCCGTGCAGATGGTCGGCGCGCAGGTGATCGGCAACGACGCGACCGTCGCGTACGCGGGGGCGGCCGGCAACTTCGAGCTCAACGTGATGCTGCCGGTGCTCGCCCGCAACGTGCTGGAGTCGATCCGGCTGCTGGCCAACGTGTCCCGGCTGCTGGCGACCCGGTGCGTCGACGGGATCACCGCGAACGTGGAGCGGGCCCGCGAGCTGGCCGAGTCCTCGCCGTCGATCGTCACCCCGCTCAACCGCTTCATCGGCTACGACGAGGCGGCCAAGGTGGCGAAGCAGGCGCTGGCCGAGCGGAAGACGATCCGCGAGGTCGTGATCGAGCGCGGCTACGTCGCCGACGGGAAGATCACGAGCAGGACCTCGACCGCGTCCTCGACGTCCTCTCCATGACCCACCCCCACGAGTCCTGACCCACCGCCCCGGTCCGGACCGTGGGCTGGGCTGCGGGCGGTGCGGCGGGCGGCAGGGCCAGAGCCGCGTCGCCGTGACCCCGGGCCGCCGTGACCCCGGGGCCGCCGTGTGCGGCGGTTCGGGCTAGGCGGTGAGGCGGGCGGGGATGCCGCGGGGATCCGTGGCCGGCGGGTTGATCGCGGCCGCCTTGTCGGCCAGCGCCCGGTTCGCCGCCGCCTCCCCGTCGCGCTCCCGGATCGCCTGCACCAGGTCGTCCCAGAGCACCCCGGAGGCCGGCTCGACCCGCAGTCCGGCCCGGGCGGCGGCGATCGCCCCGTCCAGCCGCCCCGCGGCCAGGTATCCGGTCGCCGCCCGGTGCGCCACGTCCGCCACGAACGCCGGCATCTCGTGCGCCACCGGGTCACGCACGATCCAGGTGTAGCGCCGCGGCAGGTGCGGCTCGACCAGCGGCCCACGGGCCAGCTCCAGCGCCCGCAGCACGTCCGACTCGTCCCCGCGGTCGGCCAGCGCGACGAACAGGTGCCAGTCGAGCTGCACGTCGTCGGACAGCCGCAGCCGCCCGTCCTCGTCCAGCCGCAGCCGCGCCTGACCGTCCGCGTCGGTGCCGAGCCAGTCGCCGACCCGGGCCAGCGTGGCGTCCCGCTCGGCCACCGTCACCCCGTACGGCCAGACCGACGCGGCCAGCGCCCGCGGCGTCACCCCGCCGGACAGCGCGAGGAAGCCGGCGATCTCCAGCGCCAGCGGCGTGCCGGGCAGCAGCCGGTCGGTCCCGTCCACCGCCGGCTCGCCGAAGATCCGCAGCAGCACCGCCGGCTCGCGGTCCGGGTCGACCGGCCGCGGCAGCCCCGGCACGACCAGTTCGTCGGCCGGCTCCTGAGCGGTCGCCGCCTGGCACCCGACACCGGCGCCCACACCGGCGGCGGTGCCGCGGCCGGCTCAGGCTCGGCGACGGCCGCCTCCGCCCGGATCAGCCGGGCCAGCGCCGCGTAGCTGCGCGCGGTCAGCAGCTGCGCGCCGACCGTCACGCCGAGCACGCCGGTGTCGAGCATCCCGCGGTCGTCGATCTCGAACCGCCACCGCGCGCTCGGCACCTCGCCGGCGATCAGGATGCCCAGCGGCGCGCGCCGGGCCGAGCGGGCCCAGTCCTGCAGCTCGGCCAGCTGCTCCGGCGCCGGCGGGCCGGCCAGCACGAGGAAGTCCGGGGTGACGCCGTCGCCGCGCAGCCCGCGGACCCGGCCGGTGAGCACCGAGTCGATCCCGGACGCGGACAGCTCCTGCCGGCCGGCCGACAGCCGGTCGGTGATGCCCTCGACCACCTCGTCGAGCGAGTCGACGCAGCGCAGCCGCTCCTCGCTGATCGGCGCCAGCGCCGAGCCGAAGCCGACCAGCGTGACCCGCATGTCGTCGGACCAGCGGTTGGTGACCAGCTCGACCGCGGCCGCGGCGACCACGCTGCGGGCCCGGTCGAGGTCGCCGGCCACGCAGATCGCGCCGCCGGAGCTCTCCAGGTCGACGAAGATCCGGCCGTGGCCGTCGCCGCCGAGCGACACCAGCCCGGGCAGCGGAGCCGCGACCCCGTCCACCGCCGGCAGCGGGGTCGAGCGGTCGAGCACCCAGCGGGAGCCGCCGTTCTCCGCCGCGAACGGCGGCGGTGCCTGGTCCTGCGGCACGGCCAGCAGCAACTCGAGCGCGTCGGTCGACAGCCGAGCCGCGTATACCTCGGGGACCGGGCGATCGTGCTCGGCCAGCGTGCGGGCGAGCGTACGCAGCGCGCGGTCGAGGTAGTCGGCGCCCGCCGGGTCGGCGCCCAGCCGGACCGCGACCTCGGCCGCGGCGGCCTCGGCGTCCGGCAGCGGCGCTGCGCTGCCGGCGCGGCGCTGGGCGGCCCGGCGGCGACGCAGCGCGACGAGCACCTCGAGCACGCCGGCGGCGAGCAGTTCCGCGCCGACCAGGTCCCACGGCACCTCGGGCGACCGCTCCGGCGCGCGCGCCTGGCCGCCGACCGCGTGCCCGTCGGCGCCCGCCCGCGCCAGCGGTCCGCCGACCATCCCCGGCGCCGGCAACGCACCACTCCGCCCCGTACGCCGACCCGCCTCCGTTCACGCCTCCGGACGCCGAACCGGACCCGTGCGCCGAACCGGCGCCGTTCACACCCCGGACCCATACGCCGACCCGGACCCGGACGCCGAGCCCGACCCGCCGCTCGAGCCGGTCCCTGACCCGGCTCCCGTCACCGAACCCGGTCCGGTTGCCGAGCCAGCACCGGACAGCGACCCGGAACCCGTGAGCGACCCAGAGCCGGCATGCGACCCCGAACCGGTGAGCGACCCGGAATCGACAGCGACCCCGATTCCGCCCTCGACCCGAAACCCGCCTGCGAACCAGAACCCGTGAGCGAACCAGAACCCGTGAGCGAACCGGATCCCGTGCGATCCGGAACCGGCGTGCGATCCGGGCCCGCAGCGAGCCGGGCCCGACAGCGAGCCGGAGCCCGACAGCGAGCCGGAGCCCGCGAGGGGGCCGGACAGGGAGCCGGGGCCGGCGAGGGGACCCGAGCCGCCGTGCGCGGCGCCCGCCTGGGACCACGCCGTTCGCGCCGAGCGAGGGTGCGGCGCCGGCATGTCCGGGCTCACCTCGATGAGCCCCTCACCACGCGCGTCCGCCGGCATGATCAGCGTCCACCCCGGCCGGATCAGGCTCTCCAGCGTCAGCTTCGACCCGTCCGGCTGCAGCCGGCCCTTGTTGAGATCGAACACCTCCCGGTAGCGGATCCCGGATCCGAGGTAGCGCTCGGAGATGTCCCACAGGCTGTCGTGGTGCCGCCCCTGCGGCGGCATCACCACGTACTGCTTCGTGCCGTGCGGGGTGGCCGCCGCCTCACCTCGGGTCGGCGCGGTCCGGGCCTGGTCGGCCTGCCGGGCCGCCGCGTCCGCCTGCCCGACCGTGGCCACCGCGACCTGGTCCATCGCACCGGAGACCGGGGCGACCGCGGCCGGCGCGGCGGCCGGGCGGACCGGACGGCGCGTGCGCGCTCTGCAGCCCGTGCCCGGCGGTGGCCAGCAGCAGCACCGCGGTCACCAGCCGGCGAGCCAGGTCCTGCTGGGCTGCGGCCGCGAACGGCACCCGCCACGGCAGCCCGCTGCCCCTGACCCCGGCCACCAGCTCGACGATCAGGCAGGACACCAGCTGCGCCCAGGCCAACCAGACGATGCAGACGATGACGTCGAGCACGAACTCGATCGGCACCTGCCCGCCCAGCGGATCGCGCGGGATCTCCGGGATCGGGTTGCCGACGACGACCCACAGCGCGGCCGGGATGCCGACCACGATTCCGAGCAACAGCACCGCGGACACCAGCCCGCGCAGCAGGTCGCCGGCGCGCCTCACCCGGCGCGCGCCGTCCAGCGGCGCCCTCGACATCGTCCTGCCCACCTGTGCCTGCCCCTCACAACCCGGTGACCGCGACCGCATCGGCCCGCTCGGTGATCGTCAACGTCTTGAACTTCGGCATGATACCGAGCAAAGTCGTACGAAACGTCATAGTCACCGTAACTCGGACACCGTTGTCCTGTCCGGGGTGGTTCGGATCCGCCAGCGGCACCCAGTCGAAGCTGGTCACGCCAGGGCTGGTGCGGTACGGCGCGACCGCCGCCGGCACCAGGCCCTTGTCCACGAAGCAGATCCCCTGCGAGCGCAGCAGCGCCACGTCGCACTGCCCGGCACCGGCCCGGGCCGCCTGCTCGGCGATGTCCGACGCGCGTTGCTTCGCCTCCAGCGCCGCACCGCCGTCGATGACCAGCCCGGCCATGAAGATCATCGCCGGGGCGAAGATCGCCACGAACAGCGCCGCCGACCCGCGCTCGGCCCGCCGCCGCAGCCGGCGCAGCCTGCCCATCAGTCGGTCCCCCGGTAGATGTCGACCGCGGACACCGACGTCCGCGTGATCGTCTGCTTCCCCCAGAGCGTGGTCACCCGGCAGCTCGCCGTCGCGATCACCGACCCGCCCGGCACCGGCACCCGCGGCGTGATCGACCAGGTTGGCGCAGTCGTGACCCTTGATCGCCGCGTCGTACGCCACCCGCGCCGCGGCCTCGGCGTTGCCGTTGTGGTTGATCGTCGCGGCCCTGGCCGCGTCCCGGGCGGCGCCCTCGGCCAGCGCCCGCCCCTCGGTCACCCGGCCGACCGAGATGATGAACGAGATCACCAGCAGCAGCGCCGGCGCCAGCACCGCCAGCTCCAGCGAGAACGAGCCGCGGTCGCGACGCCTGCCGGTCGCGCCGAGCTGCCGGGTCATGCTCAGTCCTCCCCCGAGCGCTTGAACACCTCGAACGGCCCACCGGCGGTCGCGGTGATCGTCAGCTTGTCCTTCCCGAAGAGCCCCGGGATCAGCAGGATCGGGTCGGCCGACACCGTGACCTGCACCTGGTTGAGCCCGGTGACCCGGCCGGCCACCACCGGCCGGCTGGTGGTGTCCCCGCTGTTGTCCAGTCGCTCCCATTGGTCCAACGCCGCGTTCCGGGCCAGCGTCTGGACCTGCTGGGCCGACGGGACGGTGTCCTCCAGCTGCGCGTTCGTCGGGTAGGCCCGGACGGCGCGCGCGGTGCCCTCGGCCTCGGCCTTCACCACGTTGCGGGCGTGGTAGTAGAGCGCGGCCTGCACGGTCATGAACACCAGCAGCAGGAACGCCAGCGACAGCACCGCGAACTCGAGGCTGCCCGAGCCGCGGTCACCCTCGGCGGGCTGCCGCCGGCCGGGCAGCCGCGGGTCACGGCGCGTGGGGATCTGCTCGTTCTTGACCGTGTCGCCGGCGCCCTTGACCTTGTCGATCACGATCTTGCCGATGAGCACGGCCGCGGCGATGAGCACCGCCGAGATGATCGCCGTCTCCAGCGCCGACGCGCCCCGCTCGTTGCGCTCCCGCAGCGGCTCCAGCCTGGTGCGCACGAAGGCGATCGTGAACGCGACCATCGGGTGGTCGAAGAGGTTGTACACAACTGCTCCCTCGAGATCGGGGGGAAGATCGCGGTGGACCGACGAATGGTACCTGCGTGCGGTACCGCCCGAAGCTACAGAATCCGGATTACTGCCGGGTAGGCTAGAAAAAGCAGATATCCGAGGACGATCAGCATCTGAGCGACCAGCATCGACTGAGACCGCTCACCCGCCCGGCCCTCCATCTCGGCCAGCTCCCGCCGCCGGAGCGTGGCCGCCCGCGCGGCCAGCGAGTCGCGAATCTTGGCGCCGTCGTCGGCCACCAGGGCGAGCGCGGCGGCCAGGTCACGCAGCTCGTTGATGCCCACCTCGTCACCGAGCCGGCCGAGCGCCGCCCAGGGCGTGAGCCCCTGCAGCCGGGCGAACGCCAGGGTGTCGCGCAGCCGGGCGAACGGCCAGCCGCCGCCGATCGAGGCCGCCGCGGTCAGCGCCTCGGGCACGCCACGACCACCGGCCAGGTTCATCGAGACCAGGTCGAGGAACGCCCCGACCGCGTGCCGGAAGTCCTGCCGTCGGGCCGCCGCCTCCCGCCGCACCGACGCCAGCGGCAACAGCGCCGCGAGCAGGGCGAACAGGATCGTCGCACCTACCGACACGGTGAAGCCCAGCTGCACCCCGGCGACGGTCGCCACCGCGGCCAGCACCGGCCCGAACAGCAGCCCGCCGACCGCGAACAGCACCGTGCTGGCCAGGAAGCCCTCCAGCGACCGGCCGAGCACCGCCAGGTCGGAGCGCAGCGAGGTGACCCGGATCCCGCGAGCCTCGAACGCCGCTGCCAGCCGGGAGCCGAGCCGCACCTGCCAGCTCGACATGCCCTCGTTGGACAGCAGCGCCTCGGACACCGAGAACCGGGACGGTTGCCGGTCTGCGTCGAGCCGGGCGATGCCGGCGACGATGCCGGTGCGCGCCGGCCGCAGCGCGACCACGAACATCAGCAGGCCGAGGCCGACGACCGCGCCCGCGACCAGCGCGTAGGCCAGGTCCATGGACAGGATCACGACGGCACCCCGGTCCGGGTGGTCAGCCGCTCCGGCCGGCTGTCGAGGAACCGCCTGGCCGTGTCGTACCGGCTCAGCCGCCGCAGCCAGAGGAACCCGGCGGCGAAGATGCGCGCAGACCACCGCCAGCGTGATCTGGCCGCCGACGGAGTCGTACGGCTCGACGTAGTCGGGGTTGAGGAACCGCAGCCCGAAGACGACGACCAGGGTCAGCACGGTGATGATCTGCACGCTGCGCCTGGTCGAGGCGCGGCTGGCCTCGATCCGGTTGCGCATGTCCATCTCCTCGCGGGCCGCCTGGGACAGCGCGGTGAGCACGTCACGCAGGCCCGGCCCGCGCAGCCGGGCGTTGAGGATCAGCGCGGCGAGGATCAGGTCGGCGCCCGGGTCGTTGAGCTCGTCGCCGAACTTCAGCAGCGCGTCCGGCAGCGGCTCGCGGGTGTGCAGCCGGTCGATGAGCAGCGCCAGCGGCGGCTTGAGGATCGGCGCCGCGGCGTTGTACGACGCCGGGATCGCCTGCTCCAGCCCGACCGCGCCGGCGATCGTGTCCCGCAGCGACTCGGTCCAGGAGGCCAGCGCCTCCAGCCGCAGCACCTCGGCCCGGCCGTGCGCGGCGCCGCCGAACAGCTTGGTCGCGAAGAAGCCGAGCAGCCCGACGCCGACCGCGACGACCAGCCAGCCGGAGGCGAGCAGCGCGACCAGCCCCAGCCCGCCGCCGAGCAGCAGCCGGCGGCCGAGGTCCGCGGGCGCCAGCCGGTCGGTGAGCGTCGGGCCGGCCGTCTCCCGCGGCGCCCAGCCGATCAGCGACGCGACCAGCAGCAGCACGCCGCCGCCGGCGAGCGCGCCGCCGAACAGCGCGAGCAGCAGGTCGGAGGAGATCACCCGGACCACCGCCCGAAGTCGTCCGGCCGGTAGCCGGCCGCCTCCAGGTCGTCGATCGCCTGGATCGGCGCCGCCGGCCGGGCCCGCCCGTCCGGGCCGGGCGCCCAGATCTCGCTCGACGTCACCCGCCCGTCGACGCCGTTGACCTCGCGCACGCTGGACACGAACCGGCGCAGCTGGCCGCCGGACCGGTAGTCGTTGCGCCGCTCGACGAAGATCACGTAGTTGATCGCGCCGGCGATGAGCATGTGCGAGGCCTCGATCGGCAGGTGCTCGGCCGCCTGCAGCGCGTACGTCGCGATCCGGTTGAACACCTCCGAGGAGCTGTTGGCGTGGATCGTGGACAGCGAGCCGTCGTTGCCCTGGCTCATCGCGTTGAGCATCGTGACGATCTCGTCGCCGAGGACCTCGCCGACGATGACCCGGCTCGGGTTCATCCGCAGCGAGCGGCGGACCAGCTCGGCCATCGAGATCCGGCCCTGGCCCTCGGAGTTGGGCAGCCGCTCCTCGAACGCGACCACGTTGGGGTGCAGGTCGGAGAACTCGTCCAGGCCGAGCTCCAGCGCCCGCTCCACCGTGATCAGCCGCTCGTGCGCCGGGATCTCGTTGGCCAGCGCCCGCAGCATCGTGGTCTTCCCGGCGTTGGTGGAGCCGGCGATCATGATGTTCTTGCGGGCCACCACCGCGGCCCGCATGAACGCGGCCAGCCCCTGGTCGAGCGTGCCGTTGCCGACCAGGTCGGACAGGAACACCTTGGGCAGCCGGGCCCGCCGGATCGAGACCACCGGGCGCTTGGTGACCTCCATGACCGCCGAGAGCCGGGACCCGTCCGGCAGCCGCAGGTCGAGCTGCGGGTTGGCGGTGTCGAACGGCCGGCTGGACAGCCCCGAGTAGGCCGCGAGGGTCTGGACGAGCTCGACCAGCTCCTCGTCGGTCTCGGCGACCGGGTCGAGCATCAGCTCGCGACCGTCCGCGTAGCCGACGAAGACCCGGTCGCAGCCGTTGATGTCGACGTTCTCCACCATCGGGTCGTCGAGCAGCGGCTGCAGCCGGCCGACGCCGTAGAGCGCGGCGTGCACCGCGGCAGCGAGGTCTTCCTCCTCCTCCGCGGTCGGCGGCACCCGACCCGACTCCAGCTCCACCCGGGCGTGCGAGGCGAGCGCGCGGGCGATGAGCGAGCGTGCGTACTGCCGCTCGTCCTCGGGGCTCATGGCCAGCCCGAGCACCGCGTCGTCGCGGCGCTGGCCGGCGATCTGCTCGGCGACCTCGGTGCGCAGCCGGCGCACCAGCGCGTGGTCCATGGCCATTACCGCGTCACCGGAGCCGCGAGCCGGCTGGCCAGCTGGCCGGCGATCTCACGGACGGACCGCACCAGCAGCGAGCGGTCCAGCCGGCCGATCCACTCGCCGGACAGCAGCCCGGCGCCCTTCGGATCGAGCGCGACCCGGCCGAGCACCGGGACCGGCAGCCCGGCCTGGCGCAGCACCTGGTCGATCTGCTTGGGCGAGGTGTCGTCCCGCGGGCTGGTCACCACGACCGCGTAGACCTGCGGCGGCCGGCCGGGGCGGCGGTCGAGCTCGCGCAGCACCGCACCGGCCCGGGCCCGCAGGTGGGCGACCGCGTCGATGGTCGGGCGGGTCACCAGCACGACGGCCGCGGTGTGGGCGAGCACGTCCGCGGCCGGGCTGCCGGTGTAGAGCCGGCCGCAGTCGGCGATGACGTCCACCCCCGGGGCCGTGTCCAGCAGCTCGCCGACCGGGCCCCAGAGCCCGGACAGGCCGCTGCCCTGCTCGCCGGCGGACAGCCCGACGACCACCTCCAGGCCGCCGTCCAGCCGCTGCACGTGCTCGAAGATCTGCTCCGGCCGCATCCCGCGGCGGGCTCCCACGGCCAGGCTGATCAGCCCGACCTCGGGCGACAGCGGCGCTCCCCGGGGGCCGCGCAACCGCAGCGCGACGTCGCCGCCGGACGGGTCGAGCTCGGCGAGCAGCGCCCGCCGCGGCCACACCGCGGCCAGGGTGATCGCGGTGGTGGTGACCCCGGGCGAGCCCTTGTCGGCCGCCAGCGCGATCAGCGCCATCAGCCGTCGCCCTTGTCGTACTCGTGGCCGGGGTCGAGGCGGGCGATGGTGATCGCACCCTGGGCGTTGGCCGCGGTCACGGCGGGCAGGCCGTCCGCCTGGGCCGCGGTGAGGTCGCGGTTGCGCACCTCGATGCCGACGACGACCGCGTTCTGCCCGGCGGCGCTGGCGTCGACGCTGGTCACGAACGCCGAGCTGATCAAGGTCGGCGCGTGCGGAACCTGCTTGGCGTCGGTGGTGCCGGAGTTGGCCGATCCCGAGTTCTGCCCGTTGTTGCCGCGCGGCGTGTAGAGCACCTTGACCACGTCGCCGGCGACGAGCGTGCGCGGGTATTGCCCGTCGGGGACGTTGAGCGCGATCTGCACCAGACCCTTGGCCGGGGTCACCGCGTCGCCGAACGTGCCCTCGGACAGCAGCGAGCCCTGCTTGAGCGCGATCAGCGCCTTCTTGCCCTGCACGCGGGTGAAGAAATCGGTGACCGGCACCGGGGCGAACAGCGACGAGTTCGTCGCGGCCAGCGCCTGCTGCCGGAAGTCGTCCCGGGTCAGCGTCTGGCCGAGCGCGATGTCGTGCGCGACCACCAGGTATTCCTGCTTCTTGCCGCTGGTCAGCACCAGCGACGCGGCCAGCGCCGCGCCGCCGAGGATCAGCACCAGCGCGAGCACGGCCAGCAGCGGCCGGCGCTGCCGGGTCGGGACCGGGAGGCGGTCGCCGGTGACCGCGCGCGGCCGCCCGCCGGGCGGCGCGGGTGGGCAGCTCTCCGTTGGTCGTCTGGGTGGTCATGAGTGGTCGCTCCGGTCGGGGGCCGGTCGGGGTCGGGGGGCAGTCTAAGCACTTTCGGGTGATCCATCCCCATCGAGTCGCTCGCTGTGGACAAGCAGTCCGCTTGTGGACAGCAAAACGCGCGAATGCGACGGAGTGGCCTAAGGTGCTCGGCCGGAGGTGAGCACCGGTGGACGTGCAGCTGACCGCGGTCGACGCCCGCAGCGGCCGGTCCGCGGACGTCGTGCTGGTCGTCGAGAAGGACAGCACGGTGGCCGACGCGGCCCGCGCGCTGCGCGCCGCACTGGGGCTGCCCGACGTCGTGGAGGGCTACGGCCCGACCTCCCCGGCCGGCGCCGAGGTCTGGATCGCCGGCCGCCCGGTCGACCCCTCGCTGCCGATGACGGTCAGCCCGCTGCGCGAGGGCGCGGTCGTCGGCCTCGGCGGTCCGGTCGGCCTCGGCGTGCACGATCCCGACGTCGGCGGCGTCGCCGAGGTGCGGGTGGTCGGCGGGCCCGACGCCGGCCGGGTGCACCGGCTGCCGCTGGGCGAGTTCGTGCTGGGCAGCGCCCACGACGCCGACGCCTACGTGGCCGACGGCTCGGTCTCCGCCCGGCAGGCCCGGCTGCAGGTCACCCCGCAGGAGGTGCGCTGGACGCCGTACGAACAGGCGTCGCCGGCGGCGATCGAGGGCCGCCCGCTGACCGAGCCGAGGGCGCTGCAGCCCGGGCAGGTGGTCGCGGTCGGCACCAGCCGGTTCACCGTCGTGCCGGCCGAGGCGCCGGACGCGGCGCTGGTGCCGAGCGAGGACGGCGGGCTCGCCTACAACCGGCCGCCGCGGCTGCCTCCGGCGCCCGCCAGCGTCGCGGTGGAGATGCCGGCCGAGCCGGCCGACGGGCAGCGCCGGCCGATCCCGCTGCTGGCCTCGCTGGCCCCGGTGGTGCTCGGCGTGGCGATGTTCCTGATCACCAAGTCGCCGATGTTCCTGCTGTTCACGCTGCTCAGCCCGGTGCTGATGCTGAGCAGCTGGCTGACCGAGCGCAAGCAGGGCAAGCGGTCCTACCGGCAGCAGCTCGCCGACTACAAGCGCGATCTGGCCGAGGCGAAGAAGAAGATCACCGAGGCGGCCCGGTGGGAGCGCCGGATGCGCCGGCACGACGCGCCCGACCCGGCCGCCGTGCTGGTCACCGCGCTCGGCCCGCGCCGCCGGCTGTGGGAGCGGCGGCGCTGGGACTCCGACCGGCTGCTGCTGCGGGTCGGCACGGCCCGGCTGCGCTCGGCGATCGAGCTCACCGGCGGCTCGCCGAAGGACACGCCCGAGCCGCCGATGCTCGAGGACGTGCCGGTGACCGTGCCGCTGATCGAGGCCGGCGGCGTGCTCGGCGTCGCCGGACCGCAGCGCGAGGTCCACGCCACCGCGCGCTGGCTGGTGGCCCAGGCCGCGGTGCTGCACAGCCCACGCGACCTGTCGATCGTCGTGCTCACCGACGCCGGCGGCCGGGCCGACTGGGAGTGGACCCGCTGGCTGCCGCACAGCCGGCCGGACAACCGGGAGGCGGTCTCGCTGACCGGCAGCTCGGCCGCCACCGACCGCGCGGCGGGTCAGCGAGCTGGCCGGCATGGTGCAGCAGCGGCAGGCGCAGCTGGAGGCCAGCGGCCGCGGGTTCAGCCTGGCCCAGATGCCGGTGCTGCTGGTCGTGCTCGACGGCGCGCGGCAGCTGCGCTCGCTGCCCGGGATGCCGATCGTGCTGCAGGACGGGCCGGCGGTCGGGCGTGTTCGCGATCTGCCTGGACGCCGAGGAGCGGCTGCTGCCCGAGGAGTGCCGGGTGGTGGCCGGCTACGCGCCGGGCGAGCAGGCCACGATGACCGTGCGCCGGGCGTTCGGCGACCGGGTCACCGGGGTGCTCGCCGACCAGGTCAGCGTGGCCTGGTGCGAGCGGGTGGCCCGGGCGATGACCGCGGTCCGCGACGTCAGCCGGGAGGAGGACGACAGCGCGCTGCCGACCGCGCTGCGGCTGCTGGACGTGCTCGACCTCGAGCCGCCCGCGCCGGACCGGATCGCCGAGCTGTGGCGGGCCAACGGCCGCACCACGGCCGCGCCGATCGGCGCGTCCGCGACCGGCACGTTCGTCGTCGACATGAAGAAGGACGGGCCGCACGCGCTGGTCGCCGGCACCACCGGCTCCGGCAAGTCCGAGCTGCTGCAGTCGATCATCGCCTCGCTCGCGGTCGGCAACCCGCCGGACGCGATGACGTTCGTGCTGATCGACTACAAGGGCGGCGCGGCGTTCAAGGACTGCGTCGACCTGCCGCACACCGTCGGCATGGTCACCGACCTCGACGGCCACCTCACCGAGCGGGCGCTGCAGTCGCTCAACGCCGAGCTGAAGCGGCGCGAGCTGCTGCTCGGCGCGGTCGGGGCCAAGGACGTCGAGGACTACTGGGACACCATCGACCACCCGGAGTTCGTGCCGCCGCCGGGCTTCGACGTCGACCCGATGCCGCGGACGATCCTGATCATCGACGAGTTCGCCTCGCTGGTGGAGGAGCTGCCGGAGTTCGTCACCGGCCTGGTCGGCATCGCGATGCGGGGCCGGTCCCTCGGCGTGCACCTGATCCTGGCCACCCAGCGGCCGTCCGGCGTCGTGTCGCCGGTGATCCGGGCCAACACCAACCTGCGGATCGCGCTGCGGGTCACCGACGACTCCGAGTCCACCGACGTCATCGACGCCCGGGAGGCGGCCCGGATCGCGAAGAGCACCCCCGGCCGGGCGTACGCGCGGACCGGCTTCTCGGCGCTCACCGCCTTCCAGGCCGGCCGGGTCGGCGGTCGCCGGCCGGGCACGGTGGCCGGACCGCCGCCGGCCTTCGCCGGGGTGGTCGACTGGGAGCGGCTGGACGCGCCGATCCAGCGGCCGCAGGTCGCCGAGGACGACTCGAACATGGAGACCGACCTGCAGGTGCTGGTCGACTCGATCAAGACCGCGACGACCGCGACCGGCGTCCCGCGCTACCGCAGCCCCTGGCTGCCGGCGCTGAGCGAGCAGGTCGCGCTCGACGAGGTGCCGGTCCCGGCCCGGCAGCCCGGTCCGGCGGACCCGGCCGGGCGGGTGCCGTCGGTGCCGTTCGGGATGGAAGACCTGCCGGAGAGCCAGGCCCAGGCGCCGCTGCTGCTCGACCTGGAGCACGGCAGCCACCTGATCCTGGCCGGCGCGCCGCGGTCGGGCCGGTCGACCGCGCTGCGCACCCTCGCCGGCAGCATCGCCCGGCAGACCAGCTGCCGCGACGTCCATCTCTACGCGCTCGACTGCGGCAACGCGGCGATGATGCCGCTGGCCGACCTGCCGCACTGCGGGGCGGTCGTGTCCCGCGACCAGGTCGACCGCACCGACCGGCTGCTCACCGTGCTGCTCAACGAGATCGCCCGCCGGCAGGTGCTGCTGGCCCAGCACGGGTACGGGTCGCTGGCCGAGCAGCGGGCCGCCGCGCCGGCCGAGGATCGCCTGCCCTACCTGGTGTTCCTGCTCGACCGGTGGGAGGGGTTCATGGCCTCCTTCGACGAGCTCGACGGCGGCCGGCTCACCCAGAACGTGCTGCGGATCCTGCGCGAGGGCCCGAGCGTCGGGCTGCGCGCGGTCGTCGCCGGCGACCGGTCGGCGCTGCTCGGCCGGCTGCCGACCACGATCGAGGACAAGCTCGTGCTGCGGATGGGCGACCGCAACGACTACGGGCTGGCCGGGCTGCAGACGAAGAAGATGCCCGACTCGATGCCGCCGGGGCGGGCGTTCCGCAACGACTCGATGCTGGAGACCCAGCTCGCCCTGCTCGACCCCGACCCGTCCGGGCCGGCGCAGGTGAAGGCGCTGGCCCGGATCGCCGCCGCGGCGCGCGAGCGGGACGCGTACGTGCCGCGCGGCCAGCGGCCGGCCCGGGTCGACGTGCTGCCCGCCCGGATCACGCTGCCGGAGGTGCTGGCACTGCCGGCGCCGCCGCGGCCGGCGACGCCGATGTGGGCGCTGGTCGGCGTCGGCGGCGACGAGCTGGCGCCGATGGGCGTCGACCTCGACGACGACGGGCCCGGGTTCGTCATCGGCGGGCCGGCCCGCTCCGGCCGGTCGACCGCGCTGCGCACGGTCGCCGGCTCGCTGCTGGAAGGCGGCAGCGAGCTGGTCGTGGTGACCCCGCGGCCGTCGCCGCTGCGACATCTGGCCGGCTCGCCGGGCGTGCTCGGCGTGCTGACCGGCACCCCCTCCGAGGCCGACGTCTACGGGCTGCTCGACCAGGCCCTCGGCCCGGTCGCAGTGCTGGTCGACGACGGTGAGCTGCTGGTCGACGCGCCCTGCGCGGCGGCGTTCGAGGCGGTGCTGCGGGAGGGCCGGGACGGGCAGCGGGCGCTGGTCGTCGGCGGCACCACCGGCGAGATGGTCAACGGCTACCGCGGCTACATCGTCGAGGCCCGCAAGACGAAGTCGGGCGTGCTGCTCAACCCGGAGCACCCGATGGAGGGCGAGCTGCTCGGGATCAAGCCACCGCGCAGCGCGGTCGGGCCGATGCCGAAGGGACGCGGGCTGCTGGTGCTGCGCGGCAGCTACCTCCCGGTCCAGGTCCCGCTCGCCGACGCCTGAGCGCCCGCCGACGCGTGAGCGCTCGCCGACGCGTGAGCGCAGGCCGGCGACCCAGTCGTCGGCCTCGCGCAGCCGGTCCGGGTCGGCGGCGTAGAGCCGGGCGGTCCCGGCCGGGCGGACGCGGACGAAGCCGGTCTCCCGCAACACCCGCAGGTGCTGGGAGACGGCCGGCTGGGTGATCCCGAACTCGGCCCGCACGACCGAGCCGAGCGCGCCGGCGGACCGCTCGCCGCCGGCGAGCAGCTCGAGCAGGCGCCGCCGCACCGGATCCCCCAGCACCTCGAACCCGTCCACCCGGACCGTACGCCCGGCGGCCCGGGGACATGGCTCGCGACAGCAAGCCGGCCGGCTCCGAAGCGAGCCTCGACCCCCGGACCGGACCCGGCGTCAAGGACTGGCTCGCCCCCGGAGCCGGGGTCCGGGGCGAGCGGAAACGCCTACAGCGGAAGGTCCTCGAGCATCTCGGTGACCAGCGCGGCAATCGGGGACCGCTCCGAGCGGGTCAGCGTGACGTGGGCGAACAGCGGGTGCCCCTTCAGCGCTTCGATGACCGCGGCCACGCCGTCGTGCCGGCCCACCCGCAGGTTGTCCCGCTGGGCGACGTCATGGGTGAGCACCACCCGCGACCCGGCACCGAGCCGGGACAGCACGGTGAGCAGCACCCCGCGCTCCAGCGACTGCGCCTCGTCGACGATGACGAACGAGTCGTGCAGTGACCGCCCGCGGATGTGGGTCAGCGGCAGCACCTCGATCATGCCGCTGTCCAGCACGTGGTCCACGACCTCCTTGCTGACCAGCGCGCCGAGCGTGTCGAACACCGCCTGCGCCCAGGGCTGCATCTTCTCGCCCTCGGAGCCGGGCAGGTAGCCGAGCTCCTGGCCGCCGACCGCGTACAGCGGCCGGAACACGACGACCTTCTTGAACGCCCGCCGCTCCAGCACGTTCTCCAGCCCGGCGCACAGCGCCAGCGCCGACTTGCCGGTGCCGGCCCGGCCGCCCAGCGAGACGATCCCGACCTCGGGGTCGAGCAGCAGGTCCAACGCGACCCGCTGCTCGGCCGACCGCCCGTGCAGCCCGAACGCCTCCCGGTCCCCCCGTACCAGCCGGACCTGCTTGTCCGCGGTCACCCGGCCGAGCGCCGAACCGCGCGCCGAGAGCAGCCGCAGCCCGGTGTGGCAGGGCAGGTCGGCAGCGGCGGGCAGCTCGATGCGCTCGTCCGAGTACAGCGTGCCGATGTCGTTCTCGCCGACCTCGAGCTCGACCATCCCGGTCCAGCCGGAGTCGACCGCCAGCTGCGCCCGATACTCGTCCGCCGGGATGCCGACCGACGCGGCCTTCACCCGCATCGGCATGTCCTTGGACACCAGGACCACGTCCCGGCCGTCGGCGGAGAGGTTGCGGGCGACCGCGAGGATCCGGGAGTCGTTGTCGGCACCCTCGTCGGAGTGCCGGCGGAAGCCGGCCGGCAGCACGGACAGGTCGCTGTGGTTGAGCTCGACGTGCAGCGTGCCGCTGTCCTCGCCGATCGGCACCGGATTGTCCAGTCGACCGTGCGCGACGCGCAGGTCGTCGAGCATGCGGAGGGCCTGGCGGGCGAACCAGCCGAGCTCCGGGTGGTTCCGCTTCCCCTCCAGCTCGCTGATCACGACGAGCGGCAGGACGACCTCGTGCTCACCGAAGCGCGCCCAGGCTCCCGGGTCGGAGAGCAGCACGCTGGTGTCGAGGACGTACGTCGTGCGGGATTCGGTCGTGCGGCGGTCGGCCACAGGCCCTCCCTGGAGGCGACGCACCAACGCCCGGTCTCGAAGGTCCGGCACGCCCACGTGGGGGCTGGTGCCGGCCCCCTCGCCGTCGAGTGCTCGACACGTCAGGGCCTCCCGGGGGGCGTTCCGGTACGGAGCGCCTCCGATCCGAACGGTACGACGCCGGGGCGGCGAGTTCCAAGGACAACGCCGACGTGAGATACGTCGTAATCCCGCCCTTGACCGGCTGCTGTCGACGCCGACATAGTGCGGAAACAAAGTAGATCACTGGGGGGAGCACCCGGGTGAAGAAGCTCATCAACGACCCCGCGAACGTCGTCCTCGACGCACTGCGCGGAGTGGCAGCCGCCCACCCGGAGCTACGGGTGGACCTCGAGAACCGCATCGTCGTCCGGGGTGACGCCCCGGTGCAGGGCCATGTCGGCGTGATCTCCGGCGGCGGGTCCGGACACGAGCCGCTGCACGGCGGCTTCGTCGGCCCCGGCATGCTCGACGCAGCCATCGCCGGCGAAGTGTTCACCTCCCCGACACCCGACCAGATCACCGCCGCGACCAGCGCGGTGGCCGGCGGGGCCGGGGTGCTGCACGTCGTGAAGAACTACACGGGCGACGTGCTCAACTTCCAGCTCGCCGCCGAGCTCGCCGACGACGAGGGCACCAAGGTCGAGACGGTGCTCGTCGACGACGACGTCGCGGTGCAGGACAGCCTCTACACGGCCGGCCGGCGTGGCACCGGTGGCACGGTGGTGGTCGAGAAGGTCGCCGGTGCGCTCGCCGCGACCGGCGCCGAGCTCGACGAGGTGGCCGCGATCGGCCGCCGGGCCAACCAGGCCAGCCGCAGCTTCGGCATCGCGCTGACCCCGTGCATCGTGCCCGCGGCCGGCACGCCGACCTTCGAGCTCGGCCCGGACGAGATCGAGATCGGCATCGGCATCCACGGCGAGCCGGGCCGGGAGCGGCGCCCGATCGGGCCGGCCTCCGAGCTGGCCGCGATCGCCACCCAGGCGATCCTCGACGACGGCACGCTCGACCGCGGCGACGAGGCGCTGGTCATCCTCAACGGGATGGGCGGCACCCCGCTGATCGAGCTCTACCTCGTCTTCGGCGAGGTGGCCAAGCTGCTCGAGGACCGCGGGATCACGGTCGCCCGCCGGCTGGTCGGCAACTACGTGACCAGCCTGGAGATGGCCGGCTGCATGCTCACGCTGACCAAGCTCGACGCCGACCTGACCCGGCTCTGGGATGCGCCGGTCAACACTCCGGGTCTGCGCTGGGGAGCCTGAGTGCCGCTCGACACGCCGCTCGCCGAGGCCTGGGTCCGCGAGTTCGCATCCTCGGTCTCGGCGGCGCGGGACGAGCTGACCAAGCTCGACCAGGCGATCGGTGACGGCGACCACGGCGCCAACCTGTCCCGCGGGATGACGGCGGCCGTCGACGCGCTGAGCGGCGACACGCCGGGCGACGTGCTCAAGCTCGTCGGCCGGACGCTGATCTCGAAGGTCGGCGGTGCGTCCGGCCCGCTGTACGGAACGGCGTTCCGGGAGACGGCCAAGGCGCTCGGCGACGCCGCCGAGGTCGACGACGCGACGTTCGCCGCGGCGCTGCGGGCCGGGCTGGACGGGGTCGTCCGGCTCGGCAAGGCCGAGGCGGGCGACAAGACCATGGTCGACGCGTGGCTGCCGGCGCTGGCCGCGCTCGACGCCGCGGTCGGGTCCGGGTCGTCGCTGGCCGACGCGGCGGCCGAGGCGGCGAAGGCGGCAGCGGCCGGCACGGAGGCGACGATCCCGATGCAGGCCCGCAAGGGCCGCGCGTCGTACCTCGGCCCGCGCTCGGTCGGCCACCAGGACCCGGGCGCGACGTCGAGCACGATGCTGTTCGCCGCGCTGGCGAAGGCCGCGGCGGGCCAGGCGGCGGCCTAGAACTTCGGGATCTCGCGGGCTTCCTCGGCCGCGGCGACGACCTCGTCGAGGGTGGCGCCGGTGCCGGCGGTGACCGCGGCCGACACCGCGCCCTCCACGAACGGCGCGTCCACCAGCACGGTCGTGTCGGCCGGGGCGTCCTCCAGGGCGAGCCGGACCGACAGCACGGCCGAGCCGAGGTCGGGGATCACCACCACGCCGTCCCCGGAGTCGGCCGAGCCCAGCGCGGCCGCGACCGCGTCCGGCGAGGTGCCGATCCGGCCGTCGTCGGTGCCGGCCGCGGTGAGCACGGTCACGTCCGGCGCGAGCTGCGCGATCAGCTCGACCAGCCCGCGGGCCATGCGTCGCCGAGTGCGAGACGAGCACGAGACCGACCATCGCTCAGACCCCCAGTTCCGCGGCGATCCGCCCGGGCGTGAGCGGCTCGTCCAGCAACCGTACGAACCGTTCGCCGAGCGGCTGACCCGCCGGCCGGGCGTCCAGCCAGGCCGACAGCAGCCGGTAGCCCTCCACGTACGTCGAGGTGTACGCCCGCCACAGCGGGTGGGACAGGAACCGCAGCGACTGCCGGGCCCGCTGCTCCGGCACCAGCATCCACCGCTGCAGGAACGCGACCACCTCGTCCTCGGCCGCGCCGCGGTCGTGCAGCAGCATGGCGGCGTCCTGCCGGGACCGCTCCAGCCGCTGCACCACCGCGGCGACCCGCTCGGCCAGCGCCCCGTCGAAGCCGAGCTTGAGGTCGGCGTAGATCTCCTCCGCCCACGGCCCCCAGCCGGCGCCGATCGAGGCCGGGATGCCGAGGTCGGCCAGCCCCTCGGCGACCAGGCACTCCGGCGTGTTGACGAGGAACACCGTGTGCTCCAGCCGCCCGCCGGCACCGACCAGGCCGCGCTCCTTGCGGCAGTGCTCGGTGTGGTGCCCGGGATACGCCTCGTGCGCGACCAGCTGCGGCAGCTGGGACAGCCGGTGCGGCAGGTCGGCGTTGATCGCGACCCGGGACCGGAACCCGCCGAGGTAGTAGTTGAACCCGCTCCACGGCTCGTCGGTGACGATCTGATACTCGACCGTCTCCCCGTCCGGCAGCCCGTAGCCGGCCCGGACCACGTCCCGCAGCGCCGAGGACAGGTCCCGGACCAGCCCGTCGAGCCGGTCCGGCGGGCACTCGTCCACGGTCCGGTACGCCGCGTACCGCTCGGCCAGCGGGCCCGGCCCGGGCAGCAGCGCGGCGAGCTCCTCGTGCGCGGCGGCGTAGTCCGACTCGTCGCCGAGGGCGATGTCGACCTCGAAGTACGCCTTGACCTCGTCGACGAACCCGACCGGCTCGCCGGCCAGCCGCCGGGCGTTGCACTCCAGCGCGGTCAGCTGGGACCGCAGCAGCGCGACCCGGTCCTCGGCCAGCCCGGACGAGGGCAGCTCGGCCAGCAGCGCGCGGGCCTGCGCGGCCAGCGCCACCGGCAGCGGCCGCGGCTCGTCCTCGACCTGCCGGCGCAGCGCCGGGTCGCCGGTGTAGGCGTCGACGAACCCTGTGGACAGCCGGTCGAACCGCAACCCCAGCAGGACGTACTCGCGCGCGAGATCCACACGCGCACGCTACGGCAGGACCGCCTCGGGCGCGGAGCCGCCGGTGCGGGTCGGTGCAGGAGCCGCCGGCAGTCGGCCGGTCAGGAGCCGAAGCGCCGGTGCCGGTCCGCGTACGCCCGCAGCGCGCGCAGGAAGTCGATCCGCCGGAAGTCCGGCCAGTACGCCTCGCAGAAGTAGAACTCCGAGTGCGCGCTCTGCCAGAGCAGGAACCCGCTCATCCGCTGCTCGCCGCTGGTCCGGATCACCAGGTCGGGGTCGGGCTGGCCGCGGGTGTAGAGGTGCTCGGCGATGTGGTCGACGTCGAGCAGCTCGGCCAGCTCCTCGATCGAGGTCCCGGCCTTCGCCTGCTCGTGCAGCAGCGAGCGGACGGCGTCGGCGATCTCCTGCCGGCCGCCGTAGCCGACCGCGATGTTCACCGCGAGCCCGCGCCGGTCGACGGTCCGCTCGGCCGCGGCCTTGAGCACGTGCGCGGTCTCCGGCGGCAGCAGGTCGAGCGAGCCGACCAGCTTGATCCGCCAGCCGGCCCGGTCGGCGGCGAGGTCGTCGACCAGCTCCTCGATGATCCGCAGCAGCGGCTGCAGCTCGGACTCCGGCCGGGACAGGTTGTCGGTGGACAGCAGCCAGAGGGTGACCACCTCGACGCCGGCGTCCGCGCTCCAGCGCAGCACGTCCTCGATCTTGTCCGCGCCGGCCTGGTGGCCGAAGCTGACGTCGCCGGCCCCCGCGGCGCGCGCCCAGCGCCGGTTGCCGTCGCACATGACCCCGACGTGGCGGGGCACCGGACGGCCCATCAGCTGGCGGCGCAACCGCCGTTCGTACATCGTGTACAGCAGGTCACGCGCAGGCACCCGTGCACTCTACGCGGGCGAGACCACCGCTCCGGGCCGTTCGGGCGGGCCGGGTGACGAAATCCGAGCCGGAAATCGGGGGTTCGCCCCATGCCGCCACACAGCGGTCGTCCGTAACCTCGTGATCGTGACGACCGTGACCGAGCACCTCGCGGCGGTGGCCGAGCGGCCGCGGCTGCGCGGCTGGCTGCACGTGTGGGCGTTCGCGGTGTCGGTCACGGCCGGCATCGTGCTGGTCTCGGTCGCGGGTGCGACCCGCGGCGCCGAGGCCGCGCTGGCCACCTCGATCTACGCGGTGACCGTGTGCCTGCTGTTCGGGACGTCGGCGACCTACCACCGCGTGAGGTGGTCGAGAGCGAGCCGGCACGCGCTGCTGGCCCGGCTCGACCACTCGATGATCTTCGTGTTCATCGCCGGGACGTACACGCCGTTCGCCCTGCTCGCCATGCCGGAGCGGACCGGGCGGATCGTGCTGGCGGTCGTCTGGTTCGGCGCGCTCGGTGGCGTGCTGCTCAAGACGAGCTGGATCACCGCGCCACGCTGGTTGTCCGTGCCGCTCTACCTCGGCCTCGGCTGGGTGGCCGTGTTCGTGCTGCCGAGCCTGCTCCGGCACGGCGGGGTGGCCGCGTTCGTGCTGATCATCGCCGGCGGCCTTCTCTACACCTTCGGCGGGATCGTGTACGGGCTGCAGCGTCCGGACCCGTGGCCGCGCACGTTCGGCTACCACGAGGTGTTCCACCTGTGCACCGTGGTCGCCGCGACCTGTCACATGGTCGCGGTCTGGCTCGCCGTCTACTAGACCGGGCGAGACGTCCACCCGCACCTTGACCGCCTTGCGCCCGTCCATCGCGAGGTAGCCGTCCGGCACCCCGGCCAGGTCGACGACCGCGTCGAAGACCGGGCTGGCGTCGAGGTTGCCGAGCGCGATGTCGGTCATCAGCTCCGGCAGGTAGGTCCGGGCCGGGGTGACGCCGCCGGCCAGGTCGATGTTCCGGCCGAACAGCTGGGACAGGTCGAGGCCCTCGACCAGGTGCGGCACGCCGACGTACCCGATGGTGGCGCCGTCCCGGGCGACCGCGACCGCGGTGGACAGCGCCGGCTGGGCGCCGACGCACTCGAGCACGGCGTGCGCGCCGCCGGTGAGCGTGATGACCTCCTCGGCCACCCGGTCGCCGCCCCGGCCGTGCACCACGTCGGTCGCGCCGAGCCGGCGGGCCAGCTCCAGCCGCTGCTCGTGGTGGCCGATCACGGTGACGCTCTCGGCGCCGAGCCGGCGGGCGGCGAGCACCGCGCACAGCCCGACCGCGCCGTCACCGACGACCACGACCCGGTGGCCGAACTTCACGCCGGCCGACAGCGCCGCGTGGTGCCCGGTCGGCAGCACGTCGCACAGCGGCAGCAGCAGCTCGGCCGGGGCGTCCCGCAACGCGGGCGGCACCACGACCAGGGTGCCGTCCGCGTGCGGGACCCGCAGCGCCTCGCCCTGCGCCCCGTCGTGGCCGGGCTCGCCGAACACGCCACCGTCCACACAGGACGTGGTCAGCCCGGACAGGCAGTATTCGCACGTCCCGTCCGACCAGGTGAAGGGGGAGATCACCAGGTCGCCGGGCCGCACCGTCCGGACGTCGGGGCCGACGTCGGTGACGACGCCGAGGAACTCGTGGCCGATCCGCTCGCCGGGCTGCCGCTGCCCGTACCCCCGGTACGACCAGAGGTCGGTGCCGCAGAGCGCGGCCGACACGACCCGGACCACCGCGTCGG
The DNA here is from genome assembly GCA_963770145.1 of uncultured Actinomycetota bacterium. Lineage (GTDB taxonomy): Bacteria > Actinomycetota > Actinomycetes > Mycobacteriales > CADCTP01 > CADCTP01. The sequence continues at coordinate 302,447 of CAVYOJ010000015.1, read as the reverse complement.
TGGGCAGCTCCACCTCGGGGTCGGGCACGTGCTGGATCCGGATGTTGCCGGGTCCCTCGAACACAGCGGCGCGCATACCCCGGGACCCTAGTAGGCCCCGGCGGCTACGACTCGGTCGCCTCCGGCTCCTCGGTCGCGGCCACGTCCGGGCCCTGCGCGCGGACCCGGTCGACCGCGCCCATCGCCTCGCGCAGCTCGGTCAGCCAGGTCTCGGCGTGCTCGCCGACCAGCCGGACGCACCAGGCCAGCGCCTCCGACCGGGACCGGGCCACGCCGGCGTCGACCAGCGTGTCCAGCACCTGCCGCTCCGGCTGGCGCAGCCGGGTCATCACCGGCGCGGACAGCGTGGTGAACAGCTGCCGGGTGCCGCCGGCGACCGCGCCCCAGGCGACCTTGCGGCCGTACCGGTGCTCGGCCTCCTGCGCGATCGCGATCCGCTCGTCCCGGGTGTCCTCCCGGAACCGGCTGATCCGGCCCGCCTCGGCCGCGCTCACCGCGACCGGGTCAGGTCCGCCGCCGGAGCTGTCCACCGTCGGCGGCTCCAGCGTGCCGACCACCAGGATCTCGTCCCGGTCCACGGTCACGCTGGGCGTGCCGGTGAACCAGCCGTCCGGCAGCCGGCCGGTGAACCAGCCCGCCGCGTCGTCGGCCGACGGCAGGTCGGCCTGCTGCCAGCCCCCTCGTCCGCCGAACCCGCGGCCGTGCCCGTGCCAGCCGCGCCCTCGTCCCACCATCGTCCCGCCTCCGCCTGTGATTACACCGTTGCAGTGCAATCACTATGCGCCGGTACGCGGGCGCCCGGTAGTCCCGTCCGCCCAGGGCTGAACCACCGTCCGCAGCTGCGCGGCCAGCGCGGTCGCGTCCGTCGACGGCCGGTCGCAGACGAACCCGCGGCAGACGTACGCGGCCGCCTGCCCGTCGACCAGCGGCCGGTCGGCCAGCAGCGGCACGCCCGGCGCGTCCGGCGCTCCCGCGACCACGACCAGCCCCGGCGACGTCCCTCGCCTGGCCACGTCGACCAGCTCGCCACCGCCGGTGACGGCCACCTGCAGCGGCCCGGCCAGCGCGGCCTCGGCGACCGCGGCCGCCCAGCCGCCGGCCCGCGGGTACGCCGCCACCACCGGCGCCAGCATGGCCAGCGCCGCGTCGGCCGCCTCCCGGTGGTCGGTCCGGTCCGACAGCGCGGCGTGGGTGAGCAGCGCCCCGGCCGCGGCCGCCGCGCCGGACGGCGTCGGCCCGTCGGTCGGGTCCCAGGGCCGGCGGATCAGCTGCTCGGCGTCGTCGGCCGTGTCGTGGAACCCGCCCCGGCCGTCGGCGAACCGGGCCAGCACCGTGTCGAGCAGGTCGCCCGCGGCGGCCAGCCAGCGTGGCTGCGCGGTGGCCTGGTGCAGCGCGAGCAGCCCTTCGGCCAGGTCGGCGTAGTCCTCCAGCACGCCGGCCGGCCTGCCGGCGATCCCGTCCCGCGAGCTGCGCCGCAGCCGGCCGTGCACCAGGTGGGTGTCGAGCAGCAGCTCGGCGGCGGTCTCGGCGGCGATCACCCAGCCCGGCTCGCCGAGCAGGGCACCGGCCTCGGCCAGCGCGGCGATGGCCAGCCCGTTCCAGGCGGTGACGACCTTGTCGTCCCGGGCCGGCTGCGGGCGGCCCTCCCGGGCGGCGAGCAGCTGCTCACGCACGGTCGTCCAGCGGGCGTGGTCGTCCGGGTCGGCCCGCAGCTGCAGCGTGGACGAGCCGTGCTCGAATGTGCCGCCCTCGGTGACCGAGAACAGCCGCGCCGCCCACTCGCCGTCGTCGTACCCGAGCACCGAGATGAGCTGCGCCGGCGTCCACGCGTACGTCAGGCCCTCGATCCCGGCGGCGTCCGCGTCCAGCGCCGAGGCGAACCCGCCCTCGGGCGTGCGCAGGTCGCCGAGCAGGAACCCGACCGTCTCGCGGACGATCCGGCGGGCCAGCGGCGAGCCGGTCTCCCGCCACAGGTGCAGGTAGACCCGCAGCAGCAGCGCGTTGTCGTAGAGCATCTTCTCGAAGTGCGGCACCACCCAGCCGGCGTCGACCGAGTAGCGGGCGAAGCCGCCGGCGAGCTGGTCGTACATCCCGCCGCGGGCCATCGCCTCGGCCGTCCCGACCACCATGTCCAGGCCGTCGCCGGTGCGGGCGTGCCGGCGCAGCAGGAACTCGAGCACCATCGACGGCGGGAACTTCGGCGCGCCGCCGAAGCCGCCGCTGGCCTCGTCGTAGGTGGCCCGCAGCGAGGCCGCCGCCTCGTCCAGCACGGCCGCGTCCAGCGGCGCCGGGGTCAGCTCGCGCGGCGCGGCCAGCGCGCTGACGATCCGTTGCCCGGCCTCCCGCACGTCGTCCCGCCGGTCCCGCCAGGCCTCGGTGACCGAGCCGAGCAGCCGCTGGAAGACCGGCTTGGGGAAGTAGGTGCCGCAGTAGAACGGCGCCCCGTCCGGGGTGAGGAAGCAGGTCATCGGCCAGCCGCCCTGCCCGGTCATGCCCTGGGTGGCCTCCATGTAGACCGCGTCGACGTCCGGGCGCTCCTCCCGGTCGACCTTGACCGGCACGAAGCCGGCGTTGACGATCGCCGCGGTCTCGTCGTCCTCGAACGACTCGTGCGCCATGACGTGGCACCAGTGACAGGCCGCGTACCCGACCGACAGCAGCACCGGCACGTCCCGCCGCCTGGCCTCGGCGAACGCCTCCTCCGACCACGGCCACCAGTCGACCGGGTTGTCCTTGTGCTGCAGCAGGTACGGGCTGGTCGCGTCGGCGAGGCGGTTGGCCATGGGCTCCATCGTGCCCCGCGTCCGGGTCCGGACCCGCCTAACCTTGCTCACGTGCCTGCCGACCTGCCCGTCAACGGCCGGGTGACGATCCCGGGCGACGAGCTGACCGAGCGGTTCTCCCGGTCCTCCGGGCCGGGCGGGCAGGGCGTCAACACCACCGACTCACGGGTCGAGCTGGTCTGGGACCTGGGCGTCTCGGCGCTGCCGGCCGAGCTGCTCGACCGGCTGCGCCGCCGGCTCGGCTCCCGGCTGACCGGGGACACGCTCGCGGTCACCGCGTCCGAGCGGCGCTCGCAGCTGCGCAACCGGGAGGCGGCCAGGGAGCGGCTGGCCGGTCTGGTCGCCCGCGCGCTGGAGCCGCCGCCACCGCCGCGGCGGGCGACCCGGCCGTCCCGGGGCGCGACCGAACGCCGGATCGCGTCGAAGAAGCGCCGGTCGGCGACCAAGCGGACCCGCCGCGCCGGCGCCGACGACTACTGATCCTCCGGCTCCCGCGGCGTCGGCGGGGGCTGCTCGGACCGGGAGAACGAGCCGGGCACCTTGCGCAGGTGCTTGTTCATCGACCGGACCAGGAACACCAGGGCGACCAGCAGCAACAGGATGACGACCAGCGCGATCGGGCTGGCCTCGCGGTTTTCCGCGGCGGCGGCGAGCAGCATCGTGCTCACCCCGCCTCCTCGCGCGTGCTCATGCGTTGATTGTCTCGCGGACGCCGGCGAACAGGTCGTCCTCCGGCAGGTCGGTGTCGACCAGCGAGCGGGCCAGCTCGTAGTCCTCGGTCGAGCTGATCTGCTGGCGCAGCTGCAGCGGCACCGCGAACCAGCGGCTGGTCGGGTCGATCTGGGTGGCGTGCGCGAGCAGCGCCTCGTCCCGGCGCGGGAACCACTCGGCGCACTCGACCCGGGTGGTGATCCGGGGCGTCACGGTGTCCTCACCGTCCCACTCCTTGAGCCACTCCTCGTACGGCGACTCGAGGCCGGCGGCGAGCAGCGCCTCGTGCATCTGCGCGATCCGGGCCCGGCCGAAGCTCATGTGGTAGTAGAGCTTGAGCGGCTGCCAGGGCTCGCCGGCATCCGGGTAGCGGTCCGGGTCGCCGGCGGCGTCGAACGCGGCCACCGAGATCGTGTGGGTCATGACGTGGTCGGGGTGCGGGTAGCCCCCGTTCTCGTCGTAGGTGATCACGACGTGCGGGCGCTGCCGGCGGATCGCCGCGACCAGCCGGCCGGCCGCCTCGTCCACGTCGACCAGCCCGAAGCTGCCCTCCGGCAGCGGCGGCAGCGGGTCGCCCTCGGGCAGCCCGGAGTCGACGAACCCGAGCCACTCCTGCCGGACGCCGAGGATCTCCCGCGCCCTGGCCATCTCCGCCTTGCGGATCTCCGGCATGTGCTCGAGCACCTCCGGCCGGTCCATGGCCGGGTTGAGGATCGACCCGCGCTCGCCCCCGGTGGCGGTCACGACCAGCACGTCGACGCCCTCGTCGACGTAGCGGGCCATCGTGGCGGCGCCCTTGCTGGACTCGTCGTCGGGATGGGCGTGCACCGCCATGAGACGCAGCTGCTCCTGGGTCACGCCCGCACTCCTACTCCGTGGCTCCGACATTCTGCTGTCAGCAACGAGCACCCGGTCGTCCGGATTCCGCCGCCCGGATCGGTACGGCGCCCGTACTACCATCGAGGCCGGAGGGTCCATCCGCCGGCCGATCGGGCCGGGCGCCGGACCCCGGGTCGACGGCGGGACTGGGTGTCATCGCCGTGCGATGTTACTTTCGACGTTCGTTCCTGATCCGTTTCCCCACACCTGCACCCCGAGGAGCACCCCGTGTCGATGACGGAAAACACTGCACCCGTCACCTGGCTCACGCGGGAGGCTTACGACCGCCTCAAGGCCGAGCTGGACAACCTGATCGAGAACCGGACGGCCATCAGCGCCGAGATCAGCGCGCGCCGCGAGGAGGGCGACCTCCGGGAAAACGGCGGCTATCACGCCGCTCGCGAGGAGCAGGGCAAGCAGGAGGCGCGGATCCGTCAGCTGCAGGAGCTGCTGCGCACCGCGCAGGTGGGCGAGACGCCGACGCACTCCGGCATCGCCGGGCCGGGCATGGTGGTGACCGTCCGGTTCGAGGACGACGAGGAGAGCGAGACGTTCCTCATCGGCTCCCGCGAGGAGACCGGCGCCGACCTGGAGGTCTACTCGGCGGCCTCGCCGCTGGGCAAGGCGCTGGACGGGGCCAAGGTCGGCGAGACCCGCACGTACGAGACGCCGAACGGCAAGACGATGCGCGTCACCCTGCAGAAGGCGGAGCCGTTCCACGAGTAGGGGCGTCAAGACGGTCGGGTGACGGCCCCCACCGCCTCCTGCACCAGCGGGACCACCCGGTACGGGATCGGCGTCGCCAGGGCGATCACGGTCGCGGTGCGCCGGATGTCCGGGTGGGCGACGACCGCATCGATCACGCGCTGAAGATCGGCGTTGGAGCGCGCGACGATCCGGCAGAGCAGGTCGCCCTGGCCGGTGACGGTGTGCACCTGCAGCACCTGCGGGATCCGTGACAGGTGCGCCACCACGCCGTCCCGGCCGGCACCCTGCGCGATCTCCAGCGTCACGAACGCCGACACGACGAAGCCGAGCGCGCCCGGGTCGAGGTCCGGTCCGAAGCCGGTGATCACCCCGCGGGCCTGCAGCCGGTCCAGCCGGGCCTGGGCGGTGCCGCGGGCGACGCCGAGCCGGCGGGCGCACTCCAGCACCCCGATCCGGGGCTGCTCGGCCAGCAGTGTGACGAGCCTCGCATCGAGCGCGTCGAACTGGGCACTCTGTCCAGCGGTCGGACCGTCCACGCCGGCTGACTGTACAGCCTGATCAGCCAGAGCCGTGCGGCTTGCCCAGTCGCTGCGCGAGGTCAGAGGCTGGCGGCCGACGGCTTCGCGGAGGGAGTGGGCTCATGGACTTCCCGGTGCACGGAATGGACTACGTGCGGTTCGCAGTGGGCAACGCGCGTCAGGCGGCGCACTACTACTCCACGGCGTTCGGGATGCGCTGCGTCGCGTACCGGGGACCGGAGACCGGCTCCCGCGACCTCGCCGAGTACGTCCTGGAGGCGGGGTCGGCCCGGTTCGTGATCACCGGCGAGGCGCACGCCGGGACCTGGGTCGGCGCGCACGTGCGCGAGCACGGCGACGGCGTGGTCGACCTGGCGATGACGGTGCCGGACGCGGAGACGGCGTACGAGCAGGCGATGTCCGCCGGCGCCACCTCGCTGGCCACGCCGGCGGTGGCCGAGGACGAGCACGGCAAGGTGGTCACCGCCGCCATCGCGACGTTCGGGCAGACGCGGCACACGTTCGTGCAGCGGGACGACTACTCCGGCGTCTTCCTGCCGGGCTTCGTCCGCCGCGACCCGATCGTCGCCGCCCGGACGCCGTCGTTCACGGCGATCGACCACTGCGTCGGCAACGTCGAGCTCGGCCGGATGGACGAGTGGGTCGCCTTCTACAACCGGGTGCTCGGCTTCACGAACATGAAGGAGTTCGTCGGCGACGACATCGCGACCGAATACTCGGCGCTGATGTCCAAGGTCGTCGCCGACGGCTCGCGGAAGGTGAAGTTCCCGCTCAACGAGCCGGCGGTGGGCAAGAAGAAGTCGCAGATCGACGAATACCTGGAGTTCTACGGCGGGCCGGGCGTGCAGCACCTGGCGCTGACCACCGACGACATCGTCGCCTCGGTGCAGGCGATGCACGCGGCCGGGGTGGAGTTCCTGGCCACGCCGGACTCGTACTACGAGGCGCTCGGCAGCTGGGTCGGCGAGACCCGCGTCGACCTGGCCACGCTGCGCGAGTTCAACATCCTCGCCGACCGGGACGAGGACGGCTACCTGCTGCAGATCTTCACCAAGCCCGTGCAGGACCGGCCGACGGTGTTCTTCGAGCTGATCGAGCGGCACGGCTCGGAGGGCTTCGGCAAGGGCAACTTCAAGGCCCTGTTCGAGGCGATCGAGCGCGAGCAGGAGCGCCGCGGCAACCTCTGATCGGCTTCCCGACTCCCCGCCCGTCGCGGCTCAACGGAGCGCCGCGGCGGGCGGGTCCTTCGGCTACGGGGTCAGGTCGACCGCCGCCCGGAGCGAGCCGTCCATGTGGAACGGCGTCGACTCGTGCACGTGCACGATCTGCCAGCGCCCGTCGGTCTCCCGCAGCACCAGCGTGCTCCGGTACCAGAGCTCGAAGGTCGCGCCGTCGCCCATCCGCGTCAGCCCGTACGCGACGGCCAGGTCGCCGGCCACCTCGACCTCGACGTCGCGGATCGAGTAGTCCATCGACCCGCCGCCCTTCTCGGCGAACCAGGCCCGGGTCCGCTCCCGGTCGAACGTCTTGGCCAGCGGCGGCGCCAGGTCGTAGACGACGGCGCCGGGCCGGTGACACGCGGCCAGCCGGTCGGCGTCCATCTCCCGCATCGCCGCGGCGTGCTCCTCGAGCAGGTCGCGGACGGCGGTCTCGGCGGTGGTGACGGTCATCGGTGCCTCCCTCGTCTCGGCGTTGCGTACGGGCTGTCGAGGCGGCGGGGCCGGTTTCGACATCCGATGGGACAGTGACCGGACGAGTTCCGCGGAGGACCGGATGAAGTACCTGATCATGATGCAGTCGAACCCGTCGTTCCAGGAGATCTGGGACCGGATGACCGACGAGCAGCTGCTCAGCCTCGGGCGGCGGCACCGCGCGCTGCACCAGGAGCTGGTCGACTCCGGCGAGCTGCTGGCGGCGGAGGGTCTCGACGACGTCGCGCTGACCCGCCGGGTCGCGGTGCGGGAGGGGCGGACGCTGGTCAGCGACGGGCCGATGGCCGAGGCCAAGGAGCACCTGGCCGGCTTCTACCTGGTCGAGTGCTCGCCCGAGCGGGCGGTCGAGATCGCCGCCCGGACGCCGGACGCCGAGTGGGGCGAGGTGCTGGTCCGGCCGGTGCTCGACCTGGCGGCACACGGGCTGTGACCGTCCCGCCCGGGATCGAGCAGCTGCTGCGCGAGCTGGCGCCGCGGGTGCTCGGGGTGCTGGTCCGGCGTACCGGCGACTTCGAGACCTGCGAGGACGCGGTGCAGGAGGCGCTGCTGGCGGCGGCGACGCAGTGGCCGGCCGAGGGCGTGCCGGCGAACCCGACCGGCTGGCTGGTCACCGTCGCGTCCCGGCGGCGGACCGAGCTGTGGCGGAACGAGACCGCCCGCCGGCGCCGGGAGGTGGCCGTCTTCGAGGCGGCGGTCGAGCCCGAGCCGGTGACCGGGGTGGACGACACGCTCACCCTGCTCACCCTGTGCTGCCACCCGGCGCTGACGCCGGTGTCGCAGGTCGCGCTGACCCTGCGCGCGGTCGGCGGGCTCACCACGGCCGAGATCGCCCGGGCCCTGCTGGTGCCGGAGCCGACCGTCGCGCAGCGGATCAGCCGGGCCAAGCAGCGGATCAAGGCCGCGGGCGCGACGTTCGCGCCGCCGGCGGCCGAGGAGCGGGCGGACCGGCTCGCGGCCGTGCTGCACGTGCTCTACCTGATCTTCACCGAGGGGCACACGGCCAGCTCCGGCAGCTCGCTGCAACGGGTGGAGCTCAGCGCGGAGGCGCTGCGGCTGGCCCGGCAGCTGCACGCCGCGGCGCCGGACGACGGCGAGGTCGCCGGGCTGCTGGCGCTGATGCTGCTCACCGACGCCCGCCGGCCGGCCCGGACCACGCCGGAGGGCAACCTCGTGCCGCTGGCGGCGCAGGACCGGTCCCGGTGGGACCCGGCGATGATCGCCGAGGGCACCGCGCTGCTGGAGGCGACGCTGCCGGTCGCGCCGCTCGGCCCGTACCAGCTGCAGGCGGCGATCGCGGCCGTGCACGACACCGCGCCGACCGCGGCGGAGACCGACTGGCCGCAGATCCTCGGCCTGTACGAGCTGCTCACCGTCCTCGCGCCCGGCCCGATGGTCGAGCTGAACCGGCTGGTCGCGGTGGCGATGGTGCACGGGCCGGAGGCCGGGCTGGCGGCGCTGGCCGCCGCGGCCGCGGACCCGGCGCTGGCCGGGCACCACCGGCTCGCCGCGGTGCGCGCCCACCTGCTGGAGCTGGCCGGGGACGCGCCGGCGGCTCGGGCCGCCTACCTGGAGGCGGCCCGGCTCACGCTGTCGGCGCCGGAGCGCCGCTATCTGGAGTCACGCGCCGCCGGCACCGGCTGAGCCTTCCCGACCCGTTGCCGGCAGGCGCGGCGATCCCACCGAGCTCGTGCTGGTCGAGCAGGACACCGACGCGGTAGGTGCGCGCCTCACGGTCGGGACGCCACCGGCGGGATGTGACATTCTCGGCCCATGGCTCGGGCACGCGACGCTGTCTCCCCCGGGTGGGACGCGCTCGCTCCCGCCTCGGGTCGGGACGCGCTCGCGGTCGCCGCCGACGACGCGCTGTCGGCCACCTACGTCGCGCCGTCCGCCGACGCGCTGGCGGTCGGGTACGGCGCCGACGCGCTGGCGGTCCGCTACGGCGCCGACGCGCTGGGCGCGGGCGACGCGGTGACCGGCGACGCGGTGACCGGCGATCCACTGGCAGTGCCGGCGCTCGGCGACTCGCTCACCACGTACGGCGACGCGACCGCCGCCGAGCACTCCGGCCCCCGCCGCACCCCCGACCACCGCATGCCCCGCCCGGGCCCGGTCCCGCCGGGAGCCGCCGCCGGCGACGGCGACCGGTCGGCCGCCGACGCCGCGCGCGAGGGCACTGCCGGCCGAGCCGCCCCGACCGGGCCGGCGGACCGCGGCCGGCAGACACGCCGGGGCGACCCGACTCCCCGCCCGCGCCGCGCCGCGCGGCCCGGCGCGGCGACGACGGGGCGGCCCGCGCCCGGTCGAGCCGCCGGCCCGACCGGGCGGACCGGATCGCGGCTCCGGCCGGACCAGGAGGGACCGGCTATGCAGGGACCGGCTCGGCGGGGGGCCGGCCGGCTCGGGTCCGGGCCGGGCAGCCAGGGCAGCCGGCGGGTCGGGCGCGGGGCCGGCGGGTCGGCGGCCTCTCGGCGAGCGGGGGCCCACCTGGGCGGATCTCGGGCGGATGGGGGCGCAGGGCCCGCCACCCGGCGGGCGTCCGACCTCCGGGGAGCGCTACGGCGGGCCGCCGCACGACGCGCCGGGTCCGCGCGGTCAGGGCCCCGCACCGACTCCCCCGCGGTGGGCGAACCGCACCAGCCGACCGACCGGCACCGTCCCGTGGGCGGGCCGGTCCGGCGGGTCCGGCTGGGACGACTTCTTCACCGGCATGGGCGGCACGTCCGGCGGATCCGGGAAGCAGCCGTCCGGTGCCGAGGTCGCCCGCGCCCTGCTCGAGGCGTTCCGCCGCAACCGGCGCGACCGCTGAGCAGTCCGTCACGTCACCCGGTCGTAGGTACTGCACGCCCGAATCGGGCCACGGATTCACCCAGTAATCGACTGTGCGCAAGGATGAGCGAATCAACGACGTGTCGGCACTGTCATCCGGAATGCGATCCGCCGACGGTCCGCACAGGAGGTTCCGGTGACCGCCGCCTTCACGTTCGACCGCTTCAGCGCAGACAACCTGGCCGACCCGTACCCGCTCTACCGGCGCCTGCGCGAGGAGCAGCCCGTCTACTACGCGGAGGCGTTCGGCGTCTGGGTGGTCAGCCGGTACGACGACGTGCGACAGGTGCTCATGGACCCGACCCGGTTCTCCTCCGCGTTCCAGATCCGCACGCCGCACGCGCCGGCGGCCGGGGTGCTGGAGATCCTCGCCGAAGGGCACCCGGAGGTGCCGGCGCTGCTCAACGAGGACCCGCCGGCGCACCGGCGCACCCGGGCCCTGGTCGCGAAGACCTTCTCGGCCCGACGGATCGCCGGTCTGCAGCCGCGGGTGGCCGCGATCGTCACCGAGCTGCTCGACGCGATGCAGCCACGCGGCGAGGCCGACCTGGTCGCGGAGCTGGCGACGCCGCTGCCGCTGCGGGTGATCTGCGAGCTGATCGGGCTGCCGACCGGGGACGCGCCCCGGATCCGGGCCTGGACCGGGCAGTTGGCGTTGCTGACCTCGTTCGGCGCGAGCCCGGAGGAGCAGCGGGCGGCGGCGCGCGAGTCGGTCGACTTCGAGCGCTACCTGGCCGCGGCGGTGGCGGACCGGCGGGCGGCGGGCCGGGACGACCTGCTCACCGATCTCATCCGGGTACGCGCGGACGGGGCCGCGCCGCTGACCGACGAGGAGATCATCAGCCTGCTGATCTCGCTGGTCTTCGCCGGGCACGAGACGACAGCGAACCTCATCGCCGGCGCGCTGGTCCTGCTGCTGCACCGGCCGGAGCTGTGGGCGGCGGCCGGCGACGACCCGGACCTGGTGGCCGCGGTGGTGGAGGAGACGCTGCGCATCGACGCGCCGGTGCAGGGGATGTTTCGGCGGGCCGTGTTCGACGTGCAGATCTCCGGGGTGACGATCCCGGCCGGCGCGCAGGTGTTCGCGCTGTTCGCGGCCGCCAACCGGGACGGTGCGGTGTTCGACCGGCCGGACGAGTTCGACCCGGGGCGGCCCGACAAGGACCGGCACCTCGCGTTCGGCCGCGGCATCCACTTCTGTCTCGGCGCCGCGCTGGCCCGGATGGAGGCGCAGGCCGCGCTGTGCATGCTCCGCGAACGGCTGCCCGGCGCTGCGCCTCGATCCCGACTTCCGCGTCCCGTACGTGCCCAACCTCATGCACCGCGGCCCCCGCACCCTCCCCGCCACCTGGTGACGGCACCGTCCACGCCGTTCACGGCGAGCGCCGCCGTGGCGGCCCCGGCACGGCGGCGCGGTCGCTGCCGCGGGCGCAGCCCGGCAGGCACCGGCGCGCGCCCATGGACGCCGGGGCGGGCCGGTGGTCAGGCGGCGGCTATGGCGCGAGGGCTCGGGCGGTGTCGTCGCGGCGTTCGAGGACCGTGCGGCGGCAGCCGGCCGGCATGTCGGTGGCGGCGAGGAAGTCGTCGGTGAGGGTGAGCGTCTCGGGCTCGTCCAGCTGCGGGTAGAGCAGGCGGGTGATCTGCAGGGCGACCGCCGGACCGCGGCTCGCCCAGATCCCCGGCAGCGCGGCGAAGTAGCGCGCCGCCCACGGCCGCAGCAGGTCCTCCTGCCCGTATTGCCAGAACCCGGTGGCCACCGCCCGGGCCAGGTCGTTGGACAGCTCGGCCTGCTCGGTCAGCATCGCGAACGCCTGCTCCTTGGCCGCGGCCAGCGGCCGGGCCGCCAGCGCCGCCGCGTGCTGCCGCTCCCCCGCCGCGGTCGCGTCCTCGCGCAGCTCCGCGTCGAGCCGGTCGACGTCGGCCCGGCCGAGCGCGGCCAGCCGCCGCAGCACCAGCCAGCGCAGCTCGGTGTCCACGACGAGACCGGGCGGGATCCGGTCGGCGGCGGGTGGCTGCTGGCTGCCGTCGGTGGGTGCGGCCTCGGCGACCGGATCGCGGGATGCGTGTCGGCCGACCCCAGCCGGTCGTCGTCCGGACGCCGGCCCGCATCGCCCGACGGTTCGGAGACCAGCAGGCCGTCGATGCGGTCGTCCTCGGCCACGCTGAGGAAGGCCTTGACGTAGACCAGCTGGAGATCGCTGCCGGGCTTCGCCGCCTCCGCCGACGCCCAGCACGCGTCGGCCAGCCGGCGCCGGAACTGCCGGCCGCGACCCGGCCGGCAGGTAGCGGGTGGCCGCGGTGGTCGCCTGGGTCAGCAGCGTCTGCACCTGCTCCGGGTCGTCCTCCACCGCCGCCCCGGCCAGCACCGCCTCCACGTACGCCCAGGCCGGCAGCTCGGCGTCCCGGGTCGAGTCCCACAGCGCGCCCCAGCACAGCGCCCGGCTCAGGTCGTCGTCGATCGTGTGCAGGTGGCGCACGAGCGTCTGCGCGGACCGCTCGTCGAAGCGGATCTTCACGAACGCGAGGTCGCCGTCGTTGAGCAGCAGCAGGCTCGGCCGCGGCCCGGACAGCGGCACCGGTGTCGTCCCCGCGCCGACGTCGACCTCGGTCAGGTCGCGCCGGCGCAGCACCCCGTCGACCAGGTCCCAGCGGCCGACGCCGATCCGGGCGATCCGCGGGGTCGGCGAGTCCTGCTCGACCGCCAGCGCCTCGCCGTCCCAGACCGGCCGCAGCGTGCTCACCCCGGTCGTGCGCAGCCAGCCGTCGGCCCAGGCCCGCAGCTCCCGGCCGCTGCTGCGCTCGAGCGCCACGAGCAGGTCGGCCAGCGTCGTGTTGGCCCACGCGTGCCGGTCGAGGTAGGCCCGGACGCCGGCGAAGAACGCGTCCCGTCCCACGTACGCCATCAGCTGGCGCAGCACCGAGGCGCCCTTCGCGTAGCTGATCCCGTCGAAGTTGAGCAGCGCGCTCTGCGTGTCGGCGACCTCGGTGGTGACCGGGTGGGTGGTCGGCAGCTGGTCGGCCGCGTAGCCCCAGGCCTTGCGGCTGACGGTGAACGCGGCCCAGCTGCCGGGCAGGCCGGTCGCCTCGTCCACGGTCAGCGTGCCGAGCAGCTCGGCGAACGACTCGTTGAGCCAGAGGTCGTCCCACCAGCGCATGGTGACCAGGTCGCCGAACCACATGTGCGCCATCTCGTGCGCCACCACGGTCGCCCGCAGCCGCGCGCCGGTCCAGCGTCACCTTCGACCGGAACAGGAAGTCGTCGGTGAACGTGACCATCCCCGCGTTCTCCATCGCGCCGGCGTTGAAGCCGGGGACGAAGACCTGGTCGTACGAGTCGCCGAACGGGTAGGGCCGGCCGAACAGCTCCTGCTGGAGGTCGAAGCTCTGCCGGGTCACGGTGAACAGGTCGTCGGGGTCGAGGTAGTCCCGCATCGACTGCCGGCACCACAGCCCCATCTCGATCCCGCCGTGCCAGGCCCGCTGCACGTGGTAGGGCCCGGCGGCGAGCGTGAACAGGTACGTCGAGATCGGCTCGGTCGGCGCGAAGACCCAGCTCGCGCCGTCCCGGGTCGGGCGGGTGTTGCCGCCGACCACCCAGTCGGCCGGCGCCTGCACGGTCAGCGTGATCGGCGCCTTGAGGTCGGGCTGGTCGAAGCAGGCGAACGTGCGCTGCGCGTCGTCGAGGAAGCTCTGCTGGTAGAGGTAGACCTCGCCGTCGGCCGGGTCGACCGCCCGGTGCAGGCCCTCGCCGGTCACGCTGTAGTCGGCGAGCGCGCGCACCTCCAGCTCGTGCCGCCCCGCGGACAGCCCGCGCAGCGGCAACCGGTTGCCGGCGACCGTGCCGAGGTCGAGCGGCACCCCGTCGAGCACCGCCGACTCCCACACCGGCACCTCGTGCTCGACGAACGTGTCGGCGCCGTCGCGCCGGCACTCGAACACCACCCGCGTCGTGGTGCCGAACCGGGTCGCGGACGGCGCCGCCGTCAGGTCGAGCCGCACCTCGTACGACTCCACGCGCAGCAGCGCCGCCCGCTCGGCGGCCTCGTCCCGGCTGAGGTTCTTCACGCCGAGAACCCTAGGCGGAGACGGAGCTCAGGGCCCGACCACCGTCACTTCGAGATGTCCCGGTAGCGCCGGACCGCGAGCGGGGCGAAGATCACCACGAACGCGGCGCACCAGATCACGGTCATCAGGATCGGGTGCTCCGACGGGAACGCCGTCCCGTTGACCGGGTTGGGGTTGCCGAACAGGTCGCGCATGGACGCGGTCAGCGTGCTCACCGGGTTCCACTCGGCGAACGGTTGCAGCCAGCCCGGCAGCGACTGCAGCGGCACGAACGCGTTGGATATGAACGTGATCGGGAAGATCGCCGTGAACGCGACCTGCTGCGCCGTCTCCACGGTCGGCGTGAGCTGCCCGAGATAGACGCCGAGCCAACTCATCGCGTACGCGAACAGCAGAGCGAGACCGAAGGCGGCCAGGAACTGCAGCACCCCGTCGCGGACCCGCCAACCGACGGCCAGACCGGTGAGCATGAGCACGACCAGGATGCCGGCGTTGTAGACCACGTCGGCGATCGTCCGCCCGGTCAGGAACGCCGAGCGCACCATCGGCAGCGACCGGAACCGGTCGACCAGCCCCTTCTGCATGTCGTCGGTGATCCCGACGCAGGTCGTCGCCGAGGCGAACGCCAGCGTCTGGGCGAAGATCCCGGGCATCAGGTATTCCTTGTAGGACCCGCCGTCGGGCAGCGGGATCGCGCCACCGAACACGAACGCGAACAGCAGCACGAACATGACCGACTGCAGGATCGCGAAGGCGGCCAGCTCCGGGATCCGCGGGATCCGCTTGAGGTTGCGCCAGGTCAGCACGACCGTGTCGGAGAACGTCGAGCCGTGGGTGCGGTCGGCGACCGGGTCGGCGGTGGTGATCGCGGTCACGATGCGCTCCCCGCGGTCGCGGCGGCCGGCTCGGCCGACGGCTCGTCCTCGTCGTCGGCGGCGAAGCCGTCCTCGGCCGAATGCCCGGTCAGGGACAGGAACACGTCGTCCAGGGTCGGCCGGCGCAGCCCGACGTCGTCGAGCGGGATGCCGGCGTCGTCGAGCGCCCGCAGCACGCTGACCAGCGACTCGGTGCCACCGGAGGTCGGCGTGGTGAGCCGGCGGGCGTGCGCGTCGACGGACACCTCGGGGCCGCAGCAGCCGCCGAGCACCGCCCGCGCGTTCTCCAGGTCGTCGGCCTTGTGCACGACCACCTCCACCCGCTCGCCGCCGACCTGGGCCTTCAGCTCGTCGGCGGTGCCGCGGGCGATGATCTTGCCGCGCGTCGACGACGGCGATGTCGTCGGCCAGCGCGTCGGCCTCCTCCAGGTATTGCGTGGTCAGCAGCAACGTGGACCCGGTCCGCACCAGGTCGCGGATGACCTCCCACATCCCGATCCGGCTGCGCGGGTCGAGCCCGGTGGTCGGCTCGTCCAGGAACAGCAGCCGCGGCCGGCCGATCAGCGCCGAGGCCAGGTCGAGCCGCCGCCGCATGCCGCCGGAGTAGGTCTTCACCACCCGGTCCGCCGGCGGCGCTCAGCGCGAACTGGTCCAGCAGTGCGCCGGCCCGGCTGTGCGCCTCGGCGCTGGAGAGCTGGTAGAGCCGGCCGAACATCCACAGGTTCTCGGCGCCGGTCAGGTTTTCGTCGACCGCGGCGTATTGCCCGGAGAGGCCGATCTCGCGCCGGAGCTGCTGCGCGTCCCGGACGACGTCGTGGCCGAGGACGGTCGCCCGGCCCGCGTCCGGCCGCAGCAGGGTGGCCAGCACGCGCACCGTCGTCGTCTTGCCCGCCCCGTTGGGGCCGAGCAGGCCGAGCACGGTGCCTTCCTCGACCGTCAGGTCGAGCCCGTCGAGCGCACGCACCGTGTGCTTGCGCGAGCCGTAGACCTTCGTGAGGCCCTCGGCGATGATCGCGGGCAACGGTGACCTCCTTCCGGTTCGCAGGCAGAGCCGGTTGCCCTGCCGCGTAGCGAGGCTAACGAGCGGGTCTGACAAAACGCGCCGGACTTTTTGCCGAATCTTGGTGCGACTTTCGTCGGGGGTCGGTCAGGACAGGCTGACCGCGTGCCCGGCCGCGCTCAGCGCGGCCAGCAGCTCGACCCGGTGCTCGGCGCCGCGGGTCTCCACCGAGAGCGCGACCTCCACCTCGCCGAGGTCGAGGTGCGACGTGGTCCGGGAGTGCTCGACGTCGACCACGTTCGCGCCCGAGCTCGGCCACCAGCGCGAGCAGCCGGGCCAGCTCGCCCGGCCGGTCGGCGATCCGGACCCGGACGGACAGGTAGCGGCCGGCGGCGAGCATGCCGTGCTGGATCACCCGCATCAGCAGCACCGGGTCGATGTTGCCGCCGGTGAGCACCGCGACCATCGGCGGCTCCCACCGCCGCGGCTCGGCCAGCACGGCCGCGACCGCCGCCGCGCCGGCCGGCTCGACGACCTGCTTGGCGCGCTCCAGGCAGAGCAGCAGCGCCTTGGAGATCGCCGCCTCGGACACCGTGACGACCTCGTCCACCACGTCCTGGACGAGCGCGAACGGCAGGTCGCCCGGGCAGCCGACGGCGATCCCGTCGGCCATCGTGGCCATCCGGTCCAGCGGGACCGGGCGCGCCGGCCGCGAGCGAGGCCGGGTACGCCGCGGCCGACTCGGCCTGGACCGCGACCACCCGCACGTCCGGCCGCATCGCCTTGACCGCGACCCCGACGCCGGCGACCACCCCGCCGCCGCCGGTGCCGACCAGCACCGTGCGGACCTCCGGGACACTGCTCGAGCATCTCGAGCCCGACCGTGCCCTGCCCGGCCACGATGTCCGGGTGGTCGAACGGGTGCACCAGCACCGCGCCGGTCTCCGCCTCGTACTCCCTGGCCAGCACCAGCGCCTCGTCCACCGACCCGCCGGCCAGCAGCACCTCGGCGCCGTAGTTGCGGGTCGCGTCGACCTTCGGCAGCGCCGCGCTCACCGGCATGAACACCGTCGCCCTGGTGTCGAGCAGCTGGGCCGCGAGCGCCACCCCCTGGGCGTGGTTGCCGGCGCTGGCCGCGACGACCCCGGCCGCCCGCTCCTCGGCGGTCAGCCGGGCGATCCTGGTGTACGCCCCGCGGATCTTGAACGACCCGGTCCGCTGCAGGTTCTCGCACTTGAGGTGGACCGGTCCGCCGGCCGCCGCGGCCAGCACCCGGCTGTGTTCCAGCGGGGTCATCCGGATCACGCCGTCCAGCAGTTTCCGCGCCGCCCGCACGTCGTCGATGTCCACGCTCCGCACGAGGGATCACCGTACCTTGACGAACCATATCGGTAAGCCGTAGCTTACGGTTCGTGGAGACTTACGGATCGGCGGCGCTCGCCGCGCTGGGTGACCCCACCCGGCAGGCGATCGTCGAGCTCCTCGCGGCCGGCCCGCAGGCGGTCGGCCAGCTCGCCGAGCAGCTGCCGATCTCCCGGCCGGCGGTCTCCCAGCACCTGCGCGTGCTCAAGGAGGCCGGCCTGGTCACCGACCGCCCGGTCGGCACCCGGCGGCTCTACCAGCTCGACCCGACCGGGGCGGACGCCGTGCGCGCCTACCTCGACCGGTTCTGGACCAGGGCGCTCGACGCCTTCAAGGCGGCGGTCGAGCGCGACGAGGAGGAGACATGACGATGGCAGCCAGCCAGACCGAGGTCCGCCAGCAGGTGACGGTGGCGGTGCCGGCGGAGAAGGCGTTCGCGTTCTTCACCGAGCGCTTCGACGACTGGTGGCCGATGTCCCACCACATCGGCGCCGAGATGCCGGCGGCCAGGGTCATCGAGCCCGGGGTGGGCGGCCGGTGGCTGGACCGGGCCAAGGACGGCACCGAGTTCGTCTGGGGCTCGGTGCTGGCCTGGGAGCCGCCACGCCGGCTGGTGATGTCCTGGGCGATCGACGGCAGGTTCGAGCTCGACCCCGACCCCGCGCACGCCTCCGAGGTCGAGGTCACCTTCACCCCGGACGGCGCCGGCACCCGGGTCGAGCTGGTGCACCGGCACCTGGACCGGCACGGCGAGACCTGGCCGGCGCTGGCCCGCGCGGTCGCCGCGGACGGCGGCTGGCCGACGATCCTCCGGCAGTACAGCGCGGCCCTGGACGTGCCTCCGGTCCGCGCCTCGATCACCGTCGCCGCGCCGGTGGAGAAGGCCTGGCGGGTCTACACCGAGCAGTACGGCAGCTGGTACCCGAAGGACCACTTCCTCGGCGACGGCCCGGCCGAGACGGTGGTCATCGAGCCGCGCGAGGGCGGCCGCTGGTACGAGAGGCAGCCCGACGGCTCGGAGCCGGAGTGGGGCCGGGTGCTGACCTGGCAACCGCCGCACCGGCTGGTGCTGTCCTGGACGACCGGGGCGGACTGGAAGCCGGACCCGGACCCGGCGCACTGGTCCGAGGTCGAGGTGCTGTTCTCCGCGGTGGCCGGCGGGACCAGGGTCGACCTGGAACACCGCTACCTCGGCCGGCTCGGCGACGCGGCCGCGTCGATCCACGACGGGGTCGCCCACCCGGACTTCGGCCACCCCTACTACCTGCGCCGGTTCGCCGCCGCGACCGAAGGACGGCCGGTCGACTGAGCCACGACCGCCGGACCCCGGACGCTCCCCGCGTCCGGGGTCTCCCGAATTCGGTTACCCGCCAGTACGGTCGGGGCATGGCTCTCGCACTGAATCCGCCGGTCGAGCGGCCCCCGGGCCCGCAGCTGGGCCGGCTGGAGTTGCTGCGGCTGCTGCGGTCCCGGCAGCTCACCTCGTACCTGGACCGGGCGACCGAGGTCGCGCCGGAGCTGGCGCACTTCCGGATCGGCCGCGAGCACGCCTACCTGGTGGGTACGCCGGAGCTGGTGCGCGAGCTGTTCGGGCCGCTCGGCCGGGTCGGGCGCAAGGGCCGCGGGCTGGAGCAGACCCGGGTGCTGCTCGGCGACGGCCTGCTCACCAGCGAGGGCGACCTGCACCGGCGGCAGCGGCGGCTGATCCAGCCCGCGTTCCACGCCAGCCGGATCGAGTCGTACGCGCGCAGCATGCGCACGGCCGCGGCCGAGCTGCCCGACCGGGCCGGCTGGGCCGACGGCGCGGTGCGCGACGTGGCCGCGGACATGGCCGCGCTGACGCTGCGGATCGTCGGGGAGACGCTGTTCGCCGCCGACCTCACCGACGACTCGACCGCCGTGTCCGGCGCGCTGGCCGAGCTGCTCGGCCGGTTCCAGCGGGTGATGGTCCCGGGCGGGGCACTGCTCAACCGGCTGCCGCTGCCCTCGACCCGGGTGCTGATGAGCGCGATCGCCGAGCTCGACACGGTGGTGGCCCGGCTCATCGCCGAGCAGCGGGCCGGGCTCGGCGACGACGGCACGGTGCTGGCGATGCTGCTGCGGGCCCGGGACGAGGACGGCCGGCCGATGCCGGACCGGCTGGTCCGCGACGAGGTGCTCACGCTGATGCTGGCCGGGCACGAGACCACGGCCAACGCGCTGGCCTGGACCTGGCTGCTGCTGGACCGGCACCCGGCCGCGGCCGACCGGCTGCACGCCGAGCTGGACGCGGCGCCCGCGGGCGCGCGGCTGGCCGAGCTGCCGTACACGCACGCGGTGATCGCCGAGTCGATGCGGCTCTACCCGCCGGCCTGGGTGATCGGCCGGCGGATGACCGCGGACGTCACGCTGGCCGGCTGGTCGATCCCGGCCGGCTCGCTGGTGCTCGCCTCGCAGTGGGTGACCCAGCGGGACCCGCGGTGGTGGCCGGACGCGCGCGCGTTCACCCCGGAGCGCTGGCTGACCGCGGACGGGCGGTACGACGAGGCGGCGCCGGGCCAGCCGCGCGGTGCCTACTTCCCGTTCGGCATGGGCCGGCGGGTCTGCATCGGCGAGTCGTTCGCCTGGACCGAGGCGGTGCTCGCGCTCGCCGCGCTGGCCCGCGACTGGGCGCCGACGCTGGTCCCGGGCCACCCGATCGTGCTCCGCCCGGCGGTCACCCTGCGCCCGATGCACGGCCTGCGCATGGTCCTGCACCGCCGCTGAGCAAGGGGATTTCGCCGCGGGCTGAAACGGAGGACTCTCCGTGCAGTCGTTCGGAGGCCGACGTACGGTCGTCAGGTGAGCACCCCGCCACCGATCACCACCCTGGGCGCGCTGCGCGCCGCCGGCCACGTGCACCGCGGCGTCAAGGCCGAGATCCGGGAGAACCTGCTGGCCCGACTCGCCGCCGGCGAGCCGTCCCTGCCCGGCATCGTCGGCTTCGAGGACACCGTGACCCCCGAGGTCGAGCGCGCGCTGCTGGCCGGCCACGACATGGTCCTGCTCGGCGAGCGCGGCCAGGGCAAGACCCGGCTGATCCGTACCCTCTCCGGCCTGCTGGACGAGTGGACGCCGGTGATCGCCGGCAGCGAGCTCAACGAGCACCCGTACGCGCCGGTGTCCGTGTGGGGGCACCGGATCGTCGCCGAGCGCGGCGACGAGACGCCGGTGGCCTGGAAGCACCGCTCGCGAGCGGTACGGGGAGAAGCTGGCCACGCCCGGACACCAGCGTCGGCGACCTGATCGGCGACGTCGACCCGATCAAGGTGGCCGAGGGCCGCACGCTCGGCGACCCGGAGACCGTCCACTACGGGCTGGTCCCGCGGACCAACCGGGGCATCTTCTCCGTCAACGAGCTGCCCGACCTGGCCGAGCGGATCCAGGTCGCGCTGCTCAACGTGCTGGAGGAGCGGGACGTCCAGGTGCGCGGCTACCAGCTGCGGCTGCCGCTGGACATCCTGCTGATCGCCAGCGCCAACCCGGAGGACTACACCTACCGCGGCCGGATCATCACCCCGCTCAAGGACCGCTTCGGCGCCGAGGTGCGCACCCACTACCCGCTCGACCTCGCCGACGAGCTGGAGCTGGTCCGGCAGGAGGCGGCGCTGGTCTGGGACCTCGACGGCACCCACCCGGCGCCGGTCGTGCCCGACCACCTGATCGAGGTGGTCGCCCGGTTCACCCGGGCGGTCCGGGAGGCGCCGCAGGTCGACCAGCGCTCCGGTGTCTCGGCCCGGTTCGCGATCGCGGCGGTGGAGACGGTGGCCGCGTCGGCGGTACGGCGGGCCGCGGTGACCGGCGAGCAGCTCGCCGTCGCGCGGATCTGTGACCTGCCGGCGGTGGTCCCGGCCTCGCGCGGCAAGGTCGAGTTCGAGGACGCCGACGAGGGCCGGGAGACCGAGGTGCTCGAGCACCTGCTGCGCCGGGCCACCGCGGACACCTTCCGGGCCCGGCTGGCCGGCCAGGACCTGTCCGCGCTGCAGTCGAAGTTCGACGAGGGGCTGTCGGTGGAGACCGGCGACCTGGTGCCGGCGGACGAGCTGCTGCGCCAGGTCGGCCCGTTCCCCACCCTGGCCGCGCTGCTGTCCCGGCTGGAGCCGGCCTCCGGTCCGGAGGGGTCCTCGGCCGTCGGGCTCGCCGCCGCCGCGGTCGAGTTCGCGCTGGAGGGGCTGCACCTGCTGCGCCGGCTGGCCAAGGACGACGTGCGGCGGCGGCCGCACGGTGTACGGAGGCTGACCATGTCCCGATCCGGCTACCGGTACGGCGCCTGGCACGGCGGGCCCGACCCGCTGGAGCCGCCGTTCGACGTGCGCCGGGCCCTCGACGAGATCGGCGACGACGTCCTGGCCGGGGCGTCCCCGAGCGAGGCGCTGCGCCGGCTCCTCCAGCAGGGCACCGGTGACCCACGCGGGCTGCGCGGGCTGGACGACCTGCGCCGCAAGGTGCGGCAGCAGGCCCGGCAGGCGCGCCGGCGCGGGCGGCTGGACGGCACGCTGGAGCAGGTCCGCGAGCTGCTGGACCGGGCGGTGGCGGCCGAGCGGCGGGAGCTGTTCCCCGACCCGGACGACTCGGCCCGGTTCGCCGAGGCGCAGCTGGACGCGCTGCCGAACGACCCGGCCCGGGCGGTCCGCGAGCTGTCGGACTACCAGTGGCGCTCGGACGAGGCCAGGCAGGCGTACGAGGAGATCAAGGACCTGCTGCGCCGGGAGGTGCTCGACAGCCAGTTCCGCGGGATGCGGGACGCGCTGCGCGGCGCCACCCAGGAGGACATGGCCCGGATCCGGGAGATGATCTCCGCGCTCAACGACATGCTCGAGGCCGACGCGCGGGGCGAGCACACCCAGGAGCAGTTCGACCGGTTCATGGCGGAGTACGGGGAGTTCTTCCCGGAGAACCCGGCCGACCTGGACGAGCTGGTCGACACGCTGGCCCGCCGGGCGGCGGCCCAGCAGCGGCTGCTGGACAGCCTGTCCGACGAGCAGCGGCAGGAGCTGGCCGACCTGATGGCCGGCGCGATGGGCGACGCCGGGCTGGCCGGCGAGCTGGAGCGGCTGCAGCAGGGGCTGCGGGCGGCCCGGCCGGACCTGCGCTGGGGCGGCCGGGAGCGGATGGACGGCGACCGGCCGCTCGGGCTCGGCGACGCGACCGGCGCGCTGCAGGAGCTCGCCGACCTGGAAGAGCTCGACGCGATGCTCGACCAGGACTACCCGGGCGCCTCGCTGGACGACATCGACGCCGAGCTGGTGGAGCGGGCGCTCGGCCGGCAGGCCGTCGACGACCTCGAGGCGCTGCGCCGGATCGAGCGGGAGCTGCAGCGGCAGGGCTACCTCAACCGCAGCGGCGGCCAGCTGGAGCTGACGCCGCGGGCGGTACGGCGGCTCGGGGCGACGGCGCTGCGCCGGGTGTTCTCGGTGCTGGACTCGGGCGGCCGTGGCACGCACGACGTGCGGGACGCGGGCGCGGCCGGCGAGCCGACCGGCTCCTCGCGCGGCTGGGAGTTCGGCGACGAGCAGCCGCTCGACGTCGTCCGGACCGTCCGCAACGCGGTGCTGCGGGCCGGCCCCGGCCCGGTGAAGCTCGCGGTCGAGGACTTCGAGGTCATCGAGACCGAGCGGCGTACGTCCGCGACGGTCGCGCTGCTGGTCGACCTGTCGTACTCGATGGCCCTGCGCGGGACCTGGGGCGCGGCCAAGTCGACCGCGCTGGCGCTGCACTCGCTGGTCACCACGGAGTACCCGCAGGACACGATCGAGATCATCGGCTTCTCCAACTACGCCCGGGTGATCTCAGCCGACCGAGCTGGCCGGGCTGTCCTGGGACATGGTGCAGGGCACGAACCTGCAGCACGCGCTGATGCTGGCCCGCCGGCACCTGGACCGCTACCGCGACGGCGAGCCGGTGATCATGGTCGTCACCGACGGCGAGCCGACCGCCCACCTGTCCCGGGACGGGCACCCGGAGTTCGCCTGGCCGCCGCTGCCGGAGACGCTCGCGGTCACGCTGGCCGAGGTCGAGCGGTGCACCCGGCGCGGGGCGACGATCAACGTGTTCATGCTCGACGACGAGCCGGCGCTGGTCCGGTTCGTCGACGAGCTGGCCCGCCGCAACGGCGGGCGGGTCTTCTCGCCGCGCCCCGAGCGCCTCGGCGAGTACGTCGTCAGCGACTACCTCCGCGCCCGCCGCGGCCGCCGCTCCCGCCGGGCCGGCTGAGCCCGGCCGCCATCGCGAGCTGGATCGCCGGGCACCCGAACGACGACCCCCGCGACCGCCGGCTGACGGCGGTCGCGGGGACGCCGGGGGGTCAGATGGCAGTCAGGGAGGTGATCGAGTAGAGCCGGAGCCCGGACCGGATCAACAGCGTTCCCTTGCCGTTCGCGGTGACCATCGTGTCGAGACCGGTGCCCGACGCGGACACTGTCTGCCCGACGAACGACTGGCTGCCCTTGTTGCCGCGGGCGTAGAACACCCCGTTCGCCGCCGTCCAGGCCACGAACTGCGAGCCGGAGGTGGAGCCGACCCGCGGCCGGTTGCCCGGGGTCAGGAACACGTGGCTGGTCCAGGTACCGGTGGTGTTCTCCGACTCGACGATCCGGCCGTCCCGGACGAAGGCCAGGAACGTGAAGCCGCCGATCCGCTTCACGTCCGCGGTGCGGTTCTCCGTGCCGTCGGAGCTGAAGACCCGGCTGGACCACGCAGTGTTCGCGTTGGTGGCCACCCAGAGGTCCGCCGGCCCTGGCTGCTCCGGCGCGGTCTGCCGGGTCCAGGCCAGCACGGCGCCGTTGCCGTCGAGGCTGATCGACGGCTCGGTGTTGTCGACGGCGGACCCGGTGAAGGTGATCTGCTGGCGACCGGCGGCCGTGCCGTACGTCTTCGCCTGGAACAGCTGCTGCGGCGCGAACTCACCCCCCGGGCCGACCTGCTCGGTCCACACCGCCCACCACCTGCCGCCCTCGGCCCCGATGTCCGCGGTCGGCGTCACGACCTGGTTGCCCGCCGCCGTCGACAGCACCCGGGTCGGGAAGAAGGTGCCGGCGTGCGAGCGCTTGGTGACCCCGATCCCGCTCGCGTTGCCCGCCCCGTCGGTCATCAGGTACACGAGATAGGTCGCGGTCTCGTCCGCATCGACGCCGAGCACGACCCCGCGGTACGGCGACTGCACCCGGGTGTAGCCCTGGGTCCCGCCCTGGATGTAGTAGATCGCGTGCGAGCAGGCGCTGAACCCGGCGAACCCGCGGATCGTCCCGCCACCGAAGGCGGCGTCGGCGCTGCCCGGCGACGTCGCGCACGACGGCGCAACGACGGTCACCGGCGCGGTGAAGCTGTCGGCCGCGAAGGCCGGCGATGGGAACGCCACGATGGCCAGGGCGGCAGCGGCGCCGATCACGATACGACGGAACATGGTCCCTCCTCTGGACTGGGGTCCCCCTGACCCCTGTCGATCCAAGGACGCGCAGCTTCGCGGCGCGGTTGTCCTGAAGACCGTCCACCCAGGGCCGGGGGTCGCGTCAGGGCCGGGCGATCCGCATCGTGGGCAGCGGCACTGACCGTCCGGGCAGTCCGCGCGGGTCAGCGAACCGGCCTGCCGTCCGGTCCGGGAGGGTTCGGTCTAGGCTGGCGCGACGTGCGAGCGGTTCTGGTCATCCATGTCGTGTTGGCGATCTTTCTGATCGGGCCGCTGGTGGCGGCGGCCAACCAGGTCGCGCGGGAGCTGCGCGGCGGCTCGGCCGGCACGGTCGGGCTGCTGGCCCGGACCGTGACGATCTACGGCTGGGCCTCGCTGCTCGTCGGGATCGTCGGGCTCGGCCTGGTGCGGGACCGGTTCTCGTTCTCCGACGGCTGGCTGATCGCCTCGATCGTGCTGTTCGTCGTGGCGAGCGTGCTGGTCCTCGCCCTGCTCGTGCCGCGCTCCGGCGCGCGACGAGCGGCGGCCCCGACCGGCACCGGGTCGACGACGAGCACCGCCGGCGACACCGCCGCCGACACCGCCGGCGACACCGCCGCGCTGGCCCCCCGCGCCGCCGCGCTCGCCGGCGTCGCCAGCCTCTGCTACGTCGCCATCGCCGTCCTGATGACCTGGAAGCCCGGCGGCTGAACCGTCCGCCGACGCCCGGTCGCGGCGCTGGACGACCTGGACACCAGCTGACCGCGGCGTGCTTGCCGCCGGATCCCCTGGCAGACTGGAGCCGTGCCCGTACGTTCTGCACGGACCCGCCGTCCCCGGCTACTGCCGGCAGCGCTGATCGCGTCGACGCTCGTGGCGGGGACCGGCGGAGGGGTGCTCCTCGCGACGACCGGCTCGACCCACCCGGCCACGAACGCCTGCGCGGACGGCAGCGAGTACGTCACGGTTCGTCCGGTGATGGACAGCGACACCTGGAAGCCGGGCCTGCCCGCCGGCCCCACGCTGGCCGGCTGCGTCAACTCGGCCCAGCTCGACAAGGCCGCCTCCGACCCGGCCGCCAAGCGCGGCTAGCCGAGCTGGCCGGGCTAGCCCAAGGCCTGGATCAGGTCGGCCAGCAGGTCCTCGACCGACTCGATCCCGACCGACAGCCGGACCAGCTCGACCGGCACCTCGAGCGGCGACCCGACCGCGGACGCGTGCGTCATCCGGGCCGGGTGCTCGATCAGCGACTCGACCCCGCCGAGCGACTCGCCGAGGATGAACACCCGGGTCCGCTCGCACACCCGCAGCGCCGCCGGCTCGCCCCCGAGCAGGGTGAACGAGACCATCCCGCCGAACCCGCGCATCTGCTTGGCCGCCACCTCGTGCCCGGGGTGGGTCGACAGCCCGGGGTAGTACACCGACGCCACGGCCGGGTGCGCGGCGAGCATCTCGGCGATCCGCAGCGCGTTGGCGCTGTGCCGGTCCATCCGGACGCCGAGCGTCTTCACCCCGCGCAGCACCAGCCAGCAGTCGAACGGCCCGGGCACCGCGCCGATCGCGTTCTGGTGGAACCGCAGCTGCTCGGCCAGCTCGCCGTCGGCCAGCACCAGCGCGCCGCCGACCACGTCCGAGTGGCCGCCGAGGTATTTGGTGGTCGAGTGCACGACCACGTCCGCGCCGAGCGCCAGCGGCTGCTGCAGGTACGGCGAGGCGAACGTGTTGTCGACGACGAACAGCGCCCCGCGGTCGTGCGCGAGCTGGCCGAGCGCGGCCAGGTCGGAGATGCCGAGCAGCGGGTTGGACGGCGTCTCGCACCACAGCACCTTGGTGGCCGGCGTGAACGCGGCCCGCACCGCGTCGAGGTCGCCGAGGTGCACCGCGGTGTGCTCGACGCCCCAGCCGGCCAGCACCCTGGCGACCAGCCGGAAGCTGCCGCCGTACGCGTCGTCGGGCAGCACGACGTGGTCGCCGGGCCGCAGCACCGTCCGCAGCAGCGTGTCCTCCGCGGCCAGCCCGGAGGCGAACGCCAGCCCGTGCGCGCCGCCCTCCAGCGCGGCCAGGCACTCCTCCAGCGCGGTCCGGGTCGGGTTGGCCGAGCGGCTGTACTCGTACCCGCCGCGCAGCCCGCCGACCCCGTCCTGCTTGTACGTCGAGGTCTGGTGGATCGGCACCACCACCGACCCCGTGCTCGGGTCCGGCTCCTGACCCGCGTGGATCGCCAGCGTCTCGAACCCGTACCGCTCGTCCATGCCGCGCGAGGCTACGCCGCTCACCGATACCCGGACGCCTGCAGGGTGAACAGCTCGGCGTACCGCCCGCCGCCGGCCATCAGCTCGTCGTGGCGGCCCTGCTCGACCAGCCGGCCCTCGTGCAGGACGTAGATCCGGTCGACGTGGCGGACGTTGGCCAGCCGGTGGCTCACCAGCACGGTGGCCGGTCCCCGCCGCGCGAGCGCAGCTGCCGGAACAGCGCATGCTCCGCCCGCGCATCCAGGGCCGCGGACGGCTCGTCGCAGATCAGCAGCGGCGCGTCCCGGAACGTGGCCCGCGCCGCGGCGAGCCGCTGCCACTGCCCGCCGGACAGCTCCTGGCCGCCGACGAAGGTCAGGTCCAGCAGGGTGTCGTAGCCGCGGTCGAGCTGCCGGATCATCGCGTCGGCGCCGACCGCGGTCGCCGCCGCGACCGCCCGCTCGCCGCCCGGGTCGGCCCGCTCCACATCGCCGACCTGGACGTTCTCCCGGGCGGTGAACGGCCAGTGCAGCACGTCCTGGCCGACCACCGCGATGTGCCGGCGCAGCGCCGCCCGGGGCAGCTCGCCGACCGGCACGCCGTCCCAGCGGACCGTGCCCGAGTCGGGCACCCACAGCAGCGCGAGCAGCCGGGCCAGGCTGGTCTTGCCCGAGCCGTTCTCGCCGACCAGCGCGACCGTCTCGCCCGCCCGCAGCGTCAGGCTCACCTCGTCGACCGCGGCCCGGCTCGTCCCCGGGTAGTGCAGGCTGACCCGGTCCAGCCTCAGCTCGCGGAACGGTGCCGGCGCCGGCCGGGTCGGCGCCGCGGGCAGCCGGGTCGCGGCCCGCGCCGTGAAGTCGGTGTAGTCGGCGAAGTAGAGCGCCTCCTCGTACATGACGTTCACGGCCATGACCGCCAGCTGCAGCGACTGCCGGACCGTCTGCAACGCCACCACTGCGGACGCGGCCGCGGCCAGCGGGACCCGGTCGGTCGCGATGAGCAGGCCGAGCACGATCCAGACGCCGACGCCGGCCACGCCGGACAGCGCCGCACCGGCCGCCCGCGACACCGTCTGGCCGCGCACCACCTCCAGGTCGGCCGCGGTCTCCGCGGCGATCACCGACTCGTACTGGTCGAGCAGGAACCCGCGCATCCCGTACGTGCGCAGCTCGGCGGCCGTCTCCCGGTCGGCCATCAGCCGCTCCAGCACCCAGAGCCGCCGCTGCCGGGCGATCCGGCGGAACAGGCTGACGTACCGGATCCGCGCGGCACGGACGGAGGCCCAGCCGACCGGGGCGACCGCCAGCAACATGAGCGGCACCAGCACCGCGTGCACGACGAACAGCGCCACCATCGCAGCGACGACGCCGACCAGCGCGGACAGCAGGTCGATCGCGTAGCTCACCACCGACCCGGCCGCGCGGGTGCCGCGCTCACTGGCCCGCTGCATCTCGTCCGCGAACCCGGGTCGTCGAACGCCGCCACCTCGACGCTGGTGGTCAGCTCCACGAACTCGACCTCGGCCAGCGCCACCACCTGCGGCTCCAGCCGGGCCTGGGCCCAGCCCGCGGCGGTGCTCAACGCCGAGCGCAGGCTCAGCGCCGCCGCCACCGCGATCAGCGACGGCAGCGCCGCGCGCACCCGCTCGACCGTCGGGCCGGCGGTGAGCAACGCGGCCGCGACATTGGTGGTGGCGAGCACGCCCAGTGCGGTGAACACGCCGCCGACCAGGGTGAGCACGACCGCCAGCACGGTGTCCCGCAGGGACGCCTGCCGCCCCACCGGGCGGCCCGGGCCAGCAGTGCCGGCAACCGGCGCAGCATGGCCAGGAACGACGTACCGGTCAGCGCCTCGCTGCGCCACAGCCAGCTCGGCGTGCTCAGCGGTGCGGTCGCCGAGTGGGTCGGCTCCTGCCCGTCCGACACGCCCGGCTCAGTCCGCGTAGAGCGACTCGATCACCGGAGCGTAGGCGGACAGGACGCCGCGGCGCTTGAGCTTCATCGTCGCGGTCAGCTGCTGCGAGTCGGGCACCCACTCGTCCGGTAGGACCGCGAACTTCTTGATGCCCTCGACCTGGGAGACCCGGCCGTTGATCTCGGCCACGCCGCGTTCCAGCTCGGCCCTGACCTCGGCGGCTGCGGCCAGCTCGGCCAGCCCGGCCGGCAGGCCCTGCCGCTCGGCCCAACCGGGCGCGACCTCGGGGTCGAGCACGAGCAGCGCGACCAGGTAGCGCCGCCCGTCGCCGACCACGCAGGCCTGGCCGACCAGCGGCAGCGACTTGAGCAGCGCCTCCAGGTTCGCCGGCGAGATGTTCTTGCCGCCGGCGGTGATGATCAGCTCCTTCTTGCGGTCCAGGATCGACAGGTAGCCGTCCTCGTCCAGGCTGCCGATGTCGCCGGTGTGCAGCCAGCCGTCGGCGTCGAAGGTCTCCGCGCTGCGCTCCGGGTCGTCCAGGTAGCCGGGCGAGACGATCGCACCGCGGGCGAGCACCTCGCCGTCCTCGGCGATGCGGACCTCGACCCCGGGCAGCGCCTTGCCCACCGTGCCCGGCTTCACCCGGTACGGCTCCCAGGTCATCGCGCCGGTGTTCTCGCTCATCCCGTACACCTCGGAGAACGGGAGGCCGATCGAGCGCAGGAAGTGCATGACGTCGACCGGCAGCGGGGCGGCGCCGGAGAAGCAGTAGTAGAGCTGGTCGAGCCCGACGTTGCGGCGGATCGGCGCGAACACGGCCGCGTCCAGCTGCTCCCAGGCCGTGGCGAGCTCCGGCGGCAGTGGCCGGTCGGCCGCGCGCAGCTCGGCGACCTGCCGGCCGGCCGCCCTGGCCTGCTCGAACCCGGCCGCCTTCGCCGGCCCGGCCGCCGCGACCGCGGCCTCGATGCCGGCCTTGAGCTTCTCGAACACCCGCGGCGGACCGAACAGGTCCGTCGGCCGGACCTGGACCAGGTACGCGACCAGCGTGCTCTGGTCCGGGCAGCAGGTGACCGTGGTGCGCTGCCACAGCCAGCCGTAGTGGGTCACCATCCGCTCGGCCACGTGCGCCATCGGCAGGTACGACACGGTGCGCCGGTCCGGGGTCGACCCGACCAGCGCCATGTAGCCGACGCACTGCGCCCGGATGTTGGCGTTGGTGAGCATCACGCCCTTCGGCGGGCCGGTCGTGCCCGAGGTGTAGATGATCGTGGCCACGTCCTCGGGGCGGACCGCGGCCGCCGCGGCGGCGAGCTCGACCGGCTCGTCCCCGTACAGGTCGGCGAGCAGGTGCACGTCCGGCGGGCGCAGGCCGTCCGGGTCGTCGACGACCACGACCGCGCGCAGCTCGGGCAGCTCGTCGCGGACCTTGAGCAGCCGCTCCAGGAACTCGATGTCCTCGACCACCGCGATCCGGGACCGGCTGTGCCCGGCCAGCTGGGCGACCTGCTCGGGCGCCGAGGAGTTGTAGATCGACAGCGGGGTGCCGCCGGCGAGCAGCGCGCCGAGGTCGGCGACGTGGAACTCGGGCCGGTTGCGCAGGAACAGCAGCATCCGCTCGCCCCGGCCGAGGCCGAGCCGGGTGAACGCGGCCGCCAGCCGGGCCGACCGGTCGCCGACCTCGGCCCAGGTCCACTCCTCCAGCCCGGTCCCGTCGGGGCGCATCCGCCGCAGGGCGACCTCGTCGCCGTTCTCGGCGACGTTGCGCCGCAGCCAGTCCGCAACGGTCGGGCCCGCATCCAGCTCAGTCACGCCAACCCCTCCCTGTGACCCCGTTCACAACGCTAACCGGGCAGACACACGCAGCGGGAGGCCTCAACGGGACAGGTGGGTGAGCAGGTCCTGCCGGGTGAGCACGCCGGCCGGCCGGCCGTCGGCCAGCACGACCGCGGCGTCGGCCTTCTCCAGCGCGGTGACCGCCGCGTCGACCGGCTCGCCGGCGCCGACCACCGGCAGCGGCGGGGACATGTGCGGCTCCAGCGGGTCGGCCAGCCGGGCGTGCCCGGTGAACAGCAGCTCGAGCAGGTCGCGCTCCACCACCGAGCCGACCACCTCGGCGATCGCCACCGGCGGCTCGGCCTTGACCACCGGCATCTGGGACACGTGGTATTCGCGCAGGATGTCGATGGCCTCCCGGACCGTGTCCTGCGGGTGCGCGTGCACCAGCGACGGCATGCCCTGCGTCTTCTCCCGCAGCACGTCGGCCACGGTCGCCAGCTTGGTCGTCCGCAGGAAGCCGAAGTCGGCCATCCAGTCGTCGTTGAAGATCTTCGACAGGTAGCCGCGGCCGCCGTCGGGCAGCAGCACGACGATCACGTCGTCGGCCTCGCCGCGCGCGGCCACCTGCAGCGCCGCCGCCACCGCCATCCCGCACGAGCCGCCGACCAGCAGCCCCTCCTCGCGGGCCAGCCGCCGGGTCATCTCGAACGAGTCCGCGTCGCTGATCGCGACGATCTCGTCGCAGATCGACCGGTCGTACGTCTCCGGCCAGAAGTCCTCGCCGACGCCCTCCACCAGGTACGGCCGGCCGGTGCCGCCGGAGTAGACCGAGCCCTGCGGGTCGGCGCCGACCACCAGGACCCGCCCGTCGGAGACCTCCTTGAGGTAGCGACCGGCGCCGCTGACCGTCCCGCCGGTGCCGAGGCCGGTGACGAAGTGGGTGATCCGCCCGCCGGTCTGCGCCCACAGCTCGGGACCGGTCGACTCGTAGTGCGAGAGCGGGTTGTTGGGGTTGACGTACTGGTTGGGCTTCCAGGCGCCGTCGATCTCCTGGACCAGCCGTTCGGAGACGTTGTAGTAGGACTCCGGGTGCTCCGGCGGCACCGCGGTCGGGCAGACCACGACCTCCGCCCCGTACGCGCGGAGCACGTTGATCTTGTCGGTCGACACCTTGTCCGGGCAGACGAACACGCACCGGTAGCCGCGGGTCTGCGCCACGATGGCCAGCCCGACCCCGGTGTTGCCGCTGGTCGGCTCGACGATCGTGCCGCCCGGCCGGAGCTCGCCGGACCGCTCCGCCGCCTCGATCATCCGCAGCGCGATCCGGTCCTTCACCGACCCGCCGGGGTTGAAGTACTCGACCTTCGCCAGCACCAGCGGGGCCAGGCCGGCGGTCACCGCGGACAGCTTCACCAGCGGGGTGCCGCCGATCAGCTCGACCATCGACCGGGCGTACTGCATCTCCATCGGGTCAGGATGGCAGACCTGCCTGCTCCCGGCGCCGGGCAGTCCGGGCGGGCGGGATCACCCGGTCCGGCCACAAATCGGTCGGTCGTCTCGACTAACCTCGCGGGCGGAGGTGGCGAGTGGCGAAGGAGGCTGCGGTCCGGCTCGCGGACGGGGTGTGGCGGATCCCCACGGCCCCGGGCGACATGATCAACTCGTTCGCCCTGGTCGGGTCCGACGGCGGCGTGACGATCGTCGACGCCGGTCTGAAGCTCGCGCTGGCCCGCAAGCGGCTGGTGGCCGGCCTGGCGGCGATCGGCGCCGCGCCGGCGGACGTGCGGCGGGTCGTGGTCACCCACGCCCACCCGGACCACGTCGGTGGGCTGGCCGCGCTGGTCGAGCAGACCGGCTGCGAGGTGCTGGCGCACGAGCGGGAGTCGGTCTACCTGCGCGACGGACGCAGCCCGCGGATCCGGCGCGGCCGCAGCCGCGGGTTCCCCAAGGTCATCGTGACCACCGAGTTCCAGCACGGCGCGTTGCTGCCCGGCGGCCTGCGCGCGGTGCACACCCCCGGCCACTCCCCCGGCCACACCGCGCTGCTGCACGAGGACAGCGGCGTGCTGTTCACCGGCGACGCGGTGATCAACGTGCGCGGGGTGCACTACGCGCCGGGATTCCTCTGCACCGACGCCGACCGCAACCGGCAGTCGGCCGACCAGCTCGGCGAGCTCGACTTCGAGGTGGCCGCGTTCGCGCACGGCCCGGAGCTGCGCCGGGACGCCCGAGCCGCCGTACGGGCGCTCGCGCTGGGACACCAGCAGTGAGCGCGCGCGGGCGCCAGGCGACAGGGCCCGGCCGCCCGGCCCTCGCGCCTGGCGCCCGGCGGAGGAGCGGGACCGGTGAGTCGGGCTTCCCGGGCCCGGCGGATGGCCGCCGCGGCCGCGTACGGCGGTGGCGGCCTCGGCCTGATCGTCTCCGCCTGCTGGGGGCTGCTGCTCGGCCAGGCCAAGCTGGCCCGCCGGGTGGTCGGGCCACCCAGCGCGACCCCGCCGGTCGGCGACGGCATGTACGGCAACGGTCGGCGGCCGGCCGCTGACGATGGGCGTGCTCGGCGACTCCAGCGCCGGCGGGCTCGGCGTGCAGGAGACCTGGCAGACCCCGGGGGTGCTGCTCGCCACCGGGCTGGCCGAGGCGGCCCGGCCGGCCGGTGCAGCTGGTCACCGCGGCCCGGGTCGGCGCCCGCTCGATCAACCTGCTGGAGCAGATCGAGAAGATCCGCCCACACCACCCGGACGTCGTCGTGATCATGATCGGCACCAACGACGTGACCTCGCGGACCCGCCCGTCGGAGGCGGTCCAGCACCTCGGCCGGGCGGTACGCCGGCTGCGGGCCGAGGGCGCCGAGGTCGTCGTCTGCACCTGCCCCGACCTCGGCACGGTCGAGCCGATCCTGCAGCCGTTGCGGCTGGTGGCCCGGGTCTGGAGCCGGCAGCTCGCCGCGGCCCAGACGATCGCGGTGGTCGAGGCCGGCGGCCGCACCGTCTCGCTCGGCGACGTGCTCGGCCCGGAGTTCGCGGCCCGGCCGAAGGAGCTGTTCAGCGCCGACCGGTTCCACCCGTCCGCGGCCGGCTACGCGGCGGCGGTCGCGGTGACGCTGCCGTCGGTGTGCGCGGCGGTCGGGCTGTGGCCGGAGGAGACCGACGCGGTGACCGACCGGCGGCTGTTCTCGCTGGCCGACGCCAGCCCGGTCGCCTCGGCCGCGGCCCGCGCCGCCGGCCGGGCCGGCAGCGAGGTCAGCGGCGGCGACGTGCACGGCCGGGAGCGCGGCCCGCGCGGCCGGTGGGCCCTGCTGCGCCGCCGCAGCCCTCGCCCGGTCGCCGACCCGGTGCCCGCCGAGGAAGCGCTCTGACCCGGCTGCGCGGCCGCAGCCCTCGCCCGGTCGCCGACCCGGTGCCCGCCGAGGAGGCGCTCTGACCGGCTGCGCCGCCGCGGCCCTCGGCCCGGTCGTAGGCATCGCCGCTGGGGCGGCCGCACTGGACTGCCGCCTCGGGCCCGACCTACGGGTTGGCCTGCTCACCCGGGCCCGGATACACGTCGATCCCGGTCAGTGACCTGACCGGGATCGGCGACGAGGACGTGCTTACTCGGCGTCCGGGGTGACGCGCTTGATCGCGGAGACGTCCAGCTCCAGCTTGACCTTCTCACCGACCAGGATGCCGCCGCCCTCGATGGCGACGTTCCAGGTCAGGCCCCAGTCCTTGCGGTTGACCGTGGTCTTGCCCTCGAACCCGGCGCGGGTGTTGCCGAACGGGTCGGGCGACGAGCCCTGGTAGTCGAGCTCCAGCGTGACCGGGTGGCTCTCGTCCTTGATCGTCAGGTCGCCGACCAGCTTGTATGTGTCGGCGTCGATCTCCTCGGCCGACGTGCTCTTGAAAATGATCTTCGGGAAGTTCTCGACGTCGAGGAAGTCGGCGCTACGCAGGTGCTGGTCGCGCTGCTCGTTGCCGGTCGAGATGCTGGCCGTGTCGATCTCGACCTCGGCCGAGGAGGCCGCCGGGTTCTTGTGGTCGATCACGATCGTGCCGGAGAACACGTCGAACCCACCGCGGACGGTGGCGACCATCGCGTGCCGCGCGGCGAAGCCGAGGCGGGTGTGCGACGGGTCGACGTCCCAGGTGCCGGTGAGATCGACAGTGGTCGGAGCGGACATTCATTCCTCCGGGTCTCGGGCCGCCCTCGTGACGGCCGCTGCCGAGATACTTGTTCAGTCAAGTATCTCGGCCCCGGCAACATTCCCTCCCGGGGAAGCATTCCCCGCGGCGCTCCCCACGGCCCCCTACGGCGCGAGGCGGTGGATGTCCCGCGGGAACAGCGTGACCGAGCGGATGTTGTCCGCCTCCACCAGCCGGGCCACCCAGCGCTCCAGCCCGATCGCGAAGCCACCGTGCGGCGGCATGCCGTGCCGGAACGGCTCCAGGTAGCCCTCGTACAGCTCGATGTTCTCGCCGCGGGCGGTGAGCGCGGTCACGTAGTCCTCGTACCGGTGCAGCCGCTGGCCGCCGGTGCACAGCTCCAGCCCGCGGAAGATGATGTCGAACGAGTTGGTCCAGCGCGGCTCGTCCGGCTGCGGGTGGGTGTAGAACGGCCGCTTGGCCGCCGGGTAGCCCTCGACCGCGAGGAAGTCCGAGCCGAACTCCTGCCGGGCCCAGCGCCCGAGCGCCCGCTCGTCCTCCGGCGACAGGTCGGGCTCGTTCGGGTCGGCGCCGGCGATCCGCAGCGCCTCGCTGAAGTGCACCACCGGGATCTCGGCCGGCACCTCGGGCAGGCTGGCCTTCGCCAGCTCGGCCGCGGGCTCGGCGCTCGCGCGGATCTCGGCCACCATGCCGGCGACGACGTCGCGCAGCACGCGGATGACGTCCCGGTGGTCCTGGATGAAGCCGAGCTCGACGTCGAGCGAGCTGTATTCGGACAGGTGCCGCACGGTGTCGTGCGGCTCGGCCCGGAACACCGGCCCGGTCTCGTACACCCGCTCGAAGACGCCGACCATCGTCTGCTTGTAGAACTGCGGCGACTGGGCCAGGAACGCCTTGCGGTCGAAGTAGTCGACCGAGAACAGGTTGGCGCCGGACTCGGTGGAGCTGACCACGATCTTCGGGGTCAGGATCTCGGTGAAGCCCTGCTCGTCGAGTGTCCGGCGGAAGCCGCGCAGCGACGCCGCCGCCAGCCGCCAGTACGCCGCCTGGGCCGGGTGCCGCCAGAGCACCGGGGCGTGGTCGAGCAGCACCGGCAGGGTGGCCGTCATCGCCGGCCGCCACAGCTCCACCGGCGGCGTCTCGGCCGGGTCGGACAGCGCGGCGATCGACGGCGCGGTGACCTCGAAGCCGCCGGGCGCCTTGTCGTTGGCGGTGACCGTGCCCTCGACCTCGACCACGGTCTCCTCGGGCAGCTCGTCCAGCTGCGCCCTGGTCGCGTCGTCGCTGATCACGATCTGGGCCAGGCCGGTGCGGTCGCGCAGGATCAGGAACGACACCGCGGACAGCCGGCGCCGCCGGTGCACCCAGCCGCGCAGCACGACGCGCTCGTCCTTGTGGCCCGCCAGCGCGTCGTTGAGCGTGCGCTGCACCATGAGAAAGAGCCTCCCGTCGACCACCCACCGCGGTACCGGAACCACCCTACTCAGCGGCACGGAGGCGCCCGGGCGCGGATCGGCTCGGCCGGGCGGCGGGCCGCTGCCGAGCACGTAATCTGGTCACGTGGACCCGAACCGGTTGACCCGCGGAGCCCTCGGGGGCATGGTCGCGGCCGCCGGTGCCGGCGCCGGTGTGCTCGCCGCCGAGGTCTGGGCCGCGGCCCGCCGGCGGTACGCCTCGGCCGGGTCCGCACCGCCGGTCGAGGGCGACTTCGGCGATCCCGGCGGCGAGCGGCTGCGGCTGGTCATGCTCGGCGACTCCACCGGCGCCGGCGTCGGCGTGACCCGCACCGAGGACACCGTCGGCGGCGTGCTGGCCCGGCGGCTGGCCGGCCCGACCCGCCGGGTCCGGCTGGCCGGGGCGGCGATCGCCGGCTCCGGCACCGGCGACCTCGGCCCGCAGGTGTCGCGGGCGCTGCTGGGCCGTCCGGACGTGGCCGTGCTGCTGGTCGGCACCACCGATGCGACCTCGGGCACCGCGCTGGGAGCGGTCCGGGACAACCTCGGCGACGCGGTCCGCCGGCTGCTCACCGGCGGGGCCGCGGTCGTCGTCGGCACCTGCCCCGACCTCGGGGCCAGCCGGGTGTTCGCGCAGCCGCTGCGCAGCGTCGTGGCCTGGCGCGGGCGGCGGGTCGCCGCCGCCTCGGCCGAGGCCACCC
Organism: uncultured Actinomycetota bacterium; assembly: GCA_963770145.1. Classification (GTDB taxonomy): domain Bacteria; phylum Actinomycetota; class Actinomycetes; order Mycobacteriales; family CADCTP01; genus CADCTP01. The sequence continues at coordinate 265,367 of CAVYOJ010000015.1, read as the reverse complement.
GGGCCGCCGGCGGGGTGCCGGTCGACCTGGCCGAGCTGGTCGGGCCGGTGTTCCGGGCCGACCGCGCGGCCTACTGCGAGGACGGGTTCCACCCCAGCGCGGACGGCTACCGGCTGATCGCCGAGGCGCTGCTGCCGGCGGTGGACGACGCCGCATCCGAACGCGCTACTCTCCAGTAACAAGAAGGCCCGTCTGACGAGGGAGTCCGCCGTGCCCGAGGCCGTCATCGTCGCCACCGCCCGTTCCCCGATCGGCCGCGCCGCCAAGGGCACCATGACCGGCTTCCGCCCGGACGACCTGGCCGCCACCATCGTGCAGGCCGCGCTGGACAAGGTCCCGCAGCTGGATCCGTCCACGTTGGACGACCTGATGCTCGGCTGCGGGCTGCCCGGCGGCGAGCAGGGCTTCAACATGGCCCGGGTGGTCGCGATCCTGCTCGGCCACGACGAGCTGCCCGGCACGACCGTCACCCGCTACTGCGCGTCCTCGCTGCAGACGATCCGGATGGCGTTCCACGCGATCAAGGCCGGCGAGGGGCACGCGTTCGTCGCCGCCGGCGTCGAGACCGTCAGCCGGTACGCGAAGGGCAACTCCGACGCCTGGCCGGACACCCGCAACCCGGTCTTCGCCGGCGCCGAGGAGCGGTCGCTGAAGGCGGCCCAGGGCGGGGTGGAGTGGCACGACCCGCGCGCCGACGGCGCGGTCCCGGACATCTACCTGGCGATGGGCCAGACCGCGGAGAACCTCGCCCAGGCCAAGGGGATCACCCGCGAGCAGATGGACGAGTTCGGCGTCCGCTCGCAGAACCTGGCCGAGAAGGCGATCGCGGACGGCTTCTGGCAGCGCGAGATCACCCCGGTCACCGCCCCGGACGGCACCGTGATCAGCAAGGACGACGGCCCGCGGGCGGGCGTGACGCTGGCGGGCGTGGCCGGGCTCAAGCCGGTGTTCCGCCCGGACGGCCGGATCACCGCCGGCAACTGCTGCCCGCTCAACGACGGCGCCGCGGCGGTCGTGGTGATGTCCGACGAGCGGGCCCGCGAGCTCGGCATCACGCCGCTGGCCCGGATCGTGTCCACCGGGGTGTCGGCGCTCTCGCCCGAGATCATGGGCCTCGGCCCGGTCGGTGCGTCGAACCAGGCGCTCGCCCGGGCCGGCCTGTCCATCGGGGACGTCGACCTGGTCGAGATCAACGAGGCGTTCGCCGCCCAGGTGATCCCGTCGTACCAGGACCTGGGCATCGACCTCGACCGGCTCAACGTCAACGGCGGGGCGATCGCGGTCGGCCACCCGTTCGGCATGACCGGCGCCCGGATCGCCACCACGCTGGTGAACTCGCTGCAGTGGCACGACAAGACGCTCGGCCTGGAGACCATGTGCGTCGGCGGTGGCCAGGGCATGGCGATGGTCCTGGAGCGGCTGAGCTAGCGGTAGCCGAGCGCCGCCCGCAGCGCCGCCAGCTCGGTCGCCGCGGTCCGCAGCGCGGTCGGGTCACCGGTGCGCAGGATGTCGTCGACCATGACCGTGAGCTGGTCGGCCAGGTTCACGTCGGCCAGCAGCGGGACCGGCCGGCGCGGCTGCCCCTCCGCGTCCGCCGCCGCATCGGCCAGCCGCTGCACCGTCGCCGCCGCCACCTCCGCCCGCGTCGGTCCACCCCCGGTGGCCCGCGCCTGCCCCGCCGCGGGCCGGCCGACCCAGTGACGCCGACCGGCCGAGTGACGCCGGCCGGCGGGGTCGCGCCGGCCGGCCGGGTCGCGCCGGCGCGGCCGGGTCGGGCGCGGGGCTGCCCCCGGTGGGTGGCAGCTCGGCGGGGACCGACCAGCTGGCCGAGTCCCAGCGGCGCAGCCGCGGCAGCAGCTCGCGGGCCAGCGACGCGGCGTCGGAGTGGTCGGGATCCATCGGTACGGACCGTACAAACGCCCGCGCACCCCACCGGGGTCAGGGGTGGGGTCCGCGCGGGCTTACCCCGCTAGTCGCGGAAGTAGCTCAGCAGCCGGAGGATCTCCAGGTAGAGCCAGACCAGCGTGACCGTGAGGCCGAAGGCCGCGTACCAGGCGAAGCGCTCCGGGGCGCCTTGCCGGATGCCCTTGTCGATCATGTCGAAGTCGAGCAGGAACGTGAACGCGGCGACGCCGATGCACAGCAGGCTGAAGCCGATCGCCAGCGCCGGGTTGGACGAGTCGCGCAGGCCGAGCCCGCCGGGCGTGAACAGCGAGGCGATCAGGTTGACCAGCGACAGCGCCACGACGCCGATCAGCGCGCCGAGCAGCCAGCGGGTGAACTTCGGCGTCACCCGGATCGCGCCGGTCTTGTAGACCACCAGCATCCCGGCGAACACACCGGCCGTGCCGACCACCGCCTGGATGACGATCCCGCCGCCGAACGCGTCGTTGAAGACCCGGCTGATCGCGCCGAGGAACAGGCCCTCGGCCGCCGCGTAGGTCAGGATCAGCGCGGGGTTGGTGCTCTGCTTGAACGCGATGACCAGCGCCAGCACGAAGCCGACCAGCGCGCCGATGATCGCCAGGCCCTGCAGGTTGGCGATCCAGGCGACGGCGCCGACGACGACGACCACGCCGAGCGTGGCGGCGGTGCGCAGCACCACGTCGTCGAGCGTCATGAAGCGCGCCGGCGGCGCGTACGCCGGGCGGTTGTACATGTCGTCCAGGTCGCCGGCCGAGGGAGCGGGCGCCGTGTTCCAGCTCGCGTGCTGCTGACCCTGCCCAAATGCTCGGCCAAGGGCGGGGTTGCTGCTCTGCGCCATCTGCCTTGACTCCTCGTGCGCGTCTGACGATCCCGAACCGGCCCGTCGATCAGCTCAACGGCCGGATGGAACTCCCCGTTCCCAGCAGTGCAAAGAATACTTTAGGTGACGTGCAGCCGTCGCGCTGCAGTTCGCAGCGTGTCCGTCCGCTTGCAGAACGCGAACCGAACCAGGCCGCGGCCCGGGGCCGGTCCGGCCGTCGTAGTAGAAGGCCGAGCCGGGGATCGCGGCCACCCCGCGGGAGGCGATGAGGTCCTTGACGTACGCGGTGTCGTCGCCGGCACACCGGGTCATCACGAAGTACGTCCCACGCGGCCGGCCGATCTCCAGGTCGAGCTCGGCCAGCGCCGCCAGCAGGATGTCCCGCCGCTCGGTGTACTGGTCCACCAGCGTGCGGTAGTAGTCGCCGGCCGCCGCGACGTCGAGCATCACCGCGGTCGCCCGCTGCAGCGGCGTGGTCGCGTTGAACGTGACGAACTGGTGGGCCGAGCGGACCGCCGCCGACAGCGCCTGCGGCGCCACCGCCCAGCCGATCCGCCAGCCGGTCGCGCTGAACGTCTTCGACACCGAGGAGACGGTGATCGTGCGCTCCCGGGCCACCGGGTCGGACGCGACCGGCAGGTGCTCGATGCCGTCGTAGACGAGGTGCTCGTACACCTCGTCCGAGATCAGGTAGGCGTCGTGCCGGGCGGCCAGCTCGCCGAGCGCGCTGATCTCCTCGGCCGACAGCAGCTGCCCGGTCGGGTTGGTCGGGGTGTTGACCACGATCACCCTGGTCCGGTCGGTCACCGCGGCGGCGAGCCGGTCCAGGTCGAGCCGGAAGTCCGGGAACGCGGTCGGCACGTAGACCGGCACCCCGCCGGCGGCCACCACCGCGTACGGGTAGAGGTCGTAGCAGGGCTCGACCAGCACCACCTCGTCGCCCGGCTCCAGCAGCGCGAGCAGCGACGCGGTGATCGCCTCGCTGGCGCCGGTGGTCACGGTGACGTCGGTGACCGGGTCCCAGTCCAGGCCGTACCGGTCGAGCTGGTGGGCGGCGACGGCCTGGCGCAGCACCGGGTCACCGACGCTCGGCGCGTACTGGTGCAGGCCCTGGTGCATCGCCTCCTCGGCCGCCGCGACGAGCTCCGCCGGCGGCTCGAAGTCGGGGAAGCCCTGGGACAGGTTGATCGCGTTGGCCTCGATCGCCCACTCGGTCACGGTGGAGAAGATCGAGGTCCCGAACTCCCGCAGTGACCTGCGCAGCACGTCCGACACGAGCCGATCCTGCCACCCGGGTTTTGCCGGCCTCCGCACGGGCCAGAACAGGAAGGTGGATGAGCTGGACGCCCAACCTGTGCAGCTCCAGCTCCAGCGTGCCCTGCTCCCGGCGCGGCTGCCCGAGGTCGAGGGGCTGCCGCTGACCGCGCGCTACCTCCCGGCCGGGGAGCCGGACCGGATCGGCGGCGACTGGTACGACGTGGTGCCGATGGACGGGGGTGTCGTGGCACTCGTGGTGGGCGACGTCGCCGGGGCCGACCTCGCGGCCGCTGCGTTGACCGCCCAGCTGCGCGGCGCGGTCCGGGCGTACACGCTGGAGGGCTACTCGCCGACGGCGGTGGTCACCCGGGCCAACGAGTTCCACCTCGGGCTCGACACGGGCCGGCTGGCCACCGTGGCCTACGCGCTGGTGCACCCGATCGAGCGGATCATCACGGTGGTCCGCGCCGGGCACGTGCCGCCGCTGCTCACCGCGCCGGACCAGGATCCGTGCCTGCTCGACGGCGCGACCGGCCCACCGCTCGGGGTCCGCGCCGGCGAGCTCTGGCGGGAGGCAACCACGCAGGTCGTCGCCGGGCAGCGTGCTGGCGCTGTTCACCGACGGGCTGCTGCGCGACGGCGGCCAGCTCGGCACCGAGGCCGGGCTGCGCCGGGTGCTCGACGCCGTCCGCGGCGGCCCGGTCGGCAGCCCGGACGAGCTGGCCGACACGCTGACCGGGCTGGTGCACGCGCCGGCACCGGACGACACCGTGCTGCTGGTCGGGCAGCTCGTCGGTGACCGGGCCGCGGCCGGCCCGACGCTGCGGCGGACGCTGCCGGCGACCGCGGAGAGCGCGAGCGTCGCCCGCTGGCTGGTCACCGACCTGCTGCGGGACCTCGTCGACGAGGACACGCTCGACACGGCGGCGCTGCTGACCACCGAGCTGGTGTCCAACGCGATCCGGCAGACCCGGGAGGAGCTGGCGCTCACCGTGCGACTGGCCGCCGGCCGGATACGGGTCGGGGTGGCCGACTCCAGCCACCGGCGGCCGCAGCTGGTCCAGGTCGGCAGCCGGGACACCTCCGGCCGCGGGCTGCACCTGGTCGAGGCGATGGCCGACCGGTGGGGCGTCGAGCCGGACGGGCGCGGCCTCGGGAAGACGGTCTGGTTCGAGCTGGACGTGCCGCCGCCTCCCGACTAGACCCAGAGGGCGTCGAGCTCGGCCGCGACCGTCCGGGCCGGCGCGGTCGCGGTGCCGCCGAGCGCCGGGACCACCCCGGTCTCCGGCTCGGTGCCGACCCGCTCGCAGCAGGCCAGCGCGGCCTCGTCGAGGAAGCGGCTGCGCTGGGCGAACGAGTGCCGGTCGTCCCGGGCCCGCGGGTGGTGGTGGTAGCGCAGCGGCGCGTACAGGTGCAGGGTGTCCCGGGCCCGGGTCAGCGCGACGTGGAACAGCCGCCGCTCCTCGTCCAGACCGTCCGGTGTGGACACTCCCAGGTCGGACGGGAAGCTGCCCTCGGTGACGTGCAGCAGGTGCACCGCGTCCCACTCCAGGCCCTTGGCCGAGTGCACCGTGGACAGCACCAGCCAGTCCTCGTCGACGCTCGGCGGCACCGCGTCGGCGCCGGTCGACCGCGGCGGGTCGAGGGCGAGCTCGACCACGAACGTCCGCAGGTCGCCGTGCTCGGCGGCGGCCGCGGACAGCCGCTCCAGGTCGGCCAGCCTCGCCGCGGCGTCCGGGTAGGCCCCCTGGACCACCGGCACCAGCGCGAGCCGCAACGTCTCGGCCCGCTCCGCGCCGGCGGCGCCGGCTGATCGGCACCGGCGGCCGGGTCCCGCTGCGGGCCGGTGTCCCGCAGGGCGCCGCGACCAGCCGGTCGGCATCGGCCCGCGCGCACTCGGGCAGAACGGCGCCGTCCCACCGGTCGAGCACGCCGTCCCGGTCGAGATCGAGCGAGTCGACGACCCGGCGGGCGGTGGCCGGGCCGACGCCGTCGAGCAGCTGCAGCAACCGGAACCAGGCGGTCTCGTCCCGCGGGTTGTCGGCCAGCCGGTAGAGCGCGAGCAGGTCCTTGACGTGCGCCGCCTCCAGGTAGCGCAGCCCGCCGTACTTGACGTACGGGATGCGGCGGCGGGTCAGCTCCAGCTCGAGCAGGTCGCTGCCGCGTCCGGCCCGGAACAGCACGGCCTGGTCGCGCAGCCTGCTGCCGCGCTCCCGGGCGGCGAGCACCCGGGCGCAGACCTCCTCCGCCTGGGTCGCCTCGTCCGCGCAGTCGACCAGCTCCGGGCGGACGCCGCCGGCGCGGACCGCGACCAGGTCCTTCGCGTACCGGACCGCGGCGCCGGCCCAGGCCGCGTTGGCCAGGTCGAGGATCGGCTGGGTGGAGCGGTAGTTGCGGACCAGCCGGACCACCGTCGTGCCCGGGAACTGCGCCGGCAGGTCGAGGATGTGCCCGGCGCTGGCGCCGCGGAAGCCGTACACGGCCTGGGCGTCGTCGCCGACCGCGGTCAGCTCGGTGTCGCCGGCGCACAGCCCGCGGACGATGTCCACCTGCAGCTGGTTGACGTCCTGGTATTCGTCGACCAGCACGGCGTCGAACAGCCCGGCCAGCCGGCGGCCGAGCAGGTCGTCGCGGACCGCGGCCCGCCAGTAGAGCAGCAGGTCGTCGAAGTCGAGCAGGGCCCGGGACCGCTTGCGGGCCACGTACGCCTTGATCACGCCCGCGACCGGCTCGACCAGGTCGGCGGCCCAGGGCGCGGTCTCGGCGAGGGTCTCCGACAGCGGCCGGCCGGTGTTCACCGACCGGGAGTAGAGGTCGAGCAGCAGGCCCTTGCGCGGCGTGCGGCGGCCGGCCCGGGCCAGCCCCTGCTCCTCCCGGACGAGGTCGAGCAGGTCGGCCGCGTCGGCCGGATCGATCACCGCGAAGTCGCCGGGCAGGCCGAGGGCGGCGGCGTTGGCGGCGACGATCCGGTGCGCGACCGAGTGGAACGTGCCGCCCCAGGGCCGCGGACCGCCGGTCGACTGCGCCGCCCGGCCGAGCATCTCGGCCGCCGCGCGCCGGGTGAAGGTCAGCAGCAGCACCCGGTGCGCGGGCACGCCCCGCTCCAGCAACCGGCCCACCCGCGCGGTCAGCGTGGTCGTCTTCCCGGTGCCGGCTCCGGCGAGCACGAGCAGCGGCCCACCGTCGTGCTCGACCGCCCCGCGCTGCTCGTCATTCAGCTCGAACACCCGTTCGACGTTACCGCCAGCTCAGCCGTCGGTCGGCGCGCCACTCCGGGAGTCGAGGTAGTGGGCGAACTCGTCGAGGGAGACCAGGCCGTCGCCGTCGGCGTCCATCAGCTCGACCGCCTTGGCCGCGGCCTCGTCGGTGACGTCGTCGCCGAGCGAGCGCATGAGCTGGACCAGCTCGGTCGCCGAGACCCTGCCGTCCCCGTCGGCGTCGAGGATCCGGAAGCTGTCGGCGTAGCGGTTGGTGTCGGTCACGGCGGACGGCCTACCCATCGCACCGTCGGCCCGAACCGTCAGCTGGCCAGGCTCACGACGAAGTTGACGCTCGCGCCGATGATCAGCGCCCCGAACAGGTACGAGAGCAGCGCGTGCCGCAGCACCGACGCGCGCAGGGCCCGCGTCGTGAGCGGCGTGTCCGACAGCTGGTACGTCATGCCGATGGTGAAGGCCAGGTACGCGAAGTCGCTGTACCGGGGCGGGGTGTCCAGGCCGAAGTCGATGCCGCCGGCCTTGCCCGCGCCGGGCTGCTCCGGATCGCCGCCGCCGCTGTAGTAGAGCTCGGCGTAGTGCAGCGTGAACAGGCCGTGTACGACGAACCACGACACCGCGATGCTGCCGACGCCGAGCGCGGCCACCCACGCCCGCCGCGCGCCCTGCTCCTCGGCCGCCCGGACCAGCAGGACGCCGACCCCGCCCAGGCTGGCCACGCAGGCGGCCAGCACGATCAGCCGGGTCAGCCGACGGGTCGGGTCCTCGCGGGTGGCGTGCGACGCGGTCTGCGCGGCATCCATCCGGCGGACCGCGGCCCAGGTCCAGGTCACGAAGATCAGCGCGGCGACGTCGAATCCGATCGGTGCGGCGAAGATCCAGCCCATCGACAGGCCGACCAGCACGCCGGCCACGATGCCGACGACCGTGCTGATGCTGACCCGCATCGAGGCGGGAGCGGCCATGTTCATCGGGGAAGTGTGGACCAGCCGGCCGCGGCCGCCGCCCGCACCCCGGCGCGGGCATGCCAGGCTGGACCCATGACCCTGCGGCACATCGACGGCACCGCGCTGTCCGCGGACACCGCGCAGACCCCGGGCATGCTGCGGGAGGAGGCGATCTCCGGCACGTCGGTCGGCTCGGACCGGCTCTGGATGGGCCGGACCACGGTCGCGCCCGAGGTGCGCTCGGCCGACCACCACCACGGCGAGTCGGAGACCGCGATCTACGTGGTGTCCGGGCACCCGGAGTTCGTCTTCCTCGACGGCGACGGCGACACCGAGCGGCGGGTCCGCACCAACCCGGGCGACTACGTGTACGTGCCGCCGTTCGCGCCGCACCGGGAGGAGAACCCGAACCCGACCGAGGACGCGGTCGTGGTGATCGCCCGGACCACCCAGCAGGCGATCGTGGTCAACCTGCCGAGCCTGCGGGCCGGCGCCGAGGACGCCTGGCACCACTCGCACGAGCACTAGGGTCGCTCAGACCAGCGCCGGCTCGACCGCGCACCCGGCGGCCGACTGCGCCGACTCCGCCGACTCCGCCGACTCCGGGCCGACCGCGCCGACCGGGCCGTGACCGCCAGCAGCGTTCCGGCCAGCAGTGCGAGCGCGACCAGCACCCAGCCGGCCCGCTGCACGCCGTGCGCGGTGGACAGCGCGCCGAAGCCCAGCGCCACCGGCACGAACACCAGCCAGGACAGCGAGCCCACGCCGGACGCGACCCCGGACCGGATCGCCGACGGCACCGCGTCGTGCAGCACCGCGCTGACGTGGATGGCCGCCAGGCCGGTCAGCAGGGCCAGGGTGACCTGCGCGGCGGTGACCGCGACGAAGCCGGTGTCGGCGGTCAGCAGCAGCGCGGCCACGGTCATCGCACCGGCCGCGGCCCAGGCGTTGGCCGGCCGGTCCAGCCGCAGCCGGCCGGCGAGCAGCCCGCCGAAGCCGAGCGTCGACACCAGCCCGGCCCAGTACGGCCCGTACGCGGCGGCCGGCACGGCCAGCGCGACCAGCCACAGTGGACCGAACTCGAACACCAACTGGCTGATCACCGCGGCCAGCACGCCGAGCGTGACGATCGGCAGCAACCGCCGGCGCCGGGTCACCGCGCGCACGGTCAGCCCGAGGTGCCGGCGCAGCGCCACCGGCTCGGCCGACCGGTGCAGCCGCGGCTCGCGGAAGCGCGCGTACCCGGCGATGGAGGCGAGCGCGAACGGGACGGTCAGGAAGTAGGTCACCCGCGGCTCCAGCAACCCGGCCACCCAGCCGCCGGCCAGCGCGCTGGCCACCAGCGCGACGGCCTCGACCGCCTGGACCCGGCCGATGCGCCGCTGGAAGTCGCCGCCGTCGCCGGTCTCCTCGAGCACCGTGTCGTATACGACCGAGTCGAGGGTGCCGGAGTAGCAGGCGACGTACACGCCGAACAGCAGCGCGGAGATCACGTACATGGTGACGTTCTGGCTGAGCCCGCCGAGCAGCGCGCCGAGGCTGATCGCGACGCTGGACAGGATCAGCACGCCCCGCCGGCTCCACCGGTCGGCGAGGATCCCGGTCGGCAGCTCCAGCAGCGGGACCAGCGCCGAGTACGCCGCCGCCATCACGCCGATCGAGGCCGCGTCGAAACCCAGCTCGGTCATGAACAGCTTCTCGACCGACACCCAGAGCATGAAGCCCTGCAGGAACACCGCCGCGTGCAGCGGGCGCAGCCGGCGGCGCAGCGCGGCGACGGCCGGGTCGGGCGAGCGCATCGGCAGGGTCAGCGTCATGCCAGGTCAGTGTCGGGACCACCCCCTGGCGTTACGGCCGGCGGCGGAACGCCTCCAGCAACCGTTGCCGGCCCGTGTCCGGCAGCCCGCCCGGCGCCGGCAGGTCGCCCACTACCCGGACCGTCGCCCGGATCTGCTCCAGGTACGTCGAGCAGCCGTCGCACAGGTCGAGGTGATCGAGCACCCGCTGCCGGTCGGCCGGCTCGAGCGCGTCCTCCAGGTATGCCGTGACGAGCTCGACGAACTCGTCGCAGTCCAGCGGCTCGGTCACGGTGTCACCGCCCTCGCGTGGTAGTCCTCGATCCGACCCCGCACGTACGCCCGGGCGCGGTGCAGCAACACCCGCTGGTACGTCGCGGTGATCTCCAGTATCGAACAGACCTCGTCGGAGGCGTACCCCTGCACGTCGCGGAGGGTGAGCACGACCCTTTGCCGCTCGGGCAGGTCGGCTACGGCCGCCGCGACGACGGACCGGATCTCGGCTGCGAGCGTCGCGTCCTCCGGCGTCGGCCAGGGCGCCGGGAACTCCCGCCAGTGCCCCGGGTACGGCTCGCCGGGGGCGCGGAACCGGTCCGGGTCGACGGTCGGGCCGTCCTCCGGGCCGATGCTGCTCCACGGCACCGACCGGCCCTCCCGCACCCCGCGCCGCTTGGCCGTGTTGACCAGGATCCGGTAGACCCAGGTCCGCAGCGCGGCGCGGCCCTCGAACCGGTCGAGGCCCTCGAGCACGGCCAGCCAGGTGTCCTGGACGCACTCGGCCGCCGAGTCGGGCGTGGACACGAACGACCGGGCCAGCCGGAGCATCCCCGGCGACCAGCGGTCGAGCACCAGCCCGAACGCCGCCTCGTCCCCGGCCCGCAGCTGCCGCACCAGCTCCTCGTCGGGCGGCAGCGACGGCATGCCGCCTGTCTATCAGCCGGCACCGACAGGCAGCCGGCCTGGCTGGCCTCAGGTGCGGCGCTCCGGGCGCTGCCCGGCGGGGCGTGCCGGTTGCGGATGACGGTGGTGCGTGGTCGAGTCCTGGTCGTGTCCTCGGCCGACCCGCACCCCGCCGTCGACACCGAGCTGCATCCCGGCTCCGCCGGCCGGCGGGACTGGTGGAAGTCCGCGGTGGTCTATCAGGTCTACCCACGCAGCTTCGCCGACAGCGACGGTGACGGGGTCGGCGACCTCGGCGGGATCCTGGACCACCTCGACCATTTCGAGCTGCTCGGCGTCGACGTCGTCTGGCTGAGCCCGGTCTACCGCTCGCCGATGGCCGACAACGGCTACGACATCTCCGACTACCACGACGTCGACCCGCTCTTCGGCACGCTCGAGCAGCTCGACGAGCTGATCGCGAAGCTGCACGCGCGCGACATGAAGCTGGTGATGGACCTCGTCGTCAACCACACCAGCTCCGCGCACGCCTGGTTCACCGAGTCGCGCTCGTCGAGGGACAACCCCAAGCGCGACTGGTACTGGTGGCGCCTCCCGCGGCCGGGTCACGCGCCCGGGTCGCCGGGATCCGAGCCGACCAACTGGGGCTCCGCGTTCGGCGGCTCGGCCTGGGCGTACGACGACCGCACCGGCGAGTACTACCTGCACCTGTTCGCGCCCGAGCAGCCCGATCTCAACTGGGAGAACCCGGAGGTGCGGCAGGCGGTCTACGCCATGATGCGCTACTGGCTGGACCGCGGGGTTGACGGCTTCCGGATGGACGTCATCAACGTGATCTCGAAGGTGGTCGGGCCGGTCGGCGCCGACGGCCGGGTCACGCTGCCGGACGGCGTGATCGGCGGCGAACGGGACCCGCGCTGGCCGGGTGTCGTCGACACGGTCGGCTTCGCCGACACACCTGCGTTCGTGCTCAACGGACCCCGTGTGCACGAGTTCCTCCAGGAGATGCACCGCGAGGTCTTCGCCGGTCGTCCGGCCGGGCTGCTCAACGTCGGTGAGACGCCGGGCTGCTCGGTGGAGGAGGCGGTGCTCTACACCGACCCAGCACGCGGCGAGCTGGACATTGTGTTCCAGTTCGAGCACGTCGACCTCGACTCGGGCCCGAAGGGGAAGTGGGACATCCGGCCGGTCCGGATGCTCCAGCTCAAGCAGTCGCTCGGGCGGTGGCAGGACGGACTGGCCGCGGTCGGGTGGAACAGTCTCTACCTCGGAAACCACGACCAGCCGCGGTGCGTCAGCCGGTTCGGCTCCGACCGGCCGGAGCACCGGGAACAGTCCGCGAAGGCGCTGGCAACCGTGCTGCACCTGCACCGCGGCACGCCGTTCGTCTACCAGGGCGACGAGCTCGGGATGACCAACCCGGGCTTCACCAGGGTCGATCAGCTGCGTGATGTCGAGTCGCTCAACCACTACGCCACCGCGGTCGCGCGCGGCGAGGATCCCGCCGACGTGCTCAGGGCGCTGGCGTACAAGGGCCGCGACAACGCTCGGATTCCGATGCCTTGGGACGCCTCGCCCGGCGCCGGCTTCACCACCGGTACGCCCTGGCTCGACGTCCACCCACTGTCCGGCTCGGTCAACGCAGCCGCACAGGTGGACGATCCCGGCTCGGTCCTCTCGCACTACCGCAGGCTCATCGCGCTGCGGCACGCCGAGCCCTGCGTCGCGCACGGGACGTTCCGGATGCTCCTGGCCGACCACCCGCAGCTGTACTGCTTCGAACGCTCCTTCGGCGACACCCGGCTGCTGGTCGTCGCCAACCTCTCGTCCGCAGCTGACATCGTCGCCGACCTGTCCGAGCTGGCCGCGTGGACCTCCGCGGACGCGCTCGTCGCGTCCGTCCCGGGCTGCACTGCCGCCCCCACCGACCCGCTCGCTCCCTGGGAGTCCAGGGTCTTCCGCCTCGCCTGATCCCGCGCCGCCGGCCGGTCCGCACCCGCAGGAGATACGGCGACGGAGATGACCGTCAGTCGCCCCGATCCTCGGTGGAGTAGCCGCAGGCGACGATGCGGGGAACGGACGCCTGGTAACGGCTGGGATCGCTGGGAGCGACCGTCCCGAGTCCGTCCACATACCGGTTCAGCATGCAGAATGCGGCCGCGATGAGGACGGTGTCGTGCACTTCGACGTCGGTGGCGCCCTCGGCCCGCGCGGCGTTGACCAGCTCGGGCGTCACGGCCTGGCCGTTCCGTTGCACTGCGGCGGCCATCCGCAGCAACGCCCGTAGCTTCGGGGACAGCGGGGCGGTGTCCAGGTCGGCGCAGACCTGCTCGATCAACGGCATTCCGGCGTCGAGCTGCGCGGCGGCGAACGCCGAATGGGCGTTGCGGCAGAACAGGCAGTCGTTGAGGGCCGAGACGTAGGCGGCGATCAGTTCGACGCTCACCCCGGGCCAGCGAATTGGGTGCGACGAGCAGTGCGTCGACGAGCGCCTCGATCGGGCGGGCGGTTTCCGGGCGGTAGGCGAGCAGCCCGGTAATCCCTGGATGTCGGGTCTCGTCCAGGCCGAGATCGATGTACGCCATGATGAAATGGTCGCGGCTCCGGACGCTTCGTGGGGCCGTTCGGCGAAGCAGGGAAGGCACTCAGGGAACGGCCAGGTGGGTCACGTAGACGGCGAAGGGCGCATCGTCCCGCTCGTCGACCTGCCCTTCGGCCAGGCCCCGCCATCGGATCTGCCCGGCGAACGTCATGCCGATCCGCTCCATCACCCGACGGGACGCGATGTTGTGCCGCTCGGTGAAGGAGACAACGGCATGGCTGGCGAGCACCTCGTTGGCGAACGCCAACCCCTCCCGACCGATCTCACTGGCGTAGCCCTGGCCGTGGAACTCGCTGCGCAGTGCCCACCCGATCTCCAGTCGGCCCGCGCGCCAGCACGGGTCGACGAGGTCCTGGATCTGCCTGGTGGACCTCGCACCGCGAGGCATGCGAGACAGGCCGCCGCGGCCCACCAGGCTGCCGTCATGCAGGTACGCCATCCACTTGCCGACCGAGTCCTGCTCCCACTTGCGGCGCCAGCCGACGGCAAAGGCCTCCGCCTGCTGCGGTGACCAGGGACCGGAACCCACCTCACGATCGCCGGGTCCTGGTACAGCTGCCACACATCCTGGGCGTGCTCCGGTCCGATCGGCTCGAGACGCAGTCGCCGCGTCAGTCGCGCGCCCACGTTCACCGTGCTCCCTGCACCGGCCCCGTCGCCGGGCTCGTTCCTCATCGCCTCCGACCGTAGGCGGGCGGACAAGCGATTACGTCGGCGCCCTGGATCGCGACCGATCCGCAACCGGGCGGCGCCGTCCCTCGCGCACGCCAGGACCACGCCATGATGTTCGGCTCGACCATCGTGCCGGAGAGCGAGGCCGCAGGAACGTACGTCGACGGGACGGCACCGCCGGGAAAGTTCATGAGTGAGCGGTGCGGCGGGCACGATCCGGCACTGCCGGCGGGAGGTCGAACAGGCCGAACACCGTCGGGTCGGCGAACGTCACGCAGTATCGGATCAGGCCGCCGGCCACGTCGAACACCTGCAGCGAGTGCGCCCGAAGCTCCTCCGGTGGCCGGGTCGGGGGCGTAGGCGGCCAGGGCCGAGCTCCCATTGGCGCGCACGGGCAGCAGTCGCCAGCCCGTCCCGCGCATGGCGAAGACCCGCTCCATGAACTCGCGGTAGTGCGCCGAGCCGACGAACCACAGCGCCACCGGCGGCATCTCCAGCACCACGTCGTCGGCCAGCAGCCGGGTCAGGCCGGGCACGTCGGCTGCCTCGAACGCCGTCACGTAACGCTCGATCACCGCGCGCTCGTCGGGGTCGGCCGGCTCGCGCAGCTCGTTCCAGCGCCGGCTCGGCGGCCCGCAGCGTCGCCCGGGCGCGCTGCAGGCTGCTGTTCACCGAGGCGACGCTGCTGTCCAACGCCTGCGCCACGTCGGCGGCCGGTAGCTGCAGCACCTCGCGCAGCATCAGCGTCGCACGTTGGCGAGCAGGCAGGAGCTGCAGCGCCGCGACCAGGGCCAGCCGCAGCCCTGCGCGCTGCTGGGTGACGTCCGCGGGGTCGCCCAGCCGGGCGTCCGGGAAGGGTTGCAACCACGGGATGTCGAGGCTGGGCAGCAGCGGCGCCTGCGGATCGTCGCCCGCGGGTCCCAGCCCGCTCGGCAGCGGCCGCCGCGCTCGTCCTTCCAGCGCGGTGAGGCAGGCGTTGGTGGCGATCCGGTGCAGCCAGGTGCGCAGCGAAGCCCGCTGCGGGTCGTACCGGTCGGCCGCCCGCCAGGCCCGCAGCAGCGTCTCCTGGACCAGGTCCTCGGCCTCGTCGAACGATCCGAGCATCCGGTAGCAGTGCGCCAGCAGGTCACCGCGGAAGGCCTCGTGCTGCTCGTGCCGGTCGTCCATCGTCGCCCCGGTCACCCGGGCGAAGCGTACGCCGGACCATGCCCAGGAACTTCTCGCGCCGGTGGGCGATGAGTCCGCTGCCCGGCGTCGGTAGGTGTCGGGTGAGGGCGGCCGGACAGCGGCCGCCACGGCACGAGGGAGCCCGCGATGGGTGACGTCATAGTGGTTCAGTTCGCGACGCTGGACGGCGTGGTCTCCGATCCCGACGGGCGCTGGGGCACCGCCTACGGCGGCTGGGCGTTCCGGTACGGGCCGGGGCCGGTCACCGATGACAAGTTCCGGCTCGGTGCCCGGATGGAGCACGGCGTCCAGCTCTACGGCCGGCGGACCTGGGAGCACTTCGCCCGGCTCTGGCCCGGCCGCGACGGTGATTTCGCCCGGCTGATGAACGCGGTGCCGAAGCGCGTCGCCACCCGGACGGGCATCGACGCGACCGCGTGGTCGAACTCGGCGGCTATCGACGGTGATCCGCTCGCCTGGGTCAAGGAGGAGAGCAGCCGGCGGGACGTCATCGTGATCGGCAGCCTCAGCCTGGTGCACGCCCTGGCCGCGGCCGACCTCGTGGACGAGTACCGGCTGGTCACCTTCCCGACCGTCGTCGGAGCGGGCGACCGGCTGTTCGCGACCGGCACGCCCGCCGAGTTCCGGTTCACCATGGTCGACACCGCCGACCTGGCCGCGCTGACCGTGTTGCGACGCCACCGTGGGGACGAGTCCCCCTAGAAGGCCCCCGGCCGCAACGGCGTGGTGCTGGGCCGGAAGACCGGCCCAGCACCGGCGAACCCGGTGGGCCGTCCGTACCGCGTCGTGTTGACGCAACTGAACGGTTGCCATAATGTGGCAACCAAGAAGTTGCTACTTAGTGGGAGGCAGTCATGGGATTCCCCGATCGCATCGAGCGGGTCGTCGAGATCGCCCACCCGCCGGCCGCGGTCTGGACCGCACTCACCACGGCCGAGGGCCTCGGCACCTGGTTCGGCAACCAGGCGACGATCGACCTGCGCCCGGGCGGGTCGGCCCGGATGACGTGGACCGGCGGCCACGCCGTGGACATGCGGGTCGAACGCGTCGAGGAGCCGAGCGTGTTCGGCTTCACCTGGCAGATCTACGGCCTGCCGGAGGACGATCCGCGCCGCACGTACGTCGAGTTCACGCTCGAGCCGGTCGGCGCGGGCACCCGGCTGACGGTGGTCGAGACCGGCTTCGCCCAGCTGCCGGACGACGTGCACGGCAAGGCGCACGACGGCAACACCCGGGGTTGGGCGAGCGAGCTGGGTGAACTGGTCGACTACCTCGATGCCGCCTGACAACGAGGCGATCGCCGAACGGGTCTTCGCCGCGCTGGCCGACCCGACCCGCCGCGCCATCCTGGCCGCGCTGGCCTCGGGCGGTCCGGCCACGGCGACGGACCTGGCCGGTCGCCTGCCGATCACCCGGCAGGCGATCGCCAAGCATCTGGCTCTGCTGGCCGAGGCCGGCCTGCTGACCGCCGAACCGGGCGAGCGGCGTCGGGTCCGGTTCCGGCTCCGCTCCGCGCCGATGCAGGTGGCGCAGCAGTTCCTGGCCGCGCTGGCCCGCGACTGGGACGGCCCGCTGGAAGCGTTGCAGGATCACCTCAGCCGGTGAGCGGGCACATCGCACCTCTGGACCTGGAAGGAAGGTGGACAGCACGATGAAGACACCCCCGATCGTCTCGCCCGAACAGTGGGAGACCGCGCGCCAGCAGCTGCTGGTGAAGGAGAAGGAGCTGACCCGCGCCCGCGATGCGCTGGCCGCGGACCGCCGGCGGATGCCGTGGATGGCGGTGGAGAAGGACTACCAGTTCGACGGACCCGACGGCACGGTGAGCCTGCTCGACCTGTTCGAGGGTCGTCGCCAGCTGATCGTCTACCGCGCCTTCTTCGAGCCCGGCGTGTTCGGCTGGCCCGACCACGCCTGCCGCGGCTGCTCCATGGTGGCCGATCAGGTCGCGCACGTCGCCCACCTGAACGCCCGCGACACCACCCTCGCCTTCGCCTCCCGCGCGCCGCAGTCGGACATCCAGCGGGTGAAGGCACGGATGGGCTGGACGATGCCCTGGTACGCGATGACCGACGACTTCGACGCCGACTTCGGTGTGGACGAGTGGCACGGCACGAACGCGTTCATCCGCGACGGCGACCGGGTGTTCCGCACCTACTTCGTCAACAGCCGCGGGGACGAGGTGATGGGGGGCACCTGGAGCTACCTCGACATCACGGCGCTGGGGCGGCAGGAGCAGTGGGAGGACTCGCCCGGCGGGCTACCCGCAGACCCCGCCGTACGAGTGGTGGAACTGGCACGACGAGTACGGGGTCGCCGAGCCGGCGCAGGGCTGACGGCCGCGCCGCCGTACCGGCGGGCCGGAAACGGGTCGGCGGGCCGGCTGCGAGGTCAGCCGGTGCCGGCGACGCCCATGAGGTTGCCCTCGGGGTCGGTGAAGTGGCCGACGACGAGCCCACTGGGCGAGGTCACGGGGCCCAGCACTCGGGTGCCGCCGAGGCTCTCGGCCCGCTGGAGTGCTGCCTCCACGTCCGGCACGCCCACGTAGAACAGAGCGTGCGGTTCGTGGGCCGCTCCGCCGCCGACGCCACCGCGGATGCCGGTGCCGTCGGCGGTGGCGATGAGGTCGAGGAATCCGTACTTGTCCGGTTCGGAGACCTCGGTCGCCACCGGTGACGGTGTGTCGAACTGCCAGCCGAACAACTCACCGAAGTAGGTGCGGAGCCGGTCGGGGTCCTTGCCGATGACCTCGAAGTGCACGACCGGATGCGACATCACAGTCCCTTCTGCGTCCACGTGTCTTCCACGCCGTCCGAGCCCAGGCAGGCGTACCGCAGCCATGGCCCGTTGCTCGACCGTAGCCTGGGTCATCCTCGCTGCGGCCGCCGCGCCGGCCTCGCAGCGGGTCAGGCCTTGGCGATGGTCCTGCCCGGCATCGGCTCCGCGAGTGCGGTCCGCCATGCCGGCGCACCGAAGGTGTCTGCGAAGTACTGGGTCTCGTGCACCACATGTTCGTCGGCGAGCTCGACGATGCTCACCGAGTAGGTAGGCACGCCGTCGTAGGTGATCACGCACTCGCTCACCCACAGGCTTCCGCTGCCGACGATCCGCAGGACGGTGAAGTGCCGATCGGCAGGGTGCCCGCCACGTTGCGCCGAGATGGCCGCGCGCCCACGGAACCGTTCACCCGACTGCGGGTAGTCGAGGATCGCGTCCGTCGCGTAGATGGCGTGCTCGGCTTCGATGTCCCCGGATTCCGATGCCCGCCAGTGTTCCTCGAGCGCGCTCCTGATCCGATCATCGGGATCCACCGCACCACCCCCGCTCCGCACCGTGCCCCCGGCCCGAGACAACAGAGACCGTAATCGCCCCGCGACCCCGTCGCCGTGCCGGCCGCCATCCAGCTGTAGCCGGCGATGGCGCCGGTCTCGGGCGGTCAGGCCCGCTCGCGCGGCGAGTCCGTCAGCGCGCGCCGGGCCCGGTGCTGCGCGCCCCAGGCGATCAGGGCGGCGTAGGAGGCGCGATGATGGTCAGCCACAGCACCAGCGGTCGGCCGGGCTCGGGTCGCCACAGCTCGCGCGCCACGTGGCCGCCGACACCGGTGGCGGCCACGGCGATCGCGACCGGGAGCCGGCGGCGCTGACCGACCCAGAGCATCGCCGTGCCGGCCACGGGGGTCAGCGACACGGACACGCTCAGCAGTGCCGACAGCACCAGCGCGAGCCGGACCGGGGCACGGCGGACCAGCACCAACGCGGCCATGCCGAGCACGCCGACGGCGATGTCCAGCGCGATCAGGGCGGGCCGCCCGGACAGCCCGCTCCACTCGCCGACCAGCGAGGAGAAGCCCAAGGAGATCAGGGCCGAATACAGGACGCCGGCGGCGACACCGCGGCCGCACGGACGGTGGGAGGTCAGGACGAGGCTGCTCATGCACAGAACGGTAGGTCGGCGCCGAGACCGGCCGACACCGACGAAAGTCTGAGGTGAGGGCGCCGGTCGGCTACTTCTCGACCACCGCCTCCCCCGCGCGGCAGGCCATTAGCACGTCACCCCGCGGCGTGACGACGCGGTCAGGCGGGCTGCCACAGCTCGACCCGATTGCCCTCAGGATCGGTGACCCAGCCGAATCGACCGACACCCTCCATGTCCTGTGTCTCGTCAGCCACGTCCGCTTCCTTGGCGCGCAATTGCGCGAGCATCGCATCGAGGTCGCGGACCCGGAAGTTGAGCATGGTCTGCTGAGCGCGGGACCCGAAGTAGTCGGTCTCGGACTCGAACGTCGCGAACACCGTCGGCCCGGCGTCCCTGACGCCACAGGCCGTTCTCGTCGGCGTCCAGGCCCAGGCAATCGCGATACCACGCGCTCAGGGCCGCCGGGTCGGCGGCCCGCATGAAGTATCCACCGACTCCGAGCACTCGTTCCATGCCGCCAGCTTGCCAGGACGACGATCGGGCGGCCGGCACCACACCGTCGACCGCAACGCCGAACGGCGCCCGGGTCCCCGGTCGGGGAGCCGAGCGCCGTTCGCGGAAGATCAGACGGGCCGGACGTTCTCGGCCTGCGGGCCCTTCTGGCCCTGCGTGATGTCGAACTCCACGCGCTGGTTCTCGTCGAGGCTGCGGTAGCCACCGGCGTCGATCGCCGAGTAGTGGACGAACACGTCCGCGCCGCCACCGTCGGGGGCGATGAAGCCGAAGCCCTTCTCGCCGTTGAACCACTTCACGCTGCCCTGAGCCATGCATTCTCCTAGATGAGTATTTTCCGCACGTCCACACTGTGCGGCCGGCTGTGGACTGTCTCACCTGGGACCCAGGGGCTAAGTCGGCCCGGAAAGACGCCGCGGTCACATTTCCCGCCGGCGCCGAAACAGACGAAGGGAATCAACTACGCACCACAACCGTCCACTCACGCTACCACGACGGACGGCCGGCCCGCCCTTGTCCTCATCCGCGTACGGCAACCCGGGCCGGTGCGGGAGCACAGCGCACGACAGCGATGCAGCGGGTGATCCACGGCTTAGCACCCGAACGGCGCAAGACCGGCCATGCCTGTGCCGCGGCCGACCGCGCGCTCGTCGGATCCAGCGCGGCGGCCGACAGTTCGGCCCTGACCAGTTGAGCCTTGGCCTCGCGCAGCAGCAGGCCGACCTGCGCAGCCGCACGTTCGGCGGTACGCGCGTGGGACAGGGCCTGCGGCGGCTCCCCGGGAAGCTGCGCCATGATCAGCAGGGCGTCGACGTATCCGTGCAGGTCGTGCTGCTCGAGGGCCAGGAGCCGGGCCCGTTCGGCCTCGTGCCGGGCCCTGTCGGCGCAGTTCACTGCGGCCAGCACGGCCGCCAGCCGCAGGATCGCGGTGATGATCAGGCGGCGGTCGCCGTGCTCGACGGCGCTGGCCAGCGCCGCCTCGCTGAGCTCACGACCGGCCTCGGGCCGACCGGTCGCGATGAGCAGGTCGGTCATCGCCTGGCGGGCGAAGATGCTGCCGTGCACGCTGCCGAACGTGTCGGCCATCTCGAGGCTCTGTTCGGCCGCCGACTGTGCCGCCCGATGGTGCCCGAGCTCGCACCTGATCTCGGCCAGCACGTTCAGGCTGGTGATCTGACCATCGGTGGAACCCAGGGTGCGGTAGGTGGTCAGGGCGCGGTCGACGGTTCGGGACGCTTCGTAGAGGACGCCCAGGTCGTGGTGCAGGCAGGCGAGGTTGAGCAGGGCGTTCGCGACGGTCAGCGGCCGGTCGTGGCGGCGGCCCAGCCGGACGGCCGTTCGGGTGTGGGCGAAGGCGGCGCCGAGTTGCCCCGTCTGCCGGCACAGGCTGCCCAGGTTCGTGTGGTTGCTCGCCTGCGCCGCCTCGCGGCCGGACCTGAGGTTGAGCGCCAACGCCTCCTCGAGCAGGCTGCGCGTCCGGTCCAGGTCGTTGGTCGTCCAGATGGTCACGGCCAGTGCGTTGAGCATCGGGGCGACCACGTCGGGCCGGCCCGCGGCGCGGGCCGCGGCCAGTGCCGCCTCGTTGATTGCCCGCCACTCGGGCAGCGTGCGGCGGATCCAGAAGTAGTGCGTGAGCCGCCGGCTGATCTGCCACGCCGGCTCGGGGGGACCGTGCTCGGCCGCGAACCGGACCACCGCGGCGATGTTGGGCAACTCGCCGTCGAGCCAGGCCATCGCCGCGTGCGGATCGGACAGGGCGGGCAGCGCGACGGCTGGCTCCGGTTGCTCCGGCGTCACGATCTCATTCGCGGTCGCGGTCGCCGTCGCATGGGTGACGGCCCCCACGTAGAAGGTCATCAGGCGGCGCAGCGCCTGGTCGCCGTCGCTGCCGGTGTCCTGTTCCGCGGCGAAGGTACGGATCAGGTCGTGCAACCGGTACCGGCCGAACCCGAACTCCTCGACGAGGTGGACGTCGGCGATCCGCTCCAGCAGCCAGCGGCCCTGCGCCGGATCCATCCCTAGCATCGCGCCGGCCGAGTCCGGTGTCACGAAGCGCAGCGGTGACCGTCCGGCCGCCCGGAAGAGCCGGCGCGCGTGGTCGGGCAGCGAGCGGTACGAGAGCCCCAGCGCGCTTCGAGCGCCGACGGTCGGATCCGCGCCGCTCTGCAGGTGGTCCAGCGCCCGGTCCCCGTGCATGGCGGCGGCGAACGATGCGGGATCGCCGCAGAGCCGCACGTTGGCGGCGCTGATCCGCAGGAAGAGCGGCATGTACGCGCACAGGTCGGCCAGGTCGATGAGTACCGCCCGGTTGTCGCGGTGCTCGGGCAGCAGTTGGGTCATCAACGCCAGCGCGTCGCCGGGAGCCAGCGGCAGCAGCTCGAGGCCGCTCGCGTCACCCAGCGCCGTCAGTCCGAACAGCCGCCGGCGGCTCGTGATGAGCGTCGCGGTGTGCGGGCCGGTCGGCAGCGCGGGCCGTACCTGGTCGGCCGTCGCCACGTCGTCGAAGACGACCAGGAGCCGCCGCCTGGCGGTCAGTCGGCGGTAGAACGGTTGCAGCGCCGCCGGTTCGGTGGGGATGCGGTGACTGTCGACGCCGAGGGCGAGAATCACCTGGGTCATCGCCTCGGACGCCGTGGTCGGCGTGCCGGCGGTGAAGCCGCGCATGTCGACGTAGACCTGACCGTCCGGGAAGTCGCCGGCGCAGTGGTGTGCCCACTGCACCACCAGCGCGGTCTTGCCCAGCCCCGCGCCTCCGGCCACGACGACCGCCCGCGGACCCGGCGGAGCCGCGCCCAGCACGATCCGGTCGAGTTCGGCGAACTCGCGGACCCGCCCGACGAACGGCACGGCCGCGGGCGGCAGTTGGGCGCCGCGGACCTCGCCGGTCGCGGCCACCGCGGCGTCCGCGTCCTCGCGCAGGATCTCGTCGTACAGGTGACGCAGGCGTGAGCCCGGTTCCACCCCGAAGTCGTCGACGAGGGCGTGGCGCGCGGCGTGGTAGACGCCGATCGCCTCGGATTTGCGACCGGACATCCGGTAGGCCTCCATGAGGACGGCCACCATCCGCTCCCGAACCGGCCGGTCGGCCGCCGTCGCCTCGACGAGCCGGATCGCCTTGTCGGGGTGCCCCAGCGCCAGCTCGGCCTCGGCGCACAGTTCCCTGGCCGTCGACTGGAGGTCCTCCGCCTCGGCGCCGAGACGCAGCCGCAGTCCGGGGGGTGCGACGTCACCCAGCAGCGGGCCCCGGCACAGACCGAGCGGGCCGTCCAGGAGAGCCAGCCGGCGGGCCGGGTCCGCCTCCTCCGCCGCCAGGTCGACTCCCGTACGAAGCTGGTGGAAGTCCACGTCCCGGGGATCGACGTCGATCCGGTAGCCGTGGGTGCCGCTGATCCGGACGCCGTACGGCGCGAGCCGGGCGCGGAGCCGGGACACGTAGGTCTGGATGACCGACCGCGCCCGATCCGGCGGAGTGCCATCCCACAGCAGATCTGCCAGCCGTTCCAGCGACACCGGCCGGCCGCAGTCCAGCAGCAGCAGACCGATCAGGCACCGTTCCTGCTTCCGGCCGAGAACCACGCTCTCGGATCCGGCACGGGCCTCCACGCTGCCCATGAGGAAGAACTGCACATCGGACAGACTAGTGTCGTCGGTCACTAATCCGGCACCGTCGGCGACGCCCCGTTGGTGCGCTCGTTGGTAAGTCCCTGGTAGGTCGGCCGGTGGATCCTGCGCGTGCCCGCGGACCCGCCGCGGTCGAGAAGGGACACCCGGAATGAAACGAACGTTAACCGTCCTGAGCGCGCTGACCGGCCTGCTCGTGCTCCTGCTGTCGCTCGGTGCGGTGCCGGCGAGCGCCACCGACGCCCAGGGGTTCGTCGGGGGTGGCGGAGTCGTCACTGACGACTGGGGTGACGAAGGGACGCTGTCGCAGACCAGAAATGCCGTCAGCGGCGCGACCGCACTTTGGCAGCGGGTCCTCTACGCCGACGGCCTCATCGGCGACGCCGACATCGACGGTGACTTCGGCCCACACACCGCCGCGGCCACCCGCACCTGGCAGAGCAGGCACGGCGTCGGAGTCGACGGGGTCGTGGGTCCGCAGACCTTCGGTGCCGCCGACGGCCACCTGAGCCTGTTCAAGAGCTTCAACAAGCCCGGTTTGGAAGACCTGGAGATTCACTACGTCGGTTCGGTCCACACAATTTCCATGGCCCGCATCAACGGCGAGTACCGCTTCGTCGCGGGGCCGTCCGGGGCCGTCGTCGGGGGAGCCGAGGCGACCTACAACCTCGGACCGCCTCCCTGCATTGTCAACGGCACCTGCTTCTAGCTCGCCCAGCGCACCACCACTGCCGGAGCCCGTGACCGGGTGAAGGTCCGCGGCGACCAACTCGCCGCGGACCTTCGTGCTGCGACTGCCATCACCGGCGTCGCCTACCAGGCGCGTACCGTCCCGGGAGGAGGCGGTATGAGCTCACCCGGCACCGCCGCAGCCTGCCCGCCTCGGTGCGTATCCGGACGGGCCGGCGGGAGCTACGCTTGCGGTGCGTTCGGGTGGGAGAGCGATGAGCACGCTGATTCGGGCCGACGAGGTGCCCGCGGCCGACCGTCTGGACTTCGTCCGGGAGCTCACGGCGGCGACGTGGGTGCCGATGGAGTGCCGCGCCGAGCGCGCGGCCGGCTACTGGGGTCAGTTCCGCACCAGTGGCCTGGGTTCGATGCAGGTCGTCGTCATGGACGTCATGCCGATCACGGTGCACCGCACTCCCGCGCTGATCTCCCAGGCCGATCCGGACATGCTCAAGATGCTGGTGGCCTGCGACTCCAGTTGCTCGGTGGTCGAGCAGGGTGGCCGCCAGGCTCGGCTGTCCTCGCCCGGCGAGTTCGCCTTCTACGACACCCGGCGGCCCTACGAGGTGGCCTGCGCGGTCGGCCAGGAGCGGCCGGCGCGGTTGTTGACGTTCATGTTCCCGCCGTCGCTGCTGCCATTCCCGCGTAGCCGGCTCAGCCAGCTGTCCGCGCTGCGAATCCCGGCGTCCACCGGGCTGGGTGACCTGACCGCGCAGTTCCTCCTTCAGCTGGCCGGCAACGTCGATCACTACAGCGAGGCCGAGGCGGCGCGGCTGTCCACGGCCGCGCTCGAGGTCCTGGCGACGCGGTTGGCCCGCGAGCTGGACGGCTGCGCTTGGACGACGCGGGAGGCCCACCGGCACGCCCTGCTCACCACGGTTCAGGCTTTCGTCCTGCAGCACTTGGGCGATCCTCAACTCTCGCCGGTGACGGTCGCTGCTGCCCATCACATCTCGGTACGCTTGCTGCACCAGCTCTTCCACGACGAGGGCTTGACCGTGGCGGGCTGGATCCGGTGGCGGCGTCTGGAGCGCTGCCGCCGTGACCTGGCGGATCCGGGGTTGGCCTCCCGCCCGATCGCGGCGATCGCGGCCAGGTGGGGTTTCTCCGGCGCGGCCGATTTCAGCCGGGCCTTCCGGGCCGCGCACGGCTTGCCGCCCTCGGAGTACCGCAGGTCTGCACGCGATGTGAAGGATCCTGCGCGCTGACCCAACGACAGGCGCGGCCCCCGGCTGGATTCTGTCCGGCATGGATTACCCGTTTGCTAATCGAGCGGCCGAGGACGAACGGCTCGTCGCCCAGGGGGCGCTGTTCGACCCGCTCACCCGCAGACTGCTCCAGCAGGCCGGCATCGCAGCCGGGATGCGGGTCCTCGACCTGGGCAGCGGCGCGGGCAACGTGTCGCGGCTCGCGGCCGAGCTGGTCGGGCCGACCGGCGCCGTGGTCGGTGTCGAGCGGGACCCGGTCGCGGTCGAACTGGCCCGCCGCCGGACCGACGCGCCGAACGTCGAGTTCCGCGTCGGTGATGTGCAGACGCTGCAGGACGTCGAGGACGGCTTCGACGCCGTCGTGGGCCGGCTGGTCCTGATGTACCTGACCGACCCGGTGGCCGCGCTGCGCCGGGCCGCCAGCCGGGTGCGGGCCGGTGGGCTGGTCTGCGTGCACGAGGCCGACCTGGACAACCTGTGCGCAGACCCGCTGACGCCGCTGTGGGCTCAGGTCCACGAGTACTTCGTGCAGGCGCTGGAGAAGGCCGGCGTCGCGACCCGGCTCGGACCGCGGTTGTTCACCACGTTCCGCGCCGCCGGCCTGCCCGGACCGCAGCTTCTCGTCGAGACCTTCGCCGCCGGCGGCCCGGACGCCCCGGCCTGGGGTTGGGCCAACGTGATATCGGCTGCGGTACCGCTGATGGAGCGGCTCGGGGTCGCCACCCGGGTCGAGGTGGACCCGCCCACGCTGGCCGACCGGCTGCTGGCCGAGACGCTCGCCCAGGACGGCTGTGTCATCGGACCGCCGATGACCGGCGCCTGGGTCAGGCTGCCAAGCGCCGGCTGAACAGCGGCGCTGTCGCGAGCGTCGCTCGGCGTACCTCCCGGCTCAGGCGGAGCTGGACGGGTCAGGCAGTCAAGGTGCTGGCGCCTGCCGCGCTGCGCGCGACGCACGAGCGGCTCATGCTGCCGCCGCCGCGCGGCTCATCCGCGTGCCACCCTCGCGCGCTCGTCGCTGACCCGCGCCGCGCGTCATGCCGGGTGGCGCGGAGAGGTACGATGCCGGAGGCCGCCGCGCCGTCGGGTCGGTCGGCGGGGACGCCCGACGAGGCCGCTCCCGCCGCGGCGATCAGCGCCAGCGCATCTCGCACGGCGGCCGCGGCATTCCCGCGCGACGGTAGCCGCGGTCGACGAACAGGCCCGTGATCCGGTAGTCCGGCACCGGGCGACGCCCTGCTCCAACTCCTGCGGTGGTGGATGTTCGGTAGCTCTGGAACCGTCCCGAACTGGGCGCTGGTGACCGCGACGTCACCGCGAACAGGCCCGCGTGCGTCGGCGGGCATGGACCAGGCGCCGCTTGAACTGGTGATGGCGACGTCGGCGGCGCGCCTCCGTCGCGATCCGGGTCGAGGTCGAGACGCGCACCAGCAACCACCCCACCGGCCGTTGCGCCGCTGGCGAGCCCGGCGAATGTGTTCGGTCGCATGCTCAGGGGTTCCTGACCCGGAGCCGTCCACCGGCAGGGTGTCGATCTCGCGACGGTAGCCGCCCGATCGCCGCTGATCCGAAGTCGCTCCGCAGGACCAGGCCCGGCGTCCCTGCGCGGCGCCGGAAGCCGCACGTCCCGGACGCGTGAGTCCGCTCGTACCCGGCGGCGGCGAAGACCTGGGGCAGCGGCATCGAGGAGCGCGCTTCGGTGCGGTCGGGGATCCGGGAAGCGTGCGAGATCGTGCCCTCTTCGCGCGACTTCGCCGATCCCCGGGTCCTGGAAGAAGTGATCGGACATGCCTCGCCCGGGAGCCTGACGGCACGGCGCGCAGGCAGCGTGCTGAGGTCGCCGCCTCGACCGGGCCGGCTTCACGACAAGCGGCGAGGACAGATCCGGGTGCCCCCGGTGGGAGTCGAACCCACACTGTGACCCTTTTAAGGGGCCGGCCTCTGCCGTTTGGGCTACGGGGGCCCAATCGTTCGCGAGAGTAGCGGGCGTCAGCGCTCCGTGACGACGAACTGTCGCAGATGCAGGTCGAGGAACGTGACCGGGCCGCGCGGACCGGGCAGCCGGTCGACGTTGATCCCGGTCTCCGGCACGCCGAGCAGCTTGAACCCGTCCAGCAGCCGGGTGGTCACGTTCCAGAACGCACCGGTCCCGCCGTACGTGTCGAGAAACTCGGCCGCGGCCGCGGCGTCCTCGGTCGCGATGCCGGCGGCCAGCCCGGACGTCGCCTCGTCGGCGAGCCTGGCCGCCGCGGCCGGGCCGTCGACCGGGGCGATCGTCACCGTCGCCTCGCGGCCGTCCTGCAGCGCCCACTCCAGCCCGAGCGGGTGGTCGTGCGGCGGCAGCGACGCGGCGATGCCCAGCCGGTCGAGCACCGTCCGTACGCCGGGCAGCAGGTCGTCCCAACGCTCCGGGTGGACCAGCAGCAGGTTGAGCCGGTTGCAGACGCCGAGCCGGTCCAGGCTCTGCTCGACCAGGTCGAGCGCCTTGCCGGCGTCGGCGGCGCGGTCGAGGTAGAGCACGCCGCCGCCGTCGGCATGGGCGAGCGTGCGGACCCCGTGTCGAGCCGCCTCCGCGGTGAGCTCGCGGGTGCTGTCACCGCTGCCGCGCAGGATCACCAGCGGCACCAGATCGGGCTGGGCCACCAGCGCGCGGGCGGTGTCCCGGCCCGGCAGCCGGACCAGCTGGATCGCCGCCGGGTCGAGCCCGGCCTCGTCGAGGGCCGGGGCGATCACCTCGTCCAGCAGCGCCGCGGCCGAGCCGATCGCGGCCGAGCCGGTACGCAGCACCCCGGCGTTGCGGGACTTCAGCAGCTGCGAGGCGATGTCGACGACCACGTTGGGCCTGGCCTCGAAGTTGGCGCCGACCACGCCGACCGGCTTGCGCCGCTCCTCGACCAGCGCGCCGGGCAGCTCGCGCACCACCCGGGACCACTGCGGGTGCGGCACCTCGGCGAGCACCCGCAGCTGGTGGGCCATGCCGTCGAGCCGGGCCGGGTCGAGCCGGAGCCGGTCGATCATCGCCGCCGGCAGGTCGGCGCCGTCGACGTCGGCCTTGTTCGCGGCGAGGACCGCGTCGGCCCGGTCGAGCAGCCGGTCGGCGATCGCGAGCAGGGCCGCATCGACGGTGTCGGCACCGGCGGCGGCGATGCTGCCGGCAGCGGCGTGCGCGGCCTCGGCGCACTCGCGGACGGCGTCGGCGACCTGCGTCATGCGCAGACCTTACGTCGCCGGTAACGGGCCGCGGCGCGCTGCCACCACCCACGGTGATCGCGACGCTATGTTGCGGTCGCCGGTCGCCCGGGGAGGTGCGCATGCGCAGCAATGTCGTGCTCGCCGGCGCGCTCGTGCTCACCCTCGGCCTCGTGGTCACGACCGGCCGATCCTCGCCGGGCGAGCCCGCGCCGACGCACGCGTTCGCCGCCCCGGTGCCGGCGGTGCAGCCGGTCGCGCTCCGGCCCGGACAGCAGCCGCCGCAGTTCGTCATCGTGTCCTTCGACGGGGCGGGTGACCACGAGAAGTGGGCGTTCTGGCGGGACGTCGCGCGTCGCTCAGGGATGCGCTTCACCGGGTTCCTGTCCGGCGTCTACCTGCTCGACCGGGCGCACCGCACCGACTACACCGGGCCGGGCCACGCCCCCGGCGCCAGCTCGCTCGGCGGCTGGAACACCCCGGCCGAGGTCAGCACGCTGATCAAGGACCTCGACGCCGCGTACGCGGCCGGCATGGAGATCGGCACCCACTACAACGGGCACTTCTGCGCCGGGGCCGAGCCGTCGGCGAACGCCTGGACGACCGCGGACTGGTCGGCCGAGCTCGCGCAGTTCTTCCGGTTCTGGCGCTCGCACCGCGACCTCACCGTGCCGGCGTCGTCCGTCCGAGGTGGACGGACGCCGTGCCTGGAGGGCCGGCCCGAGCAGCTGCGGCCGGCGCTCAAGGCGGCCGGGTTCAGCTACGACAGCAGCGGCGGATCGAACGGGATCGCCTGGCCGCGCAAGGACCAGTGGGGACTGTGGCAGTTCCCGCTGGCGTACGTGCCGCTGGCCGGCGGCGGGGCCCGGCCCGGGGTCGTGTCGATGGACTACAACTTCTGGGTCAAGCAGACCGGCAACCCACCGTCCACACGCGACACCCGGGCCAGCTCGGACCAGGTGCTGCGCACGTACCGGGCGATGTACCGAGCGGCCTACACGGGCAACCGGGCGCCGCTGGTGCTCGGCAACCACTTCAACTCCTGGAACGGCAACGCCTACACCGACGCGCTGGCCCGGTTCGTCGAGGAGACCTGCCGCAAGCCGGAGACGCTCTGCGTGCCGTACCGGGACGTGATCGCCTGGATGGAGGCGCAGAGCCCGCGGACGCTGGCCGCACTGCAGGCCCGGCCGGCGGTCTACACCGTCGGTTAGCCGGCCTCGCGACCGGCGCCGGGCAGCGGCGCCGGGTGGGGCAGGGCGGCCAGCTCGAACTCGCGCCGCGGCTGTTGCAGCTGGCCGAGCGAGACCACCTCGCGCGGGAACAAGGCGGCCAGCGTCCAGTCGGCCACCACCCGGACCTTGCGGTTGACGGTCGGCACCCGGGACAGGTGGTAGGTCCGGTGCATGAACCAGGCCAGGAAGCCGCGCAGCTTGATCCCGTACACCTCGGCGACGCCGCGATGGAGGCCGAGGCTGGCGACCGAGCCGACGTACTTGTGCCGGTAGTCGGCCAGCTCCCGGCGGCGCATCGAGGCGACGATGTTGGCCGCGAGCGTCTTGGTCTGCCGGACCGCGTGCTGGGCCGACGGGCCGGTGAACGCGCCCGGGTCGGTGAGGTCCGGCACCGCGGCGCAGTCACCCGCGCTCCAGGCGTCCTCGACCCCGGCCACCCGCAGGTCGGGCGTGCAGCGCAGCCGGCCCTTCTCGTCCAGCGGCAGGTCGGTCCGGGCGAGCATCGGGTTGGCCTTGACCCCGGCGGTCCACACGATCGTCTCGGCGTCGAACTCCTCGCCGTCGGTGAGCACGACGTGCCCGCCGGTCAGCGAGTCGACCCTGGTGCTGAGCCGGACGTCCATGTTGCGCTTGAGCAGCTGCTTCACCGTGTATTCGGCCATCTGCACGCTGACCTCGGGCAGGATCCGGCCGGTGGCCTCGATGAGCACCCAGCGCATGTCGTCCGGGCTGACGTTGTCGTAGTAGCGCGTCGCGTACCGGGCCATGTCCTCCAGCTCGGCGAACGCCTCGATCCCGGCGTAGCCGCCTCCAATGAATACGAACGTCAGGGCCCGCCGCCGGTGCTCGGCGTCGGTCACCGAGGCCGCGTAGTCGAGCCGGGACAGCACGTGGTTGCGCAGGTAGATCGCCTCGCCGACGGTCTTGAAGCCGATGCCGTGCTCGGCCAGGCCGGGGATCGGCAGCGTCCGCACCACCGAGCCGGGCGCGACCACGATCACGTCGTACCTGATCGGGTATTCCGGGCCCTCGACCGGCAGCACGGTCGCGGTCCGGTTGGCGTGATCGATGCTGGTGACCAGACCGGTCAGCACCCGGCTGCGCTTGAGCACCTTGCGCAGCGGGACCACCACGTGCCGCGGCTCGAGCGACCCGGCCGCGGTCTCCGGCAGGAACGGCTGGTACGTCATGTAGTTCTGCGGGTCGACGACCGTGATCCTGGCCTCGTTCCGGCGCAGCTTCTTCTGCAGCCGCAGCGCGGTGTACATCCCGACGTACCCGCCGCCGACGATGAGGATGTGCGGCCTGTCCGGCATGAGCGGAGCCTACCCAGCGGGCCGCGGGCCTACCGGGCGCCGGGCTCCCGTGGTCCGGCCCGGCTCAGCAGCACCGGCACGAGAACCGCGACCACCGCGCGGCCAGGCCGAGCAGCTCCAGCGGCACCGACCCGCCCGGCCGCGCCAGGCCGAGCACCAGCACGCCGACGACAGCGGTCAGGCAGAGCACGAGAGCGCCGTGCCGGGCGAAGCGGATCAGCAGCGCGCGCTCGACCGAGGCTCGGACCGGCAGCGCGGCCGCGAGCGCGGCAGCCTGGTGGTGCAGGGCCATGGCGAACACGAGGCCGGCGGTCTCGGCGACCGGAGGGGCGTCCACGCCGTAGCGCAGCACCCAGGCCAGCCCGGCTCCGGCCAGGACGACGCCGGGCCCTTGACCGCCCGGGCTGATCGCGGCGGCGACGAGCCCGCACCCACCGAGCACCGCGGCCACCAGTGGCAGCCCGCCACCCCAGGCGGCCAGCACGAGCGCACTGGCACCGGCCACGACCAACAGCGCGCGCAGCATCTGGGCGGTCCGCGACCAGCGCAGGACCTCGTGCGGGTCGGGGACGATCATCGGGCCGCCCGCGCGGCCCGGGCGGCGAGCGTGGCGTCCCGCAGGACGGCATCCAGGCTGCCGCTGCCGCGCCAGGCCACCCGGGGCACGCCCAGCTCGGCGAGCCGGCCGAGATCGGCGTCGCGGCGCAACAGCCAGAGCCGGAAGGCCAGCGCCGTCCACGGGCTGCGCTCGTCCGGACGCAGGTCCGGCGGCAGCGTGTCGACGGCGACAACGGACCGCCCGGAGCGGGACAGCGTGGCCACCGCGGCCAGCGCCTCCACGGTGGCCAGCGGGCTGAGCAACACGACCAGCGCGTCGGTCGAGCCCAGATATGCGACCTCGGCGAGCGACGGGAGCGCCCCGCCACCCTGCGGCTTGGCATCGAGCAGCACGTCGAGCATCCGGACCAGATGGTTGCGGCCGTTGCGAGCCGGCACCGGTCGCTGCGGGCGGCCGAGGTCGACGAACCCGACCCGGTCACCGGCCCGCAGGTAGTGCTCGGCCACCGCCGCCGCGGCCCGGACTCCGGTGTCCAGCGACGTCTCCGGCCGGCGGCCCAGGTCCTGCCCGCTGTCGAGCACCAGCAGCACCTCGGTGTCGCGGTCCGAGTACGTCGCGGTGACGTGCAGGTCCCCGGTCCGGGCGGTGACCCGCCAGTTGATCCGGCGCAGCCGGTCGCCGGGTTGGAACGGCCGCACGCCGGCCACGTCGCCGCCCTCACCCGCCCGCCGGGACCGGTGCGCGCCGACCAGCCCCTCGGCCCGCGGCACGGTCTCCGCTGCGTCGAAGCCGTCCCGCAGCGGCCACGTCGTCACCGAGACGGTGCTGGTAAGCACGACCGGCCAGCTCAGCGTCCCGTACCCGCCGGTGGCCCGCAGGTACGCCGGGCCGGCCTGGCGGCGGCCCCAGCGGACGGCCCGGAACGTCAGCCGCACCTCTTGCCGGCCCTCGACGAAGACCGCCGACGCGCCGGTGAGCGGTTCCAGTCCTGCCGGCAGGACGATCCCGACCGCGGCCACGTCGACGCCGGCCGGCACGTCGACGGTGGCGACCGCGGCGGCGCGGCCGCCCTCCAACAGCGCGTCGACCGGGCCGGCGAGAGTCAGCGCCGGCACCCCGGTCGGCCGGGCCGCCAGCCCGATCCCGACGCCGAGCAGCAGCGGCGCGGCCAGCACGACCAGGTCGGGCCGGCGCAGCAGCACGGCGAGCAGCAGCAGCACGCCGCCGAGCACGACCGCTCGGGCCAGCGCCGCGGTCGGCCGCCACCGCGGCGGGGCGGGCTCCGGGGTGACCAACGCTCAGCGAGCCGCGGCCGGGGTCCGGACGGCGGTCGGCGGCGCGGGCACCGCGCCGAGCACCTCGCGGACCACATCCTGGGGCGAGACGCGGCGCAGCCACATCTCCGGCTTCAGCGTCAGGCGGTGCCCCAGCACGGCCAGCGCGACCGCCTTGACGTCCTCCGGGGTGACGTAGTCCCGCCGGCGCAGCACGGCGAGCGCCCGGGCGACGAGCAGCAGCGCGAGCGACCCGCGCGGCGACGCGCCGACCAACACCTGCTGCTGGTCCCGGGTCGCCGCGGCCAGGTCGACACAGTAGCCGGCGACGGTGTCCTCGACCTCGACCTGCTCGACCGTGCGCTGCGCCCGCAGCAGCCCGGTCGCGTCGAGCACCGGCTCGAGCACGGTCTCCTCGCGCCGGCGGGCCATCCGCCGGCGCAGCACGTCCAGTTCCTCGGACCGCTCCGGGTAGCCGAAGCCGATCCGGAGCAGGAACCGGTCCAGCTGGGCCTCTGGCAGCGGGTACGTCCCCTCGTACTCGATCGGGTTGGCGGTGGCGATCACGTGGAACGGCTCGGGCAGGCCGAACGTGGTGCCCTCGACCGTGACCTGCCGCTCCTGCATGGCCTCCAGCAGCGCGGACTGTGTCTTCGGCGGGGTGCGGTTGATCTCGTCGGCGAGCAGCAGCCCGCAGAACAGCGGCCCGGCCCGGAACGAGAACTCGGCCGAGCGCTGGTCGTACACGAACGAGCCGGTCACGTCGCTGGGCAGCAGGTCCGGGGTGAACTGCAGCCGGCGGAAGTCCAGGCCCAGCGTCTGCGCCAGCGACCGGGCGGCCAGCGTCTTGCCGAGACCCGGGTAGTCCTCCAACAGCACGTGGCCGCCGGCGAGGATGCCGGCCAACACGAGGGTCAGCTGGTGCCGCTTGCCGACGACGACCTGCTCGACCGAGTCGAGCACCGCCTCGCCGACCGCCCAGAGGTCAGCGAGCGGCAGCGGGCTCAGATCCGCTCCAGGGCCTCGACCATGCGGACCAACTCGGCCCTGCTCGGGCTGCGCTCCGGCGGACCTGTCATCAACTGCCACAGCGGGGCTCCCAGGATGGTGCGGGCTTGGTCGGGTTGGACGCGCGGATCCACTCCGCGCCGGGTGCGCAGCAGGTCGGTGGCCAGCCCGACCAGCTCGGGGCGGACCCGCTCGCGGAACCGGTTCGGGTCCGACGCGCCCCAGGACAACCGGCTCTCCAGTGACGTCAGCAGCAGCCGGCCGTCGTCGTCCGGCTCCCCGGCCGGGAGCTCGAGCGGCAGCTCCTGGGGCGGCACGACCAGGCGGGACAACCGCCAGGTCAGCCCGGCCGCGACGCCGACGACGACGCAGAGGTCCAGCCTGGCCTTGTAGCCGAGCGTGTACGCGACGAGCGCGAGCGCCGCGCCCACGGCGGCCGCCGCGGCGAGAACGAGCACCGGTTCCTTGAGCCTCACCGGCGGACCCTCACCACGCCACCGCGCCCGACCGGGTTGGCCTCCAGCTCGGCGCGAAGGTGCTCCAACGCGGCGCGGGCCTCGGTGCGCGCCGACTCCGGCACCTCGTGCCGGGAGAAGCGGGCCTCCCGGTAGAGGTCGGCCAGCCGCAACAGCGGCCCGGAGGACACGCCGTGCCGGTCGATGAGCCGCCCGGCCAGCTCAGACGGCGTGTCGGGGGCGGCGCGGTGGGTGCCGGCGTCGGCCGCGGCCCGCTCCAGCTGCACCCAGCTGGCCACCACGCCCTCGCTCGGGCCGCCCTGGTCGAGCTCGCGCAACCCCTCCTCGACCGCAGCGGCCAGCTTGGCCGGCTCGACCTCGTCCTCGACCTCCGGCGGGGCGGGGTCGGAGCGGCGCCGGCGGCGCAGCGAGGGAAGGAGGTTGCCGGGAGTCCACAGCATCGCCGGGCCGTAGAGCAGCGCGAGCACGATCGGGGCCAGGAACAGCGTGGCGACCGCCCACACGGCCCAGGTCGAGAGGTGGTTCGGCGCGCTGGGTGTGCCTGGACTCGGCTGTCCGGCGTCCGGCACCGGTGTGGCCGTGCCAGGCAGGATCACCGGCGGTGCAGCCGTGACGGTCGGCCGGGGTGAGCAGCGTCGGCGTGCGGTCGCTGCGCGCGGCCAACCCGACCAGCGCGAGCGTGCCCAGCACCACGAGCGCGACGGTGACCAATCGCGCCGTGGATTGCGATCCCCGCACGGGCTCAGCGTCCCACAGCGGTCGAACCTGATTCCGCCACGACCCGGGCCCTGTCCAGGACGGCGTCGAGCATGGCCTCGGTCAGCGTGCCGGTGAAGGTGTTCTGCTGGGACACGTGGTAGCAGCCGAGCACGGTCAGGCTGTTGACCCGCACCTCGGCGCCGTGCCCGAACGCCGGCCTCGGCCTCGGCACGGTTGCCAGGCCGGCCTCCTCCAGCGCCGGCCAGAGCGCCTGCCAGCCGAACGCGCCCAGCACGACGATCACCCGCAGCGTGGGCCGGAGCAGCTGCAGCTCGCGGACCAGCCAGGGCCGACAGGTGTCCCGCTCCACTGGCGTCGGCTTGTTGGCCGGTGGGGCACAGCGGACCGAGGCGACCACCCGCACGCCGTGCAGCTCAAGTCCGTCGCCGGCGTGCACCGAGGTCGGCTGGTTGGCGAGGCCGGCCCGGAACATCGCCGCGTAGAGCCAGTCGCCGCTGCGGTCACCGGTGAACACGCGTCCGGTGCGGTTGGCGCCGTGCGCGGCCGGCGCCAGCCCGACGACCGCGATCCGTGCGTCGGCCGGACCGAAACCGGGCGCCGGGCGCCCCCAGTAGGGCTCGGCGGCGAAGGCGGCCCGGCGGGTGAGCGCGACCTCCTCCCGCCAGGCGACCAGCCGCGGGCAGGCCCGGCAGACGGACACCCGCGCGTCCAGCTCGTCCATGGTGGACACCCGCGCCAGCTCCCGTACCGCCGTCGGGTCGGTCGCCACCGGCGTCCCCGCGTCGGCCGGATCCCCCGGCCACCCCGAGCCCGGCACCACACTCGGCCGCCGCTGACCTCCGCCCCCGCCCACCTGCCCGGCGGCGGCCACCGGCCCGCCGCCGCGTCCCCCGACCGCCGCCGCGGTGTCCCGACGACCGCGGGCCGCGGAGGCCGACGCGTCCGGCCGACCAGGCAGGTCCGTCCCGACCGCCGCGACGGCCGATGCCCTCGACCGACCAGGCCGATCCCCGCCCGGTGTCCCCGGCGCCGCGCCGTCCGTCGGCCCGGCTGCGGCGAGGGGCTCGGACGCGCGGCGGATCACCATGGCGGCACCGTACGCCGGGCCTCCCTGCGCCCTGAGCGGAACCCGTCGGTGCTCGCGCCGCCCGCTGGCAGCCTGCCGGGCATGGAGTTCTCCGGCGCCGTCGCCACCGCGTACGCCGAGCACCGGCGCGGCTACCCGCCACCCGTCGTCGACCTGCTCGTCGACGCGCTCGGCCTGCCCCAGGACGCGTCCGTGCTCGACCTCGGCTGCGGCACCGGGCAGCTGACCGTGCCGCTCGCCGCCCGGTACGACCGGGTGATCGGCGCCGACCCCTCCCCGGACATGCTGGCGCTGGCCCGTTCCCGCTCCGGCGGCGCACCAGTGGCCTGGCTGCTGGCCGACGACCGCGACGTGACCAGGCTCCCGCTGCTGGCCGGCCTGGACGCGGTGACGATCGCGCAGGCGATCCACCTCCTCGACCGCCCGCCCCTGTTCGAGTCCCTCGCGACCCGGATGGCCCGTCGTGCCCGGATCGCGATCGTCGCGAACGGGAGCCCGCTCTGGCTCCGCGATCTGCCGTGGTCTCGAGCGCTCAACGCGTACCTCGGGAGCTGGTTCGGCACCGCGCCCCGGTCGGCGTGCGGCACGGACACCGAGAGCCGCGGCCGCTACCAGGCCGAGCTGGCGGCCGTCGGCTTCCGCACCGCGACCGAGGTCGCCTTCGACTACCGGGAGACCCACACGTTCGCCGGCATAGTGGGCAACGTGCACTCCGCCCTCTCGCCCGGTTCACTGCCCACCGACCCGGCGTTCGAGGCCGGCCTGCGGGACGCGCTCGGACCTGGACCGTTCGAGGAGGACGTCCGGGTGGCGATCCTGGTTGCCGGCCGGTGAGCGAGCCGGTGCAGGCGCGGTCGTGGTCGACCGGCAACGTGGGCTGCTGGCCGGCCCGCGCGCCGTGGTCGGCGCGGCGGCGCTGACCCAGCGACCGGAGCCTGTCGCGTCGACCACGGACGTGGTCTCCGGTCACTGACCGACGCGGCCGTCGATCAGCTGGCGCAGCAGGTCGGCGTGCCCGACGTGCCGGGCGTACTCCTCGATCATGTGGACGAGCACCCAACGCAGCGAGAGCGGCCCGCGGTCCGGGTCGGCCACGCTGACCGACAGCAGGTCGGGCGTCGCGGCGACGAACCGGTCCGCGTACTCGACCTCGCCCCGCCAGGCCGCCCACGCCTGCGCGACGACCTCCGGATCGGCCACCGCGCCGTTGAAGTCGCCGTCCGGGTCCGCTCTGGTCGCGAACAGCGGCGGCGCGTCCTCGCCGGCCAGGCCGCGGCGGAACCAACCCCGCTCGACGTCGGCGAGGTGGCGGACCAGCCCGAGCAGCGACAGGGTGGACGGAGGCACGGCCCGCCGGGCCAGCTGCTCCGGATCAAGGCCGGCGCACTTGAGCTCCAGCGTCTCGCGCTGCCAGCGCAGGAAACCCTGCAAGGTGCTCGCCTCGTCGCCGTCTGCCGGCCGGATCCACCCGGGTGTCCTGGTCGAGGTCGACGAACATGTCCGCGAACCGTGTCGCCATGCGGTCACCGTCGCGCTCGTCCGGCGCGACCCGCCACCGAATTGTCGCCGCTTGCCTCCCTCCTCGAACTGATCGACGATCACCGAAGGTGTTACTCATGGTCGCGCCGGGTACTCGCCGAGCACACCGCGTTGGAGGAGGACGACCAGTGGCAGGAACGGCGGGCAGGATCGGCTGGAAGATCGTCGCTGCGGCGTTCGCGGTGCCGACGGGCATCGCGGTCCGCAAGGCGATCGAGACCGGCTGGCGCAAGACGAAGCACGACGACCCGCCGAAGAACCCGGCGGCGCCGGGGACGGGGTGGTCGGAAGCGCTGGTCTGGGCCGCGGTGTCCGGTATCGCCGTGGCGGCGGCCCGGCTGGTGGCGGCCCGGGGCGCCGCGGCGACCTGGAAGTCGTTCACCGGCAAGCTGCCGCCGGACGTCGAGGACGCCTCAAGCCCCTGACGACCGCGGACCCAGTCCTGCAACTCGGTGGCGGATCCGGGCCTTCACCTCGCCTCGAGGATCGACCAGGCGATGCCGGCGCGGACCCATCCGCCCTCCCAGGCCCAGACCGCGATCCTCAGCCGCGCGTCAGCACGATGCAGCGTCGAGCGTGCCGTGCGGTGCCGTGCGGTGCCGTGCGGCGTCCAGCCGCCGGACCGCGACCCGCGATCCTCACCCCGCCTCGACGATCGACCAGGCGATGCCGTCGAGGATGTCCTTCTCGCTGACGACGACCTCGCTGGTGCCGACCTGTTCGATGAGCACCCGGAGGATGAGCGCGCCGGCGCCGATCACGTCGACCCGGCCGGGCTGGATCACCGCCTTCGCCGCCCGCTCGGCGCGGGTGCTGCGCAGCAGCCAGTCGGCGGTCTTGCGCACGGCGGCAGCCGAGATGTGGCTGTGGTGGGTACGAGCCGGGTCGTACCGGTCCAGTCCCTGAGCCAGTGCCGACACGGTGGTCACCGTGCCGGAGACGCCGACGAACGTACGGGCCCGCTCGATCGGCACGTCCCGCCGGGCGGCGGTGAGCGCGTCGTCCAGGTCCCGTTCGGCGGCCGCGATCTGGCCAGCGGTGGGCGGGTCGTCGTGCAGGTGCCGCTCGGTCAGCCGTACCGACCCGATGTCCATGCTGCAGGCGGCGTCGACGGTGCCGTCGCCGAGCACCAGTTCGGTGGAGCCACCGCCGACGTCGGCGACGAGTCGCGGTGTCGCGGCGTCGGTCAGCTCTCGGACCGCACCGACGAAGGACAGCTCGGCCTCCTCCCGCCCGGAGATGACCTCCGGCTCCACCTCGAGCGTCCGCAGCACCATCGCGCGGAAGTCGTCCCGGTTGGCGGCGTCCCGGGTGGCGCTGGTCGCGACCATCCGTACCTTCTCGACCTGCTCCTGCTTGCAGTCGGCCGCGTACGACGCGAGCGCGACCCTGGTGCGCTCGATCGCTTCCGGTGCGAGCCGGCCGGTGCGGTCGACGTCCTGACCGAGCCGGACCAGCTCGGTCCGCCGCAGCCGGTCGGTCAGCGTCCCCGCGGCGGCGTCGTGGTCGGCGACGAGCAACCGGATGGAGTTGGTGCCGCAGTCGATCGCGGCGAGCCGGATCATTCCGGCTCCTCGACCGACACGCAGGGCCCAGCCGCCCACCACTCCCCGACCGCCGCGCGGACCTCGTCGCCGAGCGGGTTCACGCCCGGCCCGGCCGCGAGGGAGTGGGCGAGCAGCGCGTGCAGGCACTTGACCCGGGTCGGCATCCCGCCGGCGCTGACCCCGTCGATCTCCGGCACGTCACCCAGCTCGACCCGGCGGGCCAGGTAAGCCTCGTGCGCGGCGCGGTAGGCCGCCGCCAGCTGAGGATCAGAGCGCAGCCGGTCGGCCATCTCCCGCATGACCCCGGACGCCTCCAGCCGCCCGACCGCCGAGCTCGCCCGCGGGCAGGTCAGGTAGTAGAGCGTCGGGAACGGCGTCCCTTCCGCCAGCCGCGGCGAGGTCTCCACCACGTCGGGCAGACCACACGGGCACCGGTGCGCGACCGCCCGCATCGCCCGCGGCACCCGCCCCAACTGCGCCGCGACCGCAACCCGATCCCGCGCCGCGACCCCTCGCTCGGCCGAGCCTCTCCCCCGCGTCGCCCGAATCTCCGATCGCGCCGGCCTCGCGTGCCGACTGCCGACTCCGGCGCCCGCGTCCCGGCCCACACCACTGGCTTCAGCGCCTCGGCCGGCGTCGCCGGGTGTCCCGCCCCGGTCGGCGCCGTCGGCGGGACACGCGACCAGAGCGACGTCAGAGTCCGACGACTCGATCCCGTCGGCCGGGGCTCGGCCCGGGCTCCGCGGACCCGACGTCGGACGGATCGGCCGTCCGGTTCCGCCCGGCCGCCGGTCACGGTCCGGAGCCGTCGGCGGAGCGGACGGTCTCCCAGAGCCGGCCGTACCAGGACCCGCCCTGGCTGACCGTCGGCAGGTCGGGCTCGGCGCTGCTCTCACTGCCACCGCCGGACCGCGGGACGACGACGTAGACGGTCTCGCCGGGCAGCACGTAGTGCAGCCGGGCCCGCGCCTGCGCCCGCACGTACGCCGGATCGCCGAGCTGCCGCTTCCGCTGCTCCAGCGCCGGACACCCGAGCCTGCGCCTGCGCCTGCTCGGCCCGCAGCCGGCCGATCTCCCCGCGCTGGGCGAGGAACTCCTTCGCCGGGTAGGCCAGGCTCAGCACCAGCGCGCACACCACCAACCCGAGCACCGCCGCCCGCCCGGTCAACCCGCCGGGCGCCCGCCTCGGCTGCGCCGATCCGGTCGAACCCGCACCGCTGTCCGAAGTGGACACTGGCGTCCGGCGCCGGGCCGGGCGCGTCGAGCCGCGCCGGCCGGCCGGGGCCGAGCGGCCGCGGCTGGCGCCGGGACCACTGCGCGCCGGTCCACCGGACCGGCCGGCCGCTCGACGAGACATCAGCCCAGGTTGTCCGCGCTGAACCGGGGGAAGGCGCCGGCCCCTGCGTACCGCGCGGCATCGTCCAGCTCCTCCTCGATCCGCAGGAGCTGGTTGTATTTCGCCACGCGGTCGGACCGGGCCGGCGCCCCCGTCTTGATCTGCCCGCAGTCCGTCGCCACCGCGAGGTCGGCGATCGTGGTGTCTTCGGTCTCGCCGGAGCGGTGGCTCATCATGCAGCGGTAGCCGGAGCGGTGGGCCAGCGCGACCGCGTCGAGCGTCTCGGACAGCGTGCCGATCTGGTTGACCTTCACCAGCAGCGCGTTGGCGCACTGCTCGCGGATCCCGCGGGTCAGCCGCTCGGGATTGGTGACGAACAGGTCGTCGCCGACTATCTGGATCCGCCCGCCGAGCACGGCGGTGATCCGGGCCCAGCCGGCCCAGTCCTCCTCGTCGAGCGGGTCCTCGATCGAGACGATCGGGTAGGCCGAGACGAGCTCCTCGTAGTACGCGATCATGTCGTCGGCACTGCGCGTCTTGCCCTCGAACGCGTAGCCGTCGGCGCCGTGGAACTCGGTCGCGGCAACGTCGAGCGCCAGCGCGACGTCCCGGCCGACCGTGAACCCGGCCTTCTGGATGCCCTCGATGATGAGATCGAGCGCGTCTCGGTTCGTCGGCAGGTCTGGCGCGAAGCCGCCCTCGTCGCCCAGACCGGTGGACAGTCCCTTGGCCTTCAACACCGACTTGAGCGCGTGGTAGGTCTCGGCACCCCAGCGCAGCGCCTCGCCGAAGGTCGGCGCGCCGATCGGCGCGATCATGAACTCCTGGACGTCGACGTTGCTGTCCGCATGGGCACCGCCGTTGAGGATGTTCATCATCGGGACCGGCAGCACGTGCGCGGTCGGGCCGCCGACGTACCGGAACAGGGGCAGGCCGACCGACTCCGCAGCCGCGCGCGCGACGGCCAGCGAGACACCGAGCACCGCGTTGGCACCGAACCGGGACTTGTCCGGGCTGCCGTCGAGGTCGATCAGCTCCTGGTCGATCAGCCGCTGCTCGGTCGCCTCATAGCCGACCAGGCCGGGTGCGATGTCGTCGAGAACGGCCGTGACCGCCTTCTGCACGCCCTTGCCGCCGTAGCGGTCGCCGCCGTCACGCAACTCGACGGCCTCGAACTGGCCGGTCGACGCCCCGCTCGGAACGGCCGCCCGACCGATGGTGTCGTCGTCGAGCGCGACCTCGACCTCCACGGTGGGGTTGCCGCGCGAATCGAGGATCTCGCGCGCGCCGACGGCCTCGATGGTGGCCACGGAAGCACTCCTTTGTCGGTGGAACGAACGCGTCAGAGCCTAGTCAGTGTCAACCCCCGATCCAGGGACGCGGCCAATCTGTGGATGAACGCGCCGCTTGTGGACAGCCGTTTGCGGCGGCCTGTCCGGCGCTGCATAGTCCGGCCCGTGACTGCCCTCTGGCGCCGGCGGCCCGTCCGGCACGTGGTCTTCGGCCTCATCCCGTTGCTGGTGGTGGGGCCCATCGTGATCATCCTGCTGGCGATCCGCCTCGCGGACGAGTCGGCGCCGGTGCGCGCCGCCACCGCGCAGGCGACCGCGACCGTGAAGCGCAGCGGCCTCGGTGACGATCGCCGCGGGATCGAGCTGACCTGGACCGACTCCGGTGGCACGCAGCACACGTCCACCGTGCACAGCGCGCGCCCGTCCAACATTGCGCCGGGATCCCAGGTGGTCGTGCGCTACCAGCCCGACGACCCCACCAAGGTCTTCGTCACCGGCGACGACGCGACCACGAGGCTGACCGACCTGACCTTCGGGATCGTGCTGTCCGCGCTGCTCATCCTGGGCGTGCTGGCGCTCAGCGCCGTCCATGTGGCCAGGCGCCGCAGCGCCGAGCGGCGACCGGCGACGTCGATGCCGGTCTCGTACGCGCGGTCCCGGTTCGGGATCACCCGCCGGGCCTGGCTGCTGGTCGAGGACGCCGGCCAGACCTGGTGGGTCTCGGTGCACTGGGACCCGGTGCTGGACACCCTCGGGCCCGGCGAGAAGGCGCTGGTGCACGGCCGGCCGGCGCGCGATCGGGTCGTCACGTTCGACATCGACGGCACGCACGTCTGGCAGGCCGGCCGGCGCCGGTCGCGGCCGCCGCGCGGCGACGTCGACCGCGAGGGCGTCGACCCGGAGCGCACCGACCGCGTCGTCGGCACCGACATCCCGCTGACCAGGCAGTTCCGCGCCGACGCCGGGTTGCTGGCCGCGGCGCCGATCCTCGGCCTGCTCTGGGCGTACGTGGACGACGGCGGCAAGGTCAGCTTCCTGCTCGCCACCGTGCTGGCCGGCGCCGCGCTGTTCTGGGTGCCGACCGTGCGTGGTTCGGACCCGACATGAGCCCCGGCTCAGCCGTCGGCCGCAGGCGTGCCCTCGGCGGTCCGGACGGCGTCCCGATAGGCCCGCGCGGTGGCCCGCAACGCCGCCTCGGGATCCTCCCCGGCCGCCACCGCCTCGCCGACCAGCGCGAACAGCCGCGCGCCGAGATCGTCGCCGGTCGGCGGGGTGACCTCGAGGCCGGCCTTCTGCGCGCGACGCTGCAGCTTGGCCGCGAGTGCCAGCGCGGGCTGGCCGAGCGGCACCCCGTCGGTGACCGACTCGCGCCGCTTCTCCGCCGCCTTGATCGCCTCCCAGTTCGCCGCCAGCTCGGCCGCGCTGGCGACCTCGCGCCCGGCGAAGACGTGCGGGTGCCGGCGGATCAGCTTGGCCACCAGGTCGGCGGCCACGTCGTCGATCGAGAACCGCTCCGTCCCCGCCCGCTCCTCGGCCAGCCGGGAGTGGAAGGCCACCTGCAGCAGCACGTCCCCCAGCTCCTCGCGCAGGTGCGCCAGGTCGTCCAGCTCGATCGCCTCGAGCAGCTCGTACGACTCCTCCAGCAGGTACGGGGCGAGCGACTGGTGGGTCTGCTCGGCATCCCACGGGCAGCCGCCGGGCGAGCGCAGCCGGTCCATCACCGCGACGACATCGAGCAGCCGAGCGCCCGGCGGGTCCCACGAGCCGGCCACAGTCTCCAGCTCGGCGTCGGGGTCGGCGGCGACCAGGTCGGCCAGTGCCGCGGTGAACTCGGGGTCGCCGTCCGGCCCGGCCAGCCAGACGGCGGTGTGCCCGCCGCGGGCCAGCTCGCGGAACGCGGCCGCGTCCCCGCCGCCCGGCGCCTCCTGCACGTCGACGCCGGCAGCCCGCACGGCCTGTGCCTGAGAGCCGGTCGGGTCGAGCGCGTGCACCGGCCCCGACCGCAGCGCCTCCCAGGCGGGCCAGGACAGCAGCCCGGC
Organism: uncultured Actinomycetota bacterium; assembly: GCA_963770145.1. Taxonomy (GTDB): domain Bacteria; phylum Actinomycetota; class Actinomycetes; order Mycobacteriales; family CADCTP01; genus CADCTP01. The sequence continues at coordinate 221,444 of CAVYOJ010000015.1, read as the reverse complement.
GGGCAGTCGCGGCGACGAGGTGACGATGAGCAGCCGATCCACGGCGACCACGGTACGGGCCGGGTCACCGACCGCCGGTCCGAGTCGGCCGGGTCAGCCGCTCGGCGTCGGCGACGGCTGCGTGCCGGCCCCGCCGCTCGTCCCGTCGCCACCGGGCAGCGTGCCGGGCGACGAGGGTGCCGGCGTCGGCGTCGGCTTGATGACCGGGTTGACGAAGTCGGTGATCGCCAGCTGGTCCGGCTTCCACGTGCCGTAGCGCGGGTTCACGTCCACGCCGAGATCGCCGGCCACGCCCTGCAGATACTTCTGTCCCGCGGCGGTCGCCTGCTGCAGCGTCTGCGCCTCCAGCTGCGGACGCGCCTCCTCCAGCGACGGCGTCTCGATCCCGCCGAAGCGGATCACGAAGAACGTCGTTGGCGCCGCCGTTGGTCAGCGCGTACGGGAAGATCTCGTCCTTCGGCGTCTTCTGCAGCATGGCGACCAGGTCGGCAGGCAGCCGGGTCAGCGGAGCACTTCTGCGGCTGCGGAGAGGTCTGCGAGCCGGCCCCGGCGAACTGGGCGGCCGACCGCCTCGAACTGCGAGGGGTCGCTCTTGAGCTGGGCCGCCGCCTGGTCGGCGATCGCCTGGCTCGGCACCTGGATGAGGCTCAGCGTGGCCGAGGTCGCGGTGGGCAGATACTGCTGGTAGAGCGCCTGCAGCTGCGCGTCGGTCGGCCGCTTGACCTTGCCCTGGGCGTAGCCGATCTCGGACTCGATGACCTCGGTGCGCACGAACTGCCGGTAGAGCGACGGCGACATCGCGAGCCGGGAGGCGAGCTCCGAGGCGAAGGCGTCCGGCCCGCCGGACTGGTCCTCGATGGCCTTGTACCTGGCGTCGACCGCGCTCTCGTCGATCGTGATGCCGAGCCGGCGCGCCCCGTTCTCGGCGAGCAGCTGCTCGACCTCGACGTTGAGCACCGACCGCCGGTAGGCGCCGACGTCGCCCTTGTAGTCGCTGTTGGGCAGCGCCGCGCGCACACCCGGCGCGGACAGCGACTCGTCGACGACGCTCTGCAGGTCGCCGTCGGTGATCCGCTGGTCGCCGACGACCGCGGCGGTGCCCGGCCGGGAGTCGCCGCAGGCCGACAGCAGCAGCGCCGCGGTCGCAGACAGCGCCGCCGCGGCAGCGATCCGGCGACGCCGCCGGGGCCGGGCGGCCGGACGGCGTCCCGGCCGGCGGGGCGCCGGCGGGTGGGCTGGCGGCGGAGACGCGCGCGGACGGGCGCGAGACGGCGGCGTCGTTCACCGGCACAGGCTCTCACGCGCTCCTGTGGACGACGGCGACGGGTCAGGCACCGGCCGCCACCGCCGGCTCCGGCTCACCGAGCACGTCGAAGAGCACCGTCCGGGCCCAGTCCAGCAGCGGCACGTCCCGCAGCGGCTGACCCGGCTTGCCCGGCCGCGGCACCGAGATCGTGCCGATCGAGCCCTTCCACACCGAGCGCGGGTAGAGGCGGTGCATCCGCATCTCCTGCGACTCCCGCAGCGACAGCGGCGAGAAGCGCACCACCGAGCCCTGCAGCGACACCTCCGTCACGCCGTACCGGCGGGCGAACACCCGGAACCGGGCCACCTGCAGCAGGTTCGCCACCGGCTCCGGCAGCGGGCCGTAGCGGTCGGCCAGCTCGTCGCGGACCGCATCCACCGCCTCGTCGGAGTCCGCCGCGGCCAGCGCGCGGTAGGCCTCCAGCCGCAGCCGCTCGCCGGGGATGTAGTCGTGCGGCAGCAGCGCGTTCACCGGAAGGTCGACCTTCACGTCGGCGACCTCGTCCTGCGGCGCCTCGCCGCGGAAGTCCGCGACCGCCTCGCCGACCAGCCGGACGTAGAGGTCGAAGCCGACGCCGGCGATGTGCCCGGACTGCTCGCCGCCGAGCAGGTTCCCGGCGCCACGGATCTCCAGGTCCTTCATCGCGACCTGCATGCCGGCACCGAGCTCGGTGTTGGCCGCGATCGTCTGCAGCCGGTCCAGCGCGGTCTCGGTCAGCGGCATCTCCGGCGGGTAGAGGAAGTAGGCGTAGGCCCGCTCCCGGCCGCGGCCGACCCGCCCGCGCAGCTGGTGCAGCTGGGACAGCCCGAAGTGGTCGGACCGCTCGACGATCAGCGTGTTGGCGTTGGGGATGTCGAGGCCGGACTCGACGATCGTGGTGGACACCAGGACGTCGAACTCCTTCTCCCAGAAGCCGATCATCACCCGCTCCAGGGCGTCCTCGTTCATCTGCCCGTGCCCGACGGCGACGCGCGCCTCGGGCACCAGCTCGCGCAGCCGGGCCGCGGCCCGTTCGATCGAGTCGACCCGGTTGTGCACGAAGAAGACCTGGCCCTCGCGCAGCAGCTCCCGACGGATGGCCGCGGCGACCTGCTTCTCGTCGTACGCGCCGACGAACGTGAGCACCGGGTGCCGCTCCTCCGGCGGTGTCAGGATCGTCGACATCTCCCGGATCCCGGTCAGCGACATCTCCAGCGTCCGCGGGATCGGCGTCGCCGACATCGACAGCACGTCGACCGACGTCCGCAGCTGCTTGAGATACTCCTTGTGCTCGACACCGAACCGCTGCTCCTCGTCGACGATCACCAGGCCGAGTTCCTTGAACCGGGTGGTCGGCTGCAGCAGCCGGTGGGTGCCGATCACGATGTCGACCGTGCCGTCGAGCAGGCCGGCCAGCGTCGCCTGCGTCTCCCGCGGGCTGTCGAACCGGGACAGCGACCGGACGGTGACCGGGAACTGCGCCATCCGCTCGGAGAACGTCGCGAAATGCTGCTGGGCCAGCAGCGTGGTCGGCACCAGCACCGCCACCTGCTTGCCTTCCTGCGCCGCCTTGAACGCCGCCCGCACCGCGATCTCGGTCTTGCCGTAGCCGACGTCGCCGCAGATCACCCGGTCCATCGGGACGATCTGCTCCATGTCGTGCTTGACCTCGTTGATCGCCTCGAGCTGATCCGGCGTCTCGGTGTACGGGAAGGCGTCCTCGAGCTCGCGCTGCCACGGCGAGTCCACGCCGAACGCGTGGCCCTTCGTCGCCATCCGCACGCTGTAGAGGCGGATGAGCTCGCCGGCGATCTCCTTGACCGCCTTGCGGGCGCGGCCCTTCGTCTTCTGCCAGTCCGCGCCGCCGAGCCGGTTGAGGCTGGGCGCCTCCCCGCCGACGTACCGGGTCAGCAGGTCGAGCGAGTCGGTCGGCACGAACAGCCGGTCGCCGGGCTGGCCTCGACGTGCAGGGGCGTACTCGATGATGAGGTACTCACGCTCGCCGCCGTTGACCGTCCGCCGCACCATCTCGACGTACCGCCCGACGCCGTGCTGCTCGTGCACGACGAGGTCGCCGGGCTTGAGTGCGAGCGGGTCGACCGCGTTGCGCCGGCGCCGGGACGGCATCCGCTGCATGTCCCGGGTCGACTGGCCGCGCTGGCCGGTGATGTCGGCCTGGCCGAGCACGGCGAGCTTGAGCCCGGGCGCGACGAAGCCGCCGGCGAGCAGGCCGGTGGAGACGGTGACGAAGCCCGGCTCCGGCACGGCCGTCAGCGAGGGCACTCCGCGTACCGGCACCTCCGCCGCGCCGAGCTGCTCCACCGCGCGCTTCGCCGGACCGTGTCCCTCGAAGACCATCGCGACCCGCCAACCGTCGCGGGTCCACTCCCGCACGTCGGCCGTGGCCCGGTCGGTGTCCCCGCGATACTCCTCGGCCGGCGTCGCGTCGATCGCCAGCGCGTCGGTCGAGCCGAGCGAGACATCGGCGGCGAACGGGCTCAGCGTCCACCACGGGATCCCGAGCGACGCCGCGTCGTCGCGGGCCTGCTCCACCGTGCGCAGCGCGGCCGCGCCGAGGTCGATCGGCGCCGTGCCGCCGCCCGCCGCCGCCGCCCACGACGCCTGCAGAAACTCCTCGGACGTGCGGACCAGCTCCGCCGCCCGGGTCCGTACCCGCTCGGGATCGCACGACCAGGACGTGGCTGCGCTGCCGGCAGCTCGTGCAGCACCAGCCGCAGGCCGTCGACGAGCACCGGCGCCAGCGCCTCCATGCCCTCCACGGCCTGACCGTCGGCGATGCGGTCGAGCATCTCGGACAGCTCCGGGTGCTCGGCGGCCAACTGCTTCGCGCGCTCGCGCACCGGCGGGGTCAGCAGCAGCTCACGGCACGGCGGCGCCCACAGCCCGTGGTCGGCCGGGCCGAGCGACCGCTGGTCGGCGACGGTGAAGTAGCGGACCTCCTCGACGTCGTCGCCCCAGAACTCGACCCGGACCGGGTGTTCCTCGGTCGGCGGGAACACGTCGAGGATGCCGCCACGGACGGCGAACTCGCCCCGCTTCTCGACCAGCTCCACCCGCGAGTAGCCGACCGCGACCAGCCGCTCGACCAGGTCCTCGAGGTCGACCACGTCGCCGACCCTGGCCGCGACCGGCTCGAGGTCGCCGAGACCCGGCACCTGCGGCTGCAGCACCGCCCGGATCGACGCGACCACCACCCGCACCGGCCCGGTCGCCGGGTCGTCGGAGCTCGGGTGGGCGAGCCGGCGCAGCACCGCCAGCCGGCGGCCGACCGTGTCCGCGCGTGGCGAGAGCCGCTCGTGCGGAAGGGTCTCCCAGGACGGATAGCCGACGACCTCGTCGGCCGGCAGCACGCAGCGCAGCGCGTCGACCAGGTCCTCGGCGTCGCGGCCGGTGGCGGTGACGGCGAGCACCGGTCGGCCGGCGCCGCCGTCCGAGGGATCGGCGGCCAGCGCCGAGACGACGAACGGGCGCAGCGCGGCCGGAGCGGTCAGCTCCAGCGAGTCCACGCCGGCCGAGGACACGGCGCGCGACAGAGCGGGATCGGGGAGGACGGCGTCAAGCAGTCCGGACAGCGACATGACGGCGATGAGCCTTCCGGCGGCAGCACTGTAATCCCCCGATCCGCACGGACCGGGGGTCTCACTACTCAGGATACGCGCCAGTCAGGCGCGCTTCACGGCCTTGAAGACGTGCTCGGACGGCCACCGCTTGGACCAGGCGGCGGTCACGTAGTCGAAGTCCCGGGTCGCGTCCGCGGGCGCCTGCAGCTCGAGGAAGTCCTCGATCTCGAAGCCGTTCGCCCGCAGCAGCCGGAACCACTCCCCGTACGGCAGGGCAAACTCGACGCTCCCGTCGTCGGGCCACTCCAGCCGGTGCAGCCCGAAGTAGTCCCGCAGCAGCCGGTCGCCCGCCGGTGCCAGCTCGTCGGGTGCGCAGAGCTGGAGCAGCGTGTGGTTGCCGAGGAAGACCAGCCGGCCGCCGGGACGCAGCAGCCGGGCCGCCTCGGGGATCCACGCGTACGGGTCGCACCAGATCGCCGCGCCGTACTCGGAGATCGCGAGGTCGAACGAGCCGTCCGGGTACGGCACCTGCTCGGCGTTGCCGTGGATCAACGGGAACTCGATGCCGAACTCCTGCTGGAAGTCCCGGGCCGTGGCCAGCTGGGCCGCGGAGTTGTCGATGCCCACCGGGTTGGCGCCGCGGCGGGCCAGCCAGGCCGAGACGTAGCCGGTGCCGCACCCGAGCTCGATCGTGTCCATCCCGGCGAGGTCGTCCGGGAGCAGGTGCAGCTCGGCCTCGGGGAGGTTCCACTGGCCCCAGCTCGGCTCCGTGGCCGCCCAGTTCCGCCGCCCCGGCTCCACCCAGGCGCTGGCCGTGTCGTCCCAGTGCTGCCGGTTGCGCTGGACGTGCTCGGGAAGCTCCGCGGACTCGGTCACGCGGGGATTCCACCGGTCCTCCGGTTCGCGGTCAACTGGATACGGCCCGCCCTACCGGACCCGCGGACGGTCGGCGCCCATCGGCGTCACCGGGGTCGTCACCGGCGCACCGGTCTCGGCCAGCCGCTCCAGCAGGACCGCACCCTCGCGACCGGCGTCGTGCGGCGCCATCTCCGCCCGCACCCGCTCGGCGGCGGCCCGGAACGACGGCTCGGTGAGGACCCGCCGCACCGCGGTCCGCACCGCCTCCGGCGTCGGCCGCGTCGTCCGCAGCGCCAACCCGACGCCGGTCCACCGGATCCGCGCGCCGATCTCGGACTTCTCCTCGGTCGTACCGGCCTGCACCAGCGGGAGGCCGTGCGACAGGGCCAGCGTCACCCCGGTATACCCGCCGTTGGTCACCACCGCGGACGCGTGCCGGAACATCACCTCGTACGGGATGAAGGGCGTCACCAGCGCGTTCGCCGGCAGCGGCCCGCCGTTGGCCGCCTCGACCTCGGCCTGGGAGGGACCGCCGGTGGTCACTACGACCAGCACGTCCTCGCCGGCCAGCCCGCGCAGGCTCGGCAGCACCAGCTCGGTCATGTCCGGCCGGATGGATCCCTGGGTGACGTGCACGACGGGACGGCGCGAGTCGACCACCTGCGACCACCACGCCGGCGGCGTCCAGTCCCGCGGCGGGTCCGGGCGCAGTGCGCCGACCCAGTGCACCGTGGGCGGCAGGTGCCGTCGCGGGTAGTCGAACGACGGCACGGCGCCCTGCATGTGCAGCATCGGCGAGGCCACCGCATCCAGCGCCGGCCGCGGGTCCCTCGGCAGGCCGAGGTCGGCCCGGGTCCGGTCGTAGACCTCCTGCGCCCGGCCGAAGATCAGCTTGGTCGCCATCGCGCCGATCAGCCGGTTGCGCAGCCGGCCGACCGGGCCGCGCATCGGCTGCAGGCCGGGACCGAACGGCGGCGTGTCCGGCTCCAGGTAGGGCAGCGGGCCGTCGCCGAACGTCGCGTGCGGCACACCGGTCAGCTCGCTGAGCATGCCGACACCGATCATCAGGCCGTCGTGCAGCATGGCGTCGAATCGCTCGGCCGCCAGCACCGGCCGGAGGTCGGCGACCCGGGCGGCGGCCTCCCCGACGAACACGTCCGCGAAGCCGCGGCCGATCGCGCGCGGACCGCTGACTCGCAACTGCGGGAAGGCGTCCGTCGGATCGCCCTCCCAGTCGGTCGCGGCCCGGTACGGGATGGGGATCGCGCCGACGGCGGCGATGCGCTGGTGGAAGGCGCGCCCGGCATACCAGACCACCTCGTGGCCGCGCTCGACCAGCCGGGCGGCGAACGGCAGTGCGTTGGTGGTGTGCGCGGGGACGGGGATCGAGGCGAACAGGAACCGGGCCATCGGAGCTCCAGGACTAGTATCGAGTGGACGCTCCTAGAGTCGTTAGAGCGTCAATAAATACAGTAGAGCTGGAGTCAACCAAATTGGCAAGCCGGTCGTACCGCAGCCCGCTGCGGGAGGAGCAGGCCCGACAGACGCAGCGGCGGATCCTCGACGCCGCGCACGGGCTGTTGCTGGAGCAGGGCTACACCGCGACGACGATGGCCGCCGTCGCGGCTGCGGCCGGCGTGTCCACGCAGACGGTCTACAAGACCTTCGGCACCAAGCCGGCGCTGGTGAAGCGGCTCTACGACGTGACGCTGGTCGGCGACGACCAGCCCGTGCCGCTGGCCGACCGGCCGGAGATGGTCGCGGTGCGGGCGGAGACCGACCCGCGCCGGTTCCTCACCGGGTACGCGGTGGTGGGCCGGGCGCTGGCCGAACGACTCGGCCCGCTGCTGCGGGTGCTCGTCGCCGGGGCTCGGGCCGGCGATCCGGAGCTGCGCGAGTTCGTCGACACGATCAACGGAGAGCGGCTCGCCGGATCGACGCAGATCGTGTCCCATCTGGCCGAAATCGGAGCGCTGCGGCCCGGGCTGTCGCAGGAACGGGCCCGGGACGCGATCTGGATGCTCAACAGCGTCGAGGTATGGAGCCTGCTCACCGAGCAACGCGGATGGAGCGGCGAGGAGTACGCCGACTGGGTAGCCAAGGCGATGGCCGATGCGGTCCTTGCCCCGTCGACCTGATCAGATTCCTCAGCCTGCCGCGCACGGTGCAGCGCACTCAGGGCGGGCGCGGTCCATCTCTGAAGCCGCTGGCAGTACGGTGCCGGGCGGCGGAATGAATCGGGCGGACAGGGGTAAGGCGGGCTCGTGGTCGACCGGGAGAGCGTGCTGCGGCAGCGGGTCGCGGAGAGCGTCGCCGCGGCTCAGCGGATGCTCACTGGGCCGGTCGGGTCCGACGGAGTCGACCCGATCGTGGCGACCGCCGAGGCCGCCGACCGGATCGCGGCCAGCCTTCGGGCCGGCGGCAAGGTGATGTTCTTCGGGAACGGCGGGTCGGCGTCCGATGCCGGCCACCTCGCTGCCGAGCTGCTCGGCCGGTTCGCGCTCGAGCGGCGGCCGCTCGCGGCGGCCTGTCTGTCCGACCACACCGCGGCGATGACCGCGATCGGCAACGACTACGGCTACGACGACGTCTTCGCTCGCCAGCTCGCGGGACTCGGCCGACCCGGGGATGTCGCGGTCGGGCTGTCCACCAGCGGCAGCTCGGCCAACGTCGTTCGCGCGCTGGAGACGGCTCGCGAGCTCGGCCTGGTCACGGTCGCGCTGACCGGAGCAAGTGGCGGCAAGGTCGCGGCCGTCGTCGACATCTGCGTCCGGGTGCCGAGCGAGGACACGCCTCGCGTCCAAGAACTATGCATGCTGCTCGGTCACACCCTCTGCGAGCTCGTCGAGCGGGACCTGACCGGAACCTCCGACGTTCACTAGGCGACCCAACGGGGTCGCAGGGCGAAGACCGTGGTTTCCGCCTGTGCTCGACCAGCCCGGCGGGATCGGCGGACGCGGGGGACGGACAGTTCCTGTGCTCGACCGGTCCTGCGGGATCGGCGGACGCCGGAGCCGGGGACGGGCAGTTCCTGTGCTCGACCAGCCTTGCGGGATCGGCGGACGTCGGAACCGGGGACGGGCAGTTCCGGTAGCTGCTCCTCGGGTAGCCGGCCTCGGGCCGGCTGGGCGCTAGCGGGAGCGCCAGGCGCCGGGGGACGACAGCAGTTCCTGGATCTGCGCCGGGAGATCGCCGGAGAGGACCTGGGCCAGCGTGACGTCATCGAGGACGCTGCGGACCGCGGCGCGCAGGGCGACCCAGAGCGTGCCCAGATGCTCGGCGGCACCGGCGTATACGGCCTGCTCCGGGCGCTCGCCGCGGACGACAGCCAGCGGACCGTCGACGGCCCGGACGATCTCGCCGATCGGGATGTCGGTCGCCGGACGGGACAGGGAGTATCCGCCGACCGGACCACGCCGGCTGCGGACCAGGCCCGCCCGGCGCAGGTCGGCGAGGATCGCCTCCAGGAACTTCTGCGGCAGTTGCTGCTCGGCGGCGAGCGCCTGGCCGGTCACCGTCTCCTGGCCGGCGGCGGCTAGGGTCAGCAATGCCCGCACGGCGTAGTCGGTACGGGCGGAGATGTGCACGGCCCCGAGTGTGGACCAATGAAGCCGCGGCGCTCTAGCGGGCTGCGGCGTGTGTGCGGCCGGATCGCCGGTGAGCAGGTGTGACCCGCCGTCCGACCCAGCCGAGGAACACCGCGAAGTAGACCTCGATGAAGAACGTCGCGATGTAGCCCTCGAGCCCGCGCTGCGAATAGAGCATCCGGTTGCCGGCCCAGCCATCGACGTGCGCGCCCTTGCGGAGTGCAACGAAGACGACCGGGATCAGCACCAGCGCCGCGTACCAGCTCCACCGGGCGCGGACGGAGGTGACCGCGTCGGACTGGAGGATGCCGCGGTCGATGAGGTCGAGACCGATCGGAATGAGGATCAGCATCGCCGCGCTCTCGGCCTGGTCGCGGACCAGACCGCGGTCGCCGACCACGAGCACCAGCAACAGGACCAACGCGGGCAGCCCATAGGACACGACGCGGTTGAGCGGGCGCCGGGCCTGCACGTACGGGATGAGGATGCCGAGGGCGATGAACGCCTCGTTGAGAGTGCGGACGCGGCTGGGCAGGTGGGTCTGCACCAGCGCGATGCCGATCACCAGCATGATCACGCCGACGAGAAGGGCGGTCGGCCACTCGGCCCGGCGACCGGCCAGCCGGGGCCGCACGTACTGGATCCAGGCGGACAGGAGCAGGGCCACCAGGTAGGCCTCGCTGTTGTGGCCGATGTGCGTGGCGAGTCGCTTGCCGAGCACCTCGTCGAGCAACTGGAGCAGGATCAGGGCGAGCACCAGCGCGAGTCCGCCGTAATAGAGCACCGCGAAGATCCTGCGCCGATCGGTCACCGGAGAAGACTAGCCATTGCGGCGAACGGGCCGCGCCCCGTTTGCCGGAACTTGAACCGCAGGTCAGCGCAGCAAAGGCATCGGTGGGGCTGGTCGGCGACGCCCGGCCGACTCGACGCGACGAAGCGCCGGCGCACGCGGGTCCGGCGGCCAAGGCAGCTTGTCCGAGCCCTCCTGGATGCTTCCTCGGCGGCTACGTCTCTGCCACACCTGCCGAAGCAGAGAGTAGCGCGGCGGGAGGATGGGGCCTGCTCGGCCATCTCGGGCACAGGAAGCCAACCCCCGTCGGCCGGGTGGCACGGGCTGGCCCGACGGCCGCGGCAATCTCCGCAGCACGCGAGCATGAGGGGCACGCCGAGCTACAGGGGACGGCACCCGGGGCGACGCGCCAGCGGTGATCGACCACGCACGAGAACGCCGGCGCCGCGGCCCGGTGCAGCGCCGCGGACCGGGCAGCGGCGGCGTCAGGTGGTTACGGGGGTTTCGTGGCGGGCGGAGGTTGCGGCGAGGCGGCGTTCGGTTCGCCAGGAGGCGGGGAGGCCGACGGTGCGCCGGGCGGCCATCCACAGCAGTGGGCCGGCGATCCCGACGATGATCAGCGCCAGCAGCAGCTGGAGATTCGACGCGTTGAGCAGCTTGAGGCTGGACGCGATCAGTACCAGCGCGAGTGCGCGGCGAACCACCATCTGCGGGGCGCTGCTGGACAGCCGGGCCCCCAGCCACACCCCGGGGATCGCGCCGACCAGCAGCCCGACGGTGAGCCCGAGTTGCACGTCGCCGAAGATCGCGTGACCGAGCGCTGCGGCACCGACCAGCGGCACCGCCTGGACCAGGTCCGTGCCGACCAGCTCGCCGGCCCGCAGCCGCGGGTAGAGCACGAGCAGCAGCACGATGATCAGCGAGCCGGAGCCGACCGAGGTCATTCCGACGACTACGCCGCCGACGACGCCGATCAGGATCGTCGGCAAGATCTTCACCGCCACCGGGCCGGAGCCGGCGTGTGCGGAGCCGGCGGTGCCGGACTGCCAGGCTCGGCCGTGCCGGCGCAGGTCGAGCAGTCCACGGGCACACATCGTGACCACCGCGAGCAGCAGGGCGACCCCGAGCGCGACCTTGACGATGTCCTGCACGCTCTGGCCGTTGCCGAGCGCCCGCAGCAGCAGCACGCCGCCGAACGCGGCCGGCACCGAGCCGATGCACAGCCACTTCACCAACTCGAAGTGCACGGTGCCGCGGCGGAGGTGGACCAGGCCGCCGACCGGCTTCATGAACAGGGATACGACCAGGTCGCTGGACACCGCAGCGAGCGGTTGGACGCCGAAGAGGAGCACCAGCACGGGCGTCATCAGCGCGCCGCCGCCCATCCCGGTGAGGCCGACGAGCACACCCACGATGAGCCCAGCGATGACGATGGTCGGATCCACACGCCCCCCAGCTCGAGTTCTCTCCGAGCACCCGAGCGTAGGCACGGGAGCGCGGATGTCCGGGCGGATTTCTCTAAATTCTATCGACCCGATAGGCCAAGTAGTGAGCCGGCCATGTGCGGATGCAGGCTGTCCAACCCGGATGGGGCATCCAGGGCGGCGCTTGTGGCTCGACCAGGTGGATGCGAGCGGAGCGGCCGGTGGGCCGGGGTGGCTGCGACTGCGCAGGTCAGGTGGACGAGGATGGACGAACGGGTGGGACCGGGGAGGTAGGCAGGGATGGATGTGTTGCCGGCCGGGGTCGACACGTGGCCGGTGCACGCGGCCGATGCCGAGTTGCTCGCCGATCTCGAGCTGCTGCTCGGCGGGGCGCGGCTCGACCTGGGTGGGCAGCTGCGGCCGCTGCCGGACGGGCGGGTCGCGCTGCGCGCGCAGCCGGACGTCGCCGACAAGGTCACCGACGCCGGCCACGTCGTGCTCGCCGACCCCGAGGGCACCCCGCTCGCCGTCCTCGCCGTCGAGCACGCCACGACCACCGAGCACGACACGACCACCGAGCCCGCCACGACCAGCGAGCACGCCGCTACCGCCGACGGACCCGCAGCGGAGTGGATCGGCACGCTCACGCCGCTGCGCCCGCCGGCGTACGGGCCGTTTCGCGGGTTGCAGCGCGGCCCGGCCGAGGTGAGGGCCGAGCTCGAGGGACGGACCGTCGCCGGCGTGGTCTGCGACCGGCCGCTGCTCAGCGCGGACCTCGACCGGATCCGCGCGACCGGTGCGGAGCGCGTGCTGCTCATCGCCCGTACGGCGGGCCGGCAGGCCGGTGGCCTGCCGCCGGAGTCGCTCGTCCGCGCCGTCCGCGCCGCCGCCCGCGCGCTCGGCAACGCCACCGTCGTCGCCGCCCCGCTCCGTCGCCTCGACCCGGCCAGGGACGCCGAGGCCGCCCACCAGCTGGCGGCCGCCTACGGCCTGACCGACCTGCTCCCCCTCGACGACGCGGAGTGGCGGAACACCCTGGCCCGGCTGGACACCGAGGACCCGCTGCCGGACTCGATCGCCCCGGCGGAGGTGCGGACCGAGCTGCGCCGCTGGCGCCCGCCACCGTCGCGGCGCGGCCTGGTCGTGTTCTTCACCGGCCTGTCCGGCTCGGGCAAGTCGACGCTGGCCCGCGCTCTGGTCGACGCGCTGCTGGAGGACGGCCGCCGCACGCTCACCGTGCTCGACGGCGACGTGGTGCGTCGCGAGCTGTCCCGCGGCCTCGGGTTCTCCCAGGCTGACCGCGACCTCAACGTACGGCGGATCGGCTGGGTCGCCGCCGAGGTGGCCCGGCACGGCGGCCTGGCCGTCTGCGCCCCCATCGCCCCGTACGCGGCGACCCGCGCGGCGGTGCGCGCCGAGGCCGAGGCGGTCGGCGACTTCTTCCTCGTGCACGTCGCCACCCCGCTCGAGGTCTGCGAGCAGCGCGACCGCAAGGGCCTCTACGCCAAGGCGCGGGCCGGCCTGATCCCGCACTTCACCGGCATCAGCGACCCGTACGAGGAGCCGGACGACGCCGAGCTCGTCGTCGACACCTCCACCGAGCCGCTGGACCGGGCCCTCGACCGCCTCCTCACCGCCCTCCGCACCGGAGGCTGGATCTAGACGACGAGCGGCTGGACCCAGACGACGGGCTGGACCTAGACGACCGGCAGCAGCGCGATCCGGGCGCGCGTCTCGTGCCCGATGTGCGCGGTGTCGCTCGCCACCCACAGCCCACGCGCGGTGACCAGCAGGTCCTTGCCGCCGGCGCGGGTCGATCGTCCAGGCCGCGCCTGCCGCCGGCCGGCCGTGACGCGCCGGGGCCGGCGTTGTCGTGTCCCTGCGGGTTGTCCAGCCAGCGCTGGTGCCCCTGGACGTACACGGCCTTGTCGGTGACCGCGACCGAGTGCAGCGTGTCGCCGCCGGTGTAGTTGATCCAGGTCGGCCGGGTCGGCGCGGCCGCGTCGGTCTCGAACCGGGCGGCCGCGTCGCAGATCGTGCCGTTGCCGCCTCCGGTCGCGGCGATCACGAAGTACGAGCCGTCCGGCGAGAAGTCGACGTCGCGGATGTAGGAGTCGTACGCCCAGGAGAAGCAGGCCGGCTCGTACCGATGGGTCTGCCGGTCGGTACGCAGATCGGCCGAGGCGCCGAGGTGCCACATGGCCACCTGGTCCCACAGCAGCCCGTCGACGAACGTGAAGTTGCCGATCGCGACCAGGGAGCCGAACGCCCACCACGCCGAACGCGGTCGGCCGGGGGACGGCAACTATCCGAGTGTTGCGCGCCCGTAACGGCACCCGGCCGGGCGGACAGACAGTTACTGAGAGTGCTTGACCCCGAGGACCCGCTCGTCCAGCACGTCGAGCAGCCCCGCGTCCACCCGCTCGTCCAGCTTGCGGGCGAAGTGCGCCCCGCGTGAGGTCATCCGGGGCAGGTCGGCGACCTGCAGGGTCTTCGGGTGGTTGCCGGTGCTGCCGCGGAAGTCGAAGTAGCGCTTGCTGTCGTTGGCCAGCGTGAACCGGCCGGCGGACAGCAGCACCGTCTGGAAGAGGACCTCCTCGGGTGCGAGCACCCGGCGCAGGTAGCGCACCTCGGCCGGGTGGTCGCGGACCCAGTCGCGCAGGTAGGTCACGCACTCCCGGGACAGCGAGCAGAAGAACGACCCGCCGTACCAGTCCGGCTCGGGGAACGGCAGCCCGCGCCGGCGCACCCCCACCGCCCGGTACGCCGGGGAGAACCGGACCAGCGGCTGCACCCGGTTGACCGCGGCCAGCGGCCGCAGCAGCCGCTGCGCCCGGGCCGACATCGGCAGCCGGACGTAGCCGAACCCGTATCGGCTGACGCTCTTGCTGCGCGGCCACTTCGGCCCGTCGAAGGCCGGGAAGTATTGCAGGTAGCCGTCGGCGCCCCCGTCGGCCAGCTCGCGCTCGGCCTGGGCGAGCGGGACCAGCGGGTAGTCCTGGCCGGAGAGGTTGCACAGCCAGTCGTAGTGCTCGCCGCGGGCGGCGAGCAGGTCGACGACCTCGAGCCAGCGGTCGACGTGCGAGAAGTCGCCGTAGCCGCCGGGCACCCGGCGGACGATCACCGCCGGGTCGGACGCGAGCTCGCCGAGGTCGAGCTCCGGGCCGGTCTCGGCGTGGCTGACCACGATCAGGCTGGTGGGGCTGGAGGTGCGGATCGTCCGGATCAACCGGGCCAGCTGGGCGGGCAGAGTGTGGGACTGGACGTGGTAGCAGACGCGCACTCGCTCCCCCAGATCCGGCACCCGGGCCGGCCGGGGCCCGTAAGGAAGGGCAGCCTACGCTGTCTCCCTGCCGAGTGGTCAGATCACGTTTCTCGGCGTTCACCCATGGGTCGACCGCCGTACGGACTAACGTTGTGGCCGACTCGGGCGCCGGTGCGCCTGGCCGGTGGACAGCACGCCTGAGCTCGCAAACCTGGTCCGCTCCTGGGCCAAGAGGGGGAACATTGGTGTCGAGCCAGTCCGGCGACAGCACGCTCCAGCTGGGCGACTACCTGCGCCTCGCCAAGCGGCGCTGGTGGGCCATCGCGCTGGGGTTGCTCGTCGGTCTCAGCGCGGGCTACGCGTTCACCGCGACCCGTGGCCAGCAGTACACGTCGACGGCCAGCGTGCTGGTCTCCCCCGTCGGCACCGACACCGAGGTGGCCAACGGCCGGACGACATCTGCGGTCAACCTCGACACCGAGGCGCAGCTGGTCCGCTCCTCCGTGGTCGAGACCAAGGCTCAGGCGCTGCTGCGGACCTCGCTCTCGCCGCAGGACCTCGGCGAGGCGGTCAAGGTCACCGTGCCCGCGAACACCTCGGTGCTCAACATCGCGTTCACCGCCGACAACCCGGAAGGCGCGCAGCAGGGCGCGCACGCGTTCGCCGAGGCCTACCTCGCCGCCCGTGGCGACACCGCCAAGGCCGAGGTCACGGCCCGGGTCAAGGCACTGCAGGCGTCGCTCGCCAGCCTCGCGGCCCAGCAGAAGCAGCTCGCCGGGCAGGTCGCCGCGCTGCCTGCGGACTCACCCGACCGGGCGGCCGCGCAGGCGAAGCTCAACAACGTCAACGCCCAGATCGACTCGGCCAACACCCAGCTCGTCCCGCTGCAGACCACGCCGGTCGTGCCGGGCAGCATCATCAACGACGCGCAGCTGCCGGACTCCACCTCCGGCCCGCTCGGCATCCTCGCGATCGCCAGCGGCCTGCTGCTCGGCCTGCTGTTCGGCCTGCTGCTGGCGTTCGCGATCGAGCGGGCGGACAAGCGGGTGCGGCGCTCGGTCGACCTCGAGCGCGAGTTCGACGTGCCGGTGCTGGTCGAGGTGCCGAGCGGTGCGCGGACCGACTTCAGCGTCGTGCAGAGCACGCACAGCCGGCAGGGCAACGCGTTCAGCGAGCTGCGCAACGTGCTGGTGTCGCTGGTGTCCGACCGGGAGCAGATCATCCTGGTCGCCGGTGCCTCGGACGGGCCGGCCGGCAGCATCGTCGCGGCCAACCTGGCCGTGTCACTCGCCCGGATGAACCTCGACACCGTGCTGATCTGCGCCGACCCGGCGTCCAGCGGCCGGCAGATCCTCGACCTCGACCCCGAGGCGCCGGGCCTGTCCGAGCTGCTGCACGGCGGGCTCAACGTGGCCAGCCTGGAGCAGCGGCCGGCGACCGGGCACGGCCTGCGGGTCATCCCGCCCGGCGTCGAGGCGGAGCTGACCAGCGAGGCCACCCAGGTCTTCCTCACCGAGCAGGCGATCCGGCAGTTCCGGCACTCGGCCAGGTTCGTCGTCATCGACGCGCCGCCGATGTCCTCCGGCTCGCAGGCCCAGACGCTGGCCCGGCTGGCCCACGTCACCGTGCTGGTCGTCGAGCTCGGCACGACCACGCACGACCAGGTGCTGCGCGCGGCCCGGCTGATCGACCTGGTCGGCACCCGCTCGATCGGGATGGTCGCGATGCCGCGGGTGCCGGTGCGCCGGGAGAAGCGGTCCGCTCGCGGCCGCCTCCGCCGAGCGCGCGACCGCGGCCACGAGCACGACCACGCGCCGCGGAGAGTCGCGGCTTCGCCCCGGACCGGTACGGCACCTCGCCGACGGACCGGTACGACGCCGACCGCCACTCCGACCCGTACGGCGCGGACCGGTACGGGACCGACCACTACGGCTCCGACCGGTACGACGGCTACGGCGGAGACGAGCGGCACTACCCGGCCGACCGGTCCGCCGCGCCGGTCGAGGACCGGTACGGCACGACCGCCGACGACCTCGCCGCCGCGGCCGGCCGCGGCCCGCTCAACGGCCGGGCCAAGGGGACCACGAAGGCGAACGGCAGTAGCCAGCCCGCCAACGGCACCGGGCCGGAGCAGGATCCGGCCGCCGAGGCGGCGATCGACGAGCCGACCCGCCGGATCACCCGGCCGGCGGTGGACTGAGCCGGTGTCCCGAGCGAAGTCGCTGCGGCTGCTGGCGCTGCCCCTCGGTGCCGCGCTGCTCGCCGCCGGCTGCGGCGGTGGCCAGGCGGCCAACCTGCAGCCCGGCGACGCCGCCGCCACCTCGGCGGCGAGCAGCACGGCGCCGGCCGCGACCGCCCCGGCGGCGGTGTCCGGCCCGGTCGCGCCGCTCACCGGGCTGCCGACCAGCGCGGCGGTCGCGGCCCGGCCGGCCATCGCGGTCCGGGTCCCGCTGGCGGGCGGGATCGGCCTGAACGACGCCGACATCGTCTACCAGGAGTACGAGCAGGCGACGCTGCCGAAGGTGCTGGCGATCTTCCAGTCCAAGGACGCGGCCGAGATCGGCCCGGTCGGCGGGGTCCGCCCGGCCGACCCCTCGCTGCTGCCCAGCCTCCGCCCGCTGTACGCGAACACCGGCGGTGCCAGCGGGACCGAGGGACTGCTGGAGAAGGCCGCGATCACCCAGGTCACCTCGTCGTCCGCGGCCTCGGCGTACCGGTCCGGGACGGGCGGGCTGATGACCTCGACCACCGGCGTGCTGGCCGCCGCACCGCGCGGGGCCAAGGCGCCGCCGGCGGTGCTGCCGATGGCCGGCACCGGCGAGGCGTTCACGACCAGCCACGCCGGCAAGGCCCGGACGGTCACGATCACCCCGCCCGGCGCGTCCGGCCGAGACGTGGACCTACTCGGCGGCCGGCCGGAGCTGGCTGCGATCGGGCACGCCGGGCGTGGCGGTGGCCAACCTCATCCTGCAGAACGTGCAGTACAAGGAGGTCCTGTTGCGCGACCCGGACCGGTTCGCGCAGAGTGCGCGGGTGCTCGGTCGAGGCGCCTGCACCGCGGTCTCCGGCGGCACGGCCACGCCCTGCTCCTGGTACAAGCGGTCGGCAGCGGCGGTGACCGGGTACGTCGACGCGGCCGGCGTGCCGCTGCGGTTCGCCCCCGGCCCGACCTGGGTCGTGCTGCTGCCGCCGGGTTCGAAGCTGGCCGTGGGGTGACGCCGTGACCAGCACCCTCGACCGGCCGTCGCTGGGGCCGTCGGACAGCGGCCCCGGGCACACCAGCGCCCGCTCGGTCCACCGCAGCGGCCCATGGCTGAGCCGGGCGCTGCGCTCGCGCGGGATCCGGCTGCCGGCGCACTGGCCGTTCACCGCGCTGGTCGCGTTCTTCCCGATCTGGTGGGCACTCGGGCTGGGCAGCTTCGCGATCATCGGCTTCAGCCTGCCGATGGCGCTGCAGCTGCGCCGGGCCAGGCCGCTGCGGGTGCCGCGCGGGTTCGCGTTCTGGCTCTGCTTCCTGGCCGCCGTGCTGGTCAGCGGGCTCATGCTGGGCAAGACCGCGCCGGACACGCTGCCGCACGGGGCCGCGACCCAGCTCGTCGCGTACTCGCTGCGGTTGCTCAACTACGTCGCCGCCACCGTGCTGCTGCTCTACGTGGTGAACATGCGCGGGCGCGGGCTGACCGACCGGCGCATCGTCGGCTGCCTGGCCGCGTTCTTCATCGTCGCGGTGGCCGGCGGCCTGCTCGGCCTGGCCGCACCCGGCTTCAATTTCACCTCGCCGTTCGAGTGGCTGCTCCCGCAGACGGCTGGCCGAGAACTCGTACGTCCGGGTGCTGGTGCACCCGGCCGCCGCGCAGAACCAGGACGTGCTCGGCTTCACCGCGCCGCGACCGAAGGCGCCGTTCGAGTACACGAACACCTGGGGCAACGTCATCGGCCTGCTGATCGTGTGGTTCGGCGTCTGGGCCGTGCGGGCGCGGGGACGGGGCCGGGTGTTCGCGGTGATCGTGCTCTGCATCGCGCTGGTCCCGATCGTCAACTCGCTCAACCGGGGGCTGTGGGTCGGCCTCGGGCTCGGGCTGCTGCTGCTCGCGGTGCGGCTGGCGATGAGCGGCAAGCTGGCCACGGTGATCGGGCTGGCCGCGGCCGTCAGCACGCTGGCGGTCGTGGTCATCGCGTCGCCGCTCGCCACCGTGGTGCAGGAGCGGCTCAACCACGGGCACAGCAACGACATCCGGTCCAACCTGGCCGAGGCCGCGTACAAGGGAGCGACCGAGTCGCCGGTGATCGGCTGGGGCACGACCCGCGAGGTGCGCGGCAGCTACCAGTCCATCGCGGTCGGCACGACCTCGGGCTGTGCCCGCTGCGGCAACGCGGACATCGGCTCGCACCGGGCACTTCTGGCTGACGATCTTCGCCCAGGGCTTCGTCGGGATGGCGCTCTACCTCGGCTTCTTCCTCAGCGTGCTGTGGTTCTACCGAGGTCAACGCACGGCCATCGGCATCGGCGCGCAGATGACGATCATCATGTCGCTGTGGTTCATGTTCGTGTACTCGGCGGTCGGCTGGCCGCTGGCGCTGCAGATGATCGCGGTCGGCGTGCTGTGGCGGCAGAAGCAGCCGCAGCCCGCGTGACCGGCGCGGCGAGCCCGGGCGACGAGCGGGCCGACTGGCTGCGGGAGTTGGTGCCGCTGCTGTGGCCGGCGCCGGCGACGGTGACGCTCGGCCGGGCCCGGCACGCCGGACCGCTCACCGGTCGTACCTGATCCTGCCCAGCCTGGCGCACCCGCGGCTGCTGGTGCCGCGGCGGACCCGGCGGGCGGCCGCCGGCGCGGTCCGCGGCTACGGCGAGCAGTCGTCGGCCGCGCGCCGGGCGGCGGTCCGGCTGGCCGCGGCGGCGCTGACCGCCGGCGCCGGCGACCGCTGCTGCGCGACCGGCTGGAGGTCGCCGAGCCCGCACGCCGGCCCGCAGCCGTGCCCAGCGGGCCCGAGCGCGGTGCCGACACGATCGAGGACCACCTCGCCCGCGAGCTGGGCCGGCCGGTGCTGGTCAGCCTGCACCTCGGCCCGGCCCGGGCGAACCGCAAGCCGGTGCTGCAACTGCTCGACGCCGGCGGCGGCACGGTCGGCTTCGCCAAGGTCGCCACCACCGCGCTGACCGGCCGGCTGGTCGCCGCCGAGACCGGGACCCTGCGCACGCTGGCCCGGGCCGGCCTGACCCACCTCACCCCGCCGCGGGTGCTGTCCGGCGGGTCCTGGCGCGGGCTGGAGATCCTGGTCCAGTCCCCGCTGCCGGTCCGCCAGCCGCGCCGGCCCTCCGCGGCCCGGCTCGCGGCCGCGACCGCCGAGGTCGCCGCCGTCGGCGGGATCACCACCCAGCCGCTGGCCGGGCCGTACCTGGCCGGGCTGCGGGAGCGGGTGGCGGCGCTGCCGGCCGGACCGACCCGGGACGGCCTCGCCGGCGCGCTCGACGCGCTCCGGCCGGCCGGCACCGAGCTGCTGATCGGGTCCTGGCACGGCGACTGGACGCCGTGGAACACCGCGGTCGTCGCGGACACGGTGCTGGCCTGGGACTGGGAGCGGTTCGCCGGCGGCGTCCCGGTCGGCTTCGACGCGCTGCACTACGACCTGCAGCCGCGGGCGCTCGGCCAGGTCGACGCGGCCGGCGCCGCCGCGGCCGACTCGGTCCGGCGGGCGCCCGGGCTGCTCGCGCCGCTGGGCGTGCCGGCCGGGTCCGCGCCGGCCGTCGCCGTCCTCTACCTGGTCGAGATCCTGACCCGGTACGTCGGCGACGGGCAGACCCGGTGGGGCAACTGGCGCAGCATGACCGAGGGGGTGCTGGCCGCCGCCCGCGCGGCCGCCCCGGTCGCTGCCCGCTGAGAGAGTGAGGGAGTCCGTACGTGGTGGGGGTTGGCACGCTCAAGGCCGCCGTGAAGGAGCAGCCGCGGCTGCAGGAGCTGGCGCGGGCGACGGCCCGGACGACCGGGCGGCTGACCGCGTCGGCCCGGATGACGCCGTCGTTCCTCATCGTCGGCGCGCAGCGCTGCGGCACGACGTCGATGTACAAGACGCTGTCCCAGCACCCGATGGTGCTGCCGGCGGTGCTGCACAAGGGCGCGCACTACTTCGACACCGGCTACGGGCACGGGCCGGCCTGGTATCGCGGGCACTTCCCGCTGCACGTCACCGCCCGGCGGGCCGCGCCGGCCCCGGACCGGCTGCCGATCACCGGCGAGTCGAGCCCGTACTACATGTTCCACCCGCTGGCCGGGCAGCGGATCGCCGCCGACCTGCCCGGCGTCAAGCTGCTCGTGCTGCTGCGTGACCCGGTCGAGCGGGCGTACTCGGCGCACACCCACGAGACCGCCCGCGGCTTCGAGACCGAGCCGTTCGAGCGGGCGCTGGAGCTGGAGCCGGTCCGGCTGGCCGGCGAGGAGGCGAGGCTGGTCGCCGACCCGGCGTACCAGTCGCACTCGCACCAGCACCACGCCTACGTGACCCGCGGGCGGTACGCGGACCAGCTGCGCCGGCTGGAGGCGCTGTTCGGGCGCGACCGCATGCACGTGGTGGACAGCCAGCGGTTCTTCACCGACCCGGAGCCGGTCTTCGCCGACGTGGTCGACTTCCTCGGCGTCGGTGCCGCCGGCGGGATCGCGTACGAGAAGCACAACGCCCGCCCCCGCGCGCCGATGCCGGACTCGGTCCGGGCCCGGCTGGAGGACCAGCTGGCCGACTCCGACTCCGAGCTGGAGACCTGGCTGGGGGCGCCGCCGAGCTGGCGCGCCTGAGCCGTACGGGAGGGCCCCCGGGGTGACCCGGGGGCCCTTGTCCTTACGAGGCCGGGTTGAGCACCAGCGTGAGCATGGTCGCCTTGGTGCCGGCCAGGTCCGTGGTCGCGGTCAGCCCGCCGGCCGGACCGGGCGGCGCCACCCCGCCGCCGTCGGTCAGCAGTGAGGTGATCCGGCCGCTGGACGCGCCGATCGACACGTTGCGGACGCTCTGCCCGGCCGGGGCCGTCCACGCGGTCGTCGAGGACGACTTGTCCGCCCAGTAGGAGACGACCCAGCTGCCCGGCGTCGCCACGGTCGCGGCCGGCGTGGTGTGCGCCGTCTTGGCCGCGGTGTCGACGGCGCCGGTGACCGAGGCGACCGGCGTGGTCGCGCTCGTCCCGGACCAGGCGGAGACGGTGAGGCTGGTCTTCACGGTCCCGCCGAGGGTCACCGAGACCGCGCCGGCGGCGTCGGTCGCGGTCGCCACCTTGGACCAGACGACGGTCTGGATGCCGGTGGTCGACGACCGGTCGATCCGGGTCCAGCCGGCCGGGTCGCTGACCGTCACGGTGTCGGCGTTGACCGTCGCGGTCAGCACCAGCGCGTCACCGGCCTGCACGGCCGCCGGCACGGTCACCGTCGACGTGGTGCCGTTGGCGTTGGAGTTGGCCGCGCCGCGGAACGCGATCGCCGTGGTCGGCACCGAGACCGTCACCGACCGGGTGGTCGTCGCGGTCCCGCCGCGGTTGTCGGTCACGGTCAGCGTGATCGTGTACGTCCCGGCCGCGCGCGTAGGCGTGCGTCGCGGTCGCCCCGGAGCCGGTCGTCCCGTCGCCGAAGTTCCAGGCGTACGAGGCGATGCTGCCGTCCGGGTCGGTCGACGCGCTGGCGTCCAGGGTGCAGCTCAGCCCGCCGCAGTTGGCGGTGAACGCCGCCGTCGGCGGCACGTTCGCGGCCACCGTGGAGAGGAACACCGCCTTGCCGCGCCAGTCCTTGCCGTCCACGGCCGGACCGCTGACCGTGGTCGAGGTCGTCCCCGGCACCCCGTTGACCCAGCTGATCCGCCGCAGCGTTCCGGTGCTGCGCGAGGTCAGGTAGAGGTTGGTGCCGTCGAGGAACGCGCCGCCGGTGTCGCTCCAGTTCGTCGTGCCGGCGACGGTGAACTTGTCCGCGCCGAGGATCCCGCTCTCCGGCGTGAAGTACCGGTAGAACAGCGAGGTCGAGGTGGACAGCGTGTAGTAGAGCCGGCCGCCGGAGAAGAACATCGAGGTGACGTTCGGGATCTCCGCGTAGAAGTTGGACTTCACGCCGATGTACGTCTGGCCCGAGCCGGTGTCCACAGTGGACCAGGCCGGGTCCTGGTACGGGTTGATCAGGTTCGCCGGACCGAACGAGGTGCCGTCGAAGGTGCGCCAGTAGAAGTTGCTGTCGGTGGCCAGGCCGTAGAACACCTTGCCGTCGACCATCACCGCGCCGCGCACGGTGCTCCAGTCCAGCCCGCTGCTCGGCAGCGTGGTGTTCGCCCCGGCCGTGGTCCCGTCGTACGGGCGGGAGATCGCCGTCGTGGTCGCGCCGGTCGGCGAGCCGATGACCACGTTGCTCGGCAGCCGGCCGGTGAAGTTGGCCGGGATCGTGCTGCCGCCGGCCAGCGGGAAGAACGCCATCTTGCCGCGCTTGTACTGGAAGTTGCCGATCCAGTCGGTGTCGCTGCCGACCCACAGCCCGGTCGGCGTCGCGTACACCGCGTACGCGCCGGCGCCGCGCGGGTTGCGCCCCGGGTTCCAGGAGAACGGCACGCCGTTGGCCGGGTCGAGCGCGGCGACGCCGGGCCGCGGCACGGCGCCCGCCTGGGCCCGGTCGGAGCCGAGGCTGTTGTTCAGCCAGCGCTCGTGCCCGCCGACGTAGACGACGGCGCCGGTGACCGCGACCGACAGCAGCGTGTCGCCGCCGGTGTAGTCCACCCAGGTCGGCTGGAGCGCGGTGCCGGTGGCGCCGGTCTCCCAGCGGGCGGCGGTGTCGCAGAGCGTGCCGCGCGGACGGGCCGCCGGTCGCGACGATCACGAAGTACGTGCCGTCCGGGGAGAAGTCCACGTCGCGGATGTAGCTGTCGTACGAGCGCCAGCCGCAGTCGGGGGTGTAGCGCGCGGTCTGCCAGTTCGGGTCGACGGTGGCGCTGGTCGCACCCAGGTTGATCAGCGCGACCTGGTCGCGGTCGAGCCCGGCGGCGGTGAGGAAGTTGCCGATGATGACCATGCGGCTGCCGTCCGGCGTGATGTCCAGTTTGGACACGCCCACCGGCGCCTGCGCCCCGACCGGCTTCCCGGTCGCGTCGAAGTGCGGGTAGTTGTGGTGCCCGGCCACCGCGATCGTCATGTACGCGTCGACCGCGCCGGTGGTCGGGTTCAGCGTGCCGAGGCCGGGCCGGGAGTTGGGGCCGAGCGTGGTGAACGTGCCACCGATGAACAGCCGGCCGCCGGCCAGCGCGATGTCGTTGACCACGCCGTTCATCGGCGGGAACTTGAAGCCCGGGACCAGCGCGCCGGTCGTGGTGTCCAGCAGCGCGATGCCCTTGAACTTCGTGCCGTTGACGTTGTTGAACGCGCCGCCGACGTACACGGTGTTCGGGTTCGGGCCCGGCAGCAGCGCGTTGACCTGGCCGTCGAGGGTCGGCGCGAACCCGGTGTCGAGCGCGCCGGTGGTCGCGTCGACCGCCAGCAGGTCGGTCCTGGTCACCGCGGTGGTCGACCCGGACGGGGTCGCCGAGGTGAAGTTGCCGCCGACGAAGACCTTGTTGCCGACCTGGGTGAAGGCCTGGACCGAGCCGTCGCCGATGTTCGGCGTGCCGGCCATCGGCACGGTGCCGACCAGGCTGGTCTGCCTCGTGCTGACGGCACCGGCGGTGTCGGCGCCGACGGCGAGCGTGGCCACGGTGGCCATGCTGACCGCCGTCGCCGCAGCCGCCAGGGCAGCGATGACGCGCTTAGTGAGCACTGATGAATCCCCCAAGAATGGTCCGGCCCCACCCGGACTCGCCCCGACAACATAGACGATCGCCGCGGCGCGCACAGGTGAGCCTTGACAACTTTCACGGCGCACGGTCAGTGGTATTTGGATTGCTCTGCGTCATCGCGGTGAGGTTGGTCCAGCGGTGCGCCGAACGGATCCGCCGGTTCCGCTCCGTGTGACAGTCTGGGGTGTGACCAGCACGCACCCGCCGGGGTTCGACCCGGAGGCGACGGTGCAGCTGGACCCGGAGGCCACCGTCCGGCTGGCCCTGCCGTCGATGGCGCCCGCGGTGCCGGACGCGCCGCTGCCCGACCCGGCGCTGCCCGCGACCGTGCCGGACCCGGAGCAGGGCGGCCCGCCGCGCGACTCGCGCTCGAGCGTGCAGGCGGTCGCCCGCGGCGGCGGCGCCAACCTCGCCGGCGCCGGCGTGACCACGGTCGCCAACCTGCTGCTGTCGGTCGTGGTGGCCCGGTCGATGAGCCAGGCCAACGCCGGCATCTTCTTCTCGATCACCTCGCTGGTGCTGCTGCTGGCCACGGTCGGCCGGGTCGGCACCGGCGGCGGCGCGATCTACTTCCTGCCCCGGCTGCGGCTGCTCGGCTCGCCGGCCGAGGTGGCCGAGTGCGTGCGGCTGTCGATCCGGCCGACGGTGCTGGTCTCCTGCCTGCTCGGGCTCGGCCTGCTGCTGTTCGCGCCGCAGATCGCCGACCTCGCGGTCGGCCGCGACCCGAGCCCGGACGCGGTCCTGGTGCTGCGGCTGTCCGGGCTCGTGCTGCCGTTCGCGGCGCTCGGCGACGTGCTCCAGTCGATCACCCGCGGGTTCGGCCGGATGCGCACCACGGTGATGGTGGAGCGGATCGGCCGGCCGCTCGCCCAGCTCATGCTCGTCGTGCTGGCCGCGCCCACGCACAACGTGCTGCTGCTCGTGCTGGCCTGGACCGTGCCGTACCTGCCGGCGACGATCCTGTCCGGGCTGCCCGTCCGGCGGCTGGCGCGGGACAACCGGCGCCGCCGCTCGGACGCCGAGCCGTCCGGCTTCACCCGGTCCGAATACTGGCGGTTCACCGGCCCGCGGGCGCTGATCTCGCTGACCCAGGTCGGCCTGCAGCGGGCCGACGTGCTGCTGGTGATCGCGATCCTCGGCCCGGTGCAGGCGGCGCTGTACGCCGCGGCCACCCGGTTCCTGGTCGTCGGGCAGCTCGGCAACCAGGCGATCTCGGTCGCGCTGCAGCCCAGGCTGTCCGCCGCGCTGGCCCGCCGGGACCTCGACGAGGCCGGCCTGCTCTACCGGACCACGACCGGCTGGCTGGTGCTCACCACCTGGCCGCTCTACCTGCTGGTCGGCGCGTTCCCGGCGGCGCTGCTCGGCATCTTCGGGCACAAGTACGCGAGCGCGACCGACGTCGTGGTCGTGCTCTGCGCGGCCATGCTGGTCGCCACGGCCAGCGGCCAGGTCGACACCGTGCTGATGATGGCCGGCAAGAGCACCTGGAACCTGGCCAAGGCGGTGCTGGCGCTGGTCGTCCAGCTCGGGCTCGACCTGCTGCTGCTGCCGCACATCGGCATCCTCGGCGCGGCGATCGGGTGGGCGGTGTCGATCCTGGTCGCCAACCTGGTGCCGCTCGGCCAGCTGGTGTTCGCGATCGGGCTGCACCCGGTCGGCCGGTCCAGCGTGCTCGCGGTGCTGATCTGCACGGTCGCGGTGGTGCCGGTGGCGGCGGTGGCCCGGGTCGTCGGCGGCGACCACCTGGTGCCGGCGCTGATCGCGACCACCGTGGCGGTGCTGCTGTGGGCGGTCGGGCTGTGGTTGTTCCGCGGCCCGCTCATGCTCGACGCGTTCCTCGCCGGCCGGCGCCGCAAGCGCGGGCCCGGCGGCGAGTCCGGCGGCGGGCGCGGCGGGCCCGGCGGACCGGGCGGCGGCCCGAACGGGACGCCGGACCCGGCGGGCAGCCCCCGGCCGGCCCGACCGGTGCTGGCGGCACCGCCGGCCGGCGCGCGCAGCGGGACGCGGCCGGCGCGATCAGGCCGCGGCCGGCACCGCGCCTAGCTCAGGCGGGGCGGCGCAGGTCGCTCGCGTAGCCGTAGCGGAGGATCGCCGGCCCACTGACCACGCTGATCAGCCGGCGCGCCCGCGGGTCGAGCTCCGTGCGCCAGGCCTCGTCCAGGCGCAGCTGCTCCGTCCCGGACCGGAACCGCATCGGGTTGCCGGCGACGCTGTGGTCCCGGGGCAGCTCGACGCTCGACTCCCCGACGAACGCCAGGTCGGCGTCGGACACCTCGCGGCCGAGGAACCGGACGATCGCGGCCAGCTCGGCCCGCGGCGATGCCACGAACTCCTCGTAGTGCACGAGCCGCGTCGGCACCCCGCGCAGCCGCAACGCGTCGAGCAGGAAGTTGAACGCCGACCACTCGACCGCCGTCCGGGTCGGCGGGTACTGCGGCATCGGCTTGCCGTCCCGGTCCGGCCGGGCCACGGTCTTCGACCACGAGTAGCACACCCCGTACACCGATCGGACCAGGTGCACGAGCTTCAGCTCGACGTCCGGCACGTGCCGCAGCAGGTACGCCGAGGACGGGTACTTCGAGGTGTCCACGACCACGTCCGCCCCGCTGACCGTACGGACCGAGTGGTAGACCTTCGACATCGCCGCCGCGTACTCCCGCAGCTTGCGGGCGTAGTCGGGCGCGAGCGCCGGCGCGGACAGCAGCGGCGTGTAGCGGACCCGCTCGACCGCCTTGCGCAGCGTGAGCAGCGCGCGGGCGTCGACCTGGTCCCAGCCGCCGAACGCCTCCTTGCCGACCGCGGTCCAGAACTCGCACTCGGAGAACGACTTGCCGCAGCCGCACATCCGGTCCATGACCACGCCCTGGTCCCAGAGGTAGCAGAGCTCGCCGACGGTCACGAACCCCGGCACGGCGCCCAGCACCCTGGACAGCAGGGTGCTGCCGCTGCGTCCGTGACCCCCCACGAACGCCACCGGCACGGCGGTTGTCATCCGGCTCCCCCTCACGCTGCGCATACTCCGGCTGGACTTTAGTGGGTGGCATGCCGGCACCGTCCCCTGATCGGGGGCCGGTAGGCCGGCCGGCCGATACTGGGCTTGCACATGTGGAAGGCTTGACGCCCGCGCGGACCGGGCGCCGGCCGGGCCGCACGGGTGAGGCACGCTCGGGTGAGGGGATCGGGGAGTGGGTTCAGAGCATCGGCTCAGCGGCGGCGCGGCCTGGGGCCGCCGGCACTGGCGGTTGGTGGCCGTCGCCGGGGTGCTCGTCGCGATCGTCGCGGTGGTCGCCGCGGTCCTCACCGTGGTGAACCACCCCGAGACCACTGGGCTCGGCGGCCCGACCCCGGGGACCACCCCGCCGGCGAGCGAGCCGCAGCCCAGCGGGGGTCCGCGGCCGCCGGCCGAGGGCGCCTACCTCGGCGCGTACGTCCAGCCGGACACCGACTACACGCCGCAGGGCCGGATCGACGCGGTCACCGCGTTCGAGAAGGCGACCGGCCGGCAGCTCGACATCGTCCAGACCTACCACCCGTGGGACGACGAGTTCCCGGACGCCACCGACAAGTGGGCGGTCGACAGCGGCCGGATGCTGCTGCTGTCCTGGGCCGGCACCGACACGCGGGTGATCCAGTCCGGCCGGTACGACAACCTGATCCGGCAGCGGGCCCGCGCGGTCAAGGCGCTCGGCAAGCCGATCTTCCTGCGCTGGCGCTGGGAGATGGACCGGCCCAACCTGCAGGCGAGCATCTGGACCCCGCAGGACTTCATCGCCGCCTGGCGGCACATCAGGGCCATTTTCGCCGAGGAGCACGCGACCAACGTCTCCTGGGTCTGGTGCCCCACCGCGGCCGGATTCTCCGACACCGACCGCGCCGCGCCGTATTATCCAGGCGACTCGGACGTCGATTGGTTATGCGCCGATGTCTACACGGGCCAGAAGCTCGACACGTTCGAGGAGGCCGCGGCCGGCTTCCTCGGCTGGGCCAAGGGTCACCCGAGCAAGCCGATCATGATCGGCGAGTGGGCGACCTCGGACCAGTTCCCCGGCGGCCAGACCGCCTGGCTCGACCAGGCGCAGAAGACCGCGCAGGACAACCCGTCGATCAAGGCGCTGGTCTATTTCGACTCGAACGACAAGTCCAAGGGACCGCGCGCGCAACTGGCGCTGAAGGGCGCCGCGGTCGGCCGGTTCGGCGACCTGCTGGCCGAGCCGTACTTCAACACCAGACGACTGCCGACCGGTCGCTGACGCGGGTGGTGGAGTTCACCGTCCGGTGGCCGGCGCGCCGCCGGGAAGACGCCGTCACGGTAGATTGCCGGGCGGGGTGGCGTACCGGGGCCCGCGGGATGCGGGCGACGCGGGACCGGACGCCGTGCAGGGGGTAGACAGGATGACGGCTGCCGGAGCGGCGGCGACGATGGCGCGGGTGCCGGCGGGTACGGGTCCGGTGCTGCTGGTCGGGTCGAGCGGCGGGCACCTGGCCCAGCTGCTCGCGCTGCGGTCCTGGTGGGGTGACCGGGACCGGGCCTGGGTGACGTTCCCGACACCGGACGCCAAGTCGCAGCTGCCCGGCGAGCGGGTGGCCTGGGCGCACTACCCGACCACCCGCAACATCCCCAACCTGATCCGGAACACCGGGCTGGCGTTCCGGCTGCTGCGCGCGGTGAAGCCGTCGGTCATCGTGTCCACCGGCGCCGGTGTCGCGGTGCCGTTCTTCGTGCTCGGCTGGCTGCGCGGGATCCCGACCGTCTACCTCGAGGTGTACGACCGGATCGACTCGCCGACGCTCACCGGCCGGCTCTGCCGCCCGTTCACCCGGCTGTTCCTGGTGCAGTGGGAGGAGCAGCGGAAGTTCTACCCGGGCTCCGTCGTCGTGGGACCGCTGCTGTGAGCGCGCGCGGGGCGCGCAGCCCGCCGCCCGGCGGCACAGCGCGCCCGGGTGCTGGTCCTGGTCGGGACCGACTTCCACCGGTTCGACCGGCTGGTCGGCTGGATCGACCGCTGGGCCGCCGACCGCGGCGCCGACGTGCTCGTGCAGCACGGGACCTCCCGCCCGCCGGAGGTGGCCGCCGGCCAGCCGTACCTGGACTGGGACAAGGTGCAGTCCGAGATCGCGCAGGCCGACGTCGTGGTCAGCCACGGCGGCCCGGCGACGATCTCCGAGGCCCGCAAGGCCGGGCACCGCCGATCGTGGTGCCGCGCGACCCGGCCCGGGACGAGCACGTCGACGACCACCAGCAGCTGTTCTCCCGCCGGCTCGGCGCCAGCGGGCTGGTCACGGTGGCCGAGGACGAGCCGGCGCTGCGGGCCGCGCTGGACGCGGCGGCGGCGGCCGGGCGCGGGCCGGCGGCCGAGCTGCCGGCCGAGATCGTCGCCACCACCCGGCGGCTCGGCGCGCTCGTCGACGGGCTGCTGCCGGTCGGCGCGACCACGCCGCCGGCGCCGGAGCGACCCCGGATCGCGTTCCTCGGCGGGTTCGGCCGGTCCGGCTCGACGCTGCTGGAGCGGATGCTCAACGAGATCCCCGGGGTCAGCGCGGTCGGCGAGTCGGTGCACCTGTGGCAGCGCGGGCTGCGCGACGACGAGCGCTGCGGCTGCGGCGAGCCGTTCTCCCGCTGCCCGCACTGGCAGGCGGTCGGCGAGGCCGCGTTCGGCGGCTGGGACCAGCTCGACGTCGACCGCGTGCTCGCGGTGAAGGCCGCCGTCGACCGGACCCGGTACGTGCCGCGGCTGGCCGCCCCGGCCGCCTCGGCCAAGCACGCCCGCGCGCTCGACGACTACTGCGACCTCTACCGCCGGCTCTACCGCGGGGTGGCCGCGGTCACCGGCGACAACGTGCTGGTCGACGCGAGCAAGCACGCCTCGCTGGCGTACGCACTGCGCCGGGCCGCCGATCTCGACCTGCGGGTGCTGCACATGGTCAGGGACAGCCGCGGGGTGGCGTACTCCTGGTCCAAGCAGGTGCGCCGGACCGAGGTCGCGGACGACGAGGTCTACATGCCGCGCTACTCGCCGGCCCGGTCCGCGGTGCTCTGGGCCGCGAACAACACGCTGTTCGACCTGCTCGGCCGGCTGGGCACCCCGGTGCACCGGCTCCGGTACGAGGACCTGCTGGCCGCGCCCAGCCTGGTGTTCGGCGACGTGCTGAGCTACCTGGGGCTGCCGGCGGACGAGGAGGCGCTGCGCTTCCTGCACTCCGACAGCGCCGAGCTCGGCGCCAGCCACACGATCGGCGGCAACCCGATGCGGTTCTCCACCGGCCGGCTGACGCTGCGTACCGACGAGGCCTGGCGGCGGGAGATGCCGTCGACCGCGCGGCTGCAGGTCTCCGCGCTGACCGCGTGGCCGCTGGCCAACTACGGCTACCACGTGCGGAACGGCAAGTGACCGGGTTGCCGGCCGCCGCGGCCGAGAGCACCGGCTCCCGTCCGCTGCCCGCGGTCACCGTGGTGATCCCGACCCGGGACCGGCCGGCGCTGCTGCGCACCGCGGTCGACGCCGTGCTGGCCCAGGACTACGGGGGCGAGGTGCGCTGCGTGGTCGTGCACGACGGCACCGAGCCGGACCGCGCGCTGGAGCGGGACACCGTGACGGTCACCCGCAACGTCCGCTCCCCCGGCCTGGCCGGCGCCCGCAACTCCGGCATCGCGCTGGCCGAGACCGAGCTCGTCGCGTTCTGCGACGACGACGACCGCTGGCTGCCGGGCAAGCTGTCCCGCCAGGTCGAGGTGTTCCGGTCCGACCCGCAGGCGCGGTTCGTCGGCTGCGGCATCCAGGTCCGCTACGGCGAGCGCGTCGTCGAGCGCACGCTGCCGATGGACCGGGTCACGTTCGCCGACCTGCTGCGGGACCGGCTGACCGAGCTGCATCCCTCGACGTTCCTCATCCAGCGCTCGCTGCTGGACGAGATCGGGCTGGTGGACGAGGCACTGCCGGGCAGCTACGCCGAGGACTACGAGCTGCTGCTGCGGGCGGCCAGGGTCGCGCCGGTGCGGTCGCTGCCGACCGTGCTGGTCGAGGTGCTCTGGCACCCGAAGTCCTACTTCACCGGCCGGTGGGCGACCGTCTCCGCGGCCCTGCAGCGGCTGCTGGCGACGTACCCGGACTTCTACCGGGAGCGGGCCGGCGCGGCCCGGCTGAGCGGCCAGATCGCCTTCGCCGAGGCGGCCCAGGGGCACCGCGGCGCGGCGGTGCGGTGGGCGGCGCGGACGGCCTGGCTGCGGCCGATCGAGCCGCGGATCCTGCTGGCGCTCGCGGTGGCGACCAAGGCCGTCTCCGGCGAGCGGGTGGTGCGGGAGCTCAACGCCCGCGGCCGCGGCATCTGAGCAGGAAGCGACGGAGGCCCCGGGGAATCCCCGGGGCCTCCGTCGTCGTGCGGTCCTAGCCGGCGATCACCTGACGCCACGCGTTCTTGCTCGCCGCGTCGAGCAGGCGGAAGTCGCCGCCGACGGTCGAGTCGAAGTACGTGATGTAGGCGGCGCCGTTGGCGCGGGCGTAGCTGCCGATCTTGGTCAGCCAGGCGGCCCGGCCGGCGCCGCTGTCACCGGAGGCCATCTTGCTGCCGAGCTCCGCGACGGCCCAGTTGACGCCGGCCGCCTTGGAGGTGGCGACGGCCGTGCCGAGCATCGACGCCGGGTCGCCGTACGAGCCCTTGGAGAAGGACTTGTTGTAGCAGTCCCACCCGATGGTGTCGATCACGCTCGCACCGGCGAAGTAGTCCTGCCAGTTGCGGTGCGAGCCCGGCTGGAGCGTCCAGCACATGAGGATCAGGTTCGACCGCAGCTGCGGGTTGTTCGCCCGGTCGGCCAGCCCGGCGAGGTGCACCCAGGCCGCCCGGTAGTCCGCGGTCGTGAACGAGCCGGACTCCACGTCGTTCTCCGGCTCGTGGAAGTACGACCAGAAGATCGGCCGGTCCTTCGGCGCGCTGGCGAACCAGTTGGCGAACTGGCCGTCCAGCCGGCCGGACATGACGTCCTTCGGCGCGGCCTTGAACGAGACCGCCACCGGGCCGCCGCTGACGCCGGCCGAGCCGGGCCAGGCCGCGGGCATGCCGGTGTAGTAGGTCCGGACGATGTCCGGTCGGCCGAACGCGTTGCTCTCCCGGGCCAGCGCCTGCGCGGCGTTGGAGCCGTCACCGGTCCACAGGCTGGTGCCGAACAGCGTGCCGCCGGTGGACGGGTGCCCCGGCCCCGGGGCCGGCGCGGGCGTGCTGCTGCTCGAGGACGGAGCCGGCTTGCTCGGCGATGTCGGCAGCGGCGACATCGACGGCAGGGCGGGCTGGGTGGGGGCGGCCGAGGACGGCGCCGGGGCGGGCTTGCCCGCGGTGCCGGACCAGTCCAGCGCCAGCGCCGGACCGTCGGCACCGTGCTCGCTGGCGAACACCGCGGAGACCGTGCCGGCCTGGGGCGCGACCACGGCGAACGAGTAGGTGCCGTTGCCCTTGACGACCCCGGTCAGGTCGAAGTCGAGCGACGTCTGCCGGGCGGCCGGCTTCGCGGTGGCGACCAGGGCGCCCACCGCCGGCGCGTTGCGCATGGTCATCGACATCGCGTTCCAGCCGGTGTCGGCGACGGCGTGCAGCTCGACGGCGCTCGGCTGGTTACGGTCCGAGGACAGCAGCAGGTGGGCCTTGGGGGTGACGCCCGCCGGCACGCCCTGAACCGTGAACTTGACGTAACTGCGGGTGTGCAGCTTCGCCTGGTTGCTCGCGGTGAGCTTGGTCGCCGCGCCCCGGTTCTCGCCGGGATATTCCTGGTAGACGTACGTGTCCGCGTTGGCGGAGACCCGCAGCGACGTGGGGGCCGAGCCCTTGTCAACGGCGCCGGCCATGACCGCGGTGACCCCGGCGCCGAGCGAGAGCGCGACGGTGGCCCCGACGAACTTGGCGGCGCGAGAACCGCTCCTCCTGGGGGAAGTGGTCGGCGCGACCTGCCGACCGTCCTGCGTACGTTCGTGCCGGCGACCCGGTGCGGGCCGTCTGTGGCGCGAGCCGTGACCCATTGATTCCTCTCCCGGCGTGCGTCTTCGCCTGTGGTTAGCTTGGCGCGAGCGGAAGCCGCAACATTGCGACGAACTGCTCACTGACCGCACGCCCCTGCCTGGGCACCGAACCTGGGCAAAGCCCGCGATCAGCAGCCCCCGGCAGGAGTCCTCCCGAAGGGCTTGCGGGACCATAGCCCCTTACAAGACCGGTCACAAGGAGCAGCCACCCCGAGGGGGGACGTGTCCGGTTAGGTACACACGACCGGCCTAATGGGGTTACCGGACGCGCACGCTCGGTCCCACCGGGCCAGCGACCAGCGATGGACTAGAGTCCCCACGTCGGAGCGGGTTCGGGTGGGGGAACTAGGGCGTGGACGATCACCGGCTGGTGTTCGTGGGCGGGCTGCACCGCAGCGGCACCACCCCGCTGGCCCGGACGCTGGCCGCCCACCCGCAGGTGAGCGGGTTCACCGGCACCGGCGCCCGCGAGGACGAGGGCCAGCACCTGCAAACCGTCTACCCGCGGGTGCGCGACTACGGCGGCGCCGGGCAGTTCGCGTTCACCCCGGCCGCGCACCTGACCGAGGACTCGCCGCTGGTCACCCCGGACGCCGGCCGAGCGGCTGCTGGACGCCTGGCGGCCGCACTGGGACCTGAGCCGGCCGGTGCTGGTGGAGAAGAGCCCGCCGAACCTGCTGATGACCCGGTTCCTGCAGGCGCTGTTCCCGGACGCGTACTTCGTGATGGTCGTCCGGCACCCGGTCGTCGTGACGCTGTCCACCCGCAAGTGGGCCAGGAAGATGCGGCTGCGCCGGCTGGCCGAGCACTGGTTCACCGCGCACGACCTGTTCACCGCGGACGCGCCGGCGGTGCGCAACCTGCACGTGGTCAAGTACGAGGACCTGGTCGGCCGGCCGGTCGAGACGCTCGCCGGGATCGGCGAGTTCCTCGGCCTGGACGGGCCGATCCCGCCGGACACCCTGCAGGGCCACCGCAGCAGCCGGTACGAGGCGCAGTGGGCGGCCTGGTCGACCGCCCGCGCGCCGCTGCCGTACCTGCGCTACCACCGGCCTGGTCCGCGCGTACGAGGACCGGGCCCGCCGCTACGGCTACAGCATGCGCGACCTGTCGGTGCTCGACCCGTTCCCGGTTCCCGAGCACCGCTGAGGTCTCCGGCCCGGCTCAGCCAGGGCGGATGTTCTTGTTGTGGTGGAAGGCGTTGTCGGGGTCGTACTTGGCCTTCACCTCGGCGAGTCGCCGGTAGGTGTGATCGCCGTACGCCTCCCGGACGCGGCTGGTGTCGTCGTCGGCGTCGAGGAAGTTGACGTAGACGCCGGTGGCGCTGTGCGGCTGGAGAGCGCGGAGGAACCGCTGCGCCCACGCGGTCTCGGCGGCGGCCTGCTCGCCGGCGTCGGCTGGCAGCCACACCGCGTCGATGATGATGCTGTGGGCCACGCCGCGACCGGCGTAGGCGGTGGCGTCGGCGGGGACCCGGGCGACGGCGCCACCCAGGTGGAACATCGCCGAGTACGTCAGCGGTGAGCCGGCCGCGTAGGCGTGATCGGCGATGACCGCGATGGCGTCGTCGGAGAGGCCGGCGAGGTTCGCGGTCTTCCAGTAGTAGTGCCAGCCGTGCGGGACGGTGTCGTCGAGGCCGCTCTGGTGGTCGACGTACGGCTTGGGTTCGAGCAGGTCCACCAGCGGCGTCCCGAGCCGGCGAAGGGCCCGCACCGCCCGTTCGCCGTCGTCGACGGCGCCGGCGTAGCAGCAGGAGACGGCGAGGGCCGGC
Organism: uncultured Actinomycetota bacterium; assembly: GCA_963770145.1. Taxonomy (GTDB): domain Bacteria; phylum Actinomycetota; class Actinomycetes; order Mycobacteriales; family CADCTP01; genus CADCTP01. Next base: position 186,101 of record CAVYOJ010000015.1, on the reverse strand, counting down.
CGCCAGTGCAGCTCGTCGGGGATGGTCGGCAGCGGGGGAACGGTGCCGAGCCTGACCACGGTGCCGAGCTCGTCGGGAGCTTCGGCGGCGAAGTCCCGGTAGAAGCGCAGCACGTCGACGGTGTCATCGGCGGCCCAGAAGACGGATCCGGCCAGCACCGTCGGGCCGAGGGAGTGCAGAGCGAACCGGAACGAGGTGACGACGCCGAAGTTGCCGCCGCCGCCTCGCAGCGCCCAGAACAGGTCGGGGTGATCGTCGGCTGATGCCCGGATGACGCCGCCCTCGGCGGTGACCACCTCGGCGGCCAGCAGGTTGTCGACGGTGAGCCCGTACCTGCGCATGAGGTGGCCGATGCCGCCGCCCAGCGTGAGCCCGGCGACGCCGGTGTGGCCCACGATGCCGCCGGTGGTGGCCAGCCCGTGGGCCTGCGTCTCGTGGTCGACGTCGCCCCAGAGAGCGCCACCCTGCACCCTGGCTGTGCGGCCGGTGGGGTCGACCCAGACGGCCCGCATCGCCGAGAGGTCGATGACGATCCCGTCGTCGCACACCGCGGTGCCGGCCACGTTGTGGCCCCCGCCCCGTACGGCGATGTCCAGGTCGTGGTCGCGGGCGAAGCGGACGGCCGCGACCACGTCCGCGGTCCCGCCGCATCGGGCGATCACGCGCGGGCGCCGGTCGATGGCGCCGTTCCACACGGCTCGGGCGGTGTCGTAGTCGGCGTGGTCAGCGGTGATCAGCTGGCCCCGGAACCCGTCGATCTGCATGGCGATGACCTCCTCGCCCGGGTGGCCGGCCGGCTCCGTGGTCGGTGCCGTCGTCGGCCGTCCGCTGTCGAGAGCCCCGAGTGCAGCACCGAGGATCCCGGCCGTGAAGTCCACTGTCTGGACTTCCCGCCCCATGGGCACGGCGCGACACTGGCGTGGTGCGGACCTACGGCCAGTACTGCCCCGTCGCCCGTGGCGCGGAGATCTTCGCCGAGCGGTGGACGCCGCTGATCATCCGCAACCTGTCCCTGGGTTGCGGGAGCTTCAGTGAGATCCTGGAGGGCGCGCCCGGGCTCTCCCGCACGCTGCTCTCGCAGCGGCTCAAGCAGCTCGAGCGGTTCGACATCGTCGAGTCGGCACCCAAGCCGGCCGGGCGGGGGCGCCACTACGAGCTCACGCCCGCCGGCCACGACCTGTTCAAGGTCTGCGTGTCGCTCGGCGAGTGGGGTGCCGCCTGGCTCGAGATCGCCCCCGAGCACCTCGATCCCTTCGTGGCCCTGTGGTCGATGTGCAACATGCTGCGCCGGGACCGGCTGCCGGATCGACGCGTCGTCATCCGCTTCGACTTCACCGGCCGCCAGCGCCCCGAGTGGTACTGGCTGCTGATCGAGCGCGGAGACACCGAGATCTGCAAGACGTACCGCGGCCTCGACGAGGATCTCTACGTCGCGGCGGAAGCCGAGGCGTTCGTCAAGTGGCATGCCGGCCAGCTCAGCTGGGCCGAGGCCACCCGCAGCGGCCGGATCCAGCTCCATGGCCCCTCGTGGCTGGTGCGAGCCTTCCCCACCTGGAACGCCCGCAGTGCCTTCGCCCACGTCAAGCCGGTCTCCCGTGCCGCGACGACCACGGCCGCCTGACTCGCCTCGCGGGTCGGGCGCTAACGATCGCTAGCCCTCGAGGATCATGCCGGCGCCGACGGTGGCGTTGGTCGCCTCGTCGACGAGGATGAACCCGCCGGTGGTCCGGTTGCGCCGGTATTCGTCGGCGAACAGCGGCTGGGTCGTCCGCAGCCTGACCCGGCCGATCTCGTTGAGCCCCAGCTCGCCGGCCTCCTCGTCCCGGTGCAGGGTGTTGACGTCCAGCCGGTAGCGCAGCTCGCGCACCACCGCCCGGGCCGACCGGGTGGTGTGCTTGAGCGCCAGCTTGGCGCCCGCCCGCAGCGGCTTGTCCACCATCCAGCAGACCATCGCGTCGACGTCCTGGGTGACCATCGGAGCGTTGTGCGGCCGGCAGATCATGTCGCCGCGGGACACGTCGAGGTCGTCGTCCAGCCGCACGGTCACCGACATCGGCGGGTACGCCTCCTCGACCGGGCCGTCGGCGGTGTCGATCGCGGCGATCCGGGTGGTCAGCCCGCTCGGCAGCACCATCACCTCGTCGCCGGGCTTGAGCACGCCGCTGGCGACCTGGCCGGCGTAGCCGCGGTAGTCGTGCCAGGCGTCGGACTGCGGCCGGATCACGTACTGCACCGGGAAGCGGACGTCGATGAGGTTGCGGTCGCTGGCGACGTGCACGTGCTCGAGGTGGTGCAGCAGGCACGGCCCGTCGTACCAGGGCATGTTCGCGGACCGGGTGACCACGTTGTCGCCCTTGAGCGCGGACACCGGGATCACGGTCAGGTCCGGCACGTGCAGCTTGGTGGCGAACGCGGTGAACTCGTCGTGGATCCGGTTGAACACCTCTTCGGAGTAGTCGACCAGGTCCATCTTGTTCACGCACAGCACCAGGTGCGGCACCTCGCAGCAGGGTGGCCAGGAACGCGTGCCGCCGGCTCTGCTCGACGATGCCCTTGCGGGCGTCGACCAGCACCAGGGCCAGGTCGGCGGTGGAGGCACCGGTGACCATGTTCCGGGTGTACTGGATGTGCCCCGGGGTGTCGGCGATGATGAACTTCCGCTTCGGCGTCGCGAAGTAGCGGTACGCGACGTCGATCGTGATGCCCTGCTCCCGCTCGGCCCGCAGGCCGTCGGTGAGCAGCGCGAGGTTGACGTAGTCCTCGCCGCGCTCCTTGCTGGCCCGCTCGACCGCCTCGAGCTGGTCGGCGAAGATGGACTTGGAGTCGTAGAGCAGGCGGCCGATGAGCGTGCTCTTGCCGTCGTCGACGGACCCCGCCGTCGCGAACCGCAGCATGTCCATCTCTAGAAGTACCCCTCGCGCTTGCGGTCCTCCATCGCGGCCTCGCTGAACTTGTCGTCGCCGCGGGTGGCGCCGCGCTCGGTGATCCGGGTCGCCGCGACCTCGTCGATGATCTTCTCCACCGTGTCCGCGTCGGACTCCACCGCGGCGGTCAGGCTGGCGTCGCCGACCGTCCGGTAGCGGACCCGGCGGCGGTGACCTCCTCACCGTCGCGCGGCCGGCAGAACGCATGCACGCCGTAGAGCATGCCGCGGCGGTCGAACACCTCGCGCTCGTGCGCGAAGTAGATCGACGGCAGCTCGATGTCCTCCCGCTCGATGTACTGCCAGATGTCGAGCTCGGTCCAGTTGGACAGCGGGAAGACCCGGATGCTCTCGCCGGCGTGGATCCGGCCGTTGTAGAGCTACCACAGCTCCGGCCGCTGGTTCTTCGGGTCCCACTGGCCGAAGTCGTCGCGGAAGGAGAAGATCCGCTCCTTGGCCCTGGCCTTGTCCTCGTCCCGGCGGGCGCCGCCGAAGATCGCGGTGAACCGGTGCTTCTCCAGCGCGTCCAGCAGGACCGGGGTCTGGATCCGGTTGCGGGTGCCGTCCGGCGGCTCGACCACCGAGCCGTTGTCGATGGCCTCCGGCACGCTCGCGACCACCAGCTGCACGCCGAGCTCCTCGACCCGGCGGTCCCGGAAGTCGAGCACCTCCTGGAAGTTGTGGCCGGTGTCCACGTGCATGACCGGGAACGGGATGCGCGCCGGCCAGAACGCCTTCTCGGCCAGCCGCAGCATCATGATGGAGTCCTTGCCGCCGGAGAACAGCAGCACCGGCCGCTCGAACTCGGCCACCACCTCGCGGATGATGTAGATGGCCTCGGCCTCCAGCGTCTGCAGCTGGGACAGCTGGTACCGCTGGGGGTCGGTCATCGCGTGCGTGCTCCCTCGGTCGTCGTCCGGTGCCGGCCGATCAGCCCCACCACCCGGTCCGCCACCCCAGCGTCGCAGACGAGCAGGTCCGGCGCCCACGGATCCGGCTGGTTGTAACGCAGCGGCGACCCGTCGACCCGGCTGGCGTGCAGCCCGGCGGCCCGCGCCACCGCGACCGGGGCGGCGGAGTCCCACTCGTACTGGCCGCCGTCGTGGACGTAGGCGTCGACCTCGCCGCGCAGCACGGCGGCGACCTTCGCCCCGGCCGAGCCCATCGGGACCAGCTCGGCGCCCAGCTCCTCGGCCACCGGGTGGGCCCAGGCCGGCGGCCGGGTCCGGCTGACCGCGATCCGCCGCACGCGCCGCCCGGGCCGGCGGCGGGACCGGCGTCCGGGACGAGCGCACCGCGCTGCGCGCCGGCAGCGCGACCGCGCCGCAGGCCAGCTCGCCGCGCTCCCACAGCGCGACGTGCACGGCCCAGTCGGTCCGGCCGGCCTCGCCGAACTCCCGGGTGCCGTCCAGCGGGTCGACGATCCAGACCCGGTCGGCGGCGTGCCGGGCGGCCGGGTCCGGGCCTCCTCGGACAGCACCGCGTCGCCGGGCCGGCGGGCGGCCAGCTCCGCCAGCAGGAACGCGTCCGACTCCGCGTCGCCGGTCCTGCCGTCCGCGCCGGCGGCGCGCAGCTGCAGCAGCAGCGCACCGGCCCGCTCGGCCAGCTCCTCGGCCAGCAGCGCGTCATCCACGTGTAGGTCTACCTCTCCGATCACCGGGTTGTTCCGAACTCGGCCGCACCGATCGCAGCGCCGGTCACGTGCGTCGATGCCGGGCGGCCGCAGCCGCCCGGCATCACCGACGGCATCCCGACCGGCTCCGGGCGCGGACGCGGGGTCAGTAGGCGCCGCGCCCCCGCACGACGGCCGACATCGTCCTCCACAGGATCATCAGGTCGAGCGTGAACGACCAGTTCTCGACGTAGCGCAGGTCGAGCCGGACCGACTCGTCCCAGTCCAGGTCGCTGCGGCCGCTGATCTGCCACAGCCCGGTCAGCCCCGGCTTGACCAGCAGCCGGCGGCGGACGTCGTCCTGGTAGAGCGCGACCTCCTCCGGCAGCGGCGGCCGCGGCCCGACCAGCGACATCTTGCCCTGCATGACGTTGATCAGCTGCGGCAGCTCGTCCAGCGAGTAGCGGCGGAGCAAGCGGCCGACCGGGGTGACCCGCGGGTCGTTCCGGATCTTGAACAGCAGCCCGTCGGACCGCTCGTTGCGCTGCCTCCAGCTCGGCCCTGCGCTTCTCGGCGTCGACGTACATCGAGCGGAACTTCAGCAGCGTGAACTCGCGTGCCGTCCCGGCCGGTGCGGACCTGCTTGAAGATCGCCGGCCCGGGCTGGACAGCCGCACCGCCAGCCAGAGCACGACCAGCAGCGGCAGGGACAGCAGCGAACGCCAGCGCCGCCAGCGACCGGTCGACGACCGCCTTGGCCACCCGGCGGGCGCCGGCGAACTCCGGCTCCTCGACGTGCAGCAGCGGCAGGCCGGTCATCGGCCGGATGTGCAGCCGCGGCCCGGCGACCTCCATCAGCCCGGGCGCCACGACCAGGTCGGTGTCGGTGCCCTCCAGCTGCCAGGACAGCCGGCGCAGCCGGGCCGGCCCGACGCTCGCGCCGGCGGCCACCGCGACCGTGTCCGCGCCGGACACCCGCACCGCCTCGGCGACGTCCTCCATCCCGCCGAGCAGCGGCACGCCGAGCCCGACCAGCCGGGCACCGTCGCCGCTGGACAGGCAGGCGCCGACGACCTGCATGCCGCAGTAGCGCTCCTGGCGCAGCTGCGCGGTCAGGTCGGCCACCGACTCCTCACCGCCGACCGCGAGCACCCGGTAGGTGTACCGGCCGCGGGACCGGCCGTGGTGGATCCGCTTGCGGAACCCGTAGTGCCCGAAGAACGACAGCACCAGCGCCAGCGGCAACGCCCAGACGATGTAGCCGCGGGCGATGTCCGCCTTCAGCGCGTACGAGACGAAGCCGATCGTCGCGGTCAGACCGACGAACGCGCGGAAGATCCGCTGGAACTCCTCCGAGCCGAGCCCGAGCACCCGGGCCTCGTAGCCGCCGGACAGCGCGATCGCGCCGACCCAGAGCAGCGGCGCGGCGAAGGCCGCCAGCGCGTAGCCGTACGCCCAGGACAGCGAGCCGTCCGGGAACCGCAGCAGGTAAGCGGACATCGCCGCGACGACGCCCACGACCGCGTCGTAGCCGACCAGGAGGCGCGCGTAGCGACGCTCCCAGCTACGGCGGCGGGCTACCCCCGCCCCGGACACTTCGTCGACGAACCGGATCGACCGGTCGAGGACACTCATCGGCACCCCACCCCCCGTCCGTCGGTGCTCTGGCACCAACGGACCACCTTTCACACGACGCCCTCGGCCCGGCGGATGCGGCAGCAACACGACGGTTCCCCCCAAGAGCGAGCCCCAACATAGCGGCTTGGATCACGCACGGTGAAGAGATGACTGAACTGCCCCCGTGGCTTCTCTCGAAAGTGGCCATCAGGGCAATTCCAGTTACTCTCCGTCTTCAGGCGCGGAGTATCACGCCCATCCGACTGCGAAGCATGACGCACCTGGCTCCGGTGAACGAAAAGACAATACACGTAGCCACAACGGACTACCTGGGGCCCTCTCGTCACCCGCTTGCGACCCTCCGAGTCACCGACTTCCGGTGCCGTCGTGGACACTGGTCGGCGTGCGGATCGACGGCGAGCGCGCGCCGGAGGCCGCACGGCTGCCGGCCGCGCAGGACGACTTCATGGACCCCGGCCACGGCAGCGGGGACGACGCGGCCCTGCGGGCCGACGTGCGCCGGGTCGGCGCCCTGCTCGGCGAGTCGCTGGTCCGGCAGGAGGGGCAGCCGCTGCTCGACCTGGTCGAGCACGTCCGCGGGCTGACCAAGAGGTCCAAGGCCGACGACAGGGCCGGCGACGCGAGATGCCCTCGCGGGAGCTGCGCCGGCTGCTCGGCGCGGCGCCGCTGCCGACCGCGACCTCCCTGGTGCGGGCGTTCTCGGCGTACTTCTACCTGGCGAACCTCGCCGAGCAGGTCGACCGGGTCCGCCGGCTCGCCGACCGCCCGCCGGAGCGCGGCTGGCTGGCCGAGGCGGTGACCGCGGTGGCCGGCGAGGTCGGCCCGGACGGGCTGACCGAGGCGCTGGCCGCGCTCGCGGTCCGCCCGGTGTTCACCGCGCACCCGACCGAGGCCAGCCGCCGCACGATCCTCGACGAGCTGCGCGCGGTCGGCGACGTGCTGCTGGCCGAGCCGGCCGGCCGGTCACCGTCGCCGACCGCCCGGCGCCGCAACGACCGCCGGCTGGCCGACCGTCGTCGACCTCATCTGGCAGACCGACGAGCTGCGGGTGGACCGGCCCGACCCGGTGGAGGAGGCCCGCAACGTCACCTACTACCTGGACGACCTCGAGGCCGGCACCGTCCCGCGGCTGCTGACCGACCTGGCCGACGAGGCGAGCGCGCACGGCGCCCGGCTCGACCCTGGATCCCGGCCGCTGAGCTTCGGCACCTGGACCGGCGGCGACCGGGACGGCAACCCCAGCGTCACCGCCGCGGTCACCGAGCAGGTGCTGCTGCTCATGCACGGGCACGGCATCGACGTGCTGCTGCGGGCGGTCGACCGGCTCACCCGCGAGCTGGCCTCCTCGACCCGGATCGTCGGGATCTCGCCCGAGCTGGCGGACTCGCTGGACCGGGACCTGGCCACCGTGCGCGGGCTGGACGAGCGGGCCCGCCGCCGCAACGCCGAGGAGCCGTACCGGCTGAAGGCCAGCTGCATCCGGGCCAAGCTGGTCGCGACCCGGGAGCGGCTCGCCGCCGGCACGCCGCACGAGCCGGGCGTCGACTACCTCGGCAGCGCCGAGCTGCTCGGCGAGCTCGCGACCGTCGGCGCCTCGCTGCGGGCGCACCGCGGCGAGCTGGTCGCCGACGGCCCGCTGGCCGAGCTGGAGCGGACGGTCGCCGCGTTCGGGCTGCACCTGGCGACGATGGACGTGCGCGAGCACGCCGACGCGCACCACGAGGTGGTCGGCGCGCTGGTCGACCGGCTCGGGGTGGAGTCCTGGCGGTACGCGGACCTGCCCCGGGAGTACCGCAAGCGGCTGCTGACCAGGGAGCTGGCCGGCGGCCGCCCGCTCTCGCCGTACCCGCCGGCGCTGCAGGGGACCGCGGCCCGCACCTTCGCGGTGTTCACCACGATCCGGGAGGCGCTCGACCGGTTCGGCCCCGAGGTGATCGAGTCGTACGTGATCTCGATGACCCGCGGCGCGGACGACGTGCTCGCCGCCGTGGTGCTGGCCCGGGAGGCCGGGCTGGTCGACGTGCAGTCCGGGGTGGCCCGGCTCGGGTTCGTCCCGCTGCTGGAGACGGTCGACGAGCTGCGCTCGGCCGACGCGCTGCTCGGCGGGCTGCTGGACGACCCGACGTACCGGGAGCTGGTGCGGCTGCGCGGCGACGTGCAGGAGGTGATGCTCGGCTACTCCGACTCCAACAAGGAGGCCGGCATCGCCACCTCCCAGTGGGAGATCCACAAGGCACAGCGCCGGCTCCGCGACTGCGCCGCGGCGTACGGGGTCAGGCTGCGGCTGTTCCACGGCCGCGGCGGCACGGTCGGACGCGGCGGCGGACCGACGCACGAGGCGATCCTGGCCCAGCCGTACGGGACGCTCGACGGCGAGATGAAGCTGACCGAGCAGGGCGAGGTCATCTCGGACAAGTACTCGCTGCCGGCGCTGGCCCGGGACAACCTCGAGCTCACCGTGGCCGCGGTGCTGCGGGCATCGGCGCTGCACCGCGGAGTCCCGGCAGCCGCCTGAGGTGCTGGCCCGCTGGGACGCGGCGATGGAGGTGGTCTCGACCGCGGCGTACGCGGCGTACCGGTCGCTGGTCGACGACCCGGACCTGCCGGCGTACTTCCTCGCCTCCACGCCGGTGGATCAGCTCGGCTGGATGAACATCGGCTCCCGGCCGGCGAAGCGGCCCGACTCCGGGGCGGGGCTGGCCGGGCTGCGGGCGATCCCGTGGGTGTTCGGCTGGACCCAGTCCCGGCAGATCGTGCCCGGCTGGTTCGGCGTCGGCGCCGGGCTGGCCGCCGCCCGCGGCGCCGGGCTGGGCGACGTGATCGACGAGATGCACGCCGAGTGGCACTTCTTCCGGGCGTTCGTCTCCAACGTGGAGATGACGCTGGCCAAGACCGACCTCGGCATCGCCGCGCACTACGTCGAGTCGCTGGTCCCGGCCGAGCTGCGGGCGGTGTTCGACCGGATCAGGGCCGAGCACGACCGGACCGTCGCCGAGCTGCTGCGGCTGACCGGCGAGGCCGAGCTGCTGGACACCCAGCCGACGCTGAAGCGGACGCTGCAGGTGCGCGACGCGTACCTGGACCCGATCTCCTACCTCCAGGTCGCGCTGCTGTCCCGGGTCCGGGCCGGCGAGGACGTCGATCCCCAGCTGCGCCGCGCGCTGCTGCTGACGGTCAACGGCATCGCCGCCGGCCTGCGCAACACCGGGTAGCCGTCCGCCCGGTCGTCGCCCGCGCCGCCGAACAGCCGACGGCTCAGTCGTTGTAGCGGTTCTGGGCCGACTCCAGGCCGTCGCGGACCAGGGTCTCGACCGCGTCGGCGGCGCGGTCGAGGTGGAAGTCGAGGTCCTTGCGCTCGGCCGCGGAGAAGTCGCGCAGCACGTAGTCGGCCGGGTCCATCCGGCCCGGCGGCCGGCCGATGCCGAACCGGACCCGCAGGTACTCCCGGCTGCCCAGCGACCGGGTGATCGAGCGCAGCCCGTTGTGGCCGTTGTCGCCGCCGCCGCGCTTGAGCCGCAGCGTCCCGTACGGCAGGTCGAGCTCGTCGTGCACCACGACGAGCCGCTCCACCGGGATCTTGTAGAACCCGCACAGCCCGGCCACCGGGCCACCGGCCTCGTTCATGTACGAGCGGGGCTCGGCCAGCACGACGCGCGGCGCCGGCGGCAGGCCGAGCCGGCCCTCGACGACGTCCGCGCGCGCCTTGTGCTTGGAGAACCGGCCGCCGACCCGCTCGGCCAGCAGGTCGAGGACCAGGAAGCCGACGTTGTGCCGGTTCCCCCGGTACGCCGGGCCCGGGTTGCCGAGCCCGACGACCAGAAATGGGTCCATCTACTACTCGTCGGCGGGCGCCGGCTCCCCGTCGGTGGCCGCCGGGGCCTCCTCGGCCTGCTCGGTCCGCTCGTCGCGCTCGATGCCGGCCTCGGCCTCGGCGTCGGCCAGCTCGGCGTCGAGCTGCTCGGCGGTCGGGGCGGCCAGGATCGCGACGACGACCTGGTCGGGGTCGCCGATGAGCGTGGTGCCCTCGGGCAGCGCGACCGCGCCGGCGTGCACGTTGTCGCCGATCTGGAAGCCCTCGATGGAGATCTCGAAGTGGTCCGGGATGTTGGTCGCCTCGGCCTCGACGGTGAGCGTGACCAGCTGCTGGTCGACCAGGCCCTCCCGGGTGGCCTCGCCGGTCAGCGTGACCCGGACCTCGACGGTGACCTTCTCGCCGCGGCGGACGAGCAGCAGGTCGACGTGCTCGTAGTGGCCGCGGATCGGGTGCCGCTGGATCGCCTTGGGCAGGGCCAGCTCGCTGCCGCCGTCGAGCTGCACGGTGAGCAGGGTGTTGGCGCCGCCCCTGATCGCCTGGCCGAACTCGCGGGCCGGCAGCGCGATGTGCCGCGGGTCGGTGCCGTGCCCGTACAGCACGGCCGGGATCTTGCCGGCCCGGCGGGTGCGGCGGGCACCGCCCTTGCCGAACTCGGTGCGGGGCTCGGCCTGGATGCGGACCTCGTCGGCCACGGTGGGACTCTCCTCGTACGCGCGCGGAAGGCGAGGGGCGCGCACGGAACGCACCGCGTCGATGACGGCGCCCACAGACGCCCTCGCCGGGGCAACCCCGCAAGTCTAGCCCACCAGCGCGGGCCGCTCGCCCCGCCGCGGTCCCGGCCCCCTGACCTGGGTGTTTCTCAGCTGGCTCCGTCGAAGAGGCTGGTGACGGAGCCGTCCTCGAAGACCTCGCGGATGGCGCGGGCGATGAGCGGGGCGATGGACAGCACCGTCATGCCGTCGATCTGCCGCTCCGGCGGGATCGGCAGCGTGTTGGTCAGCACGACCTCGTTGATCGGCGCGTTCTTCAGCCGGTCGATCGCCGGCCCGGACAGGATGCCGTGCGTCGCGACGATGATCACGTCCGCGGCCCCGGCGTCCTTGAGCTGCCGGGCCGCGCTGACGACCGTCGACCCGGTGTCGATCATGTCGTCGACGAGGATGCAGCTGCGCCCGGCGACGTCCCCGACCACCCGGTGCGCGACGACCTCGTTGGGCTTGAGCGGGTCGCGGGTCTTGTGGATGAACGCCAGCGGGCAGCCGCCGAGCCGGTCGGTCCACCGCTCCGCCACCCGCAGCCGCCCGGAGTCCGGCGAGACGACCGTGAACTTGGCCCCGGCGTATTTCTCCTCGACGTAGTCGGCCAGCAGCGGCAGCGCGAACAGGTGGTCCACCGGACCGTCGAAGAAGCCCTGGATCTGCGCGGTGTGCAGGTCGACCGACATGATCCGGTCGGCCCCGGCCCGCTCGAACAGGTCGGAGATCAGCCGGGCCGAGATCGGCTCCCGGCCGCGGTGCTTCTTGTCCTGCCGCGAGTACGGGTAGAACGGCGTGACCACGGTGATCCGCTTCGCCGACGCGCGCTTGAGCGCGTCGATCATGATCAGCGTCTCCATCACCCAGGTGTTGATCGGCGCCGTGTGGCTCTGGATGACGAACGCGTCGCTGCCGCGCACCGAGTCCTCGTACCGCACGTAGATCTCGCCGTTGGCGAAGTCGTACGCCGAGGTGGCGGTGAGCGCGACCCCGAGCTTCGCGGCGATCTCGCTCGGCCAGCTCCGGGTAGGCCCGGCCGGAGAGCAGGATGAGGCTCTTGCGGTTTTGCGCCTGCAGCGCCTTCCCGGTCACGGGTCGCCACCTTCCCCGTCCCGCCGGGCCCGCTCGGCCGCGCCTCCGGCCGAGGGCGTGCCCGCCCGCCGCTTCGCCACCCAGCCGGCCTTGTTGGTCTGCCGGGCCCGGCCGATACCGAGCGCACCCGGCGGCACGTCCTCGGTGATGACCGAGCCCGACGCCGTGTACGCCCCGTCCCCGACGGTGACCGGTGCGACCAGGACGGTGTCGCTGCCGGTGCGCACCTGCTCGCCGATCACGGTGCGGTGCTTGGCGATCCCGTCATAGTTCGCCACGATATTCCCGGCGCCGATGTTCGTGCCGGCGCCGATTGTGGCGTCCCCCACGTACGAGAGGTGCGGCACCTTGGCGCCGGGGCCGATCTGGCTGCCCTTGACCTCGACGTACGTGCCGACCTTGCTGCCCGGGCCGAGCGCCGCGCCCGGCCGCAGGTAGGCGAACGGGCCGACCTCCGCGTCCGGTCCGATCTCGGCGCCGGTGCAGTGCGCCCGGGTCACCCTGGCCCGCTCGCCGACGGCGGTGTCGACCAGCGTGCAGTCCGGGCCGACCTCGGCCCCGCGCGCGACCCTGGTCCGCCCGTGCAGCTGCACGCCCGGGCGCAGGACCACGTCCGGGGCCAGCTCGACCTCGGCGTCCACCCAGGTGGTGGCCGGGTCGACGACGGTCACCCCGGCGCGCATCCAGCTCTCCAGCAGCCGCTCGTTGTACGCCCGGTGCGCGGCGGCGAGCTGCACCCGGTCGTTGACCCCGGCGGTCTCGACCGCCTCGGCGACCAGCGCCGCCACCGGTGAGCCCGGCGGCGACGAACAGGCCGACGACGTCGGTCAGGTATTCCTCGCCCTGCGCGTTCGCGGTGGACAGCCGGGTCAGCGCGTCCCGCAGCGGGCCGGCCTCGAACGCGTACACGCTGGTGTTGACCTCGTCGACGGCCCGCTGCTCCTCGGTGGCGTCGCGGTGCTCGACGACCGCGGCGACCGCGCCGTCGTCCCGGCGCAGCACCCGGCCGTATCCGGTCGGGTCGGGCAGGACGGCGGTGAGCAGGGTGGCGACGGCGCCGCTGCTCTGGTGCTCCTCGACCAGCCGGCGCAGCGTCTCGGTCCGCAGCAGCGGGGTGTCGCCCGGCAGCAGCAGCACGGTCCCGTCGACGTCCGGCGCCGCCTCCAGCGCGACCCGGGCGGCGTGCCCGGTGCCGCGCTGCTCGGCCTGCACGACCGGCACCGCGTCCGGCGCGATCTGGCCGAGGTGGGCGGCGACCGCCTCCCGGCCGGCGCCGACCACGACCAGCGTGGTGTCCGCGCCCAGTGGGGCGGCCGCGGCGAGCACGTGGCCCACCAGCGTGCGCCCGGCCATCTCGTGCAGCACCTTGGGGCGGGCCGAGCGCATGCGGGTGCCCTCGCCCGCCGCGAGCACGACAACCGCGGTCGGGTGGGCGTCCGTCACAGCAGGCTCCTCGCGTCCGACGGCACGCTTGCCCGTCAAGCCTAGCCGGGCCAGCCCCCCGGACCCCAGGCAGACCGACCCGAGCCCTCCAGCCACTTGGACCGCCACCGGACCCCGCAGCCCGCGGGCCCCCACCGACAACCCGGAACCGACGGAACGCGGATCCGCGGGCCCCAACCGACAGCCGGAACGACGGACGCGCGGCCCCGACGGCCCACCGACCAACCGGAACCGGACGACCCAACGGAACGCCGACGGAACGCGCGGCCCGCGGGGGCCCCACCGACCAAACCGGAACCGAACGGAACCACGACCGCGCGGTCCCAACGGCCCCACCACCAAACCGGAACGGAACGGAACGTGGGGTCCGCGGGGGTCGCCCCCGCGGCCAGCATGACCAGCGCCCGCCGGCTCGCGCGCTCCGCGAGCAGGGGCGACCCAGGGTGCTGGGGGACTCGGACTCGAACCGAGACTGCACGGCTCCAAAGGCCGGCGGGCTGCCGATTACCCCATCCCCCACGGGACCTGCACCGAGCCTAGTCCAGCACCGCCCTGGCCCCGCTCGTACCGGGATCGTCCCGGATGTGGGAGTCGAAAGTTACGGATCCGTAGGTTACGGTGGCGTAGCCAGGGAAGAACCTCTCCGACGTCCGGCCGACAGCCGAGCGCCCCTCCGCCCTGCATCCCAACCGGGAGGACCTATGTCGACTGCCGTATCCGCGCCACCGCGCGGCCCGAAGCCGATGACCGACGAGCGCAAGGGCATGGTCGAGCAGACCCTGCTGTACGTCATCGTGATCGTCCCGTTCCTGGCCCTGCTCGGCGCGATCGCGGTCGCCTGGGGTTGGGGCATCAGCTGGGTCGACGTCGGTCTCGCGATCGCCTTCTACCTCGTGTCCGGCCTCGGCGTGACGGTCGGCTTCCACCGCTACTTCACCCATGGCGGGTTCAAGGCCAAGCGCTGGCTGCGGCTCACGCTCGCCGTCGCCGGCTCGCTGTCGGTCGAGGGCGGCGTGATCCGCTGGGTCGCCGACCACCGCCGGCATCACGCCTTCAGTGACAAGGAGGGCGACCCCCACTCGCCCTGGCGGTACGGCGACACCGTGCCGGCGCTGCTGAAGGGCCTGTTGTTCGCGCACGTCGGCTGGCTGTTCGACGTCGAGCACACCAACCAGCAGCGGTTCACTCCTGACCTGCTGGCCGACAAGCGCGATCGTCCGGATCGAGAAGGTGTTCCCGCTGCTGGTGCTGGTCAGCTTCTTCCTGCCGGCCGTGCTCGGCGGTCTGATCACGATGTCCTGGGCCGGCGCGCTGTCCGCGTTCTTCTGGGCCAGCCTGGTCCGGATCGCGCTGCTGCACCACGTCACCTGGTCGATCAACTCGATCTGCCACGCGATCGGCGAGCGCCCGTTCGTCGCCCGGGACAAGTCGGCGAACTTCTGGCCGCTGGCGATCCTCAGCTTCGGCGAGTCGTGGCACAACTCGCACCACGCCGACCCGTCGATGGCGCGGCACGGCGTGCTGCGCGGGCAGATCGACATCTCCGCCCGGGTCATCTGGTTCTTCGAGAAGCTGGGCTGGGTCTGGGACGTCAAGTGGCCGACCGCCGAGCGGATCGCCTCCCGCCGCGTCGACGCGGCGACGCGCGCGCCCGAGAACGTCGCCGCCTGAGCCGTACCGACCGCCGCCCGGCCCGCTGCGGGCCGGCGGCGGGCGTAGCACAGCGGTCGCAACCCCCTAGGCTGGCCAGGTGAGCGACCCGGATCGCGGCCGGCAGAGGGTGCGGATGAGCGGCAAGGAGCGGCGGGAGCAGCTCCTCGACGTCGGCCGGGTGCTGTTCGCGGAGAAGGGCTTCGACGGCACCTCGACCGAGGAGATCGCGGCCAGGGCCGGCGTGAGCAAGCCGATCGTGTACGAGCACTTCGGCGGCAAGGAAGGGCTCTACGCGGTCGTCATCGACCGGGAGATGCAGCGCCTGCTCGACGTGTTCACCGGCGCGCTGACCGCCGGCACCCCGCGCGAGCTGCTCGAGCAGGCGGCGCTGGCGCTGCTGACCTACATCGAGCAGGAGACCGACGGGTTCCGGATCCTGGTCCGGGACTCGCCGGTGGCCAGCACCAGCGGCACGTTCTCCAGCCTGCTCAACGACATCGCCAGCCAGGTGGAATACCTGCTGGCGGCCGAGTTCAAGGGCCGCGGCTTCGACCCGAAGCTGGCCGGGCTCTACTCCCAGGCCCTGGTCGGGATGGTCGCGCTGACCGGCCAGTGGTGGCTGGAGGCGCGCAAGCCCAAGCGCGACGAGGTGGCCGCCCACCTGGTCAACCTGGCCTGGTACGGGCTGTCCGAGCTGAAGCAGAAGCCGCAGCTGGTGACCCGCGAGCGCTAGGCACCTAGTGGACCGGCTCGCCGACCCGGCCGTAGAAGCCGGCGGCGAGCCCGACGACGCCGGCGACGAACAGGATCACCACGTCGGCCATCGAGGCGTCGAGGAAGTTGGCGCCGTCGGTGTGCATGGTCAGCATGCAGACGAAGCCGAGCACGATGAGCGCCGCGCCGAGGTAGGCGTTGACCTGGGCCGCGGCGTTGCCGCCCTGCACCGCGGCGAGGACCATCACCACGCCCGCGACCAGGCAGATCGCGCAGAACGCCGTGCTCGCCGGCGCGCCGAGCACGTCGCCGGAGACGACGAACCCGACGACGGCGAACGCGATCAGCAGCAGGCCGACGACCGCGCCGAGGGCCCGGTAGACCGGGTGCAGGCGGTGGTTGACCGGCAGGGTTCTCAGGCCGAGCATCGACATCGCGGGGCGCCTCCATCCGTACGGACAGCACGGACCGTACTTCAGAGCGCCTCGGCGGTCTCCGCCAGCTCCAGCCAGGCCGACTCGGCCTCGTCCTTCTCCGCCCCGATCTCCCGCAGCCGGGTGTCCAGCTCGAGCACCCGCTCGTGGTCGGTGGCGTGCCGGGCCAGCTCCTCGTGCAGCTGCGCCTGCTGCCGCTCCAGGGTCGCGATCCGCCGCTCCAGCCGGATCAGCTCGCGGCGGGTGGCCCGGGCCTCGGCCCTGGTGTCGCCCTGGGCCCGGCGGGCCGCCGCCGGCCCGGCGACGTCCTCCTCCCGGGCGGCCCGGCGGCGGGCCAGGTAGTCGTCCACCCCGCCCGGCAGCGCGGCCAGCGAGCCGTCGCCGAGCAGCGCGACCACCGAGTCGCAGACCCGCTCGACCAGGTAGCGGTCGTGGCTGACCACGACCAGCGTGCCCGGCCAGGTGTCGAGCAGGTCCTCCAGCGCGGTCAGCGTGTCGGTGTCCAGGTCGTTGGTCGGCTCGTCCAGCAGCAGCACGTTGGGCTCGGCCATGAGCAGCCGGAGCAGCTGCAGCCGGCGCCGCTCGCCGCCGGACAGGTCGGCGACCGGGGTCCACTGCCGGCTGGCGCCGAAGCCGAACCGCTCGGCCAGCTGGGACGCGGACAGCTCGACCCCGCCGAGGTTGGCCGTCCGGGCGACCTGTTCGACCGCCTCCAGCAGCCGCAGCCCCGCCGGCAGCTCGGCCGGAAGATCGGCGCTGTCCTGGGACAGGTAGCCGGGCCGGACGGTCTGCCCCACCCGGACGGTGCCGCTGTCCGGCTGGAGCTGGCCGAGCAGCAGCCGCAGCAGCGTGGTCTTGCCGGCCCCGTTGACGCCGACCACCGCGACCCGGTCGCCCGGGCCGAGCCGCCAGGTCACGCGGTCGAGCAGGGTGCGGTCGCCGACGGCCAGCGTGACGTCCTCGACGTCGTACACGCTCCTGCCGAGCCGGCGGGTGGCGAACGCCTGCAGCCGGGTCGAGTCCCGCGGCGGCGGCTCGTCGGCGATCAGCGCCTGCGCGGCCTCGATCCGGAACCGCGGCTTGCTGGTCCGGGCCGGCGGTCCGCGGCGCAGCCAGGCCAGCTCCTTGCGCAGCAGGTTCTGCCGGCGGGCCTCGGACGCGGCCGCCTGCCGGGCCCGCTCGGCCCGGGCCAGCACGTACGCCGAGTAGCCGCCGTCGTACCGGCGGACCGTGCCGTCGCCGACCTCCCAGGTCTGCTCGCTGACCTCGTCCAGGAACCAGCGGTCGTGGGTGACCACGACCAGCGCCTCCCGCCGGCCCTTGAGGTGCTCGGCCAGCCAGGCCACGCCCTCCACGTCGAGGTGGTTGGTCGGCTCGTCCAGCACCAGCAGGTCGGAGCGGGCGACCAGGGCCACGGCCAGGGCGACCCGGCGGCGCTCGCCACCGGACAGCCGCCCGACCGGGGCGTCCAGACCGATCCGGGGCAGCCCGAGCCCACCCAGCACCTCGCGCACCGCGGCGTCGCCGGCCCACTCGTGCACCTCGCCGTACCGGGCCAGCACGGCGTCGCGGACGGTGCTGCCGGGCGGGTCGGTGCGCTGGTCGACGTACCCGACCCGGAGTCCGCCGGTGCGGGCGACCCGGCCCGCGTCCGGCTGCTCCTGGCCGGTGATGAGGCGCAGCAGCGTGGTCTTGCCGCTGCCGTTGCGGCCGACCACGCCGGTCCGCTCGCCGGCGGCCACGCCGAGCGAGACGCCGTCGAGCACCACGGTCGTCGCGTACGCCTTGGACACGTTCTCCAGCGAGACGAGCGGGGCGGTCATGTGCCTTCCTCGTCGGCGACCACCCGGGCGCCGGGCACCGGTCCGTACGCGACCCGGACCGTGCGGCAGACGCCGGCCCCGGCCAGCGCGGCCGCCAGCCGCACCGCCCCCTCCCGGGATCGGGACAGGAACGCGCAGGTCGGGCCGGAGCCGGAGACGACCGCGCCGAGCGCGCCGAGGTCCACCCCGACCCGCAGCGTGCGGCGCAGCTCCGGCCGCAGGGCCAGCGCGGGCGCCTGCAGGTCGTTGGCCAGCAGCCGGCCGAGCGCGCCCGGGTCGTGCACCCGCAGCGCGTTGATCAGCCGGTCCGGCGCTCCGGCCGCCGGCTGCTCGGTGCCGGCCCGCAGCCGGTCGAGCTCGCCGTACACGGCCGGGGTGGACAGGCCCGCACCGGCGACCGCGAGCACCCAGTGCCAGCGGCCGGCGGCGAGCACCGGGGTGAGCCGCTCGCCCCGGCCGGTGCCGAGCGCGGTGCCGCCGGTCAGCGCGAACGCGACGTCGCTGCCGAGCTCGGCGGCCAGCTCGAGCAGCTCGGCCCGGTCCAGCCCGCAGCCCCACAGCGCGTCGCAGGCGACCAGCGTCGCGGCCGCGTCGGCGCTGCCGCCGGCCAGCCCGCCGGCCACCGGGATGCCCTTGGCCAGGTCCAGCCGCACGGCCGGCTGCACGCCGGCCCGCTGGGCCAGCAGCACCGCGGCCTTCCAGGCCAGGTTGTCCTCGGCCGCGGACAGCTCGTCGGCGCCCTCGCCGCTGATCCCGATCGACAGGTCGCGCGCCGGCGTGGCGGTGACCTCGTCGTGCAGCGAGATCGCGTGGAAGACGGTGACCAGCTCGTGGTAGCCGTCCCCGCGGGTCGGGCCGACCGACAGGTGCAGGTTGACCTTGGCCGGGACCCGCACGGTGACCGGCTCGGGAACGCCGAGCAGTCGGGTCGGGGCCACGCCAGCAGGGTAGTGCGCGGCCCCGGCCGGACTCGTCAGGCCGGCTCGTACCGCAGCACGACCGCGCCGTTCGCTCGCCGGTCCAGCTCGGACAGCCGCAGCGGGGTCCTGGTCGGCCGGACCACCACCGGGTGCACGCCGAACTGGATCTGCTCGACCAGCCCGGCCGCGAGCAGCGACTGCGCCAGCCGGCCGAAGCCGTAGAGCAGGCTGGTGCCGCCGAGCGCGCGCACGGCCGCCACCGCGTCGGTGCGCACGACCGTCGTGTTGGCCCAGTCCGTGCCGGCCAGCGTCGAGGAGAAGACGTACTTCGGGACCGCGGCGAGCGCGTCCGAGTACGGGTCGCCGCCGCCGGACCAGGCCGGCGCGAAGTAGTCGTACGACCGGCGCCCCATCAGGAACGCGTCGACGGACTTGAGCTGCGCGATCGAACCCTCGGCCGCGTCGGCGTCGAACAGGTCGCCGATCCAGCTCATCGGGTCGTCCCGGATGCCGTCGGCCGAGATCAGGCTGCTGACGATCACACCCATGTCGGTGTCCTTTCGGTGTGGGAGGTTCGTCAGGACGACGCGGCCGGACCGCCCGGCAGGACAGCCCGGCGGCGGAGCTCGGCCCGCTCCACCTCGTTCGCGGTCAGCTCGATCGCCTTCTCGTACGCGGCCGCGGCCGGCTGCCCGGCCCGCCGCAGCAGTTCGGCGTGGGCGGCGTGCAGCGGCTGGTAGCGGGCCAGCGCCGGGTCGGCCAGCAGCGGCTCCAGCAGCGCGAGCCCGCGCGCCGGACCGTGCGCGAGCCCGACGGCGGCGGCCCGCTGCACCTCGACCACCGGCGAGGGCGCGATCCGGGCCAGCGCCCCGTACAGGTCGGCGACCCGGTCCCACTCGATCCGGTCCTGCAGCTCCAGCGCGGCGATCGCGGCCTGCAGCTGGTACGGCCCGGTGCTGGTCGCCCGCCGCAGCGCCGCCAGCCCCTCGGCCGCCCGGCCCCGGTCCCAGCGGGACCGGTCCTGCTCGTCCAGCGGGACGTACCGGCCGGCGTCGGTCCGGGCGGCCCGGCGGGCGTCCTGCAGCAGCATCAGCGCGAGCAGCGCGTGCACCTCGGACTCGTCCGGCAGCAGGCTCGCGAGCAGCCGGCCGAGCCGGATCGCCTCGTCGCACAGCTGCGCGCGGACCAGCTCGTCCCCGGCGGTGGCCGCGTACCCCTCGGTGAAGATCAGGTAGACCACCTGCAGCACGCCGCGCAGCCGGGCCGGCAGCTCCGCGTCCGGCGGCACCCGGTACGGGATGTGCGCGAGCGCGATCTTCCGCTTGGCCCGGGTCAGCCGCTTGGCCATGGCCGGCTCGGCGACCAGGAACGCGCGGGCGATCTCCGCCGTGCTCAGGCCGCCGAGCGTGCGCAGGGTCAGGGCGACCCGGGCGGCCGGGTCGAGCGCCGGGTGGCAGCAGGTGAAGATCAGCCGGAGCCGGTCGTCGGGAATCGTGCTGTCCGGGGCCGGCGCCGGGTGCTCCTGCTCGTCCAGCCGGGCCAGCTCGGCCAGTCGCGCGGCCCGGTCGGCCTGCGTGCGGTCCCGGCGCACGCGATCGGTCGCCCGCCGCTTGGCCGCGGTGGTGAGCCAGGCGGCCGGGTTGTCCGGCACGCCGTCGCGCGGCCAGGTCGCGACCGCGGCGACGAACGCGTCCTGGGTCGCCTCCTCGGCCAGCTGCACGTCGCCGACCCAGCCGATCAGCGTGGCCAGGACGGTCGCCCACTCGTCCCGGAACGCGCGCTCGACCGGATCGGTCACAGCTCGACGACCGGGCGGACCTCGACCGAGCCGTAGCGGGCCATCGGGATCCTGGCCGCGATCGCCAGCGCCTCGTCCAGGTCGGCGCACTCGACCAGGTAGTAGCCGCCGAGGATCTCCTTGGTCACCGCGAACGGCCCGTCGGTGATCGCGGTCTCGCCGTCCCGGACCCGGACCGTCGTGGCCGACTCGACCGGGTGCAGGGCCGCGTTCGCGATCCAGACGGCGCGCTCGCGCAGCTCCTCGGTCAGCGCGTGCCACTCCGGCAGCTCGGCCCACCGCTCGGCCCGGGTCTGCTCGTCCGCGTCCTCGGCGTAGAGCAACAGCATGTACGTGGCCATCACGCCTCCTCCCGGTGGGACGACGCGGCCGCGGGGTCCGGATGGACAGCCGCGATCCGGGCGTACGCGGTGACGTCGAGGGCCTCGCCGCGCAGCCCGGGATCCACGCCGGCCGCGCGCAGCCGCCGCTCCGCCTCGGCGGCCGAGCCGGCCCAGCCGGCCAGCGCCGCCCGCAGCGTCTTGCGGCGCTGCGCGAACGCGGCGTCGACGACGGCGAACGTGGCCGCCCGGTCGGCGCCGGCCGGGGGGTCGCGGCGGGTCAGCGCGACCAGGCCGGAGTCGACGTTCGGCACCGGCCAGAACACCGCGCGCGGGATCGAGCCGGCCCGCCGGACGTCCGCGTACCAGGCCGCCTTCACCGACGGCACGCCGTACACCTTCGAGCCCGGCCGGGCCGCCAGCCGCTCGGCAACCTCCGCCTGCACCATGACCAGCCCGGTGCGCAGCGTCGGCAGCACCTGCAGCAGGTGCAGCACGACCGGCACCGCGACGTTGTACGGCAGGTTCGCGACCAGCGCGGTCGGCTGCGGGTCGGGCACGGATCGCAGCCGGAGCGCGTCCGCCGCCACGACGGTGAGCGCGCCGGCCCGGTCCGGCCGCCGGTCCGCGACCGTCGCCGGCAGCGCCGCGGCCAGCGCCGGGTCGACCTCGACCGCGGTCACGTGCCCGGCCGCGCCGAGCAGGCCGAGGGTCAGCGAGCCGAGCCCCGGCCCGACCTCGAGCGCGACGTCGGCCGGGCCAAGGCCCGCGGTCCGCACGATCCGGCGGATCGTGTTCGGGTCGTGCAGGAAGTTCTGCCCCAGCGCCTTGGTCGGCGTGATGCCGAGCCGGGCCGCGAGCCCGCGGATCTCCGCCGGTCCCAGCAGCCCGTCCCCGCTCACGCAGTGACGGTAGTGCCCCGCGTCGGCGGGCCCGTGCCGTGGCCCGGTGCCACCCCGGTCAGAGGTTCTTGCCGCAGACCGGCCAGGGTGCTCGCCCGCGGGCCTGGTAGAGGTTGTAGGCCACCCGGGTCTGCTCGGCGATCGACTTGCCGGACGGGGTCCCGGTGCCGCCGTTGGCCTGCCAGGTCTGCTGGTCGAACTGGTAGAGCCCGTAGTACGGCCCGGCCGGGTTGTACGCGTTGGGGTTCAGCCCCGACTCGCACTGCGCCAGCCCGCACCAGTTCAGCCCGCCGGTGGTCGGGAAGTCCGCGCACCCGGCCGGCTGGGTCACCGGCGGCAGCCGCCTTCGGGCCGACCACGA
Source organism: uncultured Actinomycetota bacterium (assembly GCA_963770145.1). Classification (GTDB taxonomy): domain Bacteria; phylum Actinomycetota; class Actinomycetes; order Mycobacteriales; family CADCTP01; genus CADCTP01. Next base: position 163,899 of record CAVYOJ010000015.1, on the reverse strand, counting down.
CGACCTCGTCCACCGGCTTCTTCAGCACGACCCGCTTGGTGACCTTCGAGCTGGTCAGCTTGCCGTTGACGTACGTCATCACGGTGGTGACCTGCTGCAGCCCGGTCACGCCCTTGGTCTGCACGGTCCGCGAGCCGGGGTCCGCGTCGGGGTCGGTCTTCTCGACGGTCTTGTACTCGACGACCGCCTCGGTGGTCGCGGTCTTCGTCGTCAGCCGGCTCAGCGTGATCGTCATCCCGGCCCGCACCGGCGCGGTCGACAGCGGGGAGAGCTTGTCGTTGGCGCCGATGTCCATGCCGGCCTGGTCGAGCGCCGCGCCGACCGTCGCCGCGGTGGTGGTGATCGTGCGCTTGGTGCCGTCGGCGACGATCGTGACGCTCTTCGGCATCCGCAGGGTCAGCTGGTAGCCGGCCAGCGGCAGCCGGGTCGACCGGTCCGACGACGTCCACAGGTTGGCCTGCCGGTAGCCGATCTGATCCAGCGCGTCCTGCACGGTGGTCCCGGTGGTCCACACCTGCCGGGTCTGGCCGTCCACGGTCAGCGTGATCAGCCGGCCGCGGCGCAGCACGATCTCGGCGCCGTCGGAGATCCGGGTCTCCCGCCCGGGGGCCAGCGTGTCGTGCCCGCCGACGGTGATCTTCTGGTCGTCGAGCACGCCGCCCACGGTGGACGCGTACGTCTTCACCGCGCGGGCCTCGCCGTCCACGGTCAGCGTCACCGACTTGTCCATCGACAGCCAGGCAACGCTGCCGGCGACCAGCCCGAACAGGACCAGCGCGAACAGGCCGATGCGCAGTGGGTGCCGGACGGTGTGCTTGCGCTCCGGAGCCGGCGCGTCCTGCTCCGGCGCGTCCGGCACCGGGACGCTCCGCGGGCGCTCCAGCAGGGCGACCGGCGAGCCGGTCGCGGCCCACGCGGTGTCGGTCGGTGCATCGTTCCAGCCGGCCTGGCTGCCGAAGCCCTGGCCGGCGCCCCAGGCGGCGTCGCGGTCCCAGCCGGCCCGGTCCTCCCGGCCGGCGCCCGCGTCCCAGGCCGCCCGGTCGTCCCGGGCGTTGCGCTCCCAGCCGGCCCGGTCGTGTCCGGCGCCGTTCGGCCCAGCCGGCCCGGTCCGCCTGGCCGGCGGCCGCGTTCCAGCCGGCCCGGTCGTTCGCGGCCGCGCCGGCGCGGTCCCAGCCGGCCCGGTCGTCCCGGCCGGCGGCGCGCGTTCCAGCCGGCCCGGTCGTCCTGCGCCGCTCTCGCGGTCCCAGCCGGCTCGGTCGGTGCCGGCGGTCCAGCCCTGCTGGCCGGCGTTCCGGTGCTGCTCGCCGGAGTCCCAGTGCCGGTTGCCGGCCCCGCCGTCCGCGTCCCGACCGGCGGGCAGGTCCCAGCGGGGACCGCCGGCGTTCGGGTCGGCGTGCGTCTGCTGCGCGCCGGTCTCCGGCGCGACGCCGGCGACGTTCCACTGCGCGGACGGGTCCCGCCAGGCGCCGTCGAGCCCCCAGGCGGTGTCGGTCAGGTCCGAGACCGGCCGCCAGCCGCGCGTTGTCGGCCGCGGCCTGCCGCCACCGTCCCGGCGCCGGGAACGCCCTCAGCCGGGTCCGGGGCCGTCCGGCTCGACGCCTGCTTGTCGAACCACGAACGCTGCTCGTCCGGCGCCGTCCACTGCGGACGGTCGGACGACCCGTCGCTCCACTGTGGATTGCCCACAGTGGACGGATGGTCGGTCCGCGCGCGGCGCCGGTGGCGGCCGCGCTCGCTTTTGTTGCCGTCCATATGAAGACGGGACAGTAACGGGCGTAGGCGTTTGGGCCAAGTCGCGTGACACGGTGTGGCGTGTCGACTACCAGTTACCGAAGACCCGCTGCGCCGTTCGGGTGACTTCCTCGCACAACTGTTCGATGTGGACACTCAGCACGGCCGCCAGTGCGCGCACCGTCAGTGGCACCAGATATGGCGCGTTCGGCCGTCCCCGGTAGGGCATCGGAGTGAGAAACGGCGCGTCGGTCTCCACCAGCAGCTGGTTCAGCGGCACCACCGATGCCGCTTCCCGCAGTGCCGGCGCATTCTTGAACGTCACCGTGCCGGCGAACGAGAGCACATACCCGGCGCGCACGCACTGCCGGGCCATCTCGACGTCGCCGGAGAAGCAGTGGAACACGGTGTGCTCCGGTGCGCCCTCCTCGGCCAGCACGCGCAGCACGTCGGCATGCGCGTCCCGGTCGTGGATGACCAACGCCAGCTCGGCTTGCTTGGCCAGCGCGATGTGCCGGCGGAACGCCTCCTGCTGCGCGTCCGCCGGCACCCGGCCCCAGTAGTAGTCGAGCCCGGTCTCGCCGACCGCGCGCACCTCCGGCCGGACGGCCAGCTGCGGCCAGACCGTCCCATGTGGACTCGTCGATTCCACCGACCTCGTTGGGGTGCACGGCCACCGCGGCGACCACCTGCGGGTGCTTCGCCGCGGTGTCCGCGCACCACCGGGAGGACTCCAGCGTGTCGCCGACGGTCACCACCCGGGTCACCCCGACCGTCGCCGCGTCCACAAGCGACTGTCCGATGTCGACACCCATGGCGTCGAGGTGGCAGTGGCTGTCGACCACCTCGGCCGGCAGCGGCTCGGGCAGCGGTGGCGGAGCCCCGACCCGGGTCACCGGGTCAGACGGGCCAGCTCGTCGTCCACAATGGACTCATCGAGCTTCCTGAACAGCGGCGTCGGCGGCGCGAGCTTCCGGCCGGCCGGCAGCGGCGTCGACTCCCACCGCCCGCCGCCGGTGTAGTCGCCGGTGATCACCGGGTACGACGGCGAGCCGATCGCCGTCGGCTCGTCGACCTCGACCACCCGCGGCATCGGCGCCCACTCTCCCGGCGCGGCGTCCGCGCCGAGCAGCCGGTGCACCGCGTCCGACGACGTCGGCAGGAACGGCGTCAGCAGCGTCTTGGCATCGTCGACCACCTGCAGCGCCACGTGCAGGATCGTGCCCATCCGCTCCCGGTCCTGCGGCGTGTCGCGTCGAGCCAGCTGCCACGGCGCCTGGTCGGACAGGTAGCGGTTGGCGTCGCCGACCACCCGCATCGCCTCGGCGATCGCGGCCTTCTGCCGGGACTGCTCGATCAGCTCGCCGACCGTGCCGAATGCGTCCTTCGCCTTCTGCAGCAGCGCTCCGTCGGCGTCGGTCAGCGCGCCCGGCGCCGGGACCTCGCCGAAGTTGCGGGCGGCCAGCGAGACCGACCGGTTGACCAGGTTGCCCCAGCTGTCGGCCAGCTCGTCGTTGTTGCGGCGGCGGAACTCGGCCCAGGTGAAGTCGGTGTCCTGGGTCTCCGGCCCGGCCACCGACAGGTAGTAGCGCAGCGCGTCGGCGTCGTACCGGGACAGCACGTCACGCAGGCCGATCACCACGCCGCGGGAGGAGGAGAACTGCTTGCCCTCCATGGTGAGGAACTCGCTGGAGACCACCTCGTACGGCCGGTCGATCGGGCCGAGCGAGCCGGGCTTGCCGTCCCGGGCGCCGATCCCGGAGTAGCCGAACAGCATCGCCGGCCAGATCTCGGTGTGGAAGACGATGTTGTCCTTGCCCATGAAGTAGTAGCCGCCGGTGCCGTCCCCGGAGCCCTGCCAGAACGGGCGCCACGCGTCCGGGTCGCCGGTCCGCTCGGCCCACTCGATCGACGCCGACAGGTAGCCGACCACCGCGTCGAACCAGACGTAGAGCTTCTTGTCCGGCCGGTCCCGCCAGCCGTCCAGCGGCACCGGCACGCCCCAGTCGAGGTCGCGGGTGATCGCCCGCGGCTTGAGGTCGTCGAGCAGGTTGAGCGAGAACTTCAGCACGTTCGGCCGCCAGTTCTTCCGGGACCGCAGGTAGTCCCCGAGGACCTCGGCGAACGCGGGCAGGTCGAGGAAGTAGTGCTCGGTCTCGACGAACTTCGGGGTCTCCCCGTTGATCCGCGACCGCGGGTTGATCAGGTCGGTGGCGTCGAGCTGGTTGCCGCAGTTGTCGCACTGGTCGCCGCGGGCCTGGTCGTATCCGCAGATCGGGCAGGTGCCCTCGATGTAGCGGTCGGGCAGCGTCCGCCCGGTCGACGGCGAGATCGCGCCGAGCGTGGTCTGCGGGAACACGTACCCGTTGTCGTGCAGGCCGGTGAAGATCTCCTGCACCACGGCGTAGTGGGTCCTCGTCGTGGTCCGGGTGAACAGGTCGTACGAGAGGCCGAGCGACTGCAGGTCCTCGACGATGATCCGGTTGTAGCGGTCGGCCGTCTCCTGGGTCGAGGTGCCCTCCTTGTCCGCCGCGACCAGGATCGGCGTGCCGTGCTCGTCGGTGCCCGAGACCATGAGGACCTTGTTGCCCGCCATCCGGTGGTAGCGGCTGAAGACGTCCGAGGGCACGTACGCGGCCGCGTGGCCGACGTGCCGGGGACCGCTGGCGTACGGCCAGGCCACCGAGGTCAGGATGTGTCGAGCAGGCATACCACACAGCGTAGTGAAGCTGCGCGAGGACTTAACGCGCCGCCACCACCGCCGCGTAGACCACCCGCTTGGGCAGCCCGGCCTCCTGCGCGACCTCGGCGATCGCCGCCTTCCGGTCGGTGCCGGCCTGCTCCCGGGCGGCCACCGCCGCCGCCAGCTCGCCCGGGTCGGCCTCGACCGCCCGCCGCGGCGCCCCGCCGACCACCAGCCGTGATCTCGCCCCGCACCCCGTCCGCGGCCCAGGCCGCCAGCTCGGCCAGGCGTGCCCCGGCGGACCTCCTCGTAGGTCTTGGTCATCTCCCGGCAGGCCGCCGCCGGCCGGTCCGGGCCGAGCATCTCGGCGGCGTCGGCCAGCGTCGCGGCCAGCCGGTGCGGGGCCTCGAACAGCACCATCGTGCGCCGCTCGTCCCGCAGCGCGGCCAGCGCCCGCCGCCGCTCCCCCGACCGGCGGGGCAGGAAGCCCTCGAAGCAGAACCGGTCGGACGGCAGCCCGGACAGCGCCAGCGCGGTGGTCACCGCGGACGGCCCGGGCACCGCGGTCACCGGCACGCCGGCCGCGACCGCGGCGGAGACCAGCCGGTAGCCCGGGTCGGACACGCTGGGCATCCCGCCGTCGGTGATCAGCAGCACCGTCCGGCCGGCGAGCAGCTGGTCGACCAGCCCTGCCGTACCGGCCTGCTCGGTGACCTCGTCGTGCCGGACGATCCGGCCGGACACCGTGAGGTCCAGGTCGGCGGCGAGCCGGCGCAGCCGGCGGGTGTCCTCGGCCGCGACCACGTCCGCGCTGCGCAGGGCCTCCCGCAGTCGCGGGCTGGCGTCGGCCGGGTCGCCGAGCGGCGCGCCGGCCAGCACGAGGGTCCCCGGCGGCACTCTGTGACACTAGCCGGCGGGCGGCCCCGTAACCCCCGGGCGTCGCTCGCCGGCACTGGTGCAGTCTCGACCGACCTCGCCCGAGCCCCGCCGACGGCGGAGGCCATCGCCTTACACCCTGGCCCGCGACGCTCGAGGCGGTCACCTACCGTGCTGCATGGCCGCGACGCTCGAGGCAGCCCCGGATGCCCCGACGGACGAGGAGCCCCGGACGCACCGCGGCCGGATCCGGCCGGTCGAGCACCGGCCGATGCCGGCCGACGCGGCGCTGTCCTGGGTGATCACGATCGTGATCACGGCGCTCGCCGGCGTCGTGCGGCTGTGGGGCATCGGCTTCCCCGGCGCCAAGCAGTTCGACGAGGTCTACTACGCCACCGAGGGTGGCGAGATCCTGCGCAACGGCGGTTACGAGAACAACCCCGGCTACATGTTCATCGTCCACCCGCCGCTCGGGAAATGGCTGGTCGCGGCCGGGATCACGGTGTTCGGGGACAACTCGGTCGGCTGGCGGGTGCCGGCCGCGATCGCCGGCACGCTGTGCGTCGCGATCCTGGTGCGGGTGACCCGGCGGATGACCCGGTCCACCCTGCTCGGCGCGGTGGCCGGGATCCTGCTCGCCGCGGACGGCCTGTCGATCGTGCAGAGCCGGTTCGCGCTGCTGGACATCTTCCTGGCCGCGTTCGTGCTGGCCGGGTTCGCCTGCCTGGTGGTCGACCGGGACCGGGTGCGCGACCGGCTGGCCGCGGTCGGCCCGTACGGCGGCCGGCTCGGGTTCCGCGGCTGGCGGCTGGCCGGCGGCGTGCTGCTCGGGCTGTCCTGCGCGGTGAAGTGGAGCGGGATCTGGTTCCTGCTCGGGTTCGGGCTGCTGTCGGTGCTCTGGGACCTCGGCGCCCGGCGGGCGGCCGGCGTGCCGCGGCCGTGGGCCGGCCGGCGCTGCGCGACCTGCCCGGCGCGGTCGGGTCGTTCGTGCTGGCCCCGGTCGTCGCATACCTGCTGAGCTGGTCGGGTTGGTTCCTCGGCGAGAACTCCTACGACCGGCACTGGGCCGACACGCACACCGGCTACTGGTCCTGGCTGCCCGGGCCGATCCGCTCGCTGCTGAACTACCACGCCCAGATGTGGGACTTCCACAGCACGCTGCGGACCCCGCACACGTACCAGTCCTCGCCGTGGGGCTGGCTGGTCGACGGGCGCCCGGTCCTCTTCTACTACCCGAGCGACCCGTCGCCGACCGGCTGCGGGGCCACCCAGTGCGTACGGACCGTGCTCGATGTCGGGACGCCGGCGCTGTGGTGGGCGTTCGTGCCGGCCGTGCTGTGGGCGCTGTGGATCGGCCTGGTCCGGCGGGACTGGCGCGGCTGGGCCGTGCTGATGGCGTTCGCCGCGGGCTGGGTGACCTGGTTCTCGGTGCCCGGCCGGACGATGTTCCTGTTCTACATGACCCCGCTGGTGCCGTTCCTGGTGATCGGCGTGGCGCTGATCCTCGGAGCGGTGCTCGGGCCGGCCGGCGCCTCCGAGCAGCGGCGGATGTTCGGGCTCGTCGGGATCTGCGCGTACGTCGCGCTGGTCGTCGTGAACTCGGCCTGGCTGTGGCCGATCCTCACCGGCCAGCTCATCACGTACGAGGAGTGGCGGTCCCGGATCTGGTTCCCGAGCTGGATCTGAGCACGCCCCCGCACCGGTGCGGCGGGCATCGGCCCGGCCGTCCCGGGTAGGCCGCTGCCGCGGGCCCGCCCGCGGGAGCGGCGGTTGAACGGTCAGCCGCCGGCTCTCGCCGCCACCCGAACCGGATCTTCCGGCCGTCCGGGGAACGGTTCCCGCGTTCCGCCGCCGGGCGGCGGTCGGTTTCGGCCCGGGACGCGCAGCCCCTCCTTTACCGTCGAGCCGGGAGAACGGGGAGGTGGGGTGGCAGGACGCGACGGGCTCCGGGTCCGGATCCTCGGCAGGCTCGACGCCTGCGACGGCGATGCCGAGATCGACCTCGGCGGTCGCCGGCAGCGTGCTGTCCTGGCCGTGCTGGTGCTCGCCCGCGGCGAGATCGTGCCGGCCGAGCGCATCGCCGACTGCCTGTGGGCCGACGATCTTCCCGGCAACGTCAGCGGCGCCGTCCAGTCGTACGTGTCCCACCTCCGGCGGCGGCTCCAGCCCGACGGCGCGCCGCGCTCGCGCCGCGGGATCATCGCCAGCGCCGGTTCCGGCTACGCCGTCCGGCTGCCGCCGGACGCGGTGGACGCCTGGTGGTTCGAGCAGCTGGTCCGGGACGCCGCGACCGCCGCCGCGGGCGAGCCGCAGCGGGCCGCCGACCTGCTCACCGAGGCGCTCGCGCTCTGGCGCGGCCCGGCGCTGAGCGACTACGCGGGCGAGCCGTGGGCGGAGGCCGAGATCGCCAGGCTCACCGAGCTGCGGGCGGTCGCCCGGGAGCGGCTGCTCGCCGCCCGGCTCGACTGTGGCGAGGCCGCGCTGCTCGCACCGGAGCTGGAGGCGCTGGTCGCGGACGAGCCGCTGCGGGAGGAGCGGTGGCGGCTGCTCGTGCTCGCGCTGTACCGCGCCCACCGGCAGGCGGACGCGCTCGCCGCGCTCCGGCGGGCGCGGAACCTCCTCTCGGCCGAGCTCGGCATCGACCCCGGACCGGCGCTGCGCGCGCTCGAGGCCGAGGTGCTGGCCCAGTCACCGGCGCTCGCCACCCGGCGCCGCCGCGCGCCCCGCCCCACCCCGCCCGTCCGTGGCCGGGCCGCCGGAGGCGGGGCGCCCGGCCGCCGCGGCGGAGCCGTCGCGCGCGGCCGCACCGGCGCCACCCGGCGTCCCGCCCGACCTCGTCGACCGCGACGACGAGCTGGATGTGATCCGGCACGCGGTCGCCGATCTCGCCGCCGGCGCCTCGCAGCTGCTGCTCATCGAGGGCCCGCCCGGCGTCGGCAAGACCCGGCTGCTCGCCGAGGCCCGCCGGCTGGCCGCCGAGCAGGACCTGACCGTCCTCGGCGCCCGGGGCAGCCAGCTCGAACGGACCTTCGGCTTCGGCGCCGTACGGCAGCTGTTCGAGCCCGTGCTCGTCGACCCCGAGCGGCGCGAGCGGCTGCTGTCCGGCGCGGCGGCCAGCGCGCGCGGGGTGTTCGACGTGCTGGACAGCCGGCCGAGGGCTCGTTCGCGGTCCTGCACGGGCTCTACTGGCTGGCCGCCGGCCTCGCCTCCGAGCGGCCGCTGGTGCTGGCGATCGACGACCTGCAGTGGTGCGACACCGCCTCGCTGCGGTTCGTCGTGTACCTGTCCCGCCGCCTCGACGGGCTGCCGCTGCTGCTGGTGGCGACGCTGCGGACCGGCGAGCGGCACGAGGACGACGACCTGCTCGCCGAGGTCCTGCTCGACCCGTCCACGACGGTGGTCCGGCCCGGCCCGCTGACCCGGGAGGGAACGGCGGAGCTCGTCCGCCGCCGGCTCGGCGAGCCCGCGCCGCTGTTCCTCGACCGCCTGCCACACGACGACCGCCGGCAACCCGCTGCTGCTGCGCCAGCTGCTGCGGGCGCTGGAGGCCGACCGCGTCCGCCCCGACGCCGCCCACGCCGACCGCGTGATGGCGTGCGGTTCGCGCGCCGTCGCCAGCATGGTGCTGACCCGGCTGCGCCGGCTGCCGGACGACGCGACGGCGGTCGCGAGCGCGGTGGCGGTGCTCGGGGAGCGCGCCGACCTGCCGTCGATCGCCGAGATGTCGGACCTGGACGAGATCAGCACCGCGGCCGCCCTCGCGGACCTGGCCCGGGCGGAGATCCTGCGCGACGAGGACCCGGTCGGGTTCGTCCACCCGCTGGTCCGGGACGCCGTCTACCGGGCGGTGCCCAGCGCGGAGCGCGCCCTGGCCCACGAGCGGGCCGGCGCGGCTGCTGCGGCGGCGCGGCGGGTCGGCCGAGCAGGTCGGCGCGCACCTGCTGCTGGCGCCCAGCCGGGGTGACGCCGGCAGCGTCGAGGTGCTCGGCGCCGCGGCGCGGACGGCGGCCGCCCGCGGCGCCTCCGAGAGCGCGGTCACCTACCTGCGCCGGGCGCTGGCGGAGCCGGCCGAGGGCGCGGCGCGGCTGGACGTGCTGTGCGAGCTCGGCCTGCTGGAGACGCTGGTCGACGGGCCGGCCGGCCTCGAGCACCTCGGCGCCGCGTACGAGCTGGCGACCGAGCCGGCCGACCGGGCCGAGCTGGCCGTCGCGATCGCCTGGACGCACGTGTTCACCAGCTCGCCCGGCGTCGCCGCCGCGTTCGCCCAGGATGCCTCGGCGGCGCTGCCGGGCGAGCTGGTCGACGCCCGGCAGGGGCTGGTCGCGCTGCAGCGGATCAGCGGCTTCATGCACGGGCTCGACCCGGCCCGGTGGCAGGCCGGCCCCGAGCCCGTCGTGCGGGGCGACGGCGACGGCGCCCGGATGCTGGCCGCGACGCTGGCCTGGGAGGTCGCCTGCGCGGGCACCGACCGGGACCGGGCCGGTCGAGCTGGCCCGGTTCGCCCTGGCAGAGGACCGGCTGTTCGCGGTGGACAGCGGGCTGTTCTGGGTGGTGGCGGCCAACGCGCGGATGATCGCCGACGACGATCTCGGCGACTTCTGGGAGCGGGCCCGGGCCCAGGCGCACGCCCGCGGCTCGCTGTTCACCGCGCTGTCGGTGAACCTGTGGCAGGGCCTGTGGCAGTGGCGCCGCGGCGAGCTGGCCGACGCGGTGGCCTGCTTCGAGGCGATGCTGGAGCAGGAGCACATGTGGGGCGGGTCCGGCACCGGCCGGTCGTACGCGCTGGCCTTCCTGGTCGGGACCCACCTCGACCGCGGCGACCTCGACGCCGCCCGCGCGGCCGCCGAGCTGGGGCGTCGCCGAGGAGCCGGGCGGCGAGGGCGGCCGGCTGGTGCGGCACGCGGTCGCCCGGTTGCGGGTCGTCGAGGGCGACTGGGCCGGGGCGCTGACGCTCGTCGACGCCGCCGGCGACTCGGCCCTCGGCGGAGCCAACCCGGCCTGGAACCGGCAGCGCGCCCTGCGGGCCGCGGCGCTGGCCGGTCTCGGGCGCCGGCAGGAGGCGGTCGAGCTGCAGCAGGAGGAGGTGGCGCTGCTGCGTCGCTGGGGGGCGCCCAGCTTCCTCGGGACCGGGCTGCGCCGGCTGGGCGAGATCGTCGGGGGTGCCGGGCTGGAGCACCTGCGGGAGGCCGTCGCCGTCCTCTCGCCGACCACCGCCGAGCTGGAGAAGGCCCGCGCGGAGTACGCCCTCGGCCGGTCCCCGGACGTGCCCGACGAGGAAGCCGTCCCGCTGCTGCAGGCGGCCGTCGCCCGCGCCAGGGCCTGCGGGGCCCAGCGGGTGTTCGCCGACGCCTGCGCGGCGCTGACCGAGCGCGGGCAGGCCGTCGACGGGGCCTGCGACCTGCCGGCTCCGGTGTCGGTCACGGTCCGGCGCATCCTCGACCTGGCCGGTACGGGCCTCGGCGTGCACGAGGTCGCGCAGCGGCTGTTCCTCACCCCGGGCACGGTGCGGGCGGCGCTCGGGCACGCGCAGGTCGGAGCGCAGGCATGAGCCGCCCCGCGAACCATGATCATTCAAGTCGGCCTCAAGTCCGGCGAGGGAGGGTGGCGGCATGACCGTCCCGTCGCTGCCGGCATCCGCGCAGGCCCGCGCGGAGACGCTGCGCGGCCTCTGCGGCGGGGCGGTGCACCTGCCCGGCGACCCCGGCTACGACCTCGCCCGCGCGCCCTGGAACGTCCAGGCCGCGACGTTCCCGGCCGCGGTCGCGTACCCGGCCTTCGCCGACGAGGTCGCCGACGTGCTCCGGACCGCGGCCGCCGCCGGACTCGCCGTCGCCCCGCAGGGCACCGGCCACGGCGCGGCTCCGCTCCAGGGCCGGCTCGGCGACGCGGTGCTGCTGCGTACCGCGGCCCTCGGCGAGCTGTCGATCGACGAGGACCGGCGGATCGCCCGGGTCGGTGCCGGCGTGCTCTGGGGCGATCTCGTCGACGCCGCCGGCACCGTCGGCCTGGCCGGCCTGCACCCCTCCTCACCCGACGTCGGCGTCGCCGGCTACTCGATCGGCGGCGGCATCGGCTGGTACGCCCGCCGCCTCGGGCTGCAGTGCAACGCGCTCACGGCGGCCGAGGTGGTGCTCGCCGACGGGACCTTCGTCCGCGCCACCGCCGACTCGGAGGCCGAGCTGTTCTGGGGCCTGCGCGGCAGCGGCATGCCGCTCGGCGTCGTCACGGCGCTGGAGTTCGAGCTGTACGGCATCGACAGCGTCGTCGCGGGCTTCCTGGCCTGGGACTGGACGCAGATCGAGCGGGTGCTGCCGGGCTGGGCGGCCTGGTGCGCCGCGGCGCCGGACGAGGCGACGACGTCCTTCCGCGTGCTGCACGTCCCGCCGGTCCCGTCGGCGCCGGCGGAGCTGCGCGGCCGCCGGCTGGTGGTCATCGACGGCGCCGTGCTCGGCGCGGACGGCCCGGCCGCCGAGATCCTCGCGCCGCTGCGTGCCCTCGCTCCGGAGTTCGACACGATCGCCAGGGTGCCCGCGGCCTCGCTCGCCCGGCTGCATCTCGAGCCCGAGGGACCGAGCCCCGGATACGCCAGCAGCGCGCTGCTGACCGGCCTGCCCGACGCGGCCATCGCCGCGGTGCTGGAGACCGCCGGGCCGGGCTCGGGCAACCGGCTCACCGTGGCCGAGCTGCGGCAGCTCGGTGGCGCGCTGACCCGTCCCGACCCGGACGGCGGCGCGCTCGCCTGCGTCGACGGGGAGTTCCTCGTGCTCGGCCTCGGCCTGGACGAGGACCCGGCGACCTGGCCCGGGATGCGCGAGGACGCCGCCCGGATGCTCGCGGCGCTGGTGCCCTGGACGACCGAGCGCGAATACCTGCCGATGCTCGACGACGTCAGCGACCCGCGGAAGGCGTACCCGCCGGAGGTGTACGCGCGGCTGACGACGCTCCGGCGGGCCGTCGACCCGACCGGGCTCTTCGTCGGCCAGCACGGCTGACGCTCGCTCTTGGGAGCGACTTGAGCTCCCGGACGTCAGCCGGACCCAAGCCCCGCTCAAGGGGTCGGCCGCACGGTGATGGCCAACAGCAGCCCAGACTGGAGGCCAACGGTGACCACCGTCATGACCACCCTCGCGGACACCTTCGTCCTGCCCACCCAGCGAACCCCGCTGGACCAGCTCCGCAGCCGCGTCAGCGGCGGCGTGTACGAGCCGACCGACCACGAGTACGAGTCGCTCGTCACGCCCTGGAACCTCGCCGTCCCGATGCGGCCCGCCGCCGTCGTCCAGGCCCGGACCGCCGCCGACGTGGTGCAGGCCGTCCGCTTCGCCGGCGCCCACGGGCTCACCGCCGGCGTCCAGGCCACCGGGCACGGCGCGGTGCCGTCGCTCGCCGGCCACCTGCTCGTCGCGACCCGCGGGCTCGACGAGATCACCGTCGACCCGCAGCAGCGGTGGGCCCGGATCGGCGCCGGGGTGAAGTGGTCCGAGCTCGTCCCGCACGTCGCCCCGCACGGCCTGGCCGGGGTCAGCGGCTCCTCCACCGACGTCGGCATCGTCGGCTACACCACCGGCGGCGGCGTCGGCCCGATGACCAGGACCCACGGCATCCACGCCGACCAGGTCCGGGCGATCGAGCTCGTCACCGGCGACGGCCAGTTCCGCCGGGCCACGCCGCACGAGCACCCGGACCTCTTCTTCGCCCTGCGCGGCGGGAAGGGCGCGGCCGGCATCGTCACCGCGATGGAGTTCGACCTGATCGAGATGCCGACGTTCTACGGCGGGTCGGGCTTCTTCGACGCCGCCGACGCGCCGGCGGTGATCGCGGCCTGGCGGGAGTGGTCGGCCGAGCTGCCGTTCGCCGGCACGACCTCGATCGCGATCTTCCAGATGCCGCAGATGCCCGGCGTTCCGGAGCCGCTCGCCGGCCGGATGACCCTCGCGGTCCGGTTCCTGTGGACCGGCGACCCGCAGGACGGCGAGCGCTGGTTCGCCCGGCTGCGGTCGGTGGCCCGGCCGGTGCTGGACGGGGTCGGCGTGCTGCCGTACCCGGCGATCGACGCCGTGCACACCGACCCGATCGACCCGACGCCGGCGCACGAGTGCTCCACCCTGCTGTCCGGCTTCGACGCGGCCACCACGGACGCGCTGCTCGACCTGGCCGGGCCCGACTCGGGCTCGCCGCAGGTGCTGGTCGAGATCCGGCAGCTCGGCGGCGCGTACGCGCTCGACGGGCCGCATCCCGACGCGTTCAGCCATCGCTCGGCCGGCTACAGCATGCTCGCCGTCGGCATCGCCGGCGTGCCGGGCGTGCAGGAGCACGGGGCGCGCCTGATCGACGCGCTGGCGCCGTGGGACACCGGCCGGGTGTGGCCGAACTTCGCACCGCCGCACGACGCGGCGTCGGCGCTGCGGGCGTACGACCCGGCCACCCTGACCCGGCTCGCCGACATCGTCGACACGTACGACCCGCACGGGGTGCTGCAGGCCGGCAGCTTCACCCGCGCCTGACCGCGTCGCCGGTCCGGAGGCCGGTTCCCCGCTGGGGAACCGGCCTCCGCGCGTACCGGGAATCTGCCGAACTGCCCACCCGGGGACGCCGGGTCCGCGAGACTCGACCCGTAGTCTCCCGGATCGATCGGTGAGCCCGTCTGGACACCCCGGAGCAGGCAGGACCATGAGCGCGAGAGTCGCCCGGCGAGATCCCGCCGGTCCGGCTGGAGGCACGCTGGCCGATCATGGCCGCGATCGTGGTCATACTGACGATCACCCTGTTGCGGCCGGCCGAGCTGCGGATCGCACCCGCGTGGCTGCTGCCCGCGTTCGAGGTGGTGCTGCTCGCGTGCCTGGTCGCCGGCCATCCGGCCCACCTCACCCGGCGTGCCGCCGGGCTGCGCGCCCTGTCCATCGCCATCGTCGCGGTCGTGCTGGCCGACACCCTCGCGGCGACGATCCGCCTCGTCGACGTGCTCATCCACGGCGGGCACGCGACGAACTCGGCCGACCAGCTGCTCGCCGCCGGCGCGCTGGTCTGGTCGGGCAACGTGCTCGCCTTCGCGCTGCTCTACTGGCTGCTCGACGGCGGCGGCGCGGCGGTGCGGACGCACCGCCCGCGGGCGCATCCCGACCTCGCGTTCCCCCAGCAGCTCACCCCGGAGATCGCCCCGGCCGGCTGGCGGCCGCAGTTCCTCGACTACCTCTACCTCTCGCTGACCTCCTCGGCCGCGTTCAGCCCGACCGACGTCATGCCGCTGGTCCCATGGGCCAAGATCGCCATGGCCGCCCAGTCGCTGATCTCCATCGCCGTGCTCGGCCTGGTGATCGCCCGCGCGGTCAACGTCTTCACCTAGCCGCCGGGCCCGAGCACCACCTGCCTTGCCGGGCTCAGTAGCTGAAGCCGTACGGCCGGACGGTCAGCCCGTGGCGAGCACACCACCCAGGAGTACGGGCGGCACCGGAGCCCACCAGAGCTCGTGCACGGCGGCGTCGCTGGTGGTGACGATCGCGTGCTGGATGCCGCCCGCGTCGACGTACGCGAGCTCGCCGTCGTCGGCCGGGGTGACATCGCGGAGTTCCACCGCCCCGATCCTGCCGTTCGCGATCGGCTGCGCGTCAGCCCGTGGTCCAGGGCCGGAGCTTGTCCGGGTTGCGTACGGCCCAGATGTGGCTGATCTGGTCGCCGTCGACGTCGAAGGCGAAGACCGTGACGATGGTGCGGTCGTCCTGGGCGATCAGGCCGGGCTGGCCGTTGACGGTCCGTTCCAGGATGGTCAGGCCCGCCGTGCGGGTGGCCAGGTCGGCCAGGTAGCGGGCGATCTGCTCGGCGCCTTCGATGGGCTGCAGCGCGGCGGGGGCCAGGCCGCCGCCGTCGGCGGTGACGGTGGCGTCGGGGTCGAGCAGGGCGATCAGGGCGGCGATGTCGCTGGTCCGCCAGGCGTTCTTGAAGTCGCGCACGATCGCGGCCTGGCGAGAGGCGGGGGCCGCGGCCGGGTGGGCGGCGCGGACGCGGCGGCGGCCGGTGGAGGCCAGCTGGCGGCAGGCGGCCGGGGTGCGGCCGACGATGCCGGCGATCTCGTTGAACGGATAGCCGAAGACGTCGTGCAGGATGAACGCGACCCGCTCGGCGGGGGTCATCGACTCGAGCACGACCAGGAACGCCATCGAGACCGACTCGTCGAGGGTGATGCGGTCGGCCGGGTCGGCCGGGCCGCCGGGGCGGCTGCTGACCCACTCGGCGGGCTCGGGCAGCGGCTCGGGGATCCACTGGCCCACGTAGCGCTCGCGACGGGCGCGCGCCGAGTTGAGCTGGTCGAGGCAGATGCGGCTGGTCACGGTGGACAGCCAGGCGCCGGCGGACTCGATGGCCTCGCGCTGGCCCGGGGTGAGGGCATACCAGCGGGCGTAGGTCTCCTGGACGGCGTCCTCGGCCTCGGCCAGAGATCCCAGCAGCCGGTAGGCGAGGTTGATCAGCTGACGCCGCTCACTCACGATCGCGGCCAGGCCCGGGTCGGACCGGCCGGATCCTGGCCCGGACGGGGTGGTCATCGCGCGGCTCCCCTTCGTCGCATCTGCCCTCACCCCTCCGACGAGATACCGCGCCCAATTGTGAGGCCGGAGCGCCGCGTGACATCCGGGCGGGCTGTGCCGTCGGAAGGGTGAGAAGAACCGGCATCCGAAAGGACTGATGATGAAGGCCATCCGCACCCACGAACCGACCGGGATCAGCGGGCTCGTCTTCGAAGAGGTGCCCGATCCCAAGCCTCAGTTCTGTGAGGTGCTGGTCAAGGTCGCCGCCTGCGGCATCACGCACAACGAGCTGGACTGGCCCATCTGGACCTGCCGGGCCGGCCATCGACGGACCTCGGTCATCCCCGGCAACGAGGTGTCCGGGGTCGTCGCCGCGCTGGGGTTCGGGACCGCCGGGATCGCGGTCGGAGACGAGGTGTTCGGGCTGACCGACCAACTCCGTGACGGGGCCGCTGCCGAGTACGTCGCCGTAGAAGCGCGCAACCTGGCCCCGAAGCCGCAGACCGTGGACCACGTCCACGCCGCGGCGGTGCCGCGGGCCGGCCTGACGGCGTGGCAGGGCTTGTTCGACCACGGAAAGCTGGCCAAGGGGCAGACGGTGGTCATCCACGGCGCCGGCGGCGCGGTCGGATCGACGGCGGTCCAGCTGGCCCACTGGGCCGGCGCCGAGGTGATCGGGACCGGCCGCAGCCACTCCGCGCCGCTGGTCACGGAGCTGGGCGCCGACCGCTTCATCGCCCTGGACGCCGAGCCCCTCGACGACGCCGGCCGGGCCGACCTGGTCTTCGACACCGATCGGCGGTGCCGTGCTCGCCGGCTCGCCCGCCCTCCTCAAGCCCGGCGGAACGCTGGTCACGGTCCGGGCCGACGCCCAGCTACCCGCCACCCGGGACGACATCAGAACGGTCGTCTTCATCCAGGAGTCCAGCCGCGCCCAGCTGGCCGAGCTCGCCCGCCTGATCGACGAGGGGCACCTGCGCCCCCAGGTCGGCGCGGTGTATCCGCTCCCGGAGGCGATCGAGGCGTACAGCGCGAAGGCCGCCGGTGGCATCGCCGGCCGGATCGTCCTCCAGCCCTGACCACCCGGGCGTTCGCGTCGCCCCCGCACCGATCACTCACCGGAAGAACTCAAAGGAGCAATGATGTCTGTCGGCCTGCTCGAAATCCCGAGCTACGTCACCGGAAGCTGGACGATCGACCCGGCGCACTCCGATGTCGGCTTCGGCATCCGGCACCTGATGATCAGCACTGTCAAGGGCCACTTCACCAGGTTCGAGGGCCGGATCGTCACCGCGGCGGACCCGCTGGACTCCGAGGTGACCGCGACCATCGACATGACCTCGATCGACTTCGCCCCTGACCCGGCCACCGGCGCCCGCGCCGGGTTCACCGCCACCGGCGAGATCAACCGGATGGACTTCGGCATCAGCTACAACGGCCCCATCCCCGGCGGCGGCGTGACGCTCGGAGAGAAGGTCCAGATCGTCCTGGAGATCGAAGCCGTCCTGCAGCCGGCGGCGGCCTAGCGATCGCTGCCGGAGGAAAGAATCTCGGCGCCGGATGTCGAGAGGCCGGCCTACGTTCCGACTCGTTGACGACAGAGCCGACAGCGAAGGAGACAACGAGATGGGCAAGGTCACCACCGGCGGCACGATGTCGCTCGACGGCTACATCGCCGGACCAGCGGAAAGCGGCTTCGATCTGCTGTTCCAGTGGTACGGCAACGGCGACGTCGAGATCCCCTCGGCCAGTCCCAACGTGCCGCCGCCGCGCATCTCCGCGGCGAGCGCCGAGCTGATCAGGCCGGAGTGGGAGAACACCGGCGCGCTGGTCGTCGGCCGGCACCTCTACGACATGACGAACGCCTGGGGCGGGCGCCACCCCATGAACGTGACCACGGTGGTGCTCACCCACCGCCGCCCCGACGACCGACCTGTCGACGACGAGAACTTCGTCTTCGTCACCGACGGCATCGAGGCGGCGGTGGCCAAGGCGAAGGAGCTGGCCGGGGACAAGAACGTCGCCGTCAACGGCGGGCAGATGGCCCGGCAGTGCCTGGAGGCCGGCCTCCTCGACGAGGTCGGCGTCGAGTTGGTGCCGGTCGTGCTTGGCGCGGGCACGCCGCTGTTCGCCGAGCTCAGCGCCACGCCGGTGCAGTTCGAGGGGCCGGTCGCGGTGGTCGAGGGCACCGGCGTCACGCACCTGCGCTACACGGTCAGGAAGTAGCCCGGGCGGCGGATGCCACTACTACGGTGACTTTCGTGGCCGTGACTCTGCATGAGATCACCGAGCAGAATCGTGCGGCCGTCCTCGCGCTGCGGGTGGCGCCGGAGCAGGAGCGTTTCGTCGGATCCGTGCAGGATGCGCTCGACGACGCCGCCGAGTATCCGCACGCCAAGCCCTGGTATCGCGCGGTCTACGTCGATGAGGAACCCGTGGGCTTCGTGATGCTGAGCTGGAACGTCCAGCCCCGGCCGCCGGACATCATCGGACCCTGGTTCCTCTGGAAGCTCCTCATCGACCGGCCGCACCAGGGCCTCGGGTACGGCGCCGACGTGGTGCGGCTGGTCGCCGATCTGGTCCGGGCCGAGGGTGCGACCGAGCTGCTGACCAGCTACGTGCCCGCCGACGACGGTCCGGCCGGCTTCTACCGCCGGCTCGGCTTCACGCCGACCGGCGACCTCGACCGAGCCGGCGAGATCATCGTCCGCCTCCCGTTGACCTAGCCGCCGCGACCCGCATCCCGCGCCGCGCCGCACCGCCCACCGGAGCAGGCGCCCCACGCCCGTGTCCGGGATCGTCATGTAGACGGCCTGGACGGATCTCCAGGATGTAGCGGGTGCCCGGCCGCCGCACGGACGGCGACTGGAGGTTAGGCGCTTCTGGGGACGGGTATATATAAACCCGTCGATACCGGTTTATACCGGCTACGTGGTGCGTTGGGGCAGCGCGAGCTGACATCACATCCATGAGCGTCTAAGGAGGAGAACGCTGCGACGCCTCTTGAGCGCCCAGTGGATCCGTCGTGACATCCCGCTGTTCCTACTGGTTGGTGCAACCGTTGGGATCGCCGGTCACCAGGTGCTGCTGGCCCTCCTCGGCCTGGGCGTGATCCCTGCTGTGGCCAACACGGTGCAGGCGGTGCTCACGCTCCAGCTCAACTTCGTCGGGAACTCCTTGATCACCTGGCGGCGGCGGACCTCGGAGTCCGAGGTGCCGGTGCGGGTGCGTTGGCTGCGGTTCCAGGTGGCGCGGCTGGCCAGCTTGCTGCTGTCGGTGGCCATGTTCCCGGTCCTCGCACCGCTGATCGGCACATCGCCGGCGTACTGGTCGCTGCTCGCGGCCGGCGCGGCCGCGAACTTCTGCCTCGACAGGTACTGGTCGTTCCGGCCGGACCGCAGACGCCCCGCGCACGCCGCCGCCGGCCTTGCCCGGCCGGCCCATCCGCGCTGGGTCGTCGCCGGCATCGTGGGGACGGCGGCGGCCGCGTTCTTGCTGGCTCTGATGTGGCTGGACGTGTTCCTGGTGGCGGTGTCCGTGTTCATGGTCGTCGTGGCCACAACGACGCTGGTCTTCCAGCTCTACAAGTGGTGGCGTCCGGAGCACAACGACCCGCACCGGTACGGCACCCCGGGGTCCCCGGAACTACCGGGGGCGATCCTGGTGCCGATGCGCGACGAGGAGGCGGTCGCCGGGCCGACGCTGCGGCGACTGTCCAATTTGGACCATCCGCGGTACTGGGTGGTGCCGATCGTCGACCACGAGGACGACATGGCGACCGCGCGGATCGCGCATGCGGCGGCCCGGCAGGCTCCGGAGCGGGTGCTGGTCTGCCCGTACCCGGAGGACACCGAGGTGCACAACAAGCCGATCGGCCTGAACCGGGCAGTCCGGATGCTGCACGACCTGGAGATCCCGTACGAGTGGGTGGGGATCGCCGACGCCGAGGACGTCTTCCATCCTGACCTCTTGCGCATGGTCGACCACCGGTTCCGGACGACCGGCGCCGGGATCGTCCAGTGCGGCGTCCAGCTGATGAACGCGACCACCGATCCAGCGAGTCTCCCGCTGCCGGCAGGGCCGCTGGGCCGCGCCCGGCGTTGGTGGCGGGCGCACGCCAGCGGCTGGTGGCGGGCGGCGAACGTGCTGGAGTACTTCAAGTGGTTCCAGTCCCGGCTCAAGCTGCAGGCCGCGGCCGGGGTGATGCCGCTCGGCGGCAACACCGTCTTCTTCCGACGGGAGTTTCTCGAGGCGCTGCGCACCCGGTACGGCCGCTATTGGGACGAGCACTGCCTGACCGAGGACTGCAAGATCGGCATGATCGCCTCGGTGCTCGGCTACCAGGTCGACGTGGTCTACGTGGACGAGCTGGTGACCCGGGAGGAGACCCCGGAGACGCTGCGCGGGTTCCTGCGCCAGCGGGTGCGCTGGATGCAGGGGTTCATCCAGGTCTTCGCCGAGCGGGAGTGGACGCAGCTGCCCACCCTCGGCAAGCGAGTGCTCGCTCTCTACGTGCTGGGCTTCCAGTTCCTGCAGGCGCTGGCCGGCCTGCTCGCCCCGGTCGGACTCGCGCTGGCGCTGATGCACAAGGCGCCAGTGGCGATCACCCTGCTGGCCACCGTGCCATTGGCGATCAGCCTGCTCAGCGTGCTGCTGGACGTGCTCATGCTGGGCCAGTTCGGCCGGACCTTCCGGATCCGGGTACGGCTGCGGGACCAGGTCGGCCTCGTGCTCGGCGCGTACCCGTTCCAGCTCGTGCTGTCCGCGGCAGCTGTCTGGGCCACGGTCCGGTTCGCGCTCGGCCGGAACAACTGGGTGAAGACCGCGCACCGAGGGGCCCACCTCGAGCCGGCCGACGTAGGCGGACTGCTGCGCTCGTCCGAGGGAGGCGGCATGACATCGACCGCCGTCCACGACGTCGTCGGGATCCGGCAGGTCGTCCCGATGCGCCGCCAGATCCGCATCGCGGTCGAGGAGTGGCTGCGGGCGCACCGGCGCAGCCTCGTCGTGCTGCTGCCGTTGCTGGCGCTGGTCGGCGTCGTGCACGCGAAGGGCATGGCCGGCTACCCGCGCTGGGTCGACGACCCGGGCACGTACCTGTCCCAGGCCTGGTCGTTCCAGTACGAGCGGGCGCTCTCGCCGTACTCGTACTTCTACGACCACGCGCCGGCCGGCTGGATGCAACTGGGGCTGTGGTCGATGCTGACCGACGGCTTCGGCCGGCACGCCACGGCGATCGGCTTCGGCAACGAGTGCATGCTCATCGCGAAGGTGGTCAGCGCCGGCCTGCTCTTCGTCCTGGCCCGCCGGCTCGGCATCTCCCGGCCCGGCGCCGGCGCGGTCGTGCTGCTGTTCGGGCTCTGCCCGCTGGAGCTGGTCTACAGCCGGTGGACGTTCCTCGACAACCTGGTCACGCCCTGGATGCTGCTGGCGTTCGTGCTGGCGTACTCGCCGCGGCGCAGCATCGCCGCGGCCACCGGCTCGGCCATGGCCTTCGCGATGGCCACGCTGAGCAAGGAGACCGCGCTGATCCTGCTGCCGGCCTTCGTCTGGGCGGTCGGCGCAGAACCTGGATCGGCGCAACCGCTCCCAGGTGATCGCCGTGGCCGCGTTCTGTGGCTGCCTGCTGATGGCGCTCTACCCGCTCTACGCCCTGTACAAGGGCGAGCTGCTACCGGCGCAGGACCGAAACAGCCTGCTGGGCACGGCGCAGTGGCAGCTGCTGCAGCGGCAGGGCAGCGGGTCGTTGCTCGACCCGCACAGCGGCACGTCGGCGACGTTCGCCGGCTGGCTGCGACTACGACCGGATCCTGCTGCTGAGCGGCGCTGTTCGCGGTCCCGTTCGCGTTCTTCGTCCGGCGGCTGCGGCCGGTCGCGCTCGCCCTGGCCATCGGCTGGCTCGCGCTGCTGCGCGGTGGCTACCTGCCGTTCATGCACGTGCTGACACTGCTGCCGTGGAGCGCGCTGCTCGTCGTCGGCGTGCTGGAGCGGGCGGCCGGCAACTGGCGGCTGGCCGGCCGGCGCTTCCCGCTCGCGGGCTGGCGGGCCGGCCGGGCCGGGGCCGCCGTGCGGCTCTGGTGATCATGATCGCCGTAGTCGCTCTCGGCGCCACCGTCGTGAGCTGGGCGCCGTCGCTACGGCAGATGACCTCGGTGACCGCCGAGCCGCCACTGCGGTCGGCCGAGCGCTGGGTCGCCGACAACGTTCCCGAGGAACAAGGTGCTGGTCGTGCACGACGCGATCTGGACCGACCTGGTCCAGAAGTACGGCTACCAGCCGCGGCCGATCATCGTCTACAAGCTCGACACCGACCCGGCCGTGCGGGCATCGCTGCACCGGATCGACTACCTCGTGCTGCCGAACTGGTACTACGGCACGCCGGACGGGGTGTCGAAGTACCCGACCGCGATGGAGGCCCGCAAGCACGCCGTCCCGGTCGCCAGCTTCGGCAGCGGCGACGACGGCGTGACCGTCTACCGGGTCAGCGCGCTGTGGCGGCCGCGGTGAGGCGCCGGACCGTCCGCGCGGCGGTGCTCGCTGCCGTGGCCGCGGCCGTCCTCGGCTGCAGCCCAGCAGCCCGACCGGACCCTGCACCCGGACCCGCCGGCGGTGACCTACCGGCCGCTGACCCATCCCTTCCAGGGCGCCACGCTCGCCGTCGACCCCGACAGCGAAGCCGCCCGCTGGCAGCGCGCCCACGGCGCCGGCTGGTTGGCCCCGATCGCCGAGCAGCCGCAGGCCCGCTGGGTCAACAGCCCGCAGGACCTCGACACCCTGCCGGAGCTGCTCCGCGCCGCCCGGGACCAGCATGCGCTGCCGGTCCTCGTGGCCTACTGGGTGACCGAACCGCGGCTGCTCCAAGCACAGAGCAGGGAGCCCCGACCCCGGCGGCGTACGAGGGCTGGATCCGGTCGCTCGTCGCCAGGCTCGGCTCCACCCGCGCCGTCGTCATCCTCGAACCCGACGCGGTTCCCGCCGACTGCTTCGATCCGGCCCGCGCCCGGCTGCTCGCCGGGGCCGTGCGCCAGCTGTCGGCGGCCGGCCACTCCGTCTACCTCGACGCCGGACATGCCCGCTGGAAGTCGACCGGCGAGACCGCCGAGCGGCTGCTCGCTGCCGGGATCGCCGACGCCGAAGGCTTCGCCGTCAACGTGTCCAACCGGCAGACCACCGCGGCCAGCATCGCCTGGGGCCGCGAGCTGTCCGACCTCGTCGGCAACGGCCCTTCGTGGTCGACGTGTCCCGCAACGGGATCGGCCCGCCGCCGGACGGCCCGGGCGGCGCCGCCCAGTGGTGCAACCCGACGCACCAGGCCCTCGGCGTCGCACCGACCACGCAGCACGGGCGCGCCGGGCGTCGACGCCCTGCTCTGGATCAAGCGACCGGGGGAGTCCGACGGCAAGTGCGGCGGCGAGGTCTCCTACTTCTTCTCGCCCCGCCAGGCCAGGGAGCTCATCGTCAACAGCCCCGACGTGCCGCCGGACGCCCGTCACTCCGCCCAGTTGGCCTCCGCCCCGCCGGCGACCAGGTCGCCGATGGGGTGAGCCGCAGGCGAGACAGCTCCGGCCACGTCCCGACCCGCGACCGCGAGACGCCGGGTCGGGGGCTGCCGACGTGGGGCGCGGATCGGGACGGGCACCAAGGAGATGCGACACCCACCCAGGCATGACGCCGCGAGCGCGCCACCTGCCTGGTGCTCGCTAGCCGGAGGCCCGCGGCCCGCCCTGTCGGGGGCTGGGCCGCGGGCGTCCCCCTACCTCCCGGAGCATGGATGAGACCGTCGAGCAGGACGGATATGACGACGAACCGCCCGGCCCGGCGACCCATTGGCCATGGTCACTTCGAGTCGGTCCGACCCTCCGGCCCTCCGGACCCGGACCGGCTTTGACCGTTCGCCACGTGATGCCGATCCCCATCCGGCGGTCCTACTGATGAGCGGGCCCGCCCCGGTTACCAGACGCTCCGGGGCGGGTCCTCTCGTTGAGGCAGACGCCTGGGTTCTCGTCCCGGGGAACGGCCAGGATCCAGCGCTACCGGTGTCATCGGCCCGGCGGGCTAGTGGCGGAACTTGCCGTAGTACTCGCCCACGCGCGCCCGGTAGACCGGGTCCCGGCATGCCTCCATGTCGAACTCCGGCGCGCCCTGGATATCATCCTTGCTGCGGGCGACGTACGCTCTCCGGCTGCCTAGGTCGAGCCGGCCGATCGTGCCTGCTGGCAGCATCACCTTGCTACCAAAGATCCAGGGCCCGGTGTCGACGACCACGTAGCTTGATCCCACATCGTATGTGGCCTCGCCGATCCTGCCGATGTGTCCGTCGGCCGCCTCGACCTCAAATCCCACCAGGTCTGCCCAGGTTCCGGTTCCGGGCAGCCCGACATCGACGTGGTGCGTCCACGGATCCCATCCGGTCTGTGGGCCCGATCTGGCCATGGGTCCCCCTCATCTGGATGTCTGCTACACCCGTAGAGACTCGACCCCGCTCGCGACATCACGCCGCCGGCGGCAGCTGCACGGTCCCCGGCGGGCGCCTGCGGGACGCCGGAGCGGGCGCCGGCCCGGAGGCGGCCTCGACGGCCAGACCCCGACGAGAGACTGCAACTGAGGACCCGAACCCATCCGGTCACCGACCAACGCCAACAGCACAAATCGCCTAGGCGGCCCCGTACGTGCGTGCGGAGATGCACGTCACGACGGCTTGTCCGGCTGGCGTGCCTCGGGCCGCGGCCGGGCGCCTTGTTGCCGAAGCCAGTCGGTGAGTAGGTCGCGGCGGGTATCCGTGCTGCCGGCGACCTCCAGCGGGGTGGAGTCGGTGTAGCCGGGAATCGAGTCGATGTCGGCGCCGAGCCCGAGCAGGTACTCGGCGGCGCGGAGTTGGCCGCCGTGGCAGGCATGCCAGAATGCCTCGTCCAGCTGCGTCTGGCCGGGCGGCGGGTCGCCGGTCGTCAGCTGGCTCAGTCGGGTCAGGTCGCCGAGGGCGGCGGCGTGCCAAAGCCGGTCGACGCGCGCACCGCGACGGACGAGCAGCCGCGCGACGTGCCAGCAGCCGTAGCCGACGGCATTGTCCAGGGGTGGTCCACCGGCGATCGATGCGCCAGGCGTTTCGAGCTCCGCCCCGCCTTCGATCAGGGCCTCGGCGACGTCGACGTCATCGGTACTCGCAGCCCAGTGCAGCGGGGTCTCGGATAGCCGGCCGCCGATGGTGCCATTCGGGTCGGCGCCCGCGGCGATCAGCAGCCGTACCGCCTCAGGGCCATTGGGGTAGTAGCCAGGCCAATCGGTGACCACGTGCAGCGGCGTGCGCAGTCCGGAGCGGCTGGTGGCCAGCCGGGCATTGGCCAGCTCCGGATTGGCGGCCAGGATCCCGGCCAGATGCTCGAGATCCCCGGACCGGATCACCCCGACTAGCAGCGCGTCCGCTCTCCCGGCGTCCTCCGAACCTGTCACTGTCACTCCCACCCTGGTCTGCCGGGCGATTCCCGCAGGGCTCCCAACATTCGGCTCTGCAATCAGAGCCAGCAAGATGCTCGATAGTGCTCGATAGTTCTAGCGCGTGAGAGTTGTGTGCTCAGCCGCACGGCCCGCCCCGGAACTACCGGGAACGGGCCGTTGAACTGCGGTTTTGCTGGTGGAGCTGAGGGGATTCGAACCCCTGACCCCCTCGATGCGAACGAGGTGCGCTACCGGACTGCGCCACAGCCCCAGGCCGGGGTAGAGGGTAGCAGGATCGGGCTCACTCGTTGACGGCCCGGGGCCGCGCGTAGGGCCGCCCGGCGGTCCGCGCCAGCTCGCCCGCCTCGAGGTCGGTGAAGGTCAGGTCGTCGTCGTCCAGGTCGACCGTCCACTCGGTCGGGCGGCGGACGACCGGCGCGGTGACGTACGTCGGAGTGGGCACCGGGACCGGGCGCCAGGACCGGTCGGCGACCTCGGCGGCCTCTTCGGCGGCGACGGCAGCGGCGACCCGGCCGGCGCGGCGGACGGCGTGCGAGGCGGACGCGGGTGCGGCGGCGGCCGCGTCGCCGAACAGCGCGGCCCGGCGGGTGCGGCGCTCGTACTCGCGGCGGACCTGCGCCCGCAGCCAGCCGACGTACCCGACCAGCAGCAGCGTGGCCGGCACCTGGGCCAGCCAGAGCCAGGGCGACAGTGCCAGCGCGGCCGGCGCGGCGAGCAGGGCGATGCCGACGAGCACGGCCAGCGTGCGGCGGCGCCGGCGGAGCATCCGCTCCCGGGCGGCGGTGCGGATCGGCGAGCTGCCGTCGGCGTACGGCGCGGGCGGAGCGGTCGCGTATCGCCGGCGGCCGGCCACGCCGCCGCTGGACGAGCTGCGGCGGGACAGCACGCGCATCGCGGTCGCGAACCGGTCCATCGACCGCAGCTCGGCGCGGTCCTCCCCGCGGCGGACGAACATGGGCACGAGAACGACCAGCCACATGATCACGAGCACGATGGCCATGAGGATCGTCGAGCTCACCGTGCCCCTCCCGTCACACGATTCACAAACGTGATCACGCTAGCCAGACCGGGACCTCCGGTCGGGGAGGCGCGCGGGAGTGTCGACGTCTGGTTGACAGTTCGGGTTGGCCGGGGCGGGGGTCGGCGCGGGTCAGGCGGACCGCTCGCGCAGCCGCCGGAGCAGCCCGTTCGGGACGTCCTCGACGGTCAGCGCGTACGAGACGTGGTCCCGCCAGCCGCCGTCGATGTCCAGGTAGCGCACGTACAGGCCCTCTTCGCGGAAGCCGAGCTTCTCGGCGACCCGGCGGCTGCGGACGTTCTCCGGCCGGATGTCGACCTCGACCCGGTGCAGCCCGACCGGCCCGAAGCAGTGGTCGGTGGCCATGGCGACCGCGGTCGTGGTGATGCCGCGGTTGGCGTGGCCCTCGTCCACCCAGTAGCCGATCTGCGCCGACCGCAGCGCCCCGCGCACGACGTTGTTGACGGTGAGCTGCCCGACCAGCTCGTCGTCGTACGTGATCATGAACGGCAGCAGCACGCCGGCCCGGGCCAGCCGTCGCAGCGAGCCGAGCGCCGACGGCCAGCTGGCCACCGAGTGCCGCACGGCCCAGGGCTCGCTCGAGCTCGGCTCCCACGGGGCGAGCCAGGCCTCGTTGCGCAGCCGGAGCGAGCTCCAGGTCGTCGCGTCACGCAGGCGCGGCGGCCGCAGACCGACTCGCCCTTCGCGCAGCCGGGCGGGCCACCCTGGATGCCGGCTCACCGGAACAGGCCCGTGCTCGTGCCGCACCGACGCCGTCAGGCGCTGGCGAGCAGCAGTGGGATCACGGTGACCTGGTCGCCCTCCGACACCTCGGTGACCTCCTCGTCGATCACGATCAGGCAGTTTGCCTGGGCGAGGCCGGCGAGCAGGTGCGAGCCGGACCCTCCCACCGGCTCGACGGAGTATCCCCCGTCCGCCTCCCGGTGCAGCAGGCCGCGACGGTACTGCCTGCGGGCCGCTGGTGACGAGAGCGATCGCAGCGCCGTCGCGGTCACCGTGCGGCGGACCAGGTGCCGCTTGCCCAGCATCAGCCGGATCGCCGGCCGGACGAAGATCTCGAAGCTGACCAGCGAGCTGACCGGGTTGCCGGGCAGGCAGAAGATCGGCGTGCCGTTCTCGCCGAGCGTGCCGAAGCCCTGCGGCTGCCCGGGCTGCATCGCGACCGTGACGAACTCGACCGTGCCCAGCTCGCTGAGCGCCTCCTTGACCACGTCGTACGCGCCCTGGCTGACGCCGCCGGAGGTGACGATGAGGTCGGCCCGGAGCAGCTGGCCCTCCAGCACGGCGAGCAGCCGGGCGTGGTCGTCGGGCACGATCCCGGCGCGGTAGACCTCGGCGCCGGCGTCCCGGGCGGCCGCGGCCAGCGCGTAGCTGTTGGAGTCGAGGATCTCCCCCGGCCCCGGGCGGCGGCCGACGTCGACCAGCTCGCTGCCGGTGGACAGGACGACCACCCGCGGCCGCGGCCGGACCAGCACCCGCTCCCGGCCGACCGCGGCGAGCAGGCCGACCTGCGCGGGCCCGATCGGCGTGCCGGCCCGGACCGCGAGCTCGCCGGTGCGGATGTCCTCGCCGGTGCGGCGGATGTAGAGGCCGGGCTCGGCCGGCCGGTCGATGCGCACCCGGGCAACACCGCGGTCGGTCCACTCCACCGGCACCACCGCGTCGGCGCCGGCCGGCATCGGCGCACCGGTCATGATCCGCAGGCTCAGGCCACGGGTGACTCCGCGCGGCGCGCGCGAGCCGGCCGGGATGTCGCCGACCACGGGCAGCTCGACCGGCTCCTCCGAGGTCGCGCCGGCGGTGTCCGCGGCGCGCACCGCGTAGCCGTCCATCTGCGAGTTGTCGAAGCCCGGCAGCGGCGCGTCGGCGAGCACGTCCTCGGCGCAGAGCAGGCCCTGGGCGTCGAGCAGCGCGAGCTCGATCGGCTCCGGGACCCGCAGGTCGGCGACCACCCGGCGTAGGTGGTCGTCGACCGACCGCTGCTCGCTCACCGCTCCTCCGCGCAATGCCGCCGGCCGGTCACGCCCGCCCTGCCACGAAGTCCTCGAGCCAGCGTCGGAACTCCGGGCCGATGTCGGGTCGCTCGCAGGCCAGCCGGACGACGGCCTTGAGGTAGTCGGCCCGGTCACCGGTGTCGTACCGCCGGCCGCGGAAGACGACCCCGTGCACCGGCTCGCCGTCGTGGACCTGCCGCTGCAGCGCGTCGGTGATCTGGATCTCGCCGCCACGGCCTGGCGGGGTGTCGCGCAGGGTGTCGAAGATGCTCGGCGCCAGCACGTAGCGTCCGATGATCGCGAGGTTGCTCGGGGTGTCCTCCGGAGCGGGCTTCTCGACCAGGTCGGTGATCCTGACGACGCCGTCGCGGTCGGTCGGCTCGAAGGCGACGCAGCCGTAGAGCGAGACCGAGTGCCGCGGCACCTCCATGAGCGCCACCACGCAGCCGCCGTGCTCGGCCTGCACGTCCACCATCGGGCGGAGCAGCTCGTCCCGCTCGTCGACGAGGTCGTCGCCGAGCAGCACCCCGAACACCTCGTCGCCGACGAACGCGTCCGCACAGAGGATTGCGTGCCCGAGCCCGCGCGGGGTGCCCTGGCGGACGAAGTGCATCGTGGCCAGCTCGGACGAGCGGCGGACCGCGGCCAGCCGCTCGGCGTCGCCCTTCTTCTCCAACGCCGCCTCGAGCTCGGGAGCGCGGTCGAAGTGGTCGGCGATGGCCTCCTTGCCACGGGCGGTGATGACCAGGACGTCGGTGAGACCGACGCGCGCGGCCTCGGCCACGACGTACTCCAGCGCGGGGATGTCGACCACCGGCAGCAGCTCCTTCGGGACCGCCTTGGTCGCCGGGAGGAAGCGGGTGCCGAGGCCGGCCGCCGGGATGACGGCCTTGGTCGGGCGGCGCTGGTCAGACATGCCGCGAGACTAGTCGGCGTGGACGGCGAAGGCGGTAAGAGGGAGTGGCGGGCGCGTCTGCTCGCGGCGCGGGCGGAGCTGGCCGCGGAGCGCCTCGAATCGGCCGCCGAGGCACTGGCCGGCCATGTCCTGGCACGGCTCGGCGACCGCGGGCGGATCGCCGCGTACGTCCCGATGGGGCGGGAGCCGGGGTCGCTGCGGCTGCTGGACATGCTGCGGGCCGGCGGCACGGAGATCCTCCTTCCGGTGGTGGTGACGGACGGTCTGGACTGGGCCCGGTACACCGGGGCCGACGCGCTGGTCGCGGGCCCTCTTGGGCACGCGCGCGCCGGCCGGGCCGCGGCTGGGCCCCGCCGCGCTGGCCACGGCCGACGCCGTGCTGGTCCCGGCGCTCGCCGTGGACCACCGCGGCGTCCGGCTGGGTCGGGGCGGCGGCTACTACGACCGCGCGCTGGCGGCGGTGCCGGCCGGCGTGAGCCTGGCCGCGCTCCTGCACGACGGCGAGTTGGTCGAGCGGCTGCCGGCGGACCCGTGGGACACGACTGTGACCTCAGCCGTCGAGCCGACGATCGGGTGGACGGAACTGCCCGTCGTGGAGCACCATGTGCGTTAGCAGTCCACCCATGAGAGTGCCAATACAGGAGGTCGGCGTGCCGACGTACCAGTACGCCTGCAAGGAACCGGCGTGCGGTCACCGGTTCGAGGCGGTGCAGTCGTTCTCCGATGACCCGATAGCCATCTGCCCGGTCTGCGAAGGCCAGGTGCGGAAGGTCTTCTCCGCGGTCGGAGTCGTCTTCAAGGGCTCCGGCTTCTACCGCACCGACAGCCGGGAGAACGCGAAGTCCTCCAACGGCTCGTCGTCGAACGGCTCGTCGTCGAACGGCTCGTCGTCGAACGGCTCGGGCGAGAAGAAGAGCGAGGCGGCGTCATCGTCGTCCTCCGGAGAGTCGTCGGGGTCGGGTTCGTCCGGATCCGCATCGAAGGCCTCCGCATCGTCCGGCTCGTCCTCAGGGTCTACCAGCAAGGCCGCCGCATCCTGAAACGGTCGTCCACAGGCCGGTTCGTCATCCACAGATCGCGATCAGGGTCTTCCGTCCCCTTCGTGACGCTCTAGCGTCGGGTGCGTGAACGGCAGCTCTGACACATCGCGCTCCGGCGAGGCGCCGGCCTTGCTGGACGACCTCCCGCCCGGGATCGCTTGGTTGCGCGGGCCGGATCCTCGGTTGCCCGCTCCCGCGGGATCTGACCTGCCCGAGATTGGCCCCGGCCAGGTGATCACCTGGCTGCCGGATGGGCGCTGGGTGACCGATCCCGACGGGTCGGAGCCTGATACCGGCCCCCGACGGGGTGGCCCGAACGATGAGCCGGACGGCCATCGTCGTCGCTCCGCCGGCGGCGCACGGCGCGGTGGGCGGCGGCCCGACCAGAGCCGCTCGGGCCATGACGCGCCCTCGGACCGTTCCGGACCGGAGTCCGGCCGGCGGCGTTCTGGGCGCGGTGGGCAGGAGCCTGGCCAACGGCGGGCCGAGCCGGCGGAGCTGGCGCGACGGCGGGGACGACGGCGGGTGCGGTTGGCTCGGATCGGGGCCCGGCTCGCCGGGTGGCCGCGCCGAGTGGTCATCGGGATCCTGCTGGTGACGGCGGCGGTGTTGGCACTGCGACCGGACGGCGCCCCGGCGCCAGCCGCTGCGGTCGGGGCGACCGAGCACGTCGTCGTAGCCGCGCGGGATCTGGCCGCCGGGACGGAGTTGGCCGCGGTCGACTTGCGGGTCGTGTCGATGCCGGTCGGGATCGTTCCCTCGGGGTCGTCGCCGCGAGCGGCCGGGCTGATCGGGCGGATCGCCGCCGGGGCGATCCGGCGTGGCGAGGCGCTGACCGATGCCCGCGTGGTCGGCCCCGGGCTCGCGGCCGGTCTGGGCCCTGGCGAGTCGGCCGCCGTGCCGGTACGCATCGCCGATCCGGACGCGGTCGCGCTCGTCCGGGTCGGCGATCGAGTCGACGTGCTCGGCACCCCGGTCGCACCGGACGGCACCCAGGCCACCGCCGGCGAGACCGTCACGGTCGCCTCCGCGGTCCGCGTCCTGGCCGTGCTGCGCAGCCGGGATCCGGCCGACGGCGTCGTACTGGTCGTGGCGACGGGTGAAGCGGCAGCCCGCACCCTCGCTGGTGCCGCCGGGCGGCACCGCCTGACCGTCAACGTGCGGTCGCCGTGACCCGGACTAGTCTCCGCGTTCACCCGGACGAACAGCACCTGGAGGCGCAGCAGATGCTCAAGGGGTTCCGCGACTTCATCATGCGCGGCAACGTGATCGAGCTGGCGGTGGCGGTCGCCATCGGCACAGCGTTCACCGTCCTCGTCACGCAGTTCGGCAACTCGTTCATCAAGCCGCTGGTCGCGGTCTTCGCCGGAGGTGGCGCGGCCGGTGGCACGTTCGTGGTGCGCGGGCAGCGGTTCGACTACGGCGCCTTCATCAACGCGGTGATCTTCTTCCTCATCACGGCAGCGGTGATCTACTTCCTCGTCGTCGCGCCGTACAACGCGTTCGAGGCGCGGCGGAAGCGGGGCCAAGGCCCGGTCGACCCGCCAGCGCCGCCGGACGACGTCCTGCTACTCACCGAGATCCGTGACCTGCTCCGCGAGCAGCAGGGTCGCGGGATCTGATCCGGTCGCGGGTGTGCGTCAGCTCCCGTGGTGCGGGGGCACCTCGCGCCGCAGGCGGTCGTCGTCGTCCGGCTCGGGCGCCTCGCTCCAGCCGACGTCGCGCTCGTCGTCGGTGACGGCCGGCAGGACCGGGCCGGTGCTCGGCGGCCGGCGGGCGATCCGGGGACGGTTGTGCGGCGCCGGCTCGGCACCGTCGCGGTCGGCCGGCCGTGACGGCGGAGGGTCGGGCTCTGCGCCGGCCACCTGGTCACCGCCCTCTGTCAGGATGATCGCAGGGTAGCGCCGCCGAGACGGTGCGGCGCCGGGGAGGAGGACGGGGAATGGGCTTCCTGGACAGGGCGAAGAAGCTGGCCGAGAAGGCCGGCCCGCTGATCGACAAGGCCGCTCCGCACGCCCGCACCGCGGTCGACAAGGCCGGGCAGCAGATCGACAAGCGCACCGGCGGGAAGTACCACGCCAAGATCGAGCAGGTCGGGCAGGTGGTCGGCGACTACGCCGACAAGCGCATGGCGGACGACGGCACGGGGCCGGCGCTGCGGACGACGGCTTCCCGCCCACCCCGCCACCGCCCGCCGCACTGCGCCCACGCCGCCGCCGCCACCACGCCAGCCGCAACGCCGCCGCCCGCCCCCGCGCCGGCGACACCACACCAGCCGCCACACCGCCGCCAACCCCCACGCCGCCGCCAACCCCCACGCCGCCGCCAACCCCCACGCCGCCGCCCACGCCCCACACGCCGCCGCCAACCCCCACGCCGCCGCCAACCCCCACGCCGCCGCCGACGCGCCGCCAGCGGAGACGCCGGACCCGCCGGTAGCGACGTGCACCCGCGAACGACGCCGGCGCTGCCGGCACCATGCCGCCCCCGGCGGCCGACCCGAATCGACCCGGCGACGGTCCCGACGCCCTGATCCACGCCCGCAGACGCCAACGCGAGTTGTCGGCGCGCACGGCGGGTGTCCGGGTCGGGCCGGCGGCGTCACGCGGCTGGACGCGGCATGATGGGCGGGTGGTGACGGTGCGGTACTGGGCAGGCGCGCGGGCTGCGGCCGGTCGCGAGGAGGAGGCGGTCGAGGCCAGCACGGTCGGCGAGCTGCTCGGGGCGATCGGCGGGCGGCCACCGCTCGACCGCGTGCTCGGCGCGTCCAGCTTGCTGGTCGACGGCACCGCGGTCCGCCGCGAGGACGCTACCCACCCGCTGCCGGCCGGCGCCGTGGTCGACGTGCTCCCGCCGTTCGCCGGCGGATAGGCCCCGGGCTCAGCTGCAGCAACCCCGTCGCTGCTCGCTGGCGGATCGCCTCGGCGGATAGACCCCGGCAAGGTGACCCGCCGTTCACCGGCGGACAGCCCCGGCTCAGGGGCAGTTGACCCACTCGTCGGTGCCGTCGGCGAAGACCTGGCGCTTCCAGATCGGGAGGCGCTTCTTGACGATGTCGACCAGGCGCTCGCAGGCCGCGAACGCCTCGGCCCGGTGGGCGGCCGATACGGCGGCGACCAGCGCCGCGTCCCCCACCTGCAGCTCACCGATCCGGTGGCTCACCGCCACCGCGTGCACCAGCGGGTCGCCGAGGATCTCCGCCCGGCACGCCTGCAGCACCTCGGCCGCGCTCGGGTGCCCGACGTACTCCAGAGACACCACCGGGCGCCCGTGGTCGTGGTCGCGAACCACGCCGCTGAACACCACGATCGCCCCGGACGCGGGCCCGGTCACGGCGGCCTGGTGCGCGTCGGCGGACAGCGGCTCGGTGCTGATCTCGCACAGCGCCGGCTGGACGACGGTCACTCCGGACCACCGCCCGGCTTGTGGTCGCCGCCGCGCAGCTGGCTCAGCACGTGTTCCAGTATGGGCGCGAGCACGGTGAGCCCGTCCTTCACCCCGCCCGGCGATCCCGGCAGGTTGACCACCAGCGCCGCGCCGACCGTCCCGGCCAGCCCGCGGGACAGGATCGACGTCGGCACCTTGTCCCGGGTCTCCAGCCGGATGGCCTCGGCGATGCCCGGCACCTCCCGCTCCAGCACCGGCCGGGTCGCCTCGGGGGTCACGTCCGTCGGCGTCACCCCGGTGCCGCCGGTCGTGATCACCAGATCCGCGCCGCCGGCGAGCGCCGCCCGCAGCGCCGCCTGGATCGCCGGGACGTCGTCCGGGACGACGGTGACGGAGTCGACCGTCGCAGCCGAGCTCGCGCAGCCGGTCGGCCAGCAGGTGCCCGGAGGTGTCCTCGCGCTCCCCCCGGGCGCTGCGGTTCGACGCGGTGACCACCGCCGCACGGGTACCGGCCGGGACGGTCACGAGGACCTCCGCCAGGTGCCGGACCGGCCGCCGCTCTTCGACTCCACCTGGATGTCGGTGATCGACGCCGACCGGTCCACCGCCTTGATCATGTCGAGCAAGGCGAGGCCGGCCGCGGCAACCGCGGTCAGCGCCTCCATCTCCACCCCGGTGCGGTCCGCGGTGCGGGTGGTCGCGGTGATCAGCACGCCGTCGTCGAGGATCTCCAGATCCACCGACACGGCGTGCAGCGCGACCGGGTGACACAGCGGCACCAGGTCAGGGGTGCGCTTCGCCCCGGCGATGCCGGCCACCCTCGCCACCGCGAGCGCGTCGCCCTTCGGCAGGCCGTCGTCCCGCAACAAGGCCACGACCTGCGCCGATGTGCGTACTCTGCCGGTGGCGGTCGCTTCCCGCACGGTCACGCTCTTCGCCGAGACGTCGACCATGCGGGCGGCGCCGCGCGAGTCGACGTGCGTGAGTTGCTGAGCCACCTCGCCAGCCTAGGCATCGCGCGGCTCCGCGTGGAGATGCCGCCCTCGCGGGGTAGGAGAAACGGGACATGACCACGTCGCAACGGCTACCGGCCGGAACGCTGCTCGGGGGGCGCTACCGCCTGCTCGAGCCGCTGCCTGGTGCCGGTCGGAGCTGGCACGCGCGCGACGAGGTCGACCGGCGGGACCTGGTGGCGCGGGTGGTCGTGCTGCCAGCGGCGATGCCGGCGTCGGACCGGGACCTCGCCCGGCAGCGGGCGTTGCAGGACGCCGCGGCGGTGTCGCGGGTGCGGCACCCGGGAATCGCGCCGGTGGTCGACGCGGTGGTCGAGGACGGCACGCCGTGGGTGATCAGCGTCCGGCCGGGTGGTCGAAGCCTGGGTGACGTCGTGCGGACCAGCGGGCCGTTGCCGGCTCAGGTCGCGGCGCTGGTCGGGCTGCAGGTGCTGGACGCGCTGGTCGCGGCGAGGGTGCCGCACGGCGATCTGACGCCGGACGACGTGCTGCTCGGTGCGGGCGGTCGGGTCACGCTGACCGGGTTCGCGACGACGCGTGTGGACGGGACCGAGACGCCCGGCTTCCGGGCGCCGGAGGGTGGCCCGAGCGCGGCGGCGGATCTGTGGGCGCTCGGCGTGACGCTGTACGCGGCGGTCGAGGGACGGCTGCCGGACGGTCCCGGAGGCGGCGCGTTGCGGCCCGTGCTCGACCGGCTACTGGCGATCGACCCGGCGCAGCGGTCCGACACGGCCGAGGTACGCCGGCTGCTCGCCGCGGTCGGCGGCGCTCCGCCCGCGTCCCGGCGCGAGATCCACGACCCCGACGTCGCGGCAGCGCTGGCCGCGCTCGACGCCGCCACGCAGGTTTCGCCCCCGCCTCGCCCCGCCCCCCTCACGGACGAACGCCCCACACCCCCGTTCCCCCCGACCACCAACCCGGCAGCCGCCGCCGACCCCGCCACGTCCGCATCCGACCCGGTCCACCGAGCGGACCCGCCCGACCCGATCGGATCTCGCGGACCTCGTCGACCGCTGCCGGACGCAGCGACGCCGACCGATCCGACGGACCCAGCGAACCCGCCGGCACCGCAACCGACCCGGCTCGCGAGCGGACCGACCCGGCCGACCCGACGGACCCGACCGACCCGCCGGATCCAGCCGACCCGGCGGATCCTGCGGACCCAGCGGATCGCCGGCCCGAGACCCGACCGACCCGATCAACCCGAGCGACCCGACCGACCCGAGCGATCCGGCGGACCCAGCGGACCCGGCCGACCCGGCCGACCCGGCGGACCCGGCCGACCCGGCGGACCCGGCGGACCCGGCGGACCCAGCCGACCCGGCGGACCCGGCGGACCCGGCCGACCCGGCCGGACCCGGCCGACCCGGCCGACCCAGCCGACCCGGCCGACCCGGCCGACCCAGCCGACCCGGCGGACCCGGCCGACCCGGCCGACCCAGCCGACCCGGCGGACCCAGCGGACCCAGCCGACCCAGCCGACCCAGCGGACCCAGCCGACCGGGTGGACCCTGCCGAGGCGGCTGACTCTCGCCGACCCGAGCTGACCCTGCCGACTCGACTGACCCGTCGGATCCTGCGGATCTGAGCGACCCTGCCGGGCCGAGCGATCCGGTCGAGCTGGCGGATCCGAGCGACCCCGCTGACCACGTTGATACGAACGACCGCGGCGATCTGCGCGGGCTCGGCGGTGGCGGTGACGCAGGTCAGGACGCCGATCCGGCGGACGTTGCGCCTCGCGGCGCGCGGTCCAGTGGTCGGGGCGAACGGTCGGGGTGGGGCCGTCGCGGAGAGTCGGGCGCGGGGTCGACGGCGGCGGCGGTGGTCGTGGGGGGCGGTGGTCGCGGTCGGCGTGCTGGTGATCGCCGTGCTCGTGCCGGTGTTGCGGCAGCGGGGAGACAGCTCGCAGGTGCTGTCCGGACCGGCGCCGACCCCGAGCGCGACCCCGAGCGCGACGCCGACCGTGTCGCCGGCCGCCCCGCCGCCGGCCGGATACCGGCTCTACCGCGACCCGGCCGGCTGGTCGATCGCCGTGCCGACGGCCTGGACCGCGACCCGCAAGGGCGCCGCTGTCACCTTCCGCGACGGCGACCGCGTCCTTTCCGTCACCGACGCACGCCAACCCGCCCGCCGACCCGTACGCCGCCCGCCTCGCGCAGGAGAAGGCCCGCGGCGCCACGATCCCCGGCTACGACTTCATGCGGGTCGCCCGCGTCCCGTACCGGAGCTGGCCGACGGCGGACTGGGAGTATCGCGCCGGCACCCAGCCGGTCATGCACACCGTCGTCCGCACCACCGTCCCGGCCCCGGACCAGGCCTACGACATCGCCTGGACCACCGAGGACCGCCGCTGGACCGCCGACCACCCGGTCCTCGACGCCGCCATCCGCACGTTCGACCCAGGGGATTGAATCCGGCCCGGCCGGGGTTGCCGCGAACGTGACCGACACCTTGCCGCTGGCCGTGCTGGACTTCGTCGGGATCGAGTACGGGGAGGGCGCCCACGACTCGCTGCAGGGCGCGATCGGGATCGCGCAGGCGGTGGAGCAGGCCGGCTACCGCCGCTACTGGATCTCCGAGCACCACAACATGCGCAGCCTGGCCTGCTCGGCCCCGGAGATCCTCACCGCGGCGATCGCCGCCCGCACCGAGACCATCCGGGTCGGCGCGGCCGGGATCATGCTGCCGAACCACTCCTCGTTCAAGGTCGCGGAGGTCTTCCGCACGCTGATGGCGCTGCACCCGGGCCGGATCGACCTCGGTCTCGGCCGCGCGCCCGGCACCGACCCGCTGACCGCGCACGTGCTGCGCCGCGGGATCGACGTCGACCCGGCGGCCGAGTTCCCGGAGCAGGTCGCCGAGCTGCTCGCGTTCCTCGGCGACGGCGTCGGCTTCGCCGAGAACCACCCGTACGGGCGGCTGGTCGCCGCGCCGGTCGTCGACGAGGTGCCGCAGCTGTTCGTGCTCGGCTCCAGCGGCTACGGCACCCAGTTCGCCGCGGTGAACGGGATGAGCGCGGTGTTCGCCCACCACATGAGCCCGGACCTCGCCGTCCCGGCGCTGAAGCAGTACCGGGAGCAGTTCCGGCCGCGGCAGGACGGCGCCACGCCGTACTCGGCGATGTCCGTGCTGTCGTTCGCCAGCGACGATCCGGACGCGGTGGCGGAGTTCGAGGCGGGGTGGACGCTGACGATCGCCAACCTGCGCCGCGGCATCCGCGAGCCGCTGCGGCCCGAGCAGGTCAGGGAGTACGCGCGGTCGCCGGAGTTCCGGCGCGACAGCCGGGACGGGCGGATGGTCACCGGCGAGGCCAAGGCCGTCGTCGAGCGGCTGCTCGAGCTCAAGTCGGAGGCCGAGGTGGACGAGATCGTCGTCGTCACGCCGAACCTCGACCGGTCCCGGCGTACGGCCAGCTTCCGCGCGATCGCGGACGCCTGGCGCGCGGCCGGATAGGGACGCTTCCTCCCGCCGGGCGGCACCATGGACGTCGTGGACGAACGGACGCTGCGCGACC
The DNA here is from genome assembly GCA_963770145.1 of uncultured Actinomycetota bacterium. GTDB lineage: Bacteria > Actinomycetota > Actinomycetes > Mycobacteriales > CADCTP01 > CADCTP01. Next base: position 125,733 of record CAVYOJ010000015.1, on the reverse strand, counting down.
GGATGGTCGACCGGCTGCTGTCCGCCGGAGCGCTGCACCGCGGGCCGGTCGCCGACGCGTTGCGGGCCGTCCCGCGGCACCTGTTCCTGCCCGGCGTCGAGCCGGCGGCCGCGTACGAGGACGAGGCGATCCCGACCCGCTGGTCCACCGACGGCCGGCCGACCAGCTCGTCCTCGCAGCCGGCGATCGTGGCCGCGATGCTCGAGCAGCTCGGCGCCCGGCCCGGCGACCGGGTGCTGGAGATCGGCAGCGGCACCGGCTGGAACGCCGCGCTGCTGGCCCGGCTGGTCGGCCCGGACGGCGCGGTGACCACGCTGGACATCGACGCCGAGGTGGCCGGGCAGGCCAGCCGCAACCTGGCCGCGGCCGGCGCCGGGGTCGTGCGGGTGGTCCGGGCCGACGGGGCCGAGGGCTGCGCGGCCAGGGCGCCGTACGACCGGATCATCCTCACCGCCGCTGCTCGCGACCTGGCTCCGGCCTGGTGGGCGCAGCTCGCCCCGGGCGGCCGGCTGGTGCTGCCGCTGGCGCTGCGGGGCAGCCAACGGTCGGTGGCGTTCGAGCGCGCTGGCGAGGGCGTGCTGGCGAGCGTGTCGATCGTCGACTGCGGCTTCATGCCGCTGCAGGGCGAGCTGGCCGGAGCCGACCCGATCCACCCCCTCGGCCGGCCCGGGCTGTTCCTGCTGCTCGACGACCCGGCGATGGTCGACACCGCCGCGCTGTTAGCCGCGCTGGACGCGGGCCCGGTGGTGGCGACGCCGGTGGACGTCAGCCGGCGCGAGGCGCTGACCGGGCTGCGGACCTGGCTGGCACTGCACGAGCCGGCCGCCGGAGACCTGCTCGCGCAGCGGGAGGACGCGCACCGCCCGATGCCGGTGCTGGTCGGATCGGCCGGGCTGGCGGCGCTCGCCCCGGCCGGCCCGGCCACCGAGGTACAGGGCTACGGAGCCGACGGCGACGCACTGGCCGGCCGGCTGCTCGACCACGTCCTGGACTGGGCCGGGGCGGGTCGCCCCGACTCCACCCGGCTGCGCATCCGCGCCTATCCGGCCGGCACCGACGTGCCCACACCCACCATCGACCTGCCGCACACCCGCTTCACGGTGGACTGGCTCTAGACCCACCAGCCTTCACGCGAGTGGCGCATGGTGACGGACATGCGGGCGCCGGCACCACGCGGCTCCTTCGGCACCGTGTGCTGCCACTCGTGCTGGCAGGCGCCGCCCATGACGAGGAGATCACCACCGCCGGGCCGGAACGACCTGGCCGGCGAGCCGGACGTGCCCGGGCCGGAGCAGGAACCGCCGCCGCTCCCCCAGCGAGACCGTAACCACCAGGGGGTTGGTCAGCGTCTTGCGGTTGGTGTCGCCGTGCCAGGCGACCCCGTCCCGGCCGTCCCGGTAGAGGTTGACGTGCACCGAGTCGAACTCGACCCGGTAGTGGTCGCAGACCGTCCGTCGCATCGCCTGCAGCGAGGGCGGCAGGTCGCCGAGCGCGGCCGGCGACCAGCCGGCGACCATCCGGGGCTCCAGCACCTTCCGGTCGTACATCCAGCGCTCGCGCTGCTGCCAGGGCGCGACCCGCAGCAGCTCGTCGAAAACCTCGGCGTGGTCCGGCGCCCAGCTCGTGACCTCGTCGACCCAGGACCGATCGTCCAGCTGGTGGTGCACCAGCCGGCCGAAATCCAGCGCCGGGCCGTCCTCGGAGTCGAAGAGCGAGCCCTGCCACGACAACGTCACCCCTCCATGGTGCGCCTGCCGGTCCGGCACTCGCGGCTCGCTGGGTACGGTCGGCGGCAGCGGCCGACCGGTGCCGCGGGAAGCGAGGTCACCATGCTGGTCGCGTTCTCGGTCAGCCCGGTCGGCACCGGCGAGGCGGTCGGGGCCGCGGTCGCCGAGGCGGTCCGGGTGGTGCGTGCGTCCGGGCTACCCAACCGGACCGACGCGATGTTCACCACCATCGAGGGCGAATGGGACGAGGTGATGGCGGTGGTCAAGGCGGCCACCGAGGCCGTCGCGGCGACCGCGCCCCGGGTCAGCCTGGTGCTCAAGGCCGACATCCGTCCCGGCTTCACCGACATGCTCACGGCCAAGATCGCCTCGGTGGAACGGCAACTGGAGGTATGACCTACCGCTGGGTCTCGTTCACCACGGACTACGGCACGCTCGACGGGTTCGTCGCCGCGGTGAAGGGCGTGATCGCCGGGATCGCCCCGGACGTCACGGTCATCGACGTGACCCACCAGGTGCCGGCGCAGGACGTTCGGCGCGGGGCGGCAGTGCTGGCGCAGACCGCCCCCTGGCTGCCGCCGGCGGTGCACCTCGCGGTCGTCGACCCGGGCGTCGGGTACGCAGCGGCGCGGCATCGCGGTGGTCGCCGCCCGCGGCCTGCTGGTCGGGCCGGACAACGGGCTGCTGCTGCCGGCCGCGGACGCGCTCGGCGGGATGACGGCCGCGTACGAGCTGGTCGACCCGGCGTACCGGCTGGCGGAGGTGTCCACGACCTTCCACGGCCGGGACGTGTTCGCGCCGGCCGCCGCGCACCTGTGCCTCGGGCTCGACCCGGCCCGGCTCGGCCCGGCGGTGGCTGACCCGGTCCGGCTGCCGGCGCCGACCGTCCACATCGGACCGGACGGGGTACGGGCCGAGGTGCTGTCGGTGGACGGCTTCGGCAACGTGCAACTGGCCGCGACCGACCTCGGCGGACTCACCGGGACAGTACGGGTCCAGGACGGCCCCGCCACTGTGGGCCGCACGTTCGCGGACGTGCCGGACGGCGAGCTGGTGGTGCTGGCCGACTCCGCCGGCTACGTCGCGATCGCGGTCAACCGAGGAAACGCCGCCGCCCGGCTCGGGGTCGAGCCGGGCGACGTCGTCGAGATCCGTACGGCTGGCGAACGCTGACTAGCGACGCGCCTGGGCGATCAGCGCGACGGCCTGGTCGGGCTGGACCTCCGCGCCGTACACGGGTGTGCCCGGCTCCTGCCGCCAGCTGTCGGCCAGCGTGCCGGTGTCCACGGCGGAGAAGCCGATCTCGTCGATCAGCCCGGTGAGGACGGCCTTGGCGCCGGCGTCGTCACCGGCGATCGGGATCGCGTAGCGGTCGGCGGCGGGCGCGTCCGGGCGGCCGCGCTCGAGCAGGTGCTCGGTAGTTGATGGTGTTGAACGCCTTGAGCACCCGGGCGCCGGGCAGGTGCCGGGCCAGCAGCTCGGTGGAGGTCGCCGCCTTCGAGTCCAGCTCCGGGATCTGGCCGTCCCGCTGCGCGTAGTAGTTGTTCGCGTCCACGACGATCTTGCCGGCGAACGGCTCCGGCGGCAGCGCCGAGTAGGCCCTCAGCGGCACCGCGATCGCCACCAGCTCGCCGAACGCGGCCGCGTCGGCGGCGGTCGCGGCGTGCGCGTTCGGGCCGAGCGCGGCGACCGTGTCGGCCAGCGTCCGCGGGTCCCGCGAGTTGGCCAGCGCCACCTCGTGGCCGGCGCGGGTGAACAGGGTCGCGAGCGTGCCGCCGATGTGGCCGGCGCCGACGATTCCGATCTTCATGCCGCGTCAACCTGGGCCGACGTCACGCTGTTCCCGCGTGCGCGGCGACGAAGTCGGCGAGGGTGCCGATCGTGGCCAGCGCGTCCAGGTCGAGGTCGAGGTCGGCCACGTCCACGCCGGTCGCGGTCCTGATCTCGGCCAGCAGCCGGACCACGGTCACCGAGTCCAGAGCCAGCCCGCCGGACAGCAGCGGGGTGTCCCGCGGCAACCCGGCCACCGCCGGGTCACCGACGACGGCGGCGAGGATTGCCGGGCACGCTCACCTGCCGGCTCGCGCTCGCTCACAGCTGCTCCGTCACGCTGATCCAGCCCGGGTACGCCGGGGCGGCGGCCAGGTCGAGGGCGTAGACGGCGACGTCGCCGCTGCGGCCGGCGGCGGTGAAGCCGGCCTGCTTGAGGCCGAGCCGGATCGGCACGTTCCGCTCGGTCAGCCGGCACGGGACGAGCAGCCGCCCGGCGCCGCGGGACCGGGCCAGCCGGGCCACCCCGGCCAGCAGCACCGGCACGGCACCGCGGCCGCCGGCCCGGCAGGACACCGCGACCAGGTCGACCGTCCACTCCGGACCATCCGGTGTGGACACTGCGGCCACCCCGACCAGCCCGTCGTCGCCGAACCGGTCGGCCAGCGAGAGCACGACGGCCGGCGCCGGCGGGAAGCTCGACGCCGGTCGAGTTGTACTGCGTGGTCCGCCGGGCCAGCTCGACCAGCCGGTCCTCGTCGCCGGCCGCCGCCCGCCGCAGCGTGGCCCGCAGCTCGCACCAGCGCAGGAAGTCCTCTTCGGACCCGTCGAACGCCGAGCGGGCCGCCCGCCGGCGCTCCCGCTGCCGGTAGCTGGCCAACCGCGACCGGGCCGCCGCGGTCACCGGGCCGGGGTCGAACTCCGGCCAGCTCAGCGCGTCTGCCACCTCGTCCGGGGCGAGCACGGTCACCTCGGGCAGCGTCCGCTCGACGTCGGCCCGCTCCATCGGGTCGTCGTCGACGAACGCCAGCGCGTCCAGCTTCAGGTCGAGCTCGGCCGCGATCCGGCGCAGCGCGTCCACCTTGCGCCCCCAGCCGTACTGGGCGGCGACGAACCGGCCGGCCAGCGCCGACCGCTCGACCAGCTCGCCGACCTCGGCCGGGTTGCGGCTGGCCACGCTGACCAGGATCCCCCGCGCGGCCAGCGTGTCCAGCGCCGCGAGCGCGGCCGGGTACGGCGCCGGCAGGTCGTCGGACTCCAGCGCCACCCCTGGCCAGAGCGTCCCGTCCAGGTCCCACACCACGACCTTCACCAGCCGGGTCGGCGCGGCGGTCACAGCGCCTTCCGCATCGACAGGTGCTCGGCGGCGAAGCCGAGCTTCGCGTACACCGCGCGCATGTTGACGTTGCGCATGTGGACCTTTCCCACCACTTCGGACACTCCGCGCTCGCGGGCGGCGGACAGCGCCGCGTCGAGCAGCAGCTCGGCGACCGCGCCGCGGCCGGGCACGTCGCTGGTGGCCAGCGAGCGGAGGTTGCCGTAGCGGTCGCCGGTCAGCGAGTTGGTCCGGCCGGACAGCCAGACCCAGCCGACCACGGCGCCGTCCCGGTCGGCGACGAGCGTGACCTCGTCCGGCTTGCCGAGCGAGCCGGTGATCCGCTTGCGGTGCAGCGCCGGGTCGGTGACCGCGTCGTCGCCGAACGAGATCCGGGCGATCTCGATCTCGTACCCGACCAGCGCGTCGAGGTCGCCGGCCGTCGCCGGCCGGATCGTGTCAGCGGCCACCGCTGGCTCCTCGGCCGGAACACGCGGCCGCCGCAGCGCGGGCAGCCGGCCTGCTTGAGCTCCCCGACCGTGCGCCAGCGCCGGCCCTCGCCGACGGTCTGGGCGGTGCCGCAGTGCGGCGCAGACGTACCGGCGGCGGTTGCGGCCGGCGCCGCTGTAGACCGCGCCCGGCTCGGCCGCCGACGGGCCCGCGCTGACCAGGTGCCAGAGCGCGCTGGTCCCGCCGAGCACGCCGGCCCCGGCGTACTCGTTGAAGCCCGGCACCATCGCCCGCACCGCCAGCCCGAGCCGGCTCAGCACCTGCTGCAGCGCCACCGTCTCCGCCGGCCGCCGTACGCCGAGGGACAGGAACACCTCGGCCCCGGCGCCCGGCCGCAGCGCGCTCGCCGCCCGGGTGAGGAACAGCTCGGCGCCGGCCACCGTGTACGGCGGGTCGGTCTGCACGGTGTCCATTGTGGACAGCAGCCGGTCCGGCAGCGGCTCGGCCAGGTCGTGCTCGACGACCTCGACCGGGAACGGCGCGTCGGCGAGCCGCGAGCGCAGGAACTCCACGATCGCCGGGTCGAGCTCGACCACGGTCAGCGCCGCCGGCCCGGACCCGTGCAGCCGGGCGAACTCGGCCAGCGCCAGCGAGACCAGGTCGTCGTCGCCGAGCACCAGCACCCGGCGGCCGGCGAGCGCACCGGCGTCGTGCATGGCCAGCACCCGGCGCGCCTTCGTCTCCGGCGTGCAGTGGGTCTGGTCCAGCTCGACCCGCACCGGCGGCGCCGCGGCGGCCGGCTCGGCCAGCGCGGCGGCGAGGTCGGCGGGCGCGAGCACGCCGCGGCCGGCGCAGGTCGGGCAGCGGCCGGTGACGGCGGCGCCGGCGTCGAAGGCGGCCCGACCGGCGACGGTGAGCCGGGCCGGGCGGTCGGTGGTGAGCACGCCGCGGGTCCGCAGCTCGCCGCAGATCGCCGCCACCACCGGCAGCGGGAGCGCGGTCGCCCGGCCGACCGCGCGGGTCGAGCCGGCGCCGCGGGCGATCTCCCGCAGCACCGCCCGCACGCCGGCCGGTCCCTCGGCCAGCCCGACGGCACCGGCGACGTCGGCCGCGACGGCGTCGGGATCGAGGGTGGGCGCGCTCACCGCGCGGCGGCCAGGCCCCGGTCGAGGCGCTGCACCCGGACCTGCTCCAGCCCGAGCCGCCGGACCAGCTCGTCGATCACCGTGCGCCCGTCGATCGCGCCGCAGCTGAACAGGTCGACCGCGACGAGCCCCTCCTCCGGCCAGGTGTGCACCGACAGGTGCGACTCGGCCAGCACCAGCACCAGCGTGACCGCGCCGTTGGGGAACACGACCGCGCTCTCGTCCAGCACGTGCCCGTCGCCCGCGGCGACCGCCACCCGGGCGGCCGCGGCGATGCCCTCCGGGTCGGTCGTGACGGAGTGGTCTCCGACCGCACCGTCCACCGCGTAGAGCACCTTGGGGGTGAACGCCTCCAGCGGCCGCAGATCGCTCAGCGGCCGCTGCGCGCGCTGCACCCGCAGCGGCGTCCCGGAATCCACCGGACGAGGGTACCCGCCGGTTCCGTCGTACCCGTGCGATAGGAACCCGGGCATGGACCTGCCTGTGGTGGAGCTGCGCCGATACACGCTGGTGCCCGGCCGGCGCGACGAGATGATCTCGATCTTCGAGCGGGAGCTGATGGAGACGCAGGAAGCGACCGGGATGTCGGTGCTCGGCACGTTCCGCGACCTCGACCAGCCGGACCACTTCGTCTGGCTGCGCGGTTTCCCGGACATGGGCTCGCGGCACGACTCGCTGACCGAGTTCTACTCCGGCCCGGTCTGGAAGCAGCACGGCCCGTCGGTCCGGCCGACCATGATCGACACCGACGACGTGCTGCTGCTGCGGCCGGCCGGTCCGGGCACCGGGCTCGGTCCGCTGCCGATCCCGCCGGCGGAGACGGAGCCCGGCGGCCAGGTCGTCGTCCGGGTCTACCCGGCCGAGCTGGCCGACCGGGCCCCGCGCGGCGAGCTGGCCAGCTTCGTCACCGAGCCGGCCGAGAACACCTTCGCCGGGCTGCCGGTCCGGGCCGACGCCTCGGTCTACGTGACGCTCGACCGGACCGCCGAGCCCCGCCGGTACGACGACCGGGCCGAGATCGCCCGCCTGTCCCCCACCGCCCGCTCGCCGCTGCGCGGCTGAGGTCGCCCCCCGCGTAGGGTCTGACGCATGGCTGACGGGCTGATCGCGGTGACCGGGGCGACCGGCGCGGTCGGCGGGAGGGTGGCCGAGCTGCTGGCCGCCCGCGGGATCGCCCAGCGGCTCGTGCTGCGCGACCCGGCCCGCGCGCCGCAGCTTCCGGGCGTGGAGAGCGTGCGCCAGATCGCCGACTACGGCCACGCCGACGACGTCCGCCGGGCGCTCGACGGCGTCGACACGCTGTTCCTGGTGCCGGCGCAGGAGGCGGCCGACCGGCTGCAGCGGCACTTCGCCGCGGTCGACGCCGCCGCGGCCGCCGGCGTCCGCAAGATCACCTACCTGTCGTTCGTCGCCGCCACCGAGGGCTCGACGTTCACCCTCGGCCGCGACCACTGGGCCACCGAGCAGCGGGTCAGGGCCAGCGGCCTGGCCTGGACGTTCCCCCGGATGAACCTCTACCTCGACTTCCTGCCGCAGATGGTGACCGGGGCCGGCGCCATCGAGGGGCCGGCGGACGACGGCCGGACCGCGTTCGTCACCCGCGACGACGTGGCCGGCGTGTGCGCGGCGCTGCTCGCCGAGGGCGGCCACGACGGGGAGACCCACGACATCACCGGCCCGGAGGCGATCACGCTGGCCGAGGCGGCGGCCCGGATGTCGGCCGCCTCCGGCCGGCACATCGTGTTCCGCGACCAGACCCTCGACGAGGCGTACGCATCCCGCGCGGTCTACGGCGCCCCCGACTGGCAGGTCGAGGCCTGGGTCAGCACCTACGTGGCGATCGCCGACGGCGACGTCGCCGACGTCACCGACACCGTGCGGCGCTTCACCGGCCGGCCCGCCACGAACCTCGCGGACTTCCTGGCCAGCCATCCGGACGCCCTGGACCACGTCGGCGCCTGAGCCAGCGCCCTGAAGGTGATGGGGTCCTCCGCCATCGGCGGGGCTCGTTGGACGAGGTCGGTCGAAACTCACCAGTGCAGACGAGCCACCGCCCGGGGGTTACGGGGGCCGCCCCCGACGGCTACAGAGGTTGACCTGGATCTTCCGGCCGATGCCGTTCGCGAACTGCTCGATCGCCTTCGGGTAGTCGGCCAGCGGGAAGCGGTCGCTGATCATCACGTCGGGCTTGAGCGTGCCGCCGACGAACAGGTCGCCGGCCCGTTCGAAGCTGTGCAGCACGGCCATCGACCCGACGATGGTGATCTCCTTGTTGTAGACCCGGTACGGCGAGAAGCGCGCCTCGGCCTTCTCCGCCGACACCCCGAACTGCTGGAACGTCCCGCCCGGCGCGACCCGGGACAGCCCGTCCTCGATCGCCGCGACCACGCCGGTGCAGTCGACCACCACGTCCCAGCCCCGCGGCCGGTCCAGCTCGTCCGGCGTGGTCGCGGTCGCCGTGCAGCCGAGCAGCCGCGCGGTCTCCAGCCGGGCCGGGTTGAGGTCGACCACCTCGACGGTCGCCGCGCCGGCCCGCTTGGCCAGCTCCATCATCATCAGGCCCATCGTGCCGGCCCCGTAGATGAGCACGTGGTCGGCCAGGTGCGGGCGCAGCACGTCGAACCCGCGCACCGCGCAGGACAGCGGCTCGATGAGCGCGGCGTCCGCTGTGGACACTCCGTCCGGCAGCAGGTAGCAGTTGGCGAACGGGGCCACCGCGAACTCGGCCGCCCCGCCGGCGGTCGAGACCCCGATCGCCGCCCAGTTCTCGCAGAGGTTTCCCCGCCCGCGCCGGCAGTAGTAGCACTCACCGCAGTGCAGCGACGGGTCGACCGCGACCTGGTCGCCGACCCGCGACCCGGTCGGCCGGCACCTCGGGCCGACCGCGACGACCTCGCCGGCGAACTCGTGCCCGGGGATCACCGGCAGCGTCGGCGCGAACTCGCCGTCGAGGATGTGCAGGTCGGTCCCGCAGATTCCGCAGCCGGCCACCCTGACGACGACGTCCTTCGGCCCCGGCACCGGGTCGGGCACCTCGGTGACCTCGATCCTGCCCGGCTCCTGGATGACGACAGCCTGCACGACGACCAACCTCTCTACTTGACGGCACCCATGGACAGGCCCTGCACGAGCTTGTCCTGGGCCGCGAACCCGGCGATGACCACCGGCAGCGAGACGATCACCGCGGCCGCGCACACCTTGGCCAGGAACAGGCCCTGGCTGGTGACGAAACCGGTGAGGAACACCGGCGCGGTCTCCGCCCTGGTCGCGGTGAGCACCCGGGCGAACAGCAGCTCGTTCCAGCTGAAGATGAAGCAGATCAGCGAGGTCGCCGCGATGCCCGGCAACACCACCGGCCCGACGACCTGGCGCAGCGTGCGGATCAGGCCGGCGCCGTCGACGGCGGCCGCCTCGAGGATCTCGACCGGCACCTCGGCCAGGAACGAGCGCATCATCCACACCGCGATCGGCAGGTTCATCGCGGTGTAGAAGATGATCAGCAGCCAGATGTTGTCGAGCAGGCCGACCGACTGTGCGAACAGATAGAGCGGCAGCAGGCCGGCGACGACCGGCAGCATCTTGGTGGACAGGAAGAAGAACAGCACGTCCCTCCACTTGCGCACCCGCCGGATCGACAGCGCGTACGCGGCCGGGATCGCGATGGCCAGCACCAGCGCGGTGGACAGGATGCTCGCGGTGAGCGAGTTCGCCAGCGCGGGCCACGGACCGGTAGTCGAAGAACTCCCGGTAGCCGTCCAGCGTCAGCGGTGCCGCCGACCGAGGGCGGGTTCGTGGCCGCGTCCTTCTCCGAGTGGAACGAGGTCAGCACCATCCAGAGCACCGGGATGATGAACAGGATGCCGATGATCCAGGCCAGCAGACCCAGCCAGAACGTCCCGGGCTGCCGTCGCGGCTTGCGGACCGCCGTGGCGTCCACAGTGGACGTGGTTGCCGACGGCCGCTCGGTGATCGTCATCGGGCGTTCTCCTCACGGAACAGCGACGACACGGTGCGCAGGGCCAGCGTCGCGATGATGATCGTGCCGATCACGACCACGACGCCGGCGGCGGACGCCCGGCCGTAGTCGTGGGCGGTGTAGAAGGTCTGGTAGATCGTGTACGGCAGGTTCGCCGTGCCGAGGCCGCCGGAGGTGATCATGAAGACGGCGTCGAAGTTCTGCACGATGTAGATCGACCCGAGCAGCGCGCCGAGCTCCAGGTACTGACGCAGGTGCGGGAACGTCATGTAGCGGAAGATCTGCCAGGTCGACGCGCCGTCGATCCGGGCCGCCTCGATGACGTCGAGCGGCCGGCTCTGCAGCCCGGCCAGCAGTATCAGCATCATGAACGGCGTCCACTGCCAGATCAGCGCCACCTCGATGGCGATCAGCGGCGTTGTTCGCTGATCCAGTCCGGCTGCGGCGGGTTGTCCTGCCCGAACAGCTTCCACAGCGCGTTGATGCTGCCGTTGAGCAACCCGTACGTCGGGTTGTAGAGCGCGTGCTTCCACAGCAGCGCCGCGGCCACCGGCACGATCAGGAACGGCGTGATCATCATCGTCCGGACCGCGCCCCGGCCGAGAACTTCGGTCCAGCAGCAGCGCGATGACCAGGCCGAGCACCAGGCTGACCAGCACCACGGCCGCAGTCAGGATGATCGTGGTGATCACCGCGTTGCAGCATGTTCGCGTCGGTGAAGACCCGCCTGAAGTTGTCGAAGCCGGCGAAGCCGCGCTCGTCCGGGTAGTAGGCGTTCCAGTTCGTGAACGAGATCACCAGCGTCACCATGAACGGCAGCTGGGTCACGATGATCATGAAGATCAGCGCCGGCAGCAGCGGCGCCCGCCGGGCCCACTCCCCGGTCCGGCGCAGCGGCGGTGCGGCTGCCGGCTGCGGGCGGTCCTCGGGTGCCTCGGTCTGGACAGCGACGCTCATGACGCCTCCTCCGTCGGGCGCTCAGACGGTGCGGCCGACTGGCGAGTCCACTTAGGACTGTCGCGATCGGTAGCGCTCGGCCACGTCGTCGGCCAGCCCCTGCCCCTTTTCCAGGGCGTCGTCGACGCTCATCTTGCCGGCGATGGCCGAGCTGATGTCCTGCGACACCTGGGTGCCGAGGTCGGGGAACTCCGGGATGTCGACGAACTGGATGCCGATCGCCGGCCGCGGCTGCACGCCGGGGTTGGCCGGGTCGGCGGTCTCGATCGCGGACTTGGTCGGCTCGGCGAAGGCCGCGGACTCCTTGAGGTAGTCCGGGTTCGTGTACGTCGACTCGCGCTTGCCGGCCGGCACCGCGGACCAGCCGAGCTTGCTTGCCGACCAGGTTCTCGTAGTCCTTGCCGGACGCCCAGGAGATGAACTTCCAGGCGTCGTCCTTCTTCTTGCTCGCCTGCTGGATGCCCCAGGCCCACGCGTACAGCCAGCCGGAGCTCTTGGTCTTGCACGACCGGCGCCGGCGCGTAGCCGACCTTTCCCTTCACCTTGGAGTCCGCCGCCTCCAGCGAGCCGGCCGCCGAGGTCGCGTCGTACCACATCGCGACGTTGCCCTGGATCATGTTGTTGAGGCACTCGGTGAAGCCGGCCTGCGGCGCGCCGGCCTCGCCGTGCGTGCGGACCAGGTTGACGTAGAACTTCACCGCCTCCTTGAACTGCTGGGCGTTGACCTGGGCCTGCCAGTCCTTGGTGAACCAGGTGCCGCCGAAGGTGTTGACCACGGTGGTCAGCGGCGCGAAGACCTGGCCCCAGCCGGGCTGGCCGCGCAGGCAGATGCCGCGCATCCCGGGCTGGGCGTTGTCCACCTTCGCGGCGATGTCGGCGACCTGCTGCCAGGTCGGCTTCGCCGGCATCGTGATGCCCTTCGCCTGCCAGGACGTCCTTGCGGTACATGAGGAACGACGACTCGCCGTAGAACGGCTCGCCGTAGACCTTGCCGTCGTCCCCGGACAGCGACTTGCGTCATCGGCTCGAAGATGTCGTCCTGGTCGAAGCCCGGGTCCTTGTCGATGTACGGCGTCGAGCGGCGCGATCCACTTGCTGCGCGCGTAGATCGGGATCTCGAAGTTGCTCACCGTCGCCACGTCGTACTGACCGGCCTGGCTGGAGAACTCCTGGCTGATCTTGTCCCGGACGTCGTTCTCCGGCAGCACGGTGAAGTTGACCTTGATGCCGGTCTCCTTGGTGAAGTTCGCGGCGGTCAGCTTCTGCAGGTCGACCATCTGCGGGTTGTTGACCATGAGGACGTTGAGGCTGTCCGCCGCCCCCGCCGCCGCCGCCCCAGCCGGCGCAGCCGGTCGCGGCCAGCGCCGAGGGCCACCGAGATCGCGATCAGCCGGGCCGTCGTCGCGCGCGTTGCGAGCCACTGCTGCCTCCTGGAGCGCACTGAGTGCACATATGAGCGGGCTGGCGTCTCGTCATGCAAGAGTTCCCGGCGAACCGGTCCGGGAGTCAATGGTCTCGTGCCATACTGGGCGGCCGACTGCTCAGATGAGCAGGGAGACGCGGAGCACCGGATGGCCCGTAACCCCGCCGCCGGCCCGGCACAGATGGTGCTGACCGCCTCGGTCGCCCGGCGCTACTACCTCGACGGCAGGTCGAAGATCGAGATCGCCGAGGAGTTCGCGCTGAGCCGGTTCAAGGTGGCCCGGCTGCTCGAGACGGCCCGGGCCAGCGGGCTGGTGCGAGATCGAGATCAGCTACCCGGGCGAGGTCGACCTCGAGCTGTCCGGCCGGCTGCAGGAGCGGTTCGGGCTGACGCACTCCGTCGTCGTGGACACGCCGGACGACGACATCCACTCGCTGCGCCAGCACCTCGGCATCGCCGCGGCAGCGCTGCTCACCGAGATCGTCACCACCGACGACGTGCTCGGGCTGGGCTGGTCCCGCTCGGTCAGCGCGGTCGCCGCGGCGCTGACCGAGCTGGCGCCGACCCCGGTCGTCCAGCTGACCGGGGCGCTGTCCCGCGCCGGACGGCGACGACGGCTCCGTCGACCTGGTCCGGGACGTCGCCCGCATCTCCGGCGGCCCGGCGTACTTCTTCCACGCCCCGTTCGTCGTGCCCGACCCGGCCACCGCCAGGGCGCTGCGCCGGCAGCCCGAGGTGGCCCGTACGTTCGCGCAGTTCCGCGGGTCACCAAGGCGATCGTCGGGATCGGCCGGTGGGCCGCGGCGCAGTCCACTGTGTACGACGCGGCGACCGAGCGGGAACGCCGGGCGCTGCACCGGCAGGGCGTGTGCGCCGAGGTCTCCGGTGTGTTCGTCACCGCCGACGGCGACACCCCGCCGACGGCGCTGAACGACCGGATGATCGGGGTCAGCGCCGCCCAGCTGCGGGCCATCGACGAGGTCGTCGCGGTGCCGTACGAGACGGTGAAGGCGCCGGCGGTGCGGGCCGCGCTGCGGTCCCGGCTGGTCGGCAGCCTGGTCACGCACACCTCGCTGGCCCGGGCGTTGCTGGAGACGGACACCCGGACCGGCCGGCTGGCACCGCGGGCGTCGGCTGAGCGTGACCGCGCACCGCGAGATCCCCCTGCACGGCGGCACGGCCAACCGCGGTCTGGTCGTCCGGGTCGGCGACACCGTGCGCCGGCCCTGCCGGCCGACCAGCCCGGCCACCCACGCGCTGCTGCGGCACCTCGCGATCGAGGGGTTCGACGGCGCGCCGCGGTTCCTCGGCGTCGACTCCGACGGCCGGGAGGTCCTGTCCTACCTGCCGGGCCGGGCGGTCGACCCCGCCGTACCCGGCCTGGGCGCTGACCGACGCCGCCCTGGTCAGCGTGGCCACGCTGCTGCGCCGCTACCACGAGGCGGCGGCCTCGTTCGACCCGGCGCCGTACCGGCTGGCCGGCCTCGCCGCCGCCGCCGTTCGCCGGCGGGCTGGTGCTGCACAACGACCCCAACCTGGACAACGTCGTGTTCCGGCACGGGCGGGCGGTCGCGCTGATCGACTTCGACCTGGCCAGCCCGGGCGCTGCGGGTCTGGGACGTGGCCGCCGCGGCCCGGCTGTGGGCGCCGCTGCGGCTGGACGCCGACGTGCAGGACGCCCGGCACGGCCGGGTGCTGCACCGGTTCCGGCTGTTCGCCGACGCGTACGGGCTGACCGAGCCGGAGCGGGCGGTCCTGGTCGACGCGGTGATCGCCAACCACGACTGGCTCTACGAGGTCGTCCAGGCCGGCGCCCGGGCCGGCCACGCCGGCTTCTCCGACTACTGGTCGGCGGCCCGGGACCGGGCCGCCCGGACCCGCTCCTGGTACCTGCGGGCCACCACCACAGCTGCGCGCCTCGATCACGCCGCAGCCCTGAGCGGCCCACGCCGCCGGCCCACGCCGCCGGCCCACGCCGCCGGCCCACGCCGCCCGAGCCGGTGCAGCCGGCGGTCGAGCCGCGCAGGCTGCTCAGCGGCGCAGCTGGAAGTGCAGCGAGACCAGCACCACCGCGGTCCAGCACGACCACGCCGATGACGAGCAGCACCAGCGCGGTCACGTCGCCCGGCAACGCCAGCATGACCAGCGCGCCGAGGGTCAGCGCCAGCGCGGCGCCGCCCGTCGCGGACAGGTAGTAGAACAGCGCGCGCGGCCGCGGCATCGACGCGATCTGCAGCTTCGGCATCGCCTCGGCCGAGTCCATCGTCACGGTCGGCCGGGTCGGCGCCGGCCCGCGCGTGCGCGCCACGGCCAGCGTGAACGCGAACCCGATGAGCACGGCGGCGACCGGCAGCAGGCCCCAGCCGAGCCCGGTCCACCCCAGCCCGACACCGATCCCGAAGCCGAACACCGCGAGCCCGAACAGCACCAGCGCCAGCTCTCCGGTGCTCAACCGCGACCCGGCGGACGACACCTTCTCCACCCGTCCGACGGTACCGAACCGGCGCGCTGCGGGTGAGCCAAACCTGGTACTCGACGGCGCCCAACTCTGGGGGTGTTGGATAGCGGGATGGCGGACGTATGGGACCGGGTCGACGAGTACGTGACCGAGCGGCTGATCGGGGCCGACCCCGCGCTCGACGCCGCGCTGGCCGACAGCGCCGCCGCCGGGCTGCCGGCGATCCAGGTCACCGCCCCGCAGGGGAAGCTCCTGCAACTGCTCGCCCGACTGGTCGGCGCGCGGCGGATCCTCGAGGTCGGCACGCTCGGCGGGTACAGCACGATCTGGCTGGCCCGCGGCCTCGCCCCTGGCGGCCACGTCGACACCCTAGAGGTCGACCCGCGACATGCCGAGGTCGCCCAGGTCAACCTGCTGCGCGCCGGCCTGGCCGACATGGTCACCGTGCACCTCGGCCCGGCCATCGACACGCTGCCGACCCTGACCGGCCCGTACGACCTGGTGTTCGTCGACGCGGACAAGAAGAGCAACCCGGACTACGTGCGGGCCGCGCTCGGGCTGACCCGGGCCGGCGGCGTGATCGTGGTGGACAACGTGGTCCGCGGCGGGCGGTCGCCGACGCCGGCGACACCAGCGCCGACGTGGTCGGCACCAGGGCCACCTACGACCTGCTCGGGAGCGAGCCGCGGCTGGACGCGACCGCGCTGCAGACCGTCGGCGGCAAGGGGTACGACGGGTTCGCGATCGCGGTCGTGTCGGAGGCGTGATCCGGCCCGGCGCGGGGCAGGATCGGATCATGACCGTCAGCGCCCGTCCTCCGCTCGCTTCGTCCTCGGGGTCGTCACCGGGATGCGCAGCCAGCTCGGGGTGGCCGTGCTGGCCTGGTCCGAGCCGGCGTCCGGGCGGGACACCCGGGCACTGCGGCTGCTGCGCTCGGCCCCCGGCCGCGGGCTGGCCGGTGTCGGCGCGGCGGTCGAACTGGTCGCGGACAAGCTGCCGAGCACGCCGAGCCGGCTCGAGCCGCAGGCGCCTGGCCTTCCGGCTGCTCGCCGGGGCCGGGGTCGGTGCGCTGGCCGCGAACTCGACCGACCGGCGCACGGTCGGGGTGGCGAGCGCGCTCGGGGTCGCCGGCGCGGCGGCGGGGACGTTCGCGGGGGCGTACTACCGGAAGCTGCTGCCGGCGCGCACGCACACGCCGGACCTGCCCTGGGCGGTGGGCGAGGACGTGGTCGCCGCCGGACTCGCCGCGACGGCGATCAAGGTCTGGCCCGAGCCGCGGCCCTGGTGGCAGCGCGCCCCGCGCGCCCTCGCCCGCGCGCCCCGGGCCGTCGCCCGCGCGCCCCGGGCCGTCGCCCGCGCCCCCAAGGCGGTCGCCGGAGCGCCGCAGGCCGTCGCGCAGGCGGTGCCGCAGGCGGTCGGGCGGGCGCCGCGGGCGGTCGCCGAGACGGTGACGTCCCGGCGGCGGTGATCGGAACCGCAGCCCAACCCGGTTGACTCCCCCCGTACGCGGCTGCGACCGTTGATGCCGTGAGCGGCCATTTGGTGTCCCGGGTCTTCCTCGACCTGCGCCGGCACGCGTCCGCGGTATGTCCCGTCTCCTGACGACGCGACTGCCCGACCGCCCACCCATCCCCGGCGCCGCGCCGGCGGAACGATCCTGGAGAAACCGTGAGCCCCACTGCCCAGCTGCGTCCCGTGTCGACCGCGCAGGGTGATAGATATGCCGTTGCCGCCATCGTCGTGCAAGAGCTCGCCGACGGCGCCGGAACGGCCGAGCTGACCGAGCTGGCCAGCCGGCTGGCCGACGAGGCCCGCCGGCTGCTGCTGGAGGAGCGCCCCGGCAGCAACGTGACCGCCGCGGTCGCGATCAGCGACTCCCCGAGCCCGGCCCGAGCTCCCGGCCGCGCCGGGCCGCGGCCTCGACATCGACCGGCACGCCCACCGGGTCAGCGTCGACGGCCGCCCGGTCGAGCTCAGCTACCGCGAGTTCGAGCTGCTGGCCTTCCTCGCCGAGCACCCCGGCCGCGTGTTCAGCCGGCGCCAGCTGGTCAGCTCGGTCTGGAACGGCGCCGACGTGGGCAGCCGCACGGTCGACGTGCACATCCGCCGGCTGCGGATGAAGCTCGGCCGGTACGCGGCCGGCATCGTCACCGTCCGCAACGTCGGCTACCGCTACGAGCCCGCCCGGGCCACCCTCGGAACGGTCGCCTGAGAGCGAACACCCGTTCCGGCCACGGCCGCGGGCTGATCTGCTGGCGGCGTGCTGGTCCTGTTCGTGCACGGTGCCCTGGTCCGCGACGCCGACTGGTGGTGGCACCGGATGCCCGGCCCGCTCGCCGGCCACGGCCTCCGCACCGCCGCGGTCGAGTTGCCCAGCTGCGTCGGCCGCGGTGACCTGGCCGCCGACGCCGCCGCGGTCGCGGCGGCGGTACGCGCCGCGGGCGAGCCGGTCACCCTGGTCGGCCACTCGTACGGCGGGACCGTGATCACCGAGGCCGGCCGGGACGCGGCCCAGCTCGTCTACGTGACCTCGGTGCTGGCCGACGCCGGCCGCTCGCACGCCGACTCCGGGTCGAGCAGCGGCCCGGCGCCCTGGGTCCAGCCGCACCCGGACGGCACGCTGGAGCTCGTCGGCGACCGGATCCGCGAGCTGTTCTTCGCCGACTGCGACGACCGGACCTACCAGCAGGCGCTGACCCGCAAGGCCAGGCAGGACGCGGCCGCGCTGACCACCCCGGTGACCGTGCCGGCCTGGCACACCGTGCCCTCGACGTACGTCGTCTGCACCCAGGACCAGGCGATCCCGGCCGAGACGCAGCGCGCCGCCGCGGTCCGGGCCGGGCGCACCGTGGAGATCCCGACCGGGCACCACCCGTTCCTGTCCCGGCCAGACCTGTTCGCGGAGACTCTCGCGGGTACGATCCGGACATCGGCGACGTTGCCGCCCTGACCGACCTCCGGGGGCGCGATGGACAGCACGACCGACAGCGACGTGCTCGTGGTCGGCGCCGGCATCGCCGGCGCGGCCGCCGGCTTCTTCCTCGCCGCGGCCGGCGCCCGGGTCACCGTGCTGGAGATGGAGGACGCGCCGGGCCGGCACGCCACCGGCCGGTCCGCCGCGCTCTACTCGGAGTATTTCGGGCCACCCGAGGTGCGCGCGCTCACCGCGGCCAGCCGGGACTTCCTCGCCGACCCGCCGCCCGGGTTCGCCGACGCGCCGCTGCTGAGCCCGCGCGGCGTGGTCACCGTCGCCGGGCCGGGCGCCGAGGCCGAGTTCGAGGCCGCGCTGGCGACCGCCGGCACCGCGCCGGCCGGCGCCGTCGAGATCTCGCCGGCCGAGGCGGCACGGCTGGTCCCGGTGCTGCGCGCGGACCGGTACGCGCGGGCCATGCACAAGCCCGGCGCGATGGACATCGACGTGGCCGCCCTGCACCAGGGCTACCTGCGCGGCGTGCGGGCCACCGGCCGGGTGGTCACCCGCGCCCGGGTGCGGGCGCTGCGGCGGGACGGCGCCGGTTGGCGCGCCGGCGACCACACCGCCCCGGTGCTGGTCGACGCCGCCGGCGCCTGGGCCGACGAGGTCGCCGGCCTGGCCGGGGCCACACCGCTCGGGCTGGTGCCGCACCGGCGCACCGCCTGCCTGGTCGACCCCGGCCGGGACGCGACCGCCTGGCCGCTGCTCAACGACGTGCCGGAGACGTTCTACTGCAAGCCCGAGTCCGGCGCCCTGCTGGTCTGCCCGGCCGACGCCGAGCCGGACGAGCCGGGCGACGTGCGGCCGCGCGACCTCGACGTGGCGATCGGCATCGACCGGCTGGAGCAGGCGACGACCCTGTCGGTACGCCGGGTCGCGCACTCCTGGGCCGGGCTGCGCACCTCCGCCCCGGACGACCTGCCGGTGGTCGGCCTCGACCCCGGTGTGCCGGGTTCTGCTGGCTCGCCGGCCTCGGTGGCTACGGAGTGCAGCTGTCGCCGGCGGTCGGCCGGCTGCTGGCCGCGGCCGTGCTGAATCGTGACGTGCCGGCCGAGCTCCCCCGGAGGCCGCAAACGCGGTGTCACCCGGACGCTTCATCCGTCACCGGGATCTGACTACCCGAACGTGACGAGGATGTGCCCGATTGGGCCGACCGCATGAAAAATGGGATGATCAGTCTAAGCATGCATAGCCTGGGGCACGGGTACCGATGGTGGCCCATGTGTCCCCAGGGAGAGACGACCAGTGACAGTGCAGTGGCAGGACTCGTGGGACCTACCCGGCCCGATCGGCGACTACCACCGCACGACACCACCGGCGATCGACCGGACGGCCCTGGTCCGGACGGCCGTGCTGGCCGTGGCCGAGGCCCTGGCCCGGCTCGGTCGCGAGCTGCCGATCCGGGTGATCGTCGGTGACCGGTCGGCCGAGCTGGCCGGCGTCCCGCCCGAGGTACGGATGCTGCCGGCGGTCGAGGCCGCGGGCCGGCTGCCCGGACTGACCACCGCCGCGATCGGCCCCGCGCGGGCCGACGGCCTGACGCTCACGGTGGGTAGCAGATCCGGTCCGAGCGCCGCCGCGGTGAGCGTGGGTTGCGTGGTCGGCGACGAGATCGGCGTGCGCGTCGAGTGCGCGCCGGGCGACCCGTGGCGGCGGTCGGCGACCGCGGTGGCCGAGATCGTCGCCGAGGTGCTGGCCGAGCTGCTGGCCGACCCGACCCGCAGCCCGGCCGACGCCGCCGGCCTCGGCCCGGCGTCCCGCCGGCGGGTGTTCACCGACCTGGCCGGGCCGGTCGTGCCGCCCGGCCGGTTCCATTCGCTGACCGAGCTGGTCGAGGCGCAGGTCGACCGGCACCCGCGGCGGCCGGCGGTGGTGCACGCGGGCGCGACGCTGACGTACGGGCGGCTGGACCGGCTGGCCAACGGGCTGGCGACGCAGCTGGCCGAGCTGGGCGTGACCCGGGGCGACGTGGTCCCGCTGCTGCTCGGCAACTCGCTCGAGCTGCCGGTGAGCATGCTCGCGCTGCTCAAGCTCGGCGCCGCGTTCGTGCCGCTGGACGAGAGGTGGCCGGACCAGCGGCTGGCCACCGCCCTCGACGTGCTCGACCCGCCGCTGACGATCACCACCGGCGCGCCGGTGCCGCGGGGAAAGCAGCTGCCGGTCCGGGTCGCCTCGCTGGTCGGGACCGGCGAGCGGCCCGGTGTCGCGGTCGGTCCGGCCGACCTCGCGTACGGGGTGTTCACCTCCGGCACCACCGGCACCCCGCGCTGCGCGCTCAACCACCACGGCGGCCTGGTCAACCGGCTGCGGTTCATGACCCGCTGGTTCGGGCCGGCGCCGGGCGGGGTCGAGGTGGTGCTGCAGAACAGCAAGCACACCTTCGACTCGGCGGTCTGGCAGCTGTTCTGGCCGCTGACCACCGGTGGGCGCACGGTGGTGCCGGCGCCGGGCGACTTCCTCGACCTGCAGCACACGGTCGAGACGATCGCCACCCACGGCGTGACCGTCACCGACTTCGTGCCGACCACGTTCAACCTGCTGGTCGCCCGGCTGGAGCGGGACCCGGAGGCACTGCGCCGGGTCGGCGCGCTGCGGCACCTCGTGGTCGGCGGCGAGGAGATCAGCCCGCGGCAGGTGCACCGGCTGCGCGAGCTGCTGCCCGGCCTGCGGGTCGCCAACGCGTACGGGCCGAGCGAGACCACGATCGGCATGGTCTTCCACGACGTGCTCGACACCGACGGCGACGACGTGCCGCTGGGCCGGCCGATCGACAACTGCGCGGCGGTCGTGGTCGACGAGCGGCTGCGGCCGCTGCCGCCGGGCGCGGTCGGGGAGATCGCGATCGGCGGCGCCTGCGTCGGCGCCGGCTACCTGGGCGCGCCGGAGTCGACCGCGGCCAAGTTCGTGCCCAACCCGTTCCCGCAGATCGGCGGCGAGCGCCTCTACCGCAGCGGCGACCTCGGCTGGTACGACCCGTACGGTCGGCTGCACTTCGGCGGCCGGCGCGACTTCCAGGCCAAGGTCGGCGGGGTCCGGATCGAGCTCGGCGAGGTCGAGCTGGCCGCGGAGGGCTGCCCGGGCGTGCGGCAGGCGACCGTGCTGGTCGCCGGCACCGACGCGGCCCGCGGGCTGGCCGTGTTCGCCGCCGCCGACGGCACCGTGACCGAGCGGGACCTGCGCGACCACCTGCGCCGGGTGCTGCCGCGCACCTCGCTGCCCCGGCACGTGGTCGTGCTGGCCGAGCTGCCGCTGGCCGACTCGGCCAAGGTGGACCGCTCGGCGCTGGTCGACCTGCTCGAGGTGCGGCTGGCCCGGGCGGCGATGTCGGAGGCGGGCGAGGAGGGGCTGACGCCGGCCGAGCGGGTGCTCGGCGCGTTCCGGGTCGCGCTGGCCGAGCCCGAGCTGCCGGCCGATGCCGACTTCCTCTGCGCCGGCGGCGACTCGCTGCGCGCGGTCTCGCTGGTCGCCGCGCTGCGCACCGGCCTCGGCGTGGACGTCGGCGTGCAGGACCTGCTCGAGCACCCGACCGCGGCGGCGATGGCCGGGTTCGTGGCCAGGCAGCGGGCCACCCCGGGCGTGCCGGCGGACGAGCGGGCGGCGATGGACGCCGACGCGCTGGCCCCGCTGCCCGGGCCGCTCGCCCCGGCCGGCGCCGGAGCCGGTGCGGACCGTGCTGCTCACCGGCGCGACCGGGTTCGTCGGCGGGCAGCTGGCGTACGAGCTGCTGGCCCGGACCGAGGCGCGGGTGGTCTGCCTGACCCGGGCGACCGGGGACGCGCAGGCCCGGCACCGCGTCGTCCGGGCGCTGCGCGAGCGCGGGCTGTGGCGGCCGGGCTGGGGACGGCGGCTGGTCGGCGCGGCCGGCGCGCTGGACCGGCCCGGGCTCGGCCTGACCCGCGGCCCGCTGGGCCGAGCTCGCCGCCGAGGCCGACGCGGTGCTGCAACGCCGGCGCCCTGGTGAACTTCCTCTACGACTACCGCGCCCACCGCGGCGCCAACGTGCTCGGCACCACCGAGCTGCTCCGGCTCGCCCAGCAGGACCGGCCGGTCCCGCTGCACCACGTGTCCACGCTCGGCGTGCTCGACCGCGAGGCCGCGCTGCACGACGCGCCGCTGGCCGAGGACGTCGACCCGGAGCGGGTACGGCCGCCGGAGACCGGCTACAGCCGGTCGAAGTGGGTGGCCGAGCGGCTGCTGACCCGGGCGCGGGAGGCCGGCGCCACCGTGACCGTGCTCCGGCTGGGCGAGGTGCTGCCGGCCGCGGCCGGCCCGGCGAACCCGCGGGCGCTGACCCACCTGCTGCTCACCGCGTTCGCGCACCTGCGCGCCTGCCCGGACGTGGCGCTGCGGTCGGACTACACGCCGGTCGACTGGGCCGCCCGGGTCACCGTGGCCGCGCGTGCTCGACCGCACCGCGGCCGGCCGCGACCTGCACGTGCGGCATCCGGACTCGGTCTGCCTGACCCGCGTGCTGCCGCGCGCCGGGGTGCCGCTGGACCGGGTCGAGCCGGACGAGTTCCGCCGCCGGGTCGCGGACGCGGCCGCGGGCGGGCCGGCCGAGCTGGCCACGCTGGACGGGATCCTGCGCCGGCTGCCCGGCGGGCTCGATCGGCTGGTGGTGGACAACCCGGCGCTGTTCCGGGCCGACGCCGGCCTCCGGCTGGCGAGCCGGGCCGGGATCCGCCCGCCCGACCTCGGCCGGGCGATCCGCGGCTACGCCGGGCGGCTGCTGGCCGAGGCGGAGGAGGACGCGTGCGCGAGCGGGTGATGGGACGGCTCGGCTGGCGGGTCGGCGAGGTCGGCTACGGCATGTGGGGGATCGCCGGCGGCAGCGGCGGATTCGTCGACGCCGACCTGGCCTCGGCGCCGGACTGCCTCGACCTGGCGGTCCGGCTCGGCTGCACGTTCTTCGACACCGCCGCCTCGTACGGGCGCGGGGTCAGCGAGCTGCTGCTCGGCCGGACCCTGCGGGCCGCGGCCCGGTCCACACCGGACCGTCGCCTGTGGACGGCCACGAAGGTGCCGCCGAAGAACCGGGAGTGGCCGCCGCGGCCGGGCGACGAGCTGGCCGACGTGTTCCCGCCCGAGCACGTGCGCGACTGGACCGTGCGCAGCCTGGACAACCTCGGCGTGGACCGGATCGACCTGCTCCAGTTCCACGTCTGGGAGGACCGCTGGGCCGCGGACCCGTCCTGGCAGCGGGTCGTCGAGCAGCTCAAGCAGGACGGCCTGATCGGCGGCTTCGGGCTGTCGGTGAACCGGTGGGAGCCGGCCAACTGCCTGGCCGCGCTGGACACCGGGCTGGTCGACGCGGTCCAGGTCATCTACAACGTGTTCGACCAGGCGCCGGCAGGACGAGCTGTTCGGCCGCTGCCAGGCGGACGGGATCGCGGTGATCGTCCGCGTCCCGTACGACGAGGGCTCGCTGACCGGGACGCTGACCCGGGACAGCCGCTGGCCCGCGGGCGACTTCCGGAACACCTACTTCGGTCCGGAGAACCTCGGGCCGACCGTGGACCGGGTCGAGGCGCTGCAGAAGATCCTGCCGGACGGGATGACGCTGCCCGAGCTGGCGCTGCGGTTCGTGCTGGCGCACCCGGCGGTGAGCGTGGTGATCCCGGGCATGCGCACCCCGGCGCACGTACGGGCCAACCTTGCCGCCGGCGACGCGCCGCCGCTCGACCCCGGCCTGCTCGCCGAGCTGCGCGCGCACCGCTGGGACCGCACTCCGACGGCCTGGTCCGGATGAGCCCGACCTGGCTGTGGGCGCATCCACGTTCCCGCTCGACCGCGCTGGAACGGATGATGATGGAGCGCGGGGACGTCACCGTGCTGCACGAGCCGCTGGTGACGCTGCTCGACGAGGGCACCGTGACCGTGCCGGGCGGTCCGGTGCTGTCCTCGGTCGCGGCCGTGGTGGCGTACGCGAAGTCGCTGCCGGGGCCGGTGTTCGTCAAGGACACCACCGAGCACCGCTACTCCGACCACCTCAGCCCGGAGCTGGCCGCCGGGATCACCCACACGTTCGTGGTCCGCGAGCCGTCGGCGGCGATCGCCTCGCACGTCGCGGTCAAGCCGGACGCGTCCTGCTCGGACATCGGCTACGAGAACCAATACCTGCTCTTCGCGCTGGCCTGGTCGCTGGCCGGCCGGCCGCCGGTCGTGCTCGACTCCGACCTGCTGGTGCGCGCGCCGGAAGCGGCGGTCCGGGCCTACTGCGCGGCGATCGGCCTGCCGTACAAGCCGGAGGCCATGCGGTGGCCGGCCGGCGACCGGCCGGAGTGGGAGCGCACCGCCCGGTGGCACGTGACCGCCGGCCGGAGCACCGGCTTCCAGGCCGCCCCGCCGCGGCCGGTGCCGCTCGCCGGTCACCTGCGCGACTACTACGACCATCACCGGCCGTACTACGACCGGATGCTCGAGCACGCCCTCTCCCTCTCCCCCACGGAGGCGATCCGGTGACCGGCTCCCCAGGCAACGCGTTCTACAAGGCGTACGTCGACGACCCGGCCGGCGCCCGGGTCGGCTTCGACTACACGATCACCGAGGCGTTCATGCCGACCAAGCAGCGGCCCCGGGTGACCGTCCGCAACCTGCTCACGGCGCGGCCGGTCGGCGCCGAGGTGACCCGGTTCTGGCAGGAGAACCGGCCGCCGCGGGCGGAGACCGCCGGGGTCGCCGAGGGGCAGCTCCGGCAGGAGGCGACGTTCGTGGCCGGGATGGCCTCGGCCGGGCTGCACCCGGTGCGGGCCTGGATCCGGATCCCGGACGGGCTGGCCGACGACCCGGACGCGTTCGCCGAGTTCATCGACTACCGGCTGCTGGTGCGGCTGGCGACCGCGGAGAACCAGGCGCTGACCCTGGGCGAGCACGGCATCCTCAACCACCCGGCGCTGACCCGGCTGCCGTACCGGGGCGATGTCCTGGCCGGAGTGCTTGCCGCCTGCAACGAGATCGAGCAGAACGGGGCGACGGCGCACGCAATGATCGTCAACCCGTACGACTGGTGGTACGGGATGCTCGGCAAGGGGATCCTCGCCGAGCTGGCCGCGAACGGGACGCTGATCAGCCGGACCCGGATGATCGCGCCCGGGCACGCGCTGGTCGGCGACTTCGCCGTCGCGGCCCGGCTGCTCGACGGCGGCCGGTCGGAGATCCGGGTCGAGGAGCCGCCGCCGGGCACGTTCGCGACGCCCGGGCCGGCGGTGGTGGCCGAGATCTGGGAGGGGCTGGCGATCCACCTGCCGACCCACTTCTTCTACGTGGTCCCGGTGGTGGACGAGGGCTGGACGCCCCGGTGAGCACGACCGGCGTGCGTACCGGCCAGGACTCGGCCCTGGCGTTCTACCGGCCGTTTCTGCCGCTGTTCGGGACGATCTTCTGCTGCCTGCTGTCGGTCGGCGCCTCGCTGGCGACGCTGCCGTTCTGGGTGACCGACCGGCTCGGCGGCGGCAACCTCGCCGTCGGGTTCGTGGTCGCGACGATCGCGGTGGCGGCGATCGTGGCCCGGCCGATCGCCGGCAGGCTGGCCGACCGGCGCGGGTACAAGCCGATCCTGATGGCCGGGGCGCTCGCCTGCGCTGCGGCCGGCGCGCTCTACTTCGGCGCGCTGCACGTAGCCGTGGTGATCCCGGTTCGGCTGCTGCACGGCATCGGCGAGGCGGCGGTCTACACCGCCGGCGCCGCCTGGCTGGTCGCGATCTGCCCGCCGGCCCGGCGCGGCCGCGTGGTCGGGCTGTACGGGACGGCGATGTGGCTGGGGATCACGCTCGGCGCGCTGTTCGGCGAACTGCTCCGGGACGGGGTCGGGTTCTCCGCGGTGTGGGCGTTCTGCGTACTCATGCCGCTGGTCGGGCTGGCGCTGGCAGCGTCGACGCCGCCGCCCGCGCAGTCCGGCGGGGCGGCCCGGCCGGTGCTGGTGCCGCGCGGCGCGGTGGTGCCGGGGATCGCGCTGTCGCTGGCCTCGCTCGGCTACGGGGCGCTGGCCGCCTTCGTCGCGCTGCACCTGCAGCACAAGGGGATCGCCGGCGGGATCGCGGTCTTCAACGCGTACGGGATCACGTACGTCGTGGTGCGGCTGCTGCTCGGCAACTGGCCCGACCGGTTCGGGCCGCGGCGGGTCGCGTTCTGGTCCGGGCTGGTCGAGGCGGCCGGGCTGCTGCTGGTGGCGTTGGCGCCCTCGCTCTGGGTCGCCGTGGCCGGCGGCCTGATCATGGGGGCCGGGCTGTCGCTGCTGTTCCCGGCGCTGGCGCTGATCGTGATCAACCAGACCCCGCCCTCCCAGCAGGGCGGCGCGATCGGCACGTTCACCTCGTTCTGGGACATCGGCGTGGCGCTCGGCGGCCCGATCGGCGGCGTGGTCGTCGGCCTGTCCGACTACCCGGCGATCTTCTACGTCATGGTCGCCGCCGCCCTGGCCTCCGCCGCCCTCGGCGCTCTCCCCATCCACACCCCCGAAGCCGCCCCACCCGAACGCGCTCAGCCGTCGACCGTCGAACCCGGCGGCATCGAGACCGCCGAGGAGGCCTCGACCTAGGGCGGTACCTGCGGCTGGACCTGAATCCCTGACCCCGACGGCCCGTTCCGTGGAGAGCTACTCCCTGTCTTGGGCGATCCACGAAGCGATTCGCTCGGCGACCATGATGGTGGGCAAGTTCGTGTTGCCCGACGGGATCGTCGGCATGATCGACGCGTCGGCGACGAGCAGGTGCTCAATGCCGTGCACGCGCCCTCTGGCGTCGACGACCGCGCCGTCGTCGGGATCGGCGCCCATGCGACAGGTCCCGACCGGGTGGTGGTACGTGGACACGCGCCCGGCGATCGACGCGGCGATCGCGTCGGCGTCGTCGTCCGGGATCGACGGGCCGGGTGCCAGCTCGGCGCCTTCGATGAGGCCGTTGAGCGGGGCGGTCCGGCTGATGGCCCGGGCGATGAGCGTCGCCTCGATCATGCGCCGCATGTCGTCGGGGTGACGCAGATGGGCCACGTCGATGCGCGGAGGATCCTGGGGATCGGCCGACCGGAGCCGTACCCAGCCACGGGAAAGCGGCAGGACGATCCCGGTCACCAGGCCGAACACCCCGCCGGTCGGGCTGACATCGCGGCTGACGCCGAACGGTCCCGCGGCGAACAGGTGCAGGTCGGGGCCTTCAGCGGCGGGTGCCAGCTGGGAGCGCAACGTGGCGATGGACTGGAAGCGGGGCCCGCTGACCACGTGCCGGGTCGGCAGGTCAACGGCGACAAGTGGATGGTCGATGAGGTTGTCCCCCACCCCGGGCAGGTCGGCGACCACGTCGACGCCGAGGGCGCCGAGCTGCCCGGCCGGTCCGATGCCCGACCGCTGGAGGATGGCCGGACTGGCGTACGCGCCAGCCGCGAGCACCACCTGATCGGCCGCCACGACCTCCCCGCCGACCAGACGCACGCCCCGGGCGGCTCCGCCGCGCACCTCGACCCGATCGACCATCGCGCCGCCCCGGACGGTGAGGTTCGGCCGCCCCCTGGCGCTGGCCAGATAGGTCAGCGACGTGCTCATCCGCACACCCTCGCGGGCATTGCGGGGCGTCGGCCCCACCCCCAGAGCGCCCGGCCGGTTGTGATCGTCGACATAGGGCAAGCCGTACGAGCGGGCCGCGTCGATGAACGCCGCCTGGACGGCATTGCGCTCGGCGGGCGGGTGACGACGGATGGGGATCGGACCGTCACCGCCATGCCATTCATCGTCGAAGTCACCGTCAGCCTCAAGGCGGCGGAAGAACGGCAGCACCTCCTCGAAGCTCCAGCCCGGGTTGCCCGACCGCGCCCACTCGTCGTAGACAGCCGGCGCGCCCCGCAGCGCGAAGCACCCGTTCGTCGACGAGCAGCCCCCGATGATCCGGCCGCGAGGCAGCGCGAGACGCCGCCCCGACCCATCCGGCTCCGCCACGTAGGCCCAGTCATGTGCCTCCGTCGGCATGGACGCGTCCAGCACGTCCGCCGGCACGTCCGCCAACCTGGCCAGATCCGGGCCGGCCTCCAGGAGAGTCACCCGGCGGTCCGCATCCTCGCTCAGCCGGGCAGCCAGGACGCACCCGGCCGAGCCGCCGCCGACCACCACCACATCAGCCACGCCGGCCCCCTCCCCCAGCCACTCGGTCACGTTCATGCCGGCAGCCGGTTGGGCGATGCCTACCGCTCGAGGGGAACTATCTCGGGGGCGGCGAGGCGGACGGCGTCGGCGGCCTCGTCGTCGGGCTCGCGCTGGGAGCGGACCTCGGCGTCGACCCTGGCCCGGTAGGCGTCGATCTCCTTCGTGGTCTGGGCGGCGTCCCAGCCGAGCACCCCGGCCATGAGCTTCGCCGCGGACGGTGCGGCCCGCACGCCGCGGTCCCAGGTCTCGATCGAGATCCGGGTCCGCCGGGCCAGCACGTCGTCCAGGTGCCGCGCGCCCTCGTGCGAGCACGCGTACACCACCTCGACCCGCAGGTAGTCCTCCGCGCCCTCCAGCGGCTCGCCCAGCGACGGGTCGGCCGCGATCAGCTCGAGCAGCTCGTCGGTCAGCGTCCCGTACCGGCCGAGCAGGTGCTCGATCCGCGCCACGTGCAGCCCGGACGCCGCCGCCGTGAGCGACCGCCGGTTCCACGCCGCGGCGAACCCCTCGGCCCCGACCAGCGGCACCCGGTCGGTCACGCACTCGGGCACCTTCTCGTCCAGCCCGTGCGCGACCGCGTCGACCGCGTCCTTGGCCATCACCCGGTAGGTCGTGTACTTCCCGCCGGCGACGACGACCAGCCCCGGCGCCGCATGCCCGACCACGTGCTCCCGGGACAGCTGCGAGGTCGACTCCGACTCGCCGGACAGCAGCGGCCGCAGCCCGGCGTAGACGCCCTCGACGTCCTCGGTGGTCAGCGGCGTGGTCAGCACCGCGTTGACGTGGTCGAGGATGTAGGCGATGTCCGACGCGGTCGCCGCCGGGTGGGCCTTGTCCAGATACCAGTCGGTGTCGGTGGTGCCGATGATCCAGTGCCGGCCCCACGGGATGACGAACAGCACGCTCTTCTCGGTACGCAGGATCAGCGCCGCGTCCGAGTGGATCCGGTCCTTCGGCACGACCAGGTGCACGCCCTTGGACGCCCGCACGTGGAACTGCCCGCGCGCCGCGACCAGCGCCTGCGTCTCGTCGGTCCAGACCCCGGTCGCGTTGATCACCTGCCGGGCCCTGACCTCGATGTCCCGGTCGCTCTCGAGGTCGCGGACGAGCGCTCCGGTGACCCGCTCGCCCTCCCGGAGGAACCCGATGACCCTGGTCCGGGTGGCGACCAGCGCCCCGAAGTGCGCGGCCGTCCGGGCGATGTTCATCGTGTGCCTGGCGTCGTCGACCTGGCCGTCGTAGTAGCGGACCGCGCCGATCGAGGGCGTCCTTGCGCAGCGACGGCGCGATCTTCAGCGCGCCGCGCCGGGTGTAGTGGCGGTGGCGCGGGAAGCCGGCCGCGCACCCCGGCCGGCGACGCCACCGCCATGAGGTCGTACAGCAGCACCCCGGAGCCGACGTACGGCCGCTCCCAGACCCGGTGCTGCAGCGGGTAGAGGAACGGGCAGCGCCCGGGCGAGGTGGGGCGCGAGCTCACCGATGATGAGCCCGCGCTCCCGCAGCGCCTCGTGCACCAGCCCGAAGTCGAGCATCTCCAGGTAGCGCAGGCCGCCGTGCAGCAGCT
The DNA here is from genome assembly GCA_963770145.1 of uncultured Actinomycetota bacterium. GTDB lineage: Bacteria > Actinomycetota > Actinomycetes > Mycobacteriales > CADCTP01 > CADCTP01. The sequence goes on along the minus strand of CAVYOJ010000015.1, from coordinate 95,845 downwards.
TGCTGGACCGGCTCGACGTGCCGCTGGCCAGGTCCCGCCCGTCGACCAGGCCGACCCGCAGTCCCCGGGTCGCGGCGTCCAGCGCCGAGCCGGCGCCGACCACCCCGCCCCCGATCACGAGGACGTCGAGCTCGGTCTCGGCCATCCGGTCCAGCGCCTCGGCCCTGGACTGCGGTGACAGTGCGACGGCGGTTCCCACGGCGTACCTCCCCGAGCCGGAGGTCAGTCGACCTCCACCCAGTCCAGTGTGCGCTGTACGGCCTTCTGCCATCCGGCGTACCCAGACTCTGCGCTGCTCATCGCTCCAGTTCGGAGTCCACCGCTTGTCCTCGTTCCAGTTCTCCCGCAGCTCGTCGGTGTTGTTCCAGAAGCCCACCGCGAGCCCGGCCGCGTACGCCGCGCCGAGCGCCGTGGTCTCGGCGACGACCGGCTTGCTGACGTCGACGCCGAGCACGTCGGACTGGATCTGCATGCACAGCTCGTTGGCGGTGATGCCGCCGTCGACCTTGAGCACGTCGAGGTTGACGCCGGAGTCCTTGGCCATCGCGTCGACGACGTCCTTGGACTGGTAGCAGATCGCCTCCAGCGTGGCCCGGGCCAGGTGCGCGCTGGTGTTGAACCGGGACAGCCCGACGATCGCGCCGCGCGCGTCGGACCGCCAGTACGGCGCGAACAGGCCGGAGAACGCGGGCACGAAGTAGACCCCGCCGTTGTCCTCCACCGACCGGGCGAGCGTCTCGGACTCCTCCGCGCCGCGGATGATGCCGAGCTGGTCGCGCAGCCACTGCACGGCCGAGCCGGTCACCGCGATCGAGCCCTCCAGGGCGTACACGACGTCCTGGTCGCCGAACTTGTAGCAGACCGTCGTCAGCAGGCCGCTGTTCGACCGGACCAGCTCGGTGCCGGTGTTCAGCAGCATGAAGTTGCCGGTGCCGTAGGTGTTCTTGGCCTCGCCGGGGGCGAAGCAGACCTGGCCGACGGTGGCCGCCTGCTGGTCGCCGAGGTCGCCGGTGAGCAGGATCTCCCCGCCGAGCGGCCCGTTGGCCCTGGTCGTGCCGTACCCGTTCGGGTCCGACGACGGCCGGATCTCCGGCAGCATCGCCCGCGGGATGTTGAAGAAGCCGAGCAGCTCGTCGTCCCAGTCCAGCCGCTCCAGGTCCATCAGCATGGTCCGGGAGGCGTTGGTGACGTCGGTGACGTGCGAGCCGCCGTCGGCGCCCCCGGTCAGGTTCCACAGCGTCCAGGTGTCGGTGTTGCCGAACACCGCCTCGCCGCGCTCGGCCGCCTCCCGGACCCCGTCGACGTTCTCGAGGATCCACTGGATCTTGCCGCCGGAGAAGTACGTCGCCGGCGGCAGCCCGGCCTTGCGCCGGATCACGTCGCCCTTGCCCTCCCGCTCCAAGGCCGAGGCGATCCGGTCGGTGCGGGTGTCCTGCCAGACGATCGCGTTGTAGTAGGGCTGGCCGGTGTTCTTGTTCCACACCACCGCGGTCTCGCGCTGGTTGGTGATGCCGACCGCGGCCAGGTCGGAGGCCTGCAGGTTGGCCTGCTGGAGCGCCGTCTTGACGACGGTCTCGGTGCGGGACCAGATCTCGGTCGGGTTGTGCTCGACCCAGCCGGCCTGCGGCAGGATCTGCTCGTGCTCGAGCTGGTGGATCCCCTTCACGTTGCCCGAGTGGTCGAAGATCATGAATCGGGTACTGGTGGTGCCCTGGTCGACGGCGCCGACGAAGTCAGGCATGGACAGTCCTCCCGTCGCGGATCAGATGAACGCGTTGGCGAGCAGTCCGGCGAGCACGCCGCCGATGATGGGGCCGACCACCGGCACCCACGAGTAGCCCCAGTCGCTGTTGCCCTTGCCCTTGATCGGCAGCAGCGCGTGCGCGATCCGCGGGCCGAGGTCACGCGCCGGGTTGATGGCGTAGCCGGTGGGGCCACCCAGGGACGCGCCGATGCTGACGACCAGCAGCGCGACGGCCAGCGGGCCGAGGCCGGACGGCGTGCTGCCGAAGAACAGGATCACGAAGACGAGCACGAAGGTGCCGATGATCTCGGTGATCAGGTTCCACGCGTAGTTGCGGATCGCCGGGCCGGTGGAGAACACCGCCAGCTGCAGGGCGGGATCGTCGGTGCTGTCGAAGTGCTCGCGGTAGGCAAGCCAGGCCAGCACCGCGCCCAGGAACGCCCCGACCAGCTCCCCGGCGAGGTAGACCAGAGTCGACCCGAACGTGACGTCGACGCCTGGCGCGTACTGGTCCACGCCGTTGGCCAGCAGGCCGAGCGTGACGGCCGGGTTGAGGTGGGCGCCCGACTTGAAGGCGACGTAGACGCCGGCGAAGACGCCGAGGCCCCACCCGAAGTTGATCAGGAGCCAGCCTCCGCCGAACCCCTTCGTCCCGGCGAGGATGACGTTTGCGACCACGCCGCAGCCGAGCAGCAGCAGCATGGCGGTCCCGGCGACCTCGGAGTAGAATACCGTCCACAAGTTGCTCCATCGCGGTCCTCACTGTGCGGCGGGAAGAATCGACGCACACCGTCACAGGAACCCGGTGTCGTGAAATCAGACCGTAAACAGCGAGAGGCCCCCGCCGCAATGATCTCCAGGGATGATTATCGCGGTGGCGCGTCCGGCAACTGTCCGGTGTGGACGACCTCGTCCGCGATCTCCCGGAGCTTACGGTTGGTCCGCTGACTCACCCTCCGCAGCAGATCGAACGCCTCGTCCTGTCCGATCCGGCGGATCGCCATCAGGATGCCGATCGCCATGCCGATCGAACGGTTGCTGGCGACCGCCTGCTCGAGCCCGGTGATCTGCTCCCGCTCCCGGGCCCGGGCCAGGGCCAGCGCGGCGTGCGCGGCCAGGATCGTGCCGATCGCCTCGGCCTCGTCGTCGAACGCGTCCCGCTCCCGCGAGTAGAGGTTCAGCGCGCCGAGGGTGTCCGCCTCGGTGAACAGCCGGTAGGCCAGCACGCTGTGCACGCCGGTCCGCTCGACCGCCGGCCGGGAGAACATCGGCCACCGGGTCTCGGCGGCCAGGTCCCCGGTGCGGTACGTCGGCTGCTCGAGGATCGCCGACAGGCAGGGTCCCTCGCCGGCCTCGTACTGGACCCGGTCGACCGCGCAGGAGACGTCGTCGGTGGCGGCCGGCGTCTCCGGCCGGCCCTCGCCGCAGCACGGTCACGCCGGCGTGGTGGCAGCCCGGGACGATCGCCCGGGCGATCTCGACCAGCCGCTGCAGGGTCTCGGCCACGGTCTCCTCGGCGGCCAGCGCGCGGGCGACCGCGGCGAACTGGCTCGCCAGGCCGGACAGGTCGCTCGTGCGCTGGGCGGTGTCCTGCGGGGTGGCGACGTCGAGGCTGCGGGCGGCGATGCCGTCCACGCTGACCCCGTCGGTGGCGGTGAGCTGGGTCGTGAGGTAGATGTCATCGGCGACATTGCCGTCGCCGGGGCGCCTCGGCTCGACGATGCGGCCCGCGGTGCGGGAGATCGGTGTCGCCTCGACGGGCCCGGTCGGGTCGCCGACCGGCTGCGGGGAGGTGAGGTCGGAGGACATGCGGCGCATTCCGTTCGGTCCGACGCCGCCTGGGCTCGTGCGTATGAACCTGGCGGACCGCCTCGAACATAGCGAGGTGTCACCCGGTTCCGGCAATGACCCTCCGGCAAATCACCGGCGTGGTGTCCCGGCCGGGCTGCGGGCGAGCAGCTCGCGGATCCGCCCGGGCAGCTCGCGCGGGCAGCGCACCGGCGCCGCGAACGGGAGCCGCACGTCGCCGGCGCCGCAACGCAGGACCAGCCCGTAGCGGTCCAGCGCGACCGGGACGGCGCCGTCCCGCACCGGCCTGGGCAGCTGCTCGGCCAGCCGGCGCAGCTCGGTCGGATGGCCGGAGACGAGGTGGTCGAGCAGCTCGCTTAGGTTAGGCATGCCTAAGCTATCCGAGCTTCCGGTGTCCTGACCAGACCTCGGGCCGCGATCGGTCCGTCGATCAATGCGACCGGTGCAGCGATCAGCGCCGCGATCAGTGCCGCGGTCAGTGCAGCAGTGCGGCGACCCGGGCCGCGGCCCGCTCGCCGATCGGCACGCACGAGCGCACGGCCGACCCGCAGTTCACGGTGAGCAGCCCCGGCCCCGGCTCGGTCACCACCGGCAGCTTGGCCGCGAGGTCGAGGCCCCAGAGCACCTCGGTCGTGGCCGCCCCGCGCAGGAACGGGAACCGGTCGGCCACCCCGGCCGCGAGCAGCTCGGCCAGGTGGTCGACCGGCCCGGACAGGTCCCGGTCGTCGACGAGGTCCTCCTGGCCGAGCAGCAGCCGCAGGCCGTCCGGGGTCTGCTTGACGAAGACGTACGCGTAGCCGGCGCCGATCGGCGCGACCATGTGCGGCAGCCCGGCCCGGGCCGCGGTCACCGGCACGTCCAGCACGAACAGCTGGCGCTTCTCCAGCTCCGGCTGCGCGCCGCCGGTCAGCGCCGCGTTGCCGGTGCCGAGGGCGAGCACCACCACCGCGGCGTCGACGGTGCCGCGCTCGCCGACCACCCGGTGGCCGCCCTCCACCCGCTCGACGCCGACGACCAGGCCGACGTCGCGGGTGCGCACGCCGCCACGCACGGCCAGCTCGGCGAGGTCGGCCACCAGATCGGCCGCGGCGATGTTCAGCGCCGGGACCAGCACCCCCTCGTCGAGGAACAGGTACGGCTGCTCGCGGACCTGGATCGGCGCGCCGGCGGCGACCCGGTCCCGGACGAACTGCGCCGTGGCCCGGATCATCGCCGCCTTCTCCGGGTCGTTGCGGTGCCAGCAGACGCTGCCGCCGGAGCTCCGGTAGGTCGCCGTGTCCGGGGTGCCGGTCGACAAGCGTGACGTTGCCGATCCCGGCCCGAACCAGCCCGTACGCCGTCGCGGCCCCGATCGGGCCGCAGCCCACGACGGCGACCGTGCTGCTCAACGCGCCTCACGCTCCCCGGGACGGCTCCGGCAGAGGGATCGAGCCGGTGCGGCGGAAGGTGTCGATCAGGTCGTGCGCGGGGGTGCGGCGACGGGCCAGCATGTGCCGGAGCGGCTCCAGCACTCCCCCGCCGAGGGTACCGGCCAGCGCCCGTTCGGCGGCGTCGATGGCCCGTTCGGCCCCGTCCCGGACGGCGGGATCGTCGAAGCCGGCGCGGGCCGCGCGGGCGTGCGCGCCGGGGTCCGGGCGGTCGGCCCGGTCGGCCAGCGTGCGGTCCAGCGCGAGCCCGGCCAGCAGCGCGAGCAGCGGGCGGTAGAGAGCGTTGGCCGGCAGCGCGTCGAACGCCTTGAACTCGATCCGGCCGACCTCGGCCGGGATCCGGGCCGCGACCCCGACCGGCGGCCGGGCCGCCGGCAGGAATGCCCGGGCCGACGGCCGGACCGGCGCGCGGATCAGCGTCCGGGTCGACAGCGCGACCGGCTCGCCGCCGGCGAACGGCGAGGAGAACGAGAACGGCACCAGCACCGGCGACAGCGCGGTCAGCTTGCGGCCGACGTCGAGCACCCGGTCCGGACCCCAGTCCGGGTGGGACAGGTTGAGGTCCGGGCCGTAGCCGACCATGTACGCCTCCGGCGCCGCGTACTCCGGCCGGCGCTCGTGCAGCCCGAGCTCCCAGGCGTTGTACGGCGGCTCCGGCCGGTAGTCCCGCCACGGGTTGCGGCCGATCGCGGCCAGCCGGAAGCCCTCCTGCCCGGCCGCGGCGGCCAGCTGGGCGGTCTGCAGGTCCAGCTGCCGGACGGTCGCGTCGACCGACGGCCGGATCGGCGTCCGGGTCTCCAGGCCCTTGGGCACGCAGCGGAGGAACCGGCCCTGCTCGTCGAAGCGCTCGTCGCCCTCGACGTACCAGCGGGTGAGCTTGACCGCGAGGTCGCCGCGGGTCAGCTCCGGGTCGCCGTGGTCGGGCAGCCGGTCCACGATCCGCTGCACCTGCCCGTACGTCAGGGTGCTGAAGTCGCGGAACGTGCCGTCGACGTCGACGAGCGCGAACTCCGCCTCGATCCCGAACCGGAACCCTGCCGGGTCGGCGGCCATCGGCCCTCCGTAAGGCTAGGCATACCTAACTTCGGTAGCCTAGAGCCGCGTCAGCGGGTGCCGGGACTTCTGACGCGGGCACCGTGGGCGATCAGACCGGGACCGGCTCCCGGGCCGCCGCCGCGGTCCGCAGCGCCCGCTCCAGCAGCAGCCGGTCGCCGAGCCGGCGGCGCAGCAGCCGCTCCAGCCCGCCGATCGGGTAGAGGTTCTGCGGGGCGCGCGGGTCCTTGTGCTCGGCCGAGGCATACCGCGGGAGCACCGCCTGGGACAGCTCGGCCAGCTCGACCGCGTCGCCGAGGTCCACGTCCGGGCACTCCACCCGGACCACGCCCGACCACGGCGCGCCCGGCCGGCAGGGCAGCCGCAGATACCAGGAGTAGCGCGGCCAGTCCGCGGTGAGCCGGAACACCGGGGTGCGCTCGGCCGGGCCGAGCTCGGCGACCAGCGCGTGCAGCTCCGGCGGCAGGTAGCGGGACCGGTGCGTCTTCACCATCCCCAGCACCCGGGCCAGCTGGCCGCGCTTGCCCAGCGGCCCGTCCAGCACCAGCAGGTCGTCCGGCCCGGTCCTGGCGGTCAGCGCGCACTCGGCCTCGGCGTCGGCCATCGCCCCCTGCAGCGCGTTGGACAGCCGCAGGTCGTCGGCACCCTCGGCCCGCTCGGCCCGGTAGGTGACCTGGGCCAGGGTGAGGTCCGGCACGCCCGGCACCGAGGTGAACAGCCCGCGCCGCACGTCGACCCGGTCGACGCTGGCCAGGCCGGGGCGGCAGCTGACGACGCCGGCCGCGTACGAGGCGGCGATCCCGGCGACCGCGCCGTCGCCGGCCGCCTCGATCCACACGTGCGCGTCGACCCGGCGGACGCCGTCGACGAAGTGCACGGCCGGCGGCAGCGGCAGCACCGGGGCCGGCACCGGCCGCCACCGGTCGGCCGGCCGCTCGACCGCGGCGTCGGTGTCCGCCGGCGAGGCGCCGAGCGGGTCCTGGTCCGGGCTCGTCCCGTACGCCGGGTCCCACGCGTCCACCCAGAACTTCATGCGTCCTGTCTCTCCACTGTGGACCCGGCCGCGGTGCGGCTGACCGCGAACCGGACCGGCACCCGCTCGGCCAGCGCGCCGACGTGGGTGACCACGCCGACCATCCGGTCGCCGCCGGCCGGCCAGACTCTCCAATGTGGACGCGACCACGTCGAGGGTGGCCTCGTCCAGCGTGCCGAAGCCCTCGTCCAGAATGATCGCGTCCAGCCTGGCGGTGCCGCCCGCGGCGAGCCCGGCCAGCTGGGCCGACAGCGCGAGGGCGAGGGCCAGGCTGGCCTGGAACGTCTCGCCGCCGGACAGCGTCCGGACCGGGCGGACGCTGTCGGCGTCGGCGTGGTCGACGACGGCGAAGTCCCGGCCGTCGTGGGTCAGCTCGAACTGCCCGCCGGACAGCTCCAGCAGCGTCGCGCCGGCGTCGGCCACCAGCACGTCGAGCGCCGAGCCGAGCAGCCACCGCTCGAAGCCGTCGGCCTTGAGCAGCTGGCCGAGCAGCTTCGCCACCGCGGCCGCGTCCTCGGCCTCGGCCTGCGCGGCCCGCTCCCGGGCCGCCTCGGCCCGCCGCTCGGCGATCCGCTCGGCCGCGGCGCCGGCCTGCTCGGCCGCCCGGGCGACCGCCGCCTCCGCGGTCCCGGCCAGCGCCCGGCCGGGCGGGACCTCGATCCCGGCGGCGGCGAGGTCGGCCCGCAGCGCGTCCTCGTCCCGGCGCAGCGCGGCCCGCGCCTCGTCGGCGGCTCGCTCGGCCTTCTCCAGCGCGGCGGCGCGCTCCTCGGCCGCGGCCAGCGCCCATTCGGCCAGCGCCAGCCAGTCGGCGGCGAGGTCGTCCCGGGCCGGCGGCGGCGCACCCAGCGGCACCAGCGGGTCCCGCGCGCGGTCCAGCTCGGCCCGGGCGCCGGCCACCCGCTCGTCCACCTCGGACAGCGCCCGGGCGGCCGCCTCGCGGTCCCGGCGCGCGGCCCGCAGCGCGGCGTCGGCGTCGCGGGCCGCCCGCTCGGCACCGGTCCAGCTCGGCCAGGCCGGCGGTGATCGCGGCCGCGTCCGGTCCGCCGTCGACCCGCGAGCGCAGCGCGTCGGCGCGGGCGGTCAGCGTCTCGACCCGGCCGGCGGCCTGCTGGGCGGCCCGGTTCGCCGCCTGCCACTCCCGCTGCAGCCGCGCGACCTCGGCCTCCGCCGTCGGCCACCCGCTCGTCCGCCGCCGCCAGCGCCTCGCTCCCGGCGTCCAGCTCGAGCCCGGGGATCACGCCCTCGGGCTCCGGGACCGCGGCGACCGGCTGGCTGCAGACCGGGCAGGGCTCGCCGGCGACCAGGTGCGGGCGCAGGGCCGCGGCCATGTCGGCGCGCAGCACGTCCTCCCGCTCGGCCCGGGCCAGGGTCACCGCCGTGCGGGCCGCGGTTCCCGCGGCCTCGACCTCGCGGAGCGCCGCTTCGGCCGCGGCCCGCGCGTCCGCCGCGACCGGGAGCTCGGGCTCCAGCTCGGCCAGCTCGGCCCAGGCGTCCCGGGCCCGCTCCAGCGGCGCCCGCTCCGGCGCCGCGGCCAGCGCCTCCCTGGCCACGGTGTCGGCCTTCTCGGCCACGGCCAGCTCGGAGTCCGCAGTGGACAGTGCCGCGGCCGCGGCCCGCCGGGCGCCGGTCAGGTCGTCGAGGCCGCTCGGCATCCGGAGCCCGGCCAGCTGCGCCTGCTCGCCGGTGAGCCGGCGCACCCCCTCGGCCGCCGCGGTCACCGCCTCGGTCCCGGCGACCAGCTCCGGCACCCGACGGGCGACCGCTGCCCCGGCGGCGGCGATCGCCTCGATCCGAGCGGCCGCCGCGGCCGCCGCCTCCGGGGTCGCGTCCGCGTACCCCTCCAGCCGGTGCGCGGCGTAGTCGGCGCGCTGCCGGGCCGCCGCCTCCTCCGCCCGGGCCCTGGTCGCGACCTCGCGGTAGATCCGGATGCCGAGCAGGTCGACCAGGGTGTCCTGGCGCTCCTTGGGGCTGGAGTGCAGGAACCGGGCGAAGTCCCCCTGCGGCAGGATCACGCAGCGCACGAAGTGGTCGTAGGAGAGCCCGAGCAGCTTCTCCACCGCCGCGCTGACCTCGCCGTCGGCGGCGAGCACCTCGCCGCCGCGCTCCAGCCGGGCGTTGCGCACGGTGACCCGGCCCTGCGCGGACCGGCGCAGCTCGCGGGCGGCGACGTACCGGTCGGCGCCGACGTCGAAGGTCAGCGTGACCACGCCGCGGGTCGCGGTCGGCGCCAGCGCCCAGCCGACCGCGCGCCGGTCCTCCCAGCGCGGCACCGAGCCGTAGAGCGCGAACACGATCGCGTCGACCACCGTCGACTTGCCCGCCCCGGTCGGCCCCACCAGCGCGAAGAACTCGGCGTCGGTGAAGTCCACAGTGGACGGCTGTCGGAACGAGCCGAAGCCGTCCAGCTCGAGCCTGACCGGTCTCATCAGCGGTCGCCTGCCAAGACCTCGTCGTGCAGGCGGGCGAAGAGCGCCTCGACCCGCGGGTCGCGCACGTCCCGGCTGGCCAGGTAGTCGTGCAGCAGGTCGGCCGGCGCCCGGTCGGTGCGGGCCCGCTCGGGGGCACCGGCCGCGGCCGGCTCGGACCGCTCGACGTGCACCTCCAGCGCGTTCGGCAGCAGCTCCCGCACCTCCTCCCGCAGCCCGGCCCGGGCCGGCTCGGTCACCACCACCTTGACCAGGTCGTCCGGCCCGACGTCCACAGTGGACAGCTCGGCCAGCGTGCCGCGCAGCGTCCGCAGCCGGCGGGCGGCGGTGATCGGCACGTCGGTGACCCGGGCCGGCGTGTCCGGGCTCGCCTCCACCAGCAGCACCACGGGCGTGCTGTCCACCTCGCCGAAGTCGACCCGCAGCGGCGCGCCCGAGTAGTGCACCGGGCAGGGCGCCGGCACCGACTGCCGCCGGTGCAGGTGCCCGAGCGCGACGTAGTGCGCGTCGGCCGGGAACGCCGCCGCCGGCACGTGGTAGTCGAAGATCGACTGCGCCTGCCGCTCCCCGCCGCCGAGCGCCGCGCCGGTCACGGTGAGGTGGGTGAGCACGACGTTGACCGCGCCGGGCTCGAACCCCCGGGCCAGCGCCGCGATGATGCCGCGCACCCAGGCGTCGTAGCCGGCCGAGTTCTCCGCCGGCGTGTGCGCGAGCAGCTCGGCCGCGCGCACCGCGTACCGCTGGGACAGGAACGGCAGCGCCGCCACCCGCACCGGCGACCCGTCCGAGGCCGCGTCGAAGGCGACCACGCCGCCGTCGGCCGGCCGGCGCACCCGCCCGACCAGCGTGATCCCGGCCGCCCCGGCCAGCGGCCGGTACGCGTCCAGGGTCGGCGCGTGGTCGTGGTTGCCGGCGATCGCGATCACCTGCGCGCCGGTGTCCCGCAGCGCCAGCAGCGTGCCGACCACGAGCTGCTGGGCCTCCGCGCCCGGCGTCGCCGTCTCGTACAGGTCCCCGGCGACGAGCACCGCGTCGACCTGCCGGTCGCGGGCGATCCGCACGATCTCGGCCAGCACCTCGCGCTGCTCGGGCAGCCGGTCGTGCCCCTTGAGCGTCTTGCCGACGTGCCAGTCCGAGGTGTGCAGGAAGCGCAAGGAGACTCCGATCAGAACGGCGGCGGGTCGTCGTCCGCGGGCAGCAGGTCGAACGGATCGTCCACGGTGGACCCGGCCGGCGGGCCGCCGCGCTCGCTCGCCCGGGTCGCCCAGGCCGGGAACGGGAACTCGACCGCGAGCGGCACCGGGATCCCCGGCTGGGACACGAACATCGCGCCGGGCGTGGCCAGCGTGGCCCGGACCCGCTGCGAGGCCGGCAGGAAGCCGTACTCCGGCCGGCCGGCCTCGGCCGGGTCGAGCCGGCCGACGACCTTGACCGCGCTGTTGGCGATGACCCGCCGCTCCACCTCGGACGCGGTCTGCTGGGCGCCGATGAGGATGATCCCGAGCGACCGGCCGCGCTCGGCGATGTCGAGCACCAGCTCCTTGATCGGCGAGGACCCCTCCCGCGGCGCGTACTTGTTCAGCTCGTCGATCATCGTGAACAGCAGCCCGCCCGGCCCGGCCGCCTCCTTGCGCTCGGTCTCCGCCCGCAGCACCACGCCGACCACGAACCGCTGCCCGCGGTCCGGCAGCGAGTGCAGGTCGACGACCGTGACCTGCTGGCCCTCGGTGGACACCCCGTGCTGCGCGGTGCGCGGCAGGTCGGCCCGGACCAGCGGCCGGATCGGCTTGAGCGACGTGCGCAGCCGGCGGACGAACGCGTTGACCGTGCCGGTGCCGACCGCGGGACCGGCCCACTCCCACCGGCTGTCCTCGGCGCTGACCTTCGCCACGACGAAGTCGACCAGGTCGTCGTAGGTCCGCAGCAGCGTGCCGTCGACGGTCCAGGCGCCGTCGGTGCCGGCCGGCGCGCCCTGGGTGCGCAGCCGGGTGGCGACCTGGTGCACGACCATCGTGTACTGGTTGCGCTCGTCCTCGACGTCCGCGAACACGTACGGCAGCAGCTCCTGCTGGCAGAACTCGGCGATCGTCCACCAGAACGCGCCGACCCCCTCGGCCCGCCCGGTCACGTTGGGCCGGCCGGTCACGTCGCCCGGCCGCGGCGGGGCGAAGAACGCGACCGACCGGAACGGCTCGGCCGGCAGCTCCAGCCGCTCGTACTGCTTGCGCGCGTCGCCGTCGTCCAGCCGGTTGTTCGGCGCGTCCAGGAACAGCAGGTCCTCGCCCTTGACCGAGAACACCAGCGCCTTGGCGTTGGTGGCCCGGCCGCCGAGCACGCCGGAGCGGAACAGCGAGTGCAGCAGGAACAGCGCGAAGCTGGTCTTCGTCGCCACCCCGGAGATGCCGGAGATCGACACGTGCGCGCCGCGGGCGCCGTCGAGGAAGTCGAGGTCGACGTACACCGGCAGGCCGTCGCGGCCGAGCCCGACCGGCACCTTGCGCTCCATCCGGTCGAAGCACAGCGCCCGGTCCCGCTGCTCGTCCACCGCCCGGTAGACCGCCGAGCCGGGCTGCGGCGGCACCCACAGCTCGGGCTCGGCCCGGGTGGTCGCGACCTCGGCGACCTCCTGGACCTGGGCCGGCAGCACGCCGTCGGAGATCAGGAACACGTCGGAGGCGAACTGCGCGCCCTCGTGCCGGGCGATGACCTCGGTGACCACGCCGGCCACCGTCACCGCCCCGGCGCCGGGCACCTCCCGCGAGGTGACGACCACGTCGTCGAGCTGCAGGTATGCCTGCGGGCGCACCGCCACCCGGAACACCAGCGGGGTGGCGTCCTCGGTGCCGGCGATCCGGCCGACCGCGTCCGTGTCGGTGCCCGTGTCAGCGTGCGAGATCTCCGCCGCGTCCACCCCCTCGTCGTGCCGGGACCGGCATACGGTACGGGGTTCGCCATGATCAGGGTGGGACGCTCGCCGACCGCGCTCGATCCGGCGCCGGTCGTCACCAGCGGCCGTGCTGGTCCGGCACCCGCCGGATCAGCGGCAGCGCGGCGGCGAGGATGCCGGCGAACACGACGAACACCCAGGCCTGGGCCAGCCCGGGGTCGGTGGCGCGGGCCAGGAACGCCGTGGTGACCGAGATCGCGGTGATCCCGCCGGTCTGCCGGAACATGCCCCGCAGCCCGGCGATCGCCGCGGCCTGGTCCGGCGCCAGCGACATGCTCGCGTTGTTCGAGGCCGGCGTGGCGGTGCCCATGCCGACGCCGCTCACCGCGGCCGCCGCCGCCAGCCAGAGGTACGGCGAGACCCCGCCCGCCGGCCCGTACGCGAGCCCGAGCATCCCGACGATGACGATGACGTAGCCGATCACCATCGGCCAGCGGTGGCCGGTGCGGCGCAGCAGCAGCGCGGCCAGCGCGGCCGTGCTGATCATGCCGACCGCGCGGGCGGTGAGCAGCGTGCCGGCCTCCAGGCTGGCGATCCCGAACCGCTGCTCGGCGTACAGCGGGACCAGCGCGCCGAAGCCGAGCGCGGCCGCGCCGTACAGGAAGTTCAGCAGGTTCATCACCCCGAAGCCGCGGCCGACCAGCAGCCGCGCCGGGATGAACGGCGCGGTGGCCCGGCGGGCGTGCCGGACGAACAGAGCCAGCGAGACCGCGGCCAGCACCTCGGGCAGGACGAATGCGGGCGAGGCGAGCGAGGCCGACGGGCCGCCGAGGTACGCGATGCCGAACATGGCCGGCAGCAGCGTGGTGCCGACGAGCAGGATGCCGAGGCCGTCGAGCCGCCCCCGGACGTGCCGCTCGGTGCGCGGGATCAGCAGCGACGCGGAGATCACCAGCAGGATCCCGATCGGCACGTTGACCAGGAAGATCCCGCGCCAGGACCAGTACGTCAGCACGACGCCGCCGAGGACCGGGCCGAGGATGCCGCCGATCGGGAACACGCTGGCGAACAGGCCGAGCGCCCGGTCCCGGTCGCGGCCGAACTGCTCGGCCACGATCCCGGTGGCCGACGGCATGAAGGCGCCGCCGCCGATCGCCTGCACGGCCCGCAGCGCGACCAGCACGTAGATGTCGTTGGCCAGGCCACAGCACAGCGACGCGACGGTGAACAGCACGGCTGCTCCGACGAAGATCCGCTTGCGGCCGAACTGGTCGCCCAGCCGGCCGGCCAGCGGCATGACCAGGATCTGGCCGAGCGCGTAGATCGTGATCGTCCAGCTGGCCCAGTTGACCGTGCCGTGCAGGTCACGCTGCAGGGTCGGCAGCGCGGTCGCCACGATCGTCTGGTCGACCGAGGCCATGAGCAGCGCGAGCGAGACGATCGCGAAGATCAGCCAGCGACGCTCCGCCGGCTCGTCCGGCGCCCGGACCACCGGGGCGGCGGTGGGGACGGTGACCGTGCGAGCTGCGTGCTGGTCGACGGTCACTTCCGCCACAGTACACTGCTTGCCGGCAGGCAACTATCGCGCAGCGCGGACCACGCCGCCCTGGTCCTGCGATCCGGGAGAATGACGGGATGGACGAGGACGCCGCGATCCGGCTCCGCCAGGTGATCACGAAGCTGGCCCGTCAGCTCAACGTGTCCTCCACCGGCGAGGGCCTGACCCCGTCCCAGGCCTCGCTGCTCGGCCTGGTCGTCGGCCGCGGCCCGCTGAGCATCTCCGAGCTGACCGAGCTGGAGGGCCTCAACCCGACGATGACGTCCCGGATGCTCGGCGTGCTCGACACGATGGGACTGATCGAGCGCACCCCCGACCCCAGCGACCTGCGCAGCGCCTCGATCACGGCCACTCCGGCCGGCCGCCGCAGCGACGAGCGGATCAAGGCGCTGCGGGCCGAGGTGGTCTCGGCCGCGATGGACCGGCTCTCCCCCGCCCAGCAGAAGGCGGTGCTGACGGCGCTCCCGGCCCTGGAGGCGCTGCGGACCGAGCTCGCCGCCGCCGTACAGGTCAAGGACGGTGCACGCGATAGCGCAGGTGCGTGACCTCGGGAGTGGTCAGCAGGCGGCCCGGGGCACTCGACGTGCTCGGCCGGCAGGTGCGCGGCCAGCCGCCGGCCCTGCCCGAGCAGGACTGGATGCCATCGGTGACGTAGCAGGCGTGTCCGAGCGCTGGCTCGTCCGGGCGGCATGGGCGAGCACGAAGATCGGGACCCCGTCGTGGTGGTCGCCGGCCCAGCCGCCGGCGAACTCGAAGGTGCGCCGGCCGACGATCACCGCCCCGGTGGCCATCAGCTCGTCGAAGACGGTGGCGCCGGCTGTGTCCACCGGCCGGTACGAGCCGGGATCCACGCCGCCGTCGCTCAGCCAGGCGTGCAACCGCTCCCCGTCGACGCCGAGCCCGTGTTCGATCCCGTCGTCCGGCCCGGTGATGAACCCGTCGACCGACATCGACATGGAGAGCACGACCCTGCTCACTGCTGACCCGCTCCCTTCGGCCAGGCGAACGGGGGACGCTACTCCTCCGGGTGCACGAGGCCGGCTCTGGTCGCCACCGTGTACGGCCCGGTCGGGTGGAAGACGTCGAGCAGGAAGTCGGCCTCCTCGACCCGGGACACCCGCGGCCAGCGCTCGGACATCAGCTCGTGCACGGCGTCGCCGGTCTGCGGGTAGTCCTCGACCGGGTGCCGCCAGTGGCAGGCGACCACGAACCCGTCCGGGGCGAGGTCCGCCGCGGTGTAGTCGAGCAGCGCGGACAGGTCGTGCGTGTCCAGGTAGTAGCCGACCTCGGAGATCACCACCAGGTCGTACGTGCCGGCCGGCCAGTCGTCCGGGACCCGGCCCTGGCGGAAGTCGACGCCGGGCACCTGCCGGCGGGCCTCGGCCAGCGCCACGACCGAGGGCTCCAGCGCGATCAGCCGGTCGCAGCGCTCGGCCAGGCCGGCGCTGAGCACCCCGATCGCGCTGCCGACCTCCAGCGCGGTGCCGAACCGCGGCTGGGGCAGCACGGCCAGGGTGAGCGCGCGCTTGCGCTGCTCGTACCAGCGGGTGCGCAGTCCCCAGGGGTCGTCGGTCTCGGCGTACATCCGGTCGAAGTAGTCCGGCGGCAGGCTCACGCCCGGTCCCCTACCCTCCGGAAACGTGGACCGCAACTTCCGCCGCGCCGGCGCGGTGCTGATCGGGGCGCTGACGCTCGCCGTGGCCGCGTGCTCCGGCGGGAGCCCGAGCACGGCGCCGGCCGCCGCGCCGACTCCCGCTGCGTCCACTCCGGCTGCGTCCGACTCCGGCACTGTCCACCTCGGACGCTCCCCGGCCGACCGGCCCGGTCGCACCGTCGCAGCCGGACACCGGCGCGACCCCGGCGCCGGACTGGCTCGGCACCCGCGAGCTGCCGATCGGACCGGCCGGCTGGCCGGCGGCGCGGTCGACCCCGCCGGAGCTGCGGGACCGGCGGATCGTCACGGTCGACTACCTGTCGGCACCCGCCGACGGCGCGTTCCACGCCACGGTCGCCCCGGTGCCGGCGACCGTCCAGCGGCGGTCCACCTGGTCGGCGCGCTGCCCGGTGGCGCTGTCCGACCTGCGCTACGTCACGGTCGGATTCCGCGGCTTCGACGGGCGGGCGCACACCGGCGAGCTGATCGTGCACCGGAGCGTGGCCCAGGACGTGGTCACCGTGTTCGGCCGGCTGTTCGCGGCCGGGTTCCCGATCGAGCGGATGCGGGTGACCAGTCCGGCCGAGGTGACCGCGGCGCCGACCGGGGACGGCAACACCACCTCGGCGTTCGTCTGCCGGCCGATCCGCGGCCGGACCATCTGGTCCGCGCACGCGTACGGGCTGGCCATCGACGTGGACCCGTTCCAGAACCCGTACCGGAGCGGGCAGCGGGTGCTGCCCGAGCTGGCGACGGCCTACCTCGACCGCGGCCGGCACCTGCCTGGCATGATCACCGCCGACAGCCCGGTGGTGGCCGCCTTCCGCGCGGTCGGCTGGACCTGGGGCGGCGGCTGGAGCTCGCCGACCGACCTGATGCACTTCTCGTCAACGGGCCACTGACCTCCGCAAACACGGTAATTGCGGCGCGAAGTTTCCGTGGATGCGGTGCTACTCTCAGCTCCGTGCCGAACTACCGGATCAGCGAGGTGGCCTCGCTGCTCGGCGTCAGCGACGACACCGTGCGTCGCTGGGCCGACTCCGGCCGGTTGCCCACGGTCCGGGAGCCAGGCGCACGGATGGCGGTCGACGGCGCGGTGCTGGCCGACTTCCTCGTCCGGACCGCGGCCGAGTCGGGGTCGGCCGCGGTCGTCGAGGTGCCGGTGGTCGCCGAGTCGGCGCGCAACCGGTTCCGCGGCATCGTCACCCGGGTCACCCGAGACGGGGTGATGGCGCAGGTCGAGCTCCAGGCCGGCGCCTTCCGGGTGGTGTCCCTGATGAGCCGCGAGGCCGCCGACGACCTCGGGCTCGAGCCCGGCGTGGTGGCCATCGCAGCGGTGAAGTCGACCAATGTCGTCGTGGAGGTCCCTCAGCGATGAAGCGTGTGCTCGCGACGGTTGCGGCCGTCGCCACCCTCAGCCTCGCCGCCGGCTGCGGCAGCTCGGGCGACGACAACTCGGCCGGCTCCGGGTCCGGCTCCGGGGCGAGTGCCTCGGCCTCGTCCGGCGGTGTCTCCGGCACGGTCACGGTGTTCGCCGCCGCATCGCTGACCGAGTCCTTCACCACGCTCGGCAAGCAGTTCGAGGCGGCCCATCCCGGCACCACGGTGAAGTTCAACTTCGGGCCGAGCTCGGGGCTGGCCGAGAGCATCAACCAGGGAGCGCCGGCGGACGTGTTCGCCTCGGCGAGTCCGACGAACATGCAGCAGGTCGTGGACGCCGGTGGTGCCAGCGACTCCAAGACCTTCGCCAACAACGTCATGCAGATCGCGGTCCCGCCGGACAACCCGGCCAACGTCACCCAGGTGACCGACCTGGCCAAGTCCAGCGTCAAGGTCGCCCTCTGCCAGCCCCAGGTGCCCTGCGGCAAGGTCGCCCAGGAGGTGTTCACGAAGGCGAACATCACCGTGAAGCCGGTGACCCAGGGTGCGGACGTCAAGGCCGTGCTCACCACCGTGCAGCTCGGTGAGGTCGACGCCGGCATGGTGTACCAGACCGACGTGCAGGCTGCCGGCACCAAGGTCAAGGGCATCGTGATCCCAGCCGACCAGAACGCCTCGACGTCCTACCCGATCGCGTCGCTCACCAAGGCACCCAACGAGGCCGGCGCGGCGGCGTTCGTCGACTACGTCCTGTCGCCGGACGGCGAGAAGGTGCTCGCCCAGGCAGGCTTCGCCGCTCCGTGACAGCCGGGCGGCCCGACGGCACCCCGTCCCTGACGGCGGGAACTGCCGACGGCTCCCCGTCCAGGCGGCACGGCCTCCGGCTCCGGCCGCGGGAGCCGGAGGTCCTGCGGTCCCGGCCAGGGCACACCGGCGCGCCCTGGCCGCTGGTCGTGCCGGCCGCGATCGCGATCCTGTTCCTGGTGCTGCCGCTGGTCGGGCTGCTGGTCCGGGCGCCCTGGAAAGAGCTGCCCACCCTGCTGTCCGACCCCACCGTCCGGGAGGCGCTGCGGCTGTCGTTGATCACGGCGACGCTCGCGACCGGCGTGGCGCTGGTCATCGGGGTGCCGCTGGCCTGGGTGCTGGCCAGGCTGCGGTTCCCGGGCCGGTCGCTGTTGCGGGCGCTGGTGACGCTGCCGCTGGTGCTGCCGCCGGTGGTCGGCGGCGTCGCGCTGTTCCTGGCGCTCGGCCGGCGCGGGCTGGTCGGTCAGTACCTGGACCGCTGGTTCGGGCTGACCATCCCGTTCACCCCGTTCGCGGTGGTGCTGGCCGAGACGTTCGTCGCCATGCCGTTCCTCATCGTCACCGTGGAGGGCGCGCTGCGGGCGGCGGACACGCCGTTACGAGGAGGCGTCGGCGACGCTCGGCGCGTCCCGATGGACGACGTTCCGGCGGGTCACGCTGCCGATGATCGGCCCGTCGGTGCTGGCCGGCTCGGTGCTGTGCTGGGCCCGGGCGCTCGGCGAGTTCGGCGCGACGATCACGTTCGCCGGCAACTTCCCGGGCCGCACCCAGACCATGCCGATCGCGGTCTACATCGCGCTGGAGACCGACCCGGACGCGGCGATCGCGCTGTCACTGGTGCTGCTCGTGGTCTCGGTGGTCATCCTGGTGTCGCCTGCGGGAGCGGGTGCTGAACGCGGGGACCGGCTCGTGAGCCTCGAGCGCGCACCTGGTGGTCCGGCGTGGACAGTTCACAGCTGGACATCGAGCTGTCCGTCGCCGGACGGCGAGGTGCTCGGCATGCTCGGCCCCAACGGTGCCGGCAAGACCACCGCGCTGCGGGCGCTGGCCGGGCTGGAGCCGCTCACCGGCGGGCACATCACCCTGGACGGGGCTCGACGACTCACCGCCGGCCGCCGCCGGAGGACCGCGACGTCGGCGTGGTGTTCCAGGACTACCTGCTCTTCCCGCACCTGACCGCGCTGGACAACGTCGCGTACGGGCTGCGGGCCCGCGGGCATGCACAAGGCGCGCGGCCCGGGCCGACGCGGCGGACTGGCTGGACCGGGTCGGCCTGACCGACCACGCCGGCCACCGGCCCCGGCAGCTGTCCGGCGGGCAGGCGCAGCGGGTCGCGCTGGCCCGGGCGCTGGCGCGCCGACCCGCGGCTGCTGCTGCTGGACGAGCCGCTGGCCGCGCTGGACGCCGGCACCCGGCTGGTGCTGCGCACCGACCTGCGCCGGCACCTCGCCTCGTACGGCGGGCCGGCGGTCGCTGGTCACCCACGACGCGGTCGAGGCGATGGTGCTCACCGACTCGCTGGTGGTGCTGGAGGGCGGCCGGATCGTGCAGAGCGGAACGCCGGCCGAGATCGCCCGGACCCCGCGCACGGACTACGTGGCCCGGCTGCTCGGGCTCAACCTCTATCGCGGCGCCGCCCGGGGCGATCGGGTCGACCTCACGGGCGGCGGCGAGCTGATACTCGCCGAACACGTGACCGGCGAGGTGCACGTGGCGGTGCGGCCGTCCGCGGTGGCGCTGCACCGGGACCGGCCCGAGCACTCGAGCCCCCGCAACGTCTGGCCGGGCCGGATCGCCGGCGTCGAGGCGGTCGGCGACCGGGTCCGGGTCGCGGTCGACCGGCCCGCCGGACGTGCTCGCCGACGTCACCACCGACGCGGTCGCCGACCTGGAGCTGGCCACCGGGGCCGAGATCTGGGTCTCGGTGAAGGCGACCGAGCTGACGGTCTATCCGGTGTAGACACTCGTTCGCCTGCCGCTCAGCTGGCGTTGGTGCGGCGGTCAGGAGTGTCACCTGTGCTGGTGGCGATGAGCCAGCTGCTGATCGGCCACCGCGGCGCGGCCGGGTACCGACCCGAGCACACGCTCGCGTCGTACGAGCTGGCGATCCGGCTCGGCGCCGACGTGATCGAGCCCGACCTGGTCGCCACGAAGGACGGGGTGCTGGTGGCCCGGCACGAGCCGGAGATCTCCGGCACCACCGACGTCGCCCGGCATCCGGAGTTCGCCGACCGGCGGACCACCCGGACCGTGGACGGGGTGGTCGCGACCGGCTGGTTCACCGACGACTTCACCCTGCGCGAGCTGCGGACGCTGCGCGCGGTCGAGCGGATCCCGCAGCTGCGCCCGCACAACGCGCGCTACGACGGCCGGGACCGGATCCCGACCCTCCAGGAGGTCGTCGACCTGGCCCGCCGGGCGTCCGCCGAGCAGGGCCGGCCGATCGGGATCGCGCCGGAGACCAAGCACCCGACGTACTTCCGGGAGCGCGGGAGGCCGCTCGAGCCGGCGCTGGTCCAGCTGCTCACCCGCAACGGGCTCAACCGGCCGGACGCCGGGGTGTACGTGCAGTCGTTCGAGGTGGCGAACCTGGTCGCGCTGCGGTCCCGGCTGCGGGTCGACCTGGTGCAGCTGACCGCGCCGACCGGGGCGCCGTGGGACCTCGTCGCCGGCGGCGACCCGCGCACGTACGCGGACCTGGTCACGCCGGCCGGGCTGCGGCAGATCGCCCGCTACGCCGACGCGCTCGGTCCGGACAAGACCCAGATCGTGCCCCGGGACGGCGCCGGCGCCTCGCTGCCGGCGACCACGCTGGTCCGGGACGCGCACCGGGCCGGACTCGCGGTGCTGCCGTACACGTTCCGGAACGAGAACGCGTTCCTGCCGGCGGAGCTGCGTCGCGGAGCCGACCCGGCCGCGTACGGGGACGCGTTCACCGAGTACGGCCAGTTCCTCCGGCTCGGGGTGGACGGGGTGTTCACCGACAACGGCGACACCGCCCGCGAGGCCCGCGACAGCTACGCGCTCGGGAGGCGCCGCCGGGCCGTCGGGTAAAGTTCTCTTGGGAGTTGCGGCGGAGGAGGCGGCATGCGGCGGTGGGGTCTGGCCGCCGTGCTGGCCGTCCTCGTCGCGGTCGGTGCCGGCTGGGGTGAGCCGCGATCGGGCGGCGGGCCGGCGCGCGGCGCCGGCCCGGCGTCGGTCGAGCTGGCGCTGCCGGCCGGTGTCGCGCAGCTCGCGCTGACCTCGCGGGCCGACCCGCGCGACCCCGCTCCGCTCGCCGCGCTTCCAGGCGAGCCGGCCGGCTCGACGCCCGCCGCCGCGGCCGCCCCGCCGGTCCGCTCGGCCGCGCCCGCCCCCGCCGCGGTCGCCGGCTCCGGCGGTCGCTCCCCTCCCCTCGCCTAGGACGCCGACCCCGCGGATCCCTGCCGGTCGGCCACGTCTGCCATCCGCAGACCCCCACGCGCTGCCGAACGAGCGCGCCGTCGGGGTGCTGCGGCGTCCCCGGCGCGGTTCCGCCCGCGCCGCCACTTGCCGCGCGAGCAGGCCGGACCGGCCGCGCGCGGCACCCGTAGCGAGGAGAGTCACATGCGGGTCCTGTTCGTGCTCGTGCTGGTGGTCGCCGTGGTGTCCGTCGGCTTGTTGGTCGAGATGGAGCGCCGGAACGAGCCGGCGCTCGGCCTGTCCGCGCTGGGACTGCTCACCGCCGACGGCATTCTCGGTGCCACCTACGGCGCCTTCGCCGCCGCCTGACCTGCCGGCCCCTCGGCTCGACGGTCACCCACACCGGTCGAGCCGAGGGAGGCGGCTCTCACGCGCGGTCGGCGACCGGACTGCGCAGCGGGCGGGCGGCCGCCGCGGCCAGGAACCCGACCGCCGCGGCGCCGCAGGCGACGAGGATCGCGTGCCGGACGGTGACGTGGTCGGCGAGCAGGCCCACCAGCGGTGGCCCGCCGAGGAACGCGGTGTAGCCGATCGAGCCGACCACCGAGACCCGGGCGGCCGATCGGGCGGCCACGTCGCCGGCCGCGCTCATCCCGAGCGGGAAGCCGAGCGAGGCGCCGAGCCCCCACAGGACGGCGCCGGCCAGCGCGCCCGGGACGCCCGGGGAGAGCACCACCGCGAGCACGCCGGCCACCACGAACAGCGCGGTCACCCGCAGCGTGCCGACCCGCCCGTACCGCTCCACGAACGAGCCGCCGACCAGCCGGCCCACGGTCATCGCGGTGACGAACGTGCCGAAGCCGACCGCGCCGACCGCCTGCGCGGCGTGGTAGCCGTCCACCAGCGACAGCGCCAGCCAGTCGTTGGCGATGCCCTCGCACAGCGCGAACGCCAGCACCAGCACGCCGATCAGCAGCGTGCGCGGCTCCCGCCAGGCGGCCAGCACCGAGGACCGGTTCGCCGCGGCCGACTCGGCCACCACCGGCGGCAGGAAGGCCCGGACGCCGCCGAGCCCGGCCAGCAGGATCGCGACGACGGTGACCGCGAGCTGCCACTCCAGCGAGACGCCGGCCTTCGCGCAGCCGGCGCCGACCAGCGCGCCGAGCACCGTGCCGAGGCTGAAGCCGGCGTGGAAGCGCGGCATCACCGTCCGGCCCAGCCGGCGCTCGACGTCCGCGCCCTCGACGTTCATCGCGACGTCCCAGGTGCTGGTGCCGACGCCGTACGCGAGCATGCCGACCGCCACGGCCGGCACCGCCGCCCCGCCGAGCCCGACCGCCATCACCAGCAGCCCGGCCGACGCGGCCAGCACCCCGGCGGCGACCGTCCGGGCGGGTCCGAGCCGGCCGACGACCAGCCCGGACAGGGGCAGCGCGGCCATCGTGCCGGCGGACACCGACAGCAGCAGCAGGCCGACCCGGCCGGGCGTGAGCCCGAGCGTGTCCCGGATGGCCGGCACCCGGGCCGCCCAGGAGGCGAACGCCAACCCGTTGACCACGAAGATCACGCTGACCGCGACCTTCGCCCGCTGCACCGCCCGGCCCAACCCGCGCTCCTCGATCGAAACGATTCGACGCTCTACTTCACCTCGCCTCGGGCTACCCTGTCAAATCGATTCGATCGAGGCGGGGAGGGCGATGTCGGACCGGGCGACGCTGAGCACGGTGGCCGCGCGGGCCGGGGTGTCCCCGTCCACCGCGTCGCTGGCCTTCGCCGGCTCGCACCGGGTCGCCCCGGCCACGGTCGAGCGGGTGCTGCGGGCCGCCGACGAGCTCGGGTACGCCGGACCCAACCCGGTCGCCGCCTCGCTGCGCACCGGCCGCAGCGGCGTGGTCGGCGCCGTCGTCGGCGAGCGGCTGCTCTACGCCTTCCGCGACCCGGTCGCCGTGCAGTTGCTGGACGGGCTGACCGAGGAGCTCGGCACGCTCGGCGTCGGCCTGCTGCTGCTGGCCGGCGACTCGATGCGGTCCGGACCGACCCCGGCCCAGCTCGCCCGGCTGCCGCTGGACGCGGCGGTGTTCGCCACCTGCGGGCTCGAGGACGACCCGGCGTTCCGGCTGCTGCAGGCGCGGCAGGTGCCGTTGGTCGCCGTCGAGGGACCGGTGGTGCCCGGGGTGCCGCTGGTCGGCATCGAGGACCGGGACGGTACGGCCAGGCTGGCCCGGCACCTGGCCCAGCTCGGCCACCGGGACGTGGCGATGGTCACGATGCCGCTGCGGCTGGACGGCCGCCGCGGGCCGGTGGACGAGTCGCGGCTGGCGGCCGGGGTCTACCGGGACACCAGGGAGCGGCTGCTCGGGCTGCGCTCGGTGTTCCCGGACGCGCCGGCGGTGGAGACCGCGGCGAACTCGATCGAGGAGGGTGAGCGGGCCGGCCTGGCCCTGCTCGACCGGTCGCCCCGGCCGACCGCGGTGGTCGGGCAGAGCGACCTGCTCGCCGCCGGCGTGCTGCGGGCGGCGGCCACCCTCGGGCTGGCGGTGCCGGCGGACGTCTCCGTGGCCGGCTTCGACGGCGCCGACCTGCCCTGGCTGGAGCCGGTCCGGCTCACCACCGTGGTCCAGCCGACCACCGAGAAGGGCCAGGCCGCCGGCCGGGCGGTCACCGCGCTGATGTCCGGGCGGATGCCGGCGGACGTGGTGCTGCCGGTGTGGCTGCGGGTGGGGACGACGACCGGACCGGCCCGCCCGGCCAGGTAGAGCGCCCCCGGCCGGGAAGCCGAGGAAGGTGGCTTCCGGCCGGGCGCCGCGGTACTTCACCAGGACCGCGCCGCCGGCGCCAGCGCGACACGCCGTGACCGTCCGTTGTGGACGGTCGGGTGCATGCCCGGCGGTCGGACCGGGAAAGGCCCGGGGATGGACGTCGACCGGCTGCGAGCCGAGACCCCGGGCACGGAGCACCGCATCCACCTCAACAACGCCGGCGCCGCACTGATGTCGCGCCGCACGCTGGCCGCGATGACCGCGCAGCTCGAGCTCGAGGCCAGCATCGGCGGGTACGAGGCGCTCGACCGGATCGCCGACCGGGTCGAGGCCACGTACGCCGGGATGGCCGGGCTGCTCGGCGCCGGGCGCGCGGAGATCGCGCTGTTCGACAACTCCACCCACGCCTGGAACGCCGCGTTCTACGCGATCCCGTTCCGGCCCGGCGACCGCATCCTCACCAGCAGGGCCGAGTACGGCAGCAGCGTGCTGGCGTACCTGCAGGTGGCCCGGCGGACCGGTGCCGAGCTGGTGGTGGTGCCCAACGACGAGCACGGCTCGATCGACCTGGCCGCGCTGGCCGAGCTGGTCGACGAGCGGACCAGGCTGATCGGGCTGACCTGGGTGCCCACGTTCGGCGGGCTGGTCAACCCGGCCGCCGAGGTCGGCCGGATAGCCCGTGCGGCCGGCGCGCTCTACCTGGTCGACGCCACCCAGGCGGTCGGCCAGTTCCCGGTCGACGTGACCGAGGTCGGCTGCGACCTGCTCACCGGCACCGCGCGGAAGTTCCTGCGCGGGCCGCGCGGCACCGGCTTCCTCTACGTCCGCACCGAGGTGCTGGACCGGCTGGACCCGGCGGTGGTCGAGATCGCCGCGGCGACCTGGGACGGCGGGCGCGGGTTCCGCTGGGCCGAGGGTGCGCAGCGGTTCGAGACCTGGGAACGCAGCGGGGTCAACCTGACCGGCTTCGGCGCCGCGATCGACCAGGCCCTCGAGCTCGGGCTGGACGCGATCGGCGCCCGCGCGGTCGGGCTCGGCGCCCGGCTGCGCGACCAGCTGGCCGCGCTGCCGAAGGTGACCACGCACGACCAGGGCGCCGAGCGGTGCGCGATCGTCACGGCCACCGTCGACGGGCTGCCCGCCGAGGACGTGCAGGCCGCGCTGGCCGCCGCCGGGATCAACACGACGGTGACCGTGCCGGCGGACGACCCGCTGGACACCGAGGAGCGCGGCCTGCCGGCGCTGCTGCGGCTCTCGCCGCACTACTACAACACCGAGGCCGAGCTCGACCGCGCGGTCGAGGTGATCGCGGGGCTCTAGGACGGCCAGCCGCCGCCCGCCGGCCGGGGCGCTAGTGCCGCGTCAGGCAACGTTGGGTAGGTAATCGGGTCTGCGGATCTTGGAGCCGACGGCGAAGCGTCGCTTGGGTGTGGCGTGCTGGTTGGGCCAGCGGACGTAGCCGGCGATCGCGGCGCTCTTGCGCGGTGTGGCTGGGGTAGTCGCTGCCGTCGAGGGTGAAGTAGCGCAGCGCGGTGAACTCGGCCTCGATCCAGTTCAGCCAGGAGGCGTAGGTCGGGGTGAACACCAGCTCGACGTCGTGGGCGGCGCACCAGGCGCGGACCTCGGGCGTTGCGGTGCGGGGAGAAGTTGTCGCAGACCACGTACAGCCTGCCGGTGGGGAACCGGGCCCGCGAGCTTGACGCAGGAACCCGAGGAACTCCGGCCAGCGCTTGCGGTCGCGGAACCGGTAGAACATCTGCCCGGAGGCCAGGTCCAGCGCGGCGAACATGTGCCGCACCCCGGCCGTGCGGGTGTAGGTCGCCCGCTGCCGGGCGGGGCGGCCGCGCGGGAACCAGCCGTGCCCGGGCCGGGGCTGCAGGTTCAGCGGCCCGAACTCGTCGACGCAGATCACCCGCCCGCCTCGGGCACCTGCCCGGCGGCGGCTGGTCGTAGAGCTCGAGGATGCGGTCGCATCTTGGCGGCGAAGTCGGGGTCGCGGCTGGCCTTCCAGGTCTTGGTGGCCTGCCAGCTGATCCCCGCCGTCGCGCAGGATCCGTGCGCACGGTCTCGGTGCTGACCGACGATGCCGCTCGGCGCTCGCCCAGGTGCTCGACGCAGCTTGGTCAGGCTCCACGTGGTGAACGGCAGCCCGACCTGCTGCGGGGGCGGTCTGGGCCACCCGGCAGATCAGCTCGCGGGCCTGGGGACCGAACCTGCGTGGCCGGCCCCCGCTCCATTTTGGGTCCAGCGCCGCGAACCCCTGCTCGTTGAACGCGTGGATCACCTCCCGCGCGTACTGCGCGGTCGCGGCGAACATCGCCGCCGCCTCGCTGGCGCTGCGGCCCTGCATCGAGGCCAGCACGATCCCCGCCCGCCGCAGCCGGACCCGGTCCCGCGCCGTCCGCGTGATCTTCACCAGACGTTGCGCCTCGGCCGGGTCCAGCTCCCGGACGAACACCTCCGGCCGGCCGCGCCATCGCCACCTCCCCGGCGACAGCCTCCGACGCCGACGCCAAATCCTGATCAAGGCGACACGGTTACGACGTCAACGTTCCTTGGCGAGGCACTAGTGTCTCGTCTCACTCCCGACGTAAGTCTCAAAGACGCGACGACAGCCACGCTCGCGCCCAAGACGTCGCCATGCCGGGCGGAAACGGATCCCCCGGCGGTCACGCCTAGTGACAACCTGGAGGGACCTGATAACCCTCGCTACGGCTCGCGACGGCCGACTTTGGCCGATGAGCGGTCATGGTTGCAGGCTGAGCAGTTCGCCTGGGGTGCAGCCGAGGGCGTCACAGATTGCGGTGAGGGTGCTGAAGCGGATCGCCTTGGCGTGGCTGTTCTTGAGGATGGACAGGTTCGCGACGGTCACCCCGACGCGGGAGGACAGCTCGACCAGGGTCATCCGGTTGGCCTCGAGGAGCTCGTCGAGGTGGACCGCGATCCGATGCTCCGGGGGCTCGGCCATCAGATGACGGTGTCGAGTTCGGCTCGCATGGCCACACCCCGGTCGAGGATCCGCCCGAAGGCCGCGAAGATCAGTCCGACGGCGAGCCAGCCCAGGGGGGTGTGATGAGGCTTGTAGGTGAACGGGGAGATCAGCATCGTTGCGGACAGCACCCCCTGCGCGACCTGGCTCAGGATCCAGGTGCCCAGGCCGACCCAGGCGGTGAGCTTGCCGAGGGTCGCCAGCGCCCGCGCGGTGTTGCGCGGTGAACGGGTCGCTGTCCTGGGCGGCGCGGAGGAGCTTGGCCATGCGGCGGGCGATCTCGGCGATGAGGAGTAGGCCGGGCACCTCGGTCAGCATGCTGGAGCAGCCGTTGGGTCGAGCGACGGGTCGTGCATCGTGGAAGGGCATCCAGCCGGAGGGATCGACCACGACCCCGGCGGTGACGCCGCCGATGCCGGTCCAGCCCGGTCAGCGCCGCTGGCGGGCAGCTCCTGGGTGACGGGCGACCCAGGGATGAAGGCGATGACCAGCAGCGGCCACTGCGAGGCACAGCGCGGCGATGAAGACGAACGTGGCGGTGGCGCGTAGCCAGCGCAACCAGGTGCCGAGACTCACGGACATGGCGTCCCCCATGACGTATCGAAAAACGAGATGGATATCGAGAAACGATATGGCCCAGGTTCTTAGTCGTCAGCCCCATGTAGCAGGGTCCGGCCCGAAGCGACGCACTCACATGCCGCGCTGCGCGGGACAAGCGATTCTTCCCCGCCGCTGCGCGGGACGCGCGACTCTGCCGCGAAGCGGTACGTCCGCACACGCCGCCAACGGAGCGTCGGCGATGGTCATGGGAATCGCGCTACTCGTGCCACGGCGTACGGGCGGAGCATTGTCCAGAGCGTCGGGCCGTCTTGGGGCAGTGAGATCTCCTCGACCACGTCGAAGCCGAATCGCTGGTAGAGCGGTACGTTCCTCGCGTTGCTGCTCTCCAGATAGGCCGGCCCTTCCATGCTTGCCAGGCGGCGCCCCAGCAAGGCGGACCCGACGCCTCGTCCCGGCGTCGAGGCGCCGATCTGCGCGAGATACCAGAACTGCCCGGCCGGCCTCGCTCCGGTGAAGGCACGTTCCAGCACAACGCCGCGGCGGAAACCCGACCCCATCGCAAGGAGCAACTTCGACAACCCCACCAGCCCTTGTCGAAATGACACGCTATGGCCCGGTGGATCCCAGACGGCAGCCCCCACCGGTTCACCGTTGTCCAGCACGATGTCGGCGCAACCGGGAGCGGCATGCAGGTGCGCGGTAAGGGCTCGAAACATTTGAACGTCGCGGCCGGCCTTCGGCACGAGCCAGCGGACCACCGGATCGGCGGCGAACGCAGTGGCCAAGACCGTGCTGATCGCCCTCCGGTCCCGCGCCGTGGCTGTGCGCACCTCCAGCATGGCCGGGAGTCTATGGGCGCAGCCTCGCCAACCAGTCCAGCAAGTTCGAACGTCCGCATCATGCCGCTTTGCGCTCGGTCATGCCGATGAGCAGTGCGTAGGAGTCGATGAGCGTCAGGACGGCGAAGTCTCGAGTGTAGCTTTGGCCCGCGCCAGTCTTTCGCCCCAGACGTGCTGGCCTATGCGTATGAACAGAGGAGACAGCACCTTGAACGCGCCGACCGGGTTGGGATCGCCCCGGAACGTGACCCTGGTGCCCGCGTCGGTCTGGTCGAAGTTGAATTCACATTTGGGCCGCATCGGCCCGACCTCCGCCTCGAACTGAATCTTCTCGTTGGGCACGATCGCGGTGAACCGCATGGTCGTCTCCCTGACTCTTCCGAGCGACTTCCCCCGGGACCGCAAGTCGTTCCGACCTGCGTGGGCCCGTCCGGGGTCTTCACGATCCACTCGACCTCGGGGTTGGTCTTCGGCACGTTCTCGTCGAGGGTCAGGAAGTAGTCGAAGACCTCTTCGGGCCGGCCGCGCGATCGTCACCGTGGACTCGATCCTGGCCATGGCACACCGCCTCCGTTCGACGGCACCTGGCCGATGTGCCCGGTGCCTTGAAGGCGAGGCTAGGAGCGGCCGCCGGCGCGGCCAATCGGGAGTTCTCCCCATGTCGCGAGGCCGTGCTCCATGGCGAACAGCGCGGCCGCCGCGCGCGTCGAGACGCCGATCTTGGCGTAGGCGTTCTGGACGTGGCGGTCGGCGGTCTTGACCGAGATCCCGAGCGCGCGTGCGACCTGCTTGGTCTGCAACCCGCGCGCGAGCAGGCCGATGACCTCGGCCTCGCGCTCGGTCAGCCCCGCCGGCCGCTCGATGCGCGGGAGCGCGATGGCCGGCCGCCTCGAGCACCGCGGCGACCGCGTCGGCGTCCAGTCGTCCGGCGCGAGCCTCCTGCTGAGCGTCTCGGCGGCCCGCTCGCGGCGAGAGCGCCTCGCGGTGCGGCCGCGGCTCGGTCATCGCGTGGTACGCGTCGGCGGCGGCGAGCAGGCGGGCCGGCGGCGGGAGCGCGGCGGCCGTCGCTCCCGCGGTGGTAGCCCGAGCCGTCGAGGCGCTCGTGGTGCGCCGTGGCGACCGGCGCGAGCGCGGCGAGGAACGGTGAGCGGCAGAGGACGCGCTCGGAGTGGTACGCGTGCAGCCTGACCCGCTCCCACTCGTCCGGCGTCAGCGGCGCCGGCCTTCTGCCAGATGCGGGCCGGGACCGCGACGCGCCCGAGGTCGTGGACGAGCGCCGCGCGCCGAATCGCCACCACGTCGGCGGCGGCGAACCGCACCGCTGCGCCGCCGCGCTTGCCAGCTCGGCCACGCCCGCCGAGTGACCGACCAGGTAGGGCGAGACGAGGTCGGCGAAGTCGCCCATCGCCGCCAGCGCGCGGTCGATCGCCTCGCCCTCCAGGATCAGCCGCGGCGTGGGCTCGCAGGCGAGCGTCTCGTCCCACGCCGACGCCTCGCCGTCGAGCGCCAGGATCGTCGTGCGGCATCGTCCGCGAGCAGCGCGGCTATCGCCGGATCGAATGCGTGCGCCCGCTCGCTCGCGGACGACACGCGCGGCGAACTCCTCGCCGCCCAGCATGCGCTGGAAGGCGGCGTCTCGAGCGACGTGAGCGATCCGCACCGGCAGCGGGATCTCGTCGCCGCTTGGCGCGCCCGGGTTCGCCCTTGCCGTCCCAGCGCTCGGTGAGCTGAGACGAACAGCGCCCGCACCGAAGCGGGCAGGCCGAGCCGGTCGGTCAGCATCTGCGCCACCTCGCACAGCGCGGCGAGATGGCGCTGATGTCCGCCGGACGGCCCTCGGAAGCCGCGCGCGATCTGCACGCCGCGCAGCAGCGCCGGGCTTCCCGGTGTCGGCCAGCGCGCGCATCACCCCGCCATCATTTCCGCCCGCGACCCGAACATGACCGGGTAGAAGTGCGTCGCAGCGCCGCGTCATCGGCGAAGATCTCGGCGGCGATCTCGGCGTCCGCGGTGCAGCCGACGTGGAACAGCAGGCACGCGTAGTACGTCTGCGACGCCGTCTCCGAATCGACGCCCAGGCGCTCGCCCAGCCGCATCGCGATCAGCGTGCTGTGCAAGCCGTGCTCGAGCGGCACGCCGAGGCCGAGGTCCGTCGCCAGCGACAGCGCCGCGATCACCTCCGCGGCACGGATCCGTTCCTCGCCTGACGACGCAACGTCTGGCACCCCCGGACACTACCTGGGTGCTGGTCACAGCCCGTCCGTTCACACCTGTGGCTTTGCGCCATCACCGGCCTCGGGTCCGGCCCGCCACATAACGACGCTCAGGATCCGTGCTTGGGGCTCGCACAAGCTCACCCGCCGCCGTCCAGACGACGGCAGATGAACATCCGATCATGCCGCCGACCGCGTGAGGTCGCAGCGCCTCGCGGGCTCCCCGATGTGGCGCTGCGTGAGAGCACGAGCCCGGCCCGGCCGGGGATGTACCGGAGGGAGTTGTGACTGTGAACATTCCAACCGGAGGATGGGCGACAACCCAAGGCCGGGGATCCCGCTCCTGATGCTCCTCGCTCCTGGGCTCATGGTCGGCGGGCTGCCCGCCAGCCCTTGAAACGTCGCCTGTCGTCAACATGCTTGGCGCTCATCGTCTCCGCCCCGCGATGTGAGCTGCGACGCCGCGGTCGGCATCCCTTGGGGCCTCTATGACCAGGCCAGGGTCGACCTTTTGCAATCTCTTTAAAGCCATGGCCGGAGCCATTGACAGTAACCGGGCAGCCGGAGGATGTTGGGCCCGGCTTGGTCTGTGTAGGACTACGGGGGTGGACCGAGATGTTTGTTCGCTTCTTTGTCATCGTCGCGGTTTGCTTATCAGCCTCTGTTGTCCCGGTGGCGGCCGCCGCCGACGGGCAGGGCGATGGGCATAGCGTCATCGTGGCCGAGCGATTCTCCGCAGCGGATGGGGGCAACCCGCAGATCGTCGCGGCCGACCCAGTGCGGGGTGGAGTACGGGCGCTGACGTCGGGGAGGTCCCCGGTGGTCCACACCGACAAGGGTGCGGTTCGGGGGTGACTCGAGACAGGGTCGACAGCTATTTGGGCATCCGTTACGCAAAAGCGCCGGTGGGGCGGCTTCGGTGGCAGCCGCCCCAGCCGCCGGCACCGTGGACTGGCGTCGTGCAGGCTACGTCCTACGGCAACCGGTGCGCTCAGCCGTTTCGCGACAACGCCCAGCTCTCGTTGACTGAGGACTGCCTATTCCTCAACGTGCAGCGCCCCGCGAGAGCCAGGGCATATGAGCATGGGGGAAATGACCGTCGGCCGGTGTACGTATACATTCACGGGGGCGGGCTGAATAACGGCAGCTCCAGTCTTCACGACGGCACCACGATCGTGCAGCAGACCGGCGTTATCGTTGTCACGATCAACTATCGGCTGGGAGTGCTGGGCTGGCTAGGGCTGCCGGCATTGACCGCCGCGCAGGGGGAGTCCGGGAACTACGGACTCCTGGACCAGCTCGCGGCTTTGACATGGGTGCACCGCAACATTGCAGCTTTCGGTGGAGACCCAAACCGGGTGACCATCGGAGGAGAGTCTTCCGGGGCATTCTCGGTGTGCGCGCTGCTGACCTCGCCCAAGGCGGCCGGGCTGTTCTCCGGAGCCATCATGCAGAGCGCGTACTGCGACACTGAAACGCAGAGCGACGCTCACTACTGGGGTGACGCCCTGGCCACCCAGGTCGGGTGTGTGGTCCCCGCGCAGCAGTTGGCGTGCCTTCGGGCTTCCAGTCCGCAGACTCTGCTCGACGGATGGGACGCACTGGGAACCCCGACCTCCGCTGTCAACGGGACACCGACGCTGCCTCTGGATCCGCGCGCTGCCGTCGCGCAGGGCAAAGTCAGTCACGTACCGCTGTTGATCGGTTCTAACCGGGACGAGGGCCGCTACTTCAGCCTCGACCAGGTGGGACAGGACGAGGCCGGCTATGACGCCTGGTTACAGAACAACCTGCCCCCGAGCGCAGAGGTTGCTGCCGTCAAGGCGCTGTACCCCTGGCCAGCTACATCCGATCAGTTCACGGCCGCCTACCTGGTCGGAGCGATCCTCACCGACGGGTTGCTCGGCCTGGGAGGCTGCCCTTATCGCCATCTGGAGAACGACTTCGCTCAGAATGTGACGACGTTCGTATACGAGTTCGAGCACCGCACGGGTCCCGGCCCCAGCCCGCAACCAGCCGGTTACATTTGGGGAGCCAGCCACACCGCTGAACTGCCCTACATGTGGCCCAGCTTCGACGCCGGCACGCCCATTGCCCCCACATTTGACGCCGCAGAACGCCAATTGTCCAGGCAGATGATCGCCTACTGGGCGGCATTCGTGAAGAAAGGCCGCCCCGCAGCGGACGGGCAGCCCCGATGGCCCGCACTCAACGACACCCAGAAGCTGCTCGCCCTGCGCGCCGGGAACGCGTCGACCCTAATCAAGAGCACGGATTTCTCACGTCAGCACAAGTGCACCTTCTGGGGGTAATCGCCCCAGCCGGGGGACTCAGGCGAACTTTCTGAGCTTCAGCCCCTTGGCGCTGCCGCCGATGGCGGTCGAGACGTGGAACAGCCGGGAAGCGGAGTGGCGGGTTATGGACTGGCCGGAGCTCGATGAGGGCGGGCTCTAGTTCTCGTCATGCCTCCGTGAGTTTGGTCGCTGTGCCGCCTGCTCCGCTGAGCGGCCGGCCTCATCCCACAGGTCGGGTGGCGCAGTCACGAATCGCCCCTTGAGAGCTTGCGAGCCTCCCGGAGGACGTCGCGCACGAACTTGAGCAGGTGGCGGAGGACCTCTCGTGCGTCCTCTCGCATCTCTTCGGCGGCCGAACAGGGCCACGCACAGAGTGAGTCCGACGAACAGGATGAAGAAGGAGATGGTTGCGCCGAACACGCGCTCGACGAACACGTACGGCGGGATGTCAGCGAAAGCCTCGACGGCAGGCGTACGGGCGACCTCTTCACGCGCGCTTTCGATCTGTTCCTGCGTTACCCCTGGGATGTCGGTCTCCTGTTCCAGGCGGGGGAGCAAGTCCGAGAGGGCCTGCTTCTCCGCCGGATGCGTGATCGGCACCGCGTTGAGGTCGACGGACATGAGCCAATCGAAGAGAACGACAGCGTCTGCCCTACACAGCTCGAGGCGGACCTTTCGGCAGGGACGGATCCATGTGGCCGATGATCCAGCACGAACATCCGACTCTGCCGCTGACCGTGTAAGGCGGCAGCTCCTCGTCGGCTCCGGTGATGTGACGCTGCGTGGCCAGCGCTTGCCCGGCCCGGCGGCCGATGTCCGGCTCGGCCGGCGGGGACGCGACGCTGTTCGCCACGGCAGAACACCGCATGACGACGGGGAAACACACAGGAACAGTGCAACGCGACACTAGGAGGGCCAGCCGGCGCCGGGCGCGGGGGCAGGCACCGCGTACACCCGGCCGCCGCTGGTGTTCTCGACGCCGCCCCACTCGTTCGCGACGACGTAGAGCGTCGAGCCGCCGAGCATGCAGGCGAACGCGCCGCGGTCGACGGTGACCGTGTCGAGCACCGTGCCGCCGTCGGCGACCCGGGCGCAGCAGCGGTTGGGCACGTCCGCGTACCAGACCGCGCCGTCGGTGTCGATGCAGATGCCGTCCGGGACGCCGGTGCCGAGCTCGGCCCAGGCCCGCCGCCCGGACAGCGTGCCGTCCGCGGCCACGTCCCAGGCGGTGAGCCGGTTGCCGTACGACTCGGCCAGCACGAGCGTGCCGTTGTCCGCGGTCATCGCCACCCCGTTCGGGAACGCGACGTCGTCGGCCACCCGCAGGACCTCGCCGGACGGCCGGACCAGCGCGACGGTCCCCGGCGCGAACGGCGCCCCGTTGCCGAAGTCGAACCCGAGCGCGCCCACGTACGCGTTGCCGCGGCCGTCGACCACGATGTCGTTGTAGTACGACCCGGCCGCCGACAGGTCCGCGTACGGCTCCAGACGCCCGAACGGGCTGCCGACGAGCAGCCGGTCGCCGTCGACGACCAGCCACCGCCCGTCCGGCAGGAAGTCGAAGCAGGTCGCCCCGGTGATGGTGGCGGCGACCTCGGTCTTCCCGTCCGGGTCGACGGCGACGATCGTGCCGGAGCCCCAGTCCGAGACGTACAGCCGGCCGTCGTGCCAGCGCGGCGACTCACCCATGACGATCGCGTCGGTCAGCAGGTCCATGACCCCTCCTCGGTCTCTCCTGCCGGGCTGTCGAGGCCGCCCGCCGTTTCTCGACACGCCTCAGCGGGACGCGACGAACCGGTGCACGGCCGGGTTGTCCGAGGTGATCCCGGCGACGCCGAGGTCGGCCAGCTCCTCGGCCCGGTAGAGCTTGTCGACGGTCCAGGCGATCACCCGCGGATGGTGCCGGCGCAGCCGGCCGACCGTGGCCTCGTCCAGGTACGTGTGCCGGACGGTGATCGCGTCCAGATCGGGCGGCAGCAGCCCGCCGAGCGCGCCGACGAACTCCGGCCGGGTCGACACCGACAGCCAGGTGCGGTAGCCGGCCGCCGCGACGACGGCCAGCGCGCCCGCGTCCTTGCCGCTGACGTACCAGCCCTCGGGCGGCCGGCCGGTCGCGACCAGCAGCTCGACCAGGGTCTTGGCGTGCAGCACGTCCTCGGTCTTGAGGTCGATCAGCACCGCGCAGCCGGCCGGGATCCGGTCGAGCACCGCGGCCATGTCCTCCTCGGCGCTGATCCGCGGCCGCAGCGTGAACCGCCAGCGGTCGTGCCGCAGCAGCGGCATCCCCCGCCACGGCGGCAGGAAGTGCGAGACGACCGGCACGCCGGCCATGAACTGCAGGTCGATCTCGAAGACGGCGGCGCCGGAGTCGGCCAGCCGCTGGCAGTCGGCGGCGGAGCGGGGGGTCCGGTGGGCGATGGCGAGCACGGGGTCCAGTGTGGATGGCACGATGCTGCCCGTGCCGGCCGGACTGGAGCAGATCCTCGACCTGGAGCGGATCGAGGACTTCGTGTTCCGCGGCCGCTCCCGCCCGGTCGCCGAGACCAGGGTGTTCGGCGGCGAGGTCGCCGGCCAGGCGCTGATCGCCGCGGCCAGGACCGTGGCGCCCGAGCGGACCGTCCACTCGCTGCACGCGTACTTCCTGCGCCCCGGCGATCCCGGCCGGCCGATCCTCTACCAGGTGGACCCGATCCGGGACGGCCGGTCGTTCACGACCAGGCGGGTGGTCGGCGTCCAGCACGGCGAGCCGATCTTCACGCTGTCCGCGTCGTTCCAGCTGACCGAGCCGGGCGTGCACCACCAGGTCCCTGAGCTGTCCGCGCCCGACCCGGACGAGCTGCCGACCGCGGCCGAGCTGATGGAGCAGGGCGGGCGAGCGGTCGGCGGCCTGGTTCGCCCACTTCAGCCGGCGGTTCCCGCTGGAGCTGCGGTTCCCGGAGGAGCCGCCGGCGATGGGCACCGTCCGCGGCGAGGCCCGCCCGCCCCAGCAGGTGGTGTGGGTCCGGACCACCGAGACGCTGCCGGACGACCCGGCCCTGCACGCCTGCGCGGCCACGTACGTGTCCGACCTCATGCTGCTGGCGGCCGCGCTGCTGCCGCACCGGCTGATGTTCGGCAACCCGCGGCTGCAGATGGCCAGCCTCGACCACGCGGTCTGGTTCCATGCGCCGTTCCGGGCCGACGACTGGCTGTGCTACCAGCAGGAGTCGCCCTGGGCCGGCAACGCCAGGGCGCTGTGCCGGGGCTCGCTGTTCGACCGCGCCGGCACGCTGGTGGCCACCGTCATGCAGGAGGGGCTGATCAGGGTGCGGGACCGATGAGGGAGCAGCGGCGGGCGCGCCGGATCGCGATGACCCAGGACGAGATCGACGCGTTCCTCGCCGCCGAGCGGACCTGCCGGGTGGCGACGGCCGGCGCGGACGGCCGGCCGCACGTGGTTCCGCTGTGGTTCGCCTGGGACGGCCGGGCGCTCTGGCTGACCTCGCTCGTCCGCAGCCAGCGCTGGACCGACCTGGCCCGCGACCCGCGGGTGGCGGTCGTCGTCGACACCGGCGACGCGTACGGCGAGCTGCGCGGCGTGGAGATCTCCGGCACCGCGACGCCGGTCGGCGACGTCCCGCGCGGCGCCGCGCACGTCCCCGAGCTGGCCGAGCCGGAGCGGCTGTTCGCCCGCAAGTACGCCGGCGTGGAGACGTACACGCCGGACGGGCGGCACGCGTGGCTGAAGGTGGTCCCGGAGAAGATCGTCAGCTGGGATTTCCGGAAGATCCCCGGCTCCTGAACCGAGCCGGAGCGGTTACGTTGGCCCCATGAGCACGGTCCTGCCGCCCCCGTCCGATCGCGCCCGCGAGCTCTACGACCGCATGCTCGAGTTCATGCGGGAGCGGGTGCTCCCGGCCGAGGCCGACTACCACGCCTACCGGGCGAAGGCCGGACCCGAGGACCACTCGGTGCCGCCGGTGGTCGAGGAGCTCAAGGCCGAGGCCCGCCGGCGCGAGCTGTGGAACCTGTTCCTGCCCGACGTGTCCGGCCTGAGCCAGCTGGAGTACGCGCCGATCGCGGAGCTGTCCGGCTGGAGCCTGGAGATCGCGCCGGAGGCGATCAACTGCGCCGCCCCGGACACCGGCAACATGGAGCTGCTGCACCTGATCGGCACGGCGGCGCAGCAGCAGCAATGGCTGGAGCCGCTGCTGGCCGGCACGATCCGGTCCGGGTTCGCGATGACCGAGCCGGACGTCGCCTCCTCGGACGCGACCAACATCACCACCCGGATCGAGCGCGACGGCGACGAGTACGTGATCACCGGGCGGAAGTGGTGGACCTCCGGCGCGCTCGACCCCCGCTGCCGGCTGCTGATCGCGATGGGCAAGACCGACCCGGCCGCCCCGCCGTACCGGCAGCAGACGATGGTGCTGGTGCCGGTCGACACCCCCGGTGTGACGATCGTGCGGGACCTGCCGGTGATGGGCCGGCACGACCAGCACGGGCACGCCGAGGTGCGGTTCGACGGCGTCCGGGTGCCGGCGGCCAACGTGCTCGGCGAGGAGGGCGGCGGGTTCGCCGCGGCCCAGGCCAGGCTCGGCCCCGGCCGGATCCACCACTGCATGCGCGCGCTGGGTGCGGCCGAGCGGGCGCTGGCGATGATGGTCGCCAGGGCCAACTCGCGGGTCGCGTTCGGCGGTCCGCTGGCCGACCAGGGCATGCTCCAGCAGCAGGTGGCCGAGTCCCGGCTGGAGATCGACCAGGCCCGGCTGCTCTGCCAGAAGGCCTGCGCGGTGATCGACGCGCAGGGCAACAAGGCGGCCAGGCAGCTGGTCTCGATGGCCAAGGTGGCCTGTCCGCGGGCGGCGACGAAGGTCATCGACCGGGCCATCCAGGTGCACGGCGGCGCCGGCATCTCCGACGACACCCCGCTCGCGGCCATGTACGTCTGGCACCGCGCGATGCACCTGTTCGACGGCCCGGACGAGGTGCACCTGCGCTCGGTCGCCCGGGCCGAGCTCCGCAGCGAGCCGCTGCTGCCGCCGTGGGAGCACTGATGCCGGTCGACCGGCTGCTGCCCACCGAGGACGCGTCCGACCTGCTCGACCTCGTCCGCGAGATCGGCGATGCCGAGCTGCTGCCGCGGGTGGCGGCCGACGAGAAGGCGGGCCGGTTCCCCCGGGACGTGTTCGGCACGCTCGGCAAGGCCGGGCTGCTCGGCCTGCCGTTCCCGGAGCGGTACGGCGGCGGCGGCCAGCCGTACGAGGTCTACCTGCAGGCGCTGGAGGAGATCGGGGCCCGCTGGGCGTCGGTCGGGGTCGGCGTGTCGGTGCAGGCGCTGACCTGCTTCCCGCTGCTCAACTACGGCACCGAGCAGCAGCGCGAGCGGTGGCTGCCGGAGCTGATCGGCGGCGACCTGCTGGGGGCCTACTGCCTCTCCGAGCCGGACGCGGGCAGCGACCCGGGCGCGATGCGGACCCGGGCGACCCGCACCGAGCACGGCTGGCGCCTCGACGGGACCAAGGCCTGGGTCACCCACGGCGGGCAGGCCGACTTCTACACGGTGCTCGCCCGCACCGGCGAGGGATCCCGCGGGATCAGCTGCTTCCTCGTCCCGGCCGGCACGCCCGGGCTCACCGCGGCCGAGCCGGAGCAGAAGATGGGCCTGACCGCGTCCACGACCACCTCGATGCACTTCGACGGGGTGGAGATCGATGCCGACCGGCTGATCGGCGCCGAGGGGCAGGGGCTGTCGATCGCGCTGGCCGCGCTGGACGCCGGCCGGCTCGGCATCGCCGCGGTCGCGACCGGGCTGGCCCAGGCCGCGCTCGACCACGCGGTCGGGTACGCGAAGCAGCGCCGGACCTTCGGTCAAGGCGATCATCGACCACCAGGGTCTCGGCTTCCTGCTCGCCGACATGCAGGCCGGCGTGCAGTCGGCCCGGGCGACGTACCTGGACGCGGCCCGGCGCAAGGACCTCGGCCGGCCGTACGGGACCGAGGCGAGCGTGGCCAAGCTGGTGGCCACCGACATGGCCATGCGGGTGACCACCGACGCCGTCCAGGTGCTCGGCGGGTACGGCTACACCCGCGACTTCCCGGTCGAGCGCTTCATGCGCGAGGCCAAGGTGATGCAGATCTTCGAGGGCACCAACCAGATCCAGCGGCTGGTGATCAGCCGCCGGCTCGCGCGCTGAGGCCGAGCACCGGGGCTAGCGTCCGGTAGCCGGCCAGCAGGTCGTCGCCGAGCACCTGCACCGGGACGTGGTCGGCGCCGGCCCGCAGGTGCTCGTCCAGCCGGGCCGCCACCTGCTCGGCGGTGCCGTGCGCGATGACCGCGTCGACCAGCCGGTCGCTGCCGCGGCCGGCGAGGTCGTCGTCGGTGAACCCGAGCCGGCGCAGGTTGGCGGTGTAGTTGACCATGCCGAGGTAGCGCTCGACGGTCTGCCGGCCGAGCGCCCGGCCCCGCTCCGGGTCGGGGTCGAGCACGGC
This sequence comes from uncultured Actinomycetota bacterium, assembly GCA_963770145.1. Taxonomy (GTDB): domain Bacteria; phylum Actinomycetota; class Actinomycetes; order Mycobacteriales; family CADCTP01; genus CADCTP01. Next base: position 56,560 of record CAVYOJ010000015.1, on the reverse strand, counting down.
CTTGTGCTCGGGCGCGAGCAGCGGCCCGGCACCGATCTCGGCCCGCGCCCACCGGGTGTGCTCCGGCGGCACCAGGTAGGGGTGCACGCCGGCGGTCCGCTCCGCGCCGAGCCGCAGCACCTTCGGCCCGAGCGCGGCCAGCACGATCCGGGCGGCCGGCACGCCGGCGTCGAGCAGCGTGTCGACGAAGCCGGCCAGCGTCTCGTACGGCTGCTGGTACTGCTGGAACGCCTCCCGGTGGCCGGTGCCGACGCCGAGCACGAACCGGTCGCCGTGCCTGCCGGCCACCCGGTGGTACGCCCGGGCCAGCGACACCGCGTCGGTCTGCCAGATGTTGACGATGCCGGTCGCCACCACCAGCGTGCTGGTCGCGTCGAGGGCCCGCTCGGCGCCGGTGAGCTCGGAGTCGGCGCTGCCCAGCCAGAGCGCGCCGTAGCCGGCCGACTCCAACGCCGGGGCGACCTCGGGGGTGAGCGCCCTGGAGCTGACCCAGGCGCCGTACCGGCCGATCTGCTCGCGTATCTCGGTCATGTCCACCGGCAACGCGGGCCCGGCCGGGTTGTTCCGGGTGGCGGCTGTCACACGGGCGGCACACCCGGCCGGACTATGCTCATCAGTCAACTGTTCGCGCTGCGCTGGAGGCCCTCATGCCCGCTCGCGACGCCGTGATCGTCGATGCCGTCCGCACCCCGGTGGGGAAGAGGAACGGCTCCCTCGCCGGCTGGCACGCCGCCGACCTGTCCGCGCACGTGCTGCGGGCGCTGGTCGAGCGCACCGGCATCGACCCGGCCGTGGTCGACGACGTGGTCTGGGGCTGCGTCCAGCAGGTCGGCCAGCAGAGCTACAACGTCGGCCGGATGGCGCGTGCTCGCCGCCGGCTGGCCCGAGTCGGTGCCGGCGGTGACCATCGACCGGCAGTGCGGCTCGTCCCAGCAGTCGGTGCACTTCGCCGCCGCCGGCCTGCTCTCCGGCCAGTACGACGTGGCGGTCGCCGGCGGCGTCGAGATCATGAGCGCGGTCCCGCTCGGCGCCTCGTACTCCGGCGGCGAGTTCGGGCTGCCGGGCGGCCCGCTCGTGGCCCAGCGGTACGACGGCGCCCAGTTCAGCCAGGGCGTCGGCGCCGAGATGATGGCCGAGAAGTGGGGCCTCTCCCGCGCGCAGCTGGACGAGTTCGCCGCCGGCTCGCACGCCAAGCTCGCCGCGGCCATCGACTCCGGCGTGCTGTCCGGACAGATCACGCCGGTGGGCGAGTTCGCGGTCGACGAGGGGCTGCGCCGCGGCACGTCGGTCGAGACGCTGGCCGCGCTCAAGCCCTCGTTCAAGCCGGACGGCACCATCCACGCCGGCAACGCCTCGCAGATCAGCGACGGCGCGGCGGCGCTGCTCATGACGACCTCGGAGAAGGCGGCCGAGCTCGGGCTGACCCCGATCGCCCGGGTGCACACGGCGGTGCTGGCCGGCGACGACCCGGTGATGATGCTCGGCGCGCCGATCCCGGCGACGGCCAAGGCACTGTCCCGGAGTGGACTGTCCATCGAGGACATCGGCGCGTTCGAGGTCAACGAGGCGTTCGCGCCGGTGCCGCTGGCCTGGCTGGCCGAGACCGGCGCCGACCCGGCCCGGCTCAACGTGCACGGCGGCGCGATCGCGATCGGCCACCCGCTCGGCGCGTCCGGTGCCCGGCTGGCGACCACGCTGGTGCACCACCTGCGCGACGGCGACGTCCGCTACGGGCTGCAGACCATGTGCGAGGGCGGCGGCCTGGCCAACGCGACGATCTACGAGCGGCTCTGAGTGGCGCTGCGGTTCGACACCGAGGCGGCCTGCCGCGGCGCGCGTCCCGTACCGGTCGGTAGGGTGAGGCGGTCGTCCGAGGAGGTCAGCGTGGACATCACCGGCAGCGTCGCGCTCGTCACCGGCGGGGCCAGCGGGCTCGGGCTCGCCACCGCCCGGCGGCTGGTCAAGGCCGGCGCCAAGGCCGTGCTGGTCGACCTGCCCTCGTCGAAGGGCGACGAGGTCGCGGCGGGCCTGGACGGCGCGGCGGTGTTCGCCGCCGCCGATGTGACCGACGAGGCCGCGGTGCGCTCGGCCCTCGACGCGGCCGGCGAGCTCGGCCCGCTGCGGGTGGTGGTCAACTGCGCCGGCATCGGCACGCCCGGCCGGCTGCTCGGCCGGGACGGCACGGCCTACCCGCTCGAGCCGTTCGTCAAGGTCATCCAGGTCAACCTGATCGGCACGTTCAACGTGATCCGGCTGGCGGCCGAGCGGATGGCGGCGGCCGAGCCGGTCGGCGAGGAGCGTGGGGTCATCGTCAACACCGCGTCCGTCGCGGCGTACGAGGGGCAGATCGGGCAGGCGGCCTACTCGGCGTCCAAGGGCGGGATCGTCGGGATGACCCTGCCGATCGCCCGCGACCTGGCCCAGCGGCAGATCCGGGTCGTGACGATCGCGCCGGGCCTGTTCGACACGCCGCTGCTGGCCGGGCTGCCGGAGGAGGCGCGCACCTCGCTGGGCCAGCAGGTGCCGCACCCGAGCCGGCTCGGCGACCCGGACGAGTACGGCGCGCTGGTCGAGCACATCGTCGCCAACCCGATGCTCAACGGCGAGGTGATCCGCCTCGACGGCGCGATCCGGATGGCGCCGCGCTGACCCGCTGGCTCAGGAGGGCGGGCGGGTCTCCAGCGGCACCTGGCCGGGGTGGACCAGGTCGAGCCGCTGCAGCTCCGACCCGAGCACGCGCGTGCTCGGTCCAGTCGACCGCGGTGCGGGCCCGGTTGCCCGGCATCACGCTGAGGTGGTAGCCGCGGGTGACGACCTTGGCCGGGAAGCCGCCCAGCGGCACGCCGAGCGGGTCGGCCGCCCCGTCGTAGCCGCCGAGGTCGACCACGAACCCCAGGTTGCGGTGCTTGTACGCGCGGGGCTTGCCGTGCCCCAGTGCGGCGGCGATGTTGCGGCCCGCGGTCTTCCCCTGCCGCTGCGCGTGCTGCGCGGTCATCGCGGTGACCTCGCCGGGCTCGGTCAGGTCGGGAACGGCGGCCGCGTCGCCGCAGGCCCACATCCCCGGCTGGCCGGGCACGCTCAGGTCAGGCTCGACGATCAGCCGGCCGCGGTCGGTCGGCAGCCCGAGCGTCTCCACCAGCGGGTCGGGCCGCACCCCGACGCACCAGATCAGCGACCGGGTCGGCACCGTGCTGCCGTCGCTGAGCAGCACGCCGTCGGCGGTGGCCTCCTTGACCGAGGTGCCGGTCATGATCTCCACCCCGCGCTCGGCCAGCGTCCGGGCCGCGGTCTGCGACAGCCGCTCCCGCAGCCCGGGCAGCACCCGGTCGGCGGTGTCCAGCAGCAGCCAGCGGGCCATCCGGCCGCGCAGCCGCGGGTGCTTGCGCAGCGTGGCCCGGGTCGCGAGCACGCCCTGGGCGGCCACCTCGGTGCCCGTGTAGCCGGCGCCGACCACGACGAACGTGAGCCGGGCGGTGCGCTCGTCCTCGTCGTCGGTGCCGTCCGCGAGCTCGACCTGGCGGACCAGGTGGTCGCGCAGGTAGACGGCCTCGGCGAGGTTGCGGAAGCCGTGCGCGTGCTCGCTGACCCCCGGGATCGGCAGCAGCTTGTTGACGCTGCCGCAGGTGACCAGCAGGTGGTCGTAGTCGAGGTGCTGGTCCCGCCCGTCCGGGTCGCGATAGGTCACCGTCCGGGCGGGGTGGTCGATGTCGTGCACGGTGCCGACGGCCAGCCGCACCTCGGGCAGCGTCGAGGCGAGCGGCACCGCGATCCGTCGCGGGTCGAGGATGCCGGCCATCACCTCGGGCAGCAGCGGCACGTAGAGGAAGTAGTCGGTCGGGTTGACCAGCACCACCTCGGCCGAGCCGCGCAGCCGCCGATGCAGCGTCCGCGCCGCGTGGAACCCGGCGAATCCCGCCCCGACCACCACGACCCTCGTCATGCTCGCTGATGCTAGGCCAGCCCACCCCCTCCGCCGAAGGCGAAACCCGACCGGCTGCGGCCCTGCGGCGCAGTCCGAGCTGAGCGTCCCGGCGTACGTCTCTCGGCAGGTGTTCGTGGCGCGGTAGCGAACGTTTACTTGCCGTCCCTGTGCGGATGACCGGTTCGCTCCTACGCTGTTCGGAGGTATCCCCTTCACCCGACGGACGGAGTCGGTCATGTCGAAGGTACGTGCCCTGCTCGCTCTGCTGGCCGCGCTGCTCGGCAGTGCCGTGCTGCTGGCGCCGCCGGCGCAGGCGGCGACGGTCTCCACCACGCTGCGCGCCGGCATCTCCGGCCTGCCGGTCGCGACCGAGGTGCGCACCGGCTACACCCGGGACAAGTTCCACCTGTGGATCGACGCCGACGGCGACGGTTGCAACACCCGCAACGAGGTGCTCATCGCCGAGGCGACGACGAAGCCGACGGTCGGCGCGAGTTGCGCGCTCAGCGGCGGCCGCTGGCTGCTCCTACTACGACAACGCGACCTGGACGCTGGCCTCCGACCTCGACATCGACCACCTGGTCCCGCTGGCCGAGGCGTGGGACTCCGGCGCCCGCAACTGGACCGCCGCCCAGCGCGAGCAGTACGCGAACGACCTCGGCGACGCCCGCGACCTCGTCGCGGTCACCGACAACGTCAACCAGGCCAAGGGCGACCGGGACCCGGCCGAGTGGATGCCGCTCGGCGGCCAGCGCGACCTGCCGCTACGTCGCCGAGTGGACGGCCGTGAAGATCCGCTGGCGGCTGACCGTGGACAGCGCCGAGAAGAGCGCGCTGACCAGCATCGCCGCCGGCTGCACCAACGTCACGATCACCGTCACCCAGGCGATCTGACACCGGCGAGCTAGCGGTAGCCCGCAGGGTCGGTCGCGCCGTCCAGCTCGTAGCGCCAGACGTCCGGGCGGGAGCCGTCGGTGTCGGTGAACCCGTATGCGCGGGCGAGATCGGCCGAGCTGACCGACCGCTGGTTCCACCGGCGCCGGTCCGGGTCGGCCGCCAGGGCGGCGACGGCGCGGCCGACGTACCGCGGGGTCTCGGAGACGGCGAAGCCGGCCGGCGCGGCCGCCGACCGCCAGTCGTCCTCGGTGGTCCGGAATGCCTCGAGCATCATCTCCGAGCGCATCCAGCCCGGGGTGATCGCGACGGCGGTGCCGTTGCGCGGCGCCAGCTCGTGGCCCTGGGAGAACGCGAGCCGGTTCACCCCGATCTTGACCAGGTCGTAGAAGACCGAGATCCGGTATCGGGTGGCGTTGTAGTCGGCGGTGCCGTCGCTGACCTCGACCACAAGCCCGCCGTCCGGCCGGTCGAGCAGCAGCGGCAGCAGGTGGTGCGAGGTGATCAGGTGGGTCTCCAGGCCGAGCCGGAGCATCCGCAGCCCGTCGGCGAGGTCGAGGTCCCAGATCGGGGTGTTCCAGTTGTCCGGGCCGTGCAGGCCCTCGCCGCCCCAGATGTCGTTGACCAGCACGTCGAGGTGGCCGTGCTCGGCCCTGACCCGGTCGGCGAGCGCCGCCACCTGGTCAGGGTCGGTGTGGTCGCACGGCACCGGCACGCCGGTGCCGCCGAGCGAGTCGACCAGCTCGGCGGTCTCCTCGATGGTCTCCGGCCGGCCGTAGTCGGAGCGGGTCGCGCCGGTCCTGGTGGTCCGGCCGGTGCAGACCACGGTCGCGCCGGCCTCGCCGAGCGCGGCGGCGATCCCGCGGCCGGCGCCCCGGGTCGCCCCGGCCACCAGCGCGATACGGCCGCGCAGCGCCTGTGGATCAGGGTTCCACGCCATGGCGAAGAGCATGCCAAAGAGTGAGCCGACGGGCCCCTTCGGCCTGGGTTCGCGGGCACCACGTCGCTGTCCACAGTGGACGATTGGGTGACAGCCGGCGGCCGCTGGCGGTGGCCGGTCGGCCGGGGAGGTTCGGCGAGTCGAGCCGGTGGCCCGCTCGCCGGCCGCGGCCCGCCAGCGAATGCTGACTGCGCCCCCCCGGTCCGGAGGCCGGTGGGTGGCGGTGACCACGTGCCGGTGCCCGAGGACGGTCACGAGGCTCCTCCAGGGCCAGCGCGCCGGAGCAGGCGGCCGGGGCCGTGCCGGATATGGCCAACGCCGGCGCCGCCATGGCCACAACCGGCCGTGGTACACGTGGTCGGGTGCGGAATGACGTCAGCGGAGATCCCCATTGGGAAAACGTCGCGGCCGATGCCCGATCTGGCCACCATCGGGGGCCCGGACGGCTCCGATAAGCCGAGCGGCTCGGTGATTCGCGATCCCTAATACTGGGGGGTACGAGGAGTAGCTAATGCTGATCCGATCGGCGAGCGGCGTGCGCAGTCGTGACCAAAAACGGCGGCTTCCCGCGACAGATCCGCATCAGGATGTAAGGCTGGTGAACGGCGGCATGGAGGGTCGTCCGAGTGGTGTCGGGGGGAGAGAGTGGAGCCGGTCACGAGGGTCGTCATCGTCGATGACCATCAGACGCTGGTCGATCTTCTTCGGCTTGCGCTGAGTGCGGAGTCCGACATTGACGTCGTCGGCACCGCGGGAACCTCTGGGGAGGGGTTGCAGTTGGTCGACCAGACCCGCCCTGACCTGGTGTTGATGGACTTCGGGCTGCCGGACAAGGACGGCGTGACCACCGCGGCCGAGGTGCTGCGGCGGCAGCCGTCGACCCGCGTGGTGATGCTCACCGCGACCCACGACGGATCGCTGATCAGCCGCGCGGCGGCCGCCGGGGTGTGCGGCTTCGTCGCGAAGACGGGTGCGTTCGGCGAGGTGCTGTCCGCGATCCGGACTGCCCGCACCGGATCGATGGTCATCGACCCGACCGTACTGGCCCGACTGGTGCCGTCGCAGCGCAGGCCCGCCGAGACGGACAGCGACCGTATGGTCGCACCGTTGTTGACCCCGCGGGAGCAGGAGGTCCTCAGCCTGCTAGGCGCCGGAATGGACGCCCGGGCGATCGCCCGGACCCTGTCGATCAGCCTGCACACCTGCCGCGGCTACGTGAAGAGCGTACTGGCCAAGCTCGACTGCCATTCCCAGCTCGAGGCCGTTGTCGCCGCGGGCCGGCTCGGGCTGCTGCCACACCCGGTGGAGCGGCGTTGATCTTCCGGTCGCCGCGGGACCGCAGCCGGCTGTCGGTCGTCGCCAGGGCGCTCGCACAGCACGCGGTGGTCAGCGTGATGGCGCTGATCGTGGTCGGTGCCACCGCGGCGATCGTCTGCGTCCGGGTGGTGCAGTCCCAGGCGCTGCACCAGGCCGAGGAGGGCGGCAAGATCGTCGCCGAGCGGATCGTGGCCCCGCTGGTCGACCAGGCGCTGTACGACGGCGACCCGGCCGCCCTGCGGGCGCTGGACAACCGCGTGCTCCTCCGCAAGGCAGGCAGCTCGATCCAGCGGATCAAGGTGTGGTCCGAGGACGGCGTCATTCTCTACAGCGACGATGCCAGGCTGCTCGGTCGGACCTACCCGCTCGATCCGGACGACCGGGAGGTGCTCGAGCACGGCGGGGTGGACTCCGACATCTCCGACCTGAGCAAGTCGGAGAACGTGCTCGACCGCGATCTGGGCGAGAGCCTCGAGGTATACGTCGGCGAGAAGGACACCAACGGGCGCCCGATCCTGGTCGAGACCTACTTCGACGTCGAAGGGCTGCACGCCGACGAGGCCGCGCTGATCCGCCGGATCGTGCCGGTGGTGCTGGCCGCGCTGCTCGTGCTCGGTCTCCTGCTGGTCCCGCTGGCGTACACGCTGGCCAGCCGGGTCGCCCGGTACGAGCGGGAGCGACAGGCGATGATCCGGCTCGCGGTCGAGGCGTCCTCGGCCGAGCGGCGGCGGGTCGCCGGCGAGCTGCACGACGGGGTGATCCAGGACCTCGCCGGGGTGGGGTATGCCCTGACCGCCCTGGACGCGCAGATCGCCGGCCTGGCCAACACCGAGCCGGGCGGGTCGCCACCCATCGGCGCGCTGCGGGCCACGCTGCGCACGGCCCAGCGGCTGGTGCACGACGACGTGCTGGCGCTGCGCGAGCTCACCGGCATGCAGTACGCGGCCGACAGCGGCGCGGCCGACCCGGCCGCGGCACTGCGGGTGATCGTCGACGGCCTCCGGGACGAGGGCGCGGCGGTCGAGATGGTCGCCGAGGAGCTGCCGCCGCTGCCGGCCGCGCACCGGGCCGCGCTGATCCGGGTCGGCCGGGAGGCGCTGCGCAACGCGGCCAAGCACGCCCCGGGCGCGAAGGTCAGGCTCACCCTCGGCACCGAGGACGACACGGCGTTCGTCGCGGTCACCGACGACGGCCCCGGCTTCGACCCGGCCTCGGCGCTCGGCCCGGTCGACGGCCACATCGGGCTGGCGCTGCTGGCCGACGCCGCCGAGGGCGTCGGTGGCCGCCTCGACCTGCGCTCCCGGCCGGGCAAGGGCACCACGGTGAAGCTGAGCGTCCCGGTGCCGTCGCAGCCGCCGCAGGGCGGCGGCGGAGCCACGCGCGGCCGACCGTGTCACCACTCCGGCCGCGCCCACCACGCCGGTCACTCCGACCGCGGACGCCACCGAGACCGCAAGCACCGGCTGACCCTCCGAACGCTTCGACCGGGGTCGAACCGTGCCCGGCGTAGCGTCGGGACCATGGCTTCCGCGACTGCGACCACGGGCGGTGGGGACGTCGACCTCGCTGCGGTAGGAGCGCTGGTGGCCGACCGGCGGCGCTGCCAGATCCTGCTCGCGCTCAACGACGGGCGTGCGCTGCCGGCCAGCCGGCTGGCGCACGAGGCCGGGGTCAGCGCGGCCACCGCCAGCAGCCATCTGGCCAAGCTCACCGAGGCCGGCCTGCTCGCGGTCGAGGCCCGCGGCCGGCACCGCTACTACCGGATAGCCGGGCCGGCGGTGGCCGACCTGCTCGAGGCACTGCAGCGGCTGGCGCCGGTGGCCCCGGTCCGCTCGCTGCGGCAGGGCACCCGGGCCGCCGCCCTGCGCGAGGCAAGGACCTGCTACGACCACGTGGCCGGCAAGCTCGGGGTCGGCATCATGGCTGCCCTGCTGGACAAGGGCTACCTGGTCGGTGGCGACGGCAGCTACGACCCGGCGGTCAACCCGAGCGACGTGCGGGCCGGCTTCGGCCGCGACGTCGACTACGCGCTCACCCGGGAGGGTGACGAGTTCCTGGCCGAGTTCGGCGTGCAGGCTCCGCCGAGGCGCCGGCTTGTCCGCTACTGCGTGGACTGGAGCGAGCAGCGTCATCACCTGTCCGGGGCACTCGGGCGGGGCCTGCTCGACCGGCTGCTGGAGCTGGACTGGATCCGCCGGCGGGACTCGAGCCGCGCGGTGCGGATCACCGATACCGGACACGCGGGGTTGAGGACTACCTTCGGCATCGACTTGAGCTGACTTGAGCCGAAGGAGTCCGTCATGACCGAGTCCAGGCCGCCGTTCCCGCCGTTCGACGCCCAGACCGCCGCGCAGAAGGTGCAGGCGGCCGAGGACGCGTGGAACAGCCGGGACCCGCACCGGGTGAGCCTGGCCTACACGGTCGACTCGGTCTGGCGGAACCGCGACCGGTTCCTCACCGGCCGTGACGAGATCGTCGCCTTCCTCACCGACAAGTGGAACCGGGAGCTGGACTACGCGCTGCGCAAGGCGCTCTGGTCGTTCACCGACGACCGGATCGCGGTGCGGTTCCAGTACGAGTCCCACGACGCCGACGGCCAGTGGTGGCGGTCCTACGGCAACGAGCTGTGGGAGTTCGACTCCAACGGGCTGATGCGCCGGCGCGAGGCCAGCATCAACGACGTCCGGATCACCGAGTCGGAGCGGCGGATCCACGGCCCCCGCCCCGAGTCCGAGCGCGGCCAGGATTTCCCGCTGCGCTAGACCTCACGTCCGGGCGGGTCGGCGCGTCTACCTGGTGACGAGTACGCGACCGAAGGAGCACCGATGTCCACCCGGCACACGATCCTGCCGACGCCGATCGGCGACCTCACGGTCGTGCGCGACGATGCCGGCATCACCGGCGTCTACTTCCCGCACCACTGGACCCGCCCGGACCGGACCGCGTTCGGCCCGCGGGTCGAGACCGGCTTCGAGGACGTCGCCGGCCAGCTCGCCGACTACTTCGCCGGCGGGCGGCGCGAGTTCGACCTGCCCCTGCACGCGACGGGCGACCCGCTGCAGCAGCGGGTCTGGCAGCTGATCGCCGCGATCCCGTACGGGCGGACGGCCACCTACGGGGAGCTGGCCCGCGCGCTCGGCGACGGGACCACCGCGCAGGAGGTCGGCGCGGCGGTCGGCGCCAACCCGCTGTCGATCCTGGTCGGCTGCCACCGCGTGGTCGGTAGCAACGGCAAGCTCACCGGGTACGCCGGCGGGCTCGACCGCAAGCGCCGCCTGCTGGACCTCGAGTCCGGGCAGCAGCAGCTGGAGGCGTCCTGACCGGGAAACCGCCGTTCGAGCGGGTGGTGGCCGAGTTCGGCCCGACCGTCCTGCGGGTGGTCCGGGCCGTGCTCGGCCCCGCCGACGCCGACGACGCCTGGTCGGAGACGTTCCTGGCCGCGCTGCGGGCGTACCCGCAGCTGCCGGCCGGCGCGAACGTCGAGGCCTGGCTGGTGACCATCGCGCACCGCAAGGCGATCGACGTCACCAGGTCGCACCGCCCGCCGCGCGGTCCCGGTCGCCGACCCGCCGGAGACCGAGGCCGGGACGGACCTGCCCGACCTCGATCTCGCCGCCGCGCTCGCCGCGCTGCCCCCGAAGCAGCGCCGGGCCGTGGCCTACCACTACCTCGCCGGACTGCCGTACGCCGAGATCGCCGAGATCCTCGGCGGCAGCGCCGACGCCGCCCGGCGGGCCGCCGCCGACGGCATCGCGGCGCTGCGCCGCACCATAGGAGCGAACCGATGAACGAACTGCTGGACGCCTTCCCCGTCGAGGGGTCCGACGTGGACCGGCTGCGGGCCCGGCTGGCCGCCGCGGCCGAGGCCGAGGGGATCCTCGACGTCGCCTACCGGACCGTGGACACCCCGGTCGGCCCGCTGCTGCTGGCCGCCACCGAGCAGGGGCTGGTCCGCGTCGCCTACCCGAACCAGGGGCACGACGCGGTGCTGCAGGCGCTGGCCGACCGGGTCAGCCCGCGGGTGCTGCACGCGCCCGGCCGCCTCGACCCGGTGGCCCGGCAGCTGGACGACTACTTCGCCGGCCGCCGGCAGCGCTTCGACGTGCCGCTGGACTGGCGGCTGTCGACCGGCTTCCGCTCGACCGTGCTGCACCACCTGGCCATCGACGTCGACTACGGCCACACCGCCTCGTACGCGGCGCTGGCCGCGCTGGCCGGCAACCCGAAGGCGGTCCGGGCCGTGGGCACCGCCTGCGCGACCAACCCGCTGCCGGTCGTGGTGCCCTGCCACCGGGTGGTGCGCTCGGACGGCGCGATCGGCAACTACGCCGGCGGGGTCGAGGCCAAGCGCACCCTGCTGGAGCTGGAGGCGGCATGAGCGACGTACGCACGGACCGCGTCGAGGCGGCCGACTGGACCCGGGTCGCGACCGAGCTGGACGAGCTCGGCTGCGGGCAGATCGGGCCGCTGCTGGAGCCGGCGGAGACGAAGGAGATCGCCGCGCTGTACGGCGACGACGACCGGTTCCGGTCCACTGTGGACATGGCCAGGCACCGGTTCGGCCGGGGTGAGTACCGCTACTTCGCCGAGCCGTTCCCGGAGGCGGTGGTCGAGCTGAAGCGGGCGCTCTACCCGCGGCTGCTGCCGGTCGCCCGGGACTGGTGGACCCGGCTCGGTCGGGAGACGCCGTGGCCGGACGACCTGGACGAGTGGCTGGACATGTGCCATGCCGCCGGGCAGACCAGGTCGACCCCGATCCTGCTCCGCTACCGGGAGGGCGACTGGAACGCGCTGCACCGGGACCTCTACGGCGAGCTGGTCTTCCCGCTGCAGGTCGTGATCAACCTCAACGACCCCGGCGTCGACCACACCGGCGGCGAGTTCCTGCTCTACGAGCAGCGGCCGCGGGCGCAGTCCCGGGGCACCGCGACGCTGATCCCGCACGGGCACGGGCTGGTGTTCACCACCAGGGACCGGCCGGTGCGCGGCGCCCGCGGCTGGTCGGCGGCGCCGGTCCGGCACGGGGTGTCGGTGATCCGGTCCGGCGAGCGGTTCACCCTCGCCCTGGTCTTCCACGACGCCGCATGACCGACATCGCCGACGAGGCCACCGCGATCGCGACCGGCTACCGGCCGGGTGCCAACTGCCTGCCGGAGGAGTACCGGGTCTGGAAGGCACGGCGGTGACGTTGTTCGGGCGACCCCGGGCCGAGCTCGCGCCCGGCGCGGTGCACCTGCCGGGCTGGCTGGACCTCGCCGGCCAGCGCCGGCTGGTCGCCGCGTACCGGGAGTGGGCGGCGGGTCCGGTGCCGGCCCGGGCCGCGGTGCTGCCCGGCGGGCACGCGATGACGGTGCGGACGGTGTGCCTGGGCTGGCACTGGCGGCCCTACCGCTACACCCGCACCGCCGACGACGTGAACGGCGCCCGGGTGCTCGACCTGCCGGACTGGCTGGCCGAGCTGGGGCGCCGGGTGCTGGCGGACGCGTACGACGAGGCCGCGGCGGCGGCGTACCGGCCGGACACCGCGCTGGTCAACTGGTACGACCCGACCGCCCGGATGGGCATGCACCAGGACAAGGACGAGGTCGCGGCCGACCCGGTGGTCTCGCTGTCGGTCGGCGACAGCTGCGTGTTCCGGTTCGGCACCCCGCACAGCCGCGGGAAGCCGTACACGGACCTGACGCTGGCCTCCGGCGACGCGGTGGTCTTCGGCCGGGAGAGCCGGTTCGCGTACCACGGGGTGCCGCGGATCCTGCCCGGCACCGCCGACCCCGCCACCGGACTGGGGGAAGGGCGGATCAACGTGACGATGCGGGTGACCGGTCTGGTCGAGAATGGACGGCATGCGGACTGAGGTCGCGATCGTCGGTGCCGGTCCCGCCGGCCTGCTGCTGTCCCACCTGCTCGCCCAGGACGGGATCGAGTCGGTGGTCGTGGAGACCCGGTCGCGCGAGTACGTGGAGTCCCGGATCCGGGCCGGCATCCTGGAGAGCTCCAGCGTCGAGCTGCTCGACTCGGTCGGGCTCGGCAAGCGCCTGCACGCCGAGGGCGACCACCACCGCGGCATCTACCTGCAGTGGCCGGGCGAGCGGCACCACCTCGACTTCGTCGACCTGGTCGGCCGCGGCGTCTGGGTCTACGGGCAGACCGAGGTGCAGAAGGACCTCGGCCGGGCCCGGGACGCGGCCGGCCAGCGGATCCTCTACGAGGTCGCCGACACCGCGGTGCACGACCCGACCGACCGTCCACACGTGACGTTCACTGTGGACGGTCGGCCGGAGCGGCTGGACGCGGAGGTGGTGGTCGGCTGCGACGGCTCGTTCGGGCCCAGTCGCGGCGCCGTCCCGGAGGCGGTCACCAGCACCTGGACGCGGACCTATCCGTACTCCTGGCTCGGCGTCCTGGCCGATGTCGCGCCGTCCACCGACGAGCTGATCTACGCCTGGCACCCGAACGGGTTCGCGCTGCACTCGATGCGCTCGGCCACGGTGAGCCGGCTCTACCTGCAGGTGCCGAACGAGACCGACCTCGGCGAGTGGCCGGACGAGCGGATCTGGGCCGAGCTCGCGGAACGGATCGGGCCGGAGCGGGTGCCCGGGCCGATCACCGAGAAGAGCGTGCTGCCGATGCGCAGCTACGTGATGGCGCCGATGCGGCACGGCCGGCTGTTCCTGGCCGGCGACGCCGCGCACATCGTGCCGCCGACCGGGGCCAAGGGGCTCAACCTGGCGATCTCGGACGTGGCCCTGCTGGCGCCGGCGCTGACCGCGCTGCTGCGCGAGGACGATCCGCGGCTCGCCGACGCCTACTCGGACACCGCCCTGCGCCGGGTCTGGCGGTGCACCCACTTCTCCTGGTGGATGACGACGATGCTGCACCGCGGCGGCGACGAGTTCGACGCGCAGCTGCAACAGTCCCAGCTGCGCTGGGTGGTCAGCAGCGCGGCCGGCGCCACCGGCCTGGCCGAGAACTACGCCGGCCTGCCGATCGGCTACTGACGCTCGGCGGTCGCGACCCGGCCGTTGCGCAGCGACCCGCGCCGGCGCACCTGCATCGGCAGCCCGGCGGCGATCGTGAGCAGGTCCACGTCGGTGCCGACCGCGAACCCGTGCCGGGCCAACAGGGCGCCCATCGTGCGGGCGGTCCACGCGCTGCGGCGCGGCTCGTCACCCCACAGGGACGGGCGGCGGGCCAGCAGCAGCATGCCGCGGGCGGCCACCCGGCCGATCGCCGCGCCCAGCCCGGGCGCCTGGTAGTTGACCACCAGCCCGCTGCCCGGCGCCGACCGCCGCGCGAGCGCCTCGACCGTCCCCTCGACCTCGGCCTCGGTCAGGTACGGGACGACGCCCTCCCACACCCACGTGGTCGGCGTACCGGTGTCGTGGCCGGCGGCGTCGAGGGCGTCGTCGAGCCGGTCGCGGCTGAGGTCGACCGGCACCCAGCGCAGCGTGCCGGCGACCGGGGTCAGGTCCGCGCTGCGGTCCCGCTTGTCCTGCTGGCTGGCCGGGTGGTCGATCTCGTACACGGTCGCGGCGGCCAGCTCGGTCAGCCGCCAGGCCCGGCCGTCCAGCCCGGCGCCGAGGATCCCCACCTGCGGGCTCGCCCACGCTCGCACGGCCTGGTCGATCGCGACCGTGCGGGGCACGACCACCTCGGCGGACGCCTTGACCATCTCGTACTCGACCCGGGCGGCGACGCCGCTTGGCACCGCGTCGGCGCGGACCTGCTCGACCGGCACCCGCTCGTCCCGGCGCAGCATCGGCAACGCGGTCGGGTCGGCGAACACGCCGGGCGCGATCCGCCCGTGCGCGGCGGCGCGGCCCTGGCAGACCACCACAGCGGTCCGACTCCCCTGCCCGGCGCGCACCAGCTCACCCTAGGGCCGGCCGGGCCCGGAAGGCCGGCCCGACCGGCTGGGCCAGGGCCGCCGAGCCGGTCGGGCCGGGGTCAGGAGGCGGCGTTGACCGCCGCGGTGACCTCATCGAGCGTCGGCTGGGCCACGGCCTTGCCGTTGACCCGCACGGTCGGTGTCCCGGTGACCCCGTCCTTCGAGGACTGGTCGGTCGCCGTCGCCACGTAGTCCGCATACGTGCCGGCGCGGATCTGGTCGGCCGCGGCACCCGCGCCGGCCTGCTGCGCGAGCTGCACGAGCGTGTCCTCGGTCAGCCCGGCCGACCCCTCGGCCGGCTGCTGCTGGTAGAGCAGCTGGTGGTATTTGGCGAACGCGTCCGCGCTCACCCCGGCCGACGCGTAGAGCGCGTTCGCGGCCCGGCTGGAGTATTTGGTCGTCGAGGCCGAGTCGAGGAACGAGATCACGTGGTAGTGCACCTTGACCTTGCCGCTCGCGATCCAGCCCGAGATCGCCGGTCCGACCTGCGACTCGAACTGGGCGCACACCGGGCACTGCGGGTCCTCGTACAGGTCGAGGGTCACCGGGGCGGTCGATCGCCCGACGGTGACGCCGTCGGCCAGCGAGACGCCGGCCGGCACCGCGCCGGTCGGGGCCGGGATCCGCGACGCCTGGACGCCGATGCCGATGCCGACGAGCGCGACCAGCACCAGTGCGGTCGCCGCCGACGCGAACCGGACCCGCCGCTCGCCCTGCTGCCGCCGCTGCTCCAGCAGCTCGGCCAGCCGCCGCCTGGCCTCGGCGGTCTTGCGCGGGCCCCGCACGGTCGGCTGCGGCCCGTACGAGCGGATCAGGTTGTCCACCGCGAACCGGGTCCGGTAGGCCCAGACCAGGAACAGCGAGACCACCAGCAACCCGGCGTCGCGCAGGATCTCCCCGGTGTACGCGGTCGACTGGCCGGCGCCGAGCTGGCCGCCGCCGCCGAAGCAGCCGCACTCGATCTGCAGCCCGCGGGCCGCGGCCGAGACGATCCCGACCAGGAACACCACCAGCAGCGTCGAGGACAGCACGGCCGCGAGCCGTGTCGCCAGCCCGGCGATCAGCAGCACGGCCAGGCCGATCTCCAGGAACGGCAGCCCGTAGCCGACGCCCTTGGCCAGCCACTCCGGCAGCAGCTCGTACGCCCGGACGGCCCGGACCGAGGCGGCCGGGTCGCCCATCTTGGCCACCGCGGCCCAGACCCAGACCACGCCGAGCAGCACCCGGGCGGCGGTGCCCAACCAGGGCAGCAACTGGCGCCGCGGCGCCTCGGTGGACGGTTGCGGAGCGGTGGTGGCGGTCACGGTGGGCACGACGGAACTCCCCGGCTGTCGTTGTCACCCGGTACTACGTCCGGGCACCCGCCGGCTGTGCCCGGATCCGACCTGTGAGGTCCATGTGAAGTCGGGTTGCCAATCTCTACTGGATTAGTAGAGTACGGGCCGTGCTGAGCGCTGCGTTGTGGCGGGACCGCGCCCTCGACCTGCTCCGGGTCGTGGCGTGCGCGTGTCCGCGGGGCTGACCCCGCACCCGCCCACCCACGCACCGCACCGGAGCGACGTCCCATGACCACACCCACCCTGTACGTCCACCCTGCCCTGCTCCCGGTCGCCTCCGCCGTCACCGGCCGGGGCGACTGGCCGGTCGGCGACCTGGCCCGGCTGACCCGGCTGCTGACCGCGGACCTGGCGGCAGCGCTGCGGGCGGAGGCCGTGCACAACCCCTTCGAGCGCTGGTACCTCCGCCTCGCCCTCACCGAGCAGGTCGAGGTCTGGCTGCTGACCTGGACGCCCGGGCCAGGCCACCCGGCCGCACGACCACGGCGGCGCGGCCGGGTCGTACACGGTCCTGGACGGCGTGCTCACCGAGACCTGGCGGGACGGGGCCGGACCGACCCACCGCGCCGTCCGTCCACACCGGACCGGCTCGGCCTTCGGTTCCGACCGGGTGCACGTCGTCGCCAACCAGGGCTCGCGCAACGCGACCAGCGTGCACGCGTACTCGCCGCCGCTGCTCCCGCTCGGCGAGGGCCCGGACCTGGACGAGCCGGCGTGACCGCGCCGGTCGCCGAGTCGCTGGACACGCTGCTGTCCGGGGCCAGGACGGGGCTGCGCCGGCTCGATCCGGCCGCCGCGGCCCGGGCTCAGGCCGCCGGCGCGGTGCTGGTCGACATCCGCCCGCACGCGTTCCGGATCGCCGAGGGCGAGATCCCTGGCGCGCTCGTGGTCGAGCGCAACGTGCTGGAGTGGCGGTTCGCGCCGGACAGCCGGTGGCGGCTGCCGCAGGCCGGCCCGGACGCCGTGCTGGTCGTCGTCTGCAACGAGGGCTACGCCTCCAGCCTGGCCGCCGACACGCTGCGCCGGCTCGGCGTGGCCGGCGCGACCGACCTTGCCGGCGGCTTCCGTGCCTGGGCCGCCGCCGGACTGCCCACGGTGCCCGGCGGATCCCCCGCGCTGCCGTAGGCACGCCGGCCGGGCGGTCCGGGGGTCCGCCCGGCCGGCACTCCCCCGAGCGCGGGGTGGCGCAGCCGCAGTCGTGCACTAGCGTCGCTTCCCACCACGGTGGAAGGGGTGCACATGGCGGTGCTGGGCGAGCTGGCGGAGGCGCTGCGCAGCGGCTCGGTCGAGGTGATCGACCTGACCGCCCCGCTGGTCGAGACGACGCCGATCCTGCTGCTGCCGGAGCCGTTCGCGAACACGAGCCGGTTCCGGCTCGAGGAGCTGAGCCGGTACGACGAGCGCGGGCCCGGCTGGTACTGGAACGACATCCACACCGGCGAGCACACCGGCACCCACCTCGACGCGCCGGTGCACTGGATCACCGGCCGGGACAAGGGCGACGTCGCCCAGATCGCGCCCGGCCGGCTGGTCGCGCCGGCGGCGGTGCTGGACCGGGCCGGAGCCGACCCCGACTACCTGCTCCAGATCGACGACGTGAAGGCCTGGCAGGCCGAGCACGGCCCGCTGCCGGACGGCGGCTGGCTGCTCTACCGCACCGGCTGGGACACCCGCGCCGGCGACCAGGACAGCTTCCTCAACGCCGACGAGACCGGCCCGCACACGCCGGGCGTCTCGGTCGAGTGCGCGCGCTGGCTGGCCGAGGAGACCTCCGATCGTCGGCCTCGGGGTGGAGACGGTCGGCACCGACGCCGGCACCGCCCACTCGTTCGACCCGCCGTTCCCGTGCCACTCGTTCCTGCTCGGCGCCGGCAAGTACGGGCTGACCCAGCTGCGCAACCTGCAGCTGCTGCCGCCGACCGGGACGCTGCTGGTCACCGCGCCGCTGCCGATCGTCGGCGGCTCCGGCAGCCCGACCCGGGTGCTCGCCCTGGTCGAGCGCTGACGGGAGCCGGGGCCGTGCTCGTCGCCGAGGCGGTCGGCCGGGCGCTCGTCGCGCTCGGCGCCGACACCGTGTTCGGCGTGGTCGGCAGCGGCAACTTCCACGCCACCAACGCGATGGTCGCCGCCGGCGCCCGCTACGTCGCGGCCCGGCACGAGGGCGGCGCGGTGATGATGGCCGACGGCTACGCGCGGGTCAGCGGCCGGCTCGGGGTGCTGTCGGTGCACCAGGGCCCCGGGCTGACCAACGCGACCACCGGCATCACCGAGGCGGCCAAGAGCCGCACCCCGCTGGTCGTGCTCGCCGCCGACACCGGGGCCGCCGCGGTCCGCTCGAACTTCCGGATCGACCAGGGCGGCCTGGCCACCGCGGTCGGGGCGGTGGCCGAGCGGGTGCACTCGGCCGGCTCGGCGGTCGCCGACACGGTCCGGGCGGTCCGGACCGCGGTCGAGCAGCGCCGCACCGTGGTGCTCAACCTGCCGCTGGACGTGCAGGCCCAGCCGGTGCCGGAGCTGCCCGCGCTGGCGCCGGTGGTCCCACTGCCGGCGCCGCGGCCGGCCGCCGCCGCGGTGGCCGAGCTGGCCGCGATCCTGGACCGGGCCGAGCGGCCGGTGTTCCTGGCCGGCCGCGGCGCCCGGCCGGCCGGTCCCGCGGTCGCCGCGCTGGCCGAGCGGTGCGGCGCGTTGCTGGCCACCTCGGCCGTGGCCAAGGGCCTGTTCGCGGGCGACCCGTGGTCGCTGGACGTGTCCGGCGGGTTCGCCTCGCCGCTCGCGGCCGAGCTCATCGGCGCCGCCGACGTCGTCGTCGCCTGGGGCTGCTCGCTGTCGATGTGGACCACCCGGCACGGCAAGCTGATCGGTCCACAGGCGACGGTGGTGCAGGTCGACCTCGACCCGGACGCGATCGGCGCCAACCGGCCGGTCGACCTCGGCGTGCTCGGCGACGTCGCGGCCACCGCGGCCGACACCGCCGACGCGGTCAAGCCGAACGCCGGCTACCGCGACGACGCCCTGCGCGACCGGATCGCCGGCGAGGTCCGCTGGCGGGACGTGTCCTATGTGGACAGCGGTGCGGCCGGCGTCGACGGTCGACCCGCGCACGCTGTCGATCGCGCTGGACGACCTGCTGCCGGCCGAGCGGGTCGTCGCGGTCGACTCGGGCAACTTCATGGGCTACCCGAGCATGTACCTGTCGGTCCCGGACGAGCAGGGCTTCTGCTTCACCCAGGCGTTCCAGTCGATCGGGCTCGGGCTCGCCACCGCGATCGGCGCCGCGCTGGCCCGGCCGGACCGGCTGCCGGTGGCCGCGCTCGGCGACGGCGGCGCGCTGATGGGGATCAGCGAGCTGGAGACCGCGGTGCGGCTGGGGCTGCCGCTGGTCGTGGTCGTCTACGACGACCTCGGCTACGGCGCCGAGGTGCACCACTTCGGCCCGGACGGCTACGAGCTCGGGACGGTCCGGTTCCCGGACACCGACATCGCCGCGATCGGCCGCGGCTTCGGCTGCACCGGGGTGACCGTGCGCGGGCCGGAGGACCTCGCACCGGTGGTCGACTGGCTGGCCGGGCCGCGGGACGCGCCGATCGTCATCGACGCCAAGGTCGCCGCCGACACCGGCTCGTGGTGGTTGGAGGAAGCCTTCCGCGGCCACTGACCCCGGCCGCGGAGCCGACGGCAGAGGTGGCCCGCGGCGGCGGCTCGCGAGGCCCGGCGGCGGAGGCTCAGACGGGGACAGGGACGGGCTCCTCCTGCGCCGGCGCGGCCAGCGTGGACGCGCCGGCCGCGGCGCGCAGCCAGACGGTCGTGCCGGTGTCGATCCGCAGGCTCTCGGCCTGGCCGCGGGTCAGCTGCACCCACGGCCGGCTACCGCCGGCGTCGAGCTCGGCCCGCACCTCGAAGCCGATCCGCTGCAGCCGGACGACCGTGCTGCGCACCGCGCCGTCGGCCGGCTCGGTGAAGATGTCGATGTCGTGCGGCCGCACCAGCCGCCCGTCCAGCCGGGTGACCGGGCCGAGGAAGCCCATCACGAAGTCGTTCGCCGGCTTGTCGTAGAGCTCGGTGGGCGAGCCGACCTGCTCGATCCGGCCGGCGTTGATGACCACGAGCCGGTCGGAGACCTCCAGCGCCTCTTCCCGGTCGTGGGTGACGAACAGCGTGGTCACGTGCATCTCGTCGTGCAGCCGGCGCAGCCAGTCCCGCAGCTCCTTGCGCACCTGGGCGTCCAGCGCCCCGAACGGCTCGTCCAGCAGCAGCACCCGCGGCTCGGTTGCCAGCGCCCGGGCCAGCGCCATCCGCTGCCGCTGGCCACCGGACAGCTGCGAGGGCAGCCGGTCGGCGAACTGCTCGAGGTGCACCAGCTCGAGCAGCTCGCCCACCCTGCGGCGGATCTCGTCCTTGGGCCGGCGCCGGATCTCCAGCCCGAAGGCGACGTTGCGGAACACCGTGAGGTGCTTGAACGCCGCGTAGTGCTGGAACACGAAGCCCACGTTGCGCCGCTGGGCCGGCACCCGGGTGGCGTCCACCCCGTCGATCTCGATCGAGCCGGTGTCCGGCTCCTCGAGCCCGCCGATGATCCGCAGCAGCGTCGACTTGCCGCCCCCGCTCGGGCCGAGCAGCGCGGTCAGCTCGCCCGACGGCACCGACAGGTCCACATCGGACAGTGCGGTGAAGTCGCCGAACCGCTTGGTGACGGCGTGCGTCTCGATACCCATCAGCTCTTCTTCTCCTTGGGCCGCAGCAGCGAGATGCCGACGATGCAGAGGATGGCGAACAGCACCAGCACGAGCGCGATCTGGTAGTCGCCCGGCTCGCCCTGCTCGGCCAGGTCGCCGACCCGCAGCGTGGCCGTCTGGGTCTGCCCGATGACGTCGCCGGAGACGACCCGGACCGCGCCGTACTCGCCGATGGCGCGGGCCAGGCTGAGCACCACGCCGTACGCGAGGGCCCAGCGGATCGTCGGCAGCGTGATCCGGATGAACCGCTGCCAGGCGTTGGCGCCGAGCGAGCGGGCCGCGACCTCCTGGTCCAACCCTTCCTCCTGCAGCACCGGGACGAGCTCGCGCACCACCAGCGGCAGCGACACGAAGCAGGTGGCCAGCACCATGCCGGGCAGCGCGAAGATGACCTGCACCCCGGCGTTCGACAGCGCCGGGCCGAACCAGCCCTGGGTCGGCCCGTAGACGAGCACCAGGGCGAGGCCGACGACGATCGGCGACACCGAGACCGGGATGTCGAGCAGCACGTTGAGGAACCGGCGACCGGCGAACCGGTAGCGGGCCAGCAGCAGCGCCATCCCGAGGCCGAAGACCGTGTTGATCGCGACCGCGATGAGCGCGATCTCGGCGGTGATCTTGAAGGCGTGCACCGCGTCGGGCGCGCTGATCGCGTCCCAGAACGCGCCGGCGCCGTCGGCGATCGTCCGCTGGAACACCAGCGCCAGCGGCACCGCGACCAGGATGCCGATGTAGACGACGGCGACCGCGCGCAGCGCCCACCGCCCGCCCCTCCCGCGGCGGCGAGCCGGTGGCCGGGAGAGGGGAGGCCCGGCCACCGGCGGCTCGGTCGGCGGGCCGGGACGGGCCTGCCGGCCGTCGGTGGTTGCGGACGCCCTAACCACGGCGGGCCACCCAGCGCTGCAGCAGGTCGAGCCCGCCGATGACGAGCACCGCCACGACCAGCAGCACGGTCGCGGTCGCGGCGGCGTCGGCGAGGTTGCCGTCCTGGATCTGGTTGTACGCGAAGATCGACGACGTCTGGGTCCGGTTGAGCTGGCCACCGATCAGCACCACCGAGCCGTACTCGCCCATCGCCCGGGCGAACGCGAGCGCCGTCCCGGCCGCGACCGCGGGCATGATCGTCGGCAGCACGATCCGCCGGAACACGGTCAGCGGGCCGGCGCCGAGGGAGGTCGCGGCCTCCTCGACGTCCCGCTCCATCGCCATCAGCACCGGCTGCACGGTCCGCACCACGAACGGCAGCGTCACGAACATCAGCGCGACGACGACGCCGGCGCGCTGGCCGTACAGCACGATGCCGACCGGGGACTCGGTGCCGTACAGGGTGTTCATGACCAGGCCGGCGACGATCGTCGGCAGCGCGAACGGCACGTCGATGATGAGCTCGAGCAGCCGCTTGCCCGGGAACCGGTCCCGGACCAGGACGAAGGCCACCAGCGTGCCCATCAGCGCGTTGATCGCGCAGACCAGCAGCGAGCTGCCGATCGTGAACTGCAGGGCGGCCGCCGCCCGCGGCCCGGTGATCGAGTCCCAGAACCCGCTCCACCCGTTCTCGGTGGACGTGACCACCACCGCGGCCAGCGGCAGCAGCACCAGCAGGCTCATCCAGAGCACCGCGGCGCCGAGCCCGACCCCGGCCAGCGGGCCGAACCGGAACGTCGAGCCGGCCTCGACCGCCCGCCGCCGCCCGCCGCGCCCACCGGGCGCGACGGACGGGGCGGTCAGCTCGGCCGTGCTCACCCCGCGTTGCCCAGACCGGCGCGCGGCCGTACTGCGATCATCCGCAGGAGCTGAACGCGACGCTGGCCGAGCTGGAGGCACGCCGCGAGGTCTACGCGGCCCGGCGCGCGCGCGCGGCGTCACGGCTCACCTGTCTCCCCCTGGGCGGTGTGGTCGAGCGGGTCTGCGAGGCGCTGCGACCGCTGGCGGGACGAGAGACCGGACCGCGGCCGCGGGTGACCCTCGAAGCCGCGCCGTGATGTTCTTCGGGATCAGTATCGCCTGCTACGGCCTCCTCACGTGGTGGATTACGATGCAGGCGCCCGGTCCCAGCCAGGAGTGGCTCTTCACCATGGGACACATGGCGCTGGCTGCTCTCCTCAACGTGCACCTGCTCTACGTCGCGCGGCGCCGCTCGCTGTCATTTCTGGCCTGCCCGCCGCTCGCGTTCCTGCTGGTGAGTCAGGTCTACTTCACCATCAACGGCATCAAGTACTTCTCACCGATCCTGCTGTACCCCCAGTTCGACCTCACGCTTCGTCAGCAGTTCCTCGGCTCGATGGCCGGCGGGCTGGTGCTCTTACTCTGCAGCCTGCTGCTGTATGGTCAGCGCGGTCCGACCACCGCCAGCATGCAGGCCTGGTTTCGCCGCTACCAGCCCGACCTGCGCCGCATTGTGATCGGCTCGACGGCTGGATCGGCGCTGTGCAAGGTGGTCCTCGTCCTGCTGGGCTATGGCTCCGCCTACACCGATACCGCCTTCACCGAGCACGCCGTCCGGAGCTACGGGGATTTCTTTGTTCTGCTGGGGAGCGACGTGTTTGGGGCCTTGTCGCTGGTCTTCGGCGCCGTCTACCTCTGGCATCCGCGGATGGGCCGACCTCGGCCGCTGACGGTGGCCATCGCGATCGCCGGCATTCTGCTCCAGGTGGGATATTCGCTGCTCTACCTCAAGGCGAGAATGATCGTCCTGCTCGCGAGCATCTCCCTGGCACTGGCGGCGGAAACTCTCTCACGCCGCCGAGCGGAGCGGCTGGTACAGGTGTTGTTGCTGCTGCTGCCACCGGCCACGCTCCTGGGCGTACAGCTCACACTCCTGATTGGACGAATCAACTTGCCCGAGGAGACGGGCATCCGTCTCGCCATTGGCGCGGTGAACCGGCGGGCGGAGCTGACCGATTTCGCCACCGCCATTCTGATCCAGTCCCACGGCACGGCACACGACGCCAACATCGTCACCGCCGCGGTGCTGAACACGATCCCCCGTGCCGTCTTCCCGGGGAAGATGGAAATCGTCAAGGACGTGTACTCCACCATCCTCGAGCAGAAGCTCGGCTGGCCGGCCGGGTCGACGGCGGAAGACCTCCAGGCGGACTATCTCGACACCAGTTTCAGCAATGGAGTCATGTCCTTCGGCGCGATCGGGTTCGTCGTGGTGCCCCTGGCCATCGTATGGATCCTGCAAGCGTTGACGCACTGGCTCGCTCGCGTGAGCCACGGCGCCGCGTACGGCATCTGTCTCGTGGCGCTCCTGTTGACGGCCATGCACACCGAAGGCGAGTGGGCAGCTATCCCAAACAACTTCCGGCAGGCGGTGTTCATTGGGGTGATGGCGTACGGGCTCCTGATAGGCGGTCGGGTGATACGTCACGTGCTTATGGTGGCCACGGCGCCGGTGGACGCTGGCAGATTCCACGGGGCGGGTCCGGCGCCGCGAGGCGAAGGAGGCAGCACGCCGTAATCCTCCGAGCCGAACTTTCGGCGCCAAGCCATATGCGGAAGCATCGTGCGGCTGTACATTGCGCCACGGCCGCGGCGAAGGCCGACTGACACAGCAACCATCGCGACCGGGCGTGACACAGACAACCACTGAAGCGGCAACCGCACCGACGGTGCTCGCGGTCGCCAATGCCTGGCCGCCCATGCCTGCGGGCACGGGACGGGCGCTCCGAGGCATGCTCGGCGAGCGTGTCGACACGGTGGTCCTGGCGCCACGCGCCGCCGATCCGCGCGCGAGCGGCGGTGCCCGAGTGCTTCGCCGGCTCTGGTTTGCCCACCGAGCGCGCGGCCCTCTCAAGATCCACAGCATACTCCAGCATGCGGAGATCGTCGCCGCTCCTATTGTATGGTGCGCCGCGCGAGCGCGACGGGACCGGCCCAAGCTGCTGGTGTGCATTCAGCCGCTCTTCGCCGGCGTCGGCGGTCTGCTGGTGCGCCGGCTATTCGGCATTCCCTATATCGTGTTGGCATACGGCGAGGAGCTGACCACCTGGCTGGCGGATCGCGCGCCCTTCCGGCTCCGCCTGCGTCTCATGCGCGCCGCGCTGGCCAACGCGTCGGCCGTGGTCGTAACGTCGAAGAAGACCCATGCGATGGCGATGGAGCTCCACGAGGTACCGGCCGAGCGGCTCCACGTGATTTATCCCGCTATCGACACTACGGTGCCGCCGGCCTCGGCCCAGGATGCGCGGGCCCTTCAGGCCCAGCTCACGGGCCAGGGTCCCATGGTCCTGATGGTGGGGCGCCTGTCCGAGCGCCACAAAGGGTTCGACATAGCGGTTGCCGCACTGCCCGAGATCCTCCGGGAGGTGCCCGGGGCTCGGCTGGTGATCGCGGCCCGGCGCGCAGGACGAGCTGCGCGCTCTGGCGCGGGAGCGAGGCGTCGAAGCGGCGGTGACGTTCATGGGCCACGTCGACGGCGAGACACTCCACCGGCTCTTCGCCGCCTGTGACGTATTCCTGCTTCCGGGCCGCGAGGTGGAGGGCAGTGCCGAGGGGTTCGGCGTGGTGTTCCTCGAGGCCGCGCTCGCGGGGAAGCCGGCGATCGGCGGACGGGTGGGTGGTGTGCCCGAGGCCATCGCGGAGGGGGAGTCAGGCTTGCTCGTGGACGGGAGCTCCCCGGGAGAGGTGGCCGCAGCGACGGTACGACTGCTGTGCGACCGCGCATTGGCCGCCGACCTCGGGGCTCGCGGACGAGCCCGAGCCTTGCGAGAGTTCGACGGTCGCCGCCAGCACGCCGAGTTCGAGAAGGTGGTACGCGCCGTGCTCGCGGAGGAGGCAGCCCGGTGACGCTCGAGCTGAGCGTCGTCGTGCCGACCTACAACCGCTCGGCGGTCCTCCAGCGGTGCCTCGCGGCGCTCCAGCGGCAGTCGGAGGACACGCCGCCGTACGAGATCATCGTAGTGGACGATGCCTCGCGGGACGATACGCCGGAGTGCGTCGAGGCCGCCCGGGACGGGCGCGTCCAGTATGTCCGGCACGAGACGAACCGAGGCAGGAGCGCTACGCGGAACACCGGGCTCCGGCGTGCGCGGGGGACGATCGCCGTCATGGTGGACGACGATATCATCGTCGAGCCCGACTACCTTCGCGCGCACGCCGCGGCACACGCAGCTGCGGGTGACGAGCATGTCGCCGTCATCGGCAACCTCTCGTTCCCCGACGATGTCGTCCGCTCGAGCAACCTCGCGAAATACCTCCAGTCCCGGTATCTCGGGTATCGTCCACTGTCGCCCCACGCGAATATCGACCCCGACAATCTCCATGCCCGCTTCCTCGGCTCGGGCATCACGTCGCTGCGGCGGGCGGACCTGGAGGCCATCGGGCTGTTCGACGAAACAGGGCGCTCATACGGCTACGAGGACCACGTGCTGGGGCACCGGCTGCGCGAGATCGGCGTGCGTCTGCTGTTCGCTCCGGATGCCCGCGCCATCCACCTCGACAGCGTCACGATCCCGTGGTATCGCTCCAAAATGCGGGAAGCCGGCCGCGACGGTCTCCCCTATCTCCGTGAGCGCTGCCCCGAATTCCTGACCGAGACATCGCTGGCCACGCTCGCTCCCATTGACTGGTCCCGGGACCGTGGCCGGCAGCTCGCGCGCAAGCTGGTGCTGCGTGGGCTGCTCAACCCGGCGGTCATGCGGGCCCTCGAGGGCTGGGCGCGCGCGACCGACGACATCGGTGCCCTGTCGTCCGGGCTGGTGTATCGGGCGCTCACCGCCGGCTGGGTCATAGAGGGCACGCGCCTCCGCCAGGGCGGACCGCCGTTGGTGCAGTACGGTGTCTGATTCGGGCCGGCTGTCCGTCTCGCTCGTGGTGTACCGGGCAGACCTCGCGGTGTTGCGGGCAACAGTCGCCTCGCTCGGCGCCGCGGTCGACGGTGCGCGGCAAGCAGGCGTGCTCGAGCGGGCGACGCTCTATCTGGTCGACAACGGGACGGCGGACATCGCGTCTCTGGATCGCACCGTAGTCGATACGCTCGCTCCCTACTCCAGCCAACTCTCGCTGGAAATCCTCCGAGGCCATGGCAATGTCGGCTATGGGGCGGCGCACAATCTGGCCATCGCGCGCGCGGACAGCCGCTACCATCTGGTGCTCAACCCGGACGTCGTGATGGATGGCGTCGCCATCGTGGAGGGCGTGCGATATTTCGAGGCCCACTCCGATGTGGCGATGATCGCGCCTCACGTGCTGGACGAGGTCGGCGCCCGCCAGTATCTCTGCAAGCGCTACCCCAGCGTCGCGATCCTGGGGCTCCGCGGCTTCGCGCCTGGCTGGCTCCAACGCCTGTTCCGGCGGCGACTCGAGCATTACGAGATGCGCGATCTCCTGGACGACCTTCCCTACAGCCCGATACCCATGGTCAGCGGGTGCTTCATGCTCTGCCGCACCGCCGCGCTGGTCTCCGTTGGCGGCTTCAGCCCGACGTACTTTCTGTACTTTGAGGACTTCGACTTGAGCCTGCGGCTCGGCAGGATCGCCAGGATCGCGTATGTACCAGGTGTCCGCATCGTCCATGCGGGAGGCGACGCCGCGCGGAAGGGGTGGCAGCATCAACGACTGTTCGTGCGCTCGGCATTCAAGTTCTTCCGCCGCCATGGCTGGAGATTCGCCTGACCCGAGTCTGGGGCCGGCGAGTCCTGGTCACAGGGTCGACCGGATTTCTCGGCCATCACCTCTGCCGGGATCTGGCGACGCGTGGACTCGCGGTTCGTGCATTGACGAGGGGCTCGGCCAGGCGAGCCCCCCACGGCTCAGAGCCGGCCATCGTACGCGACCTGACTGATGAGGCGGGTCTCCGCCAAGCGGTGCGGGGGATCGACACGATCGTCCATCTCGCGGCGTATGTCCACCAGCCCGGGTCCGCAACGGACGAGGCGTCGCACCGCGCCATCACGCTGGACGGCACCCGCGCGCTGCTTGACGCCGCGGTTCCGGCCGGCGTGCAGGCCTTCGTGCTGGCGAGCACCGTAAAAGCCGTTGGCGAGGGCGGCCCGGACATCTGGACGGAGCAAACCCGGCCGGTTCCGACCGATCCCTACGGCCGCGCCAAGCTCGAGGCGGAACAGGCTGTGCGCGCAACCGCCGAGCGCCACGGACTGCACGCGCCCATCCTCCGGTTGCCGCTGGTCTACGGCCCCGAGATGAAGGCGAATGCGCTCCGGCTGTTTGAGGTCATCGATCGCGGCCTGCCACTTCCCCTCGGCGCGGTTCAGAACCAGCGAAGCCTCCTCTACGTCGGCAACTTCGTCGCGGCCGTGGGCGCGACCATCGTGCACGAGGCAGGTAACGACTTGTTCTTCGTGAGCGACGGCCCGCCCATCGCCACACCCGAACTGATCCGGGCGATTGCGCGCGCTCTGGGCCGACCAGCCCGGCTCGTCTCCGTGCCGGTCGGGCTGATGCGTGTGGCGGCGCGGATCGGTGACGGTATGGCCCGAGTCGTTCCGGCCGTTCCCTTGACGAGCGCCAGGCTCGATCGCCTGGTGGGCTCCCTGGCGGTCGACAGCTCCAAGCTGTCCGCCGCGGTAGGCTTTCGCCCGCCGTACACTCTCGAGCAGGGCCTGGCGGCGACGGCCGCCTGGTATCGCACGCGGGGAGGAGAGTGACCCCGCTTGTGACCGCGCTTCCCGCCTTCGTCGGTGCCCTGGTCCTCACCGGGCTCGCCCGCCGCATCGCGGTGGCGCGGTCGCTGCTCGACGTCCCCAACGAGCGGAGCTCCCACACCTCTCCCACGCCTAAAGGGGGCGGACTGGCCATCGTGGCAGTGGTGCTGTCCGGGGTGGCGATTCTGCGGCTGACCGGGACGCTGGGCCGGGGCGAGAGCTGGGCCATCCTGGGCGGCGGGGCCCTGGTGGCGATGGTCGGCTGGCTGGACGACCGCCGCGACCTCAGCGCATCGACCCGGCTCGCGGCGCACGTGGCGGCGGCGGCCTGGGCGCTCTGGTGGCTCGGCGGGATGCCGTTTCTCACGACGGGCCACGACGTGCATTCGCTGGGGATGTTCGGCACCATCCTGGGCGGGTTCGCCATCGTCTGGGCGACCAACGTGACCAACTTCATGGACGGGATCGACGGGCTCGCCGCGGGCGAAGTAGTCACGGTCACGTTCACCGCCTCCCTGCTACTGGCGGAAGTCAGTCCGCCGCTGGCCGCGGCGGCGGCGGTCACCGGCGGGGCGGCGCTCGGCTTTCTGCCGTGGAACTGGCGGCCGGCACGTATCTTCATGGGGGACACGGGCTCCGGGTTCCTCGGCTTCGTCCTGGCCGTGCTCGCCATCGCCTCCGAGCGTGCCGGCGCCCTGCCGGCGCTCGTCTGGATCGTGCTCTACGCCGTATTCGCCACGGATGCGACGGTGACACTGCTCCGGCGGGCCTGGCGGGGGGAGCGCTGGTACAGCGCCCACCGGTCCCACGCGTATCAGCGCGCCGTCCAGGCCGGCTGGTCCCACGCGCGTGTCACCACCACCGTGCTGCTCGTGAACGTCGGACTGGGTCTGCTGGCCTGGCGCGCCACCGCCCGGCCGGAGCTGCTGGGTGCGGCGCTGGCCGGGGCATTAGGGGTGACCGGGCTGGCCTACGGGCTGGTGGAGCGCATGCGACCCATGGCCCCAAGGGCGCCCACGCTGTGACTCCACTCCCGGCCCCGGCTATCTTGAGGCACCTTGGAACCACGTAGCGCGACCGCCACGGGAGGTCTGTGAGCGCCCAACCACCGTCCACATCGCCTCTCCCCGGAACCGATGCGAGCGACGGCGACGTGTCGCTGCTGGCCATCGCCAATGTGCTGCTTCGATACCGGGGGCTGGTCGTCGGCACCGCCCTGGCGCTCGCGCTGGTCGTGGCCGTGTGGACCCTCCTGGTTCCCCGGACCTTCACGGCGAACGCCACGCTGACCCCCCAATCGCGCCGATCCACCACGTCGCTCTCCGGACTCGCGTCCCAGTTCGGCCTCGCGCTGCCGCTGGGCGACGGGGGGCAGTCGCCGGCGTTCTACGCCGACCTCCTGACGTCCCACCACATCCTTGGAGCCGTGGTGGACACGAAGTTCGAATATCCGGCCGACACCGGGGTCGTTCGCGGTACGCTCATCGACATCTACAGGTCGAAGGGTGCCACCCCCGCGCTCAGGCGCGATGCGGCCATACGGCGGCTGGGCAACGACGTGCAGGCCACGACGGTGCAGAAAACGGGAGTGATCGACGTGGCCGTGACGACGCGGAACCCGGTCCTCTCGCTCCAGGTCAGCACTCGGCTGATCGAGCTGCTCAACCAGTTCAACCTGGAGAGCCGGCAGACCCAGGCCGGCGCGGAGCGGCGGTTCACGGAGCAGCGACTGGGTGAGGTCAAGAGCGATCTGCGGGCGGCCGAGGACCAGCTGCAGCACTTCCTGCAGCGGAACCGCGAGTACCGCAACGCCCCGGAGCTCAACTTCCAGCAGGAGCGCCTGCAACGCCAAGTGCTGCTGCAGCAGCAGCTCTACACCACGCTGTCCCAGTCCTTCGAGCAGGCGAAGATCGAGGAAGTCCGCGACACGCCGGTGATCACGGTGGTGGAGCCGCCCGAGGCGCCGGTGCGCCCGGACCCCCGCGGGCTGGTGCGCAACGTGTTTCTGACGATCATCCTGGGTACGGCTCTGGGAATGGCCCTGGCGATCGGGCGCGCGTACGCGGTGAATGCCCGCTCGCTCCGGACGCATGAAGTGACTGAATTCGACCGCCTGCGCCGCGAGACATTCGCCGACCTGATCCGTCCCTGGCGTCCCCTTCGGCGGGCATTCCGGCGATCAAACCCGACCGGATCGGGTCACTCCGACACGTCGATTGCCTCGCCGAGGCCCTGAGCAGCCGCCCTGTCGAATGGCGCGAGGCTTGCTCTGTGTGGTTCTTCTTTCACGGTCGAGGGCATAACCTCAGCTTTGCCATTGCCTTGACTCTGATACCCTGGTCGGAGATACTCTACCGGAATGGCACCCGATACGCACGTTCCCGTGGCAGGCAGAATACGCAACCGGTACCTGTTCGCCTCGGATCTCCTGCTGTTTGCCTCCGCGACGGTGCTGTCGTTCGCCCTCCGGTTCGAGGGCTTTGAGTGGGGACCTGACCAGAACCACGCGGCGCTGCTCTTCCTCCTGATCTGCCTTCCGCTCAAGCTTGCCATCTTCTGGCGCGTCGGCATCTACCGGCGGCTCTGGCGCTACGCCGGCATCATGGACATCGAGCGCCTCATCTCGGCGTCGACGGCGTCCGGCCTGGCGGGGTTGCTGATCGGCGCGTTCTTCCTGCCGGTGCTGGACCTCACGGTCATGCGCGTGCCGCTCAGCGTGCTCTTCATGGATGCCCTGCTGACCGCGGCGTTCGCTGCTGCCCCGCGGTTCGCGGTGCGGGCCTTCGGCCGCCGGGGACAGCAGCACCGCCTGCTGGACGCGCCACGGGCGCTCATCGTCGGGGCGGGTGCGGCGGGGGAGATGATCGTCAAGGAGTTGATGACCCACCCGGCGCTCCGGCTGAATCCGATCGGCTTCGTGGACGACGACCGCTCCAAGCACGGACACCGGATGTGCGACCTGCCGGTCCTGGGAAACCTGGCGGCCATCCCCGACCTGGTGCTGACGCACGGGATCGACGAGCTGGTCATCGCCATGCCGCGAGCGCCGGGCGCGGTGGTTCGGCAGGTCGTTCGCGCGGCGCTCGAGGCCGACGTCAAGACCCGGACGGTGCCGGCCATGTTCGACATCATCTCCGGCAAGGTGACGGTGGGCTCACTCCGGCGGGTAGAGATCCAGGACCTGCTGCGGCGCGAGACGATCCAGACCGACCTCGAGCAGGTGAGGGGCCTGGCCACCGGCGAGACCGTGCTGGTCACCGGAGCCGGGGGGTCGATCGGGAGTGAGCTCTGCCGCCAGCTGGCCCGGCTGGAGCCGGCCCAGGTCGTCCTGCTGGGACACGGCGAGAACTCCATCTTCGACATCCTCGCCGAGCTGACCGAGCGCTTCCCGACCGTGAGCGCGGTCCCGGTCATCGCCGACGTGCGCGACCGTGACCGGCTCCGGCAGGTCTTCCAGCAGTACCGGCCCTACTCGGTGTTCCACGCCGCCGCCCACAAGCATGTCCCCCTGATGGAAAGCAACCTCGCCGAGGCCGTGAACAACAACGTGCTCGGGACCAAGAACGTGGCGGAGCTGTCGGCGGAGTTCGGGGTCGAGCATCTCGTGATGATCTCGACCGACAAGGCCGTCCGGCCCACCAACGTCATGGGCGCGACCAAGCGGGTCGCGGAGCAGATCGTCCAGGAGATCGCCGAGGCCCACGAGCGGAAGTTCGTCGCCGTGCGGTTCGGCAACGTGCTCGGCAGCCGGGGAAGCGTGGTCCCGACCTTCCTCCAGCAGATCCGGAGCGGCGGGCCGGTGACGGTGACGCACCCCGAGATGCGGCGCTACTTCATGACCATTCCGGAGGCGGTGCAGCTCGTGCTGCAGGCGGGCGCCATCGGGCGAGGGGGCGAGGTGTTCGTGCTCGACATGGGCGAGCCGGTGAAGGTGCTCGACCTGGCCACCGACCTCATCCGGCTGTCCGGGCTCGAGGTGGACACCGACATCGAGATCCGGTTCACCGGCACGCGGCCGGGCGAAAAGCTGTACGAGGAGCTGTTCTTCGACTCGGAGAGCTCGATCCCGACCGACCACCCGAAGGTGCTCCGGGCGAAGAACGGGGCGCTGCCCCTCGGCTTGAGCACGGTGGTGGATGCGCTGGTGGAGGGCGCGCGGAAAGGGCGGTCCGAGGACGATATCCGGGAGCTGCTGGCGCGCCTGGTGCCCGATTTCTCAGTGCCCGCCGAGGCGACCGCGCGGGTCGAGGTCGCGCCCTAGTTCCTGGCCACCACGATGATGGTGACCAAGGCGCCGAGGAGCTGCGCGGCGGTGCCCAGGATGGCGGTCAGATTGTTGGACGGCTCGGTCGTCGTCAGGGTCGGAACGAACACCACGGCCCCCGCCTTCGGGTGAGGCACCCGGTCCGCAAAGACCTGCTTCCGCTTGACGCCCTCCCGGGTTCCTCCCGGTTGGGTGACGTAGGGATGGCGTGCATCGCCCGTCTGCGTGTATCCCCCTGCCTGATCCACGTACCAGTCCAGATTCTTTCCCGGCGTGTACGCCACCGCTCCCGGTGAATTCACCGCTCCCTGCACCAGCACGATCGGGTTGTACTCGGGGATGTGAATCGAGTCGCCGCTCGCGAGGATGATGTTGTCGCGGAACTTGGGGTTCGCGAGCACCCGCGGCAGGTCGATCCCGACGCGCTCGGGAAGTGCGCGGCGCGTCGTGTCGCGAGCGGCCACGTCGGGCGGGGCGAGCGACCGGAGCCGATCGGTCCCCGCAGGCGTGTTGCCGAGGTACGAGCGATAGAACTGGATGCCGCCCGGGTAGGCCTCCTTGGTGAGGCCGCCGGCGCGTTCGATCAGGTCGGCGAGCCGCTCGGTCTTGGAGCGGAGCGAGTAGCGGCCTGGGGACTTCACCTGCCCGCTCAGCACCACCGTGCGCTGCAGCGACCACTCGCCCTGGCGGAGCACGAGGACGTTGTCGTACGGCTGGAGCGGCGCGTCACCCTGGGACCCGGGGCTGGGCGCCGCCGCGGCGGGGGAGCCGAGACCGAAGACATAGCTGGAGTCGAGCGGTACACGCACCGTCTCTGCCAGTGCCCCCGCGGGCCGGCTCTCGGGCAGCCGCGCGATCTCGGCCTCCAGCTGGGCGTCCTGGGTCAACCCGTTGGCGAGGAGGATCAGGTCGCGCATCGTCATCCCCTCGCGGTAGGGCACCTGGCCCGGACGGCGGACGGCGCCGACGATCGCGACGTATTTCTCGGGGCGGAACGTGGTGCGGGAGAAGATGCGCACTTCGTCCAGGTCCTCCAGCGCCAGGTCGCCCTGCACCCGCCCGGTGGAGTCGGCGAACGCGGCGCGGAGCTGGACGAAGCTGGAGTCCTCGCGCATCCGGGTGACCAGAATGCGAGGCAGGTAGACGTCGGGCTTGGGACCGCCCGCGAGCCGGATGGCGTCGCTCAGCTTCATGCCCGGCGTGAAGCCCACCTGCCCCTCGACCCAGACGTTGCCCCGCACGGTGACGAAGCCGCGCTGACGGTCAGCCACCGGATAGACGGTGACGGAGTCCCCGGGCGCCATCGGCACCGCGGGCACCATGCCGTCGCTGAACTGGTCGGCGCCGACCGCGATGACCACGCGTGCCCGCCCGCCTGGGCCGCGTGACGCGGGCGGCAGAATCCGGTGAATCTGTCACCCGGGCCTGCACCGCGGAGGGATCCAGCCCGCCGGCGGACGCGATCGCGTCCTGCAGCGTCTCGGTGGGGAGCAGCTCGTAGATGGCCGGCCGCAGCACCCTGCCGGTGACCGTGGCCCTCGCCCCGTGCACCGGGACGAACACCACGTCGCCGCTCTGAAGCCGGATGTCGGTGGGATTGCTGCCCCGGAGCAGATACTCGTAGAGGTCCAGACTGTCGACCAGTGCCCGGCCACGCCGGATCTGAACGTACCGGAAGGTCCCGTTCGTGGTGGGGCCTCCGGCGGCGTAGAGGGCGGTCAGCACCGTGCCGGCGCTGGACATCTGGTACGCGCCGGGCCGCACCACGTCGCCAGCGACGTAGATCTGGACGGTCCGGAGCCGGCCGATCGAGAGCTGGAACCGGGTGGTGGCGTTGGGGCCCCGCCGCACGCCGGAGTACACCCGGCCGAGCCGACCGTAGAGCTGATCCTCGAGTTGCCCGAGCGTTAGGTTGGCGACGTACACCTGGCCCACCTGCGGTATGACGACGAAACCCTCGCGCGTGACCTCGAGAGTGTGCGAGCGCTCGACGTCGCCGGTGAGAATGAGGACGAGCTGATCGCCCGGGCCGAGCCGGTAGTTCTGGTCCACCGGGCCGGCCTGCGCTGGCTGGAACCGGGTCGTCGCTCGTCGGAAGGTCTCGACGCCGAAGATCTTCAACGCGGCTCCGCGGAGCACCGCGACCGAATCGGCCAGCGAATCGGCGCGCGCGGAGTCGGCGCGGAGCATCTTGATCGAGTCGAGCACCGCGCGGAGCGAGTCGGACGTCGCCCCGACCGAGTCCACCAGACGGAGCGAGTCTGCCTCGTCGCTGGACAGCACGCCGAGTGCCCGGACGGCGTCGAGGGTTCGGGGGCCAAACTGCGCGGCCACGGTGGTGTCGGCGCCTTGGACGTAGTCGTCGAGCATGTTCTCCGGGTAGCCGGCCGCCCGGAGCCGCGAGCGGACCTGATCGGGGGTCAATCCCGACCGGGACAGCCGATCGCGCAGCTGCTCGACAAGCTCCGGCTGCGCCTTGAGCAGCGACTGCGCCTGCTCGGGCGACGGCATCTGCTGCGGCTGACCGGTGGGAACCTGGGCCGACAGGGGGGAAGCGAGCGCGACGAGAACGGCAGCCAGGGCAAGCCACACCCGGGCAGGCAAGGACCTACGCGATTCCAAGGTGGGCATGGAGGGCGAAGATCGCTCGTAAGTAGGGCGAAGTCAAGCGGTTGCGCGAAGGAGATCGCGCCAGAAGCCAAGCGTTCGCTCGGCGACCGCGGCGTCGCTGTAGAGGTCCATGGTGCGCCGCCGGCCCGCGAGGCCAAGCCGCTGGACCTCTGCCGGATCGTCGTGCAGCCGCTGGAGCGTCTCGCTCAACACCGGGACATCCTCCTCGGGGACGACCAGCCCGGCATCGGCGATCGTCTCGGGCAGAGCGCCGCCGGTGCTGCCGACGACGGCGATGCCATGCGCCATGGCGTCGAGCGCGGCGCGAGGCGTGGCTTCGACCCAGCGCGGCGTATTGCGGGAGGGCACGACGACCACGTCGAGCCTGGGCCAGACCTGGTCGACCGCGGCGCGGGGAAGGGCGCCGAGCCAGGTGACGCGTCCGGCAATGCCCAGCCGCTCGGCCAGTCCCTCGAGCTCCTCCTGCGCGGGTCCCGTGCCCACCACCGTGATGGTCCACCGGCCGACGAGCTTGACCGCGGCGCGGAACAGCAGGTCGAGTCCCTTCTCGTGAATCAGCCGGCCGACGAACCCGATCGCGAGCCCGGTGTGGGGCGCCCTGTCCACGGCGAGGGGCAGCGGTGTCCCGAGCTGCGGGATCGTGCGGTGCGGCAGCGACGGGTGCCCCTTCAACGCCAGGCGTCCGGCGAGCTCGTTGACCGAGATGACCCCCGCCGCGCCGGCGAGCGCGCGATTGCGGCGCAGCAGCGCCAGCGTGCTCCGTCTGACGGGCTGGCTCTCGCGCGTGAGGAGCACGTACGGGATCCGGAGCCGGCGCGCCGCCCGCGCGATGGCGGCGGCGCCGTTGCTCCACGGCTCCTCTTCGATCTGCACGAGCTCCGGGCGAAAGTCCGTCAGCAGGCCGCGCACGGTGCCGCCATGCCAGAACGGATTCGCCGCCGGCAGCGCGCTGCCGCGGATGGGGACGGGGACGGTCCGGACGCCGCCGTCGTCGCCCCAGCTGGTCTGCTGCTGCTCCACCAGACCAGCCGGCACCCAGCGATCGGGCACGGCGGCCGCAACGGTGGCGCCGAGGCCGGCGAGGGCGCGAAGCTTGCCACGTGCGGATGGGTCCGCGTAGACGCGAGAGATCACGAGGGCGCGCACAGCACCAATCTCGCCCCGCACGGGGCCAGGACCAAGGGGACGACGTGGTTGACTTGGATCGCAGGTCGTGGTGAACTTGGCGAGACTCCCCATGCGCATTCTTCATCTCGCGAAGTACTACTGGCCGCGCTCGGGCGGCATGGAACGGGTGGTCCAGGGACTCGCCGAGGGTGCGGCGAACCTGGGCCACCAGGTGGAGGTCGTGGCCATCGAAGGCCGCGGTAAGGCCGGGAGCTCCGGGCGCCAGCGCTCCGCCGTCACGCGCGCGTTCTCGTTCGCCGCCCTCGGCTCGCAGGAGATCGCCCCGGGGTACATCGCGGCGGCGTGGAAGCGGGCCGACATCATCCACGTGCACCATCCCCACCCGCTGGCCGACGTGGCCTGCCTGCTCCGCGCCGGCCGGACGCCGGTCGTGGTGACTCAGCACGCCGACTCGCGGCGCTCGATGTACCGGCTGGTCACGGGACTCGTGCTGCGGCGGGCGGCGGCGGTGGTGGTGCCGAGCCGTGCGCACCTGGCGCTCTCGAGCGAGCTGGTGGGGTGGGAGAGCAAGGTCGAGGTTATTCCGTTCGGCATCGAGCAGGCGCGCTGGGAGACCGTCCCGCCGCCACCGCCGGGTGCGTCGCCGCGGGCGATCTTCATCGGCCGGCTGGTGGCCTACAAGGGACTCGACATCCTGCTCCGCGCGCTCGAGCGCGTCCCTGAGCTGCGGCTGGACATTGTAGGATCGGGGCCCGAGGGGCCGCGGCTCCGGACCCTGGCGCAGGCGCTGGCGATTACCGACCGGGTGCGCTGGTATGGCGAGTACCCCGACGAGGACCTCCCGCGGCGCATGGCCGACGCCGATTTCCTCGTGCTGCCGTCGGTCACGGTGGAGGAGATGTTCGGGCTCGTCGTGCTCGAGGCGATGGCCTCGGGGCGACCGGTGATCACCACGGCGCTGCCGAGCGCGGTGCGCGAGGTCAACGTGCCGGGCGTGACCGGCCTCGAGGTGCCGCTCCGGGACGTACCGGCGCTGGCGAACGCGCTCGAGGCGCTGTGTCACGACCCGGCCCGCCGGCGGAGCATGGGCGAGGCCGGGCGCCGGCGGGTGCAGGAGCGCTTTACCCAGACCGCGATGGCGGAGCGGCACATTGAGTTGTACCAGAGAATCCGGGCCCCCAAGGGCTGATATCCCCGGGGGGCCGCGCGAGGTTCATATGACGAAGTTCGGACGATCGTCGGGGCTGGAGCGCCAGGCGCGGCTCAAGCCGCAGTACGCGTCGCTGTATCCGGGCGTGGTGGCAGGCGAGTGGATCCCGGCATGGGTGCTGGCGGAACAGTTGATGAACACCGCGGAACAGCGAGGCGTCGCGGCCGGCGGGCGGGTGTGCGACCCGTCTCATTGCGAGTTCCGCGGCGGTGGCCAGCGGACGTCGGAGTTCCGGAACCTCAGGACCCGGATGGCGGACCAGGAGTAGATCCGAAGCACGGGACCCTTCGCGATCCACGCCTGACCCGAGCTCGCCACGCCTTTGCACGACATCATGTCGCCCTGCAGCAGGGGCCTGCCGAATGTTTTCTCGACTATAGGCACTATTGGCCCATTTCATTGCCATGACCACACTTGCATCATTCGATCCCCTAATCTACCGAGGCACCATGAAAGCAGCGCTCCATACGTTCTGGCGCGAGGATGCCGGCCAGGGTCTGGTCGAGTACGCATTGATCATCGCCCTAGTCGCGGTCGGCCTGATAGCGATCCTGCTCGTGCTGCGCAACAGCATCGGGAACGTGTTCAACAACGCGGCCACTCAGCTCAATAACGCGCCGACGAACCCGTACCCCTAAACTAGATCGCATGGCGAAGTGGAAATGCTGAGCCCGGCTGCTGCATCTGGTCGGGCGCCGCCGCTCCGGTTCCCAGGCCATCAGGAGAATCGCCAGCTCGGCGCGCGTGGCCACAAATCCGCCCTCTTACATTCGGTGCGCCCCGTAGCGTTGGAATACCGCTACCCAGAACCCCCGCCCGGCCGGCCCCGCTCGCGGGTGAGCTCGAGCTCCCGATGATCGGCCCGGGAATCTTCAGCACGAGTCGAGCTCCTTCGGCGGGCTATAGGGAGTCAGCACCAGCGCTCGGCCGGGGCCGGCAAAGCTAGTTGTTCGCTCGGGGGTGAGCCGTGCCGTGGTCGATTTGCCATTGCACCAAGCCGGCGGGCCTCGGCAGACCATGACGTTGGTGCACCAGTTGAAGAAGGAGGCGACTCTCAACTCCTTTGTGATACCGCCGTTCAGATGTGGCGACTTGGTTGGTCAACCGCTTTCAAGTCCGCACTGGCAATTCAAGGAAATGGGGTCCACCCCGCCCAAGGGCAGGGAAGGCATGCCCCGGCTCACCTTCACAACTCTCGTGGTCCCGACCCCGCGGCTCCGCGGTGCGGTCGACCGGAACGAGCCTCGCTAGCTCCTCCCCAGATTGCTTTTGTGCCACCAATTTTGCCCCCCTGCCGGTCACCGTCCCTGCCAACCTGCGGCGCCCGCCTTGTCCAACCGCATGGCTCGCCTCATGTTTCCCGCGGTCGGGCCCTTAGCTCAGGTGGTTAGAGCAGCGGACTCATAATCCGTAGGTCCCAGGTTCGAATCCTGGAGGGCCCACTTTCCTCCGCGACAGCGAGAACACACCTGCTGCCCACGACTCGCGCGTACCCGCGTGACAACAACTTCGACCTGCTCCGCATCATCCTCGCCTATACGGTGGTCATCTACCACAGCGGTTACCTGACCGGCCACGACCGGTTCACCCCGGGCAGCCTGGCCGGGGTGGCCGTCGCGGGGTTCTTCGTGATCAGCGGGTTTCTGCTGACGTGGAGCCTCGCGCGGAACTCGAGTCTCAAGGCATTTGCCTTGAAGCGTTTCTTCCGGATCTATCCGCTGTACGCCGTGGTCATCCTGGTCCAGGCCGCCATCCTGACCGTGGAGGCGGGTACACTGCGGAACGGCATCGCCGGGGAGCTGGCGCGCTACCTGGCGGCCAACCTCGTGTTCGCGAACTTCCTTCAGCCGACGATCGGCGGGACGCTCGCCGGTCTCCGGGTGGATGCCATCAATGGAAGCGCCTGGACGCTGAAGGTCGAGATCGCCTGCTACATCGCGCTCCCATGGGTCCTGGCGGTGCAGCGGCGGCTCGGGATAACTTGGACCGCGGGCCTCGCGCTGCTGTTCGCCGCGTATCCCTTGCTCGTAGTCGGAGCCGGTGAGCCCCGGGGCGTCGTCTACCTGAGCCTGGCGAGTTTCTTCTTCACCGGGTCGCTGCTGTACGCGTGGGGGCACCATCTCGATCGCTATCGATCGCTGTTCCTGCCGGTCGCAGTGGCCGGCGCCCCGATCGTCCTCGCGGGCTCCCCGTGGTTGATGCCTGTTCCCATCGTCGCACAGATCGTCGTGGGACTCTGGGTATACTGCGTGGCGTTCGCCGGGTGGACGGTCGTCATCAGGAACGACGTCTCCTACGGCGCATACCTATTGCACTTCCCCATCATCCAGCTTGGGCTGGTCCACGGCCTGCTCGGCGGCAGCTGGCTAGCCATCGCCCCCAAGGTGCTCC
Organism: uncultured Actinomycetota bacterium; assembly: GCA_963770145.1. Taxonomy (GTDB): domain Bacteria; phylum Actinomycetota; class Actinomycetes; order Mycobacteriales; family CADCTP01; genus CADCTP01. The sequence goes on along the minus strand of CAVYOJ010000015.1, from coordinate 16,298 downwards.
TGGCGACGACGGCGCTGGCCTGGCTGAGCTTCCGATATCTCGAGCGGCCGATGATCAACCTCGGGCATCGGCTCTCGCGCGAATGAAAGGCCTGGGCACGCCCGCTGGCGGGCAAGACCTCGCCTGGGGGTATCACCGGTACGATCCGCGTCGAATCATCCGCCGGCGCCGAAAGCTCTAGGGGGCCAGCACTCCCGCCGCCTGCTCGAGCACGTCCGCCTGCCGCCCGAGCGCCTGTCCCAGCGTCGCCGCGCCAGCCTCCGCCTCCTTCCACCGCTTGCCCTCGACCGCCTCACGCACGCCCGGCATCGTCTTCGGGCTGTAGCCCGTGTACCAGCCGGGGGCCGAGATCAGTTGCCGGTACCACGGCCGCTGTGGCAATCCATCGGGCGGAGCCAGCGCCCGCTCGGCCTGAGCCATCAGCGCGTTGACGCGCGAGGCGCGGGCCGTGTCGAGGGCGGTGCCGCCGTCGCGCATGGCGGTCGCGTAGGCGCGCTCGAACTTGGCGCTCGCGTCCTTGAGCCGCGCGGCGCCGTTCTGAAGGGGCGCGAAGTCGAGAAACGGCGGGACCGGCTCACGCACGGGCGCCACGGTGGGCCGGCGGGGATCGCTCATCGCCACGAACAGGCTCTCGTCCACCTGGCGATTCTGGTCGTCGATCGAGTCGCGCATGGCGGTCACCAGGTCCTGTACTTCCTTGAGATTCGCGGACACGCGCTCGGACAGCCGGCTGAACTCGTAGGGCAGCATATCGGCGCCGGCGAGACGCATCGTCGTGAGGCCGGCGGTCTGTGCCAGCGCGCGGCCGAAGGTGAACGCGGTGTCGCTATACGTCGTATACCAGTGGAAGCTGTCGTAAATCGAGTGGTAGATCCCTCCGTCATCAACGCCGCCGAAGCCGAGACTGAGCGACGGGATGCCGAGATGGTGATAGAACGCCGTGTAGTCGGAGCCCGAGCCCATCGGATCGACGACGAGATCGGTCCGGTCGCGGGCCTCGCGGCGTTTGTCGCCGCGGGCGGCGGCGGCGACCTCGCCGAGGTGCGCCCGCTTCCAGACCGACATGCCGGTCTCGGGATCCTTCACGTCGCGCGCCACCTCGGACAACATTCGCGCGAGTGTGGGGGAGCCGTCGGCACCGAGTCGGCCGCGGCCGTTGCCGTCGGTGTTGAGGTACGCCACCGCGTTCGCCAGCTCATCCGCGTGGGTCTCGGCCCACTCGGTCGAGCCCAGCAGCATCTGCTCCTCGCCGTCCCACGCGGCGAGCACGATGGTGCGCCGTGGCCGCCAGCCCTGCTTGAGCAGCGTGCCGTACGCGCGGGCCTCCTCGAGCAGCGCCACCATGCCGGAGATCGGATCCTCCGCGCCGTTGACCCACCCGTCGTGGTGATTGCCGCGCACCACCCACTCGTCGGGCCGCTCGCTCCCGGGGATCCGGGCGATCACGTCGTACGCCGGCACCATCCGCCAATCGAACCGGAGCTTGAGCCGCACCTTCGCGGGGCCAGGGCCGATGTGATACGTGATCGGGAGCCCGCCGACCCAGCCGGCCGGCGCGGTGCGTCCGCGGATCGCGGCGAGCAGCGGCTGCGCGTCGGCGGCCGAGAGCGGCTGCACCGGGATGGTCGGCATGGTCGGCGCCTTCGAGCGCTCGAGGCGCTTGGCGTCCTTCGTCGCGCCGACGCCCGGCGTGAGCGGATCGCCGGCGTAGAGCGGCATGTCGAGCACGCTGCCGCGCTGGACGCCGTCTTTCGGGCGGAACGGACCGTCCGGATACGGGTCGCCCGCCTGGTAGCCGTCGTCGCGCGGATCGGAGTAGATGAGGCAGCCGACCGCCCCGTGCTCGGCGGCCACCTTGGGCTTGATGCCGCGCCAGGAGACGCCGTAGCGCGCGATCACGATGGCGCCCTTGACCGAGATGCCGAGGCGCGCGAGGCGGATGTAGTCCTCGGGCACGCCGTAGTTGACGTACACCAGCGGCGCGGTGACATCGCCGTCGGGAGAGTAGGCGTTGTAGGTCGGGAGCTGCTCCGATTGCTGGCTCGACGTGGGGTCCTGAGACAGCGCCGGCTCCCGCAGGCGGGCGACGAAATGCCCCGGTGCGACGAGCTCCACGCGACGCTCGAGTGGCGTGGGAAAGAGCACGTGAAAGGTCTCGATCCGCGCGTCGAGCCCCCAGCCGCGGAACCGGGCGAGCATCCAGGCGGCGTTGGCGCTGTCGCCTGGGGAGCCCAGGTGGTGTGGCCGCGCGGAGAGCAGACGCATGTAGGAGCGGAGCGAGTCCGGCTCGGGGATCGCCTGGAACTTCGCCTCCCACTCGCGCTCGGCCCTGGCCGACGCTGGCGGTGAAACCGCGTGGCGGCGGATCGTCGGTGATGGCCTGCGCCGGGAGCAGCGATCAGGGCAAGCAGCAGAGCGGCGGCGCGAACGGGAACCATGCGGGGCCTCGGTGCGGGTGAGGGTGAATAGTACATTGCCCCGATGCCACGCCGCCGCATCGCCGTCATCGGGGCCGGAGCCGCCGGATCGATGGCCGCGATCTTCGCCGCTTCCGCCGGCGCCGACACCGTGCTGCTCGAAGCGGACGCGTGACGGCGGCCGAAAGATTCTCATCAGCGGCGGCGGCCGCTGCAACATTCTCCCCTCACGCGTGGACGAGACGCGCTTCGTCACCGACTCCTCGCCCCACACGCTGCGGAACATCCTGCGGTCCTGGCCGCTGGCGGAGCAGATCGCCTTCTTCGAGCGCGAGCTCGGCCTCCGGCTGGTCGAGGAGCCCGAGACGGCGAAGCTCTTTCCCGCGTCGAACCGCGCGCGCGACGTGCGCGACGGCCTGCTCGCGCTGGCCGCCCGGCGAGGTGCGCGGCTCCTGATGGAGACCCGGGTGACCGGGCTCGCTCGGGCAGGCGCCGGGTGGCGCGTCGAGCGCGAGGGCGCAGCACCGCTCGAGGTGGACGCGGTGGTCGTGGCCACCGGCGGCCTCTCGGTGCCCAATACCGGAAGCGATGGGCACGGCCTCGCCCTGCTGGCCGCGCTGGGCCACACGGTCCACTCGACCTACGCCGCGCTCACGCCGCTCACGGCCGAGCCCGCTCCGTTCGGCGCGCTGGCGGGCGTGAGCCTGCCGGTCACGATCACGGCGCGAGACGGCACGCGCAGCGCCACCGCGAGCGGCGGCTTCCTGTTCACGCACCACGGATACAGCGGTCCGTCGGTGCTCGACGTCTCCCACGTGGCGGTGCGCTCGCGCGGCGAGGGAGACGGGGCCGCGCGCGTCCGGGTCCGCTGGACGGCGCTCGAGGCGGCCGACTGGGAGGACGGCGCTCCGTCCCGAGGGCACGCGGACGGTGGCCGGCGCGCTCCGCCGCGAGCTTCCCGTTCGGCTGGCCGACGCCCTGGCGGACGCGGCCGGCGTGCCGGGCACTCGGCTGCTGGCGCAGCTCCGCAAGGCGGAGCGGCAGCGCCTGATCGAGACGCTGGTGCAGGGGGAGCTGCCGTGGACCGGAGACGAGGGATACCGCAAGGCCGAGGTGACCGGCGGCGGAGTCAGCCTGGCCGAGATCGACCCGCGGACCATGGAGAGCCGGCGGCATCCCGGCCTGTACATCTGCGGCGAGGTGCTGGACGCCTTCGGCCCGATCGGGGGCTACAACTTTCTCTGGGCGTGGGCCACCGGGCGCGCCGCCGGCGTGGGAGCATCCCTGCGCCAGCGGCGCAGAAGCATCGGGCTCCCCTGAGCCGGTGTGGCACGGATCACGGCACGTCCCTGTTCATTCCCCTAGCTTAACGGCAGCGTGCGCCCCTTTCAGCGCCTCGGCCGAGGCGCGCTCCACCCATGGCGCACCCCGGAGCCGGCGCGCGATGGGCCGCCCCGACACTCCCCGACACCTGCGAGCTATCGTGCAAGCCGAGCCAGATCGAGACAATCCGCCGAGCCGCCGTAGTGGCTGTGCTCCTGCTGTCCGCCTGTGGCGGTGGGAGCGACCTGCTGCTGCCCGGCAAGGGTGATCCCGCCGCCGTGACGCTGACGGGCAACGGGCAGAACGGCCGGGTGGGCGAGGCGCTGCCGCAGCCGCTCGTGGCCGCGGTGACCGACGGCGCAGGCCGGCCGGTGGAAGGGGCGACGGTCGTCTTCGTGCTCACTGATCCCGCGCCCGGCGCGTCGCTCAACCCGGACACTACCACTACCGATCGCCGACGGTACTGCCACGGCGCAGGTGGTCCTGGGCACACGGCCCGGCACGCAGGCGGGCGAAGTGCGGGCGCTCGGCAGCCAGGGCCAGGCGACAGCCAGCGCCACCTTCAGTCTCAATGCCCTGCCCGAGAACGCCAGCGGCATCACCGCCGTGAGTGGCATGGAACAGAGTGGACAGGTCGGCACCGCGCTCGCGAATCCGCTGGTGGTCCTGATCGCCGACGCATTCGGGAACCCGATTCCGGGCGTCGACGTAGTCTGGACAGTGGACGGTGGTGGCAGTGTGAGCAGCCCCACGACCACCACCGGCGCGGATGGCCAGACCTCGGTAACGCGCACGCTGGGCACTACTGCCGGGACGCAGCTCACGCTGGCCAGCGTTGGCGGGCTCGCGGGCTCGCCGGTGACGTTCGAGCATGACGCCACCGCCGGTGCGGCGTCGGGACTGTCGATCGTATCGGGCGACGACCAGACCGGCCCCGTGAGCACCGAGCTGCCCCTTCCACTCGTCGTCTCGCTTAGAGGACGGCGCCAGCAATCCGGTGCCGGCGGCAGCGGTCTCGTGGGTCATCGGCTCGGGCGGGGGCAGCGTGACGCCCTCCACCTCCTCCACCGACGGCGCCGGGCAGGCCATCGTGGCCTGGACCCTGGGCGGCACGCCGGGACCAAACACCGTCAGCGCCGTGGTCTCGGGGATCGGCGTGGTGGAGTTCAGCGCGACCGCCACCGCGGGTGCGCCCGCTCGGCTGTCGATCGTGACCCAGCCTTCGGGGAGTGCCGTGAGCGGAGCGGCGCTGGGACAGCAGCCGGTGATCCAGCTGCTCGACGCCGGCGGCAACCCGGCCACACAAAGCGGGGTGGCGGTGCAGGTCGCGATCGCCACCGGCGGCGGCTCGCTCGGGGGCGCTACCGGCACCCTCACCGACGCCAACGGCCGGGCAGCCTTCACCGATCTTTCGATCACGGGCCTTCCAGGCGCGCATACGCTGCGCTTCTCGGCGGCCGGCTTCGCCGCCGTGACGAGCGGGACGATCAATCTGACGGCCGCGCCCACGGCGACGACTATCACGGCCGACACCCCCGACCCCTCGCGCGCGGGGGACCTGGTCACCGTGAGCTTCACCGTCACCTCGGCATCCGGTACGCCGAGTGGATCCGTCCAGGTCGCGGACGGCGGCAACACCTGCACCGGAACGCTCTTCGCCGGGCAGGGGAGCTGTACGATCGGACTCGCTACGGCGGGCGACCGGACGCTGACCGCGACGTACGCTGGCGGGAACGGATTCGGCGCCAGTAGCGACACGGAATCACACACGGTCCAAGCGCCGCCCCCACCCGTGCTGGCGATCGCGACCCAGCCGGCCTCGCAGGCGACTTCGGGCGTGGCGCTCGACCCGCAGCCGGTGGTGCAGCTCCAGACGGGCGACGGCGCCAACCTCGCCACCGCGGGCGTCGCGGTCTCCGTGACCATTCAGGGCGGCGGATCTCTGGGCGGCACCGGGACGGTCGCGACCGACGGTGAGGGGCGCGCCAGCTTCACCGACCTCGTCATCGGCGGCGATCCCGGCACGCGCACGCTCGTGTTCACGGCGAGCGGCTTCACGCCGGTGACATCCTCGACCATTACGGTGGTGGCGGCGCCGCCCAGCGCGGCGCAATCGAGCATCGTGGCCTCGCCGTCCACGATCATTGCGGGAAGCGCCAGCACGATCACGGTCACCGTACGCGACGCGGGCGGCAACCTGCTGGCGGGGCGAACGGTGATTCCCCAGGTCTCGGGCAGCGACAACACCATCGATCCGGCCTCGGCCGTGACCGGTGCCGATGGGAGCGCGGCCTTCAGCTTCGGCTCCACCACGCCCGAGGCGAAGACGATCTCCGCGAGCGTGGACGGCGTGGACCTCAGCCCGACGCAGGTCACGGTCGAGGCGGTCCCGACCTCGACGACGATCCTCGGTACGAACCGGTGAGCCTCGTCGGCTTGCCTGCCCGGGAAGGGGAGTGTAAAATCCCGCTCCCGATCATCCGGGCGATTAGCTCAGCTGGTTAGAGCGCGCGCCTCACATGCGCGAGGTCGGGGGTTCGAGCCCCTCATCGCCCATCGCAGAGCTCGATGTCAGTGGCGGCATAGTTGCGCCCCGATCCTCGACATAGCTTCAAGGCCCCTACATCGGCCATACCAAACCGTGAGTCCCCCCCCCGGTCGCTCCCGCCAGCTCAGTCCCCCCGCTGCCAGATATAGAGGCCGAACAGGCCGAGACCGGCGCCGCCGATGGTGATCAGGGTGCCAGTGTCATCGCCAACCACGAGACCGATAACCACCGCGGCGGCGCCCACGATCGCGAGGGCCTTGCCTTCACGAGGACCCATGCGCGCGGCGGAGGCGTTGACCGTGAGCGGCGCGTGGTCCGCGGCCGAGAAGTCGAGGTGGGTCGCGGCGAGCGTGGGAGCGAAGGAGGTCGTGGGGGCAGACGCTGCGGCCGGGCTTGGTGCCGGGACTTGCGCGGCTGCGGGTTGCGAGACGGCCAATGCGAGGATCACAGCGCCGGCGGCGCAGGACCAAAGGGGTCGAAGCATCGTCGTTCTCCCGTGTGAGCGTGGTCGCTGCTGCACTAGCCCCATAGCGTCAACGAATCCTCAACGCTGGGCCCGGTTTTCGCCAGAGTCTGGAAGCGGCCTGACCTCCCGACCGAATGGGTGCGCGTGCTCGAGCGTCATCCCGACGGTGTGGTTGGCCTGGCAGGCTGGGTCTGGCTGGATATGCCCGGGAAGCCGCTGTACGTCAGGAAACACGCGCGCTCGAGTTCACGGACAGCCGCCCGTGGGGCGGACAACCTCACCACCCTAAGGATGGTCCTCTCCGCGACGAGAGGTGTTCGGTGTCAGCTCACGTCAGAGTCCTAGTTGGTGACCCGCCACACACCATCGAGCCGGCCCAAGGTCCATACTTCTTCTTGCATATTTGCGGACGGTCCAAACTGGATTCTGGGGGGTTCTCAGGAGGTCTAATGAGTATTACGGGTCCGGTTCGCCAAGCGAGGCTTCGGCTTGAAGGCGCCGAGCGCTATCCGACGCTTCCAGTCGGCATGTGGACCCCGGCTAGCTGCCTGGCCGGGCTGGTGGCCCCGTCCCCGGGAGCGCCGCCCGAGAGACCAGAGGACCGGGCCCAGGACCGCACCCTCTCCGTTGCGGATTTCCAGTTTCGGGGCGGGTGCCCCGGCTGGTCACGAGGACTGTTGGCGCGGACGCGCATTGCGGACGCGCACTAGCGAGGTCGCCGTGTACTCTCCACGCTTCATGAGGCCTTGAGTCTCTTGGCCTTGCCTGCCACGACGCCGGTCTTGATGGGGACCGTCACAGCATCCTCCATCGGATCTTTGAACGGCACCTCGATTCGCAGCAGGCCGTGCTCGTAGTTCGCCTCGGCCTTGTGAGGTTTAACCGTCCAACCCAAAGCCAGCGCCGAGACATAGTCGATGTCCCTTGCCGGCGCGGTCAGATGGACGCTGTCTTCCAGAATCTTCAGATCGATGGTGTCCGCTGGCGCTCCAGGGATGGCGAACTCCACCACGAGCTTACGGTTTTCCCCGTCAGCATACGCTACGGTATCGGGCGCGACCTTCATTCGAACTTCCGTCATCTTGGCACCCTCCTGAGGCAATTTCGAAACAACAGCCGGCCGGATGTCTTCACCAGCCGGGCGACACGCCAGCTCTGGGGTCCTTCCAACGCCCACCAAGCGCCATCGCCGGCGTCCTCGTGGAGCCGGCTCATCCTTACGCAGCCCCGACCAACATGGTGGGAGTCGTGAGCGCGCCTCGGGCCACCAGGGCCTTCACAGCAAGGAGGAGATCGTCCGGTGTGAACGGTTCCGGCAGCGTGGGGACATCCGCCGGTAGGCCCGGCGGGATGTCCGAGCCGATATGGAGGACCGGCAAGCCTGGTTTGGCGGCGCGGGCGTCGCGGATAAGATCGCCGATGTCGATCCCGGTCCCATAGGTGTTCAGGATCAACAGCGAGATCTTCGGCAACTGGGTACACAACTCCTGTGCGGCGAGCCCGTCGTGGGCCTGGAACACGCAATAGCCGCTCATGCGTAGGAGCCCGGTGACCGACTGCAACAGCGCGTTATAGTCGCAAATGACGATGCGCCGCCCCTCGCTGGAGGGGACGGGGCGCTGGCCTGACATGTGGGTCCTTAGGACCGGCGAAGACGGCCGGGTCTTGGCGGGAAATGCGTCGGTGAGACATCCTGAAGTTACCCGGCCGGCAGCGGAATAGATAGGCGCTTCTACCGCCGTCCTTGCGACGTGCCGACGCTCACGAAGCCGTTCGACCATGACGTGCTGCTGGACACCGTGCGGACCCTGGTGGAGTGATGAGTGATTAAGGGAGACGGCAAATGCTGCCGAGCCGGAGCGGCTGATCCCCAAAGATCACGGTCAGCGCCAGGCTCTTGCTCTCCCGCCACGTAGCCAGAACCTCCGGCCTGTATGGTCACAATCCGGGTCACGGTGCTGGCCGCCGCCGGCCAGCGCCCACTGGCGCGGTGGGGGACGTTGCGGCTAGAATCAGCGCCGGTTGGTGACGGCGGGCGGACGGCCCTGGCCTCACGTGCGCGAGGTCGGGGTTCGAGCCTCTCATCGCCGATCCTCCGGACCTGCCCCCCGTCGGTCCCCTGAACTGCCTATGTCCAAGGCGGGCCACTTGCACGTGGCCGACTTTGGCGAAACTTTGCGTGTCGTTGCCCGAGGACTAATGAACACGGCCACAAGGACGTCGATGACGCTAACGCTGTCTCCATCGCCGGTCTCGGATCTGGTCGGCTTTGCGGCGGGCCAGGGGCACCCGGACTACCCGTGCCTTTCCCGGACGCATGCGCCGGCGAGCTGTGTGCCCTGTGTGGACTTCTCGCCCTGGCTCGCCGAGCGAGTGCGGCGGCGGGACGTGGACGGTGTGGCGGAGTACCTGTACCGGATTCGGGAAGCCAATCCGGGCCTGGGCGAGAGCCCCGAGCAATTGCGAGCCAACAACGCCCGGCTCGCCGAGGGCATGGTCAACGGGACGCTCGATCGATACCTGGGCGGCGGCGATGAGGCCGCCTTTCTCGACCTGCGCGTCACCCTGGCCCTGCTGGCCGTGCACGAGGGATTCTCCGGCTTCATCATGACGGGCGAGGCGGCCGACTTCGTGGCTTCGGTCATGGCGCCGTATGCGCTGTCCATCTGTGATGTCGGCATCCTGGTGGACGAGCGCAATTGCTTCGTGCGGGAGATGGCAAAGGAGATGAGTTATTGGGCGGCCTGGCCGGAGCTGACGGCCGAGAGTTTGCCGCCGCTCGAGCCGCCGGACTCCCCCGAGCTGCCTCGCCTGCTCGATACGCTCCGCATCCTGCCGCTCGGCGCCCGGGCGCATGCGGTCGACGCCTTCCGGCATCTGAGCGCGAACCCCCACGTCCCCAAGACACTCGCCGGCCTGAGCCGCTACGAGACCCGGAAACGGGGACTCGACGTGGCCGACTCGTCGCGGCTGATTCTCGCGACCGGCATCGTGGTGCCTGCCACCGACCTGGATGGGTGGCTCGGCACGTGGACGCGTCGCGACCTGCTGGCGTTCCTTGCGCAGAGCGGCGTAGGCGCCCGGAACTCCTGGGGCAAGGAGCGGCTGGCGGAGGTGGCGAAGACGGAATGCGCGGACCTGCTGCGGACGCGGATGGAGGCGGCGGGGGTGGTGGAGCTCGCGCCCGAGCACGTGGAGGGCGCCCGGCTACTCAGGCAGCACGTCGAGGCGGTGCGCGAATGCTGGCGTGTCTGGCTGGCGTTCGGGACGGGAGTCTAGATCAGCCCCCCACGCCGCAGCCGTCCAATCTGATCGAAGCGCTCCTCGTACACCGCGAGCACCTCCTCCGGCGACACGGTCGCCACTCCCGACTTCCCGACCTCCACCCCCGCCGCGTAGTTCGCGAGCTGCGCCGACTCCCGCACCGAAGCGCCGGCGGCGAGCGCCGTGCCCATCCAGGCGGTGACGGTGTCGCCCGCGCCCGAGACGTCGTAGATGTCGCGCGCGATGCTCGGGAAGTGGGTGGTACTCCCATCCTTCATCACGAGCACCATCCCCTCCGCACCAAGCGTCACGAGCAGGTTGTCCACCTTGAGCCGGGCGAGCACCTGCGGGAGCGCGTTCCCGTTCTGCAGGTCGACCGCCGCGCCCAGCGCGGATTCCAGCTCGCGCCGGTTGGGCTTGAAGACGGTCGCGCCGGCGTACTCGAAGAACTGGCGGAACTTGGGATCCACCACGATGGGGATCCCCCGGCGGCGGGCGACCTCCATCACCGCGGCGATGAGGGCCGGCGCCAGCGCGCCCTTGTTGTAGTCCTCGAGGAGGAGGGCGTCCGCGTCGGCCAGCGCGTCGCGCGCCACGCGCACGAGCCGCTCGAGATCGTGGCCGTCGAGCAGGGTCTCGACCTCGTCGTCGATCCGGACGATCTGTTGCGACCGGGCGATGATGCGCGTCTTGGACGTGGTCGGCCGCCCGGCGATGGTCATCACGAACCGGTCCTCCAGGCGCGCCACCGCCAGCTCCTGCCGGATGGCCGCGCCGTCGGTGTCGTCGCCCACGGTGCCCACCAGCAGGCAGCGCGCGCCCAACGCCGCGACGTTGGCGGCCACGTTGGCGGCCCCGCCCAGCGCGGCGTGACGCTCGCGCACCGTCACCACCGGCACGGGAGCCTCGGGGCTGAGCCGCTCGGTCTCGCCGACGAGATAGCGGTCGAGCATGATGTCACCCACCACCACGACACGACTCGCCTTCATTTTCTGGATCAGCTGCAGCACGCGGTCGCGGGTGAGCGGTGCCGGCGGTGCTCTCATCGCAGGACTCCCCGGCGGCTCAGGCCCAGCGTGGCCTGGAGCCGTCCCTCGAAGCGGTTCACGGTGCGACCCTCCTGATGATCCGCATTGACGACGTGGTGCAGCCCGGCGTTCAGGTGCAGATCGAGCGCTCCCTCGCGGCCACGCAGGTCGATCGCGGCGCGCCAGGTGCGCTCGACGACTCCGATGAAGATCTGCGGGATCGCTCCCGCCTCGCTCGAGGTCGCGGGAAACGGATCATCGATCCTGCCCTCGCCCTGCCGCAGCAGGGTGAGCTCGGGCGTCAGTAGCCAGCGCGTGCCGCGGGGCAGGCTGGTGGTGAGCGTGAGCTGGTCCATGTCGTCGAAGTTCCTGCCGAGGCCGACGCCGGCGTCCGTGAAGCTCTCGAACGGGTCCAGCGTCCGGAAGGCGAGGCTGGACGCCTGAGTATAGAACGCCCGCCAGCCGAGGGCGCGGCCCAGCGGGCCGAAGGCCGAGACGGTGAGCGCCCACCGGTTGGGAAACCGGTCGGCTCCCGAGCTGCTCTCGTACTGCAGGTCGTCGATGGCGAGCTGGGCTTCGAGCGTGGTCCGTCCGCTCACCCGCCAATGCGCCTCGGCGCCGAACATCACGTTGCCGTCGGCGCCGAGCCCGAACTGGTTGGCCAGCAGCAGGATGCTGACCGGATTCCGGTAGCGGCCGTCAAAGTCGCGGTCGACGCCCGACAATACCACCGTCTCCCAGAGACCCAGGCGAAACCGGTCGGTCAGCCGTGCCCTTACCCGGTGGGCGAAGAAGTAGCGGTGCACCCGGCTTCCCAGGGTGTCCGTCGGCGTGCGCGACAGGGTGTCCCGGCCGTCGATGAGCGACCGGGCCAGCACCTCGAGCTCGAACGCGCCCGTGCCGATCTGGAAGCCGGCCTCGACCTGGGGATAGCCGTAGTTGCTGACCCCGATCCCTGGCGGCCCGACCGGCCCCCAGTTGCGCTCCATCTGCCCGTAGAAGACCCGGCCGTACTTGAACTGCGCGCTTGCGTACGCCTCGGGGAAGCGCCACGCGAGCTCGAGATCCCTGCGCCCGGGCCACTCGGGGTCATCCACGATGCGCGGCTCCGCGGCGGGCCGGGTGACGAGCGCGAACGGGCCGATCACGGCTTCCCCCGTCAGATCGGCATAGGGTCGGACGCCGTCGGGGCCGAGCGGATGCAACACGTCCCGGCGGATGTGACTGTACGCCTGGGCACCGGCCCGGGCCGCCACGCGCCAGGTCTGGTCGCCCGGCAATTCCTCGAAGGTGGCCCGGAGCGCGTGGACGATGGCGGCCGGCCCGCGCGTGGACTCGGCGGCGGTGTCGGCCGCCGCCAGGACGCGGAGCGCGTCGGCTCGCCGGAATGGGCGCACCATCGGCGAGGGATCCTCGATGTCTCCGCGCGCGATCAGGTGCTCGAGCAGGGGGAGCCGGGGATCATCGAGCGGAAGGTATGGCGACGCCTGCGCGCGGACGCACGGCGGGGCGAGCACGCCGGCGAGGACGACGGCGGCGCCGAGGGCGCGGAAGGATGGTGGCATCGGCCCGTAAGGTATCCGGAGGATGATGCCGTGGCTATCTTCTGCCCATGCCCAGCTTCTTGCGTTTTCATGAGTGACCCCGGCGGCGATGCGGTACGGGTCCTTCCCTCAAACGAGGTAGGATGGATGGCGAAACAGGACAACCTCGACCCGCAGACGCGCGACTTGGTGCGCTTCGCCGCCGCCATCGCGCAGGGGTACGAGCCGGAGCTGCGGGAGCGGGTGGGTCCGCTGCGCTCGTCGCAGGTGCCGGCCCAATGGGTCGAGGAGCTGCTGCTGCAATCGGTGCTCATGGTTGGCTATCCGCGGGCGCTCATCGCCTTCGGCGTCTGGCGCAAGTTCAGCGGCCTGCCGGCACCGCAGTCGGATGTGGGGCAGGACTACGGCCAGGTCGCCGAATGGACCCGGCGGGGGGAGGAGGTCTGCGCCACGGTGTACGGTGAGAACTACCGCAAGCTGCGCGAGAGCGTGCTCATGCTGCATCCGGCCATCGACGCCTGGATGATCACCGAGGGGTACGGCCGCACGCTCGGGCGCCCGGGGCTGGATCTCATGCGGCGCGAGCTCTGCACCGTGGTCCAGACGGCCGTGCTGGAAGCGCCGAAGCAGCTGCACTCGCACTTGCGCGGGTCGCTCAACGCCGGTGCGTCGTTCGGTCAGATCGAAGGCGTGCTCTCGATCGTCAACCCGCTGCTGTCGTTCGACCAGTGGAAGAAGATCAAGGAGCTCTGGCGTACGGTGCGCGAAGGGTGGTCGCCGGGGAACTGATGTTCATCGATCGCGCGGTTGTCCGGGTAGCGGGGGGCACTGGAGGGTCGGGGGCCAGCTCCTTCGCCCGGTTCAAGTACAAGCCCAAGGGCGGGCCCGACGGTGGCGATGGCGGCCACGGCGGCAGTGTCTACGTGCGGGCGGACACCAACCTCGCCACCCTGCTCGACTACCGGTACCGCACCGTGTGGAAGGCCGAGCGTGGCGAGCACGGCAAGGGGAAGACGAAAACCGGCGCCTCGACCGACGACGTCTTCCTTCCGGTGCCTCCCGGCACCGTCATCCGGGACGCGGACACGGGCGAGCTGCTCGGAGAGGTGCTCAAGGACGGTGACCGCCTGCTCGTGGCGCGCGGCGGCCGCGGTGGCCGCGGCAACGCCCGCTTCGCCACCCCCACGCACCAGGCACCGCGGGAATGGGAGCCGGGCGAGGAGGGGCAGGAGCGGCAGATCGAGCTGGTGCTCAAGCTCATCGCCGACGTGGGCCTGGTCGGCGAGCCCAACGCGGGCAAGAGCACGCTCCTCTCCGTGCTCTCGGCGGCGCGGCCCAAGATCGCCGATTATCCGTTCACCACGCTGGAGCCCAATCTCGGCGTGGTACAGCTCTCCGGCCACCGCACCTTCGTGCTGGCCGACATCCCGGGCATCATCGAGGGCGCGCACGCCGGCAAGGGCCTGGGCCTCAAGTTCCTGCAGCACGTCGAGCGCACGCGGGTGCTGGCGTTCATGGTGCCACTCGACAGCCCGGACCCCCAGGCCAGCTACGCCGGCCTGCGGGAAGAGGTGCGCTGCTACAGCGAGACGCTGGCCGAGACGCCGCACCTGCTCCTCCTGAGCAAGCGGGATCTCCTGCCGCCGGGCGATCCGCTGCCGGCCATCGATGCGCCCGATGCGGCCGGCGTGCTCGCCGTCTCGAGCGCGGCGGGCACCGGGCTCGAGGAGCTGAAGGAGTTTCTCTGGAAGTTCGTGGAGGAGGCCAAGACGGCGGTCGCCGGCACGGCGGCCCAGGACGAGCTGGCCGACGTGCCGGGCTACTGGGAGTTCATGGACGATGAGTAGATGAGCGACGAACGCGACGCCTACCTGGCGCTGACGCAGGTCCCCGGCATCGGACCCGCCCGCCTCCAGATCCTGCTCGATGCCTGCCACACCCCACTCGGCGCCCATTCGGCGCCGTTCGCGTTTTTGTGCGCCTTGCCGGGCATGACCCGCGCCTGCGCCACCGCCATCAAACAAACGCCGCTCGTCACCGGCCGCCTCCTGGCGGAGGCCGTCGACCGCCTGGGTGCCACCATCCTCGTGCCCGACGACCCCGTGTTCCCTGCGCCGCTCCGGTTCATCCCCGATCCTCCGCCGGTGCTGTTCGCCTTCGGCGACCTGTCGCTGCTCGAGCGCCCCGCGCTCGCCGTTGTCGGCAGCCGCGACCACACCGCTTATGGCGAAGCAGTGGCCCGCACGGTTGGGGCGCAGGCCGGCCGGGCGGGACTGGTCGTAGTGAGCGGCATGGCGCGTGGGCTCGACGCGGTGGCGCAGACGGCCGCGCTCGACGCCGGCGGCACCACGATCGGCGTGCTAGGAAACGGGCTCGGCGTCATCTACCCTGCGGCCAACCGGCGGCTGTACGAGCGGGTCGGCGAGCGCGGCCTGCTACTGACTGAGTTCCCGCCGGGCGAGCGGCCGCAGCTGGGGAGCTTCCCCCGCCGGAACCGGCTCATCAGCGGTCTCGCGCGGGTCACGATGGTGGTCGAGGCCGCGCCCGGATCGGGCGCGCTGATCACGGCTGGTACCGGACTCGACCAGGGACGCGAGGTGATGGCGGTGCCAGGGCCGATCACGAGCGCGGTCTCAACCGGCTGCAACCGGCTGCTGCGGGACGGTGCGACGCCGTATCTCGAGCCGGGGGATCTGTTCGCGCATTATCCGGAGGTGGCGTTCGTGCCGGAGCCCGCAACGGTGGGAGGCGATGGACTGCGCGTGCTGCCGGATACCCTGAGCACCGAGGAACGCGGGGTGGCGGAGCTGCTGGGACGGGAAGCCATGCACCTGGAGCGCCTGGTCGAGTGTGCGGGGCGGCCGGTCGGGGCGCTGCTGGCGGTGCTGTGCGGGCTGGAACTGCAGGGGGTAGTCGAGCAAGTGGCGGGAAGGAGGTTTCGGAGGACTTGAACGCCCGGTACATATTTGAGCATGCACCTCTACCTCCACGTTCCGTTCTGCGCCCGGCGCTGCAGCTACTGCGACTTCGCCATCGCGGTCCGGCGTGAGGTCCCCACGGACCGCTACGTCGCATCAGTGCTGACGGAATGGGACGCCTGGCAGGCCAGCGACATATGGGAAGACGGAGCCGAGGTCCAGACCGTCTACTTCGGCGGCGGAACGCCGTCCCACATCGATCCCGGTGGTATCGCGGCGCTGCTCGACGGCATTACGCGGCGGCGGCCCGTGGCCGCCGGGGCCGAGATCACCCTGGAGGCCAATCCCGATGACGTGACCCCCACCCGCGCCGCGGCCTGGCAGGCCGCAGGCGTCAACCGCGTCTCCCTCGGCGTGCAGTCGTTCGACCCAGCCGTGCTCGCGTGGATGCACCGGACCCACACCGCCGGCCAAGTGGCCCCGGCGGTCGAAGCGCTCCGGCGCGCCGGGCTCCAGGATATCTCGCTGGACCTCATCTTCGGGTTGCCTGCCGGCCTTTGCCGCGATTGGGACCAGGACCTCGCGCAGGCGTTCGCGCTCGCGCCGGAGCATCTGTCGCTCTATGGGCTCACGGTCGAGGCGCACACTCCCCTCGGTCGGTGGACCGAGCGGGGCGAGGTGACGCCGGTCGACGAGGAGCGATATGCGGCGGAGTTTCTGGCGGCCGACCGGGCGCTGGCTCGCGAGGGATACGAGCACTATGAGGTGTCGAACGCGGCGCTCCCGGGCA
>CAVYOJ010000014.1:307500-1035800 GCA_963770145.1 uncultured Actinomycetota bacterium | reverse complement strand
ATCCCGGGTCCTCACCCGTCACGGATGACCGGGCTCTCACCAGACCCAATCAGGACACAGCGGCCGGAACGACTCAACCACGGACAGTCCCGACTACGGGCGCGACGCCGGGCGCGGCCGGATGCGGGCCGCGGTCAGCCGCTTGTCGCCGGCGATAAACCCGGTGACGTCGGCGGTCGTCCCCGCGATAATGGCCGACGTGGAGGAGGTCGAGGTCGTCGTCGCCCATCACGAGCGCGCGACCCTGCGCGTCGGTGACGTGTTCCTGAAGATCGACGCCGATCAGGCGCGCACCGACGTCGAGGTCGAGGCGATGGCCATGGCGCCGATCCCGACCCCGGAGGTCCTGTGGCGGAAGCCGCCCGTGCTCGCGCTCGCCGCCCTCCCGGGGACGGCGCTCGGCCGCCTCGGCGAGCCGTCGACCGCGTCGCCGGCGGCGTGGGCCGCGGCGGGCGCCGCCGTACGGATGCTGCACGACGCGCCGCTGCCGCCATGGCCCGGCCGGAGCCTCGACGAGTTGGCGGCGGACCTCGACGGCGAGTGCGAGTGGCTCGTCACGAACGGCGTCCTGCCCGCCGACCTGGTCACCCGCAACCGCCGGGTCGCCGAGGCCGCGCTCCGGCCGTGGACACCGGTGTTCATGCACGGCGACCTGCAGGTCGCCCACGTCTTCGTCGACGGTGACGAGGTCACCGGCGTGCTCGACTGGTCCGAGGCGGGCCAGGGTGATGCCCTGTTCGACCTCGCCAGCTTGACGCTCGGACACGAGGAGCACCTCGGCGACGTCGTCGCCGGCTACGGCACCGACGTCGACCTCGACGTGATCCGCGCGTGGTGGTCGTTGCGAAGCCTGCTGGCGATCCGCTGGCTGGTCGAGCACGGCTTCGACCCGTCCTCGCCGGGCTGCGAGGTCGACGTGCTGAGATCCCGGATGTGAGGCTGCACGAACCCTTGATCCGCGGTCACTGCTCCTTCGTACCGAGCGCTCCGGCAATGTGATCGATAGCCGCGACTTCGGCGGCGCTCACCTGCTGGCCTTGCTCCCGGTGTCGGCCTCGACCTGTAGGGGTTGACATTCCATCGTCCTGCGCAGCGCGACACATTACCGCGTGGGTCATGGGAGTGCTCGGATCGAGATCTGCTCCTGCCTTGCGGGCAGCGGCGTCTAGCCTCGTCGACCCCGACGAGCCGGTTTTGCACGAGATGCTCGAGGCGCTGCTGGCGGGACTTCGGTGGCGAGTTCGTCGGGGGGCGCGGCGGAGGTTCTGAACGGATGCCAGGCGCAGGCGAAGGCGATGGGAGATGCTCAGGCGGTTGTCGAAACGCTTCGAACGGTTCGCCCAATCGAGACCGGAGTAGGGCCCGGAAGGCTGTTGCGGCCCTCTTCCGGATGGGCACGGGAATGGCGGCGTCGGGTCGCTCCGGGAAATACCCCAAAACTAGACTGAATTTGCCCCGGACAACTGTCCGCGAGGACGTCCGATGGACTCCGGAAAGTCCCGTGAATACAGATTTCAATCGTGTAACTCGGCGACTCTATTGCCCGGAATCGTCGCCTCGCCCCGCGTGTACTCCTGGCTCCGGCGGATTTCCGTCGACCCCCCGACCGCCGTCGCGAGCTGGCCGATCCCTGCCCAGTCCCGGATGAGCCGGGGTGAACGTCCTCGTCAGGCGACCTGCGAGCCTGCGGCCGGCCTCCGCGAACAGTGGGCGAGAACAGCCAGAAATCGAGGTGACGGGTTTATTTCGCCGCGCATCCGCGTTATCATCAGACCATGGCGGATGCTAGCCGAGACGGAGTCGTTCCTGCCGGCGTCGGGCGTCGTCAGGAGGCGACATCGCCATGATCTGGGAAGTGCTGATTCTCGGGTTCGTACTCAGCCTCGACAATTTCCGGGTGTCGATCGCCCTCGGCACCGTTCCCATTTGGCCTGAAGCGCGCAGTGCAGGTCGCGCTGATATTCGGGCTGTGGGACGCGATCATGCCACTGGTCGGGCTGTTGATCGGTCGCAAGATCGGCGAGGCCGTCGGGGACGTCGCCGAGTTGGTCGGCGCGGCCGCCCTCGGCGGGTACGGTCTCTATCTCGTCATCTCGGCCCTTCGAAATCCCGAGCCGGAGGAGCTGGACCACCCGTGGGCGCTGTTCGGCATCCCGTTCACGCTGAGCCTGGACAACCTGTTCGCCGGTGCGAGCCTGGGCCTGCTCGGGCTTGCGCCGTGGCTCTCGGCCGCCGTGTTCGGCGTCATGACGGCTGTCATGTCACTGGTCGGGCTGCAGCTCGGGCGGGCCGCGGCGCGCATCGTCCGGATCCGCTCGGACCTGGTGGGCGGAGTCACGCTGATCATCGCCGCGGTGGCGCTGCCGTTGGTGTTCGGCGGATAGCCCGCTCGCTCAACCCCGAGAGCGACCGGCTGGGTGACGGGTCGGCCGGCGGACCTGGTGCGGTCGGCGGATCAGCGCAAGCTCCGGTGAGTCCGTGTTGGCGGCCTCGACCGCTCGGGCGACCAGGTCGTGGTCTCGTGACAGGTGGCAGACCGGATCGGTGCGGCCGGCGTCGCCGGTGAGCTGGAACGCCTGGCAGCGGCAGCCGCCGAAGTCCAGCTCCCGGCGGTCGCAGCTCCGGCAGGGATCCGGCATCCAGTCCGTTCCCCGAAACGCGTTCATCACCGGCGACCCGGCCCAGATCTGCTCCAGCGAGTCCTCGCGCACGCTGGCCCGCGGCAACGGCAGGGACTGCGCGGCCGGGCAGGGCAGGACGTCGCCGTTCGGCGTCACGGTCAGCTGCCGGGAGGCCCAGCCGCCCATGCAGGGCTTCGGATACCGGCTGTAGTAGTCGGGGATGACGTAGATGACGTCCATGCGGTCCCGCAACCGCTCGCGGGCCGCCCGCACGACGACCTCGGCCGCCTCGAGCTGGGCCCGGCTCGGCAGCAGCGCGTCACGGTTTCGCAGGGCCCAGCCGTAGTACTGGGTGTTGGCCAGCTCCACCCGGTCGGCGCCCACCTCCTCGGCCAGTCCGAGCAGGTCGGCGACGCGGTCGATGTTCTGCCGGTGCAACACCACGTTCATGGTGAGCGGCCAGCCCAGCTCCTTGACCACGCCCATGGCCTCGATCTTGCGCTCGAAGGACGGGGTCCCGGCGATGCGGTCGGACCCGGCCGGCTCGTCGGCCTGGATGCTGATCTGCACGTGGTCGAGGCCGGCGGCCCGAAGCTGCTCGGCCCTCGGCCGCGAGAGCCCGACGGCGCTGGTCACGAGGTTGGTGTAGAGGCCCAGGTCGTGGGCGTGCGCCACGATCTCCACCAGGTCGCGCCGGAGCAGCGGTTCCCCGCCGGACAGGTGGCACTGCAGCACCCCCAGGTCGCAGGCCTCGACCAGCACCCGCCGCCAGTCGTCCGTGGCCAGCTCGTCCTGGTAGTCGGCCATGTTCAGCGGGTTGGAGCAGTACGCACAGGCCAGCGGGCAGCGGTAGGTGAGCTCGGCCAGCAACCCGAAGGGGCTATCCATCGGCCAGCTCCACGCAGCGCCGGGCGACGAGCCGGGTCAGGAACTGCCGCACCTCGTCGTCGCGGACGGTCCGGTAGCGCGTGCCGAGCTCGGCCACGATGTCGGCCACGGTGTGCCGCCCGTCGCACAGCTCAAGGATGTCCGCGCCGCTGCCGTTGAGAACCACCACCGTCTCCGGCAGTTGCAGGGTGTGCTGCTGCCGGGTGGCCGAGAAGGTCAGCCGGACATGGCGCGCCAACCGAGGTCGGTCCGAAGTGGACACTCCGACGGCGGATCGGGTCGTGGTCGGCTCCATCGCGGTCACTCCGGGTAGGCCCGGTCGATGGCGTCCATCAGGCTCCACAGGACGTCGCACTTGAACGACAGTGCGTCGACGGCGCGCGCCTGGGACTCGGCGGACAGGCAGTATGCGGTGACCACCTCGAGGGCGTGCTCGCAGTCGCGGGGAGCCTGCTCGAGGCGGGCGCGGAAGTAGGCGAGGCCCTCGGGGTCGATCCACGGGTACCACCGCTCGAACGCGGCCAGCCGCTCTGCCATCAGGTCGGGGGCGAACAACTCGGTGAGCGAGGACGCCACCGCCTCCACCCACGGGCGGGTCCGGGCGAAGTTCACGTAGGCGTCGACCGCGAACCGCACCCCGGGGACCAGGTGTCGGTGGTCGCGGACCTCCTCGCGGGTGAGCCCGGCGGCCTCGCCGAGGCGCAGCCACGCCTCGATGCCGCCCTCGCCGTCGGCGGTGCCGTCGTGGTCGACGATCCGCCGGATCCAGCGGCGGCGGACCGCGAGGTCGGGGCAGTTGGAGAGGATCGCCGCGTCCTTGCGGGGGATGTTCTCCTGGTAGTAGAAGCGGTTGGCCACCCAGCCCTGGATCTGCCGGCGGCTCAGCCGGCCGGCGTTCATCCGGACGTGGAACGGGTGCTGGTCGTGATATCGCCGCGAGTGGGCCCGCAACGTCTCGACGAAGCCGTCGGCGTCGGTCCTCGTCGTCCCGGTTGTCGCCGCAGTGGTCCCGGTCATCCCGGTCATCGTCGTCACGGCACTACACCTTGACCTCGAGGCCGTCCATGGCCACCTCCATGCCGCTGTCCTCCACGATGCGCCGCTCGGGCGCGTCCTCCAGCAGGATCGGGTTGGTGTTGTTCATGTGCACGAAGATCGTCCGCTGCACGCCCAGCGACGGGAGCTGCGCCAGGCTGCCGTCCGGGCCGCCGATGGGCAGGTGGCCCATCTCCCGGGACGTCTTGCCGGCCAGGCCCAGTCGTACCAGCTCGTCGTCGCGCCAGCAGGTCCCGTCGATCAGCAGGCACTCGCAGCCCTCGATCTCCGCGCGCAGCCCCGGCGTCAGCGCCTGCACTCCCGGCAGATACACCAGCGTCCCTCCGCTGCGCTCGTCGGTCAGCCGGTAGCCCACGACGCGGCCGTGGTCCACCTCGGGTCCGAACCGGGCCCGCTTGGTGGTCGGCACGTCG
Organism: uncultured Actinomycetota bacterium; assembly: GCA_963770145.1. Lineage (GTDB taxonomy): Bacteria > Actinomycetota > Actinomycetes > Mycobacteriales > CADCTP01 > CADCTP01. Next base: position 1,030,822 of record CAVYOJ010000014.1, on the reverse strand, counting down.
AACGCGCGGCAGGACAGCCCGTCGGCCAGCGGCGCGGCGGCGCCGGGGACCACCGTCCGCCACTCGACCGGGCAGTAGCGCTCGAGCGTGCGCAGGATCCCCGAGCCGTCGCGCAGCGTCTTGTGCACCGCCGGAGTGGCGTACAGCCGCAGGGCAGGGGCCTCGCGAAGCAGCAGCAGGCCCAGCGTGTGGTCAAGCTCGGCGTCGGTGAGCAGCACCGCCTCCAGCGGCGTCGTCCGGTCGCCGTCGTGCGGGTGCAGGCCGGGGAAGGCCTCGATCTGGGCGCGGACGTCGGGCGAGGCGTTGATCAGGAACCAACGCCGGTAGTCGGCGCTCACCGCAACCGACGACTGGGTGCGCGGAAGGCCGCCCGGGGAGCGGACGGCGGCGCACACCGGGCAGCCACAGTTCCACTGCGGGGAGCCGCCGCCCGCCGCCGAACCCAGCACCCGCAGCCACACCGTGACGCTCCGTCCGTTGCCGGCCCCCGCCGCCCACGTCGTCCCGAGCCGTCGGAGGGCGCCGGACCGAACTCCGGCGCCGCTCCGACGTCCCGCTTAGTCCTCCAACTGGGCGATGTACATGGTCACCTCGGCCCCGACTCCGACCTCGTCGAACTCGGGCGTCTCCCAGACCGGGAGCTGAGAATCCATGGACTCACCTCCTCTCTGCCGACGCCGGCAGCTCCGTCACGGCACTACGATTCCGGGAGGGCGAAGACCATCAGCGCGCTTCCGTGGCCGGCCCCGAGCATGCCGGGGAGGAACCCCTCGGCCCATCCGCCCCATCCGACCGGTACGGCGACGTACTGCCGGCCGTCGACCGTGTAGGTCGACGGGCTGCTGTGGTGGCCGCTTCCGCACTGGAACTGCCACAGCTGCTCCCCGGTGCGGGCGTCGAGCGCGTTGAACTCCCCGGAGGGCTCCCCGGCGAACACCAGGTCGCCGCCCGTGGCCAGCGTCGACGCGCACATCGGAAGCTCGTTGCGCCAGCGCCACTTCTCCTCACCGCTGCCGTCGAACGCACTGATCGATCCGGTCATGTCCTCGGCGTCCACCTGAACGCCCGCGCCCCAGTACGGGATGCTCTCCTTGAACTCCCGGCGCCGCCGGGTGGCGGTCGCTCCGACGTCCTGGACCGGGACGTAGAAGAGCCCGGTCTTCGGGCTGTAGGACGCATGGGTCCATTCCTTGGCGCCGGCCGGACCCGGGTAGAAGTGAACCGGTTCCCCTTCCTTCTCGGGGTATCTCCGCCGCGTCACCTGGCCGTCCCGCGTGATCGCGCCCCAGTCGATCCGGTCGACGAAGGGGGTGATCTGGACCAACTCGCCGTTGGTGCGATCGACGACGAAGAAGTAGCCGTTCTTGTCGAAGTGCCCGAGCAGTTTGCGCCCGTCCTGCTCGAACAGGATGCACTCGGCGATGCTGTCGTAGTCCCACACGTCATGCGGGGTGCATTGGTAGTGCCAGCGGATCTGGCCGCTGTCCACGTCGACGGCGATGATGCTGTCGGTGTAGAGGTTGTCGCCTTCCCGCACCTCGCCGTCGAAGTCGGGCGCCGGGTTGCCGGTGCCCACGTACAGCAGGTTCGTCTCCGGGTCGAACGTGCCGGTGACCCAGCAGTTGGCGCCACCACGCGCCCAGGCCTCGCCGTCGGCGGGCCAGGTCTCCGAGCCGGGCTCCCCGGGCTTCGGCACCGTGTAGCAGCGCCACACATGGTCGCCGGTCTCCACATCGAAGGCGTCCAGGTGACCACGCACCCCGAACTCCCCGCCCGAACTCCCGACGATGACCATGTTCTTCACGACCAGCGGCGCGACCGTGGCGCTCTCCCCGGCCCGCACGTCTCCGTAGGTCTTGGCCCAGACCATCTTGCCGGTCGTGGCGTCGAGCGCGATGAGGCGAGCGTTCGCGGCGACGAAGAAGACCTTGCCCTGGGCCACCGCGACGCCACGGTTCACGTTGCCGCAGCACAGGGACACGTCGAAGGGGACCGCATGCTTGTACCGCCAGATCTCCGTGCCCGTCTTCGCGTCGAGGGCCCAGACCCAGCCGTCCCACCCGGACAGGAACATGATCCCGTCGACGACGATCGGGGTGGCCTCGAACGAGTAGGTCGACGCGCCCGCGATCAGGCCCGTGGTGCCGGCCTGGAAGACCCAGGCGGGTAGCAGGCGCTTGACGTTCTCCGTGTTGATCTGGTCCAGCGGGCTGTACCGCTGCCCGTTGTAGGCGCCGTAGTAGGTGAGCCAGTTCTGCGGCTCCTCGCGGGCATTGAGAATGCGTTCGTAGTTGACGCCGGCCACCACCGGCGGCGCGACCTCTCCGCCCGCGACCTTGCTGATCAGTCTTGCCTGGTCGATAGCCTCACCCGCGTCGACATAGTCAGCGGTCGTCATGTCCTCCTCCTTTCTACGGCCGTGGCTGTGCGGGGCGGTCGAGGCGAGCCTCCGGCGGGGCATCACCCAGAACGACGATTGCCCCGGTCAGTCCCCGGCCTTCGTCGTTGCCCGTGGGCGAGCTGAACCAGTAGTAGCCCGGGCCGTCGAGGTTGAGGGTCGCCCGGCCGCGCGAATGGTTCACCAACCAGATGAATTTCCGGTCGCCATTGCTCGGCAGGAGCGCGCAGTGCGTGTTCCTGTCGTCATTGATGAGCTCGAGGTCGATATCACCTCCGTGCGGCATCACCAGAATCGAGGGATCCCAGGCGAGCTCATCGGGATTGATGCGGATTGTGGCCTGCATGCGGCCATCCGATCCCTCTGTGGCCTGCCCGATGTTTCCGGTTCCCAGTACCCGACCCAGCGTCGCCTTGTTCTGCCACGTCCAACCCGAGCTTGCTCAGCAGGTCGGCTCGTTCTCCTGCGCGGTCGTCATCGGGATTCACCTCCTCATCCAGAATCCCCTGTATCGGCTTTCGCATCGGTGCCGACAGCGCAGCAGGCGCTCGACTTTCTCGCTCGTCGCGGCAGCACATATCTGCGCCGGACAACGCAGGATCGCCATTATTGTCGTCTCGACGCCGATCCGGAATCGAGTAATTAACCAGACCCTACGCCGGCCGAATCACACCGACAAGCCGGGCGCCGATCGGCTCGGCACATACCGTTCGTCCGCTGCCGGCTACCGTTCGCCCGCGATATGCCACCGTTAAGAGGAGCACGCCGCCGCTTGAGATCGTCGTGCTCCGGCCGGCAGCAGACATGATCAATTCTCTCGATTGATCAACACCGGCCGCCTCGTCGACGGTCGGGCCCGAGATCAGGCGAGGTCGTACCGGTCGAGGTTCATGACCTTGGTCCCATGCGGCCACGAAGTCATGCACGAACTTCTCCCGTGCGTCGTCGCTCGCGTAGACCTCCGCCAGCGCCCGCAGCTCAGCGTTCGAGCCGAAGACGAGGTCGACGCGGCTGCCGGTCCAGGTGACCTCGCCGGTGGCGCGGTCGCGGCCCTCGAAGGTCTCCGCGGTCGCGCCGTCCCCGGACGTCGCCTTCCACTCGATGCCCCTGTCGAGCAGGTTCACGAAGAAGTCGTTGGTCAGCGACCCGGGCGCCGAGGTGAAGACGCCCAGCGGGGACTGCCCGGAGTTCGCGCCAAGCACCCGCAGGCCACCCACGAGGACGGTCATCTCGGGCGGGCTCAGGGTCAGCAGGTTCGCCCGGTCGACCAGCAGGTGCTCTGACGGCAGCCGGGCGCGACTCCCGCGGTAGTTGCGGAACCCGTCGGCGGTGGGCTCGAGTGCGGCGAAGGACTCCGCATCGGTCCACTCCTGCGTGGCGTCCGTGCGTCCCGGAGTGAAGGGGACCTGGACGTCGTAGCCGGCGGCCTTGGCGGCCTGCTCGACCGCGGCGGCCCCGCCGAGCACGATGAGGTCGGCCAGTGAGATCTTCGTGCCCCCGGTCCGGGAGCTGTTGAAGGATTTCTGGATCCCCTCCAGCGTGCGCAGCACCTGCGCCAGCCTGTCGGGGTCGTTGACCTCCCAGCCCCGCTGCGGCTCGAGGCGGATGCGCGCTCCATTCGCCCCGCCGCGCTTGTCGCTGACGCGGAACGTCGACGCCGACGCCCACGCGGTGGCCACGAGCTGGGAGATCGACAGCGCGGAATCGAGGATCTGGTTCTTGAGCGCGGCGATGTCCGCCGCTCCGACGAGCTCGTGGTCCACGGCGGGAACCGGGTCCTGCCAGGGCAGCCTCTCCTGGGGGACCAGCGGCCCGAGGTAGCGCTGGATCGGGCCCATGTCGATGTGCGTCAGCTTGAACCAGGCGCGGGCGAAGGCGTCCGCCAGCTGGTCCGGGTGCTCCAGGAAGCGCCGCGCGATCGGCTCGTAGACCGGGTCGGCCCGCAGCGCGAGGTCCGTCGTCAGAATCGTCGGGGCGTGTGTCTTCGACGGATCGTGGGCGTCCGGCACGGTGCCGGCCCCGCCGCCGTCTCTGGGGATCCACTGCCACAGACCGGCGGGGCTCAGCTCCAGGTCCCACTCGTAGCCGAACAGGGTCTCGAAGAAGCTATTGTCCCACTTCGTCGGGGTGGGCGTCCACGTACCCTCCAGTCCGCTGGTGATGGCGTCCGCGCCCTTTCCGGTGCCATAGCTGTTCTTCCAGCCCAGGCCCTGCTCCTCGAGGGGGGCGCCCTCGGGCTCGGGGCCGAGGTACTTCTCCGGGTCGGCCACGCCGTGGGTCTTGCCGAACGTGTGCCCGCCCGCGATCAGCGCGACGGTCTCCTCATCGTTCATCGCCATGCGCCGGAACGTCTCCCGGATGTCCCGAGCCGCGGTGAGCGGGTCCGGGACCGTGTTGGGGCCCTCCGGGTTGACGTAGATGAGGCCCATCTGGACGGCGGCCAGAGGGTTCTCCAGCTGCCGGACGCCGATGTGCCGTTCGTCGCCGAGCCACGCGTGCTCGGGGCCCCAGTAGACATCGTCGTCGGACTCCCAGACGTCCGGCCGGCCGCCGGCGAAGCCGAACGTCGTGAAGCCCATCGTCGCCAGGGCTCGGTTGGCCGCGAAGATCATCAAGTCGGCCCAGGAGATCGTGCGGCCGTACTTCTTCTTCACCGGCCAGAGCAGCCGGCGCGCCTTCTCCAGGTTGCGATTGTCCGGCCAGCTGTTCAGCGGCGCGAAGCGCTGCATGCCGGCGGCCGGGCCGCCTCGGCCGTCGTCGACGCGGTACGTCCCGGCGCAATGCCACGCCATCCTGATCACGAGCGGCCCGTAGTGGCCGAAGTCGGCCGGCCACCACTCCTGCGAGGTCGTCAGGACCGCGTCGACGTCCCTCGCCAGGGCGTCCAGGTCGAGGCTCCGGAACTCCGCGGCGTAGTCGAAGCCCTCGCCCATGGGATCGGCCGCCGCCGAGTGTTTCCGGAGGAGCCTCAGGTCGAGCTGGTTCGGCCACCAGTCGCGGTTGCTCGCGCCTCCGATCGGGCGACCGCGGTGCCCGGCCGGGACGGAGAGGCCGAGGCCGCCCGCGTTCCTGTCGTTCGTCTCGCGGGCGACGGTGTCCGGACTGTCAGACACGAGCATCCTTCCGGGTTGTGCGGGGATCAGATGTGCAGTGCGCGGCGCACGGCGGGCGCGTTCCGCCGTGAGACCGGCACCATCTCGTTCGGCCGGTCATCCATGACCAGCGACATCTCGCCTTTGACCCCGCGCTCGATCTCCCGGACGCGGCTGAGGTTGACCACGATACCGGCGGTGCACCCGCAGGAAGCCGACATCCGCCAGCTCGCTGTCGAGCTTGTCCAGGCTCAGCGAGGCGGCTCGCAGTCGCCCCTGATCGGTGGAGAGCCACACGTCGTTCCCCTGCGATTCGGCGAAGGAGACTTCCGGCAGCTGCAGCAGCACCATCCGGTTGTCGCGCACCGCGACCACTCGGCGCGGCTGCACCCGAGGGCTCACGGACCCCTCCGCCGGGGGCAGCTGCGCGCCGTCGGAGGCGCCGAACGAGACGAGGTGCCCGAGCAGGTGTCGGGACGAGAAGACGGGTCGGATGCTGATCGATGTCGGCTCGTCGGCCAGGTGCGTGAAGACCTGCGTCGAGCCGACCCAGTCAGGATTGCGGGCTGCCTGCCTACTGGCATACCGGGCGGCTGCGATCAATTCCGGCAACCCTGGGTTCCATCGCAGCGTGGGGTCGACCGCCGGGGTGGATGCCGGAACGCCCAGCAGCACACTGGCCATGTCGTCGGCGATCACCACCTTGCCGGCGGTGTCCACTGCCGCGAGCACGGCACTGGAGCGTGCCCTGGCCTGGATGTAGGCCGCGACCAATTCCGCGCCGGTGTCCCGGGCGCGCCTCTTCAGGGTGCGCTGGGTCATGGTGACCGCGTTCGCCAGCCAGCTTCCCGCGGACGCGGGGAGCTGGCTTCGCCAGCAGGAGATATTCAGCACCGCGATCGGCTCCCTGGACACCACGTCACGCACCGCGATGCCCGCGCAGACCCAGTTGTGGAACGCCTGGCACCAGTGCTCCGCGCCGGTGATAGGAACCGGGCCGTGCGCCTCGAGCGCGGTGCCCATGCCGTTCGTGCCGACCGCGCACTCGGACCAGGAGAACCAGGGCGCCAGATTGGAGTCGCTGGCTCTGGCGAGCGTGGCCTGGTCGCCCCACTCGGCCAGGATCCGGCCAGTGTCATCGGTGACGGTAACGACGCCACCAACGTTGCTCACGTCATGGGCCACGGACGCGGCGCGGAAGCCGAGCTCAGCGAAGACGACATCGTGTTCAGGCGTACGGTCGAGCTCCGCGACAGCTACCGGAGCCTCTGTCAGATGAGGGTCCACCCGATATTGCTCTCGGCAGCGATGCCAGGAGATCGCCACCACGGGCCGGACACCCGGGACTTGATCCTCGCCCTGCACGAACCGTTCCCACGCCGCGCGGACGGTGGCGCCGCCCGGGTTCGCCGACGTGGGCTCGAGCCGATGCACATCCTTCATGGCGGACAACCGCCCCCTGGTCCAAATTCCCACGCCCGACGGCGTGCGGCGGTCCGCGCCGGTCGCGGCCGGGCCTACAGCGGACAGGGCACCGCGTCGCGCGTCTTCCCGCTTCGTCACTCGTACAGGCTGTGTCACTGACCGGCACCCCCACATTAAGCACGCCTTGCCGGCTGCGTCACGACCCTGTCGGGCCTGGGTGAAGGAAATGTCGCTGCCGGCCCAGCGTCGGACGGCGCTGCCCGAGGGCGGCGGGTCGCGGTGCTTCAACGCCGACGCTGTCCGACGGCTCGGCCGCATGGAGGTGCCACGCAGGCGATCCGCACTCGTGCAGCTCTGTCGACCGGCCGGCCGGCCGGTCGCACTCGTTGCCCTTGGCCTCGTCCTGCTCCTGCCGGGCTTCTGGCGCACTTGGCGGCACCGACGCCGGTCGCCGGCTGTGGCGCGGGGAAGATGGCTGGGTCCCGACTTCGGCTGGCAGGAGCACAGGTGACCGAGCCGCTGACCGACCCGGCCGCACCGGCCCGGCAGACCTGGTCGCCGTGGCGGGTGGTGGTCGGCTTCGGCACGATCAGCCTGGCCGCCGACATGGTGTACGAGGGCGGCCGGTCCCTGTACGGGCCGCTGCTGTCGTCGCTCGGCGCATCTGCGCTGGCCGTGGGTGCGATCACCGGCGCCGGCGAGGCGGTCGCGCTGCTGCTCCGGCTGGCCTCGGGGACGCTTGGCCGACCGCACCCGGCGGTACTGGGCGGTGACGATCGCCGGGTACGCGCTGACTGCGGTGTGCGTGCCGTTGCTGGCCGTCACGCCGTACCTCGGCGCCGCCGGTCTCGCCGTGGCGACCGTGCTCATCCTGGCCGAGCGGACCGGCAAGGCCGTTCGGAGCCCGGCGAAGTCTGCGCTGCTCGCCGCAGCCGCCGAGCACGTCGGGATGGGTCGTGGCCTTGGGGTGCACAAGGCTCTCGACCAGATCGGCGCGTTCGCCGGCCCGCTGCTGGTCGCAGGTGTCGTCGCGCTGGCCGGAGCGGTGCTGTGGCCGGGGTTCGCCGTGCTGGCCGTACCGGGCGCGGTGGCGATGGTGCTGCTCGTCTTGACGCGGCATCGGATGCCGGCCGAGCGGCCCGTGACGCGGTCGCCGGCGGCGGCCCGGATGGTGGGCGATCTGCCCGAGGCGTTCTGGCTGTTCGCTGTGGCGTCGGCGGTCTGCACGGCCGGATTGGTGACCTTCGGCCTGGTCGGGTTCCACCTCGTCGACGCCGGGATCGTGCCCGCCGCCGGCGTGCCGCTGCTGTACGCCGCGGCGATGGCCGCCGGTGCCGTCGCGGCGCTGCTGACCGGCGAGGCCTACGACCGGATCGGACCGCGGACGCTGCTGGCGCTGCCCGTCCTCGTCGCCGCCGTACCGCCGCTGGCCCTCTCCGGCGGGCTGGCCGCGGTCACCACCGGCGTCCTGCTGTGGGGAGCGGCAGTCGGCCTGCAGGACTCGACGGTCAAGGCGCTGGTCGCCGACCTCGTCCGACCGGATCGGCGGGCCACCGCCTACGGGATGTTCGCCGCGGTCCAAGGGGCCGGCGCGCTCGTCGGCGGCATTGCCACCGGTGCCCTGTACGAACACTCCGCCCGGGCGCTGGTGATCGCTGTCGCCGGCAGCCAGCTCCTGGCTACGGTCCTGCTCGTCGTCGTGTCGAGGCGGGCTCACAGCCGATGAAGCGGGCATGTCCACGCCCGCTCGGAGCGACGTCGTCTGGGTTCACCGGCCGCGATGGGCTTGTTTCACACTGGCAGGTCCGCGGTCGCCTCGTCAGGCCGAAGGTGGATCGCCGGGCCGAGGGGTGAGACGCGCTGGACGCCCGGCCGTCGATCCCGGCTTCCCAGCACCGTGCTACGGGCTAGGGGTCTGATCGGTCGGCTGCGGCGGAGCGTACGGAGCGGCGGGATAGGACGGAGCGGCCGGAGCGATCGGAGTGGCCGGGTATGGCGGATCGGCCGGCCAGCCACGCATCGCGTGCCAGGACTCGTTCAGCCCGCTCTGCATGTACGCGTGCAGCCCCGGCGAGACGACGAAGAAGAGGATCAGCCCGATCCACCCGTTGAGCACCTCTCCTTCCCTCGTGAGCCGTTGGGTCAGCTGGATCCTCTGGAAGGTGTGCACCAGCGAGACGATCGCTGGCACGATCACCAGCGCACCGAGAGTGACTGCGAGCAAGGACTTGCCGGGGCTGTCGCCGAGCTCGCGGCTCCTGCCCCGGGCGCGCCCGAGCGAGACCATCTCTTTGTTGATCTTGTAGTACCAGACGAAGAAGTAGATGCCCAGCGTAACGAGGGGCAGCAGCGCGACCGCCCACAGCGAGCGTATCTTCGCCGGATAGTCGCTACCTGGGATGACGACTTGCTCAGCCATGGCTACTCCCCGTTTTACGACAACGTGCGCCGACGACTAGATCAGGAAATATCCCGACGCAGTCTGGATTACCAGCAATGAGTTTCCTCCAGGCTGCCGGAAGCGTACACCTGAGCGGTCCACCGTGAACCCGAAACGCAAGTCGGGGCGGCTCGGAAATCCAGGTGGGTGCCCAGTCCGGCGGCGTGCTCCCTAACTCGGTTGCCGGCGTTCCTACCTTCGGGGGTATGCAACACATCGACCAGCTCGCGACCGAGCACGACTTCTCCGGCGTCGTCTCGGTTGACCGGGCCGGCGAGGTCGAGTTCCGCCGGGCGTACGGCCTGGCCCACCGGGCGTACGGGATCCCGAACACCGTCGACACCCTCTTCGGGATGGCGAGCGGCTCGAAGGCGTTCACCGCGCTGGCCGTCGCCGGCCTGATCGAGCGCGGCGTGCTGAAGTCGACAACCACGGCCCGCTCGTTGCTCGGCGCCGACCTGCCGCTGATCGATGACGACGTCACGGTCGAGCAGCTGCTGGCGCACCGGTCCGGGATCGGCGACTACCTCGCCGAGGACGACGGCTGGGAGGTCACCGACTACGTGCTGCCGGTGCCGGTGCAGGACCTGGCCACGACCGAGCAGTTCCTGCCCGTGCTGGGCGGCCACCCGACGATGTTCCCGCCCGGCGAGCGCTTCGCCTACTGCAACGGCGGCTACGTGGTGCTGGCGCTGCTGGCCGAGCGGGCGAGCGGGGCGCCGTACCACGACCTGGTGCGCGACACCGTGCTGGTGCCGGCCGGCATGGTCGACAGCGGGTTTCCGCGCTCGGACGAGCTGCCCGGGCGGGCCGCGGCCGGCTACGTCACCGACACCCGGACCAACGTCTTCCACCTGCCGGTGCGGGCCACCGGCGACGGCGGGGCGTACACGACCGTGGCCGACATGACCGCTTTCTGGGCGGCCCTGTTCGCCGGGCGGATGGTGCCGGTCGAGCGGGTGGCCGACATGGTTCGGCCGCACACCGTGGACACCGGCGAGCGGTGGGCGTACGGGCTGGGCTTCTGGGTGGAGCGGGAGGGGCCGGTCGTGACGCTGGACGGGTACGACGCCGGGGCGTCCTTCCGGTCCCGGCACGACCCGACGACCGGTCGCACGTGGACGGTCGTCTCCAACACGTCCGACGGCGCCTGGCCGATCGCGAAGGCCCTGACGGACTAGCTGAGGCGCCCGGCCAGCACGCCGTGGAGCGCGATGATGGCCGCCGTGGCGCCTACCGTGACGCACATGGCAGAGATCGTGTTGCGCGTTCGTCTCATCAGCGGTGATCGCGTGGACGTCACCTGGGTCGATCCGGACGCAGCCGAGGCGGAGGCGGTCGAGCACGTCATCGCGCACGCTTGCGGAGGACTCCGGTGTGCTCCGCAGCAGGCACGGTGACCGGCTCATGGTGCTCTACGGCCGGGGCGTCGCCGCCCTCGAGGTGGCGCCTCGAGGCCCGATCGTGTGACCCCTGACATCAGCCCGGGCACGAGGAGGGCACCTCTATTCGAGCTGAGCATGCTGAGATGGCGCGCTGGCCGCGGCCTTCGGCATGCTGACGAAGGGTGGACGCGCAAGGGGTTCGGACGCCGGGGCCCCGACGGCCACACAGACAGGTGAGGAGCCGCTGAGATGGATGCCGTGTCCATCGCCGACCTGCTGCATGAGGCGGCGGAGACCCACCATCGGGTCTACCGAATCACCGACGGCACCGATCCGGACTGGGCGTCCTGGTATGCCGACTGGTTGATCGGACACTCCGAGCTGCCGACGCTGCTCGGCGCCGCGCCGGTCCGCAGTGAACTGGTCTATGTCCTCGTATCGCTCGACAAGGAATACACCAAGCAGCAGACGCACAGCCGTGGGAGAACTACTACGCCGACCGCATCGCCGAACACTTCACAACCTGAGACTGCTGCGAGCGGTGCGTCCGCGTCAGTGGACTTTGTGGACGGTGAGCGGCGATGTGCACTAGACAGCCTGTGTGTCTGACTCCGCCGAGCCGGCGGCCGTATTGGTGACGGGTGTCTACGGTGCGGGCAAGAGCACCGTGGTCGCCGACATCGGCGCGCTGCTGGAGAGCCGTGGCGAGCGGTACGGGGTGCTTGACGTCGACTGGCTGGGCTGGTTCGACGCCGGCGCGGGCCCGGAGCTCAACGAGCGGGTGACGTTGTCGAACGTGCGGGCTGTCTGCGCCGCCTACCTGGAGGTCGGGGTGCGGCGGCTGGCGCTGGCCTGGGCGGCCCGGGATCGGACGCAGATCGAGGCGACGCGCCGGGCGGTCGGGGTGCCGATGGCGGTGGTGCGCCTGGAGGTCGACTCGGCCGTGGTGCACCGCCGGCTCGCCAACGACCCGACCGAGGAGCGGCGGGAGGACGACCTGCGCGTCGCGCTGGAATGGTTGACGGAGGGTCGGGGTGTGGGTCTGGAGGACCTGCTCCTTCCCGGCACCCTGCCGGTCCGTCAGATCAGCCGGACCATCTGCTCCTGGCTCGGCTGGCTCTGACCAACGACGCTGCCGGCGCACGCCCATGCCGCCGGTCGGATGACGGCCTGAGCCCGGCTTCTTGCTCGGCACCGCCGGCCCACCAGCCGCTACCTAGCCTGTCCGCATGCGACGCTTCGACGACGAGGACCTCACCGGCGCGGAGTTCCGCGAGTGCGACCTGAGTAGGGCGCGGCTGGTCGGCGTGGTCATGCAGGACGCCGAGATAGACGGCCTGGTCACCAACCTCGTGGTCAACGGGGTCGAGGTCATGCCGTACGTCGAGGCCGAGCTCGACCGCCGGCACCCGGTGCGGCTGCTGATCCGGTCCGACGAGCCGGCCGACCTGCGGGAGGCCTGGCGGCAGCTGCGGGACGACTGGGCCACGACCGTCGAGCGGGTCCGGTCCATGCCCGCGGGCAGCGAGCATCGCGGCGTCGACGGCGAGTGGTCGATGGTCGAGACCCTGCGTCACCTCGTCTTCGTGCACGACTCGTGGTTCCGGCGCTGCGTGCTCGGGCTGACCGAGCCGTTCACGGCCATGGGTCTGGCATCGCCGTTCGTGCCCGACCAGGAGGAGCAGGGGCTCGACCGGTCCGCCCGGCCGAGCCTGGACGAGGTGCTCGGCGTGCGCGACCGGCAGGCGTCGGAGATCGAGGCGTGGCTGGCCGAGGTCACGCCCGAGCAGCTCGCGCAGACCGCGCCGGTGCCCGACGGCGACGGGTGGCCGCCGTACGCCAGGGGCCGGCGGGTGCGGCAGTGCCTCGGCACCGTCCTCGACGAGGAGTGGGCCCACCACGGCTTCTGCGTGCGCGACCTCGACAAGCTGTCGGGTTCAGCAACGCCGTGACCGCGTCCCGCGACCGTTCCGGGCGCGTCAGCTCGGGTCCTTTGCGTCCCACGAGATGGAAGACGCGACTGAGTTGGCGGTAGGGGTCTCGTCGGCTGGCTTCGAGCTCGACCGCGGCCGTCGCCGCGACCTGCTTCGAGTCGCCGGGGTCCAGCTCGGCTCCGCTGAACTCGAGCCAGTCGACGAACAGCCATACCCCGTACCAGCGCAGTGGCTCCACGCCGCGGCTGCGCATGAGCTCGCTGAGCTCCTCCACCGTGTCGGCTCGGCCCGGCACTCCCAGCACCCCGATCTCGGTCCTGGCGTCGAACGCCGCCAGAGCGTCGTCCCATCGCCGTTCCAGGGCCGGGCGCACCGCCATCGCCTTGGCGTTGCCCGTCATGATCGAGACCACGCCACCGGCAGCGGCGCACCGGCACAGCTGGTCGACCAACGGCTCCGGCCGCTCCAGGTACCCGAGCACGCCATGGCACAACACGGCGGCGAAGCGGCGGCCATGCACCGCCTCGTCGGCGTTCTCGCCGTCGGCCTGCAGGAGCGTCACCCGTCGCCGGGCCTCAGCAGGCAGCCGCTGGAGTCGCTGTCGAGCCTTGTCCAGCATCGCCGGCGACGGGTCGAGCAACGTCACGTCGTAGCCGGCTCGGGCCAGCGGAAACGATTGATGGCCCGCGCCGCCGCCGACGTCGAGCACCGGCGCCGGCGGCGGCGGCAGATGCTCGAGCAGCTGCTGGTGCATCACATAGGTGCGCACGAGCCCCTTCACCGAGGCGTAGGCCTCGTCGGCGAACTGGTCAGCCAAGCGCGGCCCAGGTGTCATCGCCCACCGCACCACCGTACATGTTAGTAGTTAGTAACTGATAATCTGATCGTCGTGGCTGCGCGCATGAGCGGAGTGGAGCGGCGATCCCAGGTGCTGGGCATCGCCGCGGGTGAGTTCGCGAACCATGGACTTCACGGTGCGTCGATCGAGGCGATCGCGCGCGAGGCGGGCATCACGCAGGCCTACGTGTTCCGGATGTTCGGGACCAAGAAGGCGCTGTTCGCGGAGCTGGTCGGGGCAGCCTTCGATCGCTTCAGCGACGGCATGTCGCGGGCCGCCGAGGGCACCCGAGGCCTTCCCGCGCTGGCCCTGATGGGCGCGCAGTACTACGAGTTGCTGGCGGACCGCACCACGCTCCTGTTGCAGCTGCAGGGCTTTGCCGCCTGCGGTGACGGCGAGGTCCGTGATCTGGTGCGGGCGCGACTCGCCCGCATGTGGGACACGGTTGCCGATACGGCCGGTCTCGACCCGGTGACGGTGAAGTCGTTTCTCGCCTTCGGCATGCTGCTGAACAACGTGGCCGCCCTCGATGTCGACGAGCTGGACGAGCCGTGGGCCAAGGGGGTGCGCACCCGCATCCACGCCGGGCTGTTCGAGCACATCACCGCCGACACCAACCGATGAGTCGGCCACCGGTCCTCGTCCGGCGCTACGTCGCGGTCGTGCCGCCGCCGACGAACATCGGCGTCGTTGGTGAGCTGATCGCCGGTCCGGCGGATCCGTTGCGGACAACGTACGGGTCCGGCGAGGTCCGGGCGGCGGGGACCGCCGCCCGGACGTCACGTCGAACGGCTACGACGTGCCGCGGGCCACCGCCGTCCCCGCGCCCCGTACCGAGCTGCGCCGCCACGGCGTCGCGTAGCACAGATGGTGCCGTCCGGGGAGGGGGTTCGCACGGTCGGGTGGAGCCGCGGTCGGCGTCTTGTCACAGAGCTGGTGCGGACGGTGAACTGTCCGCATGCGACGACAGCATGACGGGGGCGAGTGGGTGCCGGTGTCGCGGGAGCCCACCGAGCAGGTCGAGCCGGCGCGAACCGGAGCAGGAGGTCGACTGGGCGCCGCAGACCGCGGCGGACCGGGCCGCGGCGCGCCGGCGCCTTGATCGCCTGGCCGACAGGGGGTGGTGACGGCGCCTAGCGTTGCGGACCGCGGCAGACTGGGCCCGTGCGACTCGTCGATCTCGAGGTGCCCACGACCGCTGCGACCCGGGCCGCCGAGGAGGTGCTGCGGCGGTACGCGGGGGAGGCGCTGGCCAACCACGCGGTGCGCTCCGCGGTCTTCGCGGCCGCGTACGGGCGGCTGACCGGGGTCGGCTACGACCCCGAGCTGTTGCACGTGGCCGGCCTGCTGCACGACCTCGGGCTGGAGCCGGCGTTCGACAGCCACCGGTTGCCGTTCGAGGTCGCCGGCGGCGAGCTGGCGTGGGTGTTCGGCGCCGGGCTCGGCTGGCCGGAGCCGCGCCGGCAGCGGCTGGCCGACGTCGTGGTCCGGCACATGTGGGACGACGTGGACCCCGCGCTCGACCCGGAGGGGCATCTGCTGGAGCGGGCCACCAGCCTGGACATCTCCGGCCGCCGGATCGACGAGTGGCCGGCGCCGCTGCGGGCGGAGGTGCTGGCGGCGTGGCCCCGACTGGACCTGGCCGAGCGGTTCACCGCGTGCTTCGCCGACCAGGCCGCCCGCAAGCCGGACAGTGCCGCGGCCGCGGCGATGCGCTCGGGTCTGGGGGAGCGCATCGCCGCGAACCCGCTGGCCGGCTGAGTCAGCCCTTCGCGGCCTGGGAGAACCGGATGTGGTTGCCGGACGGGTCGGCGAACGCGCAGTCGCGCACCCCGTACGGCTGGTCGATCGGCTCCTGGTAGACCTCGACCCCCTTGGCCCGCAGCTGTTCGAACGTGGCGTCGACGTCGGGAGTGACGAAGATGAGGCCCGGCATGATGCCCTTGCGGGTCACCTCGATCGCGGACTCGATGTCGGCCGGGGTGCTGCCGGGGCCACCCGGCAGCAGCAGGCCGATCTCGAGATCCGGCTGCGTCGGGCTGCCGACGGTCAGCCAGCGCATGCCGCCGAAGTCGACGTCGTTGCGCACCTCGAGGCCGAGTACGTCGCGGTAGAACGCCAGCGCGGCGTCCTGGTCGTGGACGGCGAGGAAGCAGTGAGTGACGGTGAGTTCCATGGCGTCGAGCCTGCCGGAGCCCGCCCGGGGAACGCTTCTCCAAACCTGCTCAGTGCCGCAGCGGCCGGCTCAGCTGCTTGGCGAAGCAGGCCGGGACGGCGGCGAGCGCCCGGTGGTCGCGGGCCCGGTAGGCGCTCGGCGTCTCGCCGACCAGCTCGGTGAACCGGGCGCTGAACGAGCCGAGCGACGTGCAGCCGACCAGCATGCAGACCTCGGTCACCGACCGGTCGCCGCGTCGCAGCAGCGCCTTGGCCCGCTCGATCCGCCGGGTCATCAGGTAGCTGTACGGGCTCTCCCCGTACGCGGCGCGGAACTGGCGGGTGAAGTGCGACGGCGACATCAGCGCCACCCGGGCCAGCGCGGCGACGTCGAGCGGCTGGGCGTAGTCCCGGTCGATCGCATCCCGGGCCTGGCGCAGCAGCGCGAGATCCTCCGGCTCCACCACGGCCCCAGCATCGCAGAAACTGTCGGAGCCCAGGACTAGGAAGACGTCATGACGATCACGTTCGACCACCTGCTGGAGCTGATCGACGGCCGCAGCGCCGCGTTGCGCTCCGCGCTCGCCGGCGCGCTCGACGAGCGGGTCCCCGGCTGCCCCGACTGGACCGGTCGCGACCTGCTCGCCCACCTCGGCGAGGTGCAGCGGTTCTGGGCCCAGGCGGTTGTCGCCGGCAAGCCGGACGGGCCCGCCGGACGACGCCGACGTGCCGGAGCGCTCGCCGACCGGCGACCTGCTCGACTGGTCCGAGCGGTCGACCGCGGGGCTGCTCGACGCGCTGCGCGACGCCGGACCGGACCGGCCGGTCTGGGCCTGGTGGGGGCCGACGACGTCCGGCCGGGTCGCGCGCCACCAGGTGCAGGAGGCCGGCGTGCACGCCTGGGACGCGGAAGACACCGTCGGCCGGGCCGGGTCGCTGCGACCGGAGGACCTCGCTGCCGACGGAGTGGACGAGTTCCTCACGGTCGAGGTGCCGACCAACGGCGCCTGGCCGCACCCGCCGGCGACCGTCGGGCTGGTCGCGACCGACGTGCCGGGCCAGGAGTGGCGCGTCGTGCTCGGCGCGGGCGGCGGCCGGCTGGAGGCCGGACCGGCGGCCGGAAACGCCGTGCTGCGGCGGCACCGCGGGCGATCTGGTCCTCGCGCTGTACGGTCGGCGTCCGGTGGACAGCCTGGCCGTCACCGGCGATGCCGAAGTGGCCAGGCGGTTCCTGGGCTGGTTCGTGACGCAGTAAGGGGAGATCGCCAGTGCCGACGCGGCGGCTGACCGTCCGGGCGCCGCTGCGCTTCGACGCGGTGCGCGCCGAGCTGGACGTGCCGGCGGAGTTCCCGGCCGAGGTGCTGGCCGAGGCGGAGCGGGCCGCCGCCGCGCCGGTGCTGCCGGCGTACGACGCGACCGACCTGCCGCTGGTCACGGTCGACCCGCCGGGCAGCCGGGACCTCGACCAGGCGCTGCACCTGGCCGCCCGGCCGGGCGGCGGGTTCCGGGTCAGCTACGCGATCGCCGACGTGGCCGCGTTCGTCCGGCCCGGCGGCGCGGTCGACGCCGAGGCCCGCCGGCGCACCCAGACCCTCTACAGCCCCGACCTGCGCACCGCCGCTGCACCCGCCGGTGCTCGGCGAGGGCGCGGCCAGCCTGCTGCCGGACCAGGTCCGCCCGGCCGTGCTCTGGCGGATCGATCTCGACCCGGCCGGCGAGGTCGCGGCCGTGGACGTGCGGCGGGCGCTGGTGCGCAGCCGGGCCCAGCTGGACTATCCCGGGTCTGCAGGCGGCGGTCGACGCCGGGACCGCGCCGGAGCCGGTGGCGCTGCTGCCCCGGGTCGGCGAGCTGCGGACCGCGCTGGCCCGGGCCAGGCACGCCACCGAGCTCGAGGTGCCCGAGCAGGAGGTGCGTGCCGGCCGAGGGCGGCGGCTGGACGGTGCGGTTCCGCCGGCAGCTGCCGGTCGAGCGGTGGAACGCGCAGGTCTCGCTGCTCACCGGCGCCTGCGCGGCCCGGCTGATGCTCGACGCCGGCGTCGGCCTGCTGCGCACGCTGCCCGCCGCCGCGGCCGGAGGACGTGGCCGCGCTGCGCCGGCTCGCCCCGGCGCTCGGGGTCGACTGGCCGGCCGGGGCCGAGCCCGGCGACGTGATCTCCGCGCTCGACGGGGCGACGCCGGGGCAGGCGGCGTTCCTGGAGCACGCGGCGGTGCTGCTGCGCGGCGCGGCGTACACGCCGTTGGACGGGGCGCCGCCGGCCGACCCGCTGCACCACGCGCGTCGGCCTGCCGTACGCGCACGTCACCGCGCCGATCCGGCGGCTGGTCGACCGGTTCGGCAGCGAGGTCTGCGTGGCGGTCGGCGCCGGCGCGGCGGTGCCGGACTGGGCCCGGGCCGCGCTGCCGGAGCTGCCGGCGCTGATGACCGCGGGCGGCCGGCTGGCCGGCGCGCTGGAGCGGGCCGTGGTCGACGCCACCGAGGCCTGGCTGCTGGCCGGCCAGGAGGGCCGGGACTTCCCGGCCGTGGTGCTCGACGCCGGCAAGGACAAGGGCACGGTCGTGCTCGACGCGCCGGCCGTGCGGGCCACCTGCACCGGCGCCGGCCTGCCGATGGGGGAGCGGATCGCCGCCCGGCTCGAGGAGGCCGACCAGGCCCGGCGGGTGGTTCGCTTCACCCGCGCACCGGGCGGCCGGCCCGGGTCCGGTCGCGTAGTTTCGGCTGGTCAGTGACCGACCCCAGCGAGGAGTTGCCGTGCCCGACGTCAAGGAGCTCACCGTCGGCGTGCTCGGCGGCACCGGGCCGCTCGGCGGCGGCCTGGCCCGGCGGTTCGCGGCGGCCGGCGCTGACCGTCGTGGTCGGCTCCCGCGACGCGGCGAAGGGCGCCCGGATCGCCGACGAGATCCTGGCCGACGTGCCCGGCGGCACGGTCATCGGCACCGACAACGCCGAGCACGGCCCGGCAGGCCGACGTGCTCGTCGTCGCCGTCCCGTACGAGGGGCACGCCGAGCTGCTGCGCGGGCTGGCCGGGCTGCTGGCCGGGAAGATCGTCGTGGACGCGGTGAACCCGCTCGGCTTCGACAAGCAGGGGCGCGTACGCGCTGGAGGTCGCCGAGGGCAGCGCCGCCCAGCAGGCGGCCGCGCTGCTGCCGGACAGCCGGGTCACCGCCGCGTTCCACCACGTCAGCGCGCCGCTGCTGAACGACCTGTCGGTGCCCGAGCTGGTCCTGGACGTGCTGGTGCTCGGCGAGGGCGAGGACCGGGAGGCGACCGACACCGTGCAGGCGCTGGCCGAGCTGATCCCCGGCGTGCGCGGCGTCTACGCCGGCCGGCTGCGCAACGCCGGCCAGGTCGAGGCGTTCACGGCCAACCTCATCGCGATCAACCGCCGCTACAAGGCGCACGCCGGGATCCGCGTCACCGATGTCTGAGGACGACCTCGGCACGCCGGTCGCGGCCCGCCGCGGGTCGAGCGGGTGGTCTCGCTGGTGCCGTCGCTGACCGAGTCGGTCGCCGCGACCGCGCCGGGGCTGCTGGTCGGCGCGACGGACTACTGCACCCACCCGGCCGATCTCGACGTGGCCAGGGTCGGCGGGTCGAAGTACCCCGACCTGGACCGGGTACGGGCGCTGCAGCCCGACCTCGTGCTGGCCAACGCGGAGGAGAACCAGCTCTCCGACGTCGAGGCGCTGCGGGCCGACGGGATCGCGGTCTGGGTGACCGCGCCGACCACGCTGGCCGCCGCGTTCACCAGCCTGCACCGGATGCTGGCGGCGTGCGGGATCCCGGACCGGCCGGCCTGGCTGGACGAGGCCCGCCGGGCCTGGTCGTCCACCTACGACGGGTCGCCGCCGACGCGGACCGCGGTCGTGCCGATCTGGCGCCGGCCGTGGATGGTGCTCGGCGCCGGCACGTTCGCCGGTGACGTGCTGCGCCGGCTCGGCATCGCCAACGCGTACGGGACCGGGACCGAGCGCTACCCGCGGGTGCCGGTGGAGGAGATCCGCGGTTGCGGCGCGGACCTGGTCGTGCTGCCGGACGAGCCGTACGCGTTCTCGGCCACCGACGGCCCGGAGGCGTTCGGCGGGCTCGACGTCGCGCTGGTCAGCGGCCGGCACCTGACCTGGTACGGCCCGTCGCTGGTGGCGGCGAGGGACCTGCTGGAGCGGCAGCTCGCGGCCGCCCGCCCGGCCGGCGGGTAGCCTCACCCGGCCGATGCACTGCCAGCACCCGACCGATCCGTCTCGCCGCCCGCTGCTGGTGGCGCTGCTGGTCGTGCTGGTGCTGGCCGGCGCGGTCGGCGCGGTCGCGCTGACCCGCGGCGGCGGACCGGACCCGGCACCGGCCGCGGCCGACCCGAGCGCGCCCGCGGTGGCCGGCGAACCTCGCCGGCTCGGCCCGGACCGGCGCCGCGCCGGGCCCGAAGCCCACGCCCAGCCCCGACGCCGGACTGCGGCAGCTGGGGCTGCCCGCTCCAGCAGCGCCTGGCCGCCGCGGCCAGGCCTGGTCGCGCACCGAGCCGGGCCAGCTCGGCGTCACCGTGCTCGACCGGCGTACCGGCGCGGTCTGGGAGGCCGGCACCGCGGGCCACCTCATGTGGGCCAGCTCCACCCCGAAGCTCGCGCTCGCCACCTCGCTGCTGGAGCGGTCCCGGGCCGGCGAGATCACCCTGGACGCGACCGCGCGGCGGCAGCTGGCGGCGATGCTGGCGGTCTCCGACGACGACGCCGCCGACGCGCTCTGGGACCGGTACGGCGGCGCCTCGCTGCTGCCCCGCTTCCGCGACCGGTACGGGATGACCGGGGCGACGTTCGTGCCCGGGTTCCCGCAGCGCTGGGGGTTCATCAAGGTCTCCGCCCGGGACCTGCGCCGGCTCATGGCCTACGTGCTGACCCGGACCGACCCGGCCGACCGCGCGTACCTGGTGCAGGCGATGCGCAGCACCGGCCCGATCCAGCACTGGGGCGTCTGGGCGGCCGGGCCGGCCCAGCGGCCGGGGGCGAAGGACGGCTGGTCGATCGAGTCGGACGCCGGGACGCAAGCACTGGTGCACCAGCTCGGTCGGGTTCGCCGGCGACGGCGAGCGGTACGTGGTCGCGGTGATGGACGACCTGCCGCCGGGTGCCGGGATCGCGGCCGGCGTGCACGCGGTCAGCGACGTGGTCGCGACGATCTTCGGCGCGCACACGCCGGCCGCGGTCACCGTCCCCGACGAGTCGACCGGGCGTTAGGTCGCGCAGGTACGACGCGCCGTTGAGGTCGAGGATCGCGCCGGACGCCCACTCCGCCTCGGCCGAGGCGAGGTAGAGCACCGCCGCGGCCACCTCGTCCGCGCGGGCCACCCGGTCGAACGGGCTCTGTGCCCGGATCTCCGCCCCGCGCGGCTTCTTCAGCCACTGCGTTGCCCATGTCGGTCTCGATGAAGCCGGGCGCGACCGTCGACACCGCGATCCCGTCGCCGCCGAGCGCCACCGCCAGCGACTGGCCGAGCGCGTTGAGCCCGGCCTTGCGACGCCCCGTACGCCGGCTGCTCCGGCTCGCCCCGGAACGCGCCGCGGGAGGAGACGTTGACGATCCGGCCGGCGTCCGAGCGGCGCAGGAACGGCAGCGCGCAGAACGTCACGTTCGCGGTGCCGAGCAGGTTGACCTCGACCGTGCGCCGCCAGGCCGCCTGCCACTGCTCGTAGGTCACCTCGCCGACCGGGTGCGGCTGGATCGACGCGGCGTTGTTGACCAGCACGTCGATGCCCGCCAGCCCGGTCGCGGCGGCCGCCGACGAACCCGGCGACGGCGCCGGGGTCGGCGAGGTCGCCCTGCACCACCACGTGCCCGTCGCCGTCGAGCCGGCCGACGGTCTCCACCGCGAGCGCCGGCCGAGTCCCGGTGGTGCACCGCGACCCGGTCCCCGGCCGCGGCGAAGGCCACCGCGACCGCCCGCCCGACGCCCCGCGAGGCACCCGTCACCAGCACCGCTCGTCCCGCCACGGGGCGACCGTACCGGTCAGCTGTAGGAGTGCTCCGGGCCCGGGTACGCCCCCGTGCGGACCTCCTGGGCGAAGGCGTCCACCGCGTCCTGCAGCATGCCGCGCAGGTCGGCGTACTTCTTCACGAACCGGGGCAGCGGCCCGCTCGCGCAGCCCGGCCATGTCCTGCCAGACCAGCACCTGCGCGTCGCAGTCCGGCCCGGCGCCGATCCCGATGGTCGGGATCGTCAGCTCGCCGGTGATCCGCTTGGCCGTGCTCCGCCGGCACCATCTCCAGCACCACCGCGAACGCGCCGGCCGCCTGCAGCGCCACCGCGTCGGCGAACACCTGCGTCGCCCGCCGCGCCGCGGCCCTGCACCCGGTAGCCGCCGAGCGCGTGCTCGCTCTGCGGCGTGAAGCCGATGTGCGCCATCACCGGGATGCCGGCCGCCGACGATCGCGGCGACCTGCGGCGCGACCGCCGCGCCGCCCTCGAGCTTCACCGCGTGCGCGCCGGCCTCCTTCATGAACCGCACCGCCGTCGTCCAGCGCCTGCTCCGGCCCGGCCTCGTACGAGCCGAACGGCAGGTCGGCGACCACCAGCGCCCGGCGGGTCGGCCCGGACCACCGCGCGCACCAGCGGCAGCAGCTCCTCGACCGTGACCCGCAGGGTCGACTCGTAGCCGTAGACGTTGTTGGCGGCGGAGTCGCCGACCAGCAGCACCGGCATCCCGGCCTGCGTCGAAGATCTCCGCCGAGTACTGCGTCGTACGCGGTCAGCATCGGCCACCGCTCGCCGCGCTGCTTGGCCTCGGCGCAGGTGGTGGGTCCGCACCCGCCTGGCCGGCCGCGGCCCGCCGTACAGAGCTGGTCTCGGTCATCGTGCACCGTCCTCTCCTCGAGGCCCGCGCCGTCGCGGGTCCCCGGGCTCGTGCCGGCCAGCGTGTCACGGCCGGCCTAGGCTCGCCGCGTGGTGTCCGTCACGGTCGAGCGGCTCGACACGCCGCGCGGCGAGCTGGTGCTGCGCCGGGACGGCGACCACCACGAGATCGTCAGCAACGGGACGTCTTCCTGATGGACACCCGGGACGGGCGGTCCGAGCGGGAGCTGGTCCGGGCGGCGGTGCGCGGGCCCGGGCGCCCGGGTGCTGATCGGCGGCCTCGGGGTCGGCTTCTCGCTGGCCGAGGCGCTCGCGCTGGACGCGGCCGCGGTCACCGTGGTGGAGATCGAGCCGGCCGTGGTCCGGTGGAACCGCGAGCACCTCGGCCAGGCGGAGCTGCTCGACGACCCGCGGGTCACCGTCGTGCGTCGACGACCTGGCCGCGTTCCTGACCGGCGACCGGCAGGACGCTACGACGCGATCTGCCTCGACGTGGACAACGGTCCGGAGTGGACGGTCACAGTGGACGAACGCGGCCCTGTACGGCGATGCCGGACTGGCCGCAGTGGACCGCCGGCTCGCGCCGGGCGGCCGCTGGCGGTCTGGAGCGCGCACCGGGCGCCGGCGTTCGAGGCCAGGCTGCGGCGAGCGCTACCGGACCGTCGAGACCAGGCAGATCCCGGTCGCCCGCGGCGAGCCCGACGTGGTCTACGGTGGTCAGCGGCCCTCGACCCTGAGCGCCGGTGCGGTCGCGGCGGGTCGGCCGGGCCCGCCCGAGCTCGGGTCCGGGTGCGGGCCGACCGTCTCCGGCGGCGCCGTCTCCGCCCAGCGCGAGCTGATCGGCAGCCGGCGGTCCCGGCCGAACGCCTTGAGCGAGATCTTCGGACCCGGCGGGTACTGCCGGCGCTTGTACTCGGCCCGGTCCACCAGCCGGATCACCTGCTCGACCAGCGCCGGGTCGTGCCCGGCCGCGACCAGGTCGGCCCAGCCGAGGTCCCGGTCGACGTAGTCGGCCAGCACCGCGTCCAGCACGTCGTACGGCGGCAGCGAGTCGGTGTCCAGCTGCCCGGGCCGCAGCTCCGCGGACGGCGGCTTGCTGATCGTGTCTCCGGGATCGGCGGCGTCTCGCCGCGCTTCTCCGCGCCGCGCGTTGCGCCACCGGGCCAGCTTCCACACCAGCGTCTTCGGCACGTCCTTGATCGGCGCGAAGCCGCCGACGCTGTCGCCGTAGAGGGTCGAGTAGCCGACCGCCAGCTCGGTCTTGTTGCCGGTGGCCAGCACCAGGTGACCGTCCTGGTTGGACAGTCCCATCAGGAGGGTGCCGCGGACGCGGGCCTGCAGGTTCTCCTCGGCCAGCCCGGTCAGCGTCGACCGCGGACAGGTACGCGTCGACCATCGGCGCGATCGGCACCGTCCGGATAGTGACTGCCGAGCCGGCGGGCCAGCTCGGCCGCGTCGCTCCTTGGAGTGCTCGGACGAGTACGACGAGGGCATCGAGACGCCGTGCACGGCTCCGGCGCCGATCGCGTCCGCGGCGATCACCGCGGTGACCGCGGAGTCGATGCCGCCGGACAGGCCGAGCACGACCGAGCGGAAGCCGTTCTTGCGGACGTAGTCCCGGGTGCCGGTGACCAGCGCCTGCCAGACCTCCTCCTCGTCCACCAGCGCGCTCGCCCGGCGCGCCGGCCGCGGCGACCGGCTCGGCCGGGCCGGGGCCGGCTCGTCGGACGACGTGCCGCTCGACGGTCATGCCGAGCACCGGGCCGGTCACCGTGCCGCGGCCGCCGGGCACCTCGACGTCCGCGGACGACGAGCAGCTCCTCGTACTGCGCGGCCCGGGCTGAGCACGCTGTCCGTCCGGCGCGACGATCAGCGAGTCGCCGTCGTAGACCAGCTCGTCCTGGGCGCCGACCATGTTGACGTACGCGATCGTGCGCGCCGGCCTCGGCCGCCCGCCGGCCGCCAGCGGCAGCCGCACGTCGTCCTTGTTCCGCTCGTACGGCGAGCCGTTGATGCAGCTGACCAGCCCGACCTCGGCCCGGGCGGCGACCGCGAACGGCCCGCCGTCCTGCCAGAGGTCCTCGCAGATCGTCAGCGCCACGTCGACGCCGCGGATCCGGACGACGACGAACCGGTCGCCGGGCACGAAGTAGCGCGCCTCGTCGAAGACGCCGTAGTTGGGCAGGTGGTGCTTGAAGTACGTGGCGGCGACCTCGGCCGCCGTGCAGCAGCGCGCAGGCGTTGCGCGGGCCGCCGGCGGAGTCGAGGTAGCCGACGACCACCGCGAGCTCGCCGAGCCCGGCCTCGGCCAGCCGCGCGGGCCAGCTCGTCCCGGGCCCGGACGCTGGCCGACCGGAACGACTCGCGGAAGACCAGGTCCTCCGGCGGGTAGCCGGTCAGCGCCATCTCCGGGAAGAGCACCAGGTCGGCGCCGTCGTCGGCGGCCGCGCGGGACCACGTCAGCACGGTCTCCGCGTTGCCGGCGAGGTCGCCGACGGTCGTGTCCACCTGGGCCAGGGCGATCCGCAGCTGCGCCATGCCTCCATTGTCCCGCGCTCCGCGCCGGCCCGACCCGCGCCGGCGCCCGGCAGTTCCTGGAACACCTGACCGTGCTTCCGGTGCCGGCAGGACCGGTCCGGGCCATACTGCTGGCATGCGACGGCGACTGGTGGCGGCCGGTGGCGGCGCTGGCGGTCTGGCCGCGGCTGCTCGGCCGCGGCCACGGCCGGGTCCGGCGCTCCCGCGGCCGGCGCGACCACGGCCGACCGCCGGCGGCGCCCGGCGCCGGCAGCACGCACGGGCACGCCGCGCCGACCGGGTCGAGCGCGCCGCTCGCGGGTCGGGGAGCGGTTCACCACGCTGACCATGCCGCGGCGCGTACACGCCGCGGCCGCCGAACGGCGGCACCGACGAGTACCGCTGCTTCCTCGTCGACCCGGGCTCCGCGCGCCGGCCTTCCTCACCGGCAGCCAGTTCCGGCCGGGCAACGCCGAGATCGTCCACCACGCGATCGTCTTCCGGGTCGCGGCGGCCGACGTCGCCGGCCGCGCGGCAGCTCGACGCGGGCGACCCCGGCGACGGCTGGACCTGCTTCGGCGGCACCGGCATCGGCGGCGACGACCCGGCCCGCGCGCTGCCGGCGACGACTGGGTGGCCGCCTGGGCGCCGGGCGGCCGGCGAGCGAGCGCGCCCCGGCCGGCACCGGCTACCTGCTGCAGCCCGGCGCCCAGCTGGTCCTGCAGGTCCACTACAACCTGCTCGACCGGCCGGCCGGGTCGAGCGACCGGCCGGGCATCCGGCTGCGGCTGAACGCCGGCACCGCGGCGCTGACGCCGCTGCGGACCAGCTGCTGCCGGCGCCGGTCGAGCTGCCCTGCCCGGCCGGCGAGCACCGCCGGCCTGTGCGACCGGACGCTGGCCGTGCTCGACGTCATCCACCGGTTCGGCCTGCCGGCCGGCGCGACCGTCGCCGGGCTCACCGCTGCTCTGCCGGCCGGACGGCCGGCCGGCGCCCGGTCCCAGCCCAGAGCTGCGACCACCGGGTCACGCGAGCCCGGCCGGATGTACGCGCTGGCCGGGCACATGCACCTGCTCGGCACCAGGATCACGGTGCGGCTCAACCCGGGCCGGCCGGGCGCGCGCACGCTGCTGGACGTCGGACCCGTACAACTTCCACGACCAGCGCAGCGTGCCGCTGCCGCGGCCGGTCGCGGTCAAGGCCGGCGACGTGCTGCGGGTGACCTGCACCCACGACGCGAGCCTGCGCCAGCACGTGCTGCCCGGGGTGCCGCCGCGCTACGTGGTCTGGGGCGACGGCACCACCGACGAGATGTGCCTCGGGATCGTGGTCAGGGACTAGAAGGGACTGGCAGGGCTAGGGGACCGGCACTCCGGCGATCTCGACCGGGGCCTCGGTCGGGTCCAGCTCGTCGGCCTGGGACACGCCGGCCGGGGTGAGCACGTCCGTCGCCTTCGGCACCGTAGCCGGGTCCTCCGCGCAGATCGGGCTGGTGCCGCCGCGGCGCGCAGACGCCGAACTGGAACGGCTGCGGCGTCGGCGCGAAGCCGCGGGCCTGGTCGGCGCGAGAACCCGTCCTGGCCGTGCAGCACCACGGTGAACTTCCAGCCCGGGCCCGGGGTGCCGAGCGCGGCGACCGGGACGATCATGGTGATGAACCCGGACGCCTGGCTGGCCAGCACCGACACGGTGCCGAGCGACGTGCCGGACGCGTCGACGAACACCGGGTCGGCGAAGCCCTGCACCTCGATCCGCCGGGTCCAGGCGGAGTCCGCCGCGATCGCGTAGTTCCGGGACGGGAACGCGGCGCCGTCGACGTGGCTCCCGTCGGCGTCGTGCACGTAGAGGTCGAGCAGCTGGGCGCCGATCGGCGAGCCGAACGTCGGCGACAGGTTGCGGACCTTGGCCCGCAGCAGCACGTTGTCGCCGTCCACGATCACCTGGAACCGCTGCAGGTCGAACGCGCCCGGCTGGAAGTTCGACGAGGTCGGGTACGCGTAGGTGCCCGGGCCGTTGTCGTCGCCGTCCGGGTCGGTCACGTCGAGCACCGTGGTGCCGGTGATGAACTCGCTGATCACCGTGCGGCGGGCGTACCCGGTCGCGTTGCCCTTCGTGGCCGCGACCGTGATCACCGAGGTCCCGAACGGCGCCGGCACGGTCGCCGAGAACGCACCGCTCGCGGACGCCCGCACGGTCGTGACGGTGGTCGCGCCGCCGGTGTCGGTCGCGGTCGACTGCGATGTCGACCGTCGCGCCCGCCGCGGTGGTGCCGGTCACCGCCACGTCCGGGGTGGTCACGGTCGTCCCGTCGGCCGGCGCGGTGACCGTCACCGGCAGCGTCCCCGGTGGCCCGGACCGCACGTACCGGTCGCGGACGATCGAGGGCTGCTCCAGCGGCCGGCCGGCGCCGAGCGCCGAGGATCAGCCGGGCCTGCTGGGCCTGCGCCCAGGTCAGCGGCGAGGACGAGCCGGCAGGCTTGCCGTTGACGAAGCCGATCGACGCGATCGTCGGGTCGGCGCCGAACGGCGACGCGGCCAGGTCCGGGTTCTCCCAGGCCTGCTCGGGCATCATCCCGATGCCCGAGGTGGAGTCGGTCCATCGCCAGCCAGCAGCGCGGTCGCGCCGGTCCGGTCGCCGTTCTGCAGCTGCTGCTCGGCCCGCTCGCCGGACAGCACCGGCCAGTAGTGCCCGGAGCCGTTGTTGCCGGTCGGCCACGGCTTGCCGTCTGGGCGGGCAGTTCGTCGGGTCGGCTACGAAGCAGTCGCCGTAGCCGTCCTCGGTGCCCGGCGTCGACGTGCCGTACCGGTAGAAGCCCGGCGCCGGAGGTCGGTCTGCCCGCTGATCGTCTGGTCCACGATCGGCAGCGAGCCGAGCACGTCCGGGTCGTTCGCCGGCAGCGCTGCCGAGCCGGGTCAGCTCCTGGAAGCCGGCGTCGACGACCGCGCGCTGGTCGGCGTCCGGGCCGCCGTTGCCGAGGTTGTAGGTGATGGCCGCGTTCGGGTCGCCGGTCTTGGACAGCCGGATGAAGTAGCGCCCCGACGCGTACGGGCCGGTGGTGGTCACCGTCCAGCCCTTGATCGAGCGCTGGAAGAAGTCGGCGGTGGCCCGGTAGACCCGCGCGGACGCGGGGTCGTGGTTGACGTCGGCGATCCGGCCGGCGGCGACCAGGCCGGCGATCTCGGCCGCGATCGTCGACGGCGAGAACCCGCCCTGCTCCTCCCACCGCTCGGAGCCGAACGACGGCCCGTGCGCGACGACGAAGTCGGCCGCCTTCTTGATGTGGTCGCGGTAGAGCGCGCGGTCCCCGGCCAGGCCGGACTGCCAGGCCATCAGGATCGGGTACGACGATCTCGTCCAGCTGGTCGCCGCCGGTGTCCGGCGCCTTCTTGCCGTTGGGCAGCGAGTTGCGCGGCATCCGCCCGTCGGCCAGCTGCTGGCGCTCGAACAGGAACCGGGTCGCCGCCTGCGCGGTCGCGGTGTCGCCCGCGACGAGCAGCCCGGTGAAGGCCTCGTACAGGTCGCGGGCGAAGACCTCCCGGTAGGACCCGAAGTAGTTGGGCTTGCCGTCCGGCAGGTCGCCGGCGCTGACCGCCTGGCCCCACGGGCTGCCGAGGCCGGCCGCGATCGCGCCCGGGAACGTCTTGTCCTCGCTGGCCTTCACCACGTTGACGGACAGGTAGTACTGCCTGGGCCAGCCGTCAGCGTCTGCGCGGTGGACAGGCCGGCCAGCCGCAGCGGCGGCCGCTTCAGCCGCGCGTCGTACGCGACCCAGCCGGCCACGTACCGGGCCAAGGTGCTGCCGAACGAGGTGCGGGCCGAGGCGCCGGCGGTGCCGATCGGCGGCCGCGGCGGTCTGCCCGTAGCCGAGCGCGAGCGTGACCGGGGAGTTGCCGCGCCGGTCCAGCTGGGCGGTCTGCACGACGTTGCCCTGCGGCGCGTTCGGCGTGATCGGGCCGAGCGCGTGGTCGGCGTCGAGCTGGGCCAGCCCGTCGGAGGCGGTGCCGGCGTAGCCGCTGGTCGCGGCCAGGAACGGCCGGTCGGCCCGGAGCGCGCCGAACAGCGGCACGCCGTAGTCGCGGTTGACCGCGTTGGTCACCGTGTTGGTGTCCGAGCTGACCAGCGCGGTGGTCGCCGGGTCGACGGTCGCGTCGTCGGCGCCGCCGTTGGCCGGGCCGCCGCCGCCGTTGCCGTTGACCGTGGCGTCGTAGCGCACGTACAGCTTGAGCGAGCCCGGGCCCTGCAGCCGGGTGCTGCATCACCACGGCGTCCCGCTGCGGGTCGGTCAGGTAGTCGGTGACCAGCGTGTAGCCGCCGCGGCGTGGGGTGCTGGTGACCCGGCAGGACATCCCGGTCGGGTCGAGCGCCGAGACCGTGTAGGTCATGTCGCGGGTCTGCAGGTCGGTGAACGTCGACCCGTCGGTCACCGCGTACTGCAGGGTCTCGACGTTGGTGTTGTCGATGGTCGGCGCGTAGACGTCGGACAGCACGCCGTTGGCGACCGTGAACCACACCTTGGACGTGCCGTTGCGGGCCGTCCCGACGCAGTCCTTGCGGGCCAGGTCGTAGTGCGACAGCGCGCCGGGCGCGCCGGCCGCCGTCGGTGGGGCCGCCTGGGCGGGCACCGCGGCCACCACCGGCACCGCGAGCAGAGCGGCCAGACTCGTTACGACAGCGCGCATCCTGGTCACCGGCGCATCACACACCCGTGAGCCCTCGCGCACAACCGGTAGCGCGGCGTGTCGCCCTACTTCGAGTTGTCGTGCACCCAGAGGCTCGAGCAGGCCGCGGAAGTGGGCGACGAACTGGTCCTGCTCGTGGGCCGGGTAGGTGGACTTCGACGGTGTCCACGAGCAGGGCGTCGAAGTCGGGGGAGGCGACCCAGTCCCGCACGATCTCGTCCAGCGACGCCAGCGAGGTCGCGCAGAACTCCTGGTACCGGTCCTTCTCGAAGTACGCGTCGGCCAGCCGCGCGTACTCGGCCAGCTTGTCCCCGTACGACCGGTCGGAGTCGGCCACGTCGAAGTAGTCGCCTGGTGTTCGTGTCCAGCCGCGGCGTCCGCCCGGTGACCGCGCAGAACGCCGACCACTTCAGCAGCGCGCGTGATCGCCCACGGGAAGTAGTAGTGCAGCGAGGTGATCGCGATGTCCGGGCAGGCGTTGGCGTAGTCGATCGGGTGGACCTCGTCGCCGACCACGAGCGACTCGCAGGAGTTGAACTCCCACCGGAAGAACGCGTTGATCAGCTTGGAGATCGCCAGCACCTCGAGCCCGGCCGACGGCGGCAGGAAGTCGTACGCCACCTCGTACCGGTCGTGCATCGGCAGCTCGGGCCGGAACTTCATCACCATCGTCTCGGCCCCGATGGTCAGCGACCGGGCGAACGAGTCGTAGCCCTCGACCGAGGCCTGCAGGTGCATCAGCCGCTGCGCCGGACTCGTCGTACGCCTTGTGCAGCGCGGCCGCGTCGGTGATCCGGGAGACCCCGACCCAGGCGCCGCCGTCGAACGGCTTCATGAACATCGGGTAGCCCACCCGCTCGGCGATCCCGTCCAGGTCGAAGGCCCGGTTGTACTTCGACGACGTGTACGCCCAGCGCGCGTTGTCCAGCGGGTTCTTCGGCGGCACCAGCCAGGTGTCCGGCACCTTGAGCCCGAGCCGGAGCATCGCGCAGTAGGCCGCGTGCTTCTCCATCGACTGGAACGTGAACGGGCTGTTGAGCAGGTAGACGTCGTCCATCAGCGCGACCTTCTTCAGCCACTCGCGCGGGTGGTAGTACCAGTACGCCAGGCGGTCGATGACCAGGTCGTAGCGCGGCCGGTCGCGCAGCTCGAACGGCTCGATCGTGATCCGCTCGGTCCGCAGCGTGTGCGGGGTGCCGTCGGGATGGCGGACCGCGCCGAGCCGGCGGACCAGCTCCTCGAACGCGCGCGGCCAGTCCTCCTCGGTGCCGAGCAGCAGGCCGACGAGGTGCTCGGTGCGGTCGCCTCGGGGCATCGGGACCTCCTCGACTCAGCAGAACCGGGGCAGGTGGTGAGCCAGCTGGCGCTGCCAGGACGGCCAGTCGTGCGGGACGTCGTGCCCCCACTGGTCCAGCTCGCAGCGGATGCCCTTCTCCTGCAGCAGCCAGGCCATCCGCCGGGTGGACGTCGAGCGAGCCGGTGGTGTCCTCCCACATTCCCTGCCCGACGACCAGCAGCACCGACAGCCGGGACCGCAGCCAGTCGAGGTGGTCGCCGCCGAGGCCGGGCACGAAGTGGGTCGGGTTGGTGAAGTACGCCGCGTCGCCCTGCTCGCCCCAGCCGTGCCAGGCCGTCGGGTCGTAGTTGCCGGACAAGCTGATCGACAGCGGGAACAGGTCGGCCCGCCGCAGCGCGAAGGTCAGCGCGTGGTAGGCCCCCATCGAGGCAGCCGATCGTGCCGACCTCCTGCCGCGCCGCCGCTGTCGTCCCAGATGAACGGCAGCACCGAGTCGATGATCCACTGCTCGTACTCGGCGTGCCGGCGGGCCCGGTCCTCGATCGACAGCGACCGGTTGGACCAGGAGTCGGCGTCGTGCGACGTGACGCAGTAGAGCTTGCAGCGGCCGTCGTCCAGCAGCGGCCGGACCGCCTCGACCATGCCGTTGTTCTCGAAGTCCCAGGCCCGGCCCCGCTCGGACGGGAAGACCAGGAACGGGCGGCCGTAGTGGCCGTAGCACGATCACCGCGCCGGCACCGCCGAGCGCCGGCGCCGGGACGTCGACGTGCAGGCGGCGGGTCATGGGCGAACCTACCGGCAGGCATCGACGGCGAGCGGTTCGGGCTGCGTCTCAGCGGTCGCCAGACCTCGGCCAGCAGGCCGGTCAGGTGCGGGTCGAACGCGTCCCGCCAGGCGACGTAGTTGTGCACGTCGGGCAGCTCGGCCAAGCCGACCCGGTAGCCCTGGCCGCGCAGCACCTCGGCCATCGCCCGGTTGTTGGCCAGGTTCTCCTCCAGCGCGCCGCAGGTCAGCGCCGCCGGCACCGGCTCGGCCGCGAGCGTGCCGCGGCGGGTCTCGCCGACGAACCGGGTGATCCGCGCGTACCGGCCGAAGCCCCGCTCCTGCGGGTCGAGCCGGCGGGTGAAGAACGAGCCGGACTGCAGGAACAGCCCGCCGAACAGGCCAGGGTGCCGGCGCTGCGCGTGCAGCGCGGCCAGCGCCGCCGAGGCTGGCGCCCATCGCCGACCACCGGCGCCGGCGACCGCGACCCGGCGGCGGATCGCCGGCAGCACGGCCAGCGCCAGCGCCTTGGCGTAGCTGACGTTCGCGCTGTACCACTCGTCCCGGTCGCCCGGACCGAGCAGCGCGACCCGGTGCCGGGGCAGCCGGCCGGCCGCCGTCATCGCCGCCGCGTACGTGGTCAGGCCGGACAGCGCGTCGTACTCCGGGCCGTCGTGCGCGACCAGCAGCGGCAGCGGCTCGGCCGGGCCGGCGTCGGCCGGCGCCCAGACCCGGACCGCGACCTCCGCGTCGCAGGTAGCGCGAGGGCACCCGCAGCTCGGTCTCCGCGCCGGGCAGCACCGGCGCGTCCAGCCAGGCCGGCGGCCGGTAGTCCGGCGAACTCCAGCACCGACTTGTCGCCGAACGCGCCCGGCGCGCCGCAGCGGGTTGGCCGGGTCGCAGACCTCCTCGACGCCGCCGTCCGGATGGCGCAGCTCCAGCCGGTACTCCATCCGCCAGACCGGCGGCCGCGGCAGCGTGAGCTGCCAGTCCCGCCGGCGTGCGGGCTGAAGTCGAGCCGGTCGCCGGGGACCCGGACCTGCTGCGCCAGCCGCACGCCGGCCAGCCTCGCGTCCGGGTCCGGGAAGCGGAAGGTGACCTCGGTCGAGGTCACCATCGGGCCGCGTCGGCGCGGTGCTGGTCCGGAACGTCACCGGACCACTCTAGGATTTGCGCTGTTCGGGTGAACCGGGACACGGCTGTCACCCGTGTCGGGATCGTCACCGAGAATTCTCGGCGATCTTCGGGCAACAATGGGGTCCGCCACCCGCGTCGAGATCCAGGGGGATCGCGAGCGGGCTGGCCGTTGGGGAGGCAGGGAGATGCGGGGTTTCTGTCGGGGAACCGCCGTGGTACGCGTGGCGGCAGTGCGCCGGCGGCTGCTGCTGGCGCTCGTCGCGGGGCTGCATCGAGCGGCGGTGGGTCGACCAGCCCGCAGGCGGCCGGGACGGGCGGCGCGGGGACGCCGTCGGCCGCGCCCACGACCACGCCACCGGCGGCGCTGGCCCGGCTGGCGATCACGCCGCGCAACGGCAGCGAAGACCAGCCGGTCACCACGCCGGTCACCGTGCGCGCCGCCGGCGGCACGGTGAGCACGGTCAGCCTGCGCAACGCGCGACGGCAAGCTGGTCGCCGGCACGTTCAGCGCCGACCGGACCACCTGGACCTCGACCGAGCCGCTCGGCTACGACAAGAGCTACTCGCTGGCCGCGGCGGCGGCCAACGCCGACGGCAAGACCGACCCGGAGCACCAGCGCGTTCTCGCACCGTCACGCCGCGCACGTTCACGCTGCCGTACCTGTTCCCCGGCGGCTCCGACGGCCCGAAGACCGTCGGCGTCGGCCAGCCGATCACAGGTCCGCTTCGACGAGCCCATCGCCGACAAGGCGGCCGCGGAGAAGGCGCTGATCGTCACCACCAACCCGCCGGTCGCCGGCGCCTGGCACTGGTTCAGCGACCAGCGAGGTGCACTGGCGCCCGCAGCACGTACTGGAAGCCCGGCACCAAGGTCAGCGTCAAGGCCAACGTCTACGGCGTGGCAGTCGGCAACGGCATCTACGGCCAGCAGGACGTGAGCTCGTCGTTCACGATCGGCGCAGTCGAAGATCTTCACGATCAACGACAAGACTCACACCGGCGTCATCAAGATCAACGGCAAGGCCACCCGGACCGTGCCGGTGAGCATGGGCCGCGGCGGGTCGGTCACGGTGGACGGCCAGACGATCTACTTCACGACCCAGAGCGGGCCGCACATCGTCAGGGAGAAGTACCCGGTCAAGCGGATGACCTCCGCGTCGTACGGGCTGCCCAAGGACACCCCGCTCGGCTACGACGAGAAGATCTCGCTGGCCGTACGGATCAGCGTGGACGGCGAGTTCGTGCACTCGGCGCCCTGGTCGGTCTGGGCCCAGGGCAAGCAGAACGTCTCGCACGGCTGCGTCAACGTCTCCCCGGCCAACGCGCAATACTTCTACGAGCAACTTCTCCTGGGGCGACATCGTCGACATCAAGAACACCGGCGTCGCCCTGCCGTTCGCGGCCGAGGCTACGACGAGTGGGGCGTCACCTGGGCGAAGTGGACGGCCGGCAGCGCGCTGAAGTAGGTCGCCGGCCCGCCGGGGCCGGCGTCCCGCGGTCGACGCTCCCGCCGGACCCAGGTCGACCGCTGCGGCGTGCGACGACGGCGTCGAGGTCACCTGCGTGCGGCGTGGTCTGCGCTGACCTCCTTCCTCGGCGTGGGTAACGTCGGCGAAACGAGGTCGGCGCAGACTTCGCGCAGCGGGGGTCGAGGGGAGCGACGGTGGACAGGCAGCAGGAGTTCGTGCTCCGCACGCTGGAGGAGCGGGAGATCCGGTTCGTCCGGCTGTGGTTCACCGACGTGCTCGGCTTCCTCAAGTCGGTCGCGGTCGCGCCGGCCGAGCTGGAAGGCGCCTTCGCCGAGGGCATCGGCTTCGACGGCTCGGCGATCGAGGGCTTCGCCCGGGCGTCCGAGAGCGACATGATCGCCAAGCCGGACCCGGGCACGTTCCAGGTGCTGCCGTGGAAGAACGGCGCGCCGGCGACTCGGCCCGGATGTTCTGCGACATCCTCATGCCGGACGGCTCGCCGTCCTGGGCCGACCCGCGGTTCGTGCTGCGCCGGGCCCTGGCCAAGGCCAAGGACATGGGCTTCACCTTCTACACCCACCCCGAGATCGAGTTCTTCCTGCTCAAGGACCAGCCCGAGGACGGGCGCGGAGCCGCGGCCGGTCGACACCGGCGGCTACTTCGACCTGACCAGCCACGACGTCGCGCACGACTTCCGCCGGCTGGCCGTGGACGCGCTGGAGGCGCTCGGGCATCTCGGTCGAGTTCAGCCACCACGAGGTCGCGCCGGGCCAGCAGGAGATCGACCTGCGGTACGCGGACGCGCTCACCACCGCCGACAACGTCATGACGTTCCGGCACGTGGTGAAGGAGGTCGCGATGGCCGCAGGGGGTCTACGCGACCTTCATGCCGAAGCCGTTCACCGACCAGCCCGGCTCCGGCATGCACACCCACCTGTCCCTGTTCGAGGGCGACCGCAACGCGTTCCACGACCCGTCCGACGAGCTCAACCTGTCCAAGACCGCGCGCGTCGTTCATCGCCGGGCTGCTGCGGCACGCGCGGGAGATCGACCGCGGTCACCAACCAGTGGGTCAACTCGTACAAGCGGCTGTTCGGCAGCCCGACGCGCGGCCGGTGGCCGAGGCGCCGGCGTACGTGTGCTGGGGGCACGCGAACCGGTCGGCGCTGGTCCGGGTGCCGATGTACAAGCCCGGCAAGGCCAACTCGACCCGGGTCGAGGTGCGCGCGCCCGACCCGGCCTGCAACCCGTACCTGGCCTTCGCGCTGATGCTCGCTGCCGGGCTGCGCGGGATCGAGAACGAGTACGAGCTGCCGCCGGGCGCCGAGGACGACGTCTGCGCTGCTCACCGAGGACGAGCGGCGGGCGCTCGGCTACACCGACCTGCCGCACAACCTGTCCGAGGCGCTGCGGGCGATGGAGAGCTCGGAGCTGGTGGCGGAGACCCTCGGCGAGGGCGTGTTCGACTACTTCCTGCGCAACAAGCGGGCCGAGTGGGCCGACTACCGCGCCAAGGTCACCCCGTTCGAGCTGGCCCGCTACCTGCCCACCCTCTGACCCCGTCCCGCCGGGGCCGCGGCTCAGCTGAGGTGGCGGACGTCCTCCCAGGTCTCGGCCCAGGGCCGGGGCGGCTGGCCGCAGACCCAGACCGGCACGCCCTGCTCCTCGGTGTCCAGGCCGAGCCCGTTGTCCAGGGTCGCCTGCTGCTGGCAGGCGCCGAACAGCCGGCCGCGCACCGAGTCGTCCGCGTAGCCGACGACCACGACCGGCCCGGCCTGCGCCGAACGGCTGCGGCCCAGTCGGCGAACCCGTTGTGCCCGCTGTACGCCGGCGGCAGCCCGCGGGCCGGGCCCGTACCGGTCGATGGCGCCGGCCTCGCCGTAGTTCTGGGTGAGCACCACCCCGGTCGCCCGCTGCGAGCCGGGCAGCCGGTTCCAGACCGCCGGCGATCTGTCTCGACGTACCGCGGCCAGGCGACCTGCTCGCCGGCGTCCGGGTTGACCGCGAGCACCGGGCCGAGCGCCCGGGCCGGCAGCACGGCCAGCCCGACGACCGCGCCGACCACCAGCGACAGCGCCAGCGCGCCGGCCAGCAGCCGGGTCCGCCCGCGCAGGTCGCGCAGCCAGCCGTCGGTGGCGATCGCGCCGGCCGCGAGCAGCGCCGGATACATCCCGGCGAGGTAGTACGCCTTGCCGCCGGCGAGCAGGTAGACGACCGCGAGCAGCAGGTAGCCGATGCCGAGGAAGCGGAACGGCCGGCCGCGGCCCGGCGCGGAGCAGCCGCACCAGCCCGGCGATCCACACCGGCACCAGCACCGGGCTGACCAGCAGCAGCTGGAACGGGATGAACCCGAGCCGGCCGCCCTGCGCGTCCCCGCCGGCGATCGAGCCGGCCATCTCCAGCTCCGGCCAGCCGTTGAGGGCCTGCCACACCAGGTACGGCGCGCCGCAGACGACGACCACCGCCGCGCCGGCCCACAGCCAGCCCGAGCGCAGCAGCCGGCGCGGGCCCGGCCAGCGCGATCCCGACCAGCAGCGCGGCGGCCAGCACGCCGATCAGCGGCTTGTTGAGCAGGCCGAGCCCGAGCGACGAGGCCGGCCGGCAGCAGCAGCCAGTTCTCCCCGGTGCGCACCGAGCGGGCCAGCAGCCAGGTCAGCGCGGCCGAGAACAGCACGTCGTACGTCGTGGTGCTGACGAAGTGGCCGGTGACCAGCGTGGTCGCGGACACGGCGGTGCAGGCCGCGGCGATGAGCTGGGCCCGGCGCCGGCCGCCCATCTCGCGGGCGATCAGCCCGGCCAGGAACACGGTGACGCCGGCCGCGAGCGCGCTCGGCAGCCGCAGCACGACCAGCGATGGACCCGCCGAGCTCGTCCATCAGCCCGGCCAGCACCGGGGTCAGCGGCGGCTGGTCGGGATAGCCCCAGTCCGGGATGCTGGCCGGCGACCAGGAAGTAGAGCTCGTCGCGATGGAAGCCGTAGCGCCAGCTCGTCGCGACCAGGAGCGCGACGACCGCGCCGGCCACCGCGAGCAGCGGTCCCCGGGCGAGGCGGACCGCGCCCGCCGGGGCCACCGTGTGTGTCTCGGGAACCGCCACGCGGGCACGGTACCTAGTCCGGATGACACGTCCGCAGCACCGGGGCGGCGGTCTGGTCACGGCGCGTCGTCACGGCGGCATGTTCCTGCGCCGAACGGGTGAGCGCGGTCGAGGCGCGGTTGCGACCTCGCGCCGGCATTGGGCCGAACGAGGGGCTGTGCTACACCCGTGCGGAGGTGCAGGATGAGCCCGCCGGTCGACGCCGACCCGTGCGCCGTCCGGTCCATCCGGTTTCCGCCACCCCCGCCCGGAGGACAGTGTGCGAGTGCCCAGACCGTCCGCGATCCGCACCGTGGCTCTGCTCGCGGTCGCGGCGGCCGCGACCGTAGGGCTGGTCGAGCCCCGCGAACGCGGCCCCGGCCAAGCCGTCGGCCGCCAACAGTGGCCCGGGCGCCATCCGCCCGGTCCTGCACGGCATCGACCTGGAGTCGGCCACCATCCCCGACCTGCAGAGGGCGATGGACCGCGGCCGGCTCTCGTCGGTCGAGCTGACCCGGTTCTACCTGAGCCGGATCGCGCGCGCTCGACCCGAAGGCTGCACGCGGTCCTCGCGGTCAACCCGGACGCGCTGCGGATCGCCGCGGCCAGCGACCAGCAGCGCCGCCGGCACGGCGCGCCGCTCGCCGCTGGAGGGCATCCCGATCCTGCTCAAGGACAACGTCGACACCCAGGACAAGCAGCCGACCACCGCCGGCTCGTTCGCGCTGCTGGGCAGCCCGGTGCCGGCAAGGACGCGTTCCTGGTCCAGCGAAGCTGCGCGCTGGCCGGCGCGGTGATCATCGGCAAGGCCAACCTGTCCGAGTGGGCCAACTTCCGCTCGACGAACTCCACGCAGCGGCTGGTCCGGCGTCGGCGGCCAGACCAACAACCCGTACGTGCTGGACCGCAACCCGTGCGGCTCGTCCTCCGGCTCCGGCGCCGGCGTCGCGGCCAACCTGGCCACCGTCGCGATCGGCACCGAGACCGACGGCTCGATCGTCTGCCCGTCCGGGCAGAACGGCGTGGTCGGCATCAAGCCGACGCTCGGCCTGGTCAGCCGGTCCGGCGTGGTGCCGATCTCGGCCGAGCAGGACACCGCCGGCCCGATCGCCAAGCACGTCGTGGACGCGGCGCTGACCCTCGTCGGTGCTGCGCGGCGATCGACCCGACGCGACGCCGCGACCGACGACGCCGCGCCGTTCCTGAACGTCGACCTGCTCAAGGGCCTGAGCCCGGACGCGCCTGCGGGGCAAGCGGATCGGGCTGTGGATCGCCGGCACCGGCGCCGACGGCACGCCCGGAGACGCTGGCGGTGCTCAACCAGGCCAGGGCCGCGCTCACCCGGCTCGGCGCCACCGTCGTCGACGATCGACCTGCCGTTCCAGGACGAGATCGGCGCGGACGGAGTTCCCCGCGCTGCTGGAATACGAGTTCAAGCACGACATCAACGCCTACCTGGCCGCCCGGCCCGGGCACGCACCCGAAGGACCTGGCCGGGCTGATCGCGTTCAACAACGCGCACGCGGCGGAGCGAGCTGCAGTTCTTCGGCCAGGAGATCTTCGAGCAGGCGCAGGCGACGTCCGGCGACCTGACCGACCCGGCGTACCTGCAGCAGCGGGCGACCGCGACCGCGCTGGCCGCGGCGGAGCATCGACGAGACGCTCGCGCCGGCTACCACCTGGACGCGATCATGGCCGCCGACGAACAGCCCGGCGTGGGTGACCACGCTCGGCCAGGGCGACGCGTTCTCGGTCGGCTCGTCGATCGCCGGCGGCGGCGTCCGGCTACCCGAACATCACGGTGCCGGCCGGGCTTCTCCGGCCCGCTGCCGGTCGGGGTGTCG
The DNA here is from genome assembly GCA_963770145.1 of uncultured Actinomycetota bacterium. Classification (GTDB taxonomy): domain Bacteria; phylum Actinomycetota; class Actinomycetes; order Mycobacteriales; family CADCTP01; genus CADCTP01. The sequence continues at coordinate 991,534 of CAVYOJ010000014.1, read as the reverse complement.
TTCATCGGCCCCCGGTTCGGCGAGGCCAACCTCGTCAAGCTCGCGTACGCGTTCGAGCAGGGCACCCAGGTGCGCCAGCCGCCCAAGTTCATCCCGACGATCGGTCAGTAACCTTCTGGGCGTGCAGCTGCCCACGGTTCTGACGATCACGCACAGCCCCACCGAGTCGGTCGCCCGGCTCGGTGGTTGGCTGTCCGGGGCCGGTCTGCTGCTCGACGTGCGCTCGCCGTACGACGGGAGCCCGCTGCCGTCGCTGCGCGGGTTCGCCGGGCTGCTGGTCATGGGCGGCGCGATGGGCGCGTACGACGACGACGCGGCGCCGTGGTTGCCGGCGACCCGGGACCTGCTGCGCGCGGCGGTCGCGCAGCAGGTCCCGACGCTCGGGATCTGCCTGGGCGGCCAGCTGCTCGCCGCCGCGCTCGGCGGTCAGGTCAAGCCGGCCGACGAGGGCCCGGAGTTCGGGCCGGCGCTGGTGGCCAAGCGGGACGTGAGCGCCGGGCGACCCGCTGTTCGGCCCGGTGCCGTTCACCCCGGACGTGCTGCAGTGGCACTGGGACGAGATCACCGAGCTGCCGGCCGGGGCGACGCTGCTCGCGTCCTCCACCCGGTACGCGAACCAGGCCTTCCGGGTCGGCGAGACCGCGTGGGGCCTGCAGTTCCACATCGAGACGACGCCGGACATGGTGCGGGACTGGGCCGAGGCCGACCGGGACCGGCTGGCCGCGGCCGGGCTGGGACGTCGACGCCGCGCTGGCCCGCTGGGACCTGGAGGCGGTGCACGCCGACCTCGAGGAGGTCTGGCAGCCGTTCGCGGCCCGGTTCGCCGAGGTCGTGCGCGTGCACTCCCTCGGCGCGTGCCGGGCGGCGTGATTGGCTTGGCCGGTGGAGACGGCCGAGCGGCGGGTGCTGCGGCTGGCCCGGCTCGGCTTCGCCGACGCCGAGCGGGCCGGCACCCTGCTCGGGCCGGCGCCGGACGGCCTCGGCCTGTGGGCCGACGGTGACCCGGCCGACGACGGCGCGGCCGCGGTCGTCTCCGCGCTCGGCCGGGCCGCCGACCCCGACCTCGCGCTGCTCGCGCTGTCCCGGATCGCCGAGCCGGACCTGCTCGCCGCCGCTGCGCACCGACCCGGTGCTGCGCTCGCCCGGCTGGTCGCGGTGCTCGGCGCGAGCGCCGCGCTCGGCGACCACCTGGCCGCGCAACCCGGCGGACTGGCGGCTGCTGACCGGACCGCCCGGGCTGCCCGACCTGCTCCGGGTGGTCGGCGCCGACCCGGCCGACCCGCCGACCGGCACCCGCGGCGGCGCCGGCCCGCGGCAGCCGGCGAGGACGTGGTCGCCGAGCTGCGGCCGGCCTACCGGCGGCACCTGCTCGTGCTGGCCGCCCGCGACCTGGCCGGCGAGATCGGCGTCGACGAGGTCGGTCGCGACGCTGGCCGACCCTCGCCGACCGCACGCTGTCGGCCGGCCTCGCGGTCGCGCTGGCCGGGCTGCGGCCGGCGCGCCGCCGAGGCCCGGCTGGCCGTGATCGGGATGGGCAAGTGCGGCGGCCGGGAGCTCAACTACGTCTCCGACGTCGACGTGGTCTTCGTCGCCGAGCGGCGACCTGCGAGGTGGCGACCCGGCTGGCCAGCGACATGGTCCGGGTCTGCGGGCAGGTGGCCTGGCCGGTGGACGCGGCGCTGCGGCCGGAGGGCAAGCTCGGCCCGCTGGTCCGGACGCTGGCCAGCCACCAGGCGTACTACGCGCCGCTGGGCCCGGACCTGGGAGTTCCAGGCGCTGCTCAAGGCGCGGCCGGTCGCCGGCGACCTCGCCCTCGGGGCCGCGTACGTCGAGACGCTGGCGCCGCTGGTGTGGACCGCGGCCGAGCGCGAGCACTTCGTCGCCGACGTGCAGGCGATGCGCCGGCGGGTCGAGGACACCCTGCCGCCGGACGTCGCCGCCCGGGAGATCAAGCTCGGCCCGGGCGGGCTGCGCGACGTCGAGTTCGCCGTCCAGCTGCTGCAGCTGGTGCACGGACGGGCGGACGAGTCGCTGCGCGTCGGCGGCACGCTCGCGGCGCTCGAGGCGCTGTCCGCCGGCGGGTACGTCGGGCGGGACGACGCGCGCCACGCTCACCTCGTCGTACCGACCTGCTGCGGACGGTGGAGCACCGGCTGCAGCTGCAGCGGCTGCGCCGCACCCACCTGGTCCCGGACGACGCGACGGCGACCGCGCCGGCCGGCGCTGGCTGGCCCGGGCGATGGGCTACCGGCCGGACGCCCGCGGCGACGCGGTCGCGGTGTTCGCCGCGGAGTGGGCGCTGCACGCCCGCGAGGTGCGCCGGCTGCACGAGAAGCTGTTCTACCGGCCGCTGCTGCACGCGGTGGCCCGGGTGCCGAGCGACCAGCTGCGGCTGTCCCCGGAGCAGGCGGCCCGCCGGCTGGAGGCGCTCGGCTTCGCCGACCCCGGACGGCGCGCTGCGGCACCTGTCCGCGCTGACCGCCGGGGTGTCCCGGCGGGCGGTGATCCAGCGGGCGCTGCTGCCGGTGGTGCTGCACGAGCTGGCCGACGCGCCGGACCCGGACGCCGGCCTGCTGGCGTACCGGACCGTGTCCGAGGCGCTCGGCAACTCGCCCTGGTACCTGCGGTTCCTGCGGGACGAGGGCCAGGTGACCGAGCGGCTGGCGCAGCTGCTCGGCACCAGCCGGTACGTCGCCGAGCTGCTCGAGCCGGGCCCCGGAGGCGCTGCGGATCCTCGGCGACGACGCCGAGCTGCGGCCGCGGCCGGCCGAGGCGCTGCGGACCTCGTTCCGGGCCGCCGCCGCCCGGCACGAGGACCCGGCCGCGGCGGTCGGCGCCGCCCGGGCGCTGCGCCGGCAGGAGCTGCTGCGGATCGCCGCCGCCGACGTGCTCGGGCTGCTCGACGCCGGCCGAGGTCGGCGAGGCGCTCACCGACGTGGTCGCGGCGACGCTCGGAGGCGGCGCTGGACGCGGCCGTCCGTACGGTCGAGCTGTCCCGCGGCGCGATGCCGACCCGGGTCGCGGTGATCGCGATGGGCCGGCTCGGCGGCGCGGAGACCGGCTACGGCTCGGACGCCGACGTGCTGTTCGTGCACGACCCGCTGCCCGGCGCCGACGAGCCGGAGGCCGACCGCGGCCGCGAACGCGGTGGTCGCGGAGCTGCGCCGGCTGCTCGCGCTGCCCGCGCCGGACCCGCCGCTGCAGGTGGACGCGGCGCTGCGGCCGGAGGGGCGCAGCGGGCCGCTGGTCCGCACGCTCGGCGTCGTACGCAGGCGTACTACCGGCGCTGGTCCTCGCCCTGGGAGGCGCAGGCGCTGCTGCGGGCGGCGCCGCTGGCCGGCGACCCGGCGCTGGGCTCGGCGTTCGTCGAGCTGGTCGACCCGCTGCGCTACCCGGCCGACGGGCTGACGCCGGCCGCGGACCACCGAGATCCGCCGGCTCAAGGCGCGGATGGACGCCGAGCGGCTGCCCCGCGGCGCCGACCCGGCCACGCACACCAAGCTCGGCCGCGGCGGGCTGGCCGACGTCGAGTGGACCGTGCAGCTGCTGCAGCTGCGGCACGGCGCGCGGGTGCCCGGGCTGCGGACCACCCGGACGCTGCCGGCGCTGGCCGCCGCCCGGGACGCCGGCCTGCTCGCGCCGGACGACACCGCGGCGCTGGAGGCGGCGTGGCGGATCGCGACCCGGGCCCGCAACGCGGTCGTGCTGGTCCGCGGCCGGCCGTCGGACCAGCTGCCCGGGCGCGGGCAAGGACCTGGCCGGGGTCATGCGGGTGGTCGGCTACCCGCCCGGACGGGACCCGGGCCAGTTCCTGGACGACTACCGCCGCGCCACCCGCCGCGCCCGCGCAGTCGTCGAGCGCGTCTTCTACGACTGACCCGCACCGCGCCCGCCGTCGCACTGCGCGGCCCGTCGCCGCCGCACCAGCGGCCTTCCGGGAGCCGGCGCGCATCGTGATCGGCGCGGCGGGCGGTGCGGGGCGGGGGCGGGCGTGGCGGTGTCGCGCTGTGCGGACCCGACGCGGTGATCGCCGGCGCGCCGTGCGGTCCTCGCCGCCGCGCGGCGTGCTCGGCCGGCGCAGCGGCCGACGCTGAGCGGGCCGACGACGACCGCGGCACCGACGCCGGCCGCCGCCACGACGGCGAGCCCGACCGCCGAGCCCGACCGGCGCCGCCGGCGGTGACCCTCGCCTTCTCCGGCGACATGCTCGTCAGCGACGAGCTGCGGGCCCAGGCCGCCCGCGACGCCGGCGGCGACGGCTTCGACTTCACCCCGATGCTGGCCGAGGTCGCGCCGGTCATCCGCGCCGCCGACTGGGCGGTCTGCCACCAGGAGACGCCGATCTCGGCCGACAACAGCGACCTGTCCGGCTACCCGACGTTCGCCGCGCCCTTCCAGCTGGCCCAGGCGGAGAAGGCGGCCGGCTACGACTCCTGCACGACCGCGTCGAACCACACCGTCGACAAGGGCCTGGCCGGCATCGAGGCCACCCTCGACACGTTCGACCGGGTCGGCATCCGGCACGTCGGCAGCGCCCGGTCGGCCGCCGAGGCCGCCCGGTGGACCATCTACCAGGTGCGGGGTGTCCGGATCGGCCACCTGGCCTACGCGTACGGCCTGAACGGCTTCACCGCGCCGACCCCGTGGTCGGTCAACCTCATCGACCCGGCCCGGATCCGCGCCGACGCCGCCGCGATCCGCCGGGCCGGCGCGCAGTTCGTCGTGGTGAGCCTGCACTTCGGCACGGAGAAGGTGCAGACGCCCTCGGCGTACCAGCGGGACGTGGTGGACGCGGTGCATGCGCTCGCCGGACGTCGACCTGGTCATCGGGCACCACGCCCATGTGGTGCAGCCGATCCAGCGCCGGCCGGACGGGCGGTGGGTCGTGTTCGGGCTCGGCAACCTGCTCGCCCAGCAGGCGCTGATGCCGGGGGAGGGAACCGCGCCGCCGCACCGGGACGGCGTGATCGTCCGGGTCACGATCGCCCCCGGCCCCGGCGGCCGGTACGCGGTGCGCCGGGTGGGCTACGTGCCGACGTTCGTCCAGGCGCCGCAGGATGTGGTCCGGCTGGCCCCGCCGTTCTCCCGGAACCGGACCAGCGCCGTGCTGCGGTCGATGGGCGCGCCGATCACCGACGACACGCCCTGAGCCGGGCCCCGCGGTTAGCCCGATTCCCTAGGCTGCCCGGATGCGTGCCGCTCTCGCCGCCCTTGCCGCCGCCGGCTCGATGCTCGCCCTGGCCGGCTGCTCCGACGTCCAGAACGGCGCCGGCGAGGCGGCCAGCTCGGCCGCCTCGATCGGCGCCGGCATCCGCAGCTCGGCCGCGTCGATCGGCGCCGGGCTGCGCTCGACCTGCCAGGCGAGCGACGGCTCGATGACGACCCTGGACGACCTCGCCGGCAAGCTCGCCGACAACGCCGAGCAGCGCCAGGCGCTGCTCCCGCAGGTCCGCCAGACGGTCGACAAGCTCGCGAGCGCGGTCGACGACCGCAGCGAGCTGCAGCCGGTCGTGTCCGCCGGACGGGACCTCGTCGACGCCATGGGCGACTCCAGCGAGACCACCGTCGAGCTCGCGGCGCGGCAGACCCAGGTTGCTGTCCGTAGCGGCCAAGCGCTCTGCAAGCTCGCCAAGTGACCCTGGACCGATTCAGCTTGCGCTGTGGACGTACGCGGAGCGTGACGCAGCCGACATGAGAATCGGTTGAAAACCGGCGAAACCGACAAATCGTTCGTGACGGTGGTCACACTTAGGCCGCCCTCGTTTGTCACCACGTCCCGAATGCTGCTTACGGTCGGCGCCGTCCTTTCCGAGGACACCCGGGCCGGAACGCCGAGTCCTGCCGCCGCCGCCCGGGACGCGAACACCAGGCAGGAGCGGGGGACCCACGTTCCTCGGCGCGAATGAGCGCCTCGGGGTGAAGCCGCCCAGATCCGCGGCCGGGCTACCTCGTCCGAACCCGACAGCTGACTCCGCAGGCGTGGAGGGAAACCCCAATGAGCACTCGCTCTACCGGGCGCCACCGTGCGCCCACGACCGGCTCGAAGCTGCGCCGCCGGGCCGCCACCGTGGCCGCGACGGCCGGCGTCGCCGCGGTCGCCCCGCTGCTGGCGTCCGCGCCGGCGCACGCCGACTCGGTGAACTGGGACGCGATTGCCCAGTGCGAGTCCGGCAACAACTGGTCGACCAGCACCGGCAACGGCTACTACGGCGGCCTGCAGTTCAGCCAGGGCACCTGGAACGCCTACGGGGGCGGCAAGTACGCCTCGACGGCGAACCGGGCGTCCCGGTCCCAGCAGATCGCGGTCGCGGAGAAGGTCCTCGCCGGCCAGGGCATCGGCGCCTGGCCGGTGTGCGGCAAGCGGTCCGGCTCCTCCGCGAGCTACACCAACCGCAACACCGAGAGCAGCTCGCGCTCCTCGCAGCGGTCGGAGTCCTCGACCCGCTCGCAGAGCAGCGGCACCACGCACCAGAAGTACTACCCGAAGAAGCACCGGACCCACCGGAGCGACGCCACCGTGCGCACCAGCACGGCCGGCACCGGCTCGTACGTGGTCAAGGCCGGCGACACGCTGAGCAAGATCGCGGCGTCGCACGGCGTTAACGGTGGCTGGCGGGCGATCTGGGCCGGCAACCGCAGCACCATCGCGAACCCGGACCTGATCTTCGTCGGGCAGCGGATCTCGCTCTAGCACGACCTGCACCACCGTGACCCCCGGGCCCAGCCCTCACCGGGCCCGGGGGTCACTCCCTGCTCGACCCGCCTGACTCAGGTCGGCGGGCAGCTCCGGGGTGACGCCGGCGTGGCCCGCCCGACCCAGGGTGGTTCACTCCCGGTCGGACCTCGTGACCCGGCGCTGGCGAGTAGGGCAGGGTAGGCGCATGAGGTTCGGGCTGCTGGGCACGGGTTACTGGGCCGCGGAGACGCACGCGGCGGCGCTGGTCGCGGCGCCGGGCACGACGCTGGCCGGCGTGTGGGGCCGGGACCCGGCCAAGGCCGCGGTCTTGGCCGACCGCTACGGCATTCGCCCGTACGAGGACGTCGACGAGCTGATCGCCGCGGTGGACGCGGTCGCGATCGCGCTCCCGCCGCACGTGCAGGCGCCGCTCGCCGCCCGGGCCGCCCGGGCCGGCAAGCACCTGTTCCTGGACAAGCCGCTGGCGCTGACCGTGGAGGCCGCCGACGAGGTGGTGGCCGCGGTCGACGCGACCGGCGTCGGCTCGGTGGTGTTCTTCACCAGCCGGTTCAACCCGCCGGCGGTGGACTTCCTGCGCGAGGCGGCCGCGACCGGCGGCTGGGACGGCGGTCGGGCGACGCTGCTCGGTTCGGTCGGCGGCACGCCGTACGACGCCTCGCCGTGGCGGCACGAGTACGGCGGCCTGTGGGACGTCGGCCCGCACGCGCTGTCCCTGCTGATCCCGGTCCTCGGCCCGATCGCCGGCGTCTCGGCCGCGCTGGGGCCGCACCAGACGGCGACCGCGTTGCTCACCCACACGTCGGGCGCGGTCAGCACGATGACGCTGAGCCTGGCCTCGCCGGTCACGACCTGGGACGTCTCGTTCTACGGCACGCCCGGCTGGGGCTCGGTGCCGCCGGTGACCGACGCGGTGGCGGCCGCCGTGGTCGCGCTGGCGGCGCTCACCGCCGGCGACCGCTCCTGCGACGTCCACTTCGCCCGCGACGTCACCGCCGTCCTCGTCCGGGCCGCCGCCGACCTGGTGCCGCGCTGAGTCGATCCGCGCCGCGATCGACCACGCCGGCGAGCCGAGCCCGTACCGCCATCAGGCTCGCGGTCCTGCCGGAGCCGGGTGCCACCGCGGCAGTCTCCCGGGTCAGGGGTGGCCGGAGAACCAGAACCCGCCGGCCGGCGGCGCACGGCGACCAACCCGGCCGCGGAGACCAGCGCCCAGACGCCCTCGAGCAGCAGGAAGCCCCACTGCGCGACGAGCAGCGCCTCGACGGCGAGCGTGGCCGATCCCACCAGGTTGAGCACCAGGTAGACGACGGACTTCGGATCGAGCAGCCCGCGCTGCGCGGCGGCGAAGGCGGCCAGCACCAGCAGCGACCCGACGACCTGGATGACCTGACTCACGACAGCTCCTCGGAGCGTCGTCTTGTCCAGTCCGGGTACGGCGCGTCTCGTCCGGAGCGACGGCACACTTACCGCCGCCGCCACGATTTTCCCACGTCGAGCCCGGTCCGACGTGGTGAGTCGCCTCACCGGGTGCCCGCAGCGGGCCGGTGGGTCGAGTCACCAGCCCGAACCCCTGGACAGGCCGAAGCCCCGGTCAGGGCAGTGCCGGAAATCCCTGACCAGGGCCTCGTCGGAGGGGCGGTCTAGATGTCGTAGTAGAGCTCGAACTCTCCCCGCTCTGCTTGCTGGCGTTGGCTGCGTACGGGTAGCCGGTCTGACCTGCGGCTCTGCCGTTGGCAGCCGTTGGCAGCCGTTGGCCCCGTGCGGACGTCCTGAGGACTTTTTGCGGACTGCGCGCGGACCACCGGCCGGCCGAGCAGTAGACGGCTCACCAACCGAAGGCGGGCCCGACACGGCGATTAGAGCGCCGGCCGGGCCCTGGACACCCCAGGGAGGCCCTGGAATGCCTGATCAGAACCTACCCAACCCGCTACCGCCACGTCCGCTGTCCACGTCTGCCCGGCGGGCGCTGGGCGCAGCGATCCTGGGCACCGCGACGCTCATCCCGCCCTTCGCCTGCAGCGTGCTCGTCGACACGCTCGACGCGGTGGCGTGGGCGATGCTGGGAACGGCCGGCACCACCCCGGCGGAAGCCCGCGCCGTGCTCGCCGCGATGTGGACGTACGACCGGCCCACGGACTGAGCAGCGCGACCCCGGCGACCCCGTTCGGCTACTGGCCGGGCGGGGTCGCGGGCTGTCCATTGGTCGTGCGTACTGGGAGTTCTGGGCTGCTGGCGCGCACCGCGGCGTGAATCTCGGCGAGGGTGGCTTCCACCCTCTGGAGTCGTTCGGCCAGATCGGCGCGCTCGGCTGTGGCCGCGCCGCTGGTCTGGTCGAGGAACCAGGCCGCGATGGTGGCGGTGATGACGCCGACCAGAGAGATGCCGACCACCATGAGCGCGACCGCGACCAGGCGACCGGTGCCGGTGACCGGGAACGTGTCGCCGTACCCGACCGTGGTCACGGTGGTCGCCGCCCACCACAGCGCGTCGGCGAACGTGGTGATGTGCGCCCCCGGGGCGTCACGCTCGGCGTCGAGCACCGACAGGGCCGCAATGAGGATGAGGATTGCTGCCGCTGTCACGACGGCCTGAGTGGAGCGGATCACGGAGAAACGGCCGCCGCGGGTCACGAGCGCCTGCCCGGCAGTGAACACGCGCAGCACCCGCAACGGACGTAGCGCCGGCAGCAGCACAACGAGCACATCGACAGGGTGAGTCAGCACGTAGCGCAGTCGCCGCTCCGAGAGCCACACGCGTATCGCCAGATCGACCGCGAACAGCGCCCAGATCGCCCACGAAATCGCGTCGATGACGAACCTCAGCCCAGCCGGCAGTCCCGGGGCAGCGACCTGCAACGAGTACACGGCGATGAAGCAGACCGACAACACCAGCAGCGGTGCGTCGGTTCGGGCTTCGTATCGGACGAGCCGGCTGTCGGGTGCAGTGACGTCGCAAGCATGCCAAGCGGGCGTCCTACCGGTTCCCCTAATCGGCTCTTTCCTGGTGAAGCGCAGCCGCGTCACGCCGGCCCGGATTGTGCATCCCATCTGAACGCCCTCGTCCTGGCCGCGCGGACCCCGCCGGACCCCGACCCGGCCTCTCCCCGTCAAGGCCAGGGCGAGGTGCCACGCGGCCCGTCCTGGGTGCCCCCCGTCGCCTGGGGCGGGTCGCCTGCCGACTCAGGCACCTGCGACGCGACCCAAAGGGCGCCCGCCCCAGGTCGGGGGGGCCAACCTGAAGCGGGTCGCTGGGAAGGGTGACTCCTACCGGCACGCGAGATTACGTCCGACCTGGGGCGGGTCGCCTGCTGCCGCAGTCCGCGGGCACCACGTACACCGTCGGAGGGCGACCCGCCCCGAGCGCTGGCGGCCCAAGGCAGGTCGCTGCCGTGGGCACCGGAATAAGCGAGTATGCGCGATCCCGCTCCGCCCCCCGGCTCAGAGCGGGATCGCTAGAACGGTTTGCCCAGAGGTGGCGGCAGCGAAGCCGAGACTGACACCCGGGTTTGGCAGCGGCAGTACGTACAAAGTCGCCGTCAGCTTCCGGCAGGCGGGGCCGCGGCGGTGTCAGAAGCGATCAAATGCGCGACCCGCCCCCGGCGCGGGGGCGGCCTAGAGGCGGGCCGGCGTGCCTTGGCACGCTAGACCGATTCTGTTCGGACAGGTCGAGAATGAAGAACTCATCTCAGCCGGTCACCGAGGAGCATCAGGCGGTGAGAGCGGCCTGCCAGCACCAGCAGAGCTCTCCTCACGGTGCCTCTTTCTCGTACGGTCGAATTCGGTACGGTCACTTGCAGTCGCCGACGGAAGGGACCGGGATGATCAAGCGCATCGTCGTGCTGCTGACCGCGGTCCCCGTCGTCGCGCTGCCCACAGCCGCCGCAGCCGCACCAACCCCGCCGCGTCACCCTGCGCCGGCCGTGGACAAGGCGTCGGTCCCGGTGCTGGACCGGTCGGCCGTCACCGGCACGACGAAGGCTCAGATGGCGGAGAACGCGAAGAAGATCCGTCCCGTGCCGCCCGGGCTCGCCCCGCACACGCTGCCCGTGGTCTGGGCGCCTACGCGATAAGGGTTAGTGCCGCTTGGACATGATGTGGATCAGCACCGCCCACAGGCGATCCGCTGCCCGTGCGTCTCCACCGGTCGCCGATCTGATTGAGGGTCCGGCCGGCCCGCTAGGTCTAACAGTGCCTGGTAGCCGGCCGGCACCACATCTGACCTGCCAACTAGCGTCTGGCGTCTGCGCGGCACGGCGTGGGCCGGTGCGGTCAGCAGGCGACCTGCGACTGCCAGCAGGGCTGCTCGGTGACGGGTCCGGGGTGGACGGTCCCGGGCGGTGGACTGGTTGAGGGCGAAGGAGATGGCCAGTGCGGTCACCGCCGCTAGGGCCAGGCCGAGGACGATCACGGCGAGCTGGTACCAGCGGACGGCGGCGCGGGACGGGAGGCTGGCCTGCGTTGCGGCCGGCGTTGCGGTGGGCGTTGCGGTGGACACGGCGTCTGCTCTCCGAGCGGTCGACCACGCTTGTGCATGGCCGGGCTGCTCTGGTCCTCCTGGACTCTGGGTCCGGGATGCCGCCGGAAGGTTCGGCGGCGATGCTGAGCGTGCGCCGCGGCAGGTCCCAGCGATATTCGTATCGATGCGTATTTCCAGGTGACAGCGGGCGTACCGTTGGTGCACCACACGGGAGGAGGCGGCCATGGCTGCCTCTGGGCTACTCCGCGAGCGGGACCTACGGGCCCTCACCGCCGTCGTCGAAGACGGCCTGCGCGACGACCCCGGTCCGGCGATGCCCTGGGCCGCGTTCGACCAGCTACTCCAACTCATTCCCAGTGCCATTGTTCAACTGGACGAGTTCGACGTGCAGCGACGTCGGGCGCTCACCTGGCAGGCCATCGAGGACGGTGGCGACCGCTTCCACGACTTTGACGACCACGAGAACACCGACGACGACCTTTCACGGTGGGAGCTTCGCGAGAAGTTTCTGCCGTACAGCTACCCGGTCCGCACCGGCGACACGACGAGCGTGATCCGCTGGTCCGACTTCTACACCGCATGCGAGTTGAAGAACGCACCTTTCTATCCAGTACGTGGCGAGGGACAGCCCGGACAGATATTCGATCCTTGTTCCGCTCCCAGCTGGGCCAGGCCGGGTCCTACGGATAGCCTTCTGGCGCGACAACCGTGACTTCAGCGAACGGGATCGGCTGGCCCTCCAACTGCTGCGGCCACATCTGTACGAGGTTTACCTCGACGCCGAACGCAGGCGCCATGGGATTCCGCAACTGAGCCCGCGGGAACTGGAGGTCCTCCAACTCGTGGCGCAGGGCTACAGCAACGCGGACATCGCCCGGATTCTGTTCATCTCGGTGTCCACCGTGGCCAAGCACATGGAGCACATCTTCGACCGCACCGGGGTTCGCACCCGAAGCGCTGCAGCCGCGCTGGCCCTGCCTCAGGTCCGCCCATTCACCCAACCACCACGCCAGACCGGCCGATAGCGCTGACGGCGAGACCCGCAACCCCCCAGTCGCCGAGCGAGACGACACCGACGAGCCCGGCCAGCAGCCGGCCCGCTAGGTCTAGCAGCACCGCTAGCGGCCCGAACACCCGTCCTGACCTGCGAACTCAGCTCCCTAGCAGCCGATCACCGGAGAGCCCGTGAACACCCTGACCGTGCTCCTCGCCCTGTGTACCACCCCTCAAAGCAGCGCGAATGGGTAGCGAGGACGTGATCACCACCTCATCGCGCGGTCCCACCTCATCGCGCGGTCCCATCTTTCCCTCAAGACCCAGCCGGCGACGAGCCCGACCGCGACCAGCACAAGCAACCCCGGGGCCCACACCGCCTCGGGGTGCTCCTGGGCGGCGAGCACCCGCCGCGGGGCTCCGGACTCAGCCATGGCCGCCTCCGATCCGTATCGACCGCGAGCATTCTCCACCCGCGCCGCGCGCTGAACTCGATCGCGAAAGGCACCGGCCGGCGCAGCTCCCCGACCGGCCGGGCCTGGCGCAACTGCAGCAGGTGCGGCGGATCAGGTCGGCGTAGACGGAACGCGTAACCCCGTTGATCTTCACCGGTCGGTGAGGGGGTTGATTCCCTGCGCACGTTGCCGCCGCGCGCTCTCCTCCCGAAGCCCGCCCGGCCGCGACTCGGTCCTGGGCGGCTCGCGCCGGATCGGCGGCGGCGCACTGGTTGCCTGCTGCCAGGTCGGACTGTCTCCCGCGGCGGCGGCGGCCATCGCGAGCGTGGCGTGCACCTGCGCCACCGCGAGAAAGACTCCTGCGCGCTCGACGGTGTTGTACGTCGAGGAGTCGTAGATGAGTTCTTCTGCTCTCCGGTAGTGCTCAGGTCCGGTCATGCTGGTCCGTCCTCGCGTCGGGTCGCGGCGCGTCCGCCGCTGCGAACGGCTTCGGCGGTCCCGGCGGGATCGGGTCAGCAGCCCGGCGTGAGGCCATGAGGAGCAGTGCCCGGGCCTCCAGGTCCGGTTCGCCGAGCAGGTCCCGCGCGTCGAGGATCCGGTCGGCGCTGCCGAAGGACCGCTCGACCAGATAGTCGATCACCGAGTCCGGGGTCGTCAGGTTGCCGTGGCGCAGCTGCGCCACGCCGATCTGCGCGTCCCGGGCCAGCCGATGCCGTAGGTCGCTCTCAACGTCTCGATGTGGCGGCATGGCCGCAGCGTGGCATCGCTCCGCCGGCCGTGAAGGGCTTGTCGGTTCTCTGCAACCCGTGCGCAGAACGGATGCGCCATGGGCGGGCTCGCGCGGCGGCGAGGCCGCGCTCTGTGTGGGTAGGGCGCTTACGGACAGTATGGTTTGTGGCACCGATCAGGAAGTGCTGGAGGTCGCGATGTCGGCGGTGCCCGATCCGGGCTTGGACGTTAGCCCGGAACTGTTCGGGCAAGAGTGGGCGGATGACTACGACGAGCTCGAGACCACCGACCCAGCCGAGACGACCGTAATGGTGGAGGCGGTGGCCAGCCTGGCCGGTCCCGGGCCAGTGCTTGACGTCGCCGCGGCGACCGGCCGCCTGGCCATTCCGCTGACCCGGCATGGGCTACGGCTGGTAGCAACCGACGCGTCACCCGCCATGCTCGCGCGGCTCCGGGCGAAAGACCCGGCGGGGTTAGTCCAGACGCGGGTGGAAGTACTGCCCGACATTGGCGGGAACGAGGCCTTCTCACTTATCGCTATCATCGCGAACTCGCTGTGGGTGCTGCCGAACGCCGAACAGCAGGCGGCCTTCCTGCGCACCGCTGCGAAGCGGCTCACCCCCGGCGGCCGGCTCGTGGTGGACCAGCACGAGATCAACCCAGCGGGGTACGCGGCCGGCCGGGAGTGGGATCAGCACGGAATCCGCTTCCAACGGCGAAGCCGCTACGACCCGGCCACCCAGCGGTTGGTCCACCAGTTCACCGCGATCCGCCCGGACGGCTCGGTGCGTGTCCGCAACGTCCACCTCCGGCCGATGGCGGTGGCGGAACTGGTCGCGGAGGCCGGCCGCGCCGACCTGCGGCTGGAGCACGCGTGGCGGAACTGGTGGCGGGAGCCGATACACGCCCGGGGACCCGAAGGTGGTAGCGGTCTTCCAGGCGCCCTGAACCACCGAGCGTGGGATGGGTGCCTGCTACATGCCGGAGGCCGTCTCGTCTGGCCGACCGGCCGTAGGCAACCGCTCGGCCATCTCGTAGTGCTCTGGTCCGGTCATGCCGGACCGTCCCCGTTCTCACACGAAGCGGCTCGTCGGAGCCGCGGTCAGCGTCCTCGACGAGCGCCGCGGTCCGTCACGCCCTTGGTGACAGCGATCGCCTCGACGTCGATGCGGGTGTGCAGCTGCGTGCTCGCGTGACGGTCCGGGGACAGCGGGCGGCTCGGCATGGTCGGAGCGTCAGGCCGTGGGGGTAACCATGCGCCCAGCGGTCACGCCTGGTGACAGGCGTGCGTTGACCTGATGACGCTCGCTGCGGCGTCACAAGCGACCGACTCTGCCGAGAGTCGGATGCCATATCTTGCGTACACCCATTGCGCCGAGGCAGCAATCGAAGCCTGCTGCAAATGGGACCCACGAGGTAGGTCATGAAGATCGACGAATTGCATGTGGGCTGCGGATCACTCGTTATTGGCAGTGATTTCCCCTGCACGTGTGACCATACTCCAGGGTGTGTTACGCCACCAGTGACGGTGTAGCTCGCGAGAGCTTACTCAATGTGATGATACCGCTCCACTGCTGCCTGATAGGATTCCATCCCGCGCGTATAATTGTGTAGACCGCGAAGCTCTCTAGGCTCTCCCCGCACAGGTGCGAGGTGGACGTAGAACTCTTTGTCCGGCAGATAGGCGTGGAGCCGATTGTCCGGCACCGTTCCCTCCTCAAATACCAGATGACGCCGCACAATCAAAACTCGCAGGGTGAGCGAGCCGTGGTCGTCCACAGTGGCCTCCCTGACCTCATTTACCACATCGTACCGGGAACGGTATCCCGCCCAATCAATATGAGCGGATCCATACATAGTGCCCTTGCCGCCGCGCCCGGTGGGCGGAATGAATAGGAAGGTGAAGCCGTACCAGAAGACCTCATTTGGCGGGGTGACCTGCATGCCACGCCAGACTTCGAAGCGAGTCTCGATATCCCAAGTGCCGGAATACCCGTGAAGTTGGACCACCGGTGGAATGTCTTCAGCTCGACGCGGAAGCCCGCTAAGCCAAAAGTTCAACTCATCGATCACGTGGGCTGGTAGCTCCGGCGTGCTGTATCCAACTCCCCTTGCCGCCGGTGTTCGGTAGCCAACCGCTCCGGCCTTGATCACCTTCACGCCCTGCAGGTCGGAAGGTAGAACCGCGTCTTCGAAGAGACATATTGCAACCCTCCGTCGGGTCAGTCGGGCACTAAGATAGCCGTACTCGAACATGACATTTGAGGTGGGTTCGTGGGTCGTGCGGCCGCTCCTCACCGAGTGAACGTCCGGTGTGAAGAGTAGAACCGCCCCCTCGAACTCGTCCGCAAGACCCTCTATCCGCTCCAAGAGTGTGCTACCTACGGGAAAGGCGCGGGTATCCCAGACGATGGGAGTCATGCCGGCAGCAGCTATCGCCACCCCCACACTGCGCGCGAGTCCGATAGCTTCCGTGGAACTGCCAACGAAGATTCGGTGCACAGACATCACCCCCGCTCGACGGCCATCCTACCTTCGCCCGAGCCCCGCTAGGCTCCCGCATTGTCGCTGTTCGTACGAAGCAAGACATGGCGCCGTGCGCGGGACGCGCGACCATGTCGCCGGCTGACCGAGAAGGAGAACTTCGAACCAGAGGCTCTCGGTCCATCGCAGGTGGGAAACCGCACCCGCCACGGTCATCACAGGCGAGGTTGGGATGCTGTGGCACCATCTCGACCGGACGATCGATATCAACGACGCAGCGGGTTCCGTCCAGGAGCACAGACGTCGTCCCCGCTCAGACCATCGAGGAGCTCGGTGGTCTAGAGCGGCAGCTGGCGGAAGTGACGACCGTGGTTTCCGGCCTTACATTTCGTGTAGCGAGCTCGAGGGAGACCGGAATTCCGCCCGGATACGTGCACGACGGGCCCCGGGGGGTGGGTCGGACGGGCCCATGATCCACAGACCCCCATGAACCGTCTGGCGGCTTGTACTTGCAGGGGCGGCACCAGGCGCGGCCTGGGTGACGCTGGCGGCGATCGCGCCCACTTGACGGTCTTCACGCCGAGCGTCTCGATCGTCTTGGCGGTCGGGCATCACCGCCTAACGGTCGGGCCTGGTCCGCCCGGACCCCCTGGCAGGAGGGTCCGAGCGGCCCGGCGGGCGCTGCCGGGTCTGTGCGCGAAGGAAGGCCTGCGCTCGCGCTCGCCGGCATGGCTCCAGCCGCGGTGAGGCATGACCGAGAGCCCGCGGCCGGTGACTTTCACGCCCGCGCCGGTCACGGCGCCGTCGCTGCGCCCTCGGCCCGGTCGATCCAGTCCGACCAGGTGAGGTAGTCGGAGAGCACCTCGGCGTGCGTCCGACCGACCGGCACCGACGACCGCAGGCGCCGCTCGGCGAGCACCTCGGCCCGCTGCCGGCGCTGCGCCCGGTCCTCCCGGTCCGCGTCGGTGAAGGCGCCCGCGATGACGTCGAGGTGATCGACCCCGCCGGGGCCCATCGCCAGATCGACCGTGGACAGCTCCGGGTGGCGCATCAGCGCCGCGTTGGCCGCCCGCTGGTGCAGTGCGGCCGCCCGCACCTCCTGCTCGGCCCGGGCCTCCCGGGCGAGGCGCAGGTCCTCCCGGGTCTCGGCGACCCAGGCCGCCAGCCTCCTCGAGGTCATGCCTGCCGTCCTCTCTGGTCCTGCCCCTGCGTGACGGGCGCGTGGCCGCCGACCACCTGGTGGCCGTGGTCCTGGATGAACGTCCGCGCCTCGGCCTGCCGGACGTCGGACTGCGCCTGCGCGGCGGCCAGCGCCGCCGTGGCCTGCAGCTCGGTCTCCGCGAGGCCGGGCGCCATCTGATCGGTCGACTGCATCAGTCCTCCTGCTCGGTCGGCTCGGCGAGCGCCGCCACCCGGGCCCGCAGCGCAGGGTCGGTCAGCTGCTCGCGGCGCTGCTCCAACTCGGCGACCAACGAGCGCACCCGCTGATCACCCCACCGCGCCCGCAGCAGGTCCCGAGACGCAGCCGTGGTCTGCGCATCCGCCATGTGCACAGGCTACTGGATCGATACAGGTGAGCGGTACAGACTCACCGTATGGGAACCCGGTACTGCAAGGGGTGCCAGGCCGTCGTCACCGGTGCCTGGTGGTGCCCGGCCTGCAAGCGCGCCCGCGGCCAGCAGTCGACCTCCGGCCGGTACGGCGGGGAGCACCAGCGCAAGCGCGCGTCCGAGCGGGACCAGGCCTACGGCAAGCCGTGCGCAAGGTGCGGCCGGCAGCTCGAACCCGTCCAGCCCATCCACCTCGACCACGCCGCCGACGGCCACACCTACCTCGGCTGGTCGCACGCTCGCTGCAACCTGTCCGCCGGCGGCCGGAAAGGCCGAGCCATCCAAACCGGCCGGGTCAACGGGACCGCCGTTCGGCTCGATGCATCGACGCCCACCGTCGAGCTACCGGCACCGCCCGAACAGTGCCCAGAATGCGGCAGAACCGCGTGCCGGCGGCCTCTCGGGCTGGTCTCCCGCTGCTGGTGAGGCCCAGTAACGCGACCGGAAAAATCATGGTGTCCATCGACTCGTAGTAGCGCCGACCGGCAGCCCGCTGCTGCGCGGCGAGCAGCTCGACGGAGATCGCGGTCGTTGGTCATCTGCTTCCTCTGCTTGCTGGCCTTGACCCAACCCGACTACCGGTACCGGGACTGCGACCGAGACCGGGGTATCAGTCGGATCCACTGAGACCGCGGGCCGGGGGCTGATCGCCTCGGGCGCCGACGTGAAGGTCGTGCAGAGCCGCCTACGGCATGCCTCGGCGAAGACGACGCTCGACACCTACTCGCACCTCTGGCCGGACGCGGACGAGTCCACACGAGCCGCCGTCGGCGCTGTACTGACGGCCCGTGCGGACTCGTTGCGGACTGACACTGGCAGTGCCGGATGAATCCCCAGGTCAGCCCAGGTGTAGGGCTTAGATGTCGTAGTAGAGCTCGAACTCGTGCGGGTGGGGGCGGAGGCGGATCGGGTCGATCTCGTTGGCCCGCTTGTAGTCGATCCAGGTCTCGATCAGGTCGGGGGTGAACACGCCGCCCTCGAGCAGGAAGCCGTGGTCGGACTCGAGCGCGGCCAGCACCTCCGGCAGCGAGCCCGGCACGGTCGGGATGTCGGCGTGCTCGTCCGGCGGCAGCTCGTACAGGTCCTTGTCGATCGGCGTCGGCGGCTCGGTCTTGGTCCGGATGCCGTCGAGGCCGGCCATCATCATCGCCGAGAAGGCCAGGTACGGGTTGCAGGACGGGTCGGGCACCCGGAACTCCAGCCGCTTCGCCTTCGGCGAGGTCCCGGTGACCGGGATCCGTACGGCCGCGGAGCGGTTGCGCTGCGAGTAGACCAGGTTGACCGGCGCCTCGAAGCCCGGCACCAGCCGGTGGTAGCTGTTCACGGTCGGGTTGGTGAACGCGAGCAACGCGGGCGTGTGCTTGAGCAGGCCGCCGATGTACCAGCGGGCGGTGTCGGACAGGCCGCCGTACCCGAGCTCGTCGTAGAACAGCGGCGCAGCCGTCCTTCCACAGCGACTGGTGGCAGTGCATGCCGGAGCCGTTGTCACCGAACAGCGGCTTCGGCATGAAGGTCGCGGTCTTGCCGGCCTGCCAGGCGACGTTCTTCACGACGTACTTGAAGAGCATGAGCGCGTCGCCGGCATGCAGCAGCGAGTCGAACTTGTAGTTGATCTCGGCCTGGCCGGCGGTGCCGACCTCGTGGTGCGCCCGCTCGACCTGCGATGCCGACGCCGCCGAGCGCGGTGACCATCGAGTCGCGCAGGTCGGCGTAGTGGTCGCCCGGCGGGACCGGGAAGTAGCCGCCCTTGTAGCGGGTCTTGTAGCCGCGGTTGCCGCCGTCCTCGACCCGGCCGGTGTTCCAGGCGCCCTCGATCGAGTCGATGTAGTAGTAGCCCGCGTTCTGCTTGGTCTCGAAGCGGACGTCGTCGAAGACGTAGAACTCCGCCTCGGGTCCGAAGTAGACGGTGTCCGCGATCCCGGACTCCTTGAGGTACGACTCGGCCTTCGCCGCGATGTTGCGCGGGTCGCGGCTGTACTTCTCCTTGGTGAAGGGGTCGACGATGGAGAAGTTCATCGCGAGCGTCTTGGCCGCCCGGAACGGGTCGACGAACGCGGTCGCGGCATCGGGGATCAGCTGCATGTCCGACTCGTGGATCGCCTGGAAGCCGCGGATCGACGAGCCGTCGAACATCTGGCCGTTCTCGAAGAAGTCCTCGTCGACGGACGCGGCCGGCACCGTGAAGTGCTGCATGACGCCGGGCAGGTCGCAGAAGCGGACGTCGACGAACTGCACGCCTTCGTCCCGGATATAGCTCAAGACCTCGTCTGCAGTGGTGAACATCCATCCTCCGGTGTCGCTGTCGTTGCGCGCGACGGTATGGCCATCCGGTTGCTCGCGCGTATCCCGGTCGTTTCAACGCGGTTACACGGGCGGTGGGTACGCCCGCCGCGGCGGTCGGCGGGGTGTGCCTAAGCTCGTCGGGTGACGACCGCCGGGCTGCCGGAGGCCGGGCCGGGATCGGTGGCCCCGGCCGGTCCCCGGCTGGGCGCGTTCCTGGTCGACGTGGTGCTCTCCAGCCTGATCGCGGCCCTGTTCACCGCGCCGGACCTGCCCCGCAACCGCAGCCTTCTGGTGTTCGCCGTGCTGTATTTCGGCTTCACCGTACTGGTCGGGCAGACGCCGGGGATGCGGTTGGCGAAGCTGCGGGTGGTCCGGGTGGACCGGACGGCGTCGGTCGGGCGTGTGGCGGGCGGCGGTGCGCACGCTCGGCGTGATCCTGCTCATCCCGGCGCTGATCCGCGACCGGGCAGGGCCGCAGCCTGCACGACCGGCTGACCCAGACCGCGGTCGTCCGCACCTGAGGGACCGCTAGCGGCGGCGGAGCGTGCGCTCCATGCCGGACAGCCTGGCCCGGGTCGGCATCGGGCCCTTGGGCAGCGGGGCCGCCTTCGTCCCGCCCAGCGCCGCCATCCGCTTCTCCAGCGCGTTGACCTGCGCCTGGCTGAGGTTGCGGGGCAGCTTCACCAGGTGGTTGTTGAGCCGGCGGATCGGCACCTCGCCCTCGCCGTCGCCGAGGATGACGTCGTAGATCGGGGTGTCGCCGACGATCGCGGGCGACCCGCTTCTTCTCCTGCGCGAGCAGCGGCTTCACCCGGTGCGGGGCGCCCTCGCCGACCAGGATGACGCCGGGCCGGCCGAGCACCCGGTGCACGGCGTCGAGCTGCGCGTTGACCTGGACGCCCTGGGTCACCCGCCAGTCGCCGCGCATGTTGCCCAGCACCCAGCCGGCCGCCCCGGGCTGGCCCTCGACCTGGTTGAACGCCGCCTTCTGAGCCCGGCGGCCGAACACGAACGTGGCCGCGAGCACGCCGAAGACCACCGCGATCGGGATGCCGATGAACAGCGCGATCCCGGCCAGGAGGTTGATCAGGAAGATCACCGCGGCCGCGCCGACGAACGCGAGCGCCATCCACAGCGGCAGCTGCCGATCCCGCGCGTAGGTCAGCTTGTAGGCCTGGATGAGCTGCCGGATCCGCTGGCCCCGCGGCGCCTTCGCCTTCGCGGCCTTTGCCTTCGGATCGGCCTTGCCGCGGGGCGCCGTCGCCCGGTCCTTCGCCATGCTGTGAGGATACCGGGATCAGGCGATCGGTTGCCGGGCGGCGACGGCCTGTTGGTAGAGCCGGCCGGCCCGGTACGACGAGCGCACCAGCGGGCCGGACATGACCCCGGCGAAGCCGATCTGCTCGGCCTCCGCCTTCAGCTCGACGAACTCCTCCGGCTTCACCCAGCGCTCCACCGGGTGGTGCCGGGGCGTCGGCCGCAGGTATTGCGTGATCGTGACGAGGTCGCAGCCGGCCGCGTGCAGGTCGCGCAGCGCCTCGCTGACCTCCGCCCGGGTCTCGCCCAGCCCGAGGATCAGGTTGGACTTCGTCACCAGCCCGTACGCCCGGGCCTGGCGGAGCACGTCGAGCGAGCGCTCGTACCGGAAGGCGGGGCGGATCCGCTTGAAGATCCGCGGCACCGTCTCCAGGTTGTGCGCGAGCACCTCGGGCCGGGAGTCGAAGACCTGGCTGAGCAGCTCGGGGTCGCCGGAGAAGTCGGGGATGAGGTTCTCCACCCCGGTGCCGGGGTTGACCGCGTGGATCTGCCGGACCGTCTCCGCGTACAGCCAGGCGCCCTGGTCGGGCAGGTCGTCCCGGGCGACGCCGGTGATCGTCGCGTACCGCAGGCCCATCGCCTGCACCGACTCGGCCACCCGGCGCGGCTCGTCCCGGTCCAGCTCGGCCGGCTTGCCGGTGTCGATCTGGCAGAAGTCGCAGCGCCGCGTGCACTGCTCGCCGCCGATGAGGAAGGTGGCCTCCCGGTCCTCCCAGCACTCGTAGATGTTGGGGCAGCCGGCCTCCTCGCAGACCGTGTGCAGCCCCTCCCGGCGGACCAGGTTCTTCAGCTCGGTGTATTCCGGGCCCATCTTCGCCCGGGTCTTGATCCAGGACGGCTTGCGCTCGATCGGGGTCTGGGAGTTGCGGACCTCCAGCCGGAGCATCCGGCGTCCCTCGGGCTGCAGCGTCGTCACTCCGGAAAGGCTACGCCGCGCGGCCGGCACCCTGTCCGGGTAGCCTGACGGCCCGTGGACCTGCGCATCTTCACCGAGCCCCAGCAGGGGGCGAGCTACGACCAGCTGCTGCGCCTGGCCCGGGCGACCGAGGACGCCGGCTACGACGCGTTCTTCCGCAGCGACCACTACCTGGCCATGGGCGGGGACGGGCGGCCCGGCCCGACCGACGCCTGGATCACGCTGGCCGGACTGGCCCGGGAGACCTCCCGGATCCGGCTCGGGACGATGGTGACCGCGGCCACGTTCCGGCTCCCGTCGGTGCTGGCGATCTCAGTGGCGCAGGTGGACGCGATGAGCGGCGGCCGGGTCGAGCTCGGCCTCGGCACCGGCTGGTTCGAGGCCGAGCACAGCGCGTACGGGATCCCGTTCCCGCCGGTGAAGGAGCGCTTCGACCGGCTGGAGGAGCAGCTCGAGATCGTCACCGGGCTGTGGGCGGCGCCGGGGCGCTACTCGTTCGCCGGCCGGCACTACCGGCTGGTCGACGCGCCGGCGCTGCCCAAGCCGGTGCAGTCGCCGCTGCCGGTGATCGTCGGCGGGGCCGGGCGCAGGCGGACGCCCGGCGCTGGCGGCGCGGTTCGCGGCCGAGTTCAACGTGCCGTTCCGGCCCTCGGCGCAGGCGGGCGAGCTCTACCGGCTGGTCCGGGACGCCGTGCGCGGCGGCCGGCCGGACCGCGCCGATGACATTCTCGGCGGCGCAGACGGTGTGCTGCGGCCGGGACGAGGCCGAGTACCGCAAGCGGGCCGAGGCGATCGGGCGGGACCCGGCGGACCTGCGGGCGAACGGGGTCGCCGGGACGGTGGCCGAGGTCGTCGACGCGATCGGTGCGTACGCGGCTGTCGGGGCGACCCGGATGTACCTGCAGACGCTGGACGTGGACGACCTCGACCACATCGAGCTGATCGCGGCGGAGGTCAGCGCCGCAGCTGCCGGTGTAGCCGGGGCTAGCCGGCCAGGCCGTCCTTGCGGAGGGCGGCCTCGACCGGGTCGATCACCTCGTCGACCGGCACCGGCCGGCCGAGCTCGACCGCCAGCGAGGTCGCGCCGACGCCCTGGATCCCGCACGCGGTGATCTGCTGGTACGCGGACATGTCCGGGTCGCAGTTGAGCGAGAAGCCGTGCATCGTCACGCCGCGGGAGACCCGGATGCCGATCGAGGCGATCTTCCGCTCCGGCCGCTGCCGGTCGGCCGGCAACCAGGCCCCGGAGCGCCCCTCGACCTGCACCGCGCCGACGCCGAACCCGGCGCAGACGTCGATGAGCACCTGCTCCAGCCGCCGCACGTAGGCGACCACGTCGACCGGCTCGGCCAGCTTGACGATCGGGTAGCCGACCAGCTGCCCCGGTCCGTGCCAGGTGATCCGGCCGCCGCGGTCGGTGTCGATCACCGGCGTGCCGTCGGTCGGCCGCTCCCAGTCCTCGGTGCGCTTGCCGGCGGTGTAGACCGACGGGTGCTCGAGCAGCAGGACGGTGTCCGGCCGCTGGTCGGCGACCCGCTCCTCGTGCAGCGCGCGCTGCCGCGCCAGGGCCTGCTCGTACGGGACCAGGCCGGCTCGGATCACGTCCACAGTTCGAGCCTACGCGGGCACGCGGGCGGCGGCCGGGCGGCTGACCTGCGCTGTCGGGCCGGCTACGCTCGCGTACGAGCGCGCCGCCGACCGCCTCGGCGGAACCCGCATGCCGTCCGTCCGTGCCCGCCGCCGCTGGTTCGCGCTCGGGCTGCTCGTCCTCTGGCTGCTCGTCGCCGGCTTCGCCGGGCCGTACTCGGGCAAGCTGACCGAGGTCGAGAAGAACGACAACGCCGCGTTCCTGCCCAAGACCGCGGAGTCGACCGAGGTCAACGACCTGCAGCAGCGGTTCGTCGACCAGGACACGACGCCCGGGATCATCCTGTGGGAGCGTGAGTCCGGGATCACCGCGGCCGACCGCGCGCTGGCGACGCGGCAGCTCGCCGAGGTCAGGGCGGTGCCGAAGGTCGTCTCGGTCACGCCGCTGATCCCGTCCCAGGACGGCAGGGCGCTGCAGGCGGTCGTGCAGCTGGCCGGCACCGACGGGACGGAGCTGACCGACGCCGCGAACGCGGTGCGGGACGAGGTGCAGGGCGGCGACGGCCTGGCCGCGTACGTGACCGGGCCGGCCGGGCTGCTGGCCGACCTCATCGCCGCGTTCGAGGGGATCGACTCGACGCTGCTGCTCGTCACCGGCGTCGTCGTCATCGTGATCCTGCTGCTCGTGTACCGCAGCCCGGTGCTGTCGATCTTCCCGGTGCTGTCGGTCGGCTTCGCGCTACTCGCTGGCCGGCGGGCTGGTCTACCTGCTGGCCGACAACGACGTGCTCACGCTGAACGGGCAGAGCCAGGGCATCCTCACCGTGCTCGTGTTCGGCGCCGGCACCGACTACGCGCTGCTGCTCATCTCCCGGTTCCGGGAGGAGCTGCGCCGGCACGAGGAGCAAGTACGACGCGATGCGGGCGGCGCTGCGCGGGGCCGGGCCGGCGATCCTCGCCTCCGGCGATCACGGTCATCCTCGGCCTGCTCTGCCTGCTGTTCTCGGACCTGTCGTCGAACCAGAGCCTCGGCCCGGTCGCGGCGCATCGGCATCGCGGCGACGATGGCGGCGATGCTCACGCTGCTGCCGGCGCTGCTGGCGCTGGTCGGCCGGCGGGCGTTCTGGCCGTTCGTGCCCGCGGTACGGCGTCGGCGGCGGCCGAGGCGCAGGGCTTCTGGAGCCGGGTGGCCCGGTTCGTCGGCCGGCACGCCCGCGCGGTCGCGGTGGTGGTCGTGCTGGTGCTGGTCGGGCTGTCGTTCGGGATCAGTCAGCTGCGGGTCGAGCGGCATCTCGCAGAGCCGAGTCGTTCACCACGACGCCCGAGTCGGTGACCGGTCAGCAGGCGCTCGAGCGGCACTTCCCGGCCGGCGTCGGCAGCCCGGCGGTGATCATCGCCCGGGAGGCGGCCGCGGACCAGGTGCTGTCGCGTCGTGCAGCAGACTCCGGGCGTCTCCGACGCGGCGTTCCTGCCCGCGCGGCGGCGCGACCGATGGCGAGCCGTCCGGGTCGGCCGGCGCCGCGGGTCGAGGGCGGGCTGGTCGAGATCGACGCGACGCTGACCTCGGCCCCGGACTCGCCGGCCGCGTACGACACGGTGCAGCGGCTGCGGTCGGCGGTGCACGCGATCCCGGGCGCGGACGCGAAGGTCGGCGGCTTCAGCGCGATCAACCTCGACGTCTCCGGACGCGTCCAAGCGGGACCGGACGGTGATCATCCCGATCGTGCTCGCGGTGATCTTCGTCGTGCTCGCGCTGCTGCTGCGGGCGCTGGTCGCGCCGCTGCTGCTGATCGTCACCGTGGTGCTCTCGTTCGCGGCGACGCTCGGCGTGTGCGCGCGTGGTCTTCAACGACGTGTTCCACTTCGCCGGCGCCGACCCGTCGTTCCCGCTGTTCGCGTTCGTGTTCCTGGTCGCGCTCGGCATCGACTACAACATCTTCCTGATGACCCGGGTGCGCGAGGAGACCGCTGCGCATCGGCACCCGGCCGGGCGTGCTGCGCGGGCTCGCGGTCACCGGCGGCGTGATCACCTCGGCCGGCGTCGTGCTGGCCGCGACCTTCTCGGCGCTCGGCGTGCTGCCGCTGGTGTTCCTCGCCGAGATCGGCTTCGCGGTGGCGTTCGGCGTGCTGCTCGACACGATCGTGGTGCGCTCGCTGCTCGTCCCCGCGCTGGTGTACGAGGTGGGCAAGCCGGTGTGGTGGCCGAGCCGGCTGGCGCGTCGCGACGAGCCCGAGCCCGAGGAGGTCCCGGCCGAGGTCGCGGGTCGGTCGGTCCCGGCCTCGGTCCCGGCCTCGGTCCCGGCTCGGTCCGTCCGGTCTCGCTCAGCAGGCGGGGCTCGATGACCTGCTCGATCGCCTTGCCGTTGCGGCCGCGCTCGACCCGGTAGGCCTTCGCGCCGGGCCGGTCGGCGACCGCGTCGACCAGCTCGGTGCCGCGGTAGTGCAGCCCGACGCCGTCGTCGGTCGCGAACCCGGCCGGCAGCACCTCGTCGGCGATCAGCTGCTGGTAGAGCGGGCGGCGCTGGTCCTCGGAGTCGTAGTGCACGCCGTTGGAGTACGGCAGCAGGGCGAGGCCGTTGGTGACCGGCCGCAGGTCGGGGCCGAACGAGTCGGTCGTTCCACCGACGTGCCAGCACAGCGAGCCGGCCGACACCCCGCCGAGCACGACGCCGGCCTCCCACACCTCGCGGAAGATCTCGTCCCAGCCGTGCAGCCGCCAGATCGCCAGCAGCCCGGCGACGCTGCCGCCGCCGACCCAGACGACGTCCTGGGCGAGCAGGTGCGCGCGGACGTCCGCCACCGACGGCATCGGGAACGCGGCGAGGTTGGACACCACGACGTCCCGCCCGATGAACGCGTCCTGCGTGGCCTTGGCGAACAGCGGGTTGTCGCCGAGCGCGGTGCCGACGTAACAGAACTTCGGCCGATCGGGCTTGCCGGCCAGCTCGAAGGCGAACTCGATGATCGGCCCGACCGTCAGCCAGGTCCGCCGGTCCGGCCGGAAGCCGCCCGAGGTCGCCAGGATGTCCACTCCGCCTCCGTCAGATCGGCCTGCGCTCCGGTCACGCTACCGAGCGCCTACGGCGCGCCGCCGGTCGCCCAGCGCAGCGCCTGCTCGACGGTCTCGTGCCGGAACCGGTAGCCGGTCTGCTGCAGCACCCGGGGCAGCACCCGCTGCCCGGCGACGACGCCGACGTCGGCGAACTCGCCGAGCGCCAGCCGCAGCGCCACCCGCGGCACCGGCGGCAGCACGACCGGCCGGTGCAGCACCCGGCCGAGGGTCTTGGTGAACTCGCGGTTGGTCACCGGCTCCGGCCCGGTCAGGTTGACCGGGCCGGCGATCCCGTCCGTGCCGAGCACGTGCCGGATCGCGCCGACCTCGTCGGCGAGCGAGATCCAGGACCACCACTGCCGACCCGAGCCGAGCGGGGAGGCGAGCCCGAGCCGGGCCAGCGGCAGCAGCCGGCCGAGCAGGCCGCCCTTGCCGCAGACCAGGCCGCTGCGCAGGTGGGCGACCCGGACCCCGGCCTCCTCCGCCGTACGCGTCGCCGCCTCCCAGCGGAGGCAGACGTGGGCGAGGAAGTCGTGCCCGGCCGAGGCCGACTCGTCCACCGTCGCGTCGCCGGTGTCGCCGTACCAGCCGATGGCGGAGGCGGACAGCAGCGCCCGCGGCCGCGGGTCCGCGGCCGCGACCGCGGCGCTCGACCGTCTCGGTGGCGTCCACCCGGCTGGCCAGCACGGCCCGCTTGCGCGCGGCGGTCCAGCGCCGGTCGCCGATGCCGACGCCGGCGAGGTTGACCACCGCGTCGACGCCGGCCAGCGCGGCCGGGTCGAGCGTGCGGCTGGCCGGATCCCAGCGGAGCTCGTCCGTGCCGGCGGTCGGGCGGCGGACCAGCCGCAGCACGGTGTGGCCGTCGTCGCGCAGGGCCGGCAGCAGGGCCGAGCCGATCAGCCCGGACGAGCCGGTGACCGCGATCTTCACGGACCCGATCCTGCCCCGACCCGGCGGCGCCCGCGACCGGAGACGGTCGCGGGCGCCGGGATGCGCGGGATCAGCCGAGCCCGAGCTCGGACTCGAACGCGCCGTCCTCCAGCCGCTCCTTCACGGTGACCAGGAAGCGGGCGGCGTCGGCGCCGTCGACCAGCCGGTGGTCGTAGGTCAGCGCCAGGTAGACCATCGAGCGGACCGCGATGACCTCGCCGACGTTCGGGTCGTCGACCACGACCGGCCGCTTGACGACCGCGCCGGTGCCGAGGATGCCGACCTGCGGCTGGTTGATGATCGGCGTGTCGAACAGCGCGCCGCGGCTGCCGGTGTTGGTCAGCGTGAACGTGCCGCCGCCGAGCTCGTCCGGGCTGACCTTGTTGGTGCGGGTGCGCTCGGCCAGGTCGGCGATCTTGCGGGCGATGCCGCCGAGGTTGAGGTCGCCGGCGTCGTGGATGACCGGCACGAGCAGGCCGCGCTCGGTGTCGACGGCGATGCCGAGGTGCTCGGCGTCGTGGTAGGTGATCGTGCCGGCCTCGGTGTCGATCGAGGCGTTGACGCTCGGGTGCTGCTTGAGCGCCTCGACCGTGGCGAGCGCGAAGAACGGCAGGAACGACAGCTTCACGCCCTCGCGCCGCTCGAAGTCGGCCTTGGCCTGCTCGCGCAGCCGGGCGATCCGGGTGACGTCGACCTCGACGACGGTGGTGAGCTGGGCGCTGAGTCTGCAGCGACTCGACCATCCGCTTGGCGATGATGCTGCGCAGCCGGGACATCTTCTCGGTGCGGCCGCGCAGCGGGGACGGCTCGACCCGGGGCTTCGCCTCGGCCGCCGCCGGGGCCGGGAGCCGGAGCGGTCTGGCCGTTGCTGGTCGCGGGCTCCGGCTCGGCCTGCGGCGGCGGCCGGCGCCTGCTGCGCGACCGGGCCGCCTCCAGCACGTCCTGCTTGCGGATCCGGCCGCCGACCCCGGTGCCGCGGATGCCGGCCAGGTCGACGCCGTGCTCGGCGGCGAGCTTGCGGACCAGCGGCGTGACGTACGCGCCGCCGGCGTCCCCGTCCGGGCCCTGCTGGTCGGCCTGCTGCGGCGCGGCCGGCTGCGGGGCCGCCTGCTGGGCCGCGGGCTGCTGCGCCGAGGCGGGCGGGGCGGCCTGCTGCGCGACCGGCGCGGGCTGCGGCGGGCCTGCTGCTGCGGCTGCTGCGGCCGGCGGGCTGCTGCGGGCTGCGCGGCGGCCTGCTGGCGGCCGGCTGCTCCGGCTCCTGGGCGGCCGGCTGCTGGGGCTCCTGCCGCGGGCTCCGGCTCCGGCTCGGCCTGCTGCGGCGCCTCGGGCGCGGCTCGGCGCCTCGTCCTGGCCGGCTGGCCCTGGGCCGGCGCCTCCGCGCGCCGCGCCGGCGCCGGCCTCGTCGATCACCGCCAGCTCGACGCCGACCTCGACGGTCTCGTCCTCGCCGACGCGGATCGCGGACAGCATGCCGGACGCGGGCGCCGGGATCTCGGTGTCGACCTTGTCGGTGGAGACCTCGAGCAGCGGCTCGTCGGCCTCGACCTGCTCGCCCTCCTTCTTCAGCCAGCGGGTGACGGTGCCCTCGGTGACGCTCTCGCCGAGACGCGGCATCGTGACGGAGACCGACATTGGTCAACGACTCCTTCGGTGTCGAGAGGGCAGGCCGGTGGGCCGGGTCAGCCGTGCACGTGCAGCGGCTTGCCGGCCAGCGCGAGATGGGCCTCGCCGACGGCCTCGGACTGCGTCGGGTGGGCGTGGATGAGCTGCGCGACCTCGCTGGGCAGCGCCTCCCAGTTGTAGATCAGCTGGGCCTCGGCCAGCAGCTCGCCGACCCGGCTGCCGACCATGTGCACGCCGACGCACCGGGCCGTCCTTCTCCGCGACCAGCTTGACCGCGCCGGCGGTCTTGCAGGATCTGGCTCTTGCCGTTGCCGGCCAGGTCGTAGGTGAGCGTCTTG
The DNA here is from genome assembly GCA_963770145.1 of uncultured Actinomycetota bacterium. Classification (GTDB taxonomy): domain Bacteria; phylum Actinomycetota; class Actinomycetes; order Mycobacteriales; family CADCTP01; genus CADCTP01. The sequence goes on along the minus strand of CAVYOJ010000014.1, from coordinate 962,044 downwards.
ACCTGCGTCCGCGCCGTACTTCTCGACGGCCTGGGCCTCGGTCAGCCCGACCGAGGCGACCTCGGGCTCGGAGTAGGTGACCCGCGGCACGCCGTCGTAGTCGATCGGCACGACCGGCAGGCCGGCGAGCCGCTCGGCGACGAGGATGCCCTCGCCGAAGCCGACGTGCGCGAGCTGCGGGGTCGGGATGAGGTCGCCGACCGCGGAGATCGTCGGGACGTTGGTCTGGCAGTAGGCGTCGACCTTGACGAAGCCGCGGTCGATCGGCGACGCCGACCTCCTCGTAGCCGAGGTCCGCCGAGACCGGGCCGCGGCCGACGGCGACCAGCAGCAGCTCGGCCTCGATGGTCTTGCCGCTCTCCAGCGAGACGCCGGACGCCCGTGGTCGGTGTGCTCGACGCCCGGCGAAGCGGGCGCCGAGCTCGTGCTTGATCCCGCGGCGGCGGAACGCCCGCTCCAGCAGCTTGGAGCTGGCCTCGTCCTCCAGCGGCACGCAGGTGCGGCAGCGCCTCGACGATCGGTGACCTCGGCGCCGAAGGACTGCCAGACGCTGGCGAACTCGACGCCGATCACGCCGCCGCCGAGGATGACCACCGACGCGGGCACCCGGTCGAGCTTGAGCGCGTGGTCGCTGGAGATGACCCGGCTGCCGTCGACCTCGAGGCCGGGCAGCGTCTTGGGCGCCGAGCCGGTGGCCAGCACGACGTGCTTGCCCGTGTACGTCGTGTCGCCGACCTGCACCGGCGGTGGCGGAGACCAGCCGGCCCTCGCCGTCGACGAACTGGATGCCGCGGCTCTTCACCAGGCCCTGCAGGCCCTTGTAGAGCCGGGCGACGACGCCTTCCTTGTACTTGCGTGACGGCCGGCCGCGTCGATGCCCTCGAGCGTCGCCTGCACGCCGAACTGCTCGCTCTCCCGGGCGAGGTCGGCGACCTCGCCGGCGTGCAGCAGTGCCTTGGTCGGGATGCAGCCGCGGTGCAGGCAGGTGCCGCCCAGCTTGTCCTTCTCGATCAGCACGACGCTCATGCCGAGCTCGGCCGCGCGCAGCGCGCACGCGTATCCACCGCTGCCGCCGCCCAGGATGACGAGGTCGACGTCGGTCTCAGCCACCGGGGTTCTCCTCAGCTGTTCTCACCAGACCGGAGGCGGTCGCCTTCCGATCTCTGCTTGAACCCATCTTGGCACTCGCGCGGTCCCCGCTGCGAACCGGTCAACCGGCGCCGGCGATGTCCTCCAGCGTCGCAAGGATGGCGCGCAACGGGACGCGCGGTGCCACCCTTGGGCGTGTAGCCCCACGGCTCGTCCGTTGTTGTACGCCGGGCCGGCCACGTCGATGTGTACCCACTCGACGCCCGTCGGCAACGAACTCGCGCAGGAAGACCCCGGCGATCAGCATCCCGCCGCTGCGGTCACCGGCGACGTTGGCGATGTCGGCGACCTTGGAGTCCAGGTCCGGGCCGCAGGTAGCCGGGCAGCGGCATCGGCCACATGTCCTCGCCGACCCGCTCGCCGGCGGCGACCACCCGGGCCCGCAGCGCGTCGGTGCCCATCACCCCGGCCGTGCGGTCGCCGAGCGCGACCCGCTGGGCGCCGGTGAGCGTCGAGGTCTCGATGAGGAAGCCGGGGGAGTCCTCGCAGGCGCGCACGATCGCGTCGGCGAGGATCAGCCGGCCCTCGGCGTCGGTGTTGAGCACCTCGACCCGCTTGCCGCCGTACATGGTCAGCACGTCGGCCGGCCGGTACGCCGAGCCGCTGGGCAGGTTCTCCGCCATCGGCACGGTGGCGGTCACCTCGATCGGCAGGTCGAGGCGCGGCGACCGCGGTCATCACCGCGACGATCGCGGCGGCGCCGGCCATGTCGGCCTTCATCTGGTCCATGCCGGCGGACGGCTTGATCGAGATGCCGCCGGAGTCGAACGTGATGCCCTTGCCGACCAGGGCGACCCGCGGCCCGGTGCCGGCGTGCCTGATCCGGACCAGCCGGGGCGGGCGCTGCGAGCCGCTGCCGACGCCGAGCACGCCGCCGAAGCCGGCCGCGGCGCAGCGCGTCCTCGTCGAGCACCTCGACCTCGAGACCGGCGGCCCGGCCGGCTTCCTCGGCCCGCCGGGCGAACTCGGCCGGCGGCAGGTCGTTCGGCGGGGTGTTGACCAGGTCGCGGGCGAGCGCGGCGGCGGCGGCGACGACCCCGGCCCGGCGGGCGGCGGCGGCCAGCTCCTCGGCCTCGGGGTCGGGCACCAGCAGGGTGATCAGGCTGGGCGGGGCGGTCTTGGCGCCGTCGCCGCTGCGGTACGCCCCGAACGTGTACGCGCCGAGCAGCGCGCCCTCGGCCGCCGCGGCGGCCAGCTCGGTGACCGCGCCGTCGCCGCCGGCGAGCCCGAGCGTGCAGGCGACCCTGGCCTTGCCGCCGAGCGCGCGCACGGCCGCGCCGGCCGCCCGGCGCCACCAGCTGCGGCGCCGGCGCCTGCCCGTCGGCCGGCGCCGGGCCGAGGCCGGCCGCGACCACCAGCGGCACCGGCGAGGAGCCGACGGCGGCGAGCTTGACCACGTCGTCCTCGTTGCCGGTCGCGCCGACGGCGGTCAGCGCCGCCAGCAGCCGCCCCGTCCAGCGCCGCGTCGGCCGGATCGGCGCCGGCCGCGAGCCGCACGCCGTCCGGCGTGGAGAACGTGCCGACGATCAGCGCGTCGGCCTCGAGGCCGTCGAGTTCCGGCAAGGCGAAGGTCAGCTCGGCCACGGTGCTCCGTCCCGTCAGAGGTCAGGGTGCGGTGGGCACCGCCGAGCGACGGCAGGGCCTGCACCCTGCACAGATGCTATGCCGTGCGTTGTCACTCGCGGGGGGCCGGGGCGCCGCCGGCCAGCGCCGCTGGGAGACTGCCGCCATGACGACCGACCTGCTCCGCTCGCCCCTGCACGACCGGCACGTCGCGCTCGGCGCGAAGCTGGCCGACTTCGGCGGCTGGGAGATGCCGATCGAGTACGGCGCCTCCGGCGGCGGCGTGATCCGGGAGCACACCGCGGTCCGGGAGGCGGTGGGCGTGTTCGACGTCTCGCACCTGGGCAAGGCGCGGGTGCGGGGGGCCGGCGCGGCCGAGTTCGTGAACTCGGCGCTGACCAACGACCTCGGCCGGATCGGCCCGGGCAGGCGCAGTACACGCTCTGCTGCGACGCGGCGTCCGGCGGCGTGGTCGACGACCTCATCGCGTACCTGTTCGCCGACGACCACGTCTTCCTGGTCCCGAACGCGGCGAACACGGCCGAGGTGGTGCGCCGGCTGGCGGCGGCGGCGCCGGGCGGGGTCACGGTGACCGACGAGCACCGGGACTTCGGCGTGCTCGCCGTGCAGGGACCGCGCTCGGCCGAGCTGCTCGCCCGGCTCGGGCTGCCGTACGAGCACGACTACATGAGCTACACGGTCTCCGCCTGGAACGGCGACGAGCTGGTGGTCTGCCGGACCGGCTACACCGGCGAGCACGGGTACGAGCTGCTGCCGCCGGCCGGACAGGCCGGTGCGCTCTGGGACGCGTTGCTGGCGCAGGGCGCGGACCTGGGCGTGCAGCCGTGCGGGCTCGGCGCCCGGGACACGCTCCGGACCGAGATGGGCTACCCGCTGCACGGCCAGGACCTGTCCCTGGAGATCACCCCGGTGCAGGCCCGGTCCGGCTGGGCGGTCGGCTGGAAGAAGCCGGCGTTCTGGGGCCGGGACGCGCTGCTGGCGGAGCGGGAGCGCGGTCCGGCCCGGCTGCTGTGGGGCATCGAGGCGCTGGAGCGCGGCATCCCGCGCCCGCACCAGTCGGTGCTCGCCGGTGACGACCGCGGTCGGCGAGGTCACCAGCGGGACGTTCTCCCCGACCCTGAAGAAGGGCATCGGCCTGGCCCTGCTGTCGACCGCCGCCGAAGTCGGCGAAGGAGACGAGGTGGTGGTCGACGTGCGCGGGCGGCCCGCGCCGGTCCGCGTCGTCAAGCCGCCGTTCGTGCAGCCGCACGTGCGCTGACCCGCGGTCCCGCCCCGTCCGACCCGCCGCCCGCGCCGATCGTTCCCCTGGCGCTACGTCTCTGCGTCGGCCGGCGGCGCAGAGACGTAGTCGTCGCGGGGACTCTGTTCCGCGCGCCGACGCGGGCGGTCCTTCCGGCCGGCCCCTGCGTCTCTGCTTCGGCTGGCGGCGCAGAGACGTAGCCGCTGCGTGGACCCTGTTCCGGGCCGGCGGGGGTGGTCCTTCCGGCCGGGCTACGTCTCTGCTTCGGCTGGCGGCGCAGAGACGTAGTCGCGGCGGGGACCCTGGTCCGGCCGGCGGGCCGGTCGTTCCGGCTGGAGGCTACGTCTTTGCTTCGGCCGGCGGCGCAGAGACGTAGTCGCTGCGGGGACCCTGGTCCGGGCCGGCGGGGGTGGTCTATCCGGCTGGGGGCTACGTCTTTGCTTCGGCTGGCGGTGCAGAGACGTAGCCGGCGCGGGACCGTGGTCCGGAGCCGGCGGGGTGGTCATTGCCGGCTGGGGCCGCGTCTTTGCTTCGGCTGGCGGCGCGGAGACGTAGCCGCCGCGGGCAGCCGGGTCCGGAGCCGGCGGGGCCGGTCATTCGCCGGCTGGGGCTATGTCCTCTGCTTCGGCCAGGCGGTGCAGAGACGTAGCCGCTGCGGGACCCGGCTCGCGGACCGGCGGAGGCGGTCATTCCGGCTGGGGCTACGTCTCTGCTTCGGCTGGCGGTGCAGTGACGTAGCCCGCGCAGGGACCTCGGTCCGGACCGGCGAGGTGGTCGTTCCGGCTCGGGACTACGTCTCGGCTTCGGCTGGCGGAGCGGAGACGTCGAACGGGAGTGGATCAGTCGGACGGGGGGATGCGCGGCAGGTTGGCGTCCTCGGCGGTCGAGGTCTCGGCGCAGGCCCGGACCCCGGCCCGCAGCAGCGGCAGCACGGCCAGCGCGCCGGCGCCCTCGCCGGCGCGGATCCCGAGGTCCAGCACCGGCTCCAGGCCGAGGAACCGCAGCGCGATCATCTGCGCCGGCTCGGCGCTGCGGTGCGCCGCCCGCCACCAGACCGCCGCGTTCGGCGCGATCGCGTGCGCGACCAGCGCGGCGGCCGCGGACACGACGCCGTCGAGGAGCACCGGCGTGCGCCGGACCGCGGCCTCGATGAGGAAGCCGGTCATCGCGGCGACGTCGGCGCCGCCGGCGACCGCGAGCAGCGCGATCGGGTCGGCCGCGAACGGCCTGGCCCGCCGCCGCCCGTCCCGGATCGCGACCACCTTGCGCATCCAGGCCCGGTCGTCGATGCCGGACCCGCGGCCGATGACCTTGACCGGCTCGGAGTCGGTGAGGGCGGCGACCAGCACCGCGGCCACCGTGCTCGCGGCGACCCCGAGCTCGCCCGGGATGAGCAGGTCGGCGCCGCCGTCGACCTCCTCGTCGGCGATCGCGATGCCGTTGCGGAAGGCGGTCTCGGCCTCGGCCAGGCTGAGCGCGTCCTCCTGGTCGATCCGCCCGCTGCCGCGCCTGACCTTGTACCGGCGGCAGCTCCTCCGGGGTGGTGCGAGTCCACCGACGAGGTCGAGCAGCCGGCTGCTGGCGCCGACCGTGCGGGCCAGCGAGCTGACCGCGGAACCGCCGGAGTGGGCCAGCTGGAACATCCACGACGGTGGCCTCGGGCGGGTACGCCGAGACGCCGGCGTAGGCGACGCCGTGCTCGCCGGCGAACACGACGACGCGGGTGCGCTCGGGGTCGCGGGGCGGCGCGGAGCCCTGGGCGCCGGCCAGCCAGACGGTCAGCTCGTCGAGCCGGCCGAGCGCGTCCGGGGAGCGGGCCAGCGAGTCGAGCCGCTGCCTGGTCGCGGCCGAGGCCTCGGCGTCGAGCGGCTGGACGAGGTCGGCCAGCGCGTCCAGGTCGAGCTCTGCGGTCACGGGATCCCTCCGTCGATGCCGGCCGGCGACGCTACCCGACCATCCTCCGACGCCCGTCGGGGCGGCCGCGGCCGGGGGCCGGGGCGGCGGGTAGCCTGCCGGGCGTGACGTGGAGCTGGCGCTACGAGGACGCCGACGGACGGCCGCTGCCGCCGCCGAACGGTGACGAGACCTTCGGCGCGAAGGGCGACGCCGAGTCCTGGTTGGGCGAGACCTGGCGTGACCTGCTCGACTCCGGCGTCACCCAGGTCGTCCTCGTCGAGGACGACCGCGTCGAATACTCGATGCCCCTCACCCCGGCCGAAGGCTGAGCCCTCGGCCGGGAGCGAGGGAGCCGCTCAGCTCCCCGGTCTGCGCCGGGTCCCGCACGACGACGTCGCCGAGCACCTCGTCGATGCGGGCGCAGCACCGCCGGCTCCAGCCGTACGCCGGACGGCCTTGACGTTCTCGACCACCTGCTCCGGCCGGCTGGCGCCGATGATCGCCGCCGAGACGTTCGGGTTCTGCAGCACCCACGCCACCGCCAGCTGTGCCATCGACAGGCCGCAGTCGTCGGCGATCGGCCTCAGTCGCTGCACCCGGGTCGAGCACCTCGTCGGTGAGCATCCGACGGATGAAGTTGGCGCCGCCCTTCTCGTCGGTCGCCCGGGAGCCGGCCGGCGGGGCCGCCCCCGGCTCGTACTTGCCGGTCGAGCACGCCCTGCCCGATCGGCGAGAACACCAGCTGGCTCGATGCCCTCCCGCTCGCAGGTCGGCACCACCTCGGCCTCGATGACCCGCCAGAGCATCGAGTACTGCGGCTGGTTGGAGATCAGCGGCACCCGCAGCTCGCGGGCCAGCTCCGCGGCGGCGGCGATCTGCTCGGCGCCGCCACTCGGAGACGCCGACGTAGAGCACCTTGCCCTGCCGGACCAGGTCCGCGTACGCCAGCATCGTCTCCTCCAGCGGCGTGCTGGAGTCGTAGCGGTGGGCCTGGTAGAGGTCGAGGTAGTCGGTGTCGAGCCGGCGCAGCGAGGCGTGGCAGCTCTCGGTCAGGTGCTTGCGGCCGAGCCCGCGGTCGTTCGGCCCCGGCCCGGTCGGCCAGTATGCCTTGGTGAACAGCTCGTAGCTCTCCCGCCGCACCCCGGCCAGCGCCCGGCCGAGCACCGACTCGGCCCGGGTCCCGGCGTACACGTCGGCGGTGTCGAAGGTGGTGATGCCGGAGTCCAGGGCGGCCTGGACGCAGGCTTTCGCCGCGTCCTCCTCGACCTGGCTGCCGTGGGTGATCCAGTTGCCGTACGCGATCTCGGAGACGGTCAGGCCGCTGCGGCCCAGTCGACGGAATTCCACCGGCGCGAGCCTAGTGCGTGGCTAGATCGCGTCGCCGACCTCGACCGCCGGCTTCGGCATCCGCCAGCGGCGGATCATCGTGGCCCGGGTCGCCCCGTAGAAGATCAGCTGCCGCAGCGGCTCGCTTGGAGTCGGGGAAGCGCTCGCGCATCAGCTTGCGGATCCGCAGCCCGATCACGGCCGAGTCGACGACCAGCAGGATCAGCACGGTCAGCCAGAGCGCGGTGATCGCGGCCTTGATCTGCACGCTCGGGATGAGCAGGCCGGCGAAGTAGACGACCGCGGAGAGCAGGAACAGCACGCCGGCGTTGCGGCGGGAGTCGACGATGTCGCGGACCAGCCGGCGCTCCGGCCCGCGGTCGCGCGCGGATCAGGTAGCGCTCGTCGCCGGCCCGCAGGCCCTCGCGCGGCGTCGGCGCGCCGGTCGGTGCCCTGCTCGCGCATCCGCCGGACGGCCTCGCGCCGGGTCCTCGGCGGCGGCGCGACCGGACCGGTGCGGCGCTTCTGCGCCTCCCGCCGGCGCGGGCGTCGGCCGGCCCTTGCCGGCGTGCGCCGCGGGCGAGCGCGTCCGGCGGCGACCGGCTGGGCCGGATCGACCTCGGCCGGAGGCTCGCTCCGGCGCCGCAGCAGCCTCACCCCGCGGAGCCTAGTGCAGCGGCGGCCGACCCGGCCCGAGCAGGTGCCGGCAGTTCGGCGCGGGCTCAGGGCAGGGCGAGCATCTGGTCCAGGGCGGCCCGGGCGTGGCCGGGCGGTGTCCGGGTCGACGGTGATGCGGTTGACCACCTGGCCGGCGGCCAGCGACTCCAGCGACCAGACCAGGTGCGGCAGGTCGATCCGGTTCATCGTCGAGCAGTAGCAGACGGTCCTCTCCAGGAACGACCACGGTCTTGTCCGGGTGCCGCCTCGCCAGCCGCTGCACCAGGTTGAGCTCGGTGCCGACCGCGAACGCGGAGCCGGCCGGGGCCGCGTCGATCGTGCGGATGATGTACTCGGTCGACCCGACCAGGTCGGCCGCGGTGACCACCTCGTGCCGGCACTCCGGGTGCACGATCACCTGCACGCCGGGGATCCGCGCCCGCACGTCGTCGACGGCCTCCCGGCGGAACCGGCCGTGCACCGAGCAGTGCCCGCGCCAGAGGATCATCCGGGCCGCCCGCAGCGCGTCCGCGGACACCCCGCCGCCCGGCTTGTGCGGGTCGAAGAGCACGCAGTCGTCCAGCGACATGCCCAGCTCCAGCACCGCGGTGTTGCGGCCGAGGTGCTGGTCGGGCAGGAACAGCACCTTCTCCGCCGCCGCGGTCGCCGAAGGCCCAGTCCAGCGCGCGGCGCGCGTTCGACGACGTGCAGACCGTGCCGCCGTGCCGGCCGGTGAAGCCCTTGATCGCGGCCGACGAGTTCATGTACGTGACCGGCACGGTCGACGTCGGCCACGCCGGCGTCCTCAGCATCGTCCCAGGCCTCCTCGACCTGGTCGAAGGTCGCCATGTCGGCCATCGAGCAGCCGGCGGCGAGGTCGGGCAGCACGACCTGCTGCGCGTCCGCGGTGAGGATGTCGGCGCTCTCGGCCATGAAGTGCACGCCGCAGAACACGATGTACTCGGCGTCCGGCCGGGCCGCCGCCTGCTGCGCGAGCTTGAACGAGTCGCCGGTGACGTCCGCGAACTGGATGACCTCGTCGCGCTGGTAGTGGTGGCCGAGCACGAACGCCCGGTCGCCGAGCGCGGCCCGCGCCGCGCGGGCCCGCTCGACCAGCGTCGGGTCGGACGGCGTCGGCAGCGCGCCGGGGCAGTCGACGCCGCGCTCGGAGTCCGGGTCCGCACCGCGGCCGAGCAGCAGCAGCGCGAGCGGCGTCGGCGTCACGCCGGCCGGCAGGTCGAGATCCGTGCGTCATGCGGCCATCCTCTCGCGTCACACCGTTCAACGTCCGCCTGATTTCGCCATTCCTCAAAGAGACCTTTGACACTGTCGTACTGTCAAAGATAGCTTTGGCATCGTGCGAATCACGGACCCCTTGACCGTCCGGGCGCTGGCGCACCCGCTGCGGCTGGACCTCATCGAGGTGCTGGGCACGCTCGGCCCGGCGACGGCGGCCCGGTGCGGCCGGCAGCTCGGCGTGAGCCAGGCGAGCTGCTCGTTCCATCTCCGGCAGCTGGCCAAGTACGGGTTCGTCGAGGAGGCGGAGCCGGGCCCGGACCGGCGCGAGCGGGTCTGGCGGCTGACCGACTTCGAGCAGAGCTGGCAGAGCGGCCCGGTGACCGACCAGCTCGACCGGGTCTTCATCCAGCGCGAGGCCGACCGGATGCTCGGCTGGACCGGGCGCCGGGACGGCGAGTCGGCCGAGCTGGCAGGACGCGGCGTTCCTCGGCGGCGCGACCCTGCCGGTCACCGCGGACGAGCTGCTGGAGATCCGGCAGCAGCTGCGGGCCGTGCTCGACCCGTACGTGCGGCCGCATGACCGAGGGCGCGCCTCACCGCCGAGGGCGCCCGATTCGTCCGGCTGCTGGTCGCCGGCACCCCGATCGGAGAGGCCGATGCTGAGGACTGAGTGGACGACGGTGGGTCGAGCTGCGGGCGCTGGTGCACGTGCCGGACGAGCCGGTCGCCGCGCTGGTGCTGGTCGACGGCTCCGGCGAGGGCTGCTGCGACGACTGGGGCGGCTGGGTCGAGCGGATCGCCGAGCTGGGCGCGGTCGTGCTCACCCACGACCGGGCCGGCTGCGGCGGCTCGCCGGGCAACTGGCTGACCCAGACGCTCGACGACCGCGCGGCCGAGGAGCGGGAGGCGCTGGCCGTGCTGCGCAAGCACCCCGCGGTCACCGGCCCGGTCGGGCTGCTCGGGTTCAGCCAGGGCGGCTGGGTCGGCATGCTCGCCGCCGCCGACGCCGACTTCCTGGTCTCGCTGTCCGGCCCCGGCGTCGGCCCGGCCGCCCAGGAGCGGCACCGGATCGAGGTCGACGTCCGCGCCGCCGGCCTGCCCGACGAGCAGGTCGCCGCGGCGCTGGACTGGATCGACGAGCGCACCCGGCGGCTGCGGGCCGGCGAGGACCCGGGCAGCGTGCGCCGAGCTCCAGCGGCGGCACGCCGACCAGCCCTGGTACGAGCCGGCCACCCGCTACTTCGACACGCGCCGACATGCTCGGGTACGTCGCCCGGCTGATCGACTTCGAGCCGGCCGCGGTGCTGCCGGACGTGCGCTGCCCGGCGCTGGCCCTGTTCGGCGCGGCCGACCCGCTGGTCCCGGTGCCGGCCGCCGTCGCCGGCTGGGTCGCCGGCGCGCCCCGGCTGGCAGGGCTGGCCGTGTTCCCCGGCGCCGACCACGGGCTGTTCGTCGCCGACCCGGAGCCGGGAGTCGACCGGACCAGCCAGCTCGCGCCGGGCTTCCTCCCGATGTTGGGGGGTTTCCTGCGCTCGGTGGGATGACAGACTGCGCGCGTGCGAGTGGTGGTGGCGCCGGACTCCTTCGGCGGGACGCTGACGGCCGTCGAGGCCGCGGAGGCGATCGCGGACGGGCTGGACGCCAGGTGGCGCCGGACGACGAGCTCGTCCTGCTGCCGATGTCCGACGGCGGCCCCGGCTTCGTGGACGTGCTGTCCACGGTGCTGGACGGGCAGACCGTGCCGGTGCAGACCACCGACCCGCTGGGCCGGCCGGTCGGTCGGCGCGGTGCTGGTCGCCGGCGACACGGCGTACGTCGAGTCGGCGCAGGCCACCGGCCTGCACCTGCTCACCGCGGCGGAGCGGGACCCGCTGGTGACCAGCACGTCCGGGCTCGGCGCGCTGCTCGCGGCCGCGGTCGAGTGCGGCGCCCGGACCGTGGTCGTCGGCCTCGGCGGCTCGGCCACCAACGACGCCGGCGATGGGCATGCTGACCGCGCTCGGCATCACCCCGCTGGACGCCGCCGGCGCCGCGCTCCCGCCCGGCGGGCTGGCGCTGGCCGACGCTGGCCAGGCTCGACGGGCGCGGCCGCAGCTGCGCGGCGCGGCGATCGTCGCGGCCACCGACGTGGACAACCCGCTGTGCGGGCCGCACGGCGCGACCGCGGTGTTCGGCCCGCAGAAGGGGCTGCGGCCGGAGGACCTCGACCGGCTCGACGCGGCGCTGGCCCGCTGGGCCGAGGTGGCCGAGCGGGACATGCCGGGCGCGCCGGCGGGGCTGGCCGACCTGCCCGGGCGCGGGCGCGGCCGGCGGGCTCGGCGCCGCGCTGCTCGCGCTCGGCGGCACCCGGCGGTCCGGCGGCGAGATGATCTTCGACGCGGTGGACCTGCCGGCGGCGCTGGCCGAGGCCGACCTGGTGCTCACCGGCGAGGGCTCGTTCGACTTCCAGTCGCGTACGCGGCAAGGTGGCCGGCGGGGTGGCCAAGGCCGCCGACCGAGCGCGGGCGTGCCCTGCCTGGTGCTGGCCGGGCAGGTGTCGCTCGGGCCGGCAGGAGGCGGCCGCGGCCGGGGTCGAGGCGGCGTACTCGGTGGCCGAGCAGGCCGGCTCCGTCGAGGCCGCGATGGCGCGCCCGGCCGACCGGCTGGCCGAGCTCGCCGCCCGGGTCGCCGGCGAGTGGAGCCGCCGGTGAGCCGGCCGACACACCCGGCCGGAGCGGTACGCCGGCGGCCGCGGACGTACGATGGGGAAGACCGGAGAGCGGGCGACTGTTGGCCCCGCTGAAGGCGACCCGAGCGAGTGGGAGTGACCGTGTCCGTGGAGACGACGGAGACGACGACCGAGGCCCAGAAGTCCGTGGTCCTCACCGACGGCGCGGCGGCCAAGGTCAAGGCGCTGTTGGACCAGGAAGGCCGTGACGACCTGCGGCTTCGCATCGCCGTGCAGCCCGGCGGGTGCTCCGGCCTGCGCTACTCGCTGTTCTTCGACGAGCGGTCCATCGACGGCGACCAGGTCACCGACTTCAACGGTGTCGAGGTCGTGGTCGACCGGATGAGCGTGCCCTACCTGATGCGGCGCGACGATCGACTTCGTCGACACCATCGAGCGGCAGGGCTTCACGATCGACAACCCCAACGCGACGAGCTCCTGCGCCTGCGGCGACTCGTTCAGCTAGGCCGCCGGCGTCACCGCGAGCCGCGCCCGGAGCAGTCCGGGGCGGCTCTGCGGCGTTCCGCGGGTGGGTCACCGTCCCGGCGCTGCGGCGTGCTCGGTAGTCTGGCCGGGGCCGCTCCCGGTGCGGCCCGATAGTCCCTCCCCACCCCCGAGGACCGCCGTGCCCATCGCCGTCACCGGCTCGATCGCCGCCGACCACCTGATGCACTTCCCGGGCAAGTTCGCCGAGCAGCTGCTGCCCGAGCACCTGCACAAGGTGTCGCTGTCGTTCCTGGTCGACGACCTCGTGATCCGCCGCGGCGGGATCGGCGCCAACATCGCGTACGGGCTGGGCCAGCTCGGGCTGCGGCCGGTGCTGGTCGGCGCGGCCGGGCAGGACTTCGCCGACTACCGGTCCTGGCTGGAGCGGCACGGCGTCGACTGCGACTCGGTGCACGATCAGCGAGACCGCGCACACCGCCCGGTTCGTCTGCACCACCGACGACGAGCAGTGCCAGATCGCGTCGTTCTACGCCGGGCGCGATGTCCGAGGCCCGGCTGATCGAGCTCGCGCCGGTCGCACGCGCGGGTGGGCGGCTTCGACCTCGTCTGCGTCGCGCCGGACGACCCGGCAGGCGATGCTGCGGCACACCGACGAGTGCCGGGACCGCGGCTACCCGTTCGCCGCCGACCCGTCCCAGCAGATGGCGCTGATGGCCGGCGAGGACATCCGGCGCTGGTCGACGGGCGCGACGTACCTGTTCACCAACGAGTACGAGAAGGCCTGCTGGAGCAGAAGACCGGCTGGAGCGACGCCGAGGTGCTCAAGCGGGTCCGCACCCGGGTCACCACGTACGGGGCGGACGGGCATCCGGATCGAGTCGCCAGGGCGTCGGCGCCGCTGCAGGTCCCGGTGGTGCCGGCGCGCGCACGTCGTCGACCCGACCGGGGTCGGCGACGGGTTCCGGGCCGGCTTCCTCGGCGCGACCTCCTGGGGCCTGTGCCCGGAGCGGTCCGCCCAGGTCGGCGCGACGCTGGCGACGCTGGTGCTGGAGGCCGACGGCCCGCAGGAGTACGCGGTGGTGCCGGCCGAGTTCACCGCCAGGCTCGGCGAGGTCTACGGGGCGGAGGCGGCCGCCGAGGTCGCCGCCCACCTGCCGGCCTGAGCCCGCCCGCCGCGGCGCCGGGTTCAGCCGGGCGGTCCACGGTCGCCGCCGGGCGGCGTCGGCCGAGCCGGCGCCGCGGCTGCTCAGAGGCGACCGGGTAGACCGTGGCCGGGATCTCCGGGGTGATCCGGCTGCTCGACGAAGATGCCGTGCCAGATCATGAACACCAGCAGCGTCCAGAGCTTGCGGCTGTAGTCGTGCGGCCCGGCGCGGTGCTCGTCGAGCATCCGCAGCACCGCCGCCCGGTCGAGCAGGTGGTCGGTGCCGCTGGCCTCGATCGATCGTCCCGGGCCCAGTCGTACATCTCGTCCTTGAGCCAGTGCCGGATCGGCACCGGGAAGCCGAGCTTGCGCCGCTCCAGCACGTGCGGCGGGACGATCTCGGCCAGCGCCCGGCGCAGCGCCACCTTGGTCTGCTCCCTGGTGACCCGCTGCCTCGATCGGCAGCGTCGAGGCGACCCGGAACACCTCGGGGTCGAGGAACGGCACCCGCAGCTCCAGCGAGTTGGCCATCGTCATCTTGTCGGCCTTGACCAGGATGTCGCCGCGCAGCCAGGTGAACAGGTCGACGTACTGCATCCGGGTCACGTCGTCGGCGCCGGCGATCTCGCGCGTACAGCGGGTCGGTGACGTCGCGGAAGGACACCCTCGGGTCGCGGGTGCGCAGGAAGCCGAGCTCGTCGTCGCGGAAGATGCGGGCGTTGCCGTAGTAGCGCTCCTCCAGCGGGATCGAGCCGCGGCGCAGCAGGTCCTTGCCGCGCACGCCCTCGGGCAGCCGCCGGCCGACAGCGCCGAGCGCGTGCCGGACGCCGCCGGGCAGCGAGGTCAGCGCCCGCAGCGACAGCGGCTCCCGGTAGATGTTGTAGCCGCCGAACAGCTCGTCCGCGCCCTCCCCGGACAGCACCACCTTGACGTGCTTGCGGGCCTCGCGGGCGACGAAGTAGAGCGGGACCAGCGCGGGGTCGGCCACCGGGTCGTCCAGATACCAGACGATCAGCGGCAGCGTGTCCATCATCTCCTGCGGCGGACACGGTCTTGACCACGTGCCGGACGCCGATCGCCGCGGCCGACTCGGCGGCCACGTCGACCTCGCGAGTAGCCGGCCCGCTGGAAGCCGGTGGTGAACGTGATCAGGTCGCGGGTTGTGCCGCTTGGCCAGCGCGGCGATCGCGGTCGAGTCGATGCCGCCGGACAGGAACGAGCCGACCGTGACGTCGGCCCGCATGTGCTTGGCGACCGAGTCCTCCATCACCTCGCGGACCTCGTCGGTAGAGCCGCTCGCTCGTCGTCGACCCGGCCGGATCGGGAAGGTCGGCTCGGAAGTAGCGCCAGGTCTCCAGCCGGGCCGCCCGGCCGCTGCCGGAACGCGGTGCCGCTCTCGATCCGGCGTGATGCCGGCGGTGCATGCGTCGCCGGCTCGGGGACGTACTGCAGGGTCAGGTAGTGCTGCAGCGACCGGGTGTCCAGCTCGGCGCCGTTGCCGCCGGCCAGCCCGGGCCAGCGCCAGCAGCGACTTCTTCTCCGAGCCGAAGAACGTGCCGCGCGAGTCGGTCGATCGTGAACAGCGGCTTGATCCCGAACCAGTCCCTGGCCCCGAACAGCACCCGCTCCTGGCTGTCCCAGATCAGGAACGCGAACATGCCGCGCAGCCGCGGACACGCACTGCTCGCCCCAGGTGCTTGTACGCGGCGAGGATCGCCTCGCCGTCCCCGTCGGTGGCGAAGCTCGCCGCCGTGCTCGCGGACCAGCTCGCTCGCGCAGCTCCAGGTAGTTGTAGATCTCGCCGTTGAAGAGCAGCCAGTAGCGCCCGTCGTCGTACGGCAGCGGCTGGTGGCTGCTTGTCCAGGTCGATGATCGACAGCCGGCGGAACCCGAGCACCGTGTCGTCGTCGTTGCAGGGTGCCGCCCTCGTCCGGACCGCGGTGCCGGCACAGGTCGAGCGCGGCCGCGAGATCGTCCCGGACCTCTTTCGCGGTGCCGTCGTTGCTGAGGAAGCCGAGCAAGCCGCACACGGGGTTGGCTCCGATCGTCGGGGTCCGCAGCGGCTCAGTATTCCAGCGCGCCACTCGTCCCAGTCGCCGACCGGCCGGAAGCCGATCCGCAGGTACACGCCGGTCGAGGTGGGGTTGGCCAGGTCGGCGAACAGCACGACCCGGCCGCGGCCCAGCAGCCGGCGCGGCGACCGCGGCGGTCGCGGCGGCGGCGTAGCCGTGCCGGCGGTGCTCGGGCGGCGTCGACACCGGCCCGATCCGGGTGACCCCGCCGACCGTCGGGGAGTGGCCGACCAGGCAGACCGGCCCGTCGGCGCCCTGCCAGAGCCAGATCCGGCCCTGGGCGACCACTCGCCGGGTCGCGTCCGGGTCGGGATCGGCCGGGGCGCCGGTCTCGGCCATGAACGTCGACGAACCAGGCGGTCGACCAGCTCGACGTCGGCGGCTCGGCGATCCGGGCCGCGCCGGGTGGCGCCGGTGGCGGCACCAGCTCGGGCAGCTCGTACAGCCGCAGGTGGTCGCCCGGCTGCGCCGTCGCCCCGGTGCCGGGCCGCGTACGCGCGCGGCGAACTCGGTCGACCTCGGTGGTCGGGCCGGCGGCGCCGGGCAGCTCCGGCGGCGCCACCGTCGGCCAGGCCGGCGGCGGCGCCGGCCGGCAGCGGCGGGATCAGCAGGCCGCGCGGTGGGCGTGCGCAGGGCGACCCCGGCGACCGCGCCGGCCCCGTCGTCCAGCCAGGCCAGCCACGGCTCGGGGGCTGGTGATCGTGCCGTCGCGGCGGGTGAGGAGGACGGTCGCCGGCACGGTGTTGCAGATCGGGCTGCGCTCCAGCCAGGGCAGCACGCGGTCCACGTACGCGGCCAGGTCCTTCTCGACGACCCACTCCATGCCTCAAGCGTGACCGCCGGGGCCAAGCGGTTTATCGACCCTTATCGACGGCGCCGCACCGTGTAGACCGGTACGCCGTCGGGCGCGGTGTCCTCGCCGACGTACTCGTGGCCGCGCATCCGGCACCACGCCGGCACGTCGAGACGGGCGGCGGGGTCGTCGGCGGCGACCGCGATCAGCTCGCCGACGCCGACGTCGTCCGACGTGCCGGGCCAGCTCGATGATCGGCAGCGGGCAGCGGCGGCCGCGCTGGTCGAGCGTGATCACAGGCCCTCGAGCCCCTTCCGGTAGGTCGGCGACGATCCCGGGCAGCACGGCGAGGAACCGGTCGACGTCGGCCTCGGTGGTGTCGCGGTGCAGCGAGACGCGGACGTTGCCGTGCGAGAGCACGCCCATCGCCTCCAGCACGTGCGACGGGGTCAGCGTCGAGGAGGTGCACGACGAGCCGCTGGAGACGGCGAAGCCGTGCCGGTCCAGCTCGTGCAGCAGCGCCTCGCCGTCGACGTACAGGCAGGAGAACGTGACCAGGTGCGGCAGCCGGCCGGTGGGCCGGTCCGACCACCTCGACGTCCGGCACCCGGCGCGGCGACCTCGGCCCGGATCCGGTCGACCAGCGCGGACAGCCGGGTGTTCTCGGCCGCCGCCTCGGCGCGCACCGCCCGCAGCGCGGCGGCGGCGGCGACCGCGGCCGGCACGTTCTCGAAGCCGGGCACGCGGCCGTGCTCGCGCTCGTCGGCCGGCAGCGGGCTGCGCCAGCGGGTGCCGGTGCGGACGGCGAGCACGCCGACCCCGGGCGGGCCGCCCCACTTGTGCGCGCTGGCCGACAGCAGCGACCAGCCGGCCGGGACCGGGAGCGCGGCCGGCCGACTGGGCCGCGTCGGTGTGCAGCGGGACGCCGCGCTCCTGGCAGGCCGCGGCCACCTCGGTCGACCGGCTGCAGCGGTGCCGACCTCGTGGTTGGCGGTCATCAGGCTGGCCAGGGCGGCGCCGTCGGCGGCCGGCGGCGAACGCGGCGACGTCGACCCGGCCGTCGCGGTCGACCGGCACGCTGGTCGCCTCGCCGCCGGCCGCGACGTGCCGCTCGGCGGCGTGCAGGACGCAGGAGTGCTCGACGGCCGAGTGCACCAGCCTGGTGCCGGCGCGGCGGCGACCGGCCAGCCCGCCGAGGATCGGCCAGCTGGGCGGCCTGGGTGCCGGACGCGCAGAAGGTCACCTCGTCCGGGCGGGCGCCGAGCACGTCGGCGATCGCCTGCCCGGGCGCCGTCGAGCAGCAGCCGGGACGCGGCGGCCGGCGCCGTAGAGCCTGGCCGGGTCGGCCCAGCCGTCGGCGAGCGCGGCGCCGAGCGCCTCGGCCGCGCGCCGGATGCAGCGGCACCCCCGACGCGGCATCCAGATACGTCCATCCTCGCCCCACCCCGCCGACCCGTACCGCCCGCGCACCGGCCGCCGCGCCGCGCAGGTCCGCGCGGGTGCACCCGTGCTCGCGGCGACGTCCGTCCGCCGCCAGGGTCGCGGCGTCGGGCGACCGGTCCGTGCGGCACGGGGTGACGCGGCGGACTCGTCGACGGCGGACGGGTCGGGGACGGGGCGCGCCGGACCCCCGGCGGGCCGGGCGGACGGCGGCTAGTAGTCTCCGCATGCCCGGGGAAGTCCCGGGTGGCACGACAGTCGGCGCAGGTCGGCGGCGAAGGGCGGGCTCGTGGGTCGCGGTCGTTCCGGGCGGGTCGCACGGCTGTCCGTGGGCGCGGTGCTGCTCATGTCTGCGCTCAGCGCGTGCTCCACCGAGCAGTGGGACAAGGCGTCTCGGCTTCGGCTGGCCGCTGGGCATCACCACCCAGGCCCACGCGGATGCGCGGCGCTGTGGACCTGGTCGATCGTCGCCGCGCTCGTCGTCGGCGTGATGGTGTGGGGCCTGATCTTCTGGGCCTGCATCGTCTACCGCCGCCGCGACGGCGAGCTGCCCCGGCAGACGAAGTACAACCTGCCGATCGAGGCGCTCTACACGGTGGTGCCGTTCATCACCGTGGCGGTGCTGTTCTACTACACCGTGGTCACGCAGAACATCGTCGTCACGACCAAGCCGGCCGCCGACACCACGGTCTCGGTCACCGCCTTCAAGTGGAACTGGCAGTTCAACTACGACCGTCCGCGACCCGCGCACCGACGAGGCGTCTACACGGTCGGCTCGGCCAACGAGATCCCGGTGCTGGTCGTCCCGGTCAACGAGAACGTGCGGTTCGTCGTCAACTCCAACGACGTGATCCACTCGTTCTGGGTGCCCGACACGCTGTTCAAGCGGGACGTCTTCCCGGCCGCGACGAAGAACCAGAACAACGTCTTCCAGCTCCGGCCCGAGGTCGCGGGCACCTACGTCGGGCGCTGCGCGGAGCTGTGCGGCACCTACCACTCGCAGATGAACTTCGAGATGCGGGTCGTCTCCGCCTCGGAATACCAGCGCTACCTGCAGGCGCTGGCCTCGTTCGGCAACGACCGACCTCGACCGGCAGGCCAAGGCGCTCAGCGCGATCGGGCAGCCGGCCCAGGCGACCACCACGTACCCGTTCAACACCGACCGGACGTTGCGCGCGCCGTCCGAGCCAGCAGGCCAACAACTGAGGAGGACGGATGCGCACCGAGGTCACGGCTGTTCGCGGTCCTCGTGCGGGCTGTTCTTCGCCTTCGCCATCGTCGTACGGGGTCTGGACCTGGGTCGAGGACGGCAGGGTCGAGGTCGCCGGCACCACCGCGCTGGTCCTGTCCGGCGGGCTGGCGCTGATCGTCGGCAGCTACTTCGGTTCGTCTCCCGCCGGATCGACCCGCGGCCGGAGGACCGGCTGCGACGCCGACATCGCCGAGGGCGCCGGCGAGCTCGGCTTCTTCAGCCCGGGCAGCTACTGGCCGGTCGGCCTCGCGTTCGCGGCGATCGATCGGTGGGCTCGGCCTGGCGTTCAGCGAGTGCTGGATCCTGGCGCTCGGCCTGATCGGCGTGCTGTTCGCCGCCGGCGGCATGCTCTTCGAGTACTACACGCGCGGACACACCTCGCCGACCTTCTAGGCCACCGCGTGCCAGCCCGGGCCCGGCGGCCGGGCCTGACCGCGACCTGGGACCAGGTGCTGGCCCGGCGGGTCGCGGCCCACCACCTGGACACGCCGTCCAGCGACGGCCTGGTGCCGCTGGTACGCCGGCTGTGCGGGGTGCACGCCCAGCTCGCGTCCGCGGCCGAGGCGGCGATCTGGCTGCGCACCGGCGGCGCGGTCGGCCCGGCGGGCGTGCGGCGGGCGCTGGCCGAGGACCGCACCCTGGTCAAGACCTGGGCGCTGCGCGGCACGCTGCACCTGCTGCCCGCCGCGGACCTGCCGATGTGGGCGGCGGCGCTCGGCACCCGCAGCTTCCCCCGACCGAAGTCCTGGTACGACTACCACGGCGTCACGCCGGAGGACATGGCCGCGCTGGAGGCGACCGTGCCGGAGGTGCTCACCGGGACGCCGATGACCCGGGAGGAGCTGGCCATCGCGGTCGCCGAGCGGGCCGGCCGCCCGCAGCTGGCCGAGCGGCTGCGGTCCGGGTGGGGTGCGGTGCTCAAGCCGATGGCGGCGCGCGGGCAGCTCGCGTTCGGGCCGCCGGACGGGCGGAGCGTGACGTTCGTGGCACCGGCGGCCTGGCTGGGGGAGTGGGCGCCGGTCGAGCCGGAGCGGGCGGTGGCCGACCTGGTCCGGGCGATCCTCGACTGCTACGGGCCGTTCGGGCTGGACGAGCTGACCCGGTGGACGGCGCTGGACCGGCCGGTGCTGCGGGCCGCGGTCGCGGCGCTCGGCGACGAGCTGGTCGAGCTGGACACCGAAGGGCATCGCGGCTGGATCACGGCGAGCGGGGCGGACGCGGTGCGGGCGGCGGAGCCGAGCCGGGTGGTGCGGCTGCTGCCGGGCTTCGACCCGTACGTGATCGGAGCGCTGCGGCAGCTGGACCGGCTGGTGCCGGCGCCGGAGCACAAGGCCGCGGTGTCCCGCACCAGCGGCTGGATCTCGCCGGTGCTGCTGGACGGCGGGCGGATCGCCGGCACCTGGACCCAGGAGTCGACCGGCGGCCGGCTCGCGATCGAGATCACCCCGTTCGGCCGGCTCCGCCGCGGCGTCGAAAGCCGCCGCCGAAGCCGAGGCCGCCCGCTGGGCCGACCTACGCCGCCGCCCCGCTCCACCTCACCTGGAGCCCCCGTCCCACCCTCATGAGCCGTGCCCACCTCCCGGGCGCCGGGCGACTGACCGCCGCAGCCGCTCGGGGTTGACCTCCAGGCCGGCGTCCGTCCACTTGGGACGGACGAGGTCACGCGGTGCGATCGTGGCGAGTGCGGAACCCGGAACAGCGCCCGATGGGCCGGGTGGTCGGGAAGAGTGAGGCCCCGCCGGCGGATGCGGGCGGGGCCTCGGGGTCGGGGGCCGGGTCAGTCGGGGTCCTTGGGGCGGCCGGCGAGCTGGCTGGCCGACTGGTCGGTCCCAGCCCGGCCTCGCCCGCCGAGGTCGGGCCTGCACCTCGTCCGGGTCCTGCACCTGCCAGAGGAAGCCCTTCGCCTTGCGGCCCGGGTGGTGATCCGGTTCATCCGCTTCGGCACCGGCGCACCCGGCGTACTCCAGCTCGCCGTGGCCGTGCTCGTCGACCGGGCCGAGCGGCTGGTGCACCTCGATGAACTCACCGGACGGCAGCCGCTTGATGATGCCGGTCTCGACGCCGTGCTCGAGCACCTCGCGGTCGTGCCGCTGCAGGCCGAGGCAGCAGCAGGTAGGTCGCCGAGTAGGCCAGCGGCGGCAGGACGATCAGCGCGATCCGGCCCGACCACGTCATCGCGTTGAGGCTGATGTCGAACTTGTTGGCGATGATGTCGTTGCCGCCGGAGATCAGCAGCACGGCGTAGAACGTCAGCGCCATCGCGCCGAGCGACGTGCGCACCGGCACGTCCCGCGGTCGCTGCAGCAGATGGTGCGCGCGATCTGTCCTTCGTCATTCGCGCTTCGATGAACGGGTAGAGCGCGAGCAGGGTGAACATGATCCCGGGCAGCACCACCGTCGGCCAGACAGATCGGCGAGATCGTGTAGTTCCAGAACCTGATCTCCCAGGCCGGGAAGAGCCGGGTCGAGCCGTCCAGGAACCCCATGTACCAGTCGGGCTGGGAGCCGGCGCTGACCTGAGCCGGGTTGTACGGCCCGTACAGCCAGACCGGGTTGATCTGGAACAGCCCGCCCAGCGCGGCGCACGACCCCGAAGACGAGGAAGAAGAAGCCGCCGCCCTTCGCCCCGTACGACGGGTACATCCGCTCGCCGACGACGTTGTCCTCGCTGCGGCCCGGGCCCGGGAACTGGGTGTGCTTCTGCATCACCACGAGACCGACGTGCACGCGCGATCAGCGCCAGGATGATGCCCGGGATCAGCAGCACGTGGACGATGTAGAGCCGGGGGATGATCTCCGTCCCCGGGAACTCCGACGCCGAAGACCGCGAACGCCGCCCAGGTGCCCGACGACCGGGATCGACAGCATGATCGCGTAGGCGATGCGCAGGCCGGTGCCGGACAGCAGGTCGTCCGGCAGCGAGTAGCCGGCGAAGCCCTCGAGGATGCCGAGGGTCAGCAGGCCGACGCCGAGCAGCCAGTTGACCTCGCGCGGCTTGCGGAACGCGCCGGTGAAGAACACCCGCAGCATGTGCACGACCATCGCGGCGACGAACAGCAGCGCGGCCCAGTGGTGGATCTGCCGCATCAGCAGGCCGCCGCGCACGTCGAAGGAGATGTCCAGCGTCGAGTCGTACGCCCGGGACATCTCCACGCCGCGCAGCAGCGAGTAGCTGCCGTCGTAGCGCACCTCGGTCATCGAGGGGTCGAAGAAGAACGTGAGGTAGGTGCCGGTCAGCAGCAGGATGATGAACGAGTAGAGCGCGATCTCGCCCATCATGAACGACCAGTTGTCCGGGAAGACCTTGTTCAGCGAGCTCCGGACGAACCAGGAGCGCCGTGTAGCGGTCGTCGGCCCAGTCGGCCGCCTTGCCCAGAGCGGCTCGTGGGCCGCTTGCCGGCGGCGTCGCTCGGTCGTCGTCTGGCTCATGTGCGCTCCCAGAAGCTGGGCCCGATGGGCTCGGTGAAGTCACCCTTCGCGACGAAGTATCCCTCGTCGTCCACTGTGATCGCGCAGCTTCGGCAGCGGCCGGGCGGCCGGACCGAAGACCGGCTTGGCGTCCTGCAGACAGGTCGAACTGCGACTGGTGGCAGGGGCAGAGCAGCCGGCCGGTCTGCTGCTCGTACAGCGAGGCCGGGCAGCCGGCGTGCGTGCAGATCTTCGAGTAGGCCACGTAGTCCTCCCAGCCGAAGTCCTCCTGGCCCGGCCGGGCGTGCACCGGTCTGGCCCGGGCGCAGCCGGATCAGCAGCACCACCGAGTCGGCGACCACCTGGGTGGTCAGCCCGTCCGGGGTGGCCGGGAACACGGTCTCGATGCCGCCGGCCTGCATGTCGCCGGGCCGGATCAGGCCGCCGGTCGCCGGTCATCAGCCGGACCCCGCTCGGCCAGCCGGTGCCGGAACAGTGCGTCCCGTCGGCTTCTTGATCAGCCCGCCCAGCGGGACGATCGCCAGCGCGCCGAGCGCCAGCACCGACAGCCCGAGCGTGCGCTGCAGCAGCGAGCGGCGGGCGAGGCCGGTCATCGCCGATGCCGTCGGTGAGCACGCGCGACCGTGGTGCGCCGGTCGACCTCGGCGTGACCGGCCGCTGTGCCGCTCCTGGACCGCTCCTCCTCGGTGATGAGCAGCTTGGCCCAGAGGATCGCGCCGACGCCGAAGCCGAGCAGCGACAGCGCCCATCGTCACGCCGAGCACCGGCGTGAACCACGCGTACCGACGTCGCAGTGATCTCGTACTGCCAGGGCAGCGACGACGTAGACGACCGACGAAGGCGACCGCGCCGAGGAAGGCGAGCACGAAGCAGGCGGCGACCGCGCGCTCGGCCCGCTTCTCGGCCTTGGTGCCCGGGATCGGGAAGCGCTCCCGGCGGTGCACGATCTCGCACGCCGTCGAGCTCGGCGCCGAGCGCGGCCTGCTCCTCGAGCTGCAGCCGGCGGCAGCTCCTCGAGGTCGATCTCGTCGGGTTGCTCGCGGTGCTCGCGGGTCGAGGCGGCCGCACCGCGTCGCTCACGACTTCGCTCCGATCCAGAGGATCATCAACATGATCGCGCCGATGCCGACCACCCAGATGACCAGGCCCTCGGGCACCGGGCCGAGCCGGCCGATGCCGGCGCCGCCCGGGTCCCGCTGCGCCTTGAGCGTCTGGACGTAGTTGGTGATCGCCTGCTTCTGCTCGGTGGTCAGCTGGTTGTCGCTGAAGACCGGCATGTTCTGCGGGCCGGACAGCATCGCGGTCCAGATCACCTTGTCGCTGGCGTCGGTCGAGCGGCGGCGCGTACTTCCCGGCGGACAGCGCGCCGCCGCGGCCGGCGAAGTTGTGGCAGGAGGCGCAGTTGAGCCGGAACAGCTCGCCGCCCTCGGCCAGGTTGGCGTCGTCGCCGCGCAGGTCGCCGGTCGGGATCTCCGGGCCGCCGCCGACGGACTGCACGTACGCCGCGAGCTGCTGCGATCTGCTGCCTCGTCGAACTTCGGCTCCTTGCTGCGCGATCTGGGCCTCCTGGCGGGCCGCCGGCATCCGGCCGGTGGAGACCTGGAAGTAGACCGCGGCCTCGCCGACGCCGATCAGCGAGGGCCGCGGTCCGAGCACGCCCTGCAGGTTGTGCCCGTGGCAGGTGATGCAGCTGGTCTCGTAGAGCTGGCGGCCCTTGCGGACGTCGACCGACTCGTTCGCGGGCGCGTTGGCCGCCGCCGCGGTCTGCGCCTTCGGCGTCGCGGCCGCGGCCACGGTCGCGTACGCCACGCCGACGGAGCCGAGGGCGAGCGCGAGCGCGAGCGCGCCGGTGACCCGGCGGCGCAGCCGCGAGCGCGGCCTGCGGCCCTTCGTCGTCGAGGGGCGTTCCGTCATCGAGGTTCCACCTTCGCTGTCGTCGGCAGGCGGCCGGTCACTGGACGACATTGCCGGTCACTGGATCAGGTAGATCGTGGCGAACAGCCCGATCCAGACGACGTCGACGAAGTGCCAGTAGTACGAGACGACGATCGCCGCGGTGGCCTGGGCCGGCGTGAACCGGCCCATGGTCGAGCGGGCCAGCACGAAGATGAAGGCGATGCAGGCCGCCGATGACGTGCAGCCCGTGGAAGCCGGTGGTGAGGTAGAAGACCGACCCGTAGCCGGTGGCCGACATCGTCGTGCCCTCGTCGACCAGCTTGCGGTACTCGTTCGCCTGGCCGAGCACGAAGATCAGGCCGAGCACGAACGTGAACAGGAACCAGCGGCGCAGCCCGTAGACGTCGCCGCGCTCGGCCGCGAACACCCCGATCTGGCAGGTCACCGACGAGGAGACCAGGATGATCGTGACGACCAGCGCGTACGGCACGTTGAGCTCGGTCGGCTCCATCGGCCAGTCGTCGGGGTGCGCGGCGCGAACCGTGAAGTACATGGCGAACAGGCCGGCGAAGAACATCAGCTCGCTGGACAGCCAGATGATGGTCCCGACGCTCACCATGTTGGGGCGGGTGAGCGAGTGCGCTCTGCTGCCCTCGATACGTCGCCGTCGTCACGGCAGCATCATTCCACGCGCCCGCCGGCCTCACCTGGCGGGGTCCGGCGCGTGTTCCCGCAGGTCGGCGGGTGTGAGCGGAGCCCGTCACCGAGGGCCCGATCCGGCCCTCGGCGACCGCTGCGGCACGGCCGGCGCGCCCGGGTCACTGGCACGGAGGGTGACGGCACCGCGGTCACGGACGGCGACGACGATCCGGCCGCTCCGGGCCGCGCCGCGGCGCGGCACGCCGGGAGCTCGCCGCAGCGGGTGGCGAGCCCGGCCGACGCCGCTGGGCCGTACGGGTGATATCTCGCGTGCCGTACGGCGTGTCGTCCGGTGCGCCGGCCGGCGGCCCGGCGGCATCGTTGACCACGTCCGGTGACCGACCTACAGTTCCGGAATCCGATTCGCGGCCACCCCCCGCCGCGAGACAGGACCGTCTAGGAGGCGGAGGAGACGTGGTCTCTGGATCCCGTCCCGGCAGCAGCTCCCAGCGCGCCGTGCGCAAGGTCTCGACGGCCCGGCGCGAGTGCGCAGTCTGTGGCGAGCGGCTCTCGGCGTACAACCCGGGTCCCAACTGCTTCGTGCACTCGACGAGCGCCTCGCGCCGTCCGGACGCCTGGCAGCGCCGCTGACCGAGCCGCCGGTCCGCCGGGTGACCACCGGCTCCACCGATGCGGGCCGGCCCGGTCCTAGACTCCCGGGCATGACCGCAGCGGGCGCTGCCCTCGACCGTCATCGTCTTCAGCCACGACCCGGCGGTGCGGGCGCAGGTCCGCTCGGCGGTCGGTCGCCGCCCGGCGCCCGACCTCGGCCGCATCGACTGGGTCGAGTGCGCCACCGGCGAGCGAGGTCGTCGCCCGGATCGACGAGGGCGGCGTCGACGTGGCGATCCTCGACGGCGAGGCGCAGCCGACCGGCGGGATGGGCATCTGCCGGCAGCTGAAGTACGAGATCGAGGACTGCCCGGCGGTCTGCGTCCTGCTCGGCCGGCGGGACGACCGGTGGCTGGCCACCTGGGCGCTCGCCGACGCCACGATCGCCCGCCCGCTCGACCCGGTCGCCGCCGCGGAGACGGTCGCGCAGCTGCTGCGCGACCACGCCCGCGGCGTGCCGGTCCTCCGGTAGGGCCGCGCCGTGACCGGCGCGGCAGAGCAACCTGGCCCGCGGTGCTCAGCACGCTGCTGCGCGGCGAGCCGCTGGAGGCGGCCGAGACGGCCTGGGCGATGGCGGAGATCATGGCCGGCGAGGCGTCGCCGGCCCAGCTGGCCGCGTTCGCCGTGCTGCTGCGGGCCAAGGGCGAGACGCCGGCCGAGCACACCGGCCTGGTCGAGGCGATGCTGGCGGCGGGGCAGCCGGTGCAGGTCGCCGGCCCGCTGCTGGACGTGGTCGGCACCGGCGGCGACCGGGCCAACACGGTCAACCTCTCCACGATGTCGGCGCTGGTCGCGGCCGGCGCGGGCGCCCGGGTGGCCAAGCACGGCAACCGGGCGGCGAGCTCGTCCGCTGCGGCGCGGCCGACGTGCTGGAGGCGCTCGGCGTGGCGATCGGGCTGCCCGGGCCCGGCGTGGCCCGCTGCGTCGAGGAGGCCGGGATCGGCTTCTGCTTCGCGCCGGTGTTCCACCCCGGGCCTGCGGCACGCGTCGGTGCCGCGGCGGGAGATCGGCGTGCCGACGGCGTTCAACTTCCTCGGCCCGCTGGCCAACCCGGCCCGCCCGGCGCACCTGGCGGTGGGGTGCTCGGACGTGCGGATGGCGCCGATCATGGCCGCGGTGCTGGCCGGGCGCGGCGACACCGCGCTGGTCTTCCGGGGCGAGGACGGGCTGGACGAGCTGACCACGACGACGACGTCCCGGGTCTGGGTGGTCCGCGCCGGCGAGGTCGACGAGCAGCGGCTCGACCCGGCCGATCTCGGCGTGCCGGCGGTCGAGCGGGAGGCGCTGCGCGGCGGCGACGCGGCCTACAACGCCAAGGTCGTGCGGGCGCTGCTGGCCGGGGAGCGCGGGCCGGTGCGGGACGCGGTGCTGCTCAACGCCGGCGCCGCCCTGGCCGCGTACGACGGGCTGCGCGAGCCGCTGGTCGACGCGGTCGCCGACGGGATGCAGCGGGCGGGCGAGGCGATCGACAGCGGCGCCGCCGCGGACGTGCTCGACCGCTGGGTCCGGGTCAGCCAGGCGGCAGGCCGGCTCCTGACGCCCGATCGCCCGCCGGCGCGTCGACCGGCGCGACCGGTAGCCGGGCGGGGTCGGGCGAGGCGCGGCGGTCGGCATCGCCGACGCGGCCGCGCGTGCGGGGCTAGGGCAGGTCGACGAGCTCGTCGACGGAGTAGCCGCAGGGCGTCGTGGGGCCGGCGCAGCGGCTGGTGCCGCAGACGCCGAGCGGGTGCCGGCCGAGCCGGACGCCCATCCGGCGCCGCCGGCCCGGACGACCACCAGGCCGGTCTCGTCCGTCCCGAGCGGCTCGACGTCGTCGACGCCGTGCAGCCCGGTCACCCGGCGGACCGCGATCTCGGCCACCTGCGTCGCGCATGTCGACCGAGGTCCGCCCGCGCAGCAGCTCGGGCAGCACCCGGCCGTCGTCGCTGGCCGCCGCGAGCTTCGCGGCCGTCGCCGCACTGACGTGGCCGTAGAGGAAGCCGGACGGCAGCACGAGCACGTTGCCGGCGAACCGGTCGCCGCCGAGGTGGGTGGTCTCCCAGACCCGGCCCGGCGCCGCCTCGGCCAGCGCCTTCGCGACCGGGCGGCCCATGGTGGCGCAGCACATGTCCTTGCTGCCGTGCGTGCAGACCCCGAACAGCGCGCCGGTGACGGGCGCGCCCAGACCGCCGGTGCCGGTCGCCACCGCGGCGAGATCCAGGTCGGCCAGCTCGCGCAGGTCGTCGAGCTCCAGCCGCTCCAGCCAGCGCCGGCCGGCCGGCGCTACCGCTGCCGCCGACGCCGCCGACCAGCACGGTCCGGCCGGGCCGGCCGGCCGGCCCGGTAGCCGGGGCGGCGGACCAGCAGCGGCCGCAGCCCGTGCCGGCGGCGCAGCTCGGCCAGCTCGCGCAGCCGCGGCCGGGGCATCGCCCGGGCCAGCACCCGGTCGGCGACGTCGCGGGCCCAGGCCTCGGGGTGCTCGATCAGCAGCCAGGACCGCATCGGGGTCGCGGTGCCCTCCGGCGTCTCGCCGAGCGTGCGGGCCACGGTGGCGCACCCGTGCGCGGGGGTGACGGCCGTCGCGGGCGGCGGGCTGGCGACGGCGGTCATGAGGTCAGGTTAGCCTGCCCTAACCTCGCCCGGCCAGGGGCCGCCCGAGGCTCACGTCACTCGAACCCGATGGAGAACGCCGCCTCGAGGTCGTGCCGGGAGTATGCCCGGAAGGCGATGTGCGTGGTCGTGTCGAGCACGCCCGGCACCTTGTCCAGCTGCCCGGCGATGACGTCGGCGATCTGGTCGAACTCGCGGACCCGGACGACGGCGACGAGATCGACGTCGCCGGCCACCGAGTAGACCTCGCTGACCCCGTCCAGGGCGGCGATGGCCTCGGCGACCTCGGGGATCGCGTCGGTGGCGGCGGTGACCATGACGATCGCGGTGATCACGCCGGCAGCCTACCCGGCCCGGCCGTCCGCGCGCGTCGTGACCCAGTCGTTATGTGAGCGCTCCCAAGAAGTCCTTGACACCGCGGTCCGCATGCCGGGATGGTGCTGGGAGCGCTCCCATGGTGTGGCGGCGGTCACACCGATTCGCTCTCAGTGGCCCTAAGAGGGGGTACTCGGCATGATCCGTTCATTGCGCCGCCGCGGCCCGGCGGCGCTCGGCCTCGGCCTGGCGGCGGTCCTGGTCGCCGCCACCGCCTGTGGCGGCGACGACGGCTCCGCGTCGGCAAGCGGCGGCGGCGGCAAGGTCGCCCTGACCGTCAACGTGTTCGGCAACTTCGGCTACGCAGCAGCTCTACAAGCAGTTCGAGGCCGCCCACCCGAACATCACGATCACCGAGCGGGGCACCGGCTCGGACCTGTCCAACTACACGCCGGCGCTGACCAAGAACCTCGCCGCCGGCAGCGGCGCCGGCGACGTGGTCGCCCTCGAAGAGGGCATCATGATCCAGTTCAAGGAGCAGGCGCAGAACTTCGTCGACCTCGGCCAGTACGGCGGCAACGACGACCGGGCCAACTTCCTGCCCTGGAAGTTCGCCGGCGGCCAGTCCTCGGACGGCAACAAGCTCATCGGCCTCGGCACCGACGTCGGCTCGATGGGCATGTGCTACCGCCGCGACCTGTTCGCCAAGGCCGGCCTGCCGACCGACCGCGACGCGGTGGCCAAGCTCTGGCCGAGCTGGGACGACTACGTCGAGCGTCGGCGAGCAGTTCAAGGCCAAGAACACCGGCGCCAAGTGGTTCGACGCGGCGTCCAACACGTACAACACGATCCTGGTGCAGACCGCGGGCAAGGAGCCCGGCTACACGTACTTCGACAAGAGCAACGCGCTCGTCATCGACTCCAACCCGGCGATCAAGCAGGCGTACGACCGGATGCTGACGATGATCGGCGACGGGCTGTCGGCCGGCTACAAGTCGTTCTCCGACCAGTGGAACGCCGGCTTCAAGCAGGGCACGTTCGCGACGATCGCCTGCCCGGCCTGGATGCTCGGCTACATCCAGGGCCAGGCCGGTGACGGCAACAAGGGCAAGTGGGACGTCACCACGGCGCCCGGCGGCGGCGGCAACTGGGGCGGCTCCTGGCTCGCGGTGCCGACGCAGAGCAAGCACCCGAAGGAGGCGGCCGAGCTGGTCCGGTTCCTGACCAGCCCGAAGGGTCAGGTCGCGGCGTTCAAGGCGGTCAACAACCTGCCGTCCTCGCCGGTGGCGCTCGACGACCCGGCGCTGCAGTCGTTCACCAACCCCTACTTCAACAACGCTCCGGTCGGCGCAGATCTTCGGCACCGGCGCCAAGCAGCTGCAGCCGGTCTACTTCGGACCGCGGAACCAGGTGGTCCGGGACGCGGTGGAGAACACGCTGCTGGCCGTGCAGCAGGGCAGCTGAAGCCGGAGGACGCCTGGGCGAAGGCGGTCAAGGACGCCCAGCAGGCCGCGAAGTAGTGCCAGACCCGGTGGTGCCGGCGGCGATTCCTGGCCGCCGCCGGCACCACCGTCCACACGCGAGCAGTCCACGCACGGACCGGAGGGACGCCCGTGAGCACCGACGTCACGACCCCGGTGCCGGCGGCGGACACCGGCGCGCACGCCGGGCCCGGACCGCCCGGGCCGGCGGGAGCGGTTCGCGCTGCTGCGCGGCCGGGCGGACACGAAGGTCTCGCCGTACGTCTACATCGCGCCGTTCTTCGTGCTGTTCGGCGATCTTCGGGCTCTACCCGCTGGTCTACACGGCCTGGGTGAGCCTGCACGACTGGCAGCTGGCCAGCGCCGAGCACCCGTGGTCCGGCCTGGACAACTACCGGCAGCTGGTCACCGACCCGGTGTTCTGGAACGCGCTGGGCAACACCGCCGGCATGTTCGTGCTCTCGACCGTGCCGCAGCTGGCGCTGGCGCTGTTCCTGGCCAGCCTGCTCAACCGGCGGCTGCGCGGGCGCACGTTCTTCCGGCTGTCGGTGATCCTGCCGATGGCGACCAGCGTGGCCGCGGTCTCGATCGTGTTCAGCCAGCTGTTCAGCCGCGACTTCGGGATCGTCAACTGGGTGCTCGGCGGGGTCGGCGTGCACCCGATCGAGTGGCAGGCGACCAAGTGGTCGTCCTGGTCGGCGATCGCGCTGATGGTGAACTGGCGGTGGACCGGCTACAACGCGCTGATCTACCTCGCCGCGATGCAGGCCGATCCCGCGCGACCTGTACGAGGCGGCCGCGCTCGACGGCGCCGGCGCGTGGAAGCAGTTCACCCGGGTCACCGTCCCGCTGCTGCGCCCGACGATCCTGTTCACGGTCATCATCTCCACCATCGGCGGGTTCCAGCTGTTCACCGAGCCGCTGCTGTTCAACTCCGGCTCGTCCAACTACCAGGGCGGCTCGCTGCGGCAGTCCCAGACGGTGGCCATGTACGTCTGGGAGAACGCGTTCGTGAAGTTCGACTTCGGCTACGCCTCGGCCGTGGCCTGGGTGCTGTTCCTCATCATCCTGCTCGCCTCGGCGCTGAACTTCCTCGCCGTACGCCGGCTCGGCGGGAAGGACTGATCCGATGGTGCTCGCGGCACCGGCCGACACGGACCGCGCCGGCCGAGCAGACCGGGCGCCGGCGGCGCAGCCGGGACAGCGGGGCCGAGGTCGGCAAGGCCGGCCCGCTGGTCTACATGGTGCTGGCGCTGGGCGCCGGCCCTGTCGGTGTTCCCGCTGTACTTCATGTTCGTCGTGGCGACCCGGTCCAACGACGCGATCGGCGGGCTGCCGCCGGTGCTCACCCCGGGCGGCCAGCTGGCCGAGAACGTGCAGCGGCTGCTGGACAACGCCGACGCGCACTTCCTGCGCGGGCTGGCCAACTCGGTGCTGGTCTCCGGCAGCGTGACGCTGGCGGTGGTGCTGTTCTCCACGCTGGCCGGGTTCGCGTTCGCCAAGCTGCGCGTTCCGCGGCCGCAACGTGCTGCTGCTGGTGATCGTCGCGACGATGGCGATCCCGATGCAGCTCGGGCTGATCCCGCTCTACATCCTCATGGTCAAGCTCGGCTGGGTCGGCGACCTCAAGGCGGTCATCGTGCCGTTCCTGGTCTCCGGGTTCGGCGTGTTCATGATGCGGCAGTACCCGGCGTCGGCGGTCTCGGACGAGCTGATCGAGGCGGCCCGGGTGGACGGGTGCTCCACGCTGCGGATCTACTGGAACGTCGTGCTGCCGGCGGTCCGGCCGGCCGCCGCGGTGCTCGGGCTGTTCACGTTCATGCAGACCTGGAACGACTTCCTCTGGCCGTACTCGGTGCTCAACCAGGACCAGCCGACCGTGCAGCTGTCGCTGGCCACGCTGTCGAGCGGCTACTACTCCGACTTCGCCCAGATCTTCGCCGGCACCGCGCTGGCGACGCTGCCGCTGCTGCTGGTCTTCGTCCTGTTCGGACGGCAGATCATCGGCGGGATCATGGAAGGTGCGCTGAAGGCATGACCGAACAACTGCTCGCCGCCCAGGCGACCGCGGGCGGCGGCGGGCTGCCGGCCGGGTTCGTCTGGGGCGCCGCCACCGCGGCCTACCAGGTCGAGGGGGCGTCCACGGAGGACGGTCGCGGGCCGTCCATCTGGGACACCTTCAGCCACGCGCCGGGCCGGGTGCGCGGCGGCGGCACCGGCGACATCGCGGTCGACCACTACCACCGCTGGCGCGAGGACGTCGAGCTGATGGCCGAGCTCGGGCTGTCGGCGTACCGGTTCTCGGTGTCCTGGCCGCGGGTGCAGCCGACCGGGCGCGGCCCGGCCGACCGGCGCGGGCTGGACTTCTACTCCCGGCTGGTGGACGGGCTGCTCGACCGGGGCATCGAGCCGTGGCTGACCCTCTACCACTGGGACCTGCCGCAGGCGCTGGAGGACGCCGGCGGCTGGCCGGAGCGGGACACCGCCGGCCGGTTCGCGGACTACGCGGCGCTGGTGCACGGCGCGCTCGGCGACCGGGTGCACACCTGGACCACGCTCAACGAGCCGTGGTGCTCGGCGTTCCTCGGCTACGGCTCGGGCGAGCACGCGCCGGGCCGGCAGGAGCCGGCGGCCGCGGTCCGGGCCGGGCACCACCTGCTGCTCGGCCACGGGCTGGCCACCCAGGTGCTGCGCACGGTCGGGCGCCCGGGTCGCGCTCAGCCTGAACCTCTACCCGGTGCAGCCGGCCGGGCCGGCCGAGGCCGACGCGGCCCGGCGGATCGACGGGCTGCAGAACCGGTTCTTCCTCGACCCGGTGCTGCGCGGGCGCGTACCCGGCCGACGTGGTCGCCGACCTGGCGCCGGTGACCGACCTCGACTTCGTCGCGGCACGGCGACCTGGCGCTGATCGGGCAGCCGCTGGACGCGCTGGGCGTGAACTACTACAGCCGGCACGTGGTCCGGGCCGGCAGCCGGCACCGCCGCCGGCCGGGGCCGGCCGGCCGGCTGCTGCCCTCGCCGTACCCGGGCGCGGCGGACGTCGGGTTCGAGGAGGCCGGCACCGAGCGGACGGCGATGGGCTGGGAGATCCACGCGGCCGGGCTGACCGGGGTGCTCACCCGGGTCGCCACCGAGTACGCCGCCCCGCCGCTGTACGTGACCGAGAACGGCGCCGCCTTCGCGGACACGGTGACCGCGGACGGGCGGGTGCACGACCGCGAGCGCACCGCGTACCTGGCCGCGCACCTGGGCGCCTGCCGGGACGCGGTGGCGGCCGGGGTCGACCTGCGCGGCTACTTCGCCTGGTCGCTGCTCGACAACTTCGAGTGGGCCTGGGGCTACGACATGCGCTTCGGCCTGGTGCACGTCGACTTCGCCAGCCAGCGCCGGCGGCTGAAGGACAGCGCGCTCTGGTACGCCGAGAGCGCCCGCCGGAACGCACCGGCTCCGCTGCCGGCCGACCCGCACGCGCCCGGCGCCGGCGGGGCACCATGATGGGACCTGAGACCGCAGCCGACGGGGCCGCGCCAGGCAGCTGAGGAGGTGGACGGTTGGCCCAGCCGCAGTCCGGGTCCGGCGCGTCCCACCCTGGAGGCGGTGGCCGCGCTGGCCGGCGTCTCCCGCGGCACCGTCTCCCGGGTGATCAACGACTCGCCGCAGGTCAGCCCGCGGGCGCGGGAGGCGGTGCAGAAGGCGATCGACGAGCTCGGGTTCGTGCCCAACCGGGCCGCGCGCACGCTGGTCACCCAGCGGACCGACTCGGTGGCGCTGGTCGTGTCCGAGTCGGAGGAGCGGTTCTTCGCCGAGCCGTACTTCGCGGCGGTCGTGCGCGGGATCTCCGGCGGGCTCACCGGCAGCGGCATGCAGCTGCTGCTCGCGGTGGCCCAGTCGCCGGCCGAGCGGGAGCAGCTCGAGCACTACCTGACCGGCCAGCACGTCGACGGCGTGCTGCTGGTCTCGCTGCACGGCATGGACACGCTGCCGGGCCAGCTGGAGGCGCGCGGGGTGCCGACCGTGCTCTGCGGCCGGCCGCTGGCCGGGCAGCCGGTGGCCTGCGTGGACGCCGACAACCGGGGCGGGGCGCGGCAGGCCGTCGCGCACCTGGTCGCCGGCGGCCGGCGCCGGATCGCGGCGATCCGCGGCCCCGCCGGACATGACCGTCGGCCAGGAGCGGCACGCCGGCTACCTGGACGGGCTGGCCGAGGCCGGGCTGGCCGCCGACGACTCGCTGGTCGAGCCGGGCGACTTCAGCCTCGACGCCGGCGCCGCGCGCCGCGACCGCGCTGCTGGGCCGCCGGCCCGACCTGGATGCGATCTTCGCCGCCTCGGACGCGATGGCGATCGGGGCGATCCGGTCGCTGCGGGCGGCCGGCCGGCAGGTGCCCGGTGACGTCGCGGTCGTCGGCTTCGAGGACTCGCCGTCGGCCGCGCACACCGACCCGCCGCTGACCACCGTGCACCAGCCGGTCGAGCTGATGGGCCGGGAGATGGTGCGCATGCTGCTCACCCGCATCTCCGGCGGCACCCCGGAGGAGTCGCTGGTGATCCTCCCGACCCACCTCGTCACCCGCGACTCCGCCTGACCTGATCGGGCTGATGTCGGGCGTCAGCGGGCGGGGCGGGGGATCGGGCGGATCCGGCGGCGGTCGGAGGTGGGGTCCGCGGCGTCGGCTCGGTAGTCGAGCAGCTCGCCGAGGCCGCCGGCGCCGTGGGCCGGGCAGGACCAGGTGCCGGTCAGCTCGACCAGCCTGGTGCCCGGCTCCTCCAGCCAGCGCAGGATCCGCTCGGTCTCCTCGGCGGTCGCGCAGGGCAGCGGGCCGACGCCGGGCAGCACCGACTCGGCCGTCGCCACCAGCGCGGCCACGTACGGCCGGACGGCCGCGCCGCGGGCCGCGACCCCGGCGGCGACCAGCCGGCCGCGGCGCACCACCGCCAGCTCCCAGCCGCCGGTGCCGTCCGGCCGGGCGGCGACCAGGTGCTCGACCGAGGTGAGCCCGGCCAGCCGCTGCACCCGCGCGCAGGCCCGGGCGAACGTGCCGGCCCGGTCCCGGACGGTCGCGGCCTGCTCGTACCGGCCCGCGTCGGACAGCCGGGCCACCTTGGCCAGCAGCGGCTCGGTCAGCGGCCGCGGGTCGCCGGCGACCGCGTCCCGGACCAGCGCGGCGATCGCGCCGTACTCGTCCCGGGAGATCCGGCCCTCGCACGGCGCGCCGCAGCGGTCCATCTCGGCCAGCGCGCAGGCCGAGCCCTGGCTCGTCTCGGTGATCTTGTCGGTGCACTGCCGCAGCGGCAGCGCGTCGTGCACCGCGGCCATCGCCCGCTCGACCGACTTCCGCGACCCGAACGGCCCGAGGTAGGAGCCGCCGTCGTCGCGTACCGACCGCACCACCGACAGCCGCGGGTAGGCCTCCGGGGTCAGCTTCAGCCAGATGCCGCGCTCGGGGAACCTCGATCGCCGGTTGTACGGCGGCTTGTATTCGGCGATCATCCGCAGCTCGCGGACCTCCGCCTCCAGGTCGTGC
Organism: uncultured Actinomycetota bacterium; assembly: GCA_963770145.1. Taxonomy (GTDB): domain Bacteria; phylum Actinomycetota; class Actinomycetes; order Mycobacteriales; family CADCTP01; genus CADCTP01. The sequence continues at coordinate 926,555 of CAVYOJ010000014.1, read as the reverse complement.
GCGCAGACGATCGCGTCGACCCGGTCGGCCAGCCCGACCATCTCGGCCATCCGGGAGCGCAGCTCGCTGGCCACGAAGTAGTGCCGGACCCGGGTGCGGATGTCCTTGCTCTTGCCGACGTAGAGCGGGCGGCCGGCGGCGTCCCGGAACACGTACACGCCGGGGGCGCTGGGCAGGTGCTCGGCCAGGTGGCGCTTGCGCCGCTGGGCCTCGCTGACCTGGGCGGTGAACGTGCGCAGCTCGTCCAGCGACTGCACGCCGAGCGGGCCGACCCGCTCCAGCAGCCCGTGCAGCACGTCGACGGTCGCCCTGGCGTCGGCCAGCGCCCGGTGCACCGGCATGGTGGTGGCCTTGAAGTGCGCGGCCAGCGTGGCCAGCCGGCAGTCCGGCACCTCGTCGCTGGTCAGCACCCGGCGGGCCAGCAGCGCGGTGTCGACCACCCGCAGCGGCGGCCACGGGCGCTCCAGCCGGGCGCAGGCGGCCTTGAGGAAGCCGACGTCGAACGGTGCGTTGTGGGCGACCAGCACCGCGTTCTCGGCGAAGTCGAGGAACGCCGGCAGCACCGCGCCGATCGGCGGCGCCGAGGCGACCATGAGGTCGGTGATGCCGGTGAGCACGGTGATCAGCGGCGGGATGCCGCGACCGGGGTCGACCAGCGTGGCGAACTCGCCCAGCACCTCGCCGCCACGCACCTTCACCGCACCGATCTCGGTGATCGCCTCGGTGTCCGTGCCGCCGCCGGTGGTCTCCAGGTCGACGACGACGAACGTGACCTCCCGCAGCGGCTCGTCCAGCTCGTCGAAGGCCGCCTGGACGTAGACCGGGGCGGAGGCGTCGCGCACGAACCAACGCTATGTCCGGCCACCGACGAAACGTCGTCTGTACGCCTTGACTTATGTAAGGAGTCGGTTACGCTACCGACGTGCCGGTCTTCGCGGCGCTCGCCGACCCGACCCGCCGCCGGCTGCTGGAGCTGCTGGCGGCGGGGGAGCGGTCGGCGGGCGAGCTCGCCGCGGAGTTCGACATCAGCCGGCCGGGCGTGTCGCGGCACCTGCGGGTGTTGCGGGAGGCCGGGCTGGTGCGGGCCCGGGGCGAGGGCCAGCGCCGGCTCTACTCGGTCGACCCCGCGCCGCTGGACGAGGTCGACGCCTGGCTCGCCCGCTGGCGCGGTTTCTGGGCCCAGCGCCTGGACGCCCTCGACACGGAGCTGCGGAGGACCCGGTGACGGATTTCGGCACGGTACGGCGGGACGGCTCGTTCGGCGCGGTGCGGTTCGAGCGGGTGTACGCGGCGACGCCGGAGGAGCTCTGGGACGCCTGGACCTCGCCGGAACGTCTCACCCGCTGGCTCGGAGCGAGCCTGGTCGGCACGCTGGCGGCCGGGTCCACGGCGCGGCTGGTCTGGGGCGACGACGCCGACTCGCAGGTCGAGCTGCTGGTGCAGGAGCACAAGCCGCCGCGGCTGCTGGAGTGGCAGTGGACGATCAACGGCGAGCCGCCGACGCTGCTGCGGGTGGAGCTGGCGCCGGCCGGCGAGGGGACGCTGCTCGTGCTCGACCACAGCCGGCTGCCGGTCACCCAGTTCGCCGGGCTGTCGGCCGGCTGGCACGACTTCCTCGACGTGCTCGGCTCCGGGCAGCCGTCGGCCGAGGACCGGTGGCGGGAGCTGCTGCCGGCGTACCGGGCGCGGGTGGCGGAACTCTGAGCCGGGTTCGGTACCGGCGGGCTACCCTGCGCGCATGCCCGTACCCGTCCCGACCGAGGCGAGCCGGTGGCGCTGCACGCTGTGCGGCAACCTGACCCGCTTCGACGTGCAGCGCTCGACGCGGGCCCGGGAGTACGTGCACGTGTCGCTGGCCGGGGAGCCGGTGGTCGAGCAGCGGGAGCTGCTGGCCGAGACCGTCGAGCAGGTGACCTGCCGGTGGTGCGGCCGGGCCGACTCGGTCGAGGTCGTGCCGCGGCCGGGTGAGCCGGGCGGGTCCGAGGGCTCCGGTGCCGGCGCGGACGCCGCGGTGGCCGGCGAGCCGGCGGAGCACCCGGCCGGCTCGTGACCGCCGAGCCCGCTCCACTGCCGCCGGACGCGGGCGGAGCGGGCTCGGCCGCGGAGCCGGCCCGCACCTGCCCGCCAGTGGCACCCGGACGGTGCGCCGGCGGCGCCCGCCGCCGACCCACCCCCGGACTCGCAGGCCGACCGGACGACCGGCCGTGCCGGGCTCGCCGGCCGTGCCGGAGGACGCCGACCCGACTCGGGAGGCGGAGCCGACGGAGCCGAACCCGCTGTGCGACTGGCGTGCCGGAGGATGCCGACCCGGCTGCGGCCCCGGTGGAGTCGGGGCCGGACGGTGCCGAGGCGGCGGAGGAAGCGGAACCGGTGCTGCCGGAGGTGGTGCGGGCGCGGGTGCTGGCGATGGCGGCGACGGCGCTCGGCCGGCTGCCGGCCGACCAGGTGCCGGCGCCGCTGCGGGCCGCGGCCCGGTTCACGCCGAGCAAGCGGGTCCGGCTGGCCGGGCCGGCGCTGGCCGCGGCGCTGTCCGCCGACGCGGTCTTCCGGCTGCGCGCCGCCGAGCAGATCGAGCGCGAGTCGCCGGACATGGCCGAGGCCGCCCGCACCGGCGTGCTGCCCGGCGCGGCCGACCCGGTCGAGCTGGCCGCCGCCGCGTACCTGCTCCGGCCGGCGGGCTGGACCGAGCTGGTCGAGCGCAGCCGGGCCGCGCTGGAGGAGCGGACCACGCGCAGCCGCGACCGCGCCCGCGACGCCGAGGTGGAGAAGCTGCGGGCCGAGCTGGCCGACGCGCACGCCGCCCAGCGCGAGCAGGCCCAGCGCGTCCGCGCCGCCGCCGAGGCCGCCCGGGCCGAGGCGGACACCCTGCGCCGGCAGCTGCGCGAGCAGACCGGCGCCCGGCGCGCGGCCGAGCGGGCCCGCGCCGCCGCCGAGGAGGCGCTGGCCGAGGAGCGCCGGCGGGTCGCCGCCGAGGACTCCCGCAGCCAGGGCGAGCTGCGCCGGCTCCGGCAGCGGCTGGCCGAGGCCGAGGACGCGGTCGAGGCCGGCCGGCGCGCCGCCCGGGAGACCCGGCAGGCCGACGAGGCCAGGCTGTGGCTGCTGCTCGACACGCTCACCGGCGCCGCCCAGGGGCTGCGCCGCGAGCTGGCGCTGACCCCGACCGACGAGCGCCCGGCCGACTCGGTCGCCGCCAGCCAGCCGCGCCCGGACGCCAGGACGGCCCGCGGCGACGACCCCGAGCTGGTCGACCGGCTGCTCGGGCTGCCGCGGGTGCACCTCGTCGTGGACGGCTACAACGTCACCAAGTCCGGGTACGGCGAGCTGCCGCTGGCGGCGCAGCGGTCGAGGCTGATCCAGGGCCTCGGCGCGCTGGTCGCCCGCACCGGGGCCGAGGTGACCGTGGTCTTCGACGGCGCCACCCGGCCGCCGGCCATGCCGCTCGGCGCCGCGCGGGGTGCGGGTGCTGTTCAGCGCGCCCGGCGAGATCGCCGACGACGTGATCCGCCGGCTGGTCGCCGCCGAGCCGGAGGGCCGGCCGCTGATGGTGGTCTCCTCGGACAAGGAGGTCGCCACCGACGTCGCCCGGGCCGGCGCGTACGCCGTGCCGTCCGCGCTGCTGCTGCGCCGGCTCGACCGGGGCTGACCCACCGGCGCCACCGGAATTGTCGTACCCCCCGCCTAGCGTCGCCTGGTGTCACCGACCCGGAGGGGGAGTTGTGAACATCGACTGCGACAGCTGCGCGGCCAGGGGTCCGGCGTGCGGTGACTGCGTCGTCACCGTGCTGCTGGGCGCGCCGCCGGAGGGCGTCGAGCTCGACGAGGCCGAGCAGCGGGCGATCGAGGCCCTCGCCGAGGGCGGTCTGATCCCGCCGCTGCGGCTGGTCGCCGAGGATCGCCCGGGTCGGCGCCGTCCACACGTGGCGTGAGCGGTAATCAACGAGAGGTGAGAGATCATTACGCCAGAAGGGTGGTTCTTGCCGGAGCACGCATACCGGTTGTGGTGTCGCTGAGAGGCCGACCGTAAGGTTCGCGCGGATCTGACGGCTCCTGTCCCGAATCGGCGTGGACACCGTCGGGTTCCCGTCACCTAGGGCGATCCTCGCGGATCGCCCGGGCAGGTCGGCGGTCGAGCGACGAGGAGAGCCGCGTCTGTGGCGAGCACGGGACGCACGCAGGTCATCCGCGCCTTCACCGTTCTGGCGCTCACCGGCGCCGCGGTGGCCGTCCCGGCGATAGAGCGCCGAGGCGGTGCCGGCCCCGAGCACCTGCGAGCAGACCCGGGCGCAGTTCACCGCCAACGGCCAGGCCGCGGAGAAGGTCGCCGAGCAGCTCAACGACGCGAAGATCGCCAAGGCGAAGGCGCAGAAGCAGGTCGCCGCCGCCACCGCCAAGGCGCGCACCGCGGGCGCCACGTACGGCGAGGCCGCCCGCGACTTCAAGCGGATCGTCTCCGGTGAGCTGAAGAGCGCGCCCGCCGGCCAGTTCGCGGTGTTCTTCACCAGCAGGTCGCCGAAGGAGTTCGCCGACCAGATGGCGCTGATGGACTACGTCGCCGGCCGCAAGGGCCAGCAGATCGACCAGCTCGCCAGCATCCGCGCCGCCGCGCTGAAGGCGCAGGGCGACGTGCAGGCCAAGCTCGCCGCGCAGACCAAGATCGAGAAGACGATGACGGCGAAGTCGGCCGACCTGCGCAAGCGGGCGGCCACGCTGACCGGCCTGCTGCAGAACCTCTGCGCCGACGACCAGCCGGACGTGCAGGCCGCCCGGGCCAGCCGGGACATGCCGCGGGTCGACGTCGGCCCGGCCAGCGGGGCCGCGCAGAAGGCGGTGCAGACCGCGCTGGCCCAGATCGGCGACCCGTACGTGTGGGCAGCGGCCGGTCCGAACTCGTTCGACTGCTCCGGCCTGACCTCGTACGCCTGGGCCGCCGCGGGCGTCTCGCTCCCGCACTCCAGCGCCCAGCAGTACAACTACGGCACGCACATCTCCCGGTCCCAGGTCCGGGCCGGCGACCTGGTCTTCTTCTACAGCCCGATCAGCCACGTCGGCATCGCGATCAGCAACACCCAGATGGTGCACGCGTCGACGTTCGGGGTGCCGGTGAAGGTCGCGAGCATCGACAGCTCGCCGTTCGTCGGCGCGACCCGCCTGGGCTGACCGGGACCCGGCCCCGGCCGGGCGACCCTAGGATGCCTCGGGTGGCGGAGCGTGGGTCGGGGCGGCGGTGGGCAGCTGGCCCGCTGCTGGGCCTGCTCGTCGTCGCCGGCGTCTGCACGGCGGCGATCCCGGCGCAGGGCGTGCTCTCCGACCGGCCCCGCGTCGCCGCCGTCCGGCCGCTCGCGGTCGACGCCGCCGACCGGGCCGCCGCGGCCCGGCTGCGGGCCGTCCGCACGCTGCTGGCGGCCCGGGCGAGCGCGCTGCTCCGGCACGACCGGGCCGGGCTGGCTCGCCGGAGTCGACCCGGCCGCGACCGCGTTCCGGACCCGGCAGGCGGCGCTGCTGACCGGCATCGCCGCCGGTGCCGCTGAGCGCCTGGCGCTACACGATCGAACCCGGGGACGAGGCCGGCCGGACCGAGACCGCCGGCGCCTGGACGGTCCGGGTCACCCTGCACTACGCGCTGCGCGACGCCGACCCCGCGCCGACCGAGCGGCCGCTGGTGCTCACGTTCGTGTCCCGCGCCGGCCGCTGGCTCGCCGCCGCCGACGACCGCCGCGGCCCGGACGGCGCGACGACCTGGCGCGGGCCGTGGGAGCACGGCCGGCTGGTGGTCCGGGTCGGTGCCGCCAGCCTGGTGCTCGCGCACCCGGACAACGCCCGCCGGCTGGCCGAGTTCGTCGCGACCGCGGACGCGGTGGTGCCGCGGGTGCGGGCGACGGTCGGCGGCCGGCTGCCCCGCCGGGTGGCGGTGATCGTCCCGGACGACCAGCGGGAGATGGCCTCGCTGGTCGGGGAGAAGCTCGTGCTCGGCACGATCGCCGCGGTCGCGGTGGCCGACACCGTCGACACCGACCGCGGACCGGGCGCTGGGCCAGCGGATCGTCGTCAACCCGGCCAACATCGACCGGCTCGGCCCGCTCGGCCGCCGGGTGGTGCTCGAGCACGAGGTCACCCACCTGGCCACCCGCGGGTTCACCGGCCCGCAGACGCCGATCTGGCTGGTCGAGGGGCTGGCCGACTGGGTCGCGTACCGGGACAGCGGACTGCCGGCCCACCAGGTCGCCGACCAGCTGCACGCCGCGCTCGGCGCCGGGCACTGGCCGGGCCGGCTGCCGGACACGGCCGACTTCAAGGGCGACTCGCCCCGGCTGGCGCTGGCGTACGAGGAGGCCTGGAGCGCCTGCCGGCTGATCGCCGACCGGGCCGGTCCGGCCGGGCTGGTGCGGCTCTACCGCGCGGTCGGCACCGCGGACGACCCGGCGGCGACGCTGGACGCGCAGCTGCGGGCACTGCTGCACGCCGGCACGGCGCAGTTCACCATGCAGTGGCGGCACAGCGTGCAGGCCGAGTTCCGGTGAGGCGCACGCTCGTCGTCACCAACGACTTCCCGCCCCGGGCCGGCGGCATCCAGGCGTACGTGCACGAGCTGGCGATCCGGCAGCCGGCCGGCTCGGTGGTGGTGTTCGCGTCCACCTCGCCGCGGGGCGGCCGAGTTCGACGCGGCCCAGCCGTTCCCGGTGGTGCGGCACCCGACCGGCGATGCTGCTGCCCACCCCGGACGTGGGCCGCCGGGTCCGCGCGGTGGCCAGGGCCGAGGGCTGCACGGCGGCCTGGTTCGGGGCGTCGGCCCCGCTCGGCGCTGCTCGCCGCCGGGCTGCGCTCGGCCGGGGTGGAGCGGATCGTCGCGGCCAGCCACGGGCACGAGGTGGGCTGGGCGGCGCTGCCCGGCAGCCGGCGGCTGCTGCGCCGGATCGGCGACGGCGTGGACGTGGTCACCTACCTCACCGAGTACATGCGGGCCAGGCTGGCCGGCGCGTACGGCCCGCGGGCCGCGGTTCGTCCGGCTGCCGCCGGGGGTGGACACGACCACGTTCCGGCCGGACGTGTCCGGCGCCGAGGTCCGCGCCCGGTACGGGCTCGGCGACCGGCCGACCGTGGTCTGCGTGTCCCGGCTGGTGCCGCGCAAGGGCCAGGACACGCTGATCCGGGCCTGGCCGGCGGTGCGCGACCGCGTCCCGGGCGCGGCGCTGCTCGTGGTCGGCCGCGGCCGGGACCTGCCGCGGCTGCGCCGGCTGGTCCGCCGCGCGCGGGCTGGACCGGGACGTCGTGTTCACCGGCGGCGTGCCCTGGGCCGAGCTGCCGATGCACTACGCGGCCGGCGACGTGTTCGCGATGCCGTGCCGGACCCGGCGCGGCCGGGATGGACGTCGAGGGCCTCGGCATCGTCTACCTGGAGGCGTCCGCGACCGGGCTGCCGGTGCTGGCCGGCGACTCCGGCGGCGCGCCGGAGGCGGTGCGTCGAGGGCGAGACCGGCTGGGTGCTGCCGGGCCGGTCGGTGACCGCGGTGGCGGCCCGGGTGTCGACGCTGCTGGCCGACCCGGCCGCGGCCCGCGCGGCCGGCGAGAAGGGACGGGCCTGGGTCGAGCGCGAGTGGCGCTGGGACGGGCTGGCCGCCCGGCTCGGCGGGCTGCTGCAGGAGTGAGCGAGCCGGAGTTCCTCCGCACCAGGCTGACCTGGCTCACGTACGCACAGCTGGCGGTGTTCGGCTACTTCCTCTACGGCTTCGGCCCGTCGGTGCCGCTGCAGCGCGACGACCTGCACCTGTCCAACGCGGTCGGCGGGCTGCACGGCACCGCGCTGGCGACCGGGTCGACGCTGGCCGGGCTGACCTTCGCGCTGCTGAGCCACCGGGTCGGGCCGGACCGGCACGCTGCGGGTCGGGCTGCTCGGGCTGGCCACCGGCACGCTGCTCTACTGCCTGGTGCCGGCGTTGCCGGTCACCCTGGCCGGCGCGCTGGTCTGCGGCCTGTTCGGCTCGTACGTGGTGACCGGCAGCGTGGTGGTGCTGTCCGCGGCGCACGGGCCGGCCGGGCCGGCGGCGTTCAGCGAGGCGAACGCGGCGGCCGCGGGCGCCGGGCTGGTCGCGCCGCTGCTGCTCGGCGCCGGCGCGGCGATCGGCATCGGCTGGCAGCCGGGCCTGCTGGTCGCCGCGGTCGCCGCGGTCGCCGTCTGGGTGGTCTCCCGGCGCGAGTCCCACCAGCCCGCGCCGGCGCGGGCGGCCGCCGCCGGCGCCGGACCTGCCCGGGCGGCTGCCGGCGGCGTACTGGCTGGCCTGGGTCGTGACGCTGCTGTGCATCGGCGTCGAGTTCTGCATGACGTTCTGGGCCGCGGACGAGCTGCGCGAGCGGGCCGGCGCCAGCCCCGCCGCGGCCACCGCCGGGATCACCGCGATCGTCGGCGGGATGTTCGCCGGCCGGCTGCTCGGCGGGCGGCTCGCGCTGCGGATCCGGCCCGGGCGGCTGCTGCTCGGCCGCGGTGGCGGTGACGCTGGTCGGGTTCGCCGCGTTCTGGTCGAGCAGCGCGCCGGTGCCGGCCGTCGCCGGCCTGGTCGTGGTGCGGGCTCGGCATCGCGCTGCAGTATCCGCTCGGCACCGTCCGCTGGCGGTCGCGGCCAGCGGCGGCCGGCCGGACCGGGCGGCCGGCCGGCTGTCGATCGCGGCCGGGCTCGCCTCCGGCGTCGCCCCGTTCGCGCTCGGCGCGCTGGCCGACTCGCACCGGCACGCACACCGCGTTCCTGCTGGTGCCGGCGCTGCTGCTGGCCGCCGCCGGCCGGCGTGCTGGTCGCTGCGCGCGACCGGCGGCGGGCGCGCCTCAGGTGTAGATCGCCGCGACCTCGTCCGCGTACTGCTTGAGCACCACCGACCGCTTGCAGCTTCAGCGACGGGGTGAGCTCGCCGCCGGCCTCGGTGAAGTCGGCCGGCAGGATCCGGAACTTCCGGATCGACTCCGCCCGGGACACCGCCTGGTTGGCGTCGTCGACCGCCTCCTGGATCGCGGCCCGCAGCTCCGGGTCCTCGCCGCAGCGCCGCCGACGGTCGCGCCGGCCGGCCTGCCGTGCCGCGGCCAGCCAGGCCGGGCAGGCCTCCTCGTCGATGGTGACCAGCGCGCCGACGAACGGCTGCTGGTCGCCGACCACCATGCACTGGCCGACCAGCGCGTGCGCCCGCAGCCGGTCCTCGAGCACGGCCGGGCGCGACGTTCTTGCCGCCGCGGTGACGATGAGCTCCTTCTTCCGGCCGGTGATCGTGCAGGTAGCCGTCCGTCGTCGAGGGTGCCGAGGTCGCCGGTGTGGAACCAGCCGTCGGGTCGAGCGCCTCCGCGGTGGCGCGTCTCGTTCTGCCAGTAGCCGCGCGAACACGTGCGGCCCGCGCAGCAGCATCTCGCCGTCGTCGGCGATCCGCACCGACACGCCCGGCACCGGCCGGCCGACGCGTGCCGATCCGGATCGCGTCCGTGCAGGTTGACGGTGGCGCCGGCGCTGGTCTCGGTCAGCCCGTACCCCTCGAAGACGGTGATGCCGATGCCGCGGAAGAAGTGCCCGAGCCGCTCGCCGAGCGGGGCGCCGCCGGAGATCGCGTCGGTGCAGCGGCCGCCGAGGGCGGCCCGCAGCTTGCCGTAGACCAGCCGGTCGAACAGCGCGTGCCGCAGCCGCAGCGCCGGCCGGGACCCGGCCGCGTGTCCAGCGCCTCGCTGTACGCGATCGCGGTCGCCGTCGGCCGCGTCGAAGATCCTGCCCTTGCCGTCGGCGTGCGCCGTCTGCCGGGCGGCGTTGTAGACCTTCTCGAAGACCCGCGGCACGGCCAGCATGAACGTCGGCCGGAACGCCAGCAGGTCGTCCGGCAGCCGTCTTGACGTCCGCGGTGTGGCCGAGCTTGGACCGGCTGCAGCACCGCAGCCGATCTCGACCACCCGGCCGAAGACGTGCGCCAGCGGCAGGAACAGCAGCGTCGAGCCCGTCGTCGTCGAACAGCGGGCGCAGCGCCTTGTTCGCCGCCTTGCACGTCCGGCGAGCAGGTTGCGGTGGGTCAGCATCGCAGCCCTTGGGCCGGCCGGTGGTGCCGCGAGGTGTAGACGATCGTGGCCAGGTCGTCGGCCCGCGACCGCGGCGCGCCGGCTGCTCGGCCTCGGCGTCGGCGATCCTCGGCGCCGGCCGCGGCCAGCGTCGTCCACGCCGGCCTCGATCGTCCAGACGTGCCGCAGGTCCGGCAGCCGAGCGCGAGGCGCTCGACCAGCGCCAGGTGCGCCGCGGTCTCGACGAACGCGGCCACCGCGCCGGAGTCGCCGAGGATCCACTGACCTGCTCGGCGCTGGAGGTCTCGTACACCGGCACGCTGACCGCGCCGGCGGTCCAGATCGCGTAGTCGAGCAGCGTCCACTCGTACCGGGTGGCCGACATCAGCGCCGACCCGGTCGCCGGCGCCGACGCCGGACGCGATCAGGCCGCTGGCGGCCGCGGTCGACCTCGGCCGGCGAACGTCGCCGCGGTCACGTCCTCCCACTCGCCGTCCGGCAGCGCGGCGGCCGAACGAGCACGAGGTCGGGCTCCTCCGCGGCGTTGTCGACCGACCATGTCGGTCAGCCGCTCGCCGTCGGGCGACGGTCACCTCGGCCGGAACGCTGAACTCGCGCACGATCCTCCTCGGGCTCCGGCTTCAACGTAGCTGGGTCTGCTGTACGTGCGGGAGAGTGCGCGGGTGGCCGCGCTGGATCTGGTCGACGAGACGTTCGTGGTGGCCGCGCCGGCCGCGGTGGCCGCGGTGGTCCGGGACCCGGACCGCTGGCTCGGCTGGTGGCCCGACCTGCGGCTGAGCGTGTTCCAGGATCGCGGTGAGGCCGGCGTCCGGTGGAACGTGCGGGGCGCGCTGACCGGGAGCATGGAGGTCTGGCTGGAGCCGTGCAAGGACGGCGTGATGCTGCACCACTACGTCCGCTGCGACCGCGGCGACGGCCGGCCGGTGCGCCCGCGGGAGCGCCGCCGCCGGCAGGCCCGGGCGAAGGCGATCTTCTGGGCGGTCAAGGACGAGCTCGAGGGGGACCGCCGGCCGGGCGAGCCGCGGGCGACCTAGGCTCGGCGGTGTGCGGGTCCACGTGGTGTCCGACGTCCACGGCAACGCGGACGCGCTGGCCCGGGCCGGGGACGGCGCCGACGCGCTGATCTGCCTCGGCGACCTGGTGCTCTTCCTCGACTACGCCGACCACGCGCGCGGGATCCTCGCCGAGCTGTTCGGCGCCGAGACCGCCGACCGGTTCGTCGGCGCTGCGCACCGCCCGCCGCTTCGACGAGGCCCGGGACTTCAGCCGGTCGCTGTGGGCCACGGTCGACGACCGGGACGCGGCGGTCGCCGCGGCGGTGCGCCAGCAGTACGAGCGAGCTGTTCGCCGCCTTCCCGACCCCGACGTACGCTGACCTACGGCAACGTGGACGTGCCGACGGCTGTGGCCGGAGTTCGCCCGGCGCCGGCATGCACGGTGCTCGACGGCGAGCGCGGTCGAGATCGGCGGCTGGCGGTTCGGGTTCGTCGGCGGCGGGCTGCCCACGCCGATGCGGACGCCGTACGAGGTCGCCGACGAGGAGTACGCGGCCAAGGTCGCCGCGGTCGGCGAGGTGGACGTGCTCTGCTCGCACATCCCGCCGGCGGTGCCCGAGCTGACTCTACGACACCGTCGCCCGCCGCTTCGAGCGGGGCAGCGAGGCGCTGCTGGAGGCGATCCGGCGACCCAGCCGCGGTACGCCCTGTTCGGGCACGTGCACCAGCCGCTGCAGCAGCGGATGCGGATCGGCCGCACCGAGTGCGTGAACGTCGGCCACTTCCGCGGCCACGGGGCGGCCGTGGGCGCTGACCTGGCGAGCGCCGGTAGCCTTCCGCCATGGCCGACCAGACCACCCAGTCGATCACCATCGACGCGCCGCCGGCGGCGATCATGGCGGTCATCGCGCGACTTCGCCGCCTACCCGGAGTGGGCCGGCGTCGGTGAAGGCGGCCGAGGTGCTCTCCACCGGTCCCGACGGCCGCGCCGAGCAGGTGCAGCTTCGTGCTCGACGCCGGCGTGGTCAAGGACGACTACGTGCTGGCGTACGCCTGGACCGGCGACGAGCGGGTCGACTGGCGCCTGGTCCGCGGCCAGATGCAGAAGAGCCAGCAGGGGTCGTACGTGCTGCGCCCGCGCGGCGGCGTCGACCGAGGTGACCTACCAGCTCGCCGTCGACCTGGCGATCCCGATGCTCGGCATGTTCAAGCGCAAGGCCGAGAAGGTGATCATGGACACCGCGCTGAAGGAGCTCAAGAAGCGCGTCGAGGGCTGACGCGGGTGCGAGTGCTAGTCCTCTTCACCGGCAAGGGCGGGGTCGGCAAGACCACCGCGGCGGCCGCGACCGCCGCCCTGCTCGCCGCGCGCGTCGGCCAAGGCGCTGGTCGTCTCCACCGACCCGGCGCACTCGCTGGCCGACGCGTTCGGCATCGCGCTCGGGCCGGCCCGACCGAGGTCGAGCCGGGGCTCGGCGGCCATGCAGGTGGACGCGCAGCGGCGCTTCGAGGCCGGCTGGGCCGGCCTGCAGGATGGCTCGGCGGGCTGCTGCGCGGCGCCGGGCTGGACGGGCTGGCCGCCGAGAGCTCGCCGGTGCCGCCCGGCGCGGCCGAGGTGCTGCGCGCTGCTGGAGGTGCGCGACCAGGTCGCGCGCGGCACCGTGGGACGCGGTGCTGCGTCGACTGCGCGCCGACCGCGGAGACGCTGCGGCTGCTCGCCCTGCCGGAGGCGCTGGCCGGCTACCTGGAGCGGGCTGTGGCCGGCGCACCGGCGGGTGGTGCGCTCGCTCGGCCGGTGCTCGGCCGGCTGGCCGGCGAGCCCGTGCTGCCGCCGGAGTCGGTGCTCGACGCGCCGGGCGGCTGCAGGCGGACCTCGCCGAGGTGCGGCCGTGCTGACCGTGCCCGGCCTGTCGAGGTCCGGCTGGTGCTCACCCCGGAGGCCGGTCGTGGTCGCCGAGGCCCGGCGGCGCTCACCGCGCTGGCCCTGCACGGCTACGCGGTCGACTCGGTGATCGCCAACCGGGTGCTGCCGCCGGAGGCCGGCCGGTCGGCCTGGGCGCGGCCGGTGCGGGCCGCGCAGCGCGGACGCGCTGGCCGGGATCGCCGAGTCGGTGCCGGCGGCTGCCGGTGCGGCGGCGCGCCGTACCGGCCGCCGGGCCGGTCGGGCCGGCCGCGCTGCTCGCGCTCGGCGAGACGCGTCTACGGGCCGGACGACCCGCTGGCGCCCGGCGACCGCGGTCGAGCCGGTGGCGCGCCGACCCGGGACGGCGGGACTTCGTGCTGCGGGTGCCGCTTGCCGTTCGTCCGGCGGTCGGAGGTCAGGCTGGCTCCGGTCCGGCGACGAGCTGGTGGTCACCGTCGGCGGGCAGCGGCGCCGGCTGGTCGCTGCCGAGCGTGCTGCGCCGCTGCGTGCGGTCGGCGCGGCGGCCGGGGACGGCGCGGTCCGGGTCCGGTTCCGCCCCGACCCGGAGCTCTGGCCGCGGGGGGTGGCCGCGGTGACCGCGCGCGGGCCGCGCCGGGCGAGGACGGCGCTGCGGCTGGTCGAGGCCGCCCGGGCAGCTCGGCCGCGGTGCAGGACGCTGTCCCGGAGCGGAGGCGCACGCGCGCGCCGGCGCGACCGGCTCGGCCGGAGTGCGCTGGTGCCCGCTGTGCCGCGCGGTCGCCGTGCTGCGGGGTGACCGCCCGGAGGTGACCGAGCGAGCTCGCCGAGGTGGTGCCCGCCGTCTGCCGGCGCGCTCGCCGCGGTGCTGCGACGCCGGCCGTGCCGACCGCGTCGCCGGCGCGGTCACCGCCGCGGCCGGCACGCTCGCCCGCCGCTCGACTCGCTCGCCCGCCGGCATCGGCCGGCATCGAGCCGACGCCGGGGCCGCACCGGGGCCGGCACCCCGCCGCGCCGCGCCGCACCGCGTCGAGCTCGATCCCGCTGGACGAGGACTGAGCCGTGAGCCTCGCGATCGGGGTCGACATCGGCGGCACCAAGGTCGCCGCCGGGGTGGTGGACGAGGACGGCCAGGTGCTGGCGATGGTCCGCCGGCCGACGCCGGGCGACGTCGCCGGCACCGAGGACGCGATCGCCGAGTGGTCGCCGAGCTGGCCGACCGGTACGACGTGGTCGCGGTCGGCGTCGGCGCGGCCGGCTGGATCGCCAACGACCGGGCCACGGTGCTGTTCTCCCCGCACCTGGCCTGGCGGGACGAGCCGCTGCGGGACGCGCTGGTCGAGCCGGATCGGCATGCCGGTCACGGTGGAGAACGACGCCAACGCGGCCGCCTGGGCCGAGTACCGGTTCGGCGCCGCGCGCGGCGAGCGGGTGGTCTGCCTGCGTCACGCTCGGCACCGGGATCGGCGGCGGCCTGGTGGTGTCCGGGGCGCTCTACCGCGGCGCCTTCGGGGTGGCCGGCGAGTGGGGGCACATGCAGGTGGTGCCGGACGGCCGGCGCTGCGCCTGCGGCAACCGCGGCTGCTGGGAGATGTACGCCAGTCGGCACCGCGCTGGCCCGCGACGCCCGCGAGCTGGCCGAGGTGTCGCCGGTGGCGGCGCACCGGCTGCTGGAGCTGGCCGGTGGCGACCCGGCCGCGCTGACCGGCACGCTGCGTCACCATCGCCGGCCCGGGAGGGCGACCCGGCGGCGGTGGAGATCTTCACCGCGATGGGGCGCTGGCTGGGCCGCGGGATCGCCAGCCTGGCCGCGATCACTCGACCCGAGCGTGGTCGTGATCGGCGGCGGCGTGTCCGAGGCCGGGGACCTGCTGCTCGCGCCCGGCCCGGGAGGCGTTCGCCGCGGTCGCTGACCGGGCGCGGGTTCCGGCCGCTCGCGCCGATCCGGCTGGCCGCGCTCGGCCCGGACGCCGGCCTGGTCGGCGCCGCCGACCTCGCCCGCCGCCGGGTATAGGCTGCCGGCCGTACCGCACCGGTAGCGGCCCTCGTCCCCGTACGGAGAAGGGCCTGCCATGTCCGCAATCGAGGTGCGGCCGTTCCGCCGGTCGGACCGGCACCAGCTGACCGACCTCGTCAACGCGCACGTGCAGGCCGTGGTGCCGGGCGTGTCGGTGTCGGTCAACGCCGTGCTGAGCCAGCTCGAGCGGGAACCGGGCGAGGTCGTCGTCGACCAGTGGGTGGTCGAGCGGGCCACGCTCGTCGCGGAGCAGCGCGGCCGGGTGGTGGCCGCCGCGCACCTGCTGCGGTACGGATCCGGTCCGGAGGTCGGCCCCGCCCTGCGCGGCGCGGCCGAGATCCGCTGGCTCCTGTGCGCGATGGATGCGCCCTTCTGGCCGGACGCCTCGGCCGCCGGGCTGGCGGTTGCCGAGGCCGCGGTCGCGCGGCTGCGGGCCTGGCGACCGGCCAGCATCGGCGCCGACGGCACGCTGCCGGCGCCGGGCGTGTACGGCATCCCCGAGCAGTGGCCGCACGTCGCCGACCTGCTCCGGCGGGTCGGGTTCAGCCGCGGCGAGCGGACCGAGATCGTGCTGCTCGCCGACGTGGCCGAGCTGCCCCGGCGGCCGCGGCCGGCCGGCCTGCGGGTGGAGCGGACGCTCGGCACGGTCGGCACCAGGCTGGCCGCGGTCCGGGACGACTGCGTCGTCGGGTACGTCGAGGTCGACACCGGCATCGGCGGGTCCGGCGCGATCGCCGGCCAGCCCGGCTGGGCCGACGTCGGCAACCTGTGGGTGCAGGAGGCCGATCGGGGCCGCGGGGTGGGGTCCTGGCTGCTCGGCGAGGCCGCCGAGTGGCTGCGGCTCGGCCGGGTCGACCGGTTGCTGGCGTACGCCGATCCCGGCGAGACGGGGTTCCTCGAACGCTGCGGGTTCCGGCGGCTCACCGAGACGGCGCGGGACTGGAACCTGCCGGCCTAGCGCTCGACGACGGTCATCTCGATGGAGTAGGTCTCGGCGTTGTAGACGTGGCTGCCGAACTCGACCGCGCGGCCCGACCCGTCGTAGCGTGATGCGCTCCATCGTCAGCAGCGGCGCGCCCCTGCGCAGCGCGAGCAGCCTGGCCTCCGCGCGCCGACGCCCCCCGCGCGCCGATCCGCTGGGTCGCGACCCGCAGGTGCATCCCGGTCGCCGCGCATCAGCTCGTACAGCCCGCGGGTCTCCAGCAGCTGCTCGGTGCTGAACACCGCGGCGAGGTCGGCCGGCAGCCAGTTGCGCATCACCGCGAGCGGCTCGCCGCCGGACGCTGCGCAGCCGCTCCAGGTGCACCACGTGGGTCCCGACCGGCACGCCGAGCCGCTCGGCCACGCCGCCCGGCGCGCCGGCACAGCTCCCGTGCACCAGCACCCGGTGCCGGGCTGCTGCCCGGACCGGGCCAGGTCGTCGAACAGGCTGGTCAGCTCGATCGTGCCGCTTCACCCGGCCGTGCACGACCTGGGTGCCGATGCCGCGCCGGCGGACCAGCAGGCCCTTGTCGACCAGCTCCTGGATCGCCCGCCGCATCGTCGGCCGGGACAGGCCCCACCGGTCGGCGAGACCGATCTCGTTCTCCAGCCGGTCGCCGGGCGCCAGGTCGCCGCGCTCGATGGCGGCCTCGATCTGGCGCGACACCTGGAAGTAGAGCGGCACCGGGCTTGACCTGTCCAGGTCCAGGTCGAGCTCCGCCATGGGTCCCCCAGTGGCCGGTGCGGTGACGGGATGTCGAACTGTAGCGCTTGGAGCCGTCAACACGACGTCAGTATGTCCTGACATACTGACGAAGTCTTGACAGCGGCCGACCTGCGCGACCCTCCGGCAACGCAAGCGTCACACACCGCCCCGCCTTCAGAGAAGGGCCGGCTCGTGCGATTCCCCCCTCGCTGCGCCGTCCAGCCGCCGATGACTGCTGCCGTGCCGGCTCCGCCGACTCCGCTGACCGGCCGCAGGGCGTGCTGCGTGCCGACCGGCCGTACGACGTCGTCACCGTGGGCCGCGCCGGTGTCGACATCTACCCGCTGCAGGTCGGGCGTCGGGCTGGAGGACGTGCGCGACCTTCGGCAAGTTCCTCGGCGGCACCGCGGCCAACGTCGCGGTCGCCGCGGCGCGGCACGGGCTGCGCACGGCGCTGGTCAGCCGGACCGGGGACGACCCCTTCGGCCGCTTCGTGCACGCGGCGCTGGTCGAGCTGGGCGTCGACGACCGCTTCGTCACCGCGGTCGCCGACCTGCCGACGCCGGTCACCTTCTGCGAGATCTTCCCGCCGGACGACTTCCCGCTCTACTTCTACCGCCGGCCGGCCGCCCCGGACATGCAGCTGACCGCGGACCTGCTGCCGGCCGCGACGGTCCGCGACGCGCGGGTCTTCTGGACCACCGGCTCGGCGCTGTCCGAGGAGCCGAGCCGGTCGGCGCACCACGCCGCGTGGGCGGCCCGCGGCCGGCGCCCGCTGACCGTCCTCGACCTGGACTACCGGCCGATGTTCTGGCCGGACCGGGCGGCCGCCCGCGAGCAGCTCGGGCCGGCGCTGGAGCAGGTGACGGTCGCGGTCGGCAACCTCGACGAGTGCTACACCGCGGTCGGCGAGCGGGACCCGCACCGGGCGGCGGACGCGCTGCTGGAGCGCGGGCTCGACCTGGCCGTGGTCAAGCAGGGCCCGAAGGGCGTGCTCGCCGCGGACCAGGGACGAGCTGGTCGAGGTGCCGCCGGTCCCGGTCGAGGTGGTCAACGGGCTCGGCGCCGGCGACGCGTTCGGCGGCGCGCTGTGCACGGGCCTGCTGGCCGGCTGGCCGCTGGAGCGGCGTGATCCGGTTCGCCAACGCGGCCGGCGCGATCGTCGCGTCCCGGCTGGAGTGCTCCACCGCCATGCCGACCACCGCCGAGGTGGAGGCCGCGCTGGCCGACGGCGGCCGTCGCCCGGTGGGCCTGACCGAGCGCGGGCGGCTCTCGCGTCGACCGTCGGACGTGACGGCATCGCGGCGACCGGGACGGATGCGGCGCGGCGGCCGGGTCGGTCGCGGCGGGGTGCGGGCGCATGGCTGAGGCAGCCGTGGCCGGGTGCGGGAGCTGCGGGCCCGTGACCCGCGGGCGGTCGCCGGGCGCGGCCGGGCGCCGGCGCCGCCCGCTGCTGCCGGCGCGGCGGCCGGCTGCATGCTGATCGCCGCCGACCACCCGGCCCGCGGCGCGCTTCGGCGTGCGCGGCGCGCCGGTGGCGATGGCCGACCGGACCGAGCTGCTGGAGCGGCTGGCCGCTCGCGCTGTCCCGGCCCGGCGTGGACGGCGTGCTCGGCACCGCGGACATCCTCGAGGACCTGCTGCTGCTGCGGCGCGCTGGAGGGCAAGGTGGTCATCGGCTCGATGAACCGCGGCGGCCTGGCCGGCGCGGCCTTCGAGCTGGACGACCGGTTCACCGGGTACGACGCCGACGCCGATCGCCGCGGCCGGCTTCGACGGCGGCAAGATGCTGACTGCCGGATCGACCTGGCCGACCCGGCCACGGTGGCCACTCTGGAGGCGTGCGCCCGGGCGGTCACCGGGCTGGCCGGGCACGGGCTGATGGCGATGGTGGAGCCGTTCCTGTCCCGCCGGGTCGACGGCCAGGTCCGCAACGACCTGTCCACCGAGGCGGTGGTACGCTCGGTGGCGATCGCCTCCGGCGCTCGGCGCGACCAGCGCGTACACCTGGCTGAAGCTGCCGGTGGTGGCCGGCATGGACGCGGTGATGGCGGCGACCACGCTGCCCACCCTGCTGCTCGGCGGCGACCCGGACGGCGCCCCGGAGGAGACCTACGCGGCAGTGGGAGAAGGCGCTCGCGCTGCCCGGCGTGCGCGGCCTGGTGGTCGGCCGGACCCTGCTCTACCCGCCCGACGGTGACGTCGCGGCCGCCGTCGACGTCGCGGCCGGGCTGGTGCACGGGGGAGCGGCATGAGCGAGCGCGAGGTCGAGCGCGAGCGGCGCGAGGGCGTGCACCGGCCGTGCACCGGCCGACCGGGATCGCCGCCCGGGACGGCTGGGCCTGCGCTGGTCGACCCGGACGGCGCCGGCTGGGCGTACTCCGGCCTGCGGGTGCTGGAGCTGGCGGCCGGGCGGCTCGCGCACGTTCGACACCGGACCGGACGAGATGCTGGTGCTGCCGCTGTCCGGCTCGGCTGCGCGGTGACCTGGACGGCGGCTCGGCCGAGCGCTGGACGGCCGGGCGTCCGTCCGGAGCGGACCGACCGACTTCGCCTACCTGCCGGTCGGCTCGCCCGTGACGGTGTCCAGTGTGGACGGCGGCCGGTTCGCGCTGCCGGCGGCGCGGGCGTCGCGGCGGCTGCACTTCCGGGTGCAGCCGGCCGGCGAAGGTGCCGGTCGAGCTGCGCGGCGCCGGCTCGTGCTCCCGCCAGGTCAACAACTTCTGCACGCCGGAGGCGTTCGAGGCGGACAAGCTGATCGCCTGCGAGGTGCTCACGCCGGCCGGCAACTGGTCGTCCTACCCGCCGCACAAGCACGACGAGGACCGGCCGGGGGAGTCGGTGCTGGAGGAGATCTACTACTTCGAGGTCGGCCGGCGGCGGGCCCGGCGCTACCAGCAGGTGTACGGGAGCTCGGCCGTGCTGGCCGAGGTGCGCACCGGCGACGTCGTGCTGATCCCGCGACGGCTGGCACGGCCCGTCGATGGCCGCGCCCGGCTACGACCTCTACTACCTCAACGTGATGGCCGGCCCCGCGGCCGAGCGGGCCTGGCTGATCTGCGACGACCCCGCGCACGCCTGGGTGCGCGCCACCTGGGCCGAGCAGGCGATCGATCCGCGGCTACCGTTCGGGAGGGACGCGTGAGGCTCACCGTCGGGCAGGCCGTCGTCCGGTTCCTCGCCGCCCAGCGCAGCGAGCGGGACGGGGTCACCCAGCCGCTGTTCGCCGGCTGCTTCGGCATCTTCGGGCACGGCAACGTCGCCGGCGTCGGCCAGGCGCTGCTGGAGGCCGAGGTGCTGAGCCCGGGCGCGCTGCCGTACGTGACCGCGCGCAACGAGCAGGGCATGGTGCACGCGGCCGCCGGCTACGCCCGGATGCGCAACCGGCTGTCCACCTGGGCCTGCACGGCCTCGATCGGCCCCGGCTCGTCGAACATGCTCACCGGCGCCGCGCTGGCCACGGTCAACCGGCTGCCGGTGCTGCTGCTGCCCAGCGACGTGTTCGCGACCCGGGTGTCCAGCCCGGTGCTGCAGGAGCTGGAGTCGCCGGCCGGCCAGGACCTCACCGTCAACGACGCGTTCCGGCCGCTGTCCCGGTTCTTCGACCGGGTGTGGCGGCCCGAGCAGCTGCCCGCCGCGCTGCTCGGCGCGATGCGGGTGCTCACCGACCCGGCCGAGACCGGCGCGGCCACGATCGCGCTGCCGCAGGACGTGCAGGCGCAGGCGTACGACTGGCCGGAGGAGCTGTTCGCCGAGCGGGTCTGGCACGTCGCCGCGGCCGGTGCCGGAGCCGGCGGCGCTGGCCCGCGCGGTCGAGGTGATCCGGTCGGCCCGGCAGCCGCTGCTCGTCGCCGGCGGCGGGGTGATCTACAGCGAGGCGACCGCGCGCGCTGCGGGCCTTCGCCGAGGCGACCGGCATCCCGGTGGCCGAGACCCAGGCCGGCAAGGGCTCGCTGCCCTACGACCACCCGCTGTCGCGTCGGCGCGGTCGGCAGCACCGGCAGCACCGCCGCCAACCGGCTGGCCGCCGACGCGGACGTGGTGATCGGCATCGGCACCCGGTAGAGCGACTTCACCACCGCGTCCCGGACCGCGTTCGGCGCCGACGGGGTGCGGTTCGTCAACGTCAACGTGGCCGCGCCGGACAGCGCCAAGCACGCCGGCACGCGCGGTGGTCGCCGACGCCAGGGTGGCGCTGGCGGCGCTGACCGACGCGCTGGCCGGCTGGCAGGTCCCGAGCCGGCGCACCGGGAGCGGGCCGGCCGGCTGGCCGCCGAGTGGGACGCCACCGTCGGCCGCGCCTACGACCTCGGGCACGGCCCGCTGCCGGCGCAGTCCGAGGTGATCGGCGCGGTCAACGACGGCACCGGCCCGCGGGACGTGGTGATCTGCGCCGCCGGCTCGATGCCGGGCGACCTGCACAAGCTGTGGCGGACCCGCGACCCCAAGGGCTACCACGTCGAGTACGGCTACTCCTGCATGGGCTACGAGATCGCCGGTGGGCTCGGCGTGGCGCTGGCGATCCGCGACACCGGCGAGACCGACCGGCGCGCCTTCGTCATGGTCGGCGACGGGTCGTACCTGATGATGGCGCAGGAGCTGGTGACCGCCGTGCAGGAGGGCGTCGACGCTGCTCGTGGTGCTGGTGCAGAACCACGGCTTCGCCTCGATCGGCGAGCTGTCCGAGAGCGCTCGGCTCGCAGCGGTTCGGCACCCGCTACCGGGTCCGCGACGCCGGCAGCGGCCGGCTGGACGGCGACGTGCTGCCGGTCGACCTGGCCGCCAACGCGGAGAGCCTCGGCGTCCGGGTGCTGCGGGCGAGCGGGATCGACGACTTCCGGGCCAAGCTGGCCGAGGCCCGCGCGCACACCGGCGGCCCGGTGCTCGTGCACGTCGAGACCGACCCGCTGGTGCCGGCGCCGTCGAGCGAGTCCTGGTGGGACGTGCCGGTGGCCGAGGTGGCCCGGCTGGACTCGACCACGCAGGCGCGCAAGTCGTACGAGGCCGCGCAAGGCCGGCCCAGCGCCCGTACCTGGATCCGAGAGGGTGAGGCGTCGCATGAGGACGATCGAGCACTGGATCGGCGGCGGTCGCGCACCGCCGGCGCCGGCACCCGGCGCGGGCCGGTGTGGAACCCGGCGACCGGAGCGCAGCAGGCCGAGGTCGTGCTGGCCGAGCCGGCCGACGTGGACGCGGCGGTCGCCGCCGCCACGGCCGCGTACGAGGACTGGTCGCAGGCCTCGCTGTCCCGCCGGACCAAGGTGCTGTTCGCGTTCCGCGAGCTGGTCAACGCGCGCGTCGACGAGCTGGCCGCGATCGTCTCCGACGAGCACGGCAAGGTGCTCTCCGACGCCCGCGGCGAGGTGCAGCGCGGCCTCGAGGTGGTCGAGTTCGCCTGCGGGCTGCCGACGCTGCTCAAGGGCGACTACTCCGACCAGGTCTCCACCGGCGTCGACCTCTACTCGATCCGCGAGCCGCTCGGCGTCTGTCGCCGGGATCACCCCCTTCAACTTCCCGATCATGGTGCCGATGTGGATGCACCCGGTCGCGATCGCCTGCGGGAACGCGTTCGTGCTCAAGCCGAGCGAGCGCGACCCGTCGGTGTCCACGCTGGTCGCCCGGCTGTGGCAGGAGGCCGGCCTGCCGGACGGCGTCTTCAACGTCGTGCACGGCGACAAGGTCGCCGTCGACGCGATCCTCGACCATCCCGGACATCGCCGCGGTGTCGTTCGTCGGGTCGACCCCGATCGCCCGGTACATCCACCAGAAGGCCACCGCCACCGGCAAGCGGGTGCAGGCGCTCGGCGGCGCCAAGAACCACGCGATCGTGCTGCCCGACGCCGACCTCGACTTCGCCTCCGACCACCTGGTCGCGTCGGCCTTCGGCTCGGCCGGCGAGCGCTGCATGGCGATCTCGGCCACCGTCGCGGTCGGTCCGGCCGGCCGACGCGCTGGTCGAGGTCGTCAGCGAGAAGGCCGGCAAGGTGACCGTCGGCGCCGGCCGGGACGCCGGCAGCGAGATGGGCCCGGTCGTGACCGCGGAGGCCAAGCGGCGGATCGAGGGCCTGATCGGCGCCGGCCAGCGGCAGGGCGCCCGGCTCGCCGTGGACGGCCGCGGTCTGGTCGTGCCCGGGTACGAGCAGGGCTTCTTCGTCGGGCCGACCGTGCATCGACGCGGTGACCCCGGAGATGGACGTCTACCGGGAGGAGATCTTCGGGCCGGTGCTGTCCGTGCTGCGGGCCGACTCGGTGGACGAGGCCATCGCGCTGGTCAACGCCAACCCGTACGGCAACGGCACCGCGTCTTCACCGACTCAGCGGCGAGGCGGCGCGCCGGTTCGTGCGCGGCGTCAAGGTCGGCATGGTCGGGGTCAACGTGCCGATCCCGGTGCCGATGGCGTACTACTCCTTCGGCGGCTGGAAGGACTCGCTGTTCGGGGACAAGCACGTGCACGGCCCCGAGGGCGTCTCGTTCTACACCCGCGCGAAGGTCGTCACCTCCCGCTGGCCGCACGTCGAGCACGCCTCCGGCGCCAGCTACCACTTCCCGACCGCCCAGTAACGGGCGGCAGCGCACAACGACAGGAGGACCAGCACATGTCCAGGACCACGAAGAAGCGTCCGGTGGCCGTCGGCGCTGGTGGCCGGGCTCGCCCTCGCTGCTGGCCGGCTGCAGCAGCACCGGCGGCAAGGAGGCCGAGGAGAGCGCGGCCAACGCGGTCAGCGCCGGCAAGGCGGACACGCCCAAGATCACGGTCGCGATGGTGACGCACGGCGCGCCCGGCGACACCTTCTGGGACATCATCCGCAAGGGCGCGCCAGGCGGCGGCGGCGAAGGACAACGTCGACCTCAAGTACTCGGCCGACCCGGACTCCGGCAAGCAGGCGACGCTGATCCAGAGCGCCATCGACAGCAAGGTCGACGGCATCGCGGTGACGCTGCCCGACCCGCCCGCGCTCGCGCCGGCGGTGAAGAAGGCGATCGCCGCCGGCATCCCGGTGGTGGCGTTCAACGCCGGCATCGGCAAGTACGCCGAGTCCGGCGCGCTGTCCTACTTCGGCTCGGACGAGAGCGTGGCCGGGCAGACCGGCGGCCAGCGGGCGTCCGAGGACGGCTTCAAGCACGTGCTCTGCGTCGTCCAGGAGCAGGGGCAGGTGCAGCTCGAGGCCCGCTGCGCCGGCGTCACAGTCGACCTTCAAGGGCAAGTACGACAAGATCTACGTCAACGGTCCGGGACCTGCCGTCGGTCGCAGTCGACGATCGCCGCGAAGCTGAAGCAGGACCCGAGCATCGACTTCGTCGTCACCCTGGGCGCGCCGATCGCGCTGAACGCGATCGACGCCGATCAAGGACGCGCGGCGGCAAGGCGAAGGTCGGCACGTTCGACTTCAACCCGCAGATCCCGCCGAAGATCGAGTCCGGTGACCTGCCAGTTCGCGATCGACCAGCAGCCGTACCTGCAGGGCTACGAGGCCGTCGACTCGCTCTGGCTCTACAAGATAACGGCAACATCCTCGGCGGCGGCAAGCCGACGCTGACCGGGCCGTTCCTCGTCGACAAGAACAACATCGCCTTCGTCGGCAAGTTCGCGGCCGCCGGCACCCGGTAGTCAGCCCGGCGGGGAGCCGTCGCGACGGGCGGCTCCCCGACCGGCACCCCCAGAGACCCTCGGAGGTCTTCATGAGTCAGACGCTCGAAGCCGGCGTCGCACCCCCGCCGGCCTCGCCCGACGAGCGGGTCGCCCGGCGGTCCCCGCTGGCCCGGCTGCTGACCCGGCCCGAGGTCGGGGCGCTGCTCGGCGCCATCGTCATCTACCTCGTCTTCTTCTCGGTCGCGCCGCCGTTCCGCGACGCGGGCTCGCTCGCGACCATCCTCTACGTCAGCTCCACGTACGGCATCCCGACGGTCGCCGTCGCGCTGCTCATGATCGGCGGCGAGTTCGACCTGTCCGCCGGTGTCGCGGTGACCGCCTCGGCGCTGTTCGCGTCGATGTTCGCCTTCCAGTTCACCACGAACATGTGGGTCGGCGTGGTCGCTCTCGCTGGTGTTCGCGCTGGTGGTCGGGTTCATCAACGGGTACCTCGTGGTGAAGACCGGGATCCCGAGCTTCCTGGTCACGCTGGGCACGTTCTTCATGCTGCGCGGTCTCAACCTGGCCATCACCAAGCAGGTCACCGGCAACGTCGGCACCAACGACGTGTCGAACATCCACGGCTTCGACTCGGCCGAGAAGGTGTTCGCGTCCTCGTTCACCATCGGCGGCGTCTCGATCCGGATCACGGTGCTGTGGTGGATCCTGTTCGTGGCGATCGCGACCTGGGTGCTGCTGCGCACCCACCTCGGCAACTGGATCTTCGCCACCGGCGGCTCGGCGCCCAGCTCGCGGGCCGTCGGCGTCCCGGTCAACAAGGTGAAGATCGGCCTGTTCATGCTCGTCGGCTTCATGGCCTGGTTCACCGGCATGCACATCCTGTTCGAGTTCAACACCGTGCAGTCCGGCATCGGCGTCGGCAACGAGTTCATCTACATCGTCGCCGCGGTGGTCGGCGGGTGCCTGCTCACCGGCGGCTACGGCTCGGTGATCGGCGCCGCGATCGGCGCGTTCATCTTCGGGATGACCAACCAGGGCATCGTCTACGCCGGCTGGAACCCCGACTGGTTCTACTTCTTCCTCGGCGCGCTGCTGCTCGGCGCCATCCTGCTCAACAGCTGGGTCCGCCAGGCGAGCGGAGGCAATGCGATGACCACCACGACCACCGACGACCGACGCGCGAGCCGAGGACGGCCGCGCCGCTGGTCCGGCTGACCGACGCCGGCAAGCACTACGGCAACATCATCGCCCTGCAGGGCGTCAGCCTCGAGGTCAGCGCGCGGCGAGGTCACCTGCGTGCTCGGCGACAACGGCGCCGGCAAGTCCACCCTCATCAAGATCATCGCCGGGCCTGCACCAGCACAGCGAGGGCAGCTACGAGGTCGAGGGCACCCCGGTGAACTTCAACTCGCCCGCGGGAGGCGCTCGACCACGGCATCGCCACGGTCTACCAGGACCTCGCGGTGGTCCCGCTGATGCCGGTGTGGCGCAACTTCTTCCTCGGCAACGAGGTCCACAAGGGCGTCGGCCCGGTCAGCCGTCATGGACATCGGGTTCATGCGGAGGACCACCAAGAAGGAGCTCGCCGACATGGGCATCGACCTGCGTGACGTCGAGCAGCCCATCGGCACGCTCTCCGGCGGCGAGCGGCAGTGCGTGGCCATCGCCCGGGCCGTCTACTTCGGAGCGAAGGTGCTCATCCTGGACGAGCCGACCGCCGCGCTCGGCGTCAAGCAGTCCGGCGTGGTCCTGAAGTACATCCTGCAGGCGAAGGAGCGGGGACTGGGCGTCATCTTCATCACCCACAACCCGCACCACGCCTACCCGGTCGGCGACCGCTTCCTGCTGCTCAAGCGCGGCCGCAGCCTCGGCTACTACCGCAAGGACCAGATCAGCCTGGAAGAGCTGACCGCGCAGATGGCCGGCGGCGCCGAGCTCGAGCAGCTCAGCCACGAGCTGGAGAGCGTCGGCGGCGCCGTCGCCGAAGCGGGCCACACGATGGAGGAGGAGCTCAAGGAGCTCGGCATCGGCGGCGGACCCGGAGCCCGGGCATGACGGTCGACACCCGCCGGCTGGCCCTGGGCAGCTGCCCGGACTCCTGGGGGGTCTGGTTCGCCGACGATCCCCGCCAGCCGCCCTGGCAGCGGTTCCTGGACGAGCTGGCGGGTGTCGGCTACGAGTGGCTGGAGCTGGGCCCGTACGGGTATCTCCCGACGGACCCGGCCCGGCTCTCCGACGAGCTCGACCGGCGCGGGCTGACCGTCGCCGGCGGCACGATGCACGGCGAGAGCGGGCTGCACCGCGCGGGCGACTGGCCGGCGATCGAGGCCAAGACCCGCAGGGTCGCCGAGCTGACCGCCGCGGTCGGCGGCCGGCACGTGGTGTTCGTGCCGGTCCCGGGCTACCGCGACGACACCACCGGGGCCTACCTGGAGCCGGCCGAGCTGACCGGCGACGAGTGGACCACGATGGTGCGGGCGGCCGACGAGCTCGGCCGGATCGTGGCCGAGGACTACGGCGTGGCGCTGCAGTTCCACCCGCACGCCGACAGCCACGTGGAGACCCAGGAGCAGACCGAGCGGTTCCTGGCCGACACCGACCCCCGGTACGTCAACCTCTGCCTGGACACCGGGCACCTGGCGTACCGGCGGGCGGACAGCGTCGAGCTGATCCGCCGGCACCCGGAGCGGATCGGCTACGTGCACATCAAGCAGATGGACCCGGCCGTCGTGGAGCGGGCGGAGCGGGAGGACCTGGCCTTCGGCCAGGCGGTGGCGCTCGGCGCGTCCTGCGAGCCGCCGCAGGGCCTGCCCGACGTGCCCTCGGTCGTGGCGGCACTGTCCGAACTGGACGCCGAGGTGTTCGTCGTGGTGGAGCAGGACATGTACCCGGTCGACTTCGACGTACCGGCGCCGGTCGCCGCCCGGACCAGGGACTACCTGCGTGCCGCCGGCGTCGGCGGCTGACGGGAGGCTTGGCATGACGGTGCGCGTCGGCGTGGTCGGGGTCGGCATGATCGGCCAGGACCACATCCGCCGGCTGACCAGGGTGCTGTCCGGAGTGGACGTGGTCGCGGTGTCCGATGTGGACATCGGCGCGGGCGCGGGCGGTGGCGGGCGGGCTGCGGGACGCCGCGGTGCACGCCACCGGCGAGCAGCTGGTGGCCGACGACCGGGTGGACGCGGTGGTGGTCTGCTCGTGGGGCGAGACGCACGAGCAGTACGTGCTGGCCGCGATCGCCGCCGGCAAGCCGGTGTTCTGCGAGAAGCCGCTGGCGACCACCCAGGAGGCCTGCCGGCGGATCCTCGCGGCCGAGACCGCGGCCGGCCGCCGGCTGGTCCAGGTCGGCTACATGCGCCGGTACGACCCCGCCTACCGGGCGCTGCGCGAGGTCGTGCAGGACGGATCGCTCGGCCTGCCGCTGCTCATGCACTGCACCCACCGCAACCCGAGCGTGCCGGCGCACTACCGGGGCGACTCGATGATCAACGACACCGCGGTGCACGAGATCGACATGGTGCGGTGGATGTTCGGCGAGGAGATCGCGGCGGTGTCGGTGCTGCGGCCCCGGCCGCTCCCGGCACTCCGGCGACCTGCCGGACCCGCTGGTCCTGCTGCTGGAGACCGGCTCGGGGATCCTGGTCGACGTCGAGGTGTCGGTGAACATCCGCTACGGCTACGACATCCGCGGCGAGGTGGTCGGCGAGAGCGGGACGGCGACGCTGGCCGAGCCGTCCGCGGTGCAGGTGCGCCGGGGCGGGACGGTCATCGACCGGGTGCCGGCCGACTGGCGGGAGCGGTTCGTCCGCGCCTACGACGTCGAGCTGCAGGAGTGGGTCGACGCGGTCGGCGGCGACGGCCAGCTCGGCCCCAGCTCCTGGGACGGCTACGCGGCGACGGCGGTCTCGGACGCCGGGCTGGAGGCGCTGCGGACCGGTGCGCGGGTGCCGGTCGCGCTGGCCGACCGCCCGGCCCTGTACGAGAAGTGAGGAGGCCGGCATGAAGCTGGCGCTTGACCCGTACATGCTGCGGACGACGCCGCTGACCGAGCTGCCCGGCGTGGTCGCCGACCTCGGCTACGAGTGGATCGAGCTGTCGCCGCGGGCGGACTTCACCCCGTTCTTCCTGCACCCGCGGGCGAACCGGGACACCGTCCGGCGGTTCAAGGCCGAGCTCGACGCGGCCGGCGTGCGGATCGCCTCGCACCTGCCGCTCTACCGCTGGTCCGGGCCGGACGAGGACGAGCGGCAGGCCGCCGTGCGGTACTGGAAGCGGGCCATCCAGCTCACCGTCGACCTCGACTGCCGGGTGATGAACTCGGAGTTCAACGGCCGGCCCGAGCAGGCGTCCCGGTCCGAGGCGCAGTTCTGGCGGTCGATGGAGGAGCTGCTGCCGGTCTTCGAGCGGGAGGGCGTGCAGCTGCGGCTGGAGCCGCACCCGGACGACTTCGTCGAGGACGGCCGGGTCGCGGTCGACATGGTCCGCGGGATCGACTCCGACCTGGTCTCGTTCCTCTACTGCGCGCCGCACACCTTCCACCAGACGAGGGCCGGGCGGCGACATCGCCGGGATCATGCGGTACGCCGGGCGACCTGCTCACCCACGTGCACGTGGCGGACTCCTTCGACCACCGGGCGTCCTCCGGGCTGCGCTACATCGTCAACCCGCCCGGCTCGACCGCGCGCATCCACCAGCACCTGGACATCGGCCAGGGCGAGGTCGACTGGGACGAGTTCTTCGGCACCCTCGGCGAGCTCGGCTTCGGCCGGCGGGACGACACGATCATGACGGTCTGCGTGTTCGCCTGGGAGGAGCGGGCCCGCGACTCCGTCCCGGGTCAACCGGGAGCGGATCGAGCAGGCGACCAAGTCCTGGGCCTGAGCGTCCGCACACTGCGACAGGACCCGGAGGTCGCCCGATGGCGAACCGTTCCCTCGGCGTGGCCGTGATCGGGGCCGGCATGGTCGGCCGCGCGCACGCCAACGCCTACCGGCAGGCCGGCACCGTGTACGGGCCGGGGCTGCCGGACATCCGGCTGGTCGCGATCGCGGACACGTACGAGCCGTTCGCCGCCGAGACCGCGCGCCGGTTCGGCTACCAGCGGGCCGAGACGAGCTGGCAGGCGGTCGCCGCGGCCGACGACGTCGACGTGGTCAGCGTCGCGGTGGCCAACGCGCTGCACCGCGAGGTGGTCGAGGGCCTGCTCGCGGCGGGCAAGCACGTGCTCTGCGAGAAGCCGCTGGCGCCGACCGTCGCCGACGGCGAGGCGATGGTGGCGGCGGCCGAGGCGTCCGACCGGGTCAGCGCGATCGGGCTCACCTTCCGCCGGTCGCCGGCGATCAACGCGATCCGGGAGGAGGTCCGCGGCGGCGTGCTCGGCCCGGTGCAGCACTTCACCGGCCGCTACTGGTGCGACTACGGCGCCGACCCGGACGCGCCGATCAGCTGGCGCTACCGCGGCGGCCCCGGCTCCGGGGCGCTCGCCGACATCGGCAGCCACCTGGTCGACCTCGGCGAGTTCTTCTGCGGGCCGGTGCGCGTCGGTGGCCGGCACCACGTTCCTCACCACGGTGAAGGACCGGCCGGTGCCGCTCGGGGTCGCGGTCGGACACGCGGCCGGGGTCGCGGTGGGCGACGAGCGCGAGCCGGTGCAGAACGAGGACGTGGCCACGTTCACCGTGACGTTCGCCGGCGGCGCGGTCGGCACCTTCGCGGTGTCCCGGATCGCCCACGGGCACGCCGAACACGCTCGACCTTCGAGGTCGCCTGCGAGCGCGGCGGCGGGGCGTTCAACCTGGACCGCGCGGCCGAGTTCACCCTCGGCGGCACCGACCGTCCTCTGTGGACCGTCGACACCCGTACCTGGCCGGCGGCCAGCCGATGGACTTCCCCGGCGTCGGCCACGGGCAGAACGACTTCTTCGTCTACCAGGCCCGCGCGTTCCTGGAGCAGGTCGCCGGCCTGCCCGGGCTGCCGCCCTGCCCGTCGCTGGCCGAGGGCCTGCACAACCTGCGGGTGCTCGCCGCCGCCGCCGACTCCGCGGCCGCCGGCGGCGCCGCCGTGA
Organism: uncultured Actinomycetota bacterium; assembly: GCA_963770145.1. Lineage (GTDB taxonomy): Bacteria > Actinomycetota > Actinomycetes > Mycobacteriales > CADCTP01 > CADCTP01. The sequence goes on along the minus strand of CAVYOJ010000014.1, from coordinate 896,291 downwards.
CCGTCCACTGAGGAGAGACGCCATGAAGCTCGGCGCGTACACCGCCGTCCTGCACGACCGCCCGCTGGCCGACGCGCTCAAGGTGCTCGGCGAGCTCGGCCTGACCAGCGCCGAGATCAACTCCGGCGGGTTCCTGCCGCCGGTGCACATCCCGATGGACGACCTGCTGGCCAGCGCCGGGCGCCGGGAGGACTACCTCGGCCAGTTCCGGGACGCCGGGATCACGCTGACCGGCCTGAACTGCAACGGCAACCCGCTCAACCCGCTGCCGGACATCGGGCCGGCGCACGCGGCCGACCTGTACCGCTCGATCGAGGTCGCCGGCCTGCTCGGCGTCGACCGGGTGGTCACCATGTCCGGCGTGCCCGGCTCCGACCCGGGCGCGGCGTACCCGTCCTGGGTGGTCAACACCTGGGACAGCCAGTACACCGACGTCCAGGACTACCAGTGGGACCTGGCGGTCCCGTTCTGGCGGGACGTCGACGCGCGGGCCCGGGACGCCGGCGTCAAGGTGTGCATCGAGATGCACCCGCAGAACATCGTGTTCAACCCGCCGACCCTGCGCCGGCTGGTCGAGCGGACCGGCGCCACCAACGTCGGGGCCGAGATGGACCCGAGCCACCTGTTCTGGCAGGGGATCGACCCGGTCGCCGCGGTCGACTGGCTCGGCGAGCTGGTCTTCCACGCGGCGGCCAAGGACACCCTCATCCACGAGGACAACTGCCGGATCTACGGCGTGCTCGACGAGCGGCACACCCGGGTCACCGACAACCCGCTGAACCTCGGCGGCCGCAGCTACCTCAACCGGTGGCCGGCCGACCCGGCCTGGGAGTTCGTCCACGTGGGACGCGGGCACGACGTCGACTACTGGGCCCGGTTCCTGACCGCACTGTCCCGGGTGGACCCGGACATGGCCGTCAACATCGAGCACGAGGACGCCTCGTACGACCCGGTCGAGGGGCTCCGGCTGGCCGCCGAGACGTTGATCGCGGCCAAGGCCGAGCCGGGCGTGTGACGCGTGGACCGGCTGCGGGTCGGGCTGGCCGGGCTCGGGCGGATGGGCCGGATCCATGCCGCCAACCTGGCCTGGCGCTGCCCGTCGGTCGAGCTGGCCGCGGTCACCGACGCCGACGCCGGTGCGGCCGCGCGCGCCGGCGCCGAGCTCGGGGTCCCGGTCGCGCCGGACTTCGACGCGCTGCTGTCCACTGTGGACGCCGTCGTGGTCGCGACGCCGACCGGCACGCACGCCGAGCTGGTGACCCGGGCCGCCCGGGCCGGCAAGGCGGTGTTCTGCGAGAAGCCGGTCTCGCTCGACCGTCCGGCCACTGTGGACACCCTGGCCGCGGTGGCCGCGGCCGGCGTGCCGCTCCAGGTCGGCTTCCACCGCCGGTTCGACCCGGACTGGGCCGCGGCGACCGAGCGGATCCGGGCCGGTGAGCTCGGCGAGGTCTACCTGTTCCGCACCTCGCTGCGGGACATGCGGTCGCCGCGACCCGGCCTTCCTGGCCTCGTCCGGCGGGTTCTTCCTGGACGTGAGCATCCACGACCTCGACGTCGCCCGGTGGATGGTCGGCGAGGTGGTCGAGGTGTACGCGACCGGCGCGGCGCTGTCCGACCCGCGGTTCGCCGAGGTCGGCGACATCGACACCGCGCTGGTCACGCTGCGGTTCGCGGCCGGCGCGCTCGGCGTGATCGACAACAGCCGCAGCGCCGGCTACGGGTACGAGTGCTCGACCGAGGTCGTCGGCTCGGCCGCGACCGTGCGGATCGACAACCGCGCCGCCGCGGCACTACCGGTGGCTCACGCCCGGCGCGGACACCACCGGGATCCCGCGCGACTTCCAGGAGCGCTACCCGGAGGCCTACCAGGCCGAGCTGGAGGGGTTCGCCCGGGCCGTGCTGGCCGGGCAGCCGGTGGCGGTCGGCGGGGCGGACGCGCTGGCCGCGTACGACCTGGCGGTGGCGGCCGACCGGTCCTGGCGGACCGGGCTGCCGGTCCGGGTGAACGGCGGCGACTGACCGATCGGTCGGTATACCCTCGCGCCTGGCGGGCACGAGGAGGTGCGCGGTGCGGGTGGTGGTCGCCCTGGGCGGCAACGCGTTGAGCCCGGCCGGCGGGACCGGGTCGGCGACCGAGCTGCGGACCGCGCTCGCCGCCGCCGCGGTGCCGCTGGCCGAGCTGGTCGGCGCCGGCGCCGCGCTGGTGCTCACGCACGGCAACGGGCCGCAGATCGGCCGGCTGCTGCATCCAGCAGGAGGCGGCCGCGCTCGGAGGTGCCGCCGATGCCGATGGACGTCTGCGGCGCCGCCACCCAGGGCCAGCTCGGCTACCTGCTGGCCGAGGCGCTCGGCGCGGCGCTGCGCCGGCGCGGGCTGCGCCAGCAGGTGCTGCCGCTGGTCACCCAGGTGATCGTGGACCCGGCCGACCCGGCGTTCGCGGCAGCCGACCAAGCCGGTCGGGCCGACGTACGACGCGGCGGTGGCGCGGGCGATGGCGGCCGGGTCCGGGCACGTGTTCGGCGAGGTGCGGCCGGGGCGGTGGCGCCGGCTGGTGCCCTCGCCGCGGCCGGCCGGGTTCGTCGAGGCGGAGCCGATCCGGCTGCTCGCCGGCTCCGGGCACGTGCTGGTCGCCGCCGGCGGCGGCGGGGTGCCGGTGGTGCCGGACCCGGGCGGCGGCTTCCGCGGGGTCGAGGCGGTGGTGGACAAGGACCGGACCGCGGCCGCGCTCGGGCTGCTGGTCGGCGCCGAGGTGCTGGCGATCCTCACCGAGGTGCCGCAGGTCCAGCTGGGCTTCGGCACGCCGGCCGCGCGCCCGGTGCCGAAGCTGGCGGTGTCCGAGGCGCGCGGGCTGCTCGCGGCCGGCGAGTTCCCGGCCGGGTCGATGGGGCCGAAGGTCGAGGCGTGCTGCGACTTCGTGGCCGCCGGCGGGTCGAGGGCGGTGATCGGCGCGCTGGACCAGGCCACCGACGTCGTCCTCGGCACCGCCGGCACCACGATCGTCGCCGGCTGAGCCAGGTCTCACGGCAGCCAGTCGGCGCCGGGGATCACCTCGGCCTGGCGCGGGAAGATCTTCTCCGTCAGCACCCGGTGCACCTCCTCGTCGCCGTCCAGGCACAGGTCCGCCAGCACCGTGAGCTGGTAGTCCATGTCGGCCGCGGCCCGTACCGTCGAGAGCACCACGCCGCTGGTCGCGATCCCGCCGAGGACCAGGTGGGTCACGTCCCTGGCCCGCAGCACCAGCTCGAGGTCGCTGCCGGCGAACGCGCTGACCCGCTTCTTGGTCACCACCACCTCGCCCTTGCCGCGCAGCAGCCGCTCGTGCGGCTCGACCGCCCGCTCGCCCAGCGTCATCCCGGGGTTCCCGGCCAGCGCGGAGAAGCTCTTGTTCCGCGGCGACACCTCCGGATGGCCCGGGGCGAACGCGACCCGGACGAGCACGACCAGCAGGCCGGCCCGCTCGGCCCGCTCCTGGGCCGCCACGACCCGGTCCAGGTACGCCTCGGCGGCGCCGAACCGGTCGACGATCCCGTTCTGCACGTCCATGATCAACAGAGCCTGAGTCATGAACCGGATTCTCCTCCGGTTCCGCTCGGGCCCCGCCGGCCGGGGTCAGGCTCCGGTGTAGTCGGGCACGCAGCTCGCGGGCGAGCTGCTCGAGGAACAGGCCGGTGTCGGTGACGATGCCGACCGCCTGCGCGCTGCCCCGGTCGGCCAGCTTGGTGACCGTCGCCGGGTTGATGTCCACGCAGACCAGCGGCACCGACGCCGGCAGGATGTTCCCGGTCGCGATCGAGTGCAGCATCGTCGCGACCATGACGCAGAAGCCGACGCCGGGCAGCTCGTCGCGCATCGCCCGCTGGCCCTCGATGACGTCGGTGTAGACGTCCGGCAGCGGCCCGTCGTCCCGCACCGAGCCGACCAGCACGAACGTCTTGCCGGCCTGCGACCAGCGCGTGCATGACGCCGCCGGTGAGCACGCCCTGCTCGACCGCGGCCTGCGATCGAGCCGGCCCGGCGGATCGGGTTGATCGCCCGGATGTGGTGCTCGTGCCCGTGCGGCACGCCGGCCCCGCGGTTGAGGTCGACGCCGAGCGACGTGCCGTACAGCGCCGACTCGATGTCGTGCGTGGCCAGCGCGTTGCCGGCGAACAGCACGTCGACGTAGCCGGCCCGGACCAGCGCGACCATCGCCGGCGCCGCGCCGGTGTGCACGATCGCCGGACCGCCGACCCAGAGCACCTTGTCGCCGGCCGCCTTGACCTCGCGCATCCGCTCGGCGATCTGCCGGACCAGCAGCGCCTGCGGCTTCTCGCTCGACACCGTCGAGGACATGAACCCGAAGCCGTCGCCCTCCTCCAGCTCGGCCCGCGCCGGCAGCGTCGACCCGCACCCCGATCGCGCCGCAGACCACCCGCTCGCCGGCCTGCACGTCGGAGACCGGCACGGTGCGGACCGCGGCCGTCGGTGACGACCAGCCCGCAGTCCATCTCGGCCCGGTCGACCGCGTGCCAGCGGCCGTCCAGCCGGACCTCGGTGTCGAGGTTGGTGGTCGAGTAGAACTCCTCCGGGAACACGCCGTCCGCGGGCGCCGGCCGCAGGTCGGCGTCGACCGCGTTGACCGGGTTGACCCCGTGGATCTGCACCCGCATGAGGATCCGCTGCAGCGTCTCGCCGTCGTCGGCGCCGACCGCGATCCGCGCGTACGACTCGTCGTCGTGCTCGCGGCCGAGGTCGAGCCGGTCGACCTTGTAGTCCCCGCCGTACTCGAGGACGTCGTCCAGCACCCGGGCCAGCACGCCGGTGTCCATCAGGTGGCCGGTGATCTCGACGGTCTCGGTGAGCTTCACGGCGGCGAGGGTAACGCCGCGGGTCAGCCGGGGCTCACGACCACCGCGCCGTCGTCCGGCCCGTCCTCGTCGCGGGCCTCGCGCAGCCGCAGCACCAGCAGCGCGCCGCCGGCCAGCACCGCCAGCACGCCGAGGGTCAGCCCGGTGCGGTCGTCCATGCCGACCAGCTGCGGCACGGCCATGAGCAGCACGCCGATCACGACCAGCAGCACGCGCGAGCACCGTGTTGCGGGACGGGCGCGGGAACGGCGGGGGCGGCGGCGGCTCGAAGTGCTCCTCGTCGCTGCTGTCCAGGGTCGGCGGGCCGTCGATCCAGAGGTCCTCGGCGTCCTCGCCGGCGCCGCCTCGTGCCTCGTGCCTGGCCCTGGACGTCGGCCGCCTTGTCCAGGTCCTCGCCGGACGGCAGCGCGTCGGCGTCGGCCGGACCGCGCCGCGGGTCGCGGCGCCGGCCGCCGGCGGCCGGGCTCCACGTCGCTCCACGGGTCGACGATCGAGGTCGTCCCGCTCCGGGCCGGGCGCGGACCGGCGGTCGGCGGCGTCGCCGGACCAGTCGCGCGGTGTCGGCGGCGCTCCGGGTCGCCCGGCCGGTAGCTGCGGGCCCGGGAGGCCGGCCACCGTCGCCGAAGTCGGGCCGGTCGGGCCGGGTCGGGCCGGACCGGCGGTGCGGGTCGACCGCCGGCGCGTCGAAGCCGGCGACGATCGCCTGCCAGGCCCGCTCCTCCTCGGAGTCGGACAGCCCGTGCGACGGCTCGTCGTCGCGGGCGGCCGGCACCGGCCGGGCGCCGTGCGGGGTCTCCGCGTCGACGATCTCCCGGGCCTGCCCGGCGCTGGTCGCGGTCGACCCAGAGCCGGTCGGTCGGCGGGCTGGGCAGCGACAGCGCGCGGGTGTACGGCTCGACGTCCGCGGACGGCTCCAGGTAGGCCGGCACGCCGGCCGAGGCGAGCACGTCCAGCAGGTGCTCGCCCACCCGCGGGTCGACGTCGAGCAGCGGCACGAACGCGGCCGCGTCCAGCCCGTTGTCCCGGCGTCCCCGCCGGCCGCCTCGCTCGGCACCCGACCGTCCTCAGTCGCCGCCGGCCGGGCGCGGAGGTGCCGGGCGCGCGACGACCACTCGAGGCTGCCGGCGAAGATCGCCGGTGCGTCGTTGTCCAGCGTCGCCACGTGGTAGGAGTCCTCCAGGATCACCTCGGTCACCTCGGTCGAGGACGCGCGCCCTCCCGCAGCAGCCGGCCGGACATCGGCTCGACGACGTGGTCGACCCGGCTGCGGTAGAGCAGCACCGGCGCGGTGACCCGGCCCAGGTCGGCCTCGACCAGCGGCCACAGCTCGGGACAGCGAGTGCATCGCCCGCAGCGGCGTCCGGTCGTACGCGAGCTCGCGTCACGCCGGGCTTGCGGATGTCGCTGCCGATCCCGGCGCAGCGACGGGACCACCCGGTGCAGCAGCGGCGACGCAGTACTTGACGTCCTTGCGCTCGGTGCCCGAGCGACGGGTTGACCAGCACCAGGCCGGCGACCTCGGCCGGCGCGCTGCTCGGCCAGCCGGGTGACCAGCGTGCCGCCCATCGACAGCCCGCAGGCGAACACCTGCTCGGCAGCGGCCGCGCAGGTCGTCGAAGGCGCGCTCGACCTCGCCGTACCAGTCCGGCCAGCGGGTGTGCGTTGAGGTCCTGCCAGCGGGTGCCGTGCCCGGGCAGCCGGGGCAGCCGGACGGTGAGGCCCGCGCGCGGCCAGGTGCTCGGCCCACGGCCGCAGGCTCTGCGGCGAGCCGGTGAAGCCGTGGCTGAGCACCACGCCGACCGGCGCCGCCGTCGGCCGCGAACGGCTCCGCGCCGGGCAGGACGCCCACGACGCACCTCCCTGTCGCCGCTGCCTTCCATCGTCGCACGTCCGGCGGACGAAGTGGCGTGCCGCTCCGGCCGGCGCGGCGCGTCGCGGCCGGTCGTCGTCGTCGTCAGCCGCCTGCGCGCCCGTAGTCTTCCGGTGACGAAGGAGGACGCGGTGTTCTACTGGTTGTTGAAGTTCGTGCTCCTCGGGTCCGTGGTTGCGGCTGCTGTTCCGGCCCCGGGTCGAGGGCGCGGAGCACGTGCCGGCCGACGGGGCGGCGATCATCGCGAGCAACCACCTGTCGTTCTCGGACTCGATCTTCATGCCGCTGATGGTGCCGCGGCGGGTGACCTTCCTGGCCAAGCAGGAGTACTTCACCGGCCAGGGCCTCAAGGGCTGGCTGAGCCGGCTGTTCTTCACCGGCGTCGGGCAGGTGCCGATCGACCGCAGCAGCGGCGTCGGCGGCCAAGGCGGCGCTGGAGACCGGCAAGCGGATCCTCGGCCGAGGGCAAGCTGCTCGGCATCTACCCGGAGGGCACCCGGTCGCCGGACGGCCGGCTCTACCGGGGCAAGACCGGCGTCGCCCGGATGGCGCTGGAGGCCGGCGTCCCGGTGATCCCGGTCGCGATGATCGACACCGAGAAGGTGCAGCCGATCGGCAAGAAGCTGCCGCGGATCCGCCGGATCGGGATCCGGTTCGGCCCGCCGCTGGACTTCTCCCGGTACGAGGGGCTGGCCGGCGACCGGTTCGTCGAGCGGTCGATGACCGACGAGATCATGTACGAGCTGATGCAGCTGTCCGGCCAGGAGTACGTCGACCTCTACGCGGCCAAGGTGAAGGCGCAGATCGCGGCCGGCGGCAAGATCGGGCTGCCGGACGCCGCCGAGCTCACCGACGCCGACCTCCCGCCCGCCGCGCCCGACCGAGAAGGCCAGCTAGCAAGGCCGGCCAGCAAGGGCCGGCCGGCAAGGGCGGCTAGTCTGCCGGGCGGCGCGGGCGGCCTCGATGGCGTGCCAGCGGGCCAGGTTGTGCCGCGCGTCGGCGAGCGCGTCGTGCCGGTCGGTGCCGCCGGGCGGCAGCTCCGGCCGGCCGGCGTCCTCCCAGCGCTGCGCCAGCTCGTGGGTGAACCGCGGGATCGCCCGCGGCAGCGCCGGCATCGCGCCCCACAGCTGCGCCAGCACCACGTGGTCGTACGCCGCGTACCAGGCCCACAGCTCGATCGGCTCGCCCGGCTCGGTGAGGAACGCGTGCAGGTCGGCGCGGATCCGGGCCCGCGACCGCCAGGCCGGGTCGCCGGGGGAGGGCAGCTTCTCCAGCACGTTGCGGCGCACCCACGGGATCGCCCGGGCCGGGTCGAACTCCGTCGACACGGCGTAGAACTCCCGCCCGCGCTCGTCCACGACGCCGATCGAGACCAGCTCGATGGTCGACCCGTCCTCGATGAACTCGCAGTCGTAGTGGTACCGCACGCACGTCACCGTACGGCGGTAGGTTTCGCGGCAGGTGTCCGGAGCGCGGGAAGGCGGAGACATGATCTTGATCGTGGTCAAGTGGACGATCCGGCCGGAGTACGCGGACACGTGGATGGAGCGGGTCGCCGACTTCACCGCGGGCACCCGCGGCGAGCCGGGCAACATCTTCTTCGAGTGGAACCGCAGCGTCGAGGACCCGAACGTCTACACGCTGGTCGAGGGCTTCCGGGACGACGCCGCCGAGGCGCACGTGACCAGCGACCACTTCAAGGAGGCGATGTCCTGGATGCCGGACTACGTCGCCAAGAAGCCCGACATCATCAACACGACCATCCCGCAGGACGGCTGGTCGGAGATGGCTGAGGTCACCCCGCGCTGAGCGGCTCGCGCCGCCCGCAGCGCGGGACGCGGATCAGGTGGCCTAGGCTCCGGCGGACCCGCAAGACCGGCGAGAGGAACGAACAACCATGCGGATCGGCGTGCTCACCGGCGGCGGCGACTGCCCCGGGCTGAACGCGGTCATCCGGGCGGTCGTGCGCAAGGGCGTCGTCGACCTACGGGCACGAGTTCGTCGGCTTCCGGGACGGCTGGCGGGGCCCGCTCGACGGCGACGCCGGCCCGCTCGGCGTCGAGCAGGTGCGCGGCATCCTGCCCCGCGGCGGCACGATCCTCGGCACCTCCCGGACCAACCCGTACAAGGTCGACGGCGGCCGGGAGCGGGTGCAGGCCGGGCTGGCCGCGGCCGGGGTGGACGCGCTGATCGCGATCGGCGGCGAGGACACCCTCGGCGTCGCCAAGCGGCTGCTACGACGACGGCGTGCAGGTCGTCGGCGTGCCCAAGACGATCGACAACGACCTGGCCGCGACCGACTACACGTTCGGCTTCGACACCGCGGTCAACATCGCGATGGAGGCGATCGACCGGCTGCACACCACGGCCGAGTCGCACCACCGGGCGCTGGTCGTCGAGGTGATGGGCCGGCACGCCGGCTGGATCGCGCTGCACGCCGGGATGGCCGGCGGCGCCAACGTGATCCTGCTGCCGGAGCAGCCGTTCGACCTGACCGCGGTCTGCGACTGGGTGGAGCGCCGGTTCCAGACCCACTACTCGCCGATCATCGTGGTCGCCGAGGGCGCGACGCCCAAGGAGGGCACGATGGCCACTGGCCACCGGCGACCTGGACGCCTTCGGGCACGTCCGGCTCGGCGGCGATCGGCCAGCTGCTGGCCGACGAGGTGGAGAAGCGGACCGGCAAGGAGTCCCGCGCGGTGGTGCTCGGGCACGTGCAGCGCGGCGGCACGCCGACCGCGTTCGACCGGGTGCTGGCCACCCGGTTCGGCCTCGGCGCGATCGACGCGGTCCAGGACGGGGCGTACGGGCAGATGGTCGCGCTGCGCGGCACCGACATCGTCCGGGTCCCGCTGGCCGAGGCGACCGCGGAGCTGAAGACCGTCCCGGTCGAGCGGTACGCGGAGGCCGAGGTGTTCTTCGGCTGAGCCCGGCCGGGTGGGCCCGGGCCGCGCGGGTAAAGGCTCTGGAAACTCCCACTACGTCGAAAGGTGGCCGGAGTGGCCGGAGCACTCGCAGGGCGGCGGATCGCCTTCCTCGTCGCGAACGAGGGAGTCGAGCAGGTCGAGCTGACCGATCCCTGGCAGGCCGTCGAGCAGGACGGCGGCCGCCCGGTCCTGCTCGCGCCGTCGCCGGGCGAGGTGCAGGGCTTCACCGGCCGGGACCGGGCCGCCCGGTTCCCGGTGCAGCAGACCGTCGAGGAGGTCTCGGCGGACGAGTTCGCCGGGCTGGTGCTGCCCGGCGGGGTGGTCAACGCCGACCAGCTGCGGACCAAGCCGGGCGCGGTGGCGCTGGTCCGGGAGTTCGTCGACGCCGGCAAGCCGGTCGCGGCGATCTGCCACGCCGGCTGGACCCTGATCGAGGCCGGTGCGGTGCAGGGGAAGACGATGACCTCGTGGCCGAGCCTGCGCACCGACCTGGAGAACGCCGGGGCGACCTGGGTGGACGAGGTGGTGCACGTGGACTCCTCGGCCGGCTGGTCGCTGATCACCAGCCGCAACCCCGACGACCTGCCGGAGTTCTGCCGGGAGGCCAACCGGGCGTTCGCGGGCTGACGACCGCCGGGGCGGCGTGGTGACCGGGTCGGGGCTCGGGCTGCCGCTGCGGGCGCCGGCGCACCGGGTCGACCCGGCCGCGCGGTGGCTGTGGGCGGCCGAGGGGCTGCTGGTCACGCTCATCGCCGTCGCGGTCGTCGTCGTGCTCGGCATCGTGCTGCCCGACGACGCGCCGCGCTGGGTGGGCGTGCTGCTCGCCGTGCTGCGCGGGCTGCTGGTGCCGCTCGGCCTGGTCGCGGTGGTGATCGAGCCGCTGTGGCGCTACCGGGTGCACCGCTGGGAGGTCACCGAGGACGCGGTCTACACGCTCGAGGGCTGGCTGACCCGCACCTGGCGGATCGTGCCGATCAGCCGGATCCAGACCGTGGACACCACCCGCGGGCCGCTGCAGCAGCTGCTCGGGCTCACCTCGATCCGGGTCCGCACCGCCTCGCACGCCGGCTCGACCAGCATCGAGCAGCTGCCGGCGCCGCTGGCCGCGGCGGTCGCGCACGACCTCGGCCTGCGGGCGAACCAGGTCCGGGACGAGGCGACGTGAGCGGGCGCCGTCGAGCGCGGGCACGCAGCGGGTGCTCGCGCCGCCGCCGCCCGGGCACCGGCGGCTGGACCCGCGCACGCTGGTGACCCGGGTGGTCACGCTGTCCTCGCTCCGGCAGTACTGGGGGGCGCTGCTGCCGCTGCTCGCGGTCCTCGGGATCAACGGCGGGTTCCGGTCCGGCGGGCTGGTCGCGGTGCTCGCCGCGGTGATCGTGGTCGCGCTGGTCGGCGCGCTGGTCGAGTGGCTGCGGACCTGGTACGGGGTGCACGACGGCCGGCTCGTGGTCGAGCGCGGGGTGCTGCGCCGGTCGCTGACCGTGGTGCCGGTGGACCGCATCCGCGGGGTGGACGTGCACGCCTCGGCGCTGCAGCGGCTGCTCGGGATCGTCTCCGTACGGGTGGACGCCGCGGCCACCGGCGGGCGTGAGGACGAGGCCGTGCTCAACGCGGTGAGCAGCGCCGAGGGCGCCCGGCTGCGCGACGTGCTGCTCCGCGAGGCCACGCTCGCCGAGCACGAGCACGAGCACGCGCCCGTGCCGGCCCGGGCCGGCGTCCGGTCCGGCACCGGTCCGGGCACCGGCACCGGCGCAGCCCCGGGTGCCGCCGCCCGCGGTCGTGCTGGCGCGGTTCGACCCGCGGTGGCTGCTCTACGCACCGCTGGTCGGCGGCTACCTGCTCGCCCCGCTGGCCGCGATCGGCGCGCTGGCCAACTACGCCGGCGAGCTGCGGGTGCCGCTGCCGCTGCGGCGGTGGACCGAGGACGCGCTCGGCACCGAGCCCGGCGTCCGGGCGATCGTCGTCGGCGCGGTCGCGGTCGTGCTGGTCGCGGTCGCCGGCGCGATGATCACCGCCGCGGTCGCCAACTGGGGGTTCACGCTGACCCGCCGCGGCGGCACGCTGGTCGCCGAGCGCGGCCTGCTGTCCCGCCGGCAGGTCTCGCTGGAGCACGACCGCATCCGCGGCTACGCGCTGGCCGAGCCGCTGGCGCTGCGCGCGGTCGCGCGCCGCCCGGCTGACCGCGCTGGTCACCGGCCTCGGCGGCGGCGAGAACGAGAACGAGTCGGGCCGGCGCGGCCAGCTGCTCCCGCTCGGCCCGGCCCGGGTGGCCCGCGCGGTCGCCGCCGCCGCGGTGATCCGGTTCGACCGGCCGCTGCGCCGGCACCCGCCGGCCGCCCGGCGCCGCCGGCTGGTCCGGGCCACGCTGCCCTGGCTGGTCCCGGCCGCGGTGTTCGGCGGGTTCGGGATCTGGCCCGGGCTGGCGGCCTGCCTGGCCCTGGCCGCGCTCGGCATCCCGCTGGCCCTGGACCGGTACGCCGGGCTCGGCAACGCGGTCGACGAGCGCGCGGTCTCGGTCCGGTCCGGCTCGCTGCGCCGCCGCCAGGTCGTGCTGCTGCGCCGCGGCGTGGTCGGCGCGACGGTCCGGCAGACCTGGTTCCAGCGCCGGGCCGGGCTGGCCACGGTCACGGTGGCCACCGGCGCCGGCAGCGGCGGCTACGAGGCGATCGACATCGGCGCCGCCGACGCGGTCCGGCTGTTGCGCGACGTCGACCCGGCCCGGGTGTCCGCACTGTCTACGCTGAGCCCGTGACCGACGTCTCGACCCGCCCGGCCGCCGCGTCCGAGGACCTTGGCCTGGACACCTGGCGCACGCTGCCGGCGGTGCAGCAGCCGGACTGGCCGGACCCGGCGGCGCTGCGGGCGGCCGCGGCGTCGCTGTCCGCGCTGCCGCCGCTGGTGGTGCCGTCCGAGGTGGACACGCTCACCGACCGGCTGGCCGCGGTGGCCCGGGGCGAGGCGTTCCTGCTGCAGGGCGGCGACTGCGCCGAGACGTTCGCCGGCGCGACCGAGCCGGCGCTGCGGGCGACGCTGAAGACGCTGCTGCAGATGGCGATCGTGCTGACCTACGGGGCGAGCGTGCCGGTGGTCAAGCTGGCCCGCATCGCCGGGCAGTACGCGAAGCCGCGCTCGGCCCCGCTCGACGCGCTCGGCCTCCCGTCCTACCGGGGGGACATGGTCAACGACCTCGCCCCGACGGCGGAGGCCCGCCGGGCCGACCCTGGCCGGCTGCTGCGGGCGTACCAGACCGCGGCGGCGACGCTGAACCTGCTGCGCGCGGTCGCGACCGGCGGCGAGTCGGCGCTGACGCGGGTGCACGACTGGAACAAGGACTTCGTCCGCACCTCGCCGGCCGGCGCCCGGTACGAGCAGCTCGCCCCGGAGATCGGCCGGGCGATGGACTTCATGCGGGCCTGCGGGGTGCGCGACGAGAGCCTGCTCGGGGTCGAGCTCTACTGCTCGCACGAGGCGCTGATCCTCGAGTACGAGCGGGCGCTGACCCGGCCCGGCGTCGGCGGCCACGGCGCGTACGACCTGTCCGGGCACTTCGTCTGGGTCGGCGACCGGACCCGGGCCCGCGGCGGCGCGCACATCGACTTCGTCTCCCGGATCGCCAACCCGATCGGGCATGAAGGTCGGCCCGAGCGCCAACCCGGCCGAGGTCGCCGAGCTGGTCGAGCGGCTCGACCCGGACGGCGACGCCGGGCCGGCTCACGCTGATCTCCCGGATGGGCAACCGCAGGGTGCACGACCTGCTGCCGCCGGTCATCGAGAAGGTGCAGGCGACCGGGCACCCGGTGGTCTGGCAGTGCGACCCGATGCACGGCAACACCGAGGAGAGCGCCAGCGGCTACAAGACCCGGCACTTCGAGCGGGTCGTCGACGAGGTCCGCGGGTTCTTCGAGGTGCACCGGGCGCTCGGCACCCACCCCGGCGGCATCCACGTCGAGCTGACCGGCGAGGACGTCACCGAGTGCCTCGGCGGCGCGCAGGACATCAGCGACGCCGACCTCACCAGCCGGTACGAGACCGCGTGCGACCCGCGGCTGAACACCCAGCAGGCGCTGGAGCTGGCGTTCGAGGTCGCGGAGATGCTCCGGGCATGAGAAAGGGGGCCCGACACCGGGCCCCCTTCCCCTCGATCTACCGCAGCGCGCCGGCGGCGACCAGCGAGATGATCGCCTGGTCCGGTCGCCCGGACACCGACTGCACGTCCGCCTGCGCCGACAGCGACGCCGCGTTGGCCGGCGCCCGGCCGGCCGCCGGCGACCGCCTGCTGCAGGTCGCGGACCACCGACACGACCGCGTCACCCGCCGAGAACGGGTCCCTGGTCGTGCGGGTCAGGTCGCCGGCCGCCCGGGCCAGCGCCGCGACCACCGACGCCTTGTCCTTGATCCGGTCGCCGGACCAGAACCGCCCGCTCAGCGCCTGGGCGATGTCCGCCCGGGCCGCCCGCAGCGCCGCGTCGCCGGTGCCGAGCGAGGCCCGGGCCGCCTGCAGCCGCGCCCGCGGCGAGTCGGTCCGCAGCCCCCAGCCGTACGGGAACGCCGGTGCGTAGGTCGCGTCGCCGACGTTGATCGGCTCCTGGTCGGCGCTGGCCGGCCAGGTCATGCGACAGCCGCCCGGTGAACGGCTTCTTCCCGAACAGCACGTCCGCGACGCCGTCGCCCTCGCTGCCGGGCAGCCAGGACGCGACCAGCGCGTCGATCTTGCCGAGCTGGTCGTCGAACACCTGCGGCCGGCCGGACACGACCAGCACCACGCACTTGGCGATCGCGGCGCAGACCTTGTCGACGGTCGCGGTGTCGCCGGGTCGAGCGTCAGCGACTTCGGCTCCAGCTGCTGCGGCGTGCAGAAGTTGCACGTCGGGCCGCCGACGTCGCCGAAGCCCTCCGCGTACGGCGTCTCGCCGACGACGACGACGCCGACGTCGCGCGCCGGCGGTCGGGGCCGAGCCGTCCTCGCTGAACGTGACCGTGCGCGCGGTCGACCTTGCGGATGCCCTCGAGGATCGGTGGTGCCGGGGATGACCTCGTCGCCGGAGACGCCCTGCCACGCGACCGTCCAGCCGCCGGCCTGGTTGCCGATGTCGTCGGCGTTGCGGCCGGCCACGTACACCTTCGCGTCCTGCGTCAGCGGCAGCACGTCGCCGGTCGTTCCTCAGCAGCACCTGGGACTCGGCCACGGCCTTGCGGGCGACCGCGCGGTGCGCGCGCCGACCCGATCTGGTCCGATGTTCGGCCGGCGGCGTGAACGGGCCGCTCGAACAGACCCGAGCTGCGAACTTCTTGGTCAGGATCCGCCGGTCCGCGTCGTCGATCCGCGGCCGTGCTGACCCGGCCGGCGTGGACCTCGGCCAGCGAGCGTCGTGATCGAACTGCGCCGAAGTTGGTCGGCACCATGACCATGTCGATGCCGGCGTTGACCGCGGTCCGCACCTGTCGGTCGGCGTAGTGCCGCCGGGCAGTCTGGTCGATGCCGTCGCAGTCGCGAGATCACGAAGCCGTCGAAGCCGAGCTCGCCCTTGAGGACGTCGGTGATGAGGTCCTGGTGGGCGTGCATCTTCACCGGGTTGCCGACGCCGTCTCGGTGCAGTCGACGCGGCGAGTACGACGGCATGACCGTGCCGACGCTCGTGCTGCTGCACGGCCGGCACGTACGGGGCGAGGTGCGAGCCGGCGAAGTCGGCCCGGCTGATCGACTCGTCGATGCCCTGGTCGATCGGGTAGTCGCCGGACGCCGGTGCCGTACGTGGTGCCGCCGTCGCCGACGTAGTGCTTCGCGGTCGCCAGCACCCGGTCCGGCCGGGCGAGCTGGGACGCGCCGGGCCCTGGAAGCCGTCGATCGCGGTCTCCATCGCGATCACCAGCGCCGGGTCCTCGCCGAACGACTCGTACGTGCGGCCCCACCGCGTCGTCGCGGGCCACGCACATGCACGGCGCGAACGTCCCACTGCGGAGCCGGTCGCCCGGATCTCCTTCGCGGTGACGTCGCTCGACGTCGCTCGACCAGCGCCGGGTCGCGGGTCGACGCCGAGCCCGATGTTGTGCGGGAAGATCGTCGCGCCGACCAGGTTGTCGTGGCCGTGCACGGCGTCGACGCCGTAGAGGATCGGGATCTGCAGCCGGGTGGTCAGCGCCGCGCCTGGAAGCCGTCGACCATGTCGGCCCAGCCGCGGGCGTGTTCGGGGTCGGCACCGAGCCGCCGCCGGACAGCACCGAGCCGAGCCGGTAGGTCGCGATCAGCGACGGGTCGTCGGCGACCGCGGCCCGCTCGGCCTGGGTCATCTGGCCGACCTTCTCGGCCAGCGTCATCCGGCCCAGCAGGTCGCGGACCCTGGCGGCGACCGGCAGCCGCGAGTCGAGGTACGGCAGGCCGTTGGCGTCGATGACGACGGTGGCCGCGGCCTTCGCGGTGTCGACGCCGGCGGTGGAGCTGGTCACCGCGACCGGCACGGTCTCCGCGGTCTCGGCGGTCTTGTCGGCGGCCGCGGCGACCGTGACCGTGCGGCTGGCGCCGGAGGCGGTGCCGGCCGGGAAGGTCAGCGTGCCGCTGGTCGCGGTGTAGTCGGCGCCGGCCGTCGCGGTGCCGGCGCCGGTGGCGTACCGGACGGTGACCGGGGCGGCCAACGCTGCCCCGGTCGGGGTGGACAGCACCAGCCGCAGGTCGGCACTGCGACCCTCGGTGGTCAGCGCGACCGGGCTGGCGGCCCGGACGGTCGCCACGCTGCCGGCCGCGGCAGCCGGCGCCGCGGTGGCCGCCGCGGGCAGGCCGGCCACGGCGAGCGCGGCGACGGCGGCCGCCGCGACCAGGCCCGGCGGGCGCGGCCGATGGCGGCGGGGACGGGGTGGAGCTGGGATCGACACGGATCCTCCCGAACGTCGTCGGTTGCGGGCGGGTGTTGCATGCCCGCAATCCGACCGAATCACGCCCGAGATCACCTGTCGAGAGCCCGGCGCACCTCCTCGTCCGTGGTCTCACGGAAATCCCGGTAGTGACCACTCACCGCACCGAACGGATGCGGTGTGGCCAGTGCGACAACGCTGTCCGCCTCCGGGCTCAGGTCCAGCCGCGCCGGCACCACCGGCGCGGCCAGCACCACCCGGGCCGGCCCGAGCGCGCGCACCGCCCGCAGCGCGGCCCGGGCCGTCGCCCCGGTGGCCACCCCGTCGTCGACCAGCACCACCGTCCGCCCGGCCAGCTCCGGCGGCGGCCGGTCGCCGCGGTAGGCCGCCTCCCGCCGGGCCAGCTCGGCCCGCTCCCGCTCGACCACGGCGGCGACGTCGGCCGGCCGCGGCCGCTGCTGGCGCAGCACCGCCTCGTTCCAGACCAGCACGCCGCCACCGGCGACCGCGCCCATGGCCAGCTCCGGGCGGCCGGGCAGCGGCAGCTTGCGCACCCCGAACGCGTCCAGCGGCGCGCCGAGCTCCGCGGCGACCGCGGCCGCGACGATCACCCCGCCGCGCGGCAGGCCGAGCACGACCACCGGCTCGCCGCCCACCACCTCGGCCAGCCGGCGCCCGAGCAGCCGGCCGGCCTGCTCCCGGTCGGCCAGCGGAAGCCGCACCACGCGCGGACCGTACCGGGTCAGCGGGTGGGGTGGACCCGCTCGGCGGTGACGGCCGAGCGGCGGCCGAGCAGCGGCGGGATCGTGGCCACCGCGACGGTCAGCTCGTCCAGCAGCTCGCCGGACAGCGCCTGCGCGCCGTCGCAGAGCGCCCGCTCCGGCTCCGGGTGCACGTCGACCATCACCCCGTCGGCGCCGGCCGCCATCGCCGGCCCGGGCCAGCGGCAGCACCAGGTCGCGCCGGCCGGCGGCGTGCGACGGGTCGACGATGACCGGCAGGTGCGAGAGCGCGTGCACCATCGGGATCGCCGACACGTCGAGCATGTTGCGGATCGTCGGCTCGAAGCCGCGGATGCCGCGCTCGCACAGCACGATGTCGAGGTTGCCGCGCTGCGCGATGTACTCGGCGGCCATCAGCCACTCCTCGTACGTCGCGGTCAGCCCGCGCTTGAGCATCACCGGCTTGCCGGCCGCGCCGACCGCCTGCAGCAGCGGGAAGTTCTGCATGTTGCGGGTGCCGATCTGGAGCATGTCGGCGTGCTCGGCGACCACGTCGACGTCGGCCGGCGTCCATGATCTCGGTGACCACCGGCAGCCCGGTCTCCGTGCGCACCTCGGCCAGGATCCGCAGCCCGTCGACGCCGAGCCCCTGGAACGCGTACGGCGAGGTGCGCGGCTTGTACGCGCCGCCGCGCAGCAGCGTCGCCCCGGCCCGGCGGGCCTGCTGCGCCGCGGCCAGCGTCTGCTCGGCCGACTCGACCGCGCACGGGCCGGCGATCAGCGTGAACGTGTCCGGGCCGATCGGCACCCCGCCGACGCTGACCGTGCTGCGTTTCGGCGTGGTTCTCCGGCTGACCAGCTTGTACGGCGCGGTGATCCGGACGACCTCGTCGACGCCCGGGCAGCAGCGCCGACGTCGACGGTCTCCAGCACCTCCTCGGTGCCGACCACGCCGACGATCGTGCGGGTGACGCCGCGGCTGACGAACGCCGACGCCGCCGGCGCTCTCCACGTGCTGCGACGACCTCGGCGAGGTCGGCGTCGCCGGCGCCGGCGGCCATCACGATGACCATCTGGGCTGTCTCCTCGAACGAGAAAGAGCCCCGGACCGGTCGGTCCGGGGCTCGCAGGGCGGGTGGTGGCGGCTAGGGCGCGCGCCGCCGACCCGACCCGGAGGACCGGGACCGGTCGGCATAGCTAAAGGTGCCGCGCACGAGGCGAGGCTAACAGGTCACAGCCCGTAGATGGTCACCGTGCTGCCCTGCTCGCGCTCGCTGCCCGCCGCGCGGCGACTGGGCGATCACGTTGCCGATGCGCAGCGAGC
Organism: uncultured Actinomycetota bacterium; assembly: GCA_963770145.1. GTDB lineage: Bacteria > Actinomycetota > Actinomycetes > Mycobacteriales > CADCTP01 > CADCTP01. Next base: position 877,755 of record CAVYOJ010000014.1, on the reverse strand, counting down.
GCACCTTGACCCGGAAGCCGGCGTCCGCCAGCTTCTGCCGGGCGTCGTCGACCGACAGGCCGCGCACGTCCGGCACCTGCGACGATCCCCGGGCCCGGTGGAGACCACCAGCGCGGACCGTGCTGCCGCGCTGCGCCGTGCCGCCGGCCGGGGTCTGCGGAGATGACCTGGCCCGCCTCGACGTCGTCGCTGGACTGCTCGACGAGCTCGCGGCTGCAGCCCGGCCTGCCGGATCGCGCCCTGCGCGTCGTCGGCCGGCTGGCCGGTGACCGACGGGACCGGGACGGCCGGCGGGCCGGAGGACAGCACCACGGTCACCGAGCGGCCGCGCAGCACCCGGCCGCCCGGCGCCGGGTCGGACCGGACCACCCGGCCGGCGGCGACCGTCTCGCTCGGCTCCTGGTCGAACCGTCGCGGTCAGGTCGACGCCGTCCAGCCGGGCGCTGCGGCCTGGGCCCGGGTCAGCTCGGTCAGCGACGGCACCGCCGCGAACCGGCCGCTGCCGAACCACCAGGCCGCCGTCGCCGACCGAGAGCGCCGCGAGCAGCACGACGCGCGAGCGCGACCCAGCTCCAGGTGCGCGGCGCCGGCGGCGCTCGGCGGGCCAGCCGCTGCCGTCGGCCGGCGCCGACCCCGGGCTCGCGCCCGCGCCGGACGGCCCCCGTAGCCCGGCGCGGCGGTGCACCGCCCGGGCGTACGCCGGGCGAGCGCCGGTCGCGCCGCGCGGCCCGGCCGGCGCCGGCGCGGTCGGGCCCGGTGCGCCGCCGCCGGCCCGGCCGGCGACGGTCGGCGCCTCGGATCCGGGGAGGCGCGCTCGGGCGACCGTCGCCGGGACGGCACCCGGCGCAGCCCGAGGTCGGTGCGGGCCATGGCCAGCTCGGCCAGGAACGCGCCGGCGTCCGGCGGGCCGGCCGCCGGGCTCCCGCCGGGTCGCCCGCAGCACCAGCTCGTCCAGCGCCGGCGGGATCCCGGCCACCCGGGTGGACGGCGGCCGGCACGTCGTCGTGCACGTGCCGGTAGGCGACCGCGAGCGCCGAGTCGCCCCCGTACGGCGGGCTGCCGGTGAGCAGCTCGAACAGCACGACGCCGGCCGAGTAGACGTCGGTGCGCGGCGTCCGCGACGCCGCGGGCGACCTGCTCGGGCGAGACGTACGCGACCGTGCCGAGCACCATCCCGGCCTGCGTGGACGTGCTCGGCGCGGCGACCGCCCGGGCCAGCCCGAAGTCCACCACCTTGACCGTGCCGTCGGCGGAGACCAGCACGTTCTCCGGCTTGACGTCGCGGTGCACCAGCCCGGCCCGGTGCGCGGCGGCCAGCGCGGCCAGCACCGGCTCGAGCACCGAGACCGCCTCGTCCGGGCGCAGCCGGCCGCGCCGGCGCAGCACCTCCCGCAGCGTGCTGCCGGGCACCAGCTCCATCACCAGGAACACGACCCGGCCGGCCGCGGGTGTCCTCGGCACCCTGGTCGAACACGGCGACCGCGTTGGGGTGCGACAGCCGGGCCGCGGTGCGCGCCTCCCGGACGAACCGCTCGGTGAACGCCGGGTCGTGCGCCAGCGCCGGCGCCATCACCTTCACCGCCACCTGCCGGTCGAGCCGCAGGTCGGTGCCGGCGTAGACGGTGGACATGCCGCCGCGGGCGATCGGCGCGTCGACCCGGTAGCGCCGGTCGAGCACCGTCCCCGGCAGGGGGTCGGCGAGCGCGGTCCCGGTCACGCGGAGAGTGTAGGCAGCGCGGCCGCACGTACGATGGGACGACATCACCGGGGAGCCCGCCGTCGCGGGCTGAGAGGCGGGCAGAGGGCCCGCGACCCGCAGCACCCGATCGGGGTAATGCCCGCGAGGGGAGGGAGTGACGACGTGGATCCTGCAGGCGATGGCCAGGACCCGTTCGTCGTGGCCGGGACCGCGGCTGTCGCAGCCGGCTGCTGGTCGGCACCGGCAAGTTCTCGGCGCACGCCGGTCATGCGCGACGGCCGTGCTGGCCAGCGGCGCCGAGATCGTCACCGTCGCGCTGCGCCGGGTCGACCTCGACCGGGCTCGGGGAGGGCGACATCCTCGACTTCGTGCCGGCCGGGCGTCCGGCTGCTGCCCAACACCTCCGGCGCGGTGGACGCGGACGAGGCGGTCCGGCTGGCCCGGCTCGGCCGGGCCGGCGACCGGCACCGACTGGGTCAAGCTCGAGGTCACGCCGGACCCGCGCACGCTGGCGCCCGGACCCGATCGAGACGCTGCGCGCGGCCGAGCTGCTCGTCGCCGACGGGTTCACCGTGCTGCCGTACTGCTCGGCCGACCCGGTGCTGTGCCGGCGGCTGGAGGAGGCCGGCTGCGCGACGGTGATGCCGCTCGGCGCCGTGGATCGGCTCCAACCGCGGGCTGCGCACCCGGGACGCGATCGAGATCGATCGTCGAGCAGGCCGGCGTGCCGGTCGTCGTCGACGCCGGGCTCGGCGTGCCGAGCGACGCGGCCGAGGCGATGGAGGTCGGCGCCGACGCGGTGCTGGTCAACACGGCGATCGCGGTGGCCCGGGACCCGGTCGCGATGGCGCGCGCGTTCGCGCTGGCGACCGAGGCCGGCCGGCTCGGCTTCCTGGCCGGCCGGGGCGCGGTCGCCGGCGCCACGACGCCGAGGCGTCGTCCCCGCTGACCGGCTTCCTCGGCTCGCCGGCGGTCGGCCCTCGGCCGCCGACCCGGCCTCGCCGCCGCGTCCCGGGCGGGGCGCCTGATGGCGCGCCCAGGGGCAGGTTCGCGCGGCAGCTGGACGGCCTCGACGTCGCCGGGCTGTCGGCGCGGGCGTACACCGACGCCGACGTCGACCGGGCGCTGGCCGCCGAGCGACCGGGACCTGGCCGACCTCGGCCGCGCTGCTCTCGCCGGCCGGCGACCGCGCGGCTCGAGGAGCTCGCGCAGGCGGCCCGGGCGACGACGCTGCGCCGGTTCGGCCGGGCGGTCCGGCTCTTCGCGCCGCTCTACGTCTCCAACGCCTGCCTGTCCACCTGCACGTACTGCGGCTTCGCCAAGGACCTGCCGATCGCCCGCCGGACGCTGACCGTGGACGAGGTCGAGCGGGAGGCCGCGCTGCTGACCGGCCGCGGCTTCCGGCACCTGCTGCTGGTCGCCGGCGAGCACCGGGTCGAGGTCTCCCAGGACTACCTGGTCGAGGTGCGTCGAGCGGCTGCGCGCCGCGGCGTCCCGTCGCTGTCGATCGAGACGCAGACCTGGTCCGACGACACGTACGCAGCGGCTGGTCGCGGCCGGCGCTCGAGGGCGTCGTGCACTACCAGGAGACCTACGACCGGGACCGGTACGCCGAGACGCACGTCGCCGGCTGGAAGCGCGACTACGACCGGCGGCTGAACTCGACCGAGCTGGCCGCGCGAGGCCGGCGTGCGCCGGCTCGGCGTCGGCGCGCTGCTCGGGCTGGCCGCGGACTGGCGGGCCGACGTGCTCGCGGTCGCCGCGCACGCCGCGTTCCTGGTCAAGGCGTACTGGCGCACCGAGGTGACGGTCGCGCTGCCGCGGATCAAGCCGTCCGCGTCCGGCTACCAGCCGCTGGTCCCGGTCGCCGACGCCGAGTACGTCCAGGCGCTGGCGGCGCTGCGGCTGTTCGAGCCGGAGGCCGGGATCGTGCTGTCCACCCGGGAGCCGGCGGCGCTGCGGGACGGGCTGGTCCGGATCGCGGTCACCCACCATGTCGGCCGGCTCGTCGACCGAGCCGGGCGGCTACTCGGCGCCCGGGCGAGGCGACCGAGCAGTTCTCGATCTCCGACGAGCGCTCGCCGGCCGAGGTCGCCGCGATGCTCGAGGCGGCCGGCTACGAGCCGGTCTGGAAGGACGCCTTCCCGCTGGTGGGCTGACTGCTAGCTTCGCCGGCATCGGCGTGGTTCACCCGGGGCTGGAGCTTCCGCCCGGGCGAGCACGCCCCGCACGCATGGGGCCGGCTGGGCGGGTTCGTCGACGGCGTGTACGCGATCGCCGCCACGCTGCTCGTCATCGAGCTGCGCCCGCCGGCGGACGCGGCCCGGGCGACCTCGGCGAGGAGCTCCGGCACATGTGGCCGGAGTACCTGGCGTACGCGATCGGCTTCACCCAGATGATCGCCGGCTGGCTGCAGACCCGCCGGCTGGACGCGTGGATGCGCGGCATCGACCACTACGCGACGCTGCTGGTGCTGTTCTCGGTCGGGATCTACGCGCTGACCCCGTTCAGCACGGCCGTGCTGGCCACCGCGATCGGCAACCGCGACCGACCTCGGCACCGCGGTCCAGCTCAGCGCCGGCGCTGCTGTTCGTCGCGCTGGTCGCGTTCGCCGGGCTGCTGCTCTACGCGCGCTCGGCCGGGCTGCTGCGCGACGACGTCCAGCCGGACGCGCTGATCCTCTACCTGCGGACGGCCGTGTTCGTCGTGCCGCTGGTGCCGGTGCTGGTGTTCGTCGTGGCCGCGGCTCGCGCCGTGGGCCGGGCTGGCCCTGCTGGTCGGGCTCAATCTGCTGGGGTTGCTGCCGCTGGAGTCGCACCAGCCGCCCGCCGGCGTCGAGCGCGGTCCGCGACCAGCCAGCAGCCGATCGCCCCGACGGGTACGACGCTGATCAGCACGACGAGGTAGACCGATGCCGGCCGGCCGAGTCCCACCGGCCCACGTCGCCGTACCGGAGCAGGGCGACCAGCTCCAGCACGCCGAAGACGGTGTACGCGACCGCGCCGGCGGTCGAGCCGGCTCCAGGTCCCGCTCGATCAGCGTCGAGCACCGCGGCCACGCCGAACGCGACCAGCCAGGCCGAGACCGCCCGCGCGGTCAGCGGGGTGAGCGGCCAGGGCCACAGCGTCCGGGCGGTCGACGGCGCCACGTAGAGCGTGACGCCGACGACCAGCATGATCAGGCCCTGCAGCGTGAACGCGCCGGCCAGCCAGAGCGGCATCGGGTCCCGCCGGGGCGGGTCGACGCCGGGCCGGCGCTGGTGCAGCACGATCAGCACGGCCAGCGCGAGCGGCACGACGATGTAGATGCCGAGCCAGAACCAGGCCGCGAACCGGGCGATCGACCCGTCCGCGCTGAAGTGGAACCGGTCCCGGTGCAGCACCGTCGCCAGCAGCGTCAGCGTCGAGAACACCGCGACCGTGACCACCGGCGATCCGGGCCTCGACCCAGGCGTGGGCCCGCAGGCCGAGCAGGACGAGCACGAGGCCCGCCGCGTACCCGGCGCCGAGGAACGCCGCGGTCAGCGGCGGCTTGATGGTCCAGGCGAAGTACGCATCCGTGTGCGCGGACAGGACGTAGAGCTGGTTGGTCGCCAGCGCGGTCAGCAGGACGAACCCGACCAGTAGCCCCCTGATCGCGGGCGACAGCTGCCGCACCTCGGCGCGGTCCGGCGGTGTCCTGTCCGCCGTGCCCGCAGCGTCCGCTGTGTTGCCCGTGTCGCCGTTGTCCGCCTGAACGTCGGCTTCAGCGCCGATCCCGGTCACCGTTGTCACCCCCGTGTCGGTTCTCTCAAGGCTATGCAAGCTTTCCGGTCCCGGTTGGCATTCCCACGCGGCTACTCTGCGGGCATGCCGGCCGACCCCGGGGCGCCGCTCACTCCCGACCGGCGGGTGCGCGTGTTCATCTCGTCCACGCTCCAGGAGCTGGCCGCCGAGCGGAAGGCGGCCCGCGACGCGGTGACGCGGCTGCGGCTGACCCCGGTCATGTTCGAGCTCGGCGCGCGACCGCACCCTCCCCGCGAGCTATACCGCGCCTACCTGGCGCAGAGCGACGTCTTTGTTGGCATCTACTGGCGCCGGTACGGCTGGGTGGCGCCGGGCGAGCCGGTCTCCGGCCTCGAGGACGAGTACCTGCTCTCCGGCGACCGGCCGAAGCTGATCTACGTCAAGGCGGCCGACGACCGGGAGCCGCGGCTGGACGCGCTGCTCGCCCGGGTGCAGGCCGACGACCGCGCCGCGTACAAGCCGTTCGAGCGGGCCGAGGAGCTGACCGACCTGGTCGCCGACGACCTGGCGGTGCTGCTGACCGAGCGGTTCGCGGCCCCGGCCGGGATGTCCGCGGGACCGTCGCCGGGGTTGCGGGCCGGGCACCTGCCGGTGCCGCCGACCGGGATCGTCGGCCGGGACGCCGAGGTGGCCGTGGTCGCCGACCTGCTGGCCAGACCGAGCGTCCGGCTGGTCACGCTGGTCGGCCCGGGCGGGATCGGCAAGACCAGGCTGGCGCTCGAGGTCGCGGCCCGGCAGTCCGCGGCCGGCGGCTACGACGGGGTGTGGTTCGTCGACCTCGCCCCGATCGGCGACCCGGCCCAGGTGCCGGGCGCGATCGCGGCCGCGCTCGGCGTCCGGCCGGAGGGCAGCGGGCCGGTGCTCGACCTGCTCGTCGACCGGCTGCGGGACCGGCCGGTGCTGCTGGTGCTGGACAACTTCGAGCAGGTGCTGCGCGGCCGCGGCCGACGTGGCCACGCTGCTGACCGCCTGCCCGACCACCGGATCCTGGTCACCAGCCGGACCGCGCTGCGGGTGCGGGCCGAGCAGGAGCTGCCGCTGGCCCCGCTGCCGGCCGGCCCGGCCGTGCGACCTGCTGGTCGAGCGGGCCCGGGAGGTCCGGCCCGGCTTCGAGCCCGACCCGGCCGGCGCTGGCCGCGCTCGGCGAGCTGGCCCGCCGGCTGGACGGCATCCCGCTGGCGCTGGAGCTGGCCGCCGCCCGGCTGCGGCTGCTGCCGCCCGGCCCAGCTGCTGCGCCGGCTCGGCGACCGGCTGGACCGCCCGCTCGACCTCGCCGCCGGGACCGTCGACCTGCCCGACCGGCAGCGCACCCTGCGGGCCACCATCGAGTGGAGCTACGACCTGCTGTCCCCGTCCGAACGCGGGCTGCTGGACCGGCTGTCGGTCTTCACCGGGGCGTTCTCGCTGGCCGCGGCCGAGGCGGTCGGGGCGGCGCCGGGGGAGGACCTGCTCGACACGCTGTCCTCGCTGGTCGCGCAGAGCATGGTCGGGCCGGCCGGGCGAGGACGAGGACGGCGAGCCGCGGTTCGGCATGCTCGGCACCGTCCGGGCCTTCGCGCGGGAGCGGCTGGAGGCCGAGCGCCGGAGCGGGCGGCCACGCTGGCCCGGCTCACCACCTGGCTGCGCACGTTCGCGGCGACGGCCGGCCCGCATGCTGGCCGGTCCGGACAACCGGACTGTGGGCCCGGCGGGTGGACGCCGAGCTGGACGACCTGCGCTCGATGATGCGCTGGGCGATCCGGACCGACGACGCCGAGACCGTGGTCCGGCTGACCGCGCCGCTGTTCCCGTACTGGTGGTCGCGCGGGCTGCTGGCCCCGATGCGGGAGCTGGCCGACCAGGCCGCGGCGCTGCCGTCGGCGGCCGGGCTGCCGCCGGACGCCGAGGCGCTGCTGCTGTGGGCCCGCGGGATGCTCCGGATCGCGGTCGGCGACGTGGCCGCGCGCCCGGCCGTACCTCGGCCAGCTGCGCGACGCGACCGGCGAGCTCGGCGACCGGCGGCTGCGGGCGCACGCGCTGACCGGGCTCGGCCTGGCCGAGGCCGCGCCCGGGACGCGGGCCGACCTCGACCAGCTGGACGAGGCGGTGGCGACGTTCCGGGAGCTCGGCGACGAGTGGGGGCTGGCGTTCGCGCTGTCCGCCCGCGGCCAGCTCGCGCTGCTCGCCGGCGACGCGGCGACCGCGACCCGGCTGCACACCGACGCGCTGGCCGCGGCCGACCGGATCAACTCCGGCCACCTGCGCGCCCAGATGCTCGACCTGCTCGGCGCCGACGCCGCGGCGGGCGGGGACCTGGCCGGGGCGTGGGCGCGGTTCGCCGACGCGGCCAGGGTGCACGGGCGAGCTGATGGACCAGGAGGGCTCGGCGTACTGCCTGGACGGGTTCGCCGGGCTGGCGCTGGCCGGCGGCGACGTGGAGCTGGCGGCCGAGCTGCAGGGCGCGGCCGGGCATGCCCGCGAGGTGGTCGGGGTCGCGGTCTGGCCGGGGATGCGGCCGCTGGCCGACGCGCTGGCCGGCGCGGTCGACGCCGCGCTCGGTCCGGAGGTCGCGGCCGCGGCGAGGGCGCGCGGCGCCCGCCGCCGGATCCCCGAGGCGCTCGACTGGGCCCGCGAGGCAACCCAGCCCAAGACCGAGCCGGCGACCCAGCTGGCGACCCAGCTCGCGACCCCGCCGACAACCGGCCGGGCACGGCGCCCGCGACCCAGTCGGGCGTCGGGTCAGGCGCCGAGTCGGGGACCGAGCTGGGGCCCAGTCGGGGGCCCAGTCGGGGGCCCAGTCGGGGACCCGGCCTGAGTCGGCGGCGGGCGGGGCGTCCTAGACTGCGGGGCCGTGCGGCCCGGTGTCCTTCTCGTCCTGGTTCTCGGGACCGGTGCCGCTGCCGTGACCGCCTGCTCCTCCGGTGCCGCGCCGGCCCCCGCCGGCGGCCGGTTCGGCCCCGCCGACGTGCAGCGCACGATCGACAGCGACCTGCCCCGGGCGTTCCCCGGCCTGCGGGTCGGCCCGGCCCGCTGCCCGGCGAACCTCGACCCGCAGCCGAACAAGCCGGGCGCCTGCGCGATCACCGTGGAGGGCGTGCCGGTCCGGGTCCGGGTCGACCGGACCGACGGCGGCAAGTTCACCGTCAGCAGCGACCAGGCGGTGATCCCGGTCGGCCGGCTGGAGGCGTCGCTGCAGCCGGCGGTCTCGGCCAAGGGCGGGCAGTCGCTACACGGTCGACTGCGGCGACGAGGCGGTGCAAGGTCTTCGACCCGCCGGGCACGATGACGCTGCGTGGCCACCCCGGCGCACGGCGCGGCGGTGCGGCTGGCCGTCACGGTCTCCGACAAGAAGGGCAACTACACCTTCCAGCCGGAGCAGGACTCCTGAACGCCGTCGTCGTGGTCGGCGCCGGGCTGGCCGGCGTCCGGGCCGCCGCCGAGCTGCGCGCGCAGGGATACCAGGGCCGGCTGACCCTGCTCGGCGCCGAGACCGGCCCCCCGTACGACCGGCCGCCGCTGTCCAAGCGGGTGCTGCTGGCCGGCGGCGAGCCGGACCTGATCGACCCGGCCTGGCTGGACGGCGTCGACCTGCGCACCGGCGTGACGGTCACCGCGGTCCGGCCGGGCACGGTCGCCGACCACGGCCGGGGACGAGCCGTGGGACGGGCTGGTGCTCGCGGTCGGCGCGGTGCCGCGCCGGCTCGCCGGCTCCGACGGCGGCGCGTACGTGCTGCGGACCGCGGCCGACGCGTACCGGCTGCGGTCGGCGCTGGTGCCCGGCGCCCAGGTGGTCGTGGTCGGCGCCGGCTGGATCGGCGCCGAGGTGGCCACCGCCGCCGCGCACCGGGGCTGCGCGGTCACCGTGCTGGAGGCCGGCGTCGCCCCGCTGGTGACCGCGCTGGGTCCGGCCGCGGGCGGTCGGACCACGCCCTGGTACGCCGAGGCCGGCGTCGACCCTGCGCACCGGCGCCGCCGTCTCCGGCGTCGACTCCCGCGGCGTCGGGCTGGCCGGCGCGGGCCGGGTGGAGGCGGACGTGGTGGTCGAGGCGGTCGGCGTCCGGCCGCGGCTGGACTGGCTGGCCGGCTCCGGGATCGAGGTCGACCCGGTCAGCGGCGGGGTGATCGTGGACGAGGCGGCCCGCACCACGCTGGACCGGCGTCGTCGCGGTCGGCGACTGCGCCGCCCGCTGGTCGCCGCGGGCCGACCGCCGGGTGCGCACCGAGCACTGGGACGACGCGCTGCGGGCGCCGACGGTCGCGGCCGCGAGCCTGCTCGGCACGCCCGCGGTCGTACGACCCGGTCCCGTACGTCTGGTCCGAGCAGTTCGGCCGCTACCTGCAGTGGGTCGGCTGGCGGGCCGACGGCCCGTCGGTCTGGCGCGGCGACCCGGCCGCCCGCACCGGCTGGTCCGCGGCCTGGCTCGACTCCGCCGGCCGGCTGACCGGCCTGCTCACGGTCGACCGGCAGCAGGACGCGATGCAGGCGCGGCGGCTCATCGACGCCGGCCGGGTGGTCGACCCGGACCGGCTGGCCGACCCGGACGTGCCGATCCGTGCGGTCTGAGCCTGCCCCGGCGGGGACGCGGGCAGCCGTGGCAGGCTTGGGCGCGTGAGTGAGCAGGTCGAGTGGTTGACGGTGCCGGACGTGGCCGAGCGGCTCGGCGTGCCGGTCACCCGGGTGCACCAGCTGCTGCGCGAGGGCGGGCTGGCCGGCCAGCGCGAGGGCGGCGTGCTGCGGGTGCCGGCCGGGTTCCTCCGCGGCAACGCTGTGGTCAAGGGCCTGTCCGGGGTGCTGACCCTGCTGCACGACGGCGGGTACGACGACGAGGCGGCGATCCGCTGGCTGCACACCCCGGACGACTCGCTGCCGGGCACGCCGGTGGAGGCGCTGGCCGGCCGACCGGGGCCGGGAGGTGAAGCGGCGCGCCCAGGCGCTCGCGTTCGTGATGCGGGTCACGGTGAACGGCGGCGGCACCGGGAGCTGCCGGACGGGCTCGGCCTGGTCGCGCTGATCGCAGAGCTGGGGCTGCGGCCGGGCACGGTCGTGGTGGAGCGCAACGGCGAGGCGCTGGTCCGCTCCGAGCTGGACGGCGTCGTGCTCGCCGACGGCGACCGGCTCGAGCTGGTCCGGGCCGTTGCCGGTGGCTGAGCCGGGCGCCGGTGCGGGGGCCGACGCCGGCCCGCTGCGGGAGCGGCTGGCGGAGGCGCGGCTCTACCTGTGCACGGACGGGCGGCGGGAGCGCGGCGACCTCGCCGAGTTCCTCGACGCGGCGCTGCGGGGCGGGGTCGACATCGTCCAGCTGCGGGAGAAGGGGCTGGAGGCGCGCGAGGAGCTGGCGCTGCTCGAGGTGCTCGCCGACGCCGCCCGCCGGCACGGCGCGCTCTGGTCGGTCAACGACCGGGCCGACCTGGCCGCGGTCGCCGGCGCCGACGTGCTGCACCTCGGCCAGGACGACCTGCCGGTCCCGGCCGCCCGGCGGCTGATCGGCCCGGCGCCGCTGGTCGGCCGGTCCACCCACGACCGGGCCCAGGTCGACGCGGCCGACGCCGAGCCGGGCGTGGACTACTTCTGCGTCGGCCCGACCTGGCCGACCCCGACCAAGCCCGGCCGCCCGGCGCCCGGCCTGGACCTGACCCGGTACGCGGCGGCCACCGCGACCCGGCCGTGGTTCGCGATCGGCGGGATCGACGCTGGACCGGCTGGACGAGGTGCTCGCCGCCGGCGCGACCAGGGTCGTCGTGGTCCGGGCGATCACCGAGGCCGACGACCCCGAGGCCGCGGCCCGGTCGCTGCGGGCGAGGCTCGGGTGAGCCACCTCGCCTACCTCGCGGTGCTCGCCGCCTGCCTGCTCGGCACCGCGCCGCTGGAGATCCTGCTGCGCACCCGGGTGTACGCGCGCTGGCGGCGCTGGCTGCTCGCGCTCGCCCCGACGCTGGTCGTGTTCGTGGTCTGGGACCTGTACGCGATCCACGCCGGGCACTGGACCTACGACCTGCACCGGATGACCGGCGTCCTGCTGCCGGGCCGGCCTGCCGCTGGACGAGGTGCTGTTCTTCCTGGTCACGCCGACCTGCGCGATCCTCGCGTTCGAGGCGGTCCGGGCGGTGAAGCGGCTGGCCGGTCGGGGACGAGCCGCGCGAGCCGGCCGGCCGGTGACCTACACCCAGCTGGCGGTGCTCGGCGTCGCCGGCGCGGTGCTCGTCGACACGGTCCTGCTGCGCACCTGGCTGCTGCGCCGCCGCACGTACTGGACCGCGTACGCGATCGTGCTGTTCTTCCAGCTGGTCACCAACGGGATCCTCACCGGGCTTCGACATCGTCCGGTACGACCCGGGCGCGATCCTCGGCTGGCGGATCGCGTTCGCGCCGGTGGAGGACCTGCTGTTCGGCTACGCGATGGTGACGCTGACGCTGTCGACCTGGGTCTGGCTCGGCCGCAAGGGCATCCGGAGCTGACCGATCGGGCAACCGGGATTCCGGGTAACCCCCGGGTCGGTTCGGGGGCGGTCCCCGATGTGCCGGGCCGGCCGCGGAACGAGCCTTTTGGGTGTGTATCCGCTGTGGACGTTCCTGCACGGTTTCCTGCTCGTCGTCGGGACCGGCGCGCTGGCCGTGGCCGCGCTGCTGCAGCGGCGCCGGGTCGAGCGGTCCCGGGCCGCCGCCTCGGTCGCGCTGCTGCTGGTGATCGGCGCGCTGGTGGCGGTGCCGGCGGAGATCGGGGTGCTGCTCGCGCTCGCCTCGTACGGGCCGGACTTCGCGCTGGAGAAGATCCCGCTCGGCGTCCCGCTGGCGCTGCTGCCGGTGGTCGCCGCGGTGGCGGTGCCGTCGCTGAGCCGGGCCACCGCCGGGCAGGACGGCCCGCGGGCGGCCGGCGTGCTCGCGGTGCGGCTGGCGCTGGTCGCCCAGCTGCTGGCCTGGCACCTGTTCCTGGTCCCGCCGACCACCCGGGCCGCGGTGCTCGGCACCGGCCTGGTCTACGCGGCCGTGCTGGTGGTGAGCGTCCCGCTGCTGCGCCCCCGCGGTCCGCGCCCGGCGCCGTCGACCGGCCGGGGCCGTGCGGTCCGGGTCGCCGGCGGCGGGCTGGTCGCGGTGGCCGCGGCCGGGCTGGTCGTCACCGTGGCCGACCGGACCAACCGGATCCCGGCCGCGGCGCACGCCGGGCACGCCGGGTTGGCCCCGGGCGAGGTCGACGTGGCCACGCTGACCGGCCCGGGCGGCACCCCGGACCGAGCGGTCACGCTGACCGCCCGGCGGGACGGCGGCCGGTGGACCTTCGACGGGACCGTGCCCGGTCCGGAGCTGCGCTTCCGGGTGGGCGAGCTGGTCCAGGTCACGCTGGTCAACCGGGACGTGCCGGAGGGAGTCACGCTGCACTGGCACGGCCTGGACGTGCCCAACGCCGAGGACGGGGTCGCCGGCGTCACCCAGGACGCGGTAAGCCCGGCGGCCGGTACGTCTACCGGTTCCGGCCCGAGCAGGTCGGCACGTTCTGGTACCACTCGCACCAGGCATCGTCGGAGCAGGTCGCGCGTGGCCTGTTCGGCGTCGTGGTGATCGAGCCGCGGCAGCCGGTCGCCGGCGCCGACATCGCGGTGGTGGATCACGCGCGGGTCACCGGCACGCTGCGCCGCGACGTCGAGCCGGGCACCCCGGTCCGGCTGCGGATCGTCAACGCGACCAGCTCGGTCGGGCGATACTCGCTGGCCGGCGTCCCGTACCGGCTGGTCGCCGTCGACGGCACCGACCTGCACGGCCCGACCGAGGTCGACGACGAGCGGCTGGCGCTCGCCGCCGGCGGCCGGTACGACCTGGCGTTCCGGATGCCGGCCGGCCCGGTCGACCCTGCGCGGCGCCGGCCGAGCACGTCGAGCTGCGCGCCGCCCGGCAACGGCGCGCCGCTGCCACGGGACCGCTCCCGCGGCGCCGTCGACCTGCTGCACTACGGCACGCCCGGGCCGACCCCGTTCGACGCCGGCTCGCCGGTCGACCGCGACCTGCGGCTGGTGATCGACCAGCGGCTGGCGTTCGGCGGCGCGCGGCTTCGGCTACCAGTGGTCGATGAACGGACGGGTCTGGCCGGACGGCCCGGTCTTCACGGTCCGGGACGGGCGAGCTGGTCCGGATGACGATCGTGAACCGTCGACCGCGAACCACCCGATGCACCTGCACGGCCACCACGCGCTGGTCGTCTCCCGGGACGGCGCCGCGGCGACCGGCAGCCCGTGGTGGACCGACACGCTGGAGGTCGACCCCGGGCAGACGCTACGTGCTGCTGTTCCGGGCGGACAACCCCGGGGTCTGGATGGACCACTGCCACAACCTCGACCACGCCCGGGCCGGCTTCGTGCTGCACCTGACCTACGCCGGCGTCGGCACCCGGTTCCAGGTCGGCGCCCGGCACCGGCAACGACCCGGAGTGAGCTACAGCGCGACCAGCAGGTCGGCCAGCTCGGCCGGCCGGGCCAGGAACGGGCTGTGGTCGCCGGGCAGCTCGACCGGCTCGGGCATCGCGGCCCGGGCCCAGTCCTCGTCGATGATCCGGTCCTCCGTGCACCGCACGTACGTGGTCGGCGGCCGCGACCTGCGCCGGGACCGGGCTCGGCTCGGCGGTGACCCGCCAGTGCTGCCGGCGCAGCCGGGCCACCGCCCAGGCCGCCCGATCCGGCGGGCTGTCCGGATAGAGCAGTTCGACCGCGCCGTCCGGCCGGAACGACGTCGACCCGTCGTCGTTGACCGCCTGGGCGCGGCCGATCCCGCGGCCGGGTCATCCGCTGCCCGGCCCGGGCCCGGTCGTCGACGCTGCGGCCCGGCTCCGGCAGCATCGCGGCGAGGTAGACCACCCGCCGCACCGGCGCCGCCGCGGCCACCAGCGGGGCGACCAGGCCGGCCAGCGAGTGGGCGACGAGCACGACCGGCTCGGCCGGCAGGGCGGCGAGCACCGCGTCGGCGTACGCGACCGCGCCGGCGGCCGGGTCGGTGATCGGCAGGTCCGGCGCGACCGAGGTGTGCCCGCGGGCGGCGAGCTCCGCCTGCACCAGCTGCCAGCACCAGCCGCCGTGCCAGCCGCCGTGCACCAGCGCGAACGCCGTCATCTCCCGCTCCTCGACCCCCCCTCTCCCTCTCCCTCTCTCGCTCCCCGCTCGCGCTGCGAGCCCTCGCGCTCACTCATCCGCGCCTCGCCGCGTACGCCCGGGCCAGCCCGGGCACGGCGACCGCGGCCCGGCGCGCCGGCCCGACCGCGACCCGCCGGTCCAGCACCCGGTAGTCGGCCCGCTCGACCTCGTCGAGGATCCCGCCGTAGAGCCGGATCGCGGTGTGGATGCAGTCCCGGCTGGTCGGGTGCAGCAGCCGCACGCCCGGCTCGGCGGCCCGGTAGAGCTCCCGGGTCCGGGCGATCTCGAACGCGAGCAGCCGGCGGACCCGTCCGTCGACCACCCCCCGGGCCAGCCGCTCGCGGTCCACCCCGAACAGGTCGAGGTCCTCGCCGGGCAGGTAGACCCGGCCGCGGCGGAGGTCCTCGCCGACGTCCCGGATGAAGTTCGACAGCTGGAACGCGACCCCGAGGTCGATCGCGTACGGCTCGGCGACCGCTCGCGGCACGGTCGGCTCCAGCACCGGCACCATCTGCAGCCCGATCACCGCGGCCGAGCCCCAGACGTAGCCCATCAGGTCGTCGTACGTCCGGTAGCCGGTGACCGTGAGGTCCATCCGCATCGAGGCGAGGAAGTCCTCGAACAGCGCGAGCGGGATGTCCCACCGCCGCACGGTGTCGACGACCGCCCGGCTGACCGGGTGGTCGGACCCGCCGGCCCGCACGCCGGCCAGGAACTGCTCGCCCCAGCCGACCAGCCGGTCCGCCTTCTGCTGCGCGGTCAGCGTGGAGCCGAGGTCGTCGACGATCTCGTCGGCGTACCGGGCGAAGCCGTAGAGCGCGTGCACGTACGGCCGCTTGGCCGGCGGCAGCAGCAGCGTGGCCAGGTAGTAGGTCCGGCCGTGCGCGGCGTTGAGCTGCCGGCACCGCTCGTACGAGGCCCGCAGCGCTGGGTCGGTGATGCCGGCGGCGTCCAGCTCGCGGGCGCTCACCGGACCGAGGCCACCGGCCCGAGCTCCCGGTCGCCGGGCGGCGCGGCGACCACGAGCTTGCCCGGCGCCGCGACCGGCTCGGCCACGTCGTCCCGGGACCGGCCCAGCACCGCGACCGTCGCCACCGCGGCGGCCAGCGGCATCGCGATCACCGGGCCCCAGTCGAGGAACAGGTTCGAGCCCTGCGGCGCGATCATCAGCGACAGCCAGAAGCTGCCGCCGGCGAACACCAGCCAGGCCCGCCGGTCCAGCCGGGTCGCGCCCAGCGACGGTCAGCCCCCACAGCACGTACCAGGGCTGCACGACCGGGCCGAGGAACACCACCACGAGCAGGGACAGCCCGAGCATCCGCACCCAGCCGGCCCGGCCGGCCCGCAGCCACAGCCACGTCAGCACCACCGCGGTGACCACCTGGCCGCCGAGCCGGACCGCGGCGATCACCGGGTCCTGGTAGGTCACGAAGTTGGGCACGCCGCGCAGCAGCTCGATGAGCATGCCGATCGCGGTCGGCACCGACACCCAGGTGAGCACCTGGCTGGACGCGTTGAGCTGGTCGATCCAGCCGAAGCCGAGCCCGGTCAGCCCGGTGAGCACGGCGATCGAGACGCGCGGCCACGATCCCGGTGCGCAGGCAGGCCCGCACCAGCACCGCGCGGCCGGACAGCCGGCCGGCCCAGACCCAGGCCAGGAACGCGACCGCCACCGCGGCGGGCGCCTTGACCAGCACCGCGGCGGAGCAGAGCACGACCCCGACGGCGACCCAGCGCTCCTCGGTCGCCTCGATCGCCACGGTCAGCCCGGCCACGACCAGCCCGATCATGAGCGCGTCGTTGTGCCCGCCGGCGATGAAGTGCACCAGCACCAGCGGGTTGGCGATGCCGAGCCAGACCGCCACCCGCGGGTCGGCCCCCGGCGGCCCGGGCCAGCCGGGGCAGGTAGCGGGCGGTCAGCAGCACGCCGACCACCGCGACCAGCCGCATGACGAACACCGTGGTCGCGACCCGGTCGCCGGTCACCGTGGCCACCGCGCGCCCGATCCCGAGGAACAGCGGCCCGTACGGCGCCGGCGTGTCCACCCACATCCCGGAGATCTCGTCCAGGAACGGCCCGGGCAGCGACACCGGCCCGAACCGGTACGGGTCGAGGCCGGCGTGCGCGATCTGCGCCTGCGCCGCGTACGCGTACAGGTCGCGGCTGAACAGCGGGACGCAGAAGACCAGCGGGGCGCCCCAGAGCGCGGTGATCTTCAGCAGCCGGCCGGTGTCGGTGCCCTCCTCGCCGCGGCGCAGCGCCCGGCCGAGGTAGAGCCAGGCCATGCCGAGGATGGCCAGCCCGGCGTAGACGAATGCGAGCGCGGCCCGCTCGCCGACCGGGTCCCGCAGCAGCGCGAGCACCGGCGTGCGCTTGACCGGGTCGTAGACCGGCGGGGCGCCGGCCCCGAGCGAGCCGAGCGCGAGCAGCGCCGACCCGCCCAGGCCGACGAGGATGATCTTGCGCAGGTGCGGGCTGCCCCAGCCGGCCCAGCGGGCCCGCGCGGCCCGACTCAGCCGGCTGTCGCGGACGGTGGCCAGCACCGCCGGTGCCGTCACAGCTCGCGCACTGCGCGCGGCACGGGCTCCGGAACGGGACGGTGGCCGGGTGGCTGGTCGCGGCGGCGGCGGGCGGCCCGGCCGGGTAGCAGCTCGAACAGGACCGCCGCGCCGGCCACCACCGCGGCGCAGAGCACCGCCTGGATGATCGCGCTCACGTCCACCGTGCCACCCTTCGGCATCACCACCACCGCGAGAGCGGCCGACGCCGTGATCACGGCGGTGCGGGTGCGCAGGTTCGACGTGCCCGCGGCGATGAGGACGAAACCCCAGAGCAGATACCAGGGCTGCACGACCGGGCTGAGCGCGACCACGGCGACGAAGCCGAGCCCGAGCGACGCGACGAAGCCGCGGCGGTCCATGTGGGCGAGCAGCAGCAGCACGACCACCATCGCGGCCACCCCGCCGGCGCCGCGGAACACCGCGATCGCGGTGTCCATGGTCGAGGCGTCGCCGGCCCCGAACACGTGTGCGAGCGCGCCGACGGCCTCGCCGAGCAGCGTCGTCCCGGACAGCCAGTTGCGCACGGTGCCGGGGGTGTTGAGCGCGTTGATCCAGCCGTAGCCGAGGCCGGTGACCCAGGAGACCAGCGCGACCACGGCGGCGGAGACCGCGCCGACCCCGGCCGCGGCCCGGACCAGCCGCCACCGGCCGGTCATCCGCTGCGCCCAGAACGGCACGACGAATACCAGCGCCAGCGCGGCCGGCGCCTTGACCAGCAGCGCCAGCGACAGCAGCAGCACCCCGCGCAGCACCCGGCGGTCGAGCACCAGCACCAGCCCGGCCACCACCAGGCCCATCAGCAGCGCGTCGTTGTGCGCGCCGCTGACGAAGTGGAACAGCACCAGCGGGTTGAGCACGCGCCAGCCAGAGCGCCCGGTCGGCCGGCACGCCGCAGTGCGCCGCCAGCCGCGGCACGTACCGGACCAGCAGCACGACGCCGACCAGCGCGATCAGCCGCATCCCGAGCACGGTCGGCACGGTGCTGTCGCCGGCCAGGTCGACCACCCAGCGGGCCAGCTGCAGGAAGACCGGCCCGTACGGGGTGGGCGTGTGCGACCAGACCCCGGGCACGTCGGCCAGGTACGGGTTGTCCGGGCAGCGCCCCAGGACCCCAGAAGTACGGGCTGGCGCCGACGTGCACCATCCAGCCGACCGCGCCGTAGGAGTAGACGTCCCGGCTGAACATCGGCGGGGCCAGGCACAGCGGCGCCGACCAGAGCGCGAGGGTCACCACCAGCGAGCGCCGGCTCGGGCCGCCCGGGGTGCCGATCCGCCGGCCGAGGAACAGCCACGCGACGACGAGCAGGGCGAGCCCGGTGTAGCCGATCGCGAGCGCGAGCGGCTCGCCGGCGCGCAGCCAGCGGACGACCCGGATGCTGCGTGAACGGGTCGTGCCTGGGCAGCGCGCCGGCTGCGATCCCACCGATCGCGAGCGCGAGCGACCCGGCCAGGCCCAGGATCCGATAGCGGTCGAGGAGCTGAAGCTCCCCGACCGCCCGGAATCGGGAGAGCCGGGTCGGGAGCGTGGCCAGCACGGCCTTCAAGATTACCGGTTCCGTCGAACCGATTCCCGCCCGGAAGCGCAGTGTTGACCGATCACGCCGGGTGGTATGGATCTCATCACCCCCCGCCACAGTTCCCCGCACACCCCGTCACGATCACCGGCCCCGCAGACTCTCCGCCCGCCGGCCACATCCAAGCGCCGGTCCGCATCAAGGACGCAGCCGAGCGGGCAGCACCCCCAATCCTGCCTGCGCACCGCACCCCCCGCCAATCCAGCCCGCGCAGCAGAGCCGTCTCCAATCCAGCCTGCGCAGCAGAGCCGTCTCCAATCCTGCTCTGCGCAGCAGAGCCGTCTCCAACCCTGCCTGCGCAGCAAAGCCGCAGCCCCTCTCCGACGCGGCCCAAGCCACCCAGCCTCTGCACCGACCGCCGAAGCAGAAACGTAGTCCCTCTCCAGCCCGCCGCCCGAAGCACGCGACGTCGCCGCGGGTTCCAGCGGAGCCGTGCTCCTCGCCGATATCCCGACCAGGCCCAGCCATGCTCGCCGACCTGTGCACCGCGCCTCGGCGCAGAGACAAGATCCCCGCTCGCCGCACCGACCGAGCCAAGCCTCCGGCCCGACCACGTCTCTGCACCGTGGACTGGGTGGGCGGCAGCAGATCGGGCACTAGGTCGCGTCAAGCGTCGCCCGAGGCCGAGCCGTCGGCAGGCACCATCACCGTCGTTATGCGGCGCGTCGTCCCTGGCGTTCAAGCGTGGCGTGCGTGTTCGATGCTGATTGCGGCGGAGATCCAGCGCTCGTTGACGGGAAACCGCCAAGCGTGGAGCTCAGCCGAACGCGAGCTCATGCCCCACTGACGATCACCATTTCGTTGCCTTCGGGGTCGGCGACCCGCCAGCGATCCTCCGACTCGTCAAGGAGCCGGCCACCGGCTGCGACGGTCGTGGCGAGGCGCGTCTGCGCGAGGTCCGACGGCACAGCGAGCTCGAAGTGGATGCGGTTGCGCTGCCGGCGCCGCTCCGTCTCCGAAGCGTCGAGCTCTTGGAACACCAGCACCGGGTTCAGCCGCCGCGGATCGTGGATGTCGCTGACCCCGGCTCGCCGGTCGTGGGTGTATCCGAGTGCGGCGACCCAGAACGCGCGGACCGCGGCGACGTCGGCGGCGTCGAGGAAGAGCTGAGCGAAGCGCGGCAGCCCCGGATCCGCAGTGGCCCCGAGTTCGCGGGCAGCGGTCTGGAGGTTTCCGGCGAGGTCGGTGAAGTCGAGCTCGAGGCCGTGGGCGTCGTCCTCCCACTGGTCCTTACCGCTGTCGATGATCACGAGCCCGGGGCGCAGGTCGACCAGCAGCGGGAAGCCCGTGTCGTCGGCCAGCGCCGCTGCTGCGGCGGCCAGGTCACGCTGCTGCGTCGGCGAGGTGATGCGGTAGCACGCCATCGCGCTGAACACCGCCTGCCAGTCGGCTGTCCCGATCCTCTCGCCGAGCGCCGCGCCCGGCACCAGGTCGACCTCGTTGCCGTCGGGGTCGGTGTGACAGACCCCGAACGGTCCCGATGCCTCACCAAGACTCGCCTGCTCGACCGCCGCGGCCGGCCGCACCACGTCGAGGTGGATGCGGTTTCGCAACGGCCGTGGCTCGGTCGACTGCCGGATCCGTATCGCGGGGTCGCGCCGCAACGGATCCGCCAAACCGCCGTCCTCCCCAGGCGCGTAGTCGAGCACGCGCTGCCAGAACCGCCTCACCACAGACGGGTTCGCGGATTCGAACACGACGCTCAGGTGCTGCAGCACGGCAGGGTTCGCGGCCAGCCCGAGATCCCGCGCGGCCGCCGACACCGCCTCGGCGTGCTCGTCTGAGTCGAGGCGCACCCGCATGCCTGTCGCGCGCAGGTCGACCACGATCTCGGCCGACAGCTCCACGATGCGCCCGGCCAGCGCAGCCCCCTCGATCAGCGAAGGCGCGTCGAACCATGCCGTCGCAACGCCATCGACCACCCGCCAATCCGTTCCGATCTCTGTCATGCCCGGCACTGTAGAGCCCATTCCGGACGATCTCCTTCCGGATAGTGATCATGTCCCGGCCGGGGGATTGATGGACGCCGTTGGCTACGTCTCTGCACCGCGGGTGGCAGCAGTGACGTAGCCGTTCCCCGGCACAACGACCCGGGGGCGCTGGGCCGGCTACGTCTGTGCACGGTGGGTCGGAGCAAGGGCGCGGTCCCGCTTCGACGACGGACCTGAGGCAGGAAGACCCCGGGCGGCTAGGTCTCTGCGCCGCGGATGGCAGCAGAGACGTAGCCGTTCCTCGGCGCAAGTCCCCGGGCAGCGGCGCTGGCCCACGGGGCCTCAGGATCCGCTACGCCTGTGCACCGCGAGTTGGAGCAGAGACGTAGCCATTCTCCGGCGTATCGACCCGAGGGGAACACGCCCGCCGGGTCGGCTACGTCTCTGCACCACGGATCGGAGCAGAGAGGTAGTCGCGGGATCGGGAGTGCCTGCCGGAGAGGGCCTTGTCCACAGGCGACGTTCTTGTCCACAGATCACCAGAATGAGGCTTCCGGCCCAGCCGCGCCAAGGATGAGGCTGACCGCATGACCGAATGCCTGGACGTCCCGGGGACCGTGCGCCGAGCCCGCCGTATCGCCGATCTCAGCCAGCGCCAGCTGGCCACCGCCGTGCGCGTCAGCCCGACGACGATCGCGCGGGCGGAGTCGGACGGGCGGGCGACCCTCGCACTTCTGGAACGGGTGCTGGCCGTCGCCGGCCTCCGGCTGGTCGTACTGGACAGCGCCGGCGAGCCGGTGAGCGTCATGCGCCCTGACGCTGTGCGCGACCGGTCCGGCCGGCGCCTTCCCGCACATCTCGACCCCTTTCCGTACTGGGGCGTTGGCCTCCCGTACCGCGCCGATCGGCCCTACCCGCGTCCTCCGGGCAGCGTGTCGTTCCGCCGCCGCAGGGTTGGCGTGCGGTGGGAACGGACGGACAGGCCGGACGACCATCCCACGCCGGCCGAGGTGTTGCCACGGCGCCGCCCGCCCAGGCCGGTGTACGTGCCCGGCGAGGACTGCCGCTGCGGTCCGGAATGCGAACGGCTCTGTGTCGAGTCCTGCGAGTGCCAGTGCGAGCCGGGTCGGCTGGTCAGGTCAGGCGACGATGGACGACGAGCAGGAGTTGGGTCAGGCCGGCCGCGCCGAGCACGATCCAGGCGACCGCGCCGAGCGTGGCGAGCAGGTCCGCGTGCGCCGGCAGCAGGCCGCAGGCCAGCAGCAGGAATGCGGTGAGGATGACCCGGGTCGGCCGCTCCCACACGGTGACCACGCCGAGCTCGCCCATGCCGGCGTTGCCGGCCCTGGCCCTGGCGTACTCCTGCAGCACCATCAGCGACCCGCCGGCCACGCAAACCGGTCCGGGTGCGCCGAGGAACCACAGCGGCAGCAGGTAGGCGGCGTCGGAGAGCCGGTCGGCGAGCGAGTCCAGCACGAATCCCCAGCGGGTGGTCCGGCCGGACAGGATCGCCACCGCGCCGTCGAGGTTGTCCAGCAGGCCGGCCAGCACGACGATCGCGACCGCGAGCAGCGGCCACCGCCCACCCGGGCGCGGCCACCACGACCACCGCGGCGGAGACGAGCACACCCCAGGCGGTCAGCAGGTTCGGCGACACGCCGCGGACGGCCAGCGGCCGGGCCAGCAGGTACGCCAGGGACAGCCAGCGGCCGGCCAGGCTGCCCGGCGCCGGCGCGTAGTCGCCGTGCAGCGGAGCCCACCGCTTCAGGTAGCCGGCCAGGTCCGGCACCGGCTCGTCCGGCCGGCGGGCGGTCGGCACGGTCACCACCGCCAGCACGGTCAGGACCGCGGCGCGACGGCGAGCGAGCAGGACCGTCAGCGCGGCCAGGTCGCGGCGGCTCAGGCCAGGCTCGGTCGACCAGGCGCGGGCGCCGAGCCCGAGCGCGCGCGTAGACCTCGCGGGTCGCCGTCGACCGGTTCAGGGTGATGAAGTGCATGCCGGGCACGCCCTCGGCGAGCAGCCGCTCGCACAGCCCGGTCGCGTGCTCCACCCCGACCCGGCGGACCGCGGCCGGGTCGTCCTCCACCGCGTGCAGCTCGGCGGCCAGGTCGGCCGGGAACGCCGCGCCGGACAGCTGGCCGACCGCTCGATGCCGCGCACGTTGGTCACCGGCATGATGCCGGCGATGATCGGCACGTCGCAGCCGAGCGCCGCGACGCGGTCGCGCATCCGCAGGTAGTCCTCGGCCCGGAAGAACATCTGGGTGATCGCGAAGTCGGCGCCGGCCCGGCACTTGGCGACGAAGTAGCGGGTGTCGGTGTCGAGGTCGGGCGAGCGCGGGTGCTTCTCCGGGAACGCGGCCACGCCGACGCAGAAGTCGCCGTGCGCCTTGACCAGCCGGACCAGCTCCTCGGCGTAGCTGCAGGCCCTGCGGGTGGGCCGCCCACTCGCCCAGCGGGTCGCCCGGCGGGTCGCCGCGCAGCGCCAGCACGTTGCGCACCCCGGCGGCGGCGAGCCGGCCGACCACGTGCCGCAGCTCGGCGACGGAGTGGTCGACCGCGGTGAGGTGCGCCATCGGCATCAGCGTGGTGTCGGTGGCGATCCGCTCGGTGATCGCCACGGTGCGGTCGCGGGTGGACCCGCCGGCGCCGTAGGTCACCGAGACGAACGACGGGCGCAGCGGCTCCAGCTGGCGGATCGCCTGCCAGAGCTGCCGCTCGCCCTCGTCGGTCTTCGGCGGGAAGAACTCGAAGGAGCAGGTCGGGCCGCCCGCCGGCGAGCAGCTCCCGCACGGTTCCCGTCATGGCGGCCAGCGTAGCGGCAGGCACCGGCGCGCCGACCGGCCGCGGCCGCGCGATCACAACAGGCGGAACCGGCGCCGTGTCCCGGATACTCCCCAGGACAGCGACACGCCACCGCCCTGGAGCGATCGTGACCTCGACGCAGGACCGGTCCGGACCGGCGCTGGACCGCGCGCCCGGGGATCGGGGCCGCCACGGTGGCGGATCGCGCCGACCTCGCGCCGCCGGGTCGCCGACGCGCTCGACGGCGTTCCTCGACCGGCAGGACGCCCGGCTGGTCGCGGTCGGCAACGAGACCGGCGAGCTGGTCCGCGCCGTCCGCGAGCTGCTCGGCGGCGGCAAGCGGCTGCGGCCGGCCTTCGGCTACTGGGGCTGGCGCGGCGCCGGGATGCCCGACGACGAGCGGATCGTCACCGCGGCCGCCGCGCTGGAGCTGTTCCAGGCCTGCGCGCTCATCCACGACGACGTCATGGACGGCAGCGACACCCGGCGCGGGCAGCCGGCCGCGCACCGCCGGTTCGGCCGGCTGCACGGGTCGGCCGGCTGGCGCGGCGACGGGGACAGCTTCGGCACCGGCGCGGCGATCCTGCTCGGCGACCTGTGCCTGGCCTGGTCCGACGAGATGTTCTTCGGCAGCGGGCTGGAGCCGGCGCGGCTCGACCGGGCCCGGCCGCTGTTCGACGAGATGCGCACCGAGCTGATGGGCGGCCAGTACCTCGACCTGCTGGAGCAGGCCATGGGCGGCGGCTCGGTGGTCGCGCGCCCGGCGGGTCATCCGGTACAAGAGCGCCCGCTACACCGTGCAGCGCCCGCTGCAGCTCGGCGCGGCGCTGGCCGGAGCGGCGCGGCCGCTGCTGGCCGGCGTACGAGGCGTACGGGCTGCCGCTGGGCGAGGCGTTCCAGCTGCGCGACGACGTGCTCGGCGTGTTCGGCGACCCGGCCGAGACCGGCAAGCCGGCCGGCGACGACCTGCGCGAGGGCAAGCGGACCGTGCTCGTCGCGCTGGCCAGCCAGTCCAGCAGCGCGGCCCAGGCCCGGCTGCTGGAGCGGCACCTCGGCGACCCGGGGCTGGACCGGGCCGGCGTGGCCGGCGCTGCGGGAGATCATCGTGGCCACCGGGGCGCTGGCCGAGGTGGAGCGGATGATCCGCAGCTGCACCGAGCAGGCGGTGGCCGCGCTCGCGGCCTCGCCGGTCGACCCGTGCGCCGAGGTCGCGCTGCACGAGCTGGCCACGGCCGCCACCGTCCGCACGCTCTGAGCCGGAGGACAACGGGCGTGCGGACGGTGGTCGGGCCGACGGACCGGGTCGTCGTGGTCGGCGCCGGGCTCGGCGGCCTGTCGGCGGCGCTGCGGCTGGCCGGCGCCGGCCGCGAGGTGACCGTGCTCGAGCGCGCCGCGGTGCCCGGCGGCCGGGCCGGGCGGCTGGAGCTGGGCGGCTACGCGTTCGACACCGGGCCGACCGTGCTGACCATGCCGGAGCTCATCGCCGACGCCCTCGGCGCGGTCGGCGAGCGGCTGGAGGACTGGCTGGACCTGGAGCCGCTCGACCCGCTCTACCGGGCGCACTACCCGGACGGGTCGACGCTCGACGTGCACGCCGACGTCGAGGCGATGGCGGCCGAGGTCGAGCGGGTCTGCGGGCCGGCGGAGGCGGCCGGCTACCGGCGGTTCGCCGACTACGCCGGCGCGCTCTACCGGGCCGAGATGCGCTCGTTCATCGACCGCAACCTCGACTCGCCGCTCGGCCTGCTCGGCCCCGACCTGCTCCGGCTGCTGCGGCTGCGCGGGTTCGGCCGGCTGGCGCCCGCGGTCGCCCGGCTACCTGAAGGACCCGCGCACCCAGCGGGTCTTCTCCTTCCAGGCCATGTACGCCGGGCTGTCGCCGTACTAGGCGCTGGCGATCTACGCGGTGATCGCGTACATGGACTCGGTCGCCGGGGTGTGGTTCCCGCGCGGCGGGATGCACGCGGTGCCGCGGGCGCTGGCCGGGGCGGCGGAGAAGCACGGGGTCCGGTTCCGGTACGGGACCGAGGTCGCCCGGGTCGAGGTCGCCGGCGGCCGGGCCCGGGCCGTGCACACCACCGGCGGCGAGCGGGTCGAGGCCGACGTGGTCGTGCTCAACCCCGACCTGCCCGTCGCGTACCGGGACCTGCTGCCGCCGGGGTCGCGCCGCGCCGGATCGGCCGGCTGCGCTACTCGCCGTCCTGCGTGGTGCTGCACGCCGGCTCGACCGCCGCGTACACCAAGATCGCGCACCACACCATCCACTTCGGCCGGGCCTGGCGGCGCACCTTCGACGAGATCATCCGGGACGGCCGGCTGATGTCCGACCCGTCCCTGCTGGTGACCAACCCGACCCGGGCCGACCCGACGCTGGCGCCGCCCGGCCGGCAGGCCTACTACGTGCTGGCGCCGACGCCCAACCTCACCGCCGGGATCGACTGGGCCAGCACCGGCCCGCGCTACCGGGACGAGCTGGTCGCCGTCCTCGAGGCCCGCGGCTACGCCGGCTTCGGCGCCGGGATCGAGGTCGAGCGGCTGGTCACCCCGGCCGACTGGGCCGCGTCCGGGCTGGCCGCCGGCGCACCGTTCGCGGCCGCGCACACGCTCGCCCAGACCGGGCCGTTCCGGCCGCCGACGCTGGCCCGCGGGCTGGAGAACGTGGTCTTCGCCGGCTCGGGCACCCAGCCCGGGGTCGGCGTGCCGATGGTGCTGCTGTCCGGGCGGCTCGCCGCCGAGCGCATCACCGGCCGCGACCGCCGGCCATAGGGCGCCTCAGGCCGGGCCGATGAGGCGGTCGACGATGCGCGCCGACAGCGCGACCAGCGGCAGCCCGCCGCCGGGATGGGTGGAGCCGCCGACGAGGAACAGGCCCGCGCACCGGCGAGCGGTTCGGCGGGCGCAGGAACGCCGAGCGGGCACCGTTGGACGAGCTGCCGTAGATCGCGCCGCCCGGCGCCCGGGTCGCCCGGGCCAGGTCGGCCGGCGTGATCACGTGCGAGAACAGCAGCCGGTCGGCGACCGGCAGCCCGCGGCCGGCGAGCAGCCCCAGCAGCCGCCCGGCGTACGAGCCGCGCAGCGCCTGCGAGTCCCAGTCCACCGCGCCCGGACCCGTGCCGTGCCGCGGCGCGTTGACCAGCACGAACCAGGCCTCGTGTCCGTCCGGCCGGACCGCGGGGTCGTCCGGGACGCTGATGTAGATCGTCGGGTCCGCCACCGGCGCGGCCGGGTCGCCGAAGACCGCGTCGAACTCGTCGTCGTACGCGGCCGGGAACAGCACGTTGTGGTGGGCCAGGTTGGGCGTGCGCCCGCGGACGCCGAGCAGCAGCACGAACGCCGACAGCGACGGGGTGGACCGGCGCATCCGGCGCAGCGTCGACGGCCGCGGCAGCAGGTCGCGGTAGACGTGGTCGGCGTCCGCGTTGGCGACGACCACGTCCGCCGGCAGCCGGCCGCCGCCGCCGAGCAGCACCCCGCTGACCCGGTCGCCGGCGGTCTCGATCCGGGTCACCTCGGTGCCGGTGCGGATCTTCCCGCCCAGCGCGACGACCCGGCGGGCCAGCTCGTCGGCCAGCGTGCCCAGCCCGCCGCGCAGGTACCAGCCGCCGAACCGCTGCTCCACGTACGGCACCACGCCGAGCGCGGCCGGGGCCCGGCGCGGGTCCGAGCCGGTGTACGTCGCGTACCGCTCGAACAGCGTGCGCTGCCGCGGGTCGGTCAGGTAGTGCTCACCGAGCCAGCGCAGCGTGCGGCCGGGCGCGATCGTGCGCAGATCGCCGACCCGGACGGCCTGCCGGGCCAGGTCGCGCACGCCGCCGACCGGCGACTCGAGGAAAGGGCGGCGCACCGCCTCCCAGATCCGCTCGGTGCGGGCGGCCAGCCGGCGCCAGTCCGCCCCCGCCGGCGGCCCGAACGCGGCGTCCATCCGGGCACTGGTCACGTCCAGGTCCCCGGCGGTGTCCAGCCGGGTGCCGTCGGCGAACCGGTGCCGGATCAGCGGGTCGAGCGGCTGCAGCTCCAGCCCGGCCGGCCACCGCTCGCCGGTCGCCGCGAACAGGTCGGCGAACACCTCCGGCATGGTCAGCAGCGACGGGCCGGTGTCGAACCGGAACGTGCCGGCCTCGGTGTCCCGCTGCAGCCGGCCGAGCTTGCCGCCGAGCACCCCGGCCTGCTCGCAGACGGTCACCTCGTGGCCGCGGGCGGCGAGGCGGGCGGCGGCGGACAGCCCACCGACCCCGGCGCCGACCACGACCACGCCGGCTCACGGCAGCCGCCGTCCCTTCCAGGTCAGCGTGCCGGCCCGATGCCCGCGCAGCGAGCGTGCGGTCAGCCAGCCGAAGACGGCCACCGAGACCGGGTGTGCGAGCGCGTCCGGCCAGGCCCGGCCGCCGGTGCGCCGCGCCGTCAGCACCCGTCCGGTCACCCCGGCAGCGTATCCGGCTAAACCCGTTTTGGAGCCGAGCAGCGCGGCCAGCGGCGGCACCAGATAGGCCAGCGCGAGCAGGCCGGCGACCCCGGCCGCGCCGGCCGGTGACCCGAACGCCGCCCAGAGCGACTTGGCGTAGCCGTCGCGCAGCTCGGGCCAGCCCGCGTACATCCGGCAGTCGGCCAGCGCGGTGCCGTCGGCGACCCCGCCGCGGCCGCCGGCCCGCTTCACCGCCCGCAGCAGCGCGACGTCCTCGACCACCTCGGCCCGGACCGCGGCGTGCCCGCCGGCCCGGTCGTACGCGGCCCGGCGGACCGCGAGCAGCTGCCCGTTGGCGGCCGACAGCGACGGCCGCGGCGAGCGCTCGGCCAGCCGCAGCGGCAGGAACGTCAGCCAGGACCACTGCAGCAGCGGCTGCACCACCCGCTCGGCCGCGGTCCCGGCGACCTGCCGCGGGTACGGGCAGACCAGGTCGCGCTCGCCCAGCAGCGCCACGGTGGCGGCGATCGCGCCCGGCCGCGAGCCGCACGTCCGCGTCGAGGAAGACCAGCACGTCCGCAGCCGGGTCGGCGGCGTCGGCCAGCTGCTGGCAGGCGTGCGGCTTGCCCAGCCAACCCGGCGGCAGCGGCTGGCCGGTCAGCACCCGGGCGCCGGCGGCCCGGGCGATCTGCGCGGTGCCGTCGGTCGAGCCGTCGTCGAGCACGAGCACCTCGGTCACGCCGTCCTGCGCCAGCGCCGCGGCCAGGCAGTCCCGGGCCTCGGCCGCCTCGTCGCGCATCGGCACGAGCACCGACACCCGCTCCGGTCCTGGCCGGGCGGCCGGGTCGGGCCGGCGCAGCAGGACCGCGTTGACCGCGGCGTGCACGGTGCCGGCGGCGGCCAGCGCCGAGCCGACCGCGACCAGCCCGCGGGCCGCCCGCGCCAGCCCGCCGGTCATCGCGGCGCGGGCATCGGCCGGCGCAGCGACCGGGCCAGCGGGAGCGCCACCGCACCCATCCCGAGCGCGCCCCACAGCGCCGCGGCCGGCAGCCCGAAGAACGCGGCCAGCGCCAGCACCGAGGAGGCGTACGTCCAGAGGTAGAGCGCGTACGGGACACCGTCCAGTGTGGACGGTCCGGTTCGGACGGTGCGGTCGAGCAGCGCCAGCAGCACGAGTGCGACCAGGGCCCAGCCGGCGTAGTTGGTCAGCGGGACGGTCGGCACGCCGGGCAGCGCGGGGGAGGGGTCGGACCAGTGCCAGTGCCCGGCGTCGACCATCTGCGGGTCGAGGAACAGGTCCCAGGACGCCAGCGCCGCCGCCGCGATCGCGACCCGGGCGAGCGGACCGCGGCCGAGCCGGAGCCCGACCAGGTACGCCGGCCACGCCATCATCACCCAGGCCAGCGGGATCACCAGCGGCACGCCGAGCGCCGTCGGCCCGAGCGTGCCGGCGTAGCTGTACGGCCGAACGGGACGCCGGTCGCCACCCCGACCGCCTCGGCCAGCAGGCCGCCGCCGCCCGCGACGACGACCAGCGCGACCGCCGCCCGAGCGCCCCGGCTGGTCGCGGCGTGCAGCACCGACGCCGCGGCGAACAGCAGCACGGTCGCCACCGTGAGCCGGTCCCGCGCCGTCCCCACCGGCGTCAGCGGGTACGCCACCTGCGCGAGCACGACCGCAGCCGCCAACACCGCCACCACCGCACGGCGCCGCAACCGCGGGCCGGGCCGCGCGCCGACGACCAGCGGTCCGGCAGCCCGGTCCGGGCAGGCCGGCGGCTCACGCATCCGGCGGCAGCGGCATCCGCCGGCCGAGCACGGCGAACGGCCGCGAGTCGCCGGGGAACAGGTGATGCCGGATCAGGTCGACGAACCCGAGCGACCGGTAGAGCCGCCAGGCCCGGGTGTCGCCCTCGGGCGTGGACAGCAGCACCGCCGGCTGGGTCAGCCCCTCGACCAGCGTGCGCAGCAGCTCCCGCCCGGCGCCGTGCCCCTGGTACGCCGGGCGCACGTGCAGCTCGGACAGCTCGAACGCACCGCGCAGCCACTGCTCGGCCACCGCCGCCGGCAGCGCGGCCCGGACCTGGTCGTGCCACCACTGGCCGGGCGCGGCGGCGTACCCGTAGCCGAAGCCGAGCAGCTCGCCCGGCGTGCCGAGCCCGTCGCCGTCGCCGACCGCGGCGACCGCACGGAACGCCGGCCGCCGGGTGTGCGCGATCGCGAACCCGGCCCGGTGCTGGCCGGCCTCGGGCGGGTAGCCCATCGCCTCGGCGTACACGGACATGGCGTCGGTCATCCGCTCGCGGGCCTCGGCCGGGGACAGTCGGACCACCTTCATGCCAGCGGGTCCCTGCCGTCGACCGTCCCGTCGGCCGCCTCCACCGCGAAGCGGGCGAACAGCTCCTCCGCGTACCAGCCGCTCGGGCACCGTGCGTGCGATCACCGCACTGTGCGCGGCCCCGGCGTACGCGAACCGGCGCAGCGCGGCCGCGGACTCCCAGACGCTGAACGTGCCCTGCAGCCCGACCGGCGCCTCGCCGATGCCGACCGCGAGCCGCAGTCCCGGCTGCGCCCGCAGGTCCGCGGACACCGGCGGCACCGCCCGCCAGAACGCCGCGCGCCCGGGACGCCCGCAACCGGGCCCGGGTCACCGCCGCCACCGGCCCGTCCCAGCGTCCGCGCGGCCAACCCCGCCGCCGGGTCGCCGGACCGCCCGCCGCCGGCCTGCCCGGGCGATCCGTGCTCCGCCGAGCCCGCCCGCGCGGCCACCGGTCGGCCGGCCGAACGGCTCCTGGCCGGACCACCGGCCGCGGGCGGACAGCGGCCGCAGCTCCACCCGCCAGGTCTCCTCGGCCAGCCGGCGCCACCGGGCCGCGACCGCGGACCGCTCGAACGCCCGCGCCGAGGCGCGGTCGGCCCAGCTGGCCAGCAGCCCCCAGCGTCGCGGGTCGGCGTCGCGGACCCGGAACGAGCCGCCGTCCCCGGTCCCGAGCAGCTTCGCGAACCGCACTCCCGCCGTCCCCCGCACCGCACGCCGGTCGACCCCCATCCGCAGCACCGCCGCGGGCACGGCGCGCCGGGGCACCCGCCACAGGTGCAGCGTGACGAGCTCCGGCCCGGCCTCCCGCATGAGCGTGAGCGTAAGTGGAACCGGGGCGAACCGCTCAGCCGACCTCGGCCGGTGTCCCGCCGGTGATCCGGACCAGCTCGTCGTACGTGGTCGCGAAGACGACGTGCGGCACCCCGCCGGAGGCCCAGACCACGTCGTAGTCGGCGAGCACGACGTCGACCAGCGTGCGCAGCGGCGCCGGGTGCCCGACCGGGGCGACGCCGCCGATCACCTGGCCGGTCGCCGACCGGACGAACTCCGGGGTGGCCCGGCGCAGTGCCGGCACGCCGAGCAGCGCGGCGACCTTGGCCGTGTCGACCCGGTGGGCGCCGCTGGTCAGCACCAGCAGCGGCTCGCCCTCGGCGTCGAAGACCAGCGAGTTGGCGATCGCGCCGACCTCGACGCCGAGCGCCGCGGCGGCCAGCGCCGCCGTCCGCACCTCCGCCGCCAGCTCGACCACCTCGCCCGCCGCACCGGCCGCGGCCAGCGCGTCGGCGACCCTCAGGACTCCGGCATGGTGCGACTTCGTCACCAGGTCACCGTAGGGGACCGGCGCACCCGGTTTTCTGTCCGCCGTACGGCAGCCGGACCGACCTGCTAGCGGGCGGCGTCCAGCAGGGCGTGGATCAGCGCCGTAGTGGCGGGTGGGTCGGGTGGATCGCCGTAGGTGACGGCGTAGATCTGGCGGGGGTAGTCGGGTATCTCGGTGGTGTGGACGTCGGGCCAGGCGGTGGGCGCTGGAGCGCGAGTCCGGGCAGGGTGGTGACGCCGGTGCCGGCGGCGACGAGGGCCTGCACGACGACCATGTCGTCGCTGAGGGACGCGATGCGCGGGGTGAAGCCGTGCTCGCCGGCACACGGCGGTCAGCTCGTCCTGGCACCGTTCGCAACCGCCGATCCAGGCGGAGTGCCGATGGTTCGCGATGCTGTCGTCGGGGCGCCGGCTCACCAGGTAGATCGGGTCGTCGGCGACGTGGACCAGGCGGAATCCGTCGTCCTCGAGCGGGGCGTCGCGCGTACCGGAAGACGAGCGCGACGTCGATCTCGCCCTGTCGCAGCATCTGCAGCGCTTCGACCGGGTGACGGTCGATCAGGCTCAGCTCGAGTCCTGGGTGCGCCTCGGTCAACGCGGCGGCTGCCTTCGGCACGATCGTGCTCAGTACCGACGCGTTGGCGGCCAGGCGAACCCGCCCCGTCTGCAGACCGACCTGCGCGGCCAGCTCGCTGGTTGCCGCGTCGACCCGTCCCACGATCTCGGTGGCCCGGTTGGCCAGCAGCTCGCCCTTCGGGCGTCAGTCGGATCCCGCGACCGACCCGCTGGACGAGCTTGACGCCGGTGGCCGCTTCCAGGCGGGACAGGTGATGGCTCACCGACGGCTGCGAGTAGTGCAGCTCCCTCGCCGCCTCGGTCACGGACCCGTGTCGCGCCACCGCGGCCAGACCTTGAGATGGACCAGGTTGAGCATGGATCAAAAATATCAATGTGAATCTCAAAGAATTGGCATTAGACGTCATCTATGCATTCGTCCATGCTCGCTCGCGAGGCGCCGGACCGCGGCGCAGAGCCGACTGAGGAGGCACGATGAGCAAGCTCAGGTGTCACATCTCGATCTCGCTCGACGGCTTCGTCGCCGGCCCGAACCAGAGCGAGGAGAACCCGCTCGGCGAGGGCGGCGAGCGGCTGCACGACTGGGTGGTCCCGCTGGCCGCCTGGCGCCGAGCCCACGGCGCAGCCGGGGGGCGAGGTGAACGAGAGCACACCGGTGTTCGAGGAGTCGCTCGAGAACATCGGCGCCGCGGTGATGGGCCGGAACATGTTCGGCCCCGTCGACGGTGGTGGCTGGGGCGACGAGGGGTGGAAGGGCTGGTGGGGAGACAACCCGCCCTACCACTACCCGGTGTTCATCCTCACCCATCACCCGCGTGATCCGGTCGAGATGGAGGGAGGGACCACGTTCCACTTCGTCACCGACGGATCGAGTCCGCGCTCGAGCAGGCGAAGAAGGCCGCCGGCGGGAAGGACGTCAAGCTGTGGGGCGGCGGCGACGTCGGTCAGCAGTATCTGGCGGCGGGACTGCTGGACGAGCTCGAGCTGCACGTCGTTCCGATGCTGCTCGGTGGCGGTTCTCGGCTCCTCGACAACCTCGGGCAGGCGGATGTGCGACTCGAGCAGGTCCGGGCCGTCGAGGCGCCCGGCGTCGCACACCTCAAGTACCGGATCCTGCCGGGTGATCGGTCGTGATCGACGCAGCGATCGGCACGGAGCCGGCGAACGCCCGTCCGCGGCCAGAACGCTAGTCCCGGCCGAGCAGCGGCTCGTCGGCGGAGCGGACGTCGGCGGCCGGCAGCCCGTCCGGGTGGGTCTCGCGGACCCGGTCGACCACCTCGATCGCGACCTCGAGGTGCCAGCGCTTCGTGGCCTCGTAGAACTCCTGCGCCGCCTCGGACAGCTTCGGCCGCCCGTGCAGCGGCTTGTCGCTGACCGCGAGCAGGGTCGCGGTCGGCACCCGGTAGCGGAAGCCGTTCGCGGCCACGGTCGCCGACTCCATGTCGACCGCGACCGCGCGGGACAGCCGCATGTCGGCGAGCACCGACTCCTGCTCGAACTCCCAGTTGCGGTTGGCGGTCGTGTAGACGGTGCCGAGCCGGTACGGCAGGTCGCGGCGGACCAGCGCGTCGAGCAGGTAGCTGTTGAGCCGGTGGTTCGACGCCACCGGCACCGAGGTCGGCAGCACGTGGTCGAGCACCCCGTCGGCCCGGTGGTAGGTCGTGGCCAGCACGAGGTCGCCGATGTCCTGGTGGTTCCGCAGCCCGCCGCAGTGCCCGATCATCAGCATCACGTCCGGCCGGAGCACGGCCACGTGGTCGGTGATCGTCTTCGCGTTCGACGGGCCGACGCCGATGTCGACCAGCGTGACGCCGTCCCGGCCGGGGCGGCCCGCGTGCCAGGCCGGCATCTGCCGCCCCGGCGCGGCCGGGCCGATCGCGTCCGGGAACGCCTCCCGGAACGCGTCGACGTGCCAGGCGTAGTTGGTGAACAGCACGTACCGCTGGAACGCCTCGGCCGGAGTGCCGGTGTAGTGCGCCAGCCGGTCGATGGACAGCGCCATCCGCTCCGGCCGGAACAGGAACAGCTTCTTCCGGCGCAGGTCCCAGGCGCCCTCGTCGAGCGCCTCCAGCACGGCCGGGTCGTGCAGGTCGAGCGCCGGCCGGGACCGCTCGGCCGAGATCCGCGCGCCGGCCGCGGCGAGCCGGCGCAGCTCCCGGTCCAGGTACGGCCGGATCGCGCCCGGGCAGGCGAACTCGCCCTCCAGCACCGGGTTGTGCCGCGACCACGGCCGCTCGACGGTCAGCGCCCCGTAGAAGCCGGCCTCGTCGGCCGCCTCCAGCTCGTCGCACAGCGCCGCGACGTGCTCCGGGATGTCAGCCGCCTTCTCCCGCGCAAAGTCAATCGACACCGGCACGGGGCCAGCCTACTTACACGTGGATCCCGCACTCGGTCTTCGCGGTGCCGGCCCAGCGGCCGGAGCGGGGATCCGCGCCGGGCTCGACCCGCGCCGTGCACGGCTCGCAGCCGATCGACGGATACCCGTCGTACACGAGCGGGTTGACCAGCACGCCGTTGCTCCTCGACGTACGCGTCCACGTCGTCCTGGGTCCAGCAGGCCAGCGGGTGCACCTTGACGATCGCCCGGCGCGCGTCCCACGTCACCACCGGCGTGTCCGCCCGGGTCGGCGACTCGTCCCGGCGCACCCCGCTCACCCACGCCGAGAACGGCGCCAGCGCCCGCCCGAGCGGCTCGACCTTCCGCAGCCAGCAGCACCGGTCCGGGTCCCGGTCGTGCAACCGCGGCAGCAGGTCGGCGTCCTGCTCCGCCACCGTCCACAGTGGATGGACCGTGCGCACGTCGACCGGCAGGGTCGCGGCGACCGCGTCCCGGGTGCCGATCGTCTCGGCGAAGTGGTAGCCGGTGTCCAGGAAGTACACCGGGACGCCGGGCCGGGCCCGGCCGGCGAGGTGGGCGAGCACCGCGTCGGTCATCGACGACGACACGCACAGCCCGTCGCCGAAGGTGTCCGACGCCCAGCGCAGCACCTCGAGCGGCTGCGCCCCCTCCAGGTCCGACGCCGCCTGCTCGGCCAGCCGCTCGAGCCGGGGCCACTGATCCTGCGGGGCGCTCACGGCGCCACCTCCGTCCGCTCGGGGACCGGTGCCTGCTTCACCGTGCGCAGCGCGAACGCCCGCCGGCAGGACTCGCACCGCCATTCCCCGTGCGTCTCCCCGTACGGCCGCAGGCTCTCGTCCCCGCAGTACGGGCAGAAGAAGGGCGAGGAGGCGTGGCTCATGCCCGCTCCTCGGACAGGCCGGTCCTCGCGAGCTCGGACCGCCCGGCCCTCGTCGCTCCCCGCTCGCGCTGCGCGCTCCGCGCTCGCTCACGACAACCACCCCTCGTCGGCCCGGGCCGCGTACGCGGCGAAGCTCTCCGCGGGCCCGCGGCGCTCCAGGTATCCGCGCAGCACCCGCTCGACGTAGTCCGCGGCGCGCGTCCGCCTCGACCTTCAGGCCGCGGAACTTGCGCCCCAGCGCGGCCTCGGCGCCCAGGTGCCCGCCCAGGTGCACCTGGTAGACCTCGACGTCCTCGCCGTCCGCCCCGCGGGCGACCGAGCCCTTGAAGCCGATGTCGGCGACCTGGAACCGGGCGCACGAGTTGGGGCAGCCGTTGACCGTGATGCTCACCGGCTCCGGGAAGTCCGGCAGCCGCCGC
Organism: uncultured Actinomycetota bacterium; assembly: GCA_963770145.1. Lineage (GTDB taxonomy): Bacteria > Actinomycetota > Actinomycetes > Mycobacteriales > CADCTP01 > CADCTP01. Next base: position 842,031 of record CAVYOJ010000014.1, on the reverse strand, counting down.
TCCAGCTCGCGGTAGAGCTCCTGCGCCCGGCCCTTGGTCTCGACGATCGCGAGCTTGCAGAACTCGATCCCGGTGCAGGCGATCGTGCCGTCCCGGAACGGGCTCGGGTGCACCGGCAGGTCCTCGGCCGCGAGCTCCGCGACCAGCGCGTCCGTCCGGTCCGCCGGGACGTCCAGGATGACCAGCTGCTGCTGGGCGGTGGTCCGGATGCGGCCCTGGCCGTACTCGTCGGCGAGCCCGGCGATCCGGGCCAGCTGGGTGCCGGAGGTGCGGCCGACCCGCAGCGCGAAGCCGACCGCGTAGTTGCCGTCGACCTGCTCGGTCAGACCGGCGTGCCCGCGGGCCCCGTCGTACCGCTCCGGCGCCGGGCCGTCCGGCAGCGGCGTGTCCAGGAAGTCCTTCTCCAGCACCTGCCGGAACCGCTCCGTGCCCCAGTCGGCGAGCAGGAACTTCAGCCGCGCGTGCTGGCGGGACCGGCGGTAGCCGTGCTCGCGGAAGACCGCGGTGACCCCGGCCCACACCTCGGCGACCCGGTCGGGCTCGACGAACGCGCCCAGCCGCTGGCCGAACTTCGGGTTGGTGGACAGCCCGCCGCCGACCCAGAGGTCGAAGCCGGGCGTGCCGTCCGGGCCGATCACGCCGACGAACGAGACGTCGTTGATCTCGTGGTTGGTGCAGTGCTGCGCGCAGCCGGAGATCGACGACTTGTACTTGCGGGGCAGGTTGGAGAACTCCGGGTCGCCGATGTAGCGGTCGCGCACCGCCCGCAGCGCCGGCGTCGCGTCCAGCACCTCGTCCTTGGCCACGCCGGCCAGCGGGCAGCCGAGGATGACCCGCGGGGTGTCGCCGCAGGCCTCGGTGGTGTCCAGGCCGACCGCCTCGAGCCGCCGCCAGATCTCCGGGACGTCCTCGATGCGGATCCAGTGCAGCTGGATGTTCTGCCGGTCGGTGACGTCGGCCACGTCCCGGCCGAACTCGGTCGCGATGGTCGCGATCGCGGTGAGCTGCTCGCTGCTCAGCGTCCCGCCGTCGATCCGTACGCGGAGCATGAAGTAGCGGTCTTCGAGCTCCTCCGGCTCCAGCACCGCCGTGCGGCCGCCCGGGATGCCCGGCGCGCGCTGGGTGTAGAGCCCGAGCCAGCGGAACCGGCCGCGCAGGTCGGCCGGGTCGATGCTGTCGAACCCGGTGTACTGGTAGCGGTCGATCACCCGCTGCCGGGCGTTGAGGCCGTCGTCGTCCCGCTTGACCCGTTCGTTCTGGTTCAGCGGCTCACGGTGGCCGAGGGCCCACTGGCCCTGGCCGCGTTGGGGCGGCATGGACGTCTGGTCCTTCCGGGGGCAGGCGGCGCGGCGTCGGAAACGCCGCAGGGGCTGTCGTCAGCCCTGACAGACCGCGCTGTCGACCCGGCGGAGGTCGATGTGGCGACGCGACACGAGAAGCACGGAGACCACGTGCTCGCTGTCACTCACGCGACCACGGTCGCACATCTCGTCGCGTACGGCCACCGTGCGGTGACTGGGATCATGGCCGGGTGGGTGCGTACCCCGTGCTGCTGGAGCTCGCCGGCCGCCGGGCCGTCGTGGTCGGCGGCGGGCCGGTGGCGCTGCGCCGGGCCCGCGGACTGCTGGCCGCCGGCGCCTCGGTCGCGGTGATCGCCCCGGCGGTGCTGCCCGAGCTCGCGGAACTGTCGGAGGTGGCTGTTTCACTCCGCAGCTATGCGGATGGTGACCTGGACGGGGCCTGGGTGGTGCACGCCTGCACGGACGATCCCGCCGTGAACGCGGCGGTGGCGGCCGAGGCCGAGCGGCGGCGGATCCCGTGCGTGCGGGCCGACGACGCGGCCGGCGGCTCGGCCCGGACCCCGGCCGTGACCCGCGGCGCCGGCCTGGTCGTCGCGGTCGGCTCGGACGGCGACCCGGACCCGACCCGGGCGGCCGCGGTACGGGACGCGGTGGCGCTGCTGCTGGAGACCGGCGAGCTGCCGCTGCGCACGGGCCGTCCCGGCGGCCGGCCGGGTCGCGCTGGTCGGCGGCGGGCCGGGCGACCCGGAGCTGATCACCGTCCGGGGCCGGCGCCTGCTGGCGGAGGCCGACGTGGTCGTCGTCGACCGGCTGGCCCCGCGGGTGCTGCTCGACCGGCTCGACCCGGCCGTCGAGGTCGTCGACGTCGGCAAGGTGCCGCACGGCGCCGGTCCGGCCCAGGAGCAGATCAGCGCGCTGCTGGTGGACCGGGCCCGGGCCGGCAAGCGGGTGGTCCGGCTCAAGGGCGGCGACCCGTTCGTGCTCGGCCGCGGCGGCGAGGAGGTGGCCGCCTGCGTCCGGGCCGGCGTGCCGGTCACGGTCGTGCCCGGGGTGACCTCCGCGACCGCCGGCCCGGCCGCCGCCGGCATCCCGGTCACCCATCGGGGCGTCGCGGCCGACTTCGCCGTCGTCTCCGGCCACGTCGAGCCGTCGCCGGACCGGGCGCCGGGTGAGTCGTCCGGCTCGGTGATCGACTGGCAGGCGCTCGCCGACGGTCCGGCCACGCTGGTGCTGCTGATGGCGCTCGACCGGGTCGGCGCGGCCGCGGCCGAGCTGGTCAAGCGGGGCCGGCCGGGCTCGACCCCGGTGGCGGTGGTCCGGCGGGCCACGCTGCCGGACCAGCAGGTGCTCGTGGCGACGCTGGACACGGTCGCGGCGGCGGTTGCCGAGGCAGGTCTGCGCCCGCCGGCGGTGGTCGTCGTCGGCGATGTCGTGGGTCTGCGCGACCGGCTCTGGGCCGGCTCGCCGCCGCCCTGATTTGGGCCCTGACCTGCGCGTTCGAATCCGTTCGAAGATCTTGGCGCGACACGCCGCAGTGCCGTTGCGGACCGACCGGATCACTGGATAGTCTCGTCGTGTTCGAACACCAGTTCGAACGACGCTCCCGTCGGGCGGTGCGGCCCTCGACCCCCGCGCCGCCCGGCGGGCAGCCCGTCCACCCAGCTCGCACCGTCGTCGGAGGAGATCGTCAGATGCGTTCGGTCCACCCGGTCCTCGAGGAGCAGGTCGAGGTCGCGCGTACGGGCGGCGACCCCGAGATGTTCCTGCTCCGGGGCCGGCTCTACGCGGTGCGCTCGGTGCTGGCCCGCTGGCGCGAGCCCGGCGGCTGGCGCTGGTCCGGTCCCGGGCCGGGCCGTCGCCGCGCCGGCCGGAGCCGGCGGCGGGATCGCGGTGATCGGCTCGGTCCCGGTGGAGCTGGCCGACCGGGAGCTGTGGCGGGTCGAGGCGGCCGCCGGGATGTCCGCCCGGGTCGAGGTGTTCGACCTGTGCCGGGACGTGGCGGCCGGTCCGCCGCGGTGGACCGCGACGCTGGTGGAGGAGTGAGGGAGATGACCCCGACCGTGCGGCGGCTCGGCCCGTCCCGGGTGCCGTCCCAGTTGCTGCCGTCCGCGCTGGGCCTGCTCGACCAGGCCCGGCGCGGGCTGCAGGAGGCGGCGACGCTGACCCTGCCGGCCGAGCGCTACGCGACCGCCCACCTGGCCGCGCTGCGCGGCGCCGCGGCGGTGCTGGCGGCCAGGACCCGGCCGGCCGACCCGCGGCTGCGCCGGCGCCGGCCCACCAGTGCGTGGGTGCTGCTGACCGAGGTGGCCCCGGAGCTGGGGGAGTGGGCGGCGTTCTTCGCCGCCGGCGCGGCCAAGCGGGCCGCCGCCGAGGCCGGCGTGACCAGGGCCGTGACCGGCCGGGAGGCCGACGACCTGCTGCGCGACGCGGCCACGTTCCTGGCTCTGGTGGAGACCACGCTCGGCCTGGTGCCGACGATGCCCGTCGGCGTGCCGCGGGCCGGCTGACCCGGTGGCTCGGCTGCGACCGGCACTCTCGCCTACGCTCGCCTGGCTGAGCGTCGGGAGGTGGGCCCGGAGATGGGCGCGGAAACAGTCAGGTCGCGAGGCCTCGCCCGGGGCGGGGTCGTGTGGTCGGTGCTCGGCGCGGAGCTCGACCGCCGGTCGGCGGCCGGTGCCACCGGGCTGGACGTACTCGACCTGGGCGGCGGCAGTGGAGTGTCGGCGGTGCCGCTGGCCGAGCTGGGACACCGAGTGACGGTGCTCGACGTCAGCGCCGACGCGCTGGCCACGCTGCACCGGCGGGCCGAGGAGGCCGGGGTCGCCGAGCGGGTCACTCCACTGCAAGGAGAGGTCGAGCGGCTCCCGGCGGCGGTGACCTCGGGCTCGTACGACCTCGTGCTCTGCCACGGGCTGCTCGAGGTGGTCGACTCGCCGGCCGAGACGCTGGCCGCGGTGGCCGGCGCGCTGCGCCCGGGCGGCGGCGCCAGCGTGCTGGCGGCCGGGCGGGCGGCGGCCGTGCTGGCCCGGGCGCTCGGCGGCCGGCTGGCCGACGCGATCCGGCTGGCCACCGACCCGGACGGGCGGTCCGGGCCGACCGACCCGATGCTGCGCCGGTTCGACGCGACCGAGCTCGGCGACGCTGGTCGCCGCGGCCGGTCTGCGGGTGGAGGCGGTGCACGGCGTCGGCGTGGTGGCCGACCTGGTGCCCGGCGCGGTGCTGGAGGGCCAGCCCGGGGCGACCGAGGCGCTGCGGGAGCTGGAGGCCGCCGTCGCCGGCCGCCCGCCGTACCGGGACGTGGCGGCGCAGCTGCACCTGCTGGCCCGGCGCTGAGGCCGTCGTGGGTCGCAGCCAGGACCTCGGCCGGACCGGTCCGCCGGCCGGACCGCCGGCCGACGACACCGGCTGCCCGATCCTGCACGTCGACATGGACGCCTTCTACGCCAGCGTGGAGCTGCGCCGGCGGCCGGAGCTGCGCGGCCGGCCGGTGATCGTCGGCGGCGGCCGGCGCGGGGTGGTGCTGTCCGCGACGTACGAGGCCAGGGCGTTCGGGGTGCGCAGCGCGATGCCGATGGGCCGGGCGGTTCGGCTGTGTCCGGAGGCCGTGGTGGTCGCGCCGGACATGCGGCGCTACGCGGTGGCCTCGGCCGGGGTGATGGCCGTGTTCCGCTCGGTGACGCCGCTGGTCGAGCCGCTGTCGCTGGACGAGGCATTCCTCGACGTGTCCGGCGCCGGCCGGCGGCTCGGCCGGCCGGGTTGGATCGGCGAGTGGATCCGCGCCCGGATCGCCGACGAGCAGGGCATCACCTGCTCGGTCGGGGTGGCGCCGACGAAGTTCGTGGCCAAGCTGGCCTCGTCCCGGTGCAAGCCGGACGGGTTGCTCGTGGTGCCGGTGGACGGCGTGCGGCGGTTCCTGCACCCGTTGCCGGTCGGCGCGCTCTGGGGCGTCGGCGAGCGGACCGCGGCGCAGCTGGCCGGGCTCGGCCTGCGTACGGTCGGCGACCTGGCCGCGCTGCCGCTGCCGGCGCTGGCCCGCGCGCTCGGCGACGGCGTCGCCGCGCCACCTGCATTCGCTCGCCCACGGCGAGGACCCGCGGACGGTCGTGCCGGACGAGCCGGACCGCTCGATCGGCGCCGAGGAGACCTTCGAGGTCGACGTCGACGACCACGCGGTGATCCACCGGGAGCTGCTCCGGCTCTCCGAGAAGACCGCGGGCCGGTTGCGAGCGTCCGGGCAGGCGGGGCGGACGGTGAGCCTCAAGATCCGGTTCGCCGACTTCAGCACGGTCACCCGGGCCCGCACGCTGCCGGCGCCGACCGACGCCGGGCACGAGGTCTACGCGACCGCCCGTGCCCTCTACGACGGTCTGGAGCTGGACCGGCCGCGGATCCGGCTGGTCGGCGTCCGGGTCGAGGGGATCGCCGCGGCCGGCGAGTCGGCCCGGCAGCTGGAGCTGGGCGCGCGGGAACGCGGCTGGCCGGATGCGGACCGGGCCGTCGACCGCGCGGTCGATCGGTTCGGGTCCGGCGCGGTGCAGCCTGCGACGCTGGTCTCACCCGCCACCCAAAATATGGGGGTGGCGAGTCGCGACACGCCCGGGGAAATGTCGGATACCGGGCGTGTCGAGCGGTCCTGAGACCCCGGTTGACCTGCCGAGGCGCGATCTTGTGCGACATCAGGTCGCAGGGCGCGCCCGCCCATCTTTCCCCGTGCGACATCGGCTCGTATCCTCGTGGTGGCGGCCTGATGCGGCCGTCGCCATGTTGTCCCGCGGCGGTCCCCTGCCGTCGCGGTCGCACCTGTTGTCAGGAGGGGCGCCGTGCCGCTCTCGGACCACGAGCAGCGCCTGCTTGAGCAGATCGAGCGCGCGTTGTACGCCGAGGACCCGAAGTTCGCCTCGACGGTCAGCTCGACCGATCTGCGCACGCACGCTCGCCGGCGGATCCGCCGTGCCGTCGTCCTGTTGATCCTCGGCCTCGGCGGGTTGCTCGCCGGCGTCATGACCAGCACGATCGCGCTCGGCGTCGCCGGCTTCTGCTTCATGCTGTTTGCTCTCGTCTACGCGGCCTCCCAGTACAAGAAGGCCGCCGGCCGCCCCGACCTGCGGGTCGCCGGCACCGAAGGCAAGCCCGCTCCCCGCCGCGGCAAGCAGCGGAAGGCTCCGCTCCTCCAGCGCATGGAAGAGCGCTTCCGCCGCCGCTTCGACGACCGCTGACCCAGCTTCTTCCCCGACGCCCGGCGCCACCGCGCCGGGCGTCGCGCATCCATCCCACCGGCAGACCGCCCTCCCGAGCCGGACCGCCGTCCCGTGCCACGCACCAAGCGCGGCCCGCCACACGGGCCGACAGCGTCGGCAATCCCCGCCGCGCGCCGTTTCAGGCTGAGACGAGACTCCCGACGCACTGAACCTGCGGACACAGCGGCCCGCGGCACCGGCCGCTGGCCCGCCCAGCCGACGCGGCTCGGCGTGCGCGGTGGCCGGGTGTCGCGGGTGGCCGGGTGCCGGGTGGCGGGTGCCGCCTGCGCCTTGCGGCGCGGCCGTCAGCGACGTCGGTCGGCGGGCGGCGCGGCGTCGGGTGCCGCGCGCGCTCCTGCCGTGGGCGGTGGGGTCAGCGGCGGCGGGGGGTTACGGGGCGGCGGAGGGACTCGCCGAGGCGGTTGAGCGTGCCGGACGCCGACTCGGCGCGGGCGGTCGACCCGGCCCGGGCCGCGCGCACCGTCGACGGCGGCAGCAGCGTGGCCCGCCAGCGCCGCCGCCGGTCCGCCTCGCCGCGCAGACCGTGCCGCACCGCCCGTACCGCGTCCGGCAGGTCGCCGTCCACCCCGGCGTGCGCCGCGTACCGCGCCCGCTCCTCGGCCAGCGCGACCAGTCGCAACCCCCGGCCGGCGCCGTCGTCGAGATCCAGCTCGTGCCCGAGCCTTCGGGCCAGCCCGCGCGGCGTCTCGCTGGCCCGCACCGGCACCCCGTAGTCCGCGGCCGTGCCGACCACTTCGTCCCAGGCCGCCCGGGCCGCGGCCGCCGCGTCGGCGCCGCCCGCGGTCCGCAGCCGGCGCCGTCGGACCGACACCCGCACGAACGCCGGCACCAGCAGGAGCAGCAGCACCGCGATCACGATCGCGGTGACCAGCAGCCGGCGCGGGGTGATCAGGCCGGAGCCCTGCAGCCCGCTGCCGGACGAGCCGGGGTTGAGGTCCTCCTGCGGGATCTGGTTCGCCGTCGGGCCCGCGGACGGGTTGGCCGACGCCGACAGCCCGGACGACGGGCCGGTCGACGCCTGCGGCCCGCGGCGCGTACGCCGGGGCGACCGTGCGTCCGTCGGACAGCGGCGTCGGGTCGAAGTAGGTCCAGCCGACCCCGGCGAAGTAGGCCTCGACCCAGGCGTGCGCGTCGTGGTTGGTGACGACCCAGCGGCCGTCGTCGCCCTGGACGCCGGGCGTGTAGCCGAGCACGACTCGGGACGGGATGTTCACGACCCGCAGCATCACGGCCATCGCCGCCGCGTACTGCTCGCAGAAGCCCTGCTTGTTCCTCAGGAAGTCGACCAGCTTGTTGCCGCTGTTGCCGTCGATCGTGACCTCGGAGTACGAGAAGTGCTGCGTACCGTCGGTGAAGTAGTCGTTGATCGCCTTGGCCTGCAGGTACGGCGACGTGATGCCGGCGGTGATCGACTTGGCCGTGTCGATGACCGGCTTCTGGAGGTTGGAGGGCTGGACGGTCAGCCGGGTGGGCAGCTGGCCGCGCTGGTCGTCGGACAGTGGCGGCGAGTTCTGCAGCTCCTCGACGCTCGGCGTCGGCTCGTTCCCGGTGACGGTGTAACGGAAGTCGCCCTGGCGGCGGTTCGCGACGACCACCGACTTGCCGCTGTCGTACCGCCAGTCGTCGCCGACGTTGTTGACCTGGCTCGGCGCGTAGTAGAGCGGGAGGTAGTTGTCGTTGTAGTCGCCGGTGAGCTGCACGTCGATGTTGTAGTTGCTGGTCGAGCCGGTGCGCCTGGTTCTCGGGGTCCGGCGGCGGCAACTGCGCGCCGCCGCCCACCGAGGTGCGGGCCGACACGTTGCTGGCCGACCAGCCGCTGTTGTCCTGGTAACGGTCGAGCACCTTCGTCCGCAGGTATTCCGGCCGCTGGTTGGTGCCCACCGTCATGAGCGTCACCTGCTGGCCCTGCCGCAACTGGCCGCGCAGCGCCGCGAACTCGTTCAGCGGGCCGTTGCCGTTGCCGGTCCCGTCGCCGGCCCCGGTCTGACCGAGCTTGTTGAGGGTGTTGCCGGTCATCCCGGGCACCATCAGCGGCAGGATCACCGCCAGCGCGATCGCGACCGCGCCGATCCGCTGGCCGGTCAGCGGCGCCGGCGCCTCGTCCGGCGGAGCCAGGATCCGGCCGCCGACGGGGCCGGTCGACCGCGGGGTGGCGCCCACCGGGCGGCCCCAGTGCGCCAGCCGGTCCCGGCCCTCGACCAGCAGCAGCAGGAGGTAGCCGCAGGCGGCTATCGCGAACAGCACCCACGGCACGCCGCCGAGCACCACGGCGACCGGCACCGCGTACAGCGCGAGCAGCGCCAGCCCGGACGCGGCCGGCCGGCGCAGGCTGACCGCCACGACGTCGACGACGATCGTGGTCAGGCCGAGCGCGCCCGCGGTGAGCAGCACCAGCCCGGTCGTCGTCGGCACGGGCGTGGCGAAGTCGTTGATGTTCTGGAAGCCCTCGTCGATGCCGGCACGCAACAACTGCAGGCTGTCCGGCGTCGGGATGATCCCGAACAGCGCGCCGTCGGTGCAGAACACGGCGGTCAGGTAGAGCAGCAGCCCGGCCGCCCCGAACACCGGCACGAGCAGGGCCGGCAGCCGCAGGTAGCGGGCGAGCAGGTGCGCGCCGGTGACCGTGGCGACCGCGGCCCACGTGTACCAGAGCCAGCGCCACTCGTCGAAGACCGCCCCGAGCGGCGCTGCCCCGAGCGCGACCGCGGCCCCGGCGGCCAGGGTCATCCTCGTGCTGGTCCTCACCCGGCCACGCCCCCGTCCACGTTCTGCCGCGGCACGGGGGCGCTGCCGAGCGCCACCCCACCCGGCCGCTGGCCCGCGGTCGGCCACAGCTCCGGCAGCCGGTCGCCGTGCCGGGCCCGCACGACCCGCCAGCCGGCCCGCATCAGCACCTCCACCGAGGCGTCGTACGCCGCGTCCGACTCGGACTGCGCCCGCGGCGAGAGCCCCAGCCAGCTGTTCGCGTCCACCAGCACCGCGATCGAGATCTCGCTGGGCGAGCGGGTGGACGCCAGCAGGGCGGCCTGCTCCGGGTCGAGGATGCCGACGACGGCGATGAGCGTGCCGAGGCCCTCGGCGCCGCGCACCGGACCGGCGGCCGCGTCCAGCGTGCGGTTGCGGGAGGCCTGCACCTCGGCGAGGTGGTCGAGCAGCACGCCCTCGTCGGTCAGCTCGGCTCCGCCCGCGGCCACGCCGGCGTCGGTGATCATCCGCACCGAGTAGCCCCGGCGAGCGGTGTACGCGCCGACGCTGGCGAGCGCGGAGATCGCCCACTCGAAGCTGGAGCCGGGCCCGTCGCCGCGATGCGCGTCGGCCCTGGTGTCGAGCAGCAGCGTGGCCCTGGCCTGCCAGGGCCGCTCCTCCCGGCGGACCATGAGCTTGCCGACCCGGGCGGTCGAGCGCCAGTGCACCTTCCGCAGGTCGTCGCCGTTGCGGTATTCCCGGGTGGCCGCGTCGTCGTCGCCGCGGATGGCGACCGAACGGCTCACGCTCTCCCCGCCGGACTCCCAGGCCCCGCCGAGCTTGATCGCCGGCAGCGGGTGCACCGCCGGCACCACGGTGAGGATGTCGACCGCGGTGAACGACCGGGTCAGCTCGACCAGGCCGAACGGGTCGGCCAGCCGCAGCCGCAGCGGGCCGATCCGGTAGCGGCCGCGGGCGTCCGAGCGGATCGGGTATTGCACCACCCGGTGCTGGCCCGGGCCGACCCGGTCGATGGTGAACCGCGGCCGGCCGCCCAGCGTGTACGGCACCTCGTCCTCGAGCAGCAGCAGCCCGGTCGGCAGGAACGAGACGTTCTCCAGCACCAGCCGCGCGGTCGCCGGCTGGCCGGCCGGCACCCGGGCCGGCGTGACGTCCCGGCTGCAGGACAGCCGGAACCGGGTCCGCGCCACCACCGCCGCCGCCACCAGCGGCAGCGCGACGAGGAAGACCGCCACCCGGAGCAGGTCGCGCTCGCCGAGCACGAGCCCGCACAGCGCCGAGGCGATCCCCGCGGCGAGCAGGCAGCGACCCCGGGTGGTCAGACCGGACAGCGCGGCCCGCATCGGCTCAGACCCTCCGGCCGACCGGTGGCGCCTCGGCCGGGCGCGGCACCGGCACCGAGCGGAGCACCGACTCGACCACGCCGTCGGTGCCGCGCCGGGCGATCTGTGCCTCCGCGGTGAGCAGCAGCCGGTGCGCCAGCACGTGCTGGGCCAGCCGCTGCACGTCGTCGGGCAGCACGTAGTCCCGGCCGGACAGCGCCGCCTGCGCCTTGGCCGCCCGCAGCAGCTGCAGGCTGGCCCGCGGCGACGCGCCCAGCCGCAGGTCGGGGGAGCGGCGGGTGGCGTTGACCAGGTCGACCACGTACTGCCGGACCGGGTCGGAGACGTGCACCCGGCGGACCATGTCGATCAGCGCCCGCACCTCGGTGGCGGTGGAGACCGGGGCGAGCGCGTCCAGCGGGTCCTGCCCGGCGTGGTCGGCGAGCATCACCATCTCGGCGCCGGCGTCCGGGTAGCCCATCGAGATGCGGGCCATGAACCGGTCCCGCTGCGCCTCGGGCAGCGGGTAGGTGCCCTCCATCTCGATCGGGTTCTGCGTGGCCACGACCATGAACGGCGACTCGAGCACGTACGTCGTGCCGTCGACCGTGACCTGCCGCTCCTCCATGCACTCCAGCAGCGCGGACTGGGTCTTCGGCGAGGCCCGGTTGATCTCGTCGCCGACGACCAGGTTGGCGAACACCGCGCCCGGCCGGAACTCGAAGTCGCGCGACTCCTGGTTGTAGACGCTGACCCCGGTCACGTCCGACGGCAGCAGGTCGGGGGTGAACTGGATCCGGCGGACCGAGCAGTCCACCGACCGGGCCAGCGCCTTGGCCAGCTTGGTCTTGCCGACTCCGGGCACGTCCTCGATGAGCAGGTGGCCCTCCGCGAGCAGCACCACGATGGCCAGTCGGACGGTCTCCGGCTTGCCGTCGATGACCCGCTCGATGTTCGCCGCGATCCGGCCACCGGCCTCGCCGACCACGTCCACCCGGACCGGTCCCGCGCCGCCCGCCGCGTCCTGCACCGCCACGCCTGCCTCCTCGCCGGGCCGCCCGGATTCGGCCACCCGAAACGGGGGCAGCCTCAGAGCACCTGCCCCTACCTACGGACCAGTCTGTCAAAGTGTTCCCAACCCGGCACGGGTGTGCACCGATCCAGCCGCGACGCTCTTCGCGACCTGCTCGTTTCCATGGCGGACAACTGACCGTGGGATCCTGGCGGTTCCTTGCAACCGAGGAGGAGCATGTCCGCGCCAACCGCCCGACCCGGGCTCGAGGTGACGACGCACCGCACCGTCACGGCGACCAGCGAGTCGCCCGACGGCATGACTCTCGACGAGCTGGCCGGCCTGCTGCGCCGCGCCATGGCCGCCGGGATCGACCCGCACACCCCCATCCGGGTGCGCACCCGTCGCAACGGTGCCGTCGTGTCCGCCAGCGTGGAAGGAGTAGCCAGCGGGGTGCTGACCTGTCCCGCCCCTGGCCCGGTTCGCCGGGTCAGGGGCGCCAGGTCCAGTGCCATGCCTCACTCGGTACGTCGTTGACGAACCCGTACGTCCCGGCGTGCGCGCGCAGCCAGCGCAGCGTCGCCGGATCGGTCACCTGGATGTCCGCGGACAGGCCCAGCCCGTGCGTGCTGTGGCCCGGCGCCGCGGCCAGGTTGCCCGTCCCGTTCCGGTACGCCTGGTAGAGCGCCGCCTGCTCCGCGTACGTCCGGTAGCCGCTGTTGACGTGCAGGTCGTGCCCGGCCGCGGTGGCCGCGGCGTCCATGCGATCGAAGGCCTGCGCGGCGGGCAGGTACATCCGCTCGCCGTCGCCGACGCCGGTCAGCTCGCCGGCCGGCAGCCGGCCGTTGCTGCCGTGCGGCGTCGGCGGCAGCACCCGTACCGGCTGGTTGAGCAGCGCGGTCGCGGTGTCCAGGTCGGCCCGGCCGGTGACGTCCAGGTGGTGCGCCCGCTGGAAGGCCCGCACCGCCGCCTCGGTCCGCGGGCCGAACCTGCCGTCCACCGGCCCCGGGTCGGCGCCGGCGGCGAGCAGCCGCCGCTGCAGCGCCCGCACCGCGGCCCCGCTGTCGCCGCGGTGCAGCCCGACCCCGGCCGGCCGGTCGGCCTTGCCCGCGCGCGGGACCGGCGCGTGCGCCGCGGACAGCTCCAGCGCCGCCCGCCGGTCCACGTCGCCGACCTCGGTCGCGGTCCGTGCAGCAGCTCGGCGCTGCGGCCGACCTCCTCGGCCCAGGACCGCAGCCGGGCGTCGAGCCCGGACAGGTCGACCGGCAACCTCGCCTTGGCGCTCTGCTGACCGGCCCGCAGCCTGGTGATCGCGCGCGCCGCGGCCTCGCCCTGCTGCGCGGCGGCGGTGAACACCGGCGCGGCCGCGGCGAGCCCCTGGATGTCGTACTCGGACATGCTCAGCCCTTCCCCCGCCCCAGGACCCGCCTGAAGTGCTCGTACCGGCGGGCGACGTCGCTGCCGTAGTCGCCGCCGGCGGTGACCGAGTCGGCGCTGTGGCCGGCGGCGAGCGCGCGGTCGACGTTGCCCGGCCCGGCGTTGTACGCGGCGGCCGCCCTGGTGACGTCGCCGTCGTAGTGCCGCAGGTCGGCGGCGATCACCCCGGCGCCGTAGTCGATGTTGGCGGCCGGGTCACGCCAGTCGTGGTGGGCGAAGAAGTCGGGGTGGGCCGCCCGGTTGATCTGCATGAGCCCGAAGTCGTTGCCGTTGGTGACGGCCGGGTTGCGGCCGCCGAACCCGATCCTGCGCGGGTCGCCGGTCTCCCGATCCATGATCGCCAGCAGCAGGGCGGGGGAGACGTGGTGTCCTCGTGGCCGAGCGTTCCACCAGCGGTAGCAGCTGGCGGTATTGCGAGGGCAGGTCCTTGCGGGGCGGCCGCCGGCCGGGTGTGGGTGCCGGGTTTGCCGGGGTCCTTGCGGTAGCCGGTGCTGCGCCGGCGCAGGCCCAGCTCGCCGTCCGAGCGGCCGATGATGCGCAGGTCGTCGGTGGCCACGCCCATCGTGGCGAGGATCGCGTTGAGCTCGGCGAGGTGCGCCCGCAGCCGCCGGTCGAACAGCTGCGCGACCGGCCCGGAGAACGTCACCGGCGCGATCGTGCGGACCGCCCGGTTGAACTCCGACCGCAGCTCGTGGCCGAGCTGCTCCAGGTCGTCGGCGATCTCCGCCGCCTTCTCCCGCCCGGCCATCAGCAGCCCTCCGCCGCCCGGACCATGCCGGCCAGCGCGGCCGCCACCTCGGCCGCGCCGCCGCGGTCGATCGCGACGTCGTCCGGGCCGCCCGGGCGCACCGTCCACAACCCGTCGGCTCCGCCGTCGACCCAGGCCAGCTCGTCGGTGACGACCCTGCTCGGGCCGGTGGGCCGGGCCGCGCCGTCCCGGCGGACCACCTCGACCCGGCCGAGCGCGACCGGGCCGGCCAGCGAGCGGACCAGCTCGGGCGGGCAGCCGGCCGCGCGGGCGAGCGTGTCGGCGTCGCCCGGGTCCGCCGTCCGGAACGCCGCGTAGCGCGCGACCGGCAGCGTGCCGCCCCAGCGCTCGCCCGGCGTCGTCCTCGCCGCCGCGGCCGGCGAGGTCGAGCTCGGCCGCCAGGTGCGCGCCGAGGTCGATCTCGTCGACCACCGGCCTCCCGCACCCAGCCGGGCGGGCCCGGCGCGAGCAGCACGGTCACCTCGCCGACCCGGACCTGGCGGCGGCGGACCGCGCCGAGGGTCGAGTGCGCCGTCGAGACCACCAGCGACGGCGCCCGCTCGGCCCGCTCCGCCGGGTCCGCCACCGCGCTCGCCGCGCCCGCGCCGATCCAGCCGTACGCCACGTTCCCCATGCCTCCCCACCTCCGCTCGGGACGATCCATAGTCGTTCCGGACGGACGGGATATTACTACCTAATCCGGCATTTCGTCACGGCATCGATCGGGTGACGAGCGGGGCGTCCGGGAGCGGGGTGGAGCCCTGGGTCAGCGAAGGGAGGGTCAGGTGGGGCGAAGTGGGGTACAGTGGCGCGCGGTGGAGGACGAGGGGGCCACCGGCCCGCCCTCGGAGACCACCTCGACGGGTCGAGCGGAGGTGGGGCCGTGTTCCTCGGCACCCATTCGCCACGGCTCGACGACAAGGGCCGGCTCTTCCTGCCGGCCAAGTTCCGGGACGAGCTGGCGGAGGGCATCGTGATCACCAAGGGGCAGGAGCGATGCCTCTACGTGTTCCCGATGGCCGAGTTCCAGCGGGTCACCGAGGCGATGTCGCAGGCGCCGGTGACGCAGAAGGCGGTCCGGGACTACAGCCGGGTGTTCTTCGCCAGCGCCTCGGACGAGGTGCCGGACAAGCAGGGCCGGATCACGATCCCGCCGGCGCTGCGCGAGTACGCCGGGCTGACCAAGGACTGCGTCGTCATCGGCGCGAACACGCGGGTCGAGGTCTGGGACACCGCGGCCTGGGAGAGCTACCTGGCCGACCGGGAGCAGGCCTTCTCCGAGCTGGAGGAGGAGGTGCTGCCCGGGGTGCTCTGAGCGGCCGTCGTACGGCGAGGTCTCCCCCCGCTCCGGCCGGTCTCCTGACGTCACTTCCCCGGCGCCAGGCGACCCGGGCGGGCCCCGGCTTCCTGACATCACTTCCCCGGTGTCAGGCGCCGGCGAGCGGGCGGGGTCCTGGGCGCACGACGGCGTCCGTAGGGGTCAGTTCAGTCACGGGGGCGACATCCTCCAGGGGGGTCGAGGTGGGCGGGGTGCCGACGCACGTGCCGGTCCTTCGGGACCGGGTGCTCGCGCTGCTGGCGCCCGCGCTCGACCGGCCGGGGGCGGTCGCCGTGGACGCGACGCTCGGGCTGGGCGGGCACGCGGAGGCGCTGCTGGCGGCGCACCCCGGGCTGCGGCTGGTCGGGATCGACCGGGACCCCGAGGCGCTGCGGCTGGCCGGCGCCCGGCTCGCTCCGTTCGGCGAGCGCGTCTCGCTGCACCAGGCCGTGTACGACTCGCTGCCGGCGGTGCTGGCCGCGGCCGGGGTCGCGCGGGTCGACGGGGTGCTGTTCGACCTCGGGGTGTCGTCGCTGCAGCTGGACGAGGCCCGGCGCGGGTTCGCGTACGCGCAGGACGCGCCGCTGGACATGCGGATGTCGTCGGCCGGGGCGACCGCGGCGGACGTCGTCAACGGCTACTCGGTGGACGAGCTGACCCGGGTGCTGCGGGAGTACGGCGAGGAGCGGTTCGCCCGGCGGATCGCGCAGTCGATCGTGCGGGCCCGGTCGGTCGCGCCGATCGGGTCGTCGGCGGAGCTGGTGTCGTTGGTCCGGGAGGCGATCCCGGCCGCGGCCCGGCGTACCGGCGGCAACCCGGCCAAGCGCACCTTCCAGGCGCTGCGGATCGAGGTCAACCGGGAGCTGGCGGCGCTCGAGGCCGCGCTGCCGGCCGCGATCGACGCGGTGCGGGTCGGCGGGCGGGTCGTCGTGCTCAGCTACCACTCGCTGGAGGACCGGATCGTCAAGCGGGCGTTCGCCGACCGGGCCCGGGACACGTCGCCGCCCGGGCTGCCGGTGCCGCTGCCGTCGGCCGCGCCGACGCTGCGGGTGCTGACCCGCGGGGCCGAGCCGCCGACCGAGGCGGAGATCGCCGCCAACCCGCGGGCGCGTCCGCGCGGTTGCGGGCCGCCGAGCGGATCCGGGAGGCGGCATGAACCCGTACGGGTCCGGTGCGTCCTCCGGCGGTCCGTCCGGAGGGCCGCTGCCCGGTGGGGCGCTGCCGCCGCCGCTGCCTCCGCCGGCGACCCCGTCGCCGGCCTCGTCGCCGGCCCGGTCGCCGGCCACCCAGAGCCTCGGCGCACCCGGCCGCGCAACTTCCCCGCGCGCGCCGGGTGTTGCCGAGCCCCCGTCCACCCGCGGCCTCCGGATCCCCGTCTGCCCGGGGCGGCGGGTCGCCGTCCGTCCGCGGTGGCGGCTCGCCGTCGGTCCCGGCGGTGGCGGGTCATCTGTCCGTGGTGGCGGCTCCGCGTCGGTCCGCGGCGGCGGCTCGTCGTCTGTCCGCGGCATCCAGGCCCGGACCGCCACGCCCACCCGGCCCGCGGGCGGCACCGGCCGCACCATGCAGCCGCCGGCCCGCCGAAGCTGGCTCCGCGACCTGGTCCAGAGTCCCGGCACCGGCTCGACCGACAGCCGGACCCGCCGCTCCACCCGTCCGGCAGCTCCCGCCAGCGCCGACCCGCGAACCGCCGCATCCGGCCGCGCTCCCGGCTCGGCTCCCGAGGACGACCCGGACCGGCGGCAGCGACGCGGCCGCCCGGCGCTCGTCCGGTCGCACCGCCGGCACGGGAGCCAGCACCCGCGGCCGACGACCAGCGCGGCCTCCCGCCGGGCCAGCGGGACCGGAGCACCCGCGACCCGGGCCGCGGCGACCGGTTCGGCGGCCGGTCGGGATGGCCGTCCGCGGCGTCGCCGCGGCCGGGGTCCGGTGCGGCGCCGCGGCGGAGCGGCGCGACGGCCGGCACGGCCGGGAAGGCCACGGCCGGGAAGGTCGCGGCGGGCCGTGCCGCGGGGAAGGCCGCCGCGGGAAAGTCGCCGCGGCGAAAGTCACGGCGCGCACTGCGGCAGGCAAGGTCACCGCGGGCCGTGCGGCGGGCAAGGTCACGGCGGGCGGTGCGGCGGGCAAGGTCGCGGCGGGCCGTGCGGCGGGCAAGGTCGCGGCGGGCGGTGCGGCGGGCAAGGTCGCGGCGGGCCGTGCGGCGGGCAAGGTCACGGCGGGCAGCGCCGCGGGCAAGGTCACGGCCGCGGGCAAGGTCACGCGGGGCGGCGCCGCGGGCACGGTCACGGCAGCCGGGAAAGGGCGCGGGGGCGGGTCGGGGCCCGAGCGGGGCGCGCGGGAAGGGCGGCCGGGGCGGCGGTGCTCGGCCGGAGACCGCGCGGCGGACGGCGCCGGTGCTGCGGCTGGTCGCGGGGCACGCTCCGCAGGCCCCGAAGACCCCGTTCGTGCTGCTGGTGCTCGCGCTGCTCGGCGGCGGCCTGGTCAGCCTGCTCCTGCTCAGCTCGGCCTCGAGCGCGGACGCGTTCACCCTGCGGACCCTGCAGCAGGACAACCGCGCACTGTCGATCCGCGAGCAGGGGCTGGCCCGCGACGTCGCCGCCTCCGAGGCGCCCGGCGAGCTGGCCAAGCGAGCCCGCCAGCTGGGTCTGGTGCAGGGCGGCGAGCCCGGGTTCCTCGTCGTCGGGCCCGGCGGCACGGCCCGGGTGCAGGGCTCGCCGGTGCCGGCGACCTCGCCGCCCCCGCCGCCGAAGCCGACCCCGACGCCCACGGCGACGCCGTCCGGCGCGCGTCCCGGGGCGACCCCCACGCCGGGCGGCAGCCCGCGGCCCGGCGCCACGCCGTCGGCCCGGACCACGCCCGGACCGGGGGCGAGCCCGACGCCGCGGACGACACCGAGACCCACCCCGACCCCGCGGACCACGGCCCGCACCAGCCCGAAGCCCACGCCGACACCAGGAGGGACCCGGTGACCCAGTTCGACCCGTACGCCGGTGCCGCCGGCGGCGCGTGGACCGGTGGCTCAGACTCCCGCCCAGCCGGTCGCCCCCCGACCGGCGCCGGCCGCGCCGCTCCGTCCCACCCCTCACGCGGCAGCGGCGCGGCCGGCAGCACCTCGTCCGGGTTCGGCTTCGGTCGGACCCGCGCCCCTGGCCCGGCTGCCGGCGGCAGTGTCGCCGCCGGCGGCCGGGCAGCCACGCCGCGCCCGGCCGCTCCCACCGCCCGCGCGGCCACGCCGGCCCGCTCGCGCTCGACCGGCGGCCGCACGATGACCTCCCTCGGCACCGGCACCCGCGGCGCCGCCCCGGCGCCCACCACCCGATCGCGAGCCACCGGCAGCCGATCCACCGCGGCCCCGGCAACCGGCACCCGCGCCGCCCGGCGACCACCACCCGATCGCGAGCCACCGGCAGCCGATCCACCGCGACCCCGGCGACGCGGCAGCCGCGCCGCCGGCGACCACCACCCGATCCCGAGCCACCGGCGGCCGATCCACCGCGGCCCCGGCAACGGGCACCCGCGCCTCCGCCTCGGCGACCACCGACCCGATCCCGAGCCGACCGGCAGCCGATCGCGCCGCGGCCCCGGCAACCGGCACCCGCGCCTCCGCCTCGGCGACCACCACCCGTCCCGAGCCACCGGCAGCCGACCGGACCCGGCCCGGGCAACGCGCACCCGCGGCTCGACCACGGGCCGACCGACGAGCGCCAGCACCGGCACGACGAGCCGCACCGGCACCGCAACCCGCGGCGGCTCGGCCGGCCGCACCGCGCAGACCGCGAGCCGCACCAAGGCGACGCGGGACGTGTCGGGTGGCGGCGGCAGGGCGCGGGGCGGGGCGACCCGGGTCGGCAAGGCGTCGCGTCGCACGGGCGGCGGCGGCCGACCGCCGCGGCGTCCGGGGCGGTCGCGACTGCTCCGGCTCGGCGACCCCGGCCGCCGCCTCGGCGTCGGCTTCGCCGCGGTCTGCACCCTGCTGGTCGTCCTCGGCGGCCGGCTGGTCCAGCTGCAGGGCTTCGACAGCGAGCACTTCGCCGCCCGCACCGAGCAGCGGCTGCTCTACCCGACCACGATCCCGGCCACCCGCGGCTCGATCGTCGACCGCGACGGCCAGCCGCTGGCGTACTCCGTCGCGGCCCGGACGATCTTCGCCGACCCGACCGAGGTGACCGACCGGATCGGCACCGCCACCGCGCTGGCGACGAAGCTGAAGACGACGGTCGCGACGCTGCTGCCGCTGCTGTCCAAGCCGCACACCCGGTACGTCCCGCTGGCCCGCAACCTGTCCCCGGCCGAGGCGGCCGAGGTGCTCGCGCTCAACCTGGGCGGGATCGGCGCCGAGGACACCTCGCAGCGCATCTACCCCGGCCACGACCTGGCCGCCGCGGTGGTCGGCTACACCAACGACGAGGGCGGCCTCGGCGGCATCGAGTCGAAGTACAACGGCGCGCTCAAGGGCACCGACGGCCGGCTCGAGGTGGAGCGCGGCAGCAACGGCCTGCAGATCCCCGGCGGGCTGCGGCAGGAGACCGCCGCCGTCCCGGGCTCCACCGTGCAGCTGACCCTCGACCAGGACCTGCAGTATCAGCTGCAGAACGGGCTGGCCGCCGCCGTGCAGAAGGCGAAGGCGTCCAGCGGCCAGGCGGTGATCCTGGACGCGCACACCGGCGAGGTGCTCGCGATGGCGACCGCACCGACGTACGACGCGCAGAACCCGTCGAAGTCCGCCCCGGAGCAACCGGACCAACCCGGTCGTGCAGGCACCGGTCGAGCCCGGCTCGGCCAACAAGGTGGTCACGTTCTCCGCCGCGGTGGAGCACAAGAAGATCACCCCGACCACCCCGATGACGGTGCCGGACTCGATCCAGGTGGCCGACCACGTCGTGCACGACGCCTGGTACCACGCCCCCGAGCACTGGACCGCGACCGGCGTGCTGGCGAAGTCCAGCAACGTCGGCACCCTGATGATCGCCAGGGACCGGGTCGGCCCGGCGCAGTTCTACGACACCGAGCGCAAGTTCGGGATCGGCCAGCGGACCGGGATCGAGCTGCCCGGGGAGAGCCCCGGGATCCTGCCGGCGCCGGACACCTGGTCGGGCACGACGTTCGGCAACCTGCCGATCGGGCAGGGGCTGTCGATGACCCCGCTGCAGCTGGCCGGGATGTACCAGACGATCGCCAACGACGGCGTCCGGGTGCAGCCGCGGATCGTCAAGTCGATCATCGGCCCGGACGGCAAGGCCGTGCCGACCAGCGCGCCGCAGCGGACCACGGTGATCTCGCCGCAGGCGGCCCGGACCGTACGGACGATGCTCGAGGCCGTGGTGGCCAAGGGCGGGACGGCGCCGAAGGCGGCGATCGACGAGTACCGGGTGGCCGGCAAGACCGGCACCGCGCAGCGGCCGAACCCGGCCTGCAAGTGCTACTCGGGCGGCGGCTACTGGGCGACGTTCGCCGGGATCGCGCCGGCGGACAAGCCGGAGCTGGTCATGTCCGTGGTGATCACCGAGCCGCCGGGCGGCGGCGAGGGCGGGTCGGTCGCGGCCCCGCTCTTCCACGACGTCATGTCGTACGCCCTGACCGCCCGCAAGGTGCCGCCGACGGGCACGCCCGTCCCGAACCTGAAGTTGTCTGTGGACTAGGGTTGCCCCCCGTGTCCGGCACCACGCCGCTGCGGCCGCTCCGGCCGCGGCCGCACCACCTGGCCGAGCTCGCGATCGCCGTCGGCTTGCCGGTTCCGGACCGTGATGCGGTCGTCACGGGCATCACGCACGACTCGTCCGCAGTGCGCCCCGGTGACCTTCTCGCGGCGCTGCCGGGCTCGCGCACGCACGGTGCCCGGTTCGCCGGCGTGGCCGCCGCGGCCGGCGCCACCGCGGTCTACACCGACCCGGCCGGCGCCGAGCTGGCCGCCGCCGACCGGGCTGCCGGTGCTGGTCGCCGACGAGCCGCGGGCGCTGCTCGGCGCGCTGGCCGCGGCGGTCTGCGGCGACCCGACCGGCGGCATGCTGGTGGTCGGCGTGACCGGCACCAACGGCAAGACCACCACGGCGTACCTGCTGGAGGAGGGGCTGCGGGCGGCCGGCCACACCACCGGGCTGGTCGGCACGATCGAGACCCGGGTGGCCGGCGAGTCGGTGCCGAGCACCCGCACCACGCCGGAGGCGACCGACCTGCAGGCGGCCTTCGCGGCGATGGCCGAGCGCGGGGTGACCGCGGTCGCCATGGAGGTGTCCAGCCACGCGCTGGCGCTCGGCCGGGTGGACGGCACCCGGTTCACCGCCGGCGCGTTCACCAACCTGTCCCAGGACCACCTCGACTTCCACCGCGACATGGACAGCTACTTCGCGGCCAAGGCGCTGCTGTTCGACGGGCGCTGCGAGCACGAGGTCGTCACCGTCGACGACCCGTACGGGCGGCGGCTGGTCAAGCCGGGCACGGTGACCGTGTCCGCGGCCGGCGACCCGACCGCCGACTGGCGGGCGGTCGAGGTCGGGCCGGGCGCCGGCGGGTCGACCGGCTTCCGGGTGCTCGGTCCGGGCGGGGTCGACCTGCCGGCGCTGGTCCGGATGCCCGGCACGTTCAACGTGGCCAACGGGCTGCTGGCGATCGCGACGCTGGCCACCGTCGGCGTGCCCGCGCTGACCGCGGCCGGCGGCGTGGCCACCCGCGGCGTGCCCGGCCGGATGGAGAAGGTCGACTACGGCCAGGGGTACGTCGCGGTGGTCGACTACGCGCACAGCCCGGACGCGGTGGCGCGGCTGCTCGACGCGCTCCGCCCGGGGGTGGCCGGCCGGATCATCCTGGTGCTCGGCGCCGGCGGCGACCGGGACCGGGAGAAGCGGCCGCTGATGGGCGCGGCCGGGGCGGCCGGTGCCGACGTCCTGCTGGTCACCGACGACAACCCGCGCTCGGAGGACCCGGCGGCGATCCGGGCCGCGGTGCTGGCCGGTGCGCTGGGCGTGCCGGGACCGGGGCGAGGTGGTCGAGGTCGGCGGCCGGCGGTCGGCGATCGTCGAGGCGGTCCGCCGGGCCCGGCCCGGGGACGCGGTCGTGGTCGCCGGCAAGGGCCACGAGCAGGGACAGGAGATCGGCGGCGTGGTGCACCCGTTCGACGACCGGGCGGTGCTGCGGGCGGCGCTGGAGGAGCTGACCGGGAGCGTCGGCCGGTGATCCCGCTGACGCTGGCCGAGGTCGCCGACGCGGTCGGCGGCGAGCTGCACGACGTCCCCGACCCAAGGTCCCGGTGACCGGCGACGTCGAGCTGGACTCGCGCCGGATCCGGCCCGGCGGGCTGTTCGTGGCGCTGGCCGGCGAGCGGGTCGACGGGCACGAGCACGCCGCCGGCGCGGTCGGCGGCCGGTGCGGTCGGCGTGCTCGCGGCCCGGCCGGTCGGGGTGCCCGCGGTCGTCGTGCCGGACGTGCCGGCGGCGCTGGCCGAGCTGGCCCGGGCGGTGCTGGACCGGCTGCCGGACGTCACGGTCGTCGGGCTGACCGGGTCGAGCGGCAAGACCTCGACCAAGGACCTGCTGGCCCAGCTGCTGGCCGAGCTGGGGCCGACGGTGGCGCCGCCCGGGTCGTTCAACAACGAGCTCGGCCACCCGTACACCGTGCTTGCGGTCCACTGTGGACACCCGCTACCTGGTGCTGGAGAAGTCGGCCCGCGGGATCGGGCACATGGCCTGGCTGACCCGGATCGCCCGGCCGCGGATCGGCGTGGTGCTCAACGTCGGCACCGCGCACCTGGGCGAGTTCGGCAGCCGGGAGAACATCGCCCTGGCCAAGGGCGAGCTGGTCGAGGCGCTGCCCGCGGACGGCGTCGCGGTGCTCAACGCCGACGACCCGCTGGTGCTGGCGATGGCCGACCGGACCGCCGCCCGGGTGGTCACTGTCGGCCTGGCCGACGCCGCCGACGTGCGCGCGGTCGGACGTGACCCTGGACGAGCGCGGCACCCCCTCGTACGAGCTGGTGACGGCGGCCGGGTCGGTGCCGGTGACGCTGGCCGTGCACGGCGAGCACCAGGTCGGCAACTCGCTGGCCGCCGCCGCGGTCGCGCTCGAGCTCGGCATGCCGCTGCCGGCGGTGGCCGACGCGCTCGGCCGGGCCCGGGCGCTGTCCCGGTGGCGGATGGAGGTCACCGAGCGGCCGGACGGGGTGCTCGTCGTCAACGACGCCTACAACGCCAACCCGGAGTCGATGGCGGCGGCGCTGCGGGCGCTGACCACGATGGCACGGGGCCGGCGGTCCTGGGCGGTGCTCGGCGAGATGGCCGAGCTGGGCGCGTCCGCGGCCGACGAGCACCGCCGCGTCGGCGAGCTCACCGCCGAGCTCGGCGTCGACCGGGTCGTGGTCGTCGGGCCCGACGCGCAACGGTTGTACGCCGCCGCGCGTGAAGGAGCTGTGCACGTCGACGACGCGGACGCGGCCATCGCGCTGCTGCGGGCCCAGCTGCGCCCGGAGGACGTGGTGCTGGTGAAGGCGAGCCGGGCCGCCGGCCTGGAACGGGTCGCGCTCGCGCTGGCCGAGCCGGTCGGGGCGGCTTCGGTGAGGTCGGTCCTCGTCGCGGCGCTGGTGTCGCTGCTCGTCTCGATCCTGTGCACGCCGCTGGCGATCCGGCTGTTCCGCCGGGAGGGCTTCGGGCAGGAGATCCGCGACGACGGCCCGCAGTCGCACATGGCCAAGCGGGGCACGCCGACCATGGGCGGCACGGTGATCATCATCGCCACCCTGATCGGATACTTCGCCTCGCACCTGTTCTCCTCCGGATCCGGGCCGAGCGCGACCGGGCTGCTGCTGCTCTACCTGTTCACCGGCATGGGCGTGGTCGGCTTCCTGGACGACTTCATCAAGATCCGCAAGCAGCGCAGCCTCGGGCTGTCGGCGACCGCGAAGCTGATCGGCCAGCTCGGCGTCGGGATCTCGTTCGCGGTGCTGGCGCTGCAGTTCAAGGACGCGGCCGGGCTCAGCCCGGCGTCGGTGCACCTGTCGTACGTCCGGGACATCCCGCAGATCAGCTTCGGCGCGGTCGTGTTCGTCGCCTTCGCCTACCTGGTGATCAGCGGCACGTCGAACGCGGTCAACCTCACCGACGGGCTGGACGGGCTGTGCGCGGGCGCCTCCGCGATGGTCTTCGGCGCGTACACGGCGATCTCCTTCTACCAGTTCCGCAACGCGTGCGAGGCGTTCGCCCGGGCCGGCTGCTACGAGGCGCGCGACCCGCTGGACATCGCGCTGATCGCGGCCGTCGGCGATGGCGGCCTGCTTCGGCTTCCTGTGGTGGAACGCGGCGCCGGCCCGGATCTTCATGGGCGACACCGGCTCGCTGGCGCTCGGCGGGCTGGTCGCCGGGATCGCGATCGTGTCCCGCACCGAGCTGCTGCTCGTCGTGCTCGGCGGGCTGTTCGTGGTCGAGACGCTGTCGGTGATCATCCAGGTCGCGGTGTTCAAGACGCGCCGGAAACGGGTGTTCAAGATGGCGCCGATCCACCACCACTTCGAGCTGGCCGGCTGGGCGGAGACCACGGTCATCGTCCGGTTCTGGATCATCGCCGGCCTCGCCGTCGCCTTCGGGCTCGGCCTGTTCTACGCCGAGTTCATCTCGTACGGGCTGCCGGGATGAGCTCCTTCCCCGCGCCCGCCGGCCGCGCTCGCTCGTCTCTGCTACGCGGGCCGGGGCGGCGGAGGGTCCCGGCGATGACCGGCTGGACCGGCCGGCGGGTGGTGGTCGCGGGGGCCGGCGTGTCGGGGGAGGCGGCGGCCAGGGCGCTGCTGCGGCTGGGCGCGGCGGTCACCGTCGTGGACCGGGCCGGCGTCGGCGCGGACCGAGGCGCTGGCGGCCGGGGAGCGGCGATCGCGCTCGACGCGCAGGCGCCGCCGATCGGCACCGACCTGCTCGTCGCCTCGCCGGGCTGGCGGCCGGACGCCGCGCTGCTGACCACGGCCGCCGCGGCCGGCGTCGAGGTGATCGGCGAGGTCGAGCTGGCCTGGCGGCTGCGCGGCCCGGACGCCGGCGCCCTGGCTCGCGCTGACCGGCACCAACGGCAAGACCACCACCGTACGGATGCTGGAGTCGATGCTGCGCGCCGCCGGCGAGCGGGCCGTCGCCACCGGCAACGTCGGCCTGCCGGTGGTCGAGGCGGTCACCGCCGACCCCCCGTACGACGTGCTGGCCGTCGAGCTGTCCAGCTTCCAGCTGCACTCGGCCCCGTCGGTGCGCCCGGCCGCGGCGGCGATCCTCAACCTCGCCCCGGACCACCTCGACTGGCACGGCGGCTTCGAGGCGTACGCGGCGGCCAAGCAGCTGATCTGGGCCGGCGAGAAGACCGTGGCGGTCGGCAACGCCGACGACCCCGAGGTGGCCCGCCGGCTGGCCGCCGCGCCCGGCCGGCAGGTCTCGTTCACGCTGGCCGAGCCCGGGCCGGACCAGCTCGGCGTGCTCGCCGGCCGGCTGGTCGACCGCGCGTTCGGCGGGGGCGAGCTGGCGACCGCGACCGAGGTCCGCCCGGCCGGACCGCACAACGTCGCCAACGCGCTGGCCGCGGCCGCGCTGGCCCGCGCGCACGGCGTCGACCCGGCGGCGGTCGGGGCAGGGGCTGCGTGCGTTCGTCCCGGACCCGCATCGCAACGAGCCGGTCGCCGAGGTCGCCGGTGTCCGCGTACGTCGACGACAGCAAGGCCACCAACCCGCACGCCGCGCTGGCCTCGCTGGCCTCGTACGACCGGGTCGTCTGGATCGCCGGCGGGCTGCTCAAGGGCGCGCCGGTCGACGATCTGGTCGCGCAGGTCGCCGGCCGGCTCGCGGGCGCGGTGCTGCTGGGCGCCGACCGCGCCGCGCTGGCCACGGCGATCACGCGACACGCCCCCAACCTCCCGGTGGTGACCGTCTCCAGGACCGACGATGGAGCAATGTCCGAGGTGGTGGAGGTGGCCGCGGCGCTGGCCGGGCCCGGGGACACGGTGCTGCTGGCGCCGGCCGCCGCCTCGATGGACATGTTCCGGGACTACAAGGCCCGCGGGGACGCGTTCGTCGCGGCGGTGCGCGCGCTGGCGGACGCCGTGACCGCGACCGCCGCCGCGCCGACCGAGCCGGCCGACGACGCGTCGTCGTTGCTGGACCGCCCGCTGACCTCGCTGCACCTGATCCTGGTCAGCACCGGGCTGCTGCTCGGGCTCGGCCTGGTGATGGTGCTGTCGGCCTCGATGGTCAAGTCCTACCAGGAGACCGGCAGCGCCTACTCGGTGTTCACCGGGCAGGCGGTCTGGGTCGCGCTGGCCGTGCCGGTGTTCTGGCTCGGGGTGCGGCTCTCGCCGCGGGTCTACCGGCGGCTGGCCTACCCGGCGCTGCTGGTGAGCCTGGTGCTGCTGGCCGCGGTGCTGGTCCCCGGCGTCGGGCTCAACGTCAACGGCGCGCAGCGCTGGCTGGACGTCGGGCCGATCCAGATGCAGCCGGCCGAGCTGGCCAAGCTCGCGCTGGCGCTGTGGGGCGCCGACCTGCTGGTGCGCAAGCAGCGGCTGCTCGGCCAGGCCAGGCACCTGCTGATGCCGCTGGTGCCGGTCGCCGCGCTGATGGCGGCGCTGGTCGTGCTGGAGCCGGACCTCGGCACCTCGCTGTGCTTCGCGATGGTGCTGTTCGGTCTGCTGTGGACGGTCGGCGCGCCGGGGCGGATCTTCGGCGCGCTGCTCGGACTGGCCGCGGTCGCGGTGGCCGCGCTCGCCGTCGTCGAGCCCTACCGGTTCGCCCGGGTGGCGCACTTCCTCGACCCGACCGCGGACCCGACCGGCACCGGGTTCCAGCCGCTGCTGGGGCTGTCCTCGCTGTCGTCGGGCGGGCTGTTCGGGGTCGGGCTCGGCCAGGGCCGGGCGAAGTGGCTCAACCTGCCCGAGGCGCACACCGACTACATCTTCGCGGTGATCGGCGAGGAGCTCGGCCTGATCGGCGGCCTGGTCGTGCTGCTGCTGTACGCGGCGCTGGCGTACGCGGGGCTTCGGGTCGCCCGCCGCTCGGCCGACCCGTTCGCCCGGCTGGTCGCGGCGGCGGTGACGGTCTGGATCGTCGGTCAGGCGGTGCTCAACATGGGCTACGTCAGCGGGCTGCTGCCGGTCACCGGCGTGCCGCTGCCGCTGATCTCGGCCGGCGGCACGTCGCTGCTGGTGACGGTCTTCGCGCTGGGCATGCTCGCCTCGTTCGCCCGGCACGAGCCGGCGGCGGCCGCACAGCTGGCCCAGCGGGGCCGAGTGGCCAAGCTGCTGCGGATGCCGGCGCCGCGGGCTGCCACGGGAGCGGCCCCGCCGGCGGGTCGACCGATCGGGTGACCGGCGCCGGGAGGACGGGTGAGCCGCACCGGCGTCGAGCACGGCAGGATCGGCACCGACCGTCCCGCCAGACCAGCCCACGCCGGGAGGCCCGCCGCCGATGACCCGACACGTCTCCGTCGTGCTCGCCGGCGGCGGCTCGGCCGGGCACGTCGACGCCGCTGCTGGCCACCGCCGACGCGCTGCGCCGGCTGCGCGCCGGGCACCGTGATCACCGCGCTCGGCACCTCCCGCGGGCTGGAGGCCAGCCTGGTGCCGGCCCGGGGCTACCCGCTGGAGCTGGTGCCGCGGGTGCCGCTGCCGCGCAAGCCGACCCCGAGCGCTGCTGCGGCTGCCCGGCCGGCTGCGCGGCCGCGGTCAAGGCGGCCGCGGCGCCGTGCTGGACCGGGTCGCGCGCCGACGTCGTGGTCGGCTTCGGCGGATACGTCTCGGCGCCGGCCTACCTGGCCGCCCGCCGGCGCGGGATCCCGATCGTCGTGCACGAGGCCAACCCGCGGGCCGGGCTGGCCAACCGGCTCGGCGCCCGGTTCGCGGCCCGGGTGGTCACCGCCGCCGACGGCACCCCGGCCTGCGCAGCGCCGTGACGCTCGGGCCTGCCGCTGCGGACCGGAGATCGCCACGCTGGACCGGGCCGCCCGCCGGGACGAGGGCCTGGCCGCGTTCGGGCTGCGACGCGGACCTGCCGACGCTGCTGGTCACCGGCGGCTCGCAGGGCGCGCGGACGCTCAACACGGCGGCGATCGGCGCGGCCGCCGCGCTGGCCAGCGGCCGGCGTCCAGGTGCTGCACGCGGCCGGCCCGCGCAACGAGCTGCCGGCGCCGACCGTCGCCCCCGGCGACCCGCCGTACGTGCTGGTGCCGTACCTGGACCGGATGGAGCTGGCCTACGCGGCCGCCGACCTGGCGCTGTGCCGGTCCGGGGCGAACACCTGCGCCGAGCTGACCGCGGTCGGCCTGCCCGGGGCGTACGTGCCGCTGCCGCACGGCAACGGCGAGCAGCGGCTGCTGGCCGAGCCGATCGTCGCCGCCGGCGGCGGGCTGATGGTCGACGACGCGCAGCTGCACGCCGGAGTGGCTGGCCGCGCACGCTGCCGCCGATCCTGGCCGACCCGGCGCGGCTGGAGGCGATGGCCAAGGCGGCGAGCGCGCTCGGGCACCGGGACGCGGACGTGGCGCTGGCCCGGCTGGTGCTCGAGCTCGCCGGCGCGCCGGCGGCGGCCGGGCCGGGCGCCGGGACCGGGTCGGCGGGATGACCAGGACCGCGGCGGCCGAGCTCGGCAAGGTGCACTTCGTCGGCATCGGCGGCGCCGGCATGAGCGGCATCGCCCGGATCCTGCTCGCCCGCGGCGTGCCGGTCTCCGGCAGCGACGCCCGCGAGTCGGCCACCTCGGCCGGCGCTCCGCGCCGCTCGGCGCCACCGTCCACATCGGACACGACGCGGCGAACGTCGGCCGGCGTGGACACGGTGGTCGTCTCGACCGCGATCCGGGACGCCAACCCCGAGGTGGTCGAGGCGCACCGGCGCGGGCTGCGGGTGCTGCGCCGGGCCGCGGCGCTGGCCGCGGTGATGGCCGGCCGGCGCGGCATCGCGATCGCCGGCACGCACGGCAAGACCTCGACCACCTCGATGCTGGTGACCGCGGCGCAGGCCTGCGGCGCCGACCCGGCGTACGCGATCGGCGGCGACCTGGCCGAGCTCCGGGGTCAACGCCGCCGACGGCACCGGCGACGCTGTTCGTCGCCGAGGCCGACGAGAGCGACGGCTCGTTCCTGCTGCTCTCGCCGTACGCGGCGGTGGTCACCAACGTCGAGGCCGACCACCTCGACCAGCACGGCACGGCCGAGCAGGTCGCGCTCGTCTTCGAGCAGTTCGCCCGGCGGATCGACCCGGACGGCTTCCTCGTCTCCTGCGCCGACGACCCCGGCGCCCGGCGCACCGCCGCGCGCCGCCGCCGGCGCCGGCCTGCGGACCCGGTCGTACGGCGCTGGACGCCGGCGACCTGCGGCTGACCGAGCTGGTCGAGGACGCCGCCGGCACGCGCTGGCGGCGCGGTGCTCGACGGCACGCCGCTGCCGGCCGGTGCGGGTGCCGGTGCCCGGCCGGCACATGGCCCTCAACTCGGCCGCCGCGCTGCTCACCGGCCTCGAGCTCGGCCTGCCGGCGGACTGCGCTGGTCGACGGGCTGGCCCGGTACGCCGGGGTGCGGCGCCGGTTCGAGCGGCGCGGCGAGGCCGCCGGCGTGACCGTGTACGACGACTACGCCCACCACCCGACCGAGGTCGCCGCGCAGCTGCGGGCGGCCCGCACGGTCGCCGGCGCCGGCCGGGTGCTGGTCGCGTTCCAGCCGCACCTGTACAGCCGGACGGCGGCGTTCGCCGCGGACTTCGGCCACGCGCTCGGGCTGGCCGACGAGGTCGTCGTGCTGGACGTGTACGCGGCCCGCGAGGACCCGGTGCCCGGCATCACCGGCGCGCTGGTCGCCGCCGCCGTCCCGCTGCCGGCCGACCGGGTGCTGTTCGCGCCGGACCGGGTCGGCGGTGGCCGGCGAGCTGGCCCGCCGCGCCCGCCCGGGCGACCTGGTGATCACCATGGGCGCCGGCGACGTGACCACGCTCGGCCCGGACATCCTCGCCGCGCTGGCCGGGACGCGGGGCGCGCCGGTGAGCCCGCCGACCCGGGTCGCGCCGCCGCGGCCGGCACCGGCCCGGCGCGGACCGCTCCGTCCGCGGCGCGGGCCTGCTGCTCGGCATCGCGGCCGCGATCGTGGTCGTCGTCGCTGGCCGCCGCTGTACGTGGTCGGCTTCACCGGCGTGCTCGGCGTCCGGCAGGTCACGGTGACCGGCGTGCGGGCGCTGTCGGCCGACCAGGTCCGGGCCGCGGCCGGGGTGCCGGACGGGCAGCCGCTGGCCCGGGTGGACACCGGCGCGGTGGCCGACCACGTGCGCGCGCTGCCCGGGGTCGAGCGGGTGGCGGTCGCCCGGTCCTGGCCAGGCACGCTGCGGATCACGATCACCGAGCGGCACGGCGTGGCCGTCGTCAAGCGGGCCGGGCCAGCTGGCTGGTCGACCCGGACGGGGTCGTCTTCCAGCGGGTGGCCGCCCGGCCCGAAGCTGCCGCTGCTCGACCTCACCGACGTCGGGCCGAACGACGCCGCCACCGCGACGGCGGCGCTGGCCGCGGTCACCGCGC
Organism: uncultured Actinomycetota bacterium; assembly: GCA_963770145.1. Taxonomy (GTDB): domain Bacteria; phylum Actinomycetota; class Actinomycetes; order Mycobacteriales; family CADCTP01; genus CADCTP01. The sequence continues at coordinate 811,433 of CAVYOJ010000014.1, read as the reverse complement.
TGCCGCCGCGGCTGCTGGCCGGCGGTCGCGACCGTCACGGCGGCCGACCCCGGAGCAGGTGACGCTCGCCCTGACCGACGGCCGGACCGTGTTCTGGGGCGGCGGCGAGGACTCGGCCGCGAAGGCCGCGGCGCTCGGCGCGCTGCTGCGCCGGCCCGGCCGGCACTACGACGTGAGCACCCCGTCCGTGGTCACCGTCCGCTGACCGTGACCCGCTTGGTGTCGACCGCGACCTCGGCGCCGTCCTTCGCCGACCGCTCGAACGCGGCGACCACGTAGCTGCCCGGCGGCACCGACAGCGTCGCGGTCCACTCGCCCCGCCCGGGCGCGCCGGCCGAGGCGGTCGCGGTGGTCCGGGCCAGCACCTCGCGCGCCGCGCCGGACCTCGACGCCGACCGTCGGCCTCGACCACCGACGCGGTGCCGGACACGGTCAGCCGGGACCCGGCGGTGCCGCCGTCGACCGGGTCGAGCAGCCAGACCGGCGCCAGCACCCCGGGCGCGGCGGCCCGGGCGGTTGCCGCGGCTGCCGGCAGGCCGGGCGCGACCACCCGGACCGCACGGATCCGCGGGTCGGCCGCGGTCACCGTGTAGACGACCTGCTGGGCGGCCAGCTGCGCGCTCGCCCCGGCCAGCGCGGGCGCCCGGTCGAACGTCACGGTCGCGGTCGTCCCGGACCGGCTCACCCGCGCCGGCAGACCGAGCCAGGGGGAGCGGTAGTCCGGGTCGCTCGGCGCGACCGCCGAGCGCCGGCGACCGCGCCGCTCGACCGGGTCGGCCGCGCGCCGAGGCGCGGAACTCGCGGTAGAGCCGGGGGCCGGCGGCGGTCGGGCCCAGCGCGTACACGGGTACGGCGCGGCCGCCCGGGGTCGGTGCCGCGACCGGGGCGCGGGACGCGCTCGGGCCGGCGCCGAGCACGTCCTGCGCCGAGGACTGCGCGGTCCGGTCGGAACGACCCATCAGCGCGCCGGCCGCCACCCCGACGCCGCCGCGCGCCGAGCAGCATCAGGACGACCACGACCGCGGTTCGCCGCTCGCTCGTCATCGCGTCCCCCGTTCGGTGATCACGAGCTGGTCTGTGCTGACCGTACGTGAGCCGGACCGATTGCGCCGACACGCCGCGCAGGTAGTGGACCCTCCCGGACCGGCTGCTTACTGTCCCCGCAGCGGGAGAGGTTGACATAACATTAACCGTCGACCTGAGGGTGAGACCTGACGGACGGGCAGCCCGGCGACCACCACCGAGGGAAGGCACTGTCGATGACACCACCGCACAACTACCTGGCGGTCATCAAGGTCGTCGGCATCGGCGGCGGCGGCGTCAACGCCGTCAACCGGATGATCGAGGTCGGCCTCAAGGGCGTCGAGTTCATCGCGATCAACACCGACGCGCAGGCGCTGCTGATGAGCGACGCCGACGTCAAGCTCGACGTCGGCCGCGAGCTCACCCGCGGCCTCGGCGCCGGCGCCAACCCCGACGTCGGCCGCAAGGCCGCCGAGGACCACCGCGAGGAGATCGAGGAGGTCCTCAAGGGCGCCGACATGGTCTTCGTCACCGCCGGCGAGGGCGGCGGCACCGGCACCGGCGGCGCGCCGGTCGTCGCGAGCATCGCCCGCAAGCTCGGCGCGCTGACGATCGGCGTGGTGACCCGGCCGTTCGCGTTCGAGGGCCGGAAGCGGGCCGGGCAGGCCGAGCTCGGCATCGAGCAGCTGCGCAACGAGTGCGACACGCTGATCGTGATCCCGAACGACCGGCTGCTGCAGATCAGCGACCGCAACGTGTCAGCGTGATGGACGCGTTCAAGAGCGCCGACCAGGTGCTGCTCTCCGGCGTCCAGGGCATCACCGACCTGATCACCACGCCCGGCCTGATCAACCTCGACTTCGCCGACGTGAAGTCGGTGATGAGCGGCGCGGGCTCGGCGCTGATGGGCATCGGCAGCGCGCGCGGCGACAACCGGGCCGTGTCCGCGGCCGAGCTGGCGATCGCCTCGCCCGCTGCTGGAGGCGTCGATGGAGGGCGCGCACGGCGTGCTGCTGTCCATCTCCGGCGGGTCCGACCTCGGCATCTTCGAGATCAACGAGGCCGCCTCGATGGTCGCCGACGCCGCGCACCCGGAGGCCAACATCATCTTCGGCGCGATCATCGACGACGCGCTCGGCGACGAGGTGCGGGTGACGGTCATCGCGGCCGGCTTCGACGGCGGGGCGCCCAAGCACAAGCCGGCCGAGCAGCAGCGCCGCGAGCACGGGGCCGAGCGCCCACCGGCGCCGCTCCCGCCGGTCGGCTCGACCACCCCGACCGTCACCTCCCGGTACGGCCCGCCGGCCAACGCCGGCGTCCGGGGCGGGTCCAGTGCCACCAACGGGGCCACGTGCGGCGGACGGTCGAGCTGGACGAGGAGCTCGACGTGCCGGACTTCCTCAAGGGGTGACCGTCCGGCGCATCGTCACCTCGCGCTCCGGCGGGGTGAGCACGGGGCCGTACGCGTCCTTCAACCTGGGCGACCACGTCGGCGACGACCCGGCCGCGGTGGCGGCGAACCGCGCTCCGGCTGGCCGGCGCGGCCGGGCTGGCGCCCGACCACCTGATCTGGATGGAGCAGATCCACGGCGCGACCGTCCAGGTCGTCGACGGGCCGCGGACCGCGGCGGTGGAGGCGACCGACGGGCTGGTGACCGCGACGCCAGGCATCGCCGTCGCGGTGCTGGTCGCCGACTGCGTGCCGATCCTGCTGGCCGACCCGGGCAACGGAGTGGTCGCCGCGGTGCACGCCGGCCGGGTCGGGCGCCGCCGCCGGGGTGGTGCCGCGGGCGGTCGAGGCGTTCCGGTCCGCCGGCGGCGACCCGGCGGCCAGCGACGCGCTGCTCGGCCCGGCGATCTGCGGCGCCTGCTACGAGGTGCCGCCGGAGATGCAGGCCGCGGTCGAGTCCGCGGCTGCCCGGGTCCGCCGTACGGACCCGGGCCGGGACGGCCGGGCTTGACCTGCGGGCCGGGCTGGCCCGCCAGCTGGCCGGCCTCGGCGTCGAGCGGATCGTCACCGACCCGCGCTGCACGTCCGAGGACCCCGAGCTCTACAGCCACCGCCGGGACGGGGTGACCGGCCGCCAGGCCGCCGTCGCCTGGATCTCCTGACCCCGCCGGCGCGCTCGACCATCCCGCCGCGGTCGGCCGGACCCGGCGCCGTGGTCGGTGATCACCGGTGGACAAGATAACGAGTTCGTTGTAGAACAAGGTCGTTATGGAGTTGCGTGCCGACCCGCTCACGGCCGTCTTCGCGGCGCTCGCCGATCCCACCCGCCGGGCGATCCTGGTCCGGCTGACCCAGGGGGACGCGACCGTCGCGGAGCTGTGCGCTCCCTTCGCGGTGTCGCAACCGGCGATCTCGCGGCACCTCAAGGTGCTCGAGAAGGCCGGGCTCATCACCCGCAGCCGGCGGGCGACCGCGCGGCTGAGCCACCTGGAGGCGGAGCCGCTGCGGGAGGCGACGAGCTGGCTCGCGTCCTACCGCGACTACTGGGAGAGCAGCTACGACCGGCTCGACCGGCTGGTCGCCGCGCTGGAGGTGGACGGACGTCGTGACGAGCACTGAGATCCTCGCCGCACCGGGCGTTCGGCAGATCGTGGTGCTCCGGGAGTTCGACACGTCGCCCGCCGTGCTGTTCCGGGCGCACACCGAGGCGGACCTGCTCGTGCAGTGGCTGGGCCCGGCGTCCCTGGTGACCACGGTGGACCAGCTCGATCCGCGGCACGGCGGTCGGTGGCAGGATCGGGGCGTGAGCGACGACCCGCGGACCGCGCAGATCGCCGCCAACCTCACGCAGGTGCGGGACCGGATGGCCGCGGCGGCCACGGCGGCCGGGCGCGACCCGGGCGAGCTCACGCTGATCGGGATCACCAAGACGTTCCCGGCCGAGGACGCCCGCCGGCTGGTCCGGCTCGGCGTGCCGGACCTCGGGGAAAACCGGGACCAGGACGCCCGGGCCAAGGCGGGCGAGGTGCCCGAGGCCCGCTGGCACTTCGTCGGCCGGCTGCAGCGCAACAAGGCCGCCTCGGTGGCGGCGTACGCGGCGGTCGTGCACTCCCTCGACCGGGCCGAGCTGGTCCGCGCCCTGGCCAACGGCGTCCGCCGGGCCGGGCGGGACCCGCTCGACGTGCTGGTGCAGGTCGAGCCTCGACGGCGACCCGGACCGCGGCGGCGCCGCGGCCGGCGAGGTGGTGGCGCTGGCCGACGCGGCCGCGGCGACCGGGCTGCTGCGCCCGGCCGGGGTGATGGCGGTCGCGCCGATGGCGGCCGACCCGGACGCGGCGTTCGCGGCGCTGCGCGAGATCGCCGGCACGCTGCGGGCGGCGCATCCGGGCGCGACGGTGATCTCGGCGGGGATGAGCGCCGACCTGGAGGCCGCGGTCCGGAACGGCGCGACACACCTTCGAATCGGTACGGCGTTGCTCGGCGGTCGGCCGCCTCTTCGGAGGTAATGTCGGCGCGCGGCCGGGTCTGGATCACCCCGGTGCGTGGTCAGTTCCGGCGTGGAGGAGGGTCCTGGTGGCGGGTGCCATGCGCAAGATGGGGGTCTACCTCGGCCTCGTCGAGGACGACGACCGCCGCGAGGTCGCTGACTACGAGGACTACGAGGAGTACGCGGAGGCCGAGGTCGTGCCGGTCCGCCGGGTCGCCGCCGGCCGCGGCTGGGAGGATGCAGAGCCCCGCGCCGTCGTGCCCGCCCCGCACGAGGGCTACCACGAGCCGGCCTACCGGGAGATGGTCGACGAGCCGATCAGCCACCGGATCACCACGCTGCACCCGCGGACCTACAACGAGGCCAGGACGATCGGGGAGCACTTCCGCGAGGGCGTTCCGGTCATCATGAACCTCACCGACATGGACGACACCGACGCGAAGCGCCTCGTCGACTTCGCGGCGGGACTGATCTTCGGCCTGCGCGGTAGCATCGAGCGGGTGACGAACAAGGTGTTCCTGCTTTCCCCGCAGAACGTCCACGTCACCGCGGAAGACAAGGCCCGCATCGCCGAGGGCGGGTTCTTCAACCAGAGCTGACACGGGAGATCGGTGCGCGTAGTCCTGGAGGTGGCGTCCTTCGTCCTCCTCGTCTTCTTCATCCTGCTCATCGCCAGGTTGGTGTTCGACTACGTCATGATGTTCGCCCGCTCGTGGCGGCCATCCGGCGTAGCGGCGGTTGGGCTGGAGGTCGTCTACTCGGTCACCGATCCGCCACTCAAGGCGCTCCGGCGCGTCATCCCGCCGCTGCGTCTGGGAAACTTCAGCATCGACCTCGGCTTCATGGTCCTGCTGTTCGTGGTGTACGTGCTGATGCAGGTCGTGCAATCAGCCGCTGCCTGAGCGGGTAGCCGTCTGCCGAGGCCGTAGTCTGGCCTGTGTCCCGTCGACCCGAGGTGATCCGATGCCCCTGACCCCAGCGGACGTGCACAACGTCGCGTTCAAGAAACCGCCGATAGGCAAGCGCGGTTATGACGAAGACGAGGTGGACGCCTTCCTCGACCTGATCGAGGCCGAGCTGGCCCGGCTCATCGAGGAGAACAACGACCTCAAGCAGCAGGTCGACGACATGGCCCGGTCCGGCCCGCCCCAGCCGCACGGTGGCCCGCAGCAGCTGCGCCAGCAGCCGCCGGCGCCGGAGCCGATGCCGATGGCGCCGCCGCCCGGCGCCGCCGCAGTCTGCCCGCATCGACGAGAACAGCCAGGTCGTCAAGGTGCTGGCGATGGCCCAGGAGACCGCCGAGAAGTACGTCGTCGGACGCCAAGTCCGAGGCCGACCGGATGATCGGCGACGCCCGGTCCACCGCCGACCGCATGATCGGCGAGGCACGGAGCAAGGCCGACTCGATGGTGGGCGAGGCCCGCACGCAGGCCGCGACGGTCGAGCGCGACGCCCGGGGCAAGGCGACGACGCTGGTGCAGGACGCCGAGCGCAGGCACAACGAGATCATCGGCGGCCTGGAGGAGCGCAAGGGCACCCTCGAGAAGCGCATCGAGGAGCTGCGCACCTTCGAGCGGGAATACCGGACGCGGCTGAAGTCCTACCTCGAGTCGCAGCTGCGCGACCTGGACGGCCGTGGTTCGGCCGAGCCGGCCGCGGTCGCCGCGGTCGCGGGCGCGGGCTACGCCGGTGCGTTACGGTGGGCGGGGCGAGGGCGACGGTCGCGGCGGAAACTGACGCTCGCGCCGACACGCTCGCCCGGTCACGGCCCGGTCCCGGGTCCCGGCCCGGGGGTCGCTCGTGATCCTGCTCAGCCTCGCGCTCGTCGTCGCCACCGCGACGACCCTGGCGTGGGGGGTGTTCGCCGCCAGCGACCCGCTCATCTGGGTGTCGCTGGCCGCCGGCCTCGGCGCGGTCGCGTCGGTCGCCGGTTCCGTCGTACGCCACCGCCGGCACCTGCTGCCGGAGGCGATTCCGGACGCCGGTCAGCAACGGACCGGCTCCACAGCGGTCGGTGCAGCGTCAGCCGGGGTCGACCCGGCGCCTTCCCCGACGCCGTCCCGACCGGCACCGTCAGCACCGTCAGCACCGCCAGCGCCGGCACCACCCGCCGCCGGTCCCGTGTCCCCGCCCGGGACCTGGCCGGGGGTCGAGCCGGGCACCCAGCCAGGCACCCAGCCAGGCACCCAGCCGGACACCCGGTCCTGGCCCTGGTCCACCCCGCCGCCCGGCGCGCCCGAGACCGGCGCCCGCCCCGGCTGGACCGGTCCCGTCCCGGTGCCCCCGCCACCAGCGGACGAGGCACCCGCGCCCGAACCCCGGGCGACGCCGGCGGACCAGGCCCCCGAAGCCGCAGGCCCCTCCGGTCCACGAGCCGGTCGATGAGCCGGTCGATGAGCCGGCCAGTGAGCCCGGGGTCGAGCAGGTCGCGGTGCGGGACGCGCTGCGGGTGGCGCAGCTCGACGACGAGGTGCTCGTCGTCGACGGGCAGCCCCGCTACCACCTCGCCGGCTGCCCGACCCTGGGCGGCACCGGCGCCGGTGTCGAGACCATCCCGCTGGCCGTCTCGGCCGCCCGCCGCGGCGGGTTCATCCCGTGCGCGGTCTGCGCGCCGGACAGCACGCTGCTGACCCGTTCGCGGGAGCGAGCGCAGCAGAAGGCGCAGCAGAGGGCGCAGGATCGTGCCATCGAACGGCCTACCGACGAGAGTCAGCAACTTTAGCGCTGCGTAGTCGCCGGACCGGCCGATCGCCGCCCGCCGGACACCGACCGTTGCGCCGGTCGGCCGGCCTCACGCCTTGGCGAGCGCGAACTCCAACCCGAGCTCGTCGTCCCGCCGCCCGCCGGCCACGCTGCCCACGCTGCCCACGCTGCCCTCGGTGAACGAGGTCGCGAGCACCTCGCCGGCCACCGCGGCCGCGTGCTCGCGCGACCGCCTCGGCCACCTCCGGCTCGGACGCCGACCAGGTCAGCGCGATCCGGTCGGTCACCTCCAGCCCGCTCGCCTTGCGCGCGTCCTGCACCAGCCGGACCACCTCCCGGGCGAGCCCGGCCCGGCGCAGCTCCGGCGTCACGGTCAGGTCCAGCGCGACGGTCTCGCCGCCGTCCGCGGCCACCGCCCAGCCCGACCGCGGCGTCTCGGTGACGACCAGGTCGTCCGCGACCCAGCTGCACCGGCGCGCCGTCCACGGTCACCGTGGCCGTGCCGCCGTCCCGGACGCGCGCCGGCCAGCGCGGCCGGGTCGGCGGCCGCGACCGCCGCCGCGACCGCCTGGTGCCGGCTGCCGAACCGCTTGCCCAGCGCCCGGAAGTTCGGCTTCACGGTCACGTCGACCAGCTCGCCGCCGGCCGACCCGAGCGCCTCCACCGACTGCACGTTGAGCTCGTCGGCGACCTCGGCGCCGCAGCTCCGCGCGGCAGCGCCGCCCAGCCGGGCGCCGCGACGACCAGCGCCCGGCGCCAGCGGCTGCCGGGTGCGCACCTTCGACGCCGTCCGGGCCGACCGGCCCAGCTCGACCAGCCGGCGCACCAGCGCCGACCTGCTCGGCCAGCACCGGGTCGTACCAGGCCGCCGTCCGGGCCGACCGCGGCCAGTCGCGCAGGTGCACCGAGTCGGGCAGCGTCCGGCCAGACCGGGGTGACCAGCGCCCGGTGCACCGCCTCGGTGACGAACGGCGTGAACGGCGCCAGCAGCCGGGTCAGCACCGTCGAGGCACTCGTGCAGGGTGGCCAGCGCGGCCGGGTCGCCGTCCCAGAACCGCCGCCGCGACCGGCGCACGTACCAGTTGGACAGGTCGTCGATGAACGCGGCCAGCCGCCGGCCGGCCCGGGCGGTGTCGAAGTCCTCCAGCGCCGCGTCGACCTCGGCCACCGTCCGGTGCAGCTCGGACAGCGCCCACCGGTCCAGCAGCGGCCGGTCGGCGACCTCGGCCACCGGGGCGGCGCCGGGCTCCCAGCCGGCGGCGCCGGCGTACAGGGTGAGGAAGGAGGCGGTGTTCCAGTAGGTCAGCAGCACCTTGCGGACGATCTCCTCCAGCGCCGCGTGCCCGACCCGGCGGGCCGACCACGGCGAGCCGCCGCACGAGCATGAACCAGCGCAGCGCGTCGGCGCCGTGCCGGTCCATCAGCGGGATCGGCTCGAGGATGTTGCCGAGGTGCTTGCTCATCTTGCGGCCGTCGTCGGCGAGGATGTGCCCGAGGCAGAGCACGGTCTCGTACGACGACCGTCCGAACACCAGCGTGCCGACCGCCATCAGCGTGTAGAACCAGCCGCGGGTCTGGTCGATCGCCTCGCAGATGTACTGCGCCGGGTAGGTCCGCTCGAACTCGTCGTTGTGCTGCCAGCGGCGCGCCCCACTGCGCGAACGGCATCGAGCCGGAGTCGTACCAGGCGTCGATCACCTGCGGCACCCGGCGCGCATGTGCCCTCGCACGCCGGGCAGGTGAACGTCACCTCGTCGACGAACGGCCGGTGCGGGTCCAGGTCGGACAGGTCGCGGCCGGCCAGCTCGGACCGAGCTCGGCCAGCGAGCCGACGCAGGCTGTCGTGCTCGGGTCGGCGTCGTTGCGCCAGATCGGCAGCGGCGTGCCCCAGTAGCGGTCGCGGGACAGCGCCCAGTCGACGTTGTTGTTCAGCCAGTCGCCGTACCGGCCGTGCTTGATCGTCTCCGGGTACCAGTTGGTCCGCTCGTTCTCGGCGAGCAGCTGGTCCTTGACCGCGGTGGTGCGGATGTACCAGGACGGCAGCGCGTAGTACATGCAGCGGCGTGTGGCAGCGCCAGCAGTGCGGGTACGCTGTGCTCGTACGGCTGCTCGCGGAACAGCAGCCCGCGCTCGCGCAGGTCGGCGACCAGCGGCGGGTCGGCGTCCTTGAAGAACATGCCCGCCGACCAGCGGGATCTCGGCCAGGAAGTGCCCGTCCGGCTCGACCGGGTTGACCACCGGCAGCCCGTACGCCGCGGGTCGACGGCGAGGTCGTCGGCGCCGAAGGCGGGGGCCTGGTGCACCAGGCCGGTGCCGTCCTCGGTGGTCACGTAGTCGGCCAGGACGACGTAGTGCGCGCCGGGGATCTCGACCAGGTCGAACGGCCGCGCGGTAGCCCGAGCGCTCCAGCGCCGTGCCCGGGAACCGGTCCAGCACCTCGACCCGGTCCTCGCCGAGCACCGCGGCCAGCAGCGGCTCGGCGACCACGAACGTGCCCCGCGGGCTGCGCGCGACCACGTACTCGACGTCGCGGGTTGACCGCGACCGCGGTGTTCGACACCAGCGTCCACGGCGTCGTCGTCCAGACCAGCAGGTCGGCGCCGTACCGGCGCAGCTCGGCCGGAGGTGACCGGGAACCGCACGTACACCGACGGGTCGACGACGGTCTCGTAGCCCTGGGCGACCTCGTGGTCGGACAGCCCGGTGCCGCAGCGCGGGCAGTACGGCGCGACCCGGTGGTCCTCGACCAGCAGGCCCTTGTCGAAGATCTGCTTGAGCGACCACCAGACGCTCTCGACGTAGGCCGGGTCCATCGTCCAGTAGGCGTCGTCGACAGTCGACCCAGTAGCCCATCCGCTCGGTCATCTCGGTGAACTCGTCGACGTGCCGCTGCACCGACTCCCGGCAGCGGGCGTTGAACTCGGCGATCCCGTACGCGCTCGATGTCCGGCTTGCCGGCGAAGCCGAGCTCCTTCTCCACCGCGATCTCGACCGGCAGGCCGTGGCAGTCCCAGCCGGCCTTGCGGGGGACGTGGTAGCCCTTCATGGTCTGGTAGCGCGGGAAGACGTCCTTGAACACCCGGGCCTCGACGTGGTGCGTGCCGGGCGTGCCGTTCGCGGTCGGCGGGCCCTCGTAGAACATCCAGGTCGGGCCGCCGGCGCTCTGCTCCAGGCTGCGCTCGAAGACCTTGTCGGCCTGCCAGCGCTCGAGCACCTCGTGCTCGAGCGCGGGCAGGTCCACGTGGGCCGGCAGCGGCGAGAGGGGCACTGTCGTTACCTTCCTCCATCGGTGTCCGATGGAGGGACGAGCCGTCGCCGGCCCGCGGTACCACCCTCCTTGGGTGCCCGTACGGACACCCCGCTCTTGCCGTGCTCGCCGGGTCTACTCCGCGCCGGGGCGCGTTTCTTCCGGGGCTCCGGGGTGATCTTCACGCCGGCCAGGCCCCCGGGCTCCCACCGCCCCCGGGTCGCTGCTGGCTGCGTCCGGCGCTACTCGTCCCCATCGACGCCTTGTCGCCATCAGCGTAGCGGCCGTCGCAACCGGGATCGGCGGCCGGCTGGGATCATGGACCGATGACGGGGCTGGCGGCGGAGGGGGCGGAGGTCGCCGGCGTCCCGCTGGAGATCGTCGCCCTCGCCGGCGCCGCGGTCGTGCTCGTCGGGGTGGCCGCCGTCCGGGTGTCCAGCCGGCTCGGGCTGCCCAGCCTGCTGCTCTACCTCGGCATCGGCGTCGCCATCGGCGAGGCCGGGCTCGGGCTGCGGTTCGACGACGCGGCGCTCTCCCAGACCCTCGGGCTGGCCGCGCTGGTGGTCATCCTCACCGAGGGCGGGCTGACCACCCGGTGGCAGCGCGGTCCGGCCGGCGCGTGCCGCTGGCCGTCGTGCTGTCCACGCTCGGGGTGGCGGTCAGCGTCGCGGTCACCGCCGCCGCCGCCGTGGTGCTGCTGGACACCGACTGGCGGACCGGCCTGCTGCTCGGCGCGATCGTCTCGTCCACCGACGCCGCCGCGGTGTTCTCCACCCTGCGCGCGCTCGGCGCTGCCGGCCCGGCTGACCGCGACGCTGGAGATGGAGTCCGGGTTCAACGACGCGCCCGGTGGTCATCCTGGTCACGCTGCTGTCCAGCGGCGCGAGCGGCTCGCCGGTCGAGGTCGTCGGCGCTGGTCGCTGTACGAGCTGGTGGCCGGCGCCGCGATCGGGCTGGCGATCGGCCTTCGGCGGCGGCCTGGCTGCTGCGCCGCGGGCGCGCTGCCGGCGGCCGGGCTCTACCCGCTGTCCGATGCTCGCCGTCGCCGTCGGCTCGTACGCGCTGGCGACGGTCGCGCACGCGTCCGGCTTCCTGGCCGCGTACCTGACCGGGCTGGTGCTCGGGCAACGTGCCGCTGCCGCACCGGCACGCCACCGTCGGCTTCGTCGAGGGGCTGGCCTGGCTCGCCCAGATCGGGCTGTTCGTGCTGCTCGGGCTGCTGGTCAGCCCGAGCCGGCTGGCGGCGGCGCTGCTGCCGGCGCTCGGGATCGGGGCGGCGCTGCTGCTGCTGGCCCGGCCGCTGTCGGTGCTCGCGTCCTGCGTCTGGTTCCGGGTGCGCGTGGGCCGAGCAGGTGTTCGTCGTCCTGGGCCGGGCTGCGCGGCGCGGTGCCGATCGTGCTGGCCACGATCCCGCTGACCGCCGGCGTGCCGGAGGCGCGCCGGCTTCTTCGACATCGTCTTCGTGCTGGTGGTGGTCTTCACGGTGGTGCAGGGCACCACGCTGGCCCCGCTGGCCCGGCTGCTCGGGCTCGCCTCGGCGACGCCGAGCCGCGCGACGTCGAGGTCGACTCGGCGCCGCTGGAGGACCTGGACGCCGACCTGCTGCAGGTGCCGGATCCCGGCCGCGTCGCGGCTGCACGGCGTGCTGGTGCCGCGAGCTGCGGCTGCCGGCCGGCGCCGGCGCTCGTCGCTGCTGGTCCGCGGACGGCGCGGGCTTCGTGCCCGGGCCGGACACCCGGCTGCAGCCGCGGCGACCAGCTGCTGGTCGTCACCACCGCGCCGGCCCGGGCCGCGGCCGAGCGGCGGCTGCGGGCGGTCAGCCGGGCCGGCCGGCTGGCCGGCTGGCTGGAAGGCAGCTCCGGCGCGTCCGGGACCCAGCCAGGTGGGACACGGTTGCGGCGCAGTCCGTCTCCTCCTGACGTGACGGAGAGTGATCGTGGCGTTGCGTCCGTTGTTTCCGGCTCGAACCGGTCGTAAGGCGCCGAGATCTACCAGTTTCGTTACTCTCAGTCGATAGCCGTTGTCGGGGAGTCCTGTCGAACGTATCCTCTGGACCGCCTCGTGATCCCCGTGATCACGGGCGCTTCTTCTGCGAGGAGCTGCTGCGAGGAGGGGAGCGCTCCATGACCGAGGCCCGCGGCCCCCAGGCCGCCGGCCAAGCTGGCACGACGGTGAAGGCGGTGCGGACGACCGTGGCGAAGAACGCGACGACCGCGAAGGTGGCCAGAGGCCACCCGCGGTCACACTTCCAGACGACGCAGCCACCTCGACGGCGACCCCGAGGTCGGGGACCCCAGCGCGGACACAGACACCGGCACGCCGTGCGCCCCGGGGACCGCGGCCCGGCGCCGGCGCGAAGGCCGCCACCGGGCGTTCCACCCGCGACCAGCACCTCCAGCTCCAGCCGCGGCAGCCGCGGCCGGGCTCCCGCGCACACCGCGGTCGCCGACCGGGTGCCGCTGCCGGCCGGCACCGACTGGACGGCCGAGGAGCTCGCCGAGGTCCGCGCCGACCTGGTCAGCGGGAGATCGCCGAGCGGCGCGCCGACTACGACCGCGCGATGGCCGAGCTGACCCGGCTGCAGCAGTCCAGCGGCGACGGCGCCGGGGACGACCAGGCCGACGCCGGCTCGAAGACCTTCGAGCGGGAGCAGGAGCTGTCCATCGCCAACAACCGGCGCGACCTGCTGGTGCAGATGGAGCGGGCGATGGAGCGGCTGGACAAGGGGACGTACGGGCGGTGCGAGAGCTGCCGCAGCCGATCCCCAAGCCGCGGCTGCAGGCGTTCCCGAGCGCGACCCTGTGCGTGACGTGCAAGCAGCGGGAGGAGCGCCGCTGACGCGCCGTCTGCTGGGCCTGGGACGATGGGGGCGTGAGCTCCCACCGTCCCGGCCCCGGCCGCCTGCGGGGTCCGCCGGCCCGCCGGGTGAGGCGGCCTCGGCCACCGGCCCGCCGGCGCACCGCGCGTGCTCGTCGGCTGACCGCGGTCCTGGTGCTGGCCGCTCGACCTGGTCTCCAAGGTCCTGGTGGTCGCCAAGCTGCATGCACCGGCCGCCGGTGAAGCTGCCCGGGCGACTTCCTCTGGCTGACGCACGCGCGCAACCCGGGCGCGGCGTTCTCCTTCGCGGAGGGCGCCACCGTGCGTCTTCACCGCGGTCGCGGCGATCGTGGTCGTCGTGATCGTGCGGACCGCGTCCAGGCTGCGCTCGACTGCCCTGGGCGATCAGCCTCGGGCTGGTGCTCGGCGGCGCCGCCGGCAACCTGGTCGACCGGCTGTTCCGGTCGCCGGCGCCGCTGCGCGGGCACGTCGTCGACTGGATCAGCCTGCGCACGCCGGACGGGCGGATGCTCTTCCCGATCTTCAACCTGGCCGACTCCGGGATCGTCTGCGGCGGGATCCTGGCCGTGCTGCTCGCCCTGCTCGGCGTCGAGATGGACGGCAGCCGCGGCGGCAAGGACGAGCCGGCCGCCGCGGGACCAGGGCCGGCCACCCCAGCCCGCCGCCCGCCGCCCGGGCCCGCCCGGCCCGGCCCGCGCGCACCCTCGGCCCCGCCGGCTACGTCCCCGGCCGGCCGGGCCGCAGCCGCCGGCCCACCCGGTCTCCGCCACCACCCGGGCCGGGAGAGCCGGAGGCGCCGCAGGCGAGGCGGCCGCCCGGGCCGGTGGCAGGCCCGGCCGCCCGAGTGCGGGCGGTGGCGGTGGCTGAGCGGCGGACGGTCCCGGTCCCGGACGGGCTCGACGGCCTGCGCCTCGACGCCGCGCTGGCCCGGATGTTCGGCTTCTCCCGCACCACCGCCGCCACGCTGGTCGACGCCGGCGGGGTCACCGTCGACGGCCGCGCCCGCGGACCGCTCCGACCGGGTCACCGCCGGCGCCTGGCTCGAGGTCGACGATGCCCGAGCCGCCGGCGCCCGCCGAGCGCCGCGCCGAGCCGGTCCCCGGGCTCACGGTGGTGTACTCGGACGACGACATCGTCGTGGTCGACAAGCCGGTCGGCGTCGCCGCCCATCCCGAGCCCCGGGCTGGGACGGCCCGACCGTCGCCCAGGGCGTGGCCGCGATGGGCCACCGGCTGTCCACCTGCGGCGCGGCCGAGCGGCAGGGCGTCGTGCACCGGCTCGACGTCGGCACCACCGGGCTGATGGTGCTGGCCAAGAGCGAGCGGGCGTACCGGTGCTCAAGGACGCGTTCCGGGACCGCACCGTCGACAAGCGGTACGCGGCGCTGGTGCAGGGCCACCCCGACCCGACCCGCGGCACCATCGACGCGCCGATCGACCGGCACCCCAGCAGCGACTGGAAGTTCGCCGTGGTGGCCGGCGGCCGGCCGAGCGTCACCCACTACGACACGGTCGAGGCGTTCCGGGCGGCGACCCTGCTCGACGTCAAGCTGGAGACCGGCCGGACCCACCAGATCCGGGTGCACCTGGCCGCGGTCCGCCATCCGCTGGTCGGCGACCTCACCTACGGCGCCGACCCGACGCTGGCCGAGCGGCTCGGGCTGCACCGGCAGTGGCTGCACGCGGCCCGGCTCGGCTTCGCGCACCCGGCGACCGGGGAGTGGGTCGAGTTCACCAGCCCGTACCCGGACGACCTGGCGCGGGCGCTCGCGCTCGTCGCCGAGTAGCGGCGCGGCGGCCGGGGGTGCCGTGAGGGCGGTCGCGGAGGGCGCCACGCTGGCCGGCGGCGTGCGGCTGCTGGCCCTGCTGCTGGTCGCGTACCTGGTGGTCGGTGCAGCCGGTGGTCGGCTGGCTGGAGCGCCCGCCGGCAGCGCCGGGACCGGCGACCCGGGCGCCCGGCTGCGGCCGCTACCTGCGGACCACGGTGCTGGAGTGGGCGCTGGCCGCGGCGGCGGTCGGGCTGGTGCTGGCCGCGCCCGGGCTCGACCTCGGCGACCTCGGCGTCGACTGGCCGCGGCCCTCGGCGTACACGCTGGTCGGCGCGCTCGGGCTGGTGCTCAGCGTCGCCGCTGCTGGCCGGGCTGCGCCGCCGGGTGGACCGGGGCGCCCGGCTGGTCGCGCCGCCGAGGTCGACGCGCTGCTGCCGCGGACGGCGGTCGAGCGGCGCGGCTTCGCCCGGCTGGCGCTGACCGCCGGGGTGTGCGAGGAGCTGCTGTACCGCGGGTTCCTGCTCGCGGTCGGTGGTCGCCGAGGCGCCGGAGCTCGGCCCGTGGCGGCTGGTCGCTGGTCAGCGCGCTGGCGTTCGCGGTCGCGCACACGTACCAGGGCGTGGCCGGGATGCTCACGGCCGGCGTGCTCGGGGCCGGGTTCGGGGTGCTGTTCCTCGGCACCGGCAGCCTGCTGCTGCCGGTGCTCTACCACGCGCTGATCGACCTGCGGCTGCTGGTGCTGTCGGTGCGCACGCCCCGGCACCGGGCCGCCGGTCCGGCGCGGACGTTCAGCCCGCGACCGCCGCCCGGTGCTCGCGCGGACTCACCCCGCGGACCCGCTTGAACGCGGTGCTCAGCGCGTACGGGCTGCCGTAGCCGACCTGGCGGGCCACCGCGGCCAGCGTGGTCTGCGGGTCGCGCAGCAGGTCGGCGGCCAGCGCCAGCCGCCAGCCGGCGAGGAAGGCCATCGGCGGCTCGCCGACCAGCTCGGTGAACCGCCGGGCCAGCGCGGCCCGGGACACGCCGGTCTCGGTGGCCAGCGCCGCCACCGTCCACGGCTGGGCCGGGCTCGTGGTGCAGCAGCCGCAGCGCCGCGGCCGACGACCGGGTCGGCCGAGGCCGCGTACCAGCCCGGGGCGCCGCGCGTCCGGCCGGGCGAACCAGGCCCGCAGCACGGCGATGAGCAGCAGGTCGAGCAGCCGGTCGAGCACCGCCTCCTGGCCCGGGCTCGTCCCTGCCGATCTCGGCGCCGAGCAGCGGCACCAGCGGCGAGTCCAGCTGCCCGGCCGCGCAGCACCAGCAGCCGGGGCAGCGTCCGCAGCAGCCGGCCGCCGACCTCGCCGTCGCCCTCGTACGTCCCGACCAGCAGCGTGGTCGACCCGTCCGGCGTCGTTGCCCCAGGTGCGGGTGCCGAGCGCAGCCTCGGCGAGCTGCCGCGCCGTCCGGGGTCACGGCAGACCTGCCCGGGCAGGATCCGAACCTGCGGCGGGGTGCGTCGGATCGTCGGCGACCAGGTACGGCTCGGGGCCGACGCGCGACCGCGGTGTCGCCCGGCGCCGAGCCGGACCCGGCCGGCCGCCCGCGGGCAGCACCCAGGCCTCGCCGGCGAGCACGGCCATCAACGTCAGCGGCGCCTCGTCCTCGATCCGCAGCGACCAGGGCGGCGCGAGCACCGCCCGCAGCAGGAAGGCGCCGCTGGGCGCGGGGTCCGTCGAGCAGGCCGCCGAGACCGTCCATCGGTGTAGACGATCGCACATGTTTTCGCGCCTGTGAACGATGGATCGTCTCGCCTCGGCCCGGTGGACTGAGGCCATGACGAACTCAGACCTGACCCTCGTTCTCGGCGGCAACGGCAAGACCGGCCGGCGGGTGGCGCAGCGGCTGCGCGCGCTCGACCGGCCGGTGCGGATCGGCTCCCGGGCCGGCCGACCCGCCCTTCGACTGGACCGACCGCGCGACCTGGCCCGGCTCGCTGGCCGGCGTGCACACCGCGTACCTGACCTACCAGCCGGACCTCGCCTTCCCCGGCGCGGCCGAGGCCGTCGCCGAGTACGCCGCGCTGGCCGCGGCGAGCGGGGTGCGGCGGCTGGTGCTGCTGTCCGGCCGCGGCGAGGACGGCGCGCTGGCCGGGGAGAAGGCGGTCGCGGCCGCCGGCGTGGAGTGGGCGGTCGTGCGGTCCGCGTTCTTCATGCAGAACTTCACCGAGGACTTCCTGGCCGGGCCGGTCGAGGCGGGCGAGATCGCGCTGCCGGCCGGTGACGTGCCGGAGCCGTTCGTCGACGCCGACGACATCGCCGACGTCGCGGTCGCCGCGCTGCTGGGCACGGTCCCGCTGGACCGGGTGTACGAGGTGACCGGCCCGCGGGCGCTGACGTTCGGCGAGGTGGCGGCGGAGATCTCGGTCGCGTCCGGCCGGCCGGTGCGGTATGTCCCGGTCAGCCTGGACGAGTTCGTCGCCGGCGCGGTCGAGGCCGGGTATCCGAGCGAGGTCGCGGCCGGGCTCGGCGAGGTGTTCGCTGTCGGTGCTGGACGGGCGCAACGTGGCCACCACCGGCGGCGTGGCCGAGGCGCTCGGCCGGCCGCCGCGGGACTTCACCGAGTTCGCCGAGACCTGCTGGGGATCGCGGTGACGGCGACGCGCACGAGGAGGGAGAGGGCAGTGGGCTTCTGGACGAGCGCGACGCTGGTCGCGGCGACGCTGGCGGCCGGGCTGATGGCCGGCCTGTTCGCGGCGTTCTGGTACGCGATCATGCCGGGGTTGGCCCGCGCGGGCGACCTCGCTTTCGTCGACGGCATGCAGCGGATCAACGTGGCGATCCTCAACGGCTGGTTCGGGCTGTGCTTCGCCGGCGCGCTGGTGTTCTCGGTGGTCGCGGCGGTCCTGCACGCCGGCGCCGACCGCCGGTCGGTGCTGCCGTGGATCGTCGCCGGCGCGGTGCTCTACCTGGTCGTGCTGGTGATCACGTTCGCGATCAACGTGCCGCTCAACGACCGGCTCAACGCGGCCGGCGACCCGGCCCGGATCGGCGACCTGCACGCGGTGCGGGAGCAGTTCGAGGCGGCCTGGGTGCGGGCGAACGCGGTCCGGACACTGGCCTGCACGCTCGCGTTCGGCTGCCTGACCTGGGCGCTGGTCCTGCACGGCCGCCTCCGCGGCTGACCCGACGGGTCGGACATGGCGACGGCGACGGCGCGATCTGCTCACGATCCGGTCACTAGGGGTTCCGGTGTGCTCGGCGCCGGTCCGTACGGTGATCGTCGTGCAGGTGCCGGCGCGGTCCGAACGGCCCGGCACTACCCGCCCCCTCCCGCAGACCCGCGCGGCGACCGTCGGCGCGCCGGGGCGGCGGCGGGGTGGTGCTGCTGCCGCCGTGGACCCGGGCACCCTTCCTGCCGTTCCGGCAGCCGGCCGTGATCCTGGCCGTGCTCGGGGCCGCGGCGATCCTGGCCTGCGCCAGCTCGTCGGGGTTGCTGTTCCTCTCCTCGGCCGGCGCGGAGACGCTGCACCGGATGCTGGCCGCGCACTGCGCCGATGCCGGCTTCCCGACCGTACGGGCGACGAACGTCGTCGCCGACCCGGCCAGGGGCGTGCCGGCGACGAGACTCCCGGTCGAGCCGATCGCGGTGGACGACCGCGAGGTGCGGGCGGCGATGCGCGGGCTCGGGCTGGCCGAGCCGTCCCGCGTGCTGGTGTCCGACCAGGTCCCGCAGGTGACCGCGGGCGGCACCTCGTCCGGCGGCCTGCTGTTCTACCGGGACGGCGCCACCGGGCAGATCACCCGGGTCGGGCGGCGGGTCCCGGGAGCCGGGGTGTGGCTGCCCGAGCAGACCGCCGCCAGCCTGGGCGTGCGGCCCGGGGCGACGGTGGCGCTGTCCGCGACCGGAGTGCACAGCAGCAGCGCCCGGGTGCGGGTGGTCGGCGTCTACCGCGACCTGTTCGCCGAGCCGATCCGCCCGTACTGGTGCGCGTACGCGACGCTGTTCCTCTACTCCTCGACGGGCAACGACGCGTACCCGCCGCAGCCGGTCATCGCCACCGACGTCGCCGACCTTCGAGCGGCTGCGGGACGGCTACGGCGGATCGAGCACCGACCGCTGGGTCTCGGCGGCCGACCTGTCCGGCGGTCACGCTGTCCCAGGGTCGGTCGATCGCGGCCGAGCAGCACGAGGCGTACCGGCGGCTCGGCCTGCCCGAGCCGCAGGGCCTGGTCGAGCGGACCACCGGCACCGGGCAGATGCCGGAACTGGCGCGGCAGGCCCAGCTGACCCGGGACGGGCTGCGCGGCCCGGTGCTGCCGATCGCGCTCGGCGGCTCGATCCTGGCTCTGCTGCTGGTCGGCGCGGCCGGCTCGTACTGGGCCGACCGGCGGTCCCGGGAGGTCAGGCTGCTGTCCTCGCGCGGCGTGGGCCCGGGCGCGCTGGCCCTCAAGGCGGTGCTCGAGCTGGCGCTGCCGGCGGTCGTGGGCACCGTGCTGGGCTGGCTCGCGGCCCGCTGGCTCGTTGCTGCGCTGGGGCCGTCGCCGCGGCTGGACCGGTCGGCGCCCTGGCAGGCCGGCCTGACCGCGCTGGTCGCGCTGGTCGCCGGTCTCGGACTGCTGGCGCTGGTGGCCGGGCTGCGGTCGCGGGCGGCGACCGAGCGGCCGGTCGGGTCCCGCCGCGGCTGGGTCGCGCTGGTGCCCTGGGAGCTGCTGCTGCTGGCCGCCGCGGGCGGCTGCTGGCTGCGGCTGCGCGGCAGCGACGCGGTCACCCTGGACGCCGGGATCGCCCAGATCAACCTGCTCGTGGTGGCGTTCCCGCTGCTGTTCCTGGCCGGCGCCGCGGTGTTGACCGTGCGGCTGCTGGCGCTGCTGCTGCCCCGGCTCGGCCGGTCCGCCGGGCGCCTGTCCCCGGCCTGGTACCTGGCGACCCGCCGGGTCACCGCCTCCCGGGTGGTCAGCGTGATCCTGCTCGCCGCCGCGTCGCTGCCGATCGCCATGCTGGTCTACGCGGCCGCGCTCACCCAGATCTCGCAGTACACGCTCGACGCGAAAGCAGGCGTGGTCAACGGCAGCCGCACCGCGGTCCAGTCGGTGGACCCGATCCGGCGCACCGCGGCCACCGACGCCGCCGGCACCCTCGTCACCCGCTACCTGTACGGCGAGGTCGCCGGGCAGCCCCACGACGTCACCGTGCTGGCGATCGACCCGGACACCTTCCCGCGTACCGCCTTCTGGGACCGCCGGTTCGCCTCCGACTCCCTCGCCACCCTCATGGCCAAGCTGCGGGCGCCGACCACCGACGGCGCGGTCGCGGCGATCGCCGTCGTCGAGGAGGGGCCCGACTTCGCGCCCACGTTCCAGCTCGCGCTCGGCACGACCCGGGTCCACGTCGACGTCGTCGCGCGCGCCAAGCCCTTCCCCGGCCGGCGCGTGCCGGGATCCATTCTCGTCGTCGACCGGTCCCGCCTCGGCACCGTCGACCGGTACGCCGGCTCCCTCAACGAGCTGTGGAGCCGCACCGCCACGCCCGCGCAGGCACAACAGATCGTGACCGACCAGCACGCCCGCATCTACCTCGCCACCTCGCAGGACACCGTCTTCGACGTGGCCAACTTCCTCGGCGTGTCCTGGACCTTCGGCTACCTGTCCGCGCTGGCCGCGCTGGTCGGCCTGGTCGCCATCGGCGGCCTGCTGCTCTACCTGGAGACCCGCCAGCGCACCCGCACCGCCTCCTACGCGCTGGGCAAACGGATGGGCCTGACCAGGGCCACCCACCTGCGCTCCCTGCTGGCCGAGCTCGGCGTGCTGCTCGGGCTCGCCTGGGTGATCGGCGCCGGACTGGCCTGGGCCGCGGTGCTGCTCGTCTACCACCGGCTCGACATCGACCCCACCCGGCTGCCCAGCCCGTTGCTCACCGTGCCCGTGGCCGCGCTCGCGGGCTCCGCCGCGGCGGTCGCGGTCGTCGTCGTGTTCGCTTCCTTCTACGCCCAGCGGTCGGCCGACCGCGCCGACGTCTCCCAGGTCCTGCGGCTCAGCTGAGCGGCGAGCCGGCCCTCGGCTACCTCGCCTGGGCGGCGGTCTCCGCGGCCGACACCACCGCGCGGATCAGGGCGGCCGCGCGCAGGCCGTCGGCCATCGTGAACTCCACCGGCTCGCCGGCCCGCCAGCGCACGCACCGCCCGGCCAGCTCCGCGTACTCCGGGAACCGCTCGGCCGCGTACGCCCCGGCGGCGGTCTTGGAGACGACCCGCCCGGTGGTCAGCGTGGCGTGCAGCCGGGGCGCGCCGAGCACCATCCAGACCACGGCGTCAGCCGTCGACGCGGGCGGTCGGCCGGCCGCTCGGCGCCGACGCCGCTCCGCGTGCCCGGCGGTGTCCGACCAGTAGCCGCGCAGGTTGCCCAGCAGCCAGGACCGCAGCGACCGCCGGCTCCGGCGCCGGGACCAGCTCGGCCGGCGCCGGGCCGCGCACGCGCGACCCCGTCCTGGCGCAGCTCCAGCCAGGCGGCCGGGGTGGCACTGGCCGCACGGGCCGGTGCCGAACTCGCCGTTGGTGACGTGCGCGGCCGGCTGCTCCGCCGCCGGCGGCGCGGCCAGCCGTCGGCTCGGCGACGTAGAGCCCGTCGCTAGAGCGGCTCGCCGGGGCAGGCGTGCAGGGCGGCCAGCGCCTCCAGGTCGGCGAGGGTCGGGCACGCGGTCGGTGGCGGCCACGAGTCGACGTCGCTGCGGTCCGGCCGCCAGTCCCCGGAGGCCGCCGAGCCGGTCACCCAGAGGGCGGTCACGAAGCCGGGAAGCGCAGCGTCCACGGCGTCGAGGCGCTCGGTGACCAGGGCCGACACGGCCGGTGGCAGCGGCATCCGGACACCCTAGGGGCCGACACGCCCGGGGTTCCTGCGGGTCTGGCCGGGCGCCGGATTCTGTCGGTCCGGCGGCCTAAACTCGCGCCGTGTCCCGGGCTCTCCAGCGATTCCTTCGTGCACCTGCACGTGCACACCGAATACTCGATGCTGGACGGCGCGGCCCGGCTGAACGACCTGTTCGCCGAGACGGCCCGGATGGGCATGCCGGCGCTGGCGATGACCGACCACGGCAACGTCTTCGGGGCCTACGACTTCGTCGCCCAGGCGACGGCGGCCGGGGTGAAGCCGATCATCGGCATGGAGGCCTACGTCACGCCCCGGCACGTCCCGGTTCGACCGGACCAGGGTGCGCTGGGCCGAGGGCGGCGAGGCCGACGTGTCCGGCGGCGGGGCCTACACGCACATGACCCTGCTCGCCGTCGACGAGGTCGGCCTGCACAACCTGTTCCGGCTGGCCAGCCTGGCCTCGATGGAGGGCTTCTTCTACAAGCCGCGCATCGACCGGGAGCTGCTCGCGCGCCACGCGACCGGCCTGATCGCCACCACCGGCTGCCCCGGCGGCGAGGTGCCGACCTGGCTGCGGATCGGCGACTACGAGCGGGCCCGGGCGTCGGCGGCCGAGTTCCGGGACATCTTCGGCCCGGACAACTTCTACCTGGAGCTGATGGACCACGGGCTCGAGGTCGAGCGGCCGGCTACCGCGAGCGACCTGCTGCGGCTGCGCGACGACCTGCGGCTGCCGCCGCTGGCCACCAACGACCTGCACTACACGTTCGAGTCCGACGCCGACGCGCACGGCGTGCTGCTGTGCGTGCAGTCCGGCAAGACCATGGCCGACCCGAAGCGGTTCAAGTTCGACGGGTCGGACTACTTCCTCAAGTCCGCGGCAGGCGATGCGGCAGACCTGGCGGGAGCTGCCGGAGGCCTGCGACAACACGCTGGTGGTCGCCGAGCGGGTCACCGGCTACGGCGACATCCTCGCGCCCCGCGACCTGATGCCGCGCTTCGAGGTGCCCGGCCGGGATGACCGAGGCAGAGCTTGCTGACGCCAGAGGTCGAGCGCGGGCTGGCCAGCCGGTTCCACGGCGGCGTGTCCCCGACACCCACCGCAAGCAGGCGGAGTACGAGCTGGGCGTCATCATCCAGATGGGCTTCCCCGGCTACTTCCTGGTCGTCGGCGACCTCTGCCGGCACGCGCGGGAGGCCGGCATCCGGGTCGGCCCCGGCCGCGGCTCGGCCGCCGGATCGCTCGTCGCGTACGCGATGGGCATCACCGAGCTCGACCCGATCGAGCACCGGCTGCTGTTCGAGCGGTTCCTCAACCCCGAGCGCGTCTCGATGCCCGACATCGACCTGGACTTCGACGAGCGCCGGCGCGGCGACATGATCCGCTACGCGACGGAGAAGTACGGCGAGGATCGCGTCTCGCAGATCATCACGTACGGGACGATCAAGGCCAAGCAGGCGGTCAAGGACTCGTCCCGGGTGCTCGGCTACCCGTTCTCCACCGGCGACCGGATCACCAAGGTCGATGCCGCCGCCGGTGATGGGCAAGGACATCCCGCTGGCACGGGATCTTCGACCCCGAGCACTCCGCGCTACAAGGAGGCCGACCGAGTTCCGCTCGCTGTACGAGGCCGACGCCGAGGTCAAGCGCGGTCGTCGACACCGCCCGCGGGCTGGAGGGCCTCAAGCGGCAGTGGGGCGTGCACGCCGCCGGGCGTGATCCTGTCCCGGGAGCCGCTGCTCGACGTCATCCCGATCCAGCGCCGGGAGCAGGACGGCGCGATCATCACGCAGTTCGACATGGGCGCCTGCGAGTCGCTCGGGCTGCTGAAGATGGACTTCCTCGGCCTGCGCAACCTCACCGTGCTCGACGACTGCCTGCATCAACATCAAGGCCAACCGCGGCGTCGAGCGTGGTCCTGGAAGACGCTGCCGCTGGACGACCCGCCGGCGTACGAGCTGCTGGCCCGCGGCGACACCCTCGGCGTGTTCCAGCTCGACGGCGGGCCGATGCGGGCGCTGCTGCGGTCGATGCGGCCGACCGGGTTCGAGGACATCTCCGCCGTGCTCGCGCTCTACCGGCCCGGGCCGATGGGCGCCAACGCCCACAACGACTACGCCGACCGCAAGAACGGTCGCAAGCCGGTCGTGCCGATCCACCCGGAGCTGGCCGAGCCGCTGGAGGACATCCTCGGCGAGACCTACGGGTTGATCGTCTACCAGGAGCAGGTCATGGCGATCGCCCAGAAGGTCGCCGGCTACTCGCTCGGCAAGGCCGACCTGCTGCGCCGGGCGATGGGCAAGAAGAAGAAGGCGATCCTCGACAAGGAATACGTGCCGTTCTCCGAAGGCATGAAGGAGAACGGCTACTCCGACGGCGCGATCAAGACGCTGTGGGACATCCTCGTCCCGTTCTCCGACTACGCGTTCAACCGGGCGCACACCGCCGGCTACGGCCTGGTGTCGTACTGGACGGCCTACCTGAAGGCCAACTACCCGGCCGAATACATGGCCGCGCTGCTCACCTCGGTCAAGGACGACAAGGACAAGAGCGCGGTCTACCTCAACGAGTGCCGCCGGCGCGGGATCAAGGTGCTGCCGCCGGACGTCAACTCGTCCGAGGCCAACTTCACCTCGGTCGGCACCGACATCCGGTTCGGGCTCACCGCGGTCCGCAACGTCGGGGAAAACGTGGTCGCCTCGATCGTGGCGACCCGCAAGGCCAAGGGCGCGTTCGCCGACTTCTCCGACTTCCTCAAGAAGGTCGACCCGGTCGCCTGCAACAAGAAGGTCGTCGAGTCGCTGATCAAGGCCGGCGCGTTCGACTCGCTCGGGCACACCCGCAAGGGCCTGATGGCGGTCTTCGACCAGGCCGTCGACAGCTTCCTGGCCGCGAAGAAGGTCGAGGCGACCGGGCAGTTCGACCTGTTCGGCGACTCGTCGCGGCTCCGCCGATGCGCTCGACCAGGTCTTCGCGGTGACGGTGCCCGGCGGCGAGTGGGACAAGATGGGCAAGCTCGCCTTCGAGCGGGAGATGCTCGGGCTCTACGTCTCCGACCACCCGCTGCTCGGGGTCGAGCACGTGCTGGCCGCGCACGCGGAGATCACCGTCGGCGCGCTGCACACCGACCAGGTCGGCGACGGGCAGCAGATCGTGCTGGCCGGGATCCTGTCCTCGGTGCTGCGCCGGGTCAACAAGGCCGGCGCGCCGTGGGCGTCCGCGGTGCTGGAAGACCTCGAGGGCTCGGTCGAGGTGCTGTTCTTCCCGCAGACGTACGCGCAGGTGGCGGTCAACGTCGCCGAGGACGCGATCGTCGTGGTCAAGGGGCGGGTCGACCGGCGGGAGGACGTGGCCAAGCTGATCGCGTCCGACCTGTCGGTGCCCGACCTGTCCGAGGGGCCGCGCGGGCCGGTCGTGGTGTCGCTGCAGGCGGCCCGGTGCACGCCGCCGGTGGTGGAGCGGCTGAAGGAGGTGCTCGCCACCCACCCGGGCACCACCGAGGTGCAGCTGCAGCTGGTCAACGGCGATCGCCGGACCGCGCTGCGGGTGGCGGACGGCTACCGGGTGGCGGCGACGCCGGCGCTGATGGGCGACCTGAAGGCGCTGCTGGGGCCCACCTGCCTGGCCGGGTGATGGCCGCCGGGCAAACAGGGGAATGATGCGTCTGTGACGACGCGGCGTGGCGAGGACCCGGCGGCCGGGCGGCCCGATCACCCCCAGTCGACGCCTCGTGAGGGGTTCGATGACGCTCCGCAGCCATTGCCGCCCGCGCCGGGGGCGACCCGGGCCGAGCGGCGGCGGGCCCAGGAGGCGGCCGAGGCGGCCGCCGGCCGCCCGTTCGCCGACGCGTTCACCGAGTCCCCGTCCGGCACCGCCTGGCCCCGCCCCGCCCTCGACGGCCCGGCGACCGGCGCCGACGAGTGGGGTCCGGCGGCGACGGGCCGGGCGGTGAGCGGGGGCCGGGGGCGCGGCCTGGTGCCGCCGCCGCGGGACGGGCACGAGTGGCGGCCGGGTGATCCGGGGCAGCTGGAGCCGCGGGTCGTTCGATCCCGGGAACACCGGCACCTGGCGGGTGCGGGACGTGGTGCCGGGCGCCGACGGCGGCCGGCGGACCACGGTGATCCTGCGCTACCTGCTCGGGCTGCTGGCCGTGGACCACGTCCGGTCGCTGGCCCGGTGGGCGTTCGTGCTGCCGCCGGTCGGGCTGATCCTGCTGCTCGTGAAGCCGCGCTGGATCGGGCTGGCCGTGATCGTGCTCGGCGTCCTGCTGATCGTCGGCCGGTTCGTCGCGGTGCGGATGATCTCCCGACACACGCTGCCCCGCCGCTACCGGCCGGTGGAGGACGAGCTGCGGGCCGCGGTCGAGGCCGGCAAGGCCAACCTGCGCGGCGAGCTGCGCCGCGTCGGCATGCCGAGCTCCGCGCTGGCGCTGACCCGGTCGGTGGTCCGGCTCGGCTCGTCCGGCTCCCGCAGCACCGACCCGGTCCCGGCTGCGCGACATCGAGATCGACCGGGTGCTGCCGCGGGCCCAGCTCGACCGTGCCCTGCGCGTCCTCGACGAGGCCCCCGCCCCGCGCTGACCCGCGCGGCGGGAGGAACTGATCAGCTCATCCGGGCGGGTCGAGGCGTGCGCAGAGCCGCGCAGAGCATCATGTGCCGATGACCGGGCCGCGGGTGGTGCGAGCGGCCGGCCGGCTGATGAGGGCCGCCGGCGTCACGGTCTCCGCGCGCGCACCGCGGCGGGACGAGCGCCCGGTCGAGGGCAGTCTCGGTCGCGGGGTCGCGCTGCGCGGCACCGTGTGGCCGGGCGGCGGCACCGAGCCGTACGACGGGGTGGTGCTGATCGCCCCGGACGGCACCATCGAC
Organism: uncultured Actinomycetota bacterium; assembly: GCA_963770145.1. Taxonomy (GTDB): domain Bacteria; phylum Actinomycetota; class Actinomycetes; order Mycobacteriales; family CADCTP01; genus CADCTP01. Next base: position 784,708 of record CAVYOJ010000014.1, on the reverse strand, counting down.
CGGATCGGTCCGCCGGGCTGGATACCGATCCCGGTCGGCGTGCGGGTGATCGGTGCCGGGCACAACTGGGTCGGGCCGGGGATCGTCGACGCGCACGTGCACCTCGCGTTCGGCCCGGCCGAGGAGGCGCTGCGCGGTGGCGTGGTCGGCGTCCGCGACCTCGGCTCGCCGCGCCGGGACGCGCTGCGCCGCCGCACCGGGCACCGCCGCCCGCCGCCCCGCTCCCCGTACGTCGGGGTGGCCGGGCCGATCCTCACCGCGACCAACGGCTACCCGTCCCGGTCCTGGGGCGCGGGCGGGTTCGCCTCGTTCCTCACCACGCCGGCGCAGGCCAGGCTGGCGGTCCGCGGGCTGGCCGGCGACGGCGTCGACGTGGTCAAGGTCGCGGTCGAGCGCGGCCGGGACGACGCCTGGCCGGTGCCGTCGACCGCGGTGCTGCGCGCGGTGGTCGAGGCCGCGCACGACGCCGGGCTCAAGGTCGTCGCGCACGCGCTCACCGTCGAGGCGGTCGGCCGGGTGCTCGACGCCGGGGTGGACGAGCTCGCCCACACGCCGGTCGAGCTGCTGCCGGAGGCGCTGGTCGACCGGCTCGCCGCGGCCGGGGTCACGGTCGTCTCGACGCTGCAGACGTTCTTCTCCAGCGGCTCCGGCCGGGCGGCCGCCGCCAACGCGGCCGCGCTGCACCGGGCCGGCGTGCCGCTGGTCTACGGCACCGACCTCGGCAACGCCGGCACCCGCACCGGCGTCGACCCGCGTGAGCTGGACCGGCTCGCCGACGCCGGGCTCGGCCGGTTCGGCGCGCTGCGGGCGGCCACCGAGGGCGCGGCCGGGGTGGCCGGGATGCGGTTGCGTACCGGCCGGCTGGAGCAGGGCCGGCCGGCCGCCGCGGTGCTGCTCAACGGCGACCCGCTGGTCGAGCCGGGCGTGTGGCGGGTGCCCCGGGCGGTGGTCTGCGACGGGCGGCTCGTGGAACCGCCCGAAGGAGCGCCTGACACACTGGAATCGTGAGCGGGCCACCGGAGACCAGCCCGGGCGCGGTGCCGGGCCAGCCGACCGCCCCGGCCGACCCCCGGTTCCACCCCAACGGCAGCGAGGGGCTGTACGGGACCCCGGGCGCCGCCGGCCGGCCCCTACCCGGCTCCGCCCGGCGGCTTCGGCATCCCCGCGCCGTCCCAGCCGCCCGAGGTGCGGCCGAAGGTCTGGCCGCCGCGCAAGCGCGAGTGGGTGACCGCGGCGGTGGTGGTCGGCGCGCTCGCGGTGATCGGCGCGGCGCTGGCCCCGCTCTGGGTGCAGCTGGCCCCGCGGCTGGCGTTCCGGGTCGACCAGCCGGGCCGGGCGCTGCCGGTCGTCCCGGAGGCGGAGGAGTACGTCGGCGCCGACGGCCGGTTCGTGTTCATCACGCTGATCGTCGGCGTGGCCGCCGGGATCGCCTGCTGGCTGGTCCGGCGCAGCCGCGGCCCGCTGGTGCTGCTGGCGCTGGCCGTCGGCGGCCTGCTCGGCGCGGTGATCACCTGGCGGCTGGGGATCCGGATCGGCACCGGCTACCAGCCGGCCGACCTGCAGCAGGTCGGCAGGATCATCTATCAGCCGCTGGCGCTGCGGGCCACGTCGGCGCTGGTGGTCGAGCCGGTCGCGGCCGTGCTCGTCTACCTGCTCGGCGTCGGCTTCACCGCCCGCAACGACCTCGGCCAGGACAGTGGCTAGCTCAGGCTCTGGGTGACCTGCAGCTCGGCGATCGGCACCGGCAGCGCCCGCAACCGGCGCACCATCGTGGTCTCCCGCTTCAGCAGCCGCAGCTCGGCCTGCAGCCGGGCCCGGGTGGTCTCGGCGCGCGAGCAGCGCCTGCCGGTCCTCCAGGGTGAGCACCGCCCCGGACGCCACCGCGTACGCCAGCTCGACCGGATCGGCCGGCAGCTCGGCCCGCTCGGCCGGCTCGGCCGGCTCGGCCGCGACCCTGCAGCCCGGCCGCCGCGTCGACGTAGTCGCCGAACAGCGCGCCGACGGCCGCGGCCAGGCCGGCCAGGTCGGCGCGGCGGTGGCTCGGCCGGCAGCCAGTCGACCGAGCCGACCAGGTACGGCCGGGACTCCCGGTCCACCGACCGCAGCCGGAACCGGTCGGTGCCGACGGTGACGATGTCGTACCGGCCGTCCGGGTAGCGGGAGACCCGGCGCAGCTCGGCCGCGCAGCCGACGTCGTGCAGGGCCGAGACCGCGTCCTCGCCGACCTCCCAGCCCTGCCGGATCGCGACCACCCCGAACCGGCGCCGGGCGCCCTCGGGCAGCTCGACCAGGGTCCGTACCAGCTCCCGGTAGCGCTCCTCGAAGACGTGCAGCGGCAGCACCACGCCGGGGAACAGGACGGTGTGACCGAGCGGGAACAGCGGGAGCGGTTCGGCCACCTCGCCAGGCTACTGACCAGGCCGGAGCGGAGGCAGGGATACTTGTGGCGTGCTGACCCGCCTCGACCTCACCGACCGGCCGGCCACGGGTCCGGCCGGCCTGGCCGGCGTGCTGCCCCGCGCCGCCGTCGACGTCGAGGCCGCCACCCATCTCGTCCGGCCCACGGTGGAGGCGGTCCGCCGGGACGGCGCGGCCGCGGTCCGGGAGGCGACCCGGCAGTTCGACGGCGTCGAGCTGACCGACCTGCGGGTGCCGGCGGCGGCGCTGCACCGGGCGGCCGAGCGAGCTCGACCCGGAGGTGCGCGCCGCACTGGACGAGGCGATCCGCCGCATCCGCCTGGTGCACGAGGCTCAGGTCCCGGACGAGGTGACCGTCGAGGTGGTGCCCGGTGGCACGGTCACCCGCCGGCACCTGCCGGTCGGCCGGGTCGGCGCTGTACGTGCCGGGCGGGCTGGCTCCGCTGCCGTCCAGCGTGCTGATGAACGTGATCCCCGCGCAGGTCGCCGGCGTCGGCAGCATCGCGGTCGCCTCCCCGCCGCGGCGGGACGAGGGCGGCCGGCCCGACCGGACGATCCTGGCCGCCTGCGCGCTGCTCGGCGTCGAGGAGGTGTACGCGGTGGGCGGCGCCCAGGCCGTCGCCATGCTCGCGTACGGGGTGGATGGCGTGCGACCCGGTCGACCTCGTCACCGGTCCGGGCAACGTGTACGTCACCGCGGCCAAGCGGCTGCTGCGCGGCGTGGTCGGCATCGACGCCGAGGCCGGCCCGAGCGAGGTCATGGTCGTCGCCGACGCGACCGCCGACCCGGTGCTGGTCGCCGCCGACCTGCTCAGCCAGGCCGAGCACGGCCCGACCTCGGCCTCGGTGCTGGTCACCGACTCCGCGGCGCTGGCCGACGCGGTCGACGCCGCGCTGGAGCAGCAGGTGGCCGAGACCAAGCACGTCGAGCGGGTCACCGAGGCGCTGTCCGGGCCGCAGTCCGGCACCGTGCTGGTCCGCGACCTCGACCGGGCGCTCGAGGTCGCCGACGCGTACGGGGCCGAGCACCTGGAGATCCACACCGCGCGACCCGGCCGCCGTGGCCCGCCGGGTCCGCAACGCCGGCTGCGTGTTCGTCGGACCGCAGTCGCCGGTCTCGCTGGGCGACTACGCGGCCGGTTCCAACCACGTGCTGCCGACCGGCGGCAGCTGCCGGCACACCGCCGGCCTGTCCGTCGAGACGTTCCTGCGCGGCGTCAACTACGTCGAGTACGACGAGGCGGCGTTGCGCGGGATCGGCGACCACGTCGTCGCGCTCGCCCACGCCGAGGACCTGCCCGCGCACGCGAACGCGATCGTGAAGCGGACCGGCCGGTGACCGGCCTCGACCAGCTGCCGCTGCGGGACGACCTGCGCGGCCGCTCCCCGTACGGGGCGCCGCAGCTGGACGTGCCGGTGCGGCTCAACACCAACGAGAACAGCTAGCCGCTGCCGCAGGCGCTGCTCGACGACGTGGCGGCCGCGGCGGCCGCGGTCGCCGCGCCGGCTCAACCGCTACCCGGACCGGGACGCGCTCGCGCTGCGCGCGGACCTGGCGGCGTACCTCGGCCACGGGCTGGCGCCGGCGCAGGTCTGGGCGGCCAACGGGTCCAACGAGATCATCCAGCAGCTGCTGCAGGCGTTCGGCGGGCCGGGGCGGACCGCGCTCGGCTTCACCCCGTCGTACTCGATGCACGAGATCATCACCACCGGCACCGGCACCCGCTGGCTGCCGGGCGTGCGCGACGCCGAGTTCGGCATCAGCCCGCAGGACGCCGCCGCGCAGGTCCGCGAGCACGCGCCGGACGTGGTCTTCCTGACCAGCCCGAACAACCCGACCGGCACCGCGCTGCCGCTGGCCACGGTCGAGGCCGTGCTGGCCGAGGCGCCGGGGATGGTCGTCGTCGACGAGGCGTACGCGGAGTTCGCCCGGGCCGGCGTGCCGTCGGCGCTGACCCTGCTGCCCGGCCAGCCGCGGCTGGTGGTGACCCGGACGATGTCCAAGGCGTTCGGGATGGCCGGGCTGCGGCTCGGCTACCTGGCCGCGGACCCGGCGGTGGTCGACGCGGTGCAGCTGGTGCGGCTGCCGTACCACCTCTCGGCGCTGACCCAGGCCGTCGCCCGGGTCGCGCTGGCGCACGCGCCGGAGCTGCTGGCCAGCGTGGCCGCGATCAAGGCCGAGCGGGACCGGATCGTCGCGGCGCTGCCCGCGCACGGGCTGACCGCGGTGCCGAGCGACGCGAACTTCGTGCTGTTCGGCCGGTTCGCCGACGCGGCCGCGGCCTGGCAGGCATACCTGGACCGCGGCGTGCTGGTCCGCGACCCGGCCATCCCCGGCTGGCTGCGGGTGACCGCCGGCGTGGGCTGGGAGGTCGACGGGTTCCTCGGCGCGACCGCCGAGGTGGTGCGGGAGGTGGACGTCCGATGAGCCGGACCGGTCGGGTGGAGCGGGAGACCGCCGAGTCGTCGGTGCTGGTCGAGGTCGACCTCGACGGCAGCGGGCGGACCGACGTCGAGACCGGCGATCCCGTTCTACGACCACATGCTGGCCCAGCTCGGCAAGCACGGCGGCTTCGACCTGACCGTGCGGACCAAGGGCGACCTCGAGGTCGACGCGCACCACACGGTCGAGGACACCGCGATCGCGCTGGGCGAGGCGTTCCGGCAGGCGCTGGGCGACAAGGCCGGGCTGCGCCGGTTCGGCGACGCGCTGGTGCCGCTGGACGAGGCGCTGGTCCAGGTCGCGGTCGACCTGTCCGGCCGGCCCTACCTGGTGCACACCGAGCCGGACGGCATGCCGCCGACGATCGGCCCGCTGTACGCGACGACGCTGACCCGGCACGTGTTCGAGTCGTTCGTGCACAACGCGCGCATCGCGCTGCACGTGCGGGTGCTCGGCGGGCGGGACGCGCACCACATCGTGGAGGCGCAGTTCAAGGCGGTGGCGCGGGCGCTGCGGGACGCCACCGCGGCCGACCCCAAGGTCACCGGGCGTCCCCTCCACCAAGGGCGTCCTGTGAGCGAGCCAGGTCCGAGGAGCGGGCACGGTGAACGTCGTCGTCCTGGACTACGGGTCGGGCAACCTGCGGTCGGCCGAGCGGGCGCTGGCCCGGGCCGGCGCGGACGTGACCGTCACCGCCGACCTCGACCGCGGCCCGGTCCGCCGACGGCCTGGTCGTGCCCGGCGTCGGGGCGTACGCGGCCTGCATGGCCGGGATCGAGGCGATCGGCGCCGGCCCGGTGATCCGCGACCGGGTCGAGTCGGGCCGGCCGGTGCTCGGGATCTGCGTCGGCATGCAGGTGCTCTTCGACGCCGGCGACGAGCACGGCGTCGTCACCAAGGGCCTCGGGCTGCTGCCCGGCGAGGTGCGCCGGCTGCGGGCGCCGGTGCTGCCGCACATGGGCTGGAACACGGTCACGCCGCCGGCCGGCTCGGTCCTGTTCGCCGGCCTGCCCGCCGGCACCCGCTTCTACTTCGTCCACTCGTACGCGGCGACCGCGACCGACGGGCTGGTCACCACCGCCGAGCACGGCGAGCCGTTCGTGGCCGCGGTCGAGCGCGGGCCGCTGTGGCGCGACCCAGTTCCACCCGGAGAAGTCCGGCGACGCCGGCGCGCGGCTGCTCGCCCGTTGGCTCGCCACGCTCCGGCCCGCCGCCAGGCCGCACACCGGCTCGTCGCCCGAGCGCCGGCGGCGGGTCGGGGGCCGGCGCTGGCACCGCGACCGCCACCGCGGACCAGCAGTGAGCAAGGAGCGGGCCCGGCGGCGGGAGGCCCGCGAGGCCGACACCGCCCGGCGGGTCGCCGAGGCCAGGGCGAGGACCGAGCGCGAGATCGAGGCCCGCCGCCGCCGCGCCCGCCGGACCGCCGCGCTCCGCTCGCTGCTGCCGCGCCGCCGGCGCTGGTCCCGCCGCACCCGGGAGCAGCGCGCGATCACCGTGGTCGTGCTGCTCGCGATCGCCGTCGGCGCGTACGTGCTGCTCGACTCCTGGGCGCCGCGGATCGGCGTCGTGCTGCTCGCGCTGCTGGCGACCCCGGCCATCGTCACGATGATCCTGGACCGGAGCACCCGATGACCTTCACGCTGCTGCCCGCGGTCGACGTCGCGGACGGCACCGCGGTCCGGCTGGTGCACGGCGCCGCCGGCACCGAGACCCGCTACGGCGACCCGCGCGAGGCCGCGCTGGCCTGGCAGCGCGACGGCGCCGAGTGGGTGCACCTGGTCGACCTCGACGCGGCGTTCGGCCGCGGCTCCAACGCGCCGCTGCTGGCCGAGGTGATCGCGCGCGCTGGACGTGCACGGTCGAGCTGTCCGGCGGGATCCGGGACGACGCGTCGCTGGCCGCCGCGCTGGCCACCGGCGCCGCGCCGGGTCAACATCGGCACCGCCGCGCTGGAGCAGCCGGACTGGGTGGCCCGGGCGATCGCCGAGCACGGCGACCGGATCGCGGTCGGGCTGGACGTGCGCGGGGACACGCTGTCCGCCCGCGGCTGGACCCGGGACGGCGGCGACCTCTGGGACGACGCTGGCCCGGCTGGACGAGGCCGGCTGCGCGCGGTACGTGGTGACCGACATCCGCCGGGACGGCGCGATGGCCGGACCCAACCTCGACCTCTACCGCCGGCTCTGCGCGGCCGACCGACCGGCCCCGGTGATCGCCAGCGGCGGCGTCTCGTCGCTGGACGACCTGCGCGCGCTGGCCGCGCTGGCGCCGCTCGGGGTGGAGGGCGCCGTGGTCGGCAAGGCCCTCTACGCCGGCGCGTTCACCCTCCCCGAGGCGCTGGAGGCAGTGCGCGAGCCCGAGGGCCCGCAGGGTGAGCGGTCCGAGGATCGGGCACAGTGACGGTCGCGGTCCGGGTGATCCCGTGCCTGGACGTGGACGCCGGGCGGGTGGTCAAGGGCGTCAACTTCACCGACCTGCGGGACGCCGGCGACCCGGTCGAGATGGCCCGGGTGTACGACGCCGAGGGCGCCGACGAGCTGACCTTCCTCGACATCACCGCGTCCAGCTCCGGCCGGGAGACCACCTACGACGTGGTGCGCCGGACCGCCGAGCAGGTGTTCATCCCGCTCACCGTCGGCGGCGGCGTCCGCACCGTCGCCGACGTCGACGCGCTGCTGCGGGCCGGCGCGGACAAGGTCGGCGTCAACACCGCGGCGGTGGCCCGGCCGGAGTTCCTGCGCGAGGCCGCGCGACCGGTTCGGCTCGCAGTGCATCGTGCTGTCGATCGACGCCCGGCGGCGCACAGGCGCCGTCGGCTTCGAGGTGACCACGCACGGCGGCCGGCGCGGCACCGGCATCGACGCGGTCGAGTGGGCGGCGCCGCGCCAGGAGCTCGGCGCCGGCGAGATCCTGCTCAACTCGATGGACGCCGACGGCACCAGGGCCGGCTACGACCTGGAGCTGATCCGGGCGGTGCGGGCCAGGGTCACGGTGCCGCTGATCGCCTCCGGCGGCGCCGGCGCGCTGGCCGACTTCGCGCCGGCGGTCGAGGCCGGCGCCGACGCCGTGCTCGCCGCCAGCGTCTTCCACTTCGGCCAGCTGCGCATCGGCGAGGTCAAGGACGCGCTGGCGGGCAGCCGGGGTGACGGTCAGGACCGCCGCGTCACAGCCGGCTAGAAGCCGAGTGGGGCGGCGACGAGGCGGGAGACCGCGGCGTCGTCGCCGGACAGGTCGACCCGGGCGGCCCGCTGCCGGCCGGAGGTGAACAGCGCCAGCTCGACCGGGTCGCCGACCACGGTCACGGTCAGCTCGCCCTTCTTCGCGACCACCGTCGCGTCGGTGCCGGCCCGGCGCAGCACCACCCCGTCCGGCGCCCGCCGCAGCGTCGCCCGCGAGCCGAGCTTGATCGCCCGCCAGACCGGGTCGGCCAGCGTCGCCGGCACCGCCCGCGGTCCCCAGCCCTGCTGGGCCCGGCGCACGTCCTCGTGGTGGATGACGAACTCCAGCAGGTTCACCAGGTCCTTGGCCCCGGGCAGGCCCATCGGCGACCACTTCGGCGCGCCGACCCGCACGTCGGCCACGATCTCGCTCGTACGGCCGGTCCGCCTGCGCGGCCATCGCCTTCGTCGGCCAGCCCGTGCAGCCGGCCGACCGAGATCCCCGCCCACGCCTTGGGCTCGCGGTCCCGGACGAACAGGTGGGCGGCCAGGTCCCGGGTGGTCCAGCCCGCGCACAGCGTCGGTGCGTCCGGCCCCAGCTCGTCCAGCAGGTCGCAGAGCGCGGCCCGCTCGGTGTCGGCGATGCTCGTCACGCCCGGAATCCTAATGCCGTTAGCGCGCCTAACGATCTGGTCGTAGGGTGGGAAAGGTTGTGCCGCGAGAGGAGAACGCTTGTCCAGGGGGTCCACCGATGTTCTCGTCCGCGGCCTACGTGTTCTCGGGGATCGGCATCCGCGAGCAGTGGCGGGTCTTCACCCTCGCGGTGATCGGCAGCGCGCTGTACGGCGCGATGACCGTCGCCAGCGCGTTCGTGCTCGGCCGGATCACCGTCGCAGGTGATCGTGCCGGCGTTCGAGGACGGGCGACACCACGGCCGGCGCGCTGGCCGGCGCGGCCGCGCTCATCCTCGGCGTCGCGATCCTCAAGGTCGTCGGCATCATCGGCCGGCGGGTCGGCGCCGGGATCGTGCAGTACCGGCTGCAGGCCGCGTACCGGCGCCGGGTCACCCGGCAGTACCTGCGGCTCCCGCTGTCCTGGCACCAGCAGCACCCGACCGGCACGCTGCTGTCCAACGCGAACGCCGACGTCGAGGCCAGCTGGTACACGATGGCCCCGCTGCCGTTCGCCTGCGGCACGCTGATCATGCTGGTCATCACCGCGGTGGCGCTGATCGCTCACCGACCCGGTGCTCGCCATCGTCGGGTTCGTCGTGTTCCCGGCGATCTTCACGGTCAACTTCGTGTACTCGCGGCGGATGGCGCCGCGGATGACCAGGGCCCAGCAGCTGCGGGCCGAGGTCAGCGAGATCGCGCACGAGAGCTTCGACGGCGCGCTGGTGGTCAAGACCCTCGGCCGGGAGGACAGCGAGACCGGCCGGTTCCGGCAGCGCTCGGAGGAGCTGCGGGACGCGATGATCCGGGTCGGCCGGCTGCGCGGCCTGTTCGACCCGATCATGGAGGCGCTGCCGACGCTCGGCACGCTCGCGGTGCTGCTGGTCGGCGGGCTGCGGCTGCGGGCCGGCGACACCACGGTCGGCGACGCTGGTCAGCGTCGCGTACCTGTTCAGCATCCTGGCCATGCCGATCCGGGCGATCGGCTGGGTGCTCGGCGACCTGCCCCGGGTCGTGGTCGGCTGGGACCGGGTGCAGCGGGTGCTGCAGGCCGAGCGGCGGCCAGGAGTACGGCACCGTGCGCCCGACCGGCGACCGGCGCGGCCACGCTCGACGGTCGCCGGCGCCGGCTTCGCGTACGGGCCGCAGGTCGACCCGGAGGGCGACCTGTCCGGCGCGTACGCCGAGGAGGTCCGGCAGCCGGCCCCGGTGCTCACCGACGTCACGCTTCGACGTGGCCGCCGGCCGGACGGTCGCGCTGGTCGGCCCGACCGGCAGCGGCAAGTCGACGCTGGTCTCGCTGCTGGTCCGGCTGGTCGACCCGGACACCGGCGCGGTCCTGCTCGACGGCGCCGACCTGCGCGAGCTGGCCCGCGGCGGGGTGGCCGAGCAGGCCGCGCTGGTCAGCCAGTCCACGTTCCTGTTCGACGACACCGTGCGCGGCAACGTCACGCTCGGCGCGGACGTCGACGACGAGCAGGTCCGCGCCGCGCTGCGGCTGGCCCAGGCCGACCGGTTCGTCGACGCGCTGCCGCACGGGCTGGACACCCAGGTCGGCGAGCGCGGCACCACCCTGTCCGGCGGGCAGCGGCAGCGGCTCGCGCTGGCCCGGGCGCTGGTCCGGCGACCCGCGGCTGCTGGTGCTCGACGACGCCACCTCCAGCGTCGACCCGGCGGTGGAGGCGGCGATCCTGCGCGGCCTGCGCTCGGCCGCAGCTCGGCGCGACCGTCGTCGTGGTCGCCTACCGGCGGGCCACGATCGCGCTGGCCGACGAGGTCGTCTGGATCGAGCACGGCCGGGTCGTCGACCGCGGCACGCCACGAGGAGCTGATCGGCCGCACGCCGGGCTACGCGCTGCTGGTCAACGCGTACGACGACGAGGCCGAGCGGCGGGCCGGGCTGGTCGCCGGCCGAGGAGCCGGCCCGATGACCCGGATGTCCGCCAACCGTCCACTGGAGACGGACGACGCGCTCACCCTGGCCGGCGCCGGCCGCCGGGACGGCGCGCTCGCGACGCTGAGGCGCGGGCTGCGGCTGGTGCCGGAGCTGCGCCAGGGCCTCGGGCTCACCCTGCTGCTCGCGCTGTTCGCCACCGGCGGGCGGGTGGTCGTCCCGCTGGCCGTGCAGCAGACGCTCGACCGCGGGCTGCTCGCCGACGGCGGGCCCGGACATGGGCCGGGTCGCCTGGATCGTCGCCGGCTGCGCCGGCATCGTGCTGGTCACCGCGGTGGCGGCGTACCTGCTGAACTACCGGCTGTTCCGGACCACCGAGACGGCGCTGGCCGCGCTGCGGGTGCGCGCGTTCCGGCACGTGCACGACCTGTCGATGCTGCACCAGCAGGCCGCCGCGGCGCGGCTCGCTGGTGTCCCGGGTGACCAGCGACGTCGACCAGATGTCGGTGTTCATGCAGTGGGGCGGCATCCTCGTCGTCACCTCGACCGGCCAGCTGCTGCTGGCCACCGTGCTGATGGCGGTCTACTCCTGGCAGCTGACCCTGCTGGTGTGGGCGTGCTTCGTGCCGCTCGGCATCGCGCTGCCGAAGCTGCAGAAGCCGGCTCGCCGGCGCGTACGGGACCGTCCGGGAGCGGATCGGCGACCTGCTCGGGGCGGTGTCCGAGTCGGTGGTCGGCGCCCAGACGGTCCGGGCGTACGCGGTGGAGGACCGGACCGCGGCAGCGCATCGACGCCGCGATCGACCGGCACTACCGCTCGGCCGTGCGGGCGCAGAAGACCACGGTGCTGGTGTTCACCACCGGCGAGCTGGTCGCCGCGCTGGCCAACGCGGCGGTCGTCGTCGTCGGCGTGCTGCTCGGCATCGGCGGGCACGGGCTGACCGCCGGCAAGCTGGTCGCGTTCCTGTTCCTGGTCACGCTGTTCATCGCGCCGGTGCAGATGGCCTCCGAGGCGCTGTCCGAGGCGCAGAACGCGCTGGCCTCGTTCCGCCGGGTGCTCGACGTGGTCGACGCCGAGCCGGACGTCGCCGACCCGGCCGGCGGGCAGCCCGCTGCCGCCCGGGCCGCTCGGGGTCAGGTTCGACTCGGTGATGTTCCGCTACCCGCAGGCCAACCGGGCCGCGCTGGTCGACGTCGACCTGGAGATCCGGCCGCGCAGCCGGGTCGCGGTGGTCGGCGAGACCGGCTCCGGCAAGACGACGTTCGCCAAGCTGCTCACCCGGCTGATGGACCCGACCAGCGGGCAGGTGCTGGTCGGCGGGGTGCCGCTGACCGAGGTGCCGTTCGGCTCGCTGCGGTCCCGGGTCGTGATGGTGCCGCAGGACGGGTTCCTGTTCGACGAGTCGGTCGCCGACAACGTCCGGTACGGCCGGCCGGACGCGACCGACGACGAGATCGTCGCCGCGTTCGGCGCGCTCGGGCTCGGCGACTGGCTGGCCGGGCTGCCGGACGGCGTGCTCACCCGGGTCGGCCAGCGCGGCGAGGCGCTGTCGGTGGGGGAGCGGCAGCTCGTGGCGATCGCCCGGGCCTACGTCGCCGACCCGGACGTGCTGGTGCTGGACGAGGCGACCTCCGCGGTCGACCCGGCCACCGAGGTGCGGCTGACCCGCGCGCTGGACTCGCTGACCCGCGGCCGGACCACGCTGGTCATCGCGCACCGGCTGGCCACCGCGGAGAACGCCGACGAGATCCTCGTCGTCGACGCCGGCCGGGTCGTGCAGCGCGGGCCGCACGCCGAGCTGGTGACCCAGGACGGGCCGTACGCGCGGCTGCACGCGTCCTGGATGTCGCAGCGACGGTGACCGCGGTTCCCCCATTCGACTACTGGTCGTGGTAACCGCGGTCGCTTACTGTCCGAGTTGGGTAGCGCCTCAGTTCTGGTCCAGAATGATGCCACGCTGCATCTGCTGTCCAGTTCACCCCTCGGGAGAGCCCGTGCCCGCTGACCCGCCTCCACGCCGGTGCCCGATCTGCGGGCGTCCGGTGCCCGAGCTGCTCTCCCCGGACGGTCGGCGCCGCCGCGGCCGGCCGCGGGTGTTCTGCTCGCCGCGCTGCCGGCTGGGCGACCGCCGGCTGCGGGCCGAGCCCGACCCGGGCCGGCGCCGGCGCGAGGTCGCGGTGTTCGCGGCCGCGGTCCGGGACGCGATCGCCGGGCACGGGCTGCCGCTGCGAGACCTGGCCGACGAGCTGGTCTTCGCGTACCCGTCGCTGGCCTCCAGCGTGGCCACCCTGTCGGCCTGGCAGTCCGGCAGCAGCGCGCCGCCCCGCACGGTCGTCGGCCGGGACCGGGTGCTCGCGCTGGAGCGGGTGCTCGGCCAGCCGCTCGGTGAGCTGGCGCTGCGCATGCCCGGCGGCCCGGTGGTGCCGGCGCCGCGGCCGCCGACCGCGGCCCAGCAGGACGGTCCGGTCGCCCGCCGGGCCCGGCTCGCCCACCTCGTCGGCGGGTTCGGCGGGACCCGGCAGGCGCTGGTGGTCACGCTGGCCAAGGAGGTGCTGCTGGACTCCTCCGGCCGGCCGCTGTGCGCCCGGGTCGCCGCCCGGGTCCGCGCGGCCCAGGACGGCGTCGACCGGCTCTGGTACGTCGACGGCGACGACCCGCGGCTGCGCCCGCTGGTGACCGCGACGTGCGGCTGCCGGCCGGGCCGCCGGGTGCCCGAGCGGGGCCGGCCCGGACCCGGCCTGGTCGCGACCGAGCTGGTGCTCGGCCGGGTGCTTGGCGTGGGGGAGTGGCACGACGTCTCGTTCCTCGTCTCGTACGAGCCGCGGGCGGGCTCGGTGCCGGTGCGGCCGGCCGAGCCGATGCTCCGGCAGCTGGTGACCCGCCCGCTGGAGAGCCTCGAGCTCGGGGTCGGCTTCGACCCGGCGGCGCCGCCCGGCGCCGTGCTGACCTGCCGGTGGCGGGTCCGGGACGGCGCCGAGCTGTCCCGGCGGGAGCTGACCGTGCCCGGCTGCCGGTCGTACCAGGTGGTCATCGCCGACCCGGTGCCGGGCGGCTACGGGTGGCGGTGGGCGGCAGCCGCGGCCCCGGCCCGGCTGCCGGCCCGGTCGGGCACCAGCGCCGCCTGACGCTCGTTCGTCGAGCAGGAGCGCGCGCACAGCTGACGCACAGCGTTCGCCCAGTGCCGGCACAGCGGCGCGCGGGAGGCTCGCAGCGCGACGACGGACCTGGATGGGTGACAGCATGGGCACGATGGGTGGGACTGTGAACGGCGCGCGCCGGCGGGTGCTGGTGGTCGACGACGAGGAGAACGTCGCCCACCTCGTGTCCTCGGCGCTGCGGTTCGACGGGTTCGAGACGCTGACCGCCGACTCCGGCTCGCGGGCGCTGGCCGCGGTGGCCGAGCACGAGCCCGACCTGGTCGTGCTCGACGTGATGCTCGGCGACCTCGACGGCGTCGAGGTGCTGCGCCGGCTGCGCTCGGGCGGCAGCGACGTGCCGGTCGTGTTCCTCACCGCGCGGGACGCCGGCGAGCACCGGGTCGAGGGGCTGCGGGCCGGCGCCGACGACTACGTGGTCAAGCCGTTCAGCATCGAGGAGCTGCTCGCCCGGGTGCACGCCGTGCTGCGCCGGACCGCGCCGCCGGACAAGCCGCCGGCATCCCTGCTCCAGGTCGCCGACCTCGAGCTGGACGAGGACAGCCACGAGGTCCGCCGGGCCGGGCAGGACGTCCAGCTGACCCCGACCGAGTTCGAGCTGCTGCGCTACCTGATGCGCAACGAGCGGGTCGTGCTGTCGAAGTCGCAGATCCTCGAGCGGGTCTGGAAGTACGACTTCCAGGGCCGGTCCAACATCGTCGAGCTGTACGTGGGCTACCTGCGCAAGAAGGTCGACTCGGTCGAGCCGCACCTGATCCACACGATCCGCGGCGTCGGCTACGTGCTGCGCGCGCCGAGGTGAGATGAACCGGTTCTCCCTCCGCACGCGCCTGGTCGCCCTCGCGGTCGTCCTGGTCGCGTTCGCGGTCGCCGCGGTCGGCGCGGCCACGTACGTCGCACTGCACAGCTACCTGTACAGCCGGCTGGACCAGCAGGTCGCGGAGTTGGCGGCCAGCGACCCGACCCGGACCGTCTGCGCGCCGCCGAACGGCGGCCCGCAGGCCGCCGACCGGGCGACGTACTCGACCTTCGTGACGAGCGACGCCCGGGTCGCGCAGTTCCTGTGCACCGGCTACAGACTGGCCCGGCCACTGGGGCTGACCGCCGATCAGATCCGGCAGATGTCCGCGGTGACCGGCGGCGACCCAACCGTTCACGCTGCACGCGACGGACGGCGGGACCTACCGGGTGGTGGCGAGTCCGACGAACTGCAGGTGGGCAGCAACCCGGCGACCGCGACGCTGACCGACGGAACGCTCCTGCTCGGCCTGTCCGCGGCCGACGCCCAGGCGACGTTGAGCCGGCTGCTCACCCTCGAGCTGATCATCGGCGCGGCCGCCGTCGTGGGCACGGCGGTGCTCGGGACCATCGGGGTGCGGCTGGGGATGCGGCCGCTGGACCGGGTGACGCGGACCGCGCGGACTGTGGCCGCGGAGCTGGGGCCGGACGGGAGCGGTCTGGAGAACCGGGTGCCGGGGGCGGATCCGCGCACCGAGGTCGGCCAGCTGGCCGAGGCGGTCAACACGATGCTCGGCGCGGTCGAGCGCGAGTACACCGCCCGGTACGAGAGCGAGCAGCGGCTGCGCCGTTTCCTCGCCGACGCCTCGCACGAGCTGCGCACCCCGCTCACGTCGCTGCGCGGGTACGCCGAGCTGGTCCGGATGCGCGGCGGCCTCGACCCGGAGGCGTCCGACTCGCTGCGCCGGATCGAGGCCGAGGGCACCCGGATGAGCGGCCTGGTCGACGACCTGCTCACGCTCGCCCGGTCCGACCGCGGCACGGTCGCCGAGCGGGCGCCGGTCGACGTGGCCGAGGTGATCGACGACGCGGTCGCCGGCCTGCGCGCCGCGTACCCGCAGCGACAGGTCTCGGTGACCGACCGCGGCCCGCTGCTGGTGCTCGGCGACCGCGACCAGCTGCTGCAGGTGGTCACCAACATCCTCACCAACGCCGCGGTGCACGCGACCGCGCCGGTGCCGATCACGGTCACCGCCGCGGCACGAGGGCGACGAGATCGTGCTGCGGGTCGTCGACGGCGGTCCCGGCCTGCCGCCGGAGCAGGCGGCCCAGGTGTTCGACCGGTTCTGGCGGGCCGACGCGGCCCGGACCCGGGTACGCGGCGGCTCCGGGCTCGGCATGTCGATCGTGGCCGCGCTGGTCGCCGACCACGGCGGGCGGGTCGGCTTCGAATCCGACGTGGCGGCCGGCAGCACCGTGACCGTGCGGCTCCCGGTCGCCCCGCTTCCCGCGGAGACCCTGTCGTCCGAGTCGACGCCGCCCGCCTCGGCCCCCGTCTCGCGCTGACGGTTCCCGTCGCCGGCGGCTACGTCTCTGCTTCGTGCGGCGGCGCAGAGACGTAGTCGGGCGGGCGACGACCCCCTTGGCTGGCGGCTACGTCTCTGCTTCGCGCGGCGGTGCAGAGACGTAGTCGGGCGGGGGACGGTTCCGTTCGCTGGCGGCTACGTCTCTGCTTCGCGCGGCGGTGCAGAGACGTAGTCGGGCGGGGGACGTTCCTCTCGCCAGCGGTGGCTACGTCTCTGCTTCGCGCGGCGGTGCAGAGACGTAGTCCGGCATAAGGTTCCGGTCCGGGCTTCGGGTCCCTATCGTTGCCGGTATGACCGCGATCGTGGAACCGCAGTCCGCGCAGGCCGGCGAGAAGGCCCCGGAGGCGGTACAGCCCGTTCCGCTGTCCCCGCCGGTCACCCGGCCCTCGCCCGCACGGCCTCCGGTCGCGCGGCCCGCGCCGGAACGCCGGCCGGTCACCCAGCCCGCGCCGGAACGCCGGCCGGTCACCCAGGCCGCCCCGGTGCGCCCGCCGGCCCCGCCGCGCGTGCGCCGGGTCCTGTCCACCCGCGGCGTTCGCCTGTTCGGCGCCGCGATGATCGCGCTCTACGCGCTCGGCGTCGCCGTCCAGCCCGCGCCGAACGGCCCGCAGCCGGTCGCCCCGTGGTGGGCCGACGCGCTCAACACGGTCACGTTCTTCGGCCTGCTGACCGTGTTCGCCGGCTCGATCGTCGGGCGCCGCTGGTCGCTGTGGACCGGCCTGGTCACCGGTGGCAGCCTGCTCGCGCTGAGCGCGAGCTGCCCGGTCGAGGGGCACCACGAGATCGCCGCCTGGTGGTTCGTCCAGATGGCCGTCGCGGTCGCGATGACCGTGCTGCCGGCGACGCTGCTGCGCCGGACTCAGGCGGGGTCAAGGGCGGGGTAGCGCACCCCGGTCTTCTCCTCCGAGGCCTCCCATAGCCGCTCGGCCACTGCCCGGTCGCGGGCGCGGCGGCTGACCGCGACCTGCTTCGGCGCACCGCGCAGCTCCAGCAGGCCGTCCGGCCCGAACACCTCGCCGCCCCGGACGGCCGGGTCCGTCGCCGCCCGCAACGTCGGCAGCGCGCCGTCCCGCGCGGACTGCCCCACCACCCGGCTCACCACCTCGCTGGCCCGCTCCATGACCTTGTTCCCGGCCAGCCGCGGCCCTGCCGTCTGCAGGTTGGTCGCCGCGTACCCGGGGTGCGCGGACAGGGCCAGCAGCTCGACCCCGGCCGCGTCGGCCCGCCGCTGCAGCTCGAACGTGAACAGCAGGTTCGCCAGCTTCGACTGCGCGTACGCCGGCCACTTGCGGTAGCGGCCGCGGGCGTCCAGGTCGGCGAAGTCGATCCGGCCGATCTTGTGGTACGGGCTGGTCACCGTGACCACCCGGGCGCCGGGCCGGGCCAGCAGCTTGGGCAGCAGCAGCCCGGTCAGCGCGAAGTGACCGAGGTGGTTGGTGCCGAACTGGCTCTCGAACCCGTCCGGCGTGCGCCGCAGCGGCACCGCCATCACCCCGGCGTTGTTGACCAGCAGGTCGAGCCCGTCGGGGCCGTAGCCGGCCGCGAAGGCCCGGACCGAGCTGAGGTCGGCCAGGTCGAGCCGGCCCAGCTCGGCGTCGGCGGCCGGCACCTCGGACTTCAGCCGGGCCAGCGCATCGGCGCCGCGGCCGGGGTCGCGGGTGGCCAGCGTGACCGCCGCGCCGTGCCGGGCCAGCTCCACCGCCGCGCCGAAGCCGATCCCGGAGTTGGCTCCGGTGACGACCGCGGTGCGGCCGGTCAGGTCGGGGATGTCCGCAGTCGTCCACGTCACGGCTCCATCCTGCCCGGTCGCCGGCTCCGGCCGCGCGGCAGAATGGCGGGCATGTCCGCAGCCGCCCGCCAGTCCGACCTCGACCCGACGATCGCCGCCCGGCTCAAGCGCGACGAGCACGGCCTGTTCCCGGCCGTGGCCCAGCAGTGGGACACCGGCGAGGTGCTGATGGTCGGCTGGATGGACGACGAGGCGCTGCACCGCACGCTGACCACCGGCCGCTGCACGTACTGGTCGCGCAGCCGGCGGGAGTACTGGGTGAAGGGCGAGACGTCCGGCCACCAGCAGTGGGTCCGCTCGGTCGCGCTCGACTGCGACGGCGACACCGTGCTGGTCAAGGTCGACCAGGTCGGCGCCGCCTGCCACACCGGCGACCGCACCTGCTTCGACGCCGACGCGCTGCCGGCCGTCGTCCTCGACCGCCCCGCGATCGTCGACGCCGCCGCTCCGGCCGACGGCGCCCCTGCGGACGGCGGGACGGCGCGGCGTGGGGACCCGGTGACCACCGGGGAGGCGGTCCCGGACCGGGCCGGGTTCGCGCGGCTGGCCCGCGGCTCCCGGCTGGTGCCGGTGACCCGGCGCCTGCTCGCCGACGGCGAGACCCCGGTCGGCGTCTACCGCAAGCTCGCCGGCGGCCGGCCCGGCACGTTCCTGCTCGAGTCGGCCGAGCACGGCCGGTCCTGGTCGCGCTGGTCGTTCGTGGGCGTGCGGTCCTCGGCCACGCTGTCCGAGCGGGACGGCCGGGCGGTGTGGACCGGCACCCCGCCGCCCGGCGCGCCGGCCGACGGCGACCCGCTGGAGGTGCTGGCCGCGACCTGGCGGGCGCTGCTCGGCCCGGCCCCGGCCGACGAGCTGCCCGACCTGCCGCCGCTGACCGGCGGGCTGGTCGGCTACCTCGGCTACGACGTGGTCCGCCGGATCGAGCGGCTGCCGGCGTACGCGATCGACGACCTCGGCCTGCCCGAGCTGACCATGCTGGTCGCCACCGACGTCGCGGTCGTCGACCACTACGAGGCCAGCGTGCTGCTCGTCGCCAACGCGCTGGTGCCGCCGGACGCGCCGGCCGCGACGGTCGACGCCGCGTACGACGACGCGGTCGCCCGGCTGGACGCGATGACCAGGGACCTGGCCACGCCGGCCCCGCCGAGCATCGCGGTGACCCGCCCGGTGCCGCCGGCCGAGCATGTGTCCCGCACGCCGGCCGGGCAGTACCAGCCGGCGGTCAAGGCGGCGCTCGACGCGGTCCGGGCCGGCGAGGTCTTCCAGGTGCAGATCGGGCAGCGGTTCGAGACGCCGCACCGACGCCGACGCGCTCGACGTCTACCGGGTGCTGCGGACGCTGAACCCGTCGCCGTACATGTACCTGCTGCGGCTCGACGGGTTCGACATCGTCGGGTCGTCGCCCGGAGGCGCTGGTCACCGTGACCGGCGGGCGGGCGGTGCTGCACCCGATCGCCGGCACCCGCAAGCGCGGCGACACCCCGGAGCGGGACGCCGAGCTGGCCGCCGAGCTGGTCTCCGACGTCAAGGAGCGGGCCGAGCACGTGATGCTGGTCGACCTGGCCCGCAACGACCTCGGTCGGGTCTGCGCGCCGGGGACCGTGCGGGTGGTCGAGTTCGGCGCCCTGGAGCGCTACTCGCACGTCTGGCACATCGTCTCCACCGTCACCGGCGAGGTCGCGGCCGGGCGGGACGCGCTCGACGTGCTCACCGCCTGCTTCCCGGCCGGCACGCTGACCGGCGCGCCGAAGGTGCGGGCGATGGAGATCATCGACGAGCTGGAGCCGGTCCGCCGGGGCGTGTACGGCGGGGCGGTCGGCTACCTCGACGCCGCCGGCGACCTCGACATGGCGATCGCGATCCGGACCGCGGTGATCCGGGACGGCACCGCGTACGTGCAGGCGTCCGCCGGCATCGTCGCCGACAGCGATCCCGGCCGCCGAGGAGCAGGAGACCCGCAACAAGGCCCGCGCCGTGCTCCAGGCCCTCGCCACCGCCGCCACCCTCACCCCGCCGCCGGTCCCGTGAACCCCTCCGACCGCCAGACCCCGGCCGACCGCCCGACGGCCAGACGAGCGCGGCAGCGGGCCGAACCGCCACCGCCGGCCGTAGCGGACGGAACGTCGACACGATCGCCGGCGCGGGACGACCGGCCGCGGGCCGGCGGACGGGAGCTCGCCGCGGTGGCCGCGGTGTGCGCCGTCGGCGGGGGGATGGTGCTGTTCGCGGTCGGGCCGACCTGGGTGCGAGGTGGTCGCGCACCGGGCGTCGCCGCTGCCGGACGTCACGCTCGCGGTGTCCGGGCGCAGCCTCGCCCCGCTCGTCGCCGGGCTCGGCATCGTCGGGCTGGCCGGCGTCGTCGGCCTGCTGGCGACCCGGCGCTGGGGCCGGCTCGCCGTCGCCGCGATCGTCGCGCTGTCCGGGCTCGGCGTGCTGGCCGGCGCGCTCACCCGGCTGCCGCGCCGGGCGCCGCCGAGGCCGGGACCTGCTCGACGACGCCGGCCGGTCCGCCGGCGCCGCCGCGCGTCACCGCGACCGCGCACCCGGGCTGGCCGCTGCTGGCCGCCGCTCGGCGGACTGCTGCTCGCCCTCGGCGGCCTGGCCGCGCTGCTGCGGTCCCGGCGCTGGCCGACGATGTCGGCCCGGTACGAGACGCCGGCCGCCCGCACCGACCGCCCGCGCACCGACGCCGCCGTCTGGGACGCGCTCGACCGCGGCGACGACCCGACCGTGAGCCCCTGACCCGGCCCGTACCGTCCTCGAACACGGCGCTGATGTGGCCGCGCCGCCGCCGGACCGTACGGTGGCGGCGTGCTGGGGGACAGCAAGGGTCTCGTGCTCGTCGTCGAGGACGAGCGCGCGATCGCCGACCTGGTCCGGCTCTACCTGGCCCGGGAGGGCTTCGGCGTGCACGTCGAGGCCGACGGCGCCGCCGGGCTCGCCGCCGCCCGCCGGCTGCACCCGGTCGCGATCGTGCTCGACGTCGGCCTGCCCGGCGCTGGACGGCACCGAGCTGTGCCGCCGGCTGCGCGCGGACGGCGACTGGACGCCGGTGCTGTTCGTGACCGCCCGGGACGACGAGGTCGACCGGGTGCTCGGCCTGGAGCTGGGCGCCGACGACTACGTGACCAAGCCGTTCTCGCCGCGCGAGCTGGTCGCCCGGGTGAAGACCGTGCTGCGGCGCACCCGCGGCGTCGAGCGGTCCACCCCGCTGCTGCAGGTCGGCCGGGTCTCGCTCGACCCGGACCGCCGCCGCGCGTACGTCGACGCCACCGAGGTCGTGCTCACCACCACCGAGTTCGACCTGCTCGCCTTCCTGCTCCGCCGGCCCGGCCGGGTGTACGAGCGCGAGCACCTGCTCTCCGAGGTCTGGGGCTACGCGGCCGCGGCCGGCACCCGCACCGTCGACGTGCACGTCGCCCAGCTGCGGGCCAAGCTCGGCGACGCCAGCCCGATCCGTACCGTCCGCGGCGTCGGCTACTCCGCGGAGGCCCCGTGACCGAGCCCCGCCCGGCCTCCCCACCTCTGCCCCACCCGCCTGCCGCCGCGGGCCCGCCGCCGACCGGCCCTGGCCTCGGGGACGCGCCGTTCGCCAGCCCGCCGCGGGGCCGTCGCCGAGGCACGCTGGCCGGCCGGATCGCCCTGGTCACCACCGCCGTCGCGGTGGTCGCGGTGCTGGTCGCCGGGCTGGTCTCGCTGAGCCTGGTCAACCGGGCCGGCGACGCCGACGCCCGCCGGACGCTGTCCGCGCTGGCCGACGCCGCGGCCGAGGGCGCCGGCGGCAGCGGCCGGCTCGGCGACGGACCGGCCCTCGGCCGGCAGCGCACCCGCAACCAGCTCAACGCGCTCAAGATCGACTTCACCTTTCTCACCAGGGCCGGCGCGACCAACGGCGGCCCGGCCGACGGGCTGGCCAGCCGGGCGCTGACCGGGGCCGAGCGGCAGGAGGTGGTCGCCGGCCGGTCGCTGTCGCTGACCCGGGACGTCGGCGGCGTGCGGACGCTGGTCGAGGCCCGGCCGGCCACCGGTCGGCGGCGTGGTGCTGGCCCAGTCGCGTCTCGGACGCCTCGTTCGCCCGCGACGCGGTCAAGCCGGATCGCGCTGTCGCTGCTGATCGGGCTCGCGGTGGCAGTGCTGGCCGGGTGCTGCTGGCCCGGCTGCTGGCCCGCCCGCTGCGGCAGGCGGCGCAGACCGCGCTACCTGCTCGCCGCCGGCGCCCGCGACGTCCGGGTCCCGCCGGAGGGACCGGCCGAGGTGGCCGAGGTCGCCGACTCGCTGAACGCGCTGTCCGCGCGCGCTGGCGACCAGCGAGGGCCGGCAGCGCGAGTTCCTGCTGTCGGTCAGCCACGAGCTGCGCACCCCGCTGACCGCGATCACCGGGTTCGCCGAGTCGCTGGCCGACGGCGTCACCACCGGCGCCGGACGTGCGACCGGTCGGCCGGACCGTGCTCGGCGAGGCCCACCGGCTGGAGCGGCTGGTCAGCGACCTGCTCGACCTGGCCCGGCTGGGCGCCCAGGACTTCCGCATCGACCTGCGGCCGGTCGACCTGACCGCGCTGATCGCGGCCGGCCGGCGAGGTGTGGCGGGCGCGCTGCGAGGCGGTCGGCGTGGTCGCGCCGGACCGACCTGCCCCGGCACCCGGTGCTGTGCGTCACCGACCCGACCCGGGTCCGGCAGATCGTCGACGGCCTGGCCGAGAACGCGCTGCGGGTCACCCCGGC
This sequence comes from uncultured Actinomycetota bacterium, assembly GCA_963770145.1. Taxonomy (GTDB): domain Bacteria; phylum Actinomycetota; class Actinomycetes; order Mycobacteriales; family CADCTP01; genus CADCTP01. The sequence continues at coordinate 762,133 of CAVYOJ010000014.1, read as the reverse complement.
CGGCGCGCCCGGTCCTGCTCGGCCTGTACGAGACGCCGGGCTTCGCGGTGCTGCAGGTCCGCGACGGCGGCCCCGGCCTGACCCCGGAGGACCTGCGCGGTCGCGTTCGAGCGGTCGGTGCTCTACGAGCGCTACCGCGGCGTCCGCCAGGTCGGCACCGGCGTCGGGCTGGCCCTGGTGCACGGGCTGACCACCCGGCTCGGCGGCAGCGCCGACGCCGGCCGGGCGCCCGAGGGCGGCGCCTGCTTCACGGTCCGGCTGCCGCTGCAACCGGCCCCGAACGCGATCGACCGTCCCGCTGCCGCGGCCGGGCCCGCTCGGGGGCGGGTCGGTTCCCGCCCCCGGCGGTCGGTAGGGTGCCGTGGGGAGGCAGCCGAGGAAGGGACCAGCGTGAGCGTTCTCGACGAGATCCTCGTCGGAGTCCGCGCCGACGTCGCCGCTCGCGAGGCCGTCACCCCGCTTCGCCGAGGTCAAGGCGGCCGCGGCGCGGCAGCCGGCGGCCCGCGACGCGATCGCGTCGCTGCGGCGCCCGGGGTCGGCGTCATCGCGGAGGTGAAGCGGGCCAGCCCGTCCGCGGGCGCGCTCAGCCCGATCGCGGACCCGGCCTGGCTCGCCGGCGAGTACGAGTCGGGCGGCGCCCGGGTGATCAGCGTGCTCACCGAGGAGCGCCGGTTCTCCGGCTCGTTCGCCGACCTCGACGCGGTCCGGGCCCGGGTCGACGTGCCGGTGCTGTGCAAGGACTTCATCGTGTCCTCGTACCAGGTGCACGAGGCGCGGGCGCACGGCGCCGACATGGTGCTGCTCATCGTCGCCGCGCTGGAGCAGAACGCGCTGGTCGGCCTCGTCGAGCGGATCGAGTCGCTGGGCATGACCCCGCTGGTCGAGGTGCACGACGAGGCCGAGGCCGACCGGGCGCTGGAGGCCGGCGCCAAGGTCATCGGCGTCAACGCCCGCAACCTGAAGACCCTCGAGGTCGACCGCAGCGTGTTCGAGCGGATCGCGCCCGGCCTGCCCAGCCGGGTGCTGAAGATCGCCGAGTCCGGCGTCCGCGACCCGCACGACCTCATCGCGTACGCGGGGGCCGGCGCCGACGCGGTGCTGGTCGGCGAGGGGATCGTGACCAAGGCCGAGCCCGCGGCAGGCCGTGGCCGAGCTGGTCACCGCCGGCTCGCACCCGGCCACGCCGCGGCCGGCCCATGACCGCTGAGGCCGTCCCGGACGCGTCGGGCCACTTCGGCCCGTACGGCGGGCGGTTCGTGCCCGAGGCGCTCATCGCGGCGCTGGACGAGCTGGCCGCCGCGTACGCGGAGGCCCGGCAGGATCCGGCGTTCACCGGCGAGCTGGACCGGCTGCTGCGCACGTACGTGGGCCGGCCGACGCCGCTGACCGACGCGGCCCGGCTGACCGCGCACGCCGGCGGCGCCCGGATCCTGCTCAAGCGGGAGGACCTGGCGCACACCGGCTCGCACAAGCTCAACAACGCGCTCGGCCAGGCGCTGCTGACCAGGCGGATGGGCAAGACCCGGGTGATCGCCGAGACCGGCGCCGGCCAGCACGGGGTCGCGACCGCGACCGCCTGCGCGTACCTGGGCCTGGACTGCGTGGTCTACATGGGCGAGGAGGACACGGTCCGGCAGGCGCTCAACGTCGCCCGGATGCGGATGCTCGGCGCCACGGTGGTGCCGGTGACGACCGGCACCCGGACGCTCAAGGACGCGATCACCGAGGCGATGCGGGACTGGGTCACCAACGTGGCCTCCACCCACTACGTGATCGGCTCGGTGATGGGGCCGCACCCGTTCCCGATGCTGGTGCGCGACTTCCAGCGGGTGATCGGCGACGAGGCCCGCGCGCAGCTGCTCGACCTGACCGGCCGGCTGCCGGACGCGGTGACCGCCTGCGTCGGCGGCGGCTCCAACGCGATGGGCATCTTCACCGCGTTCGTGCCCGACCCCGGCGTCGCGCTGGTCGGGTACGAGGCCGGCGGCAGCCGGCGTCGAGGGCGCGCTGCACGCGGCGACGATCGCGGCCGGGCGGCCGGGCGTGCTGCACGGCATGCGGACCTACCTGCTGCAGGACCCGGACGGCCAGACGCTGCCGACCGCGTCGGTGTCCGCCGGGCTCGACTATCCCGGGGTCGGCCCGGAGCACGCCTGGCTGTACGACACCGGCCGCGCGTCGTACCGGTCGGTGACCGACGGGCAGGCCATGGAGGCGCTGCGGCTGCTCGCGCACACCGAGGGCATCCTGTGCGCGATCGAGACCGCGCACGCCGTGCACGGCGCGGTCGAGCTGGCCCGCGAGCTCGGGCCGGAGCAGATCGTGCTGGTCTGCCTGTCCGGCCGGGGCGACAAGGACATGGACACCGCCGCCCGCTGGTTCGACCTGCTCGACCCGGGCACGCGAGCCGACGGGAGTGAGCACCGGGCTCGCGCGGACGGCGGACTTCGCCGAGGAGCGGACAGCCGCGACGCGGGCGGAGGCCTTCGCCGCGGCCGAGGCGACCGGCGCGGGTGCTCGTCGGCTACCTGCCGGCCGGGCTGACGCCGACGGCGACGTTCACCGCGATGGTCGAGGCCGGCGTCGACGCGGTCGAGGTCGGACTGCCGTACTCCGACCCGGTGATCGACGGCCCGGTGATCCAGCAGGCGGTGGACCGGGCGCTGGCCGCCGGCACCACGCCGGCCGACGTGCTGCGCACGGTCGAGGCGGTGGCCCGGACCGGCGCACCGGTCGTCGTCATGACCTACTGGAACCCGATCGAGCAGTACGGCGTGGACCGGTTCGCCGCCGACCTCGACTCGGCCGGGGGAGCCGGGATGATCACCCCGGACCTCACCCCGGAGGAGGCCGGCCCCTGGCTGGAGGCCGCGGACAAGCACGCGCTCGACCCGGTCTTCCTGGTCGCGCCGTCGTCCACCGACGAGCGGGTCGCCCGGATCTCGTCGCTGTGCCGCGGCTTCGTGTACGCCACGTCGATCATGGGCGTGACCGGCGCCCGGGCGCAGACGTCGGCCGCGGCGCCGGGCCTGGTCGCCCGGGTCCGGCGGGTGACCGACCTGCCGGTCGGCGTCGGGCTGGGCGTGTCCAACGCCGACCAGGCCGCCGAGGTCGCCGGGTACGCCGACGGCGTCATCGTCGGGTCCGCGTTCGTCCGGGCGGTGCTCGAGGCCGGCTCGGACGCCGCGGCGGCCCGGGCGGCCGGGACGCTGGCGGCCGAGCTGGCCGGCGGGGTGCGCCGCCGGGTCAGGGGATGACGAGCAGCTTTCCGGTGGTCCGGCGGCTCTCCAGGTCGGTGTGCGCGGTGCCGACCTCGTCCAGGGTGTAGCGGCCGCCGATCCGGACCCGCAGCGAGCCGTCGGCCACCGCGTCGAAGACCGCGGCTCGAGCGCTCCAGCAGCTCCTCCCGCTCGGCGATGTAGTGCGCCAGCGTCGGCCGGGTGAGGAACAGCGAGCCGCCGGCCTGCAGCCGGCGCGGGTCGACCGGCGGCACCGGCCCGCTGGACGCGCCGAACAGCACCAGGTAGCCGCGCGGGCGCAGGCTGGCCAGGCTGGCGTCGAAGGTGGACGCGCCGACCCCGTCGTACACGGCCGCGACGCCGGCGCCGCCGGTGATCCGGGCGACCTGTTCGGCCACCTCGACCTGGTCGTACCGGATGACCTCGACCGCGCCGGCCTCCCGGGCCAGCTTCGCCTTCTCCTCGGTCGAGGTGGTCGCCAGCACGTCGCCGCCGCGCTTGCGGGCCATCTGCACGACCAGGGAGCCGGTGCCGCCCGCGGCCGCGTGCACGAGCACGGTGTCGCCGGGCTGCACCGGGTAGGTCGTGTGGGTCAGGTAGTGCGCGGTCATCCCCTGCAGCAGCACCGCCGCGGCGGTCTCGTCGTCGACCCCGGCGGGGACCGCGACCGCGCGGGCGGCGGGCACCACGGCCCTCGTCGCGTACGCGCCCGGCAGCATCGCCCAGGCCACCCGGTCGCCGGCCTCGACGCCGACCACGCCCTCGCCGACCGCGGCGACCCTGCCGGCGGCCTCGGTGCCGAGCTGCAGCGGCAGCTCGCCGGGGTAGGCGCCGGTGCGGTGGTAGACGTCGACGAAGTTGACGCCGGCCGCGGCCACGTCGACCAGCAGCTCGCCGGGTCCCGGCTCGGGGTCGGGCAGCTCGGCGACCTCGATCGCCTCCGGGCCCCCGTGCGCCCGGATGATCGCCGCCCGCATCAGGCGCGGGCCAGGTCGCGGGTGAGCGTGCGGACCACGCCGGACAGCGCGCCGGCGCAGTCGTGCACGACCGCCGCCGCGGTCGCGGTGATCTTCTGGGGCAGGCAACCGGAGTCGTACCAGCCGAGGTGGTCGATGCGGCCGCGGCCGTTGAGCACGGGCTCACCGGAGACCAGCTCGCAGCGGAACGCGTAGGTCAGCAGGTCGGGCAGGTCCTCCTCGTCACCGCGCAGCTGCCCGCAGAGCAGGTAGAGACCGAGCAGGTCGACGACCCGCGCCTCGATCCCGGTCTCCCGCCGCAGCTCCCGCACGACGGCGTGGGCCGGCGCCTCGGAGGGGTCGATGTGTCGCGCCGGGCAGACCCCACCGGTGTCGCGCGTCGGCCTTGCGGACCAGCAGCACCCGACCCTCGGCATCGCAGAGAACCGCGGCGGCGGCCCGCGTCACGTGTCCCATGCCGCCGACCCTAACCGGGCCGCGGCCGTCTGCTGAACCCTTGCGAGATGTCCAGGTCGCCCGCGCCTCCGGGCCGTTCGCAGCGACACCCTAGACTCGGCGGGTGCTTCTTGCGTCGTTCCCCAGCCCGAGCCGCGCCGTCTGGGATCTCGGCCCGATCCCGATCCGGGCGTACGCGCTGTGCATCATCGCGGGGATCGTCGCGGCGATCTGGATCGGCGAGCGGCGCTGGGTGGCGCGCGGCGGCAAACGCGGCACGGTCTCGGACATCGCGGTCTGGGCGGTCATCTTCGGGCTGGTCGGCGGCCGGCTCTACCACGTGATCACCGACAACGAGCTCTACTTCCGGGCCGGGCGCGACCCGTGGCGGGCGTTCTACGTCTGGGAGGGCGGGCTCGGCGTCTGGGGCGCGATCGCGCTCGGCGGGGTCGGCGCCTGGATCGGCTGCCGGCGGCGCGGGATCAAGCTGCCGCCGTTCGCGGACGCGGCGGCGCCGGGGATCGCGGTCGCGCAGGGCATCGGCCGCTTGGGCAACTACTTCAACCAGGAGCTGTTCGGGCGGCCGACCGACCTGCCCTGGGCGGTGCGGATCGACCCGGACCGGCCGAGCACGGTGCCGGGAGCGACCGGCTACCACCCCACGTTCCTGTACGAGATGCTGTGGGACTTCGGGCTCGCGGGCGTGCTGATCTGGGTCGACCGGCGGTACAAGATGGGCCGCGGGCGGGTCTTCGCGCTGTACGTGATGGGCTACACGGCCGGGCGGGTGTGGATCGAGATGCTCCGCATCGACACCGCCAACCACATCCTCGGCCTGCGCCTGAACGTGTGGACCTCGATCGTCGTCTTCGCCGGCGGGCTGGTCTACTTCCTGCTCGCACCCCGGACCGCGGGAGACCGTCGTCGAGCCGGATGTCGGCCCGGCCACCGACACGCCGGCCGGCGCGGCCGCCGCCCCGGCCGGCGAGAAGTCGGCCGCCGACGGGACGGACGAGACGGACGCCGCCGACGAGGACGCCCCGGCCGACGAGACCGGCGCCAAGGCCGATGCGGGCGCCTCGCCGGCCGAGGCCGAGGCCGCGCTGGCGGACAAGCCCGAGCCGCCGGAGGAAACCGACGAGACCGAGCCCGCCGAGCCCGCCGAGCCCGCCGAGCCGCGCCGAGCACGCCGAGCAGCGCCGAGCAGCCGCCGAGAGCCGCCGAGCCCGCCGAGCCCGCCGAGCGCCGGCGAGACCGCCGAGCCGCGTCGGAGACCGCCGAGCGCGGCCGAGACCGCCGAGCGCGCCGAGACTTCCGAGCGCGCGGAGACTTCCGTGAGCGCGGAGACCGCCGGAGCGCGGAGACCGCCGAGCCGCGGAGACCGCCGAACGCGCCGAGACCGGCTCAGACGGCGACTCGGTGGATGCGGCCGACGCGGCAGACTCGGAGGACGCGGACTCCGCCGCCGAGGACGGGGTGCCGGCCGGCCGGCGGAAGAGATAGCCACCCCGTCCGAATCTGCGCACGCAGTCGTTGCAGGCGCATACATTCGAATCTGCGTCGGCAGCGACCGGAACGGTCCGCACCTGCGGATTTCCGCGGCGTGTCGCCTCCGTACAAGCGCTGCGCCGATCGAACCGGACGGCTTCCGGCCCCGTGCCCACGGACCTAGGGTGATCGGCATCACCGGCTCAGGTAGTTGGGGGAGTGTGCCCATGGCGAGGATCGAAGTCACCGTCGACGGCGTCCGCTACCACGACGAGGTGGAGCCGCGGCTGCTGCTCGTGCACTACCTCCGCGACCGGCTGGGCAAGGTCGGCACCCCGATCGGCTGCGACACCTCCAACTGCGGCGCCTGCACGGTGCACCTCGACGGGGTCAGCGTGAAGAGCTGCTCGGTGCTCGCCGTCCAGGCCGACGGCACCGAGATCACCACGATCGAGGGCCTGGCCAGGACGGCCAGCTGCACCCGGTGCAGCAGGCCTTCCACGAGCAGCCACGCCCTGCAGTGCGGCTACTGCACGCCCGGGCATGATCATGGCCTCGGTCGACCTGCTCAACGCACAACCCGTCGCCCGAGCGACGAGGAGATCCGGCACGGCCTGGAGGGCAACCTCTGCCGCTGCACCGGCTACCAGAACATCGTCCGCGCGGTCCGCCAGGCCGCCGACAAGAGGCGCGGAGGTGACCGCATGACCGAGGAGATCGACGCCGGCCTGGTCGCCGAGCAGATCGAGGAGCACCCGGAGCAGATCGACGCCCCGGACGCCACCCGGCACATCGGCCGCCCGCTGCAAGCGCAAGGAGGACGGCCGGCTGATCACCGGCCGGACCCGCTGGACCGACAACATCCAGCTGCCCGGCCTGCTGCACCTGGCGATCCTGCGCAGCCCGATCGCGCACGCCCGGATCAACCGGGTCGACGTCAGCGCCGCGCTGGAGCGGCCCGGCGTGATCGCCGCGTTCAGCGGCGCCGACCTCGGCGACGAGCTCGGGAGCGCTGCCCTGCGCCTGGCCGGTGACCGCGGACATGGTGCACCCCGACCACCACCCGCTGGCCACCGACGAGGTCCGGTACGTCGGCGAGGCGGTCGCGGTCGTCGTCGCCCGCGACCGGTACGCGGCCGCCGACGCGCTCGAGGCCATCGAGGTCGACTACGAGCCGCTGCCCGCCGTGATCGACATGGAGGAGGCGCTCAAGGACGAGGTCGCTGGTCCACTCGGACAAGGGCACCAACAAGTCGTTCCTGTGGCCGTTCGACGGCGGCGACTACGACGCGGCCGTGCGCAGGCCGAGGCCGACGTCGTGCTCAAGCGCCGCTACATCCAGCAGCGGCTGATCCCGACCGCGATGGAGCCGCGCGCGGTGGTCGTCGAGCCGCTGACCGAGGGCGACGAGTACACGGTCTACTCGGCCACCCAGATCCCGCACATCCTGCGGCTCATGCTGGCGCTGACCACCGGCATCCCCGAGCACCAGCTGCGCGTCGTCGCCCCCGACGTCGGCGGCGGCTTCGGCTCCAAGCTCAACGTGTACGCCGAGGAGGTCATCGCGCTGGTGCGTGGCCCGCAAGCTGGGCCGGCCGGTGAAGTGGACCGAGTCGCGCAGCGAGGGCTACCAGGCCACGCATCCACGGCCGCGACCAGATCCAGGACATCGAGGTCGCCGCGACCCGGGACGGCAAGATCCTCGGCCTCAAGGTCGACCTCAAGGCCGACATGGGCGCCTACCTGCAGCTGGTCACGCCGGGCATCCCGCTGCTCGGCGCGTTCATGTTCAACTGCGATCTACAAGATGGACGCGCTACCGGTTCACGCTGCACCGGCGTCTTCACCACCAAGACGCCGACCGACGCCTACCGCGGCGCCGGCCGCCCCGAGGCGACGTTCGCGATCGAGCGGATCATGGACGAGCTGGCCGTACGAGCTCGGCATCGAGCCGATGGAGCTGCGCCGGCGCAACTGGATCAAGCACGAGGAGTTCCCCTACACGACGATCGCCGGGCTCACCTACGACAGCGGCAACTACGAGGCCGCCACCGAGCAAGGCGCTGGAGCTGTTCGGCTACGACGAGCTGCGCGCGAGCAGGCAGGAGCGGCGCGAGCGCAACGACCCGGTGCAGCTCGGCATCGGCATCTCGACCTACACCGAGATGTGCGGGCTGGCCCCGTCCCGGGTGCTCGGCTCGCTGTCGTACGGCGCGGGCGGCTGGGAGGCGCGCGAGCGATCCGGATGCTGCCGACCGGCAAGGTCGAGGTGGTCACCGGCACCACCCCGCACGGCCAGGGCCACGTGACCGCGTGGAGCCAGATCGCCGCGGACGCGCTCGGCGTGCCGTTCGAGGACGTCGACGTGATGCACGGCGACACCGCAGTCCTCGCCCCAGGGCATGGACACCTACGGGTCGCGCTCGCTGGTCGTCGGCGGCGTCGCCGTGCACCATGGCCGCGCAGAAGGTGGTCGACAAGGCCCGCAAGGTCGCCGCGCACCTGCTGGAGGCGGCCGAGGACGACCTCGAGTTCGCCGGCGGCACCTTCTCGGTGCAAGGGCTCGCCGGACGCGAAGAAGACGATCCAGGAGATCGCGCTGGCCACGTTCGCGGCGCACGACCTGCCCGGAGGGCATGGAGCCGACGATCAACGCCGACGCCGTGCTCGACCCGGACAACTTCTCCTTCCCGCACGGCACCCACCTGTGCGCGGTCGAGGTCGACACCGAGACCGGCCGGCCGACGATCCGCAAGTACGTCGCGGTGGACGACGTCGGCAAGGTGATCAACCCGCTGATCGTCGAGGGCCAGGTGCACGGCGGGCTCGCCCAGGGCATCGCCCAGGCGCTGTACGAGGAGGCGGTCTACGACGCCGACGGCAACCTGGTCACCGGCACGATGGTCGACTACCTGGTGCCCTCGGCGGCCGGACCTGCCCGAGTTCACCACCGACCGGACCGAGACCCCGTCGACGACCAACCCGCTCGGGGTCAAGGGCGTCGGCGAGGCCGGCACGATCGCGTCCACGCCGGCGGTGGTCAACGCGGTCGTCGACGCGGTGCGCCACCTCGGCGTGCACGACGTCCGGATGCCCTGCACGCCGGAGCGGGTCTGGCGGGCGATCAACAGCGCGGCTCCGACGGGGCGACCGGGCCGCCGAGGGAACCATCGCGTACGGCGGTCCGCAGACCGCGACGACGGCCGGAGGTGCCGAGTGATCCCCCCGGCGTTCGACTACGTGCGGCCGCACTCGGTCGACGAGGCGGTCACCGCGCTCGGCCGGGCCGGCGAGGACGCCAAGGTGCTCGCCGGCGGGCAGAGCCTGCTGCCGCTGCTGCGGCTGCGGCTGGCCTACCCGACCGTGCTCGTCGACCTCGGCGGCGTCGCCGAGCTGCGCGGCGTCCGCGAGGACGGCGACGCGCTGGTCATCGGCGCGATGACCACCCACCACGAGGTCATGCACGACCCGCTGGTCGCCGAGCACTGCCCGCTGCTGGCCCAGGCCACCGGCACGGTGGCCGACCCGGCGGTGCGGCACCGCGGCACCTTCGGCGGCGCGCTCGCGCACGCCGACCCGGCCGGCGACCTGCCGGCGGTGGCGCTGGCGCTGGACGCGACGTTCGTCATCGCAGGGCCGGGACGGGCGGCGCTCGGTCCCGGCCGCGCGAGTTCTTCGTCCGACTACCTGGAGACGGCCCTGCGGCCGGACGAGGTGCTGGTCGAGGTCCGGGTGCCGAAGCTCGGTCCGGGCTGGGGCAGCGCGTACGAGAAGTTCAACCGGGTCGCGCAGGCCTGGGCGATCGTCGGCGTGGCCGCGCTGGTCCGCGCGCGACGGCGACACGATCGCCGAGGCCCGGGTCGGGCTGACCAACATGGGCCCGACCCCGGTGCGGGCCAGCGCCACCGAGCAGGCGCTGGCCGGCGTCTCGGCGCGGAACGGCGGCATCACCCGGGCCGCCGAGCTGGCCGCCGACGGCACCGAGCCGCCGTCCGACCTGTCCGCCCAGGCCGACTACCGGCAGCACCTGGCCCGGGTGCTGACCCGGCGGGCGGTGCAGGGGGCGGTCGCCGCCGGCTGACCGCACCGAAACCGCACGACCCGTGGCCGCCTCGAAACCGGGGCGGCCACGGCGCAGTATGGGTGGGTACCGGTGCCGCGGTACCCGGGCTGGGGAGGGCGATTGGACGGGCGTGGTCTGCTGCCGGTCGGCGTCGAGTCACCGGGCGACCTGGTGGGCCGGCTCGCCGACGTGGGCTACCTGGCCGACGAGGGCCTGGCCACCGCGGCGTACCTGGCGCTGCGGCTGCACCGGCCGCTGTTCTGCGAGGGCGAGGCCGGGGTCGGCAAGACCGAGCTGGCCAAGGCGCTGGCCAGCGTGCTCGGCGCGCCGCTGATCCGGCTGCAGTGCTACGAGGGCATCGACGCGTCCCAGGCGCTCTACGACTGGGACTTCCCGCGCCAGCTGCTGCACCTGCGCGCCGCCGAGGCGGCCGGCGGATCGTCGACGCCGACCGGCTGGAGGCCGAGCTGTACGGTCGCGCCGGTTCCTGATCGCCCGGCCGCTGCTGCAGGCGCTGGAGACCACCCCGTCGGTGCTGCTGGTCGACGAGGTCGACCGGGCCGACGACGAGTTCGAGGCGTTCCTGCTCGAGGTGCTCTCGCGACTTCTCGGTCACCGTGCCGGAGCTCGGCACGCTGCGGGCCGAGGTCCCGCCGGCGGTCGTGGTCACCTCCAACCGCACCCGCGACGTGCACGACGCGCTCAAGCGCCGCTGCTACTACCACTGGCTGGACCACCCGGAGTTCGACCGCGAGGTCGCGATCGTCCGGCTGCGGGTGCCGGAGGCCTCGCGACCGGCTGGCGCGCAGGTCACCGCGGCGGCGCACGCGCTGCGCGACGCCGACCTGCTCAAGCCGCCGGGGATCGCCGAGACCCTCGACTGGGCCGAGGCGCTGGCCGCGCTCGGCGCGCCGCGGGCTCGACCCGGGACTGGCGGCGGCGACCCTCGGCGCGGTGCTGAAGTACCGCGAGGACGTCGAGCGGGTCCGCGCCCTCGACGTCGGCGCGCTGGTCGCCCGGGCGGTGATGGGCGCGTGAGCGTCCGACCCGGCGGCGAGTGGCCGGCGGCGGCCGCAGCGCGGCTGGTCGCGGTCGGCGCCGGCGCGGGCGCGCGGGCCGGGGAGGCCGGCGGCGCCGGCGACCCGGTGCGGGTGCTGGTGGGGCTGGGCCGGGCGCTCGACTCGGCCGGGCTGCGGGTCGGGCCGGACCGGGTCGCCGAGGCGGTCCGCGCGGCGGCGGCGCTCGACCCGACCCGGCGCGCCGACGTCTACTGGGCCGGCCGGCTCACGCTCTGCGCCGACCCCGACGACCTGCCCGAGTACGACGCGGTGTTCGCGGCGCTGACTTCGCCGGCGACGTGCCCCGGCTGCGGCCGCGCCCGCAGCACCTGGTCCGGGCCGTGCCGGTCGCGCTGGCCGTGCCGGACGCCGGCGGCGGGGCGACGAGGAGACCGAGGCCGGCGCGGAGACCGTGCTGCGGGCGGCGGCGAGCACCGTCGAGACGCTCCGGCACAAGGACGTGACCACGCTGGCCGCGGCCGAGCGGGCCGAGCTGCGACCGGGCGCTGGCCGCGCTGTCGCTGCCCGGCGAGCCGCGCCCGTCCCGGCGCCGGCGGCCGTCGCCGCACGCCGGCGCCGTCGACCCGCGCCGCACCGTCCGCGCGCTGCTGCGCTCCGGCGGCGAGCCGGTCCGGCTGCGCCGGACGCCGCCGCTCGGTCCGGCCCCGGCCGGGTCGTGCTGCTGGTCGACGTCAGCGGCTCGATGAGCGCGTACGCCGACGCGCTGCTGCGGTTCGCGCACGCGGCCGCCCGCCGGCGCGGCGCCCGCACCGAGGTCTTCACGCTCGGCACCCGGCTGACCCGGGTGACCCGGGAGATGGCCGGCCGCGGACCCGGACGCCGGCGATGGCCGCGGTCGCCGCCGCGGTCCCGGACTGGTCCGGCGGCACCCGGCTCGGCGAGCTGCTGCGGGAGTTCCTGGACCGCTGGGGCCAGCGCGGCGCCGCCCGCGGCGCGGTCGTGGTGATCATGTCCGACGGCTGGGAGCGGGACGACCCGGCGCGTGCTCGGGGCAGCAGATGCGCCGGCTGCCGCGGCTGGCGCACCGGGTGGTCTGGTGCAACCCGCGCAAGGCCCGGCCCGGCTTCGCGCCGCTGGCCGGCGGGCTGGCCGCGGCGCTGCCGTACGTGGACGACTTCGTCGCCGGGCACAGCCTGGCGGCGCTGGAGCGGCTGGCGAGGAGTCGTCGGCGGGGTGGAGGGTGCGCGCGTGCGTGACGTGCTCGGTTCGCTGCGGTCCTGGTACGACGACCGGCCAGCCGTTCGCGCTGGCCACGGTCGTCGGCACCTCGAAGAGCGCGCCGCGGGCGCCGGGCGCGGCGATGGCGGTGGACGCCGGACGGCGAGGTGGTCGGCAGCGTGTCCGGCGGCTGCGTCGAGGGCGCGGTCTACGACCTGGCCCAGGACGTGCTCGGCGGCGAGCCGCCGGTCCTGCAGACGCTACGGCTACAGCGACACGGACGCGTTCGCGGTCGGGCTGACCTGCGGCGGCTCGGTCGTCGTCTTCGTCCAGGCGGTCGTCCGCCGCCGACCACCCGCAGTTCGGCGAGGTGCTCGCCGTCGATCGAGGCCGACGCAGCCGGTCGCGCTGGCCACGGTGATCGACGGGCTGCGGCGAGGTCGGCGCCCGGCTGGCGGTCTGGCCGGACCGGGTCGGCGGCTCGCTCGGGCGTCGAGGGGCTCGACGCCGCGGTCACCGACGACGCGCGCGGGATGCTCGCGCAGGGCGCCACCGGGCAGCGGCACTACGGGCCCGCACGGCGAGCGCCGCCGGGACGAGGTCACCGTGTTCGTCGAGGCGTTCGCGCCGCCGCCGCGGATGCTGGTCTTCGGCGCGATCGACTTCGCCGCCGCGGTGGCCCGGATCGGCACGTTCCTCGGCTACCGGGTGACCGTCTGCGACGCGCGCGCCGGTCTTCGCCACCGCGCGCCGCTTCCCGGACGCCGACGAGGTGGTCGTCGAGTGGCCGCACCGCTACCTGGCCCGCCACGCAGGTCGACGAGCGCACGGTGATCTGCGTGCTCACCCACGACCCGAAGTTCGACGTGCCGCTGCTGGAGGTCGCGCTGCGCACCCCGGCCTGGTACGTCGGCGCGATGGGCTCCCGGCGCACCCACGACGACCGGCTGGCACCGGCTGCGCGAGGCCGGGCTGACCGAGGACGAGCTGGCCCGGCTGCGCTCGCCGATCGGGCTCGACCTCGGCGCCCGCACGCCGGAGGAGACCGCGGTGTCGATCGCGGCGGAGATCGTCGCCGGCCGCTGGGGCGGCAGCGGGCTGCCGCTCGGCGCAGACCGAGGGCGCCATCCACCGGGCCGCGCGCGTCCGGCATGACCCCCGCCCCATCCTCCGACCCGGCCGACGGCGTGGAACCCCGGGACAGGGCGACCGCGACCGGAGATCGGCGGGATGGCGGCGCGGGCGGCAGGGTGGCGGGGCTGGTGCTGGCCGCCGGCGGCGGCAGCCGGTACGGGCTCGCCCAAGGCGCTGGTCCGGCTGCGCGGCGGCTGCTGGTCGAGCGGGCCGGCCGGCTGCTCGCGGCCGGCGGCTGCGACGCCGGTGCTGGTCGTGCTCGGCGCCGCCGCCGACGAGGTGCTGGCGCCGCCCGGCTGCCGCGGACCGTGCGTCAACCCGGACTGGCCGACCGGGATGGGCTCGTCGCTGCGGGCCGGGCTGGCCGCCGTGCCGGCCGAGGCCGGACGCGGTCGTGGTCACGCTGGTCGACACCCCGCTGCTCGGCCCGGAGGCGGTGCGCCGGCTGGTCGCCGCCGGGCGGTCCGGCGCGGCGGCCGCGGCGGCGACCTACGCCGGGGCCGGCGGGCCACCCGGTGCTGCTGGCCCGGACGGTGCTGGCCGAGGTGGCCGGCTCGCCGCGACCGGCGACCGCGGTGCCGGCCCGTGGTTGGCGGCCCACCCCGACCGGGTACGGCTCGTCCCGTGCGACGGCACCGGCGACCCGCGGGACGTCGACGTGCCGGATGATCTCGCCGGGGTGCCGGCGGAGGAGGAGTGAGCTATGCAGCTCGACCACGAGTTCACCGTGCCGGTGCCGGCCGCGCAGGCCTGGCCGGTGCTGCTGGACATCGACCGGATCGCGCCGTGCATGCCGGGGGCGACCGATCACCAAGGTCGACGGCGACGACTTCGAGGGCACGGTCAAGGTCAAGGTCGGGCCGATCACGGTCACCTACGGCGGGTCCGGCCAGCTTCCTGGAGAAGGACGAGTCGCAGCGGCGTCGCGGTGATCGAGGCGCGCGGCAAGGAGACCCGCGGTAGCGGGCACGGCCACCGCGCGGGTGACCGCGCAGCTGTTCGACGACGGCGACGACTCGACCCGGGTCGTCGGTGACCACCGACCTGTCGGTCACCGGCAAGCCGGCCCAGTTCGGCCGCGGCGTGATGAGCGACGTCGGCGGCAAGCTGCTCGGCCGGTTCGCCGACTGCCTGGCCGGCGAGCTCGGCCGGAAACTCGATGGCCACGCCGGCCCCGGCGCCGGCCGATGCGGTGCCGGCCTCGGCCGAGTCCGGCGTGCCGGCGCAGAGCCAGGCCGAGGCGGCCTCCGCGAACCCGGACAGCGCGTCGGCCACCGAGTCGGGACGCGCCCGCGTCGGTGCTGGACGCGCCGTCGCCGGGAGGCCGAGGCGATCGACCTGATGGAGGCGGCCGGCGGCGCGGTGGCCAAGCGCCTGCTCCCGGTGCTGGGGGCGCTCGCCCTGCTCGCCGTCCTCTTCGTCGGTGCTGCGCCGCCGCCGCCGGCTGACCGGCACCGTGTTGCGGACATCCGGTACACGCTGCGTGCCGTCATCCCGGGCGCGGTGCCTGCCGGGCGCGCTGTCCCGGCTAGACTCGATCGAACCTCGGGCCGACGCCGTCCCTGCCGATGCACCTACCACAGTTCGCAGACGACGGGAGCCGCCCGTGTTGCCCTTCTCCGCGCTTCCCGGCCGCCCAGGGCCTCTACGACCCGCAGTCCGAGCGGGACGCCTGTGGCCTGGCCCTGGTCGCCGACCTCGCGGCCGCCGCTCGCACGGCACGGTCGCGCAGGCCCTGACCGCGCTGCACAACCTGCGCCACCGCGGCGCCGCCGGCGCCGAGCCGAGCTCGGGCGACGGGTCCGGCCTGCTCATGCAGATCCCGGACGCGCTTCTACCGGGCGGTGGCCGGCGTGACGCCGGCATCGACCTGCCGCCCGCGGGGGCGTACGCCACCGGCATCGTGTTCGTGCCCACCGACGAGGCCGCGGCCGACCGGGCGGCGGGATCACCGCGAGCGGCTCGCCGCCGAGGAGCGGCTGTCCGTGCTCGGCTGGCGGGAGCGTGCCGGCCGACCCGGCCGGCCTCGGCCCGACCGCGCTGTCGGTGGTGCCGCGCTTCCGGCAGGTCGTTCCTGGCGCCGCCGAGAGCCACCCCGCCGACCGGCATCGCTGGACCTGGAGCGGCGGGCCTTCTGCCTGCGCAGGCGGCCGAGCGGCTGACCGCGGCCGAGGGCTGTCGCGGTCTACCTGCCGTCGCTGTCGGCCCGCACCGTGGTCTACAAGGGCATGCTCACCACCGACCAGCTGGCCACCTTCTTCCCCGACCTGCGCGACGAGCGGGTCGCGACCGCGCTGGCGCTGGTGCACAGCCGGTTCTCGCACCAACACGTTCCCGTCCTGGCCGCTGGCCCACCCGTTCCGGCTAATCGCGCACAACGGCGAGATCAACACGATCAAGGGCAACCGCAACTGGATGCGGGCCCGGGAGGCGCTGCTGGAGACGGACGCCTTCGGGCCGGCGACCTGGCCCGGCTGCTGCCGATCTGCACCGAGGGCGTGTCCGACTCGGCGTCCTTCGACGAGGTGCTGGAGCTGCTGCACCTGTCCGGCCGCAGCCTGCCGCACGCGGTGCTGATGATGATCCCGGAGGCCTGGGAGAACAACACCGAGATGGACCCGGCCCGGCGCGGCGTTCTACGAGTTCCACGCCAGCCTGATGGAGCCGTGGGACGGCCCGGCCGGCGTCGCGTTCACCGACGGCACGGTGATCGGCGCGGTGCTCGACCGCAACGGGCTGCGCCCGGCGCGCTGGTGGCGCACCGCCGACGACCTGGTGATGCTCGCCAGCGAGGCCGGCGTGCTCGACGTCGACCCGGCCCGAGGTGGTGGCCAAGGGCCGGCTGCAGCCGGGCCGGATGTTCCTGGTCGACACCGCGGCCGGCCGGATCGTCGACGACGACGAGATCAAGGGCGAGCTGGCCGCGGCCGCGCCCGTACGCGGCACTGGCTGCACGCCGGCTGGCTGCACCTGGCCGACGCTGCCGCCGCGGGAGCGAGCGCTGCCGCCGCACGAGGACATCCTGCGCCGGCAGCAGGTCTTCGGCTACACCGAGGAGGAGCTGCGGGTGCTGCTGGAGCCGATGGCCGCGACCGGCGCCGAGCCGACCGGCTCGATGGGCACCGACACCCCGGTGGCCGTGCTGTCGCGAGCGGCCGCGGCTGCTCTACGACTACTTCAGCCAGCTGTTCGCCCAGGTCACCAACCCGCCGCTGGACGCGATCCGGGAGGAGCTGGTGACCTCGCTCGCCTCCACGATCGGGCCGGACGCCAACCTGCTGGCCGAGGTGCCGGAGGCCGGCCGCAAGATCGTGCTGCCGTTCCCGGTGCTGGACAACGACGAGCTGGCCAAGCTGTGCGCTCGCCGGCGACGCCGAGCCTGCCCGGCTTCGCCGTCACCGTCCGCGGCCTGTACGAGGTGGACGGCGGCGGTGCGGCGCTGGCCGACGGCGCTCAGCGCGGGTCCGGGCCGAGGTCGTCGCCGCGATCGAGGCCGGCGCCCGGATCGTGGTGCTCACCGACCGCGGCAGCGACGCGCGGCAGGCGCCGATCCCGTCGCTGCTGCTGACCGCGGCGGTGCACCACCACCTGGTCCGCGAGCGGCTGCGCACCAAGGTCGGCCTGGTCGTCGAGACCGGCGACTGCCGCGAGGTGCACCACGCCGCGCTGCTGATCGGCTACGGCGCCGGCGCGATCAACCCGTACCTGGCGATGGAGACGGTCGAGGAGCTGGTCGACCGCCGGCCGGCTGCCCACGGTCGCCGACCCGGCCGCGGCCGCGCCGCAACCTGGTCCGGGCGCTGGGCAAGGGCGTGCTCAAGGTGATGTCGAAGATGGGCATCTCCACGGTCGCGTCGTACACCGGCGCGCAGGTGTTCGAGGCGCTCGGGCTGAGCCAGGCAGGTGGTCGACGACTACTTCACCGGCACCTCGTCCCGGCTCGGCGGGGTCGGGCTGGACGTGCTGGCCGAGGAGGTCGCCGCCCGGCACCGCGCTGGCGTACCCGCGCAACCCGGCCGGGCGGGCGCACCGCGGCCTGGAGGCCGGCGGCGAGTACCAGTGGCGGCGCGAGGGCGAGGTGCACCTGTTCAACCCGGAGACGGTGTTCCTGCTCCAGCACGCCACCCGGTCCCGCCAGTACGACGTGTTCCGCCGCTACACCGAGCGAGGTCGACGCGCTTCTCGGCCGAGGCGGCGACGCTGCGCGGCCTGTTCCGAGCTGCGCCGGGACGCCCGCCCGTCGATCCCGATCGACGAGGTCGAGCCGGTCGTCGGCGATCGTGCGCCGGTTCTCCACCGGCGCGATGTCGTACGGGTCGATCTCGGCCGAGGCGCACGAGACGCTGGCGATCGCGATGAACACGATCGGCGGCCGGTCCAACTCCGGCGAGGGCGGCGAGGACTCCGACCGGCTGCGCGACCCGCTGCGGCGCAGCGCGGTCAAGCAGGTGGCCAGCGGCCGGTTCGGCGTCACCAGCGACTACCTGGTCTCCGCCGACGACATCCAGATCAAGATGGCGCAGGGCGCGAAGCCGGGCGAGGGCGGCCAGCTGCCGGGCTCGAAGGTCTACCCGTGGATCGCCAAGACCCGGCACTCCACGCCGGGCGTCGGGCTGATCAGCCCGCCGCCGCACCACGACATCTACTCGATCGAGGACCTGGCCCAGCTGATCCACGACCTGAAGAACGCCAACTCCGAGGCCAGGGTGCACGTCAAGCTGGTCGCCGAGGTCGGCGTCGGCACGGTCGCGGCCGGGGTGTCCAAGGCGCACGCGGACGTGGTGCTGATCTCCGGGCACGACGGCGGCACCGGCGCGGCCCCGCTGACCTCGCTCAAGCACGCCGGCATGCCCTGGGAGCTCGGGCTGGCCGAGACCCAGCAGACGCTGCTGCTCAACGGCCTGCGCGACCGGATCACCGTGCAGGTCGACGGGCAGATGAAGACCGGCCGGGACGTCGTGGTGGCCGCGCTGCTCGGCGCCGAGGAGTACGGCTTCGCCACCGCGCCGCTGGTCGTCTCCGGCTGCGTGATGATGCGGGTCTGCCACCTCGACACCTGCCCGGTCGGCGTGGCCACCCAGAACCCGGAGCTGCGCAAGCGCTACACCGGCAAGCCGGAGTTCGTCGTGACGTTCTTCGAGTACGTCGCCGAGGAGGTCCGCGAGCTGCTGGCCGAGCTCGGCTTCCGGTCGCTGGACGAGGCGATCGGGCACGCCGAGCTGCTGGACACCCGCGCCGGCCGTCGACCACTGGAAGGCGGCCGGGCTGGACCTGGCGCCGCTGCTGGAGGTGCCGCGGCTGCCGGCGGACGCGCGCCCGCCGGCGGACGCGCGGGCAGCAGCACGGGCTGGACGAGGCGCTGGACAACACGCTGATCCAGCTCTGCGAGGGCGCGCTGCTGGACGCCTCGCCGGTGACGCTGGAGCTGCCGGTCCGCAACGTCAACCGGACCGTCGGCACGATGCTCGGCTCGCTGGTCACCCGCCGGTACGGCGCCGGCCGGGCTGCCGGCCGAACACGATCGACCTGACGTTCACCGGCTCGGCCGGGCAGTCGTTCGGCGCGTTCCTGCCGCCGGGCGTCACCCTGCGGCTGCTCGGCGACGCCAACGACCACGTCGGCAAGGGCCTGTCCGGCGGCCGGATCGTGGTCCGGCCCGACCCGGCGGCGCCGTTCGCGGCCGAGGACAACGTGGTCGCCGGCAACGTCCTGGCGTACGGGGCGACTCGCGGGCGAGCTGTTCGTGCGCGGCGTGGTGGGGGAGCGGTTCTGCGTCCGCAACTCCGGGGCCACCGCGGTCGTCGAGGGCGTCGGCGACCACGCCTGCGAGTACATGACCGGCGGCCGGGTGGTGATCCTCGGCGGGCACGGGCGCAACCTCGCCGCCGGCATGTCCGGCGGGCTGGCGTACGTGCTCGACCTCGACCCGCGCCGGCGTCAACCCGGCGATGGTCGACCTGGAGCCGGTGCCGGCCGAGGACGCCGGCTGGCTGCGGGCGACCGTGGCACCGGCACGCGCGAGCTGACCGGGTCGCCGGTGGCGGCCGCGCTGCTGGCCGACTGGGACGTGCGCGCTGTGCCGGTTCACCGCGGTCGTGCCGCGCGACTACAAGCGGGTCCTGGAGGCCACCCGCCGGGCCCAGCGAGGACGGCCGCCCCGTCGACGAGGCGATCATGGAGGCGGCGCGCGCCTGACCCCGAGCGCGGCTCCTTCGGCCGAGACGGTCAGGGGGCCCGGGCCGAGGTCCGCCCGCGGCCGACTCCCGGCGGGTGCGCCGGTGCGCCGAGCCGGGCCGAGGCGACGACGAGGGCGTACGGCAGCTCGTACCGGGCTTCCCGCCAGGTGTGGCCGAGCCCGGGATTGATCCGTACGCCGACGTAGTCACCGCGCCGGCCGAGGACGTCGGCCATCAGCTGCACCGTCCGGTAGGTCTCGGTGTCGTCCCGGCCGGTGGCCAGGAAAACCGACTGGCTGGCCGACAACGGCACCGTCCGCACGTAGTCCGACGGGCTGTTCGCCCGCCCGAGGGCGGCGTTGCCGCCGAGCATGAAGTCGACGGCGTTCCGGCCGGGGTCGCCGTACGGCATCATCGCGAGGATCGCGCCGAAGACGTGCTGGTGTCGCAGGCCGAGGTTGAGCGCGCAGTAGCCGCCGGACGAGACGCCGCCGATGGCCCGACCCGACCGGTTCCGGATCGTGCGGAAGGTCCTGTCGACGTCGGCCACCAGCGCCGAGCTGAGGAAGGTCTGGATCTCCGGACCGCCGGTGGTGGAGTCCAGGCACTCGGTGTCCCTCGGGGTGCCGGCGCCGGCGTTGACCGAGACCAGGATCATCGGCTGGATCAAGCCCCTGAGCTGCATCGTCGCGGCGGTACGCCCAGCCTCGCCGGCGCCGAACCAGTCCCACGGCGTGCCGGGCCAGCCGTGCACGAGATAGACCACGGGGTAGCGGCGGTGCGCGTTGGCCGGGTCGGTGTAGCCGGGCGGCAGGTACACCCAGTTGTCGCCGCGCGGCACCCGGTCGGCCGGGTCCGAGCGCATGAGCGCGGTCAGCTCGGCCGGGTACGGCCCGGTGCCGGCCAGCACGACGGTCCTCGGCTGGCCGCTCGTCGATCCCATCCCGATCAGCTGGGGCCCGGTCCGCCGCAGTGTCGTCAGGTCGGGCGCGTAGCCGGCGTAGGCGTTGACCGCGGCACCGGATCCCAGCAGAAGCAGCAGCGCGACGAGCGTCGAGAGCCCGGTCCGGCGCAGCACCGGACGGCGGCGTCGCCGGCCGGCCCGCCGGTCCCGGGCCGCGAGCACGGTCCACCCCGCGGCCACCGCGACGCCGACCGCGAGCAGCGCGGCGGCCAGCCGCCAGTCCTCGAGCCAGCCGTTGCGTCCCACCGACCGGGTCAGCGAGTCCGGCAGGGTCGGGATCGAGTGCACGCCGTGCGATGTCGCGCCCCGTGCCATGCCGCCTCCTGTCCCTTCCCAGGCTAGAGACGGCCGGTCAGCTGGCGGTTCCCGCCGGGTCAACGCTCGGCCAAGCACTCCGCCCGGCGGCCGGCGGACCGGGCGCGGTCGTCAGCCGGCCAGTCGCTGCAGCAGCGCCCAGAGCGCCTCGACGTGCCGGCGCTCGGTGAGCGTCGCCCCGATCGAGACCCGCAGCACGTACCGGCCGTGCACCCGGGTGTGCGACAGGTACGCCTCGCCCGACTCGTTGACCGCCCGCAGCAGCGCCTCCGACGGCCTCGTCGCCGGCGACCAGGCGCAGGCAGACCAGGGCCAGCGGGTGCGGCGCCACCACCTCGAACCGCGGGTCGGCGCTGGCCCAGGACGCCAGCTCCTGGGCCAGCGCGACGCCGGTGCGGATGTGCTCGCGCAGCCCTTCGGCGCCGTACCAGCGCAGCACGGCCCAGAGCTTCAGCGCCCGGAACCGGCGACCGAGCGGGACCTGCCAGTCCCGGTAGTCGATGACCGCGCCGGACTCGGTCTGCGCGTTGCGGAGGAACTCCGGCAGCACCGAGAGCGCGCCGACCAGCGCGTCCGGGTCGGCGACCCAGAACGCGTCGCAGTCGAAGTTGGTCAGCAGCCACTTGTGCGGGTTGGTCGCGTACGAGTCGGCGAGCTCCAGGCCGTCGTTGAGCCAGCGGAACTCGGGGCAGACCGCGGCGACCCCGGCGTACGCGGCGTCGACGTGCAGCCACATCCCCTCGTCCCGGCAGACCTCGCCGAGCGCCCGCACCGGGTCGATCGCGGAGGTCGAGGTGGTGCCGACGGTGGCGAGCACGAACAGCGGCGTGACGCCGGCGGCCCGGTCGGCGGCGACCGCGGCCCGCAGCGAGTCCGCGGTCACCGACAACGAGGACGGGTCGACGTCGAGCACCCGGATCGCGGCGTCGCCGAGCCCGGCGATGCGGACCGCCTTCTCGCCGGCGGAGTGCGACTCGGGGGAGAGGTAGACCGCGTACCGCTCGCGGATCCCGTCGGTACGCACCGCCCCGCCGGAGACCCGGTGCAGCGCGGCCACCAGGGCGCAGAGCACCGAGCTGGACGCGGTGTCCTGGATGACGCCGGAGCCGAGGAACCGCTCGGGCAGCGCCGAGCAGCTTGGCCAGCCAGTCCATCACGACGGTCTCGACCTCGGTCACCGCCGGCGAGGTGGCCCACAGCATCCCCTGCACGCGCGAGCCCCGACGACAGCAGGTCCCCCAGCACCGCCGGCCCCGACGCGTTGGCCGGGAAGTACGCATAGAACGACGGATGCTGCCAGTGCGTGATCCCCGGCATCACCACCCGGTCGAGATCGGCCAGGACCGCCGAGAACGGCTCCCCCTTCTCGGGCGCCTCGACGGGCAGAGCGGAGGCGATCTCGCCGGGCTCGACCCGCGCCCCGACCGGCCGCGACTCGATGTTCTCCCAGTAGTCGGCGACCCAGTCCACGACCTGCCGCCCGTACTCCCGAAACTCCGCCGGCGTCATATGCGTCACGCCCCCATCCTGCCAACCCGACCGGACAGAACACGGTCACGACCCCGCGGACAGGCGATGCACCGGTCCCAGGCGCGGCCGCTCAGGGAGTCGACGTGGGCCGGCGAAGGCGACGGACGGACCGTAGGCTCGGCCGCGCCCCAGAGGTGACGGAACGGACCGGGGCGGCTCAGCCCCGCGCCAGAGGCGACGGAACGGACCGTGGGCGGCTCGGCCCCGCGCCCAAAGGCGACGGAACGGACCGTGGGCGGCTCGACGCAGCTGGGCGGCTCGGCCCCGCGCCCAAAGGTGACGGAACGGAACGTGGGGTTCCAGGGGGCTCGGCCCCCTGGGCCGGCATACGAACCGGCCCCAACCGGCCAGGAAGCAGCGAAGCGCTCCCGGCACGCGGAGGCGTGCCGGGAGCGGGACTCGAACCCGCAAGCCCTTTCGGGCAGATGCTTTTGAGGCACCCGTGTATGCCGATTCCACCATCCCGGCTCGGCGCGCACCCGGAGTCTAGCCAGGTACGCTGCGGTCTCCGGATCGCGACGACGCGTGTCCGCCCCACGCCTTGGAGTGCCCGTGTCCGATGCACCACCCCGCCGCGTCCTCATCGCCGAGGACGAGGCGCTGATCCGCCTCGACCTGAAGGAGATGCTCGAGGAGGAGGGCTACGCCGTGGTCGGCGAGGCCGGGCGACGGCGAGGAGGCCATCGCGCTGGCCGACTCGCTGCGCCCGGACCTGGTCATCCTCGACGTCAAGATGCCGAAGATGGACGGGATCGCGGCGGCCGAGCGGATCGCCGGCGAGCGGGTCGCCCCGGTGGTGATCCTCACCGCGTTCGGCCAGCGCGACCTGGTCGAGCGGGCCCGCGAGGCCGGCGCGATGGCCTACCTGGTGAAGCCGTTCCAGAAGAAGGACCTGGTGCCGACCATCGAGATGGCGACGTCCCGGTTCGCCGAGATCGTCGCGCTCGAGCAGGAGGTCGGCGGCCTGCAGGAGCGGCTGGAGGCGCGCAAGACGGTCGAGCGGGCCAAGGGCGTGCTGATGACCGAGCACGGCATGACCGAGCCGGAGGCGTTCCGCTGGATCCAGCGCACGGCGATGGATCGGCGCACGACCATGCGGGCGGTCGCGGAGGCGGTGCTCGCGGCCGGCTTCGACCTGACGGCCGACTCCGGGCGCTGACCCAGCCTCTAGCCTGCGCAAACGGCCGGCAAAGGCGTCGTTGGGACGGCCGGCGTCGGCGTGTCCGCGGACTTTCGGCGCGTCGCGGTTCAGTTACGACTTGGCGCCGGGGTGACCGGCCGTCACGGACGCGTGCGCTATCTTCGCCGGCATCGTCTACCCGGCCTGCCGGGCCGGCTGTCGGCGTGTCATACCCGGTTTCCACGGAGGTAACTCGTGCGGCGTGCGTACTCCCGGGGTCTGGTGGCCGCAGCGGCTGCCTCGGCCCTCGTTCTTTCCGCCTGCGGCGGCGACGACAACGGTGGCGAGCTCCGGCGGCGGCGGCTCGTCCGGCGGCGGCTCGGCGACGATCGGCTTCATGGGCGCCCAGACCGGCCCGAACGCCCAGCTCGGCATCAACATCTCCAACGGCGCCGAGCTCGCGCTCGAGCAGCACAACGCCAAGTCCGGCGTCACCCAGGTCAAGCTGATCAAGTACGACACCCAGGGCGACCCGACGCAGGCCACCAACCAGGCCAAGAAGGCGATCACCGACAAGGTCGTCGGCATCGTCGGCCCGGCGTTCTCCGGCGAGTCGCAAGACGGCCGGCCCGATCCTCGAAGAGGCCGGCATCCCGAACGTCTCGCCGTCGGCCACCGCCGTCTCGCTGGCCGCAGAACGGCTGGAAGTACCTGGCACCGCGTGCTCGGCCAACGACGACGTGCAGGGCCCGGGCGCGGCCGACTTCATCGCCAAGACGGTGGGCGCGAAGACCGTCGCCGTCATCGACGACCAGAGCGACTACGGCAAGGGCCTGGCGGACGCCGTCCGCAAGCAGCTCGCGGCCGACGGCGTCAAGGTCGCCGTGAACGACTCGATCGACCCGGACGCGTCCAGCTTCTCCTCGACGGTCAACAAGGTGAAGCCGGCCAACGTCGACGCGATCTTCTTCGGCGGCTACTACTCGGCAGGCCGGCCAGCTCGTCAAGCAGCTGCGGGACGGCGGCGTGCAGGGCACGTTCATGTCCGGTGACGGCTCGCTCGACGCGCAGTCTCACCACGGGCGCCGGCGGCGCCGCCGCCAACGGTGCGCTGCTGCCCTGCACCTGCTCCTCCGCGGTCGGCTCCACCGACCCGGCCGTGCAAGAAGTTCGCGACCGACTACAAGGCCAAGTTCAACGCCGACCCGGCGACGTACTCGGCCGAGGGCTTCGACGCGGCGAACGCCTTCCTGCAGGCGATCAACGCCGGCAAGACCACGCCGGCGGACATCAACGACTTCCTCACCACCATCGACTTCAAGGGCGTGTCGAAGCAGATCAAGTTCGACCCGAACGGCGAGCTGGCCGGTGACCGCTGTTCGTCACCGAGGTCAAGGACGGCAAGCTGGCGTTCCTCGGCGACACCGCGACGGCGAAGCCGAGCGCCTGACCGTTCCGAAAGCGCTGACGGAAGGCGGGAGCCGGGACTAGAGTCCCGGCTCCCGCCTCGCCGCGTCCATACCACCCGTGGAGCGGTCCTGATGTGGAATGACTTCACCCAGCAGTTCTGGCCGTCCACCGTCGACGGCCTGACCAACGGCTCGATCTACGCGCTCGTCGCGCTCGGCTACACGCTCGTCTACGGCGTGCTGCGGCTGATCAACTTCGCGCACTCCGAGATCTTCATGATCGGCACGTTCGCCGCCCTCGGCACGCTGAACCTGTTCGGGATCAGCGGCCCGCAGACCGGGCTCGGCGCTGGTCGGCACGCTGTCTGCTCATGCTGGTGGTCGCGATGGTGGCCTCCGGCGGCAGCGCGGTGGTGCTGGAACGGATCGCCTACCGACCGCTGCGCAAGCGCGGCGCCTCCCGGCTGGCCGCGCTGATCTCCGCGATCGGCGCGTCGTTCTTCCTGCAGGAGCTGTTCGCGATCTGGTCTCCGGGTCGACCGGACCAGGAGTCGCGGCTGCCCGCGGGTGCTGAACAAGGACACGCTGTTCGACATCGGGTCCATCGGCCAGGTGCGCAACGACAAGGTGCTCGTCGTGGTCGCCGCCGTCGTGATGATGCTGCTGCTGGAGCGGTTCGTGAGCACGACCGAGCTCGGCCGCGGCATCCGGGCCACGGCGCAGGACCCGGACACCGCGGTCCTGATGGGCGTGAACATCGACCGGATGGTGATGGTGACGTTCCTGCTCGGCGGCATCGATGGCCGGCGTCGCGGCCGCGCTCTACGGCATGTTCTTCGAGCTCGACCCAGTACAACGTCGGCTTCCTGCTCGGCATCAAGGCGTTCACCGCCGCGGTGCTCGGCGGCATCGGCAACATCCGTGGCGCGCTGATCGGCGGCCTCGTGCTCGGACTGATCGAGAGCTACGGGGCCAGCTCTTCGGCACCGCAGTGGCTGGACGTCGTCGCCTTCTCCGTGCTGGTCCTGGTCCTCATGTTCCGGCCGACCGGCATCCTCGGCGAGCAGCTGCAGCGGGCCCGGGCATGAGCGCGCTCGCCGGCAGTGCGCCACCGGATCCAGCTTCCCGGACGTCGTCGGGATCATGCGGTGCGTGGTGGGACCGCAGGCGCTGGTACGGGCGGTGGACGGTCTACCTGCTGCTGATCGTCGGCGCGCTCCTGCTGCCGGCGCCCGCCATCGGTCAGTTCATGACCCCGGAGACCGACTGGCCGAGCGTGCTGTTCTACCCGATCGGCATCTACGTGCTGCTGGCCATCGGGCTGAACGTCGTGGTCGGCCAGGCCGGCCTGCTCGACCTCGGCTACGTCGCGTTCTTCGCCATCGGGGCGTACACGATGGCGGTGTTCGGCACCAAGCACGGCTGGGACTTCTGGGTGGTCCTGCCCGCCGGCATCATCATCTGCGCCGCTGTCCGGGCTCATCCTGGGCACGCCGACCCTGCGATTGCGCGGCGACTACCTGGCCATCGTCACGCTCGGGTTCGGAGAGATCATCCGGATCACCGCGAACAACCTGGACTACACCGGCGGCCCGCGCGGCATCTCGCCGATCCCGCACCCGCCGTCCAACCGCTCGTTCGAGATCTTCGGTCGTCACCCCGCTCCGGTACGGCGTGATCGACGCCAAGCCGTACTACTACCTGCTGCTCCTGGTCATCATCGTGGTGATCATCATCGTGAAGCGGCTGGAGCGGAGCCGGGTCGGCCGGTCCTGGGCGGCGATCCGGGAGGACGAGGACGCGGCCGAGCTGATGGGCGTGCCGACGTTCCGGTTCAAGCTCGGCGCGTTCATCATCGGCGCCGCGATCGGCGGCTCTGCCGGCGTGGTCTTCGCCTCCCAGACGACCTCGATCACCCCGGTCAACTTCCCGTTCATCCTGTCCGCGCTGATCCTCTGCGCGGTGGTGCTCGGCGGGTCCGGCAACCTGCTCGGCGTCATCCTGGGCGCGTTCCTCATCGCCTGGCTGCCGGAGCGGTTCCGCGGGTTCGAGGAGTACCGGGTGCTGGCGTTCGGCGCCGCGCTGGTGATCATGATGATCTTCCGGCCGGAGGGCCTGCTGCCGTCCCGGCAGCGTCGGGCGGAGCTGGCCGAGGGCACCGGCGGGATGGGAGCGCTCGGTGCCGAGGCCGGTCCGGTCGCCGACCAGCGGGTCGAGGCCGACGACGAGCCGGTCTCCGGGCATCCGCCCGAGGTCCTCGCCGGCCGCGACGAGCGGGAGGCCGGGGCGTGACGGGCGCTGCTGGAGCTGCGCCGGCGTCACCCAGCGCTTCGGCGGCGTGGTGGCGCTGTCCGGCGTCGAGCTCAGCGTGCCGCGAGGGCGCGATCTTCGCGCTGATCGGGCCGAACGGCGCCGGCAAGACCACGGTGTTCAACCTGGTCACCGGCGTCTACACGCCGACCGAGGGCGAGATCCGGTTCGCCGGCGACGCGGATCTCCGGCCAGCAGGCCGCACGCTGGTGACCGAGCTCCGGGGTCGCCCGCACGTTCCAGAACATCCGGCTGTTCCACAACATGACGGCGCTGGAGAACGTGATGGTCGGCGCCGACGCGCAGCACAAGGCCGGGCGTGTTCAGCGCGGCGCTGGGGCTGCCCCGGCACCGCCGGGAGGAGCGCGACGGCCGGCGCCGGCGGCCGAGCTGCTGGAGTTCGTCGGCATCCGGCGAGTCGGCGGAGGAGACCGCGAAGAACCTCCCCTACGGCGACCAGCGGCGGCTGGAGATCGCCCGGGCGCTGGCCACCGACCCGAAGCTGCTGCTGCTCGACGAGCCCGCGGCCGGGCTCAACGCCGTCCGAGAAGGTCGGGCTGGCCCAGCTGATCCGCAAGATCCGGGACTCCGGCCGGACCGTCCTCCTCATCGAGCACGACATGAGCCTGGTCATGCAGATCAGCGACCGGGTCGCGGTGCTCGACTTCGGCCAGAAGATCGCCGAGGGCGCGCCGGCCGAGGTCCAGAACGACCCGAAGGTCATCGCGGCCTACCTGGGAGCGCCCGCCGATGCTTCTTGAGGTCGAGGACCTGCAGGTCCACTACGGCAAGATCGAGGCGCTCCGGGGGATCTCGATCGAGGTCGACGAGGGCGAGATCGTCACGCTGATCGGCGCCAACGGCGCCGGCAAGACGACGACCCTGAAGACGCTCTCCGGGCTGCGCCGGGTCACCGCCGGGCAGATCCGGTTCGCCGGCGAGGACATCACCGGCGTGCCCGGGCACAAGCGGGTGCTGCTCGGGATCTGCCAGGCGCCGGAGGGCCGCGGGATCTTCCCCGGCATGACGGTGCTGGAGAACCTCGACATGGGCGCGTACGCGCGCAAGGCCGACCGGACTACGACGCCGACCTCGACCGGGTGCTCACGACTCTTCCCGCGGCTGGCGGAGCGGCGAGCAGCAGTCCGGCGGCACGCTGTCCGGCGGCGAGCAGCAGATGCTCGCCATCGGCCGGGCGCTGATGGCGCGGCCGCGGCTGCTGCTGCTGGACGAGCCGTCGATGGGGCTGGCGCCGCTGATCGTGCAGCAGATCTTCGAGATCCTCGAAGGAGATCAACGACTCGGGCACGACGATCCTGCTGGTCGAGCAGAACGCGACGCAGGCGCTGCAGCTCTCGCACCGGGCGTACGTGCTCGAGACCGGCTAGGTGGTCAAGTCCGCGCCGGCGGCCGAGCTCCTCGACGACCCGTCCGTCCGCGAGGCCTACCTCGGCGGCGCCGCCACCCGCTGACCCACCCCCGGCTACCCACCGCGGCTACCTGCGGCGGCGCCGACCCGGGGCGGGAGCGGGTGGGATCAGGTGCCGGGCAGGGCGATGTCCTTGTCGAGGTCGTCGATGCGGAGGGCCCGGACGATCGACTTCGGCGGGAGGTCGAACCAGAGGTCCATCTCCAGCCGGCCCTCCGCGGGAACGGTGGCGATCTTCGGCTGCCGGGCGATGTTCATCGCGTCGTAGTCCGGCTTGTAGGTCTTGCCGTTGGCGTCGACGAGCAGCATCTTCTCGGTGTTGAAGGCCCGGAACGTCGACATGCCGTTGTCCAGGGCTATCCGCACCCGCTCGTACTCGCCCTTGGGCAACCACTCCGCGTGCGTGCCGATGATCGACAGCAGGTGCACCCGCAGCCCGATCACGCTCACCGTCACCTGCGGCCCGGTGGCGCTGGCGGTCGGCAGCGGGGTCTCGAACGGCCGCGCGGTCCGCGGCGCCAGCTGGTAGGTCGGGCTCGCGGTCGCCGACGGCGCGGCTGCCGCGTCCGACGAGCCCGAGCTGCAGCCGGCCGCGCCGGCCAGGGCGACGGCGGCCAGGGTCGCGAGGGCGGCGGTGGTTTGGCGCACGGCTCGACCGTATCTCCCGACTATCACAGCTCTGCAAAGCCGGTCCGGACGGGAGAGCCGGGCCGCCTGTGGTACGCCGTCCCGAGGTTCCACGAGACGCTTCCTACTTCGCGTGCCCGGGGTGTCGCAGAGAGTAGGACGGACCGGGCGATCGCGTCACTTCGCCGGCGGGTGCTCCTCCGTTCGGCCGCTGCCGGCGGGAATCGCCGGCCCGGTAGGGTGAGCGTCCTCACCGCCGGTACTCGGGACGTCTTCCCCTCCGGAGCTCGGCCGGCGGCTGGTTGTGGGGGGAGGCACGGAGTGTCCCGGTTCCGGGTGCGGGTGCGTACGGCGTCGTCGGACGACGTGGACGAGTTGGTGGCGCTGGTCGGCAGCATGACCGACCTCGGGCCGGTGCGCGGCCGGCCGGGTCGCGCGCAGCTGGCCGGACGGGTTCCGGATCCAGTGCGAGCGGGTGCTGGCCGATCCGGAGCACCGGGTCGTGGTCGCCGTGGACGAGACCGGCGCCGTCGTCGGCGCGGCCGTCTTCGCCGCCGACACCGCGGGCGGCCTGCTCGACCCGCCGTCGGTGTACGTGAGCCACCTGCTGGTCGCGCCGGCCCACCGCAAGCGGGGCGCCGGGCGGGCGCTGGTGTCCGCCGCGGCCGGCTACGCCGAGGAGCTCGGCGTCGACTCGGTCGTCGTGGCGGTCGCGCCGACCACCCGCGACGCCAACCGGTTCTTCGCCCGGCTCGGCTTCGCGCCGCAGGTGATCCGGCGGATCGCCCCGGTGGCGGCGCTGCGCCGCGCGCTGGCCAGCGCCGACCCGATGGGCGAGCCGACCCTGCCGCCCGGCCGCTCCGGCCTGGCCCGCGCGCTGCCCCGCACCCCCCGCTCCCGCCTCCGCCGCACCGGCTGACCCCGGCCGTCCGGCCGCGCCGCGGCACCGGCTGGGCGGCGGGGCGATCTGTCGGAGGGCGGTCCTAGACTCCGGGCGTGACCGAGCGACCCCGACTCCTGCTGCTGGACGGCCATTCGCTGGCCTACCGGGCGTTCTTCGCGCTGCCGGTGGAAAACTTCCAGACCACGATGGGCATCCCGACCAACGCGGTCTACGGGTTCACCTCGATGCTGATCAACCAGCTGCGCGACGAGCAGCCCACCCACATCGGGGTCGCGTTCGACGTCTCCCGCAAGACCTTCCGCAACGAGACCTACGCGGAATACAAGGCCGGCCGGTCGGAGTCGCCGAGCGACTTCCGCGGCCAGGTCAGCCTCATCCAGGAGGTGCTCGGCGCGCTGCGGATCCCGTGGTTCGGGGTCGAGGGCTACGAGGCCGACGACGTCATCGCGACGCTGGCCACGCAGGCCGTCGAGCAGGGCATGGACGTGCTCATCGCCTCCGGCGACCGCGACTCGATCCAGCTGGTCAACGAGCAGGTCACCGTGCTCTACCCGCGCCGCGGCGTGTCCGAGCTGGTCCGGTTCACGCCGGAGGAGGTCGAGGCGCGCTACGGGCTGACCCCGGCGCAGTATCCGGACTTCGCCGCGCTGCGCGGCGACCCCAGCGACAACCTGCCGAGCATGCCGGGCGTCGGCGAGAAGACCGCGGCCAAGTGGATCCGCGAGTTCGGCTCGCTGACCGCGCTGGTCGAGCGGGTCGACGAGGTCAAGGGCAAGGCCGGCGACACGCTGCGCGCGCACCTGGCCAGCGTGCTGCGCAACCGGCAGCTGACCGAGCTGGTCCGCGACGTGCCGCGTGCCGGTCGGCCCGCAGGACCTGCGTGCTCGGCCAGTGGGACCGCGACGAGGTGCACAAGCTCTTCGACAACCTGCAGTTCCGGGTGCTGCGGGAGCGGCTGTTCCAGACGCTGACCGCGAGCCGAGCCCGAGGCCGACGACGGCTTCGACGTCGACCGCGACCGTGCTCGGCCCGGACGAGGTGCCGGGCTGGCTGGAGGAGCACGCCCGCTCCGGCCGTCGGGTCGGGGTGAGCCTGCGCGGCAGCTGGGGCCGCGGCACCGGCGTGGTCCAGGGCGTCGGGCTCGCGGTCGAGGGCGGCGCGCCCGACGACGCGGCCTACGTCGACGCCGAGGCGCTCACCGACGTCGACGAGCGGGCGCTGGTCGAGTGGCTGGCCGACCCGGTCGGTGCCGAAGGCCGTGCACGACCTCAAGGGCATGCTGCTCGCGCTCTACGCGCGCGGCTGGGACGTCGCCGGCGTCACCAGCGACACCGCGCTCGCGGCCTACCTGGCGCTGCCCGGGCAGCGCACGTTCGACCTGGCCGACCTGGTGCTGCGCTACCTGCGGCTGGAGCTGCGCGCCGGCACCGAGCCGGTCGAGGAGGGCCAGCTGACCCTCGACGGCGGCGAGGAGGAGGTCGACGCCGCGATCGCCGAGCAGCAGTCGGTGCGGGCCCGCGCGGTCGCCGACCTCGCCCGCGCGCTCGACGACGACCTCGACCGGCGCGGCGGCGACCGTGCTGCTCCAGGACGTCGAGCTGCCGCTGACCCGGGTGCTGGCCGACATGGAGCGCACCGGCATCGGCGCCGACCTCGACTACCTGGTCGACCTGCAGTCCGAGTTCGCCGGCCAGGTCAAGGCCGTCGAGCAGGAGGCGTACGCGGCGGTCGGCCGGGAGTTCAACCTCGGCTCGCCGAAGCAGCTGCAGGCGATCCTGTTCGACGAGCTGAAGCTGCCGAAGACCAAGCGGATCAAGTCCGGCTACACGACCGACGCCGACGCGCTGGTCTGGCTGTCCGAGCAGGCGCCGGACGCGCCGCTGCTGGGCGCGCTGCTGCGGCACCGGGACGTGTCCCGGCTCAAGACCGTGGTCGACTCGCTGATCCCGATGGTCGACGACCACGGCCGCATCCACACCACGTTCAACCAGGTGATCGCGGCGACCGGCCGGCTGTCCTCGCAGGACCCCAACCTGCAGAACATCCCGATCCGCACCGCCGAGGGCCGCCGGATCCGGCGCGCGTTCGTGGTCGGCGCCGGCTTCGAGTCGCTGCTCACCGCCGACTACAGCCAGATCGAGATGCGGATCATGGCCACGCTGTCCGAGGACGCCGGGCTGATCGAGGCGTTCCAGTCCGGCGAGGACCTGCACACCTTCGTCGCGTCCAAGGCGTTCGACCTGCCGCCGGAGTCGGTCGACCCGGAGCTGCGCCGGCGGATCAAGGCGATGTCGTACGGGCTGGCCTACGGCCTGTCGGCGTACGGGCTGGCCCAGCAGCTGCGCATCCACGCCCGACGAGGCGCGCGAGCAGATGGAGGCCTACTTCGAGCGCTTCGGCGGCGTCCGCGACTACCTGCGCGACGTGGTCGCCGCGGCCCGGCAGGACGGCTACACCGAGACGATCCTCGGCCGCCGGCGCTACCTGCCCGACCTGACCAGCGACAACCGGCAGCGCCGGGAGATGGCCGAGCGGATGGCGCTCAACGCGCCGATCCAGGGCTCGGCCGCCGACATCATCAAGGTCGCCATGCTCGGCGTCGACCGCGGCCTGCGCGAGGCCGGACTGCGCTCCCGGCTGCTGCTGCAGGTGCACGACGAGCTGGTGCTCGAGGTCGCGCCGGGGGAGCGGGAGGCGGTCGAGGCGCTGGTCCGGTCCCGAGATGGGCGGGGCCTACCGGCTGGCGGTCGAGCTGGACGTGTCCGTCGGCGTCGGCCGGACGTGGGACGACGCGGGCCACTGACCGGCAGCACACCGCGGTTCTGCAAGACTGCGCCGGTGATCGCGCGGGCGTGGCGGGCGGCGGCCGGTGCGGCCGCTGCGGTGGTGCTGGTGGCGGCGTGCGGCTCGGAGCCGGCGTCGCGGTCCCGGGCGGACGCGATCCGGTCCACCGCGACCGCGGTGCCGTTCACCGGCTGCGACAAGGTCGCCTGCACCGGCACGCTGTCCGGCGCCAAGTACGAGATCGAGATGCCGCGCACGTGGAACGGCACGCTGCTGCTGTTCTCCCACGGCTACCGTCCGGCCGCGCCGGCGCCGCCGGACTTCGCCCCGGTGCAGACCGATGCGCAGGACGCGCCGACGGACGCGGTCGCGACCGCGCTGCTGGCCAAGGGCTACGCGCTGGCCGGCTCGGCGTACGCGAGCAACGGCTGGGCGGTCGCCGACGGCGTCGCCGCCGGCGAGCAGCTGCACGACCTGTTCGTGCAGAAGATCGGCCAGCCCGACCGCACGTACGTCTGGGGCGAGTCGCTCGGCGGCCTGATCACCGAGATGCTGGCCGAGAAGCACCCGGACTGGATCGCCGGCGCCGCCCCGCTGTGCGGCGTGCTCGGCGGCACCAACCTCAACTTCGACCTGGCCATGGACCTGGCCTACGGGGTGAAGACGCTGCTGGCGCCGGGCCTGAAGACCGACGGCTACGCCTCGTACGAGCGAGGCGAAGGCGAGCTTCGAGCAGGCCCAGAAGGCGGTCCTCGCGGCCACCGGCAGCAGCGC
Source organism: uncultured Actinomycetota bacterium (assembly GCA_963770145.1). Lineage (GTDB taxonomy): Bacteria > Actinomycetota > Actinomycetes > Mycobacteriales > CADCTP01 > CADCTP01. The sequence goes on along the minus strand of CAVYOJ010000014.1, from coordinate 728,218 downwards.
CGGGCTGGGCAAGCTGCTGCTGCTGGCCGCGCTGGTGGACGCGCCGACCCAGACCGAGAGCTACGACGGCTCGACCCTGCAGTCCCGCGGCGGCGCGCTGGTCGAGGGCATCCTCACCGGGCTCGCGTTCGGCACCACCGTCCGGCAGGAGCTGGAGGGCCGGGTCGGCGGCAACCCGTCCGGCAACGAGGACGTGGACTATGCCGCCCGGGTCTCGGCGTCCGAGCGGGCGCTGATCGAGACCGTCGCGCCCGGCTCGACCGCGGCCAACCTGGCCCTGCTGGCCGGCGGCACCCGGGTCGCGCCGGACGCCGCCGCGCGGGCGAGGTTCGCCGGCCTCGGCACGCCGACCGGCGCCATCACGGTGCCGACGCTGACCCTGCACACCGAGGCCGACCCGCTGGTGCTGGTGCAGAACGAGTCGGTGTTCGCCGGCAAGGTCGCGGCGTCGACGGCGAAGACCGCGGACCTGGTGCAGCTCTACACGAAGGCGCCGGCCCGCTACGCCGAAGCCTGCGCCGTACGGGGCCGGGCACTGCAACTTCACCTCCGGCGAGCTGACCGGCTCGGTGACCGCGCTGGACGGCTGGGTGCGCGGCGACGTCTACCCGACCGGCCCGGCGGTGACCACCGCGTTCGGGTCGGACCCTGGCCTCGACCTCAGCTACCGGCCGGGGCCGTGGCCGGCCGGTACCTCCTGACCAGCGCGGTCCGAGCGGTCCAGGCCAGCCCGAGCGCGGTCGCGGTGAGCGCGACCGCCAGCGCGGCGCCGACGACCGCGGTCAGCGAGTGGTGCGCGACGGTCGCGACGAGCACGGCCTCGGCGGCGACGACCACCCAGACCGCGATCGTCGCGTGCGCGCGGTCCGCGGCCAGCTGGGCGTAGAGCAGCAGCTGGACGATCCCGAGCGCGGAGCCGACCGCGACGAACATCCAGGCCGGCCCGGCCAGCTCCCGGTACGCCGAACCGCCGACCGCGGTCACCGCCAGCCCGCCGGCCAGCCGGGTGACGCCGGTCATCAGCACGCCGAGCCCGGCCAGCACGGCCAGCCCGGTCCAGAGCGTGCGGCCCGGCCGGGGCGAGGCGGCCAGCTGCGGCAGCAGCACCAGCACGACCGCCTGCGGCAGGAAGAACGCCGCCTTGGCCAGCACCGCGCCCGCGCCGTACAGCCCCGACTCGGCCGCCGGCAGGTAGTGCCGGGCCAGCACCGGGTCGAGGTTGGTGAGCAGGTAGAGCCCGGCCAGCGCCTGCCCGGCGACGAGCAGCTCGACCACCCGCCAGCCGCCGCGGGCCGGCCGCGGCCGGCCGACCAGCAGCCAGGCGACCGCCGTCGCGGCCAGCACGCCGGCGGCGACGCCGGCCAGCGCGCCGGTCACGCTGTCGAGCACGACGCAGCCCGGCGATGCCGCCGGCCACCCGGCCGGCCGCGTACACGATCAGGATCGCGGCGAGTCGGGGGAAGTCCTGCCGGCCCTGGGCGATGCCCTGCAGCGCGGCCAGCGCGGTGGTGGCGGCGACCCCCACCGCCACCCAGACCGCGGCCGCCGGGCCGCCGAGGGACAGGAAGCGGTCCAGCACCGGGGCGGCCAGCACGCCGACGACCAGCATCGTGCCGGCGGCGGCCAGCCCGAGCCCGACCGCCTCCGCCGCGGCCCCGGCGCCGGCCCCGCCCGCCCGGACGACCCGGACGGCGACGACCGCCTGCAGCGCCAGCGCCGGGACCGAGGCGACCAGCGTGACCGCGAGCAGCGCGACGAACAGCCCGTACTGCTCCGGCGCGAGCAGCCGCGCGCCGGCCAGGCTCAGCCCGTACGAGAGGACGTTGGCGACGGTCGTGCCGGCCGCCACGGCGATCCCGCCGGCGGCGGTTCGCCCGACCGGCGGGCCGGACAGCGTCGAGCTGGTCGTGCTCAGGCTGGCTCCCAACGGTCGGCGGCGGCTCGCCTTGGTATCACGGATCGCCACCCCGCGCAGGCTGACGCGCGTGCTCAGGCGCGCCAGGTCGTCAGGCCCCGGCGCTCGAACGCGACGTCGGTGACCACTCCGCCCATCCGGGTCAGCGCCTCGGCCAGCCGGTGCTTCCGGGCGAAGTCACAGTAGAACAGGATGTAGCCGCCGCCCCCGGCCCCGGTGACCTTGCCGCCGAGCGCCCCGGCCCGCATCGCCACGTCGTACGCCTCCTCGATGAAGTCGGTCGCGATCAGCGGGGACATCCGCTTCTTCTGCTTCCAGGCCTCGCCGAGCAGCGAGCCGAACTCGGACAGCTCGCCGCGCAGCAGCGCCGACTTCATCGCCACCGCGAGCTCCTTCTGCGCCCGCAGCCCGGCCAGCGTCTCCAGCTCACCGCCGGCCAGCCGGGCGGACTGGTCCTCGATGATCCGGGCCGACTGCCGGGTCGTGCCGGTCCAGCACAGCAGCAGGTTGAGCTGCAGCTCGTCGACCACCGAGTCGTTGACCCGCAGCGGGTTGACGATCACCCGCTCGCCGAACTCGATGAAGTTGAACCCGCCGAAGGTGGCCGCGTAGTGGTCCTGGTGGCCGCCGCGGATGCGCAGGTCGACCCGCTCGGCCTGGTACGCCAGCTCGGCCACCTCGTAGTCGGTCAGCGGCAGCCGGTGGTGCTCGCGCAGCAGCCCGACCAGCGCGACCAGCATCGTCGAGGACGAGCCGAGCCCCGACCCCGGCGGCGCGCTGGAGCGCAGCAGCAGGTCGAAGCCGCCATTGCCGCCGGCAGGGTCGCCGCCGAGCCGGTGCACCGCGGCCTTGACCAGGTCGAGCCGGCCGTCGAAGGACGGCTCGGCCCTGGCGTCGAAGTCGAGCGACATGCCGAGGTCGAGCGAGTGCACGCAGATCCGCTGGTCCGCCCGCGGCGTCAGCGAGCCGTACGCGTACCGGTCGATGGTCGCGGACAGGACGGCGCCACCCTCGGTCTCCGGGAACGGCGCCACGTCGGTCCCGCCGCCGGCGAAGCTGAGCCGCAGCGGGGCCCTGGACCTCACGACCATCCTTGGTTCGTACCACGACGCGGGGCGGCGTGGCCGCCCGGACCGGAAGCTGACATCCTGCGCCGATGGACGTGCACCTGCCGCGCTCCGGCGCCCGCGGACAGCCGGTCGGCACCCGCGTCTGCCTGCTGCTCGCGGCGCTCGCCGTGCTCGCCTGCGTGTACCTGCTGGTGTCCCCGCTGGAGCGGCCGACCAGCCAGGGACCGCCGTTCGACTGCGGCACCGCGCTGTCCGAGCCGTCCGGCGGGTTCGCCGGTGCGGTCTGCGGCGAGATCAACCTGCGCCGGCAGCTGCAGGCCGGAGCGGTCGGCCTGGCCGCGATCGTGCTCGCCGGCGGCGGCTGGCTCGCGTTCGGGCCGGCCTGGCGGCGGCGGGCGCAGGGACCCCGTTCGAGGACGAGGACGGCGCCCGAGCCGAGCGCGAGCACGACGCGCGCGGGCACTAGGGTCGCGGCCGTGGACGCCGCCGCCTTCGCCGCCGGGCTCGACGGCCTGTTCGACGGGCCGCTGGCCGACGGGACACCGGCCGACCCGCGCTTCGCCGAGGTCGCCGGCCGCCGTGCCGGGCTTCTCCACGCCGGCCGAGCTGGCCGTGCTCAACCTGGCCACCCGCCGGCTGCCGGCCGGCGAGGCGTACCTGGAGGTCGGCACGTTCAAGGGCCGCTCGCTGGCCGGCGCGCTGCTGGACGCGCCGGACCGGCCGTACGTCGCGGTGGAGAACTTCCAGGAGTTCGGCATGCTCGCGGCCGAGTCCCGGGCCGAGCTGCGGTCCGTGCTGGACGCCGCGTCCCGGCCGGTGACCCTGCACGACGGCGACTGCTTCGCGGTGCTCGCCCGCCGGGAGGCGGTGCCCGCCCCGGTCGGCGTCTACTTCTACGACGGCGCGCACACCGGGCTGGCCCACTACCTCGCGCTCGGGGTGGTCGAGCCGCTGCTCGCCGACGAGGCGGTGGTGCTGGTCGACGACGCGAGCTGGCCGATGGTCGCCGCCGCGACCCGCCGCTACACCGACCGGCACCCGGGCTGGACCGTGCTGCGGGACATCCGGGCCGCGTCCGACCACGACGAGCGGTGGGCCAACGGCCTGCTCGTGCTGCGCTACCGCCGGCCGCCGGGCGCGGCCCGGACGATGGCCGGCGACGTCCGCTGGCGCCGGCTGCTGCAGGTGCACGCCCGCGGGCCGGCGACCTCGCTGGTCTGGCGGGCGCTGCACCGGTTCCCCGGGCTGGTGCCGCTGGCGAAGCGGGTCGTGCCGAAGTCGTCCCGGACCGTGCCCGGCCGACCCGGTCGGGTGACCGGCACGGTGTAGTGACCGGCACACCGGCGCGCGGTCAGCCGAGCGGGGCCGGGTCGAGCGAACCGGTCGGGATGCCGGTCCCGCAGCACCAGCAGCGTCGCCGCGACCGCGAGCACGCTCGTGCAGACCAGGCCGACCGCGAGGATCGCGGCCGGCGAGTCGTGCGGCCCGACCGTGACGATCAGCGCCTCGACCGCGACCACCACCCACAGCAGCCGGCCCGGCCGCGGGTCGCCGCCGGCCACCGCGGCGAGCAGGGCCAGCTGCACCAGCGCCCAGAGCGTGCCGAGCACCGCGAACGGCACCGCGAGCGCCACCGCCTCGGCGTAGCCGGGGTCGTCGCCGGCGATCGCCCGGACCACCGGCCCGGCCGCGACCGCCGCGACCAGGATCCCGGCCACGCCGACGCCGCCGGCCGCGGCGGCCGAGCGCAGCAGCAGCCCGCGGCCGGAGCCGTCCCGGGCCAGCCGCGGGAACACCAGCGCCGGCACGAACTGGGCCCCCCACAGGCAGGCCTTGCCGAACAGCGCCGCCAGCGCGTACGCCCCGGACTCCGCCGGGGACAGGAAGTGCCGCGCCAGCAGCAGGTCGACGTTGGACAGCACGATCACCCCGGCGATCGCCGAGCAGGCCCGCGCCAGGTCGGCGAGCAGGTCCCGGGACCGGCCCGGCACGCTCCAGCTGGCCGGGCCGGACAGCCACCACAGCCCGGCCGCGGCGGCGAACGTGCCGACCGCGAGCGCGGCCATCGCGCCGGCCACCGACAGGGTCAGCAGCGCGGTCACCACACCGGCCGCGAACCGGGCCAGCCGCGGTCAGCACCTGGCCGGCGGCGAACGCGGCGTAGCGCTCGTGCCCGAGCAGGCCGCCGAGCATCGCGCCCTGCACCGAGTAGGGCAGCAGCATCACGCCGAGCCAGACCGCCGGCCACGGGCTGCCGAGGTGGAAGAACGCGTCCGCGACCGGGGACAGCACGATCACCAGCCCGCCGAGCACGGTGCCGACCGTGACCGACAGCCGCAGCCCGGCCCGCTCGTTCGCGCCGGCGGGCGAGCCCGCCCGACGCGGTCCGGCGGGCCAGCACGTACTGCAGCGCACCGGCCGGGATGCCGCCGATCAGGCCGACCCCGAGCAGGGCGCCGAGCGCGCCGTACTCGGCCGGGCCGTACGAGCGGGTGAGCAGCACGGTCAGCCCGTAGCCGAGGGCGGTGGACAGCACCGACGCGGCGCCAAGCAGCACCCCGGCGCGGGCCAGCGACGTGCCACCGCGCTGCGCCATCGGCACCTCCGCGGGCAGCATATCGACCCGGCTACCAACCGGTAGGGTCTGGCCGCGTGGAGGACGCGCGGCCGGTCTCGTGGTGGACCCCCACCCGGACCGCGGCCGTGGTGCTGTGGCTGGTGCTGGCCGAGGTGGTGCTGCTCAGCTCGTTCGGCTCGTTCGTGGTCGACACCAAGCCGGAGCTCTACCTGGCGCCGTGGCGCAGCGCCGCCGCGTACCTGTCCGCCTGGCAGGCCGAACCCGCAGCTCGGCTTCCCGTCGCTTCAACGTCGGGCTGGCGCCGGTCGCGGCGACGGTCGGGCTGATCCAGGCGGTCGGGGATCCCGCCGGAGCTGTCGGTCCGGGTGCTGCGGCTGCTCCTGCTCGCGGTCGGCTCGCTCGGGCGCGGCCCGGCTCTACCGCGCGCTGCGACCGGGCACCGGGTCGCGCCCGGGTCGCCCGAGTCGCCTGCGGCCCCCGCGCTCGGGCCGCTGGTCGCCGGCACCGTGTTCGTCGCCAACCCGTACGTGGTCGTGGCCGGCACGACGCAGGCGATCCTGCTGCCGTGGGCGCTGCTGCCCTGGCAGCTGCTCTGCCTCGTGCACGCGCTGCGGGTCCCGGACGGCGCCGGTCGCTGGGCCCGCTGGCGGTGGCCGGCCGGATTCGCGCTCGCGTTCGCCGCGACGTCCGGGATGAACGCGGGCGTGGTGCCGCTGTTCCAGCTCGTCGCGGTGCCGGTCGTGGTGGCGGTGGTCCGGCCGGGATCGTGGCGGCGCGCGCTGGCCGTGGTCGGGCGCTGCGCGGTGCTGGTGGTCGCCGTCTCGCTGTACTGGGTCATGCCGTCGGTGCTGGCCCTCGGCGCCGGCGCCACCGTGGTGGACAACTCCGAGACGCCGCAGGGCATCTCCGGGCCGTCGTCGGCCGCCGAGGTGCTGCGCGGGCTCGGCCTGTGGCCGCTGTACGGCTCGGGCGGGCGCGGGGTCGTGGCTGCCGGAGTTCGCCGGCTACCTGCACGTCGCCGGTCGTCGTGCTCGCGTCGTTCGCGCTGCCGGTGCTGGCCGTCGCCGGCGCGCTGCTGGTCCGCGGGCCGCTGCGCCGGCTCGGGCTCGGGCTGCTGCTGGTCGCCGTGCCGATCATGGTCGGGCTGTTCCCGGTGGCCCACCCGGCGCCGTTCGGGCGGGTGCTGGACTGGGCGTTCGAGCACGTGCCGTTCGCGGCGGCGTTCCGGACCACGAACAAGGTCGGCGCGGTGCTCGTGCTCGGGGTGACGCTGCTGGTCACCGCCGGCGTGGTCGCGGCCTGGCGGCGCTGGCCGGGCCGCGGCCCGCGCGCGGCGGTGGCGACCGTCGTCGCGCTGGTGCTGGCCGGCTCGACCCTGCCGGCCTGGACCGGCCACCTGTACGTCAGCTCGGTCGACCTGCCGGCGTACTGGCAGCAGGCCGCGGCGCGACCTCGACGCCGGTCCGGCCGACCAGCGGGTCTGGTTCGTGCCGGGCGAGGTGCAGGCGTCGTACCGGTGGAGCGAGGACCGGCCGGACGACCTGTCCACCTCGGTGCTGGACCGCCCGTCGCTGGTGCGCACGGTGATCCCGGTGACCTCGGCGCCGGCCGCCAACCTGCTCGCCGCAGCTGGACGGCGCGCTGCAGGAGCGGCGGCTGCCGCCCGGCGCGCTGTCCACCGCGGCCCGCTACCTCGGCGTCGGCGACCTGCTGCTGCGCAACGACGTGGTCTGGGAGCTGACCGGCGGGGCCCGGCCGGTGCAGGTGCGGGCGCAGCTGGACGCCGACCCCGGGCTGCGGCAGGCCGGGGTGTTCGGCGGGCCGGGGCAGAACACCACCTCGCCGACGGTGCCGCCGGAGTCGGCCGGCGAGGCGGCGCTGCCGCCGCTGCAGCGGTACGCGGTCGACGGCGCCCGCGCGGTCACCCGCACCGACGCCGGCCGCGGCCACCGTGCTGGTCGACGGCGACGGCGGGGCGCTGGCGCCGATGACCGCGGCCGGACTGCTGCCGGGCTCGCCGACGTTCCGCTACCTCGCCGACCTGTCGCCGGCCGAGCTGGCCCGGGTGCTGCCGGAGACGGCGCGGATCGTGCTGACCGACACCAACCGGCGGCGGACCACGGTGGCCGGCCGGCTGGCCAACGGCACCGGCCCGCTGCTGCCGGCCGCGGCCGACCCGGGCGGCACGCGGGCGCTCGGCCCGGTCGGCGGCCAGACCACGCTGACCGTGACCGGCGGGTCGGCGACGGCCACCGACGCCGGCTCGGCCTTCGGCCCGATCGCGGCCGCCAGCCCGGAGAACGCGGCCGACGGGGACCCGCGCACGGCCTGGGAGTTCGGCGACTTCGAGCGGGCGGTCGGGCAGTCGCTGACGCTGCGGTTCGCCGCCCGGGCGGTGCCGCGGGTCTCGGTCGCGGTCCGGCCCGGGGCGGTGCGCGATCAGCAGGGTCCGGATCGAGGTCGGCGGCCGGCACGCGGACGTCGCGGTGGGTCCGTCCGGGCTGGCGACGTTCGTGCCGCCGGCGCCGGTGCGGGCCGACTCGGTCCGGGTGACCGTGCTGGCGACCAGCGGCGAGGGCTTCGGCCTGGTCGGCATCGACGAGGTCACCGTGCCCGGCGTACGGCTGACCAGGGTGGCCACGCTGCCGTCCACTGTGGACCGGCTGGTCGCCGGGCTGCCGGCCGCGGCGCGGGTCGGCTGGCCGGCACGCCGGTGGACGTGCTGCTCGACGCCGGGCCCGCGGCGCCACCGCCGGGGACGACGAGGAGACCGGGCTGGCCCGGGACTTCACCTTCCCGGTGGCGCGGACCGCGGTCGCCACCGCGCTGGTCCGGCCGTCCGCCGCGCTGCCCGAGGCCGACCTCGACCGGGTGGCCGGCTACACCGGCGCCGGTGCGGGCGACCTCGACCTCGCGGGCGTTCGGGCTGCCGACGCGTACGGGCGTCGCAGGCGCTGGACGGGAAGCCGGACACGGCCTGGCTGCCGGCGGTGCCGGTGGTCGGGCAGTCGCTGCGGATCAGCGCGCCGCCGCGGCGGGTCGACCACGTCGAGCTGACCCAGGTCGGCCGCGACCTCACCGACTGGGCGACCCGGGTGCAGGTGGCGCTGGACGGCAGGGTGGTCGCGACCGCGCCGGCGGTGCACGGGACGACCCGGATCTCGTTCCCGGCCCGGACCGCCGTCCCGGCTGCGAGCTGACGATCCTGGCCACCCACAGCGGGCGGCCGGACGCGTCGGTGCGGATCTCCGAGGTCGACTTCGGCGGGGCGCGGATCAGCGGCTCGGCGCGCCCGGCCGTGCGTCCCGGTGTCCACTGTGGACGGACACGCGCTGCTGATGCGGCCGGTGGCGCCGGTCACCACCGACGACCCGGTGCCGTGGGCAGGGCTGCGGCTCGCTGTTCCTCGGACCGGGACCGCACCGGGTGCGGCCGGTCGCCGGGCTGGCAGCCGGACCAGCTGGCGCTGCGGGACACGCTCGGGCTCGGGGAGCGGCGGCCACCGCCCGGGCCGCAGTACGCGGTGAGCACAAGGGCGGGCCGGGTCCGCGACGGTGCGGGTGTCGTCGGCGCACGGCGCCTGGTATCTGATCAGTCGGGCAGGCGTACGACCCGCGGTGGAGGGCGAGCGTCGACGGCCACGATCTCGGGCCGCCGATCCTCGTCGACGGGTACGCCGCCGGATGGCGGGTCGACCTGCCCGGCACGACGCACGTCGCGACGATCCGCTACGGACCCCAGCGGGTCACCGACGCCGGGTTCGCGCTGTCCGGCGCGACCGTGCTCGGCTGCCTGGCGCTGCTCGTGCTGCGCGCCCCGCCGCGCCGGATCGCGCTCCGCCGCCGGCCGCCGGCCGCACCGGTGTCGACCGGGCCCGCCCCCGACCTTCCCGGCCTGGACCGACGGTCACTGGACCGCGCCGTCAGCACCGGACACCGCCTGGTCGCCGGCAGCCGACGGGCCAGTCCGGACGGCGACGACCGCATCGGCCGGGACGCCTGGGTCGGCCGCGGAGACTGGTGCCGCGGCGATCGGGCCGGGTGGCCGGGAGCCGGCGCGGCGGCGGTGGGCGGGTGGTCGGGCGGCCGCGCGGCGGTGTGGCGGGTGGCGGGCTGGGTCGGGATCGCGGTGCTGGCGTGGCTGCTGGGTGGGGTGGCGCTCGGGGTGGCGGCGGTGCTGGTCGGGGTGTGGCATCTCGTCCGGGCGCCGCGGCCGCGGACGCTGATCGTGGCGGCGGCGGCGCTGCTCGCGGCGGTGCCGGTGGTGTGGCTGGCGGCTGCGGCCGGACACCAGCGGCGGCCTGTCCGCGCAGGTGGTCGCCGACGACCTCTGGCCGCACCGGCTGGCCGCGCTGGCCTGCTGCTGCTCGCGGTCGGCGTGACCCGGGCCGAGCGGAGGCGCCGGTGAGCCGTCTCCGTCGTCGTACCGACCCGCAACTCGATGCGCACCGCTGGCGGCCTGCCTGCGCTCGATCCGGGCCCAGGACGTGCCGGTCGAGCTGATCGTGGTCGACAACGCCAGCACCGACGGCACGTACGAGCTGGCCCGCGAGCTGGCCGACACCGCCGTGCGCGGCGGCCCCGAGCGCAGCGCGCAGCGCAACACCGGCGTCCGCCTCGCCGCCGCCGACTGGATCCTGTGGATCGACGCGGACATGGTGCTGCCGCCGGCGACCGTCTCGGCCGCGCTCGCGACCGCCGGACAGACCGGCGCCGACGCGGTCGCGGTGCCGGAGGTCAGCGTCGGCCCGGGCTTCTGGACCGCCTGCCGGGCGCTGGAGCGGTCCTGCTACGTCGACGATCCCGGCCTGCACAACCCGCGGCTGCTGCGCCGGGAGCTGCTGCTCGGCGACGGCGCGTTCGACCCGGCGATGGCCGGGCCGGAGGACACCGACCTGCGGCTGCGGCTGCGCTCGGCCGGGACCAGGACCGCGCTCTGCCCGGACGTGCTGATCGTGCACGACGAGGGTCGGCTGACGCTGCGCTCGATCCTGGCCAAGCGGGTCTACTACGGCCGCAGCCTGCCGGCGTTCGCGGCGAAGAACCCCGGCGCGCTCGCCGGCCAGGGCGCCGGCACGCTCGCGCGCGCTGGTCCGGCACCGCCGCCGCCTCGCCCGCGACCCGGCCCACACCGCCGGCCTGCTGGCCATGCGGGCCGCCGAGGCCGGTGCCTACGCCGTCGGCTACCTGCAGGGCCGCCGCCGGTGAGCGCCACCACGCCCGGCCGGCGACCCGAGCCCGCGCCGGCCGCTCGCCGGCTGCTGTGGGTCGTCGCTGGCCGACCAGCGCCAGGGTCGGGAGCAGCGCTGGCTGTCGCTGCTGCCCGGCACCCGGCTGACCGCGCTCGCCGGCCGGCGGCCGCCGCCGCCGGCCGACTGGGTGCCGGCGACGTACCGGCGGCCGGTGCGGCGGTTCGTCGAGGCCGGCGCGCTGGCCTGGGTGCGCGAGCTGGACGGCGCTGCCCCCGGCGTACGACTGGGTCGGCTCGCTGGAGCTGTGCTCACTGGTCACCGGTCAGGCCGGCGCGTACGCCCGCCGGCACCGGCTGCGCCAGCTCGTGCTCACCTGGGAGAACGACCCGCGGCAGCCGCTCTACGCGCTCCCGCCGTACCGGGCCGCGCTGCGGCGCTCGCTGCGGACCGCCGACCTGTTCCTCTGCCTGGTCGACGCGGCCGCCGACCACCTGCGGGTGCTCGGCGTGGCCGAGGACCGGATCCGGGTGGTCAAGCCCGGCGTCGACACCGGCCTGTTCCGGCCCGCGCCGGAGCCGGTCGCCGACCCGGTGCTGGCGTTCGTCTCGCCGGTCGCGGCGAACAAGGGGATCGACCGGGTGCTGGCCGCGTTCGCGCTGGTGCGGGCCAAGATCCCGGAGGCCCGCCTGCTCGTGCTCGGCGACGGCCCGCTGGTGCCGGCCGTGCGCGGGCCCGGCGTCGACTACCTCGGCCGCGGCGACGCCGCCCGGGTGGCGGCCGGTGCTCCGGTCGGCGGCGGTGTTCGTCACCGCGCCCCGGTCGACCTGGAAGTGGTCGGAGCAGTTCGGGCTGGCGTACCTGGAGGCGATGGCCTGCGGGCTGCCCGTCGTCACCACCGCCTGCGGCACCAACCACGAGATCGTCGTGCCGCCGAACGAGCGGGTCGTCGACGACGCCGGCGCGCTGGCCGAGGCGCTGCTCGGGCTGCTGGCCGACCCGGCCCGGCGGGCGGCGGTCGGCGCGCACAACCGCCGGTACGTCGAGGCGCACCACGAGCTCGGCGAGCAGTGTGCCCGGATGGCCGCCGCGCTGGCCGAGGTCGAGCGACGGTGAGACGCGACCCGCTCGGCGCCGGACGAGGCGCGGCCGGCTCGGCCCGGCGGTGCGGCGCGGCCCGCTCGGGCGGCGATCGGGCTCGGCGCCGGCCTGCTCGTGCTGGCGCCGGTGCTCGGCCGCGGCGTCGTCCTCTCGTACGACATGGTGTTCGTGCCGGACCCGCCGATCACCGGGGCGGTGCTCGGCACGGACGGGTCGGTGCCGCGGGCGGTGCCCACCGAGCTGCTCGCCGACCTGCTGGCCAGGGTGCTGCCGGTGGCCGTGGTCCAGCAGGGCCTGCTGCTGGCGGTCTTCGTGCTGGCCGGCGCCGGGGCGGCGCGGCTGGTGCCGGGCCTGCCGGGGGCCGCCGCGGCGGCGCTCGGCTACGCCTGGACCCCGTACCTGGCCGAGCGGCTGCTGATCGGGCACTGGCCGTTCCTGCTGGGGTACGCGCTGCTGCCGTGGGTGGTCGGCGCCGCGCTCGCGGCCCGGCGCGGCGGGTCGCTGCGCCCGCTGCTGCTCTGGCTGGCCGCCGCCGCGGCCGCCGGCTCGACCTCGGCGCTGATCGCCACCGCCACCGCGCTGTGCGTGCTGGCGTGGCGTCACTCGCGCAGCACGCCCGGGCCCGCGCCCGGTGCGCCGGTTCGCCGGGGTGGCGGGGTTCGCGGCGGCGGTGAACCTGCCGTGGATCGTGCCGGCGCTGGCCCGGCCGGGCGGGGTGCCCGCCGACCCGGCCGGCGTGGCCGCGTTCGCCGCCCGCTCCGACACGCCGCTCGGGCTGGCCGGCAGCCTGCTCACCCTCGGCGGGATCTGGAACCCGGCGACCGTCCCGGCCGGGCGGGACTCCGCGCTGGCCGTGGTCGCGCTGGTCGCGGTGCTGGCCGCGCTGGTGCTCGGGCTGCGGCCGGTGCTGGCCGACAGCGCCGGCCTGGTCGCCGCCGGCGCCGGCGGGCTGGTGCTGGCCGCGGCCGGCGCGGTGCCCGGCCTCGACGCGGTGCTCCGGGCGGTCGTCGTGCACGTGCCCGGCGGCGGCCTGCTCCGGGACGGGCAGAAGCTGCTGGCGCCGGCCGCGCTTGTCGTCGCGCTCGCCGCCGGCCACGCGGTCGACCGGCTGGCCAGGGCGCCGCGGACGGCGCCCCTGGCGGTGCTGCTCGGCGGTGCTGCCGGTGCTCGCGCTGCCCGGCCTGGCCTGGGGCGTCGGCGGCCGGCTGACCGCCGCCGACTACCCGGCCGACTGGCTCGGGCTGCGGGCGGCCGTCGCGCAGGCGCCGCCGGGCGAGGTGGCCGCGCTGCCGTGGGGCACCTACCGGCGGCTGGACTGGGCGGGGGACCGGGTCGTGCTCGACCCGCTGCCCCGGCTGCTCGACCGGCGCACGCTGGCCGACGACGCGCTGCCGCTGTCCACCGTGACCGTGCGCGGCGAGGACCCGCGGGCCGCCCGGGTCAGCGCCGGGCTGGCCGCGCGGCGGGCGGCTGCCGGACGTGCTGCGGGCGGCCGGCGTCCGGTACGCGGCGGTGCACCGGACGCAGCCCGGCTCGGCCGCGACCGAGCGGGCGCTGGCCGGGCTGCCGGTGCTGTTCACCAGCCGCGACCTGCTGCTGGTCGAGCTGCCCGGACCGACCGCGCCGACGCCGGCGGACCGGCCCTGGTTGGCCGTGCTCGGCCTCGGTGCGGCCACTCTCGGCCTGCGGCGCGGTGATCGTCCGCAGATGGCCCCGACTGCTACCCTCGCGCTCACCCGACGAGCGAACCGGAGCGTGACGCAGGTGGTCAGCGACGAGCGGCGGACCGGTGCAACCGACCGCGGCGCGATCCTCATCTCGACCGTGGTGGCGGCCGTGGTCGGCGGCCTGCTCGCGCTCGGTGCCTCGCTGGTGCTGGTCTCGTCGGCCTCGGACAGCAACGCCCCGCCGGTCAACAAGCCGCTGATCACGTACGACCAGAAATAGCGCCGGTCAGCCGGCGACCTCGATCGATGCCGGGTCGGCCGGCGCCGGGACGGCCGCCGGGCGCGCAGGAAGGCCGGTCAGAGCACGCAGCTCCGCCTCGACCGCGGCCGCCGTCGCCGGCCAGCTGAACCGGGCGGCGTGCGCCCGGGCCGCGCGGCCCATCGACTCGCGCAGGGTCGGCTCGGTGAGCAGCCGCCGCAGTGCGAGCGCGAAGCCGGTCAGGTCGTCGACGAGCAGCCCGGTCTGCCCGTCCAGCACCGACTCGGTCGGGCCGCCGGCCGACCGGAACGCCACGGTCGGCGTGCCGTGCGCCGCGCTCTCCACCACCGCGAGGCTCCAGCCCTCCTTCACCGACGGCAGCGCGTGCACCCAGGCCGCGGCGAGCAGCCGGTGCTTGGTCACGTCGTCCACGAACCCGGTGAACGTCACCGCGTCCCCGACCCCGAGCCGCTCGGCGTACGCGCGCAGCTGCTGCTCCCAGTAGCCGTGCCCGACGACGGTGAGCGCTCGCCCCCGGCAGCGCGGCGACCGCGTCGATCGCCAGCTCGACCCGCTTGTGCGGCACCAGCCGGCCGAGCACGACCACGCTCGGCTGCGGGCTGCGCGGCCACGCCTTGGCGTCCACCGGCAGCACCGGCGCGTCCAGCCCGGAGTAGACGACCCCGACCCGGTCGGCGTCGACGCCGACCGCGACCAGGTCGGCCCTGGTGGCGGCGGAGACGGTCAGGTAGCGGCAGCGCCGGTAGACCCGCGGCGCCAGCCGGGACTCCAGCCACCAGCCGACCCGGCCGAGAGTGGCGCCGAAGACCGCGGTCCACTGCTCCCGGTGCAGGTGATGGGTGACGTTGACGACCAGCGCCCGGGTGAACAGCGGCGCCCAGAACGGCATCCCGTTCTGCACGTCCAGCACCACGTCGTACCCGCGCCGCCGCCGGGCCAGTGCCAGCGCCGCCCGCGGATAGACGGTGAACCGGCCGCCGCGGCGTACGTACGCCACCCCGTCGACGGTCTCCTCCGGCACGGCGCCGGGATAGCGCGCGCACCGCACGGTCACCTGGTGCCCGAGCGCCGCCAGGCCGCTGGCCACCCGCTCGCAGAAGCTCTCGGCCCCGCCGCCCTCGGGATGCCCCGAATCACGCCAGTTGAGGAGCAATATGCGCAGCCGGTCCTGCATCCGCCTCGACGCCCCCTTAGTGCGTTAGAGGCGGCAGCGTAGTGGATCGCGGGGCGTCCTGTTACCCACCGGTACGGTCTGCGGCATGTCGCGGCAGTGCGAGGTGTGTGGCGCCGGCGTGCGGGACTGGCGCCTGCGCGGCGGCGGGGTGCTGTTCCGCTGCCCGGACTGCGGCCACGTCGAGCGTGACCTGGCCGCTTGCCCGGCCGGCGCCCGCGACGTCGGCTACGGCGGCGACCCGGGCCTGGACGCGGCCCGGCTGCGGCTGACCGAGCGGAGGCTGCGGGCGCTCGTCCCGGACGGCCACTCGGTCTTCGAGATCGGGTACGGCTCCGGCGCGCTGCTGCGCCGGCTGCTCGATGCCGGCTGGTCGGTCGCCGGTGTCGACAAGGGCCAGCTCGAGGTCGGCGTCGACCCGGAGGTGGCCCGGCGCGGCCGGCTCGACCGCGGCGAGCTGGAGACGGTCCCGGCCGCGGCCGACCACGACCTGGTCGTCGGCGTGCACGTGCTCGAGCACCTGCGCGACCCGGCGGCCGGGCTGGCCGCGGCGTACCGGCTGCTGCGTCCCGGCGGCACGCTCGCGCTGGTCACCCCGACCGCCGACTCGCTCGGGCCGGACTGGTTCGGCGACGCCTGGTGGCTGCTGGAGGATCCGACCCACCTGCGGTTCTTCTCGCCCGACTCGGCCCGCCGCGCGCTGGCCCGGGCCGGGTTCACCGGCGTGCGGGTGCGCCGGCTGCTGCTCGACACGCTGTCGATGGAGGCGGCCAGCCTGCGCCGGGCGGCCGGCCGGCGGCAGCGCCCGCGCGGGGTGCTGGCCGAGCGGAGCACGGTGCTCGCCGCGCTGGCCGCGGCACCGATCACCGTTGCGGCGCGGGCCGCGCTGCCCCGGCTGCGGCCGTCGCTGGAGCTGGTGGCTCACCGGCCTGGGTGAGAGTCGGCCTCCGAGGCCCAAACCGTACGGATCGCGGTCTAGGGTTGCATGCGTGCAACCACCCCGGGGGGCCGCTGCCGTCCTCCCGCCGCCCTCGGCTGCCCGCGCGGGTCCCGCAGGTCTCCGCCGGTCGGCCGACCTGCTCAGGGCGTTCCGGGTCGAGCAGACCGACCCGGCGAGGTTCTACGGGTTGCTCGCCCGCGACTCCGTACGCATGGTGGGCGAGCACGGTTCACTCGCCGGCCGGACCGTGCTCGACGTCGGCGCCGGCCCGGTGCAGTTCGCCGAGGCGTTCGCCGCCGCCGGCGCCCGGTACGTCGCGCTCGACGCCGATCCGGCCGAGCTGCGCACCCGCCCGGCGGTCGCCGGGCGCGGCGAGCGGCTGCCGGTCGCCGACCGGTCGGTCGACGTCTGCTTCTCCTCCAACGTGGTCGAGCACGTGCCGGCGCCCTGGCGGTTCGCCGACGAGCTGGTCCGGGTGACCCGGCCGGGCGGGCTGGTCGTCGTCGCGTACACCAACTGGCTGTCGCCGTGGGGCGGGCACGAGACCTCGCCCTGGCACTACCTGGGCGGCTACCCGGCCGCGGAGCGGTACGGCCGCCGCTACGGCCACCCGCCCAAGAACCGCTACGGCGCGGGCCTCTACCCGGTCTCGGTCGCGCGCCGGGCTGCGCTGGGCCACCGGCCGGCCGGACGCCGACCTGGTCGACGCGCGGCCCCGCTACCTGCCTGCGTACGCGCGGCCGCTGCTGCGGGTGCCGGGGCTGCGGGAGATCGCGACCTGGAACCTCTGGCTGGTGCTGCGCCGCCGATGACCGACACCGCGCCGAGCCTGGTACGGCGGCTGCGGGTCACGACCGCCGTCGTGGCTCTCGTCGCACTCGCGTTCAGCCAGGCTCCGGGCAAGCTGATCGGCGACACCAAGTCCGACCTGGTGCTCGACCCGGGCACGTTCCTGCGCCGGGCGCTGGGCGCGTGGAACCCGCTGCAGGGCTTCGGCGTGCTGGACAACCAGTCGTACGGCTACCTGTGGCCGATGGGGCCGTTCTTCTGGCTCGGCCACGAGCTCGGGGTGCCCGGCTGGGCGGTGCAGCGCGGCTGGTGGGCGCTGCTGCTCGTGGTCGGCTTCACCGGCGCGCTCAGGCTGGCCGGCGCGCTCGGCATCGGCACCCCGGCGACCCGGCTGTTGGCCGCGCTGGCGTACGTGCTGAGCCCGCGGGTGCTGTCCGTGCTCGGCACGATCTCGGTCGAGGCGTGGCCGGCGGCGGTGCTGCCGTGGATCGCTGCTGCCGCTGGTGCGCGGCGCCGGCGGGCAGCTCAGCCCGCGTCGGGCCGCGGCCTGGTCCGGGGTGGCCGTGCTCTGCCTCGGCGGGGTGAACGCGACCGCGTCCGCCGCGGTGCTCCCGCTCCCGCTGCTCTACCTGCTCACCCGGCCGGCCGGCGTCCGCGGCCGGCTGCTGGCCTGGTGGGTCCCGATCACCGTGCTGGCCGCGTCCTGGTGGGCGCTGCCGTTGCTGGTGCTCGGCCGGTACGGCTACGACTTCCTCGACGTCATCGAGACCGCCAGGGTGACCACCTCGGTCACCGGGCCTGGTCGACACGCTGCGCGGCAGCGACCACTGGCTCGGCTACCTCGTCGTCGACGGCCGGCCGGTGTGGACCGCGGGCTGGGAGCTGGCCACCCGACCCGGGCTGGTGGTGGCGACCACGCTGGTCGCCGCGGCCGGGCTGGCCGGGCTGCTGCTGCGGGGGATGCCGGACCGGCGCTGGCTGCTCGGCGGCGTGCTGCTCGGCACGGTACTGGTCACGGCCGCGCACACCGGCGTGCTCACCGGCCCGCTCGCGTCGACGCTGCAGTCGGCGCTGGACGGCCGGCTGGCGCCGCTGCGCAACGTGCACAAGGCCGACCCGGTGCTGCGGCTGCCGCTCGCGCTCGGCCTGGCCCACCTGCTCGCGGTGGCGAGCCGGGCGGCCGGCGCGGGTCGGCCGCCCGGTGCCGGCGCGGTTCGCCGCCGCGGCCGCGGTCCCGGTCGTCGCCGGGCTGGTCGCGGTCACGCTGCTGCCGGCATGGGGCAGCGGGCTGGCGCCGCAGGGCGCGTACGCGGCCACCCCGGCGTACTGGCAGCAGGCCGCGGACTGGCTCGACCAGCACGCCGACGGCGACCGCACGCTGCTGCTGCCGTCCGCGAACGCGCCGATCTACCGGTGGGGGACGCCGCGGGACGAGCCGCTGCAGGCGCTGGCGTCCGCGCCCTGGGCGGTCCGCGACGGCGCCCCGCTCGGCGCGCCGGGCAGCACCCGGCTGCTCGACGGCCTGGACGCCCGGCTGGCCACCGGCGAGCCGTCGCCCGCGTACGCGGACGTGCTGGCCCGGGCCGGCATCCGGTTCGTGCTGCTGCGCAACGACCTCGACCCGGACCGGTCCGGGTCCGAGCGGCCGGCGGTGATCCGGGCCGCGCTGGCCGGCTCGCCCGGGCTGACCGAGGTGGCGGGGTTCGGGCCGGCACAGCCGCCCGGGTTCCGGTCCGGGGACCGCCGGGCCGGGGCGGCCGCACCCGACCCGGCCGCGGTCGAGGTGTTCGCGGTCGCCGGCGCCGAGCGGATCGCCGCGTACCCGGACGACGGCGCGGTCGCGCTCTCCGGCGGCCCGGAGGGCGTGCTCTCGCTGGCCGACGCCGGACTGCTCGACGGCCGCGCCGTGATGGGCACCATCGACGCGGAGGCCGCCGACGCCGCCGACGAACCGGGCGATGCGGGCGACGCGGACGAGCGAGCTGCCGAGCACGCTGGCCGAGGCCGGCACCGGCTCGGACGAGGACGCGGTCGTGCAGACCGACACCCAGCGGCGACGGGCCTACAACCCCGGCGCCGACCCCGGCCGGCGCTACTCGGCCACCCTGTCCGCGGCGGACCCGCTGCCGCGCCCCGACCTCGGCCCGTACGACGCGGCCGAGCAGGCCGTCTCGGTGCTGGAGGGCGCGTCGAACGTGACCGCGTCGAGCAGCGCGGACGACCCGTTCGCGGCCGACCCGGACGGCGCCGCCCACCGCGGCCCGGACCACCGGCCGGCGGCCGCGGTCGACGGCGACCCGGACACCGCCTGGGTGTCGGCCGCCGGCACGGTCGGGCAGCACTCTCGACCTGTCGCTGCTGCGTCGGATGCGGCGTCCGCGAGGTGACCGTCGACCTGGTGACCGACCCGACGCTCGGTCCCGAGGTGACCAGCGTGGCCGTGACCACCGACGCCGGCACCGTGTCCGCCCCGGTCCGCCGCGGCCGGGCGACGGTGCTGCTGCGGCCCGGGTCGACCGCGCACATCCGGGTCACGATCACCGGCGTGGCCGGCGACCCGGACTCCGGCGTGGTCGGCATCCGCGAGCTGATCGTGCCGCACCTGGCGGTCACCGAGGCGATCGCGCTGCCGCCGAACGAGGACACCACCGGCGGGGAGTGGACCGTGCTGGCCGAGCGCCCGGACGGCCGGCGCGGCGACTGCCTGCGCGGCGCCGCCGGCTGGACCTGCGTGCCCGGGCTGGCCGAGCCGGGCGAGGAGAGCGGCTCGCTGGAGCGGCGGTTCGAGGCGCCGGGCGGGGACGTCACGGTGGCCGGCACGGTCCGCCCGCGGCCAGGGTCCGGGCTCGACCTGCTGCTCGACGAGGCGCTCGGCTACCGGGCCGACGGCACCTCCCGGATCACCGCCGACCCGGCCGCCCGGCCCGGGGCCGCGTACGACGGCGACCCGACGACCGCCTGGCTGCCGGCCTCCGGCGACCAGGCCCCGCGGCTGACGCTGGCGCTCGGCCGGATGGCCACGATCAGCGGGCTCACCGGGGCGGACTGGACCGGGGTGGCCGCGGTGGAGCTGACCACCAGGACCGGCGAGCGGCGCTCGCTGACCGGGTCCGGGTCGTTCCGCCCGGTCCGTACCGACCAGGTCACGCTGACCTTCCGCCGCGCGATCCGGGCCGGCGCGGTGGTGCCGATGGCGCTGCGCGGGTTCGACCTCACCGGCGCGCCGGCCCGGTCGGCCGGCCCGGTCCGGGTGGACTGCGGCGCCGCCCCGGCCGTGCTGCTCGACGGCCGGGCCCGCGACCTGTCGATCACCGCGCCGGTCGCCGACCTGCTCACGCTGGCGCCGGTGCGGGCGACGACCTGCGGGCCGCCGATCAAGGTGGTCGACGGTCCGCACCGGATGTCCTCGACCGCGACCGCGGCGCTGGAGGTGGCCACCGCGGAGGTGTCCAGCGGGCGGCCGCCGACGACCCCGCCGGCCCGGCCGATCCGCACCGTCTCCTGGTCCGACCAGCACCGGGTGGTCGACGTCGCCGGCGGCGACAAGGGCTACCTGGCGATGTCCGAGGGTTACAACGACGGCTGGCGGGCCACCGCGTACGGCCGGACGCTGACCCCGGTCCGGATGGACGGCTGGCAGCAGGGATGGAAGCTGCCGCCCGGCGGCGCCACCCGGGTCACCCTCACCTTCGCCCCGGGCCGGATGCAGCACGGCCTGCTGCTCGGCGGGCTGGTCGCGGGGCTGCTGGTGCTCGCTGCTCGCGCTGCTCCCGGTGCGCCGGCCGGTCCGGCTGCGGCCCGACCCGCTGCCGCCGGCGCCCGGCCGGTGGTGGCGGGCCGCGCCGGTGGCCGGCGTCGGCGGGCTGCTGATCGGCCCGGTCGGGCTGGCCTCGGCCGGGGCGGCGCTGGCGCTACCGCGGCGGTGGTGGGCCGCCGGCGCGGGCGGCGCGCTCGCGGTCGCCGGCGTGCTGCTCGCCGTCGACCCGGGCGCCCGCTGGGTCCAGGCGGCCGACCAGGGGCTCGCCGCCGTCGCGCTCTGCGTGGTCACCGCGGCGCTGGTGGACTGGACCCCGCTGGGCGACCCGGCCGCCCATCCCGCCGGCGATCCGGCCGCCGACCCGGCCGGCGACCCCGCCGCCGATTCGGCTGGCGGGCCCGGCGGCGACCCGGTCGGCCAGCCGCAGCGCGGGCCGCTCGACCAGCGCCAGGACAGTCCGCCGAGGGCGACCGCGCCGAGCACGGTGAGCACGGCGACCGCGACCGTCCGCCCGCTGAAGTCGGGCCAGCCGGTGATCCGGTAGACCGCGTCGAGCACGACCAGGTGCCAGAGGAAGATCCCGTACGACCACCGCCCGAGCAGCCGTAGCGGCGGCGAGCCGAGCACCGGCGCCCGCGGTCCCAGCGCCGCCGGCACCAGCAGCAGCGCGGCGACCAGCGCGTACCCGGCCTCCTTGAGCACGGCCGCGCCGCCCGGCACCGGCGCCAGGGTGAGCGGTCCGGCGACCGGGGTGGCAAGCAGGAACAGCAGCGCGCCGGCCGCCGCCCAGCAGGTGCCCGACGCCGCGGCCAGCTGGCTCAGCCAGCCGGGCACGCCGCGGCGGGCCAGCGCGGCGACGGCCATCCCGACCGCGAACCAGTCCAGGTGCCCCGGCAGCCACAGCAGCATCCGGTCGGGCAGGTCGAGCAGGTGCACCGCGGCGATCCAGCCGTACGCGACCAGCACGCAGCCGGCCAGCACCGGCCACTCCCAGCGGCGGGCCAGCCAGACCAGCCCGGGCAGCACCGCGTAGAACGCCACCTCCGGCACCAGCGTCCAGGTCTGGGTGAGCGCGCCGGCCAGCGGCTCGGTCCCGTACCCCTGCCCGAGCCACCAGTACGCCGCCGGCACCGAGCCGCCCACGAGCCGCCGATGTGACCGCCGCCAGCAGCACCCAGTACGCCGGCAGGATCCGGGCCGCCCGGCGCAGCGCGTACCGGCCGACCGGCCGGGTCCGCGGGTAGAGCAGGAAGCCGGACAGCACGAAGAACACCGCGACCCCGACGTCGAGGCGGCCCAGCACCGCCCCGCCGGCCCCGGCCTGGGTCTGCCCGGTCCGGAACGCGACGTGGGTCAGCAGCACCGCGCCGGCGGCCACCGCACGCAGCCCGTCCAGCGCCGGCAGCACCCGCCGCGCACCCATTCCGGACACCGTACGGCTCAGTCAGGTCACGATGCGGTTACGAGGAACGGGTGCACCCGTGGTCGGATGTCCCGTTCCTCCAACACTCGCTGGTAACCTCCGCCACCTGATCATGCGATCAGCGGGGCTCGGCGATGAGGGGAAGGCCATGCGGCGGTTCGTGGGCCCGGTGCTGCTCGGCGTCGGGGTCTTCCTCGTGGTGCTCGCCGGGCTGCTGAAGTTCTTCGTCGCCGACCGCGTGATCGTCACGCCGATCGACCAGTACGCGCAGACCACCTCGCCCGGCCCCGGCTCCTACCTCGACCCGGTCGCGCTGCAGGTGCGCTCCGCCGACCTGGTCGCGGTCCGCACGCTCAAGGGCGACGTCGCGGCCAGCGACAAGGACACCGCGGTCTGGGACGTCTCGGTGGTGCTGTCCACCGGTGACGGGCAGCTCGTCCAGGCCACCGTCGACCGGGTCGCCACCGACCGGCGCACGGCCGAGGCGGTGAACTGCTGCGGCGAGGCGGTCAACTCGGTGCCGGTCCGGCACAGCGGGCTGTCGTACAAGTTCCCGTTCGACACGCAGAAGCAGGACTACCAGTTCTGGGACTCCAACGCGAAGAAGGCCGTGCCGGCGCGGTACGTCTCCGAGGAGACCGTGCAGGGCCTGACGACGTACAAGTTCGTCTCGCAGGTCCCGGCCACCCAGATCCAGACCCAGGAGGTGCCCGGCTCGCTGGTCGGGCAGAGCGCGCCGAGCGTGCAGGCGCCGGTCTACTACGACGACACCCGCACGGTCTGGGTCGAGCCGAAGACCGGCGTGATCGTCAAGGGCAGCGAGCAGAACCTGACCACGCTGCGGGACAGCGCCGGGCAGGACAAGACGGTGGTGCTGAAGTTCGACCTGACCTTCAACGAGGACACCCAGCGCAGCCAGGCCCAGCTGGCCCGGGACAACATCGGCAAGATCGACCTGGTAACCACCTGGCTGCCGTTGATCGGGCTGCTGGTCGGCATCGTGCTCATCGTCGCCGGCCTGATCATCATGGTGTCGGCGGACCGCGCCGCCGGTCGCCGCACCGAGCATCCCGAGCCGGCCGGCGCGCCCGTCGGGTTAGCTCGGGCCGATTCTGTCAGCGCTCGGCGCTAAGGTCGCCTCCCTGGGAGGTGACTGCCATGAGCGGCGTACGGGTCCTGGTGGGGACGCGCAAGGGAGCATTCGTGCTGACCGCCGACGGCACGCGCGAGAGCTGGGACGTGGCCGGCCCGCTGTTCGCGGGCTGGGAGATCTACCACGTCACCGGGTCGCCGGCCGACCCGGACCGGCTCTACGCATCCCAGTCGACCGGGTGGTACGGCCAGCAGATCCAGCGTTCGCAGGACGGCGGCGCGAGCTGGGAGCAGGTCGGCAACCGGTTCGAGTACGACGGGGTGCCCGGCACGCACCAGTGGTACGACGGGACGCCGCACCCGTGGGAGTTCGCCCGGGTCTGGCACCTGGAGCCCTCGCCCGCCGACCCGGACACGGTCTACGCCGGTGTCGAGGACGCTGCGCTGTTCCGCTCGCAGGACGGCGGCCAGGAGTGGCAGGAGCTGTCCGGGCTGCGCGGCCACGGCTCCGGCCCGAGCTGGCAGCCGGGCGCGGGTGGGATGTGCCTGCACACGATCCTGCTCGACCCGACCGACCCGCAGCGGATCTTCGTCGCGATCTCCGCGGCCGGGGCCTTCCGCTCCGACGACGGCGGCGCGAGCTGGCAGCCGATCAATCGCGGCCTGCGCTCGGCGGGCATCCCGGATCCGGATGCCGAGGTCGGGCACTGCGTGCACCGGATCGCCATGCACCCGTCCCGGCCCGACGTGCTGTTCATGCAGAAGCACTGGGACGTCATGCGCAGCGACGACGCGGGCGAGTCCTGGCACGAGATCAGCGGCGACCTGCCCAGCGACTTCGGCTTCCCGATCGCGGTGCACCCGCACGAGCCGGACACGGCCTACGTCGTGCCGATCACCAGCGACTCCTATCATTTCCCGCCGGACGGGCAGCTGCGGGTCTACCGGAGCCGGACCGGCGGCGGTGACTGGGAGCCGCTCACCGAGGGGCTGCCACAGCAGCACTGCTACGTGAACGTGCTGCGGGACGCGATGGCCGTCGACACGCTGGAGGAGGCGGGCGTCTACTTCGGCACCACCGGCGGCCAGGTATACGCCTCGCCCGACGCCGGCGACAGCTGGGCGCCGATCGTCCGGGACCTGCCGGCCGTGCTGTCGGTCGAGGTCCAGACGCTGCCGTGACTGACCCGACGACCGTCCGCGTCCGGCTGCCGGCCCACCTGCGCACGCTGGCCCGCATCGACGGCGAGGTGCAACTGGAGGTGGCCGGGCCGCCGACCACCCGGTCGGTGCTGGACGCGCTCGAGGCCCGCTACCCGGGGCTGCGCGGCACGATCCGCGACGCGGGCACGCTCGAGCGCCGGCCGTTCGTCCGATACTTCGCCTGCGAGCAGGACTTCTCGCACGAGCCGCCGGACGCGCCGCTGCCGGCGGCGGTCGGCACCGGGGCCGAGCCGCTGCTCATCGTCGGTGCGATGGCCGGCGGCTAGCGATCGGCGGGTGGCCGGTGCGGGTGCACCCGGCCGGCGATAGCCCGCAGCGGGACGTAGCCGAGCTGCCGGGAGTCCTGGCCGTTCGGGTTGTCACCGACGACGACGACGTGCCCGGCCGGCACCACCGCGGCCGGCACCCGCGAGCCCGGACACCGACGCAGCGCCTCGGGGGTCGGATCGCCGGCGACCGCCGCCACCCGCTTGATCCGCCACGGCGGATCGCCGGGGAGCGACAGCTCGGGCGGGGCGCGGAATACGACCACGTCGCCGCGCCGGACGCGACGGCGCCGTACGGCCAGCACCCGCTGGCCGTCGGCGAAGGTCGGCGTCATGCTCGATCCGCGCACGGTGGCCACGGTCGCCGCCCGCCGGCCCACGGCCAGCGCGACCACGGCCGGCGCAACCACGAGCACCGTCGCCGCGAGGCCACCTCTCATCGCCGCACCAGCTGGTAGGGCTCGGCCTGCACGGTGAACAGCTCCCGGTAGAGGCCGCCCGCCGCCATCAGCTCGGCATGCGTCCCCGACTCGCGCACCGTCCCGGCGTCGAGGACGACGATGTGGTCGGCGTGCCGGAGCGCCCCGAGCCGGTGGCTGATGAGCAGCCGGGTCCGCCCGGCCCCGAACCGCAGCAGGTCGGTGTGCAGCCGGTGCTCGGCCAGCGGGTCGAGCCCGGCGTTGGGCTCGTCCAGCACCAGCAGGTCGGCGTCGGCCCGCAACATGGCCCGGGCCAGGGCGAGCCGCTGCCACTGGCCGCCGGACAGCGTCACCCCGTCCGTGCCGTCCTCGCCGGCCCGCCGGGTGCTCAGCATGGTGTCCCAGCCGGCGGGCAGCCGCTCGACGGTGTGCAGCACCCGGGCCCGCCCGGCGGCATCGGTCGCCGCGGCCCGGTCGCCGAGCCGGCGGACGTCACCCAGGGTCACGTTCTCCAGCGCGGACAGCTCGTACGCGACGTGCTCCTGCAGCACGCCGGCCAGCCGTTCCCGCAGCCGTTCCGGCGCCACCGTGGCGATGTCCACGCCGTCCCAGAGGATGCGGCCCCGGTCCGGCTCGTAGAACCGCAGCAGCAGGTTCACCAGCGTCGACTTCCCGGTGCCGTTCGCGCCGACGAGGGCGTGTGTCTGCCCGGCGGCCAGGCGGACGGTGACCCCGCGCAGCACCCACGGCCGGTCCGGGCCGTACCGGAACCAGACGTCCTGCAGCTCCACCGCGTCCCGCAGCGGCTCCAGCCGGTCCGCGCCGCCCGGCGCCGACCGTTCGGCCGTCGCGACGAAGTCGAGGAACCGCCCGAAGACCCGGAGGTTCACGGCGAGCTCGCCGGTCGTGACGATCAGCGAGGCGATGTTGCCCTGCACCGCGGTGACCGCCGCCGCGAACAGCACCAGGCCGCCGACCGTCACGTCACCACGGACCACGGCCAGCGCCACCGCCACCGAGCCGACCGCCGCGACGGCGGCGTTGGCGAAGGTGAACCCGATCTGCCCGACGGCGTTGCGCTGTCGCTGCCTCGCCTCCGCCTCCAGCGCGGTCGCGAGATGCCCGGACATCCGGTCGGCGAGCAGCCGCTGGGCGCCGTACAGCCGCATCTCCCGGGCCGTGGCCGGCGCGGTGAACAGCGCCGCGTAGTAGTCGCTCCAGCGGTACGAGGCCACCGCCCGCTCGGTGGTCCGCACCATCTGCCGGCCGAGCCGTCGCTGCACCAGCGCGACCGGCACCGCCGTGGCGAACAGCGCAGCCAGCATCCACGGCCACGACCTGGCCAGCACGACGACGAACGTGGCGATGCCGGTGACCGCGGCGACCGCCGTGGTGACGGAGTCGACCAGCGTGACCGGGGCCTCGTGCGCACCGCGGGCCGCCATCAGCAGCCGGTCCTGCTCGGCCGGGTCGTCCAGGAAGCCGGTGCCCGCCGGGCGACCGCAGGCCGAGGCCAGCGTGCGCGCGGTGTCGACCCTGACCCTCGCCTCGACCACCGCGTCCGCGATCCCGGTCAGGTGGAGCGCGGCCCGGCCGGCTCCGGCCAGCAGCGCGGCGCCGCCGGCGAGCAGCGCAACCTGACCGGCTGCCGCGCCACCGGCGGAGAGCTCGTCGACCAGCCGCTGGGTGAGCCAGGCCGCGGGCGCGGCGGTGGCACCCGAGCACACCCCGAGGACCACGCCGGCCGGGGCCGCGGCCGGCGCCGCCCGCCGCACGACGGCGAGCGCACCCCGTGCCGCGGCCGGCAGCCGGATCCCGACCGGCCGGTCCGTACCCCGGTTCAGACCCCCGCCCGGTGCACGCTGCCGAGGACCGCCGTCAACGCCGGTGTCACGTCGGACAGGCGGTAGCCGGCCGCCCGGACCACGCCGTCCTCGAGCAGGACGACGGTGGGAAACGAGTCCGGCCGGTCGAAGGACGCCATGCTGCCCGACGGCACCGGCGCGACCAGCGTGCGCGCCCCGACCCAGCTCGCCAGGTACGCGTCGTTCTCCTCGCCGAAGGTCGGATCGCCGATGACGTACAGCGGCACCGGCAACCCGCCGGCGTCGTCGAGCTCGCGGTGCAGCTGGTCGCAGCCGGGGCAGCCGGGCATGACCAGCGCGGCCACGGCGATGTCACGGGTCATCCGTCCGGCCGGCTCGGGCCAGCGTGCGCCGTCCCGGTCGAGGTCGATCGTGCTGCCGACGGCCGGCAACCGCTGGTCCGGCAGCCCGCCGGCCGACTCCCCGGCCCGCAGCCGGCGGATGATGCCGGCGGACAGGGCCAGGTTCACCGCGAGCAGCACGGAGACCAGCACGAGCAGCGCCGCTACGACGGTCACATCAGCTCCTTCCGGTCGGTGGGACGACCCGGCGCAGCGCGACGGGCCCGACCGTCTCCAGCACGGGAACCGCGACGACCGCCAGGCCGCCGGCGATCAGGCCAAGACCGACGGCGAGGACCCGGTCGCCGGCGGTTCCGGTGGTCGGTCCGTGCAGGGCGGCTGCCACCGCCAGCAGCACGAGCGTCGCGTTGACTGCGACGTGCGCGCCGGGCCGGCTCGGTGCGTCCGAGCCGAAGCAGTGGCACGCGATCGCTCGCCCGCCGCGACCGGCCCGCAGCAGCGCCGCCGAGAAGACCACCAGCAGTGCCGCCGCGGGTCCGAACCGCAGCGCGGGCGGCACCGGCAGCACCAGCATCACCAGGGCGGCGACCTCCGCCGCCGGCACCAGCGGCGCCACCGGGCCCCGGACCGCGGCCGGCACGCCGAACTGGCCCAGCGCCGCCGTGAACGCGGCGAAGGCACGGCGACTCCGCACCTTGCCCCACGCGGCGACGGCCAGCACGACGGCCAGCGCGGCCGCGGCGGTCAGGCTCAGCACCGACGGGTCACGGCCCGGGCAGGAAGCGGCACTGGTGGGTGCAGGTGCGGTTGGAGATGAACTGGCACTTGTTCCCGTTGCAGTTGAGCAGGTAGTGCGGGTGCCCTGGGTTGCAGCAGCACAGGAAATCCGCGTCGCACGCGCCGGCGTCGACGTGGCCGATCACGCGATCGGTCAGCCGCTCCACGATGGCGGTCAGGCTCATGGTGCCTCCTCGTCTGGGCTGGTACGGGCGGATCGTGTCCGGCTGCGCTATCGACGCGCTATCGACTCGCCATCGTCCAGTTCGGGCGGCCGTCGATCCCGCCGTCGATCCCGCGGTCAGCCCGCAGCGGCCGGCGGCATCCCCAGCTCGCGGGCGAGCGCCTCCAGCGAGCGGCGCTCCGCCGGGCCGTCGTACTCCTCGTGCAGGCGGCGCGCCCGCCCGACCGCGGACCGCGCGCCGGGCAGGTCGCCGAGCGCCGCCAGCGCCCGCGCCAGCGCGACCTCCGCCCCTGCCCCGGCGTCCGGCTGCGAGAGCCGGCCGGCGAGCGCGATCGCCCGGCCGGCGAGCTCGACGGCCGCGGCCGGGTCGCCGGCGACGGTGGCCGCGTCGGCGGAGAGCAGCAGGCACCAGGCCTCACCGACCCGGTCGCCGGTCTCCCGGCAGAACCGCAGCGCCTCGGCGGCCAGCCGGGCGGCCGGCTCGGGCTCGACCCTGGCCAGGTGCACCCGGGCCGCGCTGAACCGGGCCATCGCCCGGTCCTTGACGTCGTATCCGGCGTCGGCGAGCGCGAGCGCCCTGGTGGTGTGCTCGAGCGCGGCGTCGAGGTCGCCGGTCGCCATCCGGTGGATCTCGGCCATGCTGAACGTCGCCGAGTACTCACCGCGCCGGTCGCCGAGCCGCCGGGCAAGCTCCAGGGCCGCGCCGAGCGCGCCCAGCGCGGCCGCCGGCTCGCCGCACATCGTCCGGGCGCTGCCGAGCGTGGCCAGCCCGTCCAGCCGCAGCCGCGGGTCGATCGCATCTCCGAGGGCCACCACCTGCTCGGCGAGCTCGGCCACCCGCGGGTGCCGGCCGCGCTGCGCCCAGACCCCCGCCTCGGCGAGTGCTGCGGTCGCGCCGGCGGCCGGGTCGCCGGCGCCGGCCCGGGCCAGCTCGGCCGCGACCCGCTCGCTCTCGTCGAGCAGCTCGCACCGTTGCAGGAGGTCGGCGGTGTTCGCGACCAGCGCGGTGGCGGTCACCAGGTCGCCGGCGGCCAGCGCGGCCCTGACCAGCTGCTCCAGCACGGGCCACCGGTCCTCGACCCACCCGGTCGGGTCGGCCTCGACCGCCGACACCGCGTCGCCCGGAGCCCCGCCACCGGCCTCGCTGCCGGCCTCGCCGCCGGCCTCGCCACCGGGGATGGTGCGGTCCGGGAACGCGGCGGCGTGGGCGCGGGCGGTGAGAGCGACCGCCCACCCGGCGGCCCGCCCGTACGCGGCGGCCCAGCCGGCGTCGTCCCGCCCGCGCTCGGCCGCGTGCGCCCGGACGAGGTCGTGGAACCGGTATGACCCGCCGGCGGGTGCCGGGTCGAGCAGGCTGCCGCGGGCCAGCTCGGCGACCACCTCCCGGCCCCGGTCGAGCGGGACGCCGAGCATCGCGGCCGCGACCCAGGGCTCGACCACCTGGCCGAGCCGGGCCAGCCGGCCGAGCGCGGCGCGCGCCTCCGGGCCGGTGGCGGCCACGCTCGACTCGAGGCTGGCCCGCACGCTCAGCGTGCCGGCCGCCAACCGCAGCGCCCGGCCGCCGTCGAGTTGCCGGCCCAGCTCGGCCGCGGTCAGCTCCGGCGCGGCCGCCAGCTGAGCTCCGGCCAGCCGCAGCGCCAGCGGCATGCCGCCGCAGGCCGCCACGACCCGCTCCAGCGTGCCGCCGTCCGGCAGCACCCTGCGCCCGGCGAAGGCGGCGACGATCGCCTTGGCGTCCGGGCCGTCGACCGGCGCGAGCGCGATCCGGTCGGCGTCCAGCCCGGCCAGCGCCGACCGGCTGGTCACCACCGTGGCGCAGCCGGGATCGGCCGGCAGCAGCGGCTCGACCTGAGCCTCGTCCGCGGCGTCGTCGAGCAGCACCAGCAGCCGGTGGCGGGCCGTGCGGGTGCGGAACTCGGCACTGCGCTCGGCCAGCCCGGTCGGCTGGCTCGGCCCGTCCAGGCCGAGCGCGCGCAGGAACGATCCGAGCACCGCGGCCGGATCGACGCCCGGGCCGTCGCCGCCACCGAGGTCGACGTACAGCGCGCCGTCCGGGAACTCGCCGGCCGCGGCGGCCGCCGCTCGCAATGCCAGCGCGGTCTTGCCGATCCCGGCCATCCCGCTGACCAGAACGACCCGCGGCGCCGGCGGCTCGGCCGGGCGCAGCAGTCCGGCCAGCTCGGCCAGCTCGGCCTGCCGGCCGACGAAGCTGCGCGGTGCCGCCGGCAGCTGTGCCGGCGGCAGCGGCCGGGCCGGCGGGACCGGCCGGGCCGGCGCCGACCGCGGTGCCTGCTCGGTGCGCAACCGGTCGGCCAGCTCGCGGAGCTCGGCCGACGGCTCGATGCCGAGCTCGCCCTGCAGCAGCGCCCGCGCGTCCTCGTACCCGCGCAGGGCCGCGGCGGGCCGGCCGGCGCGGGCGAGCGCGAGCATCCGGATCCGCCGCAGCGGCTCGCTGTACGGGTGGGCGCTGATCGCGGCCGCCAGCTCGGGCAGCAGCTCGGCGTCCCTGCCGGCGGCCAGCTCGGCGTCGAAGCGTTCCTCGACCACGCTCTGCCGCAGCGCGGTCAGGCCCGGCCGCTCCGCCGCGGCCAGGTGCGGGCCGACACCGCCGAGCGGTTCGCCGCGCCACAGCTCGCACGCCCGGCGCAGCAGCGTGGCCGCGGCCGCCGGCTCGCCGGCTCCGCGGGCCTGCTCGCGCAGCTGCTGCACGGTGGCGACGTCGACGGTGGCCCCGTCCAGCCGGTACGCGTCGGTCAGCGTGACCACGGCGGACCCGAGGCCGCCGCGGCGCAGCCGGGAGATCTGGTTGTGCACCTGCTCGCGGGCCGTGGCCGGCGGCGCATCCCCCCACAGGGCGTCGACCAGCGCATCCACCGCGACGGCCCGCCCGTCGTGGAGCGCGAGCGCGGCCAGCGCGGTGCGGCCGAGCCGACCGGTCAGGCGCACGGGACGGTCCCGGACGGCCGCGGCGACCGGACCGAGCAGCGTGACCGCGAGCATCGTGCCTCCCCCGCCCGGTGTGTACCCGGCTGCCCGGGTCAGCGCAATGCCGGGACGGTCAGCCCGGCTTCTCTGCCACGTAGATCGCGGTCCCGGGGACCAGGGCGCCGCGCAGCGGGCTCCACTGGCCCCACTCGCGGGTGTGCCCGGCCGGCCACTCCGGCTCGATCAGGTCGACCAGCCGGAACCCGGCCGCGACCAGCTCGCTGACCCGGTCGCCGAGGGTCCGGTGGTGCTCGACGTACACCGGCTCGCCGGCCTCGTCGACCTCGACGTACGGGGAGCGGTCGAAGTACGGCGTGCGGGCGGTGAGCCCGGCCGGTCCGGGGTCGTCGGGGAAGACCCAGCGCAGCGGGTGGGTGGTCGCGAACACCCAGCGCCCGCCCGGCCGCAGCACCCGGGCGACCTCGCGCATCACCGCGGCCGAGTCGGCCACGAACGGCACCGCGCCGAACGCCGTGCACGCGATGTCGAACGACGGCGTCCGCGAACGGCAGCCGCTGCGCGTCGGCCTGCACCAGCGGCACGCGTACGCCGGTCCGACCGGCCGCGGCGGCCGCGTGCCGGAGCATCCCGCCGGACAGGTCGAGCGCGACCGGGGTCGCGCCCTGGATGGCCAGCCAGCGCGAGCACATCGCCGCGCCAGCGCCGACCTCGAGGATCCGCCGCCCGGAGACCGGGCCGAGCAGGTGCGCGTCGGCCTCGCGCAGGCCTTCCGGGCACCAGACGAAGTCGGCGTCGCCGAGGAAATCGCCGTGCTCGGCGAGGTACGCGCCGGCGTCGTGGTCCCACCACGACCGATTTGCCCGCACACTCTGGTCGGCGGTGACCGGGTCGTGCGACACTCCGGCGACAGGTCTCGGTTCCGCAACGCCGGTCAGCGCGGGTCCTCCCTCGTTGCATGTCTGTCGGCGCTCTCAGTATCCTTGACAGCGCGCTGTGGGTCTGCGTGCCTCGGTAGGGAGCAGGCCACGCTCGTCAAGGATGTCATCTGGCACGTCAGCCGGCGTGCAGGGTCTCGTCACCGGCGAACAACGGGCCCTCCGCGTACCTGCCTATACCAAGCCCGCGACCGGAGCGCCCCACCACATGACGTCCACCACCGAGACCCGTCCCGAGCAGACGGCGACCTCACCCACCTCCACGACCCCGCAGGTCGCGGTCAACGACATCGGCTCGGCGGAGGACTTCGCCGCCGCCGTCGACCAGACGATCAAGTACTTCAACGACGGTGACATCGTCGAGGGCACGATCGTCAAGGTCGACCGGGACGAGGTCCTGCTCGACATCGGCTACAAGACCGAGGGCGTCATCCCCTCGCGGGAACTGTCGATCAAGCACGACGTCGACCCCAACGAGGTCGTCAAGCTCGGCGACGAGGTCGAGGCCCTGGTCCTCCAGAAGGAGGACAAGGAGGGCCGGCTGATCCTGTCCAAGAAGCGCGCGCAGTACGAGCGCGCCTGGGGCACGATCGAGCAGAAGAAGGAGAACGACGAGGTCGTCGAAGGCACGGTCATCGAGGTCGTCAAGGGCGGCCTGATCCTCGACATCGGGCTGCGCGGCTTCCTGCCCGCCTCCCTGGTCGAGATGCGCCGGGTCCGCGACCTCCAGCCGTACGTCGGCCGGCAGCTCGAGGCGAAGATCATCGAGCTGGACAAGAACCGCAACAACGTGGTCCTGTCCCGGCGCGCCTGGCTGGAGCAGACCCAGTCCGAGGTCCGCACCGAGTTCCTCAACAAGCTGGCCAAGGGCCAGGTCCGGACCGGCGTGGTCTCCTCGATCGTCAACTTCGGCGCGTTCGTCGACCTCGGCGGCGTCGACGGTCTGGTGCACGTCTCCGAGCTGTCCTGGAAGCACATCGACCACCCGTCCGAGGTCGTCGAGGTCGGCCAGGAGGTCACGGTCGAGGTGCTCGACGTCGACCTCGACCGCGAGCGGGTCTCGCTGTCGCTCAAGGCGACGCAGGAGGACCCGTGGCGGCAGTTCGCCCGGACCCACCAGATCGGGCAGGTCGTCCCCGGCCGGGTCACCAAGCTGGTGCCGTTCGGCGCGTTCGTCCGCGTCGAGGAGGGCATCGAGGGCCTGGTGCACATCTCCGAGCTGGCCGAGCGGCACGTCGAGATCCCCGAGCAGGTCGTCCAGGTCGGCCAGGAGATCCTGGTCAAGGTCATCGACATCGACCTGGACCGGCGCCGGATCAGCCTGTCGCTCAAGCAGGCCAACGAGGGCGCCGGCACCGGCGGCGAGCCGGGCGAGTTCGACCCCGCGCAGTACGGCATGGAGGCCCAGTACGACGACCAGGGCAACTACATCTACCCCGAGGGCTTCGACCCGGAGTCGGGGGAGTGGCTCGACGGCTACGAGAAGCAGCGCGAGGAGTGGGAGCGGCAGTACGCCGAGGCCCAGGCGCGCTACGAGGCGCACGTCAAGCAGGTCCGCGAGGCCCAGGCCGCCGAGGCCGAGGCGACCGGCGAGACGTCGTACACCTCGGACACGGCCGACTCCGGCGGGACGCTCGCCTCGGACGAGGCGCTCGCCGCGCTGCGCGAGAAGCTCGCGGGCGGTCGCGCCTAGTTCGCTCAGCTCACCACGGAGGCCCCACCCGACCCGTTCGGGCGGGGCCTCCGCCGTCCCGGGGCCGCGCCGGCTCGTCTCGCCCCGTCACGCCCGGGGGCGACGCCGACCGGACCGGCCTGACGACCCGGTTCGGACGGGTCCGCTCCGGCGCCGCGCCGGGGCGGCTCCGCTGGCCACGTCCGGTGCGGCGCCACCACCGGACCGGCTCGACGTCCCGTCCGGGCGGGGCGGCCGCCGTTCGGGGAGTCGCCGGCGCGTCGCCGCTGGGCGCGCTACCGGACCGACCCCCGGAGCCGGCGTGGCGGCGGCATGCGGACCGGTTCGGTGGCGGGCGTGGGGGCGGTCTTCCGTCGGTGTCAGGCGCCAGCGCGGCGGCACGGGGGTTGGTGTGCGGGGGCCGCTACCGTGACCGCATGACGGTGCGCGGGTCGGTTGCGCGGCTGATGCTGGTCGGGATCGCCGCGCTGACCGCAGCGTGCACGTCCGGCGGGTCCGACGAGTCGCAGGCCGGCGCGAGCCGGACCGCCGGCCCCGCCGACCGCCACCAGCTCGGTCGGATCGCCGACCCCGACTCCGACGCCGAACCTGCCCGGCGGCTGCGACCAGATGCTCCCGTTCACCGACCTCGACCAGGCCCTCGGCCGGCCGCTGTTCGGCCAGTCCCGCTACGTGCTCGGCGTCGCCGAGCCGTCCATCGGCCGCACCGGCCGGGTGACCTGCCAGTTCGGCCTGCCGGCGAACGGTCGCGGTGCTCCGGCGCTCGAGGTGGGCGTCTCCACTTACAAGGACGCGGAGTCGGCGACAGAGCGGGTGGCCGCGACCGTGGCCGCGCTGCGGGCCACCGCCACCTCGCAGCGGAGCGCGACGGTCGCCGGTCAGCAGGCGGTGCTCATCGGCACCAAGACCGACAACAACCTGGTCGTGGCCCAAGGCGACCGCACGGTCGCAGTCACGATCGCCCGCACGCTGCACGTGAGCTCGCTCGACAAGGCGGCGGTCGGGGTCGCCGAGCGGGTGCTGGCCAACTGGGGCCAGTGACCGGCTAGAGCGAGAAGATCAGCGCGAACGCCGGCCGCGGCCGTGCCCCGCTGCGGGTGAGGGCGACCTCGGTGTGGCGACCGCGCCAGCGCAGCACCGACCAGAACGGCAACCGGGTCTCGCGGATCCGGAGCATGACGGCCTCGTGGGTGCGGCAGTGCACCAGGCCGGGAGTGCCGTACCGGTGGCGTCCCACGGTCGGTGGGCGCCGGTGCTTGGCCATGTCGCGACCACCTTTCGGGCTGGGGAAGCCGTCGCGGCCGGCAGCCTACGGTCTCGGAAGTCGCGATCTTGCGCGGCGCGCCGGGGCATCGTCAGCATGTCGACTTCGCGTCGTAGGGTCTCGGCTGTGCAGATCGGGTTGACCGGCGGCATCGGCTCCGGCAAGTCCACCGCGGCCCGCCGGTTCGCCGAGCTTGGCGCGCTGGTGATCGACGCCGACGCGCTGGCCCGCGAGGTGGTCGAGCCCGGCACGGAGGGGCTGGCGGCGGTCGTCGCCGAGTTCGGCGAGCAGGTGCTCGACGGCGCCGGCAGGCTGGACCGCCCGGCGCTGGCCCGGGTGGTGTTCGGCGACGAGGCCGCCCGGGGCCGGCTCAACGCGATCCTGCACCCGCGGATCCGGGCCCGGGCCGCCGAGCTGATCGCGGCCGCGCCGGCCGGCACGGTCGTCGTACAGGACGTGCCGCTGCTCGTCGAGACCGGCCAGGCCGGAGCGTACGAGCTGGTCGTCGTCGTGGAGGCGCCGGAGCAGCTCCGGGTGCAGCGGCTGGCTCGGGACCGCGGCATGCCGGCGGAGGAGGCCCGGGCCCGGATGGCCTCGCAGGCCACCGACGAGCAGCGCCGTGCCGTCGCCGACGTCGTCCTGGTCAACGACGGGGACCCCGACGACCTGCGCGCAAAGGTCGACGCCCTCTGGGCTGAACGCATCGCCGACCGTCACTAGCCGTCCCGGTCGGTCGCGCGGTCCATCAGGTGGTTCGGTGGCGGACGGCCAGGATCAGGTGGCCGTCGCCGAGCAGGGCGGCGATCTCCAGCTCCGGATGGTCGGCCGCCTCGGCCGCGGCGAGCGTCGCGAGCTCGGCCCGGACGGTCGGGTGGTCGGCGTAGAGCGAGTAGCTGGCGTCCTCGCCCGGGTGCGCCGACAGCTGGGCGCGCTGGTTGAGCAGGCTCCAGCGGGCCTGCCGCTCGGCCTCATCCGGGTGCGGGCCGGCGTCCGGCGGCAGCGGCAGCTCCGGCAGCAGCGCGTCGGCGTCGGTCACGGCAGCGGATGCTAGCCCGAGCTCGCCCGGCACAGCACCGGCCGCTCCGCGGTCGATCACGTCGCCCACGGCGCTCGCCCACAGTCGCGGGTCCCCACCGCCGAGCGTGCGGGCGTTAGGTCGCGCCATCACACCCCGTCGGCGAGGCGCAGCAACTCCTCGCACGCAGCCTCGGCAGCACTCCGCCTGCGGCGCTACGTCTTTGCCCCGCGCGGTGACGCAGAGACGTAGTGCGTCGGCGTGCTCGTCCTGCGGCGCTACGTCTCTGCCCCGCGCGGTGAAGCAGAGGCGTAGTGCGCCGGCAGTGCTCGGCCTGCGGCGTCGTGTCATTGCTCCGCTGGGTGAAGCAGAGACGTAGTGGCCGCGGGTGAACCCGGCCGCGCGCGCCGTCTCCGCGCGCGCGGCGAAGCAGAGCGCACTGCGCCCGGACCAGTCCGCCGCAGCGCTACGTCTCTGCCCCGCGGGTGAAGCAGAGGCTAGTGCCCGGCAGCACCTCTCCTCGCGGGCGCAACGTCTTTGCCCCGCTGGGTGAAGCAGAGGCGTGTGCCCGGCAGCACTGTCCGCGCGGTGCTACGTCTTTGCCCCGCTGCGTGAAGCAGAGGCGTAGGGCCCGGCAGCATCCGTCCGTGTGGATGCTGCGTCTTTGCCCCGCTGGGTGATGCAGAGGCGTAGAGCCCGCAGGCCGCGCGGGCGCTACGTCTTGCCCCGCCGGTGAAGCAGCGGCAAAGTGCCGCGGCGCGACATGGGTTTCGATGGGCAGCCGCGGAGCCGTCCATCGACCGCGCGCGGCCGGCGATCGGGCGGGGGGAGTCGGCGAGGGGTAGGGTCCGGCGGTGCGCTCGGGCCATGCACCGCGGCGCGGGCCGGGGCCCGGCACCTGGATCGCGGTCGTGGCCGCGGTCCTCGTGCTGGCCGGCGCTCTCGTCACGGTGGTGCGCAGCGTCCGCCCGTCCGCCCGGCCCACGGTCGGCGCGCCGGCGCCGACCGTCGCGGCGGCCGCGCCGCACCACGGCGCCGACGACCACCCCGCCCGCCGCCCGGATCACCCTGGCGTTCGCCGGCGACGTGCACTTCGCCGAGCGCACCGCCACCCGGCTCGCCGACGAACCCGGACACCGCGTTCGGCGAGGCCGCCGCTGCGCTGCGGACGGCCGACCTGACCATGGTCAACCTGGAGACCGCGGTCACCGAGCGGGGCACCCCGGAGCCGAAGGAGTTCCACTTCCGCACACCGGCGACCGCGTTCACGGCGCTGCGGGCGGCGGGCGTCGACGTGGCGACGATGGCCAACAACCACGCCGCCGACTACGGCGCGGTCGGCCTCGCCGACACGCTGGCCGCGATCCGGTCGACCCGGTTCCCGACGATCGGGATCGGCGCCGACGCCGCGCGGGCGTACGCGCCGTACTACGTGACCGTCCGCGGGCACCTCGTCGCCCTGCTCGCCGCCAGCCAGATCCGCGACCGCACGCTCACCGCCTGGACCGCCGGGCCGACCTCGGCCGGCATCGCGTCCGCGTACGACGACCGGCTGGTCGCCGCCGTGCAGGCGGCCCGCGACCAGGCCGAGATCGTGGTCGTCTACCTGCACTGGGGCGTCGAGGGCCAGGGCTGCCCCAGCGGCGACCAGCGCGCGCTCGCCGCCCGGCTGGCCGCGGCCGGCGCCGACGCGGTCGTCGGCACCCACGCCCACCTGCTGCTCGGGCGCCGGCTACCTCGGCTCGACCTACGTCGCGTACGGCCTGGGCAACTACCTCTGGTGGCGCAACTCGGCGTACTCCGACGACACCGGTGTGCTCCGGCTGACCTTCGCCGGCCGGCGGGTGGTCGGCGCCGCGCTGGCGCCCGCCCGGATCGACGGCCGGGGCGTGCCGGTGCCGGCGGCCGGCGACACCGCCGCCCGGATTCAGCGCAAGTGGACCGGCCTGGTCGGCTGCACCGGGCTGGCCACCGGCCCGTCCTGACCGGGAACGAGCGGCCGCGGCCCGAATCGCGCAGACGTGCGATGCGCGCAGCCGGACCGTCGGGGAGCGTCGATGGGGACGACGTTCCACCTGGAAGGGAAGCACGATGCTCATGCACGCACCGGTCGGTCGCCACCCTCGACGCCACGTCTTCGTCCTGTCCGTCGCCGCTGTCGCGCTCGCCGCGGCCGGCTGCAGCAGCGCTTCCGGCGGCGGGACGGCCGCCCCGACGCCAACGGCCAACGGTGACGCCGTCAGCGCTCAGGCCACCTCGCTCGGGTCGGTTCTGGTCGACGGCCGGGGTCGGACGGTGTACGAGTTCGCGAACGACACCAGTAGCAAGTCCACCTGCACCGACGCCTGCGCGGCGGTCTGGTTGCCAGTGGCGGCCCCGGCTACGGTGCCGGCCTCAGAACCCGGAGTCACCGGAAAGCTCGGCACGACCAGCCGGTCCGACGGCAGCCGCCAGCTCACCGTCGCCGGCCACCCCGTCTACACCTTCACGGGAGACTCCGCAGCGGGGCAGACCAACGGCCAGAACCAGGTGCTCAACGGCGGCCTGTGGACGGTCGTCTCCCCGGCCGGCGCGCCGCTGCGGACCACCGCGGGCTCCGGCAACTCCGGGCCCTCGTACTGACGGCCGGATCGGATCAGGCCATGTCCGACCTGACGGCCGTCCGGGGACGGGTGTTCGTCCTCGGCGATCGGCTCACCGTGGAGGTCATCGACTGCTCCGTCACCCTCTGGCGGCGCGGCCGGGACCCGGTTCTCGACATCCTGCTGTCCGATGGCGCTGACGACACGGTCACCGCGGCCCTCGACGCCGATCTGGTCGCCGCAGGGCTGCGCGGTCCGGCCGGCGACGGATCGGTGCTGGTCTGGCCGTGCCCGGAGGACGGGGTGGTGTGCATCGGGCTGCGCGGACAGCGGTCCAGCGTGCTTGAGCTGCCGTACGAGCCGGTCGCCGCCCTGCTCGCCGGCGCCGGCCCGCACGGGGCGGTCCGGGGCTGAGCCCGCTAGCGTGCCAGCCGCTCGGCGAGGAACCGCAGCGCGAGCGGGTACCGGTACTCGATCGCCCCGTGCGCGGCGTCGAACAGCTCGAAGAACTCCGGGGTCACGCCGATCTTGCCCAGCTCGTCGACGAACGCCTGCGCGCCGAGGTCGAGGTAGTATTCGTCCCGCTTTCCCGCGTCGACGTAGACCGCCCGCTGGGAGCGCAGCGCGTCGGTGTAGCGCGGGACCATCCGGACCGGGTCCCAGTCCAGCCAGCGCTGCCAGACCGGCTCGATCAGCCGGCCGGTGGACACCTCGAACGGCAGCCGTACGGTCCCGTCGTCGTCGGCGGAGAACGCCGCGGCTACGCCGTACACGCTGACCAGGACCCCGTCACCGGGCTTGGTGAACGGGACCCGCGACCGGAAGTCGGTCCAGAAGTTCTCGAACGAGCCGTCGTACGAGTCGCGCAGCGTGCGGGCGGCCTCGGCGAAATCCTTGACGTAGCACAGCTCGTACAGGGTGTCGCCGGCGTGCGTGGCGAGCGCGCCGAACAGGTCCGGGCGCAGCATCGGCGTGATCATCGCGCCGAATCCGCCGCTGGACTTGCCGGTGATCGCCCGCGACTCCCGGTCGGCGATCGTCCGCCAGCGGGCGTCGACGAACGGGACCACGTCCTCGCAGAGGTACGTGTGGTAGCGGCCGGTGCCGGGGGAGTCGACGTACTGGCTGCCGCCGTACGCGGTCCACGCGTCCACGCCGACCACCAGCGCCGGTGGCGCGTCGGTGCCCCCGAACAGGTCGTCGATCAGCTCCAGCACGGTCGGCCGGAACGGGCTGCGGTTGCCCCACATGCCGATCGTTCCGGTGTAGCCCTGGATCAGGTAGATCACCGGGAACCGGCGATCCGGCTCGGCGTCGTACGCCGGCGGCAGGTAGGCCCACAGCGGGCGGCGCCAGTCGTCGCCGAGAGGGTTGTCCTTCAGCGCGGCGGACTCGATGGTGACGTGCTCGTACCGGCCGACGAAGTCGGACTGCCACGGCCTCATGGGACCATCCTGCCTGGCCGGCGCTACCGGTTTGAAGCCGTGATCCGGGATCGGATACAGTCGTCTACGCGCTGCGGACGTGGCTCAGTTGGTAGAGCATCACCTTGCCAAGGTGAGGGTCGCGGGTTCGAATCCCGTCGTCCGCTCGGAGACGCCCTCGGGTGTCCTGTCGGTCTCCCGAGGTCACTCGGGCTTCCTGGCGGAGTGGCCGAGTGGCATAGGCAAGGGCCTGCAAAGCCCTGTACGCGGGTTCGATTCCCGCCTCCGCCTCGGGCGCTTAGCTCAGCGGGAGAGCGCTTCCCTGACACGGAAGAGGTCACTGGTTCAATCCCAGTAGCGCCCACGCGATGCCGATGGCCCCACCTGCTTCCGCCGGTGGGGCCGCCATCATGCCGCGGCCCCGGACCCGGAGTCGCGGCCCTGGCCCCACCTGCTTCCGCCGGGGGGCCGTTGCATGCCGGGCGCCCCGGCTCGACGGGTCAGCGGGAGTAGATCCAGGGGTGCTTCGAGGTCGAGGAACTCCGGCTCCCCGGTCATCAGCTTGTTCATCTCCTCCATCTGCGCGGCCAGCTCCGGCGGCGGCTCCTTGCGCTCGCCCGCGCGCGCGTCGGCCTCCGAAGTGAAGTAGATCGCCACCGTGTAGCCGCCGCCGGCGTGCCCGACCGCGACCGTGCCGAGGATCTCCGGCCGGAACTCGGCCCACTTCTGCGAGTCCTGGCTCATCAGCTCCATCGCCCGCTCCGGGTCGGTGCCGCGGCCGCGCATGACCTGCACGAACCCGGCCTTGTCCGGGTCACCGACGAGGTCGAGGGTGACGTTCTCGCTGTCGGCGAAGCTGGCGTCGCCGTCGAGCAGCTCGGCCGTCTCCCGCCACCAGCGGTCCTGCTCCGGCCGCTCGCTGTTGCGCCGCGCCGCGTCGGCCGACTCGAACCGGGCCAGCGCGATCAGCCGCCCGTCGTCGGTCACCCCGCCGGTGGAGCCGAGCCAGCCGGCCGCGCCCGGGGCGAGCTCCGTCCTCCACCGTTCCATCGCAGCGTGGACCTCTTCGGGCTTGCCGGTCCTGCCTTGGATCACCTGGACGAACATGGATCCTCCCCCGAGACGTCGTCGTCGGCCGGATCCACCGCGTCGTTCGCCGGATCGTCCGGCTGCCCAGGACGCTACGACCGGCCGGTCCCGGGGTCGAGAGCCGGCTCGGCCAATCCGGGCCGTCCGAGCGCGCGCTGCGGCAGCGCCTCCTGGGCGCTGCCGGACCCGCCCGACTGCGCGCCGGCCGGCCGCGGGACAGCGGTACCCGACCGGCCTTCCGGACGGGACCGTCCGGGTGGACATCCGCGCGGAGGCACCGCGCCGACCGGGATTCCGCCGGGCGCAGCGGCCCGGCAGCGGGGAGGGGACGATGGCCACGGACGTACGCAAGCTCTACCACCGCGCGATGGATGCCTTCGGCGACCACGTGCACGCCGTACCGGACGACCAGTGGGGGGCGCCGACTCCCTGCTCGGAGTGGGACGTCCGGGCGCTGGTCAACCACGTGGTGGGGGAGAACCGGTGGGCCGTGCCGCTGTTCGCCGGCGGCACGATCCAGGAGGTCGGCGACCGGTTCGACGGCGACCTGCTCGGCAGCGATCCCGCCGCCGCGTGGGACGACTCCGCCGCGGCGGCGATCGCGGCGGTCGACGACCCGGCCGCGATGGACCGGATCGTGCACCTGTCGTTCGGGGACTTCCCGGGACGCGAGTACGCGATGCAGCTGCTGGCCGACCTGGTGGTGCACGGCTGGGACCTGGCCCGCGCGATCGGGGCGGACGAGCGGATCGATCCCGAGCTGGTCGACGTCTGCCGCGCCTGGTTCGCCGGAGTCGCCGACGCCTACCGGTCCGCCGGCGCGGTGGCGGCCCGGCCGCCGGTGCCGCCCGGTGCCGACGCGCAGACCCAGCTGCTGGCCGACTTCGGCCGGTCCGCCTGACCGGGGCGGCGGGCCGTCGTCAACCCGGGGCGTCCTCGAGGAGGGTGTAGCGCCAGAACAGCCGGCGGCGGACGATCGCGGCCGGCGCCGCCGCCCGGATCTCGCCCAGGGTCTCCCGGGCCGGCGCGGTGGGCGCCGACATCGCGATCTGGGCGGCCTCGGCCCGGCGGCGCGACAGCACGCCGATCGCCAGGTTCGCCGGCACGGCCAGCAGGTCGGTCGCGCGGTCGGCCGTGGTCGCCTGCCGGTAGCAGCCGACGACGAGCAACCGGCCGCCGGGCCGCAGCAGGCTCCGGAGCCGGGCCAGGGCCGGCTCGAGCGGCAGGTGGTGCAGCACGGCCACCGCGGTGACGACGTCGTACGCGGGCTCGGCCGGCAGGTCGAACAGGTCCGCCCGGCGCGCGCCGGACCGGGCCGCCATCGCCGGGTCGCGGTCGATGCCCTCGACGTGCGGGAGACGGCCGGCGAGCGCGGCGAGCAGCGTGCCGGTGCCGCAGCCGACGTCGAGCGCGTCCCGGGCGTGCGGCGGCAGGTGCCGCAGGACCCACGGGATGTAGTGGTCGTTGTGGCTCCACGGGTGCGCGGAGTTGACCGCGTCGATCCAGCCGAGCAGGGTCCGCACCGGCGGAGGATAGCCGGCGCTACGGTCCTGAGGATGCGGACGATTCTCGTCAACGGCGACGGGCTCGCACTCGACGACGTGGTGGACGTGGCCCGGCAGCGGGCCCGGGCCGAGCTCGGCCCGGACGTGCCCGAGCGGATGGCGGCCGCCCGCCGCGTGGTCACCGACGCGGTCGAGCGCGGCGCGGTCGTGTACGGCGTGAGCACCGGTTTCGGCGCGCTCGCCGACGTCTCGGTGGCCCGCGAGGACCTGGAGGCGATGCAGCTGGCGCTGATCCGCTCGCACGCCGCCGGCGTCGGCGACCCGCTGCCCGCGGACGCGGTCCGTGCGCTGCTCCTGCTGCGGGCCCGCACGATCGCCGCCGGCGCGTCCGGCTGCCGCCCGGAGCTGCCGGAGCGGCTGCTCGACCTGCTCGACCGCGACCTGCTGCCGACCGTCCCGGCCAAGGGCTCGGTCGGCGCGTCCGGCGACCTGGCCCAGCTCGCCGCGGTCGCGCTGCCGCTGGTCGGCGAGGGCCTGCTGGACGGCCGGCCG
Source organism: uncultured Actinomycetota bacterium (assembly GCA_963770145.1). Classification (GTDB taxonomy): domain Bacteria; phylum Actinomycetota; class Actinomycetes; order Mycobacteriales; family CADCTP01; genus CADCTP01. The sequence goes on along the minus strand of CAVYOJ010000014.1, from coordinate 685,205 downwards.
GCCGCCGACGTGCTCGCGGCCGAGGGACTGAAGCCGCTCGTGCTCGCGCCGAAGGAGGGGCTCACGCTCATCAACGGCACCGAGCCGATGCAGGCGGTGCTCGCGCTGGCGGTGGCCGACGCCGAGGCGCTGGGCCGGGCCGCCGACGTCGCGTGCGCGCTGTCGGTGGAGGCGCTGCTCGGCACCGACCGCGCGTACGACGACCGGGTCATCCGGATCCGCCCGCATCCCGGGCAGCTCGCCAGCGCCGACAACCTGCGCCGGCTGCTCGCGAACAGCCCGCTGCTGGCCAGCCACCGGCACTCCAACCACGCCGTCCAGGACCCGTACTCGCTGCGTTGCGCGCCGCAGGTGCACGGCGCCTCCCGGGACGCCATCGCGTACTGCCGGCGGGTCGTGGAGGTCGAGCTCGCCTCCATCGTCGACAACCCGGTCGTTGTGGACGAGATCGACGGCGACGGTTACGAGGTCATGTCGACCGGCAACTTCCACGGGCAGCCGCTGGCGATCGCCGGCGACATGCTCGCGATAGCCGCGGCCGAGCTGGGCAGCATCAGCGAGCGGCGGGTCTACCGGCTGCTCGACCCGGCCACCTCCCGCGGCCTGCCGCCGTTCCTGGCCCGCAAGGCCGGGACCAACTCCGGCTTCATGCTCGCCCAGTACACGGCCGCGTCGCTGGTCGCCGAGAACAAGGTGCTGGCCCACCCGGCCGGGGTGGACAGCATCCCCACCAGCGGCAACCAGGAGGACCACGTCTCGATGGGCTGGCACGCCGTCCGCAAGGCCGGCGACGTGGTCGCGAACGTGTCGACGGTCCTCGCGGTCGAGCTGCTCTGCGCGGCCCAGGCGATCGACCTGCGGGCCGGTACGGCGCTGCCCGGGCCGGCGGCGGCGGCCGTGCACGCGGTCATCCGCGCGCACGTGCCGGCGATGGACGTCGACCGCGAGGTCACCCCGCAGATCGAGGCGGTCCGGGCGCTGCTGCCCGAGCTCGTCGCCGCCGCCGAGGAGGTCGCCGGACGGCTGGCCTGACCGCCGCGTCCTGCGCGCCCGGGAGCGCAGCCGCAGCGGCTAGCGGTATCGGGGCGCCGTGTCCCGGGCCGGGTGCGCCCGCCCGGCCGGTCCGGTCGCGAACGCCACCAGCAGCCTGGTCGTCACCGCGGTCACCACCCGGCGCACCACCGGGGTCGGCGAGTCCAGCCCGGCGACCCAGTCGCTGGTGCCCGAGTCGAACACGCCCGCCCCGGACCGGGTGGTGTAGTACGCCGCGTCGGCCGCGTCGGCCCGGCCGTCGCAGACCAGCGGCGAGTGGGTGAGCACCTCGATCGGCCGTGGCGTCGGCGCGCCCAGGTAGACCCGGTCGTACTCGGAGCCGACCAGGCCGGGCAGCCGGCTGCCGGCGGCCAGGCCGAGGCCGGTGAACAGCCAGCTGCCCGGGTCGACCACGACCATCGGCGCGCGGACCGGGCTGCAGCCGTAGTCGGTGCCGGTCAGGCTGCTCTCGTTGTCGCTGGACGGCGGATCGCGCCACTGGGTCGTCACCTGCGCCGGGTCGGTCCGGCCGATCGGGTCGGTGTCGTCCTTGTAGTTGATCTCCAGCCGGTCCGGGCCCAGTCCGGTGCGGCCGAACCGGATCTTGCGGTAGATCGCGTTCGCGCCCAGGAACGCGACGTTGGTGCCGGCGTCGCGGGCCCGGGTGAGCGCCGCCCGCATGACCGGCGACCAGTACTCGTCGTGTCCCAGCGAGATCACCGCGGCCGCGCCGGCGAGCAGGCCGGGGTCGCGCTGCAGGTCGAGGTCGGTGGCGTAGCCGAGCCGCAGGCCGAGCTTCTCGGCCAGGGCGACCAGCGGCAGCTCGGCGCCGAGGAAGTCGGCCGTCCCGGCGCCGTAGTCGTAGGGCCGGTCGAAGGTGACCGCGCGGGACCGGTCGGCCCGGGCGCCGTCCGGACCGTGGTAGAGGCTGTAGCCGCCCCAGGCGTTGTACGCCTGCCAGGTCGTGTCGGCGTTGACCAGCACCACCGCGCCCCGGTTGGTCGGCCGTCCGCACGGTGAGCGGGACGAACCGGCGCAGCGGTCCGCGGTCGGTGTCGAGCCGGAGCAGGTAGTCGCCGGCCGGCCAGCCGGTGGTGGGCACGGTCAGCGTCGGCCGCCACGGCGCGCTCGGCGTGTGCGTCGGGCCGGTGACCCGCGCCGCCGGCTGGAGCCGGGCCTGCACCGGCGCCGACTGCCAGACCAGCCGCGCCCGCGCCCCCGCGTACCAGCCCATCCGGTACGCGCGGACCCGGACGTGCCGGGCGATCGTCGAGACGAACAGCCGCACCGGCTGGCCAGGCAGCACGCTGTCGCGGTCGGCGTAGCCCTCGACGTCGTGCTGGGCGCCGACGCGGACCACCGACCAGCTCGGGTCGCCGTGCCGGGTCCGCTCCTCGGCGGCCGGGAACGCCGGTGCCGCCGCCGGTCGGGCCGCGGGCCGGGTGGCCGGCGCGGTCCGCGGCGCCGGCGGAGCAGGGCGTCCGGACGTGCAGCCGACCAGCGTCAGCGCGGCCAGCGTTCCGGCCAGAACCACGCCTCGTCCCGGACGGGACCGGACGGTCATCGGCACAGTGTGGCGGACCACCGTACGGTCCGGCCCGGCGCGCCCCGCACTGCTCGCCGGGAGGGATACGGTCGAGCTCATGCAGGGATCGAGACCTGTCCGCGCGCCCCGCGGTCCGCGGCGGACGGCGCGAAGCTGGGGTGCCGAGGCCGCGCTGCGGATGCTGCAGAACAACCTCGACCCGGACGTCGCCGAGCGGCCCGACGACCTGGTCGTCTACGGCGGCTCCGGGCGGGCCGCCCGGGACTGGCGGTCGTTCGACGCGATCGTCGACTCGCTGAACACGATGGCCCCGGACGACACGCTGCTGGTGCAGTCGGGCAAGCCCGTCGGCATCGTGCGTACCACCGAGCAGGCGCCGCGGGTGCTCATCGCGAACTCCCTGCTGGTCCCGAAGTGGGCCACCCCGGAGCACTTCCGGGAGCTGGAGGACGCCGGCCTGACCATGTACGGGCAGATGACCGCGGGCTCGTGGATCTACATCGGCACCCAGGGCATCCTGCAGGGGACGTATGCGACCTTCGCCGAGGTGGCCAACCAGCACTTCGGCGGCACGCTGGCCGGCACGCTCACGCTGACCGCCGGGCTCGGCGGCATGGGCGGCGCGCAGCCGCTCGCGGTCACCGGCAACGGCGGCGCGGTGCTCTGCGTCGAGGTCGACCCGGCCCGGGCCCGGCGCCGGCTGACCGGCGGTTTCCTCGACGTCATCGCCGGCTCGCTGGACGAGGGCCTGCGGCTGGCGCTGCAGGCGAAGCGGGAGCGGCGGGCGCTGTCGGTCGGCGTGATCGGCAACGCGGCCGAGGTGTTCGCGCACCTGCAGGCGACCTGCCCGGACATCGACGTGGTCACCGACCAGACCTCGGCCCATGACGCGCTCAACGGCTACGTCCCGGCCGGGCTGAGCCTGGCCGACGCGCTGGACCTGCGCCGGGCCAAGCCGGAGGAGTACGTCCGGCGGGCGAAGGAGTCGATGGTCGAGCACTGCGCGGCGATGGTCGCGTTCGCCCGGTCCGGCCGGGTGGTCTTCGACTACGGCAACGGCCTGCGCGGGCAGGCCCAGGACGCCGGGTTGGCCGACGCGTTCTCGTACCCGGGCTTCGTGCTCGCCTACGTCCGGCCGCTGTTCGCCCGCGGCGCCGGCCCGTTCCGGTGGGCCTGCCTGTCCGGCGACCCGGCCGACCTGGCCGCGACCGACCAGGCCGTGCTGACCGCGTTCCCGGACGACGACGGGCTGCACCGGTGGATCCGGTTCGCCGAGGCGCGGGTGAAGGGGCAGGGGCTGCCGTCCCGGATCTGCTGGCTCGGGTACGGCGAGCGGCACGTGGCCGGCACCGCGTTCGACGACCTGGTCGCCCGCGGGGTGATCTCCGCGCCGGTCGTGATCGGCCGGGACCACCTCGACGCCGGCTCGGTCGCCTCGCCGGAGCGGGAGACCGAGGGGATGCGCGACGGCTCGGACGCGATCGCCGACTGGCCGATCCTCAACGCGCTGGTCAACACCGCGTCCGGGGCGTCCTGGGTGTCGGTGCACCACGGCGGCGGGGTCGGCATCGGCAAGTCGATCCACGCCGGCGTGGTGGTCGTCGCCGAGGGGTCGCCGGAGTCGAGGGAGCGGGTCGAGCGGGTGCTCACCAACGACCCGGGCACCGGGGTGCTGCGGCACGTCGACGCCGGCTACGAGATCGCCGAGCGGGCGGCCCGCGAGGTCGGCATCCGCGTCCCGCTCGACCCGACGACGCACGCGCCGGGCTGGCAGGGCGGGCCGGCCTAGTGCCGCCGGCCGGGGACCTGCTCGTCCGGCGGGCGGGCCGGATCGTCACCAACGCCGGCGAGCCGGTGCCCGGTCCGGCCGCGGTGTCGATCCGCAACGGGGTGGTGGCCTGGATCGGCCCGGACGAGCGGGTGCCGTGGACGATCACCGACGCGCCCGAGCTGGACGCCGACGGCGCCTGCGTGCTGCCCGGGTTCGTCGACCCGCACACGCACGCGCTGTGGGCCGGCTCGCGGCGGGAGGAGTACGCCGCCCGGCTGGCCGGCGAGTCGTACACCGGCGGCGGCATCGCCTCGACCGTCGCCGCCACCACCGCCGCGACCGACGACGAGCTGCTCGACCTGGCCGCGGTCCGGCTCGGGCGGATGGCCGCCAACGGGACCACGACCGTCGAGGTGAAGACCGGCTACGGGCTCGACCCGGAGGCGGAGCTGCGGCTGGTCGGGCTGGTACGCCGGCTCGCCGACCGGGTGCCGCTGCGGGTCGAGCCGACGCTGCTCGCGCACGTGGTCCCGGTCGGGGTCGACCGGTCCGCGCACGTCGCCGCGCTGGCCGCGGTCCTGCCGGCGGCGGCCGCGGGCCGGCGCCCGGTGGCTGGACGTGTTCTGCGACCGCGGCGCGTTCACCGTCGAAGAGGCCGGGACGTTGCTGCGGGCCGGCGCCGCGGCCGGCCTCGGCGGCCGGCTGCATGCCGAGCAGCTCACCCACACCGGCGCGGCCGCGCTGGCCGCCGAGACCGGCTGCGCGTCCGCCGACCACCTGGAGCACGTCGACGAGGCCGGCGCGAAGGCGATGGCCGCCGCCGGCGTCGTCGGCGTGTTGCTGCCCACCGCGACGCTGAGCACGCATGGTGGCTGGGACAACGCCAGGGTGCTGCGCGACGCCGGGGTCACGCTCGCCCTCGGCACCGACTGCAACCCGGGCACATCCTGGTGCGAGTCCGTCCCGTACGCGCTGCAGCTGGCGGCGCCGCTGCTCGGGCTGACCGTGCCGGAGGCGATCCGGGCCGCCACGGCGGGCGGGGGAGCGGCGCTGCGCCGGCCCGAGCTCGGCGTGCTCCGGCTGACCCACCCGGGCGACCTGCTGGTGCTGGAGGCCGAGCACGAGGCCGACCTGCTCGCCCACCTCGGCGCGCCGGCGGTGCGGACGACGATCGTCGGGGGAGTGCCGGTGTCCGGAGCACGGACGATCCACTGACGATCCACTGACCCCTGCGCGCGCGCGATCCGCTGACCTCCGGGGTCCACCGGGCCGCGCGGCCCAGGCTTAGGCTGGGTGGTCATGCGGACCCTGCCGGTGACCGGAGTCGGCGACCGGGTGCGGCTGGCCGGGTTCTTCGCCCGGCTGGCGGTCAAGGAGCACCTGGCGCCAGGGCTGCACGTGCGTCCGCTGGTCGCCGAGCTGTTCCTGACCGACAACTGCAACCTCAAGTGCGTCAGCTGTGCCTGCTGGCGGACGGTCACCCGGCGTGAGCTGGACGGCGACGAGTGGCGCGGAGTGATCGACCAGATCGCCGGGCTGGGCATCCTGAAGGCCAACTTCACCGGCGGGGAGCCGTTGCTGCGCCGGGACGCCCCCGAGCTCATGGCGTACGCGCGGGATGCAGGGATCCGGTCCCTGCACCTGAACACCAACGCGATCCTGCTCGACGACCGCCGCCTCGACGCGGTGCTCGACGCGGGCGTGCGGTCGTTCAACGTGTCCGTCGACGGCCCGGATGCAGAGCAGCACGACCGGATCCGTGGCAAGGCGGGGGCATTCGATACGACGCTCGACGCACTGCAGCGGCTGCTCGCGCACCGGGACGCCCTCGACATGCGGGTACGGATGAACTACACGGTCATGCGGTCGACCGTCGCGGCGCTGCCGGAGATCATGCGGCTGGCGCAGCGGCTGCGGGTGCAGCTCTACCTGAACCTGGCCACCGACCACACGTTCCTGTTCCGCGACGGGCAGGTCTCGATCGAGGCCAGGGTCGACCAGCCGCAGGTCGACGCGGCGCTGACCGAGGTCGAGCAGGTGCTGCGGGCCGACCGCCGGTTCCTGCCGCGCTACTCGGAGCTGGCGTACCTGCGCGGGCACTTCGCCGACCTGCTGCAGAAGCCGCTGCCGTGCGCCGAGTCGCAGCTGAAGCTGATGGTGCACTCGACCGGCGAGGTCGGCGGCTGCTGGGGGCACGACGCGACGGCGAACGTGCGGACCACGCCGCTGCGGGACATCGTGGCCGGCTCCGCGTACCGGGAAGAGCACGAGCGGTTCTTCCGCAAGGAGTGCGTGGGCTGTGGCAGCAACTACGCGCTCAACCTGGCCTGGCGGCCGCGGACGTACGCGGCCGACGTGCTGTGGCGGGCCGGTCGGCGGTCGCTGGCCCCGGTCGCGGCGTGAGATCGAGCGCGCCGCTGTACGACGCGCTGGCCGCGGACTACGACGCGCACTTCGCCGCCCCGCACCGGCGCGCGTACGACGAGCTGGCCTGGGAGATCTGCGCCGCGGTGGTCGGGGCGGCTCCGGCGGACGTCGTCGACGTCGGCTGCGGGGTCGGTCGGTGGGCGGCGCGGCTGGTCGCGGCCGGGCACCGGGTGACCGGGATCGAGCCGGCGCCGGCGATGGCGGCGGCCGCCCGGCGCCGGCTCGCCGGCAGCGACGTGACGCTGATCGAGTCCGGGTCGAGGATGCCGTGCTGCCGGCCGGGTCGGCGGACGTGGTGCTGGCGATGGGGTCGCTGCAGTACGCGACCGATCCGGCCGCGGCGATCGCCCGCTGCGCGGGCTGGGTCCGGCCCGGCGGTGCGGTCTGCGTGCTGCTCGACTCGCGGCAGGCGCTGGTGCTGGAACTGCTCGCGGCCGGCCGCACCGACGAGGCGTTGGAGCGGCTGGCGACCCGACGTGGGGTGTGGCAGGTCGGCCCGCACGCCGCCGATCTGCACCTGCTCGACGCGGCCGAGCTCGCTGCGGCGGTGCGGTCGGCCGGGCTGGACGTGGAGCGGCTCGCCGGCCTGCTCGTCGGCGCCTCCGCGCACGGCCGCGCCGGCCTGCTGACCCGGCTCGAGCGCGACTATCCCGCCCAGCTCGCCGTCGAGCGCCGCCTCGCCGCCGAGCCGGCTCTGGCCGACCTCGGCAAGCAACTGCTCGTCATCGCCCGCAAGCCGACCTGAACTGCGACCCGGAGGGCCGCCCGGCGCTGCGCAGCGGTCAGCGCCGGGCGGCGGTCAGCGCGGCGAGAACTGCCATCGTGACGCGTTCGGCGTGCAGAGGTGACAGTTCCGAGGACATCGGCAGGGCGAGCGCCTCCCGGCCGAGCGCGTCGGAGACCGGCAGCGGCCCGGCCCGCTCCGCGTACGGACCCCAGTCGTGCCAGTGCAGCGGGGGTGTGTAGTAGGGCTTGGTGCCGACGCCGAGCCGGTCGAGCTCGGCCGCCAGCCGGTCGCGGTCGACCCCGCCGAACCGCGCCACCCAGTGCACGAACGCGTGCGCGTCGCCGTCGGCGACCTGCTGCGGCCGCACCCCGTCGACGGACGCCAGCTGCGCATAGCGCGCGGCGACCGCCCGCCGCCGGCCCACCAGCAGGTCGAGATCCTCGAGCAGATCGAGCGCGGCCACGGCGGCGGTCTCCGCCAGCGGCACCGACCGCAGCCAGTCGACCGGCGACCGCAGCCGGTCGACCGCGTCGGCCGGCAGCACCAGCGCGCCGCCACTCCCGCCCGCGGAGACCACCTTCGCGAAGCTCAACGAGTACGCATGGGCGGCCGCCCTGCCGGCCACCGGGCGGCCCTGGTGCCGCGCCCCGAGCGCGGCGGCCGAGTCGGCGACCAGCGGCACGCCGGCGTCCGCGCAGACCTTCGTCAGCGCCGTGTAGTCCGCCGGGGCGCCGAGCGCGTCGACCGCGACGACGACCGCAGCGTCGCCGTCGGCGAGCGCGACCGCGAGCGACTCGGGGTCCATCGTCCAGGTGTCCGGCCGCACGTCGCAGAACCGCAGCGTGTAGCCGAGCTGGGCCAGCATCTCGCCGGTCGCCGCGAACGTGAACGACGGCAGCACCGCGACGTCGTCCGGCCGTGCCGGCCCGGCGATCGCCTGCACGGCCAGCCGCACCGCGGCCGAGCCTGACGCGGTCAGCAGCAGCGCCGAGTCGTCCGGCAGCGCCAGCTCGGCCCGCAGCCGCTCGGTGAGCTCGGCCGCCCACGGCCCGCCCTTGACGCTGCCGGTCTCCAGGCAGGCCTGGGTCCGGGCCGCCACCTCGTCGGGCCGGCGCGGCCGCGGCGGCAGCACCACCGACAGCGGCGGGGAGAACGCGGGCAGCCGCTCGTGGCGGAGCCCGGCCACGAACGACCGCAGCTCACGGTCGAGGCGAGCGCGCCCGTCACCGACCCCGAGCCGGCGGCGGAACTCGCCCGTGTCGACCAGGCCGGAGACGTCCACCTCAGGCGGCGGATCGACCGTCACCGGCGCGTCGACGCCGAGCGTGCTCAGCACCAGCCCGGCCAGCTCGGTCAGCGGCAGTGCGGCCAGCCCCGCGTCGAGCGTGCCGGGCTCGGCGTCGAGCGCGACCGCCGCGAGGTCGTCGACCGGCAGGAACGTCCGCACCGTGTCGGTGACCGCGAGCGGCAGCCCGGCCAGCGCCCGCCGGGTCAGCTGCGCGACGACCCGGTCCTGACCCGGGCCGAACAGGTTGGCCGCGCGCAGCACGGTCAGCCGGTCGGGCGCGACCACGGACCGCACCAGCAGCTCCTGCGCCCGCTTGGACAGCGCGTACGCCCAGCGACCGGTCGGGTCGCCGGCCACCAGCTCCCGGCACAGCGCTGCCACCTGCCAGGGCGGGCACGGCCGGCGGGCCGCGTCGCGCAGCGCCGCGCACCAGCCGGCCAGGGCTGCGTCGTCCACCGGCAGCTCGCCGCCGGCCGGGCCGTGCACCTCGGCCGAGGAGACCAGGACGACCCGCCGGCCGGCCAGCGCGGGCAGCAGTCGCGCGGTGGTGACCGCGTTGTCGAGCACCAGTCGCCACGGGTCGCCCGCGTGCGGGTCGCTGCCGCCGGCCGCGAGCACGACCAGCCCGGGCGGCAGCTCGACCGGGTCGACCAGCAGGTCGACCGCGCGTTGCTCGACCGTCGCCGGCAGCCGCGGCGGCGGTTGCCGGACCCGGTCGAGGCTGACCGCCGGCCGTCCCGATGCGGCCGCCCGCCGCGCGATCGCCGACCCCACGAAGCCGGCGCCGCCCACGACGACCACAGCCCCACGCTGCATCCCGGCACCTCCCCACCATCCCGGACCAACCGTTCCGAACCCCCTTGGACAACCTATCTCCTTTCGGTCCTGGCAGGGCATCATTGCTACGTTCTGGTACGTCCCGTCCGGGATCGACCTAGGGTGTTGGAGTGCCGCGCGTGCTGCTCGTCTCGTCCAGCGGCGGTGTGTTGCCCGACCTACTCGCACTGCGCCCCTGGTGGGGCCGGTACGACGCCAGCTGGGTCGCCGTGGACGCGCCGGACACGCGAGAACTTCTGGCCGGCGAGCGGGTCCGCTGGACGCCGGAGCTGAGCCCGGGCCGGCCCGACCAGGTGCTGGCGGCCGTCCCGGCGGCCCGGGCGGCACTCCGGGCGTCCCGGGTCGACCTCGTCGTCTCCGCCGGCACCGGCGTCGCCGTGCCCTGGTTCCTCGCCGCCCGTACCGCCGGTGTGCGGGCAGTGTGGGTGGAGACGTTCAACATCGTCGATCGCGCCGGCCTCGCCGCCCGGCTGTGCGCCCGCCTGGCCGGCCAGGTCGTCGTGCAGCGGCCGCACCTGCTGGCCCGGCACCGGCGCGCGGTCGATGTCGGAGAGCTCTGGTGAGCTCGGTCTTCGTGACCGTCGGGATGGGGCCCTGGCCGTTCGACCGGCTGGTCCGGGCGGTGGCGCCGCTGTGCGCCGAGCACGACGTCTTCGTGCAGAACGGGACGTCGTCGGTGCTGCCGCCGTGCCCGTACCAGCGCTTCCTGGGGCCGGCCGAGACCCTGCGCCGGATCAGGGACGCCGACGTCGTCGTGGCCCATGGCGGCAACACAGTGCGGCTGGCGCAACGCGCAGGCAAGGTGCCGATCGCGGTGGCCCGGGAGGCGGCGCGCGGGGAGATGCGCAACGACCACCAGGTCGCGTACCTGGCCGACGAGCTGGCGAGCGGCCGGGTCCGCGTGCTCGCGGGGGACGAGCCGGCGCTGGCCGCCGCGGTCGCCGACCATCCCGCGGTGCAGCATCGGATGCTCGCCGCCGCGGCTGCGCTGCCCCCGCCGGCGGACCCGGACCGGCTGGCCGAAGCGCTGGACGCGGCGCTGCTGCCGGCCGGCGGCCCGTTCGACCGGCACCCGCTGGCCCGCTACCGCTGGGCCTGGGCGCAGCTCGCCGCCCGTACCGGCCGGCACCTCGACCTCGGCGTCGGCGACGGCACGTTCACCACCGCTCTGCACCGGGACACCAAGCTGGACGTGGTGGCCGTCGACGCGCACCCGGGCTACCTGCGCGAGCTGCGTGCCGCCGAACCCCGACTCCCGCTGGCGAGGGTCGGCACGAGCCTGCCGTTCGCGACCGGCGTCTTCGACTCGGTCAGCGCGCTGGACGTGCTCGAGCACGTTGCCGACGAGGCCGGCACGCTGGCCGAGCTGCACCGCGTGCTCCGCCCGGGCGGCCTGCTCGTGCTCACCGTCCCCGCCCGGCACGCGTTCTCCGTGCTCGATCCGGACGACGCCAAGCTACGGACTCCGCGCCTGCACCGGGCGGTCTACCAGCGCCGGTTCGGCCGGGAGGAGTACGAGCGGCGGTTCGTCGACGCGGCCGACGGGCTGCGCGGCGACATGGCCTGGGACCGGCCGGAGCACACCAACTACCGGGCGACCGACCTGCTCGGCGCCCTTGCCGCGGCCGGCTTCGAGCCGACCGCCCGGGACGGCGCCGGGCTCTACTGGCGGCTGCTGCAGGTGCCCGCGCTGCTGCTGCCGGGGCCGCTCGCCCGGCTGCTGGACGGACCGCAGCGGCTCGACGCCCGGCTGTTCCACCGGGCCAACCTCTTCCTCACCGCGACCCGCCGCTGACCCGCGCTCAGCTGAGGTCGTCGTGCAGGAGGAGGTCGAGCTCGGCGTCGAGGTCGATGAAGTCCGCCTCGTCGCCGGGCGGCACGATCTCGTGGCACCGGTCCACGAACCCGGCCAGCACCGGGCGCGGCACGGCGAGCAGCGCCCGGCCGGACGGCGAGCGCAGCTCCACGTACACCGACCCGGTCAGATCCTGCGGCGAGGGCCAGATCCGCACGTCGCCGTCGCCGGCGGGAGCCGTCAGGCCGTCCGAGGCCAGCGACCGCGCGAAGATCCACGCGATCGGATCGCGGCCCGACGGGGTCAGGAACGACAGGTGCACCGCGTACGGATCGTCGCGGTCATAGCGCAACGATGCGTCGACGAGTACGTCAGCGCGCGGCATGACGAGCCGCAACGTGACGGTCGTACGGACTTCGGATACCCGACCGGTCATTCGATCCCCCCGTGCATGACTTCTTACCACGCGTGACTGGGTTCGCAACGAGCGTCGATGCGGATGAGTGCGGATGAGTAAGGTGTCGCCCGACGAGGACACCGATCCCTGAACCGGTATGCCCAGGCTCGCGAAGACTTGTCGTGGAGAGCGCCGTCATGGAGAGGCCGCCCGCGCTGCCGCCCGAGGCCGATGTCTCGGACGGCATGCTCGTGCGCCGGCTCACCGACGGTGACAACGGGGCGCTCGAAGCGCTCTACGACCGGTACGTGCGGCCGGCGTTCGCGCTGGCCCGGCGGATCACCGGCGACCCGGTGTTCGCCGAGGAGGTGGTCCAGGAGGTCTTCCTGGCCCTCTGGCGGGACCCGGCCAAGTACGACCCGCAGCGTGGCGGGTTCCCGAGCTGGCTGCTCGCGGCGACCCACCACAAGGCCGTCGACGCGGTACGGCGCGAGCAGTCGGTGCGCTCGCGGCGGGCGAGCCTGGCCGAGGAGGCCGACTACTACACCGCGGCCGGCGCGAGCGACCTGCCGCCGGTCGAGGACGCGGCGTGGGCGGGGCTGCGCGGTGAACGGGTGCGCAAGGCGCTTTCGGCATTGCCGCCACCACAGCGGGAAGCGCTCGTGCTGGCGTACTACGCGGGCTACACGCAGTCGGAGATCGCACAGCGCACGGGCGTGCCGCTCGGCACAGTGAAGACGCGCATGCTGGCAGGCATGCGTCGGCTTCGTCTGCTTCTCGACGAGGTCGCCGACTCCTCGGAAGGGGGTCGGCCGTGAGCGAGCCCATCGACCCCCGCGAGCAGTTCGGCGAGCACGGCGAGTGGGATGCGCTCGCCGTCGGCTGGGCGCTGTCCGCGCTCGACCCCGAGGACGAGGAGCGCTTCGCCGCACACCTGCCCGGGTGCGCGCGGTGCACGGCGACCGTGCGGGAGTCGCTCTACACGGTCGCCGACCTGGCGTACGCACTGCCGGACGAGGCGCCGCCGCCGTCGCTGAAGTCGCGGCTGATGGCGGCGGTCGCGGCCGAGCCGCGGGCACCCGGCGCGCTGCCGCCCCAGGCGCCGGCCGAGCCGGAGCCGGAGGAGGAGTGGCCGCTGGGCGAGCCGCACCCCGGCAGCCCCGGGTACGGCGTCGACTGGTTCGCCATGCCCGGCCTCCGAGTCCGCGCCTGACGACACCGCCCGGCCGGCGTCGGACGACCGGGCGACCGGGCCGGCACCTGGCGACGAGGCGCCGGCCGCGGGCGAGCTGGGCGTTCACCGGCCGCTGGCGGGAGAGCGTCGGACCGGCGCACAGCCGGACGGGGACGTCGACGAGCCGTCGATCGAGGGCCGCCGCCCCGACCTCCCCACCGCCGACCGCCCGCCGAAGGCGCCGTCCGCGCGACGAACGTCCGGCGCAGGCGACGAGCCTCGGACCGGCGACGAGCATGCGGTCGCCGACGGGCGTCGCGGCCGGCGACGAGCGTCGGACCGGCGACGAACGTCAGGTCGGCCCCCAGCGTCCGGCCGAAACCGAGCGTCCGGGCGGACCAGAGCTGCGGGAGACGACGAGCGCCGCGGGCGACGACGAGCGCGCGGACGCGGACGAGCGCGCGGACGCGGACGCCGACGAACGCGCGGACGCGGACGAGCGTGCGGACGCGGACGTGCGCGCGGGCGACGATGCGGGTGCGGGCGACGGCGAGCGTGCGGGCGGGGGCGTCGCGGAGGAGCCCGACCTCGCCCCGGGCGGCTACCGCGGCGGCGAGGTGGAGGACCGGGAGCAGACGGCCGACGTCGTCCCGCTGACCGCACGCCGCCGCCGGCTGGCCCGCCGCATCGGCATCGGCGTCGCGGCGGCCGCGGTGCTGGCGCTGATCGTCGGACTGCTCGTATCGAACGCCCGCCTGCGCGATCAGCAGGACGATCTCCGCCAGGTCGTGGCCCAGCGCGAGGCCGCGATCCAGCAGCTCACCGCCAACGGCCCGGCCAAGGTGGCCGCGCTGACCGAGAACGGCCAGCCGTCGCCCGATCGCCGCGCCACGCTCGTCGTCCGCGGCGACCACGTCGAGATCATCGTCGAGTCGCTCGGCCCCACGACCGGCGACCAGAAGTACTGGCTGTGGACGCTGCGTTGCGACACTCCGCAGCCCACCGACCTCAAGCCGATCCGCGGGTTCACGGTTACTCAGTCGGAGTTCAGCGTCCGCGACATAGGATCTGATCCTGGAGTCGCCAGCGCGCCCTGCTTCGCGATCAGCTCGGAGGAGGGCTCGGCGACCCCGAAGGCCCCGCGGCAGGTCGTGGCGGTGGGGCAGCCCAGGTAGCCGACGGGGAGGGATCTTGCCCACCGACCAGGACCGTCGCTCGGACGACGAGCCGGGCCTGCTGGACGAGGTCGCCGACAAGCTCGGGTTCCGCGCCCGGCTCAAGCGCAACCCCGCACTCGCCCTGGCGTACCGGATCGTGGTCGCGGTGGTCGGCACCGCGATCGTCGTGCTCGGGCTCGCGCTCGTGCCGTTGCCCGGCCCCGGCTGGCTGATCGTCTTCCTCGGCCTCGGCATCCTGGCGACCGAGTTCGCCTGGGCCGAGCGGCTGCTCGGCTTCGGCCGGCGGACCCTGCGCTCGTGGCTGCGCTGGCTCGGCCGGCAGCACCTCGCGGTCCGTGCGCTGGTCTCGCTGGCGACGCTCGCGTTCGTGGTCGGAGTGGTCGGCCTGACCCTGCACCTGTCGGTCGGGCTGCCGTTCGTCACCAGCTGATCCGGTATGCTGCACGGGTTCCCGGGCGATTGGCTCAGCGGGAGAGCGCCTCGTTCACACCGAGGAGGTCACTGGTTCGATCCCAGTATCGCCCACAAGCGTTTCCGCAGGTCAGCCCCGGTATTCCACCGGGGCTTCCTCATGTCGTGCCAGTTGCGTGCCGGTCGCGGTGTCTGGCGGGTCGCTCTTCCTCGCGGCTGCCCGCCGTGGGTTGGTGTGGCTCTCCTCTGGCGTGTGGTCCTGCCAGGCGCCGGGAGATCCTGCTGGCCACGGGACGGTTTCCCATGGACAAGACCGGCTTCGCTGACTCTGTCACATCACTGATATAGGTAGGCCGGTCGGCCGAAGTAGGTACTTGTGACCGACGTCGGGGCGGTTGTGGCGCTGCCACGCTGGTCGGGTTCACCACCGTCACGCATCGGGAAGACGCACCGCTGCTGATGGGAGGTCGTTCTCGCCAGCGGGGGATGCCATGCCTACACCGACACCGGAACGGTGACGTCAGCGCTCGTCGGCTGGACGCCTTTGCTTCTCACAGTCAGCACCCAGGCACGACACGCACGCACCTCGGTTCGGTCCGGATCTCTTACTAGCACGCCGGCGACTGCCTAGAACCAGGGCGACTGCATGGGTGCGACCTAGGCCGCTTCGAGCCCTCTGTCCTTCCTATCGAGGAGACCACCGTGACGCACTCACCGCAGCAATCCCAGTCGACCGAGGCTCATCGCCGCAGCGCCCCGGCGGCAGTCAATCGTGGTGCCGAGAGGCCGCCACTCCGACATCGACATCAACCCGCCCGAGGAGGAGGAGCAGGATCCCGGGTCGGTCGGCAGTATCGACGACAACCCAGTGGACGTCGAGAACAACGACCCTGGGGACACCGGCGGGACTGACGACGACACACGGGACGACTGGCAGGTGGTCGACACCATGGCCGAGGTCTCCATTACCGTCCTGTGCACCGTCGAATACATGGCCTGCATTGCGGCCTGCCTCATCCCGGGCTGATTGCAGATCGGCTCGTCCTCCAACTGCTGCGGCCGCACGCCTGCACGAGGTCTACCTCGACGCCGAACGCCGCCGCCATGGAATCCCGCACCTGAGCCGGCGAGAGCTGGAGGTTCTCCAACCGGCGGCGCAGGGCTTCAGCAACGCTGACATCGCCTGGATCACTGTGGTTCGTCCTCGGTCTGGCCCTTGCAGCGGTGACGGCACTGGCTATCTACCTCGCCGTCAACCACTCCACCGCCACCTCCGGGACCGTCCATCCGGGTCCCGTCCCCGGGCAGCCCTGCTGGCAGTCGCAGGTCCCCTGCTGACCGCAGTCGCCCACGCCGTGGGCCGCACAGGCGCTAGTCGCTAGTTCGCGGGTCAGATGTGGTGCCGGCCCGCTAGCGCACCGCGGCGACCTTCGACAAAAGGACAAGCGGATGCTTCCTCGTGGTCGGCCGGGTGAAGTCCGGTCATCTCGTGTCAGGAGCGTTGGGATCGTGGCGCTTGTAGCACTGATCGCATCGCTACTCGGAACGCTGGCTGGCCCCCAGTCGGGAGCAGCTATCGGCGGAAAACGCGCCGCCGTTCTATTCCCATTCGATGGCGGCGGGAGCACCTGGATGTCCGGTGCCGGGCCGGATGTCCACACGACATACTTCTCTGGCTTCGGCTGGGCGGAGGACCTGCACGCGGCCAATGGCACCGCTGTGAAGGCCCGATTTCAGTCGACTGACGGCGCCATCACTCTGAAGGTGTTGGCCGTCGATGACCTGGTCTGCAGCCCCTCGGCAGGCAAATACGTCCAGCTCGAGGTGAAGGTTGATGGCACCGTCGCCGGGCAGATGATCTACGAGCACCTCAACAATGTTCCCGCTGCGATCGTGGTCAACGCCAGCATCAGGGTCGGCGCCACGCTGGGCTACCTGAACCTCTGGGATCAGAGCTCATGCTGGGCCGACACAGTCGGCGACGGTCTCGTGCATACCCACATGGAGTTCCAAAGGGCTTGCTACCGGAGCCTCCCCGCCGTGACCAACTACGGCGGTTCGACGCCAGTTGGCCTACTCGGTTCGGCTTACAGCACTACTAACAAGAGCGAGTGCGACGAGGGCGGCATCACCTCGGTGAGGAGCAGCGCGAGCAGCCTCATCGCGGTCTTGCTTCTGGGCCGCCGCTGGCCCGTCGCTAGACGCTAGTTCGCAGGTCAGATGGGGTGCCGGCCGGCTAGCAGCACTGCTAGACCTAGCGGGCCGGCCGCTAACGGGGCTCGTCGGTGTCCTCTCGCTCGGTGACCGCGGCGGCGACTCCTCCCAGGCCACGCCGCGGCGGTTGCGGGTCTCACCGTCGACGCTGAGCGCCCACACCTGCTGGGTCTCGACGCCGTAGTGCCGCAGCGCGGCGGTCAGCGCGACCGGCTTCATGCCGGCGTACAAGCGACCCCCTCGGGTTCCCCGTACCCGGGGCGGGTCGCCCCGAGTCGGACGGCGTCCCCTCGTGACAAGCCTGGTCCATGAGCGCGGTGAAGATCGAGAAGGCAGCGCCAGCGCAGGCATGAGCGGCGAGGCGATGAGCTGCACCCGGTCGTGCTCCGCGGCCGGCACCAGCGCGCGGATGGCCAGCCGGGCGACTACGGCGACCAGCAGCGCGAGGGCGAGCCAGCCCACGACGAGGGTCCCCACCGGCAGCGAGCTCAGCCAGATCATCGAATGGCCTACAGCGGGTTCCCGCGGGCATCGCAGGGAGGAGGCTCGTGCTGGCCCGCGATCTCGAGCTCCTGGTCAATGATCTGCAGCGTCCGCTCCATCGCCACCGGCCGAAGGCCGCCGACGCCGGTGTGGAACGGGTGGTTGAGCGAGCCGAGTAGTAGCAGCAGGGCCGTGATGGTGGAGACCACCGTGCCCATCATGAGCGCCTGAGTGCGGGCCCGCTCCCCACTGTCAGCGAAGAACAGCATGTACACGAAGATCAGCCCGGACGTGAAGAACAGCACCACCCACAGTGGTGTCGGGATCACGCCGGCCGCTCCGTGGATGCGGTCGTTGCGGGCCGCTTCACGAGCCGACCTCTGGGCGAGCCAGGTGTCGAAGGCCGACTGCTCGGTGGCGGTCTTCGGCTTGACGGTCCGCAGCGTCCGGAACAACTCGGTACTCCACGGGTTGAGCTCCTCGCCAAGGGTGCCAGCCTCCATCCGCTCCCACTGCACCCCAGCCACCGACCGCGCGTAGCAGACCAGCTCGCCGCTGAGCTGTCCGGCCACGGACGGCGGAAAGAACTGGGCCGTCTCGACCTGCTGCGCCACGATCACGGCTTCGTTTTCCGCGCCCGCCCTCGCCGTGTCATAGCTTTCGAACGCCAGGAACACCACAAAGCCCAACAGCACCGCGAACCCGGTCGCCAACACGCCGAACACGCCGGCGGCCCGGTCACCATCGTGGAAATAGCTGCCATCCGGCGCATTGCGACGCACCAGCAGCATCGCCGCGACCGCCACCGCGGTCACCACGACCACGATGAGGACGGCAATGACAATGTTCATCGACCCGGGCCATTCGAGCCTGTTTGCACGCGACCTAGCGCTTGGGTCACGAGCCAGGGACTCCTGTCTGTAGTTTCTCCAACACCTGGTCGAGGCTGAAGCTGGCTGGCTTCTGCCGGGGCGGGAACTCGGCCGTCGTCTGGAGCATCCCGGACACGAACGCTCGCATCGGCACGCAGACCCAGGCGTGACTGCTCCGATGGCACTGACGACCTCCGCTACCGCCGGTCGAGCGACCGCACGGCAGGTCGAGCGAACAGCTCTTCCACCGGATCCGGATCACTCCCCACGGATGAGGCAGCGCCGCGGACCCCGCACGACGGACGCCACCATGTCGATGTCGTGTCATCGGCATCAAGTCCCTCGGCACCGTCTTGCTGTCGCTTTCGGCCCTCAATTCGCGCACCGCCTCGCTCGGACGGCTTGCGCGGGCATCGCAATCGACGCATGGTGATCTACGCGCTCACCGTGCACGGCAAGGAGACCAAGGCCGAGTACGGGTGGCACGGGGAGGAAGATCCATGGTCCAGCAGAGTCCTGATGACAACACCACCGGCACCGCGGAAGGAAGACGGTTCCGACTGGGCGGCGGGGCGATCGCCTCACTCGTCGGAGTCGCGCTGCTGATCGTCTTCATGATCCAGAACACCGAGCGGGTGAGGATCGACTTCCTGTTCTGGAACTTCACCTGGCCGCTGTGGCTGTTGACCCTCGTGACCGCGGTGGTCGGCGCGCTGGTGTGGATCGGAGTCGGCGCGATGCGACGTCATCGGCGCCGCAAGGCACGTCGCGCCGACCGACGGGACTAACCGCCAGGAACCCGTGCGTTACTGGACACTGTCGAGCCCTCGCTCTCATCCATGACGGACGAAGCAACCGCGTATCGACGGCTCTAGCGTCACCCAACAGGGACCGGGAGCAGCCGCAGCGTCAGGCCCACTCCTCATGTTCGGGTCCGACGTCGTCCCGTGGAGGGAGCTCGGCATGGCTAGGCCACCGGCAAGAAAGTCGACCGCGGCACGGATTCGGTCGGGCTGATCGGTCCGGGGGTGCCGCGCGGGCGCACGACTACCGGACGGTTGAGGAGCGGGTCGAGCGGGGTCGGGCGTGGCGGGATGTGGCGCCGATCGAGGGGCACGCCAAGTACGCGATCAATCGTCGGCGGAAGGATCCGGTCGGGATCCTGCGGGCTCAGGATGACGCCCGGGTGCAGGATCTGGTGCCGATCCGGTATGGGCGGATGAGCGCGTCGGCGTTCGCGTTCTACCGTGGGTCGGCGGCGATCATGGCCTACGACTTGTCGAGTCAGAAGTGGACTCCGGGTCATACCCAGTTGTGCGGTGACGCCCACCTGTCGAACTTCGGGGTGTTCGGGTCACCCGAGCGTGACCTGGTCTTCGACGTCAACGATTTCGACGAGACGCTGCCCGGCCCGTTCGAGTGGGACGTCAAGCGGCTGGTCGCCTCGTTCGTGTTGGCCGCCCGGGACCGCGGGTTCAAGCGCAGGGAGGCCAGGACCGCGGTGGCTGCTGCGCTGGAGGCGTACCGGGCGGCGATCACCGAGCTGGCTCATCTGGGGACCCTCGACGTCTGGTACACCAGGATCGACGAGCAGATGCTGCTGGCCGCGATCGCCCAGATGAGCAGCCAGCAGGGCAAGGACAAGGCGGTCAAGAGGGCCGCCAAGTCGGCGACGGCCAGCTTCGATGCGGCGCGGCGCAAGACCTCGATGAAAGCCGCGCAGAAGCTGACCGAGGTCGTGGACGGCCACCACCAGTTCCGGGAGGACCCGCCGTTGCTGTCCCGGGCGGCCACCGAAGAGTCCCGCCGCCTGGTGGAGGTGGGCTTCGCGGACTACCGGGCGACGCTGCCCCAGGACCGGCGCCGGCTGCTCGAGCGCTACCACCTGATCGACGTGGCCCAGAAGGTGGTCGGGGTGGGCAGTGTCGGCACCCGCGCCGGGATCGTGCTGCTCAAAGGGCGGGACGAGGCTGATCCGCTGGTCATGCAGTTCAAGGAAGCCACCACGTCGGTGCTCGAGCCGTACGTGGGCGCCAGCACGGCCAGCCAGCACGGTGAGCGGGTCGTGGAGGGGCAGCGCTACATGCAGGCCGCCAGCGACATCTTCCTCGGCTGGGTGCGCGGTGAGGGCGGCCGAGACTTCTACGTCCGGCAATTGCACGACATGAAGGGCAGCGTCGACACCACCACCATCCAGCCGGTCGGCTTGACCGCCTACGCCAGACTGTGCGGCGCGACCCTGGCCCGGGCCCACGCCCGAGGTGGCGACGTCGTCGCGATCGACGCCTACATCGGCACCGACGGCTCCTTCGCCGAGGCCCTCGAGGAGTTCGCCGCGGTGTACGCCGACCAAGCCGAACAGGACTACGGACAACTCCAGCAGGCCATCACCGAAGGGAAGATCCAGGTCCAGACCGGCATCTGAGCCGGCTCACCAGGACAGCCGGATCTCGACGGTCCTCGGCGCCGGGTCCGACGGGACCATCGGGCGCAGCCCGCCGTGCCGGCTCGCGAAGTCGCCGCAGCATCGAGCGAGGTAGACCGGAGCGGGCGGGGTGATCGGGAGTGGCCACGATCGAGGAACAGATCCATGGACGGCCAACCGTCACCCAGCGCTGGCTGGCGCGTGGCGCCATCCTCGCGGCGGCCGCATCGATAGCGGTGCCCCTGCTGGCGATCGGCTTCCAGGCCAGCCTGGCCGCCATCATCATCGGCGTGGTCGGTCTGGGCGTGATCGGCGCGAGCATCTGGTGGGCCCTCACCCACAAGGGCATCGTGCGCTGGCTGGCCGTCGTCCTGGCCGTACTGGTGGCACTCGCCGTACTGATCCTGTACACGAGCAAGGAGCTGATCTGGGTCGTGCTCGCGGCGTTCGCGCTGCAGACCCTCGCGGTCGCGCTCGGTCGGACGGCGCTCCGCCGTGACCCGGGCACGATGCGCGAGTACGACACCCCGTCCCCTCGGCGGCCCTACCTGATCATGAACCCGCGCTCCGGGGGCGGGAAGGTGGCCAAATTCGGACTCAAGGAGAAGGCCGAAGCCCTGGGGGCGGAGGTCGTCATGCTCGAGGGTCCCGGGATCGTTGACGTCGGGCAGCTGGCGAGCACGGCGGTGGCCAACGGCGCCGACCTGCTCGGCGTGGCCGGTGGGGACGGCACCCAGGCGCTGGTCGCCGGCGTCGCCGCCAGGCACGGCATCCCGTTGCTGGTCATCTCGGCCGGTACCCGCAACCACTTCGCCCTCGACCTCGGCCTGGACCGGGAGGATCCGTCCAGCTGCCTCGATGCGCTCCGCGACGGCGTCGAGCTGCAGGTCGACCTCGGCTTCATCGGCGACCGGCCGTTCGTGAACAACTCTTCGTTCGGCGCCTACGCGGCCATCGTGCAGAGCTCGGCCTACCGGGACGACAAGGCCGGCACCACCGCCGACATGCTGCCTGACCTGCTCGTCGGCCGCAGCGGGCCGCACCTCGTGACCAAGGTCGACGGCGTCACCGTGACGGGCTCGCAGGCGGTGCTGGTCAGCAACAACGTCTACGGGATGGGCGACGTCGCCGGGCTCGGACGCCGGGCCAGGCTGGACCGGGGCGTCCTCGGCGTCATCGGAATCAGGGTGCGCAACGCCGCCGAAGCCGCGGGCCTGCTCGCCGGTAGACACCTGCCCGGCATCACGGTGATGACCACCACGGAGGTCGTCGTCGACGCCGACGCCGGCCAGATCCCGGTCGGGGTCGACGGCGAGGCGCTGCTGCTGGACACGCCGGTGCACTGCACTGTGCAACCCGGTGCGCTGCGGGTCAGGGTGCCGCGCAACCGTCCAGGAGTGCCGGAGCCCAAGCCGGTGATCAACTGGCACCGCCTGTGGCAGATGGCGCTAGCCATCAGGGGCACCGGCCGCGATTAGCCGCCCCATGTCGTCACGCACGACCCCGGTCCGGACACCGGTCCGGGAGGAGCATCTGTGACTCGTCGACGTCCGTCGTGGCCGGGGGGTCGGGTGGGTCCGTGGTGGCGCGCAGGTAGCGCTCGCCGACCCGGCGGAGGTGGTCGACGAGCTCGGGCGGCTCCGCTGACCCGGAAGTCCAGCTCGAGCATGCCGACGTACGCGGCCACGGTCGCGAGGCTGTCCGCTCCGGTGACCAGGATCGAGTTGTGCGTCGTCCACGGTCTCGACGACCCCGACCGTCGGCGTTGATCCGGGCGAGCACGCTCTCCGCCGGCGCGGCGACGGCGATGCGGGCGCGCACCTTCCAGCCGGTGGAGGCGACCTCGCGCAGGACGAGGTCGGTGTAGTCCTCCGGGCGGCGGTGTCGGGGCGAAGCGGCGGGCCGTCCGGCGTCCGCAGCGCGATCCAGTCGATGCGCAGCACCTCGCCAGGCTCCGCGACCCGGCTCCGCTGGCCACGAGGTACCACCGGCGTTGCCAGCTGACCAGCCGGTACGGCTCGACCAGGCGGGGCGGCCCGGTCTCGTCCGGGGCGTCGTCCCGGCCCGGGTCGTGGTAGTCGAACCGCACCGAGACCCGGTCCCGGATCGCCGCCGCCAGCGTGCTCAGCAGCGCCGGGTCGACCTCGGGGTCCGCCGCGTCGGTGCCGGTGTTCTCCGGCGCCGTGCGAGGTCGTGTCGGCGATCGCCGCCACCGAGCGGCGCAGCCGGTGCGGCAGCACCTGTTCCAGCTTCGCCAGCGCCCGGGCGCTGCTGTCCCGGATGCCGCTGACCCCGGCGCCCGACCGCAGACCGACGGCGACCGCGACCGCCTCCTCGTCGTCGAGCAGCAGCGGCGGCAGCGTGGCGCCGACGCCGAGCCGGTAGTGGCCGGCCGCTCCGCTGGACCGCGTCGACCGGGTAGCCCAGCTCGCGCAGCCGGCTGATGTCGTTGCGGACCGTCCGGGTGCTCACGCCGAGCCGGGCGGCGAGCTCGGAGCCGGGCCAGTCCGGCCGGGACTGCAGCAGGGACAGCAGGGCCAGCAGCCGGGCCGCGGTGTCGCGCACCGGTCGAGAATGCCGCAGAACTAGGAACGTCCGGTGCCTATATTGCTCCTAGCTTCGCGGCCATGACCGACGCACTCCAGCGACACCGACCATCCGCCCGTTCGTGGTCGACATCGCTCAGGCCGACCTCGACGACCTCGCCGCCCGGCTGGCCCGGACCCGGCTGCCGCGGCCGGCGCCGGGCGACGACTGGGACTACGGCACCCCGAACTCGTACCTGGCCGAGATGGTCGAGCGCTGGCGCACCGACTTCGACTGGCGCGCCCAGGAGGCGCGGATGAACGCGTTCCCGCACTACCTCACCGAGATCGACGGGCAGACCGTGCACTTCCTGCACGTGCCGTCGGCCGAACCGGACGCGACGCCGCTGCTGCTGGCGCACACCTACCCCGGCTCGTTCGTCGACTTCCTGGACATGATCGGGCCGCTGACCGACCCGGTCGCGCACGGCGGCCGGGCCGAGGACGCGTTCTCGGTCGTGGTCCCGTCCATGCCGGGGTTCGCGTTCTCAGCACCCCGGTGGTCGACCGGGGCTGGACCATCGCCCGCGTCGCCCGCACGTACGACACCCTCATGCGCCGGCTCGGCTACGAGTCGCTACGGCGTGCACGGCAGCGACAACGGCGCGCTGGTCGCCCGCGAGCTCGGCCTGCTCGACCCGCCCGGGCTTCCTCGGCCTGCACGTGCTGCAGCTGTTCTCCTTCCCCTCCGGCGACCCGGCGGAGTTCGAGAAGCTCGAGCCGGAGGACTACGCGGGGCTGGAGCACCTGAAGTGGTTCCAGTCGGTCGGCGGCTACAACGCGATGAACGCTTCCCGGCCGCAGACCGTCGCGGTCGGGTTGTCCGACTCGCCCGTCGGCCAGCTCGCGTACAACGAGCTGTTCAACTCCTTCGGCAACGGCACGAGCCTGGTCACGCCCGAGCAGATCCTCACCGCAGGTCTCGCTGTACTGGCTCACCAACACGTCGGCCACGGCGGTGCGCTACTACTACGAGGAGGCCCGCGCCGGGGCCGAGCCCAGCCGTCAACGCGGCCCGCACCGGGGTCGCGGTCTTCGCCGACGACTTCCAGACGATCCGGGCGTTCGCCGAGCGGGACAACAGCAACATCGTGCACTGGAGCCGGTTCGACACCGGCGGCCACTACGCCGCCATGGAACAGCCCGCCGCTCTCGTCGGCGACCTGCGCACGTTCTTCGCCGCGGGCTAGACGACCGCCCCGCCCGACCGGCGGTGGCTAGGTTCGGACGGTGACGCCAAGGGTGATCGTGGTCAACGGCGGGTCGAGCTCGGGCAAGACCAGCATCGTGCGGCAGGTGCAGGGCATGCTCGCCGAGCCGTGGCTGGCCGCGAGCATCGACGACTTCGTCGACTCGCTGCCGCCCGCGCTGCAGGACTCCGCGGACGGCTTCGGCGTCGCCGCCGGCGGCGCGGTCGTGGTCGGGGAGGTGTTCAGCCGGCTGGAGGCGGCGTGGATGGCCGGCATCGCGGCCACCGCCCGGGCCGGCGCGCCGGTCATCGTCGACGACGTCTTCCTGGGCGCCGCGGCGTCCCAGGCCCGCTGGCGGGCGGCGCTGGCCGGACTGCCGGTGGCCTGGGTCGGCGTGCGCTGCGAACCCGCGGTCGCCGGGCGGCGCGAAGCCTCCCGCGCGGACCGCGAGCCGGGGATGGCGATCCGGCAGGCGACCGCGGTGCACCGGGACGTCGTCTACGACGTGGAGGTCGACACCACCCGCACCAGCGCACCGGACTGCGCCCGCACGGTCGTCACCACCCTGCGGCTGACCTGAGCAGCGAGGGACGGCCGCGCGCCCGATGGTTGACCGATGGGCCGGCGACGCACGGGGGGACGTCGCCGGCGGCTCATCGGGGCCGATCCGAGGATGGCTGCAATCGATTGTGCATAGGTCTTCTCCCCAGTCCAGGCCTGTTCGAACCTGAATCGGTTCCTCTGCACCAACCGGCAGATCGCAGCGGCCACGGTGTCGATCAGGGAGGGAAGCGGTAGTAGGAGGCGGAGGCGAAGATCCTCGGCCTCCTGGGCGGACCGGTGAGACCCGGCCCGGACGGGCGGTCCGGGCCGGTCAGCTCGAGAGGGCGGGTCAGTTCGAGAGGGCGGCGTCGAACTGACCGGGCTGGTAGGAGCCGCCCTGGTAGTTCAGGATCACGCCGAGCCGGTTGGTGGCGTTGATCATGGCGACCAGCGAGACCAGCGCGGCGGGCTGGTCGTCGTCGTAGTGCTTGCGCACGTGCGCCCAGGTCTCGTCGGACACGCCCTCGGCGGCGTCGGCGAGCCGGGTGCCTTCCTCGGTCAGCGCCAGCGCGGCCCGCTCGGCGTCGGTGAACACCGTGGCGTGGCGCCAGGCGGCGACCAGGTTGAGCCGCAGCTGGGTCTCCCCGGCGGCCGCGGCCTCCTTGGTGTGGGTGTCGACGCACCAGCCGCAGCCGTTGATCTGGCTGGCGCGCAGCATCACCAGCGCCTGGGTCGCCCTGGGCAGCGGCGACTGCTCGATCGCCAGGCTGACGTTGAACATCCGCTTGCTGATCTTGGCGCCGATCTCGTTGGTGAGCAGGTCGATTCGGGGTTCCATTCTCGTCCTCACTCGTGCAGGTCTCTGGACGAGCACGAGATGCCGGCGACCCCGGTCGGCGTGACAGCGCGGGCACGAGACGTACGCCACACGCGCCTCGATGTCACAGGACGCCGGCCCGCGGTGTCTGGTGGTGACACGGTCGAGAGTGAGGAGGGCCGTCGATGACGTCGCGCCGGCGCTGGGGATCCCGGCCGGGCCGAGCGGATGGACCCCGCCACGGAGGCGTTCGTCGCCCACCGGAACCTGCTGTTCACCGTCGCGTACGAGATGCTCGGCTCGGCCGCCGACGCGGAGGACGTCCTGCAGGAGACCTGGCTGCGGTGGGCCGGCGTCGACCTCGACACCGTGCACGATCAGCGTGCCTACCTGGTCCGGATCACCACCCGGCAGGCGCTGCTCCGGCTGCGTACGCTCGGCCGCCGCAAGGAGTCCTACGTCGGCACCTGGCTGCCCGAGCCGCTGCTGACCGCGCCCGACGTGGCCGAGGACGTCGTGCTGGCCGACAGCGTCTCGATGGCGATGCTGCTGGTGCTGGAGACGCTCACGCCGACCGAGCGGGCGGTGTTCGTGCTGCGCGACGTGTTCGATCTGGGCTACGACGAGATCGCCGACGCCGTCGACAAGAGCCCGGCCGCGGTCCGCCAGATCGCCCACCGGGCCCGGGCCCACGTCGCGGCGCGCCGGCCGCGCGAGGTCGTCTCCGCGGCCGAGACCCGGCACGCGCTGGAGGCGTTCCAGCGGGCCGCCGACACCGGCGACCTGCAGGACCTGCTCGACCTCCTCGCGCCCGATGTCGTGTTCCTCGGCGACGGTGGCGGAGTCGTACGGGCCGTGCTGTCGCCGGTCGTGGGGGTCGGCAAGGTGGCCGCGGTGCTGGCCGCCGGGCTGGCCCGGATCGACGCGGCGTCGCTGCAGCACGCGCAGATCAACGGCTACCCGGCGCTGGTGCTCCGGGTCGACGGCGAGGCCGACACGGTCGTGGCGGTGCGCATCGACGACGGCCTCATCACCGGGCTCTACGCCGTCCGCAACCCCGCGAAGCTGTCGCACCTGGAGCGGGAGACCGCGCTGCGCCGGTGAGCGAAGCCGCCATTGCCGCACACGGTCGCGAGGTCGCCCCGCCGATCGTCGATCTGCACGGTGAAGGCGCTCATCCGTCCGCCTCCCGCGAATCCCGGGGCCCGGCGTCCCTGCCCGGAACCGTGCTCCGGCCCGGCCGCCGGGCCATCCGGGCTCGGCGCCGTCCGGACCGGCGGCGGCGATGTGCTCCTCCACCGCGTCCTCGCCGGCGTCGGCGACCGCCGCGGGCCCGATGCCGTGCGCGCGGCGGGCCTCGCGGACAGCCTGGGAAATGCTGTGCCAGAGATGGTCCTCGCCGATCTCGGCCATCAGCCCGGACCGGCGCAGCCCCCTGCGGACCGCCCACATGACGCGGACCAGGTAGAGGTCGACACCTCGCGCGCGCAGCGCGGCCAGCAGGTCGGCCAGGGCGTCGGCGCTGGTCGTGTCCATCTGGTGGGTCGCCTGCAGGTCGAGCACGACCGACCTCGGCCGTCCTCGGCCGCCCGTCCTCGGCCGCCTCGACCTCGGCCAGGATCGCGTCGGCGACCGGTGACGCGGTGACCCAGAAGATCGGCGTGTCCATCCGCAGCACCAGGATGCCGGGCACGGGGCGCGCTCCGGGTGGTCGCGGACGCTGCCCCAGGCCGCCTTCTCCTCGGCGAGCCGGCCCATCACGTCGATCTCGACCCGGCTCGACCGGTAGACCAGGCCGAGCACCGAGCCGGCCACCGCCAGCAGCAGCCCGTACAGCGGGCCGAACGCGAGCACGCCCACCGCGGCGACGGCGGCGGCGACGATGTCGTTGCGCCGCACCCTGGCGTACCGGCGCAGGGCCATGACGTCCATGAGCTTCCAGACCGCATTGACGACGATCGCGCTCAGCACGGCCTTCGGCAGCTCGGACAGGACCGGCGCGATCACGGCGATGACGACGACGGCCAGCGCGGCCGCGGTCAGGCCGGCGATCTGGGTGCGTCCGCGCGCGTCGTCGACCGCCGCCGTCTTGGACAGGCTGCCGGCCACCCCGATGCCGCCGAACAGCCCGGACGCGACGTTGGCCACGCCGGTCGCGCGCAGCTCCTGGTCCGCGTCGATCCGGTAGCCGCCGCGGCCGGCGAACAGCCGGGCGGCGCTGAGCCCCTCGGCCAGCCCCACCAGGGCCAGCGCGGCGCCCGAGGTGAGCAACGCCGGGATGTCGGCGGCGGCCACCGACGGCACCGCTGGGGTCGGCAGCCCGCGCGGCACCGGGCCGACCACCTCGACCCCGTGGGCGCCGAGGTCGAGCGCGTTCGAGACGGCGAGGCCGGCGATCAGCACCAGCAGCGCCCACGGGACGCTGCGCGCCAGCCACTGGCCGCCGAACAGGATCAGCAGCGCGACCGCCGAGATGACCACGGTCGTTGCGTCGGCGTCGCCGCGGCTGAGGCTGCCGCCCAGCGCGCCGACCCGCTCCACCACCCGGCCCTGCGGCGTCGGCACCCCGAGCAGGTGCGGCAGCTCGCCGAGGATGACCAGCACGACCAGGCCGAGCACGAACCCGGTCACGATCGGCTTGGACAGGAACTCCGCCACCCAGCCGATGCCGAGGAAGCCGGCGGCGAGCATGACCAGCCCGCAGGCCAGCGCCAGCGCGGCCGTGTACGACGCCGCCTGCGCGGTGCCGGCCACCCCGAAGCCGGCCAGGAACGAGCCGGACAGCACCGAGACCGTCGACACCGGGCCGACGACGAGCTGGCGGGAGGAGCCGAAGATCGCGTACGCCACCAGCGCGAGCGGCACCGCGTAGAGGCCGACCTGGACCGGCGCGCCGGCGATCGACGCATAGCCGAGCGCCTGCGGCACGGCGAGCGCCGCGACGACGGCGCCGGCGAGGAGGTCGCCGCGCAACCAGCCCCGGTCGTACCGGGGCAGCCACCCGGCGATCGGCACCCAGCGCCGCCAGGTGCGCCCCGGGGCGCCGCCCCGATCTGGTCGCTCATCAGCGCCGCGACCGGGAGCGCCGGCGGGCGCTGACCGGAGCCGGCGGGGCCGGAGAAGACCGTGGCCACGCCCAGCATGAAGCCGAAGTCGTACCAGTTGCCGTTGTTGTTGACCTCGTAGATGTTCACGTCCTTGTCGAACAGCGAGATCAGGAACGTGATCGGGCTGATCAGGCCCTGCCACAACCCGAGCCAGAAGCCGGCCGCGTCGGGCTGGTCGGCCTGTGCGATCGGGTTCGGTCCCGCGGCGCAGCCGGCCACGGTGAGAACGGCCACGATGATCAGCGCGGCAAGGACGGCTCGGCGTCCGGGCATGACGCACCTCCACGTCTCGGCCGTCGCGCCCACTCCGCGGTTGCTCGGGTGGGCTGACAGCTCCTCGGCGCGAGGGTCCCACCCGCGCTGCCGGTTCGGCAGCGGGAACGCCGGTGGCCGGGACTGGCGCCGCGCGGTGTCCGGGGACGATGCTTCGCAGAGCAACAGTCGGCGTGCGAAGGGACGATCATGAACAGGCCCACCGAGGTTGAGCTCACCAAGCTCGAGGAGCGCCGGGCAGAGCTGCGCGGGCAGTATCTGCTGCCGGCCGCGCAACGCCCGGCGACATCGGGACGGGGGATCCACCACGCCGCCCTGATCTGCCGCGACGTCGAGCAGACGATCCAGTTCTACCAGGGCCTGCTCGGGTTCCCGCTCGTCGAGCTGGTCGAGAACCGGGACTACCCGGGCTCCTCGCACTTCTTCTTCGACCTCGGCAACAAGACCCTGCTCGGGTTCTTCGACTTCCCCGGCCTCGGCCTGGAGCAGGGCGTCGAGGCGATCGGCGGCGTCCAGCACATCGCGATCGCGGTCCCTCCGGACCGGCACGCCGAGCTGCGGAAGGTGCTCGACGACAACGGCATCCCGTACGACGGGCCGGCCCGCGGCATCCCCGAGTCGCTCTACCTGCGCGATCCCGACGGCATCGGCATCGAGCTGCTCAGCGACGAGCTCATGTACTTCGCCGGCCACCACCTCGACCAGGAGTGATCTTCCCGCTCCCGCCCATTGACACGGCCCCGCGCCTACGGTGTCGTGTGCAAACACGTTCGCTGCGCAACTATCTGCGTCACGAGCGTCGCCCGGCTGCCGAGTCGCAGGGTCGCGACTCGGCCCTGCGAGGAAGGTGACGAAGGCATGAGCGAGTGGAACGCGATGACGTACGAGGGCAAGGACACGATCCTGCGCGTCGTCAAACAGGAGGCCCAGCGGCTGTTCGCGCTCGCCGAGGAGCCGGGTGCCTGGGAGCGGCCGACGGCCTGCGCCGGCTGGTCGACCCG
The DNA here is from genome assembly GCA_963770145.1 of uncultured Actinomycetota bacterium. Classification (GTDB taxonomy): domain Bacteria; phylum Actinomycetota; class Actinomycetes; order Mycobacteriales; family CADCTP01; genus CADCTP01. Next base: position 655,112 of record CAVYOJ010000014.1, on the reverse strand, counting down.
GGACGTCGTCGGCCACATCGTCGACACGACCGAGGGCTACTTCGCCGCCTTCGACGCGGCCAGGGGCGGCGGCGAGGCGCCCGCGCCGCACGGCCTGCCGGCGATGCACGAGCGGGTCAACGAGATGGCGATCGCGTTCCGCCGGGTGCCGCAGGCGGAGATGATGGAGCGGCTGCGCGACGACTTCGCCAAGATGATGGGGATCCTGGAGCCGCTCGGCCCCGACGAGTGGACCGGCCTGATGGTCACCCACGCCTACATGGGCCCGGTCCCGGCGTTCTTCTACGCGGCCGGCCAGCTGATGGACTACGGCGTCCACTCGTGGGACATCCGGCAGGGCACCGGTCGCGCGCACGGCCTGCCGGGCGACGTCGCCGACCTGCTGGTGCCGTTCATGTTCGCGATCTGGCAGGGGACCGTCCTCAGCGACGCGGTCGAGGAGCCGGGTGAGATCGGGATCAGGGTCAGCGGGCGCAACGCCGGCGACTTCCGGGTCTCGGTCAGCGAGAAGGGGCTCGCGTACGAGCCGGGCGACATCGAGGACCTGCCGGCGCGGATCGAGTTCGACGCCGGCAGCCTGGTGCTCACCGCGTTCGGCCGGGGCAACTTCGGCACCGTACGGGGCGACTTCGCCGAGGCCGAGCGCTACCTGAACATGTTCTTCCGGATCTGAGCCGGGCGGTCGGCCGGCGGGCCTCGCGCCGCCGGCCGGCCTCAGGACCCGGCGTCGTACTCGCCGTCGGGATGCCCGGTGGGCAGCCGGTGCCGGGCGATCCGCGCGGTCGGCGTCCGCGGCAGCGCGTCCAGCTCCTGCCAGTACCGCGGCACCTTGAACGCGGTCAGCCGCCCGGCCGCCCAGTCCCGCAGCGCGGCGAAGTCCGGCGCCCGGCCCGGCGCGGGAACGACGAACGCCTTGATCTCCTCCTCGGACAGGTCCGACGGCACGCCGACCACCGCGCACTCCAGCACGTCCGGGTGGGCCTGGATCGCCTCCTCCACCTCGGCCGGCGACACGTTCTCCCCGCGCCGGCGCAGCACCTCCTTCTGCCGCGCGACGAACGTGTAGGTGCCGTCGGCGTTGGGGGTGACCAGGTCGCCGGTGTGCAGCCAGCCGTCCTCGATCGCCCGCTCGGTCTCCGCCGGCATCTCCCAGTAGCCCGGGGTCAGCACCGGGTTGCGCAGCAGCAGCTCGCCGGTGCCGCCGGCGCCGACCTCCCGCCCGTCGTCGCCGACCACCCTCGCCTCGTTGATCCGGCCGAGGGTCGGGTGCTGCCGCGGGGTGCCGAGGGTCCCGTACGGGCGCGAGCCGTGCGGCCAGATCAGCCCGTACGGCGACTCCGACATCGCGTACCCGACCACGACCCGCAGCCCGAACCGGCGCTCGAACGCCTCCTGCCACTCGCGCGCCGGCGCCGGGCCGGTGTAGCACAGCCGCAGGTCGGTCTCGGCGTCGTCGGGTCGCTCCGGCCGGCGCATGAGGATCTCCAGCATCGCGCCGATCGCGTTGAACTCGGTCGCCCCGTGCCGGCGGGCCGAGTCGAGGAACCCGCTGGCCGAGAACCGCGGCAGCAGCACCAGGCCGGCGCCGCAGGCCAGCGACCCCAGCACCGAGTACGCGATCGCGTTGAGGTGGAACAGCGGCAGCGACGTCATCAGCCGGTCGTCGCGCTCGAGCCCCATCCAGTACGGGAAGCCCTCGCCGGCCAGCGCGTACGCCCGGTGGGTCTGCATGACCAGCTTCGAGCGCCCGGTCGTGCCCGAGGTCGGCATGAGGACGGCCAGGTCGTCCGGCCGGGCCTCGACCCGGAGCTCCGCCGGGCCGGACGCCGTGAGCCGCGATCTCGTCCACGGCCGCGCCGGGCACGCCGGCGATCCCGGCCGCCTCGACCAGTCCGGCGAGGGTCGGGTCGGTGACGAGCAGCCGCGGGCGGACCTGGCCGGCCAGCCCGGCCAGCTCGGCCGGGGCGCTGGCCGGGTTGACCGGCACCGCGACCGCGCCGGCGGCGGTGACCCGCGAGCAGGCAGAGCAGGTACGGCGCGGTGTTCCGGGCGGTGACGAGGACCCGGTCGCCGTGGCCGACCCCGGCCGCGCGGAGCCGGTCGGCGGCCGCGGCCACCCGCGCCGCCGCCTCGCCGAAGCGTCAGCTGCTGCTCGTCCGTACGCAGCCAGATCCCGTCCGGATCGCGGTCGACGGCGGCCGCCAGCAGCCCCGGGATCGTCTCGGGCACGTTCAGGCACCGACTTCCGCGCGCGAGACCACGGCAGCAGTCTCATCGACCGCCCGGCCCGAAGCAATCGCGCACCGCCCTGGCCTCCGTTCGACCGGCTGCATCTTCCGGCCGGACGGCTGCAGCCGCCATAGTTCCTTTGCCGCCCGTTTGCCGAACTGCGCGCGAGGATGCGTGCCTGGTCCGATGCCGGCGGCGCCTGGTCCGGTGCGACCGGCGTCGGGACGAGCACGCCGCCGAGGCCGTCCGGCGAGGAACCACGAACCCACGGGAGGGCACGATGGGCGCCGACGAGCAGGGCGTGGCCGCCTCCGACCGGCCCGGCCCGTACGCAGGCCGCCACCGGGTCGCCCGCACCGGCTCCTGCGCGCGCGGGTGGACGGCGTGGAGCTCGAGTACGAAGTGCTCGGCGCGGGCGACCCCGTCGTGCTGATCCACGCCGGCGTCTGCGCCGACTGGTTCGCGCCCTTGCTCACCGCAGCCGGCGCTCCGCGATGCCCACCGCATCGTCAGCTATCACCGCGCCGGGTACGCCGGCAGCGAGCACGTCGACGGTCAGCTCGGCATCGCCCGCCAGGCCGCCCAGTGCGCGGCGCTGATGCGCCACCTAGGAATCGAGCGGGCCCACGTCGTCGGTCACTCCAGCAGCGCGACCATGGCCCTCCAACTGGCCCTGGACGCGCCGGACAGAGTGCTGTCCCTGGCTCTGCTGGAGCCCGCGCTGCTCGCCGTGCCGTCCGGGCCGTACGCGGGCGAGGCCATCGGTCGCTACCGCGACGGCGACCGGCCGGGCGCGGTGGACGCCTGGATGCGAGGCGTGTGCGGGCCGGACTACCGGGCCGCGCTGGACCGGGCGATCCCGGGAGCGTTCGACCAGGCGGTGACCGACCTGGACACCTTCTTCGGTCAGGAGCTACCCGGCCTGCGGGAATGGCCGTTCACCGAGCAGGACGCCGCGCGGATCACGCAGCCCGCGCTCGCGGTCCTCGGTGCCCGCAGCGACGAGGTCTCCCCGGTGTTCCGCCGGCGGCACGAGCTGCTGCTCGGCCTGGCTGCCGAACGTCGAGGAGTTCGTCCTCCCCGGCGCGAACCACCTGCTGCACGTGCTGAACCCGCGAGGCATGGCCGAGCGCCTGGCGTCCTTCTTCGCGCAGCACCCTGCGGTCAGCGACGGCGCAGGATCGAGCGGAGTACGAGAAGGAAGGTGACCGCGACCAGCTGGCCGCCGAGGATGACCTTGCCCAGGTCGAGGGCCGGCCGCCAGTCGACCTGGTCACCGCGCAGCACGAACACGCCGGCCGGGTGGGCCATGAACCCGTAGCCGCCGCCGGCGCCCTCGCCCTCCTCCTGCTTGGAGCCGCGGCCACCGCCGCCGCCGGCACCGCCGCGGACCGACGCCGTCGGGATGATCGTCACCCCTCCGCGCTCGATCGGCTCACCAAAGACCCGGTGCACCTGCGCGGCGTCGGCCGCGCGCCCGAGGACCTCGGGTAGTTCCATGTCCGGCTCCCTCCGGGATACGACATCCGAATCTCGAAGAGTCCGCCCATCCACCCGCAGCCGTCCAGGGAAATGCCGTCCAGCTGGAGACCGGCCCGCCGCGCGCGGTGCGAGTCCGCGCGGCGCGGCCGGAGGTCGTGAGCGGGCTCGGTCCGCGCCGCGCCCGGGCGCCGCAAGCTTCCAGCCAGCCGGGATGCGCGGCGGCCCGCGGGGATGAAGCGTGAGGCCATGACCTTGCGGTGCCTGATCGTCGACGACAGCCCTTCGTTCCTGCGGGCCGCCCGCGGCCTGCTCGAGCGCCAGGGCATCGCGGTGGTCGGGACCGCGTCGACCAGCGCCGACGCGGTGACTCTGGCCGCAGAGCTGCGACCCGACGTGGCCCTGCTGGACATCGACCTCGGTAGCGAGAGCGGATTCGAGGTCGCCGAGCGGCTGCACGGGCAGCTCAGCCAGCCGCCGGTGCCGGTGATCCTCATCTCGACGCACGCCGAGGAGGACTTCGCCGACCTGATCGCGTCGAGCTCGGTCGTCGGTTTCCTGCCGAAGGTCGACCTGTCCGCAGCCGCCATCCGCGACCTGCTGCGCGCGCCCTGAGACCCGGCCCGGGTCAGCCGGCCTGGTCAGCCGCCCGGCGGGCGATCAGGCTCTCCAGCTCGGCGACGTCGGCGGGGGCCAGCCAGGTCTCGTCGAGCGCACTGCCGCCTGCCCGCCGCAGCGCCTCGGTCAGCGGGGCCGCCCAGATGTGCTCGATGAGCGCGACCGCCGCGGCCGACCCGGCCGGCACCGCCTCGGCCAGCGACCACGCGCCGCCGTCCGGCTGGTCGCCGGTCGCCTCGGGGTCCTCGGCCACGTCGGCCGGCCGGCCCAGCAGCGCCGCCGCGAGCCCGCCGAGCTCCGAGCCGAGCTCGGCCGGCGCGGTGAGCGTGTCGAGGGTGCCATCGGGGCCGCGGGAGACCAGCAGCAGGTCGACGAGCCGCACGATCCCCGCCTCGCGCAGCCGGGCGAACTCCGCGAGCAGCTCGCCGGAGAACGCCGGCCGATCGAAGCCGACGACCAGCACCTGCACCGGGCCCATCAGGCGGTCACCCGCGCGTGCAGCTGCTCGTACTCCTCCGCGCTGATCACGCCGGAGTCGAGCAGGTGCTGGAGGGAGGCGAGCGTGTCGCCGTGGCTGGGCGCGGGAGCCGGCGGGCGGGCGGTCCGGCCCACGGCGTCGACGGCGGTGCCGACCGATCCGGGCGGTGGCCCGGGATGGGACGCCGCGTACGCCTGCGCCGGCGAGAACCGGCCGCCGTAGTAGGGCACGTCGCCGGTCATCCCGGCCCGCCGCAACTGCCTCGGTACGAGAAGCATCGAACCCCCTCCGCTGGGTGGCGTGATCAGGATGCCGCACCGGCGCCGCGGCCAGGTCCCTCGGCCAGGATCTCGTGCCGACCGGGTGGTGCGAGCGGTAGGTAGCCGTTCGGGCGTCTTCGGTGACGGGACGTGGCCGGAACCTGCCACCCGGCTCTATGGTGACCAGCCGCGGGTCTGGCATGGGGGAGAGAGGCCGCGAGGTGATGGAGCTTCTGCACCGGCACGGTCCCGATCGGACGACCGCCGGGGAGCCGGCTCGATGACGGCGCATCGCCGGGGCGGCCGCGCGCTGTCCCGGCTGGTGCACCACCCGGCCGTGCTGGTCGGTGCGGTCGTCGCCGTGCTGCTCGGGCTGACCGGCGTGGCGCTGGCCACCCGGGGCGACGACGGACCGCGGGCCGTCGAGGCGGTCCAGGGAGCCGCGCCGTCCCCGCGTCCCGCCCCCTCGTCCGGCGCGGCCGCCACCACGCGGGCCCCGCTGCCGGCGGCCGTGCCGCAGCTGGGCTCGGTCAGGCCGGCGCCGAAGTCGACGCCGCCGCCGGCCGGTGCCACCGTCACCTCCAACAAGGTCCAGGTCGACGGCGGCGGCTACCACACCTGCCTGCGGCTGCGGACGGCGCGACCTACTGCTGGGGCCAGGGCGCGTACGGGCAGCTCGGCACCGGCACGCACTTCAAGGGCACGCCGACCCGCACCAAGGTGCCGGCCGATGCGGTCGAGGTGCAGGCCGGCGGCCGGTTCGGCTGCGCGCTGCGCTCGAACGGCTCGGTGTCCTGCTGGGGCGAGGACGACCACGGCCAGGCCGGTGGGCCGTCCACCGAGCAGTGCGGCGACTCGGTGATCGACTCGGTCTGCGCACCGATCCCGCGGCAGGTCAGCGGCCTCGCCGGCGTGGTCGGGCTGGCCGCCGGCGACAACCACGCCTGCGCGCTGCTGCGGGCCGGCACGGTGGAGTGCTGGGGCAGCAACGAGTTCGGGCAGCTGGGCGCCTCGTCCGCCGCCGACCGCCAGACGCCGTCGGTGGTCGCCGGGGTGACCGGGGCCCGGCAGGTCGTCGCCGGCGACGACCACACCTGCGCACTGATCGGCCGTCCCGGCAGCGTGCGCTGCTGGGGCGACAACGACAACGACCAGACCGGCGGTAGGGGTCCCGGGTGACCAGCCCGGTCGCCGTCGCCGGCCTGACCGACATCGTCGAGCTGGTCGCCGGCGGGGAGCACACCTGCGCCCGGCACGCCGGCGGCACCATCTCCTGCTGGGGCTACAACTACCTCGGCCAGCTCGGCGTGGGTTCCACCCGGCCCACCTCGACGAGCAGTCCGCTGACGGTCAAGGGTGTCGCCGACGCCGTCCAGCTGGCCGCCGGCCGGTACAGCACGTGCGCGCTGCGCCGCGGCGGCGCCGTGTCCTGCTGGGGCCTCAACCGCAAGGGCGAGCTCGGCAACGGCGACACCGAGGACCGCAGCAGCCCGACCGCGGTCACCGGGATCAGCGACGCGCAATACCTCGCGGCCGGCAAGTGGCACTACTGCGCGGTCCGCGGCAACGGCTCGGTCTGGTGCTGGGGCGACAACCTCGGCGGCCAGCTCGGCACCGGCGACGTGACCAGCGACCCCAACCCCACCCCGCGCGCGGTGCACGACCTGCCCACCTCCTGACCGCCCGGACCGCCGGCCGGGCTAGCGTCGGGAGCCGGCGAGCTGGGGAGGCGGGATGACCGGGAAGCCGGCAGTGCTGTTCCTGTGCGTGCACAACGCCGGGCGGAGTCAGATGGCGCTGGGGTGGTTCCAGCAGCTGGCCGGGGATCGGGCGGTCGCGTGGTCGGGCGGGTCGGAGCCCGGCCACCAGGTCAACCCGTCGGCGGTCGAGGCGATGCGCGAGGTCGGCATCGACATCTCCCGGGAGTTCCCGAAGCCGTGGACCGACGAGGTCGTCCGCGCGGCCGACGTGGTCGTGACGATGGGCTGCGGGGACGCGTGCCCGGTCTTCCCCGGCAAGCGGTACGAGGACTGGACACTGGACGATCCGGCCGGTCTCGACGTCGAGGCGGTGCGCCCGATCCGCGACGCGATCGAAGGCCGGGTGCGCACCCTGCTGGCCCAGCTCGGCGTACCGGCGGCGGAGTAGCGGCATGGCCGGCGAGCTGGGTGACGGGCCGGCCCCTGGCCGGATCCGCACCGGCACCGGGCGGGCGGCCCGGTCGGCGGTCGGTGTCCGGGCGATGCGGGCCGGGGACTGGCCGGCGGTCGCGGAGATCTATGCGCAGGGCATCGCCACCGGCGACGCGACATTCGAGACGGAGGTCCCGACCTGGGACCGGTGGGACGCCGCGCACCTGCCCGACCATCGCCTCGTCGCCGAGCTCGACGGAGCCGTCGTCGGCTGGACCGCCGTCTCGGCCGTGTCCGGCCGGTGCGTCTACGCCGGCGTCGTCGAGCACTCGGTGTACGTCGCCGAGTCCGCCCGTGGCCGCGGCGTCGGTCGCCGGCTGCTCGCCGCCCTGATCGAGTCGACCGAGAACGCCGGGATCTGGACCATCCAGACCGGCATCTTCCCGGAGAACGAGCCGAGCCTCGCCCTGCACCGCGCCGCCGGCTTCCGGGTGCTCGGCGTGCGGGAACGACCCGGGCAGCTGCACGGCCGCTGGCGCGACGTCGTCCTGCTCGAACGCCGCAGCGCCGTCGCCGGCCGCCCCGAGCACCCCTGACCGGACCCTGAGAACCACCGCGCCGCCCCGGCGGGCTGTTCGCCGCGGTGCAGGGGGTCGGCGCGGGAATGCGTCACCGCCGGCGGCGGTTAGGGCGGACATCCGTACGGTCGTACGGATGTCTGGAGGCGAGTCATGGTGCTGCAGCACGCACACCCGGTCGACCCGGAGCGGGTGGCGCAGGCCCAGCAGCGCGGGATCTCGGCCGAGGACGCGACCCGGCTGTCCAGCCTGCTGTCGCTGCTGTCGGATCCGGTCCGGACGCGGATCCTGTACGCGCTGGACCTGGTCGAGGAGCTGTGCGTCGGTGACCTGGCGCTCGCGCTGGACATCAGCGAGGACTCCGCGAGCTACGCGCTGCGCCTGCTGCGTACGGCCGGGTTCGTGCAGACCCGCCGGCAGGGCCGGGTCGTGTTCTACCGGCTCGCGGACCGGTTCCCCGAGCCGCTGCTGGAGCACTGCCTGCGCGAGCTGATCTCGCTGTCCCGCGTCGCGTCGGAGGAGGAGGACTCGTGATGACCGATCACGGGGCCACGCAGTGGGCATGCCGGCGGCGGTCACGCGGCCATGGGCGATCACCACGGCGGGCACGGGGACCACGCGGCGCAGTTCCGGGACCGGTTCTGGTGGAGCCTGCTGCTGGCCGCGCCGGTGGTGGCGTTCTCGAGCATGTTCGCCGACCTGCTCGGCTACTCGCTGCCGGCCGGCACCGGCTGGATCTCGCCGGTCCTCGGCACGGTCGTCTACCTGTACGGCGGGTGGCCGTTCCTGACCGGCGCGGTCGCCGAGGTCCGGGCCCGGCAGCCCGGGATGATGCTGCTGGTCGCGCTGGCGATCACGGTCGCGTTCGTCGCGAGCGCCGCCACCTCGCTCGGCCTGGGCGGGCTCGACCTGGACTTCTGGTGGGAGCTGGCGCTGCTGGTCGTGATCATGCTGCTCGGCCACTGGCTGGAGATGCGCGCCCTCGGCCAGGCGTCGTCGGCGCTCGACGCGCTGGCCGCGCTGCTGCCGGACGAGGCCGACCGGATCGGGCCGGACGGCACGGTCGAGTCGGTGCCGCTGGCCGAGCTCCGCGCCGGCGACCTGGTGCTGGTCCGCTCCGGCGGCCGGGTGCCGGCGGACGGCGTCGTCGAGGACGGCGAGGCCGAGCTCGACGAGTCGATGATCACCGGCGAGTCCCGGCCGGTGCCCAAGCGGCCCGGGGACCGGGTCGTCGCCGGCACGGTCGCCACCGACTCGGCGCTGCGGGTCCGGGTGACCGCCGTCGGCGAGCAGACCGCACTGGCCGGCATCCGGCGGCTGGTCGAGCAGGCGCAGTCCTCCCGGTCGCGGGCCCAGGCGCTGGCCGACCGGGCGGCGGCCGCGCTGTTCTACTTCGCCTCGGCCGCCGGCGTGATCACGTTCGTGGTCTGGGTCCTGCTGGGCGATCCGGACCAGGCGGTGGAGCGCACGGTCACCGTCCTCGTCATCGCCTGCCCGCACGCGCTCGGGCTGGCCATCCCGCTGGTGATCGCGATCTCCACGGCGGTGTCCGCGCGGGCCGGCATCCTGGTCAAGGACCGGCTGGCGCTGGAGCGGATGCGCACGGTCACCGCGGTGCTGTTCGACAAGACCGGCACGCTGACCAAGGGCCGGCCCGCCGTCACCGGCGTCGTCGCGGCGCCGGGCGAGGACGAGGATCGGCTGCTGGCGCTGGCCGGCGCGGTCGAGGCCGACTCCGAGCACCCGCTGGCCCGGGCCGTCGTGGCCGCCGCGACGGCGCGCGGTCCGATGCCGGCGGCAGCCGGGTTCCGGTCGCTGACCGGTCGCGGCGTGCAGGCGACGGTCGGCGGCGAGGCCGTCGCCGTCGGCGGCCCGGCCCTGCTGCGCGCGACCGGCGCCGAGGTCCCGGCCGCGGTCGCCGAGCGGGCGCGGGACTGGTCGGCGGAGGGCTCGACGGTCCTCTACGTGCTGCGGTCCGGCGCGGTCGCCGGCGCGCTGGCACTCGCGGACGAGATCCGGCCCGAGTCCCGGCCGGCCGTCGACGAGCTGCACCGCCGCCGCGTCCACGTCGTCATGATCACCGGCGACGCCCGCCCGGTGGCCGAGGCGGTCGGCCGGGAGCTCGGCGTGGACGAGGTCTTCGCCGAGGTGCTGCCGGAGGACAAGGACGCCAAGGTCGGCGAGCTGCAGGCCCGCGGGCTGCGGGTGGCGATGGTCGGCGACGGCGTCAACGACGCCCCGGCGCTGGCCCGGGCCGACGTCGGCATCGCCATCGGCGCCGGCACCGACGTGGCGATCGAGTCGGCGGGCGTCGTGCTCGCCTCCGACGACCCGCGCGGCGTGGTCAGCGTGATCACGCTGTCGGCAGGCCAGCTACCGCAAGATGCGGCAGAACCTGGCCTGGGCCACCGGCTACAACGTGCTCACCGTGCCGCTGGCCGCGGGCGTCCTGGCGCCGGTCGGGTTCGTGCTGCCGCCGGCGGTCGGCGCGATCATGATGAGCCTGTCCACGATCGTGGTCGCGCTCAACGCCCAGCTGCTGCGTCGCATCACGCTCCGGCCGTCCGGCGAGCCGACCCCCGCCGCCCCATCGCCGGTCGAGGTCGCCGCGGCCTCGCGGTGAGGCCCGTTCACCGGCGCGGGCCCGGCGTACGGCGGCGCGGGGGTCGGCGCGCGGGGAGCGGGCGGGGTCAGCGGCCGGGGTTGGTGCCGGGGGCGAGGTTCGCCGACCACTTCTCCTCGATGCGGCCGAACCGCCAGACCGCGAGGGCGATGATCCAGGCGAGCGAAGAAGAACGCGACGATCGCGTAGCCGGCGTAGTCGAGCGGGATGGACGCGATGGCCGACGAGCGGCCCGGAGTCGATCTTGGCCTGGTCGGCGAGGACGCCGACCAGCTCGATGGTGCCGATGATCAGCGCCACCGCGACGGAGATCGACGTGATCGTGATGTTGTAGAAGACCTTGCGGACCGGCTTGGCGAACGCCCAGCCGTACGCGGCGTTCATGAACACGCCGTCGATGGTGTCCATCAGGCACATGCCGGCCGCGAACAGGATCGGCAGCACCAGGATCGCGTAGAACGGCAGGTTGAACGCCGCGGCGCCGCCGGCCAGCACGAGCAGGCCGACCTCGGTCGCGGTGTCGAAGCCGAGCCCGAACAGCACGCCGATCGGGTAGATGTGCCAGGCCTTGCGGACCGACTTGGTCAGCCCGCCGAGGAACCGGTTCATGAAGCCGCGCTTGTTCAGGTGGTCCTCGAGCTGCGCCTCGTCGTACCGGCCGGTGCGCATCTCCCGGAACACCTTGAGGATCCCGAACAGCACGACCAGGTTGAGGATCCCGAGCACCCAGAGGAAGACGCCGGAGACCGAGGCGCCGATGACGCCGGTGACCGAGTGCAGCTCGGAGCTGTCGTTCTCGACCTGGCCCGGCGAGCGCCTTCACCCCGACCGAGAGCAGGAACGCCAGCGCGAACACGATCGTGGAGTGGCCGAGGGAGAACCAGAACCCGACCGAGAGCGGCTTGCGGATCTCGGTGCGGGCCACGCCGGCGGCTTCCTTCTCGGCGTTGTCGGCCATCAGCTTGCGCGTGGTGTTGTCGACCGCCGCGATGTGGTCGGCGTCGAACGCGTGCCGCAGCCCGAACGTGTACGCGAGGATGCCGACGCCGATCGTGAAGACCGGGTGGTCACCGCCGAGGTGGTAGTGGTTCGGCACCACGAAGCCGAACAGGACGCCGAAGCCGACGACGTGCAGCAGGACGATGAACCCGTACATCCCGCCGAGCGAGGTCCAGTCGCGCCGGGTCAAGCTGCCGCGGAACCGGGCGAACCGCGAGGCGTCCACGGCCGTGGTGCTGTCGCTCACCGGCCGGACCTCCTTCTCTCGGGCCTGTCGTGGTCAGACCTTAGTAACCCTCGTACATGAAGATGCGGGTTGCAAGCCCGGCGGGGTGTGGCGCCGGACGCGTCCTGACCTGCCGCGCTCAGAAGCCGGCCGGGAGTGGGATCCCGAACCGCGCGCAGAGCAACGGCACGTCGTGCAGGTCGTTCGGTCGAGGCGGGTACCCGGTTCGCCAACGGACGGCCCACTTCGCCGACTCGCACCGGACGTCGTGCCGGCGATGCTGCCCCGGCCGGACAGCGCCTCGACCGGGAACGTGTACGGGTCGAGCACCGAGCCGCCGACGCACGCGTCCACTCCGTGCTGCGCCAGCGCGTCGAGCAGCCCCGTCGCGTCGGCCGCGGTCAGCACGTATCCGCTCATGCGTACGGGGGGACGGGTGCGAGCGGCTGGTCTGGCGGCGGATCGCCGACTACCGGTCACCCTGCCTGGCCGGTCACTGAGTCAGCCGAGCGCGACCGGGACACGGCGGTCGGTGGTGTCGAGCACGAACTGCTCGGTCGGGACGGCGCGGAACATCCGGTGCGCCGCGGGGGCGGTGACGTCCGCCAGCGTGAACCCCTGCTCGCCGAACTCGACCAGCCGGCGGCCGTAGACGGCCAGCGCGCGGTCCCGGTCGGCGCCGTGCAGCTCGCCCGCCTCGGCGTCGAGATACACGGCCTGCGCGCCGCCACTGCCGACGGTCGAGTCGAAGACGACGATGCCGACCTGCGGCCGTACGGCGAGGTTCACCGAGTGGCGGGCCTCCGGCTTCGAGGCCCAGAAGAACTCGCGGTAGCCGTCGTGGGCGAACCAGACCGGCGACGCCCACGGCTTCCCGCTCGCGTCCGCGGTCGCCAGCGTCATGTACCAGTGGCCGTCGACGATCGCCCGGCCCATCTCGACCGGGTTCTCGATGCCGCTCATGCGCTCCTCCTCGTGGTCAGCGGACGGTACGGAACGGGCTGGCAGGTCGGCCTGCCGAACCGGACAGCTCGTCACGACCAGCACCGGTCGCGAGCGTGGCGATCGGGGTGCCGAAGCCGGACACAGTGCTGGCGGTCCAGAAGGCCGGGAGCCGGCGTGGGTCCGCAGCCGCATCACCCCGACCCTATCGACGGCGGCCTCGTCTGTTCCGGGTGATGCCGCTCGCAGCGGTGGGCCGGAGGCTGCCGCCGGGAGGGACCGACGTGGAGCCGGACGGTCACCGATGACCGGGAAGTCGGCGCGGGTGGTGGACGCGGCGGCCGCCCGCGGCTGGATGCTGGTCGTGGTCGGCTGCCTGGTCGCGGCGAACCTGCTCGAGCACCGGATCCTGCCCGGCGCGCCGGCCGTGGTCGCCGCGGCGCTCGTGCTCGCGATGGTCGCCGTCGCCTGGGCCAGCGGGCTGACCGTCGCCGAGCTCGGCCTCGCCCGGGGTACCTGGGCGCGCGGGCTGCGCTGGGCGGCGCTGCCGGCGGCGGTGGTGGTGCTGGCCTGCGCGCTGGTCCTGGTGGTGCCGGCGCTGGAGCACCGGGTGGCGCCGGCGGCGGGCAGCTGGGGCAGCGTCGCGGTGCGGGTGCTCGTCACGCTGCCGCTGCTCACGGTGATCCCGGAGGAGCTGGCGTTCCGCGGGGTGACCTGGGCGCTGCTGCGGCGGGCGGGCGGGCAGCGGGTGGCGACGCTCGGGTCGTCGGTGCTGTTCGGGCTCTGGCACGTGCTGGCGGCGCTGGGCGGCGGCCCGGCCAACCAGACCGCGGCCGGTGCGCTCGGAGACGGCGCCGCCGGCGTCGCCGCCCGCGTTGCCGGCACGGTGCTGGTCACCTTCCTCGCCGGGCTGCTGCTGTGCGCGCTGCGGGCCGGCAGCGGGAGCCTGCTGGCGCCCATCGGCGTGCACTGGGCCGTGAACGGGGCCGGCATCGTGCTGGTCCATCTCGTCCCTGCCTGACCAGCGAACCGGCCGGCGGCGGTTCATCCGCTTTGGATGAGCCAGCACCCCGGGCGGGGTCGGACACTGCGCCCGGCGCAGGGAGGGCGGCATGACCACGCAGCCGGAGGATCTTCGCAGCGAGCCCGCCACGCCGACCGAGGGCGGTGAGCAACCGCAGGTCCCTGATCCGACCCAGTACGCCGAGCCGGCCGGCGCCGTCGCCGTCGGCGAGTCCGGTCGCGGCGGCGGCAGACGGGGGAGGCGGCCGGGGCCAGCGGGCTGCGGGGAAGCGGCGGCGGCGGCGGTGGTTCCGGTACACGCTGCCCGGGGCGTGGCGGCGCGCTGCTGTTCGCGCTGCCTCGCGTTCACGCCGTCCCTGCTGCCGCGCAGCGCGGCTCGTACAGGGCCTGGTCTGCGGGATCACCGCCGCGATCGGCTACGGCGTCGGCGTGGTCGCGCGCCTGGGTCTGGCGCGCGTTCGCCGACCGGGACGCGCGCCCGGCCCGGCCCGGCGCGTGGCGGATCTTCGCCGTCGTCGCCGTCGTCGCGCTGGTCGCGCGCGTTCGTGCTCGGCCAGCGCTGGCAGTCGCGAGATCCGCGACCTGATGGGGGTGGCGGCGCAGCGACCCGGCCGCCCTGCTGCTGGTGCCGGTGGTGGCCGCCGTCGTGTTCGTCGCCCTGGTCGCGCTGGCCCGCGGCCTGCGGGCGGCTCTACCGCTGGCTCGCCCGGCTGCTCGGCCGCTGGATCGGCCCGCGGGCGGCCCGGGCGGTCGGCTGGGTCGCCGTCGTCGGCGTGACCATCGCGCTGGTCAGCGGCGTCCTGCTGGACGGGCTGGTCGTCCGCCGCCGACGAGGCGTTCTCGGTACGCAACGACATCACCACCGAGGGCGCGCATGCAGCCCACCGACGCGCACCCGGTCCGGCGGACCCGGCTCGCTGGTCGCCTGGGACACGCTGGGCCGGGAGGGCCGCAAGTTCACCGGCGCTCGGGCCGACCGCGTAGGACATCGCCGCGTTCACCGGCGGGCCGGCGCAGCGCGCCGATCCGCGCGTACGCCGGGCCTGGAGTCGCGCGGACTCGACCGAGGACCGCGCCGAGCTGGCCGTCGACGACCTGGAGCGCGCCGGCGGCTTCGACCGCGCCTACCTGGTCGTCGCCACGACCACCGGCAGCGGCTGGGTCGACCCGGCCTCGATCGACACGTTCGAGTACCTGACCGGCGGCGACTCGGCGATCGTCGCGATCCAGTACTCGTACCTGCCGTCCTGGATCTCCTACCTGGTCGACCAGGAGCGGGCCCGGGAGGCCGGCCGCGAGCTCTTCGACGCCGTCTACGACCGGTGGTCGGCGCTGCCGCAGGACAGCCGGCCCAGGCTGCTCGTGTTCGGCGAGAGCCTCGGCTCGTTCGGCGGGGAGACCGCGTTCAGCGGCGAGCACGACCTGCGCAACCGCACCGTCCGGCGCGGTCTTCGCCGGGCCGCCGAACTTCAACACGCTCTACCGCGAGTTCACCGACGACCGCGACGCGGGCAGCCTCGAGGTCGCGCCGGTCTACCGGGACGGCCGGACGGTCCGCTTCGACGAGCGACCCCGGCGCCGCCGATCGAGCCGGCGGCCGGTCGCGTGGGACGGACCGCGGGTGCTCTACCTGCAGCACCCGTCCGACCCGATCGTCTGGTGGAGCCCCGCGCTGCTGCTGACCGAGCCGGACTGGCTGCGCGAGCCACCGGGGCCACGACGTGCTCGGCGCCGATGCGCTGGATCCCGTTCGTCACCTTCTGGCAGGTCACCGCCGACCTGCCGTTCGCCACCGGGGTGCCGGGCGGGCACGGGCACAAGTACACCGCCGAGTACGTCGACGCCTGGGCCGACGGTCCTGCAGCCCGCCGACTGGACCGAGGCGAAGGCGGCCCGCCTCCGCGAGATCGTCGCCGGCGTCGGCTGACCCGGGCAGGTGCCGCGGCGCTCCGGTCGACCGTCGCCGGCTCGACCCGGGCTGCGCCGCCGGCGGCCGGCGCGGCTCGAGCGGAGCGCGCGGCCGGCGGCGCACCCTCGACCGGTCGGCGGGCCGGAACACGACCCGCCGACCCGGCTGATCGTCACCGGCCGGACAATGGGGCGGTGACGGTGCCGGCGGAGCGGCTGGTCGAGGCGGTCGCCGCGGCCGGTCCGGTGCTGGTCGACGTCGGCTGCGGCGACGGCCGGCACACCGTGCGCTGGGCCGAGCGGCGGCCGGACGCGCTGGTCGTCGGCCTGGACGCGGAGACCACCCGGCTGGACCGGGCGGTCGCGGCGGCGCGGAAGCGGAAGCTCGGGGTGGTGTTCGTGGCGGCGACGGCGGAGCGCCCACCCGAGCCGCTGCGGGGGCGGTGTGCGGAGATCGCGGTCGTGATGCCGTGGGGTTCGCTGCTGGACGGGATCCTCGGCGCCGACCCGGAGGTGCTGCGCGCGGTGCTCGGGCTCGGTGCACCGGGCGCGACCCTGGACGCCGTGGTCAACGTGCGGCCGTGGGACGCGCCCGCCTCGGTCGACCGCAAGCTCGCCGCGACACCGGAGCCGACGGTCGAGCACCTCGAGCGGCTGGTCGAGCGTGTACGCCGAGCTGGGCTGGGCGCTGGAGCCGGCCGGCCCGCTCTCGGACGCGGAGGCCCGCGGGCTCGGCTCGACCTGGGCGTCCCGGGTGGTCGCGGCCAGGGCCAGCCGGCTGCTGCGGCTGCGGGCGACGTCGCGGGTCGGCGCGCCGGCATGAGGACGGTGCGGCTGACCGCGGCCGGCCACCCGGCGGTGACCGGGCGGCACGACAAGACGCTGGAGCTGACCGCCGCGGCCGCGATCACCGCGCGGGCGACCTGCATCCTGGCCGTGTCGGCCGGCCCGCTGCCGGGGGAGCTGCCGCTGCTGCGCGAGCGGGTCCGGCTCACGCTGGCGGCGGGCGGCGTGAGCGCCGCGGTCGAGGGCGAGGTCAACCCGGGCTGGCACTCGGCGGAGTCGTTGATCGTGCGGCGCAGCGGGCAGCGGGACGCCGACACCTATCTGGTGAACGCGACGGCAGCAGCCGCCGACCTGCCGGCCGAGCTGCGTCGCCGCGCTGCGCGACCCGGGGGCGACGGTCGAGGTGACCGCCGAGGAGGTGGGCACGCCGGCGCCGGTCGTGCTCGTGCTCACCGGTGGCCCGGTCCCCGACGAGATCGCCCGGCTCGCGGCCCAGGCCGACCTCGTCGTCGACCTGACCGGCCGGGGCTCGCCGGCGCCGCCGGTCCCGCTGCCCGGCCCGCGGCAGCACCGGCTGCCGGACCGGGTCACCGCCCGCACGACGGTCGTGCTGACCGACGATCCGGCCGCCGCACTGCCGGTCACCCGCGGGAACCGGGTCGTGCTCTGGCCGCCGGTTCCCGGCGCCGACCTGCTGCTGTCCGCCGGCCTGCGCCCGACGCCGCTCCTGCAGGCCGGCCGGGTCCCCACCACCGCCGCCGCCCGGGCCGAGCTCACCCGGCTGCTCGCCCGCACCCCGGCCCCCGCCGCCCTCGACCCCGCCGGCACCGACCTCGCCGCCGTCGCCGACCTGGCCCCCCAGCACACCGTCCTCGCCCCGACTCCCGCGGTCGGCTGGGGCGTCCAGGCCGCTCCTGCCGCCCTCGGCGGTCCCGAGCCGGGCCGGCCCGAACCTGACCCGTCCCGCGCGACCCCTGTCTGTGGCCGGCAGACCGCACCCGTCCCGGGCGCACCCGCTCCCGGCGCGTCGGCTGCCGGCCTGCCCGCTCCCGG
Source organism: uncultured Actinomycetota bacterium (assembly GCA_963770145.1). Lineage (GTDB taxonomy): Bacteria > Actinomycetota > Actinomycetes > Mycobacteriales > CADCTP01 > CADCTP01. Next base: position 637,778 of record CAVYOJ010000014.1, on the reverse strand, counting down.
CGTCCCCGACCCCGATGCCGGATCGGCGGCGCTGCGGCCGGCGCTGCGGCGGCGCCGGCGGCGCGGGTCGAGTGGCGGGGCCGGGGCGGGCCCCGGGACCAGGGGTCGTCGTGGTGGTGCCGGTGGGGGACGAGCGGGTGGGTGTGGAGGTGGCGGAGCTGGCCCGGTTGCTGCGCGCCGCCGGGCGGTCCGGGCGGGACACCGCCGCCGCGCTCGACCGCGCTCGGCGTGCCCCGGCGCGAGGCGTACCGGCTCGCCGCCGATCCGCCTCGCGACCCTCGATAGCATCGACGTACCAACCCGAGCACCACCGTGCACCAGGAGGAACCGTGTCGTCGCAGCCGTACCCGTCCGCCGTTCCCGCCAGCGTGGCGGTCGCGGCCGGGACGACCGCCGCCGACGCGCTCGCCGCCGCCGGGGTGCCGCTGACCGGCCCGTCCGGCGCGGTCGTCGTCCGCGACCTCGCCACCGACGCGCTCAAGGACCTCGCCTGGGTGCCGGACGAGGACGCCGAGGTCGAGCCGGTCCCGCTGGACTCCGGCGCCGGCCGGTCGGTGCTGCGGCACTCGACCGCGCACGTGATGGCCCAGGCCGTGCAGGACCTGTTCCCGGGCACCCGGCTCGGCATCGGCCCGCCGATCGAGAACGGCTTCTACTACGACTTCCTCCCGGACCGCCCGTTCACCCCGGAGGATCTCGACCGCATCGACAAGCGGATGCAGGAGATCGTCAAGGCGGGGCAGCGTTTCTCCCGCCGGCCGGTCTCCGACGACGAGGCGCGGGCCGAGCTGGCCGACGAGCCGTTCAAGCTGGAGCTGATCGGGCTCAAGGGCGCCGCCGAGGACACCGAGGGCGCCTCGGCCGAGGTCGGCGCCGGCCAGCTGACCATGTACGACAACCTCGACCGGGACGGCGCGACCGGTCTGGACCGACCTGTGCCGCGGCCCGCACCTGCCGTCCACCCGGCTGATCCCGGCGTTCAAGCTGACCCGCTCGGCCGCGGCGTACTGGCGGGGGTCGGAGAAGAACCCGCAGCTGCAGCGGATCTACGGCACCGCCTGGGAGAGCCGGGACGCGCTCAAGGAGCACCTGCGGCTGCTGGCCGAGGCGGAGAAGCGCGACCACCGCCGGCTCGGCGCCGAGCTCGACCTGTTCAGCTTCCCGGAGGAGCTCGGCTCCGGCCTGCCGGTCTTCCACCCCAAGGGCGGCATCGTCCGGCGCGAGATGGAGAACTACAGCCGGATCCAGCACGAGAAGGCCGGCTACGACTTCGTCAACACCCCGCACATCACCAAGGGCCACCTGTACGAGATCTCCGGCCACCTGGACTGGTACGCGGACGGCATGTTCCCGCCCATGCAGCTCGAGGGCGCGAACTACTACCTCAAGCCGATGAACTGCCCGATGCACGACCTGATCTTCCGGGCCCGCGGCCGGTCCTATCGCGAGCTGCCGCTGCGGATGTTCGAGTTCGGCACCGTCTACCGGTACGAGAAGTCCGGCGTCGTGCACGGGCTCACCCGGGTGCGCGGGCTGACCATGGACGACGCGCACATCTTCTGCACCCAGGAGCAGGTCGCCGGCGAGCTGACCTCGCTGCTCGACCTTCGTGCTCGACCTGCTCGCCGACTTCGGGCTGGACGACTTCTACCTCGAGCTGTCCACCCGCAACCCGGAGAAGTCGATCGGCTCCGAGGAGGTCTGGGAGGTCGCGACCGAGACCCTGCGGTCGGTGGCCGAGGCGTCCGGGCTCGAGCTCGTGCCGGACCCGGGCGGCGCCGCGTTCTACGGGCCGAAGATCTCCGTGCAGGCCCGGGACGCGATCGGGCGGACCTGGCAGATGTCGACCATCCAGCTCGACTTCATGCTGCCGGAGCGGTTCGAGCTGGAATACCAGGCCGCGGACGGGTCGCGGCAGCGGCCGGTGATGATCCACCGGGCGCTGTTCGGGTCGATCGAGCGGTTCTTCGGGGTGCTGACCGAGCACTACGCCGGCGCGTTCCCGGCCTGGCTGTCGCCGGTGCAGGCGGTCGGGATCCCGGTCACCGACGCGCACGTCGCCGTACCTGTCGGCGTTCGCCGACCGGCTGCGGGCCGAGGGCGTGCGGATCGACGTCGACACCTCCGACGACCGGATGCAGAAGAAGATCCGCACCTGGACGAAGCAGAAGGTGCCGTTCCTGCTCATCGCCGGGGACGACGACGCCGGCGCCGGCACCGTGTCGTTCCGCTACCGCGACGGGTCGCAGCGCAACGGCGTGCCGCTGGACCAGGCGGCCGAGGAGATCCTGGCGACCATCCGGGCCCGGGCGAACGCCGGCCCGTCGGCCGCCCTGTTCGACGAGGCCGAGGCCGCCGAGCCCGGCGCCGCCGCGGGTACGGCGGTCGAGCACGCCGCGGCCGGGGACGCCGCCGCCGAGCGCGCGGCGGTCGAGCGGGTGGCGGCCGGCGAGGGAGTCTCGGGGGAGGGGACGGCGCCGGCGTGACGGGCGCGGCGGGCGGACCGGAGCTGACCGGCCAGGACGGCGTCGGCGAGCCGGACGCGTTCGAGCGGCTGTGGACCCCGCACCGGATGGCCTACATCAAGGGCGAGGGCAAGCCGGCCTCGGACGACGACTGCCCGTTCTGCCGGGCACCGAAGCTGTCCGACGAGGACGGGCTGATCCTCGCCCGCGGCACGCATGGTCTACGCGGTGCTCAACCTCTACCCGTACAACTCCGGGCACCTGATGACCGTGCCCTACCGGCACGTCGCGGACTACACCGACCTGACCGCCGACGAGTACGCGGAGCTGGCCGTCTTCACCCGGCGGGCGATGACCGCGGTGCGGGCGGCCAGCGGCGCGCACGGGTTCAACATCGGCATGAACCAGGGCGCGGTGGCCGGCGCCGGGATCGCCGCCCACCTGCACCAGCACGTGGTGCCGCGCTGGGGCGGCGACACCAACTTCATGCCGGTGGTCGGGCACACGAGGGTGCTGCCGCAGCTGCTCAGCGACACCAGGACGATCATCGCCGCGGCCTGGCCCGCCACCGGCTAGCCCCGGCATCGGGCCGCCCGGGGTCAGCTGGCGACGTCGCCGACCAGCCGGCCCCCTTGCTGCCCGGTCGGCTCGGACCGCCGGGATACGACACGGACGCCGGACCGGCCCGCCCGGTTGTCCCGCGCCGAGCGGGCCGGGTGCGGGCCGGTGCGGCTGGGGCTCAGTCCTGGCTGGCCGCCGCGATCGCCTTGCGCGCCTCGTGCTCCGGCATCGGGTCGTGGCGCAGGTAGCGGCGGGTGAACCGGCCGGTCCCGGCGGTGATCGAGCGCAGGTCCACCGCGTAGCGCAGCAGCTCGATCTCGGGCACCTCGGCGTTGACCACCGATCGCTCCGCCGCCGATCGACTCGGTGCCGGTGACCCGGCCGCGCCGGCCGGACAGGTCGCTCATCACCGCGCCGACGTACTCGTCCGGCACGGTCACGCTGACCGACTGCACCGGCTCCAAGCAGCGCGACGTTCGCCGCCTTGGCGGCCTCCCGCAACGCGAGCGCGCCGGCGACCTGGAACGCCGCGTCCGACGAGTCGACGCTGTGCGCCTTGCCGTCGACGAGCGTGACCTTGAAGTCGACCACCGGGAAGCCGGCCGTGACCCCGCGCTCGGCCTGCGCCCGGACCCCCTTCTCCACCGAGGGGATGTAGTTCGTCGGCACCGCGCCGCCGACGACCTTGACCACGAACTCGACGCCGGAGCCGGTCGGCAGCGGCTCGACCTCGATGTCGCAGATGGCGAACTGCCCGTGCCCGCCGGACTGCTTGACGTGCCGGCCCTTGGCCGTCGCCTTGCCCGCGAACGTCTCCCGCAGCGGCACGACGACCGGCACGGTCTCCAGGTCGACCCCCTGCTCGCGCAGCCGGTCAAGCAGCACGTCCGCGTGCGCCTCGCCCATGCACCACAGCACCAGCTGGTGGGTCTCGGCGTTGCGCTCCAGCCACATGGTCGGGTCGCCGGCGGTGAGCTTGGTCAGCCCCTTGGCCAGCGAGTCCTCGTCCGAGCGGGTCTTGGCCCGGACCGCGATCGGCAGCAGCGGCTCCGGCATGTCCCAGGGCGCGACCAGCAGCGGCTCGTCCTTGGCCGAGACGGTGTCCCCGGTCTCGGCGCTGGCCAGCTTGGTCACCGCGACGATGTCGCCGGCGACCGCGAAGTCGACCGGCCGCAGCGTCGCCCCGAGCGGCGTGAACAGGTGCCCGACCCGCTCGTCGGCGTCGTGGTCCTCGTGCCCGCGCTCGGCCAGCCCGTGCCCGACGACGTGTACGGACAGGTCCGGCTTGAGCGTCCCGGAGAACACCCGCAGCAGCGACACCCGCCCGACGTACGGGTCGACGGTCGTCTTGACCACCTCGGCCACCAGCGGCCCGGCCGGGTCGCAGCGCAGCGGCTCGTGCGGGCTGCCGTCGATGCCGGTCACCGGCGGCACCGCGTGCTCGACCGGGGTCGGGAACGCGCTGGTCAGCACCTCGAGCAGGGCCTCGGCGCCGAGCCCGGAGGAGCCGCAGGCGGCCAGCACCGGGTAGAACGAGCCGCGCGCGACCGCGGTCTCCAGGTCGTCGATCGAGCGTCTCGAGCGGGATGTCCTCGCCGCCGAGGTAGCGGTCCATCAGCGACTCGTCCTCGGACTCGGCGATGATCCCCTCGATCAGCTCGTTGCGCGGGCCGTCGATGAGCTCGAGGTGCTCCGGGTCGGCCGGCCGCTCGACCAGGCTGCCGCTGGAGTAGTCCTGCACCGTGCGGGACAGCAGCCCGATCAGGCCGCCGATCGTGCCGTCGTCGGCGTGCAGCGGCAGGTAGAGCGGCAGCACGTTGTCGCCGAACACCCGGCGGCAGACCGCGACCGACTCCTCGAAGTCGGCCCGCTGGTGGTCCAGCCGGGTCACCACGACCGCCCGCGGCATGCTGACCGCGGCGCACTCCTCCCAGAGCGCGATCGTGGTCGCGTCGACGCCGTCGACGGAGGAGACCACGAACAGCGCGGCGTCGGCGGCGCGCAGGCCGGCGCGCAGCTCGCCGACGAAGTCCGCGTAGCCGGGGGTGTCGAGCAGGTTGACCTTGATCCCGTTGTGCTCGAACGGGGCGACCGAGAGCGACACCGAGCGCTGCTGCTTGACCTCGGCCGGGTCGGCGTCGGAGACCGTGGTGCCGTCCGGCACCGTGCCGGCGCGCGGGATCGTGCCCGTGGCCAGCAACAACCCTTCTACGAGCGTGGTCTTGCCGGAGCCGGAGTGGCCCACGACCGCGACGTTGCGGAGCTTCTCGGGGCGGTCGACCGCCGCCGCCGCGACGACCGCCCCCCGGTCCGCTCCCTTGGTGGACCCTTTCGACGCCATTGGCCGCCTCCGGTCGTCTGTGCTGGTCTCCCGCGTCCTGCGATTCGACACCCTCCGCCTGTTCACCGACAAGCCTTCTGACGGACTTGGCGGTGAAACACTGAGGTCCCGGCAGAGCGCCGGCGGGCCGGTCAGGGCCCGCGGCGTACCGCTGCACCACTAAGGTGGGCCCCACCATGACCGGTCTCTTCTCCCGCGGCCTGTTCTCCCGCAGCGGCTGGGGACGGGTGATGGGGCCACTGATCCGCTGGCTGGTCAAGCACGGCGTCACCGCGAACGCGGTGACCGTGGTCGGCACGCTCGGCGCGATGGCCGGTGCGCTCGTCTTCTACTCCCGCGGCGTGTTCTTCGTCGGGACGCTGGTCATCTGGGCGTTCGCGATGCTCGACTTCGTCGACGGCTCGGTCGCCCGGGCCCAGGGCGGCTCCACCGTCTTCGGCGCGGTGCTCGACTCGACCCTCGACCGGGTCGTCGACGCGGCCGTGTTCGGCGCGCTCATCTGGTGGTTCGCCGGGGCCGGCGACTCGAGGCCGCTGCTGCTGGCCTGCCTGCTCTGCCTCGTGATCGGCTCGGTCGTCTCCTACATCAAGGCCAGGGCGGAGGGTGCCGGGCTGCGCTGCGACGTCGGGCTCATCGAGCGGCCGCAGCGGCTGACCACCGCGCTGGTCGGCACCGGGCTCGACGGCCTCGGCGTGCCGTACGTGCAGGCGGTCGCGCTGTGGGCGCTGGTCGTCCTGTCGGCGTACACGGCCTGGCAGCGGCTGGTCGAGGTGCACCGGCAGTCCCGGGCGGTGCAGCAGGGGTGAGTGTGCGGGAACGGGCGGTCGACGGAGCCTTCGCCGCCGGCTGGGCCGCGGTGCGGGCGCTGCCGCAGCCGGTCGCGTCGGCCGCGTTCGCGGCGGTCGGCGAGCTGGCCGCGCGCCGGGACACCCGCGGCGTGCGCCAGCTGCGGGCGAACCTGGCCAGGGTGGTCCCGCCGGGCACGGACCTGGACGCGCTGGTCCGCCGTGGCCCTGCGGTCGTACGCGCGGTACTGGATGGAGACGTTCCGGCTGTCCCGGATCACGCCGGTGACGGTCCGGGAGCGCACCGAGGTGATCGACGGCGACCACCTGGACAAGGCGGTGGCCAGCGGCCGCGGCGTGATCCTGGCCCTGCCGCACTGCGGCAACTGGGAAGCGGCCGGGGTCTGGCTGCTCGACCACGGCCAGCCGCTGAGCACGGTGGCCGAGCGGCTGAAGCCCGAGTCGCTGTACGAGCGGTTCGTCGCCTACCGGGAGAGCCTCGGCATGGAGGTGCTGCCGCTGACCGGCGGCGAGCGCTCGCCCAGCGACGTGCTCAAGGACCGGCTGCGCGAGGCCGACCGGGTGGTCTGCCTGCTCGCCGACCGGGACCTGACCAAGCGCGGGATCGACGTCGAGTTCTTCGGCGCGACCGCGCGGATGCCGGCCGGCCCGGCGCTGCTGGCGGCGACGCACCGGGGCGGCGCTGCTGCCGGTCGGCCTCTGGTTCACCCCGGACGGCTGGGGGATCCGGATCCACCCGGAGGTGCCGATCGCCGGCACCGGCCGGTTGCGGGACAAGGTGACCGCCGCGACCCAGGAGGTCGCCGACGCGTTCGCGGCCGACATCGCGCTCCGCCCGCACGACTGGCACATGCTGCAGCGGCTCTGGCTCGGCGACCTGCCCGGAGCCGACCTGCCGGATGCCGACCTGCCCGGAGACCTGCGCGGAGCGAACCGGCCCGGTACCGACGAGCCCAGCGGCGCGGGGTGACCGGATGCGGGTCGGGCTGGTGTGTCCGTACTCCTGGGACATCCCCGGGGGCGTGCAGGCGCACGTCCGGGACCTGGCCGAGGCGCTGATCGAGCTCGGCCACGAGGTCTCGCTGCTGACCCCGGCCGACGAGGACACGCCGCTGCCGCCGTACGCGGTCTCGGCCGGGCGGGCGCTGCCGGTCCGCTACAACGGCTCGGTCGCCCGGCTGCAGTTCGGCCCGGTGTCCGCGGCCAGGGCCCGCCGGTGGCTGCGGGAGGGCCGGTTCGACGTGCTGCACCTGCACGAGCCGTCGACGCTGAGCCTCTCGCTGACCGTGCTGATGCTCGCCCGCGGGCCGATCGTCGCGACCTGGCACAGCTCGATGACCCGGTCCCGCACGCTGTCCGCGCTCTCCGGGCCGCTGCAGCCGTTCATGGAGAAGATCAGCGGCCGGATCGCGGTGTCCGCGGCCGCCCGCCGGCTGCAGGTCGAGCACCTCGGCGGCGACGCGGTGGAGATCCCCAACGGCGTCGCGGTCGCCCACTACGCCACCGCCGAGCCGCTGCCGGGATACCCGCGGCCGGGCACGGTCGGCTTCCTCGGCCGGTACGACGAGCCGCGCAAGGGCATGCCGGTGCTGCTCGACGGGCTGGCCCGGCTCGCCCCGGACCGGCCCGAGCTGCGGCTGCTGGTGGCCGGTCGCGGCGACGCCGAGGACCTGCTGTCCGAGCTGCCGCCGGCGCTCGCCGGCCGGGTGGAGCTGCTCGGCCAGGTCAGCGAGGCGGACAAGGCGCGGATGCTGCGCTCGGTCGACGTCTACTGCGCGCCCAACCTCGGCGGCGAGAGCTTCGGGATCATCCTGCTGGAGGCGATGGCGGCCGGCGCCCCGATCCTGGCCAGCGACCTCGACCCGTTCCGCCGGGTGCTCGACGACGGCCGGGCCGGCACGCTGTTCCGCACCGGCGACCCCGGCTCGCTGGCGCGGGGCCTGGCCGGGCTGCTCGACGACCCGGCCGGGCGGCAGCGGCTGGTCGGGGTCGGCACCGACGTGGTGGCCGGGTACGACTGGCCGGTCGTCGCCAAACAGATCGTCGCCGTGTACGAGACGGTCGTCGCCGCGCGACCCGGTGCGGGTGAGTCCGGACACGTCGGCCACCCCCGATCTCCTCGGAGAGTGAGCAGAGCGCCTACTCTGATCACCCGTGGAGGTGATAATCGCGGCCGTCGCCGTGACCGTCGTCCTCTTCGCGTGGGTGAGCTGGACCGTCACCCGGCTGGACCGGTTGCACGGCCGCACCGCGCTGGCCCGCTCCGCGCTGGACTCCGCGCTGGTCCGGCGGGCCGCCGCGCTGCAGGCGCTCGCCTCGCACCCGGACACCGCGCTCGGCCCGCAGCGGGAGGCTCGGCTGCTCGAGCTGGCCGCCGCCTCGCTGGACGCCGACGACAGCACCCGCGAGGCCGCGGAGAACGACCTGTCCCGGGCGCTGCGGGACATCCCGGCCGGCGCCGACCCGGCGCTGCTGGCCGACCTCACCGACGCCGCCCGCCGGGTGGCGCTGGCCCGCCGGTTCTACAACGACGCGGTCCGCGACACCGTGTCGCTGCGCCGCCGCCGGATGCCCCGGCTGCTGCGCCTCGCCGGCGCCGAGCCGCTGCCGGTGTTCTTCGAGATCGACGACACCATCCCCGTCCCCGACCCGGAGCGGACGCAGGGATAGGGTCGCGCCTCCGGCAGGAGGTGAGCGTGCGGCGGTTCGGTCTCGGGTGCATCGCGTTGGTCCTGCTGGCCGGCTGTTCGAGCGGCAGCAACCAGGCCGCGGCCCCGAGCCCGACGACGCCGAGCCCGACGCCGAGCCCGACCCGGTCGCCCACCCCGTCGCCGACGCCGAAGCCGAAACCCAAGCCGAAGCCGCGCGGTGAACCCGCTGACCGGCCTGCGCGGGGTGCCGACCCAGCCGGTCGTCGTGGTCAAGATCGACGACACCGCGAACGGCCGGCCGCAGATCGGGCTGGAGTCCGCCGACGTCGTCTACGTCGAGCAGGTCGAGGCCGGCCTGACCCGGCTGGCCGCGGTCTTCGCCAGCCGGCACCCGACCGTGGTCGGCCCGGTCCGCAGCGTCCGCAACGCCGACCCCGAGCTGCTGGCCACGTACGGCCGCCCGGCGCTGGCGTACTCCGGCGGCGCCGCCGGGCCGGTCGGCGTGCTGCGCCGCTCGCCGGTGCTCGACGCCGGGCCGCAGCGGGTCGGCGGGGCGTACCGGCGGCTGGGCGGCGCCCGGCACGCGCCGTACAACCTCGTGGTCGACACCAGCCGGGTCGCCGCCGCGGCGGTCGGGGCGACCTCGGTGCGGGACATCGGGCTGCGCTGGTCGGCGACCGACCCGGCGCTGGCGACGGCACGCCGGGTCAACGCGGTCTCGGTCCTGGTCGGGCGGACCGCGGTGCGCTTCCGCTGGTCGTCCCAGGCCCGGCTGTGGCTGCAGGTCAACACCGACGGCTCGTACCGGCGGACCGCCTCCGGCCGGGTCATCGCCACGCCGAACCTGGTCGTCCCGTTCAGCCGCGCGCACGTCGACCGCAGCGACGTCGACGTGGTCGGCAACCCGTCCGTCTACACCTCGACGGTCGGCTCCGGCACGGTGCTGGTCTTCCGCGACGGCCGGATGCTGACCGGGCGGTGGAGCCGGCCCCGGGCGCGGGGGCCGACCACGTACCTGAACGCGGCGCACAAGCCGCTCACGCTGCGCCCCGGCGGTGCCTGGGTGCTGCTCGCCGCCACCGGCGCGCCGGTCAGCGTGCGCTGAGCGCACGTAGAATCGGGGCCATGTCCGCCAGCCCGCTCGACCCGACCGCGACCAGCACGCCGCAGACCGGCACGCCCCAGACCGGCACCGCCCGGGTGAAGCGTGGCATGGCCGAGATGCTCAAGGGCGGCGTGATCATGGACGTGGTCACGCCGGAGCAGGCCAAGATCGCCGAGGACGCCGGCGCCGTCGCGGTGATGGCGCTGGAGCGGGTGCCGGCCGACATCCGCGTCCAAGGGGGCGTGGCCAGGATGTCCGACCCCGACATGGTCGAGGGCATCGTCAACACGGTGTCGATCCCGGTGATGGCCAAGGCCAGGATCGGCCACTTCGTCGAGGCCCAGGTGCTGCAGTCGCTCGGCGTCGACTACGTCGACGAGTCCGAGGTGCTCACCCCGGCCGACGAGGCCCACCACATCGACAAGTGGGCGTTCACCGTCCCGTTCGTGTGCGGCGCGACCGACCTGGGTGAGGCGCTGCGGCGGATCTCCGAGGGCGCGGCGATGATCCGCTCCAAGGGCGAGGCCGGCACCGGCAACGTGGTCGAGGCGACCCGGCACATGCGCTCGATCCGGGCCGGCATCCGCCGGCTGACCACGCTGGCCCCGGACGAGCTCTACGGGGCGGCCAAGGAGCTGCGCGCGCCGTACGAGCTGGTGGCCGAGGTCGCCGGTCTCGGCACGCTGCCGGTCGTGCTGTTCACCGCCGGCGGCATCGCCACCCCGGCCGACGCGGCGATGATGATGCAGCTCGGCGCCGAGGGCGTGTTCGTCGGCTCCGGCATCTTCAAGTCCGGCGACCCGGCCAAGCGGGCCGAGGCGATCGTCAAGGCGACCACGTTCCACGACGACCCGGACGTGATCGCGAAGGTGTCGCGCGGGCTGGGCGAGCCGATGGTCGGCATCGGCCTGGACGAGCTCGCTCCCGAGCAGCGGTACGCGGGCCGCGGTTGGTGAGCCGGCGCGGCCGCGCCGACCCGGTTCCGCCGCGCCCGCAGCGGCACGGCTGCGGAGGCGAACGGGGGATGGAGTGAGAGTCGGGGTCCTCGCCCTGCAGGGCGACGTCCGGGAGCACCTGCGCGGCGCTGGCCGACTCCGGCGCCGAGCCGGTGCCGGTCCGCCGCGCCGGCGAGCTGGACGCCGTCGACGGGCTGGTGATCCCGGGCGGGGAGTCGACCACGATCGCGAAGCTCGCGGTCGCGTTCGACCTGCTGGAGCCGCTGCGCAAGCGGATAGCCGGCGGCCTGCCGGCGTACGGGTCGTGTGCCGGGATGATCCTGCTCGCCGATCGCGTTCTCGATGGGGTAGAGGGTCAGCAGACCCTCGGCGGGCTGGACGTGACCGTCCGGCGCAACGCCTTCGGCCGGCAGGTCGACTCGTTCGAGGAGACGCTCGCGCTCGCCGGCGTGCCGGGCGGACCGTTCCACGCGGTGTTCATCCGGGCGCCCTGGGTGGAGTCCGTGGGACCGGACGTCGAGGTGTTGGGCACGGTCGAGGCAGGGCCCGCCGCCGGTAGGATCGTGGCGGTGCGACAGGGCGGCCTGCTGGCCACCTCGTTCCATCCGGAGCTGGCCGGCGACGCGCGGGTGCACGCGCTGTTCGTGGAGATCGTGAAGGAGTCCATCGCATGAGCGAGCGCGAGTGCTCGCAGCGCGAGCGGGGAGCGACGAGAGCTGAGCCGACCGAGGGACGAGGTCGGGTCCGATTGAGGAGCGGGAGATGAGCGGCCACTCCAAGTGGGCGACCACCAAGCACAAGAAGGCCGTGATCGACGCCAAGCGCGGCAAGCTGTTCGCGAAGCTGATCAAGAACATCGAGGTCGCGGCCCGCACCGGCGGCGGTGACCCGAACGGCAACCCGACGCTGTACGACGCGATCCAGAAGGCGAAGAAGACCTCCGTCCCCAACGACAACATCGACCGCGCGGTCAAGCGCGGGTCCGGGGCCGAGGGCGGCGGGGTCGACTACCAGAACATCACGTACGAGGGATACGCGCCGGGCGGCGTGGCGGTGCTGGTGGAGTGCCTGACCGACAACCGCAACCGGGCCGCCTCGGACGTGCGCACGGCGATGACCCGCAACGGCGGGTCGATGGCCGACCCGGGCTCGGTGGCCTACCTGTTCACCCGCAAGGGCGTCGTGATCGTGCCGAAGGAGGGCACGACCGAGGACGACGTGCTGACCGCGGTGCTCGACGCGGGCGCCGAGGAGGTCAACGACGACGGCGAGTCGTTCGAGGTGGTCAGCGAGCCGGGCGACCTGGTCGCGGTGCGCACCTCGCTGCAGGGCGCCGGCATCGAGTACGAGTCGGCCGAGGCGCAGTTCATGCCGAGCGTGACCGTGCCGCTCGACGAGGACGGCGCCCGCCGGGTGTTCCGCCTGGTCGAGGCGCTCGAGGACCTCGACGACGTGCAGGACGTCTACGCCAACTTCGACGTGAGCGACGAGGTCCTGGCGCCTGGTCGACTGAGTCATGTCGGGGGCGGCGCCCCGTAACCCCCGGGCGGTGGCTCGGGTGCACTGGTGAGTCTCGACCGACCTCTTCCAACGAGCCCCGCCGAGGGCGGAGGACCCCATCACCTTCAGGGCCCGCGGGCCGTCGACGGCGCGCCGATCGGTCCAGCCGACCGGCCGGCTGTCCAGTCGACCCCGTGCGACTGTCGACATCACGGCGTGGACGTCGGCTCTCCCAGGGGGAGAACGGGCCCTGGCGCCAGCCGGGCGAGCTCGCGTTGCGCTGCACCGACTCGCAGGCGGCCCAGTCCTGCCGGTTGACCAGGTCCCAGAAGTCGGCCGCGTACGCCGGGTCGAAGCCGGCCCGGTCCCACGCCTCGGGCGGGAAGAACCAGGCGCACTCGACCCGGGTCCGGCCCGCGGCCAGCGGCTCCAGCCGGTGCGTCATGAGGTAGTCCGGGTGCGGGCTGACCAGCAGCGTCGGCAGCAGCGCCGCGTAGCCGACCTCGCGGGTCCTGGTGGCCGGCAGCCCGGGGATCGGCACGCCGAGGCTGCGCCCGTCCAGCGACATGGTCTGCACGCCGTCCCGCAGCGCCAGCGGGCCGCCGACCCAGCTGCCGACCGGCGCCGCCGGGTAGCCGGTACCCGAGTCCGGCGGGGTGACCTCGCACAGCTCGGGGTGGATCGGCGCGCAGTGATAGCACTCCAGGTAGTTCTCGACGATCACCTTCCAGTTCGCCGCCACCTCGTACTCGTGCCGCGCGCCGAGCACCAGCCGCCCGGCGTCGTACCCGTCGACGACCATGCCGGCGTTGCCGAGCTGCTCGGCCAGCGGCGGTGCCCCGCCGGAGACGTTCGCGAAGACCCAGCCGTGCCACTGCTCGACCCGCGCCGGCACCAGGCCGAACCCGGCCCGGTCGATCCCGTCGTCGGTGTGCTTGCCGAACCGCGGGGTGGCCCGGCACTCGCCGGCCAGCCCGTACACCCAGTCGTGGTAGGGGCAGCGGATCGCCCGGCCCTTCCGGGTCGCGCCCGGGGCCAGCAGCTCGTGGCCGCGGTGCCGGCAGACGTTGAACCAGCCGCGCAGCACGCCGTCGCCGTCCCGGACCAGCAGCAGCGAGGTGCTCCCGACCGGGACCGCCCGCTGGTCGCCCGGCACGGGAACGTCGTCCGCCCGGCCGACGCACAGCCATGATCCGTCCAGGAAGTGCCGCCGCTCCCACTCGAAGACCTCCGCCGACGCGTACGCCGCCCCGGGCAGCGTGCGCGCCTGGTCCAGCGGCCGTGTCACCGGCTCCAGGGAGGAGGGGTCGATCGGCGCGCGCGTCATGCCGGGAGTCTGTCCCGGGGCTCGGTAGCGTGTCGAACGACTGTTCGGCGGTGTCGGGGCGTGAGGGAGGACCATGCGGGTGCTCGGTGTCGACCCGGGGCTGACCCGGTGCGGCGTCGGCGTGGTCGAGGGCGCCGCCGGCCGGCCGCTGCGGCTGGTGCACGTCGAGGTGGTCCGCACCCCGGCCGACGCCGACCTGCCGGAGCGGCTGCTGACCCTCGCCGCCGCGCTCGACGCCGCGGTGGCGGCGCACGCGCCGGACGTGGTCGCGGTCGAGCGGGTGTTCAGCCAGCACAACGTGCGCACGGTGATGGGCACCGCCCAGGCCGCGGCGCTCGCCGTGCTGGCCGCCGCCCGGGCCGGCATCCCGGTCGCGCTGCACACCCCGAGCGAGGTCAAGGCGGCCGTCACCGGCTCCGGCCGGGCCGACAAGGCCCAGGTGACGACCATGGTGACCCGGCTGCTCCGGCTGCCCGATCGACCCCGCCCGGCCGACGCCGCGGACGCGCTGGCGCTGGCGATCTGCCAGCTCTGGCGGGGCGCCGCGCAGGCCAGGCTGACCGCCGCGCTGGCTGCGGAGGCCCGGTGACCCGCGGGCGCCGGCCCGGCGCGGCACGGCGGTGGCGCGGTGATCGCCAGCGTGCACGGCACGGTCGCGGCGGTCGGTGCCGCCGGCGCGGTCGTCGAGGTCGGCGGCGTGGGCCTGGCCGTCTCCTGCACTCCGGGCACGCTGGCCCGGCTGCGGGTCGGCCAGCCGGCCCGGCTGGCCACCAGCCTGGTCGTCCGGGAGGACTCGCTGACCCTGTACGGGTTCGCCGACGACGACGAGCGGTCGGTCTTCGAGCTGCTGCAGACCGCCAGCGGCGTCGGCCCGCGGCTGGCCCAGGCCGTGCTGTCGGTGCTGCCGCCGACCGAGGTGCGCCGCGCGGTCGCCACCGCCGACGTGCCCGCGCTGACCCGGGTGCCGGGCATCGGCAAGAAGGGCGCCGAGCGGCTGGTGCTGGAGCTGCGGGACAAGATCGGCGCGATCGAGCCGGCCGCGCGGGCCGAGCTCACCCCGACCGCGCCCTGGCGGGACCAGGTCGGCCAGGCGCTCGTCGGGCTGGGCTGGTCGCCGCGGGAGGCCGACGAGGCGGTCACCGCGGTGGCCCCGGACGGCGGCCGGCGACGCGGACGTGCCCGCGCTGCTGCGGGCCGCGCTGCGGGTGTTGAGCCCGCGGTGACACCGGCGCACACCTCCGTACACCTGCTCCCACCGGGAGGTGGGTGAAGGTGGAGGAGACCGACCTGGCCAGCCCGTACGCGGAGCGGGACGAGGGCGAGCTGGAGGCGGCGCTGCGGCCGCGGCGGCTGGCCGACTTCGTCGGCCAGCCCAAGGTGCGCGAGCAGCTCGGGCTCGTGCTCACCAGCGCGCTGCGCCGCGGCCGGCCGCCGGACCACGTGCTGCTCTCCGGCGCGCCCGGGCTGGGCAAGACCAGCCTGGCCATGATCGTCGCCGCCGAGCTCGGCGCCGCGATCCGGGTGACCAGCGGGCCGGCCATCGAGCGGGCCGGCGACCTGGCCGCGATCCTCACCGCGCTCAACGACGGTGACGTGCTGTTCGTCGACGAGATCCACCGGATCGCCCGGCCGGCCGAGGAGCTCCTCTACATCGCGATGGAGGACTTCCGGGTCGACGTCGTGGTCGGCAAGGGCCCGGGCGCGACCGCGATCCCGCTCGACGTGGCGCCGTTCACGCTGGTCGGCGCGACCACCAGGGCCGGGCTGCTGACCGGGCCGCTGCGGGACCGGTTCGGCTTCGTCGGGCACATGGACTTCTACGAGCCGGCCGAGCTGGAGCAGGTGCTGGCCCGCTCGGCCGGCCTGCTCGGGGTGCGGCTGGAGCCGGACGGCGCCGAGGAGATCGCCGGCCGGTCCCGGGGCACGCCGCGGATCGCCAACCGGCTGCTGCGCCGGGTCCGCGACTACGCCGAGGTACGCGCCGACGGGGTGGTCGACCGGCCGACCGCGCGGGCCGCCCTCACCGTGTACGACGTGGACGAGCTCGGCCTCGACCGGCTGGACCGGGCGGTGCTCGACGCGCTGGTGCGCCGGTTCGGCGGCGGACCGGTCGGCGTGGGCACGCTCGCGGTCGCGGTCGGGGAGGAGCAGCGCACGGTCGAGGAGGTCGCCGAGCCGTACCTGGTCCGGGCCGGTCTGCTGGCCCGCACGCCCCGCGGCCGGGTGGCCACTCCGGCCGCCTGGACCCATCTCGGTATGGCTCCGCCCGGACCTGGCACTCAGCTGTTGTTCGAGTAGGTTCGAGTCGCAAGGAACCGGCATCGGGCGTGACACGTTGCGCCAAGCAGCGAACAACGCTGTGTATAGACTGCCGCGATTGCCGACCGACCCGCCCCCGGGCGGGAGCGGTCGTGAGCTGGAGGAGATCCGACCGTCATGGCTGAGTTAGTGCCCCTGTTGTTCATCGCGATCGCGGTGGTCTTCCTGCTGGTGCTGCCCATGCGCCAGCGCAACCGGGCCATGCAGCGCGCTCAACAGCTCCAGGCGGCCCTCGTGCCGGGCACCGAGGTGATGACGACGTCCGGGCTGTACGGCAACGTCGCCTTCGTCGGCGACGACACCGTCGACCTCGAGATCTCGCCCGGGGTCACGGTGCGCTGGGCCAAGGCCGCGATCGCGGAGATCAAGACCGCGCCGGCGACCGAGTCCGACGACACCACCGCCGACAGCGAGCCCGACGCTGTCTGAGCAAGCCCACAGAAGCGTCTGAGCGACAGCACAGAGGCACCGACAGCGGGCCGGGTCATACTGGCCCTGGAACGTTTGCCCCGCCGCGGCGGGACCCGCACCGAGGAGAGATGACACCCCGTGGCCGCCCCGTCCGGATCGTTGCCTGTCGGCCGCTACCTCGGCGCCCTCGCCGGCATCCTTGTGGTCCTGTACGCGCTGGTGTTCTTCACCGGCGACTCGTCGACGCCCAAGCTCGGCCTCGACCTCGAGGGCGGCACCCAGGTCACCCTGCAGGCGCAGACGACCGACAACAAGCCGCCCAGCAGCGCGGCGCTCGACCAGGCCCGGCAGATCATCGAGCGCCGGGTCAACGGCCTCGGTGTCGCCGAGGCCGAGGTGGTCACCCAGAGCCCGGACCGGATCGTCATCTCGGTCCCCGGCGCGAACGGTGACGCGGCCAAGTCGGTCGGCCAGACCGCGCAGCTGCGGCTGCGGCCGGTGATCTACAGCGCGGCCGCCGCGGCGACCCCGCCGTCCGGCGCGGCCACCCCGTCGGCCAGCACGTCCGGCTCGCGCGGCGCCGTCCGCGTCGGCCTCGGCGCAGCCGTCCGGGTCGGCCACGCCGCAGGGCTTCGCGCCGGCCCCGACGCCCAGCGGGGGGGCCGTGACCAACACCGTCCCGCCGCCCGCGAGCGCCCCGGCCGCGACCGCCCCGGCCGCGACCGCCCCGGCCGACGCAGGGCCCCCGGCGACCCCGCCGGCCGGCGTCGACCCGAAGCAGTACGCGCAGGCCCTGGCCGACTTCGAGAAGCTGACCTGCGCGCCCAACTCCGGCGCCAGCGCCAGCCTGGACAAGCCGACCGACGTCATCGCCTCGTGCGACCAGAACGGCGGCTCCAAATACCTGCTGGCGCCCGCGATCATCGAGGGCACCGAGATCGCCGGCGCGTCCGCGGTCGCGCCGACCTCGACCAGCCCGCAGTGGACGGTCTCGCTCGACTTCAAGAGCAGCGGCCAGGCGACCTGGGCCCGCTACACCTCCCAGCACAACGTCACCGTGACGCCCAACGACCCGGCCAACAACGTGGCGTTCGTGCTCGACGGCAAGACGATCTCGGCGCCGGCGATCCAGGGCACGATCAACGGCCAGACCCAGATCACCGGCAGCTTCACCCAGAGCGACGCCGAGGACCTGGCCAACGTGCTCAAGTACGGCGCGCTCCCGCTGACCTTCGAGCAGCAGGAGGCGCTGACCGTCTCGCCGACGCTGGGCTCCGACCAGCTCAAGGCCGGCCTGCTCGCCGGCGGCATCGGCGTCGCCCTGGTGTTCATCTACAGCCTGCTCTACTACCGCGCGCTCGGCCTGGTGATGATCGCCAGCCTGATCCTGTCCGGCATCCTGGTGTACGCGGTGCTGGTCATCCTCGGCCGGCAGATCGGCTTCACGCTGACCCTGGCCGGCATCGCCGGGTTCATCGTCGCGATCGGCATCACAGCCGACTCGTTCGTCGTGTTCTTCGAACGATTGAAGGACGAGATACGCGAGGGCAGATCGCCGCGGTCGGCGGTGCCGCGGGCCTGGGTGCGGGCCCGGCGGACGATCCTGTCCGCGGACGCGGTCTCGTTCCTCGCCGCGGCGATCCTCTACTACCTGGCCGCCGGCACGGTGAAGGGCTTCGCGTTCACCCTCGGCATGTCGACGGTCCTCGACCTGGTGATCGTCTTCCTGTTCACCCACCCGGTCGTCACGCTGTTCGCCCGCAACAAGGCGTTCATGTCGCCGCGGATCTCCGGGCTCGGCGCGGTGCAGAAGGTCGCGGCCGAGCGGGCCGCCGCCGAGCGCGCCGCCGCCGCGACCCGACCCCCTGCCCGCACCGCCGCCGGCCGCCGCGGCCGCGTCCCGGCGAAGGAGTCCTGAGCAATGCTGAGCGTGTTCCGCCGGCTGAACGCGGGCGAGGCCGTCTTCGACTTCATCGGCCACCGCAAGCGGTGGTATTGGGTCTCCGCGGTGCTGCTGCTGCTCTGCGTCGGCAGCTTCATCTTCCGCGGCTTCAACTTCGGCATCGAGTTCGACGGCGGCACCCAGTTCCAGTTCAAGGCCACGACCGCGCAGCCGGCGGAGGTGCAGCAGGTCGCCGAGCAGGCCGGGGCGGACGTGCAGAACACCCCGCAGGTGGTCGGCGCCGGCGGCACCCGGTCGATCGTCGTCAAGGCCGGCGAGCTCACCCCGGCCGACCAGGACAAGGTCGAGAACGCGCTGCAGACCCGCTTCGGCCAGCAGGTCAACGTCGCAGGCCGTCAGCTCGTCCTGGGGCAGCGACATCACCAAGGCGGCGATCCGCGGCCTGGTGTTCTTCCTGATCGCGGTCTGCATATTCATCGCGATCCGGTTCGAGTGGAAGATGGCGGTCGGCGCGATCGCGGCGTTGTTCCACGACCTGTTGCTCACCGCCGGCATCTACTCGATCGTCGGCTTCGAGGTCAGCCCGTCCACGATCGTCGGCCTGCTGACCATCCTCGGTTTCTCCCTGTACGACACGGTCGTCGTGTTCGACAAGGTCGACGAGAACGCGCGCGGCATCCTCGGCGGCTCCCGCATCACGTACTCGGGGGCGGCGAACCTCGCCGTCAACCAGACGCTGATGCGCTCGATCAACACCTCGCTGATCGCGCTGCTGCCGGTGGCCGGGCTGCTGTTCGTCGGCGCCGGCCTGCTCGGCGTCGGCACGATCAAGGACCTGGCGCTGGTGCTGTTCGTCGGCCTGGCGTCGGGGGCCTACTCGTCGATCTTCCTGGCCACCCCGATCGTCTGCGAGCTCAAGGAGCGGGAGCCGAAGTACAAGGCGCTGGCCAAGCGGGTCGCGCAGCGGCGGGCCGCCGAGGCCCGGGGCGAGGCGCCGGCCGGCACCACCCGCCGGCAGAAGGCGCCCGCCCGCACCGCCGCGGCGGCGGCCACCGCGACCGCGACCAAGGCCCGCCGCGGGCGTACCGCCGTGGCCGACGAGGACGAGGATCTGCTCGACGCCGAGGCCGCGCCGGCGGCCGAGTCCGAGGAATTCGTCGACGAGCCGGCGGAGGCGCCGGAGGCGCCGGCCCCCGCCGGTCGGGGCGCCGGCTCCAGCACGCCGCGGCCAGGGGCCCGACCGCAGAAGCGGCCGGCGCAGAAGCGGGGCGGCGGCGGGCGGCCGTCGGCGAAGAAACGCCGGTGACCGACCTGGCCGGGCGCGTCGCCGCCAAGCTGCGGGACGTGCCGGACTTCCCCAAGCCGGGCATCGTCTTCAAGGACCTGACCCCGCTGCTCGCCGACGGGCCGCTGTTCGGCGAGGTCGGCCGGGCCATCGCCGACCGGCACGCGGAGGCCGGCTTCGACGTCGTGGCCGGCGTGGAGGCGCGCGGGTTCCTGTTCGCCGCCGCCGTCGCGGTCGCGTCCGGGACCGGCGTGGTGCCGATCCGCAAGGCCGGCAAGCTGCCCTGGCGGACCGTCTCGGCCGCGTACCAGCTGGAGTACGGCGAGGCGGTCGTCGAGGTGCACGAGGACGCGTTCGCCGACCACAAGCGGGTGCTGCTGGTCGACGACGTGCTCGCCACCGGGGGCACGCTGGCCGCGGCCGCCGACCTGGTCGGGCGGGCCGGCGGCCAGCTGGTCGGGGTGTCGGTCGTGGTCGAGCTGACCGCGCTCGGCGGCCGGGACCGGTTGGCGGACCTCGACGTCCAGACCGTGCTCACCGGGTAGCCGTCGGCGACGGTCTGTTGCGCCGATCGGGCGACACGGGCGTCGTCCACGACGCCGCACGCCTGACGCCCGTACACTGGGTGAGGTCAGGTCCGCGACGGAAGGGGAGCGGCTCTGAGTTCCGACCTCGCCCCTGCAGCGGCACGCACCGGGTCCGATCAGGACCGGCCGGCCGGCGATGAGGCGCGCCCGGACCAGACCACGCTCGCCCAGAACGGCGCCGCGCCGTCCCCGAACGGCAGCGCGCAAACCGGGACCGTTCCGGACGACACGACCCCCGCAGCCGCCCCGCCGGACATCGCGCCCGCGGCCGCCTCGCCCGGCAGCGCGGCCGCCTCGCCCGACAGCGCGGCCGTCGGTCGCCCCGACGGCGCGGGGCGTGTCCGTCTCGCCCGACGGCGCGAGTGGGTCCCCACGCCCGGCGCGGGTGCGGTCGCCTCGCCCGACGGCGCGACCTCGGCGACCTCGGACCTCGGCGGCCGGCGGCCCGGCCGGCTCGCCGAACGGTGCCGCCCCGCCGGCGCCGGCCGCCTCGGCCAACGGCAGCGCGCCCGAGGCTCGGCGAGCGGCGGCGAGCCCGGCCTGACCGCGGCGGACGACGAGGTCAGCGAGGAGGCCGAGTTCGAGGCCGACCCCTACCCGACGCAGCCGCTGCCCGGCCTGCCGCTGCTGCTCGACGACGAGCCGGACACCACCGACACCGCGGCGATGCCCGGGATGGCCGACCCCACGACCTACCGGCGCCGGGTCCGGGCCCGGCTCGCCCGCCGGCTCACCGCCGGCGGCCAGCGCCCGTCCGGCATCCAGGCGGTCCTCGAGCCGCTGGTCGCGACCCACCGGGCCGCGCACCCGAAGGCCGACCTGAAGATCCTGCAGAAGGCGTACGACATCGCCGAGGAGCACCACCGCGGCCAGCTCCGCAAGTCCGGCGACCCGTTCATCACCCACCCGCTCGCCGTGTCGACGATCCTGGCCGAGCTGGGCATGGACACGACCACGCTGGTCGCCGCGCTGCTGCACGACACGGTCGAGGACACCGGCTACACGCTCGAGGACGTCAAGCGCGACTTCGACGCCGAGGTCGCCCACCTCGTCGACGGCGTCACCAAGCTGGACAAGGTCAAGTACGGCGACGCCGCCGAGGCCGAGACGATCCGCAAGATGATCGTCGCGATGGCCCGCGACCCGCGGGTGCTGGTCATCAAGCTCGCCGACCGGCTGCACAACATGCGCACGCTGCGCTTCCTCAAGCCCGACAAGCAGGAGCGGATCGCCCGGCAGACGCTCGAGGTGCTCGCCCCGCTCGCGCACCGGCTCGGCATGAACACCGTGAAGTGGGAGCTGGAGGACCTGGCCTTCGCCACCCTCTACCCGAAGCGGTACGACGAGATCGTCCGGCTGGTCGCCGAGCGCGCGCCCGTCCCGGGACACCTACCTGGCCCGGGTGGTCGAGCGGGTCTCCGCCGACCTGCGCGCGGCCCGGGTCAAGGCGACCGTGACCGGCCGGCCGAAGCACTACTACTCGATCTACCAGAAGATGATCGTCCGCGGCCGCGACTTCACCGACATCTACGACCTGGTCGGCATCCGGATCCTGGTCGACTCGGTGCGCGACTGCTACGCGACCCTCGGCGTGGTGCACGCGACCTGGCAGCCGGTCCCGGGCCGGTTCAAGGACTACATCGCGATGCCGAAGTTCAACATGTACCAGTCCCTGCACACGACGGTGATCGGCCCGGAGGGCAAGCCGGTCGAGCTGCAGATCCGGACGCTGGCCATGCACCGCACCGCCGAGTACGGCATCGCGGCGCACTGGAAGTACAAGGAGACCAAGAACGAGGTCGTCACTCGCGGGCACGCCCGGCGGCGAGGACCTGCTCTGGCTGCGGCAGCTGCTGGACTGGCAGCGGGAGACCCAGGAGCCGGGGGAGTTCCTGGAGTCGCTGCGGTTCGACCTCGGCTCCCGCGAGGTGTTCGTCTTCACCCCGAAGGGCGACGTGATCGCGCTGCCGTCCGGGTCCACCCCGGTCGACTTCGCGTACGCCGTGCACACCGAGGTCGGCCACCGCTGCATCGGCGGCCGGGTCAACGGCCGGCTGGTCGCGCTGGAGTCGCCGCTGGAGAACGGCGACACGGTCGAGGTGTTCACCTCGAAGTCCGAGCAGGCCGGCCCGTCCCGGGACTGGCTGTCGTTCGTCGCCAGCCCGCGGGCGAAGACGAAGATCCGGCAGTGGTTCGCCAAGGAGCGGCGCGAGGACGCGATCGAGTCCGGCAAGGACGCGATCAGCCGGGCGATGCGCAAGGCCGGCCTGCCGCTGCAGCGGCTGCTCGGCGGCGACGCGCTGACCACGCTTGCCCGCGACCTGCGCTACCTGGACGTCACCGCGCTCTACGCGGCGGTCGGCGAGGGGCACGTCTCGGCGACCTCGGTGGTGCAGAAGGTGGTCGCCTCGCTCGGCGGCTCCGAGGGCGCGGTGGAGGACATCGCCGAGACCGCGGTCCCGGCGCGGACCGGGCGGCGCCGGCCGGCCGGCGACCCCGGCGTCGTGGTCAAGGGCGCCTCGGACGTCTGGGTCAAGCTGGCCAAGTGCTGCACGCCGGTGCCCGGCGACGAGATCCTCGGCTTCGTCACCCGCGGCGGCGGCGTGTCCGTGCACCGCAAGACCTGCACCAACGCCGCCTCGCTGCTGGCCGAGCCGGAGCGGATCGTCGAGGTGGAGTGGGCGCCGTCGACCGACTCGGTGTTCCTCGTCGCGATCCAGGTCGAGGCGCTGGACCGGCACCGGCTGCTCTCCGACGTGACCCGGGTGCTCTCCGACGAGCGGATCAGCATCCTGTCGGCGTCGGTCACGACGTCCCGGGACCGGGTCGCGGTGAGCCGGTTCACCTTCGAGCTCGGTGATCCGAAGCATCTCGGTCACCTTCTGAAGGCGATCCGCTCGGTCGAGGGTGTGTACGACGTGTACCGCCTCACGTCGGGTACGTGACGACGGCCCGTCGACCGACCGCTTTCTGACCTCTTCGATCACTCTGCGTATGCATTGTGTCCGGTGACCGGACCGGCCTGTCACGCTGTGTCGTGATGACTCAACGTGGTGTGGAGAGCGAAATTGCTTACTCCCTGCACTTATAACGGCACTCAAAGTCGTTATTGCATTGACTGGCGATAGGTGTCTGAATAAACCTTGATCGCGCGGGGACGGGGCAGTGTCGTGCCCGCTCGACGGAAGTCCACCGACGTACCGGAGATGGAGCGCAATGGCAGCGGGCCGACGGATCGCCTGGTCGTCGACTGACCGCTACAGCCCCGTGCAGGACCGGGCCGGCGTCGTCGACCCGGCCGCCGACGAGCTGCCGCCGGTGCTCGTCCGGGTCAACCAACACCCGTCGCCCTACTCGCCGGCCTGGCTGGACGAGCGGGAGATCCTCCGGGTGACCTACCAGGGCGACGACCGGTGCAACCTGCGCTGCCCCGGTTGCTACACCGGCGAGCGGCTGGACCGGCCCTCGATCGCGCCGGTCAGCGGAAACCTGCGGAGTCGCGTGCCGTGGGAGGACTTCACCGGCCATCTGCGCGGACTCGGTGCGGGACTGCAGGATTTCTACCTTCTCGGTGCGGAACCGACGATGGATCCCGAGGGGTCCGCGGCCAAGCTTGCCTACGCGGCCGAGGTCGGGTTGACGACCATGTCCATCACCAACGGCGCGAGCTCGCCCGCGCGTTTCGACCGGACCTTCGGGCAAGCGCTGGGCGCCGGCGACCTCTACAAGGTCATCGTCAGCCTGGACTCGATCGACCCCGAGGTGAACGACGCGCTGCGGGGCAGCAAGGGCGCGTTCCGCCGGACGATCGCCACGATCGAGCGGGCCGTCGCGACCGGCGCGCCGGTCAAGGTGCAAGTCACCGTTTGGCCGCGCAATTACTTGACCGTTCTTGAAACGGTGCGCGCACTGTGGGAGATGGGAGTGCGCGGTTTTGCTTTCCACAGCGGTTCAGTGGAGGGCACTCCCGATTTCCTCGCCAAGGGCCTCGACCATCTCGACCCGCTCGCCTGGCGTACGCTGTGTGAACGGCTGTACGAGTTCCGGGACACGCACCGTGACGAATTGGTGCACTTCAACTTCCCGCTCATCTACTTCACCGAGAGTGAGCTGCGCAGCCGGGTCATCGGCGACGACGAGCTCGCCGACGCCTACCTGACCCACGTGGCGGCGGTGGAGGAGGGGGTCGCGTCGACCAAGCCCTTCCACGCCTGCCCGGCGATGGACGTCCCGCAGGTGTACGTCTACGCCAACGACGGGCCGGCCGGGCGCGGCTCGGTGTCGCTGTGCAACGTGCACAGCCCGGACACCGACGCCGCGTTCGCCGACTGGGACCCGGACGCCGAGCGGTGGAAGGTGGTGCAGGACCCGGCCCGCAACCAGTTGCAGCGAATGGCCGACTCGCCGCACCTCTGTCCGGCGATGCCGTTCGCCACCGGTGGGCGGTCCTCCGACCGGGTGGTCACCGAGGCCGGCGACCTCTACCACGCCTGCCGCTACCTCGGCTGCAACCAGGTCAAGACCGACAAGCGGCAGTTCGGTACGGCGGCCTGGGAGGCGTCGGTCTCGTTCTACCGGGCGGTCGAGGTGCTCCGGGAGGTGTCGGTGCGGACCGGCGCGGAGGCGATGGAGCCGCACCTGGCCCGGGTGCGCCGGCTCAGTGCCGGGGTGCCGACGCTGCGGGAGCGGACGGTCGCGGTGCTGCGCGAGGCGGCGTCGCTGGGGCCGGTCGCGCTGGACGGTTTCGACCCCGGGATGGTGGCGGCGGTCGGCCGGCCGCGGCGGTCGGCGACCGTGCCGCTCGGCCTGCCGGTCTTCGTGCTCGGCGCGCCCAACGACGAGACGGACGGGGCCGGCGCCGCGACGCCGTGCGGAAGCTGCCGGTGAGCGGCGATCCGAGGTCGGCGGACCCCGCCCAAGCCGGCGGGTCCTCGCTCGACCGGTCGCTGCGCCTGCACCGACCCCGACCCGCCCCCGCGCTCCGCCCCCGACCTGACCCGCACCGACCGCCCCACCACCACGGCCCCCGGTGCCGCCCCGCCCGGCAATCGCGCGCCCGCCCCGCCCGGCCGCCCGCCCGCCTCCCCGGCCGCCACCGGCGGCACCGCCTCGACCCCGGCCGCCGACCACCCCGGCAGCGCAGGGGCGGCTCCGGTCTCGCGCCCCGGCCGGCTCAGCGGTCGCGCCGGCCGTCGCTCCCGTGGCGGCGGCCCGGGTGCCGGCCGGACCGCCGGTGACATGGCCGGGGTGGGGGAGGCGGTGGGGGACGAGCATCTTCCCTTGCACCGCCGGGTACGCGGCGTGCTGGGCGGCTGGGTCGGCGCGGGGCGACGGCTGCCGGCCACCGGCGGCGCCCTGCCCCCGCTGGTCAGCGTGCACGTGCAGCAGCACCCCGACGCCGACGTCCCGACCCTGGAACGGGCCTACGCGGTGGCCGAGGAGCAGCACCGCGGCCAGCGCCGCAAGTCCGGCGAGCCGTTCATCACCCACCCGCTCGCCGTCGCGATGATCCTCGCCAACCTCGGCCTCGACACCACGACCCTCGCCGCCGCGCTGCTGCACGACACGATCGAGGACACCGGCTACACGCTCGCCCGCACCCAGCAGGACTTCGGCCTCGAGGTCGCGCACCTCGTCGACGGGGTGACCAAGCTGGACAAGGTCCGCTTCGGCGCCGACGCCGAGGCCGAGACGCTCCGGAAGATGATCGTCGCCGGCGGCCGCGACCTGCGGGTGCTGGTGATCAAGCTGGCCGACCGGCTGCACAACATGCGGACCCTGCGCTACCAGCCGGTCCACAAGCAGCAGCGGATCGCCCGGGCCACCCAGGAGGTGCTGGTCCCGCTCGCCGACCGGCTCGGCATCCACGTGCTCAAGCGGGAGCTGGAGGGCCTCTGCTTCGCCGTGCTGCAGCCGGCCGAGGCGGACGCGACCGCGCGGCTGGACCGGGAGCGCCGCCCGCACCGGGCCAGGATCGCCGCCGCGGTCGCGGCCGAGCTGGCCCCGGAGCTGCGCGCGGCCAGGATCGGCGCCCGGGTGACCGAGCGGCCGCGGCACCTCTACTCCGCGTACCGGACCAGCCGGGAGCGCGGCGGCAGCGGCGCCGAGCTGCTCGACGCGGCCCGGATCCTGGTCCTCGTCCCGGACGGGATCCCGGCCGACTGCTACGCGGTCCTCGGGCTCGTGCACGGGCGCTGGCGGCCGGTCCCGGGCCGGTTCAAGGACCACATCGCGGTGCCGAAGTTCAACCTCTACCAGTCGCTGCACACGACCGTGCTCGGCCCCGGCGACGAGCCGGTCGACGTGCTCATCCGGACCGAGTCGATGCACCGGGTCGCCGAGCACGGCGTCGCCGCGCACCTGCAGGCGGCCGAGCGACCCGGCGCGCTCGGCGCGGCCGGCGGGCGGGACATGGAGTGGCTGCGCCGGCTGCTGGCCTGGCAACGGGAGGTCGCCGACGCCGCCGAGTTCATCCGCACCCTGCGCGACGACCTCGGCGGCGGCCCGGAGATGCTCGTGTTCACCGGCGGCGGCGACGCGGTGCCGCTGCCGGCCGGCGCCACCCCGGTCGACCTCGCGTACGCGCTGGGCGGCTCGGTCGGCCACCGCACGATCGGCGCCCGGGTCAACGGCGGGCTGGTCCGGCTGTCCAGCCCGCTGGCCGACGGCGACCTGGTGGAGATCCTCACCTCCGAGTCGGAGAATCCCGGCCCGTCCCGGGACTGGCTCACCTCGGTGCGCACGCCCAACGCGGCGGTGCGGATCCAGCAGTGGTTCGCCGAGCAGAGCCGGGACGTGGTGATCGAGCGCGGCCGGCACGCGCTGGAGGTGGCGTTCGCGGCCGCCGGCGGGGTGTCGCTGGACAGCGCGGTCGAGGACGGCTCGCTGCTGGTGACCACGCTGGAGCTCGGCCACCGGCACCTCGAAGAGCTGTACGCGGCGGTCGCCGACCGCAGGGTCGACGCCGAGCACGTGGTCGCCCGCAGCGCGGACCACGCGCCCCCGGTCTGACCGGCGGCGCGCGGCCCGGGCCGCGTCAGTTGGCGACCGTGACGGTCTTCAGCGAGATCGCGGTCTTCGGCTTGCCGTCGTCACCGGACGCGGTGCCGCCCTTGGCCACCTTCTCCACCACGTCCAGACCCTTGGTGACCGTCCCGAAGATCGTGTAGTTCGGGGCCAGCTGGGTGTCCTTGTAGACGATGAAGAACTGGCTGCCATTGGTGTTCGGGCCGCTGTTGGCCATCGCCAGCACGCCCTTGGTGTATTTCCCGTTCTTGTCCAGCTCGTCGCCGAACGCGTAGCCGGGCCCGCCGCTGCCGGAGCCGCCCGGGTCGCCGCACTGCAGCACGCCGAAGTTGGCGGCGGTGGTCAGCCGGTGGCACGGGGTGTTGTCGAAGTATTTCTTCCCGGCCAGGTAGGTGAAGCTGTTGACGGTGCACGGCGCCTTCGCCCGGTCGAGCGCGAAGGTCATGTTGCCCTGGGTGGTGGCCACGTCGACGGTCACCGTGCCGCTCGTGGCGACCTTGCCGTTGGCCGGCTGGCCGACGTTCTTGATCGCGGTGCCGCCCTTGGTGTACGTGCAGTCGCCCTTGGCCGCCGCCGTCGAGGCGCTCGGACTCGCGCTCGGGGTCGGCGCCGCGGCCGTCGTGCTGTCGTTGCCGCCCACCTGCGTGACCACCAGCACCACCGCGGCGACGACGACGACCACGCCGAGGCCGGCGGCCATGACGAGGTTGCGTCGCTTGCGGGCCGCGGCCGCCTCCTGGCGGCGCTGGATCTGACGCTCCAGGCGCCGGCGAGCGGTCTCGCGGCGCTGCTTGGTCGTGGGCACAGCTGCTCCTGCCGGGCGGGATCGAACCGGGATGTGGCGGCAGTGTAGGACGCCTGCCTATCCGTCCCGGCGGCAGTCCGGCCCCGCGAACCTGTGAATACGGTAAGGTCCGGCAACATCGGATCTCTCGGACGAGAGTGTCGATTCGTGCGGAAACGGCGCGTGGACACGAGGATGCATCATGACCGCCACCTACACCTTCGACATCGTTTCCAGCCTCGACGGCTTCGGCTCCTACAGCGGCGGCGACTGGGGCGGCTACTGGGGGAAGCAAGGCCCCGAGTTTCTCGACCGCCGCCTCGCCCTGTACGGCGAGGAGCAGCGGATGGTCTTCGGGGCCAACACCTTTCGGCAGATGGTGCAGCTGCTGGGCCCGAGCACCGAGGAGTCCTTGGTGGGTGACCCGGTGAACACCCGGATGAGGAGCCTGCCGACAACGGTGGTGTCGACGACACTGGAAGGACCCCTCGACTGGCCGGACGCGACCCTCGTGAGCGGCGACGCCGTCGACGTCGTCGCCCGGCTCAAGGAGGAGTCCGAGCTGCCGTTGCGCTCGAACGGCAGCCTGTCGATGAACCGGGCGCTGATGGCCGCCGGTCTGGTCGACCGCGTCCAGGTGACGCTCTTCCCGGTGATCACCGGGCAGACCGGAGTGGACCCGATCTTCCAGGGTGCGGCCGACTTCGACCTCGAGCTGATCGAGAGCCGGACGCTCGACGGCCACACCCAGGAGCTCATCTACCGGCCCACCCTGCACGCCTGAGTCGCATCCATGCACCACACCCGTCAAGCAGCCGAACCTGACCCGGCAGTCCGCAGGCCAGCCGGTGGTGCCGGTCGGCGCGCCCGGGCCGGAAATACGCTAAGGTCCGGCAAGCTAGGATCCTCCGGACGAGCCTGGCAATACGGGAGGAAACGGAGAGTGGGTCGGCCGCTGCGGACAGTGATGCTGGCGCTGTCTCTCGCCCTGTCGCTGGCCGCCTGCGGTGGGGGCGGCGACGGCCCGAGCGAGCTGCCGGCCGGGCCGGCCGCGGCGTCCACTCCGGCGGCCACGGCGTCCACCGACGCGGTCCAGAGCGACGACCCGGTGCTGGCGTCGTACCTGCGGTTCTGGGACGCGGTGGTGGCGGCCAACCGGGCCGCCGACCCGAGCCTGGCCGCGCTGCGCAGCCGCCGTCGCCGACCCGGAGCTGTCCCGGGTGCGGGCGACCGTGGCCCGCAACAAGGTCCAGAAGCTCAGCCTGCGCGGCGAGGTCGCGCACTCGCCGCGGCCGGCGAAGGTCACCGGGTCCACCGCCACGATCGAGGACTGCTACGACATCTCGGCGTGGAACCCGGTACGCCTGGACACCGGGCAGCCGATCGACGTGACCGAGGAGAGCGGCACCGGCCGCTACCGGGCCCGCTACACCCTGCGCCGGTCCGGCGCCGGCTGGCTCGTCGTGAACCACACCGCACTGGGGGGCTGCTGATGCGCCGTCTGCTCCTGCTGCTGGCCACCGTCCTGGCCACGGTGACGGCCACGGCCGTCTCCGCCGCCATGCTGGCCGGCCCGGCCGCGGCCGACCCGCCGCACTGCCACCAGGAGGCGACGAAGAACCCGGACGGCTCGATCACCTACCACCTGGTCTGCGAGCACACCCACCCCGGCCAGCCCGGCACCCCGGGCGGCGGCCAGGAGGAGGACTGCGGGCAGGACGAGGTGACGCCCGGTCCGGGCGACGGTCCGTACTTCTGCTCCGGCGGCTTCCCCTGCGCGTACACGACCAACGTCGTGCCGCTGGCGCTGCCGACCACGGACCCGGAGCCGGGCAAGGAGTGGCAGGTGATGATCTGCCACAAGAACGGCGTGTTCACCAAGGAGTGGGTGCAGACCGGCGGGACGCAGCCGCGGCCGCTGATCGTCCAGGCCCAGGAGGCGTACGGAAACCTGGCGCCGCCGGGTGCGCAGGTGCGGCACAGCCCGGACACCCGCGGCATCGTCGGGCTGGAGACCTGGCTGTGGCTGGCCCCGGGCACGTTCGGCGAGCTGCGCGGCAGCTCGGCCGAGGGCCTGGTCGCGGTGGCCCGGCCGGACGGCACCAGGTGGACCACCGGCGACGGCGGGTCGATCAGCTGCGCCGGCGCCGGCACGCCGTACGGGTCGGCCGGCGGCAGCGACTGCACGCACACCTACCGGAAGGCGTCCGCGCGATACTCGGGCACGGTGACCCGCACCTGGGCGGTGCACTACGAGCAGGGCGGCAACCCGATCGACATCCCGGGCGCCCCGGACACGCTGACCGCGAACACCGGCTGGGCGCTGACGGTGGCCGAGGCGCAGGTGCTCACCGGGTCGACGCCGAGCCCGGGCCGCTGACCGCGCGACCCGGCCCGGCTCTCTAGGCTGGCCGGGTGCTCGTCTCAGGGTTCCCGGCCGGCCCGCCCGGCACCAACTGTTTCGTCGTCGCGCCCGGGCCGGGGGAGCAGTGCGTCGTCATCGACCCCGGCATCGAGGCGACCGACCCGCTGGCGGACCTGCTCGACCGGCACCGGCTGCACCCGGTGGCGGTGCTGCTGACCCACGGGCACATCGACCACACCTACTCGGTGGTGCCGGTCTGCGAGGCCAGGGACGTGCCGGCCTGGATCCACCCCGACGACCGCGGCCAGCTCACCGACCCGCTGCGCTGGCTCGGCGCCCCGCCCGGCACGCCGCTGATGGGCATGCCGAGCCTGCCGACCGCGGAGCCGGCCGACCTGCGCGAGCTGGCCGACGGCGAGACCCTCGAGCTGGCCGGGCTGAGCCTCGGCGTGCGGCACGCGCCCGGGCACACGCTCGGCTCGGTCGTGTTCAGCGCGGAGACCGCCGACGAGCCGCTGCTGTTCTCCGGCGACCTGCTGTTCGCCGGCTCGATCGGCCGCACCGACCTGCCCGGCGGGTCGTACCCGGCGATCCTCGACTCGCTGGCCCGGGTCGTGCTGCCGCTGGACGACGCGACCGTGGTGCTGCCCGGGCACGGGCCGCAGACCACGGTCGGGCGGGAGCGGGCCGGCAACCCGTACCTGCAGCTGGCCACCGAGCAGCGCTGAGGCCGGAACCGGATAGCGCCGGCCTGCGTTGTCGCAGGAGATGGAGGAGAACGAGGCGCGCCGGGTGACCGACCGGCTGCGGGAGCAGGGCGTCGACGCCTACATGGAGCGGGCCGGGACCTACCAGTTCGGAGTGCGGGTCTCGCTGCCCGACGGCCGGCAGGCGGTCTGGGACTCCGACGGCACCGCCGGCCTGGAGGCACAGGTCATGCGGGACGGCATGCTGGTCGGCTTCGTGCCGTCGATCGCCGGTTCGGAGGACTTCGACGAGAAGCAGACCGTCGACGCGATCATGCAGACCGACTACGACCAGCCGGTCGCCCGGCGACGGACCACGCCGGTGCCGCCGGCCGAGCCGCTGCCCCGGCAGGGCGGCGTGTTCCGGCGCTTCCTCGGCGGGTTCCGGGAACGCTGACCGGGCGGCGGGCACCCCGGGTGCCCGCCGCCCCGATCACGCCGTCAGATCACCATCCAGCCCAGCACCGACGTCGACTGCAGTACGACGATCACCACCATGATCGCGAGCATGAACAGGCTCCAGCCGAACACCTTGCGGAAGACGTCGCCCTCCCGGCCGGCCATGCCGACCGCGGCCGCGGCGATGGCCAGGTTCTGCGGCGAGATCATCTTGCCCAGCACGCCGCCGGAGCTGTTCGAGGCCGCCATGAGCACCGGATCCAGCCCGGCCTTCCCGGCCGCGGTGACCTGCAGGGCGCCGAACAGCGAGTTCGACGAGGTGTCCGAGCCGGTCACGGCGACGCCGAGCCAGCCGATGATCGGCGAGAGTGCGGCGAACAGCGCCGCCGGCGCCGGCCATCCAGTTGCCGAGCGTCGCGGTCTGCCCGGAAGCGTTCATCACGTACGCGAGCGCCAGCACCGCCATCACCGTGATGATCGCGGTCCACAGCTGCTTGTACGTGTTCACGTAGGCCCGCATCGCGCCGGCGAACGAGATCTTCAGCACCGGGATGCTGATCAGGCCGGCGATGAGCAGCAGCGTGCCGCCCGCGGCCAGCCAGTTGAAGGTGAAGTTCGGGATGGTCGAGGGCTTGCCGGTCGGGCCGAACAGGTGCAGCCCCGGCCACGCGAACATCTGGGTGGTCTTGGCGATCGTCGGCTTGATACCGGCCAGCTGGGCGATCACGAAGACGGCGATGATGATCAGGTACGGCGCGTACGCGCGAGCGATCTCGGCGCGGCTGTCGGGGAGGTCCGGAGTGCCCGCCCGGCCCGACCCGGCGCCGACCGGCTCGTCGTAGCGCGGACGGTGCCGGGGGCCGTCGCCGGTCGGGGTGTCGCCGCCGGGACGGAGCCGCCCGTGCCGCCGCCGTGGCCGCGGCGCCGCGTGACGCCGTCGCCGGCACCGGTGCGCTCGGCCGTGGCGACGCTGCCGCCGCCGACCGCGATCCGCTCCTCCTCGGCCTCTTCCTCCACGTACGTCCCGGCGGGCTGCCAGACGCGCAGCAGCAGGACGACGGCACCCGCGGACAGCAGCGAGGCGAGGATGTCGGTCAGCGGGACCGAGATGTAGTTGGCCGCCACGAACTGGACGATCGCGAACGCCACGCCGCAGACCACCGCGGCGGGCCAGGTGTCGCGGATGCCGTGCTTGCGGTCGACGATGAACACCAGGATCAGCGGCACGAACAGCGCCAGCAGCGGGGTCTGCCGGCCGACCATCCCGCCGAGGTCGTCCTGGCTGGAGCCCGGTGACCGTGGACAGCGTGACGATCGGGGTGGCCAGCGCGCCGAACGCGACCGGCGCCGTGTTGGCGACCAGCGCCAGCACCGCGGCCTTCAGCGGCCGGAAGCCGAGCGCGATGAGCATGACCGAGGTGATCGCGACCGGCGTACCGAAGCCGGCCAGCGCCTCCAGCAGCGCGCCGAAGCAGAACGCGATGATGATCGCCTGGATCCGCTGGTCGTCGCTGACCGAGCTGAACGACCTGCGCAGCACGTCGAAGTGCCCGGTCTCCACGGTCATGTTGTAGATCCAGATCGCGTTGATGACGATCCAGAGGATCGGGAAGAACCCGAAGACCGCACCCTCGGTCGCCGCCAGGATCGCCTGGTCGAACGGCATCGGATAGACGAACACCGCGACGATGATCGCGACGAGCAGGGACAGCAGCGCGGCCACCCAGGCCCGCATCCGCAGCACACCGAGCAGCACGAACAGTGCTATCAGTGGTAACGCCGCGAATAGCGAGCTCCAGCCGAGCGAGTCGGCTACCGGATCCAGGACCTGGCGATACATCGGCGTCCACCTTCCAGCGACAGGACCCCCGTGTTACGGCGATACGTGATCCGGGTCACCCCGGTTCGGTCATTCCTATGTACTTGTCAGTTCTTCGATCGACCGCCCGCGCAATGACGCGTCCAGCACTTCGACGGTGTGCGCGAGGGCGATATGGCCGCCGCTGCGGCGCAGCGCAGCGGCGACCTGCATCAGGCAGCCGGGGTTGGCGGTGACGAGCAGCTCGGCGCCGGTGGCCAGCACGTTCGTGGCCTTCCGGTCACCCAGCTCGGCCGCCGGCCCCGGGTTGAGCAGGTTGTAGATGCCGGCCGAGCCGCAGCACAGCTCGGCCTCGGCGATCTCCTTGAGCGTCAGCTCGGGAATCCCGGTCAGCAGGGCCCGCGGCTGGGCCCGGATGCCCTGCGCGTTGGAGAGATGGCAGGCGTCGTGGTAGGCGATCGTCACCGGCAGCGGGTGCCGCGGCGCGACCGGCCCGAGCTCGGCCAGCAGCTCGGAGACGTCCTGGACCTTGCTCGCGAACGCCGCCGCCCGGTCCGCGTACGCCGGGTCGTCGGCGAGCAGGTCGGCGTACTCCTTCATGGACGAGCCGCAGCCGGCCGCGTTGACCACCACCCGCTCGACGCCGGCGCCGGCGAACGCGTCGATGAGCTTGCGGGCGAACGCCTGCGCCTCCGGCTCGCGTCCATTGTGGACCGACAGCGCCCCGCAGCAGCCCTGCTTGCGCGGGATGACGACCTCGCAGCCCTCCATCGCCAGCACCCGCGCGGTGGCCGCGTTGACGCCGGGGAAGAACGCGCCCTGCACGCAGCCGGTCAGCATGCCGACGGTCATCCGCTTCGGCACCGCGGGCCCCGACCCGCTCCGGCAGCACCGGCGACCTGCCGATCGGCGGCGCGATGTCCTCCATCGTCGCCAGCGTCGGCGCGAGCCGCTGCAGCAGCCCGCTGCGCCGCACCAGCTTCTGCAGCCCGGTCCGCTGGTACGCGGCGAGCGGGCCGCGCACCAGCCGCAGCCGCCGCGGGTACGGGAAGAGGGCGAAGATGGCCTCGCGCAGCGCCTTCTCCGCCGGCGAGCGCTTGTGGTTGCGCTCCACCTGGGCCCTGGTCGCCTCGATCAGCTTGTCGTACTGCACGCCCGACGGGCAGGCCGGCACGCAGGCCATGCAGCCGAGGCAGCGGTCGAAGTGCTCGACCATCGAGTCCGACAGCGGCTCGCCGTTCAGCCCCTGGCTCATCAGCTGGATCCGGCCGCGCGGGGAGTCCATCTCCTCGCCCCACAGCGCGTACGTCGGGCAGGTGGGCAGGCAGAATCCGCAGTGCACGCAGTCCGAGACCAGCTCGGGGTCCGGCGGCCGGTGCGCGTCGAAGGCAGGCATGCCCAGCGGGACCGGCTCGCCCTTGCTGGACCCGGGAGCGTCCCCGGTGCCGTGGGTGGCGTCGACCGACACGTCAGATCCCTCCCACGAACCGGCCGGGCGCGAGCAGCGCGTCCGGGTCGAACCGCTCCTTGACCCGGCGCATCAGGTCGAGCCCTGGCACCGGTCCCCAACTGTCCACTTCGGACCGCACCGGCGGCGGCGCGGCCAGCACGACGACGCTGCCCCGCCAGGCCGGCGCGGCGTCCCGCAGCGCCTTGACGAACGCCGCGACCGCGGCCGGGTCGGTGCCGGGCAGGGCGGCGTGGAGGATGCCGACGCCCGCGCTGCCGCGGACCGCGGCGGTGGTGCCGGCCGCGGCGGCGGCCCGGTCCACCCCGTCCAGCAGCCGGCCGGTCCCGGTCAGCTCGGTGGTCGCCTTGACCAGCACGCTGCGGTCGGAGCCGGCGGGCAGCGTGCCCCACCAGTCCGGCCGGTCGATCCGGGCAGCGCCGTCGCCGAGCGTCTCGACCGCCTGCGCGGCCCGCGCGGCCACGCCGGCCTCGGTGCCCTCGACCAGCACGGCCACCTCGACCGGGCCACCAGGCTCCGGCCGGTCGAGCTCGATCGCGGCCGGCACGAACTGCGCGTGCAGCGCCCGCTGCACCGCCTGGTACGCGCTCGCCGCGTCCGGCAGCCGGACCGAGACGTACGCGGCCGCCGGCGGGATCGGGTGCAGCCGGAACGCCGCCTCGGTGACCAGCCCGAGCGTCCCGTACGCCCCGGTGACGAGCTTGGCCACGTCGTAGCCGGCGACGTTCTTGACCACCTTGCCGCCGGCCTTGGCGACCACGCCGTCGGCGCGGACCATCGTCACGCCGAGGACCAGGTCGCGCACCGCGCCGGCCTGCAGCCGCCGCGGTCCGGTCACCCCGGTGCCGAGCATGCCGCCGATCGTGGTGCCGGGCACCAGCTCGTCCACCGCGAGCCGCTGCCGGTCGCCGGCCAGCCGCTCGCCCAGCGCGGCCAGCCGCACCCCGGCCTGGGCGATGACGACGAGGTCGCCGGCCGCGTGCTCGACGATCCGGTCCAGCCGGTGGGTGTCGACGATCAGGTCGACCCGGCGCGGGGGAGTGCCCCAGCCGAGCTTGGTGCCGGCGCCGCGGGCGACGATCGCCAGCCCCTCGGCCGCCGCGGTCCGCACCACCGCGGCCGCCTCCTCGGTGGAGCCGGGAGCCGCGACGAAGCGGGCCGGTACGCCGTCGACCGCGTCGCCGTCGCCGGCCGGCTCGGCGTGCCCGCCGGTCGCCTGCCGCAGCGCGTCGAGCACCCCCGCCGGCCCGGTCATCAGAACTGCTCCGCCAGTCCGGCCTCGACCAGCGGGTGGGCGCCGCGGTGCCGGCCCGGGACCTCGCCGCACAGCCGCGGGGTCGGGAACACCTTGCCCGGGTTGGACAACCCGTCCGGGTCGAACGCGCACCGCACCAGCTGCATCGTGTCGAGGTCCTCGGCGGTGAACATCCGCGGCATGTGCTTGGCCTTGTCCGAGCCCACGCCGTGCTCCCCGGTGATCGAGCCGCCGTGCTCCAGGCACAGGTCGAGGATCGCGCCGGAGACCTCCTCGGCCCGCTCGGCCTGACCGGGCACGGCGTCGTCGAAGAGCACCAGCGGGTGCAGGTTGCCGTCGCCGGCGTGGAAGACGTTGGCCACCCGGACGCCCGAGGAGGCCGAGAGGTCGGCGATGGCGCGCAGCACCTCGGGCAGCGCGGTCCGCGGGATCACGCCGTCCTGGACGATGTAGTCGGGGCTGATCCGGCCGACCGCGGCGAACGCGGACTTGCGGCCCTTCCAGAACAGCGCCCGCTCGGCGTCGTCGGCGGCGATCCGGATCTCGAACGCGCCGGCCTTCTCGCACAGCTCGCGCACCTGGGCGAACTGAGCGTCCACTTCGGACGCCGGCCCGTCCAGCTCGACGATGAGCACCGCGCCGGCGCCGTCGGGGTATCCACAGTGGACGGCCGCCTCGGCCGCCTCGATCGCCAGCGCGTCCATCATCTCGACCGCGGCCGGGATCACGCCGGCGGCGATGATGGCCGAGACCGCCTGCCCGGCCGCGTCGGTGCCGTCGAAGCCGGCCAGCAGCGTCTGCACCGACTCCGGCGCGCGGGTCAGCCGGACCGTCACCCTGGTCGCGATGCCGAGCGTGCCCTCCGAGCCGACGATCGCGCCGAGCAGGTCGTAGCCGGGCGGGTCGGGGGCCTTGCCGCCGATCTCGACCACCTCGCCGGACGGCTCGACGAACTCGACGCCGAGCACGTGGTTGGTGGTGAAGCCGTACTTCAGGCAGTGCGCGCCGCCCGAGTTTTCCGCGACGTTGCCGCCGATCGAGCAGACCTGCTGGCTGGACGGGTCGGGCGCGTAGTAGTAGCCGCTGGGCGCGCTCGCCCGGGTCACGTGCAGGTTGATCACGCCCGGCTGGACCACCGCGCGCTGGCCGTCCCGGTCGATCTCGACGATCGTGCGCATCCGCGAGGTGACGACCAGCACGCCGTCGGCGTGCGGCAGCGCCCCGCCGGACAGGCCGGTGCCGGAGCCGCGGGCGACGAACGGCACGCCGGCCTCGGTGCAGGCCGTGACCACCGCGGCGACGTCGGCGGTCGGACTCGGCCAGCACGACCAGCCCGGGCACGACCTTGTAGTGGGCGAGCCCGTCGCACTCGTACGTGCGCAGCTCCTGCCGGTCGTCGATGACCTTCGCGGCGCCCAGCTCCGCCCGCAGGCGGGACGTGAGCTCGGAGAGACCGGCCATGGCAGCGCTCCCTACGGCATCCGCTCGTACGCCGGCAGGGTGAGGAACTCGGAGAAGTCGTCCGACAGCGCCATCTCGGAGAACAGCGCCTTCGCGTCGTCCCACCGGCGGCCGGGACCCTCCGTCCGCACCTTGGCCAGCTCCTCGTCGATGATGCGCTCGACCAGCTCGCGGGTCACCTTCTGGCCGTCGGCGAGCGTCACGTCGTTGTGCAGCCACTGCCAGACCTGCGAGCGGGCGATCTCCGCGGTCGCCGCGTCCTCCATCAGGTTGAAGATCGCCACCGCGCCGCCGCCGCGCAGCCAGGACTCCAGGTATTGGAGGCCGACGCTGATGTCGTTGCGCAGCCCGGCCTCGGTGATCTCGCCCGGCGTGGCGGCCACGTCCAGCAGCTGCTCGGCGGTGACGTGCACGTCCTCGCGCT
Organism: uncultured Actinomycetota bacterium; assembly: GCA_963770145.1. GTDB lineage: Bacteria > Actinomycetota > Actinomycetes > Mycobacteriales > CADCTP01 > CADCTP01. Next base: position 599,814 of record CAVYOJ010000014.1, on the reverse strand, counting down.
TGCGGTCGATCTGGTTGGGCCGGTCGCCGAGGACGGAGTCGAAGACCTCCCGGCACAGCGCCACCATGTCCGGGTGCGCGACCCAGGAGCCGTCGAAGCCGTCGTCGGCCTCGCGGGTCTTGTCCTCCCGGACCTTCTGCATCGCGACCTCGTTGACCTCGGCGTCCCGCCGGTTGGGGATGAACGCCGCCATGCCGCCGATCGCGTGCGCGCCGCGCTTGTGGCAGGTCCGCACCAGCAGCTCGGTGTAGGCCCGCATGAACGGCGCGGTCATCGTCACCGAGTTGCGGTCGGGGAGCATGAAGTCCCGGCCGCGGGTGCGGAACTTCTTGATCACCGAGAACAGGTAGTCCCAGCGGCCCGCGTTGAGGCCGGCCGAGTGGTCGCGCAGCTCGTAGAGGATCTCCTCCATCTCGAACGCGGCCGGGTAGGTCTCGATGAGCACGGTGGCCCGGATCGTGCCGCGGGGCAGGCCGAGGAACTCCTGCGCGGCGACGAACGCGTCGTTCCAGAGCCGGGCCTCGAGGTGGCTCTCCATCTTCGGCAGGTAGAAGTACGGGCCCCTGCCGGCGTCGAGCAGCGCCTGCGAGTTGTGCACGAGATGCAGGGCGAAGTCGACCAGGCTGCCCGAGGTCTGCTCGCCGTCGACCAGGATGTGCTTCTCCGGCAGGTGCCAGCCGCGCGGCCGGACCACGATCGTGGTCGACAGGTCGCGCAGCGTGTAGTCCTTGCCCTCCGGCGAGGTGAAGTCGATCGTGCCGGCGAGCGCGTCGCCGAGGTTGAGCGGGCCGCTGACGACGTTGCCCCAGTGCGGGGTGTTGGCGTCCTCCTGGTCGGCCAGCCACACCTTGGCGCCGGAGTTGAGCGCGTTGATCGTCATCTTGCGGTCGGTCGGGCCGGTGATCTCCACCCGCCGGTCGACCAGGCCCGGCGCCGGCTCGGCCACCTGCCAGCTCGGGTCCTCGCGGACGTCCTTCGTCTCGGGCAGGAAGCTGAGGACGCCCCCGGCGGCCAGCTGGGCGTACCGCTCCTGGCGGGCGTCGAGCAGCTCCCGCCGGCGCGCTCCGAAGCTGCGGTGCAGCTGCGCGATCAGCGCCAGCGCACGGTCGGTGAGAACCTCGCCGTACCGGTCCTCGGGCGGTCCCGTGATGGTCACGCCGTCCGCGCTGCCGAGTGCCTGGGTCATGCGCCCCCTCCGGTTCGCTGATCTGTGTGCTGGACGTAAGCATCTCGCGTTTTCCGGGTCAACGAGCGCCGACGGGCGGTACGACCAGGTGCGGTTCTGGTGCGCCCAGTGGAGCCTTCGGTGTTCCCGGAACGGCTCACCCCCTACCCTCTGCAGGTCGCGGCTACGCGGCGGTGGCACGAGCGGTGGGCGGGAGACCATGCGCGACCAGCAGGGCTTCACGGACTTCGCCTCGGCGCGGGCCGGGGACCTGCGCCGGCAGGCGTACCTGCTGACCGGCTCGCCGGAGCGGGCGGTGCGGCTGGCGGACAAGGCGCTGGCCGAGACCGGGCGCCGGTGGGACCGGCTCGGCGGCTCGGTAGCGGCCGAAGAGCACGCGCGGCGGGTCGTCGCGGTCGGGTCGCTGCGCGGGCGCGGCGTGACGCCGATGGTCGCGCTGACGGCGCGGGGGACGGCGGCGCCGACCGACGACGCCGGCGAGGCGGTACGCCGGGCGCTGGCCGGGTTGCCGCCGCGGCGTCGGGCCGTGCTCGTGCTCCGGTACGACGAGGGCCTGGACGACGCGGCGGTCGGGGCCCGGCTCGGTCTGCCGCCGGCGACGGCGGCGGCCGAGGGCGAGGCCGGGCTGATCACCCTGCGCAGCCTGCTGCGCCGGCGCGGTCGCCCCGAGGACCTGCTCGCCACCGCCCTGGCCCAGACCCCGCTCCCGACCCCGCTCACCCCTGTCGACCCGCCGGCACCCGCGGAGCACCGCCGGCCGCCGCCCATCGCGCGGAGGCCGAGTCGGGTGCGCCCGCCGGAGCGGGCGGCTCCAGCCTGGGGACGGCCGCGGCGGGCGGCTCGGGCGGCGCTGTCGCGGCCCGGCGCGCGCGACAGCACGCACCTCGGCCGCCACGGCGCCGGCGGGCCCGTCCTCGAACGGTGGGGCTTCCGCGGCCGCGGATGCCCGATCGGCTGCCGGCGCCTCGTCGACCGGCGCGGCTGCGACCGGCGACTCGGAAACCCGCGAGACCGGTGGAGCCATCTCTGCGATCGCGGGCGGCGCCCCGCTCGCTAACGCCGGTGCCGACTCCGCGTCCGGGTCGGCCAAGGCTGGTGCGCCCGCGGCCGCCGGTGGCGACGCCGCATCGGCGAAGGCGGGTGGGGCAGCGCCCGCGAACGCCGGTGCGGACTCCACGTCCGCGAAGGCGGGTGGCGCTGCACCCACGGCCGCCGGTGCGCGACTCCCCGGTGGCGGAGGGGGGCGACGCGGCGGCCGCGAAGGTCGATGTCGACGCCGCGTCGGCGGAGGCGAGCGGGGCTCCGGCCGCTCCGAGGCGTCGCGGGTGGCTCGTCGCCGCGGTGGTGATCGTCGTCGTGGGAATCGGGGCGGCGATCCTCGTGCCGGCCCTGCGCGGCGACTCGCCGGACGGGCCGGTGCCGGCCGCGACCGGATCCGGCCACGCCCAGCTGCCGTGGGCGGTCCGCGGACCGCTGGCCGGCGACCAGGACCTGCTCCGGTCCGCCCTGCGCGCCTGGCAGTCCGGCGTACCGGACCGCCAGCGCCCGACGCAGGCCGCCGCGCTCTGGGCCGGCGACCTCGACGGCGTCCGTACCGTCCTGCTCCAGGGCACCGACGCCACCGGCCAGACCTGGGTCGCGCACGTCATCGGCAGCGGCGACACCGCCTCGCTGCGGTCGACCGAACCGCTCGGCCGGGCCGTACCCCTGCTCGCGATCGGCACCAGCGCCGGCGCGGTCCGCCTGCTCGCCGACCCCGACGCGCCGCCGAACAGCATCCTCGCCGGCGTCGGCGACACGTTCCGCCCGCTGGCCGTGGCCCAGGACAGCCTGACCCAGGCAGTGACCGTGCCGGCCGCCGGCCTGCGGGTCGTGCTGACCGACGGCGAGGCCGTGCAGCGCTCCGGCACCGTGCTGCCGGGCCGGCTGTCCCCGGTCACCGGCACCGTCGAGCTCACCCGCTCGACGCTCGACCTCGGCCCGGCCCAGCCACCGGTCCAGGCCTGGTACGACGACGGCCAGCTGATCGGCCGCCGCCTCGGCGGTCCGGTCGACCTGGTCCAGGTCGGCCCGGCCCGCGCCGCGCCGGTCCGGGTGAACGGGCGGCCGGACCAAGCTGGAGGTCCGCGGGTACGAGGTGGTCCGCGGTGGCACCCGCTACCTGGCCACGGTTGTCCGCGCCGGCGGCGCGCCGACCTGCACCGACACCGCCACCGTCGGCCCGGCCGACTCCGTGCCGGCCAAGCCGGTCGCACTGGTCGCCCGGTGCATCCCGCGCGGCAGCGCCGACGGGGTGCTGGCCGCGGTCGGCACCCGCGGCGTCCGCTCGGTCCTGGTCACGCTGGCGCCCGCGGCTCCGGCGATGCCCGGCCGGCCCGGTCTCGCGCCGCGGCCGGCGCGGCCGGCCCGGACGGTGACGGTCACCGGCACGAGCGGGTCCGGCCTGGTCGGCCTGACCCCGGTGGCCGGGATGCCGACCAACCCGGTGCCGGCCGTCGCCCGCGATGCCGGCAACCGCCAGCTGGCCGCGCGTCACGCTCCCCGCCTACAAGGCGCCGCGCCCCTGACGGCCCGACCCGACCCACCACGTGGGCGATCGACCGCGTGCCGGTGACGCGGCCCGGTCAGTCGGGCGTCGGGGCGCTGGTGCGGACCCCCGCGTGGTCGTGCTCGCGCGCGGCGGGGAGCTCGGAGTCGGCGCTGGGTCGCCGCACCGGACCGGCTCTCCGACATGCCGAACCGCGCGTGCACCCGCCGCAGCGGCCGCGGCGCCCACCAGTTCAGGTCGCCGAGCAGCGTCATCGTCGCCGGCACCAGCAGGCAGCGCACCAGTGTCGCGTCCACCACGACCGCGACCGCCAGCGCGAAGCCCATCTCCTTGATCCCGAGCATCCGCCCGGCCGCGAACCCGCAGAACACGATGACGATGAGCAGCGCCGCCGAGGTGATGATCCGCCCGCTGCGCTGCAGCCCGACCCGGACCGCCTCGTCGTTCGGCGAGCCGGCGTCGTACTGCTCCTTGATCCGGGCGATCAGGAACACCTCGTAGTCCATCGAGACGCCGAACGCGAACGCGAACACGATCACCGGCACCCAGGTCTCGATCGCCCCGGTGGAGGTGAACCCGAACGCGTCCGCCAGGTGCCCCTCCTGGAACACCCACACCAGCGCCCCGAACGTCGCCGCGAGCGAGATCGTGTTCATCAGCAGCGCCTTGACCGGCACCAGCACCGAGCCGGTCATCAGGAACAGCAGCACGAACAGCGCGACCGCGATCACCCCGAACGCCCACGGCAGCCGCTCGGCCAGCGACCCGGAGAAGTCGATGAGCACCGCGGCGTCCCCGGTCACCCAGCTCTGGTACGGCGGGCGGTGCTCGCGCAGCACGTGCACCAGCCGCTGCGCCGCCTCGCCCTGGGACGAGCCGGTCGGGGTGATGTCCACCGACGCGTACGGCGAGGTGCCGAGCCGGGCCGCGGGCGCCACCGCTGCCACGTCCGCCCTGTCCACCACCGGCTGCAGCCCGGCGACGTACGCGTCCAGCTGGTCCGGCGTCGCCCGAGCCAGCACGGTGACCGGATTCGTACCGGCGCCCGGGAAGCGGACCTGCAGGTTCTGCTGCACCCGGACGCTCTCGAACGAGTCCGGCAGCAGGTTGGCCCCGCCGTTCTCCAGCTTGAGCGACAGCAGCGGCGTGCCGGCGGCGAGCAGCAGCGCGGCCACGCCGATCGCGACCGGCCAGGCCCGCCGCTGCACCGCCCGGGCCAGCCGGGAGAAGAACCCCTCGGCCGGTGCCAGCGCCCGGCGCACCGGGATCCGGCCGCCGACCAGCGCCAGCAGCGCCGGCACCAGGGTCAGCGCGGCCAGCAGCGCGACCACGACCACCGCGGCCCCGGCCGCGCCGATGGCCCGGAAGGTCGGGTCGTCGAAGATCATCAGCGCCGACAGCGAGACCGCGACGGTCAGCGCCGAGAACGCGATCGTCCGCCCGGCGGTGGCCACGGTCCGCTCGACCGCACCCGGCACGTCCGCCCCGGCGGCCCGCTCCTCCCGGAACCGGCTGACCATCAGCAGCGCGTAGTCGATCGAGATGCCGAGCCCGAGCAGCGTGGTCACCGGCACCGTGTTCGGGTCGAGCGTGATCACCGCGGCGAAGCCGAGCAGGCACACGAACGCGCCGGCGACCGCGGCGATCGCGCCGATCAGCGGCAGCAGCGCGGCCAGCAGCCCGCCGAAGATCAGCACCATCACGATCAGCGTGATCGGCAGCGACACCACCTCGGCCTGCTCGGTGTCGGCCTGGACCTGCTCGTTGATCTCCCGGTTGAGCAGCGGGTCGCCGCCGATCTGCACGCTCGCGCCGGGGATCTCGCGCTGCAGCTGGCGCAGCCGGGTGCCGGCGGCGTCGATCGCGGCGTCCCGCTCGGCCCCGGAGATCCTCCGGTCCAGGTCGACCACGACCACGCCGCCGCGGCCGTCGGTGGCGACCAGGCCGGCGCGCGCCCCCGCGTACGGGTCGACGACGCGGCCGACGTGCGGGACCCGGGCGACATCGGCCGCGGCCGCCCGGATCCTCGCCCGCACCGCCGGGTCGGCGATCGGCACGTCGTCGACCAGGCCGAGGATCCTGGCCCCGTACGTGGCGGTGTCGCCGATCACGTCGAATGCCTGGACCGACTCCAGCCGGTCGCTGGCCCGGCTGGAGTCCAGCCCCGCGAACACCGGCCCGCTGGCCACCGCACCGGCGGCGACCAGCAGGACCCACGCCGCCAGCACCGGCCACCGGCGCCGCGCGCAGAACCGCCCGATCGCCCCGAACACACCCCCAGCATCCCGGACGTGCCCGACCAGCCCGGCCCGGGCACACGGTGCTGGCCGAGCCGAGCGCCGCGGGGCGCGGGACCGTCGTAGCGCGGCGGTACCGTCGGGCCGTGACGCTGTTCGACGCCGCGGCTGAACAGGCGCAGGCCGCGACCGCCCCGCTGGCGGTCCGGATGCGCCCGCGCACGCTGGACGAGATCGTCGGCCAGCGGCACCTGCTCGGCCCGGGCACGCCGCTGCGCCGGCTGGTCGAGGGCGACGCACCGATGTCGCTGATCCTCTGGGGCCCGCCCGGCACCGGGAAGACCACGATCGCGTACGTCGTCTCGCGCGCCACCGAGCGGCGGTTCGTCCCGCTGTCGGCGCTCAACGCGGGCGTCAAGGAGGTCCGTGCGGTCATCGAGGAGGCCAAGCGCGATCTCGGCATGTCCGGCCGGCAGACCGTGCTGTTCATCGACGAGGTGCACCGCTTCTCCAAGACCCAGCAGGACTCGCTGCTCGGCGCGGTCGAGGACCGGGTCGTCACGCTCGTCGCCGCGACCACGGAAAACCCGTTCTTCTCGGTCGTCAGCCCGCTGCTGTCCCGTTCCCTGCTGCTCACGCTGGAGCCGCTGACCGACGAGGACATCGCCACCCTGGTCCGCCGGGCACTGGCCGACGAGCGCGGCCTCGGCGGCCGGCTGCAGCTGGACCAGGACGCCGGCGAGCACCTGCTGCGGATCGCCGACGGCGACGCCCGCCGGGCGCTGACCGCGCTGGAGGCCGGCGCCGGCTCCGCCCAGGCCAAGGGCGAGGACCGGATCACGCTGGCCACCCTGGAGGCCGCGGTCGACCGGGCCGCGGTCCGCTACGACCGCGACGGCGACCAGCACTACGACGTGACCAGCGCGTTCATCAAGTCGATGCGCGGCTCGGATGTCGACGCCGCGCTGCACTACCTGGCCCGGATGATCGACGCGGGGGAGGACGCGCGGTTCATCGCCCGCCGGATCATGATCCTGGCCAGCGAGGACATCGGCGAGGCCGACCCGACCGCGCTGCCGCTGGCGGTCGCCGCGGCCCAGGCGACCCAGCTGGTCGGGCTGCCGGAGGCCGGGATCATCCTGTCCCAGGCCGTGATCCACTGCGCGCTGGCGCCCAAGTCCAACGCGGTCGTGGCCGCCCTCGGCAAGGCCCAAGCGGACGTCAAGGCCGGGCTGGCCGGTCGGGTGCCGGCGCACCTGCGGGACGCGCACTACGCCGGCGCCCGCCGGATCGACCACGGCAAGGGCTACCGCTACTCGCACGACTACCCCGACGGCGTCGTCGCCCAGCAGTACGCGCCGGACGAGGTCGCCGGCCGGGACTACTACGTGCCCAGCGACCATGGAGCCGAGCGGGGTGCGACCGATCGGCTGGCCCGGCTGCGCGCGATCCTCCGCGGTGAGCGGGACAACCCGGGCACGCAGAGCGACAACGGATCCGCCGGGCGGGTGAACCCTTCGGACAGCGGCGCCTGAACGGCCGCCGAAACCCTGGTTCTGCTGGCGGTCCGGCAAAGAGTCCGCTAAGTACACGGCTACGGCGTCTGTGCGGCCCCACCGCCGTGCGCCGGCCGTGGCCCACCCGGTCCGCGGCGCCCGACTCCACACCGCATCGGCCCACCACGGCCGGGCGACTGTGCTGTCACCGGTCCCGTACGGAAGGACGACCGTGGCTCCAACCTTTTCCAGGCGGACCCGCCTCTCCGCCGTAGTCGGCGCGTTCGCGCTGGTCGCCGGCCTGGCGACCACCATCGCGACGACACAGTCGGCGCAGGCGGCCCCGGCCCAGGGCACAGCGACATACCTGGTCCAACTCACCGACGCTCCGGCCGCCGGCTACACCGGCGGCGTGCCCGGCTACGCCGGCACCAAGCCGACCACCGGCACCAAGATCAACACCGCCGCTCCGGCGGTGGCCCGCTACCGCGGCTACCTGGCCCAGCGCCAGGACGGCGTACTGCGCACGGCCGCGAGCGCCCGGACGATCCACCGCTACTCGGTGACCTTCAACGGCTTCGCCGCCAGCATGACCGCCGCCGACGCGGCCAAGCTCGCCCGCACCGCCGGCGTCAAGGCCGTGATCAAGGACGAGAAGCGCAAGCTCGACACCACCCGCACCCCGGAGTTCCTCGGCCTGACCAAGAAGGGCGGGATCTGGGACCAGCTCGGCGGGCCGAGCCGCAACGCCGGCGCCGGCGTCGTCGTCGCCGACCTCGACACGGGCCTGTGGCCGGAGAACCCGTCGGTCGCGCCGCTGCGCAACCCGAAGCCGGTGCGGCAGTTCTCCGGCACCTGCCAGACCGGCGAGCAGTGGGACGCCTCCGACTGCACCACCAAGGTGGTCGGGGCGCGCTACTACACCGCCGGCATCACCGCGAGCGTCGGCGACATCAAGACCGCCTTCCCGTACGAGTTCATCTCGGCCCGCGACGCCGACGGTCACGGCACCCACACCGCGACCACCGCGGCGGGCAACTTCAACGTCCCGGTGACGGTCGCCGGCCAGGCGTTCGGCAACGCCAGCGGCATGGCCCCCAACGCCCGCATCGCGGTCTACAAGATCTGCTGGGGCCGCGAGGAGCCGAATGCCGGCTGCTCCACCTCCGACAGCGTGCAGGCCATCGAGGACGCCACCACCGACGGCGCCGACGTGATCAACTTCTCCATCTCCGGCAGCCTGACCAGCTCGGTCGACGCGGTCGAGGCCGCGTTCTTCGGCGCGGCCCAGGCCGGCGTGTTCGTGTCCACCTCGGCCGGCAACGACGGCCCGGGCGCGTCCACCGTCGCGCACAACACCCCGTGGGAGATGTCGGTCGCGGCCGGCACCCTGGACCGGGCCAACAACAAGACCGTGACCCTCGGCGACGGGCAGTCCTTCACCGGCGTCGGCCTCGGCGCCGCGGTGCCCAGCTCGCCGATCGCGCTGTCCTCCACGGTCGGCCTGGCCGGGCAGGACGCGGACGACGTGCGGCTCTGCTTCCTCAACTCGCTCGACCCGGCCAAGGTCGCCGGCAAGATCATCGTCTGCGACCGCGGCGTGAACGACCGGGTGGAGAAGAGCGCCGAGGTCAAGCGGGCCGGCGGCGTCGGCATGGTGCTCGCCAACACCTCGCCCAACTCGCTCAACGCCGACATCCACGCCGTGCCGACGGTGCACGTGAACGAGATCGCCGGCGCCGCGATCAAGGCGTACGTGTCCGGCACCGCGAGCCCGACCGCCGCGCTGTCCGCCAGCGTGCAGGAGTTCGGCGTGAAGGCGCCGCAGGTGGCGGCGTTCTCGTCCCGCGGACCGGCCCTGGCCGGCAGCGGTGACCTGCTCAAGCCGGACATCATGGCGCCCGGCGTCGACGTGATCGCGGGCTTCTCGCCGGCGAACAACGGCCGCGACTACGACTTCGTGTCCGGCACGTCGATGTCCAGCCCGCACATCGCCGGCCTCGGTGCGCTGCTGATCCAGAAGCACCCGAACTGGTCGCCGATGATGGTCAAGTCGGCGCTGCTGACCACCGCGTCGGTGACCGACAACAAGGGCGCGCCGATCAGCACCGACGCCGGCGACGTCGCGAACGCGTTCGACTACGGCTCCGGCCAGGTCAACATCAACGCGGCCGCCGACCCGGGCCTGGTCTACGACAGCAACTCGACCGACTGGCTGCGCTGGCTGTGCGGCACCGGCCAGCTGTCCGCGACCGGCGCGACCTGCTCCTCGGTGGGCAGCATCGACCCGAGCGACCTCAACCAGCCGAACATCGCGATCGGCGCGCTGGCCGGCAGGCAGACGGTCACCCGCACGGTGACCGCGGTCAGCAGCAAGGGGTCGTCGAACTACACGCCGAAGATCGTGAAGCCGGCCGGCGTCGACGTCTCGGTCTCGCCGAAGGTGCTCAAGGTCAAGCCGAACCGCACGGCCACCTACACGGTCACCTTCACCCGCACCAGCGCGGCCTTCGACGAGTACGCGTTCGGGTCGCTGACCTGGACCAACGGCAAGTTCAAGGTCCGCAGCCAGCTGGCCGTGAAGCCGGTCGCGGCGGCCGCGCCGGAGCAGGTCACCGGCACCGGCACCAGCGGCTCGACGGCGATCAGCGTGACCCCGGGCTTCACCGGCACGCTGACCACCGCGGTCGACGGCCTGGTCGCGGCCGACGCCCGGACGCCGACCCTGCAGGCGGCCGGCCCCGGCTTCGACCCGGACAACCCGGCCACCAGCGCGCGGACGTCGCTGCAGACGTTCACGGTGCCGGCCGGCAGCACGCTGGCGCAGTTCTCGACGTTCGCCGCCGACTTCGCCGCCGGCACCGACGTCGACCTGTTCCTCTACCAGGCCGGCACGCAGGACCTGGTCGACCAGAGCGCCGGCGGGTCGGCCGAGGAGACGATCCGCGTCACCGACACGCCGCCGGCTCGTACGACCTGTACGTCGTGCTGTTCGGGGTCGGAGCGGGGCAGAGCAGCACGCTGACGGTGCCGACGTTCGGCTGGGCGCTGGACGGCACCGCGAAGGGCAACCTCACCGTGACGCCGGCCAGCCAGTCGGTGACCGCGGGGACGGCGGCCTCGGTCACGGCGGCGTGGAGCGGGCTGACGGCCGGCTCCCGCTACCTCGGCCGGATCTCGTACGGCGACGGCACCGACACCGCGGGCGGCACCCTCGTCCGCGTCGACGCCTAGCAACGCACCGACGAGGTGCCGCACCGGGTTCGTCCCGGTGCGGCACCTCGTTGCGTTCGAACCGTGCAGGCGGACGGTAGGGTTCGCGCGTTCCGGACCGGTTCGGTGACGAGGGGGTCGGCGCGTGTCGGCAGGGGAGTGGGCCGCGATCATCGCGGCGATCGCGTTCGGCGTGCTCGTGCTGCTGCTGGCCGTGCCGATCCTGAAGCTGGGCCGGACGCTGGACGAGACCACGCTGGCCATCCGCAAGGCGCACGAGGGCGCGCAGCCGCTGCTGCTCAACGCGCAGACGACGATGGAGCAGGTCAACCGCGAGCTGGAGCGGGTCGAGGGGATCACCCAGAACGCGCAGGCGGTGAGCAGCAACGCCGCCGCGCTGTCCTCGGTGTTCGCGACCACGCTCGGCGGCCCGGCGATCAAGGTCGCCGCGTTCTCGTACGGGATCCGGCGGGCCACCATGAATCGCCGTCGGGTGGAGGCGGAGCGGGCCGCGCGCGCACAGGAGCAGGCCGAGCGCAGGACGCGCCGGGCCCGCCGCCGCGCCGGCCTGTAGCCGCCGCCCGGGGCGCCGGAAACCACCTGGCGCGACAGGCGCACCATGGTGACGACCACACCGTTTCGATGACCGAGAGAGGGTGACGACAGTGAAGCGGATCTTCTGGCTGGCACTGGGGGTCACGGTCGGCGCCCTCGTGGTGCGCAAGCTCTCCAGCGCCGCCGAGCAGCTGAGCCCGCGCGGGCTGTCCCAGTCGCTGCGCGGGCTGGCCGACGCGGTCGCCGACTTCGTCGACGAGGTCAGGCAGAGCGCGTCCGCCCGGGAGGCCGAGCTGGTCGAGGGCGCCTACACCGACGGGAAGCTGGGGGCGAAGCCGGAGGACTTCCGATGAGGTCGGCGGAGATCAAGCGTCGGTTCACCGACTACTTCGAGCGCAACGGGCACACGGTCGTCCCGTCCGCGAGCCTGATCCTGGACGACCCGACGCTGCTGTTCGTCAACGCCGGCATGGTCCCGTTCAAGCCCTACCTGCAGGGCATCGAGCCGGCGCCGTTCCCGCGCGCGACCAGCGTGCAGAAGTGCCTGCGCACCCTCGACATCGACGAGGTCGGCAAGACCGCCCGGCACGCGCACGTTCTTCCAGATGGCGGGCAACTTCTCGTTCGGCGACTACTTCAAGGAAGGCGCGATCACCTCGGCCTGGGAGCTGCTGACCTCATCCCAGGACGACGGCGGCTACGGCTTCGACGGCGACCGGCTCTGGCCGACCGTCTACCAGGACGACGACGAGGCCGTACGACATCTGGCGCCGGGTGATCGGCGTGCCCGAGGAGCCGGATCCAGCGCCGCGGGATGGCCGACAACTTCTGGTCGATGGGCGTGCCCGGCCCGTGCGGTCCGTGCTCGGAGATCTTCTTCGACCGCGGCCCCGACTACGGCCGCGAGGGCGGCCCGGTCGTCGACGAGGAGCGCTACCTCGAGGTCTGGAACCTCGTGTTCATGCAGTACGAGCGCGGGCCGGGCGCCGGCAAGGAGGGCTTCCCGATCCTCGGCGAGCTGCCGAAGAAGAACATCGACACCGGCATGGGCGTCGAGCGGATGGCCTACCTGCTGCAGGGCGTGGACAACCTCTACGAGATCGACGAGGTCTTCCCGGTGCTGGCCCGGGCGGCCGAGCTGACCGGCCGGTGCGTACGGGTCCGACCCGGGCGCGGACGTCCGGCTGCGGGTGGTCGCCGACCACGTCCGCTCGGCGCTGATGATCATGGCCGACGGGGTCACCCCGGCCAACGAGGGCCGCGGCTACGTGCTGCGCCGGCTGCTGCGCCGGGTGGTCCGCTCGATCCGGCTGCTCGGCTACCAGGACGCGTCGCTGCCCGAGCTGCTGCCGGTGTCCCGGGACGCGATGGCCCCGTCGTACCCGGAGGTGGACGCCGACTTCGAGCGCATCTCCACCTACGCGTACGCGGAGGAGGAGACCTTCGCCGCAGACCCTGCGGGCGGGCACCGCGATCCTGGACACCGCGGTCCGGGAGACCAAGCAGGCCGGCGGCGCGACGCTGCCCGGGCGAGCAGGCGTTCCAGCTGCACGACACCTACGGGTTCCCGATCGACCTGACCCTGGAGATGGCCGGCTGAGCAGGGCCTGACCGTCGACGAGGACGGGTTCCGCCGGCTGATGGCCGAGCAGCGGCAGCGGGCGAAGGCCGACGCGCAGTCGCGCAAGGGCGTCGGCGCTCGGCCGGCTCGACGGCGTACCGGGAGCTGCGCGAGCGCGGCGCGACCGACTTCATCGCGCACTCCGCGCTGGAGGCCGAGGCGACCGTGCTCGGGCTGGTCCGCGACGGCGAGCTGGTCTCCGGCGCGACCGAGGGCGAGCTGGTCGAGCTCGTGCTCGACGTGACCCCGTTCTACGCCGAGTCCGGCGGCCAGGACTCCGACGCCGGCACGATCACCGGCGACGGCCTCGAGCTCGAGGTCGTCGACGTGCAGCGGCCGATCAAGGGGCTGGTCGTGCACACGGTGCGGGTGGCCCGCGGCGAGGTCGCGGCCGGGCGGTCGGTGCACGCCAAGGTCGACCGGGAGTGGCGGCTGGGCGCCTGCCAGGCGCACTCGGGCACGCACGTCGTGCACGCGGCGCTGCGCCAGGTGCTCGGCCCGACCGCGCTGCAGTCCGGCTCCTACAACCGGCCGGGCTACCTGCGGCTGGACTTCTCCTGGCCGCAGCAGCTGTCCGCGGACACCCGCAGCGAGGTCGAGGAGGTCGCCAACCTGGCGATCCGGGCCGACCTGCCGGTGCAGGCGTTCTACACCTCGCTGCCGGAGGCCCGCCGGATCGGCGCGCTGGCGCTGTTCGGCGAGACGTACGACGAGGAGGTCCGGGTCGTCGAGATCGGCGGCGAGTGGTCCCGGGAGCTCTGCGGCGGCACCCACGTGCAGCACTCCTCCCAGGTCGGCCCGCTGGCGATCACCAGCGAGGCGTCCGTCGGCGCCGGCATGCGCCGGGTCGAGGCGCTGGTCGGCCGGGACTTCTTCGGCTACCTGCGCCGGGAGCGGGCGCTGGTGGACGGGCTGACCCAGACCCTGCGGGTGCCGTCCGACCAGGTGCCGGAGCGGGTCCAGTCGCTGCTCGACCGGCTGCGCGCGGCCGAGAAGGAGCTCGACCGGCTGCGGGCCGAGTCGGTGCTGGCCGGCGCGGGCGCGCTGGCCGCGGCGGCCAAGGACGTCGGCGGGGTCGCGGTGGTCGCGGCCGAGGTGCCCGGCGGGCTCGGCGGCGGCGAGCTGCGCTCGCTGGTGCTCGACGTGCGCGGCCGGCTGTCCCCGGACCGGGCCGGCGTGGTCGCGCTGGCCTCCCGCGCCGACGGGAAGGTCAGCTTCGTCGTGGCCACCAACGAGGCGGCCCGGCTGCGGCGGCTGTCCGCCGGCGAGGTGGTGCGGGCGATGGCGCCGCCGGTCGGCGGCCGCGGCGGCGGCAAGGACGACGTCGCGCAGGGCGGCGGCAGCGAGCCGGACGGGATCCCGCAGGCCCTGCTGCTGGTCGAGAACAGCGTTGGCCGAGCACTGTCGGCCAGCGGGTGAGCGGCTCCGCGTGACGGTCACCGACCGCCCGCCGGAGCGGTGGACCGACGGCGTGCGGATCGGCGTCGACGTCGGCACGGTGCGGGTCGGGGTGGCCGCGAGCGACCCGAGCGGGGTGCTCGCCTCGCCGCTGGCGACCCTGGCCCGCGACCCGCGCGGATCCGCGGACCTGGACAAGCTGGCCCGGCTGGTGGCCGATCGGGAGGCGGTCGAGGTCGTCGTCGGGCTGCCCCGCTCGCTGTCCGGCAAGTCCGGCCCGGCCGCCCGGGCGGCCCGCGAGTACGCCGAGGCGCTCGCGTCCCGTATCCATCCGGTGCCGGTGCGTCTCTCCGACGAGCGGCTCACCACGGTTGCCGCCACCCGGCGGCTCGCCGAAGGCGGCATTCGCGGGCGTAAGGGGCGTCAGGTCGTTGACCGCTCGGCCGCGGTGCTCATACTTCAGGGGTGGTTGGATACCGCCCGGAGGAACTCGTGATGTTTGTGCACTGTGTGACCGTCTCGTCACGGGTGCTGGCCCGGGCGGCTCGGTGACGTCGCGCCGAGCGATGGACCCCGACGAGATCGAGTTCTTCGCCGAGCCCGAGGCGTGGGATCGGCCCAGCCGGTCGGAGCGCCGCCGGGAGGAGGCGCAGCGTCGCAAGCGGCGCCGCCGGCGGATCGTCCTTCCGCTGATCACGCTCATCGTGGTCGCCGCGCTCGGCGCCGGCGCGCTGATCGGCGGCCGGTCGCTCACCAGCCGGTTCGGCACTACGCCCGACTTCACCGGCTCGGGCTCGGGCGAGGCGCTGATCGTGGTCAAGCCGGGTGACACCGCGACCGACATCGCGGCCACGATGGTGTCCCAGGGCGTGATCAAGAGCGAGAAGGCGTTCGCCAACGCGGCCAAGCAGGACGCACGCGCGCTCGGCATCCAGCCCGGGACCTACAAGCTGCACAAGCAGATGAGTGGCGCCGCCGCGCTGGCGCTGATCCTCGAGCCGTCCGCCCGGCTGCTCAGCCGGGTGACCATCCCCGAGGGCCTGAGCGTGGCCGCCACGCTGAAGCTGATCTCCGAGAAGAGCAAGCTCAAGCTGGCCGACCTGCAGGCCGCGGCGAAGGACGTCAAGGCCCTGGAGCTGCCCTCGTACGCGAAGGGCAGGCTGGAGGGCTTCCTGTTCCCGGACACGTACGACCTCGAGCCGGACACCACCGCCGCCGACCTGATCAAGAGCATGGTCGACGAGTACAAGACCACGGTCGACGACGCCGGTCTGGTGCAGAAGGCGGCCGCGGTCAACCTGTCGCCGTACGAGATGGTGATCGTGGGCTCGCTGGTGGAGAAGGAGACCCAGCAGGCGGACGAGCGGGGCAAGGTCGCCCGGGTCATCTACAACCGGCTCGACCAGGACTTCTTCCTCGGCATCGACGCGGCCGTGCTGTACGGGCTCGACCGGTCCTCCGGCGGGCTGTCCGTGGCCGACCTGCAGAAGGACACCCCGTACAACAACCGGATCCACAAGGGGCTGCCGCCGACGCCGATCGCCAACCCGGGGATCGCCTCGCTGCAGGCCGCGGTGGCGCCGGCCAAGGGGCCCTGGCTCTACTACGTGCTCGACCCGACCCACCCGGGCCACCACCTGTTCACCGACGACCGGGACGTGTTCAACGCGGCCAAGGCCAAGTGCCAGGCGGCCCATCTCTGCTAGGTCAGCCGTCGCCGGGGCTCGTCACCTGCCGGGGGCGGCCCCCGTAACCCCCGGGCGGGGCTCGTCGCACTGGTCGGCTCGTCGACCGACCTCGTCCAACGAGCCCCGCCGATGGCGGAGGGCCCCATCGCCTTCAGGCGGCATCGGTCGTCTGTGGACGCCGGCGGGCAGGCTCGTCCGGCTCGGTAGGGTGCCGCGGTGGTTGTCGGTTGCTTGGGGCGGTGCTCGGGGTTGTGCTCGGGCCCTTCTTGGCCGGGCTGACGCTGTCGGTGCCGGCTGGTGATCCGGTGCTGGGCAAGCGGTGGTGGCGGGGCGGGCAGGCGTCGCCGCGGCGGGTCGGGATCGTCACCGCGCTGGCCGCGGTCGCGCTCGGGGCGGTGGCCGGGGCGGTCGGCGCCGAGCCGGAACTGCCGGCGTACCTGTGGCTGGCCGCCGTCGGGGTCACGCTCGCGGTCATCGACATCGAGACGCTGCGGCTGCCGGACCGCCTGACCCTGCCGTCGTACCCGGTGGGTCTCGTGCTGCTGGCGATCCCGGCCGACTGGCCGGCGCTGGGCCGGGCCGTGCTCGCCGCCGCGATCACCGGCGGCGCGGCGTTCCTGCTGGCGTTGCTGGCACCGCGCGGCGGCCTCGGGCTCGGCGACGTGAAGCTGCTCGGCCTGCTCGGGCTGTTCCTCGGCTGGCTCGGCTGGGGCGTGCTCGTCGTCGGCGTCGCGCTCGGGTTCGTGCTCGGCGCGGTCGCCGCCGCCGGCATGCTCGCGTCCCGACGGGCCGGGCTGCGCGACCACCTCGCGTTCGGCCCCTGGCTGATCGCCGGCGCGCTGGTCGCGGTCGTCGCCGGCCGCCCGCTGGTGGATGCCTACCTGTCCACCGGCCCGTGAAATCATGGTCGCCGTGCTGCGCTGGCTGACCGCAGGAGAGTCGCACGGCCCGGCGCTGGTCGCCGTGCTGGAGGGGCTGCCGGCCGACGTCCGGATCACCACCGACGACGTCGCGGACGCGCTCGCCCGCCGCCGCGCCGGCTACGGCCGCGGCGCCCGGATGAGCTTCGAGCGGGACGAGGTCGACCTGCTCGGCGGCGTACGGCACGGGCGCACGCTCGGCGGCCCGGTGGCGATCCGGATCGGCAACTCCGAGTGGCCGAAGTGGGAGAAGGTGATGGCCGCCGACCCGGTGCCGGCCGACGAGCTCGACGGGCTGGCCCGCAACGCGCCGCTGACCCGGCCGAGGCCGGGCCACGCCGACCTGGTCGGCATGCAGAAATACGGCTTCGACGACGCGCGCCCGGTGCTGGAGCGGGCCAGCGCCCGGGAGACCGCGGCCCGGGTCGCGCTCGGCGCGGTGGCGAAGGCGTTCCTGGACCAGACCCTCGGCGTGACCGTGCTGTCCCACGTGGTGGCGGATCGGCGCGGTCGCCGTGCCGTACGGGACGCTGCCCGGGCCGGACGACCTGGCGACGGTCGACGGCTCGCCGGTGCGCTGCTTCGACCCGGACAGCAGCGACGCGATGGTGGCCGAGATCGACGCGGCCCGGAAGGACGGCGACACGCTCGGCGGCGTCGTCGAGGTCGTCGCACACGGCCTGCCGCCCGGCCTGGGCAGCCACGTGCACGGCGACCGGCGGCTGGACGCCCGGCTGGCCGCCGCGCTGATGGGCGTCCAGGCGATCAAGGGCGTCGAGCTCGGCGACGGGTTCGACCTGGCCCGCCGCCGCGGCTCCGAGGCGCACGACGAGATCGAGAGCGGTCCGGGCGGGCTGCGCCGGCGCACCGGCCGCTCCGGCGGCACCGAGGGCGGGATGAGCACCGGCGAGCCGCTGCGGGTGCGGGCCGCGATGAAGCCGATCTCCACGGTGCCGCGGGCGCTGGCCACCGTGGACGTCGCCACCGGCGAGCCGGCGGTCGCGATCAACCAGCGCTCGGACGTCTGCGCGGTGCCGGCCGCCGGCGTGGTCGCCGAGGCGATGGTCGCGCTCGTGCTGGCCGACGCGGTGCTGGAGAAGTTCGGCGGCGACTCGGTCGCCGAGACCGCCCGCAACGCCCGCGGCTACCTCGACTCGCTGGTGGTGAAGTGACCGAGCGCGCGGGCTCGCAGCGCCCGCGGGTGGTGCTGGTGGGGCCGCCCGCGGCCGGCAAGACGACCGTGGGCCGGCTGCTCGCCGACCGGCTGGCGGTGCCGTTCGTCGACACCGACGACCTCGTGGTCGCCCGGGCCGGCAAGCCGGTGAGCGAGATCTTCGTCGACGACGGCGAGGAGGAGTTCCGCCGGCTGGAGGCCGACGCGGTGGCCGACGCGCTGACCCGGGACGCCGTGGTCGCCCTCGGCGGCGGCGCGGTGCTGGCCGAGCCGACCCGGACGCGGCTGGCCGGCCAGCCGGTCGTGCTGCTGACCGCGTCGGTGCCGACCTCCGCCGGCCGGGTCGGGCTCAACCGGGACCGGCCGCTGCTGCTGGGCAACCCGCGCCAGCAGCTGCGCGCGCTGCTGGACGCCCGGCTCCCGCTCTACCGGGAGGTCGCGGTCGCCGAGGTCGGCACCGACGACCGCAGCCCGGACGAGGTCGCCGACGCGGTGCTGGCCGCCGTCACCGCCGCGGGCGCGACATGAGCCCGACGCCGACCGCGGTCGGCGCTGGAGCCGGCGTGAGCACCCGGATCCCGGTCGGCGGCCCGGCGCCGTACGAGGTGGTGGTCGGCGACGGGCTGGACGGCGAGCTGGCCGGGCTGCTGGCCGGCGCCGCCCAGGTCGCGCTGGTGCACCCGGCCACGCTGGCCGACCGGGCCGCGGCGGTGGCCGAGACGCTGCGCGCGGCCGGGCTCGGCGTGCTGCCGCTGCCGGTGCCGGACGGCGAGGCGGCCAAGACCCTGGCCGTGGCCGGCGACTGCTGGGACGCGCTCGGCGCGGCCGGCTTCACCCGCTCGGACGCGGTCGTCGGGCTCGGCGGCGGCGCCACCACCGACCTCGCCGGCTGGGTGGCCGCCGCCTGGCTGCGCGGCGTGCGGGTGGTGCACCTGCCGACCACGCTGCTCGGCATGGTCGACGCCGCGGTCGGCGGCAAGACCGGCATCGACGTGGCCGCCGGCAAGAACCTGGTCGGCGCGTTCCACCCGCCGGCCGGCGTGCTCTGCGACCTGACCGCGCTGGCCACCCTGCCGCCGGCCGACTACCGCGCCGGCCTGGCCGAGGTGGTCAAGTGCGGCTTCATCGCCGACCCGGCGATCCTCGACCTGCTGGAGCGGGACGGGGTGGCCGGCGCCGGCCGCGGAGCTGGTCGAGCGGGCGGTCCGGGTCAAGGCCGCGGTGGTCGGCCGGGACCTGCGGGAGAGCGGCGAGCGCGAGCACCTCAACTACGGCCACACGCTCGCGCACGCGATCGAGAAGCGCGAGCGCTACCGGGTCCGGCACGGCGACGCGGTCGCGGTCGGGCTGGTCTTCGCGGCCGCGCTCGGCCGGGCCGCCGGCCGGCTCGACCCGGCCACCGCCGACCGGCACCGGACCGTGCTGGCCGCGCTCGGTCTCCCGGTCACGTACGACGGCGCCGGCTGGCCGGAGCTGCACGAGGCCATGCGGGTGGACAAGAAGGCCCGCGGCGCGGTGCTCCGGTTCGTCGTGCTGGACGGGCTGGGCCGGCCGGGCATCCTCGCCGACCCGGCCCCGCAGCTGCTGGCCGAGGCGTGGTCGGCCGTCGCGAGGGACGGCGGGCGCGCCGGGTAGGTTGGCCGGGTGACCGCCTCAGCCGTGCGCCGGGACCGACTGCGCGCCGCCGCCCGGGCCGCCGGGCTCGACGCGGTGCTGGTGACCCGGCTGGTCAACGTCCGCTACCTGACCGGCTTCACCGGCTCCAACGGCGCCCTGCTGGTGCCGGCCGCCGCCGACCGGCCGGAGGTGCTCTGCACCGACGGCCGCTACACCGTGCAGGCCGGCGAGCAGGCGCCGGACGTGGAGCTGCTGATCGAGCGCAGCAGCGCGGTCGCGCTGGCCGAGCGGGCGGCCAAGGACGGCTACCGGACGCTCGGCATCGAGACCCACGACGTCACCGTCGACCAGCGCGCGGCGCTGGCCGAGGCGGCCGGCGGCGAGCTGGTCAGCGTCAAGCGCGCGGTCGAGCAGCTGCGCGCGGTCAAGGACGACACCGAGGTGGCGCTGCTGCGGGAGGCCTGCGCGATCGCCGACCGGGCGCTGGCCGAGCTGCTCGCCGCCGGCGGCCTGCGGCCGGGCCGGACCGAGCGGGAGATCGGCCGCGAGCTCGACGCGCGGATGCTCGACCACGGCGCCGACGCGGCGAGCTTCGAGACGATCGTGGCGACCGGGCCCAACTCGGCCATCCCGCACCACCGCCCGGCCGAGCGCGAGCTGGCCACCGGCGACTTCGTCAAGCTCGACTTCGGCGCCGAGTACGGCGGCTACCACTCGGACATGACCCGCACGTTCGTCCTCGGCCGGCCGGCCGACTGGCAGCGGGAGATCTACGAGCTGGTGCACGCCGCGCAGGCGGCCGGGCGGGCCGCGCTGCGGACCGGCGCCGAGGTGCGGTCGATCGACGCGGCCGCCCGCGACCTCATCGCCGCGGCCGGCCGGGCCGAGCAGTTCGGGCACGGGCTCGGCCACGGCGTCGGGCTGGAGATCCACGAGGCGCCGGCGCTCAGCCCGCTCGGCGCCGGTACACTGGCGGACCGGATGACCGTCACCGTCGAGCCGGGGGTCTACCTTCCCGGGCGCGGCGGCGTCCGCATCGAGGACACCCTCGTCGTCCGCGAGGGCGCCGAGCCGGAGCTGCTGACGCTGTCGTCCAAGGACCTCACGGTCCTCTAGCCAGTCACCTTGACCCTGAAGCATGCGGAGAACACCGGCGTGGCCACCACCAACGACCTGAAGAACGGACTCGTGCTCGACCTGGACGGGCAGCTGTGGTCCGTCGTCCAGTTCCAGCACGTCAAGCCCGGCAAGGGCGGTGCCTTCGTGCGCACCACGCTGAAGAACGTGCTCTCCGGCAAGGTCGTGGACCGCACGTTCAACGCGGGCACGAAGGTGGAGACGGCGACCGTCGACAAGCGTTCGATGACCTACCTCTACCGCGAGGGCGACGACTTCGTGTTCATGGACTCGGAGACGTACGAGCAGGTGCCGGTGCCGGCCGGCACGGTCGGCGACGGCGCCGGCTACCTGCTGGAGAACAACGAGGTCGTGGTCGCGATCCACGACGGCACCCCGCTGTACGTGGAGCTGCCGACCAGCGTCGAGCTGGTCATCGAGCAGACCGACCCCGGCCTGCAGGGCGACCGGTCCACCGGCGGCACCAAGCCGGCGACGCTGGAGACCGGCGCGACGATCCAGGTGCCGCTGTTCGTCTCGACCGGCGAGAAGGTCAAGGTCGACACCCGCGACGGGCGTTACCTCGGCCGTGCCTGATGGCGGCCCGCAGCAAGGCCCGCAAGCGCGCGGTGGACGTGCTCTACGAGGCGGACGTCCGCGGCGCCGACCCGGAGCAGCTGCTGGCCGAGCGGCTGGCCCAGGCCGACCCGCCGGTGCCGGACTACGCGGTCGAGCTGGTCGAGGGCGTCACCGGCAACCTGGAGCGGATCGACCGGGTGCTCGGTGAGCACTCCGAGGGCTGGTCGGTCGAGCGGATGCCGCCGGTGGACCGGGCGGTGCTGCGGCTCGCGCTGTACGAGCTGATCCTGCGCGAGGACGTGCCGGACGCGGTGGCGATCGACGAGGCGGTCGAGCTGGCCAAGTCGCTGTCGACGGACGAGTCGCCGCGTTTCATCAACGGCGTGCTCGGCCGGGTGCTGCGGGAGCGGCCGCCGCCCGTCCCGCCGCCCGAGCCCATCCCCGGGCCCCCACTACCCCCGGACTGACCCCGCGCCCCGGCCCGTCGCGGGGCGGGCGATGCGGGAAGGCCGGCCGGCCCGGGTGGGACGGCCGGCCTCCGGGTCCCGCCGTTCAGGCGCGGTCGGCGGAGCGTCTGTCCTCGGAGCGCCGGTCGAGCGCGGGGTCGATGCTGCGGGCGTCCGGCGCCAGCACCCCCCACTCGATCAGCCGCTCGGTCAGCTCGCCCT
Source organism: uncultured Actinomycetota bacterium (assembly GCA_963770145.1). Classification (GTDB taxonomy): domain Bacteria; phylum Actinomycetota; class Actinomycetes; order Mycobacteriales; family CADCTP01; genus CADCTP01. Next base: position 577,798 of record CAVYOJ010000014.1, on the reverse strand, counting down.
CGGACAGGTCGTAGATGATCGACAGCGACCGCAGGTCCTCACCACGGATGGACAGGACCTTGTTGTTGTAGTCGCCGCGCTGGCTCTGGATCGCCTGCGCGTAGCGGGCGAGCGGGCCGACCTGGTCGGGGGGCAGCTGGAACAGCCGCTCCAGGTTGAGGACGATCTTCTGGGCCGGGGCGGCCGCGGAGGCGGTCCGCCCCTCAGGCAGCAGCTCGCCGACGGGCACGCCGTAGAAATCGGCGAGCTCGGCCAGCTTCTGCACGGTCACGGCACGGTCGCCACGCTCGTACGAGCCGACGACGACTGCCTTCCACCGACCCTTCGACTTCTTCTCCACGCCGTGCAGGGAGAGCCCCTGCTGCGTGCGGATGGCACGCAGACGGGCGCCGAGGGCCCTGGCGTAGTCGCTGGTCATTCCGTTGCGCTCCATCTCCGGTGCGACACCGAGCACTGTCATGTCTGGCCCCCCGCGCTTTCGACTACGGAGCGTGACCGTAGGCCGTATGACGCTCCGCGGTCAAGCCGGCCTGCCGAAGATCGTCCCCACTCGTCACCCGGTGTAGCCCACGCGGCCCGACGTGCCGCCCGGAAATCACCCGATCGAGTGACCCGATTCCTCGCCAATGACGCAACATGACTGCGACCGGTGTCCGTCCGATACAGCGTATGCCCTGTCCGGCTCCGCCGAATCGACCGCATGGCGCACCTCCGCCGGTCGGACTGCACTCCTTTGCAGTCACCACGCTCCGGCGTGCGCTCCGGCTCATCCGCAGATCCCGCTGCTACGGTGGGTGCCGACCGACGTCCTTTAACGACCCGTCCGGTGAGGCGGGGAAGGAGGTCCGAGTGAGCCGTGCGCTCCTCGACGCCCCGGCGGTGGCCAGGGTCGTCGACCGCATCGCCCACCAGCTGCTGGAGAAGACCGGCGGCGCCACCGACACCGTGATCCTCGGCATCCCCACCCGCGGCGTCCCGCTCGGCCGCCGGCTGGCCTCCCGGATCAAGACCTTCGAGGGCGTCGACGTTCCGGTCGGCGTCCTCGACGTCACCCTGCACCGCGACGACCTGCGGCTGCGCGGCGTGCGGGCGCTGGAGCCGACGGTCGAGCCGCCCGGCGGGGTGGACGGGCGGCTGGTCGTGCTCGTCGACGACGTCCTCTACTCGGGCCGGACGGTCCGGGCCGCCCTGGACGCGCTGCGCGACCTCGGCCGCCCCCGCGCGGTGCAGCTGGCGGTGCTCGTCGACCGCGGCCACCGCGAGCTGCCGATCCGGGCCGACTACGTCGGCAAGAACATCCCCACCTCGCAGGAGGAGAGCGTCCGGGTGCTGCTGGCGGAGATCGACGGCCGGGACGCGGTCGAGCTGGAGCACAGTTGGAGGTGGCCCGGTGAAGCACCTGCTCTCCGCCGGCGACCTGAGCCGGGACGAGGCGCTGGCCGTGCTGGACACGGCCGAGCGGCTGGACGAGGCGCTGACCGGCCGCGAGGTGAAGAAGCTGCCGACGCTGCGCGGCCGCACGGTGGTGAACCTGTTCTTCGAGGACTCCACCCGCACCCGCACCTCGTTCGAGCTGGCGGCCAAGCGGCTGTCCGCCGACGTGGTGAACTTCTCGGCCAAGGGGTCGAGCGTGTCCAAGGGCGAGTCGCTCAAGGACACCGCGCTGACCCTGGAGGCGATGGGCTCGGACGCGGTGGTGATCCGGCACCCGGCCTCCGGCGCGCCGCACCGGCTGGCCACCTGGGTCCGCGGCAGCGTGCTCAACGCCGGCGACGGGACGCACGAGCACCCGACCCAGGCGCTGCTCGACGCGTACACGATGCGGCAGCGGCTCGGTCGGCTGGACGGGCTCCGGGTGGCGGTGGTCGGCGACGTGCTGCACAGCCGGGTGGCCCGGTCCAACGTGCTGCTGCTGGCCACGCTGGGGGCCGAGGTGACGCTGGTGGCGCCGCCGACGCTGCTGCCGGTCGGGGTGGAGGTCTGGCCGGCCGCGGTCTCCTACGACCTCGACGCCAGCCTGCCCAAGGCGGACGTGGTGATGATGCTGCGGGTGCAGCGGGAGCGGATGGGCCAGGCCTACTTCCCGTCGGCCCGCGAGTACAGCCGCCGGTACGGGCTGGACCGGACCCGGATGGCGCTGCTGCCGGACGAGGCGATCGTCATGCACCCGGGCCCGATGAACCGGGGGATGGAGATCGCCGCCGAGGTCGCCGACGACCCGCGCCGGTCCACGATCGTCGAACAGGTCTCGAACGGGGTGAGCGTACGGATGGCCGTGCTCTACCTGCTGCTCGGCGGGAGCCCGGCATGACCGCGCTGGCTGCTCAAGGGCGTCGCGCCGTACGGCGAGGAGCCGGTCGACCTGCTGATCCGGGACGGGGTCGTCGCCACCGGCAGCGCCCGCGGCGCCCGGGTCCTCGACGCGGCCGGGCTGGTCGCGCTGCCGGGGCTGGTCGACCTGCACACGCACCTGCGCGAGCCCGGCCGGGAGGACGCCGAGACGGTCGAGACCGGCTCCCGGGCGGCCGCGCTGGGCGGCTACACGGCCGTGCACGCGATGGCCAACACCGAGCCGGTGGCCGACACCGCCGGCGTGGTCGAGCAGGTCTGGCGGCTCGGCCGGGAGGCCGGGCTGGTCGACGTCCGCCCGGTCGGCGCGGTCACCGTCGGGCTGGCCGGCGAGCGGCTGGCCGAGCTGGGCGCGATGGCCGACTCCGCGGCCCGGGTCCGGGTCTTCTCCGACGACGGCAAGCCGGTGCACGACCCGCAGCTCATGCGCCGGGCGCTGGAGTACGTCAAGGCGTTCGACGGGGTGGTCGCCCAGCACGCCGAGGAGCCGCGGCTGACCGCCGGCGCGCAGATGAACGAGGGCGTGGTCGCGGCCCGGCTCGGGCTGGCCGGCTGGCCGGCCGCGGCCGAGGAGGCGATGATCGCCCGGGACGTCCTGCTGACCGCGCACGTCGGCTCCCGGCTGCACGTCTGCCACGTCTCGACCGCGGGCTCGGTGGAGATCCTGCGCTGGGCCAAGAGCAAGGGCACCCGGGTCACCGCCGAGGTGACCCCGCACCACCTGCTGCTCACCGACGAGCTGGCGGTCACGTACGACCCGGTCTACAAGGTCAACCCGCCGCTGCGGACGGCCGAGGACGTGGCCGCGCTGCGGGCCGCGCTGGCCGACGGCACGATCGACGCGGTCGCCACCGACCACGCGCCGCACGCGCTGGAGGACAAGGAGACCGAGTGGGCCGCGGCCCGGCCCGGGATGCTCGGGCTGGAGACCGCGCTGTCGGTGGCGGTGCTGGCCATGCGGGAGACCGGGCTGCTCGACTGGCGCGGGCTGGCCGAGCGGATGTCGGCCGCGCCGGCCCGGATCGGCGCGCTCACCCCGCCGGCGCTGGAGGAGGGCGCGCCCGCGTCGCTGACGCTGGTCGACCCGGCCGCCCGGTGGACCCCGGACCCGGCCGCGTCGGCCTCCCGCAGCCGCAACACCCCGTACGCGGGGCGCGAGCTGCCGGCCCGGGTGGTGGCCACCTTCCTGCGCGGCGAGCCGACCGTGCTGGACGGGAAGGCGGTCCGGTGACGGCACTGCTGGTGCTGGAGGACGGCCGGACGTTCCGCGGCGAGGCGTTCGGGGCGGTGGGGGAGAGCGTCGGCGAGGCGGTGTTCGCCACCGGGATGACCGGCTACCAGGAGACGCTCACCGACCCCTCGTACCACCGGCAGGTCGTGGTGATGACCGCGCCGCACGTCGGCAACACCGGGATCAACGACGAGGACGCCGAGTCCGGCCGGGTGCAGGTGGCCGGCTACGTGGTGCGCGACCCGACGCTGGTGCCGTCGTCCTGGCGGTCCCGCCGGTCGCTGCCGGACGAGCTGGAGCGGGCCGGGGTGGTCGGGGTGTCCGGTGTGGACACCCGCGCGCTGACCCGGCACCTGCGCGAGCGCGGCGCGATGCGGGTCGGGGTGTCCGCTGTGGAGTCCGACCCGGAGGCGCTGCTGGCCCGGGTGCGGGCGGCGCCGGGGATGCTCGGCGCCGACCTGGCCCACGAGGTGTCCACCCGGGAGCCGTACGTGGTGCCGGCGGTCGGGCCGAAGCGGCACGTGGTCGCGGCGCTCGACCTCGGCATCAAGCGGATGACCCCGGCGCTGCTGGCCCGCCGCGGGGTGCAGACGCACGTGCTGCCGGCCTGGTCGAGCGCGGACGAGCTGCTCGCGCTCGACCCGGACGGGGTGTTCGTCAGCAACGGGCCGGGCGACCCGGCCGCCACCGACGGTCCGGTCGAGGCGGTCCGGCGCGGTGCTGGCCGCGGGCGTGCCGCTGTTCGGGATCTGCTTCGGCAACCAGATCCTCGGCCGGGCCCTCGGCTTCGGCACGTACAAGCTCCGGTACGGCCACCGCGGGATCAACCAGCCGGTGCGGGACAACGCGACCGGCCGGGTCGAGGTGACCGCGCACAACCACGGGTTCGCGGTCGACGCGCCGCCGGACGGCGGACACCGAGTTCGGCCGGGTCGTGGTCTCGCACGTGAACCTCAACGACGGCGTGGTGGAGGGGCTGCGCTGCCTGGACCGGCCGGCGTTCGGCGTGCAGTACCACCCCGAGGCGGCGGCCGGCCCGCACGACGCCGCGTACCTGTTCGACCGGTTCGATGCGAGGCGATGGACGCGGTGCCTAGGCGGGACGGACATCGCGCACGTGCTGGTGATCGGCTCCGGGCCGATCGTGATCGGCCAGGCCTGCGAGTTCGACTACTCCGGCACCCAGGCCTGCCGGGTGCTGCGGGCCGAGGGGCTGCGGGTCAGCCTGGTCAACTCCAACCCGGCCACGATCATGACCGACCCGGAGTTCGCCGACGCGACCTACGTCGAGCCGCTCACCGCGGAGTTCGTCACCAAGGTGATCGCCCGGGAGCGGCCGGACGCGGTGCTGGCCACGCTCGGCGGCCAGACCGCGCTCAACATCGCCGTCGAGCTGGCCGAGACCGGCGTGCTCGACCGGTACGGCGCGACGCTCATCGGCGCCGACGTCGAGGCGATCCGCCGCGGCGAGGACCGCGAGCGGTTCAAGGAGATCGTCCGCGCGGTCGGCGGCGACGTGCCGCGCAGCCGGGTCTGCCGGTCGCTGGACGAGGTGCTCGCGGCGGCCGGCGAGCTCGGCCTGCCGGTGGTGCTGCGGCCGTCGTTCACGATGGGCGGCGCCGGCTCCGGGGTGGCCCGCGACCCGGAGCGGCTGCGCCGGATGGCCGCCGCCGGGCTGGCCGCGAGCCCGGTGCACGAGGTGCTGGTCGAGCAGAGCGTGCTCGGCTGGAAGGAGTTCGAGCTCGAGCTGATGCGCGACCGCAACGACAACGTCGTCGTGGTCTGCTCGATCGAGAACGTCGACCCGATGGGCGTGCACACCGGCGACTCGGTCACGGTGGCGCCGGCGATGACGCTCACCGACCGCGAATACCAGGCGCATGCGCGACCTCGCCATCGCGGTGCTGCGCGAGGTCGGGGTGGACACCGGCGGCTGCAACATCCAGTTCGCGGTGCACCCTGGCACCGGCCGGATGGTCGTCATCGAGATGAACCCGCGGGTGTCCCGCTCGTCCGCGCTGGCGTCCAAGGCGACCGGCTTCCCGATCGCGAAGATCGCGGCCAAGCTGGCGATCGGCTACACGCTGGACGAGATCCGCAACGACATCACCGGCGAGACGCCGGCCTCGTTCGAGCCGACGCTCGACTACGTCGTGGTCAAGGTGCCGCGGTTCGCGTTCGAGAAGTTCCCGACCGCGGACCGGGAGCTGACCACGCACATGAAGAGCGTGGGCGAGGCGATGGCGATCGGCCGCAACTTCACCGAGGCGCTGGGCAAGGCGATGCGCTCGACCGAGACCAGCCGGGCCGGCTGGTGGACCGGCGCCGACCCGGACGTCGGTCCGGCCGACAAGGACCGGCTGCTGGCCGAGCTGGCCGTCCCGACGGACGGCCGGCTCTACACGATCGAGCAGGCGATGCGGGCCGGCGCCACGGTCGCCGAGGTGGCCGCGGCCAGCGGCATCGACCCCTGGTTCATCGAGCAGATCGCGACCGCGCAGGAGGTCGGCGGCGACGTCGCCGACGCGCCCGTGCTCACCCCGGAGCTGCTGCGCCGGGCCAAGCGGTACGGGCTGTCCGACCGGCAGATCGCCGCGCTGCGGCCGGAGCTGGCCGGCGAGGACGGGGTGCGCACGCTGCGGCTGCGCACCGGGATCCGGCCGGTGTTCAAGACCGTCGACACCTGCGCGGCCGAGTTCGCCGCGGCCACGCCGTACCACTACTCGACCTACGACGAGGAGACCGAGGTCGCGCCGCAGCCGGAGCGGCCCAAGGTGCTCATCCTCGGCTCCGGGCCGAACCGGATCGGCCAGGGCATCGAGTTCGACTACTCGTGCGTGCACGCGGCCCAGGCGCTGCGCGCGGCCGGCTACGAGACCGTGATGGTCAACTGCAACCCGGAGACCGTCTCCACCGACTACGACACCTCCGACCGGCTCTACTTCGAACCGCTGACGCTGGAGGACGTGCTCGAAGTAGTGCACGCCGAGCAGGAGTCGGGGACGGTGGCCGGGGTGATCTGCACCCTCGGCGGCCAGACCCCGCTCGGGCTGGCGCAGCGGCTCAAGGACGCCGGGGTGCCGATCCTCGGCACCCAGCCGGAGGCGATCCACCTGGCCGAGGACCGCGAGGAGTTCAGCGCGGTGCTCGCCGGCGCCGGGCTGCCGGCCCCGCGGCACGGCACCGCCTCCTCGTTCGCCGAGGCCAGGGACGTCGCCGCCGAGATCGGCTACCCGGTCCTGGTCCGGCCCTCGTACGTGCTCGGCGGGCGGGGCATGGAGATCGTGTACGACGAGACCGCGCTGGCGGCGTACCTGATCCGGCACCTGGCCGACATCGGCAGGGCGGACCGGACCGAGCACCCCATCCTGGTCGACCGGTTCCTCGACGACGCGGTCGAGCTGGACGTCGACGCGCTCTACGACGGCGAGCGAGCTCTACCTCGGCGGCGTGATGGAGCACATCGAGGAGGCCGGCATCCACTCCGGCGACTCGGCCTGCGCGCTGCCGCCGATCACGCTGGGCGCGGCCGACGTGGCCGCGGTCCGGCACGCCACCGGCGAGCTGGCCGCCCGGATCGGGGTGCGCGGCCTGCTCAACGTCCAGTACGCGCTCAAGGACGGCGTGCTGTCGGTCCTCGAGGCCAACCCGCGGGCGTCGCGTACGGTGCCGTTCGTGTCCAAGGCGACGGCGGTCCCGCTGGCGAAGGCGGCCGCCCGGATCGCGCTCGGCGCGACGGTCGACCAGCTGCGCAAGGAGGGCCTGCTGCCGGCCACCGGCGACGGCGGCGACCTGCCCGCCGACGCGCCGGTGGCGGTCAAGGAGGCGGTGCTGCCGTTCCACCGGTTCCGCCGCGCCGACGGGTCCGGCGTGGACACCGTGCTCGGGCCGGAGATGCGCTCCACCGGCGAGGTGATGGGCCTCGACGCCGCGTTCGGCACGGCGTTCGCGAAGTCCCAGGCGGCCGCGTACGGGTCGCTGCCGACCGGCGGGACGGCGTTCGTCTCGATCGCCAACCGGGACAAGCGGGCGGCGATCCTGCCGATCATGCGGCTGGCCGATCTCGGCTTCCGTATCCTCGCCACCGAGGGCACCGCGCTGGCGCTGCGCCGGCACGGCGTCCCGGTCGAGGTCGTGCCGCGCTACCGGCGGGGCACGCCCGAGCAGCCCGACTGCGTGCGAGCGGATCCAGGACGGCGAGGTCGCCCTGGTGTTCAACACGCCGTGGGGGTCGCCGGGCAACTCCGGCCCGCGGCTGGACGGGTACGAGATCCGCACCGCCGCGGTCGCGGCCGGGATCCCGTGCGTGACCACGGTGCAGGGGATGACGGCGTGCGTGCAGGGGGTGGAGGCGCTGCTGCGGGGCGACCTGGGCGTGCGCTCGCTGCAGGAGCTGCACGCCCAGTTGCGGGAGGGGGACCGGTGACGGTGGGGTCGTCGGTGCAGGGGGAGCCGGTCGCCGAGCGGCGCCAGCCGGTGCAGGTGCGCGGCGAGGTGCTGGCCCGCCGCCGGGTCGGCGCGTACCACCTGGTGGAGATCGCGGCCGGCGGGATCGCCGAGCGGTTCCGGCCGGGCCAGTTCGTCGCGCTGTCGGTCGGCGGGCCGGCCTCGGCGCTGCTGCTGCGCCGGTCGTTCGCGGTCTACCGGGCCACCGCCGGTCGGCGCGTACTCCGGCACCGTGCAGATCGTCGTCGGCGTGCACGGCCGCGGCACCGAGTGGCTGGCCGGGGTCCGCCCGGGCGAACCGCTGGACGTCGTCGGTCCGCTCGGGACGCCGTTCCGGCTGCCGGCCGCGCCGACCGGCTGCCTGCTGGTCGGCGGCGGGTACGGCTCGGCGCCGCTGTTCTCGCTCGCCGACGCGCTGCGGGCCCGCGAGTGCCGGGTCGACTTCCTGCTCGGCGCCGGCTCGCAGGACCGGGTCTTCGGCGAGCTGGAGGCCAAGCGGACCGCCGGCGTGGTCGCGGTCTGACCACCGACGACGGCTCGCTCGGCCGGCGCGGCACGGTCGCCGACGCGCTGCCGGACGAGATCGAGCGGACCGGCGCGGCCGCGGTCTACGCCTGCGGCCCGATGCCGATGCTGCGGGCGGTCGGCGCGGTCGCCGCCTCGTACGGGCTGCCCTGCCAGGTGGCGGTCGAGGAGTCGATGGCCTGCGGGATCGGGGTCTGCATGACCTGCGTGCTGCCGGTGGTGGGGGAGGACGGGGTGACCCGGATGAGCCGGTCCTGTGTGGACGGTCCGGTGTTCGAGCACGACCGGGTGCGGTGGGACGACGTCGGCACCGTGCCCGCGGACGCGCTGGGGGCGACCTCGTGACGCTCGCCACCCAGCCCGTGAAGCTCACCACCGACCTCGCCGGGCGCGGTGCTGCCCAACCCGGTGCTGACCGCGTCCGGCTGCGCCGCGGCCGGCCGGGAGCTGCAGCCGTTCGTCGCCGGTGTCCACGCTCGGCGCGGTCGTCACCAAGTCGGTCACGCTGCGGCCGCGGGCCGGCCGGCCGACGCCGCGGATGGCCGAGACGCCGAGCGGCATGCTCAACTCGATCGGCCTGCAGAACCCCGGCGTCGACGCGTTCCTGGCGCACGACCTGCCCTGGCTGGCCGAGCAGGGCGCCCGGACGGTGGTGCAGCATCGCCGGCGGCAGCGTCGCCGACTACGCCGAGCTGGCCCGCCGGATCGCGCGCCGCGCCGGCGCTGGTCGCGGTCGAGGTGAACATCTCCTGCCCGAACGTGGAGAGCCGCGGCGAGGTGTTCGCCTGCGACCCGCTGGCCGCCTCCGGGGTGCTGGCCGCGGTCCGGGCCGAGGTGCCGGCCGGGATCCCGGTGCTGGCCAAGCTGTCGCCGGACGTCACCGACATCGTCGCGGTCGCCCGGGCCTGCGCCGACTCCGGCGCGGACGGCCTCACCCTGGTCAACACGCTGCTCGGGCTGGTCATCGACCCGGACACGATGCGCCCGGTGCTGGGCGGGGTCACCGGCGGCCTGTCCGGGCCGGCGATCCTGCCGGTCGCGCTGCGCTGCGTCTGGCAGGTGCACGCGGCGCTGCCGTCGGTGCCGATCCTCGGCGTCGGCGGGATCCGTACCGGGCTGGACGCGCTGCAGTTCGTGCTGGCCGGGGCGAGCGCGGTCTCGGTCGGCACCGCGGTCTTCGGCGACCCGTCGGCACCGGTGCGGGTGCTGGCCGAGCTGGAGACCGCGCTGGCCGAGCGCGGCTTCACCGCCGTCGCCGACGCGATCGGGTACGCGCACCGCGACGCCGGTGTCGAGTCGGTCGAGCCGCCGCCCCCGGCGCCGGTGGTCGAGCCGGGGCGGATGCCGGTGGTGACCGGGGCCAGGCCCAGCTGGCGGCTCGGCGAGGAGGACTGGTGACCCAGCCGGCGTTCGGGGCGCGGCTGCACGCGGCGGTCGCGGCCCGCGGGCCGCTGGTGGTCGGCATCGACCCGCACCTGCCGCTGCTGCGCGACTGGGGCCTGCCCGAGGACGTGTCCGGGCTGGAGCGGTTCGCACTGACCGCGGTCGAGGCGGTCGCCGACCGGGTGGCCGTGGTCAAGCCGCAGTCGGCGTTCTTCGAGCGGTTCGGCAGCCGCGGGATCGCCGTGCTGGAGCGGGTGCTGGCCGCGATCCGGGCGGCCGGCGCGCTGAGCCTGCTCGACGTCAAGCGCGGCGACATCGGCTCGACGATGGTCGGGTACGCCGGCGCCTACCTGGACCCGGCCTCGCCGCTGGCGGCCGACGCGATCACCGCCAGCCCGTACCTCGGGTTCGGGTCGCTGCGCCCGCTGCTCGACGCTGCGTATGCGAACGGGCGCGGAGTGTTCGTGCTCGCGCTGACCTCCAACCCGGAGGGTCGCGGCCGTGCAGCGGGCGGTCGCGGCCGACGGGCGGACCGTCGCGCAGACGATCCTGGACGAGGCGCGCGGCGGCCAACGCGGCCGAGGGCGGCCCGCTCGGATCGGTCGGGGTGGTCGTCGGCGCCACCGTCGGCGAGCACGGCCACCGGCTGGACCACCTGCGCGGGCCGGTGCTCGCGCCCGGGGCTCGGCGCGCAGGGCGCCGGCCCGGCCGACCTGCCCGCGGTGTTCGGCGCGGCGCTGCCCCTGGTGCTGCCGGCGGCGTCCCGGGAGGTGCTCGGCGCCGGGCCCGATCCGGTCCGGCTTCGGGCCACGACCGACCGGATCGCGGCCGAAGTCATGGCGATTCGGACATCAACCATGGCCGTATCGGGCAGATAGTCGCTGTCATGGGCCAGGCACGTTGCCCGTAAGGCCCCCCGCTCGCTAAGTTGCCGCCAATCGTCCACCCCCTGTTCGAGGAGTCTCAGGTGCCCCTCCCGCCTCTCACCCCGGAGCAGCGTGCTGCCGCGCTGGAGAAAGCCGCCGCGGCCCGCAAGGCCAGGGCGGAAGTCAAGGAGCGCCTCAAGAAGAACGGGGTCTCCATCGCCGAGGTCCTGCACCAGGGCGACACCGACGACGTGATCGGCAAGATGCGCGTGTCCGCCGTGCTGGAGTCCATGCCGGGCGTCGGCAAGGCACGGGCCGCGAAGATCATGGAGCGGCTGGAGATCTCGCCCACCCGCCGAGTGCGCGGTCTTGGGGCGAAGCAGCGCACGGCGCTCGAGCGTGAGTTCGGTGCCACGGAGTCCTGAGGCCATACTCGACCCCGTGCCGGCCCGTTCCGATCGCTCGGACGCGGCCGAGGCGCGCTTGACGGTCCTCTCCGGGCCGTCCGGTGTCGGCAAGGACGCGGTGCTCGCCGCCGTCCGCCGCCGGCACCCCGACGTCTGGGTGTCCACCTCGGTGACCACCCGGGCACCCCGGCCGACCGAGACCGACGGGATCGAATACCACTTCGTCTCCCGGGACCGGATGGCCGAGCTGATCGACGCCGGCGAGCTGCTCGAGCACGCGGACGTACGCGGGCAACCTCTACGGGACCCCGCGCCGCCCGGTGCTGGAGCGGCTCGCCGAGGGCCGGCCGGCCTTCCTGGTGATCGAGCTGCAGGGCATGCGGCAGGTGCGCAAGCTCATGCCGGACGCCCAGTTCGTGTTCCTGGCCCCGCCGTCGTTCGAGGAGCTGGAGCGGCGGCTGGTCGGCCGCGGCACCGAGCCGGCGGAGGTGGTCCGGCAGCGGCTGGACCAGGCCCGCATCGAGATGGCCTCGGAGTCGGAGTTCGACGTGCGGCTGGTGAACGACGAGGTCGAGCGCGCAGCGGACGAGTTGGTAGCCTTGATAGAGCACCCCGTCCCCAGGTCCAGGAAGTAGGACTCTTTTGGCCGGCACCGTCGCGGTCCCCGAGGGCATCACCAACCCGCCCATCGACGAGCTGCTCGAGCGCACCAGCTCGAAGTACGCGCTCGTGATCTACGCCGCCAAGCGCGCGCGGCAGATCAACGCGTACTACTCCCAGCTCGGCGAGGGCCTGCTGGAGTACGTCGGCCCGCTGGTCGACACCCAGCCGCAGGACCCTGTCCATCCCCCATCCCCAGGGCCTGCTGGAATACGTCGGCCCGCTGGTCGACACCCAGCCGCAGAGAAGCCGCTGTCCATCGCACTGCGCGAGATCAACAGCGGTCTGCTCACGCACGAGTCCGGCGCCGAGTAGCGCCGGCACCGCCGAGGGCCGGTGCGGGGTTTCCGCGCCGGCCTCGTCGTGTGCCCGCAGAACGCCGCCGGCCGGCATCACTAGGCTGATCACGTGGGTGAGACAGCCGACAAGCCGCGGGTCGTGCTCGGCGTCGCCGGCGGCATCGCCGCGTACAAGGCGTGCGAGCTGCTGCGGCAGCTGACCGAGACCGGGCACGACGTGCGGGTGGTGCCGACCGAGGGCGCGCTGCGGTTCGTCGGCGAGCCGACCTGGGCGGCGCTGTCCGGGCACCCGGTGCACACCGGCGTCTGGTCCGACGCGCACGAGGTGCCGCACGTCCGGCTGGGCCGCGAGGCCGACCTCGTCGTGGTCGCGCCGGCCACCGCCGACCTGCTCGCCCGGGCCGCGCACGGGCTGGCCGCCGACCTGCTCACCAGCACCCTGCTCACCGCCCGCTGCCCGGTGCTGCTGGCGCCGGCCATGCACACCGAGATGTGGGAGCACCCGGCGACCCGGGCCAACGTGGCGACGCTGCGCGAGCGCGGGACGATCGTGCTCGACCCGGCCGTCGGCCGGCTCACCGGCGCCGACACCGGCCGCGGCCGGCTGCCCGACCCGGTCGACGTCGCCGACCTGGCCCGGCTGCTGCTGGCCGACCCGGGCGCGCTGCCGCGGGACCTGGCCGGCCGGCGGGTGCTGGTCACCGCCGGCGGCACCCGGGAGGCGCTGGACCCGGTCCGGTTCCTCGGCAACCGCTCCAGCGGCCGGCAGGGCTACGCGCTGGCCCTGGTCGCCGCGGCCCGCGGCGCCGACGTCACGGTCGTCGCCGCCAACGTCGCGCTGCCCGACCCGACCGGGGCGACCGTGCTGCGGGTGGGCTCGGCGGCCGAGCTGCACGACGTCACGCTGTCCGCCGCCCGGGACGTGGACGCGATCGTGATGGCGGCCGCGGTGGCCGACTTCCGGCCGGCGATGGCCGAGTCGGCCAAGATCAAGAAGGACGCGGGCGCGCCGCCGCCGGTCGTGCTGGCGCCGACCCCGGACGTGCTCGCCGACCTGCTGGCCGCCCGCCGGCCGGGCCAGGTGATCGCCGGGTTCGCGGCCGAGACCGGCGACGACCAGGCCGACTGGCTGGAGCACGGGCGGCGGAAGCTGGCCCGCAAGGCCGTCGACCTGCTGGTGGTGAACCCGGTCGGCGGCGGGCGGGCGTTCGAGCAGAAGGACAACTCCGGGGTCGTGCTGACCGCCGACGGGGGCGAGATCGAGATCCCGCCCGGGCCCAAGGCGAGCCTGGCCGCGACCGTGTGGACGCTGGTCGCGGACAGGCTGCGCTGACCCACCCGCTCGGTCGGGGCCGGCCGCTGACCCACCCGCTCCGTCGGGCCGGCCGGTGGGCCGGCCCGACGGGAGGTCAGCGGGTGAAGCCGGGCTTGCCCGGGGTGAACAGCCAGGCCTGGAACAGGCCGTCCAGGTTCTTGTGCGAGACCCGCTCGGACAGCGCGATGAACTGCGCGGTCGTCCCGTGCCCGTACCTGTGCTGGGTCGCCCAGCTGCGCAGCACCGTGAAGAACGCCCGGTCACCGATCCGGTTGCGCAGCACCTGCAGCGTCATCGCGCCCCGGTCGTACGAGGGCGTGCCGAAGATGTTCGCCGGACCGCCCGGGTCGCCGGTCGGCGGCGTCCACAGGTCCTGGTCGGAGGCCGGCGTCGCGTACAGCCGGTCGAACAGCTGCTGCGGTGTGCGCCCGCCGGTGTGCTGCGACCACAGCCACTCCGCGTACGTGGCGAAGCCCTCGTTGAGCCAGATGTCCTGCCACTTGGTCAGCGAGACCGAGTCGCCGTACCACTGGTGGGCCAGCTCGTGGGCCAGCGTGCGAGATGTCCGGCGCGGAGTCGAAGTTGGGCTTGGTCTGGCTCTCCAGCGCGTAGCCGACGTTCGGCGCGTGGTCGACGATCGCGCCCACGGTCTCGAACGGGTACGGCCCGAAGATCGACTGCTCGAACGCGATGATCTCCGGGATCCGGTCGGTCACCGGCTTGGCCGCGGCGGCCTCCTGGGGGTCGAGCGCGACGTACACCGGGATGTGCCCGGCCTTGGTCGTGTGCACCTGGAACTTGCCGAGCGTGATCGTGGCCAGGTACGTCGTCATCGGCTTCGACTCCCGCCAGACGAACGTCGACTTCCCGCCGGCGGTCCGCTGGGACAGCAGCCGCCCGTTGCCGACCGCGGTCAGCCCGGCCGGCACGGTCATCCGGATCGTGTACGTGGCCTTGTCGTTGGGCGTGTCGTTGGCCGGGAACCAGCCCGGCGCGCCCTGCGGCTCGCCGACCACGAACGCGCCGTCGTTCGTCGGCACGAAGCCCTCGATCGAGTCGTCCGGGTCGGTGATGACCTGCGGTACGCCGCGGTAGCCGACCGTGACGAGGAACGGCGCACCCTTGCGCAGCGCCCGCGCCGGAGTGATCTTCAGCTCCTGCCCCGACCGGGTGAACGAGGCGTGCTTCCCGTTCACGCTGACCGACCGGACCGTGAACCCGCGCAGGTCGAGGTCGAACCGGCTCAGCGCCTTGGTCGCCGTCGCGAGGATCGCGGCCGAGCCGTCGAGGAGCCGGGTGGCCGGGTCGTAACGCAGGTCGAGCCCGTAGTCGCGCACGTCGTAGCCGCCGTTGCCCTGCAGCGGGAAATACGGGTCGCCGGCGCCGGGGGCTCCGGGGGACGGTCCGGCCGGGGCGGCCGAGGCCGTGGCGGGTGTGGCCGCCACCAGGGCGACTGCGGTGGTTGCTGCGAGCAGAGCCAGGCGGAAACGCATCGGGCCTCCCAGGCCGGTCTCACCCCGTGACCCGCGGGCCGCGGGTCGGTACCGGTCGGCTGATGCGGGAACGGGCCACAGCCGCCGGTAGACTGCCGCGGAACATCCTGTCAACGTCAAAGGTCGATAGCCAGAGGAGTGCCGTTGTCCCGGCGTCTGTTCACCTCCGAGTCCGTCACGGAGGGCCACCCCGACAAGATCGCCGACGCGATCAGTGACGCGATCCTCGACGCCCTCCTGGCGCAGGACCGGCGCAGCCGGGTCGCGGTCGAGACCATGATCACCACGGGCCAGGTGCACGTCGCCGGAGAGGTCACCACCGACGCGTACGCGGACATCCCGACGATCGTCCGGGAGAAGATCCTCGAGATCGGCTACGACTCCTCGAAGAAGGGCTTCGACGGCGCCTCCTGCGGCGTGAGCGTGTCGATCGGCTCGCAGTCGCCGGACATCGCCCAGGGCGTCGACTCCTCGCACTCGAGCCGCGAGGAGGGTGAGCTCGACGAGCTCGCCAAGCAGGGCGCCGGCGACCAGGGCCTGATGTTCGGCTTCGCCTGCGACGAGACCCCTGAGCTGATGCCGCTGCCGATCGCGCTGGCGCACCGGCTGGCCCGCCGGCTGACCCAGGTCCGCAAGGACGGCACCGTTCCCTACCTGCGGCCCGACGGCAAGACCCAGGTCACCATCGAGTACGAGGACGGCAAGCCGGTCCGGCTGGACACCGTCGTCGTCTCCTCCCAGCACGCGGCCGACATCGACCTCAAGACGCTGCTCGAGCCGGACGTCAAGGAGCACGTGGTCGACCCGGAGCTGGCCGGCCTCGACATCGACACCAGCGGCTACCGGCTGCTGGTCAACCCGACCGGCCGGTTCGAGATCGGCGGCCCGATGGGCGACGCCGGGCTGACCGGCCGCAAGATCATCGTCGACTCGTACGGGGGCTACGCCCGGCACGGCGGCGGCGCGTTCTCCGGCAAGGACCCGTCGAAGGTCGACCGCTCGGCCGCGTACGCGATGCGCTGGGTGGCGAAGAACGTGGTCGCCGCGGGGCTGGCGTCCCGCTGCGAGGTCCAGATCGCGTACGCGATCGGCAAGGCCGAGCCGGTGGGCCTGTTCGTGGAGACCTTCGGCACCGGCGCGGTCTCCGACGACAAGATCCAGGCGGCGGTCACCCAGGTCTTCGACCTGCGGCCGGCGGCGATCATCCGCGACCTCGACCTGCTCCGGCCGATCTACTCGCAGACCTCGGCGTACGGGCACTTCGGCCGGGAGCTGCCGGACTTCAGCTGGGAGCGCACCGACAAGGCCGACGAGCTGAAGTCGCTCGCCCTCGGCTGAGCGCCGCACCCCTTCCCGCCGACGTCCCCGGCCCGCCCCGTGCGGCGCCGGGGACGCGGCGTCTGCGGGGGCGGTCGGCGGCGTCTGGTAGACCACAGCGCGTGGCAGTCGGCGGGGACGCGGCGGCTCCCGCTCGGCGGCGGTCCCGGCGGCCGGAGCAGCGGGAGCCGGCCGCCGTGGACCCGGTGGCCCGGGTGGTGGTCGACGTGCCGCTGGCGCACCTGGACCGGCCGTTCGACTACCT
Organism: uncultured Actinomycetota bacterium; assembly: GCA_963770145.1. GTDB lineage: Bacteria > Actinomycetota > Actinomycetes > Mycobacteriales > CADCTP01 > CADCTP01. The sequence continues at coordinate 561,242 of CAVYOJ010000014.1, read as the reverse complement.
GGTGCCGGCCGGGCTGGCCGACTCGGTGGTGCCCGGCTCCCGGGTCCGGGTGCGGTTCGCCGGCCAGCTCGTCGACGCGGTCGTGCTGGAGCGGGTCGCCGCCAGCGAGCACGGCGGCCGGCTGGCGTACGTGGAGCGGTCGGTGTCGGCCGAGCCGGTGCTGTCGCCCGCCGTCGCGGCGCTGGCCCGGGCGGTGGCCGACCGGTGGGCCGGCTCGCTGACCGACGTGCTGCGGCTGGCGTTGCCGCCCCGGCACGCCCGGGTCGAGAAGGAGCCGCCCCAGCCGGCCGCCGGGCCGGAGACCGCCGACGTCGCGGACTCCGGCGGGTGGGCGGCGTACCGGGCCGGCGCGGCGTTCGTCCGGGCGGTGGCCGGCGGGCGGTCGCCGCGGGCGGTCTGGTCGGCGCTGCCGGGCGACGACTGGCCGCGGCGCTACGCGGAGGCGGCGGCCGCGGCGCTGTCGGCCGGCCGCGGGGCCCTGCTGGTGGTCCCCGACCGGGCCGACCTCGACCGGCTCGACGCCGCGCTGACCGCCGTCCTCGGCCCGGGCCGGCACGTCGCGCTGGCCGCCGACCTCGGGCCGGCCGAGCGCTACCGGCGCTGGCTGCGGGTCCGCCGCGGCGGGGTCGCGGCCGTCGCCGGCACCCGGGCGGCCGCGTTCGCGCCGGTCGCCGCGCTGGGCCTGGTCGCGATCTGGGACGACGGCGACGACCTGCACGCCGAGCCCCGCGCGCCGTACCCGCACGCCCGCGACCTGCTGCTGCTGCGGGCCCACCTGGAAGGCACCGCCGCGCTGCTCGGCGGGCACGCGCGCACGGCCGAGGCGCAGCAGCTGCTCGCCACCGGCTGGGCCCAGCCGATCGCCGCGGACCGGGAGGCGGTGCGGGCCGCGGCGCCGCGGGCGGTCGCCGCCGGCGACGACGCCGAGCTGGCCCGGGACGCCGCCGCCCGGACCGCCCGGCTGCCCACGCTGGCCTGGCGGACCGCCCGGGAGGCGCTCGCGGCGGGCGCGCCGGTGCTGGTCCAGGTGCCGCGGCGGGGATACCTGCCCGCGCTGGCCTGCGCCCGCTGCCGCGCCCCGGCCCGGTGCGCGCACTGCGCCGGCCCGCTGGCGTCGACCTCGGGGCATGCCGTGCCGGCCTGCCGGTGGTGCGGCCGCCCGGCCGCGTACTGGTCCTGCCCGGTCTGCGGGTCGGACCGGCTGCGCGCGGTCGTCGTCGGCGCCGGGCGTACGGCCGAGGAGCTGGGCCGGGTGTTCCCCGGGGTGCCGGTGCGGACCTCCGGCGGCGCGGCCGTGCTCACCGAGGTGACCGGCGCGCCGGCGCTGGTGGTGGCCACCCCGGGCGCCGAGCCGACGGCCGAGGGCGGGTACGGCGCGGCGCTGCTGCTCGACGGCTGGGCGCTGCTGAGCCGACCGGACCTGCGGGCGGCCGAGGAGGCGCTGCGCCGGTGGGCGAACGCGGCCGCGCTGGTCCGCCCGGCCGGCGCCGGCGGGCGGGTGGTGGTCGGCGCCGACGCCGGGCTGGCCGCGGTGCAGGCGCTGGTCCGCTGGGACCCGGCCGGCTTCGCCGAGCGGGAGCTGGCCGAGCGGGCCGAGCTGGGGTTCCCGCCGGCCCGCCGGTTCGCGTCGCTCACCGGCGCCCCGGCCGCCGTCGCCGACCTGCTCGCCGCCGCCCGGCTGCCGGCCTCGGCCGAGCCGCTCGGCCCGGTCCCGGCCGGCGACGGTGCCGAGCGGCTGCTGCTGCGGGTGCCGCGGGCCGACGGGGCCGCGCTGGCCGCCGCGCTGCACGCCGCCGCCGCGGTCCGGTCCGCCCGCAAGGCCCCCGACCCGGTCCGCATCCAGCTCGACCCGCTCGAGCTGTTCTGACCTCTACCGGGCTCCGGTCACTGACCAGCAGGGTGCCGTCGGCGTCCGCCTGGCCCTCCCAGCGGGTCGCGTCCGGAAGATCCGCGGTCGCGCGCAGTGGTGTCCGGAGCTGCCCGAAGTGTTGCCGTTGCGGGGAGTGTTCGAACGTGTTCGAACGTTACGTGAGTATGAAGGGCGACAAGGTGGAGATCGTCATCGACGCCGGTGGCGACACGAAGACGTACGAGGTCACGGCGACCAGGGCCGGCCGGCGGGTGGACATCCGCACCGGCCGCGGGCTGGTCGAGGTGACGGAGCTGACCCGCGGCGGCACCCCGGTGCGGACCGCACGGTTCATGGCCAGCCGCGTGCTGGCGCTGGTGGAGCACCCGGCCAAGCGGCCGCGGCTCGCCGACGACGCCGACCCCGACCCGGAGGTGGTCAGGATCGCCGGCTAGACCGTGGCGCCCGATCGCCGGGCGCCACCGTCTCAGTAGAGTGGCGGGGTCATCGCCCCGCGAGACCTGGAGAGCCGACTGTGGCCGTACGGCCGATCCGACTGTTCGGCGACCCGGTGCTGCGTACTCCGGCCGAGCCGGTGGTCGACTTCGACAAGGAGCTGCGCGCCCTCGTCGACGACCTGTTCGAGACGATGCTCGACGCCACCGGTCGCGGCCTGGCCGCACCCCAGATCGGCGTCGGGCTGCGGGTGTTCACCTACCACCTCGACGCCGACGAGCACGGCCACCTGATCAACCCCACGCTGAGCTTTCCCGACGACGAGGAGCAGCTCGGCGAGGAGGGCTGCCTGTCGATCCCGGAGCTGTCCTGGGACTGCCGGCGCTACCGGCACGTCGTCGCCCGGGGGTTCGACCTGCACGGCGAGCCGGTGACCCTGACCGGCTCGGACATGCTGGCCCGCTGCGTCCAGCACGAGACCGACCACCTCGACGGGATCCTGTTCGTCGACCGGCTCGACCCGGAGACCCGCCGCCGGGCGCTGGCCGAGATCCGCGATGCGCCCTGGGCGGCGGCCACCGTGCGGGTGAGCCCGCACCCGACCTACGGGCGGGCGCTCTGAGGGTCGTCTTCGCCGGCACCCCGGCCGTCGCGCTGCCGTCGCTGCGCGCGCTGCTGGAGTCGCGGCATGCCGTGGTCGCGGTGGTGACCAGGCCGGACGCGCCGGCCGGGCGCGGCCGGCACGAGCGGCGGTCGCCGGTCGCGGTGCTCGCCGCGGAGGCGGGGATCCCGGTGCTGGCGCCGGTCCGGCCGCGGGAGCCGGACTTCCTGGCCGCGCTGGCCGCGCTGGAGCCGGACTGCTGCCCGGTGGTGGCGTACGGGGCGCTGGTGCCGCGGGCCGCGCTGGACATCCCCCGGCACGGCTGGGTCAACCTGCACTTCTCGCTGCTGCCGGCCTGGCGCGGGGCGGCGCCGGTGCAGGCCGCGGTGCTGCACGGCGACGAGGTCACCGGCGCCTCGACGTTCCAGATCGAGCAGGGCCTCGACACCGGGCCGGTGTACGGGGTGGTCACCGAGGCGGTCCGGCCCCGGGACACCGCCGGCGACCTGCTCGACCGGCTCAGCCGCAGCGGGGCCGAGCTGCTGGTCCGCACGATCGACGGGATCGAGGACGGCACGCTCGTGGCGGTGCCGCAGCGCGCCGACGGGGTCTCGATGGCGCCGAAGGTGACGCGTCGAGGACGCGGCGGTGGACTGGACGGCGCCGGCGGTCCGGGTCGACCGGCTGGTCCGGGCGTGCACGCCGGCGCCCGGGCGCGTGGACCACGTACGGGCCGGACCGGCTCAAGCTCGGCCCGGTGCTGCCGGTGCCGGACGGGCCGGCGCTGGCGCCGGGGGAGCTGCTGGTCGAGAAGCGGCGGGTGCTGGTCGGCACGGCGACGCAGCCGGTCGAGCTGGGCGACGTCCAGGCGCCGGGCAAGCGGCCGATGCCGGCGCCCGACTGGGCCCGCGGCGTCCGCCCCGCCCCGGCCAGCCGCCTCGGCACCCCCGGCGGCCCGCGTGAGCCGCGGTCGGCGGCCGGTGCGGTCGTGCCGGCGCCGTGCCGGCGTCGGGGAGGCGGGGTGACCGGGCGGCCGCCCGCGCGGCGGCGGGGCGGGCCGGCGGGGCGGCGGCCCGGACCGGCCCGGCCGGCGCCGCGGCGGGAGGCCGACCCGGCCCGGCGGGTCGCGTACGACCTGCTGCGCGCCGTCGACGAGCGCGACGCGTACGCGAACCTGACCCTGCCGGCGCTGCTGCGCGAGCGCGGCCTGACCGGCCGGGACGCGGCGTTCGCGACCGAGCTCGGGTACGGGACGCTGCGCGCGGCCGGCGCGCTGGACGAGTTCCTGGCCCGGTGCGCCGACCGCCCGGTCGAGGCGATGGACCCGGCCGCGCGGGCCGCGCTCGCGGCTGGGCGCGTACCAGCTGCTGCGCACCCGGGTGCCGCCGCACGCCGCCGTCTCGGCCACCGTCGACCTGGCCCCGCGCCGCGCGGCCGGGTTCGTCAACGCGGTGCTGCGCCGGCTGGCCCGGCAGGACTGGGACGCGTGGGTGGCCGAGGTCGCCCCGCCGGACGAGCTCGGCCGGCTGGCGCTGCGGCACGCGCACCCGCGCTGGATCGCGGCCGCGTTCGCCGACGCGCTCGGCGGCGACCTGGCCGAGACCGACGCGGCGCTGGCGGCCGACGACACGAGGCCGCAGACCCACCTGGTGGCCCGGCCCGGCCGGGTCGACCGGGACCGGCTGGCCGAGCAGGCCGGCGGCGAGCCCGGGCCCTGGTCGCCGTACGCGGTGCGGCTGCCGTCCGGGGGCGATCCCGGCGCGCTGGCCGCGGTGCGGGACGGGCGGGCCGGGGTGCAGGACGAGGGCAGCCAGCTGTGCGCGCTGGCGCTCACCCGGGTCCCGCTGGACGGCCCCGACACCCGCTGGCTCGACCTCTGCGCCGGCCCCGGCGGCAAGGCCGCCCTGCTCGGCTCCCTCGCCGCCCTGCGCGCCGCGGCCGTGGCCGCTGCCTCCCGCACCCGGCGACCCGGCCGCGACGGGCGCACCGACGGAACGGCCGGCCGCACCGGCGCCGGCCAGCGGCGCGGCGGCGCGGTGAGGCGCGGGTGGTGGCGGTGGAGCTGGCCGCGCATCGGGCCCGGCTGGTGGCGGCGACGACCGCGGGACTGCCGGTGGACGTGGTGCGCGCGGACGGGACCGTGCCGCCCTGGCGGCCGGGCTGGGCCGACCGGGTCCTGGTCGACGCGCCCTGCACCGGGCTCGGCGCCCTGCGCCGCCGCCCCGAGGCCCGCTGGCGGCGCAGCGCGGACGACCTGGTCGAGCTGACCCGCCTCCAGCGCGCCCTGCTCCGCCGCGGCATCGAGGCCGCCCGCCCCGGCGGCGTCGTCGCCTACGTCGTCTGCTCGCCGCACCTGGCCGAGACCCGCGACGCGGTCGACGAGGTCCTCGCCGACGGCACCGCCGACCTGCTCGACGCCGCCCCGTACTTCCCGGCCGACGGCCCGACCGTCCAGCTCTGGCCGCACCGGCACGGCACCGACGCGATGTTCTGCGCGCTGCTCCGGCGCCGGCCGACCGAGTCCCGTCGATAGGCTGGCCCGGTGCAGCCCCGGATCGCCCCGAGCCTCCTGTCGGCGGACTTCGCCCGGCTCGCCGAGGCCGCCGCCGCCGTCCCGGACTCGGACTGGCTGCACGTCGACGTGATGGACAACCACTTCGTGCCGAACCTGACGATCGGCCTGCCGGTCGTGCAGGCGCTGCGGAAGTCCACCGACCTCCCGCTCGACTGCCACCTCATGATCGACGACCCGGACCGGTGGGCCCCGCCGTACGCGGAGCAGGCCGGCGCGCACAACGTCACCGTGCACGCGGAGGCCGCCGCCGACCCGGTCATGATCGCCCGCGACCTGCGCGCCGCCGGCGCCCTGGCCGGCCTGGCGATCAAGCCCGGCACCCCGCTGGAGCCGTACCTGGAGCTGCTGCGCGGCTACGACACCCTGCTGGTGATGACCGTCGAGCCGGGCTTCGGCGGCCAGGAGTTCATCGCGGACGTGCTGCCGAAGGTCCGCGAGGCCCGCCGCCGGGTCGAGTCCGGCCACCTCCGGCTGGCGATCGAGGTCGACGGCGGGATCAACGCCGACACGATCATCGCGGCGGCCGAGGCCGGCGCGGACGTCTTCGTCGCCGGCTCGGCCGTCTACCACGCCGACGACCCCGACCGCGCGGTCCGCGAGCTGCGCGAGCTGGCCCGGAAGGCGTACTGAGTGTTCACCGGGATCGTCGAGGAGCTGGGCGAGATCGTCGGGCGGGAGCCGGGCGAGGTGACCCGGCTGACCATCCGCGGCCCGCTGGTGACCGGCGACGCCCGCGAGGGCGACTCGATCGCGGTGAACGGCGTCTGCCTCACCGTGACCGGAGTGATCAACGACACGTTCACCGTCGACGTGGTCGCCGAGACCCTCGCCCGCACCTCGCTGCGGCCGGGCGAGCGCGGTCAACCTGGAGCGCGCGGCGACCCCGGCGACCCGGCTCGGCGGCCACCTCGTGCAGGGCCACGTGGACGGCGTCGGCACCCTGCTCGACCGCGGCGAGGACGCCGTCGTCCGCATCGGCATCCCGGCTGAGCTGGCTCGATACCTGGTCGAGAAGGGCTCGGTCACGGTCGACGGGATCAGCCTCACGGTGGTGGAGGCGGCGGCCGACTCGTTCACGGTCGCGCTGATCCCGACCACCCTGGCCCGCACCACGCTCGGCCGGACCGCGGTCGGCGACGCCGGTCAACCTCGAGGTCGACGTGATCGCGAAGTACGTCGAGCGTGTGTTGATGTCCAACGGGTAACGTCGAGCTGTGACCGGGCAGTTCGGCAGCATCGACCGGGCTGTCGCCGACGTCGCCGCCGGCCGCCCGGTGGTCGTGGTCGACGACGCCGACCGGGAGAACGAGGGCGACCTCGTCATCGCCGCCGAGCTGGCGACGCCCGAGCTGATCGGCTTCTTCGTCCGCTGGACCAGCGGGGTGCTCTGCGTGCCGCTGACCGGCGCCGACTGCGACCGGCTGGCGCTGCCACCGATGCACCACACCAACGAGGACCGCAAGCAGACCGCGTACACGGTCTCAGCCGACGCCAGGGCCGGCGTGACCACCGGGATCTCGGCCGCCGAGCGGGCCCGCACGATCCGGCTGCTGGCCGACCCGGAGGCGAAGGCCGAGGACCTGACCCGGCCCGGGCACGTCTTCCCGCTGCGGGCCAAGGAAGGCGGCGTGCTGCGCCGCCCCGGCCACACCGAGGCCGCGGTCGACCTGGCCCGGCTCGCCGGCCTGCGCCCGGCCGCGGCGATCGGCGAGCTGGTCAACGACGACGGCAGCATGCGGCGGCTGCCTGAGCTGGAGGAGTTCGCCGCGGCGCACGGGCTGACGCTGATCTCGATCGCCGACCTCGTCGCGCACCGGATGCGCACCGAGCGGCAGGTGCACCGGGTCGCCGAGGCCAGGCTGCCGACCCCGCACGCCGAGTTCACCGCGATGGGGTACGACTCCGACCTGGACGACAAGGAGCACGTCGCGCTGGTCCTCGGCGAGCTCGGCGACGGCGAGGACGTGCTGGTCCGGGTGCACTCGGAGTGCCTGACCGGGGACGTGTTCGGCTCCCAGCGCTGCGACTGCGGACCGCAGCTGGACGCCGTCGCTGGCCGCGGTCGCCGCCGAGGGTCGCGGGGTCGTGCTCTACATGCGCGGGCACGAGGGCCGCGGGATCGGCCTGCTGCACAAGCTGCAGGCCTACCAGCTGCAGGACCTCGGCGCCGACACGGTCGACGCCAACCTCCGCCTCGGCCTGCCGGCCGACGCCCGCGACTACGGCACCGGCGCGCAGATCCTCGTCGACCTCGGCGTACGGACCATGCGGCTGCTCACCAACAACCCGGCCAAGCGCGCCGGCCTGGAGGGATACGGGCTGCGCATCCTCGGCCGGGTGCCGCTGCCGGTGCACCAGACCCGGGACAACACCGCCTACCTGCTGACCAAGCGCGACCGGATGGGCCACGACCTGCCCGGGCTGATCGAGCGGGGAGCCCGGTGAGCGGCGAGGGCCGGCCCGGGGACTCGATCGTCGACGCGGCCGGGCTCCGGCTCGGCATCGTCTGCACCGGCTGGAACGCCCAGGTCGTCGGCGTGATGCTGGACCGCGCGCTGCTGGCCGCGGAGAAGTGCGGGGTCACCGACCCGACGGTGGTCCGGGTCGCCGGAGCGCTGGAGCTGCCGGTCGCCGCGCAGGAGCTGGCCCGGCACTGCGACGCCGTGGTCGCGCTGGGCGCGGTGATCCGCGGCGGCACGCCGCACTTCGAGCACGTCTGCCGGGCCGCGGTCGACGGGCTGGCCCGGGTCGCGCTGGACGAGCGCACGCCGGTCGGCAACGGCGTGCTGACCTGCGACACGCTCGAGCAGGCGGTGCAGCGGGCCGGTGGCCCGGGCAGCACGGAGGACAAGGGCTACGAGGCGACGCTGGCGGCGCTGGACGCGGCGCTGGTGCTGAACGGCCTGCGACATAGGCCGGGCCGGCCGCCGCTGTAGCCCACCCCTGACATCCCTGGAGATCCGGTGCTCTCGCTCGTGCTGCCCAAGGGCTCGCTGGAGAAGGCGACCCTCGACCTGTTCGATGCCGCCGACCTCGCCGTCCGGCGCGGGTCCGACCGCGACTACCACGCCTCGATCGACCACCCGCGGCATCGACCGGGTCCGGTTCCTGCGCCCGCAGGAGATCCCCGAGTACGTCGAGCAGGGCCTGTTCGACCTGGGCATCACCGGCCGGGACTGGATCACCGAGACCGACTCGGACGTGGTCTCGCTCGGCGAGCTGCAGTATTCCAAGGCCACCAGCAACCCGGTCCGGGTCGTGCTCGCGATCCCCAGGGACGCGCCCTGGCAGAGCGCGGCCGACCTGCCCGAGGGGATCCGGATCTCCACCGAGTTTCCCAACCTGACCCGCCGCTACCTGGACAAGCACGGGGTCAAGGCCGTCGTCGTGCCCTCGTACGGGGCGACCGAGGCGAAGGTGCCCGACATCGTCGACGCGATCGTCGACCTGACCGAGACCGGCTCGTCGCTGCGCAAGAACGGGCTGCGGATCCTCGACACGCTGCTGTCCTCGTACACCGAGCTGGTGGCGAACCGGGCCGCGTCCGACGACCCGGCCAAGCGGGCGGTGATGGACGACGTCGCGCTGCTGCTGTCCGGCGCGATCCGGGCCCGCGGGCAGGTGCTGGTCAAGCTCAACGTGGCCGCCGAGCGGCTGGACGAGGTGCTGGCCGTGCTGCCGGCGATGTCCTCGCCGACGGTGACCGCGCTCGCCTCCGGGGACATGCGGGCGGTCGAGTCGGTGGTGCCCAAGCGCGGCGTGAACACGCTGATCCCGGCGCTGCGCTCGGCCGGCGCCCGGGACATCCTGGAGCTGCCCATCTCCAAGATCGTCGAGTGAGGCGACGGGGGAGCGAGCATCGCAGGGCTGCCCGCGGCGGTTCGCGGGACCACGGTCGCGAGCAGCCCGGAGCAGGACGATCGGCACGGCGTGAGCGTGCTCGCCCGTACCGGACCGGCGGCCGGGGTCGCGTTCGTCGGCGGCGCGCTGTTCGGGCTGCAGACCCGGGTCAACGGGGAGCTGGCCGAGCGGGCCGGGTCCCCGTTCTGGGCCGCGCTGGTCTCGTTCGGCTCCGGGCTGGCCGTGCTGCTGGTGGTGGTGGCCGCGGTGCCGCGGCTGCGGCGGGCGGCGGCGCGGGCCACCCGCAACCGGCTGCCCTGGTGGACCTACCTCGGCGGCCTGGCCGGCGGCACGCTGGTCGTGCTCTCCTCGGTGGCCGTGCCGCTGGTCGGGGTGGCCACGTTCACCGTCGGGGTCGTCGCCGGCCAGGCGGTCGGCGGGCTGGTCGTGGACCGGATCGGGCTCGGCCCGGGCGGCCCGCAGCCGCTGTCGCCGTGGCGGATCGCCGGCGCCGCGATCGCGATCGTCGCGGTGGCGATCCTGCGGCTCGGGCACGGCCGGGAGGCCGCGGTCACCGGCGGCGTGCTGCTCGGGCTGCTGATCGCGGCCGCGGTCGGCGGGGCGATGGCCTCGGCCCAGCAGGCGCTCAACGGCCGGGTGCAGCGGGCCACCGGCGAGGGCCTGCTCGCCGCGACGGTGAACTTCTCCGCCGGCACGGCGCTGCTGGTGCCGGCGTTCGTGATCGCCGCCGGCACCGGCCACGGCCCGGGCATGCCGTGGCCCCCGGCGCTCTGGCTGTACGCCGGGGGCGTGCTGGGCATCGCCTACATCGCCTCGAGCATCTGGACGGTCGGCACGCTCGGGGTGCTGCGGCTGGGGCTGCTGCTGGTCGCCGGGCAGCTGGCCGGCGGGGTGGTCATCGACCTGGCCAGCCCCGGGCGGACGGGTCCGCCCGGGGCTGCCACGTACGCCGCGGTCGTGCTGACGCTGGTCGCGGTGCTGGTCGCCGGCCGCGGTCAGAGCAGGTCGCGCCGGGTCACCAGGGCCAGCGCCACGGCCACGCAGATCACCAGGTAGCCGGCCGTCAGCCCGGTCGCGACCGGCCCGGACAGCACGTGCAGCACGCCCGGGGCGCCGCCGTCGGCGACGTCGGCGCCGCCGAGTGCACCGGCCAGCGACCCGGCCGACGAGCCCGGCATCCGGTTCGTGACCCCCTCGATCGCCGGCAGCGCGTTCGCGACGCCGCGCAGGAGGTTCTCCACCACCAGCGACCAGACCAGGCCGAGCCCGACCGCCAGCGCGGGCCCGCGGGCCAGCACGCCGAGCAGCACGCCACCAGCGGCCCACATGCCGAGGATCAGCACGCCGCCGCCGTACGAGGTGGCCAGCCCGCCGAACGCGGGCAGCGCCGTCGAACCGCCCTCGACGACCGCGACCAGCGCGGAGATCGCGAGGTCGAGCCCGACCGTGGCCAGCACCAGACCGGCCACCAGCACCAGCAGCGCGACCAGCGTGCCGCCGAACGAGGCCGCCCGGGACGGGCCTTGGGTGTAGACGGTCTTCCAGGTGCCCCAGCCGTACCCGCTGCCCACGGCGAGCGCGCCGAGGATCATCACGACCGCGCCGCCGAACATCGGCATGCCGTCGGCGAACCGGTCCGGGATCGCCGCCGGCAGCAGGCTGCTGAGCTGCACCCCGACGTCGGCCGGCCCGGTCGTCTCACCGGTGCGGTAGCTGATCCAGTCGAAGACGTAGCCGAACAGGGCGTTCAGCAGGAGCCAGACGCCGACCAGCACCCAGGTGGCCGGCCAGCGCAGCATCCGGCGCAGCTCGGCCCTGGTGCTGTCGACGATGGGCAGGGATCGGGTCCGGGCGGGCGCCGCGGTCGCGGTCGCCTCCACCAGCGCGGTCATGCCGGCACCTCCTCAGGAACGGTACGGGTCAGGTCGAAGAAGACGTCCTCGAGCGAGCGCTCGACCGGGGTCAGCTCGGTGATGTCGATGCCGGCGCCGACCAGCGCGCGGGCCAGCTCGGGGGCCTGCGCGGCCGGGCCGGACACCCGCAGCACCGGGCCGTCGACCTCGACCGCGTCGTCGCCGGCGACCTTCATCGCGACGGCCAGCGCGCGGTCGATCGGGTCGGCGACCAGCCGGATCCCGGTGGCGCCGCGCAGCTCGGCCACGGTCGACTCGACCAGCAGCCGGCCGCCGGCGATGATCCCGACCCGGTCGCAGATCTCCTGCACCTCGGCCAGCAGGTGGCTGGACAGCAGCACGGTCTGCCCGCCGGCGGCCACGTCGACCAGCAGCGCCCGCATGTCGGCCATGCCGGCCGGGTCGAGCCCGTTGGTCGGCTCGTCGAGCACCAGCAGGTCGGGCTCGCCGAGCAGCGCGGCGGCCACGCCGAGTCGCTGCTTCATGCCGAGCGAGTACGTCTTGAACCGGTCGCTGCTGCGCTCGGCGAGGTCGACCCGGTCCAGCACCCGGTCGACCTCCCGGTGGTCGAGGCCGCGGTAGCGGGCCAGCACGCGCAGGTTCTCCCGGCCGGACAGGTACGGGTAGAAGCCCGGCCCCTCGACCAGTGAGCCGGTCCTGGCCACCGCCACCGGGTCACCCGGTCGGAGGCCGTGCACGGTGGCCCCGCCGGAGGTCGGCCGGACCAGGCCGAGCAGCATCCGCAGCGTCGTCGTCTTCCCGGCGCCGTTCGGGCCGAGGAAGCCGTACACCTCGCCGCGGCGGACGGTCAGGTCCACCGCGTCGACCGCGGTGCGCGGGCCGAAGGTCTTGGTGAGCCGTTGGGTGCTCACGATCGTCGCGTCCATGCCGTCGATCGTTCGGCGCCGCGTCTCTCCGGTCGTCGGTCGCTCGACGGCTCCTGGGTACGCAGATCCGCGTATCCCGGCTGCGGCCGGGCGTGGAGGCGCCGCGCGACCGGGCGCCCTATGGTCGGCACGTGGACGCGGCCCGGACCGGCTGGCGGCGCTGGTGGATCCTGATCCCGGCGCTGCCGCTGCTCGTCGTCTGCCTTGGCGGCACCCACCCTGCCGGCGCGAACCAGGGCAACCCGCCGGACGCGCTCGGATACGTGCTGGTCTCCGTCGCCGCGCTCAGCCTGCTGCTGCGCCGGCGCGCCCCGCTGGCCGGGGTGACGATCGCCGCGGTCGCCACCGGGGTCTACTTCGGCACCGGTCAGCCGTACGGCCCGATCCTGTTCGTCGGGCCGATCTGGGCCTGGTGCCTGGCCGCGAGCATGCCGCTGCGCCGGGCGGTGCCGTGGCTGGTCGGCTTCCTGGTCGCGCTGCTCGCCGGGGCCGGCCCCGGGCACGTGCACAGGAACGGCTGGCCCGGGCTGCTGGTGTGGGGCGCGGCCATGGTGGCGGCCGTGGCCGCCGGGGCCGCGGTCGGCTTCGCGCTGGCCGCCCGGGCCCGGTCCGAGGAGGCCGCCCGGGGCGAGATCGCCCGGCGGGCGGTGAGCGAGGAGCGGCTGGCGATGGCCCAGGACGTGCACGACGGCGTCGGGCACAGCCTCGCGGTGATCGCGATGCAGGCCGGGGTGGCCGCGCACGTGCTCGACCGCGACCCGGCCCGGGCCCGCGAGCTGATGGCCACCGTCGCCGCCACCAGCCGGGAGGCGCTCGACGGGCTGCGCGCCGACCTGGAGCGGATGCGCTCGCCGGCCGACGAGGCCGCCCGCCGCCCCGGGCCGGGCCTGGCCGACCTGCCGCTGCTGCTGGACCGGATGCGCGACGGCGGGCTGCGGCTGTCGGTGACGCTGCCCGAACGGACGACGCGGTGCCGCCGGACGTCGGCGCCGTCGCGTACCGGATCGTGCAGGAGTCGCTGACCAACGTGCTGCGGCACGCCGGCACCGGTGAGGCCTCGGTGCGGGTCGCGGTGGACGGGGCGCTGCACGTCGAGGTGGCCGACCGGGGGAGCGGGCCGGTCGGCGGCGAGGGTGGCAGCGGGATCGCCGGCATGCGCCGGCGGGCCGAGTCGGTCGGCGGGCAGCTGTCCGCCGGGCCGCGGGAGGGCGGAGGATTCCTGGTGCAGGCGGAGCTGCCGGCGTGACCCCGATCCGGGTCGTCGTGGTCGACGACCAGGCGCTGGTCCGGATGGGCCTGCGGGCGCTGCTGGAGACCGAGCCGGACACCGACCTGGTCGCCGAGGCCGAGGACGGCCGCTCGGGGTTGACCGAGATCCGCCGTACGGTCCCCGACGTCGTGCTCATGGACGTGCGGATGCCGGTGCTGGACGGGCTGGCCGCGCTGCGCGAGATCACCGCCGACCCGCGGCTGGCCAAGGTCAAGGTCATCGTGCTGACCACGTTCGAGCTGGACGAGTACGTCTTCGAGGCGCTCGCCGGCGGGGCCAGCGGCTTCGTGCTCAAGGACGCCGACCCGGGCGATCTGCTGCGGGCGGTGCGGGTGGTCGCCGACGGCGGCTCGCTGCTCTCGCCGAGCGTGACCCGGCGGGTGATCTCGGAGTTCGCGACCGGCCGGCGGGCGGCGCCGCACCCGCGGATCAAGGAGCTGACCGACCGGGAGCGGGAGATGGTCGCCTGGGTGGCGACCGGGCGGTCCAACGACGAGATCGCCGAGGCGCTGGTGATCAGCCCGGCCACCGTACGTACGCACGTGAGCCGGGCGATGCTCAAGCTCGGCGCCCGGGACCGGGCCCAGCTGGTCGTCTTCGCGATCGAGTCCGGGCTGCAGGCCGACCCGTCCTGACCCGCGCGACCCGGCCCAGCCACGAGGGCTCCCGGGCTGCAGGCCGACCCGTCCTGACCCCGCGCGGCCCGGCCCAGCCACGAGGGCTCCCGGGCTGCAGGCCGACCCGTCCTGACCCCGCGCGGCCCGGCCCAGCCACGAGGGGCACCATGGACCCGTGGCCGACGCAACAGGCGACCGGGATCCCGGGCGCGCGGACGCACCGCAGGCCAGGCCCGAGCGCGCACGCGACGCCGCGCCGGACGCCCGCCGCGCCGGACGCGAGGTCGGCGGGGAGCACGGCCGGGAGGCTGGCCCGGACCCTCGCGGCGAGTCCCGCGAGTCCCGCGAGTCCCGCGAGTCCCGCGAGTCCCGCGAGTCCCGCGAGTCCCACGAGTCTGGGCTGGACGCTGGGCGCGAGCCCGGGCCGGACGTCGTGCGGGCGCGGCCGGTGCGGCTGCGCCGGGTCGCGTTCGGCACCGCCGCCGTCGTGGTGGTCCTGTTCGTCGCGATCGCTGCCCTGCTCGGGCGCACCAGCAGCGAGGGCGTCGAGTTCGGCCCCGGCGACCAGATCGCGATGGTGCTGCTCGGCGTGCTCGTCGCGGCCGGCGTGCTGCTCCTGGCCCGCCCGACCGTGGTCGCCGACCTCGACGGCGTCCGGGTGCAGAACATCTTCACCACCAAGGACGTGCCCTGGGAGGTGGTCCGGGCGGTGTCGTTCCCGGACGGCACGCCCTGGGCGATGCTCGACCTCGCCGACGACGACCAGATCGCGCTGCTCGCGGTGCAGGCGGCCGACGGCCAGCGCGCGGTCGCCGCCGTCCGGGCGCTGCGTGCGCTGCACGCCCGGCACGCCGCCGGGGAAGGCCACGGGCCCTCCAGGCGTTCACATGGGGTAACCTGAACGGGACGACCAGCCTCTGCTCGGTGCAGAGGTGTGCAAGCGGAGCTCACGCTCCCACCCGAGCCGCCGGGAGGCAGCCGGGTCCGGTCCTGCCGCGGCGCCCGAGGCGCGGCGGCGGTGGAGGCGCATCCCGCCTCGCGACCGGTCGAGCGTGGCCTTCGTGAGCGCCGTCCCTGACCGCTCACCTAGGAGGCCCCATCAGTACTGAGCCCCGCATCAACGACCGGATCCGCGTCCCCGAAGTGCGGCTCGTCGGTCCCGAGGGGGAGCAGGTCGGCATCGTGCGCATCGAGGATGCGCTCCGGCTGGCCCAGGAGGCCGAGCTCGACCTGGTCGAGGTCGCCCCGATGGCCCGGCCGCCGGTCTGCAAGCTCATGGACTACGGCAAGTTCAAGTACGAGAGCGCGCAGAAGGCGCGTGAGGCCCGCCGCAACCAGGCCCTCACCGTCATCAAGGAGATGAAGCTCCGGCCGAAGATCGACCCGCACGACTACTCGACCAAGAAGGGTCACGTCGAGCGGTTCCTGCGTCAGGGCGACAAGGTCAAGGTCACCATCATGTTCCGCGGGCGCGAGCAGTCCCGGCCGGAGCTCGGCTTCCGGCTGCTGCAGCGGCTGGCGGACGACATCCAGGAGCTCGGCTTCGTGGAGTCCTCGCCGAAGCAGGACGGCCGCAACATGGTGATGGTCGTGGCCCCGCACAAGAACGCCAAGGTCGTGCGCGCATCGCGCGAGCCGTCGCCCCAGCCCGAGACCGCCGGCTGACCCGATCCCGGGTCGGCCGACACCTGACGCGCCCCGGCGCGTCCCTGCGAGGAGAACCACTTCACCATGCCGAAGAACAAGACGCACAGCGGCACCGCCAAGCGTGTCCGGGTGACCGGCGGCGGCAAGCTGCGGCGCCAGCACACCAACCGCCGTCACCAGCTCGAGCACAAGCCGAGCACCCGCACCCGGCGGCTGGACGGCACGACCGACATCGCCCCCGCGGACGTCAAGCGCGTCCGGAGGCTGCTCGGTCGCTGACCGTCCTGACCAACTTCGCCGCCCTGTGACCCGGTGCGGCGCCGGACGACGAGGAATGCACCAGTGGCACGCGTGAAGCGGGCGATCAACGCCCAGAAGAAGCGGCGGACGACGCTGGAAGCGGCCAGCGGCTACCGCGGGCAGCGCTCCCGGCTCTACCGGAAGGCCAAGGAGCAGCTGCTGCACTCCGGCAACTACGCCTTCCGCGACCGGCGGGCCCGCAAGGGCGACTTCCGCCAGCTGTGGATCACCCGGATCAACGCCGCGGCCCGGGCGAACGGGATGACGTACAACCGGTTCGTGCAGGGGCTCAAGGCCGCCGGGCTCGAGGTCGACCGGAAGGTGCTGGCCGACCTGGCGGTGACCGACCCGACCGCGTTCGCCGCGCTCGTGCGCACCGCGCGGGCGGCGCTGCCGGCCGGCGAGTCCGCCGCCTGAGCTTGCGGCACACCTCCGACGCCGCGCCGGCCCTCCGGGGCCGGCGCGGCGTCGCACTGTCCGCGGACCCCGCACCGTTCCCCGCCCGCCCGACCGCCGCGCGGCTCGCGCCGGCACCGCACCGGGCGCCGGCGTCCGCGTCGGGCCCGGGGTCCGCGTGGGCCCGGGGCCCGTGCCGGGCTGGCCGGTGCGGCCGGGCCGCGGCCTCCCGGCGGGCGGCGGCGTGACCGGCTCGTTCACCGAGCGGACGGCGCGGGTCGTCGCGGCGCGGAAGCTGACCCGGCGGGCCGGCCGGGACGCGGCCGGGCGAGTTCCTGGCCGAGGGACCGCAGGCCGTGCGGGAGGCGCTCGCGCACGACCCGCCGCCGCGCGAGCTGTTCGTCACCGCCGCCGCCGCCGGCCGGCACGCCGACCTGGTCGAGCGCGCGCACGCCGCCGCCGTACCCGTCTCCGCGGTCACCGACCGGGCCGCGGCCGCGCTGTCCGAGACCGCCACCCCGCAGGGCATCGTCGCGGTCTGCCCGGCGCTCGACGTGCCGCTGGCCACCGCGCTGGCCGGCGCCCCGCGGCTGGTCGCCGTCCTCGCCGACATCCGCGACCCGGGCAACGCCGGCACCGTGCTGCGCAGCGCCGACGCGGCCGGCGCGGACGCGGTCGTGCTGGCCGGCGACAGCGTCGACCCGTACAACGGCAAGACCGTGCGGGCCAGCGCCGGCTCGCTGTTCCACCTGCCGGTCGTCCGCGGCGCCGGCCTGCCGCGACGCGCTCGCCGCCGCCCGCGCCGCCGGCCTCACCGTGCTGGCCGCCGACGGCGCCGGCGAGCGCGAGCTGACCGACCTGCCGGAGCTCGCCGGACCCGACCGCGTGGCTGTTCGGGAACGAGGCCTGGGGCCTGCCGGCGGAGACCGGCGCGCTGGCCGACGCCAGGGTCCGGATCCCGATCTCGCCCCGCGCGGAGAGCCTGAACCTCGCCGCCGCCGCGGCCGTCTGCCTGTTCGCCTCGGCACGGCGCAGCGCCGGTCGCGTCGCACGTCGCGGCGCGGTGCTCGGATGGCGCGACACCCGGCGTGCTATGCCCTGAGGTGCACGGCCTCGGCCGGGCGCGCATGGGCCAGGGGGGAGTCCGGCTGCGACGACGTACGACGAGCTGCCCGACGGCGTGCTCGTGGCCGGCCCGGACGGCCGGGTCACCGCGCTGAACCGTGCCGGCCGCCGGATGCTGGGCACCACCGGCGACGCCGCACGGGCGGGACTACCGCGAGGTGCTGCCGCTGGTCGACTCGGCCGGCGCGGACTGGTGGAGCTGCGTCTCGCCGTACCGGGGGCTCGGCAACCGGACCGGCCACCCCGAGCGGCTGCTGGAGCTGCGCGGCTCGAGCCGGCCGGGAGTTCCTGGTCACCGCCCGGTACGTGCGGGACCGGCCGGGCGGCCCGGTGCAGCCGGCTGGTCGTCGCGTTCCGGGACACCCGGGCCCGCCGGCGCGCCGACCGGGACCAGGCCGACCTCGTCTCCACCGTCGCGCACGAGATCCGCTCGCCGCTGACCACCGTCAAGGGCTTCACCTCGACGCTGCTCGCCAAGTGGGACCGGCTGGCCGACCCGCAGAAGCGGGCGATGCTCGCCGCCGTCAACGCCGACGCCGACCGGGTCATCCGGCTGCTGTCCGACCTGCTCGACGTCTCCCGGATCGACGCCGGCCGGCTCCGGCTGCGCCCGCAGGTGGTCGACGTGCCGCAGATCGTCCGGCGGGTCGTCGGCGGCCGGGTGGCGGCCGGCGACCCGCCGGACCGCTTCCTGATGCTGGCCGCCGGCGAGCCTGCCGGAGACCTGGCTCGACCCGGACCGGGTCACCCAGATCGTGTCCAACCTGGTCGAGAACGCGATCCGGCACGGCGCCGGCACCGTCACCATCGAGACGGTGGCGGCGAAGACCGCCGTCCGGCGCGGCCGCGGTCGAGCTGACCGTGTCGGACGAGGGCGCCGGCATCGACGAGCTCGAGCCGGTCCGCGGATCTTCTCCCGGTTCTGGCGGCACGGGCACGCCGGCGGCACCGGGCTCGGGCTGTTCATCGTCAAGGGGATCGTCGACGCGCACCACGGCGAGATCGGCGTCGACGAGGCAGCCGGCGGCGGCGCCCGGTTCCGGGTGGTGCTGCCGGCCGGCGCCCCGCCGTACGACGAGCCGCCGAATAACCCGGTCGGGACCGTACCGGGGCTGCGCCGGTCCCTACACTTTTGGCGTGTCCGAAGGAAATCCCGGCCGCCGGGCTGGCGGCCGAGGCCCTCGACTCCGCCGTCCGCTCGGCGGAGAAGGCCTTTGCCGAGGCCGCGGACCTGGAGGCGCTGTCCCGGGCCAAGCCGGCGCACCTCGGCGACCGGTCGCCGCTGCGGCTGGCCCGCCGGGGCATCGGCGCGCTGCCCCGGCCGGAGCGCGGCGAGGCGGGCCGGCGGCTCAACGAGGCGCTGTCCGCCGCCCAGGCCGCGTACGACGCGCGGCTGGCGGCGCTGACCGCCGAGCGGGACGCCCGGGTGCTGGCCGAGGAGACCGTCGACGTCACGCTGCCCTGGGACCGCCGCCCCCGCGGCGCCCGCCACCCGCTGACCACGCCTGGCCGAGCGGATCGCCGACGTGTTCGTCGCGATGGGCTACGAGGTGGCCGAGGGGCCCGAGGTCGAGTCGGAGTGGTTCAACTTCGACGCGCTCAACTTCGGCAAGGACCACCCGGCCCGCGCCGCGATGGACACCTTCTACGTGGCCGGCGAGGACGTGCCGCCGGCCTGCTGCTGCGCACCCACACCTCGCCGGTGCAGGCCCGGGTGCTGCTCGAGCGCGACCCCGCCGGTCTACGTCGTGGTGCCCGGCAAGACCTACCGGACCGACGAGCTGGACGCGACCCACAGCCCGGTCTTCCACCAGGTCGAGGGCCTGGCGGTGGACGAGGGCATCACGATGGCCCACCTGCGCGGGCACGCTGGACCACTTCGCCGCCGCAGATGTTCGGCGCCGGGCCTGCGGACCCGGTTCCGGCCGCACTTCTTCCCGTTCACCGAGCCGTCGGCCGAGTTCGACCTGCAGTGCTGGGTCTGCCGCGGCGCGTCGGTCGGGCGACCCGGCCCGGCCGTGCCGGACCTGCAAGTCGGAGGGCTGGGTCGAGTGGGGCGGCTGCGGGATGGTCAACCCGCGGGTGCTGGTCGCCTGCGGCGTCGACCCGGAGCGCTACAGCGGCTTCGCGTTCGGCATGGGCATCGAGCGGACGCTGATGGCCCGGCACGACGCGGAGGACATGCGGGACGTGGTCGAGGGCGACGTGCGGTTCACGCTGCCGTTCGGGATGGAGGTCTGAGGCGTGCGGCTGCCGCTGTCCTGGCTGCGCGAGCACGTCCGCGCTGCCGGCCGACGCTGACTCCCGCGAGATCGCGGCCGGCCTGATCCGGCTCGGCGTCGAGGTCGAGGAGGTCGAGCAGGTCGGCGCCGACCTGGCCGGGCCGGTCGCTCGTCGGCCGGGTGCTCGAGGTCGAGGAGTTCACCGCCAGCAACGGCAAGACGATCCGCTGGTGCCAGGTCGACGTCGGCGAGGACGCGCCGCGCGGCATCATCTGCGGCGCGCGCAACTTCGCCGACGGCGACCTCGTCGTGGTCGCGCTGCCCGGCGCGGTGCTGCCCGGCGGCTTCGCCATCACCGCGCGCAAGACCTACGGCCATGTCTCCGACGGGATGATCTGCTCCGCCCGCGAGCTCGGCCTCGGCGACGACCACTCCGGGATCCTGGTGCTGCCGCCGGAGCTGCCCCGGTCGGCGCCGACGCGATCGAGCTGCTCGCACCTGCGCGACGTCGTGCTCGACCTGGAGACCACGACCGACCGCGGCTACGAGATGTCGGTGCGCGGCATCGCCCGGGAGCTGGCGCACGCCTTCGACGCGCCGTACCGGGATCCGGCGGCCGAGGTCGACCGTGGCCCGGCGCCGGACGGCGCGCGGCTGGCCGGTCCGGATCGAGGACCCGGTCGGCTGCGACCGCTTCTCGGCCCGCGTCGTCACCGGCCTCGACCCGGCCGCGCCGTCGCCGCTGTGGATGCGCCGCCGGCTGCGCTGTCCGGCATCCGGTCGATCTCGCTCGCCGTCGACGTCACCAACTACGTGATGCTCGAGACCGGCCAGCCGATGCACGCCTTCGACCGGGACAGGCTGACCGGCCCGATCTGCCGTGCGCCGGGCGCGGCCGGGGGAGACGCTGGTCACCCTGGACGGCGTCGAGCGCGCGCTCGACCCGGACGACCTGCTGGTGACCGACGAGTCCGGGCCGATCGCGCTGGCCGGGATCATGGGCGGCGCCGCGCACCGAGATCGGGCCGGACGACCACCGACGTGGTGCTGGAGGCGGCGCACTGGGAGCCGGCGACGATCTCCCGCGGCGTCCGCCGGCACAGGCTGCCCAGCGAGGCGGCGAAGCGGTTCGAGCGCGGCGTCGACCCGCAGGTGGCCGGCCCGGCGCTGGCCGCGCGCCTGCGACGCTGCTGGCCGAGCACGGCGGCGCCGGCGTCGACCGCGGCGTGACCGTGGCCGGCCCGGGCCCGCGTGCCGGTGACCGTCGCGCTGGCCGCCGACCTGCCGGCGCGCACGGCCGGCATCCCGATCCCGGCAGCAGGTCGTGTCAGCGGCGGCTGGAGCAGGTCGGCTGCGCGGTCGCCGCGGCGCCCGGCGGGCTGTTCACGGTCGTCGCCGCCGTCCTGGCGGGCCGACCTGGTCGACCCGGCCGACCTGGTCGAGGAGGTCGTCCGGCTGGAGGGATACGAGTCGATCCCGTCGGTGCTGCCGACGCCGCCGCCGGGCACCGGGCTGACCGAGCGGCAGCGGGTGCCGCCGGTCGGTCGGCCGGGCGCTGGCCGACTCCGGCCTAGTCGAGGTGCTGACCTACCCGTTCGTCGGCCCCGGCGGTGCTCGACGACGCTCGGCCTGGACGACGACGACCCGCGGCGGCGCGACGCTGCGGCTGGCCAACCCGCTGTCCGAGGCCGAGCCGGAGCTGCGCACCACGCTGCTGCCCGGCCTGCTCGCCGCGCTGCGCCGCAACGTCGGCCGCGGCCAGCGCGACGTCGCGCTCTTCGAGGCCGGCCTGGTCTATCCTGCCGCCGGAGACGCTGCCGCCGCTGCCGGTCGCTCGGCGTGTCCCGGCGGCCGACCGACGACGAGCTGGCCGCGCTGGCGGCCGCGCATCCCGGACCAGCCGACCCACGTCGGCGGTCGGTGCTCGCCGGCGACCTCGATCCGGCCGGCTGGTGGGGTCCGGCGCCGGCGGCGAGCTGGGCCGACGCGGTCGAGGCGGCCCGCCTGGTCGCCGCGGGCGGCGACGGTGCCGACTGACCGTCCGGGCCGCCCGGCAGGCGCCGTGGCACCCGGGCCGGTGCGCGGCGCTGCTGGCCGACGGGACCGGGTCGATCGGCTACGCGGGCGAGCTGCACCCGCGGGTCGTCGCCGCGCTCGACCTGCCGGAGCGGACCTGCGCGATGGAGCTCGACCTCGACGCGCTCGGCATCGGCGGCGTCGGTGCGGGCGCCGGCGCTGTCGAGCTACCCGCCCGCGCTGCTCGACGTGGCGCTGGTGGTGCCGGCCGCGGTCCCGGCGGCGTCGGTGGCCGACGCGCTGCGGGACGGCGCCGGGTCGCTGCTGGAGTCGCTGCGGCTGTTCGACGTCTACGCCGACCCCGAGCGGCTCGGGCCGGACGTGCGGTCGCTGGCGTACGCGCTGCGGTTCCGCGCCGCCGGACCGGACGCTGACCGTCGAGGAGGCGGCGGCGGCACGCGACGCCGCGGTGGCCGAGGCCGCCCGCCGCACCGGCGCCGTCCTGCGCAGCTGACTGTCCGGACGGCGCTCCTGACCGTCCGTCCGGACGGCGCTCCTGACCGCCTCCGGACGGCGCTCCTGACCGTCCGTACGGCGCGCTGCTGACCGTGCGGGCGACGCGCTGCTGACCGGAATCCCGCCGCACCACCGCGCCGTCGTGACGGCGGGACCTCCCGGGAAGCCCGGTGGGCCCGGCGAGTAGACTGGGTATCGACGGCGGTCAGCATCGCCGTGCTCTGCGGGCGAGTTGCCCGCCAGGCCGTCCGGCGGAACATCGCCCAGGTGCGGCCCCGACCCACCTGGAGTTTCCCGCTTGTCCCGCTCGTCCCGCCGCCCTCGCGCGGCTCAGTACACGTCGTCCACGTCCGGTTCTCACCGCATCCGGCTCCACACCGGCCCGCTCCGGCGGCCGCCAGCGGCGTCACGGCACCCGCCCGGCGGCGCCGCGTCGCGAGGCCCGACCGGCCCCGGTCAGTGAGCTCGAGCAGGCGCTGAACGCGTCCCTCGACGCCCCGCCCGGGCCGGCCGACTTCGCCGCGCTGCGGCTGCCGCAGCCGCTGCTCACCGGTCTGCAGCGGCGCGGCATCAGCACGCCGTTCCCGATCCAGGCCCGCACCCTGCCGGACGCGCTGGCCGGCCGGGACCTGCTCGGCCGGGCCGAGACCGGCTCCGGCAAGACCCTCGCCTTCGGCCTGCCGATGCTGGCCCGGCTGACGGGCGGCACCGCGGCCGGCCGGCCGGCACCCCGGCGGGCTGGTCCTGGTCCCCACCCGCGAGCTGGCCCAGCCAGGTGCAGGACGCGCTGGCCCCGCTCGGCCAGCCGCTCGGCGTGCGGGTGCTCGCCGTCTACGGCGGCGCCTCGATGGGCCGGCAGATCGTCGGCCCTGCGCCGCGGCGTCGACCTGCTCGTCGCCACCCCCGGCCGGCTGCTCGACCTGATCCGGCAGGGCGAGTGCTCGCTGACCGAGGTCGAGGTCACCGCGATCGACGAGGCCGACCACATGGCCGACCTCGGCTTCCTGCCCGACGTCACCACGATCCTCGACATGACCCGGCCCGGCGGCCAGCGGCTGCTGTTCTCCGCGACGCTCGACCGCGGCGTCGACCGGCTGGCCCGGGCGTACCTGACCGACCCGGTCGCGATCGCGGTCGCGTCGGCGGCGTCGCCGGTGTCGAGCATGGACCACCTCGCGTTCTCCGTCCGGCACGAGGACAAGGTGCGCGGTGCTGAGCCGAGATCGCCGCCCGGCCGGCGCGGACGCTGGTCTTCGTCCGGACCAAGCACGGCGCCGACCGGCTGGCCAGGCAGCTCAGCCGGGCCGGCACGCAGACCGGCGCCATCCACGGCAACCTCGCCCAGAACGCGCGGCAGCGCGCGCTCGACGCGTTCGCCGCCGGCCGCGCCCGGGTGCTGGTCGCGACCGACGTCGCCGCCCGCGGCATCCACGTCGACGACGTGGACCTCGTCGTGCACTACGACCCGCCGGCCGACCACAAGGACTACCTGCACCGCTCCGGCCGCACGGCGCGGGCCGGCGCGAAGGGCACCGTGCTGTCGATGCTGCTGCCGGAGCAGGGGCGGGACGCGGTCCGGCTGTTCGAGCGGGCCGGTCTCGACGTGGCCGTGACGCCGGTGGCCGCGGGCGACGAGCCGGTGCTCGCGCTCGGCCGCTCCGGCGAGCCGATCGTGGTCCGGGAGGAGACGCCGGTCGGCCGGTCGACCTCGCCGGCCCGCCGCCCGGCCGGCAACCGCGGCCAGGGTCGACGCCCCGGCCGCCGTCCGGCCCGATCCGCCGACCGCAGCACCCGAGCCCCCGCCGCCTGACCCGCCCGCAGCCCCGCCGCCGGCAACCCCGGCTGCCGCGGTCAGGCGGCCGGAGTGGCGCGCCCGGGGCACGGCGGGCGCGGGGCGATCAGGCGGGGTGCGCGGCGGCGAGCGCGGCGAGGGTGCGCAGCTGCTTGCGGGCCATGACCAGGTCGCCGTAGGTGAGGGCCTGGCGGCGGAGCGGGCCGATGCCCCTGACCCGGAACCGGAGCAGGAGCCGGGACGTGTCCGGACCGGCCGGCACCGCCGCGTACGTCGCGACGACGTCGCCGAACCAGCGCCGCTCGCGGTCGGTCGCCAGCTGGATCGTGATCTGCTCGCCTGGCGTGAAGCCCACCAGGGTGAAGATCCGCGCGACCGTCTGCCCGACCTCGAGCCGGTCGAGCCCCGGGGTGAGCTCCCGCGGGCTCGACCGGCCGCCGTTGTCGATCCGGTCGTACGAGTACGGCGCCGCCCGCAGCTGGCAGATCCACCGGTAGGTCCGCGCTGCGGGCGCGCGAACATCCACCGCGCGGTCCAGGACCAGGTCGGCGTCGGGCATCAGGGCATCGCAGGGCAGCGGCCGCGCGCGCTCGGCCGCGGTCGTGCCCCAGGACGTCATGGCGTCCGGCTCAGAGCAGCGAGCGCAGCACGTACGGCATGATCCCGCCGTGGCGGAAGTAGGCCGCCTCGCCGGGGGTGTCGATCCGCAGGACCGCCTGGAACTCCTTGCCGTCCGCCCGCACGGTGACCGTCCGCGGCACGTCGCCGCCGTCGTTCATCGCCTCGACGCCGACGACGTCGAACGTCTCCTCGCCGGTCAGCCCGAGCGACTCGGCCGTCTCGCCCTCCGCGTACTGCAGCGGGAGGACGCCCATGCCGATGCAGGTTGGACCGGTGGATGCGCTCGTACGACTCGGCGATCACCGCGCGCACGCCGAGCAGCGCGGTGCCCTTGGCCGCCCAGTCGCGGGAGGAGCCCGAGCCGTACTCCTTGCCGGCCAGGATCACCAGCGGCACGCCGGCCTCCGCGTACGCCACCGAGGCGTCGTAGATCGTCGTCTGCTCGCCGGTGAGCAGGTTGCGGGTCATGCCGCCCTCGACGCCCGGCACCAGCTGGTTGCGCAGCCGGATGTTGGCGAACGTGCCGCGGATCATCACCTCGTGGTTGCCGCGGCGGGAGCCGTAGGAGTTGAAGTCGCGCCGCTCGACGCCGTGCTCGGCCAGATAGCGTCCGGCGGGTGAGTCGGTCTTGATCGCACCGGCCGGCGAGATGTGGTCGGTGGTGACCGAGTCGCCGAGCTTGGCCAGCACCCGCGCGCCGGCGATGTCGGTGACCGGCGCCGGCTCGCGCTGCATGCCGTCGAAGTAGGGCGGCTTGCGCACGTAGGTCGACTCGGCGTCCCAGGCGAACGTGTCGCCGGTCGGGGTCGGCAGCGAGGTCCATCGCTCGTCGCCGGCGAACACGTCGGCGTAGTCCCGGGTGTACATCTCGCTGGCGATCGAGGCGTCGATCGACCTCCTGCACCTCGGCCGCCGAGGGCCAGATGTCGCGCAGGTAGACCGGCTCGCCGTCCGAGCCGGCGCCGAGCGGCTCGGTGGTGATGTCGACGTCCATCGAGCCGGCCAGCGCGTAGGCCACCACCAGCGGCGGCGAGGCGAGGTAGTTCATCTTCACGTCGGGGTTGATCCGGCCCTCGAAGTTGCGGTTGCCGGACAGCACCGAGACCACCGCGAGGTCGGCCTCGTTGACCGCGGCGGACACCGGCTCCGGCAGCGGCCCGGAGTTGCCGATGCAGGTGGTGCAGCCGTAGCCGACGAGGTTGAAGCCGAGCTTGTCCAGGTAGGGCGTCAGGCCGGCGCGCTCGTAGTAGTCCATGACCACCTTGGAGCCGGGCGCGAGCGTCGTCTTCACCCAGGGCCGGCTGCTGCAGCCCGCGCTCGACCGCCTTCTTCGCCAGCAGCGCGGCGCCGATCATCACCGACGGGTTGGACGTGTTGGTGCACGAGGTGATCGCCGCGATGACGACGGCGCCGTGGTCGATCTCGGTCTCGGTGCCGTCCTCGAGCGTCACCGTGGTCGGGTTGCGACGGCCGCCCCCGGGTGCGGCCCGGCGGCGACCGCCTCCGGGCACGACGGTCCCGTTGACGCTCGACGGCGACCGGGTCGCTCGCCGGGAACGTCTCGGCGACGCCCTCGTCCACGGCGGTCTGGATCGCCGTCGCGAGTCGGCGTAGTCCCGCAGCGCGACGCCGGAACGTCTGCTTGGCCTCGGCCAGCGGCACCCGGTCCTGCGGCCGCTTCGGGCCCGGCCAGCGACGGCACGATGCCGGACAGGTCGAGCGAGAGGGTCTCGGAGTAGGCCGGCTCGGCGTCCGGGTCGTGCCAGAGCCCCTGCTCCTTCGCGTACGCCTCGACGAGCGCGACCTGCTCCTCCGGCCGGCCGGTGAAGCGCAGGTAGCGCAGCGTCTCCGCGTCGATCGGGAAGATCGCGCAGGTCGACCCGTATTCCGGGCTCATGTTGCCGATCGTGGCCCGGTTGGCCAGCGGCACCGCGCCGACGCCCGGCCCGTAGAACTCGACGAACTTGCCGACCACGCCGTGCTTGCGCAGCATCTGGGTGATCGTCAGCACCAGGTCGGTCGCGGTGGATCCCTCGGGCAGCTCGCCGTCGAGCCGGAAGCCGACCACCCGCGGGATGAGCATCGACACCGGCTGGCCGAGCATCGCCGCCTCGGCCTCGATGCCGCCGACGCCCCAGCCGAGCACGCCGAGCCCGTTGACCATCGTGGTGTGCGAGTCGGTGCCGACGAGCGTGTCCGGGTAGGCCGCGCCGTCGCGGGTGAACACCACCCGGGCCAGGTATTCGATGTTGACCTGGTGGACGATCCCGGTGCCCGGCGGGACGACCTTGAAGTCGTCGAACGCGCCCTGGCCCCAGCGCAGGAACTGGTAGCGCTCGTAGTTGCGCTCGTATTCGAGCTCGACGTTGCGGGTGAACGAGTCGGGCGTGCCGAACAGGTCGGCCACCACCGAGTGGTCGATCACCAGCTCGGCCGGCGCCAGCGGGTTGATCCGGGCCGCGTCGCCGCCGAGGTCGCGCATCGCCTCGCGCATCGTGGCGAGGTCGACGATGGCCGGCACGCCGGTGAAGTCCTGCATGACCACCCGGGCCGGGGTGAACCGGATCTCCCGGTCCGGCTCGGCCGCCGGGTCCCAGCCGGCCAGCGCCGCGGACGTCGTCGGCGGTGATGTCAGCGCCGTCCTCGGTGCGCAGCAGGTTTTCCAGCAGCACCTTGAGGCTGAACGGCAGCCGCTCGGCCCCGTCCACGGCCGAGAGCCGATGGATCTCGTACGACGTGTCGCCGACCGACAGAGTGCCCCGGGCCCCGAAAGAGTCTGCGCTGACCATGCGTTCATCCTTCCACTCGCGCGAGCGGATGCCAGCAGGTGGGACGCACGACTGTGGACGGCGTCACGGCCTGGGGACGGCCGCTTGACGGGCGGGCGCGGGCGGGCGTCCCGACGTACCGTCGTGCGCGTGGACACGATGGTCGCTCGAGCGACGGCCGCCGGCGTCACCCGCGTCGCGTTGCCGGCCGAGCGGGCGGCCGAGGCGCTGGACACGCTGACCGATCTGGTCGCCGCAGGCGGCGTGCTCGTGCTCTCCGGCGCCGGAATCTCCACCGAGTCCGGGATCCCCGACTACCGCGGCCCGTCCAGCGCCGCCCGCCGGGCCAGGCCGATGACCTACCAGGCCTTCACCGGCGACCCGGCCGCCCGCCGCCGCTACTGGGCCCGCAGCCACCTCGGCTGGCAGCTGGTCGGCCGGGCCGTGCCCAACCGCGGCCACCGCGCGGTGGCCGCGCTGCAGGACGCCGGCCTGCTCTCCGGCGTGATCACGCAGAACGTGGACGGCCTGCACCAGGCCGCCGGCGCCCGCGACGTGACCGACCTGCACGGCCGGCTGGACCGGGTGCGCTGCCTGGACTGCGGCCGGCTGTCCGCCCGGGACGAGCTGCACGCCCGGCTGGCCGCGGCCAACGCGAGCTGGCACGCGATCGCGGCCGGGATCAACCCGGACGGCGACGTCGACCTGCCGGACAGCGCGCTGGACGGCTTCCGCCCGGTCGACTGCGACGACTGTGCCGGCGTGCTCAAGCCGGACGTGGTGTTCTTCGGCGAGACCGTGCCGCCGGACCGGGTCGCGCCGCTGCTACGAGCTGCTGGCCGGGTCCCGCAGCCTGCTCGTGCTCGGGCTCCTCGCTGACGGTCATGTCCGGGCACCGGTTCGTGCTGCGGGCGGCCCGGGACGGCTGCCCGGTGGCGATCGTCAACCAGGGCGCCACCCGCGGCGACCGGTACGCGGCAGTGACCGTCGAGGCTCCGCTCGGCACCGTCCTGCCGGCGGTCGCAGCCCGGGTCGCGGGCCGGATCTGACCCCCGCGTACGGCCGCTCGGCCCAGCGCTAGCTCCGCCGAACGGCCGGACAGTCGAAATTCTGCACCACCCAGGTCTTGCCAAGGCCGAATCCGTCCACTTTGATGCCCAGTGGGACTCGTGTGATTGAAGTTGCCTCTGGCGACAGTGGGACCAGCGTGGCAATGTATGCCGGTCGGTGCGCATGGGGGAGATGTGGTGCAGAGGACCGGGACACTGATCCGGACGGCGATCGTCACCGTGACCGCCGCCCTCACGGTCACGCTCGTGCCGCACGACGCGTACGCGCGACCGCACGATCCGGGCGACGCCGCGATCACCGCCGCCCAGCAGGCGAAGAGCAAGAAGGCCGCCGACGTCGGCCGGCTCACCGCGCTGGTGGCGCAGGCCGACGGCGACGCCAGCCGGGCCCAGGACAGGGCCGAGCTCGCCGTCGAGCGCTACAACAAGGCCGTCGTCGACCTCGGCACCGCGACGGCGAAGGCGACCGCGGCCAGGGCCCAGGTCACGAAGTCGGCCAAGGCGGTCGAGACGGCCAGGACCGACTTCGCCAAGTTCGCCCGCGGGTCGCTACATGCAGGGCAGCACGGTCGGCTCGGCCACCGCGGCGCTGCTCGACGCGAACAGCCCGACCGACCTGCTGCAGCGGGCCGACCTGCTCGGCTACGCCGGCAAGCGCAAGCTCGACGTGATGGGCCAGCTGGAGCGGGCCAACGTCAAGCGGGCGAACGCCGAGTCCACGGCCAGGCAGCTGCTCGCCGCGCAGCAGGCGGCCACCGCCCGGGCCCAGACGCTCAAGCTGGCCGCCGCCCGCGAGGTGGCCGCGGCCCGGGCCAAGCTGGCCGCGCTGCAGACCCAGAAGGCCACGCTCAACCAGCAGCTCGAGGCGGCCCGGATCAAGCTCAACGGGCTGTACGCCGAGCGGGCCCGCTACCGCGCCTGGAAGAAGGCGCAGGAGGAGGCGGCGGCCCGCGAGGCGGCCCGGCAGCGGGCGCTGCGCGCGGCCGCGGCGGCCCGGGAGGCGGCGGCCGCCGCGCGCGGCGAGCCGAGCTCGTCCAGCTCCGCCAGCTCGTCCGGCTCGTCGAGATCCTCCGGCAGCAGCAGCCGAGCGGTCAGCGTGCCGCGCTGGACCGGGGGCGGCGGCTGGTCGGCGTCGAAGGGCCAGCGGGTCGCCGACCTGGCCATGCAGTGGCTCGGCACGCCGTACTCCTGGGGCGGCGGCAACTCCTCCGGCCCGACCTGGGGGCACCGGCGGGCCGGTCGGCTTCGACTGCTCCGGGCTGGCGCTGTGGGCGTGGGCCCAGGTCGGGGTCTACCTGCCGCACTACTCCGGCTACCAGTACCGGTCCGGCATGCACGTCTCCCGCGGCAACCTGATGCCGGGCGACCTGGTGTTCTGGGCGTACAACACGTCCGACCCCGGCTCGATCCACCACGTCGCGATCTACATCGGCGGCGGGCGGATCGTGCAGGCGCCGCAGACCGGCGACGTCGTCAAGATCTCCTACATGTGGTCCAACGGGTACATCGGCGCCGCTCGCCCGCGGCAGCCTGACTACAGTGGCTGGGTGAGGGCACCCGGGAAGCTGGTCGACCGGTTCGGCCGGGTCGCGACGGACCTGCGGGTCTCGTTGATCGACCGCTGCTCGCTGCGCTGTGCCTACTGCATGCCGCCGGAGGGTCTGGACTGGCTCCCGAAGGACACCCTGCTGACCGACGACGAGATCGTCCGGCTGGTGCGGATCGCGGTCTCGCTGGGCGTCACCGAGGTCAGGCTGACCGGTGGCGAGCCGCTGCTGCGCCGGGGCGTGCCGGACCTTGTCACCCGGATGGCCGCACTGCGGCCGCGGCCGGAGATCTCGATCACCACCAACGGCATCCTGCTCGGCCGGGACGCCGCCGCGCTCGCCGCGGCCGGGCTCGACCGGGTCAACGTCTCGCTGGACACCCTCGACCCGGAGCGGTTCAAGCGGATCGCCTTCCGGGACAAGCACGCGGCGGTGCTGGCCGGGCTGCGGGCCGCGCGGGCGGCCGGGCTCAGCCCGGTCAAGATCAATGCCGTGCTGCTGCGCGGGGTGAACGACGACGAGGCGCCCGAGCTGCTCGGCTGGGCGCTGCGCGAGGGCTACCAGCTGCGGTTCATCGAGCAGATGCCGCTCGACGCGCAGCACGGCTGGGACCGGGCGGCGATGGTGACCGCCGACGAGATCCTCGGGCACCTGCGGGCGGTGTACGCGCTGGCGCCGGTGCCGGACCCGGACCGGGGCAGCGCGCCGGCGGAGACCTGGGCGGTGCTGGACGGACCGGACCGGGCCGGCTGGGCGGAGGAGAAGCCGCGGGTCGGGGTGGTCGGCTCGGTGACCCGGCCGTTCTGCGGGGACTGCGACCGGGTCCGGCTCACCGCCGACGGCCAGCTGCGCAACTGCCTGTTCGCGACCACGGAGAGTGACCTCCGTACGGCGATGCGGGCCGGGGCCGACGACGACGAGCTGGCCCGCCGGTTCATCGCCTCGATCGCCGGCAAGAAGGCCGGCCACGGGATCGACGGCCCCGATTTCCAGCAGCCGGACCGGCCGATGTCCGCGATCGGCGGCTAGGCGCTCTCAGAGCCGCTCGACGCGCAACGGGAAGTCGCGGCGGGCGAGGAAGTCCGACAGCGTGTCGCGGTGCTCCTCGCAGGCGAGCCACTGCTTGGTCCGGTCCTCGCCGTGGATCTTGGGGTTCCGCCAGAGCAGCGCGTACACCGCCGGACGCTGGCAGCCCTTGGCCGAGCAGCGGACATCGGCATCGAGCGAAGAGGTCATCGGCGGAATCCCGGCGCTCCGGACAATGGGCGCAGCATGGGCGCGTCGGGCGGCCACGGGGGGAGCCGCCCGACGCGAATGCAAAGTTACACCAGTCGATCCGAAGCGGCATCAGCGCCACACGAAGATCACCCGAAGATCACCCGAACGGCGGCCATACCATTTCGGTGGGTAACCTTCACGCCCGCCGCCGGCCCGGATCCAAGATCCAAAATACGCAGGTCAGAGCGGTACCCGACAGACCTTACGCCGGTCTCACGGATCGTGCGCTTTCCTT
This sequence comes from uncultured Actinomycetota bacterium, assembly GCA_963770145.1. Classification (GTDB taxonomy): domain Bacteria; phylum Actinomycetota; class Actinomycetes; order Mycobacteriales; family CADCTP01; genus CADCTP01. The sequence continues at coordinate 529,680 of CAVYOJ010000014.1, read as the reverse complement.
CCGGCAAGGATCGAGGAGACCGGCGCGAGCCGGCTCGGGGAGGCGGCGAACGGATGGTCGACACAGCGGTCGGGGACGCCTCGGCGTCCACCCCGGCGCGGGACGCCGGGCTGCTTGAGCGCGCGCTGTTCGAGGTCAAGCGGGTGATCGTCGGGCAGGACCGGATGGTCGAGCGGATGCTGGTCTGCCTGCTCGCGAAGGGACACTGCCTGCTCGAGGGCGTGCCCGGCGTGGCCAAGACGCTCGCGGTGGAAACGCTGGCAACGGTCGCCGGCGGCACGTTCGCCCGGCTGCAGTTCACCCCGGACCTGGTGCCCTCCGACATCGTCGGCACCCGGATCTTCAAGCCGGGCTCGGACCGGTTCGACACCGAGCTCGGCCCGGTGTTCGCGAACTTCGTGCTCACCGACGAGATCAACCGGGCGCCGGCCAAGGTGCAGTCGGCGCTGCTCGAGGTCATGTCCCAGGGGCAGGTCTCGATCGGCGGCACGACGTACCCGATGCCCCAGCCGTTCCTCGTGATGGCCACGCAGAACCCGATCGAGTCCGAGGGCGTCTACCCGCTGCCGGAAGCGCAGCGTGACCGGTTCCTCATGAAGGTCGTGGTCGACTACCCGACCGGCGAGGAGGAGCGGGAGATCGTCTACCGGATGGGCGTGCTGCCGCCGGTCGCCGAGCAGGTGCTCAGCCCGGCCGACCTGCTGCGGCTGCAGGACGCGGCCAGCCACGTCTTCGTGCACCACGCGCTGGTCGACTACGTGATCCGGCTGGTCCTCTCGACCCGGTCGCCGGGCGACCACGGCATGACCGACGTCGCCGGCTGGGTGGCGTACGGGGCGAGCCCGCGGGCCTCGCTCGGCATGATCGCCGCGGCCCGCGCGCTGGCGCTCATGCGCGGGCGCGACTACGTGCTGCCGCAGGACGTGCTGGACATCGCGCCGGACGTGCTCCGGCACCGGCTGGTGCTCTCCTACGACGCGCTCGCCGACGGCGTGCCGGCCGAGCACGTCGTGCACCGGGTGCTGCAGAGCGTGCCGCTGCCGCAGGTCACCCCGCGCCAGCGCGCCACCGGCGGCCCGTACGGGTCGCAGGGCTATGCGCGCCACCAGCGCGCCCGGCACCGGCTCCACCCCGGCCGTGCCCACGCCGCCGCCGCTGCCGCAGCCGGGTCGCCCGGCCGAGCAGCTGACCAACGGACCCGGGCGAGGAGCGCAGCGCGTGACCGCACCGTCCGAGGCGGAAGGCCCGCCGGCCCGGGCGGCGAGCCTGCGCGACGCCGGGCCGGCCGAGGCCGCGGCGGTGCTGGCCCACCTCGAGCTGACCATCCGGCAGAAGCTGGACGGGCTGCTGCAGGGCAACTACCTCGGCCTCGTGCCCGGGCCGGGCTGGAGGCCGGCGAGTCCCGCGAGTATCACCCCGGCGACGACGTCCGCCGGATGGACTGGGCGGTGACCGCGCGGACCACGATCCCGCACATCCGGGAGACGATCGCCGACCGGGAGCTGGAGACCTGGGCGGTGGTCGACCTGTCGCCCAGCCTCGACTTCGGCACCGCCCGGTGCGAGAAGCGCGACCTGGCCGTCGCCGCGGTCGCCGCGATCGCCCACCTCACCGGCAAGGGCGGCAACCGGTTCGGCGCGCTGATCACCACCGGCGAGAAGCTGCACCGGTTCCCGGCCCAGTCCGGCCGGGTGCACACGACCGCGCTGCTGCGCAAGCTGGCCTCGATGCCGCGCTCGCCCCGGGGCAACCGGGGTGACCTGGCCGCCGCGCTGGAGGCGCTGCGCCGCCCGCCGCGCCGGCGCGGGTTCGCCGTGGTGATCTCCGACTTCCTCGGCGATCTCGACTGGGAGCGGCCGATGCGCGCGCTCGCCGTGCGGCACGACGTGCTCGCGATCGAGGTGCTCGATCCGGTCGAGCTCGGGCTGCCGTCGGTCGGGCTGCTCACGCTCGTCGACCCGGAGAGCGGCAAGCTGCTGGAGGTGCAGACCGGCAAGAAGGAGCTGCGGGAGAAGTACGAGGCCGCCGCGAGCGAGCAGCGGGCCGAGATCGCCGCCGCGCTGCGCCGGGCCGGAGCCGGCCACCTCCAGCTGCGTACGGACCGGGACTGGCTGGTCGACATGGTCCGGTTCGTCGCCGCGCGGCGGCGCGGCGCCTCCGGAGGAGCGCTGCGGTGACCCACACCTTCCTCTCGCCCGGCTGGCTGTGGCTGCTGCTCGCGGTCGCCGCCCTGCTGGTCGTCTACCTGGTGCTGCAGCTGCGCCGGCGGGCGTTCGCGGTCCGGTTCGCCAACCTCGACCTGCTCGGCAAGCTGGCCCCGAAGCGGCCCGGCTGGCGCCGGCACCTGGCCTTCGCCGCGCTGCTGCTCGCGCTCGCCTCGCTGACCACCGCGATGGCCAAGCCGACCAAGGACACCAAGGTCCCGCGCGACCGGGCCACGGTGATGATGGCGATCGACGTCTCGCTGTCGATGCGGGCCGAGGACGTCAGTCCCAACCGGCTGGAGGCGGCGCAGGCGGCGGCGAAGGAGTTCGTCAGCCTGCTGCCGCCGCGGATCAACCTCGGGCTGGTCACCTTCTCCGGCACCGCGACGGTCGCGGTCGTCGCCGACCACCGACCGGGCCTCGGTGCTGCGCGCGATCGACAACCTCGAGCTGGCCGAGCGGACCGCGATCGGCGAGGCGGTGTTCTCCTGCCTGGACGCGATCAAGACGTTCCAGGCGCAGCTGCAGGGCAGCGACCCGTCCGAGGGCAACGCGCCGGCCCGGATCGTGCTGATGTCCGACGGCAGCAACACCTGGGGCCGCAGCCCGGAGCAGGCGGTCGGCGCGGCCAAGCAGGCCTCGGTCCCGGTCTCGACGATCGCGTTCGGCACCGACACCGGCTACATCGACCTGGAGGGGCAGCGGGTCGTGGTGCCGGTCGACCACGAGAAGCTCAAGGAGATCGCGGACGGGACCGGCGGCAGCTACTACGCGGCGGCCTCGGCCGAGGAGCTGAGCAGCGTCTACCGCGACCTCGGCAGCCAGATCGGCTACACGACCGAGCGCCGGGAGATCACCACCTGGTTCGTCGGCATCGGGTTGCTGTTCGCCTTCGGCGCGGCCGGCGTCTCGCTGCTGTGGTCCAACCGATTGTTGTGAGCGACGGGGGCGGGATCGTCCGGCGGGTGTCCACCCGGGAGGTCTACCGGAACCGGTGGATGGCGGTGCGGGAGGACGAGATCCGCCGCCCGGACGGCTCGGCCGGCATCTACTCGGTCGTCGACAAGCCCGACTTCGCGCTGGTCATCCCGGCCGAGCCGGACGGGTTCCACCTGGTCGAGCAGTACCGCTACCCGGTCGGCGGGCGCTACTGGGAGTTCCCGCAGGGCACCGCGCCCGGCGGCGTCGCGGTGGCCCCGGCCGAGCTGGCCCGGGCCGAGCTGGCCGAGGAGACCGGGCTGCGGGCCGGCTCGCTGGAGCCGCTCGGCCACCTGCACTGCGCGTACGGGATGAGCAGCCAGGGCTTCGACGTGTTCCTGGCCACCGAGCTGACGCCCGGGGCCGCCGGCGCGGGAGGAGTCCGAGCAGGACATGCGGCAGCGGCGGGTCAGCCGGGCCGAGTTCGAGCAGCTGATCCGGTCCGGCCGGGTCACCGACGACAGCACGCTCGCCGCGTACGCCCTGCTGCTGATGCGCGAGGCCGGTCGGCTCTAGAGCTCCAGCAGCCGGTCGACCAGCGTGCGGTACTGCCGGAGGGCGACGCGGAGGTCCTCGGTGCCGCTGGTGCCGTCCTCGGCCTGCCAGCGGTCGACCCGCTCGGCGTCGGCGATCGTGTCGGCCAGCGCCTGCAGGATCTGCCGGGACAGGTCGCCGGCGCCGCGAACCGCCTGCTGCGGGTCGTCGACGAAGTCGGCCTGCAGGTCGCGCCAGCGCCGCTTGAACTCGGCCGACCGCTCGACGCTGAGCAGGCCGTGGGCGGTCGTGGTCGTGCCGGGGGTGGGCTCGCCCGCCGGCTCGGCCGCCGCGCCGGCAGGAGCGACGTCAGCCGGCTTGTCGGCGGCCTTCTCCGCGACCGACTCGTTCGTCGCCGGCTTGTCAGCAGCCTTCTCGGTGGGCTCGGAGGCCAACCTCTCGGACGCCAGCTTCTCGGACGCCAGCTTCTCGGACGCCGAGCTTCTCGGACGCCGGGGCCGACGGATGCCGTGCCGGCGCGGACGATGCCGGCGGCGGACGATGCCGGCGCGGACGATGCCGGCGCGGACGATGCCGGCGCGGAGCGGCGCCGGTGCCGGAGGGCGCCGGGGCCGAGCGATGCCGGACCTGACCGGCGGCGCCGGCGTGGGGGACGACGGCGGAGTTGCCGGCGGTGCGGTGGCCGACGGCGGCGGCGGCCGGCGGGGTCGCGGGGGTCGAGGGAGCGGGCAGCACCGGCGGCGCGGACGTCCAGCTCGACCGTCGCCACGGGCTGTCACCGGTCGCGCTCGGCAGTGGCGCGCCGGGCGCGGGCGCCGCGGTCGCCGGCAGCTCACCGGTCGGCCGCGCCTCCTCCTCGTCCGGTCCCGGCGGGGGCGTCCCGCGATAGCGCGCCATCAGCGAGCCACGCCCGGGGACCGCATCCTCGTCGGCCGGGTCCTGCTCGGTGGACCGTGCGGTGCGGCTCTCCCGCCCGTTCGGCCCGCTGGCGCCACCCTCGAGGAATTGCATGGCGAGCACCGTAGCCGCAGCCGCAGCGTCGTCCCACCGAGATCGGCCCGGCTCACCCGTCCGCAGCAGTGGTCAGCGCCGCGGGTCGAGCACCAGCTTGCCGGTGCTCCGCCGGGCCAGCAGCGCGCGGTGCGCCTCGGCCGCCTCGCCCAGCGGGTACGTCCCGCTGACGATCGCGCGCAGCCGCCCGTCGGCGACCATGGCCAGCAGCTCGGTCATCGGCCCGTCCAGCCAGCGGGCCGGGTCGCGGAAGCAGTGCGCCAGCCAGAAGCCGATCACCGCGGTCGAGTGGGCCATCAGGCTCCGCGGGTCGACCGGGGTCGGCTGCGTCCGGGACGCCATCCCGTACGTGACGAGGCGGCCGAACGGGGCCAGCGCCCGCAGGCTCGCGTCGAAGACCGGGCCGCCGGTCATCTCCAGCACCACGTCGACCCGGGATCCGCCGTTGGCCTCCCGCAGCGCCGCGGTGAGGTCCTCCGCGGCCGGGTCGACGGCCACGTCGGCGCCGAGGGAGAGCGCGAGCTCCCGCTTCTCCGGCGACGACGCGGTCGCGATGACCCGGCCGGCACCCCAGGCCCTGGCCAGCTGCACGGCCACCGTGCCGACCCCGCCGGCGGCCGCGTGCACGACCACCGACTCGCCGGCGGCCAGGTGGGCGCTGGTCCGCAGCACGTGCCAGGCGGTGACCCCCTGCAGCACGACGGCCAGCGCCGCACCGTCGGACACGCCGTCCGGGATCGGCCAGACCAGCGCGTCGGCGGCCGCGACCCGCTCGGCGTACCCGCCGCCGCCGACGAGGCCGACCACCCGCCGCCCGTCCGGCCCGGTGCCGGCGAACTCGGCGCCCGGCACCAGCGGCAGCCGCTGCGGGGCCAGGTAGCTGTCCTCGGTCTGGTGGGTGTCGGCGTAGTTGACCCCGGCCGCGCTGACCTCGTAGACCCGCATGCCGGGCGCCGGCTGCGGCTCGGGCAGCTCGACCGTCTCCAGCACCTCGGGGCCGCCGAACCGGGTGATCTGGATGCCGCGCATGGCTGGACTATAGGGTTCGCCCCCGTGACCCGATCCGTGCTCGTCACCGGTGGCAACCGCGGCATCGGCCTCGCGATCGCGCGGGCGTTCGCCGCCAACGGCGACAAGGTCGCCGTCACCCACCGCGGCGTCCGGCCCGCCGGAGGGCCTGTTCGGGGTGGAGTGCGACGTCACCGACACCGCCGCCGTCGACGCCGCGTTCACCGCGGTCGAGGCCGAGCACGGCCCGGTCGAGGTGCTGGTGAGCAACGCCGGGATGACCGACGACACGCTGCTGCTGCGGATGAGCGAGGAGCAGTTCAGCCGGGTGCTCGACGCCAACCTCACCGCGGCGTACCGGGTGTGCAAGCGGGCGGCCGGGAAGATGCTGCGGGCCAGGTCCGGCCGGATCGTGCTGGTCTCCTCGGTGGTCGCGCTGACCGGCAGCGCCGGGCAGACCAACTACGCGGCGGCGAAGGCCGGGCTGATCGGGTTCGGCCGGTCGCTGGCCCGCGAGCTCGGCTCCCGCGGGATCACGGCCAACGTCGTGCTGCCCGGCTTCGTGCAGACCGACATGACCGCGGTGCTGCCCGACGAGCGGGTGGCGACGATCAAGACCCAGGTCGCGCTGCAGCGGCTGGCCACCCCGGACGAGGTGGCCGGGGTGGTCACGTTCCTGGCCTCGGACGCCGCCTCGTACATCACCGGGGCCGTGGTGCCGGTGGACGGCGGACTGGGGATGGGGCACTGAGATGGGGCTGCTCGACGGCAAGCGACTGCTGATCACCGGCGTGATCACCGACGCCTCGATCGCGTACTCGGTGGCCAGGGTGGCGATCGAGCAGGGCGCCTCGGTGGTGCTCACCGGCTTCGGCCGGCTCTCGCTGGTCGAGCGGGTGGCGAAGAAGCTGCCCGGGCCGGCGCCGGTGGTCGAGCTGGACGTGACCAGCGCCGAGGACCTGGCCGCGCTGCCCGACCGGGTGCGCGAGCACGTCGGACGGGATCGACGGCGTGCTGCACTCGATCGGGTTCGCACCGGCGTCCGCGCTCGGCGGCGGCTTCCTGGAGACGCCGTGGGACGACGTCGCCACCGCGGTGCACGTCTCGACGTACTCGCTGCCGGCGCTGGCGAAGGCGGTGCTGCCGCTGCTGCCGGAGCGGGGCGGCTCGATCGTCGGGCTCACCTTCGACGCGACCGTCTCCTGGCCCGCGTACGACTGGATGGGCGTCGCGAAGGCGGGGATGGAGTCGGCCGCCCGCTACACCGCCCGCGAGCTCGGCCCGCGCGGCACCCGGGTCAACCTCGTCGCCGCCGGGCCGCTGCGGACGATGGCGGCCCGGACGATCCCCGGCTTCAGCCGGTTCGAGGACGTCTGGGACGAGCGGGCGCCGCTCGGCTGGGACATCACCGACCCGGAGCCGGTCGCCCGGACCTGCGTCGCGCTGCTGTCGGACTGGTTGCCCGGCGGTGACCGGCGAGATCGTGCACGCCGACGGCGGGTTCCACGCGACGGGCGTGTAGACATGACGGCGGTGAGCCCCGAGTACGACGCGCTGCTGCTGCTGTCCTTCGGCGGTCCGGAGGGCCAGGACGACGTGCTGCCGTTCCTGGAGAACGTCGTCCGCGGGCGGGGCGTGCCGCGGGAGCGGCTGCTCGAGGTGGCCGAGCACTACTCCCACTTCGGCGGCGTGTCGCCGATCAACGCGCAGAACCGGGCGCTGCTGGCGGCGATCCGGGCCGAGCTCGACCTGCCGGTCTACTGGGGCAACCGCAACTGGCACCCGCTGGTCGAGGACACGGTCGCGACCATGCGGGCCGACGGGGTGCGGCGCGCGCTGGTGTTCGTGACCGAGCGCCTACACGTCGTACTCGGGATGCCGGCAGTACCAGGACGACCTGGCCCGGGCCCGGGCCGCGGTCGGGGACGGGGCGCCGGAGCTGGACAAGCTGCGGCACTACTTCAACCATCCCGGCTTCGTCGAGCCGGCCGCGGACGGGGTGCGGGCCGCGCTGGTCGGCCGGCCGGACGCGCGGCTGGTGTTCACCGCGCACTCGATCCCGCTGTCGATGGAGGCCTCCAGCGGCCCGGGCGGGCACCTCTACACCGCGCAGCTGCGGGAGGCGTCCCGGCTGGTGGCGGAGGCGGTCCGCGGGCCGGGCGCCGAGTTCGACCTGGTCTGGCAGTCCCGGTCCGGGCCGCCGTCGGTGCCCTGGCTGGAGCCGGACGTCAACGACCACCTGGCCGCGCTCGCCGCGGCCGGCACGGCGCGCGGTCGTGGTCTCGCCGATCGGCTTCGTCTCCGACCACGTCGAGGTGCTCTGGGACCTCGACGAGGAGGCGGCCGCGACCGCGGCCAAGCTCGGGCTGACTACGCCCGGGCCGGCGACCGTCGGCACCGACCCGCGGTTCGTCCGGATGGTCCGCCAGCTGGTCGAGGAGCGCACGGCCGGCGCGCCCAAGCTCGCCCTCGGGCCGATGGGCCCGAGCCACGACGTCTGCCCGCTGGACTGCTGCCCGGCCCCGCGCCGCCGGCCCTGACCACGCCGTCCACTGTGGCCGTCCACAGTGGACGGGTCTCAGCGGTGCCGGGAGGGGACGGCGTTGTAGGCGGCCTGCCGGGCCCGCCGGACGGCCGCCGCGAGTGGACGGAGCGCGTCGTCGCGGGCGCGCGCCTCGGCGCCGGTGACCGCGCCGCCGGGGGCGTCGGCCCGGGCCAGGTCGAGCACGGCGGCCAGCCGGTCGGCGCTGGCCAGCAGCCGGACCGCGCGCCCGTCGTGCCCGGGCGGCAGCTCCGGGGTGACCGCCGCGGCGCATCCGGGCCAGCTCGTCGGCCACCTCCGGGCGCCAGCTGGCCACGTCCAGCGCGGCCAGCGCGGAGGCGGCGTCCCGGGTCGCGGCGGTCAGGTCGTGCTCGGCCTCGGGCACGGTCAGCGGGTCCGGCGCCGGCTCGGCCACCTCGTACGCCGTCCACAGCACGTGCAGGTGCCGGTCCGCGAGCGCGGAGCCGTGCTCGGTGATCCGGGGCACCAGCCCGAGCGCCGCGCCCGACGACCGCCTCGCCGGCCGCCAGCGCGGCGGTCGTGAACGGCCCCGGCCCGGGCAGCCCGCGCGGGTCGCCGGGCACCGGCAGCACCGCGCGCACGCCCTCGGGCGAGCGCCCCCGCAGCACCGGCAGCGCCCAGCCCAGCGGGATCTCGCCGTCCACCCCGGGCAGCCCGGTCACCCGGTGCGGCTCGTCGGCGCCGGTCACCCGCGCGACCACGTCGTCGTACGCCGCCTCGCCGGCCAGCCAGGCCGACGTCCAGGCGGCGAACACCCCGGAGCGCACCCTCACGCCGGCCACCCTACGTGCTGGCTCGCCAGCCGGTCACCGGCACCGGCGCGTCACGGCGAACCGGACCCGCCCGGGACCGTACGGCTCGCCTCGGCGTGCGTCAGCAACGACTATCGGCGACCGACGTGCTGGCCGGCGACGTGGCGGCGGAACGCAAGGCAGTGCCCGACGGTGCCCGCCGAGCCGGACCTCGTCGTCGAGGAGGCCGGCACCGGCTTCTGCGGCGCCGTGGTGGAGTGCGCGAAGGACGCGGTGACGCTGGAGGACCGGCGCGGCCGGCGGCGGGTGTTCCCGCTCGGCGCCGGCCGGCTTCCTGCTCGACGGCCGGCCGGTGACGCTGACCCGGCCGGCGGCCGCGCCGGCCCCGCGCCGGCCGGGCCGCACCGCGTCCGGCTCGGTCGCGGTCGCCAGCGCGCCGGCGCCCGGGTCGCCCGGGGCAGCCGGATCTGGGTCGAGGGCGTGCACGACGCGGCGCTGGTCGAGCGGGTCTGGGGCGACGACCTGCGGGTCGAGGCGGTCGTGGTGGAGCCGCTGGACGGCATCGACGACCTGGCCGGCGCGGTCCGCGACGTTCCGGCCCGAGCCCGGCCGCCGGCTCGGCGTGCTGGTCGACCACCTGGTGCCCGGCTCCAAGGAGAGCCGGATCGTCGCCGCGGTGACCGCACCCGCACGTGCTGGTCCTCGGCCACCCGTACGTCGACGTCTGGCAGGCGGTGAAGCCGGCCGCGCTCGGCATCCCGGCCTGGCCGGTGGTGCCGCGCGGCGAGGACTGGAAGACCGGCGTCTGCCGGCGCGCTGGGCTGGGGCGACCCGCGGGACGGCTGGCGGCGGGTGCTGGCCGCCGTCGACTCGTACGCGGACCTCGAGGTGCCGCTGCTGCGCGCGGTCGAGGAGCTGATCGACTTCGTCACCGCGTGAGGCCGCCCGGGGCCCGGAGCCGGCCGGCCGGGAGGCTCCCGGCGAGACCGGGCCGTGATCCCCCTGCGCGGCGCCGACCTGCACATTGGTGGCAGATGGACCCGTGCCCGCATGGTTGATCTGGCTGATCGCCGCCGGCGTGCTGGCCATCGCCGAGGCGCTCTCGCTCGACCTCGTGCTGCTCATGCTCGCGGTCGCGGCGCTGGCCACCGCCGGCGCGGCCGCGCTCGGTGCGCCGGTGCCGCGGTGCAGGTCGGCGTCTTCGCGATCGTCGCGCTTCGGGCTGGTCGGCGTGGTGCGGCCGCTGGCCAAGCGCCGGCTGCGCGCTGCCGCTGACATCGGCGCAGCGCACCGGGATCGAGGCGCTCAAGGGCCGCAAGCGGTGGTGGTGCGCACCGTCGACCAGCACGGCGGCCGGGTCAAGCTGGCCGGCGAGGAGTGGTCCGCGCAGGCGTACGACCCGCTGCAGGTGCTGCCGGTCGGCACGACCGTGCAGGTGATGGAGATCCGCGGCGCCACCGCGGTCGTCTGGTCCCACCAGTGAGCAGCACCGTGCAGCGCCCGCACCGGCACACATGAGCGTTCTGGAGAGGTCATGGAACCCGGTCTGATCGCTCGCGCTCGTCGTCATCGCGTTCGTCGTCGTCGTCCTGCGTCCGCAGCATCCGGATCATCCCGCAGGCGCGGGCCGGCGTGGTCGAGCGGCTCGGCAGCTACTCCCGCACCCTCGACCCGGGGCCGCACGTGCTGATCCCGTTCGTCGACCGGGTCCGGGCCGATGATCGACCTGCGCGAGCAGGTCGTCTCGTTCCCGCCGCAGCCGGTGATCACCGCGGACAACCTGACCGTCAACATCGACACGGTCATCTACTTCCAGGTCACCGACCCGCGCGCGGCGACGTACGAGATCGCCAACTACATCCAGGCGGTCGAGCAGCTCACCGTGACCACGCTGCGCAACGTGGTCGGCTCGATGAACCTCGAGCAGACGCTGACCTCCCGCGACGAGATCAACACCAAGCTGCGCGGCGAGCTGGACGACGCCACCGGCAAGTGGGGCATCCGGGTCGCCCGGGTCGAGCTCAAGGCGATCGACCCGCCGCCGTCCATCCAGGACGCGATGGAGAAGCAGATGCGCGCCGACCGGGACAAGCGCGCGATCATCCTGCAGGCCGAGGGTGCCCGGGAGTCCTCGATCAAGACCGCCGAGGGCCAGAAGGCCGCGCAGATCCTGGCCGCCGAGGGCGCCAAGCAGTCCGCGATCCTCGCCGCCGAGGCCGAGCGGCAGACCCGGATCCTGCGCGCCGAGGGTGAGCGGGCCGCCCGCTACCTGGCCGCGCAGGGCCAGGCGAAGGCGATCGAGACGGTGTTCGCGTCGATCCACGCCGCCGACCCGGACCCGAAGCTGCTCGCCTACCAGTACCTGCAGACGCTGCCGCAGATCGCGCAGGGCGACGCGAACAAGGTGTGGATCGTCCCGAGCGAGTTCTCCAAGGCGCTGGAGGGGCTGGCCGGGCTGACCGGCACGGCGCGGCACGGCGAGGCGGCGGCGCGTCCTGGCTGACCGAGGCCGGCGAAGTCGCCCGGCGGCCGGCCGCACGGCGCCGTAGGAGTCGCTGGACACCAGGACTGGTTCGACTCGAAGCTGCCGCCGGCCCGGCTGCAGCCGGAGGCGGAGATCCGGGCGTCCGACCGGGACGCCGAGACCGCGGCGGCGCACGCCCGGCTGTCGTACGACCCGCCGGACGGGCAGGACGAGCCGGCCGCGACGACGACGGGCCGCGGCGCCCTCCCGCCGACCCCGCCGCAGTACTCCGGGCCGCCCTCGGGCGAGCAGCAGTACTCCGGCCCGGCAGGGCAGGGACCCGGACCGCAGCCGCCGGCCGGCAACGGCCAGCAGACCCCGCCCCGCTAGCAGCCCGCGCAGCGCCCCGCCCGATCGGATCGGGCGGGGCGCTCGCCGTGCCGGTCACCGCCTGTCCCGGTCCGCCAGGACTTCGTGGCGGTGCGGCGGGTCGGGGCGGGTCGGACCGCCGTGCGTGCCGGGGCAGAGCAGGGCTCCGGCGTCGGCCGGGCCGGCGACCGGGCCGGTTGCCGGGCGTCGTTACGACGCGGTGGCGGGGACCGGGACGGGCTCGGGGATGGCGTCCGGGGTCGGGAGGCGGCGTTGTTCCGGGCGGGTGCCGAGCCAGGCCGCGGCGAGCAGGATCCCGACCGTCATCGCCGCCACCAGCGCCCGGAAGTCGACGACCGCCACCAGCGCCGCGCCGAGCGCGATCGACAGGCTCTGCGGCCCGGACACCAGCACGTCGACCGCGGAGAACGTCCGGCCCTGCAGGTGCATCGGGGTCAGCAGCTGCAGCGTGGTCGACATGCCGGCGACGAGCGGCGGCACGCCGAGGCCGACCAGACCAGCCCGACCATCGCGACCGCGTCGACCGGCACGACCAGCAGCGCGATGCCGACCGCGACCGCGGCCAGCCCGGCGGTCACCGCGTGGCCGGCACCGAGCCGCCGGACCGCGGTCGCGGCGAGCAGCCCGCCGGCGACCGAGCCGGCGCCGAAGCCGAGGTCGAGCACGCCGAGGAACGCGGGGGAGCGGCCGCAGCCCCGGTCCACCACCGCGAACATGACCACCTCGATGAAGCCGATCACCAGCATCGCCAACGACGACCGCGGAGACGATCTGCCGCAGCACGACCGTCCGGCGCAGGTGGGCGATGCCGGCGCCGACCTCGGCCCGCCAGTGCCCCTCGGCCGGCCGGGCGGCGCGGCTCGCCGACCCGCAGCAGCAGCAGCCCGCCGGCGGCGACGAGGAAGGTGGCCGCGTCCAGCAGCGCCACCGAGTGCGGGCCGACCACGGCGTAGAGCCCGGCGCCGGCGATCGGGCTGAGCAGCCGGGACAGCGCGGAGACCGTCTGCAGCGCGCCGTTGGCGCGCCGCAGCTCGTCGTCGTCGGTCGACGACCGTGCGCAGCAGCGCCGACTGCGCGGAGCGCAGCAGCGCGCAGGACGCGCCGTAGCGCGCGGCCACCGCGTAGAGCAGCCAGAGCTGGCCGGCGTCGCCGACCAGCAGCAGGAGCAGCACGACCGCGGCGCGTTGACCAGGTTGACCGCGACCAGCAGCGGGCGGCGGCGGACCCGGTCGACGAGCATCCCGGCGACCGGCGCGAGCAGCACCGGCGGCGCCAGGACCGCGAAGATCACCATGCCGGCGGCCGCGGTGCTGCCGGTCAGCGACTTCACCCAGATCCCGAGGGCGAGCCAGAGCGCGCTGCTGCCGATCAGCGACAGCACGTCGCATGCCAGGTAGATCCGCAGGTTGCGGTTGGCGCAGCACGCCGTTCATGCACGTCTCCTCGGGGTGGGTCGGACGCTCCGCGGCGGGCAGCCGCATCGGGACGGCGAGCATGCCGATGGGACCGGCGCGGCGCCGGGCCGGCGCGCCTCGCCGGTCGGTCGCCCTCGACGTACGGCGCAGCAGCTCCTCGATCCGCTCGCCGCAGCTCGGCCAGCTCGGCGGCGGTGAGGTGCAGCGACATCCGCATCTCGGTCGCCGCGCGGCGCCACTCCTTGGGGTAGTGCACGCGGGTTCGGGCGTACGTCCAGCAGCCGCTCGTCGTCGCGCTCCCGGATCAGCTCCAGCAGCGCGTCGGCGGCGAGCTTCGCCTCCGGGCCGACAGCTCGTCGCCCGGGATGTCGTTGGCCCGCCGCACCATCCGCCACGGGCGCTGCCGGCCGCGGCCGCCCGGCGCCTCCTCGACGTAGCCGTACTTGGCCAGCGTCCGCAGGTGGAACGAGGCGTTCGCCGGCGACTCGCCGATCCGCTCGCCGGCCTCGGTGGCGGTGAGCGGTCCCTCCTCGTCCAGCAGCGTGAGCAGGGTGAGCCGGGTCGGGTGGCTCAGCGCCCGCAGCTCGGTCGGCGACGTGAGGCGCCGTCGTTCGGAAGACATGTTTCGAAGTGAAGCTTTCGAAACACGTCTTGTCAAGTGTTCTCGGTCAGAAGTGCAGGGTGGCCCAGGGCGCGCGGTCGGCGCCGAGCAGCCGGTCGGCGGTCGCGACCGCGCCCGGGCGTGTGCTCGTCGACCAGGCCGGCCGCGGCCAGCGTGCCCAGCCGGTGCCCGCCCAGGTACGCGCTGCCCAGCGCGGTCGCCGGCAGGGTCAGGTCGGCCGACTCGGTGGTCGGCCGGCAGGTCGCGCCGTCGGGGGAGGCGTCCAGCGCGAACCGGCCGGCCGCGTACCCGGCCGGGTCGACGACCTGGAGCACGACCCGGCCGGCGCACAGGTAGTCCCGCCCGGTCAGCGCGGCCGGCACGTCCAGCACCCGCAGCCACAGGTTGTCGTAGCGCTCGGTCTGCCGGACGTGGCGGCCGTCGGCGACCAGCCAGGGCAGCGCCTCGTCCACCCGCCGCGCCTCGGCCTTGACCGGTCGCGATCAGGTCGACGGCCAGCGCGAACCGCCACAGGTCCGCGTACGCCGCGTCGGTCGCCGCGACCAGCTCGTCGACGGTGCAGCGTGTTGTCCGGCGCCGTCGCCCCACTCGGCCCGCCAGCGCAGGTAGCCGTCGACCTCGCCGTCCGCGTCCCGGTGCACGGTCGCCCGGCCGTCCCAGCTCCGGTCGCCCTCCGGCCGCAGCAGGCCGAAGTCCGCTCCCAGCGCAGCTCCGTCCCGGCTCATGCCCGCCGGCTCGCTGCCGCCGGGCCCGCGTCGTAGACCGGCGGCCCAGCTTGGCGCAGCTGCGTCGCGCTCCACCTGCTCCAGCTCGCCGACCGGGCGGGCGCGCCGACCCGGAGCGTGTCCACCGTCCACTCGGCCGCCTCGGTCGCCACGCCGAACCCGTACCGCCCGTAGATCCGCCACTCCGAGGCGATGAGGATGCTGACCGCGTCGCCGCGCTCGGCCGCGGCGGCCAGGTCCTGGCCCATCATGCCGGTGAGCAGGCCGCGGCGGCGGTGCGTCGGCGCGACCGTGACCGCGTGATCCCGTCGGCCGGGACCGTGCCGCCGCCCGGCACGGTCAGCTCGAACGGCACGCTGCGCAGGCTGCCGACACGCGGTCCCGCGGTCGAACGCTCCCCAGGTCCGGCTGCAGGTCCGGCTTGACCTGGTCCAGCCAGAACGTCGCCTCGTCGCGTCCCGGCTGGCCGGCTGCGAGGAAGGAGGTGTTGACGGTGCGCAGGAAGTCGGCGGCGTCCTCCGGTGCTCCGGGGTGGCGGATCTCGACGGGCACGCTTCCGACGCCAGCCGGCCCGGCATCCGATTTAGCGGCCCGAGGTTAGGGTTCGGCGTGGCGACGAACAATCAGGCGGCGCCGCCGGGCGCAACGAGACCGAGGCGCAGCGGCTCGACCGCAACTACGGCGAGCTGCTGCAGGAGCTGCGGGTCGCCCAGGTCGGCGTGCAGATCCTGTTCGCCTCGCTGCTGACCGTCGTGTTCTCCGAGCGCTTCACCACGATCAGCTCGCTGCAGCGCGGGACGTACGTGGTGACGCTGCTGCCGGCGGCCTGCTCGGTCGCGCTGCTGGTCGGGCCGGTGGCGTTCCACCGGATCGTGTTCCGGCACAGCCAGAAGGACGACCTGGTCCGAGCGTCGCACCGGATGGCCCTGGGCGGCCTGGCCTGCCTGGCCGTCTCGCCGTCGCGGTCGTGCTGTTCATCCTCGAAGAGGTGCTGGGCAAGACCCCGGCGCTCTGGTACAGCGCCGGGGTCGCCGCCGTCTTCCTGCTCCTCTGGCTGGTGATCCCGCTGGTCAGCCGTACCCGCGACGAGATGGACGGGGACCGCGACTGCATCCGGCTACGGCACCAGCCTGGTGACCTACTCGGTGGCGGCCGCGATGTCCGACCGGCTGACCCGGCACCGGGTACTCGTCGTCGGTCAGGTATGCCGGCAGCAGGTCGAGGTAGTGCCGCTCGGTCGGGATCGCCGACGTCCCGCCGGGCAGCGCGCTGAGCGCCGACCGGACCGGACCGCGGTCAGCACGCCGATGTAGCGGCGGGCCGGCCCGGAGCCGAAGGTGAACCCGTCCGCCGAGTCGGCCCGCGGGTCGTGCGCGGCCGCGTCGACCGTGCCGTACCCGCCGTCCACCGGCACGCCGGACAGCCCGGCAGCGGCGCCGGGAACCGGCCGAACGCCGGCGGCGCCGAGAACGGCCCGCCCAGCGGCGAGTCCAGGGTCAGCCGGTGCAGCGTGCCCCAGGTGTAGTCGGAGATCCGGGTGGAGCCGCCGTACGCGGCCGCGAAGTCCGGGCTCGGCCAGCCGGTCCAGCGCGGCCCGGACCGCCCGAGCATGGCCAGCGCCTGCCGGTCCTTCGGGTCGGCGACGCCGGGGGCGGCGAAGAAGTCGACCCCGGACGCGGACGGCACCCCGGACAGCGCCCGCTTCAGCGCGGTCAGCGCCCGCTGGCCGTCCACCACGCGGCGCGTCCAGCTGCCGGGCGACCGCGTCCATAGTCGACGCGAGGAACCGGCTCCGCCAGACCGCGTAGAGCGTGGCCGCGACGCTCGTCGGCCTGCTCCCGCGCGGACGGCGCGGACAGCTGCCCGTCCACGTCGGCCGCGTCGTACCCCTCGCGGGATCCCGGTCGGGGTCGAGTGGTCCCAGGCGGCCAGCCGGACGACCGCCTCGACCACCTTCGGGTCGCGCGCCAGCGCCCGCAGCTGCGGCGTCGCCGGACACGCGCGCCCGCAGCAGCGCCGCGCCGATCCGCGGCGCGAAGAACTCCGCGTCCAGCAGCACGGTGTCGTCCTGGATCCGCTGGCCATGTCGCGCGGCGTCGAGCTTGCCGTGCCGCAGCTGCCGCCCGCAGCGCCTCGGTGATCCGGCCGGCCCGCAGCCCGTCGTAGCCGGGGTTGAGGTAGTAGATCCCGCCGCCCGGGCCGGAGCTGGTCGAGCGGGTCGTTGTCCAGCGTGGTGCCGGCCGGGTCGTTGTTCGCGCTGACGAAGAACCCGTTGCGCGGGTCGACCGTGTGCGGCATCTCGGCCACCGGCAGGATCTCGTACGGCAGGGCCTGGCCGGGCGTAGTGGTGCACGGCCGGCAGCCACTCGTTGCCGCCGGTCCCGTTCCGCACCAGGTACGGCGGGACGCCGGCGACGTGGCCGGCCTGCAGGTCCTCGCGCAGCGGCAGCTCGCCGCTGGTGAAGTACGCGATGTGGCCGCGGCGGTCCGCGTACGACCAGTTCTGCGAGCCGACGTCGAACGACTGCAGGCCCTTCTCGAAGTCGGACAGGTTCGTCGCGCCGCATCCAGGTGAGGAAGGCGTCCAGCTCCTGGGTCGCCGAGTACCCGGCGTACTGGATCGACAGCGCGGTGCCGGCCGCCTGGTCGAGCTGCACGATCGGGCCCTTGTTGCGGCGCGGGCACGATCAGCGTCGCGGCCGGGATCCCGTTGCCCGGCGGGACCACCGCGACCTCCGGCTGCCGTCGCCGACCCCGTTCGCCCGGAACGTCTCCGGGACCGCCAGCACCGGCTCCAGCTGTCCCTTGTAGACGGTGGCGAGCCCGCTGGGCGACGGCCGGGTCGGGGCGGACCTGCTCCAGGTAGGTGTCGGTGACGTCCATCGGGTTGGTCGTCGAGCCCCAGGCGATGTCCCGGTTGGCGCCCTGGGCCAAGCCGGGGGTGCCGGCGAAGCCCTCGCCGGCGACGTCCAGGCCGGGCGCCTGCAGGTGGATCGGGTAGAAGATCGACGGGTTGCCCAGGCCGAGGTGCGGGTCGTTGGCCAGGATCGGCCGGCCGTCCTTCGTGTCAGCCGGCCGGAGACGACGAACTCGTTGGACCCGGTCGCGTGCTCGCCCCGGTCCTGGATCGCCCGCAGCAGCGGCACCTTCGCGGCGGCCGCGCGGTAGCGGGCGGACAGCGTGGCCGCGGCCGCGAGCCGCTCCTCGCCGGACATCGTCGTCGCCGGCCCGTCCCGCGGCGGGGTGCCGGTCGCGTCCGGGACGGTCGAGGCGGAGCTGAACGGCGCGTGCGCGACGAGGTCCTGGCATGTAGAGCTGCCTGCCCGTCGATCCCGGCCGCCGCCCCGCCGGCGACGTACGCCTGCAGCTCCGCGCGTGGTGTCCGCGTCGAGGTCGAAGGACAGCTGGAACGCGACCAGCTTGCCGATCACGATCGTGTCGAGCGGGGTCCATGGCGGCGACCGGGTCAGCTTCAGCGCGCCGTACTCGGGCGGCAGCGGGCCGCCGGCGGCGAGCTTCGCGTTCACGCCCTCGGTGTACGCGGTGACGGCCGAGCGCAGCTGCGGCGAGGCAGCGGCCCAGGACCGCTCGGCCGCCCGGCGCAGGCCGAGCGTGCGCAGCTGGACGTCGCTGGGCAGCGCGTCCGGGCCGAGCAGCTCGGCCAGCGTGCCCGAGGCGGTCCGGCGCAGCGTGTCCATCTGGAACAGCCGGTCGGTGCCGTGCACCCAGCCCTGGGCGAACAAGAGGTCGTGCGTGTCCCGCGCGGACAGGTGCGCGATGCCGTCGGTGGTGCGGGTCAGCGTGACCGGCGCGTGCAGCCCGGGCGCTGTGATCGTGTCAGCGGCGTCGGCCGGGCCGGGGCGGCGCCGGCGGCGGCCACGAACGTCAGCGGCAGCAGGGCGGCAGCGGCACCGATGGCGAGCGCGCGGAGAGGGCGCACCGAGCCTCCTCGTCGAGGCGGTAGGGACGCGACAGCCTCGCACGTCGCGATCCGGCCCGGGAAGTACCGGCGCCGTGTCGGGTTCGTACGGGTTTACGGGGTCGTGCCGTCGACCGGCGCGACCGAGGCGTCGGCGACGGTAGCCGGCTCGGTCCCGACCGGCGCGCTGTCGGTGCCGCCGACACCCTGGTCGCCGGTGTCGCCGACGCCACCGGGGGTCTCCCCGGCCGGCGTGGTCGGCGGGTCCGTCGTCGGCTCCGGCGGCTGCGTGGTCGGCGCCGGCGGGTCGCTGGTCGGCGGCGGCGCCGCCGGGGCGGAGCTCGTCGACGGCCGGACCGGCGGCGCGGTCGTGCCCGCTGGCCGGGCCGGAGCCTGCTTGCTCGTGGTCGCGGTCGGGAACGCGATCGGGCTGCCGGTCCCGGTGGGCAAGGGGCGGAGTCGCGGTGATCACGATGGTCCGGTCGACCACCCGGCCGTCGGGCAGGGTCGTCGTGATCACCGTCGTCGACGGCTTCGGGTCGCCGGACTCCTGGACGGAGAGACCGGTGCCGTTGGGGTTGGGGGCGACCCGGTCCAGCTTGTCCGGTCCTCGAGCGGTGTGGATTCCGTACATCACGCCGCCGACGACAGCCACCAATCCGAGGGCCGCGGCCAGTGCGGCGGTATCCCGCCGGCGGCCCTGCGACGGCGGCTGGCCGACCAGCACCTCCTTGCCGGCGTCGAGGTCGGCGTGCTGGTCGTCGATCGGGACGTGGGCGAGCTCGTGCTCGATGACCTCGGCGACCTGCGCCTCGGACAGCCCGCGGTTGACCAGGACGGTGCGCTCCTCCGGCACCCACAGCCCGTCGGCGCCGTCCAGATCGGCGAAGCAGATGGTGACTCCGCGATCGGCGGCCTGCCGCAACAGCGACTGATCGACCACGGAACCCCCGAGGGATGCTCGGGCATGAGCGAGAGGGACCTGCGCGCCGACCTACGAAACCACACCGGAGCCCCGGCACCAAGTCCTTGTCCGGTTGGTGCCGGGTGTGCCGCCCGGCCGCGGCTCAGCGCCGCTGGTCGTCCGGCTCGTCCAGGAAGACGACCTGCCGGCCCGAGCGGGCCGCCTCCTCCCGGGCCAGCCGGGCCTGCTCGCGCACCCGGGCCTGCTGCTCGCGGCTCAGCTTCGCCCCGCCGTACGCGGCGTAGCGCAGCGGCTCGGCCGGCTCCTCGACCGGAGCGGCCTCGACCGCGCGGGCACCGTTCTGCGCGCGCAGGAACGTGGCGAAGCCCTCGAGCTGGCGGACCTGGTCGATGGTCAGCCCCTCGGTCGAGATGCCGACCTGCACCGGCGCCGGCGGCTGCGGCGCGTCCTGCAGCTCGGCCTCCTCCAGGCTGAGGTAGCCGGCCGCGACGATGAGCTCGAGCATCGGCACCCCGAGCACCGGGCGGACCCGGCGCAGGTTGGGCACGTCGGGCTGGTTGAGCCCGCGCAGCCAGCGGGAGACCATGGACTCGGCCAGGCCGCTGCGGCGGGCCAGCTCGGCCTGGGTGAGGCCGGCGCTGCGCATGGCGGACTCCAGGTACGCGGCCCACTCGCGCCCTGACTCCGTGCGGATGTGGCGGACGATGGCTCGGCGCTCCCTGACGCTCCGGGACCGCGGACGGCCCCCCGACTGATCGCTGCCGCACCATTGTGGCGCTGAATTGCTTGCGCGCGCATCCCCCTATGGCTAATCTTCCATGCGTGCAAGCAAGGTAGCCTCGAGCTGCCGCCCGGCTCGTGGGATGCGACCACCCCAAGAGCCGGGCGGCGTCGGCGGTGCGGGTCTTCCGCACCGACACGGCCGACGGGCCGTGGGGAGATCCGCCGCCGGCGCCATTGCTTTCTCGGGCCCTGAGGGGAGGTCCGAGGAGCGCACGCCGAAGACCGCCCCCGCCCAGTCGCATCCGTGACCTCGAGTGGGTGGGGGCGGTCGGTTGACGGGCCCGGGTCCGCTCTGGGGGAGCGACCCGGGCCCGTTCATTGCTGGCGTACAGCGGCCACACAGACGTCCCTGCTTCACTGGTGCCCGTGACGCGTACGGACCCGCCGCCGTCCCGGCCGCCGGACGCCGCGGCCGGTCCGGCCGGATCCGTCCCGGACGCGCCGGCCGTCCCGGTGGCGGCGCCTGCGGCGCGCGGCTCGCGGTCGACCCGACGCCGCCTCCGGACAGCACGCTGGCCCGGCCGGTGCTGCGCAACGAGGTGCTGCTGGTCCTCGCGCGTCTCGCTCGGCGCCTCGGGCGTGTACGCGGCGCTCTCGCTGCTGCGCAAGCTGCTCGCGCCGATCCCGCTCTCGCAGAGCCAGGCCACGCTCAACGGCTCGGTGGTGCCCAACCAGGCCTGGCTCGATCTCGTGTACCAGCTGGTCGGCATCGGCTTCGGGGTGGTGCCGGCGCTGCTCGCCCTGCACCTGCTGACCCGGGACCGGATCCCGGCCGCGCGCGATCGGCGTCGACGGCACCCGGCCCGGCGGCGACCTCGGCCGCGGCGCGCTGCTCGCCGCGGTGATCGGCATCCCCGGCCTGCTGCTCTACCTGGCCGCGTACGCGCTCGGTATCTCGGCCACGATCGTGCCGTCCGGGCTGCCGGACGTGTGGTGGCGGGTGCCGGTGCTGGTCCTGTCCGCGGCGATGAACGCGACCCTCGAGGAGGTCGTGGTCGTCGGCTACCTGATCACCCGGCTGCGGCAGCTCGGCCGCAGCACGCCGTGGGCGATCGGGCTGGCCGCCGTGCTGCGCGGCTCGTACCACCTCTACCAGGGGTTCGGGGCGTTCGTCGGCAACGCGGTGATGGGCGTCGTGTTCGGCTGGTTCTTCCTGCGCACCCGCCGGGTGATGCCGCTGATCGTGGCGCACACGATCCTCGACACGGTCTCGTTCGTCGGCTACACCGTGCTCGCCGGGCACGTGTCCTGGCTGCCGTGAGCTACTGCTCCTCGTCGGCCGGGCGCTCCGCGTGCCGGCCGCGGCGGACGCCGTCCCGGTAGCTGGCCAGCCGGCCGCGGACCTCCTGCGGCGAGCGGTGCGTGGTGTTCGGCGGCGGCGGCAGCTCGCGACCCGGCGTTGCCGCACCACCGACCGCGCCGGGCACCACCATCGCCTGCGGGCGGCGGCGGGGCAGGCCCGCGGTCGTCGTGCCGGCGGTGGTCGGCTCGGCCAGCCGGGCCGCGGCGGCCCAGCCGTCGTCGGCGGCCATCTGCCAGGACTCGGCCTTGGTCCCGCTCTCGCGCTGCACGAACCACTCGGACTGCAGGTCCTCGAAGATCGACAGCCGGACGTCCTCGGCGGCGCCGGCCGGAGCCGGCGGCAGCGTGCCCTCGGCGCCGTCGCCGCCACGCGCGCGCGACCGGCGACCGGCGGCGAGCCCGGCCTCGAGACCGGGGGCCGGCAGCGCGGCCCCGGGGCGCTGGGTCGCGGTGAACAGCTCGGAGCCGCCGAGGGAGTCGCGGCGGGGCTGGCCGCCGCGGTACGGGTTCGGGCCGGGCTCCGTGCCGTTGGTCCGGAACGGGTCCGGCGCCGGGTGGCCCGAGGTGTCCGGACGGTACGGGTTGGGGCCGCTGCGGCCCGGCAGGTCCGGCGTGAAGTCGGGGGCGTCGCCGGTCGGCGGGGGAGTGCGGTACGGCGACGTGCCACGGGCGGGTGTCCCGGCGCCGGGCACCGCACCGGGCGGCGGCAGCGCGCCGGCGTCCCCGAAGCCGGGGCGCCGGCAGTACGGCCGGGCAGCCCGGGGGAGCCGTCCTGCACGTCCGGGCTGCGACCGGGACGCCCGGAGAACCCGGACAGGCCGGAGAGCCCGGACAGGTCGTCGAACTCCGGTCCGGGGCCGCCTGCCGTCCCCGGCCCGCCCCGGGCACGTCACCCGCCGGCGACCCGGGCGCGGGCAGCGCCCCCGGGGTCCGCCGGCAGAGCCGTTGCCGCCGGGCACGTCGCCCGGCCCCGGGCGTCCGCGGCCGGGACGATCCGACCCGCTCCGCTCGGGGCGGTCGGGGCCACCGAGGCCGGCCGGATCGCCGGGTCGGCCGTAGCCGGGCAGGTCGGCCGGGCCGGAGCCGCCGGGTCGATCCGACGGTCGGTCCCGGCCGGGAAGGTCGCCTGGGCCGGAGCGGCCGAGGGGATCGGAGGGCCGTTGCGCCCCGGCAGGTCCGCAGGCTCCGGCCGGCCGACCGGGCCGGCCAGCGGGTCCGCGCCGTTGCGCCCGGGAAGGTCCGACGGGTCCGGGCGACCCGCGAGGTCGGGCGGCCCGGAGACGCCCAGCGGGTCCGCGCGGTTGCGGCCGGGGAGATCGGCCGGGCCGGAGAAGCCGAGGGAGTCGGCACCGTTGCGGCCCGGGAGGTCCGCGGGACCGGCGGGGCCGGGCAGGTCGGTCGGGGCGCCGTAGCCGGGGTGGTCGGGGCCGAACGCGGCGGTGCCGTTGCGCGGCGGCAGGTCGGCGCCGGTGCCGTTGGCCCCGTTGACTCCCTCGGGCCGGGCCCGGTCCGGCCAGGGGTCCCGGCGGCCGTTGCTGCGGGCGCGGCTCCGGTGGCAGCGGGTCGAACAACGGATCGGGCCGGCGGCCCGGGTCGACCGGAGCAGCGGACGGCGCGGGCGGCGCCAGGCGGGGTCGACCGCCGCGGTCACACCCGGCACCGCCGCCGCCACCCGCCGCGCGGCCGCTCGCGAGCGCGTCGAGCAGCAGCCGCACCGCCGGGTCGGCGATCCGGGTCCGGCGCACCGCGGCGAGCACGGTCCGGCGCAGCCCGCCGTCGAGCACGGTCAGGAACCGCACCCCCTCGGCCGGCGACGGCGCCGCCGACGCCGGCACCAGCGCGACGCCGAGCCCGGCCGCGACCAGCGTCAGCGCGAGCGCGTCCTCGCCGACCTCGGCGACCACCCGCGGCGCGAACCCGGCGCCGGCCGCGGCCCGCTCCAGCGCCACCAGCGTGTCGCCGCCGCCGGCGATCCACGGCTCGCCGGCCAGCTCGGCCAGCCGGATGCTGGCGCCGGTGGCCCGGTGCCGGCTCGGCACGGCCAGCAGCAGCGGCTCGGTGAGCAGCTCCCGCCGCTCCACCTCGGCGTCCGGCCGGTGCGGCACCGCCGCGCCGTACTCGCCGACGACGACCGCGTCGAGCGTGCTGTCGAGCCCGCCCACCCGCTCGTCGGCGAGCTGGCTGCACGTGCAGCCGCACGGTCGGTCGACCGCAGCTTCGCCAGCGTCGTCGGGCAGCAGCACGCGGCCGGCGTCCGCGCCGACCCCGAGCCGCAGCATCCCGGCCACCCGCCCGGCCACCGCGGCCGCGTCCGACTCGGCCGACTCCAGCTGGCCGAGCAGCGTGCCGGCGTGCTCGGCCAGCCGCCGACCGGCCGGGGTCAGCCGGTCGCCGTCGACGAGCGTGAGGCCGAGCTCGCGCTCCCAGCCGGACAGCTGCGCGGCGACGTCGCCGGCCGGTCGCCCGAGCGCCCGGGCGGCGCCGGACGACCCCCCGTGCTCGGACATCGCCAGCAGCGCGCGGAGTCGACCTACTTCGAGCATGGGGGGCAGGCTAACGGTCCCCGGGCTGCGTGTGGGCACCTCGGTCGACAGGGATGCGCGGAAATTCGTCCCGAGATCACGAACCGTGCGCGAGTCGACGACTGTGCGTCGAAATGCCCGTGTGAGAGCCCTCACACCCGGGAGCGCTCGTTGGTCGCGTACATCTCGTCCAGGACGTCCTTGTAGCGCTGCTCGACGACCCGCCGCTTGAGCTTGAGGCTCGGGGTCAGCTCGCCCGACTCGACCGTCAGGTCGTGGTCGAGGATCCGGAAGTCCTTGATCGTCTCCCACCGGTTGAGCCCGGCGTTGAGCTGCTTCACCCCCGCCGCGACGACCGCGCGGACGTCGTCCCGGCGGGCCAGCGCGGCCGGGTCGCGTCTCGGCCACCCCGTTCGTCTCCGCCCACTGGGCCAGCGCGTCCGGGTCGAGCGTGACCAGCGCGGTCACGTAGTTGCGCCCGTCGCCGTGCACGACGAACTGGCTGGCCAGCCCGCAGATCGCCGGGAAGGCGATCTCGATCGGCTGCGGCGCGACGTACTTGCCGCCGGAGGTCTTGATCATGTCCTTCTTGCGGTCGGTGATCCGCAGGAACCCGTCGGCGTCCAGCCTCGCCGATGTCGCCGGTGTGCAGCCAGCCGTCGTCGTCGAGGGTCTCCGCGGTCGCCTCGGGCAGGCCGTGGTAGCCGCGCATCACGCCGGGGCCGCGCAGAGCAGCTCGCCGTCCTCGGCGATGCGCAGCTCGGTGCCGGGCAGCGCCGGCCCGACCGTGCCGAACCGGAACCGGTCCGGGCAGGTTGACCGCAGTCGCCGCCGACGTCTCGGTCATCCCGTAGCCCTCGACGATCAGCATGCCGGCCGGCGTGGAACCACTCGGCGCACCTCCCGGGACAGCGGCGCGCTGCCGGAGACGAACACCCGGATCCGGCCGCCGAAGCGCTCCCGCAGCTTGCTCAGCACGACCTTGTCGGCGCCGGCGTGCGCGACGGTCAGCGCCAGCCCCGGGCTTGCGGCCCTGCTGCTGCGGCCGGCCGACCACTTCCGGCCGGTGCCGGAACGCCCGGGCGAACAGCTTCGCCTTGATCCCGCCCTCGCGCCTCGACCGAGGCGACCACCCGGTTGTGCACCTTCTCGAAGATCCGCGGCGCGCCGGCCATGAACGTCGGCCGCACCGTGGCGAGGTTGTCCACGATCTTGTCGATCCGGCCGTCGACCGCGGAGGCGAAGCCGATCTGCAGCTGCGCGGCCAGCAGCACCTTGCCGAACGAGTGCGACAGCGGCAGCCACAGGTATTGCAGGTCGTCCGGGCGCAGGATGCCGAGCCGGTCGACCGCCGCGCCCTCGTACGTCCAGTTGTCCTGGATCAGCTCGACGCCCTTGGGCCGGCCGGTGGTCCCGGAGGTGTAGATCAGCGTGGCCAGGTGGTCCGGACGCGATGCCGGCGACGACCGTGTCGACCGCGCCCGGGTCCGCGGCCAGCAGGACGCGGCCGCGCTCGGCCAGGTCGTCCAGCGAAAGCTCCCGATCACGTCGCCACCGCCGGCGCCCTCGAGCAGCACGACGTGCGCCAGGTCCGGGGTCTTGTCGGCCAGCTCGCGCAGCACTCGCTGCCTTGGTCTCGTCCTCGACGAACGCGACGACCGCGCCGGAGTCGGCGACGATGTGCAGCACGTCCTCCGGCTGGGAGGACGGGTAGATCGTGGTCGTGGCGCCGGCCGCGGTGTTGATCGCGAGGTCGGCGAGCACCCATTCGACCCGGGTGGCGGAGTAGACGATCACCCGCTGCTCGGGCCGCAGCCCGAGCGCGAGCAGGCCGGCGGCGAGCTCGGTGACCCGCTCGCCGGCGCGCGCCCAGGTCATCGACTCCCAGGTCTCGGCCCCGTCCGGGCCGACCTGCGGCCAGCGGAAGGCTTCCGCGGTCGGCGTCGCGGCCACCCGGTCGGCCAGCATCCGCGCCACCGAGGGCGCCCGCTGGATCGCTTCGGTCACCGTTGACCTCCTCGTGGCCGCGTGTCTTGGGCTGCTTCTCAGGTTGCCAGATTCCGCCGGGAACCGGCGGCGACCGGCCGGACCGGTACGCGGAAAGACGAAGCGGCCAGGAGCCCACGGGGGGAGGCTCCTGGCCGCGTCGAGGAGGATAGCGGTACCGGCGAGTAGGTGCATGCACCGCCCCCCATCCGGGTGGTGGTGTGCGCCCCGGTAGCGGCGGGCAGAACTACCCCATGTGGTTCCTCCTGCGCAGCCGGCTCAAGGCGTTCCTGTTCACGCTGGCGCTCGGGCTGGCGGCGCCGCAGATCGCGCGGCTGCTGCGCTCGTACGGGCAGCGGCAGCGCCGGGCCGGCGGCGGCACGCTCACCACCACCGTCCCGCTCACCACCGCCGACGTGCTGGACCGGATCGCGATCTGGGCCCGCCCGCCCGCAAGAAGCGTCGCTGGCGCTGAGACCGGCTGGCCTACGCCTCCGCGGTGCCACCGGTCCGGTCGAGGTCGTCCAGGGCGGCCATGTCCGCGGCCGGCAGCGCGAAGTCGAAGATCCGGGCGTTCTCGACGATGCGGTCCCGGTTCGGCGGACTTCGGGATGACCGGGATCGCCCGCTGCACCGCCCAGCGCAGCAGCACCTGGGCCGGCGTCCGCCCGTGCCGCCGCGCGATCTCCGCGATCACCCGGTGCCCGAGGTCGTGCCCGCGGGTCAGCGGGCTGTACGCCTCCAGCACGACCCCGCTCGCCTCGCACGCGGCCAGCAGCGCCCGCCGGAACTGGAACGGGCTGAACTCGACCTGGTCGACCGTGGGCGGCACGTCCGCGCCGAGCAGCCGGGCCAGCTGGTCGGCGGAGAAGTTGCTCACCCCGACCGCCCGGGCCAGCCCGCGCCCGGCGATCCGCTCGAACGCCGGCCAGTGCCGGGTCGGGCTGCCGCTCGGCCAGTGCCACAGGTAGAGGTCGACGTGGTCGAGCCCGAGCAACCGCAGGCTGGCCTCGACCGCCTGCTCCGGGTCGGGGTCGCGCGGGTGGAACTTGGTCGCGACGAACAGCTGCTCCCGCGGCACCCCGCTGTCCCGGATCGCGCGGCCGACCGAGCGCTCGTTGCGGTAGAGCGTGGCCGTGTCGATGTGCCGGTAGCCGGCCTCCAGCGCCCACCGCACCGCCTGCTCGGTCGGCCGGCCGTCCGGGATCTGCCAGACGCCCAGCCCGAGCAGCGGCATGGTCACGCCGTTGGTCAGCACCAGGCCGGTGCCGTCGTCGGTCAACGTCGCCACGGGTCCTCCTCGCCTCGGTCGGCGGCCAGGGTGATCGCGGTGCCGAGCAGGCCGCCGGCCACCGCGTACCGGCCGTGCAGCGTGCGCACCGGCCGCCCGGCGACCACCGGCAGCGGATCCACCAGCAGGTCGGCGGTGAATGTGCCCACGCGGCCGGCTCCGGCGCCGGGAACGAACAGCAGCGCCGCGTCCTCGAAGCCGAGCCAGCGCCGGGCCAGCGGGAACCAGGCCTTGTAGACGCTCTCCTTGGCGCTGAACAGCAGCCGGTCCCAGTGCACGCCGGGCGGCAGCTCGCCGCAGGTGCGCGCGCTCGGCCGGCAGCGTCACCCGGTCGCAGGACGCCGTCCGGCAGCGGGTCGTGCGGCTCGGCGTCGATGCCGATCGCGGCGATCTCGGTCGCCCGGGCCACCGCGGCCGCCCGGTAGCCGTCGCAGTGGGTGATGCTGCCGACCACGCCGGCCGGCCAGAGCGGCTCCCGCTTCGGCCCGGACAGCAGCGGCGCCGGCGGCAGCCCGAGCCGGCCGAGCGCGATCCGGGCGCAGGTGCGCACGGTGGTGAACTCGGCCCGGCGCTTGCCGACCGCGCGGGCGACCAGCGCCTCCTCCTCCGGCAGCAGCGCCTCCCCGGGCAGCGGCCCGGTCGCGTCGGCGACCTGCACCCCGGCCGGCACGATCGAGGCGATCATCGGCGCGTCACCACGGCTCCGGGACCGGGCTCGACCGCCGGCAGCACGTCCCGCAGCACGCCGCGGCGGAGCCCGTGCCGCCGCCACTCCCGCGGGTAGCCGATCGAGACCTCCTCGAACCGCACCCCGTCCTCGTAGGTGGTGCGCGGGATGTGCAGGTGCCCGTAGACGACCGCGGCGGCGGCGAACCGGCTGTGCCAGTCGGCGGTCAGCTCGGTGCCGCACCAGATCGCGAACTCCGGGTGCCGCAGCACCCGGGTCGGCAGCCGGGTCAGCGGCCAGTGGTTGACCAGCACGGTCCGGGTGCCCGGCCGGCAGCGCGGCCAGCCGGGCCTCGGTCGCCTCGACCCGGGCGTGGCACCAGGCGGCGCGGTCCGGGTACGGGTCCGGGTGCAGCAGGAACTCGTCGGTGGCGACCACGCCGGCCGCCGTACGCGGCCGCCAGCGCCTGCGTCCGCGTCGGCCTGGCCGGGCAGCCGGAAGCGTGTAGTCGTAGAGCAGGAACAGCGGCGCGACCGTGACCGGGCCGCCCGGCGCCGGTCCACCGCGGGTACTCGTCCTCCGGGGTGATCACGCCGAGCTCGCGGCAGAGCTGCGACCAGGTGCTCGTACCGGTCCTGGCCGCGCAGCTGGACCGGGTCCTTGGCGTGGCGTGTCCACAGCTCGTGGTTGCCGGGCGCCCAGACCACCCTGGCGAACCGGCCGGCCAGCGTGGCCAGCGCCCACTCGATGTCGGCCGGCTTCTCGGCGACGTCGCCGGCCACGATCAGCCAGTCGCCGTCGCCGGCCGGGTGCAGGTCGTCGGTGACGATCCGGCGGTTGTCGGCGTACCCGACGTGCAGGTCGCTGGTCGCCCACAACCGCGCCTCGCCCACGCCCCGACCCAGCCGAGCCGAGCGCACCGGCCTCCTCGAGCGGGACGGGGCCGGTCGGGGAGTGCTCAGCGCTCGGCGATCGGGACGTACGCGCGCTCGGACACGCCGGTGTAGAGCTGGCGCGGCCGGCCGATCTTGGCCTGCGGGTCGTCGACCTGCTCGCGCCACTGCGCGATCCAGCCGGGCAGCCGGCCGATCGCGAACAGCACCGTGAACATCCGGTCCGGGAAGCCCATCGCCCGGTAGATGAGGCCGGTGTAGAAGTCGACGTTCGGGTAGAGCTTGCGGGAGATGAAGTAGTCGTCGGACAGCGCGACGCCCTCCAGCTCGGTCGGCGATGTCGAGCAGCTCGTCCCGCTTGCCCATCGCGGACAGGATCTCGTCCGCGGTCTTCTTCATGATCGCCGCGCGCGGGTCGTAGTTCTTGTAGACCCGGTGGCCGAAGCCCATCAGCTTCACGCCGTCCTGCTTGGACTTCACCTTCTGCACGAACGCTGTTGACGTCGCCGCCCTCGGCGCGGATGCGCGAGAGCATCTCGATGACCTCCTGGTTGGCCCCGCCGTGCAGCGGCCCGGACAGCGCGTGGATGCCGGCCGAGACGGAGGCGAACAGGTTGGCCTGGGCGGAGCCGACCAGCCGCACGGTGGCGGTCGAGCAGTTCTGCTCGTGGTCGGCGTGCAGGGTGAACAGCATGTCCAGCGCGCGCACGACCGCCGGGTCGGCCTCGTACGGCTCGGCCGGCAGGCCGAAGGTCATCCGGAGGAAGTTCTCCACCACGCCGAGCGAGTTGTCCGGGTAGAGGAACGGCTGCCCGATCGACTTCTTGTACGCGTACGCCGCCATCGTCGGCAGCTTGCCCATCAGCCGCAGCATCGGCAGCTCGAGCTGCTCCGGGTCGGTCGGGTCGAGCGAGTCCTCGTAGTACGTCGAGAGCGCGGACACCGCCGAGGACAGCACCGGCATCGGGTGCGCGTTGCGCGGGAAACCGTCGAAGAAGCGCCTTGAAGTCCTCGTGCAGCAGGGTGTGCCGCTGATCTTGTCGGTGAACTCGGCCAGCTGCGTCTCGGTCGGCAGCTCGCCGTACAGCAGCAGGTAGCTGACCTCGGCGAAGCTGGCGTGCTCGGCGAGCTGGTCGATCGGGTAGCCGCGGTAGCGGAGGATGCCGGCGTCACCGTCGATGTAGGTGATCTCGGACGAGCAGCTCGCGGTGTTGACGAACCCCGGGTCGTAGGTGACCAGGCCGCCCTTGGACAGCAGGCCCGCCGATGTCGACCCCCGGCGGTCCCTCGGTGGGCTGCGACGACGGTCAGGTCCTGCTCGGTGCCGTCGGCGTGGCGCAGGCTCAGGGTTCCTGAAGCGGGAGCATCGGGCATGGTGGCGCCCCTTCTCGAACGGTTCGCGGCGGGGTCTCGGAGTCGCAAACGGTGTTACCTGAAGGTAATCCCTGGGGCTCCGGCAGACACGACCGGGTGCCCGTGACGGCGCGCACAACCTACGGATTCCGCAGGTGGCGGCGGGAAGTGTAGGCGCTCGGTCGGGTCCGCTTACCGGACGAGTGTCCGGGCCGGCCGCTCGACCGCCTCCTCCTGCGGGCGGGCCTGCCAGGCGGCCCAGTCGGCGCTGACCGCGCTGGCCGCCTCGCGCAGCGGCGGCAGGTGCTGGTCGAGCAGCGTCCGCACGCTGGTCTCGGCCGAGTGCACGGTCACGTTCATCGCCGCCCGGACCGCGCCGCTGCCGTCCCGGACCGGCACCGCGACCGAGCGGATGCCGGGGGCGAGCTCGTCGTCGGCCAGCGCCCAGCCGCGCGCCCGCACCTCCCGCAGCATCGGCTCCACCTCGGCCGGCCGGTAGGCCCGGTGCGGCACGATGCCCGACCGGCTCGGGATCGCCAGCACGTCCGGCGACGTCCGCCGGGTCGAGCGCGGCCAGCAGCACCTTGCCCTGCGAGCAGACCACGGCCGGGAACCGGGTGCCGACCTCGACCCGGAGCGCGATGATCTTCGGCACCGCGACCCGGGCGACGTAGACGATGTCGCTGCCGTCGAGCTGGCTGATCGAGGACGACTCGCCGGTGATCGCGACCAGGTCGCGCATGTGCGGCCGGGCCACCTCCCACAGGCCGAGCGCGCCGACGTACGCCATGCCGAGCTCGAGCACCCGCGGGGTCAGGCTGAACACGTTGCCGTCGGCGCGGACGTACCCGAGCTCGGTCAGCGTGAGCAGGATCCGCCGGGCCGTCGGCCGGGCCAGGTCGCTGGCGGTGGCGACCTCGGCCAGCGTCAGCCGCGGCCGGTCGGCGCCGAACGCCCGGATCACGTCCAGCCCGCGGGCCAGCGCCTCGATGAACTCGGGGCCCTCTCCTCGACCGGCCATCCGCGTTCCTTCCCCCGCGCGCGGCCGGAACTTCGGCCTGTCCGCTGCACGAACAGTAGACCGCGGAAGTGGCGCCGTGTTTCGGCTGTGAGTCTTGACAGCCACACAGCTCGACTCCATTGTGATGACACCTCAGTGTCCGTATGCCGGACCACTGTCCGCAGATGAAGTTCCCCTACGTCAAGCGGCACCTCTGGACCCATCCATCGAGCACCCACCGCCCGCCACGGCGAGCGGGGCCATCCCGGCGTGCGTGACGGCCGTCGCGTACGCACCCGACACGGCGGAGGCCCTCATGACAGAGCCCAGCGAGACCCGCGCCGGCATCTCCCGGCGGACCGTGCTGCGCGGAGCGGCGGTGGCCGGCGCGGCCGCGGCCGGCGGCGTGCTGTCCGGAGGCAGCGCGAGCGCGGCCACCGGTCCGGGCGGCGGCCACGGCACGGAGGGCTCGTTCCGGGCCGACCTGATCCTGCACAACGGCCAGATCCACACGATGGACGGCCGCGACCGGGTCGTCAGCGTGCGTCGCCATCCGCGACGGCCGGATCGTCGTACGCCGGCAACAACCTGAGCGCGGCCGCGCACGGCGTTCGCCGGACCAGCCGCGGACGATCGACCTGCGCGGGCGGACCGCGATCCCCGGCATCATCGACAACCACAACCACATCGTGCTGATGGGCAACCGGCCCGGCCACCACACCCCGCTGGAGAACGCGTACTCGATCGCCGACGTGCAGCGCGACGTACCGGGCGCGGGCCCGCGGCGTGCCGGCCGGCGAGTTCATCACCACGATCGGCGGCTTCCACCTCAACCAGTTCGCGCGAGGTACCGGCTGCCGACCCTGGCCGAGCTCGACGCGGCGGTGCCGGACCACCCGGCCTACATCTCGATCGGCTTCTCGCGGGCCGTCGGTGACCAACAGCGCTCGGCAAGGCGTTCTTCGAGGCGCGCCGAGCCGCCGGTCGTCGGTCGGCGCGGACGGCTCGATCGCCGCCGGGCACCGAGACCGGCAAGGCGACGCTGGCGCTGCGCCGGCACGCTCACGTTCGAGGAGCGCAAGCGCAGCGTGCTCGACGCGATGGCGTACGCGGCCAGCCTCGGCGTCACCACGCACCTCGACCAGGGCGCGTTCCAGGCCACCAACACCCCGTCGCGACGGCGCGGCGCACGAGGACAACTACACGATGCACCTGCCGTTCCTGGCGGTGTACGCGCGAGGGCCAGGGCATCGTCCGGCTGCGGATCAACTTCCTGCACATGGACACCGACCCGGCGCTGCCCACGCTCACCGAGCGGCTGCGCAACGCGTTCCCGTTCTTCGGCGACGACATGGTGCGCACCGGCGGCATCGGCGAGTTCATCGCCGGCCGGCGACTTCGGCGGCCGGCGCTGCGCTGGAGGCGGCCCGCCGGGTCGCCCAGGCCGGCTGGCGCGCCGAGGTGCACTCGCTGTCGGCGACCGACTTCCAGCACCGAGATCGAGGGCTTCGAGACGGTCAACGCAGGAGATCCCGATCACGCGACCTGCGCTGGGTCGTCGCGCACGTGCCCGTCGATCACCGAGGACTACGTCGACCGGCTCAAGGCGCTCGGCGGCGGCCTCAACCTCACCGGCTGGCGGTACCTCGCCGGCACCGGACCGCGGCCGGCCCGCCGTTCCGGATGATCGTCGACAACGGCATCCCGCCGGGATGAGCTCCGACGGCATGCAGATCGCGCCGATGAACCCGTTCATCCACGCCTACTACGCGACCACCGGCGTCAACGCGCTGGGCGACGCTGATCAACGCCGGCCAGCAGATCACCCGGCAGCGAGCTGCTCGAGCTCTACACCCGCGACAACGGCTGGTTCCTCGGCGAGCACCGACGAGGACCAGCTCGGCACGCTCGAGGTCGGCCGGCTCGGCGACGTCGCGGTGCTCGACCGCGACTACTTCACCGTGCCGGACGACGCAGCTCCGGCAGGTCCGCTCCGTGCTGACCGTCGTCGGCGGCGACGTCGTGCACGACACCGGGAAGTGTGGTACGTTGAGCCGAGATGCTGTCACCGTACACGAGACGCCGGCTCAGGGCGACCGTCGCAGCGGCGCGTACTGCTCGCCGCGGCGCTGCGGCGCTGCGAGTCGCAAGTCGCGGCAGCTGACGGAGCGACGACGCCGGCCGGCCGGCCAGCGAGCGACCCGATCGTCGTCGGCTCGACGCTGTCGCTCACCGGCGCCTTCGCCGCGACCGGCGCCATCCACAAGATCGCCGGCGAGCAGTTCGTCGAGCGGCTCAACGCGGACGGCGGCCTGCTCGGCCGGCCAGGTGCAGTGGATGGTCCGCGACGACGAGTCCGACCAGGCCAAGGTCGAGCACGCTCTACGAGCAGCTGATCACGCCAGGACAAGGTCGACCTCATCATCGGCCCGTACGCGACGCCGAACATCCTCTCCGCGATGGCGGTCGCCGCAGCGGCACAGCTACGCGCATGCCGCAGCACACCGCGGTGCTCGCGCCCGCAGCTGACCTACGACTGCCAGTTCCCGGCCTGGTCGATCGGGCCGACGCCGAACGAGTTCGTCCCCAACCAGCTCTTCGACGCGGTCGCCACGCTGCCCAGCGCCGCCGAAGCGGATCGCGGTCCTGACCAACCAGAACGGGTCGGCCGACTTCGTCTCCGTACGGCGCTCGGCGACGACAAGACCGGCGTGGTGTCCATCGCCAAGCAGCGCGGGCCTCGACGTGGTGCTGGACGTGCACTACCCGCCGACCACCACCGACTGGGCGCCGATCGCGGCGCAGGTGCGCGACGCCAAGCCGGACCTGGTCATCAACAACGGGCTCGGCGTCGACCCGGTCAACCTGCTCCAGGCGATGGCGCAGCTGAACTACAAGCCGCCGATGATGTTCAGCCTGTTCCCGGCGCCCGGCCCGCTGCTCGGGCTCGGCGCGACCGCGCGACGGCCTGCTGTCGGTGTCGCATCTTCGAGCCGAACAAGGCGACGCTGGACAAGCTCGGCGGCGACGCGCACGGAGATCGTCAACGACTTCAAGACCCGGGCGACCGCGGCGAAGCTGCCGTACACCGGTCTTCGAGACGCAGGCGGCCGCGTCCTGGAACGCCTGGGAGATCCTCGCCGCCGGGGTCAAGGCGCGCCGGCAAGCTCGACCAGCAAGGCGATCTGCGACTCGCTGCACAGCAACGGGCGCCGACACCACGTTCAGCGGCAACGCTCGACGTTCGACCCGAAGCAGACACAACTTCTGGCCGACGCACCCAGACCATCAAGCAGATCCAGAACGGCGACTGGGTCACGGTCTGGCCGCAGGACCGGGCGGCCGCGCCCTCAGGCCGCCGCGTGACCGGCCGCGGCCCGTCCCCCGACGGGCGGGCGGCACGCCCGGATCGCACGGGATGACATGATCATCGTCCAGGCGGCGCTCAGCGGCGTGCTGCTCGGCGGCCTGTACGCGCTGATGGCGGCCGGCCTGTCGGTCACCTGGGGCGTGCTGCGCGTCATCAACCTGGCGCACTTCGGGATGATCCTGCTCGGCGCCTACCTGACGTTCGAGCTGGCCACGGCGTGGGACGTCGACCCGCTCGCTCACGCTGCTGGTCACCGTGCCCGGCGCTGTTCGTGGTCGGCGGCGCCGTGCAGTGGGCGTTCGACCGGCTGCACATCGCCGAGTTCAACTCGCTGCTGGTCAGCTTCGGCCTGCTGATCATCATCATCCAGGCGGTCGAGCAACATCTGGAGCGCCGACTTCCAGCGGATGACCGCGCGACGTCAACCCGTACGCCACCGAGTCGCTGCGACGATCGGCCGGTTCGTCTTCCCGGTCGCCACCGCTGCTCGCGTTCGGCGTCGCGGTCGTGCTCGATCGGCGGCGCGCACCTGGTGCTGCAGCGCACGTTCGCCGGCCGGGCGCTGCGCGCGTTCGCCGCAGGACCGCACGGTCGCCGCCGCGTTCGGCATCGACCACCGCCGGCTCGGCGTGCTGCTCGGCGGGCGTGGCCGGCGGCCAGCGCGGCCGTCGCCGGCATGCTCTTCTCGCTGGCCAACTCGCTCACCCCGGCCACGGCGTTCGAGTGGTTCGGCACCGTCTTCGCGGTGGTCATCCTCGGCGGGATCGGGCACGTCGTCGGCACGCTCGTCGCCGGCGTCGCTGGTCGGCGTCGCTGTCCGCGCGTCGTGTCGGTGGTGCTGTCGCCGGCCACCGCGCCGTTCGTGCTGTTCTCCGCGATCGTCCTCGCGCTGCTGCTGCGGCCGCAGGGCCTGTTCGCGCTGCGCGGGGCGCGCCGATGAGCGCCGGCCGGCGACTGCTCGGCGCTTGCCGGCCGCTGTCGCCGGCTTCGCTGCTGGCCTTGCTCGCTCCTGACCGCGGTGACGCTCGGGCTTCCCGCTGTCCTATCTGGTGCTGCTCGACCACGATGCTGTTCTGGGTCACCCAGGCGACGAGCTGGAACATCCTCTCCGGGTTACAGCGGCTACTTCAGCTTCGGCCAGGCCGCGTACGTCGGCATCGGCGCCTACGCGACCGCCGTGCTGTACGGCCGGCACGGGGTCAGCTTCTACCTGACCGTCCTCGTCGGCGCGGCGCTGTGCGCGGCTGCTGGCGCTGGCGATCGGCGCGCTCGCGTTCCGGCTGCGCTCGCTGCGCGGCGAGATCTTCGCGCTGCTCACCCTGGCCGTGCCGTTCATCCTCGCCGCGCTGGCCCGCATCAACCGGACCATCGACGGCGGCCAGGGCATCGATCGTCCCGCTGCCGTCGGTTCCCGGCTGGATCGGACTGCTTCCAGGACTGCCTCTACCTGCTCGACGCTGGCTCGTGGCCGGTCGCGGCGGTCGCGGTCGCGCTCGCGATGCAGCACTCCCGGTTCGGCTGGGCGCTGGCCGCGATCCGCGACGCCGAGGACGTCGCCGAGGGCCTGGGCGTGGCGACGTTCCGCTACAAGATGCTGGCGATCTGCTCGCCAGCGCCGTCATCGGCGGCGTCGGCGGCAGCGCTGTTCGCGCTGCAGATCGGCTTCGTCGCGGTGGACAGCGTCTTCCGCCTGACCGTCCCGCTGTTCGTCATCGTGATGAGCGTGCTCGGCGGACGGACGCACTGGCTCGGCCCGGTCGATCGGCGCGTGCTCGTCGTGACTGCTGCAGGACCGGCTGACCGCCTCCGGCCTGGGCCGAGTGGCAACTCGATCGTGCTCGGCGCGGTCCTCGTCGTGCTCGTGGTCGTCGCGCCCGACGGCCTGTACGGCCGGATGCGGGCCCGGCCGCTGGCGCCGCGCTGGGCGCGCTCGTCGTCGCGATCGTCGCCGGCTACTGCATCCCGTGCGGCGCGAGCCTGCTCGACGGATCCTCGCCGGCATGCTCGCTGGCCGCGGCTCGTCGCGGTCGTGGCCGCGCGCGCTGGCCCGCCGGCCACCGACCGACCCGGCCGCCGCGGCCCGACGCCGGCCGCCCGCGGTCGGACCGGCCGACCCGCGCCGGAGCCGGGCGCCGGCCGGCGGAGACCGTCGTCGAGTGCCGAGCACGGTGGCCCGCTACTTCGGCGGCGTGCACGCGCTCGAGGACGTCTCGCTCACCGTCCGCGGCGGCGAGACTCGTCGGCCTGGTCGGGCCCGAACGGCTCCGGCAAGACCACGCTGGTCAACCTGCTCTCCGGCACGCTCCGGCCGACCCGGGGCACGATCCGCGATCGCCGGCCAGGACCTCGCCCGGCTGGCGCCGCACCGGGTCGCGCACGCCGGCGTCGCGCGCACGTACCAGATCCCGCGGCCGTTCGACGTCGATGACCGTGCGCGACAACGTCGCCATGGCGGTCATGTTCGGCCGCGCGCCGCGCTGCCGCTGGCGCAGGCGCGGGCCGACGGCCGGCGCGCACCTGGAGACCGTGTCGGCCTCGGACACCTCGCCGACGCCTACCCGGCGTCGCTCAACCTGCACCAGCGCCAGCTGCTGGAGATCGCCCGGGCGCTCGCGGCCGAGCCGCAAGGTGCTGCTGCTCGACGAGGCGCTCGCCGGGCTCAACCCGGCCGAGATCGACGACGCGGTCGAGGTGATCCGGCGGATCCACGCGGCCGGCGTCTCGATCGTGCATCGTCGAGCACCTGCTGCGGGTGGTCAACCAGCTGGCCACCCGGCTCGTCGTGCTCGACCGCGGCACGGCTGCTGGCCGACGGCGAGCCGCGCGCGGTGCTGCCGACCCGGCGGTCGTGCGCGCCTACCTGGGGAGGCGGGCCCATGCTTGAGGTCCTGCGGACGGCTCGGACTGGCGTGCACTACGGCGACGCGCAGGCGCTGTGGGCGGTCGACGCTCGACCGTCGGCGCCGGGAGAGACCGTCGCGGTCGTCGGGCCCAACGGCGCCGGCAAGTCCACGCTGGTCAACGCGATCGCCGGGCTGCAGCCGACGCAGCCGCCGGCGAGATCCCCGTCGACGGCGTCGACGTGTCCCGGCTGCCGGCGCACCGGGTCTGCGCCCACGGCGTCGCCATCGTGCCCGAGGGACGGCGGGTGTTCGCGCACGATGACCGTCTACGACAACCTGTGCCTCGGCGCGTACCGGCGCGCGGCGCGGCGGCAGCACCGGGCGACGCTGACCCGGGTGTACGAGCTGTTCCCGCGGCTGGCCGAGCGGGCCGGCGCAGCTGGCCGGCAGCCTCAGTCCGGCGGCGAGCAGCAGATGCTCGCGATCGGCCGGGCGCTGATGGCCCGGCCGCGCCTGCTGCTGCTCGACGAGCCGTCGCTCGGGCTGGCCCCGGTCGTCGTCGACGAGGTGTTCGACGCGATCGAGCGCGATCGCCGAGCCGGGCGTCGAGCGTGCTGCTGGTCGAGCAGGACGTGGAGCGGGCGCTGGCGGTCAGCCGGCGGGCGTACCTGCTGGCCGAGGGGCGGGTGGTGACCACCGGCACCCCGGCCGAGCTGACCGACAGCGCCGAGGTGCGCCGGACGGTGCTGGGGTTGTGAGCCCCGCTGCCGCGGCCAGGCGGGCGCCGGGACTCGGGGGCGTGTATCCGGTGCATCCGGTGCGGCCGGTGCTCCTGGCGGGGCGGCGGGCGGTGGTGGACGGGCGGGCGGTGTGCGCCGGCTGCGGCGGCCCCGTCGTGCCGGTCGGGCCGGGTGCCTGGGCGCACGGGCGGGGCCCGACGGCGTTCCTCGCGCCGGTCGACCGCGCGTCGGTCGGCCTCTCGTACCGGGCCTTCGGGCAACGGCACGCATGGGCGGTCGACCCGGAGTACGGGCCGGTGACCTCGGCCGAGGACTGGGCGGTGGCCGGGGACCGGCTGGCCGCGTACTGGTCCGCGGACGGCGCCTCGTACCCGGAGCGGGTCGGGCTGCTGGCCGGCGGGCGGTTGCCGATCGGCGGCTGGGAGCTGTCGCCGGGGCTGGCGCAGGCGCTCGACCTGCCGGCCCGGCGGCGCGAGCTGGTCGCGCGGTTCGCCTGGGCGATCCCGGGGCCGGCGGCGCTGGCGACCATCGCCGACGCCGGCCCGGTGGTCGAGGCCGGCGCCGGCACCGGCTACTGGGCTGCGCTGCTGCGCGACCGCGGCGTGGACGTGGTCGCCACCGACCCTGCCGCCGGCGGCGGGAACGCCTACCACCCAACGGGTCCACTGTGGACGGAGGTGGAACCGGTCGACGGCGTGGCCGCGGTCCGCCGGCACCGGGACCGGACGCTGCTGCTGTGCTGGCCGCCGCCCGAGGACGACGCGGCGAGCTGGTCGGTGCTGCGGGCGTACCGGGGCGACGTGCTGCTCTACGTCGGCGAGGGGATCGACGGCCCGGCCGGGACGGCCCGGTTCCACCGCGAGCTGACGCTGAACTGGACGGCCACCGACGAGGTCGCGATCCCGACCTGGCCGGGGCTCCGGGACCGGCTGACCGTGTTCGCGCGCAACCCGGTCCGCCGGCCGCACCGGGTCCGGGACCGGTGCCCGTCCTGCGGCCGGCTGGTCCGCACCGGGCACCTCGGCCGCTGCGACCACTGCGTCGCGAGCCGGCCGGCCGCGCTCACCCTGCGGTCCGGGTCGCACCGGGTCGAGTACGACCAGGCCGCGCTGGCTGCGCTGCCGGCGCCACTGCGCACCGCGCTGCTGGCCAGTCCGGACCGGGTTCAGCCGATCCCGGCCGCGGCCTCGGCCGCCCAGCCGTCCAGCAGCGGGACGGGGCGGCCGGGGAACAGGTCGACCTGACCCTCGATCGCCCACTGCAGGCGCTGCACGCAGGAAAGCGGCCAGGCGTGCACCTCGACCCGTTCGATGATCTCTGCGCCGAGCAGGTCCCGCAGCTCCTCGTCCGAATGCAGCGGGATGGCTGGCGAAGACCGGGTGGCGCAGCACGGGACAGATCGTGCCGCATCAGTCCCGGAGCGACGCTGCGGCCCAGACGGCGGCGAGCGCGGCGGAGATCAGCGCGGGACGGCGGTGGTCGCGGCTGACCGCGGCCAGCGCGACCATCGACGCGGCGTGCAGGGCGTCGACGCCGGCACCGAGGCGGAGCAGGGCCGGCGGGGGAGCGGTCGCGGCCAGCACGGCCTGGCCGAGGTCGCGGGCGCCGAGCACCCGCAGCAGCAGCAACGCCCGCCGGTCGCCGGGAGCCAGCCCGAGCACCCGCCCGACCGCCGCCGGCGCGGCCAGGCACCCGGCCCCCCAGACCGCCCGGGCGACCACCACGCCCCGGCTGGTCGCTGCCGCCCGGGTCACCCGCACCCCCCGCACACCGCCGCCGCCCGCGCCACCAATGCCGCCGTGGCCGCGGCGGCCGCCCGCGCCACGGCTGCCGCCCGGGCCACCGACGCGGGCCAGGCCACCGTCGCGGGCGGGATCACCGGCGGCCGCGGGCGAGCAGGGTGACCGCGGCCGCGCCGGCGGCGAGGGTGCCGAGCACCGAGCGCCGGTGCAGGCTCAACCACGTCTCGGGGCTGCGCTCGTGCGCCTTGTAGTCGAAGTCGCCGTGCGCGCCCTGGTCGCCCGGCACCGGCGCGTACAGGTTCTCGCCGATCTCCGGCCGGGTGTCCTGCGGGCTCTGCTGCCCGTCGTACCCGGTGCGGGCGAGGTAGCGGTCCAGCAGCGGCGCGACGACCCGGTTGCCGAGCACCGTGTACGCCGTCGGCAGGCCGACCCAGGTGTTCCGGCGCGGGTGCTCGGCGACCCGCACGAGCGCGGCCGCGCCGACCTCCGGCTGGTAGATCGGCGGCACCGGCTGCGGGTGGTGCGGCAGCTGCGACTTCACCCAGTTGAACTGGATGCGTGTTCAGCGCCGGCATGTGCACCATCGCCACCCGTACCTTGCTGTGGTCGTGCAGCAGCTCGGTGATCACGCTCTCGGTGAAGCCGACCATCGCGTGCTTGCTCCCGCAGTACGCCGACTGCAGCGGGATCCCGCGGTACGCCAGCGCCGAGCCCACCTGGACGAGCACCCCGCGGTCACGTGCGGTCATCCGGTGCAGCGCCGCGCGGGTCCCGTTCACGAAGCCGAGGTACGTCACCGCGGTCGCGCGCTCGAAGTCCTCCGGGTCGGTGTCCAGGAACGGCGCGAAGACCGACGTCATCGCGTTGTTGACCCACACCTCGATCGGGCCCATCCGATCCTCGACCTGGTCCGCCGCGGCGTCGACGGCCCGGTGGTCGGCGACGTCGACGGCGATGCCGAGCGCCCGCCGCCCGGTCGCGGCGACGTCGGCGACCGCCCCGGCCAGCCCGTCCTCGCCGCGGGCGAGCACGGCCACGTCGTAGCCGGCGGCGGCGAACGCGCGCACGGCGGCCCGGCCGAGGCCGGCCGAGCCGCCGGTGACCACCACCACGCCCTTCTGCGCGCTCTCGCCGTCGAGCGACTCGAGCCGGTCGGCAGTGCTGGACGTCATCGGCGTACTCCTCGGTGAATCGGGACCGCCGATGTGCTTGCCCGCAACGGCGGGCGGTGAATCAGCTGTCGCGCCCCGACGGCACCACGACCACCGGGCAGGCCGCGTGCAGCACGACGGCGTGGCTGACCGAGCCCAGCAGCATCGCCTTGAACCCACCGCGCCCGCGGGAGCCGACGACCAGCAGGTCGGCGTCGCTGGACACCTCCACCAGCGCCTCGGCCGGGTGCTTGTCGTCGATCACGACCCGCTCCACCTCGACCCCGGCGAGCGCGTCGCGCTGCTCGTACAGGGCCGAGCCGAGCAGCTCGGCGGCCGTGGTACGGGCGGCCTCCTCGAACGTGGTCCGGTCCCGCAGCGTCGCGCTCGAGTCCGGCCGGGCGACGGCGCCGGCCTCGGGTCCCTCGAGCGAGTAGAAAGACGCCGCGCCGGGCATCCCGTGCTGGGTCGGGACGTACTCGGGCGCGGCCAGCTCCCGCGCGTGGAACGCGTACACCACCTGCAACACAGCCTGCCGCAGGTGCGCCTCGGCGGCCGCCCAGGCCAGGGCCGCCTTCGAGTCCGGCGAGGCATCGACTCCGACCACGATCCTGGGCACCGGCGCTCCCTCCAGGCCGACCCGATCGGGCGGCACGCTCAGCTGGGCTGGGTCGCCACTATCCCAGGATCGCGCGCCGATGGTCGAGACTATGCGCCGAGATCCCCGCGACCTTCGAGGACTGGCGATGGCTGACTTCCCCACCTGGCTCGCTGCGCTGCGCCGCTCGCACGAGCGGATGACCACGATCGTCGGCGGGCTGACCGACGAGCAGACGATGCTCCGGTCGTACGCGGACGAGTGGTCGCTGGCGCAGGTCGCGTCCCATCTGGGCAGCCAGGCCGAGATCTTCGAGCTGTTCCTCACCGCCGGGCTGACCGGCGCCGACGCCCCGGACGGCGACACGTTCGTGCCGATCTGGGACCGGTGGAACGCGCTGGCCCCGCGCAGCCAGGTCGCCGACAGCGTGTCGGCCAACGAGCACTTCGTCGCCCGGCTGGAGCACCTCGAGCCGGAGCAGCAGGACGGGTTCGGGCTCAGCCTGTTCGGCAGCGACGTCGACATCGCCGGGCTGACCGCGCTGCGGCTGGGTGAGCACGCCCTGCATACCTGGGACATCGCGGTCGCCCTCGACCCGGCCGCCACGGTCGCGCCGGACGCCGTGGAGCTGCTCATCGACACCCTCCCGCAGCGCGCCGCCGCCGCGGGTCTGCCCGTCCCGGGCGGGCGTCCGGTGGAGGTGGTCACCGCCGACCCGCCGCGCACCTACCGCCTCACCCTGGACCCGGCCGTGACGCTGACCCCGCGCGACGCGGTCACCCCGGACGCCGCCGTGGCCCGGTTCCCGGCCGAGGCGTTCCTCCGCCTGGTCGCCGGTCGGCTCGACGCCGAGCACACCCCGCTCGGGGTGGACGCGCCCGACCTCGACCAGCTCCGCCAGGCTTTCCCGGGCTTCTGACGGCTCTACCGCACCGCCTCAGCGGCCCCAACCAGCTGCGCCGCGACCGGGCAGCGAGCCGCTCGGGCCGCACTCCGCTCGGCGACCGTCGTGGACCGTCCGGCGACGTCCGGTCGGCGGCCGACGGTCGCTGTCGCAAACAGTCGTTATCGTTAGACCTGTTGGGATCTGCTGGTGCAGAGGAGACGCCGATGCGAGGTCTGCGCACGCCGAGGCATGTCCGGCTCACCGAGCCGCTGGTCCGGGACGGCGGCCGGTTGCGGCCCGCGAGCTGGGACGAGGCCCTCGACCGGGCGGCCGCCGGCTTCGCGCCGCACCACGGCGAGGCGTTCGGCATGTTCAGCTGCTCGAAGGCGACGAACGAGATGAACTACGCCGCCCAGAAGTTCGCCCGGGCGGTGATGGGCAGCAACAACGTCGACTCCTGCAACCGCACTTGACACGCTCCTTCCGTCGTCGGTCTGACGACTGTCTTCGGTGCGGGTGGCGGCACCTCGGCGTACGAGGAGGCCGAGCACGCAGACCTGCTGGTGCTCTGGGGCTCCAACGCGCGTGAGACGCACCCGATCTTCTTCCACCACGTGCTGCAGGGACTGAAGTCGGGCACGCGGATGTACTCGCGTCGACCCGCGGCGCACGTCCACGGCGCAGTGGGCCGACGCGTGGCTCGGCCTCGACGTCGGCACCGACATCGCGCTGGCCAACGCGATCGGCCGGGAGATCATCCACGCCGGGCTGGTGAACGAGCCGTTCGTCCGCCGGGCGACCACCGGCTTCGAGGACTACCGCGCGACGGTCGAGCCGTACACGCTGGAGCGGGCCGAGGAGATCACCCGGGTCCCGGCCGAGCTGATCCGCGAGCTGGCGCACGCCTACGGCCGCGCCGACCGCGCCCAGATCTGCTGGACGCTGGGCATCACCGAGCACCACAACGCCGCCGACAACGTGTTCGCGCTGATCAACCTGGCGCTGCTCACCGGGCACGTCGGCCGCTACGGCTCGGGCCTGGTCCCGCTGCGTGGGCAGAACAACGTGCAGGGCGGCGGCGACATGGGCGCGATCCCGGCGAAGCTGCCCGGCGGCTACGACCTCGGTGACGACGAGGCGCGGGCCCGCTTCGAGGCCGTGTGGGGCGCGACGATCTCGCCGAAGCCGGGGATGCACCTCTCGCGAGATGTTCGAGGCGATGGAGGCCGGCACGCTGCGGTCGC
This sequence comes from uncultured Actinomycetota bacterium, assembly GCA_963770145.1. GTDB lineage: Bacteria > Actinomycetota > Actinomycetes > Mycobacteriales > CADCTP01 > CADCTP01. Next base: position 485,838 of record CAVYOJ010000014.1, on the reverse strand, counting down.
TGTACTGCATCGGCGAGAACCCGGCCGAGTCCGAGGCCAACGCCACCCACGCCCGGCACCTGCTGGAAGGGCTGGACCACCTCGTCGTCCAGGACATCTTCCGAACCGCGACCGCGGAGCTCGCCGACGTCGTGCTGCCCGCGGCCGCCGACTGGTGCGAGTACGAGGGCACGGTCACCAACTCCGAGCGCCGGGTGCAGCGCGTGCGCAAGGCGATCGACCCGCCCGGGCTGGCCCGCCCGGACACGCACATCATCTGCGGCATCGCCGACCGGTTGGGCCACGACTGGGGCGAGCCGACCGCCGAGCAGGTGTGGGACGAGCTGCGGTCGGTGTCGCTGAAGTGGCACCACGGCATGTCCTACCGCCGGCTGGACGAGCACGGCGGCCTGCAGTGGCCGTGCCCGGACGAGGACCACCCCGGCACGCCGCTGCTGCACGCCCGGCTGTGGGCGGCCGACGAGGCCGACCGCGGCGCGCCCGCGCCGTTCATGCCCGTCGAGCACGTGCCGCCGGTGGACGAGCTGACCGACGAGTTCCCGATCCGGCTGACCACGGTGCGCGTCCTCGACGGCTACAACTCCGGAGTGCAGACCGGCGGGTACGCCTCGCCGCTGCGCCGCCGGGAGTCGCTGCGGATGGACGCCGCCGACGGGGCCCGGCTCGGCATCGCCGACGGCGAGCGGGTGCGGGTGACCTCGCGGCGCGGCTCGGTCGAGGCCCCGGTCTGGTTCGACCCGTCGCTGCGTCCGGGGCTCGCGTCGTTCACGCCGCACTTCTCCGAGGAGGTCGACGTCAACGTCCTGACCAACGACGCGTGGGACCCGAAGTCGGGCACGTCGGAGTTCAAGGCGACGGCGGTGCGGATCGAGAAGCTGCGGGCGTCGGCCGGCCGTGCCGGTGGCTGGGGAGTAGCGCGCGTGGACCTGCGCCTGTCGGACGCGCAGGCGTCGACCGCCGAGCAGGAGGCCGTGGCGGCCGTGCTGCGCGAGCACGCCCGGGTCACCGGGGACGAGGTCCGCGAGCACGCATACTTCGCCGACTCCGGGCACGCCGCCCGCGGACGGCGGCACCTGCTGCTGCCCGCGCTGCACGCGGTGATGGACGAGGTCGGCTGGATCAGCGCGGGCGCGCTCAACCACGTCGCCCGCGTGCTGTCCGTCCCGCCCGCCGACGTGTACGGGGTGGCCACGTTCTACGCGATGTTCGCCGTCGAGCCGCGCGCGCCGCAGGTCGTGCACGTCTGCGACGACATCGCCTGCGGCCCGCACGGCGGCGAGGAGATCGCCGCCCGGCTCACCGACGAGCTGGGCCCCGAGGGCACCGGCGCCGACGCCTGCTGGGTGCGCAGCCCGTGCCTGGGCCTGTGCGAGCGGGCGCCCGCGGTGCTGCTGCAGCGCGCCCGCCGGCCGGACGTCAGCCTCGCGCCGGCCACGGCGGAGGCCGTGACCGCCGAGCTGGCGCCGGCCGGCCGGACCGGGGCCGCGGCGGACCGCCCCGACCGCGCCTTCGCCGACACCGCCGTGAGCGCCCCGCAGACCGGCGGCGACCGCGCCGGCCTGCGCCTGCTGCGCCGGGTCGGGCTGGTCGACCCGGAGAGCCTCGACGACTACCGCGCCCACGGCGGCTACACGGCGCTGCGCCGGGCCGTCGAGCTCGGGCCGACCCGGGTGATCGCCGAGGTCACCGACGCCTCGCTCACCGGCCGCGGCGGGGCCGCGTTCCCCACCGGCGTGAAGTGGGACGGCGTCGCGCGCGCCCCCGAGCGGCCGCACTACCTGGTCTGCAACGCCGACGAGTCCGAGCCGGGCACGTTCAAGGACCGCGTGCTCATGGAGAGCGACCCGTTCGGCCTGATCGAGGCGATGACGATCGCCGGGTACGCCACCGGCTGCGAGCGCGGCTACCTCTACATCCGCGGCGAGTACCCGCTCGCGACCCGGCGGCTGCAGCACGCGATCGACGCCGCCCGGGCCCGCGGGTTCCTCGGCGCCGACGTGCTGGGGGCGGGCTTCGCGTTCGACATCGAGCTGCGCCGCGGCGCGGGCGCCTACATCTGCGGCGAGGAGACCGCGCTGCTCAACTCGCTCGAGGGCCTGCGCGGCGAGCCGCGCAACAAGCCGCCGTTCCCCAGCGTCTCGCGGCCTGTTCGGCAAGCCCACCGTGATCAACAACGTGGAGACGCTCTACAACGTCCTGGAGGTCCTCGCGGTCGGCGGCCCGGCGTTCGCGTCGATCGGCGCGGGCGCGCTCCACCGGCACGAAGCTGTTCTGCGTCGCGGGCGCGGTGCAGACCCCGGGCGTGTACGAGGTGGACTTCGGCACCACCCTGCGCGAGCTGCTCGACGCTGGCCGGCGGGGTGCGCGGGGAGCTGCGCACGGTGCTGCTCGGCGGGGCGGCCGGCGGGTTCGTGCCGCCCGACCAGCTCGACGTGCCGCTCACCCTGGAGGGCACCCGCGAGATCGGGGCCACGCTCGGGTCGGGCGTCGTGCTCGCCATCGACACGTCGGCCGACGTCCCGGCGATGCTGCGGCGGATCGCCGCGTTCTTCCGCGACGAGTCGTGCGGGCAGTGCGTGCCCTGCCGGGTCGGGACCGTGCGACAGGAGGAGGCGCTGGCCCGGCTGGCCCGCGGCGCGCCGCCGGGCTCCCGGGCCACCGAGCTCGCCCTGCTCGACGACCTCGCCCGGGTCATGCAGGACGCGTCGATCTGCGGGCTCGGGCAGACCGCGCCCGCGGCGGTCCGATCGGCGCTCGCCCTCGGGCTGCTCGACGCCCCGACGAGTCCGAACGGGAGGGTGCGATGACCGCGACGGAACCCGTGCTGCTCGGCGGCATCCGCAGGCTGGTCACGCTGACCGTCGACGGCGCCGAGGTCCGCGTCCCCGAGGGCGCCACGATCCTCGACGCGCTGCACGACGCGGGCGGCGCCGGGCGGACACCCCCACGCTGTGCTGGGCGCCGAACCTCACCCCGATCAACGCCTGCCGCGTCTGCGTGGTCGACGTCGAGGGCAGCCGGCCGCTCGTGCCGTCGTGCGCGCGCAGGGCCGAGGACGGGATGGTGGTCCGGACGGACACCGAGCGCGTCCGGCACAGCAGGCGCATGGTGCTGGAGCTGCTCGCGTCCTCGGCCGACCTGTCCCAGGCGAGCGCGGACGTGCAGCGCTGGATGGCCGACTACGGCGTCGACGCCGGCCGCTACGGACCGCCCGCGCCGCCGTCCACCGACCGCGACACCCGCCACGCCGGCCACCACCACGCCCCGGACGGGACCACCGCGGAGACCGTCGCGCAGCCGGTGAAGGTCGACAACGACCTCTACGTGCGCGACTACGGCCGCTGCATCATGTGCTACAAGTGCGTCAAGGCGTGCGGGACCGACGCGCAGTTCACGTTCGCGATCTCCGCCGCCGGGCCGCGGGTTCGACGCCCGCATCGCCACCGAGCTGAACAACCCGCTGCCCGACTCCGCCTGCGTCTACTGCGGCAACTGCATCGGGGTGTGCCCGACCGGCGCGCTCAAGTCCGTGCGGGAGCACGAGCTGCGCGAGGCCGGGCAGTGGGAGCCGGAGCAGGAGACCGTCACCACCACGGTCTGCTCGTTCTGCGGCGTCGGCTGCAACCTCGAGCTGCACGTGCAGCAGGGCCAGATCGTCAACGTCACCTCGCCCGCCGACCACTCCGTCACCCACGGACACCTCTGCATCAAGGGCCGCTTCGGCTTCCAGCACGTCCAGAACCTGCCCGAAGGATCGTCCTGAGCGCTCGGCTCAGCCCTCGCCCGGGCGGCGGGCGGTGACGATCCAGGCGCCGGAGGAGAACCAGACGCCGTCACCGGTCAGGTGCTCCGCCATGAGCGCGCGCAGCCGGCTCAGCGCTTCCTCGGCGGCGGCCGGATCCAGTCGTTCCAGGGCCTGCTCCGTGCTGGTGAAGCCACGGATCCAGGCGAGCGCGGTGTCCACGTCCAGGCCGTAGAAGACGGGTCGGTCGACGTCGGTGAACGTGACGTCGACGAACCCTGCCGCATGCAGGATCGCGGTCGTGGTGGTCGGCTCGCCCAGCGAGAACGCGTCCGGCGCCGCGGGGTCCGCCGCCGCGGGCTCGGCCGCTGCCACCACCCGGTCGTCCGCGCCGAGGATCCGGTCGATGGCGACGGCCCACTCGTTGTGCTCCTCGGCCCGCCAGACCATCATCACCAGCCGCCCGGTCGGGCGCAGCGCCCGGCCGATGTTGCTGAACGCCGCGACGGGGTCGCCGAAGAACATGGTGCCGAACCGGCTGATCGCCAGGTCGAAACGATGGTCCGGAAAGGGGCGCACCTGAGCGTCGGCGCACTCGAAGGTGACGTTGCGCAGCCCGTCCTCCCGGGCCAGCTCGCGGGCCCGGGCCACGGCCGGCGCGGACACGTCGATCCCGAGCGCGGAACCGCCCACGGCCAGCCGGGCAGCCTGACGAGTCGTCCGCCCGGTCCCACAACCGATGTCGACGACATGGTCGCGCGGGCCGACGCCCCAAGCCGGACGAAGAACTCGTCATACATCCTAAGCTCGGCGTCATAGTCAACCGCCGCCCGCCCGCCGCCCTCCCCGACCGCCCAACCCGCCCCCAGAACCCTGCCCACCGACCCCCAGCCACCGCGCCCCCACCCCAGCCCACCAGAATCCGGACGAGCGGCCACCCGCGAGGCCGCCAGCAGGCGCCCCGGAGACACGGGCGCAACTCCGGCGAACCGAGGCCATCGCGCAGCCGCGCGGACCAGCCCGCAGAGCAGCTCCGGGGACCGTGCCCGCGCCCCGGAAGGCCAGCGCAAGCGAGCCGTCCGGGCCCAGGCGCAACCGGCCAACGAGGGCCAGCGCAGGAGGCCGTCAGCAGGACCAGCGCAGGAATCCGGCGACCGAGGGCCAGCTCCCGGAGAAGGACACCGCCCAGGCAACCGCCAGCCGAGAGGGCCAGCGCAGCGAGGCCGTCACCAGGACCAGCGCCGCGCAGCCCGAGAGCCATTCCGGCGAACCGGGCCCGCCAGCCGCGGGGAGGCCAGCGCAAGCGAGGCCGTCCCCGCGCCCCAGCGCCGGAAGCCCGAGAGCCGTTCCGGGGGCCCGGGGGCCGCTCCCCGGAATGAATGACGATCCGCCCAGGCGAACCGATCACGATCGGTGAGCAGGGGGCAGCAAAGGATCGTGTCCGAGGGGGGACTTGAACCCCCACGCCCGTTAAGGGCACTAGCACCTCAAGCTAGCGCGTCTGCCATTCCGCCACCCGGACCTGGTGTGCCCGACCACTTTACCGGCCCGGGGCGACGCGTCCCAACCGGGCCCGAGTGGTAGGGATACGACATGACGAGCGCCCAGGACGAGGTGGTGGAGCTCTGCTCCGAGCTGATCCGCTTCGACACGTCCAACCCGACGAGCTCCGAGCGGGCGGCGGCCGAGTGGGTCGCCGGCAAGCTGGACGAGGTCGGCGTCGCGTCCCGGCTGTACGAGTCGGAGCCCGGCCGGGCCAGCGTGGTCGCCAGGATCGAGGGCACCGACCAGTCCCGGCCGGCGCTGCTGCTGCACGGCCACCTCGACGTCGTCCCGGCCGACCCGGGCGAGTGGTCGGTGCACCCCTTCTCCGGCGAGGAGCGGGACGGCTTCATCTGGGGCCGCGGCGCGATCGACATGAAGGACATGGACGCGATGATGCTGGCGATGGTCCGCCAGTGGGCGCGCACCGGTGAGCGGCCGCCGCGGGACGTCGTGCTCGCCTTCGTCGCCGACGAGGAGGCCGGCGGGGTCAAGGGCGCCCGGTTCCTGGTCGACAACCACTCCGAGGTGTTCGAGGGCTGCACCGAGGCGATCAGCGAGGTCGGCGGGTTCAGCGTCACGCTCCCCGGCCGGTCCGGCGCCGACCTGCGGATGTACCCGATCCAGACCGCCGAGAAGGGCATGGCCTGGCTGCGCCTGCTCGCGCGCGGCCGCCCCGGCCACGGCTCGATGCGGCACGAGGACAACGCGGTGACCCGGCTGGCCGAGGCGGTCGCCCGGATCGGGCGGCACGAGTTCCCGGTCGTGATGACCAAGACGGTCCGCCAGTTCCTGGAGGCGCTGGCCGAGCAGCTCGGCGTCGACATCGACCTGGACGCGGCCGACCGGGACGAGATCGAGGCGCTGATCGGCCGGCTCGGCGGGCTGGCCCGGATGGTCGGCGCGACGCTGAGCAACACCGCGAACCCGACGATGCTCGAGGCCGGCTACAAGTCCAACGTGATCCCGAGCACGGCGTCGGCGGTCATCGACGGCCGCTTCCTGCCCGGCCAGGAGGAGGAGTTCGAGCGGCAGGTGGACGCGCTGGTCGGCTCCGGCGTGGTCCGCGAGTGGGTGCACCGGGACCAGGCGGTGGAGACCGACTTCGACGGGCCGCTGGTGGAGGCGATGGCGGCGGCGCTGCGGGCCGAGGACAGCGCGGCGCTGCCGGTGCCGTACACGATGTCGGGCGGGACGGACGCCAAGTCGTTCGAGCGGCTGGGCATGCGCTGCTTCGGCTTCTCGCCGCTGCTGCTGCCGGCCGACCTCGACTTCGCGCCGATGTTCCACGGCATCGACGAGCGGGTGCCGACCGAGGCGCTGACGTTCGGCGTCCGGGTGCTGCAGCGCTTCGTGGCCGCATCATGACCGGCTCCGTGACCACGCCGGTCGCGCTCGTGACCGGCGGCGCCGGCGGCTTCGGCCGGGCGTTCGGCCGCCGGCTGGCCGCCCGCGGCTACGCGGTGGTCATCGCCGACCTCGACGCCGACGGCGCCGCCGAGGTGGCGGCCGAGGTCGGCGGCACCCCGGTCCGGGCGGACGTGAGCCGGCCGGAGGACACCGTCGCCGCGGTCCGGGCCGCGGTCGACGCGCACGGGCGGCTGGACGTGGTCGCGCTCAACGCCGGGATCGGCTCCGGGCTCGGCCCGACCGACCCGCTCGACCTGGCCGCGTACCGGCGGATCGTCGGGGTCAACCAGGACGCGGTCGTGTACGGGCTGGAGGCCGCCGTCCCGCACCTGCGCGGCACCGGCGGCGGCGGGCGGTGGTGACCGCGTCGCTGGCCGGGCTGGTGCCGATGCCGGCCGACCCGCTCTACACGCTGACCAAGACCGCGGTGGTCGGCTACGTGCGGGCGGTCGGCGCCGGCGCTGGCCGAGCAGGGCGTCACGGTGACCGCGCTGTGCCCCGGATTCGCCGACACCGCGATCCTCGGCTCGATGCGGGACGAGCTGGTCGCGGCGCTGCCGCTGCTGTCCGCCGACGACGTCGGCGACGCGTTCCTGGCCGTGCTCGACGGCGGCAAGCCGGGCGAGGCCTGGTTCGTGCAGCCGGGCCGGGAGCCCGGGCCGTACGTCTTCCGCGGCGTGCCGGGACCGCGCTCGTGAAGGCCTGGCAGGTCCGCCGGCTGGGCCCGCCGGCGGAGGCGCTGGAGCTGGTCGAGCTGCCCGACCCGGTCGCCGGCCCGGGCGAGCTGCTGGTCCGGGTGGAGGCGTGCGCGCTGAACTTCCCGGACGTGCTGCTCGCGGCCGGGCAGTACCAGGAGCGCCCGGAGCTGCCGTTCACCCCCGGCCTCGAGGTCTGCGGGACGGTCGTCGGGGACGGCGCGGCGGGTGATCGGCGGGCCGCCGCTGCCCCGCGGCGGGCTGGCCGAGCTGGCCGTGCTGCCCGAGCCCGCGGCGTTCGACGCGCCGGCCGGGATGCCCGCGGACGAGGCCGCCGCGCTGCTGATCACGTACCAGACGGCGTACGTGGGGCTGCATCGCCGGGCCGGGCTGCGGGCGGGGGAGTGGCTGCTGGTGCACGCCGGCGCGGGCGGCGTCGGCTCGGCGGCGATCCAGGTCGGGCTGGCCGCGGGCGCGCGGGTGATGGCGACCGCGGGCGGCCCGGAGAAGGTCGCGGTCTGCCGGGAGCTCGGCGCGCACGAGGTGATCGACTACCGGTCGGAGGACATCGCGGGCCGGGTCAAGGAGGTGACCGGCGGGCACGGCGCGGACGTGGTCTGGGACCCGGTCGGCGGGGACGTGTTCGACGCGTCCCGGCGGTGCGTCGCGTTCGAGGGCCGGCTGGTCGTGGTCGGCTTCGCCTCGGGCCGGATCCCGTCGGTCCCGGCCGGGCACGTGCTGGTGAAGAACTACTCCGTGGTCGGCCTGCACTGGGGCCTCTACCGCACGGTCGACCCGCAGGTGGTCGCGGACGCGCACGCCGCGCTGACCCGGCTGTACGAGGCCGGCAGCATCAGGCCGCTGGTGTCCGAGCGGGTACCGATGGCCGAGGCGCCGGCGGCGCTGGCCCGGCTGGCGTCCCGCGGGACGGTGGGGAAGGTGGTCGTGCTGCCCTGGAGCTAGAGCGCAGGGCGCGGGAGGGGGACCCTCCCGGTGGTCCGGCGCCGGCGCAACGTCACCTTGCGGGTGCCGTCGGCGTGCAGCCGGACGGTGGACAGCTCCCAGCCGCCGTACTCGGCGTGCAAGGAGAGCTGGACGGCCGCGGTGACGCGGTCGGTGCCGGGCGGGATGCGCACCGGCACGTACTCGTAGTCCGCGGTCGGCGCCGCGGTCGAGGGTGACATGCCGGCGATTCTGCCCCCGCGTCCGCGGGAAGTCAGCCGCCGGATTCCTGAAGTTCGTCGCGACGCAGCAGCTCCCGCAGCCGGGTCCGCCGCGGCCGGGCGCCGACCTCCCGCACCGCCCGGGCCAGCGCCGGGCCGACCGCCGGCACCACCGACAGGTGCCGCTGCGCCCGGGTCAGCGCGGTGTAGACCAGCGGCCGGGACAGCATGCCGCCGGCCTCCGGCGGCAGCACGGCCACCACCGCCGGCCACTCCGAGCCCTGCGCCCGGTGCACGGTGATCGCCCAGCCGTGCCGCAGGTCGGCCAGCGCCCGGCCGGTCACCGGCGGCCGGCCCGGAGGCGAACTCGACGGTCGACGCGTGCCGTCCCTGGCCTCGGTGACGACGCCGACCTCGCCGTTGGCGAAGCCGGTCGGCTCGGCCTCGAGGTGGTTGGCGGTGGCCACCACCCGGTCGCCGGCGTCGAAGCCGCAGACCGTGCCGCGGCCGGGGTTGAGCGTCGCCTTGAGCGCCCGGTTGAGCTCGATCGTGCCGGCCGGCCCCGTGTGCACCGGCGTCACCACCTGCACGTCGTCGGCCGGGATGCCGAGCGCCCGCGGGATCGAGTCGGTGACCAGCTGCACCACCCGGTGCGCGGCCTCGGCCGACCCGGTCGCCGGCACGACGCACGACCTCGCGGTCCGGCGAGTCGACCGGCGGCAGCTCGCCGCCGCGGACCGCGGTGGCCAGCCGGGCGATCGCGCCGCCCTCGGCCTGCCGGTAGAGCGTGGTCAGCTCGATCACCGGCACGGCGCCGGAGTCGATCAGGTCGGCCGAGCACCCGCCCGGGCCCGATCGAGGGCAGCTGCGCCGGGTCGCCGACCAGCAGCAGGTGGGTGCCGTCGGCGCAGGCCTCGAGCAGCGCGGCGGCCAGCTCGACGTCCAGCATCGAGGCCTCGTCGACCACGACCACGCTCGGCGTCCAGCGGCCACTCCTCGCCGCGGGCGAACCCGCCGGTCGTGCCCTGCGCGCCGAGCAGCCGGTGCAGCGGTGCGCCGGCGCGGCGTGGTCGGCCGAGCTCCTCCAGCCGCTTGGCCGCCCGGCCGGTCGGCGCGGCCAGCGCGACCGTCGAGGCCCTGCTTCTCGGCCAGCCGGACGAGCGCCGCGACGGTGCGGCTCTTGCCGGTGCCCGGGCCGCCGGTGAGCACGCTGACCCCGTGCCGCAGCACCGGTCCGACCGCGCCGCGCTGGGCGTCGTCCAGGCTCTTCCAGCGCGGCGCCGGCGTCCGTGCCGGCCGATCGGCTCGGCGGTGGCGGTCAGCCGGGCGACCGCCTCGGCGACCGCGCTCCTCGGCCATGCCGTACCGGGCCAGCGCGCAGCACCGACAGCCGTCCGGCTCGGCTCGGCGGCTCGTGCACCGGTCGCCGGCCTCGATCGCGGCGGCCACCGCGCGCCGGCGGGTCGGCGACGCCCTCGGCGCCGCAGCGCGGCCAGCACCAGCGTCGACCGGCTGCACGGTGTGCCCGTCCCGGGCGGCCCGGTTCAGCGCGTGCGCGACCAGCGCCCGGCCGCGGCGCGGGTCGTCCCGCCGGTACGCCCGGCAGCGCGGCGACCGCGACCCGGTCCGCCTCGACCGACCCGCGACGTCGGGCAGCTCCAGCAGCCGCCACGGGTCGTCGCGCAGCCGGCGGGCGGCGTCGTCGCCGAACGCGTCGGCGACGCCGGGCCGCGAGCCGCGCCGCGCAGCCCGGCGCGCGACCACCAGCTCGACCACCTCGTACGCGTGGCGCGGCGCCGAGCCAGGCGGAGAACAGCCGGCTCGGCGCGCTGCGTGCCGACCTTGGGCAGCTCGGCCAGCCGTCGGCGGTGACGTCGTCCGGGCGCGGTGATCCCGGCCGCGGGCAGCTCGGCCGCCGTGCGCCGGCCCGAGCCCGGGCCAGAGCCCGGCGGCGCAGAAGGCCGCGAACGACCGGCGACCTACGCGCGGCCGCGCGTCGGCCGGACCCGCCGGGGTCAGGTGCCGAGCCCGGCGGACCGGAGCCATCGCCGGTCGCCGGTCCGCCGGTCACGCTCGGGATAGCCGGCCGGCGGCGCGGAGACGTCGTCCAGGGCGTGCCGGATCTCGGCCGGCAGCACGGTCGCGTCGGCGGCCAGCGAGCCGGCCAGCTGGCCGACCGTACGGGCGCCGAGGATCGGAGGAGGCGACCCCGGGCCGGTCCCGGACCCAGGCCAGCGCGACCGCCAGCGGCGAGGTGCCGAGGCCCTCGGCCGCGGTCGCCACCGCCTCGACGATCCGGGCGGCCGCGTCGGTGAGGTGGTGCGCCGACGAACTCGCGCAGGTGCGGCGAGGCGGCCCGGGAGTCCGACGGCACGCCGTGCCGGTACTTGCCGGTCAGCACCCCGCGCCCCAGCGGCGAGTAGGCCAGCACGCCGAGCCCGGCCCACGCGCAGGCCGGCAGCACCTCGCGCTCGACCCCGCGCTCCAGCAGCGAGTACTCGACCTGGGTCGCGGCCAGCGGCGCCCGGCCCGGGCCAGGCCCGCTGCCAGGCGGCCGCCGGCGGCGGTCCGCCAGCCGGGCAGGTTGGACACCCCGGCGTACCGGGCCCGGCCGCTGGAGACCGCGACGTCGCACCGCGGAGAGCACCTCCTCCATCGGCACCCGCTCGTCCCAGCCGTGCAGCTGCCAGAGGTCGACCGAGTCGACGCCGAGCCGCAGCAGCGAGTTGTCCAGCGCGGTGAGCAGGCCGCCGCGGGACAGCGCCGCGGGCGGCCGCGGCCCGGCGCCGATCGGGCCGCCGGACTTCACCGCGAGCACCAGCTCGTCGCGCGGGACCACGTCCTGCAGCAGCCGGCCGATCAGCGGCTCGGTCTGCTCGCAGACGTACCAGGGGCCGATGTCGAGCAGCGTGCCGCCGGCCTCCCGGAACGCGACCAGCTGCGCGGCGGCGTCGTCCGGGTCGGTGTCCCGGCCCCAGGTGGCCGTGCCGAGCCCGAGCCGGGACACGACCAGGCCGCTGCGGCCGACCGGGCGCTGCTCCATGGCCGCGCAACCTAGTTCATCCCGCCGCCCCGGCCCCCGGACCCCCGGCGCCTCCGCGTCGTGTCGGCGCCGCGCCCACCCGCGGCCGGTCACGGCGGCAACGCTGGGCCGGCGGCGCGGGCCGGCCCGCTAAGGTCGGCCGGTGCAACTCGGACTGAACCTCGGCTACTGGGGCGCCGGCAACGACGAGGCCAACCTCGCCCTGGCCGAGGAGGCCGACCGGCTCGGCTACGCCGTGGTGTGGGCGGCCGAGGCGTGGGGCTCGGACGTCGTCTCGGTGCTCGGCCTCCTGGCCGCGCAGACCGTCCCGGATCGACATCGGCAGCGCGATCATGCAGATCCCGGCGCGCACCCCGGCGATGACCGCGATGACCGCCGCCACCCTGGACACGCTGTCCGGCGGCCGGTTCCGGCTCGGCCTCGGCGTGTCCGGGCCGCAGGTGTCCGAGGGCTGGCACGGCGTCCGGTTCGACAAGCCGCTCGGCCGCACCCGCGAGTACGTCGAGATCGTCCGGACCGGCGATGCGCCGGGAGACGCTGGCCTACCAGGGCGAGCACTACACGCTGCCGCTGCCCGACGGCCCGGGCAAGGCGCTGAAGCTGATCATCCACCCGGTGCGCGAGCGGATCCCGGTCTACCTGGCCGCGGTCGGGCCGAAGAACCTCGAGCTGGCCGGCGAGATCGCCGACGGCGTGCTGCCGCTGTTCCTGTCCGCCGAGCGGGCCGGCGACTACCTCGACCCGCTGCGGGCCGGCCGGGCGAAGGCCGGGCTGGAGCCTGGACGGCTTCGACGTGGCGCCGACCTTCCCGGTGTCGATCGGCGCCGACCCGCAGGCCTGCGCCGACCCGGTCCGGGCGTACGCGGCGCTCTACGTCGGCGGCATGGGCTCCCGGCAGCAGAACTTCTACAACCACATCGCCCGCCGGATGGGCTTCGAGGCCGAGGCCCGCCGGGTCCAGGACCTCTACCTGGACCACAAGCAGCGGGAGGCGGCCGCCGCGGTGCCGTACGAGTTCATCGACCGCACCTCGCTGCTCGGCCCGCCGGAGCGGATCGCCGACCGGCTGGCCGAGCGTGCGCCGCGGTCGGCGTCACCACGGTCAACGTCTCGCCGTACGGGCAGACGGTCGAGGATCGGGTCGAGTCGCTGCGCGTCCTCGTCGGCGCCGTCGAGCGCGCCGGTCTCGCGTGAACCTGTTCGACCGCGATCCTGTTCGGCGCCGTCGAGGGGCTCACCGAGTTCCTGCCGGTGTCCAGCACCGGGCACCTGACGATCCTGGAGCGGCTGCTCGGCTACTCCACTCGACGCCGCCGACGTCACCGCGTTCACCGCGATCATCCAGGCCGGCGCGGTGCTGGCGACGCTGATCTACCTGCGCGACGAGTTCCGCCGGATCGTGTTCGCGCTCATCCGCGGCATGTTCCGGTCCGGGCTGGCGGGCCGACCCGGACTGGCAGTTCGGCTGGGCCGTGGTGCTCGGCTCGATCCCGATCGGGATCGTCGGGCTGCTGTTCCAGGACCAGATCGAGACCACCCTGCGCAGCCTCTGGGTCGTCGCCGCGCGCGCTGATCCTGTGGAGCGGGCCGATGCTCTACGCCGACCGCACCGCCACCCAGAAGCTCGGCGACGAGGACGAGATCACCTGGCAGGACACGCTGATCATCGGGCTGGCCCAGTGCCTGGCCCTGGTGCCCGGCGTGTCCCGGTCCGGCGCGACGATGACCGCCGGCCTGCTGCGCGGGTTCGACCGGGTCGCGGTCACCCGGCTGTCGTTCATGCTCTCGGTGCCGGCGCTGACCGCGGCCGGCGTGCTGCAGGCGTACACGACGGCCGACGACATCTCCGCCGGGGTCGGCTGGCCGGCGACGATCGCTCGCGACCGTGGTGAGCTTCGTCGTGGCGTACTTCGTCGGTGGCCTGGCTGCTGCGGCTCGTCGCCCGGCACAGCTTCACGGTCTTCATCGCCTACCGGGTCGGCGCTCGGGCTGCTGCTGCTCGGGCTGCTCGCCTCCGGGCGTGGTCGCGGCGACCTGACGGTCCCGGCCGCGAGGTCACGTCCAGGTAGACCTCGACGACCTCCGGGAACTTCGCTCCTGCAGCTCCGGCCGCGATCCGGTCGGTGGAGTCCTCCACCTCGGCCGCGTCCAGGTCGTCGTCCATGTCCAGCCGGGCGGCGACCAGCACCGCGCTCCGGGCCGACCAGCATCGTCCGCACCTCGACCACCCGGTCGACCTCGGGGTGGTCGGCCAGCGCGCTCGAGGATGGCCGTCCGCAGCCGGCGCCGGCGCCGACCTCGCCGATCAGCATCTCCTTGGTGTCCCGGCCCAGCACGTACGCGACGACCGCGAGCAGCACGCCGATCGCGATGGCGGCGCCGGCGTCCCAGTACGCGTTGCCGGTCAGCTGGTGCAGGGCCGAGCCCGGCGGCGGCGAGCACCAGGCCGACCAGGGCGGCGGTGTCCTCGGAGAAGACGGTCTTCACGGTCGGGTCGGAGGACAGCCGGACGTGCTCCAGCACGCCGGCGGTCCGGCCGCGCGCGCCTCGCCGCGCAGCTGCCGGAAGGCCTCGCCACCAGGAGATCCCCTCAGCCACGAACGAGACGCCCAGCACCACGTACGCGACCAGGTAGCCGGCCTCTCGGACTCGCCGGTACAGCAGCCCGTGCACGCCCTCGTAGATGGAGAAGACCGCACCGGAGACGAAGATCCCGACCGCGGCCAGCAGCGACCAGAAGAACCGCTCCTTGCCGTACCCGAACGGGTGGGTCTCGTCCGGCGGCTTCCGGCTGACGCCGCAGCGAGATCAGCAGGAAGACCTGGTTGGTGGTGTCGGCGACGGAGTGCGCCCCCTCGGCGAGCATCGCGCTGGACCCGCTGAGCAGCCCGGCGGTGATCTTGGCGACCGCGATCGCCGAAGTTGGCCGCCAGCGCCACCAGCACGGTCCCGGTGCTCTCCTCGTCGCTCACGGACGGAGACCTACCCGGCCGGCGGCGGTGCACAGTCTGGAAGAGTGGCCGGCGTGGCCACCGTCCTGCTCGTCCGGCACGGCCTGACCGCGATGACCGGGCCGGTGCTGGCCGGGCACACCCCGGGCGTCCACCTCGACGAGCGCGGCCGGGCCCAGGCCGGCCGCGGTGGCCGAGCGGCTCGCGCCGGTGCCGCTGGCCGCGGTGGTGACCAGCCCGCTGGAGCGGTGCGCGGAGACCGCCGCCGCGATCGTCGGCCGGTCGCGACGGGCTCGCGGTGCAGACCGAGCCGCGGCTGGCCGAGGTCCGCTACGGCGACTGGACCGGCCGGCCGCTGAAGGAGCTGGCCAAGCAGCCGCTGTGGAAGGTGGTGCAGCAGCACCCGTCGGCGGCGGTCTTCCCCGGGCCGGAGGGCGAGGGGCTGGCCGAGACCCAGGCGCGGGCGGTGGCCGCGGTCCGGGACTGGGACGGCCGGCTGACCGCGTCCGCCGGGCCGGAGGCGGTCTGGCTGGCCTGCAGCCACGGCGACGTCATCAAGGCGCTGCTCGCCGACGCGCTCGGCCTGCACCTGGACCTCTTCCAGCGGATCGTGGTCGACCCGTGCTCGGTGTCGGTGGTCCGCTACACCGACGACCCGGCCGTTCGTGCTGCGGGTGAACGACACCGGCGGCGACGTGTCCGGGCTGCTGCCGCCGAAGCGGCGGGGCCGGCGCCGGCGGCCGCCGTCCGGCGATGCGGCGGTGGGCGGCGGCGGCCGGGCTGATCGTCCGGGCCGGCGCGCTCGCGTAAGCTGATGCACCCGATGGCGCGACAGGTGCACCTCTTCGACCGACCGGACCGGTTCGTCGCCGGGACCGTCGGCCAGCCCGGCGACCGCACGTTCTACCTGCAGGCCAGCGGCGAGGGCCGGACGGTCAGCGTCGCCCTGGAGAAGGTGCAGGTCACCGCTGCTGGCGGACCGGCTGGAGGAGCTGCTCGGCGAGGTGCAGCGCCGGCTCGGCGTCGCCGGCGGCCGAGGACGCGCCGGACGACGACGACAACGAGCCGCTGGACACGCCCGGTCGACGAGGAGTTCCGGGTCGGCGCGATGGGCCTGGCCTGGGACGGCGACGCCGAGCTGGTCGTGGTCGAGGCGCAGGCCGCCGGCGACGAGCCGGCCGACGAGTCGACCATCCTGGAGGACGTCGAGGACGGCCCGGACGTGCTGCGGGTGCGGATCACCTCGGCCGAGGCGCGGGCGTTCGTCGAGCGGGCCCGCCGGGTGATCTCCGCCGGCCGGCCGCCGTGCCCGCTGTGCGGCCTGCCGCTGGACGCCGCCGGGCACATCTGCCCGCGGCAGAACGGCTACCGCCGCGCGTCCGCCGCCTGACCCCGCGGTCGCGTCGTGGGCCGCGGCCCGGCGGCCGATCACGCCTGCGCCGGCCATGGGTCGACGCGATGCCGGCCGCGGCCGAACACGGACGGGTCAGACTGGGAACGTGGACGACCAGCCGATGACCCTCGACGTGTCCGAGGCGCTGGAGCTGCTGCGGACCGGGACGATGAGCATCGAGGGCCGGCTGGTCGACGCCAGCAACACCACGCTCTACTGCGCGCTCACCGGCGACGGCGTCACCGCCGCCTGCGTCTACAAGCCGGTGCGCGGCGAGCGGCCGCTGTGGGACTTCCCGGACGGGACGCTGGCCGAGCGCGAGGTCGCCGCGTACGTGGTCTCGCAGGCGCTGGGCTGGAACGTGGTGCCGCCGACCGTGCTGCGGGACGGCCCGCTCGGCGAGGGCATGGTGCAGCTCTGGATCGACGGCGACGAGACCGTCGACCTGACCCGGCTGATCCGCGACGACCTGCCGCCGCTGCGCCGGATGGCGCTGTTCGACGCGATCGTCAACAACGCCGACCGCAAGGGCGGGCACCTCATCCCGATGGCCGGCGGGCACGTGTACGGGGTCGACCACGGGGTCTCGTTCCACCAGCAGGACAAGCTGCGCACGGTGCTGTGGTCGTGGGCCGGCGACCCGCTGCTCGGACGACGCGATCGACGCGCTGTCGGAGTTCCGGGCCCGGCTGGAGGGGGACGCTGGACGGCGCGCTGTCGGCGCTGCTGACCCGGCGCGAGGTGGCCGCGGTGCGCCGCCGGGTCGACCGGCTGCTGACCGAGCGCTGCTACCCGGAGCCGTCCGGCGACTGGCCCGCGATCCCCTGGCCCCCGTTCTGACCTGCGCTGCCCGACGCGGCCAGACGACGCCCGGCCACGGATGCCCGGCCCGCCGTACCGCTCCCGGCCGGTGGGTCCCCGTCCGGTGAGCCGGGCTCGCGCACGGAGCTGCTCGCGGCGGTGGCGGACCGGGTGCCGACCGGGCGGCGGGTGCGGGTGGGCGTGGACGGGCGGGGAGGTGCCGGCAAGACCGTCTTCGCCGACGAGCTGGCGGCCGTGCTCTCGGCCCGCGGCCGGCCGGTCGTGCGCGCGTCGGTGGACGGGTTCCACCGGCCGCGGGCCGAGCGCTACCGGCGCGGCCGGGAGTCGGCGGTCGGCTACTGGCTCGACGCGTACGACTACGACGGGCTGACCGGCGCCCTGCTCGACCCGTTCGGCCGGGGCGAGCCGGTCCGGACCGCGGTGCACGACGTGCGTACCGACGCCGTGCTCGACCTGCCGCCGGTGCCGGTCGGCAGCGACGACGTCGCTGATCGTCGACGGCGTGTTCGTGCACCGCGACGAGCTCGCGCCGTACTGGGACTTCTCTCTTTACCTTCATGTCGACTTAGCGGTGTCGCTGGTGCGGATGTCCGCCCGGGACGACCTGCCGATCGAGACCACACCGCCGCTACACCGGCGCGCACCGGCTCTACCTCGACGCCTGCGACCCGCTGCGGCGGGCGAGCGTTGTGGTGGACAACACCGATCTCGGCACCCCTCGGATGATCAACACCGCTGGGTAGGCTGGCTGGCATGAAGTCCTGGCCCGGACCGCGGGTCCCGCGGCTGCCCGGCCGGGGACGGCCGCTGCGCCTGCACGACAGCGCGACCGGCGAGGTCCGGCCGACCGCGCCCGGTGCCACCGCCCGGATGTACGTCTGCGGCATCACGCCCTACGACGCGACCCACCTCGGCCACGCGGCGACGTACCTGGCCTTCGACCTCGTGCAGCGGGTCTGGCGGGACGCCGGCCACGACGTGCGCGTACGTGCAGAACGTCACCGACGTCGACGACCCGCTGCTGGAGCGGGCCGAGCGCGACGGGATCGACTGGCGCGAGCTCGCGGTCCGGGAGACCGACCTGTTCCGGGCCGACATGACCGCGCTGCGGGCGCTGCCGCCGGACCACTACGTCGGCGCGGTCGAGGCGATCCCGGAGATCGTGCCGATGATCCGCCGGCTGCTCGACCAGGGCGCCGCGTACCACGTCGACGACGACGTCTACTTCTCCGTCGGCGCCGCGCCGCGGTTCGGGTACGAGTCGCGGCTGGACGTGGCCACCATGCGGGCGCTGTCGGCCGAGCGCGGCGGCGACCCGGACCGACCGGGCAAGAAGGACCCGCTCGACCCGGTGCTGTGGCGGGCGGCCCGGCCGGGAGAGCCGTCCTGGGACTCGGAGCTCGGGCCCGGCCGCCCCGGCTGGCACGTCGAGTGCGCCGCGATCGCGCTCAACCGGCTCGGACCGGCGTTCGACGTGCAGGGCGGCGGCAGCGACCTGCTGTTCCCGCACCACGAGATGTCCGCGGCGCACGCCGAGGTGGCGACGGGGGAGTGGCCGTTCGCCCGGTCGTACGTGCACGCCGGGATGATCGGGCTGGACGGCGAGAAGATGTCCAAGTCGCGCGGCAACCTGGTGCTGGTGTCCCGGCTGCGGGAGGGCGGCACCGACCCGATGGCGGTACGGCTGGGCTGCTGGCCGGGCACTACCGGCAGGACCGGGAGTGGTTCCCGGCCACGCTGGCCGAGGCGGAGTCGCCGGCTCGCGCGCTGGCGGCAGGCGGTCGCGCTGGCGAGCGGGCCGGCGGCGGAGCCGGTGCTGGACCGGGTCCGCGAGCGGCTCGCCGACGACCTGGACACGCCGGCCGCGCTGGCCGCGGTGGACCGGTGGGCGGACGAGGCGCTCACCCGCGGCGGCCCGTCCACCTCGGCGCCCGGGCTGGTGCGCGACCTGGTCGACGCGCTGCTCGGCGTCGAGCTGTGACCGGCTCGCCGCGGGCGCGGTACCCGCCGGCCGTGACCCGACCGTGCGGCCGGGTCGGGAGCCGGTGACCGGCTCGATCCCGTTCGACCGGGTCGCCGGAAGCTACGACGAGACCCGCGGCGGGCTGGAGCGCGGGCGCCGGCTGGCCGGGATCCTGGCCCGGCTGCTGCCGGAGCGCGACCCGCTGCTCGAGGTCGGCGTCGGCACCGGTGCCGTGGCGACCGGGCTGACCGAGCTGGGCCGGACCGTGGTCGGGGTCGACCTGTCGCTGCCGATGCTGGCGATCGCCCGCGGCCGGCTGCCCGGGCGGGTGGCCGCGGCCGACGCGCTGCGGCTGCCGGTCCGCGGCGGCTCGGTCGACGGCGTCCTGATCATCCACGTCCTGCACCTGGTCGCGGAGATCCCGGCGACGCTGGCCGAGGCGGCCCGGGTGCTGCGGCCGGCGGCACGCTGCCGCCACCGCTTCCCGGCCGGGCCGGTCGAGGGTGACGTCTTCGACGAGCTGGACCGGATGCACGAGCGGGCTCGGGACGCTGCGCCGGGACGACGCCCCGGACACCGTGGTGCCGGCTGGCCGAGGCGGCCGGGTTCGAGCTCGTCGCGCGGATCGACGAGCCGGGCCGGCCGGTCAGCCCGCGCTCCGAGGCGGACCTCATCGAGGCCCGGTCGCAGGCCTGGACCTGGTCGATCGACGACGAGACCTGGGCCGGCGTGGTCGAGCCGGCGCTGGCCCGGATCCGGGCCCTGCCCGACCAGGACCGCGTACGCCCCGGTCCCGGCCCCACCATCCTCGCCTTCCGCCGCTCCTGACACACCGGGCGCAGCTCCCCATCGGGGGATGTGCCCCGGCGCGAGTACGTCTCTGCCCCACCAGACGGTGCAGAGACGTAGTCCCGCGACGACGAACCCGACCGGCCCGGCAGGCGCTGCCCGACCAGGGCCGCTCACGTCCCGGCCCGCACCCCACCCGCCGCCACTCCTGACACACCGCGGTGGCCTCCATCGGGCGGATGTGCCCCGGCCGCGAGTACGTCTCTGCCTCACCAGACGGTGCAGAGACATGGTCCGCGACGACGAAGCCGACCGGCACGGCGGGCGCTGCGTAGGACACCACGATGCGTGGCGCCCGCCAGCAGGGGCTGCTGCCAGGGGACCGCGATGTCCCGCGGAGCGGGCCGACCGGCTCAGCCGCCGGTGCCGCCGGACCGCGGCGGCTGCCGCCGGCGCAGGTAGCGCTCGAACTCCTTGGCGATCGCCTCGCCGCTGGCCTGCGGCATCGTGCTCTCGCCCTCGCGCTCCTCGAGCGAGCGCACGTACTCGGTCACGTCGTCGTCCTCGTTGGCCATCTCGTCGACGAGCTTCTGCCACTCGTCGGCCTGCTCGGGCAGGTTGGCCAGCGGCACCTCGACGTCGAGCACCTCCTCGACCCGGTGCAGCAGCGCGAGCGTCGCCTTCGGGTTGGGCGGCTGGGACACGTAGTGCGGGATCGCGGCCCAGAACGAGATCGCCGGGATGCCCGCCCGCACGCAGGCGTCCTGCAGGATGCCGAGGATCCCGGTCGGCCCCTCGTACCGGCTGTGCTCCAGCCCCCACCGCTCGGCCGAGGTCACGTCGTAGGACGAGCCGGTGACCGGCGTCGGCCGGGTGTGCGGCGTGTCGGACAGCAGCGCACCGAGCAGCACGACGGTCTGCACGCCCGAGCTCGCGGATCACGTCGAGGATCTCCTCGGTGAACCCGCGCCAGCGCATGTTGGGCTCGACCCCGCGCATGAGCACCACGTCGTTGGACCCGCCCGGCGGCCGGCACACCGAGAACCGCGTGGTCGGCCACTCGATCCGCCGGGACACCCCGTCGACCAGCGAGACCGTCGGCCGGTTGACCTGGAAGTCGTAGTAGTCGTCCGGGTCGATCGCGGCCAGCGGCTTGGCGTCCCAGATCAGCTCGAGGTGCTCCACGCCGGAGGTGGCACCGTCGCCGGCGTCGTTCCACCCCTCGAAGGCGCCGACCAGCACGGGGGCAGTCAGCTCCGGCCAGTCCTCGAACTCGGTCACGCGGCCAAGCCTACGACCGACCCGGCGCCGGGGTGCCGACGCACCGCGCCATCTGTGGACGCCGCGCCCGCCTGTGGATGACGCAGCGCGAGGGCTCCCGCGCGCCCCGGTACCCTTTTCGACCATGTCCGCCAGCGTGGAATCGAGCTTCCTGACCACCCTCCGCCAGCGACCCGTGGTCGCCGACGGGGCGATGGGCACCATGCTGCAGGCGGCCGAGCTCACCCTGGACGACTTCGAGGGCCTCGAGGGCTGCAACGAGATCCTCAACGTCACCCGGCCCGACGTCGTCCGCGGCATCCACGACGCCTACTTCGCGGTCGGCTGCGACGCGGTCGAGACCAACACGTTCGGCGCCAACTTCGCCAACCTCGCGGAGTACGGGATCGCCGACCGGATCTCCGAGCTGGCCGAGGCCGGCGCCCGGCTGGCCCGCGAGGTCGCCGACGGCTACTCGACGCCCGACCGACCACGCTGGGTGATCGGCTCGGTCGGCCCGGGCACCAAGCTGCCCACCCTCGGCCACGCGCCGTACGCGACGCTCGCGCGACGCCTACCAGCAGGAGGTCGCCGGCCTGCTCGCCGGCGGCGCCGACGTGGTGCTGGTCGAGACCTCGCAGGACCTGCTGCAGACGAAGTCGGCGATCATCGGCGCCCGCCGGGCGATGACCGCGGCCGGCCTGCAGGTGCCGCTGATCGCCCAGGTCACCGTCGAGACGACCGGCACGATGCTGCTCGGCTCGGAGATCGGCGCCGCGCTGACCGCGCTGGAGCCGCTCGGCATCGACCTGATCGGGCTCAACTGCGCGACCGGCCCGGCCGAGATGAGCGAGCACCTGCGCTACCTGTCCCGGCACGCGCGGATCGCCGCTGTCGGTGATGCCCAACGCCGGCCTGCCCGAGCTCGGCCCCAACGGCGCGACCTACCCGCTGACCCCGGACGGAGCTGGCCGCGGCGCTGTCCTCGTTCGTCCGCGAATACGGGACGAGGCTGGTCGGCGGCTGCTGCGGCACCACCCCGGAGCACCTGCGCCAGGTCGTCGAGGCGGTCCGCGAGGTGGAGCCGGTCCGCCGCAAGGTCGCGCACCGAGGCGGCCGCCTCCTCGCTCTACCAGTCGGTCCCGTTCCGGCAGGACGCGGGCGTGCTGATGATCGGCGAGCGGACCAACGCCAACGGCTCCAAGGCGTTCCGCGAGGCGATGCTGCAGGGCCGCTGGGACGACTGCGTGGAGATCGCCCGCAGCCAGATCCGCGACGGCTCGCACATGCTCGACGTCTGCATCGACTACGTCGGCCGGGACGGCAGCGGCGACATGCGCGAGATCGCCGGCCGGTTCGCCACCGCCTCGACGCTGCCGCTGATGCTCGACTCGACCGAGCCGCCGGTGATCGAGGCCGGGCTGGAGATGCTCGGCGGCCGCTGCGTGGTCAACTCGGTCAACTACGAGGACGGCGACGGTCCCGACTCCCGGTTCGCCCGGGCGATGCCGATCATCAAGGAGCACGGCGCCGCGGTCGTGGTCATGTGCATCGACGAGGAGGGCCAGGCCCGCACCGCCGACTGGAAGGTCGGCGTCGCCGACCGGACGATCCGCGACCTGATCGAGAACTGGGGCATGCGGGTCGAGGACATCATCGTCGACTGCCTGACCTTCCCGATCGGCACCGGGCAGGAGGAGACCCGCCGCGACGGCATCGAGACCATCGAGGCCATCCGCGAGCTCAAGCGGCGCTACCCGGAGGTGCAGACCACGCTGGGCGTCTCCAACGTCTCGTTCGGGCTCAACCCGGCCGCCCGCCAGGTGCTCAACTCGGTCTTCCTGCACGAGTGCGTCAACGCCGGGCTGGACTCGGCGATCGTGCACGCGTCGAAGATCCTGCCGATGTCCAAGATCGAGGACGAGCAGCGCGAGGTCGCGCTCGACCTGGTCTACGACCGCCGCCGCGAGGGCTACGACCCGCTGCAGCGGTTCCTGGCAGCTGTTCGAGGGCGTCAGCGCCTCCTCGTCGCGGGAGTCGCGGGCCGAGGAGCTGGCCGCGCTGCCGCTGTCCGAGCGGCTGGAGCGGCGGATCGTCGACGGCGAGCGCAACGGGCTGGAGGCCGACCTCGACGAGGCGCTGCAGACCCGGCCGCCGCTGGAGATCATCAACGACACGCTGCTGGCCGGCATGAAGACGGTCGGCGAGCTGTTCGGCTCGGGCGAGATGCAGCTGCCGTTCGTGCTGCAGTCGGCCGAGGTGATGAAGACCGCGGTGGCCCACCTCGAGCCGCACATGGAGAAGTCCGGCGCCGGCGGCAAGGGCCGCATCGTGCTCGCCACGGTCAAGGGCGACGTGCACGACATCGGCAAGAACCTCGTCGACATCATCCTGTCCAACAACGGCTACACCGTCGTCAACCTCGGCATCAAGCAGCCGATCTCGGCGATCCTCGACGCCGCGGAGGAGCACGAGGCCGACGTGATCGGCATGTCCGGGCTGCTGGTGAAGTCGACCGTGGTCATGAAGGAGAACCTCGAGGAGATGAACCAGCGCGGCGTGGCCGAGAGATACCCGGTGCTGCTCGGCGGGGCCGCGCTGACCCGGGCCTACGTCGAGCACGACCTGTCCGAGGTCTACGACGGCGACGTCCGCTACGCGCGGGACGCGTTCGAGGGCCTGCGGCTGATGGACGCGCTGATGGCGGCCCGGCGGGGCAGCGTGCCGGCGGCCGCCACCCCGGACGGCGCGGCCGAGCCCAACCTGGCCGGTGCGGTCGGCACCGCCGAGGAGGACCGCAAGCGGGCCGAGCGCAAGGCGCGCCGGGAGCGGTCGCTGCGGATCGCCGCCCAGCGCCGGGCCGCCGAGGAAGCGGAGGAGGCCGACGCCGCCGGCCGGTCGGACGTGGCCACCGACAACCCGGTGCCGACGCCGCCGTTCTGGGGCACCCGGGTGGTCAAGGGCATCCCGCTCGCCGACTACGCCGCGCTGCTGGACGAGCGGGCCACCTTCATGGGCCAGTGGGGCCTGCGCGGCGCCCGCGGCGGGAAGGGCCCGTCGTACGAGGAGCTGGTGGAGACCGAGGGCCGGCCGCGGCTGCGCTACTGGCTGGACCGGCTCCAGACCGAGGGCGTCCTCGAGGCCGCCGTCGTCTACGGCTACTTCCCGGCCGTCAGCAAGGGCGACGACCTGATCGTGCTCGGCGACGACGGCGCCGAGCGGGTCCGGTTCACCTTCCCGCGGCAGCGCCGCGACCGGCGGCTGTGCCTGGCCGACTTCTTCCGCGCGCAGGACTCCGGCGAGACCGACGTGGTCGCCTTCCAGGTCGTCACGATGGGCCAGCGGATCAGCGAGTTCGCCGCCGAGCTGTTCGCGGCCAACGCCTACCGCGACTACCTGGAGGTGCACGGGCTGTCGGTGCAGCTGACCGAGGCGCTGGCCGAGTACTGGCACGCCCGGATCCGGGAGGAGCTCGGCTTCGGCGGCGGAGGACCCCGACGACGTCGAGGACGTTCTTCAAGCTCGGCTACCGGGGCGCGCGCTACTCGTTCGGCTACCCGGCCTGTCCCGACCTGGAGGACCAGCGGCAGGTGCGCGAGCTGCTGCGACTTCGAGCCGGATCGGCGTGGAGCTGTCCGAGGAGTTCCAGCTGCACCCGGAGCAGTCGACGTCGGCGATCGTCGTCCACCACCCCGAGGCGAAGTACTTCGCCACGTGAGCCGGTGTCTGGCCGCCGTGCTGTTCGACATGGACGGCACGCTGATCGACTCCGAGCCGGTCTGGGACGAGGCGCTGCGGGAGCTGGCGCGCTGGCTCGGCGGATCGCTGTCCGACCGGGCCCGCCGGGCGACGCTGGGCACCAACGTCCCGGTGTCGGTCGACATCGTGCACCGCGATGTCGGCCGGCCGGACGCCGACCCGGTCGCGAGCGGTGAGAAGCTCATCGCCGAGGCCGGCGCACGGTTCGCCCGCGGGCTGGTCTGGCAGCCGGGCGCGCGCGAGCTGGTCGACGCCGTGCGGGCGGCCGGCATCCCGACCGCGCTGGTCACCAACACCGAGCGGGCGCTGACCCAGCTCGCGCTCGGGCCGCTGGTGGACGAGCTGTTCGACGTGTCGGTCTGCGGGGACGAGGTCGCGCACAGCAAGCCGGCCCCGGACCCGTACGAGAAGGCGGCCGCGCTGCTCGGCGTCGCGCCGGGCAGCGCGGTCGCGATCGAGGACTCGCCCACCGGGGTCGCATCGGCCGCCGCGGCGGGATGCGTGCTGCTCGTCGTCCCCGGCGGCGTGCCGGTGCCACCCGGCCCGGGCCGGACCTTCGCCGACTCGCTCGTCGGCATCACCGTCGCCGACCTGACCGCCCTCGTCGCCCGCGCGGCCTGAGCCGCCGCCCACGGCCCGGGGGCTGGCGTCAGGGGAGTGGCTGGGTCAGGGGAGTTGGGTGAGGGACAGGACGTTGCCGTCGGGGTCGCGGAACCAGGCGATCCTGGCCCCGCCGGGCGCGGTCCAGATGCCGCGCTCGTCCTGCCCCATCCCGTCGTACCGGGTGAACGCGACGCCGCGCGCCGTCAGCCGGTCGATCGCGGCGGCCACGTCCGGCACTTCGAAGCCGAGCACCGTGTACGGCGCCGGCGCCACCGACGGCACCTCGGTGATCCGCAGCATCGTCCCGCGCACCCGCGCGACGAGCGCGAACGGCCGCTCGTCGGCGAGGTCGAGCCCCAGCGTGCCGCCGTAGAACTCGGCCGCCCGATCGAGGCTCGACACACCGACGAACGCCATGAGTGCGGCCGAGGGCTCCACGGTGCGGACCGTACAGCGCGGCGCCGGGCGGGTCGCTCGACCCGCCCGGCGCCACGTACCCCCGATGCTCAGTCGGCGGCGACCGCCTGGAGGACGTTGAGCTTCGACGCCCGCCGGGCCGGCAGCCACGCCGCCAGCATCCCCGCCACCGCGGCCAGCAGCAGGTAGAGCGCCAGCTGCGTGACCGGGAACGACAGCTCCGTCACGCCCTGGCTGACCAGTGCCTTCTGCAGCGCCGCGCCGAAGATCACGCCGACCGCCAGGCCGAGCAGGCCGCCGAACACCGCGACCAGCACCGACTCGACCCTGACCATCCGTTTGACCTGCCGCCGGCTCATCCCGACCGCCCGCAGCAGCCCGAGCTCCCGGGTCCGCTCGAGCACCGACAGCGCCAGCGTGTTGACGATGCCGAGGATCGCGATGCCGACCGACAGCGCCAGCAGCAGCTGGAAGAACTGCACCAGCTGGTCGATCTGCTTGGTCGCGTCGCCGACGAACTCGGACTCGTTCTGCACCTGCAGGTTCGGGTACGAGGCCAGGGCCTGGTCCAGCGACCCGCGCAGCGCCGCCGCGTCGGTCCCGTCCGCGGCCTTGACCAGCGCAGCGAAGTAGAGCTGCTGCCGGAAGTGGACCGCGGCCGAGTCGTCGACCAGGTAGTTGCCGATCAGCTGGTTGGACAGGTAGACCCCGCCCACCCTCAGCGTGCCCTTCTGTGCCGTCCTCCCAGGTCACCGGCACCGTCGAGCCGACCGAGAGGTGCTTGTCGTCGGCCACGTCGTCGGAGATCAGCGTGCTGCCCGGGCCGAGGCTCGTCGGCCGCTGCCGGACTTCATCGACAGGTCAACGGTCGTGCCCAGCGCCGCCCGGTTCAGCGACGTCGGGAACTCGTCGGCCCCGGCGATGGTCGCCTCGCCGCCGCGCAGCCCGGTCACCTCGCCGACGCCCGGGCAGCGTCCTGCACGGCCTTGAACGCCGGCTGGTCCGATCCCGACCGCGGTCGGGCTGACGATGTAGTCGGCGCCGATCGCGTCCGATCGGCGATCTTGCGGACGCTGTCCTTCAGCGACGAGCCGAGCACGCCGACCGCCGCCACCAGCGCCAGCCCGATCATCAGCGCCGCCGCGGTGGACGCGGTACGCCGCGGGTTGCGCAGCGAGTTCTGCCGGCCCAGCCGGCCGGGCAGCCGGCGCCGGAACAGCAGCCCGACGGTCCCGGTCACCGGCCGGCTCACCAGCGGCGAGAGCAGCGCCACGCCGAGGAACGCCAGCACCGTGCCGAGCCCGAGCACCGCCAGCCCGCTGCCGGTCAGGCCGAAGGTCATCGCCACCGCGCCGGCCGACCGCCAGGATCGCGCCGCCGACGGTCTGCTTGACCAGCGACCGGTCCGCGGTCGCCGCGTCCCGCATCGCCGCCACCGGCGGCACCTTCGCCGCCCGCCGCGCCGGCATCAGCGCCGCCACCGCGGTGATGAGGATGCCGACCGCGAACGCGGCGATCACCGTGCGCAGCTCGATCACCGGGCTCGCCGACGGCAGCCCGGCGCCGAACGCGCCGAACAGCGCCTGCAGCCCGATCGCCACGCCGACGCCGGCGCCGAGCCCGACGGCCGACGCGATCCCGCCGACCACCACGGCCTCCAGCAGCACCGACCGGGTCACCTGCCCCTTGGCAGGCGCCGAGCGCCCGCATCAGGGCCAGCTCCCTGGTCCGCTGGGCGACCAGGATCGAGAACGTGTTGAAGATGATGAACGCGCCGACGAACAGCGCCACCGCGGCGAACACCAGCAGGAACGTGTTGAGGAAGCCGAGTCCCTCCTGGATGTCGCTGGCCTGCTCGTCGGCCAGCTGGGTGCCGGTGATCGCCTCCGTGCCGCTGGGCAGCGCGGCCGCGATCCGGGTGCCGCAGCTGGTCCTGTGGACGACCCCGTCCTTGGCCGCGACGACCAGGTCGGAGTAGCCGTTCACGTGCAGCAGCTGCTGCGCCGACTCGGGTCGTGAAGAACACGTACGACTCGCCGCCGAGGCGTGTCCTTGCCGTTCGCGTACTGGACCAGACCCGACGACCTGCACGCCGCTGCTGCCCGGTCGGCAGTGAAGACGGTGGTCGGTGTCGCCGACCGTCACGCCGGCCTTCTCGGCCAGCTTGCCGTCGAGCACGACCTCGGCCGGGTCCGCGCGGCGGCCGTGCCGTCGACGACCCGCTGCTGGTTGAGCGCGGCCGAGTCGATCCAGTTGCCGGCGATGATCGGCGCGCCGTTGGTGGTCAGCGCCTTGCCGTCCTTGCCGAGCACGCTGACCTGGTTGAACTCGGCGCTGACGACGTTGCCCTGCACCTCGGCGACGCCGTCGACGGCGCTGCACGGTCGCCATCGTGCCGGCCGGCACGTCCTCGCCGGCCGGCGCCGTCGCGAGTCGCCCGGCCCGGCGGTCATCTCGGCGCCGCGGACGTCGACCGCGATGTTCTTGTTCACCGTCGCGAACAGGTCGGTGAACGTCCTGCCCAGGCTGTCGGTGAGCACGAACGCGCCGACCACGAAGGACGACGCCGAGCACGACGGCCATCGCGGACAGCAGTCAGCCGCAGCTTCCGGGCCAGCAGGGACCGGAGGGTGGCGCGCAGCATCACGCACCCGCTCGGCTGCGTACAGCGTGTCCTGGCCCGGCTCCAGGCCCTTCATCCGGTCCAGCACGGTCTCCGCGGTGGGCGCCCGCATCTCGTCGACGATCCGGCCGTCGGCGAGGAACAGCACCCGGTCCGCGTACGCCGGCGGCGGACGGCTCGTGGGTGACCATCACGATGGTCTGGCCGAGCTCGTCGACCGACCGGCGCAGGAAGCCGAGCACCTCGGCGCTGCTGCGCGAGTCGAGGTTGCCGGTCGGCTCGTCGGCGAAGACGACCGCCGGCCGGGTGATCAGCGCCCGGGCGCAGGCCACCCGCTGCTGCTGGCCGCCGGACAGCTCGGTCGGCCGGTGCCGCAGCCGGTCGCGCAGGTTGACCGCGGCGACCACCGCGTCGAACCACGCCGGGTCCGGCTTGCGGCCGGCGATCGCCAGCGGCAGCGTGATGTTCTCCTCGGCGGTCAGCGTCGGCAGCAGGTTGAACTGCTGGAAGACGAAGCCGACCTTGTCCCGGCGCAGCTCGGTCAGCCGCTTGTCCGACATCCCGGAGAGCCGGTCGCCGCCGACGTACACCTCGCCCGAGGTGGCGGTGTCCAGGCCGGCCAGGCAGTGCATGAAGGTCGACTTGCCGGATCCCGGACGGGCCCATGATCGCGGTGAACTCGCCGGCCGGGAACGTGGCGCTCACCCCGTCCAGCGCGATCACGGCGGTCGGGCCGGAGCCGTACACCTTGCGCAGCTCGACGGCCTGGGCCGCGGGCGCGCCTGCGTGTGCCGGTCTCGGGAACGGTCACGACGGCTCTCCCCTCTCCGGGCCGTCCCGCCAGTCGGGACGGCCGTCTCGCTTCCCGCCAGGACGCTAGGGGGACCGGCGGGGTGCGGGCATTGGGGTTTCCCCCCGAACTCCTCAGGGGTCACCCCGACCACCGTCCCCGGACCCAGCCGTCCGGGCCGGCGCCGGCCCGGTGTCCGCGACCGACGCTACGGGCGGCCCGGCACGGCCACATCCGGCGGTCGTGGGAGACCGCCCTCCACCGATCGGACGACGCCGGGTCGGTCGGAAGTCGTCCCGGCGGTGCCGCCGGGGACCTCCTCCGGCCACGGCGGCAGGGTGCCGCCGAAGGCCGGGCAGAGCGCCTGGTGGTCGCACCAGTCGCACAGCCGGCTGGGGCTGGCGCGGAAGTCCCGGCCGGCCACCGCCCGCTCGACCGCGCGCCACACCGCGACCAGCGTCCGCTCGAAGCGCTCCAGCTCCACCGCGTCCGGCCGGTAGGTCAGCGTGTCGCGATCCGCCAGATACATCAGCTTGAGCTGGTGGGGCACCGTGCCGCGGGTGCGCCAGAGGACCAGCGCGTAGAACTTCAGCTGGAACAGCGCCTTCGCCTCGAACGCCTCCCGGGGAACGCTGCCGGTCTTGTAGTCCACCACCCGGACCTCGCCGGTCGGCGCGACGTCCAGCCGGTCGACGTAGCCGCGCAGGACCAGGCCGGGCGCACCCTCGCCGAGCTCGAGCACGGTCTCCACCAGCTGCTCCCGGGCGGCCGGCTCCAGCCGGCTCGGGTCCTCCAGCGCGAAGTAGCCGGCGACCATCCGGCGGGCCGACTCCAGCCACTCGGCCAGCTCGCCCTCGCCGCCGGCGAACAGCTCGGCGACCTCGGGCTCGGCCTCGGCCAGCCGCTGCCCACTCCGGCTCGACCAGCCCGGCGGCCGCCGTCATAGGCCCGGTCGCCCGGCGGCAGGTCGAAGAGCCGGTCGAGCACCGCGTGCACCACCGTGCCGCGGGCCTTGTCGCGGGTCGGCCGCTGCGGGATCTTGTCGATCGAGCGGAACCGGTAGAGCAGCGGGCAGGTCTTGAAGTCGGCCGCCCGCGACGGCGACAGCGAGCCGACGACGGGCACCGGCAGCGGCACCGGATGCCGCTCCGGCGCCTCCCCGTCCACCGCCGCGTTGGTCATGCCGGAACCCTAACGCCGCCCGGTCGACAGTCCTGGGCCGCCGCGCCGCCGGCCTACAGCCAGGACAGCCGGGCGAACGGCCACGCCAGCACGAACGCCCGCCCGACCAGCAGATCCTCGCTGATCGGCCCGAACACCCGGCTGTCGCTGGAGTTGCAGCGGTTGTCGCCCATCACCCACAGCGTCGCCGGCCGGCACCGTCACCGCCGCGAAGTCCTGGTCCCCTGGCACAGCGGCTCGACGTACGGCTCGGTCAGCGGCTTGCCGTTGACGTAGACCTGCCGGCCGCGGCCCTCGACGGTCTCGCCGGGCAGCGCGACCACCCGCTTGATCAGGTCCTCGTCGCTCGACGGGGAAGTCCGGCGGGCTGCGGAAGACGACGACGTCGCCGCGGTCCACGTCGTGCAGGTGGTAGCTGACCTTGTTCACCAGCACCCGGTCGCCCTCGAGCAGGGTCTCGTGCATCGAGCCGGACGGGATGTAGAAGGTCTGCACGACGTACGCGCGGATCAGGAACGCGCTGAGCAGCGCGAACACGATGAGGAACGGCCACTCCAGCGCCGCGCCGGGCCCGCCGGCGGCGGACGACCGCGCGCGGCGGGTGCGTACGGGGTGGACGGCGTCCCGGCGGCCGGCTTCGGCGTCCGCGCGGTCGAGGACCTCCGTGGGCTCGTCGGTCAGCGGGACCACGGCGATCGTGCGGGTCCGGCGAGCGGTCCAGCTCGGTCCGGTGGCCGTCGGCCGGCCACGGCCGCGCGTTGCCGTTCACCGGCCAGGCCGCGGCGTCGCGCTCGGCCGCGTCGACGCCGTGGCCGTTGAGGGGTACGCGGTCGGCGCCGACGGGGGAGCGGTGTACGGGAAGCCGGTGACCGGCGGCGACCGGCTCGTCCAGCCGGTAGCCGTTCACCACCGGCGGCGCCGGGTCCGTCCAGGTGGTAGCCGTCGGCCTGCCGGCCACGGGTGCGGCGCCAGCCTCGGCCGTCGTCGTAGCGGTGCGTCCCCGGCCGGTGGTAGCCGACTGCCGTCCGGCCGCCGGGATCGGCCGGCGTCCGGCTCGGCCCGCCGGCGCCCGGCGCCGTTCGCGCCCGGGCGGTGGTAGTCGGCCGCGTCCGAGTCCGCGCGGTGCGGCGGTCGGGCTCGGCCGTGCCAGCCGACCGGCGGCTCGCGCCGCCGGTCGGCGCCGGCTCCGCCGGTAGCGGTCCGTTCGCGCCGGCGGCTCGGCGCCCTGGCTCGGACCGGCGTGCGCCAGCCGGCGGGGCGCCGTTCGAGCCGCGGGTCGCGACCGGTGCTGCCGCGAGCCCGCCGGCCCGGCGGGCGCCGCGGCGTGCCAGCCGTTGAGCGGGCGGCTCGGGCTCGCTCGCGTCGTGCCCGGCCGGCCGGTGGCTCGCACCGTGCCAGCATCGGCGACGTCCGCCGGAGCCGCTGACCGATGGCGGCCGGGCGCCGGACCGGCGGCGTCAGCCGTTGACGGCCGTGCGGCTCGCGGTGCCAGTCGTTGAGCCGGCGTCGGGCGTTCGGGTTCGGGCGGCGAGCCGTGAGCCGGCCGGCGCTTCCTGGCCGCCGAGGCTGTGTCGCCCGTTCACGCGCGCGGGCAGGATCGGGCCGGGACTGACGCCGTTCCAGGCCCGGGCGGTCGTCACGCCGTGACGCCGTCGGGGGTGCCGGCCGGGCGCCGCCGGCCGGCGTGCCGGCGGCGGCACGCGGGCAGCCGCCCGCTCCGGCGCCGCGTGCCGGCGCCGAGGCGGATCCGGGGCGGCGTGCCGGCCGGCCGGCCGGGCCTGGTCGGGGCGCGCGTCGCCGTCCGGGGCAGAGTGCCGCCCCCACGGCGGGGGCGGGCCCGGACGGGTCATGGGATCACGGTAGGTCAGGACTGCCCAACTGAGCGACCGCGGACCGGCCGCCGCCGCCCGGCACAGCGAACCTAAGCCTCGGCCCGTACCATCGGTTACATGGCCGAGCCAGCGTCCGGGCCTCGCCAGAACCCGGTCCGGACCCAGTCCGCCGGCCTCCCGGTGGGCCGGTTCTTCGGCGTGCCGGTCTACCTGTCCCCGTCCTGGCTGTTCATCGCGCTGCTGATCACGATCACCTACTCGGAGCTGGTCGAGCAGTCCGTCGACGGCATCAGCACCGCCGGGGCGTACGCGGTGGCGTTCACCTTCGCGGTCCTGCTGGCGGTCTCCCTGCTCGCCCACGAGCTCGGCCACACCGCGGTCAGCCTCGCCTTCGGCATGCCGGTCCAGCGGGTGGTGATCTTCCTGCTCGGCGGGGTGTCGGAGATCGAGAAGGAGCCCGACGGGCCCGGCCCAGGAATACCTGGTCGCGGTCGCCGGCCCGCTGGTCAGCCTGGTGCTCGCGGCCGGCGCGGCCTGCCTGCTGCCGTTCGCCGACGGCGGCACGATCCCGCGGATCGTCATCTTCCTGCTGGTCTGGAGCAACCTCGCGGTGGCGGTGTTCAACCTGCTGCCCGGGCTGCCGCTGGACGGCGGCCGGCTGATCCGGGCCGGGGCCTGGAAGGTCATCCGGCGACAAGCTGACCGGCACCAGGGTCGCGGCCTGGGGCGGCCGGGTGGTGGCGGTGCTGGTGCTCGTCGGCGCCGTGGTCAGCGTGCCGGCCGGACGGCGCGCTGGGGATCGGCAACGTGCTGCTGGCCGGCCTGCTGGCCGCGTTCATCTGGGTCGGCGCGACCCAGTCGCTGTCCGCCGCGACGGTGTCCGCCCGGCTGCCGGCGCTGGAGATCGGCGCGCTGGTCCGCCCGACGATCTCGGTGCCGCCGGACCTGCCGATCGCCGAGGCGCTGCGCCGGGCCTGGGACGCGCATGTGCGCGGCCTGGTCGTGGTCGACGCGACCGGGGTGCCGCGGGCGCTGGTGAGCGAGTCGCACGTGATGGCGGTGCCGGAGGCGCGCCGGCCGTGGACGACGGTGGCCGACGTGGCCCGCCCGCTGGAGCCGGGGCTGGTGCTGGCCGACTCGCTGTCCGGGGCCGAGGTGGTCGAGGCGTTCCGGAAGACGCCGGCCAGTGAATACCTGGTGGTCGGCCGGGACGGCCGCGCGGTCGGGCGTGCTCGCCGCGGTGGACGTGGCCCGGGTCCTGCAGGGGCGGCGCGCCCCGGCAGGATCCACCCCATGACGCGCAGGTCCACCGGCCCGTTCCGGGAGGGCGACTCCGTGCAGCTGACCGACCCGAAGGGCCGGCTGCACACGGTCGTGCTGCAGCCGGGCAAGGCGTTCCACACCCACCGCGGCGCGGTCGCGCACGACGACCTCATCGGCGCGCCGGAGGGGATCGTGGTGAAGGCCCAGCCGTCCGGCACGCCGTACCTGGCGCTGCGGCCGCTGCTGTCCGACTTCGTGCTGTCGATGCCGCGCGGCGCCGCGGTCGTCTACCCGAAGGACGCGGCCCAGATCGTGGCCATGGGCGACGTGTTCCCCGGCGCCCGGGTGGTCGAGGCCGGCGCCGGCTCGGGCGCGCTGACCTGCTCGCTGCTGCGCGCGGTCGGCGACGGCGGCCGGGTGGTCAGCTACGAGCGCCGACCGGAGTTCGCCGAGGTCGCCCGGCGCAACGTGGAGCGGTTCTTCGGCGGCCCGCACCCGGCCTGGGAGCTGCGCGACGGCGACGTCGGTCGCCCACCCGGCGGACCAGCCGGTCGACCGGGTGGTGCTCGACATGCTCGCGCCCTGGGAGGTGCTCGACGCGGTCGCCGCGGCGCTGGTGCCCGGCGGCGTGCTGGTCGCGTACGTGGCCACGACGACGCAGCTGTCCCGGATCGTCGAGGCGCTGCGCGAGTACGGCGGGTTCACCGAGCCGGCGGCCTGGGAGACCCTGGTCCGGCCCTGGCACGTGGTCGGGCTGGCGGTGCGGCCGGAGCACCGGATGGTCGGGCACACCGCGTTCCTGGTGTCGGCGCGCCGGCTCGCGCCCGGGCGTGACCGCGCCGGCCCGGCAGCGCCGACCGGCCAAGGCAGCGGCGGACGAGCCGGCCGTCCCGTGACAATTTTCACGGCTGTCACACAGCGGCGCCGGGATTGCCGCGCCGACAGCCGAGTTCGTGCCGCACGACCGGGCCCGACCCGCCACCGTTGTCCGGCCCGGGCCCGCCGGTACCCGTTCTGACGTGGCCGTATCGGTCCGGACCGACCCGCTCCGCGCGCGGGTGGCGACGCATTCGGTCGCGGCGGCGCCCGCGGCCGCCGCAGCGCGCCCGCCGGGGGCCGACATCCCTTACGGCGCAAGGACACGCGCGGCCGGCGACGGCGGGCAAGCGGATCGGGTGCGGACAGGCCTAGTGTCGGTCCCGCTGTGTAGGGTGACTTTGACCGCAGGTTGCCGCAGGAGGTGGTGATCGTGGCCAGCGACTCCGACGACCAGGAGACCAGAGCCTCGAGGAACGAGAAGGACGTTCACGAGCTCACGACGCAGGTCTCCTTCCTCGAGGAGGAGGTGGCCATGCTCCGTCGCCGGCTGACGGAGTCCCCCGGCACCTTCGGGTGCTCGAGGAGCGGCTCGCCGAAGCCCAGAGCCGGGTCGCGACGCTCACCGAGCGCAACGAGAAGCTGACCTCGACGCTCCGGGAGGCGCGCGACCAGGTCGTCGCGCTCAAGGAGGAGGTCGACCGGCTGGCCCAGCCGCCGAGCGGCTACGGGGTGTTCCTGCAGACCTACGACGACGGCACCGTCGACGTGTTCACCGGCGGCCGCAAGCTGCGGGTGGCGGTCTCGCCCTCGGTCGAGCTCGAAGGCCTGCGGCTCGGCCAGGAGGTCATGCTCAACGAGGCGCTCAACGTCGTGCTGGCCCGCGAGTTCGAGCGGGCCGGCGACGTGGTCATGCTCAAGGAGGTGCTGGACGGCGGCGACCGCGCGCTCGTCATCGGCCACACCGACGAGGAGCGGATCGTCCACCTCGCCGACACCCTGCTGACCGAGCGGCTGCGCGCCGGCGACTCGCTGCTGCTCGAGCCGCGCTCCGGCTACGTCTACGAGAAGATCCCGAAGTCCGAGGTCGAGGAGCTCATCCTCGAAGAGGTCCCGGACATCGACTACTCCGACATCGGCGGGCTGAGCGCCCAGATCGAGCAGATCCGCGACGCCGTCGAGCTGCCGTTCCTGCACGCCGACCTGTTCCGGGAGCACGAGCTGCGCCCGCCGAAGGGCATCCTGCTCTACGGCCCGCCCGGCTGCGGCAAGACGCTGATCGCCAAGGCGGTGGCCAACTCGCTGGCCAAGAAGGTGGCCGAGGTCCGGCGGCAAGGACGCCGGCCGGTCGTACTTCCTCAACATCAAGGGCCCCGAGCTGCTCAACAAGTACGTCGGGGAGACCGAGCGGCACATCCGGCTGGTGTTCCAGCGGGCCCGGGAGAAGGCCAGCGAGGGCACGCCGGTCATCGTGTTCTTCGACGAGATGGACTCGATCTTCCGCACCCGCGGCTCGGGCGTGTCCTCCGACGTGGAAAACACGATCGTGCCGCAGCTGCTGTCGCGAGATCGACGGCGTCGAGGGCCTGGAGAACGTCATCGTCATCGGCGCCTCCAACCGCGAGGACATGATCGACCCGGCGATCCTGCGCCCGGGCCGGCTCGACGTGAAGATCAAGATCGAGCGCCCGGACGCCGAGGCCGCGCGGGACATCTTCTCCAAGTACGTCACCACGACGCTGCCCATCCACGACGACGACCTGGCCGAGCACGGCGGCAGCCGGCAGGCGACGGTCGCGGCGATGATCCAGCGCGCGGTCGAGCGGATGTACACCGAGAGCGAGGACAACCGCTTCCTCGAGGTGACGTACGCGAACGGCGACAAGGAAGTCCTCTACTTCAAGGACTTCAACTCCGGCGCGATGATCCAGAACATCGTCGACCGGGCGAAGAAGATGGCGATCAAGGACTTCCTGGAGCAGGGCTCGAAGGGGCTGCGCCTGCAGCACCTGGTCACCGCCTGCCTGGACGAGTTCCGGGAGAACGAGGACCTGCCCAACACGACCAACCCGGACGACTGGGCCCGCATCTCCGGCAAGAAGGGCGAGCGGATCGTCTACATCCGCACGCTCGTCACCGGCAAGGGGGCGGACTCCGGTCGGGCGATCGACACGATCTCCAACACCGGTCAGTACCTGTAGTCGCCCTCCGGAGGCGCCGACCGCTCGCGCGGATCGGCGCCTCCGCTCGTCCGTGGAGAAGCGACACAGGCGCCGACGCGCTGCACTGGTTCGGCGCCTTCGTCCTCCGTGGCGAGCGATGGGCGCAGGCACCCGGCTGGCCCGCGCCGGATCGGTGTCTCCGCCGTCTCTCCGGAGGATGGGCAGCGGCGGGCATGGCCGCTGCGCGGGCCGGGGTCGCCGTCGGCGTGCGTAGCGCGCCGGCCGGGGCCGTGCGGCACGTGCGGGAGTCACTACGCTGCGGCGCCGGCCCGGTACGGGGGCGGCGCCGCCGCCGGGCCCGACGTAAGGTGCCCGGCGTGAACCGAGTCCTGCTGGCGGCCGCCACGGCGACGGTCGCGCTCGCGGTGGCCGGCTGCGGCGCCGGTCAGATCCCCGGCCACGGCGCGGTGGCGGCGGACGCCGCCACGCCGGGCGGCCTGCCCACGCCGTCCAAGGGCGCCGGAGCGACGCCGGCCCCGGGCGGCACCGCGGTCTCCGGCCAGGCCGCCACCGTGGGCAAGGCCACGATCCCGCTCGCCGGCGTGGCCAAGGCCAGCAAGGACGGCGACTACCTCTGCCTGACCCTGGCGAACGACACCGGCTGCAGCCTCGAGGTCATCGACATCGGTGCGACCAGGAGCGCCGGCGGCTCGGTGTCCGACCCGGCCCCGGGCCAGCCGAACGGCTGGTGGTGGGGCTCGGACGCGCCGTCCTGCGGCACCGGCGAGACCGCCGGCCCGATCGCCCGCAGCAAGGTCGTGGACAAGGGCTTCCGCAAGGTCGGCCCGAAGACCGCCCTGTACGCGCACTGGCAGGTCAGCTGCCAGAACGCGGACCTCGACTTCGACCCGCGGCTGTGGTGGCTGCCCAACTCGAAGATCGCGTTCCGGGAGCACAGCACGGCCGCCGGCGCCGACCAGGCGGTCGACCGGATCCTTGCCGGCGTGACGTTCGGCTCGTAACCGGGCGTGGCGGCCGTAGGCTGGAACGCATGACGGTTCGCCGGGTGATGGGCACGGAGGTCGAGTACGGGGTCTCCGTGCCGGGCCAGCCGGGTGCCAACGCGATGCTGCTGTCGTCGCAGATCGTCAACGGGTACGGCGGCCGGCCGGACGTGCCCCGCAACCGCCGGGCCCGCTGGGACTTCGAGGAGGAGTCCCCGCTGCGCGACGCCCGCGGGCTTCGACCTCGGCAGCGCGCTCGGCCCGGAATACCTCGAGGCCGAGGACGACGCCGGCCTGGCCAACGTCATCCTCACCAACGGCGCCCGGCTCTACGTCGACCACGCCCACCCGGAATACTCCACGCCCGAGGTGACCAACCCGCGCGACGTCGTGCTCTGGGACAAGGCGGGGGAGCGGATCATGGCCGAGGCGTCCCGGCGGGCGGCGCAGACCGTGCCCGGGCAGCCGCCGATCCAGCTCTACAAGAACAACACCGACAACAAGGGCCAGTCGTACGGGTCGCACGAGAACTACCTGATGTCCCGGGCGACCCCGTTCGCGGACATCGTCCGGCACCTGACCCCGTTCTTCGTCTCCCGGCAGGTGGTCGCCGGCCAGGGCCGGGTCGGCATCGGCCAGGACGGCCGCGGCGAGGGGTTCCAGCTGTCCCAGCGGGCCGACTTCTTCGAGGTCGAGGTCGGCCTGGAGACCACGCTGAAGCGGCCGATCATCAACACCAGGGACGAGCCGCACGCGGACGCCGAGCGCTACCGGCGGCTGCACGTGATCATCGGCGACGCGAACCTGTCGGAGCTCTCGACGTACCTCAAGCTCGGCACGACCTCGCTGGTCCTGGCCATGATCGAGGACAAGTTCCTGACCGTGGACCTGTCGGTCGAGGAGCCGGTCTCGAGCCTGCGCGCGGTCTCCCACGACCCGGCCCTCAGGCACCTGCTCACGCTGCGCTCGGGCCGCCGGCTCACCGCCGTGCAGCTGCAGATGGAATACCTCGAGCAGGCCCGCAAGTACGTCGAGGACCGGTTCGGCGACGACGTCGACGCGCAGACCGCGGACGTGCTCGACCGCTGGGAGTCGGTGCTGGTCCGGCTGGAGCAGGACCCGATGCTGTGCGCCCGGGAGCTGGACTGGGTGGCCAAGCTGCGGCTGCTGGAGGGCTACCGGTCCCGGGACGGGCTCGGCTGGGGCTCGTCCCGGCTGCAGCTGGTCGACCTGCAGTATTCGGACGTCCGCCCGGAGAAGGGCCTCTACGCCCGGCTGGTCGCCCGCGGCGCGATGGAGCGGCTGGTCAGCGAGGAGGAGGTGCTCTCGGCCGTCGACCACGCGCCCGAGGACACCAGGGCGTACTTCCGGGGCGAGTGCCTGCGCCGCTACCCGACCCAGGTCGCGGCCGCCTCCTGGGACTCGGTCATCTTCGACCTGGGCCGGGAGTCGCTGGTGCGGGTGCCGACGCTGGAGCCGCTGCGCGGCACCCGGGCGCACGTCGGTGCGCTGCTGGACCGTTCGCCCACGGCGGACGCGCTCGTGGAGGCCCTGTCCGGAGGGTGAGTCGCGTGCCGCGGTCCGGACCGCCGACTAATGTCGGAACCCCGGGATGCGGAGGTTCCGATGGCGACGAGAGAGACCGGCGGCGGGCAGAGCAGGGCCACCCGGCGCACGGACGAGGTCGACGAGGTCGAGGCGAGCACCGAGACCGACGTCCAGGAGCGGCACGAGAAGCTCACCGAGGACGTCGACGCGATCCTCGACGAGATCGACGACGTGCTGGAGGAGAACGCGGAGGAGTTCGTCCGCGGGTACGTCCAGAAGGGCGGGCAGTGATCGCTAGGGTGCTGACCCTGGCCGCTGTGCCGACCGCGCCGACGACGACCGTGACGACGACCGAGGAGTTCCGTGCCCGCTGACCTGCCCGCAGGGCTGCCCGCCGCCTACCTGGCCGCGGGGAGCCCGTCGTTCACCGACCTGCTCCGGTCGGTGGCGCCCGACCTGCTGCCGGGTCGCCGGCCGCTGCCGCCCGGCCAGGCGGGCGACCTCGCGCCGCACGGGACGACGATCGTCGCCGCGGCGTACGCGGACGGGGTGCTGATGGCCGGCGACCGCCGGGCCACGATGGGCAACATGATCGCCCAGCGGGACATCGAGAAGGTGTCCGCGGCCGACGCCTACAGCCTGGTCGGCTTCGCCGGCACCGCCGGCATCGGGATGGAGATGATCCGGCTGTTCCAGCTGGAGCTGGAGCACTACGAGAAGATCGAGTCGGCGATCCTGACCCTGGACGGCAAGGCCAACCGGCTGGCCAGCATGATCCGCGGCAATCTCGGGGCGGCCATGCAGGGACTGGCGGTGCTGCCGCTGTTCGCCGGCTTCGACCTGGACGCCGACGCGCCGGCCGCCGGCGGATCTTCTCCTACGACGTCACCGGCGGGCCGTACGAGGAGCAATACTTCGCCGGCATCGGCTCCGGCTCGCTGTTCGCCCGCGGCTCGCTGAAGAAGCTCTGGCGGCCGGCGATGGCGCGCGCGGACGTGATCCGGGTCGCCGTCGAGGCGCTGTACGACGCGGCCGACGACGACTCCGCCACCGGCGGCCCCGACCTGGTCCGCAAGATCTTCCCGGTGGTCATGCTGGCCACCGCCGAGGGCACCGCCCGGGTGTCCGACGACGAGATCGGCCAGCTGGCCGAGGCGGTCGTCGCCGAGCGCACCGCCAACCCGGTCTGAGCGGAGGAGGGATCACGCCATGTCGATGCCGTTCTACGCCTCCGCCGAGCAGATCATGCGCGACCGCGCGGAGTACGCGCGGAAGAACATCATGCGCGGCCGGCCGGTGGTCGTGCTCAAGTACGCCGAGGGCGTGCTGTTCGCCGCCGAGAATCCGCAGAGCACGCTCTACAAGGTCGGCGAGATCTACGACCGGATCGGGTTCGCCGCGGTCGGCCGGTACAGCGAGTACGAGACGCTGCGGGTGGCCGGCATCCGGCTGGCCGACGTCCGCGGCTACTCCTACGACCGCCGCGACGTGACCGGCCGGGCGCTGGCCAACGCGTACGCGCAGACGCTCAACTCGATCTTCACCGAGCAGCAGAAGCCGTTCGAGGTGGAGCTGTGCGTCGGCGAGGTCGGCGAGACCCCGGCCGAGGACCGGCTCTACCGGCTGCTGTTCGACGGCTCGATCTTCGACGAGCCCGAGTACGTCGTGCTCGGCGGGCAGGGCGAGCCGATCGTGGCCGCGCTCAAGGACGGCTACCGGGCCGACCTGCCGCTGGCCGAGGCGCTGGCGCTGGCCATCCGCGCGCTGGGCACGGTCGGCGCCGACAACGGCAAGCCGCGGGACCTGTCCGCCAACCAGCTCGAGGTCGCGGTGCTCGACCGCGGCCGGCCGGCCCGCAAGTTCCGCCGGGTGCAGGGCGCGGCGCTGAACGCGCTGCTGCCGCAGGCCGCCGAGGTCGCGGCCGCACCGACCGAGGGCGGCTCGATCGACCTGGACGCGACCGAGGACCCCGAGGAGGGCTCCCCGTCCTGAGAGCCCGGCGGCGGGCCTAGCGTGGCGGGCGGTTCTGGTCGTAGGTCTTGCCGGCCTGCTCGTCGTCCTTCATCCGGGCCTCGTAGAGGTGCCGGCGGCCGCGGGCGAGGCTCTGCCTGGCCCTGTTCTCGTACTCCCGGAACACCGACCAGTAGCGGTCGTCGTACTCCTCGACGACCTGGTAGGTCCACCGGCCCGGCAGCACGTTCCGGCCGACCAGGCCGGCGTCGATCTCCTCGGCCAGCTCGTCGTGCCCGGCCGCGCGCAGCATCGCGACGCCCTCCTGCAGGGCCAGGTCGGCCGACCCGGACAGCTGGTGGAACGAGTACAGGTGCCCGCGCGCCCGCTCCACCGTCTCCAGTGCCTCGCTGATCTTCCCGAGCGCCTCGACCGTGGCCGGGTCGGGCCCGTGCTCCGCTGAGTCCGTCACGGGCCCACCTCTACCCCACGCCGTAAGGTGGCAGGCATGGATCGGCGCATCTTCGGGCTCGAGAACGAGTACGGCGTGACGTGCACGTTCCACGGGCAGCGCCGGCTGTCGCCGGACGAGGTGGCGCGCTACCTGTTCCGCCGGGTGGTCTCCTGGGGACGGTCGAGCAACGTCTTCCTGCGCAACGGGGCCAGGCTCTACCTGGACGTCGGCTCCCACCCGGAGTACGCGACGCCGGAGTGCGACAACCTCGTCGATCTGGTCGTGCACGACAAGGCCGGCGAGCGGATCCTCGAGGGCCTGCTGGTGGACGCCGAGCGGCGGCTGCACGAGGAAGGCATCACCGGCGACATCTACCTGTTCAAGAACAACACCGACTCGGCCGGCAACTCCTACGGCTGCCACGAGAACTACCTCGTCGCCCGGCACGGCGAGTTCTCCCGGCTGGCCGACGTGCTGATCCCGTTCCTGGTCACCCGGCAGGTGATCTGCGGGGCCGGCAAGGTGCTGCAGACTCCGCGCGGCGCGGTCTACTGCGTGTCCCAGCGGGCCGAGCACATCTGGGAGGGCGTCTCCAGCGCGACGACCCGGTCCCGGCCGATCATCAACACCAGGGACGAGCCGCACGCCGACGCCGAGCGGTTCCGCCGGCTGCACGTGATCGTCGGCGACTCGAACATGAGCGAGACCACCACGCTGCTCAAGGTCGGCGCCACCCACCTGGTGCTGCGGATGATCGAGGCCGGCATCGTCTTCCGCGACCTGACCCTGGAGAACCCGATCCGGGCCATCCGCGAGGTCAGCCACGACATCACCTCCCGGCGCCGGGTCAAGCTGGCCAACGGGCGGGAGGCGACCGCGCTGGACATCCAGCGCGAATACCACCAGAAGGCCGCGGACTTCGTCGACCGGCGCGGCGGCGACCCGGTCGTCCAAGCGGGTGGTCGAGCTGTGGGGGCGGACGCTGGACGCGATCGCCACCGGCGACCTGTCGCTGATCGACCGGGAGATCGACTGGGCCACCAAGTACCAGCTGATCGAGCGCTACCGGGCCCGGCACGGGCTGACCCTGTCCTCGCCCCGGGTCGCCCAGCTCGACCTCGCCTACCACGACATCCACCGCGGCCGCGGGCTCTACTACCTGCTCGAGCGGAAGGGCTCGGTCGACCGGGTCGCCTCGGACGTGGCGATCTTCGAGGGCAAGAACACCCCGCCGCAGACCACCAGGGCCCGGCTGCGCGGCGAGTTCATCCGCCGGGCCCAGGAGAAGCGGCGCGACTTCACCGTCGACTGGGTGCACCTCAAGCTCAACGACCAGGCCCAGCGCACCGTGCTGTGCAAGGACCCGTTCCGCTCGCAGGACGAGCGGGTGGAGAAGCTCATCGCCTCGATGTGAGCGCGTACGTCCTCCGGCGCGCGGGCGGGGAACGATGCGGGCCGGTCGCCGGTCGGTCCCGCCCGGCGACGGAGTGGACACAGCGCCGCGCCGGACCGTAACTGGTGGCGTGGGGCGACTACCCTGGACGGGTGTCGTCGCGCCGGGCCGAGCGACTGGTCAACCTCGTGCTGTGCCTGCTGTCGACCCGGCAGTTCCTGACCGCGGAGCGGATCCGGACCGCGGTCCCGGGATACGAGCCGGACGACGGCACCGCGCGCGCCGACGAGGCGTTCAAGCGCATGTTCGAGCGGGACAAGGCGGAGCTGCGCGAGCTCGGCATCCCGCTGGAGACGGGCAAGACGAGCATCTTCGACACCGAGGAGGGCTACCGGATCGCCCGCCGCGACTACGAGCTGCCCGAGGTGTCGCTGGAGCCGGACGAGGCCGCCGCGGTCGGCCTGGCCGCCCGGCTCTGGCAGTCCGCCGAGCTGGCCGACGCCGCCCGCGGCGCGCTGCTCAAGCTGCGCGCCGGCGGGGTGGACGTCGAGCCGGCCCGCACGCTGGACGTCGAGCCGCGGCTGGACGCGGCCGAGGAGGCGCTGCACCCGTGCCTGGACGCGGTGCAGGCCGGCCGGGCGGTGCGGTTCGCGTACCGGAAGCCGTCCGGGGTGGAGTCCGACCGCGACGTCGAGCCGTGGGGCGTGGTGTCCTGGCGGGGCCGGTGGTATCTGGTCGGCCACGACCGGGGCCGGGGCGCGCCGCGCTGCTTCCGGCTGTCCCGGGTGCTCGGCGCGGTCAGCCCGGTCGGGCCGGACAGCGCGGTCAAGGTGCCCACCGGCATCGACCTGGTCGGCTACGTGGTGGCCACCGAGCCGCCGGAGTTCCACCGGTTCGCCCGGGTCCGGGTCCGCCGCGGGCAGGGCACCTGGCTGCGCAAGATCGCGGCCCGGATCGAGCCGGGGGAGCGCGGGTCGGACTGGGACGTCGCCGAGATCGGCTACGACGACCCGGAGTGGATCGCCGACCGGGTCGCCCGGCAGGGCAGCGGGGCGGTCGTGGACGAGCCGGTCGAGGTCCGCGAGGCGGTCGTCCGCCGGCTGCGCGCCCACGCCGGGGCCGCCCGCCTCCGCTGCCGGCAAGCGCGGCGCTGAGCCGGCGGGCGCCGGCGCGACGGCGGCCGGCGGCCGGCGCCGACGGGCCGGGCGACCGGCGAGCGGGCACCGGTGGCGGGCAGCCGGTGAGCGGCGTCGGGGGACCGGCTGCCGCGGCTGCTGGCCCTGCTGCCGTACCTGCTGGCCCACCCCGGCGTACGGGTCACCGAGGCGGCCGACGACTTCGGCGTGCCCGAGGCGCAGCTGCGCCGCGACCTGCAGCTGCTGTGGATGTGCGGGCTGCCCGGGCACGGTCCCGGCGACCTGATCGACCTGTCCTTCGAGGGCGACACGGTCAGCGTCGGGCACGACGCCGGCCTGGCCCGCCCGCTGCGGCTGACCACGGACGAGGCGCTGGCGCTGGTCGTCGCGCTGCGCACGCTGGCCGACCAGCCGCGGCTGACCGACCGGGGCGCCGTCGAGCGGGCGCTGGCCAAGGTCGAGGCGGCCGCCGGCGGCGCGGTCGAGGCGGCCAGCGCGGTCGCGGTCGCGGTGGAGCCGACCGACCGGGTGCTGGCCCAGCTGCGCGGGGCGCTGGACCAGAGCCGCGCCGTGCACCTGACCTACTACGTCGCCGGCCGGGACGAGACCACCGAGCGCGACGTCGACCCGGTCCGGCTGCGCTGGGCCGACGGCCGGTGGTATCTGGAGGCCTGGTGCCGGTCGGTCGGCG
This sequence comes from uncultured Actinomycetota bacterium, assembly GCA_963770145.1. Lineage (GTDB taxonomy): Bacteria > Actinomycetota > Actinomycetes > Mycobacteriales > CADCTP01 > CADCTP01. The sequence continues at coordinate 441,442 of CAVYOJ010000014.1, read as the reverse complement.
CGATGCGGTTCTTCCGGATCGACCGGGTCGACGCGGTGCGAGATCCTGGACGAGCCGTCGGCGCCGCCGGCCGACGCGGTCCCGCGCGACCTGTCCGAGGGCATCTACCAGCCGGCACCCGAGCACCCGCTGGTCACCGCTGCGGCTGGACCAGCCGGGCCGGTGGGTCGCCGACTACTACGCGTGCGAGACGGCGAGCCCGCTGCCCGACGGCCGGCTCGAGGTGACCCTGCGCGCGGCCGACCCGGCCTGGATGCGCCGGCTGGTGCTCGGGCTCGGCCCGGCGGCCGAGGTGGTCGGGCCCGGCCTGGCTGGTCGAGCAGGTGCGGTCGGAGGCCGCCGAGGCGCTGGCCGCGTACGGCTGAACGGAATGCGGCCGGCCCCCTAAAACTCGGGGGCGGTAGGGTCGCCGCCGTGGTCGTCCTGATCGTCTGGCTGGCCGTCGGCGGCGTCTCGCTGATCGTCCTCGCTGCCCTCGGCTACGGGCTGTTCTCCCAGTTCAGGCGGCTGCAGGAAACCGTTGAGCGGACCCGCGACGAACTACTGCCGGGGATCGAGGCACTTCGTCCGCAGACCCCCCAAGGACGGCACCGCGCGGACTGATCGTCCTCGCACGGTCCATTGTGACTACGGTGCCTTCCGCGGTTCGCGTCGTACGATGTCGGCGTCGTCTTCTGAGAGGTCAGGCCCACAATGCTCGGACTCGGTCCGCCAGAGTTGATCATCATCGCGATCGTCATCCTCGCGCTGTTCGGCTACAAGAAGCTGCCCGACGCCGCCCGCGCCGTCGGCCGCTCGGCCCGGATCCTCAAGGCCGAGACGAAGGGCCTGCGGGAAGACCCCGCGCCGCGCGACCTCGAGGCCAAGGCCGAGGCGGAATACCGGCGCGAGGCCACCCCGCCGCCGGCCGCCGCTCCGGCGCCGCCGCCGGCCGCCGAGGCGCCGCCGCGCCCGATGCACGTCCCCCCGCCGTCCGAGACCCGCTGAGGTAGGTCGCGCAGTGACCGTGCCGAACGTGCTGCGGCGGGTCGTCCGGCGCCGACCGCGCTCGGACGACGGCAGCGGCGGCACCATGTCGCTGCGCGACCATCTCTCCGAGCTCCGCAGCCGGCTGATCAAGGCGCTGCTGTTCGTCGCGCTCGGCGCCATCATCGGCTGGATCCTCTACCCGCAGATCCTCGACCTGCTGAAAGAGCCCTACTGCGCGCTGCCGCCCGACCGGCGGTTCAACCCGAGCAACGGGCCCGAGTGCCAGCTGGCGTTCTTCGGGCCGCTGGACGGCTTCGTGCTCCGGCTGAAGGTCGGCGTGATCTGCGGGATCATCCTGTCCTCGCCGTTCTGGCTCTACCAGCTCTGGGCGTTCGTCACGCCGGGGCTGCGCCGCCACGAGCGGCGCTGGACCACGCTGTTCGTGTTCAGCGCGACGCTGCTGTTCCTGGCCGGCGCGGTGCTGTCCTACTTCACCATCGGCAAGGCGCTGGCCCTGCTGGTCAACCTGGCCGGCAGCGGGACGGTCGCGGTCATCGCGGTGCCCAACTACATCGCCTTCGTCACCTCGATGCTGCTCGTCTTCGGCGCCGCGTTCGAGCTGCCGCTGCTCGTCTCGATGCTCAACCTGGTCGGGGTGCTGCCGGCGGCCCGGCTGATCAAGTGGCAGCGGATCGCCATCTTCCTGATCTTCGTCTTCGCCGCGGTGGCGACGCCGAGCCAGGACCCGATCAGCATGTGCATGCTCGCGATCCCGATGAGCCTGCTGTTCGAGCTGTCGGTGCTGCTGGCCTGGCTGCACGACCGCCGCAAGGCCCGCCGCGAGGCCGAGGCCGGCTTCGGCGACCTGGCCGACGACGAGATCTCCCCGCTGGACGTCAGCGTCCAGCCCGTCGACGAGGCCGCACCCGCTCGACCCACCGCGCCGCTGACCCGCTGACCGACCGACACGCGCCGCCGACCGCGCACGGATCCGCTGACCGACCGACCGGCGCGGCCCGCTACGGTTCCGGCGTGGCGACGGTGGCGTTGCTGGCCAACCCGCGGGCCGGGCGGGGCCGGGGCGGGCGGCTGGCCGGCCCGGTGCGCGAGGCGCTGGCCGCGGCCGGGCTGCGGGTCGCTCGTGCTGTCCGGCGAGTCCGGGGCCGAGTCCGTCGCGCTCGCGACCGACGCGGTCGGCACCGGCGTCGACGCGGTGGTCGCGGTCGGCGGCGACGGGCTGGTGCACTGCGCCGTGCAGGCGGTCGCCGGCACCGGGGTCCCGCTGGGCATCGTGCCGGCCGGCGGCGGCAACGACCTGGCCGGCATCCTCGGCCTGCCCGCCGACCCGGCCGGCGCGGTCGCGGTGATCGCCGCCGGCCGCACCCGGGACATCGACCTGGGCCGGACCGACCGCGGGACCTGGTGGGCGGGCGTGCTCAACGCCGGCTTCGACTCGCAGGTGGTGGCCAGGGCCGAGCGGATGCGCCGCCCGCGCGGGCCGCTGCGCTACGACCTGGCCGCCTACCTGGAGATCGCCAACCTGCGCCACCACCGGATGCGGATCACCCTCGACGGCGTCACCACCGAGCAGGAGGTCACCCTGGTCGCGGTCGGCAACAGCTCCCGGTACGGCGGCGGCATGCTGATCGCCCCCGGCGCCGACCTGGCCGACGGCGTGTTCGAGGTGGTGGTCGCCGACGCGATGACCCGCGCGACGCTGGCCCGGCTCAAGCCGCTGGTCCGCGCCGGCACCCACGTCCGGCACCCGCAGGTGCACGTCCACCGGGCCGCGTCGGTGACGCTGGACGCGCCGGACCTGCCCGCGTACGCGGACGGCGAGCCGATCGGCCCGCTGCCGGTCAGCACGACCTGCGTGCCCGCCGCAATGCGCGTGCTCGTGCCGTGACGAGACCGTACGGTCGGGGCGTGGCCCATCTCGAGTCCGTCAACGTCGGAGTCTCCAAGCCGTACGTCGGCAAGTCCGGGCGCAGCGGCATCGACAAGATGCCCGCGGCCGGCCCGGTCGCCGTCGCCGTGCCCGGCTGGGGCACGTCCGGCCTGGCCGGCGACACGATCGTCGACAAGCCCCACCACGGCGGTCCGGACCAGGCCGTGTACGCGTACGCCCGGGAGGACCTCGAGGACTGGGCCCGCACGCTGGGCCGGTCGATCCGCGGCGGCTTCTTCGGCGAGAACCTCACCACCGTCGGTCTCGACGTCACCGGCGCGGTCGTCGGCGAGGTGTGGCGGGTCGGCACCGCGGTGCTGCAGGTCACCTCGCCGCGCATCCCGTGCGCGACGTTCACCGACCAGATGAAGCGCGGCCGCTGGGTGAAGGAGTTCACCGCGCACGGCGCGCCCGGGGCCTACCTGCGCGTGCTCGAACCGGGCGAGCTGCAGGCCGGCGACGAGCTCACCGTGACCGACCGGCCCGACTCGCCGGTGACGATCGGGGTGATGTTCCGGGCACTGACCGGGCAGCCGGAGCTGCTGCCGCTGCTGGTCGACGCGCCGCTGATCCCCGACGACATCCGCGCGCTGGCCGCCCGCCGGGTGCCGGCCGGCTAGTCCGTACGCTGGGAGGGTGAGCAGTCCGGCCGAGCGGTACGCGGCGGCCCGGCGGCGGGCGGAGCGGCCGGCGTTGACCGACTTCACGGCCGGTTACCCGTTCGCGCTCGACCCGTTCCAGACCGAGGCCTGCGAGGCGCTCGAGGACGGCCTCGGCGTGCTGGTCTGCGCGCCGACCGGGGCCGGCAAGACCGTGGTCGGCGAGTTCGCGGTGCACCTGGCCCTGGCCGAGGGCCGCAAGTGCTTCTACACCACGCCGATCAAGGCGCTGTCGAACCAGAAGTACAACGACCTGGTCGACCGGTACGGCCCGAGCGAGGTCGGCCTGCTCACCGGCGACAACTCGGTCAACGGCGACGCGCCGGTGGTGGTGATGACCACCGAGGTGCTGCGCAACATGCTCTACGCCGGCTCCGGCGCGATCGACAACCTCGGCTACGTCGTCATGGACGAGGTGCACTACCTCGCCGACCGGTTCCGCGGCGCGGTCTGGGAGGAGGTGATCATCCACCTGCCGGCGTCGGTGCGGCTGGTCGAGCCTGTCGGCGACGGTGAGCAACGCCGAGGAGTTCGCCGACTGGCTGGTCACCGTCCGCGGCGACACGCGGGTGATCGTCGACGAGCACCGGCCGGTGCCGCTCTGGCAGCACATGCTGGTCGGCACCCGGATATTCGACCTCTTCCGGGGCGGTGAGACCGGCCGGGAGGTCGACCCGGAGCTGGTCCGGTACGTCCGGGAGCGGGAGCGGTACGTGGACCCGGTGCGCCGGGGCGGCCGGGCCGCGCGGCTGGCGGCCGCCGGCCCGCATCGACGTCATCGACCGGCTCGACCGCGACGGCCTGCTGCCGGCGATCACCTTCATCTTCAGCCGGGCCGGCTGCGACGCCGCCGTGCAGCAGTGCGTGGCCGCCGGGCTGCGGCTGAACACGCCGGCCGAGGCGGCCGAGGTCCGCGAGGTGGCCGAGGAGTACACGGCCGAGCTCGCCCCGGACGACCTGGACGTGCTCGGCTACTGGGAGTGGGTCGACGGGCTGCAGCGCGGGGTGGCCGCGCACCACGCCGGGCTCATCCCGACGTTCAAGGAGGCGGTCGAGGAGCTGTTCGCGCGCGGGCTGGTCAAGGCGGTCTTCGCGACCGAGACGCTGGCGCTGGGCATCAACATGCCGGCCCGGTCGGTGGTGCTGGAGCGGCTGGTCAAGTTCAACGGCGAGACGCACGCGGACGTGACGCCGGGGGAGTACACCCAGCTGACCGGGCGGGCCGGCCGGCGCGGCATCGACGTCGAGGGGCACGCGGTCGTGCTCTGGTCGCCCGGGGTCGACCCCGAGCAGGTCGCCGGGCTGGCCTCGACCCGGACCTACCCGCTGCGCTCGTCGTTCCGGCCCTCGTACAACATGGCCGTCAACCTGTCCCGGCAGCTGTCCCGGCCGCAGGCGCGGGAGCTGCTGGAGCGCTCGTTCGCGCAGTTCCAGGCCGACCGGGCGGTGGTCGGGCTGGCCCGGCAGGTGGACCGCAACGACGAGGCGCTGGCCGGGTACGCGGAGTCGATGCGCTGCCACCTCGGCGACTTCGCCGAGTACGCGGCGCTGCGGGCGGCGCTGAAGGAGCGCGAGTCGGCGCTGGCCCGGGAGGGCGCGGCGCAGCGCCGGGCCGCCGCCGAGCAGTCGCTGGAGCGGCTGCGGCCCGGCGACGTGATCCGGGTGCCGAGCGGGCGCCGGTCCGGGATGGCGGTCGTGGTCGACCCCGGCGTGCACCCGGCCCGGGAGACCCGCCCGCTGGTGGTGACCGAGGACCGGTGGGCCGGCCGGCTGTCCCCGGTGGACTTCCCGACGCCGGTCGAGCCGCTGGCCCGGGTCAGGGTGCCCAAGCACTTCGACCACCGCTCCCCGCAGGCCCGCCGCGACCTGGCCTCGACGCTGCGCAACGCCCGCCCGGAGGACGCGCCGCGGCGGCAGCCGCGGGCGCTCGCCGGCCGCCGACGACGAGGAGATCGCCCGGCTGCGCCGGGAGCTGCGGCAGCACCCCTGCCACGGCTGCGCGGACCGGGAGGAGCACGCCCGCTGGGCCGAGCGGTACGCCCGGCTGCAGCGCGACACCGCCGGCCTGCGTAGCCGGGTGGAGAACCGCACCCACTCCATCGCCCGTACGTTCGACCAGGTCTGCGCGCTGCTGACCGCCCGCGGCTACCTGGCCGGCAGCGGCGCCGACGCCGGCGGGGTGACCGACGCCGGCCGGCAGCTGGCCCGGATCTGGTCCGAGTCCGACCTGCTGGTCGCCGAGTGCGTCCGGGCCGGGGCCTGGGACGGGCTGTCCGCGGCCGAGCTCGCCGCGGCCGTGTCCGCGCTGGTGTACGAGTCGCGCCGGGAGGCCGAGGCGCCGGTGCGGCTGCCCGAGGGCCAGGTGCGGGCCGCGCTGGAGGCGACCCGGCGGCTGTGGGCCGAGCTGGAGGAGGACGAGCAGCGGCACGGGCTGGCGCTGACCCGGGAGCCGGACGCTCGGCTTCGCCTGGGCCGCGTACCGGTGGGCGCGCGGCGAGTCGCTGGACCGGGTGCTGGCTCAGTCGGCGACGGCCGGGCAGGAGCTGTCCGCCGGCGACTTCGTCCGCTGGTGCAAGCAGCTGCTCGACCTGCTCGACCAGCTCGCCGCGGTCGGCGACGGGCCGCAGCTGGCCGGACCGCGCGGGCGGCGGTCGCCGCGGTGCGCCGGGGCGTGGTCGCCACGGCCGGTACGGTCTAGCCCGTGCCGGACGGTATGACCTGTCGACGTGTTTGACCCTGAATCCGCCGGGCGCGCCGGCCTGCGTGCGCTGCAACACGCCGCTGGAGCCCGCCCCGGCCCGGACCGCCGGCCGCGGCCGCGCGACGACGCCGCGCCGGCCCCGGCGACCGGGCCGGCCGCGGTCCCGGGGATGGCGGCGGCACCGCCGCCGCCCGCGGGCACCGTCGCTGCCGGACCCGACCGAGGGTCGAAGCAGATCGGCCCCGGCCTGTCCGCCGCGGCCGAGGGCGCCCCGGGCTCGTCCCGGGCCGCGGCCGCCGCCGTCCAGCCGCCCGGCTACGGCCTCGACGCCGGCGACCCCGAGCCACCCGCCGCCGCCGGCCCCGGTCGAGGACCGCGCCGGGTCGCGCGCCGGGTCGCGCTGGTCGGCGCGCTGCTGGTCGCGGCCGTCTGCTGGCCGGCGGGGTGCGCGCTCTGGCTGACCCGGCCCGCCTACCTCGACCCGGCCGCCGTGCAGCGGCAGATCGCCGACCAGCTGACCGGCCGGCTCGGCGGCCCGGTCGCCGTGCAGCTGCCCCGAGCGGACCAGCGGCAGCGGAGCGGCGGGAGTGACGTTCCGGTGCACCGCGACCGACAATGCCGGGGGGCGGCGCTGCGGTGACCGTCACGGTGGTGGACAATTCGGGCAAGTACACCTGGACCCTGGGGACCGCGTAGGGTCTGGAGCGCGTCTCGTCGCCGGCGGGCGCGGAGCACGGGCAGGTGGAGGAGACCACGATGCAGCCAGGGCAGCCGCCCGAGCAGGACCCGCAGCGCGGCCAGCAGCCCTACGGGCAGCAGCCCTCCTACGGGCAGTTCCGCCCGGAGGACGAGGGCGAGGAGGCTGCGCAGCAGCAGTACGGCCAGCAGCCGCCGCAGGGCGGCTACCCCTCCGGCCAGCAGTACGGGCAGCAGGGCTGGGGTCAGGGTCCCGCCTCCGGCCAGCAGCCCGCGCAGCCGCCGTACCCGTCCGGTCAGCAGCCCGAGCAGCCGCAGCAGGGCTGGGGCCAGCAGGGCGCACCGCCCGCCCCGCAGCCCGGCTACGACGCCGGCCAGCAGGGCTGGGACCAGCAGCAGGGCTGGGCCCAGCAGCAGGGCCAGCCGTCCGGCGCGCAGCCCGCGCAGGGCGGCTGGGGGCCTCCGGCCGGCCAGCCCGGCGGCTACGACTCCGGCGCCCAGCCGACCCAGCAGTGGGGCCAGCAGGGCTGGGGCCAGCAGGGCGCCCAGCCGCCCCAGCAGTACGGCTCCGCCCCGGCCTACGGGCAGCCCGGCTACGACACCGGCCAGCAGGCTGGGACCAGCAGCAGCCAGCCCGGCTACGACCCGGCCAGCCCGGCTACGACACCGGCCAGCCCGGCTACGACACCGGCCAGCCCGGCTACGACCAGCCGGCCGGCCAGCCCGGCTACGACAGCGGCCAGCAGTACGGCCAGGGCGGCTACGGCGGCCAGCAGGGCTACGACCAGTACGGCGGCCCGCAGTCGACCCAGCAGTTCCCGGCGTACGGGCAGACCGCAGCAGTTCGGCCAGGCCCAGCAGTACGGGCAGCCCAGCAGTACGGGCAGCGCCGGCTACGGCCCGACCAGCTACCAGCAGCCGTACGGTCAGCAGTACGGGCAGCCCGGCTACTCGCCGACCGCGGCCCCGCCGAAGAAGGGCCGCGGCGCGCTGTTCGCGGTGCTCGGCGTCGTCGCGGTGCTGATCGTGCTCGGCGGCGTGTTCGGTTTCCTCGCGCTGCGGCCGAAGGTGTTCGACGCGACCGCGCTCAACTCGACGATCTCCCAGCAGTACAAGGAGAAGTTCGGCGGGTCGACGATCGTGGTCAACTGCCCGGACAACCAGAAGGTGGCCAAGGGCGAGACGTTCACCTGCGACATCCAGGGCCGCTCGCAGCAGAAGATCCAGGTGACCGTCGCCTCCGCCGACGGCGACTACACCTGGCGGCCGACCGGGTCCTAGCCCGGGCTAGCCCTTCGGCTGCTTCGGCAGCGCCGACAGCAGCCGGTTGAGCGGCGCGTCGAGGTTCCACCGCTCGGCCAGCTCGACCAGCCGGCCCGGGTCGGCCGGCTCGACCGGCACGGTCGCGTCGTAGTCGGGCAGCGGCGCGTCGGTGCGCACCCTGGCCACCGCCGGCGCCGCCGCCAGGTAGTCGCGCGCGGCGACCAGCTTGGCCCGGCTGCCGGCCGGGAAGCCGCTGTCGGTGCCGGCGTCGAGCGCGGTCACCATCGCGTCGAGCGAGCCGAACTTGGTCACCAGCGCGGCGGCCGACTTCTCCCCGACGCCCTTGACCCCGGGCAGCCCGTCGCTCGGGTCGCCGCGCAGCACCGCGAAGTCGGCGTACCCGCGCCCGGGCACGCCGTACTTGGCCGCGACCTCCGACTCGCCCATCACCTCGAGGTTGCGCACGCCCTTGCCGACGTAGAGCACGTGCACCGGCGGCGAGTCGCGGACCACCTGGAACAGGTCGCGGTCGCCGCTGACCACCTCGACCGGCTCGGTCGAGGCGTGCGCGATCGTGCCGATCACGTCGTCGGCCTCGAAGCCGTCGGCGCCGACCGCGGCGATGCCGAGCGCGTCGAGCACCTCCATGATCACCGGGATCTGCGGCACCAGCCCGTCCGGCACGGTCTCGCCGCCCCTCGGGCTGACCCGGTGCGCCTTGTACGACGGCACCGCCGCGACCCGGAACGCCGGCCGCCAGTCCAGGTCGAGGCAGGCCACCAGCCGGTCCGGCCGGCGGCTGCGAACCAGGAACGCGATCATGTCGAGGAAGCCACGCACCGAGTTGACCGGTGTCCCGTCCGGAGCGGTCACCGACTCCGGCACGCCGTGGAAGGCACGGAAGTAGAGGCTCGCCGAGTCCAGCAGCATCAGCACCGGCCTACCCTGGCACACTCGACGCCGTGAACTTCGCTGACCGCCTGGCCAGGGCGCGTGCCGCCACCGCGGCGGCCGGTCTCGACGCGCTGCTGATCGGCTCCGGCGCCGACCTGCGCTACCTCACCGGCTACCCCGGCCACGGCGCCGAGCGGATCACCTGCCTGGTGCTGCCGGCGACCGGCGACCCGGTGCTGGTGGTGCCGAAGCTGGAGCGGCCGGCCGCGCTGGCCTCCCCGCTCGGCGGGCTCGGCCTGGAGGTGCTGGACTGGGCCGACGGCGAGGACCCGTACGGGCTGGTGGCCAAGCAGCTGCCGCGCTCGGCCGGGCGGGTCGCGGTCGACGACTACATGCACGCGGCCAAGGTGCTCGGCCTGCGCGCGGCCATGCCGGACGCGACCCAGGAGCTGGCCAGCCCGGTGCTCGGGCCGCTGCGCGAGCGCAAGGCGCCGGACGAGGTCGAGGCGCTGCGGGCGGCCGGCGCGGCGATCGACCGGGTGCACGAGCGGATGGCCGAGTGGCTGCGGCCGGGCCGGACCGAGCGGGAGGTCGGCCGGGACATCGCCGAGGCGATCCTCGCCGAGGGGCACGCGAGCGTCGACTTCGCGATCGTCGCCTCCGGGCCGAACGGGGCCAGCCCGCACCACGAGGTGTCCGACCGGGTGATCGGCGCGGGCGAGCCGGTGGTCGTCGACATCGGCGGCACCACCGCGGACGGCTACTGCTCGGACTCCACCCGCACGTACGTGCTGGGCGAGCCGCCGGCCGAGTTCGCCGCGTACTACGCGGTGCTGCAGGCGGCCCAGGAGGCGGCGGTGGCCGCGGTCCGCCCGGGCGTGCCGGCCGAGTCCGTCGACGCGGCCGCCCGGGACGTGATCACCGCGGCCGGGTACGGCGAGGCGTTCCTGCACCGCACCGGGCACGGGATCGGCGTGCTCACGCACGAGGACCCGTACATCGTCGGCGGCAACACCCGCCCGCTGGAGCCGGGCATGGCGTTCAGCGTGGAGCCGGGCATCTACCTGGCCGGCCGGCACGGCGCCCGGATCGAGGACATCGTGGTCGTCACCGAGACCGGGTCCGAGCGGCTCAACCGCACCAGCCGCACTCTCCGCGAACTCTGAGTAACGTCGTGTTCGTGGAGCAGCTCGATGCGGTCGACCGGCGGCTGGTGCGGGAGCTGGCCGCGGACGGCCGGGCCAGCTACACCGACCTTGCCGAGCGGGTCGGCCTGTCGGTGTCGGCAGCGCACCAGCGGGTCCGGCGGCTGGAGCAGCGCGGCGTGATCCGCGGCTACGGCGCCCGGCTCGACCCCGACTCTGCTCGGCCTGCCGCTGACCGCGTTCGTCTCGGTCAAGCCGATCGACGCCGCCCAGGTCGGACGACGTGCCGGACCGGCTGGCCGGGCTGACCGCGATCGAGGCCTGCCACAGCGTGGCCGGCGACGAGTCCTACATCCTCAAGGTGCGGGTCGAGGGGCCGGGCGCGCTGGAGGTCGCTGCTGCAGGAGATCCGGTCCCGGGCCAACGTCTCGACCCGGACCACGGTCGTGCTCTCCACCCCGTACGAGGACCGCCCGCCCGCCGTCTGGTGATCCGCTGCCGGGGTCTCGCGTACCTCGCGAGATCGGCGCGGGCGGCGCCGATAGTGTCCGCGCATGCTGACCGTGCTGGGCGAGGCGATCGTCGACCTCGTCGCCGAAGGGGACCGGCGCTTCCTCGCCCATCCGGGCGGCAGCCCGCTCAACGTCGCGGTCGGCCTCGGCCGGCTCGGCCAGCCGGTGTCGCTGGCCGCCCGGCTGTCCCGGGACCCGTTCGGCGCAGCTGTTCCGCGCCCACCTCGCCGACGTCCGGCGTCGACCCGCGGCACGTGGTCGACGCCGCCGAGCCGTCCACGCTCGCGGTGGCGACCCTCGACGACGACGGCGTGGCCCGCGTACGACTTCTGGACCGCCGGCACCGCCGACTGGCAGTGGACCGAGGCCGAGCTGGCCGGCGTGGTCGACGACGAGCCGGACGCGCTGCACACCGGCTCGCTCGCGCTGGAGCTGGAGCCCGGCGCGAGCCGGATCGCTCGACCTGCTGGCCCGGGTCGCGGCCGGCGGCCGCACGACGATCAGCTACGACCCGAACGTGCGGATGGCCAAGCTCGGGCCGGTCGAGGCCGGGCCGGGCCGCGGTCGAGCGGGTGGTCGGGCTGGCGCACCTGGTGAAGGTCAGCTCCGAGGACCTGGCCTGGCTCTACCCGGGCGAGGAGCCGGTGGCCGCGGCGACCGGCGGTGGGCCGGCGGCCGGCCCGGAGCTGGTCGTGGTGACCCTCGGCCCGGACGGCGCGGTGGCGCTCGGGCCGGACCGGCGACCGCGGTGCACCGGGACGCGCCGCCGGTCGACGTGGTCGACACCGTCGGCGCCGGCGACGCGTTCAGCGCCGGGCTGCTCGGCGCGCTGGCCGAGCGGGGCGCGCTCGGCCGCGGGCAAGGCCGGGCTGGCCGGCGGTCGACCTGCCCGCCGTGCTCGACCGGGCCGCCTGGTCGCGTCGCTGACCTGCGCCCGCGCCGGGCGCGGACCCGCCGACCCTGGCCGAGGTCCGGCCGAGGCGGAGAACCCGCGCCCGGAGCGCTGGTCAGCTGACCACCGGCGCCGGCCATGGCGCACCCGGAGCCGGTGGGCGGCGGTGCTGCCGGCCGTCACCGCGTGCAGGTTGCCGTCGGCGCCGCGCAGGCAGGAGCCCTCGGCGAGCCCGTCGGCGTAGAACTCGGTCAGGCAGCGGCCGAGCTGCGCGTGCCCGGCGGCGTTCGGGTGGAACGACTGCTGCACGATGTGGCTCGGGTCGGCCGAGTGCAGCAGCGTGCCCACGTCGACGGTCAGCGGCGTGATCCAGTGGGTCGAGGTGGACCGGTTGCAGGCCTCGCGGCCCTCGGTGGCCCGGGCCAGGTCGAGGAACCGCACGCCGGTCCGCTGGGCCACCCCGCGCAGCGCCGCGGACAGCTGCCCGACCGCCTGGGTGCGGGAGAACCGCGCGTCCGCGATCCGGATCGGGCAACCCTCGAACGCGTGCGTGATCGAGTTCATGTTCTCGGTGAACGGCGACGCGTACGACTGCAGCACGAACTGGTACGCCGAGTCCGCGTACCCGGCCTGGCGCATGACCGTCCGCACGTCGGTGACGACCGCCTCGACCTTCGGCGCCATCGCCGCGACCCGGGCCGGCCACTGGCTGGCCAGCGCGGCCGAGCAGCGGCGGTCCGAACGGGTTGGCCCAGGCCTCGACGCAGGACAGCACGGTGTCCGGCGAACTGCGGGTCGTCGTTCGCGCCGATCTGCAGCACGATCATCTTCACGTCGTTGTCCCGCGCGACGGCGCGCAGCCGGTCGGCCTGCGACGGCTCGGTGTAGTGCGTGGTGCCGTTGATCCGCACGTCCGAGCTGGCCGCACCGGAGCAGGCCAGGCTGATCCTGGCTCTGGATGCCGGGGATCGCGGTCTGCTTGATCAGCGCCCTGGTCGAGCGGTGGCAGAAGTCGCCGCCCGGTCCGTTGGTGCCCGGCTCGTACGCGCCGGCGCCCTCGCCGGAGATGGCCGAGTCGCCGAGGGCGACCACCGCCGTCGGACCGGTGCCGGGCGCCGCCGCGGCGGGGGAGGCGGAGCCGGCGACCACGAGCAGGCCGGCCGTGAGCAGCGTCCCGCCGGCCAGCGCGACCAGCCGGCGGGCGATCGGAGAAGGAGCAGCGGCCACGGTGCCACCTGCCTTCCCGGGGAGGGGATCTTCAGTCTCGCGAGCTGGTTACCGGTGAGTACAGGTCCGGACGTGTTATAAGCCGCGCTGTTGCCGGACACGCTCGGGCGTCAGACTGGTCGGCGATGGCGACCGACACCGGCTTCCCGCAGCAGGACGCCCGCGACGACTTCCTCCGCGCGCGGCGCCGGGCCGCCATGTCCGCGGTCCGCCGCCGGCTGCACGGCCGCTCGGCGACGTACGACGTGCTGCTGCCGTTCGACGAGGTGGTCGCGGCGCTCGGCCGGCGCGGCGAGCGCGACCTCGGCGAGCAGGTCATCGAGATCGACTCGGTGGTCGGCTCGGTGGACCGCAACACCGGCTTCGACCGGCTGTTCCGGCCGACCTCGGACGAGATGGAGCGGCGGTTCGCGCGCATCGACGCGGCGCTGCGCCGGGGCGAGGAGGTGCCGCCGATCGACGTCTACCGGATCGGCGACGTGCACTTCGTCATCGACGGCCACCACCGGGTCGCGGTCGGCCGGGCGCTGGGCTGGACCACGATCAACGCGCACGTGATCGAGGTGCTCACCGCGGTCGGCGCCGGCCGGAACCTGCGGCTGGAGGACCTGCCGACCAAGGGCCACGAGCGGGTGTTCGCCGAGCGGGTGCCGCTGCCGCCGCGGATGCGGGCCCGGGTCGAGCTGCACCGGGGCGAGGACTTCGGCACGCTGGCCGAGATGGTCGAGGCCTGGAGCTTCCGCTACATGCAGCAGCGCGGCCGGATGCTCGACCGCCGGGAGGCCGCCGAGGTCTGGTTCACCGAGGAGTTCGAGCCGGCCGTCGAGGTGCTGCGGCGGACCGGGCTGCTCACCGACGGCACCGACGCCGAGGGCTACCTGCGGCTGTCCTGCGAGCGCTACCAGCTGCTGCGCAGCCACTCCTGGGACGACGAGACGATCGGCCGGCTGCTCGGCGCCCACGCCGACTGACTCGCTAGAGCGCGGCGCCGGTCTCCGGGTCGAACAGCAGCACCCGGGCCGGGTCGAGGACGACGGGCACCGCCGCGGCGCGCCGGCCGGGTCGACCCGGGCCAGCACGTCCGGGCGAGACCGCGGGGTCCTGCTCGGCCGCCCGGGACAGCGCCGGGTGCCGCAGCCGCACGGTCCCGTCCGGCTCGACCCCGTCGTCGCCGGCCAGCAGCGTGAGCCGCACCCCGTCGCCGTCCGGGCGCAGGTCGGCCGGCCGGATCCCGACCAGCACCGGGTCCCGGTCCGGCCGGTCGGTCGGCAGCGTGCCGATCGGCAGCCGCAGCGACCCGTCCTGGATCGAGCCGGGCAGCACGGTCAGCGGGGCCAGCGCGGCCACGTCCAGGCTGGCCGGCCGCTCGGCCAGGTCCTGCGCGGTGCCGAGCTGGGCCAGCCGGCCGTCCCGGAGCACCGCGACCCGGTCGCCGACCGCGCGCCGCCTCGGCCACGTCCGGGGTGACCCAGACGGTCGTGGTGCCGGCGACCAGCGCCCGCAGCCGGCCGCGCAGCGCCGGGTCCGCCGACAGCGGCTCGTCCAGCAGGTACGCGACCGGCGCCGGCCGGACCAGCACCCGCCCGAGCGCCACCCGCTGCCGCTGCCCGCCGGAGAGCTGGCTCGGCCAGCGGTCGAGGTGCACGGTCAGCTCCAGCCGGTCGGCCACCTCCCGCACCCGCTCGGCCACCTCGCCCGCCGGGCAGCCCGGCCAGCCGCAGCGGCAGCGCGAGGTTGTCCCGGACCCGCAGGTGCGGGTACGGCGCGTGGTCCTGGAAGACCATCGCCATGTCCCGCTCGGCCGGGGCCCAGTCGGTGGCGTCCTCGCCGTCCAGCCGCACCGTGCCGGCCGGGGTGTCGGCCAGCCCGATCAGCGCCCGCAGCAGCGTGGTCTTGCCGGACCCGGACGGGCCGACGCACGGTGAGCAGCTCGCCGTCCTCGACGGCCAGCGAGATCTCGTGCAGCACCGCGGCGGTGCCGTCCGGTGCGCAGCGCGGACAGCCCGGCCAGCTCGATCCGGCTCACGGCCGCGCCACCCCGGCGGTCAGCCCGGCGACCAGCCGGCGCTGGAAGACCAGCGTCGCCACCAGCACCGGCACGGTGACCACGACCGCCGCGGCGGCGATGCTGCCGACCGGCTCGGCGAACCGCTCGTCGCCCGGGAAGAACGCCAGCGCCGCCGGCACCGTGCGGGACCGGTCCGACGAGGTCAGCGAGATCGCGAACACCACGTCGTTCCAGGCGAAGAAGAAGACCAGGATCGCCGCGGTGAGCACGCCCGGGCGGGCCAGCGGCACCAGCACCCGGCGGAACGCCTGCCACGGCGTGGCCCCGTCGGCCTGCGCGGCCTCCTCCATCTCCCACGGCAGCCCGCGGAAGAACGCGGTCAGCGTCCACATCGCCAGCGGCAGCGCGAACGACAGGTACGGGATGATCAGCCCGGGCCAGGTGTCGTAGAGCCCCAGCGCCCGCCACAGGTCGAACAGCGACCCGACCAGCGCCATCGGCGGGAACACCGCGACGGCCAGGGTCAGCGGCAGCACCAGCGCCTTGCCCCGGAACCGCAGCCGGGTCAGCGCGTACGCGGCCGGGGTGGCCAGCGCGACCGCGAGCACGGTGGTGATCAGCCCGATGCCGACCGAGTTGAGCAGCGCCCGGGTGAACAGCGCGGAGCCCGCGATGCTGCGGTAGTTCTCCAGCGTCGGGTCGACCGGCCACAGCCGCTTGTCGGTGATCGTGGCCGGCGACTTCAGCGACAGCGAGACGATCCACAGCACCGGCAGCAGCGCGACCACGAGGACGGCGACCGTGCCGGCGTACCAGCCGGCGCGCCTCATCCCGGCCCCCGGGACAGCTCGCGCAGGTCGGCCCGGAACACCCAGACGAAGCCGACCGCGATCGCCGCGGCGAGCAGGAACAGCAGCATCGACACGGCCGAGCCGAGGCCGAGGTTGAGCCGCCCGGCCAGCTGGCCGTACGCGAGCAGCGAGAGGGTCTCGGTGCCGTTCGCGCCGTTGGTCTGGATGAACACGGTGTCGAAGACCCGCACCGTGTCCAGCGTCCGGTAGAGCAGCACGACCAGCAGCACCGGCCGGATCGCCGGCAGCAGCACCCGGCCGAACCGCTGCCAGGCGCTGGCCCCGTCCAGCCTGGCCGTCTCCATCAGCTCCTCGGGCACCGCGGCCAGCCCGGCCAGCAGCAGCAGCGCGACGAGCGGCGTCGCCTTCCACACCTCGGTCGCGATGATCACCGCGAACGACGACCAGCGCTCGCCCAGCCAGGCCCGGTCGGTGAGGAACGACAGGCTCGGCGTGGCCAGGTACTGCCAGGCGAACGCGGCCACCACCGTGATGATCCCGTACGGCAGCAGCAGCGCGGCGTTGAGCGCGCGCCGGCCGGCCAGCCCGCGGCGCAGGATCAGCGCGATGCCGAGCCCGGCGGCCAGCTCCAGGCCGACCGCGAGCACGGTGATGACCGCGGTCGCGGCCAGGTCGGCCCAGAACACCGGCGCGGACAGCACGGCCGCGTAGTTGTCCAGCCCGACGAACCCGCGCTGGGCCGGGAAGCGCAGGTCGTAGCGCTGCAGCGAGAGCCAGACCCCGTACACCACCGGGTAGCCGGAGACCGCCAGCATGACGACCACGGCCGGGGCGGTGAGCAGCCAGGCGCCGCGCCGGCCGGCCCGCGGCCGCCGCCGGCGCCGGACCCGGCCGGGGCGGTGCGCCACCGCGGTCACCGCGCCGATCGGTGCGGCGCCGGGACCGTCGGGCGGCGGTCCGCCCGTGTCGCCGCGGGCAGCCGGTCGCCTCACAGCAGCGCCTTGGAGGCGAGCGCGTCGTCGATCGTCCGGCGCAGCTCGGGCACGTCCCGGGCCGGGTCGACCGACGCCGGCGGGTGCAGGACCTGCTGCACCGCGAGCGACACGTCGCTGTACGCCGGGGTCGCCGGCCGCGGCGCGGCGGCCGCGATCGACTCCCGCAGCAGCCGGCCGAACGGGAACTGCCGCACCACCGCCGGGTCGTCGTACACGGCGGCGATCGTCGGCGGCAGGCTGCCCCGGGTGGCGCCGAGCACCTGGTTGGCGGCGCCACGCAGGCAGGCGGCGGCGTCGAAGGCCTGCTCCGGATGCGGCGAGTACGCGCTCACGCCGAGGTTGATCCCGCCCAGCGGCGGCCGGGACGGCCGGCCGGCGACGACCGCCGGGTAGCGGGCCCAGCCGAGGTCGTCGACCAGGCCGGGCTGCTCGGCCCGGGCGGCGGCGTAGAACCCGGGGTAGTTCAGCGAGTACGACGCCGCGCCGGACAGCATCGCCTGCCGGGTGTCCTGCTCGGTCGCCACCGACAGCCCCGGGTCGGCCACCGGCGAGGTGGCCAGCCGGCGGATCACGCCGAGCGCCTGCTCGGTCGGTCCGGGCGCGAGCCCGGCCCTGGCCCGGTCCGGCCGGTCGGCGTCGACGACCAGCTCGGTGCCGGCCGAGGCGAGCAGCGCGGTGACCCAGACCGTGTAGCCCTCGTACCGGCCGCCCTGCACGGCGACCTCCCGCTGCCCGGCGCGGCAGCGCCTCGGCCGCGGTGATCAGCTCGTCCCAGGTGGCCGGGACCGTGCCGGTGCGGGACTTGCGATACCAGAGCAGCTGGCTGTTGCTGGTGAACGGGGCGGCCCAGAGCACGCCGCGGTAGCGGGCGGTGGCCAGCGGCCCGGCCAGCACACCGGCGGAGACCTGCGCGGCCCGGGCGCCGACCCACGGCCGCAGCCAGCCGGCCTCGGCGAACTCGGCGGTCCAGATCACGTCCATGCCGATGAGGTCGACGGTGCGGTCCCGGGCGGCCAGCCGGCGCACGACCAGCTGGCGCTGCGCGTCGGCGTTGCTCGGCAGCGGCTCCAGGCTGATCCGGTAGCGGCCGGCCGAGGCGTCGGTGCAGCGCTGGGCGGCCTCCCGGTAGGAGCCGGAGGCCTCCTGGCCCACGTACCAGTGCAGGGTCACGCCGCCGCCCCCGCCGCCGCAGCCGGCCAGCAGCGGCGCGGCGACCACGGCGGCCAGCGCGGCCCGCCCGGCCAGCAGCACGCACGACGCACCCTCGGCATGGCGCAGCTGCACCCCCGGCATCGGCGTCGGCTGACCAGTGGTGGTCCAGCCTGCCGTGCCGGTTCGCCCCGGTAAAGCGCGGTCAGCCCCGTGTCGGGGCCGAGCTCAGGCCGAGGTGGCGACCAGCTCCGGCTCGCGCCCGGCTCGCGCACCTGGGCCTGCCACCACTCCTGGCCGGCGGGCGGCAGGGTCCGGATCGGGTCGTGGTACGCGTACCGCCTGCGCAGGGCGCCCGGGTCGGACGCGTCGTGCGCGGTCGTGTAGTTCTTCGTCCAGTACGAGATGCCGTTCGCGCGGTCGTACTCGTCGACCTGGTGGACCCAGCGCTTGCCCACGTACGGGACGTCGCAGACCAGTCGCGGCGTCGCGAAACCGGGCAGGTAGCCCATGATCGCGTGCTGGAGCTGCTGCGCCTGCCAGACCGCGAGCCGCCAGTGCTCCGAGTTGGGGATCATGTCGCAGAGATAGAAGTAGTACGGCATGATCCGCGCCTCGTCGAGCAGCGCGAAGCACAGGTCGAGCAGCGCCTCGGCCGAGTCGTTGGTGCCGCGCAGCAGCACGCCCTGGTTGCGCACGTCCCGCACGCCGGCCTCGAGCATGGCCGCGGCCGCCTCGGCGACCAGCGGGGTGACCTGCTGGGCGGCGTTGACGTGGGTGTGGATCGCCAGGCTGATGCCGCGGTCGCGGGCGGTGCGCGGCCAGCCGGGCCATGCCCTCCCGGACCTCGGGCTGCAGCCAGTGCTGCGGCATGCCCATCAGCGCCTTGGTCGCCAGCCGGATGTCGCGGATGGAGTCGACCTCCATCAACCGGGAGACGAACGACTCCAGCCGCGGGAACGGCATGTTGGCCACGTCGCCGCCGGACACCACGACGTCGCGCACGCCCGGCGTGCGGTGCAGGTAGTCGATCATCGCGTCCAGCCGGTCGACCGGCTTTGCCACGAACTTCAGCTTCGCGACCTGCGGCGTCGAGTTGCCGACCAGGTCCATCCGGGTGCAGTGCCCGCAGTATTGCGGGCAGGTGGGCAGGATCTCGGCCAGCACCTTGGTGGGGTAGCGGTGGGTCAGCCCCTCGACCGCCCACATCTCCTGCTCGTGCAGCGAGTCGCGGGTGGCCAGCGGGTGCGACGGCCAGTCCGGGTCGCGGTCGGAGTGGACCGGAAGCATGTAGCGGCGGACCGGGTCGGCGTACACCGCGTCGGTGCTGGGTGCCTCGGTCGGCACCATCGTGTTGAGCATCTGCGGCGGGACCAGCAGCGACATCGTCGCCCGCTCGGCCTGGTCGCGCTCCAGGTCGGCGTAGAACTCGTCGCCGACCAGGTCGCCCCAGACGGCGCGCAGCTGCCGCACGTTTTTCACGCAGTGTGACCGTTGCCACTGGACGTCACGCCACTCGGCGTCGGTGACGTCCTTGAACGCCGGCAGCCGGCGGTGGTCGGGCTCGACCAAGGGTCGGCGGTCGTACCGGTACGGCTGTTCCACGGCCCCTCCTCGGCTTTCCCGTACGCGTCTGACACTGGCAGGATAGATGGAAACTGTCCCGCGTCACAGCCGCCAGACCGCAAGTCCTCCGGTTGCATACCCCAAACTCAGGAAGAGGTACCGTCGTGAGCGCGATCGGATTGGACCGCGTGGTGTCCCCGGCCGGGGTGCTGCCGCAGGCGGCGCAGCGGCTGGACGCGTCCGCCGAGATCGCGCCGCGCGCGCGGGCGAGGCCGTCGAGCCGGCCCTCGACCTGGTCCGGACCGATCCCGGCGTGCGGATGCTGTTCGACGCCCGGCTGGCAGCAGACTGATCCGATGGGCACCACCCTCTACCGCGGCCGGGTGTACGCACCCGGCGATCCGACGCGCGCTGCTCGTCCGACGGCGGCGAGATCGCCTGGGTCGGCGCCGCCGCCGACGCCGGCCCGGCCGACGAGACCGTCGAGGCCGGCGACCGGCTGATCACGCCGGCCTTCGTCGACGCGCACGTGCACGCCACCTCCACCGGCCTGGCCCTGCTCGGCCTCGACCTCACCGACACCACCTCGCTCGGCGACGCGCTGGACCGGGTCGAGCGGGCCACCCGCGCCGCCGGCGGCCGCCCGCTGCTCGGCCACGGCTGGGACGAGACCCGATGGCCGGAGCGCCGCCCGCCGACCAGCGCCGAGCTCGACCGGGCCTCGTACGGGTCGGTGGTCTACCTGTCCCGGGTCGACGTCCACTCCGCGGTCGTCTCGTCGGCCCTGCTCGCCGCGGTGCCCGAGGCCCGCGGCCTGGCCGGCTGGGCCGACTCCGGCCACCTGACCCGCGACGCGCACCACGCCGCCCGCCGCGCCGCCCGGGACACGATGACCCCGGGCCAGCGCCGCGACTTCCAGCGGGCCACGCTGACCCGGGCCGCGCAGCTCGGCATCGGCGCCGTGCACGAGCTCGCCGGCCCCGACCTGTCCGGCACCGACGACCTGCTCGACCTGCTGGCGCTGGCCCGGGACGAGCCGGCGCCGTCGGTCTTCCCGTACTGGGGGGAGCCCGGACCGTCCGGTGTGGACACCGCCCGCGCGCTCGGCGCGCTCGGCGCGGCCGGCGACCTGTTCGCCGACGGCTCGATCGGCTCGCACACCGCCTGCTTCAGCGAGTCCTATGTGGACGCTCCGGGCGAGCACGGCCACGCGTACCTGTCGGTGGACCAGATCCGCGAGCACGTCGTGCTGTGCACCCGGGCCGGCCTGCAGGCCGGCTTCCACGCGATCGGCGACGCCGCGGTGGCCGCCGTCGCGGCCGGGATGGCCGCCGCGGCCGACGAGGTCGGCGAGGCAGCGTTCCGGGCCGCCGGGCACCGGGTCGAGCACCTCGAGCTCGTCCCCGACCGGGCCGCCACGACGCTCGGCCGGCTCGGCGTGGTGGCCAGCGTGCAACCGGCCTTCGACGCGCTCTGGGGCGGCGAGCTCGGCCTCTACACCGACCGGCTCGGGGTGCAGCGGTCGCTGGCCTCCAACCCGTTCGCCGGGCTGGCCGCGGCCGGCATGCCGCTCGCGTTCGGCTCGGACGCGCCGGTGACCCCGCTGGCCCCGTGGGAGGGCGTCCGGGCCGCGGTGCACCACCACGCACCCGAGTCGCGTGTGGACACCGCGACCGCGTTCGCCGCGCACACCGCCGGCGGCTGGGCGGCCGCGCACCGGCCGGGCGGCACGCTCGCCCCGGGCGCGCCGGCGTACCTGGCGGTCTGGGACACGGCGGAGTTCCCGGACCTGGCCGCGCCACCGCCGCGCTGCCTGCGCACGGTCGCGAATGGACGGACGATCTGGAAGGTGTCGTGACAGGCAAGCTGAACCTCGACCCGAGGGTGGTCGCCGAGGCGCGGCGGCTGGCCGCGCCGGCGGCCGAGCCGGTGATCGAGATGGCCCGCAGCCACCCGACCGTGTCGGTGGAGCGGGCCACGCTGCGGCTGGCCGGCCTGTCCGGGGCCGACCCGGCGAGCTTCTCGGCCGGCAATGGCGACGGCACCCAGCCGTAGGGCGGCGGTGGTCAACCTCGGCGCCCAGGTGCTCGTCCCGGAGCCTGCTGACCAGGGCCAGGGCGGAGAAGGCGGACGCGATCCTGGTCTCCCAGGTCGTCACGCAGAAGGACGCGCACCTGCGCAACACCCGCGAGCTGGCCGAGGCGATCCGGGCCGCGCCTGGCCGAAGCCGGGCCGGCCGCTGGTCGTGGTCGGCGGGCCGCGCTTCGACGTGACCGCGACCGAGGCGCTCGGCGTGGACCGGATCTTCGGCAAGGGCACCACGCCCGGCGAGGTCGCCTCGTACCTGGCGCACATGCTGCGGACCGGGTGGGACCGGTGAGCCGGGCCGAGGTCGGGCAGTCGGTCACCCACCGCCGGTACGTGCCCTACTCGCACGCCCACTACGGCGCTCGCTGGTCGACGGCGCGTACGTGCTGGGCATGTTCGGCGACGTGGCGACCGAGCTGTGCATCCGTACCGACGGGGACGAGAGCCTGTTCGCCGGGTACTCGTCGGTGGCGTTCGAGGCGCCGGTCCGGGCCGGCGACGTGCTGGAGGCGACGGCCGAGCTGGTCCGGGTCGGCACCCGGTCGCGGGAGGTCGAATTCACCGCGCGGGTGCTCTGCCGGGCGGCGCCGGAGCGGTCGGCATCGGCCGCCGAGGTGCTGGCCGAGCCGGTCGTCGTGGTCCGGGCCCGCGGTACGGTCGTGGTCCCCTGACCGGGTGAGAAACTTTCTCCGGCGTGTCGCCGATTGACACGCCGTTGACCGGTTCGGACCCGTGATCACCGATCACGGTCCTGGCCTGGGAATTCGGCAATAACAGCAGGTCACGGGGGCGTTGACAGCATCCGAACGGGGATCGCTATCGTCACCGGGTCACATGTCGGGGAGCGTCCGATCCTGCGTCCAGCGTCGGTGCTCGCCGCCACGGCGGGCCCCCGGGAGACGTTCCGGGAGCCAGGTCCGTGCGAGGCGGTGAACGCAGGACGCGTCGGTCGGATCGTGCAGGCACGGTGGTGGGGGGACCGCCACCGATGAGCGTGGGGGTCGCACGGGGGGTCACTAGACAACGGTCGAGGTGGTCGCAGCCCGCGGCACACCCGGTCGGTCCGAAGGTTTCCCGCCAACCACTGCGTTTTGCCTGCCGCCCCGGTGACATGGGCGCTGGGCGCGGGGGTCCGCCGGCCGGCGGACTCCCGGCCCTCGCAGCCCCGTCCTCCCTGCCCTTGCCCCCGGCGTTTCTGTCGGACCGGGCTGGCACAGTGCCGGCATGGAGATCGCCGAGCATCTCGCCGCGCTGACGACCGAAGGGTCCCTGCTCGCGGCCGCCGCCGACCGGGTCGACCATGCGGCCCCGGTGCCCGGCTGCCCGGCCTGGCAGGTCGGCGACGTCGTCCGGCACACCGGGCTGGTGCACCGGTGGGCGGCCGCGGCCGTGCGCGACGGCGGGCGCGACCACTCCCGCTACCCCGACGACGACGGCGCCGGCCTGGCCGGGACCGAGCTGGTCGAGTGGTTCCGGGCCGGGCACGCCGCGCTGGTGGACACGCTCTCGTCGGCCGACCCCGACGTGTCGGCGTTCACGTTCCTGCCGGCGCCCTCGCCGCTGGCGTTCTGGGCCAGGCGGCAGACCCACGAGACCGGCATCCACCGCGCCGACGTCGAGTCCGGCGGCGGGCCGATCACCCCGTTCGACCGGGCCGAGGCGCTGGACGGGATCGACGAGCTGGTCGGCGGGTTCGCGGCCCGGCGGTCGAAGGACGGCGACCCGGGGCCGGCGCTCGGGGTGCTGCCGACCGACGCCGACCGTGGCTGGTTGGTGCGCCTCGGCGCCGAGCCGGTCCGGGACGCGGCGGCGGCGGGCGACGCCGACCTGGTGCTGCGCGGGCCGGCGTCCGATCTCCACCTGCTGCTCTGGAACCGTCCGTCCGGCGAGATCGAGAGCTCGGGCGATCCCGCTGTCCTCGCCGACTGGCGCACGCGCATCCGCGTCCGCTGGGGCGGCCCCGGCCCCCGCCGCGGCCGGCCGTAGGAGTTCCCACCGACGCCCGACCGCCCCCGGCCGCCGGCGCCGGTCGGGCTGACGAGGGTGGGGTGGTGGCTGGGGTCAGTCGGCGGAGGGGGTGCGGAGGGACCAGGCGAGCGCGACGGTGGCGACGGCGAGGCGGACGGGGTAGCCGGCGCCGGCCAGGATCAGGCCGGCGAGCAGGAGCGCGACGTCCGCGCCGCGGAGCACCTGGGCGATCAGCCCGACCGGGGCGGCACCGAAACCGACGTCCGGGACGACGATCGAGTTGTAGTTCAGCGGCGGCCGGGTCGCCGCCCGGACCGCGGCGGCCAGCGCGCCGACGGCCGCCGCGACGGCGGCCCCCAGCGCCGGCTCACCGGCCGCCGCCGTGCCGGCCAGCGCAGGGTCGCCGGCCGCGACCAGAGCCGGCGCGGTCGCCGCCATCCACAGCACCGCCCCGACCGCCGGCAGCGCGGTGTGCAGCACGTACAGGCTGCGGTCGTCGACCCGCAGCATCCGCCGCAGCCCGGGCTGGTCGGACACGGTGCGCAGACCGGCGGTGAGCCGGCCGACCGCCAGCGCCCCGGCCAGCACCTGCGCCACCGCGACCCAGATCGGGTCGGCGACCGCGGCCACCACGTACGGCACGACGGCCAGCGCGGCATAGCCGACGACCCGGTCCGGCTGCCGGCCCAGCCGCCGCAGGTCGGCCCGCAGCAGCGCGACCGGCCCGCTGCCGCGCAGCCGCCGGCTCCGCACGGTCGCGCGGTCCCGCCACCGCCGCTCGTCGGCGACGCCGCGCAGCAGGCTGGTGTCCAGCCACGCCACGGACGTGGTGACGCCGAGCACGAGCGCCCCGCCGGACGCGAGCGTGCCGCGGTCGAGCTCGCCGAGCCCGGCCCGCGCGCGCCAGCCGCCGACCGCGGCGACCACCACCGCGACCACGGCGACCACGGCGAGCACCGGCCCGGCCGGCACCGCCGGCAGCGGATGCCCGGCCAGCCCGGCCACCGCGACCACCAACCCACCCGCCGCGGCGGCGACCAGCAACCCGGTCCCCACCACCGACGGGGCCGACCAGCGGCGGACGGCACGGGATCGGGGGTCAGCGGCGGCCGACCCGCGGCGGACGGCACGGGCTTGGCGGTCAGCGGCGGAGGAGCTGGCCGACCCGCGGCGGCCGGCGCGGGGTTGCTGGGCCGCGGCGGCGGAGGCGAAGGCGGCGGCCGCGACCGCGGCGCCGGCGACCGCGGCGGTCAGCACGAGGGCGACGGCCGGGTCGGTGGGCACCGGCAGCAGCGCCCCGACGGCGGCGCCGAGCGCGGTCGCGCCGGCCGCGGACAGCCAGAACCGCGGCGCGAGCACGCCGGCCCGGTCCACCGGCCCGGCCAGGATCCAGCTGACCGCGGCCGGCTGGGCCGACACCGGCCCGGCCGCCGCCAGTCCCCGCAGCGCCGCGCCGGCCAGCGCCACCGCCGCCGCGGCCAGCAGCCACCCGCCGGTCGCCGCCGACACCACGTTCCCGTGCGAGGGCACCCCGTGCACCAGCCGCCGGCCGGCCTGCGCGCCGAGCGCACCGAGCACCGCGACGCCGACGACCACGTCCCAGGTCGCCCCGAGCGCCGTCCGCAGCACGCCGCGGCCGTGCCCGCGCCGAACCGCCCGCCGGTACGCCCGCACCACCCCGGGCGGCGGGACCGCGCCGGTCGCCGGGATCGCGGTCACAGCTCGAGCACCCAGTCGGCGACGGCCTCGACCAGCGACGGGTCGTGGCAGGACAGCAGCACCCCGACCCCGGCCGCCTTCTCCGCCACCAGCCGCTGCGCCAGCCAGGCCCGGCCGGGCACGTCGAGCCGCTGCTCCGGCTCGTCCAGCACGAGCACCTGCCGGGGCCGGACGAAGCAGGAGCCGAGCAGCAGCCGCTGCCGCTGGCCGGACGAGAGCGTGGCCGGCAGCTGGTCGGCCGCCCCGGTCAGGCCGACCTCGCCGAGCACCTCGTCCACCACCTCGTCCGGGTCGGCCACGCCGTGCACGCGGGCCAGCAGGTCGAGGTGCTCGGCCACGGACATCTCCGGGAACAGCCCGGCGTCGTCGAGCAGCACCGCCAGCGCCGCCCGGACCGCGGGGTCGCTCTCCCGCAGCTCCCGCCCGTCCCAGCGCACCCGGCCGCCGTCCGGCTTGTCGATCCCGGCGACGCAGCGCAGCAGGGTGGACTTGCCGGCCCCGTTCGGGCCGGTCACGACGACCGCCTCGCCCGGCGGCAGGTCCAGCGACACGTCGGCGAACACGGTGTGCTCGCCGAACCGGCGGGTGAGCGCGGAGACCTCCAGCACGCCGACGATCTCAGCACGCCGGCCGCACATGGCGTCATGGGACCATGGGCGAATGACCTCGACGGCCGACCCGCGCCCGGTCGGGACGGCGGTCGACCGGCCCGCGCCGCCGCCGGCGCCGGCCGGGTCCGAGGCCGGTTGGGTGCGCCGGCACGCCGATCCACTGGCCCGGCTGCTCGGCGCGGCCGCCGCCGGCGGGCTGCTGGTCGCCGCCTTCCCGCCGTACGGGATCTGGCCGCTGGCGATCGTCTCGGTCGCCGCGTTCGCGCTGGTCACCCGCGGTGTCCGGGCCCGGCGCGGGGCCTGGGTCGGGCTGGTCTACGGGCTCGCGTTCTTCGTCCCGCTGCTGAGCTGGACCGGGATCTACGTCGGGCCCGGCGCCGTGGTTGCTCCTCGCCGCGGCCGAGGCCGCGTTCATGGCCGCGCTCGGGGCCGGGCTGGCGGTGACCGCGCGGCTGCCGGGCTGGCCGCTGTGGGGCGCGGCGCTCTGGGTGGCGCAGGAGGCGGCGCGGGACCGCGGGCCGTTCGGCGGGTTCCCCTGGGGGCGGCTGGCGTTCGCCCAGGCGGAGTCGCCGCTGGCCTGGCTGTCCGCGTACGGCGGGGCACCGCTGGTCACCTTCGCGGTCGCGCTCGCCGGCAGTCTGCTCGCCGCGCTCGCCCTGGCCCTCGCCGGCCACGCCCCCCGCCGCACGCGCGGCACCGACGCCGCGCGCACGGCGCGGCGACGGCGCACCCTGGCGACGTCCCGGCCGACCCGGGTGACACCGCGGCCCGGACCGGCAGCACCGGCGCACGACGGGGGCGGGTGCGGGCGGCGGTGCCGGCGGTGGCCGGGTTGGTCGCGCTGGCGGCGGTGACCGGCGCGGCGGTGGCGGCGGGGGACTGGCAGACCACCCAGACCCGCCCGTACACGGTCGCGGTCGTGCAGGGCAACGTGCCGCGGCTCGGCCTCGAGTTCAACGCCCAGCGCGAGGCCGTGCTGCGCAACCACGTCACGGAGACGCTGAAGCTCGCCGCCGACGCCAGGGCCGGCCGGGTCGCCAAGCCGGACCTCGTGCTCTGGCCGGAGAACGCCTCGGACATCGACCCGATCCGCAACCCGGACGCGTACGCGCTGATCGACAGCGCGGCCAAGGCGGTCGGCGTGCCGATCCTGGTCGGCACGCTGGCCGACGGCCCGGACCCGGCCACGACGATCCGCAACATCGCCTACGTCTGGGACCCGCGCACCGGGCCGGGGGAGAGCTACGTCAAGCGGCACCCGGTGCCGTTCGCCGAGTACATCCCGTTCCGCTCGATCGCCCGGGTGGTCAGCAAGGACGTCGACCTGGTCCAGCGCGACTTCGTCGGCCGGCGACCGGCCCGGCAACCTCACCGTCGGCCCGGCCCGGATCGGGGACGTGATCTGCTTCGAGGTCGCGTACGACGGGCTGATCCGACGACGTCGCGCACGACTCCGAGATGATCGTCGTGCAGACCAACAATGCCACGTTCGGCCGCAGCAACGAGACCTGGCAGCAGCTGGCGATGGGCCGGCTGCGGGCGATCGAGCACGGCCGGCCGGTGCTGGTCGCCGCGACGAGCGGGGTCAGCGCCGTGATCGACCCGGACGGGCACCTTCAGGCCCGCTCGGACGTCTTCACTGCTGACGTGCTCGTCCGTGTGGTGTCCGGTCGTGCGAGGGGACTACCCTCGCTGGACGCGTGGGGGCCGGCCCCGAGTGGGTCGTGGTCGCGATCGGGCTGCGCCGGGCTGGTGCTGGCGGCCGTCGCGCGCCGCCGTCGGGACACGCGACCGGGACCGTGCTGGTGACGAAGGAGAACGGATGAGCGTGGCGGACCTCGGGCGGGTCCTGGTGGTGGTCCCGACCTACAACGAGGCCGAGAACCTGGAGCCGGTGCGTGGCCCGGCTGCGGGCGGCGGTGCCCGAGGCCGACGTGCTGGTCGTCGACGACGGCAGCCCGGACGGGACCGGCGACGATCGCCGACCGGCTGGCCGCCGCGGACGCCGGCCGTGCACGTGCTGCACCGGACCGGAGAAGGCCGGCCTCGGCGCGGCGTACATCGCCGGGTTCCGCTGGGCGCTGGCCGACGGCTACGACGTGGTGGTCGAGATGGACGCCGACGGGTCGCACGCGCCGGAGGAGCTGCCCCGGCTGCTCGACCGCGCTGCGCGACGCCGACCTGGTCATCGGCTCCCGCTGGGTGCCCGGCGGCGCAGATCCGCAACTGGCCGATGTACCGGCTGATGCTCTCGATCGGCGGCGTCGACGCTACGCGCGGGTGCTGCTGCGGTTCCCGGTGCGCGACTCGACCGCCGGCTACCGGGCGTTCCGGCCGGCAGGTGCTGGAGGAGCTCAAGCTGGACGAGGTCGCCTCGCAGGGCTACTGCTTCCAGATCGACCTGGCCTGGAAGACCTGGCGGTCCGGGTTCCGGGTGCGTCGAGGTGCCGATCACGTTCACCGAGCGGGAGGTCGGCCGGAGCAAGATGAGCCGGGCGATCGTGATCGAGGCGCTGTGGCGGGTGGCGGTCTGGGGGCTGACCTCGCGCAGCCGCAGTCGCCCGGGCGCAGGGCCCTGGCCGCCCGGCACTAGGAGGCGCGCCGTGCCGATCCTGCTGGGCGTCGTCCTGCTACGTCGTCGGTCGAGGTCGCCGCGGTGGTGGCGGTCGCCGTCCTGGATCGGCATCGGCTGGACGCTGCTGCTGCTGCTCGGCACTGTCGCTGCTCGGCGGCTGGCTGCTGCTGCGCCGGGAGGGCAGCCGGGCCTGGCGGTCGTTCAGCGGCGCGGTCGCCGAGGGCCGGCCGCCGGGCCGGGAGGCCCTCGACGGCATGCTGGTGCTGCTCGGCGCGGCTGCTGGTCGTGCTGCCCGGGCTTCGTCACCGACGTGCTGGCGCTGCTGTGCCTGCTGCCGTTCTACCCGGCGGCTGCTCGGCCGGGTGCTGGTCGGCTGGGCGCTGACCCGCGGGCGGGCCACGGTGCTGCGGGTCCGAGCTCGACCCGCGGCCCGGCCGGTCCCGCCGGGCCGCGACGGCCCCGTCCGCCGGCCCGGCAGCCCGGGCCCGGCCGGGTCATCGAGGGCGAGATCGAGCCGCCGCGCGACCGTGACCGTCACGCGTGAGGTCGTACATCGATGTGATTCTGATCACAGACAGC
Organism: uncultured Actinomycetota bacterium; assembly: GCA_963770145.1. Taxonomy (GTDB): domain Bacteria; phylum Actinomycetota; class Actinomycetes; order Mycobacteriales; family CADCTP01; genus CADCTP01. The sequence goes on along the minus strand of CAVYOJ010000014.1, from coordinate 412,466 downwards.
ACGAGGCCCGCGATCCGAACGGGATCGCGGGCCTCGTCGCGTCGTCGGGTCGCTAGGACGGCGCGGGTGCGGCGGCCGCGGAGGACCTCCAGCCGCTCGGCCAGGACCTCCTCGAGGTCGGCGACGGTGCGCCGCTCCATCAGCATGTCCCAGTGCGTACGGGCCGGCTTGGCCTTCTTCGACTCCGGCTCCTCGCCGTCGATGAGGCGGGCGACCGAACCGTCGAACTTGCACTCCCAGACCAGCGGGATCTCGGCGTCGTCGGCGAACGGCACACCGAAGACGTGCCCCTTCGGGCACCGGTATTCGGCGGGCTTGCGCGGGGCGAGCTCGGCGTTCCGATCGGTCTCGTAGCTCACGGCCCCGAGCCGGCTGCCGCGCAGTGTGCGCTCGGCCATGTGAATCCCTCCTCGGGGTTGTGACGTCACTGCCAACAGGTTCGGCTGGCGAACCTCGTTCGGTTTCCTAACGACCGGTGGACCCGGAGGATTCCCCTGCGCCCGCCGTGGTGTACGTTCCCGGGTCACCCCGCGTGCACACCTGCCCTGAATGACGGACGGCAGGCCCAAGTGGTTGCGGTTCTCAGCGAACTCTTAACCGATCGTGAGCTGCCCGGGCGCCGGGCGTCGGGCCCGAGGTCGCCGCTGCGGTGGTGCGCCCGGCACAGCACCTGGTAGTGCACCTCGGCCTCGCCGCCGGTGTCGGCGACCAGCACGGTGTCGCCGGCGCGGACGACCCGGCCGCCGACCACCCGGGCGTTGAGCCGCCCGGCCGCCCGCACCAGCACAGCACCTCGACCTGCAGCGCTGCGACCGAGTCGGCCAGCTCCAGCAGCCGCTGCGAGCCGGGGAACAGCCGGCCGCGGAAGTCGGTGCTGATGCCGAACGCGTACACGTCCACGCTGGCCTCGTCGACCAGGTCGGCCAGCTGCTCGACCTGCTCCGGGTCGAGGAACTGCGCCTCGTCGACGACGAGGTAGTCGACCCGGGGCCGGCCGCCCAGCCGGCCGGCGACCAGCTCGCGCAGGTCCAGTCAGCTCGGTGACCTCGATCGCGGCCCGGGACAGGCCGAGCCGGCTGGAGATCCGCGGCCGGGCCGGACCGGTCGTGCCGGACCAGCAGCAGGCCGCGCCGGCCCTGCCGGGCCTGGTTGTGGTCGATCTGCAGCGCCAGCGTCGACTTGCCGCAGTCCATCGGCCCGTGGAAGAAGGCCAGCCGGGCGGCGACGGGTGGCCGCGCCGGTCGCCGGCCGCCGGCACGGACAGCGCGCCGCGTCCAGGCCGGGGAGTCGGCCGCGCTCACAGCACCGCCGGCTGCTCGCCGCGCGCCTCGGCCACCGCCGCCGCACGTCCACCCGGGTCAGCAGCAGCGAAGCCGGCGACGAAGAAGATCACCAGCGAGATGATCGCCACCCGGTACGAGCCGGTCAGCTGCACGGCCAGCCCGAACGGCAGCGTGCCGAGCCAGCTGGTGCCCTTGTCGCTGATCTCGTACAGGCCGAAGTACTCGGCCTCCTTGCCGCGCGGGGTCATCTGCCCGAACAGCGACCGGGTCAGCGCCTGGGTGCCGCCGAGCACCAGCCCGATCGCGGCGCCGAGCACGTAGAACTGCACGGCGCTGCCCTGCTGCAGGAAGAACGCGAGGCACAGCACGACGACCCAGACGACCAGGCTGCCCAGCACGGTGCGCTTGGCGCCGAGCCGGCGCGGCGATCCGGCCCAGCAGCAGCGCCCCGCCGAACGCGACGAACTGCACCAGCAGGATCGTGGAGATCAGCACCGTCTGGGACAGCTCGAGCTCGCGGTCGCCGTACTGGGCGGACAGCCCGATGACCGTCTGGATGCCGTCGTTGAACAGCAGGTAGGCGGCCAGGAACCGCAGCGTCTGCGGGTACGCCGCGCAGCTCGCGCAGGGTCTGCGCCAGCTGCCGGAAGCTGCTCGCCGCGCTCGGGCCGGCCGCACCCGCCGGCGCCGGGCCGGTCCCGCAGCCGGCGCAGCGGGATCACCGTGAACGCCGCCCACCAGGCCGCCACCGACAGGAAGCAGATCCGCACCGCCTCGCCCTCGGTCAGCCCGAGCGCCTCGGCGTTGAGGAACAGCACCAGGTTCAGCGCGAGCAGCAGCCCGCCGCCGAGGTAGCCGAAGGCCCAGCCGCGGGAGGACACCGCGTCCCGCTCGTCCGGGCCGGCGATCTCCGGCAGCAAGGAGTAGTAGACGACGATCGACGCGCCGAAGCAGATGTTGGCGACGAGGAACAGCACCGACGCCGAGCCCGTACCGGCCGTCGGCGACGAAGAACGAGCCCGGCGGTGGCCAGCGCGCCGAGGTAGGCGAAGACGGCCGAGCAGCTCCCGCTTGCGCCGGGTCCGGTCGGCGAGCGCGCCGACCACCGGCAGCACGAGCACCTGCAGCAGCGTCGCCGACCGAGAGCAGGTACGGGAACAGCGAGTCGGGCGCGACCGGGATGCCCAGCGGGTGCAGCGTGCCCGTCGGCGCCGCCGGCCGCCTTCTCGGCCACGTCGGTCAGGTACGGGCCGAGGAAGACGGTCACCACGCTGGTGGTGAAGACCGAGTTGGCCCAGTCGTACCAGTACCAGCCGCGCTGCTCGCGGGTGCTGCGTCATGCCGTCCAGGCCTGGCGGGCGACGCAGCACGTCGCGCAGCGCCGGCGCGTCGTCGGACATGATCCCGTCCACGCCGAGGTCGAGCAGCCGGCCCATCTCGGCCGGGTCGTTGACCGTCCAGGCGTGCACCGGCAGGCCGCGCTGGTGCGCGGCCGCGACGAACCGCGCGGTCGATCACCCGGATCCGGCAGCAGCCCGGGCGGCACCTGGGCGCAGCCGGCGCGCGGTCCGCGCGCAGCGTGCCCAGCCGCAGCGCCAGCACCTCCGCGCGGGCCGAGCGACGTGCACAGCCGCTCGACCGAGCCGGACCCGGACCGCGGCGATGAGCCGGTCGTAGAACGAGCCGACGCAGACCCGGTCGACCGCGCCGGCCCGGCGGACCGCCTCGACCAGCGGGCCGACCGCGGACGGCGCCTTGACGTCGATGTTGACCCGCAGGTCCGGGTACGAGCCGAGCAGCTCGTCCAGCCGCGGCACCGGCTCCCGGCCGCCGACCCTGGCCCTGGCCACCTCCGACCACGGCAGCGCCCGGACCGCGCCGGTGCGGTCGGTGGTCCGGTCCAGGCTCGCGTCGTGCAGCAGCACGGCGACGCCGTCGCGGGTGGCGCGCACGTCGGTCTCCAGGTAGCCGAAGCCGAGCGCGACGACCCGGTCGACCGCGGCGAGGGTGTTCTCCAGCCCGTGCGGCGCCGCGCCGCGGTGCGCGAACGCGATCGGCCCGCCGGCGTCCAGGAACGGGAATCGCGTCGGCACGGGCGACAGCATGCCTGACGGTGATGTGCGTGCGGACCCGGACCCGTCAGGGCAGCTCGTCGGCGGGGGAGAGCAGGCCGGTGGGGGAGGGCAGCGTCTCCGGCTGCACCAGCGGGCTGCCGGTGTTCAGCACGACGACCCGGTCGGCCGGGGTCGACCCAGCCCTCGCGCGGTCAGCGTGCGCACGGCGTGCAGCGCGACCGCGCCCTCGGGGGACAGCAGCACCCCGGCGGTGGCGCGCGCACTCGGCCCGGGTGGCCAGCGCGTCGGCGTCGTCGACCGCGACCGCGGTGCCGCCGGACTCGCGCAGGATCCGCAGCAGCTGCGGCCCGCCGAGCGGCGCCGCGACCGTGATCCCGTACGCGACCGTCCGCGGGTCCGGCCACGGCTCGGTCGTCTCCGCGCCGGCCTCGTACGCGCGGACCACCGGCGCGCACCCGGACGACTGCGCGGCCACGAACCGGGTCGCCGGCCCGGTCAGCCAGCCCAGCTCGCGCAGCTCGGCGAACGCCTTGGCGATGCCGATCAGCCCGACCCCGCCGCCGGTCGGGTAGACGACCACGTCCGGCGCGCGCCAGCCCAGCTGCTCGGCGATCTCCAGGCCCATCGTCTTCTTGCCCTCGACCCGGTACGGCTCCTTCAGCGTGGAGACGTCGAACCAGCCGTCCCGGGCGGCGACGGCCCGGGCGACCATCGCCCCGGCGTCGCCGATCAGCCCGTCGACGACGGCGGTGCCGGCGCCGGTGGCCAGCGCCTCGGACCGGGTCACCGCCGGCGCGCCGGCCGGCACCGCGACGGTCACGGTCAGCCCGGCCCGCCGCCCGTACGCCGACCAGGCCGCGCCGGCGTTGCCGTTCGTCGGCAGGGCGACGTGCCGGGCGCCGAGCTCGCCGGCCCGGGACGCGCCGACCGCGGCGCCGCGGGCCTTGAAGCTGCCGGTCGGGTTCAGCCCCTCGTCCTTGACCAGCAGGACCGCCGCCGAGCTCGAGCAGCGGGGTGTCGCCCTCGCCGAGGCTGACCCGGTGGGCCGGGTCGCGCACCGGCAGCAGCTCGGCCCAGCGCCACAGCCCGGGCCGGCGGGCGGCGATCTCGGCCGGCGTCACCGTGACCGCCGCCAGGTCGTACCGGGCCAGCAGCGGGTGGCCGCAGCGGCACAGGTTCTGCAGCCGGTCCGCCTCGTACCGGGTCGCGCAGGCCGAGCACTCCAGGTGGGTCAGCGTGCTGTCCACCCGGTCACCCGACCCGCAGCTGGTCGAGGATCAGGTCGGCGACCGTGCCCGGCGCCTCCCGCGGCACGAAGTGGCCTGCGCCGGGGACCACCACCCGCCGGTAGCCGGCGGCGAAGTAGCCGGCCAGCCCCTCGGTCTGCTCCGGCGCGATGCAGGTGTCCGAGCCGCCGTGGATCAGCAGCGTCGGCACCGACAGGCCGGTGACCTGCGCCAACTTCTCCTCGAGCTGGTCGTACGCGGGATCGCGCGGAGCGGCGCCCCAGCGCACCCGGTAGTAGTGCAGCGTCGTCGGCACGAAGTCGGGCTCCGCGAACGCCTCGGCGGTCGCGGCGAACTCGGCCTCCTCGTACCAGCCGGCCGGGCTCCAGGTGTCCCACTGCACCCGGGCGAAGCCGACCGGGTCCCCGGCCACCGCCGCGGCGCCGGCGTCCAGGGTCTGGAACCACTGGTACCACCACAGCCGGGCCTGCTCGAAGCTCGGCAGCGTGCCAGCGCCGCCGGGCGCGTAGCCGACCGAGAGCGCCACCAGCCGGGACAGCCGCTCCGGCGCCAGCGCGGCCAGCGCGTAGCCGGTCCGGGCCCCCCAGTCGTGCCCGACCACCGCGGCCCGGTCCAGGCCGAGCCCGTCGAGCAGGTCCAGCGCGTCCTGCGCCAGCGCGACGACCTGCCCGGTACGCGGGGTGTCCGGGTCGCGGAACCGGGTCGGCGCGAACCCGCGCAGCGCCGGCACGATCGTCCGGTAGCCGGCCCCGGTGAGCCGGGACGCCACCTCCCGCCAGGTCCGCGGGCTGTCCGGCCAGCCGTGCAGCAGCAGCACGGGCGGGCCGTCCCGCGGCCCGTCGTCGGCGTAGGCGATCTCGAGCAGTTCGGTCGTCAGCGTCGGCACGAGCCGAGTCTTCCCGGTCGCGCCCGCCGGTACGCGGGCTGGTGCGGGCGACATCTCTGCTTACCGGCAACCTTCGGAGCGCCGTCGAAGCGTCCCGCTCCTACCGTGGCTCGCTATGGCCGGACTCCGGAAGGTCGAGGGACGCGGCTGGGCGCTGCTCGCGACCAGCCTCGGGTTCGCCGTCGTGCAGCTCGACGTGAGCGTGGTCAACGTCGCGATCCAGCCGATCGGCGCGGATCTCGGCGGCAGCGTGGCTGGGCTGCAGTGGGTGGTGAACGCGTACACGGTCGCGTTCGCGGCGCTGATCCTCAGCGCCGGTGCGCTCGGCGACCGGGTCGGCGCGCGGCGGGTGTTCGCCGCCGGGTTCGCGGTGTTCACCCTCGCCTCGGCCGCCTGCGGGCTGGCGCCGACGCTGCCGGCGCTGATCGCGGCCCGGGCGGTGCAGGGCAGCGGGGCGGCCGTGCTGGTGCCGTGCTCGCTCAGCCTGCTCACCCACATGTACCCGGACCCGGCCGGTCGGGCCCGCGCGGTCGGGCTGTGGGCGGCCGGCGCGGCGGCGGCCCTCTCGGCCGGGCCGCTGGTCGGCGGCCTGCTCACGGCCGCGCTGGGCTGGCGGTCGGTGTTCTTCGTCAACGCGCCGATCGGGCTGGCCGGGATCCTGCTCACCTACCGGTACGCGGCCGAGACGAGCCGGTCGCGGTCGCGCGGGGTGGATCTGCCCGGGCAGCTGGCGGCGGTGGTCGCGCTCGTCGCGCTGGCGGTCGCGGTGGTCGACGGCGGCCGGGACGGGTTCGGCACCGCGCCGGTGCTGCTCGGGTTCGGGCTGGCCGGGCTGGCGGCGGTCGCGTTCGTGCTCGTCGAGTCGCGGCGGTCGAGCCCGATGCTGCCGCTGGGGCTGTTCCGGTCCGGCACGTTCTCGGCCTCGACCGCGATCGGCCTGACCATGAACGTCGCGTTCTACGGGCTCATCTTCCTGCTGAGCCTGTACTTCCAGCGCGCCCGCGGGTGGTCGGTGCTGGCCACCGGGCTGGCGTTCGCGCCGACCACGGCGGCGGTGCTCGTCGGCAACCTCGCCGCCCGGCGGCTGACCGCCGCGGTCGGCACCCGGCGGACGCTGGTCGGCGCGGCGGTCGTGCTGGCCGGCAGCCTGGCCGGGCTGGTGGCGGTCGGCGCGAGCCACGCCGTACGCGGTCCTGGTCGGGCCGCTGGCGGCGGCCGGGTTCGCGCTCGGCGTGCTGGTGCCGGCGATCACCGCGGCGCTGCTCGGCAGCGTGGAGCCGTCCCGGTCCGGGGTCGCCTCCGCCACCCTCAACACGGCCCGGCAGACCGGCAGCGTGCTCGGCGTCTCCGTGTTCGGCGCGCTGACCGGCGTCGGCCTGGTCCCCGCCCTCCGCCTCGCCGCGACCATCTCCGTCGCCCTCGCCGGCGTGTGCGCCGTGCTCGCCCTCGCCGTCCGTCCCGAGGCCGCCTAGCCAGCCCGAGTAGTCCGAGCAGGCGCGGGCCGAGCCGTTCCCGACGATGCTCACGCCGGTCGTACGAGCGGAAGCGCTTGACGACGACGTCGGAGACCTCGACCTGATGAGTGATCACGGACAGTGACGACCGATGAGGTAGCAGCGTTGGGCTGACTCGGAGGGGAGGGGGTCAGCGGGTGAGGGTGGCATGGACGTGCAGGCCGGCGGCGGCGAGCTGGGCGGTGACGGCGGCGGGGGTGCGGCGGTAGTGGTCCAGCGCGACCGCGTGGCCGTGCCAGTCGGTCTGGCGGGTGACCTGGTCGGCGCCGGTCTGGAACGCCAGCAGGACCTGGCCATCCGGGGCCAGCACGCGGGCGAACTCGGCCAGCGCGACCGGCAGCAGGTCCGGCGGCAGGTGGATGATCGAGTAGAAGGCGACGATCCCGCCGAGACTCCCCGCGTTATGTCAAGCTGCGTCATGTCGCCCAGGCAGAGGGAGACCGCCGGATATGCCCTCCGGGCGACCGCGACCATCTCCGGGGCAGGTCAGAACGCCTCGCACCCAGCCGGCAGGTGCACGGTCACGTGGCCGGGGCCGCAGCCGAGGTCGGCGACCGGGCCGAGACCGTCTCGGCGAACGCCGCCGGCGACGCCGGGTCCGGCGTCTGCCGGCCAGCTCGCCGCCGAACAGCTCCGCGCGTACGTGCCGCGACGGCGTCGTACGACTTCCGGGTCGCGTCCAGGGGATCCACCCGGCCGCACGGTAGCCCGCTCCCCTGACGATTCCCCTCAACGCCGATAATCGACACTATGTCAACTTGGGCCTGGCACAGCACCCCTACCCGGCAGCACCGATCATGGGTACCCAGCTCGGCTACCCGCGGTGGCATCCCGAACTGACGGGATTCCTGACCATGCGAGCGAGAACCTGACCAAGGTTGCCGGGCCGCTTCGGCGAGGATTCTGTCCGTCCACAGTGGACGAGAAACGGGAGACGCACTTCCTCCCTCTTCAACGTATAGCGCGTCGGGGGGCTTGCGGCAAGACCCCGGATGGTGCCGCAGAATCGGCCGGCCAGGCCAAGAACCTGCGGAAATGCACCGGGAGCTGATGCGTGAACCCCGTGACCACCAGCGTGTTCGACCTTCCCGACCACCTCGCCGCCAAGGCCGACCCGGCCCTGATCGCCGGCGACGAGCAGCACTTCGCGGCCATCGCCGAGAGCCTCGAGCAGTCGATCGCCGAGCTGTCCGACCGCCTCGATGCCGAGCGCAGGGCGCCCGGCGGCGCCGGGCAGGCGGCGATGGACCGGGACATGGAGATCCACCGGCTGACCGCTCGCCTGCGCGTCCTGCGTCGCTTCGGGGTGGACCTGTGCCTCGGACACATCGTCCGCGCGGACGAGCCCGAGCCGGTGTACATCGGACGCATCGGCCTGACCGACAGCTCGGGCCGCCGGCTGCTGGTCGACTGGCGCTCCCCCGCGGCCGAGCCGTTCTTCGGCGCGACCCACGCCAACCCGGTGGGTCTGGCCAGCCGCCGCAGGTATCGCTGGACCCGCGGCCGGATCACCGACTACTGGGACGAGGTGTTCACCCCGGAGGGGCTGGAAGGGCACGCCGCCGCGCTGGACGACCAGTCCGCCTTCATCGCCAGCCTGGGCGGCAACCGGTCCGGCCGGATGCGGGACGTGCTCGGCACCATCCAGGCCGACCAGGACGCCATCATCCGCGCGGGCTCCGGCGGCGCGCTCGTCGTCGACGGCGGTCCGGGCACGGGCAAGACCGTCGTCGCGCTGCACCGCGCCGCCTACCTCCTCTACTCCGACCCTCGCCTCGGTCACCACCGGGGCGGCGTGCTGTTCGTCGGTCCGCACCAGCCCTACCTGGCCTACGTCGCCGACGTCCTGCCCAGCCTCGGCGAGGAGGGCGTGCAGACCTGCACGCTGCGTGACCTCGTCCCCGAGGGCGCCGCGGCACGCGCCGGAGACCGACCCGCACGTGGCCGGCCTGAAGTCGTCCGCTGACATGGTGGCCGCGATCGAGACGGCTGTCCGGTTCTACGAGGAGCCGCCGACCAAGGGGATGACGGTCGAGACCCCCTGGTCCGACCTGCGGCTGACCGCCGGCGACTGGGCCGAGGCGTTCGGGGCCCGGGAACCCGGCACCCCGCACAACGAGGCGCGCGATCAGGTCTGGGCAGAGCTGCTCACGATCCTGACCGACCAGTACGACGGCGACGCCTCGGTCGACCTGCTGCGCCGGTCGCTGCAGCAGAACCGGGAGCTGGTCGCGGCGGTCAACCGGGCGTGGCCGCTGCTCGACGCGGCCGACGTCGTCGGGGACCTGTGGTCCGTACCCGCCTATCTGCGCAGGTGCGCTCCGTGGCTGCGCCCCGACGACGTACGGGCGCTGCAGCGGGCGGACGCCCAGGCCTGGACGGTGTCCGACCTGCCGCTGCTGGACGCGGCCCGGCAGCGGGTCGGCGACCCGGAGGCGTCCCGACGCCGGCGTCGGCAGGAGGCCGCCGTCGCCGCCGAGCGCGAGCACCGGACCAGCGTGGTCGACGACCTGATCGCGGCCGACGACTCCGAGATGCTCGTGATGTCGATGCTGCGCGGTGAGGACCTGCAGAACGCCCTGGTGGACGAGACCGCGCTGCCCGCCGCCGACCCCGACCTGCTCGCCGGCCCGTTCGCGCACGTCGTCGTGGACGAGGCCCAGGAGCTGACCGACGCGGAGTGGCAGATGCTGCTGCTGCGCTGCCCGTCCCGCAGCTTCACCGTCGTCGGGGACCGCGCGCAGGCCCGGCACGGGTTCACCGAGTCCTGGCAGGAACGGCTCGAGCGGATCGGCCTCCACCGGATCACCCTGGCCTCGCTGAGCATCAACTACCGGACGCCGGAAGAGGTCATGGCCGAGGCCGAGCCGGTCATCCGGGCCGTGCTCCCGGACGCCAACGTGCCGACCTCCATCCGCAGCAGCGGCATCCCCGTCGTACACGGGTCTGCGTCGGATCTGGGCGCGATCGTCGACGGCTGGCTGGCCGCGCACGTCGAGGGGATCGCCTGCGTCATCGGCGATCCCACGTTCCGGGCGACGTCGCCGGGTCCGGTCGCTGACCCCGGAGCTGTCCAAGGGGCTCGAGTTCGACCTGGTCGTCCTCGTCGACCCCGAGGCGTTCGGCACGGGCATCGAAGGAGCGGTCGACCGCTACGTCGCGATGACCAGGGCGACCCAGCAGCTCGTCATCCTCGGGAGCTGACGCCGCATCGCCGTGCCGAGGCTCTGCGGACGGCGATCGACGCCCGCCGGCCGTCGACGCCGGACGGCCAGCCGCCCGCGAGCGGCCCGTCGACCAGCTGCGCCGGGCGGCGGGTCATCCGTGCCGGGTGAAGACGGGTGGACGGCGGCGGACCAGCCTGGGTGCCATGAGGACCCGGTGGGCGGCTGTCCTGCTCGCGACGGGGCTCCTGGTGGCCGGCTGCGGGTCGAGCGGCAGCGAGGGCGGCGGTGCCGGCACCCCCGCCCCGGCGCCGTCCCCGGCCACGTCCACGCCGTCGACGACGGCCGCGTCGTCCACGGCGAGCGCGGAGCTGTGTGCCGACGCCGCGGCCCTGCAGGCCTCCCTCGACCGGCTCGGCTCGATCACCGTCGGCCCGGGCGCGGTCACCGAGCTCCAGAACGACCTCAAGGACGTGCAGAGCTCGGTCACGACGCTGCTGAACAGCGCCCGCAGCGAGTGGCAGGACGAGGTCACCGCGCTGCAGGCCGCGCTGACGACCCTGCAGACCGCGGTCCAGCAGCTGGCCAGCAACCCCGGCACGACCACGGTCGCGGCGGTGAGGACGGCGCTGCAGGGCGTCGGCACCGCCGCCCGGAACCTGTTCGCCGCGGTGGGCGCGAGCTGCCCGTCGCTCTCGCCGTCCCCGACCGCTGATCAGCTGCGCGGACGCTGCTCGACGAGGCCCACGAGGTTGCCGTCCGGGTCGTGGACGAACGCCATCCACTCGTCCGTACCGGCCGGACCGAGCGTCGCGTCCTCGTGACTGAAGATCACGTGCGGCTCCGTCTCCACCGTCGCTCCCCCGGCCCGCAGCCGCTCGACCGCCGCGTCGATGTCCGGCACCGGGTAGTAGTGCAGGGCGCTCGGCGCGGCCGCGTCCAGCAGCAGCCGCACTCCCCCGAGGTCGAAGAACAGCAGCCCAGGCGGGTCGTACCTGGCCACCGGGCCGGACCCGAGCAGCTCGGTGTAGAAGCTGGGCCGCGCGGTCGAGGTCCTCGGCGTGCTGGGCGATCTGGACGAGCTGCACCGCGACCTCCATGGTAGGGATCCTATATTAGAGTAGGGATGCTATACAGACGGAGTGGCACCAGGCAAGCGGCTGGCCGACACGGCCTCGGAGCTCAACTCGGCGGCGGTCCACCTGCTCCGCGCGCTGCGGGCCACCGACCGCGCGGCCGGGCTCACCCCGGCCCGGCTCAGCGCGCTGTCGGTGCTCGTGTTCGGCGGCCCCTGCCCGCTCGGCCGGCTGGCCCGCACCGAGGACGTCGCCGGCCCGACGATGACCCGGATCGTCGACGGCCTGTCCGACCTCGGGCTGGCCGAGCGCCGGCCGCACCCGGACGGCGGCCGCCTGGTGCTCGTCGCGGCGACCGCCGAGGGCGAGCGGGTCATGCGGGCGGCCCAGCAGGCCCGCGTCGACACGATCGTCACCGCCCTGCGCGGGCTGCCGACCGCCGACCGGGCCGCGATCGTCGCCGCCTCCCCCGCCCTCCTCCGCCTCGCCGACCGCGTCCGCGAGACCGGCTGACGCCGCAGGTCTGTCACACTCCGCGACGACAACCGGACATACGGTCACTCGAAGGGCGGACTGTGCCGAACCGTTCGCCGCGGTATCCCCGGCTGGGGCGTGCGCACGGTCTGGCAGTGGACCGACACCCCGCTGGACCAGGACCGGTTCAACGGCGCCCTCGACCGCGTCCAGGCCTTCGCCCTCGGCTGATCGACCCGGGCCCGGGCAGGCTCACTCGCGGACGCCGACGGCGTCGGCGGGGCGGCCGCGCAGGATGCGGCGCAGGGGCAGCGCGGTGCCGACGACGCCGAGCAGCACCGTCCCGCCGAGCACGGTCACCCAGCCGGCCGGCGGGACGTACGGGACCGACGTGCCGGTGGTCCCGCGCACCATCGGCACCAGCGTCCCGGCCGCGACGGCGCCGCCGAGGACGAGCGCGAGCCCGAGCAGCAGCACCCGCTCCAGCCGGACCGTCCGCAGCACCTGCGCCCGGGTCGCGCCGGCCAGCCGCAGCAGCGCCAGCTCGCGGCGCCGGCCGGCGGTGTAGAGGGCCAGCGCGTTGAGGGCGGCCACCACCGCGTACGCGACCAGGACCGCGGTGACCATCCGCTGGCTCCAGGCGCCCTCGACGAGGTTGCGGTCGAGCCCGACCTGGTACGCCGAGCGCGGCAGCAGCTGCGCGCCGGGCGGCAGCGCCGACCGGACGGCGGCCGCACCGGCCGGCGTCGCCCGCACCAGCACCGCGTCATCCCGCCCGGCCGGCGTGTGCGGGGCCAGCCGGTCCCGGGGCAGCGTCATCGCGGCGAACCCGAGCCCGCGCCGGTAGACCGCGACCACGCGCAGGTCCGCGGTCGTGCCGTCGCCGTACCAGCCCTGGAACCGGTCGCCGACGTGCAGGTGCAGCGTGTCCGCGGTGAGCGTGTCGACGGCGACCGTGGCGCCGTGCAGGTCGGCCAGCCGGCCGGCCGCGACGTCGAGGTCCATGGTCGCGGGCAGCGCGGCCGGGTCGACGCCCTGCGCCGGGTAGCCGACCGGGCCGGCCGTGTCGGCGATGACCGTGCCGCGCACGACGCCGGTCGCGGCGGTCACGCCGGGCGTGCCCCGGACCGCGGCCGCGACCCCCGGCGGCAGCCCGGGCGCCGGCCCGGTGACCACGTGGTCGGCGAGCAGGCCGGCCCGGGTCTGCGCGGCCGCGACGTGCTGCTGGGAGGTCGGGACGAACCACAGCGATCCGCCCAGCCCGACCGCGAGCACGAGGCCGCTCAGCACCGCGGCGAGCCGGTACGCCGAGCTGCCGGTGGTCGCCGCGGCCAGCCGGCCGGGAGCGCCGAACGCGCGCAGCAGCGGTGCCGGCGAGCGCGGCGGTCAGCCGGATCAGCACCGGGGCCAGGAACGCCACCGCGACCACGAGCGTGAACACGGTGCCGACCGAGATCCCGGCCGCGTTGTCGCCGCTGGCCTGGGCCGAGACCACGCACAGGGTCACGCCGCCGGCGAGCGCGACGACGCCGAGCAGCAGCCGCGGCACGCCCGGCCGGCGGCGTTCGACCGCGGTCTCGGCCAGCGCCTGGCTCGGCCGTATCCGGCTGGACCGCATGCTGCCGACCCACGCCGCGGCGACCGCGATGAGCAGTGCCGCGGCGACCGCGACGACCGGCGGCAGCCAGGAGTACCGGGCCGCGAAGTCGCCGGGCACCATGCCACGGGACACGAACTCGTCGCGCAGCCACCGCGCCCCGGCCAGCCCAGGCAGAACCCCGGCGGCGCCGGCCAGCAGCCCCAGCGCGGCGGTCTCGCGGACCACCATCCGGCGCACCTGCCGCGGCGTCGCGGCGATCGCCCGCAGCAGCGCGATGTCCCGGTGCCGCTGGCGGACCGACAGCCCGACCGTGCCGGCGATGACCAGCAGCGCGATCAGCAGCGCGCAGCCGCCGAACACGCTGGACAGGGCGATCGCCAGCTCGCGGCCGTCGTCCACGGCGGGCGACTCGACGCTGCCCCGGCCGGAGCCGGTGAACACCCGCGGGTACGCCCCGGTGCCGTCGGCCGGCGGCACCACCCGGCGCACCGCTGCCGCGACCGCGGCCGCGGACTCGCCCGGCCGCGGCAGCACGCCGACGACCTGCGCCGGCCCGGGCAGCCCGGCGGTGAACACGGTCGGGGTGGCCCCGGTCGGTCCGGTCGTGCCCGTGACCGTGCGGGTGCCGAGCCCGGGCAGCGCGATCCGCTCCCCCACCGCTCCCAGTCGCCGGTCGACGACCACGTCCGCCGGTCCGGCCGGCGCCGACCCGGCCACCAGCCGGTACGGCGCGAGCGCGGCCGCGGCCCACGGGTGCAGCTCGACCGGAACCGGGCTGCCGGACCGGAGCACCTGGGCCGGCACCGCGGCGTCGGTCAGCACGGTCCCCACCTCGGGCAGCGCGGCGATCCGGCCCGGCAGCCCGGCCGGCAGCGGGCCGCGCCCGTCCAGCGGGATGCCCTCGGCCTCGCGGTCCTCGCCGGAGCCCTCGACGACCTGGACGGAGGTGGTGGCGACCAGCACCGGCGCGGCCGAGTAACGGGCCACGGTGCCGTGGTAGCGCACCCCCGACTCCAGCAGCACGCCGCACGCGGTCACGACGACCACGGCGATCCAGAGCGCGACGGCGGTGGCGATCATCGCCGCCGGCCGCTGCGCGATCATGCGCATCGCGATCCTCACCACCGCGCACCTCCGGCGGCGGCCAGCGGGCGGCCCAGCCGCTCCGCGATCTCCTCGGCCCGGGCGCCCGGGCGGTCGTCGACGACCCGGCCGTCGGCCAGCATCAGCACGCGGTCCGCGTACGAGGCGGCGACCGGGTCGTGGGTCACCATCACCACGGTGGCGCCGTCCCGGTCGACCGCCTCCCGCAGCAGCCCGAGCACCTGCGCCGCGGTGCCGGAGTCGAGCGCGCCGGTCGGCTCGTCGCAGAAGATCACCGCCGGCCGGACGGACAGCGCCCGGGCGATCGCGACCCGCTGCTGCTCGCCGCCGGACAGCTGCGCCGGCCGGTGCCGCAGCCGGCCCTCGAGGCCGACCCGGGCGATCACCTCGGCCAGCCGCCGGCGATCCACCCTGGTGCCGGCCAGCCGGGACGGCAGCAGGATGTTCTCCCGCACGGTGAGCGCGGAGACGAGGTTGAAGGCCTGGAAGACGAAGCCGACCCGGGTGCGGCGCAGCTTGGTCAGCGCGGTCTCGGACAGCCCGGCCAGGTCGGCACCGGCCAGCCGCACCTGGCCCGCGGTCGGCCGGTCCAGCCCGGCGGCGCACTGCAGCAGCGTGCTCTTGCCGGACCCGGAGCGGCCCATCACGGCGGTGAAGGTGCCGGCGGCGAAGTCGAGGTCGACGCCGTCGAGGGCGCGGACGGCGGCGGCGCCGCGGCCGTAGCTCCGGGAACGCCGCGCAGCGAGACAGCGGGTTCGGAATTGGTCATACCTCGACGCTAGGCAGCGCAGCGGTCGCAGACGATGCGGCCAGCCCCCGAAATCCGGGGTGGGGACAGACCCCCTATGCCTCCGGGCAGCGGCTGCCGGGGCAGCGCCAGCGCGGTGCCGAGCATGAGCACCGCGATCACGACGACGGCCAGGAAGATGTGCTGCACGGCGCTGGTGAGCGCGGCCGGGTCGACCCGCCCGCCGGCGCGGCCGACCACCGCGTTGGCGAGCGCGCCGAACCCGGCGATGCCGAGCGAGCTGCCGACCGAGCGCAGGAACAGGTTGTTCGCGGTCACCACGCCGCGCTCCCGCCAGCCGACGCTGGACTGGGCCGAGATCAGCGTCGGGCTCACGGTCAGGCCCATGCCGGCGCCGATGACCAGGCAGGTGGCGGCGACCTGCCAGACGCTGGTGTGCTCGCCGAGCAGGAGCAGCAGCGCGGTGCCGGCGACGATGATCGAGGTGCCGATCAGCGCGCAGTTGCGGAAGCCGATGTGCAGGTAGACCTTGCCGGCCTGGGACGCGGCGATCGGCCAGCCCATCGACAGCGTGGCCAGCGCGAAGCCGGCGACCAGCGGCCCGTGCCCGAGCACCTCCTGCACGTACGTCGGCACGTACGAGGTGAGGCCGAGCACGATCGCGCCGACCCCGGCCGCGATGAGGCTGCTGGCGACCAGCAGCCGGCGGCGGAACACCCACAGCGGCAGCACCGGCTCCGGCGCGCGGCGCTCGACCACCCAGAACGCGGCCAGCAGCACCGCGCCGGCCAGGAAGACCGCGATGCTCGCCGGCGAGTCCCAGGCCCAGGCCTGGCCGCCCTCGAGCACGGCCAGGATGACCAGCGCCAGCCCGGCGGTGAGCAGGGTGGCGCCGCGGTAGTCGATGCGCGGCTTGCTGCGCTCGATCTGCTCGTGGAAGTTGCGGGCGAGCATGGCCGCGGCCAGCAGGCACAGCGGGATGTTGACGAAGAAGATCCACCGCCAGGAGGCGTACTCGGACAGCAGCGCCGCCGAGGGTCGGGCCGACGACCGCGGCGATCCCCCAGACGCTGGCGATGTAGCCCTGGACCTTGGCCCGTTCCGCGGTCGAGTAGATGTCGCCGACGATCGTGATCGCGACCGGGGCGATCGCGCCGGCGCCGAGGCCCTGCACGGCCCGGAAGCCGATCAGCGTGCCCATGCTCCAGGCGGCGCCGCAGAGCACCGAGCCGACCAGGAACAGGCCGATGCCGAACAGGATCACCGGCTTGCGCCCGAACAGGTCGGCGAGCTTGCCGTACACCGGTACGGAGACGGCCTGGGCCAGCAGGTAGATCGAGAACAGCCAGGGGAACTGGGCGAACCCGCCGATGTCGGCGACGATCGACGGCACCGCGGTGGCGATGATCGTCGAGTCGACCGCGATCAGGCCGGTGGCCAGCATCACCGCGCCGAGGATCGGGCCGCGCTCCGAGCGCAGGCCGACGCCGCCGCTGCGGGGCCGGCCGGTCGTCGGCCCGCTGGTCGTCGCTTCGCCGGTCACGTCTCTCCCGCACTACGCCGCTGGGTCCATCCGGGACAAGACCACCCCGACGGTGGTCATTCCGTCATTCCTAAGGTGTGTACGTGAGCGGTCTGTCCCCGGGGGTGCTGGTGGCGCTCGCCGTGATCGGCCTGGTCGGCGGCGTCGGCATCAGCGCGGTGGGCCCGGGCGGCGTGCTGCCGACGATCGGGCTGTTCGCGCTGACCCCGCTGGCGCCGGCGGCGGTGGCCGGCACCGCGATCGCGACGAACATCGGCGCGGGGGTGGCCGGCACGGTCGCGTTCGCCGCCTCCGGCCAGCTGCGCGAGCCGGCCACCCGCCGTACGGCGGTGCTGCTGGCGGCGGCCGCCGTGGTCGGCACGCCGGTCGGGGTGCTGGCCAACACGCACGTGTCGAAGAAGCTGTTCGGGGTGCTGCTGGGCGTGTTCGCCGTGGTGGTCGCGGTGCTGGTGTGGCAGCGCGGCCGGCGGGAGGCGGCGGCCGGCGCGGCGCGCGCCCGGCACCCGGGGGCGGCCGTGGTCGTCGCGGTCGGGATCGGGGTCGGCCTGGTCAGCGGCCTGCTCGGGCTGGGTGGCCCGATGCTGTCCGTGCCGCTGCTGCTCGCGCTCGGGGTGGAGGTGCTGGCCGCGCTGGCCGCCGCCCAGGTGCAGTCGATCGTCATCGCCACCATCGGCACGGTCGGGTACGCCGTGCACGGCAGCGTCGAGTGGGGCCTGGTCGTGCTGATCGGGCTGCCCGTGCTGGTCGGGGTGGTGGTCGGCTGGCGGATCGCCCAGGCGCTGCCGACCCGGACGCTGCGCACCGTCCTGATCGTGGTCCTGCTGCTGCTGGCGCCGTACCTGGCGCTGCGGTGATCTTGTCCCGGTCCGTCCCCGGTGCCCGGAAGGGTCCCGGCGGGCGGCCGGGTGGGTTATCGTCCTCGCCGACCTGTCGAGGGAGTGCCGGTGGACGACGAGTTTGGTCTGCTGCCCGACCAGCAGGGAGCGCCCCCGCCGCCACGGCGCCCGATGGGGCTCGTGCTCGGTGGCCTGGTCCTGGTCGCCCTGGTTGCGGTGGGCGCGGTGTTCTGGCTGGTCGCCTCGCTGGCCGACCGCGGCCGGACGGTGACCGCGGCCGGCACGCCCAGTCCGGTCGCGGCGACGACGGCGGCACCCACGCCGACGCCGGTCGCCACCACCCCGCCGGTCACCACCGTACCGCCGACGACCGTCGCGCCGAGCACGGTCGCGCCGGCGCCGTCGGCGACCGCGATCGTCCCCACGCCGAAGCCGACGCCCGCGCCGACCATCCGGCCGGTGCCGCGCCCGACCCTGTCCGTCCCGGTCGGCAGGCTGGTCCGGGTGCCGGACGTGGTCGGGCTGAAGGTGGCGCAGGCCGGCAGCCGTGCTGCGGGCGGCCGGCTTCCGGGTCCAGGTGATCGGCGGGGTGCTGGACCCGGAACGGGACGACCGCCGGATCGTCGCCCAGCGGCCCACCGCCGGGTCGGCCGTCCGCGCCGGCTCCACGGTCATCCTCGTCACCGACGGCACCTGAGCCCCGGTCAGAGCAGCGCCGGTCAGAGCAGCGCCGGTCAGAGCAGCGCCGGTCAGAGCAGCGCCGGTCAGAGCAGCGCCCGGCGGCGCAGCACGCCGGCCGCGACCAGGCCGGGCAGGGCCGGCAGCCAGACCGAGACCAGCCGGGACAGCAGCGCCGCCGCGGTCGCCGCCGGCAGCGGCATGCCGGCCGCGGTCAGCCCGGCCACCAGCGCCGCCTCCACCGGGCCGATCCCGCCCGGCGCCGGGACCAGCGAGCCCGCGGTGGCCGCGCCCAGGTAGACCGCGGCCAGCGTGACCAGCGGCAGCGAGCCGCCGGCGGCCGACACGCAGGCGGCGAACGCCAGCACGTGGAACAGCGTCAGCGCGCCCGAGGCGACCATGCCCGCGGCCACCTGGCCGGGGTGGCGCCGGGCGTGCCGCGCCAGCGCGAGCTGGCCGCGCCAGGTGGCCGCGATCCCGGCCCGGACCCGGCTGCTGCACCGGGCGCCGACCAGGCCGACCAGCACCAGCCCGGCGACGATCCCGACGGCGACGAGCGTGGTCCGGCCGTCCGGCCGGGCGATGCCGGTGCCCGAGCCGGCGCCGAGCGCGGCCACCACCGCGGCGGTCGCGACCAGCTGGGCGGCCTGCCCGGCGGCGACCGTGGCCGCCGCGTCCGCGACCGTGGCGCCGGAGCGGTGCAGGTAGCGGACGATCACCGCCGGCATCCCGGCCGCCGACGGCACCAGCAGCCGCAGCCCGCCGACGGCCAGCTGGGCCAGCACGGTGGTGGACAGCCGCAGCGGCAGCGGCGAGAACCCGGTCACCGTGTACGCGGCGGCCAGCAGCGACAGCGCGAACCAGCCCATCCCGACGGCCAGCATGGTCGGGTCGACGGCGGCGAACGCGGCGCCGAGCTCGGCGTCGCGCAGCTGCAGCGCCAGCATGGTCAGCGCGCCCGCGAGCACGACGGCGCCGGCCAGCCGGCCGAGGTGGCGCGGCTGGATCCGGCGCGCCGGGCGGGCCGGGACGACCCGCCGGGTCGGCTCGACCGAGCTGACCGGCGGGACCCGGACCGGGGCGGGCGCGAGGAGGACCATGCTTCGTACGATCTCGATCCGGCCGCCGCGATACATCGGGGACCGCCCCCGAAACGGGTCGGGGTTCTCCCGGAACCGGTCGTTGCGGCCAGCACGAGGCCAGAGGGTGGGGTAAGCCCCACTTCTCGTCAGCACACCCGGGGGGCCGAACGCAGTGATCGAGCAGCAGGTCGGCTTCGTGCTCGCCGCCGTGGCCGTCGTCGTCGTCGCCTCGCTGGTGGCCCGCCGGTTCGCCGTGCCGGTCCCGGTCGTGCTCGTGCTCGCCGGCCTCGGGTACGCGCTGCTGCCCGGCCCCAACGTCGAGCTCGACCCGGACGTGGTGCTGGTCGTGGTGATCCCGCCGCTGCTCTACGCGGCGGCCATCGAGGCCAGCCTCGTCGACATCCGGGCCAACCGGCGGCCGGTCGCCTCGCTGTCGGTCGGGCTGGTGCTGGCCACCGCGTTCGCGGTCGGCGGGGTGCTGGCCGCCGCGGTGCCGGGCCTGCCGCTCGCGGCCGCGCTGGCGCTGGGCGCGGCGGTCGCGCCGCCGGACCCGGTGGCCGCGCTCGGGGTGGCCCGCCGGGCCGGGCTGCCGCCGCGACTGCTCACGCTGGTCGAGGGCGAGGGGCTGCTCAACGACGCCACCGCGCTGACGATGTACCAGGTCGCGGTGGCCGCGGCGACCGGCGCCGGGTTCTCCATGCTGCGCGCCTCGGGCCAGTTCGCGCTGGCCGCGCTCGGCGGGATCGTGATCGGGCTGGTGGTGGCCTGGCTGGCCCGGCAGCTCTACCGGCGGCTGGACGACCCGCTGCTCGAGACCGCGATGTCGCTGGCCACGCCGTTCGCCGCGTACCTGCTGGCCGACCGGGTGCACGCCTCCGGGGTGCTCGCGGTCGTCGTCGCCGGGCTGTGGATCAGCCACTCCTCGTCGACGGTCATCTCGGCGGCCACCCGGCTGCAGTCGCGCAGCGTCTGGCGGCTGGTCGCGCTGCTGCTGGAGGGCCTGGTCTTCCTGCTCATCGGGCAGCAGGTGCCGGTCGTGCTCGGCGGGCTGGACGACATCGACCCGACCCACACGGTGCTGGCCTGCGTGCTGACCCTGGCCGCGTGCTGCTGGTGCGGCCGGTCTGGCTGTACCTGGTGGTGCACCTGCCCGGCCGGCTGCTCGGCGACTACGCGCCCACCCTCGGCGGCCGGGAGCTGGTCGCGCTGAGCTGGGCCGGCACCCGCGGGGTGATCACGCTGGCGGCGGCGTTCGCGCTGCCGCTGACCGTCGCCGGCGGCGAGCCGCTGCCCGGGCGGGAGCTGCTGCTGCTCTGCGCGTACCTGGTGGTGCTGGTGACGCTGGTCGGGCAGGGGCTGACGTTCGGGCCGCTGCTGCGGCTGCTCGGGCTGCGCGACGACCGGGCCGGGCGGCTGCGGGCCCGCGGCGAGGCCAGGGTGGCCGCGACCGAGGCCGCGCTGCGGCAGCTCGACGACATGGCCGGTGACGGCCTCGACGCGGACGTTCTGCAGCGGGTACGCGGGGACTCGGAGCGGCGGCTGCGCCGGCGCAAGGAGCGGCTCCGGCTGCTCGACCGGACCGACGCCGACGAGGACGACGGCGTACCGCCGGTGGCCGAGGTGGCCCAGCTGCGCCGGGAGCTGCTCGAGGCGGAGCGGCGCGAGCTGCTGCGCCGGCGGGACTCCGGGCTGCTGCGCGATGCGGACCTGCGCAGCCTGCAACGGGAACTCGACCACGAGGAGCGGCTGCTGTCCCGGGACCAGCCCGGCTGACAGCGGCCCGGCTCAGCCCGGCTCGCAGCCCGACCAGCTCCCAGGTCCTGCGGCCGCTCGGCCCGGGTCGAGACGCAGGTCAGCCGCACCGGTGGGGCCAGGCCGGCCCGGACGGTCACCAGCAGCGCGCCCGGCGGGCGGGCCAGCCGGACCCGCCAGGTGCGCTCGGCGAGCCTGGCCATGCCCAGCGGCCGCAGCGCGTCCACCCCGGTCTCGGCCAGTTCCAGCCGCGCGTAGTGCTGGGCGGCCTGCGCCGGCGGGGCGAACGCGGACCGGCCGCGCAGCAGGTCCGGGCGCACCTCGCCGCGCTCGTACGCGGCCGCGACGCCGGCCGCGGTCGCGGTGGTGACGTGCGCGTAGAACAGGCCGTGCGGCAGCGCGACCAGGTTCGCCGCGAACCGGTCGCCGCCGACGTGCGAGCACTCCCAGACCGCGCCGGGCCGGGCCGCCGCCAGTGCCTCGGCGACCGGCCGGCCGCGGATCGCGCAGCAGGGGTCGTGCCGGCCGTGCGCGCAGACCAGGTAGAGCGGCCCGGCCGGCTCCCCCGCCTCGGCGCCGACCGGCAGGTCGAGCAGCTCGGCCGGGTCGGTCCAGCTGCCCCAGCCGACCCGCTCCCGGCCGGCCCGCGAGTCGACGACCGCCCAGGCCTTGCGGGCAGCCGCGGCCCGGCGGCCGGGGCGGCGGATCAGCAGCACCCGGATGCCGGCGCCGTGCTCCCACCGGCGGATCAGCTCGGCGCCGACCGCGCGGTCGAGCGTCGACTCGAGCAACGCCTCCGGCGCCCCAGCCGCCGGGCTGCTCGACCAGCAGCCAGCGCGGGGTCGGCGACGCGGTGCCGAACCGGGTGTCCCCGCGCCGCTCGGCCGCCGCCGCGCACCGGTCCGGCACGCCGGCCGGGCCGGCCGTCAGCCGCTGCAGCGGATCCCCCGCCCGCGGCGGCCCGCCGGGCCCGGCCGTCATGCGTCCGCCGGCACCACGATCGACTCGCGCAGCAGCCGGGCGACCAGCGTGCGCCCGTCGACCGGGTCCAGCCCGGGCAGCCGCCCGGCCGCCAGCACCTGTCCGGACAGCAGCGCCCGGACCGCGTCCGCGGTGGCCGCCGGCAGGGTGAGCGTGCGGTCGGCCAGCTCCAGCACGACCGAGTCCGCCGCCGGCCGGCCGCAGCCGGTGCCGCAGCCCGCCGCGGACCCGGACCGCGGTCGCGTCGGTGACCGACCGGGCCGCCGCGGCCTGGGCCAGCGGCCCGACCGGCTCGGGCCGGGTCTGCTGTCCACACGCGACGGCGGAGCCGGTCGGCGACCGCGCTCGGGTCGGCCTTGCCGAGCCAGCCGGCCAGCGCCTCGACGGTCGCGGCCAGGTCGGCCCCGATCGCGTCCGGGTCGGCCACGTCGACGCCGAGCGGCAGCGAGGCGCGCAGCTCCGGCTCCTCCGCGGCCAGCGCGGTCAGCGCCTCGACCAGCGCGTACCGGGTCACCGAGTGGATGCCGACGGTCAGGTGTACGGACACGTCGCCGAGCGCCTCGGCCGAGTGCAGCCAGCCGCGCGGCAGGTAGAGCGCGTCACCGGGGCGCAGCACGGTGTCGATCGCCGGCTCGCCCTCGGCCTGCCGCGCCACCGCCGCGCGGTAGCGGGTCCACTCCTGGTCGCGCAGCGGCGCCGGGTGCACCGGCTCGTGGATGGTCCACCGCTTCTCCCCCGCGACCTGCAGCACGAACACGTCGTGCACGTCGAAGTGGGCCGAGAAGCCCTTGTTCTGCGGGGGCGTCACGTACGCGTTGATCTGGACCGGGTGTCCGAGCTCGCCGGCGAGCCGGCCGCCGAACTCGACCAGCGGCGGCCAGGTCCGGTGCAGGCCCTGCAGCACCAGCGTCGAGCCGTCCGCGAACAGGTCGGCCAGCCGGTCGTCGGCGACCTGGTCGGCGACCTCGGCCCCGGCGCCGCCGCCGCGGGTGAACCGGGCCGGCTCGACGACCTTGCCGTCCTTGGCCACCCGCAGGAACGGGGTGCGCAGCCCGCGGGTCGAGGTCAGCTCGTCCACCGCGGCCAGGCTCAGCAGGTCGCCGAAGTCACCGCGCACCGCGGGGTCAGCAGCGGCCGGGTCGCCCAGTAGCCGCGCGGCGAACTCGGCCGGGTCGATGCCGATGCAGCGGCGCAGCGCCGGGCGGTCGTGCGCGGACCCGCCCGGCGCCGTGCGCGATCTCGCTCCGTGCTCAGTAGGAGCTCCCGCCGTCCGCGCCGCCGTCGGCGCCACCGTCCGCACCACCGTCTGCGCCGCCGTCGTGCACGCCCGGCGTGCCGCCGGCGCCCGCGTCGGCCGGACCCTCGGCGCCGCCAGCCCGCCGTCGGCCCCGCCGTCGTGCATGCCCGCGGTCCCGTCGGCCGCGCCGCTGTCGAGCGGGCCCTCGGCGCCGCTGTCCGCGCCACCGTCGGCACCGCCGTCGGCGCCACCGTCGTGCATGCCGGCGACCCCGTCGGCCGCACCGGAGTCGAGCCGGGCCACCGGCGCCCGAGTCGGCGCCGCCGTCAGCGCCGCCGTCGGCGCCGCCGTCGTGGACGCCCGGCGTACCGGACGCGCCCCCGTCCGCCGGACCCTCGCCACCCGGTCCGGACGTCACCATGTCGTCGTCGTCCAGCGCCATCGGCGCAACCTCCTCGTCGAGTCGGGTACGGGCCACGGCCGGCCCGCGCCGACCCTAGGCCTGCCCTCGGGGGGCCACAACTAACCGGCCGGATCGGGCCTGGCTAGGGTCGGTGCGCAACGGCACGCCGGCGTTCGCCGGCGGCCGTCCCGACGACTGCGGGCGGAGCGTGCTGGGTGGCCGGACGAGTGCTGCTGGTGGCGCTCGGCGCCGTCGGCGCGCTGCTCGGCCTCGCGCTCGCCGCGGCCGGCGTCGTGCTGCTCGTGCTCACCGGCCGGGACACCACCTTCGGCGGCGCCGAGGCCGCCCTGTCCACCGACCGGTACGCGCTGGTCACCGAGGCGGCCGGGCTCGGCGGCGGCGGGGTCGACGCGACCGTGCGGGTGCGGGTCCGGTCCAACCAGGGCGGGCCGGTGTTCGTCGGCGTCGCGCCGGCCGCGGACGTCGACCGCTACCTGGCCGGCACCGGCGTACGCCGAGCTCGTCGACGTCCGGCTGTCGCCGCTGCG
The DNA here is from genome assembly GCA_963770145.1 of uncultured Actinomycetota bacterium. Taxonomy (GTDB): domain Bacteria; phylum Actinomycetota; class Actinomycetes; order Mycobacteriales; family CADCTP01; genus CADCTP01. The sequence goes on along the minus strand of CAVYOJ010000014.1, from coordinate 388,235 downwards.
GGCAACGCTGCGTGCCCAGCGACGGGACCCGGGCGCCGGCGGCACCGGGCGACCGGTCCGAGGTGGACGGTCAGCGCGTCCGGGGCCGGCGAGCAGACCATCGACGTGCCGGTCCGCGACGGCGGCCAGCGACTGGTGATCATGAACGCGGACGCCGCCGCCGGGGTGGACGTGACCGCGGCGCTGTCGGTGCGGGCGCCGTTCCTGCGCCGGCTCGGCGCTCGGGCTGCTGATCGCCGGCGCCGTCGTCGCCCCGATCGGCGGCCTGCTGCTGGCCGCCGGGGTGCGCCAGGTGCTGCGCGGCCGCCCGCCGGCGGTCGAGCCCGAGTAGATTCGGTCCGTGCGAGTTTCACGGGGCTTCGCGGGGCGGCGCCGGGTCACCGAGCCCGGCCGCCTTCCCCCAGGACAGTACGACGTGGGCGCGGACTGGCCGGTCCTCACGGCCGAGCTGACGCCCCGGGTCGACCTCGACGAGTGGACGATCACGGTCCACGGCCGGGTCGAGTCGCCGCGGACGTGGACCTGGAGGAGGTCCAGCAGCTGCCCGGGTCGGTCTACAGCGGCGACATCCACTGCGTGACCACCTGGTCCAAGCTGGGCACGTCGTTCGCCGGGATCTCGGTGGACACGCTGCTGGAGGCGGCCGCGGCCGCGGCCGGAGGCGACGTTCGCGGTGGCCACGAGCACCACCGGCTACACCACCAACCTGCCGATCGAGGACATCACCGGCGGCAAGGCGTGGATCGTCTGGGAGCACGAGGGCCGGCCGCTGCCGATCGAGCACGGCGGACCGGTGCGGATGATCGTCCCGCACCTCTACTTCTGGAAGAGCGCCAAGTGGATCGAGTCGATCACGCTGCTCGACCACGACGAGCCCGGCTTCTGGGAGGTGCGCGGCTACCACGACCGCGGCGACCCGTGGCGCGAGCAGCGCTACCAGGGTGACTGACATCCGGGGGCGGCCCCGGACCCCCGGGCGCCGGGCTCGGTCCGGTGGGGCGGAAGGGACCGGGGACCGCCGAATGCGGAGGCCCGGCTGGCCCGGCGCCGGAGCGACCGGGGCCAGCCGGGCCCCGACCGAGCTGCGGGCGCCGGCCCGGGGCCGTGGCAGTGGGCGACGGTGGAGGCGATCCGGCCGGAGAACGCCGCACGTCGTGACGCTGCGGCTGAAGGTGCCGGAGCACTGGCGGGCGCACCTGCCCGGCCAGCACTACGTGGTCCGGCTGACCGCCGACGACGGCTACACGCGCCAGCCGGTCCTACTCGGTCAGCTCGCCGCCGGAGGACACCGGCGTGGTCGAGCTGACCGTCGACCGGCTGCCCGACGGCGAGGTCTCGCCGTACCTGACCGAGGTGCTCGGTCCCGGCGACGAGGTCGAGCTGCGCGGGCCGATCGGCGGCTACTTCGCCTGGCGCGGGGAGAGCCCGCTGCTGCTGGTGGCCGGCGGGTCCGGGGTCGCGCCGGTGATGGCGATGCTGCGCTCGCGCCGGCTGTCCCGGCCGGACGTGCCGGCGCGGCTGCTGTTCTCGGTCCGCACCCCGGAGGAGCTGATCTTCGCCGACGAGCTCGGCGCGGAGACCACGGTCGTCTACACCCGCCGCACCCCGGACGGGTACGCCCGCCCGGCCGGCCGGATCACCGCCGCCGACATCGAGGCGGTCGCCTTCGACGGCGGTCCCGCGTACGCGTGCGGCTCGTCCGGGTTCGTCGAGGCCGCGGCGAGGCTGCTGGCCGGCGCCGGGTACGACCGGTCCCGGATCCGGCTGGAGCGCTACGGCCCGTCCTCCAACCAGGGCGAGTAGGCCCGACCGGAGCGGCACAGCCCGGTCCGGGATCCTGGCCGGGTGGACAACCGGACGACCGAGGCGCAGCCGCGGTCCCTCGCCCTGCCGAACGCGTTTCGCGGCGTTCATCGTCTTCGTCGCCGCCGCCGCCGTGCTCGTGCTGGAGACGCTCGCGCTGCGGCTGATCGCCCCGTACGTCGGGGTCACCCTGCAGACCAACACCGCGGTGATCGGCGCCGCGCTGCTGGCGATCGCGGCCGGGGCGTGGTCCGGCGGCCGGGCCGCCGACCGGGTCGCCGACCCGGCCCGGCTGATCGGCCCGCTGCTGCTGGCCGGGGCCGCGCTGACCCTGCTCACCCTGCCGGCGGTCCGGTACGTCGGCGAGGCGACCCGGGACACCGGCGACGCGTCGGCGACCCTGCTGCTGGCGATGGCCGCGGTGGTCGCTGCCGGCCGGGCTGCTGTCCGCGGTCGCGCCGATGGTGGCCAAGCTGCAGCTGCGCGACCTGCGACCAGACCGGCACCGATCGTCGGCAAGCTGTCCGGCATCGGCACGCTCGGCGGCATCGTGGCCACCTTCGCCACCGGCTTCGTCCTGGTCGCCGCCTTCGCCGACCAGCACGATCCTCGATCGCCACCGCCGTCGTCGTCGCGACCGTCGGCGCGCTCGTGCTCGGCTACGCAGCGGCAGCGCACCGGCAGCTGGGGCGGCGGCACCGGGCCGCTGCCGGGCGCCGCGGCCGCGCTGCTGCCGGTCGCGCCGCTGCTGGTCGTGGTCGCGCCGAACCCGTGCCAGAAGGAGACCGAGTACCACTGCGCGAAGGTCAGTCGCCGACCCGGACCGGCCCGGCGGCCGGACGCTGGAGCTCGACACGCTGCGGCACTGTACGTCGACCTGGCCGACCCGGAGTACCTGGAGTTCGACTACACCAGGGCGATCGCCTCGGTGGCCGACGCGATCCGGCCGGCCGGCGCGCCGGTGCAGGCGCTGCACATCGGCGGCGGCGGGTTCACGATGCCGCGCTACCTCGCCGCGACCCGGCCGGGCACCCGCAGCACGGTGCTGGAGATCGACGGCGGCGTGGTCGCGCTCGGCCGGCAGCGGCTCGGCGTCGACGCGCATCCCCGGGCCTGACGGTCCGGGTCGGTGACGCCCGCACCGGGCTGCAGGAGCAGCCGCGCGACCGGTTCGACCTGGTCGTCGGCGACGCGTTCGGCGGGCTGGCGGTGCCCTGGCACCTGACCACCAGGGAGGTCGCCGAGCAGGTCCGGGACGTGCTCACCGGCGACGGCGTGTACGCGGTGAACGTCATCGACTACCAGCCGGACCGGTTCGCCCGGGCCGAGGTCGGCGACGCTGCGGTCGGTGTTCGGGCACGTGGCGCTGCTCGGCGCGCCGGTCACCGTGGCCGGCGAGGGCGGCGGCAACCACATCCTGGTCGCCGTCCCGGCGGCCGCTGCCGCTGGCCGGCATCCGAGCGCCGGCTCGCCGAGCGCAACCCCTGGCTGGTCGCCGACGAGCGGGCGACCGCCGCGTTCGCCGGCCGGGCCGAGGTGCTCACCGACGCGCACGCCCCGGTCGACCAGCTGATCACCCAGTTCAGCCGGTGACCGGGCCGGTGGTCAGGCGGTTCGGCTGACGTCGACCTCGTCCAGCTCGGCCGGGTCGGCGAGCCGCAGCTTGCGCCGGGCCCGCTGGTAGAACGTGGTCGAGCCGAGCCGGACCACCCGGCCGGCCCGGGCGCAGAGGAACACCCGCACGCTCTGGCCGGGCTCGACCGTGCCGGCCAGCAGGCCGTCGACCTCGACCGCGAGCCGGCCGCTGGTCGGCAGCAGGTCGAGCGCGACCGGCTCGCCGGCGGACAGGAAGATCGCCCGGTTGAACGCCGAGTGCGGCGCGACCGGGATCACCAGCAGCCCCTCGGCCCGCGGCGAGACGATCGGCCCGCCGGCGGAGAAGCTGTACGCGGTCGACCCGGTCGGGGTGGCCACCACGATCGCGTCCGCCGCGTACCGCACGAACGGCTGGCCCTCGACCTTGACCTCGACCGCCGCGACCGGCTGGCCGGGGTGGCGGACCACGGCGACGTCGTTGAACGCGTACGCGGTGGCGTCGTCGAAGTCGACCTGCACCGCCACCCTGTTCTCCACGGTCGAGTTGCCGGCGTCGACCTCGGCCAGCGCCTTGGGCAGGTCGGGGACGTCGATCTCGGCCAGGAAGCCGAGCCGGCCCAGGTTGACCCCGAGCACCGGGCACGCCGGTCGGCTGGGACAGCCGCAGCGCCCGCAGCATCGTGCCGTCGCCGCCGAGGCTGATCAGCAGGTCGAGGCCGGACAGCTCGTCCGGCTCGACCTCGCGGGATGTCACCGCCGATCCGGTCGACCTCGCCCGGCAGCCCGACCAGGGTCGCGTCGTGCCGGCGGGTCCAGTCCAGGATGGCCTCGGACCGCCTCGCTCGAGTCGCGGCGCGGGTGCAGCACCAGGCCGACCCGCTTCGGCGAATGCATGGGGCCAAGGTACCCAGAGCCGGACGGTTAGAGCCCGCTCTCGCGCTTGCGGCGGGCGTTCCAGTCGCGCATCCGCTGCGGGTAGCCGACCACGGCCGCCTCGTACACCGGCAGCCGCAGCTCCCGGGCGAGCTTGCCGATGTTGGCCGGCGAGCCGACCCGCCGGCGGGTCCACTCCCCGTCCGCGGCGACCGCGACCGCGGTCGTGTCGGTGGCGGTCGTCTCGGGCTCGACGTAGAACTCGACGCCCTGCTTCGTGGTGGCGAACTCGCGCAGGTGGGCGAGGTCCTCCTTGGTCCCCTCCCGGTCCAGGAGGGTCCGGACACCGCCGGCACCGGCGTCGCCGCGTCGTGGCCGGCCGCGCCGGCTGAACAGACCCATGCGCCCACACTGCCGTACCACGCTGATAAATTCCTGTGAACCCGCCGAGGCCCCGGGTAAGCCCAGGTCATGAGCGCGATCGCGATGATCGCGCCGGTGCGGTCGCCGCCCGGCACGTGCGGGTCCTGTCCGGCCTCGGCGCCCGGGTGGTCGGGGTGGCCGACCCGGTGCCGGCGGCGGCCGGTCGACTGGCCGCCGACTGCGGCGCCGCGGCGTACCCGCACGCGGACGCGCTGCTCGACGCCGAGACCGTGGATGCCGCGTACGTCTGTGTGCCGCCGTTCGCGCACGGCGCGCCGGAGCGGGCCGTGCTCGCCGCGGCGCTGCCCTTGTTCGTGGAGAAGCCGCTGGCCGCCGACCGGGCGACCGCGGCCGAGCTGGTCCCGCTGGTCCGAGGCGACGGCGTGGTCACCGGCACCGGCTACCACTGGCGCTGCCTGGACACTGTGCAGAAGGCCACCGAGCTGCTGGCCGCCGCGCCGGCCCGGCTGGTCACACGGCGCCTGGCTGGACACGGTGCCGCCGCCGCCCTGGTGGCCGCGGCGGGACCGGTCCGGCGGCCAGGTGGTCGAGCAGTCTGACCCACATGCTCGACCTGGCCAGAGTCTCGTCGGCGAGGTCGAGCAACGGTCGGCGCCGCCTCCCGCACGCGACGTACGTCCCCTCGGTGACGCCGACGACGCCACCGCGTTCGCGCGCCCAGTTCGCCTCTCTGCGCGGTCGGCACGTTCACCGCGAGCTACGCTGCTGCCGGCAAGGCGCCGCGCCTGCGCTGCGAGACCGTTCGCCGACAGGCTTGCGATCTCGAGCTGTCCGAAGCAGGAGCTGGTGGTCGAGCGCGCCGGCGCCAGCCGCGAGGTACTCACCCCGGCCGTGGACGGCGCACGAGTGCCGTCGACCGCGAGTTCCTCGAGGCGGTCCGCGGGCCGCGCAGCTCGACCCGGGCGCCGTACGAGCAGGCCCTGGGCACCCACCGGCTCAGGCTGTGCTCATGGCCGCGGCCGTCGGACTACCGGCAAGCCCGGTCCGCGAAAGCCGATGACGCTGTACGCACTCTCGTGCTGCCCGGTCCCGTCGGGCCGAGCTGGTACGAGGAGCCGTGACGGCGAGCTGCCCGCCGGCCGGGTCCGGATGCGCCACCGTGTTCACCGGGCTCTCCGCCGGCACCGAGCTGTCCTGCCTCAAGGGCACGAACCCGTTCCTGCGTGCCGGCACTTCGACGCCGAGCTCGGCGCTGTTCTCACCCAGAGAGCCGGCCAGCCCGTACCCGGTGACTCAGGGTCGGCACATGGAGACCGGGCCGTGTCGTCGAGAGCCGACCGCGGCGCTGCCGTTGGGCACCCGGTCGCGTGGCCGTACGGGCACCGCCACCGGTACGTCGCCGACCCGCTGCCCCGAGCCGTCGTCCCGCTGCCGGACGACCTCGACCCGGTCCTCGGTGTGCTACGTCGCGCACATGGGCCCGATCTGCGCCAACGGCGCTGCTGCACGCCGCCGCGACGCTGGTCGGCGGCGCCGGTGCCGATCGCTGGCCGACGGTGTCGCCGGCCGGCGGGTGCTGGTCGTCGGCGCCGGCGTGGTCGGGCTGCTGACCTCGCTGCTCGCCCGCCAGCACGGCGCCGCCGAGGTCGTCGTGGTCGACGCGACGCCGAGCGGCTCGCGGTCGCCGAGGCGCTCGGGCTGACGGCGCTGCCGGTCGCCGACGACGTGCCGACTTTCGTCTCTCAAGGCGACGGTGGCGGCACGGGCCCGGCGACCACGGCGCGGACGTGGCATTCCAGTGCCGCGGCCAGCCGGCCGCGCTCGCCCTCGCGCTGGCCTGCCTCCGTCCACAGGCCACGGTGGTCGACCTCGTCGTTCTACCAGGGCGGCGCCGGACGCGGTCCGGCTCGGCGAGGAGTTCCACCACAACGGGCTCGCGGTGCGCTGCGCGCAGATCGGCCGGATGCCGCGCGGGCACGGCCACCTCTGGGACCCGGCCCGGCTGTCCGGCCGAGACCGTCGACCTGCTGCGGGCGCACGGCGGCGTCGTCCGACTCACCTGGTCACCGACCGGCTGCCACTGCGCCGAGGCGCCTGGCCTGCTGCGCCGACCTCGCCGCCCGGCGCCGGCACGTCCGCTTCAGGCCGTGTTCGCCCCCGCAGGCCCGGCGCGTCTAGCTGCCGGGCGGCCCGGCGGCCAGCGGCCGCAGCACGTGCCAGGTAGTCTCTCGTCCGGCCATCGTCCGCCGAGAAGCGCCGTTCGGCCACTCGCCGGCAGGCCTTCCCGGTCCAGCTCGTCGACCCGCTGCAGGTACGCCGGCGAACTCGTGCTCGTCGTCGGCCAGCCAGCCGGTCACCCCGTGGTCGACCAGCTCGGTCAGCGCCCCGCGCCGCATCCCCACCACCGGCACCCCGGCCGGCCAGCGCCTCGACCACCGCGGTGCCGCCCGGCTCGTCCCAGCGCAGCGGGAACACCACCGCCCGGGCGGTGCGCAGCAGCTCGGCCTTGGCCGCCGCCGCCGACCGAGCCGACCCAGCGCACCGGGCTCGCCGAGGTGCGGCTCCACCTCCGTCCGGAAGTAGCGCACGTCGGCGCAACCCGCGGGCCGCGTGCGCCGGGTCGGCCAGCTCGGGTCCAGCGCGGCCGGTCCGCCAGCCGGCCGACCGGCCCGGCCAGCACCAGCTGCAGGTCCAGCCGGCGGGCCATCCGGGCGGCCAGGTCGTAGCCCTTTACCGGCGGTCAGCCGGCCGAGCCCGAGCAGGTGCCCGGCCGCCGGGCGCGGGCGGCTCGGCCGGCATCGGGGTGGCCAGCGGCATCGCGCCGAGCGCCTGCCGGCGCAGCGTCGGGTGCGCCCGGGCGAGCTGGGAACGCGGACACACCGGCGAAGAAGCACCCGGCCGCGGCCCGTCGAAGCCGGGTAGAAGTCCGGGTGCTTGGCCGAGGTCCCAGTGCAGCGTCTGCAGCACCGGCGGGACGGCGTCGCCGCCCGCCGCGTATACCGCCGGGCCGACCACCTCGAGGTGGTCGTGCACCAGGTCGATGTCGCCGGCGGCCAGCCGGTCCAGCACCGCCGGCGCATGTGCGCGTGCGCGATCCCCATCATCTGCGTTGTACGGACCTGTGATCGTCGCCGAACTGCCCGCGCGGGAACACGCTGAGCACCTCGTCGGCCTCGAGTCGTGCTGTCACCGACGGTGGCCAGCACGACCCGGTGGCCGCGGGCGCGCAGCTCCGGGACCAGCGTGCGCGACGACGTTCTCGATGCCGCCGTAGTCCAGCGGCGGCACCGGCAGCCATGGGCCCGGCGTTCACGAGCACGGTCAGCGCAGCGGCAGGCATCTGCCGTGACCCCCTCCGATGCGACACCGCACGGCGCTGAACGGTGCGGTGCACACCTACCCGGTTCCGCGCAGGCTAAGTCGGCCGGGTCAACGCTCGGTGGCCCGGTCGGTGAGCCCGAGCCGGTCGCACAGCAGCAGGAATGCCTCCGCGAACGGTGACTGCTCGGTGCGCCGGCGGACCTCGGCCCAGTCGACCTGCTCGCGCAGCGCCCGCACCATCGGCAGCGCGCTGCCGAAGTCGGCGTAGTGGTCCCGGAAGGTCAGCAGCTTGGTGACCACCAGGTCGGTCGCCGACGAGCACCGGCATCTGCACCGAGCCGACCTCGATGGTCTCCACCCGGCCGAGGATCTGCTCGGTGACCGGCTCGCCGGACAGCCGGAAGATCAGGTCGACCAGGTTGCCCCGGTCGTACAGCTTCGCCAGCCAGTCCTCCGGCGCCTCGGTCTGTCTCGGTGAACCCGACCGCGGTCAGCGCGTCGACCGCCCTGGGCACGTCCCGCTCCAGCAGCGCGAAGTCGGCGTCGTGCTCGGAGCGCGGCCCGCCGCGCGCGTACGCGGCCCAGCCGCCGCACAGCGCGAACCGCAGGTCCGCCCGCTTCAGCTCGACCGCCGCCTTCTTCACCGTCTCCAGCAGGTCGGCGTCGGCGGCCTGCTCGGCGGCGTCGGCCACCTGGTCGGGAGTTGCGCTCACGTCCGGGTCCGGTACCCGGGCCGGCCGGCCCGCAACCCGACCGTTTGCCGCCGGCCCCGGCGGGCAGGTGCCCAGCAACGACCGCGAGCCGGAGGGCAGGGATCCATGAGCACCGTCGAGAAGTCGATCGAGGTCGGCGTCCCGGTGAGCACCGCGTACAACCAGTGGACGCAGTTCGAGACGTTCCCGCAGTTCATGGACGGCGTCGACCGGGTCGACCAGACCTCGCCGACCACCACCCACTGGGTGACCTCGATCGGCGGGGTGCACCGCCGGTTCGACGCCGAGATCACCGAGCAGCGCCCGGACGAGCTGATCGCCTGGACCTCGGTGACCGGGCCGAAGCAGGCCGGGATCGTGACCTTCCACCGGCTCGACGCGACCACCAGCCGGGTCATGCTGCAGCTCGACGTCGCTGCCCGAGGGCGTCCTGGAGACCGTGGGCGACAAGCTCGGCGTCCTCGGCCGGCGCATCGAGGGCGACCTCGAGCGGTTCAAGGCGTTCATCGAGTCCCGCGGGACCGAGGACAGGCGGCTGGCGCGGCACCGTCGACCGCCCCACCGCCTGACCGTCTAGCGCCGCCGGGCGCCGGCCCGCAGCCGGCCCGGGTCGACCTCACGGGCCGGGAACCGCCGCAGGTACTCGGCCTCCAGCTCGGCGGTGCGCCAGGTGTGCGCGTCGAGCGCGTCGTGCGACCCGTGCAGGAACGTCGCGTGCCGGGTCTCGTGCACGTGCTCCAGCTCGCGGCGCAGGTCCTGCTCGGACAGCTGGCTCGGCGGTACGCCATGGTGCTCGGCCACGGTCCCTCCTCGACGTCGGCGATCACGTCCGGTTACCCGATCCGTACCCGGATCATTGTTTGCCGGCACCGCTGGGGGTGACGATTCATCCATGCGCTCGCTCCCGCAGCCGGACCAGGCCGTCGAGACGATCGGGCGGGCCGACCGTCCTCGACTCCCCCGCCCGGCTCGCCAAGAAGGCGGTCGACGCCGTCCTGCCCACCCCGACCGTGCGCGACGCCCTGCACGGCGTCTGGTTCGGCCACCCGCTGCACCCGGCGATCGATCCTGGTCCCGCTGGGCAGCTGGATCTCGGCCAGCGTGCTCGACCTGCTGCCCGGCCGGCGCCGGGAGGCGGCCCGGACCCTGGTCGGCGCTGGGGGTGGTCGGCGCGCGTGCCGACCGCGACCGCCGGCTGGGCCGACTGGGCCGACCTGCACCCGCAGCAGCAGCGGATCGGGCTGGTGCACGCCGCCGCCAACGTGGTCACCGTCGGCCTCCAGTTCGCCTCCTGGCGGGCCCGCCGGCGCGGCCGGCAGGCCCGCGGCGTGGCGCTCAGCCTGGCCGGGCTCGCCGTCGGCAGCGCCGGGGCGTACCTCGGCGGCCACCTGGCCTACCGGCTGGGCGCCGGGATCGACCACGCCGAGGAGGCGGAGCAGGTCCTGCCGCGGCAGTGGACCCGGCTGGGCGCGGCTGGACGAGCTGCCCGACGGCGCAGCCGACCCGGCGCACCCTCGACGGCGTACCGGTCTTCGTGCTGCGCCGGGGCCAGCAGGTCGACGTGCTCTACGATCTGTGCTCGCACCTGTCCGGCCCGCTGTCCGAGGGCGAGCTGTCCGGCGCGGGCGACGAGATGTGCATCACCTGCCCGTGGCACGGCAGCACGTTCCGGCTCCGGGACGGCGCAGGTACGGCGGGGCCCGACGACCTACCCGCAGCCGGTGCTGCAGGTCCGGGTCGACCCCGATGGTTCCGTGCAGGCCCGACTGCGCGGAAGAGGACTGACCATGGAACGCGGCAGCAACAAGCACTCGCCCCGGCTCGACGACGAGATGGAGCACGAGGTCGAGGGGATGATGACGGCCGAGCGCCCGACCCGCGCCGAGGAATGGCTCGAGCCCGAGCCCGCGGGCGAGGACCAGCCCGACCCCGGCCGGCTCGAGCGAGCCGGAGGGCCAGCAGCCCGGCGTCCCCCGCGGGATGACGCAGGAGGAGGTCGAGCTGCGCAGCGAGCTCGGCGAGCACCTGCCCCGCTCGGTGTTCCCGGCCGACGAGTCCGCGCCTGCTCGCGCACCTGGTCGACACCAACGCGCCGGACCGGCTGCAGCAGCTGGTCCGCCAGCTGCCCACCGGCCGGATCGTACGACCACCTCGGCGCGGTCGTCGCAGGCGCTCGGTCTGCACGAGGAGGACCGAGCGGTTCTGATCCTGACCAGCCGGTGACCACCCGGTAGCCTTCCGGTGAACGAAGGGGGTCGGGAAGGGGAGCACCGTGGCCAGCGAGATCGAGAACAAGTACGTGGTCCCGGCGGACTTCGCCGTCGACGACCGGCTGGCCGTCGACGGGGTGCGGCTCGGCGAGCCGCAGCGGCACGAGCTGTCCGCCATCTACTACGACACATCCGACCTGCGGCTGGCCGCGGACAACGTGGCGCTGCGCCGGCGCACCGGCGGACACGACGCCGGCTGGCACGTCAAGCGCTACCGCGCCGCCGGCGAGCGGGACGAGGTGCAGCTGCCGATCGGCCGCGGCGGCGCGATCCCGGCCGCGGTCAACGCGGAGGTCCGCGCGGTCAGCCGGGGCGAGACGCTGCGGCCGGCGGTGCGGATGACCACCCAGCGGACCGAGTGGCCGCTGCTGGCCGAGGACGGCACCGTGCTGGCGCTGGTCGCCGACGACGACGTGTCCACCGAGGTGATCGCCGACCCGGCGGCCGCGCAGCGCTGGCGCGAGCTCGAGGTCGAGCTCGTCGACGGCGACCGCGCGCTGCTGCGGGCGGTCGACAAGCGGCTGCGCAAGGCCGGCGCGGCCCGCTCGGCCGACCCGGCCAAGATCGTCCGCGCGCTCGACGGCCGCTGGCCCGACCGGCCCGCGCCGGCCGGGCCGCCCGGCAGCGCCGCCGCGGTCGTCGGCGAGTACATGCGGGCGCAGCGCGACGCGATCGTCGAGTACGACCCCAAGGTCCGCCGGGACGAGCCGGACGCCGTGCACAAGATGCGCGTCGCCACCCGGCGGCTGCGCAGCACGATGAAGTCGTACCGGCCGCTGTGGGACCGGGCCGCGACCGACCACCTGCGGGCCGAGCTGAAGTGGCTGGCCGACGTGCTGGGCAAGGTGCGCGACGCCGAGGTGATGGCCGCGCGGCTCGACCGGGATCGCTGCGGAGCTGCCGCCGGAGCAGGTGGTCGGCCCGGTCGCCGACCGGCTGACCGGCGGGCTGCGGGCCCAGGCCGTCAAGGACCACCGCACGCTGGTCGCGCGCTCAACGGGCGGCGGTACGCGGCGCTGCTCGACGAGCTCGACGCGCTGCTGGCGGCCGCGCCGACGAAGCAGGGGCTGCGGCCGGCCAAGAAGTACGTGCCGCGCCGGGTCCGGCGCACGGTCGGCAAGGTCGAGAAGCTGCTCGACGCCGCCGAGCCGACGCCGAGCTCGGGTCGGGCCGCCGCTGCCGGGCGTGCGTCGACCGCGACACCGCGCTGCACGAGGCGCGCAAGGCCGCCAAGCAGGCGCGGTACGCGGCCGAGGCGGCGGTGCCGGTCGGTGGCGCCGGCGCGACCGCGCTGGCCGCGGCGATGGAGGAGCTGCAGGAGCTGCTCGGCGACCACCACGACTCGGTCGTGACCCGGCAGCTGCTGCGCACGGCCGGCATGCAGGCGCACGGCGCCGGCGAGAACGGCTTCACCTACGGGCTGCTGCTCCGCGGCCGAGGCCGCCTCCGCGCAGCGACCTCGAGGCCGGCTGCCGGCGGCCCGCAAGGCGCTGCGGCGCAAGAAGGTCGTCGGCTGGCTCGACCCGGCTGAGATCGGCCGGCGGCCGTCAGTCCGGGTCGGTCCGCAGGAGGTCGAGCACCTCCCGCTCCAGCGCGGAGCGCATCGCGTCGTCCGACCGCTTCGTCGGCGGCAGCGCGATCGACCGTGCCGTCGTGGTAGAGGTCGACCACCCGCGGGTCCACGTACGACGCCTTGCACACCGCCGGGGTGTTCCCGAGCGCCTCGCTCACCTCGACGTACCCGGACCGGACGGCCCGGTCCCGGCCGCGCCGGCTGGCCGGGACCGGCTCGCGGGCCAGCACCGCGGCCATCAGCACGGTGGCGTGCCAGGTGCGGAAGTCCTTGGCCGACATGTCCAGCCCGGACAGCTCGCGCAGGTAGTCGTTGACCGTCGTGCTCTTCACGTCGTTCCAGCCGTCGCCGGCGCGGTAGGCGAACAGCTCCGGGTTGGGGTCGTCCCGGCGCCGGCGCAGCGCGGTCACCACCTCGGCCACCCGCCGGTCGTCGACGACCTCCTGCCGGCGCAGGCCGCCCTTCGCCGGGTAGTCGAAGACGAGCCGGCCCTGCCGGACCGCCACGTGCTCCCGGCGCAGGGTGGCCAGCCCGTACGTGTTGTGCTCCTCGGCGTACTCCTCGCCGCCGACCCGGAACAGGCCGAGGTCGAGCAGCCGGGCCGCGGCGGCCAGCACCCGCCGCCGGTCCAGACCGTCCCGGCGCAGGTCGCGGGCCCAGCGCCGGCGCATCGCCGGCAGCCGCTCGCCGACCTGCAGCACCCGCAGGTGCTTGAGCCGGTCCCGGTGCTCCCGCCAGACGTCGTGGTAGCGGTACTGCCGGCGGCCGGCCGCGTCGGTGCCGACGGCCTGGATGTGCCCGTTCGGGTACGGGCAGATCCACACGTCCCGCCAGGCCGGCGGGATCACCAGGGCCCGGATCCGGTCGACCGTCGCCGGGTCGGTGATCCGCTGCCCGTCGGCGTCGAGGTAGACCCAGCCCCGGCCGGCCCGGCGGCGGGTGTAGCCGGGCCGGTGCGGGTCGCTACGGCGCAGCCGGGGCACGGACCGTCCTCCTCGCCGCGTCGAGCACGCTCGCCGACCGGTGATCGCGCGAGCAGCGCCGGGTCGGGCTCGGTCGCCGTGCGGGTCGCCGCGGCCGCCCGTCCAGAGCACGGTGTGCGGGCCGGACCGCGGGTCCCCACTCGGCCGGCGGGGTCGGGCCGAACAGCAGCACCGACGGCGTCCGGTACGCGGTGGCGAGGTGGCCGACGCCGGTGTCGCCGCAGACCACCAGCGCCGCGCCGGCGACCAGCGCGGCCAGCCCGAGCAGGTCGGTCGCCGGCGACCACCTCGGCGCCGACCGCGGCGGCCAGCGTCGCGTCTCGGACGGTCCGCCGGTGACGACCACCCGGTGCCCGTCGGCCGCAGCGCCGCGGCCACGGCGGCGAACCGGTCGCACCGGCCAGCGCCGCGACCCGGCCGCCGCGCCGGGGTGCACGCACGACCGCGCCGGGCGCCGGGCTCGGCCGGCGCCGGCCGCGGCCAGGCCCAGGTCGGCCGGGTCGGCCGGCACGCCGTAGTGGGCCAGCAGCCGGCACCAGCGGTCCACCTCGTGCTCGCCGTCCGTCCACTGTGGACACTGCGAGCCGCTCCGAACGCGTACAGCTCACGCCGGGCCGGGTCGCCCGCAGCAGCGCCGGTCGACTCGCGGGCCGCGGCCGTGCAGGTTGACCGCGAGCGCCGGCGGCCCGTCCGTCGCGCAGTGGACCGGCGTCCGAGCCCGGGCTGCGGCAGCACCGCGTCGACCGCGCCGGTCAGCCGGGCCAGCGGCGCCAGCCCGGCCGGCGCGGCCAGCACCAGCCGGTCCCCCGGGTCGCGGCCCGGCGCAGCGCCGCGCAGCGCCGGCACCGCGGTCAGCAGGTCGCCGAGCCCGAGCGCGCGCAGGACCAGCACGGTGCCACGGCCCCCTAGGGCCACGAGCTCTCCACCGACGGCGTGATCACCAGCTCGCGCACCTCGCAGCCGGGCGGCTGGCGCAGCGCGAACAGCACCGCCTCGGCCACGCTCGCCGGGTCGTTGAGCTTCGCGTCCGCCGGCGGCTTGTACTTCTCGTCCCGGTCGTCGAAGAACGCCGTCTGCATCCCGCCGGGAACGAGCATGGTCACCCCGACCGTGCCCTGCAGCTCGGCCGCGAGCGCCCGGGTGAAGCCGACCACGCCGAACTTCGACGCGCAGTACGCCGTGGCGTCCGACAGCGCCCGGAAGCCCAGCGTGGAGGCGCAGGTGACGACCGTGCCGTGCGGACGCGGTCAGGTACGGCAGGGCCGCCCGCACCACCGCCGCGGTGCCGACGAGGTTGACCAGCACGACCCGGTCCCAGTCGGCGCCGTCCACCTCGGCCAGCGTCCCGCACCTGTCCGTGCCGGCCGGGGTGAACACGGCGTCCAGGCCACCGGCCCGGTCGGCCACCGCCCGGACCGCGGCCTCGGCCGCCCGCGCGTCGGCCAGGTCGACCACCTCGGCGTCGGCCACCGCGCCCGCGACCTCCGGCGGCGGCGGCACCCGGTCCAGCGCCAGCACCCGGCCGCCGCCGGCCGCGACCGCCAGCGCGGTCGCGGCGCCGAGCCCGGACGCCGCCTCCGGTCACCAGCACCGTCCCCAGTGGACGCTCAGCCATCCTGCCTCCCAGCAGTCGTCACCTCGGTCAGCTGCACCAGCCGGGTCGTCGACCGGCCGGCCAGGTAGGGCACGACCACGACCTGGCCGCCCCAGCCGGCGAGCAGCTCCGCCTCCGGCAGGGCCGGCGCCGGCGTAGTCGCCGCCCTTGACCCACACGTCCGGGCGCAGCGCGTCCAGCACGGCGTGCGGGGTGTCCTCCCCGAACACGGTCACCGCGTCGACCACCTCGAGCGCCGCCAGCACCCGGACCCGGTCCCGCTCGGGCACCAGCGGCCGCCCCTGCCCCTTGAGCCGGCGTACCGAGGCGTCGGAGTTGAGGCAGACGACCAGGCAGTCGCCCAGCCGGCGGGCCGCCTCCAGGGTGGCCACGTGCCCGGCGTGCAGCAGGTCGAAGCAGCCGCCGGTGGCCACGACGGTGCCGCCCCGCGGCCCGGACCCGGCGGACCACCTCCGTGCGCGCTCGGAGCGGGAGCGGCCGGCGGCGCGGCGGCCGGTCCGCTGTGGACAGCCCGGCCGGTCCCCCGGCGGCCACGTACGCGGAGGCGGCGGCGACGGCCGCGGTCACCGCCTCGCTCGGGCAGCGCCCCGGCCGCGAGCCGGACCGCGGCGGTCGCGGCGAACCGGTCGCCGGCCCCGCACGGGTCGCCGGCCGGCCCGACCGGCGGCGCCGGCACCACCAGCGGCACGCCGTCGGCGGCTCGGCGAGCAGCGCGCCGCCGGCGCCGAGGGTCACCGCGACGCCGGCCGACCCGCCACCGGTCGGTCAGCTCCCGGCCGGCCCGGGCGGCCGCGGCGATCGTGCCGCCGTCGGCCGGGTCGGCCGGCGAACCGCAGCGCCTCGGCCAGGTTCGGGGTGACCAGCCGCGCCCCGGGCACCGGGTCGGCACCGCGCGGGTGCGGGTCCCACACCACCGGGACGTCCCGGGCGGCGGCGGTCACCGCCGCCCGCAGCGCCGGCGTCGGCGGCCAGCCCGCGGCCGTAGTCGGACACCAGCACGGCTCCGGCCGACCGCCACCGCGTCGCGTCATCGCCGCCGGTCACCGCCGGCGGCGCCGGCGCGGCCTCCTCCCGGTCCAGCCGCAGCAGCGACTGCCCGGCCACCCGGACCCGCTCCTTGACCGGGGTCCGGCCCGGCAGCCGGCCGGCGACCACCCGGACGCCCGGCGGCGGCCAGCAGCTCGGCCACCCGCGCGCCCGGCCGGGTCGTCGCCGAGCGCGGTGACCAGCACGACCTCGCCGCCGTCCCGGGCGGCCAGCAGGGCGGCCAGCGCCGGCCCCGCCGGGACGCTCCACCTCGGACAGACCGCTGACCACCGGCACCGGCGCGTCCGGGCTGAGCCGGTCGGCCCGGCCGGTGAGTCCCGGTCCAGCAGCGCGTCGCCGACCACGACGACCGGTCGCCTCACGCCGAGCTTCCCGCGGCCGTCTCCAGCTCGTCCTCGGCGTCGGACGCGGCCGGCGCCGCGCCGAGCCCGAGCAGGTCCTCGTAGACGGCCAGGGTCGCGGCGGCGATCCGGTCCCAGGAGTAGCGGGAGCGGGCCCGGTCGACGCCGGCGGTCCCGTACGCCTCCCGCCAGAACGGCTCGGCCAGCAGCCGGCGCATCGCCGCCGCGAGCCGGTCCGGCCGCCGCGGCGGCACCAGCATGCCGGTCGCCCCGTCGACGACGGTGTCGAGGAACCCGCCGACCGCGCTGGCCACCACCGGCACGCCGCAGGCCATCGCCTCCAGCGGCACGATCCCGAACGGCTCGTACCAGGGCGTGCAGACCACCAGGTCGGCCGAGCGCAGCAGCGCCGGCACGTCCGGGCGCGCCACCGCCCCGACCAGCCGGACCCGGTCGGCCACGCCCGAAGCCGCTCGGCCAGCCGGCGCAGCCGGGCCGCCTCCGGGATCGCCGGCCAGCTCGTCCGCGGCCGGACCGCCGGCGATGACCAGCTCCGCCTCCGGCACCGCCGACCAGCGCCCGGATCACCGTGTCGAAGCCCTTGCGCGGCACCAGCCGGCCGATCGCACAGCACCCGCGGCCGGTCCCCGCGCTCGGCCGCCGGGCCGTCCGGGCTGAACTGGTCGACGTCCACCCCGCACGGCACGACCGTGATCCGGTTGCGCGGCCGCGCCGAGCCGGACCAGCTCGCGCGACCTCGTCGGTGCAGGTGGCGACGATCCGGTCGACGTCGCGGGCCAGCGCCCGCTCCATCCGGATCCGCACCGGCGGGCTGGTGTCCTGCCGGCCCTGGAACCGTCGCTTGGTCACGCCGAGCGCGTGGAAGGTCTGCACCACCGGCACGCTCCAGGTCGCCGCGGTCGCGCGACAGCGCGGCCAGCCCGGACATCCAGAAGTGCGCGTGCACCACGTCCGGCGGGTCCGCGGCGAACCGGTCGGCCAGCGTCCGAGCTCGAGCTCGCCGACGAACGGCAGCAGCTCGTCCTTGCGGCACCGGCGCGGCCGGGCCGGCGTCGAGGTGCTCGACCACGCACCCCGTCGGCGATGCGCCACCCGGTCCGGCAGGTCGGGCGAGTCCCGTCGGGTGTAGACGGTCACCTCGTGGCCGGCCCGGGCCAGCGCCCGGGCCAGCGACTCGACGTGCACGTTCTGCCCGCCCGCGTCCACACCGCCGACCGCGGCGAGCGGGCTGGCGTGCTCGGACACCATCGCGATCCTCATCGGGTCACCTCCTTGAGCAGTCGGTCCCAGTCGTGCAGGAAGCGGTCCAGGCCGTACCGGGCCAGCGCCGCCTGCCCGCGCCACCCGGCCGGCCTCGGCCGCCTGCGTCCGGGTCGGCCAGCAGCGCCGCACGGCGGCGGTCAGCACGTCGCATCCGGTTCGAGCAGGCACCCGCCGCCGGCGGCACCGCCTCGACCGCCTCGGTGGTGGCCAGCGCGACCACCGGCATCCCCAGGTGCATCGCCTCGATCAGCGACAGACCGAGCGAGGTCCAGCGGAACGGGTGCACGTACACCCGGCGCCGGGCCAGCCGCGCGTGCATCTCGGCCTGCGGCAGGTCGTGCGCCGACACCCGCGGGACCCGGTCGGAGTTCATGCCGAACAGGTCGACCGGGGCGATCCGCGGCGAAGTCCTGGCATCAGGTCGGTGCCGACCAGCCGGCCGCGGCGGGCCGGCTCGTTGACCACCACGCCGAGCCTGGCCAGCTCGCCGGTCCACAGTGGACCCGGGTCGACCACGCCGTGCTCGATCACCGTGGTCGGCGCCCGGCCGGAGTCCCACATCAGCGCGTTGAAGTGGGTGACGTGCACCAGCGGCATGTCGGCCCGGTCGGCCAGCGGGTGCCGGGTGCGCGGGACGCTCGCCGCGCGGGCAGTCGTGCTCGACGTAGACGGCCGGGACGCCGGCGGCCGCCGAGCCAGCGCGGCGGCCAGCTCCAGGTCGCGCGGGCGCTGCAGCACGACCACGTCGACCGGCTCGTCGGCCAGCTGCGCCGGGGTCACCTCGCGCACCGACGTCCGGCCAGTCGTACGTCCGGGCCCGGCCGCGGCCGTCCGGCCCGCGGCCCGGCACGACCGGCACCAGGTAGTCGTGCGTCGCCCTGCACGAAGGCGGTGCTCCAGGCGCCGTGCACGTGCCAGCTGCAGCACCCTCATGCCGGCACCACCAGCTTGTCGACCGCGGCCACCACGTCCGTCCGGGGTGACCGAGTCCAGGCAGGGGTGGCCGGGCACCGGGCAGACCGGGCCCGGCTGTCCCGGCAGGGCGCGTCCTGGTCGCCGAGCAGCACGCTCGGCACCCCGTACGGGGCCCACCGGGCGGCCGGCACCACCGGCGCGAACAGCGACACGACCGGGGTGCCGACCGCCGCGGCGAGGTGCGCCGGGCCGGTGTTGCCGACCACGACCGCGTCCGCGCCGGCCAGCACGGCGGCCAGCTCGGCGAAGCTGGTCCGGCCGCCGAGGTCCAGCGCCGGCGCCGGCGCACCGCGCGCGGTCAGCGCCGCCTCGCCCGGGCCGCCGGTGACCACCACCCGGCGGCCGGCGGCGGCCAGCGCCGCGACCGCCGCCGCGCACCGGTGCGGCGACCAGGCCCGGGCCGGCACGGACGCGCCCGGGTGCAGCACCACGTACGGGCCGGGGCCGGCCAGGCTGCGACACCGTCGGCAGCGGCCGGCGGACCCGCAGCCGGCCGTCGTCGCCGGCCGGCAGGCGCGAACCCGGCGGCGGCCACGGTGGACAGCGCGCGCTCCGCCTCGGGCAGGTCGTCGTCGACCCGGTGCCGGACGTCGAGCAGCGAGCCCGGGTAGTCCTCGCTGACCGCGGTGACCCGGCCGCACGCCGGCCAGCCGCAGCAGCAGCGCCAGCGGCAGCGCGGACTGGTGGAACGAGGTCAGCACGACCGCGGCGGACGCCCGGGCGGCGCGGATCGCGGCGACCAGACCGTCCACATCGGACGCGGTCGACCGGGTCGGGCGCCGGGTCGATCCACGGCGCCCGCCAGACCAGCGTCTCGGTCGACGCCGGGCAGCAGCGCGGCGGCCTGCCGGCCGCGCGGGCCGACCAGCAGCACGACCTCGGCCGCGGCGGCGACCGCCCGGACCGCCGGACCGGCCAGCAGCACGTCGCCGTCGCTGTCCAGCCGGGCCACCAGCACCCTGCTCACCGCCGGCCGCCGAGCATGGCCAGGGCGAGCTCGACCGCGGACGGCAGGTCGGCGGCGACCGCCGGCGCCGCCGCGACCTCCTCCGGCCGGGTCACCGCGGTCGGCACCAGCACCGCCGCGGGCGCCGGCCGCCCGGGCCGCGGCCGACGTCGGCGCCGATGTCGCCGATCACCACGCAGCGAGCGGCGGGCACGCCGAGCGCGGACGCCGCGGCCAGCACCAGCCCCGGCTCCGGCTTGCGGCACCCGCAGCCGTCGCGCGGGCGCGTGCGGGCAGATCTGCCAGGTGTCGAACGGGCCGAGCAGCTCCTCGACCCGGGCGTTGACCCGCGTCGACCTGGTCGCGGGTCAGCAGGCCGCGGCCGATGCCGGACTGGTTGGTCACCACGCCGACCGGCACGCCGCGGCGCGCAGCCGGGTCAGCGCCGCGAGCGCGCCGGGCACCGGGTCGACCAGCACCGGGTCGCCGTTGTACGGGACGTCGTGCACCAGCGTGCCGTCCCGGTCGAACAGCACCGCGACGCGGGCCGGCGGCAGCGGTCCGGCCCGGCGGGCGGACAGCTCGCCGCGCAGCCGGTGCGCGACCGCCGCCGGCGGGATCGCCACCGACGTCGCCGCCATCGTGACGCACCTCGGCCGGCGTCCGCGGGCCCGGCGCGATCCGCGCCGCCGCGAACTCCGCCGTCCCCGCCAGCCAGCCGAGGCCGCCGCCGACCGCGGCCCGCCGCGCCCAGGCCGGACCGGCGGTCCAGGCCGAGCCCGCCGGTCGGCCGCCGTCGGCCGCGCGGCCCGGCGCCCGGAGCGGGCGACGGCCAGGCCGGCGAGGCCCGCCAGCGCGGTGGCGGCGGCGAGGGCGGTGGCGGCGTGGCGGGGCAGCCGGCCGCGGGGCGCGCCGGCCCGCCGGCGCCAGTCCGGCCCGTGCAGCCGGCGCATCAGCGCGTCGTCCGCGTTGCCGCGCTGGGCCCGCACGGTCACCCAGCGGGACGCCGGCCGCACCGGGTGGTCGACCGTCCGCGCGCCCGGCGCCAGCGACCAGCCGGCGCCTGCAGCCGCAGCGCCAGGTCGGCGTCCTCCCGGTACGCCCGCGGGAACCGCTCGTCGAACCCGCCGACGCGCACCAGCGCGGTCCGCCGGTACGCCATGTCCGCGGTCGCCCAGCGCGCGCGTCGCCAGCCCGGCGGTGCCCCGCTCCCAGTCGGTCGGCCGCCGGCCGGCCGGCAGCGGCACCCGCAGCCGGCCCTGCGACCCGGCCACCGACGCCGGCAGCCCGGCCAGGTCGGCGGCCAGCCCGGCCGGCCAGTCCGGCCCGGCACGCACGTCGTCGTCGAGGAACGCCACCCACGGCGTCGCGGTCGCCCGCCAGCCCGCGTTGCGGGCCGCCGCCGGCCCGCGCGCCGGCCCCGGCACCACCTGCAGCAGGTCCCAGACCGGCAGGTCGAGCGGCCGGTCCGGGACGCGCCGGTCGTCGACCACGACGACCACCGCCGGCGCCGGGCCGGTGCCGGCCCGCAGCGCGTCGAGCAGCGAGCCGCAGGCGCGGCCGGCCGACGCGTCGGGATCACCACCGAGTACGCCGCGCCGCCGGTCACCGACAGCGGCCGCCGTACCAGGAACGGGCCCGAGCACCAGCACGTCGACCGGCGCCGAGCCGAACAGCTCCAGCGCGTCCCGCGGGTCGTCGACCATCGGCCGGCCGGCGGTGTTGAGGCTGGTGTTGACCAGGCACGGCAGCCCGGTCCGCCGCTCGAACGCGGCGCAGCAGCGCGGCCACCGCCGGCTCCCGCTCCGGGTCGACGGTCTGCACCCGCGCGGTGCCGTCGACGTGCACCACGGCCGGGATCCGGTCCCGCCACTCGCGGCCGCACCCGGTGCACGAACAGCATGTACGGGATGGGCAGCGGCCCGTCGAAGATCTCGGCCGCCCGGTCCAGCCGGACCATCGGCGCGACCGGCCGGAACTGCTCGCGGCCCTTGACGTCGTTGAGCTTCGTCAGCGTCTCCCGCCGGCCCGGGTTGGCCAGCAGCGACCGGTGCCCGAGCGCCCGCGGGCCGTACTCGCTGCGCCCGGCGAACCAGGCCACCACCCCGTCGGCGGCCAGCACCTCGGCGACCGCGCCGGCCAGGTCGGCCGGCCGCTCGTACGGCCAGCGGGCGGTGTCCAGCCAGGCCGCCAGCTCCGTCGTCGGTCCAGCCCCGGCCGAGGTCGGCGCCGGCCATCGGCGCGGCCCGCTCCCCCGCCGCCGCGGCCACGTGCAGCGCGCCGCCCAGCGCGGTGCCCGGCGTCGCCGGCCGCCGGCTGCACCCAGACCGTCTCGAACGGTCCCTCGGCGGCCAGCCGCGAGTTGGCCACGCAGTTCAGCGCGACCCCGCCGGCCATGGTCAGCACCCGGTCGCCGGTCTGCTCGTGCAGCCAGCGGGCCAGCTCGAGCAGCACCTCCTCCAGCCGCGCCTGCACGCTGGCGGCCAGGTCGGCGTGCTCGGCGGTCCAACTCCGCGCCCGCGCGCCCGCCGCTTGGCCAGCGCGTCCCAGTCGACCGGGTCGGTGCGGAAGCCGCCGTCGCCGGTGGCCCGGACCGCCTCCCGCAGCACCGGCAGGTGCCGCGGCGTCCCGTACGAGGCCAGCGCCATCACCTTGTACTCGTCGGACGAGCGCAGGAAGCCGAGGTGCTCGGTGACGTCCTCGTAGAGCAGGCCGAGCGAGTGCGGCAGCGCCTGGCGGGCCAGCACGGTCAGCGACCCGTCGGCCGCGTACCGGCCGGCCAGGTGGGAGACGGCCTCGCCGCGGCCGTCCAGCACCAGCACCGACGACTCGCGGATGCGGCGCGGCCAGGCCGGCCGAGGCGGCGTGCGCGACGTGGTGCGGCACGAACCGGACCTGCGTCCGGGTCCAGCCCGGGCAGCGCGGTGGCCAGGAACTGCGGCGCCCGCTGCGCGTAGGTGGTGCGCAGGTGGTCCCACGGGTCGCCGAGGCCGAGCTCGTCGGCCGGCCGGGCCAGCGCCGGGTCGAAGGAGTAGGCGACCGCGTCGACGTCGGCGGCGGTCAGCCCGGCCTCGCCGCCAGGCACCAGCGCGCCGCCAGCTCGGGCAGCTCCCAGGCCGCGAACGGCACCGGTCGCTTGCCGTGCTTGCGCCGGCTGAAGCGCTCCTCCTCGGCCGCCGCGACGATCTCGCCGTCGACGACCAGCGCGGCCGCGGGATCGTGGTAGATCGCGTTGATGCCGAGCACGCGCACGGAACACCTCCGATTTTCGGCAGACTGCAGCGAACGCTCGGGTGAGCAGTTGCCAGGTGGCGGGGTGATGCCTGCGCCTCAAGCACCGTCGGCCGGGAGCCTGCCCGGGGCGACCGCCGGTCAAACGCCCGCCGGGCCGGGAAACGCTCACTCCGCGCAGTGGCGTCAGCCACCCGTCCGGAGGACCGGGAGAACAGACGGCCCGGCTCCCGGGGACGATCGGGAGCCGGGCCGTGGTCAGCGGGACGGCGGGCGGAGATCAGGTCTGCCTGGTCGACTCGGACCGACTGGGCCGACAGTGGCTCCGCGACGTCCTCCAGCGACTTCTGCTCGGCGTCGACGCCGGAGCCGCCGTCACGCCGCCGAGGATCATCAGCGCGGCGCCGAGGAGTAGTGCACCGTGCCGGTCGCTCCCGGCACGGCTTCGCCTACGGCCGAATGGCGACGCCGGCGCAGCGTCGCCGGTCACACGTGCCGACGACCGGCTTGGCGAGCCGCTGGCCGAGCGTGCCGACGATGGTCACCTCGAGCCCGTCGAGGATCCAGACCGTGCCGAGACCCACCAGCACCATCCAGTGCCAGCGGGCCCACGGCAGGCGGTCGAGCCGGGACGGGACGTCGGTACGGATCGTCCGGGTCTCCGGCCGTGTCATCCCCGACTCCTGAGGGTTAGGTGAAGATGCTCACGCCACCGGGGCCGACGAGCAGGCCGACCACGATCAGCACGATGCCGAACAGCAGCGAGCCACGGACGATCTGGACGATCCCGGCGATGACCAGGATCACGGCGATGAGCCAGAGGATGAATGCCATGCCCCGGATGTCCCCTCGCGATCGTCTGTCCAAACAGGACAGCGGGTGAACTTCGATCACGCAGCGTGGACTAGTCGCGACGCGACCGCGCGCTCTCCCGGTCGTTCGCCCTGCCGATCGCCTCGACCAGCTCG
The DNA here is from genome assembly GCA_963770145.1 of uncultured Actinomycetota bacterium. Lineage (GTDB taxonomy): Bacteria > Actinomycetota > Actinomycetes > Mycobacteriales > CADCTP01 > CADCTP01. Next base: position 364,312 of record CAVYOJ010000014.1, on the reverse strand, counting down.
TCCTTGCTCATCCGGGACCGTCCGCGCACGTCGAGCCGCTTGGCCAGGTCCATGAGGTGTGCCTTGGACGCGTTCGCGTCGACCCCGCCGGCGGTCGGGCGGGACCGCTGCGAGGACGGCGCCGGAGCGGGCCGCCTGGGCGTCCGAGGGACCCTTGCGATCCTTGGGCTCCCAGTGGTCGCCGACCTTCTCGTACGAGTGCTTGAGGGCGGAGAACGCGGTGCGGTGGGCCCGCTCGCCCTCGCCGTAGGTCTGCACGGCCGAGTCGTGCGTCTTCGCCCAGGTCTCCTGCGCCTTCTCCGGCGAGCGACGCAGGGTGGACGGCATGTCCTCCTTCGCGGGCATGTGCCCTCACCTCCCGTGCGCGGTGGTGTACCCGGAAAGCGGCCGAGGGCACCGGTCGGCGACCGGTGCCCTCGGGCGTGACGCGCGCGCTCACCGCTTGAACGCGTCGCCGACCTTGTCCGCCGCGTCCTTGACCTTCTCGCCGGCGTCCTTGACGTCGGCCTCGGTCTGCTGCCCGCGGCCCTCCTCGCGCAGCTGCTCGTTGTCGGTGGCCGCGCCGACCGCCTCCTTGCCCCGCCCCGCCGCACGCTCCGCCGCGTTCTCCACCTTGTCGTCAAGACCCATGTACGCCCTGTACCCAGCCAAGCCCCCCTTACGCCGCGTCCCGGCCGGAACAGCACCGGCAGAGTCCCGGCGTGCCGCACCGGCATGCCGTAACCGGATGGGGCCCTCCGCCTGGGCGGGGCTCGTTGGAAGAGGTCGGTCGAGTCGCCAGAGCACCCGAGCCAACGCCCGGGGTTACGGGGCCGCCCCGACGTGCTCAGTCGTCGATGCCTTCGGACGCGGCCGAGGGCGGGGGCGTCGGCGGGGGCGGTCAGCGGGATGCGGACCAGGAACCAGGTGTCGCCCGGCTCGGACGTCGACCCGGATGTCGCCGTGGTGCTTGTTCACCACGATCCGCCAGGAGATGTCCAGGCCGAGCCCGGTGCCCTCGCCGACCGGCTTGGTGGTGAAGAACGGCTCGAAGATCCGGCCCGACGATCTCGGCCGGGATCGCCGGGGCCGGTGTCGCCGATCTCGACCACCGCGCAGTCGTCCTCGCGGGAGGTCCGGATCGGTCAGCGTGCCCTCGCCGCCCATCGCGCTGACCGCGTTGTCGATCAGGTTGGTCCAGACCTGGTTGAGCTCGGCCGCGTACGCCGGCATCGGCGGCAGCGACCGGTCGTAGTCCTTGACCACCTTGATCCCGTCGCCGATCTTGCGGGCCAGCATGACCAGCGTGGAGTCGAGCAGCTCGTGCACGTCGACGACCTGGAACGGCGCCCGGTCCATCTGCGAGTACTGCTTGGCCGCGCCGACCAGCGTGGAGATCCGGGTGGTGGCGTCCTCGATCTCGTTCATCAGCAGCTCGGTCTCGACCGTGTACGCCAGCCAGCGCACCGCGCTGCTCGGTCGCCGTCCCCGGGCACGTGTCCGATCGCCCTGGCCAGCCAGTCGGCGTCGAGCCCGCCGGCGACCAGGTCGGGGCCAGGTCCCAGCCGCCGCTGACGCCGTGCTCGTCCAGCCAGTCGCCGAGCTCGTCCTCGGCGTCGCTGGCCTCCATCGGGCCGAGCTTCGGCGCCTTGGCGACCCGCTCGACCGCCTCCTCCTGCAGCTTGACCAGCGCCGGGCAGCGCCTTCGGGTCGATCGAGCCGCCGGCGAGCATGGCCAGCTTGTGCCGCATCCCGGCGACCCGCTCGCGCAGCGCGGCGGTGGCCCGGACCGCGGCGGCGGCCGGGTTGTTCAGCTCGTGGGTCAGCCCGGCCGACAGCGAGCCCAGGGCGAGCAGCCGCTCCCGCTCGCCGACCATGCCGCTGGCTGTTCTGCATGCCGAAGAACAGGCCCTCGAGCAGGTGCATCGCCATCGGGAACCAGCTCCGCACGCTGCGCGCCGAACTCGGCCGCCGGCAGCTGGAAGATCCGCATGTCGGTGACCGCCTCGCACGGTCGCCCCGTACGTCGACTGGGCCCGCGTCGGTGCTCAGGTAGGCCTGGGTGGCGCCGAAGTAGGCCCCGACGTGGTCGGTCCGGTTGATCTCGCACCCGTCGCCGCCGACCAGCCGGGACAGCACGAGCGTGCCGGACAGCAGCACGAAGAAGCAGGTCGCCGGCTCGTCGCCCTCGGCGACCACCGTGCTCGCCGGCCGGGACCGTCTCGCACCTCGCCGTGCGCGGCCAGCCAGTCCAGCTGCTCGTCGGTCAGCGACTCGAACAGGAACAGCTGCGCGCAGCTCGTCGCGGCTCAAGGGTCTCGGCTCATAGCTTCTCCAGGTACCGGTGCACCAGCGTGACGGCCATCGCGCCCTCGCCGACCGCGGAGGCGACCCGCTTGACCGAGTCGGCCCGCACGTCGCCGGCCACGAACACGCCGGGCACGCTGGTCTCCAGGTGGTACGGGTCGCGGTCCAGCGTCCAGCCGGCCGGGCGGCGGCCGTCGACGACCAGGTCCGGGCCCGGTGAGCACGAAGCCGCGCGGGTCCCGGTCGAGGCAGCCGTCCAGCCAGTCGGTGCGCGGTGCCGCGCCGATGAAGACGAACAGCCAGGACGGCCTCGACCGTTTCCGTCGTCGCCGGTCGCGTTGTCGCGCAGGGTCAGCGTCTCCAGGTGCTCGTCGCCGGCGCCCTCGACGACCTCGGTGCAGGTGCGCACCTCGATGTTGGGCGACCCGGTCGATCTGGTCGATCAGGTAGCGGGACATCGAGGCGTCCAGCGACTTGCCGCGGACCAGCAGCACGACCCGCTCGGCGTACCGGGCGAAGTACATCGCCGCCTGGCCGGCCGAGTTGGCCCCGCCGACGATGTAGACGTCCTGGCTGCGGCAGGCCGGGCCCTCGGTGGTGGCGGCGCCGTAGAAGACGCCGCGGCCGGCCAGCTCGGCCAGGCCGGGCGCGTCGAGCATCCGGTACGACACGCCGGTGGCCAGGATCACGGTGTGCGCGGCGATCTCGGTGCCGTCGTCGAACCGCACGACCCGGGCCGAGCCGCGCTGCTCCAGGCCGACCACGTCGCGGGCGGTGAGCAGCTCGACCTCGAACTTCAGCGCCTGCCGGCGGGCCCGCTCGGTCAGCTGCTCGCCGGACACGCCGTCCGGGAAGCCGAGGTAGTTCTCGATCCGGCTGCTCTGCCGGCCTGGCCGCCGGTGGCCCGCCGCTCGACCAGCACCGTGCGCAGGCCCTCCGACCCGCCGTACACGGCCGCGCCGAGGCCGGCCGGGCCGCCGCCGATCACGACGAGGTCGTAGAAGTCGGTGGACGGGGTGGTGGCCAGGCCCGACCGTGCTGGGCCAGCTCGGCGTCGGTCGGCTCGACCATCGCCGTGCCGTCCGCGGTGATCACCACCGGCAGCTTGTCGTCGTCCGACGCCGGCCGCGGCCAGCAGCCGCTGCGCCCTCGGCGTCGTCGGCCAGGTACCACCGGTACGGGACCGAGGTTGCGGGCCAGGAAGTCGCGCACCTCGTACGAGCGGGCCGACCAGCGGTGCCCGATCACCCGGATCTCCCGCGGCGGCTGCCGGTCGGTCGCGGTCCACGCGTCCAGCAGCCCGTCGACCACCGGGTAGAGCTTCTCCTCCGGCGGGTCCCACGGCTTGAGCAGGTAGTGGTCGAGGTCGACCACGTTGATGGCCTGGATCGCCGCGTCGGTGTCCGCGTACGCGGTGAGCAGCACCCGGCGGGCCAGCGGGAACAGGTCCATCGCCTGCTCCAGGAACTCGATGCCGCTCATCTCGGGCATCCGGTAGTCGGCCAGCAGCACGGCGACCTGCTCGCCGCGCAGCTTGATCTCCCGCAGCGCCTCCAGCGCCTGCGGGCCGGACTCGGCCCGGACGATCCGGTAGCCCTCGCCGTACTGCCGGCGCAGGTCGCGGGCGACGGCCCGGGACACGCTCGGGTCGTCGTCGACGGTCAGGATCGCCGGACGGGCGACGCGGCCGGTGTCGGGAGCAGTCATGGTGACTTAGTCAAGCAGCGTGGGCCGCCCGCGTCTTCCCCGAATGGTTTCACCCTGGGCGTAAACCGCCGACCGCCCGTCACGCCTGTCACTCCCGCATCAGGATCGACTCCTCGAGGTCGAGCTCGCGCTGCACCCTGATCAGCACCTCGTCGTCGATCTGACCGCGGTCGCGCAGGTCGATGAACACCTCCCGCTCGGCGTCGATCATGGACCGGCGCAGCCGGCGGAACGAGGCCGTCGGCGGCTCGATCGCGGCGCCGTCCGGCGTACCCCGGCCGCCGAGCCGCTCCCAGGCGCCGAGCTGGCGGATCTCCGCCTTCTCCCGCAGCCGGGACACCACGTCCTCGGGGACGAAGGCGTTGTTCGCCAGCTCCTGGTCCAGCCGGGCCAGCGCCGCGTTCGCGGCCGCGTGCTGGGCGCCGGCCTCCCGGATCCGGTCCTGCTGCTCCTCCGTGCCGGTCACCCCGAGCCAGCGGACCAGCGCCGGCAGGGTCAGCCCCTGGATCAGCAGCGTCCCGACCACCACGACGAACGTGAGGAACAGGATCAGGCTGCGCTGCGGGAACGTCGCCGGCAGCGCGAACGCGGCGGCCAGCGACACCACCCCGCGCATGCCGGCCCAGGCCAGCACCGTCGGGTAGGTCCACGGCGGTCGCGGTTCCTTCGCCGCCACCTTCGGCAGCAGCCGCGGCAGGTACGTCGCCGGGTAGATCCAGACGAACCGGGAGACGATCGTCACCGCCAGGGCGACCACGGAGGCGGCGAGCACCGAGCCGGCCGACGCCCTCCGGCAGCTGGTCCAGCACGGTCGGCAGCTGCAGGCCGATCAGCGCGAACACCACCGACTCCAGCAGGAACTCGATCACCCGCCACACCTCGGTGCCCTGCAGCCGGGTGGCCGCGGTCTGCCGGCGCGGCGAGCGGTGCCCGAGGTAGAGGCCGGCGGCGACGACCGCGAGCACGCCGGAGCCGTGGTAGCCCTCCCGGCCCAGCTCCTCGGCCGCCGCGTACGTGACGAACGGCAGCAGCAGGACCAGCGAGTTCTCCAGCACCGGGTCGTGCACGTGCTGCAGCAGGTTCTCCGCCAGCACGCGCGATCACCAGGCCGACCACGCAGCCCGCCGATCGCGGCGACCAGGAACTCGGCGATCCCGGTCCAGATCGAGAACCCGCCGGCCACCGCCGCCCCGACCGTCACCCGGTAGGCGGTCAGCGCGGTGGCGTCGTTGACCAGGCTCTCGCCGGCCAGGATCGTGATCAGCCGGCGCGGCATGCCGACCGTCCGGCCGACCGCGGTGGCCGCGACCGCGTCCGGCGGGGAGACGATCGCGCCGAGCGTGAACGCGGCCGCCAGCGGCAGGTCCGGCAGCACGGCGTGCACGGCGAACCCGACCGCCAGCGTGGTGAACAGCACCAGCCCGACCGACAGCAACCCGATCGGCCGGATGTTCTGCCGGAAGTTGATCACCGAGCTCTGCCAGGCCGCGCCGAACAGCAGCGGCGGCAGGATGAAGAACAGGACGACGTCCGGCTCCAGCTCGAACTCGCGGACGCCGGGGACGAAGGACGCGACGATCCCGGCGACGACCAGCAGCAGCGGGGCGGACAGATTCAGCCGCCGGGCCAGCCCGGCCACCGCGGCCGCGACCGCGACCAGCACCAACACCTCGAACTGCACCCCGGCCCCTTCCGTCGTGCGCGGCAGCCGCCGACCGCGACACCGGCCGGCGGGGCCAGTGTCCCGCGTCAGAGGTTCGGAAGCGGCGCGGACCTCTGACGCGGGACACCAAGTTCCCGCACCGCCGCCGGCCGGTGCCACCGGAACGGCGTAGGTTCGCGCTGAGCCGACCGACGCGGATCGGGGCCGATCCAGGCCGATCGAGGAGGAGACCCGTGACCGAGTGCCCGCACGTCGCCGAACTGCCGCCCGAGCCGGCGCCGAGCACGACCGAGGGCTGCGAGGACTGCCTGGCCATGGGCACCGTCTGGGTGCACCTGCGCGAGTGCCTGACCTGCGGTCACATCGGCTGCTGCGACTCCTCGCCGCAGCGGCACGCCAGCAAGCACGGGGCCGAGGTCGGCCACCCGGTGATCCGCTCGTTCGAGCCGGGCGAGGACTGGCGCTGGTGCTTCGTGGACCAGACGCTCGTCTAGGCGGTTGCCTCAGGCCAGCAGCTGCTCCCGGAGCTGGGCGAGGGTGCGGGCCAGCAGCCGGGACACGTGCATCTGCGAGATGCCGAGCTGGGCCGCGATCTGCGACTGCGTCTGGTTGCCGTAGAAGCGCAGCTGCAGGATCCGCCGCTCGCGCTCCGGCAGCGTCGCCAGCGCCGGCCCGAGCGACTCGTGCAGCTCGACGCCGGCCAGTGCCGGGTCCTCGCCGCCGAGCCGGTCGCCGAGCGTCCGGTCCTCGGCCGTCGGCGCGTCCAGCGAGTCGGCGGTGTACGCGGCGGCGCACTCCAGCGCCTCCAGCACCTCCTCCTCCGTGCGCCCGGCCCGCGCGGCCAGCTCGGCCACGCTCGGCGAACGGTTGAGCTCCTGGGTCAGCGCCTCCACCAGGCGGGTGACCTCCGTGGTCACCTCCTGCAGGTGGCGGTGCACGTGCACCGCCCAGGTGCGGTCCCGGAAGTGCCGGCGGATCTCGCCCAGGATCGTCGGCGCCGCGTACGTGCTGAACTCCAGCCCGCGGGCGGGGTCGAACCGGTCGACCGCCTTGACCAGCCCGACCGAGCCGGCCTGCAGCAGGTCGTCCAGCGGCTCGCCGCGCCCGGCGTACCGGCGGGCGAAGTAGCGGACCAGCGGCAGGTGCCGCTCGACCAGCCTGGTCCGGATGCGGTCCCGCTCGGGGCAGTCGGGCAGCTCGGCCAGCCGCCGGAACAGCCGCCGGGCGGACTCCTTCGCCGGCTCGCGGGTCGGTCCGCGGCTCCCGGCCGGGTCGAGGGCGACAGCGGTCACGGCAGCTCCAGAGAATGCGGGCGGCCCCGGCTGACGTGTTCAACCGCCAGCCACCCTACCCGCCCTGCTCGCACCACGCCCGGCGCGGCCCCCCGCGGTCATGCCCGCCTGGCAGACTGCCGCCGTGGACCCCAGACCGCTCGCCGTGTCGACATCGACGGCGTCGTCGCCGACGTCCGTCACCGGCTGCACTTCATCGAGAGCAAGCCCCGGCAGTGGGACCGGTTCTTCGCCGCCGCCGCCGACGACCCGCCGCTGCCCGCCGGGGTGGCGCTGGTCACGGAGCTGGCCGCCGACCACGACGTGCTCTGGCTGACCGGCCGGCCGGAGCGCAACCGCCGGGCCACCAGGACCTGGCTGGCCGCGCAGGGCCTGCCCGACCGAGCCGCTGATCATGCGGCCCAACCGGGACTTCCGCCCGGCCCGGGTCACCAAGCGGGACGAGCTGCGCAGGCTGCGGGCGGACCACGGATCGCGGTCGTCGTCGACGACGACCCGCAGGTGGTCGAGCTGCTGGCCGCGGACGGCTTCCCGACCCGGCTGGCCGACTGGCTACCGCGCACCGCTCACGCTGCACAACGCGCAGGAGTCCGACGGTCGCACCTAGAGCTGGGCCGCATGTCCCCCGGCCGCACCTCCGCCGCGCCGCGGCTGCCGCGCAACGACGTCCGGCAGTACGAGGGCATGGCCGACCAGTGGTGGCAGCCGTACGGGGCGTTCGCGATGCTGCGCTGGATCGCCGCCGCCCGGGCCGAGCTGCTGCCGCCGGCGCCCCGGCCCGGCGCGCTGCTGGTCGACCTCGGCTGCGGCGCCGGCCTGCTCGCCCCGCACGCGGCCCGCCTCGGCTACCGGCACGTCGGCGTCGACCTGGTCCCGCTCTCGCTGCGGATCGCCGCCGAGCACGGCGTCCGGCCGGTACGCGGCGACGTGCAGCGGCTGCCGATCGCGGACGGGGTCGCCGACGCCGTCTCCGCCGGCGAGATCCTCGAGCACGTGCCCGACCTGCGGGCCGCGGTCGCCGAGGCCTGCCGGGTGCTGCGGCCCGGCGGCACGCTGGTGCTCGACACGATCGCCGACCACCCGGCTGGCCCGGCTGGTCACCGTGACGATCGCCGAGCGGATCCCGGGCGGCGCCCCGCCGGGCATCCACGACCCGGCGCTGTTCGTCGACCGGGACCGGCTGGTCGCCGAGGCGGCCCGGCACGGCGTGCGGCTGACCCTGACCGGCATGCGCCCGCCGCTGGTGGGCATGGTGCGGTGGCTGGCCCGCCGCGACCCCGACCCGCGGATGCGTGCCGACCCGGCCGACCGTCCGTGCTCTTCCAGGGACATGGGATCAAGGAGGGCACGTGACCGTCTCCGCCGCCGGCCGCGCTGGCCGACCCCGCCGCCGCGCTGGCCGCCGCCCGCGCGCTCGTCCCGCGCGCTGGCCGCCCGGGCCGCCGACCACGACGCCGCCGGGGCGTTCCCGGCCGCCGACTTCGCCGACCTGCGGCCGCCGGCCTGCTCGGGCTGATGGTGCCGCCCCGGCTCGGCGGCCCGGGCGCCGGCTTCGCCGACTACGCCGAGGTCGCGATGGCGCTCGGCGCCGGGGCCGGCGCGACCGCGCTGGTGTTCAACATGCACGCCTCGGTGACCGGCGCGCTGGCGCAGACCCCGGACGACGTGGCCCGGGCGCTGGGCGTGCCGGAGTCGTACTTCGCGATGCGCGACCGCGGCGCTGCGCCGGGCCGCGGACGGGGCGCTGTTCGCGGTGGCGATGAGCGAGCGCGGCGTCGGCAGCCGGCTGTCCAAGCTGACCACGCTCGTACCAGCCGGCCGAGGACGGCTTCCACCTGATCCGCGGCGCGAAGACGTTCGTCTCCGGCGCCGGGCACGCCGACCTCTACCTGGTCGCGGCCCGCCGGGCCGGCGGTCGAGCCGGCCCAGGTCTCGCACTTCCTCGTCCCGGCCGGTCCCGGGCTGACCGTCGAGCGCACCTGGGACTCGATGGGCATGCGCGCCACCGGCAGCGACGACCTGCACCTCGACGTCGACGGTCGGCAGCGGACGCGCTGCTCGGCGGCATCGAGGGGCTGACCCTGCTGCTGGCCCAGGTGATGCCGCAGTGGCTGGTCGCCTCGTACGCGGCCGTGTACGTCGGGGTGGCCCGCTCCGCGGTGACGCGGCGGTCGAGCACCTGCGGGCCCGCGGGCTCACCCAGCTGCCGGCGGTGCGGGCCAGGGTCGGTCGGGCCGAGGCCAGGGTGGAGGCGGCCCGGCTGGCCGTGCTGGAGGCGGCCCGCCGGGTCGACGCCGCCCCGGGCGACCCGGAGACGAACCGCTGGGTGTGGCGGGCCAAGCTGCTGGCCGGCGAGACCGCGATGGACGTGGCCGCCTCGATGCTGGAGGCGGCCGGCACCTCGGCGACCCGGCGCGGCGCGCCGCTGGAGCGGATCTTCCGGGACGCCCGCTGCGGCTCGCTGCAGCCGGCCACCTCGGACGTCTGCGCGGACTGGCTCGGCGCCGCCGCGCTCGGCCACGACCCGGAGGCGGGCGGGCGGTGGTGAGCCCGGCGCGGGTCGTCGGGATGGGCCACGCGGTGCCCGCGGCGTACAGCCAGGAGTCGGTGTGGGCCGGCTTCTTCGCCGAGCACTACCGGGACGTGCGACATCGCCGAGCAGCTGTTCGCCAACTCCGGCGTGCTGACCCGGCACGCCGTGGCCAACCCGGTGCACGAGGACGTCTCCCGCTGGGGCACCGGGCGCGCGGATGGAGCGCTACCTGGCCGAGGCGCTGCCGCTGGGCAAGGACGCGGTCTCGGCCGCGCTCGCCGACGCCGGGATCGCCGCGGCCGACGTCGGGCTGTTCGCCGTCACCTCGTGCACCGGGTACGTGACCCCCGGCGTCGACATCAGGCTGGCCCGCGACCTGGGCATGTCCGACCGGGTCCGGCGGCTGTTCGTCGGCCACATGGGCTGCTACGCGGCGCTGCCCGGGCTGGGCGCGGTGGCCGACTTCACCGTCGCCCGCGGGCGCCCGTCGGTGCTGCTCTGCCTGGAGCTGACCAGCCTGCACGTGCAGCCGCCGACCACCGACGTGGACCAGGTGGTGGCGCACGCGCTGTTCGCCGACGCGGCCGCCGCGGTGGTGCTGGAGCCGGCCGAGCGGCCCGGGTTCGAGGTGCTCGACGTGGTGGCGCCGTACCGACGTGTCGCACGGCCGAGTACATGACCTGGGACGTCACCGACCTCGGCTTCCGGATGGGGCTGTCGCCGCGGGTGCCGGCGGTGCTGGCCCGGCACGTCGCGCGGCGTCGTCGACGAGCTGCTGGTCGCGCACGGGCTCGGCCGGGCCGACGTGGACGGCTGGGCGGTGCACCCGGGCGGGCGGCGGATCCTCGAGGTCGTGCAGCGCCGGCTCGACCTCGCCGCCGACGCGCTGGACCACTCGTACGCGGTGCTGCGCGACCACGGCAACTGCTCGTCGGCCACCGTGCTGCTGGTGCATGGAGCGGATGCGCGCGGCCGGGGAGGTGGCGCCGGGCCGGCACCTCGTCGCCCTCGCCTTCGGTCCAGGATTGACGCTGTACGCCGCGCTGCTGCGTGCGACTTAGCACTCCTTCGTACGTACGGCGCAGCGGAAGGATCCGAGCGGGTCTTGCGTTGCAAGTTTTACCAAGTCGTTGCCGGCGATCACTTGCGCGTATCACGGCGCGGCGTCGAACCTCGTATGTACTGTGATCGTGCCCACAAACGACGACCCGAACTGACAGCCGACCGGAGCAACAAGCCATGTGCCCGCATCACCCAGCGTGTCCGACCTCCGACGCGCCCGACCGCGACGCCGCCGCCGTCGTCGCCAGCCATCCGGAGCAGGGGTGGAGCCTCCTCTGCAACGGCATCGTGCTGTTCGAAGACTGCGGCGAGATCCTGCCGGACGGCCGCTGCATCGGTGCGCGACGCGCCCCCACCAAGGTGCTGCGCGTCGCCTGAGGTCGCTGACCTCAGCCGCCCGGCACAGTCGCCGGGCCCCATCCCTAGCTACCGCCTTTCCCCGACCGGGCCACCCTCCAGGGTGACCCGGTCGTCGTCGTTCACGACCCCTCCCCAACCGACACCTCCGCGGTGACCCGGGTGTCGTCGTTGATGACACCTTCCCGACCGGGCCCCCTTCCCGGTGCCCGGTCGTGGTCGTCGCGTCGCATCTCCCGGACTCGGCCCGCGCGGGGACCCGATCGTCGCGAGCGCCGCACCCTGAGGACCGGGTCGCCCTGGACGACCCGGTGCTCGTGTGCCACCGGCGCCCTACCGGGCGTCCAGCCACTGCCGGAACGTGGGGCCGACCAGCCGCGCGCCCGGCCCGGGCAGCAGGCCGCCGGTCGCCTGCATCTCGGCGTCCGGGTCGCCCGGGTCGCGGACGGCCTCGACCGTCGCCGGGCTCCCCCGCCGGGCGGCGAGCTCGGTCGCCAGCTCGACCAGGTTCTCCACCCGCGGACCGGCCACCTCGATCGTCTCGCTGACGCCCGCACCGGGCGGCCGCGTCCGCCTCGATGACGTCGGCGATCACCTCCGCGACCGCCCGGGCCGCGACGATCTGCGTCCGCATCTCCGGCACCACGACGACGTCGCCACGGCCGCCCCACTCGAGCAGCTGCGCGACGAACTCGTGGAACTGCGCGGCCCGGACGACCCGGGCCGGGATCGGGCCGGAACGCCAGGCCTGCTCGTGCGCGACCTTGGCCGCGCCGTACCCACCGGCGAACCGGTCGGTGCCGATGATCGACACCACCACGGCCTCCCGCACGCCGGCGCGGACGCCGGCCTTCTGCAGGTTGTGCGCGGCGGTGACGAAGAAGTCGGTGGCCGGCTGCTGCTCGGCCGACGGCCCGGTGGCGGCGTCGACGACGACCTCGACCCCCTGCAGGGCCGCGTCCAGCCCGGTGCCGGTGATCACGTCCACACCGGTCGCCCGCGAGATCGGCACGACCTCGTGGCCGCGCTCGGCCAGCACCTCGGTGACGTGCCGCCCGAGCCGTCCGGTCGCCCCGGCAACTGCGATCTTCATGATGTCCTCCGTCGTGGTTTCCGTTCCTGCTGCCATGACGGGCGGCGGGCGGGAAAGGTAACGGGCGGTCAGTCCGCGAAGCGCAGGTTGAGCGCGGCCAGCCGGCGCGGGTCGGCGATGCTGTCGATCTCCACGATCCGGTCGCCGACCACGGTGAACGCCATCACCGACATCGGCTCGCCGTCCGCCGTCGCGGCCAGCACGCCCGGCAGCCCGTTGACGAGCACCGGCCGGACGTGCGCGGCCAGCCGGGCGAACGTCGCGGCCCGACCGGCAACCTCCTGCGCCCCGGTGGCCAGCACCGGGCCGCCGGCGGTGTCCGCCCGCAGCACCACGTCCGGGTCGAGCACCGCCACCAGGCCGCGAAGTCACCGCCGCGGGCGGCGGCGAGGAAGGCGTCGACGACCGCGCGCTGCCGGGCGGCGTCGACGTGGTCGCGGTCCGCCGGGGCGGCGCCGCGCACCCGCCGCCGGGCCCGGCTGGCCAGCATCTTGGCCGCGTCGGTCGACCGGCCGAGGGTGCCGGCGATCTCCTCGAACGGCACCCCGAACATGTCGTGCAGGACGAACGCGAGCCGCTCGGCCGGCGTCAGCGTGTCGAGCACCACCAGCAGGGCGAGGCCGACGGAGTCGGCGAGCAGCGCCTCGGTCTCGGGGTCGGGCTCGTCGCCGTAGGTCACCACCGGGTCGGGCAGGCTCCCGCCGACGGAGTCCTCCCGGCGGGCGGCGCGGGAGCGCAGCATGTCCAGGCAGACCCGGCCCACGACCGTGGTCAGCCAGCCGCCGAGGTTGTCGATCGCGGCGGCGTCGCTGCGGGCGAGCCGCACCCAGGCCTCCTGCACCGCGTCCTCGGCATCGGCGAGCGAGCCGAGCATCCGGTAGGCGACCGCACGCAGCCGTCCCCGCTCGGCGTCGAAGCGCTGAGCCAGCAGGTCGCGTTCGTTCACGGGTCACCTTCCGCCGCCGGGGCCGTCACGACCATGACGCCCGGCGGCGCGCAAAGGTAACGCCCGCCAGGTCGCTGGTGTCCCGGTCAGAGGTTTCGCGCCGGGAACCGGTGCGAGGACTTCTGACGCGTGGCGCTAGTCCTCGTACGCGGAGACCGGCGGGCAGCTGCAGACCAGGTTGCGGTCGCCGTACGCGCCGTCGATGCGGCGGACCGGGGGCCAGTACTTGGCCGTGTGCTGGGTGGCACCGGGATAGCCGCCGAGCTCGCGCTCGTACGGGCGGTCCCACTTGTGCGCGGTGAGCATGACCGCGGTGTGCGGGGCGTTGCGCAGCGGGTTGTCGGCCGCGTCCCACTCCCCGGACACGACCCGGTCGATCTCCGCCTTGATCGAGATCATCGCCTCGACGAACCGGTCCAGCTCGGCGAGGTCCTCCGACTCGGTCGGCTCGATCATCAGCGTCCCCGCGACCGGGAACGACATCGTCGGCGCGTGGAACCCGTAGTCGATCAGCCGCTTGGCCACGTCGTCCACGCTGACGCCGGTCGCCTTGGTGATCGCCCGCAGGTCGACGATGCACTCGTGCGCGACCAGCCCGCCCTGGCCGGTGTAGAGCACCGGGTAGTGCGGCCGCAGCCGGGCGGCGACGTAGTTCGCGGCGAGGATCGCCGCCCGGGTCGCCGCCGCCAGCCCGTCCGGCCCCATCAGCCGCACGTACGCCCAGGAGATCGGCAGGATCGACGCGCTCCCCCACGGCGCCGCCGAGACCGGCCCCGGCGAGGTGTCCGGCCCGGCCAGCGGCTGCAGCGGGTGGTTCGGCAGGTACGGCGCGAGGTGCGCGCGCGCCGCCACCGGGCCGACGCCCGGACCGCCGCCGCCGTGCGGGATGCAGAACGTCTTGTGCAGGTTCAGGTGGCTGACGTCCGCGCCGAACGTGCCCGGCTTGGCCAGCCCGACCAGCGCGTTGAGGTTGGCGCCGTCGACGTACACCTGCCCGCCGGCCTCGTGCACGGCCGCGCAGATCTCGGCGATGTCCTGCTCGAACACCCCGTGCGTCGACGGGTACGTGATCATCAGCGCGCCGAGCCGGTCGGCGTGCTGGGCGATCTTGGCCCGCAGGTCGTCCAGGTCGACGTCGCCGTTGTCCCGGGTCGCGACGACGACGACCCGCATCCCGGCCATCGCGGCCGACGCGGCGTTGGTGCCGTGCGCGGACTGCGGGATCAGGCAGACGTCGCGGCCCGCCTGCCCGTTCGCGGCGTGGTAGGCGTGGATCGCCAGCAGCCCGGCGAGCTCGCCCTGCGAGCCGGCGTTGGGCTGCAGCGACACCGCGTCGTACCCGGTGATCTCGGCCAGCCAGCGCTCGAGGTCGCCGATGAGCTCGAGGTAGCCCGGCACCTGCCCGGCCGGCGCGAACGGGTGCACGGCCGAGAAGCCGGGCAGCGACACCGGCTCCATCTCGGCGGCCGCGTTGAGCTTCATCGTGCAGGAGCCGAGCGGGATCATCCCGCGGTCGAGCGCGTAGTCGTAGTCGGCGAGCCGGCGCAGGTAGCGCAGCATCGCGGTCTCGCTGTGGTGCGCGCCGAAGACCGGGTGGGTGAGGAAGTCGGAGCTCGCGCTCCGGTCCGTACGCGTCCGGGGTGGCCGGGTCGAGCGCGGCGACGTCGGCCGGTCACGCCGAACGCGTCCCACACCGCGGTGACGTGCTGCCGGCGGGTCACCTCGTCGCAGGCGATCCCGACCGTGTCCGGGTCGACCAGACGAAGGTTGACACCACTGCTTGCGGCCTTGTCGACAACACTCTTCGCCGCTCCGGCGACACGGACCTGGACGGTGTCGAAGAACGTCGGCGTGCCGACCTCGATCCCGGCCTCCCGCAGCCCGGCGGCGAGGATCGCGGTCAGCCGGTGCACCCGGCGGGCGATCGACCGCAGCCCGTCCGGCCCGTGGTACACCGCGTACGCGCCGGCCATCACCGCGAGCAGCACCTGCGCGGTGCAGATGTTGCTGGTCGCCTTCTCCCGGCGGATGTGCTGCTCCCGGGTCTGCAGCGCCAGCCGGTACGCCGGGGCGCCGTCGGCGTCGACCGACACCCCGACCAGCCGGCCGGGCAGCTGGCGCGCCAGCCCGTCCCGCACCGCCATGTAGCCGGCGTGCGGCCCGCCGAAGCCGAGCGGCACGCCGAACCGCTGGGCCGAGCCGACGGCGACGTCCGCGCCCCACTCGCCCGGCGGCGGCAGCAGGGTCAGCGCGAGCAGGTCGGCGGCGACGGCGACGACCGCGCCGCGCTCCTTCGCCGCCGCGGTCACCGCGGCCCAGTCCCGCACCGCCCCGGACGCCCCGGGGTACTGCAGCAGCAGGCCGGCCAGCGGCCCGTCCGGCAGCCCCTCGGCGGCGACGTCCCGGACCACGACCGGGATGCCCATCGGCACCGCCCGGGTGCGGATGACCGCGATCGTCTGCGGCAGGCAGTCGGCGTCGAGCACGACCGGCGCGTCCTGCGGGGCCTTGGACACCCGCCGGGCCAGCGCGACCGCCTCGGCCGCCGCGGTCGCCTCGTCGAGCAGGCTCGCGTTCGCGGTCGGCAGCCCGGTGAGGTCGGCGACCATCGTCTGGAAGTTGAGCAGCATCTCCAGCCGGCCCTGCGAGATCTCCGGCTGGTACGGCGTGTAGGCCGTGTACCAGGCCGGGTTCTCCAGGATGTTCCGGCGGATCACCGGCGGCGTGACGGTGTCCGAGTAGCCGAGGCCGATCATGCTCACCGCGGTCGTGTTGCGGCCGGCCAGCGCGCGCAGCTCGGCCAGCACCGTGGCCTCGTCGGCGGCGGCCGGCAGGTCGAGGTGGCGGTCGGCGATCGAGCCGGGCACGGCGGCGGCGACCAGCTCCTCGATCGAGCCGTACCCGACCGTGGCCAGCATCGCGGCCTGGTCCTCGGCGCTGGTCCCGATGTGCCGCCCGGCGAACGGCGCACTCGCTTCGAGCTCGTCCAGTGTGGTCATCTGCGGCGGATTCCCTGCGGTCGCGGTCGGGTGGGTCCGGGCGTCGCAGCCCGGCACTCCCCCTCTGTCCGTACCCGTCCAGAGTCGCCTCGCCCGCGCGGTCCGTGCGCCTGAGAGGTTCCGGGGAGGTTGCCCCTTCGGCGCTCCGGCTGGCTTGCCGGAGACTCTCCCGTGCGGGTTCTGCAGCGCGGCACAGGCTACCAGCGCCGCGAATGTCGATCCGGTAGGCCGGCCACTCGTCATGTCGACGGAAGGACCCGACGAAGGAGGAACCACATGAAGTACATGCTCTTCATCACCGCCGACCCGACCGCGCCGGTGCCGGAGAAGGTGGGCGACATCGAGGAGTGGCTGGACTCGGTCAAGGAGGTGCGGCTCGACGGCGACCGGTTGCAGGGCGCCGCGGCGGCGACCAGCGTCCGCTCCCGCAACGGCAAGCAGGTCGTCACCGACGGCCCGTTCGCCGAGACCAAGGAGCAGATCGCCGGGTACGACGTGATCGACTGCGCCGACCTGGACGAGGCGATCGCCATCGCCGCCCGCCACCCGGTGGCCGCCTGGGGCACGATCGAGATCCGCCCGTTCTGGACGGACTGAGCCGCGCCGGCTGCGCGCCCGGGAGCGATCCGGGCGCGCGGCCACCGGCCAGAGTCCAACCCTCAAGGGGAAGGTGAGCCTCATGACCACCCTGGTCGACCTCGTCTCACGACTGGACCTGCCGGCCAAGGTCCGGCTGCTCACCGGCGCGAGCGTGTTCACGCTGGCGCCCGAGCCCGCGATCGGCCTGACCGAGCTGCGGCTGTCCGACGGGCCGACCGGGGTGCGCGGGCTGAAGTTCAGCGGCGGCCGGGTGGTCTCGCTGTTCCCCAACGCGACGCTGCTGGCCCAGGCCTGGAGCGAGGACACCGCGTACGAGGTCGGTGGCCTGCTGGCCGAGGAGGCGCTGGCCCAGGACATCCACGTGGTGCTCGGCCCGACGATCAACCTGCACCGCTCGCTGCTGGGCGGCCGGGTCTTCGAGGCCTACTCCGAGGACCCGCTGCTGACCGGCCGGCTCGCCGCCGCGTACGTGCGCGGGCTGCAGGAGCGCGGCGTCGGCGGCTGCCTCAAGCACCTGGTCGCGAACGAGTCGGAGACCGACCGCAACACCGTCGACAGCGTGCTCGACGAGGCCACGCTGCGCGAGCTCTACCTGCTGCCGTTCGAGATCGCCGTCGCCGAGGCCGCGCCGTGGTCGGTGATGGCCGCGTACAACGACGTCAACGGCGTGCCGGCGACCGAGCAGGACCACGTGATCAACGGGATCCTCAAGGGCGAGTGGGGCTGGGACGGGCTGGTCATGTCCGACTGGTTCGCGACCAAGTCCGCCGGCCCGGCCGCGAACGGCGGCCTCGACCTGGTCATGCCCGGCCCGGTCGGGCCGTGGGGCGACGCGCTGGTCGGCGCGGTCCGCTCCGGCGAGGTGGCCGAGACGGTGGTCGACGACCACCTGCGCCGGCTGCTGCGGCTGGCCCGCCGGGTGGGCGCGCTCGGGGGCGCCCGGCCGGCGCCCGGGCCGCTGCCGGCCCCGGACGGACCGGTCCGCCGCGCGCAGCTGACCCGGCTGGCCGCCGCCGGCATGACCGTGCTCACCAACGACGGGGTGCTGCCGCTGGCCCGCGGCGCCGCGGGTCGCGCTGATCGGCCGGCACGCGGTCGACACGGTCGGCATGGGCGGCGGCTCGGCCCAGGTCACCCCGCCGTACCAGGTCAGCATCGCGGACGGGCTGCAGGCGCTGCTCGGCGACGCGGTCACCGTGACCGACGGGGTCGAGGTGCGGTCCCGGCCGGTGCCGGCGGCGCCCGGGTTCGTCACCGACCCGCGGGACGGCGCGCCGGGCGTGCGGCTGACCCTGTTCGACGAGCGCGGCGCGGTCGTCCAGGACCGGCACAGCGACCTGACGGCCACGCTGGTCGGCTTCGACGACGACTTCCCGCGGCCCGTCGCCACGGTCCGGATCCAGGCCCGCGTGGTCGGCGCCGGGCCGGTCGAGATCGGCGTGCTCGGGGCCGCGTCCTGGCGGCTGACCGTGGACGCCGCGGCCAGCGCGGCACGCAGCTGACCACCTCGGGCCGCGGCATCGGCGAGGAGCTCCTGACCCCGCCGGCCGCGGTGGACCGGTACGAGACGGCGCAGCTGGTCGAGGCGACCGCGACGCTGCGGCCGGCGGCCGGCTCGCCGATGGCCGGCGCGGGGCTGTTCGGGCTGGTCGCCCGGCCGGCCCGGCGGGAGCCGGAGACGGTGATCGCCGAGGCGGTCGCGGCGGCGCGGGCGGCCGACGTGGCGGTCGTCGTGGTCGGGCTCACCGCGGAGCAGGAGACCGAGGCGGTCGACAAGACCACGCTGCGGCTGCCCGGCGCGCAGGACGCACTGGTCTCCGCGGTGGCGGCGGCCGCCCGGCGGACGGTCGTCGTGGTGAACGCGGCCACCCCGGTGCTGATGCCGTGGCTCGCGGAGGTCGAGGCGGTGCTCTGGGCCGGGCTGCCCGGGCAGGAGGCCGGGCACGCGGTCGCCGCCGCGCTGCTCGGCGACATCGAGCCGGCCGGCCGGCTGGTGAGCACGTTCCCGGCCGCCGACGGAGCCGCGCCGGCCTGGTCGGTCACCCCGGTCGACGGCCGGGTCGTCTACGCCGAGGGCACGTTCGTCGGCCACCGCGGGCACTACGCGGGGCGGGCGCCGGCGCCGGCGTTCTGGTTCGGGCACGGGCTCGGCTACTCGACCTGGTCGTACGGTCCGGCCTCCCTGGACGGGCCGGCCTCGCTGGACCGGCCGGCCTCGATCGACGGACCGGCGTCGGCAGACGGGCCGGCCTCGCTGGACGGGCCGGCGTCGGTCGACGGGCCGGCGGTGCTGGTCGAGGTGACCAACACGGGCAGCCGGGCCAGCCGCGAGGTCGTGCAGGTCTACCTGGAGCCGGCCGCCGCCGACCAGCCGGTCCGGCTGGTCGGCTGGACCGCGGTCACGGCCGAGCCGGGCGAGACCGTGCCGGTCCGGGTGCAGACGGACGCCCGCCTCTGGCGTCGCTGGACCGACGCCGGCTGGGACCGGCTCCCGCCCGGCGGCCGCCTCCTGATCGCCCGCGGCCTCGGCGACATCCGCACCACCCTCACCCTCTAGCCGAGACCTAGCCGATCGCTCACACGAGGTCGATTGCGGGATCGCCGCCGCTCCGTGCGTGGATCACCGCATCGGCGGCCGCCGCACATGGCCGCGTGCCAGCCAGACGCGGCGGGCCCTAGGGAGTGCGCGCCAGCGCGCCGGCTGAGGCGGGTCGGGTCGGGGATCAGGCGGAGGCGGTGCGCCGGCGGCGGCGCTGGCCGAGCTCGTCCGCGGCGGTCGGCTCTGCCGGCACCGCCGCGGCGGTGGGCTCGGCCCGCTCGGCCGGCAGGTGCGCCAGCGACCCGTGCAGCTCCTTGAGCGCACCGCTGACCGCGATCCCGAACACGCCCTGCCCGCCGGCGAGCAGGTCGACGACCTCCTCGGCCGAGGTGCACTCGTACACCGTGGTCCCGTCGGACAGCAGCGTCACGTTCGCCAGGTCGTCGACGCCGCGCGCCCGCAGGTGCTCGACCGCGACCCGGATGTTGTGCAGCGAGACCCCGGTGTCGAGCAGCCGCTTGACCACCTTGAGGACGAGGATGTCCTTGAACGAGTAGAGCCGCTGCGTCCCGGAGCCGGCGGCGGACCGGATCGACGGCGCGACGAGGTCGGTGCGGGCCCAGTAGTCCAGCTGCCGGTACGTGATGCCGGCGGCGCTGCAGGCGGTCGTCCCGCGGTAGCCGAGCAGCGCGTCCGGCACCTCGGCCGGGAACCCGACCGAGAACAGCGCCTCCTGCAGCGGTGGCTGACCGTCGCTCACGGGGATGCCCTTCTCGGTACACCGGCCGGGGAAGTTGCACGGTGGTGATTCGGACGCTATGCGGTCCGACCGCCAGGGTCAACGCACCACCCCGGCGTGTCCGCTCACCGCGTCACTGACCAGCGAAGTCGTCCGGCGAGATGGTGTCGAGGAACTCCCGGAACTTCTCGACCTCGTCCTCCTGCTCGTCCGGGATCGAGATGCCGGCCTCGGCCAGCACGGCCTCCTCGCCGAGGATCGTCGTCCCGGACCGCAGGGCCAGCGCGATCGCGTCCGACGGCCGCGCGCTGACCCGGGCGCCGCCGGCGAACACCAGCTCCGCGTAGAACACGCCGTCGCGCAGGTCGGTGATGTGCACTGCCTCCAGCCGGGCGCCGAGCGCGCCGATGACGTCGCGCAGCAGGTCGTGGGTGAGCGGGCGGGCCGGGCGGACACCCTGCTGCTCGAACGCGATCGCCGATGCCTCGACCGCGCCGATCCAGATCGGCAGGTAGCGGTCGCCCTCGGCTTCCTTGAGCAGCACGATCGGCTGGTTAACGGGCAGCTCCACCCGTACTCCCACGACACGCAGCTCGTTCACAGCGGAGCCTCCCACCCAGCAGGTTCTGCCGTTCCGACGCTACACGGTGCGGGGCCGGATCGCCCTTGGGTGGGGCCGGGTGCCGCCGGCCGGGTGACCCGGTGCGCCGGCCGGCGTTCAGCCGCCGAGCTCGGCCCGCAGGCCGGCCTTGACCAGCGTCGCGTGCAGCCGCACCGACAGCGCCGCCAGCTCCCGGATCGCCTCGTCGGCGCGGCCGCGCGCCTCCGGGTTGCGCTGCCGGATCAGCGGGGTGACCACCTGCTCGAACAGGCCGATCTCGCGGTCGGCGGCGGTGCGGTAGGCGCGCAGGTGCCGGGGCTCGATCCCGTACCGGGCCATCTCGGCGGCGCAGGTCGCGACCACCAGCGCGTCGCCGTCGTACGCCCCGCCGGCCCGCTTGCTGAGCAGCCCGTACTGCTCGAGCTGCTCGAGCTGCTCCGGCTCGAGCCCGGCCTGGCCGAGCAGCTCGTCGCGGCTCATCCGGACCTCCGACGACTCCGGCACGAACGCGTCCGCGCCCGGCAGCGGCACCGACGAGACCGCCCGCGGCCCGCGCCGGGTGGTGCTGCCCGGCCCGCGCTCCGGCGGCTCCAGCCCGCGGTCGATGGCGTCCAGGTGATCCTTGATCACCCGCAGCGGCAGGTAGTGGTCGCGCTGCTCGGCCAGCACGTACCGGAGCCGGGCGACGTCGCCGGAGGAGAACTTCCGGTAGCCCGACGGGGTCCGCTCCGGGTGGATCAGCCCCTCGGCCTCCAGGAAGCGGATCTTCGAGATCGTGATGTCCGGGAACTCGGGCCGCAGCTGGCCGAGGACCTCCCCGATGCTGAGGGAGGACCTGGCGTTGGCCCCCGTGGAGTTCACCGCGCGACGGCCGGCTCTTCACCGCCGGTACGGGCGCCGGCGAGGTAGACCAGCCGGAACTTGCCGATCTGCACCTCGTCGCCGCCGGCCAGCGCCGCGACGTCGATGCGCTCCCGGTTGACGTACGTCCCGTTGAGGCTGCCGACGTCGTGCACCACGAAGCCGCCGCCCTCCCGGCGGAACTCCGCGTGCCGGCGGGAGACGGTCACGTCGTCGAGGAAGATGTCGCTGTCCGGGTGCCGACCGGCCGTCGTCACGTCCTGGTCGAGCAGGAACCGGCTGCCGGCGTTGGGGCCGCGCTTGACCACCAGCAGCGCCGAGCCCGGCGGCAGCGCGTCGACCGCGCCGGCCGCTTCCTCGCTCGGCTCGTCGCCGGGACCCTCGTCGAACGCACCCGGCTGGAAGATCGACGTCGCGTCCGGCGAGGCCGCGTACTCGACCCGGGCCAGCGGCGCTCCGCACTGGGCGCAGAAGCGCGCGTCGTCTGGGTTGTCGTGGCCGCAGCGGGTGCAGAACACGTCGCGCTCGCCTCCCGCTCAGGTGGTCGTGTGTGTGAGGGACGAGCGAGCCTAGTCAGCCCGTTCCGCAAGGGTCAACCGGTAGTGGAGCTTGAAGGAATCAGGAGTCCTCGACGAGCTCACGGTACGCGTCCGCATCCAGCAGCGAGTTGACCACGCCGATGTCGCCGACCTCGATCTCGACGATCCAGCCCTCCCCGTACGGGTCGGAGTTGAGCAGCTCGGGCTGCGACTCCAGGGCGTCGTTGCGGGCCAGCACGGTGCCGGCGACCGGGGCGAAGACGTCCGAGACGCTCTTGGTCGACTCGACCTCGCCCATCGGCTGCCCGGCGGTGACGGCGGTGCCGATGCCGGGCAGCGAGACGTAGACGATGTCGCCGAGCGCGCTCTGCGCGTAGTCGGTGATGCCGACCCGCAGCGTGTGGCCCTCGGTGGCGCGGACCCACTCGTGCTCGGCGGTGTACTTCAGGTCCTCGGGCAGGTTCACGCGCGAGACCGTACTAGCTCTGCTCTGCCGCGGCGCGCGCCCGCCGGTGCGGCTCAGTTCGTGGGCTGGGAGTAGCGGGGCGTCTTGACCGGGCGCAGCGCCCGGATGACCACCTGCTGGCGCTCCTCGGTGCGGGCCTCGCCGCCGGCCCGCTTGGCCGTGTCGGCGACCCCGCCGGGGATCCCCATCGCGGTCGCCAGCGTGGGCGGGTCCCCGATCGCGAGGATCGTGTACGGGACGGTGACGGCGACGCCGTCGACCGCGATGCCGGTGTCGGCGGCGGTGAAGCTCGAGTCGAGGCCGATCCGGACGCCGCCGACCTGGATCGCCTCGGCACCGGCGGCGCGCAGCTCCTCGACGGTGTCGAGCAGGTCCTCGGCCGCCAGCCGGTGGTCGGGGTCGGTGATCGTGAGCACGACGCCCGGGCCCTGGGCGGCGACCGTGCCGGCCAGGATGCCGAGCGCGTCGGAGCGCTTGCGCGCCTCCTGCAGGGCGGTGCTCGACGTGTCGCCGGTGCTGGACAGGCGGGTGCGGGCCGCCTCCAGGTCGGCGATCTGGCGGCGCAGCCGGTCCTCGCGGGAGGAGAGGTCGTCGAGGATGCGGACCAGGTCCTCCTGCCGGGCGGCGGGAAGTCCGCTTGTCGACGTATTGCTTCGTACCTGAACCGCTATGCCGAAACCGAGCAGGCCGATCAGCACGCCGACCAGGATCGCCGCCGGCGACCGGCTCCACCGCAACACCCGAGCCCGGCCCCACCCCCTCCCCGAGCTCCCCGCCGTCGTCGTCCACCCGCAAGCCGATCCCCGCCGCGACGCCGCCCCTCGCCCGACTCCCGGCCGTCCTCCCGACTCCCGGCCGTCGTCGTCGACGTCCCGTGCCGGTCTCGCGACTCCGCGGCCGTCGTCGCCGACCGTCCGTCCGGCCGTCTCCGCCGTCGCACTCCGGCTCCCGGCCCTGGCGGTCTCCCGGCCCCAGTCGCCGCGCCGTCAGCGGTCGAGTCCGGCCCTCTCCTACGGCGCCGTCGTCTCCCGGCACCGCGGGCCATGCCGGTCACCCTCGGCTCTCGCCGCGCACCGGCGTCCTGCACGCGCCGGCGGTCGGAGGCGTCCTCGCGCCCTACCGCCGCTCTCGTCCGTCATGCCCGTCGGCGTCCTGGTCCGGCGTCGTCCGAGGCGGCCTCGCCTCGCCGGCGGCGGCCTGCTCGTCGTCGTGCGCGGCGACCGGCGGCAGCAGACCGCCCGCCGTCCGAGACTCCCGCCCCTGCCCGACTCGCCCTCGTCGTCCGCAGCTCCGTCGCTCGTCCTGCCGGCGACTCGCCCGTCGAGCCGCGCCGCGCGCGCAGCCGCCGCGGTTCCGCCGCAGCCCCGTCCGCGGCTCCTCGTCCCCCAGCTCCCGTCCGCGACGTCCCGACGGCGGGCTCGACGGCGGCTCGCCCGCAGGCTCGACGGCGGCCTCGACCGCGCCGGCTGCCTCGGAGTCGAGGTCGTGGTCTCCGGTGAAGGTGAAGTCTCATCCTCGCGTCGAGGCTGGGACTCTTCGTCCGTACTCATGCGCGGAAGAGGTGGCGCCTGATCGCCGCCGCGTTGCCGAAGATGCGGATCCCGAGCACGACCACCACCCCGGTCGACAGCTGCGCGCCCACCCCGAGCTTGTCCCCGAGGAACACGATCAACGCCGCCACCAGCACGTTGGACACGAACGACACGACGAACACCTTCGCGTCGAAGATCCCGTCCAGCCGCGCCCGGATCCCGCCGAACATCGCGTCGAGCGCGGCCACCACCGCGATCGGCAGGTACGGCTGCAGCCACAGCGGCACCACCGGCTCGAACACCAGCCCGAGCGCCACGCCGGCCACGAGCGCAAGGGCGGGGATCACCGTCCACCTCCGGAGGGTCGCGACGCCGGAGTCGAACCCGGCGCGGAGCCCGACACAGTAGTCGCCGGCGGCACCGGCGAGGCGTAGCGCAGGTCCGGATCGGTCGCCGCCGGCAGCTGCAGGTCCTGCGCCGCCCGCACGGTGAACTGGATCCCGTACAGCCCGGTGTACGACTGGAACCGCCGCGCCGCCTCGCTGTCGGCGAACCGCGGCAGCAGCGTGGCCGGATCCCCCACCGCCGCGAGCGTGTACGGGCTCTGCACCGGCCGCAGGTCGACCAG
Source organism: uncultured Actinomycetota bacterium (assembly GCA_963770145.1). GTDB lineage: Bacteria > Actinomycetota > Actinomycetes > Mycobacteriales > CADCTP01 > CADCTP01. Next base: position 339,869 of record CAVYOJ010000014.1, on the reverse strand, counting down.
GATCGCCTCGCCGGCCGCGCGGATCGTCGTGGTCGGCGCGAGCCGCTGCCCGCCCACCGAGACGGCCTCCGCGCCGGCCGCCCACAGCGCGTTCACCAGGCTCTGCAGGTCCCGATCCTGGATCCGGCCGTTGTCGTCGACCGGCACCGGCACCCGCTGGCCGGTGTTCGGGTCGACCTGCTCGGTCCCGGACGCGTCGCCGACGACGACCGCGACCCCGGGCCCGTGCACCGGCCGCTGCGCCGCGGCCTCCTCCAGCCGGCGCACCTCGGCCGCGGCCCGGTCGCCGGCCCGGCTCGCGGTCAGCGCCGCATCCCGCTCCCGGGACAGCTGTCCGGACAGCTGCTGGGCCCGGCGCTGCAGCGCGTCGGACTGCGCCGACCCGTCCTGGACGTCCTGCACGAGCGCCTGCCGGGCCCGCTCGGAGTCCGGCGCCTGCCGCAGCGTCGCCCGGTACGCGGCGGCGAGCACGAAGCCGAGCAGCAGCAGCCCGACGGCGAGGACGGCGGTGGCCCGCTTCCGTCCCTTCGGCGACTCGTCCTTTTGTCGACGAGCCGCCGCGGCGTACCCGCTGTCGAGGTGATCCGTGAACAACTCGATGAGCAGCGAAGTCGACATGTTGCCGATCCGCGGACGGTGACTGGTGTGCTCGTCGCCGCGCAGCTCCAGGGCACGGCGAACCATGGGGTCCGGCGCTCCCTCGGCGTGCTCGCCCTTGCCCTTGATCACCCGGCGCCCGCCGCCCTGTCGCGCCCGGTCCGCCCTGAGCACCTGCACCACCTGCGTCCCGTACAGCACGCCCGAGAGCACGTAGAACACCGTCCCCCACCAGACGAACGCCCACGCCGATCGGCCGGGCCACGTCCGACACGGCCCAGTCGTGCGCCCCGATGAGCAGCAGCGGGAACGCGTACAGCAGGCAGAAGGTGGCCGACTTGCCGAGGTAGTTCACGTTGAGCGGGGCGATGCCCGTGCCGGCGCAGCAGCCAGACGCCGGGCGCCAGCACCAGGTCGCGGCCGACGATGATCGCGGCCAGCCACCACGGGATGATGTCCCGCAGCACGAACGCGACCAGCGTGGCCAGGATGTAGAGCCGGTCCGCGGCCGGGTCGAGGACGATGCCGAGCTTGCTGGTCTGGCCGAGCGCTCGGGCGATCTTGCCGTCGAGATAGTCGCTGATCCCGGCGAAAGCGAGCACCAGCAGCGCGATCAGGTCAGCCTGCGGACCGAGCAGCAACCAGAGGAAGACCGGTACGCCGGCCAGCCGCAGGATCGACAGGACGTTGGGGATCGTGAAGATCCGGTCGGTGGGGGCTGCGCCCCGGGCGGCCGTCGTCGGCTCCCCGCTCCTCGGCGGCACCCCCGCCCTCCTCGGCGCTCGCGTTGCTTGTCGGGACGACAGGATTTGAACCTGCGACCCCCTGACCCCCAGTCAGGTGCGCTACCAAACTGCGCCACGTCCCGATCCGCACCCTCGCGAGTGCGGCCCTGAGCCTACCGCAGCGCCGCCGCGAGCCTCGGTGCATGTCGGACCGCGCCTGGCGTCTGCACCTGCACTGGAGGATGGGACCTTCACCGAGGTTTCACGTGGATCCAACGTGGATCTTCTCGGCGCGCCTACTTGCGCCGCTCCCGTACCCGCACCGCGACCTCGACCGGCGACCCGGGAAGCCGAAGTCCTCGCGCAGCCGGCGCTCCACGAACCGCCGGTACGCCGGCTCCAGGAAGCCGGTCGTGAACAGCACGAATCGCGGCGGCCTGGTGCCGGCCTGGGTGGCGAACAGGACCCGCGGCTGCTTGCCGCCGCGCACCGGCGGCGGGGTCGCCGCGATCAGCTCGCCCAGCCAGCTGTTGAGCCGCCCGGTCGGCACCCGCCGCTCCCAGGACTCGAGCGCGGTGCGCAGCGCCGGGGCGAGCTTCTCGACACCGCGACCGGTCTCCGCGGAGACGTTCACCCGCGGCGCCCAGCGGACCCGCAGCAGCTCGCGGTCGATCTCCTTGTCCAGCCGCAGCCGGCGGTCCTCGTCGACCAGGTCCCACTTGTTGAACGCGATCACCAGCGCCCGGCCGGCCTCGATGACCGCGCCGATGACCCGCTGGTCCTGCTCGCTGATCGGCTCGCTCGCGTCGAGCAGCACGACGGCGACCTCGGCCGCCTCGATCGCGGCCGCCGTCCGCAGCGAGGCGTAGTACTCGGCCCCGCTGGCGTGCGCGACCCGACGTCGCAGTCCCGCTGTATCGACAAACCGCCAGGTCTCTTCGCCGATCTCGACCAGCGAGTCGACGGGGTCGATGGTCGTGCCGGCGACCGGGTCGACGACCGCCCGATCCTCGCCGGTCAGCCGGTTGAGCAGGCTCGACTTGCCCACGTTCGGCCGGCCGACCAGGGCGACCCGGCGCGGGCCGCCCTCGGCGTCGTCCCGGTCCGGCGGCGCCTCGGGCAGCGCCTCGAGGATCGCGTCGAGCAGGTCGCCGGCGCCGCGGCCGTGCAGCGCGCTGACCGCGCACGGCTCCCCGAGCCCCAGCGACCACAGCGAGGCCGCCTCCGACTCGGCGCGCTCGTCGTCGACCTTGTTCGCGGCCAGCACGACCGGCTTGCCGCCGCGGCGCAGCAGCCTGGCCACGGCCTCGTCGGTCGCGGTCGCGCCGACGCTGGCGTCGACGACCAGCAGGACGGCGTCGGCGGTGCGCATGGCCTGGTCGGCCTGCGCGGCGACCCGGGCCTGGAAGCCCTTGCGCGTCCGGCTCCCAGCCGCCGGTGTCGACCACGGTGAACCGCCGGCCCGACCACTGCGCGTCGTACGCGACGCGGTCCCGGGTCACGCCGGGCACGTCCTGCACGACCGCCTCGCGGCGGCCCAGGATCCGGTTCACCAGGGTCGACTTGCCGACGTTGGGCCGGCCGACGACGGCGAGCACGGGCAGGTCGAGGACGTCTTCGGTGTCCTCGGCGACGGTCATGGCTGATCTCTCTCCGGTTCGGTGGGCGCCGGGCGCGTGGCGGCGACGTAGGCCGCGAGCGCGCGGTGGATCTCGGCAGCGGCAACGGTACGCCGTGCGGTGGGTCCGGCGGGCAGCTGGAGCGGATCACCCAACGCGACCAGGACCGGCGGGTGGTGTGGCCGGAAGAACGCCCGCCCCTTCCGGGCGCCAGCCGCGGCCCCCTGCAGCGCCGGCGGGTACGGCGAGAGCGGGCGGCCGCACCATCGTGCCGTGGCAGGCGACCGGCACCGCCGGCGCGCCGGACCGTACGGCCAGGTAGGCGATGCCGTGCCGGACCTGCCGCACGTCGCCGGCGCCGCGGGTGCCCTCGGGAAACACGCGGACGATCCCGCCGCTCATTCACGTGCTGCGACGGCGTCGGCACGGACGATCTGCCGCTCTACCGCCAAGTCGACAAGGCGCTGGATCACCTCATCGATATCCATCGTCGTCGTGTCGACATGGACCGCGTCCTCGGCCGCCCGCAGCGGGCTGTGCGCCCGGCTGCTGTCGTACGCGTCCCGCCGATCGAGGTCCGCCGCCGTACCACTCCGGTCGGTGCCGTCCTCCCGCGACCGCCGCGTGGCCCGCGCGTCGGGCGACGCGGTGAGGAAGATCTTCAGCGGCGAGTCCGGCGCGACAACGGTCCCGATGTCCCGTCCCTCGACGACGACCGCCCCGGAGCCGATGAGCTCGCGCTGCTGAGCGACGAGCTGCGCCCGCACCTCTGGGATGGCGGAGACAGGACTGACCGCCGTGGTGACGGCCTTGGACCGGATCTCGCCGTCGACCGAGCGGCCGTCCACAGTCACGTGCAGATGGTCCGGATCGGTGGTCACGGTGATGCGGGTCCGAGCGGCAAGGTCGGTGACCGCGGCCGCGTCGTCCGGGTCGACGCCGTCCCGCAGCACCGCCCAGGTCACGGCCCGGTACATCGCACCGGTGTCGAGGTATCGGAACCCCAGCCGCCGGGCCAACCCGCGGGCGACGGTCGACTTGCCGGTGCCCGACGGTCCGTCGAGGGCGATCACGTCCCGCACGGCACCCGACGCCTGCTCCGACCACACGGCCGACATTGTGCCCACAAGGCCGCGCCGGTCACCCACCCGCCAGATCCACCATCTCTCACCGACACACTTAGACATCTCATGGCAAGACGTCCATCCCTCGACCCCAGATCCAATCCACTTGCCCAAGAACGCCCACGACGGGACCGCCTGCCGACACAACGAGGCAACTCACGCCGGCCATACCGGACCTTCCAGCCGCACACCCCGAGCGCCGCGCCGATCATCCCCCAAGCCACTCCGCTCAGCTGGGTCGCGGTCACGTCTTGCCGTCCGTCTCGCGGGTCGACCTCGACCAGCCACGCCAGCGCGTGCCCGACGCCCAGTCGTGGCGTACGGGACGGTCGGCGCAGCATGCCGGCGGCCCTGGGGCTCCCACTCGCCGGTGGTGCCACCCCGCTCGAATTGCTCAGCGGCCGCCGCACAGCAGCGCCGTGGCGCCGGCCGCCCTGGCCACCCCTGGTCGCCACCGTCGGACAGCGAATCCGAGTCTGAGCCGGTCCCACGTCGATCCGGACGAGGACGCACGCCCCGGGTGCTCACAACACAGGTCTCGCGAGCCCCAGCCCGGTACTCCCCCACGGCGCCAAAGGCCCGGCACCCTCGCGCACCCGGCCGACCGCACCGGCCACCGCCGCACCGCCGCACCGCCGCACCGCCCCACCGCCACACCGCCGCCACCACGCACCGCGCCACACCGCGCACGCGCACCGCCACCGCGCGACACCGCCCACACCACGACACCGCCCACCGCTACACGGCGTCGCCGGTCCACGGGCCGACGGGCCGCCCGCCACCGCGCCGCCTCGCCACCGCGCCGACCGCGGCCACCACGGCCACCACGGACAGCACGGCCACCACGGCCAGCACGGCCACCACGCAGCTCTCCCACTCCGAGACTCGGCACAAGCCGCCCCGGCGGACGCTCGCAGACCGGCGACTGGCGGGTCTCCAACCGACGCACGGGCCCTCTTCGGCTCGGCGCCAGGGCCATCGCCGGGGGCGTCCGCCGGGGTCGGTCCGATCGGCAGTGGCGCCGCCGTCGAACCGGGCCGGCCGCCCTGATCAGCTCCGGCGCGGTCAGGTCCGCCTGAGGATTCGATCGCCGACTCCCGCGCCCTGCAGCTGTACATTCGGCGTCCGACAACCCCGGGTCGTCAGGCGAGTCCCTCGGCCGGACGGCGACCCTGTTTCGAGACCGGCTCGGCCCTCGGACGCGTCTCTCCAGAACGCCGCGCGTCGACCCGCCGGCGAGTCGTCGCAACTCGCCGCGCAGGCGTCCCTGACCCGCGTCGACGGCAGACCCAGAGGTCGCCCTCCGAGCGATCCCGCCAACGCCGTCCGCGGGCATCAGGTCCGGCGTCGGCGTCCGCGTAGCTGCACAGCCACACGGCGACGTACCGATGTCCGCCGAGCGTGCGACGGCAGAGGCCCCACCCCGGCGACCGAGGCACCGGTCGACGCCGGACGACCGATCGAGTGCAAGCCCCTCCAGCCGCAGCCGTCGAACACGAGGAACCCACGTCCGCAAGATCAATAGGTGTAGTTATAGGAGAATCTATCGGCGTCGAGCTAGAACCTTATGTCGACAGGCCTACTCACCTACTCGGCAATCGCTGCGAGAAGCGGCCGACCAGACTTGGTTCTTAGTCGACATTGTCACCTCTCCTCGAGATGCCCTTCCCTGGCGCCCTAGGAGTCGACTTGGGCATTTGCTGCAGCGTGCTCGACAGGAGTTCAGACCGATGAGTCGACATGAGAGGCCGTCCATGATCACGCCTGCGTCGCGCGGTCGTTCCGACTCCATGTCGACACAGCGATCGCACTCCCTGATGAGTGTTAGTCGATAAAGAGATGAGGCGATCAGCAGCTATGATGAAGCGATGAGGGCCTGTACAGCTATGCGGGCTTGGCGACCAGAGCGTGGAGGTCGCCGATCTCGTGCTGGGTGAGCTTGCGGACGGTGCCCTGGCGCTGGTGGCCGAGCTTCACCGGACCGATCGCGGTCCGCACGAGCCGAGACACCGGATGGTCGACCGCATCGAGCAGCCGGCGGACGAGGTGGTTACGACCCTCGTGGAGTACGAGCTCGACCACCGCCCGCCCCGCCGCCACGTCGACGACGGCGAACGAGTCGACCTTGATCAGCCCGTCCTCCAGCTCGACCCCCTCGCGCAACTGCCGCCCCAACGAGCGCGGGATCGGCCCGGAGACCTCGGCGAGGTAGGTCTTCGGCACCTCGAACGACGGATGGGTCAGGCGGTGCGCCAGGTCGCCGTCGTTCGTCAGCAGCAGCAGCCCCTCGGTCTCGGCGTCGAGCCGCCCGACATGGAACAGCCGCTGCGAGCGCTCGGCGACGTAGTCCCCCACTGTCGGCCGGCCCTCAGGGTCGCTCATCGTGGACAGGACGCCACGGGGCTTGTTCAGGGCCAGATAGACGAGATCCTCACGCACGTTGATGCGCGCGCCGTCGACGCTGACAACGGCGGTACGCGGATCCACCCGCATTCCCTGACCGCGCACCACCTTGCCGTCGACGGAAACACGACCGGCAGCGATCAGTTCCTCGCACGCGCGCCGGGAACCCAGCCCGGCCGCAGCCAACACTTTTTGCAGACGTACGCCTTCGGTCTGCTTCTCAGGTAGAGAGTTCGACATCGTCCAGCTGTGAGGTATCGGGTAGGAGTGGAGCAAGAGACGGTAGTTCGTCCAATGACCGGAGACCCATCTTCTCCAAGAAGAGCGAGGTCGTCCGGTAAAGGCCGCCACCGGTGTCCGGGTCTGCGCCGCACTCCTCCACGAGACCCCTGGTGAGCAGGGTACGCATCACGGCGTCGACGCTCACCCCCCGGATGGCGGAGATGCGCGAGCGGGTCACCGGCTGGCGGTAGGCGATGACCGCGAGAGTCTCGAGCGCCGCCTGGGTGAGCCTGGCCCGCTGGCCGTCGAGGACGAACCGCTCGACGTAGCCGGCGAACTCGTCCCGGCTGTAGAGCCGCCAGCCGTCGGCGACCTCGCGCAGGTCGAAGCCGCGGGCGCCGGCGTCGTAGCTCGTCGCGCAGCGAGTGGAGGGCTCCCTCCACCTCCGGCACCGACCGTCCGAGCACCTGGGCCAGCATCTGGCAGCTAGTCGGCGTGTCGATAACGAGCAATACCGATTCGACGGCAGACCGGAGCCGATCCGGGTCGGCGAGCTCGTCCAACTCCGGCTGGACGGCCCCACTCCCCTCCCCCGCACCGTGATCCGACGACCCGTCCCCCTCGCCCGCAGCCCCGACTCCCGCCGCGGACCCCTCGTCAGCGAAGGCGGCAGCAGCCGGCTCGACAGCATCGCCGTCCGCAGATCCGAGGCCGGCCGCCAGACGCTCCGTTGTCGACAGTCGGTCGGCCCACGCCATCCGGATAGCCGCCGCCGTTCGAGCCGGTGCCGCCGGCCAAGCCCTCGCTGGCCACCGACTCACCGCCGGCAGCCGACTCCGGTCGAGCAGCCGGATCCCGACGGACAGCTCGCTCGCTCCCGGTCAGCACGCCATCCGGTCGAGCCCGCCAGTGGTCCTGGCCTCAGCTGCGGGCCGGGCGCCCGGCTCGGCGGCTCCAGTCGACTCCGCCCGACCAACCGAGCCGGCCCCACCAGCCGGACCGGCGCCCGCAGTCGAACCCGCCGTACTCGTCGAGCCGGCCCCACCAGTCGGACCGGCGCCATCAGCCGGACCGGCGCCCACCGACCGGCGCTCCAGTCGGGCCGGCGCCTCTAGTCGGACTGGCGCCCGCAATCGAGCCGGCCCCACCAGCCGGACCGGCGCCAGCCAATCGAGCCGGCGCCTCCAGTCGGCCGCGCCGCAGCCGGACCGGCGCCGCCAGTCGGATCCGTCCCGACAGCCGAGTCCGCCCGGGTGGTCGAGCCCGTCCCGTCAGTCGGGATCCGTCGCAGCCGGCGAGTCCGCCCCCATTGCCGACTCGGCGCTGGCGGCTCGCTCCGTCCCGACAGCCGAGCCCCGTCCGCCAGCCGGGTCGGACGCCGGAGTCTGCCCGGTCGGCTGCCGCCGGCAGGTCGGCTTGCCGTCAGCGGATCGGATCCGGCGGCGCTGAGCGGATCGGCGGTGCTGAGCGGATCGGGGGTGCCGAGCGGGTCGGGGGTCGCCGGGCGGATGCCGGGGGTGAGCGCGGGTTCGGGTGACTGCGAACCCAGTGGTCCATCGGGATCGGCTGAGGTAGCTACGTCGGTAGAGCGGCTTCGCTGGCTTGTCGGTGAGGGAGTATGTCGATACGTCGGTTTGGTTGTCTGGGTCTGCTTGGGTCGCGGGGACGGTGCGTCGGGAGCGGCTGGGTCTGGGGAGCCGGCGAGCTGGGCGCGGACGGCTCGGAGGGCTGCAGCGACGCCGGACGGCTCGGCGCCGCGCGCGCTCGGCCGGGCGGCATGCGGCCGCTCCGCTGGTCGCCGGCTCGACACTGGACGCCTCTCGCCGGCCTGGGGCTCGGCCGCGGTGGACTGCCCGACTTCGGCCGCGGCTGGTCCGCTGTCAGTCTCCGGCGTCGCGGCTGTACGACCTGCGGCCTTCGCGACCGGGTCAGCCAGCGACTCGGCCGACCGGCCCGAGCAGACCGACCCGCAGACCGGCCCAGCAGACGACGACCCGGCAGACGACGACCCAGCAGACGACGACCCGGCAGACGACCCCGCAGTCGACGAGTCGCCGGGTGTCGACTCGTCTGCTTGGCGGTTGAGCGGTTTCGGCTTGACGACTGTCGACTGGTCGGTCTGTGGCTTCCCGGATGCTGCGTCCGCCGTGCGCCCCGCCGAGGATCGCAAGGCTTGCTCGTCGGCCGCGCGCGTGCGCGTGCGGCGGTGGAGGCCGCGGCGTCGCTCCCCTGCCAGTCGACGGCGGAGGTCTCGGCTCGTCGGCCACGCTCGACCGCGGGGCGAAGTCCTCGGCGGTGGACGGTTCTGTCGAGCGCTCATCACCGTGCGCGGACGATGCCGGGCGCACCCTGGACCAGCGTCCGGCGTGAGCGGAGAGGTCGTGGACTCAGGCTGAGGCGAGGTCTCTTGCTCGGGTCGAGAAATGGACGAATCTCGCGGGATCCGTCTCGATTTCTGGGTTGAGGGGGTCGTTCACCCGTACTCCTCGTCCATGTTCTCGTCCTCGACCGGCTCCTCGGGGCCGACCGCTCCGGTCCACCGCACCCACAGCTCCCCGAGCGGCGCGACCTGGTCGAAGGCGACCGCGCCCTCGCGGTAGAGCTCGAGCAGTGCCAGGAAACGAGCCACCATCTCGACGGTGTGCTCGCAGTCCTGGGTGAGCGCGCGGAACGTCGACCGGCCGGTGCGGGCCAGGCGCTCGCGCAGGATCATCGCGTGCTCGCGGACGCTCACCCGCGGCGCGTGCACGTGCGCGATCGAGACGGTCGGCGGCGGCTTCGGGCGCAGCGCCTCGGCGGCGATACGGGCCAGCTGCTCCGGGCTGATCGTGAGCAGCAGCTCGGGCATCAGCTCCGCGAAGCGCGGTTCGAGCGCCACCGCGCGCGGGAAGCGCCGGGACTGGTCGCGCTCCCGCTGCTGAAGGTGAGCAGCCGCCTGCTTGTACGCGCGGTACTGGAGGAGGCGGGCGAACAGCAGGTCGCGCGCCTCGAGCAGCGCGAGGTCCTCCTCGTCCTCCACCTCGGCCGACGGCAGCAGCCGGGCCGCCTTGAGGTCGAGCAGCGTGGCGGCGACGACGAGGAACTCCGTCGCCTGGCCGAGGTCCCAGGACGAGCCGAGGGCGCGGATGTACGCGATGAACTCGTCCGTCACCTGGGACAGGGCGACCTCGGTGACGTCGAGCTGGTGCTTGGAGATCAGCGTGAGGAGGAGGTCGAACGGGCCCTCGAAGTTCGACAGCCGCACCTCGAACGCCCCCGGCCGCCCCTCCCCCGACGCGACCTCCGCGGCTGGCACAGGCAGTGCGGTCGGAGGCAGTGCCGCCGGCTCCGACGCACCCTCGGCCGGCCCAAGGGGCCCCTCGGAGCGCGGGGTGCCCAGCTCCGACGCACGCTCGGCCGGCGCAGAGCGCCGGTCGGAGTGCAGAGACCCCGGCTCCCCCGACGCCACTGCGCCCGACCCGGCCGGGTCAGCCGGGCCGGGGGGCGCAAACGGTGCAGTGGGACGCGGCGGTGTCGACATACGTACAAGAGCCTAAGCAGCGAGGTCGAGAACGGAACCCACGACCGTGTCGACGATGTTCAGCAGCAGCGGCGTCGGCCCGCCGATCGGCAGGATCAGCAGCACGAGCAGCGCGAGCACGCCCAGGTTGCGCTCGACCAGGTACTCGCGCGCCCGCTGCCAGCCGACCGACCCGGTCGAGGCCAGCTCGAGCAGCCGCCAGCCGGGCAACGGCGGCAGCGGCACCAGCGCCAGCACCGCCATCCCGAGCAGCTCCATCGCCAGCCCGAGGAAGAACAGCTGCGCGGCCGGGCCGTCGACCCCGCTGAGCACCGACCCGGGACCCCGCCCGGGCAGGAAGTCCGCCGGACCGCCGACGAGCACGAACCCGAACACCGCCAGCACCCCGAGCACGAACACCGCGACCGGCCCGGCCAGCAGGGCCATCGCCAGCCGCCCCCGCGAGCGCAGCTGGATGTCCGGTGTCACGCCCCAGCCGAGCCCGCCGAGCACGGCTGCCACCGCGCCGAACGGGTCGAGGACCCGGCGCAGGTCGCCGACCCGACGCCGGGTCAGCCGGTCCCCGAACGCCCGCCGGAACGCCGGCCGGTCGCCGAACGCCCGCGCGCAGGACACCTGGACGTACGCCTGGACGGGCACCGCGACGAGGAAGCCGACGAGCATGCCGAGGAACGCGAGCGGGTGGCTGAGCGCACGCAACATCTCAGCGCGCCCCGCGGGCCGGCGCCCCGACGCGGGTCCGCACCGGGGTGGCGAGCGAACCCACTACGACTCGCGGAGCCGGCGGACGAGGATGGAGCTCTCGCCCTTGGCGTCCAGATCGGCGAGCACCACGGCGACCGCCTCGCGCACGATCCGGCCCCGGTCGACGACCATCCCGTGGTCGCCGCGCAGCGCCAGCCGCGCCCGCTCCAGCTCGAACAGCTCCTCGGCCGAGCAGTAGACGGTGATCTTCTCGTCGTGCTTCTCCCGGCCGCTCGGCCGGCGGTCCGCTCCCCCGCGGAGCGGCTGCCGGCGGGTCTGCCGGATCCGGGCCGGCGTGCGCGGCGGCAGCGACTCGGCGAAGTCGTCCTCTGTGGACGGTCGAAGCCCGCGGACCGGCTCGGCCGACAGCGCCCGCAGCGGCGCGCCGGTCTCGAACTCGTCCGCCGGCGAGGCCGGTGCGGCCGCGCGGCAGGCGCGGGCGCCGGCTCCTCCTCCCGCGGTGCGCCGAGCCGGGCCAGCCGGTCGGCGGCCCGCTCGGGGGCGCGGCGCGGCTCTGTGGGCTCGGGCGTTTCCGGTGCGCCGCCGGGACCGCCCGTGGAGCGGAACAGCTCGGCGGCGCCGGGCAGACTCGGACGCCGACTCATCGGGCGAGCACCTCCTTGGCCAGGGCACGGTACTGCTGGGCACCTGACGAGCTCGGTGCCCACGTGGTGATCGGCTCTCCGGCGACGGTCGTCTCCGGGAACCGCACCGTACGGGTGATCACCGTGTCGAAGACGGTGTCCCCGAACGCCTCCACCACGCGGGCGAAGACCTCGCGGCCGTGGACGGTGCGCGCGTCGTACATGGTCGCGAGGATGCCGGCGATGTGCAGCCGGGGGTTGAGCCGCTCGCGCACCTTCTCGATCGTGTCGATGAGCAGCGCCACCCCGCGCAGGCTGAAGAACTCGCACTCCAGCGGGATGACCACCTCGTCGGCGGCGGTGAGCGCGTTGACGGTGAGCAGGCCGAGCGACGGCTGGCAGTCGATGAGCACGAGGTCGTAGTCGCGGCAGCGCCGGCGTGAGCGCGCGGGCCAGCGTCTGCTCCCGGGCGACCTCGTTGACCAGCTGGACCTCGGCCGCGGACAGGTCGATGTTGCTGGGGACCAGGTCCATGCCGGGGATGTTGGTCTTCAGCAGCACGTCGTCGAGGCTGACCGAGGACTCCATCAGCACGTCGTAGATGGTCCGGTCGAGCTGGTGCGGCTGGACGCCGAGCCCGACCGAGAGCGCGCCCTGCGGGTCGAAGTCGACCAGCAGCACCCGCCGGCCGAACTCGGTCAGCGCCGCGCCGAGATTGATCGTGGAGGTGGTCTTGCCGACGCCGCCCTTCTGGTTGCACAGAGCGACGACGCGGGCGGGGCCGTGGCTCTTCAGCGGCTCTGGCTCGGGGATCGGCCGGGTCCGGCGCTGGGCGGCCGGATCGACGGCACGGACCGAACGGGGCTCCTCGCCGTCCTCGCGCGCCGTCGGCGCCTTGCGCGCGGACGCGCCGGGCGGCGGCGCGCATGTCGTCGGTGGCGAGAAGGGTGCTGTCCTCCCCGCCACCGTTTATCGACATGCCCATCAGTCCGTTGGCCTCTCTAACGCCTAGCCATCACGCCGACGGCCAGCCGACTGTAGGGCTGCTCCGGACGGGGGACAAGCTGCCTCACCGAAGCTGGGGACAACTCGGCGCGCCGCTGTGGACGACAGGTGGAGAACCTGGGGACCGAGCTGTGGACGGACGAAGCCGGGAGTCAGCGCGCGCGAGGGTGCGCCGTCGCGTACACCTCGCGCAGCCGGTCGACCGTGACGAGCGTGTAGACCTGCGTCGTGCTCACCGACGCGTGGCCGAGCAGCTCCTGCACGACCCGCACGTCGGCGCCGCCGTCGAGCAGGTGGGTCGCGTACGAGTGACGCAGCGTGTGCGGCGAGATCTCGGTCGCCAGCCCGGCCCGCTCGGCCGCGACCCGCAGGATCGTCCACGCGCTCTGCCGGGACAGCGTGCCGCCGCGGGCGTTGAGGAACAGCCGGGGCGTGCCCCGACCGCCGGCCGCGAGCGCCGGCCGGGCCCGGACGAGGTAGTCGTCGACCGCCTTCCGGGCGTACGAGCCGACCGGGACGACCCGCTCCTTCCCGCCCTTGCCGCGCAGCACGACCGCGTCCCGGTCGAGCAGGTCGTCGACGTCGAGCCCGACCGCCTCGGAGATCCGGGCGCCGGTGCCGTAGAGCACCTCCAGCAGGGCCCGGTCCCGCAGTGCCAGCGGGGTGCCGTCGAAGCCGGCCGCCTCCAGCAGCCGCTCCACGTCGTCGACCGAGATCGCCTTGGGCAGCCGGCGCGGCGGCGCCGGCGGCCGGACCGCGCGGGCGACGTCGTCGGCGACGATCCCGTCCCGGGCGGCGAACCGGTGCAGCCCGCGGACCGCGACCACCGCCCGCGCGGCCGAGGAGGCCGACAGCGGCGGGTGGTCGGCGTCGCCCTCCCGCAGCGCGGCGAGGAAGCCGGCGACCTGCGCCTCGGACACGTCGCCGAGCCGGTCACGCCCGCGCCGAGGTGCTCCAGGTAGCGCCGCAGGTCCCGCCCGTACGCGGCGAGCGTGTTGGCCGCCACGCCGCGCTCGACCGCGAGGTGCGCCAGGTAGTCCTCGACCACCACCCGGCGGCGCATCCCGACGGTCCACTGCGGACTGTCTCAAAGCGACAGCGCCTGCTCCACGCTCACCCAGCGGCAGGCCGTGCGCCTCGGCGACCGGCTCGCTGGTGACCTGACCGCCGACCACGTTGACGCCCGGGCAGCAGCGCCGGCGACTCGCGCACGGCGTCGCCGCAGGCCGCGGTTGGCCAGCGCCAGCGCGTACGGCATGGTCACGTTGGTCAGCGCGTACGTCGAGGTGTGCGGCACGGCGCCGGGCATGTTGGCCACGCAGTAGAACACCGAGTCGGCGACCTGGTAGGTCGGGTCGGAGTGCGTGGTCGGCCGGGACGACTCGAAGCAGCCGCCCTGGTCGACGGCGATGTCCACCAGCACCGAGCCCGGCTTCATCCGCCGCACCAGGTCGTCGCGGCACCAGCATCGGCGCCTTGGCCCCGGGCACCAGCACCGCGCCGATGACGAGGTCGGCGTCGAGGCAGGCCCGCTCCACCTCGTACGCGTTGGACGCGATCGTCTGCAGGTGGCCCTGGTATATCCGGTCGGCCGAGCGCAGCTTGTCGATGTTGAGGTCGAGCAGCAGCACCTCGGCCTGCATGCCGAGCGCGATCGCCGCGGCGTTCATGCCGGACACGCCGGCGCCGAGCACGACGACCTTCGCCGCGTACACGCCGGACACGCCGCCCATGAGCACGCCGCGACCGCCCTGCGCCCGCTCCAGCGTGTGCGCCCCGACCTGCGGCGCCATCCGGCCGGCGACCTCGGACATCGGAGCGAGCAGCGGCAGCGCGCCGTCGGCGGTCTGCACGGTCTCGTACGCCACCGCGTCGATGCCCGGAGTCCAGCAGCGCCTGGGTGCACTCCCGGGACGCGGCCAGGTGCAGGTAGGTGAACAGGGTGCGGCCGGCGCGCATCCGGTGGTACTCCTCGGCGACCGGCTCCTTCACCTTGAGCACCAGGTCGACGTCCCACACGTCGTCCGGGTCGGCCAGGATCGTCGCGCCCGCGGCGACGAAGTCGTCGTCCGGCAGCGAGGAGCCGAGCCCGGCGTCCTTCTCGACGCACACCTGGTGCCCGGCCCGGGTCAGCTCGTGCACCCCGGCAGGGGTGATCGCCACCCGGTACTCGTGGTCCTTGACCTCGCGCGGAATACCGACCTTCACGACCCCGTCCCTCCTCGCAGTGGACCGCACGGCGCCGTTGCCGCGACTCGCCACGACCGCCGCAGTGTAGGACGTGCCGACGCGTCCCGGGTGAGCGGACCGCGCCGACGCATGAGGATCGGGGCTGCGACACCGGACGCCTGCGGCTGGCGCGGCCGACCTCGACACCCGGCCGGATTACCGTGACCGCGCTGGCGGCGGCCGCGCCAGCCGGCGAGCGGCCGGCTCGGTGCGGGCGGACGGCAGTGGCCGGGCGGGCGAGTTCGACCGGGCGCAGCGTCGACCAGCCGTGCTCGCGCGAGTACGCGGCCGCGAGCAGCCCGAGACCGCAGCGCGTTCTCGATCTCGCCGGTGAACACGGCCGCGACCGCCTCGTCCAGCGGCCGGCGGTGCACCCCGAGGTCGGCCTCCTCGTCGATCGCCGACGTAGCCGGTCGGCCTCGGGCACCGGCGCGAGGTCGCGGGCCAGGTAGATCCGCACCGCCTCGGTCGACAGGCCCGGCGAGTTGCGCAGGTCGACCAGCACGTCCCAGCGCCGCGGCGGTCAGCGCGACCTCCTCGGTCAGCTCGCGGGCCGCGGCCGCGTACGCCTTCTCCCCCGGCTCGTCGAGCAGCCCGGCCGGCAGCTCGACCAGCCAGTCACCGACCGGGTGCCGGTACTGCCGGATCAGCACCACCTGGTCCTGCTCGTCGAGCGCGACGATGCCGACCGCGCCCGGCTGCTCGACCACCTCGCGGACCTTCACCTCGCCGCCGGGCATCCGCACCTCGTCCGCCCGCAGCGTCAGCACGCTGTCCGGTGTAGACGGTGCGTGGACGGACACGGTGTCGAAGTCGGTCACGCGGAGACGCCTGCCACCGACCGTCCATTGTGGTCGGACGCCTGCCGGCCGGCCGCACTCGCCGATCTCGACCGGCAGCCGCTCGGCCGCCTCGTAGTCCACCGCGGCGGCGACGAACGCCCGGAACAGCGGCTGCGGCCGGGTCGGCCGGGAGGTGAACTCCGGGTGCGCCTGGGTGCCGACGAAGAACGGGTGCAGCTCCCGGGACAGCTCGACGTACTCGACCAGCCGGCCGTCCGGCGACGTGCCGGACACGACCAGCCCGGCGTCCTGCAGCCGGGTCCGGTAGTCGTTGTTCACCTCGTACCGGTGCCGGTGCCGGGCGGAGACCTCGATCCGCCCGTACGCCTCGGCGACGATCGAGCCGGGCACGAGCTTCTCCGGGTAGGCCCCCAGCCGCATCGTGCCGCCCATGTCCCGCTCGCCGGCGACGACGTCGACCTGGTCGGCCATCGTGGAGATCACCGGGTGCGGGGTCGCCGGGTCGAACTCGGTGGAGTTCGCATCCTCCAGCCCGGCCAGGTGCCGGGCGGTCTCGATCACCATGCACTGCAGGCCGAGGCACAGCCCGAGGGCCGGGATGCCGCGCTCGCGCGCGTACCGGATCGCGCCGACCTTGCCCTCGATGCCGCGGACCCCGAAGCCGCCGGGGATCAGCACACCGTCCACACCGGACAGCGCGGCCGCGGCCCCGGCCGGGGTGGCGCAGTCGTCCGAGGGCACCCAGCGGATCTCGACCCTGGTCCGGTGCGCGAACCCGCCGGCCCGCAGCGCCTCGGTCACCGACAGGTACGCGTCCGGCAGGTCGACGTACTTGCCGACCAGCGCGACCGTCACCGTCCGGCTCGGCCGGTGCACCCGGTCGAGCAGGTCGCCCCAGACCGTCCAGTCGACGTCCCGGAACGGCAGGTCCCAGCCGGCGGACCACGTACGCGTCGAGGCCCTCGGTGTGCAGCACCTTCGGGATGTCGTAGATGGACGGAGCGTCCACCGCGGACACGACGCCGTCGGTGTCCACGTCGCACATCAGCGAGATCTTGCGCTTCAGCCCCGCCGGCAGCTCCCGGTCGGACCGGCAGACCACCGCGTCCGGCTGGATGCCGATCGAGCGCAGCGCGGC
Source organism: uncultured Actinomycetota bacterium (assembly GCA_963770145.1). GTDB lineage: Bacteria > Actinomycetota > Actinomycetes > Mycobacteriales > CADCTP01 > CADCTP01. The sequence continues at coordinate 323,156 of CAVYOJ010000014.1, read as the reverse complement.
CACCGAGTGCTGGGTCGGCTTGGTCTTCAGCTCGCCGCTCGGCGCCAGGTAGGGCACCAGCGAGACGTGCAGGAAGAAGCAGTTGTCCCGGCCGACGTCGTGGCGCAGCTGCCGGGCCGCCTCCAGGAACGGCAGCGACTCGATGTCGCCGACGGTGCCGCCGATCTCGGTGATCACCACGTCCGGCGGGTCGTCCGAGCGGGCGGCCGCCTGCATCCGCTCCTTGATCTCGTTGGTGATGTGCGGGATCACCTGGACCGTGTCGCCCAGGTATTCACCGCGCCGCTCCTTGGCGATCACCGACGAGTAGACCTGGCCGGTGGTGACGTTGGCCGAGGCCCGCAGGTCGGTGTCGAGGAACCGCTCGTAGTGCCCGACGTCGAGGTCGGTCTCGGCGCCGTCCTCGGTGACGTAGACCTCGCCGTGCTGGAACGGGTTCATCGTCCCGGGGTCGACGTTGAGGTACGGGTCGAGCTTCTGCATCGTCACCCGCAGCCCGCGGCCCTTGAGCAGGCTGCCGAGGCTGCTCGCCGTGAGGCCCTTGCCGAGCGAGGAGGCGACCCCCCCGGTGACGAAGACGTGCTTGGTCTGGCGGCTGGACTGCGCCAAGGGGATCTCCCGCGGTGTCCGTGCGGGCCGTCCGACTGCTTCGCGCCCGCGATCCACGGGAGTTCACGGTAACACGAACGGGTTGCGCCGCCGTCCGCCGCGCCGTCCGAGCCGGTGCGGAAAGCGACGCCGGACGCCGACGGTCAGGACGCCGACAGCGGCGGGAACGGACCCTCGGTGCCGGCCGCCGTGCCGTACTGCCCGCTGCGCCCGGCCGACTCCTGGGCCAGCGCGAACACGGTCGCGACCTGCCCGACCGGCCGGTCGGCGTCGTCGACCGAGGACACCGCCGAGGCCAGCCCCTGGTCCGCCCGCACCGCGCCGATCAGCCCGGTCGAGCCGGCCGCGGCCGACCCGCCGGCCACCACCACTCCGCGCCCGGCGTTGTCCAGCGACGAGACCAGCGCGGTCAGCGTGGCCAGCCGCGGCGCCGGCTCGGCCCCGGTCACCGCGCCCGAGCTCACCACCACGGCCAGGTCGCCGGCGGCGACCGAGTCGCTGTCGGCCCGCAGCATCTTCAGCGTGCTGAACCCGGACAGGATCTCGCTGGTCGTGGCCGCGCGCCGGGTCGCCCTTCTTGTCGCCGAGCAGCGCGTACGACAGCAGGGCGCCGGACAGCACGCCGGCGTCGTCGGACTCCGGCAGCTGGAAGCCGGCCGGCTGGCTGCCGCCGGTGACGAACGACTTCGCGTCCTCGGCCCGGCGCGGGTCGGAGTAGCCGTCGGTGAGCTGCACCCGGCCGGTCACCGTGGCACCGGCCTGCTGCAGCGCCTTGGTCACCCCGTCCGTACCCGCGTCGGTGGCCTGCGGGGTGGCGAGCACGACGACCTTCGCGCCCTTCAGCGCGCCGGCCACGAGCTTGGGCGCCAGCTGGGTGGTCACCGTGTCGTCCGAGCGGGTCAGCGCGGTGGCCGACTTCAGCTGCGCCTGCAGGTCGCCGTTGTCCTTGGACAGGGTGCGGATCTGCGCCTTCTGGTCGTCGCCGATCGCGCCGGACAGCTGGGTGGTGCCGAGCAGCACGCCGATCGCGACGGCCAGCAGCACCGCGGCCAGCGACACGATGTGGTAGCGGAAGCCGATCACTGCCCGAGTCCCTTCGCCCAGGCGTACGCCTGGTCCCACCAGCCGGCGATCATCGCCGTCCAGGCCCGGCCGTCGGCGGCCAGGGCGAAGATCACGCCGACCGCGACCAGCGTGACGAACACCAGCACCAGCAGCGCGCCGGCCGAGATGCGGCTGCGGTAGAGCCGGCTGGCCGCCTTCGCGTCCACCAGCGTGCCGCCGAGCTTGAGCCGGACCAGGAACGTCGAGGCGGTGCCGGCCCGGCTCGCGGTCGAGGAACTCCAGCAGCGTCGCGTGCGTGCCGACGGCGACGACCAGCTCGGCCGCGTGCGCGTCGGCGAGCAGCAGCGCGACGTCCTCGCTGGTGCCCGAGGTCGGGAAGGCGATCACGTCGACCCCGATGTCCTGCACCCGCTCCAGCGCGGCGGCGCGGCCGTCCTGGTCGGCCCGGACGACGACCTCGGCCCCGCCGCGCAGGATCTCGTCGGACACCGCGTGCAGGTCGCCGACGATGACATCGGGGTGGTAGCCGGCCTCGACCAGCGCCTCGGCGCCGCCGTCGACGCCGATCAGCACCGGCCGGAACTCCTTGATGTAGTGCCGCAGCGAGACCAGGTCGTCCCGGTAGTCGTAGCCGCGGGCGACGACCAGCACGTGCCGGCCGGCCATCGGGGTCTGCACCTGCGGCACGCCGACGCCGTCGAGCAGGAGCGTCCGCTCCTGCTTCATGTACTCCATGGTGGCCGCGGCGAACGCCTCGAGCTGGGTGGACAGGCCCTCCTTGGCCTCCATCAGCTGGGCCGAGACGGTCTCCATGGTCTGCGGCCGGCCCTCGGCCAGCGGGTCCTCCGAGTCGGCCGGGTAGAGCAGCTGTTCGTGCAGCCGCACCCTGGTGCCGTCCTTGACCTCGCGGAAGACGTCGGTGCCGACCGCGTCGATGACCGGCACGCCGGCGTTGACCAGGATCTCCGGCCCGAGCGTCGGGTAGCGGCCGGAGATGCAGGGGCTGGCGTTGACCACGCCGACGACCTCCGCGGCGACCAGCGCGTCGGCGGTGGCCCGGTCGAGGTCGACCTGGTCCAGCACCGCGATGTCGCCGCGGCGCAGCCGGGGCAGCAGGGCCTCGGCGCGGCGGTCGACCCTGGCCACGCCGGTCACGCCCGGCAGCGCGGTGTCCGTCCGACGTCGCAGAGCGAGCCTCATGCGCGCCAGCGTGCCATCCGACTACGCGCTGGAAGCGGAGCGAAACACCCAGATCGACAAATCAGTGTTGACGATCGGCCGCGGCCGTGGCCAGCAGCTCCTCCGCGTGCGCCCGGCCCAGCTCGGAGTCGTCCAGGCCGGCCAGCATCCGGGCCAGCTCCCGCACCCGGCCGGCGTCGTCGAGCAGCCGCACGTCGCTGCGGGTGACCAGGGTGCCCTCGGAGTCGGTCTTGTCCACCACCACGTGGGCGTCCGCGTACGCCGCGACCTGCGGCAGGTGGGTCACGACGAGGACCTGGTGGTCGGCCGCGAGCCGGGCCAGCCGGCGGCCGACCTCGACCGCGGCCCGCCCACCGACGCCGGCGTCGACCTCGTCGAACACCATCGTCGGGACCGGGTCGGAGCCGGCGAAGACCACCTCGATCGCGAGCATCACCCGGGACAGCTCGCCGCCGGACGCGCCGCGCTGCACCGGCAGCGGCGGGGCGCCCGGGTGCGGCACCAGCAGCAGCTCCACCTCGTCCACGCCGTCCGGACCGACCGCGACCCGCTCGCCGGCCAGCTCGATCGCCGGCCCCTCCCCTGCCGGCTTCGCGTGCACGTCGACCGAGACGACCGCGCGAGGCATCGCCAGGCCGGCCAGCTCATCGGTCACGGCCGCGCCGAACCGCTCGGCCGCCTGGTGCCGGGCAGTGGACAGCTCCGCGGCCAGCGCGGCCGTCGCCGCCTCGGCCGCGTCCCGCTCGGCGGCCAGCGCGGCCAGCGCGTCCTCGGACACGTCCAGCGTCGGCCAGCCGCTCGGCTGCGGTCGCCGACCAGGCCAGCACCTCGTCGACGGTGCCCTCGACGTCGCCGTACTTGCGGGCCAGCGCCTTGAGCGCCGCCCGCCGCTCCTCCACCGCGGCCAGCCGGGCCGGGTCGGCGTCCAGCCGCTCCCCGTAGCTGGCCAGCTCGGTGCCGACGTCGGCGACCAGGTAGGCCAGCTCGTCCAGCCGCTTCTCCAGCGCGGCCAGCTCCGGATCGGCGGCCGACTCGTGCGCCAGCGCCCGGCGGGCGGCGCCGAGCAGCGCGGTCACGTCCGCACCGTCCGCGGCCGGGTCGTCCGGGTCGCCGGCCAGCGCCGTGTGCGCGGTCTGCGCGGCCAGCCGGAGCGCGTCGGCGTGCGCGAGCTTGTCGGCCTCGGTGGCCAGCGCGCCGTCCTCGCCCGACTGCGGCTCGACCGCGGCGATCTCGTCCAGCCCGGCCCGCAGCGCGTCCGCCTCCCGGGCCAGCTCGCGGGTCCTGGCCGTACGGTCGGCCAGGTCGTCGGCCAGCCGCCGCCAGGTCCCGAACGCCTCCCGGTGCCGGTCGACCAGGTCGGCCAGCGCCCCGTACCGGTCCAGGGCCGCCCGCTGCTCGGCCGGCTTGAGCAGCCGCAGCTGGTCGGACTGCCCGTGCACGGCCAGCACGCCCTCGGCCAGCTCGCCGAGCAGCCCGGCCGGCACCGCGCTGCCGCCGAGGTAGGCCCGGGACCGGCCCTCGACCGCGATCGCCCGGGACACCAGCAGCTCGCCGTCCTCGTCCACCTCGGCGCCGGCCTCGACCGCTCGGGCCAGCACCGGCGAGTCGGCCGGCAGCCGCAGCCGCCCGTCGACCACCGCCCGGCCCGAGCCCGACCGCACCCTGGCCGGGTCGGCCCGGCCGCCGAAGAGCAGGTGCAGCCCGGTCACGACCATCGTCTTGCCGGCGCCGGTCTCGCCGGTCACCACGGTCAGGCCGGGGCCGAGCTCCAGCGTGACGTCCTCGATGACGCCGAGGCCGCGGATACGGATCTCGGACAGCACGCCGGAAGCGTAACCACTCCGGGCGTCCGGACGCGGGAACCGTCCACAGGCCCGGTCAGTCGTGCCGCTCCCGGCCGGCCCGGAAGCCGGTGACCGGCAGCCCGAACTTGGCCACCAGCCGCTCGGTGAACGGCAGCGCGTGCGTACGGGCGATGAGCACGGGCTGCTCGCCGCGCCGCACGGTCACCCGCGCGCCGGCCGGCACGTGCCAGGTCCGCCGGCCGTCGCAGCCGAGCACCCCGTCGTGGCCGGCGTCGGCGACGGTGATCCCCACCGTCGAGTCCGGCGAGATCACCAGCGGCCGGGCGAACAGCGCGTGCGCCGCGTTCGGCACCACCAGCAGCGCCTGCACCTCCGGCCAGACGACCGGCCCGCCGGAGGAGAACGCGTACGCGGTCGAGCCGGTCGGCGTCGCGCACACCACCCCGTCGCAGCCGAAGCTGGTCAGCGGCCGGTCGTCGATCTCGACGGCCACCTCGAGCATCCGCTCCCGCTTGGTCTTCTCCACCGACGCCTCGTTGAGCGCCCAGTCCCGGGCGACCACCTGACCGCCGACCCGGACGTCGACGTCGAGGGTGAGCCGCTCCTCCACCTGGTAGCTGCGCTCGACGATGTGCCGGACGGTGTCCGGCAGCGCCTCCGGCTCGGTCTCGGTGAGGAACCCGACCCGGCCGAGGTTCACCCCCAGCAGCGCCGCCCGGGTCGGCGCGGGCCAGCTCGGCCGCGCGCAGGAACGTGCCGTCGCCGCCGAGCACCAGCACGACCTCGCAGCCGGCCGCGGCCGACTCGTGCGGCGGCACCGCCTTGACGTCGGTGACGCCGAGCTCGGCCGCCTCGTCCTCGAGCATCCGGACCTGGAAGCCGGCGGACAGCAGCAGCTCGCTGACCTCCCGGGCCCGGTCGACCATGTCCCACCGGCCGGTGTGCGTGACCAGCAACGCGTCCCGGCTCATCTCCCGCTCCTCGCCGGACCCGGCCTCGTCCCTCGCCCGCTCAGCCTCGTCGCTCCCCGCTCGCGCTGCGAGCCCTCGCGCTCGCTCACGGCCCCACCACCCTCGCGATCTCGGCCGGGTCCACCGGCGGCGCGTCCCGGCGCAGCCAGAGGAAGAACTCGACGTTGCCGGCCGGCCCCGGCAGCGGGCTGCGGGCCATCCCCCGGGCGCCGAGCCCGAGCTCGTACGCCCGGTCGGCGACCGTGCGGATCGCCTCGGCCCGCAGCTGCGGGTCGCGGACCACGCCCTTCGCGCCGACCCGCTCCCGACCGACCTCGAACTGCGGCTTCACCATCGGCAGCAGGTCCGTCGCTGGTGCAGGCGGCCAGCGCCGGCAGCACCAGCGTGAGCGGGATGAACGACAGGTCGGCGACGGTGAGCTCGACCGGGCCGCCGATCTGCTCCGGGGTCAGCTCGCGGACGTTGGTGCGGTCGTGCACGCTCACCCTCGGATCGGTACGCAGGTGCCAGGCCAGCTGGCCGTAGCCGACGTCGACCGCGACCACCTCGCGGGCGCCGCGGCGCAGCAGCACGTCGGTGAACCCGCCGGTGGACGCGCCGGCGTCGAGCACCCGCCGGCCCTCGACCGGCACCGGCAGCGCGTCCAGCGCGCCGGCCAGCTTGTGCCCGCCGCGGGAGGCGTACCCGGGGTCGTCCGAGTCGGCCTCGACCAGCACCGGCGTGCCCGGCTCGACCGCGGTGGCCGGCTTCGTGGCCGTGGCGCCGGCGACCCGCACCCGGCCGGCGTGCACCAGCTCGGCCGCCTGCTCCCGGGAGCGGGCCAGCCCCCGGCGGACCAGCTCGGCGTCGAGCCGCGCGCGACGGACCACCGCCCTACACGCCGTCGATGGCGGCAAGTGCCTCGGACAGCGTGCCGTGCAGGGCGTCGTACCGGGCGACGTGGTCGGCCACCGGGAGGTCGTCGAGCTGGTCGAGGTCCGCCACCGAGGCCTGCACGGCGGCAACGGTGCTCGCCGCGCCGCCCTGACCGGCCGGGCTGGCCGCGCACCGGTATCAGCCGGGCCGGCCGGGTCGCCGACACCAGCCGGCGGCCGCCGGCATCGGCCGGGCTCCCGGAACCGTGGCCGGCAGCCGGGCGGCGGGCCGGGGACCGGGCGGCTCGGCGGCGGGCCCGGCCGCGGGATGGGCGCACTCACGGCGACCACGCTACGGCATCGACCCGGTGGGGTACGGTCCCGCCGCAGGCAGGCGCACCTGGGAGGGAGCAGCGGTGGCGACGGTCGAGGAGTGCGAGGCCGCGATGCACAAGCTGGCGGAGCGGCTGAAGTCGCCGGACGCGGCCCAGGCGCGGGACAAGATGATCGACCGCTCGATCAGCTGCCACCTGCGCGACCTCGACGTCACGTTCGCCGGCCAGCTGCGCGGCGGCGAGATCGTCGACATCCACCGCATGCCGACGCCGGACGGTCAGCTCAAGCTCAGCACCACCAGCGACGACCTGGTCGCGCTGGTCGACGGGCAGCTCAACTTCGCCAAGGCCTGGGCGTCCGGCCGGCTGAAGGTCGACGCCAACGTGTTCGACCTGATCAAGCTGCGCAGTCTCCTCTAGAGCCGCAGCCCCTTCACGCGCGGCCGCCGCGGCCCGGCGGTCGACGCCGCCGGCCGCCCAGGCCGCCGCACACAGCGCCCGCAGCGCGTCCAGGTCGTCGCCGTCCCCGCTGAGCGCCAGGTCGGCCGTCGCCCGCCAGCCGCCGCAGACCCACCCGTCGCCGTCCCGGCGCGACACCGGCTGCGGGTCGAGCAGCCCGCGCACCGACGCCGCCACGTACGTCGGGCGCTGCCGCGGCCCGGCGCCGAGCAGGTCGGCCGGGGTGGTGACACCGGTGAGCACGAGCATGCTGTCGCAGCCGACCCGGCCGGCGCCCTCGATGTCGGTGTCCAGCCGGTCGCCGACCACGATCGGGTGGGTGGCGCCGCTGCGCTGCACGGACTCGCGGTGCATGGCCGGGTCCGGCTTGCCGACGGCGGTGGGGGTGACGCCGGTGGTCTGCGCGACGACGCCGACCAGGGAGCCGTTGCCGGGCAGCGGGCCGCGGTCCGACGGCACGGTCGCGTCCAGGTTGGTGGCGACGAACCAGGCGCCGCGGCGGACCGCGACCGTGGCCTCGGCCAGCTGCTGCCAGCCCACGTTCGGCCCGTACCCCTGCACGACCGCGGCGGGCTCGTCGTCGGCGGACTCGACCAGCGTGAAGCCGCGCTCGCGGGCCGCCTCGATCAGCCCGGTGGTGCCGACCACCAGCACCTTCGCGCCGGGCGGCAGCGTCTCGGCGAGCACGTGGCAGGCGGCCTGGGCGGAGTTGACGACCTCGTCCTGGGTCGCCTGCACGCCCATCCCGGTCAGCATCTCGGCGACCGCGGCCGGGGTGCGGGACGCGTTGTTGGTGACGAACGCCAGCCGCATGCCGGCCTTGCGCACCTCGGCCAGCGCCTCGGGGACGTCGGGGATCGCGGTCGAGCCGAGATAGACGACGCCGTCGAGGTCGAGCAGCGCCACGTCGTACCGGTGCGCCGGCGGCTCCTCGGCGCGCCGGGTCGCTCCCGTTCGTCACCGGTTGGCGGCGAGGGCGGCGCGCGCGCCCCGCAGCGCGGTCGAGTAGTGGGTGATGTCCGGGCGCATCGCCGCGGCCAGCGCGAGGTGCTCGACGGCGGCGTTGAGGTCGCCGATCTTCGCCGCGGCCAGGCCGAGCCCGAACTGCGCGTAGTCGTCGGCCGGGTTGATCGAGATGATCCAGCTGAAGCTCTGCACGGCCTCGTCGTACAGGCCGGAGTCGAACTGGGCCCTGGCCAGCGCCTCCCGCACGCTGCGGGACTCCGGCTCGGAGTTGGCGGCGTGGGTCAGCAGCGTGACCGCGGCGGCGGCGTTGCCGGACTCGAGCAGGTCGAGACCACGCACGTACCAGTCGTAGACCTCGCCCTGGGGCAGCACGTCGGGCGGCGGCGGAGGCGCGTCGGCGAACGGTGGCGGCGGTGGTGTCTCGTCATCCCAGTCGTCCCGGCTCGGCACGAACGGTCCTCCTTGCTGCTCTGGCGCGCTGGTGGCCGCGCGCGAACGGCCCGGCACCGACTCCTACGATGCGGACCATGACGTCTGTCGCGTCGCCGCCGCCTGCCTCCTCCCCGGGTCCCGAGGGACTCCGGCTGCTGCCGTTTCGTGCGCTGCGGTTCGCCACCTCCGACCCGGCGCCGCTGCTGTCCCCGCCGTACGACGTCATCGACGAGGACGAACGGCGCGAGCTGGAGGCGTCCGACCCGCACAACGTCGTCCGTCTCATCCTCCCACGTGACCTCGACGGTCAACCCGGCAGCGCGTACGCGGCGGCCGCGTCGCTGCTCGCCGCGTGGCGTTCGTCCGGTGTGCTGGTCCCGGACCCGACCCCGGCGCTCTACGTGTACGAGATGGAGGAGGGCGAGTCGCGCACCCGCGGGCTGGTCGGCGCGGTCGGGCTGACCCCGCCGGAGGCCGGGGTCGTGCTGCCGCACGAGAACACGATGGCCGGCCCGGTGGCCGACCGGCTGGCGCTGACCGAGGCGACCCAGGCCAACCTGGAGCCCATCTACCTGGTGTATTCCGGCGGCGGCCCGGCGTCGCAGGCGGTGGCGGCCGTGGACGGCGACCCGCCGCTGGCCTCGGCGGTCGTGGACGGCGTGACGCACCGCATCTGGGCGCTCACGGATCCGGCCGTGCTGCAGGAGATCGCCGCGGACCTGCTGCCGCGGCGGGCGGTCATCGCCGACGGTCACCACCGCTACGCGACGTACCTGCGACACCAGGCGGACCGGCACGCCGCCGGCGCCGGAGCGGGGCCGTGGGACCGCGGGCTGGCGCTGCTGGTCGACGCCAGCACGTACGGGCCGCAGGTGCACGCGATCCACCGGTTCGTGCCGGGGTCTGTCGCTGGACGACGCGGTCTCCCGGGCGGCGGCCGGGTTCAGCGTGCAGGACGTGCCGGCGTCGTCCGCGCTGGCCGCGCTCGCGGCGGCGGACAAGGCGGCGGCGTTCGTGGTCACCGACGGGGACCGGTGGATGCTGCTGACGGACCCGTCGCCGGACCTGGTCGCGTCCACGCTGCCGGCCGAGCGGTCGGCGGCGTGGCGGGCGCTGGACGTGACGATCGCGCACCGGGTGCTCATCGACCGGCTGTGGCAGCTGCAGGACACCGAGGACGTGGTCGGCTTCGAGCACGACGTGCCGGCCGCGGTGGCGGCGGCGCAGCGTACCGGCGGGGTGGCGTTGCTGCTCAACCCGACGCCGGTGGAGGCGGTCGCCGCGGTGGCGGAGGCGGGCGAGCGGATGCCGCGCAAGTCGACGCTGTTCACGCCGAAGCCGCGGACCGGCCTGCTGATCCGCGCCTACGAGGACGAGCCCGACTGGTCCTCCTGATCGCTGAACACGACCGGCACGTCCGCAGTCGGCGCCCCGGTGGTACTGGCGGTCTCGTCGGCGACCTCGTCCGCCGCGATCGCCTCCTTGAACACAGGGGCCTCTTCCGGCACGAAAGCCTCGCCGGTCGCATCAGCGCCAGCAGCCTCTGGCAGCTCGACCATCGTCCGAGCCTCAGACGGCTCTCAGCCAGTCACGTCAGCCACATTGGCCTCTTGGAACACAGGCACCTCGTCCATCACCGCCGCCTTGTCTGCCGCGACGGCCTCATCTACCGACGCCGGCTCCCGTCCATCGACGCGAGCCTCGTCGACCACGGCGGTCTCATCCGCACCACCGCGCGGCGCCCGTCCACCGCGGGCACCTCGTCCACCGCGAGCGCTCGTCCATCGGTCGCGAGCCCCTCGTCCACCGCGGGACCTCGTCGATCGCAGGCGCCTCGTCAATCGCGGCCCCGTCCATCGCCGCCTCGTCCATCGCAGGCCCCGTCCATCGCCGGCACCTCGTCCACGCAGACCTCGTCCACCGCGGCGCCTCGTCCACCGTCAGCCGGCCTCGTCCACCGTCGCCGGGCGCCGTCGACCGCGACATCCTCGTCGACCGCCGAGCGTCGTCCGGTCGGCCACGCGGCGCCTCGTCCACCGCGGCGCCGGCATCGTCGACCGCGAGCGCCGCCGTCGCATCGCCGAGCGTCGCCTCGTCCATCGCGGGCGCCTCGTCCATCCGCCTGCCGGCCTCGTGGCGTCGCGGATCCTCGTCGTCGCAGTCGTCGAGCGGTCTCGTCGATGGCGGGTTCGCTCGGCGTGACGAGCGGCGTCGCTTCCGGGATGTCGTCGTCCTCGTCGTCGTCGTCGGTGAGGATCTCGATGCCGTCGAGCTCGAGGAGGCGCTCGTCGGCGTCGGTGGTGCCGTCGGGGTCCGCGCCGGCCGCGGCGAGGAACCAGTCGCGCGCCTCGTCCTCGCGCCCGGCGGCCAGCAGCAGGTCCGCGTAGGCGTACCAGACCCGCGCCGACCACGGCTGGACAGCCCGCTGATCGAGCCCGAAGTCCTGCAGGGTGACCAAGGCGGCATCGAGCTGACCGAGATCCCGACGGGCGCCCGCCTCGACGATCCGCATCTCGGCCCGCTCGGCCGGCGCCAGCCCCTGCACCTCGGGTGACTGCGCGATCCGCAGCGCCCGCTCCGGCCGGCCGAGCGCGCGCTCGGCGTCGGCGATCATCGGCAGCGACGAGTCGTCCCCGGTCATCCGCCGCGCCGTGCGCAGCTCGGCGATGGCCTCGGCCCATTCCCCTGCGGCGTAGGCGGTCTCGCCGACCGCCTCCCGCACCACCGCGACCCGCGCGCCGAGCGCCCGCGCGGCCCGCGCCTGCTCCAGCGCCGCCTGCGGGTCCTCGTCCACCAGCCGCCCGGCGGCGACCAGGTGCCGGGCGACCCGGTCGGCCGCCACCTTGCTCAGCGTCCGCAGCTGCGAGCGCACCTCGTGCGCGAGCTCCCGCGGGTCGATGTCGGCCGGCGGCTCCACCGCCGGTCCCGGCCGCCGCGAGCCGGCGACGACGCCGCGCGCCGGCCGCTCGTCCCGCGTCCAGGCGCCGCCGCGCCGGCTGTCATCCCCGTAGCTGCGGCCACCCGGCCGCTCGCCACGCTGTCCGCCGCCGACCCGCCGCTCCCCGGCTGGCCCCTCGCCCGCGGCGCGGCGCGGCGCGTAGCCGCCGCCGCGGCGCTCACCATCGCGGCCGCCGGCGACGCCTCGGGAGGTCGACCGGCCAGCGCTCACGCCGTCTCTACCGGTGCCGCCGGCCGTCCGTGCCTCCCGGTGCCGGCCGCCGCCGAACTCCCCGTCAGCCGTGCCACCACGCCCGCCAGCACGATGCTGGGACGAGTCACCGGCACGCGATCGCCGAAATCGCGCGCTGCGTCGCGGTGGCCACGCTCCCCCTGACCGCCTCGACCGAAATCGCGGCCAGAAGCATCGTTGGAGGACGGCTCTCCGGCCGGACGTCGCCCCGGACCAGTGCCTGGCCGACCGCCGGTCACCACCAGACGCATCCGTGCGGTCGTAGGACCGATCCGGCGCCCGCCGGCACCGGAGTCGGCAGCCGGGCCGCCCGTAGGAGCGGCCTCCGGAAGGCCCGCGGCCGCCGCCCGCACTCGACCGGCGGTCAGATGCGTCCGGGCGTCCGGAGGAGCGTCCCGCCGACGACCCGCCGCGGGCGCCGGCGTTCGAGTCGCGACCGACCGCGCCCGGCCGGTAGCCGCCGCGCGCCGGCGACCCGCCGTGGGTGTCACCGCCCGCGGACCATCCACCACGGCTGCCCGTAGTCGAGTCGCGGTCAGCCGTGCCCCGACGCCCGTAGGCGCCGCCCGCAGGCGCTCCGCCGCGGCCGCCCGAGCTCGAGTCGCGGCCAGCACTCCGGCGTCCGTACGCCGCCGCCCGCAGGAGACCCGCCGCGGCCGCCCGAAGCCGAGTCGCGGTCAGCCGCACCTCGGCGTCCGTAGGCGCCGCCCGAGGACGCTCCACCGCGGCTGGCCGAAGCCGAGTCGCGGTCCGCACTCCGGCGTCCGTACGGCGCCGCCCGCGGACGATCCGCCGCGGGTACCCGAGGCCGAGTCGCGGTCAGCACTCCGGCGCCCGTAGGCGCCGCCCGCGGACGATCCGCCGCGGGCACCCGAAGCCGAGTCGCGGTCAGCACTGCGGCGTCCATAGGCGCCGCCCGCGGACGATCCGCCGCGGGCACCCGAAGTCGACTCGCGGTCAGCAGCACGCCCGTAGGCGCCACCGGCCGGCGATCCGCTGCGAGTCGCCCGAAGCCGAGTCGCCGTCAGCACTCCGGCGCCCGTAGGCGCCGCCCGCGGACGATCCGCCGCGGGTACCCGAAGCCGACCCGCGGTCAGCACGCGAGCCCGTGCGGCCGCCGGCGATCGCGAGCCGGCGATCCGCCGTGGGCTGAGTCGCGGTCGGCGCTCCGGCGTCGGTAGGCACCGCTCGCCGGCGACCGGCCGCGGCCGCCCGTGGTCGAGTCGCGGCCAGCACCCCGCCGGCCGGCGTCGCGGTCCGCAGGCGATCGCGCCGGGCGCCGCCGGCGTCCGAGTCGCGGTCAGCTGCCGGCCAACGACCGGGAGCGCGGCGTCGACCCGCCGCGGGCTCGAGTCAGATGTGCCCGAGCTGCCGCGGGACCGGGCCCCGGTACCCCGGCGGGCGTGCGGCTGCTGCCGCCGCGGGCGGCTGGCGGCGCGGAGCCGGGTTGCGGTCGGCGGACTCGGAGCGGTCGCGTCCGGTCGCCGACGAGTCCGGCTGGTGCGCCGGAGCGCCCGCGGCGGGTGCCGGCGACCGGGCGAGCCGACGGGTTGCGGGAGGTCCCGCCGCCGCGACTGGAGCTCGGGTGCTCGGGCCGATCGTTGCTCACCGGGTCCATCCCTCTCGGTAGTGCAAGACTGCAGAAACATCGATGGGGACCACCGAAGTGGTCCCCATCGAGGAAGATGTCCGGCGACGTCCTACTCTCCCACGCAGTCCCCCACGCAGTACCATCGGCGCAGAAAGGCTTAGCTTCCGGGTTCGGGATGGGACCGGGCGTTTCCCCTTCGCCATGGTCGCCGAAACTCTATGGAGATGTGGTCGTACAGACGACCGCACCTCGGGAACCGCACAGTGGACGCGTAGCATTTGTGGTCAAGTCCTCGGCCTATTAGTACCGGTCAGCTTCACGGGTTACCCCGCTTCCACTTCCGGCCTATCAACCCGGTGGTCTACCGGGGGCCTTACTCCATGAAAGGATGGGAGACCTCATCTTGAAGCGAGCTTCCCGCTTAGATGCTTTCAGCGGTTATCCCTGCCGAACGTAGCCAACCAGCAGTGCTCCTGGCGGAACAACTGGCACACCAGAGGTTCGTCCGTCCCGGTCCTCTCGTACTAGGGACAGCCCTTCTCAAGTCTCCTGCGCGCGCGGCGGATAGGGACCGAACTGTCTCACGACGTTCTAAACCCAGCTCGCGTACCGCTTTAATGGGCGAACAGCCCAACCCTTGGGACCTACTCCAGCCCCAGGATGCGACGAGCCGACATCGAGGTGCCAAACCATCCCGTCGATATGGACTCTTGGGGAAGATCAGCCTGTTATCCCCGGGGTACCTTTTATCCGTTGATCGATGCCGCTTCCACATGCCGACACCGGGTCACTAGTCCCAGCTTTCGCTCCTGCTCGACATGTCCGTCTCACAGTCAAGCTCCCTTGTGCACTTGCACTCGACACCTGATTGCCAACCAGGCTGAGGGAACCTTTGGGCGCCTCCGTTACCTTTTGGGAGGCAACCGCCCCAGTTAAACTACCCACCTGACACTGTCCCTGATCCGGATCACGGACCGAGGTTAGAAGCCCAGATCGACCAGAGTGGTATTTCAACGTTGACTCCACCGACACTGGCGTGTCCGCTTCACAGTCTCCCACCTATCCTACACAAGCCGAACCGAGCACCAATATCAAGCTGTAGTGAAGGTCCCGGGGTCTTTCCGTCCTGCCGCGCGTAACGAGCATCTTTACTCGTAGTGCAATTTCGCCGAGTCCGTGGTTGAGACAGTGGAGAAGTCGTTACGCCATTCGTGCAGGTCGGAACTTACCCGACAAGGAATTTCGCTACCTTAGGATGGTTATAGTTACCACCGCCGTTTACTGGCGCTTGAGTTCTGAGCTTCGCCCCGAAGAGCTAACCCGTCCCCTTAACGTTCCAGCACCGGGCAGGCGTCAGTCCGTATACATCGTCTTGCGACTTCGCACGGACCTGTGTTTTTAGTAAACAGTCGCTTCTCCCTGGTCTCTGCGGCCAGCCAGCGCTCCGGGGGCACGCCCCTTCACGCCTTCTGGCCCCCCTTCTCCCGAAGTTACGGGGGCATTTTGCCGAGTTCCTTAACCACGGTTCACTCGATCGCCTTGGTATTCTCTACCTGACCACCTGAGTCGGTTTGGGGTACGGGCCGCTCGGAGCTCGCTAGAGGCTTTTCTCGGCAGCATAGGATCATCCATTTCGCCTCATTCGGCTACGCGTCAGGTCTCAGGCTCGTGTGGTGCGGATTTGCCTACACCACGCCCTACACCCTTACACCAGTACTACCACTCACTGGCTGGACTACCTTCCTGCGTCACCCCATCGCTTACCTACTACCGGTCCGGGTCGCGCGCTCCACCCAGCAGACCCGAAGGTCCGCCGAGCTTCGGGCGCTTAGCATCGCCGGGTTCGGTATGGGCGCTCCTTCGCGGGTACGGGAATATCAACCCGTTGTCCATCGACTACGCCTGTCGGCCTCGCCTTAGGTCCCGACTTACCCTGGGCGGATTAGCCTGGCCCAGGAACCCTTGGTCATTCGGCGGCGGAGTTTCTCACTCCGCTTTCGCTACTCATGCCTGCATTCTCACTCGCGTGGCGTCCACGACTGGGTTACCCCGTCGCTTCTCTCGCCACACGACGCTCCCCTACCCATCCACGCGTCTGGCCGCGCACTCGAGGTGCACGACGGACTGTTGCGTGAATGCCGCAGCTTCGGCGGTGTGCTTGAGCCCCGTTACATTGTCG
>CAVYOJ010000014.1:0-302500 GCA_963770145.1 uncultured Actinomycetota bacterium | reverse complement strand
GCGGCCGCTGAGGGTCGCCGACCCGGCCGGTGAAGCCGCCGACGATGAGCACCGCGGTGTGGCCGAGGTCCTGGAACTGGCGCAGCTTGCGCAGCACCACCGCGTGGCCGAGGGTCAGGTCGGCGCCGGACGGGTCGATGCCGAGCTTGACCCGCAGCGGGCGGCCCTCGCGGTCGGCGGCCAGCAGGCGCTCGGCCAGGCCGCCGGCGGGCAGCACCTCGGCGGCGCCGAAGGCGAGCCGGTCGTGCGCCTCCCGCAGGTGCGGCGGCAGGTCGTCCACGGTGCCGCCCGGCGGCGTCGAGGTGGTCGCGGTCACGGTACGAGTCTGCCGTACGGCCGCGGCGGCCCGCGCGCGGCGCGTATCGCGGGTCACCGCCGCGCCAGCGCCCGCGCGACCGGCCGACGCCGGCCGAGGTCGCCGGTGCCAGACGCCGGCCACGGACGCGCCGCGCGTCGCAGGGCGCCCGCCGGGCCGGTCGCCCGGCCACCACCGCGCCGACGCCGCGTGCGGAGCCCGGCGGATCGCTGGTTCGGGTGGGGGTGGTCAGGTCGGGACGCGGCGGCGGCGGGTGTCGGGGCGGTAGGGGCTGACGGTCGGGTCGCCGTCGGTCCAGATCCGCCACGGGACGTCGGCGGCGGCCGCGACGCCGACCCGCGGGCCGTGCCGGACCGCGGCGTCCGGGACGCGGGTGCCGGCCAGCAGCCGGATCGGGGACGCCGGGTCGAGCAGGTCGGCGCCGGTGTCGGTGCCGATCGAGGCCGAGCGCGCTGGCCAGCCGGGCCGGGCCGCGGGCGAGCTCGGTCGTCGCTGCGGGCGGCCGGGCGGCGGGCGCGGGCCAGCTCCTCGCCGGCGACGACCCGGCCGGCCCGCAGCAGCACCGCGCTCGGCTCGCCTTCCGGTCCGCAGACGACGTTGCAGCACCAGTGCATGCCGTACACGAAGTAGACGTAGAGGAAGCCGGCCGGGCCGAACATGACCGCGTTGCGCGGCGGTGCGGCCGCGGAAGGCGTGCGACGCCGGGTCGGCCAGCCCGGCGTAGGCCTCCACTTCGGACAGTGCCACCGCGACGGTCCCCTGTGGACTGTCCACTTCGAGCACCGCGCCGAGCAGCTCGCGGCCGGCGTCGAGCACCGGGCCGGACAGGACGTCGCGGTCGAAGGGGCGGCTCAGGGGCCCCGCTCCCCCACCGGTGCCTTCTCGCCCGCCCACGCCAGGTGATCCTGCACGGTCCGGGTCAGCTCGGCCAGCTGGTCGGCGACCCGGTCCGGCGCGGTGCCGCCGTGCGCGGAGCGGGCCCGCAGCGCGCCGGGCACGTCGAGGACGGCCCGGACGTCCGGGGTGAGCCTCGTGTCGACCGCGGCGAGCTCGGCGTCGGTCGAGGTCGGTCAGCTCCTTGCCGGCGCCCTCGCAGTAGGCCACCAGGGCGCCGGCGACCTCGTGCGCCTCCCGGAACGGCACCCCGGTCCGGACCAGCCACTCGGCCACGTCGGTGGCCAGCGCGAAGCCCTCCGGGCGCGGCCGCGGCGAGCCGGCCGGTGTCCACCGTCATCGTGCGCGACCAGCCCGGCCAGCGCGGGCAGCACCAGCAGCAGCTGGTCGACCGCGTCGAAGGCCGGCTCCTTGTCCTCCTGCAGGTCCCGGTCGTACGCCAGCGGGCAGGCCCTTGAGCGTGACGAGCAGTCCGGTCAGGCCGCCGATGAGCCGGCCGGCCTTGCCCCGGGCCAGCTCGGCGATGTCCGGGTTCTTCTTCTGCGGCATGATCGAGGACCCGGTCGAGAACTCGTCGGCGAGCCGGATCCAGCGGAACTCGCTGGTCGCCCAGAGGCAGATCTCCTCGCCGAGGCGGGACAGGTGCACGCCGAGCAGGGCGGTGACGAACAGGAACTCGGCGACGAAGTCGCGGTCGGAGACCGCGTCGATCGAGTTGGTCGCGGCCGAGCGGAAGCCGAGCTCGTGCGCGGTCAGCTGCGGGTCGAGCGGCAGCGAGGAGCCGGCCAGCGCGCCGGCGCCGAGCGGGCTCACCGCGGCCCGGCGGTCCCAGTCACGCAGCCGGTCGAGGTCGCGGGCCAGCGCGTGGACGTGCGCGAGCAGGTGGTGGGCGAACAGCACCGGCTGGGCGTGCTGCAGGTGGGTCATCCCGGGCATCGGCACGTCCCGGTGCTCGTCGGCCCGGCCGACCAGCGCCGCCTCCAGCTCGGCCACCGCGCCGGCCAGCTGCCGGGCCGCGTCCCGCAGGTAGAGCCGCAGGTCGGTGGCGACCTGGTCGTTGCGGCTGCGACCGGCGCGCAGCTTGCCGCCGAGCGGGCCGAGCCGCTCCAGCAGGCCCCGCTCGAGCGCGGTGTGCACGTCCTCGTCGTCGAGCGTCGGCGCGAACGTGCCGGCCCGGACGTCGGCCTCCAGCTCGTCCAGGGCGGCGAGCATCCGGGCCAGCTCGTCCTCGTCGAGCAGACCGGCGCGGTGCAGCACCCGGGCGTGCGCCCGGGAGCCGGCCAGGTCGTACGGCGCGAGCCGCCAGTCGAACTGCACCGACACCGACAGCCTGGCCAGCGCCTCGGCCGGGCCGCCGGCGAACCGCCCGCCCCACAGCCGCAGGCCGCCGGGCTCCGCCGGGTTGTCGGTCACGCGGGATCCGGGTCGGTCTTCGTGGCGGCGAGGTCGCGGGTCGCGGCGATGCGGCGCGGCAGGCCCCACAGCTGGACGAAGCCCTTGGCCAGCGACTGGTCGAAGGTGTCGCCGGTGTCGTACGTGGCCAGGGAGTAGTCGTAGAGCGTGCTGTCGCTGCGCCGGCCGGTCGGGGCGGCGCGTGCCGGCGTGCAGCCGCAGCCGCACCTCGCCGGTCACGTGCTGCTGGGCCGAGTCGAGGAACGCGTCCAGCGCCCGCTTGAGCGGGGAGAACCACAGGCCGTCGTAGACGAGCTCGGTCCACCGCTGCTCGGACCCCTGGGCTTGAACCGGCGCAGGTCGCGCTCGACCGTGAGGTCCTCGAGCTCCCGGTGCGCGGTCGAGCAGCGCGATCGCGCCGGGCGCCTCGTACACCTCGCGGCTCTTGATGCCGACCAGCCGGTCCTCGACCATGTCGAGCCGGCCGACGCCCTGCGCGCCGGCCCGCCGGTTGAGCTCCTCGATGGCCTGCCGGACGGTCACCGGCCGGCCGTCGATCGCGGTCGGCACGCCGGCGTCGAACCGGACGAGCACCTCGTCGGGCTCCCGCGGCCACGCTCGGGTCGGAGGTGTAGGAGTAGAGCTCCTCGATCGGCGCGTTCCACGGGTCCTCGAGGAAGCCGGTCTCGACCGCGCGGCCCCAGAGGTTCTGGTCGATCGAGTACGGCGAGCGGCCGGTCACGTCGATCGGCAGGCCGTTGCGCTCGGCGAAGCCGATCGCCTCGTCCC
The DNA here is from genome assembly GCA_963770145.1 of uncultured Actinomycetota bacterium. Classification (GTDB taxonomy): domain Bacteria; phylum Actinomycetota; class Actinomycetes; order Mycobacteriales; family CADCTP01; genus CADCTP01. The sequence continues at coordinate 299,109 of CAVYOJ010000014.1, read as the reverse complement.
TGGTCATGCCGGAGTCCCGGACCGGCGCGAGCACCTGCAGGTCGGGCGCCAGCGCGCCGATGCCGACCTCGAAGCGGACCTGGTCGTTGCCCTTGCCGGTGCAGCCGTGCGCGACGGTGTCCGCGCCGTGCCGCCGGGCGGCGGCGACCAGCGCCTCGACGATCACCGGCCGGGACAGCGCGGAGACCAGCGGGTAGCGCTCCATGTAGAGCGCGCCGGCCCGCAGCGCGGGCAGGCAGTAGTGGTCGGCGAAGTCGTCGCGCAGGTCGAGCACCTCGGCCTCGACGGCGCCGCAGGCGAGCGCGCGCTTGCGGACCTCCTCCAGGTCCTCGCCGCCCTGGCCGACGTCGGCGGCGACGGCGATCACCTCGGCGCCGGTCTTCTCGGCGATCCAGCCGATGGCGACGGAGGTGTCCAGGCCTCCGGAGTAGGCGAGGACGACACGCTCGGTCACGGATGTCTCCTAGGTCTGGCGCGGCGGTGCCGCGCGGTCTCGGGTCGTGGGGTCAGGCGGGGGTCCGGGCCGGTCGTCGTCGCCGCGGCCCGGGCTCGGCGGCACCACCGGTGGCCGCGTCGCCGGCTCCGTCGCCGGATCGGCCACCGGCAGGATCGGCCGCACGGGTCGCCGCACGCCGGCTCCGTCACCGGCAGGATCGGCCGCACGGGTGGCCGCCGTACGCCGGCGACCGCCGGCGGATCGGCCGACGGTCGCCGCGCACGCCGGTCGCGCCGCCGGCAGGGTCGCTCGGCGCCGCGGCGCTTCGCATTGGCCGCCATGAGGGCGTGCAGGCGGCGTTGCTCGATGGTGAGCTCGTCGGGGACCTGCCGCCGGGACAGCGTCCACATCAGCCCGGCCAGCTCGTGCCCGCCGGCCGGGTCGCGGGCGACCAGCAGCACCGTGTCGTCGCCGGCGATGGTGCCGATCACCTGAGCCAGCCCGGACCGGTCGATCGCGGAGGCGAGGAAGTGGGCGGCGCCCGGCGGGGTGCGCAGCACGGCCAGGTTGGCGCTGCCCTCGGCCGAGACCATGAGCTCGCCGAGCAGCCGGATCAGCCGGGACAGCGGGGCGCCGACCGCGGGCAGCTGCGGCGGCGGCGGGGCGCCGCCGTCCTCGGGCACCACGTAGGCCAGCGGGCCGCCGCGGCGTGCTGCGCACCTTGACCGCGTTGAGCTCGTCGAGGTCGCGGGACAGCGTGGCCTGGGTGACCGCGATGCCCTCGGCGGCCAGCAGCGCGGCCAGCTCGCCCTGCGAGGTGACCGGCTGGGCGCCGACCAGCTCGGCGATGCGGGCCTGCCGGGCCACCTTGCCCAGCGACGACCGGGTGGTCGGGCGTGCTCACGACCGCTCCAGCAACCAGATCAGCAGCGCCTTCTGTGCGTGCAGCCGGTTTTCCGCCTCGTCCCAGACCGCGCTCTGCGGGCCGTCGATGACCTCGGCGGCGATCTCCTTGCCCCGGTAGGCCGGCAGGCAGTGCAGCACGACAGCGCCCGGCGCGGCCTGCTGCAGCGCCTCGGCGGTCACCGCGAACGGCACGAACGGCGCCGTCCGCGCGGCCGCCTCGCCCTCCTGGCCCATCGACACCCAGGTGTCGGTGACCAGCACCTCGGCGCCGGCGAAGGCCTCCTTCGGCTCCCGGCGTCAGCTGCACGGACCCGCCGGTGCCGGCGGCGATCTCGCCGGCCCGGGCGACGACCGCCGGGTCGGGGTCGTAGCCGGGCGGGTTGCCGATCCGGACGTGCAGGCCGGCGGTGGCGCCGCCGAGCAGCAGCGAGTGGGCCATGTTGTTGGCGCCGTCACCGACGTAGGTCAGGGTGACGCCGGCGAGCCGGCCGAGCCGCTCCCGTACGGTCTGCAGGTCGGCGAGCACCTGGCACGGGTGGAACGAGTCGGTCAGCGCGTTGACCACCGGCACCCGGCTGACCCTGGCCGCCGCCTCCACCCGGTCCTGGCCGAAGGTGCGCCAGACGATCGCGGCGCACTGCCGGTCGAGCACCCGGGTGGTGTCCTCGATCGGCTCGCCGCGGCCGAGCTGGCTGCCGGTCGCCTCCATCACCAGCGGGTAGCCGCCGAGCTCGGCGATGCCGACGCTGAAGGACACCCGGGTGCGGGTGGACGGCTTGTCGAAGATCACCGCGACCGCCCGCGGGCCGGCGAGCGGGGTGAAGGCGAACCGGTCTGCCTTGACCCGGTCGGCGAGGTCGAGGACCTCGAGCTGCTCGGCCGGGCTGAGGTCGTCGTCGCGGAGGAAGTGGCGCGGCATCAGGAGGTCCCATCGTCGGCGCTGGCGTTGGACGCGCCGACGCGTAGCCGCCTGCTCGACCTCGGCCACCGCCGTCGCCAGCGCGGCGACCGCCTCGTCGGCCTCGGCCGCGGTGAGGATCAGCGGCGGCGCCACCCGGACCGCGTCCGGCTGCACGGCGTTGACCAGCACGCCGGCCCGCCGCGCGGCCGCCTCGACCTGGGCGGCGACCGGCCGCGGTCAGCACCAGCGCCCGCCACAGGCCGCTGCCGCGCACCCCCTTGACCAGCGGCGAGCCGATCGCCGGCCAGCCCGGCCGCGAGCCGGTCGCCGACCGTGCGGACCGAGCTCAGCAGGCCGTCCCGCTCGATCGTGTCCAGCACCGCCAGCGCGGCCGCGCAGGACACCGGGTTGCCGCCGAAGGTGCTGCCGTGCTCGCCTGCGGCGAGCAGCTCGCCGGCCGCGCCGAAGCCGACGCAGGCGCCGATCGGCAGCCCGCCGCCGAGCCCCTTGGCCAGGGTGACCACGTCGGGCCGGACGCCCTCGCTCTGGTGGGCGAACCAGGCGCCGGTCCGGCCGATCCCGCTCTGCACCTCGTCGACGACGAGCAGCGCGCCGGCGGCGTCGCAGGCCGCCCGGGCGGCGGCCAGGTAGCCGGGCGGCGGCGGGACCACGCCGCCCTCGCCCAGGGTCGGCTCGAGGAAGACCGCGGCCGTCCGGTCGGTGACCGCGGCCCGCAGCGCCGCCTCGTCCCCGTACGGAACGAAGGTGACCGGGCCGGGCAGCGGCGCGAACGGCTCGCGCTTCGGCGGGACGCCGGTCAGCGACAGCGCGCCGAAGGTGCGGCCGTGGAAGCCGGCCTCGGCGGCGACGACCTCCAGCCGGCCGCCGGACGGGTCGAGAGTCCAGCCGTGCCGCCGGACGATCTTCAACGCCGCCTCGTTGGCCTCGGCGCCGTCGTTGCAGAAGAACACCCGGCCGCCGCCGCCGAGCAGGCCGACCAGCCGCTCGGCCAGCGCGACGCCCGGCTCGTGCACGAACAGGTTGCTGCTGTGGACGAGCACGCCCACCTGGCGGCGGACCGCCTCGACCAGCGCCGGGTGGGCGTGGCCGAGCGCGGAGACCGCGATGCCGGCGATGCAGTCGAGGTAGCCGACGCCGTCGACGTCCCAGACCCGGCAGCCCTCGCCGCGGGCGATGGCCACCGGCGGGGTGCCGTAGTTGGGCATCATCACCGCGTCCCAGCGCGCCCGCAGGGCGTCGGCGGCGGTCATGCGGCACCTCCCGCAGCGTCGGTCGCCGGCGCGTCGGGCAGCACCATCGTGCCGACGCCGGAGTCGGTGAACACCTCGAGCAGCACCGCGTGCGGCACCCGCCCGTCGAGCACGTGCGCCTGCGGGACGCCGCCGCGCACCGCGCGCAGGCAGGCCTCCATCTTCGGCGCCATCCCGGCCGACAGCTCGGGCAGCAGCACGGCCAGGTCGGCGGCGGTGATCTCGCTGACCAGCTCGCCGGCCGCGCCGTCCGCCGACCAGGACGAGTAGAGCCCCTCGACGTCGGTGAGCACGACGAGCTTCTGGGCGCCCAGCGCGACCGCGATCGCGGCGGCCGCGGTGTCGGCGTTGACGTTGTAGGACTGCGCCGCCCGGACCGCGCGGCCACGGTGGCCACCACCGGGATCCGGCCGTCGTCGAGCAGCGCCCGCACCGCGCCGGGGTCGACCGCGACGACGTCGCCGACCAGGCCGAGGTCGACCTCCTCGCCCTCGACCACCGTGGTCCGCGGCTCGGCCGTGAGCAGCCCGCCGTCCTCGCCGGACAGGCCGACCGCGAACGGGCCGTGGTCGTTGACCAGCCGGACCACGTCGCCGTTGACCTGACCGACGAGCACCATCCGGACGACCTCCATCGCCTCCGGGGTGGTGACCCGCAGCCCGCCGCGGAACTCGGTCGGGATGCCGAGCCGCTCGAGGTGGGCGGTGATCTGCGGGCCGCCGCCGTGCACGACGACCGGCCTGAGCCCGACGTAGCGGAGGAAGACCACGTCCTCGGCGAAGGCGCGCTGCAGCGCCGGGTCGGTCATCGCGTGGCCGCCGTACTTGAGCACGACGACGGCGCCGTGGAAGCGCTCCAGCCAGGGCAGCGCCTCGACGAGCGTGGCCGCCTTGGCCAGCGCGGCCGTGCCGGTCGGACGGGTCCGGTGACGGTCATGTCGAGTACGCCGAGTTCTCGTGGACGTAGGCCAGGGACAGGTCGTTGGTCCAGACGGTCGCGGTGGCCGGGCCGGCATGCAGGTCGACCAGCGACGGCGACGTCGCGGCCGGACAGGTCGACCAGCTCGCGCGGGTCGCCGGCGCCGCCGGCCGCGGCAGACCTGCACGCCGTTGATCGCGACGTCGAGCGCGTCGGGCTCGAACGCGGCGCCGGTGGTGCCGACGGCGGCGAGCACCCGGCCCCAGTTGGGGTCGTTGCCGAAGAGCGCGCACTTGAGCAGGTTGCTGCGGGCGACCGCCCGGCCGACCTCGACCGCGTCGGCCTCGGTGGCCGCGCCGACGACCTCGATCGCGACGTCCTTGGTCGCGCCCTCGGCGTCGGCGAGCAGCTGCCGGCACAGGTCGGCGCACAGCCGCTCGACCGCGGCCGCGAACGTCGGCCGGCTCGGGCGTCACCCCGGACGCGCCGCTGGCCAGCAGCAGCACGGTGTCGTTGGTCGACATGCAGCCGTCGGAGTCGACCCGGTCGAACGTGCGGGCGGTCGCGGACCGCAGCGCGGCGTCGCAGCCGGCCGGGTCGACCACCGCGTCGGTGGTGAGGACGCAGAGCATGGTGGCCAGGCCGGGCGCGAGCATGCCGGCGCCCTTGGCCATGCCGCCGACCGTCCAGCCGTCGCCGGCGACGAGGCGCGGTCTTCGGCACCGTGTCGGTGGTCATGATCGCCCGGGCCGCGTCGTCGCCGCCGACCGGCGCCAGCGCGGCGGCGGCCTTCTCGACCCCGCGCGAGGAGCTGCGGCATCGGCAGCCGCTCGCCGATCAGGCCGGTCGAGCAGACCGCCACGTCGATCGCGCCGATGCCGAGCGCCGCCGCGACCGCCTCGGCGGTGGCGTGGGTGTCGGCGAAGCCGGCCGGGCCGGTGCAGGCGTTGGCGCCGCCGGAGTTGAGCACGACCGCGCCGAGCCGGCCGGTGCCGAGCACCTGCTGGGACCACACCACCGGCGCGGCCTTGACCCGGTTGCTGGTGAACACGCCGGCGGCCGCGTCGAGCGGGCCGTCGTTGACGACGAGGGCGACGTCGGGGCCCGCGGAGGACCTGAGGCCGGCGGCGACGCCGGCGGCCCGGAAGCCCCGGGCGGCGGTGACGCTCACGGGGCCACCCCGTCCACCGGCAGGCCGGTCGTCTCCGGCAGGCCGAGCAGCAGGTTGGCGCACTGCACGGCCTGGCCGGCGGCGCCCTTGCCGAGGTTGTCGATCGCGCTGCAGACGACCACCCGGCCGGAGCCGGCGTCGACCGTGGCCTGCAGGTGGGCGCTGTTGCTGCCGAGCGTGGCCGCGGTGTGCGGCCACTGGTCCTCGGGCAGCAGGTGCACGAACGGCTCCGCCCGGTAGGCCTCGTGCAGGACCTCGCGGACCTCGGCGGCGGTCACGCCAGGCGTGCGCCGGGCGGGCCGTCACGGTGGCCAGGATGCCGCGCGGCATCGGCGCCAGGACCGGCGTGAACGACACCGAGCTGGCGCCGGTCGCCTGCAGGATCTCCGGCACGTGCCGGTGGCGACCCACGCTTGTAGGGCGAGAGGTCGCCCATCACCTCGCTGCCGAGCAGGTGGTCCTTGGCCGAGCGGCCGGCGCCGGACGTGCCGGACGCGGCGACGACCACCACGTCGCCCGGCTCGACCAGGCCGGCGGCGATCAGCGGGGCGAGCGGCAGGATCGTGGCCACCGCGTAGCACCCGGTCGCCGCGGCCCGGTTGCCGGCCGCGATCGCCGCGCGCTGGCCGGGCAGCTCGGGCAGCCCGTAGGGCCAGGCGCCGGCGTGGTCTCCGCCGTAGGTCGCCGCCCAGGCGTCCGCGGAGACCAGCCGGTGGTCGGCGCCGAGGTCGACGACCGGCAGGTCGGCCGGCAGGGCAGCGGCGACGGCCGCGGACTGCCCGTGCGGCAGGGCGAGGAAGACCAGGTCGGCCTCGGCCAGCACGCCCGGGTCGGTCGGCGCCAGCACCCGGTCGGCCAGGCTGACCAGCTGCGGGTGGATCGAGCCGAGTCGCTGCCCGGCGCTGGCGTGGGCGGCGACCGGGCCCACGTCGAGCTCGGGGTGCGCGGACAGCAGGCGCAGCAGCTCGCCGCCCGCGTATCCGCTGGCTCCGGCGACGGCGACGGTCGTTCCCATGCGCAAGAACATACCGCATAGCGCATGAGTATGCGAAGAAGGGATAGGGCAAGATCGCCCCGTGGATCTCGGGCTGGCAGGTCGGGTGTACGTGGTCAGCGGCGGCTCGCGCGGTCTCGGCCGCGCCACCGCCGAGGCGCTGGTCGCCGAGGGCGCGCAGGTGGTGCTCGGCGCCCGGGACGAGGCGGCGGTGGAGCGGGCCGCGCAGGAGCTGGGCGGCCGTGCGCACGCGGTCGGCGTCGCCGCCGACCTCGGCCGAGGCCGCGCGCGGCGCAGCGGCTGGTCGAGGCGGCGCACACCGCGTACGGCGGGCTGGACGGCGCGCTGGTCAGCGTCGGCGGCCCGCCGCCGGGCACCGCGCTGGACACCGACGAGGAGGCCTGGCGGGCCGCGTTCGAGTCGGTGTTCCTCGGCGCGCTGCGGCTGACCCGGCAGGTCGCCGGCGCGGTCGGCGCCGACGGCGGCTCGATCGCGCTGGTGCTGTCCAGCTCGGTGCGCACGCCGATCCCCGGCCTGGCCGTCTCCAACGGGCTGCGGCCGGGCCTGGCCGGGCTGGTCAAGACGCTCGCCGACGAGCTCGGCCCGCGCGGGATCAGGGTCAACGGCCTGCTGCCCGGCCGGATCGCGACCGACCGGACCATCGAGCATCGACCGAGGCCAGCGGCGACCCGGACGGCGCGGCCCGGCGGGCCGAGGCGCGCATCCCGCTCGGCCGGTACGGGCAGCCGGCCGAGTTCGGCCGGGTGGCCGCGTTCGTCCTCTCCCCCGCGGCGTCCTACCTGACCGGCTCGATGGTCACCGTCGACGGCGGCATGATCCCTACCTGGTGACCGGAGCGGTGACCGGCGGTGACCGGCCGTGACCGGACCGGTGACCGGACCGGCGTCCGGTGTCGTGGCGGGCGCCGCCTGGCGCTGGAACTGGGTGCGGTAGAGCTCGGCGTACAGCCCGCCGGCGGCGAGCAGCTCGGCGTGCGTGCCCGCCTCGACGACCCGGCCGTCGTCGACGACCAGGATCTGGTCGGCGCTGCGGATCGTGGACAGCCGGTGCGCGATGACCAGCGACGTCCGGCCGTCCAGCGCGGCGGCCAGCGCCCGCTGCACCGCCACCTCCGACTCGGAGTCCAGGTGGGCGGTCGCCTCGTCGAGGATCACGATCGCCGGGCGCCTTGAGCAGCAGCCGGGCGATCGCGAGCCGCTGCTTCTCGCCGCCGGACAGCCGGTAGCCGCGGTCGCCGACCACGGTGTCCAGCCCGTCCGGCAGCGACGGCGACCAGGTCGCCGATCTGCGCCGCGGTCCAGCGCCTGCCACATCTCGTCCTCGGTCGCGTCCGGCCGGGCGTAGAGCAGGTTGGCCCGGATCGTGTCGTGGAACAGGTGCGCGTCCTGGGTGACCACGCCGATCGCGTCGCGCAGCGACTGCCGAGCGTGACGTCCCGCACGTCGATGCCCGCCGACCCGGACCGCGCCGGAGCGGACGTCGTAGATCCGCGGCACCAGCTGGCTGATCGTGGTCTTGCCGGCGCCGGACGGGCCGACCAGCGCGACCAGCTCGCCCGGCGCGGCGGTGAAGCGACACCCCGTGCAGGACCTCCTGCGCCGGCGCCTGGTCCAGCACCGCGACGTCCTCCAGCGAGGCCAGCGACACCTCGTCGGCCGTCGGGTAGCGAGAAGCGCACGTCGTCGAACTCGATCGAGCGCGCGCCGGCCGGCAGCGTCGACCGCGTCCGGGCTTGTCGGCGATCATCGGCTGCGAGGTCGAGCACCTCGAAGACCCGGTCGAACGAGACCAGCGCGCTCATCACGTCGACCCGGACGTTGGACAGCGCGGTCAGCGGCCCGTACAGCCGGGTCAGCAGCAGCGCCAGGGTGACCACGGTGCCGGCGTCCAGCGTGCCGGTGAGCGCGTAGCTAGCCGCCGAGGCCGTAGACGAGCGCCTGGGCGAGCGCGGCGACCAGCGTCGAGCGCGACGAAGAACGTCCGCGCCGTACATCGCCGAGGTGACGCCGATGTCGCGCACCCGGCCGGCCCGGTCGCCGAACGAGCCGGACTCCTCCGCCGGCCGGCCGAACAGCTTGACCAGCAGCGCGCCGGAGACGTTGAACCGCTCGGTCATCGTGGCGTTCATCGACGCGTTCAGCCCGTACGACTCCCGGGTGATCGCCTGCAGCTCGCCGCCCGACCCGGCGGGCCGGCAGCACGAAGACCGGCAGCAGCACCAGCGAGAGCGCGGTGATCTGCCAGGACAGGCGTGAACATCACGCCGGCGGTGAGGACCAGCGCCGATCACGTTGGAGACGACCCCGGACAGCGTCGAGGTGAACGCCTGCTGGGCGCCGATCACGTCGTTGTTGAGCCGGCTGACCAGCGCGCCGGTCTGGGTGCGGGTGAAGAAGGCCAGCGGCATCCGCTGCACGTGGTCGAACACCTTGGTGCGCAGGTCGAAGATCAGGCCCTCGCCGATGCGGGCCGAGTACCAGCGCTGGGCCAGCGACAGCAGCGGCGTCGAGCACGGCCAGGCCCGGCGATCACGACCGCGATCTGGATCACGACGGTGGCCGGCGCGCCGTGCGGGCTGATCACGTTGACCACGCGGCCGGCGAGCACCGGGGTGGCCACGCCGATCACCGCGCTGGCGATCACGGTGAGCAGGAAGACGGTCAGCTCCCGCCGGTACGGCCGGGCGAAGCCGGCGATCCGGCGCGCGGTGCCCTGGGCAGCTTCTGCTCGGCCACCGACGGGTCGCGCCGGTACGAGCGCATCACGGTCCACGGCCCGTGGCCACCCGGCATCGTCATCGCTGGCACCTCCCGCCGGGACCAAGCCTGCCGGATGCCGCGCGCTTCCGCCGCTCCGCCCACGGCGAAACCGGCGCGCCGCGGTGACGAGTCGGCCGGTCCGACCGGCGCGTCGCCGGACCGAGCTCAGGTCGGCGAGCTGCGGCCGGCGAGGGCGCGCGAGGCGGCGGAGCTGGGCGGCGCGCTCGGCGGCCTCCTGCGTCGTCCCGGTCGCGGTCGAGCGCGCCGAGCAGCAGGGCCTTGGTCTCGGCGACCGCGTCCGGCGGCGGCGACAGCAGCGCGGCGACCAGGTCGGCGACGGCGGCGGCCAGCTCGGCCCGCGGCACGACGATGCGTGGCCAGCCCGATCGCGAGCGCCTCGACCGCGTCGACCCGCCGGCGCGGTCAGGCAGATCTCCAGCGCCCGCGGGTAGCCGACCGCTGCGACCAGCGGTGCGTGCCGCCGAGGTCGGGCACCAGGCCGTAGCCGCGTCTCGGCCATCGTGAACTGTCGCGTCGTCGGCGAGCACCCGCAGGTCGCAGGCGAGCGCCAGCTGGAAGCCGGCCCCGATCGCATGCCCGTGCACGGCCGCGACCGAGACCAGCTCGGGCCGGCGCAGCCAGCTGAACGCCTCCTGGAAGCCGCGGATCGTCGCGTCGCCCTCGGCCGCCGGCATCGCCGCCAGCTCCGGCGAGCCCGGGCGCGCCCGGGATCCCGCCCGGCGCGAACGCCGCCCGGTCCAGGCCGGCGGAGAACGCGCGGCCCTCGCCGCGGACCACCACGACCCGGACGTCCGCCGGCAGCGACCGGCCGGCCTCGCGCAGCGCCGCCCAGGTGAACGGCGTCTGCGCGTTGAGCCGGTCCGGGCGGTCGAGCACGACGGTCACGACCGGCCCGTCCCGCTCGACCCTGACCCCGGCGAGGTCCGGGTCCGTCCCCGTGTCGCTGCCCGGTCAGGTCAGCCCTTCTTCCGCCGGGTCGCTCCCCCGCGGCCGCGCAGGCTCGTGCCGGACTCGGTCAGGATCCGGTGCACGAACCCGTACGACCGGCCGGAGGACTCGGCCAGCGCCCGGATGCTCTGGCCCGAGTCGTACTTCTTGCGCAGGTCGGCCGCGAGCTTGTCCCGAGCCGTCCCGGTGATGCGGGCACCCTTTTTGAGGTCACTTGCCACGTTCCGACCCTCCGTCGCCGTAATGATGTGCGGGTCCACCAGGGGTAGTACCCCCCAGCAACCCCATGATCACCCAGGGCAGCGATCAATACCACCCGGCACGCGATCTATCTGCCGCGGTCGGCTTCGGCGATTTCGCCCGACTTCACCGACTCGTCCCGATCGGCGCTAGGCTCCGGCTGCATGAGCACCGATGGCCGGTTGACCCGCGCGCTCGGCACGAGAGACCTCGCGGTCTACTACCTGTCCTCGCTCGTCGGGGTCGGCGTGCTGGTCGTGCCGGGGATCGCGCTCGCCAAGGCCGGCCCGGCCTCGCTGCTGGCAGTCGAGCGGCACGTCTGCCAACCGGTCCGCCGACGCGCCGCTGGTGTTCCTCAGCATCTCGGATGCCGCTGGACCAGCTGGCCTGAGCCGGGCTCAGGCCAGCGCGACCAGGTCGACCAGGTCGTCGGACCAGGCGTCCTCGTCGCCGTCCGGCAGCAGGATCACCTTCTCCGGCTTGAGCGCGGTCACCGCGCCCTCGTCGTGGGTGACCAGCACGACCGCCCCGGTGTAGGTGTCCAGCGCGGTCAGCACCTGCTCCCGGGAGGCCGGGTCGAGGTTGTTGGTCGGCTCGTCCAGCAGCAGCACGTTGGCCCCGGAGGTGACCAGCGCGGCCAGCGCCAGCCGGGTCTTCTCGCCGCCGGAGAGCGTGCCGACCAGCTGGTCGACCGATCTCGCCGGAGAACAGGAACGCGCCGAGCACCCGGCGCAGCTCGCCGTCGGTCGAGGCCGGCGCGGCCGAGCGCATCACCTCGAGCACGGTCCGCTCGACGTCGAGCGCTCGTGCTCCTGCGCGTAGTAGCCGAGCCGCAGCCCGTGCCCGGGCATGACCTCGCCGGTGTCCGGCTGCTCCTGCGCCGGCCAGCAGCCGCAGCAGGGTGGTCTTGCCGGCGCCGTTGAGCCCCAGCACGACCACCCGGGAGCCGCGGTCGACGGCCAGCGAGACGTCGGTGAACACCTCCAGCGACCCGTACGACTTGGACAGCCCGTCCGCGGTCAGCGGGGTCCGCCCGGACGGCGCCGGGGTCGGGAACCGCACCCGGGCGACCTTGTCCCGCGCCCGCGCTCCCTCGGTGCCGGCCAGCAGCCGCTCCGCCCGGCGGGCCATCTGCTGCGCCGCGGTCGCCTTGGTCGCCTTGGCCCGCATCTTGTCGGCCTGGGCCAGCAGCGCGCCGGCCTTCTTCTCGGCGTTGGCCCGCTCCCGCTTGCGCCGGCGCTCGTCCTGCTCGCGCGCCTCCAGGTATTTCTTCCAGCCGACGTTGTAGACGTCGGCCTCGGCCCGGTTGGCGTCCAGGTGCCACACCTTGTTGACCACCCGGTCGAGCAGGTCGACGTCGTGGCTGATCACCACGACACCGCCGTCGTGGCCGCGCAGGAAGTCGCGCAGCCAGGTGATCGAGTCGGCGTCGAGGTGGTTGGTCGGCTCGTCGAGCAGCAGCGTCGGCGCGCCGGAGAACAGGATCCGGGCCAGCTCGACCCGGCGGCGCTGGCCGCCGGACAGCGTGCCGAGCGGCTGGTTGAGTACCCGGTCGGGCAGCCCGAGGTTGGCGCAGATCCGGGCCGCCTCGGACTCGGCCGCGTAGCCGCCGAGCGCGGCGAACCGGTCCTCCAGCCGGCCGTACCGGCGCACGACGGCGTCCCGGGTCGCGTCGTCGGCGGCCTCGGCCAGCTCGACCTGGGTCTTCTCCAGGTCGTGCAGCAGCGTGTCGAGGCCGCGGGCGGACAGCACCCGGTCCTTGCTGAGCATGGCGAGGTCGCCGGTGCGCGGGTCCTGCGGCAGGTAGCCGATCTCGCCGCGCCGGTCGATGGTGCCCCCGTACGGCAGGGTCTCGCCGGCGAGCACGCGCAGGGTGGTGGTCTTGCCGGCGCCGTTGCGGCCGACCAGCCCGATGCGGTCGCCGGGCTGGACGCGCAGGGTCGCGCCGGACAGCAGGATCCGGGAGCCGGCACGCAGCTCCAGGTCGGTGGCGGTGATCATGGTGACGCTCTTCCGTGGTCGTCGGGACGGGGCCAGGGCGGAACCTGGCCCGGTCAGGACATACGAGGCGTCACATCACCAGTGTACGGGCGACTGTCACCCGGTTTCCCCGCCATCGGGCCAGCCGCGGTCAGCGGGACACCTCGGCCTGCTGCCGGGCCAGGTCCTGGATCTCCTCGGTCGACGTCCGGGAGACCAGCTTCTCGAGCTTCAACCGGTAGAGCCGCCGGTCGCGGGTGAAGCTGACCTCCTGCACCGGGGAGCCGCTCCTCGGTGCGACGCAGCGCCGCCCGATCGCGCCCGGCACGCCGGACACGTCGAAGGTCGGCGTGCCGCTCTGGCCGCGGCAGGCGGACAGGTCGCCGCCGGCTTGACGGGCCGCATCGGGCGAGCGGACCTCGATGATCATCAAGCTCAACATCTCGCCGGTGCGGCGCGACCGCATCGCGTGCACGTAGCCGCGGCTGAACCCCCGGTCGGTCAGTACGGCCCGGATCCGGTCGACCTCGGCCGGGTCCGGTCCGAAGTAGCCGACCAGGTGCGGCAGGTCCTCGCTCCCGACATGTCCGTGCCAGGTGACGAACTCGGCGGGGAAGGACGCGGCGACGCCGTCCAGCTGGTCGACCTGGTCGGACGACCCGCGCAGGACTGCCCAGAGGCCGAGCCCGGCCGCCAGCAGCACGACGAGCCCGGCGGCCACCAGGACGCCACGGCGCCGGTGGCCGGCGTCCGGCGCACCGCCGTCGGGGACGTCGAGCAGGTGGGGGGCCGGCCGACCGGGTGGCGCGCCCGTCCGCCCGTCCGCCCGGGCCTCGCTGCTCGCCCGCCCACCGGTGCCGGAGGGCCGCGGTCGCTCCGTCGAGACCGGTCGCGGCAGCACCGCCGGCCGACCGGGTGGCGCGCCCGTCCGCCCGTCCGCCCGGGCCTCGCTGCTCGCCCGCCCACCCGTGCCGGAGGGCCGCGGTCGCTCCGTCGAGACCGGTCGCGGCAGCACCTCCGCCCGGACCCGGACCGCGGTCCGCCCGCTCTCGTCGCTGATCAGCAGCTCACCGTCGAGGCGGCCGACGACCGCGGTGTCGATGCGCAGCCGCAGCAGGTCGTGGGCCTGGTCCACCGCGATCCACGGCCGGTCCGCCCGCACCGTCGCGGTGACCGGACCGCTGCCGCGGCCGACTTGGATCGTCCGCACCGGCGAGGGTGAGCCGACCACCAGCCGGCCGAAGTCGACCTCGGCGTGCGACACGAAGGGACCACGGCCGCCGCCGTCGACGGTGGCGCGCTCCTCGCCGAGCACCCGCTGGATCGTCTCGATAAGCCGGGAGCAGTCGAAGTGGAACCGGGTCGAGGACAACGACCACGCGTGCCGGCCGGCCAGCGGTTTGAGGCTCGTCGGCAGGTCGTCGTCAGCCGGCATCCGGGTGTCCTCGATCAACACCGGAATGACCCAGACATCATGCCGGAGCGCCGATTCCACCTCCAGCCGGACATAGTCGTCCGGTCGTTCGAGGCGCCGAGTGCCGGTGCCGTCCGGGGCGAGCCACCCCGGTCCGATCATCACCAGCAGGACCCGGCACCGGGCCACCTGTCTGGCGATGACCTCGGCGAAGACCGCCCCCGGCTCGATCGCCTCGACGTCCATGAACACCCGGTCGTCGCCGAACTCGGCTTCAAGCCGGTCGTACAGCCGGCCGGCGAATCCGGCGGAGTCCTGCCGCCGATAGCAGACGAAGATGCCACCGTCCATCGACGCCACCCCGATCTCATCACCGCTGCCCTCAGGATGCGCTGAGAAATGCAGGCCGGGCAGACATACGGAAAGAGATCGGAGCCGCCTGGTCAGATACCTGCGAAAGGCATTCTGCATTCCCGGCCGAGATGCGGCTGAAATGCGGCGAATTGGGGGCCGTGCACTCCGGGCGACCCGGACGAGCCTCGACTATCGCTCCGGTGGCGGACTGGACCCGTCGGTCTGCACGACGCTGAAGACCGCGCCGTACGGGTCCATCACCGAACCCATCCGGCCGAACGGCGAGTCGTGCGCCGGCATCGGCTGGGAGCCGCCGGCCGCCACCGCGGCAGCCAGCGCCGCGTCGGTGTCGGCCACGCCGAAGTAGACCAGCCAGTGCGGCGGGGTGCCCTCGGGCGCGCCGAACATCGGCCCCATGCCACCGAGCGGAGCCGCCTCGCTGCCGCCGGGCAGGGTGAAGGTCGTGTACTCGGGACCGGCCATCTCGAGGGCCTGGGTCTCGTAGCCGAACACCGCGGTGTAGAAGGCCCGCGCCGCGTCCGGGTCGGGCGTGCGCAGGTCCTCCCAGATCAACCCGCCCGGCTCGCTGTGCAGCTCGGCGCCGATGTGCCCGCCGGCCTGCCAGGCCCCGAACACGGCGCCGGTCGGGTCGGCGGCCACGCAGAGCCGGCCGAGCGGGCCGACGTCGCCGGGCGGCAGCAGCATGGTCCCGCCCGCGTCGGTGATCTGCTTGGCGGTGCCGTCGACGTCGTCGCTGGCCAGGTAGAGGGTCCAGGCGGACGGGACGCCCTGCTGCGGGGTCGGGCCGATGCCGGCGGCGGCCGCGCCGTCGACCTGCCCGATGACGTAGCCGCCGTACTCGTCCGCCGTGTCGGTGAAGCTCCAGCCCAGCACGGCGGCGTAGAACGCCTGCGCGGCGGGCACGTCGGGAACGGTCAGGTCCGCCCAGCACGGCACGCCGGCGGGCCACTTCCTGGTTCGGATCGGCATGGCGGCCATCACACCGGTTCGGCGCCCGGCTGTCGAGGACCTTCGGGCTACTCGCTCAGCTGCCGGTCGGCTCCGGCGCCCGGGCTCCGGGCGTGCACGGTGACGGCGGTCACGGCGGCCGCCACCGCGGTGATGATCGCGGCGCCGAGGAAGCCGCGGCCGGCGCCGGTGGCCAGCGCGCCGCCGGTGTCGGCCGACAGCCCGGTCGCGCCGGCCCAGGCCACCGTGCCCAGCGCGGCCAGGCCGACCGCGCCGCCGACCTGCCGGGCCGCGCTGAACACGCCCGAGGCGAGCCCGGTCTCCCCCGGCGCCACCCCGGCCAGCGCGGTCAGCGTGAGCGGCACCTGGGTCAGCCCGAAGCCCGCGTATACCAGCAGGGTCGGCAGGAACAGCCCGAGCAGGTACCCGTCGTTCGCGTCGATGGCCGACAGCCAGACCAGCCCGCCGGCGGCCAGCACCAGCCCGCCCAGCGTGAGGTTGCGGGCGCCCAGCGGGCCGACCAGCTTGGCGCTGCCCCGGGCGGTGCCCATCAGCACCAGCGACATCGGGATGTAGACGAGCGCGGTGGTCGCCGCCGAGTAGCCCCAGACCCGCTGCAGGAACAGGGTCATGAAGAAGTACACGCCGAACATCGCCGTGCTGGACAGCACCAGCACCAGGTACGTCCCGGACCGCTGCCGGTCGGCGAAGATCCGCAGCGGCACCAGCGGCTGGGCCGCCCTCCGCTCGACCGCGACGAACCCGGCCAGCAGCACGACCGCGCCGACCAGCGTGCCCACGACGGCCGGGTCGGTCCAGTGGCTGACCCCGGACGAGTCGGTCGCCGCCCGCAGCACGCCGTACACGAGCAGGGTCACCCCGAGCGTGCCGGTGACCGCGCCGGTGAGGTCGAACCGGCCGGCCCGGGTCGCCGGCTCCGGCAGCGCCCGCGGGGCCAGCAGCACCAGCGCGATCCCGATCGGCACGTTGACCAGCAGCACCCAGCGCCAGGACAGCCAGGTGGTGATCGCGCCGCCGGCGACCAGCCCGAGCGGGCTGCCGATCGACGCGATGGCCGTGTACGCGCCGAGGGCCCTCGCCCGCGGCGGCCCCTCGGCGAACGTCGCCGCGATCAACGACAGCGCGGCCGGCGACGCGCCGGCCGCCCCGATGCCCTGCAGCGCGCGGCAGACCAGCAGCTGCCACTCGTCCTGGGCCAGCCCGCCGAGCAGCGAGGCGACCGTGAACAGCACCAGCCCGGCCACGAAGACCCGGCGGAGGCCGAGGAGGTCCCCGGCCCGGCCGCCGAGCAGCAGCAGCCCGCCGAAGGCGACCGAGTAGGCCGTGACGACCCAGGCCAGCCCGGTGTCGGAGAAGCCGAGCGCCCGCTGGATCGGCCGGCAGCGCGACGTTGACCACGGTCGCGTCGAGCAGGAAGACCAGCTGGGCGACCGAGATCACCCACAGCGCCAGCCGGTCGTGCCGGACGGCCGGCTCCGTGTTCACGCCGGTGCCCACGCCGTTGCCCACGCCGGCGCTCACCCCGGGGTGCCCGCGGCGATCTCCAGCCGGCGGCGCAGCGGCTCCCGCAGCACCTTGCCGAGCGAGTTCTTCGGCAGCTCCCAGACGAACTGCACCCGGTCCGGCCAGAGCACCGCGGCCATCCCCTGGTCCTGCAGGTACGACCGGAGCTCCTCGACCGTCGGCGGTGTCCCGGCCGGCACCAGCACCGCGCAGACCAGGTCGGCGCCGGGCACGGCCGGGTCGGGGTAGCCGACCAGCACCACGTCCCCGACCGCCGGGTGCCGCAGCAGCACGGTCTCCACCTCGAGGGTGGACACCTTCTGCCCGGACGCGCGGGTGATCAGGTCGTTGCGCCGGCCGGTGATCCGGATCCCGCCGCGGCCGTCGTCGCGGGCGAGGTCGCCGGTGTCGAACCAGCCGTCGGCGTCCAGGCACTTCTCGTACAGGTCGCGCTGGCCGAGGTAGCCGAGGGTCTGCGAGGCGCCGCGGACCAGCAGCCGGCCGAGCTGCTCGCCCGGCTCGGTGGCGATCCGCACCTGCATCCACGGCATCGCCCGGCCGTCGGACTGCGCGCCCCAGCCCTCCGGGTCGTCCGGCCGGGTCAGCGTGACCCCGCCGTTCTCGGTCATCCCCCACAGCGTGTGCAGCGGCACGTCGAGCACCGAGCGCACGTCGGCGACGATGTCCGGCTGCACCGGGGCCGACCCGGACACGACCCGGTGCAGGCTGGCGGTGTCCCGCGGCTTCTCCCGCTGGATCCGCAGCAGGTTCACCAGGTAGCTCGGCGACAGGTACGCCCAGCTGATCCGGTGCCGCTCGACCAGGTCGAGGAACAGCTCCATGTCGGTGTTGTTGTCCTGCATCACCGTGGTCGCGCCCAGCAGCACCGGCATCGACACCGCGAACGACGAGCCGGCCATGTGGGTGAGGAAGTTCGGCACCGAGATCACGTCGTCCGGGCCGAGGTGCTGCGACTCGGCGACCGTACGGGCGGCCGCGTACAGCGTGTTCTGGCTGTGCACGACGGCCTTCATCGCGCCGGTGGTGCCGGAGGTGTAGAGCAGCAGGACCGGGTCGTCCGGCCCGCTCGGCGCGACGGCGTCGAGCGGGTGCCGCTGCTCCCACGGCGTGCGGACGAAGAACTCGTCGAAGTCGATCGCGCCGGTGCGGGCGGCGTCGCCGACCACGACCCGGTGCTTGAGCGTGGCCGGCGCGACCTCGGCCAGCCGGCGGTCGTAGTCCACCCCGCCGAAGCTGTCCACGGTCACGCACACCGCGGCCCGGCTGGCGTCGAGCACGTGCGCCAGCTCGCGGCCGGCCAGCACCGGGATCACCGGGGAGCTGATCGCGCCGATCCGGGCGCAGGCGAACAGCAGCGGCCCGAGCAGCCAGCGGTTGGGCAGGTAGACCGCGACCACGTCGCCGGGTCCGACGCCGAGCTCGGTCAGCGCGGCCGCGCACCGCTGCACGCTCGCCGCGTAGTCCGCCCAGCTCAGGGTGCGTTCGAGCGTGCCGCCGACATAGCCGACGACGGCCTGGTGGTCGGGCCGCTCCCGGGCGTTGCGGGCGATGTCGTCGAGGAACGTCTCCTCCCGCCACCACCCGGCGGCGTAGTAGGCGGCGCGCTCCTCGGCCGGCGCTGGTCGCAGGGTGTCCCACATCGCGGGAGACCTCCTCGGACAGGCCCTTCGGGGCCCGGCGGTGTACGGATCGGGCTAGACATGACCAAAATAGTCGGACGGATCCATTCCCAGTAGGACCTACCCGTACACGACCCGGGAGGGACACGTGAAGATCGGTGTGCTCGGCTGGGACCGCGGCGACGAGGACCCTGACTCCCCCGGGCTGGCCGCGGCCGGCCGGCGGCTCGGCCACGACACCAGCCTGTTCCTGCTGGACGAGGTGACCTACACGGCTGCTGCGTCGGGCCTGCGGGTGCTGCTCGGCGGCGAGCCGGCGGACTCGTTCGACGCGGTGATCTGCCGGGCCAACCTCTACGGCGACTGGCACCACCGGCCGTTCACCGGCTGGGAGGAGCGGCTGGAGCGGCTGCAGTCGATCAGCGCGGTGCTCGGGCCGCGGATGTTCGACCCGGCCGATGTCTGGTTCGCCGGCTACAGCAAGTTCCTCACCGCGCAGAAGCTCGCCGCGGCCGGCCTGCCGGCGCCGCCGACCCGGTCCGCCACCTCGATGGCGGACGTGGCCGCGGCGGTCGCCGAGTGGGGGCCGACGGTGGTCAAGCCGTCGTTCGGGCTGCGGGCGATGGACGTCGAGCGGGTCACCGACCCGGCCGACCCGGCGGCGGTGGAACTGGTCGAGCGGCTGCTGGGCAGCTACGGCGCGCTGCTGTGCACGCCGTACTACCCGACCGAGTTCGGCGAGTTCCGGATCACGGTCGCCGGCGAGGCGCACCCGATCGACATGCTCAAGCTGCCCGCGTACGGGTCGTGGCGGGTCAAGACGCTGGAGGGGGCCACCTTCGAGCGGCTGGACACCCCGCCCGAGCTGGCCGACCTGGCCCTGCGGGCGGCCCGGGCGATGGGCATGACGCTGGCCGGGCTCGACATCCTGCCGACCCGGGACGGGTACGTGGTGCTGGAGGTCAACCCGGTCGCCGGCTTCCTCAACATCTTCGGCGAGGACCCGCAGTGGGCGATCTACGCCGGCGTGTACGACTGGATCGAGAAGCACGCCGACTGAGCATCATGGGTGCATGCGACTGACGGTGTTGGGCGGGAGCGGCGCGTGGCCGCCGGCGGGCGGAGCCTGCAGCGGCTACCTGGTCGAGCAGGACGGGTTCCGGCTGCTGGTCGATCCCGGGTACGCGACGGTGCCCCGGCTGCTCGGCGTGCTGCCGGCGGCGGAGGTCGACGCGGTGCTGGTGACGCACGGGCACCCGGACCACTGCGCCGACCTCAACCCGCTGCTGCGGGCGCGGGTGCTCGGCGGCGGCGCGCCGGTGCTGCCGGTGCACGCGCTGCCGGGGGCACTGGACGCGGTGCTGGCGCTGGACGCAGCCGCCGATGCTCGACGGCGCCTATGAGCTGCACGACCTGGCGGCGACCACGCTGATCGGGCCGTTCGCGGTGCGGTCGGCGCAGCTGCCGCACTTCGTGCCGAACCTCGGCGTGCGGCTGAGCGCCGGCGGCGCCGCGCTCGCATACTCCGGTGACGCCGCGGCGGACGACGCGATGGTCGAGCTGGCTCGCGACGCCGACGTGCTGCTGGCCGAGGCGTCCTTCGTGGACACGGTGCCGGAGCGCCAGCGCGGCGGGCTGAACACGGCGGCCGGGGCCGGGCGGCAGGCCATGGCGGCCGGCGTGCGGCGGCTGGTGCTCACCCACCTGTTCCCGACCACCGACCTGCTGGCGGCCCGGGCCGCGGCCGGCGCGGCGTACTCCGGGCCGGTCGACGTGGCCGTCCCCGGGCTCGTCGTCGCCGTCGGCTGAGCGCGACGTCGTGGTCGGGACGCCGGCGCCAGGCCTGGGCGGCTCCCCCGACGCGCTGCTAGGCGAACAGGACCTCGGCGGCGACCGGGCGGTAGCCGGCGGCGAGGAACATCCGCAGCGAGGCCACGTTCGCGGGCGAGACCTGGGCCCACAGCGGCTCGCCGGGCGGGACCAGGTCGGGGGCCGCGGCGACGAGGGCGCGGCCGATCCCGCGTCCCCGGTAGCCGGGGTCGACCTCGAGCGAGACCTCCCAGCGGCCGGCCAGGCCGCGGCCGACGATGAGGATCGCGCCCTCGACCGTCCAGGCCCGCAGGCCGACCCGGTAGCGCTCGGCCCGGCGCAGCCGCGGTGAGTCGGCCTCGCCCACCGGGGTGAGGCCGGGCAGCGGCACCGGCCGGTCCGGGGCGAGCAGCACCGCGTCGTACGCGCCGGGCTCGGCGCCGACCCGGTCGGCGAGTGCGGCCAGGAAGCGGGCCGACATCGGGGCGGACAGCGAGCCGGGCGGCAGGATCGAGCGGACCCAGTCCGGGTCGACGTCCGCGGCGACGACGTTGTGCGCGGTGAAGCCGACCACGCCGGCCTTGGCGCCGCCGGCCGCGCGGGGAAGCACGGTCACGGAGCCGTCCGGCGGCGGCGGCTCCCCCGCCGCGGCCGCCGCCAACATCTCCCCCAGGTCCACCCCGCCACCCTAAGCACCCGCCCGCGGCGGACCGGCAGGCGGCCGTCCGCCACCCCGCCGCCGGCGCAACCCACTCGGCGCGTGGCCGGGGACCGCCTGCACCCGCCCGCGGCGGACCCGCGGGCGGCGCCTCCGGCCAGCGGCGCAACCCATTCCGCGCGTGGCCGGGGACCGCGCACGCCGCGGCGTCCTCCACCCCGGCCAGCGGCGCAACCCATTCCGCGCGCGGCCGGGGACCGCTGGCACCCGCCCGCGGTGGACCGGCCGGCGGCGTCCTCCACCGCGCCACCGGCGGCGGGTCAGGTGGTGACGTTGGTGGCGAGGGTGTCGAGGAGGGCGGCGAGGCGGGCGACGTCCTCGTCGGAGAGGCCGGCGCGCAGCCGCGTGTCGTGGGCGACCGCGGCCTCGCGCAGCCGCAGGAACAGCTGCGTCCCGGCGTCGGTCATCTCGACCAGCGAGGTCCGCCGGCTGGCCGGGTCGCGCCGGCGGGTGACCAGCCCGGCCGCCTCCATCCCGTCCAGGTGGTGGCTCAGCGTCGCGCCGCGGATCCCGACCGCCTCGGCCAGCTCGCTCTGGCTGCGGGTGGCCCGCGTCTTCAGCGCCAGCAGGATCAGCCAGATCGGCAGCGAGCCGCCGGCCGCGGCGAGTCGCTCGTCGAACGCGCGGCTGACGGCGCGGCTGGTCCGGGTCAGGACGAGCCCGATCGGCTGGTGTTGCATCACGGCGCCATCGTACCAATAAACGGTAGACATCTAAACGTTAGAGGTCTAACGTTGTCGGCATGGACGAGATCATGACGACAGGACAGAAGTGGGCCGCGGCCGAGAGCACCGGCGACACCGGGGCGCTCGCGCGACCTGGTCACCGACGACTTCCGGGTGGTCGGCCCGGTCGGGTTCATCCTCGACCGCCAGCAGTACCTGGGGCGCTACCGGGGCGGGTTCAGCCCCGAGTCGGTGGCCTGGGACGACGTGATCGTCCGGGACTACGGCAGCGCCGCGGTCACGATCGCCACGGTCACCCAGAAGGCGTCCTTCCAGGGCCAGCGGGCCGACGGGCAGTTCCGGGTCGCGCACGTGTTCGTCAAGCCGGGCGACCGCTGGCAGATCGCGAACGTGCAATACAGCATGATCGGCGGCCCGTCCCCGTTCGCCCGTCCCGGCGAGTGACCGGGCCGGGGTGAGCCGAGGGCGAAACTGCGTTGCGGCCGGGGCCGGCCGCGGTCATGGTCGAGGATCGTGACCCTTCCCGCGGACGTGACCCGCCAGGCCCCGACCGCCTCCACCCCGAGCACCGGCGGTGGAGGTCGTCGGCTTGCGCAAGGAGTTCCGCCGGCGGTCCCGGCGCGGCACGCCCGGCCCGCGGGTCCGGCGGGTCGCCGCGGTCGACGACGTCACCTTCTCGATCCGGCGCGGCGAGACGATCGCGATCCTCGGCAAGAACGGCTCGGGCAAGTCCACGCTGGTCCGGATCCTGTCCACGCTGCTGCTGCACGACGGCGGCGAGGCCAGGGTGTTCGGCTTCGACGTCGGCCGGGACGCGCGCGAGGTCCGCCGGCTGGTCAACCGGGTCTCGGTCGAGGCGAGCTTCTTCAAGAAGATGTCGCCGGCCGAGAACCTCAGCTACGCGGCCCGGTTCTACGGGATGACCGCCCGGCAGACCCGGGACGAGATCCCGCGGATCCTCGGCCGGGTCGGCTTCCCGGAGGGCCGCCGGCACGAGCCGATGGAGAACCTCTCCCGCGGCATGCAGCAGAAGGTCGCGCTGGCCCGGGCCCTGCTCACCGCGCCGGTGCTGCTGCTGCTCGACGAGCCGACCACCGGGCTCGACCCGCGGTCCAAGCGCGAGGTGCAGGACTTCGTCCGGGAGATCCGGGCCGAGCACGACGCCACGATCCTGCTCTGCACGCACGACATGGCCGAGGCCGAGGTGCTGGCCGAGCGGGTCGGGATCATCGAGCGCGGCCGGCTGCTGCGGCTGGAGAGCCCGGACGAGCTCATCGCCCACTACGGCGCGGCCACCCTCGAGGAGGCGTTCCTCGCCGCGACCGGCCGCGAGCTCGGCGCCGCGGACGACGAGGAGGACGACGAGGACGATCGGGGGGTGTTCGCGTGAGCACGCCGGAAGGCCCGCAGGGCGAGCGGGGAGCGACGTGGGCCGGCCGACTCGCGCTCGCGAGGACCGGTCCGTCCGAGCAGCGGACCCAGCCCGCCACCCCGATGCGCCGGCGGGTCAGGGACAACCTGGTCGGGCTCGGCGGCGTGGTGGAGCGCAACGTCTACCTGACCCGCCGGTACATCTGGTGGGACCTGGCGTTCTTCGTCTGGACGATCGCCAACACGCTGACGATCGTCTTCATCGCCGACGGCGTGCAGGCGACCGGCGGCAGCATCGACGTCGCCCGGGCCACCACGTTCCTGCTCATCGGCGCGGTGATCTGGGCGTACCTGGGGATCATCTTCGAGTTCATGACCGAGACGGTGGCCTGGGAGCGCTGGGAAGGGACCATCGAGTACACGTTCATGGCCCCGCTCGGCCGGTTCACCCACCTCGCCGGCATGGGCGCGTACTCGGTGCTCTACGGGCTGATCCGGGCCGTCGGGCTGTTCCTCGTGGTCGGCCTGTTCTTCGACCTGAGCATGCCGGACGCGGACTTCCTGACCGCGCTCGTGGTGCTGCTGGTCGCGAGCGTCTCGTTCATCGGGATCGGGATGATGACCGCGGTGCTGCCGCTGATCTCGCCGGAGAAGGGCGCGCAGCTCGGCTTCGTCGCCCAGGGCGTGCTGCTGGTCGTGTCCGGCGTCTACTACCCGGTCGACGTGCTGCCCGGCTGGATGGAGAAGATCTCCGCGATCTCCCCGGCGACGTACGCGCTGGACGGCGTGCGGCGGGCGATCCTCGACGGCGACGGGCTGAGCACGATGGGGCCGCGACCTGCTCAAGCTCGCGGTGATCGGCGCGGTCTGCATCCCGGCCGGGCTGGCGCTGTTCTCCGCCGGCGAGCGGTACGCCAAGCGCAACGGCAAGCTCAAGCGGTCCGGCTGAGACGAGCGGAGACGCGCGACGGCCCGGGATCCCCGGGGCCTGTCGGGACGCCTCAGACGTTGAAGCCGAGCGCGCGCAGCTGCTCGCGGCCGTCGTCGGTGATCTTGTCCGGACCCCACGGCGGCATCCAGACCCAGTTGATCTTGAAGTCGGCCGCCACTCCGCCGCCGGGACCGCCGTCAGCGCCTCCCGGGTCTGGTCCTCGATCACGTCGGTCAGCGGGCAGGCCGCCGAGGTCAGCGTCATGTCCAGGGTGACGACGCGGTCCTGGCCGATCTGCACGCCGTAGACCAGGCCGAGGTCGACCACGTTGATGCCGAGCTCGGGGTCGACGACGTCGCGCATGGCCTCCTCGACGTCGTCGACGCCGGGATGTCGTCGGTCTCGCTCATGCGCGTCGCCTCTCTCCGCGTGCGGCGACGGCCTGGGCCGTCGCGTCCTTCCACGCCATCCAGCCGAGCAGCGCGCACTTGACCCGGGACGGGTACTTCGAGACGCCGGCGAACGCGACCGCGTCCTCCAGCACCTCCTCGTCCGGCTCGACCGTGCCCTTGGACTGCATCAGCCGGAGGAACTCCTCCTGCACCGCGACGGCCTCCTCGACCGGCTTGCCGACCACCAGGTCGGTCAGCACCGACGTGGACGCCTGGCTGATCGAGCAGCCCGCGCCGTCGTACGAGACGTCCTCGACCACCCCGTCGGCCACCCTCACCCGCAGCGTGACCTCGTCGCCGCAGGTCGGGTTCACGTGGTGGACCTCGGCGTCGTACGGCTCCCGCAGGCCGCGCCGGTGCGGGTGCTTGTAGTGGTCCAGGATGATCTCCTGGTACAGCGAGTCGAGCTTCACCCGAAGACCCTCCGTACCTCGTCCAGACCGCGGACCAGGGCGTCGACCTCGTCCCGCGTCGTGTACAGGTAGAACGACGCTCGGGTGGTCGCCGGGATTCCGAACCGGTCGCAGACCGGCCGGGCGCAGTGGTGCCCGGCCCGCACCGCGATCCCCTGCTAGTCCAGCACCTGGGCCACGTCGTGCGGGTGGATCCCGTCCAGGGTGAAGCTCACCGCGCCGCCGCGGTCCACCGGCGTGTCCGGGCCGATGATCCGTCAGGCCGGGCACGTCGTGCAGCCGCTCCAGCGCGTACCCGGTGATCTCCCGCTCGTGCGCGGCGATCGCGTCCATCCCGAGCCCGGTCAGGTAGTCCACCGCCGCGCCGAGCCCGACCGACTGCGGCGATCGGCATGGTCCCGGCCTCGAACTTGTACGGCATCGGCGCGTACGTCGAGCCGGTCATCGTCACCGTCTCGATCATCTCGCCGCCGCCGAGGAACGGCGGCAGCTCGTCGAGCAGCTCGCGGCGGCCCCAGAGCACGCCGATCCCGGTCGGGCCGCACATCTTGTGCCCGGTGAACGCGAAGAAGTCGGCGCCGAGCGCGGCCACGTCGACCGGCATCTGCGGCACCGCCTGGGAGCCGTCGACCACGACCAGCGCGCCGACCTCGTGCGCCCGCGCGGCGACCGCGGCGACCGGGTTGAGCGTGCCGAGCGTGTTCGACACGTGCACGAGCGACACGACCTTGGTGCGCTGCGTGATCAGGTCGTCCACAGTGGACAGGTCGAGCCGGCCGTCGTCGGTGATGCCGAACCAGCGCAGGGTCGCGCCGGTGCGCTCGGCCAGCAGCTGCCACGGCACGATGTTGGAGTGGTGCTCCATCTCGGTGATGACGATCTCGTCGCCGGGGCCGACCTGGTAGCGGCCGACGCGCCACGCCATCGTGTTCGCCACCAGGTTGAGCGCCTCGGAGGCGTTCTTGGTGAAGATGACCTCGTCCCGGGACGGGGCGCCGATGAAGCCGCGGCCACCTTGTCCCGGCCGCGCTCGTACGCCGCGGTCGCCTCCTCGGCGAGCACGTGCTGGGCGCGGTGGATGTTGGCGTTGTGCCGCTCGTAGTGCTCGGCGATCGCGTCCAGCACCTGGCGCGGCTTCTGCGAGGTGTTGGCGCTGTCCAGGTAGACCAGCGGCAGCCCGTCGTGGACCCGCCGCTCCAGGATCGGGAAGTCCTTGCGGACCGCCTCGACGTCGTAGGTCATGACACGGCCACGCCGGTGAACCGCTCGTACCCGGAGGTCTCCAGCTCCTCGGCCAGCTCCGGGCCGCCCTCCTCGACGATCCGGCCGGCCGACGAACACGTGCACGAAGTCCGGCTTCACGTACCGCAGGATGCGGGTGTAGTGGGTGATCAGCAAGGTGCCGACGCCGGTCTCGCGGACCCGGTTGATGCCCTCGGAGACCATCCGCAGCGCGTCGATGTCCAGGCCGGAGTCGGTCTCGTCGAGGATCGCGATCTTCGGCTTGAGCAGGCCGAGCTGCAGGATCTCGTGCCGCTTCTTCTCGCCGCCGGAGAAGCCCTCGTTGAGGTTGCGCTCGGCGAAGGCCTTGTCCATCCCGAGCGCGGTCATGGAGTCGTTGACCTCCTTGACCCAGGTGCGCAGCTTCGGCGCCTCGCCGCGGATCGCGGTCGCGGCGGTGCGCAGGAAGTTGGACACCGACACGCCGGGCACCTCGACCGGGTACTGCATGGCCAGGAACAGGCCGGCCCGGGCGCGCTCGTCGACCGTCATCGACAGCACGTCCTCGCCGTCGAGCAGCACGCTGCCGCGGGTCACCACGTACTTCGGGTGGCCGGCGATCGAGTAGGCCAGGGTCGACTTGCCCGACCCGTTCGGGCCCATGATGGCGTGCGTCTGGCCCGACTCGATGGTCAGGTCGACGCCCTTGAGGATCTCGTCGGCCGCGCCCTCCACCGACACGTGCAGGTCGCGGATCTCCAGGGTGGACACGGTTGCTCAGCTCTCCAGTCGGACGAGGACGTCGCCGCCCTCGATCTTGGTCTCGTAGACGGGCACGGGAACGGTCGCGGGCAGGCCGGTCGGCTTGCCGGTGCGCAGGTCGAAGCGGGAGCCGTGCAGCCAGCACTCCACGGTGGTGCCCTCGACGTCGCCCTCGGACAGCGGGATGTCGGCGTGCGAGCAGACGTCGCGGATCGCGAACACCTCGCCCTCGGTGTGCACGAGGCACACCGGCTCGACGCCGAACTCGACCCGCACCGCGGCGCCCTCCGGGATGTCGGCCAGCGCGCAGGCCACCTGCCAGGACTCCGCCCGCTCCTCCGACAGCCGGCCAGGCGCAAGCGCCGGGCCGCCGGCCGTCGTCGCTCCCCGCTCGCGCTGCGGGCCCTCGCGCTCGCTCATGCGCCCACCGCCGCGAGCTCGGCCTCGACGGCGGCGGTGAGCCGCTCGGCCACCGCCGGCACGCCGATCGCGCTGATCACGTCGGCGAAGAAGCCGCGGACCACCAGCCGGCGGGCCTCGCCCTCCGGGATGCCGCGGGCCATCAGGTAGAACAGCTGCTGGTCGTCGAACCGCCCGGTCGCGCTGGCGTGGCCGGCGCCGGCCACCTCGCCGGTCTCGATCTCCAGGTTGGGCACCGAGTCGGCGCGGGCGCCGTCGGTGAGCAGCAGGTTGCGGTTCAGCTCGTACGTGTCGGTCTGCCACGCCCTCCGGGCGGATCCGCACGTCGCCGATCCAGACCGTGTGCGCGTCCCGGCCCTGCAGCGCGCCCTTGTAGGTGACCCGGGACCGGCAGTGCGGCACCGCGTGGTCGACGTAGAGCCTGGCCTCCTGGTGCTGGCCGGCGTCGGCGAAGGACAGCCCGAGCAGCTCGGCGTCGCCGCCGGGGGCGGTGAACCGCACGGTCGGGCTGATCCGGACCAGGTCGCCGCCGAAGGTGACGACCGCGTGCCGCAGCCGCGCGTCCCGGCCGAGCTGCGGCCGCGTGCGCGACCACGTGCACCGCGTCGTCGGCCCAGTCCTGCACGGACAGGAAGGTCAGCGACGCGCCGTCGCCGACCCGCAGCTCGACGTTGGCGGCCAGCCGGGCCGGAGCCGACGTGGTCGAGCACGACCACCGCCTCGGCGGACGGCTCGACGTCGACGACCAGGTGCCCGTACGCCCGCTCGCCCTGGCCGCGCAGGGTGATCGTGACCGGCTCGGCGACCGTGGTGCCCTTGGGCACGGTGACCACGTGCGCCCGGCGGACCCGCTCCAGGGCCAGCGCGCTGACCCGGTCGGCCGGCGCGAGCACGGTGCCGACCGGGTCGGCGTCGCCGGCGACCTCGCGCACCTCGACCTGGTCGGGCGCGCTCGATCTCGACGGTCAGCGCCTGGTCGGCCTCGAACGGGTCCAGCAGGTCGCGCATCCGGATCAGCGGGGTGAACCGCCACTCCTCCTCGCGGCCGGTCGGCACGCCGAACTCGTCCGGGTTGCGGGAGGTGAACCGCTCGGCGCGGGGCCGCTCGCCGGGGCCGTGCGAGTGGCCGCCGGCGCTGGACGCGCCCGGCGGCACCGCGGTCGCCCGGGCCGGCGTGCGCGGCGGGCCCGCCTGCGCGCCGACACCCGGGCGCGAACAGCTCCCCGGCCAGCGCCGCGCCGCCTGCGCGTGCTCGGTCTCGGCGCCCGAGGGCGTCGGGTGCCGGGTGGGGCGAGCCCATCAGCCGACGGCCCCTTCCATCTGCAGCTCGATGAGGCGGTTGAGCTCGAGCGCGTACTCCATCGGGAGCTCGCGGGCGATCGGCTCGACGAAGCCGCGCACGATCATCGCCATCGCCTCGTCCTCGGTCAGGCCACGGCTCATCAGGTAGAACAGCTGCTCCTCGCTGACCTTCGAGACCGTCGCCTCGTGGCCCATCGACACGTCGTCCTCGCGGACGTCCACGTACGGGTACGTGTCGGAGCGGCTGATGCCGTCGACCAGCAGCGCGTCGCACTTCACCGTCGAGCGGGAGTGGTGCGCGCCCTCGTTGACCTGCACCAGCCCCCGGTACGAGGTGCGGCCGCCGCCCCGGGCCACCGACTTCGAGATGATCGTCGAGGACGTGTTGGGCGCGGCGTGCACCATCTTGGCGCCGGCGTCCTGGTGCTGCCCCTCGCCGGAGAACGCGATCGAGAGCACCTCGCCCTTGGCGTGCTCGCCGACCATCCAGACGGCCGGGTATTTCATCGTCACCTTGGAGCCGATGTTGCCGTCGACCCACTCCATGGTCGCGCCCTCGTGCGCCAGCGCGCGCTTGGTGACCAGGTTGTAGACGTTGTTCGACCAGTTCTGGATCGTCGTGTAGCGGCAGCGGCCGCCCTTCTTCACGATGATCTCGACGACCGCGGAGTGCAGCGAGTCGGACGAGTAGATCGGCGCGGTGCAGCCCTCGACGTAGTGCACGTACGCGTCCTCGTCGACGATGATCAGCGTCCGCTCGAACTGGCCCATGTTCTCGGTGTTGATCCGGAAGTAGGCCTGCAGCGGGATGTCGACGTGCACGCCCTTCGGCACGTAGATGAACGAGCCGCCGGACCAGACCGCGGTGTTGAGCGAGGCGAACTTGTTGTCGCCGGGCGGGATGACCGACCCGAAGTATTCCCGGAACAGCTCCGGGTGCTCGCTTCAGGCCGGAGTCGGTGTCCAGGAAGATGACGCCCTGGTCCTCCAGCTCCTTCTGGATCTGGTGGTAGACGACCTCCGACTCGTACTGCGCGGCGACGCCGGAGACCAGCCGCTGCTTCTCCGCCTCGGGGATGCCCAGCCGGTCGTACGTCGACTTGATGTCGTCGGGCAGCTCCTCCCAGCTGGCGGCCTGCTTCTCGGTCGACCGGACGAAATACTTGATGTTGTCGAAGTCGATGTCGGCCAGGTCGGCACCCCAGGTCGGCAGCGGCTTGCGGTCGAAGAGCTTGAGGCCCTTCAGCCGCAGCTGGAGCATCCACTCGGGCTCGCTCTTCTTCCCCGAGATGTCGCGGACGACCTCCTCGGACAGGCCGCGCCGGGCCGAGGCACCGGCGACGTCGGCGTCGGCCCAACCGAACTTGTAGCGAGAGAGCTGCTCGATCTGCTCGCCCTGGGTCAAGGTCATGCTCGCGTCCTCCCGGAAGCGGACGGAGGTGCCTGGGGATGTGGGTGGTGCAGACCGCGTCTCCGCGGGCGATGGTGGCCAGCCGCTGGACGTGGGTGCCCAACAGCCGCTCGAACGCCCTTGTCTCTGCCTCGCACAGCTGCGGGAACTCGGCCGCGACGTGCGCGACCGGGCAGTGGTGCTGGCAGAGCTGGCCGCCGGAGCCGACCTGGTGAGGCCGACGCAGCGTAGCCCTCGCGGTCAGCGCCTCGGCCAGCGCCTCGACCTTCGTCCGCGGCGGCGGCCCGGACCTCGGGGCCGTGCCGCTCCTCGACGGTGGCGACCCGAAGGGCGGCGAACTCGGCGACGGCCTTGTCGCCGCCGGTCTCGGCCAGGAACCGCAGCGCGGCCGCGGCCAGGTCGTCGTACGCGTGCGGGAAGCTGCCCCGGCCGCTGCTCGGTGAGCAGGAACTCGCGCGGCGGTCGGCCGCGGCCGCGCTGGCGCGCCGCCCAGCGGGCGCTGCTCGCGGTCGGTCGCCAGCCCGTCGGCGACCAGCGCGTCGAGGTGCCGCCGGACCGCGGTCGGGCTGATCCCGAGCCGCTCGCCCAGCGCGGCGGCGGTGGCCGGGCCCTGCTCCAGGAGCAGGCGGGCCACCTCGTCCCGCGTCGGAACCGGCCGGGTGAATTTCACACCGTCGATGTTACTTATATCCGCGACCGGGCGCACCCCCGGCCCCCCACCAGCGTGTCGCGGCTCACGCACCTACCCTGACGAGGTGGACCATCCGGCGGTCGAGGTGCGCGACCTGGAGAAACGGTACGGCGCCGTCACCGCGGTCGCGGGCCTGTCGCTGACCGCCGACGCCGGCCAGGTGCTGGCCATCCTCGGCCCGAACGGCGCCGGCAAGACCACCACCGTCGAGATGTGCGAGGGCTACCGCCGGCCGGACGCGGGCACGGTCCGGGTGCTCGGGCTCGACCCGGTCGCCGACGCCCGCCGGCTGCGGCCGCGGGTCGGCGTGATGCTGCAGGGCGGCGGCGGCTACCCGGGCGCCAAGGCCGGCGAGATGCTCCGGCTGCTCGCGGCGTACGCGGCCGACCCGCTCGACCCCGGCGCGCTGATGGAGCGGCTCGGGCTGACCGGCGCGGCGCGAACACGGCGTACAAGCGGCTGTCCGGCGGGCAGAAGCAGCGGCTGTCGCTGGCGATGGCCGTGGTGGCCCGGCCGGAGCTGGTGTTCCTGGACGAGCCGACCGCCGGGCTGGACCCGCAGGCCCGGCACGCGACCTGGGACGTGGTCCGGCAGCTGCGCATCGGACGGGGTCACCGTGGTGCTCACCACGCACCACATGGAGGAGGCCGAGCGGTTGGCCGACCAGGTCGTGGTCGTCGACAGCGGGCGGGTGGTCGCGGTCGGCAGCCCGGCCGAGCTGACCCGGCGACGGCGCCGAGGGGCAGCTGCGGTTCACCGCGACGCCCGGGCTCGACCTGGTCGCGCTGGCCGGCGCGCTGCCGCCGGCGGTGACGGTGTCCGAGCCGCGCCGCGGCGAATACCTGGTCGACGGTGCCGGGGCCGGTCGACCCGCAGCTGGTCGCCGCGGTGACCGCCTGGTGCGCCGACAAGGACGTGCTGGCCGAGGAGCTGCGGGTGCGGCGGCGCTCGCTGGAGGACGTGTTCCTCGAGCTGACCGGGCACGGCCTGCGGTGAGCGGTGGACACGTTCGCGCCCGCGCCGGGACCGGCCCCGACCGCGCGGATGCTGGCCGCGCAGGCCCGGATGGAGCTCAGGCTCTCGCTGCGCAACGGCGAGCAGGTGCTGCTGACCCTGCTGATCCCGCTGCTGCTGACCGCGGTGCTGGTGGCCGAGCCGTTCATCGAGGTGGACGACGGCTCGCGGGTGGACTTCGTGGTGCCGGGCGTGCTGGCGCTCGCGGTCACCTCGGCCGCGTTCACCGGGCTGGCCATCGCCACCGGCTTCGAGCGCAAGTACGGCGTGCTCAAGCGGCTCGGCGCCACCGCGCTGCCCCGCTCGGTGCTGCTGCTCGGCAAGACCGGGGCGGTGCTGTGCATCGAGCTGCTGCAGCTCGTGCTCGATCGGCGGGCTCGGGCTGGCCATGGGCTGGCGGCCGACCGGCGGCGCCGGTGCGGCGCTGTCCACGGTGCTGCTCGTGGTCATCGGCACCGCCGCGTTCGCCGGGCTCGGGCTGCTGCTGGCCGGCACGCTGCGGGCCGAGGCGACGCTGGCCGCGGCCAACCTGGCCTGGTTCCTGCTGCTGTTCTTCGGCGGGGTGCTGTTCCCGCTGTCGAAGTTCCCGGCCGGGCTGGCCGACGTGCTGCAGTTCCTGCCGACCGCGGCGCTCGCGGACGGGTTCCGCAGCGTGCTGCGGGACGGCGGCGGGCTGCCGGTGCAGTCGCTGCTCACGCTGGCGGTGTGGGCGATCGTCACGCTCTGCGCGGCAGCTGCCACGTTCAAGTGGGAGTGATGCCGGGTAGGCCGGTCGGCAAGTCGATCAGTCGAATCGGAGGCCCTGATCATGAGTCTTGCCCGTCGCGCCGCTCGCGCGGCGCTCGCCGCCAGCTTCATCAGCGGCGGCATCGACCAGATCCGCAACCCGCAGCCCAAGGCGGCGCCGGCCTCGCCGATCGCCAAGCCGATCGCCGACCGCGTTCCGCAGCTGCCCAACGACCCGGAGTCGCTGGTCAAGCTGGACGGCGCGATCAAGGTCGTCGGCGGGCTCGGGCTGATCGTCGGGCCGTTCGCCCGTCCGGCGGCGCTGCTGCTGGCCGGCAGCCTGGTGCCGACCACGCTGGCCGGCCACCGGTTCTGGGAGACCAGCGACCCCGAACAGCGAGCGTCCGACCGGGTCGAGTTCTTCAAGAACGTCAGCCTGATCGGCGGCCTGCTCATCACCGCGCTGGACACCGGCGGCCGGCCGTCGGTCCCGTGGCTGGCCAGCAAGGCCGCGCACGGCGCGGCCGAGGCCGTCGAGGACGCGGCCGGCACGGTCGGCTCGGGCGTCTCCTCCGCCGCCGGCGCGCTGACCGGGGCGGCCACCGCCGTCGGCGGTGCGGTGGCCGGCGGAGCCGGGAAGGTGAGCCGACGGTCGCGTCGGAAGGCCGCCAAGGCCAGCAAGAGGGCCGACGCGCTCAAGGCGGTCGCCGCGGTGCAGGCGGCGAGGACCGCCAAGGCCGCGGCGAAGGCGACCAAGGACTCGGCGAAGAAGGCCCGCAGGAACAGGGCCGACTCCGACGTGTCCGGTCGGGTGGCCAGAGCCAAGGGCGCCGCGCTGAGCGCGGGTGCCGCCGCCAAGGACGCCGCCGCCAACGCCGGTGCCGCCGCCAGGGAGACCGCGCTCGCGGCCAAGGAGAAGGTCGGCGCCGTAGCGCTGACCCGACCCACTCGGCCCCGCACCCACCAGGGTGCGGGGCCGGCGTGCGTTCAGGTGCCCAGGCGCAGCGTCTCGGCCGGCGGGGTGCGGTCGGCGGCCCGCTGGGCGTACAGGGCGGTCAGCACGGCCACCGCGGCGACCGCGACCGCGGCGCCGACCAGCACGGCGACCGGCAGCACCAGCAGCGGCGTCGGCGGCCGGATCGGGTCGACGTCCAGCAGCCCGTGCACCAGCCCGAGCGCGACCCAGCTCAGCGCCACCCCGACGGCGTACGCCAGCCCGAGCAGCAGGCCGAGCTCGGCCAGCAGCGAGCGCAGGTGGGTGCCCCGGGACAGCCCCATCCGCCGCCCCAGCGCGTACGCGGCCACCCGGGTGCGCTGGCGGGTCTCGACGTACAGCAGCAGGGCGCCGACCGAGACCAGGCCGACCAGCCCGGCCAGCGCGGTCAGGTAGCCGAAGGTCCAGGTGATGCCGAGGTAGTCGGCCGCGTGCGAAGACCTGCGCCTGGTCGATGCGTGTCGAACAGCAGCTGGTCCTGGGCCAGCACCGCGGCCTCGGCCGGCGCGGCCGGGCCGTTGGTCCACAGCTCGTCGAACGAGCCGGCGTGCGGGTCGATCGGCGCCGAGCCGGTTCCGGTCGACGATGATCATCGGCTGCGGCAGCCGCCGGCCCGGGAACAGCGCGGCGGTCGCCGCGGTCGCGACCCTGGCGGTGCTGGTGCCGAGCGTGACGTCCGCGGTCGGGCCGAGCTCGTGCCGCGGGTCGACCACGATCGCCGGCACCCGGCCGCCGGTGGCCGGCCCGGCCAGCGCGGTGAGCAGGTCGGGCAGCGACCGGCCGGCGAACTCGTTCCGCCAGTACGCGGTGCCCGGCAGCGTGGCCGGGTCCACCGCGAGGAACGCGACCTGGGTGTCGCCGACCATGCCGTAGCTGTACCGGCGCACGATCGTGCCGAGCTGGTCGGTCCTCGCGTTCCGGGTCAGCTGGCCGGTCGTCTCGCACCGAGATCGCCGCGCCGGTGAAGACCCTGGCCTTCGCGTCCAGCGTGTGCTGGGTGCCGCCGGTCAGCCCGGCGGCGTAGACCGCGATCGCGACCGGGGCGGCGGCCGCGGCCAGCAGCACGACGCCGCGACCCGGGCCGCGGTGAGCCGGCGGGCGGCCAGGTACCAGGCCGCGGGCAGCCGGGTCGCCCGCGCGGACAGCAGCGGCAGCAGCAGGGTCAGCAGCCGGACCGCGAGCACCGACCCGCCGAGGATGAACAGCAGCGGGAACAGCACCACGAGCAGGTTCACCTGGGCCACGTTCTGCACGACCGTGACCGCGTCGGTGTGGCGCAGGGCCGCGTACGTCCCGGCGGCGCCGGCGAGCAGCAGCAGCTCCCAGGGCACCCAGGCCAGCCGGGACCGGCGGGCGCCGACCGGCCGCTCGGTGGCGTTGCGGCTGCGCACGCCGGCGACCAGGCCGAGCAGCGCCAGCCCGGCCAGCAGCCCGGCGGCCACGACCAGCGCCGCCTGCCGGTACGCGGACGGGTCCAGGTCGGGGCTCGGCCCGAGCCGGGCGACCAGCCAGCGGGCCAGCAGCGCGCCGAGCACGGTGCCGACCACGGCCGGCAGCGCCAGCTCCAGCACCGCCTTGCCGGCCAGCGCGCCCGGGCCGACGCCGCGGGCGGACAGCAGCCGCACCTCGCGGGCCCGCCGGTCCGCCCAGTACGACCCGGCCGCCCCGACCAGCAGCAGCGCCAGCAGGGTGCCGCCGAGCGCGATCGGCAGCACCGGGCCGCGCAGGCCGGCGCGGATCAGCTCGGCCCGGTCGCCGAGGGTGGGCAGCTGGCCGGTGCCGCCGTCGGTGCGCGGCGAAGTCGACCGGCACCGGCAGGCCGGCGGCGTGGTAGGCGGCCGACCTGCCGGTCGGAGACGGTCGCGGGCCCGGCTGACCGTCTCCCCCGCCGTGTCGACCGGCGACACCCACTCGAAGTCGGCATCGCTCTGGCCGACCAGCCGGCTGAACGTGCCGCGGGTCGGTGGCCAGCACCCAGCGGAGACGGCACGTCGTTGGAGGTGCTCGCTGGCCTGACACCAGGTGTCCGTACCGGCACCAGAACGCCGGCAGCGGCCCGTCGTAGAAGTTGCGGTAGTAGCCGGCCAGCCGGACCGGGACGCCGCTGACCGTGACCGTGGAGCCGGGTCGGGCGCCGAGCCGGTCGCCGAGGTACTTGGGCAGCCAGACGCCGCTGCCGCCGGCCGCGCCGGGCAGCCGGTCGATGTTGTCGACCGCGCCGGCCCGGTAGGCCAGCCGCGAGCTCGGCTGCTGCACGACCTCGGCCCCGGCGCCGACCGCGTAGAGGTTCGTGGCCAGCACGCGACAGCGCCGGCGGCGGCGAGGCCGGCGCCGGTCATCGCCGGCGGCACCCGGCGGTCCAGCGCGGCCAGCTGGCCGGCGTCGTCGTTCCGCTTGACCGCGGCCGTGCCGGCGCTGGCGCACTGCTGCCCGAGCAGCCGCTGCAACGCGGCCGAGGACGCCGAGGACAGGAACAGCGGCGCCGAGGCGGCCGCGCAGGCCAGGATCGCGGCCGCCGCGATCACCGCGAGCAACACGGCCGGCTGGCCGAACGGCAGCAGCGGCGCCCGCCGCCACGGGGGCAGCAGCAGCACGCCGCCGGCCGTCCGCGGCCGGCCGGCGCGCCGGCGTCGGCCGCCACCGGCGGCGCGGCGGGCGGCGCGGCGGCGGAGCCCGGCCGCACCTCCGGTCCGGCCAGCCGGTCCTCGACGCCGGGAGCGGGCCGGATTCGCCCGCCGGAACCCGACGTCCGCGGCGGTGCCGGCGGTGCCGGCGGTGCTGGCGCGGTGGCCGACGGCGGCGGGGCGGGGCGGGCGTCGGTGACCGGCACGGGCACAACCGTAGGGCGGCCGGGCCGGGGCGGTCCCGGGTCGTGACCGGATCGTGAGGGCGGGCGCGCCGGGCCGGACCGCGCCGCCTACGCTGAGGCGGTGCAGCTGCCCCGCGCCTCCGACCTGCTGGTCCGCCGGCTGGCGGTCGCGTCGGTGGTCGCCAACGCCGGCATCGTCGTCACCGGCGGCGTCGTCCGGCTGACCGGCTCCGGGCTCGGCTGCCCGACCTGGCCGAACTGCACGTCCGACTCGCTCGTCCCGACCTCGCGAGTACGCGCAGCACGGCGCGATCGAGTTCACCAACCGGATGCTCACGTTCGTGCTGACCGCGGTCGTGCTGGCCACGCTGCTGGCCGTGCTGCGGCTCGGACCGCCGCGACCTCACCCGGCTCGGCGGTGGCCGCGTTCGTCGGCATCCCCGCGCAGGCCGTGCTCGGCGGCATCACGGTGCTCACCGGCCTGAACCCGTGGACGGTCGCCGCGCACTTCCTGCTGTCCATGGCCATCCTGGCGATCACCACCACGCTGGCCGCCCGGGCGTACCAGCCGCCGGGGCCGGCCCGGGTGATCGTCAACCCGAGCCTGGTCACGCTGATCCGGGTGCTGGTCGGGGTGACCGCCGCGGTGCTCGCGCTGGGCACGGTCGTCACCGGCAGCGGGCCGCACGCCGGCGACGTGCGACGTGCCCCGCACCGGCTTCGACCCGGAGACGGTCAGCCAGCTGCACGCGGACGCGGTCATGCTGCTGGTCGGCCTCACCGTCGCGACCCTGCTCTGGCTGCGCGGGTCGAAGGCGCCGCCGGCGGCGACCCGGGCGGCGGCCGTGTCTGCTGGCCGTCGAGCTGGCCCAGGGCCTGATCGGGTTCGTGCAGTACTTCACCGGCCTGCCGGTGATCCTGGTCGGCTTCCACCTGCTCGGCGCCTGCCTGGTCTGGATCGCCGCGCTGCGGCTGCTGCTGGCCACCTCGACCCGGCAGCCGGCGCCGGCGCCGGGTCGGACCGCGGCCACCGAGGAGTACGTGGCGGGCTGAGGCCGGCTGCGAGACCATCGGCGCGTGTCCGACACCGACCAGGTTCCCGCCGAGCCGGTCCCCGCCGCGACTGCCACGGCGGCGTCGATCGAGCGCAACGGCATCAACGTCATCGCCGAGAGCGAGCGCAAGGGCAAGCCGCGCGACCTGTTCTGGCCCTGGTTCGCCGCCAACATCTCCGTCCTCGGGGTCGCGCTACGGCGCCTTCGTGCTCGGCTTCGGGGTCTCGTTCTGGCAGGCCGCGATCGCCGGCGTGGTCGGCATCGTCGTGTCGTTCGCGCTCTGCGGGCTGGGTCGCGCTGGCCGGCAAGCGCGGCTCCGCGCCGACCATGGTGCTGTCCCGGGCCGCGTTCGGGGTCCGCGGCAACCGGCTGCCCTCCGCGCTGTCCTGGCTGCTCACCGTCGGCTGGGAGACCGTGCTGGTCATCCTGGCCACGCTGGCCACCGCGACCGTGCTGGACCGGCTCGGCTGGGGCGGCGGCACCGGCACCAAGATCGTCGCGATGATCGTCGTCGCCGGCGTCACGATCGCCGCCGGCGTGCTCGGCTTCGACTTCATCATGCGGCTGCAGACCTGGATCACCGTCGCCACCGCCGCGCTCACCGTCGTCTACGTGTCCTCGTCCGCCAGACGACATCTCCTGGACGCGCGTGTCAGCGCGCTGCCGGCCGGCTCGGCCCAGGCGTTCATCGGCGCGCTGGTGTTCGTGATGACCGGCTTCGGGCTCGGCTGGGTCAACGCGGCCGCCGACTACTCCCGCTACCTGCCGCGCCGGTCGTCCAGCCGCGGCGTGTTCGGCTGGACCACGTTCGGCGGCGCGCTCGGCCCGGTCGTGCTGCATCGTCTTCGGGCTGCTGCTGGCCGGCTCGTCGCCAGCAGCTGTCCCAGGCCATCGGCGCCGACCCGATCGGCGCGCTGACCGAGGTGCTGCCGACCTGGTTCCTGGTGCCGTTCGCGATCGTCGCCGTGCTCGGCCTGATCGGCGGGGCGGTGCTGGACATCTACTCGTCCGGGCTGTCCCTGCTGGCGGCCGGCGTCCGGATCCCGCGGCACTTCGCCGCGCTGCGTCGACGGCGTGATCATGGTGATCGGCACGATCTACGTGGTCTTCGCCGCGGACGACTTCATCGGGCCGTTCCAGGGCTTCCTCATCACGCTCGGGGTGCCGATCGCGGCCTGGTGCGGGGTGCTGCTCGTCCGACATCGCGCTGCGCCGGCGGGACTACGCCGAGGCCGAGCTTTACCGACCACCGGCCGGTACGGCGACGTCCAGGTCGGGACGCGATCGGGCTGGTCGTGCTCGGCACCGTGCTCGGCTGGGGGCTGGTCACCAACGCGTTCGCCGGCTGGCTGGACTGGCAGGGCTACCTGCTCGGCCCGTTCGGGCTCGGCGGCAAGGACGGCGCCTGGGCGTTCGCGAACCTCGGCGTGCTGGTGGCGCTGGCGGTCGGCTGCTCGGCACGCTGCTCACCGCGCGCGGCCGGGTCCGGGCCCAGGAGGCGACCGCGGCGGCGTGAGGGCCGGCGCTACGGGCGGACGGTGGTGCGGATCGCGCCGGCCAGCCGGTCGGCCGCGCCCGGCGCCGAGGACAGCCACAGCGACGGCTCGGTCAGCTCCAGCTCGATCACCACCGGCTCGCCGGCGTCGCCCGGCAGCAGGTCGACCCGGGCGAAGAGCAGCCGGTCCGCACCGCCCGGCACGGCGGCCAGCGCCTGCGCGGCCACCGCCCGCTCGGCCGGGGTCGGCTCCCGCACGGCGACCTGCTCCGGCCGGAACAGCGCGTCGGTCTCGGCCGCCTCGCCGGGCCGCAGGATCGCCTCCTTGCGGAAGCCGTGGCTGTAGCCGCCGCCGACGTGCACGAGCATCGTCTCGCCGGCGGCGTCCACCCCGGCCAGGTACGGCTGGACCATGACCGGCCGGCCGGCGGCCAGCAGCCGGTCGGCGTGCGCCCTGGCCTTGTCGCGCTCGTCCGGGCCGTACCGGGCGGTGTCCTGGGCGCCGGCGCTCACCGTCGGCTTGACCACCAGGTCGGGCCAGTCGCCGGCCAGTCGGTCGGATCGCCGGGCGCGAGCCAGGCGGTCGGCACCACCGGGACGCCGGCCGCGGCCAGCTCCCGCAGGTAGGTCTTGTCGGTGTTCCAGGCGACCACGTCGGCCGGGTTGGCCAGCCGCGGCACGCTCGCCGCCCAGGCCGCGAAGTCGTCCCGGCGCGGCGCGTAGTCCCAGGTCGACCGGATCACCACCAGGTCGTACGAGCCCCAGTCGACGGCGGGTCGTCCCAGACCCGCCACTCGGCGTCCAGCCCGGCCGCGGAGCAGGCCGCCAGCAGCGGGCCGGCGTCCTCGTCCCCGGCCGGCAGCTGCCCGGCAGGTGGCCAGCGCGATGCGCGGCACCCGCCGGGCCGGGCCCGCCGTCCGCCCGAGCCCGCGCACGCTCAGCGCACCAGCGCGTCGACGGCCACCCCGACGAACAGGATCGCCAGGTAGGAGTTGGAGAGGTGGAACAGCGGCAGCGGCCGCGGCTCGGCGCGCCCCGCTTGACCCGGGCCAGCAGCCCGTGCGCGGCGGCCAGGAACCAGGCGCCCGGCGCCGA
Source organism: uncultured Actinomycetota bacterium (assembly GCA_963770145.1). Taxonomy (GTDB): domain Bacteria; phylum Actinomycetota; class Actinomycetes; order Mycobacteriales; family CADCTP01; genus CADCTP01. The sequence continues at coordinate 259,267 of CAVYOJ010000014.1, read as the reverse complement.
CCGCGACCGCCCCGTACACCCACGAGGTGGCCAGCGGCCAGAGCAGCAGCGAGGTGCCCGACGGTCAGCCAGGTGTAGCCGACGATCCGGCGGGCCACCTGCAGCGGCGTGGCGACCACCGGCAGCATCGGCACCCCGGCCCGGGCGTAGTCGTCCTTGAACCGCATCGCCAGCGCCCAGAAGTGCGGCGGGGTCCAGAAGAACACGATCCCGAACAGCACCACCGGCGGCCAGGCCAGCGAGCCGGTCACCGCGGCCCAGCCGATCAGCACCGGCATGCAGCCGGCGGCGCCGCCCCAGACGATGTTCTGCGCGGTCCGGCGCTTGAGCACCAGCGTGTAGACCAGGACGTAGAACAGGATCGCGACGGCGGTCAGCAGCGGCCGGCAGCCAGCCGGTGAAGGCCGACATGATCGCGATCGCGACCACGCCGAGCGCGATGCCGAAGACCAGCGCGGACCGCGGCGAGACCGCGTGCCGGGCCAGCGGGCGGGCCACCGTGCGCCGCATCACCGCGTCGATGTCGCGGTCGAGGTAGCAGTTCAGCGCGTTGGCGCTGCCCGCGGCCAGCGAGCCGCCGACCAGGGTGGCCAGCACCAGGCCAGCGGCGGCAGCCCGCCGGCGGCCAGGATCATCGCCGGCAGCGTGGTGACCAGCAGCAGCTCGACGATGCGCGGCTTGGTCAGCGCCACGTAGGCCCGCAGCACCGGTCAGCCCGCGGCCGCGGCGGGCCGCCCGCTCGGCCGGCACGTCGATCGGGAACCGGCACAGGCGGCACGGCGGCGCGTCCGGCGGATCCCCGAGCCCCCGGCAGCACCTGCGTCACGCGAAGCACTGTACGCACCGCCGTGTCGGACCCGGGCCTGCGGGGTACGTGCCGGGCAGGCGGAGGGCGACCCGGCCGGCGAACTGCGCGCGACGGTCCGTCCGTCGCGGGGGTGCGTCGGGCGGGTGCAGGACTACGCTCGCAGTGATCAAGATTTTCGGCTCTGCCCGCCCGGACGACCAGCCCGACGACGACTCGGGTCGGCAGGGCCCGGCCCGTCCGCAGAGGAGCATCCCGCGTGAACGACAGTTCCGAGCAGCCGGTCGCCCGGCGCCCGACGCCGCCGAGCCCGTCGAGCAGGCCCCGGCGCCGGCGCCGGAGGGGCCCGCCGACGGCACGCCCGCCGGCGTACCCGGAGGGCTGGACCGACCTGGACACCCGGACCGTCGACACTGATCCGGGTGCTGGCGATGGACGCGGTGCAGAAGACCGGCAACGGCCATCCCGGCACCGCGATGAGCCTGGCCCCGGTCGCGTACACGCTGTTCCAGCGGATCATGCGGCACGACCCGGCCGACCCCGACTGGCTGGGCCGGGACCGGTTCGTGCTGTCCGCCGGCCACTCCAGCCTGACCCTCTACATCCAGCTCTACCTGTCCGGGTACGGGCTGGAGCTCGACGACCTCAAGGCGCTGCGGACCTGGGGCTCGCTCACCCCCGGCCACCCGGAGCACGGGCACACCGTCGGGGTGGAGACCACCACCGGCCCGCTCGGCCAGGGCGTCGGCAACGCGGTCGGGCTTCGCGATGGCCGCCCGGCGCGAGCGCGGCCTGCTCGACCCGGACGCGGCGCCCGGCGAGAGCGTCTTCGACCACCGGATCTTCGCGATCGCCTCGGACGGCGACATCGAGGAGGGCGTCTCCGGCGAGGCGTCCTCGCTGGCCGGCCACCAGAAGCTCGGCGACGCTCACGCTGATCTACGACGACAACAAGATCTCCATCGAGGACGACACCAACATCGCGCTGAGCGAGGACGTCGGCCTGCGCTACGAGGCGTACGGCTGGCACGTGCAGACCGTCGACTGGCGCCGCCCGGACGGGACGTACGTCGAGGACGTGGCCGCGCTGGAGGCCGCGCTCGAGGCGGCCGAGGCGGAGACCGAGCGGCCGTCGTTCATCCGGCTGCGCACGATCATCGCCTGGCCGGCGCCCGAACGCGCAGAACACCGGCGAGGCGCACGGCGCGGCCCTCGGCGCCGACGAGGTCGCCGCGACCAAGAAGGTGCTCGGGCTCGACCCGGACAAGACCTTCGACGTCGACGCCGGAGCTGCTCGCGCACGCCCGCGAGGTCGCGCAACCGCGGCCGGGCCGCGCACGCGGAGTGGCACGCAGCGGTTCGACGCCTGGGCGCAGGCCGACGCCGGAGCGCAAGGCAGCTGCTCGACCGGCTGCTCAGCCCGCGCGCTGCCGGCCGGCTGGGACGGACACGCTGCCGACCTTCGGTCCGGACCCGAAGGGGATCGCCACCCGCAAGGCCTCCGGCAACGTGCTCGACGCGATCGTGCCGGTGCTGCCCGAGCTCTGGGGCGGCTCGGCCGACCTCGCCGAGCTCGAACAACACCACGCCCAAGGGCGAGCCGTCGTTCATCCCGACCGAGCACCAGACCAAGGAGTTCCCCGGCGGCCCGTACGGGCGGGTGCTGCACTTCGGCATCCGCGAGCACGCGATGGGCTCGATCATGAACGGGATCACCCTGCACGGGCTGACCCGGGTCGTACGGCGGCACGTTCCTGGTCTTCAGCGACTACATGCGCCCGGCGGTCCGGCTGGCCGCGCTGATGAAGCTGCCGGTCACCTACGTGTGGACGCACGACTCGATCGGCCTCGGCGAGGACGGCCCGACCCACCAGCCGATCGAGCACCTGGCCGCGCTGCGGGCGATCCCCGGCCTGGACGTGGTCCGGCCGGCCGACGCGAACGAGACCGCGGTGGCCTGGAAGACGGTCCTGGAGCACACCGACCGGCCGGCCGGGCTGTGCCTGACCCGGCAGAACGTGCCGACCTTCGACCGCTCCGCCGACTCGCCGGACGGCACCACCGGCGCGGCGGCCGGCACCGCCCGCGGCGCGTACGTGCTCGCCGAGGCGGCCGCGAAGCCGACCCCGGACGTGATCATCATCGCCACCGGGTCGGAGGTCTGGCTGGCCGTCGAGGCGCGGAAGCGGCTGGAGGACGAGGGCGTTGCCACCCGTGTGGTGTCCATGCCGTGCCGGGAGTGGTTCTTCGAGCAGGACCTGGCGTACCAGCAGGCGGTGCTGCCGACCGGGCGTGAAGGCCCGGGTCAGCGTCGAGGCGGCGGTCGCGCATGGGCTGGCGGGACCTGGTCGGCGACGCCGGCGAGTCGTCAGCATCGAGCACTTCGGCGCGAGCGCTGCCTACACCACGCTGTTCGAGCAGTTCGGCTTCACGCCGGACCACGTGGTGGCCGCGGCCCACGCCAGCCTCGAGCGGGCCGGCCTGGATCACCGGCACCACCACCGGAACCTGAGGAGGATCCCATGAGCGACGCGCTCGCCGACCTCTCCGCCGCCGGGGTGGCGGTCTGGCTGGACGACCTCTCCCGCGAGCGGCTGCGCAGCGGCAACCTGCGAGCAGCTGATCGACGAGAAGCACGTGGTCGGGCGTGACGACCAACCCGACCATCTTCCAGAAGGCCCTGGCCCAGGGCGACGCGTACGACGAGCAGCTCCGCGACCTGGCGCTGCGCAAGGCCGACGTGGGCGAGGCCGTCCGCACGATCTGACCACCTACGACGTCCGCTGGGCCTGCGACGTGCTGCGGCCGGTCTACGACCGGACCGACGGCGTCGACGGCCGGGTGTCCATCGAGGTCGACCCGCGGCTGGCCCACGACACCGCCACGCACCGTGGCCGAGGCCAAGGCGCTGTGGTGGCTGGTCGACCGGCCCAACCTGTTCATCAAGATCCCGGCCACCCGGGAGGGCCTGCCGGCGATCACCGACACGCTCGCGCTCGGCATCAGCGTCAACGTCACGCTGATCTTCTCGCTGGACCGGTACGACGAGGTGATGGACGCGTTCCTGGCCGGGATGGAGCAGGCCAAGGCCAACGGCCACGACCTGGCGCGGATGGCGCTCGGTGGCGTCGTTCTTCGTCTCCCGCAACGACACCGAGACCGACAAGCGGCTGGACAAGATCGGCAGCGAGGAGGCCAAGGCGCTGCGCGGCACGGCGGCGATCGCCAACGCCAGGCTCGCCTACCAGCGCTACGAGAAGGTGTTCGGCTCCGACCGGTGGAAGGCGCTGGAGGCCGCCGGGGCCAAGCCGCAGCGGCCGCTGTGGGCCTCGACCGGCGTGAAGGACCCGGCGTACGACGACACCCGGTACGTGATCGAGCTGGTCGCGCCCGGCGTGGTCAACACGATGCCGGAGGCCACCCTGGACGCGGTCGCCGACCACGGCCAGGTCCGCGGCGACACCGTCACGACCATGTACGAGCGAGGCCCACCAGATCGATGGAGCGGCTGGCCGCGGCCGGCGTCGACTACGACGACGTCGTGCAGACCCTCGAGGACGAGGGCGTGAAGAAGTTCGAGGACTCGTTGGCCGAGCTGGCCAAGCAGGTGTCCGACTCGCTGAGGGCTGCCGGCGACGGGTCGGTCTGATGGCCGATCTGTCGCGTCGCGGCCGCCGACGGAGAAGCTGGCGGCCGGCCGTGCTGCGAGGCTCGCCGGCCCGGGCGCGACGGCCGAGGGCGCTGGCGGCCAAGCTGGCCGCCGGCGACCCGACGCTGTGGGGGCCGGACGCCGAGCCGGAGGCGAAGATCCGGCTCGGCTGGCTCGACCTGGCGCGAGACCTCCCGGGAGCTGCTGCCGCGGCTGGCCGCGCTGCGGGCCGAGCTGGCCGCCGACGGCATCGACCGGGTCGTGCTCGGCCGGCATGGGCGGCTCGTCGCTGGCGCCGGAGGTGATCTGCCGGACCGCCGGCGCCGGGCTGGTCGTGCTCGACACGACCGACCCGCGGCCAGGTGTCCGCCGCGCTCGCCGAGCACCTGGAACGCACCGTCGTGGTGGTCAGCTCCAAGTCCGGCGGCACGGTGGAGACCGACAGCCACCGCCGGGCGGCCTGGGCCGCGTTCGCGGGCGGCCGGGATCGAGGACGTCGGCCGGCACTTCGTCGCCGTCACCGACCCCGGCTCGCCGCTGGACGCGACCGCGCGGGAGGCCGGCTTCCGGGCGGTGTTCCTGGCCGACCCGGACGTCGGCGGCCGGTACAGCGCGCTGACCGCGTTCGGGCTGGTGCCCGCGGCGCTGGCCGGCGTGGACGTGGCCGCGCTGCTCGACCAGGCCGCGGCGCTGCGCCGGCAGCTGGCCGGGACCGAGCACAACCCGGCGCTCGACCTCGGGCTCGCGCTCGGCGCGGCCTGGACGGTCGGCCGGGACAAGATCGTCATCGCGCGACACCGGCTCGGGCATCGTCGGCTTCGGCGACTGGGCCGAGCAGCTGATCGCCGAGTCGACCGGCAAGGACGGCAGGGGCCTGCTGCCGGTGGTGGTCGAGGGCCCGACCGCGCCGGGCACCGCGGGCGCCGGACGTCGCCGCTGGTCACCGTCGGGCCGCCGGGCGGCACGCCGCCGGACCCGGTCGCCTCGGTCACCGGCCCGCTCGGCGCGCAGTTCCTGGCCTGGGAGTACGCGACGGCGGTCGCCGGCCGGGTGCTCGGGATCAACCCGTTCGACCAGCCCAACGTGCAGGAGTCCAAGGACAACACCGCCCGGATCCTCGAGTCCGGGCTGCCGTCGGAGCGGCCGCGCGTTCACCGCCGGCGCGGTCGAGGTCTACGGCGGACGCGGCGCTGCTCGGCCCGGCCGACGACGTCTCCGCGGCGCTGCGCCGCGCTGTGCGCGGCGATCCCGGACCGCGGCTACCTGGCGATCATGGCGTACCTGGACCGGGAGCGACGACGCGACCGCCGCCGACCTGCGCGGCGGGCTGGCCGCGGGTCACCGGCCGGGCGGTCACGTTCGGCTGGGCGCCCCGGTTCCTGCACTCGACCGGCCAGTACCACAAGGGCGGGCCGCAGGTCGGCGCGTTCCTGCAGATCACCGGCCGACCGCGGACGACCTGTGGCGGTGCCCGGCCGGCCGTACGACTTCGCCACCCTGCAGGCCGCCCAGGCAGCCGGCGACCGGCAGGCGCTCGCCGAGCGCGGCCGCCCGCTGCTGCACCTGCACCTGACCGACCGTGCCGCCGGTCTCGGCCAGCTGCTGGAGGCCGTACCGTGACAGACCCGATCCTCGGCGAGGAGCCGTCGCGGCGCAACCCGCTGCGCGACCCGCGGGACCGCCGGCTGCCCCGGGTGCCGGAGCCGTGCGCGCTGGTCGTCTTCGGCATCACCGGCGACCTGGCCCGCAAGAAGCTGCTGCCGGCCGTCTACGACCTGCACAGCCGCGGGCTGCTGCCGACCGACTTCGTGCTGGTCGGCTTCGCCCGGCGCGACTGGGACGACGGCGACTTCGAGGACATGGCCCGCGAGGCCGCCCGCAAGCGCACGCCCGGACGCCGTGGCGGGAGGAGGTCTGGTCCCGGCTGGCCGGCAACATCCGGTTCGTGCCCGGCTCGTTCGACGACGACAACGCCTTCGACCAGCTCGCCGACGTGCCTCGACGAGATGCGCGACTCAGCACGGCATCAAGGGCAACGCGGCGTTCTACCTGTCCATCCCGCCCGTCGGCGTTCCCGATCGTGCTCAAGCAGCTGCAGCGCACCGGGATGGCCGACAACGGCAAGTCCGGCGGCTGGCGCCGGGTCGTGGTGGAGAAGCCGTTCGGCCACGACCTGGAGTCCTCCCGCGAGCTCAACGACCTGGTCGACGACGTGTTCACGGCCGCAGGACGTCTTCCGCATCGACCACTACCTCGGCAAGGAGACGGTCCAGAACATCCTGGCCCTGCGCTTCGCCAACCAGCTGTTCGAGCCGGTGTGGAACGCCAACTACGTCGACTCGGTGCAGATCACGATGGCCGAGGACGTCGGCATCGGCAGCCGGGCCGGCTTCTACGACCAGACCGGCGCCGCCCGCGACGTGCTGCAGAACCACGTGCTCCAGCTGCTCGCGCTGATCGGCGATGGAGGAGCCGGTCGAGTTCACCGCGGACGCGATCCGCACCGAGAAGCTCAAGGTGCTGCGGGCGATCACGCTGCCCGAGGACCTCGAGCGCGTACGCGATCCGCGGGCCAGTACACGCAGGGCTGGCTGGCCGGCGAGCGGGTCGTCGGCTACCGGCAGGAGAAGGACGTCCCGCCGGACTCCAAGACCGAGACCTACGCGGCGGTCCGGCTCGGCATCGAGACCCGCCGCTGGGCCGGCGTGCCGTTCTACCTGCGCACCGGCAAGCGGCTGCCGCGCCGGGTCACCGAGATCTCGATCCTGTTCAAGAAGGCGCCGCACCTGCCGTTCTCCAAGACCGACACCGAGGAGCTCGGGCACAACCAGCTGGTGATCCGGGTGCAGCCGGACGAGGGCGTGACGCTGAAGTTCGGCTCGAAGGTGCCCGGCTCGCAGATGGAGGTCCGGGACGTCGCGATGGACTTCCTCTACGGCGAGTCGTTCACCGAGTCCAGCCCGGAGGCGTACGAGCGGCTGATCCTCGACGTGCTGCTCGGCGACGCGACGCTGTTCCCGCAGGCCGCCGAGGTGGAGGCGTCCTGGCGGGTGGTCGACCCGCTGGAGGACTTCTGGGCCGGGCCAGGAGCCGGCGTTCTACCGGGCCGGCGAGTGGGGACCCAAGGAGGCCGACGAGATGCTCGCCCGCGACGGGCGCGCGACCTGGAGGCGGCCATGACCACGCTGTGGGACACCACCGGCACCGCGGTCGTCAAGGCGCTCGCGGCCGAGCGGCGCACCGGCGGCGCGGTGATGTCCGGCCTCGCGCTGACGCTGGTCGTCGTCGTCGACGAGAAGGACGTGCACGAGGCGGAGGCGGCGGCGACCACCGCCGCCGTCCCGGCACCCGTGCCGGCTGCTCGATCGTGATCCGGCGCCAGGTCGAGGCGCCGGTGCCGCGGCTGGACGCCGAGGTGCTGGTCGGCGGCCGGCTCGGCCCGGGCGAGGCCGTGGTCATGCGGATGTACGGCCGGCTCGCGCTGCACGCCGAGTCCGTCGTGCTGCCGCTGCTCGCCCCGGACGCGCCGGTGGTCACCTGGTGGCACGGCGCCGCCGCCGGACCTCATCGCGCACGACCCGCTCGGGCGTCTTCGCCGACCGGCGGATCACCGACGTCGCTCGCTGGCCGAGGACCCGGCGACGGCGCTGCGGCAGCGGGCCGAGGACTACCGGCCCGGCGACACCGACCTGGCCTGGACCCGGACCACGCCGTGGCGGGCCGAGCTGGCCTCCGCGTTCGACACCGTGCGGTCGCCGCGCGACGGCGGCGGCGGTGACCGGCCGCGCCGGACGACCCGGCCGACGCAGCTGCTGGCCGGCTGGCTGTCGGCCCGGCTCGGCGTGCGAGGTGCCGGTCGAGCAGGCCGGCGGCCGGGCGCCCGGGGTCGGCGGCATCGGCGTGTCCGAGCGTCGGCGTCGAGCTGGACGACGGCGGCGCGGTCCGAGCTGACCCGCAAGGACGCCGGCATCGGTGCGTGCTGGCCCGCAGCCGAGCAGCCGGACAGCGACGTCGCGCTGCCCGAGCGGCGACCTCGGCGACCTGCTGGCCGAGGAGCTGCGCCGGCTCGACGCCGACCAGCCGTACGCGGAGGCGCTCGGGGTGGCCACCGGCGTGCGCGGGCTGTCCGGCCGGGCCGGACGAGCCGCGGACCCAGATCTGGCTCGACCCGATGCTGCAGGCCGACGGCCAGCCGGTGGCGGCGGCAGTCCTCGACCGCGTCGCCGGCGGCGGTCGCCTCGTCGGCCGGCGCACGGCGAGCCGGCGGCAGCCCGGCTCGGCCGCCGCGACCACCGAGGCCGCCGCGGCGCGGCCGAGCCTCTGGCGCGTGGAGCGCGACGCCGCGCCCGGCCCGACACCCGAGGGCGCGCCGGCGGCCGCCGGCCGAGGAGAGGCCGATGAGCGAGCCGGACGTGGTCGTGCACGCCACCGCCGACCTGCTGGCCAAGGCCGCGGCCGCCCGGCTGGTGACCCGGCTGGTCGACGCGCAGGCCGCCCGCGGGATGGCCGTCGGTCGTGCTCACCGGCGGGCGGGTCGGCGGAGCCGTGCTGCGCGAGCTGCGCGACAACCCGGCCCGGGACGCGGTCGACTGGTCGCCGGGTCGACGTCTGGTGGGGTGACGAGCGCTGGCGTGCCGGCCGGCGACCCGCGAGCGCAACGACATGCAGGCCCGTGGAGGCGCTGCTGGACCTCGTGGCGGTCGACCCGGCGCCGGGTGCACCCGTTCCCGGCCGCCGACGGCCCGTACGCGGGCGACCCGGAGGCGGCCGCCGCCGCGTACGCGGCCGAGCTGGCCACGGCGACCCGGCCCGAGGACCACGGCCCGGTGCCGCGGTTCGACGTGCTGATGCTCGGCGTCGGCGAGGAGGGGCACGTCGCGTCGATCTTCCCGGAGTCGCCGGCCGCGTACGAGGAGCGGCCGGTGGTCGCGGTGCGCGGCTGCCCGAAGCCGCCGCCGACCCGGCTCACGCTGACCTTCCCGGCGATCGCCGCGGCGACCGAGGTCTGGCTGATGGCCGCCGGCGCGGAGAAGGCCGCGGCGGTCGCGCTCGCCCTCGGCGGCGCCGGCGCCGTCCAGGTCCCGGCGGCCGGCGTGCGCGGCCGGGCGCGCACGCTCTGGCTGCTCGACCGCGAGTCCGCGGCCAGCTCCCGCCCTCGGTCCTCCGCCTCCCCATCGGCTGACCGCCCGGCCACGCCGGCTGGTCCGGGCGCGGAGGCCGGTTCTGCGCGTCTGAGCGGAGCTCCGGCTCGGTGCACCGGCGCGGTCGCCGCATGCGGTCCTGCCGACCAGGTCGGCCGGGGCCGGTCGACCGTCAGTCCGCCTCGACGGTGAGGCCGAGCTCGGCGGCCAGGCGGGGAGCGATGGTGACGGTCTGGTCGGCGGTGACCCGGGCGCCGCGCAGGGTGGCCAGGCCGCGGGCGCCGCCGAGGCGGGACTCGCGCAGGTCGCAGCCGGCGGCCGCGGTGGCGGCGAACTCGGCGCCGTCGAACGTGCAGCCGGTGAAGACCACGGCGGACAGGTCGCCGCCGATCATCGCCTCGGTGAACGTGCAGCCGTCGAAGACGACCAGCCCGCGCACCCGGCTGATCCGCAGCGTGGCCGAGTCGAACCGGCCGCTCTCGACGTACACGTCCTGGCCGAGGTCGACCGACAGGCGCAGGCCGAGCGCCCGGCAGTCCAGCAGCTCGACCTGGCGCAGGGTGACGCCCTGCCAGACCGCCGCGGACAGGTCGCAGCGGCGCAGCACGCTGTCGACCAGCGTCAGCGGCGACCGCCGGGTCTCGGCCAGGTCGGCACCGTCCAGCGCGATCCCGACCGCCATCTCCTCGGGCAGGCTCGTCGGTCGGCTCGGTGCCGCCGGACGGCCGGCGCAGCCGCCGCTTCTCGCTCAGCTGCCGCCAGGCGGCGGTCACCGGCCGCGGCGGTCCCGGAGCTTGGCCAGCGCCTCCTCGAGGATCGCCTCGCCGTCGGCGTCGGTGCGGCGCTCCCGCACGTACGCCAGGTGGGTCTTGTACGGCTCGTTGCGCGGCGCCGGCGGCGGCGCCTGCTCGCTGCGCCCGGCCGGCAGGCCGCAGCGCGGGCAGTCCCAGGTCTCCGGGACCGCCGCCTCCTCGGCGAACGCCGGGATGCGTCTCGTGCCCGTTGGCGCACCAGAACGGGACCCGGCGGCGCGGCGCGGACTCGCCGCGCTCGGCCTCGCCCATCGGACCGGCCCCGACCCTGCTGCCCCGGATGGCGCTGCCACCAGCCACTGTGTCTGCTCTCCTCGACGAACGGTGGAACCCCGGACGAGCGCCCGGAGGGTTGGGGAAGGGGATCTAGCCGCCGGCCTTGAGAAGCAGGCCGAGGCCGACGATGCAGATGGTCCAGACCGCCCCGCAGAAGAGAGTCAGCCGGTCAAGGTTCTTCTCGACCACCGAGGACCCGGACAGCGACGAGGACACCGATCCGCCGAACAGCGACGACAGGCCGCCGCCCTTGCCGCGGTGCAGCAGGATCAGCAGCACCAGCAGCGCGCTGGCAATGATGAGCACGATCGACAGGCCGATGATCACCGGGTTGGGGTCCTTCTGCTGGGGGTTCAGTTGCCGAGAGGGTCAGCCTACTCGACTCCGAGCGATGCGAGATCGTAGCCGCGGTATGCGGGCTGCACGTACGCGTTGCGCAACCGGGCGCTGCCGATCAGCACCGCCCGGTCCTCGACCAGCGGCGCGTAGCCGGCGGTCTGCATCGCGGTCGCCGCGACCTGGCGCCAGGACGCGGTCGCCTGGACCGGGTCGAGGGTGGCCGTGGCCGTGTCGATCGGCCTCCTCGTCGCCGGACAGCTCGGCCACGTTGGGGTTGGCCGAGGTCCGCACGCTGCGCCCGTCCACCAGCGGGTCGAGGAACGCGTACGGCGAGGGGAAGTCGGCCGCCCACTCGGCCACGATCAGGCCGAGCCCGTCGGCCCGGACGGCCGCCGGCGAGCCGGCCACCGAGGCCAGGAACGCGCCCCGCGGGTACTGCTTCGGCGTCGCGACGATGCCGACCCGGGCCAGCGAGCGGATCACCACGTCCGCGGCAACCTTGCCGCGGCCGTCGTTGACCGTGCCGAGCGTGGTCGTGAAGCCGCCCGGCTTGCCGCAGAGCGCCAGCTCGCGCTCGGCCGCCGGCGAGGTCGCCGCGGTTGCCGACGCCGACCGGGTACGGCGCGGTGGCCGGGTAGCCGGGCAGCGCCCGCGGCCACAGCGTTGTCGCCAGCGAGGCCGCGTACGGCCCGCCGAGGGCGTCCTTGACCGCCGCCTTGTCCAGCGCGTACTGCACGGCGCGGCGGCAGTGCACGTCGCTGACCGGCGCCGACCGCGGACGGCATCGCGACGAACCGGACCGTGCCGGTGCTCGGGTCGTCGGTCCGGGCGGTGAGCGCGGGGTCGGCGAGCACCTTCGCCGCCGCGTCCTGCTGCAGGCCGCTGCCGGAGACGTCGGCGTCGGCGGCGCCGGAGAGCACCCGGCGGTCCCGCTCGGCCGGGCATCACGTCGGTCTGCAGCACGACCTTGTCCGGCAGCGCGGTGCGCACCGGGTCGGTCGCCTTCGACCAGTAGCGGTTGCGGACGAACGTGATCGTGCCGTTGTCGGCCACCGCGGCGATCTGGTACGGCCCGCTGGACAGCGGCTTGTCGCCGTACTTCGGCGCCGGTGTCGGCGCGCTGCTCGACCGGGCTGGCCGCCGGCAGGGCCAGCACCTGGTCCCAGTCGGCGAACGGCCGGGTCAGCGTGAACCGGATCGTCCGGGCGTCCGGGGTGGCGATGCTCTTCAGGCCGCGGCGGTCCGCGTACGGCCCGTCGTACGGGGTGGTCTTGTCGTCGAGCAGCTGCACCGCCCAGTTCGGGCCGCCGGTGATGAGGTCGGAGGCGAACAGCCGCTCGATGCCGTACTTGACGTCGGCGCTGGTCAGCGGGTGGCCGTCCTGCCAGCGCAGGCCGGGGCGCAGGGTGTAGGTCCAGGTCCGGCCGCCGTCGGTGGTCCGGCCGGGCGCGGTGGCGAGGTCGGGGACGACGCGGGCGCCGGCCGGGCCCGGCTTGGGCGCGAACGCGACCAGCTGCCGGGTGTAGAGGCGCATGACGTTCCAGACGCCCGGCGAGTACGACCGCTGCGGGTCGAGGCTGTCGACCGCGCCGGTGACCAGCGGTGAGCGTGCCGCCGGGCGTCGTGGACGGCTGGCGGATCGCCGGTGCTGCCGAGGTCGAGCCCGCGCACCGCCGCCGGGTCCACCGCCGGCTCCTGGTCGCCGCGGCTGCACCCGCGCCAGCCCCGACCCCGGCCACCAGCACCACCGACGCCAGCGCGGCCAGCACCGACCGCGGCCCGGCGGCGCGGCCCGGGTGCTGGTCCGCCGGCGGCGGGGGGTCACTTCTCCTGGGGCGCCGGGAGAGCTGCCCGGCAGATCGGCGGCGAACTCGTCGCCGTCCAGGCTGGCCCCGCCGACCAGCGCGCCGTCCACGTCCGGCTTCGCCATCAGCTCGGCCGCGTTGCCCGCCTTCACCGACCCGCCGTAGAGGATGCGCACCCCGTCGGCGAGGTCGCCCGAATAGCGCTCGGCCAGCCGGGTGCGCAGCTCGCCGCACATCTCCTGCGCGTCGTCCGGGGTCGCGACCTGGCCGGTCCCGATCGCCCAGACCGGCTCGTACGCGACCACGAGCCGACCGCGCCTGCTCGGCCGGCAGCCCGCGCGAGCGCCGCGTCCAGCTGGGCCGCAGCAGTGCTGCGACGTGCCCGCCGGCGTCGCGCACGTGCGCCTGCTCGCCGACGCAGAGGATCGGCGTCAGCGCCGTTGCGCGTAGGCCGCGACCAGCCTTGGCCGCGACCAGCTCGTCGGTCTCGTGGTGGTACTGCCGGCGCTCGGAGTGGCCCGACCACCACGTACGTGCAGCCGAGCTTGGCCAGCATCGGCCCGGCCGACGTCGCCGGTGTAGGCGCCCTGGTCGTGCTCGGACAGGTCCTGCGCGCCGTAGCCGAGCAGCAGCTTGTCGCCGTCGATCAGGGTCTGCACGCTGCGCACCGACGTGAACGGCGGCAGCACGACGACCTCGACCGCCTCCAGCTCGGTCTCCTTGAGGCTGAACGCGATCTTCTGCACCAGCGCGATCGCCTCGAGGTGGGTCAGGTGCATCTTCCAGTTGCCGGCGACCAGCGGCCGGCGGCGGGGTTTGGCTGCGACGGGCGGCCACGTCAGGACTCCAGCACGGCCACGCCCGGCAGGGTGCGGCCCTCGAGGTATTCCAGCGACGCGCCGCCGCCGGTGGAGATGTGGTCGAACCGGTCCTCGCCGATCCCGAGCTGGCGCACCGCGGCGGCCGAGTCGCCGCCGCCGACCACGGTGAACGCGTTGCTCGGCGCGATCGCCTCGGCGACGCCCCGGGTGCCGGCCGCGAACGGCGCGACCTCGAAGACGCCCATCGGCCCGTTCCAGAAGACGGTGCCGGCGTTGGAGACGGCGCCGCCGAACGCGTCCACGGTCACCGGCCCGACGTCGAGCCCCTTCTGCCCGGCCGGGATCTGGTCGACGTCGACCACCTGGGTCTGCGCGTCCGCGGTCGATGTCGGCGGCCACGACCACGTCGGCCGGCAGCCCGATCCGGTCGCCGTCCCGCTCGCAGCAGCCGCCGGCAGGTCTCCACCTGGTCGTCCTCCAGCAGCGAGTCGCCGACCTCGAGGCCGCGGGCCTTGAGGAACGTGAAGCACATCCCGCCGCCGACCAGCAGCCGGTCGACCTTCGGCAGCAGCGCGGAGATCACCCCGAGCTTGTCGGAGACCTTGCTGCCGCCGAGGACCACCACGTACGGCCGGCGCAGCTCGCTCGCCGTGGCCGGTCAGCCGGGACAGCACCCGCAGCTCGCCGAGCAGCAGGTCGCCCGCGTACGCCGGGAGCCGCGGGCCACGTCGTAGACGCTGGCGTGCTTGCGGTGCACGGCGCCGAACGCGTCGTCCACGTAGGCCCCGACGAGCCGACCAGCGCGGCCAGCCGGTCGGCGAACGCCCCCCGCTCGGCGTCGTCCTTGCTGGTCTCGCCCGGCTCGAAGCGCACGTTTTCCAGCACGGCGACGCCGCCGTCGACCAGCCCGTCGACGGTCGCGGCGGCGCCGTCGCCGACGGTGTCGGTGCCGAACGCGACCGTGCCGGCCGAGCAGCTCGCCGAGCCGCGCGGCGACCGGGCGCAGCGAGTACTTCGGGTCCGGCGCGCCCTTGGGCCGGCCGAGGTGGGCGGTCACGACCACCCGGGCGCCGGCGTCGGTCAGCCGGGTGATCGTGGGCACCGAGGCCCGGATCCGGCCGTCGTCGGTGATCCGGGCGCCGTCCAGCGGCACGTTGAGGTCGGAGCGGACCAGCACCCGCCGGCCCGACACCCCCTCGGCGAGCAGGTCGTCGAGCGTCTTCACCGCGGCCGCCGGCTCAGCTCGAGCCGCGAGCCGACCAGCGTGACCAGGTCGGCGAGGCGGTTGGAGTAGCCCCACTCGTTGTCGTACCACCCGACGACCTTGGCCTGGTCGCCGATGACCTTGGTCAGGCCGGCGTCGAAGATGCAGGAGGCCGGGTCGGTGACGATGTCGGAGGAGACGATCGGGTCCTCGGTGTAGCGCAGGTAGCCCTTGAGCGGGCCGTCGGCGGCCGCCGCGTACGCCGCGTTGACCTCCTCGACGGTGGACTCCCGGGACAGC
The DNA here is from genome assembly GCA_963770145.1 of uncultured Actinomycetota bacterium. Taxonomy (GTDB): domain Bacteria; phylum Actinomycetota; class Actinomycetes; order Mycobacteriales; family CADCTP01; genus CADCTP01. The sequence continues at coordinate 244,115 of CAVYOJ010000014.1, read as the reverse complement.
GTCACGGTGAGGTCGGTGCACGAGCCGGTCGGCACCGGCACCCGCAGCGCGTAGCCGTCCATCCGGCCCTGCAGCTCGGGCAGCACCAGCCCGATCGCCTTGGCCGCGCCGGTGCTGGTCGGGATGACGTTGATCGCCGCGGCGCGCGCCCGGCGCAGGTCCTTGTGCGGGGCGTCCTGCAGGTTCTGGTCCTGCGTGTAGGCGTGGACGGTGGTCATCAGGCCGCGCTCGATGCCGAACGCGTCGAGCAGCACCTTGGCCAGCGGGGCCAGGCAGTTGGTGGTGCAGGACGCGTTGGAGATGATCGTCTGGGACCCGTCGTACATCGAGTCGTTGGCGCCGAGCACGATCGTGAGGTCCTCGCCGCTGGCCGGCGCGGAGATGATGACCTTCTTGGCGCCGCCCTGGTCGACGTGCTTGCGGGCCTCGTCGGCCTTGGTGAAGAAGCCGGTCGACTCGATCACCACGTCGACGCCGAGGTCGCCCCAGGGCAGCGCGCCCGGGTCGCGCTCGGCCAGGATCTTGATCTCCTTGCCGTCGACCGCGATGCCGCCGTCGGTGGTCTCCACGTGGTGCTTGAGCGGGCCGAGCATGCGAGTCGTACTTGAGCAGGTGGGCCATCGTCTTCACGTCACCGAGGTCGTTGGCGGCGACGATCTCGATGTCGTGGTCGCCGGCATCGACCGCGCGCCAGAAGTTGCGGCCGATGCGGCCGAAGCCGTTCATGCCGACGCGGACCGTCACGGTGGACCTCCCTGCTGGTGGTGTGTGCGGAAACGACCCTACCGGGCGTCAGAGCCCGGTCCGAACCGAGCCTGAGCCTGTGGACAACCGCCGGTGGCCTGCATCGGCGCGGCGGCGATCGGGTATGGCAGCGGCATGGTTGACGGACCCGTACCCGACTCGGCGATGGACACCAAGAGCGAAGAGGGCGAACCGGGCGACGAGCGAGCGCGACGCCAGGCCGCTGGACGCCGACGAGCAGGCGCTCCTGGAGAAGTTGCGGGCCGCCGGGGTCGACGGTCGCCGGAGGAGGAGCCCGGCTCGGACACGACGCTGCCCGCGCCTCCGCCGGAGCAGGGACCCGACCCCCTCGACCCCGTCTTCCGCGAACCCAACCCGTAGCGAGCGCGGCCCGCCGGCGTCAGGGCGCGAGCATCTCGGGGGTGACGGCGGCCTCGGTGTCGGGGATGCCGAGGTCGGCGGCCCGCTTGTCGGCCAGCGCGAGCAGCCGCCGGATCCGCCCGGCCACCGCGTCCTTGGTCATCGGCGGGTCGGCGAGCTGGCCGAGCTCCTCCAGCGACGCCTGCTTGTGCTCCAGCCGCAGCCGGCCGGCCTCGGCCAGGTGGTCGGGCAGGTCGTCGCCGAGGATCTCCAGCGCCCGCTGCCACCCGGGCGCCGGCCGCCACCGCGGCCCGGGCCGACCGGCGCAGGTTGGCGTCGTCGAAGTTGGCCAGCCGGTTGGCGGTCGCCCGCACCTCCCGGCGCATCCGCCGCTCCTCCCAGGCCAGCACGCTCTCGTGCGCGCCGAGCCTGGTCAGCAGCGCGCCGATCGCGTCGCCGTCCCGGACCACCACCCGGTCGATCCCGCGCACCTCGCGCGCCTTGGCCTGGATGCCCATCCGGCGGGCCGCGCCGACCAGCGCCAGCGCCGCCTCCGGCCCGGGACAGGTGATCTCCAGCGACGACGACCGGCCCGGCTCGGTGAGCGAGCCGTGCGCCAGGAACGCGCCCCGCCAGGCCGCCTCCGCGTCGCAGACCCCGCCGGAGACCGACCTGCGGCGGCAGCCCGCGTACCGGCCGGCCGCGCTGGTCGAGCAGGCCGGTCTGCCGGGCCAGCCCCTCGCCGTCCTTGACCACCCGGACGATGTAGCGGTTGCCCTTGCGCAGCCCGCGAGCCGGCGAGCACCTGCACCTCGCTGGCGTGCCCGTACACCTCGGCGATGTCCCGGCGCAGCCGGCGCGCGGTCGAGCCGGTGTCCAGCTCCGCCTCGACCACCACCCGGCCGCCGACGATGTGCAGCCCGCCCGCGAACCGCAGCAGCGCGGAGATCTCCGCCCGCCGGTCGCAGGTCTTGGTCACCGACAAGCGACTGAGCTCGTCCTTCACCGACGCCGTCATCGCCACTGGCGTATCCCCGCTTCCCGTCCCCCGTCGGACACACTTCCGGCTGCCTGTTCCACGACAGCCGGCAACTCCTCCAGCACCGTCCCGGTATGCCGCGGCGAGCCGCCCGGGATCGTGCCGCGCGGTGCCGTCGCCGGCCGCCACCGGGGCGAGCACGAGCCGGGCGCCGAGCGCGGACACGCCCGACATCAGACCACGTGCGTCGGTCACCGCGTCGGTGTCCGCCACGACCGCGTCCACCCGCAGCCGCGGCGCGTGCGCCGCGAGCACCTCGAGGTGCTGCTGCGGAGAGAAGCCGGCGGTCTCGCCCGGCTGCGCGGCCAGGTTGAGCGCGACGACCCGGCGGGCCGCGGGTGCGGACCAGCGCGTCGAGCAGGTCGGGCACCAGCAGGTGCGGCAGCACGCTGGTGAACCAGGAGCCCGGGCCGAGCACGACCAGGTCGGCCGCCTGCGACCGCGGCCACCGCCTCCGGGCAGGCCGGCGGCGCGGGCGGCACCAGCGACACCGACTCGACCCGGCCGACCGTGGTGGCCACCGCGACCTGGCCGCGGATCCGGTGCACCCGGTCCGGGTCGGCGTCGTCCAGCCCGGTCACCTCGGCCGCGATCTCCAGCGGCTGCGGGCTCATCGGCAGCACCCGGCCGACCGCGCCGACCATCCGGGCGACCAGGTCCAGCGCCGGCACCGGCTCGCCGAGCGTCCTCGGCCAGCCCGGTCAGCAGCAGGTTGCCGACCGGGTGGCCGGCCAGCGCGCCGGTGCCGCCGAACCGGTGCTGCAGCACGCCGGCCCAGGTGCGGCCCCAGTCGTCGTCGCCGGCCAGCGCGGCCAGCGCCATCCGCAGGTCGCCCGGCGGCAGCGCGCCGAGCTCCCGGCGCAGCCGGCCGGACGAGCCGCCGTCGTCGGCGACCGTCACCACCGCGGTCACGTCCGGGGTGAGCCGGCGCAGCGCGGCCAGCGACGCGGCCAGCCCGTGCCCGCCGCCGAGCGCGACCACCCGCGGGCCGGCCGGCTACGGTCACCGGCCCGAGTGTCCCGGTGCGCCAGGTCCCGGTGCGCCACGTGTCTGCACGCCGTCGCCGGCCAGCCGCTTGGCGATCTCCTCGGCCATCGCGACCGACCGGTGCTTGCCGCCGGTGCAGCCGATCGCCAGCGTCAGGTAGCGCTTGCCCTCCCGCTGGTAGCCGGCGCCGACCAGGCGCAGCAGCTCGGCGTAGACGTCGAGGAACCGGCCGGCGCCCTCCTGCGACAGCACGTAGTCCCGTACGTCCGGGTCCTGGCCGGTGTGCGGCCGCAGCTCCGGGATCCAGTGCGGGTTGGGCAGGAACCGCACGTCCGCGACGAGGTCGGCGTCCAGCGGCAGCCCGTACTTGAAGCCGAACGAGAGCACCGTCGCCCGCAGCGCCGGCACCGCCCCGCCGCTGAACTCGAGCTCGAGCTGCCGGCGCAGGTCGTGCACGGACAGCCGGCTGGTGTCGACCACGAGGTCGGCCACCGCGTGCAGGTCGGACAGCAGCTCCCGCTCGGCCGCGATGCCGTCGACCAGCCGGCCGCCGCCCTGCAGCGGGTGGGCCCGGCGGTCGTTCTCGAACCGGCGGACGAGCACCTCGTCGGCCGCCTCGAGGAACAGCACCCGCGGCCGGTAGCCCTGCTCGTCCAGCTCGCCGATCACGCTGCGCAGGTCGGCCGAGAACGCCCGGCTGCGCACGTCGACCACCACCGCGATCCGGGTGACCTCGCCGGACGTGTGGCTGCCGAGGTCGACCATCGCGGCGATCAGCGACGGCGGCAGGTTGTCCACGACGTAGTAGCCGAGGTCCTCCAGGCACTTGGCGGCGGTGCTCCGGCCGCGCCCCGGACAGCCCGGTGACGACCACGACCTCGAGGCCGGACGTCAGCCATCGAGCACCTCCCCGGTGATCGGGTCCACCGCCGGACCCGGCTGGGCGTCCTCCCGGCGCAGCGCGGCGGCGACCGCCTCGGCGGTCCGCCGGCCCACCCCTGGAACCGCCATGATGTCCTCCACCGACGCCGCGCGGAGCCGCTTCAGCGAGCCGAACCGGGTCAGCAGCGCCTTCTTCCGGGTCTCGCCCAGCCCCGGCACCCCGTCCAGCGCCGAGGTCGTCATCGCCCGCGACCGCTTCTGCCGGTGGTACGTGATCGCGAACCGGTGCGCCTCGTCCCGGACCCGCTGCAGCAGGTACAGCGCCTCGGACGTGCGCGGCAGGATCACCGGCTCGGTCCTCGCCGGGCAGCCAGACCTCCTCCAGCCGCTTGGCCAGCCCGCACGAGCGCGACGTCGTCGATGCCGAGCTCGGCCAGCGCGGCCGCGGCCGCGGCGACCTGCGGGGCGCCGCCGTCGACGACGAGCAGGTTCGGCGGGTAGGCGAACTTGCGCGGCCGGCCGGTCTCCGGGTCGACCGGGCTCGGCCGCTGCGGCGCCGCGGCCGGGTCGCCCTCGTCGTCCCCGGTGTCGTCGGCCTCCTCGCCGGTGTCGATCCGCTCGTCCAGGTAGCGGGCCATCCGCCGGCGCACCGCCTCGTGGATCCACTGCACGTCGCCGCCCTCGGTGATCGGCCCCTCGACGGGTCCGGCCGCCGGTGCCGCGGATCGCGAACCGGCGGTACTCCGACTTGCGCGGCAGCCCGTCCTCGAACACCACCATCGAGGCGACCACGTTGGTGCCCTGCACGTGCGAGACGTCGAAGCACTCGATCCGCAGCGGCGCGCGTGTCCAGCCCGAGCGCGTCCTGCAGCTCGGCCAGCGCCTGGGACCGGGCGGTCAGGTCGGTGGCCCGCTTGAGCTTGTGCTGCTGGAAGGACTGCTGGGCGTTGCGGGCGACGGTCTCCAGCAGCGCCCGCTTGTCCCCGCGCTGCGGCACCCGCAGCGTCACCCGGGCGCCGCGCAGCTCCTGCAGCAGCTGCTCCAGCACCTCGGCTGGTCCGGCGGCAGCTCCGGGACCAGCATCTCGCGCGGCACGGTGTCGGCGTCGTCGTCCCGCCGTACACCTGCAGGCAGAACTGCTCGACCAGGTCGCCGGTGGTGACGTCCTCGACCTTGTCCACCACCCAGCCGCGCTGGCCGCGCACCCGCCCGCCGCGGACGTGGAAGACCTGCACCGCGGCCTCCAGCGCGTCCTCGGCGAACGCGACCACGTCGGCGTCGGTGCCGTCGCCGAAGACGACCGCCTGCTTCTCCATCGCCCGGCGCAGCGCGCCGAGGTCGTCGCGCAGCCGGGCCGCCCGCTCGAACTCCAGCTCCGCCGACGGCGGCCGCCATCTCCCGCTCCAGCCGGCGGATCATCAGGTCGGTCTTGCCGGCCATGAAGTCGCAGAAGTCGTCGACGATGCGCCCGGTGCTCCTCGGCGTGACCCGGCCGACGCACGGCGCCGAGCACTTGCCGATGTAGCCGAGCAGGCAGGGCCGGCCGATCTGGCCGGCCCGCTTGAACACCCCGGCGCGAGCAGGTCCGGGCCGGGAACACCCGCAGCAGCAGGTCGAGCGTCTCCCGGATGGCCCAGGCGTGCGCGTACGGCCCGAAGTAGCGCACGCCCTTGCGCTTGGCCCCGCGCATCACCTGCAGCCGCGGGTACTCCTCGTACAGCGTCACGGCCAGGCTCGGGTACGACTTGTCGTCGCGGTAGCGGACGTTGAACCGCGGGTCGAACTCCTTGATCCAGGTGTACTCCAGCTGCAGCGCCTCGACCTCGGTGCGACACCACCGTCCACTCGACGCTGGCCGCGCTGGTGACCATCTGCCGGGTCCGCGCGTGCAGGCCGGCAGACGTCGGCGAAGTAGCTGTTCAGCCGCTGCCGCAGGCTCTTCGCCTTGCCGACGTAGATGACCCGGCCGCGCTCGTCGCGGAACTTGTAGACGCCCGGGTCCTCCGGGATCGTGCCCGGCGCGGGGCGGTACGTCGACGGGTCGGGCACGGGCCGAGGGTACGCGCGGCGCCGGCGTCCCGGGGCCCGCCCGCGACGGCCGTCCGGCCGACTGGCGACCGGCGCCCGGGAGTGCGACGCTGCGGGGACACCCCACCCCGCCGGAGCACCCGGGAACCCGATGACCGAGACCGTCAGCTGCGAGATCGTCCTGGGCGACGGTCGGCCGTGGCGGGGGCACCTTCCGGTGCTGCGGCTGTCCTGGGTGGACAGTGACCCGCTCGCGGTCGTCGTCGTGGTCGGCGCCCGGCCGCCGCACCCGGCGCTGCTGCGCGGTCGCTGGGTGGTGCTGCGGGACGCGCTGCGCGCGGTGCTGGCGGCCGAGCGGCGGGACGCCGGTGCCGGCCCGCCCCGCCGGCCACGTGTCGATGTCGCGGCAGGACGAGCACGTCACGCTCACCCTGCGGTCGGCGTCGCTGCCGTGCGTCGTGACCGTGCCGGCCGGGCCGATCCGCGAGTTCCTGGCCGAGACCGACGCGGTCGTACCGCCGGGCGGGGAGCCCTGGGCACCGGCGCTCGACGCCGAGATCGCGCGGATGCTGGGCGGAGAGTGACGCGGGCAACCTCGGCCGTGTCGGACCTGTAGTCGATCTCCGCGCGCCGCTACGCTCTGCGTCAGCTTCCGGTCCCGACGTCCCTCGCTCGGCCCAGCCTCCCCGCACGGCCCGGCTCCCCCGCACGGCAGCGCCCCGGCGCCCTCCCGACGCGGCCAGCCTCCCCCAACGCGGACGGTGTCCCCGGGTGACCGCGCCGGCGACCGACCCTCAGCACGGCAGCACGAACCGCCGCGGACGACGCGGCTGTCGCACGGCCAGTCCCCTCTCCCGCACCGGCACGGCTCCCCCGCACGGCGCGCCCGCACCCGTGGCGTCCCCCACGCGGCACCGCCTCCCCCGTACGCGGCTCCCGGGTCACGGTCGCAGCGCAGCCTGCCGCGTCGCGGCGTGGGCGACCGCCGTGCTCCTTCGTACGCCCCCGTCCGGGCCACGCGCCGTCCGGGCCGGGCCCGGGACGAGACGACCGACCCCCGTACCGCAGCAGTCCGTGTGCCGCGGTGCGGGGGTCGTTCGTGCCTGGCTAACGACCGGCGTCGCCCTTCGGTGCGTCGGTCGAGTCCGTCGGGGTGCCGGCGACGAGATGGCCGAGCCAGTCGCCGATCGGGTCCCAGCGGGCGTCGAACCGCTTCGCCCGCCGCTCGGCCCGGGCCAGCTTGTGCCCGTGGTACCGGTGCCGCGCCCACAACGACCCCGGCCGGGCCAGCCGGAACGCGCCGAACCAGGCGATCCCCGGCAGGAAGCAGCCGAACAGGCCGGTGCGGTACTTGCCCTTGGCCGCGCAGGTCAGCACCAGCAGCGCATGCACCACCGAGGCGGTCGCGAGGCCGCCGCGCACGGTCAGCTCCGCCGGCCCGACCTCGTCGATCCCGAACGGCAGCACGCCGACGAGCGCGAACAGCAGGCAACCGGCGGTGAGGCTGACCATCTCGACGGACAGCCGCCCCTCCTGCGTCCAGTACACGTCCTGCAGGTGCAGGATCAGCGCGAACTCGTCGAGCACCAGCGACGTGCCGGCGCCGACCGCGACCGCGGCCAGCTCCTGGTACGGCGGGCCGGCGGAGCCGACCGAGACCAGCGCGCCGAGCACGAGCAGCACCACGCCGTAGACCGCGTGGTGCACGTGGGTCCCGCCGGGGCGGACGTTGTCCCGGAACGGGCCGACGCCGGCCCGGATCATCCGCGTGATCACCCGGGTGCTGAGGAACGTCACCACGAAAGCGGCCGAGCACAGCAGCAGCGGCAGCTTGCCGGCATCGACGATGTTGTGCTGCCACCAGTCCCCCATGCGTCCAGGAGACCACGGGCAGCCGGGTCAGGCGGAGACCTTCGCCCGCGGCTTGCGGGTGGCCGGCTTCTTCCGCGGCGCAGACTTCGCCCGCCGCCCGCGGCCCGAGGATCCCGGCCAGGAACCGGCCGGTGTGGCTGTCCGGCACCGCCGCGATGTCCTCCGGCGTGCCGTCGCGACCACCGTCCCGCCGCCGCTGCCGCCCTCCGGGCCCATGTCGATCACCCAGTCGGCGGTCTTGATCACGTCGAGGTTGTGCTCGATGACGATCACCGTGTTGCCCGCGTCGACCAGCCTGCCGAGCACCCCGAGCAGCTTGCGCACGTCCTCGAAGTGCAGACCGGTGGTCGGCTCGTCCAGCACGTAGACCGTCCGGCCGGTCGGCCGCTTCTGCAGCTCGGAGGCGAGCTTGACCCGCTGCGCCTCGCCGCCGGACAGGGTCGGCGCCGGCTGGCCCAGCCGCACGTAGCCGAGGCCGACGTCGACCAGCGTCTGTCAGGTGCCGGGAGATCGCCGGGACGGCCGCGAAGAACTCGGCCGCCTCCTCGATCGGCATGTCCAGCACCTCGGCGATGGTCTTGCCCTTGTAGTGCACCTCGAGCGTCTCCCGGTTGTACCGGGCGCCGCCGCAGACCTCGCACGGGACGTACACGTCCGGGAGGAAGTTCATCTCGATCTTGATCGTGCCGTCGCCGGCGCAGGCCTCGCAGCGCCCGCCCTTGACGTTGAACGAGAACCGGCCCGGCTGGTAGCCGCGGACCTTCGCCTCGGTGGTCTCCGCGAACAGCCGCCGCATGTGGTCGAACACGCCCGGTGTACGTCGCCGGGTTGGACCGCGGGGTGCGCCCGATCGGCGACTGGTCGACGCCGACGACCTTGTCGAGCTCGTCGACGCCGCTGCACCCGCTTGTGCCGGCCGGGCACCATCCGCGCGCCGTTGAGCCGGTTGGCCAGCGCCGTGTAGAGGATGTCGTTGACCAGCGTCGACTTGCCCGACCCGGACACGCCGGTGACCGCGATGAAGGTGCCGAGCGGGAACGCCACGTCGACGTCGCGCAGGTTGTGCTCGCGGGCGCCCTCGACCACCAGCTCCCGGCCGGGGATGACGCGGTCGCCGGCTGCGCGGCAGCGGGATCTCCCGCCGGCCGGACAGGTAGGCCCCGGTCATCGACCGCTCGGCCGCCAGCAGGTCCTCGACCGTGCCGGACACCACGATCTCGCCGCCGTGCTCGCCGGCGCCGGGGCCGATGTCGACGACCCAGTCGGCGGTGCGGATGGTGTCCTCGTCGTGCTCGACGACGATCAGCGTGTTGCCGAGCTCGCGCAGCCGGAGCAGCGTCTCGATCAGCCGCCGGTTGTCCCGCTGGTGCAGCCCGATCGACGGCTCGTCCAGCACGTAGAGCACGCCGACCAGGCCGGAGCCGATCTGGGTGGCCAGCCGGATCCGCTGCGCCTCGCCGCCGGCCAGGGTCGCCGCCGGCCGGTCGAGGGACAGGTAGTCCAGCCCGACGTCGACCAGGAAGCCCGAGCCGCGCGTGCACCTCCTTGAGCACCCGCTCGGCGATCATCCGCTCCCGCTCGGTCAGGCTCCAGCGCGCGCAGGAACTCCGCCGCGTCGCCGATCGACAGCTCGGACACCTCGGCGATCGACTTGCCGCCGAGCGTCACCGCGAGCACCTCCGGCTTGAGCCGGGCCCCGCCGCACGCCGGGCAGGGCACCTCGCGCATGTAGCCCTCGTACTTCTCCCGGCTGAAGTCCGAGTCGGTCTCCGCGTGCCGCCGCTCCAGGAACGGCACGACGCCCTCGTACGACGGCGTAGTAGGCCCGCTCCCGGCCGTACCGGTTCTTGTAGCGGACGTGCACCTGCGTGTCGTGCCCGTACAGGATCGCCTTCTGCGCCCGGGCCGGCAGCCGCTCCCACGGGGTGTCGATCGTGAAGCCGATCGCGTCGCCGAGCGCGGTGAGCAGCCGGAGGAAGTACTCCGCGGTCTGGCCGGTGCCCCACGGCGAGATCGCGCCCTCCCGCAGCGTCCGCTCCGGGTCCGGCACGACCAGCTCCGGGTCGACCTCCTTGCGGGTGCCGAGCCCGGTGCACTCCGGGCAGGCGCCGAACGGCGAGTTGAACGAGAACGACCGCGGCTCCAGCGCCTCGAACGACAGGTCGTCGTAGAGGCAGGCCAGGTGCTCGGAGAAGGTGCGCTCCCGGTGCGGGTCGTCCTCGGGCAGGTCGACGAAGTCGAGGATGACCAGCCCGCCGGCCAGGCCGAGCGCGGTCTCCACCGAGTCGGTGAGCCGGCGCTTGGACGACTCGCGCACCGACCAGCCGGTCGACGACCACCTCGATCGTGTGCTTCTCCTGCTTCTTCAGCTTCGGCGGCTCGGTCAGCGAGTGCACCACGCCGTCGACCCGGACCCGGGAGTAGCCCTTGGTCTGCAGCTCGCCGAACAGGTCGACGTACTCGCCCTTGCGGCCGCGGATCACCGGGGCGAGCACCTGGAACCGGGTGCCCTCGGCCATCTCCAGCACCCGGTCGACGATCTGCTGCGGGGTCTGCCGGGTGATCGGCCGGCCGCACTTCGGGCAGTGCGGCCGGCCGGCCCGCGCGTAGAGCAGCCGGAGGTAGTCGTAGACCTCGGTGATCGTGCCGACGGTCGACCGCGGGTTGCGGGTGGTCGACTTCTGGTCGATCGAGACCGCCGGCGACAGGCCCTCGATGAAGTCGACGTCGGGCTTGTCCATCTGGCCGAGGAACTGCCGCGCGTACGCGCGACAGCGACTCCACGTAGCGGCGCTGGCCCTCGGCGAAGATCGTGTCGAAGGCCAGGCTGGACTTGCCCGACCCGGACAGCCCGGTGAACACGATCAGGCTGTCGCGGGGCAGGTCGAGGTGGACGTCCTTGAGGTTGTGCTCGCGCGCGCCGCGCACGACGAGACGGTCTGCCACAGGGTGTTTCTCTCTCCGGCCGACGGGAGGGAAGGTCGGCCCTACCGTAGCGACCGGGTCCGACAGTTTCTTCCCGGAGCGCGTCAGTCGTCGGTCTGCGCGGTCTCGGTGGCCGCGCAGCCGGTAGGTCGTGGTGCCCGGCGGTCGGCCCAGGGAGGATCGCCGTGGTCGCGTCGAACTGCCTGGCCGGGCGGGCCGGGCCGACGTCGTGGCTGCCGACGACCTCGGCGGGCTGGACCTTGACCGGCTGGTGGTCGGATGGCGGCGGGGCTCCGGTCTCGTACGACATCGCGACCTCCCGCGGTGCAGGTCGAGGGTACGCCGTGCGGCAGGATGCGGAGCATGACCTACACCGGGGACGTGACCGTCGGCGGTCCGGCCGACACCCGCGAGCTGGGCGGCGCTGACGATCACAAGCTGGCCGTCGGGCCGATGGACAACAACGCCTACCTGCTGGCTGGACCGGTCCACCGGCGAGGGGCTGCTGATCGACGCGGCCAACGAGGCCGACCGGCTGCTCGAGCTGGTCGGCGACACGCCGCTGGCCACCGTCGTCACCACCCACCGGCACGGCGACCACTGGCAGGCGCTGCGCGAGGTGGTCGAGCGCACCGGCGCCCGCACGGTCGCGCACGAGCTGGACGCGCCGGAGCTGCCGGTGCCGGTCGACCGAGACGGTCGAGCACGGGGACACCGTGTCGGTCGGCTCGTCCGGGCTGACCGTGATCCATCTGCGCGGCCACACCCCGGGCTCGATCGCGCTGCGCGTACCAGGACCCGCAGGACGGGGTCGTGCACCTGTTCACCGGCGACTCGCTGTTCCCGGGCGGGCCGGGCAACACCCAGCAGGACCCGCAGCGGCTTCGGCTCGCTGATGGACGACCTGGAGGCGCGGGTCTTCGGCCCGCTACGGCGACTCGACCTGGGTCTACCCGGGCCACGGCAACGACACCACGCTCGGCGCCGAGCGTCCGTCCATCCCGGAGTGGCGCGCCCGCGGCTGGTGACCGTCCGGCCGGCGCGCGCCGAGGAGGCGGCGGCGATCTCGGCGCTGGCGCTGCGGAGCAAGGGCCACTGGGGCTACGACCCGGCGTTCCTGGACGCCTGCCGGGACGACCTGACCATCGACCCGGCCTGGTGCGACGGCGTCCGGCTGGTCGTCGCGGAGGAGGCGGGGACGCTGCTCGGCTACGCCCGGGTCGCGGGCGAGCCGCCGGTCGGCGAGCTCGCCGGCCTGTTCGTCGACCCGTCCGCGATCGGCCGCGGTGTCGGCGGGCTGCTGCTCCGGCACGCGGTCGCGGATCGCCGCCCGGCTCGGCATGACCGCGCTGGAGATCGACTCCGACCCGAACGCCGAGCCGTTCTACCGGCATGCCGGCGCCGTGCGCACCGGCGAGTCCCCGAGCACCGTCGACCCGACCCGCCTCCTCCCCCGCCTCGAGCTGGCCCGGCGCCGGCACGGCGAGTCGCTGGCCCCGACCGGTGGAGGCGCACGAGCCGACGCGACCAGCAGCCACTGCGGGTCGGCGTGCGAGATGAACGAGGACTGGCCGGCCACGTCGTCGTACGGGAAGCCGTACGCGAGGTGGTTGATCGCGTGGTCGTGCCAGAACTTCGCGTACCAGTTGGCCGGCGACGCCTGGTAGTAGAGCGACGGGGTGTTCCACTGCGCCTGCGGCAGCTGGGCGACGTGCCGGTTCAGCGCCGCGCAGTGGTTCGGGTCCTGGGCCAGCACCCCGGCGCAGCCGAAGATGTCCGACGTCGGCGCGTTGATGCCGACCGAGGACGCGTACGCGGCGAAGTAGTTCGCGTTGACCCCGCCGGCCCGGAACGACGGGTGGTTGCCCGGGGACGGGATGCGCACCTGCGCCGGGTCCTGCGCGAGCACCTTGAACTCGGCCGGCACCTCGTTGACGAACTGCTGGAAGGTCGCCGCCCGGGTCTGCGCGAACGTCGCCTGGTCCTCGCCGACCTGGACGTCGGACCCGTCGTGCGCGCGCAGCCGCAGCGCCAGCTTGAGCCCGAAGCCGTCGACCCGGGTGGTGTTGCCGTTGAACACGTCCGGCCCGACCGTGAACTCGATGAAGTCGGTGAACTGGCTGGTCGCGCTGCCGAGATGGAAGACCATCCGGCCGGCCGAGTTCGCCGGCATGTCGACGAACGGCTGCTCGGCGATCGAGTGCGTCTGCCCGCCGAAGGTCCAGAACACCTGGCTGTCCGGGAACTGGCCGTTGGTGCGGTTGAGCACCTTGACCATCAGCACGTTCTGGGCCGGCGGGATGGACGCGGTGTCGCCCCAGAACGCGTCCGGCGGCGGCGTGCTGGGCGCGGTCGGTGCGCACGGCGAGCTCCCACAGCGAGTAGCCCCACTGGGTCGCCCGGGCCGTGCCGGTCATCCGGACGAACCGGCCGGTGCCGTTGACGGTGAGGTTCTGGGTGCCGCCGGTGCCGGTCGTGGTCGAGAAGACGGTGGTGAACGGACCGTTCGCGGCCGGCGCGACCTGGATCTGGAACGACCGCGCGAACGCCGTCTCCCAGCTGAGCGTGACCCCGCAGACGGTCGTGCTCGCTCCCGAGGTCGACCTGCACCCACTGCGGGTCGCTGAACGCGCTCGACCAGCGGGTGCCCTGGTTGCCGTCGACCGCGTTGCCGGCCGGGAAGGAGGCGTTCTCGGTGGAGGACGCGGTCGCCGGCCGGCCGAGCGCCGCGTTCGCCGTCCCGCAGACGGCGGCGCCGGCCCGCCCCGGCGGCACCGCCAGGAACGCGGCCAGCAGGGACAGCACGGCCAGGGCGATCAGCAGCGGGGTACGCCGGCGCGCGAGCGGCATGGCAGGTCTCCTGACGCTGCCTGGCGCCGCCGGCCCGGATAGGGCTCACCAGGACTGGGACGGGCTGGGAACGTTCCCAACGTTGGGCCATCCGGCCGTGCGGGTCAACCCCCCGTCCGGGGGAACCTGCAACAGGCGTGTCCCGCTGCAGAACGGATGGCCGGCCGGGTCAGGCCCGCCGGCCGTCGACGATGACCCAGAAGGACCGGACGTCGGGGCCCGTCCAGGCCACCGCCGCGTCGCCCGAGCGGAAGGGCCGGTCATCCCCCTCAATCAGGGATTCCACTCCGGCGGCGTCGTGGCAGACCCTGTACTCGACGTGCACCCGGCACGGTATCCGCCCCGACCATCCGGTTTGATGCTCCAGTAGCCCCAGCCCTGACCCGCCGAAGGATCGAGTGATGACCCCGCGCTCCGCAGCCCTCGCCGCCCTGCTCGTCACGGCCGGCATCGCGCTCGCCGGTTGCGGCAGCGACCAGACGACCGGCTCCGCCCCGCAGACCCCCACGCTGCCGACCGGTGCGCTCAACGGGCGCCCCGACGCCAGCGCCTCCGGCGGCAACCTCATCACCAACCCGCCCAACGGCGGCAACGTCAAGGCCGGCCAGATCCCGGCCGGGTTCCCGCTGCCGTCCGGCACCACGATCGGCCGGGTCGCCGTCCGCACCACCGACATCACGGCGCCGATGAACGTGCCGGACGGCGACGAGGCGACGTCGTTCTGGCAGAAGCAGCTGCCCGCGGCCGGCTACACGGTCGGCACGATCACGGTGCACGACGCGATCGGCGCGATCCCGTTCAGCGGCAACGGCTGCGTGACCGGAAGCCAGCTCGGCGTCAGCGGCCAGCACGTCCAGTTCCGCTGCCAACGGAATTAGCCTGCGGGCGGTGCGTGCGCAGCGGTTGGATCGGCGCCAACCGCCGCATCGAAGGGACCACCGATGACCTCGCGTACCGCCGTCGCCGCCGGGGTGCTCGCCGCCGCGCTCGCGCTCGCCGGCTGCAGCAGCGACAGCGGGACCGCCGCCCCGGCGCCGCCCACCGCCGCCGGCACGCCCGCCCCGGCCGCCACCACGCCGAGCGCGGCCGCCGGTGCGCTGACCAGCCCGCCGGCCCCGGTCGCCGGCGAGCCCGGGGTGCTGCCGGCCGGCTTCCCGGTGCCGCCCGGCACCAGGGTCGGCCCGGTCGCGGTCGAGGGCGGCGAGATCAAGGCCACGCTCACCGTCTCCGACGGCAAGACCGGGTACGACTTCTGGCGGTCCCGGCTGCCCGCGGCCGGCTACCGGATCACCGGGTCGCAGATGGTCGGCGGCATCGGCGAGATCTCCTTCACCGGCCGGGACTGCGCCGGCCCCAGCCAGCTCGGCATCAACGACGACTCGGTCACCTTCGAGTGCAAGCGCGGCTGAGCCGCGGTCACGGCCGGACGATCAGGTCGGCCGCGTCCCGGCGCCGCTCGACCAGGCGCGCGTTCGGCTCGTCCACCGCTGCCACCCAGGCCCTGGCCTCGGCCGGGCTCTTGCCGAACTCGACGTGCCGGGCGAGCAGCCGCTCCAGCCGGACGCCGGCGTCGGCCTCGACGTACCAGACCTCGCTGAGCGCGGCCCGCACCTGCGGCCAGGGCGGCCGGTCGAGCAGCAGGTAGTTTCCCTCGGTGACGACCAGCCGGACCTCGGGATCGACCGGGATGCTGCCGGCCAGCGGCTGCTCCAGCGTGCGCTCGAAGCCCGGCGCCCAGACCGGGTGGTCGGTCTCGACCGCGAGCCGGCGCAGCAGCGCCAGGTAGCCCCAGCCGTCGAAGGTCTCCGGCGCGCCCATCCGGGCCCGCAGCCCGAGCCGGTCGAGCGCGACGTCGGCGAGGTGGAAGCCGTCCATCGGCACCCAGGCCGCGGCCGGCCCGACCGCGGTGACCAGCCGCTCCGCCAGCGTCGACTTCCCCGCTCCCGGTGGCCCGGCGATGCCGATCAGGGGCCGCCGCCCGGGCCGAGCCAGCGCCCGTCGCACCAGCGCGTCGAGATCGATCACCACGCCATGATCGAGCACGCCGCGCGCCGGCGCGCGGCTCAGCGGTACATGCGTGGGCCCGGGCCGCCGCCCCAGCCGCGCCGGCGCCCGGCGCCGATCCAGATCAGCAGGAACAGCAGCGGCACCACCGGGAAGTGCACCAGCAGGCTCACCCCGAGGAAGATCGCGATCGCCATGATCACCGGGATCACCGGCGCCCCGGTCCGGCGCCGGGGCCGGTCGCGGGCGTCCCGGCCGGCCTGCCAGCCCACCTGGTGCGTCCCGGCCGGCTGGTGCCCGGCCGCGCGGAACGGCACCGGCTCCGGCAGGTCGCCGAACAGGCCCTGCAGGTCGACCCGCGTCCTCGCCGCGTACGCGGTCTGGATGCGGGTGTCGTACTCGTCCTGGTCGAGGCGGCCGGCGGCGTAGTGCTCGCCGAGCGCGGTGACCGCCTGCTGCCGCTCGGCGTCCCCGACCCGGAGCAGGTCCGCGGGCAGAGGCTGCGGCGAGCGGGGTTCCGGCGGTCGGGGGTCCGGCAGTGCGTCGGTCATCGAGAGCTCCGGGACGGCGAGGCGGTCTGGTCACCAGGTCCAACGACCCGATCATCCACGCTGTGCCCGACCTGGATACCGCGTTGGCGGTATTCGTCCTTACGACGGCCGCCGGTGGGCCACTCGGCGGCTACGGCGCCTGGCAGTAGAGGAAGATCTGCCGCCTCGGCGCGACCTGCGCCCATGACAACCGCACCACGTCTGGCCTGCAAGGACTGTGGCCGTCGTTGGTCAACGTGCGTCGTGGTGGGGCGCCCTGGCGTGCGCCGGTTGTGCGCCAGGCGGCGCGGGGACCTCCTGCTCGGCGAGCACCGGCCGGGCCCACACAACAAGGCGGGCCCGGCCGGTTCACGTGACTGCGGCCGACCGGGTCCTCGACGGACTGGAGCTCCGCCGTGACCGAATCCAACCACCCCGAACCTCTCCCGTGCCGACCCCTAGCCCCGTCCGGCCGCCGCGCGGTCGCCAGCACTTCGCTCTACACCGCCGCACTGGGCGAGGTGGAGCTGCTGGCCGCGTCCACGCTCGTCGATGTCCTCGACAGCGTCAGCTGGGCACTACTGGCCGCGGCTGGCCTTACCCCGCCCGAAGCGCGAGTCGTGCTCGCGCAGCTGTGGGTCGAGCCCACCGGCGGCACCGAATGACCGGCTTCGTGGCCCGCTGGCAGCGGGCCGTACAGCGCCGGGACCTGCTGGCCGCGCAGGGCGGCCAGCCGACAGAGGAGGACACCAGCATGACCGCAACAACCAAGGACGAGCTGCCGGACTGCGCCACGATCGCCCGGGACGGCAACCGGGTGACGCTAACCGTCGAGCGCTGGCCCTACCTCAGGTCCGCCCATTCGCCCAACCACCACGCCACATCGGGCTATAGCAGTTTCCACAGCACCGGCGCGCGATTCGACGCGCGTCAGCCGGCCCTTCCGCACAGCCGTGGTCGACGTCACGACGGGCGGATGTCTTACCAAGCCGACTCCTGGGCACAGCGAGAGGTCGCTGGCGGCGTCACATGCCCGTGTCGGGGTCTACCTGCCGGGGCGCCGGTGGGGGCGGTCGGCACTGGTGACGGGCGGTACGGCCGACGCCGTGCCCTGCTACCCCCCGATGGCCTGTTCCGCTCCCACTCCTCCCTGGGTCCCTCACGGTCGACGTCGACCGCTCGCCAGAACTCCCCGACGAACACCGGGCCGACCGGGGACGCGTGGGTCACGCGGTACGCGTGCCGCCAGTAGCCTGCCTTGTCCTCGTAGTCGATGACCTCGACCACGACTGCGCCAGGACCCCGCAGCCTCACCCAGCCACGCTACGCGTGCGACTATTTTTGGCCGGGCTTGACGACGATCTGGGTAGTGACGGGATCCAGCGCGCCGGTGCGGATGACGAACTGGTGTGTGCCCGGCGTCAACGGATGCTGCGGTACGACCCAGCCGTGACCGACGGAGAGCCCCTGTTCACCGGCGGGCAACCCGAAGATGTTGTCCGCCGGCAACGTGATATGTAGGAGCGGCGTCTCGGCCTCGATCACCGAAGCCGGCCGGCCGTCGAGAGTGACCGTGGGCGCGATCTGGTTGAGGTTGCGCGCGCAGGTGCGCAGCTCGGCCTCCGTCGTGCCGTTGCCCTCGAACGTGCTGCACTCGAACGAGAAGCCGACGACGAAGATCTTCGTGCCGGGCTTCACGGTGCACGAGATCGCGCCGATGGGATGAAGCGGCGCGACGGTGCCACCGAGGTCCCAGCAGTCGAAGGCGTACCGCCGGTGCCGAAGGAGTTTTGCGCGCTGGGCGTCTGCAGCACCGCGGTCCATAGGGCGGCAAGGGTGGCGTTGTGCTTCTCCTGCGGCGCGGCGCTGGCCGCCGGCGTGGAAAGAATGGAAAGAACCGTGGCCAGGAGCGTCAAGGCAGCGGTTGCTATCAGCCGGGCGCGTGTCATGGTGGGACTCCAATCCGTTGAGCGTATGTCGCAGGAAGGGTTGATCGTCCGCGGGGCCAAGCGCGAGGCCCCGCGCATGGCGAGTTTCGGCTGGCAGGCGGCTGATAGCCCGGCGGAGGGCAATGTGATCAGGGGTGGGATCGAACCGCGCTGCCTGGGCCGAGGCGCACGGGTTGATCGGCTCGACGAATTGATGGGTTCCCGGCGACGCCGAGTGGCGGGTGGATGCCGCGAAAGCCGACGCTGCGGCGATCGGTGGGGGTCCGCGGTTACCGTGACGGCCGGCCGGTCTCCCGCAGCTCGCCTCGGATAGGGGTCGCAGCCGAGGGAGCTTCTCGAAGGCCAGCTCGGGTGGGCCAGGGGTCACTGCCTCGCAGGCAGGTCGTTGTCGCGGAAGTTGTAGATCACCGGCACTCCGCAAATGCCGTCCGGGCAGAGCTTGTTGTATTGGGTCGTCCGACACGGCGTGGCCGCAGACGATGCCGTCGTTGTTGCCTTCCGCGTCGATGATGAAGGGCACGTGGTACCCGCCCACCTGACGGAGGAAGTCCAGGGTGAGGGCCTGGCCGCAGCGCAGCCGGTTTCGGTCGGAAGCGATGGGGTGGCGCGGCGGCGGTCGTCGGTCAGCGGACCGGCGACCAGTGCGGCGCTGAAGAGCAGCGCAGAGATGAACCTGGTGCGCATGGCGCGCTCCTGTAGATTGAGGAAGCCACGTAGTTTCGGCAGGGCGTATCTACGCGGCGGTGGCGACGATAACCCCCGTTGCGTCGCGTCGACCGAGAAGATTCGGTCGGCCAGATCCTTAGCAGGATGAGGTCTCAATCGTTGACCTATTTTGCCAATTGATGCGCCGCGGACTCAGCGGCACGTCCCATTCCTGGGTATTCTCCACATGCCGACTAGATCGCGCTATTGAATTCCGAAGTGGACCGTGGAGTTCGATGTTCGGCAGCCGAAGAGAGAACGAGCAGAGCGGCGCTCGGCCGATCCGACAGCGTCGTCATGCGCGTCACGGTATCGGGAGGGTACGACTGGTCCCTCACGAGAACCGTCGCACCCCGCTCGGCACCGGTGACGGCCAGGATCGCGGCCGCAACGCTCAACCTCTACCGCCCACCCGACTTGCGGCATGTGAGTGCCTTGGGGTGCGTCGGAGTGGTGAGCCGGCGGGTGCGTTGCCCGGAGCCGGTGTGGCTGAAACGCTCAGAGCATGACGCTGGGAACGGCGCATCTGGTTCTAGCGGTGATCGCCATTGCCAGTGGAGCCTGCGTGGTGGCTCGACGCAAGGGAGATCTCACGCATCGGCGGTCCGGGTGGTTGCTCGCCGGGTCCCTGCTCGGCGTCAACGTGACCGCCCTGTTCATTTACAACCTCACGGGCGAGTTCGGCCCTTTCCATGTCTTCGCCATCGCGAGCCTGACCAGTGTGCTGCTCGGCGTCGGGCACGCCCGGCTGCGCAGGCCCGAACGTGGGTGGCGCGAACGGCACGCCTACCCATGACCTGGACCTATGTCGGGCTCCTGTCCGCGGCGGCAGCGGAGGCGGCCACACGCCTCCCTGAGACGTCGTTCTTGTGGATGGTGCTCGTGGCCAGCGGCGCCGTCCTGGGCGTCGGTGGACTGGTGATCACCCTGCAACTACCGCGCACGCTACGACGACAAGGCCCGACAGGGCCTACCGCCAGGTAGATCAGCATCGGCCCGACTCTGACGCTGCTGGGCGCGGCCGTTGCCGTGGCGCCTGCATCAGCGGGTGGCCGGGTAGTACGTGGTGGTGTTGTCGCGGGCGGGGTGTGCTTCGTCCGGCGGGGCCGGCTGCGAAGGTGGTGAGCAGGGTGGTGGTGATGCCGCGGACGATCCGGCGGATGTCTGGGTCGTCGCTGTCGAGCGCGGCTATCCAGTCGCTGGTGCCGACGTTGATCACACCGGCGCCGGATGGAGTGGTGTAGTAGGCGACGTCGGAGTGGTCGGGCTCGCCGTGGCAGCTGAGCGGGGAGTGGGCGATCACCTCGATGGGGCGAGGGGTGGGGGCGGTCAGGTCGACGCGGTCGTACTCGGATCCGACGAGGCCGGGTAGCCGTGTGCCCGGCGGGCAGGTTCAGCCCGGCGAGCAGCCAGTGGTCGGCCTCGGTGATGAGCATGTCGGCGCGGACCGGGTTGCACTGGTAGAGGGCGCCGGTCAGGGTGCTCTCCGGGTCGTTCGACGGAGCGGCTCGCCACTGGGTGGTGACCTGGGCCGGGTCGGGATCGGGTCCGTGGCGTCCTTGTAGCTGATCTGCGTGCCGGTGCGCACCCAACGGGGTGGCGGCGAAGCGGATCTTCCGGTAGATCGCGTTCGCGCCGAGGAAGGCGACGTTGGTTCCGCGGTCGCGGGCCAGCGTGACGTGCGTACGCATCGCCGGTGACCAGTACTCGTCGTGGCCGAGGGTGATCACGGCCCGGGCTCCGTCGAGCAGGTGCGGGTCGCGGTGCAGGTCAACGTCGGTCGCGTAGGCCAGCGGCAGCCCGAGGCGTTCGGCCAGGCCAGCAGCGGAAGTTCGGCGCCGATGAAGTCGCCGGCCCCTGCCCCGTAGTCGTAGGGCCGGTCGAAGGTGACCGCCCGGGCCCGGTCCTCGTCGCCGCCGGTGGGGCCGCGGTACAGGCTGTAGCCGCCCCACTGGTTGTACGCCTGCCAGGTGGTGTTCGCGTTGACCATTACCACCGCCCCACGGGCCGATGCGGTTCGCACCACCAGCGGCACGAACCGGCGCACCGCGCCCCGATCGGTGTCCAACCGCAGCAGATACATGCCGGGGGGCCAGCCGGTGGTCTCCAGCGTGGTCGACGGCCGCCACGGCGCATCCACCCGATGCACGGCTGCCGCGTCACCCGCGCCGGCGTCTGCCGGACGCCGCGCAGCCACGACGATGTCCACACCGCCCGCGCCCGCGCGCCGCCGTACCAGCCCATCCGGTAGGCCACCACCTTGAACCGGCCGGCCGTCGTCGACACGTACAGGCGCACCCGATCGCCCGCCCGCACGCTGTCCCGGTCGGTGTAGCCCTCCACATCATGCCTGGTCCACGATGCGCATCACCCGCCACGCCGGACTCCCCAGCTTGTCTCCGTTCGAGCCGCGGCGGTCTCGATCCCTCCGGTCGCCGACCGGGCCGGCTGCGCCCGACTCGACCCGGTCACCGACCCGCCCGCCGACGGTGACCCGTCCTGCCCAGGCGCCGACGCCGTACACGCAGCTCACCAGCGTCAGCAGCACCACCCCAGCCGACACAGGCCGGAGAAAACCTCGCACCATCCCAACCGATCGCATCGAACCTCCCCCGCGGAGCCTGACTCAGCCGCCCAAGTAGTCGATCTCCTGCTCGGCCGGTCCCAGAGCGGAGCATTATGCCGAACCCGCGATTCCCCGCGCACGCCGGTCTCAATCCAGCCGTGAAGCACTACAGAAGATCCGCTCGTCGGCTACGAGCGGGTCTCCGCCACCGCCCACGGCCGGCTACCAAGGTTGGGGGGCCATGGCGACCGAGCCCCTGTCGGGCCGGGCCCGCCCGCACCCCCATGGCAGCGGAGGCCGCGCAGGCCGGTGGGCGCTGCGCAGTGGTCCTAGCGGCGCCGCAAGGTGTGAGCGCCTGCCACACGCATAGCTCGATGGCGGCACTACCGAAACCGACGATCCCCGCGTCGCGACTTTCACGCCCGCACCGTCACGGCGCCGTCGCCGCGCCGTCGGCCTGGTCGATCCAGTTCTACCAGGTGAGGTAGTCGTTGAGCACCTCGGCGTGCGACCTGGCGACCGGCATCGGCGCCGTCCGACGCCGCTCGGCGAGCACCTCGGCCCGCTGCCGCGCTGCGCGCTTCACTCGTCCGCCACTAGTGCGCCTCGGCGCTCATCCGCCACGGCGCCAGCGTCAAGGCCGGCAGGCCGCTCGGGCGTTCCTCGGCCAAGTCACCCTCGACGTGTACGCACCTCTGGCCCGACTATGACAACACGACCCGGGCGCTTCACCGCAGCGCTGGCCTGCTGCGGACTCTGTGCGGGCCGGGCGGTCGTGAACGCTCCGTGCAGGTCAACGCCGGTGTGGCTACGGCGCCTCGCAGTAGAGGAAGATCTGCCGCTCCGCCGGCAGTTCCGCCGCCGCCGGCTCGAACTCCTCCACGTCGACCTCGAGCACGTGCAGCCCGTCGGCCCGGACCGCCGCCTCCAGGTCCGAGCGCGGGTACGCGGTCACGGACATGTCCTGGCCGAGGAACGTCAGCGGCGCGTAGTCGAGGTCGCCCTCGACCATCCCGATCGTCACCAGCCCGCCCGGCTGCAGCACCGACCGGACCCGGCGCAGCACCAGCGGGATGTCGGACCGGCGCAGCATCAGCAGCGAGAAGAACGCGCACGCCCCGTCGAACCGGCCGAGCGAGTCGTCCAGCTCCATGCACGTCCATCGCGACGAACCGGCCGGTCGGCACGTTGCGCCGGGCCAGCGCCAGCATCTCGGTCGACACGTCGATGCCGACCACCTCGATGCCGCTCTCGGCCAGCATGCCGGCGGTCGGCACCCCGGAGCCGCAGCCGAGGTCGAGCACGCGGGCCCCGGCGCGAGCCGGTCGATCATCCACTGGGTCGCGATGATCTGGCCGGACTTGTGCGGGAAGACGTCGTCGTACCGCTCCCCGATCGCGTCGAAGGCCGCCGCCTGGCGGCGCGTCTCGGCGGAGAACACGTCGTCGTCGGCTCCTTGTCACCCGGCCCTGCCCGGCGCGGATGATCATGTCAGGCGAGGTGCCGTGACCACCAGTCGAGGATGGCGTCGAACCGGGCCACCCGGTGGCTCGGGCAGCCCGGACCGGGACAGCTCGTGCCCCTCGCCGGGGAACAGCAGCAGCTCGGTCTCCACGCCGCGCAGCTTGAGCGCCACGTACAGTCGCTGCGCCTGCTCGACCGGGCAGCGCCAGTCCTGCTCGGAGTGGATGATCAGGACCGGCAGGTCGATCTTGTCCGCGTACGCCAGCGGGCTCTGCGCGGCCGAGGCCGCCGGGTCGGCGCCGGCGTACTGCTCGGCGAAGACGAACCCGATGTCGCTGGACCCGGTGAACGAGTCCCACGACGGTGACCGCCCGCTCCACGATCGCGGCCCGGAACCGGTCGCCGGCGTGCGCGGCCAGCCAGCCGGTCATGAAGCCGCCGTACGAGCCGCCCATGACGCCGACCCGGGTCGCGGTCGGCGCCCGTCGGTCGGCCAGCGCCGCGTCGAGCAGGGCCAGCAGGTCGTCGGCGTCCACGCGTGCCGAGCCGGTGCCTGATCGCCCGGCCGTGCTCCTCGCCGTAGCCGGCGGCGCCGCGCGGGTTGCCGAGCACGACGGCGTAGCCGGCGTCGGCGTACACCTGGGCCTCGTCGAACAGCGTGTAGCCGTACTGGGCGTGAACGGGCCGCCGTGGATGGCCAGCAGCACCGGGCGCGGTCCGGCGTGCCGGTCCGGGTCGGGGCGCACCAGCCAGCCGTGCACCGGGTAGCCGTCCGGCGCGGTCGCGGTCAGCTCCTGCATCGGCCGCAGCTGGCGCCCCGGCGGTCAGCTCGGCGCCGAAGTCGGTCAGCGGCTCGTCGCCGGCCGACGACGAACACCTCGCCGGCGCTGACCGCGTCCGACGACGGTGACGACGATCCGCCCGCCGGCGGCCGCCGCGCCGAGTCACGGTCCGGGCGCCGCCGACCACGACCTCCGGGCTCGCCGCCGGCCAGCGGCACCCGGAGCAGCTCCTGGCTGCCGCGCCGGCGGGTCGCGGCCAGCACGCCGTCGCCGTCGACGACCAGCCGGTCGCCGACCGGTCGACCGAGGTCGGTCTCCGGCGTCGGTGCGCCGGCGTCGGCGGCGGCCGAGCCGTCGGCCGGCGACCGACCACAGCGCGCCGTTGCGGCCGACGAAGTCGCGGCGCGTCCGGGCCGAGGTCGGAGACGGCGAGGTAGAAGACCGTGCCGCCGTCCGGACGGCCGCCGGGAAGCCGGCGTCCTGTGCCGCCGCGGGTCAGCCGGCGCAGGTCGGAGCCGTCGGCCGCACACGCGTACACATCCCAGTGCAGGTTGGTGTTCGAGCGGTGCGTCACGGTTGCTGGAGAACAGCAGCCCGCCCGTCCGGCGTCCAGCTGACCTGGTCGTCCTCGCAGTCGCCGTGGTGACCTGGGCCGGCGCCGGCTCGTCCGCGAACGGGTCGAGCACGAACACGTGCGGCCGCCGGTCGATGAGGAAGCCGATGTCGTCCAGCCGGAAGTCGCAGCGTGGTGATCCGGCGCGGCGGCTCCTTCTCCGGCGCCGCGGCCCTCCTCGGTGCCGTACCGGCCCTGCTCCGGAACCCGGGCCGAGTACGCCAGCCGGGTCGAGTCCGGGCTCCACC
Organism: uncultured Actinomycetota bacterium; assembly: GCA_963770145.1. Taxonomy (GTDB): domain Bacteria; phylum Actinomycetota; class Actinomycetes; order Mycobacteriales; family CADCTP01; genus CADCTP01. The sequence continues at coordinate 219,567 of CAVYOJ010000014.1, read as the reverse complement.
GCGGCGCGCCGGCGCCGAGCGGGTGCTGCTCGTCGGTGGTCACCTGGCGGGCGTCGCCGACGTCGGCCGGCAGCAGGTGCAGCTGCGGCTTGCCGTCCGGTCCGGCGCGCGCAGGAACGCGATCCACCGCCCGTCCGGCGACCAGGCCGGCGCGCCGTCCCGCGGTCCCTCGGTCAGCGGCCGCGGCGGCGCGGCACCGGTGGTGTCCACCAGCCACAGGCGGGAGCGGTACTCGTCGGCGTCGAGGTCGGGACGGCTCACCGCGACGACCGCGCGGGTCCCGTCCGGGGAGAGGGTGGGCTGGCCGGGCGACGCGGAGCAGGGCGAGATCGGCGGGCTTCACGCCGCCGACGCTAGCAACCCGCCTAGCCGGTCGCCGATGTCGACGTAGTGCTCCACCTGCGGCGGCGCGGCGAAGTGCGGGCCGATCGCCGGCGCGCCAGCGGCCGAACCGCTCGCTGGCCCGGAAGTCGACCTCGTGCGCCTCGACCGAGTCCCACTCCACCAGCAGCACGAACCGGCTCGGCGACTCGACGCCGCGGGTCATCCGCATCGACCGGCAGCCGGGCGTGTCCGCCACCTCGTGCCTGACCTGCCGGTACGCCTCCGCGAACGCGTCCTCCGCGCCGGGCGTGATCTCCAACACCGCGATCTCCGTCACCACGGCGCCGAGTCAACCATGGTGAGATCTCCGTCGTGCGCACCCTCTTCGCCAACGGTCAGGTCTTCGACGGCACCGGCTCCCCGCCCGCCGGCGCGGACGTCGTGGTGGAGGACGGCCGGATCGTCGACGTCGGCCCCGGACTGGACGGCGACGAGGTGGTCGACTGCGCCGGCGCGACCGTGCTGCCCGGGCTGGTCGACTGCCACGTGCACCTGCTGTTCAGCGGGGTGCACCCGCTCAAGACGCTGCAGACCCCGTTCTCGTACCCGTACTTCGAGGCGGTCCGGAACCTGCGCACCACGCTGGACCTCGGCATCACCACGGTCCGGGACGCCGGCGGCGTCCGACCTCGGGGTCAAGGAGGCGGTGGCGACCGGGCTGATCCCGGGGCCGCGGGTGCTGATCGCGGTGAGCATGCTCAGCCAGACCGGCGGGCACGGGGACGGCTGGTATCCGTCGGGCTGCACGGTGCCGCTGCTGCAGCCGCACCCGGGCCGGCCGAACACGGTCGTGGACGGGCCGGAGGAGATCCGGAAGACGGTCCGCGCGCTGGTCCGGGCCGGCGCCGACGTGATCAAGGTCGCCACCAGCGGCGGCGTGCTGTCCGCCCGGGACGACCCGCGGCACGGCCACTTCCGGGACGACGAGGTGGCGATGATGGTGCACGAGGCCGAGGCGGCCGGGATCTCGGTCATGGCGCACGCGCAGGGCACCGAGGGGATCAAGACCGCGGTACGCAACGGGGTCCGGTCGATCGAGCACGGGATCTACCTCGACGACGAGGCGATCGAGCTGATGCTCGACTGGGGCACCTGGCTGGTGCCGACGCTGGCCGCGCCGCGGGCGGTGCTGGAGCAGGCCGCCGCCGGCGTGCCGTACCCGGACGCGGTGCTGGCGAAGGCGCGGATGGTGCTGGAGGTCCACACCGAGTCGGTGCGCCGGGCGATCGCGGCCGGGGTGACGGTGGCGATGGGCACCGACTCCGGCGTCGGGCCGCACGGGCGCAACCTGTCCGAGCTGCAGTTGCTGGTCGACTGCGGGATGACGCCCGAGCAGGCGCTGCACGCGGCGACCCAGTCGGCGTGCGAGCTGCTCGACGTGGCGGAGGACCGCGGCACGATCGCGCCGGGGCAGCGCGCCGATCTCGTCGTGGTCGACGGCGACGCCCGCGAGCTGGCCACGCTCCGCCACCGGATCCGCGCCGTCTACCAGGACGGCGCGCAGGTCTCCTCAGTCCCCCACCCCTGACCCCGCCGCCCCGCCCGCTGCGGTGTCTCCGGCTCCCGGCGCCGAAGCAGAGACGCAGCCGAACAAGACCCACCACCGGCGATGACTACGTCTCTGCTCTGTGCGCCGGAGCAGAGACGTAGCCCGCCCGCACACGAACCCACCGGCGATTGCGCCTCTGCTCACCGCTGCGAAGCAGAGTGGAGCGCGCCGCCGGCCGCTGGGGACGGGCTCCGGCGCAGCGGGCGGGAACGGTTAGCGACCCTCGGCTGGCAGGTCGGAGCGGGTGACCGGGGCGGGACGGCCGCGCTCGAAGGGGCGGGCCGGCCCGCCACCGGACGAGCGGCGCGGTGGCTGCTCGACAGGACCGCCGCGACGCGCGGGCGCCTGGTCGCCGGCGGCCGGCCGAGCCGGCCCGTGGGGCGCCCGGCGGGCTCACCGGGCCGCCCGCCGACCTCCGGCTCGCCCGGCTCTGCGGTCGTCCTCGCGAGGAGTCGCGGTCGATGCGCCAGGACGAGCGGCCTCCTCACGAGGCGCTGGCGCTGGGTCGGCGGCCCGCGGCGCGGGGGTGGTCGGCTGAGTGGGGGCGGGTGGTGGCGTCGGCGGGTGGGATCCCGGGAACTGGCGTACGGAAGAGGGATCTCGGCGGACCTTGAGCAGGCTGAGCGCGGTCGTGACGCCCAGGACGCTGACGATGACCGCGAGCGAGGTGACGATGCCGATCTCCGGCGCCCAGCTGACGCCCTCGCCGTGCAGCGCCTCCAGGATCAGCTTCACCCCGATGAAGCGCGAGGATCACCGCCAGCCCGATGTCCAGGTAGACGAGCCGGTTCAGCAGCCCGCCGAGCAGGAAGTAGAGCTGCCGCAGCCCCATCAGCGCGAACGCGTTCGCGGTGAAGACCAGGAACGGCTCCTTGGTCAGCCCGAAGATCGCCGGGATCGAGTCGAGCGCGAACAGGATGTCCGTCGTCCCGATCGCCAGCATCACGACGAGCATCGGCGTGACGTACCGCTTCCCGTTGATCCGGGTGAACACCTGGCGCCGTGGTAGTCGTCGGTGACCGGCAGGAACCGGCGGATCACCCGCAGCGCCGGGTTCTCCTGGAACTCCTCCTCCTCGTCGCCCTGCCGCCGGAACGCCAACCGCCACCCGGTGTAGAGGAGGAACGCGCCGAAGAGGTAGAAGACCCACTCGAAGCTGCTCGATCACCGCCGCCCCGGCCGCGATGAACAGCCCGCGCAGCACCAGCGCGGCGAGGATCCCGAACAGCAGCACCTTGTGCTGGTGGATCGCCGGCACCCCGAACGTCGTCATGATGATCACGAAGACGAACAGGTTGTCGACCGACAGGCTGTACTCGGTGATGTAGCCGGCGAAGAACTCCCCCGCGTACTGGCCGCCGGAGAAGACCAGGATCCCGAGCCCGAACAGGACAGCGCAGCGTGACGTAGAAGGCGACCCACTTCGCCGCCTCGCCGACCCGGATCGCGTGCGGGTTGTGGTCGACGATGAACAGGTCGGCCGCCAGCAGGACGAGGATCCCGGCGATGGTGGCGAACCAGAGCCACACGGGTACGTTCACGGGCCTCCTCCGGACGGACACGACAAGGTCCAGCCCGGAGGTCTCTCCCGCCGCTCCTCGCGACCGGCGGCACCGGGCCGGTCGAACGGACCGTGATGACGATGCCGCCGCGCAGGGATACTCCCCTCCGACTTCGTCCACTATCCCGCACAACACCGCGGACAGGCCAGCCGGCCCTTGATCACGTCGCCCGGACCGGCCCGGAGCCGGCTACCGTCGGGCATGACCACGAAGATCCAGATCACCGCTGACTGCGCCGACCCGGCCGTCATGATGGCCTTCTGGGGCGCCGCCTCGGGTACGTCGAGGAGCCGCCACCGCCCGGCTACGCCAGCTGGACGGACTACGCCACCGCCCTCGGCATCCCCCGGTCGCAGTGGCGGGGGGCGGTCGTCGACCCGGCCGGCATCGGGCCGCGGCTGTTCTTCCAGACCGTGCCGGAGCCGAAGACCGTGAAGAACCGCTGGCACCTCGACGTCGAGGTCAGCGACCGGACCGGGCCGATGGACGAACGGCGCGCGGCGATCGCGGCCAAGGTCGCCGAGCTGGTCGGGCTCGGGGCGACCGAGGTCGGCCACGATCGACGAGGACGGCGGCACGTTCACCGTGCTGCTCGACCCCGAGGGCAACGAGTTCTGCGTGCAGTGAGCCGTGCAGTGAGCCGAGCAGCGAACTACTTGACGCCCGCCGCGTCCATCCCGCGCAGCTCCTTCTTCAGCTCGCCGACCTCGTCGCGCAGCCGCGCGGCCAGCTCGAACTGCAGCTCCCGGGCCGCGGCCAGCATCTGCTCGTTGAGCTGCTGGATGAGGTCGGCCAGCTCGGCCCGCGGCATCCCGGCCAGGTCCTTGGCGTGCGCCCCGGCGCCGCTGGTCGACCGCCCCGGCCCGGCCGCGACGAGAGCCCCGGCACCGGCGCCTTGCCCGCGGGACTGCTGCCGCCCGGACCCGCCGACCAGCTCGTGCTCGGTGTCCTCGGCGTCCCGGTAGATCCCGTCCAGGATGTCGACGATCTTCTTCCGCAGCGGCTGCGGGTCGACGCCCGCGCTCGGTGTTGTAGGCGATCTGCTTCTGCGCGCCGCCGGTTGGTCTCGTCGATCGCCTTGGCCATCGACGGGGTGATCTTGTCCGCGTACATGTGGACCTGGCCGGAGACGTTGCGCGCGGCCCGGCCGATCGTCTGGATCAGCGACGTCCCGGAGCGCAGGAAGCCCTCCTTGTCGGCGTCGAGGATCGACACCAGCGACACCTCGGGCAGGTCGAGGCCCTCCCGCAGCAGGTTGATGCCGACCAGCACGTCGAACTCGCCCTGCCGCAGCTCGCGCAGCAGCTCGACCCGGCGCAGCGTGTCGACCTCGGAGTGCAGGTAGCGCACCCGGACGCCGAGCTCGAGCAGGTAGTCGGTGAGGTCCTCGGCCATCTTCTTGGTCAGCGTGGTGACCAGGACCCGCTCGTCCTTCTCGGCCCGCGCACGGATCTCGTGCACCAGGTCGTCGATCTGGCCCTTCGTCGGCTTGACCACGACCTCGGGGTCGACCAGGCCGGTCGGCCGGATCACCTGCTCGACGAACTCACCGCCGGTGCGACCCAGCTCGTACGGCCCCGGGGTGGCCGAGAGGTAGACGGTCTGGCCGATCCGCTCGGCGAACTCCTCCCACTTCAGCGGCCGGTTGTCCATCGCCGACGGCAGCCGGAAGCCGTGCTCGACGAGCATCCGCTTGCGGGACATGTCGCCCTCGTACATCCCGCCGATCTGCGGGACCGTGTTGTGCGACTCGTCGATGACCATGAGGAAGTCGTCCGGGAAGTAGTCGAGCAGGGTGAACGACGGCTCGCCGGCCGAGCGGCCGTCGATGTGCCGCGAGTAGTTTTCGATGCCGGAGCAGAAGCCGACCTGGCGCATCATCTCGATGTCGTACGTCGTGCGCATCCGCAGCCGCTGCGCCTCCAGCAGCTTGCCCTGCTTGTCCAGCTCGGCCAGCCGCTCGACCAGCTCCTGCTCGATGCCGGTCGATCGCCCGCTCCATCCGCTCCGGACCGGCCACGTAGTGCGACGCCGGGAAGACGAAGACCTCGTCGACCTCCCGGATCACCTCGCCGGTCAGCGGGTGCAGGTAGTAGAGCCGCTCGATCTCGTCGCCGAACATCTCGACCCGGACCGCGAGCTCCTCGTAGACCGGGAAGATCTCGATCGTGTCGCCGCGGACCCGGAACGTGCCGCGGGTGAAGGACAGGTCGTTGCGGGTGTATTGCTCGGTGACCAGGTTGCGCAGGATCAGGTCGCGCTCGATCTCCTGGCCGACCTGCAGCCGGACGCAGCGGTCGACGTATTCCTGCGGGGTGCCGAGGCCGTAGATGCAGGAGACGGTGGCGACGACGACCACGTCCCGCCGGGTGAGCAGGGACATCGTCGCCGAGTGGCGCAGCCGCTCGACCTCCTCGTTGATCGAGGAGTCCTTCTCGATGTACGTGTCCGTCTGCGGCACGTACGCCTCGGGCTGGTAGTAGTCGTAGTAGGAGACGAAGTATTCGACCGCGTTGTTGGGCAGCAGCTCGCGGAACTCGTTGGCCAGCTGCGCGGCCAGCGTCTTGTTCGGCGCCATCACCAGCGTCGGGCGCTGCAGCCGCTCGATCAGCCAGGCCGTCGTCGCCGACTTGCCGGTGCCGGTGGCGCCGAGCAGCACGGAGTCGCGCGCGCCGGACCTGATCCGCTGCTCCAGCGAGTCGATGGCCGCCGGCTGGTCGCCCGAGGGCTCGAACTCGCTGACGACCCTGAAGGTGCCCTGGGTCGGGACGATGTCGGTGATGGCGCGCATAGCTTGAGATTAAGGATCCCGACCGACAGTTTCTTCCCGGCCGGGTCCGCGGGTCGCCGACCCGGCGCTAGAGCCAGCCGTTGGCCTCGGCGGTGCGGAGGGCCTCGACCCGGTTGCGGGTGTTGGTCTTGGTGATCGCGGCGGACAGGTAGTTGCGGACGGTGCCCTCGGAGAGGAACAGCCGGCCGGCGATGTCGGCGACCGTGGCGCCGTCGCGGGCGGCGATCAGCACGTCCCGCTCCCGGGCGGTCAGCGGGCTGGAGCCGCCGGCCAGGGTGGCCGCGGCCAGCGTCGGGTCGACCACCCGCAGCCCGGCGGCGACCCGGCGGACCGCCTCGGCCAGCTCGTCGGCCGGCGCGTCCTTGACCACGAAGCCGAGCGCGCCGGCCTCCATCGCCCGGCGCAGGTAGCCGGGCCGGCCGAAGGTGGTCAGGATCGCGACCCTGACCGCGGGCACCTCGGCCCGCAGCGCGGCCGCCGCGGCGATGCCGTCCAGGCCGGGCATCTCGACGTCGAGCAGGGCCACGTCGGGCTTGCTCTCCCGGGCGGCGGCGACCACCTCGTCGCCGCGGCCGACCTCGGCGACCACCTCGATGTCGGGCTCCAGCGACAGCAGCGCCGCCAGCGCTCCCCGGACGAGGCTCTGGTCGTCGGCGAGCAGCACCCGGATCACGGCGTCTCCCAGCCGGGCCCGCGACCCCCGCCGGCCCGGGACGCGGTGGGCGGAGCCGGGGCGGCCGTCCAGCCGGGCGTCGCCGGGATCCCCGGCTCCGCCGCGGTCTCGCCGGCCGGGCGCTCGGCCGGCACCGCCGGCGACGCTCGCAGCCCGGCGCACCAGCCCGGCGCACCGTCGACGCCGGCGTCCGCGCGGCGGCGCCCGGCCGGACCGGCGCCGGGCACGCGTCGGGCCGGGCGACCGTCAGCGCCAGCCGGTAGCCGCCGCCGGCGACCGGGTCCGGCGTCGAGCTGACCGCCGGCCGCCGCGGCCCGCTCGGCCAGCCCGGCCAGCCCGCTGCCCGGTGCCCGCGCCTCCCGGCCGGGCCCGTCGTCGACCACCTCGACCGTGCTCGGCGTGACCCGGATGGTGCACCCGGGACGCGCCGCGCGTGCCGGACCACGTTGGTGACCCCCTCGCGGACCACCCAGCCGAACAGCTCCCGCCGCCCGGCCGGCACCTCGTCGACCGCGCCGGGCAGGTCGGCGGCGATCCCGGCCGCGCCGAGCACCTCCCGCGCGGTGGCCAGCTCCACCGCGAGCGACACCTCCCGGTAGCCGGCCACCGCCGCCCGCACGTCGGCCAGCACCTGCCGGGTCAGCCGCTCCACGTCGCCGATCTCGGCCGCGGCCCTGGCGTCGTCCCGGCCGACCAGCCGGCCGGCCAGCTGCGCCTTGACCGACGCCGCGGTGAGCGAGTGGCCGAGCAGGTCGTGCAGGTCCCGGGCGATGCGCATCCGCTCCCGCTCGGCGGCCAGCCGGGACACCTCCTGCTGCGCCGCCCGCAGCTCCCAGGTCCGCCGGATCAGCGCCTGGAACCCGAACGCGGCCAGCGAACCGAGCGCGACCGACCCGGCCACCGCCCAGGTGTCGCTCGCCCGCCCAGCCCGGCACGATCCGGCGAGCGACAGCCCGACCAGCAGCGTGCCGGCCGCCGCGACCGGCAGCCCGACCCGGAACGGCTGGAGCACGATCACGGCGACCGCCACGTAGACGACCGTGCCGAGCGCGTCCGGCCCGACCAGCGCCGGCCAGCGCCAGGCGACAGCGCCGCGAGCAGCGCCGGCGCGGCCCAGCGCAGCCAGCCGGGCTGCCGGTCAGCGCCCGGGCGACCAGGTCGACGTAGACGTAGCAGAACGCGACCAGCAGGACCAGCCGCAGCACCCGGTCGGCGCCGGTGTGCTCGGTCCAGGCGCTGGCGAACCCGGGCAGCAGGTAGACCAGCCAGATGCCGGCGAACAGCCGCCACCGCCCGCGCCCGTTCAGCCGGCGGCCGAACGGGCCGAGCGCGTGCCGGCACCCGGCCGGAAGCCGAAGCCCCAGCCGGGTCCCGAGCCGCGCTCTCGCCGACACGCGTCGAACCTATGCGCGAGCGGTGTCACGGCGGTAGGCGCGGGCCGCCGAGCACCGCGAACACCGCGGTCCAGATCGCCAGCACCGCCACCCCGTGCCAGCCGATCCAGGAGCCGGCCAGCGGCTCCCGGCCGGCCTGGGCCAGCCAGTACGACGGCAGCGCCTTGGCCAGTCCCTGCATGGCCGAGGGCAGCTGGTCGATCGGGAACCAGACCCCGCCGAGGATGCCGAGCGCGGTGAACAGCGCACCGGACAGCGGCCCGAGCACGTCCACGGTCAACCGATGGCCGAGCCAGATCCCCAGCGCCACGAACGGCGCCAGCGCGAGCAGGCTCCAGCCGCCGGCCTCGGCCCACCGGGCGGCCGGCAGCCGGACCCCCTCCACCACCGCGCCGACCAGGTACACCAGGACGAGGGCGGGGACGGCGACGGCGAGCGCGGTGACCGCCTTGGAGGCCACGTACATCCGGCCGGGCATCGGGGTCAGCCGCAGCTGCCGGGTCCAGCCGGCCTGCCGCTCGCCGGCGATCCGGCCGCCGATCGAGACCGCGGCGCCCATCGCGCCGAAGACCGACATGCTGACCATCAGCCAGGCCTTGGCGGCGACGCCGTCCTGGGTCCCGTTGCCGTACAGGGAGGAGAAGAGCAGGAACAGGCCCACCGGCATGCCGATGACGAAGATGAAGTAGCGCGGGGCGCGCAGCGTGCGGCGCACCTCGGTGCGCAGGTAGGTGGCGTTCATGCCGAGACTCCAGTGGCGGGAGAGGTGAGAGCGACGAAGGCGTCCTCGAGGTCGGCGCCGCCGACCTCGATGTCGCGGGCGGCCGGCTGCGCGGCCAGCAGCGCGCGCAGCGCCAGGTCGGAGTCGGTGCAGGTCAGCCGGACCGAGTCGCCGTGCCGCTCGACCGCGCCGACGCCGGGCAGGGCGGCCAGCGCGGCCTCCGGCACGCCCGGCAGGGTGGCCCGGATCGTCCGGCCGCCGACGACCGCCTTGATCGCGGTCGCGGGACCGTCGGCGACCACCCGGCCCTGGGCCATCAGCACGATCCGGTCGGCGTACTCGTCGGCCTCGTCGAGGTAGTGGGTGGCGAACAGGACGGTCCGGCCGGCCGCGGCCAGCTGCCGCATCGAGGTCCAGAACCGGCGCCGGGTCTCCACGTCCATCGCCGCGGTCGGCTCGTCCAGCACCAGCAGCTCCGGGTCCGCGACCAGCGACGAGCGCGAACCGGACCCGCTGGGTCTGGCCGCCGGACAGCTTGGTGGTCCGCCGGTCGGCCAGCTCGGTCAGGTCGGCGCGCTCCAGCACCTCGTCGACCGGCATCGGCGCCGGGTAGAGCGAGGCGGCCAGCACCAGCAGCTCGCGGACGCTGACCTCGGAGATCAGCCCGCCGCTCTGCAGCATCGCGCCGACCAGGCCGGCCCGGACCGCCTCCTCGGGCGTCCGGCCGAAGACCGTGACCTCGCCGGCGTCCGGGCGGGCCAGGCCGAGCAGCATGTCGATGGTGGTGGACTTGCCGGCGCCGTTCGGGCCGAGCAGGGCCACGGTCTCCCCGGCGACGATGTCGAGGTCGACCCCGGCCACGGCCCGGACCGGGCCGTACGACTTGGTGAGGCCGCGGAGGCTCAGTCCGGCGGCGAGCATGGTCTCAGGCATGCGTTCACTGTCGTCACCGCGGCGCCGGCCGCACAGTTCCGTCCGTCCGGACTCCGCCGTGACACCTGTCAGGTCGGGCTCACTGCCGTACCGCGTACTCCAGCGCCACCCCGCAGGCCATCGCCGCGGCCAGCAGCAGTGCCCACCGCCCGGCCCGGGACCGCCGGTCGGACAGCGCCACCAGCACGGACAGCCCGATGCCCTCGTTGGCCGCGCGGAGGAACTGCACGTCGCTGGTCCAGCCGGCCAGCGCCACGGCCATCAGCACGGACAGCGCCCAGGCGGCCGCCTCGCCGCCGGTCACCGCGGCCCGGCGGGTGACCAGGGCCCAGGCCGCGTACGCCGAACAGGGCCAGCACGCCGACCCGCTCGGCGGTCACCACCAGGGTCAGCGACGGCCGGGCCGGGCACGCCGGCGGCGAGCGTGTCGAGCACCCCGAGCACCGGCAGGCCGCCGAAGTTCGTCGGGCCGCCGGAGCGCACCGGCAGCACCCCCCAGACCTGCAGCAGCACGAGCTGCCAGGCCACCGCGACGGCCGCCGGCAGCGCCAGCCAGGCCATCGCGCGCCGGTCCCCGCGCGGGCCGTGACCGCCGGCCAGCAGCCGCCACAGCTCGGCGGCCGCCAGCCCCGCGACCACGACCAGGGACGTCTCCCGGGCCAGCACGGCGACGGTCAGCGCGGCAGCCGCGGGTGCCCACCGCCGCTGCCGGGCGTACCAGAGGCCGGCCAGCACGGCCGCCCACGCCACCGGCTCGGTGAGGTGCCGGCCCAGCGAGATCGGCATCCCGGCCGGCAGCGCGAGCACCAGCCCGGTCAGCGGGTGCCGGCCGAGGGCGACGGCCAGCCGGACGGCGAAGGCCGCCGCCACCGTCAGCGCGGCCACGTTGACCAGCAGCAGCGCCAGCAGGGTCGACACGCCCGGGCAGCAGGCCGACCGCCCAGGCCAGCACGGGGGTGGCGATCCGCTGCTGCCGGTACGCCGGGTTGTCCAGGGTGATCCCGTACGCGGTCGCCCGTCGGTCCACGGCTCCAGCGCGAGCCGGTAGACGAACTGGCCGTCGTACCCGCCGCTCTCGGCGGTCACCGGGAGCCGGTCCGGGGTCAGCGCCGGGTCCACGAAGCGGTCGCCGGCCACGGCGAACCCGCCGATCGAGGTGGCCAGCACGAGCCGGACGAGCACGAACCCCACGACCAGCGCGAGCGCGACCACGACCACCGAGCGGGCCGACACCGCCGGTCGCGACGGCACGAGCAACGGACCGGACACCCGCGGCAGCCTAGACAAGCGCCGGCCGGGCGGTGCGGAACGTGGTGCGTTAGGTTCGAGCGTTCCGGGAAGGACTGCGCGGTCGGATCGGAGGGGCGGATGCAGGTGTGGCCCGGGTCGCCATACCCGCTGGGCGCGACGTACGACGGGATGGGCACCAACTTCTCGCTGTTCTCCGAGATCGCGGACCGCGGTCCAGCTCTGCCTGTTCGACGACGGCGGCCGGGAGACCATGATCGACCTGCCCGAGGTGGACGGGTTCGTCTGGCACGGCTACCTGCCCAGCATCGGCCCCGGCCAGCGGTACGGCTACCGCGTGCACGGCCCGTACGACCCGGGCTCGGGGCAGCGCGGCCAACCCGCACAAGCTGCTGCTCGACCCGTACGCGAAGGCCATCGACGGGAAGGTGGACTGGCACCCGTCGCTGTTCGGCTACGAGTTCGAGCAGCCGGAACGGCGCAACGACGACGACTCGGCGCCGTTCCTGCCCAAGGCGGTCGGTCGTCAACCCGTACTTCGACTGGGGCACCGACCGCCCGCCGGCCCGGCCGTACAACGAGACGGTCATCTACGAGGCGCACGTCAAGGGCCTGACGTTCCTCAACAAGACATCCCGCTGGAGATGCGCGGGACGTACGCCGGGGCTGTCCCACCCGGCGATGATCGACCACCTCCAGAAGCTCGGGGTGACCGCGGTCGAGCTGATGCCGGTGCACCAGTTCGTCCACGACCACACGCTGCGCCAGCGCGGGCTGCGCAACTACTGGGGCTACAACACGATCGGCTTCTTCGCCCCGGACGCCGCGTACTCGTCCTCGGGCACGGCCGGCCAGCAGGTGCAGGAGTTCAAGGCGATGGTCCGGGACCTGCACGAGGCCGGGCATCGAGGTGATCCTCGACGTGGTCTACAACCACACCGCCGAGGGCAACCACTTCGGCCCGACGCTGTCGATGCGCGGGATCGACAACGCCTCGTACTACCGGCTGGTCGACGGGCAGCCGGAGTACTACATGGACTACACCGGCACCGGGAACACGCTCAACGTCCGGCACCCGCACACGCTGCAGCTGATCATGGACTCGCTGCGCTACTGGGTGCTGGAGATGCACGTCGACGGCTTCCGGTTCGACCTGGCCGCGACGCTGGCCCGCGAGTTCTACGACGTCGACCGGCTGTCGGCGTTCTTCGACCTGGTCCAGCAGGACCCGACGGTCTCCCAGGTCAAGCTCATCGCCGAGCCGTGGGACGTCGGCCCCGGCGGCTACCAGGTCGGCAACTTCCCGCCGCAGTGGACCGAGTGGAACGGGAAGTACCGGGACACCGTGCGCGACTTCTGGCGCGGCGAGCCGGCGACGCTGGGCGAGTTCGCCGGCCGGATCACCGGCTCCCCCGACCTGTACGAGCACTCCAGCCGCCGTCCGGTGGCGAGCATCAACTTCGTCACCGCGCACGACGGCTTCACCCTGCGCGACCTCGTCTCGTACAACGAGAAGCACAACGAGGCCAACGGCGAGGGCAACCGGGACGGCGAGAGCCACAACCGGTCCTGGAACTGCGGGGTCGAGGGCGAGACCGACGACCTGGAGATCCTCGAGCTGCGGGCGCAGCAGCGGCGCAACTTCCTCGCCACGCTGTTCCTGTCCCAGGGCGTGCCGATGCTGCTGCACGGCGACGAGACCGGCCGGACCCAGCGGGCAACAACAACGGCTACTGCCAGGACAACGACATCACCTGGCTGGACTGGGCGCACGTCGACGAGGAGCTGCTCCGGTTCACCGCCGCGGTCTCCCAGCTGCGCCGGGAGCACCCGGTGTTCCGGCGGCGGCGGTTCTTCGACGGCCGGCCGGTGCGGCGCGGCGAGGGCACCCGGCTGCCGGACATCGCCTGGTTCACCCCGGACGCCCAGGAGATGACGGAGGAGGACTGGGAGGCCGGCTTCGGCAAGTCGGTCGCGGTCTTCCTCAACGGCGAGGGCATCCCGGACCGCAACGCGCGCGGCGAGCGGGTCGTCGACGACTCGTTCATCATGATCTTCAACGCGCACGACGGGTCGATCGACTTCACCCTGCCGCCCACCGAGTACGGCGCGAAGTGGGAGGTCGTGCTCGACACGGCGACCCCGCAGCTGGCCGAGCCGGCGCCGGCCGCGGCGCAGAGCGCGCTCACCGTCGAGGCCCGCTCGCTCGTGCGTGCTGCGGCGGGTCGAGCTGAGAGTGACCCACCCGGGCTCCACCTACCGGGTGCAGGTCTCGCCCGCCTTCGACCTGCACGCGACCGCCCGGCTGGCCGGCTACCTGGCCGCGGCTCGGCGTCACCCACCTGTACGCGTCGCCGCTGCTGACCGCGACCACCGGCTCGACGCACGGCTACGACGTCGCCGACCACCGCACCGCCGACCCGCAGCGCGGCGGCGAGGAGGGCCGGCTGGTGCTGGCCGCGGCGCTGCGCGAGCACGGCCTGTCGGCCTGGTGCTCGACCTGGTGCCCAACCACATGGGCGTCGCGGTCCCGCCCGAGAACGCCGCCTGGTGGGACGTGCTCCGGCTGGGCCCGCAGTCCGCGTACAGCCGGTGGTTCGACATCGACTGGTCCCGCGGCCGGCTGCTGCTGCCGGTGCTCGGCGACGGGCCGGACGAGCTGAGCCGGCTGCGGGTGGCCGACGGCGAGCTGCGCTACTACGACAAGCGGTTCCCGCTCGCGTCCGGGCACCGAGGCGCTGGACGACCCGCGTCAAGGTGCACGACCACCAGCACTACGAGCTGGTGTCCTGGCGGCGGGCCGCGACCGAGCAGAACTACCGGCGGTTCTTCGCGATCAGCGACCTGGCCGGGCTGCGCGTAGGAGGACCCGGTCGGTGTTCGACGCGACCCACGCCGAGGTGCTGCGCTGGGCCGCGTTCGGCGACGTGACCGGGCTGCGCATCGACCACCCGGACGGGCTCGCCGACCCGGCCGGCTACCTGGAGCGGCTCTGGCAGGCCTCGAACGGCCTGTGGACCGTGGTGGAGAAGATCCTCGAGCCGGGCGAGCGGCTGCCGGACTGGCCGGTCGCCGGCACCACCGGCTACGACGCGATGGCCGAGGTCGACGGCGTGCTGGTCGACCCGGCCGGCGAGGCCGCGTTCACCGCGCTGGACGAGCGGCTGACCGGCGTCAGGACGTCCTGGCCGGACCTGGTGCACGACTGCAAGCTCGACGTCGCCACCGGGATGCTGCACGCCGAGGTACGCCGGATGGCCGGGCTGGCGGCCGGGATCCCGGCCGTCGAGGAGCAGCTGGCCGAGCTGCTCGCCTGCTTCCCGGTCTACCGGTCGTACCTGCCGGCCGGGCTGGAGCACCTGGACGCGGCGCTGGCCGAGGCCCGCCGGCGGCGGCCCGAGCTGTCCTGTCGCCGCGCTGTCGGCCCGGCTCGCCGACCCCGCCGACGAGCTGGCCGTACGGTTCCAGCAGACCTCCGGCGCGGTGATGGCCAAGGGCGTCGAGGACACCGCGTACTACCGGTGGACCCGGTTCGTCGCGCTCAACGAGGTCGGCGGCGACCCGGCCCGGTTCGGGCTGCCGCCGGCGGACTTCCACGCCGCGCTGGCCGACCGGCAGGACCGGCACCCGGCCGGGATGACCGCACTGTCCACCCACGACACCAAGCGGTCCGGCGACGTCCGGGCCCGGCTGGCGGTGCTGGCCGAGATCCCGGCCGAGTGGGCCGCGGCGGTCGACCGCTGGTCGCAGCGGGCGCCGACCCCGGACGGCGCGCTCGGCCACCTGCTCTGGCAGACGGTGGTCGGCGCCTGGCCGATCTCCGGCGAGCGGCTGTACGCCTACCTCGACAAGGCGTGCCGGGAGGCCCGCACCCGGACCAGCTGGGACGACCAGGACGCGGCGTTCGAGGCGGCGATGCACGCGGCCGCCGCGGCCGCGCTCGAGCCGGGCCCGCTGCGCGACGACGTGGCCGCGTTCGCCGACCGGATCACCCGGCCCGGCCGGTCGAACGCGCTGACCGCGACGCTGGTGCAGCTGACCATGCCGGGCGTGCCGGACACCTACCAGGGCAGCGAGCTGTGGGACCTCTCGCTGGTCGACCCGGACAACCGGCGGCCGGTCGACTTCGCGCTGCGGGACCGGCTGCTGGCCCGGCTCGACGACGGGCTGGCGGCCGGCCTGGGACGACCGGGACGGCGCCGGCAAGCTGCTGGTGGTGTCCCGGGCGCTGCGGCTGCGCCGGGACCGGCCGGGCCTGTTCACCGGGTACGCGCCGCTGGCCGCGACCGGGCCGGCCGCCGACCACGTGGTCGCGTTCGACCGCGGCGGGGCGGTGACCGTCGGCACCCGGCTGCCGGTCCGGCTGGAGCGCGACGGCGGCTGGCGGGACACCACGATCGCGGTGTCCGGCACCGACGTGCTCACCGGCCGGTCGTACCGGGGCGAGACCCGGCTGGCCGACCTGCTGGCCGACCTACCCGGTCGCCCTGCTGGCGCCATGACCAGGCCGCGCCGGGACCGGGTGCCGCACCCGGTGACCGCGACCGTGCGGCTGGCCAGCGCCGGGCTGCACGTGATCGATCGCTGGGTGGACGGGCTGGCCGACGCGCTGCTCGACGCCGGCGCCGGCGACCCGCAGGTCGGCGGCAGCCTCACCGGCGGCCGGATCGAGGTGCGGATGACCGTGGACGCCGAGGACCTCGCCGACGCCGGCGTGGTCGCGGCCGACCTGCTGCGCGACGCGCTGCGGGCGGCCGAGACCCCGGGTGTGCGGGTGCTCGGCCTCAGCACCGAGATCGGCTGAGCCTCACAGCAGCGCCTTCGGGAACCGGTGCAGGGTCACCGCGCCGATCGGCGTCAGCGGGTGCAGCGGATCCGGCGTCGTGCTGCCGGTCGGGCCACCGAGCTCGCTGTGCGCGCAGGCAGACAGCACCGCGTACGCGTCGCCGGCCGACCAGCCCTGCTCGCCGGTGAGGAACGCCGAACGCGTCCTCGTACCCGCGGGCGATGCTCTCCTGCACCGGGTCGCCGAGCCCGACGAAGACGATCTCGTCCCCGGTGTCGATGCGCGGCGCCCGCAGCCGCAGGCCCTTGACCACGTCGACGCTGACGACCGCGGTGCCCTCCGCCTCGATCGCCACGAAGCTCGACTCGCCGCGGGCCATCACCGCGTGGATGTCGCCGACCGACAGCAGCGCACCGGGCACCTCGACCGGCAGGTAGACGGTGGCGCCGGGGCGGGCGTCGGTGAGGTCCATGTTGCCGCCGGTCGGGTACGACGGCATGACCGTGGAGGCGGCCGCACCGGCCGGCGCGACGCCGATACAGCCGATCATCGGCGCGGCCGGCACGGTGATCCGGTCGGTCAGGTGCACGCCGGCGTCGTCCAGCGGCACCTTGCGGACGAACATCTCCGCCCCCATCGGCCGGGCCAGCGCGCCGACCCCGGGCAGGTAGATCGACCAGCCGTGGCCGGTCAGCCGGATCTCGTGCACGGTCACGGCCAGCGCGTCGCCGGGCTCGGCGCCCTCGACGTACACCGGGCCGGTCACCGGGTTGATCGTCGCGGTGACCGCGGCCAGGTCGCGCCGCTCGTCCATCTGCCGGTACGCCTCGTCCGAGGTCTCCAGCGCGATCCGGTCGCCGGCCCCCGCGGCCACCCGCACGGCCGGCGGCGCGTCCCGGTCGAACCCCGGCTGTCCGTGCGTGTTGTCGACGTCGATCTCGTCGGCCATCAGGCGCCCTCTCCGATCGTGAGCTCGCGGCTGCGTCCGGTCAGCAAGAAGTACAGGAACACCAGCCCGCCGACCGCCAGCCAGATCACACCCCTGACCTTCGCATTGGTGTCGGCCTGGGTCAGCACGCACCCGATGATCCCGAACCCGATCAGCGGGACGACGGGCGCTCGTCAGGCACTCGATGGTGTCGAGCCAGTGGCTGTTGAACGCGGCGCCGTCGACGGACGGTGAGCAGGCGGACCGGGTAGCCGGCCGGGTCGCGGGCAACGGCGCCGTCCGGCGTCAGCGCGGACGGCGGTGTCCTCGACCGTGGCGCCGGGCCAGCCAAGTGCGACCGCGCAGGCCGCCGGGTCGAACTGGAAGTTGAGCAGGTCGTCCGGCAGTACATCCCGGTGGGCGGCCGGCCGCATGTCGCGCCGCCGGTGCGCCTCGAGCCTGCTCGGCCAGCAGCCCGCCGACCGGGCCGGCGGCCCGCAGCCGGGGCACGTCCCGGCGCGATCGGGCCCAGGTCGACCAGCGTGGCCGGCAGGGTGGCCAGCGTCGGGCGGGTGGCCAGGACGATCTCGGACGACCGGCGGTCCCACTGGATGTTGAAGTCGTGCTCCGGGCCCCAGGGCGGCAGGCCGGGCGCGGGCGGGTCAGCGTAGCCGGCCATCAGGGTCGGCGCGCGCAACCGGCCGGGGCGGAGCGTCTCGTACGCGGCGAGGTTGGTGAACGGGCCGATCCCGATCACGGCCGCGCCGGCGGCGATCGACCGGTCGAGCAGGTCGAGCGCCGCCCCCGGCGGCTCGGGCACGGGAGGGAGGTCCGGCCAGTCGCCGTGCTCGGGCTCGGCCCGCTCCCCCGTGGTCAGCGACCCCGCCGCCCCGGCCGCCACCGGTACGCCGGCCCGGCCGGCCAGCGCCAGGAGGTGCCGCACGTACGCGGCTCGCCGGCCGTCCGCGTCGGCCACCGTGGTCACCCCGCCAGTCCACGTCGTCGCGCGCCAGGCAGGTAGGCCAGCGCGCAGGCGTCGTCGG
Source organism: uncultured Actinomycetota bacterium (assembly GCA_963770145.1). GTDB lineage: Bacteria > Actinomycetota > Actinomycetes > Mycobacteriales > CADCTP01 > CADCTP01. The sequence continues at coordinate 201,555 of CAVYOJ010000014.1, read as the reverse complement.
TGTCGCCGCCGAAGTCGGTGTCCAGGTGCACCCGCATCAGTTCGGCGGGGCGAGGGCCTTTGTGAGCGCCTTGACGTCGAGGTCCGGGCGGGGGAACTGCGGGTCGAGCTCGCGCACGGTCTCCAGCAGCAGCCGGCCGATCGCCCAGTTGCGATACCACTTGCGGTCGGCGGGCACCGCGTACCAGGGCGCGCGGGGCGTCGAGCAGCGCTCCAGCGCGATCCGGTACGCCTCCTGGTAGTCGGCCCAGCGCCGCCGCTCGGCCAGGTCGCCCTCGTTGAACTTCCAGTGCTTGTCCGGGTCGGCGAGCCGGGCCAGCAGCCGCTCCCGCTGCTCGTCGTAGGAGATGTGCAGGAAGCACTTGACCAGCGCGTAGCCCTGGTCGGCGAGGCCGGCCTCGAACCGGTTGATCTCGCCGTACCGCTTCTCGACCACCTCGGGCGGGGCCAGCCCGTGCACCCGGACGACGAGCACGTCCTCGTACTGCGAGCGGTCGAAGATGCCGATCATCCCCGGCTCCGGCAGCGCCCGGCGGACCCGCCAGAGGAAGTGGTGCCGCAGCTCCTCCGCGCGTCGGCTTCTTGAACGAGTGGATGTGCACGCCCTGCGGGTTGACCAGCCCGATGACGTGCTCGATCACCCCGCCCTTGCCGGAGGTGTCCATGCCCTGCAGGACCACCAGCACCCGGCGGTGCCGCCGGAGCCGCGTAGAGCGCCTCCTGCAGCCCGGCCAGCTCGGCGCCGTCGGCGGCCATCGCCGCCGCGGTCTTGCTCTTGCCGCCGGGCGCGAGCGGGGTCGCCCGCGGGTCGAGCGCCGCGAGGTCGACCGGGTCGCCGGGCGGCACCCGCAGCGCGTCCCGCAGCGACCTCGCCATGGCGTACCCCCATCCGGTCCGGAACCGATCACCCGGGACACTAGTCACCAGTCGGGGTAGGGGCCGGGTAGCGGGCACCTGACAGGGCCGTCCGGCGCAGCGGAAGGAACACGGATGACGACCTTCGAGGTCTGGGCGCCGAACCATGACCGGGTGCGGCTGCGCGCGCTCGGCACCGACCACGAGATGGCGCCGGTCGGCGGACGGTCAGTGGCGGGTCACGGTGCCGGACGCCGGCCCGGGCACCGACTACGGGTTCCTGCTCGGCGACGACGAGACCCCGCTGCCCGACCCGCGCTCCCGCTGGCAGCCGGACGGGGTGCACGGCCCGAGCCGGGTGCACGACACCCAGGCGTACGAGTGGGATGACGACGCCTGGACCGGCCGGCAGCTGGCCGGGTCGGTGATCTACGAGCTGCACGTCGGCACGTTCACCCCGGAGGGCACGTTCGCGGCCGCGGCCGGCCGGCTCGACCACCTCGTCGAGCTCGGCGTCGACCTGGTCGAGGTGCTGCCGGTCAACGCGGTCAACGGCACCCACAACTGGGGCTACGACGGCGTCGGCTGGTACGCGGTGCACGAGCCGTACGGCGGCCCGGACGGGTTCAAGGCGTTCGTCGACGCCTGCCACCGGCGCGGGCTCGGCGTCGTGCTCGACGTGGTCTACAACCACCTCGGCCCGTCCGGGGCGTACCTGCCGCGGTTCGGGCCGTTCTTCAAGCCCGGCCGGTCGACCTGGGGCGACCTGGTCAACCTGGACGGGCCGGGCTCCGCGCCGGTGCGGCGCTACATCCTCGACAACGCGCTGATGTGGCTGCACGAGTACCACGTGGACGGGCTGCGGCTGGACGCCGTGCACGCGCTGGTCGACCACGGGCGCGATGCACCTGCTGGAGCAGCTGGCCGTCGAGGTCGACGCGCTGTCCGCGCACCTGCGCCGGCCGCTGACGCTGATCGCCGAGTCCGACCTCAACGACCCGCGGCTGGTCCGGTCAGCCGGGACGCCGGCGGGTACGGGCTGACCGCGCAGTGGGACGACGACGTGCACCACGCGCTGCACGCGCTGCTCACCGGCGAGCGGCAGGGCTACTACGCCGACTTCGGCTCGCTCGCCACCGTGGCCAAGGCGTTCACCGGCGCGTTCGTGCACGACGGGTCGTACTCGTCGTTCCGCGGGCGGCTGCACGGGCGGCGGGTGAACCGGGACGACACCCCGGCCTACCGGTTCGTGGCCTTCCTGCAGGACCACGACCAGGTCGGCAACCGGGCGCTCGGCGACCGGCTCTCCGGCGACCCGGACCCGCTGCCGCCGGAGCTGCTCAAGGTCGGCGCCGGCGCTGCTGCTCACCTCGCCGTTCACGCCGATGCTCTGGATGGGCGAGGAGTGGGGCGCCTCGACGCCGTGGCAGTTCTTCACCTCGCACCCGGAGCCGGAGCTGGCCGCCGCCGTCGCGGCCGGCCGGCGGGAGGAGTTCGCCGAGCACGGCTGGGCCACCGACGACGTGCCCGACCCGCAGGACCCGGCCACGTTCGAGCGGTCGAAGCTGGCCTGGTCCGAGCTGGACGACGACAAGCACGCCGACGTGCTCGACTTCTACCGCCGGCTGATCGCGCTGCGCCGGCTCCCGGCCGGAGCTGTCCGACCCGCGGCTGCGACCTGGTCGAGGTCGCGTACGACGAGGGCGCCCACTGGCTGGTCATGCACCGCGGGACGCTGCGGGTCGCGGTCAACCTCGGCGCCGAGCGGCAGGAGATCCCGCTGGACGGGAGGCCGATGGGCGTGCTCGCTCTCGTCCGGGCCCGGCTTCGTCTACCGGGACGGCGGGATCGAGCTGGAGCCGGCCTCGGCCGCGGTGGTGGAGATGACGGTTCGATCTTCTTAGTGCCCGGTTGGGTAGATCTGGGGACTTCCGGGGGCGAGACGCTCCGGCATCGCGAGCTGGGCCGAGGAGATCTCGCTCGACGTCGACATGGTGTCCGCGACCTGCCCGCTCTGCCACATCCTGCTGGTCGAGGCCAACAGCTCCTCGTTCGCCAACCTCGGCGCCGCGGTGAACACCGCCGCCCGGCTCGGCGCGACCGCCATCAGCAACAGCTACGGCGGCGCCGACGCGTCCGACAGCACCAACGGCTCGGTTCTTCAACCACCCCGGCATCGCGGTCACCGCCTCCTCGGGTGACGGCGGGTTCGGCGTCGAATTCCCGGCCTCCTCGCAGTTCGTCGTCGCGGTCGGCGGCACCTCGCTGCGCAAGGCCGCCGGCACCACCCGCGGCTGGACCGAGTCGGCCTGGTCCGGCGCCGGCAGCGGCTGCTCCGGCGTTCAACACCGCGATCCCGAGCGCGGCGTCGTTCGGCACCGGCTGCACCCGGCGCGCTGTCGCGGACGTGTCCGCGGTCGCCGACCCGAACACCGGCGTCGCGGTCTTCGACAGCATCCCGTTCCAGGGCTTCTCCGGCTGGCTGGTGTTCGGCGGGACCAGCGCGTCCTCGCCGATCATCGCCTCCGTGTACGGGCTGGCCGGCAACGCGGCGACCATCGACGCGAACGACTTCCCCTACCAGCACGCCGGCTCGCTGTTCGACGTGACGACCGGGTCCAACGGGACCTGCTCGCCGACCCAGCTGTGCCCGCCGCACGGCACCGTCGCGCTGCGGCCGCGTCGCCCGACCGGGCCGGCGCGCGACGTCACTCCGACGGGTGCCGGCCGGGTCGGCCGCTGGCGGCCGGCCCGGCTTCGCCTCCGGTGCGCGGCGTCACTCGCCGGGAGCCGCCGTCGTCCAGAAGGAGTCCGGCTGGCCGGGCGGCGGCGGCGTCAGCGGAGGGTGAGCGGCGGGATGGTGAGCGGGCCCGCCGGGGGCAGGCCGAGCCGGGCGGCGATGCCGGCCAGCGGACCCCAGCCGGACCACCAGCCCGACCGCCCGTGCGCCGCCGCGCCCGGTCCTCGCTGGACCGCGGCGGCGAGACCCGGTCCAGCGGGCTGCAGCGGCGGCCAGCGCCGCAGCGGCGCGTCCGCCGGCAGGCCGGCCCGCTCCCGGGCCAGCTCGGCCGCCCGGCGCAGCCCGCCGAGCTCGTCGACCAGCCCGCGCTCGTGCGCGTCGGCGCCGGTCCAGACCCGGCCGCGGGCCAGCTCGTGCACCCGCTCGTACGTCATCCCGCGGGCCTCGGCGACCTTGGCCACGAAGTCGGCGTAGACCCGGTCCAGCCACTCCTCCAGCCGCCGCCACTGCTCGTCGTCGAAGCCGACCCGGGGCGAGAACATCCGCGCGTTGCCGGCCCTCGACGACCGCGCCGGTGCCGACGCCGAGCCGCTCCAGCAGGCCGGCGGTCACCACCTTGCCGCTGAACACGCCGATCGAGCCGGTGATCGTGCCGGGCTGGGCGACGATCGCGTCCGCGCCCATCGCGACGAAGTAGCCGCCGGAGCGCGGCGACGTCGCCCATCGAGGCGACCACCGGCTTGCCGTGCCGCGCGCAGCTGCGCCGACCTCCCGCCAGATCACGTCGGAGGCCACGTACGAGCCGCCGGGGCTGTCGACCCGCAGCACGCACCGCGCCTTGACGTCGTCGGCCCGGCCGGCGGAGCGCAGCGCGGCGGCGACGCGTGTCGGAGCCGGCGCCGGCGTCCGGGCGTGAGCGGGCCGCGCCGGCTGCGGCCCTGCTGGATCGCGCCGGCGACGGTGACCGAGCCGCGACCGGGCGTCCGCGGTGCCGCACCGGCCGGCGAGCTTGCGCCGGCGCCGGCGGTCCGCGCGTAGCGGGACGAGGAAGAGCAGGTCGGCCTCGCCGCCGGCCGCGGGCCGCGCGTACACCTCGTCCCGGTAGCCGACGTGGTCGACCAGGCCGGCCTCGCAGCGCCTCGGTCGGCGGACAGCGGGGCCGGCGTCGACCAGCTCCCGCACCCGCGCTCGGCGCGAGCCCGCGGGCCGCGGCGACCGCCGGCGACCACCTGCTCCTAGCGCGGAGGCGGCGAGCCGGGTCGACGCCTCCCGGTACGCGTCGGTGAAGTCGTGCCGGGTCGAGCCGGTCGACCGCGTTCTTGTACTCGTGCCGCTGCGCGAGCTGCGGCTCCAGCCCGAGCTTGTCCAGCACGCCGCGCAGGAACGTCGCCTCGGCGGCGATCCCGGTCAGCCCGAGGTCGCCGGACGGCTGCAGCCAGATCTCGCCGAAGCCGGTGGCCAGCTAGTACGGCGACCGTGCCGGGGCCGCCCTCGCCGAACGTCTCCGCGTACGCCACCGCGGGCTTGACCTCGCGGCGAACGCGACCACCGCGTCCCGCAGCTCCTGCGCGCGGGCCAGCGGCATGCCGGCGCCGACCTTGGCGACCAGCCCGACGACGTGCGGGTCGGCCGCGGCGTCGTGCAGCGCGTCGACCACCGACCGCAGGCTCGGCCGCCGCCGGCCCCGGAGGACCGCGAGCGGATCCGCCGCCACCACCTCCGGCGGCGCCTCGGTCAGATCCAGCTCCACCCACACCCGCTTCCCGCACCCCCCAACCCTAGGCCGGGTGCCGCACCGGCCCGGCCGGCCGCTCAGCGGGGGTCGGTCACCTGGGTGAGGAAGTAGAGCGTGGCGGTCGGGCGGTGCCGGATCAGCAGGAGAAGGGGCGGTCGACGCGGACCGGGATCGGGCGGGGCGGGCTGGTGATCGCGGCCAGCCGGGTCATCGTCACCGCGGTCGCGGCCGCGCCCTCCAGGCCGGCCTCGTCCAGGGTGAGCACCGCCTTGTGCACGGCGGCGTCGACCTTGAGCCCCTCCCGCCCGCCGGTCACCCCGGTCAGGTCGGCCGCGTCGGAGAACAGCCGGCGCACCCCGAGCGCGGCCAGCGGCTCGGCCAGCGACGCCTGCCCGCGCACCTTCACCCGCGGCAGCTCCAGCGCCACCTCGGTCGGCCGGGCCGCGTCGAGCAGGTCCGCCAGCGTGCCCGGGTCGAGCTCCGGCAGCCGGTCGCCGTCCGGCAGCAGCACGTCCGCCACCACCCCGGCCCCGGCCGGCACCGACACGACCGTCCACCCGCCGCGGGCCGCGTACGGCAGCGAGCGGGTCGCCCGCATCGTCGGCACGTCCACCGGCGCCGCCGGGCGTCCGGAACGGCTGCGGCCGGGTCGCCCCCTTCTCGAACGGCTTCGCCCACGCCGCCCGCAGGTAGAGCGCGTTGACGATCGACCGCCCTGGTGTCCGGGTCGACCATGCCCGGCCGGGATGAGGTCGCTGATCAGCCCGCGGGTGCTGCGCTCGACGTCGGCGTTGATCTCCTGCCGGGACCCGTCCGGGTTGCCGCGGAAGTCGGCGCCGCGGGCCGCGCCGCCCGGCCAGGCCTTGACCGCCGCCAGGTACGTCGTCGGCCACCGGCAGGGTCAGGTCCGCCCACAGCGTGTTGGCCACGCCCAGGGTGACCGCCGCGTCGGCCGGCGAACGCGGCCCCGGCGGCCAGCGCCGGCCCGAGCTCGTCCAGGTCGCCGAGCACCGCGGCCAGCTCGTCCCGGGTCGCGCCGCGGGCGCCGGCGCCGACGACGCCCAGCGCCGAGGCCACCGAGTAGGGCGACCAGGCGAAGCTGCGGTCCCGGTCGGCGGCCAGCAGCCGGTGCAGGCCGAGCGCGAACCGGGCGTCAGGAGCGGTCACCCGCCCCATGCTGCCAGGGCCGTCGATCTGGTGGGATGGGCGCGTGCGCCAGCTGCTGCCGGAACCGGCCGAGGACCTCACCGACGACGACCTGCTCGCGGCTACGCGGTGCCGCCCGGCCGAGCACCTGCGGGTCAACTTCGTCTCCAGCGCCGACGGCGCGGTCACCCTCGACGGCGCCTCCGGCGGCCTGGGCGGCGCCGGCGACCGGCGGGTGTTCCAGCTGCTGCGCGACCTGGCCGACGTGGTCCTGGTGGCGCCGGCACCGTCCGGAACGAGGGCTACGGCTACCCGCGGTTCGCGGCGGAGCGCCGGGCCCGCCGGCTGGCCGCCGGCCGGCCGAGCTGGCCCACGTTCGCGGTCGTCTCCCGCCGCCTCGATCTCGACCTCAGCTCCAGCCTGTTCACCGATGCCCCGGCCCGTACGGTCGTGTCACCGGACCCGGTGCCCCCGCCGACCGGCGCGCGGACCTGGAGCGGTGCGCGGAGGTCGCTCGTCGCCGACGACCTGATCACCGCGGTCGGCGCTGGCTGCACCGGCGCGGCCCGATCCTCTGCGAGGGCGGCCCGAGCCTGTTCGCCGCGCTGGTCGGCGACGACCTGGTCGACGAGCTCTGCCTGACCGTGTCCCCGATCCTCGCCGGCCCCGGCCCCGGCCGGATCGAGTCCGGCCCGGAACACTCGCGCGGCCCGCCTCGCCCTGGCCGGCCTGCTCGAGGAGGACGGCGCGCTGTTCACCCGGTACGCCGTCACCGCGCCAGGCAGAATGAGCCGATGGACCTGCCCGTGATGCCGCCGGTGGCCCCGATGCTGGCCAAGTCGGTGAAGGACGTGCCCGACGGCCCGGGCTTCCTCTACGAGCCGAAGTGGGACGGCTTCCGCTGCATCGTGTTCCGCGACGGCGACGAGGTCGAGCTCGGCAGCCGCAACGAGCGCCCGATGACCCGCTACTTCCCCGAGGTCGTGGCCGCGGTGAAGGAGCAGCTGCCGGAGCGCTGCGTGGTGGACGCCGAGATCGTCATCGCGGCCGGCGACAAGCTCGACTTCGAGGCGCTGCTGCAGCGCATCCACCCGGCCGAGTCCCGGGTGGACCTGCTGGCCGAGCAGACCCCGGCCAGCCTGGTCGTCTTCGACCTGCTCGCGCTCGGCGACGAGTCCTGTATGGACACCCCGCTGGGCGAGCGGCGGACGAAGCTGGACCAGGCGCTGGCCGACGTGACCAGCCCCGGTGCACCGGACGTCGCGTCACCGACGACCCGGCGCTGGCCCAGGAGTGGTTCGCCACGTTCGAGGGCGCCGGCCTGGACGGGATCGTCGCCAAGCCGATCGACGGCCCGTACGAGCCGGACAAGCGGACGATGTTCAAGATCAAGCACGAGCGGACCGCGGACTGCGTGGTCGCCGGCTTCCGCTGGCACAAGACCAGCACGCCGGACAAGCCGCTGCTCGGCTCGCTGCTGCTCGGGCCTGTACGACGAGGACGGCCGGCTGCAGCACGTCGGCGTCGTCGCCAGCTTCCCGATGGCGCGCCGGGCCGAGCTGGTCGAGGAGCTGGCGCCCTGGCGGGAGAACGCGCTGGACCGGCCACCCGTGGCGGGACTGGGCCGAGGCGCAGGCCCAGTTCGAGGGCCGGATGCCGGGCGCCCAGTCCCGCTGGAACGCCAAGAAGGACCTGTCCTGGGAGCCGCTGCGCCCGGAGCGGGTGGTCGAGGTCCGGTACGACCACATGGAGGGGACCCGGTTCCGGCACACCACCCAGTTCGTCCGCTGGCGGGACGACCGCGACCCGCGCTCCTGCACGTACGAGCAGCTCGAGGTGCCGGTCTCGTTACGACCTGGCCAGCCTGCTCTCCTAGGCCGCGGGGTCGGCGCTAGGGTCGGTCGCCGGTGCGCCGGACCTCGCGTGGCCTGCTGCTGACGCTCGCGCGCCGTCCTCGCGCTGGCCGGCTGCTCCTCGGTCGACGGCAACGGGCGGTACGCGGGCGACGCGGTCCCGACCAAGCCCGGCGCGCCGGCGCCGACCACCGCGGCGCCGGCCGCAGCCGACGATCTCGCCGGTGACGTTCGACGACTGCACCGCGGTGATCCGGCCGCAGGTGCGCGACTCCCCCGGCGGCGACCGGCCGCTGTCGTTCGGCTGCGGGCGGCTGCGGGTGCCGCTGGACTACCGCGACCCGTCCCGCAAGGCGATCGACCTGCTCCTGGTCCGGGTCCGGCTGGCCGGGCAGCAGAAGCGGATCGGCTCGCTGGTGGTCAACCCCGGCGGCCCCGGCGCCTCCGGGGCGGACGCGGCGATCGGGCTCGGGCTGAGCCTGCCGACCGACGTGCTGAAGCGGTTCGACGTGGTCGGCTTCGACCCGCGCGGGGTCGGGCTGTCCGCGCCGGTCGAGTGCATCTCCGACCAGCTCAAGGACCAGTCGCTCGCAGCTCGACCCGGACGCCCGGACGACGCGTTCGCGGCGCAGGTGAAGCTGGCCGGAGCAGGTCTCCTCCGACTGCGTCGCCAAGTACGGCGACGACCTGCAGCACTACAACACCGAGGAGACCGCCCGCGACCTCGACCTGGTCCGGCAGGCGGTCGGCGACACGAGGCTGACCTACCTCGGCTACTCGTACGGGACCAGGCTCGGCTCGGTCTACGCCCAGCTGTTCCCGAAGCGGGTGCGGGCGCTGGTGCTCGACGGGGCGGTCGACCCGAAGGCCGGCGAGCTCGCCTCGGCGCAGACCCAGGCGGCCGGCTTCGAGCGGGCGTTCGACCAGTTCGCGGGCGACTGCAAGACCCGCGACGCGGCCTGCCTGATCGGGCCGGACCCGCGGGCGACGGTGACCCGGATCCTGGCCGAGGCCAGGCGGTCGCCCATCCCCGGCGGCAGCGGCGGCCGGAAGGCGACGGCCGGGCCGGTGCTGCTGGCGATCGTGTCCGCCCTGTACGACCGGGGCGACTGGGCCGAGCTGGAGTCGGCGCTGGCCGACGCCGACAACGGCAACTCGCAGCGGGCTCTTCACCCTGGCCGACCGCTACGACGAGCGCGACGACAAGGGCCACTACACCAACCTGGTCGACGCCAACACGGCGATCAACTGCGCCGACACGGCCGAGAAGGTGCCGGACGCGACCGTGCAGCGGGCGCTGACCTCGTGGCGCAAGCAGTACCCGCTGTTCGGCAGCTCGCTCGCGCTCGGCCTGCTGACCTGCCAGCAGTGGCGCGGCGCCGCGCGAGCCGCTGCCGGCGGTGCGGGCGGCCGGGGCGCCGCCGGTGCTGGTGATCGGCACCGTCAACGACCCGGCCACGCCGTACGCGTCGGCGAAGGTGCTGGCCCAGCACGCTGGCCTCCGCGCGGCTGCTCACCTGGCGCGGCGAGGGGCACACCGCGTACCCGAAGACGAGGTGCGTGACCGCGGCGGTGGACGCCTACCTGGTCACGCTCAAGCTTCCGGCCGCCAACGCGACCTGCGCCGCCTCCTGACTCGGGGCTAGGCCGGCGTGCCGACCTGGGCGTGGCCGGCAGAGTGGCTGGCGATGAAGTCGAGGATCCGCCGCCAGGAGTCGGCGCCGGCGTCCTTCCACTCGGCGAACGAGCGGTCGAAGAACGAGTGCGGCGCGCCCTCGTACACCGTCATGTCGTGCTCGACGCCCTGCGCGGTCAGCTTGCGCTCGAACTCGACGAACTCCTCCGGCGGGGTCGCCATGTCGGCGCCGGCGATCTGCAGCAGCATCGGGATGTGCATCTGGTCGATCACGTCGTTGACCATCACCGGCCGGCCGTAGAAGCCGACCACACCGGCCAGGTCGAGGTCGGTGGCCGACAGCCGCCAGGACTGGCTGCCGCCGAAGCAGAACCCGACCGTGAAGACCGGGCCGGCGCCGGCGTCGGACCGCAGCCGCTCCATCGCGGCGGCCACGTCCGCCCGCACGTTGGCCGGGTCGACCTGCTGCACGTGCGGCATGTACTCGAACTCGTCGTCGCGCGCGGTCGCGCCGGCGGTCCGGCCGAAGTAGTCGATCGCGACCGCCGGGATGCCGGCCTCGGCGAAGCGCTGGGTCAGATCCATGTAGTACGGGTGCAGGCCGCGCACGTCCGGCAGCGACGATCATCGCCGGCGCCGCCGGCCTGGACTCCGGCCGGCGTCGCCTCGTACGCGGAGAAGCCGTGCCGTCGGCGGAGGTGAGCGTCAGCCCGCCGTGCGCGGCCACCTCACCCCGCACCGGCGGCGCCGGGGCCCTGCTGTCGTCGTCGTGGCACATGATCGAGTCCCTTCGTCCCGGCTCTGGTCGACACCCTGTCACCCGGTGCTGATGACGGTCCGACCGGCCGGAGCGGTTCAGCCGGGACGGCGCACCGGTGCTGCGGCTGCGGCTGTTCTCGATCATCGGCGGCATTTCGGTCCGCTCCCCGCTAGCCGCCTCCTCCCGGAGGCGGAGGAGCCTGGTCCGACCCAGGTCGGATGTCCGGTCCCACCGGTCGGGCTACGGTCGAGTCGTGCGCCGACCGGACCGCACCGCCCGGCAGGACGCCGCGCTCGCCGCGGTGGCGTCCACGCTGGTCGGCGGCCTGCTGGTGGCGACCTCGGCCGGGCACCGCGGGTCCGTGGCCGTGGTCTGCGCGGCGGTGGTGGCCGGGCTGCCTGGTCGGGCTGCGCCTGCGACTGCCGACCGTCGTGCTCATCGTCTGGCTGTACGGGCCGCCGGTCGCGTCGCTGCTCAACTGGCTCGGCGAGGGCGTCACGTTCCTGGTGGTCATCGCGCTGAGCTACCTGATCGTTCGGGAGAACGACGCCCGGCTGCGGGTCGCGACCGGCGCGCTCGCCGTGGCCATTCCCGGCGGGGTGCAGCTGGTGGTGCACGGCGACTGGGGCTGGCCGTACTGGACCGGCGGCCTGCTGGTCACCTGGGCGTCGGCCGAGCAGCTGCGCCGCTACCGGGCGCTGGTCGCCGAGCTGGAGGCGACCCGGGAGCGGCTCGCGGTGCAGGCGGTGCACCTGGAGCGGCGGCGCATCGCGGCCGAGCTGCACGACCTGGTCGGCCACTCGCTCGGCGTGCTGCTGCTGCACGTCACCGGCGCCCGCCGGCGGATCGAGGACGACCCGGCCGGCTCGGCCGAGGCGCTGCGGCGGGCCGAGTCGATCGGCCGGTCCGGGCTGGCCGAGATCCGGCGCAGCGTCGCGGCGCTGCGGGACGAGACCGGCGCGTCGCTGGCCCCCTCGATGACCGCGGCAGACGTCCCGGCGCTGGTCGGCACGACGGCCGCGGCCGGTGCGCGGCGACGCTGGAGGTGTCCGGGTCGCTGGCCGAGATCGAGCCGATCACCGGGCTCGCGGTCTACCGGGTGGTCCAGGAGTCGCTGGCGAACGCCGGCCCGGCACGCCCCCGGCGCGGCCGTCCGGGTCGCGGTCACGGTCGGGACCGACGAGGTCGACGTGACCGTGGCCGACGGCGGCGGCCCCGGCCGGCCGCCGGACCAGGCCGGTCCGGGCGGGGTGGGACTGGTCGGCATGCGGGAACGGGTCGAGGCGCTCGGCGGCACGCTCGCCGCCGGTCCGGCCGGCGCCGGCTGGCGGGTGCAGGCGAGGCTGCCCCGCGCCGGCACGCCCGCGCCGGCGCCGGCGGAGTCCCGGCGGGCGACGTGATCTGGGTGCTGCTGGTGGACGACCAGCCGCTGGTCCGGGCCGGGCTGCGGGTGGTGCTCGCCGAGCCGGACGGCTTCCGGGTGGTCGGCGAGTGCGGCGACGGCGCCGCGGCGCTGTCCGCGGTCGAGTCCGGGCCACCGGTGGACGTCGTGCTGATGGACGTGCGGATGCGCGGCATCGACGGCATCACCGCGACCCGCGGGCTGCACGAGCGCGGCGGCCCGCCGGTGCTGGTGCTCACCACGTTCGACGACGACGAGGTGCTGTGGGGGGCGATCGAGGCCGGCGCGGCCGGCTTCGTGCTCAAGGAGGCCTCGGCCGAGGAGCTGATCGCGGCGACCCGCGCGGTCGCCGGCGGCGGGTCGTGGCTCGACCCGGCCGTCACCCCGCGGGTGCTGGAGGTGACCCGGCGGCACCGCGCTGCCCCGCCGGCGGGAGGCGTCCCGCGCCGGAGCGCTCACCGACCGCGAGATGGACGTGCTGCGGCGGATGGCCACCGGGGCCTCCAACCCGGAGATCGCCGCAACGCTGGTGGTCAGCGAGGCGACCGTCAAGACCCACGTCGGCTCGATCTTCGCCAAGCTCGGCGTCCGCGACCGGGCCGGCGCGATCGTGTTCGCCTACCAGCACGGCATCGCCGAGCCTGAGCCTCCCCCTCCGGGCGGAGGCGCGGACCGGCCCCCGGGTCGATGTGGCCGCGCCCGGCGCGACGAGTGTCGGTGCCGGGCAGGACCGTCCCGCCCGGGACGGAGGCGTCATGACCGCGCTGGTCGAGGTCCGCGGGTTGCGCAAGGCGTACGGCGGGCGGGTGGTGGTCGACGGCGTCGACCTCGAGGTCGGCGAGGGCGAGATCGTCGGGCTGCTCGGCGCCAACGGCGCCGGCAAGACGACGACGGTCGAATGCCTGCAGGGGCTGCGCACGGCCGACGGCGGCACGGTCCGCGTGCTCGGCCTCGACCCGGCGGTGGACGGCACGACGCTGCGCACGCTGGTCGGCAGCCAGCAGCAGGACTCGGCGCTGCCCGACCGGCTCCGGGTGGGCGAGGCGGTCGACCTGTTCCGGCGCCCCGGCTCGCCGCGCCCGGACGGCCTGCTGGCCGCGTTCGGGCTGGACGGCAAGCGCCGCACGGCGTTCTCCGCGCTGTCCGGCGGCCAGCGGCAGCGACTGTTCCTGGTGCTGGCGCTGCTCAACCAGCCGCGGCTGGTCGTGCTCGACGAGCTGACCCAGGGCCTCGACCCGGCCGCCCGCCGGGACGTCTGGGCCGCGGTCCGGGCGCTGCGGGACGGCGGCAGCACGGTGCTGCTGGTCACCCACTTCATGGACGAGGCCGAGGCGCTGTGCGACCGCGTCGTGGTGCTCCGGGACGGCCGGGTCGTCGACGCCGGCACCCCGCGCGAGCTGGTCGACCGGAACGCGCCGTGGGCGACGGTCCGGTTCAGCTGGCCGGCCGACCGGCCCTGGCCGCGGCAGCCCGGCGTGCGCGAGGTCCGCCGCGCGCGGCGGCGCCGTCGAGGTGCACGGCGACCGCGGCATGGTCGCGTACGTCTGCGCCGAGCTGGTCCGGCAGGGCCGGGTGCCGGACGACCTGGCGGTGGTCATGCCCGACCTGGAGGCCGCGCTGGTCGGCCTGCTGCCGAGGAGGTGGCGGCATGAGGACGTCGTCATCGGCGACCCGACCGGTGGACATCGGGGCGACCGGTCGGCTGGTCGCCGCCGAGCTGCGGCTGGTGCTGCGCGAGCCGCTGGTGCTCGCGTTCGTGTTCGCCTTCCCGGTGGTGACCGTGCTGGTCATCGCCGGCTCGTTCGCCTCGGACGACACCGGCTTCGGCGGCATGGACCCGGCGCAGTGGTACGTCTCGTCGTACCTGGCCGTGGTCATCGCGGCGGTCGGGCTGGTCATGGTGCCGGTGCACGTGGCCGCCTACCGGGAGCGCGGCGTGCTGCGCCGGTTCGCCGCGGCCGGCTTCCCGCGCTGGTCGTTCGCGCTGGCCTCCGGCACGGTCGGGGTGGCGCTCACCGCTGGCCGGCTGCGTGGTGCTGCTGGCCTTCGCCGCCCCGGTGTACGGGCTGCCGCCGCTGCACCGGCCGGCGCTGGTGGTCGCCGGCGTGCTGGTCGGCGCGGTCGCGATGACCGGCATCGGGCTGCTCATCGGCTGCCTGGTGCCGAGCGCCCGGGCCGCGCAGGGCATCGGCCTGCTGGCGTTCTTCCCGTCCTTCCTGCTCGGCGGGGGCGGACCGCCACCGAGCGTGCTCGGCCCCGGCGTGCGCAGCGTGGCCAACCTGCTGCCGCTCACCCACGTCACCGAGTCGATCCGGGACCCGTGGCTCGGCGTCGGCAGCGGTGGCACCGATCTCGCCGTCGTGGCCGGCTTCCTGGTGGTCTCGGCGTTCGGCTGGTGGCGGGCTGTCCGGGTGTGACCCGATCTCCCCCGGCCGGCGGCAGGCATTCGGGCGCAGACGGGCATACAGCCCTTACCCGGCCGTCGCACGGACTGCACGGCCAGCCTCGAAAGGTGCCTGTGGACGAGCACAGCCAGATCGGCCCGTGGATCGGCCGGGCGGCGATCGGGCGGGGCGGCGCGACGTACCTCGCGGACGCGCGCGGCCCGCGGACGGTCACCTACCGTGAGCTCGGGACCGCGGTCGACCGCTGGGACCAGCGGCTGGACGCGGCCGGCGTCGCCGGCCGGCGCCACCGTCGCGACCGCGCTCGCCGACCCGCTGGACGCCGCGCTCGCGCTGCTCGGCCTGGTCGCCACCGGCCGGGTCGCCGCCCCGGTCGACCCGGCCGCGCCGCGCGCGCTGGACCGGCGGCTCGGCCGACCCGGCCGTGACCGCGCTCGTGGACCGACGACGGTCTGAACCGGCTGCCGGACCGGGACCCGGTCGCGCGGCCGGCCGGCGTGCTGCTGTCCAGCTCCGGCAGCACCGGCGAGCCGAAGCAGATCCTGCTCGGCGAGGCCCAGCTCAGCCACGTCGCGACCGCGGTCGCCCGCTCGCACCGGCTCGGCCCGGACGACGTCAGCGTACTGCCCGCTGCCGCTCTACCACGTCAACGCCGAGGTCGTCGGCCTGCTCGCGACCCTGCGGGCGCAGGGCACGCTCGTGCTGGAGCGCCGGTTCTCCCGGCGCACCTTCTGGGCGACGGTGGACCGGCACCGGGCGACCTCGGTCAACGCGGTGCCTGCGATCATCGCGCTGCTCGCCGAGCAGCCCACCACGACGAGCGATCCGGCCCGGGTCCGGTTCGTCCGCAGTGCCTCGGCGCCGCTGCCCGTGCCCGTGCTGGAGCGGTTCGAGCAGGTGCACGGCATCCCGGTGCTGGAGTCGTACGGGATGACCGAGGCGGCCAGCCAGATCACCGTGAACCCGCTGGACGACCAGCGGCCAGGGTCGGTCGGCCGGCCGGTCGACGGGGAGCTGCGGGTGCTCGGCGACGGCGGCCGCGCGCTGCCCGCCGGCGAGTCCGGGCGGGTGCAGGTCCGCGGCCCCGGCGTGATCACCGGTACCTACCGGCATCGGCGCGGACCGGTTCGACGCCGACGGCTGGCTCTACACCGGCGACCTCGGCCGGCTGGACGCCGACGGCTACCTGTTGGCTGGTCGGCCGGTCCAGCGAGCTGATCAACCGCAGCGGGGAGAAGATCCTGCCCCGCGAGATCGAGGACGTGCTGCGCGAGGACCCCGGCGTCCGGACGCGGTCGTGGTCGGGCGACCGGACCCGGTGCTCGGCGAGGTCCCGTCGCGTACGTGGTCGGCGCCCGCATGGACGCCGGCACCGACCCCGGCCTGGCCGAGCGGTTGGCACAGCGGCTGGCACAGCGGTCCCGGCAGGCACTGCCGCACGACCGCCAGCCGGCCGAGCTGACCGTCGTCGAGCAGCTGCCGACCTCCGGCACCGGCAAGGTGCTGCGCGCCGAGTGGCCGATATGGCCAGGCCGACTCGGCCGACCCGGCCGCGACCCGGCCGGCCGGCCGGAACCCAGGCCCGTCCGGCCGGAACCCAGCCACCCCGGCCGGACCCGGCCGGCCGGCCGGAACCCAGGCAGGCCGGCCAGTGGCGGCCGGTGACCGCCACCGCACGAACCGCGACCCGTTCGGCTCCTGGCCGCGGCCGGGTGCGCGAGATCGACCTGTTCGGGTGATCACGTTCGGCGCGGTGGTCGCCGTGCACGCGATCACCTCGTCGGTGGCGGCGCTCGACGTCGGCGGGCACGCGGCGCTGATGCTGCTGCACTACACCCGGTCGGCGTTCTTCGTGTTCATGGCGATCGTGCTGGTCCGCTCGGCCCAGCGCACCGGCCACGCCGGCAAGCTGCGCCGCCGGATGACCCTGGTCGGCCTGCCGTACCTGGCCTGGACGGCGATCTTCCTCGTGGTCTCCTGGCGGTCGGCCAGCGGACCGGCCGTGGACCGGCGCCGGCCAGGCGCTGCTCACCGGCACGGCCTGTATCACCTCTACTTCCTGCTGGTGACGCTGCGTTCTACCTGCTGCTGCCGCGTTCCTGTAGTCTGCTGCAGTCACCCGGCGCACCTCATGGCCCTGCTCGGCGCCAGCGTGGCCGTGGCCGTCGCGTTCACCGGCTTGCACTACGCTGCATGGCGCCCCGGGCCCACTGGCGGACCTACCGCTGCCCCATCTCGCCGCCGCTGCTGCCGACGTCTCCAGCTCGTGTCGTGGGCTCGCTCGCGCTGCACCTCGACGCGGTGCTCGGCTGGCTGCGCGCCACCGGCGCCGTGCTGCCGACCCTCGCCGGCGCGCTGGCGATGGAGCTGCCTCTACGCAGTGCTTCTCGCACGCGTCGGCCGACACGCCTCCGACGCCGTGCAGCCGGCGCTGCAGCTGTGGGCGTTGCTGCTCACGGCGGGGCTGTTCGCGGCAAACCGGTCGACGTCCGGTGCCCAGCGGGCGCCGCCGCCGACGCGCCTCGACCTGTCGCGTCACTCTACTCCTGGTGCACGCACTGCTCATCCTGGCGGCTCCGCATCGACCGCCTGCTCGTCCGCCGCCGCCGCCCGCGGCGGTGCCGCCGGCGTCGTCACCGTGCTGGCGCTGGCCGGCTCGCTGCTGGTGGCCGAGGCAGCCCAGCGACGCCGGCCAGCCTGTCGCTCACCGGCCGCCCGCGCCGCGTCCAGGCGGGCAACAGATCCTACCCGACCCAGCTCGATCCGCCGAGCCGGCGCGACGGAGGCCTGACGTGACCCTCCTCGGCGACCGACCTGTCGATACTCGCCGCCCGCTCGCCGATCCGGCACCGCGTGCGCGGCCGCGTGTTGCTGCTGCTCTGCGTGCTCTACGCAGTCTCGTACGTCGACCGCACGGCCGATTCCACGGCCGCCCGCGTGCGCGCCGACCTGCACCTGAACGAGACGCAGTTCGGCATCGCGATGGCGGCCTACTCGCTGCCGTACGCGCTGTCTGCAGATGTTTTCGGTGTCTCGATCAGCGACCGGTTCGGGCCGCGCCGGGTGCTGGCCACGCTGGCGGTGCTCGGCGGCTTCGACGATCTGGACCGGGCTGGCCGCCGCCGGGCTGCTCGCGCTCGCCGCCGCCCGGCTGCTGCTCGGCCTGTCCGGGCAGCGCTTCCCGACCGCGACTCGGGCGATAGCATCCTGGCTGCCCGGCGACCAGCGCGAGCCACGGCCATGGTGTCGTCGTGGCGCTCGGCCGCCCAGATCGCGCCGCGGTCGCGCCGCTGATCATGGCCGGGCTGTCTCGACCGTCGGCTGACGCCGGTTCATCGCACTCAGCATGCTCTCGGCACTGTGGTCGGTGGTCTGGTCTGCACTAGGTTCCGGCACCCGCGCGGCGACGACCGGGTCACCGACGCCGCTGGCGGAGCTGGACGCCCGCACCGCCGCTCCCGGAACAGGCCGGCGCCGGTGTGATCCACAGGTACCGTGGCGACGGC
Source organism: uncultured Actinomycetota bacterium (assembly GCA_963770145.1). GTDB lineage: Bacteria > Actinomycetota > Actinomycetes > Mycobacteriales > CADCTP01 > CADCTP01. The sequence goes on along the minus strand of CAVYOJ010000014.1, from coordinate 183,518 downwards.
TGGTAGCGGCTGGCACCCGTCACGCTCGTCGACTTCTGCTACAGGTGGATGCTGTAGGTCTACCTCACCTGGCTGCCGTCCTTCTTCAAGGACGAGTTCAGCTCGCGTGGCAGGTTCGCGCCTGTCTCACCTCCTGGTGCTGTCGGCCGGGGTGGTGTCGGACACGCTCGGCGGCGTGTCTCGGAGCCGGTGTCGCCGCACGCGCAGCCTCGCACGCCCGGCGGACGAACCTGGTGATGTCAGGCCTGGCCGGCTCGGGGCTGGCCTCGTCCCGTCGCTGCTGGTGCACAACCTGGTGCTGGTGACGCTGGTGTCTGACGGTCTCGTTCTTCTTCCTGGAGCTGACCAACTCGGTGCTTGGGCGGTGTGCCGATGGAATCGCCCCGGACCAGCCGGCGTGGCCAGCAGCCTGATGAACACCGGCTTCGGGGTGGCTCCATCGTGTTCCCGATCGTCGTTCGGCTTCCTCATCAACCAGCACCGCAACTGGCAGTGCCTTCGCGCTGTCGGTGTCTGCTGCTGGCGGTGGGGGCGCTGCTGGCGCTGTCGACCCCCGACCGCTGGACCAGGAGGTAGGAGGTCGGCACCGCGGCCTGACCAGGGCCGGGCTCCGGCACTGATCACGATGTCGCTCGTCACGCGTCCGGCGTCCGCGCAGGCCGGCGAGCCCGCGACTCGGCGTGGCCGCGGCCGGCACCGTCCCGATCTGGCGGACCACGCCGCGGTCGGCCGGGCGTCAGCGGCGACGTCCGGCTGCCCGCCGGCGGCCGGCTGCCACCGCGATCGTGCTGACCCCGCGCACGGCCCGGCCGGTGCCGCTGCTGCTGGTGCTGCACGGCCGGGACACCACGCCGGCCCAGGAGCTGGTCCGCACGGGTTCGCCGAGCTGAGCCGCGCACGGCGACGCCGTGCTGGCGTCACCCGCGGCGGCGCGCGCCGTTGTGAAACGCGCGCACCGGCTGCTCGCGCGACGGCGGCCCGGCTCCGTCGACGACGTCGGCGTCCTGCGCGCGCTGATCCCGGCGATCGAGGCGCCGGTCACCGCAGCCGGGTCTACCTGATCGGCTACTCCAACGGCGGCCGGCTGGCGCTGACCGCCGCCTGCGCGCTGCCCAGGCTCCCCACATCGCCGCGACGGGACGGCCCGCGCGCTGCCCCCCGCGCATGCCCGCACTGCCGTGCTCATCGCTACGCAACCTCCACCCGCACACAGCGCCGGGTACGTTCCCGGCGCGCCCGCGCCGCCACCGCGCCGGCTGGCGCGCGACGCTCACCCGGCGCGCGCCTCTCCTATGTCGCGACCGCGACGGTCACATGGAACGCCCTGCCGGGCCGGCGGCCGGGTCGCGCTGCACCGCGTGCCACCCTCCCGGCGCCCGGCCGGTCGGCCCGGACGCCACCGCCCGCCAGCTCATCTGGCGCTTCCTCACCAGCCGCCCGGCCTGATCCCCGTCCGCAGACCAGGCAGCCTGCACTGGCTGAAGGCCCTTGGGCTCGGCCTAGTCGGAGCGCCTGGCGCGACTGGGTTGCACCCTGGGCGGCTCGCCTTCCATCTTCGGGAAGTTGGGCGGGTAGCGGCGCGTCGCCGAGGCCGCGGTCGCGCTCGTCCCGGTCGGCCCACTCCAGCAGCGGCTCGATCGACCAGGCGACGGTCGTCGATGCCCGCGTGCACGTCGCCGAGCTCGGCGAACCGCTCCGGCACGGTGTCGATGGTGAACTCGCGCGGGTCGGCGTCCGGCACCTCGTCCCAGGTGATCGGAGTCGACACCGGGCGCGTCCGGCTCGCCGCGCAGCGAGTACGCGGAGCGGATCGTGCGGTCCCGGGCGTTCTGGTTGTAGTCGACGAAGACCTGCTCGCCGCGCTCCTCCTTCCACCACGCGGTGGTGACCAGCGTCCGGGATCCGCCGCTCGACCTCGCGGGCGAAGCGCCAGCGCGGCCCGGCGGACCACGGTGAAGCCCGAGCTCGGGCCGGATCCGCACGTAGATGTGCATGCCGCGGTTGCCGGAGGTCTTCGGCCAGCCGACCGCGCCGAGGTCGTCCAGCACCTCCTTGACCGTGGCCGCGACCACCTGGGCCTCCGCGTAGCCGGTGCCGGGCTGCGGGTCGAGGTCGATGCGCAGCTCGTCCGGGCGCTCGGTGTCGGCCCGCCGGGAGTGCCACGGGTGGAACTCGACAGTGGACATCTGCACCGCCCAGACCACGCTGGCCAGCTCGGTCACGCACAGCTCGTCGGCGGTGCCGCCCGGACGGGAACGCGCACCTGCACGGTCTGCACCCAGTCCGGCGCGCCCTTGGGCAGCCGCTTCTGGTAGACCTTCTCGCCGTCGGTGCCCTCCGGGAAGCGGTGCAGCATGCACGGCCGCTCGTACAGGGCCCGGACGATGCCCTCGCCGACCGACGAGGTAGTAGTTGGCGACGTCGAGCTTGGTCTTGCCGAGGGCGGAGAAGTAGACCCGGTCGGGGTTGGTGACCCGGACGACCCGGTCCCCCACCTGCAGGTCCACGTGCGGCGAAGCCATGCGCAGACGCTACCCGGGCGACCTGCCGGGTGCCGCGCGGCCATCCGGCCGATGTTCACCGGCGGTTCGTGACGCGCGACGCGCCGGATCTGCTAGTAATGGCCGGTGCGTCCAGTCACGCCGCGCATCGTCGCGCTCGCCGCGTCCGTCCTGCTCGGGAGCGGCGTCGCTCGCCGTCGCCGGGCCACCCGCCTCGGCCGCCTCGGCGGACGTCGTCGATCAGCCAGGTGTACGGCGGCGGCGGCAACGCCGGCGCCACGTTCACCAACGACTTCGTCGAGCTGCGCAACACGTCCGCGGCCGCCGGTCGACGCTGACCGGCTGGTCGGTCCAGTACGCGTCCGTCGGCCGGCACCACGCTGGCCAGGTGACCGCGCTGTCCGGCAGCATCGCCGGCCGGCGGGCACTACCTGGTCCAGGAGGCCGCCGGCGCCGGCGGCACCACCCCGCTGCCGACCCCGGACGCGACCGGCACGATCGCGATGTGCGCCACCGCCGGCAAGGTCGCGCTGGTCACCACGCGCGACCGCGCTGACCTGCGGCGCCGACTGCGACACCGCGGCCGGCGTGCGCGACTTCGTCGGCTACGGCGCGCGCCAACGACTTCGAGACCGCGCCGCCGCCGGCCCTGTCCAACACCACCGCCGCCCTGCGCGGCGACGGGCCGGACACCGACAACAACGCGGCCGACTTCGCCGCCGGCGCGCCGAACCCGCGCAACACCGGCAGCACCGCGCCGCCGCCCGACCCGGGCGTGCCCGGCCTGCGCATCCACGACATCCAGGGCGCCGCGCACGCTCGCCGCAGGCCGGCGTCAAGGTCGCCGAGGTGCCCGGCGTGGTCACCGCGGTCGGCCAGCAACGGCTTCTGGTTCCAGGACCCGACCCCGGACGCCGACCCGGCCACCAGCGAGGGCCTGTTCGTCTTCACCCGCACCGCGCCGACCGTCGCGGTCGGCGACGCGGTCACGGTCACCGGCACGGTCGCCGAGTTCCGCCCCGGCGGCGCCGCGACCAACCTCACCACCACCGAGCTGACCAGCGCCGGTCGTCACGGTCACCGCGCTCCGGCCAGCCGCTGCCGGCGCCGACCGTGGTCGGCCCGGGCGGGCGGGTCCCGCCGGCGACCGGTGATCGAGAACGACGCGACCGGCGACGTCGAGACCACCGGCGTCGTTCGACCCGGCCAACGACGGCCTGGACTTCTGGGAGTCGCTGGAGGGCATGCGGTCGCGGATCGACAACGCCGCAGGTGGTCGGCCCGACGCAACCAGCTTCGGCGAGACTGCCGGTCGTCCCGGCCGGGCTCGACCGTCCGGACCGCGCCGCGGCGGCATCGTGCTGCGGGCGACCGACCCCAACCCGGAGCGGGTCTGCTCGACGACGCTGCTCGCGCCGGTCCCGCCGGCGAACGTCGGCGACACGCTGCCCGGCGCCACCGTCGGCGTCGCTCGACTACTCCTTCGGCAACTTCAAGCTGCTCGCCGACCGCGACGCCGACCGTGGCCAGCGGCGGCCTGCCGCGCGAGGTCACCCGGGCGCCGAACGCGCTGCGAGCTGGCGGTGGCCACCTTCAACGTGGAGAACCTCGCCCCGACCGACCCGCAGGCCAAGTTCGACGCGCTGGCCGCGGCACGTCGTCACAACCTGGCCAGCGCCGGACATCCTCGCGCTGGAGGAGGTCCAGGACAACAACGGCGCCGACCGACGACGGCGTGGTCGCCGCCGACCAGACGCTCGGCAAGCTCGTCGCCGCGATCCGCGCGGCCGGCGGGCCGGCGTACCAGTGCCGCCAGATCGACCCGGTCAACGACGCCGACGGCGGCGAGCCGGGCGGCAACATCCGGGTGGCGTTCCTGTTCCGCACCGACCGCGGGCTGTCGTTCGTGGACCGGCCGGGCGGCGACGTCGACCACGGCGACCGCAGGTCGTCGCGGGACGCGGCCGGCCGGCCGCAGCTGACCTGTCTCGCCGGGCCGGATCGACCCGACCAACCCGGCCTGGGACGACAGCCGCAAGCCGCTGGCGGGCGAGTTCCGCTGGCGCGGCCGGACGGTGTTCGTGATCGCCAACCACTTCGACTCCAAGGGCGGCGACGAGCCGCTGTACGGGCGGTTCCAGCCGCCGACCCAGCAGCCCTCGGAGGTCGCAGCGGCACGCAGCAGGCGACGGCAGGTGCGCGACGTTCGTCGACCAGATCCGTGGCGGCCGACCGGCGGCGCGAACGTCGTGGTCCTCGGCGACCTCAACGACTTCGAGTTCTCCGCGCCGGTCGACATCCTGATCCGCGACCGGGCGACCTGGTCGACCTGCCGCGGACGCTGCCGACCAGGAGCGCTACACCTACGTCTTCGAGGGCAACTCGCAGGTGCTCGACCACATCCTGCTGTCCAGGTCGCTGGCGTACGCGGTACCGGCCTGCAGCTGCCTGCCGCTGTTCGACTACGACGTCGTGCACGTCAACGCCGAGTTCGCCGACCAGGTCAGCGACCACGACCCGCAGGTGGTGCGGCTGCTCGTGCGGCCCTGACCTCCGGACGCGGACGGACCCGGCACCGTCGTGGTGTCGGGTCCGTCTGCGTGCGGTCCGCTCCGGACGCTTCGGCGGCTTCGGAAGCTTGGTACTACGACCATTCGGCTCCATTGGATCCCTTCAGCGGGGATGTGTCGCTGCCCTAGGGTTGTTGCACTGGGGGCCCCGCCAGGACGCGGAAGGGACTTCCATGCTCGCAGCCTCCCACCTCGCCTACCGGTACGGCCGCAGGCGGTGGGGACTCCTCGACGGTCACTTCTCGGTCGGCGGACCGGTGGTCGGCGTGCTCGGTCCGGCCGGGGCCGGCAAGTCGACCCTGCTCGCGCTGCTGACCGCGGCCAAGGTCGCCACCGCCGGCACGCTGCTGGTCGGCGGGCTCGATCCCGCCGAGCGCCGGCAGCGGCGGCAGCTGCGGTCCCGGCTCGGCTTCGTGCCGCAGTCGCTGTCGATCTACCCGCGGCAGACGGTCGGCGAGTTCCTGGCGTACGTCGGCTGGCTGCGCCGGGTGCCCGCCGCCCGGCTGGCCGAGGCGATCGCCGACAGCCTGCTCGCCACCGACCTGACCGAGCTGCGGGACCGGCCCGTCCGCAGCCTGCCCACCGGCACCCGGCAGCGGCTGGTGCTGGCCCAGGTGCTGGTCAGCCGGCCGTCGCTGGTGGTGCTGGACGAGCCGCTGGTCGGGCTCGATCCCGACCAGCGGGCGCAGTTCCTGGCCCGGGTGGCGGCCATGCGCGACGACGGCACCACGGTGGTGCTGGCCACCCCGCTGGTCGAGGACGTCGCCGCGGTCTGCACCGAGGTGGTCGTGCTCGCCGCCGGCCGGACGCTGTTCAGCGGCACGACCGGGGCATTGGCCGGAGTCGGCGACCCGGCCGACCCGCCCGGACCCGAGGCGGTGCTGGCCGGCTACCGCCGGCTGCTCGCCGGGGCCGGGGTGGCCGGGTGAGGCCGGCCGTCCGGGTCCTGCGCACCGAGCTGGCCGCGCCGACCGGGCTGGTCGTCGGGTCGCTGTCGATCGCGGTCGCGCTGGCCGCCGGGCTGATGCGGACGCCGCCGCCGACCGGGCCGAGCTGGTCGGGGGCGTTCAACCAGGCGCTGACGGGCCTGGTCGGGCTGGCCCCGGTGTGCGCCGGCGCGGTCGCCTGGCTGGTGCAGGACTACCGGCGGCGCGGGATCGCCGCGCTCGCCGCCAGCTCGCCGCGCGGCCCGGCCGGCGGCGTGCTGCCCCGGGTCGGCGCGGCGCTGGTCTGCGCGCTGCTCGGCTACCTGGTGCTGCTGGCGATCTCCGCGGTCCGCACCACCCACCGCGGGCTGCCGGGCTGGCCGCCGCTGCTGCTGGTGCTGCTGGCGGCGGCCTTCCTGGCCGCGAGCGCGGCGCTGGGCTGGGCGGTCGGCGCCGCGGTGAGCGTCAGGGCGGCCCCGCCGCTGCTCGCGGCCGCGCTGTTCGCCGGCGTCTACGCCGGCTCGTACGGGCAGGACTGGGCCGGCCGGCTGGTCCCGGTCAACCGGTTCTCGGTCTACCGGTCGTTCCTGCAGCCGCACGTGCGGCTGGTCCTGGCCCAGGCCGCGGTACTGGCCGCAATCGCCGCGCTGGCCCTGTGCGTGCCGCTGGCGGGCGGCCTGGCCCGCCGGTGGACCGGGTTCTCGGCCGCGGTGGTGCTCACCGGCGCCGTCCTCGTGCTGTCCAAGACCGATCCGGACCCGACCGAGATCCGCGCCGCCCCGCGCGACCCGGCCTGCGCCGGCGGCCCGATCGTGCTGTGCCTGCGGCCGGAGAACTCCGACCTGCTGCCCGCCTCGAGCTCGGCGCTGTCCGCGGCCGCCGCCGCGCTGGCGCCGTACGTGCCGGTGCCGGTGCGGTTCAGCGAGCCGGGCATCGACCGGCGGACCGACCACGGGCCCGGCGTGTTCGTGCCGCCGCCGGCGGCCGGCGACCCGCTCGCGTTCGAGGCCGCGGCGCTGGCCGCGATCGTGCCGCCGCCGTGCCCGCGGCGGGTCGCCGCCGCGTCCGCGACGACCGCGTACGGGGACGTGCTGATCTGGGCCGACGCCCGGGTGAACGGCCTGGACGGGATCCCGCCGTACGCGCGCGGGCGGTTCGAGCGGATCCTGGCCGCGAACGTCTCCCGGCAGCGGGAGTGGGTGCACCGGCACCTCGGCGCGGCCTGCCCCTGAGGCGTGCCGGCGGCCCGTGCCGGCCCGCCCCGCTCCGCGTACCGTGGCTGGCGTGACGAAGCCTCAGATCCCGGCCCCGGCGGTGGAGAAGACCGACGAGCAGTGGCGCGCCGAGCTGTCCCCGGCGGAATACCAGGTGCTCCGGCGGGCCGGCACCGAGCGGCCGTGGACCGGCGAGTACGTCGAGAACCACCGCACCGGCGTCTACCGCTGCCGGGCCTGCGGCAGCGAGCTGTTCCGGTCGGACACCAAGTTCGACTCGCACTGCGGCTGGCCGAGCTTCTGGTCCCCGCTGGCCGGCGAGCGGGTGATCCTGCGCGAGGACAGCAGCCTCGGCATGACCAGGGTCGAGGCGCTCTGCGCCAACTGCCACTCCCACCTCGGGCACGTCTTCCACGGCGAGGGATACGGCACGCCGACCGACGACCGCTACTGCATCAACTCGATCTCGCTGACGTTCGAGGAGGAGCCGGCTAGCTGATCGACGGTCGCCGGGCGCCGAGGAAGAACCAGCCCGGCAGGCCGGCGGTCTCGAAGCCGGCGCTGGGTTGCCGCTGATCGTCGAGCCGGTGACGGTGGCCGTGCCGGTGCGGTCGTTGCTGACGAAGAAGACCGCTCCGCCGCCCTCGGCCGCCGAGTTGCCGGTGATCCGCGAGCCGGCGATGCGCAGCGTGAACGTGTTGCCGTCCAGGTAGATCGCGCCGCCGCTGCCGCCGCCCGGGGTGCCGGACCGGGCCGGGTTGGCGCCGCTGCCGATCGCCTTGTTGCCGGTGAACGTGCTGTCGGCGATGTCCCAGGACACCCCGATGCTGGACAGCGCGCCGCCGTTCGAGCAGACGCCGCCGGTGAACGTGCTGCCGACGACCCGCACCGGGCTGGCCGTGGAACTGGCTGAGCACCCGCAGCGCCGCCCCGCCCAGGTCCGGGCCCGGTCGGGTCGCAGCGGTTGCCGACGAACCGGGAGCCGATCACCGAGAGCCGGCCGCCGCGGACGAAGATCGCCCCGCCGCCCGCCGCCCTCGGTCATCTCGCCGGTCGAGTTGCCGTCCGGCGAAGGTCAGGTTCTGCACGACCAGCTCGGGCGTCTCCTGGTCCTGGCAGTGCGAGGTCGTGTAGCCCTGCTTCGGGTCGCAGGTGTTCTGGTAGAGGATCCGGCGCTGGCCGCCGCCGGACAGCGTCACCCTGCCGCCGCCGTCGAGGACCGTGCGCGGGTGCGCGTTGACGATCTTCGCGGTCTGCGGCATCGCGATCGTCACCGGCGCCGGGCCGCAGTCGAAGGTGATCACCCCGCCGGCCGCGACCGCGGCGACGACGGCGGCCGACGTGCAGCCGGCCGCGGACCGGAGCCGACGACCCGGTCCGGGTGCGAGGTGTCGACGCCGCGGGAGTCGACCGGCGCGGCCGGGCCGCCGGGCGTGGCCGGGGCCGTGGTCGTGCGCGGCGCCGGCGACGAGCTTCCCGGCGGACGGCAGCGGGCGGGTCCGGCCGGCGCGGCGTGGTCGGAGCCGGGGCCGGCGCGCGCTGGACCGGGGCCGGCGCGGCGGCGCCGGTCGGTCGACCGGCGCGGCCGGCGAGCCGCACGCCGTGAGCGCCGCGACGCCAGCCAGGCCGACCGCGGCAGACAGACCCGCCGCAACGCACCGCGGGACGCTAGCACGCCGCGGCGCGGACGAGGCCCGCCCGGCCGCGGCGGGATCACCGGGTCTACGGGCAGGCGCGGCGACCAGGTCGGGCAGACCGGCAGCGGCGGCGGCCGGTGTAGAACGGGATCTCCTCGCGGACGTGCCGGCGGGCACCGACCCGCGCAGGTGCCGCATCAGGTCCACGATCCGGTGCAGCTCGTCGGCCTCGAAGGCGAGGATCCACTCGTAGTCGCCGAGCGCGAACGAGGCGACGGTGTTCGCCCGGACGTCCGGGTATTCCCGGCCATCCGCCCGTGCTCGGCGAGCATCACCCGGCGCTCCTCGTCCGGCAGCAGGTACCACTCGTACGAGCGCACGAACGGGTAGACGCAGACGTACGCCGCGCGCCTCCTCGTCGGCGAGGAAGGCCGGCACGTGGCTCTTGTTGAACTCGGCCGGCCGGTGCAGGGCGAACTGCGACCACACCGGCGCCAGTGACCGGCCGAGCCCGGTGCTGCCGGAACCGCCCGTACGCCTCCTGCAGGTCGTCGGCGCGACGGCCGCGTGCCACCAGACCATCAGGTCGGCGTCCGCCCGCAGCGCGGACACGTCGTACGTCCCGCGCACCACCACGTCCTTCGCCGCCAGCTGCGTCGAACAGCTGCTCCACCTCGCGCGGCCAGCGCGGCCCGCGTCGGCGGCCAGCGGCGTCGCGGCCCGGAACACCGACCAGGCGGTGTACCGGATCAACTCGTTCAGCTCACGGGCCCGCTTGCCGTCCACTGCCACGCATCGATTCTCGCAGGTGTTCGACAGCACCTGCGCCGGCGGCGGCCGTGCCGGACCGGATGCAGGCCGGCACGCCCGACCCCGTCGAACGCGGCGCCGCAGACCGCCAGCCCCGGCACCCGGCCACGTCGGCGCGGATCCGGCGGACCCGCTCCAGGTGACCCGGCGCGTACTGGGGCAGGGCGCCGCCCCAGCGGGTCACCCGGTGCGCCACCGGCGCCGCCCGGATCCCGGCCAGCGCGGCGAGCTGCCCGGCGACCAGCCGGACCAGCTCGGTGTCGTCCCGCTGCAGCACCCGCGCCTCGCGGTGCCGGCCGACCGAGGCGCGCAGCACGTCGCCACGTCGTGGCCGGCCAGGTGCCGCCACTTGCGCGACGAGTACGTCACCGCCTTGACCGCGCCGCCGCCCTCGACCGTCGGCACCAGCAGCCCGGAGCCGCGTCAGCCCGGCCAGCGCCGCGGTCGGGAACGCGAGCGTGACGATGCCGACGCTCGCGTACTCCATCGCGGCCAGCTCGTGCGCCGCCCACGGCGCCAGGCCCTCCAGCAGGCCGGCCGCCTTGCCGCCGGCGCGGCCACCACGACCGCGTCCGCCACGATCATCACCGGGTCCGGGACCGGGCCGCCGACGAGCCGGAAGCCGCCGCCGGTGCGCTCGATCCGGCGGATCGGCAGCCGCAGCCGCACGTCCGCGCCGGACGGCCCTGGCCACCGCCTCGGGCAGCATGCCGAGCCCGCCGTCCAGCGAGGCGAAGACGGGCCCGGCGTCCGGCGGGGCGGCGTCGACGACCGAGCGGGCCGCGCTGACCAGCTTGCCGCCGCCCCGGCGTCCAGCGCGGCCGCCAGCTGCCGGCATCGTCGCCCGCAGCGAGAGGCCGTCCGCGCGGCCCGCGTACACGCCGCCGAGCAGCGGGTCGACCAGCCGGTCGACCACCTCCCGGCCGAGCCGGCGGCCGACGTACTGCCCCACCGACGGGTCGCCCGAGCGGGGCCGGCTCGGCCTTGTCGGCGCCGACCGCGGCCAGCCCGTGCCTCGGTGAGCAGCCCGCTGCGGCGCAGCGCGCCGCGGTCGCCGGGCACGCCGAGCACGGTGCCGCGCCGGCAGCCGGTGCCGCACGTCCCGTCCATCGCCACGGCCGCCTCGGTCGTCACCGGGTGCACCAGCTCGCCGCCGAGCCCGACCGCCCGGGCCAGCTCGAGCCCTCCGTCTGCCCGGGCCAGGAACGATCTCGGCGCCCTCGTCGACCGAGCAGCCCGCCGACCGGCGAGACCCGCAGCTTGCCGCCGACCTTGGAAGCGCCGTCGACGAGCATCGACCCGCGTGCCCGGCGGCGCCTCCTGCGACACCGCCAGCGCCGCGGACAGCCCGGCGATCCCGCCTCCGATCACCACGACGCGCGCCACCGCCCCATCTTGCTCGCTCGCCGCCGAACGGATCGAGACCGGATCGCGATCTCCGTCCGGGAACCGGATGCGAAGCGCGCCGGCAGTCGCACCGCCACACGACGCAGGGAGGCGCGACGATGGGCGGTCGGGTCGAGATGGCTGGGGGCGGCCGGGCTGGCGCTCGCCCTGGCCGCGGTGCTGGCGGGGTGCAGCGGGTCGGCCGGGCTGCGAGCGGCGGCCGCGGGTGCGGCCGGGCGGCCGCGGCGCCGGGTAGCGCCGGGACGGCGGCGCAGGGCGAGGCGGCGCCGGACAAGGCGGCGCCGGCGGCGGCCGAACGCGGCCGCGACGCCGCGCAACCTCCACCGGCCGTCGAGACGATCGATCGTCGCTGCGCCCGGCACTGATCCGGACGGCCGAGCTGACCGTCCGCCGTCGACGACGTGCCGGCCCAGGCGGCCGCGGCCGGCGCGGCCGCCCGGGCCGCCGGCGGCGCGTGGCCGGCGACGACCGGTCCGGCTCCGGCGACCGGCGCGCACGCGACGCTGGTGCTCAAGGTGCCGCCGGCGAGATGGACGCGTGCTGGACCAGCTCGGCCGGCTCGGCCACGAGGAGTCCGCGGTCCAGCAGCACGCCGAGGACGTGACCCAGGACGTCGCCGACGTCGAGTCCAGGGTCGCCTCCATGCAGGCCTCGATCGCCCGGGTGCGGGCGATCCTGTCCCGGGCCGAGCGGATCGGCGACGTCGTCTCGGTCGAGGGCGAGCTGTCCCGGCGGACCACCGAGCTCGAGTCGCTGCAGGCCCGGCAGCGGGCGCTGGCCGGGCAGGTGAACTACGCGACGATCACCCTGCAGCTGACGGCGAACCGGGCCGCCGCGCCGGCGCCGGCGCCGGACCGGGCCGGGCTTCGTCGGGCGGCCTGCAGCGACGGCTGGCACGCGTTCACCGCGACGCTCGGCTGGGTGTTCACCGGGCTCGGCGCCGTGCTGCCGTTCCTGCTGCTGGCGCTCCCGGTCGCGGTCGCCTGGGCGGCGCTGCGCCGGCGGCGGCTCAGCGTGGCACCGAGTGCACCAGCTGCACGACCCGAGTGAGCATGGTCGGGTCGGTCTCCGGCAGCACGCCGTGGCCGAGGTTGAACACGTGCCCGGGGGCGGCGCGGCCCTCCGCGAGCACCCGGCGCACCTCGGCCTCGACGACCGGCCAGTCGGCCAGCAGCAGCGCGGGGTCGAGGTTGCCCTGCACGGCCCGGGCCGGCCCGACCCGGCGGGACGCCTCGTCCAGCGGCACCCGCCAGTCCACCCCGACCACGTCGGCGCCGGCCTCGCCCATCAGCCCGAGCAGCTCGCCGGTGCCGACGCCGAAGTGCACCTTCGGTACGTCCAGGTCGGCCAGCGCGGCGAACACCGCGGCGCTGTGCGGCTGCACGAACCGGGCGTAGTCCCGGGCGGACAGCGCGCCGGCCCAGGAGTCGAACAGCTGGATCGCGGCCGCGCCGGCCTCCGACCTGCACCCGCAGGAACGTGGCCGCGATCGCGGCCAGCCGTGGCCAGCAGCGCCGACCACACGTCCGGCGCGCCGTGCATGAACGCCTTGGTCCGCGCGTGCTCCCGGGACGGCCCGCCCTCGACCAGGTAGCTGGCCAGCGTGAACGGCGCGCCGGCGAACCCGACCAGCGGCGTGCCGGCCAGCTCCCCGACCAGCATCCGCACGGCCTCGGTCGACGTACCCGACCTGGGCCGGGTCGAGCGCGGGCAGCGCGGCCACGTCGGCCGCGGTCCGGACCGGGGACGCGACCACCGGGCCCACCCCGGCGGTGATGTCCAGGTCCACCCCGGCCGCCTTGAGCGGCACCATGATGTCCGAGAACAGGATCGCCGCGTCCACCCCGTGCCGGCGTACCGGCTGGAGGGTGATCTCGGTGACCAGGTCCGGCCGGGTGCAGGCGTCGAGCATGCCGATCCCGGCCCGGACCGCCCGGTACTCCGGCAGCGACCGGCCGGCCTGCCGCATGAACCACACCGGCGTGCGCTCGACCGGCTGCCGGCGCATCGCCCGGACCAGCAGCGACGTGGTCGCCGACGACGTACTGGCTGGCGGCGCGCTCATCACGGCTCATCCTGCCACGGGCCGCGCGGCCGGCGCCGCTCGACCCGACCGGGACGTAACGGGACGGATCGGGCGGTGGTCGGGCCGCGCCGCCGCGACACGCCGGGCCTCCTCCCGCGCGCTGCCGGTCCCGGCGTGCCACCGTCGCCGTACGGACGCGACGACCGCGGTCCCCGACGTGCCGAGGAGGTCCGATGCCCACGCTGACGAGGCTCATGCCGACGAGGCACTGCCCGTGCTGCGGGGACGAGCGTGCCTTCGAGACGCCGCCGTGCCCGGACGGGGACGGCCCGGACTGCGCCGAGCTGGCCTGCCGGGACTGCGGCACCGCGCTGCTCGTCGACCCGTACGTCGCCGCTGCCGTGCCGGCGCCGCGGCCGACCCGCCCCGCGCTCGGCGCGGTGGCCTGACCGGCCGGCGGTCCGGTGTCGGCGACCATGCCCGAGCGCAACGTGCCCCGGCCCCGGGGGCGGGCGCTGGCACCGGCCGAGTTCGCCGCCGCGGTGCGCAGCCTGGCCGTCGCGCGGGTACGCGACGAGGTCAGGGTCGAGGAGGTGCAGGCCGCCGCAGAAGCTGGCCCCGTGGACGCACGCGCTCGCGCTGACCGTGCTGGTCGGTGACGACGAGCTGGCCACCGGGCGGCTGGTGCTGCTGCACGACCCGGCCGGGTACGAGGCCTGGGAGGGCACGCTGCGGCTGGTCGGCTACGCGTCCGCCGAGCTCGACCCGGAGATGGCCGGCGACCCGCTGCTGCCCGAGGTCGGCTGGAGCTGGCTGATCGACGCGCTGGAGGCCGCCGGGGCCGAGCACCGGGCCGCCGGCGGCACCGTCACCCAGACCTCGTCCACCCGGTTCGGCGACCTGGCCGGGCCGCGCCGGACCAGCGACCTCGAGCTGCGCGCCTCCTGGACGCCGGTCGGCCAGGACGTGTCGGCGCACCTGCTGGCGTTCGCCGACCTGCTCTGCACGGCGGCCGGGCTGCCGCCGGCCGGGCGTGACCGCGCTGCCCAACCGCTGACCGGCTCCGCCCGCGCGCGTTCGACTGCGGCTCCGGCCACGCCGAGGCGTCCGGGCTGCCGCCGTTGCCCGGGCTACCGGCGATTTCCGCGGCTGCCGATCCGCCGCGCCGAAACGAGCGCCGACCGCGGCGACAGCGGCAGCCGCAGGGTCAGCTCCGTACCCTGGCCGGGCGCGGTGGCGACCTCGAGCGAGCCGCCGGCCAGCCGGGCCCGCTCGCGCAGCAGGCCGAGGCCGACGTGCCGGCCGCCGCTCGGACTGCACCTGGCTCGGCACGAAGCCGGGGCCGGCGTCCGCCACCCTGGCGACGATCCAGTCGCCCTCCACCGCCAGCGAGGCCTCCGCCTCGTCCACGTCGGCGTGCTTGACGACGTTGAGCAGCGCCTCCTGGAAGAACCGGTAGACCGTCACCGCCGAGACCAGCGGCAGCGGGTACGCCTCCTCCGGCCAGGACAGCCGCACGGTCACCAGGTAGCGGCTGGCGAACTCGCGGCGCAGCGCGCCGACCGCGGAGGCCAGGTCGCCGTCGCGCAGCTCGGCCGGGCGGGTGCGCGCCATCACCGCGCGGACCTGCTCCTCGGCGTCCTCGACCAGCTCCCGGACCCGCTCCTCCTGCTCCGGGTCGGGATGCCTCCGGGTCGCGACTCGGCGAGCAGCGAGCGGGCCGCGGCCAGCGACTGGGCGACCGTGTCGTGCAGCTCGGCGGACAGCTGGCCGCGGGTCGCCTCCTCCGCCGCGACCAGGCCGGACAGCAGCTCGAAGACGCCGGCGCTGGCTGCTCCGCGGTACGCCGGGACTGCTCGGCGACCTCGTCGGCGACCCGCGCCCGCAGGTGCAGCGCGTCCAGCACCCGGGCCAGCTCGGCGAACTCGGTGGTCGCGCCGACCAGCTCGCGGAGTGCTCGACTCGCGACCCGCAGCGAGGGGTCGCGGAGCCGGCGGACGGCGTCCGCGTGCAGCTCGCGCATGCCCGGCGGTCACCCGGCGGGACCAGAGCACGGCCGAGCGCCGACCAGCAGCCAGGCCGACCAGCAGCCCGACGCCCGAGGGCGACGTATCTCGAGTCGGGTCCAGCCCGCCGCGGGCCAGCACCGCCGCCGACGAGCACGACATCGTGACACCGTCGCCGTGCCGCCGATGGCGGCCCAGGCCGCGAGCGGCAGGTTGCGGCCGCGTCGGATCACGGACCGACGGCGTCCTCGAGCCGGCCGGTCGTGGTCCACTCCGCCTCGGTGCGGGCCGGGCGCCGAGCCGGTGGAGGTGACCGCCGCGGCTCGGCGACCGTGTCGCTGGCCAGCGCGATCGCGCCGAGCAGCGAGGCCACCGCGCGCTCCACCGAGTAGAGCTCGGCTGACGATCTCGTCCGACCGCGTCCGGGCCGTCGAAGCGGGTCGCGAGCCGGGACAGCCGGTGCGCGGACTCGCGCAGCACGGCCAGCGCCGGGACGGTCTCCTGGCGAGACCTCGCCCAGCACCCGGTTCGCCGCCCCGTACGCCTCGGCGCGGCCGAGCGCCTCGTCCCGGCGGGCGGCCAGCTCGGCCACCGACAGCCAGGACTCCGCCTGCCGCACCAGCACCTCGGCCAGCTGGGCGTCGGCCCGGGTGAACGTGGCCGCCTGCGCCGGGCCGGTAGGCGACCAGCACGGCCTGCGGCCGCTCCGGGTCGCCGAGCACCGCGGAGCAGTAGGGCCGGTCGCCGTCCTGGCCGACGAACACGCCGCGGGCGGCCAGCGCGCGCAGCACCCAGGGCGCGTCGAGCGCCTCGGCGTCGACGCGGACCCGGGCGCTCACCCCGGTCTCGTCGCCGACGTAGCGCAGCAGCCCGTCCGGGTGGTGGACCAGCATCTCCACCTCGGCGGCGCCGAACAGCCTGGCCGCGGCGGTGACGACGACCTCGGCGGACGCGTCGACCGAGCCGCCGACCCGCTCCTGCCCGCGGGCCAGCTCCGCGTACAGCCGTCGCCTCGGAGGCGCGCCGGGTCTGCTGCTGGTAGGACCACCAGAGCAGACCCAGCGGGACGACCAGGCCCGAGCAGGCCGGCCGGCGCGTTCACGGCCAGCCAGCCGCCGAGCAGGCCGAGCGAGCGGTTGCCGGCGAAGTGGATCACGCCGAGCGAGCCGCTCAGCGTCAGCACCCGCGCCGTAGGACTGGTGCGGTGGTCAGCGCGACCGGCACCGCCGACGAGCAGGTGGTTGAGTCCGCGTAGATGGTCAGCAGGCCGGCACAGGCAGCAAGGAGCCCGCCGCCGAGCGCCAGCGTGACCAGCACGCCGGCCGCGACGCTGACCCAGTGCATCGCGCAGGTTGAAGCGCGAGCTTGAGCCAGGAGGTCGTCGGCCTGCGCCAGCCCGACGCCGATCACGTATGCCGAGCGGCGATCCAGGCGCCCGGGGCGAGCACGAGCCCGACCGCGAGAACCGCGTCGTTGAGCGCGAAGACGAAGGCTTGCCGACCGACGACCAGGCGGACCGAGGTCGCCTCGGCGCTGAGCGACCGCGAGGGCCAGCAGCGGCAGGCGCCCACCAGAGCGGGGATCCCCAGCCGGCGAGCAGGCTGAGGAGGACAGCCGCCACCGCGATGAGTGCAGTGACGGCGGTGATCCATGCTCCGCGGTCGTCGATCGACGCCGTCGCGGATCTCACGCGAAGTCGAGGTGCCTGGATCAGCCCCATGAAATTCCGTCGGTGGCCACCATCGGGCGACCAAGATCGACCGCGCCAGCGGCGGACCCCACGCCGATCGCGACTCCGACCGCGACCGCGATGAAGATCACCGCTCGTACGAGACGCTTGCGCATCGTCCCTCTCCCATTCCCGGGCCACCCCCCGCGGATCCAGGCGGATCAGGCGGACAGTATCCGGTGTCGCCAAATTTCGCGCCGGCACGACACCTGATCTTGCGCAGCTTCCCACCAGAATACCCCGAAGGGAGTAGCGTGCGCAGTATCGCGCACGGCAGGCTGTGCGCGGTGATGTCGGCCGCCAGCGGCGGGGAGTCGCCGTCGGCGCAGGCCGCGCGCGGCATACGGGCGCATGGGAGGCACGGCGTGACCACGGAGGGCACGAGAGGGGCGGACGTGACCGCACTGCAGGCCACGGCAGGGTCGATGGACGGCGCGGGGCCGGCGACGGCCCAGCGCTTCACCGCGCTGGTGGTCGACGACCACCCGCTGCTGCGCGAGTCCATCGTGACCAAGCTGCGCTCGATGGGCGCCGCGGAGGTCTACGAGGCGGCCAGCGTCGCCGAGGCCCGAGCCCGGGCGCACGCCTCCGGCCCCTGCGACCTGTGCATCCTCGACCTGGGCCTGCCCGACGGCAACGGGCTCGACCTGCTCGGCGAGCTGCGCAACTCGGGCTGGCCGCGGCTGGTGGTGCTGTCCGCCGCCGACGACCCCTACTCGGTGCGCGCCGCGTTCGTCGCCGGCGCCCAGGGCTACCTGCTGAAGTCGGCCTCCCCGTCGGTCGTCTCCGACGGCGTCCGCCGGGTCCTCGACGGCGGGGTCTACGCGGACCCCTCGGTCGCGTCGCTGCTGGCCGCCGGGCCTGCGCGGCGGCCCGAGCGAGAGCGGCGTCGCCGACCTGTCCGCCCGCGAGATCGAGGTGCTCCGGCTGGTCGCGGACGGCAAGTCCAACAAGCAGATCGGCGAGACGCTGAGCCTGTCCGCGCTCACCGTGAAGAGCCACCTGGCCCGCATCGCCCGCAAGCTCGGCACCGGCGACCGGGCCGAGATGGTCGCCCTCGTCATGCGCGCCGGCATCATCCGCTGACCGGCCGACCGGGACGCCGCCGCCACCGTGACCGAGCCGCCGGCGCACGGGGCCGAGCGGCGACCGCGGACCCGGGACCACGCCGGCCGACGGACCTCCGGCCACGGCCGGCGCACCGAGCCGGCACGCCGACCGAGCCGGCCGACACCGCGGGCGCCGTGCCGCTGGTCGAGCCGCGCGAGGGCGTCCCGGAGCCGGTCACCACGCCCGGCGGAGCTGGCCGCGGCGATCGCCCGGCTGGCCGCCGGCACCGGCCCGGTCGCGGTCGACGCCGAGCGCGCCTCCGGCTACCGCTACGGCCAGCGCGCCTACCTGGTGCAGCTGCGCCGGCAGGGCGCCGGCACCGTGCTGGTCGACCCGATCCCGCTGCCGCGACCTGTCCGCGCTCGGCGCCGCGCTCGCCGACGCCGAGTGGGTGCTGCACGCCGCCAGCCAGGACCTGCCCTGCCTGGCCGAGGTCGGCATGCGCCCGCGCACGCTGTTCGACACCGAGCTGGCCGGCCGGCTGCTGGGCTACGAGGGTCGGCCTCGGCGCGATGGTCGAGCAGCTGCTCGGGCTGGCCCTGGAGAAGGGCCACTCCGCCGCCGACTGGTCCACCCGGCCGCTGCCGCGCGTCCTGGCTGGCGCTACGCGGCGCTGGACGTCGAGGTGCTGGTCGAGCTGCGCGACCTGCTCGAGGCGCGAGCTGCGCGCGGCAGGGCAAGCTGGACTGGGCGCGGCAGGAGTTCGCCGCGGTGGCCGCCGCTCCCCCGCCGCCGCCGCGGGCCGAGCCGTGGCGGCGCACCTCCGGCATCCACCGGGTGCGCGACCGCCGCGCGCTGGCCGTGGTCCGGGCGCTGTGGGAGGCCCGGGACGCGCTGGCCCGCCAGCGGGACATCGCGCCCGGCCGGGTGCTGCCGGACAGCGCGATCGTCGCGGCCGCGATCGCCAACCCGGCGACCGCCGAGGAGCTGCGCCGCGCTGCCGGTCTTCTCCGGGCGGCAGCAGCTGCGCCAGCTGCCGCCGCTGGTTCGCCGCGATCGCCGCGGCGCACGCGGCTGCCGGACGACGGCGCTGCCGCTGCCGGCCGTGCCCGAGCGACGGCCCGCCGCCGGCCGAACCGGTGGGCCGACCGGGACCCGGACGCCGCCGCCCGGCTGGCCGCCGCCCGGGCCGCGCTGGCCGACTGTCCGCAGCGGCACGCGATGCCCGGTGGAGAACCTGCTCTCCCCCGACCTGGTCCGCCGGCTGGCCTGGGCGCCGCCGGCGCGACCGGTCCGCGACGCGGCCGGCGGTCGGCAGCGGCTGCCTGCGCCGGCCGGCGGCGCCCGCGCGCCGTGGCAGGTCGCAGCTCGGACCGCCGCACCGCCTGGCTCAGGCGCCCGACAGCCGCCGCTGCAGCTCGACGGCCGGACGCGCTGCCCGGCGCGCCGGTTACCGACGCCAGTAGGCCGTTCCGGCGGTCCGGGCTGAGCAGCGCACTCCGACGGCCTGTTACGGCCAGTAGGCAGCCGCTAGAGCGCCGTCAGCCGCTCCCTGCGGGACGTCGTCTTCGTCGACGGCGTGCGCACCCCGTTCGGCAAGGCCGGCCGACAGGGCCTGTACGCCGAGACCCGCGCCGACGACCTGGTCGTCACGGTGATCCGCGAGCTGCTCCGGCGGCACCCCGAGCTGCCGCCGGAGCGGATCGACGAGGTCGCCATCGCGGCCACCACCCAGACCGGCGACCAGGGCCTGACCATCGGCCGCACCGCCGCGCATGCTGGCCGGGCTGCCCAAGTCGGTGCCCGGCTTCGCGATCGACCGGATGTGCGCCGGCGCGATGACCGCGGTGACCACCGTCGCCTCCGGCATCGCCTTCGGCGCCTACGACGTGGCCATCGCCGGCGGCGTCGAGCACATGGGCCACCACCCGATGGGCGAGGGCGTCGACCCCAACCCGCGGTTCGTCGCCGACCGGCTGGTCGACCCGTCCGCGCTGGTCATGGGCGCGACCGCGGAGAACCTGCACGACCGCTTCCCGCAGCTGACCAAGGCAGCGCGCCGACGCGTTCGCCGCCGCCAGCCAGGCAGAAGTACGCCAAGGCGTACGCGGACGGCAAGATCGCAGCCGGACCTGGTGCCGGTCGCGACCCGGTCGGCCGAGCAGGGCTGGGGCCTGGCCACCAGGGACGAGCCGCCCCGGCCGGGCACCACCGTCGAGGCGCTGGCCGCGCTGAAGACGCCGTTCCGGCCGCACGGCCGGGTCACCGCCGGCAACGCCGCCGGGCTCAACGACGGCGCCACCGGCTGCCTGCGTGGCCGCCGCCGACGTCGCCGCCGAGCTCGGGCTGCCGGCGCGGATGCGGCTGGTCGGCTACGCCTTCGCCGGCGTCGACCCGGAGGTGATGGGCGTCGGCCCGATCCCGGCCACCGAGAAGGCGCTGCGCCAGGACCGGGCTGACCATCGACGACATCGGCCTGTTCGAGATCAACGAGGCGTTCGCCGTGCAGGTGCTGGCCTTCCTCGACCACTTCGGCATCGCCGACGACGACCCGCGGGTCAACCCGTACGGCGGCGCGATCGCGATCGGCCACCCGCTGGCCTCCTCCGGCGTCCGGCTGATGACCCAGCTCGCCCGGCAGTTCGCCGAGCACCCCGAGGTCCGCTACGGCCTCACCACGATGTGCGTCGGCCTCGGCATGGGCGGCACGGTGATCTGGGAGAACCCGGACTACGGCCGAGGCGCACCGGCACCGCGCGACGGAGCGCGCAGCGAGCACGCCAGCGGCGACCGCGGTGGCACGGCGCCGAGCTTCGCCGACGAGGTCGTCACCCAGGCCCTCGTCCGGGACGTCGAGCTGCCCGGGCTGGCCGGCGAGCTCGCGCTGATCACCCTGGACAACGGCCTCGACCACACCCGGCCGACGACGTTCGGCCCGGCCGGGCTGGCCGCGCTGGACGCCGCGCTCGACGAGATCGAGGCGCACGTCGCCGCGGGTCGCCGCGATCGCGGTCACCGGCAAGCCGTTCATCTTCGCCGTCGGCGCCGACCTGTCCGGCGTCGCCGCGGTCGCCGACCGCGGACAGCGCGCTGCGAGCTCGGCCGGCTCGGGCACCAGGTGTTCCGCCGGCTGCGCGACTCGGCCGTGCCGACGTTCGCGTTCGTCAACGGCGCGGCGCTGGGCGGCGGCCTGGAGCTCGCGCTGCACTGCGACTACCGCACGCTGTCCCAGTCGGCGCGCCGGCGATGGCGCTGCCGGAGGTGCTTCCTCGGCCTGGTGCCCGGCTGGGGCGGCACCCAGCTGCTGCCGCGACCTGGTCGGCCCGGCCGAGCGCGGTCACGGTGATCATCGAGAACCCGCTGAACCAGAACCGGATGCTCAAGCCGGAGCAGGCCGCTGCGGCTCGGGCATCGCCGACGTGCTGCTCGACGCGGCCGACTTCCTGGCGGAGTCGCTGCGCTGGGCCGCCCGGGTGCTGGCCGGCGAGCTGAGCCGTGCACCCGGCCCGAGGTCGACCGCGGCGCCGGCTGGGACGAGGCCGTCGCCGCGCGGGCCGGGCGCTCGCCGACGCGAAGGCTGCACGGCGCCGCCCCGGCGCCGTACCGGGCGCTGGAGCTGATCGGCGCTGGCCCGCGACCGCCGACCTGGCGGCCGGGTTCGCCGCCGAGGACGAGGCGCTGGCCGACCTGATCATGAGCGACGAGCTGCGCGCCGGGCTGTACGCGTTCGACCTGGTGCAGAAGCGGGCCCGGCGGCCGGCCGGCGCGCCGGACCGGTCGCTGGCCCGGCCGGTCACCAAGGTCGGCGTGGTCGGCGCC
Organism: uncultured Actinomycetota bacterium; assembly: GCA_963770145.1. GTDB lineage: Bacteria > Actinomycetota > Actinomycetes > Mycobacteriales > CADCTP01 > CADCTP01. Next base: position 161,823 of record CAVYOJ010000014.1, on the reverse strand, counting down.
GGGCTGATGGCCGGCCAGCTGGCGCTGCTGTTCGCCCGCCGGCTGCAGGTGCCGGTCGTGCTGACCGACCTCGACCAGGCCCGGCTGGACAAGGGCGTCGGCTACGTGCACGGCGAGATCGACGAGCTGCTCGGCAAGAAGCGGCATCGGCCCGGACGAGGCCAACCGGCTCAAGGCGCTGGTCACCGGCTCGCTGACCAAGGACGCGTTCGCCGACGCCGACTTCGTCATCGAGGCGGTGTTCGAGGAGCTGGCGGTCAAGCAGCAGGTGCTTCGCCGAGGTGGAGGCCGATGGTCTCGGCCGAGTGCGTGCTGGCGACCAACACCTCCTCGCTGTCGGTGACCGAGATGGCGGCCGAGCTGGCGCACCCGGAGCGGGTCGTCGGCTTCCACTTCTTCAACCCGGTCGCGGTGCTGCCGCTGCTGGAGGTCGTCCGCGGGCCGAGCGCACCGACGACGCGACGCTGGCCACCGCGTTCGCGGTCGGGCAGGCAGCTGAAGAAGTCGTGCGTGCTGGTCAAGGACGCGCCGGCGTTCGTGGTCAACCGGCTGCTGACCCGGTTCCTCGGCGAGGTGACCGCGGCGGTGGACGAGGGCACGCCGGTGGAGGTCGCCGACCGCGCGCTGGCGCCGCTCGGGCTGCCGATGTCGCCGTTCGCGCTGCTCGCGCTCGTCGGCCCGGCGGTCGCGCTGCACGTCGGCGAGACGCTGCACGCGGCGTTCCCGCGACCGGTTCGGGGTCTGCGACAACCTCGCGCCGGCTGGTCGCGGCGGGCAAGCCGGGCGTGCTCAGCTGGGGGCCGGCCGGGCCGGAGGTCGACCCGGAGGTGGCGGCGCTGTTCGTGGTCGGCGACCGGCCGTCGACCGCCGAGCAGGTGCGCGAGCGGGCGCTGGCGGCGCTGGCCGAGGAGGTCGCGGCTGATGCTGGACGAGGGCGTGGTGGCCGAGCCGCAGGACATCGACCTGTGCATGCTGCTCGGCGCCGGCTGGCCGTTCCACCTCGGCGGGATCACGCCGTACCTGGACCGCACCGGCGTCTCCGAGCGGGTCACCGGCCGGCGCTTCCTCCCACCCGGCGTGGCTGGCCTCGCCTAGCCACCGTCCGCGCGGCCCGAGCCGCTGGCCGGCACCGCCCGGCCGACGTCGACCGGCGCCGGCGGCTGGTACGACCGTCAGGCCTGGGCGACGTCGGTGGCCGGCGGCAGCTCGCCGGCCATCGTGAAGCCGTCGGTGCTCGCCGGGCGTGTAGTAGACGATCCGGCCGTCCGGGCGGACCGCGAGCACCCGGCCGGACGCGGTGAAGCTCGGCGGCGCGCCGGTGAGCACCGGCGGCCCGCCCTCGAGCGCGACGACGTTGATCGCGCCGTTGGTGGTCGCGCTGGTCGGGCCGACGAGCATCCAGGCGTAGTCGTTGGTCCGGCCGAGCACCGCGAACGTGTGGCCGCGGGCGTCCAGCGTGCCCGGGCCGACCACCTGGATCGCGGCCAGGCTCGGCAGCAGTCGCGGCTCGTCCGAGGCGCCCGGCCGGGGCGAGATCACCCCGAGCCGGCGGACCTCGTCGCGCAGCAGCACGGTCTCACCGGCGGCGGCGACCGCCTCCGCGGCGGCCAGGAACCGGGTCGCGGCCGTCGTAGCCGACCACCAGCGTGGTCAGCGGCACCCCGTTCGGACCGGTGGACGGCACCGACGAAGCGGTCGTGTACGGCGGGGTCGTCGGCGTCGGGGTCGCGGTGACCGGCGGACCGGGTGGTCCGCGGGGTGCGGCCGGCGCCGGCCGGCACGGTGCCGGTCGGGGCCGGCGTCGGTCGCGGTCGGCGTCGGCTGCGGGGTCGGCGTCTTCACCCGGTCCGGCGTGAGCGGCGGGTCGGGCACGGTGCCGGCCGAGACGATCAGCCCGTACGGCGTGTCGGCGACCAGCCGGGTCCTCGGCGGCAGCCGGGTCGACGCGGTGCGCACCGCCGACCAGCGGGATCCGGGTGGCCACGCCGCGGGAGACCAGCCAGACCGCCTTTCCGTCCGCGCTCGGCACGGCGAGCTCGGCCGGGCCGAGCGCGACCGGCTTCCGGCTTGCCGCCCAGCGCGTACGCGACCGTGCGGCCGGTGGGCAGCAGCCGGCCGAGCACGACGTACCGGCCCTCCTGGTCCCAGGCCCGCAGCGCGGTGAAGCCGCGGGGCAGCGGGAGCCGGGTCGCCTTCTTGGTCAGCGTGTCGAAGCGGAGCAGCCGGCCGTCCACGACCACCAGCAGGTCGCCGACGCTGCGCGGGTAGGACTGCACGGCCGGGCACCGAGCGGCCGCTGTCCCGGGCGGCCGGCGGCGGTTGCCCCTGGACGACGCCGACCACGACGGCGACGGCGAGCAGCGCGACCGCGGTGCCCGGCCGGCGCACCCAGCGGGCCAGCCGGGAGGGCCGTGCGCGGCGGCCGGATCCCGACCGGGCCGCCCGGCGCCCCGGCCGACGTCTCCGACAGGCGCGACACGCGGGCCATTGTTCCAGTCCGCCCACTTCGCCCCGCCCCCCGACCCTCGGTCGGCGGCCGACGGTCCGCTGATGGTCACGCGGCCGGTCCGCAGCGGTACGCCGACGGGCCGGCACTGCTCCCGTCGGCGCGGCGCCGGCGGCGCCGTGGCCGGCGGGCGGGTGGTCAGACCGGTACGGGCGCGCGGGTGCCGGCGGGGAGGCGGACGGTGACCTCGAGGCCGCCCTCGGAGCGGGCCGCGGCGGAGACCGCTCCCCCGTGCGCGGCCGCGACCGCCCGGACGATCGACAGGCCGAGCCCGGCGCCGCGCGAGCCGGTCCGCGCCGTGCCGCCCCGGCGGAACGGCTGGAACAGCTCGTCGACCTCCCCGGCCGGCACCGCCGGCCCGGTGTTGAGCACGGACAGGAACGCCCCGGACTCCGTGCCGGTCCGCACGGTCACCCACCCGCCGTCGACGTTGTGCCGGACCGCGTTCTCGACCAGGTTGCCGACCAGCCGCTCCAGCAGCTGCGGGTCGCCCTCCACCGGCGCCGGCCGGGTCTCGGTGGTCACCGCCAGCCCGCGCGCGGACGCCTCGGACGCGACCGCGGCGACCGCCGCCGGCACCAGCGAGGCGAGGTCGACCGGCTCCCGCTGGGCCAGCCCCTGCCGCGCCTGCCCGTCGCTGCGGGCCAGCACCAGCAGCGCGTCGACCAGCCGGTCCGCCCGCATGCTCGCCTCCCGGACCACCTCGCCCATCGTGCGCAGCTCGGCGACCGACGCGCCGGAGTCGGCGAGGGTCACGTCGACCTCGGTCCGGATCACCGACAGCGGCGTGCGCAGCTCGTGCGAGGCGTTGGCGACGAACCGCCGCTGGCTGTCGAACGCCGCGTCCAGCCGGGCCGAGCATCGCGTCGAACGTGTCGGCCAGCTCCTTGAGCTCGTCCGCCGGCCCGTCCAGCGCGATCCGCTGGTCCAGCGTCTCGTCCGAGAGCCGGCGGGCGGTCGAGGTGACCCGGCTGACCGGCTGCAGCGCCCGCCCGGCCAGCACGTACGCCGCGGCCACGCCGACGACCGCGACCACCGACGAACACCAGCCCGGCCGAGCGGAGCAGCTCGCTGCGGGCCGAGTCGCGGACCAGCTGGGAGAACTGCTCGGAGGTCAGCGACGACCCGTTGCCGAGCCGCACCCGCACCCCGGGCGGGAACCGCGGCAGCGACCGGACGCGCCCGGTCCAGCACGACCAGCGCGACCACGAGCAGCGTCGCCGCCACCACGGCCAGCAGCCCGCCGTAGAGCAGGGTGAGCCGCAGCCGCAACGTGAGCACCGGCCGGCGGGCCACCGTCGCCCCCTATCCCGCCGCGGCCGGCGCGGCGGTCGCCGGCCGCGGCCGGCACCCGGTAGCCGGCGCCGACCACGGTCTCGACCAGACCGGGCTCGCCCAGCTTGCGGCGCAGCGTCATGACCGTGACCCGGACCGTCGTGGTGAACGGGTCGGCGTTCTCGTCCCAGACCCGGTCGAGCAGCTCCTCGCTGGAGACCACGCCGCCGCGGGCGGCCAGCAGCACCTCCAGCACGCCGAACTCCTTGCGGGTCAGCTCGATCGGCCGGCCGGCCCGGGCGACCGTGCGCCGGGCCGCGTCCAGCACCAGGTCGCCGGCGACCAGCACCGGCGGCGCCGGCGGGGTGGAGCGCCGGCCGAGCGCCCGCACCCGCGCGGTCAGCTCCGCGAACGCGAACGGCTTGGCCATGTAGTCGTCGGCGCCGAGGGACAGCCCCTCGACCCGGTCGGCCACGGTGCCGCTGGCGGTGAGCATGAGCACCCGGGTCAGCGCGCCCTCGGCGGCCAGCTGCCGGCACAGCTCGTCGCCGGACATGCCCGGCAGGTCGCGGTCCAGCACGATCACGTCGTACCGGGTGACCGTGGCCTTCTCGTGCCCGTCCACCCCGTCGTACGCGACGTCGACCGCCATGCCCTCGCGGCGCAGCCCCCGCGCCACCGCGTCGGCCAGTGCCGCCTCGTCCTCCACCACCAGCACCCGCACGCGTCCAGTCTGCCCGAACCCGCCCGCGGTGCGCCTCGCCGCGCGTCCGGGATCGGGTGGAAACAGCGCTGTGACGGCGATTCGCCCGATGGTTCACCTGTCGACGGGCTGTTACTCGATCGTTACGGCGCCGCTGCCGTTAACTCACCCGTCACGCTTGCCGCCCCCAGAGCGCCGTGCATATGTTGTCGCCCACAACAATTAGAGGCAGGCGCGGTGGCGGTGTGCACCCAGCCTTCCGCGGGTCCGATGCCAACAGGCACCGGATCCAGGGCCCTGCTTGCGGGTGCACGCCGACCAGGAGCCAGGAAAGGACCCGGATCCATGCGCAAGCGTCACACGATGGCCGCGGCGGCGCTCGCCGCGACCGCCCTCCTGCTTGCCGCCTGTGGGGGCGACGACAGCGGCTCGAGCAGCGGCTCGGGCAGCGGGAGCGGCAGCTCGAGCGGGAAGGTCGGCGTGATCCTTCCCGACGCCTCGACCTCGCCGCGCTGGGAGTCCAACGACCGGCCACTGCTCAAGGCCGCCTTCGACAAGGCGGGCCTGCAGTCCGACATCCAGAACGCGAACGGCGACAAGTCGAAGTTCGGCACGATCTGCGACAGCATGATCAACGCCGGCGTCAACGTGCTGCTGATCGTCAACCTCGACAGCGACTCCGGCACCGCGTGCCTGAAGAAGGCGCAGGCCGCCGGCGTCAAGACCATCGACTACGACCGGCTGACGCTGGGCGGCGGCGCGTCCTACTACGTGTCGTTCGACAACGTGGCGGTCGGCAAGCTGATGGGCGAGGGCCTGCAGAAGTGCCTGACCGACGAGGGCAAGACCTCCGCGCAACATCGTCTTCATCAACGGCGACCCGACCGACAACAACGCGGCGCTGTTCAAGCAGGGCTACGCCGAGGCGCTCAAGCCGGCGATCGACTCCGGCAAGTACAAGCTGGTCGGTGACCAGACCGGCAAGTGGGACGCCACCGTGGCCGGCACCGCCTTCGAGCAGCTCTACACCCAGAACGGCGGCAAGATCGACGGCGTCGTCTCCGCCAACGACACGATGGCCGGCGGCATCATCGCCCGGCTCAAGGCCAACAACCTCGCCGGCAAGGTGCCGGTGACCGGCCAGGACGCCAGCGTCGCCGGCCTGCAGGCGATCCTCGCCGGCCAGCAGTGCATGACCGTCTACAAGGCGGTCAAGAAGGAGGCGGACGCCGCCTCCGCGCTGGCCATCGCGCTGATCAAGGGCCAGGACACGGCGAGCATCGTCAACGGCTCGGTCAAGGACACCGTCCTGAACAAGGACGTCCCGTCCGCGCTGGAGACCCCGGTCTCGATCTTCAAGGCCAACGTCAAGGACGTCATCGACGACGGCTTCCAGAAGGCCTCGGACGTCTGCACCGCGGCAGTACGCCTCGGCCTGCCAGGCGGCCGGTATCTCCTGACCCACGGCGGGGGCCCGGTCCGGTGCGGACCGGGCCCCCGTTCCGGGTCCGGGATAGTCCCGCACACGACCGGAACTCGCCTCGGGGAAGAGGTTCAGCATGACGATGCCGAGCGCAACCGCGACAGCGCCGCCCGTCGGGCGACGGGCAACCGCTCCTGTCGCTGCGCGCCGTGAACAAGAGCTTCGGTGCGGTGCACGTCCTGCAGGACGTCGACTTCGACGCGTACCTGGGCGAGGTCACCGCGCTGGTCGGGGACAACGGCGCCGGCAAGTCGACCCTGATCAAGGGCGTCGCCGGCAGCCACCTGTTCGACTCCGGTGAGTACCTCTTCGAGGGCAAGCCGGTCAGCGTGCACAGCCCGAAGGACGCCAACGCCCTCGGCATCGAGGTCGTGTATCAGGACCTGGCGCTGTGCGACAACCTCGACATCGTGGACAACCTCTTCCTGGGCCGCGAGCTCACCAAGCGCGGCGTGCTGGACGAGGAGACCATGGAGAGGCGGGCGGTGGAGACCCTCGCCGGCCTGTCCGTCCGCACCGTCCGCAGCATCCGCCAGCAGGTCGCCAGCCTCTCCGGCGGCCAGCGCCAGACCGTGGCGATCGCCCGCTCGGTGCTGTGGAACTCCAAGCTCGTCGTCCTCGACGAGCCGACCGCCGCGCTCGGCGTCGCGCAGACCGAGCAGGTGCTCGGCTGGTCCGCCGGCTCGCCGACCGCGGCCTCGCGGTCGTGCTCATCAGCCACAACCTCAACGACGTCTTCGAGGTCGCCGACCGCATCTCGGTGCTCTACCTCGGCCGGATGGCCGCCCAGGTGAAGGCCAAGGACGTCACCTCCAACCAGGTCGTCGAGCTCATCACGACCAGCCGCTCCGGCTCGATCGGGCTGCCCACCGACGTGGAGCCGGGCGCCGCCGAGCTGCAGCGGCGGGATGGCCGAGCCGCGGCGGCCGACGGCGAGACCGTCAGCGCCCCGGCCGCCGCGACGAGGGAGGACACCCCATGACACCACGACCGCCGCGGCCGTCACCGACGAAGAGCACCCGCAGGTCCCGCACGCCGGAGCCGCGGGAGCTCGGCACCGCCGTCTCCGACTACATCGCCCGGGTCCGCGGCGGCGACGTCGGCTCGCTGCCGGCCGTCCTCGGCCTGGTCGTGCTGTTCATCGTGTTCTCGATCCTGCGGCCGAACACGTTCACCAACGCGTTCAACTTCGCCAACCTGGTCAACCAGGCGGCAGCCGTGATCGTCATCGCGATGGGCCTGGTCTTCGTCCTGCTGCTGGGCGAGATCGACCTGTCGGCCGGCTGGACCGCCGGCGTGGCCGCCGCGATCATGGGCGTCGACCGCGACCAGGCAGGGCTGGCCGTGGTGGGTCGCGGTCCTCTGCTGCCTCGGCACCGGCGCGGTCATCGGCACCGCCATCGGCCTGCTGGTGGCCAGGCTCGGCATCCCGTCGTTCGTGGTGACGCTGGCCGCGTTCCTCGGCTTGCAAGGTCTGCTGCTCAAGATCATCGGCGAGGGCGGCACGATCGCGATCCGCGACTCGAAGCTGCTCGCGATCAACAACAACACGCTGCCGGTCTGGCTCGGCTGGGTGCTGATGGCGGTCATCGTCGGCGGCGTACGCGCTGGTCTCGCTGCGCCGGGCCGCCGCCCGGCGGGCCGGAGGGCTGCAGTCCGAGGGCATCTCGGTGGTGATCGCCAAGGTCGTGGTGCTCGCCGTGGTGCTCGCCGCGATCACCGCGTACCTGTCCACCGAGCGCAGCCGCAACCCGCTGGTGTCCTCGATCAAGGGCGTGCCCGAGGTCGTCGTGCTGCTCGTGGTGCTGCTCGTCGGGACCAGCTTCGCGCTCGCCCGGACCCCGTTCGGCCGGCACGTGTACGCGGTCGGCGGCAACGCCGAGGCGGCCCGGCGGGCCGGCATCAACGTCAAGCAGATCATGCTGTTCTGCTTCGTCAGCTGCTCGACGCCTGGCCGCGGTCGGCGGCATCCTCCTCGCCAGCCGGGACAACTCGATCTCGCCCACCACGGGCGGCGCCGAGACCCTGCTGTACGCGGTGGGCGCGGCCGTCATCGGCGGCACCAGCCTGTTCGGCGGCAAGGGCAAGCCCCTGGACGCCGTGCTCGGCGGCCTCGTGATCGCGGTGATCATCAACGGCATGGGGCTGCTGAACCAGCCGTCCGCCGTCGTCTTCATGGTCACCGGTGTGGTGCTGCTCGTCGCGGCCAGCGTGGACGCGCTGTCGCGGCGGCGGGCTGCCTCCACCGGCCGCGTCTGACCGGGTCAGCCACCGGTGCCGACGTGACCGGGACCGGGGTCCGGGTCGACCGGGTCGAGACCGGCCCGTGGGCCGCGCCCGTCACCGGCACGATCACCCGGGCCCCGGCGGTCACCCAGGAGGAGGTCCGCCGGCACAACCTCGGCGTGCTGCTGAGCCTGCTGCACGTACGCGGGCCGGCGTCCCGGGCCGAGCTGACCGCGGTCAGCGGGCTGAACCGGAGCACGGTCCGGGCGCTGACCACCGAGCTGGCCGACGCCGGCCTCGTCCGCGAGGCGGCGCCGGTCGGCCGGGGCGGCGCCGGCCGGCCGTCGATCCTGGTCGAGCCGCGCTCCGAGGCCGTCTGGGCGCTGGCGGTCGACATCGGCGTCGAGCACCTGTCCGCGGCCAGGGTCGGCCTCGGCGGGGTCGTGCTCGACCGCCGGGAGAGCCGGCAGCCGCGCGGCGAGGGCGCCGTGCCGAAGGTGCTCGACCGGGTGCGGGCACTGGTCGAGCCGCTGCTGGCGGCGGCGACCACCGACCCGGTCGGCATCGGGGTGGCGGTGCCGGGGATGGTCGGCGGGCCCGGCCAGCTGGTCCGGCTGGCCCCGAACCTGGGCTGGGTGGACGTGCCGCTCGGGCTGCTGCTCGGCGCCCAGCTGCGCAGCACGCTGCCGGTCGCGGTCGGCAACGAGGGCGACCTCGGGGTGATGGCCGAGCACCTGCGCGGGGTGGCCGCGGACGCCTCCGACGCGATCTTCCTGACCGGCGAGGTCGGCCTCGGCAGCGGCGTGATCGTCGGCGGGCGGCCGCTCACCGGCGCCGGCGGGTACGCCGGCGAGGTCGGGCACATGAGCGTCAACCCCGGCGCCGGGCGGCTGTGCACGCTGCGGCCGGCGCGGCTGCTGGGAGACCGAGGTCGGCGCGGACGCGGTGCTGCTCGCGCTCGGCGCGCCGGCCGGGTCGACGGCGGAGGAGATCCTCGCCGCGACCGCGGACGGCAGCCGGGCGGCGAAGGCCGCGGTCCGCCGGATCGGCCGCTGGCTCGGGGTCGGCGTGGCCAACCTGGTCAACCTGTTCAACCCCGAGGTGGTCGTGTTCGGCGGGCTGACCCGGGCGCTGTTCCCGGTGCTGGAGCCGTACGTGCGGGCCGAGCTGGCGGCGGCGCTGACCGCGCCGCGCGACCAGGTGCGGCTGGAGCTGCCGGGGCTCGGCGCGGACTCCAGCCTGCTCGGCGCGGCCGAGCTCGCCTTCGCGCCGCTGCTCGGCGACCCCCTCGGCAGCCGCACTCCGTTGCCCCACCCCGCCTGACCGCGCGGGCCGCCCGCGCCGGGATTGCCGTTTCATAGCCGGGTTTTTTGCTCCCGGAACGGTCGGTGCGGCGCCGTTTGACAGGCCGCCCGCTGCTGCTAACGTGCCGCCCGGCCAGATTCCGGTCGCGGCCTCGAAACCTGTTCGCGACGCCGGATCGAGCGTTGCGGGGGAACCGGGTGGAGTCGTTGGATCCAGAGTCACGCCGAGCCGTGCCTGAGTACCGGGCCGCGGTGGCGGACCTGACCGCGGAGATAGCCGGCGACGGCGGCGGACTGCCGCGGGCCGAGGCCGTCCTGCGGCGGCGCCTCGGCCAGCCGGAGATCCTCGACGTGCTGGCCCGGACGCCGGGCGGCGCGGCCGCGGCCGGCGAGGCCCTGCTGGCCGACCTGCGCCGGTTCGTGCCCAACCCGCGCAGCTCCGCGACCGACCTCGCCGCGATGGTGCGGGTCTTCCTGCTGTCCCAGATCGACGCGATGTGGTGGGCCCGCACCGAGCCGTTCGGCACCGACGACGACCTCCGCGGCTGCGCCGACCTGGTCGAGCTCGACGAGCTGCGGCGGGCCGGCCGGCTGGACTTCGACTACCGGCGCCAGCCGGGCACCCTCGGCGGCCAGGGCGGCGGCCGCGGCGGCGCGGCGGCTGGCCCCGGACCGGACTCCGCGGACCGCCGGCCTGCGGCTGACGCTGGCCCGGCCGGAGACGGTGGCGCTGCTCAACCAGTGCGCGGCCGAGTTCGCCAAGAACGCGCCCACCGGCACCCGCCGGCTGTGGGTGAACAGCCTCACCCGCAGCGTGGTCCAGCAGACCCACCTGCGGTCACTCGGCTACGCCGCGGTGCTGCCCAGCGCCCACTGCACCGGCTTCGCGGCCGACGTCGAGATGGCGTGGTTCCGGCGCCGCGGCGCGCACGTCGCCCTGCAGCAGGTGCTGCTCGGCCGGCTCGAGGACGGGGACATCAACTTGATCGACGAGGGCCAGGCCTGGCACGTCTGCGTCAGCCCGCGCGCGGTGGACGCGCTGCGGCGGGACGTTCGACGACGGCCTGGACGGCTGAGGCATGTGCGGCATCGCGCTGATCGTCGGGCCCGGCGCGGACGAGCGGCTGTTCCGCCGGATGCTGGCCTCGATCCGGCCCCGCGGCGACGTCGAGGAGACCCTGCTCGGCGAGGGCCTGCTGGCCGGCACCCAGCGGCTGCGGATCGTCGACCGGGAGCGCGCGGTCCAGCCCTGGCTGTCGGCCGACGGCCGATTCCTGCTCTGCTACAACGGCGAGGTCTACAACCACCGCGCGCTGCGCGCCGAGCTGACCGGCCGCGGCCACCGGATGCGCACCGACGGCGACACCGAGGTCGTGCTGGCGGCCTTCCTCGAGTGGGGCGAGCAGGCGGTGCACCGGCTGCGGGGTGAGTACGCCTTCGCGATCGTGGAGCGCGCGACCGGCCGGACCTACCTGGCCCGCGACCCGCTCGGGGTGAAGCCGCTCTACTGGTCGAGGGCCGGTGGCCGGCTGCACGTCGCATCCGAGGTCAAGGCGCTGGTCCCGGTCGGTGCACCGGTGTCCGAGGTGCCGCCCGGCCACCACGGCTGGGCCGAGCCCGCCGCGGCGCCGGACCTGGTCCCGCACCTCGACCTGCTGCGGCTCGGCGCGGACGCCGATCCCATCGAGGACCCGGCCGAGGCGGTCGGCCTCGTCCGGGACACGCTGTCCGACAGCATCCGGGCGCGGCTGGACACCGACCTGCCGGTCGGCGGTGATCCTCTCCGGCGGCCTGGACAGCTCGCTGACCCTGCTGCACGTCCGCGAGATGCACCCGGACTGCGTCGCGTTCACCATCGGCAGCCCGCACAGCGAGGACCTGCACTACGCCCGGCGGCTCACCCGGGAGCTCGGCGTCGAGCACGAGGTGATCGAGCTGCGCCCGCGGGACATCGGCCTGGCCGAGGTCCGGGAGGCGATCCGGATGTCGGAGCTGACCGAGTACGGCGACATCATCAACGCGGTGATCTCGGTGCCGCTGTTCCGCCGGATCGCCGACCGCGGGATCAAGGTCGTGCTCGGCGGCGACGGCTCCGACGAGCTGTTCGGCGGCTACCCGATGTACGAGCGGATCGGGCCGGAGCAGAGCCGCCGCCTGTTCCTGCACAAGATCCGCAACCTCGGCCGGACCGAGCTGCAGCGCGTCGACCGCACCAGCATGGGACAGGGCGTCGAGGTCAGGGTCCCGTTCCTCGACCCCGCCCTGGTCGAGCTGGCCATGCGGGTGCCGGCCGAGCTCAAGATCCGCGCCGGCCAGGAGAAGTGGATCGTCCGGGAGGCGTTCGCCGACGTGCTGCCCGACTACATCCGCCGCCGGCCGAAGAACGGCGCTGTCGTACTCCACCGGGCTGCACGACCGGGCCCGGCTCTACAAGCCGCTGTTCCCGCGGCTGCACCGGTCCTTCGGCTACGAGCTGCTCGAGCCGATCCGGCGCGACTTCGACACCACGCTGGCCCGGTTCGGGCACGACCTGGACCGGGTGGAGGCCGAGGCCGGCGGGCCGGGCGACTACACGCTGCCGGAGCGGGCCCGCGACCTCGCCGGCGCCGTCCGCTGGAACATCCAGCCGCCGCTGGCCCGGCTGGTGTCCCGCCGCCGCCTCGACCCCGACCCCGCGCCGACCAGCTGACCGCGGCCGCGGCGGTGCCCGGCCGGCCGGCTGCGGCAGGATCGCGCCGTGCGACGCCGCCTGTTCGGAAAGCAGGGCCGCAGCGGCCGATTCCTGCGGAATCAGTGGATGACCGGCGGTCTCGCAACCAGTACCGTTCCCCCAGGACACCGGGCCGGATACGGCCGACCGGCGCGCGTCGCGGGAGGAGGGCGGGCGGTGGGCGTCAGCCTGCGGGGCGTGCGGAAGGTCTTCCCGTCCGCGGCCGGCCCGGTGGTCGCGGTCGACGGGATCGACCTCGACGTCGCCGACGGCGAGTTCTTCTCGATGCTCGGCCCGTCCGGCTCGGGCAAGACGACCGTGCTGCGGATGATCGCCGGCTTCGAGCAGCCGACCGAGGGCCGGATCCTGCTCGACGGCGAGGACGTCAGCCGGCTGGCGCCGTTCCAGCGGGACGTCAACACGGTGTTCCAGGACTACGCGCTGTTCCCGCACATGTCGGTCGCCGACAACGTCGGCTACGGCCTGCGGGTCCGCAAGGTGGCCAGGGACGAGCGGCGCCGCCGGGTCGAGGCGGCGCTGGAGACCGTGCGGCTGGCCGGGTTCGGCCGGCGCCGGCCGGCGCAGCTCTCCGGCGGCCAGCGGCAGCGGGTCGCGGTGGCCCGGGCGCTGGTCAACCGGCCGAAGGTGCTGCTGCTGGACGAGCCGCTCGGCGCGCTCGACCTGCGGCTGCGCGAGGAGATGCAGGTCGAGCTCAAGTCGATCCAGCGCGAGGTGGGCGTCACGTTCCTGTTCGTGACCCACGACCAGGGCGAGGCGCTGACCATGAGCGACCGGATCGCGGTCTTCGACGGCGGCCGGATCGAGCAGGTCGGGACGCCGGCGGAGATCTACGACCGGCCGGCCACCCCGTTCGTGGCCGGCTTCGTCGGCACCTCCAACCTGCTGGCCGGCCCGGTCGCGCAGGCGCTGCTCGGCGCGGACGGCCCGTTCGTGCTGCGGCCGGAGAAGATTCGCGTGGTCCGGCCGGGCGAGCCGGTCGATCCGGACGACGCGGCGGCGGACGGCGTGGTCGCCGAGGTCGTCTACGGCGGCGCCGAGACCCGGCTGCACGTCGACCTCGACGCCGGGACCCGGATGATCGCGGCCCGGCCGAACGCCGAGGGCGGCCGGCCGGAGGTCGCGCCGGGCGACCGGGTGCGGCTGGCCTGGCACCGCGAGCAGGCGTTCCGGCTGCCCGACTCGGCGCCGGACCGGCTTCGGGACGAGGACGCCGCCCGGCGCTGAGCCGGGCAGGAGGAGGATGGGCATGGACAGGCGCACGATGGTGCGGGCCGCGCCGGTCGCGGCGGCGGTGCTCCTGCTGGCGGCGGCGTGCGGCGGCTCGGACTCGACGTCCTCGGCGTCCGGGTCCGGCGGGTCGGCGGCGGCGCCGCCGAGCATGGCCGCGGCGAGCCTCGGTCGGCACCGGCGAAGGGCAGCTCAACATCATCGCCTGGGCCGGGTACGCCGAGGACGGGACCAACGACAAGACCGTCGACTGGGTCACCCCGTTCGAGCAGCAGACCGGCTGCCAGGTCAACGTGAAGATCGGCAACACCTCGGACGAGATGGTCACGCTCATGAAGACCGGCCAGTACGACGGGGTGTCCGCCTCCGGCGACGCCACCCTGCGGCTGATCTACAGCGGCGACGTGGCGCCGGTGAACACCGACCTGGTGCCCAACTACGCGAGCGTCGCGCCGTTCCTGAAGGACCGGCCGTGGAACTCGGTGAACGGCCACATGTACGGCATCCCGCACGGCTGGGGCGCCAACGTGCTGAGCTGGCGGACCGACAAGGTCAGCCCGGCGCCCGACTCCTGGGGCGTGGTGTTCGACCCGAACAGCCCGTACAAGGGGAAGATCACCGCGTACGACTCGCCGATCTACATCGCCGACGCGGCGCTCTACCTCAAGGCGACCAAGCCCGACCTGAAGATCACCAACCCGTACGAGCTGGACGACGCCCAGTTCCAGGCGACCGTCGACCTGCTCAAGCAGCAGCGGGCGCTGATCGGCGAGTACTGGTCGGACTACACCAAGGCGGTGCAGGCGCTGGAGAGCGGCGACACCGTGCTCGGCACCCAGTGGCAGGTCAACGTCAACCTGGTCAACGCCGGCTCGAAGGCGAAGGTCGACTCGACCGTGCCGAAGGAGGGGTCGACCGGCTGGTCGGACACCTGGATGATCTCGTCGAAGGCCAAGCACCCGAACTGCATGTACAAGTGGATGGACTGGATCATCTCGCCGAAGGTCAACGCCGAGGTGGCGGAGTGGTTCGGGGAGGCGCCGGCGCAGACCAAGGCCTGTGACCTGACCGCCGACAAGTCGCACTGCCAGACCTACCACGCGCTCGACCAGGCCTACGCCGACCGGATCTCGTACTGGACCACGCCGACCCGCAACTGCGGCGACGACCGCGGCAACACCTGCAAGGACTACACGGCGTGGACGCAGGCCTGGACGGAGATCAAGAGCTGACCGCCGTCCAGGAGGCACCCGGGTCCCGGCCGGCGCGCCGGGACCCGGCCGGGGTGCGGGCGGCCAGCTTCCTGCACCGCTCCCCCGGGGTCCGGCTGGCGGCCCTGCTGGCGGCGCCGATGGTCTGGCTCGTCGTCGCCTACCTCGGCTCGCTGGCGGTGATGTTCGCGGCCGCGTTCTGGTCGACCGACAGCTTCACCGGCGCGCTGATCAAGCAGGCCAGCTGGGACAACTTCCGCACCCTCGTCGAGGAGCCGGTGTACCGGCGGATCGCGCTGCGCACGCTCGGCGTCGCGGCGACCGTGACCGTGGTGGACGCGCTGATCGCGCTGCCGATCGCGCTCTACATGGCCAAGGTGGCCCGGCCGCGGGCCCGCCGGCTGCTGGTCGCCGCGATCCTCACCCCGCTGTGGGCCAGCTACCTGGTCAAGGCGTACGCGTGGCGGATCCTGCTCAGCTCGGACGGCGCCGGTGGACTGGGCGCTGGGACCGCTGCACCTGTCCGGTCCCGGGTACGGGCTGGTCGCGGTGACGCTGACGCTGGCGTACCTGTGGCTGCCGTTCATGATCCTGCCGGTGTACGCCGGGCTGGACCGGGTGCCGGACTCGCTGCTGGAGGCCTCCGCCGACCTCGGCGCGCCGGCCGGACGGACGTTCCGGTCGGTGGTGCTGCCGCTGATCTTCCCGGCGCTGGTGGCCGGGCTCGATCTTCACGTTCTCGCTGAGCCTCGGGGACTACATCACGGTCAAGATCGTCGGCGGCCGGACGCAGCTGTTCGGCAACGTCATCTACGACAACATCGGCGTCGCCGCGAACCTCCCGTTCGCGGCCGCGGCGGCGGTGGTGCCGGTGGCCGTGATCCTGCTGTACCTGGCGCTGGTCCGGCGCACCGGGGCGTTGGAGAACCTATGAGCGAGCGGGCACTGAGCGAGCGCGAGGGCTCGCAGCGCGAGCGGGGAGCGACGAGGGCCGGCCGGCGGGAGCTTGCGACCGGCGGCCTGTCCGAGGAGCGGGCACCGTGATCCTGTCCCGGCGGGCGCGGATCGCCCTCGCGGTCGCGATGGCCCTCGGCCTCGCGGTCATCTACGTGCCGCTGCTGCTGGTGCTGCTCAACTCGGTGAACTCGTCCCGCACGTTCGGCTTCCCGCCGAGCGGGCTGACGCTGGAGTGGTGGCGCCGGACGCTGGACAGCGCCGGCGCGCGCTCGGCGCTGTGGACCAGCGTCAAGGTCGGCCTCGGTGCCACCGCGGTCGCCCTGCTGCTCGGCACCTGCCTCGCCTTCGCCGTGCAGCGCTACCGGTTCTTCGGCCGGGACGTGATCAGCCTGCTGGTGGTGCTGCCGATCGCGCTGCCCGGCATCGTCACCGGCATCGCGCTCAACTCCGCCTTCAACGCCGGCGGCGTGCCGTTCGGGTACTTCACCGTGATCGTCGCGCACGCGACGTTCTGCATCGTGATCGTCTACAACAACGTGCTGGCCCGGCTCCGGCGTACCGGGACGTCGCTCGAGGAGGCCTCGGCCGACCTCGGCGCGACCACCTTCCAGACCTTCCGGCACGTCACGTTCCCGCAGCTGCGCTCGGCGCTGGTGGCGGCCGCGGTGCTCGCCTTCGCGCTGTCCTTCGACGAGATCGTGGTCACCACGTTCACGACCGCGCCGGGGCTGCAGACGCTGCCGCTGTGGATCTTCGACAACCTGTTCCGGCCCAACCAGGCCCCGGTGGTCAACGTGGTCGCCGCGGTGCTGGTGCTGCTGTCGGTGCTGCCGATCTGGGCCGTGCTGCGGCTGTCCGGCGAGGAGACCGGCGGCCGCCTGTAGCGGGCTACCCGCGGGCGTCCGTCGGTGTCAGGATCACAAGATCAGCCGAACGGAGGCAGCGTGGCCACCCACGAGATCCGCATCGACCGGAGCAGGACGCTCCTGGAGGAGCCGAACACCGGGCACAACCGGTGGCACCCCGACATCCCACCGCTGGTGCGGTGCGAGCCGGGCGACGAGGTGGTGCTGGAGACGCGGGACGCCTTCGACGGGCAGATGGGCCCGGACGCCACCCTGGAGACCGTCGCCGCACCCGACCTGGACGTCGTGCACCCGCTCACCGGCCCGGTCTACGTCGAGGGCGCGGAACCAGGCGACCTGCTCGAGGTCGAGATCCTCGACGTCGAGCCGGACAGCTACGGCTTCACCGTGCAGGTGCCGGGGTTCGGCTTCCTGCGCGACGAGTTCCCCGACCCGTTCAAGGTCAGCTGGGACATCGCGGACGGCTGGGCGACCTCGGCCGACCTGCCCGGGGTGCGCATCCCCGGCTCGCCGTTCATGGGCACCATCGGCCTGTCCCCGGGCGCCCGGCTGCTCGCCGAGACCACGGCGCGGGAGCAGGCGCTGCTCGACCGCGGCGGCTTCGTCCTGCCGCCCTCACCGGTGTCCGCCGTGCCGGCCGACCCGCGGATCGCGGCGGAGGCGCTGCGCACGATCCCGCCCCGGGAGCAGGCCGGCAACGTCGACATCAAGCAGCTGGGCAAGGGCGCCCGGCTGCTGATCCCGGTCGACACCCCGGGCGCCCTGTTCTCCGCCGGCGACGGGCACTTCGCCCAGGGCGACTGCGAGACCTGCGGGACGGCGATCGAGATGCAGGCCACCCTGCGGGTCCGCTTCGCCGTGCACAAGGGCGAGGCGGCCGGCAAGGGGATCCGCGACCTGCGGTTCAGCCGCGACGACTACTACCTGCCGCCGGAGTTCGCCGCGCCGCGCCGGTTCTACGCCACCACCGGCATCTCGGTGACCAAGGACGGCGAGAACCACGGCGAGGACATCACCCTGGCCGCGCGCAACGCGCTGCTCAACATGATCGACCACCTGACCGAGCGGGGCTGGACCCGCCAGCAGGCGTACGCGATCTGCAGCGTGGCCGTCGACCTCAAGATCAGTGCGCTCGTCGACGTCCCGAACATGCTCGTGTCGGCCTTCCTGCCGGAGGACATCTTCGTCGCCTGATCGCCGGAGGACTGCGGAGTCCGGCGGCGGGTCAGACGCGGGCCCACCGGCCGGCGCCGGGGATCCAGGACAGGCCGTCGATCGCCTGCCGGACCGCGTCGACCTGGCGCTGCAGCTCGACCAGCCGGACGCCCCGCTGCTCGTACGCGGCCATCGCCTCCTCGATGACGTCCGGCGGCAGCGCGGCCGGGCCGCGGCCCGCGTCCCGGCGCAGCGTCCGCCAGCCCTCCCTGGTCGCCTCCAGGCTGGCCGTGGTCTCACCGGCGGCCAGCCGGGCCAGCAGCACCGGGTGCCGGCGCAGCACGTCGTGCGCCCGCCAGTCCCCCGGCACCTGGTCCAGCAGCCAGGACACCGCGGAGAGCTCCCAGTCCGGCGTGCCGGGGCGGTGCACGTCCGGCGGCCACCAGGGCGGCACCTCGGTCATGCCGGTTCCAGCAGCGCCACGGTCTCGACGTGCTGGGTCATCGGGAAGCAGTCGAAGGCGCGCAGCCGGGTCAGCCGCCAGCCGGCGTCCACGGCCGCGCGCAGGTCCCGGGCCAGCGCCGCCGGGTCGCAGGAGACGTACGCGACCGCGCGCGGGCGCAGGGCCAGCAGCGCGGTCAGCACGTCCGGGCCGGCGCCGGCCCGGGGCGGGTCCAGCACCGCGATGTCCGGGGCGATCCCCAACCCGCCCAGCAATCCCGCGCTCACCCGCACCGCCCGCACCTCCACCGCGGCGGACGCGGCCGGCAGGTCGAGGTTGGCGCCGACGCCACCCGCACCCCCCGCCGTCCCCGGGCTGACGGACGCCGGCCCGGCAGGCGGGAGGGCGAGGCCACCCTCATCACCCGCCGCCGGCGCGGCAGGTCCGAGGGCGGCGGCACCCGCACCATCCGGCGCCGCCGGGTCGCCGGGCGCCGGGCTGGCGGGCGGGGCGAGGTTGGCGCGGGCGTCGGCGGCGGCCTGCGGGTCGGACTCGACGGCGACCACCCGGCCGGCCGGGCCGACCGCGGCGGCGAGCAGGCCGGCGAACAGCCCGGCGCCCGCGTACAGGTCGAGCGCGGTCTCCCCCGGCGCCGGCGCCAGGAAGTCGAGCACGCAGCCGGCGAGCACGTCCGCCGCGGCGGGGTGCACCTGCCAGAAGCCGGTGGCCGCGAGCTCCCAGTCCCGGCCGGCGGCCCGCTCGCGGACCCGCGGGGGCCCGTCCAGCACGCTGCCGCCGGCCGGCGCCCGCGGGTCCTCGTCGGCCGTCGCGGCCAGCAGCGACGGTCGGACCGGAGCCGACCACCTCGATCTCCGCTCCCGGCGGCCAGTCCCGGTCGCCGGTCGCCGCCGTGACCGCGTCCGTCCCTAGTGGACAGTGCCGGACCGGCTCCAGCTCGTGCGAGCGGTGCCGGCGCAGGGCGGTCCGCCCGGCCGGGTCGATCGCGTACCGGACCCGGGTGCGCCAGCCGAGCAGCCCGCCGGGCAGCGCCTCCACGGTGACCGGGACGTCCGGCAGCCGGGCCAGCCGGGTCAGCTGCTCGCGCACGACGGCCGCCTTGAGCGCACGCTGCGCGTCAGCGCTCGCGTGCTGCCAGTCGCAGCCGCCGCACCGGCCCGGCCCGGCGTGCGGGCAGGGCGGGTCGACCCGGTCCGCCGACGCCGTCAGCACCCGCACCGCGTCGGCCCGGCAGAACCCGCCGCCGCGGTCCTCCGTCACCAGCGCGACCACCCGCTCGCCGGGCAGCGCGTGCCGGACGAACACGACCCGGCCCTCGTGCCTGGCCACGCAGTGCCCGCCGGGCGCGACCGGCCCGACGTCGAGCTCGATCTCCCGAGCCAGCCACGGTCCGGTCCGGGCCGGTCGCGTCCGCCCCGCGCCGCCCCCGCCGGGCCGCGGCCGGCGCCCGGCTCACCGCGACTCCCCCGGCGGCGTCACGGGTGCGGAGTCGGGTCGGCGCCCGCGCGGGCCTCCGGGCGGTCGCCGTCGCGGCCCCCGACGGGCCCGGGCGGGCCGGTGGCCGATCCCGGCGTGCCCGCGGTCGACCGGGTCGCGCCGGGCGCCGGCGGCGCGGGCATCTCCTCGGCGGAGGTGAAGGCCCGGTCGTCCAGACCGCGCCGGGCCGCGCCGGGCTGCGCCCGCTCGGGCCGCCGCGCCGCCCGGTCGGACGACGCCAGCTGCCAGGGCACCGAGGTGACCATGACCCCGGGCGTGAACAGCAGCCGTCCCTTCAGCCGCAGCGCGCTCTGGTTGTGCAGCAGGTGCTCCCACCAGCGCCCGACGACGTACTCCGGCACGAACACGGCGACCACGTCGCGCGGCGACTCCCGCCGCAACCGCTTGACGTAGTCCAGCACCGGCCGGGTGATCTCCCGGTACGGCGACTCGACGATGGTCAGCGGCAGCTTCACCGATCGCCGGTCCCACTCGGCCTGCAGCGCCCGGGTCTCGTCGTCGTCCACGTTCACGGTCAGCGCGGTGAGCGTGTCCGGCCGGGTCGCCTTCGCGTACGCGAGCGCGCGCAGCGTCGGCTTGTGCAGCTTCGAGACCAGCACGATCGCGTGCACCCGGCTCGGCAGCATGCCGCGCTCGTCGTCCGGCACCAGCTCCTCGGCGACCCGGGTGTAGTGCCGGTTGATCGACCTCATCGTCCAGAAGATCACCGGCATCGCGATGACCACGATCCAGGCGCCGAGCAGGAACTTCTCCACCAGCACGATGACCAGCACCAGGCCGGTCACGGTGCCGCCGGTCGCGTTGATCGCCCGGGACCGGAAGATCCGCCGCCGCTCCTCCGGGTCCTGCTCGGTGCGCAGGGTCCGGTTCCAGTGCCGGACCATGCCCAGCTGGCCGAGCGTGAACGAGGTGAACACGCCGATGATGTAGAGCTGGATCAGCCGGGTCACCGACGCGTCGAACACCCAGATCAGCAGCATCGCGAAGCCGGCCAGCACGCAGGATGCCGTTGGAGAACACCAGCCGGTCGCCGCGGGTGTGCAGCTGCCGCGGCAGGTAGCGGTCCTGGGCCAGCACCGAGCCGAGCAGCGGGAACCCGTTGAACGCGGTGTTCGCGGCCAGGACCAGGATCAGCGCCGAGGCGGCCTGGATGTAGTAGAAGCCGATCGAGTGGTCGCCGCCGAAGATCGCCGCGCCGAGCTGGGCGATGACGGTCCGCTGCGGGTCGGTCTCGCAGTTGCCCGGGAACCCGATCAGGTCGCAGGTGTTCTCGGCCACGTGCACGTTGGTGGCCAGGGCGAGCGCGGTGATGCCGGCGAACATGGTGACCGCCAGCACGCCGAGCAGGGCCAGCGTGGTGGCCGCGTTGCGGCTCTTCGGCGGCCGGAACGCGGGCACGCCGTTGGCGATCGCCTCGATGCCGGTCAGCGCCGTGCAGCCGGAGGAGAACGCGCGCAGCGCGAAGAACAGCAGCGCCAGCCCGGCGAGGTTGCTGTGGCCGGGCTCGGGCTCGATCGCCCAGGCGGCGCTCTCCGCCTGCGGGCGTGTCGCCGAACACGATCGCGGAGCAGCCCGGTGACGATGAGCATCAGCACGCCCGACGGTGAACGCGTACGTCGGGACGGCGAACGCGGTGCCCGACTCCCGCACGCCGCGCAGGTTGGCCGCCGCGAGCAGCGCCACCAGGACCAGCGCGAGCCAGACCCGGGCCGGGTTGAGGTCCGGGAACGCCGAGATCATGTTGTCCACGCCGGCCGAGACCGACACCGCGACCGTGAGCACGTAGTCCACCAGCAGCGCGCTGGCCACGGTCAGCCCGGCGAACCGGCCGAGGTTCTTCGTCGCGACCTCGTAGTCGCCGCCGCCGGACGGGTACGCCCGGACCACCTGCCGGTAGGACGCGACCACGATCGCGAACAGCAGCCACGATGGCCGCCGCCACCCACGGCGCCACGAACAGGTACGCGGTGCCGGCGACGGTGAGCACGAGCAGGATCTCCTGCGTCGCGTACGTCACCGAGGACAGCGCGTCGCTGGCGAAGATGGGCAGCGCGATCCGCTTCGACAGCGCGGTACTCGGCCAGCCGCTCGCTGCTGACCGGGCGCCCGATCACCAGCCGCTTGGCGACCCTCGTCAGCAGCGACACGCACCCAGCGTACGGTCCGCGCGGCCGGGTGCCAGCGGGTGGCCGGGGCGATTCGGCGCGGTCCGATCGCGGTACCTTCCGGGCGTGCACATCGTCGTGATGGGCTGCGGCCGGGTCGGCTCCAGCCTCGCCCGCAACCTGGAGCGGGCCGGGCACTCGGTGGCGATCATCGACCAGAACCCGGCGGCGTTCCGCCGGCTCGGCCCGGAGTTCGCCGGCGACCAGGTGACCGGGGTCGGCTTCGTCCGGGAGACGCTGCACCGGGCCGGCATCGACCGGGCCGGCGCGTTCGCGGCGGTCAGCAGCGGGGACAACTCCAACATCATCTCCGCCCGGGTGGCCCGGGAGACCTTCGGCGTCGCGCACGTCGTGGCCCGCATCTACGACCCCAAGCGGGCCGAGGTGTACGAGCGGCTCGGCATCCCGACCGTGGCCACGGTGCCGTGGACGGTGAACCGGTTGCTGTCCGTGCTGCTCGGCGACAAGCACGTCGAGGACTGGCGCGACCCGTCCGGGGCGGTGTCGCTGGTGCAGGTGCCGCTGCACGAGGGCTGGATCGGCCAGAAGGTGCGGCGAGCTGGAGGCGGCGACCGACGCCCGGGTGGCGTTCCTCACCCGGTTCGGCCGCGGCACGCTGCCGACCGGCTCGACCATGCTGCAGGACGGCGACCAGGTGCACCTGCTGGTCACCGACGACATCGCGGACGCCGTCGAGCAGATCGCCGGCAGCGCGCCGCGGACGGAGGGGCACTGATGCGGGTCGCCATCGCCGGGGCCGGCGGCGTCGGCCGGTCCATCGCCCGGGAGCTGATCGACAACGGGCACGACGTGATGCTCATCGAGCGCGACCCGGACAAGGTCGACCCCGGCCGGGTGCCGCAGGCGGAGTGGCTGCAGGCCGACGCGGCCGAGCTGGCCTCGCTGGAGGAGGCCCGGCTGCAGGACTGCGACGTGGTCGATCTCGGCCACCGGCGACGACAAGGTCAACCTGGTCGTCTCGCTGCTGGCCAAGACCGAGTTCGCGGTCCGCCGGGTGGTCGCCCGGATCAACCACCCGGACAACGAGTGGCTGTTCACCGAGGCCTGGGGCGTCGACGTCGCGGTGTCCACCCCGCGGGTGCTGGTCGCGCTGGTCGAGGAGGCGGTCTCGGTCGGCGACCTGGTCCGGCTGATGACGTTCCGGCAGGGTCAGGCGAACCTGGTCGAGATCACCCTGCCGAAGGGCGCCCCGGTGGTCGGGCAGGCGGTCGCGGACATGCGGCTGCCGCGGGACTCGGCGCTGACCGCGATCGTGCGCGGCATCGCGGGTGGTGATCCCGTCCCCGGAGGAGCCGCTGGAGGAGGGCGACGAGCTGCTGTTCGTGGCCGTCCAGGACGCCGAGGCCGACCTGCGCCTGCTGGTCTGCGGCGACGGCAGCTGCTGACGCGTCAGCTCTCCGGCCGCAGCCGCAGCCGCTCGGCCACCACGTCGTCGGGCAGGTCCTCGGGTGTCGTGTCCTGCTGCTCGGTCTTGCGCACCCGGCGGACGGCGAACACCGAGACGGCGAGCGCCCCGATCGTGAACGGGTAACCCATCGCCAGCCGGGCGAACGCCAGCCAGCCGGTGGCGTCCTGGTCGTACAGGTAGCGCTGGACCAGGCCGCGGGCCAGGAAGACGAGCACCCAGAGCAGCGTGCACAGCAGTGTAGACCCGCATCAGCGGGCGGTCCTTGCGCCAGGCCGTGCCGATGCCGCGACCGTCGACGTACTCCCAGATCAGCCCGACCAGCGGCCAGCGGGCCAGCAGCGAGACGCAGGAAGACCCCGGCGTAGAGGAAGCTGGCCCAGATGCCGAACAGGAAGTAGCCCTTGGCCTCGCCGGTGCGGTTGGCGATGAACGCGGCGATGAGGATGCCGAAGAAGCCGCTGATCGCCTGCTGCACGGTCTGCCTGCGGGCGAGCCGGATGCCGACCAGCACGACGCCGGCGCCGATCGCGGCCCAGATCGCGGCCTGCAGCCCGGCGAGCGCGTTGGCGACGACGAACACGACCACGGGCAGGCCGCTGTCGACCAGGCCGCGCCAGCCGCCGATGGACTCCACCAGCATCGGGGTGGGCTTCGGGGTCGGGCTGCTCGGGCTGGTCCGCCTGGCGTTGCTGGTCGTCGGCGGCGTCGGTCACGCGCTCACCGACTTCAGCTCGTACCAGGGGTTGAAGATCACCTTGAGCGCCGTCGTGCTCGGATATCCGGCCGCGGGCGACCAGCGGGCGGCCCGGCTCGATGCCGGGGATGCGGCTGCGGCCGAGCCAGACCAGGTGCACCGACCCGGAGCCGTCGAAGAGCTCTGCGTCCACGGTCGGCACCGTATCCCGCGGGGTGTAGACGACCGACCGGAGCCTGCCGGTCACGGTCACCGGCTCGCCCTGGCAGCAGGTCGCGACCGGCCGCGAACCGGCCTTCTGCACGTCCTCGCGCAGGTCGGCGGCGTCGAGCTCCTGCTCGTCCTCGGTCAGGCGCGCGACCACCCGGTTCAACCAGCCTCGGCGGGTCGGCGCGGGTGTCTCGCTCACATTGCCAATGTAAGCCATCCGGCGCACTCCGCAGCCGTGCTCTTTGCCGGACTGAGACCGGTGGCCGGAAAGATGATCCGGCGTGGATCAGGTGGCCGTGGTGTTGCCCGGTGCCGGCTCGTCGGCCGACTTCGTCCGGCGGGCGTTCCTGCGGCCGCTGCGGGAGGCGGGGTACGGGCTGGTCGCGCCGCGAGCCGGTGCCGGGACCGGACCTGGTCCGGGCCGCGTTCCGGGCCCTCGACGCGGCGGCGGCGGAGTACGGGTCCGCGCCTTCGGCTGGTCGGCGGCGTCTCCCTCGGCGCCCACATCGGCCGCCCGCTGGACCGCCGGCGTCCGGCCTGGGTCTGGACGGGGTGGTGTTGGCGTTGCCGGCCTGGACGGGGACGCCGGGCGCGGTGGCGGCGGCGACGGCGGCGTCGGCCGAGCTGGTCGACCGGCTCGGGACGGCGGGGGCGCTGGCCGCGGCCGGGACCGCGGTCGGCTGGGTCGCGGCCGAGCTGGCCGCGGCCTGGCCGGCGTACGGGGACGGGCTGGCGGCGAGCCTGCGGGCGGCGGCGGCGGCGCCGGGGCCGACCCGGGCCGAGCTGGCGGCGCTGCGCCGTGCCGGCCGGCCTGGTCGCCTTCCCGGACGACCCGCTGCACCCGGCCGCGGTCGCCCAGCGAGTGGGCCGCCGCGCTCCCCCGGGCGCCGCCCTCGCGCGAGCTGCCGCCTGCGCCGCCCCGGCCGCCGACCGCTCCGTCCTCGGCGCCGCCGACGCTGGACCGCCCTGCACCGCCGCCCGCCGACGCCTGACCGCCGGCCGCGGTCCTACCGCCGGACTGCGATCCCTCGGCCGCACGAGCGAGCGCGCGCTGCGGCGACCGTCGCGGGTCGTCCCTGCGGCGGATCGCGTGCGCCGGCGACCGCGACGTCATCGACGCCGCAGCCCCGCAACGGCGACTCGGCGGCGTCGCGGACGGCCGTCCAGCGAACCGCCCGGCCGGGCCGCGATCGCGACGTGCGGGCCCGCGCCGCCGCGACGGTCAGCGACGGCGGC
The DNA here is from genome assembly GCA_963770145.1 of uncultured Actinomycetota bacterium. Lineage (GTDB taxonomy): Bacteria > Actinomycetota > Actinomycetes > Mycobacteriales > CADCTP01 > CADCTP01. Next base: position 136,488 of record CAVYOJ010000014.1, on the reverse strand, counting down.
GGCGGGACGGCTGGCGGCGGGCGGGCACGGCGTCCTCCTCGGTGGGACCGAGGTCGGCCGGCTCCGTCCTCCTCGTCCGGCTCCTCGACCGCCGCGTGCGCCCCCTGGACCTGCTCGGCCTGCTCGCTGATGTCGGCCGGCAGCGCCAGCGGCAGCGGGTCCCGCACCGGCATCGGCGACGCCCCGCGTACCACGACGATGTTGCGGACCGTGTCCTCCAGCACCGCCGCCTTGGCCGGGATCGGCCGCCGCCGGCCCGCTGAACAGGCCGCGCAGGAACCAGCGCGGCCCGTCCACCCCGACGAACCGCACGCTCTGGTAACCGCCCTGCACCGGGATCCGCCCGGTCAGCTCGGTGCCGAACCGGCCCGAGCGCCTCCTGCGCGGTACCGCCCTGCTGGGTGATCGAGGCCCGGATCTCCTCGCGCACCTCGTCCCAGATCCCGGCGGTCCGCGGCGCCGCGAACACGCCGATCTGCGTCTCGCTCCCCCCGTACGACAGGGTCGCCGCGATCGACCTGGCCGTCCGGCCCCACGTCGACGCGCACCTCGACCCCGCGGATCACCGGGACGAGCAGCGCGCCGAGGTCGAGCCGCTCCAGCCCGTCGTCCGGTGCGTCCTGCTCGTCGTACGGCCCGGTGGTGACGTCGGTGTCCCGCTCCCGGTCGGTCGACCAGGGCGGGGTCGCGTCGATCTTCTGCCGCTCGGACCGGTGCCGCCGGCGACCCAGCGCCATCACGCACCCCCCACGAGCTGCGCGTGCCCGCCGGTGGACCCGTGCCCGCCGGCGCCGCGGTCGGACTCCGGCAGCGCCGTCGCACCGGCGTGAACACGGCCCGCTCCACCTTCTGCAGCACCAGCTGGGCGATCCGGTCGCCGCGGGCGAGCCTCAGCGGCTGCGACCGGATCGTGGTTGATGACGATCACCTTGACCTCGCCGCGGTAGCCGGAGTCGACCGTGCCGGGCGCGTTCACCAGCGACATGCCGCAGCGGGCGGCCAGGCCGGAGCGCGGGTGCACGAACACCGCATACCCGTCCGGCAGGGCGAGCGCCAGCCCGGTCGGCAGCACCGCCCGCTCGCCCGGCGCGAGCTCGGCGTCCACGGTGGTCACGACGTCGGCGCCGGCATCGCCGGGCAGCGCGTACGCCGGGAGCGGAACGCCGGGATCCAGGCGCTGGACGAGGACCTCCACCGGTGCTCCGGGCACCGGCTGGGACATGGGATGGCGGCACAGCGCGCAGGTTACCCCTGGCGGTGTCACGCGAATGATCAGCGCCGCCGGCCGCGCAGCTCGGCGGTCGAGCTTCTCGCCGAGCGACCGGGTCACCCGGCGGTTGACCACGGCGCCGGCGACCGCGCCGGCCAGGAACGGCGCCAGCTTGGTCATGCTCCGCCCGGCCCGGCGCATGAGCATCGTGCGCAGCTCGGTCTTGGCGGCGGCGCCGATGCATCGCGGTGAGGCCGGCCGCGCCGACCCTGGGGTCGAGCGCGCGCTGGCGCACCCAGCTCATCAGGTACGCGGAGCCGCGCTGGGCGCCGGTGCCGTACGCCGGCCTGGCCCAGCAGCTCGTGCAGCTCGGCGAGCATCTTGACCTCGACCGCCGCCACCGCGAGCGTCTCCGCGGCCAGCTGGACCGGCGCGGCGAGCAGGGTAGGGGGCGCGGCGAACTCGACGGCCGCCAGCGCACCGACCGCGGCACCGAAGGCGGCCGGTGGTGCGGGCGGCGTTGCGGACCAGCAGTGTCGGCGATCTCGTCGTCGGACCGGCCGGGATGGTGGACCCGCAGCGTCGCCGCGTCCCGGATCCGCAATCTCGGAGCGGCATCCGCGAGCACGTCGGCGAGCAGCCGAGCCTGCGCCGCGCAGCCGGTGCCCGGCGGCGCCCTTGGCGGCACCGGCGAGCCCGCGGGTCAGCGCGACCAGCTGGTCTTTGCGGTCGCCGTCACGATCATGATCGTGGTCGGCGACCCGGGCGACCAGCTCGCCCAGGTGGGCGGTCTCGGCCGTCGGCGTCCGGATCCGGCCCGGGAGCCGTCGGCTCGGCGGGCTCGGTCCTGTGCCACGGGAGACGCGCCATGTCGGCTTCCTCGTACCCGGTCAGGCCGCGCAGTCGCGGCAGACGGGCTGTCCGTTGCGCTCGCCGGCGAGCCGGGAGCGGTGGTGGACCAGGAAGCAGCTGGAGCAGGTGAACTCGTCCTCCTGCTTCGGGACGACCCGGACGGTGAGCTCCTCACCGGACAGGTCGGCACCGGGCAGCTCGAGGTTCTCGTTGAGCTCGGCCTCGTCCACGTCGATCGAGCCGGACTGGGCCTCGGCCCGCCGGGCCTTCAGCTCCTCGAGCGAGTCCTCCCCGAGCTCGTCGACCTCGCTGCGGCGAGGCGCGTCGTAATCGGTAGCCATACTGGGTCACTCCTGTGGTCGTGCGGGTGGCTTGCGGGCAACGCCTCGGCGGGCGGATTTGTGCCCGCTGTCGCGGGTCCGTTCGGGGTCACCGAAAACCCCCTCGGCGCGGCAGCCGCGGGAGGTTACCGTGCCGATCGAACGGCCCGCCGCAGCGGCGCGCGGGCATCTGGTCCCGGTTTCCACTGATGCGCCCGGAAGGGCTGGTATCGCCTGCGGGAGGTGTGTCACGTGCTCGACGAGCTGGGCTGGGATCCCGAGTGGGCCGCCCTCGCCGCCGGCCGCACCGGCGCACCGGCGCGGGTGGTCCGCGCCGACGGCGCCGGCCGCGCTGCTGGTCACGGCCGACGGTGAGGTCCGGGACGGCCGGGTCCGCGCTGGTCACCGGCGACTGGGCGCTGTTCCGGCCGGGCCCGGACCCGGCCGGCCCGGGTACGGCGCTCGGCTGCCGCGGCGGACCGAGCTGGTCCGCGGCGCGGCCGGCAAGGCGGCCGGCCCGGCAGGTGCTGGCCGCGAACGTGGACCTGGTGTTCGTGCTGGTCTCGCTGGCCGCGCCGCCGCAGCGCCGGCCGGCTGGACCGGCTGCTCACCGTCGCCTGGGACTCCGGCGCCAGTCCGGTCGTCGTGCTGACCAAGGCCGACCTGGCCGAGGGCACCGCGGCGGCCGAGCGGGACGAGGTCGCCGAGACCGCCGGGCCGGCGCCGGTGCTGCTGACCAGCACGGTCGACGGCCGCGGGCTGGCCGAGCTGCGCGGCGATGCTGGGTCCGGGCACGACCGCCGCGCTGCTCGGCGTCTCCGGCGCCGGCAAGTCCAGCCTCCGCAACGCGCTCGGCGCGCGCGCCGGCCCGGGTCGCGCCGGTCGGTCCGACCGGCAAGGGCCGGCACACCACCACCGCCCGCGAGCTGGTCGGGCTGCCCGGCGGCGGCCTGCTGCTGGACACCCCGGGCCTGCGCGGCGTCCAGCTCTGGGCCGCCGACGAGGGCCTTGACATCGCCTTCGCCGACATCGTCGAGCTGGCCGAGCAGTGCCGGTTCCGGGACTGCCGGCACGCCGGCGAGCCGGGCTGCGCGATCGCGGCCGCGGTCGCCGCCGGCACCGTCTCGGCCCGCCGGGTCGCCAGCCACGCGGCGCTGCGGCACGAGGTCGGCTGGCTGCGGGACCGGTACGACGCGCGCCAGCGGGCCGAGCAGCGGCGGCAGTGGAAGCAGCTGTCGAAGGCGGTCAGGGCCGGCCGGAAGGCGAGTCCCCGGCACGGGGACCGACCACGGTGAACGCCGCCACCGACCCGTGCGAGTACGCCACCGTGCCGTCGGCGGTGACCCGCAGCCGGACCGAGTCGTCGCCGGGGTGGTTGGGGTCGTAGACGGCGACCTCGGCGCTGCCGTCCGGCCGCTCGTCCAGCCCGTACCCGAGCACGACGTGGTTTTCCACCACCCGGCGCGGGTCCCAGGTGACGACCCGGATCAGCCCGAGCAGGGCCGGCTCCGCCGCGGCCAGCGACCGGCGCACGCCGGGCAGCCCGTGCCGCAGGGTCAGCTCGCGCCGGGCCCGGTCGTTCGGCGGCAGCTGGAACCACAGGTAGCGCAGCGGCCCGGCCGGCAGCCCGAGGCTGGACATCTGCGCCTTGAACAGCCGGTCGGCCAGCGGCCCGTCGGCCGGGGCGACCGGTGTCCGGCGGCAGCGGCTCGTGCGCCAGCCAGGCCCGGCGGGCCTCGTACGCCATGCCGCCGCAGAGCCCGCCGTACACCCGGCCGAACCCGACGCCGGCCAGCGTGACCGGGGCTCCGCGCGGCCAGGCGTTGCCGAACCGGAAGCCGTCCCGGCTGGGCCGGAAGTCGACGGCGGTCAACAGCTCGGCGCCGGGGACGGGGTGGCCGCGCCGGCTTCGTGGCCGGCTTCGTGGCCGGCTTCTTCGCCGACCCGGCCGGCGCCGCGGGCGGCGTCGCGGCCGCGGCGAGCAGGCCCTGCCGGCCGCGGGCCAGCTCGGCCGGGGTGGACAGGCGGCGGAACTGCTGGCCGAGCACCAGGTCGACGATCGCGTCCTGGCGCGCGTCCTTGTACATCGTCGCGCCGGGCACCTGCCGGCGGAGCAGCGCGGCCGCCCGGGCGCCGGCCGGCCCGTACCGCACCTCGGCCGCGCCGTCGACCGGCCGGATGCCGGAGAGCGGATCGTTGTCGGTGGCCACGATCAGCGTAGCCGCGGCCGACCAGCTGGCCGGCGATCTTGCGGGCCAGCCCCTCCCGGGCGGTGGCGTTGTAGACCCGCACCTGCACCTTCGACGGAGTCCACCGGCGTCGGGCGCCGCAGGCGGCGGCGGCCGCGCGGTCGTCGACCTGGTCGATCACCTTGAGCCAGGTGCAGCCCGGCCAGCCCGCAGAGCGCGAGCAGGAAGACCAGGGCGGGCAGGGCCCGGCGCAGCCGCAGGCTGTAGCGCGCCCGCGGCGGTGCGTCCGGTCCCTGGAACACCGCCCCCATGGCGCCTCCCACCCCGGATCGCGCTCGACGATCTACCCTGAACCGAGGGTAGCCGCCGGACCGCACCTTGTGGCGATCATGGTCTTCCCGGTCTGGATCGTTACGAACCGGACGGTTCGTCTAGCCCGCCGGCCAGCGCCGACCGGCCCGCCTCGGCCAGCGGGCCGATCCTGGCGCCGAGCCCGTCGTCGGTGTTGTCGACCATCGCGCCGGCCCGCTGCCGGGCCACGATGCCGGCGACCACGACGGCGAGCTTGAAGCAGCCGAGCGCGACGTACCAGGGCAGCGCGGCGAGGTCGACGTCGCGGCGCGCGGCGTACCGGGCCACCAGGGCGGACCGGGCCGGGAACCCGGGCAGGCTGGTGACCGACGGGGTCACCACCGGTGCCCGGCGGCCGGCTGCCAGTAGACGAGCAGCAGCCCGAGGTCGGCCAGCGGGTCGCCGAGGGTGGACATCTCCCAGTCCAGCACCGCCGCGACCCGGGTCGGATCGGCCGGGTCGAGCACGACGTTGTCCAGCCGGTAGTCGCCGTGCACGACCGGCCCGCTCGGCTCCTTCGGCACCCCGGCGACCAGCTCCGCGGCGAGCGCGTCCACCGCCGGGCAGGTCGTCGCCGGCCCGCAGCGCCTGCCACTCCCCGGCCCACCGGCGCAGCTGCCGGTCCAGGTAGCCCTCCGGGCGGCCGAACCCGGTCAGCCCGACCGCGGCCGGGTCGACGTCGTGCAGGTCGGCGAGCACGTCCACGAGCGCGTCGGTCATCGCCGCCCGGCGCGGCGGCGGCGCGTACCCGTCCGGGAGGCGGTCCCGGGCGATCACCCCGTCCACCCGTTCCATCACGTAGAACGGCGCGCCGAGCACGTCCGGGTCGGTGCACAGCAGCAGCGGCCTGGGCACCGGGACCGCGGTGCCGTGCAGCGCACAGAGCACCCGGTGCTCGCGGGTCATGTCGTGCGCGGTCGGCCGGACCGCCCGCAGCGGCGGGCGGCGCAGCACCACCGAGCCGGCCGGGCTGGTGACGTAGTACGTGAGGTTGGACCGGCCGCCGACCACGACCTCGACCGTGCGGTCCCGCCCAGCGGCTGTCGCCCAGCTCCCGCGCCAGGTACGGCCCCAGCACCCGCGGATCCGCCCCGGGCACGCTCATCGGCTAACCGTATAGGTCGCCCAGCTCGTCCGCGCCGAGCTCCTCCAGCAGCGTGGTCAGCTCGGCCGCGACGGCCGGCGAGGCGGCGACGGTGAGCGCGCCCGGCGGCCGCCCGCGCAGGCCGCCGGCGACGGCGCCGGCCTCGGTGGCGACGAGCAGCCCGGCGGCCCGGTCCCAGTCCTTGAGCCCGTGCTCGTAGTAGCCGTCCAGCCGGCCGGCGGCCACGTAGCAGAGGTCCAGCGCGGCCGAACCCAGCCGGCGCAGGTTGCCGATCCGGGGCAGCAGCCCGGCCAGCACCTCGCCCTGCCCGGCCCGCACGCCGGCGTCGTACCCGAAGCCGGTCGCGATCACCGCGGTGGCCAGCTCGGCCGCGACCCAGCGGCCGCCGATCGGCACGCCGTCCAGGTACGCCCCCGCGCCCAGCGCGGCGCTGAACGTCTCCCCCGAGGTCGGGTCGTGCACCGCGCCGGCGACCACCCGCCCGTCCCGCTCGGCCGCGACCGACACCGCGTACGGGCGCAGGCCGTAGAGGAAGTTCACCGTGCCGTCGATCGGGTCGACGATCCAGCGCACCCCGCTGCCGCCGGACCGGTCCGCGCCCTCCTCGCCGATCAGCGCGTCGTCCGGGCGCAGCCGGGCCAGCTCGTCGGCCAGCCAGCGCTCGGAGGCACGGTCGACCTCGGTCACCACGTCGGTCGGCGAGCTCTTCGCGTCGACGCCGAGCGGGCCGCCGCCCGCGCGCAGCCGTACGGTCAGGGCGCCGGCGCCGCGGGCCAGCCGCTCGGCGAGCGCCAGCAACTGCGTGTGCTCGACCGTGTGGTCAGAGCCGTCCGCGCGGGGCATGGTCTAGACAGTAGGTTGCAGGCGGCGAGGGGAGTGATCAGGTGCCCAGGAGGAAGGCTCGTCGACCGCGTTCGGGGTCGACATCGGCGGCAGTGGGATCAAGGGTGCCATCGTCGACCTGAGCAGGGGCGACCTGGCGACGGAGCGGGTGAAGTACCTGACGCCCAACCCGTCCACCCCCGAGGCGGTCGCCGAGGTGGTCGCCCGGCTGGTCAAGGAGGCCGAGTGGACCGGTGAGCTCGGCGCGACGTTCCCGGCCGTCATCAAGAACGGCGTGGCCAAGAGCGCCGCGAACGTGGACAAGAGCTGGATCGAGACCGACGTCGACAAGGTCTTCACCGACATCACCCACTGCGACGTGACCGTGCTCAACGACGCCGACGCGGCCGGCATCGCCGAGGCCCGGTTCGGCGCGGCCAAGGGCGTCGGGCGGCGTGGTCATCCTGCTCACCTTCGGCACCGGCATCGGCAGCGCGCTGCTGCTGGACGGCCAGCTGGTGCCCAACACCGAGCTCGGCCACCTCGAGCTGGACGGGCACGACGCGGAGAAGAAGGCGTCCTCGGCGGCGAAGGACAACGAGGGCCTGTCGTACAAGCAGTGGGCCAAGCGGGTGCAGAGATACCTGCGGCACGTGGAGAAGCTGTTCACCCCCGACCTGTTCGTGGTCGGCGGCGGGGTCAGCAAGAACGCCGAGAAGTGGGTGCCGCTGCTCGACGTCCGGACCCCGGTGAAGCCGGCTCAGCTGCTCAACAACGCCGGCATCGTCGGCGCGGCGATGGCCGCGCACGAGAAGTTCACCGAGTAGGCGCTCACGCAGGGCCGAGTGGGCGCAGGGTCGGCGGCCGGGGCTAGAGCCCCAGCTCGGCGCGGATCGCCGCGCCGTGCTCGTCGAGCTCCGGTGCCTGCCGCCGCTCGGCCGGGTCCGGCCAGGGCGCGATCTTCATCGGGTTGCCCACCATCGGCAGCCCGCCGGCGCTGACCACCATCTGCCGGGCCGCGGTCTGCTCGGAGTCCAGCGCCCGCCCGACCGTGGACACCTCGTTGCAGGGCACGCCGGCCGCCGTGATCTTCTCCAGCCACTCCGCCGCCGGCGCCGTGCGCAGCGCCGACTCCAGCTCGGCCGCCAGCTCCTTCTGGTTCAGCACCCGGTTGTCGTTGTCGGCGAAACGCGGGTCGCCGACCAGCTCGGGCCGGCCGATCACCGTGCACAGCACGCCGAACAGCCCGTCGCCGCCGGCACAGATGACGATCGGCGCGTCCGCGCAGTGGAACGTGCCGAACGGCGAGATCGAGTGGTGCATGTTTCCCAGCCGCGGCGGCTCGGTGTGCCGGTTGAGGTAGTGCAGCGCGGCGCCCTCGAGCAGCGAGATCGCCGAGTCGAACATGGCCACGTCGACCCGGGCACCGCGGCCGGTGCGGTTCCGGCCGTGCAGCGCGGCCATGATCGCGCCGAACCCGTACAGGCCGGCGGACAGGTCGGCGATCGAGGTGCCCATCTTCGCCGGCTCGCCCTCGGGCTCGCCGGTCACCGCGAACAGCCCGGCCGCCGCCTGCACGACCGTGTCGTACGCGGGCCTCGACCGCCACGGGCCGGTCTGCCCGAAGCCGGACACCGACGCGTACACCAGCCGCGGGTTGCGGGCCGAGAGCGCGTCCCAGCCGAGGCCGAGCCGGTCCATCACGCCGGGCCGGAAGTTCTCCATCAGCACGTCGGCCCGGTCGGCCAGCCGCTCGACCACCGCCCGGTCCGCGGGCGACTTGAGGTCGAGCGCGATCGACTCCTTGCCGCGGTTGATCCGGGCGAAATAGGTGGAACGTCCGTCCGCGAACGGCCCGTACGACCGGGAGTCGTCGCCGCGCTCCGGTCGCTCGACCTTGATCACCCGCGCGCCCAGGTCGGCCATCATCATGCCGGCGAAGGGCCCGGCGAGGACCCGGGTCAGGTCGACGACCAGCAGGCCCGCCAGCGGGCCCTGGACAGACGTCTCGGCCACTGCTGCTCCGTTCGGTTCGCCCCATTCTTCGGCGCTCGGCGGCATGTTCCCAGCCCACTTGGGCGGTCCGCGCCACGTCGCCGGCCGGAGCGAAGTTACACTGGCACGGGCACGGGCACGGGCACGGCCGGCACCGGGTGGGGTCGAAGGTCCCAGGTGGGGACGACGGACGACCACCCGGACGGGCGACCGCCCCGGTCCCCAACCCAACCTCCTGCCCGTTCTGGGCAGTTCCCGTCGTGCGGCCTCCTCGCCGGGAGGCATCCGTTCGTGAAAGGGCGTTCGTGGCAGCCGATCCCCGCACCGACAGCACCGCCGCCGGCGGGTCCGATCCGACCCGCGACCTCGCGGAGCATCTCGTCTCCCGGGGACGTCACCAGGGATTCCTGCACGCGAACGACATCAGCCGCGCCTTCGAGGAGGCCGGCCTGCCGGCCTCGCACGGCAAGCGCGTGCTTCGCACGCTCAGCGACTCGGGAGTGACCGTCATGCTCGATGCGCCCTCCGCCCCGTCGGGGCGGGGCAAGTCCGCCCGGACCGCGGCCGCCGCCGCTCCGTCCCGCAGCACCGTCACGAAGAGCACCCGCCCGTCGACGCGGCCCGGCTCGGAGCCGACCCGGTCCCGGGCCGCCGCGCAGGAGGGGGCTGCGCTGCAGGCCGTGCCCGACCCGGCCACCGCCGAGGCGCCGGCCGGGAAGACCGCCCAGGCGACCACGGCCGCTCCGGCCAAGCGGAAGCGGAAGACCGCGGCCGCCGCGCCGGCCGCGGCGCCCGCCCCCGGTGCACCGGCGACCCCGCCGGCCGACGGCGAGGAGCCGGCCGAGGGCGCGCTGGCGATCGACGAGCCGACCGAGCTGACCGCCGCCGGCCCGGCCGCCGTCGAGGAGGCCGACGCCGAGGACTTCACCTGGGACGAGGAGGACGAGGAGTCCGAGGCGCTGCGGCAGGCCCGCAAGGACGCCGAGCTCACCGCCTCCGCCGACTCGGTCCGGGCCTACCTGAAACAGATCGGCAAGGTCGCCCTGCTCAACGCCGAGGAGGAGGTCGACCTGGCCAAGCGGATCGAGGCCGGGCTCTACGCGGCGGAGCGGCTGCGCCGGATGGAGGAGGCCCGCCTCGCCGGCAAGAAGACCGACCAGCTCTCCCCACAGCTGCGCCGCGACCTGATGTGGATCGTCCGCGACGGCGAGCGCGCGAAGAACCACCTGCTCGAGGCCAACCTGCGGCTGGTCGTCTCGCTGGCCAAGCGCTACACCGGGCGCGGGATGGCGTTCCTGGACCTGATCCAGGAGGGCAACCTCGGCCTGATCCGGGCGGTCGAGAAGTTCGACTACACCAAGGGCTACAAGTTCTCGACGTACGCGACGTGGTGGATCCGGCAGGCCATCACCCGCGCGATGGCCGACCAGGCCCGCACCATCCGCATCCCGGTGCACATGGTCGAGGTCATCAACAAGCTCGGCCGCATCCAGCGCGAGCTGCTCCAGGACCTCGGCCGCGAGCCGACCCCGGAGGAGCTCGCCAAGGAGATGGACATCACGCCCGAGAAGGTGCTGGAGATCCAGCAGTACGCACGGGAGCCCATCTCGCTCGACCAGACCATCGGCGACGAGGGCGACTCGCAGCTCGGTGACTTCATCGAGGACTCCGAGGCGGTCGTCGCGGTCGACGCGGTGTCGTTCACGCTGCTGCAGGACCAGCTCCAGTCGGTGCTGCAGACGCTGTCCGAGCGGGAGGCCGGCGTGGTCCGGCTGCGGTTCGGGCTCACCGACGGCCAGCCGCGGACGCTGGACGAGATCGGCCAGGTCTACGGGGTCACCCGGGAGCGGATCCGGCAGATCGAGTCGAAGACCATGTCCAAGCTCCGTCACCCATCGCGGTCCCAGGTCCTGCGGGACTACCTCGACTGACCTCGACTGGCCTCACGCGGCCGGCGGCCCCTCACCCTCGGGTGCGGGGCCGCTGGGCTGTTCGGGCGGTTCGCGGCGGGGCGACGGGCGGTTCGGCCGGTGCGCTGAGAGAATTCTCTCGTGTTCGCGGCCGGCTGAACGGGGAACGCGGCCGGTACGTGGGTAGTTGCACCAGCGTGACCGACAACCCGAAGGGAACGCCGTGACGCCGACCTTGACGCCCACGACCTCCCCTGCGCCGCCGTCAGCGGGAGACCGCTGCGACCGCTGCCGTGCTCAGGCCAAGATCCGCGTTGTCCTGCCCGGCGGCGGGGACCTGGTGTTCTGCGGCCACCACGCTCGGGAGTACGAGACGACGATCCGCGAGGTCGCGGCCGAGGTCTTCAAGGCCGAGGACGACGGTCCCGAAGACCGAACGACTGAGACCGCCGATACACCGCACCGCGGCCACCGAGGCCGCCCGGGACACCGCACCGGGCGGCCTCGTCGCGTCTGCCGAGCGCTGCCGCGCTCGCGGCGACTACCAGCCGAGCGGGGCCGGCGCCGGCAGGTCGTGCCGCGTTGGCGTAGTCCGCGAGCTGCATGTCGAAGGACGGCGTCGAGCCGAGCGAGAACGCCTCGCCGGAGTCCTTGCGCACGACGATCGGCCCGATGCCGGGCGGCGGCGCGTCGGCGGGGTCCTGCGTCTCGAACCAGCGCCTGGTGCTGAACGCGAACACCCAGCCCCAGCCGATGTCCGCGACCGCGTCGTCGTCGACCAGCTGCAGCGGGTTGTCGGCCGTGGAGAACGTCTCCAGCTCGGCCTCGGCCACTCCCCGGGCCTCCGCCACGTCCATGTCCGCCTCCAGTCCGTCGGCCCGGGTCAGTTGGTGCGCAAGAGTTCCATACCGCCGGAGTAGTTCTCCAGGTAGGCGAGCTTCCCGGTCTGGCCGTCCAGGAAGTACACCCGGCCGTTGCGGTTCACGACGTTGAAGACGTGACCGGCGACGGTCTGCCCGGTCGGCAGCTTGCGCATCCCGTGGATGATCCCGCGGGCCCCGTCACCGGCGTTGTGCAGCTCGGTGATGATGTCGTCGTACGAGCCGGCCGACTTGAACGTGTTGCTCGTGCCGACGCCGTTGGCGATGTGCTGCTTCCACAGCGAGCTGGACATCGCGTCGCCCGGCACCCGCTCGACCGCCTGCGCGTCCTTCGCCAGCCCGGACAGCTGCTTGTCGACCGCCTGCACGCAGCTCTGGCAGTTGTTCTTGAAGCCCCAGCCGGCGACGTTCGGATGGGCGCCGTCGGTGACCTTGGTGAGCCGGAAGAACGGGTTGGTCCCGGACAGCTCCGGGAACAGCCGCTGGACCACCTTGTTGCCGCCGTTGCCCAGGTGCACGGCGGTGGAGCCGAGGCCGCGTGGTCGGGTTGCCCTTCAGCGCCGCCCCGGCCACGCCGGCCAGGTCGTCGCCCTCGGCCAGCAGCTTCTCCCCGCCGACCAGCGCCCGCTCCCCCGCGACCAGGCCGCGCTCGCCGGCGACCGCGGCCTTGACGCCCTTGAGCCCGGACAGGATCTTCCCGCCGGGCAGGAACGTCAGCGCCGCGTCGATGCCGATCGACGTCCAGGACCCCTTGCCGGTGGCCAGCTTGACCGCGACGTCGATGGCCAGCGCGATCGCGCCGGCCGCGATCGCGAACGGGGCCAGGAACTGCAGGCCGGGCACCAGCGACAGCACGCCCAGCACCGCCGAGACGCCCTTGAGGACGGTGGAGATCTCGGCCAGGACGTCGGCGTGCTCGGAGATCCAGCTCTTGACCGAGTTCCAGGCGCGGGACAGCCAGCCCGGCTCCTTGTACGGCGCGTTCGCGACGTTGTTGATCCGGCCGGCCGCGCGCCGAGGCCGCCGACCGGTGCTCGTCGAGCAGCCGGCGGGCCTGCGCGATGACGTCCTGCAGCTGCGAGCTGACCGAGTTGGCGTGCGAGCGGGCCGTGTCGTACTGGTCCTTGAGCCGGGTGAACTCCGCGCTGCCGGACGGCGCGGTCTGCCCGGCCAGCCGGTTGACCTCGGCCACCGCCGACTGCTCCTGCCGGCGCAGGTCGGCCGCGCGGGACTCCAGGTCGGCGGCCCGCCGCTGCCGGCCGGTCAGGCCGTTGCCCCAGTCGACGAGCGTCTGCGCGGCCGTCTGGTGCGAGCGGGCGGCCAGGTCGAGGTCCCGCGGCAGGTCCTTGAGCTGGCCGCGGAAGGCGTCCGCCGCGTCGCCGGTCCAGGCCGACGAGTTGAGCCTGGACACGTTCGCCGACGCGTCCGAGAACACCGTGCCGGCGCCCCGTACGTCGGACGCCGCGGCGGAGACCGCGGCGGTGTCGCCCGGCGCGGGGTCGAACCCGAGCGCGGGAAACTCCCGTGTCGCCATGCTCACCTCCCGAGTCGCGCAGGGACCCTAGCGCAAATGCTCCGGTTTGTGCGATATGTCCACACGGTGTCTTGGACCCGTAACACCGGGGGAACAATGGGAGCGCAAGGTAGAGGCAGAGCGCGTCCGACCGGGCGCCCGCCGAGAGGGGAGAGCCCCATGACTCCGACCCTGATCCCGGACACCGTCGCCGCCGTCCTCACCGTCGCCGACCGTTGCGACCGTTGCGGCGCCCGCGCCACCGCCCACGTGACCCTCGCCGGTGGCGGCGAGCTCTACTTCTGCGGCCATCACGCCCGCCGGTACGACGAGGCCCTGCGCGCCGTCGACGCCGAGGTCGTCGTCTCCGCCTGACCGACCGCTCTACCCGAGCCGCCCGCCGGCCGGCTCTGGTCGACGCCGTCCGCACTCAGCCGGGCACGAAGCCGATCGTGCCGGTCGGCGGGCCCGGCGGCGGCAGCGGGGAACCCTCCGCGTCGAGGAACTCCAGCGTGGCCGCGATCCGCCCGGTGAGCTCGACGAACTCGTCCTGCCCGGCGACGTCCGGGGTGGAGAAGGTCAGCACCGCCAGCCACTCCTCGGCCGGCGGCGGCGCCGGCACCAGGTGCTGGACGACCACCACCTCCTGCCGGCGCGAGGTCAGCGGCACCGGCACCAGCTGCCGGTTGACCACCCGCACGGTCTCCCCGTACGGGTGGTCGAGCCGGCGCACGTCCCGCAGCGCCACGTCCTCCCCCGGCGCCGGGTCGTCGTCCCGGAAGTAGATCTCCAGCCCGTCGAGGTCGATCCCGCCGGCGAACCGCCGCCACGCCAGGGTCAGGCTCGCGCCGATCATCTCGCCCGGCGACGGCCCGGCCCCGACCAGGAACGAGGCGAGGAACACGCCGGCCTCCCGGTGCTCGGTCGACCACCCGCTGCAGCACCTGCCGGGCCCGCGACCGCTGCCGGGCCGCGCCGGGCACCGCCGCCGACCGCTCGTCCAGCAGCGCCTCGATCGACGCGTCGGAGCTCGCCGGGTCGAGGTCGAGCGAGGTGAACTCGTCCGGCACGTCCAGCCGGAAGCCGATCGGCGGCCGCGGCGCGGCCGGGTCGACGCCGACGGCCACCCGGGGCTCGGTCACGACCGTGCCGGCGGCGGCGTCGGCGACGGCGGTGTCGACCTGGTCGTAGCCGTCCGCGGCCGAGGTGACCTTCTCCGCCGTCTTCTCGGCGGTCTCCTTGATCTTCTTCAGCGAGTATTCCCACTTGTCCTTGAAGTGGTGGACCGCGCCGGTCAGGTCGCCGTCTCCGGTCTGGTCGTCGCCGAGGCCGTCCATGCCGTGCTGGGCCGTGCCGACCTTGTCGCCGATCGAGGTGAGCTCCCCGGACAGCGCGCGCAGCGTCGCGACGTCGACCTCGAAGCCGTCTGCCATCAAAACCACCCGAATCCGGTCAATACTGGCGTACCGGTCGATGATGATATAGCGTCCAGCACCGCGGGTCCACGACCCGCCGGAGACCGTACTCGGGAGGGACAGGTGGCGGTCCGCGAGTTCCCCGCGCTGGGCTTCGACCCGGCGCCCGGCGACGCCGCCGCGCTCAGCTCGGCCGCCGCCGACGTGACCGGCGCCGGCACGGTGTTCTCGGACGCGTCGGCGAACGTGTCCAAGCTCAACTCGTCGGCCTGGACCGGCGACGCCGCGGACGCCTTCCGCGGCCAGCTCAAGGACCTGCCGCGCGACCTCGACCTGGCCGCCGACTCGCACCAGACGGCCGCGAGGGCGCTCACCGACTACGGGAGTGGGCTCGTCGCCCGGCAGCGGCGGGCCGTCGACCTTGAGTCCAGGGCGGCCGACCTGCGCCGGCGCGAGTCGGCCGCGGTGGCCGAGGTCAACCGGCTGGCCGGGCAGACCGCGCCGTCCGGCAGCGCGGAGTTCACCCGGCTGAAGGACCAGTACGACACGGCCCGCTCACAGGCCAACACGCTCGGCTCCGACCTGCAGGAGGTGCTCGACCGAGGCGCGGCGCCTGCGGGGCGAGCACCGGTCGGCCGCGTCGAGTGCGGCGGGTGCGATCAACAACGTGGCGAACGCGCCGTACCAGGAGCCGGGCTGGCTGTCTCGGGCCTGGAACTCGGTGAAGAGTTGGATCTCCGAGCACGCCGACGTGCTGGCCGAAGATCTCCACGGTGCTCAAGGGTGTCTCGGCGGTGCTCGGCGTGCTGTCGTTGGTGCCGGGGCTGCAGTTCCTGGCCCCGTTCGCGGTCGCGGCCGGGGCGATCGCGCTGGCCATCGACGTGGCCGTCAAGCTGGCCACCGGGAAGGGGTCCTGGACGTCGATCGGCATCGACGCGGCGCTGACGTTCCTGCCCGGCGGGAAGATCCTCGACGGGATCAAGGGGGTCAAGGCCGCGGTCGCCGGCGAGCGCGGCCTCGCCGCCGGGGAGCGGGCGCTCGGCGCCGGCGAGAAGCTGCTGGCCGAGGGCAAGGCACTCGACGACGTCGCCACGGACGCCCGCGAGGCCGCGGTCGCGATGGAGAAGCGGATCTGCGAGGCCGACCCGATCGATGTGGTCAGCGGCAAGATGGTGCTGCGCCAGGTCGACGTCGAGCTGCCCGGCGCGCTGCCGCTCGTGCTGGCCCGCACCCACCTGTCCGGCTACCGGGCCGGCCGGTCGTACGGGCCGGCCTGGGCGACCACGCTCGACCTGCGGATCGAGCCCGACGGCGGGCTGCTGCGGTTCGCCGACGACGACGGCACGGTGCTCGTCTACCCGGTGCCGACCGACGACGCGCCGGTGCTGCCCGTCGAGGGCCCGCGGCTGCCGCTCACCGCCGACGACGAGGGCTGGACCATCACCCGCCCGTCCGGACAGTCGCTCCGCTTCGGTCCGGGCGGCCTGCTGGTCGCGATCGGCGACCGGCTCGGCTCCCGCATCGACGTCGACCGGTCCGCGGACGGCGTCCCGGTCGAGCTGCGGCACACCGGCGGCTACCGCCTGGCGGTGGAGACCGAGCGCGGCCTGGTCACCTCGCTGCGACTGCGCGAGGGCGAGCGCTGGGTCGAGCTGGTCCGCTACGGCTACGACGACGGCGGCCGGCTCGCCGCGGTGGTCAACTCCTCCGGCATCCCGCTGCGGTTCCGCTCCGACGAGCTCGACCGGATCGTGCGCTGGGACGACCGCAACGGCACCTGGTACGGCTACGAGTACGACGAGCAGGGTCGGTGCGTGCGCACCACCGGCGCCGACGGCGCGCTGTCGGCGACGTTCGCATACCGGCCCGGCGCCACCACGGTGACCGACTCCCTCGGTGCCGCCAAGGTCTTCGAGCACAACGATCTCAGGCAGGTCGTTCGCGAGACCGACGCGCTGGGCAACGTGACGCTGTCCGAGTGGGACCGCTACGACCGCCTGCTGTCCCGCACCGATCCGCTGTCCCGCACCACCCACTGGGCCTATGACCCTGCCGGCAACGTCCTGCGCGTCGACCGCCCCGACGGCACCTCCACGACCGCCGACTACGGCCCGCACGGCCAGCCCGTCCGGATCGTCGACCCGGACGGTGCGCTGTGGCGCTACCGGTACGACGAGCGCGGCCTTCCCCGCGCGGTCACCGACCCGGCGGGCGCCACCACCCACTACCGGTACGACGCGGCCGGGCACCTGGCCGCGATCACCGACGCGCTGCGGCGCACCCGGACGGTGCGCTGCGATGCCGCCGGCCTGCCGATCGAGGTGAGCGACCCGATGGGGGCGATCACCCGCTACCGCCGGGACGCCTTCGGCCGGGTCGTGGAGGTCGCGGATCCGCTGGACGAGGTCACCTCGTTCCGGTGGACCGTCGAGGGCCGGCTGGCCGCGCGCACGCAGCCCGGCGGCGGCACCGAGCGCTGGCGCTACGACGGCGAGGGCAACGTCGTCGAGCACGTCGACGCCCTCGGCCAGGTGACGCGCACCGAGATCGCGGGCTTCGACCTCGTCACGGCCCGGACCGCGCCGGACGGATCGCGGATCAGCTTCGGCTACGACACCGAGCTGCGCCTGACCGCGGTGACCGACCCGACCGGGCTGGTGTGGAGGTACGAGTACGACCCGGCGGGCCGGCTGGTGCGCGAGGTCGACTACGACGGTCGCATCCTTGACTACGGCTACGACCCGGCCGGGCAGCTGGTCGAGCGCGCCACGAACGGTGGCGAGCCGACCGTGGTCACCCGCGACGCCCTCGGCAACGTGCTGCAGCGCCGGACCGGCGACCTCGTGGCGAGCTTCGGCTACGACCCGGCCGGTCGGGTGGTCCGTGCCACGACGGCGGACAGCGAGGTGGTCCTGGAGCGCGATGTGCTCGGCCGGGTGCTCGCCGAGACGACCGACGGACGGACGGTGGCCTCCCGGTACGACCTGCTCGGCCGGCGGACCTGGCGCCGCGTCCCGTCCGGCGCGGAGAGCAGCTGGGACTACGGGCCGGACGACCAGCCGGTGGCCCTGCGGGCCGGCCACCACCACCTCGCATTCGGCTACGACGCGGCGGGGCGTGAGGTGGAGCGGGCCCTCGACGACGCCGCGGTGCTGGTCCAGGCCTGGGATCCGGCCTCGCGACTGCGGTCGCAGACCCTGCGCACCGCCGCCGGCCCGGTCGTCCGGTCGTACGGCTACCGGCCGGACGGGTACCTGGCGGGCATCGAGGACGACGCCGGCGCCCGGCGGTACGAGCTCGATCCGGCCGGGCGGGTCACGGCCGTGGCCGGCACCGGCGAGCAGTATGCGTACGACCCGGCGGGCAACCTGGCCCATTCCGGCGGCGAGCGGCACGAGTACACCGGCACGGTCGTCCGCCGGGCCGGCGGCTTCCGGTACGAGCACGACGACCGCGGCCGGATGGTGCTGCGACAGCGTTCGCTCCTGTCGTCCGGCACCCGGTCCTGGCGCTACCGGTGGACCGCCGAGGACCGGCTGGCGGAGGTGCTCACCCCGGACGGTGCGACCTGGCGATACCGGTACGACGCCTTCGGCCGGCGCACGGCCAAGGAGCGGCTGGACCGGACCGGCGCGCTGGTCGAGCGGGTCGACTTCAGCTGGGACGGCGACGAGCTGGCCGAGCAGACCGTGGCCGGCACCTCGACTGTGTGGGACTGGGCGCCGGACGGGCTGCGGGCGCTCGGCCAGCGCACGGTCCGGCCGGGAGCCGACGAGGAGTTCTTCGCGATCGTCACGGACCTCGTCGGCACGCCGACCGAGCTGGTCGACACCGCCGGCGCCGTCGTCTGGCAAGCCCGCCGGACCTTGTGGGGCGGCACGGCCACGGCCGATGCAGCGGTCGACTGCCCACTGCGCTTCCCCGGGCAGTACGCGGACGCCGAGTCGGGTCTGGCGCAGAACCGGTACCGCTACTACGACCCGGTGGCGGCCCGGTTCGCCAGCCCCGACCCGATGGGGCTGCTGGCCGGCGCCAACCCGGTCGCGTACGTGCACAATCCGACCGCCGCGATCGACCCGCTTGGCCTCACGCCGTGCGTCATCCCGCACCGGACCCCGCCGCGCATCGAGGACGGCAACCTCAGGGAGGGCTGGACCCACATCGACGCCCGGCACGTCACCGGCGACCACCCGTCCGGGCCGGGTGACCTGTTCGCGCCGGGGACGACCCGCGCCCAGCTGGACGACGCGGCGCAGCAGCTCGTCAGGAAGGGCACCCGGGTGTCCGACCCCAACCGGCAGCTGCAGGTGTTCGAGAAGCGGATCAAGGTCAACGGCCTGCGCGACCGCGTCCGAGTGATCGTCGACTCCCAGGACGCCAACCGGGTCATCTCGATCTTCCCGGTACGGGGAGGATGAGCCAGTGCGCTTCACCTTCTCCGTCGACCCCGCCGAGGGTGGGTCCGGTCTCGCCCTCGGCAACCTCGAGATCGCCGGGCCCGACGGATCGGTCTCGTCGGCCGGCCGCCGGCCGGACCAGTCGTTCATGGTCTACCTCGGCCTTGTCGACCTGGTCGACGGGCTCACCGGACTGGCCGACGGTCGCCGCCGGAGCTACGAGTTCGTCGGGCCGGACTCGTCGTTCATCGTGGTCTTCCGTCGCAAGGGCGACCGGATCTCCGCGTCGGCGTACGGCTCGCAGCTCGGCGCCGAGCCGGCGCCGGACGTGCTGGCCGGCCTTCGGGCCGGGATCGACGACTTTCTTGCCGCCCACCCGCTCGACTCGGCCGAACCGGGCGCCGGCGACGTCGCCACCGCGGTAGGCATCCTGCGCGCCCGCGCCTGACTCCGCGGCCGCCGGTCCTCACCAGGACTGGATGGTGGCGATCCGCTGCTCGAGCTGCTCGACGGTGCAGACCGCGGTCGGCGGTCCGCCGCACGGCGCGGCGCAGCTCGCTGTGGATCGCCCCGTGCGGCCGGCCGGTGCGGTGGTGGTGCGCGGCCACCAGCGCGTTGAGCTGCTTGCGCAGCGCGGCCCGGCGCTCGTGGGTCGCCATCGGCGGCGCCGCGACCGGCGCGGTCACCGCCGGCGGCGCCTTCTTCTGCAGCGCGACCTGCTTGGCCTGCCGGGCCCGCAGCAGCGTCGCCACCTGCTCCGGGTCGAGCAGCCCGGGCAACCCGAGGTAGTCCTCCTCCTCGGGCGTACCCGGCGTCGCCCCGGTGCCGAACGACGCCCCGTCGAAGATCACCTGGTCCAGCTGCGCGGACGCGCCCAGCGCGGTGAACGCCTTGTCCTCGTCGGTCTGCTCGTCCCGCCCGGCCTGGGCCGCGGCGAGCAGGTCGTCGTCCCAGCCGCCTCCTCGTCCGAGTCGGACCGGCGCCGGCCGAGCACGTGGTCGCGGACCGCCTCCAGCTCGCCGGCCAGCCGCAGCAGCGGCGGCACCGACGGCAGGAACACCGAGGCGGTCTCCCCCGCCCGCCGCGCCCGGACGAACCGCCCGATCGCCTGGGCGAAGTAGAGCGGCGTCGACGCCGACGTCGCGTACACCCCGACCGCGAGCCGGGGCACGTCCACGCCCTCGCTCACCATCCGCACCGCGACCATCCACGCGCTCGTCCGACTCGGCGAACCGGGCGATCCGCGCGGTGGACCCGCGGTCGTCGGACAGCACCAGCGCGGGCGCGGTGCCGGTGATCTCCCGCAGCATGGCCGCGTACGCCCGGGCCGCCGTCTGGTCGGTCGCGATGACCAGCCCGCCGGCGTCCGGCATCGCGGTCCGGACCTGGGACAGCCGCTGGTCGGCCGCCCGCAGCACCGCCGGCACCCAGTCGCCGGCCGGGTCCAGCGCGGTCCGCCAGGCCCGGGCCGACGTGCTCGGCGGTGCCGGGCTCGCCCAGCCGCGCGGACAGCTCCAGCCCGGCGCGGGTCCGCCACCGGGCCTCCCCGGAGTACGCCAGGAAGATCACCGGCCGGACCACGCCGTCCCGCAGCGCCTCGCCGTACCCGTACGCGTGGTCGGCGGCCGACCGCAGCGCGCCGTCCGGCTCCGGCTCGTACCGGACGAACGGGATCGGGTTCTCGTCCGACCGGAACGGCGTGCCGGTCAGCGCCAGCCGCCGGGCCGCCGGCTCGAACGCCTCCCGCACCGCGTCGCCCCAGGACAGCGCGTCCCCGGCGTGGTGCACCTCGTCCAGCACGACCAGCGTGCGCCGGTTCGCGGTGCGCGCCCGGTGCAGCGCCGGCGCCGCGGCCACCTGCGCGTACGTCACGACCGCGCCGCGGAAGTCGCGCGCGGTCGCGCCGTCGGCGTTGCGGAAGGTGGGTCGAGCGGGATGCCCGAGCCGCGGCGGCCGCGAGCGCCCACTGGTTCTTCAGGTGCTCCGTCGGGGTGACCACGGTGACCGCGGCCACCGTCCGGTCGGCGAGCAGCTCCGCCGGCGACCCGCAGCGCGAAGGTCGTCTTTCCGGCGCCGGGCGTCGCCACCGCGAGGAAGTCCGCCGGCCGGCGCAGCAGGTACGCCGAGAGTGCGCGGCGCTGCCATGTCCGCAGCGGTGGGGTTCCCGAAGCCGGCTCAGCAGGCATCCCAGCGACGGTCACGGGCCCCCTCAGCACGATGCGGACAGCGAGCACCCTCGGCGGGGACTCCCCGACGAGGGCCCGACAACCCTACCCGCGGGCGGCGGTCCCCGGCGGTAGGCGGACGGCATGGCGCGCCCGACCGGCGCCGTGCCGCGACCGCTGCACCGCGCGCGACCGGCGGTGCATCGGAACCGCGTCGGCGCGCCGGGGGGTCAGGCGTGTCCCCGCAGCTCGGCAGGGGGCACACTTCGGGTGATGACCGCCACCCGGGACCCGGTGTCGCGGCGACGACGCCTGCCTGTCCTCGCCGTACGCCGGGCGTTGCGGCGGGGCTCCAACGGCCAGCGGCGCGCCGCCGAGGCGGTCAAGGAGGTCGGCGCGTCCGGTGACCCGCCAGCGGCACGTGTCGGTGCTCCGCCGCACCGTGGCCAGGGCCTGGGACGACCGCGTGCTCGGGCTGTCCGCAGAGGCGGCATTCTGGCAGCTGCTGTCGCTGGCGCCGCTGTTCCTCGGGCTGCTGGGCAGCATCGGCTACCTGTCCGGGTTCCTCGGCGAGACGACCATCAACCAGATCGAGGCGTCGCTGCTGGACGCATCCCCCCGGGCGTTCGCGCCGAGCGTCGTCGACCAGATCATCGCGCCCACGATCGACGAGGTGCTCCGCCGTGGTCGCGCCGATGTCGTCAGCTTCGGCTTCCTGATCGCTCTGTGGGCCGGCTCGTCGGCGACCGCGACGTTCGTGAACACGGTGACCATCGCGTACGGCATGCGCGACCTGCGCGGCGCGGTGCAGCAGCCGGCTGCTGGCGCTCGGGCTCTACCTGCTCACCGTCGTGATCGGCATCGTGCTGCTGCCGGTGATGGTGCATCGGGCCGGGCCGGCTGGTCCGCTTCTTCCCGAGATCCGCGCAGGGTGACGTCGAGACCGTCATCCAGGCCGCGTACTGGCCGCTGGTGGCGGTGCTGCTGCTGCGTCGGCCTGGTCACCTTCTACCACCTGGCCCCGCCGCGGCGGCTGCCGTGGCGGCGCGGCTTGCCCGGGGCGGTGCTGGCCGCGCTGGTGTTCGTGGGCGGGACGTTCGGGCTGCGGACGTACATCGGCTTCGTGGTCGGCCAGCGGCCTCACGTACGGGGCGCTCGCGGCGCCGATCGGCGCGCTGCTGTTCTTCTACCTGCTGGCGCTGGCCGTGCTGCTCGGCGCCGAGCTCAACGCGACCATCGAGCAGGGCCACCCGGCCGCCGCGCCGGAGGCCGCACGCCCGCGGACCGGCCAGCGGCCGGCGACCGCCACCGGCGCCCGACGGCCGAGCACGGCGCCCCGGACCGGGTCCGGCCGGACGGACGGCCCACCCGCGCCGGCGGACCGGCGGTGGCGGGGCGACCTAGCCGGGCCGGACCGGTGGGCGCGGACCGGGCTAGCGATCGGGGTCGCGGTCGTCACCCGGCGGCAGGTTCTCCCAGATCTCCTTGCACTCCGGGCACACCGGATACTTCTTCGGATCCCGCGACGGGGTCCACACCTTGCCGCACAGCGCCCGCACCGGAGTGCCGTTGACCAGCGCCTCCATCAGCTTGTCCTTCGGCACGTAGTGCGAGAACCGCTCGGAGTCGCCGGGCTCGGGCCGGAGCACCCGGTCCGGGCGCGTGTCGATGCGCTCCTCGACGGCGATGCCCGGCCCGGGGTCTGCGGGCGTGGTCATCCCTCGATGGTGCCACTCCCTGCGACCGGCACTCGGCGCCGGTGGGTGAATTCCGCCGGACCGCTGGACACTAGCCCGGTGCACCGGCATGCTCGCTCAGCGTGACGGTCGAGCACCTACGCCCCCGCGAGTTCCGCTCCTTCTCCCGAACCTCCGGACACCCGTCGGTGGCTGGTCGAGGACGTGGTCGACGTCAGCGTCGACGGCGACGGCACGTGGGACCCGGAGGAGGGCGGCCCGGCGCCGGCCGTGGTGCTGCGGATGCCGTCGTACGTGGCCAGGCACCTGGCCTGCGTGCTCGACGACTGGTCGACGATCGGCCGGTTGCTGGAGTCTGCCCGCGGCGGCGACGAGCGTGACCTGGCCGGAGTGCTCTACGAGGCGGCCCGGACGGCCGACGCGCTGCGCGCCGACGCGTCCTGAGCCGCCGGCGCGGCGACGCGGTCCGGTGCGGATACGCGTACCGGCGGCGGGTCGCTCGCCCGCCGCCGTACGAGAGTCGTTACCGGCTCAGCCGGACGCTGCGCGGTCCCCCACCTGGCGGCTGGCCTGACGCGGAGCGTCCCGCCGGCCGGAGCCGTTCTGGTCGGGCCGTTGGCGTCGACCCGGTCGAACTCGTCGAACAGGTCCGACAGGCTCATGCCGAGCGCGTCGGCCAGCTTGAAGACCCGGTCGAGCGACGGCGAGTATGCCGCGTTCTCGACTCGGTTGATCGACTGCCGGTCGCAACCCGCCTGCTCGGCGAGCTTCTCCTGGGACAGACCGAGCGATTTGCGCTTGGCCCGGACCACGGCACCGAACGACAGGCGTCGCCTCTGGACTGAAGGGTTCGGAGATGGCGGCACCCGCTGAGTTTCGTCAGAGGATTCAAGGTTGGCTGTATCAGACGTGGAGCAGTATGCATCAATTCAGTGCCGTGGGCGATCTTCTCTGCTATCAGGAAAGACCCACTTGATGCGAGACACCAGTGAAGCTAACCCGAACGCGCCTCAACCTTCGATGACACGGCTGTCGCTTGTGGACGGGGCGATCGCCCGGCCGGGTCGGGGTGACCGCCGAACCGGTGCGGCTTCAGCGCCTTCTTCGGCGGCCGGTCGTTGGCGATCAGCACCGCCATCCACGGCAGCGCGACCGCTCCGACGACGAAGATCGCCAGCAGCCAGGGTGTGTGGTAGAAGGTCGCCGCCAGCACCAGGCACACGACCCGCAGGCTCATCATGATCAGGTACTTGCGTGCGGCGCGCGGACAACTGCTCGTCCAGGCTGGGCTGGGCCTCGGTGATGAGCACCGGCTCACTGTCGTTGCCGCTGTCCCGGCCGATCGTCACTGCGCAACGCCTCCCCGTCCGGCGCCGCATCGGCGCGGGACAACCCCATCGTGTCACCGCCACGGGATGCGCGCACCCCCGCAACCACGCGATTCACCCACCCGCGCGGACCGGCCCGCGGCGCCCTGTCCCGTCCTTGACCCGGCCTTGGGACCGCCGAGGCCCGCGCTGGTTCAGCCGACCGCCTTCGGCGGCCGCCTTGAGCTGCTTCTTGTAGTCGCGCACCCGGGCGAGCGAGTCGGCGTCCCGGATGTCGGCGACGGACTTGTACGTGCCCTCCGGCCCGAAGTCGCCGGCGGCCTCGCGCCAGCCCGGCACCTCCACGCCGTACTGCTTGCCGAGCAGGGCGACGAAGATCTGCGCCTTCTGCTTGCCGAAGCCCGGCAGCGCACCGACCCGCCGCAGCAGGTCGCGCCCGTCCGTCGGCATCCGTCCAGATCCGCGTCACGTCGTTGTCGTACTGGTCGGCGACCGCACGGCACATCGCCTGCACCCGCTTGGCCATCGACCCCGGGAACCGGTGCAGCGCCGGCGGCTTCGAGAAGATCGCGACCAGGTCGTCCTCCGGCATCGCGGCGATCTCGGCCGCGTCCGGCACGTGCCCCAGCCGCTCGGCCAGCACGTACGGGCTGGAGAACGCCTTCTCCAGCGGGATCTGCTGGTCCAGCACCATCCCGATCACCAGCGCCAGCGGATCCCGGTCGAGCAGGGCGTCCGCGTCCGGCTGCTGGCTGAGCATGAGACCCATTCGCGCAGGCTAGCCTCACCCTCCGAACCCGTTGCAGCCCCTGCTGGCAGACTTCGCGGGCGATGAGCAGACTGCGGCAGGACAAGCGGCGGTTGGCGCTGGAGAACTACCTGCTGCGGTTCGAGGCAAGGCCCCTCTACGGCGACGTCGACACCAACCGGCACGTGAACAACGTGACCGTCGCGCGCTGGTTCGAGGAGAGCCGGGCGCAGCTCAATCATCGCGTTGCCGGCGCCGCCCGCTTGCTCGATCCGCCGCCGGGTCTGCAGCTGCTGCTCGTGAGCATCCAGATCGAGTACCTGCAGCAGGTGCCGTATCCGAGCACGGTGACGGTCGCCGCCGCGGTCGGCCGGCTCGGCGGCGCCTCCTACGCCGTCGCGCACGGGCTGTTCCAGGACGGGCGGTGCGCCGCGCTCGGTGAGTCGGTGGTCGTGCAAGCCAGGGACGGCCGGCCGCTCCGGCTGACCGCGGACGAGCGGGCCGCGCTCGAACCGCTCGCGGCCTTCGACGCTGCCGCGCCCGAGGAGGCGATCGGATGACCACCATCGACGAGGGACTCGCCGCGATCCGGAGGCTCGCCCCGGCGGAGAACTGGCTGGCCGTCCTGGTGACGACCCGACCGGACGGCGAGCCTGCCGTGTCGTTGGTGAACGCCGGCATCCTGCCGCATCCGCGGACCGGGGATCCGGTCGTCGCGCTGGTCTCCCGCGGCCGTACGGCGAAGCTCCGCAACCTGCGGGCGACGCCGCGAGCGACGCTGGTGTTCCGGTCGGGCTGGCAGTGGGCCGGCGTGTCCGGGCCGGCCGAGCTGGCCGGGCCGGACGACCCCGGCCTCGGCCTGGACGCCGAGGGCCTGCGACTGCTGTTGCGCGACATCTACACCGCGGCCGGCGGCGAGCACCCCGACTTCGCCGAGTACGACCGCGAGATGGTCGCCGACCGCCGCGCCGCCGTCCTCGTCACCCCCACCCACATCCACGGCAACCCCACCTGACAGGTCCGCCGAGAAGCCCGCCGCACCCGGCGGTCACCAGCCGTCCGGTAGCGCGGCACCATGACCACGTGCCGAGCGACCCGCCCAAGCCCGACCCTGCGAAGGCCAACCCGCAACACGCCAACCCGCACGCCAACCCGCACGCCAACCCGCACGCCAACCCGCACGCCAACCCGCAGGCCGACCCGCCCAGGCCAACCCACCGCAGGCCGAACCTCAGACCGAACCCAGGCGCAGGCCGAACCCACAGCGCCGAGCCGCCGCGGACCCACCGCGCCACACGCCGAAACGCAGGCCGACCCGACGCACGTCGGGCCGCCGCGAGCCCCGGTGCGGCCGGCAGAACTGCGGGAAGCCGGTCCACCGGGGTCGACCCGCTCCTGCCGGACGCAGATGCCGACCGGCTGGCCGACGCCCTCCGCTCCGCCGGCTACACCGCCGAGGCCGTCGTGGACCTGCTCGGCGAGGAGGCGGCCGGCGCCCTGGCCCGTGGCGAACGAGTCCCGGGACTGCGCGCCACCACCGGCGGCTCCCCGCTGGAGACGCTGGTCCGCCTGTTCCTGCTCGGCTCGACCGAGCCGGCCGCCGCCGTTCGGGCCGCACTCCCGCTCGCGACCGCCCCGGCGATCGCCGCGGTCCTCCTGGAGCCGGACGGCGACGGCTACCGCGCCGCGATCGACCTCCGACCGTACGAGGAGTGGTGGGTGGTCGCCGACCTCGGCACCGACGTCCGCCCCGGCCCCGTACGACCGGATCACGTGCTCGGCGTCGGCCCCGCCTCCCTCACGTTGGCCTCCGCCACCGTCCGCCGCCCGGTCGGCACCGCGCTGGACATCGGCACAGGCTGCGGCGTCCAGGCTCTGCACCTGTCGCAGCACGCCGGGACCGTCACCGGCACCGACGTCCTCCCTCGGGCGCTGGCGATGGCCCGCCTGACCGCCCGCCTCAACGGACTGCACTGGGAGCTGATCGAGGGCGACCTGCTCGCACCGGTCGAAGGCCGCCGGTTCGACCTCGTCGTGTCGAACCCGCCGTTCATCGTCGGCCCCGGCGACGGCGGATTCGCATATCGGGACAGCGGCCTGGCCGGCGACGAGGTGAGTCGCCGGCTGATCCGGCGGGCGCCCGGCGTGCTCGCCGACGGCGGCCGATGCCAGCTGCTGGCCAACTGGATCTATCGCCGCGGCGAGTCCTGGGAGGACCGGTTGGCCGGCTGGCTCGACGGGCTCGGCTGCGACGCGTGGGTATGGCAGCGGGAGGTCGCCGATCCCTCGCAGTACGCGGCGCTGTGGCTCTCCGACGCCGGCGAGAAGGGCTCCCCTGCCTACGAGGCCCGGTACTCGCGCTGGCTCGACTGGTTCGCGGCCACCGGCGTCGAGGCGATCGGCTTCGGCCTGGTCACCCTGCGCAGGTCCGGCGCCGACCGGCCGACCGTGCGGATCGAGGAGGTTCCGCAGCCCGTCGACGAGCCGGCCGGCCCGGAGGTCGCTGGGCTGGTTCGACCGGCTGGACGCGCTGCGTGGCGTCGACGTCGGCGCCGTCCGGTTCGACCGCGCACCCGGCCTGCAGCTTGAGCAGACCGCTGCTCCGGGACCGGAGGGCTGGGAGGTCACCGCCCAGCGGCTGCGGCAGCCGGCGGGACTGCGCTGGACCGCGCCGGTCGACCCGGCGGTCGCGGCCCTGGTCGCGGGCTGTGACGGCACCCGGCCCCTGCGGGAGATCGCCGCTCGTCCTGGAGCTCGCGTACGGGATCGAACCCGGCCAGGTGGCGGAGATGGCGCGCGCTTTGGCCGAGCGGGGTTTCCTGATTCCTACCGGCTCACTAGAGTAAGGATCGTGCCAAGTTCGGAGGAGTCGCCGTGACCCTCTCACTCGATCACGGCGTCGAGCTTCCCTACGCGCACCCGTCCGTCGCCGGCGCGTGGGCGCTCGCCGGCGTGCTCGCCCCGCGCGAGCGCTGGTCCGAGCGCGACCTTGCCCGCCTGACCAGGAGGTTCGCGACCAGGGCGGCGGAGGAGCTCTACCTGGCGGCCCGGTTCGACCGGGCGGAGCGCTGGCACCTGCGGCTGGCGCTGACCGAGGAGGTCGAGGTCTGGCTGCTGACCTGGACGCCCTGGCAGGGCGCCGAGCAGCACGACCACGGCGGCGCGATCGGCGCGTACACGGTGCTGCACGGCGAGCTGACCGAGACCTGGATCGACCGCCGCGGCCGGACCAGGCGGACCGTCCGCCCGGCGGGATCGTCCGCCTCGTACGGGGCGGACCGCGTTCACACCGTGCAGAATCGCGGCACGCTGGAAGCGATCAGCGTGCACGCCTACACGCCGCCGCGGCTGACCGCGCCCGGCCTCACCTAGGGTCGGGGTAGCGCAGCTCGCCGGCCTCGACCGGTGCGTCGAGCCAGTTCTCCCGCGGGGCGAGCGGGCACAGGTAGGCCGAGTTGTACGCGCACGACGGGTTGTAGGCGTAGTTGAAGTCGAGCACCGCGTTCCGACCGTCCGGGTCGAGCGTCACCCCGCGACCGAACGTCCCCTTGATCGTGTCGGTGAGGTAGCGCCCGCCGCCGTACGTCGTGCTCGCGCCGGTCGCGTCCCGGAACGGCAGGAACAGCCCGCCGCCGTACCCGAGCAGCCAGAACAGGGTCAGCTCCCCGACCGGCGTCGGGAACCGGCCGATCCGGCGGTAGTGCAGGATCCCGTCCTCGCCGCCGGTGTCCATCGCGACCTGCTCGCCGTCGTCGACCGGGATGAGCGGAGCCCGGATGACCAGCTCGGGATTGCGGTCGAAGTACGCCGGCGGGATTCCGGCCTTGCGCTGCTGCTCGTCGAGGGCGGAGACCGGGTGGGTGAGGAACAGCTCGTCCCGCGCTGCGCGGAACGACGCCAGCCCGTCGGCGCCCTCCCGCGGCTCGGCGAGGTACATCTCGGCGACCCGTTGCCGGTAGTCCGCCAGCTCCGTGCCGGCCACTCCACTCATGCGCACTAGTGTCCCGCGGGTGCGTGCGGTGGTCTCCCGGGTCCTGTCGGCCAGCGTCACCGTCGAGGACGCGGTGGTCGGGGAGATCGGACCCGGCCTGCTGGTGCTGCTCGGTGTGACCCATTCGGACACGCCGGCCACGGCGGCAACGATGGCCCGCAAGGTGCACGAGCTGCGGATCCTGCGCGAGGAGCGGTCGGCGGCCGAGGTGGGCGCGCCGCTGCTCGTGATCAGCCAGTTCACCCTGTACGGCGACACCCGCAAGGGGCGCCGGCCGAGCTGGATCGCCGCCGCGCCGGGACCGGTCGCGTCGCCGCTGGTCGACGCCGTCGTGGCCGAGCTGCGCTCGCGCGGCGCGCCCGTGCAGACCGGCGTCTTCGGCGCGTCCATGCAGGTCGCGTCCGTCAACGACGGACCGTTCACGGTTCTTCTCGAGGTGAGCTAGCAACTCCCCCTGCGGGAGGTCCTACGGTCCCTGACGTGGACCTCCAGCCCGGAAACCGTGCATCCGGCACGCCGGCCGATCGCAGGGCCGCGCTGCTGCCGATCGGCCGGTTCGCGCGCCTGTCCGGGCTGACCGTGAAGGCGCTGCGGCACTACGACGCGCTCGGCCTGCTCTCGCCGGCCCTGATCGACGCCACGACCCGCCACCGCTGGTACGCACCGGACCAGATGGAGCCGGCCCGCCGGATCCGTCGGTTGCGGGAGCTCGATCTGCCGCTGCCCGCGGTCCGCGCCGTGCTGGCTGCGTCCGATGGCGGCCGCGAGCTGCTGATCGCGTACCGGCGCGACGTCGAGGCGCGGCTCGCCCGCGACCAGCGCATTCTGCATGGGCTCGTACATCTGATCGAAGGAGACGACATGTCCGACACGACCGCCCCTTCCCGACCGGCGCCGGCCGGCCTGCCGGACTCCGAGCGGCAGCTGGCCGCAGACCTGTTCAACCTGGTCTGGACGCTGCTGGAGCAGACCGGCCGTACCACCGAGGACGACGACCGGATGGTGCACGCCGCGCACGCGTCCCGATACCACTGGGGCCAGGTCGGCGGTCCCGAGCAGCTCGCCATCGGCGAGTGGCAGTGTGCGCGGGTCTACTCGGTGCTGGGCCGGGCCGAGCCCGCGCTGCACCACGCCCGCCGTTGCCTGGACATCGCGACGGCCAGCACCGTTCCGGACTGGCTGATCGCATCCGCCCACGAGGGCCTGGCCAGGGCGTACGCGGTGGCCGGGCAGCGGGAGTCGGCGCTGCGCGTCGCGCGCCGCCGCCGAGGCGGCCCTGGCGAAGGTCACCGACGCGGAGGACCGGCAGGTCGTGCAGGACGACCTCGCCTCGCTGCCGTTGTGAGTTCTGCCGTCGTTCGAGCGTGAACGGACGCTGTGACCACGCTCACCGGGGAATGAACGGCGCTCGGCCTGTGAGATACCTGAGGACAGGCATCAGCGAACCCGGGACGGGAACATCGCGTACTACAGGGCGTTGATATAGCCGTAGCACCGAACCCGACCCCGGGAGTCTGTTCCGTGACGCTTCCTCGCACCGATTCTGCCACGCCGCGCCGCCGCGCGTCGGTGGAGCCGCGCATCATGTCGCGGCCGCACCGCACGCAGCGACCCACGGCGCGGTCGGACGCGGCCGGTTCCGACGCGTCCAACCCTGCCGTCGACTCCGGCGCTGAGGTCGACGAGCGTCTTCCTGACCTGGACGAGCAGTCCGCGGCACTGTCCGCCGACCTGGTCCGGGTCTACCTCAACGAGATCGGCAAGGTTGCGCTGCTCAACGCCGAGCAGGAGGTCGAGCTCTCCAAGCGGATCGAGGCCGGGCTCTACGCCGATCACCTGCTGGCCGACCCGAACACCAAGCTGACCCCGGCCAAGCGCCGTGACCTGCAGGCCCTCGCCGTCGACGGGCGCCGGGCCAAGGAGCACCTGCTGCAGGCCAACCTGCGGCTGGTCGTCTCGCTGGCCAAGCGCTACACCGGCCACGGCCTGCCGTTCCTGGACCTGATCCAGGAGGGCAACCTGGGCCTGGTCCGCGCGGTGGAGAAGTTCGACTACACCAAGGGCTTCAAGTTCTCGACGTACGCGACCTGGTGGATCCGGCAGGCCATCACCCGCGCGATGGCCGACCAGGGCCGGACCATCCGGCTGCCCGTCCACCTGGTCGAGCAGGTCAACAAGCTGGAGCGGACGCGCCGGCTGCTGCACCAGCAGCTCGGCCGCGACGCGACCGAGGAGGAGCTCGGCCTGGAGCTGGACATCACCGCGCAGCGGGTGACCGAGCTCTTCCAGTACGGCCGGGACCTGGTCTCGCCTGGACCAGACCGTCGGCGACGACGAGGACGCCCAGCTCGGCGACTTCATCGAGGACACCGACGCGGCGGACGCGCAGGATGCCGTCGAGTTCGGCTTCATGCGCGAGCAGCTCGACGCGGTGCTGTCCACGCTGGAGAGCCGCGAGCGGCAGGTGCTGCGGATGCGGTACGGGCTGGACGACGGCCGGCCGCGGACGCTGGACGAGATCGGGAAGGCGTTCGGCCTGTCCCGGGAGCGGATCCGGCAGATCGAGCGGGACACGATGGCGAAGCTGCGTCACCCGTCCCGGTCGAACGTCCTCCGCGACTACGTCCAGTAGGTCGCTGGTCTTCTCGAAGGCCCTCACCCGCACTCGTGGGGTGAGGGCCTTCGTCGTGTTCAGACCGGGAGGCGGCGGGGTCCTGGGTCGACCCGGGAGGTCGGCGGCCCCGCCGTCACGGACGCGCTGAGCACGGCGAGGCCGTGCCGGTGCCACCAGCACCGGGTTGAGCTCGAGCCCGAGCACCTCGGGCAGGTCCTCGGCCAGCCGGGACACCCGCAGCAGCAGGTCCTGCAAGCGCAGCGGAGTCGACGGGCTGCGAGCCGCGGTAGCCGGCCAGCAGCGGCGCGGCCCGCGGAGCGGCGACCAGCTCGGCCGCGTCCGCGTCGGTCATCGGCACCGGTGCGTAGGCCCGGTCGCCGAGCAGCTCGGTCGCCAGTCCCCCGATGCCGAACGAGACGAGCGCCCCGAAGGTCGGGTCGTCGAGCACCTCGACCACCGTCGCAACGCCGGGCGCCGCCATCCGCTGCACGACGACCGGCGCCTCGGCCTCGGTCAGCCCGGCCAGCGCGGTGACCGCCGACCGTACGGCCGCGGCGTCGCCGAGGTCGAGCCTGACCGCGCCGAGGTCCTGCCGGTGCCGCAGCGCCGGCGCCGTCGCCTTGACCGCGACCGGGTAGCCGAGCTGCTCGGCCGCGGCCGCCGCCTCGTCCGGACCGGTCACGACCCGCTGCTGGACCACCGGTAGCCCGTACGCGGCCAGCAGCCGGCTGGACTCGTCCGCCGTGAGCTGCCGCCCTCGTGGGGCGGTCGCGAGTGCCGCCTCGACGACCGCGCGAGCCGCCGCCGGGTCGATGCCGTCCAGCTCGGGCAGCGAGCCGGTGGGGCGCCGGCGCCATGCCGCGTACCGGGTCGCCGCGGCCAGCGCCCGCACCGCTCGCTCCGGCGTCGGGTACGACGGCACGGAGCCGCGCAGAGCCTCGCCGGGCCTGTCGTCGGCGGAGCGACGCAGCGGCGCCGGGACGCCCTCGGTGCCGAGGAACGTGGTGAGCACCGGCACCCGTGAGGCGGCGGCGATCTCCGCGAGCGCCTGCGCGTAGTCGTCTCCCGGCGTCGCGAGGGCGGGTGCGAAGACCGCGACGAGAGCGTCGGCCCGGTCGATCGCCTCGCGCACGCCGGCCATGAACGTGGGCACGTCGGCGTCCGGCCCCACGTCCACGGTCGCCACGCCGTCGAGCCCGGCGGCGGCACAGGCATCGGCGACGAGCACGCCGAGCGCGCTGGAGTTCGTCACCGTCGCGACCCGCGATCCCGGCGGCAGCGGCTGGTAGGCGAGCAGCTGGGCGACGTCGAACAGCTCGGTCAGCGTGTCCACCCGGATGACGCCGGACCTCTCGAACAGCGCCTGCACCCGCTCCTCCGGCACCGGCACCGGCCCGGGCCGCCAACGCCGGCGTCGCGGCCGCGTACCGGCCCGTCTTCACCGCCACGACCGGCTTGGTGCGCGCGACCTGCCGCGCCAGCCTGGCGAACTTCCGCGGGTTGCCGAAGCTCTCCAGGTAGAGCAGGACGACGTCGGTCGCGGGATCGCGCGCCCAGTACTGCAGGAGGTCGTTGCCGCTGACGTCGGCCCGGTTGCCGGCGCTGACGAACGTCGACAGCCCGAGCCCCCATCGCTTCGCCGCCGCGAGGATCGCGACGCCCAGGGCGCCGGACTGGCAGAAGAAGCCCACCCGGCCGCGGCCCGGCGCCTGCGGCGCGATCGTCGCGTTGAGCCGCACCGTCGGGTCGGCGTTGACGACGCCGAGGCAGTTCGGACCGACGACGCGCATGCCGTGCGCGCGGGCGACGGCGACGAGACTTCCGCTCCAGCTCCCGGCCCGCGCCGGACTGACCGGTGTCGGCGGTGTCACGCTCGGCGAAGCCGCCGGACATCACGACCACGCCGCGCACGCCCTTGTGCCCGCACTGCTCGACGACGTCGACGACACCGGCCGCGGGGACCGCGACGACCGCGAGGTCGACGTCGTCCGGCACGTCGAGCACGGTCGGGTACGCCCGGACGCCGCCGATGTGCCGCGCCTCCGGATGCACCGGGTAGACCGGCCCGGCGAACCCGTACGCCATCAGGTTGGCGAACACGACGTGCCCGATCTTCTTCGGGTCGGTGCTGGCGCCGATCACCGCGACCGACCTCGGCGTGAGCATCCGCTCGATGGACCGCGCCTCGGCGCGGCGCTCCCGCTCGAACGCGACCGCCCGGGACTGCTCGGTCGGCGCGATCGGGAACGTCAGGTGCACGACGCCGGAGTCGTACTCGTACTTCGCCGAGTAGCCGGCGTCGGTGAACACCCGCACCATCCGCGAGTTCTCCGCCAGCACCTCCGCGACGAACCGCTTGATCCCGCGCTCCCGGGCCGCCGCGGCGAGGTGCTCCAGCAGGATCGACCCGATCCCCCGACCCTGATGGGCGTCCGCGACGACGAACGCCACCTCGGCGTCGGCCGTGTCCGCGGTCCCCGTGCTGCCCAGCCGGTCGTACCGCCCGACCCCGATGATCTCCTCGTCGAGCACCGCGACCAGCGCCACCCGGTTGCGATGGTCGACATGCGTGAAGCGGTGCAGGTCCCGCTCCGGCATCCGCGGGT
This sequence comes from uncultured Actinomycetota bacterium, assembly GCA_963770145.1. Lineage (GTDB taxonomy): Bacteria > Actinomycetota > Actinomycetes > Mycobacteriales > CADCTP01 > CADCTP01. Next base: position 102,379 of record CAVYOJ010000014.1, on the reverse strand, counting down.
ACGGCCCGAAGTACCGCAGGTAGCGGGTGCGGTCCGAGAGCTTGGCGTGGAACGCGACGAGCGCGTCCGCATCCTCCGGACGGATCGGCCGCAGATGCACCACGCCGCCGTCGGAGACGACGACATCCGCCTCCCACGCCGCCGGATAATCCGCCGCCTCCGGCGCCACCGCCCCCAGCTCTGTCGCCGGCCCCGCCTCGGCGTCGGCCCGTCCGGCGCCTCCGTCGCCGCGGGCCCTGATGCGGCTGGCTGCTCTCCCTGCGCGGGTCCGGCGTCGTCCCCGTCATCGTCGCAGTCTCCGTCCCAGCGTCCGGATCCGTCAGTCCCGCGGATCGTCGGGGTCGAGCCCGTGCAGCGGGAACACGGCGCGCCGGGTGGCGGTGACCGCGCGCGAGAGCGGGGTGTCCTCGCCCGGTTGCCACGGCCGCCAGCCGATGCCGTCGGCGCCGGAACCGAGCTCGGTCATGACCGTCCGGCGGCGCGGCCCGCAGACCTCGGGATCGCACCTCCTCCCGCCACGCCTGCGGGATAGCGGTACCCGGAGCGACCGGCTCGCCGGTCAACTCGCCAAGCAGGTGTGTCCACGCCCGCGGCACACAGCGGACGAGCCCGTACCCGCCACCACCGAACGCGACCCACCTGCCCTCGCAGAGCTCGTGCGCCAGCTGGTGCAGGGTCGCGTAGGAACTGCGCTGCCCGTCGACGGTCAGCGCAAGCTCGGCGAGTGGGTCCTCGTGGTGGGTGTCGCACCCGGACTGGGTCACCAGCACCTGCGGCCGGAACGACCGCAGCACCGCCGGCACGACGGCGTGGAACGCCGTGTGCCAGCCGGCATCGTCCGTGTACGCGGGCAGCGCGATGTTGACGCTCTCCCCCACCGCGTCGCCTCGACCGGTCTCGTCCGGGAACCCCGTTCCGGGGAACAGCGTCAGTGGCGACTGGTGGATGCTGACCGTCAGCACCCTGGGGTCGCCGTAGAAGGCGGCCTGTACGCCGTCGCCGTGGTGCACGTCGACGTCGACGTAGGCGACCCGCTCCGCGCCGAGCTCCAGCAGCCGCGCGATGGCGATCGCCGGGTCGTTGAAGACGCAGAACCCGGACGCCCGGGCCCGCATCGCGTGGTGCAGGCCGCCGGCGATGTTCACCGCATGCTGGCTCTGGCCCGACCAGACCCGCTCCGCCGCCAGCACGCTCCCGCCGGCGATCAGCGCGGACGCCTCGTACATGTGCGGGAAGACCGGGTTGTCGGTCGACTCGAACCCGTGCCCGACGCCCCACGGATGCGTCGGCGCCACCCGGACGACGTCCAGGTACTCCGGGTCGTGCACGAGCGTGAGCAGGTCCTCGCCGGCCGGCTGCGGCGCCACCATCGTGACGTTCGGACGGTCCAGCACCCCGAGCTGGCGGGAGAGCGACATGGTCAGCGCGAGACGTACCGGGTTCAGCGGATGCTCGGGACCCAGGTCGTAGGACAGGAACTCGTCGTCCCAGACGACGGTCACCGAGTCGCTCACGCCCCGACGCTATCGTCTCCCTCCCGGGTCCGGTTGACCACGAAGCGCAACGTCACTCCGGTTGTCGGGGTTGCCTGTATCGTCCGGGTTCACCCCGTAGGCTCAGCCGCCGCCGCGACTCGTTGCACACGGTGGCCGTCGCCTCGGGGCCGACAACGGCGAAGCTGACGACCACGCCGGCCGGCGACGGCACAGGACGACAGCACGAGGACAGCGTGACGAGAGAGGATCGGTCCATGACGGCCCGACGAATGCTGGCAGGGCTCGGCCTGCTGCTGGCCGCCTGCACCACTGCCGCTTGCGCCCAGGTCGTCACCGGTACCGGCTCCGCCGCTCCGGGCATCCAGGGTCAGGTCAGCGCGTCGCCGTCCGGCTCCCCGACCTCGTCGGACGACCCGTCCTCCTCCTCGTCCCCGAGCCCCTCCGCCTCGTCCTCCTCCGACAGCGGGGGTGACGACAACGGCAGTGGCGGCAACAACGGCGGTGGCGGCGACGACACGAGCGCGGTGTGCCAGGCGTTGGACAAGTCCGCCGTCGAGAGTGCCTTCGGCAGCAGCGTCTCGTTCGGACGGTCGTCCAGCAGCGGCTGCCAGATCGAGGCCCAGGACGGCCGGTCCATGATCGTCGCGGTCTTCGACTACCTGAAGCTCTCGGAGTACAAGAAGCCCGACACCACCGACCTCACCGTGGCCGGCCACCCGGCGGTGAAGACCCCGACCACGATCATCTACGTCGCCCGCAGCACCAACCCCGACGCCGCCGGCATCGTCGCCGCCTACTACGCCGGTCTGCGCGACGGCGGCGACGCCGTCGCCACCAAGATCCTCGAGCAGGTAGTCCCCAAGTTCCCCAAGTAGCCCGCGCACCCAAGGCGAGCCGGCGACACAGACTCGGCTCCGGGAAGCGGCGCTACGGGGTCGGCACACCTCAGCCGGCAGCCCGGTCGACGCAGGCCGGTCAGGCCCGGTCTCGACCGGCCGCGAGCGATCGGCAACCCACTCGCTCCACGAGCCGGCATAGAGCGCCGCCGGAATGCCGGCGAGCGTGCAACGCCAACACCTCCTGCGCCGCCGTCACGCCGGAACCGCAGTACGCCCCGACCGCCCGACCGGCCTCGACCCCGAGTCCGGCGAATCGTTCCCGCAGCCGCTCCGCGCTCAGGAACCGCCCCGACGACGTCGACGTTGCCGCTGGCCGGCGCGCTGCGGGCGCCGGGGATGTGCCCGGCGACAGGATCGACCGGCTCGACCTCGCCCCGGTACCGCGGCTCGACCCGCGCATCCAGCAACACCCCACCGCCGGCGACGAGCCCCGCCGCGCCCTCAGCGTCGAGTACCGGCATCGCGCCCGGCCGGACCAGCGACGTTCCCGGGCTCCGGCGAGGGCACCTCCGCCGTGAGCGGCAACCCCGCCGCCGTCCAGGCGGCGATCCCACCGTCGAGCACCCGCACGTCCGGCAGCCCGGCCCACCGCAGCAGCCACCAGGCCCGCGCGGCGCTGCTGCCGTCCGCGTCGTCGTACGCGACGACCGAGCTGTCCTCGTTGATCCCCCACCGCCGCAACGCCTCCTGCAGCGCACCCGGCTCCGGAAGTGGATGCCGTCCCCGGCTGCCGTCTCCGACCGGAGCCGCCAGGTCCCGGTCGAGGTCGACAGCCACAGCGCCGGGCAGGTGCCCGGACGCGTACAACTCCGCCGGCGGCGGACCGCCGAGCCGCCACCGCACGTCGAGCACGACAGGCCGCGGCGCCGACACGTTCCGTACAGGCAGCGTCGAGGTCGCGGGTATCGATCAGCGCATCGCCGGTGTTCACTACGTCATCCTCGCCGACCCAGCGTGCGCATCACGCACTCGCTTGCTGGGAGTCGTACCCTTTCAGTGAGGAGTCGGAGGACAGTTGAGTCATCACAGCGACCTGATCGACACCACCGAGATGTACCTCCGGACGGTGTACGAGCTGGAGGAGGAGGGTGTCACGCCGCTGCGCGCCCGCATCGCGGAGCGCCTGCGGCAGAGCGGCCCCACCGTCAGCCAGACCGTGGCTCGCATGGAGCGTGATGGGCTGCTGACCGTCGAGGGCGACCGGCACCTCGAGCTCACCCATGAGGGCCGCCGGCAGGCGACCTCCGTCATGCGCAAGCACCGTCTCGCCGAGTGCCTGCTGATCGACGTGATCGGCATGGAGTGGGAAGAGGTGCACATCGAGGCGTGCCGCTGGGAGCACGTCATGTCCGACTCGGTCGAGCGCCGCATCGCCACGCTGCTCGGCAGCCCCACCTCCTGCCCGCACGGCAACCCGATCCCCGGTCCGGACGAGCTGGAGACCCTGCCCGACCCGTCCTCCGACGGTCCGCTGGTCACGCTGGAGCAGGCCGCTGCCGGCGGGTCCGAGAAGGCGGTCGTCCGCCGGATCAGCGAGCAGATCCAGCCGGACGCCGACATCATGCGCGACCTGCGTTCGGCCGGAGTCCAGCCGGGCCGTACGGTGCGCCTGGCTCGCGGAGGGCAAGGGGCTGACCCTCACCACCGACGACGGCACGACGACCGTCGACGGCACCACGGCACGCCACGTCTTCGTCTCCGTCGTCTGACGGCGGCGAGCCCACGACGTACAGCCTCCGCTCCGCAGCGCATGCGGCGGCCGCTGGTGGTGCTCGGGAAGGTGTTCGGTTGACCGGCGCCTCGCCGACCTCCGTGTCGTCACGTAGCAGGGTTTGACCGGACATGACGGCCGGGACCGGACGTAGGGTCCGATGACTTAGGGTCGAGTCACCGTGTCGTGTCAGAAGGAGCCGCGCTGATGACCGAGCAAGCCACGTCAACTTCGCGCGAGGAAGCGCCCACCGGCGACGACTCTGCTCGACCGAGGCGCGCCACGCCGGAGACTCCGTTCACCGACCTCGACGACTACCTGGCGCTACGGCGGCTCGGCGGACTTGCCCTCTCCCCGGACGGCATCCGGCTCGTGACCACCGTGGCGGCGCGGACACCTGACGGGAAGCGCTTCTCCACCTCGCTGTGGGAGGTCGATCCGGGCGGCCAGCGACCCCCGCGCCGGCTGACCCGCTCGGCGCCCGGCGAGGCGCACCCGGCGTTCCTCCCGGACGGCCGGCTGCTGTTCTCCTCGCGCCGCCCGGATGCGGAGGCCAAGCCGGACGAGGACTCCGAGGACCGCGCGGCGCTGTGGCTGCTTCCAGAGGCAGGCGAGGCGCGCCAGGTGGCGCGGCGCGGTGGCGCGGTGGGCGACGTCGCCGTGGCCCGCGACTCGGGACACGTCGCGTTCACCGCGTCGACGCTGCCGGGCACGGACACGGTCGAGGACGACGAGAAGCGGCGACAGGCGCGCAAGGACGCCGGAGTGACGGCGATCCTGCACGAGAGCCACCCGGTCCGATACTGGGACCACGACCTCGGGCCGGACGAGTCGCACGTCCTGTTCTCCGAGCCCGCCCCGGTCGGCGACGGACGGCTGACCGCCGTGCGCGACCTGACCCCGGACGCGAGCGGGAATGTCGGCGAGGGCCTCGCCGTCTCGCCCGACGGCCGGACGGTCGCGGTCGAGTGGCGGGTCGACGAGGGGCGCGCCGCTCACCACGGCTCGTTCGCGATCATCGACACCGCCAGCGGTGAGCGGCGCATCCTCGCGACCGACGGGCTCTGGCTCTCCGACCCCACTTTCTCCCCTGACGGGCGCAGCCTGGCCTACCTGCAGGAGACCCTCGGCGACTGGGACACCGCTCCGCGGCGCACGCTGCAGGTGCTCGACCTCGCCACCGACGAGGCCAGGGAGGTGCTGCCGGCTGATACGACCGCCTGGCCGAGCCACCCGGCGTTCTCCCCCGACGGCGCGTTCCTCTACTTCCTCGCCGACGAAGGCGGCCGCGCGCCGGTCTTCCGCCTGGATCTCGGCAGCGGCGCGGTCGTCCGGCTCACGGCCTCCGGCTCGTACACCGACCTGGTCGTGAGCCCGGACGGGAGCGCCCTGTTCGCGCTGCGGTCGGCCGTCGACTCGCCGCCGACCCCGGTTCGGCTCGACCCGACGCGGGAGGAGCAGGAGGCCGTCGCCCTGCTCGGCCCGCAGGCCGACATCCCCATCCCGGGCACGCTCACTGAGGTCAGGACCACCGCCGAGGACGGCACGCCGCTGCGTGCCTGGCTGGCGCTGCCGTCGGACGCCGGCGCCGACGCGCCGGCGCCGTTGCTGCTGTGGATCCACGGTGGTCCGGTCAGCAGCTGGAACGGGTGGTCGTGGCGGTGGAACCCGTGGCTCATGGTGGCCCGCGGGTACGCCGTTCTGCTGCCGGATCCGGCGCTGTCGACCGGCTACGGTCACGCGTTCCTCCAGCGCGGCTGGGGTCGCTGGGGCGGTCGTCCGTTCACCGACCTCATGACCATCACCGATGCCGCCCTGGACCGGCTCCGAGATCGACCAGTCCCGAGTCGCGGCGATGGGCGGGTCGTTCGGCGGCTACATGGCCAACTGGGTCGCCACGCAGACCGACCGGTTCCGCGCGATCGTCACGCACGCCAGCCTCTGGCACCTCGACGCGTTCGCCGGGACGACCGACGAGCCCTCCTTCTGGCACAGGGAGTTCGGCGACCCGCTGCAGAAGCAGGAGCGGTACCTGGAGAACTCCCCGCACCTGCGGGCCGAGAGCATCCGCACGCCGATGCTGGTCATCCACGGCGACAAGGACTACCGGGTCCCCATCGGCGAGGCCCTGCGGCTCTGGTACGACCTGGGCCGGTTCTCCGTGCCGGCGAAGTTTCTCTACTTCCCGGACGAGAACCATTGGATCCTCACGCCCGGGCACGTGAAGGTCTGGTACGAAACGGTCTCCGCGTTCCTCGCCGAGCATGTGCTCGGCAAGGAGTGGCGCCGCCCCGACCTGCTCTGATCCGGGCCCGTTCCGTGCCGGTAACATCGGGTTGATCTCGCGAGCCGGCGTCGTCTCGCTGCTGTCAGTGAGCCGACGTTCGAACTCGGGAGGTGCATCGTGGTCGCCAACCCCTGGGGATTTCTCCGCCTGCCTCGGGCGGAGGCGCCCAAGCGACCGGTCGCGGAGCGCCTGCGTGACTGGGACCCGGTCTACGGCCGGCCCGCTCCTGCGGACGTCCGGGTCCAGGCCAGCCGGTGCATGGACTGCGGTGTCGCCTTCTGTCACGCCGGCTGCCCGCTCGGCAACCTGATACCGGAGTGGAACGAGCTGGTCGCCGCCGACGACTGGCGTATGGCCATCGAGCGTCTGCACGCGACGAACAACTTCCCGGAGTTCACCGGCTGGCTGTGCCCGGCGCCCTGCGAGGCGTCCTGCGTCCTGGCCATCAACGCCGACCCGGTCGCCATCAAGCAGGTCGAGCTGGCGATCATCGATCGGGCCTGGGACGAGGGCTGGGTCGCGTCCCGCGGCGCGGCCGAGCGCACCGGGAAGCGGGTCGCCGTCATCGGCTCCGGGTCCGGCCGGTCTCGCCTGCGCCCAGCAGCTCACCCGGGCCGGCCACGACGTCGTCGTCTACGAGCGCTCCGACCGGCTCGGCGGCCTGCTGCGCTACGGCATCCCCGACTTCAAGATGCCGAAGGACCTCATCGACAAGCGGCTCGCTCAGCTGGTCGCCGAGGGCACCGAGCTGCGCGCGGGCGTCGACATCGGCGGCGAGAGCGGACTCGATCCCGTCGAGCTGCGCGCCGGCGTCGACGCGGTCGTGCTCGCCACCGGAGCGCTGCAGCCGCGTGACCTCCAGGTGCAGGGCCGCGAGCTGGCCGGCGTCCACCAGGCGATGGACTACCTGCCGCTGGCCAACCGGGTCCGGACCGGCGACTGTCGGCACCGCCCATCGACGCCGCCGGCAAGCAGGTCGTCATCATCGGCGGCGGTGACACCGCCGCCGACTGCCTCGGCACCGCCAACCGGCAGGGCGCGGTCAGCGTGACCCAGCTCGACCACAACCCGCGGCCCCCCGAGACCCGGGACGTGACGGCGAACCCGTGGCCGCAGTGGCCGAAGATCCATCGGACCTCGGCCGCACACGAGGAGGGCGTCGTCGAGTCCTGGGCGCGCGAGGCCGTCGAGCTTCCTCGGCGAACGAGTCCGGGCACATCTGCGGGCCGTGGTCGTCGAGGAGGTGCAGATCGTCCGCGTCGACGGGCGGCGCGAGTTCCGCGCCAGTGCCGGAGCAGTCGTGCCGAGATCGCCTGCGACCTGCTGCTGATCGCTGCCGGGTTCGTCGGCACCGAGCGCGGCTCGCTGCTCGAGCGGCTGGGCGTCGAGGTCGACCCCGAGCGCGGCACGCTGCGGGTCGACGGCGCGTGGCAGACCACCGCCGACGGCGTCTACGCCTGCGGCGACGCCACCCGCGGCGCGAGCCTGGTCGTGTGGGCGATCGCCGAAGGCCGCGCCTGCGCCGCGGCGGTCGATGCGGCGCTCAGCGGACAGACGGAGCTTCCGGCGCCGGTCCGACCTGGCGCCAGGCCGCTCTGACCACGCCCGTACCCAGCCGACCGCCCGCTGCAGGAGGCGGCCCAGCCGGCGCCATCGATTCATGACGCACCGGCCGGTGCGACCGATCGGACGGCGAGCGATGGCAGGCGGCCAGGCTGGACTCCCAGCCACAGCAGAGCGAGAAGCATCGCGGCGGCCCTGTGTCCCGGGTCCTGCGTCAGGACCGCATTGGCCGCGGCGCGGGCCAGCCCGACATCGCCGAGCCGCCAGGCGCTCCAGGCGAGCAGGAACAGTGGCTCGGCCCGGTACGGCGGGAGTGCTCGCCTGCTCAGGTGCAGCCAGAACGCCGTCCAGTCGGCGTCATCGCCCGACTCGACCACCCACCAGCGGCGATCCCGGGTCGGATGGTCGGCGAGCGCCACGACGAGGTCGGCGACGACACGACGGGAGAGTCGGCCGTGCCGAGCGAAGGTGGTCAACGCGGTCCGGAAACGCTGATCGGCCGCAGTGCGCCATGGACCGATCCCACCGTCGGCGACGACGCGGGCGACGAACTGCAGCTCCGCCTCGTCGAGCGCTCGGCGCGTCCGGCTTGTTGCGGTCGCGCGCATTCGACCGTGCCGCGGCCGGCGCCGTCGTCGCCCGTGCGGAAACCGCAGAGGTGGACGACGACCCGGCCGACGGCCGTTCGACGGCCGGTACTAGCTGAGGACGGACGCTGGCTCGACCACGGGGTCGGCACCATCCATCGCACCAGCAGGTGCTCGCCGGGGACCAGGGTCGGCAGGACCCAACAGCTCAGCTCGGATCCCACTGGTTGATGCGAGGACGCATTGTTATCCCAGCCGACCAGCCGGCACTCGCCGGTCGCGTCGAGCACCACCCCCTCCCATGGCGAGGTCTCCATGACCGTGACGCGCGCTCGTTCAACGGTCGACCACTGGTCCAGCAGCTGGCGCTCACCGACAGGGAGCACGGCAGCTCCGCGCGGCGACGTAGCCGCCAATTGCCGACCGCCACGCCCCGGTCCTCGTCCCGGGCGCAGCGACGTTCTCCGGATCCAGGTCGCCGCCGGACCATGGTCGTCGTGACCAGCGGGACAGCCGCGCCCGCAGCCAGCGCGCGTGCATCGCTCCGGCCAAGCGGGACCGCTCGCACCGGCGACGCGGCGAGCAGCCCAGCATGCAGCGCAGCGTCCCCCAGTCCCGATCCGCCTCGGCCAGGCCGAGCCGGAGCACCTGGGTCCAGGCCAGCAGCGGCTGGCCGGCATCCTCGGCCAGCTCCGCCAGCACCTCGATCGCCATCGGTCGGAACTCGCCCGGCCGGATGACGCCGGCGAGCACGTCCATCGCCTCGTCGGCCGCGCCGCGGCGAGCAAGCGCGACCGCGAGCAACTCCCGCGGGGCCGACGTCCCGTGGCGGCGACGCGGATCGCAGCAGCGATCGCCATAGGACCTCTCCCTCAGTGGCTGCCACCCGCCATGCATGCCGGCACAGCTCGTCGTCGAGGAGGACGTCGAGCAGCCCGGCAATCGCGCCGCCGTCCAGCGCACCCGTACGAGCATGCGCCCGCGCCGCCTCCGACAACAGCAGCAATTGCTCGGCCAGCTCCGGCGCGATGTCGAGGTCCGACGCAGTCACCCGGATGAACCGGGCGCGCTGCTCGGGGTTGCGGGGAGCGGTCATGCGCCGACGGTGCTCCCCGCCGTGCCGCCGCTCGGAAGAGCGGACTCGCGATCTGTGGACAACGGAGTCGCCTGTGGACAGCGGTTTGCCGAGCCGCTCGGACTGCCGTACGACTGGCGCATGTCCGCTACCACGGCGCTCCGCCACCACCTCGCCGCACTGCGCACCTATTTTGGTCCACAGTGGACTGCTCTACTTGGCGTCGGCGTAGCAGGAGACGACCTTGCCCTCGAACGGGAAGCGGACCTGCGTCGGCCCGAACAGCAGCTGGGTCGCCTCATCCGCAGAGTCGGCGACGCACTGAGCAGCCTCATGACCGACGTCCGTCGGGCAGTGCAGGACGACCTCGTCGTGCTGGAAGAACACGATCTTCCGCGCCGGGCGCGACACCCTGCAGGAGCCGCCGGCGCAGCGCGGCGAGCATCACCGCGGTCCAGTCGGCGGCGCTGGCCTGGACGACGAAGTTCCGGGTGAAGCGGCCGCGGTCCCGGGCGGTCTGCCGTGCCCTCGACTGCTCCGGTGCGCCGGCCCCGGGCAGCGAAGCTCGTTCCTGCGCCTCACGCCAGGACGAGGACGGCGGCGGACAGGTCCGCCCGAGGCGAGAGCGGACGAGTCGCCCCGTCTCACCGTCCCGAGCAGCCGCCTCCACGTACGCGACCGCCGTCGGAAACCGGCGCCGCAGCACCCCGAGCACCGGTGCGGCGTCGCCGCTTGTCGCGCCGTAGAGCGTGCCGAGCATCGCGACCTTTGCCCGGGAGCGGTCGCCACCGAAGGAGTCGGCCGCGAGAGCCGAGTAGAGATCGCTGGCCGTAGCGGCCTGCGCCATCCGCTCGTCGCCGGCGAGAGCGGCGAGGATGCGCGGCTCCAGCTGAGCGGCGTCCGCGACCACCAGAGCGTGACCCGGCTCGGCGATGACTGCGCGCCGCAGCGCGTGCGGGATCTGCAGCGCGCCACCGCCCCGGCTGGCCCACCGGCCCGACACGACCCCGCCGACGACCCAGTCCGGTCGGAACCGACCGCCGCTGACCCAGGTGTCCAGCCAGGACCACCCGTTGGCGGCGTACAGCCGGGACAGCTCCTTGTACTCGAGCAGCGGCGCGACGGCCGGGTGATCCAGCCGGCGCAGCACCGCCGAGCGCGCCGAGCTGATCGGCAGGCCCGCCCGGGTGAAAGCCTGCACGACGTCCGCCGGCGAGTCCGGGTTGACCCGACGGCCACCGAATGCCTCGGTGATCCGGTCGGCGAGCTCGACCAGGCGGCGGGGCGGCATGCCGGCCGGCGGGCGCGGTCCGAGCAGCTCGGTGAGCACGCCATCATGGACGTCGGCCCGCCACGGCACACCGGTCCGGGTCATCTCGGCGGCGACCAGCCCGCACGCCGACTCGGCTGCGACCAGGAGGCGCATCGACTCCGGCGCCGGCAGCGCGGCCAGCCGCCGCTGCTGGTCGGCATGGACGGCAACCGCGGCGTCGATCGGTGCGGCGCCACCGGGCAGCTCGGCCGGCGCGTCCTCGAACAGCGACTGCTGGGCGTGCGCCTGCCGTGCCGGCGGGCCAGGATCGTCCGGCACCGGCAGTCCGGACAGACGTGCCCAGGCCGCACCGAGCGCGCGGGACTCGCCCCATCTGCCGTCGTAGCCGAGGAGCAGGCCCTCGGTCAGCGCCAGGTCCACGCACCGCGCGAGGACGACGTCGGCGGCCAGCAGCCTCGGGTACGTCGTCTCGGCGGCGGGCAGCACCCAGCGCGTGTTCCGGTCCCGCTCGTCCGCCGTGATGGCGGCGGCAAGGTCGTCGGCTCGCTCGACCGGTCCCGTCGGCGTGCCGTCCTCGTCGACAGGACGAAGCCAGCCGGCTCCGTTCTCCTCCTCCGGGACGACGACACACCGCACCTCGCCATCATTCGCCGTTCCACCGACAATTCGCGGTGGCACCGGGCGTCAGCCGGGTTGAGCAGGTCTCGGTGTCGCGTCGGCGATGCCCGACCGCTGCGCGTACGAGGCCATCAGCAGCGTCTCGACCGCCGCGAGCTCGACACGCAGCCACTGCACGAGCGCGACGCGATCGCGGAGCTCGGAAGCCGAGGTATCACGGCGCAGGTCGGTCAAGGTCGCCAGGATCTGGTGCACGGCGTCGGCCAGGTCGGCGTCGTCGCCATGGCCGCGCCTGACGGATGCTGCTGCCACGCTGGACATTCGCGAGCCGGCGACCCGCCGGTTCATCCGGCGGGGCTAGTCCACCTCGCGGAGACCCAGCTGGGCGGGACAGCCAGAATCGGCGCAGAGGTCGATCACGGCGGCAGGGTCGTGCCCGGGCGGCCGGTAGCGTCGCTGGATGCGCTACGGGCGCCGGCGACGGCTGGCTGCGGCCGCGTTGCGGGTGATCCTCGCCGTCGAGGACGCTGCGCTCGGCATGCCGGCGAAGCGCGCGGTCGAGCTGCGCGGGCTGGTCCGCCGAGTCGCTGCATCTGGCGTGCCGATGCTGGTCGTGGAGAACAGCGTGCAGATCGCCGAGCACGCTGCCGGGATCGGGCTGCTGGACGCCGCAGACGTGCAGGCGGTGCGCGCGGCGATCTGACCGAGATCCGCACCGTCGGCAAGCTGGCGTTCGGAACGGTGAGGGAACCGTTTCCAGGCCTCGCGTCGAATGCGGGGGCGTGGAGATGGTGGCCGACACGCCGCCGCCGTCCTCCCGATCCGACGAGGATGCCTGGTGCGCGGCGCTCGTCGAGCGGGTGGCTGCCGGCGAGGCGCAGGCTCTCGAGGAGCTGTACGACCGCTATGCGCGCCCGGCCTACTCGCTCGCCCGCCGGGTGACGGGCGATCGCGTCTTCGCCGAGGAGGCGGTGCAGGAGGTCTTCCTCGCTGTCTGGCGGCAGCCAGGACGGTTCCAGGCCGGCCGTGGTGGGTTCGCCACCTGGCTGCTCGCCGCCGTGCACCACAAGGCCGTCGACGCGGTACGGCGGGAGGAGGCGGTGCGGCGGCGGGCGCTCGCGCTGCAGGCCGTCCAAGCACTGGACATGTCCGATCCCCCGGCGAGCCGGCCGGAGGACGCGGTCGAGGAACGGATGCGCGGCGAGCGGGTCCGTCGGGCCCTGCGGGCGTTGCCCGAATCGCAGCGCGAGGCGATGACGCTCGCCTACTACGGCGGCTACACCCAGCGCGAGATCGCGGCGCTGATCGGGACCCCGATCGGCACCGTGAAGACCCGGATGCATCGGGCGATGCACAACCTGCGGAAGGCACTGGACGACCTGGCCGACCTGCACGGGGTCGCGGCCGAAGCCGGTAGGGAGGCCGCCGAGCCCGGCCGCGCCGCCGAGCCAGGCCGCGCCGCCGAGCCAGGCCGCGCTGCCGAACCAGGCCGCGCCCCGAACCAGGCCGCGCCGCCGAACCAGGCCGCACTGCCGAACCAGGCCGCACGGCCGACCAGACCAGGACGTGAGCGACGACCCTGAGGGAGGCCGGCGGTGAGCACTCCGACTCTCCCCACGGATCACGACGAGTACGAGGCGCTGGCGGTCGCTTGGGCCGTCAACGCACTGGAGCCGGCCGACCAGGCGATCTTCGAGGCGCACCGGGACGGGTGCGAGCGGTGCACGCGAGCCGCCTACGCGGCGCTCGACATCGCGGCCGAGCTCGCCTACGGGGTGCCTGATGTTGCCCCGCCGGCGCGGTTGCGAGAGCGCGTGCTCGCTGCGGCGCTTCCGCACGGCCCAAAGGGCCAACCGGGCGCCCGACCGGGTCAATCGGACCTTCTGCCCGCTGTGCGTCCCGCGCCCGGTGCGGCGGACCAGTCGGAGGTTCAGCGGACTGCAAGGCCTGCGTCCGACGACGAGGCGGACCGGCCCGAGAGTCAGCGGACTTCCCGGCCCGCGTCCGACGGCAGGGCGGACCGGGCGGAGAGTCAGCGAACTGCAAGGCACGCGTCCGGCGAAGCCGACCGGGTAGAGGGTCGGCGGACTGCCAGGCCTGCGTCCGACCGGGAAGCGGACCGGGCGGAGGGTCGGCGTGCTGTCGGGTCCGCGTCCAGGGGTGACGTGGGTCGGTCGGGGAGTCGGCTCGGTGGGGGCTCTGGGTCCGGGGGTGAGGCGGGGCGGCGGCCGAGGGGGGCCGGGCCGGGGCGGATGGCTCGGGCGATGCGGGGGCCACGGCGGCTGGCGTACGCGCTGGCGGCGGCGGTGCTCGTGGTCGGGTCGGCCGTGACGACGTGGGAGGTCATCCGGCCCGCGCCGGTGACGGACCGGATCGCGGCGCTCAGCGCCGGCAGCGAGACGATCGCGACCGTGGTCGCGCACCAGCACGGGGCAGACGTCGTCACCGACATGCTGCCGCCGAACACCGGCCGGGGCACGGCGTACTACGTCTGGGGCGTGCCGGCCGAGGACGGCGGGACGCCGCAGGTCGTCGGCACCTTCGAGGTGACCGCGGCCGGGCTGCACTCCTACCCGCTGCGGTTGACCCGGTCGCTGGACGGCTACCCCGTGCTCGCGATCAGCGAGGAGAAGGCAGGGTCGACACCGTCCACGCCGAGCGGCGTGCTCGGCAAGGGCGCCCTCGGTGGCTAGTCGTCGAGTCGGGCGAGCGATGCGTTTGGGCGCGATCTGCCGGTAGGCGTCGGTGATGACGTCGGCGACTTCGTCCCAGTCGACCGGGACGTCGAGGTAGACGCCGAGCCAGCCGCGGCCGCCCACGTACGGCGGGACGAAGTAGTGGGTCGGGTCGGCCGAGACCCGAGCCTCCTGCGCACCCGGCGGCGCCGCGCACCAGATCGCGACGCGGTCGTCGTGGTGCCGGTCGGCGAACGACACGAACACCTTGCGGACGAACCAGGTCGGCTCGCCGTGGCTGAGCTTCTCCGTCGCCTCGGGCAGCGCCAGACACAGCGCCCGCACCCGCTCGAGCACACCGTCCTCGGGAAGCCCAGCCACGGCCGCGATCCTAGGTCGTGTGTCGGCGGGTCTGGATCACCCGGAACCGGCCGGCGACGAAGTGCGCATCCGTGTACGCGGCGTTCGCGGCCGGGTTGGCGCCCGTCGCGTGCAGGTCGGAGTACGCCGCGGTCTGGTTCACGTACACGCCGCCGGTGAGGTTCTCCGACAGCGCGACGCCGGACTCGATCGCGACCGCGCGGGCGGACTCGACCACCTTCTCGTCGGTCGAGTACGCGGCCGCGGTGAGCGCGCCGCGGGCGGTCACCGTGCGGCGGATCAGCTCGAGCGCGTCCTCGGTGGTGTCGGTGACGACGAGGAACGAGACCGGCCCGAAGCACTCCGCGCCCCAGGTCTCGACCCGTTCGGCCGGCACCCGCACCAGCGCCGGCGTCCGTACCCGCGCCTGCGGGTACGCGGGGTGGGTCAGCGTCCGGGACGGGATGACGACCGTCGCCGAGCGCCCCGGCACCGTCCACACGCGACAGCACGCCGTCGTTGACGATCGCGCCGAGCAGCTCGACGGCCTGCGCGTCCGGGCCGAGCAGCTTCTCCACCGCCGCGCCGAGGTCGGCCGCGAACTCGTCCACCGACTTGCGGCCCTCGGGCGTCCCGACCCCGTCGGCGGGGACGAGCAGGTCCTGCGGGGTCGTGCACATCTGCCCGCTGTAGAGGCACAGCGAGAAGGCCAGGTTCGCCGAGCATCCCGGCGTAGTCGTCGGTCGAGTCGACCAGCACCATGTTGACGCCGGCCTTCTCGGTGTAGACCGCGGCCTGCCGGGCGTGCTCCTCCAGCCACTGCCCGAACGCGGTCGACCCGGTGAAGTCGACGATCCGCACCTCCGGCCGCACCGCCAACTCGGACGCGACCGTCCCGCCCGGGTTCTCGGCGACCAGCGTGACCAGATTCGGCGAGAAGCCGGCCTCGGCCAGCACGTCACGGGCGATCGAGACGGTGATCGCCAGCGGCAAGATCGCCGCCGGATGCGGCTTCACCACGACCGCGTTGCCAGTGGCGAGCGAGGCGAACAGCCCTGGGTACGAGTTCCAGGTCGGGAACGTCGAGCAGCCGATCACCAGGCCTATCCCGCGTGGCACCACGGTGAACGTCTTCTCCATGACCAGCGGCGGCCGCTTGCCCTGCGGCTTCTCCCAGCGCGCGGTCGCCGGCACCCGGGTCTGCTCCGAGTAGGCCACCGCGATCGCTTCCAGCGCACGGTCCTGGGCATGCGGCCCACCGGCCTGGAACGCCATCACGAACGCCTGCCCGCTGGTGTGCATGACCGCGTTCGCCAGCTCGAAGCTGCGCTTGTTGATCCGGTCCACGATCTCGACGCAGACCGCGGCCCGCAGCTCCGGGCCGGCGTCCCGCCAGGCGGGCATCGCCTCCCGGGCGGCGGCCAGCAGCACGTCGAGGTCGGCCTGCGGGTAGGTCACCCCGAGCTCCGGCCCGTACGGCGAGCGCTCGGCGCCGACCCAGCCGACGGTGCCGGGCTGGTTCAGGTCGAACCGCCGGCCCAGGTGGGCCTCGTACGCGGCCAGCCCGTCGGCCGCGGCGGCCTCGCCGTACACGCGGGGGCTGGGCGACTCGGGGTAGTTGGACCAGTAGCCACGGTCGGCGATCGCGGCGAGCGCCCGGTCGAGGGTCTCCCGGTGGGCGTCCACGAAGGCGGTCATGCGCACTCCTCGTCGAGTGTCGGCGCCTGCACGCGCAGGTGTCAGTCGGTGCGAGCTCGGTACCCCGAACCTAACCGCTCCGGTCCGCATCGGGAGCCGCCGGTCGCCGGAGCCCGCCCGAAAGGGCAGCGATCACGAGCCGCCAGCGCGCTGAGCGACAGTCACGAGCGGAGCGACAGTCACGAGCGGAGCGACAGTCACGAGCGGAGCGACAGTCACGAGCCGAGCGACAGTCACGAGCGGAGCGACAGTCACGAGCGCGCGTCACGAGCGGGCGCGTCACGAGCCGCCAGCGTCACGAGGCGGCACGGACACGAGCGGCAGGCGACGGTCACGAGCGGGGCGACGGTCACGAGCGGGCGGACGTCAGGAGCGGGCGGCGGCCAGGCGGCGCGCCACTGCCCGCGGGAACGGGTCGATCACGATGCTGCGCCGCCGCCGCACCTGCCGCCGGGTCGCCAGCACTCCGACCAGCCCGACCGCCCAGAATGCGTACTGCGCGCTCATCGCCACCCGGTAGGAGCCCGAGGCGTCCAGCAGGAGCCCTACCACCAGGATCATCAGCAGCGTCGCGACGAACCCGCCCACGTTGACGATCCCGGTCGCGCTGCCGAGCCGGGCCGGCGGGTTCTCGGTGCGGGCGAAGTCGAAGCCGAGGATCGAGCCCGGCCCGTTCCCGGCCAGCACGACGCACCAGCACCGACGAGCAGCGCCAGACCGGCGCCTGCCCGGGCCACAGCAGCACCACGCGCCCAGGCCAGCGGCGCTGCTGAGCGACGACGCCGAGCACCAGCACCGAGCGCCGCAGCGGCCAGCCGCCCGGCCAGCGCGCCGAGCAGCGGCCCGATCGCCCATGCCGGCGACGACGAGCAGGGTGAGCAGCGCGCCGGCCGCGGCCGGCGAGCAGGCCCTGCGCCTCGCACCAGGTACGGGTAGCCCCAGAACAGCGCGAACACGTTGCCGGAGAACTGGCGTGACGAAGTGCGTCCACAGCCCGAGCCGGGTGCCGGGCTCCCGCCACGACGCGCCGCAGCGCGTCCGAGCCGGCCGGCGCGCCGCGACCATCGTCACTCCCGGGCGGCGCGTTGCGCAGGCCGACGGCCACAGCGACCGCGGCGACCAGGCCGACCCCGGCGGCCGCCGACGAACGTCGGCGTCCAGCCGGCCGCGTGCAGCCGGCGACGAGCGGGAACGCGGCGACGATCTGCCCGGCCTGCCCGAGCATGCCCGGTCAGCTGGGTCACCAGCGGGCGCCCGCCGGGCCGGGAACCAGCGCCGGGATCAGCCGCAGCACGCTGATGAACGTCATCGCGTCGCCGGCGCCGACGAGCACCCGGGCCGCGAGCCCGAGCCGGCACGCTGCCGGCGGTCGCCAGCAGCAGCTGCCCGCCGGCCATCGAGCAGCCGCGCCGGCGACGATCATGCCGGCGCGAGCCGACCCGGTCCAGCACCACACCGACCGGCACCTGCAGCCCCGCGTACACCGCCGAGCTGGAGCGACACCGAAGCAGGCGACAGCACCGCCGGCGCTGATACCGAAGCGCTGCTGCGCGTCGAGGCCGGCGACGCCGAGCGAGGCGCGGTGGAAGACCGCCACCGTGTACGCGAAGACGCCGAGTCCCCACATCACCCAGGCCCGCCGCGCAACCGTCCGCACGACTCGGAGGAACACGCTGCGCTGCCATCGGCATCCGAGACCCGCGCCACAGGCCCCCGTACGGCCTATTCGATCGAGCGGTCAGTCCAACTGCCGTTCGTACACCTGACGAGGCGGCTGTCGCGGCGGACGCCGGCGGGCCCGGTCTCAGGGACTCGACCCGCGTCCTGCCGGGAGGTCCCGGCGCGCCCGTTCGCCCGAATCTCCACGGTTAGCTCCTGGCCGCTGCCGCTCTCGGCCTCCGCGCGGTGCCGATCGCGTGATCCCACGGCGCGTGGCTGCGGCCGGCGGGGCCTTCCTGGACGCACGATCCGCGCTTTCCGGACACCAGGTCTGCAGCGGCTCAGTGACTGAACGGCACTACGTCGCCGATCACCGACGCGGCGAGGGTCACAGCCAGCCGCGGCGGACCGCCTCCACGCCGGCCTGGAACCGGCTGGACGCGCCGAGCCGCAGGAGGATGTCGGCCACGTGCCGGCGGTAGGTCCGGTCGGAGATGCCGAGCTGTCTGGCCGCCGCCTCGTCCTTCACCCCGCTGCTCATCAGCATGAGCACCGACCGGTCGAGCTCCGAGGCCGCCGGCGCGGCCGCCGGCCACCGCCTCCTCCAGCGTCTGCGCGCCGGCCCACAGCGACTCGAAGAGCATGACGAGGTTCGCGGTGATCGCCGGCTCGCGCACGACCAGCGCACCGCCGCCCGGCCGGCGCGGATCCACCGGCAGGAACGACACCGTCCGGTCGAAGATCACGCAGCCGGTGCGGCAGCGTGTCGGCGATCCGGACCTCGGCGCCGTGCTCGCGCACCATGTGCATGTAGTCGCGCATCGGCTCGTCGGCGAGCTGGCTGGCGGGTGTACAGCGTGCCGGAGCCGGACTCCGCGGCTTGAGCAAGGCCAGGTCGTGCTCGGCGCGCATCGGCGAGCAGCTCGGCCGGCACCGGGGTTGCCGGGCAGGACGTTGAGCGCCTCCTGGTAGCAGCGGGCGAGCAGCTCCCGCAGCACCTCCATGCGCCCGGTCCTGGCCGTCGATCCGGCGGACCTCCCGGACCGGCGCCGGCGCGGTCGTCGGTGCTGCGGACCAGCCGGGACAGCTCCGCCCGGGCCTCGCAGCAGCTGCCGCTCCCGGCGGGAGATCTCCGCCTGCTCCAGCGACAGCAGCGCGTCCAGGGCGACGTCGGGGCTGATCGGCACGTAGATCCGCCCGGATGCCCGCTCGGCCACCAGCGAGAGCTCGACCAGCCGCTTCAGAGCCGCGTCGACCTCGGCCACCGGGACACCGAGCGCGTCCGGCGAGCTCGCGTCAGATCGGCGTCGGGGTTCGCGAGCATCGCCCGATAGACGGACTCCGACAGACCGTCAAGGCCGAGGATCTCCAACGCCACCGACTGTCGCTCTCCGCTCGGGTACGGAGAGACCCTAACCGTCCGGGCGAACCCGGACAACGCAGCACGACCCGAATGGCGACAGAGCGCTGCCACGCAGAGCTGACACGTCGAGGTCCGGGCCGGCCGGGCGGGGACACGCCCGGCCGTGCCCGGCCACGACACCGGTCGGGCGCCAGGGGCGCCGCCGGCGGCCCGGCACCTCGGCACCGCGCTCCCGACCGGGACGGGGACAGTGCCAGGTGGAACCCGGGCCGAGATGACATTCGGGCATCGGCCGCGCCGAGGCAAGTGCTCGCGACCGAGACTGACCAGTCTCGGCCGCCACGTCAGCGCGAAACCGGACGGACTAGCCCGCACGCGAGGCGCCGGTGTCCGGTACCGGACAACGCGTGCCCGACGATACGAACCATCTGCCCCTTAGGCGAGCACGAAGGTCAGACCGTATGCGGTTACCACGGATGGCCGGAACTGGACACGATCATGGCATCCTGTCGCCGCTCGTCCGCTTGGATGTCAGCCCTGCTGTCCAGTCCCTCCAGGAGATTCCAGTGAAGCTCGTCCGCGCGCTCATCGCCGCCGGCGTGGCACTGGCCGCCGCCGTCGCCGTCCAGCTGGCCGACGTCCTCCGGCGCGTCGCCGCCGACCCCCAGGCACGTCACCGACTGCAGCGCCTGCTGGTACATCGTGCACGAGACTGAGTGCCCGCCGTTCGCTGAACCATAGAGAGCCGAACGGCGTACGGCAAGGCTTCGGCTGTGGTAGGTCCGGACCGCCCGTTCGACCCAGTGGTCGGGCGGGCGGTCTTGCGTCCGGCCGGTCCGGCGGGTCGGGCCGACGGCCTTTGCGGCATCCGGCCGGTGGGGCTGGGACGAGCCGGAACCGCCTGCCAGACTGCGAGGCAGGCCGTCCCGCTGGGCGGCCGGCCGGCCGCACCCCAGCGAGGTGGTCATGTCTCCTGCGTCCCTCAGTCACCCCGGGTGTGGTCGTCGGCCTCGACATCGGCGGGACCGCGACCAACGCGACCGTGCTCGACGGCTTCGGCCGGTTCCTCGTCGACGACCTGTGCGAGACGCCGAGCCGGGTGCTGGAGGGGCCGCCGGCGACGCTGGACGCGCTGCGCCGAGGCGTTCGACGCGGTGCTCGCGCAGACCGGCCTGCCGCCGGGCGCGGTCGTCGCGGTCGGCCTCGACACCCCCGGCCCGGCCAGCGCCGACGGGGTGATCTCGTCCAAGGGCTCGACGAACTTCAACCAGCCGGAGTGGCGCGGCTTCGACATCCGCGGCGCGCTGGAGACCAAGCTCGGCCTGCCGGTCGTCTACACCAACGACGCCAACGCGGCCGCGCTGTACGCGCACCACCTGCACTTCGGGGTGGAGGCCGATCGGCGCTCCTCGGTCGCCGCGATCGTCGGCACCGGCCTGGGCGGCGGCGTCGTGGAGAGTGGCCGGGTCGTCAAGGGAGCGGCCGGGATGGCCGGCGAGCTCGGACACGTGCAGATCCCGATGCACGGGCTGCTCGCCGACGGACCAGCCGCTGCCGGTCTGCAACTGCGGCTTCGTCGGCGACGCGGAGAGCGTGGCCTCGCTGACCGGGATCGTGAAGAACCTGCTCCCCTACTGGCTGAGCCGCTACCCGGACCATCCGCTGGCCCAGGCTGCAGCCGATCCGGGCGGCGGCGATGAAGGTGCGCGGGCTGGCCGAGGCCGGCGACGAGCTGGCGCTGGCGGTGTTCGAGCAGCAGGCGATGGCGCTCGGCCGGCTGTTCACGATCGCGGCGAACTTCACCGACCCGCACGCGTACTTCCTCGGCGGCGGGGTGGTGGAGAGCCAGCCGCGCTTCCGGTCTGGTTCCTCGACCGGGTCCGCATGCACCTGCAGCTGCGGGACGAGCAGGAGAAGGTGGCGACGCTGGAGCTGGTGCCGGACCGGGACATGGCCGGCGCGCGCGGCGCCGCGATCGCCGCCCGCGACGCGTGTCGCCCGGAGGCAGGCGGTGGCCGTGCACCGTCGGGGTCAGGCGGCGGTGATGCCGGCGGCGTTGACGCTGGGCTACCAGGTCAGCTGGCCGCGGGCGGAGCCGGAGTAGACGCCGGAGGTCGGGGCGACGTCGGCGTAGTCCCGGCCCACGGCGACCGGCAGGTGCCGGCCGCCGACCCGGCAGCCGTTGGTCGGGTCGAACGCGAGCGCCCGGGCGCCCGGCCCGTCCGGCACCAGCACCTCGACCCAGGCGTGGCTGCCGCCCTGCTCGCCGAGCAGGTGACCGGAGACGTACCGGGCCGGCATGCCGGCGAGCCCGGCAGACGGCGAGCATGACGTGCGCGAAGTCCTGGCACACCCCGCGGCGCAGCGCGTACGCCTCGGCGGCCGTGGTCGTGACCGTGGTGGTGTCGAAGGCGAAGTGAAGCTCCGACCGCAGCCGCAGGCACAGCGCCTCGGCCAAGTCGACGCGTCGACGCGCGTACGCCGCCCGCAGCGACTCGGCCAGGTCCCACAGCTCCGGCGACGGGCCGGTCAGCCGGGTCGGCACCAGCAGCCGCGGGTCGGCCAGCGCGGCCGCCGGCAGCAGCACGTCCGCGGCCGGCCCGATCCGCTCGACCAGCGCGGCCAGCGGTGAACTCCACCGCCGACGCGACCACCGGCAGCTCGACCGCGACGACCTCGTTGCCGTCGGCGTCCGGGCGGTGACTGCCCGGTACGCCGACGCCGGCCGAGTCGGTGACCGAGACCGTGCCGCGCCCGCCGGTGCAGGTTGCCGTGCCGCGCCCGGGGCAGCCCGACCAGCCGCTGCCGCACGTCGTACGCCGGCCCGTCGTAGTCGTAGCGGAAGACCTGGTGCAGCAGGTAGGTGACCGACTCGGCGCCGTCGACGTCGAGCGGGCAGCCAGTCGAGCGCCAGCAACGGCCGGTCCAGCCAGCCGGTCACGCCGCGCCACCTCCTCGGCCCAGACCTCCATCCGCTCCAGCACCGGGCCCGCCGAACGTGGTGACCATCGCGACGTCCAGCGCGTCCCGGCCCGCGGCCGATGAGCACCCGACCCTTGCGGTGGGCGTTGTTGCGCGGGTCGAAGGTGTACCAGCGTGCCGCCCAGCCAGACCTCGATCCAGGCGGCGAAGTCCATCGGCTCCGGGGCCGGCGGCACGTCCAGGTCGGGCAGGTAGCCGAAGGCGTACCGGGCCGGGATGTTGAGCGCGCGCAGGAAGCTCAGCGCGACGTGCGCGAAGTCGCGGCAGACGCCCGCGCTTCGGCCGCCCAGACGTCGGCCGCGGTGGTCAGCGGCGTGCTGCTGCCCAGCTCGAACTGGAGCCGCGTCGTGCACGTGGTCGAGACGGCCTGCACCCGCCCGTACCCGGGCGGCGTCGAGCCGAAGGCCGCCCAGGCCTCGTCGCCGAGCACGTCGGCAGCACGTACCGGCTCGGCATCGTGTAGATGAGCACCTCGTCCGGCAGGTCGGTGACCGGCGTCTCGGGCGCGTCCGGAGCCACCTCCTCGGTCGCGTCCGGCACCGAGACCAGCGCGTCGAACCGGAGCGTGGACGGGCCGGCCGGCAGCGTCAGCCGCTGGCAGGGGTTGCCGTAGAGGTCGGTGTAGCCGTGCCGGGGCAGGTCGGGGTCGGTCGCCCAGGTCTGCGGCTGCGGACCATGGCCGGACCGATGTCCAGGCGGGACCACCTGGAAGACGGCCGGCGTGTCGACCGCCGCGGTGTAGCGGAACTCGCAGCCGACCCGAAGCTGCCGACGGGCGTCCATCACCCCACCCTGCCCGACGTGCGTTTCCGGCGCATTACGCCACGGGGCCGTGGACGCGCCGAGCGCCCCGCCTCCGGACGGGGGATACGGAGGCGGGGCGCTCTGGCGGGGTGGACTACTTGATCTCCATGCGGCCGGGCTCGTAGCGGAGCTCGACCCGGTCGCGGGTGGCGGACTCGGTGAAACGAACCTCGGTACGGGCGCTGCTGGACGTGCCGTCCGACTTCACCTGCGCCGACCAACCGTCGGTGACGCTCACCGAGGCGAACTGGGTGGTACCGGAAACGACGCAGACGGTGCCGGCAAGCTCCGGCGTGTTGTCGGCGGTGAACGCGTACGGGACGTCGACGGCGTCGGTGCCCGCCGCGCAGACGGACGGCGACTCCTCGGTCGCCGACGCGGAGGTGGCGGGGATCAACATGGCGCCGAGGGCGCCGGCGACGACCACGGAGCCGAGGCTCAGCTTCAGGGACTTCTTCACCGGGAACTCCTGTATGTGTGGGGCGGAGCATGTGTGGTTCGGGTAGTTGAAGTTTCACTGGACCAACCGGCTCAGGGCTACTGGACCTAGGTACTAGGACCTGTCCGGACAGCGCGACATCGGCGGCCGTTCTCGACGGTTTCTGGAACGGTGTGCAAAGTCCCCGTAACACGATCGGGGTAAGACTGCGTCGTGGAGGGCTGCTCGCCGGCTATCGCAGCGCCGCGTACGACGAGATGGTCGACGCGCAGGGCGTGCCGTACCCGCACACCAAGTCGCTCTACGAGGCGCTTCAGCTGCTGTCCGCAGCCGATCTGACCGAGCGCGGCGCGGCCCGGGCCCGCAGCTTCCTGGAGCAGGGCATCACGTTCTCCTCCTCCGGCCGGGAGTGGGTCTTCCCGCTCGACCTGATCCCCCGGCTGATCCCGGAGCCGGAGTGGGAGCACATCGAGGCCGGGGTGGCCCAGCGGGTCCGGGCGCTGGAGGCGTTCCTCGCCGACGTCTACGGCGAGCGGCAGGTGCTCGCCGACGGCGTCGTGCCGCACTCGCTGGTCGTCACGAGCAGCAACTTCGCCCGCGCGGCCGCCGGCATCCAGCCGCCGAACGGCGTGCGGGTGCACCTGGCCGGCATCGACCTGGTCCGCGGCTCGGACGGGGTGATGCGGGTGCTGGAGGACAACCTGCGGGTCCCGTCCGGGATCTCGTACGTGGTGGAGAACCGGGAGGCGCTGACCCGGGTCTTCCCCGGCCTGTTCCTGGAGCAGCAGGTGCAGCCGGTGGCCGACCTACGTCGCGACGATGCTCGACTCGCTGCGGGCCACCGCGCCGGCGCGGGGTGAGCGACCCGACCGTCGTGCTGATGACGCCCGGGGTGCACAACTCGGCGTACTTCGAGCACGCGTTCCTGGCCCGCAAGATGGGCATCGAGCTGGTCGAGGGCCGGGACCTGGTCTGCCGGGACAACGTGCTCTACATGCGCACGACCAGCGGCCAGCGCCGGGTCGACGTGGTCTACCGGCGCATCGACGACGACTTCCTCGACCCGCTGCAGTTCCGGCCGGACTCGATGATCGGCTGCCCCGGCCTGGTCAACGCGGCCCGGGCCGGCAACGTCACGCTCGCCAACGCGATCGGCAACGGCGTCGCCGACGACAAGCTGACCTACACGTACGTGCCCGAGCTGATCCAGCTACTACCTGGGCGAGGAGCCGCTGCTGCCGAACGTGCCGACGTACCGGCTGGACGACCCGGACGTGCGGGCCGACTGCCTGGCCCGGGCCGACCAGCTGGTCTTCAAGCCGGTCGACGGCTCCGGCGGGCACGGCATCGTGATCGGCCCGCAGGCGAGCGACGAGGAGCTGGCGGAGATGACGCGGAAGGTCGCCGAGCTGCCCGCGGGCGTACGTCGCCCAGGAGCTGGTGCTGCTGTCCACGGTGCCGTCCCAGGACGGCGACGTGCTCGGCCGCGGCACGTGGACCTGCGGCCGTTCGCGACCAACGACGGCGAGCGGGTCAGGTGCTGCCCGGCGGGCTGACCCGGGTCGCGCTGCGGGAGGGCAGCCTGGTGGTCAACTCCTCGCAGGGCGGCGGGTCCAAGGACACCTGGGTGCTCACCTCCCGGCCCCGGCCGCCGGCCGGCGGACGCCGCCGCCGGACCTGCTCGCCGGGACGCTGCCGGCGCAGGCGCCCGACCCCGGTCCGGCCACCGAACAGGCCCAGCAGCAACAGCAGCAGGGGCCCCGGTGCTGAGCCGGGACACGCCGCTCGCCGTGAACTCGGGACGGGCCCGGTGCTGAGCCGGGCCGCCGAGGCGCTGTTCTGGATCGGCCGGTACGCCGAGCGGGCCGAGGACACCGCCCGGCTGCTCGACGTGCACTTCCACCAGATCATCGTCGACCCGGCCGTGGACGAGACCGAGACCTGCACGGTCGTCGCGACCGTGATGGGCCTGCGGGACACCGGTCCGGACCCGCTGCCGGCGACCATGCGCGAGGTGCTCGACCTGCTCGCGTACGACCTGGGCAACCCGTCGGCGATCGCCGGCTCGCTGGCCGCGGCCCGGGAGAACGCCCGCGGCGTGCGCGAGTCGCTGTCCGGCGAGATCTGGGAGTGCCTCAACACGACCTACCTCGAGCTGCCGCGGCGGATCTCGGCGGCCCGGCAGTTCGGCCCGGCGCCGTTCTGCTCGTACGTGCGGCACCGCGCGGCCATGTACTCCGGCTACGTCGCGTCGACGATCAGCCGGGACGCCGGCTACGACTTCCTCGCCCTGGGCCGGTCGCTGGAGCGGGCCGACATGACCGCCCGGCTGCTCGCCGCCGCGGTCGGCACGCCGGCGCGGGAGGACGAGCACTGGGTGACCACGCTGCGGGCGTGCTCGGCGCACGAGGCGTACCTGCGGCGTACCAGCGCGGGTCGCCGGCCGGCCGGTGCTGGAGTTCCTGCTGCTGGACCGGCAGTTCCCGCGCTCGGTGCTGCACGCGCTGACCGTCGGCGAGGAGGCGCTGGCCCGGCTGGAGCCGGCGGCCGAGTGGGACGGCCGGTCGGGCCAGGCCGCCGAGGCGCGCCGGCTGATCGGCCGGGTCCGCACCGACCTGGAGTTCCTGTCCGCCGGAGCGCGCTCGGGCACGGGCCTGCCGGAGCGGCTGCAGTCGATCCAGCGCGGGGTCTCCGACGTCAGCGAGGCGGTCGGCGGGCGCTACTTCGGCATCGTCCGCGGTGGTCGGCTGGAACCGCGAAGAGGCCGACTGGATGGGCGCGGCCCCGTGAGGAGCGGGAGATGAGTGCAGCGCGGGGGCTGGCAGCGCGAGCCGGTGAGCGAGGTGCGGGAGATGAGCTGGCGGATCGCGGTCCGGCACCGCACCGGCTACCAGTACGGGTCGCCGGCCCGGGCGTCGTACAACGAGGTGCGGATGACGCCGGCCAGCGCGGGCGGGCAGCACCTGCTCACCAGCCGGCTGGAGATCCGCCCCGACTCCCGCACGCTGCGGTACGTCGACTACTGGGGCACCCAGGTGCACGCGTTCGACGTGCACGTGCCGCACACCGAGCTGGTGGTGACCGCGACCTCGGTGGTCGAGACGGCCGGTCCGGTCGCCGCTCCGGACGTCGGCTGGGACACGCTGTCCGCACCGGCGGTCCGGGACCGGTTCGCCGAGCTGCTGGCCCCGTCCCGGTACGCGGTGGCCGAGGAGGAGCTCGACGCGGTGGCCCGCTCGCTGCGGGCGGCCGGCTCGCCGGCGGAGACCGGGCGGGCGGCGGCGCACTGGGTGCACGAGACGCTCGACTACGTCCGCGGCGCCACCTCGGTCGGCACCACCTCGGCCGAGGCCCGCGCCCTCGGTCAGGGGGTCTGCCAGGACTTCTCCCACCTCGCGCTGGCGCTGCTGCGCTCGGCCGGGCTGCCGGCCCGGTACGTCTCCGGCTACCTGCACCCCGGCCCGGACGCGGCGCTGGACCAGCCGGTGTCGGCGGAGAGCCACGCCTGGGTGGAGTTCTGGGCCGGCGACTGGGTCCCGGTCGACCCGTCGAACCTGTCCGAGGTCGCCGAGCGGCACGTGCTGGTCGCCCGCGGCCGGGACTACGCCGACGTGCGCCCGCTGGCCGGCGTCTACTCGGGGCCGGCCGCGCAGTCGCTCGGCGTCACCGTGGAGCTGACCCGGCTCCGATAGGGCCCCACAGGGCTCGCATAGCAGGCTCACCGGGCGGCGACAGCGGGCCTGCTGATCGTCGACGCCATGACGACTGCGGCAACCGCGCCGACGGAGGCGACCCGGCCGGCGACCCTGCCGGCGACCGTCCCCGCCCCGGTGCCGGCCCTGGACATCGTGGTGCCGGTGCACAACGAGGAGGCCGGCCTCGAGTCCTGCCTGCGCCGGCTGCACGCGCACCTCACCGCCGGCTTCCCGTACCGGTTCCGGATCACCGTGGCCGACAACGCCTCCACCGACGGCACGCTCGCCGTGGCCCGGCGGGTCGCGGCCGAGCTGCCCGCGGTCGCCGTGGTGCACCTGGCCGAGAAGGGCCGCGGGCGGGCGCTGCGGGCGGTGTGGTCGGCCTCGGACGCGCCGGTGCTGGCGTACATGGACGTGGACCTCTCCACCGACCTGGCCGCGCTGGCCCCGCTGGTCGCGCCGCTGCTGTCCGGGCACTCGGACCTGGCGATCGGCACCCGGCTGGCGCGGGGTTCCCGGGTGGTGCGCGGGGTGAAGCGGGAGGTGATCTCCCGCGGCTACAACCTCATCCTGCGCGGCACGCTGGCGACGCGATTCTCCGACGCGCAGTGCGGGTTCAAGGCGATCCGCGCCGACGTCGCCGCCGGCCTGCTGCCGCTGGTCGAGGACGACGGCTGGTTCTTCGACACCGAGCTGCTCGTGCTGGCCGAGCGGTCCGGGCTGCGCATCCACGAGGTGCCGGTGGACTGGATCGACGACCCGGACAGCCGGGTGGACATCGTCGCGACCGCGCTGGCCGACCTGCGCGGCGTGGCCCGGGTGTCCCGCGCGCTGGCCACCGGCGCGCTGCCGATCGCCGCGCTGCGCGCGCAGTTCGGCCGGGCGCCGCTCGACCCCGGTACGCCGGGGGTGCCGGCCGGGCTGACCCGGCAGCTGGTCCGGTTCGCCGGGATCGGGGTGGCCAGCACGCTGGCGTACCTGGTCCTGTTCCTGCTGCTGCGCTCGGCGATGGGGGCGCAGCCGGCGAACCTGCTGGCGCTGCTGCTGACCGCGGTCGCGAACACCGCGGCGAACCGGCGGCTGACCTTCGGCGTGACCGGGCGGACCGGCGCCGGGCGGCACCAGCTGCAGGGGCTGGTCGTGTTCGCGCTCGGGCTCGGGCTGACCAGCGGCTCGCTGGCCGTGCTGCACGCGCTGTCCGCCGCCGTCCCGCTCGGGGTCGAGCTCGGCGTGCTCGTCGCGGCGAACCTGGCCGCGACCGTGCTGCGCTTCCTGCTGCTGCGGGTCTGGGTCTTCCGGGCCCGCCCGGCGGTGGCGGCCTGAGTACGGTCGGTGCGTGGACGGGGAGCGGGTGCAGCAGGTCGGGTTCGCCGCCGGTATCGGGGCGGTGGCCGGGGCGGCGGTCGGGGCCGGGCGGGCGCCGGTGCGGGCCGCCGTGCTGGGGGCCGCCGGGATGGCGGCGGTCGAGGCGGTGGCCCGGGCCCGGCAGAAGCCCGACGAGATCCCGGCGCTGTGGTCGCGGATCGCGGCCAGTGGGGCGCTGGCGGCCCCGGCCGGATGGGTGGCCGGGCGGCTGGGGGCGCGGCCCGGGGCGGTCGCCGTCGGGGCCGGGGCGGTGGCCGGCGCGCTCGGGATCCGCCCGCAGAAGGTGGCGCTCGGGCCGGTCGTCGGCGCGGCCGCGGGACGGCTGCTGGGCGGCGCGGGTCAACGCGGCGACCCTGGCGGCGGCCACCGTGGTGGGCTTCCGGGTGCTGTCGGCGGCGGTGTTCCGGGACGCGCAGGTGCGGCTGCTGGCCGACGCGGTGCCGGCCGACCAGCTGCCGTTCGTCGTCCCGCTCGAGGCGCGCACCCGCTACGTCGGCACCGGCTACGTCCGCGAGCTGGCCTCCGTGCTCGGCGGCACGTACGTCGCGGCGAACCCGGACGTCGGCATCGTCGCCGACCTCGACGACCTGGCCGGGCCGGACTTCGACCCGAGCCGCGCCGACCCGCTGGTGCGCGAGTTCTACGAGCACACCACCCGGTTCGCGCTGGACATCGTGCCGGAGTGGCGGCTGTGGGTCCGCCCCGGCTACCTGCTCTACCGCACGCTGGTCGCCCGCCCGCTCGGCCAGGCCAACGTGCCGGCCAACCAGAAGGAGACCCTGCGCGGCGTGCGCAGCCGGATCGACACGGTCTCCGACCCGACCGGGGCGATCACCGTACGGGGCTGGATCCGGTCCACCGCGGACACCGACGAGCCGATCTACGTCGGCATCTACACGACGTACCGGCACGAGGGCCGCGGGTACGTCAGCGTCGGTTTCCCGGTCCCGCAGGGCGACTTCACCGCGACCCTGCTGCCGGTCGGCCGCCCGGACGGCGGGCTCACCCTGACCAGCCGCAGCGACCTGCCGCACCCCGGCCACTACCTGGCCTTCATCGACCCGCAGACCCGCGACCTGACCGCGCTCGCGGTGCCCGGCTTCGCCGAGCAGCTGGACGTCTGGGCCGACGGCGACCAGCTGCGGGCCGACCACGCGTTCTCGGTGTTCGGCTTCCCGTTCCTGGTGCTGCACTACACGATCCGGCGCAAGGGCTAGCCGAGCACCGCGCAGAGCAGGTTGACCGCGGTCGCGAACCCCGAGTCCGGCGGGGTGCCGTAGCCGCCTGGCAGCCGGGCTCGTACGTGCCCGGCTGGCGGGTCAGGGCTGGAAGCGGTAGCCGAGACCCGGCTCGGTCAGCAGGTGCCTCGGCCGGCTCGGGTCCGGCTCCAGCTTGCGGCGCAGCCGGTTGAGGTAGAGCCGCAGCGAGGAGGTGTCGCCGGTGGCGGCCGGCCCCCAGACCTCGGTGAGCAGCTGGCGCTGGCCGATGAGCTTGCCGGGATGCCGGACGAACGCCTCCAGCAGCTTCCACTCGGTCGGGGTGAGCTTGACCTCGCCCGCGGTGCCGTCGCTGCCGGTGACGCGGCGGTCGACGAGGTCGACCCGCCAGCGGCCGATGTCGACCGCAGGGCTGCCGGTGCCGTCCGGGGCGGCCGCCCGCCGGGTGACCGCGCGGATCCGGGCCAGCAGCTCCTCGATCCCGAACGGCTTGGTCACGTAGTCGTCCGCGCCGGCGTCCAGCGCGGCCACCTTGTCCCCGCCGGACGTACGGCCGGACAGCACGATGATCGGCACGCTGGTCCAGCCGCGCAGGCCCTCGATGACCTCGACGCCGTCCAGGTCGGGCAGCCCGAGGTCGAGCACGACCAGGTCCGGCCGGGCCGCCGCCGCCTCGGACAGCGCCTTGCGGCCGGTGGCCGCGGTGACCACCTCGTGCCCGCGGGCGTGCAGGGTGATCCGCATCGCCCGCAGCAGCTGCGGGTCGTCCTCGACGACCAGGACCCGGCTCACGGCAGCGCCGTGGCCGGCACCGGTGCCGCCGGCAGCGAGAGCACCATCGTCAGCCCGCCGCCCGGGGTGTGCTCCGGCTCCAGCGTGCCGCCCATCGCCTCGGCCAGGCCGCGGGACAGCGCCAGCCCGAGTCCGACGCCGGTGGTGTTGTCCCGGTCGCCGAGCCGCTGGAACGGCACGAAGATCCGCTGCCAGTCGGCCTCCGGCACGCCAGGTCCGAAGTCGATCACCCGTACCTCCACCCGGTCCCGGTGCGCGCTGCCCTTGATCTGCGGCGGGCGGCCCGGCGGCGAGTGTCGCACCGCGTTCGTCCCGACGTTGACCAGGATGCGCTCCAGCAGGCCGGGGTCGGCCATCACCTCGGGCAGATCGAGCGCCAGCGTCGACTCCACCACCGCCGGCTCCAGCTCGCGCAGCACCGCCGGCAGGACGTCCTCGAGCCCCACCGGCTGCGGGAAGACCGCGAGCGCGCCGGCCTGCAGCCGGGACAGGTCGAGCAGGTTCTCCACCAGCCGGCTCAGCCGGTCGAGCGACTCGTCGGCGGTGGCCAGCAGCTCGGCCCGCTCCGGCTCGCCCCACTGCACGCCGTCGCTGCGCAGCGCCGACACCGCCGCCTTCGCCGAGGCCAGCGGCGAGCGCAGGTCGTGGCTGACCGCGGCGAGCAGCGCGGTCCGGGTCCGGTCGACCTCGGCCAGCGGCTCGGCCTCGGCGACGGCCAGGGCGAGCCGGTGCTGCCGCAGCGCAACCGCGGCCTGCGCGCCGAACGCGCCGAGCACCCGGCGGTCCTCGGCCGCGAGCGGCCGGCCGCGCAGCACCAGCGCGAGGTCGTCCGCGACCGGCACGTCCACGTCGGCGTCCTCCGGCCGCGGCGCCGGCGCGCTGCCGGAGCTCGCGACCACGTGCCAGCCCGGCCGGTCCGCGTCCCGCTCGAGCAGCCCGGCCGAGCTCATCCCGAAGCTCTCCCGGACCCGGTCGAGCAGCGCGGTCAGCGCGGTCTCGCCGCGGAGCACGTCACCGGCCAATGTGGACAGTGTCTCGGCCTCGGCGGTGGACCGGGCGGCCTGGCTGCTGCGCCGGGCGGCCAGGTCGACCACCGCGCTCACCATCGCGGCCACCGCGGCGAAGACCCCCAGCGCCAGCGCGTTGTTCCGCTCGGCGATCGTGAACCGGCCGGTCGGGTCGGTGAAGAACCAGTTGAGCAGCAGCGAGGCGGCCACCGCCGCGGCGAGCGCCGGCCAGAGCCCGCCGACCAGTGCCACCGCGACGACGGCGAGCAGGAACAGCAGCACGTCGCTGGTCAGGTTGAGCGAGCCGCGGGCGCCGGTCAGCACGAACGTGAGCAGCGGCAGCAGGATCACGGCGGTGGCCGCGCCGTACAGCCGGCGGCGCAGGGTGAGGCCGGCCGACAGCCGCGGCAGCCGGGCCCGCCCGCGGGCGGCCTGGGCGTGGGTGACCATGTGCACGTCGATGGACCCGGACCGGGCGGTGACGGTCACCCCGATGCCGGGCGAGAGCAGCTGCGCGAGGCGGCCGCGGCGGGAGGCGCCGAGGACGAGTTGGGTGGCGTTCTCGGCCCGGGCGAAGGTGAGCAGGGCGGTGGGGATGTCGTCGCCGACGATTTGGTGGTAGGTGCCGCCGAGGCTCTCGACCAGGGCGCGTTGCCGGGACAGGTTGGCCGGGTTGGTGTCGGTCAGCCCGTCGGAGCGGGTGACGTGCACGGCGAGGAGGTCGGCGCCGGTGTTGCGGGCGGCGATGCGGGCGGCCCGGCGGATCAGGGTGTCGCCTTCGGCGCCGCCGGTCAGCGCGACCACGACCCGTTCGCGGGTTTCCCAGGTGGCGGCGATGCCGTGGTCGGTGCGGTACTGGTCGAGTTGTTCGTCGACCTTGCCGGCCAGCCAGAGCAGGGCGAGCTCGCGCAGGGCGGTGAGGTTGCCGAGGCGGAAGTAGTTACCGAGGGCGGCGTCGACCCGGTCGGCCGGGTAGATGTTGCCGTGCGCCATCCGCCGGCGCAGCGCCTCGGGGGCGATGTCGACCAGCTCGACCTGGTCGGCGGCCCGGACGACCTCGTCCGGCACGGTCTCCCGCTGCGGCACCCCGGTGATGGTCTGCACCACGTCGTTGAGCGACTCCAGGTGCTGCACGTTGACCGTGGTCAACACCTCGACCCCGGCCGCCAGCAGCTCCTCCACGTCCTGCCAGCGCTTCCCGTTGCCGCGACCCCGGCGCGTTCGTATGCGCCAGCTCATCCACCACCACCACCTGCGGGCGCCGGGCCAGCACGGCGTCCACGTCCAGCTCCTCGAGCCGCGCGCCCCGGTAGGTCACGGTCCGGCGCGGCAGCACCTCCAGGCCGTCCAGCAGTGCGGCGGTGTTCACCCGGCCGTAGGTCTCCACGAAGCCCGACCACCACGTCGGTGCCGCGTTCCAGCCGCCGGTGCGCCTCCCCCAGCATCGCGTACGTCTTGCCGACGCCGGGAGCGGCGCCCAGGTAGATCCGCAGCGCACCGCGCTCCCCCATGGCGATCAGGGTGCCACGGGCGGGCGGATCAGCTCGCCGGGAACGTCGGGTGCGGGTGCACCGGCCCCGGCTCCTCGGCGCTCCGGGCCGCCCGCGGTGATGAGCTCCGAGCGCACCACCCAGATGCTCACGCCCTCGTTGCGGCGGGTGTAGACGTCGCGGGCGTTGCGCAGCGCCATCTGCTCGTCGGCCGCGTGCAGCGAGCCCACGTGCACGTGCGCGAGGGCCTGCCGACCCCGGACGAACACCTCGTACAGCGGCCATTCCGCCTCGGTCACGAGTCCCACGGTAACCGGAGTGCACCGAGCGGGCTTGATCGAGTCCCGCTGCGGGTAACGGTCAGACGTGTCTGACCGGATAGCGGTGCTGGCCCACCGCAAGAAGAAGCTCCACGGCGCCGGATTGGACGCGCTGCGCGAGACGCTGGACGCGGCCGGCGTGACCGACCCGCTCTGGTACGAGGTGAACAAGTCGAAGAAGGCGCCGAAGCGGGCCCGCAAGGCCCTCGACGCCGGCGCCGAGCTCGTCCTCGTCTGGGGCGGCGACGGGATGACGCAGCGCTCCGTCGACGCGCTGGCCGGCTCCGGCGTCACCGTCGGGTTGCTGCCGGCCGGCACGGCCAACCTGCTCGCCTCCAACCTCGGCATCCCGACCAAGCTCGCCGAGGCCGTCCAGATCGCGCTGCACGGCAAGAACCGCAGCGCTCGACCTCGGCACCCTCGACGGCGAGCACTTCGCGGTGATGGCCGGAGCCGGGTTCGACGCCACGCTGGTCGGCGGCGCGGACCGGAAGGCCAAGGACAGGCTCGGCCGGCTCGCCTACGTGCGGTCCGGGCTGACCGGACTGCGCAGCCCGACCGTCGGCGCGGAGGTCACCGTCGACGACCGGGTCTGGTACACGGGACCGGCGAGCTGTGTGCTGTTCGGGAACGTCGGGCGGATCACCGGCGGCGTGCCGGCGTTCGACGACGCCGACCCGACGGACGGCGAGATCGAGGTCGGCGTGATGACCGCGTCGGGCACGCTGCAGTGGGCGCGCACGCTCGGCCGGGTCGCGTTCGGACGGTCGGACAAGTCGCCGTACGTGCGGATGACGCACGGGCGGGCGTTCTCGGTCAAGCTGGACTCACCGCTGCCGGTCGAGCTCGACGGCGGCGCGCGGGGCGAGGCGAAGAAGTTCGCCGTACGGGTGGCGCCGGCGGCGATCACGGTGCGGGTGCCGCGCTGAGCCCGGCCGGCTCTCGCCTAGGCTCGGCCGGGTGAGCGACCCGACGCCGGATCCCGGCGCCTTCGTCCAGTGGCTGGGCCTGGAGATGCTCGAGGCCAGTGGCGACAAGGTCGTCGCCGCCTGGGACGTACGGCCGGACATGCTGCAGCCGTACGGGATCGTGCACGGTGGCGTGCACTGCTCGGTCATCGAGACCGTCGCGAGCTACGCGGCGGCGCTGTGGTTCCCCGACGGTCAGGTCGTCGGGGTGGCGAACCAGACCGACTTCCTGCGGGCGGCGCGGGACGGTCGGCTGACCGCGACCGGCACGCCGATCCACCGCGGGCGGCTGCAGCAGCTGTGGCTCGTCGCGATCACCGACGAGTCCGGGCGGACGCTGGCCCGCGGCCAGGTCCGCCTGCAGAACCTCCCGGCCGGCCGGATCTAGCCGCCCGCCGGCTAGCGGTGGTCCTCCTCGTAGTCGTGCGGGACGCCGTAGTCGATCCGCAGGCCGGCTGAGGCCAGCACCTCCGGCGGCACGTCCTGGACCGCGGTGCGCAGGGCGACCTTCGCGCCGAGGCTGCCGAAGGCGACGCCGTGCGCTGCCCGCAGCAGCGGCACCAGCCAGTGCAGCTGCTGGTTTTCGGTGCCGGCCGTCGACGCCTCGCGGGCGCGGTGGTCGCGGATCACCTCGGCGAGCAGCTCACGCAGCCGGGCCGACTCGGCCCGCAGCTCGGTGGCCTCGGCCACGTCGGCCCAGCCGGACGCGCGCAGCACGTCGAGCACCGCGGTGGCGGCGAACTCGGCCGGCTCGGCCTCGGCCTCCTCGCCCACCACGGCCTCGAACTGATGCGCGACCTCGGCGGCGACGATGTCGTCCTCGATGACCTCTTCGGCGATCACCGTCTCGTCCAGCGTACGGATCCACGGGTCGTCGGCGACAGCGTCGACGACCTCCTGCACAGCTGTGTCCATCCGGACCCCGCCTTCCCCGGCGTATTCGGTGGGCTCGGTATCGACGGATGCCGACGAGTGGTCGGCATCAGGGGAAGCGTCGATGCTGTCGGCGTCGGTCTTCGACGCCTCGTTCTCCGTGTCGTTCTCTGAGTCGTTCTCTGAGTCGTTGTTTGTGCCGTTGCTTGTGTCGCTGCTTGTGTCGTTCTCTGTGCCGTTCCTCGCGCCGTTCTCGGTGTCGTTGTCCGCGGCGCGGTCCGTCGTGACCGGGTCCGCGGTGGCGGCACGGTTGTCCAGCGTCGTCTGGTCGTCGGCCGAGTCGTCGGCCGTCGTGTCGGCGGTGGCTGTTGATCGGGTCCGGGTTGCGGCCCTGTCCTTTGCCGTCGTCCGGCGTTCGGCCGCCAGCTGCTCGTCAGCCTTCGAGCCGTCGTCCGCCGCTCGGTCCGCCGTCTTCGCGCGGCCGTCGGTCACGGCACCGTCGGTCACGGCACCGTCCGCCGTGGCGTCCTTCGCCGTGGCGTCCGTTCGCCGTGGCGTCCTTCGCCGTGGCGTCCTCGCTCGCCGTGGCGTCCGCCGCCGTGGCGTCCGCCGCCGTGGCGTCCGCCGCCGTGGCGTCCGTCGCCGTGGCGTCCGCCGGCCGTGGCGTCCGCCGCCGTGGCGTCCGCCGGGTCGTCCGTCACGGCGCCGTCGGCGGCGTTGTCCGCCGTGGCCCGGCTCGTCGCCCTTGTCCGCCCGTTCACCGTCGGCCCCTCCGCCCCCGCGCGGTCGTCCGCCGTCGCGCGGTCGTCGGTCGCCCGGGTCGTCCGTGGCATGGGGATGGCTGCCGTTGCTGTTGTGGGACCCGGCGGTCCGGCGCGGGAGATGAGAGAAGGATCCGCCCTGGCCGGCCGGCCCGTCGCCCGCACTGCGCTCCTCCATGCCCACGACGGACTGCTGCGAATCGTCGCCGGACACCGTGGACGGCGCTTCGGCTGTCATGTCACCCCCCGTGAAAGAGGCTCGTCTGTCGGGGAGCCCCGGCCCGTCTCTTGACCATCCGGCTTCCCGGCGGGGTCCACCATAAGGGTCAAGGCGCCCCCGCGCGCGACCATCTTTCCCACTACCTGGACACGTTTCGTGACGGATCCTGCGAAGAACGTGTTCACCCGGACGTTACGCAGTCGTAGCGTTCCGCTGCGTAGACATCGAAACGGGATCGCTCCGGCAAGCCGGGCATTACTCTCTAACCCCAGACTTGCAGCATCCGCACGGTCAGCACCGCGAGCACCAGTGCCGCGACACCAGCCGCCCCGGTTCCCCACTTCGATTTGTCCGAAAGCGCCCACAGTGCGCCGACCGGCGGCACGAGCAGCGACGTCAGCGCGTACCCGGCGAAGGTCGCCGCCTCGTCCGGCCGCTCCCCCCGCACCACCTGCACGATCGCGACCAGCACCTGGACCAGAGCCGCCGCCTCGACCGTGACCAGCCCGTACGCCAGCAACGTCAACGGGCGCCGGTCGGCCACCGCGAGCCCGATGATGCCCAACCCGACGACCAGTGAGACGGCGATCACGGCGTACGCGAGTCCGTCGATCACGTCCGCTCCCGCGTGTGGCGCAGCCAGAGCAGGCCGAGCACCGGCAGGACGAGCGGCACGAATCCATAGCCCTCGCCGTACCCGGACCAGACCGTCGCATCCGGGAAGTCGTCCGGCTGCGCGAGGCTGACCGTGCCGACCACGAGAACGCCGATCAGCTCGACCGTGACCGCGACCGTCGCCAGCCGCCGCGCACCCGGCCCGGACCGCGCCAGCCCCACCGTCGCGCAGACGTAGACGACCGCGGCGAACGCCGAGAGCAGGTAGGCGACCGGCGCCTCGTCGAACTTCGTGGCGATCTGCACCGCCGCCCTGGCCGTCGCGGACAGCGCGAAGATCCCGTACACGAGGACCAGCAGCCGGCCGGGCCCGGACGACGTGCGGCGGGGGCCCGACGGCCGGCCCTGCGAGGTGCTGCCGTCCACGGCGGGAAACCTACTTGCCGCGTGCCATGCTGACCGCGGGAGGGTGCCGTGCTGCCTGGACGCAAGATCGCCGCGCGCCGGCTGGAGCGTGCGCTGCAGCGCGCCGGCACCGATCGGCCGGCCGGGCCGGACGAGTCGGCAGAGCCGGCGCCGGTCGAGGTGGACCGGAGCGTCGCCGACTGCGCCGTGTACGACGGCGGCAAGCGGCGCGGCGGCCGGCTCAGCGTGCCGGAGGCCCGGCAGGCCGCCCGTACGGTCCGGGACGGGTTCGTCTGGCTCGGCCTGGTCGAGCCGACCGCCGACGCGATCGCCGCGGTCGCGGCCGAGTTCGAGCTGCCGGCGCTGGCCGTCGAGGACGCGGTCAAGGCGCACCAGCGGCCCAAGCTGGAGCGCTACGGCGAGGTGCTGTTCGTCGTCGTCAAGCCGGTCCGCTACATCGACCACGACGAGATCGTCGACGTGGACGAGGTCGCGGTCTTCCTCGGCGAGACGTTCGTGGTCACCGTCCGGCACGGCGACAACGACGTGGTCAGCCGGGTGCGCACGGAGCTCGACGACGAGTCGCCGCTGCTCGACCTCGGCCCGTCGGCGGTGCTCTACCGGCTGCTCGACATCGTCGTCGACGGCTACGGCGAGGTGGCCGGGGAGATCGACGTCGACGTGAGCGACATCGAGGTGCAGGTCTTCGGCGGCGACCCCGGCGACCACAGCGAGCGGATCTACAAGCTCAAGCGCGAGGTGCTGCAGTTCCGCAGCGCCGTGCTGCCGCTGGCGCCGGCGGTGGAGGACCTGGCTGCCGGCACGGTTGCCGGCGTGAACCCGAAGACCGCCGACTACTTCCGGGACGTGCACGACCACGTGCTGCGGATCGGCGACCGGATCGAGGGCTACGACGACCTGCTGACCGGCGTGCTGCAGGCCGACCTGGCCCGGGTCGCGGTGCGGCAGAACCAGGCCGCCGCCCGGCAGAACGAGGACGTCCGCAAGATCAGCGCCTGGGCGGCGATCGCGCTGGTGCCGACCGCGGTCGCCGGCATCTACGGGATGAACTTCGACAACATGCCCGAGCTGCACACCCGGTACGGCTACTTCGTCGTGCTGTTCGTCATCGCGCTGGCCTGCGTCGGCCTCTACGTCCAGTTCCGCCGCAACGACTGGCTCTAGCCGAACGCCGGGGTGCCCTCCCAGGCGAGCGGCGCGGGCGGCGCGTCGTCGCGCTGGACCGTTCCCTGGATCAGCCCGTACGGGCGGTCGTCGGCGTGGTAGACGATCTTCGGGTTGTCCAGCCCGAACGGTTCGAGGTCCTGCAGGAAGTGGTGCTTGTTCGGCATGGACAGCCGGATCTCGGCCAGCTCCGGCCGTCCACTGAGGACGGCCTCGCCCATCTGGTACAGCGTCTGCTGCAGCGCCTCGCTCGGCACCGTCGCGAACGTCTCCAGCAGCTCGGCCCGGACGCCGGCGAAGCTGTCGGCCCAGTCGACCGGCTCGGTGTGCCGCCAGCGGGCGGTGACCGCGGTGGCCAGGATCCGGTCGTCGGTCTCGGCCAGCGTGGTGTAGCGGTCGCGCGGGAAGCCGCTGAACCCCGACCCGGTCGTCTTCAGCACGACCAGACCGGACAGTCCACTGAGGACCCATTCCTGTCCGTCCTGGACGGTCACCACCGCGGTGCGCACCTCGTCGCCGGCGCGGGTGAACGCGTGGTCGTGCGGGCGGCCGCCGACCTCGATCCGGTCCCAGCCGTGCTCGGCGATCTCCACCCTGGCGCCGCTGATCCACGGGTACGCGCCGGCCAGGTGCCGGGCCAGCCGCAGCCCGAAGTCCTCGATCTCGCCGATCCCGTCCCGGGCGAACGCGAAGACCGTGTTCTTCTGGGTGTCGGTGGCGAGCACGTGCGCGTTGTCGCCGCGCAGGTGCGCGGCGGCGAAGTCACCGCGCAGCGTGGTGGAGACGGTGAGGTCCTTGACCGAGTGCCGCGGCGTGGACCGGTCCACCGCGACGACCCGCACCTCGGCCTTGCCGTACTGGTTGGGCCCGAGCAGGATCGCCATCCGCTAGCTGTCCCCGCGGTAGGTCGTGTGCGAGGTCGAGTGGGGGCGAGAGCAGCAGCGGCACGTGGTGGTGCGCACCGCCGTCGTGGACCGAGAACGTCACCGTCACCGACGGGTAGAACGTGCGCTCGGCGAAGTAGCCGCCGGAGTCGAACGTCAGCTCGTACGTGCCCGGCTCCAGGTCGTACGGGGCGATCGCGCAGCGGCCGTCCGAGTCGGTGTGCCCCTCGTCCAGCGGCGCACCGTCCAGATCGGACAGTCGCACCGCGACACCCACCGCCGGCCGCCCGGTGGTGGCGTCGAGGACGTGCGTGCTGATGCTCATCTCCCGCTCCTCCGCTCGCCCTGCGGGCCCTCGGGCTCGCTCATCTCCCGCTCCTCGGCTCCTTCGGCCACCAGCCGTTGCACCCGCAGCCGGGTGATCTCGGCCAGCTGGGCGGTCGTCTCGGCCCGCTCGGCCGCCGGGTCGTTGCCGAGCCGGCGGGTCAGCTCGGCCAGGATCTCGTCCGGCCCGCGACCGGCCGCCCGGATGAGGAACACGTGCCCGAACCTCCGCTCGTATGCTCGGTTGCCGTCGGCCAGCGCCAGCTTCAGCTGGTCGCCGGCCGCGGTCACCGCGGACTGCTCGCGCCGGGAGGACGCCGCCTCCGCCGAGCCGCCCGCGGCCCGCTCGCCGATGCGCGGGTGCGCCGCCAATGCCACCGCCACCTCGTCCCATCCCAGTCCGGCCGCGCCACGCTCGCGGCGGTGTCCGCCAGCGCCGCCGCCGACGGGTACGGCCGGCCGGCGGCGACCTCCCGGGCGAACCGCGGCGCCGCGTTGCAGGCGGCGAGCTCGCGCTCGGCCGCGCCGGCGGCCAGCCCGTTGAACTCCGCCAGCGTCCGCCCCACGCCCCGGCACGCTACCCCCGTACCGCCCGGCGAGCGGTGGCAGGATGCGGGCGTGCTGCCCGAGTCCGTACTCGCCGACCTGGATCGGCGGCTGGCGGCGTCGGATGCGGCCCGCGCTGCGCGCTACCCGGGCGAGCCGTCCGGGCGGCAGCCGGTGCACACGGTCTACGTGCCGGCCGACCGGGTCCGGCCCGGGCCTGGCCGCCGAGTGGGGCGCGGCCGCGCTCGCCGCGGTGGACGGCGTCGACCTGGCCGGGATCACCGGCCTCGACCCTGCCGTCCTCCCTCGCGTGCTGGCCAAGCTGGACCGCCAGCCGATCGAGGACCTGCGGGTGGACGCCGAGGACGGCTACCGCGGCGGCGACGAGGACGCCGACGTGCTGGCCGCGGCCGCCGCGGTCCGGGCCGACCTGGACGCCGGCAGCGCGCCGCCGTTCGTCGGGATCCGGGCCAAGTCGCTGGAACCGGCCACCCGGCGGCGGGGCGTACGGTCGCTCGACCTGTTCCTGGGCCGGCTGGCCGGCACCGACCGCGAGGTGCTCGTCACGCTGCCCAAGGTGACCGACGTCGACCAGGTGCGGGCGATGGTCGGCCTGCTGGCGGCGCTGGAGGACACCCACGGCGTGCCGCTGGCGCTGGAGCTGCAGGTGGAGACGCCGCAGGCGGTGCTGGGACCGGACGGCACGGCCACCGTCGCGGCCATGGTGCACGCCGCCGCCGGACGCTGCCGCGGCCTGCACTACGGCACGTACGACTACAGCGCGGCGCTCGGCGTCGCGGCGGCGTACCAGTCCTCGGACCATCCGGTCGCCGACCACGCCAAGGCGGTCATGCAGGTCGCGGCGGCCGGCACCGGCGTGCGTCCGGTCGACGGCTCGTCCAACCTGCTGCCGGTCGGCCCGCGGCGGGACGAGGCCTGGCGGCGGCACGCGGAGCTGGTCACGCGGGCCCTGCGTACCGGCCTCTACCAGGGCTGGGACCTGCACCCGGCCCAGCTGCCCACCCGCTACCTGGCCACGTACTGCTTCTTCCGGGACGCGCTGCCCGCCGCCCTGGACCGGCTGCGGGCCTACCTGGCCGGCACCGAGGCCGGTGTGCTGGACGAGCCGGCGACCGCCCGGGCGCTGGCGGCCGTGGTGCGTGCGGGCGCTCGACTGCGGCGCGGCCGACCAGGCCGAGATCGGCCTCGATCGCCCCACCCTCGATCGGCTGAGGTGATCCGGTGGTGATGGACCTCGTCGTCGCGGCCCGGCGGGTGGTCACCGGCGGGGCGGTGCGCCCGGCCCGGGTCGGCGTCGCGGGCGGCCGGATCGCCGCGGTCGCGCCGTGGGCGGCGGACCTGCCCGCGGACCGGACGGTCGTGCTCGACGACGACGCCGTCCTGCTGCCGGGGCTGGTCGACACGCACGTGCACGTCAACGAGCCCGGCCGGACCGAGTGGGAGGGCTTCGCCACCGCCACCGCGGCGGCCGCGGCCGGCGGGATCACCACGATCCTCGACATGCCGCTGAACAGCCTGCCGCCGACCGTCGACCCGGCCGCGCTCGCGGTCAAGCGGGCCGCCGCGGCCGGCCGCGTGCACGTCGACGTCGGCTTCTGGGGCGGCGCCGTCCCCGGCAACCTCGGCGGACTGACCACCCTGCTCGACGCCGGCGCGTACGGCGTGAAGTGCTTCCTGCTCGACTCCGGTGTGCCGGAGTTCCCGCCGCTCGACCCGGACCAGTTGCGCACCGCGCTGACCGAGTTGTCCACTGTGGACGGTCTGCTGATCGCGCACTGCGAGGACCCGGCGACCGTCCGGCCGAGCCCGAGCAGTCGCGACTACGCCGACTTCCTCGCCTCCCGGCCGCCCGAGGCCGAGACCAGGGCAGTGGCCGGGCTGATCGCGGCGGCCCGGGAGACCGGCGCCCGGGTGCACGTCGTGCACGTCTCGGCGGCCGAGGTGCTGCCGCTGCTGCGGGGCGCGGTCGCCGACGGCGTCCGGATCACCGCCGAGACCTGCCCGCACTACCTGGCCCTTGCGGCCGATCAGGTGCCGGCCGGGGCGACCCAGTTCAAGTGCTGCCCGCCGGTGCGGGCGGCGACCAACCGGGACGCGCTCTGGGCCGGGCTGGCCGAGGGCACGCTGTCCTGCGTGGTGTCCGACCACTCGCCCTGCCCGGCCGAGCTCAAGCGGTTCGACACCGGCGACTTCGGCGCCGCCTGGGGTGGGATCTCCTCGCTCCAGCTGTCGCTGCCGGTGGTCTGGACGGCGGCCGTCGCCCGTGGACTGTCGCCGGTGGACGTCGCGCTGTGGATGGCGGAGCGGCCGGCCGGGCTGGCCGGGCTGCGGTCGAAGGGCTCGATCGCGCCCGGGTACGACGCGGACCTGGTCGCGTTCGCCCCGGACGAGGAGTTCGTGGTCGACGTGGCTGCGTTGCGGCACCGCAACCCGATCAGCCCGTATGCGGGACGTACGCTGCGGGGCGTGGTGCGCAGGACGTGGTTGCGGGGTGTGCCGGTCGGGGACCGGCCGGCGGGGCGGCTGCTGTGAGCGACTTCCGCGCGCTGCCCGACCTGGCCGGCCGGGCGCTCGGCGGTGCGGTGATGGCCAGCAACGACGCGTTCTTCGCCGAGGCGGAAAACCTGCTGCTGCCGCACGAGCCGGTGCGGCACGACGAGTTCGGCCACAAGGGCAAGGTCTACGACGGGTGGGAGACCCGGCGGCGCCGTTCCGCCGGCCAGGACTGGGTGGTGGTCCGGCTCGGCGTGCCCGGCATCGTCCGCGGCGTCGTCGTCGACACCAGCTTCTTCACCGGCAACTACCCGACCGCGGCCTCGCTGGACGGCATCGGCGTCGAGGGACATCCCACCGCCGCCGAGCTGTCCACGATGGACTGGGAGCCGCTGCTGCCGGTGTCCGGACTGGACGGTGACGCCCGCAACGCGTTCGGGGTCGAGTCGTCCCGGCGGGTCACGCACGTGCGGCTGACGATCCATCCGGACGGCGGGGTGGCCCGGCTGCGGGTGCACGGGACGCCGGTCGCGGACCCGCGGCCGCTCGACGCCGGGCCGGTCGACCTGGCCGCGCTGGAGAACGGCGCCGCGGTGACCGGCTGCAGCAACGAGTTCTACTCGAAGCCGGCGCAGCTGATCTCGCCCGGGCTGGCCCGGTCGATGGGCGAGGGCTGGGAGACCGCGCGCCGCCGGCAGCCCGGCAACGAGTGGGTCGCGGTGCGGCTGGCCGGGGCCGGCGCGATCACCCTGGCCGAGCTGGACACCAGCTACTTCCTCGGCAACGCGCCGGAGTCGGCCCGGCTGACCGGCTGCCCGGCCGGCGGCGACCCGGCCGATCCGGCCGCCTGGGTCGAGCTGCTGCCGCGGACCCGGCTGCTGCCGGACACCCGGCACCGGTTCGTGCTGCCGGCCGACCACCGAGGTCACCGACGCGCGGCTGGATGCGTACCCGGACGGCGGGATGGCGCGGCTGCGGCTGTGGGGCCGGCTGTCGGCGGCCGGGCGGTCCCGGCTCGGCCGCACCTGGTTCGACGCGCTGCCGGACGCGCAGGCCGCCGCCGTGCTCGCCGCGGCCGGCCTCCCGGCCGAGCTCGCCGGCCTGCGGCCCACGCTCGACGCCGGCCCGCTGCCCGCCGAGCTCACCGCCCTCCTCGACGGCCCGTCAGCGGTCTGACCGCCCGGCCAGGATCACGGCGCGCCGAGGGTGGCTCACGCCGGCGCGCCCGCTCGGGCCAGAGCCGCCGGGCCCGCCGGGTGAGCTCGGCGCGCAGCGTCACGATGTCGGCGCCGACGAGCGCACCGTCGCGCACGACGTAGTCACCCTCGACGAAGACGTGCCGCGCGGTGCGCTCCGGACCGAGCACGAGGCCGGCGAGCGGATCCAGCACGTCGGCGAGGTCGTCGCCGGGCCAGACGACGACGTCGGCCCGCAGCCCGGGCTCCAGCCGCCCCACGTCGTCCCGGCCGAGGCAGCGGGCGCCGCCCTCGGTCGCGAGTCGCAGCGCGTCCGCCGGCCCGAACGCGGTCGGGTCCAGGCTGCGCTGGCGGGCGAGGAACAGCGCCATCCGCAGCTCGGGAAGCAGCCCGCCGATCTCGTTGGACGCGACCCCGTCCACCCCGAGGCCGACCGGCGCACCGGCGGCGACCAGGTCGGTGGTCCGGCAGATGCCCGCGCCCAGCCGGCAGTTGCTCGACGGGCAGTGCGCGACGCCCGTACCGGTCTCCCCCAGCCTGGCCACCTCGGCGTCGTCGAAGTGGATGCCGTGCGCCACCCAGACGTCCGGTGCGAGCCAGCCCAGGTCGTCGAGCACGGCCAGCGGTCGCTTGCCGAAGCGCTGCAGGCAGGACCGTTCCTCGTCGAGGGTCTCGGCCAGGTGCGTGTGCAGCCGCACGCCCAGTCGCCGCGCCAGCTCGGCCGACTCCGTCATCAGACCGGTGGTCACGCTGAACGGACTGCACGGCGCAACCGTGACGACGATGCGGTCGCCGTCGTGCAGCCGGTCGTAGACCGCCTGCGTCGAGGCCAGGATCGCGTCCCGGTCCTCGACCACCGAGTCCGGCGGCAGGCCGCCGGCGCTCTCGCCGAGGTCCATCGAGCCGCGGGCGATGTGCGTCCGGACGCCGATGCTGCGCGCCGCCGTGGC
The DNA here is from genome assembly GCA_963770145.1 of uncultured Actinomycetota bacterium. Taxonomy (GTDB): domain Bacteria; phylum Actinomycetota; class Actinomycetes; order Mycobacteriales; family CADCTP01; genus CADCTP01. The sequence goes on along the minus strand of CAVYOJ010000014.1, from coordinate 57,563 downwards.
GATGGCGTCGAAGACCGAGTCGTCGCCGCCGGGGACCAGGTAGTGGTGGTCCGCCGCCGTGGTGCAGCCGGTCAGGGCGAGCTCACCCAGCGCCACGGCGGCGGCGGCCGCGACGTCCTCCGGCGTCAGCCGGGCCCACACCGGGTAGAGCGTGGTCAGCCAGCCGAACAGGTCGCTGTCGTGCGCCCAGCCCCGGGTCATCCACTGGTAGAAGTGGTGGTGGGTGTTGACCAGGCCGGCGGTGACGATGTCGCCGTCGCAGTCCACCACCGTGTCACCGTCCTGCGGCGGAACGTGGCCGACAGCGGTGATCCGACCGCCGGAGAAGGCGACATCACCCGGCCAGCGGGCGCCGCGCAGGACGGTGCGGCTCATGGAGTCGAGGTGGCCGGAGCGGGCAGGGCGATGTCGTCGGGGCGGACCGGGATGCGGTCGAGCGGGCGGCCGGTCGCCGCTCGGATCGCCGCCACGATCGCCCCGGTGGAGGAGATCGTCGGCGGCTCACCGACGCCCTTGGCGCCGTACGGGACGCCGCGCTCGGGCTGCTCGATCCACGTCTGGACCACCGGCGGCATGTCCAGCGGAGTCGGAAGCAGGTAGTCGGTGAACGAGGGATTCCGGATCCGGCCGTCCACGACGACGATCTCCTCCATCACCGCCAGCCCGAGTCCCTGCGCGATGCCACCCTCGATCTGGCCGGTGACGGCGAGCGGGTTCAGCGCCTTGCCGATGTCCTGGGCGGTGGCGATCTGCACCACCCGGACCAACCCGAGCTCCTCGTCCACGTCGACGACGGCCCGGTGCGCGGCGAAGGCGAGCGACCAGTGCGCGTTGCCCTGCCCGTTCTCGTCGAGCGGCTCGGTCGGCGGGTGGTGGAACTCCCGGTACGCCTCGACCGGGCCGGCCCGCAGGGCGTCGGCCAGCGACACGCTGCGGGTGCCGTCCTTGGTGGTCACCTCGCCGTCGCCGAGCACCATGTCGGCCGGGGCGAGGTGCAGATCGAGGGCCGCCCGCTCGAGGACGACCTCGCGGACCCCGGCGCAGGCCATCTGCACCGCGCCGCCGCTGACCATCGTCTGGCGCGACGCGCTGGTGGAGCCGGCCGAGCCGACCTGGGTGTCGGCCGGGTGCAGCACGACCGAGCTGACCCCGAGCTCGGCCCTGGCTATCTGCTGGGCGAGCGTCACGAAGCCCTGGCCGACCTCGGCGGTGGCGACGTGCACGGTGGCCACCGGCTCGCCGTCGGCGCCGCGCTCGAGCCGGACCCGGGCGGAGGAGTAGTCGTCGAACCCTTCGGAGAAGGCGAGGTTCTTGAACCCGACCGCGAAGCCGATGCCGCGCCGGACGTTGTGCGACAGCGCCGTCCGGCCGGCACCGCCTGGCAGGGTCATCAGGTCGGCGCCGGGGTCCGCGGCGGGCGGCAGCGGCAGCTCCTGGCAGGCGCGGATGCATTCCTCGACCGGCGCGACGCCCGTGATGACCTGCCCGGTGAGCAGCCGGTCGTGGGTCTTCAGCGCGTTCTTCAGGCGCAGCTCGACCGGGTCCATGCCCAGGGCGACGGCAAGCTTGTCCATCTGAGCCTCGGCGGCGAACGAGGTCTGCACCGCGCCGAAGCCGCGCATCGCGCCGCAGGGCGGGTTGTTCGTCCGTACCGCATAGCCGTCCACCTTCGCGTTCGGGACGTCGTACGGCCCGGCGGCGAAGCAACTCGCGTTGGCGATGACCGCGGTGCTCGACGACGTGTAGGCGCCGCCGTCGAAGACCATCCGGGACTCGACGTTGACCAGCGTGCCGTCGCGCCGGGCGTGGTGCCGGTACCAGAGCTTCGCCGGGTGCCGGTGGACGTGGCCGAAGAAGGACTCCTCGCGGGAGTAGACCATCTTCACCGGCCGGCGGGTGACGAGGGCGAGCAGGCAGGCATGGATCTGCATGGACAGGTCCTCGCGCCCGCCGAAGGCGCCCCCGGTGCCGGCGAGGGAGAGCCGCACCTTCTCCCGGGGCAGGTTGAGGCAGGCGGCGATCTGGTCGCGGTCGACGTGCAGCCACTGGGTCGCCACGAACAGCTCGACCCCGCCGTCCTCGCTCGGCACGGCCAGCCCCGACTCCGGGCCGAGGAAGGCCTGGTCCTGCATGCCCACCTCGTACGTGCCCTCGACGACCACGTCGCCGGTCGCTTCCGGATCGCCGTGCCGCAGCCGGATGTGCCGGAACACGTTGCCGTCGGGGTGGATCGGGCGGCGCCGTGATCGCCGCCTCGGCGTCCACCAGCGGTTCGAGCACCTCGTACTCGACCTTGATGGCCGCGCAGGCGCGGGCGGCGAGCTCCGGGTGGTCGGCGGCCACCGCGGCGATGGGCTCGCCGTGGAAGCGCACCACGCCGTCCGCGAACACGGGCTGGTCGTGGTGCTCCAGGCCGTACGTACGGGATCCCCACAGGTCGTCCTGCGTCACGACGGCGTGCACCCCGGGCATGGCCAGTGCACCGGTGATGTCGATCCCGACGATGCGCGCGGAGGGGTACGGGCTGCGGAGGGTCTTGCCCCAGACCATGCCGTCGACGTAGAGGTCGGAGGAGAACGCGAACTCGCCCCTGACCTTGGGCGGCGCGTCGGGACGCAGCAGGCTCTCGCCGAGGCCCGGCGCACGGCGCCGGCGGGTGAAGGTGGCCGGCATGCTAGGCGCGGGCATGTTCACGCTCCTCCTGGACCTGGCGGAACGCCGCGAAGATGCGGCCGTAGCCGGTGCAGCGGCACAGGTTGCCCGAGATCGCCTCGCGCATCTCCAGCTCGCTCGCTGCGGGGCTGCGGTCGAGCAGGTCGGTGAGCGCCACGATCATGCCGGGGATGCAGAAGCCGCACTGCACCGCGCCCTGGTCGACGAAGGCCCGCTGGACGTCGGACAGCTCGCCCTCGACCGGTCAGACCCTCGACCGTCGTGATCGCCGAGCCCACCGCGTCGGCCGCCAGCACGCAGCAGGAGGCGACCAGCGCACCGTCCATCAGCACCGAGCAGGACCCGCACTCGCCCTGTTCGCAGGCATTCTTCGAGCCGGGCTGGCCGAGCCGCTCGCGCAGCACGTAGAGCAGGCTCTCCCCGACCCAGGCGTCGTCGACCGGCAGGTCCCGGCCGTTGACGGAGAGGGCGTACGTCTCCAGCGGGAAGTCCTGCGCCCCGGCCGGGCTCGGGTAGCCCTGGCCGCCGCGACTGTCCTCCGTGGTCGGATCGTGCAGGGCTGTCGCTCACTCCGCTGCTGCGGTCCGGGTCCGAGGCACTCACGCCAGGCTCCTCTCGAGCGCACGGGTGGCGATGACCTGCACCGCACGAGAACGGTAGGCGGCGGTGCCGCGGTGGTCGGTGATCGGCCGCACCGCGTCCCGCACCAGCTCGCCGAAGCGGACCACCGACTCCGCCGGCGCCGAGAGCGCGTCCCAGTCGATCTCGGCAGCGATGTAGGACTCCGCGTCCGGGGCCCGGACCGGCGTCGGCGCGACCGAGCCGAGCCCGATCCGCACGGTGCGGCCCACCCGGTCGACCAGCAGCGCGGCGCAGCAGATCGAGATCACCATCGCGTTGCGCGTGCCGACCTTGAGGAACTCCTGCGGTCCGGTCAGCCGCGGCACCCGCACCCTGGTGATGATCTCGCCGGGCTGCAGGACCGTGCGCTTGACGCCGGTGATGAAGTCGACGATCGGCACCGCGCGCTCCCCCTGGCGGCTGGCCAGCACCACCGAGGCGTCGGCGGCCAGCAGCACGGGCAGCCCGTCGCCGGCGGGGCTCGCGGTGGCGATGTTGCCGCCGATCGTCGCGGCGTTGCGCATCTGCGGCGAGCCGACGGTACGGGCCGCCGCCGCCAGCGCGGGCAGCTCGCCCGCGAGCTCATGCTCGATGGTCGTCCAGGTGACCGCGGCACCGATGTCGACCTCGTCGGCGCGGATCTCGTAGCCCTGCAGCTCCGGCAGCCGGCGGACAGCGACGACCGCCGGCGGCCGGCGGTGGCCGAAGTTGACCTCCACCATGAAGTCGGTGCCGCCGGCGAGCAGGTCGGCGTTCGGGAGGGCGTCCAGCGCGTCGAACGCCTCCTGGAGGCTGGCGGGCCGGGCGATGACGGACACGACGCTTCCTACCAGTCCCGGCCGGGGTCGGACGCCGGCTCGGCCTCGCGACCGGCGGTCCACCCGCTGCAGGCCGTACGGGTTCTTCGTCGCGTCGGCGGTCAGGCACCGGACGCCCCCGAGCATGACTCCCATGTGTGAGCAGCTCCCTCGACTAGGTGGAGTAGGCGAACTATCGCAGCAACCGCTCCTCGTGGTCTGTCAGGCAACGCTGGCGCCGGCGTTCGCCCGGCCGCAGGCGCCACCCGGGTAAGGCTACGAACCGGCCGGCACTTCTGCCGACGGGGTCGAACCGCCCGATGGCGTTGGACCGAACGGTCTGTGGGCCCGGCACGGGGAACTTGCCACCGAGATGCGGGCCTGACCGGGATTTCACCCCGCTGCGGTAATGGTCGTGCGACGGTAGTCCTTCGAACCACCTCGGGACGGAGTACGTGCCATCCCGGAGAACGTCAGGCAGGATCAGGGAGGGACGGATCGGACAGGAGGGAAGGCCCTTGCAGCGCAGCTACGGGTTCCCCGGTTGGTGTGCGATCTGCCGCTGGACCGCGGTCGGCGCCATCTCGGTCGGCACGATGGCGGTGCTGGGTGCCGCGACGTCCGACCATCGGCCTGCCCCGACCGTCGTGCGGCTGGCCGCCCAACCGGAGGGCACCGGGCTGGACTGGCCGGGCTGGACCGTGCGCGACCCGGCCGAGCAGCGCCGCTCCCTCGACCTGCTGCTGAGCAGGGAGAAGGACCGCCGCGCCGCTGTCACGAAGGCCGCCGCGACCTCGATCGTCAGCCGCACCGCCGCCGCCTCGGCCTCGCCGTCGGCCGTGGCCGTCCCGCAGTCCGCGCTCGGCCACGGCACCACGCTGGCCGCTCCGCAGGCCGTCTCGGTCGCGATCAGGTTCGCGCTCGACCAGGTCGGCAAGCCGTACGTGTGGGGCGCGACCGGGCCCGACTCGTACGACTGCTCCGGGCTCGTGCAGCGCTCGTACGCGATGGCCGGGGTCGCGCTGCCGCGCACCTCCCGGGAGCAGGCGCGGGTCGGCAAGGCCGTCGACCTGCCCGACCTGCTGCCCGGTGACCTGCTGTTCTGGGCGTACAACCCCGGGCGACCTGGCGACCGTGCACCACGTCGCGATGTACCTCGGCGACGGCAAGATCGTGCAGGCCCCGCAGCCCGGCGAGTTCGTCGAGGTCACCACGATGTGGCTGAGCGGATACGCCGGGGCGGTCCGGGTGGCCACCGGGCCGGCGACCGCGGTGCTGCCGCCGGTGCCGGTCGGGGTGCCGGGCACCGGGATCACGCCGGTCGGCGACGCGATGCCGGACGGGTCGCCGCCGCCGTCGCCGCCGCCGTCGGCGGACCCGCCAGCGCGCGTGCAGCATCGGTCCGGGGCGTCGTCGCAGAGCGGTACCTCGCCGGGAACGGCCGGCACCGCCCCGGACCAGCGCGCCGGGCACCACCACCCCGGGCACGACCACCCCGGGCACGAGCTCCCCGGCACGACCTCGCCCGGCACCACGTCGCCGGGTACGACCTCCCCTGGCACCACGGCGCCGGGGACCACGTCGCCGGGGAGCAGCGCGTCCGGTGACAGCGGCAGCCCGACCGGCAGTCACGAGCCCGAGCGGCTCGGCGTCCGGCACCGGCGCTCCGGCCACCTCCTCGGCCGCGCCCGACCCGACCACGCCGCCGGCGGCCCCGACGAGCAGCGCGCCCAGCAGCACGCCGCCGCCGCCACCGACCACGCCGGCGCCACCCAGCACGACCCCGCCGCCGCCCGCGCCGTCCCCGTCCGGCGACGCGTCAGGCGACTCGGCCGCGCCGGCGACCACCACCTCGGCGCCGCCGGAGCCGAGCGTCTCGCCGTCCAGCCCGACCCCGTCGCCGACCTGATCCGCGCTGGTCAGGGGGCGGACGCGCGCCGCCTCCGGAGCCAGCGCGACCGCCGGCTCGACCGGTGCCTTGCGTGAGGTCGCCAGCACCGAGCCGAGCAGGATGAGCACGAACCCGACGGCGGTCGCGGCGGTGAACGCCTCGTCCAGGATCAGCACGCCCAGCAGCACCGCGACGGCCGGGTTCACGTACGTGATCACGGTCGACCGGGCCGGTCCGACCTCCGCGATGAGCTGGAAGAAGACCAGGAACGCGACGGCCGTGCAGATCACCGCCAGGCCGAGCACGGCCAGCGTGACCCGCGCCGACGGCCAGGCCCCGGGCGCCTCGACGATGCCGGCCGGCAGGTAGACCACGGTGGCGATCGCCAGCGACGCCGCGACCACCCCGAGCGAGGGCAGGTCGGACAGCGTGCGGCTGAGGATCGCCGGGCCCAGCGCGTACCCGAGCACGGTCAGCGCGACCGCGATGATGGCCCGCGTGTCGCCGGCGCCGGCCTCGAAGCCGACCAGCGCGCCGACCCCGGCCAGCCCGACCAGCAGCCCGCTCAGCCGGCGGGCGCCCAGCCGTTCCCGATCCGGCCCGAACCGGGCCAGCAGCGCGCCGACCATCGGCACCCCGGCGATGAGCAGCCCGGTCAGCGAGCTGGACAGCCGCTGCTCGGCGAACCCGAGCAGCAGCCACGGCCCGCAGATCTCCACCGCCGTGTAGGCCAGCAGCGGCTTCCAGCGCGGCAGCAGCGGCCGGATCTGGCCCCGGAACAGCGCGATCGGCAGCAGCAGCACGGTCGCGATCCCGCACCGGAACAGCACCAGCGTCGACGGCGCCAGCTCCTCGACCGCGACCTTGATCATCAGGTACGGGATGCCCCAGATCACCGACATCGTCGCGAACAGGATCCAGCCGCGCCGGCTCATCGGTGTCCTCTCGTTCCGGGAACGCACTGCCTAGATCCTCGACCCCGCCATCCACCCGTTTGTTCCGCGCCGACGTCCGCGCGGCTCCGACGGCGGGGCAGCAATTCACTGCCGGCGCACAGCGATCCGCTGTACTCAGGCGGCATGCATCCGCGCAGCGCGCTCAGCCCCATCCACCCCGGTCGCGGCCGCCCGGTGTTCCGGGCGCTCCTCGCGCTGCTCGGATCCGTCCTGCTGCTCGGCGGCTGTGGCATCGCCGTCGACAGCGGCGGCGGAGACACCGGCTCGGACAGCCCGATCGACTCGGTCAACCGCGACGACCTGGACAGCGACGAGCGCGGCGCGGTCGACGCGACCACCGCGTTCTGGCGGGAGACGTTTCCGGCTGACTTCCGCCAGTCGTACCGTCCCGCCCCGGGTGCTCGGCGGGTATGTCGGCGAGGACGGGCCGAGCTGCGGCGGTCAGCCGTCGGTGCCGTTCAACGCGTTCTACTGCCCGTCGCAGGACTTCCTCGCCTGGGACGAGAACCTGATGGCCGCCGGGTACGAGCGGATCGGCGACGCCTGGGTCTACCTGATCATCGCGCACGAGTGGGGGCACGCGATCCAGGCCCGGCTGAGCGCCGACCAGGTCTCGGTCGCCGCCGAGCTGCAGGCCGACTGCTTCGCCGGCGCCACCCTCTTCGGCGCCGCCGACCGCGGCCTGCTGCACTTCGAGCGTGGCGACACCCAGGAACTGCAGGAGACCCTGGCCGCGGTCGCCGACGACTACCCGTGGACCAGGCAGAGCGACCACGGCGACGCGCGCCAGCGGATCGGCGCGTTCAACCAGGGCGCCCAGGGCGGCGTCCGCGCCTGCGTGGCCTGACCGCACTAGTCGAGCAGTTTCTGCAGGTCGCCGTAGCTGAGGGCGCCCTCGAGCGCCCCGTAGGTCCCGGTGGCGAGCAGCTCGCGGGCGGCCCGGTCGGCCGCCGCGTAGGCCGCCTGGGCCAGGCCGGTGCCGACGCTGACCCGGCGCACCCCGACCGCGGCCAGCTCGTCGACCGCCGGCACGTGCGGCCCGGCCAGCACGTTGACCGGCAGCGGGATCTCGGCGACCAGCGTCCGCAGCAGGTCGAGGTCGATCACCCCGGGCACGAAGATCCCGTCGGCGCCCGCGTCCGCATAGACCGCCGCGCGGGCGATCGTCTCGGCCAGCCGGCCCTCCGGCTCGCCGATGCCGAACAGGTAGAGGTCGATGCGCGCGTTGACGAACAGGTCCCGGCCGCCGGCCTCCCGCGCGGCCGCGACCCGGTCCCGGTGCAGCTCGACGGCGCCGCCGCCGTCCTCGATGTTGATCCCGACCGCGCCGGCGGCCAGCACCGCCCGCACGGTCGCGGCCACGTCCGGCTCGCCGGCCTCGACGTCGGCGGTCACCGGCACCGCGACCGCGGCCGCGATCCGCTCGACCGCGCCGGCGAGCAGCTCCAGCGGCAGCCGGTTGCCGTCGGGCACCCCGAGGCTCCAGGCCACGGCGCCGCTGGTGGTCGCGACCGCGGCGGCGCCGGCCCGCTCGACCAGGCGGGCGGAGGCGGCGTCCCAGGCGTTGGGCAGGACCAGCACGCCCTCGGTGTGCAGGCGGCGGAAGTCGTCGGCGAGTGTCATGCGGTGAGGAAACCATCCGGTACCGACAATTCCTCGCGGCTTCCGGACCGGGTCGAACCGGACCGGTCCACTCGCCGGCGAACCGGGTCAGCCGGCCCGGCCGGATGCAGCAGAGGTGAGGCGATGGCAGACACGGAACCGCAGACCGCCGCCGGCGAGGTGCTCTAGCACTTCACGATGTCGCTGGACGGCTTCGCATCAGGTCGCGGCTAGGTGTTCCGCCAGGCCCGGCCGTCCCGCTCGAGCAGCCGGTCGGCCTCGTCCGGACCCCACGATCCGGCCTCGTAGGTCGGGATGCGCTTCGGGTCGGTCGACCAGTGCTGGATGACCGGGTCGATGATGCGCCAGCACTGGAGCACCTCGTCCGAGCGGATGAACAGGGTCGGGTCGCCGATCAGCGCGTCCAGCAGCAGCCGCTCGTACGCCTCGGGCGACTCCTCCCGGAACGACTCCCCGTACGAGAACTGCATGGACGCGGTGCGGACCCGGAAGCTGTGGCCGGGCACCTTGGCCCCGAACCGGAGCTCGATCCCCTCGTCCGGCTGGATCCGCAGCACCAGCGCGTCGGCGTCCAGCTCGGACGCGTCGCCGGCGGAGATGGGCAGGTGTGGCGGCCGGGAGAACTGCAGCGCCACCTCGGTCACCCGGCGCGGCAGCCGCTTGCCGGTGCGCAGGTAGAACGGGACCCCGGCCCAGCGCCAGTTGTCCACGTCCAGCCGGAGCGCCGCGTACGTCTCGGTCTGCGAGAGCGGGTCGACCCCCGGCTCCTCCCGGTAGCCGGCCATCAGCTCGTCCCGGGTGCCGCCGCGGGTGTACTGCCCGCGCACCGCGATCCGGTCGATCTCGGTCGCGGTCGGCAGCCGGATCGACTGCAGCAGCTTGACCTTCTCGTTGCGGACCGCCTCGGCGGCGAACGACGTCGGCGCCTCCATCAGCGCCAGGGCCAGCACCTGCAGCACGTGGTTCTGCAGGATGTCCCTGGTGGCGCCGGCGCTCTCGTAGAAGCTGCCGCGGGTGCCGACGCCGAGCGTCTCGGCCACCGTGATCTGCACGTGGTCGACCCAGGTCCGGTTCCAGATCGGCTCGAAGACCGCGTTGGCGAACCGCAGCGCCAGCAGGTTCTGCACGGTGTCCTTGCCGAGATAGTGGTCGATCCGGAACACCTGCGGCTCGGTGAAGTGCGCGTGCACGGTCGTGTCGAGCTGTTCCGCGGTCTGCTCATCGGTCCCGTACGGCTTCTCGATCACCACCCGGCACTCGCCGCAGGACAGGCCGGCCGCGCCGAGGCCGGTCACGATCGGCTCGAAGGCCTCCGGCGGGGTGGACAGGTAGAAGACCCGGTTGCCGGCGGTGCCGCGGTCCGCGTCCAGCTGGTCGAGCAGGCCGGACAGCCGCCGGTAGGTGTCCGGGTCGTCGTACCCGCCGGCCAGGTAGCAGTAGCCGTCGGTGAGCGCCGGCTGCACCGAGACGCCGCCGTCGAGCACCTTGGTCTGGAACTCGGCGTCGCTCATCGGCGTCCGGCCGACGCCGACCACCGCCGACCGGGCCGGCAGCCGCCCCGCCTCGGCCAGGCTCTCCAGCGCCGGCACCAGCTTGCGCCTGGTCAGGTCACCGGAGGCGCCGAAGATCACCAGCACCGAGGGCGGCGCGTTGCGCTCGCCGTTGCCCTGCTCCATGTCCACGCCGAACAGCCAACCCCGTACGGATCATTTCGGCCAGGACCTACCCGGGAAGTGTCCCGGGGATGTCCGGGCCGGCGGAGAGCAGGTGCAGCACGGCGTCCGCGTACGCCGCCTCGGGGTCGGCGGCGGTGAACTCGACCGTCTCGTCCCAGATCGTCGCCACCACCCGCCAGCGGTCGCCGGCCCGCTCCAGCCGCCGGAACGCGTCGCCGAGCGCGGCGCGCAGCTGGTCCTCCCGGGGCAGCCAGAGCGCGGCGTCCTTGTCCACGTCGTCGAGCGCCCACTCGGTGGTGCCGTTGAAGCCGATCACCGTACGGCCGGGCAGGTCGTGCACCTCGATGGTCATCGTGGACAGCACGAACACGTCCTCGTCCATGTCCTTGTCCGGGATGCAGAACCGGTCGCCCGGGGCCGGGTCCCAGACGAGCCCGGCCGCAATCAGCCGGCGGGCCAGCGGGATCGGGATCACCCCTCCATCGTGCATCAGCCGTCAGCCGGCGCCCAGGCACAGGAACGCGGCCGCGGTGAACCGTTCGGTCCCGGCCGCCGCGGCCAGTGCCGCCGCCGGGCCGGCCCCGCTCCGCAACGCCCTGTGCACGGCGTGGACGGCCAGCCGGGTCGCCTCGTCCGGCACCGGCAGCAGCGGCGCGACCACCGCGACGGTGCCCTGGGCAAGCAGCGCCGCGGCGAAGCCCATCAGCTCGTCACCGGGCCTGACCTCGGCCATCGCCGCGCTGCACGAGGCAAGCATGATCAGCCGCGGCGGGCTGGTCAGCCGCTCCAGGTCGTAGCCGGTCAGCGGGCCGTCGGCGAGCCGGAGCGAGGACAGCAGCGGCTGGTCGGTGCGGAAGTTGCCGTGCGCGGCGATGTGCGCCAGCCCGGCACCGTCCAGGGCCGCGGTGACCGCGTCGACGGTCGCCGCCGGCCCGGTCAGCACCGCCGGACGGGCGTAGCCGTCCGCCAGCTCGCGCACCTCGGTCTCGCCTGCCGGCACGCCCGGACCGGCGACCAGCGTCACCCGCCCGCGCCCAGCGTCCCGGCGTCGCTCGGCCGCACGGGCCCACCAGGCCGCCGACGGAGTCACGCTCACCGGACGGCCGGCAACCGTGGGCAGCAGCGACCAGGGCACCGAGTGCAGCACCGTGGTCGGAACGAGCACCAGCTCCGGCGCCGACTCGAGCCGCTGCGCGAGCGGGGCCAGCACCATCCGGTCAAGCCGCTCGGCCTCGGCCAGCAGCTGCCGCTCGGACCGGTCCCGCGAGCCGAACCGGAGCAGCAGCCGGCGCAGCCAGAACCGCTGCATCGTCGCGGACTTGCGCGACCGGTTCGCTCGGCCCGAGCAGGTGCAGGCTCTGCCGGCCGTGGGAGACCACCACTGCGTACAGCTGCCCACCGGACTCGACGTATTCGACCAGCGCCCGGTTGCCCAGCGCCGCCCGCAGCCGCGCCGCGCTCGGCCGGTCGGCCTGGTACGGGTCGGTCACCCGGCCCTGCCGGGCCAGCCGCTGCACCGTCCGCTCCACCGCGGCCTGCCGGCGCAGCAGCCGCTCCGACGCGGCGCCCTCGGCGTCCTGCTGCGCCAGCACCAGCTGGCGCAGCTCGGACAGCGCGGTGCCGATCTCGCCCTCTGCCGGCGGCCGGACCGGTCGCAGCCCCAGCGAGCCGGCCCGCCACCGCTCGGCCCAGCGGAGCACCCGCCAGGGGTCGCCCGCCGCGATCGCCAGCCGGATGCCGAGCCGGGCCAGGTCGGCCGCCAGCGCGGATGCGCCGACCCGCAGCTCGGTGCCGCCGAGCGCGGCCCGGTGCCGCTCTATTGCCGCCATCCCGGCCCGCAGCGCGGCGTCGGCTCCGGCCGGGTCACCGTCGACCAGGCACAGCAACGCCCGCGCGTGGAAGACCCGCGACCGTACCTCGGCCGGGTCCCGGGCCCGGCGCTCGGCCAGCGGCGTGAGCTGGCGGCGGACCTGATCGGCGCGGTCGAGGGCGAGCGCGATCTGGCCACTCAGCAGCCGGGCGTCCAGCGCGGCCATCGTCCAGCCCGCTGCCTCCAGGCGCGGAACCAGCCGGGTTGCCGCAGACAGCAGCCGCGGGCTCGCGCCGTCCGCCTCCCACGCGGCGCGGACCGCGGTCGCGCTCGCCCAGTCCCGGTAGACCGGGCGCCGCTGCCGGCCGAACGTCGCCGCCGCCGTCTCGGCCAGCGTCCGCGCCTCCGCCGGGCGCTCATCGAGCAGCGCGATCTGGGCGAGGATCAATCGGATCTCGGCCAGGTACGCGTGCACGTGCCGGGAGGTCAGCTCGGCCAGCGCCCGCTCCCCGGTCGCCCTGGCCTCCCGCAGCAACCGGGCCGTGGCCAGCGCCTCGGTCCGGTCGAGTAGGCCGACCGCGTCAGTGCCCCGGGAGCCGGGCGCGAGCCGGTCGGCCTCGTCGAATGCGGCGAGCGCCGCGACCACGTCCCCGCGCCGGGCGGCGACCAGCCCGATGTTCGTAGCCGCCTCGGCGGCGTCGGTGTCGTTGCCCAGTGCTTGGTGCAGCTGTGCGGCCAGGGTCAGGTCGGCCTGGGCGCCGGCGAGCAGACCTCGGCGGGATCGAACCAGGCCGCGGTTGTTGTGCAGGACCGCCAGCGCGAACGTGTCGCCGGCCCGCTCCAGCAGCGGCTGCGCAGCGTCGTACGCAGCCATCGCGGCGTCCAGCTCGCCCTGCAGCTGCCAGATCGCCGCCCGCTGCAGCTCGACCCGGGCCAGCATCGGCCCGGTGAGCACGCCGCTGGCGCGGTTGAGTCCCGCCAGCGCGGCCCGGATCCGGCCCTGGTACGCCAGGGCGAGCGCGAGACTGATCCGTACCTCCGCAGCGATCTGGGGTGCGCCCGCCCGCTCGGCCAGCCGGATCGCGCGGGTGAGGTGGTGCACAGCGGCGGCCATGTCCTGGTCCCGTCGGGCGGCCATGCCGAGCGCCCGCTCCGCCTCGGCCGCCGGTAGACCCTTGGGCTCGGCCCGCAACACGGTTGTGGCTAACGTCCGCGCCCGCGCCGGATCGGAGCCGGACAACCGGACGGCCTCGCGCGCCCGGGCCAGCTCGACGACGGCCGCTGCAGACATCAACTCGCTCCCGACATGTATCAAGGCCAGATGCTGGCGCTCGGTCCCTAGAAGCACTATGCCGTTCGACAAGCCGTTCTTCGACGCGGGTCGAGCCAGGAGAGGGCTGGGCGATGTTGGGACACCGAGTACGTCGTTATCGGACGCTGAACCACGTGCAAGGGCTGCCATTCGACCCGCCGCGGTGGGGCGAGCGGCCCCGGCTGCGCGACAAGCAGACCATGACCGAAGGCAAGGGCACGACGGTCGCCGTGCTCGACAGCGGGGTGAGCGACCACGAGTGGCTGCGCGGCAGCTTCGCCGAAGACCCGCTGCCGGAGCGGGCGCGCGGGCTGTGGGACCTGTCCGCCACCGCATTACCACGTCACGTCGGACACGGAACGTTCGTCTGCGGCGTCGTGCTGCACCACGCGCCGGCGACGATGTTGCTGCCACGGCGGGTGCTGAACTTCGACGGTGACGCCGAGGACGACCAGCTGGCGGAAACGATCCGCGAGCTGATCCCGTGGAGCCCCGATGTCGTGAACCTGTCGCTCGGGCCGACGCCGGTCGACCAGCCGGGTGAGACCGACGAGGGCACCGCACTGACTGTCGCGGCGCTGAAGCAGCTCCAAGACGAGTGCGGCACGGTCGTCGTCGTGGCGGCCGGGCACGTCGACGAGGAGATGCCCGCCGAGCAGATCGCGCCGCCGGGGCCGCTGTCGCTGGTGGTCGGGGCGCTGGACCTGTCCGGCCAGCCGGCCTGGTTCAGCGGCAAGCTGCCGGTCACGATCTGGGCACCCGGCACCGACATCCTCAGCTCGTTCGTCCACTTCCCGGGGCCGGTGTCGCTCGACCACCCGGCCGACGACCACGCACACGCCCACACCACGTCGGACGAGCCGGTGCCGGCGCAGCAGCCGCTGGCGCCCTTCGAGGGGTGGGCCCGGTGGAACGGGACGTCGTTCGCGGCGCCCGCGGTCGCCGGAGCGGTGGCGGCGCAGATCACTGCGCTGTCCGCGGCCGAGCCCGACACCCCGCGGCGGGAGCTGCGGCAGCGGGCGGTGGAGACGGTGCTCAGCCGGGCGCGGCCGATAGCCGATGGGAAGGCGCTCGACGCCGCTCCGGTGGCACTGATGGGTCCGCCGGCATCATGAGCTCGCATCCGGAAACGCACGGTGGGGGATCGTCCGTTGGGTAGATCGAGCCGGGAGCCGCGCTCGGTCGACCCGGTCGAGGAGGAACGATGAGCGAGACGCCCCGGAACCAGCGTGAACTGTGGCACGAGGTGAGCCGCACCTTCGAGGAGTTCGGCGAGGCGTTGCGCCTGCACCTCTCCCCCGATGCGGCCCGCTCTCCGAGCGACCCCACCGCCCCGCGGTCGTCCGCGCACCGGCCTGGCGCCCACTCCGACGGACCGGTCGACCCGGCCGACACCGAGCCGGCCCCGTGGGCCGACCCGGCCCGCCCGGCCGAGTCCGACGGTTCGACGATCCCGTGGGCGGCGGCCACCGACGCGCCACCCCGCGCCGTCCACCCCCGGCGGCCCTACTGCGGCCGGCACCGATGGAACACCGGCAGCAACGGAGCGGGCGGCGGTGGCCGGACGACCGCAGCGCAGCCGACCAGCGGGACCGACGCGACCGCGGCGGGTCGGCGGGCGCCGGGGCGACCGGAGCCCGCCGGCGCCGTGCCACGGGCGAAGCCGGCGCGGCCGGCACCCGCGGGGCCGGGGCCACCGCCGGCGGGGCAGGGCACGGAGCGGGACCGACCGCGCCCGACGGGGCAGGCGGGACCGAGACCGGGGGCGCCGGCGGCACAGCCGGCGGGGCCGGCACGACCGGGAGCAGGGACGGCGCAGCGGCGGACCCGGGGCTGGCGGGGCTCGGGAGCGGGTGGTGGCGGGAGTGGAGCGGGACCGACCGGCGGTGGCCGGTTCGCCGGTCCGGCCGACTGGGACTCTGCCCGCGAGTCCGTCCGCGACCTCGGCGGCTCGGTCCGCCGGATCGCCACGCAGGCCGGTGACGCCGCCCGCGACCCGCAGGTCCGCGACTCCGCCCAGCGCGCCGCCCGCTCGCTGGGCGACGCGATCGTCACCACCGTCGAGGACCTCGCCGCCGAGCTCCGCGAGCGCATGCGCAACCACCCGCTGGTCGGACCCGTCCGGCCCGCCCGAGCCCCCGCCGGTCGCCCCCATCGAGGACCGCCGCGACGACAAGCCGTGACCCGTCAGGTCCCGGCGTGATCACGCGATGCGGGTGACCATCCGCGTCCATCCCGGCGCGCGGCAACCGGGCGTCGGCGGCAACCACGACGGCGCCCTGGTCGTCCGCGTCCGCGAACGCGCCGTCGACGGCGGCGCCACCGAGGCCGCCCTCACCGCCGTCGCCGACGCCCTGTCCGTCCCGCGCCGCAGCGTCACCCTCGTCACCGGCGCGACCAGCCGGACCAAGACCCTCGACATCCCCGCCGCCGACCCGACCACCCTCGACCGCCTCCTCCGGCAAGAATGACCATCGACCCGCGACTTATGGAGGTGATCGCGGTCGACCTCCCCGACTACCTGCTGGTCATCCACGCCATGCCGCTAGCGTTCCGGAGGACCTGATGGCCACCAAGAAGACCCGCTACGAGCCGGCGCCGGACCCGGACGTCGACCTACAGCGCGAGGACATCCGCGATCGCAGGGGTCGCCGGATCACCGAGGAGTACGTCGACGCAGCCGTAGCGGACGTCCATGCGCGACTCGGCCGCCCCCTCGCTGTCAGGAGCAGGGCACCGATCCCCCCAGGTCACCTTCCGGCTCCCACTCGAGTTGCGCGAGCAGGCCGAGGAACAGGCCCGCCACGAGGGCACGAAGGTTTCCGACGTCGCCCGCAGGGCTCTCGAGGAGTACCTCGAACGCCACCGTCGCGCGTCGTGAACGCCCGCCCCTACTCCGAGGCGGACGGGTCCTTCGGGGGTGGGGGTGGGTCGACGTCGGCGTCGATCTGGGTGAGGAGGTCCATCAGGTCCTGGGCGTTGGTCTGGGCGTAGTCGCGATAGCAGTTGTTCATGAAGACGTGCGTCTCGCGGGCCTGCTCGGACAGCTGCGCGACCTTGGGGGCCCAGTCCTTCAGCTCGGCGGTCGAGTAGTGGTAGCCGAAGCGGTCGTAGATGTCCTTGCTCGTCCACTTGTCGCTGTGCCCGTGGAAGCGGACCACCGCCAGGTCAGCCGTCGCCGCGACCACCGGCGGGATCGACGACGTGTGGCCCTGCGGCATGTCCACGCACACGTACGGCACCGCGTACGACGTCAGGAAGTCGAGGGTCTCCGTGACGTTGTCGTCCGACATCCAGGTCTTGTTGCGGAACTCGACGCAGATCGGCACCGGGTCGGCGCGCCGCTTGCACTCCAGCACGTACTCCTTGTTGCGCCGCCCGATCGGGAACCACTGCGGGAACTGGAACAGCAGCGCGCCCAGCTTGCCGGCCTGGTGCAGCGGATCCAGCGCGGCCAGGAACCGCTCCCAGACCTGGTCGACGACCTTCGGGTCGAGGTCCTTCGCGTAGACGTTGGCCTTCGCGTCCTCCGGCCGCAGGTCCTTGTAGCAGCGAGGCCGTGCGGGTCGGGTGCTGGGTGAGCAACGAGTAGGCCTTGACGTTGAAGGTGAAGCCCGGCGGCGTCCGCTGCGCCCACAGCTCGCTGTTCCGCTCGTTCGGCGGCGTGTAGTACGTCGAGTCGACCTCGACGATCGGGAACCGCGAGGCGTAGTAGGCGAGCCGTTCCTCAGCCGACTTCGCGTCGTCCGGATACCACCCGCTGGCGAGCAGGGTCTTGTCCGTCCACGACGCCGTACCGATCCGGATGTGTCCCACACACCAGTGTTACCCGATCGGTACGACAGTTGGTCAGTGGAGCGTTCCTTCCCGCCAGGCGGCCGCGGCACGTTGCAGCGCGGCGGCGCAGCGCTCGTTGCGCTCGGCCAGCTCGACCTCGTCGGCGGACATCTCCCGCCGGCCGGACGCGACCACGCGGAAGAACGACGCCGCCCGCTCGAGCGCCACGTCGAACTCGCCCCGGTATGCCCCGGTCAGCACGGCGTCGGCGAGCGCTCGCACCGCGGCCGGGTCGGCGTCGTCGGCGACACCGGCGACCACCTCGTCGACCGGCGCGTACGCCCGGCCGGCCCGGTACATCCGGGCGACCGCCTCGCCCTGCCGCTCGGTCCAGGTGCGCAGCAGGTAGAGCGCCCACAGCGCGCCGGGCAGCGAGTCGGGCGGCGCGTCCCGCCACAGCTCCGACAGCGTGTCCAGGCCGACGGTCTCGGCCAGCGCGACCAGCCGGGAGGTCTCCGGGCCGGCGTCGCCCCGGCCGGCGTCGACCAGCGCGGCGGCGGTGGCGTACGCCAGCTCCAGCCGGGCCAGCGGGTCGACGTCGGTCGCGGCCTCGGCGAACCACTCGACGTGGTCGGAGAGCAGAGGGCGCTCGCGGCGGCGCTCCGGCTCGGGCACGGCGGCTCCTCCTGTCGGGATGCAGCAAACCGCGGTCTCCCGGGGGCCGCGGTCGTCTTCCATGGTAAGTCGGAACTCCGACAGAACGACGGATCGCGGGAGTCCTCGGGCCGGTTGACGCGTTGGGACAGGCGAACGGCGGGCGTACGGCCCGGCGCGGCGGAGGAGAGCACGTGAGCGACACCGAGCGCGACTCGGGCTGGTCCGAGCAGTACGCGGAGACCGGCGGGTGGCCGCCGCCCGCGGACGGTCAGCGCAGCTACGGGCCCGGCACGCCGCCCGCCGACCCCTCCGGCGCCGCCCCGCAGCAGCCGGCCGACCCGACCGCCGGGCCAGCCGGCCGGGCCGGCGCCGGCGGCGGCCAGACGCCCGGCCAGCGCCGGCAGCCAGCCGGACGTGGGGCCAGCCGCCCGACCCCGCCGCCGGCCAGGCTGGGCAGTGGGGAGCCGACCAGACCCGCGGCGGCTACGCCCAGCCCGGACCATGGGGACCGCCGTCCGACCAGACCGGCGGCTACGCCGGGCCCGGACGGTCGGGTCCGTCAGCCGACCAGGTCAGCCAGTGGGGAGCGCCGACCAACCAGGCCGAGACCGGCCCGTACGGGCAGCCGGCCGAGGCGTGGGCGCCCGGCGACCCGGCGTACGGCCGGCTGGGCAAGCAGACCCCGCCACCACCACCGCAGCAGCGCCCGCGCCGGCCCTGGGACGGTCGGCCCGCGCCGGCGCGCAGCCGCCCCGGCGGCACCCCGGTCGTCACGATCACGCTGATCGCGATCTGCGTCGTTCTCTACCTCGTCCAGCAGGCCAACCCGGCGTTCACCGCCCGGTACGCGCTGATCCCGTTCGCCGTCGAGCAGGGCCAGTACGCGCGGCTGATCACCAGCGCGTTCCTGCACGCCAGCGTGCTGCACCTGGCCACGAACATGATCACGCTCTACATCGTCGGCGCGCCGCTGGAGCGGGTCCTGCGCCCGGTCCGCTACCTGATCGTCTACTTCCTGTCCGCGCTCGGCGGCTCGCTGTTCTCGGTCTGGCTGAGCCCGGAGTTCTCGATCGGCGTGGGCGCGTCCGGCGCGATCTTCGGCCTGTTCGGGGCGCTGCTCGTGCTGCGCCGGCAGGTCGGCGCCGAGGCCGGCGCGCTGGCCGTGCTGATCGGGCTCAACCTGGTCATCTCGTTCACCCTGCCGAACATCAGCTGGCAGGCACACATCGGCGGCCTGATCACCGGCACGCTGGTCGCGCTGGCGCTGCGCGGCATCGACCGGATCTCCCGCCGACCGGCCACCTGAGCCGCGGCCCGCGAGGGCGTGGAAGGCTGACAGGGTGCGAGGCGACGGCGACGGCTGGACGCGATGCGCGGCCGGCCACCGGCACTGGGGCCTGCACGGCGCCGCCGGCCTCCTGCTGCGCGACCGCCAGCGACGGGCTCGATCGGGTCGTGCTGCAACATCGCGCCTGGTGGAGCCACCAGGGCGGCACCTGGGGCATTCCCGGCGGCGCCCGGGACAGCGACGAGACCGCGGTCGCGGCCGCTCTCCGGGAGAGCGCCGAGGAGGCGAACCTCCAGCCCGCGGCCGTCCGCCCGTACGGGGAGCTGGTCGACGACCACGGCGGCTGGTCGTACACGACCGTGCTCGGCGGGTCCGATCGCCCCGGTGGACCCGGAGCCGACCGGCGGGGAGAGCGAGGACGTCCGCTGGGTCGACGTCGCCGACGTGGACGCGCTGCCGCTGCACCCGGGCTTCGCCGCCGCCTGGCCGCGACTGCGCGACGCCCCGCCGCCGCTGCGCATCGTCGTCGACGCGGCCAACGTGGTCGGCGCCCGCGGCCGCGGCGACGGCTGGTGGCGGGACCGGGCCGGCGCGGCCGCCCGCCTGCTCGACGCGCTCGTACCGCTCCAGCAGGACGGGTTGGCGCCGACCGACCTGCCGCCCGGCGTCGACGCCGGCGGGCTGGACCGGCTGCTGCCCCGGGTCGTCGTCGTGGTCGAGGGCGCGGCCCGGGCCGTGCTGGACGGCGGCGGCCGCTGGCCGCTCGAGCTGGTCGCCGCACCCGGCTCCGGCGACGACACGCTGGTCGAGGTGGCCGCGAACGGCGGCGGGGACCAGGTCGTGGTCGTGACCGCCGACCGTGGCCTGCGGGCCCGGCTGGACGAGGTCGGCGCCAGTTGGGTCGGGCCGTCCTGGTTGCTGCGGCTGGTGGACGGGGCATGAAGTCTGTCGCGTTGGGTGCTCGATCCACTACGTTGTGCGGCTACGAGGAGGGTCGACGGTGAGGCTGCGCGCGCCGGACCACGGCCGGGCCCTGCGGGCGATGCAGGAGGCCGTGGACCGAGAGCTGGCCGCCGCCCGGACCGGCGGCGGGCGGGCCGCGTTCGGCGTGGACGCGACCCGGGTGGCCCGCGGGCCGGGCGGCTTCCTCTACCGGGTCGACCCGCCGCCGGAGGCGACGCTGGTCGAGGACGCGCCGGCCTGGCTGACGGTCGGCGAGCGGGCGGTCGACGGCCGGCTCGGCTCGGTCGCCGACGAGAGCTGCCTGGTCGAGGTGGCCGAGGACCTCGGCCCGCGGGTGCTCGACGGCCGGCTGGTGGTGGACAACCTCGGGCCGCTGCGCGGGCTGGGGCAGCGGCTGGCCGCGCTGGCGGGCGAGCACCCGCACCCGCCGACGTTCCGGTTCGACCAGGCCGAGCTCGTGCTCGGCACGCCCGGCGGCCGGCTGAACGACGCGCTCGCGGAGGCGGCCAGCTCGGCCGAGGAGTGGCGGTACGACGACCGGGTCGGTGACCTGCTGCGCAGCGCGCTGCGGCAGCGCTGGGCCCAGGTGCACACCCCGCCCGGCACGGACGCCAACGGCCTGGTCGCGCGGCTGCTCGAGCGGCTGCTGGCGCTGGACGCCAGGGTCCTGTACGTGGCCCCGACCGGCGCCATCGTGGACCGTACGGTCGGGGCGCTGTGCGAGCGGCTGGCCCGCTCCGGCCGGCTGGGGTCCGGGCTGGTGCAGCGGGTCGGGCCGCTGGCGCCGGGCGCGGTCCGGGACCGCTGGGGCCCGTTCGTCGAGCCGGCCACGATCGCGGCCGACCTGCGGGCCGGCGTGGACGCGCGGCTGGCCGACCTGGACCGGGCCGAGGGCCGGATGCGGTACGACGAGCTGGACCGGATCGCGGGGTCGGCCGAGGCGACCGCGGCCGACCTGGACAGCGAGCTGGAGCGTACGGTCGGCGCCCGCCGCGGTCGGCGGGACCGCGGCATCGACCCGGACACGCTGGTCGTCCGCCGGCACGAGCTGCGCAGCCGGAGCCGCGACGCCCGCCGCGACGCCGACCGGATCGCGTCCGAGCTGGCCGCCGACGAGCGGCCGGTGCCGACCGTGGAGGACGTGGTCGGGCCCAGCGGAGGTCCGGCGGACAAGCGCCGCCGGCTGGCCGCGGCCCGGCGGGAGCTGGTCGCCGCGCGCGGCAACGTGGACCCGGCGCTGCGGTCCCGGCTGCGGCTGGCCGCGGCGACCATCCGGGGTGCGTACCTGCGCGGGCTGCCGCGGGCGGACGTGGACGTGCTCGTGCTGGCGGGTCCCGCGCTCGCGCCGGAGGCGTACTACCTGGCCGGCCTGTCGACCCGCAGCGTGATCTCGGTCGGCGCCTCGGACCCGGATCCGGCCCCCCGGCCGGCGCCGCGGCCCGAGCCGCACATCGAGCTGCCGCCCCGCCGCCGCTCCGGTCCGGGCCGCAACCAGGGCCCCCACCCCGTGGACCCCCAAGGCGGCCCCACCTCCTGACCCCGCGGCCGGCCGCCGGCCGGCCTGGCGGCGCGGCGTGGGGTCAGTGGGCGGGGTTGTCGGTGTGGGGTTTCTTGCCGAGCTGCTTCCAGGAGTCCTCGGCGACGTCGACGCCGAAGTGCTTCGCCGCCGCCTTGATGTTGGCGAACGCCTGGTCCCGCTCGGCGTCGGACACGCCCTTCACCTGGTCGAAGCGGGCCAGCGCGGTCTGCACGTGCCGCGCGTCGGTCAGCGGCTCCTTGCGCTTGTCCGGGAACGCGTACGCACTGTCGGGCAGCTTGTTGCGGTCGTCGGCGTCGAGCGTGCCGTGGCCACCGCTCGGCGCCTTCCAGGTCGTCTTCACGCCCGAACCCCTACCCAGCTCCCCCGGACAAATGTGTCGGCCCGAGTGGCTAGGTTGTGCCGGTGACTGCAGATCGCGCGTACCTCCGCTTCCCGAGCATCCGCGGCGACCGGATCGCGTTCGTCGCCGAGAACGACGTCTGGCTGACCGAGACCACCGGCGGCCGGGCGTGGCGGCTGACCGCCGACGGCGTGCCGGTGGCCGGGGCGCGGCTGTCGCCCGACGGCGAGACGGTCGCGTTCACCAGCACCCAGGACGGCGCGCCGGAGGTGCACGCGGTGCCGGTCGCGGGCGGCGCGTCCACCCGGCTGACCTACTGGGGCGATCCGCACACCCGGGTCGCCGGCTGGCTGCCGGACGCCCGGGTGGTGGCGAGCACCGCGGTCGGCGAGCCGTTCCGCAGCCGGGTCTGGTCCTGGGCGCTGCCGCTGGACGGCTCGGCCGCCCCCGAGCGCCTGCCGTACGGGCCGTGCTACGCGGTCTCCCCCGGCCCCGGCGGCGCGGTCGTGCTCGGCACCGACCAGCGGCGGGCCGGCGCGACCTGGCAGCGCTACCGCGGCGGCACGGCCGGCAAGCTGTGGATCGACCGCGACGGCAGCGGCACGTTCGAGCGGCTGCTCGGCGACAACCCGGCCCAGCTGGAGGACCCGGACTGGGTCGGCGACCGGGTCGTGTTCATCTCCGACCACGAGGGTTGGGGCAACGTCTACTCGGTCCGCCCGGACGGCACCGACCTGCGCCGGCACAGCGACCACGGCGATGCGTACGCGCGGGCGCTGCGCACCGACGGCACCCGGCTGGTCTGGCAGGTGCACGGCGACCTCTGGCTGCTCGACGGGCTGGACGCGCAGCCGCGGATGCTCGAGGTCGACCTGGCCGGCCCGCGCACCGGCCGGCGGCCGCGCCCGCTCGGCCCCGGCGACAAGGTCGGCGACCTCGCGGCCGACCGCACCGGCCGGGCCAGCGCGGTCGAGGTGCTCGGCACCGTGCACTGGCTGACCACCCGGGACGGCCCGGCCCCGGCGCTGGCCGACACCCCGGGCGTGCGGGCCCGGCTGCCGCAGGTGCTCGGTCCGGCCGCCGCCGCGGAGAACGCGGTGCCGCAGGTGGCCTGGATCACCGACGCCGACGGCGACGACGCGATCGAGGTCGGCCCGGCCGACGGCAGCGCGCCGCCGCGCCGGTTCGGCGCCGGCCAGCTCGGCCGGGTGCTGGAGCTGGCCGCGTCCCCGGACGGCAGCCGGCTCGCGCTGGCCGCGCACGACGGCCGGGTGCTGGTCGCCGACGTGGCCGCCGGCGAGGTCCGGGAGGTCGGCCGCTCCGAGCACGGCGACGCGTCCGGCCTGGCCTGGTCGCCGGACTCGGCCTGGCTGGCCTGGTCGCACCCGGGCGCGGAGAGCCTGCGCCAGATCCTCGCCCGCCGGGTCGCCGACGGCGACGGGGCGGCGCCGGTGGAGGTCACCCCGCTGCGGTTCGTGGACACCAGCCCGGTGTTCACCCTCGACGGGCTGCACCTGGCCTTCCTGTCCACCCGCACGCTCGACCCGGTCTACGACGACTGGGTCTTCGACCTGTCCTTCCTCGGCGGCACCCGGCCGTACGTGGTGCCGCTCGGCGCGACCACGCCGTCCCCGTTCCACCCGGAGTCGGCCGGGCGGCCGACCGCCGAGGACGGCGAGCGGCGGCGGCAGCGGCGGCGGAAGTGGCGGTGACGGCGACGCCCCGCCGCAGCCGGTGCTGGTGGACGCCGGAGGCGATCGACCAGCGGGTGGTGCCCGGTGCCGGTCGCGACCGCCCGGGCCAGCCGGCCTGCGCGCGGTCCGCGGCGGGCTGGTCTGGCTGGAGACGCCGCAGGCCGGCCTGCTCGGCGAGGACAAGGCCACCCAGGACGGCGAGCACGCCCGGCCGAAGCTGCAGCGCTGGGACTTCGCCAAGCGCCGCTCGGCCACGCTGGTCGGCGAGCTCGACGGCTTCGACGTGACCGGCGACGGGCGCCGGCTGCTGGTCCGCGACGGCGATGCGCTGCGGATCGTGCCGTCCGACCGGCGGGTCGAGCCCGACTCCGAGGGCGACCGGGACGCGCTGGTCGAGATCGACCTGCGCCGGCTGCGCGGCCAGGTCGACCCGGCCGCGATGTGGCAGCAGATGTACGACGAGGCCGGCCGGCTGATGCGCGACCACTACTGGACCCCGGACATGGCCGACGTGGACTGGTCGGCCGTGCTGGCGAAATACCGCCCGCTGGTCGACCGGGTCGCCACCCGTGACGACCTGTCCGAGCTGTTCTGGGAGGTCATCGGCGAGCTCGGCAGCTCGCACGCGTACGAGACCCAGCCGACGCTGCCGGTCGAGCCCGGCCGGGTGCTCGGCCACCTCGGCGCCGACCTGGAGCGGGTCGGCGACCGCTGGCGGGTGGCCAGGGTGCTGCCCGGTGAGTCGTCGGTACGCGGCGCCCGGGCGCCGCTGTCCGCGCCCGGCGTGGCGGTCCGGGCCGGGGACGAGATCCTCGCCGTGGACGGCCGGCCGGTCGACCCGCGGCTCGGGCCGGGGCCGCTGCTGGCCGGCGCCGCCAACGTGCCGGTCGAGCTGACCGTGCAGCCGGCCGGCGGCGGGGACGTCCGCCGGGTCGTGGTGCTGCCGCTCGACGACGAGAAGGCGCTGCGCTACCAGGCCTGGGTGACCGGCCGGCGGGCCGCGACGCACGAGCTGTCCGGCGGGCGGGTCGGCTACCTGCACATCCCGGACATGGTGGCCAACGGCTGGGCCCAGCTGCACCGCGACCTCATCCTCGAGGTCGCCCGCGAGGGCCTGGTCGTCGACGTGCGGGACAACAACGGCGGCCACACCTCGGAGCTGGTGCTGGAGAAGCTCGCCCGTACGGTCAAGGGCTGGGACAGCCCGCGCGGCAACCCGGCGGTCGACCTACCCGGCAAACGCGCCGCGCGGCCCGATCGTCGCGGTGACCAACCAGCACGCCGGCTCCGACGGCGACATCGTCACCGCCGGCTTCACGCCTCTACGGCATCGGCCCGGTGGTCGGCACCCGCACCTGGGGCGGCGTCATCGGCATCGACGGGCGCTACACGCTGGTCGACGGCACGTCGGTGACCCAGCCGCGGTACGCGCTGTGGTTCGAGGGCGCCGGTTGGGGCATCGAGAACTACGGCGTCGATCCCGGACGTCGAGGTCGACATCGCGCCGCAGGACTGGGCCGCCGACCGCGACCCGCAGCTGGAGACCGCGGTCCGGATGGTGCTCGAGGCGCTGGAGACCCGGCCGGCGTCGACCCCGCCCGACCGGTCCACCCGGCCGTCCCGGCGCCCGCCGGAGCTGCCGCCGCGCGGCTGAGCCCGGGAAGACCGGGCCGGCCGGACCGGTTGTCACCGCAAGGACTTCCGGACCACAGGAGCGAATCGTGCAGGTCGAGATCTGGTCGGACGTGGTGTGCCCGTGGTGCGCCATCGGCAAGCGGCGGTTCGAGACCGCGCTGGCGGAGTTCGAGCACCGCGACGAGGTCGACGTGCGCTACCGCAGCTTCGAGCTCGACCCGACCACCCCGCGCACGGTCGAGGGAAACGCCACCCAGCGGCTCGCCGACAAGTACGGGGTGCCGCTCGCCCAGGCCGAGGCCATGCAGCAGCGGGTGATCGAGCAGGCCGCCGGCGAGGGCCTCGACTTCCGGTTCGACAGGGCCCGGCCGGGCAACACCGTGGACGCGCACCGGCTGCTGCACCTGGCGGCCGACCGCGGCCGGCAGGCCGAGCTCAAGGAGCGGCTCCTGCTGGCGTACTTCACCGAGGGCGAGCCGATCGGCGAGCCCGACTCGCTGGTCCGGCTGGCCGGCCAGGCCGGGCTGGACGAGGGCGAGGCCCGGTCGGTGCTCGAGTCCGACAAATACCTGGCCGAGGTCCGGGACGACCAGGCCACCGCGCGGGCGCTGGGCATCTCCGGGGTGCCGTTCTTCGTGCTGGACCGCACGTTCGGGGTCTCCGGCGCGCAGCCGGCCGAGGTGCTGCTCGGCGCGCTGCGGCAGGCGTACGCGGCCGCGCACCCGCTGTCGATGGTGACCGACGGCGAGAACGGGAATGCCTGTGACGACGGCAGCTGCGCGGTCTGAGAGGAGCTCCGGGATGACCCAGGCCATCGACAGCCCACGCGACTGGGTGAACGAGCACATCCAGCGGTACGTGACGACCGGCGGCGCGGACGGGCACGAGTGGAAGCCCGGCGTGCCGACCCTGCTGCTCACCACGACCGGCAACAAGACCGGCCTGCGCCGGCGGACCGCGCTGATCTACGCCGCGGACGGCGACACCTACCTGGTCGTCGCCTCCAACGGCGGCTCGGCCGGGCACCCGGCCTGGTATCGCAACCTCGACGCCGACCCGCACGTGCACGTCCAGGTCGGCGCGGAGGAGTTCGACGCGACCGCGCGGACCGCGACCGGCGACGAGCGGGAGCGGCTCTGGCGGCTGGCCGCCACGGTCTGGCCGGCGTACGACGACTACCAGACGCGGACCGCACGGCAGATCCCGGTGGTGGTCCTCACCGCGGTCCGTTGAGGACCCGTTGACCGTCCGTTGGGGCGCCTCGGGTAGGTTGGCGGGGTGACGGCACGGGATCCGGCGCAGGTTCCGGAGGGCACCGCGCCCCAGAACACGTTCTCCTACATCACGATCGCCTGCGGAATCCTCGCGTTCGTCATCTCCTGGCTCATCTTCGGCGTCCTCGCCATCGCGCTGGGGCTCGTCGCCCGGGGACGGCGCGAGCGGCGGTGGAAGACCGCCATGATCGTCGCCGTGGTCGGCACGGTGCTCGGCTTCCTGTCCGTGGTGCTGCTCTGAGCCGCTTCCGGCTCGGTAGCGGCACCCGGCCAGCTGGATGACCGGGATCACGGTCAACCTGACGATGGGCAGCCTGACGACTAGATCGGCTCACGCCGTCGGGTCGGAGACCGGCTGGGTCGGCTGCACCAGGAAGATCCAGATGTCCCAGACGACGTGGCTGACCACCAGCGCCGGCATCGGCACGCCGAGCGCGGCCAGCGCCGACCACACCCCGCCAGCCACGGTCGCCGCCCCGACCAGCGTCGCGTTCCCGGTCGCCACGTGCGCGCCGCCGTAGATCACGGCGGCGGCGGCCGCACCGCGCGCCGGGCCCAGCCGGCGGGTGAGCTCCGCCTGCACGAGACCGCGCCAGTACAGCTCCTCGGCCGGCCCGATGACGGTGGCCAGCCGGGCGGCGATCTCACCCTTGGGCCGCAGCGACCGCAGCAGGTAGATGTCGCCGATGTCCTCGGCGCCCTTGGGCATGACCACCCGGGCGGCCCGGTCGCCGACCTGGAACACCCCGTACAGGCCGGCGGCGATGCCGATGCCGAGCGCGACGTCGCGCGGGCGCGGGACCATCCGCCGCAGGTCGCCCTCGGTGGCCAGGGCCAGCGCGCCGAGGCCGAGACCGGTGCGGGTCATCCGCGGCCAGAACCTCGGCCGCGGCCCGCGGAAGACGGCGGCGAAGGCGCCGTACGCGGCGGCCACCGAGGCGGCCGCGACCGCCGCGGACGGGCGCTCGGGGAGCTTCATGCCGACGCCACCGCCAATCCGAGTACGAACAGGGCCCCGAACGCCGCGTGCAGCCGCGCGGTGTTCCGGTCGATCATCGCGATCTCCCGCTGCTGCCCGGTCGCGCCCAGCTCGGACGCCCGCAGCGCCTGCACCAGCAGCGGCATCGACAGCACCGCGAGCAGCGACAGCCGCGGCAGCAGGTCGAACGCCACCCCGAGCGCGAGCGTCACGTACGCCCCGACCAGCAGCACGACGTAGATCCAGTGCGCGACCGAGCGGCCGGCGCTGATCGAGATCGTCCGGATCCCGGCCCGGGCGTCCTCGCCGATGTCCCGCCACTCGTTGCCGTGCAGGATCGCGGTCACCAGCAGCCCGATCGGCACGCTCGCCACCGCCGCCTGCCAGGACCACTGCCCGGTCACCGCGTAGTAGCCGCCGACCACCATGAGCGGGCCCATGAGCAGGAAGACCAGCGGCAGCCCGAGCGCCCGGTATTTGTACTGCAGCGGCGGGGCGGTGTAGCCCCAACCCATCACCAGCCCGAACGCGCCGATCAGCAGCAGCGGCCAGCCCCGGACGGCGACCAGCACCAGGCCGAGGACCGCGCAGGCCGCGAACGCCGCGTACGCCAGCCGGAACGCGTCCTTCTCCGTCACCCGCCCGGTCACCAGCGCCTGCGAGGCCCGCGGCGAGGTGATCGAGTCGATCCCCTTGCGGACGTCGTACACCTCGTTGATCACGTTGGTGCCCACCTGCAGCAGCACCGCGGCGACCAGCGCCAGCGCGAACAGCCCCCAGTTCATCAGCCCGTCGAGCAGCGCCAGCGCGCCGGCCGCGCAGACCGGCACGATCGAGGCGGTCAGCGCGAACGGCCGGGTGATCTCGACCAGGTTGCGCAGCCGGCGGCCGGCCGAGACCTCGTCCCGGGACCGGACCGCGGTCGACGGCAGCGCGCCCACCGCGCCGGCCCGGCCCGAGCCGTAGCCGACCGCCGCGTCGAGGACGTAGCCGACCTGGTCGTCCTCCTGCAGCACCGGCTGCAGGACCGGCACCGTCATGCCGGCCTCGGCGTACTCCGCGGCCCGCGCGGCGACCTCGTCCGGCGTGCCGCACAGGATGAACGCGTCGACCAGCTCGTCCGGGATCAGCCCGGCCGCGCGGTGGTAGTCGCCCTCCCGCCAGGCCGCGAACACCCGGCCCTTGAGCTCGGGGTCGAGCCCGACCCGGCGCATCGCGGTGTCCGACTGCACGGCGAGCATGTAGATGACGAACGGCTCCCGCTTGGCCCGGTCCAGCGCGGCCCGGCGGGAGGAGTCGACCAGCGAGAGCAGGTAGCCGCCGATGTCGATCTCGTCCGGCTCGCGCCCGGCCGCGCAGCGCCGCCGCCGCGATCCGGTCGCTTGGCGATCCGGATCGCCGGGATCGACTCGGCCGGCCGGGCCAGATAGCCGTCGGCGGCCTCGCCGGCCAGCTCGTGGAACGCCTTCCGGTAGCCGGCCACCCACAGCGGCACCCGGTGCACCGGCGGGAACATCGGCTCCAGGTCCGGCACCCCGGTCCGGGGCAGCCGCTCGCCCCGCCACAGCGCCCGCAGGTCGTGCAGCTGGGTGCGCACCGCCTCGATCGCCACGCCCGGCTCGTACGGGATCTGCATCTGGGCCAGCCGCAGCGGCAGCGCCGAGCCGAGCGCGACGGTGATCCGGCCCGGCGCCAGGTCGTCCAGCGCGCTCACGGTCATGGCGGTCAGCGCCGTCGGCCGCGCGTACGTCGACAGGGCGCCGAGCGCCACGCCGAGGTCGGGGACCGACGCGGCGACGGCGGTCGCGTAGGTCACCGCGTCGCGCTCGAAGTAGCTCTCGTGGAACCACACCGACTCGCAGCCGGCCGCCCGGGCCCGCTCGGCGAAGCCGACGGCGTCCCGGACGTCACCGCGGGAGGCGAGCCCGAGGCCCACCGGGCGTACCAAGGTCACCCGACCATCGTGCCTCCCCACCGGTTGCGGGGGCGCGGCGGGCTCAGCCCTCCTCGGTGACGACCGTCTCACCGTGCTGCAGCCGCGAGTGTCGCTTCCCGTACGCGAAGTAGATGACCAGGCCGACCACCAGCCAGGTCTGCCCGGTCAACCTGACGCAACGTCCGATCGGACGGCGCCGGACGACCGGCGAGCGGGCAGGATGCAGGCATGGCGCGTCCCGCGATCGACCCCGTCGTCTGGCAGCCTCCCGCCGCGCCCGCCCGGGCCTGGCAGCCCCGCAGCGAGCGGGCGGTGCCGCCGCTGACCGTGCTCGACGTGATCGGCCGCGGACCGGAGGATGTGCTGTTCGACGACACCGGCCGGGTGCTGTGCGGGGTCGCCGACGGGCGGCTGCTGCGGCTGGCCCCCGACGGGCGCCACGTCGAGGTGCTCGCCGACACCGGTGGCCGGCCGCTCGGGCTGGAGTGGCTGCCGGACGGCGGCCTGCTGGTCTGCGACGCCCGGCGCGGGCTGCTGCGGGTCTCGGTCGAGTCCGGGCTGGTGGAGACGCTCGCCGACGGGCTGTCGTTCTGCAACAACGCGGCGGTCGCCCCGGACGGGACGATCTACTTCAGCGACTCGACCGGCCGGATCGGGATCGACCACTGGAAGGGCGAGCTGCTGCAGCATTCCGGCACCGGGCGGCTGCTGCGCCGCGGGCTGGGCGAGGAGACGACGACGCTGCTGGACGGCCTGCAGTTCGCGAACGGGGTCGCGCTCGCGCCGGACGGATCGTTCGTCGTGGTCGCGGAGACCGCGGCGTACCGGCTGCGGCGGTGGTCGGTCGCCGACGGCACCGACTCGGTGTTCGTGGACAACCTGCCCGGCTTCCCGGACAACGTCTCCACCGGGTCGGACGGGCTGATCTGGGTCGCGATCGGCAGCCCGCGCGACCGCACGCTCGACTGGCTGCTGCCGCGCAAGCCCGCGCTGCGCAAGACGGTCTGGGCGCTGCCGGACCGGC
This sequence comes from uncultured Actinomycetota bacterium, assembly GCA_963770145.1. GTDB lineage: Bacteria > Actinomycetota > Actinomycetes > Mycobacteriales > CADCTP01 > CADCTP01. Next base: position 27,097 of record CAVYOJ010000014.1, on the reverse strand, counting down.
TCCAGCCGCGGCCCGCGCACACGCTCTGGGTCCAGGCGTACGCCCCCGACGGCACCCTGGTGCACGACCTCCAGGCACCGGGCGAGCGATTCGGCTTCGTCACCGGCGTACGGGAACGGTCCGGCACGGTCGCCCTCGGCTCGCTCACCGGCGGCTACCTCGCCCTGTTCTCCCTGTCCGGCGTCGCCCCCGCGGGGTAGCGCAGGTGCGCCTCGGCGAGCTTCGCCCGCGCCGCCGCCGCCAGGTCCACGTCGAGCACGTCGGCGAGCAGCACGAGGTAGAGCAGCACGTCGGACATCTCCTCGCCGAGCCGCCGATGCAGCGGCTCGTCCCGGGCCAGCTCCGCGACCCGGTCGGCCGGCAGCCACTGCAGCAGCTCGGCCAGCTCCCCCACCTCGCCGACCAGCGCCAGCAGCACCGACTTGGGATCGTGGAACGAGCCCCACCCGCGCTCGTCCGTGAACTCCCGCATCCCCTGCCGCAACTCCGCCAACTCACTCATTCCGCCGCCCTCCCAGCCGCTCTGTCGCCGGCCCTGCGCCGTCGGATCAACCTAGATGCGCCGGTGTAGCGTCCGGATGTGCGATTCCGGGCCACGCTGGAGACCAACGGCAGGACCGCGACCGGCATCGAGGTGCCGACCTCCGTCGTCGACGCGCTCGCCGCGGGGAAGCGGCCACCGGTGCGAGTCACGCTGCACGAGCACACCTACCGGACCACGGTGGCCCGGATGGGCGGGCGGTTCCTCGTCCCGGTGAGCGCCGAGGTACGCAAGGCGGCCGGCGTCACCGCCGGGGACGAGCTCGACGTCGGCATCGAGCTGGACGACGCACCGCGCACGGTCGACGTGCCGGCCGACCTCGCCGCCGCGCTGGCCGAGGCGCCGGCGGCCGCGCAGGCGTGGGAGAAGCTGGCGTACACGCACCAGAAGGAGTGGGCGCGCAGCGTCGAGGACGCCAAGAAGCCGGAGACCAGGGCGCGCCGGATAGCCGCCGCCGTCGAGGCCCTGCGCGCGCCGCGGTAGCCCGTTATCCACAGGCTCGAACTCGTCGGTCGGATCGCGTCCGCACGACCGTAACCTCGCCGCAGGTTTGATCCGGACGAGGAGGACGCGATGGGGATGCGGACGTTCCCGGCGCTCGGCTTCGACCCCGCGCCGGGCTCGCCGTCGGCGTTGCTGGCGCAGGCCCGGGAGGCGGACCGGGCGGCCCGGGCGCTGGCCGGAGCGGCGGCCGCGGCGAGCCGGCTCGACGCGCGCTGGCGGGGCGCGGCCGCGGATGCCTACCGGGAGCACGCGCGCGAGCTGCCGGGCGACCTGAGCCGGGCGGCGGGCGCGCACGGCGTGCTGGCCCGGGAGCTCGCGGCGTACGCGGACGACCTGGCCGCGCGCCAGCTGCGGGCCGCCGACCTGGAGGACCGGGCGGCCGCCCTGCGCGCCCGGGCCGGCGGGATCGAGGTGGTCCGCCACGCCGCGCTGGTCGGCGTCGGTGCGTCCGGCGCTCCCGGTGCGGGCCTTGCGGCCGGGCCGGGCGACGGCGCCCGATCGCCCGGCGGGACTGTCCGTCTCCGCGCCGGACGACGCCGCGGCTGCGGCGGCGCGAGCGGTGGCCGCCGAGCTCGACGCGGTGATCGCCGAGGCCCGCCGCCTCCTGGGCGACCACCGTGCCCACGCCGGCGCCGCGGCGGCCCGCATCCGCGCCGCCGCTGCCGACCCGCCGTACCGGAAGCCCGGCCTGCTGGAGCGTCTCGCGCGACCGGGCCCACGACTGGATCGCCGCCCACGCCGAGGTGCTCACGCAGATCGCCCGCGGTCTCCGGCTGGCGTCGATGGTGCTCGGCACCGCCAGCCTGGTGCCCGGGTTCCAGTTCCTCGCCCCGGCCGCGATCGTCCTCGGCACCGGCGCGGTCGCCGTCGACGCGGGCATCGCCTGGGCCACCGGCCGCGGTTCCTGGCCGGGCCTGGCCGCCGACGCCACGCTGACCGTGCTGCCGACCGGCCCGGTCGCTCGGATGGTCCGCGCCGCCCCCGGCGTCGCCCGCGGGCTCAAGGCGGTCAACCGGGCGATCCCGCCCGCCTTCCGCGGTCGGGTCTTCCGCGCGGTCGGCAACCTGCCCGAAGGCATCACCCCCGACCAGCTCGCCGCCGCGGCCGCCCGGATCCGGTCGACCGCCCGCGGCCTGACCGGCGACGTGGTCGTCCAGGGCAGCCGCGCCGGCCACTCCGCCCGGGCCGCGTCCGACATCGACTTCGGCCTGCGCGTCCCGCCGGACGAGTACGACCGGCTGATCGAGGACTTCTTCGGCGACACGACCACCGAGGCGCGGACGAACGCGGTCGCCCGCGGCCGGATCTTCTCCCGGCACGCCGGCCTGAAGGAGCTGCGCGCCGCGCTGGAGACGGACCTCGACCGGAAGGTCGACCTGGCCGTCATCAAGCGCGGCGGGATGTTCGACAACGAGCCCTGGCTGCGCGTGCCATGACCGCCGCCTACCGGTGGTGCGTGCTCTACGTCGACACCCCCGACCCGGCCACGCTCGTCCCGGTCGTCGCCGACCTGCTCGGACCGGCCGACCACCTCGACGTCTTCCGCGTCCCGGGCTTCACCGTCGACGTCCGCCGCAACCCCGACCGCACCCGCGGCCCGCACCACCTCGACTGGCCGTCCACGGTCGACATCGACGCGACCGGCGACGTCCCCGACGACACCGTCGTCTCGTTCGTCACCACCCTCATCGACCACCTCCATGCCGCCGGCCTCCGCGTCGCCGCCGACTGCGACTTCACCACCGCCCTCCCACCCCCCGACACCCGCCCATGATCCACTCCGGCCGTAATACACGTGTAGTATGTCTCGGGTGCGACGCCAGTGGGCTATAGCTGGACGGGCTGGTCCCTGTCGGGTCTCAGGGGCATCGAGCCGTTCGAGGTCCTGCAGGTGCTCTACGCGGAGCGGCGATGGCCCCAGCGGGCGCACGGTCCGAGCGGGACCACGGTGCTGACCATTTGGGCACGCACTCGCAGCGGGCGGCCGCTGATCGTGGCCGTGCGACGGGTAGGCGAGCGGGAATGGCTCATCGTAGGAGCGCGGGACATGTATGCGTCGGAGCGTGTCGATTTCGTGCGGTGGGAGGAGGCGCAGGATGGCTGACCTGCCGAAGCGCCCCGAGGACATCCGGGCCTTCATGGAGTCCCTGGAGTTCGACGGAGACGCCGCCGAGGACGAGGTGCCGCCGCGGGGCGCGCCGGTCATGGTCGTGCGGTCGCTGCGGCTGCCGTTCGAGCTCGACCAGCGGCTCAAGGCCGCAGCGAAGCGTCGAGGCGTCCCGACCTCCACGCTCGTGCGGGAGTGGATCGAGCTCGAGCTCACCGCGCTCGAGGACGACCAGCCGATCTCCCGCGCGGACGCCCTGCGGGCCCTCGCCGCGCTGCGCCCCATGGGCGCGGCCTGACCGACAGGTCAGCGTTCGGCGAGGCGGCCGAGTGGGGGTTTGAGGTCGACCACGGGAGTGCCGTCGAGCGCTTCGAGACCGCGGACGCGCAGCCGGGTGCCGTCGACGGCCAGGACCGTGACCCGGTGCAGGCCGATCGGGTTCGGCCGGTCCGGCGAGCGGGTGCTGAACACGCCGGTCTCCGGTCGGTCCGGATCCCCGCGCGGGCGCACCGCCTGCACGTCCCGGTTGGCCCGGTCCAGCCAGGTCAGCACGAGCAGCTCGGACCCGGCGGCCAGGTCCCGCCCTGCCGTGGCGTACTCCGGCTCCAGCGTGATCGTGCAGTCCGGCGCGCCCTCGTCCCCTTGGTTCGGCGCGTCCGACCGCTTCTGCAGCGCCGACTCGACCCGGCCCACCGGCCGCAGCACGTACTCAGCCACGCCCGGACCCTAGCGTCCGGACGACTCCAGTTCGGCGAGCCGCCCGGCCAGGAACTCCCGCTCGACGGCGTTCTCGGTCAGCAGGATCGCCTCCTGGTACGCCTGCCGCGCCTCGGCCACCCGCCCGAGCTCGGCCAGGAACGCCGCCCGTGCCGCCGGCAGGTAGCCGTACCCGGCGAGCTGCGGCTCGGCGGACAGCGGCTCCAGCGCCGCCAGACCCGCCTCCGGCCCGCGGGCGAACCCGAGCGCCGCGGCCCGATTGAGCGCCACCACCGGTGACGGCCACACCTCGGCGAGCGTGCCGTAGAGATCGACCACCCGGCCCCAGTCGGTGTCCGGCCAGCTGCCGGCCCGCGCATGCACGGCCGCGATCGCGGCCTGCAAGGTGTGCCGGCTGCGCGGCCGGCGCCGCAGCGCCTCCTCGACGAGGTCGATCCCCTCCGCGATCTGGGCCGCGTCCCACCGGGTGCGATCCTGCTCGGCGAGCAGCAGCAGCCGCCCGTCCGCGGCGATCCTGGTCTCCCGGCGCGCGTCGGTCAGCAGGATCAGCGCCAGCAGCGCCGCCACGTCGGCGTCGTCCGGCAGCAACGCCCGCAGCATCCGGGCCAGGTCGAGCGCCCGCTCGACCAGGTCACGCCGGATCAGGTCGGCACCGGCCGGCGCGGTGTGTCCGGTCGTGAAGAGCAGGTGCACCACGGCCAGCACCGCCTCGGTGCGTTCGGGCAGATCGGCCACCGACGGCATCCGGTACGGGATGCGGGCGGTGGCGATCTTCTTCTTCGCCCGCGTGATCCGTGCGGCCATCGTCGGCTCTGCGAGCAGGAACGCCCTGGCGACCTCGGCCGTGCTGAGCCCGCACAGCAGCCGCAGCGTGAGCGCCACCTGGGCCTCCGTCGCGAGCGACGGGTGGCAGCAGGTGAAGATCAGCCGCAGCCGGTCGTCCGGGAACGGACCGCCGGCCGCGCCGGCCGGCTCGTCGTCGACGAGCAGCGGCAGCGCCCGGCGCAGCGTCACCTCCCGCCGGAGCAGGTCGAGGGCCCGGCGTCGGGCGACGGTGGTCAGCCAGGCGCCGGGCTTCGCCGGCACGCCGCGATCGGCCCAGGTCGCGAGGGCCTGCGCGTACGCGTCCTGGACGCACTCCTCGGCGAGGTCGATGTCGCGGGTGACGCGCACCGTCGCGGCGAGCACGAACGCCCACTCGCGACGGTGCGCCTCGGCCACCGCCGCGGCCACGCCGGGACCGTCCACCGGAGGGCTCAGTCGAAAACCATCACCGGCCGCACCTCGACGCCGCCGAACGGCGCCGGCACCTGCTTGGCCAGCGCGATCGCCTCGTCCAGGTCGGCGGCCTCGATCACGTAGTAGCCGCCGAGGGCTTCCTTGGTCTCCACGAACGGCCCGTCGGTGACGGCGAACCCGCCCGAGCCGTCCTTGTGGATCGTCGTGGCGGTCGAGGTCGGCTGCAGCGCCTGGCCGCCGCGCAGCTTGTCCCCCGCGTTCTGGGCGAACTGGTTGTGGTCCTTCATGCCCTGCTCGATGACCGCGGCGTCACCGCTGGCCCAACCCTGCTCGTCCTCGTAGATGAGAACCAGGTACTGCGACATGGTGCGTCCTCCTGCTCGTGGATCCGCTGGTCGGACCTCGACGCTCCTCCCGACGAACGACCTGCGGCCGGATCGACAGCCGCCGAGAATTTTCTTCCATCCGATCGCCGCGCACCGGGGAACCCCCGAACCCGGGTGTGTTATGGCTGCTGTCCAGCGGTGGTCCGAGTCGAGGAGTGAGCGCCGTGGCCGAGTCCCGGTTGACGATCCGCGGGCTACGGGTCCGTACGGTCGAGGTTCCCATGTCGCACCCGCACCGGACGGCGAGCGGCACGATCACCAGCTCGCCGCTCGTCCTGACCGACCTGCTCACGGACGAGGGCCCGGTCGGCTCCAGCTACGTGTTCTGCTACTCCGCCGTGGCGCTGAAACCCACCGCGCTGCTCTTGCAGGGCCTGGAACCGGTGCTCGTCGGCCAGCCGGTGGCGCCGCTGGAGCTGGAGCGGCAACTGGCCGGCCGCTTCCGGCTGCTCGGCGTGCAGGGACTGACCGGGATCGCCCTGTCGGCGATCGACATGGCCGCCTGGGACGCGCTCGCCCGCGCCCACGACCTGCCGCTGGCCCGGCTGCTCGGCGCCGAGCCAAGGCCCGTGCGGATGTACGGATCCGTCGGTTACGACGGCGCCGACGGCTCGGCCCGGGAGGCCGCGGCCTGGGCCGAGCGCGGCGTGACCGGCGTCAAAGCCAAGATCGGCTACCCGGACGTCCGCGAGGACGTGGCCGTGATCCGGGCCATCCGGCGCGCGGCCGGCGACGAGATGGCCGTGATGGTCGACTACAACCAGTCGCTCACCCCGGTCGAGGCGGTCGAACGCGCTCGCCAGCTGGACGACGAGGGCCTGACCTGGATCGAGGAGCCGACCCGGGCCGAGGACTACGCCGGCATGGCCGAGGTCGCCCGGGCGGCGTCGACCCCGATCCAGGCCGGCGAGAACTGGTGGGGCCCGCAGGAGCTGGCCAAGGCCATCGCGGCCGGCGCCAGCGACCACGTCATGCCGGACGCGATGAAGATCGGCGGGGTCACCGGCTGGCAGCGGGCCGCGGCCATCGCGGCGGCGGCCGGCCGGCTGGTGTCGAGCCACCTGTTCGTCGAGGTCAGCGCGCACCTGCTGGGCGCGACGCCGACCGCGCACTGGCTGGAGTACGCCGACTGGTTCAACCCGGTCATCGCCGAACCGCTGCGGATCGTGGACGGCTTCGCCGTCCCGGACGACCGACCCGGATCCGGCATCGAGTGGAACGAGGACGCAGTAGCCCGCTACGCCGTCACCTGACGCCCACGACCCGATCGCCTTAGGTGGTCGCGAGTCGGGTCGGCGGACGGTCAGGACCGCCGAGGCAGCCGGAGTCCTGCTGGTCGAAGACCGCGAACGCGTCCTCGACGCTCACAGCTGCCGGTGCATGATCAGCAGCGGGACGAGGCCGCGCGTGGGGTGGTCGAACGCCGCCGGCACCGCGCCGACGACGGTGAACCCGAGCGAGCTCCACAGCCGCACGGCGCCGGCGTTGCTGGCCACGACCGCGTTGAACTGCATGGCCCGGTAGCCGTCGGCGCGGGCGTGGGCCAGCACGTGCTCGCCGAGGGCGCGACCGATGCCGCGCCCGCCGTACGCGGGGTCGACCATGAAGCTCGCGTTGGCCACGTGCGCGCCCGGTCCGGCCTGGTTGGGCTGGGTCTTGGCGGTCCCGACCACGGTGCCGGCGACCGACGCGACCACGGTGCGGCCGGGCGACGGGAACCAGGCCGCGCGGGCGTCGTGTTCGCTCATGTCCCGCGGCCAGGTGTAGGTCTCCCCCGCGGCGACGATCTGCCGGAAGAACGGCCAGATCTCGGTCCAGTCCGCGGGCCGCGCGTCCCGGATGACGAGATCGCCGCTGACGCTGACCGCCGGAGCCGGCTTGTCCCGCTCGAACAGGGTGATCTGCAGCTCGGCCGGCGCGTCCAGCCGCGCGTTCACCGACCCGAACGGCGTCGGCCGTGGCGCCGCGACCTCGGTCGCCCCCGCGGCCACCAGCGCACCGGTCACCCCGGCCACGTCGTCCACCTCGAACGCCAGCCGGATCCGCGGCGCGACCGCCCGGCCCACCTCGACCTCGTCGATGTACGCGTGCTGCGCCGGGTTGGCCATCTCCAACGTCGCCCGCCCGGCGTCCAGGATGGTCACCGCGGCCCCACCGGGCCCCGCGAACGCGGCCTGCTCCCGCATCCCCAGCACGTCCCGATAGAACCCCACCGCGACGTCGTACTCCTCCGCCGCCACCACCACCCGCAACTCCCGCACGCTCACGCCTCATCCACGCCTTCCACGGCGGCGGAACCGACCGGTTCGAGGTCGATCGGGCGGGCGGCCGCGAGCCCGGCTCAGCTCCAGCACGTCGAAGTCGGGCCCCGACCTGAGGAACTCCCGAAGTCAGCCGTAGCGGAGGCGCCGGGTGGTCCATGCGGAGAGTCCACCACAACGGTCGGAGGAGTGAGTCATTCGATCGCTCCTCCGACCCCTTCCGCCAGTCGCGTGCAGGCCTTCTCAGCTGCAGCCGGAGGTGCTGCCGCAGCCTTCGCAGACGTAGCAGGAGCCGGCGGGGCGCATCTTGGTGCCGCAGGTGAAGCAGAGCGGGGCGTCGGCGACGGTGCCCTGCTGGAGCTCGACGAGCTCCGCCGAGGAGTGGGCCTCGGTCGTCGGCGCGGCGGGGTCGGCTTGTGCTCGACCGGGGCCGAGGTGCGCATCTCCTCGATCGACGGCGTGTCCGGGCTGGACCCGTACGACTCGCTGACCGTGGCGGCGCGCTCGGCCGCGGTGAAGATGCCGAGCTCGGCGCGGGTCTCGTACGGCAGGTAGTCCAGCGCCAGCCGGCGGAACAGGTAGTCCATCACCGAGGACGCGATCCGGATGTCCGGGTCGTCGGTCATCCCGGCCGGCTCGAAGCGCATGTTGACGAACTTCGAGACGTACGTCTCCAGCGGCACCCCGTACTGCAGCGCGATGGAGATGGCGATGGAGAACGCGTCCATCACGCCGGCCAGCGTCGAGCCCTGCTTCGACATCTTGACGAACAGCTCACCGACGCCGTCGTCCGGGTATGACGAGGAGGTCGCGTAGCCCTCCGCGCCGGCCACCGAGAACGACACCGTCTGGGACGGGCGCTTCTTCGGCAGCCGCTTGCGGGTCGGCCGGTATTCGACCACCGGCGCCGGAGTGTCCGAAGTGGACGACGAGGAGGCCGCCGTCGACAGCGGCTGCCCGACCTTGCAGTTGTCCCGGTAGATCGCCAGCGCCTTGAGCCCGAGCTCCCAGCCGGACCGGTAGATCTCCTCGACGTCCTCGACGGTCGCCGACTCCGGCATGTTGACCGTCTTGGAGATCGCGCCGGACAGGAACGGCTGCACCGCGGCCATCATCCGCACGTGGCCCATCGGCGCGATCGAGCGGGTGCCCATCGCGCAGTCGAAGACGTCGTAGTGCTCGGTCCGCAGCCCTGGCGCGTCGACCACGTGCCCGTGCGCGGAGATGTACTCCACGATGGCCTCGACCTGCTCCTCCTGGTAGCCCAGGGAGCGCAGTGCCCGCGGCACGGTCTGGTTGACGATCTGCATGGATCCGCCGCCGACCAGCTTCTTGAACTTCACCAGCGAGAAGTCCGGCTCGATGCCGGTCGTGTCGCAGTCCATCATGAAGCCGATCGTGCCGGTGGGCGCGAGCAGCGACGCCTGCGCGTTGCGCCAGCCGTTGACGGCGCCGATCTCGTTGCCGCGCTGCCACTCGGCCGCGGCCAGGGCCAGCACCGCCGCGTCGTCCGCGCCGACCGGGCGGACCGCGTCGTTGGCCGCGGCGTGCTTGCGCATCACCCGCTGGTGCGCCACGGCGTTGCGGGCGTACCCGTCGTACGGGCCGACGACGCCGGCCAGCTCGGCCGAGCGACGGTATGCCGTGCCGGTCATCAGCGAGGTGATCGCCGCGGCCAGCGTCCGCCCGCCCTCGGAGTCGTACGCGTGCCCGGTCGCCATCAGCAGCGCGCCCAGGTTGGCGTAGCCGATGCCGAGCTGCCGGTAGGCCCGGGTGGTCTCGGTGATCGCCTCGGTCGGGAAGTCGGCGAACGAGATCGAGATGTCCATCGCGGTGATGACCAGCTCGACCGCCTTGGCGAAGGTCGCCCCGTCGAACGTGCCGTCCTCGCGCAGGAACTTCAGCAGGTTGAGCGAGGCCAGGTTGCAGGACGAGTTGTCCAGCGACATGTACTCCGAGCACGGGTTGCTGGCGGTGATCCGGCCCGTCTCCGGGTTGGTGTGCCAGTCGTTGATCGTGTCGTCGTACTGGATGCCGGGGTCGGCACACTCCCACGCCGCCTCGGCCATGTTGCGGAACAGCGTGCGCGCGTCAATGTCCTCGATCACCGCGTGGTCGAGCCGGGCACGCAGGCCGAACTCGCGACCCTCGGCCACCGCGCGCATGAAGTCGTCGGTGACCCGGACCGAGTTGTTGGCGTTCTGGTACTGGACCGAGGCGATGTCCTTGCCGCCGAGGTCCATGTCGAAGCCGGCGTCGCGCAGGACGCGGATCTTCTCCTCCTCGCGCCGCTTGGTCTCGATGAACTCCTCGACGTCGGGGTGGTCGACGTCGAGGACGACCATCTTCGCGGCCCGCCGGGTCGCGCCGCCGGACTTGATCGTCCCGGCGCTGGCGTCCGCGCCGCGCATGAAGCTGACCGGGCCGGACGCGGTGCCGCCGGAGGACAGCAGCTCCTTGGACGACCGGATGCGGGACAGGTTGAGGCCGGCGCCGGAACCGCCCTTGAAGATCAGCCCCTCTTCCCGATACCAGTTCAGGATCGAGTCCATCGTGTCGTCGACGGAGAGGATGAAGCAGGCGGAGACCTGCTGCGGCGCCGGGGTGCCGACGTTGAACCAGACCGGCGAGTTGAAGCTGAACACCTGGTGCACGAGCATCCAGGTCAGCTCGTGGTCGAAGACCTCGGCGTCGTCCGGGGTGGCGAAGTAGCCGTACCGCTCGCCGGCCTCGCGGTAGGAGCGCACGACCCGGTCGACCAGCTGGCGGAGGCTGGACTCGCGGGTGTCGCTGCCGACGGCGCCGCGGAAGTATTTCGAGGCGACGATGTTCGTCGCGTTCACCGACCAGAAGTCCGGGAACTCCACGCCGCGCTGCTCGAAGTTGATCGAGCCGTCGCGCCAGTTGGTCATCACCACGTCCCGGCGCTGCCAGGTGACCTCGTCGTACGGATGCACGCCGGGGGTGGTGTAGACCCGCTCGACGTGCAGCCCGCCCCGCCGCTGCTCGCGCTGGGTGCCGACGGTCTCCGTCATGACTTGGTCCCCTTCGTGGCTCTCGGTGTCCCGCGGCGCCCCCGTGACGTCCGCGGTCGTGGTCTTCGTGGTGGCGACCTGGTCCCGGCGCCGGCTCATCAGGCCGGTTCCAGGTCGCGCGGCGCGCCCTCGTGGGTCGCTAGGTGCCGGTGGTCGGACGGGTCGTCGGGCTGCCTGCGCAGGGCGCGGATCTCGGACTCGAAGTCCTCGATGCTCGTGAACGCGCGGTAGACGCTGGCGAAGCGCAGGTAGGCCACCTCGTCCAGCTCGCGGAGCGGGCCGAGGATCGCCAGGCCGACCTCGTTGCTCGGGATCTCGGCGCAGCCGGTGGCCCGGACCGCCTCCTCGACCCGCTGGGCGAGCAGCGCGAGATCGTCGTCGCCGACCGGCCGACCCTGGCAGGCGCGACGGACGCCGGTGATGACCTTGTCCCGGCTGAACGGCTCGGTCACCCCGCTGCGCTTGATCACCGCGAGCGTGGCTTCCTCGACGGTCGTGAAACGCCGGCCGCACGCCTGGCAGGACCGCCGGCGCCGGATGACCTGGCCCTCGTCGACCTCGCGCGAGTCGACCACGCGCGAGTCGGCGTGCCGGCAGTACGGACAGCGCACTGTGCTGCTCCTCCCCCGTCCATCCTGTGGATGGGGTTGGGGATGTCCTGTGGACCGTGTGTGGACCGCGGACCCCAACCTGTGGACGACTTACACCATTGTAAGTACTAGATGTAGTGGAAGAAAGTAGGCCGCGACCCCGGTCGGTGCAAGCACCGCGCGGCGTGTCCGGCGGGTGAAGCCGGGCGTGTCGTGCCTTCACCGCCATCCCTGACACCGCCGCTCACCCACCGGCCGTATCCACGCACATAGCGGACATACCCCGCACCACGCCAGGACCTACCGACCGGGCGCCAGCCGCGCCGCCCCACGCGACCGGCCGGCGGTGCGGTGATCCCGACGGCACGGCGAGCGGGTGGTCGGTCGGGTCAGGGGGTGCGGAAGGTCAGGTGGTCGGCTTCGAGGGCGGCTCGGAGGAGGCGGATCGCCCTGGGGCCGACGCCGTGGAGGCGGAGCAGGTCCTTCTCGGTCACGTCGGCGAACTGCTCGAGGCGGGTGTAGCCGGCCTGGGCGAACGCGCGCTCGGCGGGTGCGCCGAGGCCGCGGGGAAGGTCGGTCATCAGGGCGCTCGCAGCCGCAGGGTCTGGCCGGCGCGGACGGCGGCGGTGGGCAGGTCGTTGAGCCGCTGGATGCCGGCGACGACCGTACGCGGGTCGCGGTCAGGGGCGACCCGCTCGGCGATGCTCCACAGCGTCTCCCCCGGCGCGACCACGACCTGGGCCGGCGCCGAGGCCGGCACCGGCGCGCTCTCCCGCAGCGACCCTGCCCGGGACACCACCCCGACCAGCGTGAGCACCGCGATGAGCAGCGTGGCGGCGGCGGTGACCAGGCGGCCGCGGCGGGTCAGGCGGAGGTGACCCGGCGCCGGGCGCACCACCCGCGCGCCCACCGGCCGCGAGCCGACTGCCCGGGTCCGCTCCGGCCGCATCCCGACCGGCGCCGCGCCGGCCCCGTCGATCTCCTCCACGACACCGGTCGCAGCAGCAACAGAAGCAACACTGGCCACATCGGCCCCAGCCGGACACGAGGCTGCCCGGGGTGGCGCGGTGAGGCGCCGGGCGGCTGGATGTCGGCGGCGGGCGGCGGGATCGGCCGGGCGGTGCTCCCGGCCGATCCCCGGCTCCACCGGCGCGGCCGGCACGACCACAGAGGCGGAAACGGCAGCCAGCGGACCGCGCGGCCGCGGCGGCTCGACGAGCGCGACCACGCCGGCCGGCGTGCGGTCGACGACCACCCGCAGGCGGCGCGACCCACCCCGGCGGGCGAGCACCGGCGGCAGCTCCGGAGCGACGGTCATCGCGGGCCTCCCTGTCCAGCCAGACCAACTCATCGAACACAGGTTCGATCGAACCTCTGTGCGACTTTGTACACCGGGCCTCCGACAGAATCGACGAGTTACCGGCGTGTCGTTCGAACAGATGTTTGAGAACTGTCGGTCTCGGTCGCTAACTTGACGATCACGGACGGAGCACGGGGCCGGGAGCAGCGGGCCGGCGCGGATCCGCAGCACGCGGTGCGGCGACAAGGAGAGGTCATGGCGGCAGGGTCGGGCGGCAGGAGACGTGCGGGCGAGAGCGCGCGCGCGACGATCGGCGGGCAGGCGCCCCCCGGGGCGGCGCAGCCGGCGGTGGTGCGCGACTTCCCGGACGGTGCGGTCGACGCGGCCGGTCTGACCCAGCGGCAGCGCCGGATCCTCGAGGTCATCCGGGAAGCGGTCGACAAGCAGGGATACCCGCCGAGCGTCCGGGAGATCGGTCAGGCCGTCGGCCTCACCTCGACCTCGAGCGTGGCGCACCAGCTGACCACGCTGGAGCGCAAGGGCTACATCCGGCGCGACCCCAACCGGCCGCGCGCGGTCGACGTGCGGCCGCCGGAGTCGATGGCGCCGGCCAGGGTGCCCGACCCGGACGAGGAGGCGGACCGGTTCGCCCACCCGGCCCCGACGTACGTGCCGGTCGTCGGCCGGATCGCCGCCGGTGGTCCGGTGCTGGCCGAGCAATACGTGGAGGACGTGTTCCCGCTGCCGCGCGAGCTGGTCGGCGAGGGGACGCTGTTCCTGCTGCGGGTGACCGGTGACTCGATGATCGACGCTGCGATCGCGGACGGCGACTGGGTCGTGGTGCGGCAGCAGCCGGTCGCCGACAACGGCGACATCGTCGCCGCGATGATCGACGGCGAGGCCACCGTGAAGACCTACCGGCGGCGGGACGGGCACGTGTGGCTGCTCCCGCACAACCCGGCGTACGCGCCGATTCCCGGTGACGAGGCGACCGTGCTCGGCCGCGTCGTCACCGTCCTCCGCAAGGTCTGACCCCGACGCCGCTCAGCGGCGGCGGGTGAGGACGTAGGAGAGGGCGGCGCCGATGGCGACGACGGCGACGAGCGGGGCGGCGAGGGTACGGAGGAGGTCGCCCGACTCGGAGTCGGGCTCGGACCGGCCCGCGGCGGTGGGTGCGGCCGCGGCGCGGGTCGGCGTCGGGACCGCGTCACCGAGCGGGATCACGTGCACCGGCGCCGGCACGCCCTCGGTGCTGGTCAGCAGGGACCGCCCGTCCGGGGTGAACGTGACCGCCTCGCCCTGAGCGGTCGGCGGGAGCGGGATCCGCCGCCGCTCCCCCGACGAGATCGCCGCCGCCACGTCCCCGTCCGGCGCCGACCAGACGTACGCGTCGGTGTAGGTCCGCAGCACCACCGTCCGCCCGTCCGGCGAGACCGCCCCGCCGGTGACCACCACCTGCCCGGCCGTGCCGGCCGGCCCGCCCGCGGTCCCGGTCGGCAGGAACCCGGTCGACGCCACCTTGCGCAGCGGCGTCGGCCGGGCCGCCGACAGCGGCCCGGCCGGCGTGTAGACGTTCGAGGCCAGCGGCTCCTTGGTGGCGATGAACAGCTGCCCGGACGGCGTCAGCAGCACCGCCTCGGCGTCGTGCGGCCCGTCCGGGTAGGTGAGCCGGAACAGCGTCGCCGACCCGTCCGGGCGCAGCCGCTCCAGCGCCACCGTCGACCGGTTCAGCCCGTTGTCGCCGATGTCGGCCAGCCAGAACGTGCCGTCCCGGGCCCGGGCCAGGTCCTCCACGTCGTACGGGTCGATGCCGGCGTCGATGGTGCGCAGCACCCGGCAGGACCGGTCCAGCTCGAAGACCTGCAGCCGCGTGCCGCCGTCGTTGATCGTCCAGAGCCGGTCGGCCGATGCGGCCAGCCCGCTGGACTCGTCGATCCGATGGTCCCGGATCGTGCAGAGCGTCCGGGCCGGGTCAGCCGCCGCCGGGTGCGGTGCCGACAGCAGCAGAACCGTCGCGAGCGCGAGCAGCAGACTCCGGCCCCCGACGCGCACCCCGCCAGTGTCGCAACGCCAGCCTTTCCGCCTGCAGCAGGACCGTGCACAACGCCGCCGCGCCGACCAGGTCGGTGACCCAGTGGTAGTCACGCAGCACCATCCCGACCATCACCAGCAACGGCGCCAGCCAGCTCAGCAGCCAGGCGACCTGCCGCGACACCGCCTGGTCCTGGTGCTCGGCGACCACCGAGTAGAGCGCGCCCCACAGGATGACGGCGGTCGCCGTGTGTCCGGACGGGTACGAGCGGAACGCCTCGGGACCGTGCACGCCGGACGGCGCGTGCCGCCCGATGCCGTACTTGAGGGCGAGCACGATCGAGGCCGCCACCCCGGCCAGCACGGCCAGCCGCACCAGCGGCAGCACCGTCCGGGCCCGGACGCAGATCCAGCCGATCGTGATCAGCACGATGATGCCGACCACCTCGCGGTCGCCGAGGTTGACCAGCTGGTCGGCCTCCTCCTGCCCGGGCCGGGTCCAGCCGTTCCCCGGCAGCCCGGTGGACCGGGCCCAGGCCGAGACCGTCGCGTCCAGGTGCGTCAGCGGCCCGCCGACCAGCACGTCGACGGTGACCAGCACGAAGACGATGAGCGCCGCGACGAGCAGCGCCGGTGAGCCGCCCGGAACCCCCCGCGGGCGTTCGGTCACCCGGCCGCGACCGCGTACGCCGACAGCGCGCCGGCGAGGTCCCCGGACACCCGGGCGGCCAGCAGGGTGCCGTCGCCGGTGTGCTCCTCGGCCAGCACCTCGCCGGTCGAGTGCACCCGGGAGACCAGGTCACCCCGGTCGTACGGGACGAGCACGTGCACCTCGATCGACGGCCGCGGCAGCCGGGCCTCGACCGCGGTGGCGAGCTGCTCGAGCCCGCGGCCCGTGCGGGCGGAGACGAACACCGCGTCCGGCGCCACCCGGCGCAGCCGGGTCAGCGTGTGCTCGTCGGCCGCGTCGACCTTGTTGATCACCAGCAGCTCGGGCACGTGCAGGGCGTCGATCTCGCCGAGCACCTCCCGTACCGCCGCGATCTGGCCCTCCGGGTCGGCGTCCGAGCCGTCGACCACGTGCAGGATCAGGTCGGAGTCGGCGACCTCCTCCAGCGTCGACCGGAACGCCTCGACCAGCTGGTGCGGCAGGTGCCGGACGAAGCCCACCGTGTCGGCCAGCGTGTACTCCCGGCCGTCCGGGGTCTGCGACCGCCGCACGGTCGGGTCGAGCGTGGCGAACAGCGCGTCCTCGACCAGCACGCCGGCCCCGGTCAGCCGGTTGAGCAGCGAGGACTTGCCGGCGTTGGTGTAGCCGGCGAGCACCACCGACGGCACCTCGTGCCGGACCCGCTCCTGCCGCTGGGTGGCCCTGGTGGTGCTCAGGTCGGCCAGCTGGCGGCGCAGCTTGGCGATCCGGGAGTTGATCCGGCGCCGATCGGTCTCGATCTTGGTCTCACCGGGGCCGCGGGTGCCGATGCCGCCACCGCCGGCGACCCGGCCGCCGGCCTGCCGGGACAGCGACTCGCCCCAGCCGCGCAGCCGGGGCAGCAGGTATTGCAGCTGGGCCAGCTCGACCTGCGCCTTGCCCTCCCGGCTGCGCGCGTGCTGGGCGAAGATGTCGAGGATCAGCGCGGTCCGGTCGATGACCTTGACCTTGACGATCTCCTCCAGCTTGCGCAGCTGGCCGGGGGTCAGCTCGCCGTCGCAGATCACGGTGTCGGCGCCGGTGGCCACGACGATGTCGCGGACCTCCTTGGCCTTGCCGGAGCCGAGGTAGGTCGCCGGGTCGGGACGGTCGCGCCGCTGCATCAGCCCGTCGAGCACCTGCGAGCCCGCGGTCTCGGCCAGCCGGGCCAGCTCGGCCAGGGACAGCTCGGCGTCGGTCGGCGGTGCCGGCGGTCCAGACCCCGACCAGCACGACCCGCTCCAGCCGCAGCTGCCGGTATTCGACCTCGCTGATGTCCTCGAGCTCGGTCGCCAGGCCGGGGACCCGGCGCAGCGCCTGCCGGTCCTCCAGGTCGAACGAGTCGACGGACTCGAAGGCGTCGACGGACTCGATCGGCTCGCGTCCGGCTCGGGCTCCGGCTCGTACGGCTCGATCTTCGGCGTCGGATCGTGAAGTGGTTGCGTCATCGTCCCTCGATGGTGGCACGGGTCCGGTACCGGAGCACGGGCTTTACACCGGCCGGTCGTCCGGGTGCAGCCCGATGAACAGCGACCAGGGATCACCGGTGGAGCCGCGCAGCCGGAACTCCTCGACCAGGTCGTGCAGCCGGCCGGCGAGCTCCTCGTACTCGTCCGGGGTCAGCCGCAGCCCCATCCGGGTGCCGTCGACGTGTCTCGAAGCCGACCCGGGTCGCATCCTGCGACGAACGCCTCGACCAGCGTGCTGGCGCCGATCCGCGGGTCCACCGACTCGCCGATGCTGAGGGTCCAGGACTTCCCGGTCGACCGGTACGGCACCTCGCGAGCGCCGCGGGTCCCCCGCCGCTCGTCCTCCGCGACCAGGAACCCGGTGCGTACCAGCCGGCGGACGTGGTAGAGCACGCTGGCCGGGTCCTTGCCCAGCCGCTCGGCGATCTCCTTGTTGGTCAGCGAGACGTCGAGGCACAGCCGCAGGATCCGCAGCCGCAGCGGGGAGGCCAGCGTCCGGGCCTCCTCCTCGGTCGCGGGTCGCCGCTCCACCACCACGCGCACAGCATAAGTGATTGACAACTCTCAATCACTGACGCAGGCTACCGGTCGTGCAGAACGAGGCTCCTCCGGCACGCCGACTTCCGGCGGTTGTGGGCCGCGGACGCGCTGAGCCAGGCCGGCACCCAGGTCACGGCCATCGCGCTGCCGCTGCTGCTGATCAAGGTGCTGGACGCCGGGCCGTTCGAGGTCGGGCTGCTGACCACGTGCGAGTTCCTGGCGTTCCTGCTGGTCGGGCTGCCGGCCGGGGTCTGGGTCGACCGGATGCGGCGGCGCAACGTGCTCATGGTCGCCGACCTGGTCCGCGGCCTGCTGTACGGGTCGCTGCCGCTGGCCTGGGCGCTGGACGTGCTCACCCTGGCCCAGGTGTACGCGGTGGCGCTGGTCGCCGGCGTGTGCACGGTGTTCTTCGACGTGGCGTACCAGTCGTACCTGCCGCACCTGGTCGGGCGGGACAACCTGGTCGAGGGCAACGCCAAGCTGCAGGGCACCCAGTCGGTCGCGCAGGTGGCCGGACCGACCGTCGGCGGGGTGCTCGTGCAGGCGCTGACCGCGCCGTACGCGATCCTCGTCGACGCGGCGTCCTACCTGTGGTCGGCGATCTGGGTCGGGTCGATCCGGTCCCGCGAGCCGCGGCCGGAGCGGGCGCCGGACCGGCACCTCGGCCGGGAGATGAAGGAGGGCCTGGCCTTCGTCCTGGGCAACCGGCTGCTGCGGGCGATCACCGCGTGCACCGGGACGGCCAACCTGTTCAACAACGTCGGGATGACCGTGTTCGTCGTGCTGCTGGCCAGCGCGAGCGGGCTGAACCTGTCGGCCGGCACGATCGGGCTGCTGTTCAGCGCGTCGGCGGTCGGCGGGCTGCTCGGCGCGATGGTTGCCCGGCGGTTCGCGGGCTGGGTCGGGCAGGGGCCGGCGCTGTGGATCTCGGTCGCGGTCGGCGTGCCGGCGATGCTGCCGATGCCGTTCGTGCAGCGGGGCTGGCTGCTGTGGCTGGTGGCCGCCGGCTCGGTGGTCTTCGGCGCGACGATCGTCGTCTACAACATCACCCAGGTGTCGTTCCGGCAGCTGCTGTGCCCGGAGCGGCTGCTCGGGCGGATGAACGCGACGATCCGGTTCGCGGTGTGGGGCACGATCCCGATCGGCGCGCTGCTCGGCGGGATCCTGGGCGCCACGATCGGGTTGCGGCCGACGCTGTGGGTGGCGGTGCTCGGCTCGCTGCTCGCGGTGCTGCCGGTGTTCCTCTCGCCGCTGCGGACGATGCGTGAGCTGCCGACGGAGTACGTGCCGGAGGGGGTCGAGCCGGGTGGTCCGCCGGTCGCCGGGGCGGTCTCCGGGCCGGCCGCCGGGCAGGACGGTGGGGTGACCGGAACGGGCGGCCCGACCGCCGCCGTCGCGGGCGAGCGTGGAGATGGGGCACCATAGCCAGCCGTGGGACGGCACCAGGCACCGGACGCGGCGGCGGTCCAGCCCGGCGTCCGGCCGGGCCCGGACCCCCTGGACGAGCCGACCGACGCGGTCCGCAGGAACCCGGACACCGCCGCTGACCAGGCCGAGCTTCCGCATCCCCGGCATCCCGGCCCGCCCCGCGCCCGGTCGGCAGCCCCGCTGCCGGCCCGGCCGGGCCCCCGAAGGCCGTCGCACCCCGACCCACCGGAGCACTGAGGGGCGGGGTGCCGGCGGAAGCCGGGTCGGCCGCCCCCGAGCCTCCGGCGGCCGGCCCGGCTCCAGTTCCCGGCCCGGCGGCCGGCCCGATCTCGGCTGCCGGCTCGATCCCGGCCGCCGGCCCGAGTTCGGCGGCCGGCCCGACCTCGGCTGCCGGCTCGATCCCGGCCGCCGGCCCAGTTCGGCGGCCGGCCCGACCTCGGCGGCCGGCTCGATCCCAGGTGCCGGCCCAGTCGGCGCCCGGCCCGATCCGGCGGCCGGGCCGGCTCAGCGCCGGTCCCGCGGGAGGCGGTCTGGCCTCGGGGGTCGGGCCCGCGCCGGTGGTGACCTCGGCGGGCGGCCCAGCAGCGGGCCAGGCCAGCAGCGGGCAGCCCCGCAGCGGGCGGCGTGGGCCGGGCGGCGGGGCGGCGCCGGGGTTGGCGGGGGCGTTGGTGCCGCGAGCGGATGTCGAGGCGACCTCGGTGTTGCCGGATCCCGGCCGGGGCGACGCGGGCGGATCTGTGGCCCGCTGCGCCGGCGTACGGGCCGCACCCGCCCGGCGCCGACTACAGCACCGGCAGCTTCACCCAGGTCCTGCTGACCGGGCTGGGCGGCTCCGACGAGCCACCGCCGCCCGCGCCGGCACCGCCACCAAACCCGCGGCCGAACCGTCTACTCCTTGAAGTCGGGCTGGGTCTTCTCGAGCATCCGCAGCAGTGCTGCCCAGTGCATGCGGCCCCACTCGAGCATCCCCTGGCCGGTGAACTGGCTTCGCGTCTTCTCGATCGTGTCGGCGGGGATCGGCGTGAGCTTGCCGAGTCCGGACGCGAGCACCTGCAGCTGCGCGGCCTTCTCGAGCATGTAGAGGTCGTCCATCGCGGCGCCGAGCTCGCGGCCGGCGACCAGGATCCCGTGGTGGCGCAGGAACATGACCTCGTTGCGTGCCGAGGACCTTCGCGAGCCGCTCCCCCTCGTCGAGGTCCGCAAGGCCCTCGTACCGCTCGTCGTACGTCACGCGATCGGTGAACTGCAGCGACGTCTGGCTGATCGGCGCCAGCTGCAGCTCCTCCTGCATCGCGAGCGCCGTCGTCCACGGCTGGTGCGTGTGGAGCACGACGCTCGCCTGCGGGCACAGGCGGTGGATCGGCGCGTGGATGCCGATCCCGGTATCCGGCGCCGTGCCGCTGATCGGCGTGCCGTCGACGTCGACGACGGCCAGGCTCGAGGCCGTGATCTCGGAGAAGTGCAGGCCGAACGGGTTGATCAGGAACCGGTCCTCCCGGCCGGGGATCAGCATCGAGAAGTGGTTCGAGATCCCCTCGTGGAAGTCGAACTGCACCGCGATCCGGAAGGCCGCGGCCAGCTCGATCCGTGCCTCGCGCTCATCGACAGGTGGATTCATGGGATGGCCTCCTGGTCCGGGTGACTGCCCCACGCTAGCCGGAGGCGCCGTTCGGCGCCACCGCGAAGCGAGTGGGTCGGCGCTCGCCTACTCTGCTGGACGTGACCGAGCGATTCGACCTCGTGGTGATCGGCGGCGGGCCGGCCGGCGAGAAGGGGCGCCGCCCAAGCCGCGTACTTCGGCAAGCGCGTCGCCATGGTCGAGCGCCAGCCCGAACCCGGCGGCGCAGCCGTGCACACCGGCACGCTTCCGTCGAAGACACTGCGGGAGGCCGGCGCTGTTCCTCTCGGGCCACCGCCAACGGGACCTGTACGGGGTGAACGTCGTCGTCGATCGCGACCTCACGGTGACGCGCCTGCTCGAGCGCAAGGACGCCGTCGAGCGGCTCGAGACCGAGCGCATCCACGCGAACCTCGACCGGCACGAGATCGAGCTGATCCGGGGCGAGGCGCGCCTGCCGAGGCCCGCACGAGATCGAGGTCCACGGCCCAGGCGGACGCCCGCACGCTCGAGGCCGAGTTCGTCCTCCTCGCCACCGGGTCGTCGCCGTACCGACCGACCGGCATCCCGTTCGACGACGAGGACGTGCACGACACCGACGGGATCCTGCGGATCGATCGCCTCCCGCGACGCTCGCGGTGATCGGGCGGCGGCGTGATCGGCTGCGAGTACGCGTGCATGTTCGCGGCGCTCGGCGTCGAGGTGCACCTGATCGACCCGCGCGCCGGCGCTCCTGCCGTTCCTCGACCCCGAGATGGGCGAGGCGCCTCGCGCGCCGCGATGACGGCGCTCGGCGTGCGGCTGCACCTCGAGCGACAGCTCGATCACGTGTCCCGCGACGGACGGCGGTCTCGTGGCGGAGCTGACCGTCCGGGCGCCGAGATCGAGGCCGACAAGCGTCCTGTTCGCCGCCGGCCGCATCGGGCAACACGGACGGGCTCGGCCTCGAGGACGTCGGCGTCGAGGTCGACCGCGCGGATACGTCGTCGTGGACGAGGACTTCCGGACCGCGTGCCGAGCATCTACGCGGCCGGCGACGTCATCGGCTTCCCGGCGCTCGCGTGCACCTCGATGGAGCAGGCGCGCGTCGCCGTGTGCCACGCGTTCGGCTTCACGTACAAGCGCCAGGTCGCCGAGCTCTTCCCGTACGGCGTCTACACGATCCCGGAGGTCTCGCTGGTCGGGCTCGCGGAGGACGACGCCGACGCGGCGAGGGATCGACGTCGTCGCGGGCCGCGCGCTGTTCGCGGACAACGCGCGCGGGCAGATCATCGGCGACCGCGACGGGATCGTGAAGCTCGTGTTCGACCGGTCGACGCGCAAGCTGATCGGCGTGCCACGTGCATCGGCGAGCGGGCCATCGGAGCTCGTCCACGTCGGCCAGGCCGTCATCACCCTCGGCGGCACGCGTCGAGACCTTCATCGAGATGGTCTTCAACTACCCGACGCTCGCCGAGAGCTACAAGTACGCCGCGTACGACGCGCTCGCGAAGCTCGGCCCAGCCGACCCGGCGTAGCCGGCGCGGATCGGTGCACCTCAGACCGGGCGCCAGGCCTCCGGGTACTCGTTGGTGTCGGGCGCGTCGAGCAGCTGCGCCGGGTTCCCCCGTCGGCATCCATCGTCCACATGTCGGTCGTGGGCGTTCCCTTGTCGCGCTTGGTGAAGACGACCTTGAGGCCGTCCGGCGAGAGATCGGTCCCGACTCGGAAACCGTTCGGGTCGCCGTGAGCCGATGCTTGTTCGTACCGTCGGCGTTCACGAACCAGATGTCCGGACGCGGATGCCTGCACTGGGCGCCGAAGACGACGCTGGTCCCATCCGGCGACCACGAGGGCCGCAGCACGATAGACCGACTTCCACACCTGCTTGACGGGCGGCATCGTCGCGATGACCTCCCTGTTGCCCCCATCGGCGTCCATCGTCGTGATCAGCCGATCACCGTCGTAGTGGAAGATCCCCCTGGACGCCACGATGCGGCCGATCGACGCCCCAGTCCGCGTAGCAGTACCCATTCGCGATCTTCGTGAGCGCGGTCCCGTCCGTGGCGATCGTCCACAGGTGCCCCGGGACCCCGTCACAGAACACGACGAGCTCCCGTCGGGCGACAGCGCGACGGAATCAGAGTCTGCGTACGTCGGCGCCGTCAGACCGCATGCAGGACGATGGTGCGATCGTCGGTCGCGATGCTCGACCAGCGCGATGCGGACCTTGCTCTTGCCGTATTCAGCGACGACCGCCTGGGAGCCATCCGACGAGAACCCGACCGCGAGCACGGCGGTCCCAGAGGTGTACGAGCGATCGTTCGAACCGTCCGCGTCGACGGCCCGCAACGAGAACCCGCGCGTGAACACGATCTCGCCGTTCGAGCCGCTGTAGGTCGCGCCCGCCGGCGCGCTCGGTGCAACGACGACGAACGCGAGCACCACCGCGATCGTCGCGAGTCGGCGTGATATCCCACGCCGGGGTGTCCTCATAGCGAAACGATACCCCTTGTCGCGATCCGTTAGCCCCACACGTCCCCGCGGACATCGGCTGCGGGCGATGCCGCGCCACTTACGGCCGGCGATCGAGATCGGCGAGCGACGGTGCCCAGATCGTGAGCACCGCGACCACGGCGTAGATGGCACCCGTCGCCACGAGCGTCGCGCGCAACCCGAACGCCTCGATCGCCGGGCCGGCGATGAGAACGCCGAGCGGCATCGCGATCCAGGCGGCGGCGTTCCCCACGCCGAAGACCCGGCCCCGCATCCCGTCGGGCACGCGCTCGAGGAACACCGTGTCGATCACCGGGTTGATCGGGCCCGCCGCGGCGCCGGACACTCCCCTCGCGGTCAGCATGACGCCGAGCGGCGGGAACAGCGCCGCGATCGGATACCAGATCGTCGCGCCGGCGAATCCCCACGTGAACACCGTGCGCCGCGACAGCCGCTCGCCGATGGCCGAATACGCGAGCGCGCCGAGGACCGCGCCCGCTCCCGAGATGCCGATCATCAACCCCAGGCTCCACGCCGTGCCGTAGACGCGGCTCGCGTACACCGGCAGCGCCACGATCCCGACGGCGTCGAGCATGTTCGTGACGGTGATGACGACGGTCAGCACGAACAGTGCCCGCCGCTCGTAGAGGAACGCGAAGCCCCTCCTTGATCTCGGTGACGTAGCTGGTGCCGGCTGCCCTCCTCCGGTCCGTGCCTCGCCGTCGCACGAGGCGGAACCCCGAACGCGATCGCGGCGGCCGAGAAGACGAAGGTGGCGGCGTCGATCCACAGCACGTTGGTGGGTCCGACGAACACGATCAGCAGTCCCGCGAGCGGCGCGCCGGCCAGGCGGGCTGCGCGGTTCACCGCCGCGGCGGCGCCGCTCACGCGCTCGAGGCTCCACCCCGCGGGCTCGGCGACCTCGGGCAGCATCGACGCTCGGGCGGTGACGCCGGGCGCGTCGAGCAACGCCCCGAGGAACACGAGCAGGCACGAGCTGCCAGAACTCCAGGCCGACCGTGGCGTGCATCAAGGGGATCGCGGCCACGGCGGCGAAGCTCGTGAGGTCGGCGATGATGCTCGCGCGGCGATAGCCGAGCCGGTCGACGTATGGCCCGCCGACCAGGCCCGAGATGATCACCGGCGACGATGCCGGCGGCCGCAGTGATGCCGGTCTTCGAGGCGCTGCCCGTGGTCTGCAGCACGAACCACGGGATCGCGACGAGGGCGGCCGCGTTCCCGGCCATCGAGATCGCGTCCGCGGACAGCATCGCGACGAGCGGCACGCGGGTGCGGACCGACGACCGGCTCCTCACGGGCTGAGGCTAACCCGGGTCGCCGGTCCCGCGCGATGCGCCGGGTGTCGCCCTGGCGCGGCGGAAGGAGATCCTGCCAAGATCACCTGCAGGGGGTTCACGCTGGAAGAACACACACAGACAGCTCGTACCGACGGCGTGGTCGACGTGTCCAAGGTCGGCCGGCGCCACCGCCGCCCGACCGGGGCGCCGCCGCCGCTGCCGAAGAAGATCGGGTTCACCGGCGCGCTCTGGCTGGCGCTGATCCTGGTCGTCGTGGTCTCCGGGTGCGTCTGGCTCCACTTCAACGCCGCGCCGCTGAACCGGTTCGACGCGGTGATCGGGGACGCCATCGTGTCGCTGCGCACATCGTGGCTCGACGGCCCGATGCGGTGGTTGAACACGGTCGGTTCCCGGGGCGGGCTCGCGATCCTCGTGCTGCTGGTCGTCGGCTGCCGCCGCCTAGTTCGGGCGGTGGCGACATCTCTTGATGTTCCTGATCGCTTGGCGCCGCTCGGAACTCGCGAGCCAGGGGTCTGGTCGCTCCTCGCGCAACGCCCGCGCCCGTTCGACGTCACCGCGATCGCGCCGTGGGAGAGCTACTCGGCGCCCGACGTGCCGATCACGGGCCTCGCGCTCGCGCTGATGGGCGCCGCGTACATGTTGGTGGTGCCGGGCAGGCCTCGCATGCTGGCGAAGGTCGGGGCCGGTGCGGTCCTGGCTCTTGCCGCCTTCATCCGCATCTACCTCGGCATCGACCACTTCACCGACGCGCTGTTCGCGGCGATCCTGGGGATCGCCGTGCCGATCGCGCTGTTCCGCGCGTTCGCGCCGCAGGAGTCTACCCGATCAGCTACGGCAAGCGGGGGAAGTCGGCGCACCTCGACGTCTCCGGCAGGCGCGGCGAGGCGATCCGGTCAGCGATGAGCGAACAGCTCGGTCTGACGGTCCTCGACATGAAGCCGGTCGGCCTCGAGGGCTCGGGCGGTTCCACCCCGCTGAAGATGCGGGTCGTCGACGACGCAGGGGTCGAGCGGTCGGTGTTCGCGAAGCTCTACGCGAAGAGCCACGTGCGGGCGGACCGCTGGTACAAGTTCGGGCGTTCGCTGCTCTACGGCCGGCTCGAGGACGAGACGCCGTTCAAGACGGTCCGCCGATTCGTGGAGTACGAGGACTACACGCTGCGGCTGCTCGGCGAGTACGGGCTTCAACACGCCCGCGGCGCTCGGCATCGTCGAGATCACGCCCGACCAGGAGTACCTGATCGCGATGGAGTTCTTCGAGGACTCGGTCGAGATCGGCGAGGCCGAGATCGACGACCAGGTGATCGACGACGGCCTGCAGATGATCCGCCAGATGTGGGACGTCGGGCTCGCGCATCGCGACATCAAGCCGGCGAACCTGATGGTGCAGGACGGGCGACTTCGCCTGATCGACGTGTTCTTCGTGCAGGTCAGGCCGTCGCCGTGGCGTCAGGCGGTCGACCTCGGGAACATGATGCTGGTGCTGGCGCTCCGCTCGGACGCGCAGACCGTCTACGACCACGCGCTGCGGTACTTCACGCCCGAGGAGCTGTCGGAGGCGTTCGCCGCGACGCGGGGTGTGGCGAGCCCGTCGCAGCTCCGCCAGTACCTGAAGGCCGACGGCCGGAGGCTGCTGGAGACGTTCCGGTCGATGGTGCCGGAGCGCCGGCCGATCGCGATCCAACGATGGAGCTGTCGCCGGGTCGCATGCTCGTGTCGACCCTCCTCGTGCTCGTGTTCGCGGTGATGATGGGGATCTCGCTGGTCTTCCCCAGCAGGGGCACGGTCCTCCCGCCCGAATGCGGCACCGGCCCGACGATGCAGCTGATGGCGCAGGCCGTGCCCGACCGCCACACAGCTGCCGTGTGTCGAGAAGTTGCCGCTCGGGTGGACACCGCCAACGCGCGGATCGTGACGGCGAGGCCACGTTCACGGTCGCGATCGGCGAAGGCCTGACCCACCCCGTGACCGTGACGCTCGCCGCGACCTGCCCGGGCGAGTCCGACCAGCCGGCGTCATCCAGACGAATACCCCGATCGAGGGCGGGTGCGTGACCTACGAGACGGCGACCCCTGAAGGAACGGACACGGTGCCGTCGTTCGAGCCGGGCGGCGGATTGTCGTATGTCCCCCGCAGCGAGCTCGTCAACGTCGTGGAACAGAACGAGGATCTGACGCTGTGCGGCGCGGAAGCGCCGCCCTGCGGCCCGTCTTGAGGGACGGTTCCCCGAGCAGTCAGCCCTTGTCCGGCCAGGTGCGACATCGACCTCGTTGCCCTCGGCGTCGGCCAGCGCCCAGCACTCCGGTGCGTTGTCGTCGTTGACCAGCCGCCCACCCGCGGCGATCGCCGCCGCGACCCGCGCCTCGGCCTGGTCATGCGGCACGTAGACGTCGATGTGGATCCGGTTGCGCTGCGGGCGCGGCGCGGCCATCCGCTGGAACCAGACGGCGGTCTGCCGATGCGGGTCGAGGAGGTCCTCGTCGCCGCCCTGCTCGTAGCCGAGGACCGCGCGCCAGAACGGCACCGTCCGGGATCTCGAGCGCGTCGATCGCGACCTGGACCCTCTGCAGGCCGGTCAGATCATTGGGGACGCCGAGTTCCCGTGCCGCCTCCGAGATCTGCTCGGCCAGCGCGAGATCGCCGTCGCTCACTCCGTCCTTCGTTGTCGCACCTCCAGCCGCACCGTGACGCCCTCGGGCCGAAGATCGACGTCAGGGTGCAGGTTCGCAGCGTCGGCCAGCTTCTCCCGATCGCGTCCGCCAGCGCGACGCCGGCCGCGAAAGACTCGGTGCGGAAATGCGTGGACGCGTCTTCCCGCACCAACCGCCAGTCGACCTCGTGGAACCGCCG
>CAVYOJ010000013.1:0-179078 GCA_963770145.1 uncultured Actinomycetota bacterium | reverse complement strand
TCGGCTGTGCTGTCGCGAACACCGCCGAGCGCGACCTGGAGACCGACATGGCACTGAACGAGTACCCGCCGGGCGCCGCGTTCCCCGGCGTGATCGGCCGGACGACGGACGAGTCGAGCCCGGCGTGGCCGCAGCCGGCCCGGCCGCGTGCCCGGGTCGCCGAACGTCCTGTTCGTCGTGCTCGACGACACCGGTTTCGGCCAGCTCGGCTGCTACGGCAGCCCGATCGCAGACGCCGAACTTCGACGCGCTCGCCGCCGAACGGCCTGCGCTACAGCAACATGCACACGACGGCGCTGTGCTCGCCGAGCCGGTCGTGCATCGTCACCGGCCGCAACCACCACAGCAACGGCATGGCCGCCATCACCGAGCTGGCGTCCGGCTATCCCGGCTACAACGGCGTCATCCCGTTCGAGAACGGCTTCCTCTCGGAGATGCTGCTCGGGCACGGCTACAACACGTACATGGTCGGCAAGTGGCACCTGACGCCGAGCAACCAGGAGACCGCCGCCGGGCCCGTACGACCGCTGGCCGCTGGCGCGCGGCTTCGAGCGCTTCTACGGCTTCCTCGGCGGCGACACCAGCCAGTGGTATCCGGACCTGGTCTACGACAACCACCAGGTCGAGCCGCCGGCGACGCCCGAGGAGGGCTACCACCTCACCGAGGACCTGGTCGACAAGTCGATCGCAGTTCATCGCCGACGCCAAGCAGGTCGACCCCGACAAGCCCTTCTACCTGCACCTCTGCTTCGGTGCCACGCACGCGCCGCACCACGTGGCCAAGGAGTGGGCCGACAGGTACGCGGGGCAGTTCGACGACGGCTGGGACGCCTACCGGGAGAAGGTCTTCGCCGCGGCAGAAGGAGCTCGGGCATCGTCCCCGCCGACACCGAGCTGTCCCGGCACGACCCCGACGTCCCGGACTGGGACTCGCCTGCCCGAGCCGCGCGCCGGCTGTTCAGCCGGATGATGGAGGTGTTCGCCGGCTTCCTCAGCCACACCGACCACCACCTCGGCCGGCTGCTCGACTTCCTCCGCGAGCGCGGCGAGCTCGACAACACGCTCGATCATGGTCGATCTCCGACAACGGCGCCAGCGCCGAGGGCGGCCCGACCGGCACGACCAACGAGGCGCAGTTCTTCAACAACGCCCCGGAGCCGCTCGAGGACAGCCTGGCGCGCATCGACGAGATCGGCGGCCCCAACGCACTTCAACCACTACCCGTGGGGCTGGACGTGGGCCGGGCAACACGCCGTTCCGGCGCTGGAAGCGGGAGACCTACCGCGGCGGCGTCGTCCGACCCGTTCATCGTCTCCTGGCCGCAGGGCATCGAGGCCAAGGGCGAGGTCCGGACGCAGTACGCGCACATCATCGACATGGTGCCGACCGTGCTCGACCTGCTGGGCATCGAGCCGCCGGCCACGATCCGGGGCGTCACCCAGTCGCCGCTGCAGGGCGTCAGCTTCGCGCAGACGCTTCGACGACGCCGACGCGCCGAGCCGACCACCACACGCAGTACTTCGAGATGCTCGGCCACCGGGCCATCTACCACGACGGCTGGCGGGCGGTCTGCCCCTGGCCCGGCCCGTCGTTCGCCGAGGCGGGCATCGGGTTCGGACAGCCGATCTCGGCCGACACGCTCACCGAGCTCGACGCCACCGGCTGGGAGCTCTACCACGTCGCCGAGGACTTCGCGGAGAACCACGAACGTCGCGGCCGAGCAACCGCGACCGGCTGATCGCGCTGATCGGCACCTGGTACGTCGAGGCCGGCAAGTACGGCGTGCTGCCCGTCGACGGCAGCGGCCTCGCAGCGCATGATCGCCGAGAAGCCGCAGGTCGCGGCGCCGCGCGACCGCTACATGTACATACCCGGACACGCAGTCGGTGCCGTTCTTCGCCGGCGCCGCGGGTGCTCAACCGCCCGCACAGCATCACCGCGGAGGTCGAGATCCCCGAGGGCGGCGCCGAGGGCGTCCTGCTCTGCCAGGGCTCGGCGGCCGGCGGGTACTCGCTCTTCATGCAAGGACGGCGCGCTGCACTACGTCCACAACTACGTCGGCCGCGCAGTCTCCACGGCGTGGCGTCCACCGAGCCCGTCCCGGCCGGCGCGCACGAGCTCCGCTTCGAGTTCGAGCCCACCGGCGAGCCGGACCTCGCGCAACGGGCAAGGGCGCGCCCGGGCGGCTGCAGCTCTACGTCGACGGCGAGCTCGTCGCCGACGCGGAGGCGCCCGGTGACGACCCCGTTCGATATTCAACCCCGGGGCCCTCACCTGCGGCGCCAACCCCGGCTCGCCGGTCACCCCCGACTACACGGCGCCGTTCCGCGTTCACCGGCACGCTGCACAGCGTCACCGTCGACGTCAGCGGCGAGCTCATCGACGACAGCGAGAGCGCAGATGCGGATGGCGATGGCCCGCCAGTAGGCCGGGCGCCCTGCTCAGGCGGCCCGGTTCTGTTGGTCCAGCAGCCTCGCGCACGCATGCACCGCCTGCACGTGCGGCACCTCGACCCCGAGCTTCGCGGCCAGCTCGATCACCGCGCCCGTCATGCAGTCGAGCTCCAGCCCCTTCCCTGCCTCGAGATCCTGCAGCATCGACGTCTTGTGGTCGCCGACCGCCGAGCCCGGCCTCGAACCGCGGGTCGAGCGAACCGGGAACCGATTCCGAGCCGCGCGGCCACCGTGGCGCATTCGGCGAACATCGCCTCGCAGCGAGCCCGACGCATCTCCGGCCGCATTGCCGAGCTCGCCGAGCGTTGCGCGGGTCAGCGCGCGTGATCGGGTTGAACGCGACGTTGCCGACCAGCTTGAGCCAGATCTGGTCGCGCATGCCGCGGCTGACCGGCGCACTTGCAGCCCGCCCGCGACGAAGGCCGCGGCGATCTCCCTGGCAGCGCTCGCTCGGCGACGCCGTCCAGCTCGCCGATGGTGAAGCGGGTCCCCTCGATGTGCCGGATGACGCCGGGCTCGACGATCCGGGTCGAGCAGTAGACGACGCAGCCGATCACGCGCTCGGGCGCGGATCGCGCGCGATCACCCCGCCGGGGTCCACGCTCTCCGAGCCCGGGCCGCTCGAGCGGCTCCGGCGTGCGACTGGAAGTACCACCAGGGGATGCCGTTCTGCGCCGTGACCGACCGCTGTGTCGCGGCCCCCAGCAGCTGTCCCGAGCTGCGCGGCGCGATCTCCGGCAAGCTGTACGCCTTGAGCCCGAGGAACATCACGTCCGCGTCGGACCAGCGCGTCGAAGTCGTCGGTCGCAGTCGGGCTGAGCCGCGAAGTCGCCGCGCGGCGAGCGGACCCGCACGCCGCGCCCCGCATCGCCGCCAGGTGCGGGCCGCGGGCGATCAGCGTCGACGTCCTCGCCGCCGCGAGCCAGCGCGCGCCCCGACGTATCGCGCCGATCGCGCCGGCGCCGACGATGGCGAACTTCATTCGCCGCCTCGCCTCCGGCCACGAGCTCGCCGACCCGGCGGCGCTGCACCTTGCCGGTCGCCGTGCGCGGGATCGTCCGACGCACGTGGATCGTCTCGGGCACCTTGAACTCGGCCAGGCGCTCGCGGCAGTAGCTGATCAGCTCCGCGGTCGCCTCGCCGTCGAGCAGCGACCGCCGCCGCCGACCTCCTCGCCGTACTCTCGTCGGGACGCCGAAGCAGACCGCCTCGGCCACCGCCGGGTGGCCGAGCAGGCCTCGTCGATCTCGCGGGGCGAGATCTTCTCGCCGCCGCGGTTGATCAGCTCCTTGATCCGCCCCTCGAGGCGCAGGTAGCCGTCGCGTCGAGGACGCCCCGGTCGCCGGTGCGGAACCAGCCGTCGATGAACGCGGCGGCGTTGGCCTCGGGGTTGTTCGAGGTAGCCGGGCATCACGTTCGGGCCGCGGATCACCACCTCGCCCGCTGCCCGTCGGGAGCAGCGTGCCGCCCTCGTCCATGATGCCGATCTCGACGCCGGTCGGCACGCCGACCGAGCCGGGCACGCGCGCGCCCGGCGGCAGTGGGTTCGAGGTCATCTGGTGGGTCGCCTCGGTCATCCCGTACGCCTCCAGCACCGGGGCGCCGAGCTGCTCTTCGACCGGTGCAGCAGCTCGGGCGACAGCGCCGAGCTGCACGAGCGAATGAAGCGGAGCGTTGCCGGGGCGCCGTCGTCGTCGGCGCGGGTCGAGCAGCATCTGTGGATCGTCGGCACGGCCGAGTACCAGGTGACGCGGTGCCTCGCGAGCCGCCGCCAGAACCGCGGGCGTGAAGCGCGGCGGAGACGACGACGGTTCCGCCGGCGGCCAGCGGCGGCGAGCGTCGAGGCGATCAGGCCGTGGACGTGGAACAGCGGCATCACGCAGAACGAGACGTCGTCCGGGCCGAGCTCGTAGTGCGCGACGATCTTGCGGTGGACGCCATCAGGTTGCGGTGCAGCAGCGGCACCCGCTTCGGCCGGCTGGTGGTGCCGCTGGTGTGCAGGACCAGCGCGACGTCGTCCGGCGTGCCGCGCTCGAAGCCGGGCTGGCCGGTCACCGGCTCCCCGTCGCGCAGCAGCTCCGCGGGCCGCCGGCGACGTCGGCGACGCCCAGCACCGCGGCTCCGGTCGCGGCGGCCGCGGCGGTGGCGCCCGCGGGCATGCTGGCCGGCATCAGCAGCACCCGGGGGGCCACGTCCTCGAGGTAGAACTGTGTATTCGGACTCGGTGTAGGCCGGGTTGAGCGGCGCCGCCGCCGCGCCGAGGAGGGTGACCGCGAGCATCAGCTGGACGAAGTCGGGGCTGTTGGGCAGCGTCAAGGCCACCCGGTCGCCGCGCCTGACCCCGGCCGCGGCCAACCGGCCGGCCAGCGTCTCGACCCGCTCGGCCATCTCCGCGTAGCCGAGCACCTGCCCGTCATCGGGAACGACGAACGCCGGGTGCGCCGGCCGACCACCCCCGAACAACGCGTCAAGTGCCTCGCCGGCTGCGGGAGCGGCCCCTTCGGCCATCAGCTTTCCTCCGCATCCTCACTCGGTCCTGCCTCGCCCGATCCTACCGCCGAGCCATGGACCGCCAGATCCCCGACGTAACCCACTAAACTGCCCCCAGACCGCGTACACCGCCGAGGCAGCGAGCACTCGCGGGAGATGGAGCTCCGCTACTCGGAGGACTTCCCGAAGCTGAGGTCGTCGGCTTGATCGGCCGATCCGTCGGCACCGTAAAGCCGGGGGGCTCTGCGGCCCGCAACAGCCGCAAGCGGTGCTCGCGGCCGACCTTGCGACCAGCGACCGGGAGGCGACCAGGCCATGACCGAGCACGACGATCGCGATGTTCGACAGGCGCTGCGCCATGCTGTCGTTCGTCGCGCTCATAGATCCAGTGAGGTGCCTGCACGCGATGCGATTCACGAGATGCGCAACGTGGTCGGTCACCCAGGTCCGCCTCAGGTAACCGCCTCGCCCGCGCGATCGTCGTGGGCGCCGACGACACCGACCGGCAGGATCACTGCCGAGCCGGCGTGGTCGCCGTGACGGCTCGTCTGGCTAGTTTGACTCTTGCCGCTCGGCCGCTGCCCATCAGACCGCGAGTGTGCTAGTTCAGCATGTTCGTCCCCGTCACCTGTGACATCCGTCGACGCTGGGTAGATCGTCAACTTGGGGGTCATCGGGCGCTTGGAGAGCTTCGTGTTCAGGTACGGGAGGACGGTGCCGACGCCGAGCGCCTCGACATGCTGGCAGGGTTCCTTCAGGACGAACTCCGGCAGCTCGACGTCGATGACGTCGTGAGGTCGTCGGCTGGCGAGACGCTCCCGAATGCTCGGGCCGTTGACGCCGCGGTGGTCGGGGAACTGCTTGTGAGTCTGGTGCCGCCTCGCGCGACATCGCTGACCCGCACGCCTTCTGTGCTACGTTATTCGGTGTGGACAGAGTCGTCCGGTGGTACCGCTCAGCGCGCCGCCACCGGATCGGCAAGGCCCACGCAATGTACGTGATCGACTCTGTCGACCCTGTCCGGGTGCTGGCGTCGGCCGACGCGGACGCGCGGTTGGTGTGGATCGGCATGGACGACCGCGGCATCGAGTTGGAGATCGTCGCGTTGGACCTGGAGGAAGCAGTCGTCGTCATTCACGTCATGCCGACGGACCTGCGGAGGTGACCATGGCTAAGCGGGAGAGGTACTCGCTCGGACCGGATGTGCCCGAGTCGGAGACGCTGCGTGACCGCTCCGGCCGGCCCATCGATGACGCCTACGTGGACGCCGCAGTCGAGGACGCCCTCATCAAGGTTCGGGGCCGAGGACGGCCGTCGCTGTCGGAGTCCGGCGAGTCGCCGCTGCTCCGCGTGCGGCTGTCCAGAGAGCTTGATCATGCGGTACGGAGGGCCGCGGCCCAGGCCGGAGAAACCCGCTCCGATTGGGTTCGCCACGTCCTCGACGAAGCAGTCCGCCGAGCAGGCTGACCGGACTGCGCTGTCGCCGGCGCTGGTGCCCTCGTGGCGCGCGCCGTACCCGGGCCCATCGACTGGCCACCCGGTGAGCGCGTCTCGCGCTAAGACTTGGTGCGCCCGGCAGGAATCGAACCTGCGACCAAGTGCTTAGAAGGCACCTGCTCTATCCGCTGAGCTACGGGCGCGGTGAACCGTGGCAGGTTACCGTGGACGGTCCTTACTGACGGATGCGGGGGCGCTCGGACGGCTCACAGGTGGTACCCAGGGAGCGCACAGGGGCGTCCCATCCGGCTGGGCGAGAGTCATCGCCATGACCGAGACGCCCCACGGGTCCCGCGACGCCGTGCAGACCGAGAATTCTTCCTCGCCGCAGGCTGAGCGGCCTCCGTACGCCGGGTCGGAGTGGCGGCGTCCGGATGCTCCGAGCACTCCGCCGCAGGCCGGCGCGGTGTCCGAGGCGGGGCACGCCGTTGCGCCCGAGTTCGGCGTCGACCGGAGAACCGTGCGCCGGAGGGCGCCGGGTCTTCGACGCCGGACGCGTACTCGAACGGCTTCGGTGCGCCCGCGAACGGTGCGCCCGCGAACGGTGCGCCCGCGAACGGTGCGCCTGCGAACGGTGCGCCGTGACGTGCGCTGAACGGTGCGCCGCTAACGGGCGCCGCAACGGTGCGCCCGGCGACGGTGCGCCGGCAGCGGCGCGCCGGCAGCGGCGCGCCGTGGGCACGCAGCACGGCACCGCGCCGGTCGGGCAGTTCGGCGCCCCGCAGACCGCGCCTCCGCAGACCGCGCCCCCGCAGTACGGCGCCACCGCGCACCCCGGCTACGGGTACGGGACGCCCGCCGGCGGGACCACCCCGCCGAACAACGGCGGCACCTGGCCGTACGCCGCGCCCGAGCCGAAGGGCCCCGCCGCGGCGGCCGGCTCGTCGCGGTCGGCGTGCTGACCGCGGTGCTCGGCGGCCTCGCCGGCGGCGGCCTCGTCGCGGCGCTCGACCACAACGACCCGACGGTTGCCGGCGGCATCACGGTGCAGGGTTCCAGCGCTCCGGCCGCGGCCAACCAGTCCGGCACGGCCGAGGCTGCCGCCGCGACCGCGATGAAGAGCGTGGTCACCCTGTCCGTGCGCGGGCAGCAGGAAGGCGGCACCGGCTCCGGCATCGTGATCCGCTCCGACGGCTACATCCTCACCAACGAGCACGTCACCGCCGTGGCCGACGGCGGCGGCTCGATCACCGTCGCGTTCTCCGACGGCCGGACCGCCCCCGCCAAGCTCGTCGGCGCGGACAAGGCGACCGACCTCGCCGTGGTCAAGGTGAACCTCACCGGCCTCACCGCCGCGACGTTCGCCGACTCCGACGCCATCAAGGTCGGCCAGACCGTCGTCGCGGTCGGCTCGCCGCTCGGCCTCAACGGCACCGTCACCGAGGGCATCGTCAGCGCGTTGCACCGTCCGACCAGCGGTGCGTCGGACAACAGCGCGGTGATCGACGCGATCCAGACCGACGCGGCGATCAACCCGGGCAACTCCGGCGGCGCGCTGGTCGACCTGGCCGGCCGGGTCGTCGGGATCAACCAGTCGATCGCGACCGCCGGCTCCAACTCCGGCCCCGGTCAGCAGGGCGAGCCCGGCAACATCGGCATCGGCTTCGCGATCCCGTCCGACACCGCGGTCCGGATCTCCCAGGAGCTGATCGCGTCCGGCAAGGCCACCCACGCGCAGCTCGGCGTGGAGACCCAGACCGCGACCTCGAACGACCAGCAGACCGCGATCGGCGCGACGATCGCCTCGGTCACCCCGGGCTCGGCGGCCGACAAGGCCGGGATCAAGGCCGGCGACGTGGTCACCAAGGTCAACGACCGGGTGATCGGCCAGTCCGAGGACCTGGCCGCGACGATCCGCTCGTACGCGCCGGGCACGAAGGTCACGCTCACGATCAAGAACGGCAACGACACCCGCACGGTGAACGTGACGCTCGGCTCGGACGCCGGGCACTAGTACCTCCGGTAGAGAGGTGGCGGGGGCCGGCTCCCTGACCCCGGGTCGCGCCCCCGCCACCTCGCCCAGGAACGAGCCGGCCCAGTCCCCGTCTGGGCCGGCTCCTTCATGTCCCGCGCCGGTCACCCGCCGAGCGGCTGCGCCGGGGTCAGCCGGCGCCGGGTGGCGGCGGCTCGGTCGTCGGCTCCACGGTCGGCGACGGCGTCGGGCTGACGGTCGCGGTCGGCGGCGCGGTCGGGCTGGCGGTGGGCGCCGGCGACGTCGGCGAGGCCGGCGCCCTCGGTGGGGCTGCTCGACGGCTGCCCGTCCTGGTCGCAGGCGACCCCGTCGCCGTCCCGGTCCAGCTCCGGCCGGTAGCCGGGTCGCCCGCGCGAGAGGGGCGCCGCGCCGGCCGCCTCGGCCGCGGCGCAGTTCGGGTAGTACGCCGAGGCGGTCAGCGTCGGGGCCGGCATGGTGGGCAGCGTCGCCGGTCCGGGCGGGTACGCCATCCCCGGATAGCGGCGGCCGCCCCGGCTCCGGCGTCGCGGACGGCTCCGGTGCCGCCGACGACCCGGTCCCGCGCTCGACCCCGTCGGACAGGCTGTGCGCCGCGACCGGGACCGCAGCCGGGCTCCGCGTCAGCGCGCCCAGCACCGCGAAGAGCGCGAACACCGCGCCGGCGGTGGCCCAGACCTGCCACGGCCTGGCGCGTACCCACCGCAGCCACTGTTCCAGCTGGACCCGGTCCGGGCTGCGCACTGAGTTCCCCCGCGAGACGGCGTGTGATCGAAACGGGGCGCAGGATAGAGGGTCCGGTGACCCGGACGCCAGGACTTGCAGGCCACGGCTTCCGGGCCGCCATCCTGGGCGACACGGACAGCAGGGAACCGAGATCAGCCGAGCAGGGCCTCCACCTGCCGGACGATCTCCAGGTCCTCCCGCGCGGTGACCACCGCGACGCCGGCGGGCGAGCCGGGCGCGGAGACGTTCGCGTCGCCGCGGGCGGCCTCGTTCTGGCCCGGGTTCACGGCCACCCCGAGGTACTCCAGCCCGGCGACCGCGCCCTCCCGCACCGCCGCCGACGCCTCGCCGACGCCGCCGGTGAAGCTCACCGCGTCCACTCCGGACATCGCCGCGGCCATCGCCGCGATGCCGGTGCGGATCCGGTAGACGTACACGTCGAAGGCGAGCTTCGCGGTCTCGTCGCCGCTGTCCAGCCGCGTCAGCACCTCCCGCATGTCCGCGGTGCCGGCCAGCCCGAACAGCCCGGATGCGACTCCAGGCCGTCGAAGACCTCGTCCGCGCTCAACCCGTGCTGCCGCTGCAGCCAGAGCACCAGGCCGGGGTCGACCGAGCCGGACCGGGTGGCCATGACCAGCCCCTCCAGCGGGGTGAAGCCCATCGTGGTGTCCACCGACCGCCCGGAGTGGACGGCGCACAGCGAGGCGCCCGCACCGAGGTGGCAGCTCACCAGCCGCAGCCCGTCCACCGGCAGCTCGAGGATCTCCGCCGCCCGGCCGGCCGCGTACGCGTGCGAGAGCCCGTGGAAGCCGTACCGGCGGATCCCGAGCTCGCGCCACTGCGCCGGCAGCGCGTACGTGGCCGCCTCGACCGGGATGGTGGCGTGGAACGCGGTGTCGAAGCAGGCCACCGACGGCACGGCGGGCAGCGCGGTGCGGACCGCGTCCAGCCCGGCCAGCGACGCCGGCAGGTGCAGCGGCGCGAGGTCGACGACGGCCTCCAGCTCGGCCCGGACCTTGTCGTCGACGACGACCGCCGAGGCGAACGACTCCCGCCGTGCACGACCCGGTGCCCGACAGCGTCCACACCGGACTCGCCGGCCAGCGTGCCGACCGCGTCGCCGACCTCGTCCGGGTCCAGTGTGGACGGTGCGCCGAGGTCGGTGGAGCCGGCCAGCTCGGTGCCGTCGAGCAGCCGCAGCTTGACCGAGCTCGACCCGGTGTTGACGACGAGGACCCTCATCCCGACGCCGCCATCGCGTCCTCGCCGCCGGCCGACTGGTTGTCGTCGCCGGTGTCCTCGACCAGCCCGGAGGCGGCGCCGATCCGGTTGCCGGCCGCGTCGTACGGCCAGGACCATCCGCTGATCTCCGGCTGGTCCTCGCCGTGCTCGCGGGTCCAGGCCCGGGCGGCCAACCGCGCGTCGGCCATCCGCTGCCGCAGCCCGGCCTGCTGCGTCGCCAGCCCGGGAACGCGGTCGATCACGTCCATCACCAGCCGGAACCGGTCCAGGTCGTTGAGCATCACCATGTCGAACGGCGTCGTGGTGGTGCCCTCCTCCTGGAACCCGCGCACGTGCAGGTTGTCGTGGTTGGTCCGGCGGTACGTCAGCCGGTGGATGAGGCTCGGATAGCCGTGGTAGGCGAAGATGATCGGCCGGTCGGTGGTGAACAGCGTGTCGAAGTCGCGGTCGCTCATCCCGTGCGGGTGCTCGCTCTCCGGCTGCAGCCGCATCAGGTCGACGACGTTGACGACCCGGACCTTCAGCTCCGGCAGGTGCTGGCGGACCAGGTCGACCGCGGCCAGCGTCTCCAGCGTCGGGACGTCGCCGGCGCAGGCCATCACGACGTCCGGCAGCTCACCGTCGTCGTTGGACGCCCACTCCCAGATGCCGGCACCGCGGGTGTTGTGCGCGATCGCCGACTCCATGTCCAGGTATTGCAGCTGCGGCTGCTTGCCGGCCACCACCACGTTGACGTAGTTCCTGCTGCGCAGGCAGTGGTCGTACGTGGACAGCAGCGTGTTGGCGTCCGGCGGCAAGTACACCCGGACCACCGAGGCCTTCTTGTTCACCACGATGGTCGATGAAGCCCGGGTCCTGGTGCGAGAAGCCGTTGTGGTCCTGCCGCCAGACGTGGCTGGACAGCAGGTAGTTCAGCGACGCGACCGGCCGCCGCCACGGGATGTCCGATGTGGACTCCAGCCACTTGGCGTGCTGGTTGAACATCGAGTCGACGATGTGAATGAACGCTTCGTAGCAGTTGAACAGCCCGTGCCGGCCGGTGAGCAGGTAGCCCTCCAGCCAGCCCTGGCACAGGTGCTCGGAGAGCACCTCCATCACCCGCCCGCGCGCCGCCAGGTGGTCGTCGCCCGGCACCCGCTCGCCCTCGAAGACCCGGTCGGTCGCCTCGAACACCGGGGTGAGCCGGTTGGACACCGTCTCGTCCGGGCCCATCAGCCGGAACGTCGTCGGGTTGTTCCGGATCACGTCGCGCAGCCAGGTGCCGAGCACCTTCGTGCTCTCCTCCTGGGACCGCCCGGGCTCGGTCACGGTCACCGCGTAGTCGCGGAAGTCCGGCAGCCGCAGGTCGCGCAGCAGCACGCCGCCGTTCGCGTGCGGGTTGTCGCTCATCCGCCGCTGCCCCGTCGGCGCGGTCGCCCGGATCTCCGGCCGCAACCGGCCGGTGTCGTCGAACAGCTCCTCCGGCCGGTACGACCGCAGCCAGCGCTCCAGCTCGGCCAGGTGCTCCGGGTTTTCCCGCATGCCGGCCAGCGGCACCTGGTGCGCCCGGAACGTTCCCTCGACCTGCTGGCCGTCCACCTCGCGCGGCCCGGTCCAGCCCTTCGGCGAGCGGAGGACCAGCATCGGCCACTGTGGACGGTCGGTGTTCCCGCCCCGGGCGGCTCGCTTGATCGCAGCGATCCGATCGAGGATCTCGTCCATTGTGGACGCCATCCGCGCGTGCACGTCGAGGTGGTCGTCGTCGAGCCCGGCGTCCAGCACGAACGGCTGGTAGCCGTACCCGCGCATCAGGTCGAGCAGCTCCGGCTCGGGGATCCGGGCCAGCACGGTCGGGTTGGCGATCTTGTAGCCGTTGAGGTGCAGGATCGGCAGCACCACGCCGTCGCCGACCGGGTCGAGGAACTTGTTCGAGTGCCACGACGTCGCCAGCGCCCCGGTCTCCGCCTCGCCGTCCCCGATCACGCAGGCGACGAGCAGGTCGGGGTTGTCGAACGCGGCCCCGTACGCGTGCATCAGCGAGTAGCCGAGCTCGCCGCCCTCGTTGATCGAGCCTGGCGTCTCCGGCGCGGCGTGGCTCGGGATGCCGCCGGGGTAGGAGAACTGCCGGAACAGCTGCCGCATGCCCTCCTCGTCCTCGGTGACCGCCGAGTAGAGCTCGCTGTACGTGCCTTCCAGATACGCGGCGGCGACGACGCCGGGCCCGCCGTGCCCGGGGCCGGTGACGTAGAGCGCGTCGAGGTCGCGGTCGACGATCGCGCGGTTGAGGTGCGCCCAGAGGAAGGTCAGTCCCGGCGTGGTGCCCCAGTGCCCGAGCAGCCGCGGCTTGATCTGCTCGGCCTCAAGCGGCCGGCGCAGCAGCGGGTTGTCGCGCAGGTAGATCTGACCGACCGACAGGTAGTTGGCCGCGCGCCACCAGGCGTCCAGCAGCCGCAGCCGGTCGGGGTCGACGGAGCGCTGGCCGGCCGCGGGCACGGCCGTGATGCCGGACGTCATGAATCCTCCCGTGGATCGGTCTCGTCCAGCCTTCCCCGCGGTGGAGATCTACACCAGGGTCGTCGGTCGGTCGTCGCCCGCGACCGCGGTCCAGACCTGGTCGCCGATCGTGGGCAGCACCACGACCGGGCAGGGCGCCTGACGCAGGCAGGACAGCGTGGTCGCCCCCGGCCCGGAGTCGAACCGCGCGCCCGGCACGTCGGGGGCCCGGGTCGCGACGACGAGCAGCTCGGCCCGGCGGGCCTGGCTCAGCAGCGCCGGCACCACGGCCCGGTCGTCGACCAGCTCGCGCACCGGCACCGGCGGCGCGGCCCCGAACGCGGTCCGGACCGCGGCGGCCAGCAGCTCGGCCGCCTGCCGGGCGTTCTCGTCCGGGTCGGTGCAGTCCGCGACCGGCGCGTACGACGCGGGGCGCAGGACGCTGCCCCAGGCGTGCACGGCGACGATCTCGGCGTCCCGGCGCAGCGCCTCGCTGGCCCCCCAGCGGAGCGCGGCGATCGTGCGCGGCGCTCCATCCACTCCGACCACGATCTTGCCGATCGTCCGCGGGTGCATCGTTGCGTCCTCCTCGCAGGCCCGCCCGGGCCCACAGCCGGGACAGGTACCCCTGGGCGTGGGAGAGCATCCCACCTGCGGGCGCCTGATCGAGAGGCCGGTCAGGTGGGTAAACGGACAACTGTACTTTTCCTCTTGCGGTACCTGGCGTGTCGCGAGGAGGTTCGGATGGACGGCGTCCCGGCGTACGGGCATATCGTCGTCGGCGTGGACGGCTCGCCGACGTCGCGGGCCGCGCTGCGCTGGGCCGCGCGGGAGGCCGAGCTGCGGCACTGCACGCTCGAGGTCGTCTACGGCTGGCAGGTCAAGGGCGAGCCGCGGCCGCCGGGCGACTGGGGCGGCGTCGCCCCGCCGATGGAGGCGTACCAGGAGCAGGCGCAGGCCCGGATCCAGGCGCATCGTCGACGAGGTGCTGCCCGACGGCGCGAGGTGCGAGATGCGCGTGCACGCCATGCACAAGCCGGCCGGACGGGCGCTGCTGACCTTCTGCGCCACGGCTGACCTGCTGGTGGTCGGGGCCAAGGAGCACGGCCGGCTGGCCGGCTGGCTGGTCGGTTCGACCTCCGACGACGCGCTGAAGAACGCGACCTGCACGGTGGTCGTGGTCCGGCCGCCGGTGGAGGGCACGCCGGCCCAGGCCGAGCCGGCGGCCGGCGGGCGAGACGGTGAGGAGGGCGTGGGATGACCCGGGCGGATGAGGTGCGCGCGGCGGTGGCCGGCCATCTCGGCATCGAGCCGGATCGGCTCACCGAGCAGGCCTCGCTCTCGCAGGACCTCGGGCTCGACTCGCTCGCCGGCATCGAGCTGGCGACCGCGCTGGAGGACCGGTTCTCGCTGCGGATCACCGACGACGAGCTCTCCGCCGTCCGAACGTACGGCGATCTGCAGCGGTTGGTGCTGCGCAAGGTCGCTGCGTGATCGATGGACTCCCGCGCTGAGGCTTTCGTCACGGCGCGTCACATTTGCCACCACGTCGGCATGGGGTGATCCTTTTTCGATGGCTGCGCGAGCCCACCACCCGGCCCTTCTGGGCGTCGGTGGCTACCGCCCGTCCCGTGCCGTCGGCAACGACGAGGTCGCCGGCCCGATCGGGTCCAGCGACGAATGGATCGTGAGTCGCTCCGGCATCACCAGCCGCGGGTACGCCGGAGCGGGGGAGACCCTGCTCGACATGGCCGCCGCCGCGGCCGGCAAGGCGCTCGGCGAGGCCGGGCTCCCGCCCGGCGAGGTCTCGCTGGTGCTGGTCACCACGATGAGCAACCTGCGCCAGGCACCCCCGCTCGCGGCCGAGCTGGCGTACCGGATCGGCGCGACCGATGCCGGCGCGCTCGACACCGGCGCCGGCTGCGCCGGCTTCTGCTACACGCTCGCGGTCGCCGCCGACGCGATCCGGTCCGGCAGCGCCCGGCACGTCGTGGTGGTCGGGGTCGAGCGGATGACCGACATCGTCGACCCGACCGACCGCGGCACGGCGTTCCTGTTCGGGGACGGCGCCGGCGCGGTCGTCGTCGGCCCGGCGGCCGAGCCCGGCGTGGGGCCGGTGCGGTGGGGGTCGGACGGGTCGAGGGCGGCGGCGATCGCCCAGCCGTACTCGTGGGCGGCGCTGCGGGACGACCCGACGACGCCGGCGCCGACGCTGCGGATGGCCGGGCAGGAGGTGTTCCGCTGGGCGGTGACCGCGCTCGCCCCGGTCGCCGCCGACGCGATCCGGCTGGCCGGGCTCACCGCGGCGGACATCGACGTGTTCGTGCCGCACCAGGCCAACATGCGGATCACCGACTCGCTGGTACGCGGGATCGGGCTGCGACCGGACGTCGTGGTGGCCCGGGACGTCGCCACCGCCGGCAACACCTCGTCGGCCTCGATCCCGCTGGCCATCGAGCGGCTGCTGTCGTCCGGCCAGGCCCGCAGCGGCC
The DNA here is from genome assembly GCA_963770145.1 of uncultured Actinomycetota bacterium. Taxonomy (GTDB): domain Bacteria; phylum Actinomycetota; class Actinomycetes; order Mycobacteriales; family CADCTP01; genus CADCTP01. The sequence continues at coordinate 163,758 of CAVYOJ010000013.1, read as the reverse complement.
AGCGGGCGCTGCTGCTCGGCTTCGGCTCCGGGCTGCTCTACGCGGCCCAGGTCGTCACGGCTCCCGTAGGCCTGGCTCACCGGCCGTCGAGGTAGGACAGCACGGCCAGCACGCGGCGGTGGTCGGTGTCGGTCGGGGTCAGCCCGAGCTTGGTGAAGATGCTGCTCACGTGCTTTTCCACCGCGCCGTCGGTGACCACGAGGGCGGCGGCGATCGCCCCGTTGGACCGGCCCTCGGCCATCAGCTTGAGCACCTCCTGCTCGCGCGGGGTCAGCGCGTCCAGCGGGCGGCGGCGGCCGCGCAGCAGCAGCTGCGAGACGACCTCGGGGTCGAGCGCCGCGCCGCCGTTGCCGACCCGGCGCAGCGCGGCCACGAACTCGTCCACGTCGGCGACCCGGTCCTTGAGCAGGTAGCCGACGCCGCGGGTGTCGCCGGCGAGCAGCTCGGTCGCGTAGCGCTCCTCCACGTACTGCGAGAGGACCAGCACCGCGGTCTCGGGCCAGCGCTGCCGGATCACCAGCGCGGCCCGCAGGCCCTCGTCGGTGTGCGTGGGCGGCATCCGGACGTCGGCCACGACGACGTCGGGCGTCTGCTCGGCGACCGAGCGCAGCAGTTGCTCGGCGTCGGGGACGGCCTCGACCACCTCGAAGCCGGCCTCGTCCAGCAGCCGGGCCAGGCCCTCCCGCAGCAGCACCGAGTCCTCGGCGATCACGACACGCACGGCAACTCCACGGTGAGCACGGTAGGGCCGCCGGCCGGGCTGTCGACGTGCAACCGACCGTCGACGCCGGACACCCGGTCGGCCAGCCCGCGCAGGCCGGTGCCCAGCGCCGGGTCGGCGCCGCCGACGCCGTCGTCGGTCACCACGACCCGCAGCATGCCGTCGAGGCGGCGCACCACCACCGCGGCCCTGGTCGCGTTGGCGTGCTTGGCCACGTTGGTCAGCGCCTCGGCCACGACGAAGTAGGCGATCGCGTCGACCACCGGCACCGGCTTCTCGCCGGCGGCCGGGTCGACCTCGACCACCACCGGGATCGGCGACCGGGCGGCCAGCCCGGACAGCGCCGCGTCCAGCCCACGGTCGGTGAGCACCGCCGGGTGCAGTCCGCGGGCCAGGTCGCGCAGCTCGGCCAGGGCGAGCTTGGCCTCGTTGTGGGCCTCGTCGAGCAGCGCGCGGGCGCCGTCCGGGTCGGTCGCGAACCGGGACCTGGCCCGGCCGAGCTGCATGGCCAGGGCGACCAGCCGCTGCTGGGCGCCGTCGTGCAGGTCACGCTCGATCCGGCGGCGCTCCTGTTCGGCCGAGACGACCACGGCGGCCCGGCTGCGCTCCAGCTCGCCGACCCGCGCCGCCATCTGGTCCGGCCCGAGCATCCGGCGGGCTATCGCCAGGTCGGCGAGGCCGAGCCAGCGCACCATCCGCGGGGCGTTGATCAGCAGCAGCACGCTGACAGGAAGACCAGCGTGAGCGACCACCAGCTCCGTACGGTGAACAGGCCGAGGTTGGCGCCGCCGTGCGGCAGCGACCAGTTGTAGATCGGCAGCGTCAGCCCGCCGAGCGGCAGCAGCCAGGCGGCGGTGACGAGCACCACCTCCACGACCGACAGCGGGAACCGGAGCAGCCCGTAGCCGGCCTCCCGCCACCGCGCCGGGGTCCGCAGCAGCGTGCGGAACCGGTCGGCGACGCTGCCCTCGGGCTTCTCGTCCGGGTGCGGCGAGGGGATGTCGACGCCGAGCACCAGCCGGTAGCGCCCGCGGTCGAGGGAGCCGAGCCACCGGGACACCAGCAGCGCGAACGCCAGCAGCGGCACGCCGACCAGGAACACCGGCGTGAGCACCAGCGCGGCCGGCAGCAGCCAGCCGAGGATCGCGAACGACAGCAACCCGGTCCACAGCCCGGTGAGGATGTTGACCGTCGTCAGCCAGGCGTCGGTGCGCGCCGGCCGGCGCGGGTCGTCGCCCGGGTCGGCGGCGGCGCGCATCGGCGCGCGCATCGGCGCGGGCGGCGGCGTCGGGGCAGGCAGGCGGTCCGGAACGGTCCGCTCGACCAGCTCCCGCGCTGTCGCGCTCGGCTCGACCGTCACCTCGTCACCCTCCTCCCGACTCGTCCGTACGGCTTCCACCGTAGGGACCCGCGCCGACATTTCCGATCCGGGAAGCCGCCCGATCGGGGTGCGGACAACCCCACCCCGAAGACGGGTGGTCGCCGTCCTGACTCGCAGCCCCCGCGCCGACAGGCTCGACGCCGACCCCGCAGTTGCCGTCCCGGAAGGACGAAGCAGTGACGAACAGGCGCCCGAGCAGGGTGGTACGGATTGCGCGCTGGAGCGCGGAGCACCGCTGGCGTGCGGTGTCGGGTTGGGTCGCGTTCGTCGTGATCTGCATCGCGGTCGGCGGCATGGCCGGCACCGCGTCGCAGACCGACGCGCAGCAGGCGGTCGGCGAGTGGGGCCGGGCCGAGCGGATGCTGGCCGACGCCCACTTCACCGATCCGGCGGTGGAGAACGTCCTGATCACCGCGAGATCCGGGCCGCTTGACCAGGCCGCGGCGACCGCGGCGGCGGGCGAGGCCGGCCGGCGGCTGCGTGGCCTGCCCGAGGTGGCCCAGGTGTCCCAGCCGATGCCGTCGCCCGGCGGCACGGCGGTGCTGGTCCGCGCCGAGATGACCGGCGACCCGCAGGATGCCGCCGACCGGGTGCAGCCGCTGGTCGACGCGACCGCCGCCGTCCAGGCCGCCCACCCCGACCTCCGGGTCGAGCAGGTCGGCGGAGCCACGATCGAGAAGGCGCTGCAGAAGACGTACGGGGACGACTTCCGCCAGGCCGAGGTGCTCAGCCTGCCGGTCACGCTGGTGATTCTCGTCGTCGCGTTCGGCGCCCTGCTGGCCGCCGCGGTGCCGGTGCTGCTCGCGCTGACCTCGGTCGCGGCCGCGCTGGGGCTGTCCGCGCTGACCTCGCACCTGCTCCCGGTCACCGACACGACGTCGAGCGTGGTCCTGCTCATCGGCATGGCCGTCGGCGTGGACTACTCGCTGTTCTACGTACGCCGGGCCCGGGAGGAGCGGGCCAAGGGCCGCACCCCGCTGGACGCGGTCGAGATCGCGGCCGCGACGTCCGGCCGGGCCGTGGTGATCTCCGGGTGCACCGTGGCCGTCGCGATGGCCGGCATGTTCCTGTCCGGCAGCGCGATCTTCTCCTCGCTCGCGGTCGGCGCGATCCTCGTCGTCGCCGTCTCCGTGCTCGGCTCGATCACCGTGCTGCCGGCGGTGCTGGCCAAGCTCGGCCGCTGGGTGGACCGGCCGCGGGTGCCGCTCCTGCACCGGCTGACCCTGCGGCCCGGCCGGCCGCCGCGGCTGTGGCCGGCGCTGCTGCGGCCGACCCTGCGCCGCCCGGCGCTGGCGCTCGCCCTCGGCGTCGGCGCGCTGCTCCTGCTCGCCCTGCCCGCGCTCGGGCATGCGGACCAGCCTGGGCAGCACCGAGGACCTGCCCCGGTCGATCCCGGCGGTGCAGTCCTACGACCGGCTCACCGCGGCGTTCCCGAGCGAGGGCGCGTCCGACGTCGTCGTGGTGCGGGCGGCACCGGAGCAGGCCGCCGCGGTGCGGGCTGCGCTGCTCGACCTGTCCGGGCGGGCCGCGGTCGACCCGCACTTCGCTCCCGGCCGGCAGCCCGAGGTCGACGTGTCCGCCGACGACCGGATCAGCCGGCTGTCCGTGTACGTCCGCGACGGCGCCGACACGCCGGGCGGCGAGCAGGCACTGAGCGTGCTGCGGACCCGGCTGGTGCCGGACACGGTCGGCCGGGTGGTCGGCGCGGAGGTCGCGGTCACCGGCGACACCGCCGCGTCGGTCGACTTCTCGAAGCTGCTGTCCGACCGGCTGCCGCTGGTGGTCGGGTTCGTGCTGGCGCTGACGTTCCTGCTGGTGCTCTGGACGTTCCGGTCGGTGGTGGTCGCCGCGACCGCGCTCGGGCTCAACCTGCTCTCGGTCGGCGCCGCGTACGGCCTCGTGGTGCTGGTCTTCCAGCACACCTGGGCGGAGGGACTGCTCGGCTTCCGGTCCACCGGGACGATCATCGCCTGGCTGCCGATGTTCCTGTTCGTGGTCCTGTTCGGGCTCTCGATGGACTACCACGTCTTCGTGGTGAGCCGGATCCGCGAGCTGGCGCTGCGCGGGATGCCCACCCGGGACGCGGTCCGGCACGGGATCGTCGGCTCGGCCGGCGCGGTGACCAGCGCGGCGGTCGTCATGGTCGCGGTGTTCGCGATCTTCGCCACGCTCAGCGCGCCGGAGTTCAAGCAGATGGGCGTCGGCCTCGCTGCCGCTGTGCTCATCGACGCGACGCTGGTCCGGGCGGTGCTGCTGCCGGCGGCGATGACGCTGCTCGGCCGGTGGAACTGGTGGGCGCCGGCCGTGCTGCGCCGCCGGCAGCCGGTGCCTGACGCCGCTCCTGGCGCCCTCGTACGCGTCTGACCTGCGGATTCACCGTGGCTGACAGCCCCTGACAGCTCCTGTCAGGGGCTGCCAGCCGTTTGTGCGCTGGTTGACAGTGCCCGGGCCGAACCTCGTACCTGACGAGAGGGGAGAGCCACATGTACGCGATCGAGGCCGAAGGCCTGGTGAAGCGGTTCGGCGACACGACCGCCCTGGCCGGGGTCGACCTGGCGGTGCGCCCGGGAACGGTGCTCGGCGTGCTCGGACCGAACGGCGCGGGCAAGACCACGGCGGTGCGGGTGCTGGCCACGCTGCTGCGCCCGGACAGCGGCAGTGCGCGGGTCGGCGGTCTGGATGTCGTCTCCGACGCCGGGCGGGTGCGCCGGCTGGTCGGGCTGACCGGACAGTACGCGGCGGTCGACGACGACCTGACCGGCACCGAGAACCTGGTGATGATCGGGCGGCTGCTCGACCTGCGCTCGCGCGAGGCGAAGCGCCGGGCCGCCGAGCTGCTGGCCGACTTCGACCTGACCGAGGCGGCCGACCGGCCCGCCAAGACCTACTCCGGCGGCATGCGCCGGCGGCTCGACCTGGCCGCGAGCCTGGTCGGCCGGCCGTCGGTGATCTTCCTGGACGAGCCCACCACCGGGCTCGACCCGACCAAGCGGGACGAGGTCTGGATGACCGTGCGCGGCCTGGTCGCGCAGGGCGCCACCGTCCTGCTCACCACGCAGTATCTGGACGAGGCGGACGCGCTCGCCGACGAGATCTCGGTCTTCGACCACGGCCGGATCATCGCCCACGGCACGCCGCACGAGCTCAAGCAGATCGTCGGCGACCAGAGCCTCGAGGTGCGGCCGGTGGACGAGGCCCGGCTGCCGGACGTCGCCCGGGTGCTGACCGCGGTCGCCGGCACCGCGCCGGAGTCGCCGCGCCGCGGCGTCCTGCAGGTGCCGGTGCGCGGCGACGAGGCGCTGACCGAGGCGGTGGCGCTGCTGTCCGCCGAAGGCGTCGCGGTGACCGAGCTGGCGCTGAAGCTGCCCGGCCTGGACGAGGTGTTCGCGGCCCTGACCGGCGCCCCGGCGACGAGCGACGACGAGGAGGAGGCGGCATGACCACGACCTTGGAACAGACCACGCCCACCACGCAGGCTCCGCCGCCGGTCGCCGGCGCCGGAACAAGGCACCCGGCCGTTCCCACTGCTGCGGCACAGCCTGGTGCTGGCCGGGCGGGCGGTGCGCAAGATCCGCCGTACGCCCGAGCAGTTCATCGACGTCACGCTGCAGCCGATCATCTTCGTGATCCTGTTCGTGTACGTCTTCGGCGGGGCGATCTCCGGCTCCACCCACGACTACCTGCAGTACGTGCTGCCGGCGATCATGGTGCAGACGGTGCTGTTCAGCTCGCTGTCGATCGGCGTGAACCTCAACACCGACATCAAGAAGGGCGTCTTCGACCGGTTCCGGTCGCTGCCCATCGGGCGGTCGGCGCCGCTGATCGGGGCGGTGTCGGCGGAGGTGGTCGCGGTTCGGCACGTCGGTGATCGTGCTGATGGGCTTCGGCTACGCGCTCGGCTTCCGGGTCGGCACCGACCCGCTGTCGGCGCTGGCCGGCTGCCTGCTCGCCATCGCGTTCGCGCTGTGCATGAGCTGGGTCGCGGTCTTCCTCGGCACCTGGCTGCGGGAGTCCGGCGCGGTGCAGGGCATCGGGTTCCTGGTGATGTTCCCGCTGACCTTCGGCAGCAACATGTTCGTGCCGACCTCGTCGCTGCCGGGCTGGCTGCAGGGCTGGGTGAAGATCAACCCGGTCACCCACCTCACCGACGCGATCCGCGGCCTGCTGGTCGGCGGACCGGTCGCCGGGCCGGTCGGCTGGTCGGTGCTCACCGGCGCGGTCATCCTGGCGATCTTCGCTCCGCTGGCGGTCGCGACCTACCGGCGGAAGACCAACTAACCGGCGTCGGCGCTGCCGCGCAGCAGGCCCATCGCCTGCTCGCGCGGCAGCGTCGCGCCGTCCTGATAGAGCCGCTCGAGGCCGTCGTCGCCGAGAGCGGCCGCGAGCTGTTTGCGGAGCTGGTCGACCTGGGTGCTGCCGCGGTCCTCGGTGCCGCGCAGCGCGAACGCCGCGCCGAACAGCCGGGCACTCTGCTCGTACCGCCCGGCGTTGCAGCTCCACGTACGCCGAGGCGAGCGCGGCCGCGCCCATCACCGGCATGTCCCGGTCGGCCATCGGCAGCGACAGCGCGGCCCGCAGCCGGTCCCGGCCGCCGTCGGGATCGCCGTCCTCGGCGTCGAGCGTGGCCAGGAAGGCCTGCACCATGACGAGCAGCTGCGGCGGGCCGCCGGCGACCGAGTCGACCACGGCCAGCGCGTCCTCGGCCAGCCGGCGCGCCTCGGCCCGGTCGCCGGAGTCCCTGGCCAGATCGGCCAGCCCCAGATCGACGCTGGCCAATCCGATCGGCGAGCCGCTGCGCTCGGCCTCGGCCTTGGCGGCGGCCAGCTCGGCTCGGGCCCGGGGCAGGTCGCCACCGCGCGCGTAGGCCGTGGCGAGCCGGGTCCTGGTGTAGGACGCGTCCTCGTTGGCGGTGATCTCGGCCATCAGTCGATGGGCCTCCGCGTAGGCCTCGACCGAGCCGTCCACGTCGCCGTCGGCGAGCTGCACGTTGCCGGTGGCGGCAAGCGCGCTGGCCAGCCCCCACCGGTCGCCGACCTCGCGGTAGCCCTCCAGCGCCCGCTTCAGGTAGCCGCGGTGTTCCTCGAAGTGGCCCTCGTTCTCGTGCAGCATCGCGCCGAGCAGCCAGCGGGTCGCCCGCGTCCACGGGTCGGTCGGCTCCGGAGCCCGCTCCAGCAGCTCGAACGCCTCCTGCTCGTTGCCGGCGAGCATCGCCGCCAGCGGCTCCAGCAGCACCAGCATCGGGTGCTCGGCCCAGCTGCCGGGGTTGAGCGCGCGGGCCCGATTCAACCGATCGACGAGCCCGTCGAAGTTGGCGGCGACGGCGGCCGCGCTGACCGCGCCGACCACCAGACAGACGGCCCGCGCGTCCGGCGAGGCCTCGCCGGGCAGGTCGCCGGCGGCCGGGAGCAGGGTGGCCGCGGCGACGTGTTCGCTGCGCGCGGTCCAGAACCAGGCCAGCGCGGCGCCGAGCCGGGTCGCCGTGTCGGCGTCGCCGGTGTCGACGACGAACCGCATCGCGGCGACGAGGTTGTCCCGCTCGGCGGTGAGCTTCGCATACCACTCCAGCTGCTCGGGGCCGCGCAGGTGCGGGTCGGCCTCCTCGGCGACGGCGAGGAAGTGCAGCGCGTGCGCCCGCTTGACCGCGGCCACCTCGCCGGTCGCGGCCAGCCGCTCCGTCCCGTACTCCCGGAGGGTCTCGAGCATCCGGTAGCGCGGCTCCACCCCGGGCAGCTGCTGCAGCAGCGACTTGTCGGCCAGCGCGGCCAGCAGGTCGGGCACGTCCGCGGCCTGCACCGGGCCGCCGGCGCAGACCGCCTCGGCCGCCTCCGGGCTGACGCCGCCGGGGAAGACCGCGACCCGGTCGGCCAGCGCGGCCTCGGCGTCGGTGAGCAGGTCCCAGCTCCAGGCGACCACCGCGCGCAGCGTCTGGTGCCGGGGCAGCGCGGTCCGGCTGCCGCCGGTGAGCAGCCGGAACCGGTCGTCGAGCCGGGCGGCGACCTCGGTCACCGGCAGCGAGCGCATCCGGGCCGCGGCCAGCTCGATGGCCAGCGGCATCCCGTCGAGCCGGCGGCAGATCTCCACCACCGGGCCGACGGTGTCCGCGTCCACCTCGAAGCCGGGCCGTACGGCGGCGGCCCGGTCGGCCAGCAGCCGCACCGCCGGGTAGGCCAGCGCCTGCGCGGGCGCCGCGTCGGACGGCGGCAGGCCCAGCGGGGCGACCGGGGCCAGCGCCTCGCCGGTGATCGCGAGCGGCTCCCGGCTGGTGGCCAGGATGCGCAGCTGCGGGCAGCGGGCCAGCAGCTCGGCCGCGGTGCGGGCGGCGGCCTCGATCAGGTGCTCGCAGTTGTCCAGCACGATCAGCGCGCACCGGTCGGCCAGCAGGTCGACGAGCAGGGTCAGCGCGTCGGCCTGGCCCGGCTGCTCCCGGCGCAGCGAGTCGACCAGCCCGATCGCGCCGAGCACGGCCTGCGGGACCTGCGCGGCGTCGCTGATCGGGGCGAGCTCGGCCAGCCAGGTGCCGCCGGGGAACCGGTCAAGCACCCGGACCGCGGTCTCGGCGGCCAGCCGGGTCTTGCCGGCGCCGCCGGGGCCGACCAGCGTGACCAGCCGGTGCCGGTCGAGCAGCGCGGCGACCGCGGCCAGGTCGTCGTCCCGGCCGACGAAGCTGGTGAACTGGGCCGGCACGTTGGTCCGGCCGACCGCGGCCCGCGGCTCCGGGGTGGCCCGCAGCACCCGCAGGTGGATCTCCTGCAGCGCGGGGGAAGGGTCGACGCCGAGCTCGTCGGCCAGCCGCCGGCGGACGTCCTCGTACGCGGCCAGCGCGTCGGCCTGCCGGCCGGCCGCGTAGAGCGCGCGGACCTGCTGGCCGCGGATGCGCTCGCGCAGCGGGTGGTCCCGGGCCAGCGTCTCCAGCTCGACCAGCACCTCGGCGTGCGCGCCGAGCTCCAGCGCGGCGTCGATGCGGTCCTCGGTGGCGGCGAGCCGGCGCTCGGTGAGCCGGTCGGCCGCGGCGTCCGCCCAGGGCTGGCCGGCGGCGTCGGCCAGTGCCGGGCCGCGCCAGAGCGCGAGCGCTTCGGTGAGCAGCCGTCGGGCGCCGGCGGGGTCGCCGTCCAGCGTGCGGCGGCCGGCCTCGGCCAGCCGCTCGAACTCGGTCGCGTCGACCAGCCGCGGGTCGATGGCCAGCCGGTAGCCGGTCGGCACGGACTCGACCGGCCCGCCGCCCGGCAGCGCCCGGCGCAGCCGGGACACCAGCGACTGCAGCGCGTTGACCTCGTCGGCCGGCGGCGCGTCACCCCAGAGGTCGGCGACCAGAGCGTGCACGCCGACCGCCCGGCCCGGCTCCAGCGCGAGCCGGGTGAGCAGGGCACGCAGCCGCGCGCCGCCGACCTCGACCGGCCTGCCGGCGTCGTCGGTCACCAGGAGAGCCCCGAGGATCGCTACCCGCACAAGTCCACTGTGACAGGTCGGGGTGACGGATTTGCCGGGCACGCTCAGCGCTGTCTCAACCGTCCGGTTCGCTAGCACCTCCACGCGGATCCGTCCAACGGCCGTCCACAGGCCGCGCCTGTCGTCCACAGAGCGCCGATCGAGGGTTCTGCCGCCGGCCGGCCCGCGGAAGCCTTCCGGGGCGAAGCCCGCCGCGGTGGCGGGCATGTTCGGGAGGAGTCCTGCGTTGAACGAGACGTTCGTGACCGTGGTGGGCAACCTGGTCGACGACCCCAAGCTCCGCACCCTCGAGGCCGGCCAGGACCTGGCCAGCTTCCGGATCGCCTCGACCTCGCGGCGGTTCGACCGGGACAGCCAGCGGTGGGTCGACGCCGGCCAGTTGTTCCTCGGGGTGACCTGCTGGCGCGAGCTCGCCGGCAACGCGGCGGCCTCGCTGCGGCGGGGTGACCCGGTGATCGTCAGCGGCAAGCTGTCCACCCGCACGTACGAGAAGGACGGGCAGAGCCGGTCGGTCTGCGAGCTGGAGGCGCTCGCGGTCGGGCCGGACCTGGCCCGGGGCACGGCGGTGTTCCGGCGCACGCCCCGGTCGGCGGACGAGCCGGCCGGTGCGGTCGCGGACCCGGCGGCCGGGGAGTCGCGCCTGGTGGGAGCCGGCGTGTGACCCTCGCGCGCCGGGCTGGGACACTGGAGCGGAATCAGGCGACGGGAGCGGCAAGCAGCATGGCGCAGTACATCTACTCGATGCGCAAGGTGCGCAAGGCGCACGGCGACAAGGTCATCCTCGACGACGTGACGCTGGCGTTCCTGCCCGGCGCGAAGATCGGTGTGGTCGGCCCCAACGGCGCCGGCAAGTCGAGCGTGTTGAAGATCATGGCGGGGCTCGACACCCCGTCCAACGGGGACGCGGTGCTGTCCCCGGGCTACTCGGTCGGCATCCTCATGCAGGAGCCGGAGCTCGACGAGACCAAGGACGTCCGCGGCAACGTCGAGCTGGCGGTCGCCGAGACCCGGGCGGTCCTGCAGCGCTTCGAGGACGTCTCGACCGCCATGGGCGAGCCGGACGCCGACTTCGACGCGCTCATGGCCGAGCAGGGCGAGCTGATGGAGCAGATCGAGCACCGCAACGGCTGGGAGCTCGACAGCGCGATCGAGCAGGCGATGGACGCGCTGCGCTGCCCGCCGCCGGACGCGCAGGTGTCCACCCTGTCCGGTGGCGAGCGGCGCCGGGTCGCGCTCTGCGCGCTGCTGCTCAAGCAGCCCGACCTGCTGCTGCTCGACGAGCCGACCAACCACCTCGACGCGGAGAGCGTCGACTGGCTGGAGCAGCACCTCGCGAAGTACCCGGGGACGGTCCTGGCGGTCACCCACGACCGCTACTTCCTGGACAACGTGGCCGAGTGGATCCTCGAGCTCGACCGTGGCCACGCCTACCCGTACGAGGGCAACTACTCGACCTACCTGGAGACCAAGCAGGCCCGGCTCAAGGTCGAGGGGCGCAAGGACGCCAAGCGGCAGCGCATCCTCGAGCAGGAGCTGGAGTGGGTGCGCAGCAACCCGAAGGCGCGGCAGGCGAAGAGCAAGGCGCGCCTGCAGCGGTACGAGGAGCTGGCGGCCGAGGCGGAGAAGACCCGCAAGCTCGACTTCGAGGAGATCCAGATCCCGCCGGGCCCGCGGCTGGGCTCGGTCGTGGTCGAGGCGTCCGACCTGAGCAAGGGCTACGGCGACCGGGTGCTCATCGACGACCTGTCGTTCACGCTTCCGCGCGGCGGCATCGTCGGGATCATCGGGCCCAACGGGGTCGGCAAGACCACGCTGTTCCGGACCATCGTCGGCGAGGAGAAGCCGGACGGTGGCGTCGCTGCGGATCGGTGACACCGTCCGCCTGTCGTACGTGGACCAGGGCCGGTCCGGGCTCGACCCGAAGCGGAGCGTCTGGCAGGTCGTGTCCGAGGGGCTCGACCACATCAAGGTCGGCAACATCGAGATGCCGTCCCGGGCGTACGTGTCGGCGTTCGGGTTCAAGGGGCCCGACCAGCAGAAGCCGACCGGCGTGCTGTCCGGCGGCGAGCGCAACCGGCTCAACCTCGCGCTCACCCTCAAGGAGGGCGGCAACCTGCTGCTGCTCGACGAGCCGACCAACGACCTGGACGTCGAGACGCTGCAGTCGCTGGAGAACGCGCTGCTGGAGTTCCCCGGATGCGCGGTGGTGATCTCCCACGACCGGTGGTTCCTGGACCGGGTCGCGACCCACATCCTGGCCTGGGAGGGCACCGACGAGGACCCGGCGCAGTGGTTCTGGTTCGAGGGCAACTACGCCGACTACGAGGCCAACAAGGTCGACCGGCTCGGCGTCGACGCCGCCCGCCCGCACCGGGTCACCCACCGCAAGCTGACCCGCGACTGACCGATGTCCGGGCTGCGGCTGGCGGGATCGGGCTGAGGCGGCGGACCTTGCCTCGTTCCTCGGCCGGCTCGTCGCGCTCGACCCGGCCGCGGTCGTCCGGCTCCGGTCGGTGGCGGTCCGGGTCACGGCGTACGCGCGGCTTCCGTTCGGGGTGCTGGTGAGCCGGACGGTGACCGGCGACGCCGACCCGGCCGACGTGACGGTCGGAGCCGGCGATCTGCTGACCGCGCTCGACCGGGGTGAGCGTCCCGACGCGGTGGCCTGGCCGGCGCGGCGGGACATGGACTGGCGGGCGGCGCTGCCGCCGGTCGAGGGCTGGGTCCGGCTCGACTCGGTGCCCGGCGACGTGGTGCTGAAGCTGGTGCGGGCCGGGCGGGACGCGCTGCGGGCGGTGCCGGCCGGCGCGGCGGCGGCCGCCGGCGAGTCGCTGCTCGACCACGAGTCGCTGACCGTCACCGGCGCCGGGCGGACCGCGGCGCTGCCGCTGCGGGTGCTGGGCTCGCTGACCCGGATGGGTTTCCTCGGCGACGGCGGCGAGCCGGTCGTGGTCTCGGTCGCCGCCGGATGGACCCGGCTCGCCGGGGCGTACGGCTCGGCCTACCAGCACACGGTGCCCGGCCTGGCCCTCAGCCCCCGCTGACGTGGCCGGCCCGGCGCTCGGCCTCCGCTGACGACGCGCGGCCCGCGCTGTGTTCGGCCGGTGCCGCGACGGCGTCGGCCGGCGCTGACGGTGGCCGTGGCTCAGACGAGCCAGACCGCGGTGTCGGGCGGGAGAGTGCCGTCCTCGCCGACCGGCCCGCTGGCCAGCAGGATCTCGCCGGGCGGCATCGGCACCGCCTCGGCCGAGGCGTTGAGGGCGCAGAGCAGGCCGCCCGGGCGGCGGAAGGCCAGGCAACCCTCCGGCCCGGTGAACCACTCCAGGCCCGGCCCGCCGAAGCCGGGGTGGTCGTGCCGCAGCTCCAGCGCCCGGCGGTAGAGCGACAGCGTCGAGTCCGGATCCTCCAGCTGCGCCTCGACGGTCAGGTCGGCCCAGCTGTCCGGCACCGGCAGCCAGGTCTTCGCCGCGGTGCTGAACTCGTACGGCGGCTTCTCCCCGGACCACGGCATCGGCACCCGCTCGCCGTCCCGGCCGCGCTGCTGGTGCCCGCTGCGCTCCCAGACCGGGTCCTGCAGCGCCTCGTCCGGCAGCTCGGCGTTGGGCAGCGCCGAGCTCGTCGCCGTAGTAGACGAACGCGACCCCGGGCAGCGCGAGCTGCACCAGCGCCGCGGCCCGGGCCCGGCGCCGGCCGGTCGCTCGTCGTCCCCCGCGCGTACCGGCTGGCGTGCCGGACCACGTCGTGGTTGGACAGCACCCAGGTCGTCGGCGCGCCGACCGAGTCCATCGCGGCCAGCGAGTCGACGATCGCCGCCCGGAACGCGGCGGCGTCCCAGTCGGCCTGCAGCAGCCGGAAGTTGAACGCCAGGCTGCAGCTCGTCCGGGCGGACGTACCGGGCCAGCCGCTCGTCGGCGTGCACCCAGACCTCGCCCACCGACACCCGGTCCGGGTAGGAGTCGAGCACCCGGCGGATCAGCCGGTGCACGTCGTGCACCTCCTCGACGTCGAAGCGCGGGTCCTGCCCGCCCTCCGGGTCGGGGACCGTGCTCCGGCGCTCCGGCCGGTCCATGTCCGGCAGGCCCGGCGGCCTTCGCCATCCCGTGCGCCACGTCGATGCGGAAGCCGTCCACGCCGCGGTCCAGCCAGAACCGCATCGTCGTCTCGAGGTCGGCCACCACCTCCGGGTTGGTCCAGTCCAGGTCCGGCTGCTCGGCCGCGAACAGGTGCAGGTACCACTGCCCGTCGGGCGACCCGGGTCCAGGCCGGTCCGCCGAAGATCGAGTGCCAGTTGTTCGGCGGCTCGGCGCCGTCCGGCCCGCGCCCGTCGCGGAAGACGTACCTCGCCCGCTCCGGGCTGCCCGGCGCCGCCGCCAGTGCCGCCGCGAAGTCCGCGTGCCGGTCCGAGGTGTGGTTGGGCACCAGGTCGATCGTCACCTTCAGGCCGAGCGCGTGCGCGCCGGCGACCAGCGCGTCGAAGTCGGCCAGGCTGCCGAACAGCGGGTCGACGTCGCGCGGGTCGGCCACGTCGTAGCCGTGGTCGACCATCGGCGACGGGTAGAACGGCGTCAGCCAGAGCGCGTCGACGCCGAGCAGGTGCAGGTAGCCGAGCTTCTCCCGGATGCCGGCCAGGTCGCCGACGCCGTCGCCGTCGGAGTCGGCGAAGCTGCGCACGTAGACCTGGTAGAAGACCGCGGTCCGCCACCACGGCTGCCGCACGCCCGACCTGGTCGCGGACGCGCGGCTGTCGGGCGAGCGGTGCACAGGTCTCCTCGGCGAAGGTGTGGTCGTCCCGGGTCGGCCGGCATCCGGCTCGCGGTCAGCCACGCTCAGACGGGGCTGCTGTCCCGCTGGTTCTGCATGCTGTGCGCCGCCATCTCCAGGTAGTTCCAGAGCGGCTGCTCGTGCTCCGGCGGAAGGTCCAGCGACTCGACCGCCTCGCGCATGTGCCGCAGCCAGGCGTCCCGCTCGACCGGCCCGATCGCGAACGGCGCGTGTCGCATCCGAAGCCGCGGATGCCCGCGACGCTCCGAGTACGTCCGCGGGCCGCCCCAGTACTGCATCGAGGAACATGCGCAACCGCTCCTCGGCCGGGCCGAGGTCCTCCTCCGGGTAGAGCGGCCGCAGCACCGGGTCGTCCCGCACGCCCTCGTAGAACCGGGCCACCAGCCGGCGGAACGTCTCCTCACCGCCCACGAGGTCGTACAGCGTCGGCTGGGGCTGCGCATCGGTCACCCCATCAGTGTCCCGCATCCACCCCTCCGGGGCGCGGCAGCCCGGCCGACTGCTGGCGCGGCGGTCGGGGTAGGCGGCGGAGCTGCCGGCGAGGAAGCCTGGCTGTCGCCGACGGGGTCACGCGCAGCCCGGGCGACTGGCTCGGCGCCGGGTGGGTCAGCGGCGGAGGTGGCCGGCGAGGAAGCCGGCCGTCTCGACCCAGGCGGCGACCGTGGGCTTCTCGCGGTAGTCGGCGCGGTCGGCGTTCGCGAACCCGGGTGGCGCCCCGGACCAGGTCCGCACCGTCAACTCCGTGCCGGACGTACGCAGCTCGTGCAGGAACGCGCGGACGCTCGCGTCCTGCTCGTCCGGACCGCCGGTCAGGTGCAGCAGCGTCGGGCACGGCACCAGCGACCGCTCGGCCGGCGCGAGCACCGCGTAGAAGGCGATGAGCGCGTCGAGCGCACCGCTCGTCGCGGCGCGCAGGGCGAGCCGGCCGCCGAGCCCGAACCCGACCGCGCCGACCCGCTGCGGCCGCACCTTGGGCCGGGCGAGCAGCTGGGTCGCCGCGATCGCGACCATCCCGCGGGCGCGCACCTGGTCCAGCCCGCCGACCAGCCGCTCGGCCTCGGCCGGGGTGCGCGCCACCCGCCCGTCGTAGAGGTCGACGGCCAGGGCGACGAAACCGGCCTCGGCCAGCCAGTCGCACCGCCGCCGCACGTGCGGGAGCAGCCCGTATCCGTCGTGCACGACGATCACACCCGGACCGGTCAGCGCGGGCTCACTGAGGTACCCGCGCCCGCTCCGGCCGGCGGGGCCCAGCGTCACCTCCGTGCCCACCCGACGTCACCCTTCCGTGCCACTCGCGTTCGAACACCTGTTCGAATAGAGTGACCGTACAAGCGGGTTCGCCCGATCGGCAAGCGGCGGGAAACGGGGTGACGGGCGTGCGGCTACGCGGTCTTTCCTGGCTCGTCGCGCGCTCTCGCGCACCTGCTCCGCGGGCCAGCCGGCGGCTCAGCGCGGGGTCGGGTCCGAGTCAGTCGGGCCGGGCAGCGGCTGCCCGCCGGAGCCGTCGGCCGGCGGCGCCGCGGGCTCTCCCCGGGCCGGCTCGGTGTGCACGTCCAGCCCGTTGCCGTTCCCGCGGCGGATCCCGGTCTCGTCCAGCCGGTCGGCGATCCGCTGCCGCAGCGCGCGGGCGATCCGCCACTGGTCGGCCGGGCGCACCTTCACCGTCAGCCGCAGCACGACCCCGCGCTCGACGTCGATCTCCTCGACGCCGAGCAGCTGCGGCTCCTCGAGCACGGAGTCGGCGATGTCGTCCTCGCGCACGAGCTCGTCCGCGGCGGCCCGCATGGCCTCGCCGGCCGCGTCCACGTCCGATCCGTACGGGACGGGCAGGTCGACGGTGACCAGCGCGAAGCCCTTGCTCTTGTTGCCGACCCGGAGGACCTCGCCGTTGCGGGCGTACCAGAGCGTCCCGTTGCCGTCGCGCACCCGGGTCACCCGCAGGCCGACCGCCTCGACCGTGCCGCTGGCCGCACCGAGGTCGACGACGTCCCCCACGCCGTACTGGTCTTCGAGGACCATGAAGATCCCGGACAGGAAGTCCTTGATGACGTTCTGCGCGCCGAACGCCACGGCGACGCCGATGATCCCGGCGCCCGCGATGAACGGGCCGAGGTCGAAGCCGACCTCGCCGAGCACGAGCATCAGCGCGAGCACGCCGATCACCAGCGAGGTGATGCTGCGCAGCAGCGATCCCACCGTCTCGGCCCGCTGCCGGCGCCGCTCGGTGACCACGCCGGCGTCGGCGCCGTTGGTGCGCCGCTCCTTCAGCGGGCGCAGCACGGCCGGCGGGTCGCTCTCGGCCGTCGAGCGCACCAGCCGGTTGATCGCCCGGAACAGCAGCCACCGGATCCCGAACGCCAGCAGGATGATCACGATGATGTGGAGCGGCTTGACGATGATCGCGTCGCGGTTGTCCGCGACGAACTCGCCGAACGACCGGCCGTGGTCCAGGGCGTCCTGGGTGGCGCTCACAGCGGCAACCCCAGTCGCTCGGCGAGGAAGGCCAGCTGGTCGACCGACAGCGACACCGTCCGGCTGACCGAGCGTGCGCCGTGGCCGACGTCCTTCTCCCGCCGCAGCAGCACCGGCCGCGAGCCGGCGGTCGCGTGTTGCAGCGCCGCGCACATCTTCCGGGCGTGCAGCGGGTCGACCCGGGTGTCGCTGTCGAACGTCGTGAACAGCACGGCCGGGTAGTCCACGCCGTCCCGCACGTGGTGGTAGGGGGAGTACGCGACCAGCCAGCCGAGCTCCACCGGATCCGCCGCGGTTCCGTACTCGTCGTTCCAGGTGCGGCCGAGCCCGAACAGCTCGTACCGGACCATGTCCAGCAGCGGCGCACTGCAGACGACCGCGCCGAACAGCTCCGGCCGCTGGGTCAGCGCGGCGCCGACGAGCAGGCCGCCGTTCGAGCCGCCGAGGATGCCGAGCTGCTCGCGCGTGGTCCAGCCGGCGCCGGTCAGCCACTCCGCCGCGGCCGCGAAGTCGTCGAACACGTGCTGCTTGTGCTCGCGCATGCCGTCGCGGTGCCACTCCTGGCCGTTCTCCGAGCCGCCGCGCAGGTTCGCGACCGCCCAGACCCCGCCGGCCTCGACCCAGGCCAGCATCGTGGGCGTGTACGCGGGGGTGAGCGCGATGTCGAAGCCGCCGTAGCCGTAGAGCACGGTCGGCCGGGGCCGGTCCGGCGCGGCGACCGGGGCGACCACGAACATGTGCACCCGAGTGCCGTCGGCCGAGGTGTAGTGCACCCGACTCACGTGCACGGCCGGCGGCTCGCCGGCGCCGGGAGCGAGCGCCCACGCCGTGACCGCGGTCGGGTCGTCGGCGGTCCAGCGCCACACCATCGGTGGCGTCACGTGATCGGTGTAGCCGATCCAGGCCTCGCGACCGCCCTCCGGCCGCCCGGTCATGCCGGCCACGCTGCCGGCGCCGAGCCCGGTCACCGTGCCCAGCCGGGCCGCCGAGGCGGCGTCCCACCAGGACAGCGTGTCGGCCGCGTCCCGGGAGTGCGCGGCCAGCACCGCGACCACGTCGCCGGCGCCGTCCGCGGAGGAGAGCAGCACGGTGCCGGAGAGCACCTCGTCCGGCGACTCGGGCACCACGTCGACCCAGTTCTCGTACGCGGGGTCGGTCGGGTCGGCGCGGACCAGCCGGCCGCGCGGGGCGTCCCGGTCGGTCTGGACGTAGAGCTGGCCGTCCGGGCCGATCCAGGGGTACGCGCGGGCGTCCACGCCTTCCTGCACCGGACGCAGCACGCCGTCTCCGGTCAGGTCGGCGATCCAGACGTCGTCCCGCGGCGCGGTGCCTGCGGACGCGGTGACCAGCAGCCAGCGGCCGTCCCGGGACACGCGCACGTCGTAGTAGTTCGTCGGGTCGAGGCCGGCGCCGTGCACCTCGACGTCGGTCACCGGATCGGCGCCGACCCGGTGCCGCCACACCCGGCGGTGAAACTGCTCCTCGCCGGCCGGCACCGCGTCCGGCGCGAGCCGCCGCACGTAGTAGAGCTCCTGCGCCGCCCGGCAGCCAGCCGATGGGGGAGTAGCGGCAGCGGTCGATCGGGCCGTCCAGCCGCTCGCCGGTGGCGACGTCGAGGACGTACAGGCGGGACTCCTCGTCGCCGCCGGTGGACAGCTGGTAGGCGAGCCGGTCGCCCTCGATGCTCGGCACCGCCGCGTCCAGCGTCGTCGTGCCGGCCGGGTCGAGCTCGGTCGGGTCGACCAGCACCCGCTCGGCAGCCGTCCGCCTCGCGCACCAGCAGCGCCTCGTGCTCCTGGCCCGGCTCGCGGCGGGTGAAGAAGGCGCGCGCGCCCCGCCAGGACGGCGCGCCGGACGCTGCCGGTGCGCTGCAGCTCGGTCAGCCGCTCGGTCAGCCGGTCCCGGCCGGGCAGCGCGTCCAGGGCCGGGCGGGCCAGCTCGTCCTCGGCCTGCGACCAGGCCTCGGTGCGCGGGTCGGCCGGGTCCTCCAGCCACCGGTACGGATCGGCCACCTCGATCCCGTGCAGCTGCTCGACCAGGTCGAGCCGCTCGGCCGCGGGATAGTCGGGGCGGGCGGGGTGCGGGCGCGGGTCGGTCACGGCGTACGAGGTTAGAGGCGCGCCGGCCGTCGTCGGGTCGCGCGGGGGTCGAAGAGTTCACACCATCGACATCTGGGCTACTTTATCGATCCAGTACACTGGAGGAGTCAACGAAACAGATCCATCGAGAAGGACAGAACGATCATGCTCCCGTCCCTGACCACCTCTGCTGCAGCCCGGTTCCGCGCTCGGCGCGCCGAGCGCGCGCAGCGCAACCGGCTGCGCGCCGAGCTCGCCTCCTACCGGACGCCGGCCGAGCGGGCCGACCTCGAGGCGATGCTCGCCCGGCACACCCCGGAGGAGATCGCCGACCTCCGAGCCCGCCTCCGCTAACCCCACCACCCGCAACCCTGGCGGCGCCTCGCCGTCCACCCCGCGCCGCCGGGCCGTGGCGGTCCCGGGCCGCCGCCGTTGCGCTCGGCCGTGCCGCGGCCGCCTCGACCAGCGGCGGTCCGGCCGTCGACCCGGCCGACCCGGCTCGTCTGCATGGGCCGGTCAGGCCGGGCCCGGTCGAGGTCCGGCTCCGGCGCCGGCGCGTGGCCTGGCTCGCGGTGAGTCGTTGGCGCCGGCGAATCCGGCGGCCGGCGCCGGCGCCGGGCGCGCTCTGGAGCGACCGTTTCGCGGCGGGCGGGCGGACGGCCGGGGTCGGGTTGCGGTGCGGCCGGGCGCGGTGGTGCCGGTGGGTGGAAGACGGCAGATTTGCCTGCGACGTTCGTGTGAAGTGGGGCCCTAAAGGCGTGCGTCCAGGGCTTCCTTCGGGTTCACTGGTCTCACCTCAGGGAGGTGGGGCCGTGCCGCCAGCAACCGTCACGTTGCTGCTCAATGCGACGTACGAGCCCCTGTGCGTGGTGTCCTGCCGCCGGGCTGTCGTGCTGGTGCTGTCCCAGAAGGCCGTCCCGGTAGAAGAAGGCGACGGTGCGTTCCACTCCGCCACCACTGCCGTGCCGGTGCCGAGTGTGCTGCGGCTGACCCGCTACGTGCGCGTGCCGTACCGGGCGCAGGTCCCGCTGACCCGCCGCGCGGTGTTCGCCCGCGACGGCGGCCGCTGCGTCTACTGCGGCGCCGCCGCCACCTCCCTCGACCACGTCGTCCCGCGCAGCCGCGGCGGCGCGCACACCTGGGAGAACGTGGTCGCCTCCTGCGCTCGCTGCAACCACACCAAGGCTGACCGCGCCCTGGTCGACCTGGGCTGGCGGTTAGGAACACCACCGAGAGCCCCGTCCGGGATGGCCTGGCGGGTGCTCGGGTTCCGCAATCCCGACCCGCGTTGGCAGGCCTACCTGGACGACGGCGAAGCCGCAACCGCGTGAACCGCCCGCCCCGTCGTGACGACGGGGCGTCGTTGTGTGAAGCCTTACGGTGATGCGAGTCGACTTCAGAATCGGTTCTTGATAAAACCTTCCGCGGATCACGGCTGACGTGATCCGGAACGACCGGGCGCCGGTGGTGAGGCGGGCGCCCGAACCGGTGCGGCTCGGGGGATGCGGCGCCGGTGGGTCGCTGTGGGGCGGCCCGGCACCGACGGGGATCGGCACGGTTCGGCACGCCCGGGAAGGAACTCGATGGCTCATCCCCCCGCCCACCACCATCGCGACCGCGCCCTCAGGCGGCTGTCGTTGGTCACCAAGGGGGTTGCGGCCGGTGCCGTGATCGCGACCGGCGGGCTGGCTGCCGCGATCGCCGGAGCCACGCCGGCGCAGACGACGACTGCGACCAAGGCCGCACCCGCGGCGAAGGCACCGGCGCGGACCGCCGTGAAGGCCAAGACCGCGACCCGGGCGAAGCGGCCGGCGCCGGCGACGACGAGCACGGTCCCGGCGCCCCGGCCGAGGATGACGTACGCGCCGCCGCCCGCGCCGGACCCGACCACCGCGCAGGCCCCGGCGCCCCGCCCGACGACGCCGCAGGCCGACGCCCGACCCGCACACCGGCGCCGACGACGACCGCACCCGCACCGCCGCCGGCTCCGCCCACCACGACCGCGGCGCCGACGCCGTCGCCGACGACGGACCCGGTGCCCGAGCCGACCCCGACCGGCGGCACGTGAGCCCAGCCGCCCCCGCCCCGGCACAGCACCACGCCGGAACTTCCCCGCCCCCCACCCCGCCGGCCCACGCCGCCCGGGCCGACTCCGCCGTGCCCGCGACATGCCGGCTGCGGTCGCCAGCCCGGGTCGCCCGCGACCGCCGGCCGGGCGGCCGGCCCTCGGGAAGCGCAGGTGGTGCGGGCGCGCTTCGAGGCTCTCGGGACGTACGGGGAGCTGTTGCTGGACGCGCGGCCGGACGCGCTCGGCAGCGCGATGCGCATCCTGCAGGCGGAGCTGGCCGCGATCGACCTGGCCTGCAGCCGGTTCCGGTCCGACTCCGAGCTCATGGCCGTCAACGCCGCGGCCGGCGGCACGGTCCCGGTCAGCCCGCTGTTCGTGGCGGCGGTGCGGACCGCGCTGACCGCGGCCGAGCAGACCGGCGGCGACGTCGACCCGATGCTCGGCGGCGCGCTGGTGGCCGCCGGGTACGACGCCGACTACGCCGCGCTGCCCGCCGACGGGCCGGCCGCCAACCCCGCGCCACCGCCGGCGGACGCCTGGCGGGCGATCGAGCTGGGCGACGACGCGATCCGTATCCCGGCCGGCACCGCGCTCGACCTCGGCGCGACGGCCAAGGCGCTCGCCGTCGACCGGACCGCCGCCGCGATCGCGGCCGAGACCGGCGCCGGCGTGCTGGTCAACGTCGGCGGCGACCTCGCCGCGGCCGGCCCGGTCCCGCCGGCCGGCTGGCCGGTGCGGCTCACCGACGACACCGCGCGCGAGGACGTGACGAGGCCGGGGCGCAGCGGCCCGGTCGTCCGGATGCACGGCGGCGGCCTGGCCACGTCGAGCACCGCGGTCCGGCGCTGGCGCCGCGGCGGCACCGCCTACCACCACGTGCTGGACCCGCGCACCGGGCTGCCCGCCGAGCCGGTCTGGCGCACGGTGACCGTCACCGCGGCCAGCTGCGTCGACGCGAACACCGCGAGCACCGCGGCGATCGTCCGCGGCCGCCGCGCGCCGGACTGGCTGGCCGCGCTCGGGTTGCCGTCCCGGCTGGTCGACGCGGCCGGCGCGGTGCACCGGGTGGCCGGCTGGCCCGCGGACCGGGAGGACGCGGCGTGAGCAGCCTGCTCAGCAACCCGCAGCTGACCTGGTATCTCACCCGGGCCAGCGGAGTCGTCGCGCTCGCCCTGCTCACGTTGAGCATGGTGCTCGGGATCGTCGCCGGCACCCGCCTGTCCAGCACACGGTGGCCGCGGTTCGTCACCCAGGGTCTGCACCGCAACATCTCGCTGTTCGTCCTCGTGCTGCTCGCCCTGCACGTCGGCGCTGCGGTCGTCGACGACTACGTGACGATCACCGTGCAGGAGTCCCTGATCCCGTTCATCGGGACGTACCGGCCGATCTGGATGGGCCTCGGCGCGCTGTCCTCCGACCTCGTCATCGCGATGATCGTGACGAGCCTGCTGCGCCAGCGGATCGGGTACGAGACCTGGCGCGCCGTGCACTGGACGGCGTACCTGTGCTGGCCGTTGAGCATCGTGCACACCCTCGGCACGGGGTCGGACGTGCGGAAGACGTGGTCGGTGCTGTTCACCCTCGCCTGCGTCGCGCTCGTGCTGCTGGCCATGGCCTGGCGGATCGTCGCCGGCTGGCCGCGGCGGGCGCTGCTGCGGACCAGCGCCGTGCTGCTCACCGCCTGCGCGGTCGCGCTCGTCTTCACCTGGGCCAAGCAGGGACCGTTCGCGCCGGGCTGGTCGAAGCGCTCGGGCACCACGCAGAGCACGGGGCAGAAGTGAGCGCGCCGACGTACCGCCGGCCGAACTGGCCGGACCAGTCCGCGACCGGCGAGTGGGTCCGGGAGGACGTGCCCGGCCAGCGGGCGCCGGCCGGAGCGCTGACCGGCGAGATCACCGGCGAGTGGCCGACCGGGAGGTGGGAGCGCCGATCGGTGCCGGCGGTGGCCGAGCCGCCGCGGCGACGGCGAGCTCCTCGGCCGGCTCCGGGGTGCCGCGGCTGCTGGCCGGAGTGCGCCCGGACGGTCGGCCGGTCAGCCTGGGCGAGCACCGGGCCACCTACGGGCCGCTGCGCAGCGCCGGCGCCGGCCGGCTCATCGCCGAGAGCGGGCTGCGCGGCCGCGGCGGCGCCGGCTTCCCGGTCGAGGCGAAGGTGCAGGCGGTCCGGGCTGGCGGGCGGCAAGCCGGTGGTGGTCGTCAACGGCGCCGCCGGCGACCCGCTGGGGGAGAAGGACGCGTTCCTCATCAGCCGGCTGCCGCACCTCGTCCTGGACGGGGCGCAGGTCGCCGCCGACGCGATCGAGGCGCGGCAGATCCTCGTCTCGATCGTCGACCGGGCCGGCGTGTACGACGTGATGGAGCGGGCGATGGGCGAGCGGCGCCGGGCCGGGACCGACGAGGCGCCGATGAAGCTCGTCCCGGCACCGGACCGGTACGTCACCGGCGAGTCGTCGGCGACCGCCGCGCACCTGTCCGGGAGCTCGGCGCTGCCGACGCACCACCCGCCGCACACCGCGGAGCGCGGCGTGAAGGGCCGCCCCACGCTGGTGCAGAACGTCGAGACGATGGCCAACCTCGCGCTGCTGTCCCGCAACGGGTCCGAGTGGTTCCGGCAGGTCGGTCAGCCGACCGAGCCGGGGTCGCTGGTGCTGACCGTGCGCGGCGCGGTCGCGCAGCCGTCGGTGGTCGAGGTGCCGGTCGGGGCGACGGTCGAGCAGGCGCTGTCCGGCGTCGGCTGGCTGACCGAGCCGGTCGGCGCCGTGCTGGTCGGCGGCTGCGCCGGGCGCTGGCTGCCGGCGACGACCGCGCTGGCCGCGCCGCTCTCGCACGCCGGCATGGCCGCGGCCGGCGGGACGCTCGGTGCCGGCATCGTCATCGCGCTGCCGGACCGGGCCTGCGGGCTGGACGAGACCGCGCGGCTGGCGCGCTACCTGGCCGACCAGTCGGCCGGGCAGTGCGGCGCCTGCCTCAACGGGCTGCCGGCGATCGCCGGTGCGCTGACCGCGCTCGCCACCGGGAAGGGCGACCGGTCGACGGTGAGCCGGCTGCACCGCTGGTGCTCGATCGTCTCCGGGCGCGGGGCGTGCTCGCACCCGGACGGGACGACCGGGCTGGTCGCGCTCGGCGCTCGAGGTGTTCGCCGAGGACGTCGACCGGCACCTGGCCGGATGGTGCGGGCGGCCGCTGCGCGGGGTGCTGCCGCTGCCGGCCGAGCAGCGGAAGGGGAAGCGGCGGTGAGCCGGCACTCGCGCGGCGAACGAGTCGGCGTCGTCGCGGCGGTCGCGGCGGCGCGTCGAGGAGCCGTCGATCACGGAGTGGTTGGACTCCGGGTCGTACGGTCCGTACGCGGCGGACGCGAACCGGGGTCTGCCCGAGGAACCGGTGAGCACCGAGCTTCCGCCGCCCTACGAGCCGCCCCCACCGCCGCCTACGAGCCTCCCGCCGCCTACGACGCCGGCTCGTACGGCGGTTCCGCCTACGGCGCCGCGCCGCGGAGCGCCCGTCGTCCTACGGCCTGACCGGTCCGTCGATGCCGGCTCGTCCGGCTACGACACCGGCTCGTACGGCGGTTCCGGCTACGACGCCAGCCCGTACGGCGGTTCGGCTTACGGGGCCGCGTCGGCGGAGGCCCGCCGTCGTCGTCCTACGGCTCCTACGGAGCCGCACCCGTCGACCCCGCTCCGTCCGGCTACGACACCGGCTCGTACGGCGGTTCCGCCTACGGGCGGCCGCGCGGAGGTCCCGCCGCCCTCGTCCTACGGGCTCCTACGGAGCCGCGCCCGTCGACCCGGCTCCGTCCGGCCACGACACCGGCTCGTACGGCGGTTCGGCCTACGGGGCGGCGTCCGCGGAAACCCGCGCGCTCGTCCTACGGTTCCTACGGAAGCGCATCTGCTCCGTCCGGCTACGACCCCGGCTCGTACGGCGGTTCCGCTTACGGGGCCGCGGCGGAGGTCCCGCCGTCGTCCTACGGTTCCTACGGAGCCGCTCCGGTCGACCCCGCTCCGTCCGGCTACGACGCCGGCTCCTACGGTGCCTCGGCCTACGGGGCCGCGCGCGGAGAACCCGCCGTCGTCCTACGGCTCCTACGGAGCAGCACCAGTCGACCCCGCTCCGTCCGGCTACGACACGCAGCTATGGGACGGGCCCGGCGGCGGATCCCGCCGTCGTCCTACTACGGCTCGGACGGACCGTCGACCTACGACACCGGCTCGTACGGTGCTGCCGCCTACGGATCCGCGGACTGTCCCGCCGTCCGGCTACAACGGGTCCTACGCAGCGGCGCCCTACGACACCGGCTCGTACGACCCCTCCGCTTACCGGACCGCCGCGGAGGATGTCGGGCCGTCGTCCTACAGCTCCACCTCCGGACCCCGGAGCGGGTCCGGAGACGCCGCGCCGCCGGCCTCGACGGTTCCTACGGGTCGCCACGGCCTACGGCCCATGGCCGCCGAGCGACGACCGCCGGCCTACCGGAGTGCGTCGGCCTACGAGCCCGCGCCCTCCTACGGCGCCCAGTCCACTGAGGACTCGTCGGCCTACGGAGCGCACGCCTCCTACGACGCCGGCTCGGGCGCGGTGTCCACTCCGGACAGTCCGGCCAGGGAGCAGTTCCTGGCGCCGCCGGCGTACGAGCGGCCGGCCGACAGGTACCGGTCGATCCCCGGCGTGACCGACCCGAGCCGCCCCGCCCCGGGCGAGTACGGCCGAGGCACGCCCCGGCGGCCGACCCGCCGATGGCCGACTACCTGACCCGCCCGCCGATGCCGGACCCGGTCCGCCGGCCGGCCGCGCCGATGCCGGACCCGCCGGTCCCGGTCCGCCGGCCGACCGCGCCGATCCCGAGCGCCGCCCGCTCCCGCAAGGCGCCGAAGGAGCCGCCGCGCCCGCCGGTCAACCGCGCCGGCCGGCTCCGGATGCGGGTCAACCCGATCGCCTGCGACGGCCACGGCCTGTGCGCCGAACTGCTGCCGGAGATCGTCAGCCTGGACGACTGGGGCTACCCGATGCCGGTCGTCGCCGAGGTCCCGGCCGAGCTGGAGGGACACGCCCAGCGCGCGGCCCAGCAGTGCCCGACGCTGGCGATCATCCTGGAGCGGCGCCAGCCCCGGACTACGTGACCCGGGCGATCTCGCGCGGGTAGCCGAGGTGTGCCCCGGACGACACCACGTCCCGGATCACCGCCAGCGCGTCGTACACCTCGACGAAGCGGGTGGACAGCGGTGCCGGCCCGAGCCGCAGCCGGTCCGGCGTCCGGTAGTCCGGCACCACCCCGCGGTCGAGCAGCGCCTGGCAGACCTGCCAGGCCTGCGGGTGCTCCAGCGACACGTGCGACCCGCGCAGCGCCGGGTCCCGCGGCGAGGCCAGCCGGAAGCCGAGCGGCGCCAGCCAGGCGTCGGCCAGCGTGACCAGGTAGGACGGTCATCGCCTGCCCCTTGGCCCGCAGCCGGTCGATCCCGGCCGCGGCCAGCACCCGCGCCCCCTCCTCGACCGCCGACCAGCGACAGCACCGGCGGCGTCCCGACCAGGAACCGGTCGATCCCCGGCCGCCGGCTCGTACGCCGGGGCCCATGGCGAACTGGTCGGCCGCGCCGAACCAGCCCTGGATCGGCTGCCGCAGCTGCCGCCTGCAGGTCCGAGCGCACGTACAGGTAGGCCGGCGAGCCCGGCCCGCCGTTGAGGTACTTGTACGTGCAGCCCGACGGCCAGGTCCGCCGACGCGGCCGCCAGCCCGACCGGCACCGAGCCGCCGGAGTGGGACAGGTCCCACAGCACCAGCGCGCCGGCCTCGTGCGCGGCCGCGGTGATCGCCGGCAGGTCGAGCAGCGCGCCCGGACCGGTACGCCACGTGCGAGAGCACCACCACCGCCACCGATCGGATCGAGCGCCTGCGACCACCGAGTCCAGCCGACACCCCGGCGTCGATGTCGGCCGCGACGTCGCGCAGCGTCAGCCCGCGGGCCGCGGCACAGCCCCTGCAGCACGTACCGGTCGGTGGGGAAGTCGTCCGCCGTCGACAGCACCACCGACCGCCCCGGCCGCGCCGACACCGGCCGCCCAGGCCAGCTTGTAGAGGTTCACCGAGGTCGAGTCGGCGACCACCACCTCGCCCGGCCGGGCGCCGAGCAGCGCGGTCGCCGATCAGGTCGCCGGTCCGCGCGGGCCAGCGAGATCCAGCGTCGACCAGGACCGGACCAGCCCGCCGCCCCACTCGTCGGCTCGACCACCTCGGCGACCGCGGCCCGCGGTGGACCGCGGGCAGCCGGCCGAGCGAGTTGCCGTCCAGGTAGAGCAGCTCCCGGCGCCGGCGACGAACTCGGCCGCGGAACCCGGCCAGCGGGTCGGCCTCGTCCAGCGCCAGCGCGTACTCGCGCGCAGTCTCGATCCATCCGGCAGATCATCCCGCGGCTCCGACCCGGATACTGTTCGTGCATGCCGGAACTGCACGACCTGACCGCGCTGGAGCAGGCCGAGGCGGTGCGCAGCCGGCGAGGTCAGCCCGGTCGAGCTGGTCGAGCACTACCTCGACCGGATCGAGCGGCGCGACGCCGAGCTGGGCGCGTTCGTCACGGTCACCGGCGAGGACGCGCTGGCCCGGGCCAAGGAGGCCGAGGACCAGCTGACCAAGTCGGACCCGGCGACGCTGCCGCCGCTGCTCGGCGTGCCCGACCGCGATCAAGGACCTGAACCTCACCGCCGGGGATCCGGACCACGTTCGGCTCGACGGCTGTTCGCCGACTTCGTGCCGCCGGTGGACGACAACGTCGTCACGCTGCTGCGCCGCGGCCGGCACGATCAGCCTGGGCAAGACGAACACGCCGGAGTTCGGCCTGCCCTGCTACACCGAGAACGGCGTGGCCCCGCCGGCCCGCAACGCCGTGGGACCCGACCCGCTCGGCCGGCGGCTCCAGCGGCGGCGCGGCGGCCGCGGTGGCGGCCGGGCTGGTGCCGTTCGCGCAGGGCAGCGACGGCGGCGGCTCGGTCCGGATCCCGGCCAGCGTCTGCGGCCTGTTCGGCATCAAGCCGACCCGCGGCCGGGTCAGCAACGGCCCGCTCGGCTCGGCGACGTCACCGGCCTGGCCAGGAACGGCCCGCTGGCCCGCACGCGTCCGGGACGCGGCGGCGATGCTCGACGCGATGGCGGTGCCGATGCCGGGCGACCCGCACTGGGCGCCGCCGCTGCCCGGCGGCGCGACCTTCCTGGCGTACGCCGGCGCGCGACCCGGGCCGCTGCGGATCGGCCGGTACGCCGACGCCGGCCGTCGAGGGCGCCGAGGTGCGACCCGGACTGCCTGGCCGCGTACGAGGCGGCGACCGAGGCGCTGACCGGGCTCGGCCACGGGTCGAGGACATCGACGGCGGCCGTTCCCGCCCGAGGCGATCGGCGTGTTCGAGACCGTCTGGGGCGTGTCGGCGGCCTCCGCGCCGGTCGACCCGGCCCGGGAGGACGAGCTGCTGCCGCTGACCCGCTGGCTGCGGGCCCGCGGCGCGGCGACCGTCCGCCGCCGAGTTCGTCGGCGCGCTGTCGCAGCTGCAGATGCTCACCCGGCAGTGGATCGCCCGCACGGCCGGCTACGACGTGGTGCTGACGCCGACGCTGGCCAGCCCGCCGGTGCCGGTCGGCTGGTTCGCCGAGGGCGGCGACCCGGCCGACGACTTCGTCCGGCAGGAGCGGTTCACGCCCGTTCACCGCGGTCTACAACGTGACCGGTCAGCCGGCCGTCAGCGTGCCGATGCACTGGACCGACGGCGACCCCACGCTGCCGATCGGGGTCATGCTGGCCGGCCGGCCGGCGGACGAGGCGACGCTGATCTCGCTGTCGGCCCAGCTGGAGGACGCCGTGCCGTGGGTCGATCGGCACCCGCCCGGTTGGTGAGCCGCGGGGGCTGCCGCCCGCCGCGCACCGCCGGTTCCTACCGAGCCCCAAGGTGAATGCCCTGGTGAGGTTCGCTACCGTAACCGGGTGACCGTCTGGCAGACCGTGCTGGTGTTCGTGGTGATACCGGTGGCCGGGCTCGTCGTACTGGCCGTGCTGACCATCGGGCCCAGTGCCAACCGCAGCCCGCGCTACCGCGTCGGCAGGCCGTGGGACTACGAGCCGGTCTGGTATATCGCCCGTCCGAACGTGTCGGCGCCGGCCGGCAGCGCGGAGGGGCGGGCCGCGCTGGCCGCTGCCTCCCGGCCCGAGCGGGCCGAGCTGCCGCGCGGCCGGCGCACGGGCCGGCGTCGGTCCTCGACGCGGACACCGGCACGGCGAGAGGTGGGGCCAGTGGCGAGTGGTGAGGTGCGGACCGAGCCGCACGTCGACCCGGAGATCGCGGCCCGGACCGACACGGTCGGCCGACCCGGCGGCGACCTCGGGCCGGCCGCGCACGCCGCGAGCGCCCTGGTGGCCGGGAAAGACCACGAGGTCACCGACTTCACGACGGTCGCCCGGCAGCGCGTGCCCGGTCCGTTCACGCCGCGCCAGCTGTCCCGGCTGGACGAGGCGCTGACGCTGTCCAGCCGGGAGACCGGCCTCGGCTTCTCGGTCTGGGTGGGCGAGCTGGAGGAGCCGACCCGGGAGCACGCGGAGCGGCTGCACGCCGGGCTGCCGCGCCCGGCCGACGGCGTGCTGCTCGCGGTCTCGCCGGGCCAGCGGGTGCTGCAGATCGTGACCGGCGAGCACTCGTCCCGCCGGCTGCCGGACCGCGCGGCCGCGCTGGCGGCGCTGTCGATGCGCGCCTCGCTGTCGGTCGGCGACCTGATCGGCGCGCTGGTCAACGGGCTGCGGATGCTCTCCGACCAGGCCGGTCGGACCAACGAGCGGGCCGCGGGCACCCCGCTGGCTCCGCCGCACCACCGAGCTGAGCGGTCAGGCCGCGGTAGCGCCAGACTGACCGGACCCGGGATCAACGTCGCGGGCCGGCGTCAGCCGGCGGCGTCCCGAGCCTGCCCGCGCAGCGAGCGGAGCGCGTCGTCGCGGCCCTCGGCGACCAGCCGGCGCAGCGCCGGCGGGTTGGCCGGGTCGGCCAGGAACGCCTCGGCCCGGTCGACCACCTCGGCTCGAGGCGATGCCCGGGAACAGCCCGACCACCACGTTCTGCGCCGAGCTCGCTGGTCCGCCGCTCCCAGACGTCCGGGATCACCGCGAAGTAGGGCTGCACGTACGGCGCGGTCAGCTCGGCCTGGGCCGGGTGGAAGAAGCCGGCGATGACCGCCTCGTTCATCGCGTTGGGCAGCTCGTCGTCCTCGGTCGCCAGCCGCCACGCCTCGGCCTTCGCCTCCGCGGTCGGCCGCAGCGCCCGCGCGGTCGCCGCCCGCCGCTGCCCGGCCGCGGTCGGGTCGCGGGACAGCTCGGCCTCGATCTCGTCCGGGCCGGCGGCGCCGACGGCGACCAGCGCGGCCAGCAGCGTCCAGCGCAGGTCGGTGTCCACGGCCAGCCCGGGCACGGTCTCGGTGCCGGCCAGCAGCCCGCGGACCAGCGCCACGTGCTCCGGCGTGCGGGTGGCGGCGGCCAGCGTGCGGGCCCAGGCCAGCTGCAGGTCCGAGCCGGGCGCGGCCGAGCGCAGCTGCGTCCTCGGCCGACGCGGCCAGCCGGCGCCAGCCCTCCGGCGGCCCAGGCCGGGTCGACGTAGTGCACCAGCGCCGAGCGGATCTTCGCCTGGGTCGACTGCACGACGCCGATCTCGGTCTCCCGGGTCACGCCGGCCAGCGCCAGCGCCACGTAGTCGCGGGCGCGCATCTCGCCGTCGCGGGTCATGTCCCAGGCGGCGCCCCAGCACAGCGTCCGCGGCAGCGGGTCGTCGATGTCGCCGAGCCGGGCGACCACGGTCGCCAGCGAGCGCTCGTCCAGCCGCACCTTCGCGTACGTCAGGTCCTCGTCGTTGACCAGCAGCAGCTCCGGCTGGGCGACGCCGACCAGCTCCGGCACCTCGGTCCGGGCGCCGGACGACGTCCAGCTCGACCCGCTCGGTGCGGACCAGCTTGGTGCCCTCGGCCCGGTAGAGCCCGACCGCGAGCCGGTGATCCCGCAGCGGGCCGCCGCCGGGCTCGGCCGGGGACTGCACGATCGCGAACGACGCGTACCGGCCGTCTCGTCGAGCTCGAACTCCGGCCGCAGCGTGTTGATCCCCGCCGTCTCCAGCCACAGCTGCGACCAGCGGGACAGGTCCCGGCCGGACTCCTCGCTGAGCACGCCGAGCAGGTCGGCGAGCGTGGTGTTGCCGTACTCGTGCCGGCGGAAGTAGACCTGCATCGCCCGCAGGAACTGCTCGATCCCCACGTACGCGGCCAGCTGCTTGAGCACGCTGGCGCCCTTCGCGTAGGTGATGCCGTCGAAGTTGACCTCGACCGCCTGCACGTCGGGGATGTCGGCGGCGATCGGGTGCGTCGAGGACAGCTGGTCCTGCCGGTACGCCCAGGTCTTCTCGATGGTGGCGAACGTCGTCCAGGCGGAGGTGAACCGGGTCGCCTGGGCCTGCGCGAGCACGGACGCGAAGCTGGCGAACGACTCGTTCAGCCAGAGGTCGTCCCACCAGCGCATGGTGACCAGGTCGCCGAACCACATGTGCGCCATCTCGTGCAGGATCGTGTCGGCGCGCCGCTCGTACGCGTAGTCGGTGACCTTCGAGCGGAAGACGTAGTCGTCGAGGAACGTGACGCAGGCCGCGTTCTCCATCGCGCCGGCGTTGAACTCGGGCACGAACAGCTGGTCGTACTTGTCGAACGGGTAGCGGTAGTCGAACGCGCGGTGATACCAGTCGAAGCCCTGCTTGGTGATCAGCAGGATCTCGTCGGCGTCGAGGTGCTCGGCCAGCGAGGCCCGGCAGTAGACGCCGAGGTCGATGCCGTCGTGGCTGTCGGTCACCTTGTGGTACGGCCCGGCGACCAGCGCGGTGACGTACGGCGCGAGCGGCGGGGTGGTGCGGAACCGGACGACCTGCGCGCCGCCGACACCCTCGGTGACGTCCTCGGCGCGTCCGTTGGAGACGACCTCCCAGTGCGGCGGCGCGGTCACCGTGCAGCGCGAATGTCGCCCTTGAGGTCGGGCTGGTCGAAGCAGGTGTACATCCGCTTCGCGTCCGCGGTCTCGAACTGCGAGTAGAGGTAGACCTCGCCGTCGACCGGGTCGACGAACCGGTGCAGCCCCTCGCCGGTGTTGGTGTAGAGCAGGTCGGCGTCGACGACGAGCACGTTGTCGGCGGCCAGCTCCGGCAGCGCCAGCCCGTCCTCCGGCCGGTAGCGCCGAGGTGTCCAGCGCCCGCCCGTTGAGGGTGACCTCGTGGAACCGGTCGGCGATCACGTCGACGAACGTGGCCGCGCCCGGCCGGGACGCGGTGAACCGGATCGTGGTCCGGGACCGGAAGGTCCGCTCGCCGGGCTTGCCGCCGCCGTCGGTCAGGTCGAGCTCCACCTCGTACCCGGACACGGACAGCAGCTCCGCGCGGGACCGTGCATCGACCCTGGTCAGGTTGGGGACACCCATCCCCGCAGTCTGTCATGTCGGCCCGACCGGCACCGACCGGGTTGTCGGGTCGGTCCCACCGGGGCCGCAATCGGGAATGCGACCGGGCATACCGGTGCTGCCGACACCGGACCACCCTTTCCGTAGGAGGACCTGAATGAGCGAGCGGACCAAGGTCGACTTCTGGTTCGACCCGATCTGCCCCTGGGCGTGGCTGACGTCCCGGTGGATTCTCGAGGTGGAGAAGCTGCGCCCCCTCGACCTGAGTTTCCACGTGATGTCGCTGTCGGTGCTCAACGCCGACAAGGACGACCTCCCGGACAACTACCGGGAGATGCTGACCAAGGGCTGGGGTCCGGTGCGGGTCGCGATCGCGGCCGAGCAGAAGTTCGGCAACGAGGTCCTCGGCAAGCTCTACACGGCCCTCGGCACCCGGATCCACCAGCAGAAGGCCGGGTACGAGCGGGACACGCTGGTCGCCGCGCTGGAGGAGGCCGGGCTGCCGGTCGAGCTGGCCGACGCCGCCGACTCCACCGAGTACGACGAGGCGGTCAAGGCCTCCCACCACGCCGGCATGGACCCGGTCGGCTACGAGGTCGGCACGCCGGTCATCCACGTCGAGGGCACCGCGTTCTTCGGCCCGGTGATCTCCCGGGTGCCGACCGGCGAGGAGGCGGCGAAGGTCTTCGACGGCGCGGTCGCGCTGGCCACCAACCCCTACTTCTACGAGCTCAAGCGGACCCGCACCGAGGGCCCGCAGTTCGACACCGTCCCGGCCTGACCGGTCACGGCCTGGTCGAGCAGCCGGAGCGCACCGAGCTCCGGTGGCTCGACCGGCTCGGCCGCGCCGGTGGCGGCCCGGAACGCTTCCCGGACCGGCGCGCAGCGGAAGATCCCGCCGACCCCGGCGACCGGCAGGTCCGCGGCCGAGCCGGGCCCGCCGGACGCGCGCCTCGGCCAGGCTCGGCGCAGGTCGCCGCGTCGGCCTGGCGTCGGCCACGGCGTCGCCGCCCGCCGTCGGGCCACCCGGCGTCGGCCGCCCGCGTCGGGCCGCGCGGCTGTCCGGCGGCCGCCGGTCCGGCGGCCGGCGGTCCGGCGCCGCGGCGGCCACGTCGGGGACCAGGCGGGAGAGCAGGCCGCGCTCGGTGGGGTGCCGGTGCACCTCCGTCTCGGCGCCGGCCAGCGAGCCGAACGCGCGCTGCACCACCGCGGTCAGCGCGGTCGCCGGGCCGGTGCCGTCGGCGGCCCGCAGCGCCGCCCGCACCGCCTCCCGGCCGATCCAGTAGCCGCCGCCCTCGTCGCCGAGCAGGAACCCGTGCCCGCCGACCCGGACGGTCCGCCCGGCCGCGTCCCGGCCGGCCGCGCCCGAGCCGGTGCCGGCGATCACCACGATCCCGGGCCGGCCGCCGAACGCCCCGGCCAGCGCCGCGTCGGTGTCGTCGCCGACGACCACCCGGGCCCCGGTACGCCGGGCCAGCTCGGCGGTGAGCTCCCGCGCGTGCTCGTCCGAGCGCAGCCCGGCCAGCCCGAACCCGGCCGCGGCCGCGCCGGCGTCGGTGACCGCGGCGGCCAGCCGGTCGACCGCGTCCGCGTGCAGCAGCACGTTGATCGGGCCGAGGTCGCGCCGCTGCGACGACCACGCCGTCCCGCACCACGACGGCCCGGCTCCCCGTCCCACCCGCGTCCACCCCGACCGCGATCATCGCGGCGCCGGTCCCGAGCAGCAGCTCGGCGGCGGCGCGCGGCGCTCGCGGCCGAGGCGCCGCCGGTGGCGATCCAGCCGCGCGCCGGCGGGACCGGCCCGGGCAGGCCCATCTCGACCACGACCGCGTCCGGGCCGGGCGGCGAGCAGGCCGGCGACCGCGCGCCCGACCCAGCCGACCCGGGTCGCGTCCCGGGCGACGACGACCAGCGGCCGGCCGGCCGGCAGCCGCGGGCAGCGGGTCGTCCGGGCCCACGCCGCAGCTCGGTCGCGCCGGGCAGCAACCCGCCGAGCCCCCAGGCGGTGCGCCCGACCGCGATCGTCGGCGCCGGGTCCAGCTCGCACCAGCACCGGCGCCCCGGCCCCAGCCGCACGTCGCCCGACCGACCGCAGCGCCGCGCCGGGCCGCGGCCAGCCCCAGCGCCGCCAGCGAGCCGGGGAAGCGGCCGGCGAGCGCCCGCACCCGGCCGGCCGCCGCCGCCAGCCGCTCCTCGGCCAACCGTCCACTTCGGACGGCCGCGACCAGCGCGTCCCGGGCCGCGTCGGCGATCGGCTCGCCGGCCTCGTCGCCGCCGAGGCAGAGCGCGTCGACCCCGGCGAGCACGGCGAGCACCGCGCCCTCGCCGAGCGCCGACCGAGCCGGCGATCGCGCCCATCTCCAGCGCGTCGGAGATCGACCACGCCGTCGAAGCCGAGCTCGGCCCGCAGCAGCCCGTCGACCAGCGCGCGGGTTGAGCGTCGCCGGCAGGTCGCCGTACCCCGGCACCAGCAGGTGCCCGGTCATCACGGTCGCCACCCCGGCCGCGACCGCGGCCCGGAACGGCTCCAGCGCCCCGGCCAGGTCCGGGCCGACGGTCGGCAGCCCGACGTGCGAGTCGACGGTCGTGTCGCCGTGCCCGGGGAAGTGCTTGGCGCAGGCGGCCACGCCGGCCGCCTGGATGCCCGCGCACCGCCGCGGCCACGTGCCGGGCCACCAGCTCGGGCGTGGCCCCGAAGGACCGGACGCCGATCACCGGGTTGTCCGGCGCGCTGTTCACGTCCGCGACCGGCGCCAGCGTCCAGCCGATCCCGGCGGCGGCCGACCCGCGCGCGCCAGCGCCGCCGCCACCGCCCGGGTCAGCTCGACGTCGTCGACCACGCCCAGCGCGTACGGCCCGGGCACCGGCGAGCCGACCGCGGCGAACAGCCGGGTGACGTCGCCGCCCTCCTCGTCGGTGGCGACGAGCACGTCCGGCCCGCTCGGCCCGCAGCGCCGCGGTCAGCGCGGCCACTGCGCCGGCGACACGCAGTTGCGGGCGAACAGCACCACCCCGCCGAGCCCGCCGCGCGACCCGGCGGCGCACCCAGTCCGGCGGCGCGGTGCCGCCGAAGCCGGGCAGCAGCACCGCGTCGGCGAGCGCCTCGAGGGTCATCCCCCGCTCGCCCTGCGAGCCCTCGGGCTCGCTCATCCCTTGACCGCGCCGGCCGCAGCCCCGGAGGCGATCCGGCCCTGCAGCACGACCGCGAACACCACGACCGGGATCGCGACCAGCGTCGAGCCGGCCATCAGCCCGCCCCAGTCGACGCCCTGCGGCGGTCTTGAACGTGCCCAGCCACACCGGCAGCGTCTGGTTGCCCTGCTCCATCAGCGTCAGCGCGAGGATGAACTCGTTCCAGGCCTGGATGAACGCGAACACCGCCGTGGCGACCAGCCCCGGCGCCATCAGCGGGAACGTGATCCGCCAGAACGCGCCCCAGCGGGAGGCGCCGTCGATCATCGCCGCCTCCTCCAGCTCGACCGGCAGCGCCGCGACGAACCCGCGCAGCGTCCACACCGTGAACGGCAGCACGAACGCCATGTACGTGGCGATCAGCACCGGCACCAGGTTGAGCAGGTCGGCGTCCCGCAGCGTCAGGTACATCGGGATGACCAGCGCCTCCAGCGGCACCATCTGCACGATCAGGATGACCAGCAGGTACGCCCGCCGGCCGCGGAACCGGAACCGGGCCACCGCGGTCGCCGCCAGCAGCGCGACCAGCACCGCGAGCACGGTCACCGACAGCGAGACCACCACGCTGTTGCGCAGGAAGGTCCAGAACCCGGCCGCGTGCACCGCGGTGCGGAAGTTGCTCCAGCGTCACCGAGTGCGGGAACAGCGAGACGTCGAAGGTCCGGATGTCGCCGGCCGGCTTGAACGCGGTGGAGACCATCCAGTAGACGGGGAACGCGAACAACACGAACACGACCAGCGCGGTGACGTTGGCCGCGACCGTGCCGCGGCCGCGCTCTGCGCACGGCCGCCCTCGGCGATCGTCCGGCGGCAGTCGCTCGTCGCCCCGCTCGCGAGCGCTGCGCGCTCACAGCTCCTCCTCGCCCGACGCGGATCATCGACCGGACGTACCAGACCGTGGCGGCCAGGGTGATCAGCACCATCACCACCGCCGCGGCCGAGGCCAGGCCGAACCGGCTGGCCCCGAAGCCCTGAGGTACGTGTAGAGGTTGATCAGCAGCGTCTTGCGGTCCGGCCCGCCGCGGGTGATCACGTACAGCTGGGTGAAGACCTTGAGGTCCCAGATCACCGACAGCGAGGTGAGGATCAGGAACAGCGGCTTGAGCATCGGCGCGGTCACCGACCAGAACGACCGCCAGGCGCCGGCGCCGTCGATCCGGGCCGCCTCCAGGATCGTCGTCCGGCACCGTGGTCAGCCCGGCGTAGAGGGTCAGCGCGACGAACGGGATCGCCTGCCAGACCACGCACAGCACGATCACGCTGAACGCCGGCAGCTGCGAGTCGAACCAGGAGTGCTGCGACCAGTCCAGCGGGGTCAGCGTGGTGACCAGCCAGTTGACCACCCCGTACTGCTCGTCGAACAGCCACTTGAACACCGTGGCCGCGCTGACCGGGGGAGTGGCCCAGGCCAGCAGCAGGCCGGCCGAGATCAGCAGCCGCATGCCCCGGCCGACCCGGCGCATGAGCAGCGCGACGAGCGTGCCGAGCGCGATCGTGAGCGCGACGCAGACCGCGGCGAAGACCAGGGTCCGGACGGTGACCGCCCAGAACTCCCCGTCGGTCAGGATCGTCCGGTAGTTGTCGAACCCGACCCAGACGGTCTGCCGGCGGATCAGCTGGCGCAGGTCGAGCTGCTGGAACGAGGTGCGGACCAGCACGAACAGCGGGTAGCCGAGCAGGCCGAGCAGGAGCAGCACGCTCGGCACCAGCAGCCCGTACGGCAGCGCGCCGACCGGCCGCCGCCGCCGGCCGATCGGTGCGACCCCCACCGGCGGCACCGGACCGGCCGGCGGTCCGGTCACGTCCGCCGTCGCGGCGCCCGGCGGTCGGCGTGGTGACGGCGACCGCGGTCTCCGCCGGCGCACCGTCCGACCGGCCCGCCCGGGCGGCGCCCGGGCCCGAGCTCGGCCCGGCGCTTGCGGGGATCGAAGCTCACGCGTCCTCCTCCTGGTCCGTCCCGGGCCCCGGGGGACTCGGTACGGGTCCACGGGTCGGCCCCGGGCCGGCTTCGGCCCGGGGCCAACCGGGGTTGGACAGCCGGCCACCCGACCCCGGCGGAGGGCCGGGCGGCCGACAGGCTACGAGTTCAGCGTCTTGGTGACCGCCTCGGTCGCGTCCGTCGTCGC
The DNA here is from genome assembly GCA_963770145.1 of uncultured Actinomycetota bacterium. Lineage (GTDB taxonomy): Bacteria > Actinomycetota > Actinomycetes > Mycobacteriales > CADCTP01 > CADCTP01. Next base: position 126,046 of record CAVYOJ010000013.1, on the reverse strand, counting down.
GTCGGCCACGCTCTTCTTGCCGCTGAAGATGGAGACCAGCATGTCCTGCAGGACCGTGCCGCTCTCGACGTTCGCCCACTTCGGCGTGGACGGGGTGGACCGGCTGTTCTTCGCCGCCTGGTCGAACACCGACAGCACCGGGTCCTTCGCGTGCAGGGTGAGCAGCGAGGTCGAGTTCGGGATCACGCCGCCGGTGGTGGCGAGGTCGGTCTGCGCCTTCGTCGCCGGCCAGGATCTTGATCCACTCGTACGCCAGGTCGCGGCGCGTCGCTGCCCGCGGAGACCGCGAGGTTGGAGCCGCCGAGGAAGACCGGCGCGGTCTGGCCCGCGTTCTTGCTCGGCACCGCGAAGACGCCGATCTGGCCCTTGAGCTCCGGGTGCGCCTTCTCCACCGTGCCGACCTTCCAGCCGGCGTCGATGATCATGCCGGCCTTGCCCTCACCGAGCGGCACGGCCGGGTCGTTGTCGTTCTCGTTGCCGTTGACCGGGGCCTTGGAGTACTTGGTGACGATGTCCTTGAGCGCGCTCAGCCCGGCCTGCGACTGCGGGCTGTCCAGCGTGCCCTTCCACTGGCCGTTGTCCTGGACCGCGACCTCGCCGCCCTCGTCCCAGATGAACGGCAGCGCCGCGTACCAGTACTGGCCCGGGAAGTAGAGCGCCGAGAACTGCTTGTCGCTGCCGTACTTGGCCTGCAGCTTGGCCATCGCCGCGACGAAGCCGGCCCGGTCGGTGGGCAGCGTCGTGATGCCGGCCTTGGCGAACAGGTCCTTGCGGTAGAGCACCGCGCGGTCGCCGGCGTAGTAGGGGATGCCGTACAGCTTGCCGTCGAGCGTGCCGGCGTCGGTGAGGCCCTGCAGCCAGGTGTCCCCGCCGAGGTCGGCCTTCTTGCCGCTGAGGTCCTCCAGGCCGCCGGAGTCGGCGAACTTCGAGACCAGCGTGCTGCCGATCTCGAGCACGTCCGGCGGGTTGTTGGAGGCGAGCCCGGTGGTGGTCTTCTCCTGGATGCCGTCCCACTGCTGGATCTGGATCTTGACCGTGGTGTTCGGGTGCGCCTGGTTGAACTGGGCGTTGACCCGCTTGATGACGGCATCCGGGGCGGAGCCGTTCATCAGCCAGACGGTGATGTCCTTGGCCTGCGTGTTGCCGCTGCCGCCCGACGCCGAGTCGGACGAGTTGCCGCTACCGCACGCCGCGGCGAACAGCGCCACCGTGGCGCCGACGACGGCCGCCGCGCGCATTTTCCTGTGCATCCCGCGATCCTCCTGGTGCGACCTGTGCGACGCCGTAGGACTGGTCCGTACTGGTCCAGACCAGTGGTGGGAAGATGGCACAGTGGGCCGGACAGTGTCAAGGGCGGGCCGTACGGTGGCCGCATGACTTCGACCGACACCGGCACCGTTCCCGACCATCTCGACGCGCTGTTCGTCGGCGGCACGTGGGTGGCGCCCGCCGGTTCGGACACGCTGACGGTGGTCAACCCGACCACGGAGCGAGCCGCTGGCGACCGTGCCGGCCGGCACCCCGGCCGACGTCGACCGCGCCGTGACCGCCGCCCGGGCCGCCTTCCCGGCCTGGGCCGCGACGCCGGTGGCCGAGCGCGCCGAGCTGCTCGACCGCGCTCGCCGACGGGCTCGCCGCCCGGGTGCCGGAGCTGGCCCGAGCTGATCGCCCGCGAGGTCGGCTCGCCGCTGAAGTTCGCCACCTCGACCCAGGCCGGGCTGCCGGTCGCGGTGCTGCGCTCGTACGCGTCGCTGCTCGGGGACTTCGCGTTCGAGGAGGAGATCGGCAACTCGCTGGTGCTGCGCGAGCCGATCGGCGTGGTCGGCGCGATCACCCCGTGGAACTACCCGCTGCACCAGGTGGTGGCCAAGGTCGCCGCCGCGCTGGCCGCCGGCTGCACGGTGGTGCTCAAGCCGACCGAGGTCGCGCCGCTGTCCTCGTACGTGCTGGCGGCGGTGGCGGTGGAGGTCGGGCTGCCGGCCGGCGTGCTCAACGTCGTGCCCGGCACCGGCCCGGTCGTCGGCGAGGCGATCGCCGCCCACCCGGACGTGGACATGGTCTCGTTCACCGGCTCGGTCCGGGCCGGCCGGCGGGTGCAGGAGGTCGCGGCCGGCACGGTGAAGAAGGTCGCGCTGGAGCTGGGCGGCAAGTCGGCCAACGTGATCCTCGACGACGCCGAGCTGGCCAAGGCGGTCAAGGTCGGGGTGGCCAACTGCTACATCAACGGCGGTCAGACCTGCACGGCCTGGACCCGGATGCTGGTGCCGGAGTCGCTGCACTCGGCCGCGGTCGAGCTGGCCATCGACTCGGCCGAGAAGTACACGGTCGGCGACCCGCTGGACGGCGCGACCCGGCTCGGGCCGATGGTCAGCGCGGCGCAGCGGGACCGGGTCCGCGGCTACATCGAGAAGGGGATCGCCGAGGGCGCGACGCTGGCCACCGGCGGGCCGATCCGCTCCGCTGGACCGCGGCTTCTTCGTGCGGCCGACCGTGTTCGCGGCGGTCCGGCCGGAGTCGACGATCGCCCAGGAGGAGATCTTCGGACCGGTCCTGTCGGTCATCCCGTACCGGTCCGAGGAGGAGGCGGTCGAGATCGCCAACGGCACGCCGTACGGGCTGTCCGGCGCGGTGTTCGCGGGCGACCGCGACCGCGCGGTCGCGTTCGCCCGGCGGCTGCGCACCGGCCAGGTGATGGTCAACGGCGGCGCGTTCAACCCGCTCGCGCCGTTCGGCGGCTACAAGCAGTCGGGCACCGGCCGGGAGCTCGGCCGGTACGGCCTGGAGGAGTTCCTCGAGGTCAAGTCACTGCAGCTGTAGGTAGGCCCGCTCGACGCCGTCCAGCGCGCAGTCGCCGAAGTAGGCCAGCTCCTTCGCCACGTCCGCGGCCGGCCGGCCGTTCGCGTGCCCGTCGGTGGCCCTGGCGACGAGCTCGGCGTGCTCGGCCCGCTGGGCCAGCACGAACTCGCGGTCGACCACCGCGCCGTGCCCCGGCACCAGCCGGCCGGTGACCAGCTCGGCGACCGCGTCCAGGGTCTGCGGCCAGTCCAGCGGGAACGCGCTGCCGAACTGCGGCGGCGCGCCCTCCTCGACCAGGTCGCCGGCGATCACCAGGCCGTCGGCGTCCGGCACGGTGAGCACCAGGTCGTTGTCGGTGTGCCCGCGGCCGAGGTGGCGCAGCTGCACCGGGCGGCCGGCGACGCTGAGCGTGGCCAGGTCGTCGACCAGCTGGTCGGGCGGGTCGATCGCGCTCGCCTCGATCTCGGCGGCCATCTCGTCCAGCCCGTGCTCGCGGTAGCGGCCGGCGATGGCACCGCGCATCCGCTCGCCGTCGTCGATCAGCTGCTCGGCGCAGCGGCGGTGGCCCCAGATCTCGGCCGGCCGGAAGATCCGGTTGCCGAACGTGTGGTCGAAGTGGAAGTGCGTGTTGACGACCACCCATGGGTGCGGGGTGACGGTGCGGATCGCCTCGACGAGCTCCTGGCCCTCCTTCTCGGTGGCCCGGGTGTCGACGACCAGGCAGGCGCCCTCGCCGACGATGAGGCTGACGTTGAGGTCCATGCTCTGGTGCCGCCGGACGTACACGCGGTCGGCGACCTCGGTCCAGGTGTCGGTCATGCCCGCCGCCTCCCGTCGCTCCTCGATCGTGACGTCGCCGGCGGCCCAGTGCGTGGCCGGCACCTCCCGCAGGACGACCCGGACGTTCTCCTTCGGCGCGCCGACCGAGTCGACCACGGCGGCGGTGAGCCGGCTGATCAGCGTGCGCAGCTGGTCGGGGGTGCGGCCCTCGACCAGGGTGACCTCGACCAATGGCATGACTGTCATCTTGCCGGGCTGCGAAACTGGGTTTCATGCGCGTCTACCTGGGGTCCGACCACGCCGGCTTCGAGCTCAAGTCCTACCTGCTGGAGCACCTCGCCAAGGCCGGCCACGAGGTGGTCGACTGCGGTGCGGAGGCGTACGACCCGGACGACGACTACCCGCCGTACTGCATCCGGACGGGCGAGCGGGTGCTCGCCGACCCGGGCAGCCTCGGGGTGGTGATCGGCGGGTCCGGCAACGGCGAGCAGATCGCGGCCAACAAGGTGCCCGGGATCCGGGCGGCGCTGGCCTGGTCGGAGGAGACCGCCACGCTGGCCCGCGAGCACAACGACGCGCAGGTGGTCGCGGTCGGCGCCCGGATGCACACCAAGGACCAGGCGGCGACGCTGGTCGACACGTTCCTGGCCACGCCGTTCAGCAACGGCGAGCGGCACGTCCGCCGGCTCAAGCTGCTCGCCGACTACGAAGCCTCCCGCTAGGGATCCCGCCGCGCGCCGACCAGCGATCGCCGATGCACATCGGCCGCGGCCGATCCGGAGCCCGGGCGCCCGCAGTGGGGGGCCGCCGGGGCGTCGGCGGTCCGGGCCCCGGGCCGCGCCGGCGGTCACCGGCGGACGATGTCGGCGTGGCCGGTCCGGGACCCGGGGCGGTCGCCGGCCACGCCCCCGGCTCGGGCCCGGGCCGCGTGGGCGTCCGGCGCCGTGCGGGCCCGCCTCAGCGGGCGCCGGGGAGGGTGCCCGGGGGGACGTAGTGCCGGCGGACGATGACCAGATCACGCTCGGCGGCGGCGAGATCCTCGGCGGTCGGCCGGGCCGCGTCCCGGGCCCGCATCGCGCCGACGACGCCGACCTGGGACGAGCCGGCGCCGACGATGCCGCGCAGGCTCCGCTCGGCGTCCGTGCGCCGGCTGCGCGACTTCCGCCTGGGCGCCGGCTCGGGCGCCTCCCCGGCCGCCCCGGTCTCGGCCGCGGTCTGAGCCGCGGTCTGAGCTGAGGCCTTCGTCGCGGTCTCGGCCGCGGTCCCAGCTCCGGTTTCAGCCGCGGTCCCACCTCCGGTTTCGACCGCGGTGTCGGCTGCGGTGTCGGCCGTGCTGTCGGTCGCGTCGTCGGCCGTGCCGTCGCTCGCGCGGCGGCTGCGGTCTCGGCCGTGCTGTCGGTCGCGCTGGCGGCTGCGGTCTCGGCGGCCGGCTCCGGCCGGCCCGGCACGTCCGGTCCCGGCGCCGTTCCCGGCGCCGGTGCCGCGACGGGGTCGGCTCCTCCATGCCGCCACCATCGCACAGTCCGCTCAGAACACCTCCGGACACCAGGGCATGCGGTCGCCGGCGAACGCCCGGCTCGCCGCGGCCAGCGCACCCGGGCGCAGCTCGCTGACCAGCCCGGCGGCGGCCAGCCCGATCAGCGTCGGGCCGCCGAGGTAGCGCCGCGCCGAGCTCGGTCGACGGACAGCGCGAGGTCGGCCGGGTCCTGCGTGCGGTCGCAGACCGCGCCCGATCCGTCGGCCGAGAGCCGCCACCGGCCGGTGTTCCACGGGCAGAACTCGTCCCGTACGTCGAACACCACGTCCACCGGCGTCGAGTAGCGTCCGGGACGCCAGCGCCCGGTCGACGTCGGCCAGCCGGACCCAGAGCGAGTCGTACATCGACATGTCGAGGGCGCGCACGTCGGCGACGATGTGCTGCAGCGGGTCGTCCAGCGGCGCCCGGTGCAGCGCGAGCCTGGGTGTGAGGTCGATGCCGGCCAGGTATGCCCACAGCGCCGCATAGCGCCTCCGGAGTGGTCGCGTGCACGGACCCGCACGTCGACGCTGCTGTCGTTGCGACCCGGCTCGCCCGCCTGGCGGGTGCGGTAGGTCGCGAAGCCGGTGACCGAGCCGTCCTGCTCGGTGTAGAGCGCGTGCCGCCTCGCGCTGGCCCCGCTGCCGGTTGCGCTCCGGGTCGGCGGCGAGCCGGTCGGCCCAGGCACCCCGTCGATCGAGGAAGCCGACCGAGGTCGGCCGGAGCGCCTCGTACACCGCCTCCTCGTGCGGGCGGGCCTTCTCCGGCGGGGCGAGCACGACCCGGCCGGTGCCCAGCGGCACCCCGGGCCGGACCCGCAGCCTGTCCTTGCGCCCGGTCCAGGCCAGCTGCCGGGCGGCGACCCCGTAGCCGAACCGCCCGTAGATGCCGCCTTCCGAGGCCCAGAGCGCGGCGACCGGCTCGCGCTGCTCCTCGTGCAGCCCGGTCAGCTGGCGGCGCATCATCGCCGTCAGCAGGCCGCGCCGCCGGTGGGTCGGCTGCACCGACACGACGGTGACCCCGGCGGTCGGCCGCGGGCCGCCCGGCACGGTCATGTCCCGGGTGTAGATCCCGGCGGTCGCGATGATCTGCCCGTCGTCGAACGCGGCCAGGCTGCGCTCCGGCTCGAACACCGTGCCGAGCGACTCCCGGTCGTCGTCGTGGGGGTCCTCCAGGAACGCCTCGGCGAGCGCCCGGTAGAACTCCGGGAACTCGGTCCGGTCGATCGGCCGCAGCTCGAGGTCGGTCATGCGGTCTTCCTACTCCGGCCCACCGACAGGACGCGACGCAATTCGATCGCCGAGTGCGTACTCGCGGGTCACCACCGCTCGCTACTGTGCGCGCGGTCATGGTCTGGCATCTGTGGGGACGGTTCGCCGGCAGCGTGCAACGGCTGCGCCGGCGGCTGGGCGACGTCGGCGCCGACGGCGGCGCTCGTCGCCCTCGGCCGGCGTGCTCGCGCTGGGCGCCCTCGCCGACCCGGACGTGATGCGGCCGGGCACCGTGCTCGCGGTGCCGGTGCTGCTCGGCGGCCTCAGCCTGCCGCTGCGGGAGTTCCGGCTGCTGGTGCTCGGCTGCTTCCTGCTCGTCGCTCTGGTGGCGTCCGCGCGCGGGCTGTGGGTGCTCAGCATCGGCTCGGTGCTGATCTTCGTGGCCGTCGTCGCCGTCTCGTACGAGCAGACGCGGCGGCGGGAGCGGCTCGGGGTCCGCCGGGCCCGGCCGGACCAGATCCTGCTCGACCTGCGGGAGCGGCTGCGGGTGCAGGGCGAGGTGCCGCCGCTGCCGGCCGAGTGGGGGATGGAGGTCGAGCTGCGCCCGGCCGACGACGCCGGGCTGGCCGGCGACTTCGTCGTCTCCCGGGTGCACGCCGTCGAGGCCGCGGACGGCTGGCACGACGTGCTCGACCTGGCGCTCGTCGACGTCTCCGGCAAGGGAGTCGACGCCGGCACCCGGGCGCTGCTGCTGTCCGGCGCCCTCGGCGGCCTGCTCGGCGCGGTGCCGCCGGAGGACTTCCTCGCCGAGGCCAACCGCTACCTGCTGCAGCAGCGCTGGGCCGAGGGCTTCGCGACCGCGGCGTACCTGCGGGTCGACCTGGCCACCGGGGCGTACCGGGTGGAGAGCGCCGGGCACCCGCCGGTCGCCGCACCTGGACGCGGGCAGCGGCACCTGGCGGCTGCTGCTGCGCCGCGGCCCGCTGCTCGGCGTGCTGCCCGAGGTCGGCCACCAGCCGGACACCGGCGCTGCTGCGCCGCGGCGACGCCGTGCTGCTCTACTCCGACGGGGTGGTCGAGGACCGGCAGCCGCGATCTCGAGGTCGGCGTCGACCGGCTGCTCGGCGCGGCGGAGCGCCTGGTCCCGCGCGGCGACTACCGCGGCGGGGCGGCGCTGCTGGTCCGCGAGGTCCCCACCAACCGAGCGACGACCGGGCGATCGTCATGCTCTGGCGGGAGTACTGACGGCTCTTCGTCGAATGGGTGCCCGGCACGGATGTCAGCGGCGCTACCTTGTCTCCAAGGACCGCTTGAGGACGTCGAGACGAGGTCGTCACGGTGCTGTCGCTGCGTGGTGGTCGTCGTGCCCGGGCTGGTATCGCCCGGACAGTCGCCCTGCTCTCGGGCGCGATGGCGCTGTGCCTCGTCCTGTCGAATTCGGCCGGGGCATTGTCCTTGCGGCAGCGGGAGTTCTCCCGCAGCGGCGCGTGGAGCTGGTTCGGGGACCCGCGGGCGGTCTACCACGTCGGAGCCCACCGCCGGACCTACGTCGGCTGGGTGGACGCGGCGGGCAGCGTCCAGGTCGCCAGCTACGACCACGACACCGGGATCCGGGTGGTCACGACGCTGAAGGCGAACTTCCAGCTCGACGACCACGCGAACCCGTCACTGCTGGTGCGTCCGGACGGCCGGCTGATCGTCTTCTGGTCCGCGCACATCGGCGGAGCCATGTTCTACCGGCGCAGCGTGCGGCCGGAGGACGTGACCGCCTGGGAAGCCGAGCGGACGGTGCCCACCAACAGCGCCGGGACCCTGGGGATACACCTATCCGAACCCGGTGCAGCTGTCCGCCGAGGGCAACCGGATCTGGCTGTTCTGGCGCGGCGGCAACTTCAACCCGACGTTCTCCACCTCGAGCGACGAGGTGACCTGGGCGCCGGCGCGGACGCTGGTCACCGTGCCCGGCCAGCGCCCGTACGTGAAGGTCGCCGGCAACGGCGTGGACACCATCCACTTCGCCTTCACCCAGGGCCATCCGCGCGAACGTGGTGAGCAACATCTACTACGCCCGCTACCGGGCCGGCAGCCTGTTCCGGGCGAACGGGACGCTGATCACGTCGCTGGCCAACGCGCCGATCGCGCCGTCCCAGGCCGATCTCGTCTACAACGCCGCCGCGCATGGCGGCGTGAAAGCCTGGGTGCACGACGTCGGGCACGACGCCGCCGGCCGGCCGGTGATCACCTTCGCCACGTTCCCGACGAACAGCGACCATCGCTATCACTACGCCCGCTGGGACGGCACCCGCTGGGTCGACCGGGAGATCGCCCGGGCCGGAGCCTCGATGAGCGTCGACACCGCCGAACCGAACTACTCCGGCGGCATCACCCTCGACCACGAGAACCCGTCCATGGTCTACCTGGCCCGGCAGGTCGGCGGCGTCTTCGAGGTGGAGCTGTGGCGTACCGCCGACGGCGGGGCGACCTGGACCCGCCGGCCGGTCACGGGCAGCTCGGCCCGCGGCAACTACCGGCCGATCTCGCCGCGCGGCCAGACCGGCGCCGACCTCAACGTGGTCTGGATGCGCGGCGGCTACCCCAGCTTCACCCGGTACCAGACGGCGATCGACGCCGAGACGCTCAGCCACGACGCGTACGACCCGTCCGTGGTCGCGGAGGACGTCGGCCGGCTGCAGGTGCTCGCCGGCGACGGCACCGGTGGCCTGCTCCGCAAGTCCTTCGCCGGCACCTGGAGCGGATGGGAGAACGTCGGCCGCGGGCCCGCGGGCAACATCATGGGACCGCCGGCGGTCACCTCGTCCGCGACCGGCCGCCTCGACGTCGTCGCGATCGAGGCGTCGCACCGGGCACCTGCTGCACCGGACCCGGATCGGCGGCGGGTGGAGCGCCTGGACCGACCGCGGCGCCGGTCCGGGCGGCCATCGGCTCGGCCGGCCCGCGATCACCTCCCCGGCACCTGGCCGGCTGGAGGTCGTCGCCCGCGACGGCGTGACCAACGACCTGCTCCGCTGGTCGTTCAACGGCAGCTGGACCGGGCCCGTCCGCGTCGCGGCCACCCCGGGCGGCGCGTTCACCCCCAGCATCGTCTCGTGGTCGCCGAGCCGGCTCGACGTCTTCGCCGTCACCAGCTCAGGCCGGCTGGCACACATCCTCAACGCCGGTGCCGGGTGGAGCCACTGGGAGAGCCTCGGCGTCGGCCCGTACGGGCAGGCGACCGCGGTCGCCTCGTGGCAGCCGCGGCGGCTGGACGTGTTCGCTCCGCGCAGCGACGGGCGCGCTCTCCTGCATCGCTGGTTCGACGGCACCCGCTGGCTCGGGCCGGAGACGCTCGCCGCCGGCACCGGCCCGGACCGGATCCCGTTGCGCGGCCTCGCCGCCGCAGCCTGGGCGCCCGGCCGACTGGACGTGTTCAGCACCGACGCGCGGACGCACAACCTGGTGCACAGCTGGTACAACGGGCGGTGGAACGGGCCGGAGCGGCTCGACTTCACCGGGCCGGCCCTGAGCGTCCTCGCGGATCCCGACCCGCGGTCCAGCCCGATCCCCGTCGACCCCCGGCTGGCCGACCTGCCCGGCGACTGAACCGGCGCTCGAGCGGGCGCTAGAGGCGTCGCAGCGTCAGTGTGGAGACTCCGGCGGTCGCGTCGATGTCGTACCGGTCGGCGGCGGTGGTGCTGGCGAGCACGGTGCCCGCGGTCAGCCCGGTGCGGCGGACCCCGTCCACCTCGGTGCTGGCCGCGCCGCCGCCGATCCGCACCGCGGTCGCTACGCCGCGCGGCACATTCACGGTGAACTCGGTCGCCCCGCCGGCCATCGTGATCGGCACCGCACGGTCCGGCACCGGCAACATCAGCTCGATCCGGGCCGCGCCGGCCGCGAGGTCGACGCCGGACAGCCGGGCGCTGCGCAGGTCGAGCAGTTCGCTGGTGGCGCCGCCGGACATCCGCACCTGCCAGCGCACCCGCCTGTCCAGCAACACGGTCACCGCGGACGGTCCCGGCTCCCCGGTCTGCACGAGGTGCACGCCGACGGTGTCGCCGTCGGTCTCCAGCACCGGCGCCACACCGGCGCCGTCCGGGGTCAGCGCCTGCAGCCGGTCCGCGCCGGCGAGGTCGTCCGACCGCACGGTCACCGTGGTCGACCCGCTGACCACGTCCACGGTCGCGGCGTCGCCGCTCACCCCGGTCGCCACCGCATGCGGATGAACTTCGCTCAGACCACCCGGCCGCCCCGGCGCCAGCGGATTGGCCGGCCCGTCAACCGGCCCCGTTCCACTGCAGGCGGTGACCACCAGCACCGCTGCCAGCCCCACCCACCACCGCATGCTCCGACCCATACCCGCTTCACCCCATCAGAAGCCCGCACATCCCACCGTTGATCCAGTAGGCCCAGACCTCGAGGCTGCAATGACCGCGCGAGCCGAGTCCGACTATGTCACCGCCAGCGAGGTGATCCGCCAAACCCTCCGAGCGTGGCTCCACGTCGGCTAGTTGTAGTCCGACGATCGAGCCGGCCGCCCGCCAACGCTCGCTCGTCCCGCCTCCGGCCGGTCCTGCAGACGCTGCGCCGTGCCGGCGTCGGTGGCGCGGCACGTCGCACATGGCCGGTCGGGCCGATTGTCCGCGCGAGGGAGGGTGGAGCGGGTGACGGGAATCGAACCCGCATGGCCAGCTTGGAAGGCTGGGGCTCTGCCATTGAGCTACACCCGCGTGCAGCACGGACCAGCGTAGCGGTAGCCCGCGGGCGCACCCGTCTACACTCGCGGACGGTGCCGGGGTGTGGCGCAGCTTGGTAGCGCACTCGCTTTGGGAGCGAGGGGCCGTGGGTTCGAATCCCGCCACCCCGACCAGCTCGCCGACCATCACCCCGGTGGCCGGCCCGCCATCACAGCCCGAGGAGACGAGCGCGTTGAAGAGCACAGTCGAGACCCTGAGCCCGACGCGGGTCCGGCTCGCCGTCGAGGTGCCCTTCGACGAGCTCAAGCCCAGCCTCGACAAGGCGTACGCGAGCATCGCCAAGCAGGTGCGGGTGCCCGGCTTCCGCCCGGGCAAGGCGCCGGCGCGGATCATCGACCAGCGGGTCGGCCGGGCCGCGGTGCTGGAGGAGGCGGTGCAGGACGCGCTGCCCGCGGGCGTACTCCGAGGCGGTCCGGGACAACGAGTGCGCGCCCTCGGCCAGCCGGAGATCGAGCTGACCAAGCTCGAGGACGGCGAGACGCTCGCGTTCACCGCCGAGGTCGACGTCCGGCCCGAGGTGACGCTGCCCGACTACGACCGGCTCGAGGTCATCGTCGACGACGCCGAGGTGCGACGAGGCCGACGTCGAGGAGCAGGTCGTCGGCGATGCGCGAGCGGTTCGCCGTGCTCAAGGCCGACCGACCGGCCGGTGCAGGACGGCGACTACGTCTCGATCGACCTCCAGGCCACCGTCGACGGCGAGGAGGTGCCGGGCGGTTCCACGACCGGCCTGTCGTACGAGGTGGGCAGCGGCCTCGATGATGGAGCGGCCTGGACGAGGCGCTGGTCGGCGCGTCCGCCGGGGACGACCGCGAGTTCACCACCGAGCTGGTCGGCGGCGAGTTCGCCGGCCGGACCGCCGACGTCACGGTCACCGTCCGCTCGGTCAAGGAGAAGGAACTGCCCGAGCTGGACGACGAGTTCGCCCAGACCGCGAGCGAGTTCGACACGCTCGACGAGCTGCGGGCGGACGTGCGCGAGCGGCTCCAGCCGGGTGAAGGTCCTCGAGCAGGGCGCGCAGGCCCGGGACAAGGTGCTGGAGGCGCTGCTGGACGACGACCGAGGTGCCGCTGCCGGAGTCGGTCGTGCGCGGCGAGGTCGAGTGGCGCCAGCACGACATCGGCCACCAGCTCGAGAGCGCCGGCCTCGACCTGGACGCCTACCTCTCCGCCGAGGGCCAGACCAGGGAGGAGTTCGACGCCGAGGTCCAGGAGCAACGCCGAGACCGCGGTGAAGACGCAGCTCATCCTCGACGCGATCGCCGACACCGAGGAGCTCGGCGTCTCCGACGCCGAGCTGACCGAGCACGTCATCACGCAGGCCCAGCGGTACGGGGTGTCGCCGCAGGAGTTCGCCCAGCAGCTGACCCAGGGCGGCAACCTGCCGGCCCTGGTCGCGGACGTGCGCCGGTCGAAGGCGCTGGCCACGGTGCTGGAGCGGGCGCACGTCACCGACGCCTCCGGCCGCACCGGTCGACCTGGAGCACCTGCGGCTGCCCCGGCCGGAGGAGAGCGCCGAGGCCGAGGCGGCCGAGGAGCAGGCCGCCGAGCAGCAGCCGCCGGCCGCCGACCGAGGCCGGCGTCGGCCACCTCGATCCGCCCGATCGGCTCCTGACGGCCGCCGACGCCCTGCGCCGTCAGCGAACAGCGACCCAGGTGGGCCCGACCGCGACGCACCCGCGAGTTAGGGTCGAGTACAGCATGTTCAGCACACCCGACAGGAGCGCCGTGAGCGCCATGGACCCCGCGCATGCCGATCCGCGCCCTGCCCGACCTGCGGTCGGCGGGCGCGGGCATGACCCTCAACGACTCCGTCTACGACCGGCTGCTGCGCGAGCGCATCATCTTCCTCGGCCAGCCGGTGGACGACGCGATCGCCAACCAGATCAGCGCCCAGCTGCTGCTGCTGGCCGCGGAGGACCCCAAGCGGGACATCCACCTCTACATCAACTCGCCCGGCGGCTCGGTCACCGCCGGCATGGCGATCTACGACACGATGCAGTTCATCGAGCCGCGACGTCGCGACGTTCGCCATGGGCCTGGCCGCGTCGATGGGCCAGTTCCTGCTGTCCGCCGGCACGCCCGGCAAGCGCTACGCGCTGCCGCACGCGCGGATCCTGATGCACCAGCCGTCCGCCGGCATCGGCGGCACCGCGTCGGACATCGCGATCCAGGCCGAGCAGTACAAGCTGACCAAGCGGGAGATGGCCGAGCTCATCGCCCAGCACACCGGCCAGACCGTCGAGCAGATCGAGCGCGACTCCGACCGCGACCGCTGGTTCACCGCGGCGCAGGCCAGGAGTACGGCTTCGTCGACCAGGTGCATCGACCGCGCGCCGAGCAGATCCCGGGCCCGACCGGCACGGCGCCGGCGTGACCTCCACCGACGACCGACCAGCGATGCCCGGAGGAGACGCCATGAGCGCAGCTCGACCCCTCAGCCCGGTACGTCCTGCCGTCCTTCGTGGAGCGCACGAACTACGGGGTCAAGGAGTCCAACCCGTACAACAAGCTCTTCGAGGAGCGGATCATCTTCCTCGGCGTGCAGATCGACGACGCCTCGGCCAACGACGTGATGGCCCAGCTGCTCACGCTGGAGTCCAACGACCCGGACCGCGACATCATCGATGTACATCAACTCGCCCGGCGGCTCGTTCACCGCGCTGACGGCGATCTACGACACGATGATGTTCGTCCGGCCGGACATCCAGACCGTCTGCATGGGCCAGGCCGCCTCGGCCGCCGCGGTCCTGCTGGCCGCCGGCACGCCGGGCAAGCGGGCCGCGCTGGAGAACGCCCGGGTGCTGATCCACCAGCCGTCCGCGGAGGGCCAGGGCCAGGTCACCGACCTGGAGATCCAGGCCAACGAGATCCTGCGGATGCGCCCGCTGCTGGAGAAGATCCTGGCCCGGCACACCGGCCAGCACCGAGGAGCAGGTCCGCGCGACATCGAGCGGGACAAGATCCTCACGGCCGAGCAGGCCAAGGAGTACGGCTTCATCGACGAGGTCATCACGACCCGCAAGCTCAGCGCGCTCAACGTCGGCTGAGCGCCTGACCTGCGGCGGAGCCGGGCCGGTGCGCCGGCCCGGCCACGGGGCCGTCCGGGTGATCGTGGCGGAACCGGCCGCGCCGCGCCCGAAAGGGGGGTGCAACGACGGCCGGAGGAGGTAGCGTCAACGAACGCACCGGCTCAGCGGCCCGGTGTCCGAGAGGGAGAGGGTCGTAGAGTGGCACGCATCGGAGACGGCGGTGATCTGCTGAAGTGCTCCTTCTGCGGCAAGAGCCAGAAGCAGGTGAAGAAGCTCATCGCCGGCCCCGGCGTCTACATCTGCGACGAGTGCATCGACCTCTGCAACGAGATCATCGAGGAGGAGCTCTCCGAGTCCTCCGAGCTGAAGTTCGACGAGCTGCCCAAGCCGGCGGAGATCTTCGACTTCCTCGACCAGTACGTGGTCGGCCAGGACACCGCCAAGAAGCAGCTGTCCGTCGCGGTCTACAACCACTACAAGCGGGTCCAGGCCGGCGGCGACGCCGGCCCGCGCGCGTCGGAGAGCCAGGTCGAGCTGGCCAAGTCCAACATCCTGCTGCTCGGCCCGACCGGCTGCGGCAAGACGCTGCTGGCCCAGACGCTGGCCCGGATGCTCAACGTGCCGTTCGCGATCGCCGACGCGACCGCGCTGACCGAGGCCGGCTACGTCGGCGAGGACGTCGAGAACATCCTGCTCAAGCTGATCCAGGCCGCCGACTACGACGTCAAGCAGGCCGAGACCGGGATCATCTACATCGACGAGGTCGACAAGATCGCCCGCAAGAGCGAGAACCCGTCGATCACCCGCGACGTCTCCGGCGAGGGCGTCCAGCAGGCGCTGCTGAAGATCCTGGAGGGCACCACCGCCTCGGTGCCGCCGCAGGGCGGCCGCAAGCACCCGCACCAGGAGTTCATCCAGATCGACACCACCAACGTGCTGTTCATCGTCGGCGGCGCGTTCGCCGGCCTGGAGAAGATCATCGAGGCGCGGGTCGGGCGCAAGGGCATCGGCTTCGGCGCCGAGCTGCGCAGCAAGTTCGACGTGGACTCGGCCGACGTGTTCGCCGAGGTCATGCCGGAGGACCTGCTCAAGTTCGGCATGATCCCCGAGTTCATCGGCCGGCTGCCGGTCATCACCAGCGTGCGCAACCTCGACCGCGAGGCGCTGATCCGCATCCTCACCGAGCCGCGCAACGCGCTGGTCAAGCAGTACCGCGAAGCTGTTCGAGCTCGACGGGGTCGAGCTGGAGTTCAGCGACGACGCCCTCGAGGCGATCGCCGACCAGGCGATCCTGCGCGGCACCGGCGCCCGCGGGCTGCGGGCGATCATGGAAGAGGTCCTGCTCTCGGTGATGTACGAGGTGCCGAGCCGCGAGGACGTGGCCCGCGTGGTGATCACCCGCGAGGCCGTGCTGGAGCACGTCAACCCGACGATCGTCCCGCGCGAGACCCCGAAGCGGGAGCGCCGGGAGAAGTCGGCGTAGTCGCTCGCGCCTCGTCCTCGTCAGGGGGACGGGCTGGACCGGCCGGTCTCGAGGATCTCGCGCATGTCGCGGCGCATCGTCGAGCGCAGGTCCGCGCGCAGCTCACCCATGCGAGCGTCGCCCTCGCCGAGGCCGGACTCGATCCGCTCGACCCGGACCGCCATCGTCTCGACGCGTCTTCGCCATCGAGAACAGCTCGTCACGGATCCGGTCGACCCGGTCGATCGCGCGGAACAGCGCCCGGGCCAGGAGCACGACCAGCGCGATCACGGCGACCGTGAACACCGCGAGCGCGCACCACGCGAACGCCACCACCGCAGCTCCACCTCTCCTCGGTGCCGCCCGACGCGGGCGGCTGACGACGGACGGTAGAGCCTCAGCCGTGCGCGCGTTCCAGTCGGACTTCGAATCTGTGGACGACCGCCGCGGCCTGTGGATAGCGGTTCGCATCGCCCTGCTCCGGATCCGTACCATCCCTAGCGTGACCGTGACAGAGCCCACCCACGACCCCGCCGGGCCGAGGCCCGGCGCCGACCTGCCGAGCCAGTACGTGCCGGCGCAGGTAGAGGGCCCGCTCTACGAGCGGTGGGTCGAGCGGGGCTACTTCGCGGCCGGCCGGCCGGAGGACGCGGACAAGCCGCCGTTCTGCATCGTCATCCCGCCGCCCAACGTCACCGGCTCGCTGCACCTCGGCCACGCGTTCGAGCACACGCTGATGGACGCGCTGACCCGCCGCCGCCGGATGCAGGGCTACGACGCGCTCTGGCTGCCCGGCATGGACCACGCCGGCATCGCCACCCAGAACGTGGTCGAGCGCGAGCTGGCCAAGGAGGGCATGTCCCGGCACGACCTCGGCCGCGAGGCGTTCGTCGAGCGGGTCTGGCAGTGGAAGGCCGAGTCCGGCGGCAAGATCCTCGGCCAGATGCGCCGGCTCGGCGACGGCGTCGACTGGTCGCGCGAGCGGTTCACGATGGACGAGGGCCTGTCCCGCGCCGTGCAGACCATCTTCAAGCGGCTGTACGACGACGGCCTGATCTACCGCGCCGAGCGGATCATCAACTGGTGCCCGCGCTGCCTGACCGCGCTGTCCGACATCGAGGTCGAGCACACCGACGACGACGGCGAGCTGGTCTCGATCCGGTACGGCGAGGGCGACGCCTCGATCGTCGTCGCCACCACCCGGGCCGAGACGATGCTCGGCGACACCGCGGTCGCCGTGCACCCGGACGACGAGCGCTACCAGCACCTGTCGGCACCGAGGTCGAGCTGCCGCTCACCGGCCGGCGGATCCCGGTCGTCGCCGACGACCACGTCGACCCGGCCTTCGGCACCGGCGCGGTCAAGGTGACCCCGGCGCACGACCCCAACGACTTCGAGATCGGCCGGCGGCACGACCTGCCGTCGCTGACGATCATGGACGAGCGCGGCATCGTCACCGCGCACGGGCCGTTCGAGGGCCTCGACCGGTTCGAGGCCCGGCCGGCGGTCGTGGCCGCGCTGCGCGAGCAGGGCCGGATCGTCGCCGAGAAGCGGCCGTACGTGCACTCCGTCGGGCACTGCTCGCGCTGCGAGACCACGGTCGAGCCGCGGCTGTCGCTGCAGTGGTTCGTCAGGGTCGAGCCGCTGGCCAAGGCGGCCGGCGACGCGGTCCGCGACGGCCGGGTGCGCGATCCACCCGGCCGAGCTGGAGCCGCGCTACTTCGCCTGGGTCGACGACATGCACGACTGGTGCATCTCCCGGCAGCTGTGGTGGGGCCACCGCATCCCGGTCTGGTACGGGCCGGACGGCGAGGTCGTCTGCGTCGGCCCGGACGAGCAGCCGCCGGCCGGCGAGGGCTGGACCCAGGACGCCGACGTGCTGGACACCTGGTTCTCCTCCGGGCTGTGGCCGTTCTCCACGCTGGGCTGGCCGGACGACACCGCCGGACCTGCGCCGCTTCTACCCGACCAGCGTGCTGGTCACCGGCTACGACATCCTGTTCTTCTGGGTCGCCCGGATGATGATGTTCGGGCTGTACGCGATGGACGGCGTGCAGCCGTTCGACGTGGTCGCGCTGCACGGCATGGTCCGCGACAAGCACGGCAAGAAGATGTCGAAGTCGTTCGGCAACGCGGTCGACCCGCTCGACTGGATGGACGCGTACGGCTCGGACGCGCTGCGCTTCACCCTCGCCCGCGGCGCCAACCCCGGCACCGACGTGCCGATCGGCGAGGAGTGGGTGCAGGGCAGCCGCAACTTCTGCAACAAGCTGTGGAACGCCACCCGGTTCGCGCTGCTCAACGGCGCCACCACCGCCGAGCCGCTGCCGCCGGCCGAGGAGCTGTCCACGGTGGACCGCTGGCTGCTGTCCCGGCTGTCCGCGGTGGTCGCCGAGGTCGACGCCGACTACGAGGACTTCGAGTTCGCCAAGGCGGCCGAGGCGCTCTACCACTTCGTCTGGGACGACTTCTGCGACTGGTACGTCGAGCTGGCCAAGGTGCCGCTGGCCGCCGGCGGCGAGGCGGCCCAGCGCACCCGGCTGGTGCTCGGCCACGTGCTGGACACCGTGCTGCGGCTGCTGCACCCGGTCGTCCCGTTCGTCACCGAGGCGCTGTGGACCGCGCTGACCGGCGGCGAGTCGCTGGTCGTCGCGACTGGCCGGCGGCCGAGCCGGACCCGGCTCGACCCGGCCGCGGAGGCCGAGGTCGCGGCGCTGCAGGACGTGGTCACCGAGGTCCGCCGGTTCCGGTCCGACCAGGGGCTGCGGCCGGCGCAGCGGGTCGCGGCGCGGCTCGGCCGGGCTGGCGGCGACCGGCTCGCCGCGCACGAGCCGCTGGTGCGGGCGCTGACCCGGCTCGAGCCGCCGGCGGACGGGTTCGCGCCGACCGCGTCGCTGTCGGTGCGGCGGCGACCGGTCGAGCTCGACCTGTCCGGCACGATCGACGTCGCCGCCGAGCGGGCCCGGCTGACCAAGGACCTGGCCGCGGCGCGAGAAGGAGCTGCGCGACCGCGACGGCGAAGCTCGGCAACGCCGACTTCATCGCCAAGGCGCCGGAGCCGGTCGTGGCCAAGGTCCGCGGCGCGGCTGGCCGCGGCCGAGGCCGACATCGAGCGGATCACCGCCCAGCTCGACGCGCTGCCGACGCCGTGACCAGCCGACCAGGCCGACGCGGGACCGGGCCGACCTGGCCCGGGTCCAGGCCGAGCTGCGGCACCGGTGGCCGGAGTCCCGGCTCGACCCGACGCTGGACCGGATCCGGGCGCTGGTCGACCTGCTCGGCGACCCGCAGCGCAGCTACCCGGTGATCCACGTCGGCCGGCACCAACGGCAAGACCACCACGGCCCGGATGATCGACGCGCTGCTGCGCGGCTTCGGGCTGCGGGTCGGCCGGTTCACCAGCCCGCACCTGGTCTCGCGTCACCGAGCGGATCAGCCTGGACGGCGAGCCGATCAGCGACCGGCGGTTCGTCGAGACCTACGACGACATCCGGCCGTACCTGGAGCTGGTCGACAAGGACCAGCCGGTCCCGCTGTCGTACTTCGAGGTGCTCACCGCGATGGGCTTCGCCGCGTTCGCCGACGCGCCGGTCGACGTGGCGGTGGTCGAGGTCGGCATGGGCGGGTCGTGGGACTCCACCAACGTCGCCGACGGCCGGGTCGCGGTGGTCACGCCGATCGCGCTCGACCACACGAACTACCTCGGCGACACGATCGGCGAGATCGCCGGCGAGAAGGCCGGGATCATCAAGCCGGAGTCGATCGCGGTGCTGGCCGCGCAGCAGCCGGAGGCGGCCGAGGTGCTGCTGCGCCGGGCGGCCGAGGTCGGCGCCACCGTGGCCCGGGAGGGCGCGGAGTTCGGCGTGGCGTCCCGGGCGGTCGCGGTCGGCGGGCAGGTGCTGACCGCTGCAGGGCCTCGGCGGGGTCTACGACGAGCTGTTCCTGCCGCTGCACGGCGCGCACCAGGCGCAGAACGCGGCGGTCGCGCTGGCCGCGGTGGAGGCGTTCCTCGGGGCCGGGGCGGACACCGGCGTGATCGACATCGAGGTGGTGCGGGAGGCGCTGGTCGGGGTCAGCTCGCCCGGCCGGCTGGAGGTGGTCCGGAGCGCGCCGACCGTGCTCGTCGACGCCGCGCACAACCCGCACGGGATGGCGGCGACGCGTGGCCGCGCTCGAGCGAGTCGTTCTCGTTCCGGCGGCTGGTCGGCGTGGTCGCGGTGCTCGCCGACAAGGACGCGACGCGGGATGCTGGAGCGCGCTCGAGCCGGTGCTCGACGAGATCGTCGTCACCGAGAACTCCTCGCCCCGGCGGCTGCCGGCCGACGACCTCGCCGCGCTCGCGGTGGCGGTGTTCGGCGCCGAGCGGGTCGTGGTCGAGCCGCGGCTGGACGACGCGATCGAGGCGGCGGTGCAGCTCGCCGAGGAGGGCGAGGACCAGCTCGGCGGCGCCGGCGTGCTCGTCACCGGCTCGGTCGTCACCGCCGGCGAGGCGCGCACCCTGCTCGGCGCCGGCCGCAGACCGCGATGACCAGCCGGCACGCCCGAGGACCCGGCCCCGCGACCGCGCCACCGCGCCGACGCGTCCGGCGACGCCGCGTCCGGCGGCGCCGCGCGACGGCGGAGCCCGTCCGCGGCCAGTCCGGCGGACCGCGTCGGTGCACGCCGGCGCACGCGCCGGACTGCGCCGGCGCACGCGCCGGTGGCGCCCCGCCGGCGACTGCCCGGCGGCGCCGGAGCGGCCGCAGCGGTCGGGCGGCGCGACTGGTGGGAGCGGCGACGCGGCGGCGACACCGGCGGCGAGGACGGTGCCGGCGGCGGGCGGTGAGAGCGGGCCGGCCGGGATCGGGTCGGCCGGGGCGGGGGCTGCGGCGGCGGAGGAGGCTGAGCGGGCGGCGGCGCGGCGGCGGGAGCGGGCGGTCAGCGGGACGCTCGCGGCGGGGTTGATCCTGGAGGGGATCACCGTGCTGTTCGTGCCGATGGCGATCGCGCGGATCGACGACGGACGGGATCAGCGGGACGCAGCTGACCCTGCTGCTCGCTGCTCGCCGGCGCGCGCTGTTCGCCACGGCCGGCCTGCAGCGCCGGCGGGTCGGGCTCGTCGCTCGCCAGCGTGCTGCAGCTCGCCGTCATCGCCACCGGCGTGCTGGTCCCGGCGATGTACTTCCTGGGTCTGCTGTTCGCCGGCGTCTGGGTCTACCTGCTCTGGGTCCGCCAGGAGGTCACCCGGGCCGGCACCCGCACCGCCGCCGGCTGAGCCGGCCGCGCGAGCGCCGCAGGCGACGACCACCTACGCTCTGGCCAGTCCGTACCGCACCGAAGGAGTTCCGTGGAGACCGAGCGCACCCTCGTCCTGATCAAGCCCGACGGCGTCGTCCGCGGCCTGGTCGGCGACGTCGTCGGCCGGATCGAGCGCAAGGGGCTGCGGCTGGCCGCGCTGGAGCTGCGCACGCTGGACCGCGAGACCGCCCAGACGCACTACGCCGAGCACCGGGAGAAGCCGTTCTTCGCCTCGCTGGTCGACTTCATCACCTCCGGCCCGCTCGTCGCCGCGGTGGTCGAGGGCCCGCGGGCGATCGAGGCGTTCCGCCAGCTCGCCGGCGCCACCGACCCGGTCAAGGCCACCACCGGCAGCATCCGCGGCGACCACGCCCTCGAGGTGCAGAACAACATCGTGCACGGCTCCGACTCGCCGGAGTCGGCCAAGCGCGAGATCGCCCTGTTCTTCCCCGACCTCTGAGCTGCCCGGCGGGAAAGCCGGCAGGGCGAGCCTCGTCACAGCCGCTCCGCCGGCCGCGAAACTCAGGCGAAACTGTCCGACGGCCTCGGTAGCGTCCTGGCCATGACCGAGCCCCCCGCCGACAGCCTGGTGTACGCCCGCGGCCTCACCAAGCGGTTCGGCGGCTTCACCGCGGTCGACGGGATCGACGTCGACGTGTGGCGGGGCGAGGCGTTCGGTTTCCTCGGTCCCAACGGCGCCGGCAAGTCGAGCACCATGCGGATGATCGGCTGCGTCTCGCCGGTCACCGCCGGCACGCTGCGGGTGCTCGGCCTGGACCCGGCCACCGACGGCGCCGAGATCCGCGGCCGGCTCGGCGTCGTCCCGCAGGAGGACTCGCTCGACCTCGAGCTCACCGTCCGGGAAAACCTGCTGGTCTACGGGCGCTACTTCGGCCTGCCCAAGCCGGTGATCCGGCAGCCGCGCCGACGAGCTGCTCGAGTTCGTGCAGCTCGACCGACAAGCGCGACGCCAAGGTCGACTCGCTGTCCGGCGGCATGAAGCGCCGGCTCACGATCGCCCGCAGCCTCATCAACGAGCCCGAGGTGCTGCTGCTCGACGAGCCGACCACCGGCCTCGACCCGCAGGCCCGGCACGTGCTGTGGGACCGGCTGTTCCGGCTCAAGCGGCAGGGCGTCACGCTGCTGCTCACCACCCACTACATGGACGAGGCCGAGCAGCTCTGCGACCGGCTGGTCGTCATGGACAAGGCCCGCATCGTGGCCGAGGGCTCGCCGACCGAGCTCATCGCGGCCTGGTCGAGCCGCGAGGTGGTCGAGGTCCGGTTCGCGCCCGGACGAGCACGAGGCGATGGCGGGCAAGCTGGCCGACCTCGCCGACCGGGTCGAGGTGCTGCCCGACCGGCTGCTGCTCTACACCGACGACGGCGACGCCGCGGCGGCCGCGGTGCACGAGCGCGGGCTGCGCCCGGTCGGCGTGCTGGTGCGCCGGTCCACGCTGGAGGACGTCTTCCTCCGCCTCACCGGCCGGACGCTGGTGGACTGATGGCCGACCGCCGCCCCGCTCGCCCTGCGCTCGTTCGAATACTGGCTGTTCCAGTACAAGCGGACCTGGCGCGGGTCGGTGGTCAGCACGATCCTGTTCCCGGTGCTGTTCCTGGCCGCGATGGGGCTCGGCCTCGGCACGCTGGTCGACTCGTCCGCCGCCGGCGGCGTCGAGGGCCACAGCTACCTGGTCTTCCTCGCCCCGGGCCTGCTCGCCGCGACCGCGATGCAGACCGCGGTCGGCGAGTCGACCTACCCGGTGATGGGCGCGATCAAGTGGATCAAGACCTACCACGCGATGCTGGCGACCCCGCTCGGCGTGCTCGACGTGCTCGTCGGCCACCTGCTCTACATCGGCGTCCGGGTGCTGATCGGCTCGACGATCTTCCTCGCGGTGATGGCCGCGTTCGGCGCCGTGCGACAGCCCGCTCGCGCTGCTCACGCTGCCGGCCGCGCTGCTGACCGGCCTGGCCTTCGCCACCCCGGTGGTGGCCTACGCGGCGGTCCTCGAGAACGACTACGGCTTCGCCGTGCTGCTGCGGTTCGTCGTGGTGCCGCTGTTCCTGTTCGGCGGCGTGTTCTTCCCGGTGACGCAGCTGCCGCTGGTGCTGGAGCAGCTGGCCTACCTCACCCCGCTCTGGCACGGCGTCGCGCTGTCCCGCGAGCTCGCGCTCGGCACCGCGACCGTGGGCAGCGCCCTGCTGCACGTGGCCTACCTGGCCGTGTGGATCGTGGTCGGCTTCGGGTTCGCCGTCCGCAACTACCAGCGCCGGCTGGCGGTCTGAGATGGCCGGCGACACCGTGACCCCGACGCTCGCCGTCCGCACCACGCCGCTGCCGCTGGCGCGGCGGCCGGGCCTGGCGGCTGGTCGAGCGCAACATCATGGTCTACCGGCGGATCTGGCTGCTGATCGTCTCCGGCTTCTTCGAGCCGCTGTTCTACCTGCTCTCCCTCGGCGTCGGGATCGGCGCGCTGGTCGGCACCGTCGCCGGTCCGGACGGCCAGCCGATCGACTACACCGCGTTCGTCGCGCCGGCGCTGCTCGCCGCCAGCGCGATGAACGGCGCGATCTACGACTCGACCACGAACGTCTTCTTCAAGCTCAAGTTCGCCAAGACGTACGACGCGATGCTGGCCACGCCGCTCGGCGCCGGGCGACATCGCGGTCGGCGAGATCACCTGGGCGCAGCTGCGCGGCACGCTCTACTCGGTCGCGTTCCTCGTCGTGATGGCCGCGCTCGGGCTGATCACGTCGTGGTGGGCGCTGCTCGCGCTGCCGGCGACCATGCTGATCGGGCTGGCGTTCGCGGCCGTCGGGATGGCGTGCACGTCGTTCATGCGCGGCTGGCAGGACTTCGAGTACGTGCAGCTCGCCGATCCTGCCGATGTTCCTGTTCTCCACGACGTTCTTCCCGCTGTCGGTCTACCCGCGGCGCGATCCAGGTCGTGGTGCAGTTCACCCCGCTCTACCACGGCATCGAGCTGGTGCGCCCGCTGACCACCGGCGCAGGCGTCGGGATCGGCCTGCTCGGGCACGCGCTCTACTTCGTCGGGCTCGCGGCGATCGGATTTTCCGTCACGGCACGCCGACTCGAGAGGCTCCTCCTGAAGTAGCCGGACCGGTCGCGCGGGTAGCATCAACGCACCCGAGCGACCGCCCACGCGCCCGAGGAGATTTCCCGGATGTCGAGCACCACGCTGTCCTTTCTCGGCCGCGACATGGCGATCGACCTCGGCACCGCGAACACGCTCGTGTACGTCCGCGGTCGCGGGATCGTGCTCAACGAACCGTCGGTCGTGGCGACGAACACCAACACCGGCGAGATCCTCGCCGTCGGCATCGAGGCCAAGCGGATGATCGGCCGCACGCCGTCGAACATCGTCGCGGTGCGCCCGCTGAAGGACGGCGTGATCGCCGACTTCGACACCACCGAGCGCATGCTGCGCTACTTCATCCGCAAGGTGCACCGCCGCCGCTACCTCGTCCGCGGCCCGCGCGTCGTGGTCTGCGTGCCGTCCGGCATCACCGGCGTCGAGCAGCGCGCGGTGAAGGAGTCGACGTACGCGGCCGGCGCCAGCAAGGTGTTCATCATCGAGGAGCCGATGGCCGCGGCGATCGGCTCCGGCCTGCCGGTGAGCGAGCCGACCGGCAACATGGTCGTCGACATCGGCGGCGGCACCACCGAGGTCGCGGTCATCTCGCTCGGCGGGATCGTCACCAACACCAGCATCCGCATCGCCGGCGACGAGATCGACCAGGCGATCATCTCGTACGTGAAGAAGGAATACTCGCTGGCGCTGGGCGAGCGCACCGCCGAGGAGATCAAGATCGCGATCGGCTCGGCGTTCCCGATGCCGGAGGACGACCAGGCCGAGATCCGCGGCCGCGACCTGGTCACCGGGCTGCCGAAGACGATCGTGGTGGCCGCGCGAGGAGATCCGCCGGGCGATCGAGGAGCCGGTCAACTCGATCGTCGACGCGGTGAAGACCACGCTCGACAAGTGCCCGCCGGAGCTGGCCGGCGACATCATGGACCGCGGCATCGTGCTCGCCGGCGGCGGCGCCAACCTGCGCGGCCTGGACGAGCGGCTCCGGCACGAGACCGGCATGCCGATCCTCATCGCCGACAACCCGCTGCACTCGGTCGCGATCGGCTCCGGCCGCTGCGTCGAGGACTTCGAGGCGCTGCAGCAGGTGCTGGTGTCCGAGCGCAAACGGTCCTGGTCCTGACCGGGGGAGTGCCGCGATGATGGCTCCCACTCGCGGCCAGCGGCGGGCGGTGATCCTGCTGCTGCTGCTCTCGGTCGTGCTGATCACGCTCGACCACCAGGGCGAGGCGTTCCGCGGCGTCCGCAACGCCGCGCACTCCGTGGTCGACCCGGCCCAGGACGGGGTGACCACGCTGGTCGCCCCGGTCGGCCGGTTCTTCGGCGGGCTCGGCGACCTCGGCGACTCCGGCCAGAAGATCGACGCGCTGCAGAAGGAGAACGCCGAGCTGCGCCGCCAGCTGCGGGAGAGCGAGCTGTCCGACCACCCGCTCGGACGAGCTGCAGAAGCTCAAGCTGCTGTCCGGGCAGGGCGGGTTCACCGTGCTGCCGGCGGTGGTGACCGGGCTCGGCCCGTCGATCGGGTTCGAGTGGACGGTCACCGTGGACGCCGGCCGCCGGGACGGCCTGCAGGCGGACCAGACCGTGATCGACTCGGACGGGCTGGTCGGCCGGGTCAAGCAGGTCGGCGAGAGCTCGGCGGTCGTGGTGCTCGCGGTCGACCCGGGCTCGGCGGTCGGCGTCCGGGTGGCCGGCGGCAACGCGCTCGGGCGTCGCCGCCGGCAACGGCCTCGGCCCGCTCACGTACACGCCGCTGGACCCGGCGACCAGGGTGCAGGTCGGCGACCGCCTGCTCACCGGCCCGTACGGCGGGTCGACGTACGTGGCCGGGCTGCCGGTCGGCGAGGTGACCAGGGTGTCCGGCGACCCGGGCGCCCCGGCCCGGGAGGCGACCGTCACCCCGTACGTGTCGTTCGCCAGCCTGGACCTGGTCGGGATCGTGCTCGCCGCGCCGCGGGCCGACCCGCGCGACCGGCTCGCGCCCGCCGCCGCCGGCCACCACCCCGGAGCACACGCCGTGAGGGCCGGCCCGGGCGCACGCCGCCGCGCTGGCGATCCTCGTCGCGGTGGTCCTGCAGGCCGCCGTGCTGGCCCGGCTGCCGCTGCCCGGCGGCGCGCCGAACCTCGTCCTCGTGCTCGTCATCGCGATCGGCCTGGCCGCCGGCGGCAGCGCCGGGCTCGCCGCCGGCTTCGGCGCCGGGCTGCTCACCGACGTGCTCTCCGACCACCCGGTCGGCGTGCTGGCGCTGTGCTTCGCGCTGGCCGGCTTCCTCGCCGGCCTGCTCGAGGCCGACGTCCGGCGCAGCGTGCTGCTGCCGGTGGTGGTCGTCGCGGTCCTGACCGCGGCGGTCTACCTCACCTACCTCGGCGTGATGGGCCTGCTCGGCCGGACGGTCGCCGACGGCGCCGGCGGCATGCTCGGCACGATCGCGTACGACGTCGTGCTCACGCCGTTCGTCGTCCCCCTCGTCATGGCGGTCGACCAGGCGGTTCGCCCCGGTGAGGCGAGGCGCTGTGAGCCGGGGGACGGGACGGTGACCGGCGGTCCGGCTCGCGCGTGATCCGCGTCGTGGTGGTGTCGCTGCTGCTCACCCTCGGCGCCCGGCTCTACTACCTGCAGGTGCTCGACGACGACAAGCTGGTCCAGACGGCCAACCGGCAGCACACCCGGGAGGTCATCCTGGCCGCGCCGCGCGGCGCGATCGTCGACGACCGCGGCCGGCCGCTGGTGACCAACCGCAGCACGCTGGTGGTCGAGCGTGAACCGGTCACGCGCTGCAGGCGCAGGCCGACGGCGGCAAGGCCGTGCTGCAGCGGCTCGGCGCGCTGCTCCAGGTCGCCGCCGGCCGAGCTGGCCAAGCGGATCACCCCGTGCGCGAAGGGCGTGCCGCGGCCGTGCTGGAACGGCTCGCCGTACCAGCCGGTGCCGGTGGTCACCGACACCACGCCGGCGGTCGTGCTCGACCATCGAGGAGCGGCAGGAGGACTACGCCGGGCGTCAGCGCCGAGTCCCAGACGCTCCGGCAGTACCCGAACGGCAGCCTGGCCGCGCACTCGCTCGGCTACGTCGGCCCGGTCAACCAGGACGAGCTCGACGCCGCCCGCAAGGCCGGCCGCGACCGACCTGCAACCTCAACGCCCAGATCGGCCGGGCCGGGCTGGAGAAGACCTACGACGCCGACCTGCGCGGCAAGGACGGCGTGCGGTACGTGACGGTCGACAACCGCGGCACGCTGATCGGCACCCAGCGGGAGACCGAGCCGGAGCGCGGCGACACGCTGGTCACCAGCATCGACCGGGACGTGCAGCGGATCGCCGAGCAGGCGCTGACCGCGGAGATCACCAAGCGGCGGACCGAGCGGGACAAGGAGGGCCAGCTGTACG
Source organism: uncultured Actinomycetota bacterium (assembly GCA_963770145.1). Classification (GTDB taxonomy): domain Bacteria; phylum Actinomycetota; class Actinomycetes; order Mycobacteriales; family CADCTP01; genus CADCTP01. Next base: position 98,723 of record CAVYOJ010000013.1, on the reverse strand, counting down.
CGGCGCCGTCCGGGGCGGCGGTCGTGATGGACCCGCGCGACCGGCCGGGTGATCGCGCTGGCCAGCACGCCGTCGTACGACCCGACGGTGTTCGTCGGCGGGATCTCCAAGACCGAGCTGGCCCGGCTCACCGATCCGAACGCGGGCACGCCGCTGGTGTCCCGCGCGGTGCAGGGCCAGTTCGCGCCGGGATCGACGTTCAAGCTGTCCTCGGCGTCGGCGGAGGTCATGTCCGGCCGGGCGTCGTTCTCCGGCACGTACAGCTGCCCGGGCTCGCTGCAAGGTCGGCAACACGACCAAGAACAACTTCGAGGGCCAGGGCATCGCCGGCTCGATCGACCATGCGGATCGCGCTGGCCAAGTCCTGCGACACGATCTTCTACGGCTTCGCCCAGACCGACTGGTACTCCGACGAGGCCCGCATCGACGCGCACGAGAAGCCGGCCGAGAACCTGCAGCGGATGGCCAGGGCGTACGGGTTCGGCTCGCCGCCGGACATCGACCTGCCGGCGGGGGAGCAGACCTCGGGGCGGATCGTCGACCGGGCGTTCAAGAAGACCCGCTGGGACGAGAACAAGGCGACGTACTGCTCGGACGCCAAGCGCGGCTACCCCGACGTGTCCGACGCCGGCCCGCCGCTCGTTCCTGACCCGGCTCGCCGCGGAGAACTGCACCGACGGCTGGCGGTTCCAGGTCGGCGACGCGGCCAACCTGGCCATCGGGCAGGGCGAGACGACGGTGAGCCCGCTGCAGCTCGCGGTGGCGTACTCGGCGCTGGTCAACGGCGGCACGCTGTGGGAGCCGCGGCTGGGCCGGGCCATCGTCGACCCGGACGGCAAGGTGGTCCGGGAGATCAAGGCCAAGTCCCGGGGCAAGGTGCCGGTGAGCCAGCAGGTCCGCGACGACATCAAGTCGTCGCTGGCGTTCACCCCGGCCAACGGCGCGTCCGGCGCGGTCGCGTTCGTCAACGGCTTCCCGCTGGACAAGGTCCTGGTCGGCGGCAAGACCGGGACGGCAGAGGTGTTCGGCAAGCAGGACACCTCGTGGTTCGCGTCCTGGGCGCCGGCCGACACGCCGGCCCAGTACGTCGTGGTGGCGATGATCGAGCAGGCCGGCCTCGGCGCGCAGGCCGCGGCGCCGGTCGCCCGGGCCATCTACGAGGGCATCTACGGGCTGACCGGCAAGAAGGCCGTCGTTCCCGAACGGACCGCCGGCCGGCGTCCCGCACGTGACGGGCAACCAATGAGCCGGCGAGGGCGCGCAGCGCCGGCGGCAGGCGCCGATCGACCGCGTCGCCTGTCGCCGACGGCACCGTGACCGTCAGGCGCGCAGCGCCGGCGCCTGTGCGGTGCCGTCGCTGGCGCAGGACTGCGGACAGTCCGGGAGCGGACATCGTGAGCCGGGCGGAGTCTGCCGCTGGGGCGGGTGCCGCTGGACCGGGGCCTGGTCGGTCGGCGGGAGCGGGACAGCGCCTGGTGGCAGATCGACTGGCTGATCGCCGGCTCGGCCCTGCTGCTGTCGCTGCTCGGCTCGCTGCTGGTCTGGTCGGCGACCAAGCCGCGGCTGGTCGACGCCGGCGACGACCCGAACACGTTCTTCAAGCGGCACCTGCTCAACCTGGCCATCGGGCTGGTGCTGTGCGTGGTCTTCACGGTCGTCGACTACCGCGCGCTGCGGGCGTACGCGCCGCTGCTCTACGTCGCGTCCTGCCTCGGTCTGGTCGCCGTGCTGCTGGTCGGCACCACGATCAACGGCGCGCACTCGTGGATCGTGATCGGCGGCGGGTTCCAGATCCAGCCGAGCGAGTTCGCGAAGGTCGCGCTGGTGGCCGGGATGGCGGTGCTGCTGGCCGAGCGGCGCACGCACGAACGGGCGACGCGCAGCCGGGACGTGCCGCTGGTGCTGGCGCTGGCCGCCGTACCGCTCGGCCTGGTGATGCTGCAGCCCGACCTCGGCACGGCCATGGTGTTCGTGTTCACCGTCTTCGGCGTGCTGCTGCTCGCCGGCGCGCCGGCCCGCTGGCTCGGCGGGCTGGTGCTGGCCGGCGTGCTGGTCGTGTTCGGCGCGGTGCAGCTCGGCGTGCTCAAGGACTACCAGCTGGAGCGGTTCAAGGCGTTCACCCAGCAGGACCAGGACACGCTGGGCGCGGCGTACAACATCACCCAGGCCCGGATCGCGATCGGCAACGGCGGGCTGACCGGCACCGGGCTGTTCAAGGGCACCCAGACGACCGGCAAGTTCGTGCCCGAGCAGCAGACCGACTTCGTGTTCACGGTCGCCGGCGAGGAGCTCGGGCTGGTCGGCGCCGGCGGGATCATCCTGCTGTTCGGGCTGCTGCTGTGGCGGACGCTGCGGCTGGCCGGCCGGTCGCCCGACCTGTTCGGCCGGCTGATCGCCGGCGGTGTGGCCTGCTGGTTCGCGTTCCAGACGTTCGTCAACATCGGGATGACGCTCGGCATCATGCCGATCACCGGCCTGCCGCTGCCGTTCGTCTCGTACGGCGGCTCGGCCATGTTCGCCAACTGGATGGCCATCGGCCTGCTGTTGAACGTCGGGCGCCGGCACGCCGAGTAGGCCCGCGCGCCGAGTAGGGTCGAGCGACATGGAGTCCGTCTTTCCGCTGCTGGAGCCGCTGCTGCCGCGGGTGCAGAAGCCGATCCAGTACGTCGGTGGCGAGCTCAACAGCACGGTCAAGGACTGGGACGCGGCCACCGTCCGCTGGGCGCTGATGTATCCGGACGCGTACGAGGTCGGCCTGCCCAACCAGGGCGTCATGATCCTCTACGAGCTGCTCAACGAGCGGCCGGACGCCCTCGCCGAGCGGACGTACGCGGTCTGGCCCGACCTCGAGGCGCTCATGCGCGAGCACGGCATCCCGCAGTTCACGGTCGACGGGCACCGGCCGGTCGGCGCGTTCGACGTGCTCGGCGTCTCGTTCGCCACCGAGCTCGGCTACACCAACCTGCTCACCGCGCTCGACCTGGCCGGCATCCCGCTGGCGGCCGCCGACCGGACCGACGCGCACCCGCTGGTGATCGCCGGCGGGCACGCGGCGTTCAACCCCGAGCCGATCGCCGAGTTCCTCGACGCGGCCGTGCTCGGCGACGGCGAGCAGGCGGTCGGCGAGATCACCGCGGTGATCGCCGCCTGGAAGGACTCGGGCAGCCCCGGCGGGCGGGACGAGATCCTGTTCCGGCTGGCCCGCTCCGGCGGCGTCTACGTGCCGCGCTTCTACGACGTCGACTACCTGCCGGACGGGCGGATCCAGCGGGTCGTGCCCAACCGGACCGGCGTCCCGCACCGGGTGCACAAGCGCACCGTGATGGACCTGGACGACTGGCCGTACCCGAAGCAGCCGCTGGTCCCGCTGGCCGAGTCGGTGCACGAGCGGATGTCGGTGGAGATCTTCCGCGGCTGCACCCGCGGCTGCCGGTTCTGCCAGGCCGGGATGATCACCCGCCCGGTGCGGGAGCGCTCGATCACCGGCATCGGCGAGATGGTGCAGCGCGGGCTGGACGCGACCGGGTTCGAGGAGGTCGGCCTGCTCTCGCTGTCCTCGGCCGACCACAGCGAGATCGCCGACGTCACCCGCGGGCTGGCCGACCGGTACGAGGGGCACGAACACGTCGCTGTCGCTGCCGTCGACCCGGGTGGACGCGTTCAACGTCGACCTGGCCAACGAGCTGTCCCGGAACGGCCGGCGCTCCGGGCTGACGTTCGCCCCGGAGGGCGGGTCGGAGCGGCTGCGCCGGGTGATCAACAAGATGGTCTCCCGCGAGGACCTGATCCGCACGGTCAGCACGGCGTACGCGAGCGGCTGGCGGCAGGTGAAGCTCTACTTCATGTGTGGCCTGCCGACCGAGACCGACGAGGACGTGCTGGAGATCGCCGTCGATGGCGCACGAGGTGATCCGGGCCGGCCGCGCCGCGGCCGGCACCAAGGACGTGCGCTGCACGGTCTCGATCGGGGCGTTCGTGCCCAAGCCGCACACGCCGTTCCAGTGGGCGGCGCAGACCGCGCCGGAGGTGGTCGACGCCCGGCTGCGGCTGCTGCGGGAGGCGATCAACTCCGACCGGTCGCTCGGCCGGGCGATCGGCTACCGCTACCACGACGGGCAGCCCTCGCTGGTCGAGGGCCTGCTGTCGCGCGGTGACCGGCGGGTGGCCGCGGTGATCCGGCAGGTCTGGGCGGACGGCGGCCGGTTCGACGGCTGGAGCGAGCACTTCTCGTTCTCGCGCTGGATGGACGCCGCCGTCGGCCGTGGGCGTCGACGTGGGCTGGTACACGACCCGGGAGCGCGGCGAGAACGAGGTGCTGCCCTGGGACCACCTCGACTCCGGGCTGGACAAGGAGTGGCTCTGGGCCGACTGGCAGGACGCCCTGTCCGAGCAGGAGCAGGACGACTGCCGCTGGACGCCGTGCTTCGACTGCGGGGTCTGCCCGGGGATGGGCACCGAGATCCAGGTCGGGCCGACCGGTCAGACGCTCCTGCCGATGCCGACGGTGCGCCCGGCGCTCGCGTCGAGTGGGTGAGCCCTTCACCGTCCGACTGGCGCTCGCGGGCGATGGTCCCGCGCTGGCCGCGTTGCGGGCGGCGTGGACGAGTGGCATGGTGCGACGGATTCGGGCCGGTTACCAGCCTGCTGCTCACCGAGCCCGACCCCGACGACGCCTAGGCTTCGTCGTACCCGGGCTGTCGAGCCTGTGGATGACGCCAGCGGAATCGGACCAGAATGGGCAACGATGATCCTCGGGAGGAGGTGCCGATGACGGCCGAGGCGATCGAGGACATCTGGTCGCGCACGCGCGGTCGCGACTGGACCTGGGCCGACCTGCAGCAGATCCCGGACGACGGGCACCGTTACGAGATCATCGACGGGAGCCTGCACGTGTCCGCCGAGCCCGAGCCGACCGCACCAGATCGCCGCCGGCCGGATCGCTCGTCTGACCTGGCCGACGCCGCGCCCGATCATCTCGAGGTCGTGGCGACGGTCGACGTCGAGATCGACCGCAGCGTGCTCGAGCCCGACGTCGTCGTGCTTCCGGCCGAGCCGGCCTACCGCACGGGCGGTCCGTTGACGCCGGCCGACGTGCTCCTCGCGGTCGAGGTGGTCTCGCCGTCCTCCCGGCGGATGGACCGGCTGGTCAAGCCGGCGGTGCTGGCCGAGGCCGGCGTCCCGGCGTACTGGCGGGTGGAGCTGGAGGGCGCCGGCACACCGTCGGTCACGTGTACGAGCTGGCCGGCGTGGCGTACCGGGAGGTCACGACGGTGCCGGCCGGCTCGGTGGCGGTCGTGGCGACGCCGTTCCGGGTGGAGCTGCGGCCGGCGGAGCTGGCCGGGCCGCGGCGGAGGGCCTGACGGTGGCGAGGCAACCGGAGGGGCCGCCTCCGCCGCCGGTCGTGCAGCGGGTCCGGGTGCGGTACGCCAAGCGCGGCCGGCTGCGCTTCACCTCGCACCGGGACTTCACCCGGGCGCTCGAGCGGGCGCTGCGCCGTGCCGGCGTCCCGATGGCGTACTCGGCCGGGTTCACCCCGCACCCCAAGATCTCGTACGTCGGGACGGCGGCGCCCACCGGCGTCGCCAGCGAGGCGGAATACCTGGAGCTCGGGCTGGCTTCCGTCGTCGACGTCGAGCGGCTGCGGGCGGCGCTGGACGCCTCCCTGCCGGACGGGCTCGACCTCCTGGAGTGCGTCGAGGTCCGCCCCGGCACGGGCGGGCTGCCCGACCGGATCGACGCCTCGGCCTGGCGGATCGAGCTGCCCGGGGTCGACGCCGGCCGAGCTGGCGGCTGCGCTGGCCACGTTCCTGGCCGCGGACCGGGTGCGAGGTCGAGCGGCTGACCAAGACCGGCCGCCGGCGAGCTGGACGCGCGCGCGCCGGTGGTCAGCGCGAGCGCGTCGGCGGCCCCGGACGACGACGGCTGTGCGATACTTGACGTGGTCGTACGGCAGGTCACGCCGGCGGTACGACCCGACGACGTGCTTGCCGCGCTGCGTGCCGTCGCCGGCCTCGCGCCAGCCGTCCCGCCACGGGCGACCCGGTTGACGCAGGGTCGGCTTGACGACGGTGGCCGGCTCGCCGACCCGCTCGCGCCGGATCGCGCGGCGGACATCCCGGCCACCGAGGCCGCGGGTGGGCCGCGCCCGGAGGAGCAGGCGGTGCCGTCCGTCGGCTCCACCCCTGCGGACTGATCAAGGACAGGTCGGCTCGCGGGACAACGAAGACTTGGTGGCGCACCCGCAGTTCGTGGGTAGGTGCCACCGCAGACCGCTCCCGTGCGGTCGCGTGCGTGACAGTGCGCGCCCGGGAGCCGAAACGGAGACAACCGGATGCTCGACAACGAGCCCACCGGCGCCGACGGGGACGAGACCCGCGGCGCCGTCGAACAGAACCTTCCAACGGAGACCCCGGCGCGCACCCGGCGCCGGCGGGTAGCGACCACCGCGCCCGCAGCCACTGACCCGACCCTCCCGACCGATCCCCGGCCCTGCCGACCGGACTCGGCGGCCGGGCCGGCGGCTCAGTCCGACCCGGCTACCCCGATCGACCAGCCCGCGCAGTCCGGGTCGGGCGGGCGCTCGGGGACGGGCCGGCGGAGCGCTGCGGCCGCCACGGATGCGGACGCCGCACCGGCGAAGGCCCCGCGCAAGCGCGCGCCGCGCAAGGCGACCGTGGCCGCCGCCGAGGTGGCGGCCGAGGCCTGCTGCCGGTCCGCCGGCCGGCGCGCCGGTCCAGGCAGCGGAGCCGCCGGCGGCCGCGCCGGGTGCTGCGTCGGTCCGAGGCCGGCGAGTCGCCGGCGCCCGCGAAGCGGACCAGGGCCCGGCGGTCCGCACGCGCCGCCACCGGCTCACCCGGCGCCGGCCCGCCGGCGCTGCCGATCCGCGCCGCGACCAGCGCCGATGCCGCCGCCGACGTCGCCGCGGCGGTGGACGCGGCCGTGCTGGCCGAGGCCGGCGACCCGGCTCCGGCGAAGCGGACCCGCTCCCGCCGGGTGGCGAAGGCGCCGGCCGGCTCTCCGGCCCACGTCGAGTCGGCCGAGCCGACCATGGCCCTGCCCGCCGTTGCGGACGTCCCGCCGGACGTCGCGGCGCCGGCCGCCGAGCCTGCGCCGGAGGCGACCACCCCGGTCCGCCGCCGCCGCTCCCGGGCCACGAAGGCCGCTGACCAGCCCGGCGAGATCGCGGACACGCACGCCGCCGACGCGGCCGGAGCGCCGGCCGGCGCGGCCACTGGCCGCCGCGGACGCGGGGACTGCCGAGGGCGACGAGACCACAGAACCACCGGTGACGGACCAGTCGATCCGTCCCTCGTCGGCGAGCCCGTTCACCGACGTCCCGGCCGAGCCGACCCGGCGTACCCGCCGGCGCGCGACCGCGCCCGAGACCAGCCCGCCCCCGGCCGCGGTGATGTTCGTCGCGCCGACCGAGACGGAGGCCGCCGGCCCGCGCCGCCGTACCCGCGCCGCCGAGGAGCCGGACCGGCCGGCCGAGCGGCCGAGGAGACCCCCGCCGAGACCCAGCCCCGCCGCCGGCGCCGCACCCGGGCCGCCGACGAGCAGCCGGCCCCGGAGCCGGAGGAGACCCAGCCGCCGCCGCCGCCGCACCCGGGCCGCCGGCGAGCAGCCGGCCCCGGCGCCGGAGGAGACCGAGCCGGAGGAGACCGAGCGAGCCGGAGGACGCCGGCGCCGAGGACGCCGAGGGCGGCGGCGATCGCCGCCGGCGCCGCCGCGGCCGTCGCGGTCGCGGCCGGAGCCGTACCAACGGCGAGGCCGAGGAGGCCGAGGAGGCCGCCGACGAGGCGGCCGAGCAACGAGCACCGACGAGTCCGACGCGGAGGACGCGGGAGACCGCGGAGGACGGCGACCGCCCGTCGTCCCGCCGTCGCCGTCGGCGTCGCCGCCGCGGTGGCGGCGGTGCCGACACCGACGCAGACGGCCGACGACGACCCGCCGGACACGGTGGTGCACGTCCGGGACAGCGGCGGCCGCCAGGCCAGAGGCCGAGCACGGACGACGAGGTCAGGGGCGTCCGCGGCTCGACCCGGCTGGAGGCGAAGCGGCAGCGCCGCCGCGAGGGCCGGGACACCGGCCGGCGCCGCCCGCCGATCCTCAGCGAGGCGGAGTTCCTCGCCCGCCGCGAGGCCGTCGATCGCGTGATGGTGGTCCGCCAGCGCGGCGACCGCACCCAGATCGCGGTGCTCGAGGACGACATCCTGGTCGAGCACTACGTGACCAAGGCGAGCTCCACGTCGTACGCGGGCAACGTCTACCTCGGCCGCGTGCAGAACGTGCTGCCCAGCATGGAGGCGGCGTTCGTCGACATCGGCAAGGGCCGCAACGCCGTCCTGTACGCGGGCGAGGTCAACTGGGACGCCACCGGTCTCGAGGGCCGCGCCCGCAGCATCGAGCACGCGCTGAAGTCCGGCGACAACATCGTCGTGCAGGTCACCAAGGACCCGATCGGGCACAAGGGCGCCCGGCTGACCAGCCAGATCAGCCTGCCCGGCCGCTACCTCGTGTACGTCCCGAACGGCTCGATGACCGGCATCAGCCGCAAGCTGCCGGACACCGAGCGGGCGCGGCTGAAGGACATCCTGCGCCGGATCGTGCCGGACGACGCCGGCGTGATCATCCGCACCGCCGCCGAGGGCGCGAGCGAGGAGGAGCTCACCCGCGACGTCGAGCGGCTCAAGGCGCAGTGGGAGTCGATCCAGCGGAAGGCGGGGCAGACCAAGTCCGCGCCCACCCTGCTGTACGCCGAGCCGGACCTGGAGCTGCGGGTCGTCCGGGACGTCTTCAACGAGGACTTCACCAAGCTGGTCGTGTCCGGGGACGACGCCTGGCAGATGATCAGCCAGTACGTCGACCACGTGGCGCCGGACCTGCTGCCGCGGCTGGAGAGGTGGACCGGCGAGGGCGACGCGTTCCACGACCTGCGCATCGACGAGCAGCTGCTCAAGGCGCTGGACCGCAAGGTCTGGCTGCCCTCGGGCGGCTCGCTGGTCATCGACCGCACCGAGGCGATGACGGTCATCGACGTCAACACCGGCAAGTTCGTCGGCCAGGGCGGCAACCTCGAGCAGACCGTGACCCGCAACAACCTGGAGGCGGCGGAGGAGATCGTCCGCCAGCTCCGGCTGCGGGACATCGGCGGGATCATCGTCATCGACTTCATCGACATGGTGCTGGAGTCCAACCGCGACCTGGTGCTGCGGCGGCTCACCGAATGCCTCGGCCGGGACCGGACCAAGCACCAGGTCGCCGAGGTGACCTCGCTGGGGCTGGTGCAGATGACCCGCAAGCGGGTCGGGCAGGGGCTGCTGGAGGCGTTCTCCGAGCCGTGCCCGACCTGCGGCGGCCGCGGGCTGCTCGTGCACACCGAGCCGGTCGACGACTCGCGCAAGAAGGCGGCCGAGCCGGCGTCGCCGGCCGGGCCGGCGCGGCCGGCGGGCTGCGGCCGCCGAGGCCGGGCCGCCGACGCCGGCGCTGATCGCCGGGCGCGGTTCGCAGGCGACGCCGGACGAGGTCGACGTGGCCTCGGAGGACCACCGCGCGGCCGACGAGGCGGTCGACACGGTCGAGGCGGTCGAGCCCGAGGCCGACGTGACGGTACGGCCGGAGGCCGAGCCGGCGGCCCCGGTCGCCGCGGGGATCGGCGAGCTGCCGCCCGCGGTCCCGGACCCGAACGCCGGCCGGCCCAACGCGCCCGAGCCCGTCCCGGACCCCGATGCCCCGACGCCGTCGACGGAGACGCCCGCCGCCGGCGGGGGTCGGCGGCGGGGGCGGCGCCGGGCCGAGGCCGCGGCCGGGTCGCCGCCGCCGATCGACGCCGCCCGCCGGAGCGCGTCGGCGCCGGCTCGGCGGCGTCCGGCTGGACGAGCGTCGGCGCCGGCCCGGCGGAGAGCGCCGGCGCCGGCCCGGCTGGAGAGCGTCGGCGCTCGGCCCGGTGCGCGAGGCAACGGCGAGACGCCGCGCAGCGGCGACCGACGGCGCGGAGTCACCGGACGACGGCAGCTCCCCGGCGAGCCGACCGGAGTCGCCGGACGGCGGCACCGCCGCGACGGCCCGACCGGAGTCGCCGGACGGCGGCACCGCCCCGGACGGCTCCGAACCGGTCGCCGGCTCCAACGGCGTCGTCGCCCCCGGCACCGACACCGCCGAGTTCCCGTCCGCCCCGGAGCCGGTCGCCGGCTCCAACGGAGCGGTCGGCGCGGACGGCGGCGGCAGCGCCCCGCGCCGCCGCCGCCGCACCGCCAGCCGCCCGGCCGGACCCCCGCAGCCGGTGTCCGGGGAGTGACCGCCGGGGGCGGTTTGACCCGCCCTCCGGCCGGTCCGTACCCTGTCCTTGGCCCACGGCAACGTGGACCTGATTTCGCGCGATCACACCCGAGGAGCAGACGTCGATGTACGCCATCGTCAAGACGGGCGGCAAGCAGTACAAGGTCGCCGTCGGTGACGTCGTCGAGGTCGAGAAGATCGTCGGCGAGCCCGGCGCCAGCGTCGACCTCCCGGCCCTGCTCCTGGTCGACGGCGAGGACGTCACCACCGACGCCGACGCGCTGGCCAAGGTCGCGGTGACCGGCGAGGTCGTCGCCCACACCAAGGGCCCCAAGATCCGGATCCACCACTTCAAGAACAAGACCGGCTACCACCGCCGGATGGGTCACCGTCAGCCGCTGACCCAGGTCAAGGTCACCGGCATCGAGAGCGGGAAGTAGACGATGGCACACAAGAAGGGCGCATCCAGCTCCCGCAACGGCCGCGACTCCGCCGCCCAGCGGCTCGGCGTCAAGCGGTACGGCGGCCAGCTGGTCAACGCCGGCGAGATCATCGTCCGCCAGCGCGGCACCAAGTTCCACCCGGGCGACCTGGTCGGCCGGGGCGGCGACGACACGCTGTTCGCGCTGGCCGCCGGGCACGTGAAGTTCGGGGAGCGCCGCGGCCGCAAGGTCGTGAGCATCCTGCCGCCCAGCGAGGGCTGACAGCACCGGATCTGTTTCGGAAGGCGGGCCCGAGTCGTCGGGCCCGCCTTCTCGCATGAGAAGGAGGTACGTACCGTGGCCTCGTTCGTCGACCGCGTCGTGCTGCACGCGGTCGCCGGCAACGGCGGGCACGGTGCTGCCTCCGTCCACCGGGAGAAGTTCAAGCCGCTCGGCGGCCCGGACGGCGGCAACGGTGGCCACGGCGGCGACGTCGTGCTCGTCGTCGACCCCGGCGTGCACACGCTGCTGGACTTCCACTTCCATCCGCACCAGCACGCCGGCAACGGCAAGCAGGGGATGGGCAGCCTGCGGGCCGGCGCGGCCGGCGAGTCGCTGGAGCTGCGCGTCCCGGACGGCACGGTCGTGCAGACCGCCGACGGCGCGGTGCTCGCCGACCTGACCGGCGCCGGCACCCGGTTCGTCGCCGCCCGCGGCGGCCGCGGCGGCCTCGGCAACGCACGCGCTCGCCTCGAAGCGCCGCAAGGCGCCCGGCTTCGCGCTGCTCGGCGAGCCGGGGGAGACCCGCGACCTCGTGCTCGAGCTGAAGAGCGTCGCCGACGTCGGCCTGGTCGGCTTCCCCAGCGCCGGCAAGTCCTCGCTGATCGCCGCGCTGTCCGCGGCCCGGCCGAAGATCGCCGACTACCCGTTCACCACGCTGCAGCCGAACCTCGGCGTGGTGCAGGCGGGCGAGCACGACGTACACGGTCGCCGACGTGCCCGGGCTGATCCCCGGCGCCGCGCAGGGCAAGGGGCTGGGGCTGGAGTTCCTCCGGCACGTCGAGCGCTGCGCCGTGCTGCTGCACGTGATCGACTGCGCGACCGAGGAGCCCGGCCGCGACCCGGTGGCGGACATCGACGCGATCGAGCACGAGCTGGCCCAGTACGGCACGGCGCTGGCCGAGCCGGCCGCGGCTGGTCGCGCTGAACAAGATCGACGTGCCGGACGCGCGGGCGACTGGCCGAGATGGTCCGGCCCGACCTGGCCGAGCGCGGCTGGCCGGTGTTCGAGATCAGCGCGGCCACCCGCGAGGGCCTGACCGAGCTGTCGTACGCGCTGGCCGCCGAGGTCGAGCGCTACCGCGCCAGCCTGCCGCCGACCGGAGCCGACCCGGATCGTGCTGCGGCCGGCCGGCGGTGGACGACGGCGGGTTCACCGTCGAGCGCGACCCGGACGACCCGGACGCGTTCGTCGTCCGCGGCGAGCGGCCGGAGCGGTGGGTGACGGCAGACCGACTTCGCGCAACGACGAGGCCGTCGGCTACCTCGCCGACCGGCTGGCCCGGCTCGGCGTCGAGGACGAGCTGGTCAAGGCCGGCGCGGTCGCCGGGCGCCGGGGTCACCATCGGCGAGGTCACCTTCGACTGGGAGCCGACGCTGGCCAACGCGGCCGAGGCCGGCGACGGCCCGCGCGGCACCGACGCGCGGGTGGAGGCGCGGAGCCGGACCACGCGCGGCCGAGCGGCTGGTCGCCTACCGGACCCGGCACGCGGGCGATCGACTCGGACGCGGCCGAGTCGCTGGAGGAGGACGACGAGCCCGCCGGAGGCGCTCGCCCGGCACCGCCGCCCCGGCCGCGGCGGCCCGCGCCGGCGATGAGCGTCCGGGACGCGGTCCGCGACGCGAGCCGGCTCGTGGTCAAGGTCGGCTCCTCCTCGCTGACCACCGCCGCCGGCGGCATCGACCCGCACCGGCTGGACGCGCTGGTCGACGTGCTCGCGCGCCCGGCGTGCCGGCGGCACCCAGGTCGTGCTCGTCTCCTCCGGCGCGATCGCGGCCGGGCTCGCGCCGCTGGCGCTGCCGTCCCGCCCGCGCGACCTGGCCACCCAGCAGGCGGCGGCGAGCGTCGGGCAGATGCTGCTGGTCGAGCGGTACGCCGCGTCGTTCGCGCCGGTCCGGGCTCGTCGTCGGGCAGGTGCTGCTCACCGCCGACGACCTGGTCCGCCGGGCGCACTACCGCAACGCCAACCGCACCCTGGAGCGGCTGCTCTCGCTCGGCGTGGTGCCGGTGGTCAACGAGAACGACGCCGTCGCCACCGAGGAGATCCGGTTCGGCGACAACGACCGGCTGGCCGCGCTGGTCGCGCACCTCGTCGCCGCCGACGCGCTGGTGCTGCTGTCCGATGTGGACGGTCTCTACGACGGCGACCCGCGCCGGCCGGGTGCCCGGCTGGTCCCGGAGGTGCGCGGCGAGGACGACCTGGCCGGGGTGCGGATCGGCCGCGCCGGGCGCGTCCCGGGTCGGCACCGGCGGGATGGCGAGCAAGCTCGACGCCGCCCGGATCGCCGCCGGCGCCGGCGTGCCGGTGCTGCTGGCCGCCGCCGAGCAGGTCGGCCGCGGCGCTGGCCGGCGAGCCGGTCGGCACCGCGTTCCCGGCGACCGCCCGGCGCACGGCGTCCCGGCTGTTCTGGCTGCGGCACGCGACCACCCCGCGCGGTCGGCTGGTGCTCGACGCCGGCGCCGTCGACGCGGTCGTCCGCCGGCGCACCTCGCTGCTGTCCGCCGGCGTGACCGGCGTGCGCGGCGAGTTCGGCGCCGGCGACCCGGTCGAGCTGGTCGGCCCGGACGGGGTGGCGGTCGCCCGCGGCCTGGTCGGCTACGACGCGGCGGAGCTGCCGGAGCTGCTCGGCCGGTCCACCCGCGAGCTCGACCCCGAGCACCGGCGCGAGGTCGTGCACCGGGACGATCTGGTCCTCCTGCGCAGTTAGCCCGCGCGATCGCGCGTGACTGGTCGTACGCTGCGCGTACATAGTCATTCGGTGTCCTGGTGTCGGCTTCTGACTCCCTGCCAGAATCCCGTGGTCCAGCACCCGTTTCGTTCCCTGGGGGAATCCAGTCATGCCCGACGCGTCCCAGTCGGTCCCGTTCGACGTCGCACTGCGTGGTTACGACCGCGACCAGGTGGACGCGCACCTCGCCTCGCTCGAGTCCGAGTTCTCCGGCGCGCTGAGCGAGCGCGACCGGCTGGCCGAGCGGGTCAAGCAGCTGGAGGCGCGGGTCGAGGAGCTGCACCTGCAGCCGGGTGACGAGAAGCCGCGCCGACCAGCCCGCCTCGCCGCTCGACGGCTTCGGCGTACGGATCGAGAAGATCATGCGGGTCGCCGAGGATGAGGCGGCCGCGGTCCGGCAGGAGGCCCAGGAGGAGATCGAGCGGGAGCGGGCGGAGGCGAAGAAGAAGATCGCCGCGCATCCAGGCCGCCGCCGAGAAGGACGCCGCCGCGCACCGGCAGAAGGTGCAGGCGGAGGCCAGCGGGCTGCTGGACAAGGCCCGCCAGGAGGCGGCCCGGGTCCGGGCGGACGCCGACACGCAGGCCGCCGCGACCCGCGAGGAGGCCAGCGGCCACCTGGAGTCGGTCCGGGCCCGGGCCGCGCAGGCGGCGGCGGACTTCGAGACCGCGCTGGCCAAGCGGCGGCAGAAGGCCGAGGCCGACCACATGGCCCGTACCACCGCGGCCGAGCGGGAGCTGGCCGAGACCGTGGCCCGCACCGACCAGCTGCGGGCCGAGGCCGAGAAGATGCGCGCCGACGCCGAGCGGCGCTCGCAGGAGATGCTCGCCGCCGCCCAGCGCGAGTCGGGCGAGCTGGTCGCCGAGGCGCGGGCGCAGGCCGACCGCACCCGCCGGGAGAGCGAGCGTGAGCTGGCGTCGCTGTCCAAGCGCCGGGACGCGATCACCGACCAGCTGCGCAACGTCCGCGAGATGCTGTCGACCCTGACCGGTGGCGCCGTTGCCACCGAGCCGGAGCCCGCGGCCGCGGACGAGCCCGAGGCGAAGCGAGCCCGACGCGCCGCCCCAGCGCAACGGCGACCGCTCCACCGCGCGCCGCTAGACCGTTCCGACACGAGCCCGGGCCTCCACAGCTGGACGAGGCCCGGGCTCGGCGGCGTCCCAGCTCGCGGCGTCCCAGCCTCGCCGGCGTCCCTGAGGCGCTGACGCGGACGCGCCGAGCCGCGGAGGCGCTGACGCGGAAGGCGCTGACGCGCGCCGGTGCGCAGGGCACGACCTGCCCGGTCCCGGCCAGCGCTAGCGGCGGCGGTCGGATTGGTCGCCGGGGCGGGCTCAGGGGTCGGGGACGGGGTTGTCGAGGCGGGTGAGGAGGGCGAGGAGGCGGCGCTGCTCGGCGGGCGGCAGCGCGCCGAACAGCTCCTCCGCGGTCTGGCGTCGCGCCTCGGCCAGCTCGTCGAGCGTGCCGCGGCCGGCGTCGGTCAGCGACACGAGCACCGAGCGCCGGTCGGTCGGGTCGGTCTGGCGCCGGACCAGGCCGAGCTCCTCCAGCCCTTCGACCACGCCGGTCGCCGACCGCGGCACGACCCGCAACGCCTCGGCCAACTCCGCCATCCGCAGCGGCCCGCCCGCACGTTCCAGCACCGACAGCGCCCGCCCCTGACCCGGGGTCAGCCCGAGCGGCGCGAGCCGGTGCCGCGCGCCGTGCCGCAGCCGACGCGCGAGCTGCTGCACGGCGTCGGCGAGCTGGTCGGTCACGTTCCATGGGAACAGTCTAGCCTGTTAATGAGTTAAGCTCACTGTGAGCCAGCCTCAGAAAACCTAGGAGACCGCATGCCCCCACTTCCCGACGTCCGCCCGGACGACCCCCACGTGGATCCCCGCCGGATCCTCCGCCTCTTCCGTCCCTACACCGGCCGCCTCGTCCTGGTCGGCCTGCTCATCGCCGTGTCCTCGCTGGTCGGCCTCGGTTCGCCGTTCCTGCTGCGCGGCATCATCGACAACGCCCTGCCGCACAAGGACACCGGCCTGCTGGCTCTGCTCGCGCTCGGCATGATCGGTGTCGCTCTGGTCAGCACCGTGGTCGGCGTCTACCAGACGCTGCTGTCGACCACGATCGGCCAGCGGATCATGCGCGACCTGCGCGTCGCTGTCTACGCGCACCTGCAGCGGATGTCGCTGGCGTTCTTCACCAAGACCCGGACCGGTGAGGTGCAGTCCCGCATCGCGAACGACATCGGCGGCATGCAGGCCATCGTCACCAGCACCGCGACCTCGATCGTGTCGAACGCGACCGTCGTCGTCGCCAGCGCCGATCGCCATGCTCGCGATGGACGTGCGGCTCGCGCTGCTGAGCTTCGTGCTGCTGCCCGGCACCGTCTGGATCAACCGCCGGGTCGGCGCGATGCGCCGCCGGATCACCACCGAGCGGCAGCGCCGGCTGGCTCTGATGACCTCGCAGGTGCAGGAGTCGCTGTCGGTCAGCGGCGTGCTGCTCGGCCGCAGCATGGGCCGCTCGCCCGAGCTGACCGAGCGGTTCGCCGGCGACGCGGGCGGCCTCGCCGACCTCGAGGTCCGTTCCCAGATGGCCGGCAAGTGGCAGCAGTCCACGATCTCGATCACGTTCGCCGCGGTCCCCGCCGTCACCTACTGGCTGGGCGGGCTGGCGCTGACCGGCGGCCCGACCGTCTCGATCGGCACGCTGGTCGCGTTCACCACCCTGCAGAGCTCCCTGTTCAACCCGCTGAACGCGCTGCTGCGCACCGGGGTGCAGGTGCAGAGCTCGCTGGCGCTGTTCGCGCGCATCTTCGAATACCTGGACCTGCCGGTCGACATCGTCGAGAGCCCGGTCGCCGGTCGCGCTGCCCGCGGTCCGCGGCGACGTGCGGCTCTCCGATGTCTCGTTCGCGTACGAGCCGGGAGCGCCGACGCTCACCGACGTCTCGCTCGACGTGCCCGCCGGGTCGACGCTCGCGGTGGTCGGCGCGACCGGCTCCGGCAAGACCACGCTCGGCTACCTGCTCGCCCGCCTGTACGACGTGGACTCCGGCTCGATCACCATCGACGGCGTCGACGTCCGCGACCTGTCCCTGGCCACGCTGGCTTCGACGGTCGGCGTCGTCTCGCAGGATCCGTACCTGCTGCACGCGTCGATCGCCGAGAACCTCCGCTTCGCCCGGCCCGATGCCACCGACGACGAGCTGGTCGCGGCTGCCCGTGCCGCCCGGATCCACGACCTGATCGCGTCGTTGCCGGACGGGTACGACACCGTGGTCGGCGAGCGCGGATACCGGTTCTCCGGCGGCGAGAAGCAGCGGCTCGCGATCGCCCGCACCGTGCTGCGCAACCCGCCGGTGCTGGTGCTGGACGAGGCGACCAGCGCGCTGGACACGCGCACCGAGCGGTCGGTGCAGGCGGCGCTCGACGAGCTGTCCGCCGGCCGGACGACGATCACGGTCGCGCACCGGCTGTCGACGGTGCGGTCCGCGGACCGGATCGCGGTGCTGGACCACGGCCGGGTGGTCGAGCTCGGCAGCCACGACGAGCTGGTCGCGCTGGGGCGGCCGGTACGCCGAGCTGGTCGCGGCCGACGAGCCAGGTGCCCGTCGCGGCCTGAGCCGTCAGTGCGGACCGCGTAGACCACGATGTTGTCCCGGTACGAGCGCTTGGCGTAGTCGAACGAGCCGCCGCAGGTGATCAGCCGCAGCGCGCGATCCGGCGTGGGGCCGTGCACCTTCTGCGTCGGGAACGCGTTCTTCGGGTAGCGCTCGACGCCGGTCACCGTGAACGTGACCGTGACCCCGTCGGACCTCGGCACGTAGACCTTGTCGCCGGGCTTGAGCTCCTTGAGCCGGAAGAACACCGCCGGCCCGCGCCCGCGAGTCGACGTGCGCGGCGATGACCGCGGGCCCGGGCTCGCCGGGCACCGGACCGGCCGCGTACCAGCCGGTCTGGTCGAACCGCACCGGAGCCGCCAGCTCGCCGGTCGCCGGGATGATCGCGAGCGGCACCAGGCTGGTCGCGTCCACCCCGATGGCCGGGATCCGCACGCCGAGCGGCGTCGTGCCGGCAGCCGCCCGCGTCGGTCGGCGCGGCCACCGGCGACTGCCTGCTCACCGGTCCCCACGACGCGTCCGGCCGCGCGGTCGCCACCCCGGCGACCGCGGTCGGCCCGGCCGACGCGGTCGCGGCCCGGCCGACGCGCTCGGCGCGGCACCGGCGATCGGCGGCTCCCCGCGATCCCCGGCCCCGGCGGCGGCGCCGCACCCCGATGCCGCCCGCGGCGAGCACGAGCGCCACCCCGGCGCCGGCCAACACGGCCACGCCCCGATCTCGCCGCCGCCGACGCCGCCCCGGCCCGCTGCCGGCCACACCATCCTCCTGGCTTGCACCCACGACGCCAGCCGTACCGCCTCGCTCGGCCGGTCGATCCGCAGCACCTCGTCGTCGGACCGATCGCCCAGTTCCTCGTCGGACGTGGCCGCGGCGTGGTCGATCCGCGTCGCGGCATCCGCGACCTCGTCGGCTCGCGGCGCGCGGCAAGCCGAGCCGGCGACCGGGGACGACGCGGCGGTGTCCGCATCCGGAGCCGAGCCGGCCGCCCGGCGCTCGTCCGGAGCGCCGGGCGACGAGCTCTCGCTCACGCCGCGTGCAGCCCCGGGCGCCGCCGGGACCGCACGAACGCGGCCGCCAGCAGCGCGATGCCCAGCCGCACCGACGCCGGCCGGCAGCCACAGCGGCAGGTGCAGCCCGGCCGTACCGCCACCACCGGTCTCGATCGATCCGCTCGGCGTGACCGCGGCCGACACCGCGTCCGGATGCGTGGCGAGCGTCAACCCGCCGTCCCCGGCGTCGAGCACGACCAGCGAGTAGACGTCACCGGCGGAGAGGTCGACGGCCGAGGTCGTCTCCATGTCCGGCTGCGAGGTCGACGCGACCTGCAGCGTCCACTTGCCGGCCGACACCGCCGAGTACGGCGTGGTCTTCGCGAACGCGACGCCGTCGGTGACGCTCGGCCCGTCCTGCACGGTCACGGACACGGTCTTGGCCCGCGCCGACCCGTTGATCACCCGCACCCGGGCCTTGCCGGAGCCCGGCAGCGTGAGGTCGTCGTTGAGCACCGGTGAGGCCGAGCGCCGCGTACGGCCCGACGCCGGCGACCGTGTAGGCCTTGCCGGCCGCGGCGTTGACGTTCGTCGACAGCACCGGCGGGCTGGACGCGGGAGCGCCCGCCGGCCGCATGCTCACCGCGTACCGGTCGGGCTGGACCCGCTGGTACGGCGAGACCGCCCCGTAGCCGACGCCCTTGAGCAGGAACTTCCAGTCCGGCCGGGTGTACGAGGTCATGTAGACGTCGACCTTCGGCGTGTCCGGCGAGAGATGGGCGAGCCGGACGTAGCTGGGCGACGCGGCGGCCCCTGCCGGGCTACCGGTCGAGGACCAGTCCGGCGGCCGCGGCGACGAACGCCACGACTCCGGCCAGCCCGAGCCGGCGCACCGTGCGTCGAGGTGAGCGGGTCACGGGAATCCTCCTGGAAGAGTGAGGAGTTCGTGCGGATGGTGCTGAGGGGTCAATGGGCCGCTCAGGGCGGCAACAGGCCGGTGCTGCCCAGCGCGTCGTACCGGATCAGCAGCACCGGACTGCCTTCGAGCTGGCGCAGTTCGGCGGCGATCGGCCGGTACGGCGGCTGCTGGGCGCGCAGCCATTGGTCGAGTGCGGTGACGGCCGACGGGCCGGCTGCGACGGCTCGGCCGTCGATGGCGGCAACGGCGATGAGCCGGCGCGGGGCACCGGCGTCCTCGCCCGGCACGACCGGGAAGTCGAGGATCCGCAGCGAGTGCTGACCGGTCATCGCGGCCAGCACGGCCACGCGCCCGGGAGTCCACCCGGCCGCGTGCTGATCAGGTTGGCCGCCTTGGGCGCGAGGCCGAGCCTCGGGTTTGCGGTCAGCGCCTGGCCGGCGGCGATCCGGCCGACCTGCTCGCGGCGGGCCGTCGCGATCTCGTCCGGGTCGGTCACCACCCGGCGAACCGTGATCGTGTCGGCGTCGTCGCCGAAGCTGGCCACCGGCGTCGACCTGGCGCGGGCCTCGCCGACCGGGTCGGCGGCGCCGATCAGCGCCTCGATCGCGACCGACGACGTACCGAGCCTCGGTCCAGCGGCCACGTCGCCGTGATCCGGGCCGATGCCGCCGGCTCGCGGCGAGCTGCTCGGCCGGGTAGCCGGACTTGACCAGGTAGGCCCACATCGCGTCGTCGACGACGAGCTTGGGCCGGCTGGGCAAGTTGGCGAAGCACCCAGGCCCGCGCGTTGCCGACCGCGATCTGCTCCGACCCTCGACCGGCTCGCGCGCCGTCTCCAGGGTCGGCATCCAGGCCACGACGGCCGCGATCGCGAGCCCGCCGACGACGACCAGCCGGGCCTGGCGGCCACGGCTCCTGCCGACCGACCGAGCGCCGCGACCGCCGCCTCGGCCGCGGCCGGCAGCACGACAGCGCCGAGCGGCAGCGCGACGAGGACCAGCGAGCCGCGCACGTCCGGGGCAGCCGCGGCGGCGACGACGGTCGCCAGCAGCGCGACCGCGAGCGGGCGCAGCCAGCCGCACCCGCAGCCCGGCGACGCCGGCGCCGATCGCGGCGACCGCGAGCACCCAGTCCAGCGGCCCGAGGTCGGGGATCACCGCCGCCCCGCCGCCGGTCAGCCGTCCCCGCGACCGCGAGCACGACCAGGCCGGCATAGACGACCAGTCCAGCGGCGGCCGCGACCGCGCCGCGCCGCCGGTCCGAACCGGCCGAGCGAGCCGGACCACACCAGCATCGCGAACAGCGGCACCAGCGCGAGCAGCACCAGCGGCGACGTCGCGACGGACAGCGCGAGGTAGGCGGCGCAGGCGACCGCGGTGCCGGTCCGACGCGCGCCGCCACTGGCCAGGGCCAGGGCCACGCAGGCCCAGAGCACGCCGAGCTGGACGGGGTCGACCGTGCGGTGCAGCACCAGCGCGGCCGGCGTGAGCCCGAACAGGACCGGCACCGCGACCACCGCGGGTGCGGACAGCCGGAGCCGGCGGGCGGCGAGGGTCAGAGCGACCGCGGACAGCACGGCCGCGCACGCTCATGGCCTCTCGGGCCGCGGTCACCACGGTCGTGGACCGACGCAGCGCGCCGGTGATCGTCTCGTAGCCGGCGACCTGCAGCGCGGCCAGACCGCCGTCGTACCAGGCCAACCGGCCGGCGCCGTAGCCGAACTGGTTGACCGCGAACGCGCGGGCGGCGAACGCGTTGGACTCGGCCGACACGGCCGGTCGCGCGGAGAGGGCGGACAGCAGGAGCCAGGCCGTCGCGGCGACGGCGAGGGCGGCCAGCAGCAGAACGACGGCGGGCGTCCATCGCCCTGCGACGCGCCGGCCGCCGCTCCGGACCGGCGCCGGCGGCGGCCGCGTAGGCGCGCCGCGCAGCCCGACATCCATCGGGTCCCCCCAATCACACACCGCGAGCTCGCGCTCTCACCCACGGTGCATTCGCAATACACCCACACGGTGGTTCGGTGCGGCAACCGAAACGACAAAACTCAGTGTGACCGGAACCGTACCTATGGGAGTCAATCGCACACGGAGCGTATTCAGGGCTCAGGCGCAGGAGCGCAGCCGTACGCCGCGATCGGCGCTGCGGATCACCGCCGCCCGGCCGCGCCGGCTTGCCACGAAGCGGCCGAGGTCGCGCATCAGCTGCTCGCGCGACTCGGTGTCCGCCAGCACCACATTGACGTAGGTGCAGAGGCCCTGTCCGGTCCGGAAGGTCCCGTAGCTGTCGCCCAGCCACCGCCCGGCCGCGCCCGCGTTCGTCGCCCGCCGGCCGCCTGTGATCAGAGCCGCCAGCCCGAACTCGCCGAGGGTGCCCGCGTCGACCCGCTGTCCCTCGCCCGCCGGCGCCCGCACGCCCAGCGGCTCGATCCCGTCCAGGTACGCCTTCGGGTCGATGACCTGCGCCGTCGAGGTCGGCGGCCGGCGGAACGCCGCGTCCACCGCCGCGTTGCCGCCCTGCTCGGCCAGCGCGGCGGCGAAGTCTCGCCCGACCGTCGCCGGGAATGCCGCCGCCAGCTGCCCGTACGAGGCCGGGCTGGGGGAGTGGTCGTGCTTCGCCCCGACCGCGGCCTGGTCGCCGGCGGGCAGCGAGGCGAGGTAGGCCAGCTCGATCCGGGTCGCGTCGCCCTCGACCAGCGCCGCCAGCGCCCGGGCCCGGTCCGGGTCGTCGGCCGCCTGCCCGGCGCAGCCCGGCCAGGTCGGCGTTCTGGTCCTGCAGCGCGCAGGGTCAGCGCGTGCACCAGCGCGACCCGCGCCGCACGCGTCCACCGGCTGGCCGCTGCCGCAGGTAGACCGCGTGCTGGCGGTAGCTGTACGCCGCGGCCGGCGGCGGTCGTCGGCGGCCGGCCGGTCGAGGCCCAGCGCCCGGTCGGTGAGCGCGCGACCGCCCGAGTCCGACCGGCTGTCGACTCGGCCGCGGCCCGCGCGACCGTCGCCGCGTCCGCCACCTCGCACCAGCCGGCGGCCGGCGGAACCGCAGCCCGCGGGCCTGCTCCGCGAACCCCGCCAGCACCGGGACCGCCGCCGCGACCGGGTCGGTGGTGCCCGCGTCGTACGCCGACCGTCCCGGCGGCACCGGCTTCCCGCCGGCCAGCACCAGCAGCCCGGCGACCGCCAGCAGCACGACGCCGACCGCGATCCCGAGCCGCCACCGGTCCCGACGCAGCAGCGCGGTCTCCCGCTCGCGCTCGGCCCGCAGCGACACCACCGCCGCACCCTACTAATGCCGGCCGCCTCGCCGCATTTGTCCGGTCCGTGCGCGCCCGAGCGCTCGCGCCGGGCGATCTCGCCGCGTCCGATCCGGTGAGGGACGATGGAGTCGTGCAGACCCCTCTGTTCGGCTCGGCGGCCGAGGTCGGCGAGCGGCTCGCCGGGGTCGGCTACCTCACCGACGACGGCGATCGCGACGACGGTCTTCCTCGCCGACCGGCTCGGCAAGCCGCTGCTGGTCGAGGGCCCGGCCGGCGTCGGCAAGACCGAGCTGGCCAAGGCGGTCGCCGCGGCGACCGGCTCCGGGCTGGTCCGGCTGCAGTGCTACGAGGGCATCGACGAGGCCCGGGCGCTGTACGAGTGGGACTACCGCAAGCAGCTGCTGCGCCTCCAGGTCGACCGGGACGCCGGCGAGACCGGCTGGGACGACTCGAGCGCGGGCACATCTTCTCCGAGGAGTTCCTGCTCGCCCGGCCGCTGCTGACGGCGATCCGGCGCAGCCGAGCCGACCGTGCTGCTCGTCGACGAGACCGACAAGGCCGACGTCGAGGTCGAGGGCCTGCTGCTGGAGGTGCTGTCCGACTTCCAGGTCACCATCCCGGAGCTCGGCACCGTGGCGGCGCACGCGCCGGCCGTTCGTCGTGCTGACCTCCAACGCCACCCGCGAGCTGTCCGAGGCGCTCAAGCGCCGCTGCCTCTACCTGCACCTCGACTACCCGGAGGCCGAGCGGGAGCGGGCGATCGTGCTGGAGCGGGTGCCCGAGATCGGCGAGCAGCTGGCCGAGCAGCTGGTCCGCACCGTCCGGGCGCTGCGGGCGATGGAGCTGAAGAAGGCGCCGTCGATCGCCGAGACCATCGACTGGGCCCGCACCCTGCTCGACGCTCGGCCTGGACACCCTCGACGAGGAGGCGGTCCGGACCACGCTCGGCGTGGTGCTCAAGCACGCCAGCGACGCGGCCCGGGCCGCCGCCGAGCTGAAGCTGAACTGACATGGCGACCCGTCGCGGCCTGCTCGGACACCCTCGAGGGCTTCGTCGGCGCGCTGCGGGAGGCCGGGGTGCCGGCCGGGACCAGCGAGGTCGCTCGACGCGACCCGGGTGCTCGGCGCCGTCGACCTGCTCGACCGCGCGCAGCTGCGCGCCGGCCTCGCCGCCGCGCTGGTCAAGCGGCCGGTGCACCGGCCGGCGTTCGACACTGCTCTTCGACCTGTGGTGGCCGCCGGCGGTGGGCGACCGCGCTCGACCGACGCGAGCGCCGCGACGACGAGCCGGGCGACGAGCCGGACGAGCCGGGCGAGCCCGACCTGGACGCGCTGCGGGACGAGCTGCGGCAGCTGCTGCTGGACGGGCGACGACGAGGCGCTGCGCCGGTTCGCCCGCCGGGCCGTCGCGCGGCTCGGGCGCGGCGGAGCCGCAGCCGGGGCGGCAGTCCTGGTTCACCTACCGGGTGCTGCGGGCGCTGTCGCCGGACACGCTGATCGCCTCGCTGCTGGACGCGCTGCTCGCCGGCGAGCCGCGCGGCGGGCTGGCCGAGCAGGTCGCCCGGCAGACGGTGCGGGAGCGGATCGCGCGCCCTGCAGGCGTACGTCGAGGCCGAGGTGCGCCGCCGGGTCGCCGAGGAGCGCGGCCGCGACCAGGTCGCGCGGACCGCGCTGCCGGCCGCTGGCCGACCAGGTCGACTTCCTGCGGGCGCAGCGGGAGGACCTGGCCGCGCTGCGCCGGACCGTGCACCCGCTGGCCCGCCGGCTGGCGGCCCGGCTGGCCGCCCGCCGCCGGCTCGGGCGGGAGGGCCGGCTCGACGTCCGCCGGACGGTGCGGGCCTCGCTCGGCACCGGCGGCGTGCCGGTCGTCACCCACCACCGCCCGCGCCGGCCGCACAAGCCCGAGCTGGTCGTGCTCTGCGACGTCAGCGGCTCGGTGGCCGGCTTCGCGCACTTCACGCTGATGCTCACCGCGGCGCTGCGCGAGCAGTTCACCCGGGTGCGGGCGTTCGCCTTCGTCGACACCTGCGACGAGGTCACCCGGCTCTTCGCCCCGGGCGCCGACCTGGCCGACGCGGTCACGCCGGCTGGCCCGGGAGGCCGACCTGGTCTGCGTACGACGGGCACAGCGACTACGGCACGCGCTGCGAGGTGTTCGCCGAGCGGTGGCCGGACGCGGTCGGGCCGAAGACCTCGCTGCTCGTGCTCGGCGACGCCCGCACCAACTACCGGGACCCCGGGCTCGCCGCTGCTCAGGGGCTGGTCGAGCGATCCCGGCACGCGTACTGGCTCAACCCGGAGCCGCGCCGGCTAGTGGGGCAGCGGCGACTCGGCGGCCACCCGGTACGGCGAGGTCATCGAGATGGTCGAGTGCCGGAACGTCGCCCAGCTCGCCGACTTCGTCGACCGGCTGCTGCCGGGTCTAGCGTCCGCTGCCGTGCGGCGGCACGCGACTCGGCGTCATGGGCGGCACGTTCGACCCGGTGCACCACGGCCACCTCGTGGCCGCCAGCGAGGTCGCAGAGCCTGTTCGCCCTCGACGAGGTCGTGTTCGTGCCCAGCGGCCAGCCGTGGCAGAAGGCCGGCACGCCGGTCAGCCCGGCCGAGCACCGCTACCTGATGACGGTCATCGCCACCGCGTCCAACCCGCGCTTCTGGGTCAGCCGGGTCGACATCGACCGGCCGGGCCCGACGTACACCATCGACACGCTGCGCGACCTGCCCGCGCAGCAGCCGGACGCCGAGCTGTTCTTCATCACCGGCGCGGACGCGCTGGAGCAGATCCTGTCCTGGAAGGACGCCGACGAGCTGTTCGAGCTGGCGCACTTCGTCGGCGTCACCCGCCCCGGGTACGTGCTGTCCGACGACGCACCTGCCGCGGGACGCGGTGAGCCTGGTCGAGGTGCCGGCCATGGCGATCTCCTCCAGCGCCTGCCGCGAGCGGGTGCTCGCCGGGCGTCCGGTCTGGTACCTGGTGCCCGACGGCGTCGTGCAGTACATCGGCAAGCACCGCCTGTACCGTGGGACGCCAGCCGAGAACCGCGGCCGGATCGCCCGGCCGGCAGAGATGGAGTGACCTGCCTCGTGACCGCCACGGACCGGGCCCGCGAGATCGCGCTGGTCGCCGCGCAGGCCGCTGCCGACAAGCTCGCCACCGACGTGGTGCTGCTCGACGTGAGCGACCGGCTGGTGATCACCGACGTCTTCGTGATCGCCTCGGCGCCCAACGAGCGGCAGGTCGAGTCGATCGTCGACGCGGTCGAGGAGCGGCTGCGGCGCGACGGCGTCAAGCCGGTGCGGCGCGAGGGCGAGCGCGAGGGCCGCTGGGTGCTGCTCGACTTCGTCGACGTGGTCGTGCACGTGCAGCACGCCGAGGAGCGCGCGTTCTACGCCCTCGAGCGGCTGTGGAAGGACTGCCCGACGATCCCGTTCGTCGACCAGTCGCTGCCCGCGCAGGCCGGCAGCGAGTGATCGCCTGGCGCCAGGAACCCTGACGTGTCCGAGCACGGCCTGACCGCCGCGCCGCGTCCTGCTGTGGCGGCACGGCCGGACCGCTGGAACGTCGAGCACCGCTTCCAGGGCCAGGCCGACCCGCCGCTGGACGAGGTCGGGCCGGCGCAGGCGGCGGCGTCGGCCGCGGCTGCTGGCCGCCTGCTCGCCCGGCCGCGATCGTCTCCTCCGACCTGCGCCGGGCCGTGCGAGACCGCGCGCCCGCTGGCCGAGCTGCTCGGGCTGCCGGTGATCGCTCGACCGGCGGCTGCGGGAGCGATCGCTCGGCGAGTGGGAGGGGCTGACCCGTGACGAGGTGGCCGGCGCCACCCGGAGCAGTACGCGCACTGGCTGGCCGGCCGGGACGGACCGCCAGTCCGGCGGCGAGCCGCGGGCCGAGCTCGGCGAGCGGGTCGCTGGCGGCGCTGGCCGGCGCCGGTCGGGCGAGACGGTCGTGCTGGTCACCCACAGCGCGACCGCGATGGCCCTGACCGGTCGGCTGCTCGGGCTGCCGGTCACGGGCTGGCGGCGCGGTCGGGCCGCTGGGCAACGGCCGCTGGAGCGAGCTGTCGCTTGGACGAGCACGGCTGGCGGCTGCGCGCGCACAACGTCGGACCGGCTCGGCTCGCCGGTCACCGGGCTGTCCACTTCGGACGGATCGGTCGGCCGCGGTCGAGGTGTCCGCCGCCGACGTCGGAGGCCGTCGACGCCGAGCCGGCGCGCTGACCGGGAGCCGCGGTGAGCCTGCTGGTCGTCGGCGACTCGCTGGCCTTCCACGGCCCGGAGCGCGGCGAGCTGGCGACCCATCCCGGCCTGTACGGGAACGTGGCCGCCGCCGCGCTCGGCACCAGCCTCGACCTCGTCGCCCGCCGCGGCTGGACGGCCCGGGACGCCTGGTGGGCGCTGACCAAGGACCCGACTCGTCTACTCGGTGCTGCTGCCGCGGGCCGAGGCGGTACTGCTCGCCGTCGGTGGGATGGACTACCTGCCCGCGGTGCTGCCGACCTACCTGCGCGAGGGCATCGCCTACCTCCGGCCGCCGGCGCTGCGGCGGGCCGCCCGGGCCGCGTACCGCGCCGCCCAGCCGGTCGGGCGCCCGGCTCACCGGCGGCCGCTGGCGGACGCTGCCGCAGCGGCTCACCGACGAGTACCTCTCGCTGGTGCGTCGACGGCGTGCGCTACTACCACCCCGGCGTGCCGGTGCTCGGCATCCTGCCGCCGCCGCACCGGGCGCCGCTCTACGGCGGGGTCGCCACCGGCGCACCCGGCGGCCGTGGCCGCGGCGCGGGCGTGGGGTCGGCGCGAGGGCGTACCCATGGTCGACGTGTCCGCGATCGCCGCCCGCCACCTGCGCCGGCGGGCGATGCAACCCGGACGGCATGCACTGGGGCTGGGACTGCCACGCGGAGGTCGGGCGGGCGGTGGCGGCGGCGGTGGAAGCCGAGTTGCCCGGGCGCGCTACCATTGGATCGTGAGCAACGCCGCACGCCTGCTCCTTCCCGGGCCGCGCTGACCTGGAACGACGTCAGCGCGGCGAGCCCCTGTGCAGACGGGGGCTCTTTTTCTTGCCTCACAACCGGGATCGAGCCTCGACAGGAGCGACGACAATGACGGACGACCGCTACGACTGGCGGGCCATCCAGGAGCGGTGGCTGCCCGAGTGGGAGAAGCTGGACCCGTTCCGGGCCGGCCAGCGCGGTCCCGACGCAGAGCGCCGGTACGTGCTGGACATGTTCCCCTACCCGTCCGGCGACCTGCACATGGGCCACGCCGAGGCGTTCGCCATCGGCGACGTCATCGCCCGGCACTGGTTCCAGAGCGGGTACGACGTGCTGCACCCCATCGGCTGGGACTCCTTCGGCCTGCCCGCCGAGAACGCCGCGATCAAGCGGAACTCGCAACCCGGCCGAGTGGACCTACGAGAACATCGAGACGCAGGCCGAGTCGTTCCGCCGGTACGCGGTCTCCTTCGACTGGTCGCACCGGCTGCACACGTCCGACCCCGAGTACTACCGCTGGACCCAGTGGCTGTTCCTGCGCTGCACGAGCGCGGGCTGGCGTACCGGAAGGCGTCGCAGGTCAACTGGTGCCCGAAGGACCAGACCGTGCTGGCCAACGAGCAGGTCGTCGCCGGCGCCTGCGAGCGGTGCGGCACGCCGGTCACCAAGCGCGAGCTGACCCAGTGGTACTTCCGGATCACCGACTACGCCGACCGGCTGCTGGACGACATGGCCGAGCTGGAGGGTCAGCTGGCCGGAGCGTGTGCTGACCATGCAGCGCAACTGGATCGGCCGCTCCACCGGCGCGCAGGTCGAGTTCGCGATCGAGGGCCGGGACGAGCCGGTCACGGTGTTCACCACCCGACCGGACACGCTGTACGGCGCGACGTTCTTCGTGGTCGCCGCCGACTCCCATCTGGCCGACGAGCTGTGCGCGCCCGAGCAGCGGGAGGACTTCGAGGCCTACCGCGAGCGGGTCCGGCGGCTGACCGACATCGACCGGCTGGCCGAAGGCGGGGAGAAGACCGGCGTCCCGCTGGGCCGCTACGCGATCAACCCGGTCAACGGCGAGCGGATCCCGGTCTGGGCAGCCGACTACGTGCTGTCCGACTACGGAACCGGCGCGATCATGGCGGTGCCCGCGCACGACCAGCGTGACCTGGACTTCGCCCGCACGTTCGGGCTGCCGGTGCGGGTGGTCGTGGACACCGGCGAGCCGGACCCGGCCAGCACCGGAACGGCCACCGCCGGCGACGGCGAGCTGGTCAACTCCGGCCCGCTGGACGGCATGCCCAAGCAGGAGGCGATCGAGACGATCGTGCGCCGGCTGGAGGAGACCGGCCATGGCCACGCCGCCATCAACTACCGGCTGCGCGACTGGCTGGTGTCCCGGCAGCGCTACTGGGGCGCCCCGATCCCGATCGTCCACTGCCCGGTCGACGGTGAGGTGCCGGTCCCGGACGACCAGCTGCCGGTGCGGCTGCCCGACCTGCGCGGCCAGGACCTGGCCCCGAAGGGCGTCTCGCCGCTGGCCGCGGCGACCGACTGGGTGCGGACGACCTGCCCGCGCTGCGGTGGACCGGCCGAGCGGGACACCGACACGATGGACACCTTCGTCGACTCGTCCTGGTATTTCCTGCGCTACCCGTCGGTCGACCGCGAGGACGTCGCGATCGACCCGGTCGAGATGCGCCGGTGGGCGCCGGTCGACCACTACACCGGCGGCGTCGAGCACGCGATCCTGCACCTGCTGTACAGCAGGTTCGTCACCAAGGTGCTGTACGACCTGGGCTACGTCGAGTTCGTCGAGCCGTTCCGGTCGCTGCACAACCAGGGCCAGGTCATCAACCAGGGCAAGTCGATGTCCAAGTCGCTGGGCAACGGCGTCGACCTGGGCATGGAGCTGGCGACCCACGGCGTGGACGCGATCCGGCTGACGATGCTGTTCGCCGGCCCGCCGGACGAGGACGTCGACTGGTCCGACGTCTCGCCGACCGGGTCGGGCAAGTTCCTGGCCCGGGCCTGGCGGCTGGCCCGCGACGTCACCTCCGCTCCCGGCGCGGACCCGGCCACCGGCGACGCCGCCCTGCGGGCGGCCACGCACCGCTCCATCGCCGAGATCAGCTCGCTGGTCGACGCGTTCCGCTTCAACGTCGCGGTCGCCCGGCTGATGGAGCTGGTCAACGCGGCCCGCAAGGCGATCGACTCCGGCCCCGGCGGCGACGACCCGGCGGTGCGCGAGGCCGCCGAGGCGGTCGCGATCATGCTGTCGCTGTTCGCGCCGTACTGCGCCGAGGACATGTGGGCCTCGCTGGGCCACGACCCCACGGTCGCGCTGGCCGGCTGGCCGGTCGTCGACCCTGCCCTGCTGGTGCGGGAAAGCGTGACCGCGGTGGTCCAGGTCGCCGGCAAGGTCCGGGCCCGGCTGACTGTGCCGCCCGACGTCACCGAGGAAACGCTGCGCGCGCTGGCGCTGGCCGATCCGGCTGTGGCCCGGGCGCTGGGTGAGCGCCCGGTCCGGACCGTGGTCGTCCGGCCGCCGAAGCTGGTGAACGTCGTACCGGGCTGAGCCCGATACGGTGCTCGCATGGGTGGCCGTGTCGTCGTCGTGACCGACTCGACCGCCTACCTCCCGGCCGGGCTGGCCGACGAGCTGTCGGTGCGGGTCGTGCCCCTGCAGGTCGTGCTGGGCGGCCGCTCCGGCGCCGAGGGCAGCGAGGTCACGCCG
Organism: uncultured Actinomycetota bacterium; assembly: GCA_963770145.1. Lineage (GTDB taxonomy): Bacteria > Actinomycetota > Actinomycetes > Mycobacteriales > CADCTP01 > CADCTP01. The sequence continues at coordinate 68,534 of CAVYOJ010000013.1, read as the reverse complement.
GCGCAGGTGGCGGCGGCGCTGGCCGCGTGGGTCCCGGTGAGCACCTCTCGGCCGACGCCCGCCGAGTTTGCCGCCGTGTATCGCGAGGCGCTCGAGGACGGTGCGTCCGGGGTGGTCTCGCTGCACCTGTCCCGCGAGCTGTCCGGAACCTGGGACTCGGCCCGGCTCGCTGCCGGCGAGGTCGGCGCCGACTCGATCCGCGTCGTCGACTCCCGGTCGGCCGCGATGGGGCTCGGCTTCGCCGTGCTGGCTGCCGCCGAGGCCGCTGCGGCCGGGGGCAGCCCGGAGGAGGTGTACGCGGCGGCGGTCGGCACGGCCGAGCGGACCACGACGCTGTTCTACGTGGACACGCTCGAGCACCTGCGTCGCGGCGGCCGGATCGGCGCTGCGCAGGCGTTGCTCGGCACTGCGCTGTCGGTCAAGCCGATCCTGCACGTCCGGGAGGGCCGGATCGTGCCGCTGGAGAAGGTGCGCACGGTGAGCAAGGGCATCGCCCGGCTCGAGGCGCTGGCGGTGGCGGCCGCCGGCGACGGCCCAGCAGATGTCGCGGTGCACCATCTCGCCGCGGCAGAGCGGGCGGCGTTGCTCGCCGAGCGATTGCGGACCCGATTGCCTCAGGTCAGGCAGTTCTACGCCTCCGAGGTCGGCGCGGTGGTCGGCGCTCACGTCGGGCCGGGCGTGCTCGGCGTGGTCGTGGTCCGGCACTGACCACGGGCCAGCCTGCGGCGGCGCGACATCCGGGCAGCAATCTGCCGATCAGCCGTATCAGGGCGTGGGCTTCGTTGCTCCTACCAGTCGAAAGCGGGCGTCTGCCACGGGGCGTACCCGGACGGCCGATGCCACGTGTGGCGACGAGACGTGATCGAGGACCTATGACGGTGCAGGTGGGCCCGGTAGATCGGCGGCGTCGACCGTCGCCGGGCGACGTGTCTGCGACCACGCCATCCCAGCCGACTGCCATGCATCTCTGCGAGCGAAAGGGCCGCACATGACCTCCGCCGCTCGGGGTGACGCCCTTCTCGTCGCGCTCGGTGGTCTGCTGGACCGCGTCGACCCCGTGCCGCCCGAGCTGATCGACCAGGGCCGCCAGATCTTCTGCTGGCGGTCCGTCGACGCCGAGCTGGCCGAGCTCTCCTTCGACTCCCTTCTCGATCACGACCTCGCGCTGGCCGTGCGCTCCGGCGACGGCTCCGTCCTCGGGCCGCGCATGCTCGGCTTCGGTGCGGTCGTCGATGGCGAGGACCTGTCCATCGAGGTCGAGCTCAGCGCGATCGACGGGCAGCCCACGCTGATCGGCCAGCTCGAACCCGCAGGTGCCACGACCATCGGCGTTCAGGCCCGCGACGGCGAGATCGTCGAGGTGCCGGTGGACGACGTGGGTCGATTCAGCGTGCGGCCGGTGCCCAGCGGACCGGTGCGGCTGCGACTCGATCACGCGGGACGCCTGGTGCAGACCACCTGGGTGTCGTACGTCGGTTGACGCCGCCGTCCGCGGCCCGTTCCCCGTCATGGCGGCGAAGGTAGCCGCGCGCAAGCCGCTCGCAAACTCGCCATCCACAGGCTCGACCGTCGTCCACAGATCGGAAGTTCGGGCTTCCGCGGGTTGACGCGCCGCTCGTACGGTCGCTCGCGTGCGTGCCCTCTCCCGCGACTCGACTCGTCCGTCCACTAGCGACGTCGCGCTCGAAAGACTGCGAATGCTGCTGGGTTCCGAGTCATCCCGAGCCGGATCCACTGTGGACGCCGAGGATCCGTCCACAGTGGAGGACTCGACCACTGGCGGACTGCGCGAGGTCGTGGAGCGGTGGGCGCCGGTCGGGCTGCGCAACGGCGAGGACGGACCCGAGCCGGCGGGGCGCGGTGGCGCTGATCGGGGTGGCGCTGCTTGCGGCTCTTGCCGTCGGCGCGTACGCCTGGCACGGGCGGCCGCAGCAGCAGGCGATCGCGCCGCCATCGGTCGTGTCCGGTCCGGCACCGGCCGGGCCGGCGGGCCCGTCCGCGTCGGCGCCCTCACTGGTCGTCGCTGTCAGCGGGAAGGTGCGGCGGCCGGGCGTCGTCACGGTGCCGGCCGGAGCCCGCGTCATCGACGTGCTCAAGGCCGCGGGCGGCCCGCTGCCCGGCGTCGACCTCGGGATGCTCAACCTGGCGCGGAAGGTGGCCGACGGGGAGCTCGTGGCGGTGGGCGTGCCCGCCTCGGCTCCCGGAGGACCTGCCGCGGCCGTCGGGCCGCCGCCGACCGGGGCTGCCGCCGGCGGCGCGGACGGACCCCTCGACCTGAACACCGCGACGCTGGCCGAGTTGGACACGCTGCCAGGAGTCGGTCCGGTGCTCGCGCAGCGGATCCTGGACTGGCGGACCGAGCACGGCCGGTTCGCCTCGGTGGATCAGCTCTCCGACGTCCCAGGCATCGGCGACGCCAGGCTGGCCCAGCTCCGCGACCTGGCGCGGGTCTGAGATGGCGGAGCCCGCCGCCGCCCAGGACGCGCCGGCCGACGTCCGGCTGACCCTCGGCGCGTTGGCCGCCTGGTTGAGCGTGCTCGCGACGCTCGTGTTGCCGCCGGCCGCCGGCGCGGGCGTCGGCGTCGTCGCGCTGCTGTCGGCGGTGCTCGCCCTGAGCCGCCGGCGGCGCTGGTCGGCGGCGGCCGCCCTGCTGCTCGGCTGCGCCGGCGCGGCCGCGCTGGCCACCGCGGTCCGGGTGGCCGGCGTCGATCACTCGCCGCTGACCCGGCTCGCCGAGCAGCGGGCCAGCGCGACGGTGGAGCTCGTGCTCAGTGACGATCCGCGCCCGCTCGCGGCCGGTGCCGGACCTCCGAGTGTGGCGGTCGCCGCGCGGGCGCGGCAGGTGACTGCCGCCGGCCGCACCTGGTCACTGTCCGATCGGGTGCTCGTGCTCGCCCCGGCCGAGGGATGGAGCGGCCTGCTGCCGAGCCAGCGGGTCAGGGTCGACGGCCGGCTGATGCCGCCGACCCATCGCGACCTCACCGTCGCCGTGCTGTCGGTTCGGTCCGCGCCGGCTCGGGTCGAGCCACCGTCGGCGATGCAGACCGCGGCCGGCCGCGTCCGCGCCGGCCTCCGCGACGCCGCCGCCGTGCTGCCCGACGGTCCGCGCGGCCTGCTCCCCGGCCTGGTGGACGGCGACGTGAGCGGGCTGGATCCTCAGCTGGCCGCCGACTTCAAGACCGCCGGTCTGTCCCATCTCACCGCTGTGAGTGGGACGAACGTCGCCATCGTGACCGGCGCCGTCCTGCTGCTGCTCCGAGGATTGACGGTGGGACCGCGGACGTCGGCCGTGGGTGCGGGGGTGGCGCTGGCCGGGTTCGTGGTGCTGGCCCGACCCTCGGGGAGCGTGCTGCGGGCGGCGGTGATGGGCGCGATCGCGCTGCTGGCGCTCGCGTCGGGTCGGCCCCGCTCGGCGTTGCCGGCGCTCGGAGCGGCGGTGCTCGTGCTGGTGTTCGTCTCCCCGCCGCTGGCGCGGGACCCGGGCTTCGCGTTGTCCGTGCTGGCGTCGGCCGGGCTGATCCTGCTGGCGCCGGGGTGGGCGGCCTGGCTGCGGAGCCACCGGGTCCCGCCGGGCGTCGCCGAAGCGCTCGCGGTGCCTGCCGCGGCCACAGTGGCGACCGCGCCGGTCATCGCGGCGATCAGCGGGTCGGTCAGCCTGGTCTCGATCCCGGCCAACCTGCTCGCGGAGCCGGCAGTGGCGCCGGCAACCGTCCTCGGTGTGCTGGCGGCGGCCGTGTCGCCGGTGTCCGGCGATGCCGCGCGGTGGCTGGCGTGGCTCGCCGGAGTGCCGGTCCGCTGGCTCGTCGAGGTCGGCACGCGAGCAGCGCACGTCCCGCTCGCCGCCGTGTCGTGGCCCGGCGGGATCACCGGAGCGGCGGTGCTGGTGCTGGGGTTGGCCCTCGCCGTCCCGGTGCTGCGGTGGCCGGGCGGGCGGCGGGTCGTGCTGGCGGCGGCGGCCGGCGCCGTCGTGGTGCTGGTTCCGGTGCGGGCGGTGTCGCCGGGCTGGCCGCCGCCCGGCTGGCTGTTCGTCGCCTGCTCGGTCGGTCAGGGCGATGCGCTCGTCGTCGGCGCCGGCGCGGGGACCGCGATGGTGGTCGACACGGGTCCTGAGCCGACCGCGGTCGACGGGTGCCTGCGGCGTCTCGGCGTGCGGTCGGTGCCACTGCTCGTGCTGACCCACATGCACGCCGACCACGTCGGCGGGCTCGACGGCGTGCTGAACGGCAGATCGGTCGCCGAGATCGACGTGGGGCCGTCCCAGGAGCCGGCGGCGGGCTGGCACGGGATGCAGGACAGCGCCCGCCGGCACCGGGTGCCGGTGCGGGCCGTGCGGTTGGGGGAGCGGCGGGAGTTCGACGGGCTCACGGTGGACGTCCTCGCGCCCGACCGGCCGTTCCACGGCACCCGCTCGGACCCGAACAACTCCTCGGTCGTGCTGCGGGTCGCGGTGAGCGGGCGGACGCTGCTGCTCACCGGCGACGTGGAGGTGGAGGCGCAGGAGGCCCTGCTGCGCACCGGAGTCGACCTGCGGGCGGACGTGCTCAAGGTGCCTCATCACGGGTCGGCGTACCAGAGCCCGGCGTTCCTGCGGGCGGTGCACGCCTCGGTCGGGGTGATCTCGGTCGGCCGGGACAACGACTACGGCCACCCCTCGCCGGCGCTGCTGCACGAGCTGGACCGGCTCGGCATCCGGGCCGAGCGGACCGACCTGGACGGCGACGTCGCGGTCACCCTGCGGAACGGCGGGCTGAGCGTGGTGACGCGATCTCGGGCGCCGCCGTGAGCGTCCGCCGGGCCATCCCGCAGCCGTGCCAGGATGGCGGCGTGGCCGATTCGCTGGACGCCCCGCTGCGGCTGGTGCTGGGGGACGAGGAACTGCTCGTCTCCCGGGCGGTCGCCGAGGTGGTGACGGCAGTGCGCGACGCCGACCCGGAGACGGACGTCCGTGAGCTGCCCGCGGGCGAGCTGGCCACCGGCGACCTCTACGACCTGCTCAGCCCGTCACTGTTCGGCGGACGGCGGGTGGTCGTGCTGCGCGGGGCGCACGAGGCCAAGACCGACGTCGTCGACGCGCTTCGGGCGTACGTCGCCGACCCGACCGACGAGGTCGTGCTCGTGGTCGTGCATCCCGGCGGCGCCCGGGGCAAGGCGCTGGTCGACGGGATGCGCAAGGCCGGCGCGGTCGTCGTCGAGTGCGCCAAGCTGACGCGCGCCGAGGAGCGGCAGGCGTTCGTCCGGGCCGAGGTCGCCCGAGCGGGCGGAGCCATCAACGCCAGCGCCGTCGCAGTGCTGCTCGACGCGGTCGGCAACGACCTGCGGGAGCTGGCGACCGCCTGCTCGCAGCTGGTCGCCGACACCGGCGGGAGGATCGACGCCGACGCGGTGACCCGATATCACCGCGGTCGGGCGGAGGTCACGGGGTTCGCGGTGGCCGACCGCGCGGTCGTCGGCGACGTGCCGGGTGCGCTGGAGGCGCTGCGCTGGGCGCTCGCGGTCGGTGTCGCGCACGTACTGGTCGCCGACGCGCTCGCCGACGGGGTGCGGTCGATCGCTCGGGTCAGCTCGGCCGGCCGCGGCAACCCGTACGCGATGGCGAGCACGCTGGGGATGCCGCCATGGAAGGTGAAACGGGCCCAGTCACAGGCCCGGGGCTGGACGGCGGCCGGGCTCAGCCAGGCGATGCGCACCGTCGCGGACCTGAACGCCGACGTCAAGGGCGTCGCTGCCGACCCGTCGTACGCGCTGGAGTCGGCGATCCGTGACCTCGCCGCCGCCCGCGCCGGCTCGGACTGATCGACGAGACGACGAGGAGCCGGCGCCCTCGCGGGGCCGGCTCCTCGAAAGGCGTCGGGTGCGGCTGGCTCAGATCGCGTTGGCGCGCTGCGCCATCGCGGACTTCTTGTTCGCCGCCTGGTTGGAGTGGATGACGCCCTTGCTCGCGGCCTTGTCGAGCTGGCGCGACGCCTGCCGCAGCGCGATATCCGCCTGCTCGCGGTCGCCCGCGTCGGCAGCCTCGCGGAAGCGGCGGACGGCCGTCTTCAGCGACGACTTCACCGACTTGTTGCGCAGGCGCGCCTTCTCGTTGGTCTTGATGCGCTTGAGCTGGGACTTGATGTTCGCCACGCGGAAGCCTCGGTCAATTGTCGGGAATCGGGGCGCGCGGCAACCCATACGAGTTCCGGCGCGACGAGTCAGGTTACCAGCCGGGACGGAGTGGGCCCAAACGGCTCCCGCCCGGGTCGGTCGGCCGGCGTGGGACGATCGAGGGGCACCAGCCCCACGACCCGAACGGACCTGTGTGACCAGCCCTGCCACCGATCCTGCCCGCATCCGGAACTTCTGCATCATCGCCCACATCGACCACGGCAAGTCGACGCTGGCCGACCGGATGCTCGAGGTCACCGGTGTGATCGAGCAGCGCAACATGCGCGCCCAGTACCTGGACCGCATGGACATCGAGCGTGAGCGCGGCATCACCATCAAGGCGCAGAACGTCCGGCTGCCGTGGGACGGGCACGTGCTCGACCTCATCGACACGCCCGGTCACGTCGACTTCAGCTACGAGGTGTCCCGGTCGCTGGCGGCCTGCGAGGGTGCCGTGCTGCTCGTCGACGCCGCCCAGGGCATCGAGGCGCAGACGCTGGCCAACCTCTACATGGCCCTCGAGGACGACCTGACGATCATCCCGGTGCTCAACAAGATCGACCTGCCGGCCGCCCAGCCGGACAAGTACGCGGCCGAGTTGGCGCACATCCTCGGCTGCGATCCCGCGGACGTCATGCGGGTCAGTGCGAAGACCGGGGAGGGCGTCACCGACCTGCTCGACCGCATCGTCAAGGACGTCCCGGCCCCGACCGGCGACCCGAACGCGCCGGCCCGGGCGATGATCTTCGACTCGGTGTACGACACGTACCGCGGCGTGGTCACGTACGTCCGGATGATCGACGGGCACCTGGAGCCGCGGCAGCGGGTGCGGATGATGGCCACCCGGGCGACCCACGAGCTGCTCGAGCTCGGCGTGATCTCGCCCGAGCCCCGACCGACCAGCTGGCTAGGTGTCGGCGAGGTGGGCTATCTCATCACTGGCGTGAAGGACGTGCGCCAGTCCCGCGTCGGCGACACCGTGACCGATGCGGCTGCGCCGGCGGCGGAGCGCGCTCGGCGGCTACCGCGACCCCAAGCCGATGGTCTTCTCCGGCCTCTATCCGTTGGACGGCTCCGACTACCCGCTGCTCCGCGACGCGCTGGACAAGCTGCGGCTCAACGACGCGGCGCTGACGTACGAGCCGGAGTCGTCGGGCGCGCTGGGTTTCGGCTTCCGGGTCGGCTTCCTCGGCCTGCTGCACCTGGAGATCGTCCGCGAGCGGCTGGAGCGCGAGTTCGGCCTCGACCTGATCTCCACGGCGCCGAACGTGGTCTACCGGGTGGTGATGGAGGACGGCGCCGAGCACGTCGTCACCAACCCGAGCGACTGGCCCGGCGGCAAGATCGCGCAGGTGTACGAGCCGGTGGTGAAGGCGATGATCATCGCGCCGAGCGAGTACATCGGGGCGATCATGGAGCTGTGCCAGTCGCGGCGCGGGATGCTCGGCGGCATGGACTACCTGTCCGAGTCGCGGGTCGAGCTGCGCTACACGATGCCGCTGGCGGAGATCATCTTCGACTTCTTCGACGCGCTGAAGTCGCGCACCCGCGGCTACGCGTCGCTCGACTACGAAGCCGGCCGGGGAGGCCGCCGCGGACCTGGTCAAGGTCGACATCCTGCTGCAGGGCGAGCCAGTTGACGCGTTCAGCGCCATCGTGCACAAGGACAAGGCGTACTCGTACGGCGTCTCGATGGCCGGCAGGCTGCGCGAGCTGATCCCGCGGCAGCAGTTCGAGGTGCCGATCCAGGCCGCCATCGGCTCCCGGGTGATCGCCCGGGAGAACATCCGCGCGATCCGCAAGGACGTGCTGGCCAAGTGCTACGGCGGTGACATCACCCGCAAGCGGAAGCTGCTGGAGAAGCAGAAGGAAGGCAAGAAGCGGATGAAGATGGTCGGCCGGGTCGAGGTGCCGCAGGAGGCCTTCATCGCGGCGCTGTCGACCTCCGACGAGAAGCGGAGCTGAGGCCGGCTGTCAACCCCGTACGGCGGGATTGTGGACGCCGGAGTGGGGTGTGGACAGCGCTCGGAAGTTGTCGGTGGTGGGTCGAACACTCGCGCGAGGGTCGACCCGAGGAGGAGCCGATGATGTCCGAGATGTTCGACGGGGCGGTCGTCATGAGCCCGTCCCCTGGATTCGGTCATGCCGACGCCGTGCTGGCGCTGGCGGGACTGCTGCGCGCGGCCGCGCCGCCAGGCCTGCGGGTGCTGTCGGCGCCGTTCCCGGTGCGGCTCGGCCGGCAGACCGAGCTGCGGCCCGACCTGCTGGTCGCGCGCTACGTCGACCTGGTCCGCGACGAGCTGACCGCGCCACCGCTGCTCGCCGTGGAGGTCGGCTCGCCGGCCAGCGACGTGGTCGACCGCAGCCTCAAGCGGGTGGTGTATTGCCGGCATCGGGTGCCGAGCTACTGGCTCGTCGATCCGGAGACGCCGGCGCTGACCGTGCTCGAGCTGGACAGCACCGGGGACTACCGGCCGGTGGCCGACGTGGTCGGCGCGGAGACGTTCGTCGCGCTGCGGCCGTTCCCGGTGCGCATCTGCCCGCTGGAGCTCGTCGCCGGGCTGCGGCCGTGCTGACCGCGCTGCGGCAGTGGCACGATCGGCTGCGTGCTCGTACATCCGTGGGACGCCCCGCTCGACGACGAGGAATGGCGCAGCTGGTTGCTGCGGCACGACTTCGGGCAGCTCATCGCGCCGGGCGACGGGCGCGACCTCCCGATCGTGGTGCCGACCCACTTCCTGTACGACGGGGCCACGAGCGTGCGGCTGCACCTGGCCAAGCCCAACCCGGTGTGGGCGGCGCTGGCCGAGCGGCCGCGGGCGCTGCTCACGGTCGTCGACGACTACACGTACGTGCCGTCGCCCTGGCAGGCGGCGCCGGGTACGCCGACCGAGCTCGGCGTGCCCACGTCCTACTACGCGACCGTGCAGCTGTCCTGCGACGTCGAGGTGATCGACGACCCGGACGCGAAGGCGGCGATCCTGCGCGACCAGCTGGCGCACTTCGAGCCGGCCGGTGGCTACCTGGAGCCCGACGCCGAGCACGAGCACTTCCGGCGGCGGCTGCCGGGCATCCGCGGGCTGGTGCTGACCGTGACCTCGGTGCGGGCCAAGTTCAAGTACGGCGGCAACAAGGAGCCGGCGCACCGCGAGCTGCTGGCCGAGCACCTTGCCGAGCGGGACGGTCCGGCGGACGCGGCCGCCCGCGAGCACCTGCTGCGGCGCCTGCGGGCCGGGCGGTAGACCGGTCAGACGGTGAGGACGATCTTCCCGGCGGTGTCGCCGGCGACGATCTTGGCGAAGCCGTCGGCGGCCCGCTCCAGCGGCATGCGTGGTGTCGATGACCGGTCGGATGCCGGTAGTCACCAGCATCGCCATCAGCGACTCCAGCTCCGACCGGGTGCCCATCGTCGAGCCGACCACCGACAACTGGCAGGAAGAAGACGCGGTTGAGGTCGGCCGGCGGGTTCGGCCCGCTGGTCGCGCCGCAGACGACGATCGTGCCGCCGGGCTCGAGGGACTTCAGCGAGTGCGACCAGGTCGCCTCGCCGACGGTCTCCATCACCGCGTCGACCCGCTTCGGCAGCCGGGCACCGGGCTCGAAGGCGGCGTCGGCGCCGAGGGCGAGCGCGGCCTGCCGCTTTGCCTCGGTGCGGCCGGTGACCCACATCCGGTAGCCGGCCGCCGAGCCGAGCGCGATCAGCGCGGTCGCGACGCCGCCGCTGGCGCCCTGGACCAGCACGGTCGCGCCCGGCCGGGCGCCGGACTTCACGAACAGCATGCGGTACGCGGTGAGCCAGGCCGTGCTGAGGCAGGCCGCCTCCTCGTGCGAGAGCTCGGCCGGCTTCGGCAGCACGTTGCGGGTCGGCACGACGACCCGCTCGGCCAGCGTGCCCTGGTGCTTCTCCGACAGCAGCGTGCGGCGCGGGTCGAGGGTCTCGTCGCCGGACCAGTCCGGGCTCGGGATCACCGCGTGCACGACGACGTCCCGGCCGTCGGCGTCCACGCCGGAGGCGTCGCAGCCGAGGATCATCGGATACCTGTCCTCGGCCAGGCCGACGCCGCGCAGCGTCCACACGTCGTGGTGGTTGATCGACGCGGCGCGCACCGTCACCGTGGTCCACCCGTCCGGTGCCTCCGGCTCCGGGCGGTCGCCGACCTCCAGCGCGGCGAGCGGGTCCGAGGGGTTCGGCGCGGTGGCGTAGGCGGCGAGCACCCGATCACCCTATTGCTCCGGCGGGCGCGGTCGGATCGGCGGGTGGTGGAGGTGGTGCGGCTCTAGGGTGGGCAGGTGCTCCGCACGCGCCGGCCGCTGCTTGCGCTGCTGCTGCTCGGCGTCCTGCTGGCCGGCGGGTATCTGCTGTCCGCGCTCCGGTCGGACGACTCCTCGCCGCGCGGGTCCGGGCCGGCCGCCACCGCCTCGGCCGGCCGGTCGGGGTCCGGCACGTCGCCGAGTCGCGGGGCCGACGGGCTGGCGACCGTGCGGTCGTCCGACCTGCCGGTGCAGGCGCAACAGGTGCTGCGGCTGATCGACGCCGGCGGCCCGTTCCCGTACCCGCAGGACGGGACGGTGTTCGGCAACGTCGAGCGGCTGCTGCCGGTGCACCCGCGCGGCTGGTACCGCGAGTTCACCGTGCCGACGCCGGGGTCGCCCGACCGCGGTGCGCGCCGGATCGTCGCCGGCCAGGACGGGACGCGCTACTACACCGCCGACCACTACGAGTCGTTCGCCCGCATCGAGGATCCGTGAGCGCGCCGAGACCGGGGGTACGGACGGTGCGCCGGCCGGCGGCCGCGGTGGCCGCGGACGCCACGCGGCGGGGTGCGGCGGCCGTGGTGCTCGGGCCGGCGGCGAGCAAGGCCGAGCTGCTGGACGAGTTCGCGCGGGCGCTCGAGTTCCCGGGCTGGGTCGGGCGCAACTGGGACGCGCTCGCCGACGCGCTCGGCGACCTGTCCTGGCTGCCGCCCGGGGAGAAGGTCGTCGTCTGGGCAGGCGCCGACCTGCTCCGCGGCCCGGCAGCACGCGGCGTACCGGACGGCGCTCGAAGTGCTTCGGGACGGGGCGAGGCGTTCGATGGTCAGCGGGCGTCCGCTCACTGTCCTGCTCGTACCGGCCGACCGGGGACGGCTGACGAGTCAGGGTGTGGGCGGGGCCCAGGAGGGGCGGCGCTTCTCGGCGAAGGCGGCGACGCCTTCGCGACCCTCGGGGCTGGCGAAGCGATCGGCGGAGAGGGCGGACAGGGCCGCGTAGTCCGTCGGACGGGTGGGCGAGGAGGTCTCTTCGTCGCGGCGAGCGCGCCGGGAGCCCCGAGGGCGAGCATGTCGACGTAGCGGGCCACCTCGGCGTCGAGGTCGGCGTCGTCGACCACGCGGCTGACCAGGCCGATCTCGGCCGCCCGGGTCGCGTCGAAGACCTCGCCGGTGAGGAACAGCTCCCGCGCGGCCCGCGGCGCCAGCACCGGCAGCACCGGCACCGAGATCACCGCCGGCACCACGCCGAGCCGCACCTCGGTGAAGGCGAACGTCGCCGACCGTCCGGCGAGCGCGACGTCGCAGGCGGCGATCAGCCCGATCCCGCCGGCCCGGGCCGGTCCGCCGACCCGGGCGACGACCGGCTTGGGCGACTCCGCCAGCGCCGCGAGCAACGTCGGTACGGACGCGATCGGCATGTCGCCGGCCGCCGGTCGCCGCCGCGGTCGCCTTGAGGTCGGCGCCGGAGCAGAACACCCGGCCGGCGTGGGTGAGCACGATCACCCGGACCGCGTCGTCGGCGACCGCGGCGGCGAGACCAGCGGCGAGCTCGGACATCAGCTGCGCGGACAGGGCGTTGCGGTTGGGCTGCGAGTCCAGGGTGAGCGTCGCGACCCCGGCCGTGACGGACGAATGCACCAGCTCGGTCACGGTCCCGACCCTAGAGCGTCGCGAGTGGAACACTGTCCCGCCGTGCCCTCCCGACTCCCGGACGGCGTGCCGGCCCCTGCCGACGGCGCGCTGCCGTTCGCTGCCCGGCGCGAGCTGGGACGCAATCCGTTCGGGTTCTACGTGCACGTGCCGTTCTGCACGACACGCTGCGGATACTGCGACTTCACGACCTACACCGCGCAGGAGCTGGGGCCGGGCGTGTCCCAGGCCGCGTATGCGGACACGGCGATGCTCGAGGTTCGGCTGGCCCGGCACGTGCTCGGCGATCGGGTGCCGCCGGTGGAGACCGTCTTCTTCGGCGGCGGCACGCCGACGCTGCTGCCGGCCGGGCACCTCGGCTCGATCCTGCGCGAGATCGACGAGTTGTTCGGGCTGGCGCCGGGCGCCGAGGTCACGACCGAGGCCAACCCCGAGTCGGTCACGCCGGCCTACCTCGAGCGGCTGCGGGAGGCGGGGTTCACGCGCATCTCGTTCGGGATGCAGTCGGCGGCGCCGCACGTGTTGCGGCTGCTCGACCGGCAGCACACGCCCGGGCGGGCCGTCGAGGTGGTCGGCGAGGCGCGGCGGGCCGGGTTCAGCCACGTCAACCTCGACCTGATCTACGGCACGCCGGGAGAATCCGAGGCGGACTGGCAGGCCTCGCTCGACACGGCGATCGCGGCCGGGCCGGACCACGTCTCGGCGTACGCGCTGGTGGTCGAGGAGGGGACCGCGCTGTCCCGGAGGGTGCGCCGCGGCGAGTTGCCGGAGCCGGACGACGACGTGCTCGCCGACCGCTACGTGCAGGCGGACGAGACGCTGTCCCGCAACGGCTACGGCTGGTACGAGGTGTCGAACTGGGCCCGCGGCACGGCGGCGCGGTCCCGGCACAACCGGCTCTACTGGGCCGGCGGGGACTGGTGGGGCGTCGGGCCGGGCGCGCACAGCCATGTCGGCGGGGTGCGGTGGTGGAACGTGCGGCACCCCGCGCCGTACGCCGCCAAGCTGCACGCGGGGGAGAGCCCGGCGGCCGGGCGGGAGCTGCTCGACCCGGCGGCCCGCCGGATGGAGGCGACGATGCTCGGGCTGCGGTTGCGCGAGGGGTTGCCGGTGCGGGAACTGTCCACGCGGGCGCGGGAGGCGGCCGGCGACGCCGTCGGCTACGGCCTGCTCGACCGGCGCGCGCACGACGACGGACGCGCCGTGCTCACCCTCCGCGGCCGCCTCCTCGCCGACGCCGTAGCCCGAGACCTCACCGACTGACCGCCGGCGGAGGGCTCTTCACCGCGCCCGGCTGCCGACAGACCAACCGGCCGCACCGCGGGCGCGGGCCGCGGACGGCTCGCGCCGTGGAGGGGCCGCGGCCGTGGAGGGGCCGCGGCCCGTGGAGGGGCGCGGCGTGGAGGGCGCGCGGCCGTGGGGCGGGGCCGTGGACGGGCGGGGCCGTGGACGGCGGGGCCGTGGACGGGCGGGGCCGTGGACGAGCGGGGCCGTGGACGGCGCGGCCGCGAGTGGGCAGAGCCTGGGCCGGGTGGTACGGGGTTGCTGGGGGTGGGGCCGGGTCAGTCGGTGGGGTGGTCACCGGCTGGTCCTGGGTCGGCGGGTCGGTGGGCTGGTCGGGCGGGGAGTCCGGCGGGGCGTCTCCGGGCCGGGGTCCGCCGGCGGCGGGTCGGCGGTGCCCGGGTCGGTCGGCGTGCCGGGGTCGGTCGGCGTGCCGGGGTCGGTCGGGGTGCCCGGGTCGGTCGGGGTGCCGGGGTCGGTCGGGGTCCCGGGATCGGTCGGGGTGCCGGGGTCGGTCGGGGTGCCGGGGTCGGTCGGGGTCCCGGGGTCGGTCGGGGTGCCCGGGTCGGTCGGCGTGCCAGGGTCGGTCGGCGTACCGGGGTCGGTCGGATCACCCGCGGGCGGCGTGGTCGGGTCACCCGCCGGCGGCGCGGTCGTTCCGCCGCCACCGGCCGGCGCGGTCCCGGGCTTCGCAGCCGACGAACCTGGACGACGCACCAGCCGACGAGACGCCGGCTACGGCCGCCCGCCCGGGCACCAGGTCGTCCGGATACACCACGGACCCGGCGGACCCACCCGAGTACCCACCGGACTGCGACCCGCCGCCAGAGCTCCGCGCCGTGCCGGTCCCCGGCTTCGCGTCCGCCGCGGCCGCCTTGTCCGCCGAGGACACCGCGTCCGGCTGGGAGTGCTCGTTGCCGATCCCGGGCAGCCCGGCCAGCTGCTCGAACGGCTGGGTCAGCACCGACGGCGCTCCGCCGACGACGGTGGCCACCGCCAACGCCGGTCGCGGCGACGATCGCCGACCCGCTGGTCCACATCCCGACCAGCTGCCAGCGTGACGGCCTGTCGGCGTCGACCCGGACGATGCGCCGGCCGATCGCCGGCACCAGGCCGACGACGCGCCGCAGCGGCGCCGTGGCCCGGCCGACGGTGGTCGCCGGGCCGGGCAGGATCCGGACGAGCTCCGGCTTGTCACCGGCGATGGGCGGGTCGTCGGAGGTGAGCATCTCCGGCCTGGTGCGAGGAGAGAACCACTCGCCGGACTCAGGCATCTAATCCTCCTCGCCGCACCGCATCCCACGACGTCGGGGGCGCAGTCGGACGCTAGCGACGACGGGGTCCCGATGTCGGTCTTCTGCGCCGCGTGTCACCCGAACGGGTGAACGGCGACCCCCGGTGCCGGTGGCTCGGTCGTGGGTGTGGGAGTGGGGCTCGGCGACGGTGACGGCGACACGGTCGCGGACGGCGGCGGTGTGGTGCGCGGCGCGGTGGTCCGCGGCGGCGCCGGAGTGGATGCCTTGCTGCTCGGCGCCGGCGTGGTCGGGGACGCGGTGGCGGTCGCGCTCGGCGTGTACCGCGTGGTCAGCGGCGGCGCGGCCCCGGTCGGCCGGTCCGTCGGCACCGCGGTCGCCGACGAGCTGGCCGACGAGCCCGACCCGGTCGGCGACTGCACGGCCTCGGTCGGCGCCGGCAGCCCGGGCGTGTCCGGCTGCGGCGAGGACGACGACGTCGGCCGCAGCGCCACCGTCGCGCCGACGAACGCCAGCACCACCACGACCGCGCCGGCCGCGGCGCCGATCTCCGCCAGCCGGCGGCGTCGCCCGGACCCGGCCGGCAGCAACACGTACCGGTCGCGAGGGGTGGACTCGCCCCGCCCGCGCAGCGTCGACACCCGCTCCCGGACCCGTGCCAGGCCGTCCGCCAGGCCGTCCCTCATCCGCTCTCCCACCCCCGGAGCCGCCGCCGGAGTCCGTCCGCCCAAGCCCGTCGGTCCGAGCGGGCCGGTAAGGGGATATCACGCCCTACCGACGCGCCAGCCACCGCGCGATGACGCCGATCAGGCTCCGGCCGGCTCCGTCTCGTCCAGGCTCAGCACCCGTACGTGCAAGCTGTTGCGTTGCTGCAGCGCCGCCCGCAGCGCCCGGTGCAGCCCGTCCTCGAGATAGAGGTCACCCTCCCACTGCACGGCGTGCGGGAAGAGGTCACCGTAGAAGGTCGAATCCTCGTCCAGCAGCCGGTCGAGCTCCAGCTCCCGCTTGGTGGTGATCAGCTCGTCCAGCCGCACCTGCCGCGGCGGCAGCTTGGCCCAGTCGCGGGTGGACAGGCCGTGGTCCGGGTAGGGCCGGCCGTCACGCACCGCCTTGAAGATCACGTCGCTCCCTCGTCCGCCGTCCGGCCCCCCACTGGCCGGGGGAGAGCGTAACCGGCTCGCGGCGGTACGGGTCACGGGCGGGACACGATCGGGTGCCGTACCAGCGTACCGCCGGTAGACTGGCACTCGACCACGCCGAGTGCCAGGCCGAGGCCGGGGCGAGCGCCAGGCCGAGTGCCAGGTGAGCGCCGATGAACCTCGAGGAGCGCAAGCTCGAGGTCCTGCGCGCCGTCATCGAGGACTACATCGCGACCGAGGAGCCGGTCGGCTCCAAGGCGCTGGCCGAGCGGCACCACCTCGGCGTGTCACCGGCCACCATCCGCAACGACATGGCGCTGCTGGAGGAAGAGGGCTACATCGCCCAGCCGCACACCAGCGCCGGCCGGGTGCCGACCGACAAGGGCTACCGGCTGTTCGTGGACAAGCTGGCCGCGCTCAAGCCGCTGTCCACCGCCGAGCGGCGGGCGATCGCCAGCTTCCTGGAGGGCGCGATCGACCTGGACGACGTGCTGCACCGCACCGTCCGGCTGCTGGCCCAGCTGACCCGGCAGGTCGCGGTCGTGCAATACCCGTCGCTGGCCCGCTCGGCCGTCCGCCACCTCGAGGTCGTGCACCTGGCCGCCACCCGGCTGATGCTCGTGCTGATCACCGACACCGGCCGGGTCGAGCAGCGGGTGGTCGAGCTGCCGGTGCCGGTGACCGAGAGCGTGGTCGGCCGACCTGCGCGCGGCGCTCAACTCGGCGCTGCGCGACCGCCGGCTCACCGACGCGCCGGAGATCGTCACGTCGCTGCCGGAGGCGACCGGCCCGGAGCTGCGCCCGCTGCTGACCACGATGACCACCGTGCTGCTGGAGACGCTGGTCGAGCGGCCGGAGGAGCGGGTGGTGCTCGGCGGCACCGCCAACCTGACGCGCAGCGCGCTCGACTTCCCGGGCACGATCCGGCCGGTGCTGGAGGCGCTGGAGGAGCAGGTGGTGCTGCTCCGGCTCATCGGCGAGGTGCAGGACCCGAGCCGGGTGCTGGTCCGCATCGGCGAGGAGAACCCGTACGAGGGGCTCCGTTCGACCTCGGTCGTCACGGTCGGCTACGGCCCGGGCGAGCGTGCGCTGGGCGGCCTCGGCGTGCTCGGGCCGACCCGGATGGACTACCCGGGCACGATGTCAGCGGTCGCGGCGGTCGCCCGCTATATCGGCCAGATCCTCGCCACCGGCGGCTGAGCCGCCCGCCGCCGCCGACCGCGGGTCGGTCACCACGAGCGGCTGGACGATCAGCGGCATTCCCCCGAACACCGGCGTGCCCAGCGGGCGGGGTCGGCGCTGCGGCGCCGGCATCCGGTTGGGCAGGTCGGGCAGCTCCCGGACGGCCGGCGAGGCAAGCACCGGCACGAAGTCGGGCACGTCGATGCGCGGCTCGCTGATGCTGCGGACCACGATCAGCGACGCGGCCAGCAGGCTGAGCGCCACCATCCCGTCCAGCCAGAAGTGGTTGGCGGTGCCGATCACGACCAGCGTGGTGGCGATCGGGTGCAGCACGGCCAGCCAGCGCCAGCGGGTCCGGGTCGTCGCGATGATCCCGATCGCGACCATCACCGCCCAGCCGATGTGCAGCGACGGCATCGCCGCGTACTGGTCGGCAAGCGTGTTCTGGTTCGGCGGTCCGTACACGGCGGGGCCGTAGACGGCGGCGGTGTCGACGAAGCCGAGCGCGGACAGCATCCGCGGCGGCGCCACCGGGATCGCCAGGTGCACGAGCAGGCCGGACGCGGTCAGCAGGGCCAGCGTGCGGCGCACCCACAGGTAGTCGCCGGGCCGGCGCAGGTAGAGCCAGATCAGGAACGCCGCGGTGGCCGGGAAGTGCACGGCCGCGTAGTAGACGTTCGCGCTCTTGATCACGACCGTGTTGTGCAGCATCAGCGCCTGGACGGACAGCTCGTCCGGCAGCCGCAGCAGCCGCTCCAGGTCCCAGACCACGTACGCGTTGTCGAACGCGGTGCCGACGTGCTTCGCCGCGACGATCCGGCCCAGCTTGTACGCCCCGAACATGACCGCGATGACGACCAGCTCGAGCAGCGGGCCGGGCCGCTCGCCGGGCACCGCGATGCGGCGCCAGCCGCGGCTGTGGTCGGGCACTCTGTCGGCGTCGCGCGACGGAGCGCGGCCGGTCATGACGACCGCCGGCCCCGTGTGGTGTTCACCCCGACGACAAGTCACCACGGCTCAACGCTCTCCAGGCGGGTTTTCTGCTGCAATGTGGCTCATGCCACAGATTTAGCAGGGCGGTGCTACCCGATTTGGGTTCAGCCCGTCCAGGACCGCCGCGCAGATGTCGCCGAGCTCGCGGACCTGCTCCGCGCTCAGGCGGTCGAACAGGTGCTCGCGGACCGCGGTGACGTGTCCGGGCGCGGTCCGGACCAGCATGTCCATGCCGGCGTCGGTGAGCACGGCGACCGTGCCGCGGCCGTCCTTGGGCGCCGGCTCGCGGCGCACCCAGCCGCGGTCCTCCAGCCGGGCCACCGCGTGCGAGAGCCGGCTCGGTGACGAGTTCGCCCGCACGGCGAGGTCGCTCATCCGCAGCGCCCGGTCCGGCGCCTCGGACAGCATGGCCAGCACGATGTACGAGGCGTGCGTGATCCCGGCGTCGCGCTGGAGCTGCCGGTCCAGCGCCGCGTACAACAACTCAGAGGTGGCCAAGAACGAGCGCCATGTCCGCTGCTCGTCCTCGTCCAGCCAGCGTGTCACCCCGACCGTCCCTTGCTTGAAGTCTCAACTAACTGAGCGTACCGTTTTGCACACCGACCAGGGAGATCGACATGCCTGTGCAGCGACTCAACCACGCCGTGCTCTATGTCCGCGATGTGAACCGCAGTGTTGCCTTCTATTCCGAGGTGCTCGGGTTCCGTCAGGTGATGGGGATGGGCGGCGCGGCGTTCCTGCAGGCCGAGGGCAGCAGCAACGACCACGACCTCGGGCTGTTCGAGGTCGGGGCGGACGCGGCCGACTCCCCGGCCGGGCGCGGCGCGGTCGGGCTCTACCACCTCGCCTGGGAGGTCGACACCCTCGACGAGCTGGAGCGGATCGCGGGCACGCTGGCCGAGGCCGGCGCGCTGGTCGGCGCGTCCGACCACGGCACCACCAAGGCCCTGTACGGCAAGGACCCGGACGGCATCGAGTTCGAGGTGTCCTGGTTGCTGCCGGCCGACCTGATCACCGATGAGGCGCTGGCCGCCCGCAGCCGGATCGGCCGGCTCGACCTGGCCGCGGAGAAGGCCCGGTACGGCGGGTCGACCCGCGGCGGCGTCGGCGTCTCGGTGAGTCCCCGCCGGCTGACCCGCGGGGTTGGCACGGCCACGTAGACTGGCAGTCGCGGCAATCGAGTGCCAGAAGGCAGGGTTTGGTGGCGATCGACTACTACGGCGTGCTGGGCGTGCGCCGGGATGCGACGGGCGAGGAGATCAAGCGGGCCTACCGCAAGCTCGCCCGGGAGCTGCACCCCGACGTCAACCCCGATCCCGGGGCGCAGGAGCGGTTCAAGGAGGCCACCACCGCCTACGAGGTGCTCTCCGACCCGCAGAAGCGGGAGATCGTCGACCTCGGCGGTGACCCGCTGTCGCCAGAACGGCGCCGCCGGCGGCAACCCGTTCGCCGGCGGCTTCGGCGGGCTCGGCGACATCATGGACGCGTTCTTCGGCGCGTCCACCCGCGCGGCCCGCGCAGCCGGGTCCGGCAGGGCGCTGACGCGCTGATCCGGCTCGACCTCGAGCTGGCCGAGACCGCGTTCGGGGTGACCAGGGACCTGACCGTGGACACCGCGGTGGTCTGCGCGACCTGCTCCGGCGCCGGCACCGCGCCCGGGCACCCACCCGGCCACCTGCGACACCTGCGGCGGGCGCGGCGAGATCCAGAGCGTGCAGCGGTCGTTCCTCGGCCAGGTGATGACCAGCCGGCCGTGCCCGACCTGCTCCGGCACCGGGATCGTCATCCCGAGCCCGTGCGGCACGCTGCGGCGGCGACGGCCGGGTCCGGGCCCGCCGGACGGTGCCGGTGAAGGTGCCCGCCGGCGTCGAGGACGGGATGCGGATCCGGCTGTCCGGCCAGGGCGAGGTCGGCCCGGGCGGCGGCCCGGCCGGCGACCTGTACGTCGAGATCCACGAGCTGCCGCACGACATCTTCACCCGCGAGGGCGACGACCTGCACTGCCGGGTGCAGCTGCCGATGACCGCGGCCGCGCTCGGCACCACGCTGACGCTGACCACGCTCGACGGCGACGAGGACGATCGACGTGCGGCCGGGCACCCAGCCGGACACGGTGGTCCCGCTGCGCGCCCGCGGCGTGCCGCACCTGCGCGGGGTCGGCCGCGGCGACCTGCACGTGCACGTCCAGGTCGTGACGCCGACCCGGCTGGACGAGGAGCAGGAGGCGCTGCTGCGGAGTTCGCCGAGCTGCGCGGTGAGGACATGCCGGTCTCCACCCGGGGGCACGGCGGCGGCCTGTTCTCCAAGATGCGGGACGCGTTCAACGGGCGGTGACCACCCGGCCGGTCTTCCTGGTCGACGCGCTGCCGGACGGCGCGTCGACCGTGCTCGACGGCGCCGAGGGACACCACGCGGCGACGGTCCGCCGGCTGCGGCCGGGTGAGGCAGCTGGTGCTCGCCGACGGCGCCGGCGGGGTCGCCGACTGCGTGGTGGCCGGGCCGGTCGAGGGCGGGCTCCAGCTCGCGGTGACCGCGGTGCGCCGGCTGGCACCGCCGGACCCGCGGTTCGTGCTCGTGCAGGCGCTGGCCAAGGGCGACCGCGGGGAGCTGGCGGTCGAGCTGGCGGTCGAGCTCGGCGTCGACGAGGTGGTGCCGTGGGCGGCCGCCCGGTCGGTCGTCCGCTGGGAGGGCGCGCCGCGGGCAGCGGTCGCTGGCGCGCTGGCGGTCGACCGCGCGGGAGGCGGCCAAGCAGTCCCGCCGGGTCTGGCTGCCGTCGGTGGCCGAGCCGGCGTCCACCCGGGACGTCGCCGGCCGGATCGGGCCGGCGGCCGGGGCGCTGGTGCTGCACGAGGCGGCGGACGTGCCGCTCGGCTCGGTGCCGCTGCCGGACGGCGGTGACCTCGTGCTCGTGGTCGGCCCCGAGGGCGGGCTGGACGAGGCCGAGCTGGCCGCGTTCACCGAGGCCGGCGCGACCGCGGTCCGCCTCGGCGCACCGGTGCTGCGCACCTCGACCGCCGGCGCCGCCGCGCTGGCCGCCCTCTCCGCTCCGCACCGGCCGCTGGGACTAGGGCACGTCGGCGGCCGGCGCCGGGACTACGGGCCGACGCACCAGATTGCCGCGGAGACCGCGCCGTCCGGCACGGTCGAGGGTCGGCCGCTACCCGGTCCACCCCGTCAACGCGGCCGGCCGTCGTCCGCGCCGCCAAGCAGTCGTGGGCCTAGCCGACCGGGCGGAGGCGAAGGCGGTGACGCCGTCGGGGCCGCTGGCCCAGGCGGTCACGGCTGCCGCGGCGGTGGCGGCCGGGCCGGCAGGTGCACGCGACCAGCCGCCGGCGCGCGACCGGCTCGCCGACCCGGGACAGGACCCGGTCGCTGCCCGGCGCCCGCAGCTGCACGTCCAGCCGGGCGGGCCCGGCGAGGGTGCCGCAGGCGGTGACCGGCCCGCCGGGCGCTGTCGGGACCTGGTCCAGGGTCAGCGAGCCGTCCGGCGCGTCCGCGTCCACGACCACGTACGGGGCGTCGTCGCCGACCCGGACCCGGACCAGGTAGACCAGCGAGATCGGCGCGCCGCCGCGGGACACCTCGATCCGCGATCCCGGCCAGGTGCGCGCCGCGGGACCGTGCGGTCAGCGAGTCCGCCCCCAGGTACGAGGCGACCCACCGCAGCGCGACCCGGTCCGGCTTGGTCAGGTCCCCGTACGGTGCCGGCGGCCTGGGCGGCCGGGGCGTCGCGGAACCCGTCGGCGCGCGTTGCGTACGGCCAGACCGTCGGCATGTCGATTCACGCCGGCGGCCACGATCGGCGTCGGGCCGGGTGACGTCGGGCGCCGCGGCGCTCGGTCCGCGGTCGGCGGCGTGCGGTCAGCGCGGGCAGCACGGCCGGGGCCGCGGCCAGCGCGGCGACCACCGCGACGGCGCCGGCCAGCACGAGCGCCGGCGTCCGCCAGCGCCACCGGACGCGGGCCGGCCGGACGGTCCGTTCCCGGATCCGGCGCAGCCCGTCGCCGCCCGGCTCGATCCGCTCGGCCTCGGCGGACAGCGACCGGCGCAGCAGCTCCTCCAGCTCAGTCGGCACGGTGCGCCTCCAGCGCCGACCGCAGCGCCGCCATCCCGCGCGAGGCGTGCGACTTCACCGCGCCCGGGCTGATCCCCATCGCGGCGGCGATCTGGGCCTCGGACAGGTCGGCGTAGTAGCGCAGCACCAGGCACTCCCGCTGCCGCTCCGGCAGCCCGCGCAGGGCCGCGACCACGCGGTCGATGCTCCAGCCGGTCGAGCGCGCCCTGCTCGGCCGACGGCGCGTCCGGCAGCGGCGCCGGCGCGTGCCGGCGCACGACCTGCTGGTGCCGCAGCCGGGACCGGGCCAGGTTGAGCACGGTCGTGCGCAGGTAGCCGACCGCCGCCTGCGGGTCGCGGATGCGCCGCCACGACCCGTGCATCCGCACGTACGCGTCCTGCACGACCTCCTCGGCCGCCCCGGCGTCGTCGAGCAGCAGCGCGGCGAGCCGGACCAGCCCGCTGTAGTGCGCCAGGTAGAGCGCGGTGACCGCGTCGTCCGCGCTGATCGGCGGCGCCGGCCGGCTCAGGACGGGCACCGTGCGTGGTCTCGGCGGCGAGGCCGAGCTGCCCGGCCGCGATGGTGGTCACGCTCACAGGACGCGCGCCGGGGCCGGATTCGTTTACCCGTACGATCCCGCCGTGGCCGACTGCCTGTTCTGCTCGATCGTCGCGGGCGAGATCCCGGCGACCGTGGTCCGCGAGGACGAGCTCACCGCTGGCCTTCCGGGACCTCAACCCGCAGGCTCCGACGCACGTCCTGGTGATCACCAAGGCGCACCACCCGGACGTGGCCGAGCTCGCCGCGACCGACCCGGACGGCCTGACCGCGCTGCACCGCACCGCGGCCGCGGTGGCCGCCGACGAGGGCGTCGCCGGGTCGGGCTGGCGGCTGGTGTTCAACACCGGCGCGGACGCCGGCCAGAGCGTGCCGCACGTGCACGGCCACGTGCTCGGAGGCCGGTATTTGGAGTGGCCTCCCGGGTAGACTGGTCGCGTCACATTTCCGTCCGAAGGAAGCAGGGCCGCCCCGACCCGTGCCCACCACACCCACCAGCGAGAGCGCGCCGCTCAGACCAAGATCGTCGTGCCCGGCTCGCAGGCCATGGTCGGCCTGCTCGGCTCCCGGGACGAGCTGCTGAGGATCATCGAAGAGGCGCTGGCCAGCGACATCCACGTCCGCGGCAACGAGATCACGATCAGCGGCGACCCGGCGGACAACGCTCTCGCCGTGCGGCTGTTCGAGGAGCTGCTCGAGCTCGTCGCCGCCGGGCAGACCCTCACGGCCGACTCCGTCCGGCACTCGCTCGGGATGCTGCAGGCCGGCGAGGCGGAGCGGCCGGCCGAGGTGCTCAGCCTCAACATCCTGTCCCGCCGCGGCCGGACGATCCGGCCGAAGACGCTGAACCAGAAGCGGTACGTCGACGCGATCGACCGGCACACGATCGTCTTCGGCATCGGCCCGGCCGGCACCGGCAAGACCTACCTGGCCGTGGCCAAGGCCGTGCAGGCGCTGCAGTCCAAGCAGGTCAACCGGATCATCCTGACCCGGCCGGCGGTGGAGGCGGGGGAGCGGCTCGGCTACCTGCCCGGCACGCTGTACGACAAGATCGACCCGTACCTGCGGCCGCTGCTGGACGCGCTGCACGACATGGTCGACCCGGAGTCGATCCCGCGGCTGACCCAGGCCGGGACGATCGAGATCGCGCCGCTGGCGTACATGCGGGGGCGGACGCTCAACGACGCCTTCATCATCCTGGACGAGGCGCAGAACACCACGCCCGAGCAGATGAAGATGTTCCTGACCCGGCTCGGGTTCGGCTCGAGGATCGTGGTCACCGGGGACGTGACCCAGGTCGACCTGCCGGCCGGGCAGCGCAGCGGGCTGCGGGTGGTGCGGGACATCCTCGACGGGGTCGAGGACGTCCACTTCGCCGAGCTGACCAGCACCGACGTGGTGCGGCACCGGCTGGTCGGGGACATCGTCGACGCGTACGCGCGGTACGACGCGCAGGTCGTGCACGCGGCCCCCCGCCCCAACACCCGCGGCGGTCGGCGCCGATGAGCGAGCGCGAGGAGGCTGACCGTCCGGCGCCTGCGCCCGGCGGTCGGTCCGAGGAGCGGGCATGAGCATCGAGATCGCCAACGAGTCGGGCGTCGACGTCGACGAGGCGGCGCTGTCCGCGGTCGCCCGGCACACGCTCGACCAGCTCGGGGTCAGCCCGCTGGCCGAGCTGTCGGTGATCGTGGTCGACGTCGGCCGCATGTCGGCGCTGCACGAGCGCTGGATGGGCGAGCCGGGCCCGACCGACGTGCTCGCGTTCCCGATGGACGAGCTGGACACCGCACGCAGCCCGGACGAGCGCGAGCCGGGGCCGACGCTGCTCGGCGACGTCGTGCTCTGCCCGGAGTACGCGCGCCGCGGCGCCCGCGCCGCCGGCCACTCGCTGGCCGCCGAGCTGGAGCTGCTCACCGTGCACGGGGTGTTGCACCTGCTCGGCTACGACCACGCCGAGCCGGAGGAGGAGCGGGAGATGTTCGCCCTGCAGGCGAAGCTGCTCGAGTCCTGGCGGGCGGGCGCGCAGGCGCGATGAGCGAGCGCCGAGGGCCCGCAGGGCGAGCGGGGAGCGACGAGGGCTGAGCCGGGCGAGGGACGAGGCCGGGTCCGTCCGAGGAGTGGGCGATGAGCGAGGCCGAGGGCCCGCGGGGCGAGCGGGGAGCGACGAGGGCTGAGCCGGCCGAGGGACGAGGCCGGGTCCGTCCGAGGAGTGGGAGATGAGCCGGACGGACGTCGTCCTGCTCGTCGTCGCGGCGCTGCTGGTGCCGCTGGCGGGGGTGCTCGCCGGCCTGGAGGCGGCGCTGGTCCGGGTGTCCGCGGGCCCGGGTCGAGGAGATGGAGCGCGGCGGCGACCGCCGGGCGCGCGCGGCTGCTGGTCGTGCTGTCCGACCTGCCCCGGCACACCAACCTGCTGCTGCTGCTCCGGCTGGTCTGCGAGACGCTCGCGACGGTGCTGGTCGCGCAGGCGGTGATCGGCTGGCTCGGCCCGCACTGGACGGCGGTCGCGTTCACCGTCGCGGTCATGGTCGTCGTCTCGTACGTGCTGGTCGGGGTCGGGCCGCGCACGCTCGGCCGGCAGCACCCGTACCAGCTGGCGCTGGCGACCGCGGGCCTCGTGCACGGGCTGGCCCGGGTGCTCGGCCCGCTGGCTTCGCTGCTGATCCTCATCGGCAACGCGATCACGCCGGGACGCGGCTTCCGGGAGGGGCCGTTCGCCACCGAGGCCGAGCTGCGCGAGCTGGTCGACCTGGCCGAGCAGCGCGGCGTGGTCGAGCACGGCGAGCGGGACATGATCCACTCGGTGTTCGAGCTCGGCGACACGATCGCCCGCGAGGTGATGGTGCCGCGCACCGACGTGGTCTGGATCGAGCGCGGCAAGAGCGTCCGGCAGGCGCTCGCGCTGGCGCTGCGCAGCGGCTTCTCCCGGATCCCGGTGATCGGCGACAACGTCGACGACATCGTCGGCATCGTCTACCTCAAGGACCTCGCCGCCCGGGCCCAGGACCAGCAGGCCAGGGCGACCAAGGTCGAGGAGCTCATGCGGCCGCCGACGTTCGTGCCGGAGTCGAAGCCGGTGGACGAGCTGCTGCGGGAGATGCAGGCGCGGCGCACGCACATGGCGGTCGTGATCGACGAGTACGGCGGGACCGCCGGCGTGGTCACGATCGAGGACATCCTCGAGGAGATCGTCGGCGAGATCGCGGACGAGTACGACACCGAGCGGCCGACGGTGGAGTGGGTCGACGAGGACACCGCCCGGCTGACCGCGCGGATGGCGGTGGAGGACCTCGGCGAGCTGTTCGACCTGCCGATCGAGGACGCCGGCGACGTGGAGACGGTCGGCGGGCTGCTGGCCCGGGAGCTCGGCCGGGTGCCGATCCCGGGCGCGACGCGTGTCGCTGGACGGGCTGACGCTGACCGCCGAGACCACCGGCGGCCGGCGCAACCGGATCGACACCGTGCTGGTGCACCGTGAGCCGTCCCGCACCGGCCGCACCCGCGCGCCGGCGGAGCAGCCGGCCGAGACCTAGTGCCCCGCGTCAGAAGTCCTCGCACCGCTCGAATCCTCTGACGAGGGACGCTAGGCAGGTCTGCCGAAGCGGCGGGTGTCGCGGCCGGGCAGGCCGCTGGCGAAGTGCGCGCGCACCTGCGGCCGCAGCACGAACCACAGCAGCGCCGCCAGCACCAGGGCCTGGGTCAGCTGCTCGGCCCGCATCCAGGCCGGGTACGGCGTGAGCTGCACGAGCACCAGACCCGCGATCCCGAGCGCGCCGAGCAGGATCACCCGCCGGTACGCCCAGCGGCGGCCGCGGAGCAGCGCCCGCACCAGGAACACGTAGACCACGCTGAGCACGACGTTGCCGACCACCCGGCCATAGATGCCGGCCGAGTAGCTGCGGCGCAGGACGTCGCGCTGGGCCGGGTCGGTGATGTGCCGGTGGTCCAGCTGGTACGCCACGACGCTGTGCCGGGCGATCAGGACGGTGATCGTCAGCAGCACGGAGAGCCCGAGGTTGGCCAGCAGCAGCGCGACGACCGGGCGCAGCTGGCTCGGAGCGGGCGGCCCGGCGGCCGGCGGCGGCGGTGGGGGAGGCGGGGGAGCGGGCGGGAATTGTCCGGACACGGGTCGATTCTGCGCCTGCCGGCTGACCGCGCCGCCGGAGGGCCTGCGACGATCGTCGCCGTGACCGACCTGGACGCCGAGGACGCGAAGATCGTGACGCTGGCCCGGGCCGCCCGCGGCCGGGTCGGGGCGGCCGAGGGCGCCGCGGTCCGCGACACCGACGGCCGCACGTACGTGGGCACGACCGTGGCGCTGCCCTCGCTGGCGCTGTCCGCGCTGCAGGTCGCGGTCGTGGCCGCGGTGGCCAGCGGGGCGACCGGTCTGGAGGCGGCGGCGCTGGTCACCGACGGGGACGGGACCGACCTCGCCGGCCGCGCCGCCGTCGCCGACCTCACTCCCGCCGCTCCGGTGATCGTCGCCACCCCCCGCCCCTGAGGGACCGGACCGACCTCGCCGGCCGCGCCGCCGTCGCCGACCTCACGTCCCGGCGCCCCGGTGATCGTCGCCGCCCCCGCCCCTGACGACGCCTGCCGCACGCCGCGCCGGGGTCGCGGCCGGGGAGACGCCGAGAGGGCGGTCCCGGGTGGGACCGCCCTCTCGTACGTAGCGCACCGCCCCGGCTGGTCGCCTCTCGGCGAGTGGTCGCTCGTGGCGACAGATGTTGGAGCCCGGGGACACAGATCCAGGTCGGTACGCCGGACTCAACGTACCCCGGGCCGGCCGATGTTCCCGGTTGCCTCCAGGTAAGAACTGCCCAGGAACCGTTGCTCGATTCCGGCGCCGGATCCGCGACCAGCAGCCAGGCAGTGGAGTGACTCACGAAGAGAGCCGTCGCGGCCTGGCAGGATGGCCGGGTGACGACCTCCCGCTCCGGCTTCGCCAGCCTCGTCGGCCGGCCGAACGCGGGCAAGTCGACGCTGACCAACGCGCTGGTCGGCGAGAAGATCGCGATCACCATCAGCCGGCCGCAGACGACCAGGCACGCGGTGCGCGGCATCGTCACCCGGCCCGACGCCCAGCTGGTGCTCGTCGACACCCCGGGCCTGCACCGGCCCCGGACGCTGCTCGGCCAGCGGCTCAACGCGGTGGTCCGGGAGACCTGGGCCGACGTCGACGTGATCGCGCTGTGCCTGCCGGCGGACGTGCCGGTCGGGGCCGGGCGACCGCTTCATCGCCCGCGAGCTGGCCGCGCTGCCGGCAAGCCGGTGCTCGCCGTGGTGACCAAGACCGACCTGGTCGAGCCGCCGCCGGGTGGCCGCGGCGCTGGTGGCCGCGCAGCAGCTGGGCGCGGCCGCCGGGCTGGAGCTTCGCCGACATCGTGCCGGTGTCGGCGGTCGAGAAGTTCCAGGTCGATCTGCTCGCCGACCTGCTCATCGCCCGGCTGCCGGAGGGCCCGCCGCTCTACCCGGACAACGAGCTGACCGACGAGCCGACCGAGACCCGGATCGCCGAGCTGATCCGGGAGGCGGCGCTGGAGGGCGTCCGGGACGAGCTGCCGCACTCGCTGGCGGTCTCGATCGACGAGACGTCGCCGAGCGGGACGACCTCACCGTGATCCACGCGACCGTGCACGTCGAGCGGGACAGCCAGAAGCCGATCGTGCTCGGCTCCGGCGGCGCCCGGCTGCGCGACGGTCGGGACCGCCGCGCGGCGGGAGATCGAGGCGCTGCTCGGCGGCCGGGTCTACCTGGACCTGCACGTGAACGTGCTCAAGGACTGGCAGCGCGACCCGAGGCAGCTGCGCCGCCTGGGCTTCTAGGGCCGTCGCCAGTGCTCGGTCCGTACCGGGAGGTGTTGCGGGTTCCGGGGGCGGTCGCGTTCGTCGCGGCCGGCCTCGTTGCGCGGCTGCCGATCTCGATGCAGACCCTCGGCGTCGTGCTGCTCGTCGAGGCCACCACCGGCTCGTACGCGCTGGCCGGCGCCGTCTCGGCCGTCTTCGCGCTGGCGCAGGCGCTGCTCGCGCCGGTGCTGGGCCGGCTGGTCGACCGGCACGGCCAGGCCAGGGTGCTGCTGCCGGCCCTGGTCCTGTACGCGGCCGGCCTCGGCGGGCTGGTCGCGCTCGCCCTGGCCGACGCGCCGTCCTGGACGCTGTTCCCGGCCGCCGCCGTCGTTCGGCGGCAGCTACCCGCAGCCCGGCTCGCTGGTCCGGGCCCGCTGGGCGCACGCGCTGTCCGGCACCCCGCTGCTGCCGACCGCGTTCTCGCTGGAGTCGGTGCTCGACGAGGTCGTCTTCGTGGTCGGCCCGGTGCTGGTGACCGTGCTCGCCACGGCGGTGTCGCCCGTCCGCCGGCCTGCTGTCCGCGGCGGTCTTCACGCTGGTCGGCTCGCTCGCGCTGGCCGCGCAGCGGCGCACCGAGCCGCCGCCGCACCCGGTCGCGCGCCGGGCGTGCGGCAGCCGTCGGTGCTGCGGCTGCGCCGGCGTGCGGGTGCTCGTGCTGGTCGGCGCTCGCCGTCGGCGGCATCTTCGGCTCGGTCGAGGTGGCGACCGTCGCGTTCACCGACGAGCGCGGCCAGCCCGCCGCGGCCGGGATCGTGCTCGCGCTGCTCGCGGGCGGCAGCCTGCTCGCCGGCCTCTGGTACGGCACCGTGCGCGTGGCGGGCGCCGCTGCCCGACCCGGTTCGTCCGGGGCGTCGTGCTGCTCGCCGCTGGTGACCGTGCCGCTGCCGTTGGCGCCGAACGTGCCGGTGCTGGCGGCGCTGGTGTTCGTCGGCGGGTTCACCATCTCGCCGACGCTGATCGCCGCGTTCGCGCTGCTGGAGGAGCTGGTCCCGGCGCCGTCCCGGACCGAGGGGCTGACCTGGTTCAGCACCGGCATCGGCATCGGGCTGGCGGCCGCGGCGTCGGTGACCGGCCAGGTCGTCGACGCCGCCAGTGGGCGGGCCGCGTTCGGCGTCGCGGTCGGGTCCGGCGTGCTGGCCGCCGTGCTGGCGCTGGCCGGCGCCCGGCAGCTCACCCCAGCCGGCTGACCAGCTCGCCGACCTCGCCCTGCCACTCGGCGTCGCCCGGTACGGCCGGTAGCCGAGCCGGGTCGTTGATCCGCAGCATGTGCGCGTTGCTCGCCGCGTTGCCGGTGATCACCTCGGTGAACTCCGGCCGCTCGGCCCGCAGCCGGCGGAGCATGTCCGCCTTGACCCACAGGCCGAGGCCGGACCCGCGATGGTCGGGCACCACCGCCGTGTCGTCCTGGTAGGCCCGCGGCGGCCGAGCGACCTGCAGCTCGGTGAGCGCGGCGACCGCACCGGTCGGCTCGTGCACGGCGACCGTCGCCCACGAGCTGAAGCCGATCGCCCGCCGGCCCTGCTCGTCCCGCTCGGATCACCTCGGCGGAGTAGACCCGGCCGTCCGACGTCGGCGTCGTCGGTCGGCGCATCGTTCATCGCCGTCTTGGCCACCGCGAACTGCTCGACGCAGCTCGTCCGGGCAGCGGTCGGTCCAGCGCGCCAGCCGGTAGCCGGGATGCGCGGCGGCGGCCAGCGCCTCGACGTCGGCCCAGTCCACGTCGGCCAGCCGCAGCAGGGACAGCCGGTCGCGGGCTGCACCAGCCGCAGGCCGCGAGCCCGGCAGAACGCCTCGCCGGCGCCGCCGTCGTCCGCCCCGGCCAGGAAGGTGCTCCGGCCGTCGGCGGCGGCCACGGCCACGGCCTCGCGCAGCAGCGCGGTGCCGAGCCCGTGCCGGCGGTGCGTCCGGGTGCACGGTGACGTTGGCCATGGCCAGGTGCTTGTTGTCGAGATCGGGCAGCACCAGCACGACGTGGCCGACCATCCCGTCGTCGCTGCGGACGACCCAGCGCAGGACCCGCCGGTCGTCCCGGCGCCACCGCAGCCGGCCAGCGGCCTCGATCAGCTCGGTCGGCGGGTCCTCCGGGCGGTCGACCGCCTCGGCCGCGGTGATCAGCCGGTGGAACGCGACGCCGTCGGCGTCGGTGGCGTCCTCCAGCCGCTCCAGCTGTGTCGTTCCCATGTCTGAGAAGTACGCCGCCGGTCAACCGGATTTGGTCGGACCGCGGTGCGAGACTGGCGCGGTGAGCCTGTACCGGGACGAGGGCGTCGTGCTCCGGGTGCAGAAGCTCGGCGAGGCCGACCGCATCGTCACGCTGCTGACCCGGCGCACCGGGCGGGTGCGCGCGGTCGGCAAGGGGGTGCGCCGGACCACGTCCCGGTTCGGCGCCCGGCTGGAGCCGTTCAGCCACGTCGACCTGCAGCTCTGGACCGGCCGCTCGCTGGACATCGTCACCCAGGCCGAGACCATCGGGGCGTACGGGAAGGACATCGTCGGCGACTACCGGCGCTACACCGCCGGGACCGCGGTGCTGGAGACGGCCGAGCGGCTGACCGCGGAGGAGCGGGAGCCGTCGCTGCGGCTCTACCTGCTCGTCGTCGGCGCGCTGCGCGGGCTGGCCGCCGGGACCCACGACCCGTCGCTGGTGCTCGACGCGTTCCTGGTCCGCGCCATGTCGTCGGCCGGGTGGGAGCCGGCGCTGGCCCAGTGTGCGCGCTGCGGTGCGCCCGGGCCGCACCGGGCGTTCTCGGTGCCGGTCGGGGGAGCGGTGTGCGCCGACTGCCGCCCGGCCGGGTCGTCCACGCCCGACCCGGAGTCGATCGCGCTGGTGTTCGCGCTGCTGTCGGGCGACTGGGCCACCGCCGAGGCCAGCGGGGCTGCGGCCCGCCGGGAGGCCAGCGGCCTGGTCGCCGCCCACCTGCAGTGGCACCTCGAGCGCGGCCTGCGCTCCCTCCCTCTCGTCGAGCGGGTGCAACCATACTGACATATTCTGCTAGTCTCTGCTACATGAGCGCCGAGCCGCATACCCTGAACCGCGTGGACGACGTTGGAGTGGGCGAGTTGCGCCAGAACCTGAGCGTGTTCCTGCGCCGCGTGGCGCAGGGCGAGACGCTTCGGGTCACAGACCACGGCCACCCCATCGCGCTGCTGAGCCCGATCCGCACCACCGGCGACGAGGTGCTCGACCGGCTGGAAGCCCAAGGCCTGCTCGTCCGGGGGCGACGACGCCGCGGCCTGCTGCCGAAGCCGCTGCCGGCCACGCCCGGCAAGCCGACGCTGAGCGAGGTCCTACAGCAGATGCGGGACGAGGACGACCGCTGAGATGAGCATCTACCTGGACAGCTCGGCTCTGGTGAAGCTTGTCGTCGAAGAGCCGGAGTCCGAAGATCTCCGGACCTTCGTCGGCGACCGCGTCGTGGTCTCCTCAATGGTCGCGCGGACGGAGGTGATACGGGCTGTGGCCCGGACTGAGCCCGAGCGGGTGGGCGCCGCCGAGAAGGTGCTCGCCGAGACGTCGCTGATCATCATCGACGGGCCGCTGGCGTCGGCCGCGGCGTGGGTCGAGCCTGCCAGCATCCGATCCCTCGATGCGATCCACCTCGCGACGGCCCAGCGGTTGGAGGTCGGTCTGGAGGCTTTGGTGACGTATGACCGGCGGATGGTGGACGCAGCGCAGATGGCCGGGCTGCGGGTGGCGTCCCCGGGAGACGAGTCCGCGTGAGTCGGTGCGAGGGCGCGGGTGGCCGGCGCCGCCGGCGCATCCGTCCGGGGCGCGGCCGCCGGCGATCCCGGCCGAGCTGGTGCCGCGGCACGTCGCGCTGGTCATGGACGGCAACGGCCGGTGGGCCAACCAGCGCGGGCTGCCCCGGACCAAGGGCCACGAGGCCGGCGAGGCCGCGCTGCTCGACGTCATCCACGGCGCCATCGAGCTCGGCATCGGCACCCTCAGCGCGTACGCGTTCTCGACCGAAAACTGGCGCCGCTCGCCGGACGAGGTGCGCTTCCTGATGGGCTTCAACCGGGCGGTGATCCGCCGCCGCCGGGACGAGCTCAACGCGCTCGGGGTGCGGATCCGGTGGGCCGGCCGCCGGCCCCGGCTGTGGCGGTCGGTGATCTCCGAGCTGGCCGACGCCGAGCGGATGACCGTCGACAACACGGCCATCACGCTGCAGTTCTGCGTGAACTACGGCGGCCGGGCGGAGATCGCCGACGCCGCGAAGGCGATCGCCCGCGAGGTCGCCGCCGGCCGGGTCGACCCGGAGAAGGTGGACGAGCGGATGATCGCCCGCCACCTCGACGAGCCCGACCTGCCGGACGTCGACCTGTTCATCCGCTCGTCCGGGGAGCAGCGCACGTCCAACTTCCTGCTCTGGCAGTCGGCGTACGCGGAGCTGGTCTTCCTCGACACGCTGTTCCCCGACTTCGACCGGCGCGACCTCTGGCGGGCCTGCGAGCTGTACGCGAAGCGCGACCGCCGCTACGGCGGCGCCGTCGACGCCGCCGCGCCGCGCTGAGGCTCAGGCCGGACAGGGCCGCGCGGTCGACGGACCGCGGCGCCGGCGTCCGCAGCAGCACCGACCGGGTCAGGCCGGGCAGGGCCGCGCCCGCCGCACCGCACGCGACGCCGGCGTCCGCAACGCCACCGCCGCGACCGCGAGCGCGCCCAGCGCGAGCACCGCCGGCGACGCGCGAACGCCAGCCGGAACCCGCCGGCCAGCGCCACCGGCCCCCGACCCGCCCAGCGCCGCGGTCCGGGCCGCCGCCACCGCGGCCAGCACCGAGATGCCGAGCGCGCCGCCGATCTGCTGGGACGTGTTCGCCAGCCCGGACGCCAGCCCGGCGTCGGCCTCGGTCGCGTCCGACATCGCCAGCGCGGTCACCGTGGGCAGCGCCAGCCCGGCCCCGGCGCCGAGCAGCAGCAGCGCCGGCAGCAGGTCCACCGGTACGAGGCCTGGGCGGGCAGCCGGGCCAGCACCGCCATCCCGACCGCGAGCAGCCCAGCCCGGCCAGCAGCACCGGCCGCGGGCCGAACCGCTGCGCCAGCCGGCCGGCCGGGCCCGAGCGAGAGCAGCCCGATCGAGACCGCGACCGGCAGCACGGCCAGGCCGGTGCGGGCCGCGCCGTAGCCGAGGACCTGCTGCAGGAACAGCGCGGAGAGGAACTGGAAGCCGAGCGCGGCGGCGATCATCAGCACCTGCGCGCCGTTCGCCCCGGAGACCGCCCGGGACCGGAAGATCCGCAGCGGCAGCAGCGGCCGGGTCGCCCGTGCCTGCCGCAGCACGAAGCCGGCCAGCAGCCCGACCGCCGCGACCGCGGCCCCGAGCGTCCAGGGCGAGGTCCAGCCCCGGTCCGGCGCCTGCACGATCGTGGCCACGCCGAGCATCAGCCCGGCGGTCACCAGCACCGCGCCGGGCACGTCGGCGCCCGCGGCCAGCCCGGCACCGCGGTCGCGGGGCAGCGCCCGCATCGCCGCGGCCAGCGCGAGGACGCCGATCGGCAGGTTGACCAGGAACACCGACCGCCAGCCCAGCGCCTCGGTGAGCACGCCGCCGAGCACCAGCCCGAGCGAGGCCCCGGCCGCGCCGACGAACGTGACCACGCCGATCGCCCTGGCCCGCTCGCGCGGCTCCGGGAACAGCGTCACCACCATGCCGAGCACCACCGCCGATGCGGCCGCCCCGCCGGCGCCCTGCACGAACCGGGCCACCACCAGCGTCGCCGGCCCGGTCGCCAGCCCGCAGGCCAGCGACGCCACGGTGAACACGGCCAACCCGGCCAGGAACGTGCGGCGCCGGCCGAGCAAATCGCCGAGCCGGCCGGCGAGCAGCAGCAGTCCGCCGAACGCGACCAGGTAGCCGTTGACCACCCAGGCCAGCCCCGAGGCGGAGAAACCGAGCGCGGCCTGGACCGAGGGCAGCGCGACCGTGACGATCGTGCCGTCCAAGATGATCATGAGCATGCCGGTGCAGAGCACGGCCAGCGCGGCCCGTCGCGAAGATCCGGTCATAGAAGCGACCGTAGCAGATAGTCCCGAGCAGAACTATCCCGATGCGGAGTACATCACCGCCGGCGGCGTACCGACCGATCGCTGACCACCGGCCGGGCCAGCCGGTCGCCCACCAGCGCGGACATGCACCGGACGAAGACCTCGCGGTCGGCCTCGGGCAGCGCGGACAGCATGTCGACGTGCGCCCGGTCGACCACCTTCTGCCCGGCGGCCAGCAGCTTCTCCCCGGCCGGGGTGACCGCGACGATCCGGGCCCGGCGGTCGGTCGCGGACGGGCGCCGCTCGGCCAGCCCGGCCCGCTCCAGCTTGTCCATCGTCACGACCATCGTGGTCTTGTCCAGGCCGGCCAGCTCGCCCAGCCGGGACTGGGTCAGCTCGGCGCCGAGCGCCTTGCCCAGCACGCAGATCTCCCGCGGGGTGGTGCCCAGCTCGGCCAGCTTCGCGGTCAGCTCGGTGTCGACGACGTGGCCGGCGTGGTTGAACAGGAACCCGAGGTCAGGGGCCGTGGCAGCCATGTGGCCACGGTACTCGTTCCGCAGCGGAACAGTTCCGCGGCAGACGGTTTCAGACCAGCCGCTGCACCAGCACGTACCCGACCAGGATGACGACCAGCAGCCGGGTCAGCCGGCCGCTCGCCGTCCAGCCTCGGCCAGGCCAGGTAGGTCAGCCAGAGCAGCGCGAGCAGCAGCACGAGCAGGCAGCCGGCGCCGATCACCGGCGGCGCGAACAGCCCGCCCAGCAGCAGCGCCAGCACCAGCACGAACGGCACCCAGCGCGGGCGGGTCGCGAGCCAGGTCAGCGGGCCGGTGCTGCGGCGTTCGACGGACCGGCGGAGCGGGGACGACACGCGCTCACCGCCTTTCGGTACGGTTCCCGGCGGCGGGTCCGGCCGGGTCCGCACCGATCCTCCCAGGCGGAGCCTGGTCGTGGTGGTGGGGGTGGGCGCGTGCTCGTGGTGTCCCGCTTCACCGTGCCGCCGGCCGAGGGCGACCGGTTCGCCGAGCTGGCCCGGGCGGCGCTGGCCGCGCTGGCCGCCCGGCCCGGCTTCCGGCGCGGGCACGCCGGCCGCGCGGTCGACGACCCGGCCGAGTGGGTGCTGGTCAGCGAGTGGGACGGGGTCGGGGCCTACCGCCGGGCCCTGGGCACGTACGACGTCAAGCTGGCCGCGACCCCGCTGCTGGCGCAGGCCCGCGACGACGCCGGCGCGTTCGAGGAGCTGGTCACCGCCGGACCGGACGGCATCACCGCGACCGCCGCCAGCGACCGGGCCCCGGACGCCGACACCGCCGGCCCCGGATACCCGCTGGGTACCGACGAAACGCCCAGGTAGATTCGACACTCTCACCGACCGCCAGCCGGATGGAGTGCAACCGTGCCTGCCGACCGCATCGACACCATCGTCAGCCTCGCCAAGCGCCGGGGCTTCGTCTACCCGTCCAGCGAGATCTACGGCGGGCAGCGCGCGGCGTGGGACTACGGTCCGCTCGGCGTCGAGCTCAAGGACAACATCAAGCGCCAGTGGTGGAAGTCGATGGTGCAGGGCCGCGACGACATCGTCGGCCTCGACTCGTCGGTCATCCTGGCCCGCGAGGTCTGGGAGGCCTCCGGCCACGTGCAGGCGTTCGTCGACCCGCTGACCGAGTGCCAGTCGTGCCACAAGCGGTTCCGGGCCGACCACCTCGATGAGGCGTACGAGGAGAAGCACGGCCACCCGCCGGAGAACGGCCTGGCCGACGTCGTCTGCCCCAACTGCGGCACCCGCGGCGCGTTCACCGAGCCGAAGATGTTCAACGGCCTGCTGTCCGACCCACCTCGGCGTGACCGAGGACGAGTCGGGCCTGGCCTACCTGCGGCCGGAGACCGCGCAGGGCATCTTCATCAACTTCCTCAACGTGCAGCAGTCCAGCCGGAAGAAGCCGCCGTTCGGCATCGGCCAGATCGGCAAGTCGTTCCGCAACGAGATCACCCCGGGCAACTTCATCTTCCGCACCCGCGAGTTCGAGCAGATGGAGATGGAGTACTTCGTCGAGCCCGGCACCGACGAGGAGTGGCACGACTACTGGATCGACGAGCGCACCCGCTGGTACGTCGACCTCGGCATCGACCCGGACAACCTGCGCCAGTACGAGCACCCGAAGGAGAAGCTGTCCCACTACTCGAAGCGCACCGTCGACATCGAGTACCGGTTCCACTTCGCCGGCTCGGAGTGGGGCGAGCTCGAGGGCATCGCCAACCGCACCGACTTCGACCTGACCACGCACTCCAAGCACTCCGGCGCCGACCTGTCGTACTTCGACCAGGAGAAGGGCGAGCGCTGGGTGCCGTACGTGATCGAGCCGGCGGCCGGCGTCGACCGGCCGATGATGGCCTTCCTGGTCGACGCCTACGCGGAGGACGAGGCGCCCAACGCCAAGGGCAAGCCGGAGAAGCGGACCGTGCTGCGGCTCGACCAGCGGCTCGCGCCGGTCAAGGCCGCGGTGCTGCCGCTGTCCCGCAACGCCGACCTGTCGCCGAAGGCCCGCGACCTGGCCGCCGTGCTCCGGCAGTCCTGGAACGTCGAGTTCGACGACGCCGGCGCGATCGGCCGCCGCTACCGCCGGCAGGACGAGATCGGCACGCCGTTCTGCCTCACGGTCGACTTCGACACGCTGACCGACGACGCGGTGACGGTCCGGGACCGCGACTCGATGCAGCAGGAGCGGGTCGGCCTCGACCAGGTGACGACGTACCTGGCCGAGCGGTTGCCTGGCTGCTGAGGGTGTATCTCGGCCCGCCGCCGCGGGCTCTGTCCATCGAGACGGGCAGGACGGCGGCGGAGGGGGAGCGGCGGTGCCGGGAGGCACGGACCGAGTGGATCTCCTCCAGGTACGGCCGCCTCGGTGACGGCTCCACTCCCGGAGGCGTGCCGGGCCCGTGCCACCCGGTGGCACAGGTCCGGCAGCGCGGCCGGCCGGCCGCGTCCGACCTGGATCAGTGGGTGCGGCGGGCCAGGATGCGGCCGTAGATCGCGCGCGGTATCCGGACCGCATGCATGGTCTTGGTCTGCATCAGCGCGTCGTACTCGGCCGCCTTGGCCCGCCACTCGACGACCTGCTCGTCGTACCCGCCGAGCTTCTCGGTCAGCGCCGCGACCTCGTCCCGCAGCGACTCCACTTCCGCGGTCCGCCTGGCCAGTTCCCGGCGCAGCGCGCTCTCCGCCTGCCCGGTGTCCTCGATGCCGTTCGTCACAGCGATCCCGTCCGTTCCGCGACCCCGGCCGGTGACCGGGTCCGTCCTGCCGGCGAGGCTGGATGAGCCGTCGCCGTCGTCCGCCTTTCTTACACGGTTCGCGTGCCGGCGTCGTCATTCGGATGTGATCGGTACGTTGCGCACCGCACGGGGGCCGGCTGTCGGCCGGCCGCCCGTGCGGGCTTCGGGCGGGTCGGGGTCCGCCCGTCGGGAGGCCTCCGGCCGTCCGTGGGCCTACGGACG
This sequence comes from uncultured Actinomycetota bacterium, assembly GCA_963770145.1. Lineage (GTDB taxonomy): Bacteria > Actinomycetota > Actinomycetes > Mycobacteriales > CADCTP01 > CADCTP01. The sequence continues at coordinate 30,708 of CAVYOJ010000013.1, read as the reverse complement.
GCCGGAGGCTGCGGCACCGCGCGCCCCGGAGCCTCCGGGCGGTGCCGCCGGCGGGGTGCTCAGCCCCGCGGCGTGGGGGGTGCCGGGTGGGACGGAGTGCCCTGGCCGTGTCCGTTGCCCGGCGGTGCGCTCGGGGCGTTGCCGCGCGGGGTCGCCGACGGGGCGGCCGAGGGCCGGCCGGGCTGGGTCGCCCGCCTTGTCCTCGCCGACCAGCGCCGCGCAGTACGGCGCGATCGCGTCGGCGCCGCCGGCGGCCGTGGTCAGCCGGTCGAGCACCGCCGCGGCCGGCGCGCGGCCCGCCCGGTCGGCCGCCAGCCACGCCCGGCAGGCGCCGGCGAGGCTGGTGCGGTCACCGGCCGCGGCGCCGGCCGCGCGGGTCGCGGCCGCCGTGACGGTCCGGCAGTACGCCGCGATCTTGTCCGCGCCGCCCGCGGCGTCCGACAGCCGGCCGAACGCGGTCGAGTCGAGCCGGCCGCCGTTCTCCGCGCCGGAGCCCGACCCGTACGCCTGGCAGAGCCCGGCGACGCCCGGCAGCGTCGGGTGGTCGCTCGCACCGCCGGCCCGCGGGGTGTGCGTGGCGGCCGTGACGGCACCGGCCCCGTGGCCGGCCGGGTGCGCGTCCGGCACCGCGGCGACGATGTGGTGCGCCCTGGCCTGGGCCGAGTCCGGCAGGGTGCCGGTCGCGGCCGCGGCGGCGGTTCCCACCGCCGCCGTCCCCAGCACGATGGCGGCGACTGCCTTCGCGCCGAGTAGCTTGCTGAGCACGGAGCTCCTCCTGGGGGGATCGACGGGTCGACGCGTCGACCGGAACGCGGCCAGCGCCGCCGCCTCCACGGAGGGGACCGGGGAGGGGGAGGCGGCGGCGGCCAGCACGCGCATGACGTCCCGGTAGCCAGGCGGGACGTCGTCCTCGTGCGCGGTGCCGTCCAGCAACCGCTCGGCCATGGCTGGGTCGAGCGGCGGGACGGAGTTCCGGCTGTCGGCGCATCTCGTCGTCGAAAGCGTCGCCGGGTCGCACGGCGTTACACCCCCGTCCGCTCGGCCAGGTGCTGGGCCAGCCGCCGCAGGCCGCGGTGGGCGAGCACGCGCACCGTGCCGGCCCGCTTGCCGACGATCTCGCCGACCTGCGCGGCGTCCAGGCCGGCGATCACCCGCAGGGCCACGACCTCGGCCTGGTCCGGCGGCAGCGTCGCGATCAGCGCCAGCGCCTCCCGGGTCGCCTGCGCCTCGACGGCGGCCTCGGCCGGGTCGTCGACGGCCGGCCGGTCGGGCAGCTGGTCCGGCGGGATCGGCCGTACCGGTCGCCGGGCGGCCTGCCGGGCCGCGTCGATGGCGCGCATCCGGGCCACGGTGAACACCCAGGACCGGAAGCCGGCCTCGTCGCCGCGGAACCGCCCAAGGCCCCGGCAGACCTCCAGCCACACGTCGGCCGCGGTGTCCTCGGCGGTGCCCGGCGCGACCACCCGGAGGTAGCGCAGCACCGCCGGGTTGAGGTCGCGCCAGAGCAGCGCGAACGCGTGCTCATCGCCGTCGCGGGCACCGGCGAGCGTCTCGCCGAAGCCGGGACCGATCACGACCCGCCTCCTGTCGGCCGGGGCCGGCCAGGGCGGCCGGCGACCCACCGCGCCCGACCCGCGGCTCGCACGGGTGCCGACCGTAGGGGCGGGATCGCCCGGACGTAAGGTCGCCCGGTGCCGGTCACCGTTCTGGATGACGTCGCGGTCGTGGACGTGCTGGCCGGGCGGACGGTCCCGGGCCGGCAGGTGGTCGTCGACGGCGACCGGATCGTCGACGTCCGGCCCGCCGGCACGCCGGCCGAGCCCGGCGCGCAGACTCCCGACGTCCGCGGCCGTACGGTCCTGCCCGGGCTCATCGACGCGCACGTGCACGTCAAGGCCTGGCACGCCGACCTCGGCAGCGTGCCGCGGCGGCCGGCGTCGTACACGGCCCTGAAGGCGGCGGGGCTGCTGGCGGCGATGCTGCACCGCGGGTTCACCACGGTCCGGGACGCCGGCGGCGCCGACGCCGGCCTGGCGGCGGCGGTCGCGGACGGGACGATCCCGGGCCCGCGGCTGTTCTTCTGCGGGCACGCGATCAGCCAGACCGGCGGGCACGGGGACGCACGGGAGGCCGGCGACGACCGGCACGCCGGCGGCGGCGAGGGGCTGTCCCGGATCGCCGACGGGGTGGACGCGGTCCGGCTGGCGGCCCGGGACGAACTGCGCCGCGGTGCCCACTTCCTCAAGGTGATGGTCTCCGGCGGGATCAGCTCGCCGACCGACCGGCTGGACTCGCTGCAGTACTCGCGGGACGAGCTGGCCGCGTTCGTCGAGGAGGCCACCAACGCCGGCCGGTACGTCACCGGCCACGCGTACACCGCCGCCAGCGTGACCCGGGCCGCGCAGGCCGGCTTCCGCTGCGTCGAGCACGCCAACCTCATCGACGGCGCGACCGCACGGCTGCTGGCCGACAAGGGGATGTTCCTGGTCGGCACGCTGGCCACGTACGAGGCGCTGGCCGGCCGGGGCGCGGACGAGGGGATGCCGGCCGACCAGCTGGCCAAGCTGCAGCGGGTCCGCGACGCCGGGCTGCGCTCGATCGAGCTGGCCAGCACCGCCGGGGTACGCCTGGTCTACGGCACCGACCTGCTCGGGGCCATGCACGACGCCCAGCTGACCGAGTTCACCCTGCGGGCGCAGGTGCAGCCGACCGGCGAGGTGCTGCGGGCGGCGACCGTCGACGCCGCCGCGTTACTGGATCAGCCGGACCTGGGAAGGATCGAACGGGGAGCCCGTGCGGACCTGCTCCTCCTCGACGCCGACCCGCTGGCCGACATCACGGTGCTGACGAGACCCGACCGGCACCTGCAGGCGGTCGTCCAGGGCGGCCGTACGGTGGTCGGCAGCCTCGGCCCGGCGTCCCGATAGGCTTTGTGAAGGGACCGCATCGGAGGAGCTCATCGTGCCCAAGTACGTGTACGACTTCAGCGAGGGAAACAAGGACCTCAAGGATCTGCTGGGTGGCAAGGGTGCCAACCTCGCCGAGATGACCAACCTGGGTCTCCCGGTCCCGCCCGGGTTCACGATCACCACCGAGGCCTGCACGACCTTCCTGACCACCGGCAGCGAGCCGCCCGAGCTGGCCGGCGAGGTCACCAGCCACCTCCGGGCGATGGAGCAGGCGATCGGCCGCACGCTCGGCGACGCGGAGGACCCGCTGCTGGTCTCCGTACGGTCCGGGGCCAAGTTCTCCATGCCCGGCATGATGGAGACGGTCCTCAACATCGGGCTCAACGACTCCTCGGTGCAGGGGCTGGCCAAGCAGTCCGGCAACGAGCGGTTCGCCTGGGACTCGTACCGGCGCCTGGTCCAGATGTTCGGCAAGACCGTGCTGGACATCGAGGGTGAGCACTTCGAGGACATCCTCGACGAGGCCAAGAAGGCCAAGGGCACCAAGAACGACCTCGACCTCGACGCGTCCGACCTGCAGACGATCGTCGAGCAGTTCAAGGGCGTCGTCCGCGAGCACGGCGGCCGCGAGTTCCCGCAGGAGCCGCGCGAGCAGATGAACCTGGCCGTGCAGGCCGTGTTCAACTCGTGGAACGCCGACCGCGCGATCCTCTACCGCCGCCAGGAGCGCATCCCGGCCGACCTCGGCACCGCGGTCAACGTGCAGTCGATGGTCTTCGGCAACACCGGCATGGACTCCGGCACCGGCGTCGCGTTCACCCGCGACCCCGCCTCCGGCGCCCAGGGCATCTACGGCGACTACCTGCAGAACGCGCAGGGCGAGGACGTCGTCGCCGGCATCCGCAACACCCTCTCGCTGCACGACCTCGAGGGCATCGACAAGCCCGCGTACGACCAGCTGATCGAGATCATGGCCACGCTCGAGGGCCACTACAAGGACCTCTGCGACATCGAGTTCACCATCGAGCGCAACAAGCTCTGGATGCTGCAGACCCGGGTCGGCAAGCGGACCGCGGCGGCCGCGTTCGTCATCGCGTCGCAGTTCGTGGACGAGGGCCAGATCGACGTCTCCGAGGCGATCCAGCGGGTCACCGGCGCGCAGCTGGCCCAGCTGATGTTCCCGACCTTCGACGAGAAGGTCGACAAGCAGCAGATCGCCAAGGGCATGAACGCCAGCCCCGGCGCCGCGGTCGGCAAGGCCGTCTTCGAGTCGCACCGGGCCGCCGAGCTGGCCGCCAAGGGCGAGAAGGTCATCCTGGTCCGCCGCGAGACGACGCCGGACGACCTGGTCGGCATGATCGCCGCGCAGGGCATCCTCACCTCCCGCGGCGGCAAGACCTCGCACGCGGCGGTCGTCGCCCGCGGCATGGGCAAGACCTGCGTCTGCGGCGCCGAGGAGCTCGAGGTCGACCTGCGCGGGCGGAAGTTCACCGCGCCCGGCGGGCTCGTCGTCAACGAGGGCGACGTGGTGTCGATCGACGGCACCAGCGGCAGGGTCTATCTCGGCGAGGTGCCGGTGCAGGCCTCCCCGGTCGTGCAGTACTTCGAGGGCACCCTGTCCGCCGACTCGGACGCGCTGGTCGCGGCCGTGCACCGGCTGGTCAGCCACGCCGACGAGGTGCGCCGGCTCGGCGTACGGGCCAACTCCGACAACCCCGAGGACTCCGAGCGGGCCCGCCGCTTCGGCGCCCAGGGCATCGGGCTGTGCCGCACCGAGCACATGTTCCTCGGCGACCGCCGCCAGCTGGTCGAGGACCTGATCCTGGCCGACACCGACGACGAGCGGCAGGCCGCGCTCGACGCGCTGGAGCCGCTGCAGAAGGAAGACTTCGTCGGCATCTTCACCGCGATGGACGGCCTTCCGGTCACCGTGCGGCTGATCGACCCGCCGCTGCACGAGTTCCTGCCCGACCTGACCGAGCTGTCGGTCAAGGTCGCGGTGGCCGAGTCCAAGGGCGAGGACGTCGGGCGGGACAAGCTGCTGCTGGAGGCGGTGCAGCGGCTGCACGAGGCGAACCCGATGCTCGGCCTGCGCGGTGTCCGGCTCGGCCTGGTCATCCCGGGCCTGTTCGGCATGCAGGTCAAGGCGATCGCCGAGGCCGCGGCCGAGCGCAAGAAGGCCGGCGGCGACCCGAAGCCGGAGATCATGATCCCGCTGGTCGGCGCGGTGCAGGAGCTGGAGATCATCAAGGACGAGACCGAGCAGGTGCTCGCCGCCGTCAAGGACGAGACCGGCGTCGAGGTCGACACGCTGATCGGCACGATGATCGAGGTGCCGCGGGCGGCGCTGACCGCCGGGCAGATCGCCGAGGCGGCGCAGTTCTTCTCCTTCGGCACCAACGACCTGACCCAGATGGGCTGGGGCTTCTCCCGCGACGACGTCGAGGCCGCGTTCTTCTCCAAGTACCTCGACCTCGGCATCTTCGGCGTCTCGCCGTTCGAGTCGCTGGACACCGAGGGCATCGGCCGGCTGGTGGAGATCGCCACCAAGGAGGGCCGGGAGACCAGGCCGGACCTCAAGGTCGGCGTCTGCGGCGAGCACGGCGGCGACCCCGACTCGGTGCACTTCTTCCACAAGGTCGGGCTCGACTACGTCTCCTGCTCGCCGTTCCGCATTCCGGTCGCCCGGCTGGAGGCCGGTCGCGCCGCGATCGAGACCACCGGCTCCGACTCCCGCTGACCTGCGTGATCGGCGTCCACCGCCAACGGGGCGACACGTCCTAGGCTCGGGGGCGGTGGACGGATACGGCGAGTGGGAGCGGGCTCGGCGGGTGCGCGAGCCCGCCAAGCGGGCCCAGATCGCCGCGGGCGCGGTGACCCGCTCGGAGTTCGAGCGGGACCGGGCCAGGGTGCTGCACTCCCAGGCGCTGCGCCGGCTCGCGGCCACCACCCAGGTGGTCGCGGCCGGCGAGGAGGACTTCCCGCGCACCCGGCTGACCCACTCGCTCGAGGTGGCCCAGATCGGCCGCGAGCTCGGTGCCGCGCTCGGCTGCGACCCTGACCTGGTCGACGCGGCCGGGCTGGCCCACGACCTCGGCCACCCGCCGTACGGGCACAACGGCGAGGCCGCGCTGGACGCGGTCGCCCGGCCCTGCGGCGGCTTCGAGGGCAACGCGCAGACGCTGCGGGCGCTGACCCGGCTGGAGGCCAAGATCCTCGCGCCCGACGGCGCCCCGGCCGGGCTCAACCTGACCCGCGCGGTCCTCGACGCGACGGTGAAATACCCGTGGCCCCGCCGCGAGGGAGAGCGCAAGTTCGGCGTGTACGCCGACGACCGCCCGGCCTTCGACTGGGTCCGCGCCGGCGCCCCGGACGGCCGTCGCTGCCTGGAGGCCCAGGTCATGGACTGGGCCGACGACGTGGCCTACTCGGTGCACGACGTGGAGGACGGCGTGCACGCCGGCCACGTGAAGATCGAGTCGCTGGACCGGGCCGCGGTCTGCGAGCTGGCCGCGGACAGCTACTCGCCGGAGCCCGCCGGCGACCTGGCCGCCGTGCTCGACGACCTGCTCGACCTGCCGGTGCTGCGCGACCTCGCCGACTACGACGGCAGCCGCGGCGCCCAGGTGGCGCTGAAGCGGGCCACCAGCGAGCTCACCGGACGGTTCGTCAGCGCCGCGGTCGCCGCGACCCGGGAGCGCGCCGGCGACGGCCCGCTCCGGCGCTACGCCGCCGATCTGGTCGTGCCGCGCCGCGTCGCCGCCGAGTGCGCGCTGCTCAAGGCCGTCGCCGCCCGGTACGTGATGAACCGTCGCGACGTCACCACCGTGCAGTCCCGGCAGCGCGAACTGCTCACCGAGCTGATCGTCCTGCTCACCGACCGCGCCCCGGCGGCGCTCGACCCGGCACTGCGGCCGGACTGGCTGGCCGCACCCGACGACGCCGCCCGGCTGCGCGTGGTCGTCGATCAGGTCGCCGGCCTCACTGATCTGTCCGCCCCGGCCTGGCACGCCCGCCTGGCCGGGTGAGGTGTGGGAGAGGGACGTCATGGACCCGTACGTGATCGTCGGCGCCGGGCTCGCCGGTGCGAAGGCCGCCGAGACCCTGCGCGCGGAGGGCTTCGACGGCCCGATCGTGCTGATCGGCGACGAGAACGAGCTGCCGTACGAGCGGCCGCCGCTGTCGAAGGGCTACCTGCTCGGCAAGGACCCGCGCGAGGGCTCCGCCGTCCACCCGGCCGAGTGGTACGACGAGCAGCGCGTCGACCTGCGCCGCGGCACCCCGGTCAGCGCGATCCACCCGGTCGAGCACGAGGTCGAGCTGGCCGCCGGCGAGCGGATCCGCTACGGCAAGCTGCTGCTGACCACCGGCTCGCTGGTGCTGCCGCTGAACGTGCCCGGCGGCGACCGGGTGCGCACCCTGCGCAAGCTGCCCGACGCGGACGCGCTCAAGGACGCGCTGCAGCGCGGCGGTCGGGTGGTCGTCGTCGGCGGCGGCTGGATCGGGCTGGAGGTCACCGCCGCGGCCCGCGAGTACGGCGCCGAGGTGACGCTGATCGAGGCGCTCGCCCAGCCGCTGGCCCGGGTGCTCGGCGACGAGCTCGGTGCGGTCTTCGCCGACCTGCACCGCGCGCACGGGGTGGACGTCCGGCTCAACTCCGGGGTGAAGGAGATCACCGCGGACGGCGTGGTCCTGCCGGACGGCAGCACGCTGCCGGCCGACCTGGTGCTGGCCGGCGTCGGCATCCGGCCGGACACCCGGCTGGCCGCCGAGGCCGGGCTCGCCGTGGACAACGGCGTCCTGGTCGACGCGTCGCTGCGCACCTCCGACGCGGACATCTACGCGGCCGGCGACGTGGCCAACGTGGACACGCCGCAGTTCGGCCGGGTCCGGGTCGAGCACTGGGCCAACGCGCTCAACGGCGGTCCGGCGGCGGCCAGGTCGATGCTCGGCCAGGACGTCAGCTACGACCGGGTGCCCTACTTCTTCTCCGACCAGTACGACCTCGGCATGGAGTACTCGGGTTGGGCCCCGCCGGGCTCGTACGACCGGGTGGTCATCCGCGGTGACCTGGGCGGGCGGGAGTTCGTCGCGTTCTGGCTGTCCGGCGGGCGGGTGCTGGCCGGCATGAACGTCAACGTCTGGGACGTCAACGACGCGATCCAGGACCTCGTCCGCCGCGGCACGCCGGTCGACCCCGACCGGCTGGCCGACCCGTCCGTACCGCTGGCCGCGTCTAGTTCACCTCGGCCGCCTAGCCTCCGGGCGCGCCGGGATCGGCGCGCCGGGGCATAGGATCGCCCGGTGGCGGGGCGGATCCGGGACGAGGACATCGCGCTGGTCCGGGAGCGCTCGCCGGTCGAGGACGTCATCGGCGAGCGGGTGGCGCTGCGCAGCGCCGGCGGCGGCAACCTGAAGGGGCTCTGCCCGTTCCACGACGAGAAGTCGCCGTCGTTCAACGTCACGCCGGCCCGCGGCCTCTGGCACTGCCTGGCGGGTGAGACCCGGGTGCTGACCTGGACTGGTCCCCGACCGATCCGCGAACTCGCGGGCGGCGTGCACCGGATCCTCAACCGACAGGGTCACTGGGTGGAGGCGCCGTTCCGCTCGTACGGCGTCCAGCGGCTGCTGCGCATCACGGTCGGCCGCAACGGGCAGACCAAGGAGCTGTACGCGACCGACGAGCATCGCTGGTTCGCGAAGTCCGGCGGCGGGGGACGGCACCGGGAGGTAGTGACCAAGGACCTGCGACCCGGGCATCGGCTGCAGGCGACTTTCCCGCGTTCCGGCGTCAAGGTGACCACTCCGTCGCCGTTCGGGATCGCGCACGGATTCACCTTCGGTGACGGTTCGCTCAATGGGACCGGCAGCATGGCGCAACTGGATCCCGTGCAAGGACGCGCAGCTGCTCAAATGGTTCCCGAACAGCAGGACGACCGAGCGTCCGGACCGGATCCTCGTCCACCACCTCCCGCGGTTCTTCAAGGATCTGCCGCCGGTGGGCGAGTCGGTGCCCTACCTGTACGGCTGGCTGGCGGGCTACGTCGCCGCTGATGGGCACGTCGCCAAGGACGGCACGGTGATGCTGCACTGCGCAGACCGCGCGGTGCTCGGACGCGGTCCGGACAATCTGCACTCGGCTTGGCATCGGTACGTACGGGATCACCGAGCAGTGGCGGGAGGGCTTTCCCGGTCGCGAACAGAGCCCGATCTATCGCATCCACTTCGTCAACGACGACCTCACCGAGGATTTCTTCCTCCTCGATGAGGCCAGGAACCGGTTCGCCTCGAGCGCGAAGAAATTCGCCCGCACGGCCTGGACAGTGCGCTCCGTCGAGCGGACAGACCGGGTTGAGGAGGTGTTCTGCGCCGAGGTGGCCGAAGGGCATGCCTTCGTCCTCGAGGACAACATCCTCACCGGCAACTGCTTTGGCTGCGGCCTCGGCGGTGACGTGATCGCGTTCGTCCAGCGTACGGACGGGCTCTCGTTCGCCGAGGCGGTCGAGCGGCTGGCCGACCGCGGCGGCGTCCGGCTGCGGTACGAGCAGGGCGGCGCCGCGCCGTCCCGCCCGCAGGGCCAGCGCAGCCGGCTGGTCGAGGCCAACCGGCATGGCCGCGGCGTTCTACACCGGGCAGCTGCTGCACGGTCCCGAGGCCGCTCCGGCCCGCGACTTCCTCACCGCCCGCGGCTTCGACCTGGCCGAGTCCACCGAGCGGTTCGGTTGCGGCTACGCGCCGGCCGGCTGGGACGCGCTCACCTCCCACCTGCTCGACCGCGGCTTCAGCCAGGCCGAGCTGGTCACCGCCGGGCTGTCCCGGCAGTCCAGCCGCGGCTCGCTGATCGACCGGTTCCACCGCAGGCTGCTCTGGCCGATCCGGGACATCTCCGCGGACGTGGTCGGCTTCGGCGCCCGCCGGCTGCACGACGACGACCCGATCGAGGCCAAATACCTCAACACCCCGGAGACGCCGCTCTACCACAAGTCGCAGGTGCTCTACGGCGCCGACATCGCGAAGAAGGAGATCGCCCGGCGCCGGCAGGCGGTGGTGGTCGAGGGCTACACCGACGTGATGGCCTGCCACCTGGCCGGGGTGCCGACGGCGGTGGCGACCTGCGGCACCGCGTTCGGCCCCGAGCACATCGGGGTGCTGCGCCGGCTGCTGCTCGACTCGGACGAGTTCGCCGGCGAGATGGTGTTCGTCTTCGACGGCGACGAGGCCGGGCAGCGGGCCGCGCTGCGAGCGTTCACCGAGGACCAGCGGTTCGTCGATGCAGACGTTCGTCGCGGTCGAGGCGTCCGGGCTCGACCCGTGCGACCTGCGGCTGACCAAGGGCGACGCGGCGGTGCGGGACCTGGTCGCCCGCCGGCAGCCCGCGGTGGCGTTCGCGCTGCGCGCCCAGCTGCGCGAGTTCGACCTCGACACCGCCGAGGGCCGGGTGCGGGCGCTGGACAAGACCGCGCCGACAGTGGCCCGGATCAAGGACCGCGCGCTGCGGCCGGAGTATGCGCGGCGGCTGGCCGGCGAGCTCGGCATGGAGGTCGAGCCGGTGCTGGCCCGGGTGATGGAGCTGGCCGGCGAGGCCGCCCCGCGCGGTGGCCGCCGGCCCGTCGCCCGCCCGGCCGCCGACGATCCCGCGGTGGCGGTCGAGCGGGAGGTGCTCAAGCTCGCCGTGCAGGTCCCGCAGCTGGCCGGACCGGTGTTCGACGCGCTGGACGAGACCTCGTTCACCGAGCCGACGTACGCGGCGATCCGCCGGGCGCTGGCCGCGGCCGGCGGGGTCGCGACGGCCCGCTCCGGCCCCGCCTGGGTGGAGCGGATCAGCGAATACTGCGCGGACCTGGTGGCGAAGTCCACGCTGACCGAGCTGGCGGTGGAGCGGCCGCGGACCAGCGGCGAGCCGGACGAGCGGTACGTGGCCAGCCAGCTGGCCCGGCTGCGCGAGCTCGGCGTCTCCCGCCAGATCAAGGTGCTGCGGTCGAGGCTGCAGCGGGTCAACCCGATCGAGGAGCCGGACGAGCACGTCCGGCTGTTCGGCGAGCTGGTCGCGCTGGAGCAGTTCAACCGCGGGCTGCGCGAGCAGGCGTTGGGGGCGCAGTGAGCCGACGGTGCAGCGAGCATCGCCGGGCCGCCCGCGGTGGCCGTCCGGGACCACCGCCCGAGGGGCGGAGCGCGCAGTGAGGCTGTTCCGCAAGGTGGAGAAGCCGCCCGCCGAGGCGGTCGCCCGGCTGGACGAGGACGAGCGGGTGGTGTCCTGGGCGCCGGCTCCCGGCGGTGCGGTGGTCGCGACCCCGCTCGGGCTCTGGCTGCCCGGCGTGCCCGACCGGCTGCCGTGGCACCTCATCGACAAGGCGACGTGGCGGTCCGACGTGCTCACGCTGATCCCGGCGGTCGACCCGGGTGACGGCGTGCTGGTCGAGCAGCCGCCGAGGTCGGTGCGGCTGGAGCAGCCGCGGGACATCCCGCAGACGGTCCGGGTCCGGGTGGAGAAGGCGATCGCCTTCACCCGGCACCACCCGCTGCCCGGCGCCGAGGGCGCGCGGCGTGCGCCGCGGGGTCCGGGTGGTCGGCCGGCGGGTGCCGGGCCAGGACGGGGTCAGCTGGCAGCTGGTCTTCGACGCCGGCGTGGACCGGGACGACCCCGCGGTCCGGGCCGCCGCCGCGGCGTACCTGACCAGGCCCGCGCCGAGCTGGGCCTGTAGTCCTCCGGGCCCGTGGGCGTGACGCGCCGGCCCCGGTAGCGCAGGATCGGGAGCATGAGCACCCTCGTCGCCGGCATCGACTGCTCCACCCAGTCCACCAAGGTCCTGGTCTGTGACGCGGAGACCGGGCAGGTCGTCCGGTCCGGCTCGGCCCCGCACCCGGACGCGACCGAGGTCGACCCCGCGGTCTGGGCGGCCGCGCTGGACTCGGCCTCGTCCGGCGGGCTGCTCGACGACGTGGCCGCGATCGCGGTCGGCGGCCAGCAGCACGGCATGGTCGCGCTGGACGAGGCCGGCGCGGTCGTCCGGCCGGCCCTGCTCTGGAACGACACCCGCTCAGCCGGCGCGGCGACCGAGCTGATCGCCGAGCTCGGCGGGCCGGAGAAGTGGGCCGACGCGGTCGGGTCTGGTGCCGGTGGCCAGCTTCACCGTGACCAAGCTGCGCTGGCTGGCCGAGCACGAGCCCGAGCTGGCCGCGCGGGTCGCGACCGTGCTGCTGCCGCACGACTGGCTGACCGCCCGGCTGTCCACCGACGGGATCGCCGGCGCCCGGACCGACCGGGGTGACGCGTCCGGCACCGGCTACTGGTCACCGTCCACAGGCGACTACCGCGCCGACCTGCTGCGGCTGGCGTTCGGCCGCGAGGTGGCGCTGCCGCCGGTGGCCGCGCCGTCCGCGCCGGTCGGGCGGACCGCCGCCGGCGCCGTGCTCGGCCCGGGCACCGGCGACAACATGGCCGCCGCGCTCGGGCTCGGCGCGGTCACCGGGGACGTGACCGTGTCGATCGGCACCAGCGGGGTGGTCGCCGCGGTGGCCGAGACGCCGACCGCGGACGCCAGCGGGCTGGTCGCCGGTTTCGCCGACGCCACCGGCCGGTTCCTGCCGCTGGTCTGCACGCTCAACGCGGCCCGGGTCCTCAGCGCGACCGCGACGCTGCTCGGCGTCGACCTGGCCCGGTTCGACGAGCTGGCATTGTCCACTCCGGACAGTGGCGGGCTGGTGCTGCTGCCGTTCCTGGACGGCGAGCGGACGCCGGACCTGCCGGACGCACGCGGCCTGCTGACCGGGCTGACCCGGGCGAACGCCACGCCGGCGCGGCTGGCCCGGGCGGCCGTGGAGGGCCTGCTGTGCGGGCTGGCCGACGGGCTGGACGCGCTGCGCGGCGCAGGGCGTGCCGATCCGCCGGGCCCTGCTGGTCGGCGGCGGCGCCCGGTCGACGGCGCTGCGGGCGCTGGCCCCGGCGATCCTCGGCGTACCGGTCGTCCTGCCCGAGCCGGGCGAGTACGTCGCGCTCGGCGCGGCCCGGCAGGCGGCCTGGACCCTCTCCGGCGACCCCGAGCCACCGGCGTGGGACGTCCCCGCCACCGCGCTCCCCGAGGCCGCCCCCGCCACCGCCCTCCGCGAGGCGTACGCCGACCGTCCTCGCCGGAGCCGACCCCTTGCTCCGCTAAGCCTCCCGTTGGGTCCGACGCGGCCGCCGGTGCGCGTACCGTGCGGGTATGGCGGTGGTGCGGCCCGACAACCCGCAACAGGCACGCCTGCTGCGGCTGCTGCGCGACGACGGCCCGCGGTCGCGCGCGGAGCTGGGCGACGCGGTCGAGCTGTCCCGGTCCCGGCTCGCGGTCGAGCTCGACCGGCTGGTCGCGCTCGGGCTGGTCGAGACCGCCGGCCTCGCGGCCTCCCGCGGCGGTCGCCGTTCCTCGATGGTGCGAGATCGCCCGCAACGCCCGCTTCCTCGGCATCGACATCGGCGCGACCTCGATCGACGTGGCGGTGACCGACGGCGAGCTGCGGGTGCTCTCGCACGCGTCCGAGCCGATGGACGTGCGGCAGGGCCCGGAGGCCGTCATCGGCCGGGCGCTGGAGATGGTCGGCAAGCTGCGCGCCGCCGACACCGCCCCCGGGTTCGCCGGTGCCGGCGCGGGCGTGCCGGGCCCGGTGAGCTTCGCCGAGGGCCTCCCCGTGTCGCCGCCGATCATGCCGGGCTGGAACCACTTCCCGGTCCGGGAGGCCTTCGCCGCCGAGCTCGGCTGCCCGGTGCTGGTCGACAACGACGTGAACATCATGGCCCTCGGCGAGCGGCACGCCGGCCTGGCCCGGTCGGTCGACGACTTCCTGTTCGTCAAGATCGGGACGGGCATCGGCTGCGGCATCGTGGTCGGCGGCAAGGTCTACCGCGGGGTGTCCGGCAGTGCCGGCGACATCGGGCACATCCGCGTCGACGACAACGGACCGATCTGCATGTGCGGCAACACCGGCTGCCTGGAGGCGTTCTTCGGCGGCACCGCGCTGGCCCGGGACGCGCTGGCCGAGGCCCGGTCCGAGCGGTCGGACGAGCTGGCCGTGATCCTCCGGCGGGAAGGCACGCTGACCGCGGCGGACGTGGCGGCGGCCGCCGCGGCCGGCGACCCGGTCGCACTGGGCATGATCCGCGACGGCGGCCGCCGCGTCGGCCAGGTCCTCGCCGGGCTGGTCAGCTTCTTCAACCCCGGCCTGGTCGTGATCGGCGGTGGCGTCGCCGGGATCGGGCACGTGCTGCTCGCCGAGATCCGCGGGGTGGTCTACCGCCGGTCCCTCCCGTTGGCCACCGGCAACATGCCGATCGTGCTGTCCGAGCTGGGCGGCCAGGCCGGCGTGATCGGCGCCGCCCGGCTGATCAGCGACCACGTCTTCTCGGCTGGCTAGAGTCGAGAGCGCCCCGTACCCCGGGCGACGGGCTGCCGACCGGTCCAGCTGCGCCACGCCGCCGCGCACTGCCGGGTTCCCGGGCCTGAGCGCCAGGCTGCTCACGGCGCCGCGGTCCCGTCGGGACGCGAGTGGGGCGCCGCCGGGTTCGGCGGCGCCCCTGCCCGCGGGCCGGCTACACGGCCGGCGTCAGCACGACCTCGTCACTCCCGGTCAGCGGCGGCACGCCCGGATCGGCCGGCGTGTCCGTGTAGGACGCCACGAAGACCGCCCGCAGGTTCTCCGCACCGGCGTGCCCGGAGTCCACGAACGTGGTGATCGTCCCGGAGCAGCCCGCCGTGGAGGAGGCGGGTGGCCGTGCTCGTTGTGGCCGAGCACGTACGCCACGGTCACCTCGCTACAGTCCACCGGGGTGTCGTCGGTGACGGTGACGGTGAAGGACACCGTCTGCCCGAAGGCGAACGGGTCGCCCGGCCCCGGCGTGGTGGTCAGCTCCACCACCGGCGCCTGGTTGCCGACGATGATCACCACCGACGCGGCCGCGGACCGCCCGGTCGAGTCGGTCACCCGCAGCGTCGCGTCGTAGACACCGTTCTCCGTGTAGGTGTACGACCCGTTCGGGGCGGTCGAGTCGACCACGCCGTCGGCGTCGAAGTCCCACGCGTAGGCGATCGATCCCCGTCGGCGTCGGCGGTGCCCGCGCTGGAGAAGTTCACCGTCAGCGGCGCCAGCCCGGCCGTCACGTCCGCCGTCACCTGCGGCACCGGCGTGTAGTTCCCCCGCACGAAGTCGATGCGGGCGAGCTGCGCCTCCGGGTTCTCCGAGAAGAACCCGTCGCCGTACTCGAGCACGTAGAGCGCGCCGTCCGGGCCGAACTCCATGTCCATCGGGTTGTCCACCGGCACCGGCACGTGCTCGATGGCCTCCAGCCGGTTCCCGTGTGGACGGTTGAGGTGGAACGCCTTGATGTAGTCCCGCGTCCACTCGTAGAACAGCGGCACGCCGTCGTACTGCTCCGGCCACTTGATCCGCGACGGGTTGCGCCGGTCGAAGTCGTACGCCGGGCCGCCCATCGGGCCGATGCCGTCGCCGCCGGCGTTCTCCGACAGCTCCGGGAACAGCGCCGACGGCTCGTAGGAGTACCAGACGTCCGGCTGCACGACCGCGGGCAGCACCCGCCGGCCGGTGTTGTGCCGCGAGTCGTTGACCGGCGCCAGGCAGTTGAAAACGCGTCCGGCGTGCTCGTCTCGAAGTCGAAGTCCCGGTACGGCAGGTCGGGCGTCACGCAGTACGGCCAGCCGTAGTTGCCCGGCTTGCGGATCAGCATCCACCGGCCGTGCCCGGCCGGCCCGCGGTCCGGGTTCGCCTCGGGGGAGTCCGGCGAGTAGTCGGCCATGTAGACGTTGTTGCTGACCCGGTCGACCGCGAACCGGAACGGGTTGCGCAGGCCCATCGCGTAGATCTCGGGCTTCGTGCGCGGCGTGCCGGGGCGGAAGAGGTTGCCGGCCGGCACGTGTAGCCGCCGCCGGCCTTCACCCGGATCCGCAGCAGCTTGCCGCGCAGGTCGTTGGTGTTGCCGGCGGAGCGGCGGGCGTCGAAGGCCGGGTTGCGGCCGGCCCGGTCGTCGAGCGGGGCGAACCCGTCGGAGAAGAACGGGTTGGTGTCGTCACCGGTGGACAGGAAGAGGTTGCCTTGCCGTCGAAGTCGATCTGGCCGCCGACGTGGCAGCAGATGCCGCGGTCGACCGGCACGTCGATGATCTTCTGCTCGGTGTTCAGCGCGAGCTCGTCGCCGACCAGCTTGAACCGGGACAGCCGCAGCACGCCGCGGAAGCGGGCGAAGTCGGCCTCGGTGCCCTCGAACGGGCGTCGCCCTCGTTGACGTCCGGTGTGGACGGATCGTCGACCGGGGTGTCGAGCGGCGGCGAGTAGTAGAGGTAGACCCAGTTGTTCCGGCGGGAAGTCCGGGTCGATGGCGACGCCCTGCAGGCCCTCCTCGTCGTGCTGGTAGACCGGCACGTCGGCGGCGAGCGTGTTGAGGCCGGTGCGCGGGTTGTGCAGACGCACCTCGCCGGTGCGCGCGGTGTGCAGCACCCGGCTGTCCGGGAGCACGGCCAGGCTCATCGGCTCGCCGGGGCGGTCGTTGAGGGTGACCTTCTGGAACCGGGAGGCGGGCGGCGGTGGTGGAGCGGGATGGTCATGGCCCGGATGGGCGGCGGCCGGGGTCGACAGGGCGGCCAGTCCGCCCACGGCAAGCAGCGAACCGGGGTCGGGGCCGGACGCGGACCTGGGTCCAGGTCCGCCGGCAGCGGACCGCCGGTCCGGGTCGGGCCGACCCGGACCGGGGTCAGGCGGGCGTCAGAAGCGGACGGTGCGGAGGAACTGGTAGCCGACCCGGGCGGTGTCGAGGGCGTCCTCGGGCGCGCGGGGCGGGGAGCCGGCGTCGTCGCGCTCGACGATGTACTCGTCGACCGCGTGGGCGCGGAAGATGCGGGCGAAGTCGATGAGGCCCTGGCCGGGGTCGGCGAAGCTGCCGGCCTGGTTGAGGTCCTTCACGTGGTACTGCCGCACCCGATCGCCGGTCAGCCGGAACAGGTCGACCGGGTCGGCGGCCCCCCGCCAGGCCCAGAAGAGGTCCAGTTCGAGGTGGACGTAGCGCGGGTCGGTCTCCTTCACCAGCACGTCGTACGCCCGGTCGCCCGAGCCGTCGTCGAGGCGGAGGAACTCCCAGTTGTGGTTGTGGTAGCCCAACCGCAGCCCGGCCGCCCGGGCCTGCCGGCCGGCCCGGTTGAGGTCGTGCGCGAACGCTGTCCAGGTGGCCCGGTCCCGGACGATCTCGCCGGTGCCGAAGTTGATGCCGAAGAACGGGTGCACGATGTAGCGCGAGCCGAGCACCCTCGCGTCGGCCAGTGAGGCCTGCCAGGCCGTCGCGTCGAAGGGCTGCGGGATGCCGACGTGGCCGGAGCTGGCCCAGATGCCGGCCGCGTCGAGCGCTGCCTTGAACTCGGTGACGGTGCGGCCGACGAAGCCGGCGTGCTCGACCCGGCGGTAGCCGATCGCGGCGAGCGCGGCGAGCGTGCCCTCCAGATCGATCGCGAGCTGGTCGCGCAGGGTGAAGAGCTGGATGCTGATCTTGTCGGGCGGCACTCGGTGGTTGCCGCTGGAGCCGCGGCCCTCGGCCGCTGCCGCGGGTGTGGCCAGGGCGCCGGTGGCACCGGCGACCGCGACGCCGGCGGCACCGACCGCCGCTGTGCGCAGGAAGCCGCGGCGGGTGACCAGCCGGGCGATCTCTTCATGGGAGGCGGTGGCGTCGTGCTCGGTGCACATGGGCAGTCTCCCTCACACGTGGGTACGGACGGTCCCCGACGGTGCGCTGCGGGTATCGGTGCGTACCGTACGGACTTCTGTCGATGACCGGAAGATGTCTGCTCAGATTCGTCTGAACAACGGCAGACCAAGCGCGGAAGTGACCTCGCGATGCTGCGCGACGCAGGCATGTACCGAGACCGCTTCGTAGCTTCCGCTCGATACGAGCAAAAGTTCGCGCCAGATCATGCAGAAGCGCTTGTCAGTCCGATCGTTACTGCTCTAGGTTGCCGTTTGTCGCCGTCGGATGACGGGCGGGTGACCGGAGGTGGGCCATGGAGGCGTTGCTCAAGGTCAGCGGGGTGGTAAAGGAGTTTCCGGGGGTCCGGGCGCTGGACGGCGTGGATCTCGAGGTCGAGGCCGGCGAAGTGCACTGCCTCCTCGGCCAGAACGGCGCCGGAAAGTCAACCCTGATCAAGGTGCTCTCCGCGGCCCACCGTGCCGATTCGGGCGAGATCCGGTGGAAGGGCGAGCCGGTCTCGTTCCCCACCCCGGTCGCCGCGCTGCGCGCTGGCCTGGCGACGATCTACCAGGAACTCGACCTGGTCGACGGCCTGTCCGTGGCCGAGAACATCTTCCTCGGCCACGAGCCGTCGACGCTCGGCTTCAGCCAGCGGGGCGAGATGAACGAGGCCGCCCGCGTCCTGCTCGAGCGGCTCGGCCACGGCGAGATCCGGCCGGCGCGGGAGGTCGGCTCGCTGTCCGCGGCCGGCAAACAGGTGGTCAGCATGGCCAGGGCGCTCTCCCACGAGGCCCAGCTGATCATCATGGACGAGCCGTCCGCGGTGCTGGACAGCGGCGAGGTGGAGAACCTCTTCCGGGTGATCCGCCAGCTGACCGCCGACGGGGTGGCCGTCATCTACATCTCGCACCGCCTCGACGAGATCCGGGTCATCGGCGACCGGGTCACCGTGCTGAAGGACGGCCGCACGGTCGCCGTCGGGCTGCCGGCCAGATCCACGCCCACCTCCGAGGTCGTGCGCCTGATGACCGGCCGGAACGTCGAGTACGCCTTCCCTCGCTCGCGGGGGGCGGCGCCCGACGCGGCGGAGATCCTGCGGGTGGAGGGCCTCGGCCGCCGCGGCGAGTTCTCCGACGTCTCCTTCAGCGTCCACAGTGGAGAGATAGTCGGTCTGGCCGGCCTGGTCGGGTCGGGCCGGTCGGAGATCGTCGAGACGGTGTACGGCGCGCGGAAGTCGGACACCGGCCGGGTAACCGTCGACGGCAAGGTGCTCCGTCGCGGCTCGGTGTCCGCGGCGATCCGGGCGGGTCTCGGGCTGGCGCCGGAGGAGCGCAAAAGCCAGGGACTGCTGATGTTCGAGCCGGTCTACCGGAACGTGTCGGTGTCCAGCATGCGTCGCTTCACCCGCGCCGGCTTCATCTTCTCAGGCAAGGAGCTGGCCGAGGCGGCCCGGGTGACCAAAGACCTCGACGTACGGCCGTCCGACCCGCGGCGGATCATCCGCACGCTGTCCGGCGGCAACCAGCAGAAGGTAGTGCTGGCGCGGTGGCTGCTGCGCGGCTGCCGGCTGCTGATCCTGGACGAGCCGACCCGCGGCGTGGACGTGGGTGCCCGGTCCGAGATCTACCGCCTGGTCCGCAAGCTGGCGGACTCCGGCGTGGGGGTGCTGATGGTGTCGAGCGAGATCCCCGAAGTGCTCGGGCTGTCCGACCGCGTCCTGGTCGTCCGTGAAGGCCGCGTCGTCCACGCCGGACCCGCAAGCGAGATCGATGAGTCGAAGGTCCTGGACCTGGTGATGGAAGGGGCGGCGGCATGAGCGAGCGAACCGACGGGTTGCCAGAGTCGACCCCCGAAGCCCAGCCACCCACTGGTCGGACGTCGACGGTCGCCCCGTCGGGCGAGACCGTCGAGGTTCCGCCTGTCGACGAGCACACCCGCATCGAGGAGGCGGCTGCCGCCGCCGGCACCGCCCGCCAGCCGTCCTGGACCGTGGGTCGGCTTTCCGAGGTGCGCAACCTCGGCCTCGTCGGTGTGCTGGTCCTCCTCGGGATCGTCGGCGTGCTCACGACCGACGGGCAGTTCCTCACCTCCAGCAACATCATCAACATCCTGGTCAGTGCGTCGATCATCGGTGTGGTCACGGTCGGGATGACCTTCGTGATCATCGGCGGCGGCATCGACCTGTCGGTCGGCGCTCTCGTCGCGCTGGCGTCGGTGTGGGCGACGACCCTGCAGACCCAGTCGTACGGGTGGTTCATCATGGTGATCACCGCGCTGCTCGTCGGGATGGGCGCCGGCCTGATCAACGGCGTGCTCATCGCGTACGGCCGGCTCGTCCCGTTCATCGTCACGCTGGCGATGCTGGTCTCCGCCCGTGGTCTGGCCCAGGCGATGTCCGACCGTCGGACCCAGCTGGTCACGGTCCGGGAGATCACCAACATCGCCACCACCGAGTGGCTCGGCATCCCGCTGCTGGTCTATCTGTTCGCCGCGGTGGTCGCGGTCGGCTGGCTGGTGCTCAACCGGACCACCTTCGGCCGGCGCACGTTCGCGGTCGGCGGCAACTCCGAGGCCGCCCGGCTGGCCGGCATCGACGTGAAGCGGCACACCGCGCTGCTGTACGTGCTGTCCGGGCTGTGCTGCGGCATCGCCGCCGTGATGATCATGGCGCGGACGACCACCGGCTCGAGCACCCACGGCGACCTCTACGAGCTGGATGCCATCGCTGCCGTGATCATCGGCGGCACGCTGCTGAGCGGCGGCCGAGGAACCCTGATCGGGTCGGTCCTCGGTGTCCTGGTCTTCACCACCATCACGAACCTGTTCGTGCTGAACAACCTGGCCTCCGACGTCCAGAACATCGCCAAGGGCCTCATCATCATCGCTGCGGTGCTGCTGCAGCGCCGGAGCAAGTCGGCCGGTCCATAACGTCCCGGGCGGCGGCGTCCCGGCCCGACCCACCGTCGCCCCCTGACCCGCTCGACGCTCGACGTCACGACAGTCCGCCGCTCGACCTCGTGTTCAGGAGGAGCATTCATGACCGATCTCCGTTCCGCCGGCCTCGACCGGCGCCGTTTCCTCGCGGTGGGCGGCGTAGTCGGCGCCGGCGCGGTTCTCGCCGCCTGCACGAGCAACACGCCGGACACGCCGGACGCCCAGAACAACGGCCAGGCCGCCGCCCCCGCCGGCGACAACGCCGCGCCCGGCAAAGAGGTCACGATCGGCTTCTCCGGCCCGCAGGGCGACCACGGCTGGATCGCCGCGATCAGCAAGAACGCGGAGGCGCAAGCCAAGAAGTACTCTGACGTGACCTACGAGCCGGTCGAGGCGACCAACGAGGTGACCAAGCAGATCTCCTCGATCGAGACGCTCATCGCGAAGAAGGTCAGCTCGCTGGTGATCCTGCCCTTCGATGGCAAGGCGCTGACCGCAGTCGCGCAGAAGGCGATGGCCGCGGGCATCCCGGTGGTGAACCTCGACCGCGAGTTCGACACGCCGCAGGCGTATCGGACGCTCATCAAGGGCGACAACTACGGCATGGGCGTCGCGGCCGCGACCTACATCGGCGACCAGCTCAAGGCCAAGAACGTCAGCAACCCGGTGATCGTCGAGATAGCCGGGATCGACAACCTCCAGCTCACCCAGGATCGCAGCCGCGGGTTCAAGGAGACGCTGGCGAAGTACGGCTACACGATCAAGGCACGGCAGGCCGCCTCGTTCACCGTCGAGTCCGGGCAACAGGTGGCGGCGAACATCCTGCAGGCGGAGCCGAAGATCGACGCGATGTGGAACCACGACGACGACCAGGGCGTCGGCGTGCTGGCCGCGATCCAGCAGGCCAACCGCAAGGAATTCTTCATGGTCGGCGGTGCCGGCTCGGCGAACGCGATGCGGGAGATCAAGGCGGACCAGAGCGTCCTGAAGGCCACGGTGACCTACAGCCCGAGCATGGCCAACTCGGCGATCTCGCTGGCCCGGCTCATCGCCCAGGACAAGGGCATGACGGACCTGGTGGAGAAGGAGGTGCCGGCCTCCATCACGCTCGCCTCCGAGACGATCACGAAGGAGAACGTCGACCAATACATGGCGCTCGGCTTCGAGTCCTGATCGGCAGGCCGTCCTAGGAAGGAGCCCCATGTCCGCACCGGACACCACCGTCCTGGGAGTCGGGATGGTCGGCTACGCCTTCATGGGCGCCGCCCACTCCCACGCCTGGCGCACCGTCGGCCGGGTCTTCGATCTCCCGCTCGACGTCCGGATGGCGGTCCTGTGCGGACGCAACCGGGAGGCCGCGGCGGCCGCCGCGGCCAAGCTCGGCTGGGACTCCGTGGAGACCGACTGGAAGGCGATGCTGGCCCGGGACGACGTGCATCTGGTCGACATCTGCACGCCGGGCTCGAGTCACGCCGACATCGCGACCGCCGCGCTCGAGGCGGGCAAGCACGTGCTGTGCGAGAAGCCGCTGGCCAACACGGTCGCGGAGGCGCGGGCGATGGTGGACGCGGCCCGGTCGGCGAAGTCCGCGCGGGGTCCGTTCGATGGTCGGCTTCAACTACCGGCGGGTTCCCGCCGTCACGCTGGCCCGGCAGTACGTGTCGGACGGCCGGGTCGGCACGGTCCGGCACGTCCGCGCGCAGTACCTCCAGGACTGGATCGTCGACCCCGAGTTCCCACTCGTCTGGCGGCTGCGGGCGGAGGAGGCCGGCAGTGGTGCGCTCGGCGACATCGGTGCGCACATCGTCGACCTCACCCAGTTCGTGACCGGCCAGCGCCTGACGGGGGTCAATGCGACGCTGGAGACCTTCGTCACCCAGCGGCCGCTGCCGTCAGCCAGCTCCGGACTGTCCGCCTCCGGCGGCACGGAGGTCGGCGACGTCACGGTGGACGACGCCGCGGTCTTCTTCGGCCGGCTGGATGGCGGCGCGCTGGCGTCGTACGAGGCGACCCGGTTCGCCACCGGCCGGAAGAACTCGATCCGGGTGGAGGTCAACGGCTCGGCCGGCTCGCTCGCCTTCGACCTCGAGCGGCTCAACGAGCTGGAGTTCTACGACGGCACCGGGGACGCCGCGGACGAGGGTTTCCGGCGGATCCTGGTGACCGAGCCGACCCACCCCTATCTCGGCGCGTGGTGGCCGCCGGGGCACACGCTCGGCTGGGCCGACACCTTCACCCACGAGGTCAAGGACCTGGTCGAGGCGGTCGGCGCCGGGACCGACCCGCTACCGTCCTTCGAGGATGGGCTGCAGGTGCAGCTCGTCCTGGACGCGGTGCAGCGCTCCGCTGCCGACCGCGGCTGCTGGACGGAAGTGGAGGAACCGTGACGACTCTCACCCCTGTTGCGACCAAGGAAGACAGGTTCACCTTCGGGCTGTGGACGGTCGGCTGGCTCGGCCGCGACCCGTTCGGCGAGGCGACCCGGTCGCCGCTCGACCCGGTGGAGACCGTGCACCGGCTGGCCGAGCTCGGCGCCGCCGGGGTGACGTTCCACGACGACGACCTGATCCCGTTCGGGTCGTCCGAGGCCGACCGGGCCAAGCTGATCGCGCGGTTCAAGGACGCGCTCGCCGAGACCGGGCTCACGGTCCCGATGATGACGACGAACCTGTTCACCCACCCGGTGTTCAAGGACGGCGCGTTCACCGCGAACGACCGGGACGTGCGCCGGTTCGCGATCCGCAAGGTGCTGCGCAACATCGACCTGGCCGCCGAGCTGGGCGCGACGACGTACGTGGCCTGGGGCGGGCGCGAGGGCGCCGAGAGCGACGCCGGCAAGGACCTGCACGCCGCCTACGACCGGTTCAAGGAGGCCTTCGACACGCTCTGCGGGTACGTGCTCGACAAGCGCTACGACATCCGGTTCGCGCTGGAGCCGAAGCCGAACGAGCCGCGCGGCGACATCTTCCTGCCCACCGTCGGGCACGCGCTGGCGTTCATCGAGAAGCTGGAGCACCCCGAGCTGGTCGGCGTGAACCCGGAGACCGGGCACGAGCAGATGGCCGGGCTCAACTACACGCACGGCATCGCCCAGGCGCTCTGGGCCGGCAAGCTGTTCCACATCGACCTCAACGGCCAGCACGGCGTCAAGTACGACCAGGACCTCCGGTTCGGCACCGGCGACCTGAAGAGCGCGTTCTTCACCGTCGACCTGCTCGAGGGCGCCGGCGGGACCGGCCCGGTCTACACCGGACCGCGGCACTTCGACTTCAAGCCGCCGCGCACGGAGAACATCGACGGCGTCTGGGCCTCGGCCGCCGGGTGCATGCGGACGTACCTGCTGCTGAAGGAGCGGGCCGAGGCATTCCGGGCCGACCCCGAGGTCGCCGAGGCGCTGGCCGCGTCCCGGGTGCCGGCGCTGGCCCAGCCGACCCTCGACGCCGGCGAGGGCTGGCAGGGGCTGATCGAGTCCGATGTGGACTTCGACCCGGAGTCGGCCGGCGCCCGCGGCATGCACTACGAGCGGCTCGACCAGCTCGCGCTCGAGCACGTCCTCGGAGCGCGCTGACCCCTGGAGGATCCATGCCCCGACCCGTCACGCTGTTCACCGGCCAGTGGGCCGACCTCCCGTTCGAGGAGGTGTGCCGGCTGGCCGCCGAGTGGGGGTACGACGGGCTGGAGATCGCCTGCTGGGGCGACCACTTCGAGGTCGACCGGGCGCTCGCCGATCCGTCCTATGTGGACGGCCGGCGGGCGATGCTGGCCAAGCACGACCTGCAGGTGTTCGCGATCTCCAACCACCTGGTCGGCCAGGCGGTCTGCGACGACCCGATCGACGAGCGGCACCGCGGGATCCTGCCCGACCGGGTCTGGGGCGACGGTTCGCCGGAGGGCGTGCGGCAGCGGGCGGCGGAGGAGATGAAGGACACCGCCCGCGCCGCCGCCCGGCTCGGCGTGTCCACTGTGGTCGGTTTCACCGGGTCGTCGATCTGGAAGACGGTGGCGATGTTCCCGCCGGTGCCGGCGGCCATGGTCGACGCCGGCTACCAGGACTTCGCCGACCGGTGGAACCCGATCCTCGACGTGTTCGACTCGGTCGGGGTGCGGTTCGCGCACGAGGTGCACCCGTCGGAGATCGCCTACGACTACTGGACGACGGTGCGCGACGCTGGAGGCGATCGGCCACCGGCGAGGCGTTCGGGCTGAACTGGGACCCGTCCCACTTCGTCTGGCAGGACCTCGACCCGGTCGGGTTCCTGTGGGACTTCCGGGACCGGATCTACCACGTCGACTGCAAGGACGCCAAGCGGCGGGTCGGCAACGGGCGCAACGGCCGGCTCGGCTCGCACCTGCCGTGGGCGGACCTGCGCCGCGGCTGGGACTTCGTGTCCACCGGCCACGGCGACGTGCCCTGGGAGGACTGCTTCCGGATGCTCAACACGATCGGCTACGCCGGGCCGATCTCGATCGAGTGGGAGGACGCCGGGATGGATCGCCTGCTCGGCGCACCGTCCGCGCTGGCGTTCGTCCGCGAGCTGGTCGCGATCGAGCCGCCGGCGGCCGCCTTCGACGCCGCCTTCTCCTCCCGCTGAGATCCCGCACCCGCCGCGTCGGCTCCGCGGCCGGCGGCCCGCTCGGCGATCTGTTTTCGCCGCACGCCTCGGTGTCGGCTCAGCGGTCCCGAGACGCCGGAGGGGCGCGCCTGGTCGGCCGGTCCGCTGTTCGCCGCACGCGTCATGTCTGCTTCGACGCTCGGCTACGTGGCCCGGACACG
Organism: uncultured Actinomycetota bacterium; assembly: GCA_963770145.1. GTDB lineage: Bacteria > Actinomycetota > Actinomycetes > Mycobacteriales > CADCTP01 > CADCTP01. The sequence goes on along the minus strand of CAVYOJ010000013.1, from coordinate 5,376 downwards.
CCGGAGGGGCGGGCCGTGGTCGGCCCGCCCCTCCGCGCATGTCTCAGGGATTCGTCTTCGTTGCTATTGACCGGGGAGGTCGGCTCGAACAGGTCGCCACCGCCCGGCCTGGAGTCCACGGTCGTCGTGCCGTACGACGGGTCTCCGTCTTGTCGGCGCCCACGGCGGACTTGACCTTGGCGGCGATGTCGGACTGCTTGGCCTTGTCCACCAGTTCGGTGCCCTTCGCCTGCAGCACGCCGGCCGTGCTCTGCACCTTCTCGTTGCCAGCGACCTTGCGGGCCTGCGCCACGATCTCCTCGTACCGCTGGCGGCCGGCCTTGCTGCCCAGCACGTACCCGGCCGCGAACCCAGCGGCCACGGCGAGCTTCCCGTACATGTCCGTTCTCCTTCGGTTGGTTCTGTCCGTGTCAGCCGGTCACCCGGGGTCTACCCGGCCGTCAGCGTGCGTACCCCCGATCAGGTATTGTGGTCCACCGTCGCCACCGCGCGACCGGTCCCCCGTAGCTCAATTGGCAGAGCATGCGACTGTTAATCGCAGGGTTAGTGGTTCGAGTCCACTCGGGGGAGCACTTCCCGCAGGTCACAGGCCGTAGGCCCGGACCTCGTCAAGATCACGCCCATACGATAAACCCACGCACCTTCTCGCCGCGACTCGTCCGCTGCCCGACCGCCTCCAGCGCCGCGGCGTCGCCGGTCGACGGACCTTCCGCCCGAAGTAGACGTCCTGCGTCATCGACACCTTGGCGTGGCCGAGCTGGTCCGCGATCCGCCCGGGCCGACAGGCCCGCCTCGTCCAGATCGTCGCGCAGGTCTTCCGGAACACGTGCGAGGTCACCCACGGGAAGCCGGCCGCGTCCGCGAGCCTCCCGCAGGTCCCGCGACGTGTTGCTCGGGTCACGCCAGCCGCCGAGCGAGTCGGGGAACACCGGCCCAGCGACCGCCGGTCCCGAGCTGTGCGTCGCCGCAGCATGGTCGACCGCGAACTGCGGCAGCGGCAGCGTCCGGTCGCCGCCGCCCTTGACCGCCGGACCCGGCGCAAGCCCTCGCCCGTGATCCGGATCGAGCTTCCAGTCGACCTCCACCGAGCCCGCGTCGAGGTCCACCTCGGACCAGGCGACGGCCAGCGCCTCACCGATCCGCACACCGGTCGCCAGCATCCACCGGGTGAGGTCCGGCAGGTCCTTGCGCGACCGCCTGCGGGTCCGCCTCCAGCGCAGCGAGCCAGCGGTCCCGCTCCTCCGCTGGTCAGCGCCCGTGGCAGCCTGCGTCGGCCGCCACGGATCCGGCCGACCTCCCGGGCGGGTTGACCGTGCACCGCGTCGTGCCGCACCGCAAGGCCCATGACACCGGAGACGACCGTCCGGCACGTCTTCGCCGTCGCCACGCCGCTGGTCGTCTGCAGCCGACGCAGGAAGTCGATCGACCGGGCGACGTGACCTCTCGCAGCCGCAGCGCGCCCAGCGCCGGCAGGACATGGTTCTCGCAGCTGCAGCGCGTAGAGCTGGGCGGTGTTGGGGGACAGGTCGCCCGACGTCCGCCGCCTGCTCGACGCTGGCGAGCCACAGCTCGGCCGCCGCCGCGAACCGGGACTCCGCAGTCAGGCCCGAGCCGCGCTGTCGGTGCCGGCCCGCTCCCGCAGCGCCGTCAGGAGCTTGTTCCGCGCGATCGCCGCGCGTCCTGCCCGTCCGCTGCACCTGCCGGGTCACGCCGTCGTGAGTCCCGGTAGCTGCGTCCGGCGCGATGTGGCTCCCGCTCGGCTACCGATGAAAGAGATCTCGCCGTGGTGCCGATCGGCAGGCGGGGCGCGAGCGCATCAGCGCGTCCAGCCCCTCGAACCAGGCGCGGACGGCGTCCGGGTTCCAGCGCAGGTGCTTGCCGACCCGCCGGGCCTGCGGACCGAACCCCTTGCGCCGCCACTGGTAGAGCGTCTGCACGGGGACCTGCAAGAACGCCGACACGTCGTCCGGCGTCCACATGCGCTCCTCTGTCGCATCCATCGTCGAGTCTCCTTCCTGTCAGGCGGCGGGATCGGCGGCGGCGGGCCGTCGTGATCGGGCGGCGTCGGCGGCGGCGAGGGCGAGCGCGGCGTCGGCGGTGGTGCGCCAGCCGGTGCCGGCGTAGGTCCAGGAGCCGACGACGAGCACGGTCTCCGGGTCGTCCTCGGCGGTCGAGCTGGCTCGGGGTGCGCGAGCTGGCCGCGGCGTTGGCCCGGCGCATGGCGGTCGAGCGGGCGGCGCGGAGTGCGCCGAAGGTGGTGGAGTAGGCGCGGGACTTGGTGGCGAAGTGGCCGCCGAAGCCGAGCATGTGCGCCCACGGCCGGAGCCGGGACCAGCCGTCGCCGGCGGCCGGTCGGCCGAGGTTCCAGGCGGCGGCGATGAGCCGGCCGGTGTGCCTGGCCGGGTCGGCGTAGAGCCGGACGGTGGAGTCGGTGAGCCGGGTGGACAGGTGGCCGGCGGGCTCGGTGGCCTTGGTGGCGTACTTGGCGAGGTAGCCGGCGACGTGCTGCTCGGTGACCTCGGCGCCGGGCAGCCCGCGGGCGACCGTGAGCGGCCGGACCTGTGCGCCCCACTGGATCACCCAGCCGTCCGGGCCGGTCGGGATGCGGCGGCGTGCGGATCGCGGTCGTGCGGGCGGCGTCGACCAGGAGCCGGTTGAGCAGCTCGGCGGTGGCCCAGCTCGGCGGCGGCGAGGACCGCGTCCGGGTCGGCGGGGTCGCTGCCGTCGAGGCGGATCAGGGCGTGCAGGTGGACGGCGCCGCGGGCTTGGAACTCCGCGACCTTGGCGTACCGGAGCCGGGCCGGGGTGCCGCCGTGCGCGCGGGAGAGCCGGCGCAGCTCGCGTTTGACCGCGTCGATGGTGCGGGTCCACAGCTTGGGGACGAAGGCGTTCCAGGCGACCTGCGCGGCGTGGTCGTAGCAGTCCAGGCACAGCGGCGTGCCGGTGCGGGGGTCGCCGTCGCCGTGCACGACGCTGCAGGACAGTCGGTCGGCCGTGCGGGCAGATCGGCCGGTCCCGCCGGGGCCGGCAGGGCCGAGCCGCGGTGCGGCCGGCGCCGGGCCGGCCGGTGCGGTCGGGTCGGGTGTGCACGAGCGCCGAACGACGGCGGGGTCAGGGTGAGGAACGTCGCCGGATGCTCGGCAGACCGAGTCGGGTACGCCCTTGCCGCCGCGCAGGCCGGCGGCGATGAGGTGGTAGGCGTCCCACCGGTAGACCTCGGCGCAGGCCGGGCAGACCGACTCGCGGCGGGTGCCGCACGGCTTGTAGAGGACGCGTCCGGCAGGTCGTCGGTGTCGAAGGTCTCGACCACCTCGCCGGTCCGGGCGTTGACCGTGGTCGACGGCCGCGCAGCCGGACCGGGCGGGTGCAGCCGCGGGCGCGGGCGGCGTGGGCCGCCAGCGGCTGAAGTCCGGGCCGCAGCAGCCGGGCGAGCGACGGGTCCGGGTGGCCCGGCAGCACGTCCGTCCCGAGCGCGGAGGCGGCGACCTCCGCGAGCAGAGCACGGAGGGCCGCCGGGTCGCCGGTCATGGCTGCCCAGCCGGTGCCGAAGCAGGACCCGCAGGGGCCGGGCGGGTCGAGCGGTCGAGGTCGACGCCGGTGCCGTCGCAGTCCGGGCAGCCGTCGGGGGAGTCGAGCGGGTCGCCGGTGCGGTCGGGCAGCCGGGACCACAGCCGGTCGCGCTCCATGCCGCGGAAGCGCGTACTGGCCGTCGCCGGGCCGGCGGTCGCCGGCGCGCTCATGCCAGCGACTCCGACGACCCGGACGACGACGAGGACCAGGACGACGAGCGACCGCGACCGGCAGCGGCGACCGAGACCAGCGCCCAGGCGCCAGCCGGCCGCGGACGCAGCAGCGCCGGAGCGTCCTCGATCGAGCCGGTGCCGGGCCGGCGGGTCGTACACAGTGGACAGCCGGGACGGCCGGGGCGTAGCTCTCCCGGTAGGTCAGGGACTGGACCAGCTCGCCGCCGCGGGTCGGACAGCGGCCGGGCAGGACGGCGGGACACCGCGCACCGCCGCTCACCGGGAGTGCTCCGCAGGTGCAGGCCGGCGCGGACGATGCTGGCGATGTCGTCGTCGGACAGGTAGGCCGACTTCGATCCGGCGCGGGGCGCCGCCGTGGGCGAGCAGGTAGCCGACGCCGGCCGCGTCCGGGTCGAGCTGGGAGGCGTCGTAGCCGGCGGTGGCGGAGCCGCTGTAGAGGACGACGTCCGAGGAGTCCGGCGTGGTGCAGCGGAACGCCCACCGCCAGGCGAACAGGTCCCGCAGCGAGGTCGGGACGATGTCCGAGGACGGCCGCTGCGCGGAGGCGACGACCGGCATGCACGGCGGCCCGGCCGCGGGAGACGATGTCCCGCAGCAGCCGGGAGAACTCCTTCTGCTCGGCCGGTGTCGCCGTAGGTCGCGGTGAACAGGGACAGCTCGTCCACCACGACCAGGTCCCAGCCGGCCGACTCGTCCGGGGTGAGCTTGCGCCGGCCGGTCGACAGCAGCCACTCGTACCGCTCGTCCAGCCGCCGGGACAGCTCGGTCAGCGGTGTCGATCGCGTCGGGCAGGACCGGGCCGATGAACCGTTCGGCGAGCGGCTGCCAGAAGCCGAGCTCGACCCACTTGCCGTCGAAGAACCACATGCGCACGTCCGGGCACAGCGCGGCGTGCGCGATCACCTGGGCGGCGCCGTTGGACTTGCCGGAGTCCGCGACGCCGCCGCAGAGCAGGTTGCGGTAGGCCAGCGTCAGCTGGACCGGCGTCGCCGTAGAGGTCGCAGCCGAGGTAGAGCGGGTCGAACAGCGACAGCGGCGGCCGCCGCCGGGCTCATCGGCGGTCCAGGTGTCCGCGCCGATGCCGGGGATGCGGCGGAGAGCCGGTCGGCAGCGAGCCGGCGCAGCGGAGGCAGATGCAAGTCCGGACAGGTTCATGACGAGACCTCCTCAGCGGGAGAAGCGGCGGGACGCGCGGGGCCGGGTCGGCGACGACCGGGCGGGGGTGGAGCGCGGCGGCGACACCGACCAGCGGGGAGGGCAGCACCAGCGCCGGCTGCAGCAGGTCGCGGCGGACCACGTCGACCGTCACCCGGTCGGCGCGGACCGGTCGCGGGTCACGGTGACGTCCATGGCCCGGGCCGCCGCGCGCAGCTCCTCGACCCGGGCGTCGAGCATCTCGGCGGACTGGCCCGGGAACAGGCCGAAGACCAGCCGCTCCCCGGCCGGCGTCGCCCGTGACCGCAGGACCAGCGGCAGCCGCCCGGCCGAGGTCGCGACCCGGGTCTCGCGCATGCAGGCCAGCAGCCGGCGACGGGTCCGGGCGCAGCCCAGCCGGCCCAGCAGCAACGCCCGGGAGGCCGGCCACAGCAGCACCGTCACTGCGGTGGAGCCA
>CAVYOJ010000012.1:0-37676 GCA_963770145.1 uncultured Actinomycetota bacterium | reverse complement strand
CGGCCAGCGTCGCGGCCACGTCCTGGACGGCGACGAAGAACAGCACCTCGTCCTCGGCGCTCTGCCGGGGGCCGATCGCGACGTAGGTGCCGCCTTCAACGCCGGTGTCGATGAAGGTGTAACCCGGGAAGGCGCCCTCGGAGGCGATCTTCCAGCCGAACAGGTCGGCGAAGAACGTGCGGGTGTGTCGGGGTCGGCCGAGCGGATCTCGGCGTGGACGACGGGGTGGGCCATGGCAGTCTCCTTTGAGCGAACGGCCTCGAGCCGATCTCGGATGAGGGCGGGGCACCCACCCTCGCCCCTTCCGACGAACGCGATACGGCTCCATCGACACCAGCCGACGTCTTTTTGCGCTGCCGATCCGCGGGCCAGCCGACCAGGCTGCGGCCATCCGGGGGCGCCGGTGGCGACCGGGCGCGCTAGCCGGGGGGACGTCGGTGCGGGACTCGCGGTCGCTCTCGGCGATGCGTTTGATCTTGGCGAGACGGTCGTCCCAGCTGGCGAGGATCCGCGCCATCCGTCGGGTGGCCTGGTCGAGGCGTTCGTCGCGGACCGCGTATCTGACCTCGCGTCCGGTGCGGGTCGCTTCGACGAGTCCGGCTCGCTCGAGGACCGCGAGGTGCTTGGCGATGCCTTGTCGAGTGATCGGCAGATCTCGGGCGAGTGCGGTTGCGGTGGCCTCGCCCGATGCGAGGAGGCGATCGAGCAGCTGTTGGCGTGTGGGGTCGGCGATCGCGGCCCAGAGCCGGTCGGCCTCCGGATCCTGGCCGGTCATGAACCGTCGCGGTGACTGCCGAGGCCTGCTGCGTAGTCGCGGAGCTGGTTGAGCTCGTGGACCCAGCCGTCGGCGTTCTCGCCGGCATATCGGACCTTGTCCTCGTCGGACCAGGCCAGCCGTTGGAAACCGCTTTCGACGACGCGGAGCCTCGTGCCCGCACCTTCGGGCACGAGGAGGAACTCGACGATGGTGGAGGTCCCGTCGTCGGGTTCGTTGTCCTCCCGGCGCAGCCAGCGGAAGGCGAACCTGTGGGGCGGGTCGACCGCGTCGATCCGGCCCCGATAGGTCCCATGCCCGTGCCAGGTCAAGAGCATGGCGCCGCCGGGCCGCAGGTCGATCTCAGCTTCGTCGCTGAACCAACGAGCTACGTGGCTCGGCTCGGTGACGATCGCCCAGACCTCATCGGGCGAGGCGTCGATGACGACCTCTCTGCTGATTCTGTCGGGCACCACCCTGAGGCCTCCTCCCCACGCGGTCGTCGGGAGCATAGCAACGACCCGCAACCAGTGGTTGCGCAGCTTCGCTCAACGTGCAACCATCGGTTGCGCTTAGGTCCTCTCTGGAGATGGAGATAGATATGAGAGAACTGATCGCCGCCATGCAGGTGACGCTCGATGGACGCATCCTCGGACCCGAGGGCGAGGTCGATTGGGTCGACTCCTGGGCTGACGGCCTCGAGCTCCTGCCGCCGGTCGACGCCTTCGTGCTCGGCGGCGGGATGTTCCCCGACTACGAGCGCTTCTGGGCGACGGTCCGCGACGACCCGGCCGCCGCCGCGGAGATTCTCGGCCGCGATCCGTATCCGCGCGAGCTCGCCTACGCGCGGGTCGCCGCGGAAACGCCGCATCTCGTGCTCTCGACGACGCTCACCGAAACGGCCTGGCCGACGGCGCGCATCGTTCGGGACATCGACGAGCTCCGCGCGCTGCGGCAGCAGCCGGGCAAAGCGGTCTACGTGGTCGGCGGCCCGGCCCTGGTCGCGAGCCTCATCAACGCGAGCCTGCTCGACCAGCTCCGGCTGATCGTGCACCCGGTTCTGGCGGGAGGTGGGCCCACGTTCTTCAGCGGGGTGACTCAGCGCGACAAGCTGGCTCTTGTCGCGGCCGAGCCCATGGCGGCCGGCCGCGTCCAGCTCGCCTACCGCCTGACCGCCTCCAACGGCGACGGTCGCGCGTGAGGCGGCGAGGGTGGACTACAACCACAGGATCATCCAGCAGTTTCGCGCCAACGGCGGACGCGTCGGCGGCCCGTTCGCGGGCACTCCGCTGCTTCTCCTCCACCACGTCGGCGCCAACTCCGGCCTCGTGCGCGTCACACCGCTGGCCTACACGCTCGACGGAGACGGCCGCTACGTGATCGTCGCCTCCAACGGAGGATCCCCAACCCACCCGGGCTGGTACCACAACCTCAAGGCGAATCCGGTGGTCGAGGTCGAGGTCGGCAGCAAGACGTTCATGGTGCGCGCCGACGAGCTCACCGACGCCGCCCGCCGGCCGCTGTGGTCCAAACTCCTCGCGGCGTCTCCATCGCTGCGCGAGTACGAAGCCAAGACCGCGCGACACATCCCGGTGTTCACGCTCATCCGCCGCCCCTGAGGTTGGGCGCTCACCGCGCCGTACAGACGGGATCGACCGCGGCGGTGTACCTCCGCAGGGCGCGCCCGCGGCCGGTCAGGTCTGGTCCGCGGCCCCGTACAGCTTCGCGATGTCGAGTGCCCTGGGCAGATCTGGCCGATTCAGACCCAGATGGCATCCCGAGCTGGAGCAACGGCATGCGAGGGGTGGTATGAACCGTCAAGCGCCTGCGTCCGTTGTAATCGGCACCGCACTCCACGTGAGGGGGTTCGTCATGATCAGGTGGCTGAGGCTTGCGATCGGGATCGGTGTGATCGCCGCGATCACGGTGGTGGTGACAGGGGCTACCGCCGGTGCGGACGGTCGCTCGGATGGTGGGTCGGGAACGCTGCGCGAGCGGCTGACCGGCTATGAGGAGGCACCGCTGGCCCTGTCCACGACGGGTACGGCTGAGTTCCGCGCCCGGATCGGCCCGGGAGACAAGATCACGTACTCGCTGCGGTACTCGGCCCTGGAGGGGATGGTCACCCAGGCCCACATCCATCTCGGTACTCCGGCGCAGGTCGGTGGGATCAGTGTCTTCTTCTGCTCGAACCTGGGCAACGGACCGGCTGGTACGCAGGCGTGCCCGCCTGCTCCGGCGACCGTGACCGGGACGATCCGGCCGGCGGACGTGATCGGGCCGGCCGGTCAGGGGATCGACCCCGGCCAGTTCGCGGAGCTCGTCGCCGCGATCCGCGCCGGCGCGACCTACGTCAACGTGCACAGTGTGAAGTACCCGGGCGGCGAGGTCAGGGCGCAGGTCGACCAAGGCCACCACGGCTGAGGCGCCGCACGACATCGCCAACCGGCCCGGGTCGGGGCCGTTCCTCGGCATACGACGTGATGGTCGTCGGGCGCCGAGGACGGCCCCGCTCCGGGCACGCAGCTGATCCGCGTTCTCGGGGTCAGATCAGGGATACACCGGAGGCGGCCGAGCGACCCCGGTCCGTATGGTTCGTTCGTGCCATTGATCGAGACGCGGTCGCTGACCAAGCGCTACCCGCGGGTAACTGCGCTGGACGGGCTCACCGTCGAGGTCGAGCCAGGCATCATCGGCCTGGTCGGTGCGAACGGGGCGGGCAAGTCGACTCTCATCAAGATCATGCTCGGGCTGCTCGACCCGAGCGAGGGATCGGTGCGGGTGCTGGGCATGGACCCGGCGGCCGACGGCGAGGCGGTCCGCGCCCGGGTCGGGTACATGCCGGAACACGGGAGCCTGCCGCCGGACATGATCGCGGCCGAGTTCGTCACCCACATGGCCCGGATCAGCGGCCTGCCGCGGACGGCCGCCCGGGAACGGGCGTCCGAGGCGCTTCGGCACGTCGGCCTCTACGAGGAGCGATACCGGCAGATCGGCGGCTACTCCACCGGGATGAAGCAGCGGGTCACCCTGGCCCAAGCCTTGGTGCACGACCCGGACCTGCTGTTGCTGGACGAGCCGACGAACGGGCTGGACCCGGCGGGGCGGGACGCGATGCTCGGGCTGATCGAGCGGATCGGGTCCGAGTTCGGCATCTCGGTGCTGGTCTGCTCGCACCTGCTCGGCGAGGTGGAGCGGATCTGCGAGTCGCTGATCGCCATCGACGCGGGGAAATTGTTGCGCGCGGACCGGGTCGAGTCGATGACCCAGCGCCGGGACGTCCTGGTGGTGGAAGTCGACGAGGGCGTCGACGAGCTGTACCTCCGGCTTACCGAACTGGGAGTCGCGGTACGCCGCGCCGGCCGAGAGTTGCTGGTGCTGCTCGAGTCGGACGCGCACCTTTGACCTGATCATGCGTGCGGTGGCCGAGCTGGACCTGCCACTGCACCGGCTGGACCAGCGCCGGCACGGAATCGCGGAGCTGTTCGCCGACCGCGACGTGGAGGCCATCGATGACGTCCGCTGACGAGATGTCCCGCCCCGGCGGTGTCATCCACGACATCGGCTACCGCCGCTATACCGGTCCGCGGCTGGGCCGCCGGCACGCGACCGCGGCGCTGTATGTGCACAGCGTGCGGACCGCGTTCGGGTTGGGCCGCAGCGCCAAGGCGAAGATCTTCCCCGGGATCGTCATCGCGCTGGCGTTCGCCGTGGCCATCGTGGCGGTCGCGGTCCGCGCCCAGACCGACCAGATCGCCATGACGTACCTGCAGTACGTCGACGGGCTGGCGATCCCGATCGTGCTGTTCCTGGCCGTGGTCGGGCCGGAGATCGTCTGCCGTGACCTGCGGGCGCGGGTACTGCCGCTGTACTTCTCCCGGCCGCTCCGCCGCAGCGACTACGCCCTCGCCAAGCTGGCCGCGATGATCAGCGCGGTGTGGCTGCTGCTGGCCGCGCCGCTGCTGCTGATGTTCCTCGGCGGGGTGTTCGACCAGACCGGCGGTGCTTCCGGAGCCTGGAACGAGTTCACCGACTTCCTCGGCGGTCTCGGCTACGCGGCGATCACCGCGGTCGTTCTCGGCGCCTTCGCGGTGCCGCTGGCGTCACTGAGCTCCCGGCGCGCGGTCGGCGCGGTGGTGATCGCGGCGGCGTTCACGGTGACCACGCCGATCATCGGCGTGGTTCAGGAGATCGGCGGGACGACGGCGCGGCAGGTGGTACCGCTGGTGAACCCGGTGAGCATCGTCACCGGCCTGGAATCCTGGATCTACCAGACCGATGAGTTGGAGATCGGCCGGTTCGGCCCGCTGTACCTGGCGACCGCGGTGGCCGTGGTCGGCGTCGGCACGGCGGCGTTGATCCTCCGGTACCGCAAGGTGGAGGCCTGATGAACGCCGCGACGAACACCGTCGAGCTGCGCCGCGTCTCCCGCTGGTACGGCAACGTGGTCGCGGTCAACGACGTCACCATGACGCTCGGCCCGGGCGTCACCGGGTTGCTCGGGCCCAACGGCGCCGGCAAGACAACGCTGCTGCACATGATGGCCGGCTTCCTCGCCCCGTCCCGGGGCGATCTGACCGTGGGCGGCCAGCCGGCGTGGCGCAACCCCGACGTGTACCGGACGCTCGGCCTGGTTGCCGACCGGGAGGCGGTGTACGGGTTCCTGACTGCCTGGGAGTTCGTGCTGGCCAGTGCTCGGCTGCACGGACTGGCCCAGCCCGACCAGGCGGCCCGGCAGGCGCTCGCCCAGATGGAGATGCTGGATGCCCAGCACCGGCGGGTCGGCACGTTCTCGAAGGGCATGCGGCAACGCACCCGGGTCGCCGCGGCCCTCGTGCACCAGCCGCAGGTGCTGATCCTGGACGAGCCGTTCAACGGGATGGACCCTCGGCAACGGATGCACATGATGGGTCTGCTGCACCGGATGGCCGACGAGGGCGCGACCGTGCTGTTCTCCTCGCACATTCTGGAGGAAGTCGAGCAGGTCTCCGGCACGGTTCAGGTCATGGTGGCCGGACGGCTGGCCGCGTCCGGGGACTACCGGACCATCCGCCGGTTGATGACCCACCGGCCGCACGTCTTCGCGATCCGATCGACCGACGACCGCCGGCTGGCGGTCGCGTTGATGGGCCAGCCCGCGGTCGCCGGGGTCGATGTCGGCCCGTCCGGGCTGACCGTCCGGGCCGGCGACTACGGTGCCTTCGCCCGCGCCCTGCCGAAGATCGCGGTGCGCGAAGGGCTGCGAGTCCAGCAGGTCACGCCGTCGGACGAGTCGTTGGAGAGTGTCTTCGCCTACCTGGTCGCCTCGTGAACAGGGCTCGCCGGATGAACGGGGTCACCACATGAACGGGACCGTCGCCGCCATCACCGCCCGGGCGCTGCTGGGCCGGCGCCGCTTCGCGGTGTTGCTGCCGCTGCCGTTGCTGCTGGTCGGACTCACCGCGCTGGCGCACAGCCTGGAGCCGAACCCGGTCGACTGGGGCGAGCCGATCGTCGTCGGCCTCGGATTCGGCGCGGTGCTGCCGCTGATCGCGCTCGTCATCGGCACCGGCGTGCTCGGCTCGGAGATCGACGACGGCACGATCATCCACGTCCTGGCCACCCCGCTGCGCCGCCGCGACATCGTGCTGACCAAACTCGCTGTCGCGGCCGGCATCACCACCGTGGTGAGCGCGGTGCCGATGTTCCTGACCGGCCTGATCATCGAGTCGGCACGGTTCGGCCTCGGCCTGGCCCTCGCCTGCGCGGCCGGGTCGATCGCGTACTGCGCCGTGTTCATCGCGCTGAGCCTGCTCACCCGCCGCCCGGTCCTGCTCGGCCTGCTCTACCTGTTGATCTGGGAGGGCCTGCTGGGCAACCTGCTGTCCGGCAGCCGGCTGCTGTCGATCCAGCAGTACGTGATCACCATCGCGGCGCAGACCACGTCCTCGGACCTGCTGACCGGCCGCGTCTCGATTCAGGTGGCGGTCGTGATGTCCGCCGTGTTCCTGGTCGGCGGCACGGTGCTGGCGGTGGACCGGCTGCGGTCGTTCACGCTGACCGGCGAGACGACCTGACCGCGCCGAAGCTCGGCACCGCCAGGGGGAGGGGGCGGTGGCTCAGCCGTAGTACTTCGGCTGGGCCACCGCCTCGCCGTCCTCGCCGTGCAGCTCGGGGTGCTCGTATCGCTTGGCCCAGCCCCACCCCTGCCAGGTGGTCAGCTTCCGCGGAACGATCTTGAAGGTCCAGCACGGCTCGACGTTGACCTCGCCGCGGTAGTCGCCGACCTTGTCCCCGAGGTAGCGCGGCCCGGTCTCGTACGTCCCGATCTTGTTCCAGATCGACATCTCGCCGTTCTCCAGGTAAGGCCCCACGGCGGCCTCGACGCAGACCGCCGTGCCCTCGCAGACGACCTTGCGGATCGGCGGCTCCGGCTCGTCCACGACCAGGCTGACCCGCGGGTCGGCGACGAGGTAGTGCGCCCAGGCCGACCGGGCCCGCGGGACCAGCCAGAAGGCCACGCCGTCCCAGTGGTACCAGGCTGGGAAGATGTACGGCGAGCCGTCCGGCTTGAGGCAGGCGATCCGGGCGATCCACGGCCCGGCCAGGAACTCGTTCATCTCGGCCGCGTCCATGCCGCCGAACTTGGTGCCGCGCCACTCGGCCTTCTCGGCCACAGCCACCTCCAGGGATCGCGGGACGCCGGTCCTCAGTAGACCTCGAAGTACTCCCGGTGCTCCCAGTCGGTGACGTGCGCCTGGTAGCGGCCCAGCTCGTGCCGCTTGATGGCCAGCACGAAGTCGACGAACGGGGACCCGAAGGCGCCGCGGAACACGTCGCCCTCCGCTTCCAGCAGCCGGACCGCCTCGTCCAGCCCGGTCGGCAGCATCCGGCGTTCGGCCGCGTACGGCTCCGGGTCCGGCACGCCCGGGTCGAGCTTGCGGTCCACCCCGTCCAGCCCGGCCACGATCTGGGAGGACATGAACAGGTACGGGTTCGCGCACGGCTCGCCGGCGCGGTTCTCCAGGTGCGAGCTCTCGTCGCCGGGGCCGCCGAGCACCCGGATCATCGCGCCGCGGTTCTCCACCGCCCAGGACGCGCGGTCCGGGGCGAACGAGAACGGCGCGAAGCGCTTGTAGCCGTTGATCGTCGGGGTGGAGAAGACCGAGCCCGCGCCGGCGTGCTCGAGCAGGCCGCCGACGAAGTAGCGGCCGAGTTCGGAGAGCGCGGCACCGTCGTCGGCCCGGTTGGTGAACGCGTTGCCGCCGCCGTCGGCGTCCACCAGCGACTGGTGCAGGTGCCAGCCGCTGGAGAAGAAGTTGGGCAGCGCCGGCTTGGTCATGAAGGTCGCGTGCAGCCCGTTGCGCCGGCAGATCTGCTTGGTCGCCGTGCGGAACAGCAGCATGGCGTCGGCCGGGTCCAGGCCCAGCTGCGGGTCGAAGGTGAACTCGCTCTGACCCGGACCCCACTCGTCCTCCATGGACCGCAGCGGCAGGCCGATCTCGGTCAGGTTGTCCTGGAGGAGGACGAGGATGTCGTCGATCTCGTCGTTGCGGATCTCGGTCAGGTACTGGAAGCCGTGCGCCACGGTGGACACCGTCGGCGCGTCCGGCGGCCACCCCGACTGCTCCGCTGTGAGCTTTCGGTCCTCGAGCTTGGTGAGGTAGAACTCGACCTCCAGCCCGGCCATGTAGTCGAAGCCGCGCTCCCGCAGCGTCGCGAGGGTCCCCTTCATGATCTGCCGACTGCAGAAGGGCACCGGGCGGCCGCTCTGGAAGTACATGTCCGAGAGGATCCAACCGGTGCCGGAGCTCCACGGCAGCAGCCGGAACGTCGTCGGGTCCGGGACCAGGATCGAGTCGGGGAAGCCGGAGAGCTCCTCGACCCCGTACGCACCGGCCTTCGAGAACAGCGGAGTCACGATGTTGTTGGTCGTGTCCATGATGAGCGTCGCGGTTTGGAAGTCCTGGCCGTTGCGCAGGGCGAGCAGGAAGTCCGGCGTCGTGAGCGTCTTGCCGCGGGCGATACCGTGCTGGTCGCACCAGGCGATGCGGACCCGGCGGATGTCCTCCTTCTGCAGGCGGGCCGCCAGGGCGTCCGCCGCCTCCTGCTGCTCGGCCGTCCACAGCTCGTGCTTCTTGATGAACCCGATCTGACCGACGCTGGACTCGTGCGGGGTACGCATGCTCGACCTCCCCTTCCGACGCTCGGGCCGACATCACCCCTGCCAGGTCCGGATGTCAGACACGGTGTGCGTGAACCTGACAATCGGACCAGATACAGCGGCCTGCGGTTGGCAATAGTCGCTCGCGGTCGTTCCTAGTCTTACGATTGTTTGGCTGTCAAGGCATCCGGCGCGGCTTCCGGGCTGGAGATCCGGACGTCGAGCGCGAACGACTCCACGGCCAGCGTGGCGCGGTCCACGACGAAGATCGAGTTGTTCTCGATGGACCGCCAGCCGCCGCCCTCGGGCTGCGCGAAGCCGGACGACGCCACCACCACCGAGTCGTCGGTGCGCCGGTAGCGCAGACCGAAGTAGAGCGCCTCCTCCTCCACGGCCTCGATCTCACCGTCCACAGTGGCCGGACGGCCCTGGCCCAGGATCGGGCGCAGGTCGGGGTCGTGGCAGTCCACGACGTACAGCTTCTCCGGGGTGAGCAGCATCGCGTTGAGGCTGCTGGCGGTGTAGCCGGCGGCGATCCGGCCGGCCACGGTGGCCAGCGCGGCCGGCAGTTCGCCCCCGGCCCGCTCCGCCTCGGCCAGTACGGCCAGGTAGTAGTGCTCGCTGTCGGTCGTCCCCTCCAGCCGGTCGGACCACCCGGCCGGAAGCAGGCCGGGGAGCCGGTCGAACGGCAGGATCCGCCCGTTGTGCGCGAACGCCGTCCGGCCCCGGGCGAACGGGTGCGTGTTCTCCGGCACCACCGGCAGTCCCGGGGAGGCCCACCGCAGGTGCACGATCGCCGCCGGTGTCTCGATCCCGGCGCCGGCCGCGAAGAACCTGGGGTCGGTGGCGGCACAGGTGGCGGACCGGCGCCGCCCAAGCCCGTCACCGTCCACATAAGACAGTCCCCAGCCGTCGGCATGGATCCGCGACAGCTCGGCGAAGACCGCGAAGCTCTCCGCGCCGAGCACATCGCGCACGGTCAGGCCCGTCCGGGAGACCCACCCCAGCAAGCGGCACATCAGCCCGCCCCCTCGTGTCAGACGTAGCGACCCATCCCGCCGGCGACGTCGATGGAGGCGCCGGTGACGTAGCTGGCCCGGTCGCCGGCCAGGAAGGCGACCACGCCGGAGACCTCGGCGACGTCGCCGAAGCGCCGCAGCGGCACCTCCGCCTCGGCCAGGGTCCGGAAGAACTCCTCGGCCGGCAGGTCCGGAGCCCGGCGGGACCGGATGTTCTCCCACTGCGGGGTGACCACGAAGCCGATGTTCACGCTGTTGACGAGGATGCCCTCCGGGCCGAGCTCCAACGCCAGCGCCTTGCTCAGGTTGAGGCAGGCGGCCCGGTTCACCGTCGTGGCGAAGAACGCCGGGTCGGGATACTTGGCGTAGACGGCGTTGACGTTCACCACGCGGGGGGCCCGGCTGCGCCGCAGGTGCGGAAGCGCGGCCCGGGTGCAGCGGATCTGGGAGAAGAGCTTGACGTCCAGGTCGGCCCGCCAGTCCTCGTCGGCGAGGGTGGCGAAGGAGCCGGGCCGGGCCGCGCCGGCGTTGTTCACCAGCACGTCGATGCCGCCGAGCGCCGCCGCGGCCGCATCGATGAAGTCGGTGACCTGTCCCGGGTCGGTCACGTCGGCCACCTGCGCGTGCACGGTCCCGCCGCCGGCCCGCAGCTCGCCGGCGGCGGCGTCCAGCTCGTCCCCGTGCCGCGAGCAGATCGCGACGTCCGCCCCCTCGCGGACCAGCTCGGCCGCGACCGCGAGCCCGATGCCCTTCGAGCCGCCGGTGACGACCGCCCGCCGGCCGTGCAGACCGAGGTCCATCAGGCGCCGGACGCGCCGTCGGCGGCCGGCTTCTTCTCGACCTGGGCCGCGGCGTGCTGCAGCAGCGACCGGCGGGGCGGGGTGAACACGTCCACCTCGGTGCAGCGGGTGTCGAGGGTGCGGGCGCCGTGCGGCACCCACGGCGGGACCACGGCCACGTCGCCGGGCCGCATGGTGCGTACGTCGCCGTCGATGGAGAACTCGAACTCGCCCTCGAGCACGATGACGATCTGCTCCTCCTCGTGCACGTGCACCGGCGCCTCGGTGTGCGGCTCGAAACGGACGAAGTTCGTCAGCGTGTTCTCGCCGAGCACCGGGCGGAACTCCAGCCCGGGCACGAACTCGACCGGCTCGACCTCGGCCACCTCGACGTACCGTCCGGGCGCGGTCGGGGTGCCCCCGGCCTCGGTGCTGAAGTGGGCGCTGCTCATCGGGATCTCCTTCGGGTCAGGGGTCGGTCAGCCGAGCCGGTAGACCGCGCGGGCGTTGCCGTCGAAGAGGTCGGCGCGGGTGTCGGAGACCCAGCCGGGCCGGGCCCCGGCGTCGGCCAGCGTCGCGGCCACCCGGGTCCAGGCGTCGGCCAGCACCCGGCAGGCGAACCACTGGGTCTCCGGCAGCACGTGGCCGTCGCTGCCCAGCAGCAGGCGGCCGCGCGGGGCCACGTCGAGGATGCGCAGCAGCCGGTCGGCCGTGTGCAGCGGCGCGAACAGGTTGGACAGGGACAGCTCCACCCACAGGTTCGGCCGGGCGGTGGCCAGGTAGGCGGCCTGCTCGGCCCAGGGGAAGGAGCCGTGGATGAGCACCACGGTGGCCGCCGACCCCTCCGGGGTGCGCAGCACCTCCTCCAGCAGCAGCGGATCGGAGTCGGCCAGCCGGATCTCCGAGTCGCCGAAGCCGGTGTGCACCTGCACGGGCAGGCCGAGGTCCACCGTCGTCCCGAGCACGGTCCGGAACACCAGGTCCCGCAGCGCTTTGCCGCGGCGTCGGACCGGCACGTCCTCCCGCAGCGACCGGTCGGCCGCGGCGAGGTCGGCGTCCGGCCGGACCGCGAGGCCGGTCCGGTAGGCCAGCACGGTCTTCACTGCGACCGCCCCGCCGGCGGCGGCGTCGGCGACGAACCGCTGCACCCGGTCGAGGATCTCCGCGGCGGTAGCTCCGTCGCCGACAAGCCGGTCGACCAGCGGGTCCAGCCGGGCCATCTTCCACACCGGCCGGCCGGCGGCCGCGCTGTAGACCTCCGCCGGGTAGGCCGGGTCGTCCGGGTGCAGCGCCTCGTCGACGATCATGCCGGCCAGCTCGGCGTCGTCGAACAGCCGTCGCAGGTAGCCGGTCCAGTCGCCGCGGGCGAGCTCGTCCCGGCCGGCGGCGAGGTCGTCCGGCGGCAGGCCGAGGAACGCCGCCAGCCGGGTCTCCAGCAGGTGTACGTACAGCCGGCCGGGGGCCAGCGCCCGCCGGCGCGCGGCCGCCTCCGGCGCCGGGTCCACGTCCAGGCCCAGGTCGCCGGTGTCGAACGGGGTGAACTCCAGCGGGAACGGGTGGACGTGGTCGTCGATCACGGCTGCCCGGGGCCGGTCTCGCGCAGCAGGGTGGCCAGCCGCCCGATCCCGACCTCGATGCTGGAGTCGGCCACCCGGCTGTACGCCAGCCGCAGCCGGTTGGCCCCGCCGGGCCCGGGATAGAACGGCGCCCCCGGCACGAAGGCGACCCCGAGCCGGGTGGCCCCGGCGACCAGCTCCCGGGTGTCGACGTGCTCGGGCGCGGTGAGCCAGAGGAAGAACCCGCCGGCCGGCCGGGTCCAGGACACCCCCGGCGGCATGTGTGCCTCCAGCGCGTCCAGCATCAGCCCGGCGCGGCGGCGGTACAGCCCGCGGGCGGTGGCCAGGGCTCCGGGCAGGTGCCCGCCGAGGACGTACTCGGCCATCACGGTCTGCCCGAACGCGCCGGCGCACTGGTCGCTGTTCTGCTTGGCCGCGGTCATCGCGGCCAGCAGCGGCGCCGGGCCGACCGCCCAGCCCAGCCGGAAGCCGGGGGCGAGGATCTTGCTGAACGTGCCGAGCTGGACGACCAGCTCCGGGGCGAGCGACCACAGGCTGGTCCGGGCCGTGCCGTCGAAGCCGAGCTCCCGGTAGGCGACGTCCTCGACGATCGGCACGCCGTGCCGCCGGCACAGCTCCACCACCGGCCGGCGGCGCTGTTCGGCCAGGCTCACCCCGCTCGGGTTCTGGTGGTCGGGGATGACGTAGAGCAGCTTGGGCCGGCGGCCCCGGGCCAGCGCCGCCGCGAGCGCGTCGACCTGCAGCCCGTCGGTGTCGATCGGCACGCCCTCGACGTCGGCCTCGAAGCCGGCGAAGGCCATGATCGCCCCGAGGTAGCTCGGCGCCTCGACCAGCACCCGGTCGCCCGGCTCGACCAGCATCCGGGTCAGCAGCTGGAGACCCTCGATGCCCCCGCTGGTGATCAGCACGTCGGCGGGGTCGACGGCGCGGCCCTGGGTGTCGGTGACCAGGCGGGCGACGGCCTGCCGGGCGCGGGGGAGCCCCTCGGTCGGCGAGTATTGCAACGCTGTCCCGGCGCCCTCTGCGAGCACCCGGGGCAGCAGCGCCTGCAGCAGCGGTGCCGGGAACGTCTCCGGCGCCGGGAACCCTCCGGAGAAGGTGATGACGTCGGTGGACGCCGCGAGCGAGAGGATCGCGGTGATCTTGTCCCCGGCCCGCTCGGACCGGCGCGCGAACAACGTCGGCCAGTCCAGCTCCGCCGGCGCCGCGGCGCCGAGCGGGTCGGTCAGGGATGGGCGCATGGGCGACCTCTGCGAAGCAATCGTACGGCTAGAGCGGCTCAGAAAGTGCGAGGTGTGAGGTATGTTAGGCCTCAGGATGTCATACGACAAGCGCGAAAGGCGGGTGAGCTTTCAGTGAATCAGCGCAGCGCGCCGCTGTCCGGGCTGGCCGACGTGGCGATCCTGCCCCGGACCCCGGTCCGGCTCGACGACGTCGACCGCCGCCTGCTCACCCTGCTGGCCCGGGACGCGCGGGTCTCCCAGCGAGGGCTGGCCCGGGAGCTGCGGATGTCGCCGCCGGCGATCGGGGAGCGGATCGCCCGGCTGGAGCGGGCCGGGGTCATCCGCGGCTACCGCGTGGACGTGGACTGGTCCGCGCTCGGCTACGTCACCGGCTACCTCGCGGTGACCGCGATCCAGGGCGCCGACCAGAGCGAGATCATGCGCGCGCTGCACCAGCTGCCCGAGGTGCGGGACGTCTCGGTCATCACCGGGTCCATGGACATGCTGGCCCGGATCCGGGTACGCGACTACACCCACCTGCGCCGGTTCCTGCTGGAGGGCGTGTGGCAGATGCCCGGGATCCAACGCACCGAGACGTTCCTGTCGCTGGCCGAGATGCCGTCGAAGGAGCTGAGCGCGGAGCTGCTGGACTCCGACACCGGTGACGACGCCGGCGATCTGGAGCCGGACCGGAGCCCGCCGGCGTCCGCCTCCGCCGGACCGTGAGGGTCAACCCGATCGCGGCGGCGGATGCCGGCGTCCGGCAGCCGGGACTCTGACGTCGCCGTCGGCCTTCTTCGCGGCGGAGCTCGACCGCCCGTAGCCACGCCGCCGAGCCGGTCACTCGTCGTCGTACGCCAGCTGTCCGGCGGGCGACTTTCCCATTGGGCCTTCGGAGGGTGTTAGCGGGGCGAGAGTGGCCAGCCAGTCGCTCACGACATCGGCCACCACCCCCGGGGCGTCGCGTGTGGACCGCAGCACCAGACCCTGTTCGATCTGGAGTCCACCCAGCGCCGCCAGGCGGTTGACTACGTTGTCCCGCGCTCGACCTGGATGCGGATCGTTCCCCGACATCGCCAGCAGAACGATGGCTGGCCGCCCGAGCACCGCCGTGAGCCTCCGCTCCAGCTCGTCTCGCACTCGTCGCCTCACCTCGTCGTCCAGAAGTCCACCGACGATCACGTCCAGACCGGCGATGTCGCTGAACCCGTGGAAGGAGACGGCCAGGTCGCGCGGAGTGCCGAGCAGTGCCCGCAGCCCTGCGAACGAGCCTTCGGACAGGTCGTCGCTGGTGATGTGCCAACGCCGGAAGGCACCACCGCCTGGTCCCTCGCAGATCCAGGAGTCGGCCCGGAAGCGGCCGTCCGACGCCACCCGCTCGGCCTGGGCGCCGGTGGCGCGTTCGATGGAGCCGCCGTGTGGAGCGATCACCGCGACATTCGCGCACGAACGAAGGACGGCGGTCTCCACCAGCTCGCATCGGCCGAGGATGTCGGCGGTGACGTCGACGGGCGACCGTGGCGGTTCGTCCAACAGCAACCGGCCCAGCGCCGCGTTGCTCATCTGGACGACCTCGCCGCTGCCGCTGGCTGCCACCGCCGCCACGGTGTAGGCAACGACACCGCGGCCGGCGTCCACCAGGATCTGCCTGCGGCTTCCAGGCGCGCCGAAGTCAGGCGGGACCGGCAGGTCCAAGAGCGCGAATGCTTCGATGCCCAGGGCGACCCGCTCGCCAGCCGGATCGAGGTCCGGTCCATCCACGATGCCCAATTGCGCGCTGGTCACGGCCGCACCATGTCGAGAAGCGTAGCCCGCCGTCGCACCGCTGGGGCCCGTTCTGACCTCCGGGCAGCGCCGAGGATAGAGTCTCGCCGAAGCGAGTCCTGTGATTGCGGGGGTTTGGCATGAATGTAGCTGGTGTAATCGTATGCGCATACCGTACGTACGGCGATTCCAGCTGGGATTCCCTTCGCCGCATGATGGATCAGCTGGGCCTGCCCTACGATCCGCTGCCATCCGAAACTGTGACCGTCCTCTCCAGTCTCCTGACCCGAGTTCCCGTGATGACCCCGGCCGAGATGCGGGAAACCGGGCGGGTGGGACTGCTCACGATCGACGAGGACAGCTATCGTCGGTCAACAGGACGTCTTCGCCGGGTAGACATTCCCGAGGGAGATACTTGGCTCGAGTCACTAAACCTTCCGGCTGGGCAGCGGCTAATTGCCCCGCAGGTACAGGTCGAAGCCGCCGGGGTATACCTGATCGGACCGGTGGCCAACGGGCGAGGGTCGACCCGACTCGTGACACTCGATACGGGAATCAGGGCCGACGGCGAGCCAGAGCCCGGATCCATCGTTCCGGAGAAGTGCGGCCGCGGCGTTGACGGTGACTTGAACTGGATCTGCCTGCCGGGCAGCTGTGTCGGACACTGCGAGCCAGATGGGTGGATCACTCACCCCGGACCGGCGGAGCTCACAGGATGCACCTGCTCGTAGCCCAGGCCGAGGGACATTCCGCTCTGGAGAAGGCCAGCTGGATCGTCACGATCATCGCGTTCGGGCTCGGCGTACTTCAACTTCTCATCTACTGGTTCGGCCGGAACTTTCCCCTACAGGTCCGGGCCAAAGCGCACGCAACAAGGATGTCGGAGGGCCAGCAGATCATACGGGTAGTCGTGGAGTTCCGGAGCCGCACGAGAGATACGCAGACGGTCCGGGAGCTCCTGCTGTTCGACCCCCCGAACGTGGTCCGGAGAGCGCTCCGGCCCTGGTGGTACCGGAAGGACTGGTCGGCCACCCCCAGCACCATTCAGCGGCCTCCCTTGCCTCTGACGGTCGATGGTCACGATACACAGGAAGTGCTCCTTGCATTCCCAGGTGGCCAGTTGCCCTATGGCGATCGGACGCGTCTGAGAGTGCGCGCATCACGCAGGCGACCATATGTTGCGCGCGTCCGCCTGAAGTCCGGCGTTCCGGACCGGAAGGCAGGTGCCTCGGCAGGTGACGGACGGGAGATCGGTGCGAGGCCGGGGGAGTCCGGCCACCCCGAGGAGCAACAACCACGACAAGCGGCGATCGAGCCGGCAGCCGCCACCCCTACTCCGAACGCCGGTGACAAGAATGTCGAGGAATCCGAGCCGAACGTCAGGGAAAAGGCCGGTCCGCGCGGGTGGACGCGAGCGTTGGCCGTCCGGGTACCTGATCCGATCAGGAAATATGCCCCGGCCGCAGCTCTCGGCGTGCTCATGGGCTTGAGCGCGCTCGCTGGTGCAGTCTTCACTCGGCTCAGAAGACGCGGCTCCTGAGGGAGTCGGAAGCGAGCTGACTACCCGGGCATCTCGCCGGTTTCGGTCAGGTGCTCGGCGACGTCGATGAGTTTGCGGTTCAGGCGCTGGGATGCCCGGCGGAGCAGGTCGAAAGCATCACCGGCGGACAGTCGTTGACGTTCCATCAGAATGCCCTTGGCCTGTCCGATAACGTCGCGCGTGCTCAGTCCTCGGTGCAGCGCGGCTTCGCGATGGTCGACTTCCTCGCGGCGGTGTGCCATCGCCACCGCCACCGCCAGGTATGCCGCCAGGATCGAGCCGAACTCCTGGTCTTCGTCGCTGAACGCAGCGGGCGTCGCGCTGTAGAGGCTGAACACGCCGAGCGGTGTCCACTGGGCCGGCTGATGCAAGAACAAGCCGTGGCTCACGCAGCTGGCGACCCCGAGCTGCGTGGCCGTGGCCGCAACGACCGGCCATCTCGCGGAGTCAGCCAGATCGGGCACGTGGACGGGATACTCGGATTGCAGCGCCTCGGCGGCCGGACCGATTCCGGTGCCGAATTGGATATCGTCGAGCTCGACGGCGATCGGGTCGGTGCTCACAGCGTCGATAACGCGTCCATAACGCCATAGCGTGACGCTGGCCCAGTCGCATCCGGCTACCGCACCAACGGTGAATTTCAGCACCTGCGGGAGCACGCCGGCCACGTCCTCCGAGCCAAACAATTGCCGGGCTAGTTGGGCGAAGCTGGCCACCAGCGTCGGCCCGTACGCGACCGGACGCCACGAGGCGCTGGTGCGGGAATGTTCTTGCGCATCGGTTCGCCGACAGGCCGCCGCCGCTTCGCGCAGGCGCTCGCTGTCGGCACGCCGGCCCGCCTGCGCCGCTTGGTCCTGACCGGTCGGCACCCATGCCGGACCAGCTCGGCCGCCGGGGCGTCGGCGTTCGTCGAGCCGCCGCTCCCGCTCCAGCCCGACGCGCTCCCGGTCGTCAGCCAGGCGCTCGCGCAGGCCGGCGGTCCCGTCGCGCTCCTCTGCGATCGTGTCCCGGTCGGCGGCGAGCTCGTCACGTTCGGCCGCGATGAAGTCACGCCGATCCGCCAGCCAAGCGCGTTCCTCGGCGTCGACGGTCTGCTCGGCCCGCTGGGCTGCAGTGTCCCGGGCGCTGCCAGCGGTACCGCGAGCAACGCGGGCCGCAACCCAGGCGGCCTTCTGCCGCGCCCGCAGCACCTCCGCGTCGGCCCGCCGCGCGCCGGCCTCAGCACGGCTGAGCGCGGCCTGCGCCTCGGCGACCTCCGTCTCGGCCACCTCAGCCTCGGCGAGCTCACCCCGGGAGGAGACCTGCTTCGGCGTGTCCGCTTCGCGGCGGTCCAGCAGGTAGTCGTGGCGGTCGGCCAGCCGTTCCCGCTCGTCGGCCAGCGCCTCCCGCTCGACCGCGAGTCGTTCCCGTTCATCCGCCAGCCGCTCCCGCTCATCAGCGCCGGCTTCCCACGGGCCAGCTCGGCTGATCCGCTCCTCGAACGGCAATGCGGCCTCCGCCGGCGCTGGCCGGTCGTCGCTACTGGTCACCGGCATTCCCCTTCAGAGTCGCCGCAGCGCCCCCCACCAACATCGGTTCCAACCGCACAAGCCGGAACACGCGAGCCGGGAGGCCGTGCAAGCCGTCGACCCGCAGCACGCGACCGCGAGCTTTCGCGGCTCTCCACGCACTCACGATGACGCCGACGCCATAGGCGTCGATAAACTCTAGCTCGGACATATCCAGCACAATCGTCGGCGTGGGGCCTGACTCCGCTAGCCGCAACAGCAGCGGCTCCAGCTCGACCGCCGCGAGATCCAGCTCGCCAGCCAGAGATACGACGACGGCACCATCTCTACACCGTTGTGACCAACGAAAAGAGGTCGGCCCGCAGTGCGGAACACCGACCTCACGGTCCACCATTTGCGACACCAGCCATCTCTCTTCCGAGCTTTGGCTGGGTCAACAACCGCCCTCAGCATCCCGCTCCCACGGACACAGCGCAAGCGGTTCAGTCAGGCGAACCCTCAAGGAACCCGGCCACTGGAACTGTCACCGGTCCCCGACTCCCACGGGGCGTGCGCCGGAGCCCCTGCCGCTTCCGGGATCAGGGCGCGGCGGCGCTGAAGCGGAATCGCTTGCGGCTCCACGAAGGACGGCCCGGTCTCAGCTCGCCGAGCTCGACCCGAGCGTCGAGGAAGCCGGCGGCCCGGAGCCGGGCCGGCATGTCGTCCGGGTCGCAGGGCACGTAAGTGTCACCACGGTGGAACTCATCGAGCTCGCCGGTGTCGACGGCGTCGGATCCGACAAGCAGCCCGCCGGACCGCAGGACCCGGCACAGCTCGGCCAGCAGCCGGTCCTGCAGCAGCCGGGACGGAACGTGGTGCAGCATCGCGAATGACGTGGCGGCGCTGAACCGGCCGGACTGCAGCGGCAGCCGGGTGGCGTCGGCCTGGACGACCTGGACGTTGCTGCCACGCAGGCGTTCCGTCAGCGAACGGGCCAGATCGGGGTCGATCTCGACCGCGGTGAGCCGCGGCACGCGCCGGCGCAGGACGTCCGTGGTCAGGCCGGGACCGGAGCCGACCTCGAGCACGTCGTCGCCGAGGTCGAGGTCGCCGACCGCCCACGGCAGCATCTCGTTCTCGACGATGTCGGCCCACTCGGGACTCGCGCAGAACTCCAGATGCCGCTGGTTCATCGGGGTCTCTTCCGTCCGTCCGGCCGCTACGTGGCGTCGTGGTGAGCGGCCAGCACCTTCTCGAACCAGTGGTGGGCGTAGGCCTCGTCGTTGAAGGCGGAGACTTCCCGATAGCCCGAGGAGCGATAGAGCCCGATCGCCTCGATCAGCCGCTGGTTGGTCTCCAGCCGCACCGCCGTGGCGCCGGCCTCGGCCGCGGCGCATTCGAGCTCCCGCAGCATCCGCCGGCCGAGGGACAGGCCGCGGACCGACGGGGAGACCCACATCCGCTTGATCTCGGCGGGCTCCCGGCGATGGAACTTCAGCGCTCCGCAACCCACAGGGTGACCGTCGAGCCGGGCGACGAGGAGCAACCCGGCGGGCGGGACGAGATCCTCGGCCTCGGCGCGGATGCTGATGTCCGGGTCGAATCCGTCGTCGAACCGCGCGTCCAGCTCGGCGAAGTAGGACTGCAGGCAGGACCGCGCCGCGTCACTGGTCGGGTCCTCGGGGACGATCTCCACCAGCTGCGCGGTGAGAAGCCGTTCGACCGTCGCCATCGCATCGATGAGGTGACCACGCTGGCTCTCGTCGAGATCGTCGAGCAACGTACGCGCGAGCTCGTCACTGCGGCGATCCAGCTCGGCCCGCTCGGCCCGGCCCGCCTCGGTCAGGCGGACGACCCGTACGCGGCGGTCGTCGGCGTCATGCTCAACGGTGACCAAGTGCTCATCCTCGAGCCTGCGCAGCAGCCGGCTGAGGTATCCGGAGTCGAGGCCGAGCTGGCTGCGGATGGCGCGCGCGTCCGCGCCCGCCTCGCCGACCTCGTAGAGAACCCGGGATGCCCCGAGCGGTCGAGGCCGAGCCAGGTACTCCTCGTTGAGCGCGCCCAGCCGCTGCGTCACGACCCGGCTGAACCGCCTGACCGTCGCCACCCCGCCCGCCGCCATTCTCTGACTCTAGTCAGAGGAATTGAGCCCATCAAGTCCGCCTTCGGTCCAGCCGGCACCGGCGCACCGTGTGGAACCGCCCGGTGACCTCTTCTGCCGACGAGGGATACCGGTATCGGCGCCGGCGCGGAGCCGGACGCCGGTACCGGTCAGGTCAGGCCGGTGACGCGCCGACCCGGCCGAGATGCCGGGCGAAGAACTCGCTGTCGACCTCGAACCAGGGCATGTTGCGATGATCGCCCGGGTTGGCGTGCAACGTCTTCTCCTTCGAGGCGAAGGCGTCGAACAGCGCGAGACCGGACTGGCGGTCGACGTGCTCGTCGTCCCACGGGAGCAGGAACTCGATCGGGACGGTGATCCGCCTCGCCGCCTCGATCAGCGGCTCGTGCACGACGAATCCGCCACCGAAGATCGCGGCGGTGATCCTGGGTTCGACCGCCGTCAGCGGCACCCCGATCGCGGTGCCCAAGTGATGCCACCGCCGTAGCCGACCGGCGCTTCGGTGCCGATCTCCGGCAGTTCCTGGAGGGCGTCCAGGGTCGCCTGCCACTCCGGCACGGCACGCTCCGCCAGGGGTGCCGTAGCGGACGCCGATCGACCTGACGCGCTCGGCCTCGCCCGCCGCCTCGCCTGCCGGAGGTCGGCGCGGTCCTGCTCGTCCTCCGCCGTGCGCGGGCGGTCGCCGTGTCCGGGCGCATCGATGGCGGCGACGTTGAAACCCCAGGTGGTCACGGCGTCGTGTGCGCGGGCCATGAGTGCCGGTGTCTTCTTGTGCAGGCCGCCACCGTGACCCATCAGCACCAGGGGCGCGCGGTCGGAGCCGGATGCGGGCGACCAGAGCACGCCGGGGACCTCGCCCACGGTGAAGTCGCGTTCGACGACACCGTTCGACGATGTCTCCGCAGTGAAATGCACAGAATGCATAGGTTGTTGCCTTTCGGGAGTGCCTGTTGTCGAGGCGCTCCCGGCGACACCTACGTCAATCGCCCGACCGTGACGAGAGCGGGGAGCACCCACGTCGATACAGCGTTCATGGGTCTCACCTCCTCGCGCGATGTCACGGCGTACGGGAGGTTAGAACCAGGGCCTCGTTCACGGCCAACCATTTCTCCTGCCGGCCAGACGTGCCGGGGGCGCTTGCCGTCGCGTCCCGCCTGCCCGGGAGGGTGCGGGACGTCAGGCCAGGCCGCTGTCGATGAAGGTACGGGTGAGTTGCTCGAGGCGCCGGCGGGTGGCATCGGGGGCGTCGCGCAGGGGTCCTTGCCCGGTGAGTACGGCTAGCCCGTGCACGGTGGACCAGATGGGGTACTCGATGCCGTCGCGGCGCCGCCGGCTGAGCATGCCGGCGTCGACCAGCTCGTCGAGCACGGCCCGGAGGTGACCCAGGGGCGTGCGCTCCGGCCCGGTCCCGCCGTCCGGAGGGCTGTAGGCGTGCCGCTGCGGTAGGGCGAACGCGGTCGCGAACAGCCCCGGCTCCTCGCGGGCGAACTCCAGGTATGCCGTGCCGACCGCACGCAGCCGGCGGCGGGCCGCGGCGGGATCGCCGTACTTGCCGCGCACGCGGGCGACGCCGGCCGCCATCCGGTCGGCGAGCGCGCGCATCGCGGCCGCGCACACCGCGGCGAGCAGCTCGTCGCGGTCGGCGAAATGCCGGTAGGCGGCGTTGGGCACCACGCCCACCATCCGTGTCGCCTCCCGGAGCACGACGGCGTCCGGGCCACCGGTCCTGGCCAGCTCGAGCCCGGCGGCGACCAGACCGTCGCGGACGGCGCCTCGCGGACGGCGCCCTGTCCCGGTCGCTTCACCGCTCGATCGGTCGGCCGTCACGACCTCAGAGTAGTGGACACCGTCCACTGGTTCAACTAAGGTGGACACCGTCCACTAATTAGTGGACGGTGTCCACATCGTCAGGAGGCTCACATGAGCAGGGACAGGACGACCGGTGCGCTACGGCAGGATCTGCCGGGTGACGGCCGCGGAGTGGTTCGCCGGCGGGCAGCGGCTCCCGTACGACCCCGAATCTGCGCCGTGTACTGACCGAGCAGGAGGCCGCCGAGGCCCCCGGCGCGCTTCGGGTCTTCGAGCGCGTGGCCGGCGCGGGGCAGACGCGGACGCCGTGTGGCTCACGCTGCTGCCCGGATTCCCGGACGGCTCCTACGGCTGGGCCCAGGTCGACCGGATGCTCGGCGACGACCTCGGCCCGCGGCTGTACGTCGAGCCGGTCGGGCAGGGCGACTCGGACAAGCCCCGCGGACTACCCGTACTCCACCGTCGAGCGCGCGGATCTGGTCGAGGCGTTGTGGCGGCACCACGGCGTGCGCCGCACCGTCGTGGTCACCTTCGACTACACCTCGCTGGCGCTGCTCGAGCTGCTGCGCCGTCAGCTGGAGCGGACCGCCTCCGGCGCCACCGCCAGGCCAGTGATCACGGCCGCGTTCATGATCAACGGCGGCCTGTTCGCCGACGCGCACACCCACCCCTGGCAGGGCACGCCGCTGCTGCGCACCCCGCTGGGCGCGCTCGCGATGCGACGGGTGCAGCGCTCGCCGCGCGGTTCGACGTCGGGCATGATGCGGGCGCGCATGTACTCGCCGGAGCCACCATCCCACCCCGGACGAACTCGCCGAGCTGTGGTCGGCGATCACCCGGCGGGACGGGGCGGCGTTCCTCCACAACGCCGCGGGATTCGTCGCGAGCACCGCCGCCACGCGCGACCGCTGGGATCTCGCCGCGATCGCCCGCGACGCTGGC
The DNA here is from genome assembly GCA_963770145.1 of uncultured Actinomycetota bacterium. GTDB lineage: Bacteria > Actinomycetota > Actinomycetes > Mycobacteriales > CADCTP01 > CADCTP01. Next base: position 14,517 of record CAVYOJ010000012.1, on the reverse strand, counting down.
GGCACGGTCGCCCTTCTACGTCGGCGGCAGCGACGAAGACCCCTACGAGCACCGGCAGATCGCGGCCACCCGCGAGCGCGTGCCCCAGGCCGAAGTCCTGACCTTCCCCGGCGGCCATCTGACCACCAGCGAGCACCCGGACCTCCTCGCCGCGGCCATCCGCGACATCGCCGCCCGCCACGGCGTGGGCACCCCGGCCGCCGCCCACCGATGACCTGACCCCGCGAAACGGAACGGAACCACCATGACCAGGATGACCCCCCTGCTCGAGCGCAACGAGCACTTCGCCCGCACCTACACCCCGGTGGCGCTCGGACTGCCGGCCGCCCAAATGATCATCGTCACCTGCCTCGACCACAGGGTCGACCCCGCGATCGTCCTCGGGCTCCAGCTCGGCGACGCCCCCGTCATCCGCAACGCGGGCGGACGCATCACCCAGGCCGTCATCGATGACATTGCCTACCTCGCCTTCCTCGCCGAGCAGTTGTCGGGCGGGCGCGGGACAGGCTCTTCGAAGTCGCGGTCGTCCACCACACCCAGTGTGGAACCGGCCTTCTCGCCGACCCCGGCTTCCGCCACCAGGCCGCCGCGGCGACCGGCCTGCACGAGGCAGCACTGGAAGCCTCCGCCGTCGCCGACCCGCACACCACCGTCAAGACTGACGTCGAGCGGCTGCTCGCCTCACCCTTGCTCCCACCAAGGGTGAGCGTCTCCGGCCACGTCTACGACATCGCCACCGGACGCGTCACCACCACCCTCGACCCGCGAGGAGGTCACGATGGACTGTGCGATCGAGATGGACGATGACTACGAGCTGGCCCGTGCCGGTGCGGGACCGCGCTGTGCAGCGACCGGGTCACCGGGTCCGATTCGCAGCGGCCGGAGCTGCAGGAGCGGTACAAGAGGCCGCCAGCCCGCCCCGGTGCATCGTCACTCCCTGCGCCAGGTAAGGACCCGGGTGGGCATCTGCCTGATGTGCATCGTGTGGCTTAGCCATAACGTCGGATCTCAATGATCTTCCGGAGGTGTCCGATGCCCACCCGCTGCGGAACCTGGCTCGGACGGGCAGCTGAACCTCCACCGCAGCAGCTGACCAGCGGCCCCTAGCCCCGGCCAGCCTTGACCTGTTCGTCGGCAACCTGCTCCAGCCGGCGCGAAACGCTGTGATCGACGACGTCATTAACGCGCCGCGCGACTGCACCCGCAGCGGGCGGATCGTTTTCCACGTGAGATGCATACCGTGATGGGGCGACGCTGATGGCGACACCGGATCAACCTCGCGACGCGATGCAGTTCATCAACGAGCAGGACGCTGCGACACGTGAGCGGTTCATCGAGCGGCTGGAGTTCCGGGCCACCGACCCGACGTTCATCGCCTACCGCGACGCGTACCTGGAGGTGCTCGGCCTGCCGCGCACCGGGGCTGTGCTGGATCTCGGCTGCGGCACCGGCGTGGTCGGCCGCGCGATCGCGGCGCGCGACGGGTTTGTCGGCACCGTGACCGGGGTCGATCAGAGCCCGGACTTCGTCGTGGCCGCGCGCCGGTTCGCCGCCGAGGACGGCGTCGGCGAGCGTGTCGCGTTCGTCGTCGGCGACGCGCATCGGCTCGACATGCCGGCCGCGAGCTTTGACGCCGTCGTGGCCCACACCCTGGTCAGCCACGTCCGCGACCCGCTCGCGGTGCTCGCGAACGCCGGGCGGGTGGTCCGCCCGGGCGGCGCCGTGGCCGTCTTCGACGGCGACTACGCGTCGCTGACGTTCGGCAGCTCGAATCCCCGGCTCGGCGAGGCGATGGAGTGCGCGATCCAGTCGACAATCATGAGCGCGCCGCGCGTCATGCGCGAGCTCCCGCGCCTGCTGCCGCAGGCGGGGCTGCGGCTGGTCACCACACAGGCCCACGTCTACGCGGAGGCCGGATCGAGCAGCTTCATGCTCAACCTTGCCGAGACCTACGCGCCATTGGCGGCCTCGACCGGGCTCATGTCCGCCGGAGACGTCGAGGCATGGCTCGCCGACCAGCGTCGTTCCGCGGCGAACGGCACGTTCTTCGCGGCCTGCAACTACTACGCCTACGTGGCATGCGCACCCACGTGATCGCGTCCGACGCCGGGGCGGGCACCCGGGACGGGTGGCTGAAGCCTGCCGTGCAGCCACGCCTCCCGCGCGCCCGCTCCGGCACCTACGTGCCGTGGGGCCTGCTCGCAGCGATCGACCTCCACGGCTGCGAGCGCGACCGGCTCAAGGATCCCGACACGATCCGTCGTTTCGTTCCGATGGCGATCGACGCCATCGGCATGCGAGCGCACGGCGGACTGGTACTGGACCGCTTCGGCGCTGGCGAGCTCGAAGGGTGGTCAGCGATGCAGTTCATCCAGACCAGCTCGATCACGCTGCATGCAGACGAGGTCGACGGCCGCTGCTTCATAGACATCTTCTCCTGCCAACCGTTCGACCCCACCGTTGCGGCCGTCATCGCCGTCGAGCACTTCGGCGGCACGGCCACGGTGACAGCGCTGCGGCGATGATCGACCTCGTGCCCGTGCTGGGCATGCTCGCGGTCGTGGTCGGCGTAGCCGACACCGTGCCCTACGTCCGCGACATCCTCCGGGGGGCGACCCGGCCTCATCGCGGCACGTGGCTGATCTGGAGTGTCCTCACGATCGTCGTGTGCCTGTCCCAACATGCCGACGGCGCCTCGTGGAGCCTGCTCATGGCCGGTGCCCAGGCCGTCCTCACCAGCCTCGTCTTTATCCTGGCGATCCGCCGGGGCGAGGGGGGCGTCAGCAGGGGCGAGGGGGTCCTGATGACGATCGCGGGCTGCGGGGTGGCCGGATGGATGACTGCCGACGAGCCGATGGTCGCCACCACGTGCGTCGTCGTCGCCGACCTGATCGGGGCGACGATGATGCTCCCGAAGACCTGTCGCGATCCCGACTCGGAGACGCTCGCCACCTACGCCTTGGCCAGTCTCGCGGGCCTGCTCGCCGCCGGCGCCGTCGGCACGCCCGATCTCTCGCTGCTGCTCTACCCGATCTACTTCACCCTCGTCAACGGTGCGATTGCCGTCCTCATCCAGGTGCGACGCGTCGTCCTCCAGCGCGAATCGGGCCTTGGGCGGGTGATCGCGTAAACGACCAGGAACCCGGGCCTGATGCCCGCCACTGCGGCGATAATCGAGCGGTGGCGCGCCGCATCTCGAGCCCGCTGTTCGTCGGCCGCACCGCCGAGCTGGAGGCGCTCGACGCGGTGCTCGCGGCGGCGCGCGCAGGCGCGGCGTCCACCGTCCTCGTCTCCGGCGAGGCCGGCATCGGCAAGACGCGCCTGCTCGAGGAGTTCGCGTCGCGGGCACGCGCCGGTGGCGCGCGAGTATTGATCGGCACCTGTATCGAGCTCGGAGACGGAGAGCTGCCGCATGCCCCGCTGGCCGCGATCCTGCGCGAGCTCAGGAGCGAACTCCGGCCCGAGGAGCTCGCCGGCGTGCTCGGGCCCGCGCGTGCGGTCCTGGACCCGGCGGGACCCGAGGGTCAGGCGGGCAGGCTGGAGCTGGTGCTGGACATGCTCAGCCGGCTCGGCGAGATCGGACCGGCCGTGATCGCGATCGAGGACCTGCACTGGGCCGATCGTTCTACGCGTGACCTGCTGGCGTTCCTGATCCGCAGCCTGCGCCGCGAGCCGATCGTGATAGTGGCGACCTATCGCAGCGACGAACTGCACCGACGCCACCCGCTGCGCACGTTCCTCACCGCACATGCCAGTGAGGTCGAGCAGCTCGAAATCGCGCGCTTCGACCAGGACGAACTGACGCGGCTTGTGACCGCGATCCGCGGTGCGACACCCACCCGAGAGCTCGCCGCGCAGTTGCTGGCCCGCTCGGAGGGCAACCCGTTCCTGGCGGAGGAGTTGCTCGCCGCCGGCGGGACCGGACTGCCCGACACGCTGCGGGAGGTCCTGATGGCGCGCGTCGAACGGGTGTCGGACCGCGCCAGGGCGGCGCTCCGCATCGCCGCGTGCGCCGGCGCCGGCGCGCCCCACCGCCTTTTCTCTGCCACGGCAGGGCTGGCGGAACTCGAACTCGAGGACGCACTGCGCGAGACCGTGACCCACCACGTGCTCGTACGCAAGGGCGAGGAAGCGTACGCGTTCCGCCACGCGCTGCTGGGCGAAGCCGTCTATGCGGACATGCTGCCCAGCGAGCGCGCCCGCCTCCATGCCGCGATCGCCCGCGCACTCGACGAGATGCCGGAGTTGGCGAGCGAGAGCGCCGCAACCAGGGCTGCGGAGCTCGCCTACCACTGGAAGGCCGCCCACCAGCTCGACGAGGCGCTCGCGGCCTCGGTCGCCGCCGGTCGCTCAGCGGCGAAGATCGCCGCGTTCCCGGAGGCACAGCGCCACTTCGAGTACGCGCTCGCCGTCTGGGACCGCGTAGAGGGCGCCGAAGCCCGCTCCGGAATGGATCGGATCGACCTGACGCGCCGCGCAGCCGACGTGGCGAACCTCGCTGCCGATCGCAATCGCGCGATCGCTCTGGCGCGTGACGCTGCGGCCCGGCTCGACGCCGAACGCGACCCGGTACGCGCCGCACTGGTGCAGGAGCGACTGGGCCGCTACCTCTGGCTCATGGGCCGCGAGGACGAGGCAGCGGCGGCCTGCCACGAGGCCGTCGTCACCCTCCCGGCCGATCCGCCCAGCGCCGAACGCGCGCGGGTCGTCGCGGCCGAGGGCCTGTTGCTCATGCTCCGTGGGCACGCACTCAAGGCGATTGCACGCTGCGAGGAGGCGCTCGCGGTCGCACGCGCTGTCGGTGCGCGCGCCGAGCAGGCGCACGCACTCAACACGCTCGGCGCGTGCCGCTCCGGCCTCGGTGAGCACGAGGCCGGGGAGGCCTGCCTGCGCGAGGCGCTCGCGATCGCGTTGGAGCGGGAACTGTTCGACGACATCGGCCGCGCCTACGTGAACCTCGGCGACTGCATCGATCAGGCCGGCCGGATCCAGGAGGCCGCGCGGCTGGCGCTCGACGGCATCGAGGCCAGCCGATCGTTGGGACTAGGCACGCCCCACCGCTCGATGCTGCTGAGCGAGGCGGCGAACCGCATGTTTCGCGCCGGGAAGTGGGACGACGCCGAGCGGCTGGCGGATCGGGCGCTCGCGCTGCGAGTCGGCGGATACGCGGAGGGTAGCGCGCACGCCATCGTCGCCCAGATCGCTGCCGCCCGCGGCAATCCCACCGTCGCGTGGGACGAGCTCGCGCATGCGCACGCGACATTCACGACCGCGTCGGCAATGTGGACCGCGCCGGTCGACGCGACCGCAGCCGAGCTCGAGCTCTCAGCGGGCCGAGCCGCCGCGGCGCGGGACGTGGTCGCGCGCGGCCTGGCGCGAACCGAGGACCAGGAATTTCCGTTCTTCACCGCCCGCCTGCACTGGGTCGGTGTGCGCGTCGAGGCTGAGCTCGGGCAGGAGTCGCGTGCGCGGTTCGACCACACCGGGGAACTCGAGGCGCGTTCCCGGGCGCGCCGAGGTAGTCGAGCGGATCGCCGGCCAGATCGTCACCGGGGGACCCGGCAGGCCGGCGCCCGAGTTGCTCCTGTACGCCGCACTCTGCGTGGCCGAGCTCACGCGCGTCGCGCACGCCCCCGATCCGGCCGCCTGGGATGCGCCGATCGCGCACGCCGATGCACTCGCCATCCCCGCCCTTGGCGCGTACGCCCGGTGGCGCCAGGCAGAGGCAGCGCTCACCCTCGGCCAGCGGCACGCCGCCGTCGAACCGCTTCGTGCCGCAGCGAGCACAGCGGCCCGGCTCGGCGCCCGGACGCTCCGGGAAGAAATCGGCGCCCTCGCGCGTAGGGGACGCGTCGAGCTCGGCGACGTCGCGGACCCGGCCGACGTGGACAGCCTCGACCTGACACCACGAGAGCGCGACGTCCTGCGGCTTGTCGCCGCCGGCCGCACCAACCGCGAGATCGGCACCGCGCTGTACATGAGTCCCAAGACCGCGAGCGTCCATGTGTCTCGCATCCTGCGGAAGCTCAATGCCCGCGGCCGCGTCGAAGCGGCCGCCATCGCCCACCGGCGAGGGCTGGAGTGATCAACCGACAGCACAAGCGGTCCTGCGAGCGGTTCGTGTGCTTGTGCCGAAGGCATGGGCTTCTTCGCGGGGCCCACTGGCGTGAACCGCTGCGCCGATGTCCGGTGTCAGCCGGTGCCCAGGACCGGCAGCAGGTGGGTGCGGACGAGGTCGAGGGCTGGTGTCCCGGGCCGCAACTCGTCGGTCGGCGGCGGCAAGGGCCGGAACTGCGGGTCGCCTGTCACGACGACGACCGCCGGGGCCGCCGACATGACTACGACATGCTTCCCAGCGGCCGGAACAGCTCGCGCGCGGCGACCACGTCGACCTCCTCACCCAGCGTGCCGGGAGCCTCGCGGCCAGCAGGTGGCCGCCCCGTTGTCGTACCGGAAGGTGTGCCCAGGCGGCTCTAGCCGCGGTGCCTCGGCGATCCACAGCAATTACCTGAGGTCAGCCTGGGTGCCCCCGGCAGAATTCGAATCTGTGCACCGCCCCGTTAGAGGCACGCCTCGCTAGCAGCGGAAACGTCCGGAATCCCTTGCACGCTGCCGGCCTTCGGGGACCTGCCGCTGGACGAGATCACCCCGCCGCTCGTGCGCAACTGGCACGGCGGCCTCACCAGCGGCCCGACCAGTCGGACGCACGCCTACGGGCTGCTCCGGGCGATCCTGAACACCGCCGTCGCCGACGACGCGATCGTGGTGAACCCGTGCAAGATCCGAGGCGCCGGCACCACCCGCCGAGCCCGCACGCCGAAGCCGGCCAGCCTGGCCGAGCTGGCTGTGATCGTGGACGAGATGCCGGAGGTGTACCGGCCGGCGATCCTGGTCGCGGCCTGGTGCGGCTTGCGGTTCGGCGAGTTCGCGGAGCTGCGCCGCTGGGATGTCGACCTCGCCCACGCGAGGCTGCGGGTGCGCCGAGCGGTCGCCCACGTCGGCGGCCGGAACGTGGTCGGCAGCCCGAAGTCGGAGGCCGGTGTCCGGGACGTGTCGATCCCGCCGCACCTCGTCCCGCTGATCGAGCAGCACCTCCAGGAGCACGTCGACACCGGCCGGGATGCGCTGCTGTTCCCGGCCCCGACCGGCGGGCACCTGCGCTCGGACTCGGTGCTGCACGACGCCTTCCGCGCCGCCCGGGTGGTCGCCGGCCGACCCGACCTGACCATCCATGGTCTCCGGCACACCGGGGCGACCCTGGCCGCCGCGACCGGGGCCACGTTGGCCGAGCTGATGCGCCGGCTCGGGCACTCGACGGCGGTCGCCGCCATGCGCTACCAGCACGCCACCGACGACCGGGACCGGGCCGTCGCCGAGGCTCTGAGCGAGTTCCACGCCGGCAACGTCGTCGCCCTGCGCCCGAAGGAGGGCCGGACCGCCTAGCTAGCGGGGAGGGCGGAATGCCTGTGCGTCGACGCACATGGGAAACGCCGCGAGCCGTCGAACGCCCGCCCGAGTTTGAGCCCTCAGGCGGGCGTTCGATCGGGTGAAGAATCCGAGGGCTTAGGGCTCCTCGGGCGGCGGGTTGACGAGGAAGCCGGAGTGGCCGTTGCAGGAGTCACCAGGCTGGAACCCCGACGCCTTGAGGTCAGCCGGGGTGGCACCCGCAGCGCGCTCCGCCTGCTGGACGTGACCCCAGTTCTGGGGCGGCGCTCCGCCGGGGCCCGGGAACCCGGCACCATCGCCGTCCTCCAAGCCGGAGAACGCACAGATCGAGTGGGCGTGGGCCGAGCCCAGGCCCTCTCCCCCAGGCGGATTGCCCGTACCGTTGATCTCGCCGGCGAAGGCCGGCCCGGCGGCGAGCACGACGGACGCTGCCGCGCCGGCGGCGGCGACCAAAATGGTAGAGACTCGCATCGTTCCCCCTAGTCGTCGATGCACGAGAATCGTCACCCTAGGCGAGGTGCATTGGGTTGTCAGGGGATCGTCGGAATGCCTGTGCACACACGCGGCGGAACGCCCAACCCTGGCGGCCCTACGGACACCCCGGGCCCTCCCGGGAGCTGCGCGCCCCGTACAGCCGGCCGCACGCCACCCGCTCGCCCGGCTGCTGAACCGCGCCTCCGCCGCTACCCCGGCCAGACCCAATGCCACCGTGCGCCGGCCCCTCTGTCTCGCTCGGCCCCCGGACGGACCGCCCGGCCCCCCGGGTTGCGGGCGCGGCTCTCCCCGGCGAGCCGAGCTCACCGGGGCACCGCCGCCATCGGCGGCACCGATTCGTACGCGATGGGCTGGGTCTCCAGCACCGGCGTGGACGGGAAACAATTCGCCTGGCACGGCGGCAACACCGGCGGCTCACACGCGTACATGAGCATCCTGCCCAGAACCGGCTGGGGGTCGTCCTGCTGACCAACGGATCGAACGACCTACGGCCCAACGGTCAGGACGCGATCGCGCAGGGCGTGATGGCCCGGCTGCTCGGCCACCAACCGGCGCCGGCTGCGGGCCTGCTGGCCCAGCCGTACACGATCCCGCTGGCGGTGCTGCTCGCCGGCGGTCTGCTCCAGCTCGCCGGTGTTCTCCGGTCGGCCGCCCTGTGGCGGCGTTGGTTCCGGCGGCTGGAACGGCGACCCCGCGGCGGGCTCGGCCTGGCCGCCCGCGTCGCCGCGCCCCTGCTGCTGAACGTCGCCTGGGCCGCAGTGTGCCTGCTCGGAGTCCCGGCGCTGGCTGGCCAGCCCCCGCGCGCGCTCGTGCAGCCACTGTCCGACCTGGGCATGACCGCGGTCACCCTCGGCGGGCTGGCACTGATCTGGGGAGCGGTGCTGCGGCCGCTGGCGACGGCAGCTGTGCTACGCCGCACCCGGCCACAAACCTCCGACGTGACCCATCGGCCCTTGACCGGTGGGACCTTCACCGGCCGCAACGCCGAGGGGATGAACACGATCAGCAGCCCCGCTGCCTCCGACCTGCATCTGGCCGCAGCCGATCGCGGCCTCAAGCGCCTGGACGCGCGATGACGGCCGGTCGCATCTGGCCTCCGGCCGCCTTTCGCGTCCGCCTCACCGACCCGCTGACGATCCGACGGCCTGCGGGGAGGCCTGCCGGGTCCTCCCTTCACACGGGACCTGCGCAACCCGCGACGCACTCATCTAATGGGTTCTGTCGCTCCTGGTTGGTGCAGGATCGGCCTGCCCGGGTGGCTGCCGGCTGACGACTCTGTGCGCTCGGTGGGCACGGAAAGTCAGCGTTGCGATCCCGACTCATCCGCGCGAAGCTCCGTCTGCGACCACCGCTGCCGGAAGGGTGGAGTCGGGCTGCGATGACCGGTGTGGCGCGCCGCGCATGAGTCCATCGCAACCCGAGGAGTGTCATGCGAACACGTCGGGCAGTCGCGGTCGCCGCGCTGCTTCCCGTCCTGGCTGTCCTGGCCGGCCCCGCGTACGCCGCCCCGATCACTCCGGGCGGCTCGACGGAGGTCACTGTCGGCAGCAACGACACGGCTTTCTCCCAGAACAAGCAGAACGAGCCTGGCCTGGCGGTGAACCCCGTCAACCCGTCGATCCTGGCCGCTGGCGCCAACGACAACATCGACATGGAGGCGTGCAACGCGGGCGACGACCGCACCTGCCCGTTCACCCCGGGCGTCGGCGCCTCCGGCGTGCAGTTCTCCACCGACGGCGGGCGTACCTGGACCCAGCCGACATACACCGGCTTCTCCGCCCGGGTCACGCCGAGCTGCCTCGGCCAGCCGGACCTCGCGCCCGGCGTCCCGCCGGCCACGGACACCGGCTGCGTACCGGACCCGAACGGGCCGATCGGCACGCTGCCGAACTACTTCGCGAATGGGATGCAGTCCAACGGTGACCCCGAGCTGGCCTTCGGGCCGGTGCCAGGCGCCGACGGAACGTTCTCCTGGACCAACGGCCAGCGGCTGTACTACGCGAACATCGCACTGCCGGTCCCGGGTCAGCACCCGTTCCCCGGCGACTCGGCGATCGCGGTCTCCCGGACCGACGACATCCCCGGGGCGATCGCGGGCCGACAACTCCGCGTGGAGGGCCCCGGTCATCGTCACCCGGCAGAACGAGGCGCTGTTCAGCGACAAGGAGCAGATCTGGGCCGACAACGCCGCGTCCAGCCCGTTCTTCGGCAACGTCTACGAGTGCAACGTCGGCTTCCGCGGCACCGCCGGCTCGGAGCCAGTACTGCTGTCCCGGTCCACCGACGGCGGTGACTCCTGGCGCACCCGGCAGCTCAGCGCGGCGACCAACAACGGGCAGACCGGCGGGCGGCAGGGTTGCGCGGTCCGCACCGACAGCGCCGGCGTGGTGTACGTGGTCTGGAGCGGCACCGACATCCAGACCCGCCAGGACGTGCTGTTCCAGACGCGGTCCTTCAACGGCGGCGCGACATTCGAGCGGCCGCGGGCGATCGTGACCGTCGCCGGCATCGGCCAGTTCGACCCGGCACAGGGCCGGCTGACGATCGACGGCATCGCCGGCGCCCGGACCAGCATCTTCCCCAGCATCGACATCGCCAACGGCGCCCCGACCGGGGCGGACGCGACCGACGAGGTGCTGGTCAGCTGGTCCGACGACCGGGCCGGGACGAACAACGAGCGCGCGTTCGTGATCCGCTCGACCGACAGCGGCGCGACCTACTCGGCGCCGGCGGTGGCGAGCGAGGGCACCGACCGGGCCAACTTCCCGGCGGTCGCCATCTCGCCGGACGGCACCGACGCGTACCTGATCTACAACGCCTGGCTGGATCCGTGGCGCAACGACACCACCTCGCCGCGCCGGGTGCTCGGCGTGGTCCGGCACGCCGACATCAATGCGGCGACCGGCGCTCTCGGCACCTGGACCACCGAGCTGCGCGGCGCGGTCGGCGACGGGCGGGCGTCCAGTGCCAACGGGCTGACCTCCGAGTTCCTGGGTGACTACAACTACGCGGTGGCCACCCGGGACGCCGGCATCGGGGTGTGGAACGACATGCGCACCGGCACGGTCTGCCCGGCGATCAACACCTACCGGCAGGCGTTCGTCAACGATGTGGTCGGCGGCGGCGCCGAGCCACGGGACGCCGACGAGCCCGAGGACCTGGAGGAGTCGGGCGAGCTGCCGAACGCCCCGTCGGACCAGCTCCGCCCGGGCCCGCAGACCCAGTGCCCGCCCACCTTCGGCAACTCGTCGATCTTCGGCGGCGCGTTCAGCGACGACTCCTGAGCGGATCGGCGGTCCGGGGCAACAACCCCGGACCGCCCGGCTCAGCCCCGCTGGGCGGCGCAGTTCGTGCACGGCTACGGCAGCCCGCGAGGATGATCTGATCGCCGCCCAGGGTCTCCGACGGCGTCCGAGACCATTACTCCGTGCTTCCGTGCCCAGACGATCGCCGTCGCCGCTGGGTTCGAGGCGGCACCGGTGTGCGCTCGGTGTGCTCGCCGGGGGTCGGCGCCGATAGCTGGGCCATGAGCTGGAGGCCTCGGTCGTTCTTCCCGTCGGGGGAGAGGTCCTTCCATCCCTGGACCTCGGCGAGGGTCCGCTCGGCCCAGCCGTCGACGGTGGTGAGGAGGCTGATGAAGAAGTCGACGGCGTGGGCGCGGAGGTAGACCTGGTCTTGCAGCACGGCCCGGCCGTCCAGGAACTCCTGTTTGACGGCGCCGCCAAAGCGCAGCATCTCCTGAGCGTCGTCGCGCACCTGCTCCAGGGTCGCGACGAGCTGCTCTTTGGTGCCCAGCGGCGCGATGAACAGCCGGATCATGGCCTCGAAATCCATCGCGAACGGCGACACCGGGGTAGCGAGCCACTCGCGCAGGGTCTGGAGACCGGCTTCGGTGATCGAGTACAGGGTCCGTGGCCGTTTCCCCACGTACTCGCGCTCGGCGGCGACCAGCCCCATGGCGGCGAGGCGTTTCACCTCGCGGTAGATCGCGCTCTCGGCCCGGGGCCAGACGTAGCGGAAGTAGCGGACCCGCTGTCGGGCCAGCTCGTAGGTGGACCACGGATGCACGGCGAGCTGGGCCAGGACGGCATGGGAGGTGGTGGTCAGGCTTGGCGGCGAGGGGTCGCTGGGTCTTGACATAGCTCTTGGCATACTCCAAACGCGAGTATATGGTTACTGGCGTTTGGAGTATATCGATGAGCTGGGTTCGGGGAGGCCGCGCCATGACCACCACCATCATCGACATCGCGGGGCTTGACGCGGGACGCGTCAGCCTTGCCTCGGAGCAGCTGGAGGACCTGGACTCGCGGGTCCAGGGCCGGTTGCTGCGTCCCGGCGACCAGGGTTGGAACGATGCCGTGTCGATCTGGAACGGCATGGCGGCCACGCTCCCAGCCCTGGTCCTGCAGCCGGCCTCGGCCCACGACGTCGCCGCCGCCGTGACCTTCGCCAGCCAGCACGGGCTGTTGCTCAGCATCAAGGGCGGAGGCCATAACATCGCCGGAACCTCCATGGCCGAGGAGGGCTTGACGCTCGACCTGTCGCGCATGCGCGAAATCAGCGTCGACCCCCAGGCCAGGGTCGCCCACGTCGGGCCGGGCTGCCTGCTTGGGGAGGTCGACCAGGCGACCCAGGCCCACGGGCTGGCCACCGTACTGGGGTTCGTGTCCGAGACCGGCGTGGCCGGCCTGACCCTGGGCGGCGGCTGGGGGTATCTGGCCCGCCGCTTCGGCTTCACCGTCGACAACCTCGCCGAGGTCGAGGTCGTCACCGCCGACGGTGCGATTCGCATCGCCAACCGCGACCAGCATCCTGAGCTGTTCTGGGCGCTGCGGGGTGGTGGCGGCAACTTCGGGGTCGTCACCCGGTTCACCTTCCGGCTGCACGGGGTCGGCCCGATGATCACCGGCGGCCTCATCGTCTGGAGCGCAGAGCGGGCCGCCGAGGTGCTGGCCGCCTACCGTGGCCTCACCGAGTCGGCGCCGCGCGAGTTGACCGCCGCCGCCATCGTGCGGCTCGCCCCGCCGGCCCCGTTCCTGCCCCAGGTCTGGCACGGCAAGCCCATCGTCGGGATCCAGGTGTGCCACAGCGGCGCGAACGCCGACGCCGACCTGGCCCCGGTTCGCAAGCTCGGGAACCCGATCGTGGACCTGGTCACCTCCAGGCCGTACACGGCCATGCAGTCGATGCTGAATGCCATGGAGCCCAAGTGGCTGCACCGCTACTGGAAGGCCGAGTTCTTCCCTGGCCTGTCGAGCGAGTTCCTGGACGCCTTCCGGAGCAGTGCGCTGCGGGTGACCTCGCCGCTGTCCCAGTCGGTCATCTTCCACCTCGCCGGCGCCCTCAACGACCACGAGGACGACGACGGGGCGGTCGGCAACCGCGACGCCCACTACATCGGCGGGTTCAACGCCACCTGGCCACCCGGCGCCCCCGCCGATCCGCATGTGGCCTGGGCCCGGGATGGATGGGAGCGGATCCGGCCCTTCTCGACCGGCGGGAACTACGTCAACTTCCAGCTGGCCGAGGACGACACCGCCCGGACCGCCGCCGCCTACGGCACCAACTACCAGCACCTCCAACGCGTCAAGGCCACCTACGACCCCGGCAACCTGTTCCGCGTCAACCGCAACATCCCCCCAGCGACCTGACAACAGACCGGTCAGGCTCACCCGTCGATGAGGCACACCTGGATCCCGACGATGGGCTTGCCAGACCTGGGCAGATCAGTAGTGGTAGCGGGCCTGGACGATCACGAGTTCGTCGTTCTTGACGGTGTAGACGAGGCGGTGTTCCTGGTCGACGCGGCGCGACCAGAAGCCGGTGAGGTCGCCGGAGAGGCGTTCGGGCTTGCCGGTGCCGACGCCGGGATCGCGGGCTGCCTCGGTGATGAGCCGGTTGATCCGGGTCAGCGTCTTGCGGTCGCCGACCCAGCTGGAATAGTCCTCCCAACCGTGCGGCGTGAAGACGATCTTCACTCGGCGAGCTCGTGCGGCTGGGTGTCGCCGCCCTGCAGCTGCCCGATGCTCTCCCGCAGCCGTTTGGCGTTGCGCGGGGACTGCAGCAGGTAGACGGTCTCCTTGAGTGACCGGTATTCATCGGCGGACACCAGGAACGCGGTGCCCTTCTTGGAGACGATCTCGACGGCGACCTGGTCGTCGTTGACCTCTTCGATCAACGGAAACAGCCGCCGCCGGGCCTCGCTCGCGGTGACGGACATCCGACCTCCCTGTCGTACAACTTATCGTACACTGTCGGAGGCGGAGGTGCCGAGTCAAGGTCGTGAGGCCAGGAGGGCCCACGGCGGCGAGGGCGTTCGCGACGACACTCTGTCAGCGACTTGGTCCCACAGACGGCCAAGGACGAGTTGAGCACCGCCCGTGAGAGGCGGTGCCTCGAATCCCGAACTGTCGGTGTCGCTGCTGGTCAGAAGATGACCGCTAGACCGCGCCGGCGGAAGGCTTGCCGCTGTGGGATGTCCTCGCCTCACGAGTCGCTCCATGGAACGGACAATTTTGCAGCAGCGGAGCGGCCACTTACCGTCTTAGGGCCAGGTCGCGGTGGGTGCCCCCGGCA
>CAVYOJ010000011.1:0-28053 GCA_963770145.1 uncultured Actinomycetota bacterium | reverse complement strand
CGATGCAAGTATTCGGAAGCGCGACGACAACCACTGCTCGAATGGAGGATCGAGAGTCAGCCGGACGCGATTCGGGTCGAGCGCCCAGGCTTTCCCGCGATCTTGTCTCTGATAGGCATGGGTGATGGCCGGTGTCGCGCGAACCGCGGAGGGTCTGCGTGGCTGCCCGGGTTTCGGACCCTTCTGGGCCGCGGCCACTGTCTCGTCGTTCGGCACCTACGTCACGACGCTGGCCGTCCAGGTGCTCGTCGTGCTCACGTTGGGCGGCGGAGCCGCCGAGGTGGGTCTGGTCAGTGCGGCGCGGTGGCTGCCGTACCTGCTGTTCGGTGTGTTCGCAGGCGTGTTCGTCGATCGGGCACGTCGTCGGCCGATATTGGTGACGACCGACTTTGTGCGCTGCGTCCTGCTCGTCGCCATCCCGACGCTAGCGGTGGCGCATCACCTGTCGCTTGTCGTCTTGGTGGCGTTCATGATCGTGTTCGGGTTGGCGTCGCTGGCCAATGACGCCGCTTCGCAGTCGTTTCTCCCTCGCCTCGTGCCGCCGCGGCTCCTCACCCGCGCCAACGCCAGGCTCGACCAGAGCGACGCCGTTGCGCAGACCTCGGGCCCGGCGCTTGCCGGTGGTCTGGTTTCGCTGCTGACCGCGCCGTGGGCGGTCCTGGTCGACGCGGCCAGCTACCTCGCGTCCGGCCTGCTGCTGTTGCGCGTGCCGGTTGCCGAGCCGCCCTCGCGGCGATTCTCGCTGCGCGGTGTCCGCGGTGAAGCGGTCGAGGGGCTTCGGTGGATCTACCGCCACCGGACGCTCGGCCCGTACGTGCTGAGCACGCATGGCTGGTTCCTGGTCAACGCGATCGCCGGCGCGACGCTGCCGCTGTTCGCGCTTCGGACGATAGGCCTGAGCCCGTTCGGGTTAGGTCTGGCACTTGCGGCCGGGGTGTCGGCGGACTGCTCGGCGCGCTGAGTGCCGCCGGCTCTCGGCGCGCGGTTCGGCGCCGGGCGCATCGTCATCGCGAGCATCGTCGGCAACGGGATGGCTTGGGCGCTCATCGCCTCGAGCTGGCACGGCTGGGGCGGCTGGATCGTCTTCGGCGTCGGGGAGTTCCTGCTCGGGCTGACGATGGGCACGGCCAACGCCAACGAGATGGGCTACATGCAATCGATCACCCCCGACCATCTGCAGGGGCGGTCGAACGCCACGAGGCGGTCGATCAACAGGGCGATGATCGTCGTCGGAGCACCCCTGGGCGGCGTGCTCGCCGACGCAGTGGGCTACCGCCCGATGCTCTACGCGGCCGCCGTGGGCTTCGGTCTGGTGTCGGCCAGCCTGGCCATCAGCCCGTACCGGCATGCCCGCCTCGACGACACAGCACCCGCGATCGGGTAGCGCGGCCCGCAGCTGGCCGCCGAGCGTGCTTACGCGAGCGCGGTTGGCCAGGGTTCAGGGATCGGCCAGGTTGGTCACATAGACGGCGAAGGGCACGTCATCCCGCTCGTCGACCTGCCCTTCGACGAGGCCCCGCCACAGGAACACTCGCAGTGCAGGCGGGCCGGAACCGAGTGCGGGGCGCCAGATCAAGAGCGCTGGTCGCGCTGCGGACCGAGCGACCGGACGTGACCGGGATCGGAGACCGACAACGTGCCGGAGCTCGGCGCCCGGCACGGTTGAAGGTCCGGGCGCCAGCCAGCGCAATCATGCCGACTGTGCGCCGCCGCCCGACGCCGCACTGGGTCATGCGCTGGAGCCCCGCCCTGAACGCCTTCGCCATCGCCTTCGCTCGCCGTATCGTCCCCAGCGGCCTCGACTAGCCCGACGGCCGGTTACACAGTGGGAATGTGCGGCGGCTCCCGGGTGGTCTGACCCGCAGTTGCCCCGACGTCGCATGTGGACTGTCCTGGAACGCTCGGACCCACCCACCCGCGCCCACCTCGACCGCCGCACCCGACAAGGACTAACCCGGCGCGAGATCATGCGCTGCCTCGAGCGCTACCTCTACCCACTGATCCTGCTCAGCCACCCCGGTTGACGTAGAAGCAGCCGTCTGTCGGACACTCCCGCTCCGTTCCGTCGCTCATCACGCGAAGCCGACGAGCGCGATCCGCAAGACGGTCCCGTCGACCCGCGCGACCAGAACGAGGACGGGGGTGGAGCGATGAGCACCAGCCGCTGCGGCTGATTCACGGATAGGGTCCCCGGTCATGGACATGCTGAAGGGCGACGAGATCGCCGAGGCCAGGCTGACCGACTGGCGCAAGCTGGCCCAGGGACTGCATGCCCGCTACCTGGTCGACGACTTCGGCACCGGCGCACGGTTCGTCGCCGCGGTGGGCGAGGCGGGCGACGCGCTCGGACACCACCCGAGCGTGTCGATCGGCAATGGGTACGTCGACCTCAAGCTGGTCAGCGCCGACGCCATCTACCGCGACGACGAGGGCACCGAACACGTCGTCGAATGGGTGACCCAGCAGGACGTCGACCTCGCGCGACGGATCACCGAGATCGCCGCCGACCACAAGGTCGACGCCGACCCGGCCTCGGTCAGCGTCATCGAGCTCGGCCTCGACACGGCGCACTCCGCGACCATCGCCCCGGTGTGGGCCGCCCTGCTGACCGGGAACGCCGAGGCCCAGGGCCACGGGTCCCCCAGCGACGAGATCCGGGACGCCACGGGACGGGTACCGAACCTGTGGTTCGGGGACGCCGACGAGCACGAGACCCCGCGTCAGCGTTTCCACGTCGAGGTCTATGTGGCGCCCGAGGTGGCCGAGCAACGGATCGCCGCCGCCGTCGCCGCGGGTGGGACCGTCGTCGATGACAGCGACGCGCCGTCGCTCACCGTGATCGCCGACCAGGACGGCAACACGGGAGTCGTATGCGTCGACGTGTCCGCTGCGACGAAGGACTGAACCGCCGACTCGGGTGACCCGCGGCGTGGCCGCTGGTCGCCTCGGTCCGCCTCATCAGCGCACGCGACCGTCGCGTGTCGGGTTCGTGGGTGTGGGCACGCACGGTCCCGGCGACACGACAGGCCCGCGGGCCGCCCGCGGCGCTGAGGACCTCGATTGGCATCGGCTGCCCACGCCCGAGACGCTCGCCGTGGCCGTCGCGCTCGACCCCGGGCCGCCGCCCTCGGGACGTGCGCGCTCATGCCGCTGGTCGGGCAGATTGGCGGGTCGGCGACTCCTTGGACTTTCCCGGCGTGAACTGAGCCGTAATCGTCGGGGAGCGCTAGGGGATCGGATCCCCGTGGTACTCGGCGACGATGTCCTGTTCGGCTAGTCGGGCCAGCCACCGCTCGTCGGCCTCCGGCTCCGTTGCGGCCCGGTGTAGGCCCGGCGGCACCCGTCCGGCGAGGAGCTCGAGGATCCCGCACGCCAGCGGGACGGAGACCAGCCGGGGCGTGGCGTCCTCGATATCGGTGCCTTCGGCGTCGAGCACGTACTCGCCGGTCCAGCTGCGTTCACCACTCCAGCGGATCTCCAGCTTCACCGACATGACCACCCGGTCGTGGTCGGACGGCGAGGTCGGATACCGCTCGGCGAGCCCGGCGGCCAGGTCGGTGAGGCGCTGGTCGTCGGCGCCGGCCAACTCGCCGAACACGTCCTGCCAGGCCGTGCTCCAGCCGTCCAGGCGCATCGTGCCGCGGCTGAAGGTTTCGAGCGTCCAGGTGTCCGGGATCCCGTACGCCGAGACGTACGGGAGACTGTCGCGGTTGGGGTAGACCTCGAACACCTCTCCGGCGACGGTGACCGGCTGGACCGCCTCCCACGGGCGGTCCACGACCACGACCCGCCCGCCCTGGATGCCCCGGGCCGGCGTGAGCAGCGCGGTGAGCACGCCGCGCGGGGCCCAGCTGAATCGGTAGCGGAAAGTCGTTCGGCTCGGCCGGGTTGGCGCCGCAGTACGAGGTGAATCGCACCGTGGCGGGGCCGGCGCCGGCCACCTGACGGGCCGCCCGTACGAGTCGGTGGGCCAGCAGGTGGTCGATGCCGGGATCCAGGCCGATCTCGGTGAGCACGACGAGGCCGCGGGCCGCGGCCGCGCCGGCCTGCTCGGCGATGCCGGGGCTGAGGTAGCTGGAGCAGGCGAAGTGCGCGCCGCGCCCGATCGCCAGCCGCAGCAGGCCGGGGTGCTCGGGCGGCGGGAGCATGGACACCACGAGGTCGCCCTCGGCCAGCGCCGTCCCGAGCGCCTCGGCGGTGAACGCCCGGGTCGCCGCGCGGCCGTCGAGACCGAGCGTGGCCAGGCGGTGGCGGGCCTTCTCCTCGGTACGCCCCCACAGCACCGTGTCGGCCCCGGCGCAGACCAGCCCGAGGCCGCTGCCGGTGGACATCCCGGTCCCGATCCAGTGCACCCGTCCGGTCGGCGTCACCAGGTCGGCGGAGTCAGTCATCGTTGCCGTCCAGCCCTGCGACGGCCTCCTCGAAGCGCGCGCGGCACCGCACCCACACCGGGTCATCGGGCAGTCCGCGCAGATAGGGGGTCAGGTCCGCGGAGAATGAGGCGCTGGACTCGCGCGGGAGCAGCGAGGGCAGGTTGTCGATCGCCAGCACGTCCAGCACGGGCGGCTCAGCGTGCAGCCGGCGTACGGGCTCGGTCCAGGTGGTGATCTTGTCGTTGACCGGGAGCCGGTTGGCGTCCGAGGTGACGTCGTTGGTGACGTCCGAGACGGTCCGCAGCGTGCGGTCGGCCCGTTCCAGGTCCGCCGTGGTCAGGAACGGGGGCCCAGAGCGGTCGGCGACGATCGTGTTGACCAGGATGTCGTGGCCCAGCAGCGCGTCGCGGTCGAGCTCGCGGGTCTCCTCGACGTCCCAGGCGGTGGCTGGTATCCCGGCCACCGCGAAGGCGTCGAGGGCGCCGCGCCCGGACCGGCCGAGGGCGCCGATGACCAGCGCGCGGGCGGATCCGGACCTCTCGCGCAGCCGGGCGTCGAGCTCCGGTCGGGTGGTCGAGCGCAACGGCCGGTCGAGCTCGCCGCGGTGCTGCAGGACGGCCAGCGCGGCACCGGCGTACCCGGCCCAGTAGCCGAAGGCGACGACCCGGCGGCCGTTGCCGTTCACCATCGCCTCGAGGTCCAGCAGCGTCCCGCCGCCGGCCACGAACCGCCGCAGCACGTCCCGGCCGCCCGCTTGCCCCTTGTACGCGTGACCGAAGAAGACGTGCCTGTGCCGCAGCGGCCAGGTCTGTGCCGACGGCTCCTTCAGTCCGAGCACGACGGCGTCCGGCGGCGCGTCGGGCCAGCTGCCGGCCGGGACGATCAGGCAGCCGGCCGCCGCGTACTCCTCCGACGGCCAGGCGCGCTGCGGGGCCTCCTCCACGGTGACCGCGATGCCACTGCCGACCAGCGCGGCCGCGTCGCCGGGCACGACCGGGGCGCGCTCCTCGACCGCCGAAGCCTCCTGACGCAGCCACAGATGGAGGCCGTCAGCCATGTCGTAGTCTCCTGTCCGTACACATCGGCGCCGTGGAACGCCCCGGCCCACTCACCCCACATTGTCCCCGACCCCAAGCCGGCGTCGATCAGAGACATGTCCGGCGTCAGCGACGAGCAGGAGCACTGGCTCTACAACTACGTGCTCAACTCGCTGCTGCGCGCCGAGCTCGATGTTCGGCTCCGGCAGACGCTGTTCAACTTCCTCCGGCGTGCACCGTTCGCGTTCCGCGAGTACGCGTTGGCGTGCTGGCGCTCCGGTGGGAATGGAGCGAGGTCCTCCTCCCAGACGGCGTGTCGCCGGGCCGTAGGGCCACCGTTGCACCACATTCGAGACCTTGCTGGTCGCCAGCGGCTGAGCGTGGTAGGCACCGCGCATGCCAGCTAGCGGGGTGCACTTCAACGGCTCGGTCAATCTCCCGGACGCGGAGACCGTGATGCGGGAGATCAGCTCGCGGATCCCTCGCGGCGTGCGCCGGATGACGGACGGGGAGACCGGCGAGCGCGGCTACTGGATCGGGTTCCAGATCCAGAAGTTCGGTCAGATGCCGGAGTTCGAGCGCGTCTCTGTCGGGCGGGCGTACGAGACGACGGAAGACGCGCCCGAGATGGTGCGGTTCCGGCTCGCCGACGGCGCCTCGGCCGAGACG
Source organism: uncultured Actinomycetota bacterium (assembly GCA_963770145.1). Classification (GTDB taxonomy): domain Bacteria; phylum Actinomycetota; class Actinomycetes; order Mycobacteriales; family CADCTP01; genus CADCTP01. The sequence goes on along the minus strand of CAVYOJ010000011.1, from coordinate 21,974 downwards.
ATCGACTGGCCCAACCTCGGCTACGCCGATGCCTACGCCGGCTCGTTCGAGGTCTTCGACCGGCTGCAGCAGGAGGGCACGATCCCGGCGGACGTCCGCTTCCAGGTCCAGTACCCGACGCCGCTGGCGTCAATGGCCGGCACGATCGCGCCCGAGGACATGCCGGCCGTCGCCGCGGCCTACGAGTCCGCGCTGTTCGCCGACCTGGCCACACTGCTGGAGCGCATCCCGCACGACCGTGTCGCCGTGCAGTGGGACGTCGCGGTCGAGTTCGGGCTGCTCGAGGGAGCGATGGGCCCGGCCATGCCGCTGGAGCAGATCGCCCCGGGTCTGGTGCGCTGCGTGGACCTGGTGCCCGACGACGTGCCGGTGGGCCTGCACCTCTGCTACGGCGACTATGGCCACCAGCACTTCAAGCAGCCGGAGTCGGTGCGGATGCAGGTCGACGTCGTGAACGCCGTCGTGGCGGGCGCGCGGCGGCCGCTGAACTGGGCGTCGTTCACGGTTCCCCAGGCCCGTGACGACGCCGGCTACTTCGCGCCCTTGAGCGACCTGGCGGCAGGTCCGCAGACCGAGCTGTACTTCGCGCTCGTGCCGTACCACCCGGACGACCAGGCCGAAGGCACCACCGCGGTACAGACGCAGCACATCGACGCGGCGCTGCCGGATGGCCGGGAGTGGGGGATCTGCACAGAGTGCGGGATGGGGCGGGTGGCGGCCGGGGACATCCCACGCCTGCTGGATCTGCACCGGGAGATCCTCGCCGCCTGACGCTGCGATGAGGCGCGCGCTCATGCCGCGCTGCGTGGGACGCACTGACCGTCAGCCGGGTCGCGCGCGGGACGCGCGACTCTGGCGCCGTGTGCGCTCGGCGTGACTACGCCGCCGCGACGCTTCGCGCGATCGCCCCGCGGAGCGATCCAGGTACGTTCGGTCGGTGTCCCGGCTCCTGGTTCGTCGGCCCTCTCCCGATCTGGTCCGTGGGGAGTTGACGCACTTGGCGCGGGTGCCCGTCGATGCCGCCCTCGCCGTCACGCAGTGGGAACAGTACGTTGAGGCGTTCCGATCGCGCGGGTGGACGATCATTGAGGTCGAGCCGGCAGACGCTCACCCGGACGGGGTCTTCATCGAAGATGCGCTGGTCGTCTTCGATGACCTGATCGTGGTCGGCCGCGCCGGCGCGGCGACCCGGCGCGGTGAGGCGACTACCGCCGCGTCCGCCGCCGAACGGCTTGGCCTGGAGACAGCGGGAATCACCGCACCCGCGACGTTGGAGGGAGGCGATGTCCTCAAAGTCGGACGCACTGTCTACGTGGGCTCCTCCACCCGCACCAACGCCGCTGGGATCGCACAGCTACGTCACCTCCTGCAGCCGCGCGGCTGGACAGTGGTCGAGGTTCCGGTCACCAAGGCGCTGCACCTGAAATCCGGGGTGAGCGCGCTGCCCGACGGCACGATCGTCGGCTACCAGCCGCTGGTCGACGACACCAGCCTGTTCCCACGCTTCCTGTCCATCCCGGAGGCGCACGGGTGCGCGGTCGTCGTACTCGACCCCACCACCGTGATCATGTCCGCCGACGCCCCGCACACGTCTGCGCTCCTCCAACAGCGCGGACTCACCGTCGTCACCACACCGGTCACCGAGTTCGAGAGGCTCGAAGGCTGCGTGACCTGCCTGTCGGTCCGCCTTCGTGCGTCATCCCGGCCGCAGTGACCGTCTCGCCGTGGCCAGGCGTGACGAGGTGAGTCCCTGATCCGTGCAGCGGAGTGAAGTCCGGTCGTGCGGATTCAGCCCGTCGAGCAATCCCCCGGCGCTTCGGCAGGGAGGTGAACGGCAACCGTCCGTGCCTGCTGCCTGGTGTCAGGCGAGAGCAGACTGTGCTCGTGCTGGTGTTGAGTCGCGCGCAGACCGAGTCTCTGCTGGATCTTGATGCTTTGCGCCGCGCCCTCCGAACGGCGATGGAGGACGTGAGTGCTGGCCGGGGGTCGATACCCCCGCGGATCGCGGCGATGGTGGCCGGCAAAGGACTCCTGGCCGCGATGCCGGCCTACCTGGCCACCGGTGGGCTGGCCGCCAAACTGGTCAGCCTCTTCCCCGGAAATGCCGGCAGTCCACTGCCGACCCACCAGGCGGTCGTGGTCGTGTTCGACGCGGACTCCGGACAGCCGGTGGCGCTGATGGACGGAACGTCGATCACCACGCTGCGGACGGCGGCCGGGTCGGCCCTGTCGGCCGAGCTGCTGGCCCGGGAGGATGCGGTGATCCTGGCGGTGCTGGGAACGGGAGTGCAGGCTCGCGCCCACGCCGAGGCCCTGGTTCGAGTACGGCCGATCCAGCGGATTCGCGTGGCGGGACGGAACCGGGCGCACGCGGCGTCGCTGTCCTCGGTGTTACAGGATTCACTCGGAATCCCGGTACAGGCCGTCGACACCTACGCCGAGGCGTGCGCCGACGCGGATCTGGTCTGCGCGGCAACCCATTCGCCGGATCCTGTCGTGTGTCGGGACTATCTGCGCCCCGGCGCGCACGTCATGTCGGTGGGATACAACACGGCCGGGCGGGAGGTGGATTCGGCGACCGTCGTCGACGCGATGGTCGTCGTGGAGTCCCGGGATGCCGTACTGGCGCCGCCACCGGCCGGGAGCAACGACCTGAGAACACCCATGGAAGAGGGACTGATCGGGCCCGAGCACATCGAGGCCGAAGTCGGCGAACTCCTCCTGGGCACGAAGGCCGGCCGCAGCTCACCTGCTCAGATCACGCTGTACAAGTCCGTGGGAATTGCGGCGCAGGACGTCGCCGCGGCGCACCTGGTCCTCAACGCCGCTCGGGAGCAGAACATCGGGCTCGAGGTCGACCTGTCGGCTTAGCCCTCCCGGTGCAGCAACAATCGGACGGAACAGCGGGGTGATGGACACACCGAGGACCACCGCGGGCCTACGACAGTCAGGACGCTGCGCGGGACGCACGACTTGCCGCCTAGTGCTTGCGTGCCCGGAGGTTTGCCGGCGGGTCGGTGGACAGGTCAGTCTGGCGGGATGACGGCCCGGGCGGTGATGGCAAGGTTCCAGGGCGGCAGCGTTCAACCGGCTCAGCGCCGACATCGACGACTCGCAGGTATGGATGTGTCCAGCCATTGACTGGCGACCCTGGTATGCCGCGGTCTGGGTGGAGGCCGCCGTACTCGCCCACCACGACGACGCACCGACCCGGATCGATCGAGCTCGACACGCCGCCCGCGACAACCCGATCGCCTCGACCATCATCGAGCGTGCCGCCGCCCGATCGCGGTCGGCGACCGGAGCGCCGTCGAGAACCTGGCGGCGACGTTCGCGCGGCTGGGCTGCCCGTACCAGGAAGCCCGCACCCGCACTCTCATCCGCGTGGCTCAGGCCCGGTGAGGTGGCCACGACACATGCTGGATCGTCATGCCGTACTAGCGGGACGCGGACAGGTCGCTGAGCCGGTTGTTGAGTTTGACCGTGGTGCTCCAACTGCGGATCGTCATCGACTTGTACAGCGGGGAACTCAGCACCGTGCTCAGCCGGCTCTTGGTGCGTTGCGCGCTGAGCCGTTGCGAATAGATGACGCCTTCGCCTTGCCAGACTTGGTCGACGCCCTCTCGCGGGTTGAAGGCCGTCATCGCGCTGGATGCGCTGATGCCCATGACGAAGATCGCGTCACAGTGGTAAGTGTCCGGCTCGTCGCCGAAGCGGTCCGGCTTGTCCTCGACGACCGCCTCGACCTGTGCCGCGGTGAGCACCAGCACCTTGACCGGGTCCTCGTGGAGACCGAAGTCCTCGACCAGGACCGACTCGATCTGCTGACCGAGCGTCCGTGCGGACTTCGAGGACCGCAGCAGCACGTTGCCGCTGGCCAGAACCGTGGAGACGTCCTCGAGGCCGAGATCGGTCAGTCGTTCGGACAACGCGGACATGGCGAGCTTGTTCTTGCCGCCGACGTTCACGCCCCGCAGCAGCGCCAGGTACGACCGCACGTCCGTCTGCCTCACCCTTCGGAGCTCGCGGCGGGCGGCTAGTCAGCCGGCGGTCGGACGACGTGATGGACGACGTGGTGGATCACGTGAACCTCGTGGACGACGTAGCCGCCGAGGGCGACCGGCGCGGTCTTGTCGGCCCGCGACAGTGGCGTCCTGGTCAAGCTGCCGCGCAGGCCGGCCGTCACCAAGGCGCTGCCGACCGTGGCTGCCGCAGAGACGGCGATCACCGCGGCAGGATTCTCGCGAATCTGGTGAAGCTGCCGTCGCACCCGAACGGCTACCTCGGTCCAACGTCGAGCTGGAACGACCGTCGAGCGGCGTGCCGGTAGAACCAGATCGGTCGACGGTGCGGCTTCGACGCGGTCGCCCGAGATCGCTGCGTCCGGCTCGGACGTCGGTTCCTCCGCCATGGCGCACCTCCCCGGTCAGCCTCCGTCACGCTGCCACGAAGGTCCAGCCCTCGCCCGCTCATGCCGCGATCCGCGCTCGGTCGTGCCGCGATTGCTGCGGCCGCGGAGCCGCTGATCAACTTCGATCCCGCGCTCGGCCAGCAGCTCCTCCACATCCCGATACGAGAGTCGTACCGCAGGTACCTGCCTGACACCTGCCCGTCTCAGGGCGGCGTCTCCTGGCCGGTCCCGATCGGGTCGCCCGGTCGGACGAGGCCGGTCTCGTACGCGAGCACCACGAGTTGGACCCGGTCGGTCCGGCCGAGCTTGCCGAGCAGGTGGCTCACATGACTCTTGACGCTGCTGCGGGCCAGGTGCAGCCGGGCCGCGATCTCATCATTGCTCAGCCCGCGACTGACGAGCCGCAGTACGGCGAGTTCGCGCGCGGTCAGGCCGCGGATCGGGTCCTCCGAGGGGGCGCGTGGCGACGGCAGGTATCGGGCGTACCGGTCGAGCAACCGGCGGGTCACGGCCGGCGCCAGGAGCGCGTCGCCGGCGGCCACGATCCGGATCGCGCGCACCAGCTCCTCGGCGCTGGCGTCCTTGAGCAGGAAGCCGCTGGCTCCTGCCCGCAGGCCCTCCACGATGTACTCGTCCAGGTCGAAGGTCGTCAGCATCAGTACCCGAGCGACCGGGCCGCCGTCCGCGCCCGGGGCGGTCAGCTGCCGCGTCGCCGCCACCCCGTCCAGGCCCGGCATCCGCACGTCCATCAGCACCACGTCCGGACGCAGCCGCCGGGCCAGCTCGACCGCCTGGTACCCGTCGGACGCCTCGCCGACCACGTCGAAGCCGGGTGCGCCAGCCAGGCATCCGCGCAGGCCCGCTCGCATCAGTGGCTGGTCGTCGGCGATCAGGATGCGGGTGCCCACAGCCGCTCACCGTCCAGGGGCAGGGTGACCGCCAGCTCGAACCCGCCGAGCTCCCCCGACCCGATCGTGAGACTCCCGCCGAGCAGGGTGGTCCGTTCCCGCATGCCGGTCATTCCGCGCCCGGCGACCGCGGGCCGGGCGCTGCCCTGGCCGTCGTCTCCGATCCGCACCTGCAGCCTGTCCGCCGAGTAGTCGAGCAGCACCACGGCGCGGGTCGCGCCGGCGTGCCGCACGCTGTTCGTCAGCGCCTCCTGGACGATCCGGTACGCGGCGAGATCGACGGCGGCCGGCAGCGACCGGGCCTCGCCCCGGACGGTGAGGTGGACCGGCAGCCCGGCCTGCTCCACCCGGGCGAGCAGCTGCGGCAGGTCGTCCAGGCGTAGCCGCGGTCCGCGCTCGAGCTGCCGGGTCCTCGGTGCCGAGGACTCGGAGCAACTGCCGCAGCTCGGCGAGCGCCTCCCGCCCGGTGGCCTCGACGGAGGCCAGTGCCTGCCGCACCGGCTCCTGCTGCGCAGAGCACTGCCGCCGGGCGGAGCCGGCCTGCCCGATGATCAGGCAGACGCTGTTCGAGACCAGGTCGTGCAGCTCACGGGCGATGCGCTCGCGCTCCTGCTCGACGGCGAGCCGGGTCCGTGCGGTCTGAGCCTGCCGCTCCAGGTCGGCGATCTGCTCCACCTGCGCGGCCCGGCCGCGGCTGAGCCGGAGCCAGTACCCCGCGACCCAGGTCGCGACGATCGAAAGCAGGTACGCCAGGAACTTGTCGTCGGTGAACGTGCCGCTGCCGGCCAGCGCGACGACGGCGAGACTGGCCACCACCGCGCCGGCGGCGGCCGCGGACACCTGATACGACAAGACTTCGGCGACAGTGAACAGCGCGACCAGCACTGCGAACGGCAGCGGCGGCGGGGCGTAGCCGAGCGACTCGACGAGGAACGCCGAGATCGCGGTGACGGCCAGCACGGGCAGCGGCGCCAGTCGCCGCCAGGCGAGCGGCAGGCTGCCGAGCAGCACCAGCCCAAGGCCGACGCCGTCCGCCTCGAGGAAGGGAACGACCTCGTCGTCGCTGGGTACCTGGGAGATCTTCCCCGCCAGGCTCACCAGGGACAGACCGCCGGCGATCAAGGCCAGCAGCACGTCACGTATCGCCGGGTCGGTCACGCCTCGGCGGCCAAGCCCCAACGATGCCGCCGCTCCGCGCTGGCGATCCGCCATGTCACCGCTCTGTGTCTCCGCAGCCTGTCATCGGGACACCTACCGTTGGCGCGATGCTGCATCAAGTCGCAACAACCTGACGTTAGCATCGGCTCCCCCACGCCGTTGGGCTTTCGCGAAGGCACGGCGCGGCTCCCGCTGAAGGCGTGGCGGCGACCGGGTCCCGAGACGGAGTCCGCTCCGTCTGCGGACCGAGCCGGTGCGGTCCCTGGACGGGGAAGGTGACGGCCTCGCGCCGGAAGACGCCGGCGGTACGCCGTTCCTATCGTGGTCTCGCCGCCGGTCTGCGGTGGCGTCGTAGGCGCGGGCGGGGGGCCGCCATGTTGCGCTGGATCGTCGGCTCGAGTGTCGCGTTCGCGCGCCTGGTGATCGCCGCGGCGATCGGGCTGCTCGTCTTCGGTGTCTTCCAGCTGCGGTCGGCGCGGGTGGATACGTACCCGCAGTTCACCCCGCCATCCGTGCAGATCCAGACGGAGGCCCGGGGGCTGTCCGCCGCCGAGGTGGAGCAGCTGATCACAGTGCCGCTGGAGCAGGACCTGCTCAACGGCATCCCCTGGCTGAAGCACATCAGCTCGGAATCGGTGACCGGGCTGTCCTCGATCGACCTGGTGTTCGAGCCCGGTACCGACCTCCTGAAGGCCCGGCAGATGACGCAGGAGCGGCTGTCGCAGGCGGTCGCGCTGCCCGAACGTCGGCACACCGCCGGTGATGATCCAGCCGCTGTCGTCGACCAGCCGGGTCGCCATGATCGGCCTGAAGTCGTCCGAGCTATCGCTGATCGACATGTCGGTGCTGGCACGGTGGAAGATCCGCCCGAAGCTGATGGGCATCCCCGGCGTCGCCAATGTCGCCGTCTGGGGCCAGCGCGACCGGCAGTTGCAGGTCCTGGTGGACCCGGCGAAGCTCGCGAGGAACGGTGTCTCGCTCAGCCGGGTCGTGGACACCACCGGCAACGCACTGTGGGTGTCGCCGCTGACCTTCGTGGAGGCCTCGACCCCGGGTACCGGCGGTTTCGTCGACACGCCCAACCAGCGGTTCGGCGTCCAGCACGTCTTCCCCATCACGACCGCCAAGCAGCTGTCCGCGGTCACGCTCGAGGACAACTCCGGCTCCACGCTGCGGCTCTCCGACGTCGCCGACGTGGTCGAGGACCATCAGCCGCTGATCGGCGACGCCGCGGTGGGCGACGGAACCGGGCTCGTCCTGGTCGTGCAGAAGTTCCCGGAGGCCAACCCCCTCGAGGTGTCGCGTGCCGTGGACGAGGCGATGGCGACGCTCGCGCCCGGCCTGTCCGGGGTCGAGATCAACACGGACATCTACCGGCCGGCGTCGTTCCTCGAGGCGGCCCTGCACAATGTCGGGCTCGGGTTCGCGATCGGCCTGCTGCTGCTCGCCGTGGTGCTCGGCGGCCTGCTGCTGTCTTGGCGGGCCGCGCTGATCGCGTTCGTCACCATCCCGGTAGCCGTCGTGGCCGCCGCGTACGTGCTGCACCTGAGCGGTGCCACCTTCACCACCGTGAGCCTCGCCGGGCTCGTCGCCGCACTCGGGATCGTGGTGGACGACGCCGTGGTCGCGGTCGAGACGATCCGCGGGCGGGTGCGGGAACGCCGCGAGGCGGGGGCGGAATCCTCCGGCGCCTCGCTGGTCGTCGAGGCGGTGCTGGCGACCCGCGGTCCGCTGCTGGCAGCGACCCTCGCCGTCATGCTCGGTGTGCTGCCGGTGCTGCTGCTCGGCGGCGTAGCCGGCGCGTTCGGCCGGCCGGTCGCGACGTCCTACCTGGTCGCCGTATCGGCGTCGATCCTGGTCTCGATCACGCTCGCACCGGCGCTGGCGGCAGTGCTCTGGTCGGGCCGGCCGGGTCCGCGGCGCGTCAGTCCGCCGGTGCGGTGGGCGCAGCGACGGGTGGAGCGAGCGCTGCCGTGGCTGATGCGGCGCCGCCGGGTATGGCTGCTCGTCGGCGTCCTCGCGCTGGCGGGACTCGCCGTCGTCCCGCAGCTCGGCAGCTCGCCGATGCTGCCGGCGCTGCAGGACCGGGCGCTGCTGGTGCAGCTTCGGTCGACGCCCGGCACGTCGCTCGCCGAGATGGACCGCGTCACCGTGGCGATGAGTCGGGAGTTGCGTACGGTCCCGGGCGTCGAGGTCGCCGGCGCCCACGTCGGCCGGGCACAGAACTCCGACCAGGTGGTGAACGCCAACTCCGGCGAGCTGTGGTTGCGCGTCGCGCCCGCGGTCGACCTCAGGCGCGCCACCGGCGCGGTCGAGAGGATCGTCGGCGGCTATCCCGGGTTGCGCCACAGCACGTCGAGCTACCCCCAGGACCGGGTGCGTGCCGCGGAGGCCGGCCCGGCGCACCCACTGGTGGTACGGGTCTTCGGTGATGACCTGGGCGTGCTGCGGGCCCAGGCCGAGCAGGTGCGCCGCGCCCTCTCCTCGATGGAGGGCGTCCGCGCGGCGCGGGTGGAGACCGTCCAGGAGGAGCCGACCCTGCAGATCGAGGTCGACCTGGCGGCGGCCGAACGGTACGGCGTCAAGCCGGGCGACGTCCGGAGGGCGGCGACCACCCTGCTGTCCGGCCTGCCCGTCGGCAGCCTCTACGAGCAGCAGAAGATCTTCGACGTCATGGTCTGGGGGCAGCCCGGCGCCCGGCGCAGCCTGGCCAGCGTTCGGGACCTGCAGGTCGACCGGCCGGACGGCGGTCGGGTGCGGCTCGGCGACGTGGCGGACGTCCGCATCGGCCCGTACCCGACTGCGGTGCGGCACGACGACATCCACCGCAGCCTGGACGTGACGGCGGACGTCGACGGCCGCAGCGTCGCCGCCGTCCGGGCCGAGGCCCAGGACCGGGTGCAGGCCATGTCCTTCCCGCTGGAGTACCACGTCGAGGTCCTCGGCGACGGCGACGGCGGCGCGGCCGCCGCGACCGGCCTCGGTGTCCAGGGCCGCTGGCTCGCCGTCGTCCTGCTGGTCGTCGCCGCGGCGGTCGTGCTGCTGCTGCAGGCGGCGACGCGGAGTTGGCGCAGCGCGGGGCTGCTGCTGCTGACGCTGCCGCTCGCCCTGGTCGGTGGCGTGCTCGTCGCGCCGCTGGCCGGCGGCGTTCGGACGCTCGGTGCGCTGCTCGGCCTGCTCGCGGTGCTCGGCATCGCCCTGCGCGCCGGGCTGTTGCTGGTCCTGCAGGCGCGGCCGGAGCAGGACGGGCTGCGGCCCGGTCCCGATCCGGTGCTGCGCGCGACCCGCGAGCGGGTCGGCGCCGTGCTGCTCACCGCGCTGGCGACCGGCGCTGTGGTGTTGCCGTTCGCCGTGTCGGGGACGGTCGCCGGGACCGAGTTGCTGCACCCGCTGGCCGTCGTGGTGCTCGGCGCGCTGGTCAGCTCGACGCTGGTCGTCCTGCTGGTGCTGCCGGCCCTCTGGTCGGCTCGGCCCGACCCGGTCCGGCGGGTGCGGCCGGACCGGAGCCGATTGCGGCGGCATCGGTACCGCCGAGGGGAGAGGGCGATGAGAGTCCGTAGGCTGCTGGCCGCAGCCGCGCTGCTGGTCGTCGGAGTCGGCGCCGCCGGCTGCCGGTGCCGGCGTGCAGGCCGAGGACGCGCCGGTGCGAGCCCGCGACCGTCGAGGCCGTCGCCGGTACGGACCTGAGCCGGGTGACGCTGACGGAGGAGGGGGCCGGCCGGCTCGGCATCCGCACGGCCCGCGTCGCGCCGGCCACCGGGAACGGCCCGGCCCGCACGACGATCCCCTTCGCCGCGGTCCTGTACGACGCGAACGGCCAGGCCTGGGTCTACACGACGGTGGGCGGAAACGCCTTCGTGCGGGCCCCGATCACGGTGGACCGCGTCGACGGCGAGGCCGCGTACCTCCTGGCGGGGCCGGCCGCCGGTACCACGGTCGTCACCGTCGGCGTGCCGGAGCTGTACGGCGCCGAGTTCGGGGTCGGTGGGGAGTGACCAGCCCGCCGCGGCGCACGCTGATGCGGACGGTGGTGAGCGGCGAGCCTGCGCTTCCGCTACCTCGTCGTGCTGGGTGCCGCGGCGCTGATGTTCTTCGGGGTGGCGCAGCTGCCCTCGATGCGCGGTGGACGTGTTTCCCGAGTTCGCCCCACCCCGGGTGGACATCCAGACCCTCTGTGCTCGGTCTGTCCACGGCCGATGTCGAGTCGCTCGTCACGGTCCCGCTGGAGCAGGCACTGAACGGCGTCAAGGGCCTCGACGACCTGCGGTCGAAGTCGGTGCCGCAGCTGTCCGCGATCGAGCTGATCTTCAAGGCCGGCACGGACCTCTTCGAGGCGCGGCAGCTCGTGCAGGAGCGGCTCGCGCTGGTGACGCCGAGCCTGCCGACCTGGGCCGCGCCGCCGTTCATGCTGCCGCCGCTGTCGGCGACCGCCCGGGCCGTGCAGATCGGCATGACGTCCGCCGACCACTCGCTGATCGCGATGTCGATGATGGCCTACTGGACGGTCCGGGCGAAGTTGTTGCGGGTCCCCGGTGTGGCCAACGTCGCGATCTGGGGCGAGCGGCTGCAGATGATGCAGGTGCAGGTCGAGCCGGAGAAGCTGCGGGCGCAGCAGGTCTCGCTCGACTCAGGTGATGGAGGCGACAGCCGACTCGGTCGACTCGGGTCTGCTGAAGTTCTCGAGCGGCTCCGTCATCGGCACGGGCGGATTCGTCGACACGCGCGAACCAGCGGATCGGCGTGCGCACGGGTGCTGCCGATCGTGACCCCGCACCGACCTCGGCCGGGTCCCGCTGCGCCAGCGGGACGGCAAGACGCTGCGCATCGGGGACGTCGCCAAGGTCCTCGAGGACCACCAGCCGCTGGTCGGCGACGCGGTGATCGACGACGGCACCGGGCTGCTGCTGGTGGTGGAGAAGCTGCCGTGGGCGAACTCGCTCACCGTCACCCGCGGGGTGGAGGAGGCGATCCGGGCGCTCCAGCCGGGCCTTCCCGGCGTCGTCGTTCGACACGAAGATCTTCCAGCAGGCCAGGTTCATGCAGACCGCGATCCACAACCTCCGGCAGGCGCTCCTGCTCGGGTTCCTGCTGGTGGTCGTGATCATCGCGCTGTTCCTGTTCGAGTGGCGGGTCGCCCTGATCAGCCTGCTCACGATCCCGCTCTCGCTGATCGCGGCGCTGCTCGTGCTGCGATGGCGGGGCGCGACGGTGAACACGATGACGCTCGCCGGGCTGGTGATCGCCCTGGGCGCGCTGGTGGACGACGCCATCATCGACATCGAGAACATCCTGCGACGGCTGCGCCAGCATCGCCGGGAGGCAGACCGGCCGGTCGACCGCCTCGGTGATCCTGGAGGCGTCGCTCGAGGTCAGAAGCCCGATCGTGTACGCGACGCTGATCATCTGTCGCCGCGGCGATCCCGGTCTTCCTGCTGGAGGGCCTGACGGGCGCCTTCTTCCGGCCGCTGGCCGTGGTCGTACACGCTGGCGCTGCTCGCGTCGATGGTGGTCGCGCTGACCGTCACCCCCGCCCTGACCCTCATCATGCTGCGCAACGTGCCGGTGGAGCGGCGCGAGTCGCCGCTGGTGCGCGTGGCTGCAGCGCGGCTACGGCCGCGTCCTGGCTCGGGTCGTGCACCGGCCGCGCCGGGCCTACGCGACGCTCGGCGTCGTCTCGCTGGTCGGTCTGCTCGTCCTGCCGCAGCTCGGCCAGTCGCTGTTCCCGACCTTCAAGGAGCGCGACTTCCTGGTGCACTGGATCACCGTGCCGGGAACCTCCGACCAGGAGGTGCAGCGGACCACCGATCGCGGCCAGCCAGGAGTTGCGGGCGATCCCGGGCGTGCGCAGCTTCGGCTCGCACATCGGTCAGGCCGTTCCTCGGCGAGGAGATCGCCGGAGTCAACTTCGGCGAGAACTGGATCAGCGTCGACCCGAACGGTCGACCACGACCGGACGCGTCGAGGCCATCAAGGAGGTCGTCGACAGCTACCCCGGGCTCTACCGCGACGTGCAGACCTACCTGAACGAGCGCATCGAGGAGGTCCTCACCGGCTCCAAGGAGCCGTCGTCGTTCGGGTCTACGGCCAGGACCTGGACGTCATCCGGGCCAGGGCCGAGGAGGTGCGCAAGGTCTCGCGGGCGTCGCCGGCGTGATCGACGACCACGTGGACCTGCAGGTCGACGTGCCGCAGATCGAGGTCGAGGTCGACCTGGCGAAGGCGGCGCGCTACGGGCTGAAGCCCGGCGACGTGCGGCGTGCCGCGGCCACCCTGGTCGCCGGCGAGGAGGTCGGCGACATCTTCCGCGCGGGCAAGGCATACGACGTCGTGGTCTGGAGCACGCCGGAGACGCGGAACAGCGTGACGAGCATCGCCGCGCTCCCGATCGACACGCCGTCCGGCCGGACCGTGCGGATCGGGCGACGTCGCGAGGTCCGGCGTGCGGCCCGATCCCGAACGTGATCGAGCGGCAGAACGACTCCCGCAGGATCGACGTCGTCGCGAACGTCGAAGGCCGCGACCTCGGCTCGGTGGCCAAGGACGTCGAGAGACGCTCTGGCCACGGTGGCCTTCCCGCGCGGCTACCACGCCGAGCTGCTCGGTGAGTACAAGGAGCGGCAGGCAGCGCAGTCCCGACTGTTCGGTTCCGCGCTGATCGCGCTGACGGTGATCCTGCTGCTGCTGCAGGCGGCGTTCGGTGAGCTGGCGGCTGGCGGCCTTCGTCTTCCTCACCCTGCCCATGGCGCTCGTCGGCGGCGCTGATCGCGGCCTAGCTCAGCGGCGGGGTCATCTCGCTCGGCTCGCTGGTCGGCTTCTTCACCGTCTTCGGCATCGCCGCGCGCAACGGCATCCTGCTGATCAACCACTGCCAGCACCTGGAGCGGTACGAGGGCGAGGCCTTCGGGCCGGCGCTGGTGCTGCGCGGCGCGCGCGAGCGGCTGTCGCCGATCCTGATGACGTCGCTGGCCACCGGGCTGGCACTGGTGCCGCTGATCGGTCCTGGGCGACCGGCCCGGCCACGAGATCGAGTACCCGCTGGCGATCGTGATCCTCGGTGGGCTGGTCACCTCGACGCTGCTCAACCTGTTCGTCGTCCCGTCCCTGTACCTCCGCTTCGGCCGTCAGAGGAGATCGCCGTGACCAGATCCGTGCCCCGCCGTCGCACCCGCCCCGCGGTCGCCGCCGGCCTGGCCGCGACCGGCTCGCTCTGCCTGCTGGTGGCCGTCGTTCCGGCGCCCGCGGCCGTGGCCGCCCCGGCGGTCGCGGGCACCGCGGTGGCAGGCTCGGGATTCCACCACCCGCTGCGGATCGACAACCGGTTCCTGCCGTTCCGGCCGGGCACGAAGTACGTCTTCGACGGCCGGGTCGACGGCGCTCCGCACCGCGTCGTCCTCGTCGTCACCGACCTGGCGAAGGTCGTCGACGGAGTGCGGACGACAGTCCTGTGGGACCGCGACTTCGACGACGGGCAACTCGTCGAGGCCGAGCTGGCGTTCGAGGCGCAGAACGATGCCGGCACCGTCTGGAACTACGGCGAATACCCGGAGGAGTACGAGAACGGGCACTTCGTCGGTGCGCCGGCGACCTGGATCCCCGGCGTCGACCGTGCGCGAGCCGGCATCAACATGCTCGCGCACCCACGGGTCGGCACGCCGCGGTACGTCCAGGGATCGGCGCCGGCCATCGACTTCCTCGACACGGCGAAGGTCGTCGCGACCGGACAGCATGTGTGCGTACGCGGGCGGTGCTTCGACCACGTCGTCGTGACCGACGAGACGAGTCCGCTGGATCCGGACAGCGGCCACCAGCTCAAGTCCTACGCCCCGGGCGTCGGCGTGATCCGGATCAGCGCGGTCGGCGGCAGCCAGCAGGAGTTCCTCGACCTCGTCTCGGTCGGGCACCTCGGACCGGCCGGCGTCGCCGCCGCCCGCGCGGCCGCGTTGGCCCTGGAGCGGCGGGCGTACCGGGTCAGCAAGCCCTACCGCCGGACGCCGCCGATGCACGTCCGCGGCTGAGAGGCTCTATCGTCGTCTGATCCGGCGTTTGCAGTACTTGGCGGGTGTTTGACGTGATGCTCGAGACCGAGGCTCTCGGCAAGCGGTACGGCAGCCTGGACGCACTGCGGGACGTGAGCGTCGCAGCGGACGAGGCAGAGATCGTCGGCCTGCTCGGGCCGAACGGGGCGGGCAAGACGACCATGATCCGGCTGCTCACCACGATGCTCGCGCCGACGTCCGGGCGCTTCTCGGTCGCCGGGGTGCCGGGCAGCCGACCGGCGGAGATCCGCCGCCGGGTGGGGGTGCTGCCGGAGAGCGCCGGCTACCCCGCGGGCCGGACCGGTGCCGAGCACCTGCGCTTCCACGCCCGCCTCTACGGCTCGTCCCGGCGGCGGGCGGCGGAGGTCGCCGACACCCTGCTCGCCGAGGTCGGACTCGCGGAGGTCGCCGGCACCCTCGTCTCGACCTACAGCCGGGGGATGCGGCAGCGGCTGGGCATCGCCCGGGCCCTGGTGAACGACCCGGCGGTCGTCTTCCTCGACGAGCCCACCCTCGGTCTCGACCCCGCCGGGCACAGCCGGCTGCTTGCCCTGCTGCGCGACATCGCCGAACGCCGGCGCGCGACGGTCGTGCTCAGCACCCATGCCCTGGCCGACGTCGAGGAGATCTGCGAGCGGGTGGTCATCCTCGACCGGGGCCGCGTGGTGGCCGCCGGCAGCGTTGCGGAGGTCGTCGGCACGGCCGTCATCGCCGGCGGCGCTCAGGTGACGGTGCCGGCGGAGGCCGTACCGGCGGCCCTGGCGGTGCTTGCCGGCGTGGACGGGCTGTCGGTCGTCGCCACCGCGGAGCGTGCGGGCGTCCTCGAGCTGACCTCGACGGGCGCCGCTCCGGACGCGGCCCTGCGCGCGTTGGTCGCGTCCGGCGTGCCTGTGCTGCGCTGGGAGGTCGAGCGGGCCCGGCTCGGCGACGCGTTCCGCGCGATGACCTCCGGGACGTCCGCGCCGGCGGAGGGCCCGGCATGACCGTCGAGGAGCGGCCCCGAACAGCGGGCGGCGCTGACCTGGAGCGGCCGACGCCGGCGTGGCTGGTGGTGGCCGGCGGCGAGTGCCGGGATCTGTGGGCCGCCGGCCGCGGGCCGGTGCTGGTCTTCGGGTTCAGCCTGCTGCTCAGCGTCGTGACCTACCTGTTGGCCACCAACAAGGTGTTGAACTATCTGGAGCAGCGGGAGGCCGTGAACCTCGCGCTGCAGGTGGCGGTCTCGGTCGGCGTGCTGCTGACGATGGTGATCGGCGCCGACGCGATCAGCGGCGAGCGGGAGCGCGGGACCCTGGAGACGCTGCTGCTGACGCCGCCGCCGCGCCGGCAGATCGCGGTGGGCAAGTTGCTCGCCGCGCTCTCGCTCTGGCTGGCGGCCTTCGTGGTCAGCCTGCCGTACGTCTGGGTGCTCGGGCGGGGCATCTCGGTCGTCGGCACCGCGGTGCTGCTCGGCGGGCTGGTCGGCACGGTGCTGGCAACCGGGCTCGCCGGGCTCGGGCTCATCGTCAGCGGACTCTCGGGCTCGAACCGGGTGAGCCTGTCGGTGAGTCTCTTCGTTCTCCTTGCCCTCTTCGCCCCGACACAACTGCCGGCCGGCGCCCGGCAGGGCTGGCTCGGCGATCTGCTGGTACGGCTCAACCCGGTCGCCTCCGGCCTGCACTACGTCGGCGGCGTGCTGGTCGACGGTCACCGGTGGACGCGAGACCTGTCCTACCTGATCTCACCGGCGCTGCTGGCGCTCCTCGCGGTGACCGTCCTGCTGTCCGGCGCCGACCGGCTGCTCCGCCTCGAGCGAGGAGGATCGGTCGGATGAGGAGGCCGCTCGCCGTCGCCGGCATCGCGGTGGCGCTCCTCGGGGCCGCGACGCCGGCGGCCGCCGCGCCGGCCGGCCCGGTGGCGGTGGCCATGAACCGGTCCTCGATGGCCGGCCTGCTCGGCGACCGCGTCCCGGTGCAGGCCACGGTGGCCAACACCGGGAGCGCGGCCACGGGGCGGCTGGTCGCCCACCTCGACGTCGTGAGCCTTCACGAGGACGTCTACGTCGATCCGGAGGACTGGTCGGCGGACCGCTCGATCGACGTGGGACCGCTGGACCCGGGCGGCCGCAGCACCGTGGAGTGGACGCTGCGGTACGTCGACGCCGGGGAGTTCGACGTCTATGTCGTCGTGCTGCCGACCGCACCGTCGATCGGAGCCGACCCCTTGGCGGTGAGCCCCGCGGTCCGGCTCGCGGTGGCGTCGCGGCAGACGCTGGATCCCGGCGGCTCGCTCCTCGTCGTCATCCTCGTCCCGGTCCTGGTCGGACTGCTCGGGGCGGGTACCCGACTGCGCCGGCAGACCCGCCAGCGCCGGCGGTCGTCGAGTTAGCGAGGCCCACCGCGCGGGTCTGGCCGGGGTTGTGATGAGGGAGACAGCCGGGCCGGCACCGGCCCTGGTCAGCCGACGACGACCCGGCCGATCAGCCCGGCCGCGCTGAGCAGGCCGACCGCCAGGGCAACCAGCGCGGCGACGGCCACGCTGCCGACCCACCACCGCCGGCCCCGGCCGCCGCGCACGTTGAGCCAGCCGAGAGCGCCGAACGCCAGGCCCTCCAGCAGGAACCACGGCTCGTTGAGGTACAGGTCCTGCAGGTCCGCGGCGCGCCGGTCGACCGAGGCCCACACCGAGGCCGGGTAGTCGATGCTGAGCCGGCCGGTCAGGCTCAGCACCCGTTCGGTGCCCTCGATCAGCGCGTGCCCGCAACACACCACCGCCACGACCCAGCACACCGCGAGCAGCAGCAGCCGCACCCGGCGCCGCGACCACAGCGGCAGTGCCGCGAGCGGCAGGATCGCCGCGGCGAGCAGGATCACCGTGGCGGCGGCGTTGATCCGCCGGAACTGCCCGCCCGGTACGGGCGTCCCCGGCAGGAATCCCGTACCGCCCAGCGCGTAGTAGCCGCGGTAGACCGCGTAGCCGAGAGCCCACCCGGCCGCGGCCCAGCTGACCGCGGTCAGCAGCCGGCGCCCACCGCCGGACGGACTCGCGGTGGCGTCCTGCGGCAAGGCCGACCCTTCGTAGCCGGTCCGCTCCACGCTGGCGGCAGCCACCCCCGGGACCGCAGTGTTCCCTCCCGTGCCCGGGATCACGGCACTGTCTGCGCGTGCCGGCTATGAGTCGGTAGCTTCGTGGATCGATCGACCTGGAGGGTGCCATGCCCGATGACACGCTGGTCCTGCGCCGGGTGGACTACCTGATCCACTGGTACGACCGGCACGCGACCACGGCCCGGATCTGGTACTGCGGGATCAAGGTCGCCCAGATCGTGCTGGCCGCCGCCGTCCCGGTCGCCGCCGGACTCGACCTGCCGAAGCTGATCATCGGCTCGCTCGGCGGGCTCATCGTCGTTCTCGAGGGCATCCAGCAGCTCTACCGGTTCCACGACAACTGGGTCCGCTACCGGTGGACGACCGCGGCCATGGAACGCGAGAAGTCGCTGTGGACGGCCCGGGCCGGCGACTACTCCGGCATCGATCGCCCGGACGCACTGCTCGCGCTCCGCATCGAGGACCTGTCCAGTCGCGAAGCGACCCAGTGGGTCGCCCTGCAGTCACAGTCCGAGGGTCGACAGACCCCGGAGGCCGGGTCCGACTCCGACACCGAGGCAGCCTCGGCGCCGGTAAGCCCGGCCTGACCGGTCCCGGCGGTCACGCGTCAGGCCGGGTGCCAGCGGAAGGTGAGGAGGGAGACGGCGAGGCCGGCCACCGTCCAGCCGGCGAGGACGGCGAGGTCCTGGGCCGGCGGCAGGGCTCCGGCGCCCTGGTGCAGCGCGCGGGTGACCGCGTCGATCATCGGCTCGACCGGCAGCCAGCGCAGCACGTCACCGAGCCGGCCGGAGCCGCCGGCGGCGCCGCCGAGGGCGCCGGACAGCAGCACCAGCGGGTAGAAGGTCAACGACAGCACCGGCTGCGCGCTCTCCGCGGTCGGGACGACCGCGGTCGCCGCGGTGCCCAGCGCCGCCACGCACAGCGTGCCGACGACGAGCACGACGAGCAGGTTGACCACACCGGCCGGCCCCGGCCCGACGTGGTACGCGGTGGCCGCGACGGCGAGGGTGGCCGCCGCGCCGGCGACCGCGATCAGCGTGGTCGCGGTCATCCGGCCGGCGAAGAACGCCCACGGCGGCAGCGGGCTGGCCCGCCAGCGGCGCAGCACGCCGCTCTCCCGGGCGGTGACCAGCCCGGCGGCGTGGGTCAGGTAGCCGGTCGAGAGCGCGCCCAGCACGGTCAGGCCGGCGACGAGATCGGTGCCGGGATGGCCGTCGCCGCGCAGCAGGAGCAGCCCCAGCGGGAGCAGCAGGCCGGCGAACGCCGCCCGCGGGGTCCGGACCAGCAGCAGCAGCTGGTAGTGCACGTGCGCGCGCAGGGCCCCTGCGTCAGGCATGGCTCGGCTCCCTCTGGAGCAGGTAGGCGTCCCCGGTCAGCACCAGGTACGCCTCCTCGAGGCTGGGCGGCCCGACCTGCAGCCCGGTCAGGTCCACGCCGCCGCGGCGGGCCCAGTCCAGCAGCCCGGCCAGATCGGCGCCGACGTCGGTCGAGCGCAGCACCAGCTCGCCGCCGTCCAGGTGGCCGGCCAGCTCCGATGGCAGGTCGGCCGCCGCTGCCGGCGGCACCGGCAGCCGGATCGTCGGCGCGGCGGCGTGTGTCCGCAGCTCGTCCGGGGTCGCGTCCGCGACCAGCCGGCCGCTGGCCAGCACCAGCACCCGGTCGGCCAGCTGCTGGGCCTCGTCCAGGTAGTGGGTGGTGAGCACGACCGCGGTGTCGGTCGCGGTCAGGTCGCGCACGCACGCCCACACCCGCCGCCGGGCCCGCGGGTCGAGCCCGGTCGTCGGCTCGTCCAGGAACAGCACTTCGGGCCGGCCGATCAGGCCGAGCCCGAGGTCGACCCGGCGGCGCTGGCCGCCGGACAGCGCGCCGACCCGGGTGCCGGCCTCGGCGGCCAGGTCGATCAGCGCGAGCACGTCGCCGACCGGCAGCGCCCGCGGGTACGCCGCGGCGAACGCGCGCAGCACCTCGGCGACCGTGAGCCGCAGGTCGAGGCTGGTCTCCTGCGGCACGAGGCCGATCCGGGCCCGCCAGGCCGGGCCGCCGCGGCGCGGGTCGGTGCCGAGCACCCGGACCGTCCCGCCCGTCGGCGCGGCGAACCCGGCCAGCAGCTCGACCAGCGTGGTCTTCCCGGACCCGTTCGGGCCGAGGACCGCGACCAGCTGGCCGGCGCCGACCCGGAAACTCACCTCGTCCAGCGCGACCGTGGACCCGTACCGCTTGCCCAGCCGGTCGGCCATCAGCGCGGTCACCGCCGGTCGTCCGGCCGCTGCCGCCGCTGCACCGCACCGGTGGCCGCGACCAGCAGCATGACCGCCCCGGCCAGCGTGACGCCGACCCGGCCGGTGCCGATACCGACGCCCAGCGCGGCCAGGCCGAGCAGCAACCCGACGACCGGGTTGAGCCGCACTCCGAACAGTCTCAGCATGCCGTTCCTCCTTCGTCTCCAGGCCCGTCGAGCGTGCGGCCGCGGGGGTGGTCGCGTCGTCGGCGCCCGGTTCGATTTCCGCCCGTACGCCCCGGGGCGCACGACGTCCACCGGTGGGTGGAGACGGGCGGATCCACCGCCGGGCCGACGACCGGCCCGGCCGCGCGCGGGTACGTTTCGAGGCGTGGGCGCTGTTCCGGTGCCGCCGGCGCGCAGCCGGTGGGACCTGATCCGGACGCTGCGGCCGGCGGTGCTGGCCGTCGCGGTGCTGGTGCTCGGCGCGTACGGGCGGCACGAGCCGGACCGCGCCCCCGTCCTGGTGGCCCTCGCCGCGGTCGTCGCCGGCACGCTCGGCCTGCTCGGCGCCGGGCCGGACCGGTTGCGCCGGCCGCCGGCGCCGCTGGTGCTTGCCTCCTGCTGGTGGCCGGCTCGACCGTGCTGGTCTGGCTGGAGCCGGCCGGGGCCGGCTTCCTCGGCGGGTTCGTCGCCGCCAGCGCCGCCGGCTCGCGGCTGCCGACCCGGGTCGGGGCGGTGCTGACCGGCGCCACCCTGGTCGCGTTCACCGCCGCCGGGCTCGCCGCCGACCGCCCGGTCACCTCGGTGCTCATCGCGGAGACCGGGCTGGTCGCGTTCTACTCGGCCGGCCGGTATGCCCGGCGGCTGCGGGGCGCACCGCCGAGACCAAGCGGCTGCTCGCCGAGCTGGGAGCCGCGGGCGGCGCTGGCCGAGGCGGCCGGGCTGGCCGAACGGCAGCGGCTGGCCCGGGAGATGCACGACGTCCTCGCGCACTCGCTGTCCGGGCTGTCGCTGCAGCTGGAGGGCGCCCGCATGCTGGTCGCCGAGAGGATCGGCCGACCCGCGCCTGACCGACCCGTCGACCGCGCCCGCGCACCTGGCCCGCACCGGGCCTGGAGGAGGCCCGGCAGGCCATCGGCATGCTGCGCGACGACGACCTGCCCGGACCGGAACCGGCTGCCGGCGCTGGCCGAGCAGTTCGACGCGCGACCCGGCGTGCCGTGCGACTTCGCGGTCTCCGGGCAGCCGCACCCGCTAGGGACCGCAGGCCCGGCTGGCGCTCTACCGGGTCGCGCAGGAGGCGCTGACCAACGTGCGCAAGCACGCCGCCGACGCGCGGGTCCCGCTGCGCCTCGCCTACGAACCGGCGGCACCCGGCTGATCGTCGAGGACTTCGCCGCGTCGGCCGCCCGGCCGCCGACGAGACGGACGGCTACGGGCTGACCGGGATGCGGGAACGGGCCGAGCTGCTCGGCGGCACGCCTCACCGCGGGCGCGACCGACCACGGGTTCCGGGTCGAGCTGGCGGTGCCGGCATGATCCGGGTGCTCTCGCCGACGACCAGCGGGTCGTCCGCGAGGGGCTGGCATGCTGCTCGCCCTGATGACGGGCGTCGAGGTCGTCGGTGCCGCCGCCGACGGCGACGAGGCGGTCGCGCTGGCTCGGCCGGCTGCGCCCGGATGTCGTCCTCATGGACCTGCGGATGCCGCGCTGCGACGGGGTCGAGGCCACCCGCCGGCTGCGGGCCGAGCTCCCGAGTCCAGGTCGTGGTGCTGACCACCTACGCCGACGACCGGTCGGTGCTGGACGCGTTGCGGGCCGGCGCCCGCGGCTACCTCACCAAGGACGCCGGCGGCGGCCGAGATCCACGGGGCGCTGCAGCAGGTGCTCGGCCGGCCCGCCGCCATCGACCCGGCCGTCCAGCGCCACCTCGTCGACGCGCTCGCCGGGACCTGGACCCGGACGCCGGTCCGCGCCGGGAGTTCCCGGACGGGCTCACCCCGCGGGAGGCCGAGGTGTTGTCGCTGATCGCCGGTGGCCTGTCCAACGCCGAGATCGCCGCGCGCACCACGGTCAGCGAGGCGACGGTGAAGAGCCACGTCAACCACGTCTTCGCCAAGATCGGCGTCCGCGACCGCGCCCAGGCGGTGAGCTACG
>CAVYOJ010000010.1:0-73259 GCA_963770145.1 uncultured Actinomycetota bacterium | reverse complement strand
CGGGCGATCAGGACAAGAACCTCGGCCTCCCGCGCCGTCACCTCGGTGCCCGGGACCGCACCCACCGTGGCCACGCCATTGAGTGTCGCCCCAGCCACACCGATCCGGGTAGCCGCGACCAGCCCACCACGTCCTCCAAGCCGAGCACGGTCTTCCATTCCGGGCGGACTGAGTGAGCTTCGCGCGAAGGTCGGCCTCGATGTCGCGGTCGGCATGCCGCCAGCCCTCTCACTTCCCATGTCGCTCGGCCCGCGGACCCCGCACCTGACACCGGAGCAGCAGCCGCCCAGGACACCCACGCGGGCCGGCCGCCGCACGCCGACAGGCACGCACTGCGGCTACTTGTTGCCTACCAAGGTGACTCGGGTCGGGCCAGGCTGGTGTGGTGCTCGGCGGGACGCTCTCTGCGGCTGCCCGCTGCTGGTGAGCGTGGCTCTTCCATGGCGTGCGGTCTCGCCGGGTGCCGTGGTGAGGCGTGGCTCAAGAGGGGTCTGCCCGGCTCAAAGTAGCTCTGCCCGTCCTCGCCGATCAGCGATAGCGCGAAGCGAGGAGGCGAAGCGGATGAGCCGTGTGATCATGGGCGTGGATCCACACAAGAAGTCGGCGACGATCGAGGCCCGTCGACGAGCGGGCAGGTGTTGGCGACCGGCCGGTTCAGCACCGACACCGGCCGGCTATCGGGCGATGCTGCGGTACGTGCCGGCAGTGGCCGCACCGTCGTGGGCGGTCGAGGGCGCCAACGGCGTGGGCCGTCCGCTGGCGCAGCGGCTGCTCGCCGACGGCGAGACGGGTCCTCGACGTGCCGGCCAAGCTGGCCGCCCGGATCCGAGTTTTCGACACCGGTCAACGCCCGCAAGACCGACGCCACGACGCGCACGCGATCGCGATGGTGGCGCTCCGGACCCCGGGCTGCGGAGCTGCAGTCGACGAGGAACTGGTCGCGCTGCGGCTGCTGACCGACCGCCGCGATGAGCTGTCCGCACCGCGGGTGCAGACCGTCAACCGGCTGCACCGGCTGCTGACCGAGCTCATCCCCGGCGGCGCGAAACGGGACCTGTCCGCGTTCAGGCCAAGCGGCTGCTGGCCACGGTGAAGCCCAGACCTGCTGGGTAAGACGATCCGGCGGATGGCCGTCGAGGAGATCGCCGACCTGGTGGCGGTCGACGCCAAGCTCAAGGCGATCAAGAGGAGCTGCGCGGCGCGGTGACCGCGCGTGGATCGCACTTGATGGACCTGTTCGGGATCGGACCCGCCGGGGCCGCCCGGATCCTGGCCGACGTCGGTGACGTGGCCCGCTTCCCCGACCGCAACCACTTCGCGTCCTGGACCGGCACCGCACCCGCTGGACGCCTCCTCCGGCGAACAGATCCGGCACCGACTCTCCCGCGCCGGGAACCGACGGCTGAACCACGTCCTCACATCGCCGCGATCGTGCAGATCCGCCACGACACCGAGGGCCGGGCCTACTACCGGCGCAAGCTCGCCGAATCCAAGACCCCGATGGAGGCGCTGCGCTGCCTGCAAGCGCCGGCTCTCCGACGCGATCTACCGCCAGCTCGTCGCCGACGCCCAGCCGCGACAGGCCAGACCGACGGCGATCGAGGCGGGCCCGGGAGGGCACTCGGGGGCGACTCTCACAATCCAGCGCGGCCGACCTGTCCACCCCGGTCATCGGCTCTTCGGATCAGCCACTTCCCGGACCCGCACCCGCCACGCTAGCGCCGCCGACCACCACACCGAAGACCAAGGCGCGAACGCGCCCTTGACACCACCCCGCAACAGAGGGGAGCCATGAGCGCGCATTCGATGAGGTCCAGGCAGAGCCGTCAGCCGCTGGTCGGTGGGTCCCAGCGCAGTCGCAGCCGGCGCAGGTCTTGATCGACCCGACAGCGCTGCGCCAGCTCGGTCAGGTCGTCCCCGGCATGCAGGATGCGGCCGGACAGGGCGTCGGCCGCGCCGAGCGCGATCGCCTCGACCAGCTCGGCCGCCGGCTGCCGTCTCCCCACCGGTCCTCGACTCCGACGCCGAACCGCGGTAGCCACGCCACACCCTCGGCCCCCCAGGCCAGCCGCTCGGTCAGTGGCGTCCGCACGAAGCCGGGATGAACTCCGAACACCAGTACCCCGCTGTCTTCGACCTCGCCGGCCAGTACTTCGATCAGCCTGGCCACCCCGGCCTTCGCCGCGGCGAAGGCGGACACGTACGCGCCCAGCCGGTCGCCGAGATTGCCGTACACCATGACGAACCGGCCCGCGCGCCGCCCACCATCCGCCCGACTGCGGACCGCGCGGTGAGCATGCTTCCGCGCAGGTCAACCTCCACCGCACGCCACCAGGCCTCCGGGTCGGCCAGGTGCAGCGGTCCCAGCGGGCCACCGGTCCCGGCGCAGGCAACCGCGAGCGTCACCGCACCGAGATCGGCCTCCACCGCGGCGAAAGCATTCTCCACCTCTGCAGGAGCGGTCACATCAGCAACGAATGCCTGTAGCCTTGCCCGGCCCGGGCAGCCTCCTCCTGTACGTCGGTCAGCGCGGCGCTGGCCCGGGCGATCGCGGCGACCGCGGCACCCTGCTCGGCCAGGTGCAGCGCGACCTGCCGGCCGATGCCGCGGCTGGCTCCGGTCACGACCGCGACCTGCCCAGCGAGGGGGAAGACGGCACAGCGACATGATGACCGCAGCGGTCGCTCGACCACACCGCGGCCGGCAGATGTCCAATGCTCGATCAGAAACCAGCTCGGCCGAACTGATCATCTCTCGACGTAGGCGGCCGTCCGTTGACGAAGGCGCTTCAGCAGCGCCCACCGCGCGAGCCAGAAGGCGAGGTGCACGCCGAACAGACCTGCCAGGACGCTGCGCTGATAGATCCCGAGCTGGTTGCGTCGGACACTGGCCGATGAGGAGTCGCGATGAGGACTGAGGAGCGTCGGACGCGAATTCGCGAGGTCCGTGCCCGGCTCGGGCGTGACGGCCCCGCCTGGACGCGAGGCCCTGAGCGGGACTTCGAGACGGTCACTCTGCCCGAACGCGACTGCGACCTGCTCCGCGACCTGTTGATCTCCGAGGGGGTCGGGACGGTTGTCGAGGTCGGGCTCGCGTACGGCAGCTCCGCTCTCGCCATCGGGGAGGCCCTGGTGACCGTCGACCCACCGCACCCCCGGCACGTCGTGATCGATCCGTTCCAACAGCGGGCCTTCGCCAATGTCGGATGGGACCTGCTGCGCTCCGCGGGACTGGACTCGATCGCCAGCCTCATGGTCACCCCTCCTCGATCGCGCTCCCGCAACTTGTCGCCGAGGGTGTCGTCGCCGACGCGGCCTTCGTGGACGGCAGCCACCGGTTCCACGAGGTCTTCGTCGATCTCTACTTCCTCCGCAAGATCGTCCGGCCGGGCGGCTGATCGTTGCTGACGACGACTGGGCGCCGTCGGTGCGGACCGCGGTGCGCTACTACGAGCGGAACCTGGGCTGGACGGCGATTCCCGACGCCTTCGCCGGCGGAACCCTCTGGCCGATCGGCGCGACCCCGCAGCCGAAGCGGTGCCCCGCTGCCGAGCCCTGAGGCTGCCTGACCCGTTCGAGCCGCCGTTCGAGGAGTTCCACCCGTTCTGAACCACCCAACTGCGTCTCGGGACACCAGTCGCCGCCCGGGAAGTGCAAGCGGACGGTACCTCGAACGCGGTAGTCGCGAACCCGCCGCACTGTCGGCCGGCCGGGACGTGAGGAGCGGCCCAGCAGGCCGGGCGATTCCTCGGCTTGCGCAGCACGCTGCCAGCGGCATGAGAGTGCGCCCGGCTGGTCTGCCACGCCACCCCGTTCCTAGTGAGCGATGAGCGCTGCCGCTTCTAGGAAGGCCCCGGATTCGCGAGCGTGGCCGTGCCAACGCAGATACAGCCCCGTGGTAACGCGCTCGACGAACCCCCATCGCCACACCCGCTCGGGATCGACGTCTGCTGCCACGGCCAGGCGGCGACACTCGTCGCGCACCATGGGACGTGCCGCGCCAGTCCGGACCGCCTCGGCGGCAACGATCTCCCTGCACGCGTCTCGCATGACGACCCCGAGGTCGTAGGCGCGCTCCCCGACGAACCCGTCCGGGTCAATCAGGGCCCAGCCCTGTCCGCGACGGAGAACGTTGCCAGCGTGCGGATCTCCGTGACACACCACCTCTGGCCCCTCAGAAGCAGCCAACTCCTCGGCGTACTCGGTCGCGATGAGGAGAGGATCTTCATAGCCGCTTCCATACCGCGGACCGAGGTCAGCCAGGATGTCCAGGAGCCCCAGCGCTTTGCTCTGAAACGGACGACCGCAGGACAACGGCACCCGCCAGGCCTCCTGCAACAGAGGCACCAGCACCTGCCCCTGACCCCTCAGCGCAGACGCTTCACTCCAAAGACTGCCTCTTAGCCGTTCCAAGAGCAGGGCACCCCGGTCCGCGTCCCACGCCAACACCCGCACATAGCCGCGGCCGTCACCAGCCCTCAGGACCCGCACGGCCCCATCCAAGGCACCAGGCTCCGCGATCTTGAGGACCGCTTCCGAGCCGTCGCCCATCCGCACCGCCAAGGGCGGGTTGCTCGCTCCACCTTGGAGCCACCGTTCGACCGTCAGCCCCCACTCCTGGCACACCGTTCGCACCACACCGCCGAAGTGATCGACCGAGGCCGACAGGTCCCGGTCGGAGATGCGTCGACGGCGCTCAGCCTCGCCCACAGAGTCATCGATCGGGTCCTGGGCCATCGCACAACGGTACTGATCGGTCGTCCGCTCATCGGCATGGAGGTCGCGCGGATCAGCGGCTACTTGTTGACTTCTCCTACGGCTGCGGCCGGGCCAGGCTGGTGTCGAGGTGCCCGGCGGGACGCTCTCATCTGCGGCTGCCCACCTGTGCTGGGTGTGGCTCTCATCTGGCGTGCGGTCCCGCCGGGCACCGTGGCGAGGCGTGGCTCAAGAGGGGTCTGCTCGGCTCGAAGTAGCTCTGCCCGTCCTCGCCGATCAGTCGGTCGACGAGCGAGGAGGCGAGCGGATGGGTCGAGGTGATCGATGGGTGTGGACCCGCACAAGAAGTCGGTGACGATCGAGGTGCGTCGACGAGCCGGGAGGTGCTGCGGGCCACCGGCCGGTTCGACACCGACAGCGCCGGCTACCGGGCGATGCTGCGGTACGTGCCGGCAGTGGCCGCACCGGTCGCTGGGCGGTCGAGGGCGCCAACGGGGTCGGCCGGCCGCTGGCGCAGCGGCTGCTCGCCGACGGCGAGACGCGTGCTCGATGTGCCGGCGAAGCTGGCCGCCCGGGTGCGGGTCTTCGACACCGGCAACGCCCGCAAGACCGACGCGACCGACGCGCACGCGGTCGCGATGGTCGCGCTGCGCACCCGCGGGCTGCGCGCAGCTGGCCATCGACGAGGAGCTGGTCGCGCTGCGGCTGCTGGCCGACCGCCGCGACGAGCTGTCCCGCCCGCGGGCGCAGACCGTGAACCGGCTGCACCGGCTGCTGACCGAGCTGATCCCCGGCGGCGCGAAACGGGACCTGTCCGCGTCGCAGGCCAGACGGCTGCTCGCCACGGTGCGGCCCGGGACCCTGGTCGGAAGACGCACCGGCGGACGGCTCGCCGCCGAGCAGCTCGCCGACCTGGTCGCGCGTCGACGCGCAAGCTCAAGGCGCTCAAGGGCGAGCTCCGCGAGCGCGGTCACCGCGCCGCGGGTCGCAGCTGATGGACCTGTTCGGGGTCGGCCCCGCCGGCGCCGCCCGGATCCTGGCCGACGTCGGTGACGTGGCCCGGTTCCCCGACCGCAACCACTTCGCGTCCTGGACCGGCACCGCCCCCATCGACGCCTCCAGCGGCGACCAGATCCGGCACCGGCTGTCCCGGGCCGGGAACCGGCGGCTCAACCACGTGCTCTACATCGCCGCGATCGTGCAGATCCGCCACGACACCGAGGGCCGGGCCTACTACCGGCGCAAGCTCGCCGAGGGCAAGACCCCGATGGAGGCCCTGCGCTGCCTGAAGCGGCGGCTCTCCGACGTCGTCTACCGCCAGCTCGTCGCCGACGCCGCGCAACCGCGCACGACCAGGCCGAGCGTCGAGGCGGGCCCGGGAGGGCACTCGGGGGCGACTCACAATCCAGCGCGGCCGACCTGTCACCCCGGTCATCGGCTCTTCGGATCAGCCACTTCCCGGACCCGCACCCACCACGCTAGCGCCGTCCACCACGACACCGAAGACGACCCCAAGAACCCGCCCTTGACACCACCCGCAACAGAGGGGAGCCATGAGCGCGCTAAGCCCGCTTCGCAGGTATGAGCGGATGTTCCACGTGCGATTCAGGTCGGCTGCGGGCCGATGGCGGTGACGGCGGTCACCGGCGGTGCCGGTGGTTCCAGGTGGGAAGGGGCTCGGCGAGTGGTCGTGGGCCGGTGATGTCGGATCGATCCGGCGCGAGCCGCCCGCGGACCAGTCCAACCGTCCGAGGCGCCAGCGGGCCGACGTTGCCCCTCCCGTGGTCCTTCGGTCGCACCTCGACGACGCCGGCGGCGGCCAGCTGGCGCAGCCGTTGGGTGAGCAGGCTGTGAGACAGGCCCGGTGCGCCGGCGCTGATCTCGCCGTAAGTCCGACAACCTGCGGTCATGTTGCGCACGATGATCGGCGTCCACCGCTCGGCCAGGATCTCGGCGGCCCGGGCGATCGGGCAGTACTGCCCGTACGTGCGCATACGCTGAGTGTCTCTCCTGGCTGGCCCGTGGCTAGTCCAGATTTCGTCCTTACCGGCGGGGCCACGTCGGCGGAGGGTAGGATGCAGGGCATGCAGGGCGAAGAAGACAAGCAGGGCAGCGCGGGCCGGTGGGGGCCGCTGTTCGACGCGCGCGCCGAGGATTGGGCGCAGACGTGGGAGGGCCCGCACGGCTGGGGCCAGCCGGTCTACGCGCACGTGCTCGAGTCCAGCGAGGTCGGCTCGGGCACGCGGCTGCTGGACTGCGGGTGCGGCGCAGGCCGGTTCGCGCGGATGGCGGCCGATCGCGGGGCCCAGGTCGCCGGGCTCGACGCGGCCGCCGGGCTGATCGAGATCGCCAGGCGGCGCGTGCCCGGCGGCGACTTCCGCGTCGGAGACCTGGAGTCGCTGCCGTGGCCCGATGCCGAGTTCGACCTGGCCGTCGGGCTGAGCGCATTCCAGTTCGCCGATGACAAGGTGCGGGCGCTGGCCGAGGCCCGGCGGGTGAGTCGGGGACCGGTGGCCGTGGCCGTGCCGGCCCGTCTCGCCGACTCCGGCATCGCTGCGGTGTTCGCGCCGCTGGCCGGGCTGTTCCCGGTCCAGGCGCTGGACCGCATGCGCGCCAGCGGCATGTTCGCCCTCTCCCAGCCCGGCCGGCTCGACCAAGTGCTCACCGAGGCCGGCCTACACGTCCGCCGAGACGACGAGATCGACTCACCCGCCGCGTTCCCCGACGCCGCCACCGCGGTCCGCGCCTTCGCTGCGGCCGGCCCGATGGCCGTCGCCGTCCAGCATTCCGGCGAAGTCGCCGTGGCGGCTGCCGTCCGCGCCGCGCTCGCCCCGTTCACCGACACTGACGGACGGATCACACTGCCCGCCAGCTATCGCGTCGTCATCGCCGACGCCGGACCCGACACCGGGACCGTCAGCGTCCACCGGTAGATCCGCACCGGCAAGAACACCAGAGAGCAAGAACGCACATCGGCAACCGCTGGCGGGAGCGGGACGAGGACGATCTTCCTGCCCTTGCCGAAGACCCGCAGGACGCGGTGGCCGGTGTTCCTCGCCGAGTATGGTGATGTCCAGGCCGGTGGCCTCGAAGATCCGCAGGCCCCAGCAGCCCGAGCAAGCAGACCAGCGCGAAGTCGTACCGGATCGGCGACTGGCGGGCGGCGGTGAGCAGCGCCTCGATGACAGCCGCGTCGATCACAACTCCTCAGCAACCGACGGCGTGGTCGGCCTTTTGATGTTCGACTCGCACGACGTTCGCATCTACCACAACAGGATCAGCGGCACGACCGGCTACGCCGTGCCGATCCTCGGGTCCAGTCACATCCGGCCGAGCAGAACCAGCTCTTCGACAATCAGCACGGATTCCTCCTGGACTGCTGCGACGGTAACATCTTCCGGGGGAACCGCTCCGACTCCGGCGGAGCGATCGAGATCGCCAACGCCCAGAACAATCGGGTCGAGGAGAACGTCCTCCGGAACAACGGCGATAGCATCATCCTCGGGAATACGAAGAATACCCGCGTGCGCGACAACCGGATCACCGGTACGGGATCGTTGCCGTCGGAGGCTGGAGGCTTCGGTATTCTCCTCGACGGTGACGACCACAATCTCGTGCAGCGAAACACGCTGACCGGCGGGCGTCAGCCATTTTCCTCACCCAGCTCGATGCGCCGAGCCCGCCCGACCACAATGTCATCTCACACAACTTCGCAAACAAGAATCTCGTCGACGGCATCCGCGTCGACCCCGCCGCCACCGCGACACTGGTGGAACGCAACACTGCCAACTCCAACGGCGACGACGGCATTGACGCCGCCGCTTCGGGGACAACGGTGACCGCGGAACACCGCCAACGACAACACCGACCTCGGCATCGAAGCGGTGCCCGGGAGTCATTGACGGCGGCAACAAGGCCAGCGGAAACGGCAACCCGGCGCCAGTGCCTGAACGTGCGCTGCAGATAGCGGGCGGCCGGCTGGCGCGGCGGCGCGCTTGCGCGCCGCCCTTGATCTTCGTAGGGAAAGTATTCGACACGTCGGCGTCCGTCTCGGCTTCTGTTCGGCCGCCGCCCGCCCGACGGGTATCGATCCAGGCTTGCCTCAGCACGGTCAGAGACTCCGCCCGTCGTCGGCCGCTCGCTGGCTGCGGGTGTCCCGCCGGACCTGGTCGAGCTGGTCGGTGACGCTCCTGACCTGCTCGGCAAGCTCGGCATGGGTGGCGGTCAGGTGGGAGCCGGCCGCGGCGAGCGGATGCAGCAGCATCGACGCGTCGTCGTCGCCGAGCGCGACCTGGACGCCGTCGACGCGCCGCTGGGTGGCCGCCGGCAGTCCCTTCAGGGCGCTGATCCGGCCGGCGAGCTGGCGCAGCGTGCCGGAGTTGTGGCGGGCCCAGGCCGCCACCGCCCGGTCCCCGGCCCGCCGGTCACGCTCGTCCCGGACCCGCTCCTCGCCGGTCCGCTGGTCCTGCGTGCCGGACGGCTGCAGCCGCAGGAATCGCCGCTCGGCCGCCTGCCGGCTGCTCACGCCGAGCGCGGGAGCCAACTCGGCCCAGCTCACCCCGGCAGCCCGGGCCGCGGCGATCAGTGGCGGCTCCCAGACGGCGAGCTCGTCGCGCAGCTCGCGCAGCGCGGTGAGCGCGGCCAGCAGCTCTGCCCGCGACGGGCCGGTCTCATCCGGGGTCGTCGTGCCGGCTAGGGCGGCCGAAACCAGCGCGAGCGCCGCGGCCGGCGGCCGTGCCATCGTGTCATCCTTCGGATTACGCGATCCCTTGTCATCCATCGGACGACATGGTATCACCGTGGTGCGCGTTGACAGTCGAGGAGCGAAGGAGGACTGACCGATGTTGATGCGCACCGACCCGTTCCGGGATCTCGACCGGCTCACCCAGCAGTTCTTCGGCAACTCCGGCACCTGGTCGCGACCGTCCACGATGCCGATGGACGCCTACCGGTCCGGCCACGAGTTCGTGGTCGCGTTCGACCTCCCCGGCGTCGACCCCGACGCGATCGAGCTCGACGTCGAGCGCAACGTGCTCACGGTGAAGGCCGAACGCCGGCCCAACCCGGTCGGGCAGGACGTGGAGATGCAGGTCGCCGAGCGCCCGCTGGGCGTGTTCTCCCGCCAGCTGTTCCTCGGCGACACCCTCGACAGCGAGCACATCACCGCCTCGTACGAGGCCGGCGTGCTGACCCTGCGCATCCCGGTCGCCGAGCAGGCGAAGCCGCGCCGGATCGAGATCTCCAACGCCGATAAGGGCGTCCGTCAGATCGACGCCTGACCGGCGTCACCGTCCGGGGACGGGGAATCCCATGATGCTCGCCGACAGCGCAACCGAGCGGGACACGTTCCTCGCCGTCGTGTACGCGGACGCGGACTGGCTGCGAGCGGAGTTCGACGCCATCGTCGCGGCGAGCTGGGACGAACCGCCGGCCCGGCCGGAGCCGTCCGGCCGCGCGGGGCCGCCCCGACCGCACGCGGCCCGGCACCCGGACCGGCCGGTCCCAACCGGCCGTCCCGCCGCCGCGGCGCCGGCCCGCGAGCGCTCGCCGCCGGGCGCCCGCTCGTAGCCCCTGGTCAGTCGTCGGAAACCGTCGTCGGTACGTCGGAAAGGGGAGCATTCCGGTCCGGAAGGTCCCGGCCGCCGCGCGGCCGGGACCTTCGGCGTCTGCCGGACCGGGTCCGCTGTCCGCCCCGCCCGCCGACTGGACCCGTCGGTCGTACCGCCTCGGCCAGGTCGACCACGCTGCCGCCGATCGCGCCGACCGGTCGCCGGAGCCGTCCTGGTCAGCGCGGTCGACCCACACACCCCGGCACTATCTTCCTGCTCCCGCGCGGGAGGTTTGAGGGTGCCGCTTGCGAGCAACTACCGGCGTCTGGGTTCGCCTGCCTGGAATCCCCTTGCCACGCTGTTGGGAGGACCAGATGCGGAATTCCCCTGCGCTGACCAAGCTTGCGACAATTCTGGTCACCGCCGTCGCCGCGCTCGCCTCCGGGGCATGCGTGAACGGCGGTGGACCGGGTGGCACTCCCAGCCCGACATCCAGCTCAAGCAGTCACGGCTCAGGCCCGTCAACCGGGGTTCAGAGCCCGTCGACAGCGCAGGTCGACAAGACGGTCCGCTCGGCCATCCAGGACATCGAGCGGTACTGGCGGGCGACCTTCCCGGGCCTGGCCGGAGGGCGGCCGTTCGTCCCGGTCAAGGGCGGCTACTTCCCGTACACCCGCTCCAACCCGCCACCGGCATGTGGGCAGGAGCCGGGGACCTACCAGCCCAACGCCTTTTATTGCCCGGCAGGCGACTTCATCGCCTGGGACGAGGAGGTTCTCGTGCCGCGGCTGTACTCCCTGTACGGTCCGTTCCTCGTCGCCGTCGTGATGGCCCACGAGTACGGGCACGCCATCCAGAACCGGCTCCACCTGCAGGGGCTGCCCACCATCGTGCTGGAGCAGCAGGCCGACTGCTTCGCCGGCAGCTGGGCGCAGGATGCGGCCGCGGGTCACTCGGACGCCTTCCGCGGCCTCGGTCCCGACCAGCTCGACGGCGCGGTTGCCGGGATGCTGTCCATCCGGGACCAGCCCGGTTCGTCGGCGCTGTCTCCGCAGGCGCACGGCAACGCGTTCGACCGGATCCGCGCGTTCCAGGAAGGCTACGAACAGGGCCCGAGGAGGTGCGCGGCGTACCGGCCGGGCACCATCCCGATAACCGAGATCCCGTTCAGCGACCCGACGGACTACAGCACCGGCGGCAACCTGCCCTACCCCGAGGCGGTGCGACTGCTCTCCGGCGACCTGCAGGCCTACTGGACCAGCACGTTCCCACGGTTGGGTGGCGGCGCCTGGAAGCCGCTGCGGGTGGTGCCGTACGACCCGGCGGCCCGGCCGGCATGCCACGGCAACACGCGTAGCCCGCAGGGGGCCAGCGGGGCCGCCTACTACTGCCCGGCCGGGAGCTTCGTCGCCTTCGACGCCGGCGGTCTGGGCAAGCAGCTGTACGCGCAGATCGGCGACAACGCGGTCGGCATCCTGCTCGCCAACCTCTTCGCCCGGGCGGTGCTGGACCGGCTCCACCGGCCGACGACCGGCAAGCCAGCCCAGCTGGAGATCGACTGCCTATCCGGCGCCTGGACGAACTCGCTGCTGGAACGCGGCCCGCAGGCGCAGCTCCGGCTCTCACCTGGAGACCTCGACGAGGCGGTCACTACTCTGCTGGTCTTCGGCAGGGCCGGCGACAAGAACGGGCCGAGTTCCTTCGAGCGGATCGATGCCTATCGCAAGGCCGTCATCGGTGGGATCTCCGCCTGCCGGCTGTAGCTGGCACTCGCTGAGCGCTGGTGCGCGGGTTCGTCGGGTCGAGGACGTCTTGCCGCCGACCGCGCGCTGATCCGGTCGCAGGCCGGCGATGGCGGTGGACGGGACGGCCAGCACGACCACGTCCGCGCCGGTCACAGCCTCCCGCTTGTCCTCCACCGCGTCCGCGCCGATCTCCGCGGCCACCGTGGCCGCGCGGTCGGGATGCCGACCGCTCAGCACCACCGAGTGGCCGGCCGCGTGAAGGCCCGCGCCAGCGCGCTGCCCACCACCCCCGCACCGATGATCGCGATCCTCATGGCGGCCTCCTGCCGTCGCCGATCGGGCCCAGGCGGGCTACCTGGGACGACCGGCTCTACCCGGGTCCCCGCACCGAACCTCCGACCGCGCGTCACTGCGGCCGGCGACCCCGACCGCGCCGGCGCGCCGGTGCGTCCTGGGACGCGTCCAGCATGCCGTGCAGGTGCGCGCAGGCGAGCTCGACGTCCAGGTGCTCGTACTGCCCGGCCCGGGACTCCGCGGACAGCACGGCGCAGCGGTGGACGTCCCGGAAGTCGCCGTACGGGAACGTGTACCGCTGCTTCGTCTCCGCCCGGTGGTCGTCGTCGATGCCGAGGAACCACTTCTCGTACTCGCCCCACCCGTGTTCGGCGATGAAGTCGTTCTCCTGCCGGGCTGAGGGCCGGTGCTCGCTCCAGGCATCCCGCTCGTCCCGGACGGCCCGCCCGTTGTCGACCAGTCGCTGCGCCTGGGCGTACGCGCGCTGGTTCAGTGTCACCGCCATCGCCGCGATGCCCGGCTCAGCCGGCGCTCTGGTACCGACGCCGGATCTGCAGCAACTGGTCGGCCAGCCACACCACGGCCGGACCGTTCGCGTCCAGGCCCGGCAGCAGCCGCAGCGCCTCGTACGCCTCCTCGACGCAGGTGACCAGGACGTCTCGCTCCTTCTCGAGTGGGTCGCGGCTGTCGGCCATGACTACCTCCTTGGGTCCCTTGGGCACGCGCCCGCGCGTGTGCATGAGTGGCCGCCGGCGTGATCGGCACCGAACCACGCTCGCCGAGGCCGGCCCCGCCGGCATCCCCTGACGGCGTAGTCCTCGCCAGACTCCAGCCGGACGGTGCGACGGTCGGGTCAGACCCCACTCAGGCTGCCCCGGCCGCGCTGGTAGTGCGGGCGGTCCATCCGTACGAGCGACAGCGGCTCGGCGACCGCCTCCAGCGACTTCTGCTCGGCCGGGACGCCGAGCGCCACCTCGACGAGGCCACCGGCGACCATCGCCGCCGCGCCGATGAGGTAGCCGATGAACAGCTGGTGGGGGTTGTCGCCGGTCCCGATCAGGTGGCCGTAGATGATCGGGCCCAGCGCGCCGAAGCACTGCGCGATGGCGAAGAAGACCGCGATGGCCTGCGCCCGCACCTCCAGCGGGAAGACCTCGCTGACCGTCAGGTAGGCGGCGCTGGCGCCGGCGGAGGCGAAGAAGAAGATCACGCACCAGGCGATCGTCTGGGTCACCGCACCGAGCACCCCGGCGCGGAACAGGAACGCGGTGAGCGCCAGCAGCGCCCCGGACCCGATGTAGGTGCCGGAGATCATCGCCTTGCGGCCGACCGTGTCGAAGAACTGCCCCAGTACGAGCGGCCCGATCAGGTTGCCGACTGCGAACGCGATGAGGAACCACGGCGCCGACTCCGCGCTGACCCCGTAAAACCTCGTCAGCACGAGCGTGTACGTGAAGAAGATCGCGTTGTAGAGGAACGACTGGCTGATCATTAGGGAGGCGCCGAGGACCGACCGCCTCGGGTACTTGGCGAACAGCACCCGGGTCAGCTCGACGTACCCGGTCTTCGGCACGGGCTTGATGTCGATCGCCCTGCTCTGGTCGACCGCCGGCAGCGGCCGGCCGGCCCGTTCGACCTCCTGCTCGATCATGCGGATCGACTGCTCGGCGGCGTCCGCGTACCCGTGCATGATCTGCCAGCGCGGGCTCTCCGGCAGGTTGCGCCGGACGAACAGGATAACCACCCCGAGCACGGGCCCGATGAGAAAGCCGATCCGCCAGCCGAGGCTCGGGTCGAGCGCGTTGAGCAGGACGAGTTCGCCAAGTGTGCCGAGGATCGCGCCGGCCCAGTACGTGCCGTTGACCGCGATGTCCACCCGGCCGCGGTACCGGGCCGGGATGAGCTCGTCGATCGCCGAGTTGATCGCCGCGTACTCGCCGCCGATGCCGGTCCCCGCGATGAACCGGGTCGCGTAGAGGTAGACGATCCAGGCGGTGGACGAGCCGGCCGTCAACGCGGTCAGGCCGCTGCCGATCAGGTAGACGGCCAGCGTGACGATGAAGAGCTTCCGCCGGCCGAGCCTGTCGGACAGCCGTCCGAACAGCAGTGCGCCGACTACCTCCCCGGCGAGGTAGACGGTCGCGACCGCACCGACCGCGGTGGAGGACAGGTTGAGGGTGGATTCCTGGCTGAGTACTCCGGCGACGGAGCTCGCGATCGTGATCTCGAGCCCGTCGAGGACCCAGGCCACCCCGAGCGCCACCACCATCCGGGTGTGGAACGGCGACCACGGGAGGCGGTCGATGCGAGCGGGGATGAGGCTTCGGATCACCGGCCCGGTGGGGGCCTCGAACGACGCGGCGGACATTGTTCACCTCCCGGCGGAGGCCCCGTGTTACCCGTCCACCCGCCCGTTGATGCACGCACCGCACGCCGGACGTCTGCCGAGCCCGAGCGCCGAGTCCGGCGCTCATGATGGCCAGTCCACTTGGGGGCAGGACGGGGTTATGTAGCCGCGTCCGATCGGCGTAGGGTCATGCCTGCGTTGAATAGTTGAGCGCGCCTCCGACCGCGAATCCTGCAGCCGAGCGGGACGACGGCGGTCAACGTTGCCGTGAGCCCCGGTTCCGGCGCGGTGCGCGCAAGCCTGTCCCCACCGCCGCCTTCGACGAGGGTTCGCGACCATCCCTCGATGGAGGCCTTGTGGACGTCGCCGCTGCTCTTCCCCGCCCTCAGCTGGCCGACCTCGAGACCTACCTGCCGGTCCCGCGCAGCCGCCGCGAGATGGCGGCCGACAAGCGCAAGCTCGCCCAACAGCTGTTCCAGCAGATGGTCGCATTGCCGGCCGACGCGCCCCGGCGGCGCGCGCTACGCGATCGGCTGGTGGAGATGCACATCCCGCTGGCCATCTACTTCGCCCGCCGCTACGCCGGGCGCGGCGAGCCGTTCGACGACCTGGTCCAGGCTGCGGCAGTCGGCCTGGTCAAGGCAGTCGATCGGTTCGATCCCGACCGCGGGACCGCGTTCAGCACCTTCGCCGCGCCGACCATCCTCGGAGAGATCCGCAGGCACTTCCGCGACCGCACCTGGGCCGTGCACGTGCACCGGTCGCTGCAGGTGCGCACCGGCGAGGTCGACCGCTGCGTGCGCGAGCTGAGCCAGGAGCTCGGCCGGTCACCGACGGTCGCCGAGGTTGCCGCGCGGGCGCACCTGTCGCAGGAGCAGGTGCTCGACTCGCTGACCTGCAGCGCGGCTTATCGGGCCACCTCCCTGGCCACGCCGATGGGAGACCACGGGACGCTGGGTGACCGGCTCGGGAGCGAGGACCCGGCGTACGAGCAGGTGGACACGCACGAGACGCTCGGGGCTGCGGTGGCCCGCCTGCCGGAACGGGAACGGCGGATCCTGCAGCTGCGCTTCTTCGGCGACATGACCCAGGCGCAGATAGCCGAGCGCCTCGGGCTCTCCCAGATGCATGTGTCCCGGCTGCTCAGCCGGACGCTGAGCCAGCTGCGGGAGCAGCTGGTGGGCGTGGTGTAGCTGCGGACGTGCGAACATCGTTGGGCTTGCCTGCTGAGTACGCTCGACGTCGAGCTCGACAGCGATGCTCACCCGACGTTCCCGCCATGGCCGGGACAAGGGGGAAAGGCCGTGACGGCCGTCGTCCTAGGGAGAGGGACGTGGCTGGTAGGAGTGCTGCGTCGTCGGCCGGCGAGGACCTGTTCTCGACGACCGGGCCGTTGCAGACGTTGCTACGGGAGGCCGACTGGGCCACGACCCCGCTCGGACCGGTCGAGCGGTGGCCGGATTCGTTGCGGGCGGCGATCAAGACCGTGCTGCCGTCCCGGGTGCCGATGATGCTGTGGTGGGGTCCGCAGCTCGTGCAGCTCTACAACGCCGCGGCCATGCCGGTGATCGGCCGCAAGCACCCGGCGGCGATCGGGCAGCGGGCGGCCGAGTGCTACGCGGAGGCGTGGTCCGAGCTCGGACCACTGACCGACATGGTGATGACCGGCCGCGGCGCGACGTTCTCCCGCGACCTGTTCCTGCCGTACGAGCGGCACGGGTACGTCGAGGAGACCTACTGGACGTTCTCGTGCAGCCCCGTCCTGGACGGGAACCGGATCAGCGGGCTGCTGGTGGCCGCCATGGACACCACCCGGCAAGTGCTGGCCGAGCGCCGGCTCGGCCTGTTGCACGGGCTCGGCGAGCTCTCCAGCGCGGAGACGGTCAGCGCCCAGCAGGCGGTCCGGATAGCCGTCGGTGTCATCGGGCAGAGCCGGATCGACGTGCCGTTCGCGCTGGCCCGCCTGCTCGACGACTCCCGCCGTTTCCTCCACCTGGTCGGGTCGTTCGGCGTCGACCCAGGCACGGTCCGGGACTGGTCGGTCATCCCCGGACCGGACGGCGGCATCCCGGGCTGGCGGGTCGTCACGTCCGGGAAGGCCGAGGTGGTCGGCGGGATCAACGCCTCGTTCGGTGCGGTGGTCGAGCCGTCCGTGCTGGGCGACGCGCGGCCGGACGACGCGATGATCCTGCCGCTGCGCAACCGGTCTAGCGGCGATGTCGCCGGCGCGCTCACGCTCGGCCTGAACCCGTACCGGGAGCTGGACGACGAGTACCGCGCGTTCTGCCTGTCGGTCGCCGGCGCGGTGTCCACGGCGCTCACCGACGCGCTGGCATACGAGTCGCAGCGCCACCGGGCCGAGGAGCTCGTCGCGCTCGACGCGGCCAAGACCCGGTTCCTCCAGAACGTCAGCCACGAGCTGCGCACGCCGCTGACGCTGATCCTCGGCTCGCTGCGCGCGATTCGGCAGGAGGGCCGGGCGTACCGGGAGGACGTCGACATCGCCGAGCGCGGGGCGCTGCGGCTGCAGCGGCTGGTCGACGGCCTGCTCGCGTTCGCCCAGGCCGACGCGGACGAGCTGCACGCGGTGCTGGAGCCCACCGACCTGGCGCTGGTGACCGCCGACGTGGCCAGCATGTTCCGGGCGGCGATCGAGCGAGCCGGGATGCGGCTCGAGGTCGACCCGGCCACGCTGTCCCGCCTGGTCGAGGTGGACCCGGAGATGTGGGTCCGGATCGTGGCCAACCTGCTGTCCAACGCGGTGAAGTTCACCTCCGTCGGCTCGATCCGCGTCTCGCTGCGCGAGGACGGCGACGACGCCGTGCTGGTCGTCGCGGACACCGGGATCGGCATCCCGCCGGACGAGCTGGCCAGGATCTTCGAGCGGTTCCACCGGGTGCCCGGGATGATCTCGCGCGGCCAGGAGGGCGCCGGCATCGGGCTGTCGCTGGTGTCCGACCTCGTGAAGGCGCACCACGGCACGATCGCGGTGGACAGCACCGTCGGCGTCGGCACCACGTTCACCGTCCGGATCCCGATGGGTACGGCCTCCGCGAGGCCGCGGCCGGTGGGCATCCGCAGCGGTCATGTCGCAGGCGTTCCGGGCCGAGGTGGATGCCGGGCTCCCGGCCGCCCGGCGAGCAGCCGGTCGCGAGCGGGAGCCCGCCCAGCCGGAGGTCGGGCGGGCGCTGCTGGTCGAGGACAACGCGGACATGCGGGCCTACCTGACCCGGTTGCTGCGCTCGGACGGCTGGAACGTCACCGCGGTCGCGGATGCAGCAGCCGCGCTGCGACTGCCCCCGCCCCCGCCGGACCTGGTACTGACCGACGTGATGCTGCCGGGTACCGACGGCCTGGAGCTGGTCCGCACGCTGCGCCGGCTGCCGGCCACCGCCCGGCTGCCGATCGTGCTCCTCACCGCGCGGGCCGGATCGGACTCGGCCACCGAGGGCTTCACCGCCGGAGCCGACGACTATGTGGCCAAGCCGTTCGACCCGCTCGAGTTGCTCGCCCGGATGCGGATGCACGTCGAGCTGGCGCGGCTGCGCGAGTACGCGGTGAGCCAGGCCGAGGACGAGGCGGCCAACCTCAGAGTGGCGCTGTCCAGCAACCGCCGCATCGGCACGGCGCTCGGCATCCTCATGTACCGCTTCAAGATCGGCAACGACGAGAGCTTCACGCTGCTGCGGGAGACCAGCCAACGGCTCAACCGGAAGCTGGCCGACATCGCCGACGAGGTCGTGCTCACCGGCGAACTGCCTACGTGAGCAGTTCCCCGCGGAGCCCGGCGACGACGGCGCTCCGCCCCGTGACCGGGTCGCCGACGGAGTCCGGCGAGACGGCGGCCGGCCCCGAGCTGGTCATCGGCCTGGTCGCCGCTCCAGGCGCGGCCACCGACCTCGCCAACGACATCGCGGGCGACCTGGCCGACCGGATCAGCGCGCGAGTTCCCGGCCGCTGGACCATCCAGCTGGTCTCCGACCGGCTGGTGGAGCGGCCGGCCGACCTGACCACGCTGGTCATGGCCGCCCGGCAGCGGATGCTGGCCGAGGGCTGGCAGCTGGTCGTGTGCGTGACCGACCTCCCGCTGGAGACGGCCCGGCGACCGGTCGTCGCGCACGCCAGCGCCACTCACGGCGTCGCCGTGCTGTCGTTGCCTGCCCTCGGCCCGGTCGCGGTCGGCCGGCGGGCCACGGATGGCATCGTCCGGCTGGTGGCCTCGCTGGTGGGCGACGCACGGGGAGCACCGGAGGGCTCCGCGCGGGCCGGGCGGGCCAGGGCCCGGATGCGCCGGCGGGTACGCGAGCTCGGCGCCACCACCGTGCACGACGACGAGCACGGGATGCGCCTGCTGGCCGGCTACGTCACGGGCAACCTCAAGCTGCTGCTCGGCATGCTGCGGGCGAACCGGCCTTGGCGGCTGGCCATCCGGCTGTCCCGGGCGCTGGTCGCCGCGCTCGCCGCCGGCATCGTCGCGCTTGTCACCAGCGACATCTGGCGGCTCTCCGACGCGCTCGGCCCGCTGCGGCTCACCCTCGTCACGATCGGCTCGGTGGCCGCGGTGGTGGCGACGCTCGTGATCGGCGCCGGCCTCTGGGAACGGGTGCCCCGCGCGCTCGACGCCCCGCCGGCAGGTGGTGCTGTTCAACGTCGTGACGATCGCGACCGTGCTGGTCGGGGTGGCCGCCCTCTACCTGGCCCTCCTCGTGCTCAGCCTGGTCGGCACGCTGCTGCTGGTCCCGTCCGGGCTGCTCGCCGACCAGCTCGGCCACCCGGCCGGGATCATCGACCAGATCGCAGCTGGCCTGGCTGGCCAGTTCGGTGGCCACCGTCGGCGGCGCCCTCGGCGCCGGCCTGGAGACCGACGAGGCGGTCCGCGAGGCCGCGTACGGCTACGTGCCGGACACAGAGCTGACCGGCGACTGACTCCGTTGCGGCGCCGGAACCACCAGATCAAGGGATGTGGCCGCGCGCGCCCGGCCCGACGGTGGAACCGAACCGAGCGGACCCGAGAGGAGATCTGCGATGACGCAACCGAGGCAGCGCGGCGGCACCGGCGGCACCGGCGGCACCGGCGGCACCAGCACGCTGACCCGCTATGACCCCTTCGCCGAGTTCAACCGGCTCACCCGCCAGCTCACCCAGCTCGTCGACGACCGGTGGCCGGACGCGCCGCCGCTGATGGGACGGGACGGGTTCAGCCCGCCCGCAGACGTCGAGGAGACCGACGACGCCTACCTCATCGAGCTCGACCTGCCCGGCGTGGACAAGAAGGACATCGATGTCGAGACCAGCGGCCGACGGCTGGTGGTGCAGGGTGAGCGTAAGGAGAAGGAGCGCACCGGAATGCTGCGCTGGCAGACCCGAACAGTCGGCCGCTTCCGGTACGAGGTGGTGCTGCCGGACCAGATCGATGGTGGCGACATCGAGGCCACGATGAAGGATGGCGTGCTGCGTCTGCGGGTGCCCAAGTCGAAGACCGCGGACCGGCGGCGTATCGAGGTGAAGTAGTCCACCCGGGCCCGCGCTGGGCCGCCCGCGACTACGTGATCGGGAGATGCCGGCCGGGACTGGCGCGCAACCCTGAGGTGACGGATGGGCGAACCACGGCCCCGGAGGTCGCCGGCACCGCGCAGTGGGACGGGACAGCGAGCCCGGGAGCCGCTTGCTGTATCCCGCCGGAGCCGGCTCGACCCGCGCCTCGGCAAATGCCTGTCGCCGTCGGACGCGTTCCCCGCCGTCATCTACCGGATGCGGACTGGCTGCCCGGGTGCGCTGCCCGGGGTCACCGCCCGATGTCGTCTCACGTCATCCTGCCGTACGCGGGCGGGCAACCGGGACGGTCCGCGTCCATGCTTCGCTACAAGGACTTCATCGTCGCGGTCCGCGAGCGAGCACGGCGCATCGGCATGGCCAAAGCTGGCAGGCGGTCGCCCGGCCGTCGGCGGCCTATGCTCTGGCTGCCGACGGGTGGAACGAGCCGGCGCTGCGGGACGCGCCGCCGACGCCACTGCGCCCGGCCGACATCGAGGACGCGCGGTCGTCGGTGCTGTCGCGCCCGCCTTCGTGCGAGTTCGTCGCCGGCCGCGAGGGCCGACCGCCCGAGCTGGTGCGGTACGAGGTACAGGCCGTCCTGCCGCGCTCGCGGCGCTCGAGCCGGACGAGGCGGCCCGGTTCGCAGGTCGCTGCCGGCGGCTTCGACGAGCTGTTCGCCGCGCCCGGTGGCGGGCCGCCGGTGGACCTGGCCGCCGGCCCGGGGGTGCCGCCGGCCGAGCTGACCGATGACGACGTCCGGGCTCTGCTGCGCCGGCTGCCAGCGTGGACCGGGGACCGCCACCGGCTGTCCCGCGTGGTGGCACCGCCGGACTTCGTGGCCGAGCAGCTCGTTCACCCGGCTGCGCGAGCTGGAGCTGTCGACCGGCCGGTGGGCGGTGGTGACCGAGCAGCCGGCGCTCGTACCGGATCGAGGTCTGGACGCATTCCGAG
This sequence comes from uncultured Actinomycetota bacterium, assembly GCA_963770145.1. Taxonomy (GTDB): domain Bacteria; phylum Actinomycetota; class Actinomycetes; order Mycobacteriales; family CADCTP01; genus CADCTP01. The sequence continues at coordinate 52,123 of CAVYOJ010000010.1, read as the reverse complement.
AACCTCGTACCGACCTGACGTTCCGTTCGTCATAGCGGTCGAGCACCTCCTCGAGGACGTGCTGGTCGAGCGGCAGCCGGCGCGGCAGCCGTCGCCGGAGCGGGTCGGCAGCCCGCCCCGCCCGCCGGCCGGCCCCATCCCGGGACCAGCCACCGCCGCCGCCGCGACGACGACCACTGAGCCCGACCGGGCCGAGCCCCACAGACCTCCTTCTCCGCCCAGGTTTTCGGCGATGCTGGCCCGGCAACGACGGCAGCGGAGCCAGCACTACTTCGGTATTGGCCGTCACGGTCAACCTGGTCACCCATATCGGCCACGGCTGACCGGTTTCGATCCGGCACCGCGGCGCATATCCGGCCTACGCGGGCACCGGGACGGGCCGCGTCGCGGTCGCCGACCCGTCGAGCACGGAGGAGAACGGCCATGGCAGGAAAGCTGCACGGCATCCGGGTGGCGATCCTGGCGACCGACGGAGTGGAACGGGTGGAACTGCGTTCGCCGGCAGCCGGTCCGCGGCCGGGTCCTCCTGACCGCCGACGTCGAGGCGAGCGGTCGGCGGCTGGTGGTCCGGGGCGAGCCCAAGGAGAAGGGACGACTACGTGATCGGGGGATGCCGGCCGGGCCCCGCCCCGGAAGCATGACCGGCGACCACGGGCGAACCACTCGCCCACGGACGTCGCCGGCACCGCGGAGTGGGACGGGACAGGCTCCCGGGCGTGCCGGCGGAGGAGGACCCGATGACGACCGCTTCGCGCCACGGCGCCCCGGCTCGCCGGCTGATCGCATCGTACGAGACGTACGAGGACGCGCAGCGGGCCGTGGACACGCTGTCCGACCGGAAATTCCCGGTCGACCGGGTCGCGATCGTGGGCAGCGACCTCCACCTCGTGGAGCAGGTCACCGGGCGGCTCACCGTCTGGCGGGCCGCGCTGGCCGGGGCAGCCACCGGCGGCTGGATCGGCCTGCTGATCGGCCTGGTGTTCTGGGTGGTCAGCCCGTGGACGGTCGGCGCCGTCGTGTCCGGCCTCGTCGCCGGGCTGATCTTCGGCGCGTTCTGGGGTGCCGTCGCGCACGCGTTCACCGGTGGCCGGCGGGACTTCGCGTCGATCCGCGGCATCCAGGCGTCCCGGTACGACGTCATGGTCGACGATCCGGACGCGGAGGCCGCGACCCGGATCCTCAGCGCCACCAGGACCAGCACCCAGCCGCCAGCCCAGGGCGACCGACTGTGACCCGCAGCGTAGTCGACCCACACCTCAGCCAGGTCCGGCCGGTGACGCCGCTGACGCCGGAGGGCTGTGAGGAGTGCCTGCGGCTCGGCTCCCCCTGGGTGCACCTGCGGCTGTGCCTCAGCTGCGGACACGTCGGCTGCTGCGACTCCTCACCGATGCGGCACGCCCGCCGGCACGCGATCGCCGTCGACCATCCGATCGTGCAGTCGTTCGAGCCGGGCGAGGAATGGCGGTGGTGTTACGTCGACGAGGCGTTCGTCTGAGCCCGTCGCCCGGCCAGGTGCTCATGCACCAGCCGGACGGCCATCGAGCCCTCCCCGACGGCCGCGGCGATCCGCTTGATCGAACCGCTGCGGACGTCCCCGACGGCGAACACCCCGGTCCGGCTGGTCTCCAGCACGGCCGGCGGTCCGTCCACTTCGGACAGTGCGGTGCCGGCCCTGGCGGCGTCGGCGCCGGTGAGCACGAAGCCGTGCCCGTCGAGGGCCACCCTCCCGGCCAGCCACCGGGTGTGCGGCTCGGCGCCGATGAAGACGAACAGCGCCCGCGCATCCAGCCGGCACAGGTCGCTCGTGCGCTTGTCCTCGACCGTGACCGCGGTGAGCACGTCGTCGCCGAGCAGCTCCCGCACCTCCGTATGCAGCAGCACCCGGATGCGTGGCTCCCGCCCGATCCGGTCGACGAGGTACCGGGACATGTCGGTCTGCAGGTCGTCGCCGCGGACCAGCAGTGTCACCGCCGGCGACTGCGCAGCCAGGTGCAGGGCGGCCTGACCGGCCGAGTTGCCGCCGCCGACGACCGCCACCGGATCGCCCCGGCAGGTACGCACCTCCACGTCGGTGGCCGCGTAATGCACCGACACGCCCTCGAAGTCGGCCAGCCTGGGCACGTCGAGCGTGCGGTAGCGGGCACCGGTCGCGATCAGCACCGCCCGCGCGGCGACCGTCCCTCCGTCGCCGAGGCGGATCTCGTGGTAGCCGTCGTCCCGGCCGGTCAGCTCGACTGCCTCGGCCGGCACGCCGATCCGGGCGCCGAACTTGCGGGCCTGCACGACCGCCCGGTCGGCCAGCTCCAGTCCTGAGAGGCCGGCGGGGAAGCCGAGGTAGTTCTCGATCCGGGGCGAGCGCTCGGCCTGGCCGCCGGTGGCCACCGCGTCCACGGCCAGCGTGACCAGGCCCTCGGACGCGCCGTAGACGGCGGCGGCCAGGCCGGCCGGGCCGGCGCCGACGACGACCAGATCCACGACACCGTCCGGGGCCTCTGGTGGCGCGAGACCTACCACTCGGGCCAGCTCGGCGTTGGTCGGCTTGCGCAGCACCCGGTCGCGCCAGAGCACCAGCGGGGTGTCTGCGGCGGGCACCTTCAGCTGCCGCAGCAGCGCCTCGGCCTCGCCGTGCCGCTCGAGGTCGAGCCAGCGGTGCGGAAGCCGGTTTCGGGCGGCGAACTCGCGCAGCCGCCGGCTGTCCGGGTCGAACCGTGAGCCGACCAGCCGGAACCCGGCGCCGACGCCCAGCAGCAGCGCGGTCCGCTGCAGATAAGCCCGCAGGATAAGGTCACCGAGCGCCGGGTCGGCCAGCGCCCGCTCGCGCAGCGCGCCGGTCGGCACGGCGAGCACCTCGCCGGGCTCGCGGACCACGGCGGTGAGGAACACCGGCCGGCCGGTGAGCAGGCCGATGCCGCCGAGGAAGCGGCCCGGGCCGTGCACGCCGACCGGCCGCTGCCCCGGCTCGCCGTGGCCCTCCACCATCGCGACGGTCCCGGCCAGCACGACGAAGAAGTCGCAATCGAGGTCGCCGGCGCGGTAGAGCACGTCCGCGGCCCTGGTCGGTCGGCGCCGGCCGACCGCGGCCAGCACCTCGACCTGCGAGTCGGACAGGCGGGGGAACGCCCCGTCGAGATCGGGCGTCTCGCCGTCGGCCGCGGTCACCCCGGCTCCGCGGCCAACGCGCCGTCCAACCAGGACCGCAGCGCCGGCGCCGGGGCGGCGCCGGCCTGGCGGTGGACCACCTGACCGTCGCGCAGCAGCAGCAGCGTCGGGACCGCCTGCACCGTGAACCGCTCGGACAGCCGCGGCGACCGGTCGATGTCGACCTTGACCAGCTTCAGCCGCCCGGCGTACTCGGTGGCCAGCTGCTCGAGGACCGGGCTGACCATGCGGCATGGCCCGCACCAGACCGCCCACAGGTCCACCAGCACCGGGATCCTCGCCTTCTCGGCGACCTCGGTGAAATCGTCGTCGGAGGCGTCTGCGATCCAGGGCAGCGACTGGTGGCAGTTCCCGCACCGGGGTACGCCGGAGGCCGCCGCGGGCACCCGGTTGCGCTTGCCGCAGTGCGGGCACGCGATGACTCGGGCTGCCACAGCGCTACTCCGGGTTCCGGTAGGTGACGGACAGCTCGTCGCCGGCCAGCTCGACCCGGATCGTCGCGCCCTCCTCGATTTCGCCGGCGAGCAGCGCTCGGCCGATGCGGGTCTCGACCTCGCGGGCGATGAACCGGCGCAGCGGGCGGGCGCCGTACACCGGGTCGAAGCCCTGCCGAGCGATGAACGCCCGCGCCTCGTCAGCGACCTCGAGCGCCATCCGCCGGTCGGCCAGCCTGGTCCGCAGGTCCGCGAGCATCAGCTCGACGATCCGCTCGATCTCGGCCTCGGTCAGCGGCTTGAACAGCACGATGTCGTCGACCCGGTTGAGGAACTCGGGCCGGAACTGCCGGCGCAGCTCGCCCATCACCAGATCGCGCGCGTCCGGCTTGATCTCGCCGGCCGAGGTCGCGCCCTCGAGCAGGTAGGCGGAGCCGATGTTCGAGGTCATGATGATGACGGTATTCCGGAAGTCGACGGTCCGGCCCTGCGCGTCGGTCAGCCGGCCGTCGTCGAGCACCTGCAGCAGCGTGTTGAACACGTCGGCGTGCGCCTTCTCGATCTCGTCGAACAGCACCACCGAGTACGGCCGGCGGCGGACGGCCTCGGTCAGCTGACCGCCCTCCTCGAACCCGACATACCCGGGCGGGGCGCCGAGCAGTCGGCTGACCGTATGCCGCTCCTGGTACTCGCTCATGTCGATCCGGACCATGTTGTCCTCGGTGTCGAACAGAGCCGCCGCGAGCGAACGAGCCAGCTCGGTCTTCCCGACCCCGGTGGGCCCGAGGAAGATGAACGACCCGATCGGCCGGCGCGGGTCCTTGATCCCGGAGCGGGCCCGGATCACCGCGTCGGCGACGAGCTGCACGGCCTCGTCCTGTCCGACCACGCGCTCGTGCAGGATGTCGTCCAGCCGCAACAGCTTCTCCCGCTCGCCCTCCTGCAGCCGGGTCACCGGGATCCCGGTCCAGCGGGACACGACCTGGGCGATCTCGTCGGCGGTGACGACCTCGCGTAGCAGCCGGTGACTGCCCTGCCGGCTGGCCAGTTGCTCCTCCTCCGCCTGCAGCCGCCGCTCGAGCTCGGGCAGCCGGCCGTGCCGCAGCTCCGCGGCCCGGTTCAGGTCGTACCGGCGCTCGGCCTCCTCGGCCTCCCGGCGCACCTGCTCCAGCTCCTGGCGCAGCTCCTGCACCCGCCGCAGGGCCTGGCGCTCGGCCTCCCACTGGGCCCGCAGCGAGTCGGCCGCGGCCCGCGCGTCGGCCAGCTCCTTGCGCAGGTCGGCCAGCCGGGCAGTGCTGGCCGGGTCGGACTCCTTGGCCAGCGCGGCCTCCTCGATCTCCAGCCGCACCACCCGCCGGGTCAGCTCGTCCAGCTCGGCCGGCATCGAGTCGATCTCGGTCCGCAGCATCGCGCAGGACTCGTCGACCAGGTCGATCGCCTTGTCCGGCAGGAACCGGTCGGAGATGTAGCGGTGGCTCAGGGTCACCGCCGCGATCAGCGCACCGTCCTGGATCTTCACGCCGTGGAAGACCTCCAGCCGCTCGCGCAGCCCGCGCAAGATCGACACCGCGTCCTGTTCGGACGGCTCGTCCACCAGCAGCGGCTGGAACCGCCGCTCCAGCGCGGCGTCGGCCTCGACCCGCTTGCGGTACTCCTCGACCGTGGTCGCGCCGATCATGTGCAGCTCGCCGCGGGCGAGCATCGGCTTGAGCATGTTGCCGGCGTCCATCGCGCCCTCGGCCGCGCCGGCGCCGACCACGGTGTGCAGCTCGTCGACGAACAGCAGGATCCGGCCCTCGGCCGAGCGCACCTCGGACAGCACCGCGGTGAGCCGCTCCTCGAACTCGCCGCGGTACTTCGCGCCGGCCACCAGGGAGCCCATGTCCAGGGCGAAGACGGTCCGATCCCGCAGGCCTTCGGGCACGTCGCCGCGGACGATCCGCTGCGCCAGCCCCTCGACGATCGCGGTCTTGCCGACCCCAGGATCGCCGATGAGCACGGGGTTGTTCTTCCGCTTCCGGGACAGGATCTGGGTCAGTCGGCGGATCTCGGCGTCCCGGCCGATCACCGGGTCGAGCCGGTCCTCGCGGGCGTCGGCGACGAGGTCGCGGCCGTACTTCTCCAGCGCCTCGTACGTGCCCTCCGGCGTGGCCGAGGTGACCCGCTGGTTGCCGCGGACCGAGGTCAGCGCCTGCAGGACGCCGTCCCGAGTCACGCCATGGCGGGCCAGCACCCGCCCGGCCGGGCTGCGCTCGCCCTCCTCCAGCAGCGCGACCAGCAGGTGCTCGACCGAGACGTACTCGTCCTTGAGCCGGCCGGCCTCCTGCTCCGCCGCGTCCAGCAGCCGGCTGAGCCGCTGGGTGAGGAAGACCTGGCCGGGTGCCGCGCCCGGGCCGCTGACCCGCGGCCGGCGACCGAGCTCGTGCACCAGGTCGGCCTTGATCGCGTCCGGGTCCCCGCCCACGCCGGTCAGCAGCCGCGGCACCAGGCCGTCGGGCTGGTCGAGCAGGGCCAGCAGCAGGTGCTCGCCATCGACCTCGGTGTGGCCGAGCCGCAACGCGTCGGACTGCGCGCTCTGCAGTGCCTGCTGCGACATCTGGGTCAGCTTGCCGGCATCCACTTCTCAGCCTCCGATGGTGGGACGGTCGCCGCCGCGGCGGACCCTGGCCTCGAGCTCGGCGATCCGGTCGAGCAGGTCGAGCACCAGTCCCAGAGCGGCATAGTTCAGGGACAGGCCGGCCCGCAGCCGCTGCATGCGGGCGACCGAGACCAGGTCCGCGGAGCCGAACGAGACCCGGCCGGCGGAGTCCACAGTGGACTCGAGCAGGCCGAGCGCGACGAACCGGCGGACCAGGTCGGGGTGCAGCGAGGCGGCCCGGGCGAACGAGTCCAGGTCGAGCCGGCCGGGATCGGCCCGGGCGGTCCGGCGGGCCAGCGCGTAGGCCGGGCGCCTCAGGTGGGTCAGGTCGGTCGAGTGGGTCACCTGCGCCTCCTCGGATCGAACGACGAGACCCGGCCGAGCTCCTCGAACAGTCGACGCTCCTCGTCGGACAGCCGCGCCGGCACCATCACCTTCGCCTCGGCGTAGAGGTCGCCGGGGCGGCCACGGGGGTTGGGCAGGCCGCGCCCGCGCAGCCGCAGCCGCCGCCCGCTGGATGTGCCCGGCGGCACCCGCAGCTTGGCCTCGCCACCCGGGGTGTCGATCGCGACCGACGCGCCGAGCGCCGCTTCCCAGGGCGCCAGCGGCAGGTCGACGGACAGGTTCCGGCCGTCTACCCGGAAGCGTCGGTGCGGCGCGAGCCGGACGACCAGATAGAGGTCGCCGGGGGCGGCGCCCTCGCTGCCCTGGCCGCCCTGCCCGGACAGCCGGATCCGCTGCCCGTCGATGACCCCGCGCGGAATGGTCACGGTCAGGGTGCGCGAACCGCCCGGTCCGGGCAGGGTGATCGTGCGGCGGCCGCCGGAGTACGCCTCCTCCAGGCTGACCTCCAGCTCGCTCTCCTGGTCGGCGCCGGGGACCGGTCCCCAGGACCGCCGGCCGCGGCCGGCGAACAGCCCGCCGAACAGGTCGTCGAGGTCGATGTCCGCGAAACGGCCGTCCGCGAAACCGCCGTCCGCGAACCCGCCGGTCCAGGTCTCCCGGTCGGAGCCGGCGGCCGGGCGGCCGCGGGCGGAAGCCGTCCTGGCCCTGGCCCAGTCCTCCGGGTCGACGTCCTCGGGCACCTGGCGGAAGTCGGCGCCGAACGCATCGTACCGACGCCGGGTGGCCGGGTCGGAGAGCACGTCGTACGCCTCGGACGACGTCCTTGAACCGCTCCTCCGCCGCGGGGTCCGAGTTCACGTCCGGGTGCAGCGTGCGGGCCAGCCGTCGATAGGCCCGCTGGATCTCCTCGGGGCTCGCCGTCCTCGGCACGCCGAGGACCTCGTAGAAGTCCCGCGGGGCGGTCATCACCCGGCCCCCGTCGCCACCACCACTGATGCGGGCCGCAGTTGCCGCTCGCCCTCGCCGTACGCAGGGCGCACGACCCGTAGCGACGGTGCCCGGCGCGGCGTCCGGGTCAGGCATCGCCGCCACCGCCTCGTGCCGGGCCGGGTCGAACGGAGTGCCCAGATCGGACCGGCGCGGAAAGCCGAGCCGCTCCAGCACGGACAGCGCCTGCTGCCGGACCGCCTCGACGCCCTCGAGGACGGTGCCGGGCTCCGACCGGCCGTGCTCGAGCGCGCGGTCGAGGTTGTCCAGCACCGGCAGCCACTCCAGGGCGACCCGGGCCCGCTCGTCCGCCCTGGCCCGGGCCGACTCCCTGGCCGCCCGCTTGCGAGTGTTGTCCAGGTCGGCCAGCGCGCGCCGCCACTGGTCGGTGAGCCGCTCCACGTCGGCCCGCAGCCGGTCCAGGTGTCGGCGTCTCGCCGTCCGGGTCCGTAGCGGTGCCCGGCTCGGGTGCGGCGCCATGGGTCTCGGTCATCACGGCTCAGCTGGTGGTGAAGTCGGCGTCGATGACGTCGTCGTCCGAGCCAGCGGCTGGGGCGGTGCCGTCGGGACCGCCGCCCTGGCCGCCGGGCTGGCCGCCCGCCGCCGCCAGGCCCTGATAGATCTGCTGCAGCTCGCCGGTCAGCATCCGGATTCGATCCAGCGGCGCCTCGCCGTCGAGAGCCTCGCGGGCGTCGGTGACCAGCAGCTCGGCGCGCGCCTGCTGGTTCTCCGGGATTGAGTCGCCGAGCTCCGCCAGCCGTCGCTCCACCTGGTAGGCGGCCGTGTCGAGGGCGTTGCGGGCGTCGACCAACTCGCGCACCCTGGCGTCCTCGTCCCGGTGCCGCTCGGCGTCCGTGATCATCCGCTCGACCTCGGCCTGGTCGAGGTTGGAGCTCTCGCTGATCGTGATGCGCTGCTCGGCGCCGGTGTCCTTGTCCCGGGCCGAGACGCTCAGGATGCCGTTCGCGTCGATGTCGAACGTGACCTCGATCTGCGGCACCCCGCGCGGCGCCGGCCGGATGCCCTCCAGCCGGAACCGGCCGAGCACCCGGTTGTCGGCCGCGCGCTCCCGCTCGCCCTGCAGCACGACGATGTCCACCGCGGACTGGTTCTCCTCAGCCGTGCTGAACACCTCGGTCCGCCGGGCCGGGATCGTCGTGTTCCGTTCGATGATCTTGTGTCATCACGCCGCCCTGGGTCTCCACCCCGAGCGAGAGCGGGGTGACGTCGAGCAGCAGGACGTCCTTGACCTCACCCTTGATGACCGCGGCCTGGACGGCGGCGCCGAGCGCGACGACCTCGTCCGGGTTGACCGTCATGTTCGGGTCCTTGCCGCCGGTCAACCGCCGGACCACGCTCTGCACGGCCGGGATCCGGGTCGAGCCGCCGACCAGGACGACCTCATCGATGTCGTTCGCCGTGAGCTTGGCGTCGGACATCGCCTGCTCGACCGGACCCATTGTCCGCTCGATGAGGTCGTGGGTGATCTCCTCGAACGTCGAGCGCATCAGCGTGGTGTTGAGGTGCTTGGGGCCGTTGGCGTCGGCGGTGATGAACGGCAGACTGACCGTCGTTCTGGTCACCGAGGACAGCTCGACCTTGGCCTTCTCCGCGGCCTCGAACAGCCGCTGCAGCGCCTGCGGGTCCTGGCGCAGATCGATGCCCTCGCCGCGGCGGAACTCGTCAGCGAGGTGGTCGACGATCCGGCGGTCGAAGTCGTCGCCGCCGAGGTGGGTGTCTCCGGCGGTGGAGCGCACCTCGACCACGCCGTCGCCGACGTCGAGGATGCTGACGTCGAACGTGCCGCCGCCCAGGTCGAAGACCAGCACGGTCTCGTTCTGCTTCTTGTCCAGCCCGTAGGCGAGGGCGGCCGCGGTCGGCTCGTTGATGATCCGCAGCACGTCGAGCCCGGCGATCCGGCCGGCGTCCTTGGTGGCCTGCCGCTGGGCGTCGTTGAAGTACGCCGGAACCGTGATGACCGCCTCGGTCACCCGCTCGCCCAGGATACTTGCCGGCGTCCTCGGCCAGCTTGCGCAGCACCAGCGCAGATATCTCCTCCGGCGCGTACTGCTTCCCGCGGACGTCGAACCGGGCAGCGCCGTCCGGCCCGGGCACGACGTCGAACGAGACCGCGGTCAACTCGCTCTGCACCTCGTCGTAGCGGCGGCCGATGAAGCGCTTGGCCGAGTAGATCGTCCCCTTCGGGTTGAGAATCGCCTGCCGACGGGCCAGCTGCCCGACCAGGCGCTCGCCGTCCGGGGTGAACGCCACCACCGACGGGGTCGTCCGCGATCCCTCCGCGTTGGGGACGACCGTGGGCTGCCCGCCCTCGACGGTCGCGATCACCGAGTTGGTCGTGCCGAGGTCGATCCCGACTGCCTTCGCCACTGGCCTCTCCTCCGCATCGCGCACGTATCCCCTCCGTAGGTCCGAGGCTCGCCGCGGTGTGGACGGGGCACATCCCACGACCGCGTAGTCCCCGCGGGGTTTGACTCGCCACCTGGCGGTCAATACCGGGGGCCGCACCGCACGGGGGCGACGGGAGTGAGGCCGACGCCATGACAAAGATGGAGCAGCTTGCGGTCGACGATGCCGTACCCGTGCCGCTGCGGTTCCCGGTGCCTGCCTGGCACCGTGAGTCCCCGCTGCGCGGGCACCCCGAGCTGGCGGAGCTGTCCCCGGCCACGCTTGGCGCTGGTCGAGGTCGCGGTGGTGTTCGAGGACGCGTTCTGCCTGGACGACGTGGCCGCCACGCTGGGCGAACCGGTCGGGACGCTGCTCCCCGCCGTACACGAGCTGCTGGCGGCGGATGTGCTGGTCGCCCGGGGCGGGGCCGTGGGCTTCGGCGACGCCGAGCTCCGCGCGCAGGCGTACGCGCTGGTGCCCGAGCCGGTGCGGGCGGCGCTGCACCGGACGGTCGGCGCCGTCATGCACGAACGCGGGGGCTGCGACGCCGACGCCGCCGCGCAGCTGGTCAAGGCGGCCCGCCCGGGCGACCGGGCGGCACTGGCGGCGCTCGATGAGGTCGCCGCCGAGCTGGTCGCGCGCTCGCCCGCGGTCGCGGCCGAGCTCGCGCTGCATGCGCTCGACCTCACCGGCTCCGCCGACGAGCAGCAGGTGCCGCGGGCCGCGACCGCAGCCGAGGCGCTGGTCGCGGCCGGCCGGGTGCGGGCGGCGACCGAGCTGGCGGAGCGGACGCTGGCGCTGGCCCGCGGGCCCGGTCCGGCCGCGGACCGGCTCCGCCTCGTACTGGCTGCGGTCCGGCTGCTCGACGGCGAGCCGGCGTCAGTCGCGGCCCTGCTCGGCGAAGCCCGGCCCGCCAGCGAAGCCCGGCCCGCCAGTGCGCCCCCGCCCGGCGCGGCCCGGGCCACCAGCGACGGGCGGCCGGCCGGCGGAGCCTGGCTGACCGGAGAGGGGCGCGGCGGCGCGGAGCTGGTTCGGGCGGTGGGACTGCTGGCCGGCGGCGACCTGGGCGCGGCCGAGGCGAGCGCCGACGCCGTCCTGGCCGGCGTGTCCGGGGCCGGCCCGCCAGGCGTCGGGCTCGCCACCCTGGCCTGGGTGGCCTGGCGCCGCGGGCACCTGACCACCGCGCTCGACCTCGGCCGCGCGGCGGTGGTGCGCTCGGCGCAGGGGCGAGCCGCCCGGCCGGCTTGCCGAGCTCGAGCTGGCCGCGATGCTGCTCGCGGCCGGCGAGCTGGATGAGGCCGCCGAGGTGCTCGACCGGGCCGGCGCCCCGGCCGGGCCGCTCGACGCGCTCTGGGAACCGGTGGCACTGCAGCTCGGCGCCCGGCTGCAGCTGGCGACCGGCCGGCTGGACGAGGCGGTCGCCGGCTCCCGGCGGGTGCTCGCGCTCGCCGAGGAGCGCGGCACGCCGGGCGGTGGTCCCGCTGGCCCAGGCCACCCTCGCCCAGGTCGCCGTCCTGCGCGGGAACCTCGAGCAGGCCGCCCGGCACGCCGAGCTGGCCGGGCCGGGCCCGGCGCTGCTGCCGACCGATCCGGCCGCGCTGGCCTGGAGCCGGGCCCAGCTCGACGCGGCCAGGCACGGCCCGGCCGCGGTGCTGCGGGCGCTGACCGGCGGCTGGGCCGCGCTGCCGGCCGAGTTGGAGGAGCCGGCCGCAGTCGAGCTGACCCGCGCGGCGCTGGCGGTCGGCGACCGCGGGCTGGCGTGGGAGCTGGCCTCGCGGACCGAGCAGCTGTCCGCCGGCAACGCCGACCTGGGCTCGCTGCGGGCGTCCGCCGACCACGCCCGCGGCCTCGTCGAGGCCGACGCCGAGCGCCTGGACCGGGCCGCGGCCGGTCACCGGCGGCCGTGGAGCGCGGCGTCCGCGCACGAGGACGCCGGAGTCGTGCTCGCCGGCGCCGGCGACCGGGCGGCGGCCCGTGGACCGGTTCGAGCGGGCGCTGGACTGCTACCGGCAGGCCGGCGCCGAGCGGGACGCCGCCCGGGTCCGCGCCCGGCTGCGCGAGCTCGGCGTGCGCGCCTGCCACTGGTCGCGCACCGACCATCCAGACTGGGGCTGGGCGAGCCTCACCGAGGCCGAGCGACGAGTGGCGGCCGCGGTCGCCGAAGGCCTCACCAACCGGCAGGCGGCCGAGCGGCTGTTCCTGTCCCGGCACACCGTCGACTTCCACCTGCGGCAGATCTTCCTCAAGCTCGGCATCCGGTCCCGAGTCGAGCTGACCCGCCTCGTCGTCCAGGAGCCGGACCCGGCCGAGACCACGTGAACGAGGGATGCGCCGCCGGCTGACCGGTGCCGACGCTGGTCGGGACCTCGGACCCGACCAGCGGGTCCGGTGACCAGGAGGGAGCGGCGATGTCCGCACCGACGACCGTACGCAGCGACGAGGACATCCAGCGCGACGTCCTCGAAGAGCTTTCCTGGGAGGCGGAGGTCCAGCCCAACGAGATCGGCGTGGCTGTGAAGGACGGCATCGTCACGCTCACCGGCTGAGTCGACTCGTTCCGAAGAAGTGGGCGGCCGAGCGGGCTGCGCAGCGGGTCCGCGGCGTCGCCGCCGTAGCCAACGACATCGAGGTCCGGCTGCCCGGCTCGGCCGAGCGGACCGACGCCGACATCGCCGCGGCCGCGGCCGGGCGCTGGATTGGGACGCGCTGATCCCCCCGGGCAGCGTCAAGGTGACCGTGTCCAAGGGCTGGGTGACCCTGGACGGCACGGTCGAGTGGCAGTTCCAGCGCCGAGCGGCCGAGCGGGCCGTGCGCCGGCTGACCGGGGTCCGCGGCGTCACCAACCTCATCACGGTCAAGCCGAAGGTGCAGCCGGCCGAGTCGGAGCTCAAGCGGCGGATCGAGGAGGCGCTGGTACGCAACGCCGAGACCGACGCCGACCGGATCAAGGTCGACGTGGACGGCGGCAAGGTCATCCTGGACGGGCACGTGCGGTCCTGGGCCGAGCGGGACGCGGCCGAGCGGGCGGCCTGGTCGGCGCCGGGCGTGACCGAGGTGGTCAACCGCATCACCGATCCACTTCTGACGGCGGGGCATCGGCGTAGTCCGCAAGAAGATGGAGGGCGACGAGCACCAGCGACGCCGGCTGGCGGCTCGCCCGGCGGCTGGGTCCTCCGCCAATTCTCCTTGCTCACGCCATGTGGGCAACCGTTCGACCTTCGGCGGGCAGCGCGGCTGACTCGAAATTCGGTAGGTGAGTGGGCAGGCCGGCGATCTCCAGCCCGTCGAGCACCCAGGCCACCCCGAGCGCCATCACCATGGAGACCACATGACCACTCAGGTGCCAATGACTGCCCGGCGTTTCGTCGTCGGCGTCGACGGGTCGGAGGAGTCCCGCGCGGCCTTGCGGTGGTCCGCGGATGAGGCAGTCGCTCGTGGCGCCCGGCTGGACGTGGTCTGCGCTTGGGATCTCCCATTCTCGGGTCTGGCCACCAGCTATTCACCCGCACCGGCGGGCCTGCCGGATCCGCGGGAGGTCGCTCGCCGCGCCGAGAGCGCCCTGGACCAGACACTGCGGGAAGTCCTGGCGAGACGACGCGCCTCTGGACATCGAGCGGGTCGTGGAGGCAGGCGATCCGGCGACCGTGCTGCTGCGTCGGTCTGAGGGTGCGGACCTGCTCGTCGTCGGCTCCCGTGGCCATGGCGGCTTCAGTCGGCTGCTTATCGGGTCGGTGAGTGAGAAGTGCGTCCGGTACGCAAACTGCTCCGTGGTCGTCATACGGCCCGGGGCGTAGCCGGCGGCCGGGCGCCCGCGAGCGCGCGGCACCGGCTGCTGCCGACGCTGGCCGGCTACCGACGCGAGCGGCTTGCGGCCGACGTGGTCGCCGGGCTGTTGGCGGTGCGGTCGTGGTTCCGGGGACTATCGAGGCCCCCCGGGTCACAGTCAGGCCCTGACGCCAACCGAAGCGCAGCCTGGGAGGAATCCGCCATGCAGGCCCGAGTGATCCGATGCCCGAACTGCGGCCGCAACAACAGGGTGCCCGCGGCCGCCACCGGAGTCTCGCGTTGCGGCAACTGCCACCAGCCGCTGCCGTGGATCGCCGAGACCCGTCCGCAGGAGACGGTGTCGGTGGCCGAGACCCCGGACCTCGACGGCGCCTTCCCGCGGCTGAGCGAGGCGCAGCTCGAGTCCCTCGCCGCGCACGGCGAGCGGCGCCCGACGCGCCGCGGGCGAGGTGCTCTACCGCGCGGGCGACCGGGACTGCGACTTCTTCGTCGTGCTGAGCGGGACGGTCGCGACTCGTCGAGGGCTACGGCGGCCGAACGAGCGGCTGATCGGCGTGCACGGCCCGCGGCCGCTTCCTCGGCGAGCTCGAGCCTGCTCACCGGGCAGGCGGTGTTCCTCACCGCGGTGGTGCGCGAGCCCGGCGAGGTGCTCGCCGTCCCGGCCGACCGCGCTGCGCGAGCTCGTCGCCGAAGGACCCCGCGCTCGGCGACCTGATCCTGCGGGCCTACCTGCGTCCGCCGCTCGATGCTGATCGGGCTCGGCGCCGGCTTCCGGATCGTCGGCTCGCGCTTCTCGACCCGACACCCGCCGGCTGCGCGAGTTCGCCGCCCGCAACCGGCTGCCGCACCGCTGGATCGACCTGGAGGAGGACCGCGACGCCGAGGCGCTGCTGCGCGCAGCTCGGCGTCACCGCCGGAGGAGACGCCGGTGGTGATCTGGCAGGGCGACGCGTGCTGCGCAACCCGAGCAACGCCGAGCTGCCCGGTGCGTCGGCCTGCCCGCGCCGAGCATCGCCGCGACGGTCGTGCGACCTGGTCGTCGTCGGCGCCGGCCCGGCCGGGCTGGCCGCGGCCGTCTACGGCGCCTCCGAGGGCCTCGCCACCGTCGCGCTCGACGCGGTCGCGACCGGCGGTCAGGCCGGCACCTCGTCCCGGATCGAGAACTACCTCGGCTTCCCGCCGGGCATCTCCGGCGCGGAGCTCGCCGAGCGGGCGGCGATCCAGGCGCGAAGTTCGGCGCGCGAGCTCAGCGTGCCAGCCGAGGCGACGGCGCTCGACCGGCGCGACGGCCACCACCTCGTCCGGCTCGGACGACGGCACGCCGTGACCGCGCGGGCGGTGCTGATCGCCACCGGCGCCCGCTACCGCAGGCTCGACGTGCCCCGGCTCGAGGAGTTCGAGGGGACCAGCGTCTACTACGCCGCGACCGCGGTCGAGGCGCAGGCTGTGCCGCGGCGACCCGGTCGTGGTCGTCGGCGGCGGCAACTCGGCCGGCCAGGCGGCCCTCTTCCTGGCCGAGCACGCCGCCGGGTGCAGCTGCTGGTCCGCGGCGGCGACCTCGGCGCGACATGTCGCGCTACCTGGTCGACCGGATCGAGCGCGACCCGCGGATCGAGGTCCTGCGGCACACCGAGGTCCGCGAGCTCGTCGGGCGACGGCGCGCTGGAGGCGGTCGTGGTCGAGGACAACCGCGACCGGCGAGCGCCGCCGGCTCGACGGCGCGGGCGCTGTTCGTCTTCATCGGCGCCGAGCCGCACACGGCTGGCTCGGCGACCAGGTGGCGCTGGACGACCGCGGCTTCGTCCTCACCGGCGCCGACGCGGCCGGCGCGACGGCCGGCGAGCCCGAGCCGGCCGCTCGCTGCTGGAGACCAGCCGGCCGGGCGTGTTCGCCGTCGGCGACGTGCGCAGCGGGTCGATCAAGCGGGTCGCCTCGGCGGTCGGCGAGGGCTCGATGGCCGTCCGGCTCGTCCACGAACGCCTGGCCGGGACTGGCGCCGGGACTGGCGCCGGGACTAGCGACCGCTGAGGCCGGCCTGTCCCGGCGGCCGGCTCGATTCCCGTAGCTCAGGCGTCGGTGTCGTCGATGAAGCACCAGCGCCAGTCCTCGCCCGGTTCGAAGAAGCGCGCGGTGGGATGCGCGACAGCGCGACATGCCAGCAGGCGTGCCGATCAGGTCTGCGCCGGTCACGCGCCCTGGTTGTACGGCACCGTCTCCGCGCCGATCCCCGCGGCGACCTTGGCCGCGCGGTCGGCGTGCCGACTGCTGATCACGACGGAGTGGCCGGCGGCGAGGAACACCCGCGCCAGCCCGCTGCCCACCACTCCCGCACTGATGACGGCGATCCGTATGGCGGCCTCCTTCCGTCTCGGCGGCGTCCAGCGGAGCCACCTGGGGCGCCCGAGGTACCCGTCACCCCGACGGCCAACCGGCCGGCGGGACGGCAGTTTGACCGCCGGGCCCCCGGGGTACAGCAGCGCGCCGTCCGCTCGGGTGGCTCGGGGAGGAGATCCGCGGTGAACCAGAAGGAGTTCCTGGAATCCGTCACGGTCCGGGGCCGGCTGTCGCCCCAACAGGCTGAGCGGCTGACCGAGGCGACGCTGACGGTTCTCGCCGACCGCATCTCCGCCGGCGAGGCCGAGGATCTCGCCGCACAGCTGCCCAAGGGCGTACGGGACTGGCTCGTGTCGAAGGAAGAGCCGGCGCAAAAGTTCGACCTGGAGGAGTTCATCCGGCGGGTCAGCGAGCGCGCGGCCGTCGACCTCGACACCGCGACCCGGGGCGCATGGGCGGTGCTGAGCACGATCCGCCGGGCGGTGACGACCGGCGAGTTCGAGGACATGCTCGCCCAGCTGCCCAAGGAGTTCAGGGAGTTCATCGGGTGAGCCCTCGGCCGGCCGGTGCGGTTGACCGTGCCGCCGGCGGGGCATCCTCGGCCGTCGTCCGGAGGGGAGGACCAACGATGGCAGAAGTGCGCGAGGCCGCCGGCCGGCGGTACGTGGTGGGCGTGGACGGGTCGGAAGGGTCCCGAGCCGCCCTGCGCTGGGCGGCGGCCGAGGCCGCCCGACACGGTGCCGAGCTCGAGGTCGTCCACGCCTGGCAGCCGCCGATCCGGCTGCCGATCGTCGGCGCGGTCGCCAACCCGCTGATCGGCTCGCCCCAGCTCTACCCGGGACCGCTGGCGGCGCGGGCGCAGGAGGTGCTGGACCGGACCCTGACCGACGTCTTCGGTCCGCAGCCGCCGAGTCGGGTGGCGGCGGCGCTGCGGCAGGGACCGCCGGCCGCCGTGCTCATCGCCGAGTCGGTGGGGGCGGAGCTGCTTGCACTGGGCTGCCGGGGATTCGGCGGCTTCAAGGACCTTCTGGTCGGGTCGGTGTGCGAGCAGGTGGTGCGGCACGCGCACTGCTCGGTGATCGTCATTCGGCGGCACGAGCACCACGTCGCCGCAGCCGGATGAGCGGGTCCGGGCCGAAGCGGGCCGACACCCCGGGGCCGGAGGGAGGACCGGTGACGCAGTCCAGCTCGGCACCGCCGCCCGCATCAATCGGTGCCGGACAAGCCGCCCGCACCCGTGTCCGGCACCGGTTGACGCTTTTCTGGCCTCTCAAGCCGGAGCGGCGGCGGCCCGCATGATCCCGTAGATGCGTCCGGCGGCGTAGCGCTTGAGGCAGCGGCGGATTTCGCGGTCGCGGTACGCCGCTGCTGTTGTCAGTCGCCGATGTCCTGGTCGCCCGCTTCGACCAGGCCGGCTCGTACGCCAAGACGACGACCGGGCGCGGCCGAAGGAGGGGGGCGCACCGGCCGGAGGGAGGCGGGTTCGGAGGGGAGAGGGGGAGACACACCGGCGGGAGTGGGCGGGGGTAGCCCCGGCGCGGAGCGGGGGGGGGGAGCATCTGGCGGTCGGCGTCCGGGTGGCGGGGTCGGGGAGCGGACTTCAGGGGGGGGGCTTCCCGGATTCCAGCCCCGGGACGCCGCGACATTCAGACGCTCGGACGCATCCGGGATCTCCTCCCCCACAACGTCGCGGTGTCGGGCGACCGCCATAGACGATCTCACCGAGCAACTCGCCGACACCCTTCCCGTGTTCATCGCCGCGATACTGGCTGCATCCTTCCTCCTGCTGATGGTCCTGTTCCGCTCCCTCGTGCTGCCGCTGAAGGCCGCCCTGGTGAACCTGATGTCGATCGGCGCGGCCTACGGCGTCGTGGTCGCCGTCTTCCAATGGGGCTGGCTGAAGGACCTGTTCGGCCTCGACACGACGTACCTGATCCCCTCGCCGATGCCCACCATCTTCTTCGCCGTCCTCTTTGGACTGTCCATGGACTACGAAGTGTTCCTGCTCACCCGCATCCGCGAGGAGTACGACGCCACCGGCGACAACGCCGAGTCGGTGGCGCGCGGGATGGCGGGCACCGGCCGGGTGATCACCAGCGCGGGGCTGATCATGACAATGGTGTTCCTCAGCTTCGTCGCCAACCCGTCGCCGCTGGCGCGGATGCTGGGTGTGGGTCTCGCGACCGCCGTCGCGCTGGACGCGACGATCGTCCGGATGCTCGTGGTGCCGGCCACGATGACTCTGCTCGGACGCGCCAACTGGTGGCTGCCCCGGTCGCTCGACCGCTGGCTGCCCCGGGTGGTCCCGGAGCGCGCCGGCGGTCCAGAACGGCCCGAGCAAGTGCCAGCCGGTCGCGTGGAGTCGACGGTCACCCAGCTTCCGGATCTCCACCGGCCGCAGCTACCCGACGACCTCGTACCGACCACAACTGAGCCGGTGGGTGACGTCGCTAGCGCAGACGCCGGGAAGCTCCCAGCCGCCCGGTGACCCACTCCTCGACGTATCAGGAACGGGGCTTCGATCGACCGAGGAGGCGGTCGCCTGCCGCGACCACCATTGTCGCCGTTCCGGCGCCCAGAATGGATCCGACTATCACGTCGCCGGGATAGTGCACGCCGGTGTGGACTCGCGAGTAGGCGACCCCGCCCGCGAGCAGTCCCATCGGGACGGCCAGGCCTGGCAGTTGTCGGCCGACGGCGTAGGTGAACGCGAACGCCGACGCTGCGTGTCCGGACGGGAACGAGCTCGATTTCGGCATGGGCACGTTGCGGGCCGTCGGGAGGTCAGGATCGAGGCGATCGGGACGCCGGCGATTGGCAATGGGTTTCAGGCCGAGGTTGACCGTGGCCGAGGTCACGCCGATGGCGACCACGCCCTCCACCGCCGCCCGGCGTCCGCGGCGGCCACCGAGCAGCGCGATCGCGGCGGCGATGCCGAGCCACAGGCGTGACCGGTTGGCGGCCTCTGACAGGCGGCGGACGGGCTCGTCCAGTACCGCGGTAGGGGTGTCCGCCACTGCCGCATAGACGGCTTGGTCGACCGCTCCCAGCTCCCGCAGCGCCTCGACCCGGCGCGCCGCCGGGCCTCGACGAACTTCGACCCGCCGCGCCAGCGAGTCCCCGATGGTCTGCTGCGGTCTGCCGGCCTGGTACGCCATCCCCGCATCGTAGATTCGGCTGGGAGGTCGCGGTGAAGTCGGTGAGCGCAGCACACCGAGCGAGCGCGATGGTCGCCCTCGCTGCGGTCGTCGCCGTGTTCGCAGTCGCCCTCGTGGGACTGATCCGGCGCCCGCTGTTGCTGTTGGTGACCGTCGTGTGCCTAGCGGTGGCGATCTCCGGGGCCGCGTACCTGATCACCCGAACCGGCGGACGCCGGTTGGTGGCGGCCGTGGTGGCGGTTCTCGCGCTGGCCGCGCCGCTGGGACTGCTTGTTGCCTACGGCCTGCTGGTGCCGCTGCTGCTCCTGACCGCGCTGGCGGCGCTGGTCGGGGCGGCGGCGCGCTACGCGCTGGGGCGTGACATCGGTTCACTCAGGAGCGGCCCGACACCCGGGACGCCGGTCGGGCCGGCGGCGCGGCCGGTGCTGCTGATGAACCCGAGGTCGGGGGGCGGCAAGGTGGAGCGATTCCACCTTGTCGAGGAGGCGGAGCGGCGAGGCATCGAGCCGATCGTGCTGGCACCGGGCGACGACCTGCGTCGACTGGCCGAGCAGGCCGTCGCCCGCGGTGCCGACGTGATCGGCATGGCCGGTGGAGACGGCTCTCAGGCCCTGGTGGCCGGCGTGGCCGCCGATCACGGAGTGGCATTCGTCTGCGTCCCCGCGGGCACCCGCAACCATCTGGCCATGGACCTCGGGCTGGACCGCGACGACGTGATCGGTGCCCTCGATGCGTTCGGGGCGGCGGTGGAGCGGCGCATCGACCTGGGTCTGGCCGGCGGCCGGGTGTTCGTCAACAACGCCACGATGGGCCTGTACGCCAAGATCGTGCAATCACCCACCTACCGCGACCGGAAGGTCGGCACCGCCCTCGACATGCTGCCGGAGCTGCTCGGCCCCCGCGCCGCGCCGTTCGACCTCCGCTTCACCGGGCCGGACGGGACCGAACAGCACGCGGTCCACCTCATCCTGGTCTCCAACAACCGGTACGAGCTGGGCCACGCGGAGGGCTTCGGATCCAGGCGGCGCCTCGACACCGGAACTCTCGGCATCGTCACCGCACGACTGCAATCCGCCGTCGACATCGCCGGATTCGCGCGGACGCAGGCCGTCGGGCGGACCCGCCGGCCACCCGGCTGGGTGGAGTGGACCGACATCGCCTTCGAGGTGCGATCGGGCCAACCCATCGAGATCGGCATCGACGGGGAAGCGATGCTGCTGGACCCGCCGATCCGGTTCCGAATCCTCCCCGCAGCGCTGCGGGTGCGCATCCCACCACACGCGCCGGGCTACTCGCCCGCAGCCGCCACGCCCACGCCGGGCTGGTCCACGGTCACCGCGCTGTGGCAGACCGCCGCCGGCCGACCGGTGACCATCGAGCCGTAGGCAGACACCGTCGGCGATGTTGCTGCATCGCCCGAATGTCGCCATTGTGGCCAGTTGGGAGACGGGGCATGTCCCGTGAACTGGCCGGACCAGGTTGAGCTGCGGGTGATCCGCCGGGTTCCCGTCAGTGCCTGATATCGGCCTGGGTCAGGGTCGGCAGTGCTGGAATCCCGGCTTCGACCTCGGCCACTCTTCTGGCTAGTGCCGTCATCGCCTGCAGCAGCCAGGCGCGCTGCTGGTCCGAGAGCGTGATCGGGTTCGTCGGCGGCCGGTCCTTCGCTGCCGCCGACAGCTTGCTGACCTGCTCCAGCAGACCCGTGCTCACACCGAGGGAGACGGCGGCCCGGCCCGGGCCGCCGTACTTCGCCTTGATGCCCTCGTACATGGCGTAGGCCACCGCAGGTAGGGAGGAGTTGTCGGCCAGCGCCCGCGCTCGGAGCCGGAGGTCACGGGCCAGCGGCGACTCGCCCCGCCAGTGCGGGTCGGGGCTGGGCAGGTCCGCGATCACCCTGATCAGGGTCACCGAGTCCGAGTGGCGGCCGGGGACGGCAGCCAAGACCACCAGCTCGCCCGCATCCCCTCCCCCGGCTGGGGCCGATCCGCCAACTCGGACCCCACGAAGTGGAACGACATCGGTATCCGGTCGACCAGTTCCGCCTTGGCCGACCAGCTCTGCAGGTGCGGTTCCAACGCCAGCCGAGCCTCGTACTCACTGGCGTAGTTCCCTCTCGGCATCGCGATCAGCGTGACCGGACCCGCGACACAGTCAAAATCGCCAAGCTGGTAGCGCCCGCCCGCCTCGGACGCGAAGACATCACTGGGACTTTCCCGGGCGATCGTGTACCGCAGCGTGTTCACCCGCACGGCAGCTCCCTGAGAGCGATGGAAGTCAGGGCGGGCAGCGTACCGGTGCACCTACACCACGTCGCCCACTCGACCTACTGACCGCCGATCGCCGGCTGCCCGTAGCCGTCATGCGAGAAGACGCCGACGCGGGCACGCGGACGAGCCACGCGGCCTGGCCGACGCGCCTCGGCGCCGACTCCGAGGAAGGCTCCGCCTCGCTCACGGCTAGCGCCATTTACCAACCACGGAGTCCGCGTGCTGCTCGCAACCAGCGGACGACGAGCCGCATGGCCATGCTCAGATTCAGACCCCACGCGACCGTGTCAGGCTCCCGCGCATCGTCTGGTACAGCAGGGCGGTCGTCACGGCGAGCACGATCGTGCCGATGGATTCCACGACCAGGGTGGGCGGTACCGGTCGGTAGCTCAGTACCTCGTGGATACCGAACAGTCCGACGGTGAGCGCAAGCACCAGGGCGAGCAATGTGCCCGCCATGAACAGTGTGCTGAGCACGCTTGCCAGCAGCAGGAGCCGCCCCCGCAGGACCACCATGGCGATCGCCAGCACCAGCCCACCGACCGCGTTCAGCCAGAAGGGCTTGCCGAGCGATCCGGCACCCTGGATGGCGAGGTACAGGTGGATCCCGCCCATGGTCAGCAGGAACAGCACGCTGAGCACCCGCCAGACGATCAGCGCGCGGCGGCCGGCGCCGGCAGCCGAGACCGGAACGTCGGAGCCGACTCGCTCAGGCTTCATTGCCATGTCTCCACTACCTTCCTGATACTCATCAGGCTCCCATTCGGATGGGACGGACCGTCGAGACGGCGGCTGTCGAGACGAAGTCGTCGCTAGCACTGCTCACAACGTACCGCCCGCTCCGGTTCACGTGGCCGGTCCAGCCCGGAAGTCTGAGCAGGCGCTGGCCACGCAGCGTCACATCACCGGAGCCGACGAGGAGCTGCCGCCTTGCACGGTCAGCGGCATGGGCGGATGAGCCGCTTCGCGGCAGATGTGCGCACTTGGGCTGAGGGCGGCGGCCTCGGGGCTACCGTCTGCCGATGGGCACCCTGACGGTGGACGGCTACCGGATCGAATCCCTGACCATGCAGACGTGGGACGCGTTTGCGGATCTCGCCGAACGGCACAACGGCGTGTGGGGTGGTTGCTGGTGCACGTACTTCCACCTCTACCCGGATCCCACGGAGGAGCGCCGGGCGCTTGGCCATCGCGAGTTCAAGCGGCGTCTGGTCGAGGCCGGCCGTGCGCACGCCGCCCTGGTTTTCGACGGTGACGTCGCGGTCGCCTGGGCCCAGTTCGGGACGGTTCCAGAGCTAGCGAACATCCACCACCGCAAGGAGTGGGAGCAGGGCGTCGCCCAGATGCCGGACTACCGGATCACGTGCCTGTTCGTCGACCGCGCCTACCGTCGCGCGGGAATGGCCGCGGTCGCCGTGCGGGGTGCGCTGGCGCTGATCGCGGCGGCGGGAGGCGGCCTCGTCGAGGCCTACCCGCACGACCTGCCCGAGGGCAAGAAGACCTCGGCATCGTTCCTCTACAACGCCACCCGGACCATGTACGAGCGGCTCGGGTTCAGCTACGAGCGATCGAAGGGTAAGGGCAACTGCGTGATGAGCGCGGTCGTCCCGGCCGCCACGGCGTGACAGGTCGCACGCCTGCTCTGCGGGGAGGCCACGGTGTTCAGACGATCTTCGCGCTCGCCATGACGACACTGACAAACAGCGCCAGTTAGCGGCACGTCATGGCGACGACTGTGCCGTCGTCACCGAGCAACCGCCTGCTTATCCGCCCTTGCCGAGGCCGCCGCCGATAGCGCTGCCCGTCGAGGTTCTCGATAATCATCGGCACGGAGGCCACAGAGTTACCGCTGGTCACCCCGGTACTATCACCGGCGCTAGCTCGACGTGACCGGAGCATTTCCCCGTCGAGTACCTTGTGCCGGGCGCGACTACCGCGAAGGTCAGTGCCATAGGAAACATGTGGTTGTGAGTCTCCTGGACGACGCCGATGTGACGTGGGCCGGGCAGCATGTCTGCACTGACGAGGCAACCGCCTCTATCGGCTTGAACACCTCGACTCCCTACGTTCCTACCGTTCCAACTCAGGAAGCACTCGCCTGGTGCGGCGGGCGCCGACTGTCATCAGGGCGGCGCCGAAGAGGACCATCCAGAGCAGCACCGGGTATGCGATCCAGCGTTCGACGCCGCCGATGCCGATGGCGGTCTGCGGGCCGAGGTCGGCGAAGAAGTCGAGGCCGAGCACGGTGGCCGCGAGCGCGACGGACCCGAGGGTGACGGCGAATGCGCGCAGCGGCCGGTCGAGCAGGGTCCGGGACAGGATCGCGGCGATCGCGCCGCCGAGGAAGCAGGCCATGGCGAAGATCGGGTGCCAAGTGGCCACGTCACCCGGGAACACCGCGATGCCGAGCAGGCCGGTGCCGAAGACGGCGAGGGCGATCACCAGCCGCCGACGCGCTGCGTGCCGGAGCAGGGCGGTCGCAGCCAGCACGAGGACGCCGGCCACCGCCATCGTGACGATGAAGATCAGCCGGTTCGGTTGGACGATGTAGCTGTCCGGCGGCTCGGTGCCGCTCAGGCTGCTGATCGTGTCGGCGAAGGTGGTGTAGTGCCGCTGCGCCGGGTAGAGCGCCTCGTTGGTGATAGTCGACAGGACGATGCCGATGCCGGTGGCGGCGAGCAGCGCTCCGGCGAGGGTTACCGCCCGGTCCCGCCCCGGCGCTGCCCGACCCGCTGCCGCGGTCGTGGCTCCTGCGGTCGACGGTGGTGTCCACGGCGCGCCTCCTCGGGCTCGTCCCCCGCTTCCGACGCTAGGCCCGGGCGTGACACCACGACACGGCCGACGGACCTACCCGGCCGGGACCTTCGACCCCGCCACGGGCATGAAGCAGTTGACAGCGCTCACGGCAAATGGATCTTCCGCGTCGCCTTGATCGGCAGGGTCGAACCAGTCGCCATGAACTCGATGACCCCATTCATGCTGATCTTCTCGGTCACGACCAGGCGGCGTTCGCCAGGCATGACAGACCACCCCTCAGGTGATAGTCGGTTGGATACAGACCTTGTGCGCGCCCGCCGAACTCATGGCGTCGAAGATCGACGTCGGAGAGGCTTCTGCGCTGACTCGTACAGCGGCAGGCAGCCTTGCCCGCGCCCCGATGCCGTGGCCCGTGGAGGCCAGGGACCTGATCGTCACGCAGTTGACCGACACCGTGACCGTGTCCTGCTCGCGTCGGCCGCGCTCACCTGCCCGCGGCGATCGGCGACCTGCCGCGAGGCTCGCCATGCTGACTAGTCGAAGATCAGGGTGTCTGACAGCGGCCGGCGGGCGGTCGTCTCCGGTCGCGGACCGTCCTGCGGCCAGCCGACCCGAAGCACCATCTGCGGATGGTCCGGCCAGTCCATGAGCGTGCGGAACCGCTCGCGCACCGCGGGCAGGTCGACCGCCTGGGTCATGGCCGAGCTGCCCAATCCGAGCCGGTCGGCAACCACGGAGACCCTCGCGTACGCCTCCCCCGCCCGCGGCCGCGCTACCGGCCCGTCGTCGGTGGTGAAGACCACGAGGTAGACCGGCTG
This sequence comes from uncultured Actinomycetota bacterium, assembly GCA_963770145.1. Taxonomy (GTDB): domain Bacteria; phylum Actinomycetota; class Actinomycetes; order Mycobacteriales; family CADCTP01; genus CADCTP01. Next base: position 27,034 of record CAVYOJ010000010.1, on the reverse strand, counting down.
CTCGTCGATCCCCTCAGGAAGGGTCTCGCCACCGGTGACCCGCCCTCGAAGTCGCGCACCGGCACGTCCGTGTGCTGGGGCCAGCCGGGGACCGCGTGAGGCACCGCCGAGGCCGGCACGCCGTCGGGCGCGGCGTCACGCTCCTGCCGGGTCCACTGCGCGAGCTCGGCTCCATAGTCCGGGTCGCCGGCCTCCACCTGGTCGGCCCAGGAGAACGCGACAGCCAGATCGAGTCGCTGCCGCTCGGTCACAGCCACGCGACGTGCAGGAGCCAGCGACTCGACGAAGAATCAGCTTGCTCCACGATCGTGCCGCGGGGCCCGATTCTCGGGCGGTGCCCGCCCGGCGGTGGCTTGAGCGTTGCCGGCCCCGTTCGGTACGAGGCTGAAGGCGCCCTCCTCCTCTTGCGCGTTGTGCAGTCGGAGCACGGCGTAGAGCCCGTAGAGCAGGCGTCGCAGCTCGACGACGTCTTCGGGTTGGACGGTCTCGTCGTCCAGGCCGGTGAGAAGTCGTTGCAGGCGGCCCACCTGGTGCTCGATCTCGGCGTGCGTGCGGCTCATGCGCCGCGGTCGCGTCCGTGCCGCCGAGTGCTCGGTGCGACAAGGGGCACGAGGAGTGCTTCGTCGGCTCGTTCGTGTGGGAGCAGTTCGTCGGTCCAGCTGTTCGACCAAGCGCTTACCGGGGCGAGGTCGGCGTCGCGTGTGGACAGTGCGTCGGCCACCGATCGGATCTCCTCGATCACCGGCAGCATGGCGTCGTGTTCGACCCGCAGCCGCAGCGCGGTGGCGATGTCTGCCGGGGGCATCGTGATCGTGTGGACCGCGCCGGGCAGCACGGCGCGCAGGGCGATGCGCGATCGCTAGGACGTCGATGACCTCTTGCAGGATCGCGCCTGCCGCGGGCGGGAGCAGCCCGACAGCGGCGACGATCATCGCGGCGAGCGACAGCCCCATGCCGATGAGGACGGCTTGCAGCGCGATCCGCTGCGATCGGCGCGCGATGAAGATTGCATCGGCCAGGGCGTCGATTCGGTCGACGGTGAGCACGACATCGGCGGCCTCGGACGAAGCGGTTGCCCCGCGCGCGGCGAGCGCGACCCCGACGCCGGCCGCCGCGAGTGCGGGAGCGTCGTTGACGCCGTCACCGACCATGATCGTCGCGCCGTGCACCGATTCGCGCCCGATCGCGGCAAGCTTGTCCGCCGGGTCGCAGTCGGCCAGCACGGCGTCCACGCCGACGATCGCGACCGACCATGTCAGCGATGTCGGCGCGATCACCGGTGACCAACACCACGCGGCGGATCCCGGCGTCGCGCAACGCCCGCACCATCCGGGGCGCGTCGGGCCGGATCGCGTCCTGGAACAGGAACGCGCCCGCCGGGCTGGTCGTCCACCGCCGCGAATACCGTCAGTGCACCGTCCAGATCGGCGCGTCGGCGCACCTGCCGCACCCACAGTGGCGGGTTGCTCGCCGACGATCCACGACGCCTTCCCGAGCCTGACCCGGTGGGTGCCGACCGTCCCCTCCAACCCATAGCCATGGACTTCCCGGACCGTGCTCGGGCATCTGCAGGGCCAGCCCGCGACGGGTGCCGGCGGTGACGATCGCAGCTGGCCAGGATGTGCGGCGAGACCTGGTCAAGGGATGCCGCGAGCCGCAGCACCTCGTCACGCGTCCACACCGTCGCCGGCGATGATGACGTCGGCCATCGCCGGACGTCCCTGGGTCAGCGTGCCGGTCTTGTCGAACAGCATCACCTGCCCGGCCGCGAGACGTTCGAGAGCGCCGCCGCCCTTGATCGACCACACCGATGTGCGCGGCGCGGGACAGCCCGGACATGATCGCGATCGGTGCCGCGAGAAGCAGCGGGCACGGCGTCGCGACGACGAGCACCGCCACCGCCCGGACCGGGTCGGCCGCTGAGCGCCCAGGCCACCGCGGCGAGGACCAGCGTCAGCTGGAACGAAGAAGATGGCGACGCGGTCCGCCGTCGCGCACGAACGGCGCCGACGACGCTTGCGCCTGCTCGACGAGGCGCACCACGCCGGCATAGGTGGACGCCGACGCTGCCGCCGTCACGACCAGCTCGATCGGCTGACCCGCGTTGACCACACCGCTGCGGGCATCGTCGCCGGCGCCCCGCTCGACCGGCAGCGGCTCCCCGGTCAGCGCAGACTCATCCAGCACGGCCGAGCACAGCAGCCGCCCGTCGACCGGAACGATCTCTCCCGCTCCCACCAGCACCCGATCGCCGATGACGACATCATCCACCGCAACCTCGACGACACCGTCCGCGACGCGGCGCCGCGCCGTGCGCGGGGCCCGCTGCACCAGCAGGCTCAGCTCCCGCCGCGCACGCCGCTCCGCCCGGGCCTCCAGGAGCTGTCCACTCGCCAGCATCACCGTGATCACTGCCCCGGCGAACGGCTCGTCGACCGCAAGCGCACCAGCCAAGGCCAGCACGGCGATCACGTCCACGCTCGGTTGACGACGGCGGATCGCGGCCACCATCCACAACAGCGAGACGACAAGACCCAAGACCGTGTCGCCGAACCACAGCACGGCCGCCGGCGTCTCCAGACCCAACAGCCACGCCGCTCCACCCACCGCCAGCAGCACGACGGATGAGACGAACAGCAGCATCTGCTTGCCGTTACGCAACCAGCTCACCCCCACCATGCTCCTCATCCCAATCGCACGCCTAAAGCCCAAAGAGCGGGACCTGACGGTCGCTGGCGACAGCCGTGTTCGACGGGTGCCGTTCGCCGTTGCCCAGACGGAGCCGGGCGGCCTCCGCCACGTTCTTGGTCCAGCTGGTCCTCGCTGTGTGGGCTGTTCCTCGGGACCCCGGCAGTCGCGACGTCTCTCGCACCTGTGATCAACGGTCCGCGACGACGACCGCGGAGGCACCGGGCCGGCTGGCGCCGGTCATCGCCCGGTCCACAATCTGACCGCGGAGCTGGCGACCGCGATGAACGTCGCTCCGGCGATGACCCCGAGAATGACGTCGTCGGCCAGTACGGCCACGGCGAGTCCGATGGCCAGCCCGATGCCGAAGAAGGTGCGGACAGCACTCGGCTGGTCTCCTGACTTGTCCTTGTCATCATCGTTCCTCCGCCCCTGGACGACCGCCGTTGGGTCCAACTACGGCTGGCGAGACGCGAGCCGGGCCGGTTCTGAGGGGCCACTTTCACGTTGGGCCGATCGGTCGGCGCCGGCCAGAGCCCTACGGCCTTCTCCGACCGAAAGGTCCGCGCGACCGTGTCGCCTGTCCAGCCGGTGGGCGGCGGTCGGGTGACGAGAGCGGGCGCGACCGGCTCGGCTCGCCGACGACATCCTGGGCGCCTTGCCCACGGTCCCTTCGTCCTCGACCGGTGACGACCCGCCCTCGGTGCAACCACCTCAGGGATCGAGGACGCCCAGTCCGCTATCGCTCCTGTGACCGGACTTCTCATACTCAGCTATCCCGCGGTGCTCTACGCCCAGGACAACCCGGACGCACCGGCCACGGTTGTGCTGTCCTACTTCCCGGCGACCGCGCCGATGGTGATGACCTACCGCCTCGCGCTGGGCGCCGTACCGACGTGGCAGATCATCAGCTCGGCGCTTCTCATGGTCCTTGTGATCTGGGCCCTCGTCCGCATCGCCGGCCGTGTCCACAGCGGGGCACTGCTCCGCGTCGGAGGCCGGGTGCCACTTCGCGACGTGTGGCGCTCGACAGCGACCTGATCCCGCCTGCGACGGCGACTGCCGCAGCAGCTCGACCAGCGCGTGGGCCGGCCCGTCGCCAGCACACCTGATCCGGGTCAGCCCGGAAGTCGGGCCGTTTGCCCCTAACGGTCGACCGGGTGGCAGCACAGCATGAGGAGGTGGGACCGGGGAGGTGAGGACGGTGACGTACGCGATGCCCGGCCGGCGGACTCTCACGGCGGGTCAGCTGCGAGAGCTGCTGGAGATACTTCCGCCCGAGACGCCGCTGCTGGTGGTCATCCGGGATCGGCACCACTTCAACACCCTGCTGGGAGATCTGGCCGTGACAGGCGCGGCGATCATGCCGTCCGGCAGTGATCGAGCGCTGACGTTCGACGTCGAGAAGCTGACGTGAGGCTCCCGGCGCCCGCCGAGGCGGCATGGCCGAGAACGCCTCGGTGCTCCGCCTGGAAGTGAGGAGTGGCGATGCGCCCGTCCAGCGACGTCGAGACCGATCGCACAGTGGCGGTTGAGGTACGGGCCGAGATCGAAGTACCCGCCGCGGCGACCGCGCGGGCGGTCGAGCTCGTCCGGAAGCTCGCGACCGCCAGCGGCCGGACCGTCCGCTATGCGTCGGTCGCGCTCAGCGTGGACGACCAATGGCCCGGGCGCCGGCGCAGTCAGGTCGAGGCGACCATCGACACAGTCGGCCTCTATTTCCGCGGCTTCGCCGCCGCCGCGACCTTCGCCGAGGCCCTGACCGAGCTGGACGAGACGCTCCAGCACCGACTCGAACACGCCCGGGACCGGCTCCGGCTGGCCCGCCAGCCGCCCGGACAATGACCGACGGCCAGTCTCGGCGGCTCGGGCCCGGCGGGACTGCTCAGCGGCCGGCCGGGTGGGCCGACGGACAGCCGGTCCAGTGACGCCGACCCGGTGCCTGGTCAGCCTGGTCGGCTCTCCATGAACCTCTTGAGGCCCACCCGGTTCCGGCATTCCCATCGCGGACCGACCGCGCGAAGGACGACCCGGACGACCCGTACGCGTTCCGGATCGAGCTCGCCGGGTTCGACCTCACGCTCGCAGGTGGTCTTCAGCCAGGAAGCTGGGAGGGGGACGGCGGCGGTTCACCTCGACGTCATGCCGCTGTCTGCCCGCGAGCAACAGGCCATGGGCAATCCAAGGCGGTGGGGCGCCGGTGCGCTGGCTGCCGGCACCAACGCGATCCCGGTTCACCGGCGTCGTCGCCCTGCCGCGTGGTGGTCCTCGCCGCATCGCGGCTCATCCACGAGATCCCGCGGCGCCATACCGCCCGGTTGCCGAGTCCGAGGAGCCGGGAAGGCCGGCGACGCCGTCGCTGCTGCTCTCACCCGGAGAACGATCCGACAACCGCCGGTGTCTGCGGGATCGTTCGGCCCGGTCTGCGGGAGGATAGAACGCGCACTATAGGGGGATGTGGGAGATGAAGTGTACGAGGCGCAGAGCGATGTGTAGTCCGATCCGGCCGTGCGCTGATCCACCCGGGTCGGCATAGGTCCGCGGAGCCGGCGGTCGCGGTGACTAGCTGGGTCGTACGGTACGAGGGCTACGACGCCGAGAAAGAGCCGCTGCGCGAGGCACTGTGCACGCTGGGGAACGGCCGCTTCGCCACCCGTGGCGCCGCTCCGGAGAAGCGCGCCGACAAGGTGCACTATCCGGGTACCTACGCTGCCGGCGTTTTCAACCGGCTCGCCGCCGACGTCGACGGCCATCACGTCGAGAACGAGAGCATCGTCAACCTGCCCGACTGGCAGTCGCTGACAGTCCGGGTCGACGGCGGGGACTGGTGCGACGTCGACACGATGGCGGTCTCCGACTACGTGCAGGAACTCGACCTCCGCCGGGGCGTCCTCACTCGGCACTTCCGGATCACCGACCGGCAGGGCCGCCGGACGGCGGTCGCGCAGCGTCGGATCGTGTCCATGGCGGACCCCTACCTCGCTGGACTCGACGCGACCTTCGTCGCCGAGAACTGGTCGGGCCGCCTGGAGGTGCGCTCCGGCCTGGACGGGCGGGTACGGAACGCCGATGTCGCCCGATACCGCGGTCTCGGCGACCAGCATCTGCGAGTGGTGGCCGCGACGGCGGTGGACTCGCGAGACGGTCGCGCTCGACGTGGAGACCACCCAGTCCCATTTCGGGTCGTCGCTCGCCGCCCGGCACCGGATGCTGATCAACGGTGCGGACACCGCGATCGTCGCGCAACCGATCGTCGACGACGACCGGATCGCCCTGCACCTTCAGGTCGACCTGGTCGAGCACGACAGCTGCACCGTCGAGAAGGTCGTGGCGCTGTTCACCTCCCGGGACCGGGGCATCACTGAACCGGCCGAGGAGGCCCGGGAGAAGGCCGACTGCGCCCCGGACTTCGACGCGCTGCTCGCCCGGCACGTGCTCGCCTGGGACCACCTCTGGGAGCGCTGCGACCTTCAGCTCACCGGACACGAGCACGTTGCGCTCGTCGCTGCGACTGCACCTGTTCCACCTGCTGCAGACCGTGTCCGAGTACTCCGCCGACCTCGACGTCGGGATTCCGGCCAGAGGCCTGTCCGGGGAGGCCTACCGTGGGCACGTCTTCTGGGACGAGATGTTCGTGTTCCCTTTCCTCACCCTGCGAATGCCGGACCTGTCACGGGCCCTGCTGCTCTACCGGTGGCGCCGGCTGCCGCAGGCGCGCAAGGCTGCGCACGCTGGCCGGTTACCGAGGCGCGATGTTTCCCTGGCAGAGCGGCGCGAGCGGTCGGGAGGAGACGCCGACGCTGCATCTGAACCCGCGGTCCGGCCGCTGGCTGCCGGACAACTCGCGGCTGCAGCGGCACATCGGGCTGGCCGTCGCCTACAACACCTGGCAGTACTACGAGGCCACCGGCGACCTGGACTTCCTTGCCAGTCACGGCGCCGAACTGATCTTCGAGATCGCCAAGTTCTGGGTGAGCGCCGCCAGCTACGACCGAACCGACGACCGATTCGACCTCCGCGGCGTAATGGGACCGGACGAGTACCACGACGGCTATCCCTGGCGCGCCGAACCGGGCGTGGACAACAACGCGTACACCAACGTCATGGTCGCCTGGACCCTCACCAAGGCACTCGAGCGCGGTTCGACTGCTGCCGCAGCGACGCTGCCGAGAGCTGCTCGATCTGCTCGACGTGACCCGCAGCGAGCTGGAGCGGTGGGAGTACGTCAGCCGGAAGCTGCGGCTGTGCTGGCACGACGACAGGATCCTCAGCCAATTCGAGGGGTACGAACGGCTCGACGAGTTCGACTGGGTCGACTACGTGGAGCGCTACGGCGACATCGCCCGGCTCGATCGCATCCTCGAAGTGGAGGGCGACACGACCAACCGCTACAAGCTGTCCAAGCAGGCCGACGTCCTCATGCTGTTCTACCTGCTGTCCGCGGACGAGCTGTACGAGCTGCTCGACCGGCTCGGCTATCCCTACGACCCGACGCTGATCCCCCGCAACGTCGACTACTACCTGAGCCGTACCTCCCACGGCTCGACGCTGTCCAAGCTCGTGCACGCCTGGGTGCTCGCTCGGTCCGACCGCCAGCGGGCCTGGGGCTACCTGCTGGACGCCCTGGATGCCGACTTCACCGACGTCCAGGGCGGCACGACCAAGGAGGGCATCCATCTGGGCGCGATAGCTGGGACCGTCGACCTGGTGCAGCGTGGCTTCACCGGACTGGAGATCCGCGGGGGCACGCTCGGGCTCGATCCCTGCCTGCCGGACGACCTCACCGAGCTCCGGTTCCGGCTGCGCTACCGCAATCACTACGGTCTGTACGTCACCGTCTCGCAGGACCGGCTGCTGGTCAGCGGTCAGCCGACGGCGCCGAGCCGGCTGCGGCTCCGAGTCAAGGATCGCGAGATCGAGATTGACCCGGGCGGGGCGTACGAGGTCAGCCTCGTACAGCCACGCCTGCCGTGACCTCCGGGCTGCCGGCTGGCCCAGCAGCGGCGGTGACGGCGACGGCGGCGTCCCATCCGATCCGGTGATGCCACCCGGATGGCGCTTCGGATTGACTTCGAATCCAGCTCCGTCACAACCCCGCCGCGTGGATGGCGTCGAGTACCGCAAGGCGATGACCGGGGCGCCTCCGTATGTGCCGGCGAGCTGCCGGACCTGGCGCCCGTGATGATCCGCGGGCTCCGCCGTCGGCCGTCAGCTGCTTTCGGTGGAGACGCGGTCGTCCTCGGCGATCGGCCAGACGACGAGCGTCTCCGGGCCGGCAGCGTCGTCCGGGCCAGTCAGGTACGACTCCCAGCTCAGCTCAGCCGGGCAGCGACCGTGTCGCTGCATCCATCCGGCCATGACCCGATAGGTGTCTCCGAGCGTCTCGTACGGTCCGATGTGGACGGTCTCGACGGCATCCCCGCCCGGCACGCTGCTCGGCCGGACTTCGCCCTCGGCTGTGACTTCGGCGGCGACCGGGAAGCCGGCCTCCACGTCGACGGCGTCGCCGGGCACCGAGCGGTAGAGGGCCAGCGGAGGTCCGGTGACATGCACGCGCTGCCTGGCGAGCACGTCGGCGACGGCGGCGAACGCATGCGACAGGAACGCGGGAAGGTCGCGCATCGGCACCATCGCCCGCACGACGGCGGTGGCTAGCGGGACGGTGCGGTTCAGTTCGATGTCGTCCATAAGAACCACCTCCGTGCCGAGCGTTGCGGTTGGCGAGCCTCCCGGACAGGGTCGAAGGTCCATCGGAAAGGCACCGGGACCAACGGCTCTGTCGGATCGGCTCGCCCCGGACCAGCCTGGTGATGGACGTGTGGCACCCGGCGCGGTCGTTTGCTGGAGGTGCCCACTGGAAGGAGCGAGGCGATGACACAGGATACGTTTCGGGATAGGCCACGGGTGGTCGTCGGCATCGACGGGTCACCGGGTGGGCGGGCAGCCGCGGAGTTCGCGGTCCGAGAGGCACGGCTGCGCGGGGCCAGGCTGGTCGCGGTGACCGCGCTCGGGCTGGCGGACCTCGCCCACTTCGATCCGTACTCGGTCCACATGCATGCCAAGATGGAGATCGTCGCGCGGGCCGAAGAGATGGTCGCCACGGCGCTGCGGGGCCTCGACACGGAGGGTCTGGACGTCCGCGTCGTGGTGACCACCGACGAACCGGCGCGGGCCCTGATCGACCAGGGTGCGTTCGCCGACCTGCTCGTCGTGGGTTCGAGAGGGCGGGGAGGGCTCCGCGGCCTGGTGCTGGGCTCGGTGAGCCTGCGCTGCGTGCTGCATGCTCGCTGCCCGGTGACGGTAGTCAGACCGGAGCCGATGAGTGCGGCGACCGGTGCCGCGACTGCATGGCGGCCGGCGGCCAGCACGGCAAGCGCCGACTCAGCCCAGGCGGTCTAGGGGCCGAAAGACCCTGTCCGGTGGGCATCGCGGCGGCCCACCCTCGTAGGGGTGAAGCAGCTGGGCAGTTCTGTAGCACGCCAGCCGGAGGTGGACGGCGCCAACGCGGTGGAACCATGGTTCCACCGTCGACCCGGCCTCACCATCGCGGTCGCGTCGGCGTTGTACGCCGTCGTGCTGGGCCTGCAGTGGCTGGTGGCCGGGCCGGAGCCGATCACGCTGTTGTTCTGCTTCCCGATCGCGTTGCTCGCCGTCGCCTTCGGGCTGCGTGCTGGTCTGTTGGCCGGACTGGGTGGCATCGTTCTCGTTGCGGTGTGGGCATCCGTCGGCGGGGTTGAGCTGTCGTTCTGGGGTTGGGTGACGCGCGCGGCGCCGATGCTGTTGCTCGGTGGTCTTCTGGGCCATGCTGCGGATCAGCTCCGCCGGTCGGAGGCCGAGCGGAACCGGCTGATGGCGGCCGCGCAGCGGCATCGAGACGCCCTCGAGTTCAACGACCGGATCGTGCAGGAGCTCGCCGCGGCGAAGTGGGCGCTCGAGGCCGGCCGCCCTGAGCGTGGGCTCGACATCCTGAGGAACACCGTGAACGCCGCGGAAGACATGGTGTCCCAGATGCTCCGGGACGCTGACGATGACGCCGGGGGCCGGGCCGGCCGGCGACCCGTGACCTGGCGCTGAAGGCGACGGACGCCACGATGGCCGCTCGGCGCGGCCGGGCCTTCAGCACCGTCGGGACGGGTCATCGCCCGCCCTTGCAGGGTTGAACTGCGGTCGCCTCAGTCGCCAGGCGTCTCGTCCTGCGTGCCTTCCGCCTCGGCGTCTCGGCGACGCTCGTCCACATGCGACGGAGCGGCGTGGTGCGACCACTCGACGGGTCGATTCGTCGGAGGATGCACGTGCAGGTGCTCGTGCTCGTTGCGCAGGTGCCAATCCCGCTCGTTCCTAGTCGCGAACCGCAGCTCGCACATCGGGCAGTTCACAGCAGTCATGCCATCTCCTCCTGCCCCTTGAGCTCCTTACCTCAAGCGTCCGCCGTTCTAGAGGCCGGCGGAAGTGGCGAAGGTCCTCGTGCAGGTGGCGCCGCCACCGATCCATCACTCCTGGCCCTCGAGATGGGACCGACGGCCCTGGACCGCTGCAGCCCGATGCGGTGCGCTGGAGAAGGGGGACGAGGTGGACGAGCGACTGGCGCGGCAGGTGGTGGAACTGGCGACGCGAGCGCCGTCTGTCCACAACACGCAGCCCTGGCGGTTCGTTGCCGGAAAGGCGGAGCTGGACCTGTATGCCGATCGCACGCGTCAGCTAATGGTGCTCGACCCGACGGGGCGACAGCTCACGATCAGCTGCGGCGCCGCCCTCGGGATCGCCGAACTGGCGGTGTGCGCGCTCGGGTACTCCCGCAGCACAGACCTCCTACCGAACGAAGACGATGATCACCTCGCCCGTCTGAGGATCGGTCCGCGAGCACCGGCAGGCGCAGACGAGCTGGCCCTCGTCCGTGAGGTCGGCCGTCGCCGCACTGTCCGGGATCGATTCGACGGTGTCCCGCTGACCATGGCGGAGAAGGCCACGCTGGATCTGGACGCCCGGGCCCACGGAGCCTGGTTGCACTGGCTCGCCTCGGGGTCCGAGCGTGTCGCGCTCGCCGTGCTCACGGATAGGGCGGATGGGATCGAACACGCGGATTCGGCGATGCGAGCTGAGTTGGCCCGCTGGTCCCGGGGCGATGACACTGCGGACGACGGCATCGGACCCAGTGTCCTGTCTGACCTGCCGTACGGGCTGCGGTCGTCGGACGTGCCGCTGCGGGACTTCTCCGTTCCTGTCGCCGACACCGGGATAGCAGACCCGCAGCAGTTCCCGCTGCCGGCGGAGAGGCCGGACCTGGCGGTGTTGTGCACGCGGTACGACGGGCCGATCAGCTGGCTCCACGCCGGTCGGGCGCTCGCCACGGTGTGGCTGCGAGCCACGCATCTGCAGTTGGCGGCCTCGCCCGTCGGACAGGCGCTGGACTTGCCATGGACGCGACGCCGGCTCCGGGCCGAGCTCGGTATGGCCGGCTCACCACAACTTGTCTTGCGATTCGGTCATGCTCAGCTGTCCGGCTCGATCAGCCCGCGCCGCTCGGTCGGCGACGTGCTCGGCATCCGGCCGTGACGGCTATGTCCGACGGACGTCGGGCGTGTTCGTGCGTCAGCTGATCGGAACTGACCAGCACAGCCAGGTCCCGGCCGGCTCCCGCGCCCGGACCTCGAAGCTGCCGCCCCGGCGTTCCGCGCGCTGGTGCAGATTGTCCAGCCCGCTGCGTCGGTCCGTGGATCCCAACCCGATCCCGTCATCGCGGACATCGACTGTTATCCGGTTCTCGACGGCGGCCACGTCGATCTCGACCGAGCCGGCCCGAGCGTGCCTGGCCACGTTGGTGAGCGACTCCCGCGCGACCGCCACGACATCCTCGCCCAGATCGTCGGACAAGGTGTCGAGCAGACCGGACAGGCGCAGCGCCGGGGCGAAGCCGAGGACCGCAGTCAGCTCGGCGGCCACGTCGAGCAGCCGCGCGCGCAGGCCGCGGAAGGCTGGCGATCGGACCTGCTGGAGCTGGAAGATGCTGGTACGGATCTGTCGAATCGTGTCGTCCAGATCGTCGACGGTCGCGAGGATCCGGTCGGTCGGCGTTCCCGGTCCCAGCGTTGCCGCGGTGCTCTGCAGGCCCAACCCGGCGGCGAAGAGCCGCTGGATCACGTGGTCGTGCAGGTCGGCGGCGATCCGGTCGCGTTCGTCCAGCATGGCGACCCGCTGTTGCTCGGCGCGCGCCTCGGCGAGCTCGATCGCCAGGGCCGCCTGGTTGGCGAAGCCCGCGGCCATGTCGAGCTCCTCCGGCCCGAACGCCGGCTGCCCACCGCGCCGGCCGGCCCAGAGAACCCCACGGACCTGCGTCGAGCCGAGCAGCGGCACCGCGAGCACCGGCCCGAGGTCGAGCATCGCGGCGGCGGCGATGACCGCGGTCTCGCGGTCCGCGGTCGACTGGCGCACCGGCACCCCGGTGCTGAAGACCTGGCCGGACAACGACCCGGTTATCGGCAGGGTCATCCCGGACAGTTGCTCGGCTCCGGTCCCGACGGCGACGTCGACCCGCAGCTCGCCGTCGCCGGCCGGCAAGACGACCGTGACCAAGTCAGCGCGGGCCGTCCGCACGCTGGCCTCGGCGATCGAGCTGGAGCGGCCCGTTGGCGCTGGCCGAGTCGGCCGCCAGGACCTGCCGAGTGATTGCGGCGACCGCCTGCAGCCACTCGCCGCGGGTCTGCGCCGATTCATAGAGCCGCGCGTTCTCCACCGCCACGGCGGCGGTCGCCGCCAGCGCCTTGGCCAGCTCCTCGTCCTCGGCACTGAACTCGCCCCGGGTGCTCTCCGAGAGATAGAGGTTGCCGAACACCTCATCCCGGATCCGGATGGGAACACCGAGGAAGCTGTCCATGGGCGGGTGCCCGGGCGGGAAGCCGGTGGAACGGGCGTCGTCGGCGATCCGCCGGAGCCGGATCGGCTGCGGGTCATCGATGAGGGCGCCGAGCAGCCCCTTGCCCTGCGGCAGGTGCCCGATCCGCTCCACCGCCTCCGGCGGCATCCCGCTGTGCACGAACTCGATCAAGCCGCCGGTCGGCGAGATGACGCCGAGTGCCGCGTACCGGGCCCCGACGAGCTCCCTGGCCGCCTCGGCGATCCGCCGCAACACCGCCGGCAGCGCTAGGTCCCGTGTCACCATCTGGGAAGCCCGCAGGAGGCCACGCAGCCGGCCCTGCGCGGCCATGCACCTCATGCGCGCGGTCGACCAGCTGCGCGAGCAACTGGTCCAGCTCGAGCCTCGGCAGGTCCGGGAATGTGAGCGACGGCGGGGCAGACAAGTTCTCAGCCGCGACACGGTGGTGATCGGCGTCCGGGCGCGGCCGACTGTCGCGCTCGCCTGCGTTCATGGTCGCAGCCTCACGTCCGGGTCAGCTGACACCGTCTGACCCGCTATCGACTGCTGAAAGCCCCCAGAAGGCTTCGTCGCACACCTTCCATCCGCTTCCCCCAGCGCCGGAGCCACCCGGATCGGGTGAGACAACGGCTCGGTACGGTGCCGGCGCCTGGTTCAGGATGCCACGGCCGGAGTGTGTCCAGCCATCTCCGCCCTGAGAACGTTTCGTCGTCGACCCGGAGCGTGGCGTGCTTGCCGAGCTGGCGGCGGAACATGTGGTGCCCACCTCCTCGCTGGCCAGGACGGAGGACCAGCTTGATCTTGAGGAAGTACGGCGTGACACAAGCCGCGTCCGTCGCCGCCGGCGTACCCGACCGCCGGCGTCACCCCAGCAGCCGGCCGGTCGGTCAGGCGTCGCGTTCGGCGAGGATGGAGATGTAACGCAGTACGCCCGACTCGGCCGCCGCCTTGGCGAGTAGGGCGACCTGGAACTGGTCTTTGGCTGCCTGGACGGCCAGCGTGCCGTGCTTGACGCTGTCGGCGGCCAGGCGCAGCAGCACGCCGAGCCGGATCGGTTCGGACAGCGCCCGTAGCGCGGCTTGATAGCCGCGCTCCCAGTTAGGCAACACCCGGTCGGACAGGTCTTCCAGCTGGTGGATGCGAAGGCCGGCGGTCTGGAATGACCGGCGGTAGCCGGCGGTGGTCTCCAGGTCGGCGATCGCCCAGTAGCGGCACAGCGGCTCGAGGATCAATTCGCGCTGCAGCGCGGTGATCCGCTCGGCGCGACACCAGTCGACCAGCAGTAGTCGCCCGCCGGGTCGCAGCCTGGTTGCGATCTCGCGCAGCGCCGCCGCCCGGTCCGGTAGGTAGCAGGCGGCGTCGAGGCAGATGGCAGCGTCGAACGGCGGTTCGGAGAGGTCGGAGAGGCGCATGACGTCCTGCTGGACGAACCGCAGGTTCGGTCGTTGCCCGTCAGCGAGCAGGCGCCGTGCATGGGCCAGTTGACTGTCCGACAGGTCGACGCCGAGCACCTGCGCGTCGGTATGGTCCGCCAGCCATGCCGAGAGGGCACCGCCTCCGCAGGCCACCTCGAGGATCCGGCCGGCCGCGATCCCGCCGATGGCCTGCAGGTAGCGCTCGTGGGTTTGCCGGTAGGCGGTCGCCGCATCGGTTGGGTCGTCGCCCGGTTCGAAGACGGCGAGATGGAAGAACTCGCCCCAGTACGTGTAATACAGCTCGGCTAGCGCGTTGAACCCGGTCAGCATGTTCTCGCGGTAGGACCCGCGACGCTGCCGGGCCGTTGCCGTCCTGGGTGCGGTCACACGTCTCCGTCCTGTCCTGTCGGCCGGGCAGTTCGCGCGCCCGGTCTCAGGTTCTGTTCTGGCGGCGGTAGTAGTCGCGCCAGATGATCCGGTGCAGGGGGATGAGCCGGGGGATGGACCGAAGTCCGGGGATGAACGGGAGCAGCAACAGCAGCAGTGTGAGCAGGGCCATCAGTCCCCACACCAGCGCGTCGGCGTTGTCCGAGGTGGAGAACGGCTTGATCTGGTACCAGAACGTGTAGAGCCACAGCCAGGCCTGACCGGGGTAGTTCCCGGTCTCGTTCATCATCCCCCACTGGTCGCCGGCCAGGTGTTGGCCGCGAGCCTGGTCCTCCAGGTAGGAGCCGTCAGCCAGGAACATCAGCGGCTTGGTGTAGTCGCTGGCGTAGAACTGGCCGCGCTCGCTGGTCAGGGCACCATCCAGGCCGCCGCTGGCAGTCAGGTTCAGCAGCCGGCCGGTCAAGGTGGGACTGGGCCATAGTCGCCCTTCGCGACCTTCGCCGGGTCGCCGTCAGGCGCCGTGGACAGGGCGTCACCGTAGGCGCTGGCCCACTTGCTCTGCTGGTCGGCGGGGGCGGCGGAGTAGGTGGTCAGCGCCGCGGTAAGGGCGGGGTCGTTGGGCACCGCCCGCAGCGGGCCGAGGACGAAGTCGTCGGCGGTGTCGACCGGCACCCGCACGCCGCCCCAGCGCTGCAGCGGTAGCGGGCCGAGTTTCTGCCCGGAATCGGGGGCGTTGTTGTACGGGGCGCCGTAGGTGGCGGTGCCGCTCTGCCCGTCCAGCTCGGCCACCGCGGTGGCGACGAAGTCGTTCGAGTCGGCCTTCGCCCATGCCTGCAAGGTGATCGGCTTCTCGTCCGGGGAGGAGAACACGGCCGCGAGCAGCACCGTGAGCAGGGCCACTACGACGGTGGCGATGACGAACTCTTTGACGATGTCGAACCGCCGCCACGGCCCGGACCAGGGTTCCGCGGCTGGGTCGCGGGGCGGTCGGGAGACCGGCCGGTGTGTGGTCGCGGTCACGGTGACACCCCCGTCGGCGGCACCTCAACGGTGGCCGGTGCATCAAGCGGCGGGACCACCCCGCGGTGACGGACCAGCAGCACGTGCAGCACCACCAGTACCCCGAGCGCCAAGGGCAGCAGCAGGACGTGCCAGAGCAGCATCTGGCCGGTGTTCAGGACGTTGAACCAGGCGCCGATACCGACGGAGTTCAGGCCGTCCTTGGCCTCGGTGGCGATAAATTGCGAGTCGAAGTTCTGCTGGACCAGGTAGCCGGTGAACGCGGTGGCGATCGAGCCGACGAACGCCACCACGCCGGTGATCCACGTCAGCGCCCGCCGGCCTCGCCACGCGGCCATGAAGAACTGCCCCCACAGGTGGATCACCATGAAGAAGAAGAACAGCTCGGCGCTCCAGAGGTGCATCGAGTTGATGAAGTGGCCGACTGTCGAGGAATGCCACCAGGCCGGGCCGGCCACCGCCAGCCACGCACCTGACACCAGCACCCACACCAGGGCGGCGATGGTCAGCACCCCGAACACGTAGATCCAGCTGGACACGTAAGCCGGCTGGCGATCAGGCAGCAGTTTCTCCGGCGGCAGCGCCCGCACCGCGCGCCGGCGCAGCGCGCCCGTCCAGCCCCCTCCGCCGTACCCCTCGTCGGCCTGGTCGGTCATGGCCGGCGCCGCCCGTTCGGGAACGGCAGCAGCAGCGCAAGCACGAACACCACGACCATCAACACGATCACGATCAGGTTCGCCACCGACAGCTGGATGACACCCCAGTGCAGGTAGTGGCCCGGGTGGTTCAGGTTCACCGGTGCGGCGACGAAGCGGACCATCGCGCCTCCCCACCTCGGGCGGCCGGGCAAGGCGGGTGCCGCGGCGGATACGGCAGGACCCGAGGCGTGCACGGTGACCGTACTCGGCGCGATTGAGAGATTTCTGAGTCCACGCCTCGTGACGGTGTCCGGAACGTCGGCCGGGGCCCGCCGGGTGGGCTCAGGCCGGCCGCGGCTCACGGGCAGCGGCGGACACAGCCAGCCCGATGGACTGACCGGCGATACTGACAGGCGTGTCGGAAAGCGGGTTGGTCGAGCGGGTGCGGCCGCGGTTGCTGCTGGTAGAGGATGAGCCGCAGCTCGCTGCGTTGCTGATCCGCCTGCTCGGCGAGGAGGGCTACGCGGTGGACCACGCCGGCGACGGCCAGGCTGCCCTGCACCGGACGCTGACCCGACCGTACGACGTGGTCGTACTCGACCGTGGGCTGCCGGTACTGGACGGAATCGAGCTGCTCCGTCGAATGCGCCGCCAGGGGCTGGGCGTGCCGGTGCTGATACTCACCGCACGCAGCGCCGTGGCCGACCGCGTCGTCGGCCTCGACGCCGGCGCCGAGGACTACCTGGGCAAGCCGTTCGAGATCGACGAGCTGCTCGCCCGGCTGCGCGCGCTACTGCGCCGACACCTCGACAGTGCCGAGCACCTTCCGCTGCCCGGCGGCCGGTCGCTGGACCTGCAGGCTCGGCAGGTGCGGGACGCGGGCGGTGGCATGGTGCAGTTGTCCGAGCGCGAGGCGCGGCTGCTGACGCTGCTCGCCAGCC
Organism: uncultured Actinomycetota bacterium; assembly: GCA_963770145.1. Classification (GTDB taxonomy): domain Bacteria; phylum Actinomycetota; class Actinomycetes; order Mycobacteriales; family CADCTP01; genus CADCTP01. Next base: position 10,074 of record CAVYOJ010000010.1, on the reverse strand, counting down.
GCCCCACCCGCGTCCTCTCCCGGGAAGAGCTGCGCCGCCGGGTCTTCACGGACGCTGACAGCGAAAACGTCGTCGACGTGTACGTGCACTACCTGCGGGGGAAGCTGGGCCGGGACGCGGTCCGCACCGTCCGCGGCGTCGGCTTCCAACTCGGTCGGCGATGAGGCCCGGCGGACCCGGCGGCGGGCTGGATCGTCCGTCCATCGTGGACCGAGCAATGACCACCCGGGCGCGCCGCCGGCTAGCCGTCCAGACCGCCGCTGCCGTCACCTCCGCCGTGCTGCTGGTCGGCGGTGCAGCCTGGCTGCTGGTCGGACACGAGCAGCGCCGTGACGTGGACCGACAGACGGCGGCGGCCGTGGATCGTGCCGATGACGTGATCGATCCGCCCGACGACATCTACCTGTTCCTGCAAGCTCCGAACGGCGCGTTGACCGGGACGCCAGGAAGCCCGCCGGGCCTGCCGGACCTTCTCGAGCTGGCCGCCACCAGCGCCACCGGTCAAACCCGGGTGACCACGATCGAGCGGGCCGGTCGGGACTTCCAGATACGCACCGAGCGGCGACCCAACGGCCTGCTACAGGCCGCGTACGACCTGACCGGTAAGGAGCAGGAGCGGCACCGGCTGCTGGCTGCGCTCGGCATCGCTGAAAGCATCGGCGTCGCCGCCGCTGCCCTGGTCGGAGCCCTGCTCGGTCAGCGCGCCGTCGCCCCGCTCGGCGAGGCGTTGACCCGGCAACGCCGGTTCGTCGCCGAGGCGGCGCACGAGCTGCGCACTCCGCTGACCCTGCTACACACCCGGGTGCAACTGTTCGAGCGCGCCGCCCGGCGGCGCGGCGACGACGTGCACCAGTCGGGCACCGTGGCCAATATCGGCCCGCAGAGCCCGATGTACGACACCCTGCTCCGTCGCGACCCGAGGACGGGCAGACGATCATTCCCGACCTGGCGTGGAAGTAGGAGATCTCGCCCGACGGCAAGAAGTACACCTTCCACCTGCGCAAGGGCGTGAAGTTCCACGACGGCGCCGACTTCACCGCCGAAGACGTGAAGGCGACCTACGAGCGCATCGCGCGGCCGCCGAAGGGCGTGGTCATTCCCCGCACGCCCCTCTTCGCCACCGTCGGCGACATCGTGGTGTGGACCCGCACAAGATCGAATTCCGGCATGACCGAGGCGCGCCCGCAGGCCTCATGCTCGGCGCCTTCGCCAGCGGCTGGAACATCATCGTGCGCAAGAAGACGCTGGACGACAACGATGGCAACCTGCGCCAGGTCATGAACTATCCCGGCACCGGCCCCTTCAGGCACGTCAAGCGGAGGACAAGGAAGTCTGGATCATGGAGCGGAACCCCAACTACTGGAACAAGGGGCTGCCGTATCTCGACCGGCTCGAGATCTACCACCTGCCGCCGTTCTCGCCGGAGCTCGGCGCGCCTTCATCTCCGGCAAGTCGACTACGCCCGCCTGCTCGACCCGGTGCTGGCGCAAGGCCAAGGAGATGCAGGGCGTGACGGCGGCGGCGTTCAACCAGAGCGTGATCCAGGCGTTCTGGGTGAACCAGAACAAGAAAAGCCCCTTGACGATCCGCGGTGCGCCGGGCCATCCACCTGGCCATGGACCGCCACGCGCTGGTCGAGGTGGTCAAGGACACGGCGCCCATGCAGGTCGGCGGCTTCATCTACCCGTTCCACGAGATGTCGACGCCGCGGGCCGAGCTGGAGAAGCGCTCGGCTACCAGAAGGACATGAAGCCGCCATCCAGGAGGCGCGGAAGCTCATGCAGGAGGCGGGCTACGGCAAGGGGCTGAAGGGCCTCGACTTCCTGGTGCGCGACACCAACCTTCAAGCTCTGGTCGGTGGCCATCCAGGCCATGCTCAAGGAGCACCTCAACATCGAGACCAACCTGCGCGTGGTCCAGACGTCGGTGTGGTTCGACGAGGCGGTGGCCGGCAACTTCGACCTCACCATCAGCGCCATCGTGTCCACCCTGATGGACCCCTCCGACTACTTCACGGCCTGGTACGGCAAGGATGGTCCGCAGAACTACTCGCAGTGGATCAACGAGCCCTTCCACGCCCTCGTCCCGCAGATCGAGCAGGAGCTCGACGACGACAAGCGCAAGGCGATGATCCGCCAGGCCGAGCGATCCTCGAACAGGATCCACCGCTATCCCCGTCGCCTAGGAGCAGATCAACGACGCCTGGTACAACCAGTGCGCGGCCAGAACCCGTCGAAGTACTTCGGGATCTACGACGTGGTCCGCTGGGATCAGGTCTGGCTGCCAGGGCTAGGCGCCGGCTCGCGGGCGGCGGTCGGCAGCCGGGCGTGAGGCAGTACCTCCTTCGGCGGGCGTTGTTCGCCCTCGGGACCCTGATCGGGGTGTCGATGATCATCTTCGTGGTCCTGCGCGTCCTGCCGGGGGACCCGCTGGTCGCGATCCTCGGCGTGGAGGGCCATGCGCGGATGTCGCCGGTGGATCGCGCGCAGATCATGGACGACCTCGGCCTCAGCGATCCCCTGCCCGTACAATACGTGCGCTGGCTCGAGACATCGCGACCGGGCAGCTCGGCAAGTCGTTCTTCCGCGGCGACACTGTGGGCGACCTGATCTGCGCCGCGGACCGCTTACCGCCGAGATCGGCTCCTCGCGCGCGTCGTCTCCTGGCTGGTGGGGCTGCCGGCGGGCATCGCCAGCGCGGTCAAGCCCAACGGCTGGCCCGACGCCGTCGCCCGCGTGGCTCTCCGTCCTCTTCATCGCGGTGCCCGGCTTCTGGCTCGGCCTGCTCATCGTGCTGGCGCTGCTGTTCTGGTTCGGCTCAAGGCGCCGATCATCATCGTCCACCTCTGGGAGAACCCCTGGCAGAACCTCCAGCATCATGGGCCCGCCGTGGTTCTGGGCCTGGCCCAGGGCGCCTACATCTCGCGGATGTCGCGCTCGTGCCTGCTGGAGGTGATCCGCGAGGATTACGTGCGCACGGCACGAGCCAAGGGCGCCACCGAGAAGATGGTGCTGCGCCACGCGCTGCCCAACGCGCTCCTGCCCGTGATCACGATCTCGGGCGTGCTGCTCGGCTTCGTGCTCGGCGGCTCGGTGGCCGTGGAACAGGCGTTCGGCGTGCCCGGGCTCGGACGGGCCCTGGTCACCGCGATCATCGAGCGCGACATCATCGTGGTGCAGAACCTGGTGCTGCTCTACGCGGCGATCTTCGTGGTCGTCAACGTCTTCGTCGACCTGTCTATGCCTGGCTCGATCCCCGCATCCGGTTTTGAGCGACCGAGACCTCCGTCAGCCTCCCGCGCGCGCCAACCGTAGGCGAGCCGGCCATCGCTCGCTCGCGCGCGAGCTGGGCGCTGTTCGCGCGGCGCAATCCCCTTCGACCGCGGGCGGCTCGTCGGCGCTGGCGATCATCCTCGTGGCCCTCTTCGCGCCCCTGGATCGCCCCCCGTGACCCGCTCAAAGCCAATTTCGGGCGCATGAACAAGCCGCCCGACGCCCAGTCGTTCTTCGGCACCGACCAGGTCGGACGCGACACGCTGTGGCGCGTGATCTACGGCGCCCGTACCTCGTTGTTCGTGGCGTTCGCGGCGGTTCTGCTCGGCACCACGACGGGTCGCTGTGGGGTGTCGCCTGCGGTTATCTCGGCGGACGCTTCGACCTGTGAGCCAGCGCGTCATGGAGGTCTTGCAGGCGTTTCCCGACCTCATCCTGGCCATGGCGATCTCGATGGCGATCGGCACCGGGCTGCCGGCGGTGATCGTGGCGATCGCCATCACCCGCATTCCCTTTGGCGGGCGAGTCATCCGCTCGGTCGCCCTCTCGGTGCGCGAGATGCAGTACGTCGAGGCGGCGCGCGCCGGCGCCTCGGCCGTGCGCATCATGGCGCTGCACGTCCTGCCCCAGTGCGTGGCCCCCTACCTCGTGCTCGCCACGACCCACCTCGGGGTGGCGATCGTCATCGAGGCCGCGCTCGGCTTCCTCGGCGTCGGCGTCCCGCCGCCGACGCCGACGTGGGGCAACATGCTGGCCGACGCGATCACCGCGCTGATCCCGCCGTGGTGGCTCGTGCTGTTCCCGGGCCTCGCCATCACCGTCACCGTGCTCGCCTTCAACCTGTTCGGCGACGGGATCCGGGACACTCTCGACCCGCGGTTGTCGCCCGCCTTTCTCCGGCTCGTCACCGGCGCCGGCCGCGCGGTTGGGGCCAGGCGGCCCCGCGAGGTCGCGGCGAGCTGACTCTCCGGGGCGGCCGCTGCGGCCCACCCGCTCGCGGAGTCGCTGATCTGCACGCTCTCCTCGAGCGTCCCTCCCCCGTGATGCCCGCGCCCACCGCGAGTACTTTGGCGCTCCGGCCCCGCGGTCGCCAGCCGACACCGACCCGTTGGCGTTCACATCGACCCGCTCCGGCAGCGCCTGCCGTGGCCCGCGTGACGTCCCCGCCTCCGCGTCAAGCGGACGACATGGCCACCGGGACTGTCACAGTCCCATCGCCCTTGCCAGCACGTATCCCGTCTCCGCTCTCGCCACGTCCCCGTGGCTCGAGATGCTGTCGTCGGCGTTCAGGTTGAAGACACGCTTCCCTCCTGACGTGAAATCGTAGACGCCGCCGGGCGCCAGGAGCGCGATCTCGGCTCGCTCGTCGTCGACGTGCTGGGCGCCGTTCGCACCCATGCCGCCAAAGGGATCGTCCTTGTCACCAAAACCAGCGGCGTTGGCCCCGTTGAGCCGAGATGCCAATGGATAGGCGAGGCCGACGGCACTATCGTGCTTCGAGTGCGTGATCAGAATAGGTCCCGTCACCTTGTGCCTCGTCGAGCGGGCCGGACGTCAGCCCAGTTCGTCGAAGTTGACTGCCTCGAGCTCGCCGACGATCCTCCCGTGACGAGCACCTCCCAGTCGTCGTTGATCTGGAAGTTGGACACTCGGGGCGCGGAGCGCTGGAAGCGCAAGAGGTTGACGCAGTTGAGCACCTCGATATCGAAGTGGGTCAAGAGGAGGCGCAGCGCGTCCTTGAGCCGGAAATCCCTGCAGCTGAAGGCGTCGAACGCGTAGTAGTTGTCCTCGTCCCACGTGTGGATGGCCGCGTGCGATTCGGCCCAGATGCTCATGCCGGTCACGCCGCTCTCCTCCATCTGCCGCCGGCGCAGGAACTCGCGCATGATCCGCACCGGAGCCAGGCTCAGATCGATGGGCTTGTCGTTGCCGGTGGCGAGCTCCTTCACCTTGCGGTCGAGCTCGAGCTCGATGTCGTTGCAAAAGGTTCGCGAGCTCGTCGTTGGCGAACGGATAGCGGCACACGATCGGCGGGAGCACCGGGTCATGTCCAGGTTGCGCGCCAGAGCCTCGAACAGCGCGAACACGGTGTCCGTGGATGTGAGGTTGCGCCGGCTGTAGGTCGAGGCGTCGACGATCAGATGCCGCCCGACGAATTCGTCCTTCTTCACTCCCGCCATGGTCGCCCCTTTTGCTTCGATCGATGGTTCACTGCCGAGATGGCGTCATGCGGCGCGCTCGCGGCCGCCTCATGATACGGTGACGCGGGGCGCTACGTCACGTCCTCGCGGGCGAAGCCGGCGATGCGCTTGTACTCGTCCGAGAGCCGCTGGAGCGCGGCGCGGGTGATGTGGCGGTCGAGGTCGTCGAACGGTGCATCGCCCACCAGCTCCTCCACGCGGCGGATGAGGTAGTCGGGCGGATGCTCGCGGTTGGTGCGCACGACTCGAGCCGTCGGCCCCGAGCGCGCGGCCTCGTAGGCCCGGAGCGCGGCCGCGGGTCGCCACCCGCGGCCAGGCAATCGGCGAGCGCGCGCGCGTCGAGGATGGCCTGGGCGGCGCCGTTGGAGCCGCGCGGGTACATCGGGTGCGCGGCGTCGCCCAGCAGGGTGACGCGGCCGAAGGTCCAGCGATCGACCGGGTCCTTGTCCACCATGGGGTACTCGAAGATGACATCGGAGCGGCGGAGCAGGTCGGGGACATCCAACCAACCGAACGTCCATTGTGCGTAGATGTGGAGGAAATCCTCCAGGCGGCCCGGCTGTTCCAGTCGTTGCGGTCGTACCCGGGCTGCGCGACCTGGGCGGTCCAGTTGATGAGCTGCCGCCCCTGCCCGTCGACATCGTCGACGATCGGATAGATCACGAGATTCCCGGACTGGATCGAGCCGACACGCACATAGCTGCGGCCGGTCAGGAAGGGCTTGCCGCGCGTGACGCCGCGCCAGGAGTTGATGCCGCCGAAGTGCAGCTCCTCGCCGGGGTAGAACTGCCGGCGCACGACCGAGTTCACCCCGTCGCAGGCGATGGCGACGTCGGCGGTGACGGGCGCGCGCATCGCGCTGGTCCCGGCCGAGCGGAAGTGCAGCGTCACGCGCTGGTCGCTCTGGTCGAGCCCGACGCACTGGTGATCCGCGAGGACCCGCGCCGCCCCGAGCCGCGTCACCGCGGCGTGCCACAGGGCCAGGTGCAGCCGGCCCCGATGGATGCCCACCTCGGGGACCGGGTAGCCCGCGGCCCGGCCGCGCGGCTCGGCGTAGATGAGCTGGCCGAAGCGGTTGAAGAAGCAGCTCTCGCGATTTTCGATGCCCTGGCGCGCCAGCACCTCGCCGAGGCCGAGCGCGGTCAGCTCGCGCATGCCGTGCGGCAGCAGCGTGATGCCCACGCCCAGTTCCTTCACCTCCGGCGCGCCCTCGTACACGCGGCAGGGGATGCCGCGCTGGTGCAGGGCGAGCGCGAGCGTGAGCCCGCCGATGCCCCCGCCGACGATCGCGACGTCCATATGCCCGATTCCCGCTCCGTGAGCGCCGTGAGCGAGCGCGGGCGCCACCAGGGCCCGGCGGGCCTCGCCCTCGCCACCCGCGGCCGGGCGTCCGGTCGGCGAGCCCGCCCGCCTGCCGGCCCGGGTGCCTACAGCTTCTTCAGGGCGCGCGCCGCCTTGGCGGCATCCGCCGCCGAGTCGAGGGCCACGTGAGTGACAAAGGTCTTGCCGATGGCGGCGGCGGAGAGGCCGCGCACGTTGAGGCCGGCGTCGGCGAGCGCCGCCGCGATCCGAGCCCCCTCGCCCGGCTTGTCCGGGCCCTGAACGCGCACGGTGTGCAGGGTCGCGCTCTTGGCGAAGCCCGCCTGCTTGGCCGCCCGCTGCGTGGCGCCCGCGATCGGCGTCACGAATGCCACGCCGGTCCCGGGCCGGTCCGGAGCCCGGCGGGCAATGACGAACTCCAGGTTGGCCTTGCCGTCGGCCAGCGCGCCCAGCTTCGCGGCAAGCCCGCCGGCCCGGTCCTCGATGGTCACCGCCCACGTGTCGACCCGCGTGACCTTGAGCGCCATGGTGTCCTCCTCGAGGCTAGCTTAGCTTAGCTGTAGCTCCTCGTTCTGGCGTATTCCAGCGGCCCCAGCCACATGGGCGCAAAGATCACGTGCTGCAATCCGGACGGCCGGCGCGACTGCCAACTCTTGTCAGTCGATGGACAACCCGCGGCGTCCTGGCGGCCCGGTGACGCCAAACTTCCTTGAATCTCGGCTGGTTCGCTCGTGGTGCCGCATTTGCACAGGACGAGGGCGCTCAAGCATGAGGAGCCGAATCCGGACCAAGTTCCTGGCCCTCCCCGCGATCCTCACCATCTTCGCGGGATTGCTGGCGCTCGCCACCGTGGATCTCTTGAGGACCCACACCAGCTTGCTCGAGCGCCTCTCCGAGCAAGACCTGGCCAAGACCCAGCACATCACGCTGCTCTTCGACCGGCTCGCGCGGAACCACGCGGCGCTTCACGACTTCGTGTCCGACGCCGGACAAGGCATGGCCGAGGCCCGTGTGCGCGGGATCAGCCAGCCCTTGGTCGACACCGTGGGCGGCGTGCTCCGGGACATGACGGCCTTGAAAGCCAAGTACCCGCTTACCGCCGAGGAAGATCTCCTGGTCACGGCCCTGGTCGGAGATCTCCAAGCCTACGAAACCAGCGCCGAGGCGGTGATCGAGCCGGCGGCGACGGTGAGTCCCACGTCCGGCCAGTTCATGCGAACGGCCAACTGGGACTACATGAGCGTGAGCCAGGCTTTCACGCGCCTGATGGAGGAGTCCCGCCGAGGCGCGGACAGGGCGATCGCGGACGTGCGAGCTCAGGCGAACAGGAAGCTCGGCCGTATCGGCATCCTGGTTGCCGTGTCGATCCTTGCGAGCGTCGCGCTATCCCTCCTCCTGGCGCGCGTACTGACCACGCCCCTGGTCGAGCTAGCGCGCGTGATGGACCGCGTGCGGCGCGCCGGCGACTACGCGCTCCGGGCCGGCAAGCGGTCGACGGACGAGGTCGGAGAGCTCGTCGACGGATTCAATGCGATGCTCGGCGAGATCGAGAAGCGGGACGCAGAGCTGCGCGAGGCACGGGCGGAGGCGGAGGCGGCCACCCGCGCCAAGTCCGAGTTCCTGGCCACATGAGCCACGAGATCCGGACGCCGATGAATGGCGTGATCGGGATGACGGGCCTGCTCCTCGAGACCGCGCTGACGCCGGAGCAGCGCGAGTACGCCGAGACCGTGCGCGGTCGCGGCGAAGCGCTCCTGACCATCATCAACGACATCCTCGACTTCTCGAAGATCGAGGCGGGCCACCTGGAGCTCGAGGCCATCGAGTTCGACCCTGGCGCGGTCGTCGAGGACGGCTCGAGCTGCTGGCCGAGCAGGCCCAGCGAAGGGACTGGAGCTCGGCCTGCGTCGTCATCCGGACGTGCCCCGCGATCGTCCGCGGCGATCCCGGCGCGGCTCCGCCAGATCCTCGCTGAACCTCGTCGGCAACGCGCGTCAAGTTCACCGACGCGGGCGAGGTCGCCGTGCGGGTCGAGCGTCGCGCCGAGCACGCCGGGCACGGCTGCGCTGCGCTTCGACGTCGCGCGACACCGGCATCGGCATCCCGCCGGAAGCCCAGAGCCGCCTCTTCCAGCCCTTCACCCAGGCCGACGCCTCGACGACCCGCCGCTACGGCGGCACCGGCCTCGGGCTCGCGATCTGCAGCGGCTCGTGGAGCTCATGGGCGGGGGATCGGCGTCGAGAGCGCGCCGGGCCGGGGAGCACGTTCTGGTTCACGCTGCCCCCCGGGCCCTTCGACGCGCCGCTGCCGGCGTACATGGAGAGCCGCCCGCCGGAGTTCCTCTGTGGGCCGCTCGCTGCTCGTGGTGACCCCCGTGGCGCCCGCAGGCGGAGCCAGCATCCTGCGCTCGGTACCGCGGACCGCTGGGGGATGAAGCGCGCATGATCGCCCCGCTCGGAGCTGGAGGCGCTGGCGCTCCTGCAGGGCGGCACGTGGCCCCGATGCCGTGTTGATCGACCTGTCCGGCGGAACCCCGCCTGGATGGGCTGGATTCCCCCGCGCCCTCCGCGGCGTGCCGGGGTGCCATCCATCTCCATCTCCTGCCAGCCTCTCCGCGCAGGCCTCGCGCGGGGATCATCCGGACGGCTCCCTGATGCGGCCGATCAAGGGCGCGCGTCTGCACCGGTCCCTGCTGCGGGCTCTTCGGCAAGGGACCCTGCAGGGGAGCCCCGCGCGACGGCGAGGCCCCGCGAGCCGGCTCCGGGAGCCGGTCTCCCGCGGGTTCTGCCCCGCATCCTTGTCGCCGAAGACAATGTGATCAATCAAGAAGGTCGCTCGCTCCTGATGTTGCAGCGGCTGGGCTATGCGGCGGATGTGGCCGCCGACGGCGAGGAGACTCTGGACGCGCTGCCGCCCGGCAGCGTTACGACGTCGTCCTGATGATGTCCAGATGCCCGGCATGGATGGGCTCGAAGCGGCCCGGCGCATCCGGGACGACTGGCCGGCCCGGAAAGAGCGCCCGCGGATCATCGCGGTCACCGCCAACGCCCTGCGCGAGGACCGCGACGTCTGCCTGGCCGCGGGCATGGATGACTATCTGAGCAAGCCCATCAAGCCGAGCGAGCTGGCCGCGATGCTGCAGCGCTGGGTGCCGGCGCCGGAGCCGCCGGACGTTGCGCCGGAACCCGTCGCCGTCGGCGGCCTCCTCGCGGGAGCGGCGACGGGCTCGCGGATCGGCCGAGGAGCGGTGAGCGATGGACGAGGGAGACGCGATACTCGCG
>CAVYOJ010000009.1:0-45402 GCA_963770145.1 uncultured Actinomycetota bacterium | reverse complement strand
GACCACCTAAGCTATCGAAGGAACATGTTTCCGCTTGACGGATAGGCGCGCAAGATCCGTTTCCTCGACGAGGTGGCAGTCCGAGCTGATGAACTGCGATCGAGAGCCGCGACAACCTCCTGCCTAGAAGGCGGCGCCGCACCCCTCGCCCCGCTTACCCTAGGCCAAGCGAGAGGTTACGGCGGCCGAGCTGCTCTCGACGTCTCTTCGTTCACCGTTCATGCTCCGCACCTGCCACGGCACGGGTCCCCAGCTACGCGGCAAGAGCACGCGTTGGAGGGTGTGGCTATTCGTCGCTGTCGCTGTAGTGCGCGGACCGTCTGCGTTCGAGTCGCCAGTGGACTTCGTGGGTGTGGGGGTTTCGCCATTCGCGCATCCGGTACTCGAAGCCGGGGAGCAGCACGATCGGGATCGGATGGGGGAGGCCGGGGCGACCGCGCCGACCACGATCTTTGGAGTCGGCGGGGATGAACGGGGACTGGGCGGGGACCGGGGCGGTGATGATCTCCACAGGGTCTGCATAGGGACGCGGCATGATCCCGCAGACCTAGCACTCCCCGTGGAGACTGTGACGCATCGCACGGTGACCTTAGAGACCCCATAGCTCTTCAATAGAGTACGCTGCGACGACCACGGTAGGCGCCTCCGAGGCGCCCCAACGGTCAGCAACCCGCTGACGACGACAACCCGCGAAAGGGCTCTGAGGAACCACCATGCGCAAGCGCACCAAGATCATCGGCGGCGGCGTCCTCGGCCTGGCCGTGCTCGGCGTCATCGGGCAGGCGACCGGCGCCGGGGCTGACCTCAGCCTCTACGACCCCGCCGGCTGCGGCGAGCACCTCCACGACTGCCCCGGCTGCCCGGCTGCCCCCGCCCCCAGCTCGACCCCAGCCCCGGAGGAGACCACCCCCGAGGCGACGCCCGAGGCGACCACCCCGGCCCCTGCTCCGAAGGCGACCACCCCGGCCCCGAAGCCTAAGCCCGCGCCCGTGGTGCCCGACTACACGGCCTCCCAGGAGCAGGCCATCGGCAAGGCCGAGGACTACCTCGGCTCGATGCACTTCTCCCGGTCCGGGCTGATCGAGCAGTTGGAGTTCGAGGACTTCACCAAGGCCGACGCCACGTTCGCAGTCGCCCACGTCGAGGTGGACTGGAACGAGCAGGCAGCCGGCAAGGCCCAGGACTACCTCGACTCCCAGCACTTCAGCCGGTCCGGGCTCATCGAGCAACTCGCGGTTCGAGGGCTTCACCAAGGCCCAGGCCACCTACGGCGTCAACCACGCCGGCCTCTTGACCCTCCGTTGGGCGTCACCCACCTCTGCTTTGGGGGGAGAGGTGGACGGCGCCGAGCGGAAGGGTCCCTCGCACGGTTCACGGAAGGAACCACCATGCCTCGCTACACCCTCGCCGCCCACGGGGAGCGGGTGACCGGCCTCACCGACGCCCAGGTCGCCCACGCCACCGCCTACCCGGCCGAGCACAGGGATCACCCCGGTCGTCACCCCGGAGAGGGCCACCCAGACCGCCTTGAGGAGCGTCGGTCATGGGCTCCTCCGCATCGTGCAGGTGGTGCTGGGGATCTTCTTCCTGCTGTTCTGGATCACCGTCGCCATCTGGGTCCTCGGTCTGATCTTCGGCTAGGCCTCACGGAAGGAACCACCGCCATGACACTCGATGAGGCCGCTCGTGTGCTGAAGGTTGCCAATGGGAAGACTCGCGGGGCAGCGGCGCAGCACATTCGCAACTTCCGTAGTGCCGCCCCGGAACTGTTCTCGGCCAACCCGCAGCGCACGATCGGCGAGCTGGTCCGGGCCGGCTTCCTCATCCCTAGGAAGAGTCACGCGATGACGCTGACCGAGGACGGTCGGAATCTCATTGCCTACGCCGACCAGCTCGGCGCGACCTGAGCCCTTAGTTGGGTGTCGCTCATCCCTGCCCCTCGCCGGGAGGAGCGGCACCGAGCGGGAGAGTCCCGACCCGGACGAGAAGGAACGACCGCCGACCCTCCGCGGAGGCCGGCCCGTGAACGCTTTCCGGCGCCCCGAAGTCTACGAAACCGGGGATCATTCACGCGCCGACGGGGAACGGTCCTAGCGAACCCCGCGGTCGGGGGTGGTCCCCAGGGGTCGGCGGCGGCCAACCAGAAGGAAATCGATCTCGCCAAGCTGGTCGAGAAGGACGGAAAGGCGTAAAGACAGTGGAATGGCACTCTGACCGGGGGGATGGCGTCAATGGCGCGGCAAGTTGATGGCGAAAAGTTACGACGCTGGATCGCACCGAACATCGATCCACAGTCCGGCGAGAGCTTCCTCATAGGTTGGCCTGGTTCCGTGCGCGCGTTGACACAAAATGCGACACTGGTCCGATTCCCGAACGAATCGGCGGCAATTCTCTCCCATTACCAGTTCCACTTGGCGAGTGAGGCTGCGGTGCAGTCGGTGCAGTGGTTCAGGGTGCGGGGTTGGCAGCTCGAGGACGGCAGGCTGCAGATCAGCTGGCTGTCACCACTGCTTAACGAGCTTGATGGGCTGGACTTTGAGCTGGCTTCGACATACCCCGAAGGACGCGGAAGAACTTGAACAGCACTTCCTCCCGCTCATCAACCGGCTTGTGGCGTTGACGCGCGAAGGTAGCACTGCCGCTCAACTAGCGCTGGTCGACGGGGCCAGCGAGCTCATTCAGCGCCGCAGGGCGATGCAAATCAGCGCATCCGATGCCGATGCCGAGCTCGGAACGCTGTTCGCGGCTGCCCAGGTCGATCGCGACTGAACCGTTTTTTTGGTAAAATGGAGTAGTGGCGTTTCATCTTCGGCCGTCTTGACGCGCGAGGACACGTTCGGCGGAAGAGGCGATGAGTGGCAGCAGCACCGGGTCGCGGTCGTCGTCGTAGCCGAACGCCGGGCCGGCCAGCCCGAATGACACCCACGCGACCCGGTCTGGGTCCGGCACCTCGCACACCCGAGCCTGCTCACCCAGGTCGCGCGGAACACCGCCGACGGAGCCGGGTTCACCCGCTCGGCGGACGCGTACTGGCGGCGCCACGGCTGCCGGGCGGCCCGCTCCAGTTCGAGCGCCCGCGGCCACGGCCACACCCCGGCGTCGGCGCGGTTGTCGACCAGCTGCCATCGCTGCGCCGACCCGATCGGAGCCTCGGGCGGATCGGCGAGCCACCCCACGGTGCCGTCGGCGAGGGTGACCCGGACACGGGCGGGGTGCTCGGGAAGCGCCATGCGGCCCATCATCACCCGGCGGGGTCAGAACACCACGACACCGCGCGGCACCAGGCCCGGGGTGAGGAACCCCACCGGTCCCTGGCGTCTAGGAGCGTTCGTCGAGTTCGGCGGTTATCAACTCGACCTGGGCCAGGAGCCAGCGCCGACTCTCGGCGTTGTCCTTACCGCTGATGACCGCCGCCACGTTCACAGCGACCTCGTCCGGGTCGGCACGCGACCCATGGTGAGCGAGCGCATTCGCGATGGTGGCGACGAGCTCAGGGTGCTCGGTGGTTCCGGCGACGAGCGCCATGTAGGCAAGCCGCCGTGTCTCGTCCAGATCGCGGCGGCGGCGCGCATCCTCCTCGGCGGTCTCCTCGCGTCGTTCCCTGGCGATGTCGATCATCCGCGTCGCTGCTGCACCGAAGAAGGCGAAGCCGGCACCGGCCACGGCATCTCTCGTGGGTACCCCCACGAGCAGGAACACGACCGCGGCGCCGGCCAACACGATGGCCGACCAGTAGCGCCGGAGCGCGGGTGGGAAGTCGATCGACATCGGGCCAAGCTACTGACCGTCCGGCCCCGGGCTCGGAACTGGTTCGTGCTTCACTGCTCGTCTCCCTTCTCGAGCATCAGGTAGGCCAGGACCCAAGCGAGGGCCGCGATCGTGAACAGGTAGGCGCCCTGGACCGCGTGGCCCGATCCCAGCAGGAAGGCCCCCGCGATAGCGAAGCCCGTGCCGATGACGGCTGCCGGCACTCCGCCAACGTGCTCCGGGTCCCAGCTCACGTCGTCTCCTCCCTGAGAACGCCGCACGATGATCGCAGCGACGGGTGGGGGAACCCCTGCGGCCGGACAGCCGGGGAGCGTTCCCCGCCCGCGCACGGAAATCCGCCGGTTTCGGCAAATTCGGGGCGGCGGATAATCCGGGCTGTGGATTGCGGCTGGTGCGGCGCGGCGGTGGCCTATCAGGGCCGGGGGCAGCCCCGGCGCGCTACTGCGATCCGGCGCACGCCGCCGCGGCCAAGCGAGCCCGGGAGGCGGCCAGACGCACCCGCCTGCGGCAGGAATCCGCGAGCTGGACCACCGAGGACATCATCGGCTGGCTCCGTGAGCACGAGGTCACGATCGACTGGCTCCGCGAGCATGAGGCCACGATGTGTAGCCGCCGGAGCGACCAGGAGATCCTCGCCGCACTGAATAGGGGCACTGCTGTCTTCTAGTGTCGCGTCTCCCTCCCGATGTAAGTCTTCGGAGACGCAACGACAGCCCAGGCCGGGCCAGATGTCGCTGTGTTTGGCGGACCGGGCAGCCCCCGGGGGTCACGCCTGGTGACAAGCGTGGGTTGACCTGATGACGCTCGCGACGAGTCGCAACGGCCGACTTTGCCGATGTGCGGACATCCGTCAAGGCGCTCGCTGGGTTATGAGGACGGCAGTGCCGTCCCAGGGCGTCCCACCAGTCCCCCGCCGCCCGCGGTCGTCGTGGGAGCTCGCCGCGAGCCGGTGCGCACCGACGTCGGGGTCCCGATGGTGCCGGACCGGACGTTCGCCGACGTCCCGCACCCGACCATCGTCGTCGTGCCGGGAGGGGGCCTGCCGACGATCCGGACGATGAGCGACCCCGCCGTGCGTGCCTACGTCCGCTCGGCCGCCGCGTCGGCCGAGTTCGTCACCTCGGTCTGCACCGGCTCGCTGATCCTGGGCGCGGTCGGCCTGCTGGAAGGCCGCGACGCGACGACCAACTGGTTCTACTCGGGAATCCTCGACGACCTCGGCGCCGGCTACCGCCGCCGCTGGGTCGAGGACGGCAACCTCGTCATGTCCGCGGGGGTCTCAGCCGGCATCGACATGGCGCTGCACCTGGCCGCCCGCCTGGCCGACGAACGCACCGCCCGCCAGGTGCAACTAGCCCTCGACTACGACCCGAAACCGCCGGACGGCGGCATCGACTACGACCACATTCCCCCCGCTGCCACACCTCGGGCTGAACCTCCGGCGCTGCTCGGGCATGGACGCATCCTCCCAGTCGAGAGGACCTGTCCAAGATCAGTGGTATACCCCAGGTCCCCTTGGATCGGTCGAACATATTCGATTCATGGATGAAGGCTGCCATCATGGTCGCCGGCGACGCCTGGCTGGCGGCCGAGGCCGTCGGCAGCCAGCTCGGGGTCGACGAGGTCTTGGCCGAGGTGGTGCGCCAGGACAAGGACGCTACGGTCGCCGAGCTGCAGGCCCGTGGCGCGGGTATCCGATCGACCTTGGCAGCCGTCAGACTCAGGGCGATACCAGCCCTGCGGAGGTGAATCATGTCCCATACGGCGGAGATGCTGGATACCTACCCGGCTGATCTCGGCGGCGTGGACAAGCAGAAGCTTGTCAGCTGCATCGAAGCCTGCCTCGACTGCACCCAGGCCTGCACAGCCTGCGCCGACGCAGGTCTCAGCGAGCAGGTGGTCGCCGAGCTCACCCAGTGCATCCGCACGAACCTCGACTGTGCCGACATATGCGACGCCACCGGCCGCGTCTTGTCTCGGCACACCGGGTACGACGCCAATCTCACCCGCGCCGTCCTGCAAGCCTGCGCCACCGCATGCAGAAGCTGCGGCGATGAATGTCAGCAGCACGCCTCCATGCATGCGCACTGCCGCATCTGTGCAGAGGCATGCCGGCAGTGCGAACAGGCCTGCAACGACCTGCTTGCCTCCCTCCGGTAGGCCCCACCGACAGGTACGCGCTCGGCATGGCCGAGGTGTACCGGCGAGCTGGCCGCCTGGCGCTGGCCGGCGCGCTGCTCGGCACGCCTTGTCGTTCCTCGACCAGACCCGCGGCCACGATCGGTCGAGGCCGGCCGGCAGGAGGCGGCCGAGGGACTCGCCCACCAAGCCCTCGACGACCATCCCGACACGCCCGCCCGGCTCCTGCAGAATCCGATCCATTGAAGGATCCGGGCCATCAGGCGAGGACCATGCGCCACACCAAGCGCAAGATCCGCGACCGGTCGACTGTCGCCGGCGCCTGTCCTAGCCGTGGAACCGGATGCTGACGATGATCAGCACGACCATGGCCGCGGCGACGACCCAGTCCACGATGAGGCAGAACGGCGGCCACCATCGAGTCTTGGCGACGTAGTGGCTGCGGTGCCGCCAGAGATCCTTGAGCCCATGGCCGATGAAGCCGAGCACCAGCAGCCACGCCGACCCGGTGACACCCGCCGCGGCAAGCACTACGAAGACGGCGGCTACGCAACTTCCACGACGATGACAGATGCCCGTCCGTCGGCCACGGCGAAGCCGATGTAGACCGCCGCGATCACGGCCAGCCCGAGCGCGTACACCGTCGCCGGGTCGAGCCACCAGAACGCGAGCGGCGAGGCGGCCTGAAGGGCGCCAACCACGACGCCCCACAGCACAGGTCGGCGAAGCGACGGCGTCGCCTGCCGGGGAGCTGGCTCCGCCGGTGTCACGGTCGGTCCCTTCGGTCGGAGTATTCGGCTGGGACTGTGTCCCGTAGCTGTTCGCAGAGCGCGGCCACTACTGGCCAGCGGTCGACGTCCGAGGCGTTTTGGGTCCCGACCAGGACTGCGTCGTAGTCCGGCGCGTAGCACGCGAACGCGCCGATGAAGCCGGTTGCCCGAGCAGGTTGACTCCGTCGACGGTGTTGGCGCGCCCATGCCCAAGCCGTAGCGTTCGTAGCGCAGCGCGTGGCCGGGCGGGAAGGACGCTCCGGGTGTCCAGCGGGTCAGCTCCTCGAGCCCGGACGAGTCGATGATCTGCCGGGACCAGAGTCCACGTAGGTAGCTGGCCAGGTCGGCTGCGGTGGTCACGAGGCCGCCGCCGGCCCAGTCGATCGTCGGGGAGATCGTCGTCCAGTCGAGCTCGCCGGTGTAGTGGTGTGCCGCTTCCTGTCTCTCGGGCCGGCTCGTGACCCTCGAGCCATGTCGAATCCATCCCGAGTGGGTCGAAGACCAGCTCCCGGTAGACGGCTGTGGAGCGGCCGACCGGTCACCTGCTCCACCAGGATCCCGGTGAATCACATAGCCGGTGTCGAATACGCAAAGCCCTTACCGGGCGGGAAGGACGCCGTGCCGTGCGTGGCGGCGTGATCCACCAGCTCGACCGGACGCCACACGTGGCCCGGGTCCTGGCGCAGTCGGGCCAGGAAGTCCTCCTCGTTGAAGTAGTTGGGCACGCCGGCGGTGTGCGTGAGCAGTGCCGTGGCGTGCTGCGGGGAAGTGCGTCGAGGGCGGACCAGCGGCCCAGCAGCTCGGGGTCGAGCTGGTCGCCAAGGGGCTGGTCGAGCGCAAGGCCCCCGTCGTGGGCGAGCCGTACGGCCACGACGGCGGTCATGCTCTTGGTGACGCTGGCCGCCCGGAAAGCGTCGTCCGCTCGGAGGGCACGGCTGGTGCCGCGGGCCAGCTGTCCCGCCGCGCCGTCCCACTCCAGGCCGACACGCGGGGCCTCGATGCGTGCCAGCGCGCCCGGTGCGCCGGCGGCGACCCGCGCTTCGAGGGCCGGCTGGAGCGCGCATCGGCGGCGGCGTCAGTCCGACGCCTGAGGGGCCGGTGGTCGCTTCGTTGGAGGCGCGTTGCCTGCCCGGTCGGCGGCGATGCGGTCGGCGATGTGGCTGGCGTCGTCGTCGACGAAGCCGAGCAGCGCCGAGCCGCGGGTGTGCTGCCAGGACAGGCCGAGGAAGTACAGCCCGGGTACGTCGGTGACGCCGCGGCGATGAGCGACGCGGCCGTCCCGGACCACGCCGGGGATGGAGATCCAGGAGTAGTCCGAGCGGTAGCCGGTCGCCCAGACCACCACGCCGACGTCCAGCGTGCTGCCGTCGGCGAATCGCACGGTGCGCCCCTCGGCGCCGACCAGCCGCGGCCGGAATCGTGACCCCGGCCCGCTCGCAGACGTGCGCCGGCTGGTCCCGATCACGAACTCGCCGCGGGCCTGCACCCGGCGGCCGAGCCGCGACTCGGCCGGCACCCGCATGAGACCGAGCCGGGTGAGCCACCAGAACAGGTCCCTGCCCAGCAGCCGCTGCGGCAGCATCGGCGGGCTCGTCGCCGATCGACACGTCCACCGGCCGGCTGCGCGGCCAGTTCCTCGGCGATCTGGAGGCCGGAGTTGCCGCCGCCGACGACCAGCACCGGGCCGTCGGGCAGGGCCTGCGGGTTGCGGTAGTCAGCGGCGTGGATCTGGGTCACCGAGCTGTCCAGCCCGCCGGCGGCCGCTGGGATGAACGGGACCTGGAACGGTCCGGTGGCCACCACGACCTGCCGGGCGGAGAACGTCTCGGTCCGCGGTGCGGACCTCGAAGCCGTCGCCGCTGCGGCTCAGCGAGGTGACCCGGGCGTTCAGCCGAACCGGCAGCTGGAAGGCGTCGGCGTAGGCCCGCAGGTAGTCGGCGACCGGCTCCTTGGTCGGGTAGGTGTCGGCCGGCAGCGGGGAACGGCATGCCGGGCAGCGCGTCGTACTGCGCCGGGGTGAACAGCGTCAGCGAGTCCCACCTGCTGCGCCAGGAGTGGCCGAGCTCGGCGGCCGCCTCCAGCACCAGCGAAACGCAGACCCTGCCGGGCCAGGTGCCAGGCGATGGCCAGACCGGCCTGGCCCCCGCCGACCACGACCACATCCAGCGCTCCGTCGCCCGGGCGCCGCGGCGGCCGCCGTCCCGTCCTGGCTCACGGCGTGCCGCCGGCTGCCGGGCCACGGTGAAGCTGAACATCATGCCGCTCTGCATGTGCTCGGCGATGTGGCAGTGCGCCATCCACAGACCGGGGTTGCTGACGTCGAACAGGATGTCGACGGTCTGCCCGGTCCGGACCAGCACGGTGTCCTTCCAGACCAGGTTCGGCTCGGCCTGCCCGTCGCGGGCCAGCACCAGGAACCGGCCGGCGCCGTGCAGGTGGAACGGGTGGTGCATCGGATGGTCGGAGTCCATCTCGTTGACCAGCCGGATCTTCACCCGGTCGCCGACCGTGAACCGCCAGTCGATCGCCGGCGTCTGCCGGCGCCGGCGGTCCGGTCGACGAACATCCAGTGCATGGTGGCGGCCGTGGTCTGCCGGTTCACCGCCACCATGTCGTCCTCCCACTCGATGCCGGCGGCCGGCCGGAACCGTGGGATCGGCGCATCGTGCCCGGCGTGGTCGTCCAGTCGGCGCCGTGGCCGTGCTGGTCGTGCCGCGTCGTGGCCGCCGTGGTGCATCCCGGGCCCGTGGTCCATGCCGGCCTGGCCATCGGCTGCACCGGCGAGCAGCTTCATGCCGCACTTCGGGCAGCGGCCGGGCTCGTCGCTGGTCACCTCCGGGTGCATCGGGCACGCGTAGTGACCGCGCGGCCGTGGCCAGCAGCTTCATGCCGCACTTCGGGCAGCGGCCGGGCTCGTCGCTGGTGACCTCCGGGTGCATCGGGCACGCGTACACCACCGGCCCCGCCGGCGGCGGCCGCGGGGTCGTCCATCTCGGCGACCAGCGCGAGGATCTTGTCCGGCGGCGCGGCCAGCCACGCGTCGAGCGACCGCCGCTCGGCCGCCAGCTCCGGCGCGCTCCGCGCAGCACCTCGAACTCGCCGCGCAGCCGACGGCGTCGCCGGCTCGTCGGTCGACCGAGACGGTCGCCAGCGGGTAGGACCGGTCCGGGGTCCGGTGCTCCAGCGTCAGCTCGCCCGGCCGGTCGAACAGCACGTCGACGACCGCCCGCTCCGACGGCGCCAGCAGCACCTCCTCGACGAACTCCGCCCGCTCGACCCGGCCGCTGTCCCCGCCGACCAGCTTCATCCGGGCGCCGGGCAGGCGGACGTTGAACACCCGGGTGTTCGCGGTGTTGGTCAGCCACAGCCGCACGACCTCGCCCGCCCGGGCGGTCGCCCGGTAGTCGGTCTCGCCGCCGACCAGCATCAGGTTGCCGAACCGGCCCATCGCCGCGTAGGTGGTCTCCGACGGGCTGAACGGCGCGACCTTGCCGTCCTCGATCAGGATGTCGTCCAGGGTCAGGACCACGTCCCGGTCGGCCGGCGGCCAGTAGTCCGGCTCCGCCGGGACCACCAGGATGTTGCCGTACAGGCCCATCTCCTGGGTGTAGTCCTCCCGGATGTGCGGGTGGTACCAGTACAGGCCCGGGTCCGGGAACTGGATGCGGTAGGTGAACTCGCCGCCGACCGGGATCGGCGCCTGGGTCTCGTGCGGCACGCCGTCGTACCGGTTCTCCAGCCGCAGCCCGTGCCAGTGCACGGTCGTGTCGAGGTCGCCCTCGTTGGTGACGTGCACGACGATCTCCGAGCCCTGCCGGACCTTCAGCGTCGGGCCGGGAATCGAGCCGTTGTAGCCGAGCATCCGCACCGTGGCGTCCGCCGAGCCGCTTCGCCACCGCGCCGACCCGGAGATCCAGCACGTCGCCGTCGCCCAACTCCAGCAGCGCCGGCCCGGTCGCCTCCGGCAGACCGGACGGATCGGTCGGAAACGCTTCGCCCCCGGTTCCCGGCATCTCAAGATCGTGCTGCATGCTGGGCCCCCTCCCCGTTGGTGGAGCCGATCAGCCCCGAAGGGCCGGAGCTCCACCGTACGGCTCATCGAACACGACGAATAGACCTCCGCGGCCGAGACAGGCGAGGGCAGCCGCAAACCCTCTTCATTCCGCGATCACCGACGGAGTGGGTAAGCGGGGTCGGCGCGATTTCCGTCTCATCCCGTCCCGGCTCCGGTCCTCATGGCGCACCGGGGCCGTGCCGGGATGTCCCGTCGAGCAACTGCAAGCCGCGTACCGACTCGGCTCTGCCACTGCCGTTGGACTCCTCAAGATGCCCGAAGACCTGACTGCTCAGCCCGATCCCCGCGAACAGGACCAGCGCCCACGGGAGAGGACGGATCGATGATTCCGGACACAGAACCTACCGAGGTGGACGAACAGCGGTCCTCGGCACAGTCGGCTCAGTTGGTGCGACGCGAACTCGGACTAGGTGGCAGCGGCGTGAGAACAGGACTATGAGCAGCGACATCGTGACCGACGTGTTCCGATGGAGGTCCGATAGCCCGGACCCTGCGCAGCGATCAGCGCCCGTCTCAGGTGACAGGAGCAGTGACCGTGGACCAGCACACTCGTGAACAGTTCTTCATCAGCGCCTTGGTCACCGAGCACTTCGTGTTGCAGTCGGCCCGCGGCGCCATGGTCGGCGAGATGGTGGGTCGCGGCTCGATCTACCTGGGAAGCGTATCGGCTGCGCTGATCGCGTTCGGATTCACGGCGCAGTCCGGAGTTCCGCTGGCTCCGATCGTCACCGCCGTGCTGCCCGCGCTCTTCATCCTGGGCGAACTCACCTTCATCGCGCTTCTGCGGGACTCCCTGCAGAACATCCATTTCCTGCTTCGAATACAGAAAATCCGCGGCTATTATCGGACGCTGCTGCCGGAGGCCGAGGAATTCTTCGATCCGCCCGAACAGGACTCCGAACTGGCGGCCGAGATGGCAACCGTGGGACTCCACTCGGGGCCCGCCGCGATGCTGTTCACCGGCGCCAGCACCATCGCGGCCGTCAACAGCATCCTCGGCGGCGCCGGCCTGGCGCTATTGTTGACCCACTCGATCCGCCTCGGCGAGGTCGCCGCCACCGCAATCGGCGTGACCGCAGCAGCAGTCCTCTTCGGCGCACACCTCCTGTACGAGCGTCGACAGAACAGGATCCCCGGCCAGCCGCGAGCCAGGAGGACAGCCGCATAGATCTCCGCAGACACCGGCGCGCGATGGGTCGATGGGCCTGCGGCGTCCGCGGCAGTGCGGCAGCTGAAGGGTGGCGCCGCAGACGGGGGCGCCACCCTTCGTGGTCAATCGAACCCGCCTGGCCGTGGGCCAGCGTCAGGGTCAGTGCATGTGCATAGCTGCGGCCCCGGTCATCGGGGCGGCGGACAATCGCAGCCAGGCCACGACACCGACGAGGACGGTGAGGACGGCGGTCGCAACAAGCGCTGAGGAGAAGCCGTACACGAGACCGGCCGCGTCGGTGAGACTGCCGGCGCCGGTCGCGATCGCGGATAGGATGGCGACACCGAGTGCCGCGCCGACCTCGTGGCCGGTCATCAGGAATCCCGACGCCATGCCCGCGTGCTGGGCCGGGATGCCGGCGATCGCCGTGACGGCGACGGCGACGAAGACTAGGCCGACACCGAACCCGAGGACGACCATGCCGGGCAGCAGGTCCGACGCGAACTGCGCGTCCGAACCCGTCATCGAGAGCAGCACAGCTCCGACCGTGGCGGGGCCCAGACCACCCGCGGCGATGGTGCGCGGCGACATCTGCCCGAGCAGCCCGCAAGCGTGACCCGTCCACACCGCTGGAACTCACCACATGGAACGCCAGGTTGCCCAGCTCGTCGGCCAAGGCATGTCCAACAAGGACATCGCCGCCCAGTGCTGGGCGTCGCACCGGACCGTCGCCTTCCACCTCCGCAACATCTTCACGAAGGCCGGAGTCACCTCCCGCGGCGAGCTCGCCCAGCTCCACCTGAGCCGAGGCGAAGGGGGCCTATCGGCGGATTTTCTGGGGCGGCGGCGCCGGTGGGCACCGGTCAGCGTTGGGCCGGGATGGAGGCGGCGAGTTCGGCGAGATAGTGGTGGACGGAGCTGACGGCGACAGCTCCCTCGCCGACCGCGCCGGCGACTCGCTTGACCGAGCCGTGGCGGACGTCGCCGGCGGCGAGGACACCCGGCAGGCTGCTTTCGAAGGGTAGCGGTGCGCGGGTGGCCGGCCATGCTTTGGCCGGGACGTCGGTTCCGGTGAGGACGAACCCATGGTCGTCGAGGTGGACGCTATCGCGCAGCCAGTCCGTGTGTGGTTCGGCGCCGATGAGGATGAAGACGGCGGCCGCGGGGACCTCGTCGCGGCGTCCGGTCTGCGTGTCCTCGAGGGTGAGGGCTTCGAGGCGGCTTTCGCCGCGGCCGTCGACCACGCGGGTGTGGAGCCTGACGTCAATGGTGGGTGTCGCCTCGATCTGGGTGACGAGGTAGGCGGACATGCCGGCGGTCAGCGAGGCGCCCCGGATGAGCAAGCTCACCCGGGCGGCGAATTTCGCCAGGTGCAGCGCGGCCTGACCGGCGGAGTTGGCCCCGCCCACGACGTAGACCTGCTCGCCGCCCAGCGCGGGAGCCTCGGCGCTGGCCGTCCCGTAGAAGACCCCAGAGCCGACGAGCCGGTCGAGGGCGGGGATCGGTAGCCGCCGGTAGGTCACCCCGACGGCGACGAGGACGGATCGGGCGACCACCTCGGTTCCGTCCAGGAGTGTGATCACCCGGTCAGCACCGCGCGCGGCGAGCCCGCTGGCAGGCTGCGGGAAGATGACCTCCGCGCCGAACAGGACGGCCTGCTCCCACGCCCGGTGAGCGAGTTCGGCGCCGGCGACGCCGCGAGTGAACCCCGGATAGTTGCGGATCATGGAGCTGGTTCCGGCTTGCCCGCCGATCGCCTTCGGTTCGATCACCAGCGTCCGGAGTCCTTCGGACGCGCCGTACACCGCGGCGGCCAGGCCGGCCGGACCCGCGCCGAGGACCGCGAGATCGTAGACCGGCTGGGACGGCCGGGTGGCGATTCCGTGGGAGGCGGCGAGGTCGGCCGGTGCTCGGGTCGTACAGCACCCGGCCGCTGGAGTGGATCGACCGCGGGCAGCCGGGCGGCATCGATCCCGAAGTCCCGGACAAGCTGCCGGCCGCGGTCGGAGTCGGCCGCGGCGAATTCGAAGGGGACGCCGTTGCGGGACAGGAGGTCCCGCAGCTGGTGACTGCGCGGCGCCCAGTGATCCCCGACGATCCGGTAGACGACGTGGCGAGGGCCGTGCGCCAGCGTCCAGGCGGTCAGCGCCTCCTGCACCTGGGGATAGAGCCACTCCTCCGGAGTGACCCATCCCTTCACCACGACCTGTCGATCAGTCCCAGCGCGGTGGCGCGCTGGAGGGTCGCCAGCTCGGTGAATGGGATGCGGGTGCCGTGCCGGTCCATCGTCACCAGCAGCACCCGGCTCGTGTCCCGGTGCAGTTGATGGGCCCGCTCCAGGAAGTCGACGCCGCCCATCCCGGGCAGGTGCAGGTCCGCGGCCACAAGCACTACCGGCGTACCGACGCGGGCCAGCCGCTCCAGGGTGGCTAACCCGGCCGACGCCGAGGCGGCCGACAGGACGCTGTAGTCCGAGCCGAACCGGCGGGCCAGCGCCGACTCCGTCCGAGCGCGCGCCTGCACATCCGCGTCCACGACGAACAGCACTGGACGAGTCACCGGGGCCTCCGCCGATTCGTCGTGTCTCATGGCAACTAGATTCCCCGTCGCCCGAGGCTTGGCTCAGGCACTTGTTGAGCACATGCATCCGCCTGCATGTGGCCCGTTGTCCCGACGCCAGCCGACCGCGGCGAGAAGCTCTCGGCAGACCTGCTCGCCAGCGCCGGCCCCCTCCGGACCGGACCGTGGGATCGTCCTGTTCGTCTGCGACGAATTCGGCGGTGGTGATCGGCGGACGCCGCCCGTACGGCGAGACGCAGGCCCTAGCAGCCACACAGCGGCGTGCGGCGTGGATACGGGCCGTCAGGCCGCTGCGGTGCCGGTAGGACTGGTGGATCTGGCTCGCCAGATTGTCACGGTCAGCGCGCCGAGGCCGAAGACCACGGCAACGAACCAGATCAGGCCGCCGACGGCGGGGATCAGGGCCAGGACCCGCAGGATGCCCCATCCGAGCAGGAACGCGAGGACCCAGGCGGTCCGGGTGCCGAGGATACGGCGGCCGATGATCCAGGCGGCGGCGGTGTAGCCGAGCGTGTAGATGAGCGCGAGAGCGGCGAGGAGGACGAGCCCGAGGGGAATCCCGACGATCGTGACCAGGGCCAAGATGGCCAGGATGGGCAGGCCGAAGAACGCGAGAAGGCCCCAGCCGATCGAGGGTCCGATCCTGGTCCGGCCGGTGTCCTCGATCCTGGTTGCGGCCCGCCCGGTCAGCCAGAGCAGGGCCAGCCCGATCAGCAGGGTTGAGATGGACACGGCGAGCCACCACGCCAGTGCGCTGGCCCAGCCGAAGCCTGCCCAGTTGACGTGGGTCTGCACGCGGCTGGTTGTCCCGCCGATCGTCGCGCCCGACGCCACGATCGGGTCGTTCTGGGAGACTACGTCGCCGGTGACGTTCGCCCCGCTGGCCAACTCGACCCGGCCGCGGAAGACGACCACGTCACCGTTCACCCTCCCGGAGATGGTGACCGGGGCGTCGAAGGCGGTCAGCGATCCATTCACCGTGCCGTCCACGGTCGACGAGCCGTGAAAGACGACGAGGTCGCCGACCTGTTCACCCCGGGGTACGTCAGCGGGTCCGGACAGAACCACGAATGCGTCCGAATCCTGACCATTCTGTCCGTCCTGCGCCCACGCCGGCGTCGGTAGGCTCAGCACCAGGAGGCTGAAGAGCCCGACAGCCATAGACCACCGCATGATAATCACCCCGTTCTGCCGACTGGTCCGGTTGTCTGAGGCAGTGAACTCGCCGCACGCTAGAACAGCAAGGACCGAGAGCCGTCGCTTCGGGCAAGTTCCCGGACGGCTTCTGCGTGTCGCTACCCCGCTGGATCTCCGAGGGGAGCGGACCTACTCGACCTGCAGGTCATCGCCCGATGCCGAGGCGGCCCACAGGACGCTGTAGTCCGAGCCGAACCGGCGGGTAAGCGCCGGGCGGTGCGTTCCGGGGGGCCGGCCACAGCCGGTTCGTCCGGCGCGGGCTGTCCGACCTGCTGCACTAGGGAACGGGGGATCCACAGTGGACTTCGGTGTGGCGCTGCAGGCGACTCCGCCGGCGGCACGGGTCGAGCTGGCGAGGCAGGCGGAGCTGCGTGGCTTGATCCCGGCCGTCACCGAGCTTCTCCCGGCCCGCTGTTGACCGGCATCGGGCCGATCCGGCGCTGACGCTACGAGCGGCCGTCCCCGGCACGGGTTGTGAGCCTCGCCGTACGTCGAGCCGCTCGGCTGCCGAGCCGGGGTTGGCATCGAACCCGTGTCGCAGTCGAGCTAGGCGATCGACGGCTGCTGTGTCCCCGCCAGTGCCGGAGACGAGGTCCTGTAGCCCTTGACGATGAGATAGATGCCGATCCCGAGTTCCCAAATGAACTCCGGGATCGTCATCACCGCCTGCACCGCACCACTGGCCTCAATGACGTCCAAGATGACCAGGGCGCCCGAGATGATGATCAGCGGCCCACCGACCAACCCGAACAGAGCAAGGCGCGGGGGCACCAAGCGGGAGGTGTACATGAGCCACCCGAGGATCAGGCCGTTCCCGACGCCGACGATGACACCCGGCCCGAGCCGGAACGTCCACTCATAGACGTCGAAGATTCCCTGCCCGAGCGCGGCGTTGATGCCGCTCGGCGCGTCCTGGCGAAGGGTCGAGATGGCGAGCATACAAACGATGCCCATCGCGATGAACGTGCACTCTACGAGGCGCGCCGCCACGTAGGCGACGGCGCCCGCTTCGTGCACGCGCTTGTGGATCGAGTACGGCACCACGGCCGTCCCGACGTTCGAGATGATGAGGAGGATTTCGAGCAATGCCCCGATCGCGACAAGCGTCTTGGCATCACTACCTGCACCCGTGATGTAGCTTCCTTCTTCGTCGAGCACCCGGCCGTAGAAGAAGAATCGCGCGAGTACCGACGTTACGATGGTGATGATCCACAGCCACCCCGTGAAGGTCGCGATTCTGCGGTAGTTCATGGTCCCCTCCCTTCTCTCACGTTCCGATATGGCCACACCTATGGCCACTCCGGCGCGCGCACCTTACACCACACAGGCGGAGGCAACCCCCCATTCCGGCGGAACCTCTAACCTCTCCGGCGGCATCGGCTCCCGAGGACAAGACTTACGGGCGACTACATGTCGTGTGTGACAACTTCTCCGCACCGCAAGGCCCAAGTCGCCGACCGGTGCGCGGCACACGATATTGAGCTGATGTTCACCCCGGCCGACGCCCCGTGGCCGAACTGGATCGAGTGCGAGTTCACCGCCCTGCGCTACTTCACCCTCGACGGCAGCAGCACACTGGTCAGGCTCACGATGGCGAAGACATGGAAAGGGCCGAACTCGCCCGGCCAGAGCCAGATGCGCTGTTCCCAGCTTTGTGCTCCGACCGTTTCAGCCACACCGGCTCCGGGCAACGCATCCGCCAGCCGACCACTTCGACCCGGCGTAGGGTCGAAACCGATCATGTTAGCGATGCTGCTCACCCCGTCCTCGTCGTGCCAGCAGAGATGGCCGGGGCCGGCGGCGCGGTGATGAGCAACGGCGCCGCGGCCAGGTAGAACGTGATGGCCCTCGTCTGGAAGACGATCCCGTCCCGGACCTCCTCAGCACCCGCGACACGTCATCCCGGTCGACCGACAGGGCTTCATGGCGGAGCGGGCGCGAGCGCGGACGGTCGAGATCACCGCCTTACACGTCTCGCTCATTCCCGCCCCGGCGCGTCTCCGCCCTATTGGTCGCCTTCCACCCGCACCGTCCGCTGACGTGTAGGAGCCGGGACGGTGCCTGCGCGTGGGCAAGGCTGCCCGGCTGCAGGGCTCCAGCGGCCCACCGTTCGGGGACGCCGTGGTTCCCGGGCGCCTTGGTCGGCTTCACCGCACAGTGATGACGACCTTGCCGCGGGCGTGTCCCTGCTCCACGCGGCTTGCAGACGACGCGGGAACGGTTGCTGGTGGTGGTCGCGGGCCATCCGCGTCGTCAGGTTCGAAGGGCGGCGGAGCGCGCGCAGGTCGCTCTGACCAATGCCACCCCGTTCCACGGGCTGGGTGGTGCGTGACATCGCCGCGAACCGGGACAACCCCGAGGGGATGACACAAGCCCGCGAGGACTATGTGGCGGCGCAAGCGGCTCTCGCTGCGCTCGTCGAGGCCCATTTCCGGCACTGGCCGGGCCGGCGCAAGGCGCTAGACCAGGTAGTCGAGCACGCCGTCCGCAGTCGTCACGCTGCCGTGCCGGAGCTGTTTCTCCCAGCGCCATTCTGCTGTCCGTGGGCATCTTCGGACCAGCCAGGCCAACAGTGTGGGGCTTTGCCCGGCGCCGGGACCGCCGGCCCGGGTACGGGCTCGCCCCGGTGGCCAGCGCGACCGCGACTGCGGAGTGCCCGGAGACGTATCCAGGCCGCCCGCCGGTTCGCCCAGGATGTGCACATCGTTCAGCAGTGTGTCCGGCCGTCCGCGCTGGACGAAGTCCTTGATCACCTTGGCGATCAGGTAGATGCTCCCGGCGGCCAGCACGGCGTCGAGTGCCAGTCGTAGGTGGCGGGTCGCCACTGCGACGACGGCCACCAGCGGGACGGCGCCGATGACCCCGAACTGCATTACCAGCCAGACCCCTGGCCAGGTCCAGTCCGGCAGGGCCAGCGTGTTGAACAGTCGGAAGACGGCCGCCTCCCGGCTGCCCACGAAGTCCTTATGGATCGCGGACGTGGTCAGCAGCAGGATCAGGATGCCGAGCACCAGGCGGACGACATCGCCCGGGTGCCGCGAGTAGCCCTTCGGCAGTAGCCACCGGCGGGCCCGGCTCTCCGCCGGAACGGACACCTTGCCGCGGGCGGTCACGGCGGCACCACCCCCCGGCGGGTAGCTTGCGGGCCAGTCGGTATCGACTGGCGGCGCCACCACAGGTAGCACCCGATCCCGACCAGGATGGGCAGCGCCCAGGTCAGCGCGCGGTAGACGAGCACGGCCGCGGTGACCTGGTCCACCTCGCCGCCGGCGGCGACCAGGCCGCCGATCAGCACGGCCTCGACCACCCCGGCGCCGCCCGGGGTGAACGGGATCGCAGTGGCCAGCCGCGCGAACGCGAAGACGGCCAGCACCTCGGCCCAGGAGACCTCCGCCTCACCCACGCCGACCTGGCGCAGGGCGACCAGCAGGACCAGGTACAGCGACAGGTGGCTGAGCAGGGACGCCACGGTGATCGGGATCCAGCCGTGCCGGAGCAGGTCGACGGTGCGGGCGCGGAACTTGACGGTCGCGATCTCCCACCCTGCGACGGGGGGCCGATGGACCAGCGCCAGCAGCCGGGACGCGATGCGGCCGGCGCGCAGCCCGACCTGACGCGCCTGCTCCTCGCTGTGCAGCATCAACGCGAAGACCACGACAGCCGCTGCCAGGCCGGCCAGCCCGATCAGCGCCGCGATCACCCGGCCCGAGCTGACCCGACCCTGCAGCGCGACCACGGCCAGCGCGAACACCGGCAGAGCGAGCTTGATGAAGCTGTTCCAGACGCCGGACACCAGGACCGCGGTCGTGGTGCGGGACCGGGAGTAGCCCCACTTGCCCATCATCGAGTACGTCATCCCGATGCCGATGGCGGCGCCGCCGGGAACCGTGTTCGAGATCGCGGTGGTCGACTGCGTCATCAGCATTCCCCGGCCGAACGACAGCCGGGGCGTCGTCACCGTCATCCAGACGAGGACGTACGTCACGAGGTTCCAGAGCGCGATCAGGAGCAGGACCGAGAGCTCCAGCCAGGTCATGGCCTTGATCTCGGCCCACACCTCGGCGAAGTCGATCCGCTTGAACAGGAAGTAGAAGATGCCGACGACGAGGACGAGCGACAGCACCGCCTTGATCACCTGCCGGGTCCGCGGCGACAGTCGGCGGCCAGTGCGCGTCGGCTCGGCGCCAGGACTGCTCGACATGGACACCACCCCGTTCCGGCGTCCTCACCTGCGCCGAGCATCCTCCATCCGGGCGGCGGCCGACAGCCCCCTGACCGATCGACCCCATCGGCAAAGATCGGCCCGGCCGCGCCGAACGTCGGATCGCCGGACGTGGCCGGATCGCGACTGGCGGATCGCCGGACGCCGGCCGGGCACGGCCGGTCGCGGCGACCATCTGGTCCGATCCGGGTGTTGTCCCGTTCGGCCCCCCGGTCACATACTGCGGTACACCCGCATGGGGGGCGGGAGGGTTCATGACCGAGGACGCCACGACTGTCACGACACCGCTGCCGGTCCGGGCC
Organism: uncultured Actinomycetota bacterium; assembly: GCA_963770145.1. Lineage (GTDB taxonomy): Bacteria > Actinomycetota > Actinomycetes > Mycobacteriales > CADCTP01 > CADCTP01. Next base: position 25,199 of record CAVYOJ010000009.1, on the reverse strand, counting down.
GGTCGGCCGGCCTGGCCGACGGTGGCGCGGCCGCCGCCGCGGACGGACTTGGTCGGCGAGTGGGTGGAGCCGGGACCGGCCAGGGCCGGAGGCTGAGGTGCACCGGGACGAGGACAGCGGGGGAGCCGGCCGCTCCGTGTCCGTCCGGCGGCGCGTAGTCCGCCCGCTGTGGGCAATCTGGACCGCCCTGGGCGGGCTGCTGCTGGTGGTCGTCTGCGCTCTCGTCGCGCACGGCGGCGGCGTCCCCGGCTGGGAGCGGCAGGTCTTCCGGGCAGTGAACGAACTCCCCGACTGGCTGTATCGGCCCATGTGGCTGGTCCAGATCCTCGGCGTGCTGGGGACGCCGGTCGTCCTGTCGGTCGTCGCCCTGCTCTGGCGCAAGTGGCGGTTGGCCCTGGCGCTGCTGCTGCTCGTACCGCTGAAGCTGTTCGTGGAGCTGCGGGTCATCAAGGCGCTGGTCGAACGCGGCCGCCCCGGCCAGAACGAGCCGGGGGCGGTGCTGCGCCACGTTCCTCCCGCCGGCCTGTCGTTTCCCTCCGGTCACGCGATCGTGGTCTTCGCGGTCGCCGTCCTGCTCCTGCCGTACCTGCGCGGCTGGTGGCGTGCGGTGCCGGTCGGGCTGGCGCTGCTGGCCTGCGTGGCCCGGGTGTACCTGGGTGCGCACAACCCGCTCGACGTGGTCGCCGGTGCCGGCGCCGGCCTGCTGCTCGGGGGGCTGCTCACGCTGGTCGTCGGCGTCCCCGCGGCCGGTCCACCGGGGCGACGGGACCGGGGCTCAGCCGCCCGGGCAGCTGACGCCGGCGCCGCAGAGGGCTAGCCCGGTCTGCTCCCGGACGTACGTGACGACCCGGGCCCGCGGCACGAAGTCGAGTGCCCCGTCGGCGAGCGCCTGCAGTTGGCGGTCGTTGCGCGCTGACCCGGTGAACTCGTACGTGACGCAGCCGCCGGCGAAGCGGTAGACGCGGCGTGGTCCGGAGTCGAACCGCTCGATCCCCGGCTGATGGGTGTCCACGGCCCGGGCCGCCGCCAGGTCGCAGGTCGGGGCCAGCGTCACTGTTACGACCCGGCTACCCTCCACGCCGGCATTGAGGGTGAAGCTGGCCTCGCCGTTGTGCACGGTCCCGCCCTCGGAGTGCCACCCGGACGGCAGACCGACGACGCAGGGCAGCGTGGTGGCCCCGGGGACGGCCTGGGCCACCAGCACGGTGGTCGACGCCGGGTTGCAGGACGGCGGGTCGGGGACGTCGACGCCCCGGAACGGGGTCAGCAGCCCGTACGTGAAGCCGGCCACGAGCAGGGCCGCGACGAGGACTGCCAGGGCCAGGGCGACCCGCTGCAGGCTCCAGCGCTGGATCGGGATCGGGCGGCGTGCCGGCGCGAGCCGCCGGAACTGGGCCAGCAGGTCCCGGGGGTCCTGCTTGATCATCAGCCGTAGCTGGCTGGGGCTGGCGACGCCGCGGGTGGCGGCGAACGCCTCGGCGATCTCCTCCGGGGTGAAGTACTGCAGGGCACGCTGGTAGACCCGCTCCGGGGTGGAGCCCACGGCGAGGACGAGCATCATGTTGCCGAGGTCGACCGCCTGCCGCCATGGCGACGGCCGGACCTGGACGAAGAACGCGTCGACCAGCAGGACGTGGTCGTTGCGGACCATGAGATTGCCCGGTTTGATGTCCCGGTGCGCCAGCCCGGCGTTCCACATCTTCCGTATCAGCAGCAGGCCCTCGTCGATGATCTCGTCGTCCACCTCGGCGTCGTTGATCTCGACGGCGCCGTCGAAGAACTCCATGACGATCAGGTACTCGCGCTCCGGCGTGATCTCGGCGATCCCGTACGGCGCCGGGACCGGGAGCTGCATGTCGTGCATGAGCCGCAGCGTGTAGTCCTCGTACTGGACGAAGCGGCGGACGGTCTGGAACGAGGTCTCGTCCTCCAGCGACCCGTACAGGATCTTGCGGCCGAGCTTGTACCAGCGGTCGGCCCGCACGTGGTTCTTGGCGTAGAGCTTCGCGAAGACGTAGCTGTCCGGGTCGCCGACGACCCGCAGCCGCAGCGGGGTAGACCCGCCGGACGCCTCGAGCCCGATCGGCTTGATCTCGCGCACGGTGAGCCCGAGCTGCTCCTGGACGGCCTGCCGGATCGCCTCGCCCCTGGCTCCGGTGACGTCGAGGTGGGCCGTCTTGCCCCGCCGGTACGTCACCGGGAAGGCCTCGTTCGGAGTGAACCAGCGGAACGCCCCGAGCGGCACCGCGACGCCGAGCACGACGGCCCATACCACGTCGGTGGGATGGTCGACGCCGAGGTAGAGCCGGGCGAAGGTGACCGCGACGAGCACCACGGTGATGACGAGCTTGGCCCAGCCGCGGGGCCGACCGGGCACGACCAGCGAGTAGGCGATGCCCATCAGGCACGCGGCGAGGATCGCCACCGGGAAGGACGGCATCGAGAAGCCGATCCAGTCGCCGATGATCGTGACCCCGTACGGGCGGGGGCGCTTGGTGAGCAGCAGGACCCCGGTGCCGATGAGCCCCAGGAAGGTCAGGTAGACCAGGAACGTCACCAGGTGCCGCCACCGCTTGAACACGATCAGCGCCAGCACCAGCCCGCCGCCGAGGATCGTCACCGACCAGGCCGTGCCGACCGCGGCGACGGCCCGCATCGGCGGGGTGAGCCAGTCCGTCCGCAGCCCGGCCAGTGCCTTCAGGATCGCGGTCTCGGCGTCCATCGCCGCCCGCGGCTGATCCTGCGGCGAGAGCCAGACCAGCGCAACCGCGAGCAGCGCCGCGAGGGCCAGCCAGAGCTTGCCGCTCCAGCCGAGCTTGCGCGGCAGCGGCGGCGGCGCGCCGGTCGGTCGCCGCCGCAGCCCGCCGACCCTGGCCGTACGGGGCAGGACGTCGCTGGACGGCAGGTGGCCGGGGGCGCTCACCGGACCCCCCACTCCGTGGGCCGCGGACGGCCGACGCTCCGGCGTGTCCTGACGGTGGTCCCGTCGGCGGCCTCGACCGGTCGCCTCGGAGGTGCCATCCGGCAGCGCATCTCGAGGACCCCCGCATCGTGGGCGCGTTCCCAAGCCGTTCGCCAGTCACAGCGCCATGCGCGGCTCCGCCGTCGCCCACCCTGCCGCTGCAGGCTGTCCCGCATCCGCCGCTGGCCGACCTCCACGGCGCAGCCGTATCCCAGACGGTGATCCCGGCCACGGCTCCTGTCAACGCCTCGGCCGAAGGTGACGACACCCGCCGCCCGACCCGCCAGGGTCCGCACCATGTCGGCGGCCGGTGGAGGTCGGTGATTCAGTGGTCGTGTCGTGACCTGGGCCGTGCCGGCTGGCGCACTTTCCCGAACCCGACAACGGCTAGCCGAGCCGTGGGATCGTCCTGTTCGTGGGCGACGAAGTCGGCGGCGGTGATCGGCGGGCGACGCCTGCTGCCGGTGTCGGATCCCCGTCAGGGCGGGCGCAGAGACCCCGGACGCCGAAGGGAGGTGGTGGCGTCAGGTGCCGCATGAGAAAGCGTCAAGGCGGTCAAGGATGTGCCGCGGCCTCCGTCGGTAGTAGCCGCGAACCAGCCGATTCTGCCGAAGCGCGACGTGGTCGGGCATCTCGCCCACACCTGACGTCGCCGGTGATGGCCGGCAGCACCGTCCGTGCGCTCGCCAGGGACCCAGCGCGAACGTCCGACTCTGCCGCCGGTCGAGCGCGGATGCGAGTCCGTGCAGGGCCGGTATTGGGCACCGTGTGTGACCGGCAGCAGGCTCTCTCGAGATCCGCCGTCGCTCGACCGTGCCGATGAGCGCGCATCCGACGGACCGCTCCTCGGCGCCAGGTCAGCGTAGGCCCACAGCACCCCAGACTTGGGGGGCCCTGTGTGGGCGGCGCGGCGATCGGGGCCGTGTTGCTTGCTGTGCTGGGTCCGCCCCCGGAGGGCTGGCCGGAGACGCTGACCACCCAGCCGGCAGCTTGGACGGTGCCGCTCGCCTTCACCGTGATGGTGGCGGTCTCGATCACGACCCGCGCCGCACCCCGGCCGACGTCGGCGCCCCCCGTGCTCCGCTTGTACGCCCCGAGACGCTGCGGCTGTGACGGGCCCGGCGATGGGGCAGGGCGGTCAGCTGTTGCGTTCCTGGAAGGAGTGCGGATAGCTGGCGTTCCGGATGGTGAGCATGGGGTCGGCGAACTCGATGCCGGGCGGCAGGGACCCGGGCATGAACGCGAGCGACCGGTCCGCCTCCGGGCTGTTCGGCCCGACCTGGTCGATCACGATGTGACCGAGCGGGACGCTTTGCCGGTCGTCCGGCCAGGGCGTGGCGGGATCGTCGATGACGTCGGAGTCCTCGGCGATCTGGGCGTACCAGGTGAACCGCACGGGGTTGGCGGCGACCCGCGCGGCGAGTTCCTCCGACAGGTAGTCGGCGGACTTCGTCGCCTCCTCGCCGGGGGCGAGGCTGTGCTCGCCGGCCTCGGGTATGAACTGGTACCGGACAAAACGGTTCCGGCCCTGGGCGTCGGTGAACTGCACGGCGTTGACGGAGTAGAAGCTGGTGGTGGCCCAGCTCTGCGGCAGCTGGGTCTGGCTGGTCAGGAACGTCTTCGCCGTGCGGGTGGCTGCCGAGGAACTTCTCCAGTTCGGAACCGGGGGTCGGCTCCCCTCCGCTGCGGGCGATCGCCTGCAACAACACGCTGAACTCGCTGGACGTCGACACCGGGAATCCGTTGAAGCTGTGGTTGACGATGTCCGTGTTCGAGCCGTCGGACATCAGGAACTTGATCGCGAAGCCACGGGGGTTGGCCTTGAGCTCGGTGTCGGGGATGTTCGGGAGACCGGTGAAGTCCGAGAAGCGGACGACCACCGGCACCGAGGACTCCATGAAGAGCTGGGCGCGGCACAGCTCCCTCGCCTCGGCGCTGGAGGCGTAGGTCCCCTGCAGGATGAGCCCCTTGGTGTGGACGGCACGGGCATGATGCTCGCCGAAGGCGGCGTGGAAGTCCTGGACGAGCTGAGCCGGGAGCCGCTCGGGAAGCTCTTTCTCAGCGACGGCCATGCGGTTTCGGGTGGCGGCCATCGAAGATCCTTTCGTCATGCCTCACCGGTCAGTGCGGACAGTCAACACCGTAGCTACCACTGAGGACCGCAGCTATGGTTGCGATTTCCAAGGGTGGTCAATGCTGCGGAGGAATTCGACGACCGGGCGAAGGGCACTCCTGTGAGCTTCAACGAGACCGTCGAGGTGGTCGGGAAGGTCATCGATGCCGCTGGCGTAACGGCCATCGTCCTGGGTTCCCTCAGCGCCGCCATGCGCGCGGTCGGCAGGCTGCGCCGCGACGAGCCGAACAACTACCGACGGTTCCGACAGCAGCTCGGCCGCAGCATCCTGCTGGGCCTGGAGCTGCTGGTCGCCGCGGACATCATTCGCACCGTCGCGGTCACTCCAACGTTGACCAGCGTCGCTGTGCTGGCCGGCATCGTTGTGATCCGCACGTTCCTCAGCTTCGCCCTAGAGCTGGAGATCACCGGGCGATGGCCATGGCAGAAGCAGCCCCCCGAGGCGGGGTCGTAAGCCGATGGGTGTCAACTGCGTCGACCACGAACGCTTGCGGGTTAAGCCCGGATGCACCGATCGGATTCGAAGGAGCGCTGTTGATCGTGTGTTCCGGCTGAATGGGTCGCGGGTGTTGTGGAGCCGCCGGTCTGCCCGGCCTTTCCACGTGAGCTCCGGTCGTGGCCGTGTGGCCGGGTGGTCAGGCGGCGATTGCAGCTGGTGGGCTGACCGCGGCGGTCAACAGGTCGAGCCAGTCGTCGGCCCAGGGCCAGTTCGCCGGCAGTCGGAGCTGGACTCGTCGGGCGGAGCGGACGGTCCGGGCGGCGACGTTGATCAGCTGACGGCGGATCGTCGCCGTGGTCGCTCTGGCGTGGAAACGCGACGCGAGCGCGCCGGCGGCGCGGGTCAGGTTGAACGCCATGCTCGCCAGTACGAGCCAGGCGCCGTTGGCGGTGAACCGGCCGGAGGGCAGGTGCGCGAGCGGCCCGTTCTTCAGGTCGGCGATGACCTGCTCGATGATCGCGTGGCGGCGGTGATCGGCTTCGGCCTAGACCAGTGTCAGGGGCGAGTCGGTGAACACCGCATGGTGGCGCCAGGCCGGGAACAACTCGCCCTGCTCGTTCGCCACGACGCGGGCCGGGTTGGCGTCGCGGACGCGGCGCACGATCAACCGGGCGGTCACGGCCTGTTTTCTGCCGCGGGAGGCGAACGCGGTGAACCGGATCTCGGCGACCTGGGCGTCGCTGACCCACTGGCCAAGCTGCTCGTCGAACACCGCGCGGGGGTAGCGGATGGTCGTCCACGCCGACTCCTGGATCGAGGCGATCGCACGGCGCACGGCCGGGTCCTGGCGGGCGGTGACCGAGAACCGGGCCCCGGCCCGGCCGGTCGCGGCGATCACCTCGCGGCCGTAGAACGCTGAGTCCGCCCGCACGATCAGCAACCCCGTCGCACCACACGCCCGGCTGGTCCGCAGGGCGTCGGCGACCAGGCGGGCGGCGCCGCGGGCGGAGTTCGCCGACCCCTTCCGCAGCCGGGTCGCGACGATCATCGGCGCCCCGCCCGGGGTGGACAGCGCGGCAAGCAGCGCGTTGAGGCCCTCGACGCCGGAGTAGCCGTAGCCGGCGCCCTGCTTGGCATATCCGTAGATCGCCCGGATCGTGTCATCGACATCGAGATAGGCGATCCGGGCCGCGCCGGGCAGCACCGGAGCTGACCGTCAGGTCCGCAGGCTCGCCGCCGAGAGTCACCACGTGGCTGCATCCGTCGAGCGGCATGTGCTACCGCTGCCGCAAGCGCTCAGTCCCCGGCCGCCCGCCTGGCGATGGGGTCAGCATTAGCGATCTCGATCGCTCCCGGCACTCAGGGCAGATGATGCAGCGCGGCCCCATCGGCTGTTCACCGCGCTGGCCACGCGGCTTACGCGGATCCACGAGGAGGGCAGGACCGGTCGCTGTCCCCGAGTCCTCACGGACGAACGCGGATGATCGTCTTCCCCTTGCGGCGCTCGGTCGGGCTGAGGGCGGCGACGGCGTCGGCGAGGGTCGCGACGTTGCCGATGTTCGTCCGCAGCCGTCCGTCCCGCACCCGCTGGACGATCTCACCCAGTTGGCCACGATCGGACTCGACAACGAAATCGACCGCCAAGCCGGCGGCGGGCCGCGCCTCGGTCGGCCCGACGATGGACACCAGTGTTCCTCCGGCCCGAATCAGGCCTGCGGATCGCCTCTGGATGTCGCCGCCGATGACATCGAAAACCAGATCGACTCCGCCCACCTCTTCCAGGGCGTCGTTGTCGAGGTCGACGAACTCCTGCGCGCCGAAGTCGAGCGCCTTCTGACGGTCGGCCGCGCGACCGGTACCGATGACATACGCGCCAGCCTCGCGCGCGAGTTGCGTCACCATCGACCCGACTGAGCCGGCCGCGCCGTGCGCGAGGACGCTCTGCCCCGCCTGAAGACGGCCATGATCGAACAGCCCCTGCCACGCGGTCAGGCCCGAAATCGGCAGGCTCGCGCCCACCGTGAAGTCGACGTCGCCCGGCAGCGGCGCGAGGTTGCGTGCCTCGACGGCCACATACTCCGCCAGGGTGCCGTCGCGATGCCAGTCGGTGAGGCCGAACACCCGCTGTCCCACCGACAGTCCCGTCGTGCCATAGCCGAGGGCGGTGACCACTCCGGCCAGCTCATGCCCAGGGATCGACGGCGTCCGGTCACGGTCGACGCGATCGGTCCAGGTCGAGGGCCACGCCAACTCAGTCGGGACGAACCCCGACGCATGAACCTGAACGACGACGTCGTTTATCGCTGCCGGCGGCTCGAGCCGCTCCACCAACGTCATCCCGGCCGCTCCCGCCGCCTGATCCGTCACCACGATCGCCTTCATGGGACTTGTCTCCTCGGTCATGTGTCTCTTGGTGGAAATGTTGCATTGATGGGCGCGTGTCGCTCACGGACGTACGCGGATGATCGTCTGCCCGCTGATCCGCTCGGTCGGATTGAAGGCCGCGACGGCATCGTCGAGGGTTGCGATGTTGCCGATGTTCGTCCGCAGCCGTCCGTCCCGCACCCGCCGGACGATTTCACCCAGTTGGGCGCGATCGGGCAGGACAACGAAGTCGATCGCCAGGCCGTCGGCGGGCCGGGCCTCGGGCGGGCCGGCGATGGTCACCAGCGTTCCTCCGGCCCGGATCACGCCTGCGGACCGCTTTTGGATATCGCCGCCGATGACGTCGAACACCAGGTCGACGGCGCTGACGTCTTCCAGAGCGTCGTTCTCAAGGTCGACGAACTCCATCGCGCCGAAGTCGAGCGTCTTCTGACGGTCGGCAGCGCGTCCGGTACCGATGACGTAGGCGCCGAACTCGCGTGCGAGCTGAGTCACCATCGACCCGACTGAGCCGGCCGCGCCGTGCACGAGGACGCTCTGCCCCGCTTGAAGTCGGCCGTGGTCGAACAGTCCCTGCCACGCGGTCAGACCCGGCATCGGCAGGCTCGCGCCCACCGTGAAGTCGACGTCGCCCGGCAGCGGCGCGAGGTTGCGTGCCTCGATCGCCACATACTCCGCCAGCCCGCCGCCGCGATACGAGTCCGTGAGGCCGAACACCCGCTGTCCCACCGACAGCCCCGTCGTGCCATAGCCGAGGGCGGTGACCACTCCGGCCAGCTCTTGCCCGGGGACCGTCGGTGTCCGGTCACGGTCGGTGCGATCGGTCCAGGTCGAGGGCCACGTCAGCTCGCCCGAGGTGAATCCCGACGCATGAACCTGAACAACGACGTCGTTTATCGCCGGTTCCGGCTCGGGCCGCTCCACCAGCTTCATCCCGGCCGTTCCGGCGGCCTGGTCCGTCACCACGATCGCTTTCATTCGAATCCCTCTCTGTATCAGTCCTCGCCTGCAGGCATTACTGGACCCGGTTGCCAGCTGCCAGGCTGCCATGTCGACCGGCGATGCCCTTAGCTTTCGTCCGGCGGTCGGTGAGCGTCGGAACACGGCTCGCTGGCCGCTGGGGTGTGATTGTGGCGTCGGGGTATGACGGTTTGGCCGAGGTCGCTCGGGTGGGCGCCGGTTCCACGGTCCGGGGTGGTGCGGGGTCGTCGGGACGGCGGGAGCTGTGTCAGCCGGGAGCGGCGGCGGGTGCGGCGATGAGGGCGCGGAGCCGGGCGGCGGCGTCGTGGACGACGGCGGCCCAGGGATGGTGGTCGGCCAGGTGCAGCAGCCGGCGGCGGCCGGTGCGGGCGAGGGTGGCCGGGACGGTGAACAGCCGGGTCCGGAGCCGTTTGGGTTCCCACCGTCGGGCCTGGTGACCGGGCAGGGCGAGGGTCTGCATCCAGGCGGTGAGCTCGCAGGCGAGGGCGACGATGGCGCACCAGATCTGGTTCTGGGCGAAGTCGTGCAGGGGCAGGTTGGTCAGCCCGGTGTCTTTGGCGCAGCGGATCCGGTCCTCGGCGCGGGCCCGGCGGCGGTGCCGTAGTTCCAGGTCGGCCAGTTGCCCGCGGGTGGTGTTGGTGGCGAAGGCGGTGACCCGCATGCCGTCGGCGTCGGTGATCCGCAGCTGCGCGCCGGGGTGGGGGCGTTCCTTGCGGGCGATCACCCGCATGCCCTCGCGGCCAGCCGGAGAGGTCGAGCAGTCCGGTCAGTTCGGCGACCCAGGCGCCGTCGCGGATGTCGTCGTTCGCGTCGTAGGCCGGTGTCCATACCTCGGCGGGGATCGTCGCCAGCAGTTCGGCGGTGTTCTCGGGTAGACCGAAGCCGATCGAGTAGGACAACCGGCGGCGGTGCAGCCAGTTCAGGAAGTCGTGGGTGGCGCCGGCCCCATCGGTGCGGATCAGCACCTGCCGCCCGGGCCGGCTCCCGGACCGCTGCCCGCTCCGGTGGGAAGGCAACTGCGCCAGCGCCTGTCGGGCGACGGCGATGTGGTCGGCGGCGGTGTTGGAGCCGGCGTTCCCGGGCCGCAGCATGCACCGCCAGGGGCTCCCCGCTGCCGTCCGGCCCGTGATCGACGAATGTCCACAAAGGATGGAACCCGAACCCGCGTTTAACGTGGGCGCCGCGGACTCTTTCTCCGAGTGCGCGGTGACCAGGGTGGCGTCGATGTCGATGATCAGCGGCGCCGCCGCATCGGCCGCGTGGTCCGGGGCGTGCTCACCGGCCAGCGCCCACACCCGGGCGCGGGCTGCCGCCCGGGCGGCGTCGATCGCCCTCAGCGCCGCCGGCGCGTCCGCGGCCAGCGCGTCGATCGTGCGGGACACCGTCGGATCCGAGGCCACCCGGCCATACACGCCCGGCTCCGCCGCGCAGCAGCCCGATGTCGGCCAGGCAGTCCCCGCCCAACGCCAGCGTCACCGCCAGGTCCAGGACGACCTTGCCCGGTCGTGGACCGCGAGCGGCTTGCGCCACGGCGACAGCGCCGCGGACAGCGCCGCGTCCAGACCGGCGGCCGGCCACGGTGTCGATCAACAGCACCCCACCGGCCTGACCCACCGCCGCGGACCCGCCCGTGTCGACCTGGACGCGGGGATAGAACCGGCTACGCTTCTTCACCTGGAAGGTGCTCCTCGAACAGCTCGGATATGTCCCTCGACAAGACACATCCTTGCTGGTCAGGAACCGCGGCATCCCCGGCGAGCTCGTTCTTGGCCCCGGCTCGTGGCAGCGGTCGCTCGTCCGCGCGAGCGGCTCGGCCGTGGGGACGTCTCTGGACGGCGGCCGGGACGCCTGACACCAGTGGCGCCACTGATACCAGCTCGCCCATCCGAGGGCGAGTGCTCCCGGCTGCGGCGCCGACGGCAATGGCCAGGTACAGCAGGCGGCTAACCCCGAAGACGATCACCCCGGCGTCTCCGCCGACGACCACGCTGGTGATCACCGCGACGCTGAGCATCTTCTGGAACGGCTGCCACCTGGGCTGAGCATCGCGACAAGGCCATCGTCCGCGACTGCTTGTGACATCAGCGGGGCAAGCTCGGGGGCCAGCTGGTCATAGGTGCACCGCAGGCGGGTGATGCGGGTGACGAACTCCCAGTCACCGATGGCGATCTCCAGGCACCGCACGAACGCGACCAGCCCGAGGAGGACCAGGAGAGTGAGGACCAGGACCTGGAAGATCATGCGCCCGACAGGCCCCGCGCCGCGCGTGCTGCTCTCGAAGCCGAGGGCGATGAGCCCGGCGGAGACCGCGCCGAGGAAGACGCTGGCTCGCCCGTTCGACTCGCTGATCGTCGCCACGCGCTGCATCTGCAGGTTGTAGTGCTCAGTGGTGAGCAGGGTGATCCATGCAGGCTTGACGTCGCCGGCGTCCTCAAGCCGCGGGCTGGCGCGACCCCCGGCAGTGGGCGGCGCAAGGCCTGCGCGGCGGGCAGGTGCTCGGACGGAACAGCCTGCAAAGATGCCCTGTGAAACATGACGCCCCTTCTTCGGGATAGATCTCCCGCCTGCGGGTGGAACTGCCGCAGATGCCGGCGAGCGCGCTCGCTGGCATCACACCGTCATCGGAGTTCTTCCACGCTGCCCGGCTCGCGGCTCCGAGTCTGCCGGGGCGGCCTCTCGAGAAACTCTGGATGAGCCCTCAGGGAGCGGCCCTCTGGTGGTCGCTAGGGTCCCGGACTGATCCCAGCCCGCGGGCTGGCATGCGTAGGGCTCATCCTCCAGCACCTCGCCCCGGGCCCTCGCCTGCACGGCCTCGCTCAGCAGCTTGCGAGCCATCCTGGTGCCGGCCTTCCCGGCGGCGGTGATCCGCTCATCGAAGCGGTCGAGGTCCAGGTCGATCCGCTCGGCGGCTACCCGGTAGCCGCCCGGGTCGGTAATCACCAGGTCTCGACCCCGCCCGACGCCATCCAGATGGCGCCGCAGGACTGAGACGTGGTTCTCCAAGGCGGCGAAGGCCCGCTTGGGCAGGGCCTCGCCCCACAGCTGGTCGGCCAGGCGGTCCTTGGTCACGTTGTGGCCGCGCGCCACGAGGAGCAACTCGAGCACCTGCTTGGCCTTGGGGCCGCCGAGGTCCCTCGGGCCGAGACGGCGCCCACCCGCTGCCACCTCGATGGGACCGAACAGCCGGGCCCCCACCGTCGCCGGTTCCCCAGCCGGACCGGCCGCACGCACGGGGGCAATTGTTGCAGCCCAAGCCTATCGCTGCCCAGAGGGTTGACCTGGTTTACAACCCGCCCGGACAGGTGCAGCATCAGAGACAGGGGCCACCGTCACGGTCTCGCAGGAGCAGGCACCAGAGCCACCGGGCCGTTATCGAGAGGTCTGCGAGAGGTTTCCCGAAGGTCCCTGCCAGACGCTGACGGGCGTATGGACCCAGTGGCCCGCCCGGTAGGAGCACAAGATCCAGATGCTCCAGGAACTGGCCGAGGCTACCTGGTCTCCGGGAAAGGCCACAGCGACAGAGGGGAGAAATAGGTATGTTCGGGAAGAAGTACGTGAATGACCTCATCAGTCGGAGCGCGGAGAGCGCAGCCGATCAGGCGTGGTTCCGGAAGACCGCGAGCGCGGCCGGCCTGGGGCTGGTGGGCGCAGGCTTGCTCAGGTGGATGGCTTCTTCTCCGGCACTAGCTGCGCCGGCCGGCAACGCGAACGCAATCTCCGACGCCACGATCCTCAACTTCGCCTTGAACCTCGAGTACCTCGAGGCGGAGTTCTACTCTTACGCGGTGAACGGGGAGGGGCTGCCAGAGAGCCTGACCTATGGCACCGGGCAGCGCGGCCCGGTGGCTGGCGGCCACGCGGTGCCGTTCGGCAGCAACTCGGTCCGGCAGTTCGCGAAGGAGATCGCCCGCGATGAGCACGAGCATGTGGAGTTCTTCCGCTCGGCGCTCGGATCTGCGGCGGTCGCCCGGCCCGCCATCAACATGCAGCAGAGCTTCAACGACGCGGCAGCCGCAGCAGGCCTGATCAAGGCCGGGGAGACCTTCGATGTATTCGCCAGCGAGGACAACTTCCTGCGCGGCGCGTTCCTCTTCGAGGACGTCGGGGTCACCGCATTCAAGGGGGCAGCGCCGCTGATCGACAATAAGACCTACCTGGACGCCGCCGCCGGCATCCTGGCCGTGGAGGCGTACCACGCGGCAACGGTCCGGACCGTGCTGTACGAGCGCGGCGGCGCCGACGACGCCAACGCGATCTCCAGCGCCCGCGACAGCCTCAACGGGAACCCCGGCCTGGACCAGGGCATCACCATGGATGGGGAGGCCAACATCGTTCCTGATGACTCCAACGGCATCGCCTTCGGCCGTACCCCAGGCCAGATACTCAACATCGTCTACCTGACTCCGGGCCAGGCGTCCTCGGGAGGGTTCTACCCGAATGGCCTCAACGGCGAGCTGACTACCAGCGGCTGACCCGGCGGCCGCGGGCCAGGTCGAGGCTGCCCAGCGCCGTGCCGGTTGCGGTGCCGGTCATTGGTCGCGGGGTGACCCGCCGCGGCGGGTCGGCTGGGCGGTGCGGCGCTGGTTGATCGCAGGGGGCGGCAGTAGCGGTATGGGCAAGGAGAACGCGGCCGACGTGGTCGCCGAGGGTGGCAGCGCCGTCATCATCGGCCGCTATAAGGGAAGGGTCGACAAGACCGTCGCCGAACTCCGCAACAAGGGCCATGCCACCGGGATCACAGCCGACCTCGCCGACCGCACCCAAGTGGAGGACCTGCGCCAGCAACTGGCCGCCGATCACTCTGACGCGACGCTGCTGGTCAACGCGGCAGGTTTCTTCATCCCCAAGACGTTCCTCGAGTACGACGGCGACTTCTACGACTCCTACCTGGAACTGACCCGCGCGAGCTTCTTCGTCACCCAGACGGTGGCCAAGGGCATGATCGACCGCGGTCAGGGCGGCTCCATCGTCAACATTGGCAGCATGTGGGCCCATCAGGCGATCGGAGCCACACCGTCGTCGGGTACTCGATCGCGAAGGCAGGAGTGCACGCGCTGACCAAGAACCTTGCCCTCGAACTGGCACCCCACAAGATCCGCGTCAACGCGGTCGCCCCGGCGGTGGTGAAGACACCGCTGTACGAAGGCTTCATCCCCAAGGACCAGATCGACCAGACCTTGGCCGGCTTCGACGGCTTCCACCCCATCGGTCGCGTCGGCACCGCACGCGATATCGCGTCCACCATCACGTTCTTGCTCACCGACCAGACCGATTGGGTCACGGGTGCGATCTGGGACGTCGACGGCGGCGTGATGGCCGGCCGCAACTAGCACAATGCTCGGCGCGGCCCGAGACGGCAAGAGGAGAGGCAGGAACATGACTCAACGGAGCAGTGCCGACCAGTCACATCGAGACGATCACGCCGCAGCGATCCGGTTCGCGGAGACGCACGGCCTACAGCACGAGCACAGCCGACGTAAGCTCGCGCACGAATGGGATTTCTACCCCTTCGGGGTGGGCAGCTTCAGACGTGCACGCAACGTCGTGCAGGGCTCGCTGCATGGGCGTTCCATCACCGCGTTCGAGTACTTCTACTTCCTCTTGAGCGACTCGGTCGAGCAGGGCGGGTACCAGCGCGACGCCGCAAACTGGTTCCTCGTATGTGTCGTCGATCTCGACCACCCGGTGCCGCCGCTAGCCGCAGTGCGAACTGAGTGGCTCGAGTGGCATGAAGACGAGCTGCCCGGCCCTATCATCCCCATCGACCACGAGCGGTGGTCGAAGGTGTTCACCCTCGTCGGCGAAAACGAGGACTTCGGCCGTGCCGTCGTGACCAACGAAAACGCCGCCCGCTGCGCGGAGGCCGACGTCCACTCCGAATGGCGGTTCCTGAATGACGAATTGCTGCTGTGGGTGTGGCGCGGCCGAGTCGACATCAGCTGGTCACGATCCTCGACGTGGCCAAGCCACTGATCGAGGCCGCCGAACGGTATACCCCAGCAGAGTCGTAGCACTCGCCTACGCCGGGTGCTCGAAAGCCGTGCAACCCGCGTGACGGTGGCGCTCACCGCGCCACCGACCGCTCGTGGCCGTTCGCGTAAGAGTTGCCCGGCGCGGTGGCGCAGAGAAGCAGGACGTTGCCGGTCTGGGACTGGCAAGCCCTCAGCATGGAAGGAGAACAGTCAATGAAGACCTACCGCAAGGACCCAGAGGCCGTGGCCCGCTCTGACCCCGGAGCAGTGTCGGGTGACCCAGGAGAGTGGGACCGAGCCGCCGTTCCGGAACGAGTTCTGGAACAACCACGAGCCGGGCATCTATGTCGACATCGTGTCCGGCGAACCGCTGTTCGCCTCGTCCGACAAGTTCGACTCCGGCACGCGGCTGGCCGAGCTTCACCAAGCCGATCGATCCGGCAACGTCGTCGAGAGCTGCGGACACGCAGCCATGGCATGGTCCGCATCGAGGTGCGTTCGCAGCACGGCGACAGCCATCTCGGCCATGTGTTCAACGACGGCCCGCCGGCCGCGGCGGTCTGCGCTACTGCATCAACTCGGCCTCGCTGCGCTTCGTTCCGCGCGACGAACATGGAGGCCGAAGGCTACGGCGACGTTCCGTCGACCAGCCAGGAAAGGAGGATGTCGGCAGTGACCACGAGGAACGCGCGATCCTCGCCGGCGGCTGCTTCTGGGGCATGCAGGACCTGATCCGCAAGCTAGCCCGGCGTGCGTCTCCACCCGCGTCGGCTACACCGGCGGCGACGTGCCGAACGCGACCTACCGCAACCACGGCACGCACGCCGAGGCGATCGAGATCATCTTCGATCCCGAGGCATCAGCTACCGGAAGCTGCTGGAGTTCTTCTTCCAGATCCACGATCCGACGACCAGAACCGCCAGGGCAACGACGTCGGCACCTGCTACCGGTCGGCGATCTTCTACACCCGACGACGAGCAGAAGCGGGTCGCCGAGGACACCATCGCCGATGTCGACGCGTCCGGCCTTTGGCCCGGGCAAGGTCGTCACCGAGGTGACGCCGGCGGGCCCGTTCTGGGAAGCCGAGCCGGAACACCAGGACTACCTGGAGCGCTATCCCGGCGGCTACACGCGCCACCATCGACCCGACTGAGCCGGCCGCGCCGTGCGCGAGGACGCTCTGCCCCGCCTGAAGACGGCCATGATCGAACAGCCCCTGCCACGCGGTCAGGCCCGAAATCGGCAGGCTCGCGCCCACCGTGAAGCCGACCAGGCGTGACCTGGCAGCACCTGGTCCCGGTGATCCCGGCGGTGAATCGTCTGGATCGGTGACGGCAGGTCACCTGGTCAGGGGCGACAATCGTGAGTGGGTCAGCACACCCGGTGGAGCCTGGAGGGGTCTTATGTACGGAATGCTCACGAGGATCGTGGTCAAACCCGGGAAGCGATCGGAGTTGCTTGAGTACTTGCGCTGGGACGCCGAGGTGGCCAAGGCGAGTGAGCCCGGGACGTGGCGATTCGACGTGTGGGAGGCCGAACCCGGCGTGGTGTATCTCTATGAGGCCTACAAGGACCGGGCGTCCTTCGAAGATCATGCGAAGGGCGATCCGTACAAGAAATGGGGCGAGATCGCAGACAAGACGATGGAGCAGGTGATCGACGTGATCCCGCTCACCGAGAGCCTGGCATCCAACGCCGACGAGTGACGTGCCCGCCCATGGTCTAAGGCGGCCGAGGACGTGCAGCAGGCTACCGAACAATACGAAGAGTTCGGGTTGTTCTGCGAGCCATGACCGGCCTCGACTACGAGGCCGCCGCGATTGCGTTCGCAGGCGTGCGGTCGAGCCAGACATTCAGGCCGCAGCAGGGCGACTACCTAGAGCTGCTCATCGAGGTGCTAGCAAAGAACGTACGGCCAAAGTCGCCGACCTATACGAATCACCGTTCACGCTGCGAGCGCGCGGTCCCGAGGATCTGTTCACAGATGCACAGATCGATGCCATCGAGGCGGTCTTGCAGGACATTCGAACGAGGGTCCAGCCACGAGCGAGCTAACCACGAGACCCGGCCTACATGCCAACTTGCCTGGCGTCGTCGCCAGGCCGACCAGTGCAATCGCCGGTCCAGGCTCCGCAGGGGAGGGAGTAGGACCGCGGCGAAGAGGTGGCTGATCTCGTTACGGGTGAGCGGGATCTGGTCGGCTGGTGCGGGTGCTCGGGCGTGTTCGACTGCGGCGGTGACGGTGAGGAAGGCGTGGGCGAGCAGGGCGAGGGTGGCCCAGCGGTGCCAGGAGGTCCAGGTACGGACCTGGTGCTGGTCCAGGCCGGTGAGTCCTTTGCCGGTCTGGAAGTCCTCCTCCACGTCCACCGGCTGCCGGCGACGTGGACAAGGGTGGTTAGCGGCGCCGGCGCCGGCGAGTAGCAGCGGTAATAGGCGCGTTTGCCGGTGCGGCGGTGCCGGCGGACCAGCAGCCAGCGGTGTCCAGCCGCCTTGGACGGAATGTCGATCGGGGCCCAGTCGTAGACGCGGTCGCCTTTCGCGCCGGCACCGGCCGAAAGCGGCTGCCAGGCCCGGGCGGGCAGTTGCAGGGTGAGCATGTCGGCGCGGGTCGGGCCGGCGACGGTCGGCACCCGATGGTCGCGAGCGACGGCGAGGACGTAGCCCAGGCCGCGACGCTCCAGCTCGTCGCGCAGTTGCGGGTCGGCGCCGTAGACCTCGTCCGCGCTCACCCACCCGGCCGGAACGCCGGCCGCCAGCGTCCGGGCGATCATCTGCCGGGCCAGCGTCGGCTTGGTCGCGAAGCTCACGCCGGCCGGGACGCTGGCGCCTGCGCGACGGTCCGGGTCGTCGGCCCAGCGCCGCGGTAGATACAGCGCCCGGTCGATCAGCCCATGTCCAGCCGTGGTGGCGTAGATGAGCCAGACCGTGACCTGGGCGTTCTCGGTCCGGCCGGTGGTGCCGGTGTACTGCCGCTGGACCCCGACGGTGGCGCTGCCCTTCTTCCGGTCGCCCGTCTCGTCGACCACCGGCACCGCGTCCGGATCGGCGAGATGTTCCATGAGATAGCCACGGACGTCGTCGCGGACGGCGTCGGCATCCCAGACCGCCCGGGCCAGCAGATGCTGCATGCCGTCCGGGCTGGCTTCCCCGGCATGCTCGGCGAGCGTCCAGCAGTTCTTCCGCGGCAGCTCGGCCAGCAACCCGGCGACGAACGCCGGACCCGCCGCCGCGGCTCCACCCGAGCGAACCGGCCGGCGATCCGGCCCAGCAGCTCGTCGAACCTCACCTGCCAGTGGGCAGGGTCTACGCTCTCGCCCGCGGCCACCGCGGGACCCCTTTGAGAGCTGCGGGGCCGGACCCGGGGGCAGAGTCCTGCTCGGCCACGCCGATGTAGCATCTTCACGCAGGACGGCTTCGCACAGCTGGTCAGCCCACGCCTCTCGTCACTAGCCCGGATCTTTCGTCCGGCGATCTGGTGATCGTCGGGACACGACTCGTGGCCGCTGTGGGTGTGATTGTGGCGTGGGGGTGTGACAGTTCGGCCGAGGTCGCTCGGGTGGGCGCCGGTTCCACGGTCCGGGGTGGTGCGGGGTCGTCGGGACGGCGGGTGCTGTGTCAGCCGGGGGCGGCGGCGGGTGCGGCGATGAGGGCGCGCAGCCGGGCGATGGCGGCGTGGACGACGGCGGCCCAGGGATGCGTGGTCGGCCAGGTGCAGCAGACCGGCGGCGGCCGGTGCGGGCGAGGGTGGCCGGGACGGTGAACAGCCGGGGCCGGAGCCGTTTGGGTTCCCACCGGCGGGCGTGGTGGCCGGGCAGGGCGAGGATCTGCATCCAGGCGGTGAGCTCGCAGGCGAGGGCGACGATGGCGCACCAGATCCGGTTCTGGTCGAAGTCGTGCAGGGGCAGGTTGGTCAGGCCGGTGTCCTTGGCGCCGCGGATCCGGTCCTCGCAGCGGGCCCGGCGGCGGTGCCGCAGTTCCAGGTCGGCCAGCTGCCCGCGGGTGGTGTTGGTGGCGAACGCGGTGACCCGCATGCCCGTCGACGTCGGTGATCCGCAGCTGCGCGCCGGGGTGGGGGCGTTCCTTGCGGACGATCACCCGCATCCCGTCGGGCCAGCCGGACAGGTCGAGCAGGCCGGTCAGCTCGGCGACCCACGCGCCGTCACGGATCGGCGTCGGCGTCGTAGGCCGGCGTCCACACCTCGGCGGGGATCATGGCCAGCAGCTCGGCGGTGGTCGTCGGGCAGGGTGAACCCGACCGAGTAGGACAACCGGCGGCGGTGCAGCCAGTCCAGGAACTCGTGGGTGCCGCCGGCGCCGTCGGTGCGGATCAGCACCTTCCGCCCGGGCGCTCCGGCCGCTGCCCGCTCCGGTGGCCGGGCAGCTGCGCCAGCGCTTGGCGGATCACGGTGATGTGGTCGGCGGCGGTGTTCGAGCCGGCGTTCCCGGGCCGCAGCAGCACCGCCAGCGGCTCCCCGGTGCCGGCCGGGCCGTGGTCGACGAACGCCCACAACGGGTGAAACCCGAAGCCGCGCTTGAATGTGGGCGCCGCGTTCTCCTTGTCCGAGTGCGCGGTCACCAGGGTCGCGTCCAGGTCGATGATCAGCGGCGCCGCCGCGTCGGCCGCCGTGATCCGGGGCGTCCTCACCGGCCAGCTCCCACACCCGGGCCCGGGCCGCCGCCCGGGCGGCGTCGATCGCCGCCAGCGCCGCCGGCGGCGTCCGCGGCCAGCGCGTCGATCGTGCGGGACACCGTCGGGTCCGAGGCCACCAGCCCGTACACGCCCGGCTCGGCGCGCAGCAGCGCGATGTCGGCCAGGCAGTCCCCGCCCAGCGCCAGCGTCACCGCCAGATCCAGCACGACCTTGCCGGGTCATGCACCGCGAGCGGCTTGCGCCACGGCGCCAGCGCCGCCGACAGCGCCCGTCCAGGCCGGACGCCCGGACCGTCTCGATCAGCAGCACCCCACCGGCCTGCCACACCACCCCAGACCCGGCCGTGTCGACCCGAACACGGGGATAGAACCCGGTACGCTTCTTCACCTGGAAGGTGCTCCTCGAACTGCTCGAACAGGACCCTCGACAAGTCACATCGTCCCAGGTCAGGAGCACTTTTCAGTCGATCAACACGCGATCAGCAGACCCCGCGTGAAAGCCCGGGCTAGAGCCACCGGACAGCGGAGGAGATCGGCAAGTGAGGCGGCGTTGCTGCCGGCGGCGGGCTTGGCGGCGCCGGTAGCGCGTGTATCCGAACCGCTCGCGCCCATCAACCGGCCGCAGCACGTCCTCTTCTGCCGCTGGTGGTGTAGTTCTCGGGGACCAGCAGGTGATCGAGGACGGCTGGTCGCGCCTGTCACGAGTTGGCTTGGGTCAGCAGGTGGAGGTAGCTGTAGCCGGTGCCTTCGCTCGTTGCTTCCTCGACCACCCGTAGGCCCGCGCCGCTCACCCACGCCGCCACCTGCTCCGGTGCTGGGTAGTAGTGGTAGCCGCCGCCGCGGCTGGTTTCGCCGGGCAGCACCGGCAGGCCGGCGGCGGTGGCGTCGTCGTAAGCTGCGGTGAGCTTCTGCTGGTCGATCCGCTCGACCGTCAGATACAGGTGGCCGCTGTCGCGTACTGCCCGGCGGAGGTTCGCCAGCACGGTAGGCCAGTCTTCGGGGAACACGTTTTCCATCGCGTCCACGCAGATCGCCGCGTCGAACTCGGCCACGAAGGTCAACTCCTGCAAGCCGACCTTCTCGACAGTGACTTCGGGATGCTTGGCGCGCGCCTCGGCCAGCATGCCGCCGGACTGGTCGACTCCCACCACCTGCCGGCCAGCCTGCAGGATCATCCCGAAGTACCGGCCAGTCCCGCAGGCCGCGTCGAGAATCCGCCCGCCCGGCGGGCAGCGGTCGATCACGGCCGCGACGCAGCGCCGATGAGTAGGGCTGGCGGGCGCCTCGTCCCGGTCGTACGTCGGGGCGAACAGGGTGTCGAACCGCTCCTCGGCGATCCGGCGACACTCCCGCAGCCACGCTCCCCGGTCCAAGACAACTCTCCTCAATCCACCACCCCGGACCAACGTCCGGAGACTACCGCCGGGGAAGGCTCAACCCGCGGGAGCATGGAGGGGCAATATCCGCTTCTGCCGCTGACCGAATGAGGACGGCAGCGCCTCCCGGACCAGAGATGTGACGCTCCGTGGCCAGCGCCAACCCGGCGCGGCAACGGATCGTCCGGCTCGGCTGGCATGGACGCAACGCTCTTCGCCACGCCCGAGCATCCGTAGGACGACGACGAAGGACACAACAGGAACAGTGCAACGCAACACTAGGTACTCGTCGCGGTGGCGTCCGTCCGCGGCGTCGCCGGATGCCGGCTGCCCGAAGATCATCTCCGCGGTCACACGGCTGGTCACAAACGTTGCAGCAGAACCTGTCACGGCACGGTAGTCGCCGGCAGGCTGACCGCGCCGTGACCTGCGGATTCCGGACCTGGCGACACTCGGCGGTAGTTACCGGCAGTGGCCTCTCAGGGTTCGAGTCCCTGGCGGCGCACTCACAGCAAGTCCCTGACCTGCGCGTTCGCAGCTGACAAGATCGCTTGAGTGTCCCCAGTGGACTGGTCGGTGCTCGAACGGTGCTCGGTGGCCGAGACCGGGGCGGTGTGAAGTCCGCTGGTTGTAGTGATCATCGGGCTGGGAGCAGTCGTTGGGCGGCTTCGGTGCTCCAACGGTGCTCGACCCATAGCCTCCTTCGTATCGGGCCCAGATCGGACAAAACGACCGGGACCCGTCCCGGGGAAATCGGCGACGACCAGGCAGCGCTGGCCGCCCGCCGGCGGCAGGCAGGCTGCTGGCGGCCATCGACGATCCCTATCTGCACGCGGCGTCCCAGCTGACCATGACGTGGACCTCACCGATCCTCGGCGACCTGGGCGTCCTCCGAGAGGCACTGGCCTCCCTGGAGGAGTTCCGGGGCCCGGACGAACCCCAAGGAACCGTTTCGGCCTGTCTCACCGCGGGCTCCTATGAGACGGTCATCGGCCGCTACGACGACGCGCTGCGCCACTTGACCGAGGCGCGCGACCTGACGGAGCGGTTAGACAACGCCTGGCTCGCCGCCACCCGCCGGACCAGGTCGCGCTACACCTATTTCTGACCGCCGCTCCTATCGTGCTGCCCGATCGGGCCGACTTCGGCCAGATCGCCGCTCGGGCCAGGCAGGATGCTGGACTCTGTCGCTGTGGAGCGGCGGGAATACGTCGCCAGAGGAGACGGTGATGCCGGCACAGGAGCGGGGCCGACGGCGCCTGTCTGGCTCGATCGTCACATCCGTGAACTCGATGTCAAGGGGGACATCGTGACCAAGCCAACAGTGCAGGATCTCCGCGAGCAGGTCCGCGCTCCAGTCATCACTGCCGACGATCCGGGGTACGACGCCGCGCGGGCGGTGTGGAACGCCATGTTCGACAAGCGACCGTTGGCCGTCGTTCGCGCCGAGCAGGTCGCCGACGTCATCGCCGCGGTGAACTTCGCGCGCGATGCGGGCCTGGAACTGTCGGTCCGGGGCGGCGGCCACAGTGCGCCGGGTTTCGGCACGAACGACGGCGGCGTGGTGATCGACCTGTCACTGATGCGCCACGTCCACGTCGATCCGCAGGCACGCACGGCCCGCGCCGGCGGCGGCGCGACGTGGGGGGACTTCAACTATGCGACGCACGCGTTCGGGCTGGCCACCACGGGCGGGATCGTCTCGACGACCGGCGTCGCCGGCCTGACGCTCGGCGGTGGCATCGGCTACCTCACCCGCGGCTACGGACTGTCGCTGGACAACCTGCTGTCGGTCGGCGTCGTCACCGCTGACGGCCAATACCGCACGGCGAGCAGGACGAGAGCGCGGACCTGTTCTGGGCGATGCGGGGCGGCGGCGGCAACTTCGGCATCGCGACCACGCTCGAGTTCCAGGTACACCCGGTCAAGGACGTCTACGTCGGCATCTTCTTCTACGAAATCGACCAGGCCGCTAACCTGCTGCGCTTCTTCCGCGAGTTCATCAAGGACGCGCCGGAGACATACGGCGGGTTCCCGGCGTTCCAGGTTGCGCCGCCGCTGCCGTTCATCCCGGAGGACCGGCACGGGGACACGTTCTGCGCGGCGATCGTGCACTGGACCGGGCCGCTCGAGGAGGGCGAGCAAGCGATGGCACCGTTCCGCGACCTGGCGCCGAGGGTGGCCGAGATGGTCGGGCCGATGCCGTACCCGGCCCTCAACGCGGCGTTCGACGGCCTGTTCCCCAAGGGCATGCGCAGCTACTGGAAGGGCAGCTACGTCACCGAACTGACCGACGCGGCAATCGAGGCGCACGTGACCCACGGCCCGAACGTGCCCGGGGTCAGCGCCACGATGCACCTGTATCCCATCAACGGCGCAGCCGGCCGAGTCGGTTCCGACGAGACCGCATTCGCCTACCGGGGCGCAACCTTCGCCCCGGTGATCGTCGCCGCATGGGATGACCGCGCTGACGATCAGGCTCGCATCAAGTGGGTGCGCGACTACTACGAGGCGATCGCGCCGCATTCCGAGGTGGGTGGCTACATCAACTTCATGTCCGACGACGACCAAGATCGCATCGAGGACAACTACAGCGGGAACTACAGGCGGCTCGTCGACGTCAAACGAACCTACGATCCGGACAACCTGTTCCGTCACAACCAGAACATCAAACCCTGAGCATTGGGGCCGCCTGTGGCACCTTCGGACGCTCCCACCGCTCTCGGGCGCGCGCTGTTGCGTCCGGCGGACCAAGGAGGGTGAGACAGAAGCACGCCTGCTCAGCTCAGACGGCAAAGTGGTGGCGGACGTCGACGGCCAGTTCCTAGTGGTGGCCGCGGCGGAGGTTCTGGACGAATGCATGCCCCTTGACGATGACCCGCGGCGGAAGGTCCGTTTGAGTTCGCGCATCGGGCGGAGCCTCGACTATAGCCGGCCGTGGTCGGCCTCGATGCGGTTGTTCGCCGGTATGAAAGACCACGGTGCCGCCGGGTTCTGGACGTCATCCGCGACCGTCGGGCGCTGTTGCGTTGGGGTGGAACGGCCACTGTTGCATTTAGCGATGCCCGACGATCTTGACCCCAAGTCCTCCCGTCCGCCGGCGCAAGAGAGAGTCGAAAGAGCCGCCACAGCGCCCCGTTCCGCCGTTCAAGGCATTCGGCGAACCCGCCAGCGAATCGATCCAACGCATACCGATTTTCCGTCAGAAGCCTGCCCGGTCCCCTAACAGCCAATCCCGACCGGACCCTAGACGGCCGCCACCTTGGCATCAACCTGGCCGCCTCACAGAAAGGTCATTTACGGGAGAGTCCTAGGCAGCGGATGTCCACGTCGGGCTCGGCCACTGGGCGCAGCCGGCCGACGCGCTCGCAGCGTAGCGCCCGGCGCCGCCGCGACGGGGACGTCGCGTTGCAATAAGCGCGGCAGTAGCCGGTGGGCTCGGTCGCCGCATGGGTCGGCCCACGGAGTGACGCCGTCAGGGTCGGTCGGCGGCGCTGCGTCCCAGGATCTCGGTGATCACCGCGGTCTTGGCGTCGGCGTACTGCTGGACGTAGGTCCACTGCCGGCCGGCCAACTCGCGCTTGGTCCGCGCGTAGAGCTCACGGTCGGCCTCGTCGGCGCGCAGCCGGTCCCGGAAGGCGACAGGTGCGCTCGACCTCCGGCGCAGCCGAGCGAGAAGACGTGCAGGTTGATGGCGGTGTCCGGGCCTTTGAAGAGGCGGTGCTCGTACCAGTCCGGCTCGCGGATGTGTAGCACGTAGCCGGCTGCTTCTCAGCGCGGGCACATACGCCGGCTCATCCGTGGTGTCCGGCACAGCCAGCACGATGTCGATGATCGGCTTGGCGGCCAGACCAGGTACCGAAGTGGAGCCGGCGTGCTCGATCAGCACGACCCGCTCACCAAGCGCCGCCCGAGATGCTCCTGCTCCTCCCGCTGGAACAAGCGCCGGCCACTCCACGGTCGTAGTCCACGATCTTGATCGGCTCGGTCAGCTTCGGCGGCCCGCCGTCCACCCAGATCGCGGCCAACTCCTCCTCGGTGTACGGCTCGCGCTGCAGATCCCGCGCGTCGCCTGCCATCTCCACCTCCAGCTTGCCCTCGCCGAGGACGCAGCTCTGCCGATACCCGGGACCCGATACGCTCGCAGCCCGCCGCGCCCGTACTCTTGTACGGACCGCCCCATCGCCGACGTGTCGCAGGGAATCACGATCGTTATCGCCAGCGGCTTGTATTCGCCTTTGACGGCCGGTCACTGCTTCCCCCGGAATCGTGGCGGGCTGATCATGCTGCGAGGATCCGG
>CAVYOJ010000008.1:0-47105 GCA_963770145.1 uncultured Actinomycetota bacterium | reverse complement strand
CTGGGCCGCGGCGCGGGCCGAGGAACTGATCGCTCGCGTACATCGGCTGCCCGACCGGCTTTCGCCACTGAGCCTGTGCCACTTCGACATTCGGGACGACAATCTCCTCATCCGCCCGGACGGAACGGCCGCCATCCTCGACTGGGGCATGGCTCGACTCGGACCTGCGTGGGTCGACCCGCTCCTGCTGGCTCTGCAGAACAGCACCGACAGCGCGGTACGCCAGGGGTCGAACCGCCTCGCACCCGGCCGAGCAGGAAGCGGCCGTCGACTTCCTCACCGCCTTCGCCGGCTCTCAAGCCTGGAACGCCCAGCCAACCCGCCCGGCCCGGCCTACCCCACCTCGCCGCCTTCTGCGCCGAGGACGCAACCCGACTCTTCGCCGCCGCCGAGGCGTTGTCCTAGCAGAACCGATGTTCCGGCTGGACCGTCCACTGAGGACGCCGCTCGGCGCGGCGGGCCGGACAACTCGGCCAGCCAGTCGAACATCCGGTTCTGGGTGAGCTGCCGGCCGATGGGCTGGCAGTGGTAGTCGGCGCCCTCGTCGGCGCCGAAGTGCAGGACGTCCGCGCGTCCCGGGACCAGGCCGGACAGCTGCTGGGACTGCCCGGCCAGAACTGCTCGCCCTCGGGGTCGGTGATCAGCAGCGGCGTCCGGATGGATGCCCCCGTCTCCGGGTCCAGGCGATACGCTGCGGACCTCCGTGTAGAGGTCGAACCAGTCCGAGTGCTCGTACGGGCGACCGCGGAAGGCGAGCGTCCGGCCCAGCGCCGGAATCTTCGCCGCCAGACCCATGTCCCGGTTGAACCTCTCCCGCCCGCCGCTGTCCAGCAGACTCCGCGCATCCCCTGCTCAGCCGGCCCAGTCCAGGACGTCGAAACGTCGACCACGCCGGGGTCGACGACCGCGGCGACGCAGCCGGTGCTCGAAGGCCAGCGCCCGCGGCAGCCAGTAGCCGGCCTGGCTGATCCCGTACCCGGTCATCCGATGCGCGTCGACGTCCTGCGCGGCCGACGAGCACGTCGATCACCGGAGTCAGCACCGCCTCCCAGTCCGGCCGGAAGGACGTCTCCCGCTCGAACAGCATCGACTGCTGGCCAGGACCGTCGTAGACGAACGCGTTCCAGTCCCGCGCCAGCGCGCCGGCGACCGCCGCGTCCACAGTCGCTGACCGCGCCGTCGCTGCCGTTGGTGACCACCAGGGTGGGACGCGCGCGCCCGGAGGCGTCCGGTCGGAGCAGGTAGCCGGGCAGCGTCGTCGACTCGTACGGCACCGACAGCGGCAGGTGCGCACCCGCGGAGCAGTCGACGAAGAGTCCCAGCACCGGCGGTGGATCCGGAACGCGTCCCGCAGCCGGACGGAGTTGCTCGTGGTGGACAGCCCGTCCACGACGCTGGCCCAGTACGTCGCCGCCCGCAGGTATCCGGACGAGGCGCTGACCAGGAGACCGGCGTCCCGGGCCCGGTCGGCTTCGGCCTCCACCTGCCGCGCCGTCACGGCCCACTCACGAGCCCAGCCACCCTGGTTGCGGATACGCGCGATCGTCGCCAGCACCTCGCCGACCTCGCTCGACCCGCGTACCGCCCGTCCCAGCGCGCCCCGGGCCTGGAAGTCGAGATCACTGTCCCGGAAGAACCCGTGCTGGATCACCTTCCGACCCACCGGCCGCAGCGTCACCATGCGCACCCCCTGCTCGGCGTCTGACCACCCCACGCAACCAGACTGCGGCCCTGCGCGTGGGCCGAACCGTACGAACCGACGGTTCCAGCTGGTGTCCCGTGTCAACGTTTCGCTACCCCAGCGTTCGCTGCGACACAGCGTCGGCTCTGTCGAGTGCCGAGAGGGGTGCCGCATGCAGGTCCTGATCCTCGGCGCGGCCGGGATGATCGGTCGCAAGCTGACGGCCCGGCTGGTCGCGGACGGGAACGTCGCGGGCCGCGAGATCGACCGGTTGACCCTGGTCGACGTGGTGGCTCCGCGCCGGCCGGCCGCGGTCAGGTCGAGTCGATCGCCGCGGACCTGGCCGCGCCGGGCGAGGCCGAGCGTCTCGTCGAGAGTCGACCCGAGCTGATCGTCCATCTCGCGGCGGTGGTGTCCGGCGAGGCCGAGTCGGACTTCGACAAGGGCTACCGGGTCAACCTGGACGGCACCCGGGCCCTGCTCGACGCCGTCCGGGCGGGCCGACGGCTACCGCCCCCGCCTGGTCTTCACGTCCTCGATCGCGGTCTACGGCCCGCCGCTGCCCGACCCGATTCCCGAAGACTTCCAGGAGGCCCCGCTCACCAGCTACGGCACCCAGAAGGCGATCGGCGAGCTCCTGCTGGCCGACTACACCCGGCGCGGGTTCGTCGACGGCATCGGGCTCCGGCTGCCCACCATCTGCATCCGCCCGGGCCGACCCAACAAGGCCGCGTCCGGCTTCTTCTCCAGCATCCTGCGCGAGCCGCTGGTCGGGCAGGAGGCGGTGCTGCCGGTCCCGGAGACGGTCCGGCACTGGCACGCCTCGCCGCGCTCGGCGGTGGAGTTCCTGGTCCGTGCGGCCGCGCTCGACGGTCAGGACGTCGGCCCGCGCCGGACGCTGTCCATGCCCGGCCTCAGCGCCACTGTCGCCGAGCAGATCGAGGCGCTGCGCCGGGTCGCCGGCGACCGGGCCGTACGGCTGATCCGCCGCGAGCCGGACGAGTCCGTCCTGCGCATCGTCGAGACCTGGGCCCCGGCGCTCGACGCGACCCGGGCCAGACGGCTGGGCTTCGCCGCGGAGACCTCGTTCGACGAGATCATCCGCGTGCACATCGAGGACGAGCTGGGCGGGTCGGTCTGAGCGGTCACCCGGCCGGCAGCGCGGCGATGGCGTCGATGGAGACGAGCAGGCCGTGCGGGAGCCGGACGTTGGCCGGCGCGGATCGGGCCGGCGGCGGGTCGGGCATGTGCCGGGCGTAGACCTCGTTGAGCCGCGCGAAGTCGTCGACGTCCGCGTAGAAGATCGTCGTCTTGACCACATCGGCCATCGACGCCCCGGCGGCCTCCAGGACGGCGGCGAGGTTCCGCAGCGCCTGTTCGGTCTGGGCCTCGATCCCGTCGGGCACGGCACCGGTCGCCGGGTCGATCCCCGCGGTCCCCGAGCAGAACACCAGGCCACCGGCGACGATCGCCTGGCTGTACGGACCGAGCGCGGCCGGCGCCTGGTCGCTGGACACTGCCTGTCGGGTCATGGCCCACCTCTCGCGATGTCGCGGCGGTCGCCTGCCGGTGATCGCCGAAGTGGTGCGATGTTCCTCCAGCCGGAGGTGCCCGGCCCACCCCCGTTGGTGGGCCGGGCTCGAAGCCTCAGGAGGTCGAGGCTTCGACGGCCACGCAACGCTGCAGGAGCGTGGCCCGCTTGCTGCTGGTGCCGATCACCCTGACGAACGGCTGGACGGTCACCGTCCCCGCCGCCACCGGGATCAGCCCGAACGTCGACCGGGTCTCGAAGAACTCGGCGTGGTTGGCGAAGTTCGCCGGACCGAAGGCGCCCTCGACCAGCGCGGAGTTGTTCAACGACCAGGCCAGCCTGACCTCGGCGCCGGCATCGACACCCACGTCGGAGGTCAGCGAGGCCTTGACGGTGGCCGCGGTCGGGACGGACACCGTCCGTGCCGGCGTCAGCGGAAAGAACCCGACAGCCGGCGAGATCGTGAGGGGGCCGGCGGTGCAGCTCGCTTGGGGCGCCGGCAGGGCGGCGGCCGGACCGGCGAGTGCGAGGGTCGTCGCCGTCGCCGCCGCCGCGACGAGTGCGGCCCCCAGCGCAGCCAGTCGAAGGCCGAACCTCCGGCGGCGCCGGGGGTGGGTGGAAACTGTCATTGCCTGTCCTCCCGTGTCGTGGACCTGTCGTCGTCGCGGGTGGACCGTGACGATGCGGCGAGGCTCGCGGAGCCCGGCGACAGTCCGTCGACAATCGGGCGACAGCACCCGCCGTGTATCGCGAGCAGCGGCCTCGGACTCATATCGAGGTGCAGGGCGCCGAAATACGGGTTCTCGGCCCGTTCGAGGTGGTCGTCGGCGGCCACCAGATCGACGTCGGCGGCCCGCGGCCGCGGGCGCTGCTCGCGCTGCTGGCGTCCGCCGGCGGCCGGCCGGTGGGCGTGCCGACGCTGGTCGACCAGCTGTGGAGCGACCGGGAGCCGCCGGACGCGGCCCGCACGGTGCGGACGTACGTCTCCCGCCTGCGGCGGGCCCTGCGCAACGGCACCGGAGCAGGCGAGCTGATCGTCACCCGGCCACCGGGATACACGCTGCCGCTGGAGTCCGACTCCGTCGACGCCGGCCGCTTCGAGCGGCTCGCGGCCGACGGGCGACGGGCGTTGCGGGAGGGCCAGCCAGGACCCGCGGCGGAGCGGCTCGCCGGCGCCCTCGGACTCTGGCGTGGCGAGGCGTACGCCGAGTTCGCGGACGTCCCCGCGCTGGCCGCGGAGGGCTCCCGGCTCGAGCGACTGCGCGTGACCGCGATCGAGGACCGGGTCGAGGCTGACCTCGCGGTCGGGCTGGGCGCCGAGCTGATCGCCGAGCTGGAGACGCTGATCGGCCGGCACCCGGGGCACGAGCGGCTGTGGGGGCAGCTGATGACAGCGCTCTACCGGGCCGGCCGCCAGGCGGACGCCCTGTCGACGTACCGGCGGGCGCGGGCGGCGCTGGTCGAGGTGTCCGGTGTGGAGCCGTCACCCGCGCTGCAGGCGATGCAGCGACAGGTGCTGGACCAGGATCCCGGCCTGCTCCCGGCGCCGGCGCCGGTGACGGCGGCACCACCCGACCCAGCGGACGCCGCCCGGCCGGCGCAGCTGCCGCCACCGATCGCGGCGTTCTCCGGACGTACCGGCGAGCTGGCCGTGCTCGACGCGCTGCCGGAGGCAGCAAGGCAGGGCATGCCGATCGCCGTGATCGCCGGTGTCGCCGGGGTCGGCAAGACCGCGCTGGCCGTGCACTGGGCGCACCGGGTCCGGGACCGGTTCGCCGACGGCCAGCTCTACGTGAACCTGCGCGGCCACGCCCCGGCCGCGCCGATGCGCCCGGTGGAGGCCCTCGCCGGTCTCCTGCCGGCGCTCGGCGTACCGCGCCGATCAGGTCCCGGCCGACCTGGATCGCGCGGCCGCGCTCTACCGCACCGCGCTCGCCGACCGGCGGATGCTCGTGGTGCTCGACAACGCGCGCACCGCCGAGCAGGTACGGCCGCTGCTGCCCGGCAGCCCTGGCAGCGTCGTGCTCGTGACCAGCCGGGACCGGCTCGGCGGTCTGGTCGCCCGGGACGGCGCCGTGCACGTCGCACTCGACCTGCTCACCGCGCCGGAGGCGGACGCCCTGCTCGGCCGGATGCTCGGTCGCCGGCGAGTCGATGCCGAGCCGGAGGCGACCGGCGAGCTGGCCCGGCTGTGCGGGTTACCTGCCGCTGGCGCTGCGGATCGCCGCCGCCAACCTGACCCTGCATCCCGGACCAGAGCATCGCCGCCCACGTCGCCGAGCTCGCCGCGGACGACCGCTCGGCCGGCTGCAGGTCGACGGCGACGACGAGCATGGCCGTCCGGGCGGCCTTCGACCTGTCGTACGCGGCCCTGCCGACCCGGGCCGCCCGGCTGTTCCGCCTGCTCGGCCTGGTGCCCGGACCGGACTTCGGCGTCGAGCTGGCCGCGGCGCTGACCGGCGCCGACGCCGGGTCGACGGCGGCCGCTACTGGCCCAGCTGGTGGATGCCAGCCTGCTCGCCCGCACGGCGCCGGACCGGTTCGCCTTCCACGACCTGCTGCGGCTGTACGCGGCCGAGCGAGCGGACGAGGTGGACGGGCACGGCCGAGCGGGCGGCGGCGACCGAGCGGATGCTCGACTGGTACCTGGCCGGCGCGGACGCGGGGGCCCGGGCGCTCTACCCGGGCAAGCGACGGCTGCCGGTGCCGGCGCCGCCGCGGCAGGCGTTCGGGACCGAGGCCGAGGCGCTGGCCTGGCTCGACCTCGAGCGCCCCGGCCTGGTCGCCGCCGCCGCGGCTGGCGGCGGCGCGGCCCGGGCCGGGGCAGGTGGCCTGGCTGCTGGCCGACACGCTGCGCGGGTACTTCTGGCTGCGGATGTGCGTCGTCGACTGGCTCGCGGTCGGCACCGCGGGCCTTTCCGCCGCGGTGGCGGCGGACGACCTGCCCGGCCAGGCCGCCGCCGAGCTCTGCCTGGCCGATCCGTACCGGTTGCAGGGCCGCTTCCAGGACGCGATCGAGCACTACAGCCGGGCAGCAGAGCAGGCCAGGGCCGGCGGCTGGGACGCAGGCGAAGGGATCGTCCTCACCAACCTCGGCATGGCGTACTTGTGGCTCGGGCAGCTGGACGAGGCCGCCCGGTGCTGGCAGCGGCGGCTCGAGATCGCAACCCGGACCGGGGACCGCGCCGGCGCCGCGGCGTCGCTGACCAACCTGGGGCTGCTCGACCTGTCCTGGGGCGAGCTCGGTCGGGCCGCCGAACGCCATCTGCGTGCGGCCGACCTGCAGCGGGCGATCGGTTCGCGCCAGAACGAGGCGATCGCCCTGGCGAACCTCGCCGAGACCTACCAGCTGCTGGGCCGGCTCGACGACGCACACGACCACCTGCTCCGCGCGCTGGCGCTGCACCGCGAGGCGGGCGACCGGGGCGCCGAGGCCGAGTCGCTGCGCATTCTCGCGGTCGTCCGGCTGGATCTCGGCGAGCAGGACCGCGCGCTGCAGGTCGCCACGCAGGCGGCGGCGCTCGCCGTCGAGACCGGCCACCGCCCGATCGAGGCCAGCAGCACTCAACACGCTCGGCTCCGTCCGGTGCCGGCTGGGCCGCTACGCCGACGCCATCGCGGACCACGAGCGGGCCCTGCCGGCTGGCCCGGGAGACCGAGACCCCGCACGCCGAGCTGGTCGCGCTCGCCGGCCTCGCCGCCGGTCACCTGCGGCTCGGCCACCTCGACCGCGCGCTCGCCCTCGCCGACCAGGTCGCCACCGACGCCGACACCGGCGCGGCTTCCGGGTGGTCGCGGCCCAGGCGTACACGACCTTGATCGAGGTCCACCTCGCTGCCGGCAACCCGGATGCGGCCGTCGACGACGGACGGCGGGCCCTCGACCTGCACCGAGCCACCGGTCACCGCCACGGCGAGGCCCGCACCGCCTACCTCCTCGGGCAGGCGCCTGCGGGCCACCGACCACGTCGCCGCCACTCGCTCCTGCCGCGACGCCCGCGACCTGTTCACCGACCTCGGCGCTCCCGAAGCCGCCGACGCCGAAGCGCTCCTGCACAAGTGGCGCGCGGCCGACGGCGGGTCGTGAGGGCGGCTAGGGAGTGATCACGTCGAAGCCGGCGTCGCTGTAGATGCCGAGGGTGAGCAGGTCCGCCAGGCCGAAGCCCGGCCCGGCGGCCGGCAGGTCCGGCTGCCAGTCCGGCTCCAGGCTCAGGTAGCTGGTCGGGTCGGCGCGCAGCAGGCCGATCAGGACCTCCGCCACGATGCGGCCGCCGACCGGTCCGAGCCGGTCGCCGCCGCCGCGGTGTTCGGCCTCCTTGAGGACGTAGAACCACAGCGGGGTGCCGCCCGGCCAGGACGGCTCGAGCTCGTCGGCGGTCAGCGGCGGCACACCGATGAGCCGGGCGACCGCCTCGCCGCTGGGCAGCCCGGTGGTGTCCCCGCGGAGCAGGTCGCGTACGGCCAGCGAGCGGTAGGCGGCGGCGACGACCGCGCCGGTGACCTGCTCGGGCAGCCCGATGAGGCTGGCGGCGAGCCGGCCGTCGAGGCGCTTGGCGCGCTGCGCGGGTGGGCGGCCGGGCACGTCGAAGACCTGCGTGAGGTCGAGCCGCCGGTCGGCGGGCAGCGGGCCGAACCCGACCAGGTCGGGGAACAGCGGCACCGCGGGACCGTCGTCGACGAGCCGGTAGGTGTGTCGGATCTGCCCGTGGCCGTAGCGGTAGGCCGCGTCGGCGAACTCCAGCGGGATGTATGCCTGCAGCGGCGCCGGCGCGAACCATCGGCCGCCCTCGGCGAGCACCTGCTCGACCAGGGTCGCGCCGACCAGCCGGGGCAGGAAGTCGTGGACCGCGATCCACTGGTAGTGCCAGGTGAGGACGGTGCGGGCCTGGTCGAAGACGTCGGGCTCGGACACCCCGTCCGCGCGCAGCAGGTCGACGATCCGGTTGTGCGCGTGCAGCAAGGCGACGTGCAGGGTCAGCGCGAACAGGTGCACGTCGTTGCGGGGATCGCCGATCAACGCCACGCCCTGCTGGTTACGCGGAACGTCGCCGCCGTCCGGGCCGAGCAGGAACTTCGCCGGGTCGCCGAGGTCGAACAGGTACGGCGAGCCGACCGGGCCGTCCGAGTAGAGCATCTCCAGGTTGAGCTTCGGGGCGCGGGCGTTGCGCAGCGCCTCGGGGTCGACGCCGCCGGTGGCGATCGGCGAGCGGTCGGCGGTGATGTCGTGCGCGATCAACTGGCCGAAGAACGGCCACCCGGCGGCCTCGGTCGCGTCGTCGCCCCGGCCGAGCCCGCCGAGGACCGCGGCGGAGTCGCAGATCCCGCCGGTGTCGCCCGCGCTCATCAGCAGCCCGGGGTCGGTGTCCAGCGGGTCGAGGCCCGGGAACATGCGCCCGTAGCGGGACGATCCGGTGGGCCGGTCCACGGCGCGGGCCGGGCTGAGGCAATGGTCGCGGGCGGCGGCGTGGCTGCCGTGCGGGTGGGACCGAGCGCTGCTCACCCGGGTGAGCCTATGCCCGGGCCGGCGCCCGGTCCGGGCCCGTTCGGCAAATGCTTGCCGGTGCGGCCGGCGCATCCGAGACTTGCACGGTGGAACCGGACCGGGGGCGATCGGGGAACGACGGGCCGCCGAGCAGAGGAGGTCATCCGGACTCCGGACCAGCGTCTGCGGGTGTTCGTGAGTTCCACGCTGGGCGAGCTGGCGGAGGAGCGGCAGGCGGTGTCGCGCGCCATCTCGGCGTTGCGGTTGACGCCGGTGATGTTCGAGCTGGGGGCGCGGCCGCACCCGCCGCAGGAGCTGTACCGGGCGTACCTGGCGCAGAGCGACGTGTTCATCGGCCTGTACTGGCAGCGGTACGGGTGGGTCGGGCCGGGCATGGACATCTCGGGCCTCGAGGACGAGTTCCAGCTGTCGCAGGGGTTTCCGCGGCTGCTGTACGTCAAGGGGCCGGCGCCGGACCGGGAGCCGCGCCTCGCCGAGATGCTGGCCAGGATCGAGGCGGAGGGCCGGGACTCGTACCGTCACTTCCGCACCGCGCGGGAGCTCGGCCGGCTGGTCCGCGACGACCTGGCCACGCTGCTGAGCGAGCAGTTCGCCGCCGCGCACCAGCCGGCCGCGGCCACGGCCGCCGCCCGTCCGGCCCGCGCGGGCCGCGCCCGCTGCCGGTGGACATGACGTCGCTGGTCGGCCGGGAGCGGGACATCGACGAGGTGGCCGATCTGGCCGGGCGCCCCGACGTACGGCTGGTGACCCTCACCGGGCTCGGTGGGATCGGCAAGACCCGGCTGGCGGTGGCGGTGGGCGAGCGGCTGGTCGACCGGTTCGAGGCGCGGACCGCGTTCGTCCCGCTGGCGGCGGTCACCGAGCCCGAGCTGGTGCTGGCGGGCGTCGCCCGGGCGGTGGGCGTCGAGCTGGCCGGGTCGGACTCGCCGCTGGAGGCCCTGGTCGAGTACTTCGGCGACGACCGGTGGCTGCTGATCCTCGACAACCTCGAGCAGGTGGTCGACGCGGCCGGCGACATCGACGCGCTGCTGGCCCGCTGTCCCGGCGTGGTGATCCTGGCGACCAGCCGTACGGTGCTGGGGCTGCGGGCGGAGCACGAGTATCCGGTGCCGCCGCTGTCGCTGCCCGCCGACCTCGCCGGCGTGCCGATGGCGGAGCTGGCGGCAGTCGCCGGCGGTGGCGCTGTTCGTGGACCGGGCCCGCGCGGCGCGGCCCGGCTTCGCCCTCACCGAGAGCAACGCGGCGGCGGTGGCGGAGATCTGCCGGCGGCTCGACGGCCTGCCGCTGGCGATCGAGCTGGCGGCCGCCCGCACCCGGCTGCTCGACCCGAACGCCCTGCTCCGCCGGCTGGCCACGTCGCTGGACGCGCTCGGGACGGGCGCGGTGGACCTGCCCGAGCGGCAACGCACCCTGCGGGCCACGGTGGAGTGGAGCGTCGGGCTGCTGGACGACGCCGAGCGGTCGCTGCTGGAGGTCGCGGCGGTGTTCGTGGACGGCTGGACCGCCGAGGCCGCCGCCCAGGTGGCCGGTCTGGACGAGGACGAGGCGCTGGAGCGGTTCGAGGCGCTGGCCCGGCACAGCCTGATCTACCTCGACCCCGCCGACGACGGCCCCCGGCTGCGGATGCTGGAGACCATCCGCGCGTTCATGGCCGAGCGGCTGGCGGCCCGGCCCGACGCCGCCGAGATCCGCCGGCGGCACGCCGACTTCTACCGGGCGCTGGCCGAGCAGGCCGACCGGCCGCTGCGCGGCGCCGGCCAGCGCGAGTGGTGCCAGCGCCTGGACGCCGAGGCAAGGCAACCTGGCCGCGGCCGTGCGCTGGTACCTCGACAACGACACCGGGCCGCTGCCGCACCTGTTCCGGGTCCTCTGGCTCTTCTGGTTCCTGCGGGACCACCTGGGCGAGGCCCGCTCCTGGGTCGGCGAGCTGCTGCCCACCGCCGACTCCTTCGACCCCGGGGCCCAGGTCGAGCTGGCGGCGACGGCGGTGGCGACCGGCCTCGAGGTGGGCGACGACCGGATGGCGCTGACGGCCCGCGAGCGCCTGGCGCCGCTGCTCGACGGGATCGAGGACCCCTACCTCCGCGCGGTGTCCCGGCTGGTCACGGCGTGGGCCGCCGGGATCGTCGGCGACTTCGACGGCGCCCTCGAGGGCGCGCCGGTCTCCCTGGAGCAGCTCCGTGCCCAGGACGAGCCGTTCTGGACGGCGCTCGGCCGCCTACACCGCCGGCCTCGTGGAGATGACCGTCGGCCGCTACGACGACGCGCTGCGCCACCTGACCGAGATGCGCGACCTGGCCGAGCGCCTCGACAACCCCTGGCTCGCCGCCGTCTCCCGGGTGTATCTGGGCACCCTGGCCGTCGCGCAAGGCCGGCTGGAGGAGGCCCGCGCGCCGATGGAGGAGGGGCTGGAGCTGAGCCTGGCGGCCCACAGCACCCGCGGCGTGACGCTGTGCCTGACCGCGTTCGCCCGGCTGGCGTTCGTCGAGGGCGACCTCCGGCGGGCGGCGCTGCTGGCGGGGGCGGCCGACGGCCTGCGCCGGCGGGTGGGCCTGCGGCCCTGGCCGCTGCTCCGGCGGGACGAGGCCGAGCTGGTCGCCCAGATCCGCGAGGCGCTGGGCGCGGACCAGTTCGACGAGCCGTACGCCGCCGGCTCCCGGCTCAGCCAGCAGGAGGCGGTGGCCGCCGTCCGCGACCGGCGCGCCCGCTCGCCGGCACGCCCGGCCTCCTGATCCGACCCGCAACCGGGCCGCGAGCGATCCGCGCCACGTTCCCGCGACGGCTACCCGGACGCCGGCGGTGCCCGCAGCACGGCTTGGGTCTGGGTGGTCTTGGCCACGAGCTTGCCGCGGCCGTCGCGGAGCTCGGTCTCCACCACGATGAGCGTGCGGCCGGCTGTGCAATGGCGTGGCGAGCGCGCTCACCGTGCCCTCGCGCACCGCGCCGAGCAGGTTCGTCGTGGACTCCACGGTGGTGGTGCCCTGTCGCGCCGTCCGGAAGGTTGAGGAAGGCGCTGACCGCGCCGGCGGTGTCGGCCAGGCTCATCAGCGCGCCGCCGTGCAGCACGCCGCCGGCCGTGCACAGCCGCGCCTGCCAGTCGAGCTCCAACCGCACGGCGGCCGGCTCGGCGGCGACCAGCCGGATGCCCAGCTCGTCGGAGAACGGCACCAGGCGGTGGAGTTGCTCGGTGTCGAAGCCGCTCATCCGGGCATCGTTCCACGGCCTGCGCCGCACTCCCCGTCGCATCAGGACAGGGCCGCGATTCGGCGACGAGCGGGCGCGCCGGCGGTGGTCCAGGATGCCCGGGTGAACGCGTGGGCGTCGGTGCTGCTCCTGGTCGGGGTGCTGGCGTTCGCGGTGGCCCGGCCGGGCGGTCTGCCCGAGGTGGTGGCGGCGGCTCCGGCGGCGCTGCTGGTGGTCGGGTCCGGGCTGGTGTCGTGGCACCAGGCCGGCAGCGAGCTGGTCACGCTGGCCCCGACCGTGGGCTTCCTGGCCGCGGTGCTCGCCCTGGCGCACCTGGCCGACGAGGAAGGGGTGTTCGGCTTCGCCGGCGCGGTGGTCGGCCGGCTGAGCAGGGGGTCGCCGCAGCGGTTGCTGGGGCTGGTCTTCGTGGTCGCCTCGGTGGTCACCGCGGTGCTGAGCCTGGACGCCACGGTCGTGCTGTTGACGCCGGTCGTGCTCGCCACCGTGACGCGCTCGGGCATGCGCGCCAAGCCGCACGTGTACGCGTGCGGTCACCTGGCCAACTCCGCGTCGCTGCTGCTGCCGGTGTCGAACCTGACGAACCTGCTGGCGTTCCCGGCGACCGGACTGGGTTTCGCCGGGTTCGCCGCGGTGATGGCGCTGCCCTGGCTGGTGGTGGTGGGCGTCGAGTATCTGGTCTTCCGCTGGTGTTCGCGGAGGACCTGCACGCGCCGGCCGGCCCCGCGTCAGCCCCGGCTGCAGCCGGGACACCCTGGTTCGCCCTGGGAGTCCTGGCCGCCACGCTGGCCGGCTTCGGGCTGGCCGAGCCGGCCGGCGTACGCCCGGTCTGGATCGCCGCCGCCGGAGCCGGGGTGTTGGCGGCCCGGCGGCTGCGCGGCGGGATCCTCGGCCGAAGCGGGCCGGCTGCTGCGAGCGGCCAATCTGCCGTTCTGCGGCTTCGTGTTCGCGCTCGGCGTGGTGGTCCTCGCGGTGCGCGCCGGTCCGGTCGGCGACGCGGTGCGCGCGCTGGTCCCGGCCCGGGCCGACTTCGCCGGCCTGCTGACCGCGGCCGTGCTGGCGGCGGTGCTGGCGAACCTGGTGAACAACCTGCCCGCCACCCTGATGGTCGTGCCGCTGGTCGCCGGCTCGCCGGGCCTGGTCATGGCCGTGCTGCTCGGGGTGAACCTCGGCCCCAACCTGACCTACGTGGGATCGCTGGCCACCCTGCTGTGGCGGCAGATCCTGCACGCCCGCGACCACCCGCCGGCGGTACGGGAGTTCCTGCGCCTCGGCGTCCTGACCGTGCCGGCCGGTCTGCTCGCCGGGGTGGCGGCGTTGTGGTTGAGCCTGACAATCTCGGGGACGACGTGAGAGACGGTGCACCGTGAAGATCATCGTCTGGCTGACCGAGAGCACCTGGCCGGCGTGCGTGGACGCAGCCACGGACTATCCCGAGGCTCAGGTCGTGCTGCTGCACGTCATCGACCCGCGACAGCGTCGAGGCCGCCGAGGCGGCCCGGGCCGGGCTGCTCGGCCGGGGCATCCCGGCGACGGCCCCGCGGGCGCATCGGACCCTGGTCGAGGCGCAGGCCGCACTTCTGGACGCGGCCGAGGCGCGGCTGACGCGTCCGGCGCAGCGGCTCGCGCGGACCGGACGCGTCGAGCGGGAGGTGGTCACCGCCTGCGCCGACGCCGACCTGCTCGTGCTCGGCCGGGACGGGGACCACGCCCGGCTCGGACCGCGCAGCCTCGGCCGCGCCACCAGGTTCGTCCTCGACCACGCGCCGTGCCGCGTGCTGCTGGTCTGGCCGGACGAGCCGCCGAGCCTGGCCACCCTGCCGGCACCGCCGCACCACCCGCCGCCCGACGGCGGGCCGCCCGGCCCGCACCCGCCGCCACCGCGCTAGACCCGGCCGGCCGGGCACGGCCCGCGCGCCTTCGCCGGGTCCCTCGCGGCGCCGATCAGCTGCCTATCGGCCGGCGTTCGCGCTGCGTGGACTGGGCAGGTTGATCGGATTGCTAGAGCCGTTTAGCTAGCCAGAATCGCCTGAGCGGCGTCACGCAGGTCCCCCAGATTGGGGGGACGAACCCCTCAGTGGGGGTCTACCGGCTCCTCATCGGACAGAGCACGGTGCAGAGAGTCCGCCGTCCTCTCCCGGAAAGGGACTAGCCCGAATGCGTGCAGTCCAGTTGTTACGCGGATCGCCGCGGCGCAAGGCCGTCGCCGGCTTTGCCGCTGCGATAACGGTCGTGACCAGCTTCTTCGTGGTGCAGGGCCTGGCCGGTGCGGACGTCGTGACCGCGCCGCCGACGAAGTTGCTCGCCGTCGGTCCGACGAGCCCGGACAACGGCTTCCCGGTCTGGTACAAGGACTCCAACAACCTCAGCGTCGGGCTCTGCCTGGACGACACCAACGCGTTCTGCAACATCACCGCGGCTGACGTGCCCGACGTCACCCAGCCGGTCTCGTTCCCGGACAACTTCCCGGACGAGACGTTCTACCAGCTGGCCCAGTCGCAGCTCGCGCTGCCGAACGGCACCACCGCGGTGCTCAACGACAACATCGAGGCCGCGTTCAACACCCCGGGCCCGGCGGCCGGTCAGCAGATCACCTTCGGCCGGGTCCGCATCCGGATCACCACGCCGTCCACCGGCCACTACGTGATCACCCACCCGTACGGGGTGGACGCGTTCGACGTGACCGACACCGCCGACCGGAACATCAACTTCACCGAGGACATCGGCATCGGCGACCCGGGCAACTTCAAGGGCGCGCTCGGCTCCCGGATCAACCCGTTCCTGCGTTGGGACACCGGCCTGATCAAGGGCCCGGACGGCGCCTCGTACCTCGGTGACGGCGTCACCGCGCACGCGGTCACCGGCTCGGACCTGAACACGAACTTCTTCCGGATCGACGGGCCGGACATCGGCGGCCCCGGCGTGAACACCGATCCAGACCAACCTGTTCACCCTGCAGGGCCGGGTCGCCACGAACGCCGGCGTCTCCCCGACCCAGGTCACCTACACCCGCTCCAGCACCAGCGGCGGGTTCGTCGACGCGTTCGCCGACCTCGCAGCCGGACCAGGTCATCCAGGTCTCCGGCACGGGCATCAGCACGACCAAGCTCAAGGCCGACGCGAGCGGCAACTACTTCGGCCGGGTCGCCTTCTCCGGCGCCAACCCACCGGCCTCGGTCCAAGTCACCAACGCCTCCGACCGACCACCGACCACCGTGAACGTCACGTTGACCGACCAGGTCCTCGTGACGAAGGCGGCGTACAACTCCGACACCGGCACGCTGGTCGTCAACGCGACCTCCAGTGACACGGCCTCGCCGCCGACGCTGACCGCGCAGGGCTTCGGCGCGCTCACCTCGGGCGCGGCCACGTTCACCCTCGGCGCCGACCAGCTTCCGCCCGGCATCATCACCGTCACGTCGTCGAAGTCCGGCTCCGGCACCGCCCCGGTGACGGTCACCGGCGCCGCCATCCCACCGGACCCGGTGACCGCGCAGGCGCCGGCGACGCTCACGGTGCAGCAG
The DNA here is from genome assembly GCA_963770145.1 of uncultured Actinomycetota bacterium. Classification (GTDB taxonomy): domain Bacteria; phylum Actinomycetota; class Actinomycetes; order Mycobacteriales; family CADCTP01; genus CADCTP01. The sequence continues at coordinate 31,666 of CAVYOJ010000008.1, read as the reverse complement.
GGCCAGCAGGTGCAGCTGGACGGCTCCGCCTCGCTGAACGCGACCGGGTTCGCCTGGTCCCAGCTGTCCGGCAGCCCGGCCGTCACCCTGTCCAACGCCGACACCGCGATCGCCAGCTTCACCGCTCCGAGCGTGGCGACGACGCTGACCTTCCGGCTCACCGCCCAGGGCCCGGGCGGCCCGAGCACGACCGACGAGGTCGTCACCGTGGAGGCGGTCGCCCCGCCGCGGGCGAACGCGGGACCGCCGCAGTCGGTCCTGGCCGGCTCCACCGTCACCCTGGACGGCTCGGGCTCGACCGGCGCCAGCGGCTTCCTCTGGAAGCAGACCGGCGGCACCACCGCCACGCTGTCCAGCACGACCGCGGTCAAGCCGACCTTCACCATGCCGAACACCGCCGACCCGGTGATCTTCCAGCTCACGGTGACCGGCCCCGGTGGCACGGACGTGGCGACCGTGCAGATCAGCCCGATCCCCGACGTGCTCGACACGAGCCGCGTCGAGTTCCGCCAGGATAAGGGTGAGTGGCGGGTCGAGGGCACGGCGACGGTCACCACCGGCAACGTCGTCAAGGTGCACCTCGGCAACGACCTGACCGGAACGCTGCTCGGCCAGGCCTCCGTGGACGCGCTCGGTGGCTGGAGTCTCCGCCTGGCCAACGGCCCGCAACCGCCGGCCAGCCGGACCATCAGCCTCGAGTCCACCCGCGGCGGCGTGAAGCTCGCCATCCCGGTGGTGGTGCGCAACTAACCGACACCACAGTCACCTGACGCGGTGCCCCGCAGCCTTCCCCTCCCGGCTGCGGGGCACCGCCGCGCAGGCACGAGCACGCCGGCGGACCGCTTCGGGCCTCATCGCCGACCTCGAGCAGAGTGCTCCCGTTCGGCGGAACTACGATCACTACGGACGCAGTGTCCGGACACGACGCACGGAGGTACTCGATGGGCAATTGGCAACTCGACCCCTACCACACGCAGGTCGAGTTCTCCGCCAAGCACCTGGGGATGATGACGGTGCGGGGTTACTTCGACGAGGTCAGCGCCACCGCCGACATCGACCCCGACCGCCCGGAGGCGGCGTCGGTCGAGGTGACCATCTCGACCGCCAGCATCCGCACCAACAACGGGGTCAGGGACAACGACCTCCGCTCGTCGAACTTCCTCGAGGTGGAGAAATACCCGGTCATCACGTTCAGGAGCACCAGCGTCGAGCCGTCCGGGTCGGACGCCTACACACTGACCGGCGACCTGACCATCAAGGACAACACGCACCCGGTGGCCCTCCAGGTGACGAAGTACGGGGAGTTCAACGACCCCGGGATGATGGGGCACCGGATCGCCTACGGCGCCACTGCCAAGATCAACAGAAAGGACTTCGACCTGAGGTTCAGCATGGTCCTGGATGGCAGGCTCGTCGTCAGCGAGGAGATCCAGATCATGATCGAGGGCGAGCTCGTCGAACAGCAGGAGCCCGCGGAGACCGCCGGCGGCTGACACCGCCAGTGCCCCACGGTCCTGGTCGACAGCCCGGACCGCGGCCGGGCCGGCAGCTATGCTGCGCCGGGGCGAACACATGCGCGTGCAGCTGCTCGGGGGATTCGGCGTCGAGGTCGGCGGTCGTACGGTCGACGCATCTCGATGGCGGCTGACCAAGGCGCGGACGGTGGTCAAGCTGCTCGCGCTCGACCCGGCGCAGCGGCTGCACCGCGAGTATCTGCTCGACCTGCTCTGGCCCGACCTCCCGCCGTCGGCAGCCGCGAACAACCTGCACCAGGCCCTGCACGCGGCCCGGCGAGCGCTGGCCGGCGAGGGTGCCGACGGCCTGCTGGAGCTCCGGGACCAGGTCGTCGTCCTCCGGTCGAGCGGGCTCGTCGACGTCGACGCGGCGCGGTTCCGTACGCAGGCGGAGGCGGCGCTGGGCAGCGGCGACCTGGCCGGGCTGCGGGCGGCCCACGCGGCGTACCAGGGCGAGCTGCTGCCTGACGATCGGTACGAGGCCTGGGTGCGAGGTCCTCGCGAGGAGCTGCACGCGCTGCACCGCCAGGTCCTCGTCCGGCTCGGCGACCGGGCCAGGGCCGAGCGGAGCCTCGCGGAGGCCGAGGCGGCGCTGGAGCTCGCGCTGCTGGCCGACCCGCTGCACGAACCGGCGCTGCGCGTCGCTGATGCAGGTGCTGGCGGCGGACGGACGCCGGTCCGCCGCGCTGCAGCGGTACGAGCGAGCGCGGGACGACCTGCGGTCGGCGTACGGCACCGACCCCGATCCCGGAGACCCGCCGGCTGTACCGGGAGCTCCTGGTGGGCAGCGCGGACACCGGTGCGGACGGCGACGCGACGGAGCCGGGCGACGCCCTGCCGGCAGGAGCCGGCAACCTGCGGCCCGCGGTGACCAGCTTCGTCGGACGGGATCGCGAGGTCGCCCAGGTGCGCCGGCTGCTGCGACGCACCCGGCTGCTCACGCTGACCGGCCCCGGTGGCGCCGGCAAGACCCGGCTGGCGCAGGAGGTCGCCCGCCTCGAAGCGCCCGCGATGCCCGACGGCGCGTGGCTCGTGGACCTGGTCCCGGTCCGCCATCGGCATCTCGTGGCCGACACCGTCGCGGTCGCCCTCGGGCTGCCACCGGCGGCCGGCCGGGATCCGCTGCGCGCGCTCACTCTCCAGCTCGCCCGCCGCCGGCTGCTGCTGATCCTGGACAACTGCGAGCACCTTCTGCCGGAGTGCGCCCGGGTCGCCGCCACCCTGCGCGAGCACTGTCCCGGTGTGACCGTGCTGGCCACCAGCCGGGAACCGCTGCACGTCGACGGTGAGGTCATGCTGCGGGTCCCTTCGCTCGCGCTGCCCGAGCCCGGCGCGGAGCCCGACCCGGAGACGCTGGCCGGCCTCGCGTCCGTGCGACTGTTCGTCGACCGGGTACGCGATCTCAGCCCGGACTTCACCCTGGACCGGGCCAACGCGCCCGCCGTCGTCGAGATCTGCCGTCGGCTCGACGGAATGCCGCTGGCGCTCGAGCTCGCCGCCGCCCGCACCGCGTACCTGGAGCCGGCGGAGATCGCCGAGCGGCTCGGCGACGCGCTGTCCGTCCTCGGCCGACCCGGCACCGCGACCCGACACGCCACCCTGCGCGCCGCCCTGGAGTGGAGTCACGACCTGCTCACCGCCGAAGAGCAGTGCCTGCTGCGCCGGCTCGCGGTGTTCGAGGGCGGTTGCACCGTGGTCGCGGCGGAACGGGTCTGCGCGGGGGGCCCGGTCCCGGCCGACGCGGTGCTCGACGTGCTCGGCCGGCTGGTGGACAAGTCGCTGGTCCAGGTGGATCGCATCACCGGCCGCTCCCGCTACCGGCTGCTCGACACGGTCCGGCAGCTCGGCGGCCGAGCGCCTCCGGCGCTCCGGTGAGACCGGTGCCCTGCGGAACGCGCACAGCGACTACTTCCGCGAGCTCGCGGCCGAGCATGACCTGGACGGGTCGGCGACGACGGGGGCGGAGCGGCCGCAGCTGCTCGACCTGGAGCGCGGCAACCTGCGGGCCGCGCTGGCGTACTCGCTCGAGGCCGCGCCGAACGACGCGCTGGCGCTGGCGGTCAGTCTCTGGCGGTTCTGGATGGCGCGCGGGCACTACGTCGAGGGCGTCGACTGGCTGCAGCGCGCGCTCGACGCGGCGTCGGACGCCGGTGAGCTCAGGGCCGCCGCGCTGCGCGGGCTGGCTGTGCTGGAGCTCCGGCTCGGTCACCTCGACCGGGCCACCGAGCTGGGTCACCGGGCCGCCGGCCTGCCGGAGCTGATCGCCGGGCCCGAGCAGGAGCTGGTGTTCAACCGGTTGTTCGTCGGCTTCCTGTCCTGGCTGGCGGGCGACCTCGACGGGGCCGCGGCGGTGGCGCACGAGTCGGCGGCGGCGGGAGCACGGCTGCGCCGTGCCGAGCTGGAGGCGGCCGCCCACTGGTTGGCCGGGCTGACCGCGCTGTCCCGGGAGGACATCGCCGGGGCCGAGGAGGAGCTGGCCTCCTGCCTGGATCGGCTGGCCGGGGTGGATCCGCTCGTACCGCCCTTTCTCCCGGGTGCCTCGATCTGCGTCTCTCCGATGGCCGTCGGAGCCGGCTGGGTGCCTGCCTTCGAGGAGACCGCGCTGCTGGGTCTCCGGGTCGGCGCCCGCCGGGGCGATCGGGTACGTGCAGAGCGCCCTCTGCTCGGCCCACCGGGTGGCCCTGCGGCCCGCGGCGGCGCTGGAGCCGGCGCAGGCGGCGGTGCGGACCTTCAGATCCCTCGACGACCCCGCCGGGCTCGCGCTCGCACTGAACCAGCTGGGCTGCGTCGAGCGCGACCTACGCAGTCCGGACGCCATGGACCACCTCGCCGAGGCGCTGCGGCTGCGCGAGGAGATCGGCGATCGGCGTGGGGCGACCCTGACCCTCGCCAATCGGGGACTGGCCGAGGCCGCGGCCGGGGACAGCGATCGCGGCCGCGAGTCGGTGCGGACGGCGTTGGCCCGCGTCGAGGCGATCGACGACCGACCCGGGGAGGCGGGCATCCTCCTGAATCTCGCGCTCGTCGAGCTCGTCGCGGGCGAGACCCGGGCTGCCCGCGCTCTGGTCGAGAGCGCCGTGGACCGGCTCCGCCCGCAGGGCTACCGGCGCATCGAGGCACTGGTCCTCACGTTCGCCGGCCAACTGGCCGCAGAGCAAGGCGACCACAAGGCCGTCCCGACGGCACGCCGCCGAGGCGGAGCGGCTCTTCGCCGCGATGGGACACGAGCCCGGCCGGCAGCGCGCCGCGGCCCTCCTCGCCGGAGCCGCTAAGGACTGCTAAGGCCCTGTTGAGTCGGCACTCCTAGCGTCCAGCACGACAACCAACGCAGGTACGCCGACCACAGGGAGACATGCAATGACCACGACCGGGACGGGCGTCGAGTCCGTCGGAGAAGCCACTCTGGCCGAGCTGGCCGAGGGCCTGCACGGAGAGCTCGTCACCCCGGGCAGTACGGAGTACGACGAGGCCCGGTCGATCTGGAACGGCGCCCACGACCGGCGGCCGGCGGCCGTCATCCGCTGCGCCGGTGTCTCCGACGTGATTCGCGGGGTCGATTTCGCCCGCAGCGAGGGGCTCCCGCTGGCACTGCGCGGCGGCGGGCACAGCATCCCCGGCTTCTCCACCACCGACGGCGGAGTGGTCCTCGACCTGTCCCCGATGAAGGGCATCCGGGTCGACCCGGCAGCGCGCCGGGTCGTCGCTCAGGCCGGTTGCCTGTGGAGCGACCTCGACCAGGAAACGCAGGAGTTCGGGCTCGCGCTGACCGGAGGGCTGGTGTCGACCACCGGGATCGCCGGGTTCACCCTCGGCGGCGGTGTCGGCTGGCTCCTCCGTCGCTGCGGCCTGACCTGCGACAGCCTGGTCGGTGCCGACGTCGTCACGGCGGACGGGCAACTCGTCCACGCCAGCGCCGATGAGCACCCCGACCTGTTCTGGGCGCTGCGCGGCGGCGGCGGCAACTTCGGGGTGGTCACCTCGTTCGAGTACGCCCTGCACGAGGTCGGGCCCACCGTCTTCGCGGGCGCGGTGTTCTACCCCGGCGACGCGGCCGACGAGGTGCTCGCCGGCTACCGCGACGCCTGCGCGCGAGCCGGCGACGGCCTGACCACGGTGCTCAACCTCACCACCGCCCCGCCGGCGCCGTTCCTCCCGGAAGCCGTGCACGGCAAGCCGGTCGTCGCGGTGCTCGGCATGTGGTCCGGTGCGCTCGACGACGGAGACGCAGCCACCAGCCCGTTCCGCCGGCTGGCGGAGCCGATCGTTGACCTCTTCGGGCCGATGCCCTACCTGGCCATGCAGTCGCTCATCGACCCGCTCTACCCACGGGGCCTGCACAACTACTTCAACTCGGCCTTCGTCCCGGCGCTCGACGACGGCGTCCGGCAGGCGCTGACCGCGGCGTACCGGCAGGTGCCCAACCCGCTGTCCGAGCTACACGTGCACCACCTCGGTGGCGCGATGGGCCGGGTGCCCTCGGACGCGACCGCGTTCGCCACCCGCGACCAGGACTTCATCGTCAACGTCGTCGCCCGCACGCCGACCGCGGAACACTTCGACGCCGTACGGGACTGGGCCCGGGCCATCCCCGGCACGCTCGGATCGGGCCCGGCCTACGTCAACTTCACCGGCGAGGGCGGCACGGACCGGGTGCGCGCGTCCTACCCGCCCCTGACGTACCAGCGACTCGTCGCGGTCAAGGACCGGTACGACCCGGACAACCTGTTCCGCCTGAACCAGAACATCCAGCCGTCCACCACCTAAGCCGGGGGGTTGCCGCGGAGTGGCCGGCTGATCCAGTCCGCCACTCCGCGGCAGCGCGCGTAGCGCGGCCCGCTCCCCCGATTGCATCGCCGATCATCGCACAGTGCGGATTGCACAGTGCCGAGACCGGAGAACCGCAATGCCGCAGCCCGACGTACAGGCCGAGAGCGGCGCGATCGCCACTATGCCCGCGCCCGCGGAAGAAGTGCCGACGGCACTGTCCGGGCCTCCGGGGCCGCCGTCGAGGCCGGATCAGCCTCGGATGCCCGAGCCGTCGCGGCACCGCGGCAGCGCCGTCATCTCCGCACTGCTGGGAACCGCCGCCCTTGCCGTCATCGCACTGGTGATGACCCTGGTCACCGGACCCGCGACGGGTGCCACGAGTCACCATCACGTCGAGCACCTCGGACCGGTCGCCGCCGACTACGTCGCGATCGCGGCGGTTCCGGCCCTGCCGGGGCCGCCCCGCCCGGGCCCGGCCGCCTCGACCGGATCCTTCACCGCCCACTGCGGTCGCAACGCCGACGGCCACCGCAACTCCGACAACTTCATCACCGCGCCCGGACGTACCAATGGCGCGCACCACGTGCACGACTACGTCGGCAACACCTCGACCGACGGCAACTCGACCGACACGTCCCTCGCCGGTGCCGCCACGACGTGCCAGCGGGGAGACCTGTCGGCCTACTTCTGGCCCGTGCTGCGAGACATCCGCCACGTCGGCCATGACGCCGACCGTCCAGGCGGCGGGCAGGACGGCAACCTCGGCCACATCCTCACCCCGGCCGCGGTCTCGCTCGAGTTCCTCGGCAACCCGCAGCAGAAAGTCCAGGCCATGCCCAGGTTCCTGCGGGTCGTCACCGGCGACGCCAAGGCCGTCACCGCCGGGCCGACCGCCTCCCACGCCCGGGCGAGGTGGACCTGCTCCGGCACGCCGGGCCGGGCCAGCTCCACGCACTACCCGATGTGTCCGGCCGGCCAACTGGTCCAGCGGGTCGGCGAGTTCCCCAGCTGCTGGAACATGACCGGGACCGACAGCGACAACCACCGCACCCACGTGACCTTCCCCGACCCGGCGACCGGTGCCTGCCCGACCGGCACCGCGCCGATCCCGCGCCTGCGCATCACCCTGACCTACCAGGTCCCGCCGGGCCCGTCGTACGCCCTCGACAGCTTCCCCGACCAGCAGCGCAAGCCGGTCACCGACCACTTCGACTTCGAGAACCTCATGCCGGAGTCGCTGATGACAGCGGTCGTCGACTGCGTCAACGCCGGCCGCACCTGCTGAACTCAGCCGCCCGCACTGGCGCGACATCCCGTCACCGGCTGGCCGAGTCGGCAACCGGACAGACCGACTGTTCGCCGGCGAACAGACGACCCGGGCCGTCCTTGACAGGCTCCAGACGTCAGCAATCCGACGGCCACACGGAGCGTCCACGATGACCACCTGCCTGCACCGGCCCGCTTGCCCGCCAGCCGACCGTCCCGACCGCGACGCCGCCAGGGTCTCTCGACCCACCCGGGACAGGGCTGGAGCCTGCTCTGCAACGGCGTCATCCTCTTCGACGACCTCGGCGTGCTGCTCCCCGACCGCCCGGCCGCCACCCAGCAGTACGCCACCGCCGCTGCGGCCTAGGCTCTGGCAGGATTCGAGGCATGACCCAGATTCCCGCCCGCCTGTCCATCGTCACGCTGGGGGCCCGGGACATGAGCGTGCTCCGCTCGTTCTACCGGCAGCTGGGCTGGCCGGAGTTGACCAGCGGCGATGACACGTGGAGTGGCTTCCTGCTCGGTGGCGTCCTGCTGGCGCTCTTCCCGGTACGCGACCTGACCGCCGAGGCCGCGCCCGGCAGCGCCGATCCGAGCGGATGGTCGGGGGTCACCCTCGCCTGCACGGTCGACAGCCGGGACGAGGTCGACGCGACGTTCGCCGCGGCCGTTGCGGCCGGCGCGACGCCGGTGGCCGAGGCGACCGACCGGGGCTGGGGCGGCCGCTCGGCGTTCATCGCCGATCCCGAGGGCAACCGCTGGGAGATCACCTGGGGCCCCCTGGCCACGTTCGACGCCCGCGGCGCCCTGCTGTCCTGGGACTAGGGCGCGGCGGCGGGCCGCAGCAGATCGAGGTCGATCTCCGGATAGAGCGGGTAGGACTCGAGCAGCGACGTCAGTCGGGCGCGAGCGGCGTCGACGGCGGCATCGTCGAGGACGTACTTCGCCTTGCTGACACCCGACCCGCCGTTCGCGCCGCTCGATCCAGGGCTCGTCGCGCGGAGCACCGACGTGATGACGTCCGCGAGCTCGTCCATCTCATCGGCGCCCATGCCCAGCGTCGTCACGGCCGGAGTGCCAAGGCGCAGTCCGCTGGTGTACCAGGGTCCGTTGGCGTCGAACGGCAGCGAGTTGCGGTTGAGGGTGATCCCGCACGATCGCAGCGCCGACTCCGCCTGCCGTCCGGTCAGCCCGTAGGACCTCGTCACGTCGACCAGGACGATGTGATTGTCGGTGCCGCCCGTCAGCACCTGCGCTCCACCCCGCTGCAGTGCGTCGGCGAGGACACGGGAGTTGTCCACGATGCGGTGCGCGTAGTCGGCGAAGCTCGGGGAGAGCGCCTCCCGCAGGGCGACCGCCTTCGCCGTCATGGCGTGCGGGAGCGGACCGCCGAGGATCAGCGGGCAACCGCGGTCGACCGCATCCGCGTACTCCGGGGTGCACAGCACCATTCCGCCCCGCGGTCCCCGGAGGGTCTTGTGCGTGGTGGTCGTGACGATGTCCGCGTGCGGAACCGGGTTGTAGTCGCCGGCGAAGACGCCCCCGGCGACGAGGCCGGCGAAGTGCGCCATGTCGACGACGAAGGTCGCGCCGACCTCGTCGGCCACGGCCCGCAGATCGGCGAAGTTGATCTTCCGGGTGTACGCGCTGTAGCCGGCCAGGAGGATGCGGGGACGAAGCTCACGGGCCTGGCGGCGCACCGCGTCGATGTCCAGCAGATGCGTGACCGGGTCGACCGGTGTAGCTGTGCGCCTCGAACAGCCAGCTGGAGACGTTGTGCCGGTAGCCGTGGGTCAGATGCCCGCCCGAGTAGTAGTCCATCGCGAGCAGTCGCTGACCGACCAGCTCGTGTCGGATGGCGTCCCAGTCGGTCGCCTCGGCCTTGGACGGGTCGGTGAGATGCAGGCGCTCGAGCGCCGGAGACTCGACCGTGGTGGCCAGCACGGCCAGGAAGGCGACCAGGTTGCGCGTCCGCTCCGGAATGCGGCTGGACGTAGACGTGCTCGGCACCGAACAGCCGGCGCCCGAGATCGGCGGCCTCCAGCTCGACGGCGTCCACGTTGTCGCAGCCCGCATAGAACCTGTGCCCGGCACGACCCTCCGCGTACTTGTCGGTGAACAGGTTGCCCTGTGCCATCTGGACGGCCAGCGAGCTGAAGTTCTCACTGGCGATCAGCTTGACGTTCGACCGCTGGTCCACCAGTTCCTGGACGATCGACGCCGCGATGGTCGGCGACACAGCCGACACGGCGTCGAGCGACGCGTAGAAGGCGGCCGCGGTGGGGTCGAGGCGATCCGCACCGACCCGGCTGAGGTAGCGGGACAGGCGTCCGGAGTCGGCCACGTCCTGCGTCCGATTCTCGAGATCCGTCACGTCCGTCCCCTCTCCAGCCGTCGTCCGCCTCCTCGCGGTCCGACCCGCAGCCTACGAGACAACGGTGCGGTCACCACCGCGCCGGCCCACCCGAGCACGCGAGGCTAGCGGCGGATAGCCGGCGGGAAGACGGCGTCCCGCAGCAACGAGACGAGGGCGTCGGAACGCGGCAGCGCAACCTCGTCCACCGCGGTCACGACGGAGATGCCGGACGCCGTCGAGACCGTGAAAGCCGCCGACCGCACCAGCTCCACGCGATGTATCCGGCGGATCGAGACCTCCAGACGATGGTCCATCGCAGCGTCGAGCACGGCGGTGCGGGCCACGGCTGGCAGTATCTGGTCCGTCAGCGGTGGCGTCACCAGCCCGTCGCCGGAGCCGACGAGGAACAAGCTTCCGGCCGCCGTCTCGAGCAGCGAGCCGTCGGCATCGCGGTAGAGCGGCACGGAACCGCCGGGCTGCGCGGCTTTCTCGGTGGCCCAGCGGTGGCGCCAGACTGCCGGGCGGCCTCGCCACCTCCGTCAGCCGGATCGGTCGGCGTCGCCTCCGGTGCCGTCCTGGTCCGGCAGTGCCAGACCAGGACGCCGGTGTCGATGCCGACCACGACGCTGAGCAGCGAGCGGTGGCTCGGGGCCGTCGCCGCCGAGGCGACCGCGGCCGCCTCCACCGCGTCGGGCAGCGGCTGTCCGTACAGCTCGCGGCAGGAGCGATCGAGCTGGTCGAGGTGGTCGGCCAGCCGGACCGACCGTCCGCCGACGACCAGGACGTCCTCCTGGATGGGCCTCGGCTGCGGCGGTACGGACGTCAGACCGGGACCGGCGAAGAAGTCGCCGCCGGGCGGCTGCGCCAGGGCCAGCAACGGCCGCGCCTTCACCGCGCACTCGCGCCACTCGAGCACCGGCACGCTGCCCAGAGTGATCCCTCCCCCGACGCCGAGCTCGGCCCGTCCGCCGGCGAGTTCGAAGGTCCTGATCGCGACGTTGAGCTCCAGCCCGGCGATCGGGCTGACGAAGCCGACGGCTCCGGTGTAGACCCCACGGGGAAAGCTCTCCAGCTCGTCGATGAGCTGCATGGCGCGCACCTTCGGGGCCCCGGTGACCGAACCGGGCGGGAACGTCGCGGCGAGCAGTTCCGCGTCGGTGACCGAAGGACGCAGCTCGCCCTCGACCCGGCTGACCAGGTGCCACACGCCCGGGTGCGGCTCGAGCGAGACGAGACCGGGCACGCGCACGGTGCCGGGCCTGCACACCCGGCCCAGATCGTTGCGGACCAGATCGACGATCATGACGTTCTCTGCGACGTCCTTGACCGACGCCCTCAGTTGCTCGGCTTCCTCGTCCGTCGCCGTACCGTGCCGCGGCCTGGTGCCCTTGATCGGCGCCGACCGCACCGACCGGCCGTGTCGGCGTAGGTAGAGCTCCGGGCTGAGGCTCGCGACGGCGCCGAGCTCGCCTTGCACGAACGCGGAGTAGGCCGGCCGCAGCCGGTCGGCGGAGTCCGCCCAGAAGTCCACCGCGCTGCCGGTGAACGTGCCGGTCATCCGGGTGCAGATGTTCGCCTGGAACAGCTCGCCGGCCCGTATCCGGGTGACCGCAGCTCTCGACTGCCTCGAGATGCCGGTCGGACGACGGTGTCCGCAGTCGCAGCCGGTAGGGCGATGCAGCCGGCCGGACGCCGCCGGCGACCAGAGCGCGCAGGGCGTCACGCCGGCGCTCGATCGCGTCGGCCCGGGCCTCGCTCATGAGCGACTCGAAGTACCAGTCTCCGCTGCCGGGGTCATGCCGCAGAAGGTGGTCGTAGAAGGCCATGCTGTCCGTGCCCACGAGAGGCATGCCCTGTCTTGACGGGACGCCTTGTGCCTGCCGGCCCGTTTCGTAGCTGAGCCAGCCGAACCAGCCTCCGCCGACGCGGCATCGCGGATCCTGCGCGACGATCTCGGGTCGCACGTCCAACGCGGAGACCGCGGACCGGGCCGGAGCAAGGCGGAGGAGCGGGCGGGAGGCGATGATCGTCGCTCCGCCCACCCAGCTGCCCGACAGGCAGACCAGGCCCGGTTCGTCCCGCAGCGCCCGCGCGAGCTCGTACGGGTCAGGGCCGGTGCCGAGCAACTCGCACTCTGCCCGTACCGACAGCGACCGCAGGTCCTCCAGGCGCAGCGGACCGGTGGAAACGTCAATGGGCAAGCTCGCGGTCCCCTGTCACAATGGTCGCTCCTCGGACTTCGCCTCGATCGCGTCGAGGTCGCGCACGGCGTAGCGGTGGTGCTCCCACTCCTCCTCGAGGATCACGTGCAGGCAGGAAAGGGTGGTCTCCCGGTATTCGGGGGCCCACGGGTTCGTGCGTGTCGCGGCCAGCTCGTCCGGTGTGACGGTGGCGAGGAAGTCGCGCACCATCGCGACGCGGCCCGCCCGGACCTCCAGCACCTCGGCGTACGACGGTGTGACCGTCGTGAAGATCGACATGTCCAGGCCGTCCTCCTCGGCGCCGGCGTCCGCCTAGACCGAGGGGGTGGAACGGCTGCTCGATCTCCAGGATCGCCCGGCCCAGCCACGTGTCCGTGGCCAGGACCAGGTGCCGCAGCGTCTGCGCGAACGACCACTCGCCGCCCACCGACACGTCGACCGTGCCGGCCGGCATCGCCGCGACGCGCTCGAGCGTGGCCGCCCAGTGCGCTCGAGCGCGGCCCAGGCCGCGCGCAGACCGTCCGGATCTCCGGCGCGCCGGTCGGCGCGGCCGGGAAAGCGGCGGTTGAGCTCGGCCTCGACGAGCGGGATCACGTCGACGCCGTTGACACGCAAGAAGCTCTCGCCGTCGAGAGCCATGGTGCGTCGATGTCCGCCCCCTGCACCTCGACCGCGCGCATCACGACGCCGGACAGGTCAGCCCCGACGAACCGGGCGCCACGCAGGTCCGTCGTCGACGAACTCCGCTCCCTGCAGGTCGTCGGACCGGGTGAACGTTGCCATGCCTTCTCCTTGTCGAGCGCCCTGTCGCCGACGCCGTCGACAACGGCGCGTCAGTGCTGGCTGTCGTGCCGGCCGAGGGTCTCCACGGGAGTCGCGCCGGGGCGGGTCCACTGCGGTACGGGGCGGCTGGTCGGGCCCCAGACGGCGGTCCCGTCCGCGTCCGAGCGCCAGTACCAGCACGAGCCGTTCGGTCGGCCTCCGTCGGGCTGGAAGTTCGACCGCTCGGGCCAGCCCTCAGGGCTGTCCTCCCATGCCTCGCGGCGGCCGTAGGGAGTCATGTCGAGCAGGCCCAAGGAGCCGTTGATCCGCTCGTTGCCCCGGCCCGTCGTGGCGTAGGTGAGGAACACGCGGTCGCCGTCGCGCTGGAAGCAGGTGAGGTAACCCATGCTGCCGCCGACCGGCGCGTCCACGTCGCGCACCGATACCAGGGCTGGGTGTAGCCCATGAACTCGACGAAAGAGGCCACCTCGTCCCACGGGCCCGTGGTCAGGAATGCGAACGAGACGCCGCGGGCGTTGAGGTAGACGGCGTCCTTCATGTGCCAGGCCGTGGTGGTGCAGCCCTCGCACTGCCCCTGGTGCGGCGCGCCGTCGTACCACATGTGCTTGTAGACCACGAGCTCGTCGCGGCCCTGGAACAGGTCCAGGAACGGGACCGGGCCATCGGGTCCGACCACCTCGACCGTCCCGTCGAGCTCCACCATCGGCAGCCGGCGCCGGGCCGCGGCGATGGCGTCGCCCTCGTGGGTGTGGGCCTTCTCGCGCACCAGCAGCTCGTCACGAGCGGCCTGCCAGGTGGCCAGGTCGACCACCGGCGGGCGGCCGGGCAGCGCGGTGGTGGGGTCGTCCGGTGTTGTCGTCATGGTGTCCTCCGTGGCGTCTCGTGCCTCAGCCGACCTGCCAGGCCGGTCGATCAGTACCAGCGGTGACCTCCGCGATTCGGACGATACTCGGACTGAGTGCCCACCCTCGTAGCTGCCCGGTCCTGCGGTCGTCGTGGCCGGTCAAGGGTGGCAACCGGCCCCGGACGCGGCAGGCTTTCCCGTACGCTGGCTGGCCTCCGCTCGGGCGAGGGGCGCCGGGGTTGACGGGGGGTTGCGATGAGCGCCGTGATCCTCACCCCGGACCAGCGGCTGCGGGTGTTCGTCTCCTCGACCATGGAGGAGCTGGCCGAGGAGCGGCGCGCGGTCCGGCGGGCGGTGGAACGGTTGCAGCTGGCGCCGGTGATGTTCGAGCTGGGCGCGCGGCCCCATCCGCCACGCAGTCTCTATCTCGCCTATCTACGGCAGAGCCACGTCTTCGTCGGCGTGTACTGGCAGCGATACGGCTGGGTCGGCCCGGGAATGGACGTCTCGGGCCTCGAAGACGAGCTGCGGCACGCCACGGGGATGCCCCGCCTGGTCTACCTCAAGGTGCCGGCGCCGGAGCTCGACCCCCGGCTCGCCACGATGCTCGACGCCATCCGGGCGGCGGGCGACGTGTCGTACAAGACGTTCCGCACGGCCGAGGAGCTCGAAGACCTGCTCGCGGCCGATCTCGCCGTGCTGTTGAGCGAGCGGTTCCTCGCGGAGTCGGCGGCGCCATCCGAGTGCGGAGCACGCGGCGTCGTGGACGGTGCCGGTGCCGGTGAGCGACTTCGTCGGTCGCGAGGAGCAGCTCGACGAGCTGATCCAGCTGCTGACGCAGCCGGAGCCGCGGCTGGTCACCCTGACCGGGCCGGGTGGGGTGGGCAAGACCCGGCTGGCGCTGGAAGCAGGACGGCGGGTCGCCTCCCGGTTCCCCGACGGAGTCGGTTTCGTCCCGCTCTCCGGGTCGAGGCCGGGTCTGGTCGGCGGCCGTTGCGGCGGCGCTGCGATTGCCGCAAGTGTCCACGGAGCCGCCCGAGATGGCGGCCGCGGAGCTGCTCGACCGGAGCGCGCTGCTGATCCTGGACAACTTCGAGTCGGTCATCGACCAGGCGACGCAGGCCGGCGACCTGTTGGCGGCCGCACCTCGGCTCCGGTTGCTGCTGACCAGCCGCGTGGCGCTTCGGCTCACCGGCGAGCAGGAAGTGGCTGTCGGGCCGCTGGCGGTGCCCGACCCTGACGCCGGCCTGTCAGCGGTTCTCCAGTCCGACGCGGTCCAGCTCTTCATCCGCCGTGCTGCCGCCGTGCGGTACGGCTTCTCCGTCGACGAGACGAACGCCGAGGCGGTTGCCCGGATCTGCCGGCGCCTCGACGGCCTGCCGCTCGCGATCGAGCTGGTCGCCGCCCGAGCGGCGGTCATGTCGGCTGGACGAGCTCGCCGGCCGGCTCGGGGACGTGCTGGACCTGCCGGCCCGTGCCCCTGACGTGCCGGCACGGCAGCGGACGCTGAGGGCGACCCTCGATTGGAGTTTCAGGCAACTCGACCGCGGCGAGCAGCAGGCGTTCGCCCGCCTCAGCTGTGTTTCCCGCGCCGTTCACCCCAGCCGCCGCGGCCGCGGTCCTTCCAGACAGCACGTCTGACGGGCTCGACCTGCTGGCCACTCTTGTCGATCACAGCTTGCTGCGGCCGTCGATAGGCTCCGGCGAGACCCGCTTCTCGATCCTGCAGACGGTGCGGGACTACGCGCGGGCCCAGCTCGACGCGACCGAGACCAAGGACGCGCTCGCCCGGCACGCCGCCTACTACCAGGCGTTGGCCGTCACGACCGGCGAGCTGTTGCGCGGCGGCGGGCAGCGCCGAGGACTCGAGGCGTTGGACGCAGACATCGGCAACATCGAGCTCGCGGTGGAGTCGCTGCTGGCCGACGGTCGGCAGGAGGCGGTCGCCGACGTGGCGTGGGCGCTGTGGCTGTACTGCTGGGCCCGAGGCGCGCTCGGCGTCTGGAGAGCCTGGACCCGGGCGGCCTCGGCCGGCGCCGACGGACCTTCCGGTCCGGGCGCGGGCTCGGCTGCTCGGTGCCGACGGCTTCCTGGCCATGTGGCAGCAGGACTACGACACCGCCCTACCCGAGCTGCAGGAGGCGCTCGACCTCGGCCGACAGGTCGAGGACGCGAGCCTCATCGCTCTGGTCGACATCGCCCTGGTCATCGTCTACGGCGGCCTGGGCGACGAGACCCGCGCCCGCGCCGCCGGGAAAGAGGCGCTCCGACTTGCCCACGCCGCGAATGACCGGTGGAGTGAGGCGTACGCGCTGACCGGGCTGGGTTTCCTGGATGTCGCGCTCGGTCGGTTCGCCGGCCGCGAGGACAACTTCGGCGAGATGCTCGGCGCGGCACGCGTCTGCGAGGACCCGGTGTGCCTGGCGATCGCGCTCGGGAACTGCGGCGAGCTCCGGCTGGCCACCGGAGACATCCCGGCGGCGGTCGAGCTGATCAGCGACAGCCTCCGGATGTGTGACCAGCTCGCAATGGTGTACGCCGGATCGTTCTCCCTGGACACAGCCGCCACGCTCCTCGGCTCCAGGGGCCAGCACGCGACCGCCGTCCGCCTCGAAGCCGCCGCCCAGGCCGCCATGCAACGGATCCAGGCCTCCTGGTGGCAGCCGCGGGTGGCCCGTCGAGACCGCCTGCTCGCCGATGCGCGGCTCCGGCTCGGAGACGCCGACTACACCGCGGCCTGGGACGACGGCAGTCACCTGACCTTCCACGCCGGCGTCGACGTCGCGATGGCTGCACTCCACGGGACGACGCGCAATCCTGCTGACGAGGTGGCCTCCCCGACCTGACGACCGGAGCAGGTACGCGGATGGCGTCCACCGTCCAGGTCGCCGGGTCCGTCCCCGGCGAGTTCGTGATCGGGACCAGCCGCCGCGAGCTGGAGCGGGCCGGCGTCATGTTCCGGCCGCGGCTGGTCGGATCGGGCGTAGAGTCCGTTCACCGAGGATTTCAGCACGCCGAGGGACGTGTCCGCGTCGCCGCCGGCGCGTAGCTACCCAGCTCGATCCGGATGGGGACGGGTGGACGACATGACGTCGACCAGCGTCGGGATCGGCCAAGGGCACGGAGCCGTGGCGGGTCGTCAGTGACCAGGCCGCCGCAGAAGCGTTGGAGCGGGCGGCTGGAGACACGGGCGTGAGCCGGCCCCGCTCGGGCGAAGCCGCGCCCGCGCCGGCGCGGGCGGCCGTTCGCCGGCCGCCGCGGCGGGCGCTTCCGGGGCTCGATCGACCAGCGATGCCGGACCCGGCACCGCACGGACCGGCCGCCTGCGACGCAGGCCGACGGGCGCCCCGCCACCCCTGCCGAGAAAGCTCGGGACCAGCGGCAAGATCTGGCTGGGCCTCGCCGGGCTTCTCGCGGTGGCGCTCGTGGCCTTCGCCCTGTGGGGGCAGCCGCTGATAGCCGCTCGGTTCGAGACCTGGGTCCTCCGCTCGATTGCCTCGCTCCGGGCCGACTGGCTCACCCCCGCGCATGCGCGTCCTCGGCGCGGTCGGCACCGGCTGGTCGAAACCCATCCTCGCGGGGGGCATCCTCGTCCTGCTGATCGTCTTCAAGCGCTGGCGGCATCTGTTCACGTTCTTCGCCAGCATGCTCGTCGCGGGGATCCTCGGCCTGCTCGTCTACCTGCTCGTGCGGCGCGCGCGCCCGTACGGCGTCACCATCATCGGCGACTGGACCGGGTACGCGGCACCCTCGTTCCCGATCCTCACGCTCGCGATCGGCCTCGTCGGGTTCACGTACTCGCTGGTGGTGCCAGGGCGTCCCCGCGAATGGGCGAAGCTCGGGATCGTCGTGGTCATCGCCGTCGTCGCCTTCGCCCGGATGTACCTCGCGGTGGACCATCCCTCCGACATCGTCTGGGCGGTCGTCCTGGGGGTGGCGATCCCGCTCGCCGCCTTCCGCTGGTTCACCCCGAACGAGGCGTTCCCGGTCGACGTACCGGCGAGGCAAGACCGCCCACCTCGACGTCACCGGAGCCAGAGGCGACGCGATCCGGCAGGCCATCGCCGACCAGCTCGGGCTCACGGTCCTCGAGGTCAGACCGATCGGGCTCGAGGCGTCCGGTGGGTCCACCCCGCTCCGGCTGCGGATCGCCGGCGACCCGGACAGCTACGTCTTCGCCAAGCTCTACGCCAAGAACCACGTGCGCGCCGACCGCTGGTACAAGCTCGGCCGGACGATCCTCTACGGCGCGCTGGAGGACGAGACCTCGTTCCAGACCGTCCGCCGGTTCGTGCAGTACGAGGACTACACCCTTCGGCTCATGCAGGACGTGGAGCTCCCGGTGCCCGCGCCCTACGGCATCGTCGAGATCACACCCGAACGCGAGTACCTCATCGTCATGGAGTTCTTCGACCGGGCCGTCGAGATCAACGAGGCGGACGTCGACGACGAGATCATCGACGAGGGCCTGCTGCTCATCCGGAAGCTGTGGGACGCGGGTCTGGCCCACCGGGACATCAAGCCGGGCAACCTGATGGTCCGCGACGGCACGGTGCTGCTGGTCGACGCGTTCTTCGTCCAGGTCCGGCCGTCGCCCTGGCGGCAGGCCGTCGACCTGGGCAACATGATGCTCGTCCTGGCGGTCAAGTCCGATCCGGAGCGGGTCTACCAGCACGCGCTGCGATACTTCACCGCCGAGGAGATCGCGGAGGCGTTCGCGGCGACCCGCGGCGTCGCGAGCCCCACCCAGCTTCGGCTGGTGATGAAGCAGGACGGTCGTGACCTCCTGGCCGACTTCCGCCGGCTGGCCCCCGAGCGTCCCCGATCGCCATCCAGCGATGGAGCGTCCGGCGAGTCGCGCTGGCCGCCGCACTCGTCGTGTCCCTCGTCGTGGCCGTCGGTGGCACGGTCTACCTGCTGACCCCGGACCAGGACTTCGAGATCTTCCCGCCCACCTGCCGGGCGCAGACGGTCACCGTCCTGATGGCACAGGCGGTCCCGACAGCGACCGCGGTTCCCTGTATCGAGGCCCTCCCGACGGGACTGAGTTTCGCCAGTGCCATCGCTCGCAACGGCGAGGCGAGGTTCTGGCTGGACTCGGACCGGGCCGGAGATCGGGCCGTCACCGTGACGCTCACCGGCAGTTGCGACACGTCGAGCGCGCGGCCGGTGTCGACGGACGAGCCCGGGACGGAACGCTTCGACAACGATGCGGCGGCCTCGAGCGGCGGATCCGGGCCCGACCGCTTCTACCGTCTCCCCGGCGGATGCGTCACCTACGACTACTCCGTCCCCGCCCGGACCGATCCGGAGCTCACTGCGGCCGCGGACGGCGCTCTGGGCTTCCTCCCGCGGGACGATCTCGCCGCCTACGTCCAGGAGCAAGCCGGCCAGCCCCTGTGCGGCGCCGGCACGACCTGCCCGGGGACCCCGTAGGGCGTCTCTCCCACATGGGCGGAAGTCAGGCGTTGGCGATGTTCCTGTCCGGCATCGGCTACGCGAGTGCTGTCCGCCATGCCGGCGCACGGAAGGAGTCTGCGAAGTACTGCGTCTCGTGCACCACATGTTCGTCAGCGAATTCCATGACGCTGACCGAGTAGGTGGGCACGCGGTCGTAGGTGATGACGCACTCCCTCACCCACAGATCGCCGCTCCCCACGATCCGGAGCAGGGTCAAGTGCCGATCGGCGGGGTCCCCGCCACGTTGCGCCGAAATGGCCGCGCGCCCCCGGAACTGTTCGCCCGACTGGGGGTAGTCGAGGATCGCGTCGGTGGCGTAGATCGCCTGATCGGCTTCGATATCCCCGTATTCCGATGCCTGCCAGTGTTCCTCGAGTGTGTCCCTGATCCGACTATCGGGGTTCATCGCATTGTCCCTTCGGTGAAGTCGTCGAGTTGGACGCTGACCCGCCGGGACGTCGGGGTCGCGGGTTCCGCCTGGGTGCGAGGGTCGGTCGGGTCATCGTCTGCCTCGGATCGACGTGGGAGCTGTCTGGCTCGTGCCTGCGCGTGCGCCGGGCGGTCTGTCCGCCCGGCGCACGGGTGCCGGTCAGCTGTGGGCTGCGGCGGTCTGGATCAGGTTGGTGACGGCGTCCGGGTCGGAAACCATCGACAGGTGCGGTGCGTTGACCTTGACCACGTGCGCCCCTGCTCGAGTCGCCATAAGTTGCTGCTCGGCCGGCGGGATCACCCGGTCGGCGGTGCCGATGAGGGCCCAGGACGGGATCGTCTGCCACGCCGGTGTGTTGGGTGAGGCTTCGTCGATGGCGCTGTGGGTGAGCGGACGCTGGCCCGCTGCCAGCCCTGCTGCCTGCTGCGCGGACACGCCGGCGGCGAAGAGGTTGGGGAACAGCGCCGGCTTGACGTATAGGTCGGCGTCCATCGACGGTCCCGTCGGCGCTGCGGATCGGGACGACGTTGATCGTGGTGTTCGGGTCCAGCGCGGACCCCGGCTTCTCGCTGGTCAGTTGGTTGACCGTGTCGCCTTGCCGGGGAAGGTAGGCGTTGATGTAGACGAGCGCCTTGACGTTCGGGTTGCCGGTGGCGGCATTGGTGATGACCATGCCGCCGTAGGAGTGTCCGACCAGCACGATCGGTCCGGGGATGGTGGCGAGGTAGTCGCGCAGGTAGGAGGCGTCGGAGTTGACGCCGCGCAGCGGGTTCGCCTCGACGTCGACGGTGAATCCCTTGTGCTGGAGGTTCTTGGTGACCGCCGCCCAGCTGGAGCCGTCGGCCCAGGCGCCGTGGACGAGCACGATCGTGGGTTTGGCCGCGGCGGAGTGCTGTGCTGGCTGGGCGCCGCTGTTCGTTGCGCCGGTCAGGGTCAGGAGAAGCAGGCTGGCCGCGGCCGCAGCGGCGACCGCCCCGCTCGATTTGGCTGATGTTTCGCATGGTGTTTCCTCCATTCGGGTGCTGAGCCGCAGCGGGACCGCTGGCGGCGCCGATCTCGGATGCGAGCGAGCCGCGTCCGCGGTGTTACTGGGGAGCCCTGGAGCGGCGTTGTGCTCCGGGGCAGAGTTCCGTCCTGATCGCTGCATCACCGGCTCGGGACGGCGATTCCGACGAGGCGCCCCTGGTCCACGACGGGCAGTTATCGGCCGCGGTGGCAGAGCATCGCTGTCGTGGTTTCCCTGATGCTGGCGGCGCTCTCCACGCTGAGTGGTGCCTAGGCAAGATGTCGGCTACCCGCACTTCATTCAGGTCGTGGCCGAGGGCCAGCGCGCGATCCACGTCGTCTTCGGTGATGACGCCAATCGGTTCTTGCGATTCCGGGTCGTCTACGACGACGATCGCGCGCTCGTCGCAGTGCCGCATCAGATAGCGCGCCGCGGCAGGTGCGCCCGACGTTCTACTGAAGCCGAAGCCGTTCTCATGACGTGTGTCACCGGACGGAGGCTGGCTCAGGCGTGGGGCTCTGTTCGTTCATGCAGTTACTGTCGCGTCAACCCTGAGCGCATCGCCCCTGGGACGGGCCCGGGTTCTGATCCCTGGTCCCCGGGCCGGGTGGTCAGGCGGGCGACGCCGCTCGGCCAGGCTCGCTCATCGCCCGGCGCAGCTCCTTCCGGGAGCTGATGTCGAGTTTCGTAAACACCTTGCCCAAGTGCCACTCGACGGTCCGCGGGCTGATGAACAGCTGGGCGCCGATCTCGGGATTTGTCAGGCCCTCGCTCGCGAGGCGGGCGATGTGCCGCTCCTGCGGCGTTAGCTCCTCGACCGTCGCGAACACCCGCTTGCGCACCGTCTCTCCGGTCGCGAGCAGTTCGTGGCGGGCGCGTTCGGCGAACGCGGCGGCACCGACCCGGCTGAACACGCGATGGGCTTGACGCAGCTGCTCACGTGCATCCAGGCTCCGGTGCTCGCGTCGTAGCCATTCGCCGTAGACGAGACGGGATCGGGCGAGATGGATGGCGATGCGGGTTCGGCCGAGCCGCTCGATGGCCTCGCGGTAGTGGTCCTCGGCCGTCTGGCCGTCAGTCAGCAGGGCTCGTGACCGGGCTGCTACGCCGAGGGCCCAGTCCGTGTCGCTGGCGTGTGCTCGCTCAACCAGCTGTCGCAGGGCGGGCGTGGCCGCGTTGGGATTGCCGGTACGTGCAGCCGCCTCGACAAGTTCGATCAGCGCCCAGCCGCGCAGACCCAGATCGTCATAGTCGGCTGCGCGTTCCGCGGCGGCGAGCGCGGCAGGGTATCGACCGAGCCCGTTGTACAGCACGGCTGTCACGTACTCGGCCAGGGCGATCGCTCGTCCCTCGCCTCTGCCGGTCGCGTCGTCGCGGCTGTTGCGGATCAGTTCCAGGGTCCGGGTCTCGTCGCCGCGCCAGGCCGCGAGGACCAGCGACGTGTACCGCAGCGGAGCGTTGCCAGTCGCCTGACTGATCGCCTCAGCCTCGTCGATCATCGCCGCCGCTGCTGCGAATTCACCAGCATGGACGGCCACGCCCGCGCGGTAGGTGAGCGCGATGGGCAAGACGTTCAGGGCGCCGGCGTCACGGGCGGACTGCAGCTGACGGGTGGCCAGCTCATGCCAGCGTCTCGTCGTCCCACAAATCCGTTGCCACCCGGCACGCCAGCCAGAGCCATCGGGCATCCTCCCCGCCGCGAGAGCTATCACTCAATGCGCCTAGTGCACGCCGAAGTGGCGGCACGGCCGCGGAGTAGCCCTCGGTGAACCTGGTGGCGAGGCCATCGAGCAGCAGGTCGAGCGCACGGGGGTGCGCTGCGGCCGGCACGCCGCGGGCTGCATTGGCCGTCTCCGGTACCCCTACGCCGCTGCCGAGCCGGCCGGCGAAGATTGCCGCTCCGAGTGCCTCGAGATAGGTCTCCCGCGCCAGGGCGGCGTCAAGCGGCGCGAGGCGGTGGGCGGCATGAAGTAGCAAGGCTGGTGCGTCGTTGCCGCGGCGTTGCGAGAACGCGAGCTGCGCGCGCAGCCGTTCGACTCGCGCACGCTGAAGCTCGTCGAGGCCGCCCATCTCTGCCGTGGCCAACATCAGGTGGGCCCTGTCGGGAGCGCCTGCGCCGAGTTCGGCCTGGGCGGCGGCCAACGCGCGACGGCCGCGACGAGCGGGATCCGGGGTCAGCTCGGCTGCGCGCTCCAAGAAGGCGGCAGCCGCGGCCAGACCCCCGCGGGCCTGCGCGCGATCGGCCGCGCGCGCCAACTCGTCGGCGACCGCCTCATCAGGCTGGTCGGCCGCACGTGCGCGATGCCACGCGCGACGGTCGGGATCCGACCCTGGATCAGTGACCTCGGCCAGCGCCCGATGCACCGCCCGTCGATCGCTTTCTGGCGCCGACCGGTAGATGGCAGATCGAACAAGGGGATGGCGGAACCGCACCCGGGCGCCGAATTCGAGCAGGCCCGCCACCTGGGCCAGCGAAGCGGCACCGGTATCGATGCCCTGCTTCTCGACCGCACGCCACAACAACGTCACGTCGCCGGTGGGCTCAGCCGCTGCGGTGAGCAACAACCGTCGCGTGTCATCAGGAAGTGCCTGGACTTGTCGGCCGAAGCTGTGCTCGATACGGCCGGCGACAGCCGATGCGCTAGGCAGCCCGAAGCCGCCCGCCAGTTCCGCCGCCGTCAACCCGAGCGGCAGCTGCACCAGCGCCAGCGGGTTTCCCCGTGCCTCGGCGATGATCCTGTCTCGCACCCGGTCGTCGAGGCGGCCGCGGATCGCTGCGCCCAACACCAGCCGGGCGTCGCTATCGGCGAGCGGCGAGATGGCGAGCTCGGGCAGGCCCACCAGTTCGCGCTCCTCGCTGGGTTCGCGCACGCTGAACACCAATGCCAGCCGATCCGCTCCGGCGCGTCGCGCCACGAAGGCCAGCACCTGCATAGAAGCCCGATCGAGCCACTGCGCGTCATCGATGAGGCAGGCGAAGTGGGTGAGCGTCTGCCAGGTCGGCCAGCAGAGTTAGGACGGCGAGACCGAGCAGAAACCTGATCCGGAGCATCGCCTTCGGCCAGCCCGAATGCCACCCCCAGCGCGTCGCGTTGCGGTGCGGGCAGGTGCTCGACGCGGTCGAGCATCGGCACGCAGAGCTGGTGCAGGCCGGCAAACGCGAGTTCCATCTCGGACTCGACGCCGACGACGCGGGTGATACGGAAGTCTGATGCGCGCTCAGAGTAGGAAGTCCAGCAGCGCCGTCTTGCCGGAACCGGCCTCACCGCGCAAGACCACGACGGAGCTGTTACCGGCACGCGCCGCATCCAGCGAGACGTTCGAGTGCCTCGCACTCGCCGCGCCGTCCCCGCAGTGTGGGCGCGCCCATAGTGGATGATAGTGACGGCGCCCACTCCGTTGGCAAGCTGCCGCTGACACGGCGTCAGGAGTCCGGGTCGCTTTGTTGCGCAGCGGCCGTCGCCATCTCATCGCCGCCCGTCGTTGGTGACCTGCACGGCGACGCTGGCCCGCCGGGCGATGCGGTCCCATGCGCCCCGGTCCTGCGCACCGGGGGGCGCGACCCGTGGTCTTCCCCGGGGCGACGCCACCCTTCCGACGCGACTGTGGACTCATCCGATGTGACAAGGAGAACCGACCATGATCAAGACACGCCGCATCGTCATGCTGTCCCTCGCCACGGCCGGCCTAGCGGTGACCGCTGCCTGCAGCAGTTCCAGCGGGACCGGCGCTCCCGAGCCGGCGCCGCCCGCCACCGGCGACGCGGTCAGCGCGCAGCCCACCTCTCTCGGCACGATTCTTGTCGACGGCACGGGACGCACCGTCTACGTGTTCGCCAACGACAAGACCAACGCGTCAACCTGCACTGGCGCGTGTGCGGCGGTCTGGCCCGCGGTGCCGGCGCCGGCGACACTGCCGACCTCGCTGCCCGGCGTGACGGGCGCGCTCGGCACGACCACCCGCTCGGACGGCGGTGACCAGCTCACCGTTGCCGGCCACCCGGTCTACACATTCTCCGGTGACTCCGCGCCGGGCCAGACGAACGGACAGGGCGTCAACCTCAACGGCGGCCTGTGGACCGTGGTGTCCCCGTCCGGGGCGCCGGACGCGAACCCCACTCCGGCCGGTGGAACGACGCCGGCTCCCGGGCCGCGGTACTGATGGCCGACAAGGCTGCCCGCGCAGACCGCGCCCCGCCCGGAAAGGACAACCGATTTGCAGCTGAAACGTCCGAACAAGGAAACCAGATGATCACGACTATTTCGCAGAACATCAAGTCCCGCCGGCGCACCGCACGCGCCATTGATAACGCCATGGCCGCCGCCGCCATCGTCCATCCGGCCACCGCGGCCCCGCAAGCCATCCAAATCTACGAGACCCACAACTCCGCCGGCGTTGCGCCCCTGACCTGGCTGAGTTTCATGGCCATCGGCACCGTTTTCTTGGCCTACGGCCTGCTCCACAAGATCAAGCCCATGATCGTCACACAGGTGTTGTGGTTCGTGATGGACGCCGTCATCCTGACCGGAGTCGTACTCTATTCATGACGGTCCCAGGTGTGGCCAGCACATTCGGCACGACCCTCGACGCTACGAGAAGCCTTGCCGCTGATGCAGCGTCGCGAGCCGGACCGCGCCGAGCGGGAGCCCGACGGCTCGTGGGCCAACCGCCGGACCGTGGTGTCACGGGCCGTCCCTTCGCCCGCACCGGCGGCGCCACTGATCAGGCTCGACACCCGACACGCCAGCACGGCACGGTTCGGTTCGCAGCCGTTCGAGCGTCTCCGCGCCGACTGAATCGGTGGGTGTGCTTCAGAAACGCCTTGCAGGAGTGATCGGACGAGACTAACGTACAACCACATGGTTGTACTTCGAGGAGAGAGCGACGAGTCGCTCAATCAGCTCTTCCGCGCCTTGGCCGATGGCACGCGCCGCGACATCTTGGCGCGGTCGCTCACGGAAACGCTGTCGGTGTCCGATCTTGCTGCGCGGTACGAGATGAGCTTCGCCGCCGTGCAAAAGCACGTCGCCGTGCTCGAGCGCGCGGGTCTCATCCAGAAGCGTCCGAACGGCCGCGAGCAACTGGTCTCCACCAACCACGCGCGGCTCCGGCGCGCTGGCGAGCTCCTCGACCACTTCGAATCCATCTGGCGCCAGCGCATGGCGCAGCTCGACGACGTTCTTCTACCGGAAGGAAAATGACGATGCCGCTGACCTCTGTCACCAAAGACGCCGCAACGGCTCACCCTCACCGTCGTGGGCGACTACCCCGTTCCGCAACAACGCCTGTGGGACGCCTTTGCCGACCCGCGCCAACTCGAGCGCTTTTGGGGACCACCCACCTGGCCCGCCACCTTCACCCGTCATGACTTGAAAGTGGGCGGTCGCGCCGAGTACTTCCTGACCGGGCCGAACGGAGAGAAGTGGAGCGGCTCCTGGAAGTTCACCGCGGTGAATCCCATCAGCTCGTTCGAGGCGCACGACGGCGAAGACAACGCCGAGGACGAGAACATGCCGTCGTCGATGAAGTTCACCTTCGACGCCACGCCGACGGGGTCGCGCATGACCATCGTCACCCGGTTTTCAAGCGTCGAAGCCATGGAGCAGACGATTCCGGGCATGGAAGAAGGGCTGCGCGCGGCAATGCCCCAACTCGACGCGGTGCTGGCTGAACGAGGCGCCTCCGCCGCGCACGCCTAGGACTGCACCCGACCGACCTCAGAACACGGAGACCACATGAGAAAGCTCAAGATCATCGAACACATCTCGCTGGACGGCGTGATCCAGCACTCCGCCGACGACGACGATTTCCCTTACAGCGAGTGGACCGCGCCCTATCGGACCCCCGCGGGCCGGGATGCCATGCTCGCCGCGCATGGCGAGAGCTTCGATCTGCTGCTTGGCCGTCGCACCTACGATCTCTGGTCGGGCTTCTGGCCGAAGGCGCCGAGCAGTCCGATGGCGGACCGCCTCAATGCGGCAACCAAATTCGTCGCCACCCACCGTCCGGAGAGCCTCGATATGGGGCCCGTTCGAGGGCCTCGGACCGGACATCGTCGAGGGCGTTCGCCGCATCAAGTCGCGAGGACGGCCCGGACCTCGTCCTCTCGGGCAGCTCCACGCTGACATCGACGCTGCTCGAACACGGGCTTGCGGATGAAGTCCTGCTGGTCGTCTATCCGGTCCTGTTGGGCACGGGGAAGCGCTTCTTCGCGGAAGGAACCCCGGCACGGTCCTTCGAGCTCGCCAGCACGAAAGCAATGCCGTCCGGCGTCATCCTCAGCACCTACAAGGTCGCCGGGCCCTTGAAGACCGGATAGTTGCGGCCCTGTCCGGCCGTCGCAAGTCGTATGACCTCGACGCTACGGGGTTCGGCCGAAGTCGCCGGCGGCGCTCGCCTGGAGCTCCTGGAGCTGGCTCGGGCTGGGGCACCAGGTCGAGGTGAAGCTGGTGACGTCCCACCCGGCGAGCCGGGCACCGGCCTCGTAGGCGCTCTGGCAGAACGCGAGCAGCGTCGTCCGGGGATCGCGCGCGGTGCGCACCGTCTCGTACGGGAGGATCGCCATGGTGCCCGAGGGCAGGTCGATCCACCCACCCACCGAAAGCGGCTCGTCGCGCAGCCCGGCGGGTTCTGGTGCGGTGTAGGAGTAGTACGCGGCGTCGCCGACGGTGTCGTCGCCGGGCCAGAAGCCGAATGAGATGACCTCGTGCGTATAGGCCTCACGGCTCACCCGGTCCGCGTCCCTCGGCGGCGCCGGCCGGCCGGAGAACCGGGTCACGGCGAGGTCGAGGCTGTGCCAGAACAGGTGCACCGGGCTGGTCTTTCCGTTGAACCACCCGGCCAGCTCCTCGAACACCGAATCCGACCAGTCCAGAATCCGGCCGAACCGCGAGATCGCCTCGCGGTCCCACGACGCGTGCGCCAGGTCTTGACTGAACGGTGTGGTCATGGGCACGCCGAACGGCTCCTCCCGGATCTGGACGTCGAGGCCCAGCTCGCGCAGGATCGTGTGGAGGCGGGCGTCGAAGTCGGCCACCGTCAGCCCGCCGCCGAGCTCGAACGACCTGATGCGGCCGTCAGCGGTGCGGACGACAAGCGCGTGGTCGACGAAATCCATCGTGATCTCGAACGTGGTGCCGTGATGATGAAGCCGCCGGGTCGTCAGGCCGCGGACGTCGACATAGAGCGGGACATTCCACCAGTGGTTGCGCGGCGGCGTGGTCGCCAGCCGGACCTTGCCGACGATCTGTGCGTACAGGTGCAGCGTGTCCTTCGTCGGACGCCAGTCGGCCAGGTGCAACTCCGGCAGTCCCATGCGAGAACTCTCCCATGCGACCAGGACGGACGCACCGAGCCAGGCGGCGCCGGGGCGCCGGCTCGGACGAAGGACGCGAGGATCAGAGCCGTGCCGATGCAGCCGCAGTGCGCGCCGGCTATCGGTCTTCGCTCCGTACCAGGCCGGACCTCGGGGATGGACCGAGCAGGAACACCAGCGCCAGCGCCACCGTCAGCAGCACGGTCGCGACCGGCGATGCGAACGCGAGCAGAGTCGCCGCGGCGTAGGCGACCAGCCCCAACAGGTAGCGGATGTTCACGTCGCGGACGAAGGCCGGCTGGACACCGTCGACGAGCAGGCTCGGCCCGGACGGCGCGGTGCCAGACCAGGTTGAACCCGACGGCACAGGCGGTGAGCGTGCCACCGTAGAGCAAGGCGGCGGTACGCGCGTCGACACCGCTGGTGTGCTCGGCGACGAGCCGCGTCGGCAAGGGCAGAAACGACACGCAGCCGAGCAACAGCAGGTTGAGCAGCAGCAACAGCTGGTCTACGCGGTCGATGAGTCGGAAGAGCGCATGGTGGTTGGCCCACATGATCCCGATCTGGAGGAAGCTGGCAGCGAAGGCGCCGATCTCCGGCAACGCATGATGCAGCGCCGCCGCCAGGCTCTCCTCCGGCGACTGCTCGACCCGGACCTCGAGGATGAGAAGGGTGATCGCGATGGCGAACACGCCGTCGCTGAACGCCTCCAGTCGGCCGGCGCTACCGCGCTCGGCAACCCCCCACCAGCGGTTCGCCACTCCGGCCATAGGTCCTCCCCATCCCGCGGGTATCCGTCGCCTGCGGGCAAACGTAATCACCGTTGCCCAGCGCGACGCGCCTGTCGGCCGCGGTTCGCTCTCGGCTGATCTCGGTCAGCGATCGCGCTGATCGGCATGCCGGCAGCGAGGAAGTCCGAGCACGGAGCGGCGGAGGGTGGAGCAGCCGCTGTCACGCGTTCCCCCACCAGGACCGCACCACCAGCGCCGGCGCGACCCGCCGCGACCGTCCGCTGTGGACGGTCGCGGAAATGACCGGCGGCGGAGCGGGCTGCCCGATGCGACCGGCAACTCGGTCGGCAGGAACCACTGATTGCACTGCATGACCCGCCGGCCTCGTGCTGGTACGGCTCACGGGTCGGGCAACTCCGCCCACCCGCGCCGGCGGCCTGGTTCGTTCCGCGGCGACCGGGCGTTCACCGGGAGTTCAGCTCGATGGTGGAGCTTTCCATCATGGACGGATCCTCGGCGAACAGAGTCCGAGCGGTCGAGCGTGAGCTCGGTTCGCAGCCGACCTGAGGAGCAGCGTGCGCCTCGGAGTGCTCGACGTCGGATCCAACACGGTCCACCTGCTCGTAGTGGACGCGTACCGGGGAGCTCATCCCACCCCCGCGTACTCCGAGAAGACGGTGTTGCGGCTCGCGGAGCACATTGACGGCGCCGGCCGGTTGACCCGGCGGGGAGCGGACGCGCTGGTCGAGTCCGTCGCGGTCGCCTGCCGATCTGCCCGCGAGCGAGGGTGTGATGACCTGCTCGCCTTTGCGACGTCAGCACTGCGGGACGCGCGCAATGGCGTGAAGGTTCTTGATCGCGTCCGCAGCGAAACAGGCGTCGACCTGCAGCTGCTGACCGGTCCCGACGAGGCCAGGCTCACCTTCCTGGCCGTCCGCCGCTGGTTCGGCTGGAGCGCCGGTCGTCTGGTGGTGCTCGACATCGGCGGCGGCTCGCTCGAGCTCGCTTGTGGTCTGGATGAGGAGCCTGAGCTGGCTGAATCCGTCCCGCTCGGCGCTGGCCGGCTCACCCGGGAGCGACTTCGTGGCGACCCGCCGCGACGGGATGCGATCTCAGCCCTACGGACAGAGGTCGATCGGACGCTGGCCGCGCCGGCGGAACGGGTGCGCGCACTTGGTCACGCCGACCGGGTCGCTGGTACCTCGAAGACCTTCCGCTCGCTCGCGCGGCTGGCCGGTGCAGCTCCTTCCCGCGCCGGTCCGACGGCCCGACGGGAGCTGACCGCGACTGGCCTGCGACAGGTGATCGGGTTCATCTCCCGTATCCCAGCCGCGGACCTCGCCCAACTGGAAGGAGTCAGCCCGGCGCGAGCGCACCAGCTGCTCGCCGGGGCCGTGGTGGCTGAGGCGTGCATGCGTGCGCTGCGCCTGGATGTCATCGAGATCTGCCCCTGGGCACTGCGGGAGGGCCTCATCCTCCGGCGCCTCGACTGGCTCAGCGCAGCGTCGGCCGACAACGTCATCGAGTCTGACGCCGGCGTCCTGCACCCTCCCGAGCCTGCAACAGGACGACTCACCCTGATGGGAGCCCGTAACGGCAAGGCGTAGGAACGGAATGAAGGTGCTCCTGCTGACTCAAGGGGCGCGATCTGCCTGACCGCCGTTCTGCAACGGGTACGCGCTGCGATCGTGATCGGTGTGACTTCGGACGGGCGAAGGGCGTCAATGCCGCCGCAGTCGTCTCTCGGTCCGCTCGGCGGCGGCGTGGATGTACGGGTCACGCCGTGGTGCCGCACGCGTGGTCGGAGCGTCCGGGCCGTGCCGGCGAACCGCTTCGGCGAGCCGATCGGTGACGCTGAGGCGTTCGCCCCGTGGGCCGGTGATCTGGTCTGCGTAGGTCAGCGCGTCGGTGAGCGCGCTCTCGGTGAACGGGAATTGGGCCAGCTCGGGCACCAACTCCCGTACCTCGGCGACGAAGCGGGCACCCGAATGGTGCGCGACCAGCGCGGCCTCCCGCTCGTGCCCGAGCGAGGCGAGGTAGCGCGCCCCGTCCAGCGGATGGAACCCGGTATCGCGCAACACCGGCGAGTAGCCGATGTCGTGCAACCATGCCGCCGCCACCAGCAGATCCTCGTCCTCGGCGGCGACGGCCGAGCGCAGCCCGTCAGCGCGGGCGGCGACGGCCTGGACGTGGAGCCACCTGTCGCCGTCCCGATGCAGGAACCCGAACGCGATGTTCCGGGCCTCGGACATGTCCACCGGCACGAGCGTGGCGGCATCGGTCCCGCGCCGGATGAACAGCAGGAGTCCACAACCTGAACACCGGGCGCGTTTCACCGCCGACCGGTCGGTCACGTGCCGGATCTGAGGGGCTACCAGCGGTCGTGCACGTGCGGCCGGATCAGGCGGTCGTAGACGTCCCGCACGCCGGCGAGCTGGTCCGGGGTGAGCGGGGCCAGGTGCGCCGCGGCGGCATTTCCCTCTGCCTGCCCGCGGTTGCGGGCCCCGGGGATGACCACCGTGACCCCGGGCTGGTCGAGGATCCAGCGCAGCGCGAACTGGGCGGTCGTCGCACCGGCCGGCACCAGGGGCGTCAGCTCGCGGACGGCGGCCAGTCCTACCTCGTACGGGACCCCGGCGAACGTCTCGCCGACATCGAACGCCGCCCCGGACCGGTTGAAGTTCCGGTGGTCGTTGGCGGCGAAGGTGGTGTGTTCGTCGTACTTGCCGGACAGCAGGCCCGAGGCCAGCGGCACCCGGGCGATGATGGCCACGCCGGCGGCTCGGGCGGCTGGCAGGACCTCGTCGAGCGGCTTCTGCCGGAAGCAGTTGAGAATGATCTGCACCGACGCGACATTCGGTCTGGCCATGGCGGTCAGCGCCTGGGCGGTGGTCTCCACCGAGACGCCGTACGCGGCGATGCGGCCGTCGGCGACCATCCGGTCGAGTGCGTCGTAGACGGCGTCGTCGGAGTAGACCTCGGTCGGCGGGCTG
>CAVYOJ010000007.1:0-53587 GCA_963770145.1 uncultured Actinomycetota bacterium | reverse complement strand
GTGATCGGTGCCGACGGGCGTGACTCGGTCGTGGCCGCCCGGGTGGCGGCGCCGACCATCGCGGCGGGAGCCCACACCGCGGCCTACGCCTACGGGTACTGGCCCGCCGCGGGACTCGACGGCTACCACTGGCACTACGGCGCCGGGCTGTCCGCCGGTGCCATCCCGACCAACGACGGGCTCGCGTGCGTGTTCGTCGGTGGTCCGCCCGCGGTGGTCACGGCGGCGACGCGCCATCGCCGGCCGCTCGCTGCGCAGCGGGATCTGCTGGCCCGGCTGGACGGAGGACTCGCCGACCTCGCCGCGGCGCCGCCGGCCGGCCCGGTTCGGATCTTCCGCGGAATGCCGGGGCGGCTGCGCCGTCCGTACGGGCCCGGTTGGGCGCTGGTAGGCGACTCCGGCTGGTGGAAGGACCCGTTGTCGACCCACGGGATCACCGCGGCCCTGCACGACGCGGAGTTGCTCGCCGCCGCGGTCGTCGCCGGGGCGACGTCGCACCGCGCGGCCGAGCGCGCACTGGCCGGCTACCAGCAGCGGAGGGACCGGCTCGCGCTGCCGATGCACCCCATCGCCGATCGGCTCGCGTCGCACGAGTGGGACCACGCCGAGGCGCGCCGGCTGCTGCGCGGGCTGTCCGCGGTGATGGCCGCCGAGGTCGACGCCATCCTCGGCCTCGATCCGGCGCCGGCGCAGGCGCGGACCGGCTGACCGGCTGTGCCGACGTACGGGTCGGCCCCTGTATCACCCGTCGGGCGACGGCACGCTCCGCCCGGTCGGCGCGGTCTTCAGCCACGTGACGGCCCACCGGGGTCGGTGATGTCCGGCCGGACCGATTAGTTCGGGCCGGACCGCTGGTCAGTACGGATGCACATCCCGACGAGGAGGCATCCTTGACCAGCAGACAGAAGTGGACCTTGGCGTTGACGTCGGCCGGGGCGCTGATGGTGGCGCTCGACCAGCTCGTGGTGGCCACCGCACTGAGCACGATGCAGCGGGACCTGCATGCGTCGATCGCCACGCTGGAGTGGACGGTCAACGCGTTCAGCCTGGCGTTCGCGGTGTTGCTCATCACCGGCGCCGCGATCGGGGACCGGTTCGGGCGGCGGCGGACGTTCACCGCCGGGCTCGCACTGTTCACGCTCGCCTCGGTGGCGTGCGCGCTGGCGTCGGACACCAGCCTGCTCATCGCCGCCCGGACCGTGCAGGGCGCCGGCGCGGCGCTGGTCATGCCGGCCGCGGTGGCGCTGCTGACCGGCGCGTTCCCGGCGGAGCGGCGCGGCGCCGCACTGGGCGTGTTCACCGCGCTGGTCGGCCTGGCCGTCGTCGGCGGCCCGGTCGTCGGCGGCGCGGTGACCGAGGGCATCGCCTGGCAGTGGATCTTCTGGATCAACGTTCCGATCGGGGCGGTCCTCATCCCGCTCGGGTACGCGAGGATCGCCGAGAGCCGCGGCCCGCGCACCCGACCCGACCTCACCGGCCTCGCCCTCGCCTCGGCCGGCATGCTCGGGATCGTCTGGGGTCTGGTCCGTAGCAGCACTGCCGGCTGGGCCAGCACCGAGGTCGTGCTGACGCTCACCGCCGGCGTCGTGTTCACGGCGGCGTTCGTGGCCTGGGAGGCGCGCGCGGCCGAGCCGATGGTGCCGCTGCGGCTGTTCGCCGACCGGACGTTCTCCGCCGCGAACGCCTCGGTCTTCCTGCTCACCGCGGGGTTGTTCAGCACGGTGTTCTTCTTCGCCCAGTATCTGCAGGTGTCGCTCGGCGCGAGCCCGCTGGGCGCCGGGCTGCGCTTCCTGCCCTGGACGCTGACCCTGTTCGTGGTCGCTCCGGCGGCCGGCCGGCTGGCGGACCGCATCGGTGACCGGTCGCTGCTCGGCCTCGGCCTGGCCCTGCAGACCACCGGCATCGGCTGGCTGGCGCTCACCATCGCGAACGGCGACGGCTACTCGGCCGCGGTTCCTGCCCTGCTGATCGCCGGCTGCGGGACGAGCATGGCCCTGCCGGCCAGCCAGAATGCGGTCATGAACTCGGTACGGCCGAGCGAGGTCGGTACGGCGTCGGGGTTGTTCACCACCGCCAGGCAGCTCGGCGGCGTGTTCGGCGTCGCGATCCTGGCGGCGGTCTTCGCCGCGCACGGCAGCTACGCCGGCGCCCAGACGTTCCGGGCCGGCGTCGGGCCGGCGCTGGCCGTCGCCGCCGGCCTCTCCCTGCTCGGCGCGGCCAGCGCGCTGACCATTCGGCCGCGCTCCGCCGCGCCGACCGTCGCGCCGGTCGCCGTCGAGGCGGTGGCCGCGTGGCTGAGGCGGAGTTCGCGGTCGCGGTCGACCCGTACCGGCGCGAGCTGCTGGCGCACTGCTACCGGATGCTCGGCTCGTACCACGACGCCGAGGACGCGGTGCAGGAGACGCTGCTGCGGGCCTGGCGCGGGTACGACCGGTTCGAGGGTCGCTCGTCGGTCCGCACCTGGCTCTACCGGATCGCCACCCGGGTGTGCCTGACCGCGGCGGACAGCCGGGAGCGGCGGGTGCTCCCGGCCGGGATCGGCAGTCCCTCGACCGAGGGCAGCGCCCCGCTGGCCGCGCGGCGTCCGGAGGTGCCCTGGCTGGAGCCGATCCCGGACGCCGCGTTCGCGCCGGACCCGGCCGACGTGGTCACCAGCCGGGAGACCACCCGGCTCGCCTTCGTCGCCGCGCTGCAGACGCTGCCCGCCCGGCAGCGGGCCGCGCTGCTGCTGCGGGACGTCGTCGGGTTGTCCGCGGCCGAGGTCGCCGAGCAGCTGGAGCTGTCGGTCGCGGCCGTCACCAGCGCGCTGCAGCGGGCCCGAGCGCAGGTCGAGCGGGACCAGCACCCGGAGGAGGTCGTCATGGGCGGCGTGGACGAGACCGTGCTGGACAAGTACGTCGCCGCGTTCGAGCAGGCCGACCTGGCGGCACTCGCCGCGCTGCTGCGGCACGACGTCCAGCTGCAGATGCCGCCGGTGCCGACCTGGTTCGCCGGCCGCGATGCCGTCCTCGGCTTCTTCGCGGCCCGGCCGCTGCGCGTCCCCGGTGACGGCGGCCGCCGGCTGCTGGCCACCCGGGCGAACGGCTGCCCGGCGGTCGGCACGTACATCCGCCAGCAGGACGGACGTTACGCGCCGCACAGCATCGTGGTGCTCGACACGGTCGACGGCCAGATCACCCACATCTACGCGTTCGTCGACCCGGAGCTGTTCGGCGTCTTCGCCCTGCCGCCGAGCCTGTGAGGCGCGGTCATTCCGGGTCGTGGCGGGACCGGAGTTGCTCCTCCGCGGTCTCCAGCGCCCGGCGGGCGTCGATCATGGCGCGCAGGGCGGCGCGCTGCGCCGTGCGGGCGGCGGCGAGGTCCTGCTCGGCGGCGACCTTCTCGCGGCGCAGGTGCATGCGTTGCTGTTCGAGCGACTCCTGCCGGTCCTTGACCGCCTCCATCGCCGCCTCGGCCTCGGCGAGGTCGTGTTCGCGTTGCCAGTGGACCGACGCGGCCTCGGCGAGGTCGGTCTCGGCTCGGCGGACGGTCTCCGTCGGATCCGCCGGCTGCGTGCGTTCCTGCTGGCTGGCGGTGCCATCGCGACGGCCCGGCCGTTGGGGTGGTCGTCCGACGCGGCGTCGGCCCTCTCGCGGCGCCGCCGAAGCTCGTCCTCGACCGGCCACATGCGCCACTCGGTCGGCTCGGTCGCTCGGTCGGCTCGTCCCAGGCCGGACCGGGTTGCTGGAGCGGCGGCGACGGGGCCGCCGGGCTGCCGGCGGACTCCACGTGCGGCAGCGGGCCGAAGCCGGCGTGCGCCATCGGTCGGACCAGGTGCCCGGACATCACGGCGGCGGCCGCGGCCAGGTCGACCAGGCCGGCCTGCAGCGTCGCCGCCACCTCCGACAACGCCGTCCCGGTCAGTGGCACGCCGGCCTCGGCGGCGTGCCGGCGGGCCCAGTCGAGCAGCTCGGCGATCAACTCCTCGCGCTGTGCGGGCAGGCGCCGCAACTGGTCGGCGTCGAGCTGGGTCTGCGCCTGGCGCAGCTCCCGGCCCACCGCGAACAGCTGCTGCATCCGGTCGCGCCGGTGCCGGGTGAGCGCGTTGATCAGCCAGGCGCTCGGCGTCGGCCGGCGCAGCGCCTGCAGCTCGCGGGCCAGGTCGCGGTGGCCGGCCGCGCGGGCTTGGCGCACCAGCTCGTCCCGGGCGACGACGAACCGGGCCGGCGGCACGAGGTACAGCTCGGCGGCGATCTCGTCGGTCTCGGACAAACGCATCCGCACCATGATGCCCGGATCGCGCCGGCTCGCGCAGTCGCCGTCGGCCGTGATGACGTCCGGACCGGTACGAGGGACACTGAGTGGGAAAACTCGCAGGTAGAGCGGCGCCGTCGACTTCCCCGGAGGCGACATGCAGACCGTCTGGAAAGGCGTGATCTCGTTCGGGCTCGTCTCGATCCCGGTCCAGCTGTTCGCGGCGACCGAGGAGCACGGCGTGTCCTTCCGCCAGATCCACGTCTCCGACGGAGGGCAGATCCGCTACCGGCGGGTCTGCACTCTCGACGGCGAGGAGGTCCCGTACGACGACATCGCCAGGGGCTACGAGCTGCCCGACGGCCACGTCGTCGTCCTGACCGACGAGGACTTCGCCGAGCTGCCGCTCGCCTCCAGCCGGGCGATCGAGGTGCTCAGCTTCGCCGACGCCGACACCGTCGACCCGGTCCGGCTGTCCCGCAGCTACTACTGCGAGCCGACCGGCTCCGGTGCCAAGGCGTACGTGCTGCTGCGCGACGCCCTCGAGCGCACCGGCAAGGTCGCTCTGGTCAAGGTGGCGCTGCGCGACCCGGGAGACGCCGGCGGTGCTGCACCCGCGCGACGGGGTCCTCGTCCTGCATCTCCTGCTCTGGCCCGACGAGGTCCGCACACCGCGGTTCGGCTTCCTCCGCGACGAGATCACGCCGCGGCCGCGCGAGCTGCAGGCGGCAGAGGCCTACATCCACACGCTGTCCGGCACCCTCGACCCGCCTGACCTGGTCGACCGCTACCAGGCGGCGCTGCGGGAGCTGGTCGAGGCCAAGGTCGCCGGCCGACAGCTCGAGCACCCGGCGCCGGCCCACGCGGGCGGCGCCGACAACCTGATGGAGGCGCTGCGGCGCAGCGTCGAGCAGGCCAAGCAGGATCGCGGCACCGTCGCGCCGGCCCGACGGCCGGCGCGCAAGCGGCCGGCCAAGCAGGCCGCGACCAAGTCCGTCGGAGCACCGCAGCCGACCCCGGCCAGGAAGACCACGGCCACCAAGCGGGCCCCGGCCAGGAAGACGGCGGCGAAGAAGAGCACCGAGGGCGGCTAGGCCCGATCCGCCGCGTACGCATGGCCCGGCCGATGCGGGGCACAGCCACGGGGACCGGCCCCCGACCGCGGAGACCCCCATGTCGCTGTTCTCGCGCCGCAAGGACGACCCGGCTGCCCGGGAACCGGAGGACTACTCCGGCGGCCCGGGCATCAAGGACTACTCCGACCAACCGGACAGCGCCCGGCTCGCGCCGGACGACCCGCGCAAGCCCGGCTCCCCCACCGACCTCGGCCGGCGGACCTGGCTCGGGGTCGCCAAGCGGGCCTTCAGCGAGTTCAAGGACGACAACATCACCGACTGGTCGGCCGCGCTGACCTACTACGCGGTGCTGTCGATCTTCCCGGGCGTGATCGTGTTCGTCTCGTTGCTCGGCCTGTTCGGACAGGGCGCCGGCACGGTCGACAAGCTGATCGACATCGTCGGCGACCTCGGCGTCCCGCAGAGTGCCTTGGACAGCCTGCGCGGGCCGATCGAGGACGTGGTCAACCAGCAGGCCGGCCAGGCGGGGCTCGCACTGGTGCTCGGCATCGCCGGCGCGCTGTGGTCGGCCTCCGGCTACATCGGCGCGTTCATCCGGGCCATGAACGCGATCTACGAGGTGCAGGAGGGTCGCAAGTTCTACATCCTGCGGCCGCTGCAGATCCTCATCACCGTCGTCTGCGTGCTGCTGCTCACCGCGATCACGCTGGCCCTGGTCGCCAGCGGCGGCGTGGCGCAGGCGGTCGGCGACGCGCTCGGGCTCGGGCAGGCCACGGTGACGGCGTGGAACATCGCGAAGTGGCCGGTCATCGTGATCATCGTCAGCCTGATGATCGCCGGGCTCTACCACGTGGCGCCCAACGTGAAGCAGCCGAAGTTCCGCTGGTTCACCCTCGGCGGCGTGCTCGCGCTGGTGCTCTGGGTGATCGCGAGCGCCGCGTTCGGCTTCTACGTGGCGCACTTCGGGTCGTACAACAAGACGTACGGATCGCTCGGCGCGGTGATCACCTTCCTGGTCTGGATGTGGATCACCAACAACGTCCTGCTGTTCGGCGCCGAGGTGAACGCCGAGTTGGAGCGCGGCCGCGAGCTCGAGGCCGGCCAGCCGGCCGAGGAAGACATCCAGCTCCCGCACCGCAGGCCGCCCAAGGACTGAGATCGCTGCCGGAGCTAGGGCTGCGGCGGCGGCCCCAGGATGGTGATGCCGTGCGGGGCGGCTGCCCGAGCCAGCGCGGCGAGGTCCGGCGGTCCGGCGGGTTCGGGGGCAGCGTCAGCGCCGGGGCGGGCTCGCCGACCTCGGCCGCGAACTGCTCGAAGCCGCCGGGCATGTGCAGGGTGAGGAACCGGGCCGTGGCGGAGGTGACGACGTAGGCGTGGCGACGACGTCTCGGCAGCACCGCTACGGTGCCGGGTCCGGCGGTGTGCTCCGCTCGCCGGCAGACAGCCGCAGTTCACCGTCGAGCACGAGGAGGGTCTCGTCCTCACGGTCGTGGACATGGACCGGGCTGGCGTTGCCGCGCCGGGCGAGGTTGTCGGTCACCGAGAAGGCGCCGCCGGTCTGTTCGCCGCTGACGCGCACCTGGGACAGGACGCCCAGGAACCAGATGGCCGTCTGGGTGTCCGGGCTGGAGATCACGCCGCCGGTCACGGGCGCACTGAACCGGGTCATGACTGGATTCCTCTCGGGTCCCTGGCTGGCGTTCAGTGTCAGCCAATCCGCCGTACCGATGATGTCCAAGGCCGATGTGCTCTTGATTGATAACGTCGTTGCATGGATGTGGACGCGCGGTTGTGGCGGTCGTTTGCCGCGCTGGCCGACGAACTTCACTACGGTCGGCGCGGCTGACCGCCTGCACATCAGCGTCGGGCATCAGCTCACACTCCAGCTCGCCTGGGCGGCCGACAACGCCAACACCGCCCTGGCCGGATTCCTGGAGACCGCCCACGCAGATCGTCGGCCGGCCCACCCGCGCCGGTGCCGCCTGCGCGTCAAGGCCCGAACACTTCATCTCCAACGTGAGGCGGGCCGAACGCAGTGCCTCGACCAGCGTGGCGCGCTCGTCGCCCAACCTCGGCCGGTCCTCGCGCGGGTCGTCCTCGAGATCGATGAACACGTCGGCTCGTCGGGCCGTGGCCATGGCGGCATCCTCGCCCTGCGCCCTGCACCGACAACCGATCCCAGCAGCCCGACCGGCCCCGGCCGTGTCCGACGATCCGGCCGTGAAGCGAGATCGAGCGGGTGCCCCTCCGCCTGACCGGCCGAACCGTCTGGCGTCCACTGTGGACGGCGATCAGGGATGCGGTCTCCCGAGGGCTCAGGGTGACTCGGTGTCCAGACCCTGCTCGGCGTTCCAGCGGTGCATCTGCTCGGTGAATGCCGAGTCCTGCTGGTCGGGTGGGCGGGCCGCGGTGAAGACCACCACGTTGCCGTCCGGATCGACCGTGGTCAGGTCGCGGGTGTTCCACGGCGTATCACCTGGCCCGTCGACCCGGCCGCCGCCGTGGCTGCGCGCCCGTGCGGCCAGTACGTCGAGTTCGTCGTAGACCGCGGCAAAGCTCTGCGTCAGCCCGTTGCCACGGGTGATCGGTTCCCGTGCGGGGCGCACCAGCAGATCCTGGAACTGCCACCGTCGCAAGTGGACCAGCACCGGACCGCCGGGCCCCGGGATGGAGAAGAGCTCGATGAAGCCGAGCCCGTCGACGTACCAGGACGTCGTGCGGCCGATGTCCGCCACCGAGAGGGTCGCGAACATCGGCATTCCGTAGATCGCGCGACTGATCGGCGGGGCACTTCCTCCGGGCATCGGAACGGGAGAGGGAAGATCGGTCATGACCCGATCTTCCCCCTCGCCGCAACGTCAAGCCCGCCGGCGCCGGTCCTCGGTCGGCGCCGCCGGGCCGGTGCGGTGCTGGGTCGTCAACTCACCGCCCGCTTGACGAGCTCCTCGATCCGCTTCGCGTCGGCGTCGGACAGCTCGGTCACGGCGTAGGCGATCGGCCACATGGTGCCGTCGTCGAGGTGCGCGGAGTCGTTGAAGCCGAACGTCGAGTATCTGGCGCCGAACCTCTCGGCGGGCTGGAAGAAGCAGACCATCTTGCCGTCCTTGGCGTACGCCGGCATCCCGTACCAGGTCTTGGGTGCGAGCTCCGGCGCGACCGAGGTGATGATCGGCGTGGATGCGCTCGGCCAGCGCGCGATCCCGTTGCTGCATCTCGGCGATCTTCGCCTGGAGGGCCTCGACGTCGTCCAGCTTCTTGGCGCCCTGCCTGGCCGCCTTCAATTCCACGACCCGGTCCTTCATCGCCGCCCGCTCGGCGTCGGTGAACCCGGATGCCGACGAGGCTCTCTTGGCGGCGGTCTTCTTGGCCGTGGTCTTCTTGGCCGTGGTCTTCTTGGCGGGCGTCTTCTTGGCGGGCGTCTTCTTGGCGGGTCTTCTTCGCGCGGTCTTCTTGGCGGCCGTCTTCTTGGCTG
The DNA here is from genome assembly GCA_963770145.1 of uncultured Actinomycetota bacterium. GTDB lineage: Bacteria > Actinomycetota > Actinomycetes > Mycobacteriales > CADCTP01 > CADCTP01. The sequence goes on along the minus strand of CAVYOJ010000007.1, from coordinate 44,806 downwards.
CGGTCATCACTGCCCCTCCTCGCACGAGTCCTCGGGGAACCCCGCTGAGCCGGTGAGTCGTGCCCGAACCTACGCGGTGCCCGCCATCTGCCGCGCGGCCGCGCCGGTCCGGGGTGGCTGGTGCCAGCGCAACCGCGATCCGCTCAGAGCCGACGCGACCGACTGCAGCACGACCACGTACAGCAGTTGCCGGTAGACGAACTGGGTCGTGGGCAGCGCCCAGACAGACCGGGCGCTCTCGCCGTCGAGTCGGAGCGCGACCGAGGCGGAGAGGAGTTGAAGCACGGTGAGGCCGCCCCAGACGATCAGGGCGCTGCGGAAGTCGAGGAAGATCAGTGCATAGATGAGGTACAGGTCGATGACCGGTGCGATGAACGGTTGCACGACCTGGAACATGACCAGGTACGGGATGCCTCGGCTGCCGACGTGCCCGGATCCGGTGCCGCCAGCCGGTCGGATGCTACGACGGTGCGCCCACATCGCCTGCATGGTGCCGTAGCACCAGCGGAATCGTTGTCGGGCCAGGGCGCGGATGTCGGAGGGTGCCTCGGTCCAGGCGATCGCGTCGCCGGCGTAGCCGACGCGCCAGCCGGAGAGGTTGATCGCCATGGTCAGGTCGGTGTCCTCGGCGAGGGTGCGGGTCGGCACGCCGCGGACCTCTGCGAGCGCCTCCCGGCGGAAGGCGCCGATGGCACCGGGAACGGTGGGCATGCAGTCGAGCAGCTGGAACATGCGGCGGTCGAGGTTCATCCCGATGACGTACTCGAGGTGCTGCCAGCGACCGACCCGCCGGCCGCCACGGAGGTGGACGCGACCGAGCGGGAGCTGGCCGCAGTGTCCTGATCGGACCGCCGACGCGGCGCGGGGACCGACCCAGGTCCCCGCGCCGTCGGTCTCGGTGGAGGCGCCACGGACCGGCCACCGCCGGTCCGGGCGCCGGCCAGCGAGCGCGCCGGCTAGGCCGAACCCGATTCCCGGCCGCGGTCTCCCGCCGGCCGGTAGACGAGGATGCTGACGCCGTCACCGACCGTCCGCGAGTCCACGAGTCGCAACGGCTTCTTGTTGCTCGTGTCGCCGAACAGCCGCTTCCCGCTCCCCAGCACGACCGGGAAGACCATCAGCCGCAACTCGTCGACGAGGTCGTTGTCCAGCAGCGTCTGCACGAGCTGAGCGCTGCCGTGGACCACGACGTCCCCGCCGACACCCTCCCTCAGCGTCGACACCTCGTCCACCACGTCGCCCTTGAGCACCGTCGAGTTGGTCCACTCCGCCTTGTCCAGCGTCGAGGAGACGACGTACTTCGGCATGCTGTTGAACTTGTCCGCGAACTCGCCGGTCCTGGACGGCCACGCGTCGGCGAAGCCTTGATAAGTGACTCCGTCCGAGCAGCAGGGCGTCGGTCTCCATGGTCTCGTCGACCTTGAACTTGTCGCCCTCCTCCCCGCGGCTGAACTCGAAGCTCCAACCCCCGTACGTGAAATCCTCCGCCCCGCCCGGGTCCTCCATGACGCCGTCCAGTGAGACGAACTCGGTCACGACGATCCTTCCCATCCCGTTTCCTCTCTGCTGTCGGGTGTGAGCTACGACCGACCCGTACGAGTCCGGGCCGGCGGTGGTATTCTCAACCAGGCGGTTGTTCAACTGAATAGGTGAATACTTGCACAGCGATCAGCTCAGCACCACCTTCGCTGCTCTCGCGGATCCGACCCGCCGGGCGATCCTCGCGCGGCTCACGCACGGCGAGGCGACGGTCAACGAGCTGGCGGCACCGTTTCCGATCAGCGTCCAGGCGGTCTCGAAGCACCTCCAGGTGCTCGAACGCGCCGGCCTGATCGACCGCGGCCGCACGGCGCAGCTGCGTCCGTCACGGCTGCGTGCCGCACCGCTGAAGGACGCGGCCGACTGGCTCGACTCGTACCGCCAGTTCTGGAGCGCCAGCTTCGACCGCCTGGACGAGCGACTGCAGGCGAGCGAGGATTAGCCGACCATGGCTGACCGATGGCCGCCCGCCCAGCGGCACGAGCGAATACGGGATCACCGTCACGCGCGTGTTCGACGCACCGCGCGAGCGCGTGTGGAAGGAATGGACCGAACCCGAGCGGTTCGCCGACTGGTTCGGCGGCACGGACTCCGAGGTGCCGCTTTCCACCGTCGCGATGGATGTACGCCCGGGCGGCACGTGGAAGGCGACGATGTACACCGGGCCCGGCCGCCACGAGATCCTGTGGAAGGGCGAGTACCGCGAGGTCGACGCGCCCGAGCGGCTCGTGTTCACCGTCACCGACCGGTCTGACGACAAGTACGAGGTCGTGAGCGTCGTCCTCACCGACCTCGGCGACGGCCGCACCGAGATGCTCTTCGAGCAGCGCGGACACCTCGGCCCCGAGCAGTACGAGCGGACCGAGCGGGGCTGGGGCGGCTTCTTCGACCGCATGGCCGAGCGCCTCGTCCACGCCTGACCGATCAGAGCCCGGTGTCGCGGCACAGCGCACGGCTCGGCCGGCGTCCCGGACCGGCGACGTGCGGTGGCGGACCTGCCGGTCAGGAGAACAGGGCGCTGTAGCCGTTCAGCGCCGGCTGGCCGCCGAGGTGGGCGTAGAGCACGGTGGCGTCGGGTGCGATCTCACCCGTGCTGACCAGGTCGACGAGCGCCGCCATGGACTTACCCTCGTACACGGGATCGGTGATCATGCCCTCGGTTCTGGCGGCGAGGCGCATCGCGTCGAGGGTCTGGTTGTCGGGCATGCCGTAGACGCCGGCGTGGTATCGGGCGTCGAGCTCGACGGCGTCCGCGCCCAGCTCGCCCTCGACGCCGATCAGCCCGGCCGTGCGGCGCGCGATGCGGTCGATCTGCTCCCGGGTCTCCTCCGGCTTCGCGGAGGCATCGACGCCGAGCACGCGGCGCGGGCGTTGTCCGGCCCGCTGCAGGGCGGCGAAGCCGGCCACCATGCCCGCCTGGGTGCTGCCGGTCACCGAGCACACGACGATCGTGTCGAAGAAGACGCCGAGCTCCCGCTCCTGCTCGGTCACCTCGTACGCCCACCGGGCGAAGCCGAGACCGCCCAGCTCGTGGTCGGACGCTCCAGCCGGAATCGCGTACGGCCGGCCGCCGCGCTCCTCCACCTCTCGCAGCGCCTGTTCCCAGCTCTCCTTGAAGCCGATCCCGAACCCGGCCCGCACCAGCCGCACGTCGGCGCCGGCGAGCCGGCTGAGCAGGATGTTGCCGACCTTGTCGTAGACCGCGTCCGGCCAGTCGACCCAGGACTCCTGAACGAGCACGCACCGCAGACCCACGCTGGCCGCGACGGCCGCGACCTGCCTGGTGTGGTTGGACTGGACGCCACCGATCGAGACGAGCGTGTCACAGCCCTTGGCCAGCGCGTCGGCGACCAGATACTCCAGCTTCCGGGTCTTGTTCCCGCCGAAGGCGATGCCGGAGTTGCAGTCCTCCCGCTTGGCCCAGATCTGCGCGCCGCCCAGGTGCCGGGTCAGCCGCTCCAGACGGTGCACCGGCGACGGACCGAACAAGAGTGGGTGCCGGGCGAAGGACTCGATCGTCATCTGAGATCTCCTGTTCGTGGTCGTCGCCGCTCCAGCATGCCCGGAACCACGCGTCACGCCGACGCCGCCGCCACTTACCCGGGCCGCGACCTGCGGCTCCGTCGGCAAGATCGGCGACGGAACGCAGAACGGAACTTCGCCGGCGCTGGCCGGGAACGGAGTTGCCGGGCTGCAGCTCCCCGGTGAGGATCTCCGGATGGGCCCGCTGGTAGTGCGTCGTCAGCACGGCGCTGGCCTGGCCGGGTCGGTGAGCGACGGTGCGCCGGCACACGGCACAGCGCACGACGGGCAGGTACGCCACCTCGACCGGATAGCGAGAGGAGCTGTCGGAGCTGGTCATCGACGTCCATTCTGCCAGCCCTCCGTCGGCGCCTCGCCAGGCGCAGATTCCGCCGTCGACGCGCCGCGTCGCGCCGGGATCTGCCTCCCCGCTTCCCGCTGCCGGCGATCGACGTAGGCGTAGATGTCGGACAACGAGACCTACCCGTCCTGGAGCGACCGTTCTGGTCGAGCTTGCCGTGCCCGCTGAATTCTGTGGCAGTCAGTGGCGGAGGTACAGGTCGCCGTCACGGTCGACCACGGTCGCCCGCCCGAGCGGCAGCACCCGGGTCAGCATCCGGTATCCCCAATCGAGCCCCGGCACCTTGGCGAACACACCCTGCGGACCGCGCACCATCCGACCGCTGCTGACGTCGTACGCCGCGTGGTGCCACGGGCAGACCAGGCAGCCGCCGTCGTCGATACGGCCGCCCGCGAGGTCGGCGCCCAGGTGCCGACACCGGCGAGTGACCGCGAAGTACCGACCCCCGACATTGCCGACGGCGTAACGGCCCACACCGATCACCGTGCCCGGCGGCAGATCAACCACCGCGCCGACTCGTTCCTCCGCACTCACCGGTGACCTCCTTCGAACGATGGGTCCACCCCGTGCTGCTGGTCATGATTCAGCGCGCACCTCAATGACCATCGAACACCTGACCGGAACTGAGTGGCTAGCCTGGCCGTATCCGAGCCGTCGGCCGCGCGGCCGCGGCTCGTGGTCTGGACCCTGATCGACGGCAGAGCGCTCGTCGCCGAGCGCGCGCGGCCATCCTGCCCGTCCCGGCGTCCGATGACCGATTCGGACCCGCTCGACCTCGACGGACCACGCTTCCGGCTCGCGCGACCGGTCGCCGAACGGCGGCCGGGCCGCTGACCGAAGGATCAGGTCCAGTAACCCGTGACGCGCTCGGGAGTCAGCCGGCCGATCAGCCGATGCGAGCCCGGTGGGTCAGGCGGCGGGTCTTCGCCGAGATAGCGCCGGGTCAGCTCGATCGACAGCCGCCGCTCGGGATCATCGACCAGCTCGACGGTGCCGCGGATGTCAACGGTGCGGTACGGGTCGTCGGCCGCGAACACCGTGACCGACGCCCGCGGGTCGCGGCGCAGGTTTTGCGCCTTGCGGCGGCGGTCGTGGGTCGAAAAGATCAGCACGTCGCCGTCCCGAGCAGCCCAGATCACCGAGGTCTGCGGCGTCCCGTCCGGGTTCAGCGTTGCCAGCACCGCAAACGCGCGCCCGTCGAGAAGGCCCTTCACCCGGTCATCGAGGATCATGCCGCGCTCCTTCCTTCGGACCGCCACCGTGAGATCGGCGCCGCGTCGCCACACCGCCATCGTCCACCCGGACACCGACATGATCCGACCGTGCAGCGGAAAGGGCGCGACGGTCACCGGGTCTACCGGCCGAGCGCCCTGGCGGTAGAACTCAGTCGTGACTGACCTCCCGCCGGAGCCGGTGGCCGCCGCCGCCCACGGCACCCACGACCATGACGACGACCCGCGCAACGCGCAGATCCTGATCAACGTCAACGGCCGGCTCGTGCCGCGCGGACAGGCCGTCGTCAGCGTCTTCGACGCCGGTTTCGTGCTCGGTGACGGCGTGTGGGAGGGGCTGCGCGTCAGCGCCGGGCACCCCGCCTTCCTCGAGCAGCACCTCGACCGGCTGTGGGAGGGCGCCGCAGCCATCGCCCTCGACATCGGCCGCAGCCGGAACGAGCTGGCCGCCGAGATCTACACGACGCTCGAGGCGAACGGCATGGACGGCGACGGCGTCCACGTCCGGCTGATGGTGACCCGTGGGCCGAAGTCGACGCCGTACCAGGACCCGCGCATGTCGGCCGGCCCGGCGACGCTGGTGATCATCGCCGAGTACAAGGACCCGCTGCCGACCACGGTCGAGCGCGGCCTGTCGCTGTTCACCGTTCACGTGCGCCGCGCGCAGCCGGACACGCTCGATCCGAAGCTCAACTCGCACAGCAAGCTCAACGACATCACGGCGTGCATCCAGGCCTACACCGCCGGCGCGGACGAGGCGTTGATGCTCGACCCGCACGGGTTCGTCGCCACCTGCAACTCGACGCACTTCTTCATCGTGCGCGGCGCGGAGGTCTGGACCTCGACCGGCATGTACTGCCTCGGCGGCATCACCCGCGCGAACGTGCTGCGCGTCTGCGAGCGAGCCGGCATCCCGTCCCGCGAGCGCAGCTTCAGCCTGACCGAGGTCTACAGCGCCGACGAAGCCTTCGTCACCGGTACGTTCGCCGGCCTGGTGCCCGTGCACACGGTGGACGGCCGGCGCATCGGGGACGGCCGTCGCGGGCCGATGGTCGAACGACTGCAGCAGCTCTACCGCGAGCTCGTTCGCGACGGACGTCGCCGGGCGGCGCGCGCCGTGAGCGACGGGGTGCGCCTGGCGATGTGGTCCGGGCCGCGCAACATCTCGACGGCGCTGATGCGCTCGTGGGAGAACCGGCCCGACACGCGCGTGGTCGACGAGCCGCTCTACGCCCACTACCTGAGCACGACGGGCCTGGACCATCCCGGCCGCGACGAGGTGATCGCCGCGGGCGAGACCTCCTGGCAGGTGGTGGTCGACGAGCTCACCGCGCCGGTCGACGGGCGTCTACTACCAGAAGCACATGACCCACCACCTCCTCCCGCAGCTGCCTCGCGACTGGATCACCTCGCTGACGAACGTGTTGCTGATCCGCGACCCGGCCGAGGTCGTCGCGTCCTACGTCCGGTCGCGCGCGGACGTCGCTCGCCGAGGACATCGGACTCGTGCAGCAGACCGAGCTCTACGACCAACTCGGCGCCGACGTCCCCGTCATCGACGCCGCCGACTTCCTGCGCGACCCGGACGGATACCTGCGCTGGCTGTGCGACTACATCGACGTGGAGTTCACCGATCGGATGCTGCACTGGCCGGCCGGGACCGCGCGACTCCGACGGCGTCTGGGCGCCGTACTGGTACGGCGCCGTGCTCGCCTCCACCGGCTTCGAGCCGTACCGACCCCGGCAGGTCGAGCTCGCCGGCGCCGCCCTTGCAGCGGCGCAGCGCAGTCGCCCGCACTACGAGCGACTCCGCGAGGCGCGCCTCCGGCTGTAGACGGCTCGTCCGACGCCCGCGTCGAGTCACGCGGGATGCCCGCCTAGGGCCCGCCGGAGGATCGCTCGACGTGCTGGCTTGCATCCTGTACCCGGGTACGGGCTTACCGTCGAGGCATGTCGACTCCGCCTGACCCCACCGACTGGGCACCCGCCGCCTGCACGCTTCCCTCGTCGGACCAGCCGTTGCGGCTGGCCGAGTTCGACGCGTTGTTCGCGGCCGCGGTCCGCGGGGTGCACCGCGACGGTCCGACCGAGCTGGCGCTCACGCTCGCGCCGGCGCCGGGGCGGGCCGACCTGGTGCGGGACCTCACCCGCAGGGAGACCGAGTGCTGCTCGTTCTTCACGTTCCGGCTCGAGGACGGGGACCCGTTGCGGCTGCACGTCACGGTCCCGCCGGCACACACGGACGTCCTCGACGCCCTCGCCGAGCGAGCGTCGTCGGCCGGCCGGAGGTCGGGCATGACCGCGACCACCGGAGCGTCCGGTGACCGGGGGGTGGTCGGTCAGGGCGCGGGCGGGTCCGGAGCCCCGCGTTCGGCCCGGCGGCGGCGGATCCGCCAGGTCAGCAGCGCGAGCAGTACCAGGCCGAGGACGGCGAGAGCGACGCCGCGTCCGATGGCCTTCTCCACCGCGGCGTACGAGTTCCCGGCGAGGAAGCCCAGCAGGACGAAGCCCGTCCCCCAGATCACGCCGCCGGCCGCATTGAAGGCGAGGAAGCGGCGGTAGGGCATCCTCGCGGTGCCCGCGAGAGCCGGCATGACAGCGCGGAAGAACGCGACGAACCGGCCGAGGAAGACCGCGGACCCACCGCGGCGGGCCAGGAACTCTTGGGCCTCCTCGAGCCGCCGACCGTACCGGCGGAGCATCCGGGCCTGCAGGATCCGCGGGCCGACCTGCCGCCCGATCGCGTAGCCCACGGTGTCGCCGACGATGGCGGCGACGACGACGAGGGCGATCATCAGCCAGAGGCTCACGTGGTCGCGGCTCGCGTCGACGCCGCCCAGCACCGCGGCGGTCTCCCCCGGAATGACGAACCCGACGAACAGGGCGTCCTCGGCGAACACGATGAGGCCGACGAGGACGTAGACCAGGGCACCAGGGACGGCCAGGATGCGTGCGATCAGGCTGCCCATGCACGCCTGCCTACCGGACCCGCACGACGCAGGCGACACCACCGGCGAGACAACAGACCGGCGCCCTGGCCTCGCGGCGGCCGGGTGGACTCACGTCGACCGGACGATCCAGCCGGTGAGTGCTCGAGTGAGCTGGGTGGCGTGGGTGAGGGGCAGCATGTGGCCGGCTCCCTCGATGAGGGTGTGTTCGGAGTGGCGCACGTAGCGCCGGACCACGCCGCAGATCGTGTGGTCGACCACCGAGGTCGCCGTTCCCTCGACGACGTGCACCGGCAGCGGAATCTGTGCCAGCGTCCCGGCGGTGAGCGGCGCCTGGAACAGCACCTCCCACAGGTCGCCTCGCGATCGCTGGACGTCGAGGAACCGATCCCGGCGTGACGGCCGGCCATCGCGCGAACGTGCCGGGCCCGTTGTAGAAGTCGATGAACTCCTCGCACGCCTCGTACCACCGATCGGCCCGGACGTGTTCCCGCCATCGCTCGCGCAGCTCGCGAGATCGCTGAGAATGCCGGCCCGTCCGAGGCTGTCAGCACCGAGTACGCCTCGGGCTCGACCACCGTCAGCGATGCCAGCACCGGCGCGGCGGTCACACCCACGTGCAGGGCCGTCGCCCCGCCCCACGAGAACCCGACCAGATGGACCGGCTCGCCCACATGGTCCGACGACCGCGAGGACCTGATCGGCATAGTCGTCCAGACGCCTGCGCCCGGCACGCCCGGCCCGACCCCGGCGCCGTAGGCGTCCACGGCCACGAGGCGATGACCTTCGGGCCACAGCCCGAACACGCCACGCCATTCGCCGGCGCTTCCGACACCGCTGTGCAGGAACACCACCGGCGCGCCGCTGCCCCGCTCGATGATCTTCACCATGGCGCCCGCCGGAGTGGCGAGCGTAGAAACGCGGGCTTCTGCGCGATCGACTCTGTCGCCCTTGGCGTCCATGCCGCCGCAGGCTATCGCCGACCGCATCGGCGTCGCCGATCAATCGACGGCGTGAGCGTCACGACTTGCGATAGACCGAGATGTGGTCCTTGCTGTCGGCCCGGAACGGCTCCCGGTGCCAGTTGGCATACCGGGACTCGAGGTGCAGGCCGGCCGCGGTGGCCAGCTCGTCGATCTGCTCGGGCCACCGGTAGTGCATGCCGAACGGCTTGAGCTGCACGTCGCCGTTCTCGAAGGTGATGGTCTGCCGGAGAAATGTCTGCGCCGCCCGGTCGTACCGGTGCACGCGGATCGTCACCGAGGTCTCGGTCACCGACCGCACCTGGATCTGCTCGTCGCGATCGAAGTCGGCCGGGTCAGGCACGAACGCCTCGATGACGAACGCGCCTCCGGGCGCCAGGACCCGGGCGACGTTGCGGAAGCACTCCTCCTGCCGACCCGCACCGGTGAGATTGAACAGCGTGTTGAAGACCAGGTAGACCAGCGTGTACGGACCGGTCACAGCCACGTCGGCCATGTCCCCGACCACGACCCGGATCGCGTCACCGCCGGGCTTGGCGCGCAGCAGGTCCACCATCTCGTGGGACGCCTCGATGCCGTCCACCGCAACGCCGCGTTCGGCTAGCGGAAGCGCGACCCGGCCGCTGCCGATGGCCAGCTCCAGAGCCGGGCCGCCCGCCGCGAGAGCGGCCAGGAAGTCCACCGCGGGCGCCGGATCGGGGTTGCCGGGACCGTCGTAGTTGGCTGCCCACTGCCGGCCGAAGAGTCCAGGATCATCGAGCATCGACACACCCGTACAACAACAGAGGCGTGGACCCGCCGGCAACACATTTGGCCACGCTCACCGGCCGCGGTGGTCGTCACGGCTTGGTGTAGACCTGCAGCACGACCCCGGAGCGGAATGACGTGCATCCAGGCCGGATCCGTCATCGTCGAGGACGCGACGTAATGTCGGTACCGGCGCGGAACGGTCGCCACGCTCTCCCTCCGGTGGCGACCATTCTCTAGGAGACGATCCCCGACCGGTGCTGCTCCGGGGTCAGGACCTCGTCCCGCTCGGTCGACGACGTGGCCCGACGTCGTTGCGGCCGCAGCTGCAGAACGGCAACGGCGGACAGGACGACGAACCCACCGGCGAGCTGCACCGGCGTGAGGAACTCGTTCAACGTGAGCGCTGCGAGAGCCGTCGTGACGACGGGTTCGAAGGTCGAGAGGATCGCCGCAGCCGAGGGGCCGGTCCGGCGCAGGCCGGCGAAGAAGGCGAGCATCGCCAGGACCGTGGACACGACGGCGATGCAGGCGATCCAGAACCACCCGGCTGGCCCGAAGCCGAAGTCGATCCCGCCGGTCAGCACAGCCCGGACGGCGAGCGCCGCCGAGGCGCCGGTCATCACCAACGCCGCCAGCACCAGCGGGGACAGGCGCTGCACCACCGTGTCGGCGACGAGGATGTAGACGGTGTAGGTGACGGCGGCACCGAAGGCCAGGGCCACCCCGACCCGGTCGAAGCTGAGCCCGCCCGCGCCGAGCAGGACGATCAGCGTCCCGCAGGACGCGACGACCAACGCGGCGCACCGTCCCGGTGTCAGCCGCTCGCGGCCGAGCAGAGCGGCGGCCACGGTGACCAGAGCCGGGTACGTGTAGAGCACCAGGGCCACCAGCGACGCGTCGACCCGCTGCAGGGCCGAGAAGTAGAGGGTCGCCTGAGTCGCGTACCCGACCGCGCCCAGGCCGAGGGCCGTGATCAGCAGGCGAGCCCGTGCGGTCCTGGCGGGACCCGGCGACGGCGGCGTGTGCGGAGTGGACCGGCGACCGGGCCGCAGCGCCAGCAGCAGGCCGAGCAGCAGGGCCGCCACGGAGAACCGCAGCAGGAGCAGCGCACCGGGCGAGACTCCGGCCGCGTACGCGAGCTTGCCGAAGATGGCCATCGCGCCGAAGCACGCCGCCGAGAACAGGCACAGTACGGGACCCACGCCGCCAGCCTCGATCGACGTTCTCATCACGTCCAGTGACGGTTCTTGGATCGATCTCGTTAGAATTCCTACATGGTCGCGTTCGACCTCCGCCGGCTCCGCATGCTCCGCGAACTGGACGAGCGAGGAACCCTCGCCGCCGTCGCGATCGCGCTCGGCTACACCCCGTCCGCGATCTCCCAGCAACTCAGCGTCCTGGAGAAGGAGGTCGGGGTACGGCTGCTCCAGAAGGCAGGCCGCGGCGTACGGCTGACCGACGCCGGCCGTCTGCTGTCCCGGCACGCCGGCGTCCTGCTCGACGCGGCCGACGCCGCCCGCGTCGACCTGGCTTCGCTGACCGGCGAGCTCCGCGGCACGGTGCGCGCCGGCGGCCTGCAGTCCGCGACCCGCCGCGTCCTCATCCCCGCCGTCGCACGCATGCGGGCCGACAACCCGCAGCGTACGGCTGGAGATCTCCGAGCTCGAGCTCGAACAGGCGCTGCCCGAGCTCCGCCTCGGCGCACTCGACCTGGTCATCAGCGACGAGTACGACGGCCACCCACGACCCCGGCCGGCCGGCCTCACCTTCGAACCGCTGCACGAGGAGCCACTCAAGCTCGTCCTGCCGGCAGCGCATCCCTGCGCCGAGCACGGGGGACCAGTGGCGATGACCGCGCTCAAGGAGGCCGTCTGGGTCGCGTCGGCCACCGGCACCGGCCATCACGCCCTCGTCGTCGGCACCTGCCGCTCCCTCGGCGGTTACGAACCTGACCTGCGCCACCGGTCCAACGACGCCGACGTCCAGCTCGAGCTCGTCCGCACCACCGGAGCCGTCGCGCTCATGCCCACCCTCGCCCTCCCCCTGGGCGACCCGGCCCTCGCCATCCGCGACATCGCCGAAGCAGCCGTCACCCGCCGGCTCATGATCATCACCCGCGACAGCGCCGCGGCACCCGCCCTCACCACCTTCCTGACCACCGTCCGCGAACAGGCGCGCCTCGTCGCCGGCTGACCGTCCACCTCAGCGGGCCAGGAAGTGCCAGCCCAGCCATGTCCAGCTGAGCACGATCGCGAGCCGGGCCGGCGCCCGCGACCGGAGCGCGTCCAGCAGCTCACCAGGCCGGGCGAGCCCGAGCCTGCCCGTGCGGCCGGCCAGCGTGAGCGCCGCCGCGACCATGCCCAGAACGGCGAACCCGGCGATGGTCAGGATGCGAGCGGTCACCGGCGCACCACCCGCCAGCCCACATACAGCCAGATGCACCAGGCGACGAACCGCCCGGGCCCGCCATCTGTGACCGGATCGAGCAGCAGCGACAGCGTCGGAAAGTCCGGCGAGGCGACGTTGTACGCCGGCTGGTGCAACCAGGCGGCCAGCTCCAGGGCGGCGCCGAGCACGACCAGCACCGCCCATGCCGCTGCCGTGCGGCGCAGGCGCGGATCGGTCGCGGGCCTCTGCTGGCCGTGGCCGGGTCGGTGCCGGGTGGCCAGCACGAGCACCACCGTCGCCGGCACCACCACAGCGACCGCGGCGGCCACACTCAGCGGCGGCGTGAACGACGCGGCGGCGGCGTAGAGGGCCACCGCCGCGACCGCGAGCGTCCCGCGGCGCCGGCCGGCCACTGTTCCATCATGCGCGCGGTGCGCCTCGTCCTCCGTGCGCTGGCGATCGACGCTGGTGGAGCGACTGACGTGATCTACGCGTCGCGGCGCAGCTCACTACAGCGCGGCCAGGAGCCGGCCGGCTTCGGCCAGCCGGTCGCGCTCCCGCAGCAGCAACCCCGCGCGATCGTCGGTCGCCTGCCGCTGCTCGGCCAGCCGCCGCGCGGCGACGACGTTCAGCTCCAGCGTCACCCATTCGGTGCACGACCGCAGGAGTGCGGGGCCGTCCCGTCGCCAAAGGTCGGCCTTGGCCTCCAGCGCCGCTAGATGCGCCCGCACGGCGTGCAGACCCTGCCGGTATTCCTCGGCGAGGACCGCGTACGCCTGCTCGGTGACCTCCCCGGCGCGGCGGGCACGGTCCAGCCGGTCGAGATAGGTCCCGTAGTCCGCGGCCTTCCGGCGGGCGTCGGCCAGCCGCCGGGCCAGCTCGGGAAGCAGGGCGCTGGCAGCCACCCGCAGGCGGACGATCCTCGCCTCGGCCGGCGGGATCTCGCCCCGGCAGGCGCGCAGCTCGACGATCTCCAGGTCGAGCAGGATCTCCAGCAACGCCACCTCGTGCGCGAGCTGTTCGGTGAGCGAGGGCAACTGCCGAACGCGATCGTGCAGGTCGACGAACGGCTGGAGCACCCATTGGCGCAGGTCGCCGGACCGTTCCGTGGTGCGGCTCTGCACCTCCTTGATCCGCCGCTGCACCGAGCCGGAGAACCCGGGCAGCTTGGCCGGGGCGGCCTGCTCCGACAGCTCCGGCTCCGCGCCGACGTCGGCCGCCAGGATCGCGTCCACCAGCCGACCGAGCTGCGCCACCCGGACAAGGACCTGCTTCCAGGCCTGGGTCTGCCAGCGGATCTCGCGCAGGATCTGTTCGTCCTCGCCCGCCTGCCTCGGATCGACCTCCGTCCCGACCGACGCCGAATGGCGTTGCGCGAGGTCGGCCACCGTCCTGAGCCCGGCCAGGTACGCCTCGACCTGAGCGGTCGAGTTGGCCACCAGTTCGGTCCAGGTCGCCAGCGGCGTCCCGGTCTGTTGCCGGACGTACTGGCCGGCGACACCCTTGACAGCCTTGATGGCCCCCATGATCGGCAGGCCGATGAGGCCCATCCCGCCCCACTGCTGGGCCCCTCCGGCGCTCTGCGAGATCGTGCCCAGCGCCTCGTTCAGGGCGGACAGCGTCTCGGCCACCGTCCGGCAGTCCGCGGCGACCATCTCGACGGTGCGTTCCATCGCCGCGAAGGTCCCCCGCACCGCCTCGATCGACGGAACGGCAAGGGTCTCCACGGACTCAGCATCCGGTACCAGCGGAACGCTGCCGATCATCCCGTCCTCCTGCATTGCTGGACCGGCGCCCACGAGACCGCCTAGCGGCGAAGCCTCTACCCACTCAGAGCCGCCTGCGCCGCGGCAGATACCCGCGCTCAGCAACCGCCCGTGAGGACGTCGTCGAATGGGAGGACCGATCAGGAGCTCGGGGCGTCGCCATGTCCGGAAGACGCCCGCAGCGCATCCGTCAGCAACGCGACCAGCGCCTCGAGCTGCACGTCGGCCGACGAGGAGACCTCCTCGTCCGACCCGTCCAGCGCCCGGGCGGCGAGCCCCGCCTTGCTGTCGATCAGCTCGGCGATCCGGGCGTCGATGGTCTGCGCGGCGATGATGCGCCACGCGGTGACCGGCTCGGCCTGCCCGATGCGGTGGCTGCGGTCGATGGCCTGGGTCTGCTCCGCGTCGGTCCAGGACAGCTCGGCCAGCACGATGTTCGAGGCGACCTGCAGGTTCAGGCCCACGCCGGCCGCGGTCAGCGAGCACACCGCGACCGCGACGTCCGGGTCGTTCACGAAGGCGTCGACGTTCGCCTGCCGCGCCTTGGGCGTCTGGTCGCCACGGATCGACGAGAAGCGCACGCCCTGCCGGGCGAAGGTCTCCTCGGCGGCGTCCATCACGTCGACGTGCTTGGCGAAGAAGACGACCTTGCCGGCGCTGCGGGCCAGCTGCGCCGCGTAGTCCGCGGCCAGCTCGGCCTTCGCCTGGCCGATGCGTCGCATCATGGTGAACACGTTCTCGCCGGCCTGCGCGGTCGTCGCGTCCTTCAGCTCCGACCGGGCCACCCGGCGGACGAGGCTCGTGGTCGATGCCCTCGACGCCGGCGTCGGAGGATCCGGTTCGCGAGCGCGGTCTCGTACCGCGCCACCATCCGGCCGGCGAGGTCCCGCTCGGCCGCCCGGATCGACCGGCCGGCCGGTCCGTCCAGCTCGACCGGGAGGTCGGCGATGCGGCGGGCGGGGATGTCGGCGGCCACCTCGAGCTTGCGGCGGCGCACGATGCCGAGGTCGATCACGCACTGCCGCGCCGCGGGGTAGAAGCCCCGGTCGGCGGGCGTCAGGCCGGTGTCCTCGAGCGCGTCCAGCAGCTCGTCGAGGGGCTTGCTGTCGTCGATCCAGCCGAGGAACTGCCAGATCGCCCGGAAGTCCTCGATGTCGTTGATCAGCGGGGTGCCGGTCAGCGCCATCAGCAGCGGCCGCGCCGTACGGGACCGGATGCGGTCGGAGAGCGCGAGGACGTGCTGCGAGCGCTGCGAGGCCTTGTTCTTGATGAAGTGGGCCTCGTCCACGACCATGCCGCGGAAGCCGAAGTCGCCGAGCCAGCCCACGTGGCGGTCGAGCAGCTCGTAGTTGAGCACGACGATGTCGGCGAAGCCGTCGACGGTCTCGCCGTCGCCCTGCACCACGGTGGCCCGGCGGTGCGGCGTCCAGCGGGCCGCCTCACGGGCCCAGTTGGTCTTGACGACGTTCGGCACGACGACGAGCAGCGGGTAGGCGTTCGCCGCTTCCGCGGCGAGCAGCGCCTGCGCCGTCTTGCCCAGACCCGGCTCGTCGGCGAGCAGGAACGTCCGGTGGCCGGCCGCGGCCGCGGCGACCACCTGCCCCTGGTGCGGCATCAGCTCCAGGCCCGCCGGGGTGAACCGCGCCGTCGGCGCCGGGAGCGCCATGCAGGCCGGGGCTCCCCCACCGGCGCGCTCGAAGGAACTCAGCAGCGGGCCGAGCAGCTCCCAGCCGGGCAGGCGGCGCGGACGGGAGGTCGCGCTGCGGAACGGCGGAGAAGTCGGGGGCGAGGAAGGGGTTCGCCAGCTGCCCGGAGATCACCGACTGCGGCACGACCCGCCGCTCCGTGCCGGCGGGAGCGGCCGCGGCCTCCGCCGGCGCGATCTCTTCGGGCGCCGGCTCGATGCCGAGGTCCCGCAGCATCTCCCGCTTGAGCGACCGGGCCGCGTCGGAGACGTCGGCGTCCTCGGCGAGCAACGCCAGCAGCCCGGCGTCCCGGACGGCGGTCGTCGCGAGGATGGTCGCGATGCCGTCCAGGCGCTTGAGCTGCTCGGCCCGATGACTGTCGCTTCCGGCCGCCGCCCGGACGCGGGCACGCTCGTCCCGCAGCAGCAGGGCGACGGCCTGGAACTTCGTGCGCACGGCCGGCGTCACGCGGCCGCGCCGGGCCGCCGCCTCGACCTCGCGGACGGTTCGGGCGAGCACCGAGACGACGTCGCCGCCGTGGCGGACGTGTCGCTGCTTCCGCGGGGCGGCACGGCGAGCGCCCGTCTGGCGCTGGCCTGGTCGAGCCACAAACTCCTCCTCTGGAACGCCGCGGCACGGTGGCCGCGGCAGCATGCCGCACAGTCCCGCGGACGGGGCGAGGAACGTCCCGAGCAGCAGGGCCTGGTGCTCCGAACGCCGAGCCGACTCGCGGATCTCCGAGTATCGACGCAGCGGGCCTCGGCACGCTCTCACGCGGACCCGGAGCCGCCGGTGGGCTGGTGACCACGGCACGGGGCAAGTCGTCGGACGACCGGCTCGGTTCTTCGGTGCCTCGCCCATGGTAACGCGTGCGAGGGCGCATGATTCCCGGCCCCTTTGCCCTTCGACCGGAGACGGCCGAGGTCGCCGCGGCGCCGCGACGCCGGGTCGCAGGCGACCTGGCAGGTCGTCCGGTCAATACCAGGAGGGCCCGTGGTCGACGTAAGGCTTCTCGAGGGCGGCAGTCTCGACGTCGGTGAGCTCGATGTCGAGGGCGGCGACGGCTTGGGGTAGGTGGTGGGGTTTCGTCGCGCCGACGATCGGTGCGGACACGGCCGGGTTGCGCAGCACCCAGGCCAGCGCGACCTGAGCCATGGTGACGCCGCGGGCCTCGGCCAGCTCCTGCACGGCGTTCACGACGGGTTCGTCCAAGGGCGAGTCGAAGGCCTGCACGATGTGGTCGACGGTCGAACGGGTGGACTGTTCGCCCCACGGCCGAGCGAGGCGACCCTTGCCCTGCGGCGAGTACGGCACGAGGCCGACGCCGCTGTCAGCGCACATGGCCATCAGCTCGCGTTCGTCCTGGCGGCGCAGCAGGTTGTACTGGTTCTGCATCGAGACGAACCGGGTCCAGCCGCCGAGGCTGGCGGCGTGCTGCAGCTTGGCGAACTGCCATGCGTACATCGAGGACGCGCCGAGATAGCGCGCCTTTCCGGCCGGACGACGTCGTGCAGCGCTTCCATCGTCTCCTCGACCGGGGTCTCCGGGTCGAACCGGTGGATCTGGTACAGGTCGACGTAGTCGGTGCGCAGACGTACCAGCGAAGCGTCGATCTGCTCGAGGATCGCTTTCCGGGACAGCCCGGAGCCGCCGGCGCCGTCGTGCATCCTGCCGTGCACCTTGGTGGCCAGCACGATGTCCTCGCGCCGCGCGTACCGCTGAATAGCCCGGCCCACCACTTCCTCGGAGGTGCCGGCCTGGTAGACGTTCGCGGTGTCCCAGAAAGTGATGCCCAGCTCGATCGCCTGCTGGAAGTACGGCTGTGCTTGATCGTCGGCCAGCGCCCACTCGTCGGCGTCTTCGCTGGACGGGTCGCCGTAGCTCATGCATCCCAACGCCAGCCGGCTGATCTTCAATCCGGTGGAGCCGAGTCGGGTCTTCTCCATGCGGTCTGTCTCCTCCGGGCGGGCTGACCCTCGATACCCCATCCTGTAGCTCGCCGGCGGCCGGCGAGCACGAGCAGGCCTGCCAGCCAGGCCCCGGCCAGGAGCCAGCTGCCGAGCACGTCGCTGACCCAGTGCACGCCCAGGTAGAGCCGGCTCAACGCGACCAGCAGGGCCCAGACGCCGAGTCCGGCCGCGATCGCGACCCGGGCCGGCCGCCACGGCACCAGCCGGCCCAGCAGCCAGGCGAGCGTGCCCGCGACGAGCGCGCTGGTCGCGGCGTGCCCGGACGGGAAGCTGAAGCCGCCGACGGGGACGAGCCAGTCGACCCGCGGCGGTCGGGCGTCGCGGACCACCATCGACAGTCCCAGCCGGCTGAGCACGCCGGCCAGCTCCGACGCCCAGCGCGGCGAGCCCTGGCCACCAGCGCCCGGTCCGCCACCGGATCACCAGGCCGGTCGCCGCGACCAGCGGGAACAGCAGCGGGCTGGCTCCGGTGTTCGTGACCGCGATCGCGACCGAGGTGAGCCGATCGCCGCGGTGGTCCAGCATCCAGCTGAGCACGGCCGAGTCGAGACCGCCCATCACCTCGCCGGCCAGCTCCAGACCGACGAGAACGGCAAGTGCCGAGACCAGCACGAGACCGACCGAACCTGGGCGCAACGGCCCCGCCCTCGCTCCCACAGCTGCGTCCGGCGGTCACAGTTGCCCTCCCGGCCCGTCAACGCGTCGGATGATCGGCGAGTTCGCGCGCCAGCCGGCCGCCGGTCAGGCGTCGGCGGTCGCTCGATGCCGCACGCGCCCGGTCGGCCCGCGTGCCTCGATCGTCAGGTCCCCGGCCGGTGGTCCAGGACGGGCCGGCGCGGCCAGGGTCGGAGGGGGTGCGGGGCCGGGCCGCGCTGCGCAGGGAGCGCCCGAGCAGGGCGACGACGGCCAGCGGCAGCAGCCACCAGGCCGGCACGCCGGCCGCGGCCAGTCCCGCGGTCGCCGCCAGGGCGAGGACGACGCCGGCGGCGATGCGCCAGTCGTCGCCGACGATGAAGTCCCACCAGAACGCGCCGAACGATCGCGCCGCGGCGGCGAGGCGGCTCATCGCGGCGGCGCCGAGCCTGGCTCCGGGCCACCGGGGCCGGGCGTAGCCACCGGATCGCACCGGCCGCGACCGCGAACACGAACGCCACGAGGGCAAGCAGTGCGGCGTCCGAACCGGGCCAGCTGGCTCCGGCTCCCTCGGCCCCCCAGAAGATCCCGAACGAGGTCAGCATGATCCCGACGGCGAGCTTCAGCGTGTTCTCGGGAACGCGGGCCAGCGGCGCCCGCAGCACCAGGCCGGCGCCGGCCACGACCACGACCGCGGCGGCCGCACCGACCGATGCGAGCGGGATGTTGTGCTGGTTGGCCCCGAAGGTCAGCACGATGAACGCCACCTCCAGGCCCTCCAGGAGCACTCCTTTGAAGGCCAGGGTGAAGGCGTACGCGTCGACGAGCAGGCCGCCGGTGCGGACCCCGGCCTGCTCCGCCGCCGTCCGCTGGCGGGCATAGATCGCATCCTCGTCATGCAGCGCCTTCAGGCCGGCGGCGCGGAGGATCGCCTTACGCAGCCAGCCGAGGCCGAAGATCAGCAGCAGGCCACCGACGACCAGGCGCAGCACGTCGATCGGGAGGACCGTCAGCGCCGGTCCGAGGGTCACGACGATCACGGCCAATGCCACCAGCCCGGCGGCCGTTCCTCGCATCGTGGCCGCCCAGCCCCGGGTCAGGCCGACGGCCAGCACGATGGTCAGCGCCTCGACGGACTCGACGACGCAGGCCGCGAAGACGGCCAGCACCAGCAGCAGGTCACCGACGGGCACCCGTCCACCCTGCTCCCGGCAAGGCAAGACGTCGGTAAAACCGGCGCTCCGCCGGCCCGGGCTGGACCTGCCGCCAACGACCCGTCGCCGAGCGGGGCGGAGGGACGACAATGTGCGCGACGCTCGACGAGGACCCGTATCCGCCGATGCCCCGCTGGAGTGGAGCAGCCATGACCGAACCCACGCCGCACATCGACGTCGCCAACCTCCCCGCGCCCACCGAGGGCTTCCTGGTGACGCTCTTCATCACCGTCCGCAAAGTCGCGCGGTCCCGGGACTTCTACTCCCGCGTCCTCGGCGGCACCGTCGTCCTGGACGAGAACCCGTGCATGGTTCGACTGTCCAACTCGTGGATCATCATGAATCCGGGCGGCCCGCCGACCCCCGACAAGCCGGAGATCTCCGTCGTCGACTACCAGCCCGACAACACCACATCCATCTTCCTGAACCTGCGGGTCGCCGACATTCAGGCCTGCTACGAAGAGTGGAAGGCGAAGGGGGCGGAGTTCGTCACCCCGCCGATCGATCGTGGGGCCGAGATCCGCTGCTACCTGCGGGATCCGGACGGATACCTCATCGAGGTCGGCCAGTCCACCGGCCTGTTGCACGGAAGGCTCGCCGCCAAGCGGCCCGAGGATCTCCCGGATAGCTCCGCCATGCGCGTCCTGTCGCCGCCATGTGCCGGCAACTAGTCGATAATGCTGGCCACAAGGACGGTCCTTGCTCTGCCCTCGGAGGGTGAAGGATGACCGGTGACAGGCTGCGGGTGGTCCTGGCCGACGACGACGTCCTGCTGCGCGAAGGGCTCGCCAGCCTGCTCGAAGGCTCGGGCATGGATGTCGTCGGCCGGGCCGCCGACGCCACCGAGTTGCTCGCCGCCGTCCGTGACACGCTTCCGGACCTGGCCATCGTCGATATCCGGATGCCGCCGACCCGGACGATCGAGGGCCTTGACGCGGCACGGGTGATCCGGCAGAAGCATCCCGAGGTCGCCATCCTGGTGCTGTCCGCGCACGCCGAGGTCGATCACGCGATGGAGCTATTGGCCACCGGCCGGTCCATCGGCTACCTGCTCAAGAGCCGGGTCATGGATGTGGAGGAGTTCATCGACGCACTCGACCGGGTCGCCAAGGGTGGTTCGGTGGTGGATCCGGCCCTGGTGCAGGAGCTGATCCAGGCGCGACGACGGAACGACCCGCTCGCCGGGCTCAGCCCGCGCGAGCGTGAGGTGCTCGCCCTGATGGCGGAGGGCCGTTCCAACGCGGGCATCGGCCGCCGGCTGTGGGTGAGCGAGGGCACCGTGGAGAAGCATGTCCGCAGCATCCTGGCGAAATTGAACCTTCCGGAGACGGACGACGACCACCGGCGGGTGCTGGCCGTCGTCACCTACCTGGAAGTCCGCTGATCGGACTCGACCGGGTCCGGTCCGCGTCCGAGCAGGGACCGTATCGTCGTGGCGGAGATGACGGTCTTGGACAGGAACCCCAACGCCGGGCTGTCCGCGATGAGGTCCTGCGTAGTCCTGTTCGCTGTGGGTGGAGATCAGGATCACCGGCGGCGCGGCGGGAGTCCTGCATCTGGTCGAGACGCCGGGCCAGCTCGAAGCCGCTCTCAGCGCCAAGGTCGATGTCCACCAGGACGACATCCGGACGCAACTCGGCCACGAGCCGGAGGCCCTCCGCGCAGTTCGAGGCGACGCCGAGGATGCTCAGTCCCTGCCGCTCCAGCAGGCTGCGCGCGGCCGCGACGAAGCCTGGGCTGTCGTCGACGATCACGCAACTCAGGGACATGGCCCTACCTTCCACTTCGGACGGACATCCCGCATCCCGGCTGCCTGCAAAGTACCTGCTGGCTGCCCCAACGTCTGGCTGCAGCTACCCGGCAAGACCGGCACAGTCCGAGCCTTACCCGCTTCCGTCGACGGCCAACAGGGATCTCGCCGGACACGGCGTCCCGCCGCCGCCAGCGCCCGGCCGTCGGGACGGCCCGGACGACCGCGAGTGGGCGGTGGCCGGGTCTGCTCGAGCGGATCGGAGCGTCAGAAGGGTGTCCGGCTGCGTCAGCCGCGTCGGCCGGCAGCACCAGGCCCTCGGCCCTGAGAGCTCGCAGCAGCCGGCGTAGCTGCCAGGTTTCCAGCCCGCTGTACGGAACCGGCCTCGGGTGGGACACCTCCAGTGCCTGCGCCGCCTGCACCGCCGACGTGCTGATCGCGGCTTCCAGCGCCCGTACCCGCCGGTCGGTCGTGGCGATGTGCCTCGTCCGGACGATCCCGTCGTGCGCCCGGAGCATTCTCCTCAGGTCGGCCGCGATCTGCTCGATCGGCGGGTTGGCCGGCCGCATCGCCAGCTCGTCGCGACGCCTGCGGATCCGCCGCGCCGCTCGTACCCCGCGGTTGACCCAGCAGCCCATCCCGAAGGCAAGCGTCGGTGCCAGCGCCAGAATCACCGCCTCACCGACGCCGACGGTGACCGAGCCGGAGGTGAGCCGGCCGGCTGCCAGCAGACCTGCGGCGATCATGCAGGAGGCGAGCAGCAGGACGCCGACCACCCGGCGGCGGGCCACCAGCGGCCGGATGCGGCGGAGTCCTCGGCCGCGGCCTCTCTGCGTGGGTCCAGGTTCATGCTCGGCTCTCCCGTCGGCGTCATCGCGATGTCCAGAAGCCACCATCGCCTTCCGGGTCGGCTCGGGTCTTCACCACCAGCCGCCAATCGCACTACCGGCCAGCCGGAATGCTCCGCGGCCGGCCGACTGCCGCTCCGGCGACGGTCATGGCAGCTAGCAGGAAGCCCGTCTTGCCGGTGGCAGGGCGCGGAGCTGGCGGCTGACCGGGAAGACACCGAGCGCCCGGAGGGCGATCTTTGCTGGGATGACGTCCGAGCCGATCTCGAGCTCCTTGTGTCCGAAGTGGACGACACCCGGGAGGCGGGAGCGATCGCCGGGCGAGTACGGACCATTCATCCGGCCGGAAGGAAGAGTCGTCATGGCGAGGCCTTGCCAGCACCCGACGATCCGCGCGCATGGCCCTGTGCCGCCGACTGCACACCGACGTCCGCGCCGGGAGTCCGCGCGCCGGCCAGCTTCTGGCCGGCCGATACCGGCTGACCGAGCTGGTGGCCCGCGGCGCGACGGGCCGGGTCTGGCGCGCCTACGACGAGGTGCTGACTCGTCAGGTCGCCGTCAAGCAACTGGGCCACCAGCATTCCTGGGGCCTGACCGAGGCGCGCATCGCCGCCCGGATACGTCATCCCAACGTGGCCGCGGTCCACGACGCCTTCGAGCACGACGGGTTCGGCTGGTTGGTGATGGACTACCACGGGGACGGCACCCTCGACGATCTCCTCGGTCGCCGGCGCCGGCTCCCACCGCCGGTCGTGGCCGCGCTCGGCCTGCAGCTGCTTGCCGCCCTGACCGCCGTCCACGACGCCGGCGTCGTCCACTGTGACGTGAAGCCGGCGAACCTGCTACTCGGCGCGGACGGCCGGCTCGTGCTCGCCGACTTCGGTATCGCGGAGACCGACGACAGCGGCCACCCCGCCCGGGAGAACGGTGACATCGTCGGCTCTCCCGCGTACATCGCGCCGGAGTTGGTCCGCGGCGAGACACCACGTCCGCCTGCGGACCTCTGGTCGCTCGGGGCGACGCTGTACGCGGCCGTCGAGGGTCGCCCTCCGTTCGAAGCAGGCGGACGGCGGGTCGACCCTGGTCGCGGTGCTCCTCGCGGCGCCGGCACCGACACGATTCGCCGATCGCCTCGGGCCGCTCCTGTACGCGCTCCTGGTGAAGGAACCCGATCGCCGGCCCGGCCATGACGCCATCCACGCAGCACTGACGAGCGCGTATGCCGAAGGGCGCGTCGGTCCCGAACGGTCGAGCGCGCCTCGACCGGCACTAGTGCCGTAGTGGCACCAGTCGGCCGCCATCGGCGTGACCCGACCACTACATCCTCGGCGTCGCGCTGACGGGTAGCCAGGTTCCGGCCCGACGGTGACAAGGTTCGGCCGGCTGGATGGTGCGCCGATCAGCGCTGGCGGGACACGGTCCGCTCGATCGAGGACGCCGTAGCTGGCACGGCCGCGGTGTAGCCGATGGCGCCGACCGCGACGACGACGCCGAGCCCGACAACGCCGGCGATAGCCGACCTCCATGCCTGGCGGCGCCGGCAGCCGGCCGCGCCGGGTTCTGGGCCAGGACCGAGCGGCGGATCGAGGTGAGGCGCACCTCACCGACCGACAGCACGAACACGGCGGTCGCACCGACGATGAAGAGGTCCGCAAGGTTGAAGCGGTAATGGCTGAAGGGAATGAAATCAACCGCGCCGCGGATACTTCCCGGGGCCGTCCAGGAATGCATTCCCAGTCGGTCGAGCAGGTTGCTGCCCCATCCGCCGATCATCAGCGCCGCGGACGCAAGGACAACGATAGTCCGTCGGCGGCGTACCAGCAGGAATACGGCGATGCTCAGGAACCCGACACCCAGGAGGTCGAGCAACCGACCGGTCACGGTGTCGGCGTACCAGCTGCCGACAGCTAGGCCGACGAGAAGATCACCGCCGGGGTTGATGAGTGCACCGGACATGTGTCGCCAGGCCCACCACTTGGTCGCCTGATCGCAGCAGGACCACGGTCGCCAGCAGCGTCAGCACGATCGACCGCTGCCCGGCACTGGTCCGGTGTGTTCCGCCTCGATCGACGGAACCACCGACTCCCTCGTGTCGTGGGTCACTCGATCGTCCCTCACCTCATCGCGTGGTGGGCATTGCGCGCGCGACGTCGCGCCGAGCGCAACCAGCAGTCGCGCGATCCCGGACAGCGCACAGCTCAGGCACCGCGCACGTCGTCGGCATCGTCGGTGTGTCTCACTGGCATAGAGCTTGCGTCGCCGGCAGCGCGTCCGGCCTCGATGTCAGCGGCCGTTGTGCATCGAGTCTGCCTGCTAGCAGGGGTCACGGCTTCCCGCTGGCGGCGATGTGTCAGCCCGCCTGCCCACGCCATTGTGTTTGTGCAGATCAGATGAAGCGACTGGCGCCTGTCCTCGGCGCAGGGGAATCGCGCGAACACGCCATGCGCAGACTGGCGCCGCACGGCCAGCGTGCACAGAGAGCACTGCACACCACTCCACTGAGGGAGAACCAGCACAGTGATCACGTACCGGAAGCCCGGAACGATTCGTCGCCAGGGGCCGCCACGTCGGCGTCGTGGGCGTCGCCGCCGCCGCGCTCGCGCTGATCGCGGCCGGCTGCAGCAACGGCTCCGGCGGCTCCTCCGGGGCCGCGCCGGCCGCACCGACGCCGACGGCCAGCAGCGCCACGGTCAGCGCCCAGCCCACATCGCTCGGCATGATCATCGTCAACAACCAGGGCCGCACCGTGTACGTCTTCGCCAACGACAAGACGAGCGCGTCGACCTGCACCGGGGCGTGCGCGGCCAACTGGCCGTTCGTGCCGGCCCCGGCGTCGCTGCCGGCATCGCTTCCCGGCGTGACCGGCAAGCTCGGCACCACCACCCGCGCCGGTGGCGCCCGCCAGCTCACCGTCGCCGGCCACCCGGTGTACACGTTCGCCGGCGACTCCGCTCCCGGCCAGACCAACGGGCAGGGCGTGGTCCTCGACGGCGGCCTGTGGACAGTCGTGTCCCCCGACCGGCGCGCCCGACGCGAACCCGGCCGGCGCAACATCCCAGGCCACCACCGGCCCCAGCTACTGAGACCCGCCGCGCCGAGAGGAGAACCGGCGATGAGCGACCACGCGACGTCCGAGTCCCGTACCGAACACGTCCGCCCGGCCGCCTGGCTGTTCGGGTCCAGGGTCGGCGCACTGCAGCGGGCTCTGGCAGTGGCGACCGCCGTGCTGCTGGGGATCGACGCCTACGTCCACCTCCACGACGCCCACTTCTACGACCCCGGCGGCCTCGGTCGACCATCAGCGAGGGCAACCTGTTCCGGATCCAGGCCATCGTCGCGGTGATCGTCGCCGTCGCGCTGCTCATCCGCCCACACCCGGTGGTGTGGGCGGTCGCGGTGCTCGTCACCGCCAGCGCCGTCGGAGCGGTTCTGCTCTACACCTACGTCGACGTCGGAGCCCTCGGCCCGCTACCGGACCTGTACGAGCCCACCTGGGCACCGCGCCCGGAAAGCTTGCGTCCGCAGTGGCCGAAGGGCTCGGGACACTGCTGGCCATCACCGGCTTCGTCGTGGCCGTCGCTCGCAAGCCATCCACCAGATGAGGGACCGACATGCATCCGCACGATGAGCTGGTCCGCCTGCCGGCCCGGGCCTTCGTCCTCGGTGACGACCTCGAGGTCGACGTGTTCGCCTGCACGGCCACGGTGTGGCACCCGCGGACGGACCCCGGACGGCTGCACGTACTGCTGGCCGGGGACGCCGACGACACCGCCACCATCGCGATCGACCTCGACCTGCTGACCGGCGGGATGAACGCCCGTGTCGACCGCGGCCGGGTGACCGTCTGGCCGTGCTGGGATGACGAGGTGGTCTGCCTCGGCCTGCGCGGGCCACGCCATGCCGTGGTGGAGCTCGCCCGCCCGGCGCTCGCCAACGTCCTCGCCGACGTCCTCGCCGACGTCGCCTGACCCGCGCACGTCCTCGGACAGGGAGCCGACGAGGGCCGGCAGGCTCGGGTCTCCTAGTGGCGCAGGTACAGGTCGCCGTCGCGGTCGACCACAGCTCCGCGCCCCAGTGGCAGCACCCGGGTGAGCATCCGATAGCCCCAATCGAGCCCGGGCACCTTGGCGAACACACCCTGCGGACCGCGCACCATCCGACCGCTGGTGACGTCGTACGCCGCCTGGTGCCACGGGCAGACCAGGCAGCCCGCGTCGTCGATGCGGCCGCCGGCAAGGTCGGCACCGAGATGCCGACACCGACGAGTCACCGCGAAGTATCGACCTGCGACGTTGCCGACCGCGTAACGGCCGACGCCGATCACCGTGCCCGGTGGCAGATCGGCCGCCGCACCGACTCGTTCCTCCGCACTCACCAGTGACCTCCTTCGGTCGGCCACGACGCACGAGGGCGCTGTGACCTTAGCGCTCGGGCATCCGCCGCGGTGACGCCATGCGTTCCGCGATCCGCCCCCGAGCCGATCGCACGGCCGGCCAACCTCGGGCCGATCGTGTGGCTATTGCCCGGCGGCCGGGACCGGGCTTCCGTTGGCGGCCGCGTCCGCGGCCGGGTCCGCGGCCGGCGGGATCGCGGCCGCCGCAGCCGCCGCGGCTGATGTGGCTGAGGTGGCACCGGCGGTCTCCCGGGCGAGGAAGGCTCCCAGCTCTCCGATGGTGCTCATCAACGGCGCCGGGAAGACGACGGTGGTGTTCTTGTCGACCCCGAGCTCGACCAGGCTCTGCAGGTTCCGCAGCTGGAGCGCCAGTGGGTGGGCCATCATGATGTCGGAGGCGGTGCCGAGGGCAGTCGGCGGCCAACGATTCCCCTTCGGCCGCGATGATCTTCGCGCGCTTCTCCCGCTCGGCTTCCGCCTGGCGGGCCATCGCCCGCTTCATGCTCTCGGGCAGCTGGATGTCCTTCAGCTCGACCAGGGTGACGACGACGCCCCACTCCGAGGTCTGGCCGTCGAGGATCTCGCGAATGCTGACGTTGATGCGGTCCGTCTCGGACAGCGTCTCGTCCAACGTGTGCTGGCCGACCACCTTGCGCAGGGTCGTCTGCGCGATCTGGTCGATCGCCGCCGCGACGTTCTCGATGGCGACCTCCGACTTCACGGGATCGACCACCCGGTAGTAGGCGACCGCGGAGACGTCCACGCTGACGTTGTCGCGGGTGATGATGCCCTGGGACTGGATCGGCATGGTGACGATGCGCAGGCTCACCCGGCGCAGCACGTCGACCAGCGGGACGATGAACGTCAACCCCGGCTGCCGCACGCCGACCACGCGTCCGAGCCGGAACAGCACCCCCTGCTCGT
The DNA here is from genome assembly GCA_963770145.1 of uncultured Actinomycetota bacterium. Taxonomy (GTDB): domain Bacteria; phylum Actinomycetota; class Actinomycetes; order Mycobacteriales; family CADCTP01; genus CADCTP01. Next base: position 17,400 of record CAVYOJ010000007.1, on the reverse strand, counting down.
ACTGCTTGACGATGCGAACCGACAACGCCAGCCCGATCACCGCCACGATGACGACGACGATGATGACAATGACGAGAGCACTCATGGGCTGTCCTCCACGGTCGGTCCTTTCCGGTTCGGCGACTGCTGTCGCTCTCCGTGCCGCTGCTGGCGTCGCTGCCGGCAGGCTGGCAAACCGTCCCCTTCAACACTCGCGCCCCGGCGGGCGTGGAGCCTTCCGGCCAGCGGCCATCCTCACTACCGGCTAGCGGGAAGGCCCGGCCCGCTGCAGGCCGGCAGTGCGTCCGCCCTGGCCCACGGGCGCCCGCGATGCGCCTCCCCACTCCCCCGCCAGCCGGCAGGTCCGGATGCTGGCTGGCCGGGTGCGGCCTTGGGGGGTCGCCCCGATGTCGTGCGGCCATGTGCGCGGCATCGTCGGTGTTACCCCGACCGGTCCAGACGGCTACGACGACCGGCGCACCACCGGGGAGAGCCGGCGCCCTCGAGACCCCGACGTCCCCTGTGCCACGCAGCTGCCGGGCCACCGCAGCGGCCGACCCGGCCACTAGGAAGGACGTACTCGTGCGAATGACACCTCGAACGGCCGTAGCACTCACCGGAGTCGCCGCGGCGCTGGTCGCGGCACTGGCCGGCTGCGGCAACGGCGGCTCCTCGGGCGGCTCCGGGAGCGGCGCCGCACCGGCGAATACGAAAGTCGGGATCCTGCTGCCGGACACGGCGTCGTCGCCGCGCTGGGTCTCGGCCGACCCGACCGAGCTCAAGAAGCAATGCACCGCCCACCAGCTCACCTGTCTCATCGACAACGCCAACGGCAGCGCGACCACCCAGCAGTCGCAGGCCCAGGCCCTGATCAACTCGGGCGTCGGCGTCCTGCTGGTCGTGAACCTGGACCCGGGGTCCGGCAAGTCGATCGAGGCCCTCGCCCAGCAGCACAACGTCGTCACGATCGACTACGACCGGCTGACCACCGGCGGCACCGCGTCGTACTACGTGTCCTACGACAACGTGAAGGTCGGGCAGGACCAGGGCACCGCGCTGACCCAGGCCCCGCAGGTGAAGGGCAAGAGCTCGGTCAACTACGTCGAGATCGACGGAGCGCCGACCGACAACAACGCCACCCTGTTCGCGGAGGGCTACAACTCCGTCCTGTCGAAGCAGCCCGGCTGGACGAAGCTCGCCGACCAGACCGGCAACTGGGACGCCGCCACCGCGCAGACCGTGTTCACCACGATGCTCGGCCAGCATCCCGACATCAACGCGGTCATGGTCGCCAACGACACCATGGCGCAGTCGGTCGTCAACGTGCTGAAGTCCCAGGGCCTTGCGGGCAAGGTCGCGGTCTCCGGGCAGGACGCCACCGCCGGCGGCCTCGACAACATCATGGCCGGCACCCAGGCGTTCACCATCTACAAGCCCGTCGCCGGTGAGGCTGACGTGGCGATCAAGCTGGCCAGCCAGATCCTCGCGGGCCAGAAGCCGACCGCGCCGACGACGACCAAGGACCCGACGAACGGCCGCGAGATCCCCTCGTACCTCGCCGCTCCGACCGTCATCACCAAGGCGAACGTTGCCCTGCCGGTGACCGACGGCTACGTGATCCGCCGCCGCCGTCTGCCCGACCGCAGCGCTCGTGCAGCTGTGCTCGGCCAACGGCATCAAGGTCCCGTAACCCGCATCGACCCGCGGGGTCGGCGCTGCGCCGGCGCCAGCCCCGCGCCTGACAGAGCAGGTGATACGACATGACCGCCAGTCCCACGCTGGAGCTGCGGGGCGTCGACAAGTCGTTCGGCCCGGTCCATGTGCTCTCGTCCGTGGACTTCACCGCGAACGCGGGAGAGATCACCGCGCTCGTGGGCGACAACGGGGCGGGCAAGTCCACGTTGGTCAAGTGCATCGGAGGGATCTCCCCCGCCGACGCCGGCGAGTTGATCTTCGACGGTACGCCGCAGAGCGTCCGCGGGCCGCGGGACGCCGCACTGCTCGGGGTCGAGATCGTGTATCAGGACCTCGCACTCTCCGACAACCTCGACATCGTCGAGAACATGTTCCTCGGTCGCGAGATGCTCACCCGGTTCCACACGCTCGACGAGAACTCGATGGAGAAGCTCGCGAAACAGGCGCTGGCGTCCTTGTCGGTGCGGACGGTCCGATCGGTACGGCAACTCGTCGCGAGCCTGTCCGGCGGCCAGCGCCAGTCGGTGGCGATCGCCAAATCAGTGCTCTGGAAGTCGAAGATCGTCATCCTCGACGAGCCGACCGCCGCGCTCGGCGTCGTCCAGACCGAGCAGGTCCTGGAGCTCGTCCGGCAGCTTGCCGCGCAGGGCGTGGCCGTGATCCTCGTGTCGCACAACATGAACGACGTCATGAAGGTCGCCGACTCCATCGGCGTGCTCTTCCTGGGCCGGATGGCCGCCCAGGTCAGGCGGGCCGACGTGACCCAGACGCAGGTGGTCGAGCTGATGACCTCGGGCCGCTCGGGCGACCTGGGGCTGTCCCCCGCCGAGTCGACCGGAGCGGCCGTATGAGCGCGCAGACCGACGAGATCGTCGAGCAGGACGAGCCCGGACGTGGCGAGCCCACCGAGGGACTGGCCGCGCTGAGGACCTACCTCAAGGGCTACGTCGCCCGCATCCTGGGCGGCGAGCTCGGCTCCATTCCCGCGCTCGTCGGCCTGATCGTCATCACCGTCGTCTTCGCCGTATTGCACCAGGGCTTCCTGAGCGCGTTCAACATCGAGGCGCTCGTGATCCAGGCGGCACCGATCATCGTCATGGCGATGGGCCTCGTCTTCGTGCTGCTGCTCGGCGAGATAGACCTCTCCGCGGGCACGACCGGAGGCCTGTGCTCGGCGATCACGGCCGTGTTGATCCTGCGGCAGGGGGCGCCCTGGTGGCTGGCGCTCATCGTCGGACTGGTCGCGGGCCTCGCCATCGGCTTCGGCATGGGCTGGCTGCGCGCTCGGCTCGGCATCCCGTCGTTCGTGGTCACGCTCGCGACGTTCCTCGCCTTCCAGGGCATCACGCTGATCCTCATCGGCGGCCAGGGTTCGGTGATCCTGCCGGGCAACTCGCCGCTGATCAAGCTGGAGAACAGCTTCGTGCCGCTGTGGCTCGGGTGGACGTTGCTCGTGCTGCTTGTCGTCGGGTATGCCGCGATCAAGCTGAACGACGCGCTCGGACGCCGTCGCGCCGGACTCTCGTCCCCGCCGTTCACGGTGATCGCGGCGAAGGTCATCGCGCTGGCGGCCGTCGGTGCGGTGTTCACGTACGAGATGGGCATCAACCGCAACCTGGCCACCACCGCGTTCTTCAGCAACAAGGCGCAGGGAATGCCGTGGGTCGTCGTCCTGCTGGTGATCCTGTTCCTGGTCTGGAACTTCGTTCTCAACCGCACGCGGTATGGCCGGCACGTGTACGCAGTCGGCGGCAACGACGAGGCCTCGCGCCGTGCCGGCGTGGTCGTCTCCCGCGTCCGGATCTCCGTGTTCGTCATCTGCTCCGGCATGGCCGCCGTCTCCGGCATGATCGCTGCCTCGCTGCTGCAGTCGGTGCAGTCGAACGCCGGCGCAGGCAACACGCTGCTGCTGGCGGTCGGCGCGGCCGTGATCGGCGGCACCTCACTGTTCGGCGGCTACGGTCGCGTCATCGACGCCGTTCTCGGCGGGCTGGTCGTCGCAGTCGTCATCAACGGCATGAGCGACCTCATCCAGGGTGCGAACTCGGCGGGCTACGAGTGGGTCGTCACCGGCGCGGTCCTGCTGCTCGCCGCCGGCTTCGACGCGATCGTCCGCCGGGCGCGCGCCGGCTGAGCGGGAGCGCGGTGCCCTGCGCTTGGACGCTGCCCGGGCGGTCGCCTCTGCGTGCGGCCCTCGTGAGCTCCGGCGCCTGTCATCGGGCGGACTGCGGTGGCTGGCCGGCGTCGACGGGCAGCTTGACCTGCAGTGAGGTGCCGTGTCCGGGGCGGCTCTCGACGTGCAGGGTGCCGCGGATGGCCTCCACCCGATCTCGGAGGCCGATCAGCCCGGAGCCGCGGGTCGGCTCGGCGCCCCCGACGCCGTCGTCGCGGATGCCGAGCCGGACGTTTCCGTCCTCGGTGTCGAGGTCGACCTGTATCAGTGAGGCGCTGGCGTGTTTGGCTGCGTTGGTCAGCGCTTCTGCGGTGACGTAGTAGGCGGTCACCTCGACCGGCTCGGGTAGCCGCGTCCCGCTGCCCAGTTGCACCTGCAGCTCGACCGGGATCGGGGAGCGGCGGGCCAGGGCCCGCAGAGCCGGGTTGAGGCCACCCTCGGTGAGGATGGCCGGGTGGATGCCCCGGGAGAGCTCGCGCAGGTCGCCCTGGACGGCATCCAGTTCCGCGCCGACGCCGGCGAGCTCTCGGTGGACCTCGCTCAGCTCCGGAGGGATCGCGGTCGCGGCACCGCCCAGCCGCAGGGCCAGCGAGACCAGCCGCTGCTGAGCGCCGTCGTGCAGGTCACGCTCGATGCGACGCCTGGTCTGGTCGGCGGTCGCGACGATGCGCGCGCGCGAGGCCGTCAACTCCGCGTGCGCCTGGGCGTTGGCGATCGCGGTTGCGACCAGCCCGGTGAAGTCGGCCAGCCGGTGCTCGGTGTCGAGATGGAAGCACGTTCTCGCGCGTCGACGACACGACCATCACTCCCCACAGCCGACCGGCGACGGTGATCGGCACGCCGACCGAAGCGCTGACCCCCCAGGCGCGCGCTTGCGCCGCGACGGCGCCGGACATGCCGGCGTCGCTGTCCAGGCGCGCCGGGCGCCGGGTCTCGAACACCAGCGTGGTGACGTTCCGGCCGCCCAGGCTGATCCGGGCGCCGGCAATGCCGCAGTCGCCTGCCGGGCTCCAGTCGCCCACCCGCGTCACGTGGCCGTCGAGGTCGTAGCGGCCGAGCACGGTGAGATCGGCACGAAGCAGCCGACCGACCTCCTCGGCGACCGTCGCGAAGACCGCCTCCGGCGGCTCCCCTTGCGCGACGCGGGTCGCGACCCGGCGCAGCGCCGCCTGCTCGTCCGCCAGCGTCCGCAGCTCCTGGCGCGCCTCGGCGTTGCCGATCGCGGTGGCGACCAGCTCGGTGAAGTCGGCCAGCCGCTGGTCGGTCCCATCGGGGAGCACGGTCTCGTACGTCGACGACGCGATCATCACTCCCCAGAGCTGTCCGGCCACGGTGATCGGCACGCCGACCGACGAGCCGATGCCCACGGCCCGAGCGTCGGCGGCAAGAGACCCCGAGGCGCCTGCGTAGCTGTCCATCCGCGCGGGGCGTCCGGTCTCGCGGACGCGGGTGGAGACGGTGTCTCCGCCGAGGGGGAGCGTGCGGCCGACCGCCGAGGCCTTCACCGACCCGACTCCAGCTGCCCATTCCCGTCCACTCGGCGCCGTCGGACTCGTAACGGCCGATGACCGCGAAGTCGGCCGGGAGGAGCCGGCCGACCTCCTCCGCCACGGCCGTGAAGACGGCCGCCGGCGGCTCCCCGCGAGCGACCAGCGTCGCCACCCGCCGAAGCGCCGCTTGCTCGTCCGCCAACGCCTGCAGCTCCTGGCGCGCCTGGGCGTTGGCGATGGCGGTGGCGACCAGCTCGGTGAACCCGGCGATCTGAGTCTCGATATCGGCCGCGAAGGGCTCTTCCCTCGTGGTCGAGGCCGCGATCACCCCCCAGAGCCGCCCGCCCACCACGATCGGGCAACCGACCGACGCGCGGATCCCCACCCCCCGCGCCTCCCGGGCGATCGCACCGGCGTCCTGCCCGAAGCTGTCCACCCGCACCGCGCCGCCGGTCTGCTGAACGCCGCGGGCGATGCTCAGCCCGTCCAGCTCGAACCTGGTCCCGACCGCCAGCTCCACCGGCGCCCGGCCCCAGGCGGCGACTCCGGTCACGGTTCCGTCGTCCTCGTAGCGCTCCATGCGCGCCAGGTCGGCGCCGCACAACAGGCCGACCTCCCGGGTGACCGCCTCGAACACGACCGACGGCGGGACCGCCTCGGCAACCAGGGTCGCCACCCGCCGCAGCGCCGACTGCTCCTCCGACAGACGGACCGACCCCAGCGCCTGGCGTCGGGAGTGCGCGGCCAGCTGACCCACCACTACCGCGCTGACCAGGAACACGCCGAGGGCGGTCAGATCGCCCGACTCCGCGACCCGGAGCGAATGGATCGGCGGCGCGAACAGGTAGGCGTAGAGCCGCGATGCTCAGGACCGACGTGACCACCGCGAGTCCCGTCCCCCACACGACGGCGACCGCCAGAACCGGGAGAATGTAGAGCACCAGCAGGCTCAGCGCGGGAGCGTGCGGCTCGACGAGCGCGATGACGCCGCTGACCGCCGCCACTGCGGCCACGCCGACCAGCAGCCCGCCAAGCCAGCGGACCGCTGACGGTTTCACCCAGCGACCGGCCATCGCACCCGCTCCCGCCGGAGACACTAACCGACCTGGGTACCGATGACGACCCGCCGGCAGCCGGCAGACCTCCTCGCGACAGCGATCCCACGGCGCGCCGAATCGCGGACCACGCCTCCCCTCCGCGACCTGCCGCCTCGCGGCATGGGTCGTAGTACCGATGGGGGTGGCCAATATTGGGCTCTGGACGCCGTACGTCGCCGATTCGACAGTGAGTACGCGCCCGGAACAGCTCCCGGGCGGGATCGGAAACGAGGCGAATGACCATGGGAGTCTTGACCGCGAGGACTCCGGACCGTGGACCGGACCCGCAGGGCACAGCGCTGAAGCTGCACGCCGAAGCACTGTTCGCATCGAACCTTCAAGCTTCCGATCGCCCTTCCGCCGAACAGATAGGCGAGGCCGTCGCGACGACGCTGCAGCGGCTGGGAACGGCCGGCTGCGCCGCCCGATTGGCCGGTGAGTTCGGCGATCACCCCGAGCTCGCAGCGACCCGGATGACGTGGGCGCTCGCCACGGTCCGCGGCAACCACCTGACCTCGGACCCAACCTTCACCCCGGCCCGCCGCACGCTGGTTCTGGCCGGCTGAAAGGCAGCGTCCCGGGCGCCGACGACGGCCCGTCCGCGCACATCAACCGAACCGCCCAGATCCGGTCAGCTCGGAACGTCGCCGCCGTCGCGAACGCCGCTGTCGGCACTCAGCGCCGGCGACCATGGCGGAGCTGAGCGCTGGAACGCCAAGTTCCCCAAACATCGCCCATACGTACGCCACACTCAGCTAATGGCGCGGGCTGGCGGTCGTCGGCGTCCGCCGGGTTCGACGTAGGCACATGCTCGACGATCCGGGTGCGGGCCGAGCGACGAGGCTCGGCGGTTGTCGTCACCGGGAGGGGGATGGGCGTGGGTGTTGCCGGTGTCGATCCGACGGCAGCAGGGCTCTCCCGACGCCTGCTCGTGGGCCGCGATCAGGAACTCGAGCACCTGTCCGGAATGATCGATCAGATTTCAGGACGTGGCGGTGCCTTCGTCATTCGTGGCGAGGCGGGGATCGGCAAGTCGGCGTTGCTCGAGGCTGCAGCGGAGCGGGCGCGCGAGCGCGGGGCGAGAGTGGTGACGACGACGGGCACGCAGTCGGAGGCGCGGTTGGCCTTCGGAGGGCTCCATCAGGTGCTGATCCCATTCCTCGACCGCGTGGGTGATCGTCCTGATCCGCAGCGCAACGCGCTCGAGGTGGCGTTCGGTGTCACCGAAGGCGACCCGCCCGATCTCTTCCTGGTCGGCCTGGCAACCCTCGGCGTAGTCACCGAGCGGCAGACGCAGACACCGCTGCTCCTCGTGGTCGACGATGCGCACTGGCTGGATCGGTCGTCGGCCGAGGTGCTGGCGTTCGTGGCGCGGCGGCTCGAGATGGAGCCCGTGATCCTGCTCTTCGCGGTTCGCGACGGTGTGCCGAGTGTTCTCGACGAGGCCGGCCTTCCCGACCTCGCCCTTGTCGGGCTGGACGACGACGCCTCGCGCACGCTGCTCGAGTTGAACGGGGCCGGCCTGTCCGAGGACCTGAAGGGACGGGTCCTCGCCGAGGCCGCCGGCAATCCGCTCGCTCTGATCGAACTCCCGGCCGCAGCGGTCAAACTCGACCCGGCCAGGGCGTGGCGGCCGTTGCCGCTGACGGTGCGGCTCGAGGCGACGTTTGCGACGAGGCTGACCGCTCTCGATGCCGACGTGCGAGCGTTGGTGCTGGTTGCGGCACTCGATGACGGCAAGCCGGCCGAGCTGAATCGCGCGGCCGAAGAGCTCCTCGGCGCACGGGTGAATGCCGACCGGTGGATCATGGCTACCGCAGCCGGTCTCGGAACGCTCGATGAGGGCGGATTCCGGTTCCGGCACCCGCTGATCAGGTCGGCTGTCTATCAGGCGGCAACCCCCGAGCAGCGCCGCCTCGCGTACGCCGCGCTGGCCCGGACGCTGGCCGGCGATCCGGACCGGGCTGTCTGGCACCTGGCGGCGGCCGCGCCCGGACCGGATGAGGAGATCGCCTCGGCTCTCGATGCGGCGGCAGATCGGGCGAGGTTTCGCGGCGGTCTCGACGTCTCGCTCGCCGCGCTGGAGCGGGCGGCCGGGCTGACCATCGATCCGCGGCGTCGCGCACGTCGGCTCGCGCGGGCGGGCACTCTCGCGAACCAGCTCGGCCGCTCGGAGGACGCGGTGCGGCTCCTCCGCGCCGCGCTCCGAGTCGGACGGCTTCCGGCGCACGAGGCGGCGATGGCCTCGTTCGATCTGGAGACCCTCACGAGGGCATGGTCCGGCGCGTCCACGATCCGCCGCTTCGCGCGCATCGCCGAAGACCTCGCCGACCGCGGGGACGACCGGAGGGCCCTCGATGCCCTCGGCGCGGTGTCGGTCCGCGCCTATTGGGACCAGTTGGACGACAAGACAAGGCGGCACGTGTCGGCGTTCGTCGAGCGGCTCGTCGTGCCGGCAGACGACCCCCAGCGGCTGGCGGCTCTCGGTCTTGTCGATCCGATCCACCGGGGTCGAGAGGTCATCGCACGGTCGGGCGAATGTCGCCGGTCGGCCTGCCCGGTCCCGACGAGTCGATGGCCGTCGGCCGGGCCGCCATGGCGGTCTGGGCCGACAACCTTGCCCTTCCGTTCCTTCGCTCCGCAGTGGCGGGATACCGCTCCGACGGCAGGCTGGCGCGGCTCGCCCAGGGCCTCATGTACGGATCATGGGCCGAGATCAACTGCGGCGCGGTTCGCGATGCGATCACCGGTGCGGCCGAGGCGGCACGTCTGGCCGAGGAAGCGCGCCAAGTCCGTTTCGGGCGCGCCGCGAGCCTGGCCCACGCCATCGCCGCGGCCGAGCTTCGCGAAGAGGAAACGGCCGATCGCCTGATCGCCGACGCCGAGGCGGCGCTCGTACCGATGGGCGCCAACCCTCAGCTCTCGCTGATCGCGTTCGCCCGCGGCCGGGCCGCGCTCGCCGCCGATCGCCCGGGAGAGGCGTACCACTATCTCGTCCGCATCTACGATCCCGCGGACGCCTACTACCAGCCTTACGTCGGTGGCTGGGCGTTCGCCGACCTCGTCGATGCCGCCGTCCGCGGCAACGGCAACCTCGATCTCGTTCGAGGTCTGGTGAGCGAGTGGGAGCAGATGGCGGCGGCCTGGGCGCACCGCACCTCCAGGTTCAGCTTGCCTACGCGGCCGCGCTGCTGGCCGACAGCGAGAGTGCGGAGCACCGGTTCCAGGCTGCGATGACGTCGAGCACCGGAAGTTGGCCGTTCTACGCAGCCCGTGCGCAGCTCGCGTACGGAGGTTGGCTGCGCCGGCATCGGCGGGGCGCGGAATCGCGGACCCCGCTGCGCGAGGCCGCCCGGGTCTTCGACGCCCTCGGTCTGCTGCGCTTCGCCGACCGTGCGCGTCGCGAGCTGCGCGCATCCGGCGAGCGGGCCCGCCGTCGCGTGCCCGAGACGTGGGCGGAGCTGAGCCCGCAGGAGCTCCAGATCGCGCAGCTGGCGGCCACGGGCCTCTCGAACCGCGACATCGGCGAGCGGCTCTACCTCTCCCCCAGGACAGTGAGCACACACCTGCACCGGCTCTTCCCGAAGCTCGGCATCACCTCACGCACCCAACTCCGAGACGCGCTCCGGCCCGCGCACGATTCGTAGCGCACAACCGTCATCTGACGTACACGACGGAGCGGACGATGTCTAGGTTCGAGCCTGTTCTCGCGCTCGTCCATGGTGGCTTCTCGACGGCGCGGATGCGATACAGCCCGGGCGGGAGGTGGCCGGCCGTGTCCGTCGACCCGAACAGTCCTCCCTACGGACCGCGCGAGCTCGTCGCCCGGGACGGGACGCCGGACACGGTTGCCGCGTGGAAGGCGGTGACCGAGGGTCTCCTCACCAGTCAATGCTGCGCATTCCACCGCAACCTCGAGATCTCCTCCCGCTACGCCTGGATCTATCAGTTCCTGCCGACATGCTTCAAGTGGGCCGGCATGGCCGCAATCGCGTCACATCACATCCGCCTCGCCCTCTTCCCGCTACGGCTGGACACCGATGGCACGGGCCATGTGGACATCCCGCGCAGCCTTGGTCGGCAGAGATTGCTGATGCAGGACGTGAACACGATCCGGGCGACGAACAACGCCATCTTCAGCGACATCTTCTGGGTTCATCTGGCCTACGTCACCGCCGACGCCGGTATGGAATGTGTACGAACCCTTCTGCGGACGGCGCAACACTATGCGCCCGTCCTTGCTGGCTTCGAGGCAATCGACCGCGGACGCCGAGTCCTGGAGGACGGGACCGCGTCCGCCGACGCTCGACGTGAGGCCGACAATCTCATCTGGACGGGCAACATTCGGCTGCTCGAACACGAGCAGCGCACCCTGGTGCAACCCAACTTCGACAGCCTGTCGTGCACATTCGCCAGGCTCGTCTCGATCGGCTCGGCCACAAGCTTCGAGGTGCATGGACTGCGGCAGGAGGCCCCATACTTCACGTCCTTCTACCTCTACTCGATGACACAAGGAATCCCGCACGGCCTACGTGCGCAGGGGTGGCCGAGGATCACCCGCTACGACGACCGCTGGCGTTGGCTCGTGACGAGCGTCATCCCCCGCTTCCGCCGACTCGATGCCATGCCGTGCTTGATCGACGCCACCATGCAACGCATCGTCGACGAAGCACGCAGCTACGCGTCGGCCCCGTGCGTGCCGACGCGCCTACCGCAGATCGACACTCCACGCCGAAGGCCTGCCGCACGGAGCCGATGGCCGTTCCAGCTGCTCCCGTCCGGGCGGGTCTCCCGGCATCGCCTCCGCTAGGCGCGCCGCGCAGCTGCGGGACAGCGGTCAGGACGTCTCGCCGGTCAGCGTGAACGACCGCAGCCGATCCACCGCCAGCACCGTGCCGCCGACCAGGAACACCGCCGACATCACGACCGCCACCGGCATCGAGACGCGGCCGGTCAGCAGGTCCGAGGACGTGGTCTCGTCCGCGATGGTGACCACGTACTGCTGGATCGACAGCAGCCGGCTGCCGGACAGCAGGTTGCCCAGCAGACCCTCCCAGATCAACAGGTAGAGCAGGCCGAGCAGGACCGGGCGGCGGGTGAGCAGGCTGAGCGCGATGAACGCGGCGCTGTACGCGATCGACCCGGCCGCGCAGGCGACGGCCAGGCCGAGCCCGAACCGTGCCGACTCGATGATCAGACCGGTCAGGAACATCGGCACCGCGCTCGCCACGGTGGTGATCCCGGCCGCGACAGCGAGTTTGGTCAGCACGATGTCGCGGCGGGGCAGCGGGGTGGCCAGGATGTGCACGATCGTGCCGTCGTCGATCTCCGAGCCGAGCACGCCGGTGCCGACGACGAGCGCGATCAGCGGCAGCACCGCGCCGAACCCGAGGCCGACGACGATCGGCCCGCCCCAGTCGACCGGGTTCGGCTCCAGGCTGTGTGCCAGCGCGGTGAGTCCGACCAGCAGCAACGGCAGCGGTAGCAGCACAGCGAAGCGGCGCCGGCCCAGCAGCGCCCGGGCGGTGATGGCGGCAACGGTCCCGTTCATCCAGTGACCCCGTTCGTCCGGCGCACCCAGTTCACGGGGCGACCAGGTAGGCGAAGACGCTTTCCAACGACTCGTCCGACGGCGTGACCTGCTGGACCCGCAGTCCCTCGCGCACCGCGATCTTCGGCAGGGCGCGGGCGAACGCACCGTAGTCGCCTGCCCGGACGGTCAGCCCGGACGCTCCGACATCGACCCCAGCGACCGCGGGCTGGCCCATCAACGCGACCGCCAGCCGGCGGTCGTCGGTCGATCGGATCGCGAAGACGTGCGGCCGGTGGGTCATCAACCGGCGGATGGTCCGGTAGTCCCCGGACGCGGCCAGCCGTCCGGCCACCATCACCTGAACCGTGCCGGAGACCTGCTCGACCTCCTCCAGAATGTGCGAGGAGAACAGCACGGTCGCGCCTTCGCCGGCCATCCGGTGCAGCAGGCCCATCATGTGCATCCGTTGCCGAGGGTCCATCCCGTTGAACGGCTCGTCCAGGATCAGCACCTGCGGCTGGTGCACGAGGGCCGCCGCGACCCGGGTGCGTTGTCGCATGCCCTTCGAGAACGTGCCGATCCGCCGGTGCTGGGCGTCCAACATCTCCATCTGGGCGAGCGCATGCCCGGCCGCCTGCTCGGGTTGGGCCAGCCCGTGCAGCCGAGCACTGGCCAGCACGAACTCCCAGGCGGTGAGGAACCCGTGCACCGCCTCCCGGTCCGCAACCAGACCGAGCGTCCGGTACACGTCGGGATTGCGCCACGCCGGCTGGCCGCCCACGGTCAGCTCGCCCTGGGACGGGGCGAGGAAGCCGGCCATCATGTGCAGCAGCGTTGTCTTGCCGGCGCCATTGGGGCCGAGCAACCCGGTGACACCCGGGCCGAGCGTCATCGTGACATCGTTTACTGCGACCACGTTGCCGTACCAGCGCGAGATGCGGCGGAGTTCGACAGTCGTCGTCGGGGCGTCCATCAGGCCTCCACCGTCCGGTACCGCAGGATCAACGCCGCGGTGCCGACGCCGACCACGACCACCGCGGCCGCCAGGTACAGCGGGCCGAACCGGCCGATCTCCAACTCGTCGGTCCGGTAGATCCACGATTCCAGGCCGGTGACGATGCTTACCGGGTTGACCAGCGGCACCAGCCGCTGCGCCGTCGTCCCGCCCACCTCCTGCACCACCCCGATGATCGGCGTGGTCACCGTGAACGCGGCCGCGATCACGACGGCGCTGACCGCGCGCCGGGAGCTCAGTGACGCCAGTGGCACGGCGAACGCGCCGAGAACGACCGCGGTGATCGCCGCGTAGCCCAGACCACCGAGGAAGTCGGTGAACTCGTTCCAGGCTCCGGAAGCACCGCCGGTCTGGTCGAACACCCCGCCGAGGAACATCAGCAGCAGCGGCGCGGCCAGCAGCAGCCATACCGCGGTGATCATCGCGGCCAGTTTGGCGAGGGCGTAGTCGCTGCGGCGGAGCGGCCGGGAGAAGTACAGCGGCAGTACCCGCGCCCGCAGGTCGCGGCAGACGATCTCCGGCGCGACCACGGCGAGGAACAGCACGAGCGGGATCGCCAGCCCGTCGACGTACTGCAGGTACGTCATGGCGACCTCGTCGGTCTGGGCGCGGATCGCGACCGCCACGATCGCCACGGCGAACGCGAGCGCGACGACGATGCCGGGGAAGATCTTCGCCTTGGCGCTGCGGCCCAGCCCGAAGGCGGTCCGCAGGCTGTGCACGTAGAGGGCGGTGGTCGCGTGCCGGCGGCCCAGCCGGGGACCGGTGTAGCGGCGGTAGCCGATGTCGTGGATGACACCGCCGGGGCGGGACATCTCGTCAGCGGACGTCATCGGTGGCCTCCACGGCGCGGTCGGCGAACAGCTCTGCGATTCCGTGCCGGCGCTGCTCCAGCCGGTGCAGCGGCAGGTCCAGCTCCGCCACCGCACGCATGATCAGGTCAAAGGTGCCGTCCGACTCCAGCGGCACCAGCAGCTCCTGACCGGCGCGGCGCACCGCCACTCCCCGCTCGGTGAGCCGGCGGAACAAGGCCTCGATCCCCTCGTCGACCCCCACCACCAGGACGTCCCGACGCCGGGTCATCGACTCGACCCGGTCCGCGCGCAGCAACTTCCCCGCGTCGATGGCGATCAGCGACTCGCAGATCCGTTCCACCTCGCCGAGCAGGTGCGAGCAGATCAACACCGAGATGCCGAACTCGGACCCGATCCGCTCGATCAAGCCGAGCATCGCGTCCCGCCCAGCCGGGTCCAGCCCGTTCGTCGGCTCGTCCAGCAGCAGCAGGTCGGGGTCGTGCACCAAGGCCTGAGCCAGGGTGACCCGCTGCTTCATCCCCGTGGAGTAGCCGCCGATCTGCCGATACCGCTCCTCGTAGAGGCCGACGTGCCGAAGCGCCTCGGAGGCCCGTTCCCGTGCGGCGGTCCGCGGCAGGCCACTGATCCGGGCCATGTGGGTCACGAACTCGGCGGCGATCATGTCCGGCGGCAGGCTGCCGTGCTCCGGCATGTACCCGACCCTGGCGCGAACCGCTTCCCCATCCGCCGCGGGGTCCATGCCCAACACCCGCACCGAGCCCTCGCTCGGGTCGAGCAAGCCGAGCATGATCTTGATGAGGGTGGACTTGCCCGCCCCGTTCGAACCGACCAGGCCGATGATGCCCGGCTCGACCTCGACGGTGAGCCCGTCCAGCGCAGTCACCCGCGGGTACCGCTTGGTCAGCGACTGCGTCTCGATCAATGGCACGGACGAACCATACGGACCGGGGCCGATCGGACGCCTCCGGTGTTTCCCTGATCTGACCCCGAGATCTGGGGCAGCGCCATGGTCGTCCCCCCTCCGCTGGTCTTCACCTGGAGGGTCCTCCCGCGGACCAGGCGCGTCCTCGACGAGCGGGTCAGCCGATGTCGTGACCGTTGACGGTCAGCTTCACCTCGATGTTGCCTCGGGTGGCGTTCGAGTACGGACACACCTGATGCGCGGCAGCAACGAGCCTGGCCGCCTGCTCAGGATCCTGAACCTGCGGCAGGGTCACATCGAGAGCGACCGCAAGCGCATACCCGCGCTCGGCGGTGGGAAAGAGGCTCACCCGACTGTCGATCGAGACGTCGCTCACCTCGATCCGCTCGCGACGACCCACCGCGCCGAGAGCGCTCTCGAAGCACGCCGCATAACCTATGGCGAAGAGCTGCTCAGGGTTGGTGCCATCGCCCTCTCCGCCCATCTCCTTCGGCGAGCGGAGCTGCACGTCCAGGACACCGTCACTCGTGCGCCCGTGACCGCTTGCGCGACCGCCCGTGACCGTTGCCTCCGCCGTGTAAAGAACCCGCGCCATCTCTGCCTCCATTGGAATGGTCAAAGGGTGATTCACGTCCTGGTGGGCGCATTGCTGATGTATCTGACCGTGCCCACCCATGGTGAACGTCGCGTCCGTCTTCCACCTTCCGGCCACGTGATGCGAAGAGCCCGCCCACCCGGACCAAGGCTCCGCGCGGCTGCTCCCGGTGCTCGCGATCGGATCGGCCCG
Source organism: uncultured Actinomycetota bacterium (assembly GCA_963770145.1). Taxonomy (GTDB): domain Bacteria; phylum Actinomycetota; class Actinomycetes; order Mycobacteriales; family CADCTP01; genus CADCTP01. The sequence goes on along the minus strand of CAVYOJ010000007.1, from coordinate 1,894 downwards.
TCTCCTCCCACCACCGAGGACCCACTTGTGAGGCAGGCGGCGGAGTGCGACCTGCGGGTGATCCGGCCGCATCTGCGGGCGGCTGGACGCCGAGGTGAGACCGGATCGTGTCGTCACGGCGTTGAGCCGGGCCCGCAAGACCTACTTGATCCGGCTGACCAGCTCCGTCCGCGACCGCACGCCCAGCTTGCGGAAGGCCTTGTGCAGGTGGTATTCGACCGTGCTCGGGCTGATGAACAGGTGAGCAGCGATCTCTCGGTTCGTGCTTCCTTGCGCCACCAGGCGCGAGATCTCTTCCTCCTGTGGCGTCAGCTGAGTGAGTGCGTCGACGGTGCGTCTGCGAGCACGCTCGCCGGCCGCCTGCAGCTCTATTCTCGCGCGCTCGGCGAACGCCTCCATTCCGAAGTCGGTGAACATCTCGTGGGCGGCTCGAAGCTCTCTACGCGCGTCCACCCGACGAGGCTGGCGCCGGAGCCACTCGCCGTAGAGCAGGTGCGCGCGGGCGAGGTCGACAGCGACACGCGTGCGGGTCAGTCGCTCGATCGCCTCGACGTAGAGGTCATCGGCGTGCCCGTCGTCCACGACGAGCGCGTGCGAGCGCGCGGCGATCCCCAAGGCCCAGTCGGTCCCGCTGGCCCTGGTCCGATCCGACAGCTGCCGATCGGTCTTCGCTGCGAGCTCGCGGGCTCCAGTTCGTACGGCTGCCTCGATCAGCTCGGGCATGGCCCAGCTCACGGGGACCAGCTCTGCCCGGTCGAGCACCCGGCGCGAGGCCGTCAGCGACTCCGCGTAGCGTCCGAGCCCGTTGTAGAGCACTGCCTCCGCCCAATCCGTGAACGAGAGGCCGGCTCCCTCGCCGCGCTCGATCACCTCGGCCCGGGCTGTCTCGAAGAACCGTCTCGCTTCGTCTTCACGGCCGCGCATCGCAACCATTCCGACGCCGTGGTAGGGAGCGAGGTGGGTCCCGGTGAGCTCGTTCGCCTCGAGGATGGCGTCGTGGCGAGATGCTGCCAACGCCAACTCGCCCGCGAAGACATGCATCTGGCCGCGGTGCCCGAGCGCGATCGGCAGCTCGCCGAGCGCTCCGGTCTCGCGGACGAGTTGTAGGTGTCGGTCCGAGATCCGCTCCCATCCCTCGTCGTCCCACAGGTGCATTGCCGCGACCGTGCCGCCCCACATCCAGCGCAGCTGCTCAGCCTGCGGCATCCCCTCCTCGAACGCGTGCTGCGTCGCGCGCAGAATTGGCACCGCGGCGGCATACGTGTCGGTGAGCAGGGCCACCAGACCATCGAGCAAGAGGTCCAGTCCGCCTGGCTTCTGTGCTGGCGGTGCCGCTCTCGCCGCTTGTGCCACCTCGGGGGAGCGCGCGCCCGGTCCGGCGAGAGGTCCAGCGAAGATCGCCGCCGCCAATGCCTCGAGGTAGGTCTCGCGGGCCAACTCCGGATCGACGTCCCTGAGCCGCTCGGCGGCCTCGAGCAGCAATGGCACCGCTACGCTGCCACGCGTCGAGACGAACGAGATCTGTGCCCGCAGCAAGCCGGCCTGGGCGCGCTCTGGCTCGGTCAGCACCCCCGACTCAGCCGTTGCGACCAAGCGCAGAGCGTCATCCAGCGCGCCAGCCTGCAACGTTGTGCGGGCCGCCGCGAGCGCGCGCCCCGACCGACGCGACTCCTGGGTGTCAGCGCGGTGGCTCGTTGCAGGAACCCAGCCGCTGCCGCGAACCCGCCTCGTGCCTGGGCCCGTGCCGCCGAACGTTCGAGCTCGGCGGCAACGTCCTCATCGGGCATGGATGCCGCCCGAGCGCCGTGCCAGGCTCGGCGATCCGGGTCGATCTGCGGATCGGTTGCGTCTGCCAGCGCCCGGTGAACCTCGCGCCGCTCGTCCGGACCGGCGG
>CAVYOJ010000006.1:0-370856 GCA_963770145.1 uncultured Actinomycetota bacterium | reverse complement strand
GTCATCGGCCTACTCGGCGCCGTCATCCTGCTCTGGGGCAACAACCTGACCGTCTCCCGACTGCTCTGGTCACTGGCACTCGTAGTCGTGCTCCTGGCCGTGCTGGAAGTCCTCATCGGCGCCGGTCGAGCCGCCGCCGCCTCGGCCGGCGCACCCGCCGGCGACACCACCAACGATCCGAAGCACAGGGTCGCCGAGACCGTGGCACCCGGCCGGGGGCCGTGACCCGCCCCCGGATCAGTTCGCCGATTCCGTCCTCGCGCCGCGGCAGTCCTGTTCACGCGATCTGCAGGATGCGGCGGCTCGGGCTCCTGGATTGGATCGGACAAGAAAGGTACGAGCGCACCGAGGTGCGTAAGGCCCCCGGGGAGCCGCCGTCGCGCGGGATACCCGGCCCGACATGAGGAGACGACGGTGACCGACACCCCTACTCGCAACGCGGACCGCTCCAGCTCCCAGGCCCGCACCGGATGGGTCGGCTGGCTGATGTTCGCCGGGATCATGCTGATCCTGGTCGGCGCGTTCCAAGCCATCGATGGCTTGATCGCGCTGTTCAAGGACGAGCTCTACGTCGTCCGTCCCAACGGCCTGGTCGTCAACGTCGACTACACCGCGTGGGGCTGGACGCACCTGCTACTCGGCATCCTGCTGATCGCCGCCGGCTACGCCGTCTTCTCCGGTCGCGTCTGGGGCCGCACGCTCGGCGTCATCGCCGCCATCCTCAGCGCCGTGGTCAACTTCGCTTTCATCCCCGCCTACCCGGTCTGGTCCCTCCTGATCATCACCGTGGACATCCTCGTGATCTACGCCCTGATCGCGCATGGCGGCGAACTGCGCAAGGACCGGTACTGAGCTGTTCATCGGCCCTGTGCTCACCATTGGAAGTGGAAGCCCGCCATGATCGCGACAGCGATGACGGCGGCAGCGACGAAGTCGACCGTGGCGCAAAATGGGGGCCACCACCGGGTGTTGGCCACGAACCGACTGTGTTGCTGCCAGAGGTCCTTGAGGCCGTGGCCGGCCAGCCCGGCCACGATCAGCCAGGCCGAGCCGGTCACCGCCGCCGCGGCGATGACGACGAAGACGGTGGCGACGCCGGTCTCGACGACGACGACCCGCGACCGCCCGTCGGCGACGCTGAACCCGATGTAGACGGCGGCGATCAGGGTGAGGCCCAGCGCGTAGACGGTGGCGTCGGCTAGCCAGAAGAACACCAGCGGCGACGCCGCCTGCAGGCATCCCCAGACGACACCCCAGGCCACGGGTGTGCGGACACCGGCGAAGGCCGTCGCGTTCCGCGGTTGGTCCGCCGGTGCCCGCTTTGGAGCGATCATGGTGGTCAGCCGTTCATCCGGCTGGCGAGATGTTGATGCATCCCCGTACTCCCTCGACCTCGCGACCACTCGGACCGTCCGACCGACTCCGCGAACGCACGGCCATCCCCTTGCCGACTTACCTCCAACCCAACGCCGCCCAGGGCAAGCCCAAGACTGACCCGAAACCGACGGACAGTCCACAAGCAGCGGGACTGCTAGTGCGCGGGTCAGGCCGGTGCAGGGGCGGCCGGGCTGGTGGAGCGGGCTCGCCAGATCGTGACCGCCAGCGCGCCGAGCCCGAAGACCACGGCAGCGAACCAGATCAGACCGCCGACGACGGGAATCAGGGCCAGGACCCGCAGGATGCCCCACCCGAGCAGGAAGGCGACGGCCCAGCCTGTCCCGGCGCGGAGGATCCGGCGGCCGACAATCCAGGCGGTGGCGGTGTAGCCGAGCATGTAGATGAGCGCGAGGGCGGCGAGGACAGCGAGGCCGAGCGGAATCCCGACGATCGTGACCAGCGCGATGATCGCCAGGATGGGCAGGCCGAAGAACGCGAGCAGTCCCCAGCCGATCGAGGGCCCGATCCGCGTCCGGCCCGCGTCCACGATCCTGGTCGCGCCAGGCCCGACCAGCCACAGCAGCACGAGCCCGATCAGCAAGGTTGAGATGGACACGGCAAGCCACCACGCGACTGCGCTGGCCCAGCCGAAGGCTCCCCAGTTGACGTCGGTCTGGACGCGGCGAGTGGTCCCGCCGATCGTCGCCCCCGACGCCACGATCGGGTCGTTCTGGGACACCACGTCGCCGGTGACGTTCGCACCGCTGGCAAGCTCCACGCGGCCGTTGAAGACGACCACGTCACCGAGCACCCTCCCGGAGATGGTGACCGGGGCGTCGAAGGCGGTCAGCGATCCGTTCACCGTGCCGTCCACGGTCGACGAGCCGTGAAACACGACGAGGTCGCCCACCAGCCGACCCCGCGGGACATCAGCGGGCCCGGACAAGACCACGAACGTCTCCCCCGCCTGATCATCCTGGGCATCCTCCGCCCACGCCGGCGTCGCCAGGCCGAAGAAGAGAAGGCCGAAGAACCCGATGGCAATCGAACGTCGCACGACAATCACCCCGCTCTGCCGCTACTCCGCTTGTTTGAGGCAGTGAACTCGCCGCGCACGAGAACAGCAAGAGCCCACAGCCGCCGCGCCGGGCCAGCGCATTCTGCGGATTCGGCGCGGCGGTTACGGACGATCGGCTCGCCTCGGGACCACGGAGAAGTCGCGTCCCAGGGGCCGTGGCGGAGCCGGCGCGAGGCTCGGAGACCGTCATCCTCCTGGTCGAGATCCTCAGCCGCGGGCCGGGCGATGCCGCCGCGGCGGCCGATCAGTTCCGCTTGGCGCGTGCGCTTCCCTGGCTACAGTTGGCCGGCATCGCGGCACGCCAGTGCTCGTAGGCTATGTGCGCAGCAACCAGCAGCACGGCGGCGAGCACGCCGACCGCCGTGACCGAAGCCTCGTCAAGCCGGATCGTGTGCGCGAGAAGAAGCGCCAGACCAGCGCCGCCGAGGATGCTGTTGACCGCCGCAATGGTGCTGGCGCCGGTGAACAGCAGCGCCGCCGGCCCCCGGCCCAGGCCGACGGTCGCCATCTCCGATGCCGTCTCCTTGTCCCGGCCAGGCGGATCGAAGAACTCTTCGGCCTCCGGAACGAGTCCCCGATAGTAGCCACGGATCTTCTGGATCCGACGCAGGAACTCGATGTTCTGAAAGGAGTCTCGCAGCAGCGCGACGAACGTGAGTTCACCCAGAACGAAGAGCGCGGGTAACACCGCGGCGACAAACGGGGCCAGCCGAAGCTCCGACTGCGCGATGAATCCAAACGCGATCAGCGCGCCGGACACCGTCCCGAGATAAATCGAGCCTCGGCCCACCATCTCGCCGATCATGGCGCCGCGCGCCGACTGCAGCACGAAGTGCTCGGTGACTACGGCCAAGGCCGCGGACCGCGGCCCAGTCAAGTTCCGGTACCCGTGCGCCGGATGCTGTTCGGTAGGTCGGCGACATGATCGTCTTGGGTCGGGTGCTTTGGTTTCGGGGTCGGCCGTGTGGGGTGGCGACGGCGGCTCACGCGCCTCGGTGCGTTCGTCCTTTCTCGTCCGACCGTTTCAGGACCCCAGAGCCGCGTCCCAGCAGACTGGGACGCACGGCAGCTCCCGAGCGGCGGGGGCGCTCTACTGCCTGGCCATGGCGATGCGGAGGCGTTCGTCGGGGTCGATGAAGTGGTCGTGGTCGTCGTCGCCGAGGTCGATCTGGACCCAGTTGATCTTGCCGGTGAACCGGCTGGCGGTCGCGGTGTAGTCGGGGGTGACGGTGGTGCCGGACTCGTAGCCGATGTCGGTGGTCTCGTCGGCCGAGAAGACCATCGGTTGGGTGGCTTCGACCCGGCCGGTGCCGACGGCGGTGCCGTCGTAGTAGAGGGTGACGTCGCCGCCCTTGGCGAGGCCGCCGCCGTCGTAGGCGAACTCCATCCGCACCTGGTGGGTGCCGGCCGGGATGCTCGCAGTGGCCTCGGTGGCGAACTCCTGGATGCCGAGCACGTTGTAGACGAACTTCGCCTTGCCGTCCTTGGCGTACAGGGCCCAGCCGCCGAACCGGCCGCCTTGGGCGATGATCACGCCGTTGGCACCGCTCGCCGGGACGTCGAGCTCGGCGGTGACGGAGAACGACTTGTTCTTGATGCTGACCACGCTGTTCTCCGACAGGCGCCCCATGCCGGGGAAGAACAGCTGCGACTTCCCGTGGATCAGCGTCGGTCGCCCGGCCATCGAGGGTTCGAGCCGCTCGGAGGTGCGGTCGTCCATCGGGAGCACGTTGTATTTCGTGGCCTCGATGAGCCAGAGCCGCTGCAGCTTGGCGAGCATCTCGGGCCGGTCGGCGGCGAGGTCGTGCGCCTGGCTGTAGTCGCTGTTGCCGTCGTAGAGCTCCCAGAGGTCGTCGTCGAACGCCGGCACCGTGCCGCCGACCATGACCCACGGGGTGCGGTGCTTGGTGACCGCGCTCCAGCCTCGGTGGTAGATGCCGCGGTTGCCGAACATCTCGAAGTACTGCAGGTCGTGGCGTTCCGGCGCGTCGGCGCCCGTCGAAGGTGTACAGCATGCTCGGTGCCCTCCATGGGCGACTGCTGCACGCCGTTGACCATCGTCGGCTCGGGCAGGCCGGCGGCTTCGAGGATCGTCGGGGCCACGTCGATGACGTGGGTGAACTGCGAGCGCAGGCCGCCGCGCTCGGCGATCCCGTGCGGCCAGTGCACGATGGTGCCGTTGCGGGTGCCGCCCCAGTGCGAGGCCACCTGCTTGGTCCACTGGAACGGGGTGTCCATCGCCCACGCCCAGCCGACCGCGTAGTGGTTGTACGAGCTGGGGGAGCCGAGCTCGTCCATCTTGCTGACCATGAACTCGGGGGTCTCCAGCGCGGCCATCCCGTTGAAGTTGGCCATCTCGTTGAAGGCGCCGTTCAGGGTGCCTTCGGCGGAGGCGCCGTTGTCCCCGATGATGTAGTAGATGATCGTGTTGTCGAGGACGCCGAGGTCCTCGATGGCGTCGATCAGCCGGCCGACGTGGTGGTCGACGTGCTCCAGGAACCCGGCGTAGACCTCCATCTGCCGGGCCAGCACCGGCTTCAGCTCGTCCGGCATGTCGTCCCAGGCCGGGATCTCGGCGTGCCGCGCGGTCAGCTCGGCGTCGGCCGGGATGACCCCCAGCTCCTTCTGCCGGGCGAACGTGCGCTCGCGCTGCACGTCCCAGCCGTCGTCGAACTGTCCCGCGTACCGGTCGGCCCATTCCTTCGGGACGTGGTGGGGGGCGTGGGTCGCGCCGGGCGCGAAGTACACGAAGAACGGCTTGTCCGGCATCAGCGCCTTCTGCTGACGCACCCAGCTCACCGCCCGGTCGGCCAGGTCCTCGGTGAGGTGGTAGCCCTCCTCGGGGGTCGCCGGCGGCTCGACCGGCGTCGTGCCGTCATACAGCGCCGGATCCCACTGGTTGTTCTCCCCGCCGATGAAGCCGTAGAAGGTCTCGAAGCCACCGCCGGCCGACGGCCAGGCGTCGAACGGGCCCATCGGCGACGACTGCCACACCGGCACCTCGTGGCACTTGCCGAACTGCGCCGTCGAGTACCCGTTCAGCTTCAGCGTCATCGCCAGCGGCGCCTTCGTGTTCGGCCGCAGCGAGCTGTTGCCCGGGGGCCGACGTCGCGGTCTCGGTGATGCTGCCCATCCCGACCGAGTGGTGGTTGCGGCCGCTGACAGCAACGCGGCGCGGGTCGGCGCACACAGCGCGGTGGTGTGGAAGCGGTTGTACCGCAGGCCGCCGGCCGCCAGCCGGTCCGCGGTCGGCGTCCGGCACGGCCCGCCGAACGTGCTCGCCGCACCGAAGCCGACATCGTCGAGCAGGACGATCAGCACGTTCGGCGCCCCTGCGGGCGGGAGCAACGGCTCGATCGGAGGAAAGGCGGTGTCCGGATCCTTCGCGTCGTAGGTCGTCAAACCCGGCGCCGGCCGATCAGGGATCGGCAACATGGTGCGCGCATGCCGGTCAGGAGTCATGGTGATCCCCCGTGAGTTGATCTAGCCGGGCGAAGAGACATCTCGACCGTATGAGCGGCGGGTTCGACGGTCATCATGCGAAGGGGATGACCCGAGCGAGTTTCGGCATCAAGCACCACCGTCATCGACCCGGACCTCGGAAGGCGGAGATGGGTCAAGGCATTGCGCCGTGGCCCACCGTCTCAGCGTCGCTGTTTCTCGGATCGTTGGTGACGGTCTCAACGCCGCCCGCAGGCGTGCGAGCCGAGGCGGCGGCGCGGGCGCCGATGAGGACTTCCAGCACGGCCAGGAGCACGACTACGAGTGCCAGTGACCAGAGCAGTCGGGAGACGGTCAGGTTGTTGCCCCAGAGCAGGATGACGGCGCCGAGTAGGCCGATGACGATCCGGAGCCAGCGGGCGTTGGCGGCGACCCAGCGGCCGGCGGCGGCGACGGGTCCGTCGGCTCGTCCGTGGGCGGCCGCGGCGCCGATGCTCTGCAGTCCGCCGGAGAGGGTGGTGCGGGTGGCGGTGCCGGTGGTGTTGGGTCCGGTGAACCAGCCGGCGACCACGAGGATCAGGCCGAGCCAGAGCAGCACCTTCCAGCCGCGTTCGAGGTAGGTCAGCAGCGTGTCGTAGAAGATGGCGCTGGCTGGGCCGAAGTCGGTGTTGGCGAGCTTGTCGATGAACAGTTGCCGGCCGACCGACAGGCAGAAGGCGACCAGCAGCGCGTTCGCGGCCAGCAGCACTCCGATGGTCACGGTCATCCGGGGCCGGCGGCGGGCGAGCAGGAACGCGGCCAGGTAGAGCAGCGCGACGACGATGATGAGCCACCGGGCCAGCGGGTTCGCGAACGCGTAGATCGTCTGCGCCTGCTTGAGCTGCGGTGCGTCCAGCAGCACGATCTGCTTGTCCGTGTCGGGGATCGGGATGTTCTGCACGACCGTCAGGCCGCGGGCGACCAGCCGTTGCTTGACCTGGTCGATGACGTCGGACACGTCCAGGACCACCTGCTCGCCCTGCACCGACACCGCGCCGCTGGTGTCGCCCTTGAGGACCCGGACCAGGCCCTGCTGGGCCCGGGTGTTGACCCGGACCCAGATGTCGGCGAACGCGTCCGAGGCGACGAACTCGCGGACCTCGCGTTCGATCAGCCCGTCGACCGCGCCGGCCAGCGGCCCGACCAGTTGCTGCAGCCGGGGCCGGTCGGTGATCACACCGGCGAACGCGTTGTTGAGGATCGCCTCGATATCGACCTGCGCCTCGATCGCGTCGATCGCCTTCGTCGAGATGGCCTCCTGCACCTGCGGCGAGTCCACCAGCGGCCCGACCGTAGCCAGATAGCGCTGACCGTCATTCAGCGTCCGCTGCCCCCAGAACGCGATCCCCGCCGGCACCGTCAACAACGCCGCCAACACCACACACACCGCCGCCGCGATCGAACGCCACCGCGTCCGACCCGCCCGAACAGTGGGCTCAACACTCGGTGCGGATTGCGGATCGGACATCACACGCCTCCTCCGTACTAGGGCCGGCGGGATCAGCGCCCAGGTCGCTCCGGTGGGCCGGCGTCGCGTCCGGATCCCAGCGGTCACCGTCCCGCGCGGACCGGCCACGGTCGTCATGTGAAGTGGATGAAGTTCGCTGCCGGCGGCCGGCGCTGGCCGGGTTCGCACGATCTGCGTGATGCGCTCGTACCGGTCCTGGCGCTTACTGGATGGGTGGCGCTCGACGGAGAGTTCGGGCGCTGGACAGATCGCCCCGGGGACGACGTGGCAGTGATCGCGTCGGATGGCATTGATGGGGAGGAATGGGCCAGCGTGGACTACACGGATCGACTGCGGTCCCTCGGCCTCAACGACGCGCGCTTCGCGGAAGGCGCCGTGAAGCCGACGGACTTCGAGCCGGTGGTGCTCGATCAGAAGACACTGGAGCTCGTCCGGCTCGCCGCGCTGGTGGCGGTCGGGGGAGCGGTCCCGTCGTACGGGGCCCAGGCCGATTCGGCGGTGAGTGCGGGCGCGACGGCGGCCGAGATCGTCGACGTGCTGGTCGGTGTCATTCCGGTGGTGGGGCTGCCGTGCGTGGTGGCGGCGGCGCCGAAGCTCGCGCTGGCGCTCGGGTACGACCTCGACGATGCCCTGGAACGCCAACCCGGCGAGTGAGGTCGGCTACCCGCCGAGCAGTCCGATCCTCATCGCCTGGGCCACAGCGTCGCCGCGGGACGAGACCCCGAGTTTCCGGTAGATCGAGCCGACCTCGGTGCTGACCGTGTTGCGGGAGACGAACAGCCGCTCGCCGATCTCGCGGATCGTCAGGTGCGTCTGCAGGTAAGGCAACAGTCGAAGCTCCGCCGGCGTCAGCGGCGTGCCGCCGACTGCTCCCTCCGATGTGCTCGCGGTGACGAGCCGGCGAAGGTCCGCGACCTCGTCGACGAGCGTGCCGAGCGCCGGCCGGTGGAGCAGGACGTCGTCGATCTCCAGCAGCAGGTGACGAGCGGTCGCGAGGTCGCCGATGGTCCTGTGCACCTTGGCCAGCTGCAACCGCACCCGGACGGCGAGCCATGGCAGTACGAACGTGCAGGACGGACGGGCTCGCATCGCCCGGGTGAGTTGCCGGTCCGCCTCCTTCAGGTCGCCGCGGTGCACAGCGAGCCGGGCCGCGACGACGAAGGCGAGCACGCTGGTGACGTAGTCATGCATCCGGAACTCATCGATGGCGGCGAGCGCCACCTCCACATGCCCGGCCGCCTCCACCCATCGCCCGCCATCCATCGCCAACAAGGCAAGCTCGGCCTCGCTGTCGACCAACGAATCCGTGTTCGACTGTGCGACCGCCAGGGTGGACGCCTCGGCGAACAGCGCGGCGGCCTGGTCGACGTCCCCGGCGAGCAGATGCGCCTCGGCACTGAAGCACAAGCGCCGTGTCGCGCCAGACGCTCCACGGCGGCTCCTGCGCGACGCGCGATGTCGGCGTCGATCATCATCTGTTCCGGGCCTTCAGCACAGATGACCGCCCGCAACATCGCCCGGGCCGAGTCGAACGATGCCGTGCCGTCGGCCGGCACCAGGTCGAACGACGCCGCGTCGACGACGGCCGCCCAGCGTTGCGCCTCGGCAATCTGCCCCGTGAATACGGCGATGTAGCCGGCCAGCACGGCGAGTGGGGGATACTCCTCGATAGCGGAGTCGCCGAGCGCCGACAGCCAGCGTTGCACGGTCGACAACTGGCCCGCCTGGTAGGTCGGCAGGACCAACTCGGTCACCAGTTGGACGCACCGGTCCCGCTCGGTCGTGTTCAGCAGGTGCTCCAGGGCGGTCGCGGGGGATCCCTGGGACTCGTACCAGTCCGCCGCCCGCAGGTGCAGCTTCATGACCATCTCGGGCTCGACCCGGCGCAGCTCGCCGAGCAGGAACTCCCGGAACAGCGCGTGGTAGCGGAACCACTCCCGGCGGCGGTCGAGCGGGATGAGGAACAGGTTCGACGCCTCGAGACTCCGCAGGTGCCCCTGCGTCCCGGGCTCTCCTACGACGGCGTCACACAGCGGAGCACACAGCTGGTCGAGCACCGCCGTGCGGCGCAAGAACCGCTGGACGTCTCCCGGCAGGTGCAGCAGCGACTCGCGATAGAGGTAGTCGGCGACGTACCGGTCGTCGCCGGAGACCGTCAACGCTTCGCCGTCGCTGTCGTTGGCGATCAGCGCGGCCAGGTAGACACCGACCGGCCAGCCCTCGGTCCGGTCGGTCACCGCGGCCGCCAGCTCCGGGGTGACGCTCAGGCGCGCCTGGGCGAAGATCTGCTCGGTCCCGGCCGCGTCGAAGGCCAGGTCGCTCGCGCGGAACTCCAGCGCGTCCCCCGCTGCCCGCAGCCGGGGCAGGTGAGCCTGCTCGGAGCGGCTGGCCGCGACCAGCTGGGAGCCGGCCGGAACGCCCGAGATGACCACGCCGAGCACGTCCTGGCAGTCAGGCGACCGCAGCTCGTGCAGGTCGTCCAGCATGACCACGAACGGGGCCGGGCTCGTCCGCAACGCCGAGGCGAGCCGCGGCGCGGCGCGCCCCAACACGGACACGCCGTGACCGCGCATGTCGGCGACCAGGCTGTCGTTGCCGGGCATGACCTGCGCGTATGCGGACGCGAGGAGGGTCAGCAGTGCCGCCGGGTCGTCGTCGAAGCGGTCGAGCGACACCCAGGCGACGCGGCGGTCCTCGGCCCGAGCCCACTGGGCCAGCAGGGTCGACTTGCCGTAGCCGGCCGGCGCGGTGACACCGACCACCCGGCGGTCGCTCGCCCTGGCGGTCTCGATGAGCTCGGCGCGACTCACCGAACCCGGGCGAGGTCCCGGGACCGAGAGCTTGGCCTCGAGCAGCAACGCGTCGAGCTCGGCGACCGTCGACGGCGCCCCCCCGGGAACCTCGGTCACGACCGGAGCGTCGCGTGCTTCGGTCCTGTGTGACCTCATTCGCCGCGGATGAAGTCGGGACAAGGACATCGCCCGCCGCCAGAGCTACCCGGGGGCGCCCAGGAGCGGTCTGTCCGAGCCATCGCGACCCGGCCGGCGGAGCTGGTCATCTACCTGAACCCGGCGCTTGGTCGGGCGACCAGGTCAGTCGAGCACGCGTTGAAGGGTGGGTTGGGCGCGGTCGGCGACCTTGTCGATGATGCCTCTGGATCTGAGGCGGCTGATCGCGTCGCCGGCGATGACGGTGGCGGGCACGGCCAGGATGAGGCCGACGATGCCCCCGAGCAGGCCACCGAGCGCGGTCACGACGAGCACGACCAACGGGTGGATATCGAGGGTTTGGCTCATCACCTTGGGCTCGACGAAGTTCTCGAGCAACAGGTTGGCGGCGAGGACGATCACGAGCATGATCGCGGCCTTGCTGAGTCCGCCGTCGCCGAGGGCGATGATGACGGCCAGCCCCCCGCCGAGGAAGGCGCCGATGTAGGGGATGTAGCCGCCGATGAAGTTGGCCACGACGATCGTGAACACCAGCGGGAGCCCGAGCAGGAGGGCGGCGATGCCGATGACCACCGCCACGATGGCGGACATGATGGTGCGGCCGCGCCCGTACTCGCGCAGGGCCCGGATGGAATCGCCGAAGAAGTCGTCGACCTCGTCCCGGAGCCTCGGGTCGACCTGGCCGACGAGCGAGCGCCGCAGTCGGGTGCCGTCCTTGAGCAGGTAGTACATGATCAGGGCGCCCAGGATCAGGCCACTGGCGAAGCCGACCAGCGTGTTGACGCCGGACAGCAGATGGGTGAGGAAGCCGCCGGTGACGGCCGGCGCCGCTTCCTTGACGGCGGCCCGGGCGCTGTCGAGGGAGGCCTGATCGATGCCGAGGGTGTCGACGGCGTTGCCGATGGCCTTGTCGACCGAGTCGCCGATTTCGTCGGTCTGGTCGGTGATGCCGCGGACGGTGGCGGCGATGACGGCGGTCATCAGGGCGAGCAGGCCGAGGACGATCAGGCCGGCGGCCAGGGTGGGCTTGACTCGGTGCCGTTCGAGAACTCGCGACCGCGGGCTTGAAGATCACGGCCAGCACCGCCGCGAACGTCAGCGGGAGCACGATCTCGCTCACCGCGCCCAGCGCGGCGGCCACGATGATCGCGGCCACCACGAACCCCACGAAGCTCCAGGCGAAGACTCCGAGCTTGGGCACCCACCCCAGCAGCGCCGGGCCGGTGCTCGACTCCGCACGCCGCCCGGTCGAGTCGGCCGCGCTGGCGTCCGGCTCGTCAGGCATGATCAACAGTCCCGGTCACGCGAATCGGCCTCCTCGTCGGTCCTCGGCCTACCCAGCCTTCGATGAGCGCGTCGCGGTCGTAGCCAGCGCCGAGCAGGCGGCGAGCGCCACCAGAGCCCGGAGCGGGCAGTGAGCGCTTCCAGCGACGAGTTGGCGCGGCTACTCCCCGCTCTCCTCGTCGAGCTCGGCGATCTCGATCGCGACGTCGAGCGCGTCGGCGATCTTGCCAGCGGCGGACGTGACCCGCGGGGTGCCGACGATCGGTGCGACCGCGGCCAGCACCCCCCGAACCTGCTCGGCGTCCAGACCGATCTCGCTCGCCACGCCGAGGTTCAGCAGATACGAGACCGCCGGGGCGTCGACCGCGACGAGCGCGGCAAGGCGAACGAGCATGAGTGTTGCCGTATCGAGACTCGACGCGGCGACGGAGTCCGCGGTCATGCTCGCGATCAGGTCCAGGACCGGCGTCTCACTTGTCGGCTCAGTCATCGTTCTTCCTTTCGTTCCGTTGTTTGTCGAGGTCCCGGTGGATCCCGACGCTGCGCGGCCGGGGCCGCAGGACTACGCGGTCGGCGACGATGTCGGCGGCCGTCACGGCTGCGGCCGTCATGGCCGCCCAGGCGATGATCCGTCGGTACGGAACGTCAGGGTCGCGGGCGGTCGGGGGAGAGTTGCCCGTGGCGCGCCGGAAGCCGGAGTTGAGCGCCGTGCGCACCACCCACGTGGCGGCCATCTCCATGATCGCGATCTTCGCCGCCTGGACGCGGGGATTGACGCCCGGCCCGTCCGAGGTGGCCGGGGTGCTGAGCTCCGACATGAGTCTCTCCGTCCTCCGGTCGGGATGGCGATCCGTGACCGTGGCTTCCCGATGCGGACGCCCGTCGACCGGGGAAGGCGGCCGCGTCGGGTCAGCCGAGTTGTTTGGCCGTGTCCACCACGGCCGCGTCGACGTCCTTGCTGCTGGCGTCGACCTGCTTGCCCACGTGCTTGTCGGGCTTGAGTCCGGCCTTCTCCAGCGCGGACTCGATCGTGGACTCGCCGATGACGAGCAGGCACGCCTGACCGGCGTCGATCAGCTCACCGAACTCCTTGACGTCGGAGCGGGACATGCCCTTCCACAGGTGCCCGCTCACACCGCCGACGGCACCGCCGACGGCCGCGGACGCGATGATCGCCGGCGGGAACAGCAACCCGACGAACGCGCCCGCCGCGATACCGCCCCACGTCCCGTGCCGGGTGGCCGTCTCGTCCTTGTTGACGTGGACCTTGCCGTCGTCGTCCTTCGTGATCACCGCGGCGTCGTACGAACCGACCGCGCCGACACTGTGCAGGTCCTTCACGACGTCGTAGTCACCCCGCGCCGCGACCTCGCTGGGGTACGTCCCGATGTAGATGAACACCCCGTCCGCCTTCGCCATGGCTCCTCCTCAAGACACTGAAATCCTGTGGCGCGATAGCAACTCCGCCGCCGCGACGGACCACCTGTCGGTGGTGACAGGCGAGCCGCGCGGCGGCGACGCTCGCTGGCAAACCGCTCGATCATTGAGCGCCCGAGCAGGCATCGCCTGCATCATGCAGATCACGTGAATCGGCACTCGCGTCGTCGTCGGGATGTCGTTCGATCGCCCTCATGTCCGGTCGTCCTCGGTGGCGGGGGGCGGCGCCGGTGCGGTGGGCGCGTTGTTGCCAGCGTTCTGCCGGCCGACCTGGATCGCGCCGGCGAAGATGCGGATCCCGAGGCCCAGCAGGATGAGGTCGAGGATCATCTGGACCATGACCAGCACGCGAGCTGCCTGGCTCGTCGGGTTGATGTCGCCGAACCCGACGGTGGCGAAGACGGTGACGGTGAAGTACAGCGCATCGGTACGGGTAAGCGTGTGCACGTTGAAGTTGCCGGCATCGGCCTTGGCCATCAGGTAGTACGACGCTGCGAACAGCAGCAGGAACAGCGGTGCCGTGACCGACAGCGCCTCGACCGCACGTACGGCCGGGTGTCGAGCTCGGACGATCGATCGCACCTGGTAGGTCGCAACCGTGGTCAGGGCCACCAAACCCACGGTCAGCGAGATACCGATCGGGACATGGCTCAGGCGATCGAGCGGGCAGAGGTAGTACGCGGCGACGAGAACCACCGTGACCGCGGCGGACCGCAGCAATGCGAGCGTGATGCGGCGCCGGCGCTCCGCCCGGGACAGCGCCCGGACCTCTCCGGTGGTCACGTCGTCATCCCGGCTCCCGCACGTGGTCCGCCGACGTCGGTCGAGCGTTCCTGGCTGTGTCGTCCGGCAAGGTCGCGGATACGGACGGAAGGCTCACGGGACGGTTGCTTCTCCGGTATGTCCCCGGCTGCCGCGATCCCCGCTCCGTACCGGGCCGCGAGCGGGGAGGCCGTGATGCCGTGCAGGACGACGGAGAGCAGGATGGTCCAGGTGACGGTCTGCAGGAGCAGCTGGCCGTCGCCGCCGTGTTCGATCTCCTCCAGGGCGAGCAGCGTGAACACGACCGAGGCGAGTCCGCGTGGACCGAACCAGCCCATGAACGCCACGGTGGCCGGCCGCAAGCGCGTTCTGAACAGGGATATCGCCACCGGCACCATCCTGATCACCGTGAGGCTCAGGACCGCGTAGACGATCGGTCGAGCCGAGAGGTCCTCGTTGAACAGCTCTCCGACAAAGAGCGCCCCGAAGATCGACCAGACCAGGAACGAGGCCGACAGGCCGAGGGTCTCGGTGAACTGGACCGGCTCGGCCAAGCGACGGCGAGTGGCGGCGCCGAACAAGATGCCGCCGGCGAACGCGGCGATGAACCCGTTCCCTCCGATCGCGACGGATCCCCCGTACGCGAGCAACGCGAGGGCCAGGATCGCGATCTGCTCGGACACCCGCGAGGTCCAGCCCCGTGCGATGGCGACCGTCATGAGCTGGCCGCCGAGGTACCCGACCACGACCGCGGTGAGGATCGCCAGCCCGATCTGCTTGACCGCTTCGAGTCCCCAGGCGGTGTCGCCGAGGGACTCCTCGGCCGCGACCGCGGCGATGAACAGGGTGACGAACGGGGTGGCGATCCCGTCGTTGAGGCCGCTCTCGACGTTCAGCGCCCGCCGGATCCGCGCCGGCACGGCCTTGTTGGTGACGACGGCCAGGCCGAGCGCTGCGTCGGTGGGAGCCAGGATTGTCGCGACCAGCGCCGCGGCGGCCCACCCGACGTGCGGGAACATGAGGTAGGCCAGCAGCGCGCCGGCCACGATCGTCAGCGGTAGCCCGACGAACAGCAGCCGCCGGGGGAGTCCGGCATCGCCCTCGACATCCCGCAACTGGATCGTCGAGGCATCGGCGAACAGCAGCAGAGCCAGGGTCACCTCGGTGATCGTCAGGATCGTCTCGTTACCCAGCGAGAACGGCAGCACATCCAGCCCGCCCGGACCGAGGATCAGGCCGGCGACGACGAACACCATCGGCCCGGTGATCCACCAGCGATCGAGCTGTGACGCCACCAGCGTGTAGGCGACCACGACGGCCGCCAGAGCAGTCAACCCACCCATCGTGTCCCCCTCGCCGACTGTGCGGGTGCGGGCGTGCGGCAGGCAGCACGCAGCAACTTCGGACCGCCGCGGCTCGTGCTCTGAGTCGACGGCGACGGCGTCGCAGTCGCAGCATCTGCTCCCTCGGCTGCGACTGTGCGCTCGCGAGGGACGCCGGGCATCATGCGCATCGCATGAATCGCCGTGCCCCGGTACTCGAGCTGCCGGCCGAGCGCTTTCACGCGATCGGAGTGATGACCGCCCTGACCGGCGAGGTCAGCATCGAGCCAGGTGTGTACGGGAGCGCAGGGCGGTGATCGGGGGAATGGTGGCGATCGAGGAACAAATCCCTGGACGAGCAACCGTGGGCCAGCGCTGGCTGGCACGGGGCGCCATCCTCGCCGCGGCGGCCTCGATAGCGGTGCCGCTGCTGGCGATCGGCTTCCAGGCCAGCCTGGCCGCGATCATCGTCGGCGTGGTCGGCCTGGCCGTGATCGGCGCGAGCGTCTGGTGGGCCCTCACCCACAAGGGCATCGTGCGCTGGTTGGCCGTTGTCCTGGCCGTCCTGGTGGCCGCCGCCGTGCTGATCCTCTACACGAGCAAGGAGCTGGTCTGGGTCGTGCTGGTGGCCTTCGCGCTGCTGGCCCTGGCGGTCGCGCTCGGCCGGGCGGCGCTGCGCCGCGACCCGAGCCCGGGTGAGATGCGCGAGTACGACAGCCCGTCGCCCCGGCGGCCCTACCTGATCATGAATCCGCGCTCCGGGGGCGGGAAGGTGGCCAAGTTCGGACTCAAGGAGAAGGCCGAGGCGCTCGGGGCGGAGGTCGCTCTGCTCGAGGGGCCAGGGCCCGTCGATGTCGGACAGCTGGCCCGCACGGCGGTGGCCAACGGCGCCGACCTGCTCGGCGTGGCCGGCGGGGACGGCACCCAGGCGCTGGTCGCCGGTGTCGCCGCCCGGCACGACCTCCCGTTGCTGGTCATCTCGGCCGGCACCCGCAACCATTTCGCCCTCGACCTCGGGCTGGACCGGGAGGATCCGTCCACCTGCCTCGATGCCCTCCGCGACGGCGTCGAGCTGCATGTCGACCTCGGCTTCATCGGCGACCGGCCGTTCGTCAACAATTCTTCCTTCGGCGCCTACGCGGCCATCGTGCAGAGCCCGGCCTACCGCGACGACAAGGCCGGCACGACCGCCGACATGCTGCCTGACCTGCTCGTCGGCCGCAGCGGGCCGCATCTGGTGACCAAGGTCGACGGCGTGACCGTCGAGGGTTCGCAGGCGGTGCTGGTCAGCAACAACGTCTACGGGATGGGCGACATCGCCGGACTCGGGCGCCGGGCCAGGCTGGACCGGGGCGTGCTCGGCGTGGTCGGCATAAGGGTGCGCAACGCCGCCGAAGCAGCTGCTCTGCTCGCAGGTAGGCGCTTGCGCGGCATCACGATGATGACCACCACGGAGGTCGTCGTCGATGCCGACGCGGACCAGATCCCGGTCGGGGTCGACGGCGAAGCGTTGCTGCTGGACACGCCGGTGCGCTGCACCGTGCTGCCCGGCGCGCTGCGGGTCAGGGTGCCGCGCAACCGTCCAGGAGTGCCGGAGCCCAAGCCGGTGATCAACTGGCACCGCCTGTGGCAGATGGCCCTGGCCGTCCACGGCAGCGACCGCGCGGGAGCGTCCCACGCGTAACCCTCCGGGCCACCCGGCGCCCTCGCTCCCAGTAACCGACCACGAGTGGCCCTAGACGAGCATTACTCGCCGCTTGTTACTCCAGGGCCTCATCGAGGTCGTAGCCGAGCGCCAGCGCAAGCTTCGGCGCGGCCGCGACCACGCACGGCAGCCCCACCACCGGAATGACACCGACCAGAACGTCGACGATCTCGGCCGCCGAAGCGCCCGCACTCACCGCCGAATCGGCCTGGGCACCGTAGGACGGCACAGCCCCTCCGACCGCCACCAACGCCGCAAGGCGGACCAGCTCGAGCGTCCTCGGATCGAGCACCAGCGAGTCGCTGCCGAACGCTGCCAGAGACCCGTCGGCGATGCGCGCATCGTTGAGCCCGAGCGAGCGCAGTCGATCCGTGTAGTCCACGCTGGCGCCTCCCTTCACGTCAGTGCCGGCCGACGGTCAGCCGGCGACCCGCGGGTGAGACCTCCGGCGACCGATCGGGTCGCGGAGCAAACCCCAGTCAAGTGAAGCCCATGACAGCCAAAAATTGCATCATGCAGATCGTGCGAACCGGCGCTCGGGTGGCCACCCGGTCCGCGGCGTTCATGCGTTGTGCGTGATGCCAATCTCCAGCCCTCTCACTACGGTGCGAGTGTCAGCCAGAGCAGCCGCAGGAGAGAACCGCACGGTTCTCGTCGGCGACCGCACCCGGCTGGTTTCGCCGTCTGCCATGCAATCCCGCGTAGCCAGGGACCAGCCCAGGGCGGCGCTTCCGATCCGATGGAGGAGGTGCCTCATGACCGCGAAGGTCGAGCACCTGAGCACAGACGACCGCAGAGCTCGTGGCAAGGAGGCTGGCAACCGGACGCCTCCCTCGAGCCATGCCGGTTGGGAGCCGGCGGTGGGTCGCCCCGACCCGGTCGCCCTCTTGGAGGAACAGAACACCACTCGTGAGCCCGACCTGGTGCCCGTACGCCACGGCCGGATGATGGTCTCGCCGTTCACGTTCTATCGGGGTGCTGCCAAGATCATGGCGGCCGACCTGAAGGACACGCCGACGGCTGGGCTCAGCGCACAGCTGTGCGGCGACGCCCACCTGTCCAACTTCGGCGCGTTCGCCTCGCCCGAGCGCCGGCTGATGTTCGACCTCAACGACTTCGACGAGACGCTTCCGGGCCCGTTCGAGTACGACGTGAAACGGATGGCCGCGAGCTTCATGATCGCCGCCCGCAACAACGGCTTCGCCAAGGCGGATGCGCGGGCCGTGACCACTGCTTCGGTGGCGGCCTACCGCGAGGCGATGGCCAGCTTCGCGCAGATGCGCACCCTGGACATCTGGTACGCGCACCTCGCCGAGGAGGACATCCTGCCGGCCATGCAGGCGCAGGCCAAGGGCAAGGCGGCGGCGAAGGAGCTCAAGCGCGCGAAGAAGAACATCGACAAGGCCCGAACGCGGGACAGCCTGCAGGCCCTGTCCAAGCTCGCCGAGCTGGTCGACGGACGGTACCGAATCGTCAGCCAGCCGCCGATCGTGGTCCCGCTGCGCGACCTGGCGGCCACCTACGGGATGGAGCCGGGGGACGTGGACAAGGTCCTCCATGAGCAGTTCCGGGCCTACCGGGCAACGTTGCAGAACGACCGGCGCCATCTGCTGGAGCGGTTCGAGCTCGTCGACGTCGCCCGCAAGGTCGTCGGCGTCGGCAGCGTCGGAACCCGCGCGTGGATCGGCCTTCTCGAGGGGCGGGACGGACAGGACCCGCTGTTCCTGCAAGTCAAGGAGGCCTCCGCGTCGGTGCTGGAGGACCACCTGCCGAAGAGCCGCTTCCGGCAGCCCGGCGAGCGGGTCGTCCAGGGGCAGCGGATGATGCAGGCGGCCAGCGACATCTTCCTGGGCTGGACAAGAGGCGCGGATGTCTCCCGCTACCTCTACTGGCGGCAGCTGCGCGACATGAAGGGCTCGGCACTGGTCGAGGCGTTGTCGCCGTCGGCCCTCGGCTTCTACGCGGGAATCTGCGGGTGGACGCTGGCCCGCGCCCATGCCCGCTCCGGCGACCCGATCGCCATCAGCGAGTGCCTCGGAGACTCGGACGCATTCGACCGAGCGGTCGCCGACTTCTCCAAGCGCTACGCCGACCAGAACGACCTCGACTACCAGGAGTTCGTGAACGCGATCCGGACCGGCAGACTCCAGGCACTCCAAGGAGTCTAGGACCGAACAGCCATGCCAGGACCGGGTCTCGCGTTCCGAGGCATCAAGGTGCGACAGCGCATCGCCCTACTGCGGACGCGATTGGAGCGGCTGCTCCTCTGGCGTGTGTGGGAGCGCATGCTCGAGATCGAGTTCGTGGATCGGAGCGTCGCGCTCGCCGGAAAGGCGTTCGTCTCGTTCTTCCCGCTCGTGATCGTCGTCGCTGCCTTTGCGCCCGAGCGCGTCCGTTCGTCGATCATCACCACCGTCACCGCTCGACTCGGCATGCGGGGAGACGCGCTCACTCTGGCCAGAGAAGCATTCGCGTCGTCGGACGACGTCCGGAGGGCGACCGGTCTGCTCGGTCTGCTGCTCACCATCTTCTATGCGAGCTCGTTCACCACCGCGCTGCAGCGCGTGTACCTCCGCGCGTGGCGGCGACCCGCGGGCGCACGAACCGGCGGGCAGTGGCGGGGACCGGCCTGGCTGTTCGTGGTTCTGGGCTGCGTGGCATTACTCGGCGGTCTGCGCGGCGCCCTCGGCGGTGGGCTCGGACTGGGACTCTTCGCCATCGTGTCACTGGCCGTGACCTCGGGGCTGTGGTGGTTCACCGCCTGGTTCCTTCTGCTCGGCGACGTACGGCCACGGGTACTGCTACCCACCGGCGTGATTACCGGCGTCGCAATGGCCGTGTTCGCAGCGTCCGCAACGATATGGATGCCAGATGTCGTGACGAAGAACGAAGCACAGTTCGGCTTCTTCGGCGTCGCCCTCGCCTTGGTGACCTGGTTCTCCGGCGCCGCGATCTGCGTCTTGATCGGTGCGTGCGCCGGATCGGTCTTCGCCGAGGACGCTGGTCGAGTCGGGACACTCATCCGTGGCGGCGACCAGCGTCCGACGCTGACCGCCGGCGCGCAACCTCCGCTCCCACCACCCGTTGGCGAATTGAGCCTCCGCGACGCGTTCCGCAGCAACGACGACACCGGCTGAGCCGGCGTTGGCCCGGAGCACCGCTGTCCCGCCCGCCTCACGCAATCAGCGTGATGACCCGGGCATGGACCGTTCCTATGGTCGACCGGCAGCCAGATGTTCCCCACGCCGGCAGCTGAGGCGGAGCCTGACGGGGCCACCGTCATCTACTTCTCACCCATCCAGCCCGACGGCGTCGCCGCGGGCAACTGGATCCAGACCGACCCCGACAGGGGCTGGTTCGTCATCCTGCGCCTGTACAGCCCACTCCAGCCCTTCTTCGACAAGACCTGGCGAGCCGGCAAGATCGAGCACGTGAGCTGACGCCGGCGTCCTATCCGCAGGACCCTGCGGCCGGGACGGCAGCCGCTGGAGGATCAAGGCGCCGCCTTCGGCGGGGCAGGGGCGGGCCGGGCGCGTCCGCCGCGACACTGCGGGCGGCCTTCGGCCGTCCTCGGTCGCGCGGCCCCGCCGGTCGGCTGTGAGGCTGCACGAGGAGGCTGCACGACGAGACATCCGGTCATGCGCAAGTCGTGCACTCGGCCGATCGCGCGGTGCCCTCTCACCGATGAGCAGGTCTGCCGCTGCGTGTACAGAACCGCCGCTCGACGCTGGTCTCGCTGAAGCTGTCACACGCCCAGTGCGCGCCACGGCCCCCAGATCGCGAAGGTCATTCCGCGGCTGGCCTGGATGTTGACGAACAATGTGTGCCCGTCGGGGCTGAACGTGGAGCCGGCGAACTCGTCGTCGAACCGTGGCGTGCCGGTGCTGCTCACCAGCCGGTTGAGGGCGATGTCGAACAGCTGGCCGCCTCTGGTCAGGCCGCGCAGGTAGTTGTCGTTGACGTTGTCCTCGCAGACGACGAGTGTGCCCCTTGGGCTGGTGGTGACGTTGTCCGGGAAGTCGAGCACGTCCGGTCCGGGCGACTGGTAGATCAGCTGCAGGATCTTGGCGTGGGTGTGGTAGGCCCAGATCTGTCCGTGACCGTTGCCGTAGCCGTCCGCGATGGGCCCGAGGTTTCCTTCGGCTGGTCCGCCGCCCTGGGTGGAACAGAAGTAGACGACGCCGTTGTCGTAGGCCGCGCCCTCCAGGCGGGAGAAGTACGCCGCGCCCTGGGCTCGTCCCTGGTTCCCAACGTGGGTGAGGGCCTGGTTGTTGGTGGTCGGCGCGGTCTGGCCAGGCGTGTATGGGAAGCTCGGAGCCGGGTCGTCGATGTCCACCCACTCGACGCGGTAGGTCGCGCGCTTCGGCTGGTCCGCTGCCAGGTCGAGGTTCGGCCGGCCCTTGACCGCCAGCATCTGCAGCCGGCCGCCGTTGCCGAGCCGGCCGGTGTGGAGGGGGTTGCGCCGCGGGAGGTAGCGATAGAGGCCGGAGGGGAAGCCGAAGTTGTCCTCGGTGAGGTAGAGGACGCCGGAGCGCGGGTCGAACGCCACGGCCTCGTGGGCGAACCGGCCGGCGGCGGTAACCGGCTCGCGGTCGGACTGCCCGCGGACCGGCACCTCGAAGATGAACCCGTGCCGCTGGGTCAGCGGGACGTTGGACACCCCGGTGAAGTCGGGACCCACGTCCGGGCCGTTGATCGTCTCCTCGCAGGTGATCCAGCTGCCCCACGGCATCGGCCCGCCCGAGCAGTTCATCTGAGTGCCATTGAGGCTGGTGAAGCTCCGCACGACCTCGCCCGTGCGGGTCACCTCGACGGTCGTCGTCCCGCCCTGCGCCATCGAGTCGTACGCCTCGGCGGCGTCACCGAACGGCGATCCGGGGCCGTTGACCTCGTGGTTGCGGACCAGCACGACGTTACCGTTGCTCCGGCCGAACGCCGCCATGCCGTCGTGCCGGCCCGGCAGGCTGGTGCCGTCGTCGAGCACGACCGGGAACTCGGTGTCGTGGAAGGACCGGTACCGGAATCCGGCCGGCAACCACAGCCGCACAGCGCCGTCACGCAGATCCGGGATCGGCCGCAGCTCGCCGCGGCCAGATCGGGCGGGGTCGGCGGCGGCGGAGCGAGCGACGAACCCCTGGAAGGGCCCACCCAGCACCGCTCCGCCGGCAGCCACTGCCGCGCCTCGTAGGAAAGTCCGTCGATCCACGCTGACCATGGCGCACCTCCTATAGAGCAGGCAAAGATCTTATCCAACTCTGGGCTAACTTCGTACAAGGCAATTTGACACTGGGGGTGATCGGTTGCCAGCCGGCCTGCCGCTTGCCCATCACCGACCGTGCGGAGCTGCGAGCGTCCGCGGTGATCTCGTTGACCGTCCCGGCCGCCGCGCACGAGCGAGCCGTCCGCGGTGGGTCCCGGCAGAGGTGGCGCGCCATCGTCGGCGACCAAACTGAAGGCACCCGAATGCTGCGGCAGGGCCCGCCGGGCTCGGCAGCGTCGGTACCGCGCCTGGGCTGGTGCTGCACCCACGGCTCTGCTGGCCGCCGTTGAGTTCATTCGTGCGGGAGGATGGCCGGCCCGGAATGGCGAGCTTGTCTGGTGTCGGCAACAGGCGCCAGCCACGGTGGGATGCGAGACGTCGGGCCGCAGCGGTGGGGAGGGTGACATGACGACGATGAAGACGCGCGGTCGTAGGGCACGGGGGTCCGGTGCCCGGACGATCCCGCAGCTGAGTCGTGCGGACCGGGTGGCGCTGGGCAAGGATGCCCGGGCGGTGGCGCCGCTGGAGTCGCATGCCGAGTTCGTGCCCGGCGGGGCGCGGGATCCGGTCGGGTTGCTGTTGGGCCAGGCGAGCTCACGGGTGCCGGAGTTGGTGCCGATCCGGCACGGGCGGATGCTGGTCTCGCCGTTCACGTTCTACCGGGGGGCGGCGCTGCCGATGGCGGCGGACCTGTCCGGGACACCGACGTCGGGGCTGCGGGTCCAGTTGTGCGGGGATGCTCACCTGTCGAATTTCGGCGCGTTCGCGTCGCCGGAGCGGCAGCTGGTCTTCGACGTCAACGACTTCGACGAGACACTTCCCGGGCCGTTCGAGTGGGATGTCAAGCGGCTGGCGGCGAGCCTTGCCGTGGCGGGCCGGGACAACGGGTTCTCGACCAAGGACCGTCGGACGATCGTCCTCGCGGCGGCACAGGGCTACCGGGAGTCGATGCGCACGTTCGCGGACCAGTCCCTGATGGACGTGTGGTACGCGCACATGGACATCGAGAAGACCATCGGCCAGTTCCGATCGCAGATCAAGGCGAAAAGGCTCAAGACGGGCGAGGACGATGCTGGCCAAGGCGCACTCCCGGGACAGCATGCAGGCGCTGGGCAAGCTCACCACCGTCGTCGACGGGCACCGCCAGTTCGTCGCCGACCCGCCGATGGTCGTTCCGATCGAAGACATCTTCAGCGACATGCAGTCCGACGCGCTGTACGCGCAGCTCCATCACGTCCTGACCAAGTACGGGCGCTCCCTGCAGTCCGACCGGCGGCACCTGGTCGGGCAGTTCGACATGGTGCGGGTGGCCCGCAAGGTCGTCGGGGTGGGCAGCGTCGGCACCCGCGCCTGGGTCGTGCTGATGGAAGCCGGCGACGGGATCGAGCCGCTGTTCTTGCAGGCGAAGGAGGCCCAGCCATCGGTGCTGGCCGAGTACTGCGGGCGCAGCACGTACAACAACGAGGGTGAGCGCGTCGTCGCCGGGCAGCACCTGATGCAGGCCCAGAGCGACATCTTCCTCGGCTGGACCCGCGCGACCGGCGTGGACGGGGTCGACCGCGACTTCTATGTGCGCCAGCTGCGGGACTGGAAATTCTCGGTGCCGATCGAGCAGATGCTTCCGGCCGGGATGGCGATCTACGCCCGCCTCTGCGGGTGGACCCTCGCCCGGGCGCACGCCCGCTCCGGCGACCGCGTCACCCTGGCCGCCTACCTGGGCAGCTCGGCCAAGTTCGACCGGGCGATCGCCGAGTTCGCGGAGACCTACGCCGACCAGAACGAACGCGACTACGCCGCCCTCCAAGCCGCCGTGAAGAGCGGCAAAGCCGAGGCCACCAGCGAAATCTAGGTTGCCCACGATCTCACCCCCGTGTGGGGCGTGTGACGTCCTAACCCGTCGGGAACGGGCCCGCGCCTCAGCATCAGGTCGGCCGCCCTCCTGGCGAAGGCGAGCTGCCGAGGTCTCGCGCCCGACCCTGGCTGGGGTATCCGGTGCCCGACTCGGATCTCGGGTCGTCGCAGTCGGTCAGGACCGCTTCGCGTCCGGGGGTGCGGGGGTGACGTCGACCGGCGGGCCGGACGGAAGCCGACCGTCGACCGCGTCAACCCGTGCCGATGAGGTCAGGGTCGCCTCCGGCGCCGCGTGCGCCGTGGTGAGGTCGATGTCGTGGTCGGCGGCGAGCCGGTCGGTGAGGTCCAGCCGGTAGAGCAGGGCGAGCGCTGGGCCGACCACGACGACGGCGACGCCGGTGACGATGAGCAGCCAGCGCAGGGTGTCCGGGTCGCCGGCGGCGGCCTGGATGGTCAGCGTGGTCGGCAGCGCGTACGGCCGCTGGGCCATGCCCCAGGCCAGCACCATGGACGCCACGGCGGCGATCGCGGCCAGCCGGGTGCCGAGGTGGTTGCCGCGGCGGACCAGCCAGACCGTCCCGGCCGTCGCGGCGACCGCGAGCAGCAGGAAGGCCAGGCCCCAGCCGGCGAACAGCCCGTCGAACAGGTGCCGGGCGTCGAAGCGGAACACGACCAGCCCGACCGCCGCCACCACGACCAGCGCGCCGGCGGCCAGGACCGTACGGCGCCGGAAGTAGGCCTCCAGGTCGGGCGCGCCGTACCGGCGGGCGTCGGAGACCAGGAACACCGCGGCGAGGAAGGCGGAGGCGGTCACGGCCAGCGCGCCGAACAGCACCGAGGTCGGGTTGAGCCAGGAGGTGACCGGGTCGCCGGCGCGGTTGCCCACCGGGATCCGGCCGGACGCCACGCCGCCGAGCGCCGCGGCGAAGAAGAACGGCGCGAGGATCGAGGCGACCCCGAACACCGCGGTGTAGCGGCGCCGGCGGATCCGCTGCCGCGTCGGCTTGCGCAGGGCGAACCCGGCGCCGCGCAGCACCAGCCCGAGCGCGGCGAGGATCACGGCGAGCCAGGCGGTCGAGATCACGGACTCGAACACGGTCGGGAACCCGGTCCAGGTCAGGATGAACACGAAGACCAGCCAGACGTTGTTGGCCTCCCAGACCGGCGCCATCGCGTAGTCGACCAGCGCCCGGGGCCGGGCGCCGCGGTCCGTCGCCGCCGGCGGTCAGGTCCCAGAAGCCGGCGCCGTAGTCGGCCCCGCCGCCACAGGCGTACGCGGCGATCGCCAGGACCAGCACCAAGGCGACGACATCGGCGCTGGTCACGGCGCAGCCTCCGCCCGCGCCGGCTCCTCCGGCTCGCGCAGGCTCCGCCGGCTCGCCGGTCTCCTCCCGGGCCAGCTGCGCGTCCTGGCGCCGCCAGCGCAGCCGCATCCGCAGCAGCAGGCCCACGAACGCCCAGGCGATCAGCGCGTAGACGACGACGAGGATCGCGAACGAGGTCCAGATCGGGCCGGCGCTGATGTTGGTCACCGCCTCGGCCACCTTCATGTGCTCCCAGACGATCCACGGCTGGCGGCCGACCTCGGCGGTGATCCAGCCGGCCTCGACCGCGACGACCGAGGCGATCGCCGGCCACGGCCGCGCAGCGGTAGAACCAGCGCGACCGCGGCAGGTCACGCCGCCGCAGCCAGGCCAGCCCGTACCAGAGCGCGAGCAGCAGCAGCACGGTCCCGATCCCGACCATGGTGTCGAACGCCCAGTGGGCGATGGTCGCCTCGCCGGCGGTCGGCCGGTTCGTCCGCCGGCACCTCGCTGAGGCCCTGGTACCACGGTGTCTGCGGCTGAACCCGGCCAGGAACGAGTCGAGCCCGGGGATCTTGATGCCGCCGTCGATGGTGCCGTCCGGCTGCAGCCGCCCGTAGAGGTACTCGGCCTGGTTCGGTCCGGTCGTCCAGACGATCTCGATGGCGGCGAACTTCGCCGGCTGCTTCTGGAAGACCGACGCGGGCGAGGCCGTCGCCGAGTGCCATCTGGACCGGCGTGACGATCGCGGCGACGGTGAACGGGACGAGGAAGCCGAGCCGGTGGTAGCGGTCGCGGCGCCCGCGCAGCCAGCCGACGGCGTAGACGCTGGCGACCAGGAACCCGCGGTCATGTACGCGGCCGCGATGAAGTGCCAGTACTGCGGGCCGAGCATCGGGTTGAAGAGCACCTTGCTCGACGTTGACCGCGGTCGGGTTGCCCGGCCGAGTCGAGGGTGAAGCCCTGCGGCGTGTTCATCCACGCGTTGGCCGACAGGATGCCGAACGCGCCCAGCAGCGACGACGAACGGGATCGGCAGCCCGAGCAGGAAGTGGGTCCGCGGGCTCAGCCGCTTCCAGCCGTAGAGGTAGATCGAGATGAGGATGGCCTCGAGGAAGAACGCCCACGCCTCGATGCCGAAGCCGATGCCGAAGACGTCTCCCCACTCGGCCCATCAGGCCCGGCCACAGCAGGCCGAACTCGAGGCTGAGGACGGTGCCGGTGACGACGCCGATGGCGAACTGGACCGCCATCACCGTCGACCAGCGCCGGGCCAGCTGGAAGGCGACCGCGTCGTTGCGGCGCAGGCCGAGGTAGTTCATCACCAGGGTGATGAACGGCAGCGCCACCCCGAGCGGCACCAGGATGACGTGGACCATCAGGGTGAAGGCCATCTGCTCGCGCGCCGGCAGGAGCTGGCGGCTGGTCGGCGAGGAACTGGTACGCGGCCCGGTCATCCGCGTCACCGTCCTCGCGTCGTCGATGCCGCCGGCCTGCCGTCGGCGCGGTGGCCGTGGCGTCCGGCGAACTCGCGGCTGGTAGACGTCCGCGCCGGCGACGATCTGCTGCATCGAGAAGGCGCGCTCCCGTCGGGACTCCCGGCTGAAGGCCAGCGCCCAGGTCAGGATGGCGCCGAGCCGGTTGCGGAAGCGTCGTCAGGAACGCGATGTGGATGCCCAGCCAGGCGAACCAGCCGATCAGGCCGCTGGCGCGGAACCGCCCCACCGAGATCACCGCCCGACCGCGGGAGAGGTAGGCGGCCGAGCCGAAGTCGCGGTAGTGGAAGGGCTTCAGCGGCTTCGCGGCCGTCCCGCCGGCGTCGACCTGCTGCCTGATCCGCTTGCCGGCGTAGAAGCCCGACTGCATCGCCACCTCGGCCACGCCCGGGCAGCTTGTCGAGGCTCATCAGGTCGCCCGACGACCGAGATCTCCGGGTGCCCGGGGATCGTGAGGTCGGGCTGGACGACGATCCGCCCGGCCCGGTCCTGCTCGGCCCCGGTCGCCTTGGCCAGCATGCCGGCGAGCGGCGGGGCCGCGACGCCGGCGGTCCACAGCACGTTGCCGGCCTCGTACCGGGTGGACGACGCCGTCCTTGTCCCGCACCACCAGGCCGTCCTGGTCGACGTCGGTGACCATCGAGCCCATGTGCATCTCGACGCCCATCCTGGTCAGCGACGTCGCCGCCTTGGCCGACAGCTTCGGCCCGAACGGGGCCAGCGGCTCGTGCCGGCGTCGAAGAGCAGCACCCTGGCCTCCGCCGGGTCGATGCGGCGGAACTCGTCGCGCAGGGTCAGGGTGGCCAGCTCGCGGATCTGGCCGGCCAGCTCCACGCCGGTCGGCCCGGCGCCGACGAGGGCGAAGGTGAGCCAGCGCCGGCGCTCGGCCGGGTCGGTCGCGGTCTGCGCCATCTCGAACGCGCCGAAGACCCGCCGGCGGATCACCAGCGCGTCGGCCAGCGTCTTCATGCCCGGGCGCGTACGGCGCGAACTCGTCGTGGCCGAAGTACGACTGCTGGACGCCGGCGGCGACGATCAGGTCGTCGTACGGGAGCTCGGATCGTGCCGCCGCACGGGCCGCAGCGGCCAGCACCTCGCGGGCCGTCCACGTCGAAGTCGGTCACCTCGGCCAGCACGCAGTCGACGTTGTCGTACCGCCTGAACAGGCTGCCGCAGCGGGCACCGCGATCTGGCCCTCGGACAGCACCCCGGTGGCGCACTGGTAGAGCAGCGGCTGGAAGAGGTGGTGCGCGGCCCGGTCGACCACGGTGACCTCGACCGGCCGGTGCCGCAGCGCCCGGGCGGCGAACAGCCCGGCGAAGCCGCCGCCGACGATCACCACCCGCCGGGGGACGATGTGGTCGTCCATGTGGCTCCTGGCCGTCCATCGGCTCAGCCGGCCGGGTCGTGCCAGGTGCGTGCCCTCGGGCAGCAGCCGGTCGGCCTCCTTCGGGTCCCCAGCTGCCCCGGGCGTACGGCTGCACCGGGACCACGTCGCCGAGCACCGGGTCGACCACCCGCCAGGCGGCCTCCACGGTCTGCTGCTGGGCGAACAGCCAGCGCTCGCCGGCCAGGGCGGCGCCGATGAGCCGGTCGTACGGGCGCATGTCGGATCCCGGCTGCTGCGCGAACGCGAGGTCCTCGACGCTGCGGGACCCAGCCCGCTCCCGGCTTCTTGCCGTTGAGGGTGAGCCCGACCTCGCTCTCCGGCCAGATGCGGAACCGCAGCATGTTCGGCTCGAAGGTCGCGCCCGGGTCGAGGATGTCGTGGGCTGACGCGGCGGAAGCGGATGGCGACCTCGGTCGCGGTGACCGGCATGCACTTGCCGGCCCGGATCGCGATCGGCACGCCCGTCCCACCGCGGCGAGTCGACCGCGAGACGCACCGCGACGTAGGTCTCCGTGCGTCGACCCGGGCGCGACGCCGGCGACGTCGAGGTAGCCGTCGTACTGGCCCTTGACCGTGTCCGCCGGGGTCAGCGGCCGCAGCGACGCCGATCAGCTTGGCCTTCTCCTTCCGCCAGTCGTCGTGGCCGCGGGTCGCCGGGCGGGTCGGCGAGCACGCTGGCGAGGACCTGCAGCATGTGGTTCTGCACGACGTCGCGGATCGCCCCGGTGCGGTCGTAGAAGCTGCCCCGGTCGGAGACGTCGAACGCCTCGGCCATCGTGATCTGGACGCTGTCCACGTGGTCGCGGTTGAGCAGCGGCTCGATGACCGAGTTGGCGAACCGGGCGAACAGCACGTTCTCCAGCGGGTCCAGACCCAGCCAGTGGTCGACCCGGTAGATGGCGTCCTCCGGGAAGACCTCGTTCATCGTCCGGTTCAGCTGCCTGGGCGCCGGCGCAGGTCGGTGCCGAACGGCTTCTCGACCATGACCCGCGCGCCGTCGGCCCGGCCGCTGGTGGCGATGCCCTTGGCGATGCGCCCGAACAGCGGCGGCGGCACCTCCAGGTAGAACAACGCCCGCGCCGTGCCGCTCCCGATCGCGTCGGCCATGGCCGCGTACGTGGCGTCGTCGTCGAGGTCGCCGTCGACGTAGCGGAGCAGCCCCAGCATCTTGGTGGCGGCCGGGCTGTCCGGCGTCCATGCCGTTGAGCCGCAGCGACGCGGCGGCGTAGTCGCGGAACTGGTCGAGCCCCCAGCCGCTCTTGGCCACGCCGACCACGGGCACGTCGAGCACGCCGCGGTCGACGAGGCCCACCAGGGCAGGGAAGGTCTCCAGCTTCGCCAGGTCACCGGTCGCGCCGAAGATCACCAGCGCGTCCATCTGCTCGGTTGCCATCCGGTTCT
Organism: uncultured Actinomycetota bacterium; assembly: GCA_963770145.1. GTDB lineage: Bacteria > Actinomycetota > Actinomycetes > Mycobacteriales > CADCTP01 > CADCTP01. The sequence continues at coordinate 341,293 of CAVYOJ010000006.1, read as the reverse complement.
CCTGCTCGTCGGTGTCGGACGACGGTGCCGGCTCGGTCGCCGCGGTGCGGCTCAGCTCAGCCGGTCGACGATGTGGTCGCCGACCCGCAGGGCGTTGGCGATGGCGGTCAGGGACGGGTTCACCGCGCCGATGCTCGGGAAGAAGCTGGTGTCCACGACGTAGAGGTTGTCCAGGTCGTGGGCCTTGCAGTTGACGTCCAGCGCGGAGCTCGCCGGGTCGCGGCCGAAGCGCACCGTGCCGGCCTGGTGCGCGGTGGCACCGATCGGCATGCCCTTGTGCAGGTAGATGCTGTGGTCGAGCAGGCGGTGCTGGTGCATGCCGAGGTCGCCGAGCATGCCCTCGCAGCTTGTGCCGCAGCCGCTTGACGCCCTCGATGTTGTTCTTCTCGTCGAGGGCGAGGTGGATGCTGCCGTCGCGGCCGAGGGTGACCCGGTTGTCGGGCAGCGGCAGGTCCTCCCCGCACAGCCAGAAGTCGACCGCGTGGTGGGCGAGCACCTCGAACGGCATCTCCGGCGAGACCTTGCCGGCCCAGCGCGGTGCCCCGCTGCGGACCTGCTCGGCGTCGGACTTGCCGAGCATCTGGATGCCGCCGAGCGGGTAGTCCCAGTCGTCGGCACCCAGGTACCAGTCGTTCAGGGCGAGGGTCTTCTGGAACCGGGTGGGGTTCGGCTCCTTCGACACCGCCATCAGCGCCAGGTTGTTGTGCCGCATGTAGTGGCGGCCGACGACGTCCGAGCTGTTGGCCAGCCCGTTCGGGTGCCGGTCGTTGGCCGAGCGCAGCAGCAGCACCGCGGAGTTGACCGCGCCGCAGGCGACCACGACCACGTCCGCGCTGAAGCCGACCGTCGAGCCGTCGCCGAGCGCGGTGACCACGCTGGTGACCGTGCGTCCGGTCGCGTCGGTCTCCAGCCGCAGCACGTGGGCGTTGGTGACCATCTCGACGTTGTCGTACGCGAGCGCGGGGTCGACGCAGATGACCTGGGCGTCGGACTTGGCGTTGACCAGGCACGGGAAGCCGTCGACCCGGTCGCAGCGGATGCAGACGCTGTCGTGGGTGGCCCGGCCCTGCTCGTCCTGGGTGAGGTTGACCCCGATCGGCAGGTGGAACGGGTGCAGTCCCTGCTTCTCCAGGTCGTCGCTGAGCTGCTGGATGCGCGGCTCGTGCTCGCACCGGCCCGAACGCGGTACGGAGCGCTCGCCGGCCCCTCGGTCGGGTCCTCCCCGTGCCGGCCGTGCACCAGGTAGAGGTGCTCGGCCTCGCGTGTAGTACGGCTCCAGGTCGTCGTAGTCGATCGGCCAGGCCGGGGAGATGCCGCCGTGGTGGCGCAGCTCGCCGAAGTCCTCCGGCCGCAGCCGGAACAGCGCCGCGCCGTAGAACTTGGTGTTGCCGCCGACGTAGTAGTTGACCTCCGGCGGGAACTCGTGGCCGTGCTGGTCGTACCAGAACTCCGGGGCCCGGTACTTGCCCTTGACGAAGACCGCGGTGGAGTCCCAGTTGTCCCGCTCCCGCGGCAGGTAGTCGCCGCGTTCGAGGAGCAGGACCCGCTTGCCGGAGGGGCCAGCCGGTGGGCGAGCGTGCCGCCCCCCGCGCCGGTGCCGATCACGATGACGTCGTAGTGCTGGTCGTCTGCCACGTCTCCACCGCCCTGCAGAGGCCATCGTCACGGACTGTCCACCAGTGAAGGGGTGGGAGGCGGCTCCCTCCTCATCCCGTCGGGGTGGGTCTGCGCCCGGCGGGCAGCAGTCGACCGTTTCGGCGCCCACAGGACGCCCCCGGACTCATTCGCCGGGGATGAAGGCGTCGAGGACGCCGAGCGGGAGCTCGCCAAGATCGAGGACGCCGTCCGCACGTCCGGGCGACGGCCCAGCACACCCGGGCTGTTGTCCGCAGGCTCGAGGCGCAGACCACCCGTACGGGATGCAGACCACCCGTACGGGATGAGGACAGTGCCCCGCACCGCTCGTTGACTCGTCCGTAGGACGACCAGCGAACGGAGTGGGCGATGAGCGCAGCAAAGGCCCGGCAGCCACGAGAGCAGAGCGCCGCCGCACCGTCGCCGTTCCCGCCGATCGCCGACTACGGGTTCCTGTCCGACTGCCACACCGGCGCGCTCGTGTCGCCGGACGGCGGGGTCGGCTGGCTGTGCGTGCCGAGCTTCGACTCGCCGAGCATCTGCGGCAGCCTGCTGGACCGGCAGGCCGGCTACTTCCGGATCGGCCCGTTCGGGATCCACCACCCGACCTCGCGGGTGTACGAGCCCGGCACGAACATCCTGGCCACGACCTGGAAGACGCCGACCGGCTGGATCGTGGTCCGGGACGCGCTGACCATGGGCGCGCGGGAGGGCGAGGACGACGTCACCCCGCATTCCCGGCCGCCGGCCGACGACGATGCCGACCACATGCTCGTACGGACCGTGCGCTGCCTGGAGGGCACGGTCGAGGTCGAGCTGGTCTGCGAGCCGGTGTTCGACTACGGGCGGATCCCGGCCCGGTGGACCCTGGTCGACGGCGGCCGGCACGCCGCCGACGGCACCGCGGGCGGGCTGACCGTCCGGCTGCAGACCGATCTGCAGCTCGGCATCGAGGGCGACCGGGTGCGGGCCAGGCATGTCCTGCACCCGGGGGAGGAGATCTACTGCTCGCCTGTCGTGGGCGCACGACCTGGAGTCCGTGCGCGACGTCGAGGAGGCCAACCGGCGGCTGGACGCGACCACCCGCTACTGGCGCGCCTGGCTCGGCCGGGCCCGGCTGCCCGACCACCGCTGGTTCGAGCCGGTGCAGCGGTCGGCGCTGGCGATCAAGGGCCTGACGTACATGCCGACGGGCGGGACGATCGCGGCGCTGACCACGTCGCTGCCGGAGACGCCGGGCGGCGAGCGCAACTGGGACTACCGCTACACCTGGATGCGCGACTCCACCTTCACCCTGCAGGCGCTGCACTTCCTCAACCTGGACTGGGAGGCCGACGAGTTCATGCAGTTCGTCGCCGACCTCGAGCCCAACGACGACGGCTCGCTGCAGATCATGTACGGCATCGACGGCCGCCGCGACCTCTCCGAGTCGACCGTCGAGGAGCTGTCCGGCTACGCCGGCGCGCGTCCGGTACGGGTCGGCAACGGGGCCTACAACCAGCGCCAGAACGACGTCTTCGGCGCCGTGCTGGACTCGATCCTGCTGCACTCGCAGCGCAGCCAGCGGCTGCCGCGACGGCTGTGGGGGCTGGTGCAGTCGCAGGCCACGTGCGCGGAAGCGGTCTGGCGGGAGCCGGACCAGGGCATCTGGGAGGCCCGCGGCAAGCCGCAGCACTACGTCTCGTCCAAGCTCATGTGCTGGGTGGCGATGGACCGGGCCGCCAAGCTGGCCGAGATCCGCGGCGACCGGGACCTGGCCGAAGGCTGGCGAGCCACGGCGGACGAGATCAAGGAGGACATCCTGTCCCGCGGTCTCACCGCCGACGGCGTCCTGCGCCAGCACTACGACACCGACTCGCTGGACGCCTCGACGCTGCTCGCCGCGATGTTCGGCTTCCTGCCGGGGAACGACGACCGCCTGCACAGCAGCGTGATGGCCATCGCCGAGCGGCTGACCGAGGACGGCTTCGTGCTGCGCTACCGGACCGACGAGACCGACGACGGCTTGTCCGGCAAGGAGGGGTCGTTCCTCATCTGCTCGTTCTGGCTCGTCTCCGCGCTGGCGATCGTCGGCGAGCAGCAGCGGGCCCGGGACCTGATGGAGCGCCTGTTGCGGGTCGCCTCGCCGCTGGGGCTCTACGCCGAGGAGTTCGACGTCGGCACCGGCAGGCACCTGGGGAACTTCCCGCAGGCGTTCTCCCACCTCGCGCTCATCGAGGCGGCGGGCCGGATCATCGTCTCCGAGCGGCTGGAGGAGCTGGGCTGACCCGCGGCGTCAGCGCCTGCTCATCGCGCGAATGGCCAGGCGTACCCAGCTTCGTCCGCCTGGGGTGAGGATGGCGAGGCGCTCGGCGGCGACCATCTGGTTGGACCACTCGTCTAATGGCTATGGGGCGCCTGGATGCCTGAGGGACTGTCGCCGATCGAGGTCGGCCGGGAGGTGCACGAGCACAACAAGGAGCCGCACCAGCCCGACGGCACCCGTCATTCGCGTCTCGTGCAGATCGGTGAGGCGCTGCTGCTGTCGCTGGTCACGATCGCGGCCGCCTGGTCAGGCTATGCCGCAGCCGTGTGGGGCACCGAGTCCCGCGTCGAGCTCGCCCAAGCCGCCACCCTGCGCAACCTGGCCACCCGCGCCGACCTCAGCGCCCTGTCGACCCGCAACTTCGACTCCTCGACCTTCACCGCCTGGTTCACCGCCTTCACCTTGGACGACCCGCAGAAGCAGGCCGTCGCCGAGCGCCGCTTCCGGCCCGAGTTCAAGGTGGCCTTCGACGCCTGGATAGCCACCGATCCCTTCCACAACCCGCAGTCCCCGCCCGGACCCACGTACATGCCCCAGTACAAGCTGGCCGACCAGGCCAAGGCCGACGCCCTCGACCGCGAGGCCGTCGCCGCCTCGGCCGCGGGCAACCGCGCCGGGCAGGTGGGCGACGACTACATCCGGATCACCGTGTTCTTGGCCGCGGTGTTGTTCCTGGTCGGGATCGGCAGCACCTTCAAGCTGCATACCGTCCGCTACGCGCTGATCGGCGTCGGCTCGGTGCTGCTCATCCTGGCCACCGTTCTGATCCTGCGGCAGCCCGGCCTCCCCGGCTGACCGCAGCACGCGCCATGCACACTGCTTCCTCGGTCGGCCGCGGGAGTTCACCATTGGTCAGCGCGACCCACTCCAACGCCGCCCAGGAGGCGCTCCATGACGATCCCGCTCACCCTCGGCCCCGTCCACCACCTGCGGCTCACGGTCACCGACGTCGAGCGGTCCCGGGCCTTCTACACCGAACTGCTCGGATTCCGGACCGCCATGGACACCCCGCCGCCGGTCGAGGACCCGCACCACGACCTCACGCTGGACCTCCTGCAGGGCGGCATCGTCCTGGCCAACGGCGACCTGCTCCTGGGGCTGCGTCCGGTGGACGCCGAGCGAGCCACCGACCGGTTCGACCCGTTCCGCTGCGGGCTGGACCACCTCAGCTTCTCCGTGGCCCGCCGGGCCGACCTGGAGGCGGCCGTGCTGGCCTTCCAGGAACGCGGCGTGGAGCACAGCACGATCACCGACCTGCCGCCCTTCGGCATAGCCGTGCTGCCGTTCAAAGACCCCGACGGACTCGCGCTGGAACTCACCGCCCCGCTGTAGTCTCGCCGATCGCGCGCTGGGCCGGGGTCAGTTCGGTCATCGGGGTGTCTACGGGCGCGATGGTTAGTTGTCGCGAGTGGACGGTGCCGTGCGGGTTGCCGCGAGGCTGCCGAGCAGTTGCAGGCGTTCCTCGGTCGGGGAGCCGGCGGCGGCTGTGTACGCGTAGAGGACCAGCCCGGGACTGTCGGGGAGCTCGAGACCCTCGTACGTGAACTCGAGGTCGCCGACGTCGGGGTGATGAATCCGTTTCGTGCCGGCGCGGTGGAAGCGGACGTTGTGCGCGGACCACCGGTAGCGAAATTCGTCGGAGCGGGTGACCAGCTCGCCGATGATGTCGGTGAGTGGCTTGTCGTGCGGGTTGCGGCCGGCGGCGGAGCGCATGGAGGCGACGGTGCTGTCGGCAGCCTGCTCCCAGTCCGCGTAGAAGATCCGGGCGGCGGGGCTGAGGAAGGTGAACCGGGCGTTGTTGCCGCCGCTGGCCGGGTCGTCGAGCATCGGCGCGAGCAACGCCCGGCCGAGCGCATTGGTGGCCAGCGTGTCCCGCCGCGGGTTCGTAACCCAGGCGGGCGCGCCGGTGATGGCGTCGAGGAACCGCTGCAGCGACGGCCGTACGGTCGTCGCGGCCGGCCGGTTCCGGGGCCGCCGTGGCGCCGGGCCGGCGGCACGGGCCAGGTCGTGCAGGTGCTCGGTCTCGGCCTCGTCCAGCTGCAGCGCCCGGGCGACCGCGTCGAGAACCTCGGGTGAGACGCCCGCCAGGGTGCCGCGTTCCATCTTGGCGTAGTAGTCGGTGCTCACCCCGGCCAGCGTGGCGACCTCTTCGCGGCGCAGCCCGGTCACGCGACGGCGTCCGCCGCCGATGACCCCCGCCTGCTGCGGGGTGACGCGCGAGCGGCGTGTCCGGAGGAAGTCACGCACCTCGGCCTGGTTGTCCACGTCGTCACCGTACGAGGCGCTGGTCGCGGTTGGGGTGGACCGCCAGTACACGGATAAGCCCGCCACCCCACGCGCGGGTGCGAGCGGCTGGAATGGGCATCGACCGAAGCATCAGCCGACGAGGAGGATCCATGACTTCCATCAACCAGGCTCCGGTCGCCGTCATCACCGGCGCCTCGTCCGGGATCGGCGCCGCCACCGCCCGCGCGCTGGCTGCCGGCGGCCACCGCGTGGCACTCCTCGCCCGCCGGGTCGACCGGCTCACGGCGCTGGCCGACGAGCTCGGTGACGGCGCGCTGGCGATCGAGGCCGACGTGACCGACCGCGACGCGTTGGTCGCCGCCGCCGACCGGGTCCGGAAGGAGTTCGGCCGCGTCGACGTGCTGGTCAACAACGCCGGCATCATGCTGCTCGGGCCGTTCTCCGCCGAGCAGCGAGCGGACTACCGGCAGATGGTGGAAGTCAACCTGCTCGGCGCGATTACCGCCGCCGAGGTGTTCCTCGACCAGCTCAAGGACGGCGGCGGCGACATCGTGAACATCTCCTCCGTCGCGGGCCGCACCGCGCGCGCCGGCAACGGTGTGTACGCGGCCACCAAGTGGGGTCTCAACGGCTGGTCGGAGTCGCTGCGACGGGAGCTGCTGCCCGACGTCCGGGTCACCCTGATCGAGCCCGGGGCGGTCGCGACCGAACTGCCCACCCACATCACCCACGCCGAAACCCGCCAGGGCACCGAGCAGCTCTACGACCAGGTCGAGGTCACCGCCGATGACGTCGCCGAGGTCATCGCCTTCGCCGTCAGCCGCCCGCGCCGCCTCGCCATCCACGAGATTCTCCTTCGCCCCGCCGGACAGGAGCTCTGAACCCCATGTCGACCTGGTTGATCACCGGCAGCTCGTCCGGCCTCGGCCGCGACCTCGCCCGCGCCGTACTCGACGCCGGCCACAACGCCGTCCTCGGCGCCCGCAACCCCAGCTCCGTCAAGGACCTCGCCGATGCCCACCCGGACACCGCCCTGGCCGTCGCGCTCGACGTCACCGACCACGCCCAGGTGGCCGGGGCCGTGCAGGCCGGCGAGAAACGTTTCGGCGGCGTCGACGTTCTCGTCAACAACGCCGGGTACGGCTACCGCGCCGCCGTCGAGGAAGGCGACGACGCCGACGTCGCCACCCTGTTCGCGACCAACTTCTTCGGCCCGGTCGCGCTGATCAAGGCGGTCCTGCCGGGAATGCGCGCGCGCCGGCACGGCGCCATCGTCAACATCTCCTCGATCGGAGCCCGGATCAGCCCGGCCGGGTCCGGCTACTACTCCGCGAGCAAGTCCGCGCTCGAAGGCATGTCCGGCTCGCTGCGCAAGGAGCTCGCTCCGCTCGGTATCAGCGTCACCGTCGTCGAGCCGGGCGCCTTCCGCACCGACTTCGCCGGCCGGTCGCTGCAGCAGTCCGCCACCGTCATCGCCGACTACGCCGAGACCGCCGGCAAGCGCCGCAAGGAGGTCGACACCGCCCACGGCACCCAGCCCGGCGACCCCGCCCGCGCCGCGGCCGCGATCATCACTGCCGTCGAGGACGACGAGCCGCCCGCACTCCTGATGCTCGGCACCGATGCGCTGAAGGCCATCCGTGGCGTCGTCAACGCCCAGCTCGCCGAGCTGAAGGCGCTGGGAGAACACCAGCCTCGGCACCGATCTCCGCAACTCCTGAACAACCGACCAGAAGGAACCTCATGTCCACCGTGACTCTGAACAACGGCGTCGAGATGCCCGCCATCGGCCTCGGTGTCTTCCAGACCCCACCCGAGGAGACCCGCGCCGCGGTCGAAGCGGCCCTCGCGACCGGCTACCGGCACATCGACACCGCCGCCGCGTACGGCAACGAACGGGAGGTCGGCGAGGCCGTGGCCAAGTCCGGCGCCCGCGTCTTCCTGGAGACCAAGATCTGGATCAGCGACTACGGCTACGACGAGACGCTGCACGGCTTCGAGAAGAGCGCGGGCAAGCTCGGCGTCGACCAGATCGACCTGCTCATCCTGCACCAGGCCCTGCCGTCGGAGTTCGACAAGACCCTGGAGGCGTACCGCGCGCTCGAGAAGCTGCTCGCCGACGGCAAGGTCCGCGCCATCGGCGTCAGCAACTTCATGGTCGACCACCTCACCACGCTGCTGGAGAAGGCGACCATCGTGCCCGCGGTGAACCAGATCGAGATCCACCCCTACTTCCAGCAGCGCCAGGTGCAGGCCTTCGGCGCCGAGCACGGCATCCTCACCCAGGCCTGGTCGCCGATCGGCGGCATCACCTTCTACCGCGACGGCCAGCACACCAGCACCCTGCAGGACCCGGTCATCGGCGAGATCGCCCAGGCGCACGGCAAGACGCCGGCCCAGGTGATGCTGCGCTGGCACCTCCAGCAGGGCCGCTCGGCCATCCCGAAGTCGACGAAGCCCGCAGCGCATCGCCGAGAACTTCGACGTCTTCGACTTCGAGCTCACCGGCGAGCAACTCGCGGCCATCGACGGCCTCGACACCGGAACCCGCGGCGGCCCCGAGCCGGCCGACATCACCCTCGCCAACTTCGGCCGCCCGATCCCCGAAGCCTGACCGACACCGCCGCCCGACTTCTGGAGCCACTGTGACCACCACCCCCGAGCTGTCGAGACGCTCGATCCTCCTCGGCCTCGCCGCGGCGGTCGGCGGCGCAGCAGCCGGCTGCACGGCCGGATCGAAGGGATGCCGCTCCGGGACGCGTCGGTCGATGTGGTCATCTCCAACTGCGCGGTCAACCTGAGCGCGGACAAGCCCGCGGTGCCGCGCGAGGCTGCCCGGGTCCGCTCAGCCGCGATCGGGTCGAGGCCCGACGAGGTGGAACGCCGTGTCAGTGGTCATGTCAGGGGCGTGTCAGGCGCATGTCAGGCCGGGCGCCGATGGTGGCCGCATGACCAGTACAGCGACTGCAACACCAGGCCTGCGGGACCGCGAGCCCGCTATCCGTGTGCAGGGCTTGGAAAAGTCCTACAAGGAGTTGCACGTCCTTCGAGGCGTGGACTTCGAGGTGGCGCCGGGCAGCATCTTCGCCCTTCTCGGCTCGAACGGAGCGGGCAAGACCACGATCGTGCGGATCCTGTCCACGCTGCTGCGACCGGACGCCGGCACCGCCACCGTCAATGGATTCGACGTGACGAAGGATCCGCTCCGGGTTCGAGAATCCATCAGTCTGACCGGACAGTTCGCCGCGGTCGATGAGATCCTCTCCGGTCGCGAGAACCTGGTGCTGGTTGCCAAGCTGCGGCATCTGAAGGCACCCGGCACGGTGGCGGATGACCTTCTCGCCCGCTTCGACCTCACCGATGCGGCCTCCCGAAAGGTGTCCACGTATTCGGGAGGCATGCGCCGTCGCCTGGACATCGCCATGAGCCTGATCGGGCAGCCGACGGTGATCTTCCTCGATGAGCCGACCACGGGCCTCGACCCCGAGGCACGCATCGAGGTGTGGAAGGTCGTCCAGGAGCTCGCCGAGCAGGGGACCACCGTTCTGCTCACCACGCAGTATCTCGACGAGGCTGAGCACCTCGCAGAACGGATCGCCATTCTTCATCAGGGGCACCTCATCGCGAACGGGACCCTCGCCGAACTGAAGCGACTCCTCCCCCCGACGAAGGTCGAGTACGTCGAGAAGCAGCCGACCCTGGAGGACATCTTCCTCAGCCTCGTGGGCAGCGACGGCGAGGACGAGTCAAGGAAGGACCAGTCATGAGCACACACATCCTGGGAGACACGGCAGTCCTGACGGACCGCTCCCTGCGTCACATCACCCGCAGCATGGACACGATCATCACGACCGCCATCACGCCGATCGCCATCATGCTGCTGTTCGTCTACGTGCTCGGCGGCGCGATCGAGACAGGCACCGACAACTACGTCAACTACCTGCTGCCCGGAATCATGCTGATCGCGATCGCGTCGGGCATCGCGTACACCGCCGTTCGGTTGTTCACCGACCTGCAGAGCGGCATCTTCGAGCGATTCAACTCCATGCCGCTCGCACGATCGTCCGTGCTGTGGGCACATGTTCTGACCTCGCTGGTCGCCAACGGGCTCTCGGTCGTGATCATCGTGCTGGTCGGCCTCGTCATGGGATTCCGCACATCGGCGGGCCCACTGGCGTGGCTGGCTGTTGCCGGAATCCTGGCGCTGTTCACCCTGGCGCTCACCTGGATCGCCGTCATCGCCGGGCTGTCAGCAAAGTCCGTGGACGGTGCCGCCGGATTCTCCTACCCGCTGATCTTCCTGCCGTTCATCAGTTCGGCTTTCGTCCCGACGGACACCATGCCGGGTCCCGTGCGCTTCTTCGCCGAGAACCAGCCGGTCACTTCAATTGTCAACACCATCCACGATCTGTTCGCGCAACAACCGATCGGCAGCGACATCTGGATCGCTCTCGCCTGGTGCCTCGGCATCCTCGTTGTCGCCAACGTCTTCGCCATGAAGCATCTACCGGCGCAAGATCAGCTGAAGGCGATCGGACGAGCTCCCCTCCGCGCGAGACGGAGGGGAGCTCGCCTCCGTCACGTGACCATGACTCGTCTGATCGGAAACAAGAGGAGAATCATCGTGCCTACATTCGCCACGCCGGCGCCCATCGCCGCCACTGTGCAGGTCGCCGGTGCTCGGGTGCGGGTCACCGCGAGCGACCGCGACCGACACCGTGGTGCTGGTCGAACCCATCAACGCGGCGAGCCGGACGGACGTGAAGGTGGCCGACAAGACCAAGGTCGACTTCGCCGGCGGTCGGCTGTCGGTCAAGACGACCGCCGCCGGGCACAAGAACGGTTCGGTCGCCATCACGATCGACCTGCCCGCCGGCTCCAGCCTGGTCGCGTACCTGGCCCACTCGGACGTCCACGCCGACGGCTCGTTCGGCGAGTGCGAGCTGCACATGGCATCGGGTCGGGTCCAGCTGGATCGCATCGACGCGCTGCAGGCGAACATCGCGGCCGGTGAGGTCGCGATCGGCGAGATCGCCGGGCGCGCCGACATCGACGGTTCGCGCGGTCAGGTCCGGATCGGCCACGCCTCCTCCGACCTCGAGCTCAGGAGTGCCAGCGGCGGTCTCGACATCGACCGCGCCGACGGCAATGTCACCGCCACGACAGCCAGCGGTGCCATCCGGATCGGCCGGATGACGCGCGGCCATGCGAAGCTGATGAACGGCTCGGGCGACATCGAGGTCGGCATCGGCGCGGGCGCCGCCGCCTCCATCGACGTCACCAGTGAGCGCGGGTCGGTGCGCAACTCCGTTCCGGCGCAGCGGGAACCTGGGACGTCCGAGAACAAGGTCTCGGTCCACGCCCGCACGCGGCACGGCGACATCGTCATCCACCGCGCGGCAGCTGATCCTCACGACGCGAGCGTGACCTCGACCAGCTGAGATCCGCTCGTCTGCGTGCCCTCCCGCGTCACCTCGGCGAACCGTGCCTCGCCGAGGTGACGCCGCGCCGCCTGCTCGATTCTGGCCGTATCCGGGTCGGTGCGATCCGGCAGTCCGCGTACGCCGACGCTGGCCGCGAGCAGCCGCGCGGCCTGCTCGTACTGGTCCTGCCGAAGAGCCAGGTCCGCGAACCCGACGAGGATCTGGGCGATCAGGGGTGCGTATCCCGCCTCCGAGGCCGCCTGCCAGGCCGCGACGCGGTGCGTACGGGCCTCACCGAGATCGTCGGCCAGATATCCGAGCACGTCGTGAAGTTCCGCGCGGATGTTCGGCCTGCTCCGCCTCGTCGCCCAGGAGGGTGGTCGCGACGGCGAGCTGGTGGCGGGCCTCGTCGGCGTCGCCGCCCCACCGAGCGAGCGCCACCTTGGCCAGCGCCAGCTCGACCAGCGCGTACGGCCAGGTGACGCCTTCGGCGGAGCGCTCGGCCTCGGCGATGGCGGCCGCGCTGGCGTCCTGGTCGCCCTTCAGCCAGTACAGCAGGGACAGGCGGGTCCGCATCCGGATGACATCCTCGGTGGCACCGACCTCGGTGATGACCGCGACCGCCTGTTCGTAGTGTTCGCACGCACCGGCGAACTCGCCGCGCAGAGCGATCTGCTCCGCCAGCTCGGACAGCGCGAACGAGATCCCGTACCGCTCGCCGAGCGCCCGGAACTCGGTGACCGCCAGCTCCAGATTGGCCTCCGCCTCCCGGCCGCCCTGGCCGAGCACGAAGCGCATCTTGCCCAGCTGCAGGCGGGCCAGGGCGCGTACCCAGGGGTCTTCGTTGTCCAGCAACGACTCGAACGCGGACAAGGCGGCGCTCGGCGCCTGCAACATGCGTTCCAGCGGGGTCACCAGCTCCAGCAGCGGGACGCGGTGTCGACTGCGCTGGCTGAACCGGTACGCCTGGTGAATCCACTCCGCGGCCTGTTGTGCATCGCTCCGCCCGGAGGTCACGAACATCACCACCAGCGCGTACACCATGGCCCGGACCTCGTCGGTCGCCTCGCCAGGGGTGTTGGCGGCCGCGACGAGCGACTCGACGCCCTCGGACCGGCGCCCGCCGAGCCACCAGTACCAGCCGGCGGCCGCGGCGAGCCGCATCGCCGGCTGAGCCATGCCGGCCGCGAGCGCCCCGCGCATCGCGGCACCGATGTTGTCGTGCTCGATCCCGAGCGTGGCCAGCCATTCCACCTGCTCGGCGCGGCGAAGATGCGGCTCCGCGGCCTCGGCGAGCTCGGTGAAGTAGGCGAGATGCGCACGGCGCGTCAGCTCCGATTCGCCCGCCTCCGCCAGCCGGTCCGCGGCGTACTCCTTGATCATGCCGATCATCCGGTAGCGCGGCGCGCCGTTGCCCTCGGTGAGCAGCAGCGACTTCTCGGCCAGCGAGGTGAGCAACTCGAGCACCTGCTCCGGCTCGATCCCGTCGCCGGCGCAGACCCGCTCGGCCGCGTCCAGGCTCGCCCCGCCGGAGAACACCGAGAGCCGGCGCAGGACCATCCGTTCCGCGTCGGTGAGCAACTCCCAGCTCCAGTCGACCACCGCGCGCAGCGTCTTGTGCCGCGGCAAGGCGGTGCGGCTACCCCCGGTCAGCAGGCGGAACCGGTCGTGGAGCCGGTCGGCGAGCTGATCGAGGGACATGGTGCGCAACCTGGCCGCGGCCAGTTCGATCGCCAGCGGCATGCCGTCCAGCGCCCGGCAGATGCGCACCATCGTCGACAGCGACCGGGCGTCGACCGCGAGGTCCTTACGCACCGCGCCGGCCCGGTCCCGCAGCAACCGCACGGCTGGAGAGGACTCGATCTCGCCGGGGCCGGCGTCCCGCTCCGGCAAGGCCAGCGGCTCGACCAGCCACAGCGCCTCACCGGTGATGCCGAGCGGTTCTCTGCTGGTCGCCAGGATCCGCAGCCGCCGGCACTCCCCGAGCACCCGATCGGCGAACGCCGCCGCCGACTCGATCAGGTGCTCGCAGTTGTCCAGGATCAGCAGCGTCTCCCGCTCGCGGACCGCGGCGATGAGCCGGTCCGTCAGCTGCGCGTTCGGCGTCCCGCCGAGCAGCGCATCCCGGAGCCCGAGCCCGTCGAGCGTCGCCCGGGCCACGTCACCGTCGGCGCCGATGGCTGCGAGCTCCACCAGCCAGGCCCCGTCCGGCAGGTCGCCGAGCAGCGAGCGCGCGGTTTCCGTGGCCAGCCTGGTCTTCCCCGAGCCGCCCGGCCCGATCAGCGTGGTCAGCCGATGCTCCGCGACGAGTTCGCGGACCACGACGACATCAGCGTCCCGGCCGACGAAGCTGGTCAGCTCGGCCCGCATGTTGGTCTTCCGGTTCTCCGCCGGCCGGCCCAACTCGCCCCGCAGCAACGCGAGATGCAGCGCGGACAACTCCGGGGACGGGTCGACGCCCAGCGCGTCGGCCAGGGCTTCCCTCGTGCGCTCGTACGCGAGCAGCGCCTCGCTGTCGCGACCGGCCGCCACCAGGGCGCGCATCAGCGCAGCGACAAGCCGTTCCCGCATCGGATGCGCCGCCACCAGATCGGTCAGTTCGGTGACCAGCTCCGCACCGTGGCCGAGGCTGGTCTCCGCGTCGAACCGATCCTCCGCGGCGGCCAGGCGTCGCTCCTCGAGCCGGGTCACCGCCGCGTCGAACGCCGCACTGTCCTGCAGGTCGACATCCTGCATGGCCGCTCCGCGCCACAGTGCGAGGGCGTCGCGGAGCAGGCGTATCCGCTGCAGGCCCTCCTCGTCACGGGACTGGCCGACGAGGCGCTCGAACCGGACGGCGTCGACCGCGTCGGGTTGCACCGTCAACCGGTAGCCGCCCGGCAGCCCGTCGACCACTCCGTCCGGCAGCGCCTTCCGCAGCCGGGAGACCAGGCGTTGCAAGGCGTTCGCCGCGTCGGCGGGCGGGTGCGCACCCCAGATCCAGTCGACCAGCGTGGCCTTCGGCACGAGGTGACCTGGTTCGAGCGCGAGGGCGATCAGCAGCGCGCGCAACCGGGCGCCCGGCACGTCGGCCACGACGCCGTCGTCCGTGCGGACCTCGAATGATCCGAGCATCCCGATCTGCACCAATCTGATTGTGCCATCGGCGGTCGGCAGGTCTGCTCTCGGTGAACTGGTCCTGACTCCGCTCGTCCGGCCTGCTTAGGCTGATGGCCGAGGAGAGGAGTGTCGGGTGGCGGTGCCCACGCTGTACGACTGGGCCGGCGGTGCCGACGCACTCGAACGGCTCACGTCCCGGTTCTACGAGAAGGTGAAAGCCGACCCGCTGCTGGAGCCGCTGTTCGCGGCGATGCCGGACGACCATCCCCACCACGTGGCGATGTGGCTGAGCGAGGTGTTCCGCGGGCCGGAGGCCTACTCGGCCGAGCTCGGCGGCTACACCCGGATGATGCGCCACCACCTGGAGCGGCACATCCGGCCCGAGCAGCGGACGCGGTGGGTGGCGCTGCTGGCCGAGACCGCCGACGAGGTCGGCCTGCCCGACGACCCCGAGTTCCGCTCGGCGTTCGTCGCGTACCTGGAGTGGGGCTCGCGCATCGCGCTGGCCAACTCCCAGCCAGGCGCCAGCCCACCGGAGTCCGCTCCCGTGCCGCACTGGGGCTGGGGCGAGGCCCCGCCCTACCGGCCCGGCAGCTGAGTCTCCCGGGATCAGGGTCGTGCTGCTGGCGTCGGCGCGGCCGGAGCCGGGTGTCCAGGGCGCTCAGTGCAGCACGGAGAGCTGGAGCTGCGAGGGGTGAGCGGAGTCGTGGAAGACCTCGACCCGGCCGGCGCGGCCGGTGGTCGCGATGCCGAACGGCTCGGCGGTGCCGAGATTGCGGGCGTAGCGCGGGAAGGCGCCGCCGCTGACCTGCAGCCGCAGCCGGTGCCCGGCCTTCACCCGGTACGCGGTGGGGAACAGGTCGACGTCCACGGCCAGGACACGGTCGTCGCCGACCGCGACGTCCGGCGCCGGGACCGTACGCGGGTCGAGCCGGCGGATGCCGTCGACGACGTTGCGGGACACGCCGCCGGGGTCGACGTCGCAGAGCCGGACGAACACGTCGGCGTGCTCGAGCTCGGGGCGCACGTAGACCCTGGCCCGCACCGGGCCGACCACGTCGAGGTCGGCCGGCAGCGGCGGGCCGGTGAAGACCAGCACGTCCGGCCGCGCCTCGATCGCGCGGTTGTCGGCCTGCTTGCCGGGCGGCTGCAGCAGCGGGCCGCCGACCGACGGCGTGGGGTCGAACGGGTCGTAGCGGAACCGGCTCGGCTCGGCTCCGTCCGCCGGCTGGTCGCTGAGCCCGCCGCCGGCGCCGCAGGTGCAGCACGACCGGCCGGGCCGGCGCCGGCGGCCACTCGTCGAACTCCAGCCACCGGTCGGCCTGCTGCAGGAAGACCCGCACCGGCCGGCCCCGCGGCGCCGGACCGCCGCGCAGGTGGTGGGTGAGCCATTCCACGTCGTTGCGCGCGATCGCCCGCAGCTCGCGCGGCTCGCCGTGCAGCCAGGGCCCGACGACGATCCGGGCCGGCACGCCCGCCGCCCGCAGCGCGGCGAAGTCGGTCAGCTGGGCCCGCAGGAACAGGTCCCACCAGCCGGTCACCATGCTCACCGGCGGGAACCGGGTCAGGTCGACCTGGTCGTGGTCGGCGGTCGACCAGAACCCGTCGCCCGGCTCGGCGTGCGCGACGAAGTCCCGCCAGAACGGCACCGGCGCGCCGGCCACGGCCACGTCGGCGGCCTGCATCGGCAGCCGGCGCAGCGCCCGCGCGGTGCGGGCGCGCAGCCTCGGCGCGGTCAGCGCCCGGCGCAGGCCGCCGCGCTCCTGGCTGCCGATCAGCGCCGCCCAGTTCAGCGCGTTCTGCACCTGCGGCACGCCGTGGTCGTACAGGACGACGCTCGACCGGGCGGCGGCGACGTGCGGTGAGAAGGCGACCAGCGGCGGCTCCGCGTACGGCGCGACGGCCCACTGGGTGTGCCCGAAGTAGCTGCCGCCGGTCATCGCGACCCGCCCGTCGCACCAGGACTGCTCGCGCAGCCAGCCGACGGTGGCCAGCCCGTCGTCCTGCTCGGTCGTGAACGGCCGGAATTGGCCGCCGGACCCGAACGTGCCCCGGGTCGACTGCAGGAAGACCTGGAAGCCGCGCCGGGCCAGCGGCGCGCCGAACAGCAGGCCGCTGAACCCGTCCCGGCCGTACGGGGTGCGCAGCAGCACCACCGGCTGCGGTCCCGGCTCGCCCGCCGGCCGGTAGAGGTTGCCGAGCAGGCTCACCCCGTCCGGCATCGGGACGGCCACGTCGTGCTCGACCGTGTACGGCGTGGCCGTCCGGGGCAGGCCCAGCGCGGCGTCCGCCAGCAACCCGCCGAGGCGGGCCAGCGACACCATGGCGACACGCTACTCGACCGGGCTCAGCCTGCCCGCGTCGAAGCGCTCGGCCAGGAACGCCGCCCAGGTGCGGGTGCCGACGGCACGGTCGGGGGACAGGTTGCCGCCGGCCCGGTACGCCCGGGCCGCGCCGCCGGGCACGTGCACCGGCAGGATCAGCCGGTGCTTGCCGGTCGCCCGCAGGTAGCCGCGGACCAGCTCGGTCATCGAGTGGATCTCCGGCCCGGCGAGGTCGGGCGCCAGCCCGGCCGGCTCACCCAGCGCGAGCTCGACCAGCCGGTCGGCCACCTCCCGCGCGTCGACCGGCTGGAACCGGAAGCCCGCGAACACCGGCAGCACCGGCAGCTTCGCCGCCGCTTGCAGGAGCAGCAGGAAGGAGTCGTGGAACTGGGTGGCGCGCAGCGTCGTCCACGGGACCTCCGAACCGGCGACCGCCTCCTCCGCCGCGAGCTTCTCCGCGAGGTAGCCGAACATGGCGCGGTCGGCCCGGCTCTTCACCGGGATCCGGTCGGCGCCGACCACCGAGATGAAGACGAGGTGTCGGACTCCGGCCTTCGCCGCCGCCCGGGCGAGCGTGCGCTGCCCGCGTCGCCGTCGCCCTTCATGCTGCCGGCGCAGTGCACGACGGTGTCCACATCGGACAGTGCGTCGGCCACGCCCGTCGCCGGTGTCGAGCTGCCCGACCACGTAGTCGACGCCGTCGGCGGGCTCGTGCTCCTGCCGGCTCAGCACGCGCACCGGTGCCCCGGCCGCCTGCAGGCGGGGCACGACCAGGCGGCCGAGCGTGCCGGTGCCGCCGGTGACGAGAATGGGTGCGGTCACGGGTTCCTCCAGTGGTCACATCCGCGCGGTCGCGCGGGTCTACCGCTATGACCCCCGACGACGGAGAGGCGTGACCGATGGACGAGCGGACCTGGCTGGCCGACCGGTTCGAGGAGAACCGGCCGCACCTGCGGTCGGTCGCCTACCGGATGCTCGGCTCGCTCAGCGACGCCGACGACGCCGTGCAGGAGGCCTGGCAGCGGCTCAGCCGAGCCGACCGCAGCGACGTCGACAACCTGCCCGGCTGGCTGACCACGGTCGTGGCCCGGGTGTCGCTGAACATGCTGCGCACCCGCCGGACCCGCCGGGAGGAGCCGCTGGAGGTGCGGCTGCCGGACCCGATCGTGACCCCGGAGCCCGGCGTCGACCCGGAGCACGAGGCGGTGCTGGCCGACTCGGTCGGGCTGGCGCTGCTGGTGGTGCTGGACACGCTGACCCCGGCCGAGCGGCTCTCGTTCGTGCTGCACGACATGTTCGCCGTGCCGTACGAGGAGATCGCGCCGATGCTGGAGCGGTCGCCGGTCGCGACCCGGCAGCTGGCCAGCCGGGCCCGCCGGCGGGTGCAGGGCCGGGCGCCGGTGCCGGATCCCGACCTCGGCCGGCAGCGGCAGGTCGTCGACGCGTTCTTCGCCGCGGCCCGGGACGGCGACTTCGACGGGCTGGTCGCGGTGCTCGACCCGGACGTGGTGCTGCGGGCCGACGGCGGCGCGGCCCGGGCCAGGCCCACGGTCATGCTGCGCGGCGCCCGTGCCGTCGCCGAGAACTCCTCGGGCGCGCGGAAGCTGGCCCGGTTCGTCCGCCCGGCGCTGGTCAACGGTGCGGCCGGTGCGGTCGTCACGATCAACGGCCGGCCGTTCGCGGTGATGGGGTTCACGGTCGCCGACGACCGGATCGTCGCGATCGACATCCTGTACGACCCGGATCGGCTGGCCGGGCTCGACCTGACCCTCCCCGACGGATGAGGGCCGCGGTGCGGTCGGCGATCTATCCTGGAGATCCACCGCAACAGTCGGGGGGCGACATGGAATTCATCTGGGCCATCATCGCCGGGTTGATCATCGGCGTGATCGCACGCCTGCTCCGTCCCGGCAAGCAGAGCATCCCGCTCTGGCTGACGGTCCTGATCGGCATCGCCGGCGCGATCATCGGAAACCTGCTGGCCAGCGCCTTCGGGGTCCGGGACACCAGCGGCATCGACTGGATCCGCCACATCCTGCAGATCGGGGTCGCGATCGTGCTGATCGGGCTGGTCGAGCCGGTCTGGACCCGGCGCCGGGTCGGCCGGACCTGAGCACGCGACCAGGGCGCCCGGGAGATGGGCGCCCTGGTCGGGTGGGGTGGTCGGTCAGCCGTCGTTGCCGGTGTGCCGGGCGTGGGTCTCGCCCTCGGCCACCCGGCCGGAGCCGGTCGCGTCGTCGTTGCCGGTGTGCCGGGCGTGCGTCTCGCCCTCGGCGACCCGGCCGGAGCCGGTCGCGTCGTCGTTGCCGGTGTGCCGGGCGTGGGTCTCGCCCTCGGCGACCCGGCCGCGGGCCTCGGACTCGTGGCTGTGCTGGGTCGAGCTGGTCGAGCTCGTCACCGCCGGCGCTGCCGGCGCGGTCCCCGGGCTGGCGGCCTGGGCCACGCCGACCCCGATCCCGCCGAGCACGACGGCCGCCCCGGCGGCCACGACCAGCGTCTTGATGTTCCGCATATCTCTGTCCTCCTGCGCGATTCGCTGTTGACGAGGACCACAGTGCGGCCGGCCGCGACAACGCCGCCCCAGCCGTACCTCAAGACCCGGATAAGCCTGGAAAGCCCGTCCACGCGGCCCGGATAGGGTCGGTCGCATGGATCTTGGACTCGGCGGCCGGGTGGCGCTGGTGACCGGCGGGAGCAAGGGCATCGGGCTCGCCGTCGCCCGCCAGCTGGCCGAGGAGGGCGCGGAGCTGGTGCTGGTCTCCCGGACCGAGAGCGAGCTGGCCGCGGCGGCCGAGTCGATCGCCGCCCGGACCGGCCGGGTGCCCCGGTTCGCCACCGCGGACGTCGGCGACGACGCCTCGGTCGCGGCGCTGGCCGAGCAGGTCGGCCCGGTGCAGATCCTGGTCAACGCCGCGGCCACGCCGAACGCCGGCGGCTTCCCGGAGAGCGACCTGGCCGACCACGTCAACGTCAAGGTGGCCGGCGCGCTGCGGACCGCGCGGGCGTTCGCGCCCGGGATGGTGGCGGCCGGCTGGGGTCGGATCATCAACATCAGCGGCCTCGGCGCCCGCCAGGCCGGTTCGGTCGTCGGCTCGGTGCGCAACGTCGCGGTCGTCGCGATGACCAAGAACCTGGCCGACGAGCTCGGCCCGCACGGCGTCAACGTCACGGTCGTCCACCCCGGTACGACCGTGACCGAGCGGACTCCGGCGATGGTCGCCCGGCTGGCCGAGCAGCGGTACGGCGGCGACACCGCGGCGGCCGAGCAGGCGCTGGCCCGCGGCGTGTCGATCGGCCGGCTGGTGACCGCGGCCGAGGTGGCCGACGTGGTCGCGTTCCTGGCCAGCCCGCGCAGCGTCGCGATCAACGGCGACGTCGTCGCGGCGGGCGGCGGCGCCCGCGGCGCGATCCACTACTGACCTGGACCAAGTTGGTCCCTTATGGACTAATGTGGTCCGGGTGCGGCCGACCCGGCAGGAGATCGACGACGAGATCGTCGAGCGGGCCGCCGCTCTCTTCGCCCGGTACGGGTTCGAGGAGACCTCGGTTCAGCGCATCGCCGACGCCGTCGGCTACTCGAAGACCGGCCTGCTGCACCGCTTCCCGACCAAGGAGGCGCTGCAGGACGCGGTGATCGAGCGCTGGGCGGAGAAGGTCAGGGACATCGCCACCCGGGTGCGCGACCTGCCGCCCGGGCCCGAGCGGGACCGCGCGGTGATCACCGAGCTGGTCGACCTGGCGCTGCGCGGCCCCGGCGTGGTCTCGCTGCTGCTGGCCGCGCTCAGCGCGCTGGAGACCGGGGAGGTCGCGGTCCGGCTGAAGACCGTCACCGAGGGCCTGTTCGAGGCGTTCGCGGCCGACGCGGAGGACTCGCCGCGGGCGATCCGGGTCGGCGCCGCGCTCGGCGCGCTCGCGGTCATGTCGCTGGCCACCCGGGGCGCCCCGCCCGCCGCGATCCGCGAGCCGCTCATCGCCGCCAGCTACGACACCCTCGGGCACCCGCGCCCGGGGCCCGGGGAGGACCTCTGATGGCCACGTTCCTGTACCGCCTCGGCTTCGGGTCCTACCGGCACCGCGCCGCCGTCGTCGGGGTGTGGCTGCTGCTGCTCGTCGCGGCGGGGGTCGGCGCGGCGACGCTGTCCGGCAAGACCGTCGACACGTTCCGGATCCCGGGCCAGGAGTCGACGACCGCGCTGGACATCCTCGGGCAGAAGTTCGGCTCCGGCGCCAACGGCGCCACCGCGCAGGTCGTGCTGGAGGCGCCGGCCGGCCAGACGGTCACCAGCGGTCCGGCCGCGGCGAAGGTGGCCAGCACGGTCGCCCGGCTGCAGAAGCTCAACGGCGTGGTCAGCGCGACCGACCCGCTCGACCCCAAGGCGCCGGCGGTCTCGGCCGACAAGCGGGCCGCGTACAGCACGGTGACGTACGGGGTGCAGCCGCCGGAGATCACCTACCCGCAGCGGGCGGCGCTGATCGGGACCGTGCAGGCGGCCCGGGACGCCGGCCTGACCGCCGAGGTGGCCGGGCAGGCGTCGGTGCCGCCGACCGAGGTCGGCGGCGCGGCCGAGCTGGTCGGCGTGGCGGCCGCGCTGGTCGTGCTGCTGCTCACGTACGGGTCGGTGGTCGCGGCCGGGATGAACCTGCTGACCGCGATCGTCGGCGTCGCCATCGGCGCGCTCGGCATCACCACGCTGACCGGGTTCGTCGACCTGCAGTCGACCACGCCGATCCTCGCGCTGATGCTCGGCCTGGCCGTCGGCATCGACTACGCCCTGTTCATCTTCACCCGGTTCCGGCAGGAGCTGCTGCGGGGCAGAGACGTCGGCGACGCGGTGGGCACCGCGGTCGGCACCGCGGGCTCGGCCGTGCTCACCGCGGGCATCACCGTGGTCATCGCGCTGGCCGGGCTGGTCGGTCGCCGGGATCCCGTTCCTCACCGAGATGGGCCTGGCCGCGGCGGCGACGGTGGTCGTCGCGGTGCTGCTGGCGCTGACGCTGGTGCCGGCGGTGCTCGGCTTCGTCGGCCGGCGGATGCTGCGCCGGCGGCCGCGGCGGGAGCGGGGCTTCTGGGCCGGCTGGGCGCGCTTCGTCACCACCCGGCGCTGGCTCAGCCTGGTCGCGGCGGTGGTCGCGCTCGCGGTGATCGCGATCCCGGTGGCGTCGATGCGGACCACGCTCGTGCAGCCGGACGCGCCCGGCACGACCCAGGCCCGGGCGGCCCAGATCCTGTCCGAGCGGTTCGGCCCCGGCGTGACCGGGCCGCTGGTCGTGCTGGTCGACGGTCCGGGCGCGGCCGAGCGGGCGGCGACGGTGAGCCAGCAGGCCAGCAGCCTGCCGGACGTGGCCGCGGTGACCCCGCCGCGGCCGAGCCAGGACGGCACGGCCGCGCTGGTCACGGTGGTCCCGGGCTCGGCGCCGGACAGCCAGGCGACGGTCGAGCTCGTGCACGCGCTGCGCGACCGGTTCGGCGGCGACGCGACCCCCCGGGTGTACGTCTCCGGCAACACCGCGGTCAGCGTCGACGTGTCCCAGCAGCTCGACCACGCGCTGCCGATCTACCTCGTGCTGGTCGTCGGGCTCGCGCTCGTGCTGCTGATCCTGGTGTTCCGCTCGATCCTGGTGCCGGTCGTCGGCGTGGCCGGGTTCCTGCTCACGATCGGGGCGTCGCTCGGCGCGGTGGTCGCGGTGTTCCAGTGGGGCTGGCTGCACGGACGTGGTGCAGGCCGACTCGACCGGTCCGCTGCTCTCGCTCACCCCGATCCTCGTCATCGGCGTGCTGTTCGGGCTGGCCATGGACTACCAGGTCTTCCTGGTGTCGCGGATCCACGAGGCGCACGCGCACGGGACGCCGCCGATCGAGGCGATCCGGACCGGGTTCCGGCAGGCGGCGCCGGTGGTGCTGGCGGCCGCGGCGATCATGTTCTCGGTGTTCGCCGGCTTCGTGGTGCCGGGCGACGCGACGATCAAGCCGATCGCGTCGGCGCTGGCGCTCGGGATCCTGCTCGACGCGGTGGTGGTCCGGATGGTCATCATGCCGTCGGCGCTGGCCCTGCTCGGCGCCCGGGCCTGGTGGCTGCCGCGCTGGCTGGCCTGGCTGCCCCGGGTCGACGTGGAGGGCCTGGCCCTGGACCGGCCCGCGCCGGAGCCGGAGCGCGAGCCGGTCTCCAGCTGACCAGCTACCCCTCGCGGCCGTCCCGCGGGCCGAAGACGGCCAGCGCCTCGTCGTCGCCGTAGGTCTGCCGGACGTACGCGTCGAGCCACTCCTCGATCCCTGGATAGCCGCCGGTCCGCAGCACCGCGCAGGCCGCCTCCACGTCGTACGGGCTGCGGCGGAGCTCGACGCCGGGGCCGAGGACGGCCCAGTGCGCGCCGCTCCGGCCGTACGGCATGCCGACGCTGCCCGGGTTGACCACCAGCGTGCGGTTGGCCAGCCGGGCGAACGGCATGTGCGTGTGGCCGAGCACGACGGTCTGCTCCGGGCGGTCGGCGAGGACCTCGGCCCACCGGGAGAGCGCGGAGTCGACCAGCGCGACCTCGGTGTCGTTGCGCGGCGTGGCGTGGCAGAACAGCGTCGGCCCCAGCCCGTCCACGTCGAAGGTCACGGTCAGCGGCAGGCCGGCGAGGTGGTCCCGCAGCGCGTCGGTCAGCTGGGCCGCGGCCCAGGGCACCACCGGGTCCGGCGGGTCGGGCGTCGGCTCGTACAGCTCGCGGTCGCCGTTGCCGCGCACCCAGACCACCTGGTCACCGAGGCCGAGCAGCCGCTCCAGCACCGGCACCGGCATCGGCCCGGCGGCGATGTCGCCGGTGACGACGATCCGGTCGACGCCGGCACCGGCCACGTCGGCCAGCGCCGCGTCCAGCGCCGGCAGGTGGCCGTGGATGTCGGAGAGCACCGCGACACGCATCCCGCCACTGTGGCCGGTCCCGGGCCGGAGCGGTACCGGGGTTCGCGCAGGGCTGAGCGTACCCCATGGGTCGCCCCTGACCAGGCAAAACCCCCTCGATCAGGGGTGTCGGCGGCGGGACCGCGAGGCAGACTGTAGGTGTGACGGACCTGGGTTGGCCGGAGCTGCTCATCGTGGCCGCGATCGCGATGCTGCTGTTCGGCACGAAGAAGATGCCGGACATGGCGCGGTCGATCGGCCGGTCGATGCGCATCGTCAAGGCGGAGCTCAGCGGGCTGCACGAGGACGAGCCCGCGCCGGCCCCGGTGGCGGCCACGTCGACCGCCGCGCAGTCGGCCGCGCCGTCCGGTCCGGCGTCCGAGCCGGCCTCCGCTGCGCCGGCGTCCGGCCCGGCGATCGCGCCGGTCGTGGCGCCGGCGGCAGGGCCGGTGGTCGCGCCGGTGGCGGGGCCGGCGGCTGCGGGCCGGCCGGAGTCGGGTGGCGAGCCGGCCGGGCCGGTCGATCCGCCGACCCGCTGAGGCGCCGGGTCAGTCCGGCGGCGGCGTCAGCTCGGTCAGCCGCCAGTGGTTGCCGAACGGGTCGCGGAAGCCGGCGTCGATCCCGTAGAACCGCTCCTCCGGCTCCTCCAGGATCTCCACCCCGCGGGACCTGAGCTCCTCGGTGGTCTTGCGGCAGTCCCTGGTCACCAGGCTGCCGGGGCCGAGGAACCCCTTGGCCATCAGCGCCCTGGTCTGCTCGGTGGTCGCCGCGTCCATCACCGGCGGCCCCGGCACCGCCAGCATCAGCGGCACGTCCGGCTGCTCCGGCGCGGTCACCAGCACGAACCGCATGCCCTCGGCCCGGACGTCGGTGTGCGGCGAGAACCCGAGCTTGCCGACGTAGAAGTCCAGCGCCTGGTCCTGGTCGAGCACCCAGATGCAGACCAGCCCGATCTTGTCGATCATCGTCGTCCCTCCGTTCGCTCCTGCGAACCTAGGGTGTGGTCGGTGCCGGTGGCTTCTCCGATCGCGCTCGAACCGCGGCATCCAGCGCGGCCCGCATCGCCGGCACCGGCGCGGTCCGGCCGGTCATCAGCTCGACCTGCGCGGCGGCCTGGTGCAGCAGCATCGCCAGCCCGCTGACCACGGTGCCGCCGGCCGCCGCGGCGGCGACCGCGAACGGCGTCGGCCAGGGCGCGTAGACCACGTCGAGCAGCACCGATCCGGCCGGCGGCTCCAGCCCGTCCGCCGCGCCGGCGGGCAGCGTCGACACCACCAGGTCGGCCATCGGCACCGGACCGGGCAGCCCGGCACGCAGGTCGAGCGCGATGCCGAGCCGGTCGGCGGTGGCCCGCAGCTGCCCGGCCCGGGCCGGGTCGCGCACCAGCACCACCGCCGCGTCCAGCCCGAGCCCGGCCAGGGCGGCCAGCGCGGCCTGGGCGGTGCCGCCGGCGCCGAGCACGACCGCGGACCGCGGCGCGGTGAGGCCGGCCTCGCGCAGTGCCTCGGCGATCCCGGCCACGTCGGTCGTGTACGCCCGCCGGCCGCCGCCGAGCAGCAGCGTGTTCGCCGACCCGACCGCCGCCGCCAGCGGGTCGACGGAGTCCGCGACCGCGAGCGCGGCCCGCTTGAGCGGCATGGTCAGCGACAGCCCGGCCCACTCCGGCCCGAGCCCGGCCAGCAGGCCCGGCAGCTCCTGCTCGCCGCAGTCGACGGCCGTGTACGACCAGTCCGCCAGCCCGAGCGCCGCGTACGCCGCGGTGTGCAGCACCGGGGACAGCGAGTGGCCGACCGGCCGGCCGAGCACGGCGGCGCGCACGTCAGCTCCCGTACGAGAAGAAGCCCCGGCCGCTCTTCCGGCCGAGCAGGCCCGCCTCGACCATCCGCAGCAGCAGCGGTGGCGCCGCGTACAGCGGCTCCTTGAACTCCTCGTACATCGAGACGGCGACGGCCGCGGTGGTGTCCAGGCCGATGAGGTCGGTGAGCGCGAGCGGTCCCATCGGGTGGTTGGCGCCGGCGACCATCGCGGTGTCCACGTCCTCGGCGGTGGCCACCCCGGCCTCGACCATCCGGATCGCGGCCAGCAGGTAGGGCACCAGCAGCGCGTTGACCACGAACCCGGCCCGGTCCTTGCACAGCACGGTCTTCTTGCCCAGCCGGCCCTCGGCGAACGCCCGCGCCGTGTCTACAGTGGACTGTCCAGTGCGGAGGGACGGGACCAGCTCGACCAGCGGCAGCACCGGCACCGGGTTGAAGAAGTGCATGCCCAGCACCCGCTCCGGACGCTGCGCGGCCGCGGCCAGCCGGGAGATCGGGATGGACGAGGTGTTGCTGGCCAGCACGCAGTCGGGCCGGACGAGGCCGGACAGCTCGCGGTAGAGCGCGGTCTTGGTCGGCTCGTCCTCGACGATCGCCTCGATCACCAGGTCGCGGTCGGCGAGGTCGTCGAGCGAGGTGGTGGTCCGGATCCGGTCCAGCGTCGCGTCCCGGTCGGCGGCGGCGAGCTTGCCCCGGGTGACCGCGCGGTCCAGCGAGGCGGCGATCCTGGCCCGGCCGGCCTCGGCCAGCTCGGCGGTCACCTCGCGGACCACGACCTCGCAGCCGCTGCGGGCGGCCACCTCCGCGATGCCGGCGCCCATGATCCCGGACCCGATCACGCCGACCCGCTCCATGCCGGACAGTCTGCCGCAGCCCGCGGACTGCCCGGTCGCCGGTACGCTCCCGCCGCGTGACGACTGTCTTCGTCCTCAACGGTCCGAACCTCAACCTGCTCGGCGGCCGGGAGCCGGAGGTGTACGGCACCGCCACCCTCGCCGACGTGGAGCGGCTGTGCCGGGAGACCGCGGGCGAGCTCGGCCTGACCGTCGACTTCCGACAGTCCAATCGGGAGGGTGAGCTGGTCGACTGGCTGCAGGAGGCCGGCGCCGCGGTGGCCGCCGGCACCAGCATCGGCGCGGTGCTCAACCCGGCCGCGTACAGCCACACCTCGATCGCGCTGCCCGATGCCATCGAGGGCGCCCGGCTGCCGGTGGTCGAGGTGCACATCTCCAACGTGCACAAGCGCGAGCCGTTCCGGCACCACTCGTACGTCTCGGCGGTTGCGGCCGGCGTGGTCGTCGGCTTCGGGGTGACCGGCTACCAGCTGGCCATCCGCGGGCTGCACCAGCTGCACCGGCCGCAGGGTGGCTGACGGTGCTGCCGGAGACCGCGCTCGGCCTGCTGCTGCTCGTGGTGGCGGTGCTGCCCGGGCTGACGTACACGCTGGCGTTCGAGCGGCAGGCCGGCGCGTACGGCGTGACGCTGGCCGACCGGACGCTGCGGTTCATCGCCGTGTCGGCGGTGTTCCACCTGATCGCGGCCTGGCCGGAGTACTGGGTGTGGCGGGTGACCATCGGCAGCGGCGGCCCGCTGGACGCGCGGGAGTTCGCGATCCTCTGGGGTGCCGCGGTGCTGCTGCTGGTGCTGCCCGCGATCGCCGGCACCGTGGTCGGCCAGGCGTACGTGCACCGGGACGACCGCCCGCTCTGGCAGCGCACGATGCTGCGCTGGACGATCGGCCCGGAGCTGGCCCCGCGGGCCTGGGACGACTTCTTCTCCGAGCGGCCGGCCACCTACCTGCGGGTCCGCACCGTCGACGGTACGACGCACGCCGGCCTGTTCGCCTCCGGCTCGTACGCGGCCGGCTTCCCGCAGCAACCGGACCTGCTGCTGGAGGACGCCTGGCGGATCGACGCCGACAGCGGTGAGCTGATCGAGTCGCTCGGGTATCCTCTCTACATAGCGGCCGGCCAGATCGCCTGGATGGAGATCGTCCCGCCGCAGCGCCCAGGGGGTGACGATGCCTCGACGGAAGCCGACAGACAAGGACCCGGTCGAGTCAAGTGACAAGCGCGGCGGCTACACCGGCGGAGTCGACGCGGCCTCGGTGCCGCCCCCCGAGCGGCTGCCCTCCGCGTACCGGCCGATCATCGCCGCCAAGCGCACCGACCGCTGACATCTGACCCGACCAGCCGCATCCGGACCGGGCAGTGCCGACGTGCAGCGCTGCTTGCGGCCGGTGCTGGACCGAATCGAAGCCGCGTGCTGAAACCGTGCGGCACGCTGTCGCACTCTCGTACACCGTGGGGTGTAGGGTCGTGCGGTGACTCGGACGAACATCGACATCAACGATGATCTGATCGCCCGGGTGATGCGCCGGTTCAACCTGCCCTCGAAGCGGGCCGCGGTCGATCTCGCGTTGCGGCGGCTGCTCGGTGAGCCGATGACCCGGGACGAGATCCTCGCCCTGCAGGGCGTCGGGTGGAGCGGCGATCTCGACCGGTCCCGCCGGGCCGAGTCGGACGAGCTCGGATGATCCTCGTCGACACCTCGGCCTGGACGGAATACCTGCGCGGCACCGGGTCAGGGGCCCACTTCCGGCTGCGCGAGCTGCTCGCCGCCGACGCCGTGCTCGGCACGACCGACGTCGTGCACATGGAGCTGCTGGCCGGGTCCAGGACCGAGACCGACGACCTGCAGCTGCGCCGGATGCTGGCCGCGATGGACCACGTCCCGGTCGACCCGGTGGACTGGGAGACCGCGGCCCGGCTGCACCGCACCTGCGAGCGCAGCGGCGAGAGCGTCTACTCGCTGACCGACTGCCTGGTCGCGGCGGTGGCGATCCGGGTCGGCGCGCCCGTGCTCGCGCACGACCGCGACTTCGTCCTGCTCGCCCGCCACACCGACCTCGAGCTGGCCTGAGGCGTCAGTCCCCGGACAGCGTCCGGAGCACGACCTCGTGCAGCGTGCCGTTGCTGGACAGGGCCGATCCGCCGTCGGGGCCGCGGCGGCCGCGGCAGGTCGGTGAACCGGCCGCCGGCCTCCTCGACCAGCACCGCCAGCGCGGCCAGGTCCCAGAGCGACACCTCCGGCTCGGCCGCCGCGTCGACCACGCCCTCGGCGACCATCGCGTGCTGCCAGAAGTCGCCGTACCCGCGGGTCCGCCAGACCTGCCGCTCCAGCGCCAGCAGCCCGTCGACGCCGCCGGGCGCGTGCCGCCAACCGTGCAGCGACGAGTACGCGATGCTGGCGTCGGCCAGCGTCGCCACCCCGGACACGTGCAGGTGCCGCGGCTCGCCGCCGAACACCGACAGCCAGGCGCCCTGCCCGCGCGAGGCCCACCAGCGCCGGCCGAGCGCGGGCGCGCTGACGACGCCGAGGTAGACCTCGTCCCCCTCCATGAGCGCGATCAGCGTGGCCCAGACCGGCACCCCGCGGACGTAGTTCTTGGTGCCGTCGATCGGGTCGACGATCCAGCGGCGGGAGCCGGTGCCGCTCTCGCCGTACTCCTCGCCGACGACGGCGTCGCCGCGGCCGGCGCCGCTCCAGCAGCGTCCGGATCACCCGCTCGGCGGCCGTGTCCGCGTCGCTGACCGGGGTGTGGTCGGGCTTGGTCTCCACCCGCAGGTCCAGCGCCCCGAACCGGGGCAGGCTGACCGCGTCGGCGGCGTCGGCCAGCGCCAGGGCCAGCGAGAGGTCGTCATCGGCGGGGGCCGGCGGCTGCGGCGACTCGGTCACGGCCGGCACGTTACCGTCGGCGCGGAGTGAGCGTCCGATGGGGCTGCTCGCCGAGCCCGAGCGGTTGCGGGTGGTCTCGGCGCTCGCCCTCGGTGCGGGCACGATTCGCCGAGGTCGCGGCGGCGGCGGAGCTCGACCAGCGGGAGGTCGTCGCGCGCGCTGCGCCGGCTGGAGCGGGCCGGGCTGGTGTCCAGCGGACAAGGACCAGCTCACCGCTGCACGCGGAGCGGTTCAAGCAGGCGGCCCGGGAGGCGGCGCCGGACGAGCCGGGCGCAGCCGCTGTCGGCCGACCCGGCGACCGACGCGGTGCTGCGGGCGTTCACCCGGGACGGCCGGATCACCTCGATCCCGGTGCAGCGCGGCCGCGCGCCGGCTGCTGCTCGAGCACGTCGCGGCCGCCTTCGAGCCGGGCGTGCGCTACCCGGAGCGGGAGGTCGACGCGATCCTGCGGGCGTGGCACGCCGACCACGCCACGCTGCGCCGCTACCTGGTCGACGAGCTGCTGCTGGACCGGGCCGACGGGATGTACTGGCGGATCGGCGGGCCGGTGGCGGTCGACCCGCCGGCGCCCGAGCAGGTCCAGCGGGTCGCCGCGTACGGCCTGGTCCGCGACGGCGGCCGGGTGCTGCTGACCCGGCTCGGCCGGAGCATGCACAAGGGCCTCTGGACGCTGCCCGGCGGCGGGGTCGACTTCGGCGAGCGGCCGGTCGACGCGGTGGTCCGCGAGCTGCACGAGGAGACCGGCCTCGACGTCGCGGTGGACGAGCTGCTCGACGCGGACGCCGAGATCTACCGGGACACCCGCCCCGACCACCGGTACGAGGCGCACGCGGTCCGGTTCCTGTACCGGCTGCGCGTGCTCGGCGGCACGCTCGGCGTGGTCGAGGTCGACGGCTCCACCGACGCGGTGCAGTGGTGGCCGGCGGGCGAGCTGCCCCGGCTCACCCCGCTGGCCGAGCGGGTGCTGCGGACCGGCCGGCTCAGCCCTTAGCCTCCAGCAGCCGGCGGAACGAGGCCAGCCGGCCCGGCGTCGAGTGCCCCTCGGCCACGTACTCGTCCAGGTGGCAGCCGTCCGCGGCCGACCGGTGCGTGCAGTTGACCGGGCACTCCTCGGCCCCCTCGGCCAGGTCCGGGAACGCGGCGAGCAGGTCGGCGGCGGTGATGTGGGCCAGCCCGAACGAGCGGATCCCCGGGGTGTCGACGACCCAGCCGCCCTCCGGCAGCGGCAGCGCGACCGCCGAGGACGAGGTGTGCCGGCCGCGGCCGACCGCGCTGACCTCGCCGATGGCCCGGCGCGCGGCCGGGATCAGCGCGTTCACCAGAGTCGACTTGCCGACCCCGGAGTGGCCGACGAGCACGCTGGTGCGGTCCCGCAGCCGGTCCCGCAGCGGCCCGAGATCGCCGCCGCGCCGGGTCGCCACCGCCGGCGTGCCCAGGTCGGCGTACGCGGCCAGCAGCTCGTCCGGCGAGGCCAGGTCGGCCTTGGTCAGGCAGAGCAGCGGGTCGAGCCCGCCGACGTACGCGGCGACCAGGAAGCGGTCGATCAGCCCGACCCGGGGCGGCGGGTCGGCCAGCGAGGTGACCACGACCAGCTGGTCGGCGTTCGCGACGATCACCCGCTCGTACGGGTCGCTGTCGTCGGCGCTGCGCCGCAGCACGGTCCGCCGCGGCTCGACCCGGACGATCCGGGCCAGCGTGTCCGGGCCGCCGGACAGGTCGCCGACCACCGCGACCCGGTCGCCGACGACGACCGAGCCGCGGCCGAGCTCGCGCGCCTGCACGGCGGTCACCGTGGTCTCGCCGACCAGCACGGTGTAGCGGCCGCGGTCGACGGCGATGACCATGCCGGGCTCGGCATCGTCGTGCTTGGGGCGGGTACGGGTCCGCGGGCGGGAGCCGCGGCCGGGACGGACCCGGACGTCGTCCTCGTCCAGCCGGCGGCCGGAGCGGGGGTCCGGCCGCCGGTCGGCGCGTTCCCAGCTCGGCGTGCGGCCGGACCGGCTCAGCGTGGCGCTCCGGCCGGACGGCTCGCGTGGCGCTCCGGCCGGACCGGCGCCCAGCATGGCCGTCCACCGCTCGACGAAGTCCGGCACGGTCTTCGCCGCCGTCGCCACGTCCTCCACCAGCACGCCGTCCACGGCCAGGCCGAGCACCGCGGCGAACATCACCATCCGGTGGTCGGCGTAGGTCTGCACGACGCCGCCGTGCAGCCGGCGCGGCACCACCCGCAGCCCGTCCGGGGTCTCGTGGCACTCGCCGCCGAGCCGGGTCAGCTCGGCCGACAGCGCCCGCAGCCGGTCGGTCTCCTGCCCGCGCATGTGCGCGATCCCGGAGAACGTCGACTCGGTGTCGGCCAGCGCCGCGAGCGCCACCAGCGACGGCACCAGCTCGGTGCAGTCGGACAGGTCGGCGTCCAGGCCGACCAGCCGGTCGCCGGCGGTCGCGGTGAGCCCGCCGTCGTCGACCACGACGTGCCCGCCCATCGCCCGCAGCAGCTCGGGCAGCCGCTCCCCGGGCTGGAACGAGCGCCGCGGCCAGGCCGGCACCCGCACCCGCCCGCCGGTGGCGACGGCGGCGACCACGAACGGCGCCGCGCTGGACAGGTCCGGCGGCACCGCGATCTCGCCGCCGCGCAGCGGCCCGGGGGCGACCGTCCACTCGCGACCGTCGGGGTCGGCGCTGACGTCGGCGCCGGCGTCGACCGAGCATCTGCACGGTCATCCGGATCTGCAGCGCGCTCGGGGCCGGGCGCACGCCGGTGTGCCGCAGCACCAGGCCCTCGTCGTACCGGGGGGCGGCCAGCAGCAGCCCGGACAGGAACTGGCTGGACGCGGTCGCGTCGATCTCCGCGGTGCCGCCCTTGAGGCCGCCGCGGCCGAGCACGGTCAGCGGCAGCGTGACGTCGTCGACCTCGGCGCCGAGCTGGCGCAGGCCCTCGACCAGCGGGGCCAGCGGGCGGTGCCGGGCCCGCGGGTCGCCGTCGAACCGCACCGGCGCCGGAGGCCAGCGTCGCCACCGGCGGGACGAACCGCTGCACGGTGCCGGCCAAGCCGACGTCGATGCTGCCGCCCCCGCGCAGCTGGGCCGGGGTGACGACCCAGTCCGCGCCGTCGTCGGCGATGCCGACGCCGAGCGCGCGCAGGGCGGCGGCCATCAGCGTGGTGTCCCGCGCCCGCAGCGGGTCGCGCAGCCGGGACGGCTCGCCGGCGAGGGCGGCGAGGATCAGCGCGCGGTTGGTCACCGACTTCGAGCCCGGGCACGCTGACCTCGGCGTCCACCGGGGTGGTCGGCCCGGGGGGCGGGCCAGGGTGCCGTCATGCCGCACATCCTGCCGCACCCGCTGCGTACGGTGTTACGCATGTGTGGTCGGTACGTCGCCAAGCGGGACCTGGTCGGCCTGGCCGCCGAGTTCGAGGCCGAGGACGCGACCGGCCAGGCGCTGCGGCCGGACTACAACATCGCGCCGACCGACCTCGTCCCGGTGGTCGTGCTGCGGCACCGCTCGGGCGACCGCGGCGGCCAGCAGGTCCGCCAGCTGCGGGCGGCGAAGTGGGGCCTGGTGCCGTCCTGGGCGAGCGACACCGGCCGGGCGGCGAAGCTGATCAACGCCAGGGCCGAGACGGTGACCGAGCTGCCGGCGTTCCGCTCGGCGGTGCGCCGGCGGCGCTGCCTGGTTCCGGCCGACGGCTGGTACGAGTGGGCGCCGCGGCCGGACGGCGCCGGGCGGCAGCCGACGTACCTGACCCCGCGCTCGGGCGAGGTGCTCGCGTTCGCCGGCCTGTACGAGATCTGGGGCCCGGACCGGCTGCTCACCAGCTCGATCGTCACCACCGCGGCGCTCGGCCAGCTGGTCGCGGTGCACAACCGGATGCCGCTGATGCTGCCCCGGACGGCCTGGTCGGCCTGGCTGGACCCGGCCCGGGAGGACGTGACCGACCTGCTGGTGCCCGACCCCGGGCTGGTCGACGGGATGGAGCTGCGCCCGGTCGGGGCGGCGGTCGGCGCGGTCGCCAACGACGGCCCCGGGCTGATCGAGCGGGTCGAGGAGTCGGCACCCACCCTCTTCTAGTTCGCTAATTTGCTAGCATCGTAGCCATGCCGGCGAAGCAACAGTTCAACGTGTACCTCCCGGCCGAGCTGGTGCGCCGGGTCAAGCACGCCGCGGTGGACGCCGACCGGTCGCTGTCGGACTTCGTCGAGCGCGCCCTGGAGGCATACCTGCGGCAGCTGGAGGAGGAGCGGTCATGAGGGTGCTGCCGATCCGCTACTGCGTGGACATCGAGGCGTCCACCCGGTTCTACCGGGCGCTCGGGCTGGAGCTCGGCGCGGCCACCCGGCCCGGCAGCTGGGTCGAGCTGCCGGCCGCCGCCGGGATCCTGGCCCTGCACAGGTCGGCCGAGCACGCCGGCGAGTGCGAGCTGGCGTTCGAGGCGGACGAGCCGCTGGAGGCGGTCGCGGCCCGGCTGGCCGACGCCGGCTTCCCGGCCGAGCCGATCGTCGACGAGAGCTTCGGCCGGTCGTTCCGGGTACGCGATCCCGACGGCGTCTACGTCCAGGTCAACGACAACGACCGCGCCCTCTACACGTGACCCGGCGCCGCCGCTCAGGCTCGCTGGCGCGGGGTGGTGGCGCTGGAGTTCGCAGCCGCGGTCAGCTCGTTCGTGTCGGCCACGCTGCTGCCGACGGTGGCGACGGCGCTGGACGCCCGTGCCCACCTCGGGCTGCTGCTGGCCGGGCCGACGCTCGGGCTGTTCGTCGCGCTGCCGCTGGCGCCGGCCGTGCTGCACCGGCTCGGGCCGCGGCGCACGCTCGCCGCCGGGCATGGTCGCGCTACCTGGCCGGCGCGGTGCTGTCGGCGACCGCGGTCTCGGCCTGGGTCTACGCGGGCGGCCGGTTCGTCGGCGGGCTCGCCGAGCGGGCTGCTGGCCGTGTTCGGGATCAGCGCGGTCATCCGGCGAGCTGGACGAGGGGGTCCGGGCCCGGGTGGTGGCGGCGTCGTCGGCGATGTGGATCCTGCCGGCGTTCGTCGGCCCGCCCGGCACGCTGGCGCTGGAGCACGCGGTCGGCTGGCGGTGGGCGCTGCTCGCGCCGGTGCCGATCGTGCTGGCCGGGCGGCTCCTCGTCGCCGGGGCCGTGCGCACCGCACCGGACGAGCCGGCGCACCGGCCGGTCGGGCGCACGCTGCTGGTCCCGGCCGGGGTGGCGCTGCTGCTGGCCACCCGCTCGCCGGTGCTGGTCGCGGCCGGGGCGGTGGTCGCGCTGGCCGGCGTGGCCGGGCTGCTGCCGGCCGGCACCGCCCGGCTGCGGTCCGGGGCGCCGGCCGCGCTGGCGGCGATGCTGCTGTTCGGGACCGGCTGGTTCGGCGCCGACGGACTGGTCACGGTGCTGTTCACCGACGGCTACGGTACGAGCGTGGGCCGAGCCGCCATCGTGCTCAGCGCCGCGCCGCTGGCGTGGGCGGTGACCAGCCTGGCGGTGCCCCGGACAGGTGCCGCCGGCGGTCGGGCTCGCGCTGGCCGCGGCCGGGGTCGCGGTGGTGGCCGGCGTCCGCGTCGTACGGGCTCGGGCTGGTCGCCTGGACCCTGGCCGGTGTCGGGATCGGGCTGGCGTACCCGGGGCTCTACCTGCGCTGCACCCCGGCCGGCGGCCCGGCGGCGGCGCTGGCGACCGCGGTGATCACCGCCGAGGGGTTCGGCGCCCTGCTCGGCTCGGCGGCCGGCGGGGTGCTCGCCTCCACCGCCGGCCTCACCCCCGCGTACGCGGCCTTCGCCGCGGTCCTGGTGCTGGCCGCTCTGCGTCGCCACCCGGTCGGCCCCGAAGCCGGCCCTGGTGCCGGCATGACCGCCGTCGTGCGACACCGGTGGGGGAGGCGGACGTGCGGCTGGAGGTGCCGGAGGGCGCGCCGACCGCCCTGCTGCTGCTCGGGCACGGCGCCGGCGGCGGGGTGGACTCGGCCGACCTGGCCGAGGTCGCCGCCGCCGCGCTCGCCGCCGGCTACGCGGTCGCCCGGGTCACCCAGCCCTACCGGGTGGCCGGGCGCCGCTCCCCGCCGCGGGCGCCGGTGCTCGACGAGGCCTGGCTCGCCGTGGCCGGGCAGGTGCACGTGGACGGCCTGCCGCTGGTGGTCGGCGGCCGGTCCAGCGGGGCCAGGGTCGCCTGCCGCACCGCCGACCGAGGTCGGCGCGGTCGCGGTGGTCGCGCTCGCGTTCCCGACCGCGCCGCCGCGCACGCCCGAGAAGGACCGGCTGGCCGAGCTGGCCGCCCCGAGCGTGCCCGTGCTCGTCGTGCAAGGCGAACGTGATCCTTTCGGTATCCCACCGGAAGCGCCGGGCCGTACGGTGACCGTGCTTCACGGCGCCACCCACACAATCCGCGGCCCGGCCGCCCGCGCGGCCGGGGTCGCCGTCACGACTTGGCTGAAGGCGGTCCTCGCATGATCTACACCGTCGCCCGCGAGCTGCCCGGCACGCTGAGCACGATGGCCGCGCCGCAGGGCGACCTGGACGGCGTCCTGCTGTCCCTGCGCGGCCAGGGCGTCGACACGCTCGTCAGCCTGCTGCCGCCGGACCAGACCACGATGCTGTTCCTCACCGACGAGCCCAACGCCGCGTACCGGGCCGGGCTGGCGTTCCACTCGCTGCCGGTGCCCGACTTCGGCGTGCCCGACCACGCCGAGTTCGCCCGGCCCTTGCGCGAGCTGTCCGACGAGCTGACCGCCGGCCGGCACGTGGCCGTGCACTGCTGGGGCGGGGTCGGCCGGTCCTCGATGGTGGCCGCCGCGCTGCTGGTGATCCGCGGCAGCACCCCGGAGGCCGCCTGGCACCGGGTCGCCTACGCCCGCGGCGTGCCGGTGCCGGAGACCGACGAGCAGCGCGACTGGGTCGACGCGCTCGCCCTGCAGTAAGCCGCCCGGCACGTCAAGCCGCCTGCAGGTAAGCCGACTCAGCCGCGCAGCGCCGGGAAGTCCTCCTCGCGGAACTCGGCCGGCCGCCGGTCGGCCGCCTCGTTCTCCGCGCCGCGCAGCTCGACCCGGCGGATCTTGCCGGAGATCGTCTTCGGCAGCTCGGCGAACTCGATCCGGCGCACCCGCTTGTACGGCGCGAGCTGCTCGCGGCAGTGCCGCAGGATCGCCTCCGCGGTCTCGGCCGTCGGCTCGTACCCGGCCGCCAGCGACACGTACGCCTTCGGCACCGCCAGCCGCACCGGGTCCGGCGCCGGCACCACCGCCGCCTCGGCCACCGCCTCGTGCTCGACCAGCACCGACTCCAGCTCGAACGGCGAGATCCGGTAGTCCGACGCCTTGAACACGTCGTCGGTCCGGCCGACGTAGGTGATCGTGCCGTCGGGGTTGCGGTGGGCCACGTCGCCGGTGTGGTACCAGGAGTCCTCCGAGACCGGCATGAGGTGGCCGTGCTCGTTCCGGTAGCCGGTCATCAGCGCGGCCGGCCGCGGGTCGAGGGACAGGCAGATCTCGCCTTCCTCGCCGACCTCGCCGCTGACCGGGTCGACCAGCTCGACCACGTAGCCGGGCAGCGGCCGGCCCATCGCGCCGAGGGTGATCTCCACGCCGGGCGGGTTGCCGATCTGCGCGGTGGTCTCGGTCTGCCCGTACCCGTCCCGGACGGTCAGCCCCCAGACCCGCCGGACGTGCTCGATGACCTCGGGGTTGAGCGGCTCGCCGGCGCTGACCAGCTCCCGCATCGGCACGTCCCACTTGGTCAGGTCCTGCTGCACGAGCATCCGCCAGACCGTCGGCGGCGCGCACAGCGTGGTCGCCCCGCACCGGACCAGCGTGTCCAGCAACGACTCCGCGTTGAACCGGCCGGTGTCGTGCACGAGCACGGTCGCGCCGGCGTTCCAGGGCGCGAACAGGCAGCTCCAGGCGTGCTTGGCCCAGCCCGGCGAGGAGACGTTGAGGTGCACGTCGCCCGGCTGCAGGCCGATCCAGAACATCGTGGACAGGTGGCCGACCGGATAGCTGGCGTGGGTGTGCTCGACCAGCTTGGCCCGCGCGGTCGTGCCCGAGGTGAAGTAGAGCAGCAGCGGGTCGTGGCCGTGCGCCGGCTCGTCCGGCTCGTAGTGCTCCAGCGAGGTCTCGGTGTCCGAGTAGCGCAGCCAGCCCCCGACCGGCTCGCCCACCGCGATCCTGGTCCAGTCGCCGTGGATGTGCGCGAACAGCCCGGTGTCGGCGCTGGCCGAGACGACCACGGAGACGTGGCCGCGCTCGATCCGGTCGGCCAGGTCGGCCGGTCGCAGCAGCGTGCTGGCCGGGATCACCACCGCGCCGATCTTCGCCGCGGCGAGCATGATCTCCCACAACGGCACCGTGTTGCCCAGGAACAGCAGGATCCGGTCGCCCTTGCGCACCCGCTGCTCGCGCAGCCAGCCGGCCACCTGCGACGAGCGGAGGGACATCTCGGCGAAGCTCACCTGGGTCTCGCCGTCCGCGGTGACCAGCCACAGCGCCGGCTGGTGCGGCCGCTCGGCCGCCAGCACCCCGTCGAACCAGTCGATCGCCCAGTTGAACTCGCCGGTCTCGGGCCAGCGGAACCCCGCGTACGCAGCCTGCGGGTCGTCGCGATGGGTGAGGAGGAAGTCGCGAGCCGCCCGGAACGCCTCTGTCGCCGTCACGCGATCACCTTGTCACGCGGTGGCGATCGGGGCGACCGTTGCGTTCGCGACCCGGACCAGGTCGGCCGGGGCGAGCTCGACCTGCAGGCCGCGCCGGCCGGCGCTGACGTAGACGGTCGTCCCAGTCCGCGGCCGAGGCGTCGACCACGACCGGCAGCCGGGACCGGTGCCCGAGCGGGCGAGATCCCGCCGGTCACGTAGCCGGTCGCCCGCTCGGCCGCGGCCGGCTCGGCCATCGCCGCCCTCTTCCCGCCGAGCGCGGCCGCGATCGCCTTGAGGTCGAGCGAGCCGGCCACCGGCACCACGCCGACCGCGAGCCTCCCGTCCACGCTCACCACCAGCGTCTTGAACAGCCGGGCCGGGTCGCACCCCGAGCGCCGTCGCCGCCTCCGTCCCGTACGACGCCGGAGCGCGGGTCGTGCTCGTACGGGTGCAGCTCGAAGGCCACCTTCTGCCGCGCCAGCAGCGCCGTCGCCGGCGTCCCCTGCCCGCCACGAGGCGCACCCTACGGAATGCGCACCCGACCGGGGGCGTTCGTAGTTGTCGTGACACTGACCGAGCGCACGGCGCGCCGCGACGACCCGCGGGCGTGGCCCGAGTGGCAGCCCGGGACACCACCGCGGGCTGGTCCGCGACGTCCCGCGTATCCTCCGCGATCCGGGGGCACAGCCCCCGAGACGACAGGAGGACCGGTGGCGGAGGAGACCGCGGAGCAGCACGAGACCGCTGAACAGCGGCGTGCGCGCTTCGAGCGGGACGCGCTGCCGTTCCTCGACCAGCTCTACGCGGCGGCGATGCGGATGACCCGCAACCCCGCCGACGCCGAGGACCTGGTCCAGGAGACGTTCGTCAAGGCCTTCGCCGCCTTCCACCAGTTCCAGGAGGGCACCAACCTCAAGGCCTGGCTCTACCGGATCCTCACCAACACGTTCATCAACTCCTACCGCAAGCGCCAGCGGCAGCCGCAGCAGTCGACCGCCGAGAAGATCGAGGACTGGCAGCTCGCGGCGGCCGAGTCGCACCACTCGACCGGGCTGCGCTCGGCCGAGATGGAGGCGCTCGACCACCTGCCCGACTCCGACGTCAAGGACGCGCTGCAGCGGCTGCCGGAGGACTTCCGGCTGGCCGTCTACCTGGCCGACGTCGAGGGTTTCTCCTACAAGGAGATCGCCGAGATCATGGGCACGCCGATCGGCACCGTGATGTCGCGACTGCACCGAGGCCGACGGGGCCTGCAGCGGCTGCTCGGGGACTACGCTCGGGACCGCGGCCTGGTCCGTGCCGAGTGCGACGGAGGAGGAAGCGTCGTGAGCTGCGGCGACCCTCACGAGACCGACTGTGGCGAGGTGCTGGCCGAGGTCTTCCTCTACCTCGACGGCGAGATGACCACCGACCGCCGCGACCGGATCCGCGAGCCACCTGGACGAGTGCTCGCCGTGCCTGCGCAAGTACGGCATCGAGCAGGAGGTCCGGGCGCTGGTCGCGCGCTGCTGCGGCGGCGACCGGGCGCCGGAGACGCTGCGGGACAAGGTCCGCGGTGCGGCTGCGCGAGGCGGTCGTGATCGAGACGACCACGGTGGTCGAATACCGGGTCGACTGACCCCGGTGACGACCAGCCCGGCCCCCGATAGGGTCGCTCGCCGACGTCGTCGCCGGGAGGATGTACGCGTGTTCGAGTCCGTGCTCGTCGCCAACCGCGGGGAGATCGCCGTCCGGGTGATCCGCACCTGCCAGCGGCTCGGGATCAAGGCGATCGCGGTGCACTCCGAGGCCGACGCCGGCGCGCTGCACGTCGCGGGTCGCCGACGAGGCGGTGCTGCTCGGCCCGGCCCCGGCCGCCGAGTCCTACCTGGACATCGGCGCGGGTGCTGGAGGCGGCCGCAGGTCACCGGCGCGCAGGCGATCCACCCCGGTTACGGGTTCCTGGCCGAGAACGCGCGAGTTCGCCCGCCGGGTCACCGACGCCGGGCTGGCCTGGGTCGGGCCGTCCCCGGAGGCGATCGAGGCGATGGGCGACAAGGTCGCCGCCCGGGCCGCGATGGCGGCGGCCGGGGTGCCGGTCGCGCCGGGCACCGAGCCGCTGCCCGACGCCGACGCCGCGGCCGCGCGCGGCGGCCGGGATCGGCTACCCGGTGATGGTCAAGGCGGCCGCCGGCGGCGGCGGGATCGGGATGGCCGCGGTCGACGACGAGGCCGCGCTGCGGGCCGCGTACGAGACCGCGCGGACCCGGGCCGAGCGGTTCTTCGGCTCGCCGGCGGTCTTCCTGGAGCGCTACCTGCCGCACGCCCGGCACGTCGAGGTGCAGGTCCTCGGGCTGGCCGACGGGCGGGTGCTCGCGCTGGGGGAGCGGGACTGCTCGGTCCAGCGCCGGCACCAGAAGGTGGCGGAGGAGACCCCGTCGCCCGGCGTCACGCCGCAGCTGCGGGCGCGGATGCTCGCCGCCGCCGTGCGGGCCGCGCGAGGCGGTCGACTACCGCGGCGCCGGCACCGTCGAGTGCCTGGTCCCGACCGACGGGTCCGGCGAGTTCTTCTTCCTGGAGATGAACACCCGGCTGCAGGTCGAGCACCCGGTGACCGAGCTGGTCACCGGCATCGACCTGGTCGAGGAGCAGCTGCGGGTGGCGGCGGGCGACCCGCCCGCGCTCGACCCGGACCGGCCGCCCGACCCGCGCGGGCACGCGATCGAGCTGCGGGTCTACGCCGAGGACCCGAAGCGGTTCCTGCCCGGGCCGGGGACGATCACCCGCTGGGAGGAGCCGACCGGCGAGGGCATCCGGGTCGACTCCGGCTACGCGGCCGGCGACACGGTCACGCCGTACTACGACCCGCTGCTGGCCAAGCTCTGCGTCTGGGGCGCGGACCGGCCGGCCGCGCTGGAGCGGGCCCGGCAGGCGGTGGCCGGGTTCGCGGTCGAGGGCCCGAAGTGCAACCTGCCGTTCTTCGCCGAGCTGCTGCACGCAGCCGGAGTTCGTCTCCGGCTCGTACGACACCGGGCTGATCGCCCGGATGCGCCGGTGAGTCTGGTCGCTCGACGACAGGAGGATTACGTGGCCGACGAGATCCGCGCCGAGATGGTGGCGAACGTCTGGAAGGTCGTCGCCGCCAAGGGCGACAGCGTCGACGACGGCGACACGCTGGTGATCCTCGAGTCGATGAAGATGGAGATCCCGGTGCTGGCCGAGTCGGCCGGCGTGGTCGCGGAGATCGCCGTCAACGAGGGCGACGTCGTCCAGGAGGGCGACCTCATCGCCCGGGTGGAGTGACTGCCGCCCCGATCTCCCGGCCGTACGTGATCAGCTCCACGCCGGGCTCCGGCGACCAGTCCCGCTCCGGC
Source organism: uncultured Actinomycetota bacterium (assembly GCA_963770145.1). GTDB lineage: Bacteria > Actinomycetota > Actinomycetes > Mycobacteriales > CADCTP01 > CADCTP01. Next base: position 299,855 of record CAVYOJ010000006.1, on the reverse strand, counting down.
GTCCGGACGAAGCCGAGCCGCAGGTAGAGCCGGCCGGCCGCGGTCATCCCGGCCAGGGTCGACAGCCGCAGCCAGCGCACCCCCGAGTCGGCGGCCCGCTCGATGCACCACTGCACCAGCGCCTCGCCGACGCCCTGCCCGCGCGCGGCCGGGTCGACCACGAGCATCCGGAAGCTGCCCTCCTCCGGCGAGGACACGTGCTCCGCGTACGGGCTGCCGAGCCCCGCGTACGTCACCGTGCCGAGGATCGTGCCGGCGTCGTCGACGGCGACCATGAGCTCGGCCTTCTCGGCCCGCGGCGCCACGTCCCGCAGCACCGTGTTGTAACGCGAGTCGGCCCGGGTGTACCCCTCCGCGAGGTACACCCGGACCGCCAACTCGCCTATCTCGTCGTACTCGTCGGGTCGGGCCGGGCGGATCAGCACCCGGCCGAGGTTACGTGCTGGCCCTGGAGCTGTCCTCGGTGAGCTCGTCGATCGGCTGGACCCGCGGGTCGCCCTCGTCGGCGTAGTAGTCCGACGGCTCGGTCTGGTCCACGCCCTCCGGGGACTTCATCGCCCGGAACACGAACGTGAGCACGACCGCGACGATCAGGTTGAGCACGAACGCGGTCAGCGCGATGTAGCCGAGCTTGCCGACGAACGGCACTTCGTCCAGCGACGATCCGAAGTGCTTGGTCGCCGCGCTGCTCTGCTGGTATGCGGCGACGGTGCCGAACACCATGCCGACGGCCCAGCCGGTCAGCAGCGCCCACCGGTGGAACCAGCGGGTGTAGAGGCCGAGCACGAGCGCCGGGAACGTCTGCAGGATCCAGATCCCGCCGAGCAGCTGGAAGTTGATCGCGTTCTGCCGGTCGAGGCTCAGCACGAAGATCAGCGCGCCGAGCTTGACGATCAACGACGTGATCTTCGAGACGCTGGCCTCCTTCTCGCCGGGAGACGTTCCGCTCGAAGTAGGGCCGGTAGATGTTGCGGGTGAACAGGTTCGCCGCCGCGATCGACATGATCGCCGCCGGCACCAGCGCGCCGATCGCGACCGCCGCGAACGCGACCCCCGCGAACCAGCTCGGGAAGCTGTCCTCGAAGAACTGCGGCACGACGAGCTGCGCGTTGGGCTTGCCGTCCAGCCCGATCGGCTTCGTCCCGGCGGCGATCGCGGCGAACCCGATCAGCGCCAGCAGCCCGAGCACCAGCGAGTACGCCGGCAGGATCGCCGCGTTGCGGCGGATCACGTTGCGGCTCCTCGACGAGAGCACCGCGGTGATCGAGTGCGGGTACATGAACAGCGCGAGCGCCGAGCCGAGCGCCAGCGACGCGTACGCCCAGTACTGCGCCGGCGGCGGGATGAACACCCCGGTCGGCTTGCCGGTCGCCGGGTTGATCGTCGCCATCTTCTTCTGCGCCGCGTCGAACGAGGTGCCGAAGCCGATCTTCACCGCGATGTAGACCACCGCGACGATGATCACCAGGTAGATCAGGAAGTCCTTGACGAACGCGATCAGCGCCGGCGCCCGCAGGCCCGACGAGTACGTGTACGCCGCGAGCACCGCGAACGCGATGAACAGCGGCAGGTCCCGGGCGATCACGTTGTCCGAGCCGCCGACTCCCATGACCTCGAGCACGGCCTGGATGCCGACCAGCTGCAGCGCGATGTACGGCATCGTCGCGAGGATGCCGGTGACCGCGACCGCCAGCCCGAGGCCGCGCGAGCCGTGCCGGCCCTCCACGAAGTCGGCCGGCGTCACGTACCCGTGCCGGTGCGAGACCGACCACAGCCGCGGCAGGAAGACGAAGATGATCGGATAGACGATGATCGTGTACGGCACGGCGAAGAAGCCGCTGACCGCGCCGGTCGCGAACATCGCCGCCGGCACCGCGATGAACGTGTAGGCCGTGTAGAGGTCGCCGCCGAGCAGGAACCACGTGATGAACGTGCCGAAGCCGCGGCCGCCGAGGCCCCACTCGTCCAGGCTGGCCATGCTCTGCGCCCGCCGCCACCGGGCCGCGGCGAAGCCGACCGCGGTCACGAAGACGAACAGGACGATGACGACGGTCAGCGCGACCCAGTTGACGCCGGTCACCGGTCACCTCCGCGGCGCGCGTTGTGCACCAGCCGGTAGGCCAGATAGGTGCAGCCGGAGGCGATGAACACCCACAGCAGCTGGTACCAGTAGAAGAACGGGAAGCCCCACAGCCGCGGATCCTCCTGCGCATAGCTGCCGACCCACATCAGCGCCACGATCGGCGCCAGGACCAGCAGCGCGACCGCGACCAGCACGCCCGTCGGGAGTGGTCTGGCGGCGATCCGGAGGGAGCTCACGTTCTCGATCGGTCTGGTCAGGCTCGGCCACTTCGACCTCCGTATGAAGAGACCCCACCCCCCGTGCGGCCGGCACGTTACTACTCCGCGGCCGGCCGGAACCGCACCGATCGCCCGCCGGTGGGCGTGGTGCGCCCGGTGGGAGACCTTCCCCCCGCGGCAGTGTCATCGTTCGCGCAGATGGCGGCAAAGACGGCCTGCTCCGGGCGGACGAGCGCGAACTAGATCGATACCAGATCCCTTCTGTATCGAACAGGCCCACATTAGGTCTCCCGTAACGGACTTGGGGGAACTAGGGTCCGACTCGCGCCTCCGACCGGGTGTGGGGTGTCGGGCACGCGGCCGCACCCGCGTGGTCCAAAGGGGGGTCTTCCCTGATGCGTCCGTTCCGTCCGCTCGTGCTGGCGGCGGTGGCGGCGACGAGCGTTGGGCTCGCGCTGCCGGCTTCCGCGGCACCGTCCACCCCGCAGGCCGTCGACGGCCTGTCGGCCCGGACCGTGGCCCAGATCGACGCGCTCGCCCAGGCGAAGCGCGGGCTGACCGCCACCCAGAAGAAGGTCGACTCGCGCCTGCTGACCGAGGCGAAGCAGCGTCGCGGTCTGTCCGCCGCCGCCGGCGTCGGCCACGTCGCCACCGGCGTCAGCACCGACAAGGCCGGCATGACCGCGGTCGACGTGCTCGGCAACACCAAGGCCGTCACGCCGGCCGTGCAGGCCGTCGGCGGCCGGGTGCTCGCCGCCTCGGTCGCCGGCAACGCCGTGCGCGCCAGCGTGCCGCTGACCGCGGTCGAGTCGCTGGCCGGCAAGGCCGGCGTCCAGCACGTCGACGTCGCCGCGCAGGCGATGCTCGCCAACGAGGGCGGCCGGGTCGCCCCGGCGTCCAAGGGCAGGCGAGCTGCACCAAGCGCATCTCCGGCGCGCTCGCCCAGGCCAAGGCAGCCCCGGCCGCGCTGTGCCGGCCGCCACCACCGCCGCGGTCAACCAGGGCTCGGTGGTCAGCGAGGGCGACAAGGCCCACGGCGCCGACGCGGCCAGGGCCCGGTTCAAGGTGACCGGCACCGGCGTCACCGTCGGCGTGCTCTCCGACGGCGTCGACTCGCTGGCGGCCTCGATCGCCTCCGGCGACCTGCCGGCCGACACGCGCGTGCTGCCCGGCCAGGAGGGTGACGGCGACGAGGGCACCGCGATGATGGAGATCGTCCACGACCTCGCACCGAACGCGCACCTGATCTTCGCGACGGCGTTCACCAGCGAGGAGAGCTTCGCGGACAACATCCGGGCGCTGCGCGCGGCCGGCGCCGACATCATCGTCGACGACGTCGTCTACTTCGCCGAGTCGCCGTTCCAGGACAGCGGTCCGGCGCAGTCCGTCATCGACGTCACCAACGACGGCGCGCTCTACTTCAGCTCCGCCGGCAACGAGCAGAACGTCGACGACCGCACCGCCGGCAACTGGGAAGGCGACTACGACGCGTCCGGCCAGACGATCGGCAAGTTCGCCGGCGAGGCGCACGACTTGGACCCGGGCCCGGCCACCCAGGTGCTCAACCCGGTCTCGCGACGACTCGGCCGGCGTGCCGACGATCCTGCAGTGGAACGACCTGCAGGGCGCGCTCCGGCAACGACTACGACCTGTACGCGGTGGGCGCCGACGGCTCCGTGCTCGCGTTCTCCAACGACGTCCAGGACGGCGACGACGAGCCGTTCGAGGGCTTCAACCTGCCGGGCGGCACGGTCGGCCTGGCCGTGGTGAAGTTCAGCGGCGAGAACCGGTACTTCCAGCTCACCCCGTTCCGCGGCCGGTTCGAGAACCGGCCCGGCCTGACCGCGTTCAACACCCCGGGCGTCACCCGCGGCCACTCGGCCGTGCCGGCCGCGTTCAGCGTCGCGGCGGTGCCGGCGGCGGCGCCGTTCCCGCGCGAGATCGCGCCGGGCGTGCCGAACCCGAGCGGGCCGTTCCCGAACCAGTTCACCCGGGCCCAGCAGTCGGAGACGTTCACCTCCGACGGGCCGCGCCGGGTCTTCTACAACCCGGACGGCACCGAGATCACGCCGGGCAACCTCACCTCGACCGGCGGGTTCGTGCGGCAGAAGCCGGACATCACCGCGGCCGACGGCGTGAGCACCTCGGTGCCGGGCTTCGACCCGTTCTTCGGCACCTCGGCGTCGGCCCCGCACGCGGCCGCGATCGCCGCGCTGATCCTGTCCGGCAACCCGGGCATCAGCCCGGCCGAGGTGCGCTCGGCGCTGACCGGCACGGCGATCGACATCGAGGCCCGCGGCTACGACCGCGACACCGGCTTCGGCATCGTGATGCCGGAGCGGGCGCTGCAAGCAGACCGGCGCCACGCCGCAGCCGCTGGTCGATCGCCGACGACCCGGTGGTCACCACCAGCACCGACGGCGACCAGTTCCTCGAGCCGGGCGAGTCGGCGACGGTCTCGGTCCCGGTCACCAACCGCGGTGACGGCACCGCGACCGGCGTCAGCGTCCAGGTCACCACCCCGACCGCGGGTGCGACCGTCCGGCCGGCCAGCCGGTCGTACGGGAACATCAAGGTCGACGTCGACCAAGGCGAACACGTTCACCGTGTCGGTGCCGGCGAGCTTCCCGCTCGGCGGCACGGTCCAGCTGAACATCCGGGTCAGCTTCGCCGGCGCGCTGTCCCCGCAGTCCGCCACGAAGTCGATCACGGTCGGCCAGCCGGGCGCGGTCGCAGGACTTCGCGTACGCCGGGTCCGCCGGTGGCGATCCCGGACGGCGACGACGCCGGCGTCAGCGTCCCGCTGCAGGTCAGCGGGGTCGGCAACGTCGCCCGGGCGACCTTCTCGATCGACGGGTCGGCCTGCTCCACGGCGGTCGGCGTCGACCACTGGTCGGCCTCGACCACACCTTCGTCGGTGACCTGGTCGGCACGCTGGTGGCGCCGGACGGCACCTCGGTGACCCTGTTCGACCGGCATCGGCCTGGCACGGCAACAACGTCTGCCAGGCCGTGTTCGACGACACCGCGGCGCGCAGTCGATCACCTCGGCCGAGTCCGGAGACGCGCCGTTCACCGGCTCGCTGGCGGCCGGAGTCGCCGCTGTCCAGCCTGGTCGGGCACTCAGGCGGACGGCACCTGGACCTTCACGTCGTCGACAGGCCGGCCCTGACATCGGCTCGGTGCGGGCGTTCTCGCTGCACGTGGCCGGCTTCGTCGGCGCGACCCGAGCAGCAGTACGGAGGGGGCGGCCGGTCCGGCCGCCCCCTTCCCGTTCTGTGGCAGGCTCGGTGGCGATGTCCACGCTCTCGAGCTGCTCACCGAGCACACCGCCCTGCCGCCGACGACGTCGCGCACCTGCAGCGGCTGGTGGGGGAGTGGCAGCTGCTGTCCGACCTCTCCTTCGCCGACCTGCTGCTGTGGGTGCCGGTCGGGGACGGTGCGAGTTCCTCTGCGTGGCGCAGGTACGGCCGACCACCGGGCCGACGGCGTACCAGGACGACCACGTCGGGCCGCCGGCAGCGGGCGCCGGCGGCGGCGCCGCAGCTGGTCGCCACCGGGGAGGGGCGGATCTTCCGCGAGGCGCGACCCGGAGTGGGACGGGCGCGGTCCCGGTGCGGCGGGAGGCGATCCCGGTCCGCCGGGACCCGGTCGGACCGGCCCATCGGCGTGGTCGGCCGGGACACCAACCTGGTCGCCACCCGCAGCCCGTCCAAGCTGGAGCTGGCCTACCTCACGCGGCGAACGACCTGTGCCGGATGGTCTGCCGAGGGCACGTTCCCGCCGCCCGGGCCAGGACGAGCTGCACACCGGGCCGCGGGCCGGGGACGGGCTGATCCGGCTGGACGCCGACGGGCGGGTGGTCTACGCCAGCCCGAACGCGCTGTCGGCGTACCGGCGGCTGGGCGTGACCGGCGACCTGCTCGACGGGGAGCTGGCGCCGCTGACCCGGCGCGCTGACCCGGGACGCGTTGGAGGGCAGCGAGATCGCCGGCCGGATCAGGCGGGCGCTGGCCGGCGAGGCGCCGGCCCGGATGGAGGTCGAGGCGCGCGGCGCGACCGTGCTGTTCCGGGTGCTGCCGCTGCACCCGGAGCGGCGAGCGCCGAGGGCGCGCTGGTGCTGGTCGGCGACGTGACCGAGGTGCGGCAACCGGGACCGGCAGCTGCTGAGCAAGGACGCCACGATCCGGGAGATCCACCACCGGGTGAAGAACAACCTGCAGACGGTGGCCGCGCTGCTGCGGCTGCAGGCCCGGCGGGTGGAGTCGCCGGCCGCGCGCACCGCGCTGGAGGAGTCGGTACGCCGGGTCGCGTCGATCGCGATGGTGCACGAGACGCTGGCGGTGTCGCTCGACGAGCGGGTCGACTTCGACGGGATCGTGGACCGGCTGCTCGGCTCGCTCGGCGACGTGGCCGGGGCCGGGACCCGGGTGCGGCTGGCGCGGACCGGGTCGCTTCGGCGATCCTGGTCGCGGACGTCGCGACGCCGCTGGTCATGGTGCTGACCGAGCTCGTGCAGAACGCGGTGGAGCACGGGCTTCCCGAGGACACCGACATCGGCACGGTCACGTCTCGACCCGTTCCGGCTCGGGCCGGCGGATGTCGGTCGTCGTCGCCGACGACGGGATCGGCCTGCCGGCCGGGCTTCGCGCTGGAGCCGAGCGACCGGCTCGGCCTGCAGATCGTGCGGACGCTGGTCACGCCGAGCTGGGCGGCACCATCGAGGTCCGGCCGCGGGCCCGCTCCCGCGGCACCGAAGCCGTCCTCGACGTCCCCCTCATCCGCCGCCGCTGACCGCCACCCGCCGCGGGTGGACCTGCCGGAGTAGGGCAAAGCGACGGCCCGGCGCGTGAGCGCCGGGCCGTCGGAAGACAGCGGGGCAGTTACGCCATTCGCGCCCGCGCGGCGCGCGCCCCGCGGCGCTTGAGGGCGCGACGCTCGTCCTCGCCCATCCCGCCCCAGATGCCGGCATCCTGCCCGGACTCCAGCGCCCAGCTCAGGCACTCGTCGGTCACCGAGCAGCGCCGGCAGACGGCCTTGGCCTGCTCGAGCTGCACGATCGCGGGACCCGTGTTGCCGATCGGGAAGAACAGCTCCGGGTCCTCGTCGCGGCAGAGCGCGCGGTGGCGCCAGTCCATTGCGTAACTCTCCTCGCATCGCATGTTGGTCGCGATCCGTACCCGGAGCCACGGCGTACGAATCGTCCCCCGCTTGTGAATCATTTCACGAGTGGCGCCGGTGTCAAGGCTGTCCTCGAGTCACCGCGTCATACCCGCGAGTGATCGTCACCCTGCTTGCGGTGACCCGGAGTAGCCTGTCCAGCCCAGACCGCGACCGCACAATGCTCTCGTCGGGCGTATTTCTCAGCCCGGACACCGGCGAGGGCTAGTCACTGCAAGGTGATCAGACGATGACAGGGAGCACGTCCGGCACCGACCGGAACCGCACCGAGTCGCGCTCGCCGAGCCAATCGCCGTCGACCTGCAGAGCCAGTCGGCCGCTCGCGCGGAGGGTGAACTCCGCCACGTCGTGCACGCGCAGCAACCGCCGGTCGCGCAGCGGCGACTGCGACGAGCAGCGCGCGACGAACGTAGCGCAGAGTCGAGCAGCACGTCCGCATCGGCTTCGCGGCGCGAAGATGTCGAGGCCGGTGTCGAACGACGCCTCCGGGCTCGGCTGGACCGCCCGCTCGCCCGAGGTACGTCCACGGGGCGGTGTTGGTGACCAGCGCGAAGTGCACGCCGCCGACCGGCGTCCTCGCCCGGGCCGCTCGCAGCGTCAGCGCCGGGTGCCGGCGGGCGGAGGTGAGGTAGCTGCGCGAGCGCGGCCCGGACGAACCGCGCGTGCGAGGTCTGCTCGCCGGCCCGGCGGCGGCGTCTCGATCCGGTGCACGACCTCGGCGTCGAAGCCGAACCCGGCGTTGAAGGTGAAGTACCGGTCGTCGGCCAGCCCGAGCCCGATCCGGCGGCGTACGGCCGGCGCGCAGCGCCTCCAGGATGGCGCCGGTCGCGTCGAACGGGTGCGCGGGCAGCCCGACAGCGCGCGGACGAAGACGTTGGTGGAGCCGCCGGGGACGACCGCGAGGGCCGGCACGTCCGGCTCGCGGGCCGTCGGTGAGCAGCCCGTTGACCACCTCGTTGACGGTGCCGTCGCCGCCGAGCGCGACGACCACGTCGACGCCGTCGCGGGCCGCGCGGACGGCCAGCGCGGCGGCGTGCCCACGGTGGCTGGTCTCCTCCACCTCGACCTTCAGCTCGCTGGCCAGCGCGCGCTTGAGCACCTCCCGGCTGCGCGGCGTCGTGGTGGTGGCCGTGGGGTTGACGACCAGCAGCGCGCGCACGCTTCAGCCTAAGCGTCCCGACCACCCGGCCGACAGTCGGCCGGCGGACCGGGGCGGCTGGTGCCACCGGCGCGGCGGTAGGCTGCGGCCGTGCCGGACGCCGACCCAGCGGGACCACCGCGGCCCGTCCGGCTCGCGGCCGCCGGTGGTCGCCGCGGAGGGCGTCGCGCTGCTCGTCCTCGCCGTGGTCAACGCCGTCTCACCGCGCTCGCGACGCCGCCAGCGTGCCGCCTGGCGCTGGCCGGCGCGCTTGCTGCTGGCGATCTTCGGTGCGGCTGCTGCTCTGGCTGGCCCGTGGGCTGGCGCGCTGCGCCGCGCGGCCCGCACGCCGGTGGTCGTGCTGCAGATCATCGCCCTGCCGGTCGGCTGGAACCTGACCAGCACCTCCGGCCGGCCGGAGCTCGGGCGTGCCGGTGCTCGTGCTCGCCGGTCGCCGTGCTGGTCCTGCTGTTCGGCACCGCCGACGCCCGCGCCGCGCTCCGGACGCGACTAGGCCCGGAGCGCGGCGAGGCAGCCCTCGCTCACTCGTCCTGCGTCAACCGCTCGCGCAGCTGCGCGAGCGTCCGGGCCAGCAGCCGGGACACGTGCATCTGCGAGATGCCGAGCTCGGCGGCGATCTGCGACTGGGTGAGGTTGCCGAAGAACCGCAGCATGAGGATCCGCCGCTCCCGGGCCGGCAGCGAGTCCAGCAGCGGCTTGATCGACTCCCGGTACTCCACGCCCTCCAGCGACAGGTCCTCGCCGCCGAGCGTGTCGGCGACCGACAGCCCGCCCTCGCCGTCGGAGGCCTCGATCGAGACGGCCGTGTACGCGTTCGCCGACTCCAGCCCCTCCAGCACCTCCTCCTCGCCGATCTTGAGGTGCGCGGCGAGCTCGGCGACGGTGGGGGAGCGGCCCAGCGTCTGGGTGAGGTCGGAGGTGGCGCTCGGACAGCGCGGCGCGCAGCTCCTGCAGCCGGCGCGGCACCCGGACCGTCCAGCCCTTGTCCCGGAAGTGCCGCTTGATCTCGCCGACCACGGTGGGCGTCGCGTACGTCGAGAACTCGACGCCCCGCTCGGTGTCGAAGCGGTCCACGGCCTTGATCAGCCCGATGGTGCCGACCTGGACCAGGTCGTCGAGCGGCTCGCCGCGGCCGGCGAACCGGCGGGCCAGGTATTCCACCAGCGGCAGGTGCATCTCGACCAGCCGGTCGCGCACCCGCTGCCGGCCCGGCGTCGCCGACCTCCAGCGTCGCCGAGCTGCTCGAAGAGCTCGCGGGCGATCTCGCGGTCGCTGCGGGCCGAGTCGTCGCCGGCGGTGGCGAGGCTGCGAGCGCTCATGCCCGGCCGCCGCGGTGCTTGAGCAGGGTCACCGACACGGTGCCGTCGGCGTCGACCGCGGCGTCCACCTCGCCGGCCAGCGCGGTCAGCACGGTCCAGGCGAACGTGTTGCGCCGCGGCACCCGCCCGGTCCGGCTGGGCACCGAGACGGTCACCGACAGCGCCTCGGCCGCCAGCGAGAAGACGCAGGTCATCGTCGGCGTCCGGGACCGCGTCGGGCAGCAGCAGCGCGCACGCCTCGTCCACCGCGATCCGCAGGTCCTCGATCTCGTCCAGGGTGAAGTCCAGCCGCGCGGCGAGCCCGGCCGTCGCGGTGCGCAGGACGGACAGGTAGGCCCCGTCGGCCGGCAGGCGCAGCTCGACGACGTCGTCGCCCTGCGCGGTCCGGGCCGCGGTGGCGGCCCCGGCATCGTCGGTCACGTGCTGCTTCCTCCCGGGCGGCCCGCTCGCGGCGTGCGGGGCACTTCGGCTGCGCAGGGTACGCAGGTCAGCCCGGGTCGCGCTCGGCGGGGTTGGGCACGTTCCACCGGTGCATGGCCGGGCTGCCGTGCTCCTGGCCCAGCAGGCACGGGCTCGCCGGGCCGAGCACGAACATCCCGCCGCTGGAGACCGGCAGCCCGAGCCAGCGGGCGGCCAGCACCCGGCTGAAGTGGCCGTGCCCGATCGCCACCACCGGCCCGGTCGCCAGCGCCGCCCGATGCGGTCCAGCACCCGGTCCGCCCGCTCGCCGACCTGCTCGGCGGTCTCGCCGCCGGGCGGGTCGCCGGTCCAGATCGTCCAGTCCGGCCGGTCTGCGCCGGATCTCCGGCGTGGTGATCCCCTCGTACTCCCCGTACGCCCACTCGGCCAGGTCCGGCTCGACCTCCACCGCGCAGACGTCGGCGAGGCCGGCCAGCTCCGCGGTCCGCATCGCGCGCGCTCCCGCGGGCTGGTCAGCACGGGGGCCGGGCAGACGTCGGCGAGCAGCTGGCCGAGCGCGCGGGCCTGCTTCTCGCCCATCGGGGTCAGCGGGATGTCGCTGACGCTGGTGTGCCGGCCGCTGCGCGACCACTCCGTCTCGCCGTGCCGGACCAGGCACAGCTCGCCGGGAGCGGGCGCGGCCGGCACCGGGTCGGTGCCGGCCGCGTCGAGCAGTCTCACCGCGCCGCCCCGCTACGCGTCAGCCCGCCGGTGCCGGGTCGGGTCGGGATCGTTCGAGTCGTCGAGTGCATCGATCCACCTTTCGATGCGTCGGACGTGCTGGTCCATCAGTTCGGGTTGTCCCAGCGCGCTGGTGAGGACGGGTGCTGCCCTGGCGGTATGCGACGAGCTCGACCGCCAGGTCGTGCGCATCGGATCGTCCCATGGCCTGGAACTGCTGTTCGGCCCAATCGATCTGCGCCTGGATGAGCGCGCCGGCGAGCGGTCCGTCCGCCGGCCCGAGGGTGCTCAGGAGAAAGCGGCGCCGGCCGGCGGATCATCCGCCCCGGCCGGCGCCGCTCCTGGCGCCCTGTCTAGGAGGCCTTCTTCGTCTCCCAGAAGATCTTGTCGATCTCGGCGATCTGGTCGAGCAGCGCCTGCCCCTCGGCCGGGTCCACCGAGCCCTTGCCGCCGGCCGCGCCGGCCGCTTGGTCGCCTTGTTGAACAGCTCGTGCAGCTGCGGGTACTTCTCGAAGTGCGGGGGCTTGAAGTAGTCGGTCCACAGCACCCAGAGGTGGTGCTTGACCAGCTCGGCCCGCTGCTCCTTGATGATCAGCGCCCGGGTCCGGAACACCGGGTCCTCGTTGCCCTGGTACTTCTCCATGATCGCCTTGACCGACTCCGCCTCGATCCGCGCCTGGGCGGGGTCGTAGACGCCGCAGGGCAGGTCGCAGTGCGCATGGGCGACGGTGCGGGGCGCGAGCAGCCGGGACAACCGCATCGGGGAAACCTCCGAATCGCTGCCATGATCGCTGCCGTGCCGACCCTACCCCGCTGGCCCGTCCAGACGGGTGCTGGTGGTCGGCCCGTCGATGGTGCCTACCCTGCGGCACGGGGACGCACTCCTGGTCCGGCGCGGCGGCCGGGTCCGGCCCGGCGACGTGGTCGTCGCCCGCTTCCCGGCCGGTCCCGCGCACCTCTCGTGGTCAAGCGCGCGGTCCGGCCCGTCGACGGCGGCTGGTGGCTGGAGGGCGACAACCCGCTGCTCACCGACGACAGCCGCGGTACGGGCCCGGGGTCGTGCTCGGCCAGGTGTCCTGGTCGCTACTGGCCGCCCCGCCGCCGGCGCTGAGCGCAGCAGCAGGGCCGCCACCACCGCGCCGGCCGCCAGCCCGGCCCGCTGCGCGCTGAGCAGCGGCAGCAGCCCGACCGGCTCGACCAGCACGCCGGCCAGCAGCGTCCCGGCCGCCTGCGGGACGCGCGAAGACCCCGGCGTGCGTGCTCGCCACCCGGCCGCGGAACTCGTCCGGCGTCGCCCGACGCAGCACCGTCTCAGCCCGGCCATGATGACGACCGCCATCGGCGCCCCGACCGCCGACGAACAGCGCCACGTACAGCGGGAGCGCGGTGGTCGCGGCCGGCCCGTTCCAGATCGCCGGCTCGACCGCGCGAAGCCGCCGCAGCCGGCGCGCGACCAGCGCGGCCGGGCCGAACCGGCGGGCCACCACCCGAGCAGCCAGCCCGCCGAGCGATGCCGCCGATCGCCTGCACCCCGCGCAGCAGGCCCACCTCGCCGAGCCGCCGCCGCCCAGCTCGGCGCAGCACGAAGACCACGAACAGCACCACGAACGTGCCCTGCGCCAGCGCCATCAGCGCGGCGACCGCGAGCGTGCCGCGCAGCCGCCGGTCGGTCCCGGATCACCGCCAGCCCGGCCACCCACGTCCCGGCCCGGCCGCCGGCCGGCCCGGCGACCGCCGGCGCCGAGCGCCCGAGCGCCAGCCGGTCAGCAGCGCGGCGGCCAGCACGAACGTGGCCGCGTCGCCGAGCACCACCCCGCCCAGCCCGTACGCCTGCAGCAGCAGGCCGCCGAGCGCGCCGCCGACCAGCCGGGCGAGGTTGGCGGCGATGCCGAGCTGGGCCGGCCGCCGCGGCCAGCTCGTCCGGGCTCGACCGCGGCCGGCAGCAGCGCCTGCCGGACCGGCTCGTTGAGCGGTGGCCAGCACGGCCTCGGCCGCGGCCACCAGGTAGACGATCCAGAGCGTGCCGGCGCCGTCGACGGCCAGCAGCGGCAGCAGCAGCGCCGCCTGGGCCAGCGCAGGCCCCGATCAGCGGCCGGCGCCGGTCCCAGCGGTCGGCCAGCACGCCGGCCAGCGGGCCGGCCAGCAGCGCGCCGGCCAGCTCCAGCAGGAACACCGTCGAGGTGGTCAGCGCCGAGCCGGTCAGCTGCAGCACGTACACCGGCAGCGCGATCAGCAGCAGCCAGTCGCCGGTCTCGGAGACGGCCCGGACGCCCAGAGCCGGCGGAACGCGGGCCGGCGCCGCAGCAGGTTCACTGATGTCCCGGTGCGTCCGGCCGCAGGAACGCGGACAGGCAGCACGTGCACCGGCCGGGCCCCGTCCGGGCGCGTCGGTCCGGGTCGCGGCCATGTACGGCCGGATCAGCGCGTCCAGCCGCTCGGCCAGCTCGGTCAGCTCGGCCGGGTCGACCAGCAGCCCGTACGTGTTGAACTCGGCCGAGCGCCGCCACGGCTCGGCCAGCTCGTCCTCGTGCCGCAGGTAGGCCCGGGCCAGCCGGAACTCCTCCTCCAGCTGGACGGACGCCAGCGCCTGGACCGCGGACCGGGCCGCGGGGGTGTCCTCGGCTCGCGGTCGAAGCCGGAAGCCGGTGGCGGCGGCCCGCCACGGCCGCTCGCGCCCGTCGGTGGCCTCGCCGGCCCGCTCGACGAAGCCGAGCTTCGCCAGCTGCCGCAGGTGCCAGCTGCAGTTGGACGGCGACGCGTCCGACCGCCGCCGCGCACTCGCTCGCCGTCCGCGGGCCGACCGCCAGCAGGTGGGACAGCAGCGCGGCGCGCACCGGGTGGGCGAGCGCGGCCAGCCGCGCGGACGTCCGGTGACCTCGCGCCGGTCCTCGGGTCGGGTCATCGCCGCCACCTCTCTGAAAGAGTCCTTTCACATCTGACCACGATCGGGCAGAGATGTGAAGGGCTTCTTTCAGATCACCGGCAGCGAGGCGTAGAACTCGCGGCACTCCTCGTACGTCGGCAGCAGGCCCTGCTCGGCCGCCTCGGCCAGGGTCGGCGCGCCGGTGTCCCGCGGGGACAGCAGCGCGCCCGCCGGCACCGGCAGGGCGAGCGCCGGGTCCGTCGGGCTCGACGCCCTTCTCCCGGTCCGGGTCGTACCCGGTGGAGCAGAGGTAGGACAGCACCGTGTCGTCCTCGAGCGCGACCGCGCAGTGCCCGAGCCCCTCGGACAGTAGACCGCCCGGAAGTCGCGGTCGTCGAGCCGGACCGCGTCGTGCTGCCCGAAGGTCGGGGAGCCGACCCGGATGTCGACCACGATGTCGAGCACCGCGCCGCGGGGCAGTAGACGTACTTGGCCTGGCCGGGCGGCAGCAGCGCGAAGTGCACGCCGCGGACCACGCCGCGCCGGGAGGCGCTGTGGTTGGTCTGCGCCACCGTGCAGCCGGTGGCCGGTCGCCTCGGCCAGCACGTCCGCCCGGAACGGGTTGAGGAACAGGCCGCGGTCGTCCGGGAAGACGTCCGTGCTGATCTCGTAGGCGTCCGGGACCGCCGAGCTCGCGCACCTTCACGCGAGAACCTAACAGCGGACCGGCAATCGGCGTCCTCGCTGGCCAGCCCGGACCCGGGTACGGGACGGAGCACGGCGTTCCGCTACCTCCGAGCGTCCGCCTGGCTAAATCCGGTCGCTGCTCCGGTGCGAACGTAAACATACAGTGATTGGTGCCGGCCGCGGGGCGGTCCCACCACGGCAGGATCGCCGTTCACGGGGAGGCTCGACGTGCTCGGAGTGCTGCGCAGCGTCTGCACGGTGGTGGGGGCCGTCGTGCTCTACTGCGCCGTCATCGCCGCGCTCTGGTACGCCCTGATCCGCGCCGGCCGTCGCCGCGGCCGCAGCACGCCGATCGCCGGGCCGCGGCCCGCGCCATGC
This sequence comes from uncultured Actinomycetota bacterium, assembly GCA_963770145.1. GTDB lineage: Bacteria > Actinomycetota > Actinomycetes > Mycobacteriales > CADCTP01 > CADCTP01. The sequence continues at coordinate 284,828 of CAVYOJ010000006.1, read as the reverse complement.
CGGTCGCGCCGAGTCGCTGCTCCGGTCCGACCCGACGGCCGGCCGGGTCCTGGGACGACCTGCCGTCCTGGCTGTGGCGGGACCGGCCGTGGGCGGTGGCCGTCGTGCTGCTCGGCGCCCCGGCGGTGCGCGACCGCGCCGCGCCGTTCGTCGACTTCGCCAACCGCTCGGTCGACTGGACCGCGTTGCTCGAGCAGGCCCGGGCCTGGCCGCCGGACCAGCGCCTGCTCGTGCAGAGCGCGTACGAGCTGTCCGCGCGGGTCCGCGGCCGGCTCGAGCCCGAGGATGGGATAACCACGCTCTCGTAGGCTCTGCGCGTGGTCATCCCGATCTACGACAGCAACCCGACCCGGCGTCGGCCGTACGTGACCTGGGCGCTGATCGCGGTGAACGTGCTGGCGTTCCTGCTCTCCCCGGTGGCCCGCGGGCCGGTCTTCGGCACCCCGTCGACCGCCGCAGCTGTGCCGCCAGCAGGCGTACTTCCTGGAGTGGGGCGCGGTGCCGGTCGAGCTCACCCACAACCGCCCGCTGCCCTACACGTACGGGCCGGCGGCGGGGGAGGGGCAGTGCTTCCAGGTCGCGCCGGACTACGACAAGCGGCCGTGGCTGTCCTCGATCACCTCGATCTTCGTGCACGGCGGCTGGGCCCACCTGCTCGGCAACATGCTGTTCCTCTGGGTCTTCGGCAACAACGTCGAGGACCGGTTCGGCCGGCTGAAGCTTCCTGCTCTTCTACCTCTGGTCGGCGCGGTCGCCACGTACGTCTACGCGCTGCCCGGCCGGACGCGACCGAGCCGCTGGTCGGCGCGTCCGGCGCGATCTCCGGCGTGCTCGGGGCGTACCTGCTGCTCTTCCCGCGGGCCAAGGTGATCGGCCTGGTCAGCTTCCTGTTCTTCTTCCCGCTGCGGCTGCCGGCCTGGCTCGTGCTCGGCTTCTACTTCCTGCTCCAGGCCGTTCTACGCGTACGGGGTGGGGATGGCCGGCGGCGGGTAGGTCGCCTACCTGGTGCACGTGGTCGGGTTCCTGCTCGGGGTGGGTGTCGTGCTGGCGTTCGGCCGGCGGCTGCGGCCGCCGCCGGCGCCGCCGCCGCCGCAGTAGCGCTGGGCCTACTAGTGCCCCCGCGTCAGACCGCGCCGGTGTGCGCGCCGGCGGTCGGGTCGATCTCGTGCAGCATCCGGCCGGCGTCGACGAAGAGCGACACCAGCGTGCGCGGGTCCTGCTCCGGGGGCAGGCCGCAGCGCGGCGGAGACCGGCCCGGGCCGCGACCGCCGCGTCGTGGGCCCGGCTCAGCTCGTCCCGGGCCGGTCGCGCGGCTCGGCCGCTGCAGCCGCCCGAACGCCGCCACCGCCGCCCCGGCCTGCTCCAGCAGGTCGGCCAGCCCGGCCAGCACCGGCGCCGCGGTCGGGTCGCCGGTGCAGGTCGGACAGCGCCCGGGCGATCCCGCGCATCTGCGTCGCGACGTGCTCCAGCGCGATGTGCGCCTCGATGAGCCTGGCCACCGACTCCGCCTCGCCGCTGGCGAGCGGGTTGTAGCGCAGGCTCTCGTCGCCGCGGCGGACCGCCTCGCCGGCCTCCTGCCGCGGCCGCGTCCAGCTCCCGGGCCCGGTGCAGCCAGTCCCTGCGCGACCGCCGTGTCCCAGTCGCCGCGCAGCCGGGAGCCGATGTCGGCGAGCAGCAGCCCGAGGTCCTCGCCGACCCGGGCGACCTGCTCGGCGGCCGCCTGGACGTGCGTCGGCGGCGCCACCAGCGCGTTGACCAGCACGCCGACCACCGCGCCGAGCAGGGTGTCCACCACCCGGACGCCGCCGTAGCCGTCCCCAGCGCGAGCACCAGCAGCGCCGAGATCGCCACCTGGTTGGTCTGGCGCCCCAGCCGGAGCAGGTTGCCGACGACCAGCGCGCCGAGGATCACCAGCCCGACGCTCCAAGTGTGCACGCCCAGCACGCGGGCCGCGAGCAGCGCGGCGCCGACGCCGACCGTCACGCCGACGACCTGCTGGATGCCGAAGGTCGACGGTCCCTTGACCGTGCCCTGGACGGTGAGGATCGCGCCGAGCGCGGCGAGCGCCGGCAGCGGGCTGTGCAGCAGACGGTCGGCCAGCTCCCAGGACAGGGTGGCGGCCAGCGCCGTCTTCGCCATCTGGCGCAGCGTGCCCCGCTCCAGCCGCAGCCAGCGGCGCAGCCCGAGCCTGCGCAACCGCCGCCAGCCGTCCCTCACGGTGCGCGGCTAGCGTTGTGCGAGGAGCCGTTGTCCACGACCCAGAACACGCGTTTCGCGCTGGCGTAGGGCTCGAGGGTCATGACCTGCTCGACGAGTCCGGCGAATGGTTCGATGCCGGTGCTCGGGGCGCAGCAGCCGATCACCCGGGCGTGGTGCACGTCGTAGGCGGCCAGGTAGGCCAGGGTGCCGCCGCGGCGGTACTCGAACTCCTGCCGCCGCACCCGTCCCGGTGCCGGCGGCAGGTCCGGGCGGCGACGGTGCAGGGCCTGTAGTTGGGATTTCTCATCGGCGCTGATCACGTACTCGTCGTCACCGAGTGTCTCGGCCGTCCCAGAGCCGGTCGTAGAGGTCGAGTACTCGGCGGTCCTTGGCCGCGAAGTCCGGGTCGCGGGGAAAGATCCACGACCGGCACTGCCACGGCTTGATCGCATCTGCGGTCAGCCAGCGGCGCACCGTGGCGGCGGACACGGTGTCCACCAGGCCGCGGGTGACCGCCTCGGCGGCCAGCTCGGTACTGCTCCAGCGGGCCCACGGCACCCCGGTCTCGGCCGGCAACGCGCAGGCCATCGCCTTCACCTCGACGGCCGCGACGTCGGAGTAGGTCCGGGGCCGGCCTGCACGCCCGCGATCATCTAGCCCGGCACCCGCTCGGCCGCGAACCGGCCCCGCCAGCGACGCACCGTGTCCTCAGTAATCGCCAGCTTGCCTGCGATCGCGGCGTTGGACTGCCCGTCGGCGGCGGCCAGCACGATCCGTGCCCGCAGCACGTCGCGCTGCTCACCGCGAGCCCGGCGTGCCCGGGCCGTCAACACCTGGCGCTCGATCGAGCTCACCGCGATCGCACCGCTGCACATCCGCTCATGCTCCGGTTCTCGGATACCCGACTCAGCTGCCGCGCCGACACTCCGAACCGATCCAGGATCGGCAACCATGGAGGCCATGCCGAGCATCCCGTACTCGACCAAGACATCCCTGCAGCAGCGGCTGTCCGAGCATGCCCGGCGACGCTGGCCCACCCTGGCCGAGGTACACCTCCGCTACCAGCCGTCGAGGTGTCCGAGCCACCGTCGCGGCGCGGTCAGGAACTCGCGCCAGTCGCGGACCAGTTCGAGCTCGTCCCAGTCAGTCGCCATGATCCCGTCCTCCGTCAGCTCCAGCACGGTGGCGCCCGGCGCCGCGGCCAGCAGCGGCGAGTGCGTCGCCATGATCACCTGTGAGCCGGCCGCGACGGCGTCCCCGAGCAGGATCAGCAGAGCAAGGCAGGACCGGAACGACAGCGCGGCCTCCGGCTCGTCGAGCAGGTAGAGCCCGCGCTCGGTGCGCCGCGACTCCAGGAAGGCCAGGAAGCCCTCGCCGTGCGAGCGGGTGTTGCAGCGCCGACGCCGTCGAAGGCGCGCAGCTCGAACGCGTCGGTGTCGACCGTGGCGAAGACCGCGTGCATCGCCTCGGCCCGCAGGAAGCAGCCGCCCTGCGGCGGCGGCCGCTCGGCGTCCAGGGCGAGGTGCCGGAACAGGTCCGTGTAGCCGGGGCGACCCTCGTCCTCCGGCGTCCACACCGGGCCCCAGTGGTGCACCTCGGCGCCGGTGAGCCGCCGGCGCCAGGCCGCGGCCAGCGCCTCGACCAGCGTCGACTTGCCCGTGCCGTTCTCCCCGACGAGCACCGTCACCCCGGAGTCGAGGGTGAGACCGTCCGTCGCGCAGCTGCGGCCGACGGCCGGGATCGACCAGTACCACGCGTCCGGGTCGTAGCCGCGTCCCGGCTCGACCGTCACCCGGCGCAGCGGCAGGCTCAGTCGAGCTCGTCCGTCGTCGTCGCGGGCCAGCCAGGTCGCCAGCCGCTCGACCGGCACCTCGAACTCGGGGTTGAGGTCGACGAAGGCCTGCAGCCGGTCGGCCAGCCAGGCGAGCGTCACCTCCTCCTCGCCCCGCCGGTCGGCCAGCTCCTCGATGCCCCGATCGGTGCAGTACACAGTCGGTGGCGTCCTCAGCGTCAGTCCGCGAACGCCGCTGCGACGACCGCGCGCTGCTGCTCCTCGTGCACCTTGCCGACCCGGCGGCCGGGCTCGCCGAGGCCGCCGGCGGGCCCGCACGGTCAGCGGCGGCCGGCCGTCCGAGCAGCTGCTCGGGCAGGTGCATCGCCATGAACGGCCAGGCGCCCATGTTCTCCGGCTCCTCCTGCACCCAGCGCGACCTCGCGCCGACGGGTACGCCGACAGCGCCTCGCGCAGCGAGCTCGGCCGGGAACGGGTAGAGCTGCTCCAGCCGCAGGATCGCGGTGTCGCGGACCTCGTGCTCGGTCCGCGCAGGCGGCCAGGTCGTAGTAGACCTTGCCGCGGCACAGCAGCACCCTGCTGCACCTCGGCCGGCGCAGCGCTCGCCGCCGACGCCGGGTCGGCCGAGCACCGGCCGGAAGCCGCCGCCGGTGAAGTCCTCCACCGCCGAGTCGCCGCCCGCAGCCGCAGCAGCGACTTCGGCGTGAAGACGACCAGCGGCGCGGACCGCCGCGACAGCGCCTGCCGGCGCAGCAGGTGGAAGTAGTTGCGCCGGGGTGGTGCAGTTGGCCACCGTCATGTTGTCCTCGGCGCACAGCTGCAGGAACCGCTCGATCCGGCCGATGGAGTGGTCCGGGCCCTGGCCCTCGTAGCCGTGCGGCAGCAGCAGCGTCACCCGCGAGCGCTGGCCCCACTTGGCCTCGCCGGAGGAGATGAACTCGTCGATGATCGTCTGCGCGCCGTCGACGAAGTCGCCGAACTGCGCCTCCCAGCAGCACCAGCGCCTTCGGGTTGGCCACCGAGTAGCCGTACTCGAAGCCGACCGCGGCGAACTCGCTGAGCAGCGAGTCGTAGACCCAGAACTGCGCCTGGTCCGCGGTCGAGGTACTTCAGCGGCGTGTACTCCTCGCCGGTGTTGCGGTCGATGAGCACCGAGTGCCGCTGCGACGAAGGTGCCGCGGCGGGTGTCCTGGCCGGCCAGCCGCACCGGGACGCCCGTCGAGCACGCAGCGAGCCGAAGGCGAGCAGCTCGCCGATCGCCCAGTCGATGTCGCCCTCGCTGGCCATCGCCGCCCGCCGGTCGAGCTGCGGCTTGAGCCGCGGGTGCACGCTGAAGCCGTCGGGCAGCGAGGCGTACGCGTCGCCGATCCGCTTGATCATCTCGGGCGTGATCGCCGTGTCGACCGGCTGCGGCGGCGGCGCGGGTCCATGTCCGGCTCCGGCTTGCGGCTGGCCGGTGGCGTCCCGGGTCTCGACGAAGACCCGCTCGAGCTGCTCCTGGAAGTCCCTGCAGCGCCTCCTCGGCCTCGTCCAGCGTGATGTCGCCGCGGCCGACCAGCGCCTCGGTGTAGAGCTTCCGGACCGAGCGCTTGCTTGTCGATGATGTCGTACATCAGCGGCTGGGTGAACGAGGGGTTGTCGGCCTCGTTGTGGCCGCGCCGCCGGTAGCAGACCATGTCGATGACGACGTCCTTCTTGAACGCCTGGCGGTAGTCGACGGCCAGCTTGGCCACCCGCACGCACGCCTCGGGGTCGTCGCCGTTCACGTGGAAGATCGGCGCCTGGATCATCCGCGCCACGTCGGTGCGAGTAGAGGCTGGAGCGGGCCGCGGCCGGCGAGGTGGTGAAGCCGACCTGGTTGTTGACCACGACGTGCACGGTGCCGCCGGTGCGGTAGCCGCGCAGCTGGGAGAGGTTGAGCGTCTCGGCGACCACGCCCTGGCCGGCGAACGCGGCGTCGCCGTGCATCAGCACCGGCAGCACGGTGAAGCCGGCCTCGCCCTTGTCGATGCATGTCCTGCTTGGCCCGCACGATGCCCTCGACCACCGGGTCGACCGCCTCGAGGTGGCTGGGGTTGGCGGTCAGCGAGACCTGCGATCGTCGTGCCGCTCGCGGGCTGGTGAACGTGCCGCCGGCGCCGAGGTGGTACTTCACGTCGCCGGAGCCGTGCGCGGTGCTCGGGTCGATGTTGCCCTCGAACTCGGCGAAGATCTTGCCGTACGGCTTGCCGACGATGTTGGCCAGCACGTTGAGCCGGCCGCGGTGCGGCATGCCGATGACGACCTCGTCGAGCTCCTGCTCGGCGGCCTGCGACGAGCACCGCGTCGAGCAGCGGGATGACCGACTCGGCGCCCTCCAGGCGAGAACCGCTTCTGGCCGACGTACTTGGTCTGCAGGAACGTCTCGAACGCCTCGGCCGCGTTGAGCCGGCCGAGCACGTGCTTCTGCTCCTCGCGGTCGACCAGGTCGTGCTTGAGCTCGATCCGCTGCTGCAGCCAGTCCCGCTCCTCCGGGTCGGTGATGTGCATGTACTCGACGCCGACGCGGCGGCAGTACGCGTCGCGCAGCACGCCGAGGATGTCGCGCAGCTTCATCATCCGCTCGCCGGCGAAGCCGCCGACCGGGAACTCGCGGTCGAGGTCCCACAGCGTCAGGCCGTGCTTGATGATGTCGAGGTCCGGGTGGCTGCGGATCTTGAACTCGAGCGGGTCGGTGTCGGCCATCAGGTGGCCGTTGGTCCGGTAGGCGTTGATCAGCTCGATGACGCGGGCCGCCTTGTCGATCTGGCCCTCGTGGCTGAACGTCTGGTCCTGCACCCAGCGGACCGGCTCGTACGGGATGCGCAGCGCGCGGAAGATCTCGTCGTAGAAGCCGTCGTCGCCGAGCAGCAGCTCGTGCATCCGGCGCAGGAACTCGCCGGACTGCGCGCCCTGGATGATCCGGTGGTCGTACGTCGAGGTGAGCGTGATGGTCCGGCTGACCGCGTTCTGCGCGAGGGCCTCCTCGCTCATCCCGGCGAACTCGGCCGGGTACTCCATCGCGCCGACGCCGATGATCGTGCCCTGGCCGGCATCAGCCGGGGCACCGAGTGGTCGGTGCCGATCGTGCCCGGGTTGGTCAGGCTGATCGTGGTGCCGGCGAAGTCGTCGGCGGTCAGCTTGCCCTGCCGGGCCCGCCGGATGATGTCCTCGTACGCGCGCCAGGAACTGGGCGAAGTCCATCGTGCTCGGCGCCCTTGACGCTGGCCACGACCAGCGAGCGGGAGCCGTTCTTGGCCTGCAGGTCGATGGCCAGGCCGAGGTTGACGTGCTCCGGGCTGACCAGCGCCGGGCTGGCCGTCGACCTCGGCGAAGGAGTTGTTCATCTCCGGGTAGTCGCGCAGCGCCTGGACCAGCGCGTAGCCGATCAGGTGGGTGAAGCTGACCTTGCCGCCGCGGGCCCGGCGGAGGTGGTTGTTGATGACGATGCGGTTGTCGGCGAGCAGCTTGGCCGGGACCGCGCGGACGCTGGTCGCGGTCGGCACGGTGAGGCTGGTCTCCATGTTGGCGACCACCCGGGCGGCGGCGCCGCGCAGCGGCTGCGACTGCTGGCCGTCGGCTCGGGCTGCTGGCCGCCGGACTTCGCCGGGGCCGGCTTCTCGGCGCGGTCCTGCCGGCCTCGGCCCGCGCGGCCCGCCGACCCGCCGGCTTGCCGCCGGCGTCGCTCGGCCGCGCGCGCCGCTCCGCGGCTCGGCCGTCCGCCGCTCGCGGCGCGCGGCTGGGCGGTGCCGGTCGGGGCGGCGCCGGTCGTGGGCGTGCTGGCGGCCGGCGTGCTCGTGGCGGCCTGGCCGGTGCCCGGCGCGGCCGGCGGCGGGCGGTCTGGTCGCGGCGGCGCCGTTGGGCGGTGGGCGTGGCCTTCGGGGGCGCGGCGGTGGCGCTGCGCCTCGGTGTCGGCGGCCGGCGCCGGCGCGGGCGTCGGCCGGTGCCGTTGCCGCCGAGCGGCAGCACCGTCCGCTGGTCGCCGGTCGCGGCCGGCGCCGTCACTCGCTCTTGTCCGGGGAGTAGTCGGCGAAGAACTCGTGCCAGGCGGTGTCGACGCTGCCCGGATCGTCCAGGAACCGCTCGTACATCTCCTCGACGAGCCACTCGTTGGGTCCGAACCCGCTGGGCGCACTCTGCGTCGACACGCCTGCGGTCGCCTCTTCCGCGATGGGTTGTGTAGATCCCGTCCAGGTTACCGTCCGGGAGGGTCCCGGTGCCGGAGGTGACCCGATCGGACGCCGCCGCACCGGCCGGTCGGAACGCCGGTCCGACCCGCCGGACGGCGAGACCGGGCGCCTCCCGCTGGTGTGCGCAGCGGCGTGACGCCCGGTCCCGGTCCGGGTCGCGGCCGGTCAGGTCACGTCGCGCCGGACGGTCAGCATCGACCCGAGGATCGCGAAGACCAGCCCGTACGCCGAGCAGCAGCAGGCCGCCCTGACCCAGGCTGCGAGCAGCGTGAACGGCGCCCTGTGCGTTGGTGTCGGTGGCCTGCAGCGAGCGAGGCTCGCCGCCCCGCCCGGCAGGTACGGGTAGGCCGTTCTGGACCTTCGGGATCGCCGACAGGATCGGCCCTCGATGAGGAACCGGTAGATCACGATGCCGACCACCGCGGCGACCTGGTTGCGCAGCAGCGCGCCGACACCGACGCCGATGATGCCCGCAGATGCCCGAGCGCGATGATGCCGCCGACGATGATCCGCACCGCGCTGTCCGAGCCGAGGTCGACGGTGAAGCCGCGCGCGGACAGCCACGGCGCCGCCACCGCGATCGTCGCCGCCGACGCACAGCGACGCCGAGCAGCAGCCCGGTCGACGAAGTAGGTCACCAGCTTCGCGCTGACCACGGTCCCGCGGCGGGGCACGCTGACAGGAACGTCGGCGTCGCGGTGAGGTGCCGGTATTCACCGGTGATCCCGATGACGCCGAGCACCGCGGCCATCAGCACCGGAAGCCGACGTGCCGTTGAGCACCGGCTCGATCGGCACCCGGCCGTCCGGTGGTCTCCTCGGCTGAACGCCGGAGACCGAGGCTGGCCACCAGCAGGGTCAGGCCGAGCGGGCAGCACGGTCAGCCAGACCAGCACCTGGGTGGTCGTCAGCTTGCGCGACCTCGGCGCGCAGGGCGACGGTCACCGGGCACCTCCGGGAGCGGGCGCGGGACCGTGCTGGGCCCGGTGCTGCTATCCGGGCGGCGGTGGTGGCGGTCCCGGCGGGGGGCGCCGGGCGACGCCGCCCGGCGGGACCCGGCGGCGCACCTGGCGGCCGACTGGCCCGAGCTGGCGCGGGGCTCGGCCTGAGTCAGCGGAAGAACAGCTGCTCCAGGTCGGCCCGCTCGGTGCGCAGCTCGTGCAGCTCGACGCCGGCCGTCGAACGCCGCGTGGCCGACCGCGGCCGCGTCGCCATCCCTGCACCCGCAGCTCGTCCGGCCCGCTGCGGGTGCCTCCGCCCGCCGCCGTCCAGCGCGTCGCCAGCGTGTCCAGCTGTCGGCGAGCGGACCACGACGGTCACGCCGGCGCCCCGCCTCGAGCTCGTCGATCGAGCCCTCCCGGACCAGCCGGCCCTGGCTGAGGATCACCACCCGGTCGGCGGTCTGCTGCACCTCGGTGAGCAGGTGGCTGGAGACCAGCACGGTGCGGCCCTCGTCGGCCAGCGCCCGCAGGAAGCCGCGCAGCCAGCGGATGCCCTCCGGGTCCAGCCCGTTGGCCGGCTCGTCCAGCAGCAGCACCCTGCGGGTCGCCGAGCAGCGCGAACGCGAGCCCGAGCCGCTGCCGCATGCCGAGCGAGAAGCCCTTGCGTACCTTGCGCTCGGGCCGCGTCGGTGAGCCCGACCTGGGCCAGCACCTCGTCGGCCCGCTGGTCCGGGATGCCGGAGGCCGCCGCGTAGACCCGCAGGTGGTTACGGGCGGTGCGGCCGGGGTGGAAGCTGGACGCCTCCAGCACCGCGCCGACCGTGCGCATCGGCTGCGAGATGTCCGCGTAGCGGCACGCCGCCGATGGTCGCGGTGCCGCTCGTCGGGGTCACCAGCCCGAGCAGCATCCGCAGCGTGGTCGTCTTGCCGGCCCCGTTGGGCCCCAGGAAGCCGGTCACCGAACCGGGCTCGACGGTGAAGCTCAGGTTGTCGACGGCACGCACCGGCCGAAGGTCTTGGACAGGCCGGACACGACGATCCGGCCTGGCTGGTCAGCCACGGGTTCTCCCTCCCGTTACCTGATCGCCGGCACGCACATCAAAGCAGAGCGGCCCGACGATCTGACCTCCAGCTGACCGGGTCCGACCGCGCTACCTCCCGCATCCGGTGGATGCCAGCGGATGCGTCGTCCGGCGCGCCGACACGGCGGCCGGACGTCGCTACGGTCGGCGGATGACCGCGTCGCGTGGGCTATTCCGGCAAGCCGCTGGCCGCCAAGCTCGGCGTCCGGGCCGGACAGCCGGGTGCTGCTGGTCGCCGCGCCGGACGGGTTCGAGCTGGCCGCGCCGGCCGGGGCGGTGGTGCACGGTCCCGCCCGGGCCCGCGGCCGTACGACGTGGTGCTCGCGTTCTGCCCGGACCGGGCCGCGCTGCGCCGCCGGTTCGCGCCCGCTGGCCGCCGGCTGACCACGGCCGGCGCGCTGTGGGTCGCCTGGCCGAAGCGCAGTCGAGCGGGGTGCGCGACCGACCTGGACGAGAACGTGGTCCGCGCGCACGGGCTGGAGGTCGGGCTGGTGGACGTCAAGGTGGCCGCGGTCGACGCGACCTGGTCCGGGCTGAAGTTCGTCCGCCGGCTGGCCGACCGGGACGCCGGTCAATGACAGAGTCCGGTGAGTCGCATGCGTGACGTGGTGGTGGTCGGGGCCGGGCACAACGGGCTGGTCGCGGCGACGCTGCTGGCCCGGGCCGGGCTGGCGGTGCAGGTGCTGGAGCGGGCGGACGTGGTCGGCGGCGCCTGCCGCACCGAGCACCCGTTCGCCAAGGCGCCCGGCCTGGCCGCCTCCACCGGGGCCTACCTGCTGGGCCTGATGCCGCCGGAGCTGATGCGCGACGCTCGACCTCGACCTGCCGCTGGTCCGCCGCGACCCGCACTACTTCCTGCCCACCCTGGACGGGCGGCACCTGCTGCTCGGCGGCGACCGGGACGGCGGCCCGCCGGCAGTTCGCCGAGTTCTTCTCCGAGGCGGACGCGAGGGCGGACGAGGCGCTCGGGGCCGAGCTGGCCGCGCTGCGGGAGGACCTGGCGCCGGCCTGGCTGGCCGAGCCGCTGCCGCTGGCGGAGACCGCCGAGCGGTACGTCCGGCCGGCGCTGCGCGAGACGTTCGTCGGCCATGGTCCGCGGCTCGGCGATGGACTACCTCGACCGGTTCGGCTTCGCGTCCGAGACCGTGCTGGCCATGTACGCGGTGACCGACGGGATGCCCGGGCTGACCGGCTCGCCGTGGTCGCCCGGGTCCGGGCACAACCTGCTGGTGCACAACATGTGCCGGCTGCCCGGCGCCGGCGGGACCTGGATGGTCGTCCGCGGCGGGATGGGCACGGTCACCGGCCGGCTGGCCGAGCTCGCCGTGGAGGCCGGCGCGAGATCCGCACCGGCCGCGAGGTGACCGGGATCGAGACCGCCGGCGGCGCGGCGACCGGGGTGACCACCGCGGACGGGCACCGTGCCGGCGCGGGTGGTGCTGGTCGCACCGACGCCGTACCGGCTGCCCGGGCTGCTCGGCGCCGCCACCCCGGCGGCGCTGCGGGCCCGCATCGACGGCTACGCCGAGCGCTCCGCCGGGCCAGACGATGAAGGTCAACCTCGCGCTGGCCGGGCTGCCCCGGTTCGCCGCGCTGCCCGAGCCCGGGCACGGGGCCAGCACGGCACGACCGTGCACCTGCTGCCGCCGCCGGCCCGGACGGCTGCGTGCTGGCGGCGCTGCGGCAGGCCTTCGACGACGCCGCCGCCGGCCGGCTGCCGGCCGCGCCGCCGCTGGAGTGGTACCTGCACTCCACGCTGGACCCGTCGCTCGCCGACGACGCCGGCAACCACTCCTCGGCGCTGTTCGTGCAGGGCGTGCCGCACGAGGTCGCCGGCTCGTCCTGGGCCGCCGAGCAGGACCGGTACGTCGACCGGCTGCTCGACCTGGTCGAGGCGTACGCGCCGGGCACCCGGGACCTGCTCGTCGACGTGCACGCGCTGGCGCCGCCGGGCATCGCGGAGCACTTCGGCATCACCAGCGCGCAACATCATGCACGTCGACAACTCGATCGCCTTCGCCGACCGGATGCCGTACGCGACCGGCGTCGACGGGGTCTACGCCGGCGCCGCCGGCTGCCACCCGGCCGGCTCGGTCATCGGCGCGGCCGGGCACAACGCGGCCCGTCCGATCCTCGCCGACCTCGGCTGAGGGCAACTCACCGGAGCACGCCCGCCGGGCCGCCGCGGACGGTACAAAGACGAGGTGAGTAGCCGGATCGAGGACTATGCGCTGCTCGGCGACCTGCAGACGGCGGCGCTGGTCGGCCGGGACGGGTCGATCGACTGGCTGTGCCTGCCGCACTTCGACTCGCCGGCCTGCTTCGCCGCGCTGCTCGGCGACAAGGAGAACGGGCACTGGCGGCTCGCGCCGGCCGCCGGCGGCACCTGCACCCGCCGGCAGTACCGGGGCGACACGCTGGTGCTGGAGACGGTCTGGGAGACCCCGGAGGGCACCGTCCGGGTGGTCGACTGCATGCCGCCGCGGCGACGAGGTCGCCGGACGTCGTGCGGATCGTCGAGGGCATCTCCGGCGCGGTGCCGATGCACGGCGTGCTGCGGCTGCGGTTCGACTACGGCCAGGTGGTGCCCTGGGTGCGCCGGGTCGACGGCCAGCTCGTCGCCGTCGCCGGGCCGGACTCGGCCTGGCTGCCCACCCCGGCCCCGCTGGCCGGGCCGGGACTTCGCCACCCACTCGGAGTTCACCGTGTCCGCCGGCGAGCGGGTGCCGTTCGTGCTGACCTGGCACCCGCTCCTGGGAGCGCCCGCCCAAGCCGGTCGACCCGTACGCAGGCGCTGGACGACACCGAGGCCTGCTGGGCCGAGCTGGATGGCCAAGAGCAACTACGACGGGGCGTGGCAGGGCGAGGTCCGCCGCTCGCTGATCGTGCTCAAGGCGCTCACCTACCACCCGACCGGCGGCATCGTGGCCGCGCCGACGACGAGCCTGCCGGAGCAGATCGGCGGCCCCCGCAACTGGGACTACCGCTACTGCTGGCTGCGCGACGCCGCGCTCACCCTGCAGGCGCTGCTCGGCGCCGGGTTCATCGCCGAGGCCGGCCGGTGGCGGGACTGGCTGCTGCGCGCGGTCGCCGGCGACCCGGCCGACCTGCAGATCATGTACGGGCTGACCGGCAGCCGGCGGACTGCCCGAGCTGGAGCTGCCCTGGCTGTCCGGCTACGAGGGCTCGACGCCGGTCCGGATCGGCAACGCGGCGGCCGAGCAGCTGCAGCTCGACGTCTGGGGCGAGACGCTCGACGGGCTGGCGTTCGCCCGGGAGGCCGGCCTGTCCAGCAACGACGACGCCTGGGCGCTGCAGATCAACCTGCTGGAGTTCCTGGAGGGCCACTGGCGCGACCCGGACAACGGGCTGTGGGAGATGCGCGGCGACCGCGCAGCACTTCGTGCACTCGAAGGTGATGGCCTGGGTCGCGTTCGACCGGATGGTCAGCGGCGTCGAGCAGTTCCGGCTGGACGGGCCGGTGGACCGGTGGCGGGCGATCCGCAACGAGATCCGGGACGAGGTGCTGACCAAGGGCTTCGACGCCGAGCGCAACACCTTCACCCAGTCGTACGGGTCGCGCGAGCTGGACGCGGCGCTGCTGCTGATCCCGCAGGTGCGGTTCCTGCCCTGGGACGACCCGCGGGTCGCCGGCACCGTCGACGCGGTGCAGCGGGAGCTGCGCCAGGACGGGCTGGTGCTGCGCTACCGGCCCGGCGCCGGCGCCTCCGACGACGGGCTGCCCGGCGACGAGGGCGCGTTCCTGGCCTGCTCGTTCTGGCTGGCCGACGCGCTGCACGGGATCGGCCGGCACGACGAGGCGACCGAGCTGTTCGAGCGGCTGATCGGGCTGGCCAACGACGTCGGCCTGCTGGCCGAGGAGTACGACCCGACCGCCGCGCCGGCAGGTCGGCAACACCCCGCAGGCGTTCAGCCACCTCGGCCCTGATCAACGCGGCCCGGCACCTGTCCGGGGCGCGGTCGGCCGCGCCGCGGCTGCAGATGCCGCGGGTCGGTCGCGGCCGGAGCCACAAGGCGCGCGTGCCGTAGGCCGGGTCGCCCGACTCGCTGGACGGGCGCCGGCCCGCGCCGCCGGTGCGCCGGGTCGCGATGGCCTACGCTCGATCCCGCCATGAGTGAGCTGCTGCCGACCGCGCCGTACCGCGGAACGAGAGACTTCCTGCCCGCCGAGATGTCCGTGCGCGAGCAGGTCTTTCATCGGCTCTACCGGGTGATCGAGAGCTTCGGCTACCAGCGCTACGACGGGCCGATCCTCGAGTCGGCGGAGATCTACGAGGCCAAGTCCGGGCGGGAGCTCGCCGACCAGCAGCTCTACACGCTGACCGACCGCGGCGGCCGGCGGATCGCGCTGCGCCCGGAGATGACCCCGTCGGTGGCCCGGATGATCGCCGGCCACGCCAACGAGCTGACCTTCCCCGCCCGGTGGTACTGCAACGTCAACTGCCACCGGTACGAGCGGCCGCAGCGCGGCCGGCTGCGCGAGCACTGGCAGATCAACGTCGACATCTTCGGCACCGAGTCGGCGCAGGCGGAGATCGAGCTGGTCGAGCTGATCCACGCGATGTTCGCCGCGCTCGGGGCGACGCCGGAGATGTGGCGGCTGCGGATCAACGACCGGGTCCTGCTGGAGAGCATGCTCGTCGACCTGGTGAAGGTGCCGCCGGCCGAGGTGCGGGCGGTGTCCCGGCTGATCGACCGGTGGGAGAAGCTGCCCGGCGAGGCGCTGGCCGCCGACGCGGCCGAGCTCGGCCTGTCGGACAAGCAGTTCGCCCGGCTGACCGAGGCGCTCGGCGCCGGGATCGGGCTGCTCGACCAGCTGCCGGCCGAGGTGCTGGAGCGCTCCACGCTGGTGCCGGTGCTGCGCACGGTGCCCGAGCTGGTCTCGTACGACCCGCTGATCGTGCGCGGGCTGGACTACTACACCGGCACCGTGTTCGAGATCTTCGACACCGACCCGGCCAACCCGCGGGCGCTGTTCGGCGGCGGCCGGTACAGCGACCTGGCCGGGCTGTTCACCAACCAGCAGATCCCGGGGATCGGGTTCGCGGTCGGCGACGTGACCCTGCCCGACTTCCTGGCCACGCACGGGCTGCTGCCCGAGCCGGCGGCGGAGACCGACGCGGCCGTGCTGCCGCTGGCCGGGGAGCTGTTCGGGCCGGCCCGGGCGGTCGCGACCGGGCTGCGGGCGGCCGGCCTGCGCACCACGGTGGCGCTGGAGCAGCGCAAGCTCGGCAAGGAGCTGACCCGGGTCGCGAAGGGCGGCGCGCTGGTGGCGGTGCTCGTCGGCCCGGACGACTGGGCCCGGGGCGAGGTCGCGGTGCGCGACCTGACCACCCGGGAGCAGGTCACCGTGCCGGCCGGCGAGGCCGGGGAGACCGCGGCCCGCATCGTGCGCGGGCACCGGTAGCGCCCCCGGCCTCCTGGCGGTCAGCAGTCGGCGGTGAGGGTGGCCTTCCAGAAGTGCTCGGAGCCGGCCTCGCTGTAGGTCGTGCTCACCTCGACACAGGTCGGGCTGAACGAGTGCATCGCGGCCACGGCCTGGGCGTGGGCGTCGCTGGGCAGCGGGCCGAAGCCGGTGAACGTCTCGGTGGCGGCGTTCGCCGCGGTCGCGGGGAGGGCGAGGGCCAGGCCGGCGGCGGCTGTGGCCGCGATGAGCATTCTGCGTGCGCTGGACATCGTTGTCATGCCGACGAAGCATATGTCGGTTTCCGGCTCGAGCCAACCCACGGAGGTGGCCGGCCCGACCGGTTCTGGGGTACGCAGTCGGCATGGCTGCCTCCGGTTCCCGCTCCCTGCTCGTCGCCGCCAACCGCGGCCCGGTGTCGATCTCGACCGGGCCGGACGGCCGGGAGGACGTCCGCCGCGGCGGCGGCGGCCTGGTCAGCGGCATGGTCTCGGCGCTGTCCGAGGTCGGCGGCCTGTGGGTGTGCGCGGCGCTGAACGACCGCGAGCGGGCGGCGGCGCGCCGGGCCCCGGACGGGCACCTGGCCGAGGCCGGGCTACGACACCGGCGGCCTGGACGTGCGGATGCTGCCGCTCGACCCGTCCACGTTCGCCCGGGCGTACAACGGGATCGCCAACTCGACGATCTGGTTCGTCAACCACCTGCTCTACGACAGCGCCAACTCGCCGGTCTTCGACGCCGGCTGGCGGCGGCTGTGGGCCGCGTACGAGCGGTACAACCGGTCGTTCGCCGACGCGCTGGCCGCGGAGGCGGCGCCGGGGGCGAAGGTGATGGTGCAGGACTACCACCTCGACCTGGCGCCGCGGCAGCTGCGCGAGCGCCGGGACGACGTCCGGATCGCGCACTTCACGCACACGCCGTGGGCGCCGCCGGAGGACTTCGCGATGCTGCCGGACGCGGTCGGCCGGGAGATCCTCACCGGCCTGCTCGGCGCCGACCACGTCGGGTTCCACAGCCCGCGCTGGTCGGAGGCGTTCCTGCGCTGCTGCGCCCGCTTCCTCGACGCCGACGTGGACCTGGCCGCCGGCACCGTGCGCTGGGAGGGCCGCACCGTGCGGACCGGCGTGCACCCGCTCGGCACCGCCGCCGCCGAGATCCGGGCCCGGGCGCACGAGGCGGACAGCGAGGCCGGGCTGACCGAGCTGCGCGAGCGTGATCGGCGACCGGAAGGTGATCTCCCGGGTCGACCGCACCGAGCTGAGCAAGAACATCGTCCGCGGCCTGCTGGCCTACCGCGAGCTGCTGCGGTTCCGGCCGGAGTGGCGCGGGCGGGTCGTGCACGTCGCGTACGCGTACCCGTCCCGGACCGACATCCCGGAATACCGCGAGTACACCGCCTCGGTGCAGCGGGCCGGCCGGGAGATCGAGCAGGAGTTCGGCACCGACGACTGGGACCCGGTGCTGCTCGACGTCGCCAACGACTACCCGGGCTCGCTGGCCGCGCTGCGGCTGGCCGACGTGCTGCTGGTCAACCCGGTCCGGGACGGGATGAACCTGGTGGCCAAGGAGGGTGTGGTGCTCTCCGAGCGGGACTGCGCGGTGGTGCTGTCCCGGGAGGCCGGCGTCGCCGACGAGTACGGCGAGGACGCGCTGCTGGTCAACCCGTACGACGTGACCGAGACCGCGGAGGCGCTGCACACGGCGCTGTCCATGCCGGTCGCCGAGCGGCGGGAGCGGGGCAAGCGGCTGCTGGCCGCGGCGACCGCGCTGCCGCCGGCCGAGTGGTTCCGCCAGCAGCTGGACGCGCTGGACCGGTGATCCTCACCTGCGGCTGACCGGACGCACAGACTCCACACAGGGTCCGCCCACACGATCGTTGAAGTCACAACGATCTGGGGAGGCGGGATGGGCACGGGAGCGGCGGCGCCGCTCGGCCGACCGCGCGAGCCGGACCACGGTGGGGGATCGCCAGCTTCCCGGCGATCGGCACCACCGCGCGGGTGCTGGTGACCACGGCCCAGCGGCTCGGCGACGCGGTGGAGGTGGTCAGCGCCCAGCTCGAGCAGCTGGACGCGGTCGCCTCCCGGTTCCGGGCCGACTCCGAGGTGGCCGGCGCTGGCCTCCGGCCGGCCGACCGCGGTGTCTCCCGCTGCTGCTCGACGCTGGTGCAGGCCGCGCTGCGGGCGGCCAGGGTGACCGGCGGCGCGGTCGACCCGACCGTGGGCGGCGCGCTGTCCGGGCTCGGGTACGACCGGGACTTCCCCGCGGTGCCGGCCGAGTCGGCCGGGCCGCTGGTGGTCCGGCGGGTGCCGGGCTGGTGGGCGGTCGAGGTCGACCCGGACGCCGGGACCGTCCGGGTGCCGGCCGGCGTGGTGCTCGACCTCGGCGCGACCGCCAAGGCGTACGCGGCCGACCGGGCCGCCCGGGACGCGGCCGCCGCGGCCGGCTGCGGCGTGCTGGTCTCGCTCGGCGGCGACGTCGCGGTGGCCGGCGGCGGCCCGCCCGGCGGCTGGACCGTCCGGCTGGCCGACGACGCCGCCGCCACCGACCCGGACCTGCCGGCGGTGCGGATCCGCACCGGCGGGCTGGCCACCTCCTCGACCGCGGTCCGGCACTGGCGCCGCGGCGGGGTCGGGCTGCACCACATCGTCGACCCGCTGACCGGGCTGCCGGCGGACACGCCCTGGCGGACCGTCTCGGTCGCGGCCGCGTCCTGCCTGGACGCGCAGATCGCCGCGACCGCGACGATGGTCCGCGGGCTGGACTGGCTGGCTGCCGACCGGGCTGCCGGCCCGGCTGGTCGGCACCGACGGGACCGTCGCGCGCCGTCGGGGGGTGGCCGGCAGTGACGCTCTGGCTGGTCTCCCGGGCCGCCGGCGTCGTCGCGCTGGTGCTGCTCACCGCGACCGTGGTGCTCGGCACCGCTCTCGACCGCGCCGAGCCGGTCGGCGACCTGGCCGCGCTGGGCCAGGCAGGCGCTGCACCGGGACCTCGCGCTGCTGTCGATCGCCGCCCTGGCGGTGCACGTCGGCGCGGTCGTGCTGGACGACTTCGTCGACATCCGCTGGTACGTGCCGCTGGTGCCGTTCGTCTCGGCGTACCGGCCGGTCTGGGTCGGGCTGGGGACGCTCGCGTTCGACCTGGTCCTGGTGGTGATCGCGACCAGCCTGCTGCGGGTCAGGCTCGGCGTCGGACCTGGCGCGCGGTGCACTGGCTGACGTACGCGGCCTGGCCGGTCGCGGTCCTGCACTACCTGACCACCGGCACCGACGCGGGCGGCCCGTGGGGCGTCGCGCTGGCGGTGCTGGCCATCGGCGCCGTCGCCGTCGCCGTCGGGATCCGGATCAGGACGGCAGCGAGCGGGCCCGAGTGCCGGCGACGGTGCCGCCCGCGGCGAGGAGCGCCCGATGACGACAGCGACGCTGACCGCCCGCCTGCTCGGCGGGCCGCCGCTCGGGCCGCGCCCGGCCGGGGTGGACGTCGAGGCGGCGGTGGCCGCGGCCGGGCTGGTCGGGCGCGGCGGCGGCGGCTTCCCGACCGCCCGCAAGCTGGCCGCCGTCCGGGGCCGGCGCCGCGCCCCGGTGCTGGTCGCCAACGCTGCCGAGGGCGAGCCGCTCTCGGCCAAGGACGCCACGCTGCTGGCCCGCGCGCCGCACCTGGTGCTGGAGGGCATCGTGCTGGCCGCCCGGCGGTCGGGGCGCGGGAGGCGTACCTGTGCCTGCCCGCCGGCTCGCCGCCGGTGCCGGCCGTCCGGGACGCGCTGCGCCGGCACGACCTCGCCGGGGTGACGCGTCGACGCTCGCCGCGGCCCCGGACCGGTACGTGGCCAGCGAGGAGTCGGCGCTGGTGCAGCTGCTCTCCGGCGGCCCGGCGCTGCCCACCTCGCGGCCGCCGCGGCCGGCCGAGCGGGGCGTGCGCGGCGCGCCGACCCTGGTGCTCAACGCCGAGACGCTCGCGAACGTGGCGCTGGCCGTCCACTGTGGACCGGACGCGGTACCGGGCGGTCGGCGACCCGGCCGAGCCGGGCACGCTGCTGGTCACGGTGGCCGGCGCGGTGCCGGCGCCGGGGGTGGTCGAGCTGCCGACGGGCACGCCGGCCGGCGCGGCGCTGGCCGCGGCCGGTGCCGGCGCCGGCGAGGTCGGCGCGGTGCTCACCGGCGGGTACGGCGGCGCCTGGCTGCCCGGCGCGGTGGCCCGGGACGTGCCGCTGACGCACGCCGGGTCTGCGCGCCGCCGGCGGGGTGCTCGGCCCGGGCATCCTCGCGGTGCTGCCCCGGCACGCCTGCGGGCTCGCCGAGACCGCGCGCGATCGCGCGCTACCTGGCCGGGCAGAGCGCCGGCCAGTGCGGGCCGTGCGTGTTCGGGCTGCCGGACATCGCCGGGGCGCTGGCGGCCGCGGTCGCCGGCGGCCCGCACGCCGCGGCCGCGCTGGCCGCGGTGCGGCGGTGGACCGCGACGCTGCCCGGGCGCGGCGCCTGCCGGCACCCGGACGGCGCGGCCCGGCTGGTCGCCTCGGCGCTGCGGGTGTTCGCCGCCGACCTGTCCGCGCACGTGTCCGGCCGGCCCTGCGGCGGCTGCTACGGACCCGCGCTACCTGGAGGTGCCCCGGTGAGGATCGAGGTCGACCGGATCGCCTGCCGCGGCGACGGCCTGTGCGCCGGGCTGCTGCCCGAGGCGGTCGCCCTGGACGACTGGGGCTTCCCGATCGTCGGCCCGCTGCCGCCCGGCAGCGAGAAGGCGGCCCGCCGCGCGGTGGCGGCCTGCCCGGCCCTGGCCCTGCGACTGGAGGCGAGCAGATGAACGAGCCCGAGCGGGCGCGGCGCGACCCGAACGAGCGGGACCGGACGCTGGCCCGGGTGCGGACCACGACCGCGGTGACCGGGGTCGGCGCCGTGCTGGTCGGCGGAGTGCTGGCCGGCTGGCTCGGGCACGAGGCGAGCCAGTCGTCCGCGCCGGATCCGGCGTCCTCGTCCACCTCCGACTCGGGCTCCGCGTCCAGTTCGGACGGCGGGCTGTCCGGGCCGGACAGCGTTCCGGACTCCGGATCGGGCTCGGACTCCGGCCAGCCCGGCATCACCTCGGGCGGCTCCTGACCCGGCCGGCGGGTCGGGTCGCACCGGCGGCTCCTGACCCGGCCGGCGGGTCGGGCTCTGCCTCCGGCGGCTCCTGACCCGGGTCGGGCCTGACCGGTCGGGCCTCACCGGCGGCTCCTGGCCGGGTCGGGCGTCAGCCCGCGGCGGCTCCCGAGCGGCGTCGACGGCGTCGGCGAGCCGGGCCAGCAGCGCGACGACGCCGGACGGCCCGTCGACGGCGACGTCGGCGGCCGCGGCCACCTCGGCCGCCTCGGCCGACGCGCTCGCCACGGTCAGCCCCGGCGTCCCGGCCCCGCGCAGCTCCTCGACCGCGGCGAAGCCCGGCAGGTCGCCGACGTCGTCGCCGGCGAACAGCACCGCGCCCGGCCGGCCGCTCGCCGGCCAGCCGGCGCAGCACGCCGCCCTTGTCGAAGCCGGGCGGCCGCAGCTCCAGACCATCTTGCCGGGGTGCGGCTCCAGCCCGTACCGGCCGGCGAACCGCTCGCAGCGCCGGCCGCCAGCCGGGCCAGCTCGCCGTCCGGGTCGGCGGCCCGGCGGGTGTGCACGACCAGCGCGAGCCGCTTGTCCTCGACCCAGACCGCCGGGGTCGGCGCCGGCCGTCGGCCAGCGCGGCCGGCAGCTCGGGCTTGGCCGCGACCACCTCGGGCGGGTCGTCCGGGGTGGTCAGCCGCCCGGCCGCCCAGCGCTCCGCGCCGTACTGCCCCTCGACGAGCAGGCCCGGGCACCGAGTCCAGGCCGCCGAGCCCGACGACCACCTCGGCCGGCCGGCCGGTGACCACGGCGAGCGTGCCGACCTGGCCGGCCAGCCGGCGCAGCGCCTCGATCGCGCCGGGCGCCGGCACCGCCTCGCTCCGGCTCGTCGACGATCGGCGCCAGCACGCCGTCGTAGTCCAGCGCGATCAGCGCCCGCTCCGGCGTCGGCACGATCGCGTCCCAGCCCGCCTGCCCCGGTCCGTCCATGCCGGGCAGCGTACGGTCCGCGCGTGGCTGGAGACGCTGATCCGCGGTCGTCCGCGGAGGCCGCCGAGCTGGGCGAGTGCGCCCGCTGGGACGCCGATCGGCCGGCGAGCTGCTCTGGGTCGACATCATGGCCGGCGTGCTGCGCCGCGCGGTCGAGGACGGCGACCGGGCTGCGCACGGTCGCCGAGGTGTCGATCGGCGAGCCGCTCGGCGCGGTCGCGCCGGTCGCGGACGGGCGGGCTGGCTGCTGCGCGGCCGGCCGCGGCTTCCGCCACCTGGCCCCGGACGGGACGCTGACCCGCGCTGCTCGACACCGAGCCGGCGGACGTCCGGATGAACGACGCGGCCTGCGACCCGCAGGGCCGGTTCTGGGCCGGCTCGATGGCCTACGACCAGCGGCCCGGCGCCGGCCGGCTGCTGCGCTGCGACCCGGACGGCGCGGTGCGGGTCGTGCTGCCGACCGCCACCATCGCGAACGGGCTCGGCTGGAGCCCGGACGGCCGCACGCTCTACCACGCCGACAGCGGCGCCGGGCGTCGTCACCGCGTACCGTGACCCGGCGACGGCGAGCTCGGCCCGGCCGCGTGCTGATCCGGCCCGAGCGCGGCGTGCCGGACGGGATCACCGTGGACGACGAGGGCGCGCTCTGGGTCGCGATGCACGGCGCCGGGCGAGGTGCGCCGGTACGCGCCGGACGGCGCCACCCTGTCGGTCTCGCGCTGCCGGTCAGCCAGCCGACCTCGGTGGCGATCGGCGGCGCGAGCGGGCGACGGCTGTTCGTCACCACCGCCTGGGAGAACATGACGCCGGAGCAGCGGGCCGGGGAGCCGGACGCCGGCCGGGTCTTCGCCGTCGACGACGTCGGCGTCAGCGCGCCGCCGGTGCGGCCCTTCCGGGGACGAGCTCGCGCCGGATTCCAGGGATAGATCCGGGGAATCCCGCATGAGCCGGGCACCCGGCAGGACATAGTCTGTCATGGAGCCCATGGAAATCCACGCCACGCCTCGTACCGCCCCCGCCGCGGCCGGATGATCGGCGGCGTCTGCGCCGGCCTGGCCCGCCGCTTCGGCTGGTCCCGACCCTGGTCCGGCTGCTGTTCCTGCTGTCCTGCCTGCTTCCCGGCCCGCAGATCGTGCTGTACATCATCCTCTGGGTGCTGCTCCCCTCGGAGTGACGGTTGCTCGGCGAGGCCCGCCGGGAAAGCCGGTACGGCGGTGACGCAAGACGACGACAGGCGGGAGACAAACGATGATCGACCAGGCATCCGTGCCCTCGCTGATGGGCAGCACCGTCCGGGACAGCGCCGGCGAGAAGATCGGCAAGGTCGGCCAGGTCTACCTGGACGACACGACCGGGCAGCCGGAGTGGGTGACCGTGCGCACCGGCCTGTTCGGCACCAAGGAGAGCTTCGTGCCGCTGGCCGCCGCCCGGGTCGAGGGCGACGAGCTGGTCGTCGACATCACCAAGGACCGGGTCACGGAGGCGCCCCGGATCGACGAGGACGGCCACCTGTCCGAGGAGCAGGAGACCGAGCTCTACACCTACTACGGGGTCAGCCAGGGGCCGTTCGGCCGCAGGACGCCGACCGACGCCGACTCGGGCTATCCGGCCACCGACGCGGCGGCCGGCGATGCCGCGGGCGAGGCGGACCCGACCGGCACCCCGCTCGGCGACCAGGACGTCGCCCAGGCGATGGGCGGCCGCGGGTTCGCCGAGACGACGCGACCGGCGCGGACGCCGGCCCCGACTTCGCCCGCGGCGAGCACGCCTCGGCGACCGGCGCCGCCGGCGCGCTCAGCGGCGGCCCGGACTTCGCCCGCGGCCAGGACGCGTCGGTGACCGGCGCCCCGGCGCGCGACCGGACCCGGACTTCGCCCGCGGCAGCGACGTCGAGAGCGGCCCGGCCGCGGCCGGCGATGTCGAGAGCGGCCCCGGCGCCGGGCGCGGCCGGCTGCGCCGCTGGGTGGTCACCGACGAGCAGAGCACGACGCCGGTCGTGGACGAGACCGGTCGAGGTGGTCGGCGAGGTCAGCACCGAGCGGGTGGACGTGCGGCCGCTGGACGAGGACGCGGGACGAGACCCGCTGACGCGCGACCGGCCCGCCGGCGTCACGCCGGCGGGCCGCCCCACTCCAGCAGCAGGATCGTCGCGTCGTCCTGCAGCACGCCGTGCTGGTGGTCGAGCACCGCCCGGATCAGCCGGCGCAGCACCTCGGCGCCGTCCGCCCGGACGCCGACGCCCGCACGACGAAGTCGGCCAGCCGCTCCTCGCTGAAGAACTGGCCGAGCCGGCGCGCCTCGACCACGCCGTCGGTGTAGAGCACGAGCCGGTCGCCCGGCTCGAGCTGCAGCGTGTGCACCGGCGGCGGCCCTGGGTGAAGCCGCAGCCCGAACGGCGTCGCCGGCCGGGCCGGCGGCAGCGTGACCGCCCGCTCGTGCCGGATCAGCAGCGGCGGCAGGTGCCCGGCGGTCAGCCAGCGCACGCGTCGCCGGTGGCCACCTCGACGTCGAGCAGCAGCCCGGTGGCGAAGTGCTCCCGGCCGAACTGGGTGGCGAGCGCGACGTCGATCGCCTCGTACGAGCCGGCCAGGTCGGCCCGGCCGCGCCGGGCGTTCCGGTACGCGCCGACCGCAAGGCGTGGACAGCAGCGTCGCGCCGAGCCCGTGCCCCATCGCGTCGAACAGCGCCACGTGCAGCCGGCCGTCGTTGAGCGCGTAGTCGAACGCGTCGCCGCCGACCTCGTCCCAGGGCTCCAGCAGTCCGGACAGCGAGACTCCGGTCGGCCCGCACGGTCGTCGGCGGCAGCAGCCGCCACTGGATCTCGGCCGGCAGCCGCATCGGCCGCACCCGCCGGACCAGCTCGAACACGTCCCCGTACGGCCAGTGCGTGGCGATCAGCATCGCGACCAGGTCGGCGAACAGCCCGGCGCCGGGCGTCACCGCGTCCGCGTCGGCCGCGGCGACCGTGGCCTCCAGCACGCCGAGCCGCTCGCTGCCCTCGCTGCAGCGGCAGCCAGAGCCGGCGGGTCGCCTCGTCCGCGCCCTCGCCGCTGACCGGGCCGCCGGTCCGGTACGCCCGCCCGGCCAGCGTGCCCTCCACGCCGAGCGGCAGCCGCGCCGGCATGCCCTCGTACGGGACCGGCATCAGCCGGGTCTGGCCGTAGTCGACGAGGTAGATCACCGCGTCGGCGAGGCCGGCCCCGGCGGCGGAGTCGGCGACCAGCGGCGCGAGCTGCCCGGGGCCGGCGTCGCGGGTCCGGCGCACCAGCTCGCCGAGCACGGCGGTCGGGTCGGACACCATGTGCCAGACCATAGGGGCGAACCGGGCCCGCGCAGTACCGTCGTAGCCGTGGGGCACGATCACGGGCACGCCGGTTCCGGTGCGGAGACGGCCGCTGCCGCCTACCGCGGCCGGCTGGCCGCCGTGCTCGGGATCACCGTCGGCGTGCTGGTCATCGAGGTGGTCGTCGGCCTGCTCGCCGGCAGCCTCGCGCTGCTCGCCGACGCGGCCCACATGGCCACCGACGCGATCGGCATCGGGCTGGCGCTGCTCGCGGTCCGCATGGCCGGCCGGGCGCCGACCGTGCGGCGGACCTTCGGCTGGCAGCGGGCCGAGGTGCTCGCCGCCGGCGGCAACGCGCTGCTGCTGCTGGGCCTGGCCGCGGTGGTCGTGGTCGAGGCGATCCGCCGGCTGGCCGACCCGCCGCCGATCGAGACCGGGGCCGTGCTGGTCGCCGCGACCCTCGGGCTGGTCGCCAACGTCGTCGCGCTCGGTCTGCTGGCCCGCGGCCGGCGCGAGTCGCTCAACGTCCGCGGGGCGTTCCTGGAGGTGCTCGGCGACGCGCTCGGCTCCATCGCGGTGCTGGTCGCGGCGGCCGTCATCGCGATCACCGGGCAGGAGCGGGCCGACCCGATCGCCTCGCTGGTCATCGCCGCGCTGATCGTGCCCAGGGCGATCACGCTGCTCCGGGACGCCGGCGAGGTGCTGCTGGAGGGCACCCCGCGCGGGGTCGACCTGGCTGAGGTGCGCCGGCACATGCTGGCCCAGCCCGGCGTCGTCGACGTGCACGACCTGCACGCCTGGACGATCACCAGCGGCGTGCCGGTGCTGTCCGCACACGTGACGGTCGAGCGCGACGTGCTCGGCGACGGCTGTGGCGGCAGCATGCTCGACCGGCTGCACCACTGCCTGCGCGAGGACTTCGACGTCGAGCACTCGACGTTCCAGCTGGAACCGGCCGGACACCGCGAGCACGAGGGCGCGGACCACCACTGACGACCCTGTGTGGTCACTTCTTCGCGCCGGGTCGATTTTGCCGCAGTTCCTCTTTACAGCAGCGGTGGAAGTGCCATGCTGCCGCCCGCAAGGGTCGGCGAGGGACGCGGGGGGCGCCCCGGATCACGGGGAGTGTCATGGGGAAACACCGCTCGGGGCGGGTGGGTGGCCCGCTGCTCTGGGGCACCGCGGTGGTCCTGGTCGCCGCGGCGGTCGGCTCGGCCGCGATCGTGCTGGTCCAGCGCGGATCGAGCAGGTCCGAGGCCAGCCCGCCGAGCTCGGCGCTGCTGGCCGAGTCCACCTGCGACACGACGCTGAGGGTCGTCACCGCGAGCTCGTTCTCGCCGGTGCTCACCACGCTGCAGCCGTCGCTGGCGACCGGGCCGAACTGCGTCGCCCTCGACACGGTGGTGGTCGACGGCCGGGACGCCGCCGCGCGGGTCGCGGAGCGGGAGGCGGACGTCTGGATCCCGGACGACCTGTCCTGGGCCGCGATCGCCCGCGGCGGCCTGCTGGCCGACGACGGCAAGGGCGGCTCCGGCACGGTGCTCGCGACCAGCCCGATCTACATGGTCACCGACACCGCCGACCGCGGCCCGGCTGAACCGGCGCCGGCGGCAGCTGGCTCGGCCTGTCGAAGCTGGTCGCCTCGCCGGGCGGGGTGCGGCTCGCGGTCCGCGACCCGAACGGCTCCGGCGACGGCATGGTCGCCGCCGGCAGCCTCGGCGAGGCGGTGTGGATCAAGGACGGGATGGACGCGTCGTCCGCGGCGCTGTCGGCCGCGCTCCGGCAGACCCGCACGGTCCCCGGCACGCTGCCGGCGCTGCCGGACCGGCCGGGCGAGGTCGGCCTCGTCCCGGAGTACGCGCTGCTGGCGGCGAAGCGCACCGCCGAGGACGCGGCCGTGCTGGCCGGCACCGACCACACCGCGCGTGCTCCGGTACGGCTGGCTGCCGACCGCGGCCGCGGTCGCCGACCCGGCCCGCATGGCCGCGCTGGACCGGTTGCTGGCCGCGCTGAAGAGCCCGGCCGCGGCCAAGGCGTACGCGGCCGCCGGGCTGCGCCGGTCCGAGGGCCGACGCCGCCCCGGCGAAGGCCGACCTGCGGCTGCCGCGGCTGACCGCCGCGCCGCTGGACGTCCTCGAGCCGCACCACGTCGACCACGTCTTCGCCGCCTGGTACGTGCAGGACCGGCGCAGCAGCATCCTGCTCGCCGTCGACGTGTCCGGCTCGATGGGCCAGCCGGCGCCGGGCACCAGCACGCCGCTGATCCGGCTGGTCCAGCAGGGCTGCCTCGCGGTCGGCCAGATGCTGCCGGACCAGTCGTCGCTGGGGCTGTGGTCGTTCGGCTCGCAGCTCGACCCGCCGCGGGACTACCGGGTGCTGCTGCCGACCGCGCAGCTGACCGACGGGCAGCGGGCCGGGCTGGCCGGCGCGGTCGGCCGGCTCACCGCCGAGCGGACCGGCACCGGGCTCTACGACACGATCCTGGCCGCGTACAAGGCGGCGACCGCGGCGTAGCGGCCGGACGAGGCCAACCAGGTGGTGGTCTTCACCGACGGGCGCAACGAGGACGACCCGGTCTCGATCAGCCTGCAGCAGCTGGCGACCGAGCTGAAGAAGGCCGCCGACCCGAAGCGGCCGGTCGAGCTGACCGTCGTCGCGTACGGGAAGCTGCCGGAGGTCGTCCGGCCTGGAGGACGCGCTCGGCGGGGTGGACGGGTACGTGTCCAGCGTGCAGACGCCGGCCCAGGTCTCGGCGGCGTTCCTGCACGCCGCCGCCTCCGGCCTGCACATCTGAGCCGGCCGCGCCCGGTGCGTACGCTCGGCGGGTGACCGCCCGCCCCGTGTCCGAGGTCCCCGCCGGGCTGCCCGGCGGGGCGGCCTCCGACGTGGTCGAGGAGACGCTGCCGCTCGGCGGGCACACCGTCCGGCTGCTGCGCCCGCGCTCCGGCGACGCGCTGCTCGACGAGGTGCTGGCCGAGGACGACCCGGCCGACGACCGGCTGCCGTTCTGGGCCGAGCTGTGGCCCAGCGGCAGCGCGCTCGCCGCCGCGGTGGCCGGGCTGGACCTGACCGGCCGACGGGTGCTCGAGCTCGGCTGCGGGCTCGGGCTGGTCGGCGTCGCCGCCGCGATGGCCGGCGCGGACGTGCTCGCCGCCGACCAGTCGGCCGAGGCGATCGCGTTCACCACCGTCAACGCCGAGCGCAACGGGGTCGCGGTCCGGACCGTGCGGTGCGCGTTCGAGCGGCCCGAGCCGCTGCTGGCCGGCGCGCCGTGGGACCTGGTGCTCGCGGCCGACGTGCTCTACGAGCCGAATACCGTGCCGGTGCTGGTCGACCTGCTGCCCCGGCTGGGCCGCGCGGTCTGGCTGGCCGACCCGGGCCGGCCGCGGGAGCCGGAGTTCCTCCGCGCGGTCGACGCGGCCGGCTGGCGGCGGCAGAGCCGGGTGGTGACGCCGGTGGACGCGCTCCCGCGGGTCAGCATCCACCGCCTGTCCCGACCACCCGGATAACGCCGGTCGCCAGTGCGCGGCGTCGCGGTGCCGGGCCACCCGGACGCCGACGGCCCACGGATCATGCCGTGGTCAGGACCACTCGGTGCGCGGCCGCCCGTGCCGCACCCCGTCCACGACGACGTCGACCCTCTCGTCGTAGAACGCGACCAGGTCGCGGACCGGTGCGGCATCGTTGAGCGGGTCCGGGTAGTACCAGACCACGTCGTCGAGCACGGTCCCGTCCGGCATCTCGACCGACTTGTACGACGCCTCGCCCTTGTACGCGCAGATCGTCCGCAGCGCGCTGTCCCGCAGCGGCACCCGCACGTCCTCGGCCGGCAGGTAGTAGCGGATCGGCAGGCTCGTCTCGTACAGCAGCTTCGCGTGGTCGGTCTCGGCCAGCAGGACCCCGTCCCGCTCGATCCGGATGTGCCGCGACGACGGCAGCACGTCGATCCGCTTGTACGGGTCGCGCGGGTGGCCGATGCGGTGCTCGTCCTCCTCGTACCACGCGTCGAAGTCGGCGAAGTCCAGCTCGACGTAGCCGTCGAGGCCGGCGTCGGCCGGCTTGAACCCCTTCGCGGTGCGGTCGCCGACGCTGACCAGGACCGGCTCGCCCGGGGTGGAGTGCGCGGCGAACGGCGTGCCCGGGAAGATCATCGGGCTGTCCGGCGGCGTGACCTGCCCGTCCGGGTCGGCCTGGACGGTGCCGGCGATGTCCCCGATCGGCACCGCGTAGCCGGGCACCACCCGGCGCGGCTCCCACACCAGCATGCCGCGGCTCGTGTCGACCACCGTGCTGCCGCCGAGCTCGGCCCGCAGCCGGCGCGGCAGCAGTTCCCGCCGCAGCGCGCCCAGCTCGCTGTCCACCACGTCCCGCATCCGTACGCTCATGTCCACTGTCTACTCCGGTTCCCGGCCGGCGGTTCAGCGCGTTGCGCTCGGCCGCCGGCCGTGGGATCCTGTTACTGAACGATCGGTCAGTAATTCCCGCGCCCGGGAGGTCAGCCGTGGTGGAGGACGAGGCCGGGTTCGAGGCCGTCATCGCCCGCAACGATCGGATCGAGCCGCGGGACTGGATGCCCGACGGCTACCGGAAGACGCTGGTCCGGCAGATCGCGCAGCACGCGCACTCGGAGATCATCGGCATGCAGCCGGAGGGCGCCTGGATCGAGCGGGCGCCGTCGCTGCGGCGCAAGGCGATCCTGCTGGCCAAGGTGCAGGACGAGGCCGGCCACGGGCTCTACCTCTACTCGGCGGCCGAGACCCTCGGCGTCTCCCGGGCCCAGCTGGTCGAGCTGCTGCTGGCCGGCAAGCAGAAATACTCCTCGATCTTCAACTACCCCACCCCGTCGTACGCGGACGTCGGCACCATCGGCTGGCTCGTCGACGGCGCCGCGATCTGCAACCAGGTCCCGCTCTGCCGCACCTCGTACGGGCCGTACGGGCGGGCGATGATCCGCATCTGCAAGGAGGAGTCCTTCCACCAGCGGCAGGGCTACGAGCTGCTGATGACGATGATGCGCGGCACCGACGAGCAGCGGGCGATGGTGCAGGAGTCGGTGGACCGGTTCTGGTGGCCGTCGCTGATGATGTTCGGCCCGCCGGATACCGAGTCGCCGAACACGGCCCGGTCGATGGCCTGGGGGATCAAGCGCAACACCAACGACGAGCTGCGGCAGCGGTTCGTGGACATGACCGTGCCGCAGGCCGACGCGCTCGGGGTGACGCTGCCCGACCCGGAGCTGCGCTGGAACTCCGCGCGCGGCTCGTACGACTTCGGCGAGCCGGACTGGTCCGAGCTCAAGGCGGTGGTCTCCGGGGACGGGCCGTGCAACGCCGAGCGGATGGCGCACCGGCGCCGGGCCCACGACGACGGCGCCTGGGTCCGCGCGGCCGCCGTGGCGTACAGCGAGGCCAGCCGTGGTTGACGCCGACTGGCCGCTGTACGAGGTGTTCGTCCGCGGCAAGCGCGGGCTCAACCACGTGCATGCCGGCTCGATCCGGGCCGCCGACCCGACCGACGCGGTGCGCCGCGGCAGCGCCGTCTACACGCGACGGTCCGAGGGGGTCAGCGTCTGGGTGGCGCTGGCCTCGGACGTCACCGCCTCGGCGCCGGAGGAGCGGGAGCCGATGTTCTCGCCCAGCGGGGACAAGGTCTTCCGGCACCCGACGTTCTACTCGATCCCCGACGACGTCCCGCACATGTGAGCCCCGCGATGACCGACCGTGACGCCCTCCACGACGCCGACCATGACTCCGTGCATGACGCCATCCATGACGCTCAGAGCCGTTCATGACGCCGTTCATGACAATGCCTACGCCGGGCTGCTCGGGGACGCCGACCCGCACTGGGCTTTCGGCACCGGGTTCACCGACCCGCTGGCCGGCGTCGACCCGGCCGTGCCGTCCGAAGTGGACCCTGCCGACCTCGCCGCGTACTGCCTGATGCTCGGCGACGACGCGCTCGTGCTGGCCCAGCGGCTGTCCCACTGGTGCAGCCGGGCGCCGGACCTGGAGGAGGACATCGCGCTCGCCAACGTGGCGCTCGACCTGCTCGGCCAGGCCCGGCTGCTGCTGGCCCGGGCCGCGGTGGTCGACCCGTCGGTGGTGCCGCCGTCGGTGCAGCCGGCCGACGACGCGCTGGCCTACTTCCGGCCGGCCGGGCAGTTCCGCAACGTGCTGCTGGTCGAGGGCGTCGACGTCGACTTCGCCGACGCGGTCGTGCGGCTGCTGCTGTTCTCCGTGCACCGGCTGGCGGTGCTGGAGCGGCTGACCGGCTCGCGCGACGCGGTGCTCGCGGCGGTGGCGGCGAAGGGCGTCAAGGAGGTCGCGTACCACCGGGACCACGCCGCCCGCTGGGTGGTCACGCTGGCCCGCGGCACCGACGAGTCGCGCCGCCGGCTGCTGGCCGCGCTCGACCGGCTCTGGCCGCTGGTGCCCGAGCTGACCGCCGCCCATCCGATCGAGCGGCGGGTCGCCGCCGCCGGCGCCGGCGTCGATCCGTCCACAGTGGAGGGTGAGGCGGTCACGGTGCTGGCCGAGGTCTTCGCCGCCGCGGGCGTGGACCGCCCCGGCGCGGCTCCCGACGGTCACGGTGGCGGTCGGGACGGGCGGCACACGGCGGCGCTGGCCGAGCTGCTGGCCGAGATGCAGGAGGTCGCCCGCGCCCACCCGGAGGGGACATGGTGACCGCCGAGGCCGCCGAGGCGGCGGTGACCGCCGAGGCCGCCGCCCGGGCCGCGGCCGAGCGGGTGACCGACCCCGAGCTGCCCATGCTCACCCTGGCCGACCTCGGCGTGCTGCGCGGGGTCAGCGTCGACGGCGGCACGGTCGAGGTCGCGATCACCCCGACGTACTCGGGCTGCCCGGCGATGACCGAGATGAGCCGGGCGCTGGTCGGCGCGCTGGCCAAGGCCGGGTTCGCCGACGTCCGGGTCCGGGTCGAGCTGTCGCCGGCCTGGTCGACCGACTGGATCAGCCCGCGCGGCCGGCGGGCCCTGGCCGAGCACGGCATCTCCCCGCCCGGTCCGGCGGCACGCCGGTCCGGCCCGGTGCCGCTGTCGCTCGGCCCGCCGCGGCGGACCGTCCACTGTCCACAGTGTGGTTCGGACCGGGCCGAGCTGGTCTCCGAGTTCGGCGCGACCGCCTGCCGGGCGCTCTACCGCTGCACCGCCTGCGCCGAGCCGTTCGAGCACGTGAAGGAGATCTGATGGCCTTCCACACGCTCACGGTCGCGGCGGTGCAGAAGCTCTGCGACGACGCCGCGGCGGTCACCTTCGACGTCCCGGACGAGCTGCGGGACGACTACGCGTTCGCGGCCGGGCAGTCGCTCGCGCTGCGCCGGGTCGTCGACGGCGTCGAGGAGCGCCGGTCGTACTCGATCTGCGCACCGGTGGGGGAGCGTCCGCGGGTCGGCGTGCGGGAGGTGCCAGACGGGCTGTTCTCCACCTGGCTGGTCCGCGACGTCCGGCCGGGCGCCCGGGTCGAGGTGCAGACGCCGACCGGCCGGTTCCGGGCCGACCCGGCCGCCGGCGGCCGGCACCTGTGCGTCGCGGCCGGCTCCGGGATCACCCCGGTGCTCTCGATCGCCGCGTCGGTGCTGGCCGGCTCGCCGACCGCACACGTCACGCTGCTCTACGGCAACCGCCGCGCGGCCACGGTGATGTTCGCCGACGAGCTGTCCGACCTGAAGGACCGCTACGGCGCCCGGTTCGAGCTGGTGCACGTGCTGTCCCGCGAGCCGCGCGACGTCGACCTGCTCTCCGGCCGGCTCGACGCCGACCGGCTGCGCACGCTGCTCGACCTGCTGGTGCCACTGGACGCGGTCGACCACGTCTGGCTCTGCGGGCCGTACCCGATGGTCGAGGAGGCCAGGACCGTGCTGGCCGAGCTGGGCGTGCCGGCCGAGCGGGTGCACCGCGAGCTGTTCTTCGTCGACGAGCCGCCGCCCCCGGTCGAGCACGCCGAGGCGCTGCCGACCGGTGACACCAGCGAGGTGACGCTGACCATCGACGGCCGCAGCAGCACGGCCGCGCTGCCCCGGGACCGGTCCATTCTGGACGGTGCCCAGGCGGTGCGGTCCGACCTGCCGTTCGCCTGCAAGGGCGGGGTCTGCGGCACCTGCCGGGCGCTGGTCAAGGAGGGCACCGTCGACATGCGCCGCAACTACGCGCTGGAGGAGGCGGAGACCGCGGCCGGCTTCGTGCTGACCTGCCAGTCGTACCCGGTCAGCGCCGAGGTGAGCGTCGACTACGACGCCTGAGTGTTGTAGGCCCTCGAAGGCGAGCGTGGCCAGCGCGTCGGCGAGCGCGTCGGCGTCCACCGGACCGCCCGGCCTGTACCACTCCACCAGCGAGTTGACCATGCCGAACAGCAGCCGGCTGACCAGGTCCGGCGGCAGGTCGGCGCGCAGCGAGCCCTCCGCCGCGGCGGCCGAGACCAGCGCGGCCAGCCGGTCGTCGATCTCCCGGCGGCGGCGCAGCGCGGCCAGCTCGACCTCGGAGTTGCCGCGCACCCGCAGCAGCAGGGTCACCGCCGGCAGGTGCTCGACCAGCACCCGCACGCTGTCCCGCACCGCCGCCCGCAGCCGCTCGTACGCGGTCGTCCCGGCCGGCCGGTCGAGCACCGCGGTCAGCCCGTCCAGCGCCTCGTCCAGCGCCTGGGACAGCAGCGCCTCCTTGCCCGGGACGTGGTGGTAGAGCGCCGACTTGCCGACGCCGAGCTCGCGGGCGAGGTCGCCCATGCTGGTGCCGTCGTAGCCCTGCCGGTTGAAGACCTCGACCGCCCGGCGCAGCACCGTCTGCTGGTCGTAGCCGGGCCGCCCGCGCCGCGCACCGCCCTCCACGCCGCCAGGCTCCCACACCCGCGGGGGCTGCCGCCCCCCGCACCCGGCTCGAGCCGCACCCGCGGGAGTCTGCCGCCGCCCGCGCACCCCCGATTCGTCCAGACGCACCCGCGCTGGCGCGGGTGCAGCGGATTTGGCGGCGGCAGGGTTGGATGGGGACCATGGGAACGATCGGGATCCTGGTGTTCGACGGGCTGGAGGAGCTGGACGCGGTCGGGCCGTGGGAGGTGCTCGCCGCCTGGACCCAGCAGTGGCCGGACGACGGCTGGTCGGTGACGACGATCGCCCCCGACGGCGGGCTGGTCCGCTGTGCCAAGGGCCTGGTGCTGCAGGCCGAGCACTCCTGGGCGGACGCGCCGCCGCTGGACGTGCTGATCCAGCCGGGCGGGATGGGCACCCGCCCGCAGCTGGTCGACGAGACCTACCTGGCCTGGGTCCGGGCCCGCCGGGCGGACACCCCGCTGCTGGCCAGCGTCTGCACCGGCTCGCTCGTCTACGCGGCGGCCGGGCTGCTCAAGGGCCGGCCGGCGACCACCCACTGGGCCTCGCTGGACCGGCTGCGCGAGCTCGACCCGAGCATCGAGGTCCGCCCGGACGACCGGTACGTCGACGACGGCGACATGGTCACCGCCGCCGGCGTCTCGGCCGGCATCGACATGGCCCTGCACCTGGTCGACCGGCTCGCCGGCACCGACCGGGCCCGCGAGGTCCGCCGGTACATCCAGTACGACCCGGCCCCGCCGGTGTGACCCGGGAGCAACCGTGACACTCAGCGGACGGCGGCGCGCAGGCTAGGTTGGACGGGTGGCTCGATGAGGAGGCACCTGTGGACGACGGGCGCGACACCCTCGCGGTGGGCCTCGCCGACGACCTCGCCGAGGATCTCGCCGGCGAGTTCGAGCTGCGCCCGCTGCTGGAACGCATCCTGCGCCGGTCGGTCGAGCTGCTGGGCGGCGACGCCGGCTCGATCTGCAGCGTGGACGAGGCCGCCGGGTTCTATCGCAAGGAGGCCGACATCGGCGTCTCCTGCCAGTCCGGCCAGGTCTTCCCGCTGACCGAGGGGATGACCGGTGCGGTGGTACGGGCCCGCGGCCCGGTGCACTTCGCCGACTACCGCACGGTGCCGGGCGGCCACGTCACCACCGAGGACCGGGAGACCCTGCGCGGCGTGGTCGGCGTGCCGATCCTCTGGCGCGGCGGGGTGGTCGGCGCCTGCGTGGTGTTCAGCCGGGACCCGGAGCGGGTGTTCACCCGGACCGACTCCGCCCGGCTGGAGCTGTTCGCCCGGCACGCCGCGATCGCGCTCGCCAACGCCCGGCTCTACCAGGAGGCCGAGGCGCACGCCCGGGCCGAGGCGGCCGCGGCCGAGCGGGACCGGCTGGTCCGCGAGGTGCACGACACGGTGGCCCAGGGCCTCGCGTCGGTGATCGTGCACCTGGACGCGGCCGGTCGGGAGGCCGACCCGGCCGAGGAGATCGACCAGGCCCGACAGTCCGCCGTGACCGCGCTGGCCGAGACCCGCCGTACGGTCCTCGGGCTGGCGCCGTCCCCGCTCGAGGGCCGGTCGCTGGCCGAGGCGCTGCAGCTGGAGCTCGGCTGGGCCAACCGGACCGGCAACCTCGACGTCCGGCTGGTCGAGGCCGGCACCCCGGTGCGCGCTGCCGGACGGGCTGGCGCACCAGCTGTTCCGCATCGCCCAGGAAGCGCTGACGAA
Source organism: uncultured Actinomycetota bacterium (assembly GCA_963770145.1). Lineage (GTDB taxonomy): Bacteria > Actinomycetota > Actinomycetes > Mycobacteriales > CADCTP01 > CADCTP01. The sequence goes on along the minus strand of CAVYOJ010000006.1, from coordinate 249,294 downwards.
CGCGGTCCGGCACGCCGGTGCCCGATCGGTGCGGATCGGGGTGATCCACGAGGACGGCACGGTCGCGGTGCTGGTCCAGGACGACGGGCAGGGCTTCGCCGCGGACGAGGCGACCGGCTCGATCGGGCTGCGCGGGATGCGCGAGCGGGCCCGGCTGATCGGCGGAACGCTCGAGGTCGACTCGCTGGCCGGCTGGGGCACCCGGGTGCGGGTCAGTGCGCCGCTGGACGCGGGCGTGGTCGCGGCCGGCCGGGTCCGGGTGCTGGTCGCCGCGCCGCACCCGATCACCCGGGCCGGCGTGGTCCGGCTGCTCGCCGCCGGCGAACCGGCGCTGCAGGTGGCCGGCGAGGTCGACTCCGTCGCCGCCGCCCTGGACGCGTACCGGCTGCTGGCGCCGGCCGTCGTGGTCGCCCATCTCGACCTGGCCGACCCGGACGGGCTGGCCGGGGTGCGGGCGTTCCGCGGGCTCGACCCGGCCGCGGTCGTGCTGGTCCTGTGCACCCGGCGGGACCAGGAGCTGGCCGCGGCGGCGGTGCGGGCCGGCGCGAGCGGCTGGCTGGTCGACGACGCGACCGGCACCGAGCTGGCCCGGGCGTTGCTCGCCGCCGCCGAGGGCCGGTCGATGGTGCCGGCGGCCGCGCTGTCCGGGGTGGCCGACGCCGTGCCGCTGACCGACCGGGAGCGGGAGGTGTTCCTGCTGGTCCGGCGCGGGCTGCGGGACAAGCAGATCGCCGAGCAACTGGTGATCTCGGTGAAGACGGTGGAGAAGCACGTCGGCGCGGTGCTGCGGAAGACCGGCGCCCGCAACCGCACCGAGCTGGCCGCGCTGGGGGAAATCCCCACCATCAGGACGGGGAGCTTCCCGGACGCGGTCCGGGTCCGGCACGCCTAGCGTCAGGGCCACCGACGGATGGTGGCCGACGGAGGGTGGCCGATGCCTGTCGTACCGACCGGGGAGATCCTCGCCGCGGCCTACCGGGAGCGCTACGGCGTGGCCGCGATCAACATCGTCAACGACCTCACGCTCGAGGCGGTGCTGGCCGCCGCCGTCGAGCAGAGCTCGCCGCTGATCGTCCAGACCTCGGTGAAGACCGTCCGCTCGATCGGCTACGACGTCCTCTACGGCGATGTGGACGACGATGACCGCGGACGTCGCGGTCCCGGTCGCGCTGCACCTCGACCACTGCCCGGACCGCGACGTGATCAGCCGGTGCCTGGAGACCGGGCTGGAACTCGGTGCTCTTCGACGCCTCCCGGATGCCGATCGAGGAGAACCAGCGGCAGACGGTCGAGGTGGTCGCCGAGGCCGAGCAGTACGGCGCCCACGTCGAGGGCGAGATCGAGGCCATCAACGGCGTCGAGGACGGCATCGGCTCCGACCAGGAGGCCGCCCGGCAGGACCTGGACGACGTCGGTCCGGTTCATCGAGACGACCGGGGTGGACGTGTTCGCGCCGGCGATCGGCAACGCGCACGGCGTCTACTCCAGCGCGCCGACGCTGGACGCGCAGCGGGTCTCGCGACATCGTCGCCCGGGTCGACATCCCGATGGCCCTGCACGGCGGCACCGGGATGACCGACGAGCAGTTCACCGACCTGATCGCCCGGGGCTGCGCGAAGATCAACATCTCCACGGCGCTCAAGGTCGCGTACATGCGGTCCAACCTCGCGTTCCTCCGGGAGGCCGAGAAGAAGAACAAGTGGGACCCGCCGTCGCTGTTCACCGCGGTGCACGCGGCGGTGAAGGAGATGGCGGCCGACCACATGCGCCGGTTCGGCAGCGTGGGCAAGGCGGCCTAGGCGTGCCGAACACGCTGATCTTCGACTGCGACGGGGTGCTCGCCGACACCGAGCGGTACGGGCACCTGCCCGCGTTCAACCAGACGTTCGAGGAGTTCGGCCTGCCGGTGCGCTGGTCCGAGCGAGGACTACGCGCAGCAAGCTGCGCATCGGCGGCGGCAAGGAGCGGATGCGCAGCCTGCTCACCCCGGAGTTCGTCGCCGCGGCCGGGCTGCCGGCCGACAAGCAGGGCCAGGACGAGGCCGATCGCGGCCTGGCACCGGCGCAAGACCGAGATCTACACGGCGATGGTCGCGGACGGGAAGCTGCCCGGCCGGCCCGGCATCCGCCGCGTCATCGCCGCCGCCACCGACGCCGGCTGGCGGCTCGCGGTCGCCTCCACCTCGGCCGAGCCGTCCGTACGGGCCGTGCTCGAGCACGCGGCCGGCCCCGAGCTGGCCCGCGACGTCGCGGTCCTCGCCGGGGACATCGTGCCGGCGAAGAAGCCGGCGCCGGACATCTACCAGCTCGCCGTCCGGGACCTGGCCGCCGACCCGGCCCGCACGGTCGTGGTCGAGGACTCCCGCAACGGGCTGCTCGCCGCGAGCGGCGCCGGGCTGCCGGCGCTCGATCACCGTCAACGCCTACACCGAGGACGAGGACTTCTCCGGCGCCGCGCTCGTCGTCAGCTCGCTCGGCGACCCGACGGCGAGCCGGCCACGGTGCTGGCCAACCGGACCGCCGGCCACCCCCGGCGACCTCGATCGAACTGACCGACCTGGAGGCCTGCATGGCCGGACCGAATGGAGCTCCCGATGGCCGGTGACCTCGCCGACGGTCGAGTTCGTCGTGCGCACGATCGCGCAGACCGCCGTGGACAACGAGAAGTACTTCGGCGACCTGGACGCGGTGGTCGGCGACGGCGACTTCGGCTACTCGATGGCCCGCGGCTTCGAGGTCGTGCTGGCCGACTGGGACGGCATCGACCGCACCGACATCGCCACCTTCCTCAAGAAGGTCGCGGTGATCATCACCAGCCGCATCGGCGGCACCTCCGGGCCGATCTGGGGCACCGATGTTCCTGCGCGCCGCCAGCACGATCGGCGACAAGTCCGAAGTGGACGCCGACACGCTCGTCGCGGCGCTGCGGGCGGCGGCCGAGGGGATCATGGCCAGGGGCAACGCCGAGCTCGGCGACAAGACCCTGCTCGACGCGCTGGTCCCGGCGACCGACGCGCTGGAGGAGGCGCTGCGGTCCGGCGGGGACGCGGCGCAGGCGTTCGCCACCACGGCCCGGGAGAGGGCCGACGCGACCAAGACCATGCAGGCCCGGCGCGGCCGGGCCAGCTACACCGGCGAGCGGAGCATCGGCACCGTCGACGCCGGCGCGACCGCCGTCGCGGTCATGGCCGAACAGATCGCCGCCGGCTGGGCCGACCGGCGCTGACCGCAGCATCTGTCACAGAGGAGTGTGACGTGAAGAAGTTCGTCAACGACCCCAACAACTTCGTCCCCGAGATGCTCACGGGCATCGCGCTGGCGAACCCCGACACGCTCAAGTACGTCCCCGACTACAACCTGATCATGCGGACCGACGCGCCGAGCGACAACAAGGTCTCGATCATCCAGGGCTCCGGCTCCGGCCACGAGCCCGCGCACGTCATGATCGTCGGCAAGGGCATGCTCGACGCCGCCTGTCCCGGCAACGTGTTCGCCGCCCCGCCGATGGACTACGTGCTGGAGACCAGCAAGCTGCTCAACACGCCGAAGGGCGTGCTGCACCTGATCAACAACTACACCGGCGACCGGATGGCCTTCGACATGGGCAAGGAGATGGCCGAGGCCGAGGGCGTACGGATCGAGACGGTCGTCGTCGACGACGACGTCGCGGTCAAGGACTCGACGTACACGGTCGGGCGGCGCGGCGTGGCCGGCAACTTCTTCGTCATCAAGGCGGTCGGCGCGGCCGCGGAGCAGGGCGCCGAGCTCGACGACCTGGTGAAGATCGGCAACAAGGTCAACTCGGTCACCCGGACCATGGGCATGGCGCTGACCTCGTGCACGCCGCCGGCCAAGGGCTCGCCGCTGTTCGAGCTCGGCGACGACGAGATGGAGATGGGCGTCGGCATCCACGGCGAGCCCGGCCGCCGCCGCGAGAAGCTGGCCTCCGCCAACGCGATCGTCGACGAGCTGCTCGAGGCCGTCGCCAGCGACCTGCCGTACCAGCAGGGCGACGACGTGGCGCTGATGATCAACGGGCTCGGCGGCACCCCGATCAGCGAGCTCTACATCCTGTACGGGCGGGCCCACGAGCAGCTGGAGTCGCGCGGCATCCACGTCCGCCGCAACTACGTCGGCGAATACTGCACCTCGCTGGACATGGCCGGCGCCTCGCTCACCCTGGTCAAGCTCGACGACGACCTGGTCGACCTGTTCAGCGCGCCGGCGGAGATCGCCATCCGCACCTTCTAGCGGACGGACGCGGTCGACGACCCCGCCCCGACCGCGGCCGGGGTCGTCGACCGCGTGACCGTCCGCTTGCCCACCGACCCGTAGGCTGGCGCCGTCGGCGCCGGTCGAGGCGAGGGGGTGAGCGGTCTGCTCGAGTCCGTGCTGACCGCCTCCCCGGCGCTGGTCTACGTCGTCGTCACCGCGCTCGTGTTCGCCGAGGACGCGGTCTTCGTCGGCTTCCTCGTGCCCGGCGAGACCGCGGCGATCCTCGGCGGGGTGGCCGCGTCGCACGGCACCGTCAGCCTGACCGGGATGATCGTCGCCGTCGTGCTGGCGGCGATCGTCGGGGACAGCGTCGGCTACGAGGTCGGGCGGCACGCGGGCCCCCGGATGCTGCGGGCCAGGATGCTCGACCGGCACCGGGACCGGATCGACGGCGCCCGGTCGCTGCTGGCCCGGCGCGGCTCGATCGCGGTGTTCCTGGGCCGGTCGATCGCGTTCTTCCGGGCGGTCATGCCGGCGCTGGCCGGGATGGCGCTGATGCCGTACCGGCGGTTCCTGGTCGCGAACGCGGCCGGCGGGATCGTCTGGGGCGTCGCGACCGTGCTGCTCGGCTTCCTGGCCGGCAACTCGTACCACCGGGTGGAGAAGGCCTTCGGCCGCGGCGCGGCCATCGCGATCGCCGCCGTGGTACTGCTCGCGATCGGGGCCTGGGTGCTGCGCCGCCGCCGCTCCGAGCGGCACTGAGCGGGCTCAGCCCGGCGGGTTCGCGGCCAGCCAGTCGGCCGCCCGGCGCCGCGAGGCCCGGCTCAGCCAGGCCTCCTGGATCACCTCGGCCAGCTCCTGCCGGGACAGCTCGCCGACCCGGCTGGCCCGCAGCAGCACGCTCAGGTGCCCGTCGAAGTGCCTGGTGGTGAAGAACGGCGTGCTCTCGTCCTGCACCAGCGCCTGCTTGTCGGCCTCGCTGCCGACCCAGAAGACGATCACGTCGTCGTACCGCTCGCCGGTCTGCGGGTCGACCGCATCGGGCCGCGGGTTGCGGAAGAACACGAACGACTTCCGCCCGACCTGGTAGACCGGCCGGCCCGGGCCGATCTCCTCGGCGGTGACGAACGGCATCCCGGCCGCGATCTCGTGCACGTCCTCGACCCGCGCCCGCCTGGCCACCGGACCACCCTAGGCGTATCGACCGAGGTCGGGGCAGGCGTGCGGGAAGCCGACGGCGATCGAGGTGCCGAGCAGGACGACCGCGGCGTGCGGGTCGGGCGGCACCGCCTGGGCCGCGGCGGTGCCGTCGTGCACCAGCACCAGCGGCAGCTCGGTGCCGAGCAGGTCGCGCAGCCGGGCGGCCAGCCGGCCCGGCACGTCGGCCAGCCGGGTGTACGTGCCCAGCGGCACCCGGACCGGCTGCCCGTCCTTGACGTACGCGGCCATCGCCGCCACCACCGGCCCCGCCGGCCGGCCGGCGTCGGCCCAGGCCCCGGCGACCGTGGCGGCGACCGCGTCGGCCAGCGGTCCGCCCGGGGTGTCCTCCGGCGCGGCCGGTGCGGGCCCGAGCCGGCGCAGCGACACCAGCCGGCCGTCCTCGTACTCGGCCACCGCCCGCTTGACCAGCGTGTGCCCGAAGTCCAGGACCAGCGCCGCCCCGTCCGCGCGGGCGGCCAGCCGGGCCGCGCCGACCAGCGGCAGGTCGGTCGGGTCCGGCGCCACCTCCACCTGGCAGCCCGGGCCGACCAGCGCCGCGGCCCGCTCGGCGACCACCGCCCCGAACGCGCCGGCGCACAGGCCGCCGCCGAGCCACACCGTCCGCGTACCGGTCCACCGGTGCCACCAGGTCGCGTCCCACTCCGGCTTCAGCGACCGGTCGCCGGCCCGCAGCGCCGCCAGCAGCCGGCCGAGGCGGGTGCCGAACTCCGTGGCCACCTGCGACCGCCGCCGGCACCCCGTCGGCCAGGCACCGGTCCAGGTACGTCCGCAGCGGCCCGTCCGGCCGCAGCCCCGCCGCCACGGCCAGGCGGTGCAGGGCGGGCGCGGAGAGCAGGCCGCGGGCGTCCCGCCCGTCCAGCCGGGCCCGGTTCAACGAGGCCGCCGGGTCCAGCCGGCACGGGTCCAGCGGCTGGGCCGTCATCGTGCGGTCATCGCGCCAGCAGCGGGCGTACCTCCACGCCGGGCAGGGCGGGGGAGAAGTGCCAGCCCTGCGCCGTGTCGCAGCCGGCCGCGCGCAGCCAGTCGGCCTGGTCCGCGGTCTCCACGCCCTCGGCGGTGACGGTCAGCCCGAGCGTGTGTCCGAGGTCGATGAGGCTGGCCGCGAGGTGCTGGTCCAGCGTGTCGCCGTCCGGCCCGCCGACCCCGGTGACGAACTCCGCGGCCAGCTTGAGCTCGTGCAGCGGCAGCCGGCGCAGGTAGGCGTGGTTGGCCTGGCCGGTGCCGAAGTCGTCCACGGCGATCCGCAGCCCGGCGTCGGCGAGCGCCCGCAGCGCGGTCAGCGCCGCGTCCTCGGGCCGGATGACCGCGGTCTCCAGCAGCTCCAGCTGCAGCCGGTCCGGCGGCAGCCCGGTCGCGTCGAGGATGTCGACCACGTCCGCGACCAGCCCGGGGTCGCGCAGCTGGCCGGCGGCCACGTTCACGCTGATCAGCGGCGGATCGCGGGTCAGCCGGTCCCAGGACGCGGCTTCGGCGCAGGCGGCCGCGAGCACCTGCCGGCCCAGCGGCACGACCAGGCCGGTCTCCTCGGCGGCGGCGATGAACCGCCCGGGCAGCAGCAGCCCCTGCCGCGGGTGGTTCCACCGGACCAACGCCTCGACCGCGCGCAGCCGGCCGTCGGCCAGCCCGATCATCGGTTGGTAGTGCACCTCGAGCCCGCCGTCCCGGACCGCGGCCGGCAGCTCGGCGGCCAGGCTCCAGCGGGCGGTGTCGGCGGCGTTGCGGGCCGGGTCGAATCGCCGCCACCGGTTCCGGCCGTCGGACTTCGCCCAGGTCAGCGCGATGTCGGCGGACCGGAGCAGCTCGTCGACGTCGAGCCCGGCGACCCGCCGCTCGGTCAGCCCGGCGCTCGCGGTCACGGTCAGCGGCGTCGGCCCGACCTGCAGCGGCGCTCCGGCCAGCGCGTCCAGCAGCGTGGTCGCGGCCGCGACCAGGTCGCCGCCGTCCGGCACGAGCAACGCGAACTCGTCGCCGCCGAGCCGGGCCAGCAGCCGCCCGCCGGCGTGCTCGGACAGCCGCACCGCCACCGTCGCCAGCAGCCGGTCGGCCGCGTCCGGCCCGAGCGTGTCGTTGAGCGCGTGGAACCGGTCCAGGTCGAGCAGGCACAGCCCGATCGTGTCGGCCGGCGCGGCCCGGTCCAGCGTGCGGGCCAGCGCCTCGGTCAGGCCGAGCCGGTTCGGCAGGCCGGTCAGCGGGTCGTGCCTGGCCTCGTGCCAGCGCCGCTCCTCGCTGTCCCGCAGCGCCCGCTCGGCCTCGGCCCGGGCGATCATCGAGGCCCGGACGATCGTCTCCTGGTCGTCCAGGGCGCGGTCCTTCAGCGCCCGGGCGTAGCCGGTGGTGGCCGCGCCGAGCAGCGCCGCCAGCCGGGACCGGTACGGCTCGCGGTCGAGCCCGACGTCCGGCAGCAGCCGGGTGCCGAGCACCTTGACCAGCCGGCCGGAGATCTCCGGCCCGGTGAAGTGGGCGGCGATCAGGTCGCTGCCCAGCTCGTACGCGGTGGCGGTGCTGAACGGCTCCGCCGACAGCGCCCGGACCAGCTCGCCGACCACGCCGCCGAGGTAGGCGTCGAGCGCGTCCCGGTCGAGCGCGACGTAGCTGGTCTCCCGGGCCACGTTGGCCAGCTCCCGGACGCACTCCCGCAGCGCGGGAGCGCGCAGCGGGACCGGCTGCTGGTCCGGCCGGGCGGCCGCGGTCACGTCAACCGACCTACCGCGCCGTAGCCGCTGGCCCAGCTCGCGTCCCCGGCCACGTCGTCCGGGTGGTCGGGCCGCCAGCCCGGCAGGAACTCGATCCCGGGATCGACCAGGTCCACGTCGGCGAGCAGCAGCTCCAGCTCGCCCCGGCTGCGCATCTGGATCGGGGTCGAGGTCCGCTCGTACAGCTTCTCCATCATCGCCACGCCCGGCGCGGTGTCGGTGCTGCCGTGCGAGACGACCAGCCAGCTGCCCGGGGCGAGGCGGGCGGCGTACCCGGCCAGGATGCCGCGCGGGTCGCCCTCGTCCAGCACGAAGTGCAGCAGGGCGACCATGAGCAGGCCGACCGGCCGGTGCAGGTCGAGCAGCCCGGTCACGCGCCGGGTGGGCCAGCAGCCCGACCGGGTCGCGGCCGTCGGCCTGCACGACCGCGGTCTGCGCGTCGCCGGCCAGGATCGCCCGGCTGTGCGCGACCGCCACCGGGTCGGTGTCGACGTAGACGACCCTGGCGTCCGGGGCCGCGGCCTGGGCCACCTCGTGCACGTTGCCGACGGTCGGGATGCCGGAGCCGATGTCGAGGAACTGCCGCACGCCCTGGTCGGCGAGGAACCGCACCGCCCGGCGCAGGAAGGCGCGGTTGGCCTGGGCCGCCCTCGGCATGTCCGGCCAGGCCTCGAGCACCCTGGCCGGCCAGTTCGCGGTCGACCGCGAAGTTGTGCGAACCGCCCAGGTAGTAGTCGTACATCCGGGCTGCGTTGGGTCGGTCGAGATCGAGCTCCGCCGGTGCCCACGCCGGTCGCTCCACCGCTCCTGCCTCCGCCGTTCTCCGGTCACCGATTCCGGAAAGCATGCCACTTTCGCAGCGATTGCTACATCAGAGTCGAGTATGGACACAGGATGTGAGCAGGATAGTGCAAATCTGTGACCGGATAGGTCAGGCCGGGACGTACGGGATCGTCTGCGGGCCCTCCGGCAGGACGCACAGCCTGGCGTCCGGTCCGGCGGCGCCGAGCGCGTCCTCGACGGCCGCGGCGACATCCTTGGTGTAACCGAGGTGCGCGGCGGCCAGCTGGGCCTCGGTGAGGTAGTCGCTGCGGACCACGACCCGGGCCCGGGCCTGGATCTTGGCCTGCACCTGCACCTGCCACTGGTCCGGCACGGTCTTCGGCCGGCCGCTGATCTCGGCCAGCAGCGCCTCCGGCGACGGCGCCGAGGACAGCACCTCCTGGTACGAGCCGTGGTCCGGGAAGCCGTCCCGGCACTCGGCCGCGCAGACGATCACCCCGCCCGGGCGGACCACCTGGGCGGCCGCGCTCATCCCCTTGACCGCCTGGTAGAGGTTCTGGTCCAGCGGGAAGCCCGAGTTGGTCGTGACGACCACGTCGAAGTAGCGGTCGACCGGGCGCATCGCGACCACCCTGGCGGTCTCGATCGCCGCCTCGTGCATGGCGAACAGCTCACCGCCGAAGGCCTGGACGATGTCCTGGTCCCGGTTGAGCACCACGTCGAGGGCGAAGTCGACGCCGGTGCCGGCGGCGATGGCGCGGACGTCGTCGTGCACCGGGTTGCCCTCGGTGACGCCCCACCGGGCGTCCGGGTGGCCGATCCGGCGGGCGTCGTGCAGCGTCAGCACGGTGTCCAGGCCGGCCAGGCCGGGCGCGACCATCTTCGGGCCGCCGGAGAAGCCGGCGAAGAAGTGCGGCTCGACGAAGCCGGTGGTGATCTTCACGTCGGCCGCGCACCACTCCCGGTCGAGCCAGACCGGTACGCCCTCGCCGAACGTGCCGACCCACTGCAGCGTCGAGTCGTCCCGGGCGTCGTGGTTGACGATGCGGACCCGGTCCACGGTCTCCGCGCCGAACATCTCCACCAGCTCGTCGCGGGTGTTGCCGCGGTGGGTGCCGGTCGCGACCAGCACGGTGATGTCCTCGGGCCGGACGATCCCGTCCAGCTCGTCGAGCACGGCCGGGATCATCAGCTGCCGCGGCTGCGGACGGGTGCCGTCGCAGGCGGAGATCGCGACGGTCTGGCCGGGCCTGACCTGCTCGCGCAGCGGCGGGCCGGCGACCGGCTCGCGCAGCGCCCGGCGCAGCGCGGCCATCTGGTCGGCCGCGGCGTCGCGGTGCTCGGGGGCGACGACCACCGCGTCGTCCGGGAAGTCGGTCTCCAGCCCGCCGCGGCCGTACGCGAGTCGCACCTTCATGCTCCGAGCCTCCGCCGGATCGATCGCGCCCGCAACGCGCCTGCGCTCGGCGGCCCACTCCCGCGCGCTCAGCGGTCCGTTCCCGCGCCGTGGCCGACCCTGCGCCCAGCGGTCCGCTCCCGCGCCAGCGGCCATCCCGCGCTCAGCGGTCCGGTCCCGCCGCCGGCGGTCTCGTCCGCGCGCAGCGGTCCCGGCCGGCGCCCAGCGCTCAGCGGCCGCGCAGGCCGTCCCACTCCCGCGCGCAGCGGTTCGTTCCCGCGCGGCGGCCCACTCCGTGCCTCACGGTGCCTCGGACGGTCCGCTGACGCTGGTTCCCGGCGGCTGCTCTCGCGGTCGCACGTCCGGCTTCGTCGGTCGCGCGCGGCGTGGTCCCGACGCTGCCTCGCGGCCCGACTCGTCTGGCTCCGCGCTGACTGGACGGCTCCGGCGGTGCCGTCGTTCGACTCGTCGGCTCGCTGCCGCTGGCGCGGACGGCTCGGTGTCGGACCAGACGGCCGTCGTGGCGAGCAACCTGCCGGCAGGTCCTGCTCGAGCGGACCACGCGGCTTCGCCCGGACTCGGTCCAGGGACGCTGGTTCCGCGGCGGATCGACGACTGGCATCGGCGGCAGTCCGCTCCGCGGGTGCGCGGTCTCGCTCGCCCGGCGGTGCAGATACGCACGCTGCTCCGGCGAGTGCTCGTGGTTCGGCTAGTCTCTGCTTCGTCGGGTGGTGCAGAGACGCAGCTCGTCGGCGGGGTAGTGCTCCGCGGTTCGGCGCGTCTGTGCTTCGCCGGGTGGTGCAGAGACGTAGCCGCATGCCGAGGGAGGTACGTCTGTGCTTCGCCGGGCGGCGCGGGGGTGCAGGGCGTCGTGCCCGCGGTTCGGCTACGTCTGTGCTTCGTCGGGTGGTGCAGAGACGTAGCCATCGGGGAGGAGTGTCCGGCCCCCGACGGGAACCGCCGGATCGGCCGTCGAGGCGCGGCCCTGGCCGGACTGGACCGCGGAGCGCCAGCCAGCGGCGGGCCACGTGGCGTAGCGGGCTGGGTGGCGCGGCGGGTCGGGCGCGGCGGGTCGGGCGGCGCGGCGGGTCGGGCGGCGGGTCCGGTGGCGGGGCGAGCGGGGAACGCGCGGGGGTGGGGGCTGGCGGGGTGGGTGCGGCCGGGTCAGGTGGCGAGGCGGGTCCAGTCGGCCGCGGCGGCGGCGGACCACGCCGCGTGCCGGCGGCGGAACAGCGCGGCGGCCCGGATCCCGCTCCAGTGCGGCGGCAGCAGCGCGGTCGGCAGCTCCGGGTCGACCGCGGGGAACCGGCGCCAGGCGTGCACGAGCTCGACCAGCCGGGCCAGCGGGTCGCCGGTCGCGGTCGCGAACCCGGCCAGGAACTCCTGGTAGCCCGCCTCGATCCCGGCGAGGTCCCAGGCCTGACGGACCATCGCGGCCAGGTCGCCGCGCCCGGCATGCGACGCGACGAACACCTGCGCCCCGGCGAGGCCCGCGCCGGCCAGCACCGCCTCCACCTCGGCGACCCGCTCCGCGTGCGGGCTGATCCACACGCCCGGCGCCGGGCTGCCCAGCCCGGCCCAGGTCAGCCGGCTGCGCAGGTGGTGGCGGGCGCCCCGCAGGGTCTCCGGCGCACGGGCCAGCACCAGCAGCCAGCGCCCGTCCCAGTCCGGCAGCGCGGCCCGGAAGCCGTAGATCCGCTCGGTGCCCTCGGTGAGCAGCCGCTCGCCGGCCGGGGTGAGCCGCCACCGGGTCCGCCGGCCGACCCGCTCGGCCGCCAGCCAGCCGTCGCTCGCGGTCCGCATCAGCGCCTGCCGGGTGGCCTTCTCCTCGACCCCGAGCCGGCCGAGCACGTCGATGACCGCCGAGGTCCAGGCCACCCCGCCGGCCGGCAGCACGAACTCGCCGAGCACGGTGAGCAGCAACCCGCGGGCGCTTTCCGCCCCGGCCGCGTGCCGCCGCGACATGCTCGGTGCACCCATGCGACCCCCGATGTTCTACGACATCTTGACGATACGGCATGGACATGTAGAACATGAAGCATGACGACGGTCGAGTTCCGGACGGCCCCGGAGCGTACCGGCACTGGAAGCTCAGCGTCGACGGCCCGGTCGCGACGCTGGCGATGGACGTCGACGAGCACGGCGGCCTGGTCCCCGGCTACGAGCTGAAGCTCAACTCCTACGACCTCGGCGTCGACATCGAGCTGCACGACGCGGTCCAGCGGCTGCGGTTCGAGCACCCCGAGGTGCGCGCGGTCGTGCTCACCAGCGCCAAGGACAAGATCTTCTGCGCCGGCGCCAACATCCGGATGCTGGCCGCCTCGCCGCACCCGTGGAAGGTGAACTTCTGCAAGTTCACCAACGAGACCCGCAACGGCGATCGAGGACGCGACCGCCCACTCCGGACAGACCTGGCTCGCGGCGGTGAACGGCACCGCCTCCGGCGGCGGCTACGAGCTGGCGCTGGCCTGCGAGCACATCATGCTCGTCGACGACCGCTCGTCGGCGGTCTCGCTGCCGGAGCTGCCGCTGCTCGGCGTGCTGCCCGGCACCGGCGGGCTGACCCGGGTGGTGGACAAGCGGCACGTGCGCCGCGACCTGGCCGACTGCTTCTCGACCCGGTCCGAGGGCGTCGGCGGCAGGAAGGCCGTGCAGTGGCGGCTGGTCGACGAGGCGGTGCCGCGGGCCAAGTGGGACGAGACGGTCGCCGCCGCGCGCCGCGGAGCTCGCCGCCCGGTCCGACCGTCCACACGGCGACCGGGCATCGCGCTCGCCGCCGCTGGACAAGGACACGCACCGACGACCGCGATCGCGCTACCGGCACGTGAGCCGCGGCGCTCGACCGCGAGCGCGGGCTGCGTCGAGATCACGGTGCGCGGGCCGCCGAGCAGCCGCCGCCGGCGGAGATCGACGCGCGGACTTCTGGACCCTCGCGATGACCCGCGAGCTCGACGACCTGATCCTGGACCTGCGCACCAACGAGCCCGAGCTGGGCACCTGGGTGCTGCGCACGGCCGGCGACCCGGCCGCCGTCCTCGCCTACGACGAGCTGTTGCTGGCCGACAGAGCGACTGGCTGGCCAACGAGATCGTGCACTACCTCAAGCGCACGCTGAAGCGGCTCGACGTGACCAGCCGCAGCCTGGTCGCGCTGATCGAGCCGGGCAGCTGCTTCGCCGGCTCGCTGCTGGAGCTCGCCCTGGCCGCCGACCGCTCGTACCAGCTGGCCGGCGTCTTCGAGGACGTCGACCCGGACGCAGAGCCGGCGACGATCACCGTCGGCCCGATGAACCTCGGCCCGCTGCCGATGGGCAACGGCCTGACCCGGCTGCGGACCCGGTTCTACGGCGACGCCGACGGGCTGACGCAGGCCGAGGACGGCGCCGGCGCGCCGCTCGACGGCGGCGGAGGCCGAGCGAGCTCGGCCTGGTCACGTTCGCCCCCGACGACATCGACTGGGACGACGAGGTCCGCATCGCGCTGGAGGAGCGGGCCAGCTTCAGCCCGGACGCGCTGACCGGCATGGAGGCCAACTACCGGTTCGCCGGCCCGGAGACGCTGGAGACCAAGATCTTCGGCCGGCTGACCGCCTGGCAGAACTGGATCTTCACCCGCCCGAACGCGTCCGGCCCGGACGGCGCGCTGCGCAAGTTCGGCACCGGGCAGCGCGCCGACTTCGACCGGAAGCGGGTCTGAGCCATGACCACAGCCGACTACGCGGAGAAGATCCCCAACAACGTCGAGCTGCACGAGGACCGCCGGCTGCAGCGGGCGCTGGAGTCCTGGCAGCCGAACTTCCTGCAACTGGTGGGAGTCGATGGGCCCGACGCTGCCGACCGAGGACGTCTACCTGCGCACCGCGGTCAACGTCGGCCGCGAGGGCTGGGCCCACTTCGACCACGTGCGCGATGCAGCGACTACCGCTGGGGCATCTTCCTCGCCGAGCGCGAGCACGACCGGCGCATCGCGCTTCGGCGAGCACAAGGGCGAGCCGGCCTGGCAGAAGGTGCCCGGCGAGTACCGCGCGGACCTGCAGCGGCTGATCGTCATCCAGGGCGACACCGAGCCGGCCTCGCGTCGAGCAGCAGCGCAACCTCGGCGCCACCGCGCCCGAGCCTGTACGACCTGCGCAACCTGTTCCAGGTCAACGTCGAGGAGGGCCGCCACCTGTGGGCGATGGTCTACCTGCTGCACGCCTACTTCGGCCGGGAGGGCCGCGAGGAGGCCGAGGAGCTGCTGCACCGCAACTCCGGCAGCGAGGACGTCGCCGCGCATCCTCGGCGCGTTCAACGAGGAGACGCCGGACTGGCTGTCGTTCTTCATGTTCACCTACTTCACCGACCGGGACGGCAAGTACCAGCTCGGCACGCTGAAGGAGATCGGCTTCGACCCGCTGTCGCGCACCTGCGAGTTCATGCTCAAGGAGGAGGCGCACCACATGTTCGTCGGCACCACCGGCATCGACCGGGTGGTCGAGCGCACCGCGCAGCTCATGGTCGAGCACGACACCGACGACGTCGGCCCGCACGGCGGCATCCCGCTGCGACGTGATCCAGAAGTACCTCAACTTCCACTACTCGGTCTCGCTCGACCTGTTCGGCGGCGAGACCTCGACCAACGTCGCCAACTACTTCACCGCCGGGCTCAAGGGCCGCTGGATCGGAGGAGCGGCGCAAGGACGACCACCAGCTCACCGACGACTCGCATCTGCGTCGACGCGGTCGTCGACGGGCGAGATCGGCCAGACCGAGGTCGCCGCGCTGGTCGGGCTCAACACCGACCTGCGCCGCGAGTACATCGCCGACTGCCAGAGCGGCGTCAAGCGGTGGAACCGGATCCTGGACGAGCGCCGGGCTGCCGCAGCGGCTGGCCTGCCGCACGTCGGCGTTCAACCGCCAGGTCGGCGCGTTCGCCGGCATCGAGGTCACGCCCGGACGGCGAGGTGCTCACCGCCGAGCGAGTGGGAGCGCGCGCAAGGGCGCGTGGCTGCCGACCGACGTCGACAAGACGCTACGTCGCGCTCGCTGATGCAGCCGGTGTACGAGCCCGGCAAGATCGCCGCCTGGATCGCCCCGCCCCGGCAGGGCATCAACGGCAAGCCGTTCGACTACGAGTACGTCCACCTCGCGCTGAGGGAGCGGTCGGCCATGACCGACGTGTTCAACGCCTGCACCTACCTGCTGGACCGGCACGTCGAGGCCGGCGACGGCGACCGGCTCGGCGCTGACCGGGCCGGCCGGCGACGCTGACCTACGCCGAGCTGCACGACCGGGTCCGCCGCACCGCGGCCGGGCCTGCGCGGCGCTCGGGCGTGCAGCCCGAGCAGCGCGTGCTGATGTTCATGGCGGACTCGCCGGAGTTCGTCGCGGTTTCCTGGCCGCGATGCGGATCGGCGCGGTGCCGGTGCCGGTGTCGACCATGCTGCGCGCCGAGGGCTCGCCGAGCTGCTGCGCGACTCGCGGGCCCGGCTGCTGCGGTCAGCGCGAGTTCGCCGACCTCGCCGCGGTCGCCGCGGCGTCCGCGCCGGAGCTGCGCGGCATCCTCGCCGCCGGCCCGGCGCCGAGCGCCGCTGCCGGTGCACGAGCTCGCCGAGCTGGCCGGCGCGGACGAGCTCGCGGCGACGTACCCGACGCCGACGGACTCGCCCGCGTTCTGGCTCTACACCTCCGGCACCACCGGCACGCCGAAGGCGCGCCATGCACCGGCACGGCGTCGATCCGGGTCGGTCTGCGAGACGTACGGCGCGCAGGTGCTCGGCATCCGCCCGGACGACCGCTGCCTGTCGGCGGCCAAGGCGTTCTTCGCGTACGGCCTGGGCAACTCCGTGCTGTTCCCGCTGTCGGTCGGCGCGGCCGCGGTGCTGGAGCCGGCGCCGTCCCGGCCGGACGCGCTCGTCGAGCGGGCGCAGAAGTACGGCGCCGACGCTGTTCTTCGCCGGGCCGACGTTCTTCGCCGACATGCTGCGCGCGCGAGCTGCCGGCCGACGCGCTGCGCCGGCGTGCGGCTGGCCGCGTCGGCCGGCGAGCCGCTGCCCGGCCGCGCTGTACCAGCGGTGGACCGGCGCACTTCGGCGTCGACATCCTCGACGGCATCGGCATGACCGAGATGCTGCACATCTTCCTGTCCAACCGGCCCGGCGAGGTCCGCCCCGGCACCACCGGCGTCGCCGTGCCCGGCTACGACCTGCGGATCCTCGACGACGACGGCGCGCGAGGTCGCCGCCGGGCACGCCCGGCACGCTGTTCGTGCGCGGCGACTCGACCGCCACCGGCTACTGGTCCCGCTACGCCGCCTCCCGCCAGGTCTTCCAGGGCGAGTGGCTGCGCACCGGCGACACCTACGTGCGCGGACGAGGACGGCTACTACACCTGCCTCGGCCGCACCGACGACATGCTCAAGGTCGAGCGGCATCTGGGTCGTCGCCGGCCGAGGTGGAGGAGCGGCTGCTCGCCCACGACGCGGTCGCGCAGGCCGTCGTCGTCGCCGCGCCCGACGCCGACGGCCTGGACAAGCCGGTCGCGTACGTCGTCCTGCGGGCCGGGCGCCGACGGCCGGCGAGGACGAGCTCATCGCAGTTCTGCCGGGACGGGCTCGCCGTCGTTCAAGCGGCCGCGCAAGGTCGTGTTCGTCGACGGCTACCCGACCACCGCGACCGGCAAGATCCGCCGGGTCGAGCTGCGCGCCATGGCGGCGACCGTGCTGATCGAGCCGCTGCCGCCGGCGGAGGCGGCCGCCGCGGAGACGATCACCTGATGCTGGACGGCCGCCCGCTGGTCGACGCGCACCTGCACGCCGCGCGGCTGCCGACGCTGAAGCCGGCCTGGCAGACAGTGGGCGCAGGACTTCGGCGACGGCGGGCTGCTGGACGCGGTCTACGACGCCGACGGCACCGTCGACCCGGCCCGGTTCGACGCCTACCTGGCCGGCGAGGGCGTCGACGTCGCGCTGCTGTTCGCCGAGTACAGCCCGAAGGCGACCGGCATCCAGCCGGTCGAGGACCTGCTGCCGCTGACCGCGCACAACCCGACCGGATGCGAGCTGGTCGCCAACGTCAACCCGCACCTGCACTACCCGGTCGACGAGGAGCTGCGCGCGCCAGCTCGACCTCGGCGCGGTCGCCTGCAAGATCCACCCGGTGCACGCCGGCTTCGCCGGCCAACGACCGCGCGCTGTACCCGGCGTACGAGCTGTGCCAGCCGGCCGGGATCCCGCTCGTCGTGCACTGCGGCACCAGCACGTTCCCCGGCTCGACCAACGCGTACGCCGACCCGATCCTGCTCGACGACGTGCTGCGCGACTTCCGCGGCCTGGAGGTCGTGCTCGCGCACGGCGGCCGCGGCTGGTGGTACGACGCCGCCGCGTTCCTGGCGCTGTCGCACGAGCGGGTCTGGATCGAGCTGTCCGGCCTGCCGCCGTCCCGGCTGCGCGACTACTACGCCCGGCACAGCTGGTCCCGGCTCGACCCGGCAGATGATCTTCGGCACCGACTGGCCCGGCGTGCCGGGCATCGCCCGCAACGCCCGCGCCGTCGCCGCGCTCTGCCCGGACGAGGAGACCGCCGCGCTGGTGCTGGCCGGCAACGCGGCCCGGGTCTACAACCTGAAGCTGCCCGCCTGACCGGCCCGTGTACGGTGCGGTGTCCCCGCATCCGAACGGAAAAGGACTGACCCGTGGCCGACACGCTCAAGGCAAGCCTTCTCGACGCCGACCGCCGGGGTGCGGTCGTGGCGGACCTGCAGGACTTCGTCGACCAGGAGGTCGCCGGCAAGGGCGGCCTGTCCGGCGGGGTCGTCAAGACCGGGTACGCGGCGGTGAAGAGGGTCAGGCCCGGCATCATCCGGAGCGCGATCGACAGCATGCTGGACGAGTTCGTCGACGCGCTCGAGCCGCACTGGGCGGCGTACCGGTCCCAGCCCGTGCCCGGCTTCGGCGCCTTCCTGGCCGGCCGGCCGCACGAGGTCGCGCAGTCGCTGCTCGCGGTGACCGACCGGCGGGCCCAACGGTCCAGCCGGGCCGCGGTCACCAGCGTCTACGGCAAGCTGCGCCCCAAGGGCGAGCAGAACGTCATCGAGGCGCTGCCGCGGCTGGGCGACCTGGTCGAGCGGAACGCGCGCTAGCGCTCGGCCGTCAGGCCCCCTCCGGTCTGCGGACCGGAGGGGCCTTCTCGTGCGGCCGTTCGGGTGATTCTGAACCGGTCACGTGGCCGTCCCTTTGACAAGTTGAACCGATCGGATGGGCGAAATTCCGGTAGTCCGTCTGTCACCGTGCGTGTGTCCCGATCTCCTCACAGGAGGAACGCATGCGCCGTCCGACAGTGCCGGCCGTCCTCGCTGCCTGCGCGGCAGCGGTGATCGCCTGGACCGGTGCCGCGGGCGCGGCCACAGCCGCACCGACCAGCAGTGTCGCCGCACCTACCGGTGCCACCGTCACCGCTCCCGCGAAGCCAGCCGCCAAGACCACCACCGCGACCTACTCCCATGCCTGCTCGACCGCCGTCGCCAAGGGCTTCGCCCACTGCGACGCACTCGTCCGTACGGACGCCGGTGCCAAGGCCGTCCAGCCCAACGCTCTGCCTGCCGGTCTCGGCCCGGCCGACCTGCAGGGCGCGTACAAGCTGCCGAGCTCGACCGCCGGCGCCGGCCAGACCGTCGCGATCGTCGACGCCTACGACGACCCGAACGCCGAGTCCGACCTGGCCATCGTACCGGTCGCCGTACGGGCTGCCGCCGTGCACGACCGCGAACGGCTGCTTCCGCAAGGTCAACCAGAACGGCGCGGCATCGCCGCTGCCGACCGCGGACGCCGGCTGGGCCGGCGAGATCTCCCTCGACGTCGACATGGTCTCGGCGGTCTGCCCGAACTGCCACATCCTGCTGGTCGAGGCCGAGCTCCGCCAGCCTGGCCAACCTGGGCACCGCGGTGAACCGGGCGGTCACGCTGGGCGCCAAGTACGTCTCGAACTCCTACGGCGGCGGCGACAGCGCGCCGAGCTCCGCGTACAACCACCCGGGCGTCGCGGTCACCGCCAGCACCGGCGACGACGGCTTCGGCGTCGAGTACCCGGCGTCCGACCCGCACGTGACCGCGGTCGGCGGCACCTCGCTGACCCGCGACGCCAGCGCCCGCGGCTGGAACGAGACCGCGTGGAGCGGCGCCGGCAGCGGCTGCTCGACTGCGAACGCCAAGCCGGCCTGGCAGACCGCGGCGACCCAGTGCGCGCGCAAGGCCAACGCCGACGTCTCCGCGGTCGCCGACCCGCGCACCGGCGTCGCGGTCAACGTGACCTTCGGCGGCACCGGCTGCACCGTCTTCGGCGGCACCAGCGCCTCCTCGCCGATCATCGCGTCGGTGTACGCGCTGGCCGGCACGCCGGCCGTCGGACGTCCTCGCCGGCGTCCTTCCCGTGGTCGCACACCGGCAACCTGTTCGACGTGGTCAGCGGCAGCAACGGCACCTGCTCGCCGACCGTGCTCTGCCGGGCCGGCGCCGGCTGGGACGGCCCGACCGGGCTCGGCACCCCGAACGGGGCGGCCGCGTTCAGCGGCGGCGGCGGCACCACCCCGCCGCCGACCGGCTGCACCGCCGGGCAGCTGCTCGGCAATCCCGGCTTCGAGTCCGGCGTGGCGACCCCGTGGTCGGCGACCGCGGGCGTGGTCACCAACGACACGGGTGAGGCCGCGCACGCCGGCGCCTGGAAGGCCTGGCTGGACGGGTACGGGACCACGCACACCGACACGCTGTCCCAGGCCGTGACCGTGCCGAGCGGGTGCACCAGCGTCGTGTTCTCGTTCTTCCTGCACATCGACAGCGCGGAGACCACGACCACGACGGCGTTCGACCGGCTGACCGTGAAGGCCGGCGCGACGACGCTCGCGACGTTCTCCAACCTGAACAAGGCGACCGGCTTCACCCAGCGGTCGTTCACGCTGTCCGGCGTCGCCGGCAGCACCGTCACGCTCTCGTTCAGCGGCACCGAGGACACCTCGCTGCAGACGAGCTTCGTGGTCGACGACGCGGCGCTGACGGTCTCCTGAGGCGTCCGCACTCTCCGCCGGCGTCCCGGGTCCGCCCGGGGCGCCGGCGGAACCATGCCCGGGTGTCCCGCGTCCGAGGTGCATGCGCCGTCTTGCCGCCGCCGTCCTGTTCGTCCTTCTCGGCCTCGTCGCCACCGGTTGCGCCAACGCCGGGTCCGGCACCGCGGGCGGCCTACCGGCACGTCCGCGCCCCCCACGCCGATCACCTCCGCGACGCCGGTGCCCGGTCCCAGCGAATCCGGGTCGATCACGGTGGACGGGATCGTCGAGCACGGCGTCGAACCCGGCTGCCTGGTGCTGCGAACCGGGTCGAAGAGCTACCTCCTCCTGCGCTCCGACGGCGGCGAGGCCGCCGAGAACGTCCCCGTCGCCGTGCCGATCCGGGTGCGGGGCGACGTCATCACGGGCATCGCGAGCTACTGCCAGCAAGGCACGCCGCTCCTGGTTCGCACGGTCACCCGCCGCTGAGCGCCTGACCCGCAGCGTCGAGGGATCTTCCTGCCGCTGGTGCTCGCCGCCGCGTCGCCCTGGTCGTGCTCTGGCTGGTCCGGTGCGCCAGCTCGCCCTGATCCGGGGTCCGCGTGAGGATGGGCCCATGGCCGTGTCGATCGTGCGGGTCGAGCACCCCGAGCTGTTCGTCGGTCCGCCGGCGGCGCCGGAGCAGATCGTCCGGGTCACGGTCGCGGGCGACCCGGGCCCGCTGACGGTCGGCGTCTCGCCCGGGTCAGAGCTGACCGCGCAGCTGTCCGCGGGCGAGCTGACCGTCGAGGTGCCGGTGCCGCTGGCCGACCGCGCGGTCGGCACCGAGGTGCCCGCCGTGGTAACCGTCCGCGGACCGGCCGGCGAGGCCAGGACCGACGTGACGATCCCGGTCGCCGAGCCCGGCTGGACGATGTTCCTGGTGCCGCACTTCCACTACGACCCGGTCTGGTGGAACACCCAGGCCGCGTACACCGAGGCCTGGGACGTGCTGTCCGGTCCCGACGCGGCACCGGCCGGCCGTTCTGGCAGCGCAACGGCTTCGCCCTGGTCCGAGGCGCACCTGGAGCTGGCGCGGCGCGACCCGGACTACCGCTTCGTGCTGGCCGAGGTCGACTACCTCAAGCCGTACTGGGACACCGTCCCGGAGGAGCGGGCGTGTCCTGCGCCGGCTGCTCGCCGAGGGCCGGGTCGAGCTGGTCGGCGGCACCTACAACGAGCCGAACACCAACCTCACCGGCGCCGAGTCGACGATCCGCAACATCGTGTACGGCATCGGCTACCAGCGCGACATCCTCGGCGGCGACCCGGCGACCGCCTGGCAGCTCGACGTGTTCGGGCACGACCCGCAGTTCCCCGGGCTCTGGCCGACGCCGGGCTGACCGCGCAGCGTCCTGGGCGCGCGGCCCGTTCCACCAGTGGGGGCCGATCCGAGACCTACGGCGGGTCACGGCGACGCCACGGTGATGCAGTTCCCCAGCGAGTTCGAGTGGATCTCGCCGAGCGGCGCCGGGCTGCTCACCGCGCTACATGCCGGCGCACTACTCGGCCGGCTGGTGGATGGACTCGGCCCCGACGCTGGCCGAGGCCGAGGCAGGCCGTGCTACGACCTGTTCCGCGCGCTCAAGCCGGTGGCGGCGACCCGCAACGTGCTGCTGCCGGTCGGCACCGACTACTCGCCGCCGAACAAGTGGGTCACCGAGATCCACCGGTACTGGAACGCCCGGTACGTCTGGCCGCGGTTCGTCTGCGCGGTCCCGCGGGACTTCTTCGCCGCGGTGCGGGCGGCGCTGGCGGCCGAGCGGCCGGGCGCCGAGCCCGCAGACCCGGGACATGAACCCGGTCTACACCGGCAAGGACGTCTCCTACATCGACACCAAGCAGGCCCAGCGGGCCGGCGAGGTCCGCGGTCGCCGACGCGGAGCGGCTGGCCACCCTCGCCGCGCTGCACGGCGCCGGCGCTATCCCGACGCGGCGCTCGACAAGGCCTGGCGGCAGCTGCGTCTACGGCGCCCACCACGACGCGATCACCGGCACCGAGTCCGACCAGGTCTACCTCGACCTGCTGGCCGGCTGGCGGGAGGCCTACGACCTGCCGGCGGCGCCGTGCTCGACGCCGCGCGCCCGGCACCTCGTCGTCGCAGGTCGACACCTCCGGCGCCGGCGTCGCGGTGACCGTCCTCAACGCGCTGGCCTGGCCGCGCACCGACCTGGTCCGGGTCGAGCGTGCCGGCCGGCGACTGGGTCGCTGCTCGACGACGCCGGTGCGCCGGTGCCGGCCGTGCTCGACGGGCGGACGCTGCGCGTTCGTGGCCCGGGACCGTGCCGGCGACTGGGCTGGCGGACCTACCGGCTGGTCGCCCGGCCGCAGCCGCCGGCTGGACCGCGGGCCGCCGGCAGCACGATCGAGAACGACGCCTACCGGGTGACCGCCGACCCGGCCCGCGGCGGCACGGTCGGCTCCTGGCTGGACCGGCGCCCGGCCGGGAGCTGATCCCGCCCGGCCGGACCGGCAACGAGCTGCTGGTGTACGAGGAGTACCCGCAGCACCCCGACTTCGGCGAGGGCCCTGGCACCTGCTGCCGACCGGGCCGCCGCCGGGTCGGCGCCGCGTCCGGCCGGGCCGCGGTCCGGGCCGAGACGCTCGCCGGCCGGGCAGCGGCTGGTCGTCACCGGCGAGCTCGACGGCGTCCGGTACGAGCAGACCCTGACCCTCTGGACACGGACTGTCCCGGGTCGACTTCACGCACCCGGCTGCGGCTCGCCGGGTCGGACCGGCTGCTGCGGGTGCGCTTCCCGACCGACGTGCCCGGCGGCCTGCCGGTCAGCGAGGTCGGCGGCGGCGGTGGTCGGCCGCGGCTTCGGCATCGTCGACGTCGACTCGGCCGAGCACCCGTGGACCCTGGACAACCCGGCGTACACCTGGTTCGGCGTCGGCTCGACCGCGCGGGTCGTCGGCCGGCGGGCACCGCGGCACCGCGCGATCGGCGTCGCCGAGGTGGTCGCCGACGCCGGGTCGATCGCCGGCGTCCGCGACCTGGTCGTCGCGCTGGTCCGGGCCGGGGTCACCGCGACCACCTCGCTGGCCGACCGGCACCCGGTACGGCGCGCTCGGCGTCGACTCCAACCTGCCCGACGTCCGGATCGCGGTCGGCGGCCCGGACCGCAACGCGTTCACCGCCGCGGTGCTGGCCGCCGCGCCCGCGGCCGCGGCCGAGCTGGACCGGCAGCTGGCCGCGACCGGCCGGGCCCGGGTCTGGGTGCCGGCCGAGCGGCCGCTGCCCGAGGTGTGGGAGCCGAGCGCCGACCTGCGCGGCGTGCGGGCGCTGCCGGTGCTGGTGCTGGCCGGCCGGGACGACGGCGCGCTGGCCGCCGCGGTGGCCGAGCTGGCCGCCGACCTCGCCGACGCGACCGTCGAGGTCGGACCGTCGCAGCGGGACGGTGGCCGCGCGGCGCTGGCGGACGTGTACGGTGGCGCTGCTGAACCGGGGCCTGCCGGGCTTCGCCGTGGACCGGACCGGGGCGCTGCACCTGTCGCTGACGCGCTCCTGCACCGGCTGGCCGTCCGGGGTCTGGATCGACCCGCCGCGCCGCACCGCCCCGGACGGGTCGGCGTTCCAGCTGCAGCACTGGACCCACACGTTCGAGTACGCGCTCGCGTCCGGCCCGGGCGACTGGCGGTCGGCCGGGTTCGTCCCGGCCGGGCAGGGCTTCACCGCCCCGCCGGTCGCCGTCGTCGAGCCGGCGCATCCCGGCCCGCTGCCGCCGGCGCACTCACTGCTCGCGGTGGACCCGCCGGGCGCGGCGGTGGTCACCGCGGTCAAGCCGGTCGGGACGCCGCTGGCCTCGGGCACGTCGCCGACGCCGCCGGCCGAGGCGCTCGCCGTCCGGCTGTACGAGGCGCACGGCCGGCCGGTCACCGCGCGGCTGCGGCTGGCCGGCGGCGTGGTCGCGGCCGAGCGGGCCGACCTGCTGGACCGGCCGACCGGGCCGCTCGCGCTCGGACCCGACGGCGCGGTCGAGGTGCCGCTGGCGCCGTGCGAGGTGGCCACCGTCGTGCTCCGCCCGGCCGCCGCGGCCGCCGGGGACGAGCCGCTGGTGCCGGAGCCGGCCGGGGTCGTACCGGCCCGCTACTGGCTGGAGAACGCCGGGCCCGCGCCGGCCGGCAACCTGCCGGTCAGCGTGCACGCCTCGCCGAGCCGGGCGGTCGGACCGGTCGAGCTGCGGGTCTCGGTCGCCTCGTCGCTGGCCGAGGCCGAGTGGACCGGCGTGGTCACGGTGACCGCGCCGGAGGGCTGGGACGTCCGGCCGGCCGCGTGGCCGGTCGCGCTTCCGCCGGACGGCTGGGTCGAGGCGCCGGTGCGGGTCAGCCCGCCCGCGGACGCGGCGCCGGGCGACCACCTCGTCGCGGTCTCGGTCGAGCACCGCGGGCAGACCGTCCGCGACCTGGTCCAGGTGCGCATCGCCGGCCCCGTGCTCAACCCGGGCGGGATCGACGTGCACATCGACACGCTCGCGCTGGCCCTGCGGCCGGGGGAGCGGGGCACGGTCCGGGTCGAGCTGGCCAGCACCTACCGCAGCCCGCTGGACGCGACGCTCGAGCTGCTCGGCCCGGTCGACACCTGGCCGCTGCTTCCACAGTGGACGGTGCCGGTCCGGCTGGACGGGGACGACCGGCGTACGGTCGAGCTGCCGGTCGTCGTCCCGGCCGGCGTCGAGGCGGGGGACTGGTGGCTGCTGGCCCGGCTGTCCGGCGCCGGCCAGGTCGCCTACTCGGCGACGATCCCGCTGACGGTCGGCTGATGATCGCCGCCTGGGTGGACGGCGAACCGGTCCCGGCCGCGGACGTCGAGGCCGAGGTGGACCGGCTGCGCGCCGGCCCGCTCGCCGACCGGCTGCCGCCCGCCGGCACCGCCGACGCCCGCCAGCTCCGCCGCTGGGTCACCCAGCGGGTCGTGCTCACCCGCCTGCTGGAGCACGAGGCCACCGCCCGCGCGCTCACCCCGGCGGGCACCGGGCGGGTCGATGCGGCGCTGGTGGGCGCGGCTGCCGCCGACGTGCTCGCCACCTCGGCGGCGGCCCGGGCGGTGCTCGCGACCTTCGCCACCCACCCGACCGAGGCCGAGGTGCGGGCCCACTACGCCGCCCACCCCGACCGGTACGCCCGCGCCGAACGCTGGCTGGCCCGGCAGGCGTTCGCGCCGACCCCGGACGCGCTGGTGCTCGGGCCGCCGACCGAGCTCGACCCGGCGACGCTGGTCCCCGAGCTGCGCGGCCGCCCGACCGGACCGGTCCACAGTGGACTCGGCTGGCACCGGCTGGTGGTCGACGCGGTCCTGCCGGCCGGTCCGGTCCGGTACGAGCAGGTGCGGCCGGAGATCGAGGCCGAGCTGGCCGCCCGGGCCGCGCAGCTGGCGTTCGCCCGCTGGCTGGGCGAGGCCGCGGCCGACCGGATCCGGCTGGCGCCCGGCTTCGAACACCCGGCCGACCCGCGCCAGCCCGACGCCACCCACCGTCACTGACGAGGGCACACCAGCGGCAGCACGACGTCGTCGACGATCTCGTCGATCACCTTGCGCGGCACCGGCCGCTGCGTCAACAGCAGCTCGTTGCGCAGCAGGTCGAAGGCTACGGACTTGACCCGCGGGGTCAGCCGGTCCGGGTCGGCCTCGCCGCGGGCCACCGCCCGGTCGAAGATCTCGTCGGTCTTGCACGCGCTGCGGGACCGCGCGCCGCTGCTGGACCTGCGGCTGTTCCGGGTGTCGTCGTTCAGCACGTCGACCGCGCTGATGTTCCTGTCCGGCTTCGTGCTCTACGGTGCCTTGCTGCTCATCCCGCTCTACTTCCAGGACGTGCGCGGGCACGACCCGCTGTGGACCGGGCTGCTGCTCGCCCCGCAGGGCATCGGCGTGCTGCTCAGCCGCGGCCTGGCCGGCTCGCTGACCGACCGGATCGGGCCGCGCTGGGTGGTCACCACCGGGCTGGTGCTTGCCGCCGCCGGCACGCTGCCGTTCGCGCTGGCCGGCGTCGGCACGAGCGAGTGGGTGCTCGCCGCCGCGCTGGTCGTGCGTGGGTTCGGGCTCGGTGCGGTGACGCTGCCGGTCTTCGCCACCGCGTACGAGGGCCTCGACCGGGCCCGGATCCCGGACGCGAGCGTGATCACCCGGGCATCCCAGCAGGTCGGCGGCTCGTTCGGGAGCGCGGTGCTGGCGCTGATCCTGGTCGACCAGGTCGCCGGCGTCGCCGGCTACCGGACCACGTTCTGGTGGACGATCGCCTTCACCGCGGTCGCCGTGGTGCTCGCCCTCCGGCTCCCGACCCTCACCAACCGACCGGCGCGAACTGGCTGAGTGTCAGCTCGGCGCCCTGCGGGTCGCGGACCACCGCGGTCCTCGTCCACTGGTCGTCGACCGGCTCGCCGACCAGGGTGCCGCCGAGCCGCTGGGCCGACGCGACGTCCGGCGTCCCGGTCGGCGACCGAGAACGTGACCCGCCAGCGCGCCGCGCCGGTGGCCGGGCCGACCCAGGCGACCGCGTCGGCGAACCCCGGCGGCGCCTTGGCCTGCCGGACCCGGATGTCCGGGTCGGAGGTGGCTTCGAGGTGGTCGCCGTAGCCAGGGCGCCGCCAGAGTGCGGTGCCGCCGCCGACCTCGTCGGCCTCCCAGCCGAACAGCCGCCCGTAGAACGACCGGGCCGCGTCCGGGTCGGGCGTCTCGAGGCTGCTGAAGACCCACGAACCCGGGGCGTTGACCAGCTGGGCGCCGAGCCGCCGGCGCGGCTGCCAGAGCCGGAAGAGCGCGCCCTGCGGGTCGGCGCAGATCGCGTACCGCCCACCGGGACCGGCGTCCTCGGGCCCGGTCGGCACGGCGCCGCCGAGACCGACCACTTCGGCGGCGGCCGCGTCGGCGTCGTCGACCGCCACGTACGTGTGCCAGTCCGGGGTACCGGTGCCGGGCGCGATCGCCGCGACGTCCTGCCCGTCCAGCCGGGCGACGAGGTAGGACCCCGGCATCCCCGCCGGCATCGGCGTCCTCGAACTGCCACCCGAACAGCCCGCCGTAGAACTGCGCGGCCGCGGCCGGATCCGCCTGCTCGGTGTCCACCCAGCACGGCACGCCGGCCGGGTAGGTCCGCTGCGTCATGCCGCGAGCCTAGTGCGGGGCACTGGCCATAGGTTGGGGTGATGCTGGGGACGGCGGAGCATCGGGCGGAGCTGGACGCGGAGTGCCGGCGGGTGCTGCGGTTCGCGGCGGCGTCGCGGCATCCGGACGGCGGGTTCGCCTGGCTGGACGAGCGCGGGCGGCCGGAGCTCGACCGCCCGGTGGAGGCGTACGTCACCGCCCGGATGACGCACGTGTTCGCCATCGGCACGCTGCTCGGGCTGCCCGGGCACGACGAGCTGGTCGCCCACGGCGTCGCCGCGCTGCGGGACCTGCTGCAGGACCGCGACTACGGCGGGTGGTACGCGGCGGTCCGGCCGACCGACCCGGGCAAGAAGGCGTACGAGCATGCCTTCGTCGTGCTCGCCGCCAGCAGCGCCGCGGTCGTCGGCGCGGACCCGGCCCTGCTGTCCGACGCGCTCGACGTGCAGCAGCGGCACTTCTGGCGCGAGGACGACGGCATGGTGGTCGAGGAGTGGGACCGGCCCTGGCACACCCTCGACCCGTACCGCGGGGCCAACGCGAACATGCACACGGTCGAGGCCTACCTGGCCGCGGCCGACGCCGGCGCCGACCCGGTCTGGCGGCAGCGCGCGCTGCGGATCACCGAACGGATCGTGCACCGGGTCGCGCGGGGGGCCGGCTGGCTGCTGCCCGAGCACTACGACCCGGACTGGGCGCCGCTGCCGGAGTTCAACCGGGACCGACCGGCGGACCAGTTCCGCCCGTACGGGGTGACGATCGGCCACCTGCTGGAGTGGTCCCGGCTCGCGCTGGACGTGCGGGCCGCGCTCGGGCCCGCGGCGCCGGACTGGCTGCTTCCGGACGCGGCGGCGATGTTCGACCGCGCGGTCCAGCTGGGCTGGGCCGTCGACGGGGCGGACGGCTTCGTCTACACCGTCGACTTCGCCGGTCGGCCGGTGGTCCGGCAGCGGATGCACTGGGTCGTGGCCGAGGCGCTGGCCGCCGCGGCCACTCTGCACCAGGTCACCGGCGCGGACCGGTACGCCGCGGTCTACGACCGCACCTGGGACTACGCCACCCGCTACCTGGTCGACACCGACGGCGGCTCCTGGTGGCACGAGCTCGACCCGGCGAACCGGCCGGCGGCGACCGTCTGGCCCGGCAAGCCCGACGCCTACCACATCGTCCAGGCGTTGCTGCTACCTCGCCTCCCACCCGCCCCCACCATCGTCCCCGCCCTCGCCCGGGGCCTCCTCGACGCGCCCGGCTAGGGACCGTCTGCCGGCACAGCGCGGACCGCGCCGGGTCAGGGCGCTCAGCCGGAGCCGGAGGTCGGCTGACCCGGGCGGAGTGCCTCGGCCAGCCGACCGAGTACGGTCAGGTGGTCGTCCACTGTGGACAGTTTGGCGCCCATCGTGTTGACGCTGAGGTGGCTGGCGCCGGCCTCCCGCCAGGCCGCGGCGTCGGCCACCGCGGTGTCGAGGTCGCCGCGCCAGGTGAGTCGGCCCTCGCAACCGATCGCGGCCGGATCCCGGCCGGTCTCGACGGCCGATTCGTGCACCAGCGCGCGGGCCTGGTCGAGCTCGGGACCGGGCGGCACCTGCGGGAGCCAGCCGTCGCCGAGCCGCCCCGCCCGCCGGTACGCCGCGGCCGACCGGCCGCCGACCCAGACCGGGATCGGCCGCTGCACCGGCAGCGGCCGGATGCCGGCACCCACCACGTCCACCTCGTCGCCGCGGAAGCTGACCGTCCCCTCGGTCCAGAGCCGGCGCAGCAGCGTGATCTGCTCGTCCATCCGCCGGCCGCGGTCGCGGAAGTCGCGCCCCAGCGCCGCGTACTCGACCGCGTTCCAGCCCACGCCGACGCCGAGCCGGAACCGGCCACCGGTGAGCAGGTCGACCTCGGCCGCCTGCTTGGCCACCAGCGCGGTCTGCCGCTGCGGCAGGATCAGCACCCCGGTGACCAGTTCGACCGAGGTCAGCGCGGCCAGGTGGCCGAAGAGCACGAACGGCTCGTGGAACGTGGTCTGCACGTCGTAGGCCCGGTCCCAGCCGGTGTGCACCGCCGGGTCGGCCCCGAGCACGTGGTCGAACGCGAGGATGTGCCGGTAGCCGAGGCCCTCGACCGCCTGCCCGTACGCGCGCACTGCGCCCCGGTCCGCGCCGATCTCGGTCTGGGGGAAGATCGCCCCGATCCGCATGCGATCACTCTGCCACCCCCGGCTCCATCCCCGCCGGTCGAGTGGTGACCCCGGTCGTGTCCCCTGAGCCACTTCTCGTTCGTCGAGTAGGGTGAGAGCAGACTGCCCAGGGAGGTTGCGATGCAGTACGCCCTGATGATCTACGCCGACCCCAGCTACCAGGAGACGGTGTCCGACGCGGAACGTGAGGCGGTGCAGGCCGACTACCTGGCGTTGATCGACGACGCCCGAGGCGTCGCGGGCGCGCGCCTGCAGCCGGCCGAGACGGCGACCTGCGTGCGGGTGGTCGGTGGCCGGACGCTGATGACCGACGGCCCGTTCGCGGACACCAAGGAGGTGCTCGGCGGGTTCTGCGTGATCGAGGCGGCCAACCTGGACGAGGCGATCGAGTTCGCGGCGCGCATCCCGGCCGCCCGGGTCGGCGGCGCTGTGGAGGTCAGGCCGGTGATGCCGCGCTGACCGCGCTGGAGGAGGTCTTCCGGGACGAGTGGGGCCGGGTGCTGGCTTCGCTGGTCGGGTTCCTGGGTGATTTCGACAAGGCCGAGGAGGCGGCGCAGGAGGCGTTCGCGATCGCGGCCGAGCGCTGGCCCGTATCGGGCGCCCCGGCCAATCCCGGTGCGTGGTTGGTGACGACGGCCCGCAACCGGGCGATCGACCGGATCCGCCGGGAGCGCACGCTGGCCGAGAAGATCCACTTGCTACCGGTGCCGGAGGCGGTCATGGACGAGCCCGACGACTCCGGGATCAAGGACGAACGGCTCGAGCTGATCTTCACCTGCTGCCATCCGGCGCTGCCGCTGGACGGTCAGGTGGCGCTCACGCTGCGGGCTCTCGGTGGCCTGCAGACCGCCGAGATCGCCCGGGCGTTCCTGGTCTCCGAGGAGACCATGAAGCGCCGCCTGTCCCGCGCCAAGGCGAAGATCAAGGCGACCGGGATCCCGTTCGCGGTTCCCGACGCGCATCTGCTTCCGGACCGCGTCGACGCGGTGCTGGCCGTCATCTACCTGATCTACAACGAGGGCTACCGCGGCCGGGTCGACCTCGGCGCCGAAGCCATCCGGCTGGGGCAGGTGCTCGCCGCGCTGATGCCGGACGAGCCGGAGGCACACGGGCTGCTGGCGCTGATGATGATCCACCATGCCCGGCGGCGGGCCCGGTTCTCCGGCGACGATCTCGTGCTGCTCGACGATCAGGACCATTCGTTGTGGGACACGGACCAGATCGCGGCGGGACGGGCGGTGCTCGACCGGGCGATCGCGCTGGGCGGGCGCGGCGCCTACGTCATCCAGGCCGCGATCGCGTCGCTGCAGACGCGGGAACGGATCGACTGGCCGCAGGTCGCCGAGCTGTACCGGCGGCTGGTCGAACTGACCGGCTCGCCGGTGGTCGAGCTCAACCGTGCCGTCGCACTCGCCCAGGCCGGTGACCCCGTCGCGGCGCTGGGCGCGGTCGACCGCCTCGACCTGGACGGCTACCTCTACTTCCACTCCACCCGCGGCGAGCTGCTGCGGCGGCTCGGCCGCGACGACGAGGCCCGGGCGGCGTACCGCCGGGCGCTCGAGCTGGCCACCTCGACCCCGGAGCGACGGTTCCTGAACCGGCGGCTCGAACAGTTCTGACCCGGGCTGTCCCCCAGCCGGGCGCTCGTTCGTCGCACCGGCATGAGCAACGTCATGAACCCAACTCCACACCCGCCGGGGCCGCCGCGCGGGCCGGCGCGATCCCCGATCCACGCCGATGGCTGATCCTGGTGATCGTCGGCCTCGCCCAGCTCATGGTCGTGCTGGACGTCACGATCGTGAACATCGCGCTGCCGTCCGCGCAGCGCGGACCTCGGCTTCACCACCACGGACCGGCAGTGGGTGGTGACCGCCTACGCGCTCGCGTTCGGCAGCCTGCTGCTGTTGGGCGGCCGGCTGGGAGACCTGATCGGCCGCAAGGTCACGTTCCTGGTCGGTGCGCTCGGCTTCGCCGCCGCGTCGGCCGTCGGCGGTGCGGCGACCAGCTTCGGCATGCTGGTCGCCGCGCGCGGCGCCCAGGGCGCGTTCGGCGCGCTGCTCGCACCGGCGGCACTGTCGATCCTGTCCACGACGTTCAGCGACCCGAAGGAGCGCGGCAAGGCGTTCGGTGTCTACGGCGCGATCGTCGGCGCCGGCGGCGCGGTCGGCCTGGTGCTCGGTGGGGTGCTGACCGAGTACCTGTCGTGGCGCTGGTGCCTGTACGTGAACCTGATCCTGGCGGGCATCGTCGGGACCGGCGCGGTGCTGCTGCTCAAGCACCAGCGCGCCCGCAGCCAGGCCGCGGCTCGACCTGCTCGGCGTCGCGCTCGTCTCGGCGTCGATGTTCTGCCTGGTCTACGGGTTCTCCAACGCCGCGACCCACCACTGGGCGACGCCGTCCACCTACGGCTTCCTGGCCGCGGGCGCGGTGCTGCTCGCCGCGTTCGCGTCCTGGCAGGCCCGCGCGGCCAGCCCGCTGCTGCCGCCCCGGGTGGTGCTCGACCGCGACCGCGGCGGCGCCTACCTGGCCGTGCTCGTCGCCGGCGCCGGCATGGCGGGCGTGTTCCTGTTCCTCACCTACTACATGCAGCAGACCCTGGGCTACTCGCCCGTGGTCAGTGGCGTCGCCTTCCTGCCGATGATCGCGATGGTGGTGGTGAGCGCCAACCTGTCCAACGTGGTGCTGCTGCCCCGGCTCGGCCCCAGGCCGCTGGTCATCGTCGGCATGCTGCTGAGCGCGGGCAGCCTGGTGTGGCTGACCGGGATCGGCCTGCACTCGGGCTATGCGGCGACGGTGCTCGGCCCGCTGATGGTCACCGGCCTCGGCTTCGGCTTCGCGCTCGCGCCGTCGATGAACACCGGGACGCTCGGCGTGGCGCCGGAGGACGCGGGCGTGGCCTCCGCCACCCTCAACACCGGCCAGCAGATCGGCGGCTCGATCGGCACCTCGCTGCTCAACACGATCTTCGCCAGCGCGGTCGCGCACTACCTGACCAGCCACCCGGGGCCGTCCTCGGCCGGGCTGTCGCTGATCCACGGCTACACCACCGGGTTCTGGGTCGCGGCCGCCATCTTCGCCGCCGGCGCGGTGATCTGCGGCGCGCTGTTCCGCCCCGGCCCGCTCCGCGCCTACGGGCCCGCGACGGCCGAGCAGACCGGCCCGGCCGCGCCGCAGCCCGCCCCCGTCCACGCCGCCGCATAGATCTGACAAGGAGACGAACAATGCCGTTCAAGAACGACATGACCATGATGTACGTGATGCACAGTGCGCTGCGCCGCAACCTGCACGCCATCGCGCGCGTCACCGCACGCCCGAACGACGATCCCAGGCACGTCCTGGGTACCGCGGTCGGCTGGGAGATGTTCAAGTCCTACCTGCACGCGCACCACACCGCCGAGGACGACCTGCTGTGGCCGCAGATGCGCAAGGTCCTGGCCGCCGACTCGGACGGGGTGGCGTTGCTCGACGCGATGGAGGCGGAGCACGCCGCGATCGACCCGCTGCTGGCCGCGATCGACGCGGCGGTGGCCGACCGCGACTCCGGTCCACAACGCCTCGGCGAGTTGACCGACGCCCTCACGACCGCGCTGTGCGGGCACCTCGACCACGAGGAGGCCGAGGGGCTGGCACTGATCGACGCGACCCTCACCCAGCAGCAGTGGCAGGCGTTCGGCGCTGAGGGCGGCAAGCGGATCGCCGGCGACGTGCATCGGTACCTGCCGTGGCTGCTCGACGGCGCGTCCCCGGACGTGACCGCGAGGGTGCTCGGGCTGCTCCCCGCGTCCCTGCAGCAGACCTACCGCGACGAGTGGCAGCCGGCCTACGCCGGGCTGACGCTCTGGCCGTCGCCGGTCACCAGCTCCGGCCCGGAGGGGTACGCCGGGCACCGGCCGGGGTAGCGCGTAGAACATGGCTCTCGTCTGCATCACCGGGTCGACCGACGGGATCGGGCTGGCCGCCGCGCGGCAGCTGCTCGCCGACGGGCACGAGGTGCTGGTGCACGCCCGCAGCACCGAGCGCGGCGACCCGGTGCTGGCCGAGCTGAGCGCGCTCGGCAAGGCCAGGCTCGTCGTCGCCGACCTCGCCGACCTTGACCAGGTGCGCGCGCTGGCCGACGCGGTCGGGGACGTCGACGTGCTGGTGCACAACGCCGGGGTGTGGCCGGACGCGGGTGCCCCGCGCAGTGCTCAGGGCCACGAGCTGACCTTCGCGGTGAACGCGCTGGCCCCGCACCTGCTCACCGCGCTGCTGCGGGCTCGGCTCCGCGAGCGGCTGGTCTTCCTCGGCAGCGGGATGGCCGGCTCGGGTCGGGTCGACCCGGACCGGCTGGGCGCGGCGACCGACCCCTGGCAGGCGTACGCGGACAGCAAGGCGGTCGACGTGGCGCTGGCGCTCGGCTGGGCGCGGCGGCTGCCCGACCTGCGGGTCGGCGCCGTCGAGCCCGGCTGGGTGAAGACCAAGCTGGCCGCCGCCGGGGCTCCCGGTGACGTCCGCTCCGGCGGGGCCAGGGTGGCCGTCGCGGCGGCCGACCCGGCCTGGCCGGGCGGCTACACCGCCGGCACCCGGCCGGCCCGGCTGCCTGAGGCGCTCACCTCGACCAGGCTGCAGGACGAGCTGCTCGCCGCGCTGGACCGGCTCGCCGGCCTGCCCGGATAGCGCCGATCGGGCCCTGGCCGGCGAGACGAGCCGCCGGCCGAGCCGGACGAGCCGCGACCAGCGCCGGGTGGATCAGTCTTCCGGCTGGTCGGGGGCGGTGCTGTGCCAGCCGAGCCACCACTCGCTGTCCGCCGGCTCACCCGCGGTGTCCGCCAGCGACCGCAGCGCGGTGGTCAGCGGCTCGTGCCAGATCTCGGGGACCGTGTCGACGACGCGGACCAGCTCGCTGCGGCGCCGCCGGGTCACCTCCTGCACCAGGTATTCCCCGGAGGCGGTGAGGGTGAGCCGCACCTCGCGCCGGTCGGTGTCCGACCGCTCGCGCCGGACCAGGCCCTTGCGGACCAGCCGCTCGCACATCCGGGTGCCGGTGGACGAGTTCACCCCCAGTTCGGCGGAGATGTCCACCACCCGCTGCGGCCCTCGGGAGGCCAGCACGACCAGCGCCCGGTATTGCGGCAGCGTGACGTCGGAGTCGAGGTCGGCGAGCGACCGGGCGGCCAGACCGACCATGACCCGGCTCGCTGACAGCAGCGCGTCCACCAGCTCGTCGTGCGCGCTGGCCGGTTCGACACGGGGCCCAGCGGCCCGGACACCATCCGACATGAGGTCATCTTTACCTTGTCCGCGGGACGTACCCAATTTTGGGGGGCGGCTCCGGTCCAGGTGGGGGTGGGGCAGCGCTGCGCCGCGGGCGGAGACTCGGCCTGCTTGCATAGTGCAGCAATCGGCCCGCTCGATCAGTGCGTGGTGCATGAAACTGGAGGCGCCGCGCTCGTCTCACGTCGGCGCGGGTCGACCACCTCTGTCCACAGTGGAGTGTGGCCGGATGACCGAAGTCATCAACGAGAGCACAGATAGCATCGATCGCTCCGGCGTGACCCGGCGGAATGTCCTGCGCGCAGGCGCGGTCGGCATCGCCGCCGTCGGGCTCGGGGCCGGCAAGGTGCTCATGCAGCCATCCCTGCAACAGCGGGGACTGCTGAGCCCGGACGGCGTGTTCGGGGCGGCCTCGACGGCGATCGCGGACTCGCTCTACATCGAGGCGTTCCCGGTCTCGCCGCTGATCCTCAACCCGTTCAACGACGCGCTGGTGATCCCGCAGGCGCTCAGGCCGCTGAGCCCGGCGGAGGTGGCGGCGCTGGACCCGCCGCCCGGCCCGGGCGTCGGTCAGCAGAACTCGTTCGGCAACGAGACGCACCAGCTCTGGCCGGACGCGATCGGGTTCCCGGACCCGATCGTCTACAAGATCGACGTGCTGACCAGGCAGCACTCGTTCACCACCTCGCAGGTACTGCCGATCAACGCGCTGGGACAGCCGACCCAGTCGTTCGACGCGAACGGCAACACCTTCCCGGCCGGCACCGTCCGGAACCTGCCGCCGTCGATCATCTACGGGTTCAACGGGACGTTCCCCGGCCCGATGATCAACAACGAGTACGGCAAGCCGTCCCTGGTCCGGTTCACCAACCGGCTGGACGAGAACCCGCTGAACCTGGACCGGCAGGACTACGGGGACCCGGAGCTCCGGTTCCTCACCCACCTGCACAACGCGCACACCGCGCCCGAGTCGGACGGCAACCCGCACTACGCGTTCCTGTTCGGCCCGAAGGACCACGGCTTCCCGCTGCATTCGTTCGTGGACCAGCTGTACCTGAACTGGCCGGCCGGCAACGACAGCCGGGAGAAGCAGAGCTTCTTCTGGTTCCACGACCACGTGATGGACTTCACCGGGGCCAACGTCTACAAGGGCATGGTCGGGCTCTTCCCGATCTACGACCCGGAGAACAACCTCGACGCCGGCGACGAGACCCAGGGCCTGCGCCTGCCCGGTGTCCGCACCAACCACGCCGATGGCTCCTTCGACGTCGAGTACGACATCCCGCTGGCGATCTACGACGTCCGGTTCGACGACGGGGTCACGATCCACAAGGACTTCCACGACGGCCTCGGCGAGTTCCCGGCCGCCGGCAACCCGCGCACGCACCCCGAGTGGTGGGGCAAGTCGTTCTTCAAGCACTTCCCCAACCACGGCTTCGTCGGCGACATCTTCACCGTCAACGGCACCGCCTACCCGGTGCTGGAGGTCAAGCGGCGCAAGTACCGGTTCCGGTTCCTGGACTGCTCGATCTCCCGGATCTACGAGCTCCAGCTCATGACCTCGACGAGCGGGGCCGAAGTCGGCCCGCGACCTCGGCTACGCCACCGAGGAGGACCTGCAGGGGCAGTGGCGGATCGAGGACGGCCAGCAGGCCATGAAGCTTCACCCAGATCGCCAGCGACGGTGGTCTGCTGCCCGTTCCCGCTGACCCGGGACACGTTCGAGCTGTGGCCGGCGAAGCGGCGCGAGCACATCGTCGACTTCACCAAGTACAAGGACGGCTCGCCCACCAAGAAGGGCGACGTCATCTACCTGACCAACGTCATGAAGATGCCGACCGGCCGCATGTGGTCGAACTCGACCCGGTTCTGCGCCGGACCCGAAGTACAAGATCCCGATCATGAAGATCGTCATCGGCGACGACGCACGAGGACAACTGCGTGCTGCCCGGCCCGACCAAGAAGCTGCGCGACCTCCCGCCGCTGCCGGCCAACTGGCAGACGCTGCTCGACGACCGGCTCATCTTCGAGGTCCAGCGCGGCAGCGCCGGCGGCGAGCTGGAGTGGCTGATCAACGGCAAGCCGTTCGACCCCACGATCGAGCTGCTCAGCCTGAAGAACCGGGACGGCCACCAGTACCCGGCGACGCCGAAGAAGAACTCCTTCAACCTCTGGGAGATCCGCAACGGCGGCGGCGGCTGGGTGCACCCCATCCACCTGCACATGGAAGAGCACCGCACGGTCATGCGGAACAACAAGGACACCACCGTGACCCCTGACCCGGGCCACCCCGACGACATCTCCCGCGAGGACCTCGTCGCGCTCGACCCGTCCGAGTCCACGATCCTCTACCGCGGCTTCCGCGACTTCGTCGGACCGTACGTCGCGCACTGCCACAACCTCATGCACGAGGACCACGCGATGATGTTCGGTTGGACCATCGTCCCGTAGCCCGACTCCCGCCCTCGGCGCCTGCCCCGCTCAACCTCCCGGGGCAGGCGCCGAGGTCCGTACGGCGGCCGACGGCTGCCCCGACGGGCGGTGCCGGCCGGAACTCCGCCCGGGTGGGCGGGAGCGTGCGGGAGACTGGTGGCCATGGCGTTGCTGGAGCGCGACTCGGCGCTGGCCGCGCTGGCCGAGTACGGCGAGCAGGCCAGGTCCGGCTGCGGGCGGCTGGTGCTCGTCGCGGGGGAGGCCGGGGCCGGGAAGTCGGCGCTGCTGGAGGAGTTCGAGCGGCAGCTCCCGGACGCCACCTGGTCCTGGGGCGGCTGCGACGGGCTGTCCACGCCGCGCCCGCTCGGTCCGCTGTTCGACCTCGCCGGCGACCTCGGTGGCGAGGTGCTCGAGCTGTGCCGGGCCGGCGCCGGCCGGGACCAGCTGTTCGACGCACTGCTGCGGCGGATCGACCGGCCCGGCGAGCTCACCGTGGTCGCCGTCGAGGACGTGCACTGGGCCGACGACGCGACGCTCGACCTGCTGCGCTTCCTCGGCCGGCGGCTCCGCACGGCCTCGGCGCTGGTCCTGGTCACCTACCGGGACGACCAGCTGGGCACGACCGACCCGCTCCGGCTCGCGCTCGGCGAGCTGGCCACCCACCGCTCGACCCGCCGGCTGGCGCTGCCGCCGCTGACCGAACAGGCGGTCGGCGAGCTGGCCGCCGGCAGCGGGCTCGAGCCGGCCGAGCTGTTCCGGCTCACCGGCGGCAACCCGTTCTACGTCACCGAGGTGATCGGCGGCGGCACCGGCGAGGTGCCGGCCTCGGCCCGGGACGCGGTGCTGGCCCGGGTCGGCCGGCTCGGCGACCCGGCCCGGACCGTGCTCGACGCCGCCGCCCTGTTCGGCACCCGGCTGGACCTGCCGGTGCTCCAGGCGACGGTGGCGTGCGCCGAACCGGCGCTGGACGAGCTGCTCGACTCCGGCCTGCTGGTCGGCGACGGCCCGGGGCTGCGGTTCCGGCACGAGCTGGCCCGCCTCGCCGTCGAGCAGCTGGTGCCGGCGCACCGCCGGGCCGGCACGCACGCCCGGATCCTCGCCGCGCTCTGCGCCACCGGCAGCGTCGACGACGCCCGGCTCGCTTTCCACGCCGAGGCGGCCGGGGACGTGCCGGCCGTGCTGCGGCACGCGACCGCGGCCGGGCGGCGGGCGGCCGGCTTCGGCTCGCACCGGGAGGCGGCGGCGCAGTACGCGCGGGCGCTGCGGTTCGCCGCCGACGCCCCGCCGGCCGAGGTGGCCAGCCTGTACACCGCGCTGGCCGAGCACGCCTCGCTGCTCGACCGGTTCCAGGACGCGGCCGACGCCTGCGAGCAGGCGCTGCTGCTGTGGCGGCAGCTCGGCGACCGGCTGCGCGAGGGCGCGACCACCCGCCGGCTCGCGATGGCGCTGGCCAGCCTGTGCCGCGGCGCCGAGGCGGTCGACGCCGGCGAGGCCGCGGTCGCGATCCTGGAGCCGCTCGGGCCGACGGTCGAGCTGGCCCGGGCGTACGGGACGCTGGGCGCGCTGCGGATGGTCGCCGGCGAAGGGCCGGGGCGGTCGGGCTCTCGCGCCGGGCAGCCGCGCTGGCCGAGCGGTTCGGCGCATACGACGTGCTCGCCGACGCGCTCGACACCGAGGCCTGCGCGCTGGCGGATCGCCGGTGGGGACTGGGTGGAGCTGCTGGTGCGGGCGCTCGACCTCGCGGTCGAACACGGGCTGCGCCCGCAGGCCGGCCGCGCGTACGCCAACCTCAGCGGCGGGCTGTCCGACCAGCGCCGGTTCGCCGAGGCCGACGTCTATTTCCAGGCCGGCGTGGAGTACTGCGAGGAGCACGACCTCGGCACGTACGTGCGCTGCCTGCTCGCCTGCCGGACCACCGTGCAGCAGCACCGCGGCCAGTGGGACGAGGCGCTCGCGGTCAGCCTGCGGCTGCTGGAGGGCACCGAGACCTCGCCGCAGAACCGGATCTGCCCGAACACCTGGATCGGCAGCACCAGGGCCCGCCGCGGCGAGCCGGACGCCTGGCCGTGCCTGGACGAGGCGATGGCGGGCGCGGACGGCACCGGAGAGCCGCAGTACGTCGTGCCGGTCCGGCTGATCCGGGCCGAGACGCACTGGCTGGCCGGCGACCTCGCCGCGGCCCGGCACGAGGCCGAGCTGGCCGCGGACGCGGCCGGGGCCGCGGACCGGTGGCTGCGCGGCGACACCGCGGTCTGGCTGCGCCGCACCGGCAGCGCCCGGGTGCTCGAGGGCCCGGTCGCCGAGCCGTACGCTGCGGCAGCTCGCGGGTGACCGGCGGGCCGCCGCGGACGCCTGGCTGGCGCTGGACTGCCGCTTCGACGCGGCGATGGCGCTGGTCGACTCGAGCGACGACGCCGAGCTGCGGGAGGCGCTGGCGCTGCTGGACGGGATGGGCGCGGTCGCCACGGCCCGGGTCGTCCGCCGGACGATGCGGCGGCTCGGGATGCGCTCGGTGCCGGCCGGGCCGCGGCAGGCGACCCGGGCGCACCCGCTCGGGCTGACCCGCCGCGAGCGCGAGGTGCTCGAGCTGCTCGTCACCGGCAGCAGCAACGCCGAGATCGCGGCCACGCTGGTGATCTCGACCCGTACGGTCGACCACCACGTGTCCGCGGTGCTGGCCAAGCTGGGCACGCCGACGCGGGCGGAGGCCTCGGCCGAGGCGACCCGCCGCGGCCTGGTCGGCACCCCGACCTGACCGGACAGCCGGGGCGGCTAGGGCCGCCTAGCCCCGTGAAGTCTCAATAACTGTTGATGCAATCACTGCTCCGGTCGTACTAAGACCTGTGGATCTGAGTGGATGTCTTGGGGTGGCTATACCCCTTCTTTTGGGGGGCCTCATAACCCAATTAGGGAGAGGCGGCCGGAAAGGCACCGGAGCAGACTGAGGTCGCTGCACGGTGCACGAGGCTCGGTCGCGATGTCGCCCCACGATTGCGACCGGTCCGGAGCCCTTGTGTGGCGTGCCCGGACGTCGCATCCAGCGGCGTGACAATCCCGAGACGCCTCGTCGTTCCTTTCCGGACGGCCGTGCCAGCTGCCCGGCTCGGGGGAGCGCGTCTGTCATCCGCCACAGCCGATCTCGTGCTGCCCTGCGCCCCGCCCATTGCCGTGCGGGCGCGGCTCATGCGGAGCCGCGGGCCGCCGACCGGCGATACGAGCGTGCGTGTTTTCACTTCACGGCGCGCTCGGCTGTCAAACCAACTGGAGGTTGGTCTGATGTCCGAAGCAACAATCGACGGCCGGGCCGAGGAGGAAATCTCCGACGACCGGTCAGGCGTCTCCCGGCGCACCGTCCTGCGGGTCGGCGCGGTGGGTGTCGCCGCCGCCGGCATCGGCGCCGGGAAGGTGCTCATGCAGCCTTCGCTGGAGGGCCGCGGGCTGCTGTCGAGGGACGGCGTGTTCGACGCGACCTCGATCGCCTTCGCCGACTCGCTCTACGACGAGGTCTTCGCCAACTCGCCGCTGATCCTCACGCCGTTCATCGACCCGCTGGTGGTCCCGCGGGCGGCGACGCCGCTGACGCCGGCCGAGGTGGCGGCGCTGCCGTTGCCGCCCGGTCCGGGCGTCGGCCAGCAGAACTCGTTCCGCAACGACACGCACCAGCTCTGGCCGGACGCCGATCGGGTTCCCGGACCCGATCGTCTACAAGTTCGACCTGCTCGTCCGGACGCACTCGTTCACCAGCTCGCAGGTCCTGCCGATCGACAAGGACGGCAAGAACGCCAAGTCCTTCGACGCGGCCGGCAACACCTACCCGGCCGGGACCAAGCGGACGCTGCCGCCGAGCACGATCTACGGCTTCAACGGGACCTTCCCGGGGCCGATGATCAACGCGGAGTACGGCAAGCCGGTGCTGGTGCGGTTCGAGAACCACCTGGACGAGAACCCGCTCAACCTCGACCGGCAGGACTTCGGCTCGCCGGACTACTCGTTCCTCACCCACCTGCACAACGGCCACACCGCGCCGGAGTCGGACGGCAACCCGCACTACGCGTTCCTGTTCGGGCCGCAGGACAAGGGCTACCCGGTCAGGTCCTTCGTGGACAACCTCTACCTGAACTGGCCGGCCGGCAACGACAGCCGGGAGAAGCAGTCGCTTCTTCTGGTTCCACGACCACCGGATGGACCACACCGGCGCCAACGTCTACAAGGGAATGGTCGGCCTCTACCCGATCTACGACCCGGAGAACAACCTCGACGCCGGCGACGAGACCCAGGGCCTCCGGCTCCCGGGGGTCCGCACCAACCACGCCGACGGCACCTTCGACGTCGACTACGACATCCCGCTGGCGATCTTCGACATGCGGCTCGACGACGGGGTCACGAACCACAAGGACTTCCACGACGGCCAGGGCGAGTATCCCGCCGCGGGCAACCCCCGCGCGCACCGGGAGTGGTGGGGCAAGACGTTCCACCGGCACTTCCCCAACCACGGGTTCGTCGGCGACATCTTCACTGTCAACGGCACCGCGTACCCGGTGCTGGAGGTGAAGCGGCGCAAGTACCGGTTCCGCTTCCTCGACGCCTCGGTCTCCCGGATCTACGAGTTCAAGCTGATGACCTCGACCAAGGGCCCGAAGACGGCGATCTCGCTGGGCTACAAGGACGTCGAGATGCAGGGCCAGTGGCGGATCGAGGACGGCCAGCAGTGCATGCGCTGGACCGAGATCGCCGCCGACGGCGGCCTGCTGCCCTTCCCGATCACCCGGGACTCGTTCGAGCTGTGGCCGGCGAAGCGGCGCGAGCACATCGTCGACTTCACCAAGTACCAGGACGGCTCGCCCACCAAGAAGGGCGACGTCATCTACCTGACCAACATCATGAAGATGCGCGACGGGCGGATCTGGGACACCGCCTCCCGGTTCTCGCTCGACCCGAAGTACAAGATCCCGATGATGAAGATCGTCATCGGCGACGACGCCCCCGACAACAGCGTCCTGCCCGGCCCGACGACCACGCTGCGGGACCTCCCGCCGCTGCCGTCGAACTGGCAGACGCTGCTGGACGACCGGCTGATCTTCGAGGTCCAGCGCGGCAGCGCCGGCGGGGAGCTGGAGTGGCTGATCAACGGCAAGGAGTTCGACCCCACCACCGAGCTGGTCGAGCCTGACGAACAGGGCCGGTCACCAGTTCGCCGCCACGCCGAGGAAGAACTCCTTCAACCTGTGGGAGATCCGCAACGGCGGCGGCGGCTGGGTGCACCCCTTCCACTTCCACATGGAGGAGCACCGCACCGTGATGCGGAACAACCGGGACGTCACGGTGAACGTCGACCCGGGCCACCCGGACGACAGGTCCCGCGAGGACCTGGCCGCGCTCGACCCGTCCGAGTCCGTGATCATCTACCGCGGGTTCCGGGACTTCGTCGGACCGTACGTGGCCCACTGCCACAACCTGCTGCACGAGGACCACGCCATGATGTTCGGCTGGACGATCGTGCCCTAGGACCTTCATCCCCCTAGGGAGACCTTCTCCCCCTCCCTGGGCAGGTGCCTGCCCTTGTTTCCTCCAGTTGCGAGGGCAGGCACCCGGGGGTGGCATTTGAATTCTCAATAAGTGTCGGCGCAATCGCTACTCCGGTCGTACCAATCTCCCTGGACCTGGGTGGGTCTCATGGCCTGCCTGTACCCCTCCTTTTGGGGGGTGTGATGACCCAATTAGGGAGAGGCGGACGGAAAGGCACCGGAGCAGACTGAGATCGCTGCAGGTCGATCTTCGGTCGGTCGCGATGTCGCCCCACGATTGCGACTGTCCGGAGCGCCTTCTGCGGCATGCCCGGACGCCGCATCCAGCGGCGTGACAGTTTCGAGACGCCTCGTCATGCCTTTCCGGGCAGCCGTGCCGGCTGCCCGGTGGGCAGAGCGCGTTTGTCATTCGCCGCAGCCGATGTCGTGCTGCCCTGCGCAGGTCGTCGTGGCCTGCGCGCGGGCTTATGGGAGAGCCCGCGGGCCGCCGATCGGCGATACGAGCGTGCGTGTTTTCGGTTTATCGCGCGCTCGGCTGTCACACCAACTGGAGGTTGGTCTGATGTCCGAAGCAACAATTGACGAGCGGGCCGAGGAGGAAGTGTCCGACGACCGGTCGGGCATTTCCCGGCGCAACGTCCTCCGGGTCGGCGCCGTCGGTGCCGCTGCAGTCGGCATCGGCGCGGGGAAGGTGCTCATGCAGCCCTCCCTCGCCGG
The DNA here is from genome assembly GCA_963770145.1 of uncultured Actinomycetota bacterium. Classification (GTDB taxonomy): domain Bacteria; phylum Actinomycetota; class Actinomycetes; order Mycobacteriales; family CADCTP01; genus CADCTP01. The sequence continues at coordinate 205,723 of CAVYOJ010000006.1, read as the reverse complement.
CCGCGGGCTGCTGTCGAAGGACGGCGTGTTCCAGGGCGCGTCGATCGCCCTGGCCGACTCGCTGTACGACGAGGTCTTCCCGAACTCGCCGCTGATCCTCACCCCCTTCACCGACCCGCTGCTGATCCCGCCGGCGGCGACGCCGCTGACGCCGGCCGAGGTGGCGGCGCTGCCGCTGCCGCCGGGGCCGGGTGTGGGTCAGCAGAACTCGTTCCGCAACGAGACGCACCAGCTCTGGCCGGACGCGATCGGGTTCCCGGACCCGATCGTCTACAAGATCGACCTGCTCGTCCGGACGCACTCGTTCACCACGTCCCAGGTCCTGCCGATCGACAGGGACGGCAAGAACGCCAAGTCCTTCGACGCGGCCGGCAACACCTACCCGGCCGGGACCAAGCGGACGCTGCCGCCGTGACGATCTACGGCTTCAACGGCACGTTCCCCGGCCCGCGGATCAACGCCGAGTACGGCAAGCCGGTGCTGGTCCGGTTCGAGAACCACCTGGACGAGAACCCGCTCAACCTGGACCGGCAGGACTTCGGCTCGCCGGACTACTCGTTCCTGACCCACCTGCACAACGGGCACACGGCGCCCGAGAGCGACGGCAACCCGCACTACTCGTTCCTGTTCGGCCCGAAGGACAAGGGTTTCCCGGTCAGGTCCTTCGTCGACCAGCTGTACCTGAACTGGCCGGCCGGCAACGACAGCCGGGAGAAGCAGTCGTTCTTCTGGTTCCACGACCACCGCATGGACCACACCGGGTCGAACGTCTACAAGGGAATGGTCGGGCTCTACCCGATCTACGACCCGGAGAACAACCTCGACGCCGGCGACGAGACCCAGGGCCTGCGCCTGCCCGGTGTCCGCACCAACCACGCCGACGGCAGCTTCGACGTGGACTTCGACATCCCGCTCGCGCTGTACGACACCCGCCTCGACGACGGGGTGACCAACCACAAGGACATCCACGACGGCCTGGGCGAGTTCCCGGCCGCCGGCAACCCCCGGACGCACCCGGAGTGGTGGGGCAAGACCTTCTACAAGCACTTCCCGAACCACGGGTTCGTCGGCGACATCTTCACGATCAACGGCACCGCCTACCCGGTGCTGGAGGTCAAGCGGCGCAAGTACCGGTTCCGCTTCCTGGACGCGTCGATCTCCCGGATCTACGACCTGAAGCTGATGACCTCGACCAAGGGTCCGAAGACGGCGATCTCGCTGGGCTACAAGGACGTCGAGATGCAGGGCCAGTATCGCATCGAGGACGCCCAGCAGTGCATGCGCTGGACCGAGATCGCCGACGACGGTGGGCTGCTGCCCTTCCCGATCACCCGGGACAACTTCGAGCTGTGGCCGGCGAAGCGGCGTGAGCACATCGTCGACTTCACCAAGTACCAGGACGGCTCGCCCACCAAGAAGGGCGACGTCATCTGGCTCACGAACACGATGAAGATGCCGGACGGGCGCATGTGGAACGCCTCGTCGCGGTTCTCCGCCGACCCCAGGTACAAGATCCCGATGATGAAGATCGTCATCGGCGACGACGCACCGGACAACAGCGTGCTGCCGGGCCCGACCAAGAAGCTGCGGGACCTCCCGCCGCTGCCGTCGAACTGGCAGACGCTGCTGGACGACCGGCTGATCTTCGAGGTCCAGCGCGGCTCGGGCGGCGGCGAGATCGAGTGGCTCATCAACGGCAAGGAGTTCGACCCCACCACCGAGCTGCTCAGCCTGACGAACAAGGCCGGTCACCAGTTCCCGGCGACGCCGAAGAAGAACTCCTTCAACCTGTGGGAGATCCGCAACGGCGGCGGCGGCTGGGTGCACCCCTTCCACCTGCACATGGAAGAGCACCGGACCGTGATGCGGAACGGCAAGGACGTGACGGTCACACCCGATCCGGGCCACCCGGACGACATCTCCCGTGAGGACCTCGTGGCTCTGGACCCGTCCGAGTCCACGATCATCTACCGCGGGTTCCGGGACTTCGTCGGACCGTACGTCGCGCACTGCCACAACCTCGCGCACGAGGACCACGCCATGATGTTCGGCTGGACGATCGTGCCGTAGCAGCGTCACCCCCCTAGGGAGACCTTCTCCCCCTCCCTGGGCAGGTGCCTGCCCTTGTTTCCTCCAGTTGCGAGGGCAGGCACCGGGGGCGGCTGGTCAGTGGACCGCCGCCGCGTAGCCGACCAGGCGGGCCTGGAGCTCCGCGTACGGGACCGCCTCCGGGACCGCGCGGCCGTCCCGTACCGCGAGCGCGACCTCGGTGGCCGCGTGCATCGCCGCCCGGTAGGGCAGGGAGCCGGTGCTCACCCGGCGGATCCCGAGCTCGGCCAGCTCGGCCAGCGAGCGACCGGGCAGCACCAGCACGTTGACCGGCACCGGGATGGCGGCGGTCAGCTCACGCAGCACGTCCGGCGCGGTGGCGCCGGGCACGAACACGCCGTCCGCACCAGCCTCCACGTACCGGACGGCCCGGTCCACTGTGGACTCGACCGTGGCGTCCTGGCCGAGCCAGTAGGTGTCGACGCGGGCGTTCACGAAGATCCCCGGACAGCGGCGCTTGACCGCGGCGACCTTGGCCGCGTACGCCGCCGGCGGGACCAGCCGCTCGGCCGTGCTGTCCTCGATGTTGACTCCGGCGACCGGCAGCGCCGCCACGTAGCCGGCGACCTCCTCCGGGTCGTCGGCGTAGCCGTCCTCGACGTCCATGCTGATGTGGCAGTCGAGTGTGGACAGAGCACGGGCGAGGGCGGTGTTGGCGTCCCGGGTGGCCCGGGCGCCGTCCGGCCGGCCCAGGCTGGACGCGACCCCGAAGCTGGTCGTCCCGACCGCCTCGAAGCCGGCGGCGACGAGCGCCAGCGCGGAAGGCACGTCCCAGGCGTTCGGCAGCAGCAGCGGCAGGTCGCGATGGTGCAACTCGGCGAAGCTCGGCACCCCCGCACGCTACCCCGCCCTCACTTCGACCCCGGTCGAACCGCGCCGCCCCGCGGGCGGCGCCCGCGCAAGGCGCCAGCGCAGGACCCCGCGCAACGCGCACCCCGCGCAACGCGCACCCCGCACAAGGCGGCACCCCGCTCAGGGCGGGCCCCCGCGCAAGCCCGGCCCGGGGCAAGGCGGGCCCCGGCGCGACAGGAGGGGAGGGTCGCGCCGGGGCCCGTCGGGGCGAGCGGTCAGACGCCCGAGCTGACGCGCTCGGGGTTCTGCTCGGCGGCGGTCCGCCGCCGCCGTCCGGACACCGCGACGCCGAGCGCGGCCAGCCCGGCGACCAGGCCGATCCCGCCGACGACGTACGCGCCGGTGACCGAGCCGTTGCTGGCCTCGTCGCCGGAGGTGCTGGCGGGGGCGGCGGTGTTGGTCGTGGGCGCGGTCGCGCCGGTGTCGGAGGCGGAGGCGAGCTTCAGCGTCGGCGCCGGGTGCTCGGGCTCGTCGCTGCTGCCGGCGGCCGGCACCTCGATCCAGGACACCGTCTCGCCGTTGCTGTAGGTCTGCAGCGCCTTGAACGTCATCGAGTCGGCCTTGGGCAGCGGCCCGACCGACAGCTGGAACTCGTTGTACTCACCGGGCTTGATCCCGCCCGCGGTCGCCTTCCAGTCCACCACCGACGGGTAGTCGGTCACCTGGTTGCCGTCGTCGTCGGTGATCGGCTGCGACAGCTTCGCCCGGGTGACCGTGTAGGACCAGCCCGGCTGCGGCTTGACCGACACCGAGGCGAGCGGCTGGTCGGCCGGCAACTGCACCTTCAGCTCGGTGGCGTTGGCGTTGTCGGTCTCGTTCGGCATCCGGAACGTCAGCACGCCGAACCCGCCCTGGGTGGCGCCGGGCGAGCTGACGGTGACGTGGGCGAGCGCGGGCAGGGCGGTCAGGCCGATCGCGGCCGCGGCCACGCCGCCGACGGCGAGCAGGCGAATCATTGAGCGGGACACGGACGGTCCTTTCTCACGGTCTCCACGGGTGCGGAGGCACGCGCGACAGGGACCGCCGATCGCGCCTCACGAGAGCACCGGTCGCTCACCGGGCGAGATCGGTTCCCCGACTCCCCAAGACTGGGTCGGGAAACCCCCTTACTTTGGGGATCTCAGCCCTGGTCCAGCCCCGCCTCGGGGCGCAGCGGCTCGAACAGCTCGACCGGGTTGCCGGACGGGTCCTCGACCACGACCTGCCGGACGCCGACGCCCTCGATGACGTCGGTGCGGAACCGCGCGCCGGCCGACCGGAGCCCGTCGACCGCGGCGTCGAGCCCGTCGGTCTGCAGCTGGATGCGGTTCCACCCGCCGGGCGTCGGCTCGGTGCCGTCGGCCAGCCGCTGGCCGCCGCCCGGCCGGTCGCTGACCGCGCTGAGCACCAGCCGCAGGCCGCCCCGCTCCAGCATCGCGAACGTCGGCGCCGGATGCATGACCTCGGTGAACCCGAGCCTGCCGCAGTAGAACCCGATCGCGTCGTCGACGTCGGCCACGATGTATCGCACGCTCGCCACCGCCATGCCACTACCTCCCGCAGCGCCGCGCACCGGACCACCCGACCGTAGCCTCAGGACGAGACGCGGACCAGGACGGTGACCACCACCGCGAACAGCACGAGCACGGCGAGGATCAGGCCGGCCACCATCCGGAACCGGTCGTTGCGGTTCGGCCAGGCGCCGGCTGGTACGCCTGCTGGTACCCGGCCGGTACGCCGTCCCGCGCGGCTCGCCCGTCTCGGCGGCCAGCACGTCGTACCGGGTCAGCAGCTCCAGCCGCTCCCGCCGGACCGCGCCGGCCCGGTCCTGCCAGCGCCGCAGCAGGGACAGGCCGAGCACCGCGAACCCGGCGACGATGCAGAAGCCGGCGATCAGCACCGCCGCCTCGCTGCCGCCGCTGTCCAGCGTGCTCGCGACGGCGATCGCGACCAGCAGCACGACGAGCGCACCGGCGAGCGCGAGGCCGCCCGCGACCAGTAGGCCGTTGCCGCCGCCGCGCGGGCCGGCCGGGGTGATCTCGGCCAGCCGCCGGCGGATCGCCTCCAGCTCGTCGCGCGGGTCGGCCGGCGCGCCGCTGTCGGGGTAGGTCATCAGGCGCCTCGGAGGGAGAGGGCGGCCGTGCCGAGCAGGCCGGTCGGGGGATCCGGAGCCGGATCGGGACCCGGCTGCACGAACCGTACCGAAGCCGCCAGGGCGGCGCCGTCCTCGCAGTACGCGGCGAAGTCCTCGAGCGCCGGCGTCATCAGCGTGATCACCAGCAGCGCCTGGCAGCCGGGCGCCGGCATCCGTACCTGCAGCAGCCCGACCGGGCCGGTCAGCTCGGTGCCGACCTCGCGCAGCTCGGTGGTCACCACCGCCGGCCCGGCCGGCAGCCGGACGCCCAGCACGTACACGCCGTCCCGGAGCACGCCGCCGACCTGGTCGGCGTCCTCGGTCGATCCGGCCAGCGCCTCGTGCATCCCCATCGCCGCGATCTCGGCCGACTCGTTGTCGATGGGCACCAGCGTGAGCGAGACGTACGCGCCGGTGATCCGCTCGCCGAGCCGGCCGTTGCAGAGCACGGCGGCGAAGATCCCGTTGTCGTGCTGCATCGCGGCCAGGCCGACCAGAACTCGGCGCGGCCGCACGCACCCCGTCGTACTCGGGCGCCGCCGGGACCAGCACGGCCAGTAGCCGGTCGGCGGACCCGCGCCGGCCGACGGGCAGCGGCTGGAACGCCGGCGGCCAGCGGAACCGCCGAAGCCGCCGCAGGCGCTGTCCAGCTCGTAGTCGCCGAGCTGCTCGGGGCTGGCCGCGTCCAGTGTCGACGAGACCCCGCGCAGCCGGTCGGCGCTGTCGCGCAGCCCTGCGACATGCCCTTCAACGCGCCCAGGTCGACGGCGAAACCAGACACCGCGTACCCCCAGCAGACAGTAGTACCGGACGGACTCGGCGGGGACCTGGCAACAACGCGGACAAAAGGCGCAGCGGCCCGCGATCGTCACGCGGCCGGTCCGGTCACGGCCGGTCTCCGTCCTGGCTGCGGCCGGACAGCTCGTCGACGAGCTTCAGCAGCGCGCCGTGGTCGAGGCTGCCGTGGCCCTGCGCCGCCAGGGTGCCGATCAGCCCGGCCACGTGGCTGCCGAGCGGGATCGCGACGCCGGCCTCGCGGGCGGCGGCGGTGACGATGCCCATGTCCTTGTGGTGCAGCTCGACCCGGAAGCCGGGGGTGAAGTTGCGGGCGATCATGTTCGGCGCCTTGCGGGTGAGGATCGCGTTGCCGGCCAGGCCACCGGAGAGCACCTCGACCGCGGCGGTGGTGTCCACGCCGTGCGCCTCCAGGAACACGATCGCCTCGGCGACCAGCTCGATGGTGCCGGCGACGAGCAGCTGGTTGGCGGCCTTGACGGTCTGCCCGGCGCCGGCGGGGCCGACCCGCACGATGGTCCTGCCCATCGCCGCCAGCAGCGGGCGGGCCCGCTCGACGTCCGCCTCGGCGCCGCCGACCATGATCGACAGGCTGCCCTCGACCGCGCCGGCCTCGCCGCCGCTGACCGGGGCGTCGACCACCGCGAGGCGGTGCGCGGAGCCGTCGGCGGCCAGCCGGGCCGCGACGTCGGGCCGGATCGTGGAGCAGTCGACGTGCAGCGTGCCCGGCTTGGCGTTGGCGTAGATGCCGTCCGCGCCGAGCGCCACCGCCTCGACGTCCGGACTGTCCGGCAGCATCGTGATCACGACGTCGGCGCCGGCGACCGCCTCGGCGACGCTTCCCGCGGCCCGGCCGCCGGCCTCGACCAGCCGGTCGACCGCCGGTCGGCTCCGGTTGACCCCGATCACGTCGTGCCCGGCGGCGATCAGGTTGCGGGCCATCGGTGCACCCATGATGCCGAGGCCGACGAACGCCACCGCGGTCATGCGCTGATCTCCTTCGTGGCGCGCTCGGCCGGGGGCAGCCAGTCGAGGCTGGCGGCCGACGGGCCGTCGGGGACGTACTCGAGGCCGACCCAGCCGGCGTACCCGGCCTCGTCGAGGGCGGCCAGCCAGCGCCCGATCGGCAGCCGGCCGCTGCCCGGCTGATGCCGGCCGGGGGCGTCGGCGACCTGCACGTGGCCGATCTCGCCCGCGTACCGGGCGATCACCGCGTCGACGTCGTCGCCGTTGACCGAGAGGTGGTAGAGGTCGGCCAGCAGCCGGACGTTGTCCGCCGGGACCCGGGCGACCGCGGTGAGCGCGTCGGCCGCGGTGAGCAACGGGTAGCGCGGTGCGCCGCTGACCGGCTCGACCAGGACGGTGGCGCCGATCCGATCGGCGGCGCCGGCGGCGAACGCGAGGTTGTCGACCGCGAGCGCGTCCTGCTCGGCCGGGTCGACGCCGTCGAGGCGGTTGCCGTAGAGCGCGTTGAACACCCGCACGCCGAGCTGCTCGCCGATGGAGACCGCGCAGTCAACGCCGGCCCGGAACTCCTCCGCCCGGCCGGGCCAGGAGACCAGCCCGCGGTCGCCGGCCGGCATGTCCCCGGCCGGGAAGTTGAGCCCGACCAGCCGGACGCCGGCGTCCCGGACCGCGGCGACGAAGTCGGCCATCTCCTGGTTGGTGGGCACCGGCCGGTCGAACGGCCACCAGAACTCGACCGCGTCGAACCCGGCCGCCCTGGCCGCGGCGGGTCGCTCGGGCAGCGGCAGTTCGGAGAACAGGATCGAGCAGTTGACCAGGTAGGACGTCATCGCCGTCCTTCCGCATGGTGGAAATCTGTTTCTGACTAATGGAAACTATGCTCAAGCCTGGGGTGCGCGGTCAAGTCGGTCGCCGGATACTGACCGGCACGGGGAGGTGGGATGCGGATGACGGACCAACCGATGGGCGGGGCCAGCGGAGTCCAGTCGCTCAACCGCGCGTTCGAGCTGCTCGAGCGGCTGGCCGACGCCGAGGGGACGCTGGGCGTCTCCGAGCTGGCCGCCGCGACCGGGTTGCCGCTGCCGACGATCCACCGGTTGCTGCGCTCGCTCGCCACCGGGGGTTACGTCCGCCAGGAGCCGTCCCGGCGGTACACGCTGGGAGCGCGGCTGATCCGGCTCGGCGACGCGGCCAGCCGCTCGATCGGGGTCTGGGCCGGGCCGCAGCTGCGCCGGCTGGTCGCCGAGGTCGGCGAGACGGCCAACATGGCCATGCTCGAGGGCGACGCCGCGGTCTACGTCGCCCAGGCGCCGTCGGCGCACTCGATGCGGATGTTCACCGAGGTCGGCCGGCGGGTGATGGCGCACTGCACCGGCGTCGGCAAGGTGCTGCTGTCCCGGCTGGACGACCCGGCGGTGCTGCGGCTGGTCCGCCGCACCGGCCTGCCGGCGATGACCGACCACACGATCACCGCGCCGGACCAGCTGCTGGCCGAGCTGGCCCGGGTGCGCGCGCAGGGGTACGCGGTCGACGACGGCGAGCAGGAGGTCGGCGTGCGCTGCCTCGCGGTGCCGGTCGAGGGCGGCCCCGGGTCGATCGCGATCTCGGTGTCCGGGCCGTCCGGCCGGCTCACCGAGGAGCGGATCCCGCAGATCGTGCCGGTCCTGCACCGGATCGCGGCCGACCTCGGCACCGAGCTCCGCGAGTCCGTCGCCGGCTAGGGGTGAGACGCGTCCTGGTCACCCGTCGCCGGCTGTGGGGCATGGCCGGCTAGTGAGCGTTCGCCAGCCGGGTGAGGATGGTGGCGGCCGGCTCCTCGGTGGCGTACCGGTAGCCGGTGCCCGCCCACAGGTGCACCCGCTCGGGGTCGCCGGCGGCGGCGGCCGCCTTGCGCAGCGGGCTGGTGAGGTGGTGCAGCGCCGGGTATCCGTACGGGGCCAGCTCGGTGTAGCGGTCGGTGAACTCGTTGCGCAGCCCGCGGGCCGGCCGCCCGGTGAACGCGTGGGTGCGGACCGTGCCGCCGGTCCGCGCCGGGTCGGCCAGCGCCGCCCGGTGGGTCGCCGACGTGCCGGCCTCGGCGCAGCGCAGCAACGCGGTCCCGACGGCGACCGCGGCCGCGCCGGCGGCCAGCGCGGCGGCCACGTCGGCCGCGGTGCCGATCCCGCCGGCCGCGACGACCGGCAGGTCCACCGCCGCCAGGACCGCGGCGACCAGCTCGGGCAGTGGCACCTCGGGCACCGGCGCGCGCGGGGTGAGCGTGCCGGAGTGCCCGCCGGCGGCGGCGGACTGCACGACCAGCGCGTCCAGACCGGCCTCGGCCGCGGCGCTCGCCTCGGCCGGCGACGTGACCGTCTGGACCAGCACGGCCCCGGTCGCCCGCAGCGCCGCCAGGTCCGCGGCCGGCGGGATGCCGAAGGTGAAGCTCACCACCGCGACCGGGTGCGCGCGCAGCACGTCGAGCTTGTCGTGCCAGCCGTCGGGGTCGTCGGGAGGGTCCTCGACCGGCGTCGCCGGCAGGGTGATCCCGTACCGGTCGGCCTCGGGCGCCAGCAGCCCGGCGTACGAGCGGAACTCCGCGGGGTCGACCGGCACCGGGCTGGGGGCGAACAGGTTCACCCCGAACCGCAGGCCGTCGACCGCGGCGATCTCGGCGGCGACCGCGTCCGGGGTCTTGTAGCCGGCGGAGAGGAAGCCCATGCTGCCGGCCTTCGCGGCGGCGGCGACGAGCTCGGGCGTCCCGGGCCCGCCGGCCATCGGGGCCGCGAGCACCGGCAGGTCGGGCAGGAAGGAGGGCGGCACGCCCCCGATGGTCACGCCCGCCCGGCCGCGCCGGAAGTGTGAGCTTGCCCGCTCAGCGCGCCGCCGCCAGCCCCTCCCGGTACGAGGGGAACTCCGGCTTCCAGCCCAGCTCGCCCTCCGCCTTCGCGTTCGACACGACCATCGAGGTGTCCGCGGCGCGGTCGCCGTGTCACGGCGCGGCGGATGTTCGGCCTGCCGGCTCCCGGCACCCTGGGATTGGTAGCGGGGCCGAGGGCCACGGGGGGAAGCCCCCGGCCGCCGCACCAGTAGCGTAAGACTGTCCGACCACCCGGCGACACGACCAAAATTGGTGGGCCGGCGATTCCGGCTACCCCCCGATTCGAGCCGGTGCCGGGTCGGGCACTGTTGTCCTCGGACGGCGGCCGGGACCCGGCCAGGGACGAGGAGGCTGGCGTTGGCGCAGGCGCGGCGGTGGGTGGCGACGGACTTCGGCGGGCCGGAGGTGCTCGACCTGGTGACGGTGGAGCTGCCGGAGCCCGGTCCGGGCGAGGTGACGATCGAGGTACGGGCGGCCGGCATGAACCCGGCCGACTACAAGGGCCTCGCCCGCGGCGACCGGGCGAGCCTGCCCCGGCCGGTCGGCTCGGAGGTGGCCGGCGTGCTGGCCGCGCTCGGCCCGGACACGGAGATCGCCTCCGGCGGGGGAGCGGTCGGCGACGAGGTGCTCGCGTTCCGGATCGCCGGCGGGTACGCCTCGGCGGTCACCGTGCCGGCCGCGGACGTGTTCGCCAAGCCGGCCGCGCTCGACTTCCCGGCCGCGGCCAACCTGCTGCTCGCCGGGGCGACCGCGGCGGAGACGCTGCATCGAGTCAAGGCCGGCGCGGGCGAGACGATCCTGGTGCACGGTGCGTCCGGGGCGGTCGGGGTGAGCGTCCTGCAGCAGGCGCGGCTGCTCGGCGCGCGGGCCATCGGCACCGCGAGCGAGCGCAGCTTCGAGACCGTGCGCCGGTTCGGCGGCGTCCCGGTCGCGTACGGGCCCGGCCTGGCCGACCGGGTCCGGGCCGCCGCGCCGGAGGGGATCGCGGCCGCGATCGACACGGTCGGCACCGACGAGGCCGTCGACGTCTCGGTGGAGCTGGTCGCCGACCGGGACCGGATCGTCACGATCGCCGCGATGGGCCGGGCCGGCGCGACCGGCATCCGCTCGATCGGCGGCGGCAACCCGGACAGCGCGGCCTTCCGCGCCGCCGCCCGCCCGCGGCTGATCCAGCTGGCCGGTGCCGGCGAGCTGGTCGTCCCGATCGCCCGGACCTTCCCGCTGGCCGAGGCCAGGCAGGCCCTCGACCTGCTGATGACCGGACATCCGGGCGGCAAGCTGGCCCTGCTGCCCTGAGCGCCGCCCGCATTCGCCCACGCCGGGCCTCGGCGCGCGGCACACTGCCGCTGTGAGCGGCGTGACGGGGGCGCGACTGCGGCGGCAGCTGGGTGACCTGGCCTCGGTGGTCGGCGTGGTGCTGCTGTACGGGGCGCTGCTGCTGATCGTGCACGGGACCGACCTCACCCGGCTGCTCGTCCGCTCCGCCGACGGCTACCAGACGCTGATGCAGGTGCTCCCGGCCACGGTGATCGGCATCTACGCGCTGGCGTTCGGGTCGATCTTCGTCGCGGCCCAGTTGGTGGCGCCGGCGCGCGGCTCGCGGTCGCTGCTCCTGCTGCTGCTGGAGCGGCGGTTCCGGACCATGGTGGTGGCGACCCTGGTGGTGGCCGTGGCCAGCGTGCTGCTGGCCGGCCAGGCACCGGGTCCGCCGGCTGAGCTCGACTCCTGGGTGGCGAGCGCGGCCGCGGCGCTGGCCGTGCTCACCGTCCTGGTGGTGATCTGCTTCACCCTGGTGCTGGTCGAGCTGTTCGGCTGTTACAACTCACCGCGCTCGTTCGCCGAGCGGCTGCACGACCTGAGCCTCGCCGGCAAGCGGCAACTGCCGCCCGTGATCAGCGCATTGCGACAGTGGCTGTGCACGGCCGCGCGCAGCGGGCAGACTCGCGATCTCTACTACGCCTGCCAGGCCGTGCGCCAACTGGTCGTCCCGTACCAGGCGTACGTGGTGATCGATCCGCGGTACCGGACGGTGGCGCCGATCGACAGGTGGGAGCCGGAGGCGGGCTGGCAGTCGGAGGGTAGCCGGCGCTCCGGCCTGGACTCGCTCATGCGGGACGCGCTCATGCCGGCCGTCGACCCGACGCCGACTCCGGCCCGGAAGTCGGCCTCGGAAGGCGACCTGGCGGGACGCTCGGGAGGCCACCCAGGGGTGAGCAGCCCCTGGCACCGCGACGACAAGCCGGTGCCGGCGAGCTGGTTCGCCGAGCAGTTGAGTACGGCTCTGGTCCGGGCGACCGAGGAGGCCGCCCGGGCCGACATCGCCTGGCGCGGCCTGGACGAGCTGCTGTGCACCCAGCAGGACCTACTGCGCTGGGCACTGGAGCACCGGCTCGATGCGGAGGCGCGGCGGTTCCACCGCGGCCTCGTCGAGATCTGCGCGCTGGCCGAGCAGGCCGAGAGCGAGCGCACCAAGCTGTGGTTCTGCCGGGCGAAGAAGGACCTCGAGGTCATCGACAACCGCCTGGCCGAGCACCCCGACCGGCTGGCCACCCCCACCGGCTGACCGGCGCGCGTCACCGGTCCGCGCCCGGACCGTCTCCTTCCTGCGGTGCCAAGGATCGGCAACGCGAAGCCAAGGAGATGCGGATGCGGTTGCGAATTCTCACGGTGCTGGCCGCGGTGGTCGCCCTGCTGGCGGTCGCCGCCCCGGCGGAGGCGATCAAGAACGGGGTGCCGGACGCCGGCGCCCACCCGTACGTCGGTCAGCTGCTGTTCTTCGACCCGACCGCGGCCGACCCGCGGTTCACCGACCCCGGCGGCTGGTTCAACTGCACCGGCACGCTGGTCAGCCCGACGATCGTGGTCACAGCCGGGCACTGCACGTTCCCGGAGGGCACCAACGGCGAGCCGACGCCGGGCAACACCGGTGGCAACGATGTCTGGATCAACTTCACCGAGGTGCCGGACTACTCCATCCTGCCGCCGAGCGCGACCTTCGCCCCGGACAACAACGAGGGCCGGTACGACGCCTGGTCGACCGCGCTGAACGCGTCGACCGAGTGGATCCGCGGCACCGCCTTCCCGCACCCCGACTACGACGACAACCAGTTCTTCCCCCACGACCTCGGCGTGGTGCGGCTTCAGCGAGCCGGTGTGCCTGCCCGCAGTACGGCGAGCTGCCGACGCTCGGCCTGCTCGACCAGCTGTACGCGGCGAACAAGCAGCAGCTCTACACGGCCGTCGGCTACGGCCTGGAGGGCGCGGGCCCGAAGACCTCGTTCGGCGGCGACACCCGGCGCCGGGCCGACCTGCGGCTGGTCAACCTCAACGGCGTCGGCGGGATCGGCAGGCGGGTCTCGGCGAAGTTCTCCAACAACGCCACACACCGGCGGCACCTGCTTCGGCGACTCCGGCGGGCCGATCTTCGTCGCCGGCACCAAGTCATCACCTCGGTCAACTCGTACGCGAAGAGCTCGACCTGCTCCGGCACGACCGGTGCGTACCGCATCGACCAGACCGACGACCTGGCGTTCATCGCCACCTTCGGCGTCACGGCCTGAGTGGGGGACAGGGGCCGCCCGATCGAGGGCCGGGCGGCCCCGAGGCCCCGCCGCCGCCGGCCATCGGCGGCGGCGGCCGCCGGGTGGACGCGGCGCGGACCGCCTGGCCCCGGCCGGCGCACGGCCCCGCCGGGGGCGGGGCTCGGCGACGGGCCGGTCAGCGTGCTGTCGCGGCCGCCGCCGTGCGGTCGTCCACCGTCACGGCGACCACCTCGCTACGCGGGCCGACCTCGGCCGTGCGGCCGGCGACGTCGGCCTCGGCGGAGGCCGGCGCCTGGTCGGCCAGGTCGAGGCTGGTCCGCAGCGGCTTCGGCCGTAGCAGGGCGGCCGCGATCACGCCGACCACCGCGATGGCCGCCGAGATCAGGAAGATGTGCCCGGTCGCGTCCCCGTACGCGTTGCGCACGATCTGCTGGATCGCCGCGGGCAGCGCCGTCACGTTGAGGTCGCCGGACCCGCCGCCCGCCGGCACCCCGGCCGCGGCCAGCTGCCGGGTGATCGAGCCGGCCACCTGGTGGGCCAGCACGGCGCCGAGCACCGAGACCCCGATCGCACCGCCGAGCGAGCGGAAGAACGCAACCGACGCGCTGGCCGCGCCGATGTCCCGCAGCGGCACCGTGTTCTGCACCGCGAGCACGAGGTTCTGCATGCTCATGCCGACCCCGATGCCGACGCCGAACATGCCGAGCCCGACGAACCACAGCGGGGTGTCGTGCTGCAGGAAGCTCAGCAGCGCGAACCCGCCGACGAGCACCACCGTGCCGGCCATGATGTACGGCTTGATCCGCCCGGTGCGGCTGATCAGCCGCCCGGCGACGACGGAGGCGAGCAGCACGCCGGCCATCAGCGGGATCGTGAGCAGGCCGGCCTTGGTGGGCGAGTAGCCCCGGCCGATCTGGAAATACTGCCCGAGGAACACCGCGCCGCCGAACATCGCCATGCCGACCGCGAGGCTCGCGACGATCGCCAGCGCCGTGGTCCGCTCCCGCACGATCGGCAGCGGCACGACCGGCTCGGCCGCCCGCGACTCGACCAGCACGGCCAGCGCCAGCAGCAGGAGCGAGCCGCCGACCATCGCGTACGTCGGCCAGGACAGCCAGGCGAACGTGCCGTCCACGAACGACACCCAGATCAGCAGCAGGCTCACGCCGGCCGCGATCAGGCTCGCGCCGAGGTAGTCGATCTTGACGTTGTCGCGCTTGATCGTGGGCAGGTGCAGCGTCGCCTGCAGCAGCACCAGCGCGACGACCGCGACCGGCACGCCGACGAAGAAGCACCAGCGCCAGCCGAGCCAGGCGCTGTCCACGATCAGCCCGCCGAGCAGCGGGCCGCCGACCGTGGCCAGTGCCATCACGCCGCCGAGATAGCCGTTGTAGCGGCCGCGCTCCCGCGGCGGGATCATCGCCGCGATCGCGACCTGGACCAGCGCCTGCAGCCCGCCGACGCCGATGCCCTGGAACCCCCGGGCGGCGATGAGCTGGGCCGCGTTCTGGCTGAGCCCGGCGATCGCCGAGCCGGCGACGAAGATCACGATCGCGATCTGGATCAGCAGCTTCTTGTCGAACAGGTCGGCCAGCTTGCCCCAGATCGGCGTGGTCGCGGTCGCGGTGAGCAGGGTCGCGGTGACCACCCAGGTGTACTGGGTCTGCGAGCCCCGGAGCGCGCCGATGATCTGCGGCAGCGCGGTCGAGACGACCGTGCTGGACAGCAGCGCGACGAACAGGACCAGCAGCAGGCCGGAGAGTGCCTCCAGCGTCTGCCGGTGGGACATCGGCTCCGCGGTGCGGGCCGGGAGAGTGGATGCGCTCATCGGCGCTGCCTCCAGGACGTGACGGCTACTTGCTCATTGTGCAACATTGCTCATAGCGAATGTTATTCCCCGCGCGTACCCTCGCCGGGGTGGTGGGGACGGCCGGACTGCGGGAGCGGAAGAAGGCCGCGACCCGGCAGGCGCTGCACGAGGCGGCGGTCCGGCTGGCGGCCCGGGACGGCTACGACCACGTCACCGTCGAGGCGATCGCGGACGCGGCCACGGTGTCGCGCCGGACGTTCTCCAACTACTTCTCCTCGAAGGAGGAGGCGTTCGTCCACGGCGACCTGGAGCGGATCCGGCACCTGCTCGACCTGGTGCACGATCGGCCGGAGCGGGAGAAGCCGTGGCCGGCGCTGGTCCGGGCGGTCGAGGAGTTCACCGCCGAGAGCGACGAGCTCGACCCGGGGGAGATCGCCGACCGGCGTGAGCTCCGCCGGCACCCGAGCCTGCTGCCCTACCAGCTCGCCGTGTACGCGGCGGTGGAGCGCGATCTCGCCACCGAGGTGGCCCGGCGGATGAACGGCGGGCCCGACACGCTGCTGCGGTCCCGGCTGATCGCGGCGACGTTCCTCGCCGCGCTGCGGGTCGGCACCCAGCAGTCGCTGGACGAGCCGGGCGAGCCGATCGGCGAGCTGATCCGCCGCTCCGTGTCGTACGTGGCCCGCTGACTCGTACGTGGTCCGCTGACCGGCCGGGTCAGCCCCGGGCGGCCCGGCGGACCCGGGCGACCGGCCGGCGCGACGACGCGCGGACGACCAGCTCCGGAGTGAACTCGACCTGCTGGTGCACGTGCGCGGGGCCGGTGCCGGCGGTGCGGGCGTCGGCCTCGGCGAGCAGCAGCTCGCACGCCCGCCGGCCCAGCTCGTACCGCGGCTGGCTGACCGAGCTGAGCGGCACCGCCGCCGCCGCCGCGAACTCGATGTCGTCGTATCCGACGATCGCCATGTCGCCGGGCACGTCGACGCCCTGCTGGATCATCTGCTGCAGGAAGCCGATCGCCAGCAGGTCGTTGGCGCAGAAGACCGCCGACGGCCGTCGGCGGGCCGGCAATCCCAGCACGCGCTGGCCGACCCGGCGCCCCTCCGCCACGGTGAGCCCGGCCGTCTCCAGCGCGACCAGCCGGTCGGCCGGCAGCTCGGCCCGCTCCAGCGCGCGCAGCGCACCCTGGTGCCGGTCGGCGACCTGGGTGATCGAGTGCGGCCCGCCGGCGAAGCCGATCCGGGTGTGTCCCGTCTCGATGAGATGGGTGACCGCGACGTCGCCGCCCTCGACGTCGTCGACCGAGACGCTGCACCACTCGGTCGGGTCGCCGGCCATCCGGTCCAGCAGCACGACCGGGACGCCGAGCTCCGGCATCGAGCGCAGCCGCTCGGTGTTGCCGTCCACCGGGGTGATGAGCACTCCCCGTACCCGCTGCTCCAGCAGGATGTCGAGATACTCCGTCTCCCGCGCTGGGTCCTCCTCGCTGTTGCAGAGGAACAGCGCCATGCCCGCCTCCCGGGCCGCCTCCTCGGCGCCCCGGCCGACGTCGGCGAAGAACGGGTTGCTCGGGTCGAGCAGGACGTAGGCCAGGGTGCGGCTGGAGCCGTTGCGCAGGTGCCGGGCCGACTCGTTGCGGACGAAGCCGAGGGTCGAGATCGCGGCCAGCACACGCTGCCGGGTGCGGTCGCTGACCAGGTCCGGCCGGTTGAGCACGTTGCTCACCGTGCCGACCGAGACCCCCGCGTGCAGTGCCACGTCCTTGATGCCCGGCGGCGTCATAGCCTGGCTCTCGCCTCTCCCCGCTCGTTCCCGCACCACCTCTGCCGACAGCATCTCACCGGAGGCTCGGCCGCATCGGGCTTGCGATGTCCGCTGTCGTCACGCCGATGCGATGGGCGCCGGGTCCGAGTGTGACCGGCCCGGACACCTCCCGGCCGTCGACGGTCACCACCGAGTCCGGTCCGGCCGGCGGCCGCAGCGTGCCGGTCACCCCGAACGGCAGCCGGTACGTCGCGCTGAACGCGCCCCCGTCGATGGCCCAGTCGACGCCGACCGGCCCCAGGGCGGTCGCGACCGAGGCACTGACCCGGTCGATCCCGGCCACCGGCTGCGGGGCGAGCAGCACGTGCCGGTAGCCGGGCGCGTCCGGGTCGGGGGCGAGGCCGGCAAGCGTGCGGTAGACCCAGTCGACCACCGCGCCGTACGCGTAGTGGTTGAACGAGAGCATCTGGCTGTCGCCCTCCGGCCTGCGTGCATGGCGCCGTCGTGGATCGACCCGTCGGGCCGGATCGCGTCCCAGCGCTCCCACACCGTCGTGGCTCCCCGGTCGACCTGGTAGAGCCACGACGGCACCTCGTGCCGCAGCAACATCAGGTACGCCTCGTCGAGGTGCCCGGTGTCGGGTGAGGGCGGGCAGCACCAGCGGCGTCCCGAGGAAGCCGGTGGCGATCCGGCCGCCGGCTCCCGGACCAGACCGGCCAGCGCCCGGTCGACCTCCGCCGCCGCTCGCGGCCGGCGCGATGCCGAGCTCGAGAGCCACCGCGCAGCCGGTCTGGGTGGTCGAGCGCGTGGTCGCCGCCAGCGCGGCCCAGGTGCGCGCGGCCACCTCGTCGGCGAGGCCGCGTAGCGCGCCTGCCTGCGTCGGCGTCGCCGAGCACCGTCGGCGGCCCGGGCGACCAGCCGGGCGCAGTGGGCGAAGAACGCGTTCGCCAGGAAGTCGCCGTCGGTCTTCGCCTCGCACGGCCCGTCGCGCGGTGCGTCCGGGTCGAGCCAGTCGCCGAGCTGGAACTCGCCGCCGAGCAGCCCGTCGTCCTGCCGGCGCGCCCTGCAACGTGGCTCGACCCAGCGCACGCATGCTGGCGAGCTGCGCGGCGCAGCACTGCGGCGCTCGCCGTACGCGACTCGTACACGCGCCCAGGGCGCCACCGTGGCCGCGTCGGCCCAGCCGGCCCGCCCGAGCGCGGCGCGCCGTCGCGCACCACGTTGGGCACCACGCTCGGGCACCCGCCATCCGTCGGTCCTGGTCGAGCGCCAGGTCGACGGAGCCAGTTGAGCCAGAACGCGCGCGAGTCGAACAGCGTGCACGCCGTCGGCGCGAACGCCTGCGCGTCGCCGGTCCAGCCGAGCCGCTCGTCGCGCTGCGGGCAATCGGTGGGGATGGCGACGAAGTTGTCCCGCTGCGACCAGCGCACGTTCGCGTCGAACTGGTTCAGCACCGGGTCGGAGCAGTCGAACGTGCCCGCGGCGGCAGTGTCGCTGCTGATCGCGACGACCTCGACGGCGAGCAGCTCGGCGTCCGGTCGTCGATCTCGGCGTACCGGAAGCCGTGGAAGGTGAACGTCGGCTCCAGGACGGTCTCGCCGTCGTCGGCCAGCACGTACGTGTCGGTTGCCTTGGCCGAGCGCAGCGAGCGGGTGTGCAGCGCGCCGTCGGGTTCGAGCACCTCGGCGTGCCGGATGGTCGACCGTCTCGCCGGCGCCGGCCGCGGACGCTCAGCCGGACGACGCCGGCGACGTTCTGGCCGGCGTCGAGGCGGAGCGCGCCGCCGGGCCGCGACCGAGCGTTCGGACCGGAATGTCTGCACGCACCCGGACCGGCGGGGCCACCCTGGGCTGCAGGATCGCCGGGTCGAGCGGGACGACCGCGGCCGGCGCCCAGCCGCGTGTCGTCGAACCCGGGGCGCTCCCAGCCGGCCCGCCCGTGCCGCAGGTCGATCTCGCAACCGTCGTAGAGGTCGGCGCGCGACCGCGCCGGTCGCGGCGCGCCAGGTCTCGTCGGTGCCCACGGTGACCGTGGCCCCGTCCGGCATCTCGACCTCGAGCTGGGCCAGCAGGCCGACTGCCGGCCGTACCGGCAGCGATCCTCCTGCGGGTCCCAGCCCAGACGGCCGCGGTACCACCCGTCGCCGACCCGGCCGCCGAGCACGTTCTCGCCTGCGGCAGCAGGTCGGCGACGTCGTGGCCGGTGACCAGCAGCCGCTGCCGGTCCGCCGTCCAGCCCGGCTCGAGCAGATCGTCGCCGACCCGTTCGCCGTTGAGGCTAACTTCGTGCATGCCGAGCGAGATGACGTACAGCCGGGCCCGACGGGGTGCGGCCGGCAGCTCGAAGGCCTTGCGCAGCAGGGGGACCGGGGCCTGCTCCCGGGCGCCGGGATCGTCCGGCAGGGTGACCGCGACGGCCTGCCAGTCCGCCGGCGCGAGCAGGCCGGCCTCGACGGTGGCCGGAGCGCTCCAGCCCGACCAGCCCGCGTCCGTGGCCACCCGCACCCGCAGGTGGCGCACCTCCCGGCTGCGCAGTGGCCCGCCAGGCGCGATTACGTCCAACTGGTCGGCGCCGGCGACGGGGCCGGTGCTGCGGTCCCGGCCGCGAAGTCCGGGGTCGGCGCGGCCTGGGTTGTACCCGACCTGGCGGCCGGCGGTGCCCGACGTGACGCTCCAGTCGAGCCGCAGCGGGCCGCGGCCGGTCACGCCGGCCGGCGTCGGGCGAACGGTCAGCCGCACGGTCGTCCCGGGGTCGGCCGCGGTGGGCAGCAGGTCGGTCACGTCGTCACCTCTCCGGTGCGTGCGGAGCCGCGGGCGGCGGGTGCGTCCCGGCCCGCACGTCCTTACTGAACCGTTATAAACCGACGAGTGTCAAGAGCCGCAGGTCAGCCGCGCTCCGGCCCGTTCTTGCTACCTCAAGTTACCGCTCCCTAGCATCTTGACTGCCGCCTCTCGTACGCGCTTAACTCTCCTGCAATCAGGTGTTGAAACGTTCTAAGCAGCCGTTCACAGACACCTCAATCCCCATCCCAGGCCCCCCTCATGAAGACCTCTGCTATCCGGCTCGCGACCGCCGCCGCGGCGGTCGCCCTCGTACTGACCGCCTGCAGTTCGGGGCTCGGCGGATCGAATGCCAGCTCCGGCTCCGGCTCCGGCGGTGGCAGCAAGACACCTCTCGTTCCTCGTCGACAACGACGCGGCCACCGTCAAGTTGGCGAGGCGGTGGTGGATGCCTTCGAGAAGGCGAATCCCGGCATCACGGTCAAGGTCGAGACACGGCCCGGTGGCGGCGATGGTGACAACATCGTCAAGACGAGGCTGTCGACCGGCGACATGACCGATGTCTTCATGTACAACTCGGGTTCGCTGTTCCAGGCGATCAACCCGAAGCAGACCTGGTCCCGCTGACCGACGACGAAGTCGCGAATGGCGACCCTCGTTCTTCCCGGTGGTCTCGGCAGGAGCGACAAGTTCTATGGCGTGCCGTTCGGCACCGCCTTTGGTGGTGGGGTCCTCTACAACAAGCCGATCTTCGACAAGCTCGGTCTGTCGGTGCCGAAGACCTGGGCCGAGTTCATGGCGAACAACAAGAAGATCAAGGCCGCCGGAGTCCCTCCGGTGATCCAGTCCTACAAGGACACCTGGACCTCGCAGCTGTTCGTGCTGGCGACTTCCACAATGTGCCGCGGCCGAACCGGACTTCGCCGAGCAGTACACGGCGAAGAAGTAAGTACGCGACCGACCCCGCCGTGAAGAGCTTCCAGCGCCTGCAGGAGGTCCACGCCACGGGCTACCTGAACAAGGACTACGCCTCGACCACGAACGCCGAGGCGCTGAAGAAGCTCGCGACCGGGAGGGTGCGCAGTACCCGATGCTGACAGTTGTTGTCCCGGCATCGTTGACACCCCGGACAAGGTCAAGAACGTCGGTTTCTTCGCGCTGCCCGGTGACGATGCCGCGACGAACGGTGTGACCACGTGGTACCCGGCGGCGTCTACATCCCGAAGTCCACCGAGGGACAAGCTGACGGTGGCGAAGAAGTTCCTCGCCTTCATCGCTTCCCCCGGCCGGCGACGTGCTACACGACCGGCACGCCCCCGACCGGGCCGTACATGGTCAAGGGCTTGCACGCTGCCCGCGGACGTTCCGCCCGCGTGCAGGACGTCGTGCCCTACTTCGACGAGGAGGCGTCCAGCCCGGCGCTGGAGTTCCTCTCGCCGATCAAGGGCCCGAACCTGGAGCAGATCCTGATCGAGGTCGGCTCCGGCATCCGCAGGCTGCAGAGCGCGGCGAAGCTCTACGACGAGGACGTGAAGAAGCAGGCTCAGCAGCTCGGCCTCCCCGGCTGGGACTAGCCACCGGCCGTGCGTGCCGCCCCCGGGCGGGACCGGGCGCCCGCCACAAGGAGGAGCCCGACCATGGCCACAGCCACGACAAGAAAGCAACCAAGCAGCCGCCTCGGGGGGCGACGCGCCATCCGACCAGCACCTATCCGTACTGGTTCTACCTGCCCGCGGCCGTCTGTTCGGGGTGCTGTTCATCATCCCGACCTTCGCGTCGTTCTTCTTCAGCCTGACCCGCTGGACGCTGTTCGACTACCACTTCATCGGGCTGGACAACTACCGCACCTTCTTCAGCGAGCCGGCACTGGCAAAGGCCTCCAGCACACCCTGATCTACGCCGTGGTCACCTCCGGCGCGAAGGTCGTGCTCGGCATGCTGCTGGCGGTGCTGCTCACGTCCCAGATCACCGGGCGCACCTTCCTGCGCTCGGTCGTGTTCTTCCCCGTGCTGGTGAGCTTTATCGGTGTCGGCCTCACCTTCACCGCCCTGATGGACCCGGAAGGACTGATCAACGACGCCTTGGGCGTCATCGGAATCACGGGTCCGGACTGGCTGGGCGACCCGAAGTGGGCCCTGCTCTCGGTCGCGTTCGTCGACATCTGGAAAGGCGTCGGCCTGGCCACGGTCATCTACATCGCCGGGATCGTGTCCATCCCGCACGAGTACTTCGAGGCGGCCAAGATGGACGGCGCCACCGCGTTCGACCGGTTCCGGCACATCATCCTGCCGCTGGCCCGGCCGGCGACGGTCACCGTCATCCTCCTCTCGCTCATCGGCGGGCTGCGGTCCTTCGACCTGATCTGGGCGATGACCGGCGGCGGCCCCGGGTTCACCTCGCGACGTCATCGCCTCGGTGATCTACAAGCAGTACCAGGCCGGCTTCTACGGCCTGTCGACCGCCGGCAACGTCGTGCTGTTCCTGCTGGTCACCCTCATCGTGCTGCCCGCTGTTCTGGTTCCTCAACCGCAAGGAGGTCGAGCTGTGAAGTCGCCCAAGAGCCTGCTGCTGGGACCGTCTCCATCGTCGCCTTCGCCATCGTCTTCCTGGTGCCCGTTCGCGTTCATCGCCTCGATCGCGGTCAAGAACGTGCAGCAGTCCGCGTTGTCTGGACTTCTCCTGGCCCGACCCCTTCCAGCTCGTGCAGAACTTCAAGGACACCCTCTCGCCGCGTGACTACATCCTGGTCATCGCGTTCATCAACAGCACCATCCTGACCGTGGCCAGCCGTGACGATCATGGTGATCCTGGGCGCCATGGTCGGCCTACGTCCTGCAACGCCGGCGAGCCGGTGGAACGGCATGGTCAACCTGCTGGTGCTGGCCGGGCTCATCATCCCGCCCGCGGTCGTGCCGACGATCTGGGTGCTGCAGAAGCTGCACCTGTTCAAGACGCTGCCCGGTCTCATCCTGGTCGAGGGTGCGTTGGGTCTGGCGTTCTGCATCCTGCTGTTCCGGGCGTTCATCGCGCCGATCCCACGCGACCTCGACGAGGCCGCGATGATCGACGGGGCGTCGCCGCTTGCGGATCTTCTTCCGGGTCATCTTCCCGCTGCTGCGTCCGGTCATCGTCACGGTCATCGTCGTGCAGTCGGTCAACGTCTTCAACACCTTCGCCAACGCGCTCTACTTCCTGCCGGGCGACGAGAACGCCACCGTGCAGCTGACGCTGTACAACTTCAAGAGCCAGTTCGTCACGCAGAACAACCTGCTGTTCATGGACATCCTGCTGATCACCATCCCGCCACTGATCATGTTCCTGTTCTTCAACCGGCAGATCGTGGCCGGCATGACGTCTGGCGCGGTGAAGGGCTAGACAATCGGTACCGGGTCGCGCACTCTGGCGCGACCCGGGAGAACGTTCCATCGTGACGACCAACGCGGCGTAACGCCTCGCAGAGGGAGACGAAGCAATGACTGAGCTCACCGCGGACACGCGCAGCCGGGTGCTGGACGTGTTGCGCGAGCAGCGGATCGAGACGCCCTCCTGGGGATACGGCAACTCGGGCACCCGGTTCAAGGTGTTCCCGCAGGAGGGCGTGCCGCGACCCCGGAGGAGAAGATCGACGACGCCGCACCGTGCATCGGTTCACCGGCGTGGCGCCGAGCGTCGCCCTGCACATCCCGTGGGACAAGGTCGACGACTACGACGAGCTGGCGAAGTACGCGGCCGACCAGGGCGTGCGCTCGGCACGATCAACGCCAACGTCTTCCAGGACAACGACTACAAGCTCGGCAGCGTCACCAACCCCGACCCGGGCGTGCGGCGCAAGGCGACCGACCACCTGCTCGAGTGCATCGACATCATGGACCAGACGGGGTCGCGCGACCTCAAGCTCTGGTTCTCCGACGGCACCAACTATCCCGGTCAGGACAACATCCGCGCCCGGCAGGACCGGCTCGCCGCTGCGCTGCGCGAGGTCTATGACCGGCTCGGGGACGAGCAGCGGCTGGTGCTGGAGTACAAGCTGTTCGAGCCGTCCTTCTACACGATGGACGTGCCCGGACTGGGGCACCTCGTACGCGCACTGCCTCGAGCTCGGCCCGCGCGCCGTCGTCTGCATCGACACCGGTCACCACGCGCCCGGCACCAACATCGAGTTCATCGTCGCGTTCCTGCTGCGGGCCGGCAAGCTCGGTGCGCTTCGACTTCAACTCGCGCTTCTATGCCGACGACGACCTGATGGCCGGCGTCCGCCGACCCGTTCCAGCTGTTCCGGATCATGCACGAGATCGTCGCAGGGCGAGGCCGCTGGGGCCGGAGTCGGGCATCGCGTTCATGCTCGACCAGTGCCACAACATCGAGGCCAAGATCCCGGCGGTCATCCGCTCGGTGATGAACGTCCAGGAGGCCACGGCCAAGGCGCTGATCGTCGACGCGGCCGCACTGGCCGCCGCGCAGCAGGCGGGCGACGTGCTCGGCGCCAACGCCGTGCTCATGGACGCCTACAACACCGACGTACGCCCCCTGCTGGCCGACCTGCGGACGGACCTGGGCCTGGACCCTGACCCGGTCGCCGCCTATCAGCGCTCCGGCTACTTCGAGCGCATCCGCGCCGAACGAGCCGGCGGGCAGCAAGCCGGTTGGGGCGCCTGATGACGCACTCCACAGTGTACGAGCTGCTCGTCACCCGGAGCAACCGGCTCGGTGCCGACCCGCGCAACACCAACTACGCCGGCGGCAACACCTCGGCCAAGGGCAGCGGTGACCGACCCGGTCACCGGCAGCCCGGTCGAGCTGCTGTGGGTCAAGGGCTCCGGTGGCGACCTCGGCACGCTGACCGAGCCCGGTCTGGCGGTGCTGCGGCTCGACCGGCTGCGGGCACTGGTCGATGCCTACCCGGGGGTCGAGCGCGAGGACGAGATGGTCGCCGCGTTCGACTACTGCCTGCACGGCCAGGGCGGCGCGGCGCCGTCGATCGACACCGCCATGCACGGGCTGGTCGACGCCGCCCACGTCGACCACCTGCACCCCGACTCGGGGATCGCGCTGGCCACGGCCGCCGACGGCGAGGCCCTGACGCAGGAGTCTTCGGCGACCGGGTGCTGTGGGTGCCGTGGCGGCGGCCCGGCTTCCAGCTCGGCCTGGACATCGCCGCGGTCCAGGACGCCAACCCGCAGGCGATCGGCGTGATCCTGGGCGGGCACGGCATCACCGCGTGGGGCGCCAGACCAGCGACGAGTGCGAGGCGCAACTCGCTGGAGATCATCCGGACCGCGCAGCCGATTCCATCGACGAGCACGGGCAGGCCGGACCCGTTCGGCGCGGTCGTGCCCGGCAACGAGCCGCTGGCGGAGCGCGAGCGGCGGGCGCAAGGCGGCCGCGATCTTCCCGACGCATCCGCGGGCTGGTCTCCACCGACGGCCGCAGGTCGGCCACTTCACCGACAGCGACGTCGTGCTCGACTTCCTGGCCCGCGAGCGCACCGCGCTGGCCGCGCTCGGCACGTCCTGCCCGGACCACTTCCTGCGCACCAAGGTGCGGCCGCTGGTCCTCGACCTGCCCGGGATCGCCTCGGCTGACGAGATCATCGGACCGGCTCAGCGAGCTGCACGCGCGCTACCGGGCGGACTACCGCGCCTACTACGAGCGGCACGCCGACGCCGGCACCCCGCCGATGCGCGGCGCCGACCCGGCGATCGTGCTGGTGCCCGGCGTCGGCATGTTCACCTTCGGCGCGAACAAGCAGACCGCGCGGGTGGCCGGCGAGTTCTACGTCAACGCGATCAACTGTCATGCGGGGCGCCGAGGCCATCTCGACCTACGCGCCGATCGACGGAGTCGGAGAAGTTCCGCATCGAGTACTGGCCGCTGGAGGAGGCGAAGCTGGCCCGGATGCCGAGGCCGAAGCCGCTGGCGACCCGGGTCGCGTTCGTCACCGGCGCCGGCGTCGGGCATCGGCAAGGCCGTGGCCGAGCGGCTCGCGGCGGAGGGAGCCTGCGTGGTCGTCGCCGACCTCGACGCGACACGGGCGGCCGAGGTGGCCGCGTCGACTCGGGTCCGCCGACGTCGCGGTGGGCGTCGCCGCCGACGTGTCCGACGAGGGCGCGGTCGCGCCGCGGGCTGGCGGCCGCGGTGCTCGCGTTCGGCGGGGTCGACCTGGTGGTCAACAACGCCGGCCTGTCGATCTCCAAGCCGCTGCTGGAGACCACCGTCCGACTGGGACCGGCAGCACGACGTCATGGCGCGCGGGTCGTTCCTGGTCTCCCGCGCGGCCGCAGGGGTCATGCGGCTCAGGGCCTCGGCGGCGACATCGTCTACATCTCCAGCAAGAACTCGCTGTTCGCCGGTCCGAACAACGTCGCCTACGGGGCGACGAAGGCCGACCAGGCCCACCAGGTCCGGCTCCTCGCGGCCGAGCTCGGGCCGCACGGCATCCGGGTCAACGGCATCAACCCCGACGGCGTCGTCCGCGGCTCCGGGATCTTCGCCGGCGGCTGGGGCGCCGAGCGGGCCGAGGTCTACGGGGTCAGCGAGGAGGACCTGGGTGCGTACTACGCCAAGCGGACGCTGCTCGGCCAGGAGGTCCTGCCGGAGCACGTCGCGGCGGCCGTGTTCGTGTTGACCGCCGGCGACCTGGCCCAGACCACCGGCCTGCACGTCCCGGTCGACTCCGGCGTCGCCGCGGCGTTCCTGCGATGAGGGTCCTGCGATGAGGGTCCTGCGATGAGCGGTCCGCTCGCGCTGGCTGCGCGTCGACCTCGGTGCCTCCAGTGGCCGCGTCGTGCTCGGCCGGATCGGTCCGGACACGCTCGAGCTCACCGAGGTCAGCCGGTTCCGCAACGGCCCGGTCCCGCTGCCCGGCGGCCTCTACTGGGATGCCCTCGGCCTCTACCTGGACGTGCTCGACGGGGTCCGGGCGGCCGAGCGGCGGTCCGGTGGGCTGGCCGGGCTCGCGATCGACTCCTGGGGCGTCGACTACGGCCTGCTCGACGCGGACGGCATGCTGCTCGGCAACCCCCGTCACTACCGCGACGGCCGGACCGCCGCGGTGCTCGACGACGTGCATCGCAAGCTCGACCCGGCCCGGCTGTACGAGCTGACCGGCGCGCAGTTCCTGCCGTTCAGCACGCTCTACCAGCTCGCCGCCGAGCGCCGGCTCGAGCCCGGCTGGCAGGCGCTGCTGACGCCCGACCTGCTCGGTTACTGGTTGACCGGTGTACGCGCGGCCGAACAGACCATCGCGTCTACCACCGGCCTGCTCGACGCCCGTACCGGCGACTGGGCGCCGGAGGTGCTCGACGGGCTCGGCCTGCCGGCCGGGCTGCTGCCGGACGTGGTGCCTCCCGGCCGGGTGCTGGCCGGTGTGACCGAGCCGGTGCGGGCCGAGCTGGGTCTCGACCACGAGTTGCTGGTCAGCACCGTCGGCTCGCACGACACCGCGTCGGCGGTGGTGGGGGTGCCGGCGGTGACCCCCCGGTTCGGCTACGTGTCCTGCGGCACCTGGGGTCTGGTCGGCGTCGAGCTCGACGCACCGGTGCTCACCGAGGCCGGCCGCCGGGCGAACTTCACCAACGAGCGCGGCGTGGACGGGACGATCCGCTACCTGCGCAACGTGATGGGCCTCTGGCTGCTCAGCGAGTCGCTGCGAGCCTGGAACCTGCGCGGGCTCGGGGTCGAGCTGGGTGACGTCCTCGCCGCGGCGGCCGTGCTGCCGCCGGGTGGCCCCCGGATCGACCCGGACGACCCGGCGTTCCTGCCGCCCGGCGACATGCCGGCGCGCATCGCCCGGGTCGCTGGGCGCCCGATCGAGGACAGTCCGGAGGTCGTCGTCCGCTGCATCCTCGACAGCCTTGCGCTCGCGTTCGCCGCCGCGATCGACGATGCGCAGCGGCTGTCCGGACAGCCGGTGGAGGTCGTGCACCTCGTCGGCGGCGGGGCCCGCAACGCGCTGCTCTGCCAGCTGACCGCCGACGCCGCCGGCCGGCCGGTGCTGGCCGGCCCGGTCGAGGCGACCGCCCTCGGCAACCTGCTGGTGCAGGCGCGTACCCATGGCGCGCTCGATGGTGACCTGGCCGCACTGCGGGCCCGGGTCCGGGCCGCCACCCACCTGGACCGGTACGAGCCGCGCACCTGACCGGCTGCGCCGGCCGGACGCCCGGCGAAGCCCCTCCGGGCCGCCGCCCTGCGCCCCGATCAGCCACGTCCGGCCGCGGCGGAACCGGACCGGGCCGCGCCACCACCGGGCCCGACCCGTCCGATCGGCCACGTCCGTCCGCGGGCGGCACATAGCATCGGGCCGTGGCGAGGGTGGGGGTCGTGGGGGCGGGGCTGGTCGGGCTGGCGATCGGGCGGGCGCTGGCCCGGCGCGGGGCCGAGGTGACGGTGTTCGACAAGGAGCCCGACCTCGCCCGGCACCAGTCGGGGCACAACTCCGGGGTCGTGCACGCCGGGCTCTACTACCCGCCCGGCTCGCTCAAGGCGACGCTGTGCCGGCGCGGGGTCGGCCTGCTCAAGGACTTCTGCGCCGAGCACGACGTGGCGTACCGGGAGATCGGGAAGGTGGTCGTCGCCCGCGACGAGGTCGAGCGCGAGCGGCTGCGCGGGATCGAGTCCCGGGCGCTGCGCAACGGCGTGCCGGGCGTGCGGTGGCTGGACGCGGCGGCGCTGCGGGAGATCGAGCCGGGCGTGGCCGGGGTCGCGGCGCTGCACTCGCCGACGACGGCGATCGTGGACTACCCGGCGGTGGCGCGGGCGTTGGCCGACGAGATCCGGCGCACTCGGCGGCCGGGTGCTGCTCGGCGCGCCGGTCACCGCGATCCGGCCGGGCGTGACGGTGACCGTCCGGGCGGGGGAGTCCGAGCACCGGCTCGACCAGCTCGTCGTCTGCGCCGGGCTGCAGTCGGACCTGGTCGCGCGGATGGCCGGCGACGGTGCCGACCCGGTGATCGTGCCGTTCCGCGGCGAGTACTACCGGCTGCTGCCGGAGCGGGCCGGCCTGGTCCGCGGGCTGGTCTATCCGGTGCCGGATCCGGCGTACCCGTTCCTCGGCGTGCACTTCACCCCGCGGGTGGACGGCAGTGTCGACATCGGGCCGAACGCGGTGCTGGCCACCGCCCGGGAGGGCTACCGGCGCCGGGACGTGGTGCCGGCCGAGCTGGCCGCGGTACTGCGCTCGCCCGGCGCGCGGCGGCTGTTCCGGAGGCACTGGCGGGCCGGGGTGTTCGAGCTGCGCGGGTCGTTCTCCAAGCGCACCTACGTCGCCAGGGCCCGCGAGTACGTCCCCGCACTGCGGCCGGCCGACGTGGTCAGCGCGGCCGCCGGGGTGCGGGCGCAGGCCGTCGACCCGGACGGCTCGCTGGTCGACGACTTCCGGATCAGCCGGCTCGGCCCGGTCGTCGCCGTCCGCAACGCGCCGTCGCCCGCGGCCACCTCCTGCCTGGCGATCGCCGAGCACGTGCTCGACCGGCTGACCGAGCTGCCGGCGGCCTGAGACCTGCGCTGGCGATCAGCCGCCGGCACGGCCGATCGCGGTGAAGATCGGCATGAAGCCGGTCGGCCGGTCCGGGTCAGCGTCCAGCTCGGTCAGCTCGCGGTCCCAGCGCTCCAGGTCCGCGGCCGTCACCACGCCGGCGGCCAGCATCGCGTCGCGGGCGGCCCAGGCCGGCGGCCGCAGCCCCGGCGGGAACGTGACGATCTGGTACGTCCCGCGGAAGTCGACCAGCTCCAGGCCGGCGGCCCGCAGCCAGCCGGCCAGGTGCAGCCCGGCCCGCAGGTCGTTGCCGCGGGCGGCGTGGAAGGCGTGGTAGCGCTCGCCGATCTCGGCCAGCACGGGCAGGTCCGGCTCGGTGGCCATGCCCCGGCCGTACGCGTCGACCAGGTAGAGGCAGCCGCCCGGGCGCAGCAGCGTGGCCAGGTGGTCGACGATCGCCTGCTCGCGGCCGCCGTTGTGGGCGAGCACGTGCCGGACCATCACCGTGTCGAACGCCCCGGCCGGCAGCCCGGTCGCCTCGGCCGGCGCCGCCCGGACCGAGACCCGCCCGGCCCCGGCGGCGTATGCGGTCGCGGCGGCCACCGCGGCCGGGTCGCCGTCGACGCCCACGACCTCGCCGTCCGGCCCGACCTCGGCCGCGAGCAGCGGCAGCAGCGCGCCCGGCCCGCAGCCGACGTCCGCCACCCGGGCGCCGGGCCCGACTCCGGCCAGTCCGCCAGAGCTCCGCCTCGGCCGACCTGGCCTGCTCGGCCATCATCCGGTAGCGCGTGACCTCGGCCGGGTCGAGCGTCAGCGCGTACCCGCCCGCGATCGGGTCCCCCGTGCCCGTGACCATGCCGTCCCCCCGTCGATGTCCCGGTCCCGGCGACCGTACCGGCACCGGCGGCCGGCCGCGTGCCCTTCCGGGCGACCGGGAGGGCACCGCTCCGGGGACCCGGCTCGCCAGTGCTGAGGTCGCTCAGGCCGGGGCGGGCCGGCGGCGCGGGCGCCGGGGTGGGTCTCGACCCAGGCGGCCCGGCGCAGCTGCCGCCACCACTGCCGCGGCACCGGCCGGCCGGCCCGGCCGCAGAGGAACTCGACGAACGCCAGCAGCGCACCCTCGCTCGGCACCGCGACCTTGCGCGGGCGCAGCCAGTCGGCCAGCGACGGCACGCTGAACCAGATCGGCGGGCGCCGGCCGGCGCCCCAGCGCACCACGTCGGCGAGCTCGGGCCGGCCGGCGGCCGCGTACAGCCGGCGCAGCTCGCCCGACAGCCGTGCCTCCGCCCGCTCCACGATCGACCAACTCCCGATCCGGCCCCCGGCCCCTCTGGAAAGGGTGCCCAGAGTGCACCGGAACGAACCTGCGCCCGGGCAGAACCTGAATCCCCGGCGTGGGCCGTGTCACGTACCGGGACTGCCGAGTCCCTTCACCGGGGGCATCGGCCCGGAGCGGGCTGGGTAGGGAGGCGCTCGTGGGCCAGGACGGTGCTGCCTCCGTCGGCGGGGAGGACGAGGCGATCCTCGACCTGCTGCCGGTGGTCCGCCGCGTCGTCGCCGCCCGGATGCGGGACCCGCACCTCGTCGACGACCTGGTCCAGGAGACGCTGGCCCGGATGATGGGCGCCCGGGCCCGGCTCGAGCCGGAGGCGCTGGTGCCGTACGCGATCGTCACCGCGCGCAACCTCATCGCCTCGCATCTGGAGCGGCAGGACCGGGACCGGCGCAAGGCGCACCTGCTCGCCGATCCGGGCGGCACGCCGACCCCGGAGGACGAGGTGCTGGTCGAGGAGCGCCGCTGCGTTGCTCGACGAGGCGCTGCAGCGGCTGCCCGAGCGGGAGCGCGACCTGCTGGTCGCGCACGAGGTGGAGGGCACCGACACCGCGACGCTGGCCGCCGGCCGCGACTCGACCCCGGGCGCGATCGCCGCGCAGCTGAACCGCAGCCGGGCCAAGCTGCGGGTGGAGGTCTGCTGGCCGACGGCAGGCCGGCGCGCCGCCGACGGACCGGTGCCGGCCGGTGCTCATCGCGCTGTCCGGCGGCGAGCGCCGGCGCCAGCGGCAGCTGGACTGCCGCCGGCCACCTGCTGGAATGCGACTACTGCTCGGCGCTGGGCCCGGCGCTGCTCGACCGCCGCCGCGGCCGGCGACGACGAGCGAGGTGCGGGTCCGGTCGCTGCGGGACGCCGACGTGGTCGACCGCGCGGCAGAAGGGCCGCGAGATCGCCGCCCGGGCCGGCTTCTCGCCGACCGAGGCCGACCCTGGTCGCGACCGTGATCTCCGAGATCGCCCGCAACATCGTCCAGTTCGCCGAGCGCGGCGAGATCATGGTCTGCCCGGTCGAGCAGGGCCGAGCGGACCGGGGTCATGATCGTGGCCCGGGACGTCGGGCCCGGGATCGGCGACGTGAGATCGGCCCTCCAGGACGGTTACAGCACCTATCGGGGCGGTCTCGGACTCGGGCTGCCCGGGTCCCGCCGGCTGATGGACGAGTTCGACATCGTCTCCGAGGTGGGCAAGGGCACGACCGTGACCATGACCAAATGGCTGCGCAGCTGACGGCAACACGCCGGGAACGAGGGAGGACAGCGCGATGACGTCCACGACACCGGACGGCCTGGCGGGAGCCGCAGGCGACCGCCGGCGACGACCTGCTGCTGCCCGAGCTGGTCGCCCACCTGCGGGAGACACCGGACCCAGCTGCGCCGGGAGTGGGCCAACCGGATCACCGACGCAGACCTGCTGCACGCGATGACGCAGCAGGAGATCTTCTCCGAGGCCACCTCGGTGTACGACAACTACGTCGGGGTGCTGGAGACCGGCAGCGTCGAGGCGCTGCAGGACTACGCGCGCGACCTGTCCGAGCGGATCATCCCGCGCGGCGTGGAGACCGACGAGGTCGTCGGCATCGTGCTGCTGCTGCGGGACGTGCTGGCCCGCTCGCTGTTCGAGAAGTACCACCAGGACTTCGGGCTGCTCAACCGGGTGCTCGACGCGTACGAGCCGGCGGCGAACCGGATCGCGAACACGGTCGCGGTGAGCTTCGTGCAGGAGCGGGAGCGGATCATCCGGCAGCAGCAGGACGCCATCCGGGAGCTGTCCACCCCGGTCCTGCAGGTCCGCGAGCGGCTGCTGATCCTGCCGATCATCGGCGTGCTCGACGCCCAGCGGGCCGCACCAGCTCACCGAGCAGCTGCTCGGCGGGATCCGCCGGCACCGGGCGAAGGTCGTGGTCATCGACATCACCGGCGTCCCGGAGATCGACGCCGAGGTCGCCAACCACCTGGTGCAGACCGTCGACGCGTCCCGGCTGATGGGCGCCGGCGTGATCATCACCGGCCTGTCCCCGGAGATCGCCCAGACGCTGGTGACCATCGGCGTCGACCTGACCAAGATGAACACCGTCGGTGACCTGCAGGGCGGCATCGAGGAGGCCGAACGGCTGCTGGGGTTCCAGGTGATCAGGGTGAGCGACGAGGATGGCTGACCGGGACGATGGCTGACCGGGAGGCGCCGGCGGAGCCGCTGCGGGTGTCGATCCTCACGCCAGGGCCCTACCTCATCGCGTCCATCCACACGGCGCTGGACGACGGCCAGCTGGTGCGGTTCCAGCGCGACCTCATCGAGCGGATCGGCGCCCAGCGGGCCCGCGGGGTCATCATCGACGTCGCCGCGCTGGACGTGCTCGACTCGTTCGGCTCCCGAACGCTGCGGGACATCGCCCGGATGAGCCGGCTGCGCGGCGCCGAGACCGTCATCGTCGGGATCGCGCCCGAGCTGGCGGTCAGCATGGTCCGG
Organism: uncultured Actinomycetota bacterium; assembly: GCA_963770145.1. Taxonomy (GTDB): domain Bacteria; phylum Actinomycetota; class Actinomycetes; order Mycobacteriales; family CADCTP01; genus CADCTP01. The sequence goes on along the minus strand of CAVYOJ010000006.1, from coordinate 172,864 downwards.
CTCGGGCTGCACCTGGAGCTGCCGACCGCCCTCGACCTCGAGGAGGGGCTCGCCTACCTGCGGTCGGTCACCGGGACCGCGATCCTGCCGTGACCGATCCCGCGCTCGCCCGGCTGCGGCTGGACTACCGGTCCGCGCTCGTCGGCTACCTGTCCCGGCGCGGCGAGCACCAGCTGCACTCCGCGTACGAGCTGGGGCGGGCGGCGATCAACGACCGGGTCGGGCTGCTGGACCTGGTGCAGGTGCACAACTCGGTCACCCTCGACCTGCTCCGGGCGGCCGGCGAGCGCCGACCGGCTGGAGGTCGCCGAGGCGGCCGCGGCGTTCCTGGTCGAGGTGCTGGCCGCCTCCGACATGGCGCAGCGTGGCTTCCTCGAGGGCACCCGCCCGCCGGAGGAGGACCTAGCCCTGGGGGCGGTGTTCCTGCGGACGCTGCCCGTCCGGCTCCGGCTCGATGTTCAGGACCGCGTCGAGGCCGAGCAGGTCGAGCAGATGGCGGATCCGGTGCGAGACCGCCCGCAGCAGCACCGGCGTACCGGCCCGGGCGCCCTGCTGGTGCGCCGCGGCGAGCACGCCGAACCCGAACGAGTCCATGAACGTCACCCCGCCCAGGTCGACCACGACCGGCAGCCCGGCGTCGACCGCCGCGGCCAGCGCGGCCCGCATCCGCGGCGCCGTCTCGATGTCGACCTCGCCGCCGACGTCGACCACCGTCACGCCGTCGGCCTGCCGGCTCCGCACCGCGAACGGCATCTCACCTCCCGGGTCGTCACCCTGCGGACCCGGGACCGGGCCCCTCCAGGTACACCGCGCGACGGCGGCGGCATGACGTGGGCCCGCGGGAAAAGTCAGGCGATCAGGATGCGGTCGGTGCCCGAGCGCAGCAGCATCCGGGGCACGTTCGGGACCACGAGGTGGGCCAGCCGGGCCCGCAGCGTCCGGCGCGGCGTGCCGACGACGACCACGGCGGCGTGCAGCTCGGCGGCGATCCGGATCAGCGATGTGTCCACGGCGCCGTGCCCGACGACGAACCGCCACGGCACGTCCACCAGGTCGAACAGGGTGGCCAGCTCGGCCTCGATCTGCCGGCAGGTCAGCTCCCTGGTCTCGGCCAGCGCCTGGGCCGCGCCGAGGCTGGCGGCGATCGACTGCCAGGGGGAGAGGGTCGGCACGTGCACGGCGACGACGGTGCCGCCGAGGGCGCGGGCCGAGCTGCCGGCGGCCAGGGCCGCGCAGCGCGAGGCGGGACTGCCGTCCACGCCGACCACCACCACGGGCGGCCGACCTCGGCCAGGCCACGTCTGAGCCTCGTCACTGTGCCGCTGCAGGCCCTCGGTCATCGCGTCCTCCAGGCGTACCAGGACGTCGTCGCCTAGATGATGCATCGCCGAGCGGGCCAGCGGGAGTCCCTGGACGAGCGTGTTGCCCCTACCAGCCCAGCCGCTCGGCGTCCGGCGTGCCCGGCATGACCATTTGTCCCAGCCCGAGAAGATTGCCCTCGCTGTCGTGGAACCACCTGGCCCGCTCGCCGACCGACCCGGTGGACGGGTAGTTGCCGGGGATGTCGACGATCCCGTCCGGCGAGCTCGTCCCGGGCATCTCGACCTCGTCGAAGACCAGGCCGCGGTCGCGCAGCTCGGCCACGGCGGCCTCGATGTCCGGAACGTAGAAGCCCATCTGGGTGTGGTCGCCGGTGGCCCGCCCGCCCGACTGGAACAGCACGAACGAGTCGCCGCCACACGCGTAGCGCAGGCCGCCCGGGCGGGACTCGACCGGCTCCAGGCCGAGCCGCTCGGCGTAGAACGCGCGGGCGCGGTCGAGGTCCTGGGCCGGCAGCCGGACGCCGATCCCCGCGTCCCGCAGCACCGCGCGGGCCAGCGGCGAGCCCTGGTGCCGGGCCCGCCGCTGCCGCCAGTAGTCGGGAGTGAGCTGGATGAGCTGCACGTAGTTGCCGTCCGGATCCTGCACGGTGCCGAACCAGGCCCCGCCCTGCTCGCGGTATTCGACCGGCGCCACCCAGGTGACACCGTGCCCGTCGAGCTGTCGGGCCGCGGCGGCGATGTCCGGCACGGTGTAGTTGAGGATCACCCGGCCCGGCTCGGCCGCCGCGGCCGCGACGTCGTCCCGCCGGTCGATGAGCACGGCGACCGGCCCGAAGTGCAGGAACCCGTCCGGGTCCGGTTCGGCACCGAGCACCCGGACGTACCAGTCACGCAGCCGGTCGGGGTCGGCGCTGCCGAGCAGCAAGCTGGCCAGCACAGGAGGCACCATCGGGCCACACTGCCAGAAAGTGCCTCATCTTGCTCGACGAGGTCAGTCCAGCTCGATCGTGAACGTCCACAGCGCGAGCACGTGGCCGTCGTGCCGCCAGGTCACCTGGGCCGACCCGGAGTGGTACGTCCCGCGCACCGCCACCGACGCGGTCCCGCCGGCCTTCGCCGTGGACCGGTCGGCGCTCGCCGGCTTCAACGCGATGGCCTCGCCGGTCTCGTCCCGGGAGGACAACTCGTCGGTGCCGATCGCCAGCGGGCGGCCGCCGCGGACCGTGACGCGCAGGGTGATCACCGCGGGCGTGGTCGGATCCTGCCCCCGCTGTGGTCCGGACAGCACCTGGTCCGGGCCGAGCGCGGTGACCAGGGCCTCGGTCCCGGGCAGGTGCAGCAGCACCGGCTCGCCCATCGCCAGCACCGCCGGGTGGCCCACGACCGCGGTCGGCGTGGGCAGCGTCGAGCCGGTCGGCGGGATCGGCACCGCGCCGAGCGAGGCGACGACCTGCGACGGGTCGGGGTCGGGCGCCGCCGCCGGGGCCGGATCAGACGTGCACCCGGCGACCAGCAGCGCCCCGGCGACGGCGGCGACGAGAGCCGGGCGCCCGGACCGGAGAGCGGTCCGGGCGCCCGACGGACGGAGCATGATCACCCGACCGGCACCGACTGCCGGACGATCTTCGCCTGCGGGGCCTCGTCGATCGACGCGGTCGCCGGGTAGATCGAGCTGCCCGACGGGGCCGCCCGCAGCGCGCGTCCGGAGGCGTTGTTGTAGATGTCCGGGCCGAACGGCCGCAGGCCGTCCATTCCGGCGAACGCGAGGTGGCCCTTCCCGTCGAGACCACCGGAGTGGATCCCGAACAGGTCCTCCATGCTGCGCAGCCAGCTGTAGTGGTTGTACGGCTGATCGCTGATCGAGCCCGGCCGGATGAACCTGCTGATGAACACCGCGCCGGTGATGCCGCCACCCGGGGTGGTGTCCTGGTTGAACGCCTGGTCCCGGGCTGGGTGGTGTTCGGACCCGGCAGCTCGTTGCAGCAGGCCACCACGGACTGGGCGGTGTTGGCCTCCGCCTGCGCCGACTGGCCGGTCTTGCTGTCCGTGCCGAACGAGTCGTCGGCCGCGAAGTCGGCGTCCGCGATCGAGTTTCCGTACATCTTGTACGGCGGGAAGGCCTCGTCGAAGATCACCTGGATCATGCCGTCCTGCTGGAAGGCCGGCGACTGCATGATCATCGGGACGTACTTCTCGAGGAACACGTCGGCGGCGAACAGCCCGCCCTGGTGGTTGTTCGGGTCGCCGGTCAGGTTGTCGCCCTTGCAGGTCGCGTCGTGCGCGTCCGAGCAGTTGTTGGGCGTGATCCAGGAGAACTCCGGCGTGGTCCGCATCGACTTCAGGTCCTGCGCGATCGACGGGATCGCGGGGTGGCCGGTGGTCGCGTGGAAGCCGTCGAGCGGGACGACGTCCCTGCAGTCCTGTGGGTCGTCGGTCAGCGAGTGGAACCAGGGCGCCGGGTTGTGCTTCGGCACGTACTCGTCGGTCGCCTCGGCGCCGCCGGGGTCGGGCACACCGGCGCCGGACGGGTCACCGGGGATGCCGCACTCGTAGACCTCTTCGCGGGCCGGGTCGTTGCCCATGTCCTGGTTGTAGATCTTCCAGCTGGTGCCGGTCCGGTCGAGCTGGTCGAACAGGGTCTGCACGCGGGCCGGGTAGACGCAGCCGGTGGACGCGAACGTCTGGTCGTCCGGCGCGGCGAACCCGGGGGCGACGTTGACGTACTGCGGGCAGTCGTTCTGGTTGTCCGGGGCCGCCGACTGGCCGGAGACCGCGCTGACGTAGTTGTCGAGCGAGAAGTGGCCGGTGCCGTAGTACTGCCGCAGCAGCTCGCCGTAGCTGGGCAGCGTCTTCCACAGGTAGCTGTTCTGGTTCAGCCCGGTGAACGTCGCCTCGTACGACTTGTTCTCCAGGATGATCGTCCACACGTGACCGATTTTCGGCGGTGTGAAGTCCGCCCGGGACGGACCGGGCTGGGCCGCCGCCGTTGCCGGCGAGACCAGCAGCGCCGCTGCCGCCAGCCCGGCCGCCGCCGCTGTGGCGGCCACCGCCGTGCGGCTCCGCCGTTTGCGGATGAAATGCATCGTCACCCCTGCCTCGGGAACCAAGTAGTGCATCGGGCAGGACGATGGCTGAAACCGGCGACCGCATTCCGGCCGCCGCGTGAATGGAGGATGAATACACCTTCGACAGCCCTGTGACCTGCGTCTGTACCGGCGTCGGTCAATGATCTGCCAGTTCTTGGAATCGCCTGCTTCAAGCAATTCCCGAGAATCGAACTCACAACGACCGCCGAGCCCAAGACAGTGGTCCGGCCGGGCATCGGTAGTGCCCAATGGTCATCCGCTCGTCACTCTCTGGTCATCCCGTGTGCCCGCGACATCTTTAGGTTCCAGGCGTTCGACATGGCGACTGGGAGGGACAAGATGGGGCATACCAAGCTGACGACCGCGATCGCCGTCGCGGCGGTGATCGTCACCGTCGGCGCGGGATCGGCGGCGGCGACGGGCGCGTTCTCCCGCGGCGGCTCCGACGCCGCCGCCAGGGCGGTCGCAGAGAGCCTGGGCAACGGCACCGAGCACGCCAAGAACGTGATCTTCTTCCTCGGCGACGGCATGGGCACCCAGGAAATCACCGCCGCCCGCTACTACCAGGGCGTCCGCAACCCGCTCGACGTCGATCGGCTGCCGTTGACCGGCTTCCAGACGACCTGGTCGGTGAAGCCGGCTGCGGCGCCGCCGTTCCTGCCCGACTACGACCCCGACTCGGCCTCCACCGGCACGATGTGGGCGACCGGGCAGAAGACCATCGACGAGCGGATCTCGCAGGGGCCGAGCGCGGCGCTGACCGTCCCCGGCCAGAACCTGCAGACCGTGCTGGAGCGGGCGCAGCGGCACGGTCTCAAGGTCGGCAACGTCTCCACCGCCGAGCTGACCGACGCCACCCCGGCCGTGCTCGCCTCGCATGTCTCGCAGCGCGGCTGCCAGGGCCCGGCGGACACGGTGACCCTCTGCCCGACCGAGACGAAGCAGGCCGGCGGGGTCGGCTCGATCGCGGAACAGGAGGTCGACCACAAGGTCGACGTGCTGCTCGGCGGCGGCCGGGCCCGGTTCGAGCAGACCGTGACCGGCGGCCGGTTCACCGGGCGCACGGTGGTCGACTCGGCCCAGGCGCAGGGCTACCGGGTCGTCACCGACGCCTCCGGCCTGTCCGCCGCCCGGTCCGGTAGGCCGGTGCTGGGACTGTTCAACTCCGGCACCATGTCCCTGGAGTGGAGCGGCCCGGCCGCCTCGCTCGGCAAGGGCAACGCCCCGGTCCGCTGCGCCGAGAACCAGCGCCCGGCGAACGAGCCGAGCCTGGCCGCCATGACCTCGAAGGCGATCGGCCTGCTGGAGAACCGCAAGGGCTTCTTCCTCCAGGTCGAGGGCGCGTCGATCGACAAGCAGGACCACGCGACCAACGCCTGCGGCCAGCTGGGGGAGACCGTGGCGTTCGACAAGGCGATCGGGGTGGCCCTCGACTACCAGCGCTCGCACCCCGACACGCTGATCCTCGTGACCGCCGACCACGCGCACACCAGCCAGATCGTCGGCGAGGACTCGACCGGCACCGGGCTGCCGACCGGCTACTCGACCAACCTGACCACCAGGGACGGCCAGACGCTGACCCTGACGTACGGGACCGCGGGCTTCGGTGGCGACGGCAACCCGCCGGTGGCGGTGCCGCCGAGCCAGCAGCACACCGGCGCGGTCGTCCCGATCTGGGGCCGGGGGCCGGGTGCGCTCGACATCCTCGGCACCCGCGACCACACCGAGCTGTTCCACACGCTCGGCGGGTGAGCCGGGCGGGCCGGCGGCCGCCCGCCGCCGGCCTGCCGCGCCGGCCCCGGCACTACGACCCGGCCCGGCCCGATCCCCGGCACGTGGCGAGGACACGGAGCCGGCCGTGGCTCACGGTATCCGCGGGATCGGCCGGGTCAGGCCCGGCCCGGCCGGGCCGCGGGTCGTACGGCTCCGGCCAGTACTCGACCTGGCGGGTGATCGCACCCCCGTCGACCGTGGAGAACGCGACGACCACCGCCGACTGATCGCCGTCGCTGACGGTCACCTCGCTCACCGCGGTGTCGCCGTCGGCGAGCAGCCGGTGCACGTCGAAGGTCCACCGCCCGGTGGCGCTCGGGTAGCCGGCCTGGACGGAGGCGAAGTCCGCCCGGCCGACGATCCGCTCGCCCGAGCAGGGCCAGTCGACCGGGCAGTCCTCGGCCAGGTGACCGGCGGCCCGCGCCCAGTCGTTGTCCTTCATCGCGCTCCAGAACGAGGCGACGACCTCCCTGGCGCCCATCGGGGCAGCATAGGGTCTCATCCGGCGTCCGGCGGGTGACACTGAGGCGGTGGAGCCTGGCGCTGAGCTTCTCGACAGCGGGCGGGACCCGCGCCGGGTCCGGCTGCCGCGCTGGTCGAGATGGCTGCTGGTGCCGCTGGCCGTCGTGCTGGTGGCGGTCGGGCTCGGTCGGGCCGGTCCCGTCGAGCCGGTGCGGGCGCCCGTTCCGACGACGCTGCCGACCATGCCGTCGCCGGTCGGCTCGCCTCCGCCGGTCGCGGTGATGACCCTCGGCCACTCCCTGCTCGGGGTGACCGGCCGGCTGGGAGCTGTTCGCCCGGGGCGCCGAGGAGGTCGTCCGGATCGAGCCGGACGCCGGTCGGATCACCCGGACCGCGGTGCCGGCGCTGCTCAGCGGGGCGCCGGTGTCGTTCGTCGTCACCAGGGACCGCGCGGTGGTGCGGTCCCTCGACCAGGTGCCCGGGTACGTCGTGCCGGACGGTCGGACGGTCCGGCCGCTGCCGGCGGCGCTCGAGCGGCGGGGGAGCGGCGTTCCCCGGCCCGACGCCGGACACGGTCTGGCTGCAGGGCGACGCGACGATGGTGCTGCGCGGTGTGGCGGACGGTCGGGCCCGGGCCTTCGTCCCGGTGCCGGAGTCGACCCCCGAGGTCGCCGGCGACGGCGCCGGCGGACTGGTCTTCCGGGCCACCGGCGGCGTGTACGCGGCGACGCCGACCGGGCTGCGCCGGATCACCACCGGCGCCCTGCTCGCGGTCGGGCCGAGCCGGTGGGTGACGCTGGAGTGCGACGCCACCCACCGCTGCCGGCCGTACGCGATCGATCGGGCGACCGGAGCCCGCCGGGCGGTGCCGGCCGCGCTGACCGCCGACGTGCCGCGCGGCGTCGTCGCGCCGAACGGCCGCACCGCCGCGATGTTCCGACTCCGCGGCGACGGCACCCCGGTCCCGTACCTGCTCGACCTGGCCACCGGCGCGAGCCGCCCGCTCGGCGTGTCCATCGACCAGCCCGGTCGAGGACGCCCTGGTCTGGTCCCCGGACAGCCGCTGGCTGTTCACCACCGCGACCACCGGCATGATCACCGCCGTCGACCCCGCCACCGCCGTATCCCCGCCGAGCTCGGCGTCGCGCTGGCGACCCCCTGCCAGCTGGCCGTCCGCCCCGGTCAGCCGGCGTCGAGGCGGTAGCCCCGGCCGCGCAGGGTGGTGATCCGGACGGGCGCTGCGGCGGCGGCGGCCGCGGCCTCGTCCAGGCGCCGGCGGAGGGCGGCCACGTGCACGTCAAGGGTCTTGGTGGAGCCGGACCAGTGCTCGTCCCAGACGTCGGACATGAGCGTCTCCCGGCTGAGCGCGGCGCCGGCGTCGGCGGCCAGCCGGGCCAGCAGGTCGAACTCCTTGGCCCGCAGCGGCACCTCCCGCCCGCCGAGCAGGCAGCGGCGCGCGGTCGTGTCGACGGTCAGCGCGCCGACCAGGTGCACCGCGTCGTCGCGGCCGGCCCGGGTCGGGCCGCGACGGAGGTGGGCCCGGATCCGCGCCCGCAGCTCGGCGAACCGGAACGGCTTGGTCAGGTAGTCGTCCGCGCCGGCCTCCAGGCCGACCACGACGTCGATCTCGTCCCGCCGGGCGGTGAGCATGACCAGCACGCAGCCGGGCTGGCGCACCCGCAGTTGCCGGCAGACGTCGACCCCGTCGACGTCGGGCAGCCCGAGGTCGAGCAGCACCAGGTCGAACTCGGCCAGCGTCGCCTCCCGCAGCGCCGACCGCCCGCCGCGGGCCCAGGTCACCTGGTGGCCCTGGGCGGCCAGTCCGGACTCCAGCAGCGAGCCGATCGTCTCGTCGTCCTCGACCACCAGCAGCCGGCCCATCGGCCCAGCGTACGGACCGGCCGGCCGCTCACCGCTTGCTCGCCCAGAACACCGCCCGCTTGCCGATGGCGCCGACGATGCCGGTGAGCACGGCACCGAGCACGGCCAGCACCACCAGCACGCCGAACACGGCGGCCGTGTTCGAGTTGCGCAATCCTGCCGCCGCTGTCGACGCCGGGCGGTTTGCCGGCCGCTAACCTGCCAGCTCGTAGCCTGCCCGGGTCGGCCGGCAGCCCGCCCGCCGGGATCGGTGGGGATCGTGGCGCTGACGTACCCGGAGGCGATCGTCGTCGGGCTCGTCCAGGGCGTGACCGAGCTGTTCCCGGTCTCCAGCCTCGGGCACAGCGTGCTGCTGCCGGCGCTGGTCGGCGGGCGCTGGGCGACCGACCTGGACGTGTCCGCGCCGGAGTCGCCGTACCTGGCGTTCATCGTCGGGCTGCACGTCGCGACCGCGCTGGCGCTGCTGGTCTTCTTCCGGGCCGACTGGGTGCGCATCGTCCGCGGCCTGCTCACCTCGGTCCGGGACCGCCGGGTGGCCACGCCGGACCAGCGGCTGGCCTGGCTGCTCGTGCTGGCCACGATCCCGGTCGGGATCACCGGCCTGCTGCTGGAGCACACGTTCCGCACCGTGCTCGGCCGCCCGACCCCGGCCGCGGTGTTCCTGATGGCGAACGGCGCGCTGCTGCTGCTCGGCGAGCGGCTGCGCAAGTCCACCGCCCCCGTCGAACGAACGGTCGCCGTCGGCGCCGGCGCCGGCCCGCCGCCACCACCCTCCACTGTGGACGCGGCGGCGGACCGCCGGTTGTCCGGCGTCGGCCTCGGCACCGCGATGCTCGTCGGCTCGGCCCAGATCCTCGCGCTGCTGCCGGGGATCAGCCGGTCCGGGGTGTCGATGGTCGCCGGCCTGGTCCGCGGGCTCTCCCACGAGGACGCGGCCAGGCTGTCCTTCCTGCTGGCGACGCCGGTGATCCTGGCCGCCGGCGTGCTCAAGCTGCCCGACCTGGCCGGCCCGCTCGGGGCCGGCGTCCGCGGGCAGGTGCTGGCCGGCAGCATCGTCTCCGGCCTCGGCGCGTACGCCGCGGTGCGCTGGTTGACCCGCTGGTTCACCACCCGGACCCTGACCCCGTTCGGGATCTACTGCCTGCTCGCCGGCGCCGCCGGCCTGGTCGTGCTCGCGGCCCGGTGACCCAGGCGGTGGTGGCGGCGTCGCCGGCGCCCGCGGTCGGCGCCGAGGCCGGTCCGTGCGACCTTGGTGACGGGCCGGACGGGCCGGCCCGCACGGAGGCTGGGGGCATGCGGCGGAGGATCCAGCTGGTCGGCGTGCTGGCGGCCACGCTGGCCATCGGCCTGTTCGGGGTGCCGCTCGCGGTCGCGGTGGTCGTGCTGCTGCGCTCGGACGAGTACGGCGAGCTGCAGCGGGCCGCCGACACCGCGGCCGTGCAGGTGGCGCCGGCCCTCGTCGCCGGCCGGCCGGTCACCGGTTTCGCGGACGACGACGAGGACGGGATCTCGGTCGCGGTGTACGCGCTGGACGGCCGGCGGCTGGCCGGCGCCGGCCCCGGCCCGGGCGACGACCCGGTCCGCCAGGGCCGCCGGCGGCCAGGTCGCGCACGGCGGCGGCAACCTCGGCGGGCAGCTCGCCGTCGCCGTACCGGTGACCAGCGGGGACCGGGTGGTCGCGGTGGCCAGGGCGGCCTCGACGACCTCCCGGCTCTACCTGCAGATCGCGCTGGCCTGGCTGGGCCTGGCCGGGCTGGCCGGGGTCGCGCTGGCCGGCGGCACGCTGCTGGCCCGCCGCCAGTCCCGCCGGCTGGCCGACCCGCTGGTACGGCTGGTCGCGGCCGCCCAGAGCCTGGGCGAGGGCGACTTCACCGTGCAGGCGCCGGCGGCCGGGATCGAGGAGATCGACGCGGCCGGCTCGGCGCTGACCCGCACCGCCGAGCGGCTCGGCGAGCTGGTCGGCCGGGAGCGCGCGTTCTCCGCCGACGCCTCGCACCAGCTGCGCACGCCGCTGACCGGGCTGCGGCTGCGGCTGGAGACCGCGCTCGACGGCGGCGGCGACCTCCGGCCGGCCGTGGTCGGGGCGCTGGAGACCACCGACCGGCTGGAGCGGACCGTCGACGAGCTGCTCGCGCTCGCCCGGGACGCCCCGTCCGCCCGCACCCCGGCCGACCTGCCGGCGCTGCTGGCCGAGCTGCGCGACGGCTGGCAGGGCCCGCTGGCGGAGGCCGGCCGGACGCTGCGGCTGTCGGTCCCGCCGGCCCTGCCGGGGACCAGCGCGTCCGCGGCCGCGACCCGGCAGATCCTCGACGTGCTGCTGGCCAACGCGAGCCGGCACGGGGCCGGTGCGGTCACGGTCACCGCCCGGGAGGCCGACACCGCGGTGGCCGTCGACGTGGCCGACGAGGGCGCCGGCGTCCGGGTCCCGGCCGAGGCGCTGTTCGGCCGCCGTACCGACCGGGCCGCCGGGCACGGCATCGGGCTGGCACTGGCCCGCGCGCTGGCCGAGGCCGAGGGCGGCCGGCTGGTCCTCACCCGGGCCGGGCCGGCTCCGGTCTTCACGCTCCTGCTGCCGGCCGCCGGCGCCGGCCCCGGTCGCGGAGAGCCGGTAGGTCGGCCGGCGCCGCGGCGCCGTAGTCCAGCCGGCGCGGCCGGCGCCTGGTCGCCGCGCGTCCGGCCGGTCAGCCGGCGGCCGGGGCCATCCCCTTCACGCCGGCGATGTAGTGGTCGATGCCGAGGTCGAAGAACAGGTCGACGTCGGAGCAGTAGGTCATCGCGTCGGCGTGCGCGACGAGCGCCGGATACTGCCGCGGCGGCAGCGACCGGATCATCGCCGTCTTGTGCCGCTGCTGCTCCTCGCGCTCCTCGGCGGTCATCCCGCTGTCGTCCACCTGGTCGCCGGTGACCAGGGCGATCGCGGTGCGCAGGGCGAGCATGGCGAGGTAGCTGGCCGGCCCCGGAGCGAAGCCCGCGTCGGCCAGCGTGCGCAGGGCGATCTCGGTCAGGTCGCGCCCGTGCGGGTGCTGCAGCATCCGCTCGGCCACCAGCTCGGCCAGCTGCGGGTGCGGCCGCATCGCGGTGACCAGCGCGACCAGCGCGGTCCGCAGGTCGGTGGCCCAGTCGCCGGTCGCGTCCGGCACCCGGACGGAGTCGAGCACGCGGTCGCCGAGGCCGGCGAGCAGCTCCTCCTTGGTCCGGAAGTGCCAGTAGAGCGCCATCGGCGTGACGCCGAGCTCGGTCGCGAGCCGGCGGACCGTCACCGCCTCCAGACCCTCGGCGTCGGCCAGCGCGACGGCCCGGTCCGCGACCACCTCGCGGGACAGGGCCGGCCGGGTCGCCGCCTTCGTCTTCACGCTCACGCTTGACAACTGTACACCGTATGGTGTCGCCTATACAGCGTAGATGTACGACGTACATGTATGGCGTAGAGCGAGGAGCAAGTCGTGACCATCACCCGCCGCCCGTGGGCGTTGCTCGCCGTCGCGTTGGCGACCTTCATGACCTACCTGGACAACAACATCGTCAACGTCGCGATCCCGGCCATCCAGCGGGACCTCGGCCTGTCCACCTCCGGCCTGGAGTGGGTGGTCAGCGGCTACATCCTGGTGTTCGCCGGCCTGCTGCTGGCCGGCGGCCGGTTCGCCGACGCGTACGGGCGGCGCCGGCTGTTCCTGGCCGGGCTGGCGGTGTTCACCGCGGCCTCGTTCGTGGCCGGGCTGGCCGGGTCGGTCGAGGTGCTCATCGCCGCCCGGGCCGTGCAGGGCCTCGGCGCCGCGCTGGTCACGCCGACCACGCTGGCGATCATCAGCCACGCCTACCCGGACCCGCGCGAGCGCACCGCCGCGGTCGGCATCTGGGCCGGCGTCGGCGGCCTCGCCCTCGCGGTCGGCCCGCTGCTCGGCGGCCTGCTCTCGCAGCACGCCTCCTGGCCGTGGATCTTCGAGATCAACGTGCCGGTCGGGCTGGCCACGATGGCGCTGGGCGCCTGGGCGATCAGCGAGTCGCGGGAGACCGGGCGCAAGCGGCTCGACGTGCCCGGCCTGGTCGTGTCGGCGGTCGCGCTGACGACGCTGACCTGGGCGCTGATCGAGGGCAGCGGGCGCGGCTGGACCTCGCCGTCGATCCTGGCCGCGTTCGCGGTGGCCGCCGCCGCCGGGATCGCGTTCGTCGCGATCGAGCAGCGGGCGGCCGACCCGATGGTCGCGGTGTCGCTGTTCCGCGAGCGGGTGTTCTCCGGCGGGATCGCGGCGCTGATGCTGTGGGCGTTCGGGCTGTTCGGCATCTACTTCTTCACGTCGCTCTACCTGCAGAACGTGCTGGGGTTCTCGCCGACCGAGGCCGGGCTGGCGTTCGTGCCGATGGCGCTGTGCCTGGTGGCCGGCTCGGTGCTGTCCGAGCGGGTGGCCAGGGCGATCGGCGCGCACCGGTCGGTGACCGCCGGCATGGTGCTGATGGCGATCGGCATCGCCGGCACGGCGCTGGTCGGCGCGAACGCCGGCGTACGGCGCGCTGATGCCGACGTTCATCGTGATCGGCATCGGCGGCGGGCTGACCATGCCGCTGACCGCGACCGTGCTCGGCGTGATGCCGCCGGCCCAGGCCGGCGTGGCCTCGGGGCTGTTCAACGCCTCCCGGGAGGTCGCCGGGCTGCTCGGGATCACCGTGATCGGCGCGATCCTCACCGCCAGGCAGTCCTCGGTGCTGCGGGCCGGGTCCGCGCCGCTGGACGCGTTCCTGTCCGGCTACCGGCTCGGGCTGGTCGTCTCGGCCGGTCTGGTCGCGCTCGGCGCGGCGGCGGCGTGGCTGGCGCTGCGCGGCACCCGCGAGACCGCGCCGGTGCCGGCCCTCGTCCCCGAGCTCGCGGCGGCCTGACCGCCCGGCCGGCGCCGCCGGCTCGGCCGGCGCTTCGACGGGGAGCCGCCGGCGCGCCCCGTGCTCGGCCGGCGGCTTCGACGGGGAGCCGCCGGACGGGCGCCGGCGCCCGGCCCACCCGGGGCCGCCGATCAGGCGGTGGCCGGGAGCGGGTCGAGACGGGCGGCGATCTCGGGACGTACGCCGCGGTAGCCGTTGTCGAACAGCGGCGAGGAGATCAGCAGGTCCGCGGTGGCGCGGTTGGTCGCGACCGGGACGTTCCAGACCGCGGCGAGCCGGAGCAGCGCCTTGACGTCGGGGTCGTGCGGCTGCGGCTCCAGCGGGTCCCAGAAGAAGATCAGCGTGTCGATCGCACCCTCCGCGATCTTGGCGCCGATCTGCTGGTCGCCGCCGACCGGGCCGCTGAGGAAGCGGTGCACCGGCAGGCCGATCTCGTACTCGAGGAGCGTGCCGGTGGTCCCGGTCGCGTACAGCGTGTGGCTGGACAGGGTGGGGCGGTTGAAGTCCGCCCAGGACAGCAGCTCCTGCTTCTTGTTGTCGTGGGCGACCATGGCGATATGCCGGGTGCGGTTCACGCATTCCAGCCTCCGCCGGCAGGACGCATGCGTCCAATGCCGATTCCGCAGCCGATCCATGCGACTGGAGCATGGGTGGAAACGTGGGCTCAGCCGAGGCCGTCGCCCACCCGCGGGATCCGGCCGGCCACCGCCCTGGCAACGACATGGTCCCGGAACGCCTCGGTGACCGGGGTCAGCCGGCGGTCCGCCGGCCAGGACAGCCGGATCTGACGGACCGCGGCCGGGTCGTCGATCGCGCAGTGGTGCAGCGCGCTGCCGGCGGCCTCCGGCGTACCCGACCGGGGCGCGGGCACCACCGCCACCCCCAACCCGGCCGCGACCAGCCCGCGCACCGTCGACAGGTCGTCGCCCTCGAAGACGACGTCCGGGCTGAACCCGGCCCGGGCGCACAGCTCGTCGGTCTGCGCCCGCAGCGCCGAGCTTCGTACGCAGCCCGACGAACGGCTCGCCGGCCACGTCGCGCAGCGAGACGCGCCGCCGCCGGTGCAGCCGGTGCTCGGTCGCGGTCACCAGCCGCAGCGGCTCGGAGGTCAGCGGGTGGGACCCGTACGCCGGACCGGGCGCCCGCGAGCCGAGCACGAGGTCGGCGGCACCGGCCGCGGCCGGCTCGTCGGCGGGGTCGTCGGTGACCTGGGTCAGCGCGAACTGCACGCCGGGCCGGTCGACGTGCATGGACCGGATCAGGTCGGGCACCAGCCAGGTGCCGAGCGAATGCTGGAACGCCAGCGCCACCGTGCCCGAGCCCGGGTCGGCCAACTGCGCGACCGCGGCCAGCCCGTCGTCCAGCTCATGCAGCAGCGCGTCCACGTGCCGCTTGAACGCGGAGCCTGCGCGCGTCATCCGCAGCGTGCGGCCGGTCCGGTGCAGCAGGGGCGCACCGACCTGCTTCTCCAGCCGCGCGAGCGCCCGCGACACCGCGGGCTGGCTGATCATCTCGAGGTCGCCGACCTCGGTGACGGTGACCCCGTCGGCGACCTGCTGGAACCAGCGCAACGCCTCGGTCTCCATCCTGCGCAGACTAGGGCCGTGGAGCGGAGACCGCGGGTGCACGTGACGCCGGCGGCCGGCTGGCTCAACGACCCGGTCGGCGGCCTGGTCCACGACGGGCGGTATCACCTGTTCTTCCAGTCGGTGCCGGGCGCGACGCACTGGCTGCCGGCCTGCCGGTGGGCGCACCTGGTCGGCGACGACCTGGTCCGCTGGACGCAGCTGCCGGCCGCGCTGGTGCCGGGCGAGGGCGACGACGGGGTCTGGTCCGGCTCGGCCGTGCTCGACGGCGGCGGACCGGTGCTGGTCTACACCAGCGTGGCCGGTGCCGACCTCGACCGTGGCGCGGTGGCCCTGGCCCGGCCGCTGGACGCCGGCCTGGTCGGCTGGCGCAAGGAGGCGTCGTGCTGCGGCCGCCGGCCGACCCGGACGTCGCTCGCGTTCCGGGACCCGTACGTCTGGGGTCGGCCGGGGGAGTGGCGGATGGTCGTCGGCGCCGGGCTGCGCGGCCGCGGCGGTGCGGTGCTGGCGTACCGGAGCCCGGACCTGCGCTCCTGGGTGGCCGAGGGCACGCTGGCCGCGGCGGCCGGGCTGGGCGACATCTGGGAGTGCCCGCAGTACGTCGACCTGGACGGGCCGGCGCTGATCGTCTCGGTCTGGGCCGGCGGCCGGCTCGACCGGGTGGCGGCCTGCCGGGGGTCCGAAGTGGACGGTCGGTTCCGGCCCGGGCCGTGGCGGACGCTCGGGTACGGCGGCTCGGCGTACGCGCTGACGACGTACCGGGACCGGGCCGGTCGGCTGGTCGGCACGGCCTGGTTGCGCTCGGCGGTGGAGAACCCGCCGGGTTGGGCCGGGATGCTCAGCCTGCCGGTGCTGCTGTCCGCCGGCCCGGACGGCGGCGTGTCGGTCCGGCCGCACCCGGACGTCGACACGCTGCGCGGGGCCCCGCTGCCGGCGCGGGACGGGCGGTGCGCGCTCGACGGCGTGGCCGACCTCGAGGTCGAGCTGCCGCCGGGTGCCACGCTCCGGCTGGACGGTGGGCTCGACCTGCTCCGGGACGCCGACGCGCTGGCGGTCGGACGGATCCGGGTGCCCACCCGCTCCGATCGCCTGCGGGTGGTCGTGGACCGCGGGGTGGTGGAGGCGTGGACCGGCGACGGTCGGTGGCTCGCGCTGCGGCTCCCGTACCGCGAGGTCCGCTCGGCCGCGGTGCTCGGCCCCGGCCGGCTGGCCGGGTGGGCACTCGACCGGAGCTGACTGCCGGATCCACTCTGGACGCGTGGTGGGGGACGCGGGAGCATCGGGTTGGCACACGGGAGGCGCTGATGGAACCGGTCGTCGGCGCTGCGGATCCGGGATTGGACGCTCTTCGTCGCCGTCGGGCGGAGCTGGGCGGCTCGATGGCTGCGCTGGAGCAGGCACTGGCTCAGCCGGTCTCCGGCCGGCATTCCGCCTGGGCTGAGCGGGTCGACGTGGCGCTGGTGGAGCTGTCGGCCGACTTTGCCGAGCACGTCGCCGTGACGGAGGGGTCGGACGGCCTGCACGAGGCCGTTCTGGCGTCGACGCCGCGGCTCTCGCACTCCATCCGCCGGTTGGTCACCGAGCACGCCGTGATCAAAGGACTCGTCGAGGATCTACTGGTCGGGGTCAGGCCGCCGGTCGCAGCCGGTGACGTCGATACGGTCCGGGAACTCGGAACCGCGCTGTTGGGCCGGCTCGTGCGTCATCGCCAGCACGGCGCCGACCTGATCCACGAGGCCTATCAGGTCGACATCGGCGGCGAGACCTAGAAACCCCGACCTGCCCGGTGGCGGTCCTTCCGGAACCGCTGCCGGCGCCGCCCGGCTGCCGCGCGGATCAGGGAAGGACCTACGGTGTGCTCGCGCGGGGGACGACTCGTACCGCGGGTGCCTGGAGGTGGACATGGGTGTGACGGCTCGTGGCGTGCGTGGCGTCGCTCGGGTGCTGACCGGGTCGACCTACGTCCTGCTGGGGGCGGACGCGTTCCGCACCCCGGGTGGTCGGGTGGGCACGGCCGGTCCGCTGCTGGCGTCGATGCGCCGGGTCGCGCCGCTGCCCGAGGACGACGAGCTACTGGTGCGCGCCAACGCCGCGGCGATGGTCGTCGCCGGCACCGCGCTGGCGCTGGGCCGGTTCCCCCGGCTGGCCGCCGCGGCGCTGGTGGGGTCGATGGTGCCGACGACGCTGGCCGGCCACTCGTACTGGACGCACGACGACCCGGCCGCCCGCGCCCAGCAACGGGTCCAGTTCCACAAGAACCTGGCCATGATCGGCGGCCTGCTGCTCGCCGTCCTCGACGACCCCACCCGCGGGCGCGCCGCCGCGCCCGAGCAGCCGGAGCCCGTCGACTGACCGACCGCCGGTCACGGGCAGGAGACCAGCGACGGCCGGGCGGTGGCCGCCGCCGGTCTCCCGGCTCGGTCAGCGGGTGAAGGCCTGGAACTCGGCGATCCGGACCTGCGTGCGGAACTGGCTGTTGGCAGCGCAGTCCGTGGCCGCGGCCGGGTCGCTGTCCTGCTCACCCGCGTACAGCGGGTTGCCGGTGCACTGGCTGGTCAGCACCCGCAGCCGCAGCGCGGTCGCGAGCGTCGGCGGGATGCTGAACTGGCGCAGGTTGAGGTCGCGGCGCGACCGGACGGAACGCCTGCGCCGGGAACGCGTTGGCCGGGCTGGTGAACACCGAGGTGAACCCGGCGTCCGTGGAGCAGTCCGCGACCTTCGCGTTGCAGGCGAGGAGCTGGAACGAGCGCAGCGCGCTGAACCTGTTCTGCGGGCCGGGATCGGCGTCGCCGTCGATCGGACGGGCGCAGCAGCGCCGAGACGTTCACCTGGGTGACCCGCTGCGGCGCGGTGCCGGCCAGGTCGACCGTGACCTGCTTGCCGGCCACGCCGTCCAGCGACGCCCAGTCGGTCGCCTCGGTGTCGTCGGCGATCGCGTCGAGGTTCACCCCGTCGCCGGTGACCGTCGCGCCGGCCGCCGTCGAGGCGAGGTTGCGCGGCAGGTTCAGCGGCAGGGTCGACGAGCGGCCGGCGATGAACTGCGTGCTGAACCGGCGCGCGCCGAAGCCGGCGCCGGCGGCCACGAAGCTGAACTGCTGCCCCGGGATGATCTGGAACGTGTCCGGGATCGCCGTCTCCGGGTCGGTGTCCGCGACCGGGACCGCCCGCGCCTCGTAGTCGCCGACGTACAGCCGGACCACCGCGTTGGCCGCGTCGGCGGTCGGCAGCAGCCGGACGGTGGCGTTGTTCGCGAACGGCGAGGCGAAGCTCGGCGTCGCGTCCGTGTCGTTGCCGCCGTTGGTGGTCGCGTCCTGGCCCATGCCGGAGGCCGCGAACGCGTTCCAGATGATGTCCTGGTTGGCGCCGCCGAACCGGACCAGGTCGGCCGCGAGCATGTTGTCGCGCATGTCGAGCATCGACACCGTGCTGGCCGACTGGAGCAGGAACGAGTCGAACATCAGCTGGATCCAGCGCCGGTTGCCCGGGCAGGCCTGCACGTCGGTCCGGCCCTCGGCGCAGGACAGCTGCAGCGACGGGGTGCCCTGGCCGTACCGGCTGACGAAGGCCTGGCGGACCCGGAAGTTCGTGGCCGACCAGATCTCGCCGTCCGCGTGCACCTCCGGCCCGACGAGGTCGAAGCCGAGATCGGAGTAGTTCAGCGGGTTCTTCGAGATGTCGTAGTCGCGGATGCCGCGGTCGAGGTTGCCGGTGACGTACCCGCCCTCGACGAACGGCGTGTTGCCCGGCGCCCGGAACCCGTTCTCGAACAGGTACTCGGTGGCGGTCAGGTCGCCCCACGACTCGCCCATCGAGCCGCCCTGGAAGCCGCTGATGCCGGCGTCCGGACCGGCGATCATCCGGTTGGTGATCGCGTGCGTGTACTCGTGCCCGATCACGGTCATGTCGTAGTCGCCGTCGACGCACGGCGGGTACGCCGCGCCGGCCTGCGGCTGCCAGAGGAACATGTTGGTGGTCGGCGGCAGGCCGTCGCGCGGCGTGCCCTGGTTGGCGTTGTTGCGGCTGCCGCCCAGCGCGTTGGACTGGGCCCGGCCCTGCTCGGCGTCGGCGCCCAGGCCGTCGCCGCTGACGTTGACCTGCTGCAGGTTCCAGGCTGCCTCGGTGAAGCCGAGCAGCGCGGCGAAGTCGTGCATCCGGTTGTGCATCGCGAACAGGTTCGCGGTCGCGGCGTCCGCGTCGTTGCGCTGCGGCCGAGGTGAAGGTGGTCGGGTTGCAGCGGGCGACGTGCCACTGGTCGGTGAACGGGTACTGGTTGTAGTTGCGGTCGGGCCGCGGGGTCGCGTTGGTCTGCGGCGTGCCGGCGCCGAGGCTGAGCACGTCGTTCGACGAGTTGCCCTGGGTGGTGAATGTCGGCTGCCCGGTGGCGAGGTTGCTGTCCCAGGCCGCGCCGGTGAGCGGGTCGCTGACCGCCTTCACGCAGCCGGCCGTCGGCGTCAGGCACCAGGTCACCCTGGTGTCCACGCCGGCCGAGGTGTTCGCCGGCGGCGGGGTGGCCGGGAAGACCGCCCACTTCGGGTTGTCCGAGTCGAAGTCGACCTGGTCCTCGCGGACCAGCACGGCGCCGGTGATCCCGTCGACGTAGGTGAGGTAGGCGAGCGGGTGGTCCGGGTCGGGCGCGGCGAGGCTCATCTCGTACGCGGCCCGCGGGCCCTGCGCGGTCGGCACGGCGACCGCGCGGACGGAGCGGCTGCCGAGCTTGCCGGCCGGGATCTTCGCGTCCGCCATCGCCCGGCTCACCGCCTGGTCGGCGGTCAGCGTGGCCGGCGCGGGCGCGTTGGTCATCCGGGACAGCGTGCTGGTGACCCGGACGACCTTGCCCGCGGTCACCGCGACCGCGACCAGACCGTCGTTGCCGGCCGGCAGCGAGCCGAACTTCTGCTGCAGCAGCACGACCGCGCCGGTGCCGAGCGGGCTGACCGCGACCGTGGTGAGCGCGTCCACCGCCTTGGCGTCCAGGCCGAACAGCGCGGTGTTGTGGGTCAGGTACTCCTTCGCCGCGGCGACCGGGTCCTTGGCCAGGCCGGTGGCGAGCGTCGCCGGGCCGAGCGTGGCCGGCGTGCCGAACGCGTTCCAGCGGATCCCGGTGCCGAGCTTGGCCGCCGCCGACGCCTGTCCGGCGGTCGGCTTCATCGAGCCTGTCCGGTTGTCGACGTCGGCCGGCCCGGCCAGGTTCGTCGCGGCCGCCGGTTCGGCGGCCGGCGTCGCGCCCGCCGGCGCCGCGCTCGCGACCCCGTTCATGCTGGCCGCGACGAGCGCGACCACTGCTACCCCGGTCACAGCGGACGCTGCGCGTCGCCGCGCCGCCCACCCCCCAGTTCTGCGCACTGCTCCTCCTCTTGCCCGGGTCGCGGGCACGGCGAATCAGACGAACCAGCGCAGGTGGCGCTGGTCCGACACGAGTGAGCCGTAACGTGGCGTACGCCACTGTTGTCCTAACAGACCCGCGTACCGGTGGCAACCGGCCCCACCCGCCTGGCCGAACGGCGGTATCTCCCTGCAACCAACCGGCTGCCGCAGAGTGAGTGAACAAACCCGCAGCTGGCCCAGCGGCGAGTCCCGGATCGGTAGCAGCAGCGTCGCGGTGCAGGTTGGGGGGCTAGTGGCCACCAGCGGCTAGATGCGGTGCGCACTTACCGACACGCGGAAACGCGGTGTACACCCGGGGACCACGGGGGAGCCGCGCGTCGGGAGTGCGGCGTCCGGGTCGAGGAGTCGCCATGAGCGCCGCTGCGCCGGAGACGGACCAAGCCCAACCGCTGATCCACGTGCTGTGGATCAACGCCGGCCTCAGCTGCGACGGGGACTCCGTCGCGCTGACCGCCGCCACCCAGCCGAGCATCGAGGAGATCGCCCTCGGTGCGCTCCCGGGGTTGCCCAACATCGCCGTGCACTGGCCGCTGATCGACTTCGAGAGCGGCCCGACCGGCGGCCGGGACGACTTCCTGGAGTGGTTCTTCCGCGCCGACCGGGGTGAGCTCGACCCGTTCGTGCTCGTCGTCGAGGGCTCGATCCCGAACGAGGCGCTCAAGGACGAGGGCTACTGGTGCGGCTTCGGCAACGACCCGGAGACCGGCCAGCCGATGACCACGAGCCAATGGCTGGACCGGCTCGCGCCCAAGGCGCTGGTGGTGCTCGCGGCGGGCACCTGCGCCACGTACGGCGGGATCCACGCGATGGCCGGCAACCCGACCGGGGCGATGGGCGTGCCGGACTACCTCGGCTGGGACTGGAAGTCGAGCGCCGGCATCCCGATCGTCTGCGTGCCGGGCTGCCCGGTCCAGCCCGACAACCTGTCCGAGACGATCACCTACCTGCTCTACCAGGCGACGGGCCAGGCGCCGATGATCCCGCTGGACGACGCGCTGCGGCCGCAGTGGCTGTTCGGTGCGACCGTGCACGAGGGCTGCGACCGCGCCGGCTACTACGAGCAGGGCGACTTCGCCGGCGAGTACGGCTCGCCGAAATGCATCGTCAAGCTCGGCTGCTGGGGCCCGGTGGTGAAGTGCAACGTGCCCAAGCGGGGCTGGATCAACGGTGTGGGCGGCTGCCCGAACGTCGGCGGCATCTGCATCGGCTGCACGATGCCGGGCTTCCCGGACAAGTACATGCCGTTCATGGACGAGCCGCCGGGCAGCCTGGTCTCGACCCGGGCGGTGAACCTGTACGGCGGGGCGGTGCGCCGGCTGCGCGCGCTGACCCTGCGCACCGGTGACAAGGAGCCGAAGTGGCGCCGCCGCGGCGACCAGCTGCTCACCGGCGCCGAGCGGACCTGGTAGGGGGCGGGATGACGACCACGGAGCCGCGGGCCGGCGGGACCTCGAGCGCCCGCAAGGACCTCGTCGAGATGGCGTGGGACCCGATCACCCGGATCGTCGGCAGTCTCGGCATCTACACGAAGATCGACTTCGCCAACCGGGTCGTCGAGGAATGCCACAGCACCTCGTCGATCTTCCGCGGCTACTCGATCTTCATGAAGGGCAAGGATCCGCGGGACGCGCACTTCATCACCAGCCGCATCTGCGGGATCTGCGGGGACAACCACGCGACCTGCTCCTGCTACGCGCAGAACATGGCGTACGGGGTGAAGCCGCCGCACCTCGGCGAGTGGATCGTCAACCTCGGCGAGGCCGCCGAGTACATGTTCGACCACAACATCTACCAGGAGAACCTGCTCGCGGTGGACTACTGCGAGCGGATGGTCGCCGAGACCAACCCCGGCGTGCTGGCCCGGGCCGAGAACACCGAGGCGCCCCATGCGGGCGAGCACGGCTACCGGACGATCGCCGACATCATGCGGGCCCTGAACCCGTTCACCGGCGAGTTCTACCGCGAGGCCCTGCAGGTCTCCCGCTACACGCGGGAGATGTTCTGCCTGATGGAGGGCCGGCACGTCCATCCGTCCACGCTGTACCCGGGCGGCGTCGGCACGGTGGCCACGGTCCAGCTGATGACCGACTACCTGTCCCGGCTGATGCGCTACGTGGAGTTCATGAAGAAGGTCGTGCCGATGCACGACGACCTGTTCGACTTCTTCTACGAGGCGCTGCCCGGGTACGAGCAGGTCGGTCTGCGCCGGACCCTGCTCGGCTGCTGGGGCTCGTTCCAGGACCCCGAGGTCTGCAACTTCGCCTACAACGACATGACCGACTGGGGCCGGGCGATGTTCGTGACCCCGGGCGTCGTCGTGGACGGCAAGCTCGTCACCACCGACCTGGTCACGATCAACCTCGGCATCCGGATCCTGCTCGGCAGCTCGTACTACGACGACTGGACCGACCAGGAGATGTTCGTGACCACCGACCCGCTGGGCAACCCGGTGGACCGGCGGCACCCGTGGAACCAGCACACCAACCCCAAGCCGCAGAAGCGCGACCTGGACGACAAGTACAGCTGGGTGATGTCGCCGCGCTGGTACGACGGCAGCGAGCACCTCGCCCTCGACACCGGTGGCGGCCCGATCGCCCGGCTGTGGTCGACCGCGCTGGCCGGTCTGGTCGACATCGGCTACGTCAAGGCCACCGGCTCCAGCGTGCAGATCAACCTGCCGAAGACCGCGCTCAAGGGGCCGGTCAGCTTCGAGTGGAAGATCCCGCGCTGGAGCAACACGATCGAGCGCGGTCGGGCCCGCACCTACTTCCAGGCGTACGCGGCGGCCTGCGCGCTGCACTTCGCCGAGAAGGCGCTGGCCGAGATCAGGGCCGGTCGGACCAAGACCTGGGAGCCGTTCGAGGTCCCGGACGAGGGCATCGGCTGCGGGTTCACCGAGGCGGTGCGGGGCGTGCTCTCGCACCACATGGTGATCCGCGACGGCAAGATCGCGAACTACCACCCGTACCCGCCGACGCCGTGGAACGCCAACCCCCGCGACGTGTACGGCACGCCCGGCCCGTACGAGGACGCGGTGCAGGGACAGCCGATCTTCGAGGAGAACGACCGGGACAGCTTCAAGGGCATCGACATCATGCGGACCGTCCGCAGCTTCGACCCCTGCCTGCCCTGCGGGGTGCACATGTACCTCGGCGGCGGTAAGACGATCGAGAAGCTGCACACGCCGACCGCGGCGGCGGCCCCGGAGTGAGCGACCCGCGAGCGGCCGGTGAGCGCATCGAGCAGCTCTTGGACGCGCTCGGTGCGTCTGGCCCGGTCGCCCGGCAGCGGGCCGAGGAGCTGGTGCGCGCCGTCGTCGACCTGTACGGCGCCGGGCTCGAGCGGCTGGTCGAGATCGTCTCGCCGGACCTGCCGCCGTCCACTGTGGACAAGCTGGCGGCCGACCAGCTGGTGTCCGGGCTGCTGACCGTGCACGACCTGCATCCCTACCCGCTGGCCGAGCGGGTGCGGCAGGCGCTGGAGTCGACCCGGCCGTACCTGCGCTCGCACGGCGGCGACGTCGAGCTGCTCGGCATCGACGAGGACGGGACGGTCCGGCTGCGGCTGCTCGGCCACTGCGACGGGTGCGCCGGCTCGACCGCGACGCTCAGCACCGCGGTCAGGGAGGCGATCGAGGCGGCGGCGCCGGAGGTGACCGGCATCGACGTGGCCGAGCCGACCGCGCCGGCGCACCCGGCGCCCACCGTCGCGCTCATCCCGGTCGAGGCGATCACGGTCCGGACCGGGCCATGACCGACCCGGCGGCGCTCGACGTCCTGCGGCGGATCCGGCAGGCACCGCCGGTGCCGGTCGGGGAGAGCTGCGAGATGTGCGGGGTGCCGGTCGGCGACGACCACTCGCACGTGGTCGACATGGCGCGGCGGGCGCTGCTGTGCACCTGCCGGCCGTGCGCGCTGCTGTTCGACTACCCGGATGCCAGGCTGGCGTACAAGACGGTGCCGGATCGCTACCGGACCCTCGACCCGCTGCCGCTGCCGGTCTGGGAGGACCTGCAGGTCCCGGTCGGCGTGGCGTTCTTCTTCGTCAACTCCGAGCTGGACCGGGTGGTCGGGGTCTATCCCAGCCCGGCCGGCGCGACCGAGTCCGAGCTGCCGCTGGGAGCCTGGGACGCGGTGCTGGCGGCCGCGCCGGCACTGTCCACTCTGGTCCCCGACGTCGAGGCGGCGCTGGTGCGGATGCGCGGCAGCCGGGTGGAGGCGTACCTGGTGCCGATCGACGTCTGCTACGAGCTGGTCGGCGAGCTGCGCCGGCGCTGGCGCGGGTTCGACGGCGGCCAGGACGCCCGGCAGGCGCTTGACCTGTTCTTCGAGCGGGTGGCGGGGCGGTGCCGGTGACCGAGCTGGCCTTCACCGTCCTCGACGCGACGCCGGAGCGGTACGCGGCGGCGCCGACGCTGCTGATTCCGGATCCGGCTGACCGAGTCGACCGGGGCGACCGTGCACGCGGTCGCGCTGCGGGCGCAGGTCCAGATCGAGCCGCAGCGCCGCCAGTACGCCGAGCGCGAGCAGGAGGGGCTGGCCGACCTGTTCGGGCCGCCCGAGCGGTGGTCGCAGACGCTGCGGCCGTTCTTGTGGACGCACGCCGTCGCGCTGGTGCCGGGGTTCACCGGCGAGGTCGAGTTCGACCTTCCGGTCGCCTGCACGTACGACTTCGAGGTGGCCGCGGCGAAGTACCTGCACGCGCTGGGCGACGGCGAGGTGCCGCTGCGGCTGCTGTTCAGCGGGACGGTTTTCACCCGCGGCGAGACCGGGTTCGCGGTCGAGCAGGTGCCCTGGCACCAGGAGGCGGTGCACCGGCTGCCGGTGCCGGTCTGGCGGGCGGTGATGGACGCCCACTTCCCCGGCGGCGGCTGGATCCGGCTCGATCGCGACAGCCTCGACGCGCTGGCCCGCTACCGGTCCGCCCGCGGGCTGGTCAGCTGGGAGGCGACGCTCGGCCGAGCTGCTGCCCACCGAGGTGCCGCGGTGAGCGTGGTCGCGGCCCGCCGGGTCGCCGACGCCGTGCTGTACGAGGGCTACCTGCTCTACCCGTACCGGTCGGACTCGGCCAAGAACCAGCTGCGCTGGCAGTTCGGCCTGCTCTCGCCGGAGGGGGCCGAGGCCGGCGCGGGTCGGCGACCGCAGCGGGCTGACCGCGTCGGTGCTCATGCGGCCCGGCGGCACGCCGCGGGTCCACGTCCGGTTCCTGCAGGTGCAGTGGCGCGCGGTCGAGTCCCTCGTGGACGGACGGTACGGCCCGGTGGACCGGTTGCGGGTCGGCGACACCGACTGGGTGCCCTGGCACGAGGGCGTCGAGCGCGAGGTCGTCCGCTCCGGGCCCGGGGCCGTCACCGCCGGCGCCGGCACCGACGTCGAGCCACTGTCCGATCCGGACGGTCGCACCGTCGGCCGGCTGGTCCGCACCCGCTGGCCGGTCACCGCCGAGCTGAGTGTCCGGACCACCGAGCTGGACGGGTACGTCCGGCTGGAGCTCGGCCTGCGCAACACCGCCCGGTGGGAGCCCGCGGAGTCCACCCGCGACCTCGCCGCGCGGCGGGCCCTGGCCGGGGCGCACCTGCTGGTCGACCGGAGCCGAGTTCGTCTCGCTCGTCGACCCGCCGCCGGACGCCGCGGCCGCCGCGGCGGGTTGCCACAACGACGGTTGGTGGCCGGTGCTGGTGGGCGACGCGGTGCTGATCGCGCCGATGATCCTGCCGGACCAGCCGACCGTGGCGCCGGAGAGCCCCGGCGACCTGTTCGACGCGACCGAGATCGACGAGATGCTCACGCTGCGGGTGATGACGCTGACGGAGGAGGAGAAGGCGGCCGCGCGCGGGACGGACCCGCGCGCGGCAGCCGATTATCGACCGCTGCGACTCGCTGCCGGCCGAGACGATGGCACAGCTGCACGGCACCCGTCGGGACGAGGCCGGGCAGCCTTGGTGGGACCCGGGGCCGACGCGTCCGTCTCGCCGGAGACCGACGCCGTGCTCGTCGCCGGCGTGCCGGTGGCGAAGGGCTCCCGGGTCCGGCTGCGGCCGACCCGCCGCGCCGACGCACAGGACATGTTCCTGGCCGGGCAGGACGCCGTCGTGACCGCGGTGCTGTCCGATGTGGACGGCCAGACGCACGTGGCCGTCGTGCTCGCCGACGACCCGGCCGCCGACCTGCACGACTGGTACGGCCGGTACTGGTACTTCGGGCCGGACGAGCTGGAGCCGCTGCCGTGAGCGGGAGGAGGGAGCGAGCATCGCAGGGCCCCGTGACGGCGCCGGCCGGCGACTGCCGCCCGAGGAGCGGAACGACCGACGGAGCGAACTGGGAGGCACAGTGACCGGGCGGGTGCTCGTGGCCGGGGTGGGCAACCTCTTCCTCGGCGACGACGGCTTCGGCCCCGAGGTGGCCCGCCGGCTGGCCGGTCGGCCCGCTGCCGGCCGGCGTCCGCGTCGTCGACTACGGCATCCGCGGCATGCACCTCGCGTACGACCTGCTCGACGGCTACGACGAGCTGGTCATCCTGGACGCCGCGCCGCGCGGTGGGCGACCCGGCGACGTGGTCGTGCTCGAGGTCGGCGAGGGCGACTTCGGCACCGGCGACTTCGACGGGCACGGCATGGAACCGACCGCGGTGCTGTCCAGCCTCGGCTCGCTGGGCGGACGGCTGCCGCGCACGTACGTGGTCGGCTGCGAGCCGGCCGACATCGACGAGGGGATCGGGCTGTCGCCGTCGGTCGCCGCCGCGGTCGACCCGGCCGTGGACGCCGTGCTGCGACTGCTGGCCACCGGAGAGAAACGGGAGGAGCCATGAGGGTCGTCGGCTGGATCGCCACCGGAGCTGGTGGTCGGGATCCTGATCGGGGTCGCCGTCGCCGGCGCCGCCTCGGCCGGGGACGTCAAGCGCTACGTGCGCATGCGCCGGATGTAGGGGAGGGCCCATGCACGAGGCGGGGTACTGCCACGGGGTGCTGCATGCGGTCGAGGACCGCGCGTCCGGCCGGCCCGTCGCCCGGATCGGCGTGCGGGTCGGCAGCCTGCACCGCATCGTGCCGGCCGCGTTCGAGCAGTCGTTCCAGATGATGGCGGCCGGCGGCGTGGCCGACGGCGCCGCGACCGAGGTCGTCGTCGTGCCCGTGACCGGCAGCTGCGGGTCCTGCGGGCGCGGCTTCGAGACGTTGGACCCACCGATCGCCTGTCCGCACTGCGGCAGCTTCGACGTGCGGGCGACCGGCGGCGACGAGCTGACGCTCGAGTGGGTGGAATACCGCGCGCCGGTGGGAGGGTGACATGTGCCTGGCCATTCCGGGTGAGGTGGTCGAGCTGCTGCCCGGCAACGACGACCAGCTGGCCCTCGTCGACGTCGTCGGGGTGAAGCGCCGGATCAACGTCGGCCTGCTCGAGGACGAGCCGATCGTACCCGGCGACTGGGTGCTCATCCACGTCGGCTTCGCGATGTCCAAAGTGGACGAGCAGGAGGCGGCCGAGGCGTTGCGGATGCTGGAGCTGATGGGACAGGCCTTCACCGACGAGCTGCAGGCCGTGGCCGACTCGAGGATCGAGTGAGCACCCCGTTGCCCGACCCGGTCCGGTACGCCAGCTGCGAGGTGACCGAGGGCTGCATCACGTGCGGCGACGTGGCCGTGCCGCTGACCGTGGTCGAGCTGGCCGGCCCGGATGCCCGGTGCCGGGACGACGACGGTCGGCAGGAGACGGTCGCCACCGAGCTGGTCGGCACCGTCGCCGTCGGGGACCGGTTGCTCGTGCACGCCGGGGTCGCCATCGGCCGGCTGGAGGAGGCGCAGTGAAGTTCGTCGACGAGTTCCGGAACGCCGATCTGGCCCAGGCGGTCGGCGCGCAGATCGCCGCGCTGTGCGAGCCGGGACGGCACTACAAGGTCATGGAGGTGTGCGGCGGGCACACCCACACCATCTACCGCTATGGCGTACAGGACCACCTGCCGGACTCGGTCGAGCTGGTGCACGGGCCGGGATGTCCGGTTTGCGTGATCCCGATGGGCCGGGTGGACGACGGCATCGCGATCGCGGCGCGGGACGGGGTCATCCTGACCTGCTTCGGCGACATGATGCGGGTGCCCGGTGGCAACGGCTCCTTCCTGGACGCCAACGCCGCCGGCGCCGACATCCGGATGGTCTACTCGCCGCTGGACGCGCTGCGCATCGCTCGGCAGCACCCGGACCGCGAGGTCGTCTTCTATGCGATCGGCTTCGAGACGACGGCTCCGTCCACCGCGCTGACCGTGCTGCGGGCGAAGGCGGAGGGACTCACCAACTTCTCCGTCTTCTGCAACCACGTCACGATCATCCCGGCCATCAAGGCGATCCTGGACTCGCCGGACCTGCGGCTGGACGCCTTCATCGGACCCGGCCACGTGTCCACGGTGATCGGCTGCCGGCCGTACGACTTCATCGCCCGGCAGCACGGAAAGCCACTGGTGTGTGCCGGCTTCGAGCCGCTCGACCTGCTGCAGTCGATCTACATGATCATGAAGCAGCTGGCCGAGGGCCGGTCCGAGGTCGAGAACCAGTATTCCCGGGTGGTGCCGTGGGACGGCAACCCGGTGGCGCTGCGGGTGCTGGCCGACGTCTTCAGCCTGCGGCCGTGGTTCGAGTGGCGGGGGCTGGGCTCGATCTCGCAGTCGGCGCTGCAGCTGTCGTCGCGGTACGCGGACTTCGACGCCGAGCTCCGCTTCGCCGTGCCGGGCGTGCGGGTGGCCGACCCGAAGGCGTGCCAGTGCGGCGAGGTGCTCAAGGGCGTGCTCAAGCCGTGGGAGTGCAAGGTCTTCGGCACCGCGTGCACGCCGGAGACGCCGATCGGCACCTGCATGGTGTCCTCCGAGGGCGCCTGCGCGGCGTACTACAACTTCGGCCAATACGCCAAGCAGCGGCTGCACCTCGAGGTGTCCTGATGAGCGAGCGCGAGGGCTCGCAGCGCGAGCGGGGAGCGAGCAGGACCGGCGGCCCGGCGCTTGCGCCTGGCGGCCTGTCCGAGGAGCGGACACTGCGCCGGCAGGTCACCGAGGTCGAGGTAGGCGAGCGCATCGAGGCCATGCGCCGGCGGCGGCCGCGGTTCGTCGACGAGCGGATCACCACCGCGCACGGCGCCGGCGGCAAGGCGAGCCGGGCCCTGGTCGAGGGCGTGATCGTGCCGCTGCTGGAGAACGACGCGCTCGCCCCGCTCGGCGACGCGGCGCTGGTGGAGGTCGGCGGCGCCCGGCTGGCGCTGACGACGGACGCCTTCGTGGTCAGGCCGATCCGGTTCCCCGGCGGGTCGATCGGCGAGCTGGCCGTCAACGGCACGGTCAACGACCTCGCGGTGACCGGGGCGCGGCCGCTGGCCCTGTCCGTCGCCCTGGTGCTGGAGGAGGGGTTGCCGGCCGACGTCCTCCGGGCCGAGGTGACGGCCATGGCGGAGGCCGCCCGCGCCGCCGGCGTGCCGGTGGTGACCGGGGACACCAAGGTGGTCGAGCGGGGGAAATGCGACTCGATGTACGTGGTGACCACCGGCGTCGGTGTCCGCGAGCACGACGTCCCGCTCGGGCCGGAGCAGGTCCGCCCCGGGGACAAGGTGCTCGTGTCCGGCACGATCGGCGACCACGGGGTGGCGATCATGCTGGCCCGGGGCGACCTGGACATCGAGGCCGACATCCGCAGCGACACCCGGCCGCTGTGGACGCTGGCGGCGGCGCTGCTGGACGCCTGCGGGCCGGACCTGCACTGCATGCGGGACGCGACCCGCGGCGGCGTCGCCACGGTGCTCAACGAGATCGCGCTGGCCGCCGAGGTCGGCGTCGTGATCGCCGAGGACCGGCTGCCGCTGCGTCGGGAGGTGGTCGGCGCCGGCGAGATCCTCGGCATCGACCCGCTGTACGTGGCTAACGAGGGCAAGCTGGTCGTCTTCGTGGCGGCCGACCGGGCCGATGCGGCGCTGGCCGCGGCCCGCTCGGTGCCGGCCGGCGCGGACGCCGCGCTGGTCGGCGAGGTCCGCGCCGAGCCGCCCGGCCGGGTGCTGGCCCGGACCGGCTTCGGCGGCCACCGGATGATCGACATGCTGGTCGGCGACCCGCTGCCGCGGATCTGCTGACCGCCGGCGAGGAGATGCCCACAGTGGACCAGGAACCCGCGCCGCCCAGGAACGCGAGGAGGGCGAGATGACCGAACGGGACGGCACCCGTCGATCGGGTGCGCCGCGGGAAGGACGAGCCGGGATAGGGAGTGGCTTCCTTGTCCGCCCGGCGCCCCGGTGCGACGATCCGATCGAGGCCCGGCGTCCGGGACCGCCGGGCCGTGAGGCGGTGACGCCGTGCATCCGTGCGAGCTGCGACACTTCGTCGAGCCCTGCCTGCTGCTGCTCCTGCGCGAGCGCCCCAGCCACGGCTACGAGCTGGCCGACCGGCTGCGGACGCTGCAGCTCGCGGACGGCGACTCGGCGGGCGTCTACCGGACGTTGCGGGCGCTGGAGAGACAGGGGCTGGTCCGCTCGGTCTGGCGGCCCTCGGCGGCCGGCCCGGCCCGGCGGACCTACTCGCTGACCGTGGAGGGAGTGTCCGCACTGGACGCCCTCACCCACGAAGTGCGGGACACCCGCCGGACGCTGGACGCCTACCTGGACCGCTACAGCCGGTACGGCGCCCGCCGGGCGGTGCGGGGATGACCGCCGCGGCCGAGCTCTTCGACCGCCGGGTGGCGCCGGGCCAGGCCCTGGGCGCGGACGCCGAGCTGGTCGCGCTGGCCTGCCACGACATGGCCCGGCGGTTCGCCGGCGGCGGCAAGCTGGTGGTGTTCGGCTCGGGCGCGGCCGCCACCGACGCGCAGCACCTCGCGGTGGAGTTCGTACACCCGGTGATCGTCGGCAAGCGGGCCTTCCCGGCGCTGTCACTGGCCGCGGACGTGGCGACGCTGACGGGGGTGGCCAGCCGGGACGGGGTGGCCGAGGTCTTCGCGCGGCAGCTGCGGCTGCTGGCCGACCCCGCTGACATCGCGCTCGGCCTGTCCGTGGACGGGAACTGCCCGCTGGTCCGCGGCGGGCTCGACGCCGCTCGGGAGCGCGGGCTGCTCACCGTGGCGCTGGTCGGCGGCGACGGTGGAGCGGTGGCCGCCGGCCCGCTCGCCGACCACGTGCTCGTCGCCCGCTCCACCGACCCGCGGGTGGTCAAGGAGGTGCACGTGACGACGTACCACGTGCTCTGGGAGCTGGTGCACGTCTTCTTCGAGCACCCGGGCGCATTGTGAGGGACCGGACACCGTGAGCGTCGAGGAGCTCTACCCGTTCCTGTACGCCGGCGGCGGCAACGCGGTCGCGGACGTGCTGGCCGAAGTGCGCCGGTCCACGGCGGACAAGGCGGCCGAGATCGTCGCGTTGCGGCAGCGGATCGCGGCCGACTACGCCGACCGGCTGGACGCGTGCGCGGCCGCGCTGGCGGGGTCGTTCCGGGCCGGTGGGCGGATGTTCACCTTCGGCAACGGCGGCAGCAGCTCCGACGCGCAGGCGGTCGCCCAGCTGTTCCTCGACCCGGGGTCGGGCATCCGGGCGCTGCCGGCGATCGCGCTGACCACCGACGTCGCGGTGGTGACGGCGCTGTCCAACGACGTCGGCTTCGAGGTGGTCTTCGCCCGGCAGTTGGCCGCCTTCGCCCGGCCCGGCGACGTCGCTGTGGGACTGTCCACCAGCGGCGGCTCGGCCAACGTGCTGGCCGCCTTTGCCGAGGCGCGCCGGCTGGGACTGGTCACCGTCGGCTTCGCCGGCTACGACGGCGGCCGGATGGCGGAGGCGGCCGCGGCCGGCGCCATCGACCACCTCTTCGTGGTGCCGTCGGCGTCGGTGCACCGGATCCAGGAGGCCCAGACGACCACGTACCACGTGCTCTGGGAGCTGACCCAGTCTTGTCTCTGACCCGGGTGCGCGTCCGGGTCCGGGGGACGGTGCAGGGCGTCGGCTACCGGCCGTTCGCGTACGCGCTGGCGGCCGAGCTCGGCGTCGCCGGTTTTGTCGGCAACGACCCGGCCGGAGTGTTCGCCGAGGCGGAGGGGCCGGTGGCGGCGGTGGCGGCGTTCGTCGCCGGGCTGCGGGACCGGGCCCCGGCGCTGGCCGTGGTGGAGGACGTGACCAGCGTGCCGCTGCCGCCCGTCGGCCGGTCCGGCTTCGTCATCGTGCCGAGCGCGCCGGACGGGCCGCGGCTGTCGCCGGTCTCGGCCGACGCGGCGACCTGCGCCGACTGCCTGGCCGAGCTGTGGGACCCGGCCGACCGGCGCTACCGCTACCCGTTCGTCAACTGCACCAACTGCGGCCCGCGGTTCACCGTCGTCACCGGTGTCCCGTACGACCGTCCACTGACGACGATGGCCGGCTTCCGGATGTGCGCCGACTGCGCCCGCGAGTACGCCGACCCGGCCGACCGGCGGTTCCACGCCCAGCCGGTCTGCTGCCCGGCCTGCGGGCCGGCACTGTCGCTCGTGGACGGAGCCGGCCGGCCGCTGCCCGGCGACCCGGTCGCGGCCGCTGCGGACGTGCTGGCCGGCGGCGGGATCCTCGCGGTCAAGGGGCTCGGCGGCTACCACCTCGCGGTCGACGCCGCCGCCGAGCCGGCCGTCGCGGCGCTGCGGGAGCGCAAGCACCGGGAGGAGCGGCCGCTGGCGGTGATGGCGGCCGACCTCGCGACCGCCGGCCGGCTGGTCGAGCTCGACCCCACCGCGGTCGAGCTGCTCACCGGCCGGCGGCGGCCGATCGTGCTGCTGCCACGCCGGCCGGACGCGCCGCTGGCCCCCTCGGTCGCGCCGGGCAACCGCGACGTCGGCCTGATGCTGCCGTACACGCCGCTGCACCACCTGCTCGCCGCCGCGCTCGGCCGGCCGTTCGTGCTGACCAGCGGCAACGTCTCCGACGAGCCGATCGCGTACGCCGACGACGACGCCGCCACCCGGCTGGCCGGGATCGCCGATGCCGTGCTCCGGCACGACCGGACGATCCACACCAGGGTCGACGACTCGGTCGTCCGGGTCACCCGCGGGCGGGCGACGCCGATCCGCCGGTCCCGCGGGTACGCGCCCGAGCCGCTGTCCGTGCCCTGGCCCGCCCGCCGGCCGGTGCTCGGCTGCGGGGCCGAGCTGAAGAGCACGTTCTGCCTGCTGCGGGACCGGCACGCCGTGCTCTCCCAGCACATCGGCGACCTGGAGAACTGGGAGACCTACCGCTCGTACGTCGAGGGGATCGAGCACTACCGCCGGCTGTTCGACGTCGAGCCGGCGCTGGTCGCGCACGACCTGCACCCGGACTACCTGTCCACGGCGTACGCGCTGGAGCAGTTGGAGCAGAACGGCGTCGAGGCGGTCGGCGTGCAGCACCACCACGCTCACATCGCCTCCTGCCTGGCGGACAACGGCGTGGCCGGACCGGTGATCGGGCTGGCGCTGGACGGCACCGGCTTCGGCCCGGACGGGACGCTCTGGGGCGGCGAGGTGCTGATAGCCGACCTGACCGGGTTCCGCCGGGCCGGCCACCTGGCCGCGGTGCCGCTGCCCGGCGGGACGGCGGCGATCAGGGAGCCGTGGCGGATGGCCGCGGCGTACCTGGGGTCCGATGTGGACGGCGCGCTGCCGGTGCGGCAGCGGCACGCGGAGCACTGGCCGGCGGTCGTCTCGCTCGGTGCCGGCGCGGTCCTGACCTCCAGCGCCGGCCGGCTGTTCGACGCGGTCGCCGCGGTGGCCGGTGTCCGCGACCGGATCAGCTACGAGGGGCAAGCCGCGATCGAGCTGGAGCAGCGGGTCGACCCCGCCGAGACCGGCGGGTACGACGCCTCGGTGGTCGAGGGCGTCCTGTCCGGGGCCGACCTCGTCCGGGCTGCCGCGGCCGACGTGCTGCGCGGCGTCCCGGCCGGCGTGGTCGCGGCGCGCTTCCACCGCGGCCTGGCCGACGGCCTCGTCGCGCTGGTCGAGCAGGCCAGAGACGGGTCCGGACTGTCCACAGTCGCCTTGTCCGGCGGGGTGGTGCAGAACGTCGTGCTGCTGACGCTGCTGACCGACCGGCTCGCCGCCCGCGGCTGCACCGTGCTGACCCACTCCCGGGTGCCGCCCAACGACGCCGGCATCAGCTTCGGCCAGGCCGTCGTGGCCGCCGCCCGCGACCGCGGCCCGTGCCAGGATGGCGTGTCCGACGGAGGCGGGAGCACTCGTGGCGAGCTTGGCTGACGTGACTCGGGCGATCTCGGCGCTGCCCGAGGTCACCGAGGGGGAGCGGCACGGCCACCGGACCTGGTCCGTCGCCGGCAAGGCGTTCGCCTGGGAGCGCCCGTTCAGCAAGGCGGACATCAGGCGCTTCGGCTCGCGAGACCCCGCCGGAGGAGCCGATCCTGGCCGTCCGGGTCGACGACCTGGGCGAGAAGGAGGCCGTGCTCGCCGCCGGGCACCCCGGCTTCTTCACGATCCCGCACTTCGACGGCTACGCGGCCGTGCTCATCGAGCTGGGCCGGGCCGCCCCGGACACGGTCCGGGACGCCCTCACCGACGGCTACCTTGCCTGCGCGCCGGCGCCGCTGGCCCAGCGCTTCCTGGACGCGGACGACGGCTAGCTCGGCTCGGGCAGGTCGAGGCGGCGGCGGATCTCGGCGAAGACCTCCGCCGGCGACCTGGTCGCGTCGACCGTGACGACGTACTCCTTGCGCCGGAAGATGTCGAGCACCGGCCGGGTCCGCTGGTGGTACTCCCGGATCCGGACCTCGAGCGCCTCCGGGGTGTCGTCCTCCCGCGGCACCAGCGCGCCGCCGCAGACGTCGCAGGTGTCGGCCACCGCCGGCCGGGACGCGATCAGGTTGTAGTCCAGCCCGCAGCGGGAGCACAGCCGGCGGGCCAGCACCCGGCGGCGCACCTCCTCGTCGGGCAGGTCGAGGTGCACCACGCCGTCGATGTCGTAGCTCTCCAGGAAGAACTCGGCCTGCGTCGCCGTTGCGCGGGAAGCCGTCGACGACGAAGCCGTAGTTCCAGTCGTGCCGGTCCAGCCGCTCCCGGACCACGGCCTCGACCAGGTCGTCGCCGACCAGCTCGCCCGCGGCCATGGTCCGGCGGACCTGGGCGGCCAGCTTGGTGTGAGCCTGGACGTTCCACCGGAAGATGTCGCCGACGCTGATGTGGACCAGGTCGTAGCGCTCGCACAGCAGCTTCGCCTGGGTGCCCTTGCCGCTGCCCTGCACTCCCATGATCACGTACTTGCGCATGAGCCACCCTGCCACGCCGGCCGTCGCCGCCGGGTGACAATCTCGGCCTATGGACGCGGACGCGATCGTCGTCGGGGCCGGACTGGCCGGCCTGGTGGCCGCGCGCGAGCTGACCGCCGCGGGCAACCGGGTCGCCCTGCTGGACCAGGAGAACCACGCCAACCTCGGCGGCCAGGCGTACTGGTCGTTCGGCGGGCTGTTCCTCGTCGACAGCCCGCAGCAGCGCCGGCTCGGCGTGCACGACTCGGTCGAGCTGGCCTGGGCGGACTGGCTGGGCAGCGCGCAGTTCGACCGCCTCGACGACGAGGACGCGTGGGCGGCGCGGTGGGCCCGCTCGTACGTGGAGTTCGCCGCCGGGGAGAAGCGGGCCTGGCTGGCCGGGCTCGGGATCACGTTCCTGCCGACCGTCGGCTGGGCCGAGCGCGGCGACCTGCGTGCGGACGGGCACGGCAACTCGGTGCCCCGCTTCCACGTCGCCTGGGGCACCGGCACCGGCGTGGTCGCACCGTTCGTCGCCGCGGCCGAGCAGGCGGCCGAGGCCGGGCTGCTCAGCTTCCACCACCGGCACCGGGTCGACGAGCTGCTGGTCGAGCAGGGCACGGTCACCGGCGTCCGCGGCGCGGTGCTGGCCCCGGACGACGCGCCGCGCGGCGTCCGGTCGAACCGGACCGTGACGGGCGAGTTCTCGCTGACCGCGCCGGCCGTCGTCGTCACGACCGGCGGGATCGGCGCGAACCACGACCTCGTCCGGCGCTACTGGCCGGAGCGGCTCGGCCGGCCGCCGGCGTCGATGGTCACCGGCGTGCCCGCGTACGTGGACGGGCGGATGCTCGAGATCGCCGCCGCGGCCGGAGCCAGGCTGGTCAACCGGGACCGGATGTGGCACTACACCGAGGGCGTGCAGAACTGGGACCCGATCTGGCCAGGGCACGGGATCCGGATCCTGCCCGGCCCGTCGTCGATGTGGTTCGACGCGCTCGGCCGCCGGCTGCCGGCGCCGTGCCTGCCCGGCTACGACACCCTCTCCACGCTGCGCCACCTGCGCACGACGCCGGACCTGGCCGGGCACGACCACTCCTGGTTCGTGCTGACCCGGCGGATCCTGGAGAAGGAGTTCGCGCTGTCCGGCTCCGAGCAGAACCCGGACATCACCGCGAAGGACCGGCGGGCGTTCCTGCGCGAGCGCTTGCTCAGCAAGGGCGCGCCGGCGCCGGTGAAGGCGTTCACCCGCCGCGGCGCCGACTTCGTCGTCGGCCGGACGCTGGACGAGCTCGTCGCCCGGATGAACGCGCTGACCGACACGCCGCTGCTCGACCCGGCCCGGATCCGGGAGCAGATCGAGGCGCGCGACCGGCAGATCGCCCACCCGTACGGCAAGGACGCGCAGGTGCAGGGCATCCGCAACGCGCGCCGCTACCTCGGCGACCGGCTCGGCCGGGTCGCGGCGCCGCACCGCATCCTCGACCCCGCGGCCGGGCCGCTCATCGGCGTCAAGCTGCACGTGCTGACCCGCAAGTCGCTCGGCGGCATCCAGACCGACCTTGACTCCCGCGTGCTCGGTCCGGACGGCCGGCCGGTGCCGGGCCTGTACGCGGCCGGCGAGGTCGCCGGGTTCGGCGGCGGGGGCGTGCACGGGTACAACGCGCTGGAGGGCACGTTCCTGGGCGGGTGCCTGTTCTCCGGCCGCGCCGCCGGCCGCGCCGCGGCCGCCCAGGTCGCGTCGACGGGGTCAGGCCGTCTGACCGGTCCGGCACGCGCGCCGCCGGTCGTCGCCGCGATCCTCGCCCCCATCCGCACGCCTGCCTGACCTACGCTCGCATGGTGGTCGGGCGATTGCACTGTCTCGTCGTGGACTGCGCGGAGCCGCGCGCGCTGGCGGAGTTCTACGCCGAGCTGCTCGGGCTGGAGCTGCTCGGCAGCGGCCCGGACTGGGCCGCCATCGGGGCGGGACCGCTGTCGCCGGCGATGTCGTTCCATCGAGTCGAGCCGTACCGCGCGCCGACCTGGCCGGCCGGCACGATCCCGGCGCAGATGCACCCGGACGTCCTCGTCGATGACCTCGACGAGGCCGAGCCGCGGGTCCTCGCGCTCGGTGCGACGCTTCTCGACGGCTCGGACAAGCCGGTCGGCTTCCGTGTGTACGCCGACCCAGCCGGTCACCCCTTCTGCCTCGTCACCCCGCAGAGCGTCCCCTGGACAGCCCCATGACCGCCCCGGAGCTGGTGCTGGCGTGGTTCGAGATGTGTCGGACCGGTGACGAGTCGCGGCTCGGCGAGCTGGCCAGCGAGACGTTCGTCGGTCACGGGCCCGGCGGGACCACCGACCGGGCCGGGTTCGTGGCCTGGCTGCGCTGGTATCCGAGCACGTTCGCCGACCAGCGGACGGTCGTCGAGGACGTCATCGAGAGTGCCGACCGGGTGGTCGTGCGGTATACGACGCGGTCGACGTACCGGGGCGGCTTCCTCGACCTGCCGGCGCACGACCAGCCGGTCCGGGAGACCGGCATCATCGTCTTCCGCCTCGCCGGCGGCCGGGTCGCCGAGACCTGGTTCGAGGGCAACGACCTCGAGGTGGCCCAGCAGCTCGGCGGGCGGATCACGCCGCCGGAGGTGGTGGTGCGCGCGGCGGCCGCGGCGGACGTGGCGGCGCTGCGCGGGGTGTTCCGGCGGGCGTCGCTGGACAACGCCGGAGATCGGGAGGTGTTGCTGGCGCATCCCGAGGTGCTGGTGTGGTCCGGCGAGGAGATCGCCGGCGGACGGGTGCGGGTGGCGGTCGAGGACGGGACCGTCGTGGGGTTCGCCACGACCGTCCCCGTGGACGGCGGGCTGGAACTGGAGGACCTGTTCGTCGAGCCGGACCGGATGCGCCGCGGGGTCGGCCGGCGGCTGGTGCGGGATGTGCTCGCCGCCGCCCGGGCCGAGGGCGTCGAGCACGTGTGGGTGACCGCGAACCCGCACGCGATGGCGTTCTACACCGCAGTCGGGTTCGTGCCCGACGGCAGCGCACCGACCCGGTTCGGACCCGCGCCGCGACTGCGCCTCGACGTGCCCGACCGGTGAGCGAAACCCGGTCGCACCGGGGCGGGCGGCGCCGATAGCGTCGGCGGGTGATCTAC
Source organism: uncultured Actinomycetota bacterium (assembly GCA_963770145.1). Lineage (GTDB taxonomy): Bacteria > Actinomycetota > Actinomycetes > Mycobacteriales > CADCTP01 > CADCTP01. The sequence continues at coordinate 134,163 of CAVYOJ010000006.1, read as the reverse complement.
CAGCACCCGCTGGCGTACCTGCTGGGGATGGAGGGTCTCGCCCTGCTGCGGGCCTGGGCGGGCGACTACGACGAGGCGTTCGTGACCGCCCGGCTGGCCGAGGTACGCCGGCTGCTCGACGAGCCGGCGCTGGCCGGACACGCCGGGGTGGCCGTGCGCCGGGGCGACCTGGCGTCGGCCTACCGCGCCTGGTCGGCGACCTACGACGAGCCGCGCAACGGCCTGTTCGACTCCGACGAGCCGGTCGTGCAGGAGATCCTCGACCGGCTGCCCGCCGGCACCGCTCTCGACGCGGCCTGCGGCACCGGCCGGTACGCGGCGTACCTGGCCGGGCGCGGGCACCGCGTCCTCGGCGTCGACGGCTCGGCCGAGATGCTCGACCGGGCCCGCGCCCGGGTGCCGACCGGCACGTTCGCCTGCGCCGACCTGCGCCGGCTGCCGCTCGCCGACGCACGCCGTCGACCTGGTCGTGTGCGGGCTCGCGCTCGTGCACGTGCCGTCGCTGGCGCCGGTGCTGGCCGAGTTCGCCCGGGTGCTGCGGCCGGGCGGGCACCTGGTGATCTCCGACGTCCACCACGAGCTGGTGCTGCGCGGCTCGGTGGTGCACGCCCCCGGGCCGGCGGGCGAGCCCGGGCTGTCGCCGACCTACCGGCACACCGCCGGCGACTACCTGCGGGCCGCCCTGCCGCACGGGCTGCAGGTCCGCCGCTGCGAGGAGCCGCGACGGGAGATGTCCGCGCAGCCGCCGCCGGCCGAGCTGTCGCCCGGTGACTGGGCGGACTGGCCGTGGACCCTGCTGCCGCTGGTGCCGGAGGCGAGCCGGGCCGCCTGGGACCGGCCGTCCACGATCATCTGGCACTTCCAGCTCGACGACCGCTGAGGAGGTGCTGACGTGGACGCGTTCGCCGAGGCGCTGGACTGGGCTCGCGGGGTGTGCCTGGCGCTGCCCGAGGCGTACGAGGAGGACGCCTGGGTGGGGACGCGGTGGATGGTGCGCCGGCGTACGTTCGCGCACCTGCTCGAGATCGTCGACGGCTACCCGCCGTCGTTCGCGGCGGCCGCCCGGACGGACGGCCCGGCGACCGTGCTCACCTTCCGGGCCGGCGCCGAGCTGGCCGCCGTCCTGGCCGGCCCGGGCTCGTTCGGTCCACTGTGGAATCGCGACGACGTGGGCGTCCGGCTGGCCGAGCATCCGGACCGGGCCGAGCTGGCCGAGCTGATCGAGGACAGCTACCGGCTACGCGCGCCGAAGACCCTGCTCCGCCGCCTCGACGGCTGACCGCACCGCCGACGCCGAGCGGGCGAACGGCCAGCGGCGGCCGATGGCGACGTGCAGGATGACGCCGACGCCGATCGCGTTGAGGCTCGCGTGGGTCACCCACTCGTCCGGCGAGCCGCGGGTCCAGGCCGCCGTCCCGGCGTACCCGCGCAGCGTCAGGGCGAGGACGGCGGCGGTGACCACCGTCAGCCCGAGCAGCGCGGCCCGCTCGGTGGCCGCCGGCAGCCGGTCGCGCAGGAATCCCTCGAACAGCATCCCGTACAGCAGCCCGGCGGCCACGACGCAGCCGGCCGCGGCGCTGACCGCGCCCGGGTCGACGCCGCGGGTCAGCCCGTAGGCCAGGCCGGCACCGCCGAGCACGAGCGCGTTGCCCGCCACCAGCCGCACCGCCCGCCGACCGGACCGGGCCACCGGCCACCCCCGCCAGAGCACGAACACGCCCACCTGCCCGGCGCCGACCAGCGTGAGCAGCGCGCCGAGTTCCGGGCCGGCGAGCAGCCGGTCGAGCACCAGCTCGTCGACGACGACCGCGACCACCCAGGCGACGGCGAGCGCGGCGAGCCCGGCCGCGGTCCGGCCGAGCCGGTCCCGCAGCGGCCACCCCTCGCAGACCAGCGTCAGCTGCAGCATCGCCACGAACGCGGCCCCGGCCAGCGGCATCGTGGCCGGGAAGGTGGGCAGGCCCGGCTGGCGTCGGGTCGAACACCGCCCGCACGTCGACCGTGCCGACCACCGCCTGGCCCAGCAGCGTCAGCCCGACCGCCGCGACCACGACGAGCACCGTGTCGGCCCAGCCGGACCAGCTCGCCCGCAGCGTGCTGCCCGGCCAGTCGTCCCACCAGAACGCGACCATCGCGACGACCGGCAGCCCGAAGGTCACCAGCGGGGCGAGCACCAGCAGCGAGCGCTCGGCGCCGCCGGCCCCGAACGCCAGCAGCACGGCGACCGGCAGCACGAGCAGCAGTCCGAGCGCGCCGAGGCCGGGCTGCCGGGCCCACCGCGCCCGCTCGGGCCGCCCGCGCCGGCGGCGACTGCAGCTCGAGCGGCGCGCTGATGCTCGGCCGCCGCCCTCGGCCCGCGACGACGCGCACGGTCATCGGAGCGGGACCACGCCGGTCCCGGCCGAGGGGATGGCGGCCGGGACCGGTGGCGACGATCACGCCGGGTCCATGACCAGCTCGGCGGCGAGCGGCAGCTCGCGGACCCGGCGCCCGGTCGCGTGGAAGACCGCGTTCGCGATCGCGGCGGCGACGCCGACCTGGCCGATCTCGCCGACGCCCTTGACCCCGAGCGGGTTGACCACGTCGTCGGTGACCTCGACGAACTCGATCGTCACGTCCGGCGCGTCCGCGTTGACCGGCACCAGGTATTCGCCGAGGTTCGTGGCGCGCCCACCGCCCGTGCCGGGGGTCCATCCGGTTGCCCTCCAGCAGGGCCTGGCCCATTCCCCAGAGCATCCCGCCCATCAGCTGGCTGCGGGCCAGCCTCGGGTTGAGCACCCGGCCCGGCGCGAACACGCCGAGCATCCGGCGCACCCGGACCAGGCCGAGCTCCGGGTCGACGGCCACCTCGGCGAACTGCGCGCCGAACGTGAGCAGCCCGTGCGGCGTGTCCAGCGGCGGCGGGGTCCAGCTGCCCAGCGCCTCGGCGTCGGCGAGCCGGTTGCGCTGCATCAGCTCGCCGTACGTCTCGCCGGCGTCCGGCCGGCCGCGGCGGCGCATCCGCCCGTCGACGACCTCGACGTCCGCCGGGTCGGCGCCGTGCAGCGGCGACTGCGGGTCGCGCGACGGCCAGCGCGACGAGCTGCCGGCGCAGCGCCGTCGCCGCGGCGTGCACGGCCGCGCTGACCATGCCGGCGCCGGCCGACCCGACCGCCGAGCTGACGTTGGGCAGGTCGGTGTCGCCGGCCGCGAACCGCACGTCGGACAGCGGCACGCCGAGCCCGTCGGCGGCGACCTGCGCCATCGCGGTGGTGACGCCGGTGCCGAACTCCTGCGTGCCGGCCTCGACCACGGCGCCGCCGTCGGCGTAGAGCCGGGCCCGGGCCCGCTGCACCGGCATGAACAGCGGCACCGGGTAGCCGGCGGACGCCATCCCGGTGCCGATCAGCCAGTCGCCGTCGCGGCGGACCCGCGGGGTCGGGTCGCGGTCGGCCCAGCCGAACCGCTCGGCGCCCAGCCGCAGGCACTCCTGCAGCCCGTCGCTCGACCACGGGTTGCCGTGCGCGTCCACGTCGGCGTGGTTGCGCAGCCGCAGCTCGACCGGGTCGAGGCCGAGCCGGTACGCCAGCTCGTCCATCGCGGTCTCCAGCACGAACGACCCCGACCGACTCGCCCGGGCCGCGGGTGAACGTCGGCGTCATCGTGTTGCCGCGGATCAGCCGGTGCACGCCGAGGAAGTTCGGGCACGCGTAGAGCTGCGAGGAGACGCCGGTCGCCGGCTCGGCCCAGTCGTCGAACGGCGAGGTGATCGACAGCTTCTGGTGCCGCATCGCGGTCAGCCGGCCGTCCCGCGTCGGCGCCGAGCGCGAGCTGCTGCTCCTGCTCCTCGCGGTGGCCGTGCGAGGTGAACGTCTGCGGGCGGGTGAGCGCCAGCCGCACCGGCCGGCCGACGTGCCGGGCGGCCATCGCGGCCAGCGTGACGTGCGGCCAGACCATCGCCTTGGAGCCGAACCCGCCGCCGACGAAGTGGGTGACCACCCGGACGTCGGCCAGCGGCATGCCGAGCAGGTGCGCGACGGTCAGCTGGCTGGCCCGGATGCCCATCGTCGAGTCGTAGAGCGTCAGCCGCCCGCCGTCCCAGACGGCGGTCGTCGCGTGACGGCTCGAGCGGGTTGTGGTGGTTGGCCGCGAACCGGTAGGTGACGTCGAGCCGGACGTCGGCGCCGGCCAGCGCCGCCTCGACGTCGCCGCGCTCGGTGCGGCCGGGCATCAGCCCGCCGAACAGCCGCTCGGCCTCGTACGCGGTCGCGCGGCCCTCGTCGATCGTGGTCGTCGACGGGCGTCGGCGCGTACCGGACCGAGCAGCTGGGACGCCGCGTACTGGGCCCGCTCGTGGCTGTCGGCGACGACCAGCGCGACCGGCTGGCCGGCGTAGTGCACGACGTCGTCCTGCATCGGGAAGAAGCTCTCGCCCGGGGCGCGGCGCGCCGACCAGCGACGGCAGCAGGTGCGGCTGGCCGACGATCTTGCGGCAGGTTCGCGGTGGGTGAGGACCGCCAGGACGCCCTCGGCCGCGTCGCCGGCCGGCGCTCGATCGTCGAGTCACTCGTCCACTGGGGATGGTCGCGCCGACCAGCGCCGCGTGCGCCAGCCCGGGCAGCGGGATCTCGGCGGTGTACCGGGCGGTGCCGGTGACCTTCGCCGTCCCGTCGACCCGGGCACCGGCCGGCCGATCGCTGCCGTCATGACCGCCCTCCCTGCGGTCGCCCGGGTCAGTGCCGCGCACGATCGCCCGCTGCGCGAGCGCGACCTTGAACGCGTTGTCTCGGCCGCGGCCGGCGGGCGCCAGCTCCGCCGCGGCCGCGTCGGCGAACGCGCTCGGCCGTGGCCGGCGCGCCGACCAGGCGCTGCTCGGCCCGCCGGGCCCGCCACGGCACGGTCCCGACCCCGCCCAGCGCGAGCCGGGCACGCGGCGACCACGCCGTCCTCGACGGCGACCGCGGCCGCCACCGACACCAGCGCGAACTCGTACGACTGGCGGTCGCGGAACTTCAGGTAGAGCGAGCGCTGCGGCCAGCGGCAGCGCCGGCAGCTCGATCGCGACGATCAGCTCGCCGTGCTCGAGCGGGTGCTCGACCTGCGGCGTGTCGCCGGGCGGCAGGTAGAAGTCCTCGATCGGGATCGCCCGCGTCCCGCTCGGGCCGACCGTGTGCACGACCGCGTCGAACGCGACCAGCGGCACCGCGACGTCGGACGGGTGGGTGGCGATGCAGTGCTCGCTGGTGCCGAGGATCGCGTGGCCGCGGTTGATCCCGTCCAGCGCCGAGCAGCCGCTGCCCGGGCTCGCGCTTGTTGCACGGCGAGACGTCGTCCCGGAAGTACGCGCAGCGGCATCCGCTGGCAGAGGTTGCCGCCCATCGAGGCCATGTTGCGCAGCTGCTCGGAGGCGCCGAGCAGCAGCGCCTGGGCGATCGCCGGGTAGCGCGCGACGACCCGCGGGTCCCGGGCGACGTCGCTCATCCGGGCCAGCGCGCCGATCCGCAGGCCGCCGCCGGCAGGTCCTCGACGTCGGCCAGCGGCAGCGTCGTTGATGTCGACCAGCGTGCGCGGCGGGCGACGCCGAGCCGGAGCAGGTCGACCTCGGTCGTGCCGCCGGCGAGGAAGGCGCTGTCCGGGTCGGCGCTGACCGTCGCGACCGCGCCGTCGACGTCGGTGGCCCGGGCGTAGCGAAGCGGTCGCATCGTCAGCACTCCCGCGCACGCGTCGCGGACGTCGCGGATCGCCGCGCGGATGTTCGGGTACGCCGCGCAGCGGCAGATGTTGCCGCTCATGAACTCGGCGATCTCGGCGTCGTCGCCGGCGTTGCCCTCCTCGAGCAGCGCGACCGCCGACATGATCTGGCCGGCCGTGCAGTAGCCGCACTGGAACGCGTCGCGGTCGATGAACGCCTGCTGCATCGGGTGCAGCTCGCCGTCCGGCGGCGAGCCCCTCGATCGTGGTGACCTCGCGGCCCTCGCAGGTCGATCGCGAGGGTCAGGCAGGCGAGCACCCGCCGGCCGTCCACCCAGACCGTGCAGGCGCCGCAGGTGCCCTGGTCGCAGCCCTTCTTCGAGCCGGTCAGGTCCAGGTGCTCGCGCAGCGCGTCGAGCAGGCTGACCCGCGGCTCCAGCTCGAGGACGTGGTCCCGGCCGTTGACGGTCAGGACGACCGGGACCTCGGCCGGCCCGCGGACCGGGACCGCCGCGGTGGCGGCGGGCGCGTCGACATCCATGGCGCTCTCCTCACTCGGCTGCGGACTGATCGTCCGTCGGCCGGGCGTGGCCGGCATCACATGGATGTGGGATATTGTGCGGGCCGGCGCGCGCGCCGGACGCGGCGGCCGGGAGCGGGTCAGCTGACGAAGCAGAAGGGGTGACCCGCGGGGTCGGCGAACACGCGGAACCGCTCGCCGCCGCCCTCGAGCCGGGACGCGCCGAGCTTGACCGCCTCCGCCTCGGCGGCGTCCATGTCGCGGACGGCAAGGTCGAGGTGGGCCTGCTGCGGGTAGGCCGGGTCGGGCCAGCGCGGCGGCCGGTAGTCGTCGCCGACCTGCTGGAACATGACGTAGCGGCCGTCGCCGGCCAGCATCGCGCCCTCCGGCCCGTCGTATGCCATGTCCATGCCGGTCAGCTCGCCGTAGAACCGGCCGAGGGCGGACGCGTCCGGCGCGTCGATCGTCACCGCGAACAGGTCCATCACCGACCCGACGCCGTCCTTCTGGCACAGGTCGAACGGGTGGCCGGCGGGGTCGGCCATGGTGATCCAGGTGGCGCCGTCGCGCAGGTGGGTGGCGCCGAGGCCGATCGCCCGCTCGACCTGCGCCGCCGGGTCGGCGACCTGCAGGTCGAGGTGGAACTGCTGCGGCCGCTCCTGCCCGGGCCACTGCGGCGCGAGGTGGTCGGGAGCGCGCTGGAACTCGATCTCCTGACCGTTGGGCGCGCGCACGCCGAACCGCTCGTCGTCCTGCCGGACCACGTCCCAGCCGGTCAGCTCGGCGTAGAACCGGCCCGCCTTCTCGATGTCGGGCGCGTCGAAGATCGCGATGTCGAGGACCGATACCTGAGTCATGCCGCGCATCCTGCCCCGGTCCACCGACAAAACCGAGCGCTTACCGGAGCCGGGTCCGCCCGGTAAGCGCTGGCTTGGTCGCGGGTAAGCGGGGCGGGCGACGGTGACGCCGACCGACTCGTGCCACATCGAGACAAGGACACAGCATGAGCGACATCCAGTTCCCCAACATCCTGCTCGGCCCGGGATCCGTGACCGCGACCGTGCTCGACAACAACGGCGCGCCGGCGACCGTGCTCGAGGCCGGCGCCGCGTTCACCGTGCACGCCGACTGGCAGATCAGCCCGCTCGCGGCGCTGCTGCTCGGCGGCGAGTGGCAGCTCGCCGCGTACGTCGAGTCCATCGGCCCCGGCCCGGAGCAGCAGGTCGGCCCGACCGTCACGATCCCGCTGACCGGCGCCACGAACTACAGCGCCGACATCACGGTCCCGGCGGGCACGCTGCCGAACAACCCGGCGCCGCCGACCTCGGGCGTCTACAAGACGGTCACCGTGCTGACCCACACCAACTTCGGTGCGGTCACCGACGTGGTGGGCATCGTGGAGGGGCCGGTGCTGCGCATCGGCTGAGCACCAGCCTCGCCGATGGCGGTCCCGCTCGGCGGGACCGCCATCGGGCACTGTCAGGCGCCGGTCGACGCTGACCGACAGCTCGACGTCCGGGCTGCCACCCCGGTGCAGCGCGTACGGGTCGCCGCGGCCGAGGACGGTCATCCGCCCGGTGCCTCGGTCGACGACGAGCAACCGTCCGCAGCCCTGCTCACACTCGAACGCGAGTCCGGCCGGGCTCGGCGTGCAGAGCAGGTCGTGGTAGATGTCCACGATCCCTCGCGTTCCCCGGCGCGGCCTGCGGCAAACGGCCGCGCAGCGACTCGTACAGGACGGTGGTCTCGATCGCCGGCTGGATCCGGAACGTCGTCCACAGCGCCTCGCGGCACCGCTGATACTGCAGCAGGCCGAGGTGCCGCTGTCCGGCCCGCGCGTAGCTGGCCATCAGCTGCCGGTGCACCGGCTCGTTGCACGGGTCGCCGGCCAGCACCCGCCGGCCGACCAGCACGGCCGAGCTGTCGTCGCCGAGCCGGCCGTAGAGGGCGACCAGCCGGCAGGCCACGTCGTTGGCCTGCGCCCGCAGCGTCTCCCGGATCTCGCCCGCCCAGGGCGCGTACGGGTCGTCGGCGAGGAAGTCGCCGTCGTAGAGCTGGCCGGCCCGCTCGTACGCCTCCAGCGCGGCGGCGGCGTCGCCGGCCTCCTCGGCCCGCCGGCCCTGCCGGCTGGCCTGCTCGAACGCCTCGACGTCGACCCAGACGTCCAGGTGGTCGGCGAACCGGTAGGTGTCGTGCCGGCGCTCCAGCAGCGGCTCGGGACCGGTGGCCCGCAGCGCCCGGCGCACACCGCTGAGCGCGACGTGCACGCTGTTGCGCGCGGCCTCCGGGTCGGCGTTGCCCCAGAAGACGTCCATCAGGACGTCCCGCGGCACCGGCGTCTCCCGGTGAGTGAGCAGGTAGGCCAGCACGTTGCGGGTCCGGCGGCTGGACGCGGTGTCCACCACCTGACCGTCCACGACGACCCACAGCCGGCCCAGCAGCCGTGCGGTCAGCATGACGCGCCGCTCGCCCGAGTGGACGTTCATCCGCGGCCCCCTCCCCGTCATGGTGAGGAGCCGACGCGACGCTGGGTAATACGCCCTGCTAAAACGGTTGCCCTCGGGCTGCCCTGGTGGACCGCGCCGATCCGCTGTTCGGCCGCGTGCGCCGTACCCCGTCCGGATCGGCAGCGGTCGCGCGGGTCAGTGTCCGATCAGCCGGTCCACCGCGGCGAGCAGCTCGGAGACCTGGTGCACCACGCTGAAGTTGGCCGCCGCGTACGCCTGCGCGGCCGGACCCTTGGTCCGCTTCCAGTCCTCGTCCAGGGCCCGGTCGACCGCGCCGACCAGCGAGCCGGCCAGCTCCTGCCGGTCGTCGGTCTCCGGGACCAGCACGCCGACGTCCGGGGTGACGAAGTCGCGCGGCCCGCCCGAGTCGGCACCGATCACCGGCGTGCCGCAGGCCATGCACTCGATGAACACCAGCCCGAACGGCTCCCGGTACGACGGGAAGCAGCCGACGTCGGCGCAGTTGAACAGCGTCGCCAGCTCGTCCTGCGGCCGCGGGCCGACGAAGTAGGTCCGGCGCAGGCCGAGCTCGGCGGCCAGGTCGTGCATCTGCACCTGGGCCTCGTGCGGCCCGGACCCGACCACGAGGGTGAGGATCCGCCGGTCCTCGCGCTCGTAGACCGCGGCCGCCCGCAGCAGCGCGTCCAGCCGCTTCCAGTCGGCGAACTTCCCGCAGAACGCGACCACCGCGTCGAACCCGTCCGCCGGCGCCACCGGCTCCGGCGCGACGCCCGCTGCCCTCCGGCGGCTGGGTGGTGAACCCGGCCAGCACCCGCGCGCGGTCGCCGTACACGTCGGTGGGGTCGGTCAGGCGCCGGAAGACGTCCTGGTTGTAGCCGTTGGGGGAGAGCAGCACCCGCTCGCGCGGGAACTCCGGGAAGATGCCGAGGAACGCCTCGACCTGCTCGGCCGAGATCGCCGCGACCAGGTCGACGCCGTGCTCGGGGTCGGCGAAGTCGAAGATCTTCTCCCGCTGCATGAACGGCAGGAACCGCAGCGGGAACTCCTCCGGCTGGTCGCCGCGCCGCTCGTTGGCGTACATCTTCAGCTCGGTGCCGTGGGCGAAGCACAGCAGCGGCATCCGGGGCCGCCCGGCTGCCACCCGGCGCCGGTTCACGTCCCGCAGCACCACGGTGTTCATGAACGCGTGGTGCGCGATCGCCAGCCCGAACGTGTCGCCGGACGCCGCCTCGATCTCGTCGATCCAGGCGGCGACCTCGTCGGTCAGCCGCTGCCGGTACGCCGCGACCTCGGCCTCGCTCATGCCGTGCCAGCGGTAGCTGCTCACCGGCGAGACCGACTCGCAGATCGGGATGTCGTGCTCGAGCTCGAAGACCCGCACGTCCTCGGACCGGAACCGCTGCCGGCGGGACGGGTACATGGAGTAGGCCCTGACCCCGGGCAGCGCGTTGTACGCGTGGTGGTGCGCCTCGTGCAGGATCCCGGACCCGGGCGCGAACTCCCCGCCGCGCTGCCAGTTGTTGGTCCCGAGCTGGAAGATCAGCCGGTCAGCCATGCCGTGTCCTCCGGTCGCCGCCTCGTCGTCCTCGCGCCGCCGGGATCATGGCACTGCGGTCAGCCGGTGGCCGCGGTGGGGCGGGCCGGCGCGGCCCGCCAGCGCGCCCGCCAGTCGGGCGGGTCGAACGGCTCCGCGTAGTAGATCGTCTCGCGGGCGATCTTGTCGCCGCGGAACTCGAGGATGCTCACCCCGTAGTTCCAACCGCCGCCGTCGTAGCGGACCGCCACCTCGGCGGTCCAGGCGTCGCCGCCGCCGCGGACCCGGCGCAGCTCCAGGTCGACCTTCGCCGGGTAGCCGCGCCGCCACTCGCGGAAGTTGGCCGCGCCCTCGAACCGCTCGCCCGACTGCGGGAACTCGAGCACCGCGTCCTCGTGGTAGACCTCGTGCGCGCCGTCCTCGTCGCCGGCCGCGGAGCGGTCGAAGTAGTGCTGCAGCGCCGCGCGGGCGCCCTCCTGGTCCATCGGCTGTCCTCCCTGCCGGCCGCTGGCGACACGCTAGCCACGCCCGGGCGGCGCCGCGATGGCCGAGCGGGCACCCATGCGGGCAGCCCGGCAGCCCGGCAGCCCGCGCCGGTCGCTGGCCGGCGACCCGCGTCGCCGGCGGCCGGGGCTCGCTGCCGCCGGCGGCCGGGGCTGCTGGCCGGTGGTCTGAGGGCTGCTGGCCGGTGGTCCGGGCCGCTACCCGCCGGCGGCCGTGGCCAGGTCGCCGGTGCCGCCGAGGAACTCGCCCGCCCGGTGCAGCGCGTCCGCCGCCTCGGGCAGGAACGTCCAGAACAGATGGAAGTCGTGCGTCGCGACGGGATAGAGCTCCAGGCTCACGTCGACGCCCGCGGCGGCGCCCCGCTCGGCCAGCAGCCGGGCCTCGTTGACCAGGTTGTCGCCGGTGCCGGCCTGGACCAGCAGCGGCGGCAGTCCGGACAGGTCCGCGTCCAGCGGCGCGACCAGCGGGTCGTCGGCCGGGTGGCCGGACAGGTAGAGCTCGGCGAACTGCGCCGTCGCATCCGGCGTGACGATCAGCGGCGAGCCGTCCGCCGGGACGCTCGCGGGTGCCGCCGGCGAGGTCGATCCACGGGCACATCAGCACCGCCCGTCCCGGCAGCGGATGGCCCTCGTCCCGCGAGCGCGAGCAGCAGGCTCAGCACCAGCCCGGCCCCGGACGAGTCGCCGGCGACCGCGACCTGCTCGGCCGGCGTGCCGTCGGCCAGCAGCGACAGGTACGCCGACCGCGCGTCGTCCAGCGGGGCGGGGAACGGGTGCTCGGGCGCCAGCCGGTATTCCGGGACCAGCACCGGCCGGCGGGTCACCATGGCCAGCGCGCCGGCCAGGTGCCGGTAGCCGAACGCCGACCCGGAGATGTGCCCGCCGCCGTGCAGGAACAGCACCGGCGCGCCGGCCGGGTCGGGCGGGCTGCAGCGCAGCGCCGGCACGCCGCCGGCATTGGCCGCGGTGACCTCGACCTCGGCCGGCGGCGGGAACTTCGCGTGCAACTCCTCGACCGCGGCCCGGACGCCGGCCATGTTGCCGCCGGCGGTGTTGACGTCGACGAACACCGCCCACAGCCGGGTCAGCCGCTCGGCGTGCTCGCCGCCGACCGACCGGGTCGCGGCGATCGCCGTGTCCAGGTCGTCGATCAGCTGCCCGGCGCGGGTCAACAGCGCCTCGCCGGCCAGGGTCAGCTCCACCCGGTGGGTCGAGCGGCGCAGCAGCGGGCAGCCGACCAGCCGCTCCAGCGCTCTGATCTGCCGGCTGAGCGCCGGTTGGCTGACGTAGAGCCGCTCGGCCGCGCGGCTGAAGTTCAGCTCCTCGGCCACCGCCACGAACGCCCGCAGGTGGCGCAGCTCGATCGCGTCGGGTGCCGGCTGCATCGGGAGCACGACCGCCTCGTCCATGTCCGCAGTGTGGCCCACCGCGGACACCGGTGGTGATGCACGGCCGGCCTGACCGTCATGCCGGACAGGCCTTTCCCTTCACCCCCGCCAGGCCGCCAGTCTCCTCGGCGAGCCAGGAATCGACGAGGAGTGATCGTGACCGAGCAGCCCGAGACGTACGCCGCCACCGTGCGACTGCGCGGACGCAGTGGCCCGCTGCCGGTCGGTGTGTTCTGGCCGCAGGACCGACGCCAGCGCCGGCGGCTTGTGGTGGCGCTCGGCGCCGACCCGCAGCGGGCGCGGGCGCTGTGCACCCGGACCGGGCGGGTCGTGCTCGCGGCCGCCGGTGATCACCCGCTGACCGTCGACGAGCTGGACGACCTGCTCGTCTGGGCCGGCGGGCACGCCGCCGAGCTCGGCGCGCGCCCGGACGACGTGCTGGTCACGGCGTCGGGACACGGCGCCGCAGTGGCAGAGCTGCGGCGCCGGGTCGAGGTCGACGGGTGGCCGCGGCTCGCGGTTCTCGACGAACCGGATTCCTGATGTCGATTACGGCCGGCGCAGATCGACGTACTAGTGACACCGCGATCAAGGAGACTCAGTGATGACACCCACCGACCTGCGCGCCCGCCGCCGGGCGCTGTACGCCCTGTGCACCGGCATGTTGATGATCGTGCTCGATGCCACGATCGTGAACGTCGCGCTGCCGTCGATCCGCGAGGACCTCGGCTTCTCGGCCGCCGGGCTGGCCTGGGTGGTCAACGCGTACCTGATCGCGTTCGGCGGCCTGCTGCTGCTCGCCGGCCGGCTCGGCGACCTCGCCGGCCAGCGCCGGATCTTCCTCGCCGGGCTCGTCGTGTTCACCGCCGCGTCGGTGGCCTGCGGCGCGGCGGTCAACCCGGCCATGCTCATCGCCGCCCGGTTCGTGCAGGGCGCGGGCGGCGCGCTGACGTCGGCCGTGATCCTCAGCCTGATCGTGACATTGTTCCCGGAGCCGCGGGAGCAGGCCCGCGCGGTCGGCGTGTACGCGTTCGTCGCGTCCGCCGGTGGTGCGGTCGGCCTGCTCGCCGGCGGCGTGCTGACCCAGTGGGTCACCTGGCACTGGATCTTCTTCGTGAACGTGCCGATCGGCCTGGCGACCATGGTCGCGGCGGTCCGCCTGCTGCCGGCCGGGACGCGGCTGGGCAGCCGGGCCGGCGCGGACGTGCTCGGCGCGGCGCTGATCACCTCGGCACTGATGCTCGGCGTCTACACGCTCGTCGTCCCCGCGGCCGAGGACGGGTGGACCGCCACCAGCACGCTGCTCTGCGGCGCGATCTCGGTCGCGCTGGTGGCCGCGTTCCTGGTGCGGCAGGGCACCGCGGCCGCGCCGCTGATGCCGCTGCGCATCCTGCGCTCGCCCACCGTTGCCGGTGCGAACGTCGTGCAAGCCCTGGGCGCGAGCGGCATGTTCGGCACGTTCTTCCTCGGCACGCTCTACCTGCAGCAGGTCCTCGGCTACGGCCCGCTCGAGATCGGGCTCGCGTTCCTGCCGGTGACCGTGCTGATGGGCGGCCTGTCGGTGCGCTACAGCGAGCGGCTGATGACCCGGTTCGGGGCGCAGCGAGTGATGGTGACCGGGCTGCTGTTCGTCGCCGCCGGGATGGTGTTCTTCGCCATCGCACCGGTGGACGCCCGGTACGTGGTGGACGTGCTGCCGGCGACCGTGCTGATCGGCATCGGTGCCGGGCTGTGCTTCCCGCCGACGATGACGCTGGCGATGACCGGGGTGCGGCCGAGCGACGCCGGCCTGGCGTCCGGCCTGGTCAACACCACCGGGCAGGTGGGCGGCGCGATCGGGCTGTCGGTTCTCACCACGGTGTCGGTCGAGCGCTCGACCACGCTGCGGGAGTCCGGCAGCGCCCTGCTCGACGCGATGACCGGCGGCTACCACGCCGCGTTCTGGATCGCGGCGGTGCTGATCCTCGCGGCGGTGGTCACCGCGCTCACCGTCGTGCGCCCGACGCGTACCGCCCCGGAGCCGGCGGTCGAGCCGGCCGAGGAGGAGCTCGTGCCCGCCGCCGCCTGACCCCGCCACCCGCCCGCCGCCGGCTCCTCCTGCCGGCGGCGGGCGGCCGTTCCCTTCCCCTGCCCGCCGCCGGCTCCGTCAGCCGGCCCGCGCGGCCGTTGCGTTCCCTTCCCGCCGCCGGCTCCGTCAGCCGGCGGCGGGTCTCCCTACCGCTCGCCGCCCGACCCCTCCGTCGGCCGCGGGTAGGGCCGGCGGGATCATGCAGGGATGGTGTATCCGGTGGCGCGGGCGAGGCGGGCACCGGCGGCCCGGTCGGATACACGTACGCGGCCGTCGTGGCCCGGGCGACCGGCGCCGACGTGCTGGCCGCGCTGCGCGCGGTGCGGTTCTCCGGCTGGGTGGCCCCGCCGGCGGCCGGCTGGGTGATCGCCGTGGCCGCCTCCGGCGCCGGCACCGTCGCCTCCGGCCGGCGCGGCGTGGTCGGGGTGGGGGAGTGGCTCGCGACCAGGCTGGGCGGACCCGTTCTCGCGATCAGGGTCCTCGCCGACCGGCAGCTGCTGCTCGCGGTCTGGACCGACCGCGAGGAGGTCGGCCGCTACGTCAGCGACCCCTCGTACGGCCGGGACGACGACACCCTGCCCGAAGCGCTGGGCACCGAGAATGCCGCCGCCTTCGCCGCCGCCTGCGGACACCCGGACGCCGGAGATGACCTGGCCGAGCTGCTGGCCGAGGAGCTCGACCCGGACAGCATGATCGAGTCCGAGCGGCTCGGTGGCGTGCTGCGCCTGCTCGGGCTGCCGAGCTGGCTGGTGGCGGTCTCGTCGCTGCCCCGGGACGTCCCCACCGGGCCGCGGGCGGCCGAGCTGACCCGGCTCGGCGCCGGGGCGACCGGGCTCCGAGGCCGGGTGCGCGGCCGGGCCGCGGAGCTGATCCGGCATCGCCGACCGCCGCCGCCGGCGTTCACCGACGCGCCGCGCGGCGGCGGCATCGACCCCGGGCTGCTCTGATCGCTACCCGTACGTGCGCAGGAACGTCTCGACCGCCGCGTCCGCGATCCGGTCGAGCGCCTCGGCCGACGGCAGCGCCTCGGTCCCGGCGAACATCACCTGGTTCATCGGCTGATACATGACCAGTCCGGCGAACTGGTACGCGGCCAGGGTCGGGTCGCCGAGGCGATGCAGCAGCCCGCGGTCGGCGAGCTGCTGCAGGGACTCGCCGAGGATGACCAGGCTGCGGTCGAAGCCGCGGTCGAACCAGGCCCGGCCGACCTCGGGGAACCGGTCGGCCTCGGCGATGACGAGCCGGCGCAGCCGCAGCACGTCCGGGTCCAGCAGGCCGCGCAGGAAGCCGGCGGCGAGCTCGCGCAGGCCGGTGCGGACGTCCTCGGTGTCCCGCAGCGTGCCGGCCACCGTGGCCAGCCCGTCCACCAGCTGGACCGTGGTCTCCAGGATGACCTCGGCGAACAGCCGCTGCTTGTCGGCGAAGTGCTTGTAGAGGGTCTGCTTGGAGACCGACGCGCGGGCCGCGACCTCGTCGGTGGTCGCGCCGACGTAGCCGTGCCGGAGGAACACCTCGGTGGCCGCCCGGATGATCGCCTGCCGCCGGCGGTCGGCCTTGCCGGGGTCCGCGGTGGCACTCGCCTGAAGCTCCACGAGCCCTCCAGAGCTCACCTGCCAAGTACTGTACAGTACCGTACGTAGACAGTACGGTACCGTTCAGTTCCCAGAGAGGGAGGGGCTCGTCCGATGCGCAAGGTGTACGCGGGGCTGTTCAGCACGATCGACGGGGTGGTCGAGGCGCCGGACCAGTGGCAGACGGCCTTCGACGACGAGATGGGCGCGGCGCTGTCCGGCATGCTCGCCGAGCAGGACGCCGTGCTGCTCGGCCGGGTCGACGTTCAGCGAATGGGTGAACTACTGGCCGACCTCGACCGACGAGCCGTTCGCGAGCTGGATCAACAGCACGCCGAAGTACGTCGCGTCCAGCACGCTCGACTCCGTCGACGGGTGGTCGAACAGCACGCTGATCAAGGGCTCGGTGGCCGACTTCGTCCGCGAGCTGCGCGAGCAGCCCGGCGGCACGATCGGCACCGCCGGCAGCCCGTCGCTGGTGCGGTCGCTGGTCGAGGAGGGCCTGCTCGACGAGCTGACCCTGATGATCAGCCCGGTCGTCGCCGGCGGCGGTCGCAAGCGGCTGTTCCCCGCCGACTCCGCGCAGCACGCGTTCGAGCTGGTCGAGGCCAAGCCGACCAGCAGCGGCACGGTCATCGCCACCTACCGCCCGGCCCGCTAGGCCCGACCGTCCGCCGCCCCGGGCAGGCCGGCCAGGTGGAGTGGGCGGTCCGCCCGCCAGGCTGACCGCCCGGCGTCCCGGGCAGGCCGGCGAGATGGAGTGGGCGGTCCGCCCGCCGGCCCGGATCGTCCTGTCGGGCGGGTGGCCCGCCCGCCGGCCCGCCCACCGCGGGCCCGGGCGGGATCGTCCTGTCGGGCGGGTGGTCCGACCGCCGGGCCGCCGCGCGCCCGGGGAGGATGGCCGGGTGGAGCGGGTGCTCGAGGCCTGGGGACCGGTACGCCGGGTCCGGTCGCTGGGCGGCGGCAACCGCAACGAGGTCGTCGAGGTCGAGCTGGCCGGCCGGCGGCTGGTGGCCCGCCGGTCCCGCCGGCCGGCCGCGAGCCTGGCCTGGGAGATCCGGCTGCTGGAGCACCTGGCCCGCTCCGGGGTCCGGGTGCCTGCGGTCGTGCCGACTCCGGACGGCCGCCGGCACGTCGCCGGCGTGCTGCTGATGACGTGGTTGGACGGGCGGCCGCCGGCGGCCGGGGACTGGCCGGCGGTGGCCGCCACGCTGCGCCGAGTGCACGAGCTGACCCGCGGCTGGCCGCAGCGGCCCGGCTCGGCGTCCACCCGCGCGCTGCTGACCGCCGACCGCGGCGGCGACGTG
The DNA here is from genome assembly GCA_963770145.1 of uncultured Actinomycetota bacterium. Taxonomy (GTDB): domain Bacteria; phylum Actinomycetota; class Actinomycetes; order Mycobacteriales; family CADCTP01; genus CADCTP01. The sequence continues at coordinate 117,134 of CAVYOJ010000006.1, read as the reverse complement.
GACCTCTCGGTCATGCCGGCCGAGGCCGTCGCGGCCTGCCGGCAGGCCTGGGCCGCGCTCGCCGGCGCGCCGGAGGCGGTGGTGCACGGCGACCCGGGTCCGGCGAACATCCGCGTCACCGACGCGGGGATCGGCCTGCTCGACTGGGACGAGGCGCGGGTCGACGTGACCGACCTCGACCTGGCCGAGCTGCCCGGCGCCGACCTGCCGGCCGAGCGGCTCGCGGTGGCCCGGACCGCGGCCACCGCCTGGGAGGCCGCCAACGGGTGGACGGTCGAGCCCTCGTACGCGCGGCGGCAGCTGGCGATGCTCCTGGCCGGCCGGGACGGGTTTTCGTCAGGGGGTCCTGGTTCGATGTCGCCGTGACGACGGTCGGTGCGGTCTTCCTGCCCCAGTTCCCACCCGAGCGGCTGCGCTCGGTCGCCGAGGCGGCCGACGAGGCCGGCCTGGCCCAGCTCTGGTTGTGGGAGGACTGCTTCTGGCGAGGCGGCATCGCCTCCGCCGCCGCGGCGCTGGCCTGGACCGAGCGGTTGCAGGTCGGCGTCGGGCTGCTGCCGGTGCCGCTGCGCAACGTCGCGGTCGCCGCGATGGAGATGACCACGCTGCACCGGATGTTCCCGGGCCGACCGCTGATCGGCGTCGGGCACGGCGTGCAGGACTGGATGGGCCAGGTCGGTGCGCGGGCCGAGTCGCCGCTGACGCTGCTGCGGGAGTACGTCGACGCGCTGCGCGCGCTGCTGGCCGGCGAGTCGCTCAGCACGCAGGGTCGGTACGTGCGGCTGGACCGGGTGCAGCTCGGGGCGCCGCCGCCGCCGGCGCCGGCGGTGCTGGCCGGGGCGGAGGGCCCGCGCACGCTCCGGCTGGTCGGCGGGCACGCCGACGGCACGATCCTCACCGGCGGCACGACACCCGACCAGGTCGTCCGGGCCCGGGAGCAGATCGAGGCGGGCCGGGCCGAGGCCGGGCGGACCGGGCCGCACCCGATCAGCGTGTACGTGCTGGCGGCCGGCGGACCGGACGCGCGGTCCCGGATCGAGCGGGAGGCCCGGCACTGGGGCTGGTCGTCGAGCGCCGACCGGGCCGCGGCCGGGTCGGTCGACGACGTCGCCGCCGAGGTGGCGCGCTGGACCGAGGCCGGCGTCGACACGGTCGTGCTGCAGCCGACCGGTGACGAGCCCGACCTCGAGGGGTTCATGGCCTTCGCCGCCGACGTAGGCCGAGCCCTCGACCGCTAGCTCCCGGCCGCTCGCGGCCGGCACCGGTCGGGCGTGTGCGTCGAGGCGCGCGGGGGGCAGTCGGGTGCCGGCGAGGGCGGGTGGACGACGCCGCAGCAGGGATCGCCAGCGGCCCTGGGGCGGGGGTGGTGGCGGCGGCGTCCGGGGTCGGCGGGCGGGGCGCCGGTGAGCAGGCGGACCGCTTCGTCGGCGTACTCCTCGCAGAGCGCGTCGACCAGGTCGGCGCGGCCCGCGGCGACGGCGGCGTTCACCTTCCAGGCGAAGTCCTGGTGCAGCTCGCGCAGTCGGGCCGTCTGCCGCGGGTCGGCCGGCATCGTCGCCTCCGGCTGGGGTCCGGCCCGGGACGGACCGGCCCCCGCGGTCAGTCTCCGCCTCCCCGACCGGGCCGTCGACCATCGCCAAGCGGCTTGACCGTTCCTGTAACGCCGTACAGTTGGGTGTTAGAGGGGGACGGATGAACAGTGCCGATGACCTGGCCGCGGTCGCGCTGCTGGCCGAGCCGGTCCGGCAGCGGCTCTACCGCTACCTGCGCGACCGGCGCGAGCCGGTCGGCCGCGAGGAGGCGGCGCGCAACGCCGGCATCTCGGTCAAGCTGGCCGCGTTCCACCTCGACCGGATGGTCGAAGCCGGCCTGCTCGAGGTCGACTACCGGCGGCTGACCGGCCGGGTCGGCCCCGGCGCCGGCCGCCCGGCGAAGGTCTACTCGCTCACCCAGCGGGCGTTCGAGATCACGCTGCCGCCGACCCGGTACGCGCTGGCCGCCTCGATGATGGCCACCGCGCTGTCCGGGACACCTCCGAGGGTGGCCCGGAGACGCTGGAGCAGGTCGCCGGCGAGGTCGGCGAGATGCTCGGCACCGAGACCAGGGCGCTGGCCCGCACCCGGCACGGCCGGCGGGACGCGGCGCTGCGGCAGCTGGAGCAGCTCGGGTTCGAGCCGGAGCCGCGCGGGTCCGGCGACCTGGTGCTGCGCAACTGCATCTTCCGGGAGCTGTCCGAGTCACACCGCGAGCTGGTCTGCGGGATGAACGCGGCGCTGGTCCGCGGGCTGCTCGACGGGGCCGACCTGCGCGTCGATGCGGGTCGAGGGCCGCCCGGCCGAGGAGCGGGTCGCCGAGGCCAGCTGCTGCGTGCGGATCGTCGGCCGCTGACCTGGCCGCCGGCCCGTAGAGGCCGGCGAGCCGCTCGACCAGCGCGCCGTCGCCGGCCTCGGCCGCGGCCAGCATCTCCCGGGTGGTCGCGTGGGTCAGCCGGTGCACGGTGCGCAGCACTGCCCGCTCCACCGCCGCCCGGACCTCCGCCGGGACCTCGGCCCGGGCGACCTCCTGCCGGGCGACCTCCTCGGCGTCGTCGCGCATCCGCCGCAGCGCCGGGCCGACGCCGCGCGCGGCCGCCCAGCGCCGGTAGCGGCGCGAGCTCGGTGTCGATGACCTCCTCCACCGCGGCGACCTCGGCGACCAGCGCCGGCGCCTCGGCCGCGCGCAGGTCGGCCAGGTCGATCAGCCGCACCGACGGCAGCTCCCGTACCGACGGGTGCACGTTGCGCGGCAGCGCCAGGTCCACCAGCGTCAGCGGGGGATCCCGGCCGGCCGGCAGGCGCGCAGCAGCTCGGCGTCGACCAGCGGGTGCGGCGCCGCGGTGGCCAGGAACGCCACGTCCGTCGTGGCCAGCACGGCCGGCAGCTCGGCCAGGTCGACCACCGTCGCACCGGCGGCGGCGAACCGGTCGGCGTGCCGGCGGGTGCGGTTGCAGACGGTCACCTGCGCCCCGAGCGCGACGCCGCGGGCCACCACGGTCGCCGCGACCTGCCCGGCGCCGACCAGCAGCAGCCGCCGGCCGGGCAGGTCGCCGGCCACCACGTCGACCGCGGCGGCCGCGACCGACCGGCTGGTGGCGGCGACGCCGGTGCATCGGTGCGCACGGCGGGCGGCGCTGACCGCCGTGTCGAGCAGCCGATCCAACACGACGTCGCCGCCGGCCGACCGGCTCGCCTCGGCCGCGGCCCGCACCTGGCCGGCGACCTCGGTCTCGCCGAGCACGAACGACTCGAGGCCGGTCGCGACCCGCAGCAGGTGCCGGGCGGCGGCGTCGCCGGCGTACCCGGTCGCGGCCGCCGACACCGCCGGCTCGCGGGACGCCGCGGTCGGCGGCGAGCGCGGCGGTCAACGCGGGCAGGTCCGGCTCGCCCGGCCAGCCGGCGTAGACCTCGACCCGCTGGCAGGTCGACAGCACGGCCAGCGCCGAGGCGCCGGCGGCGGCCCGCAGCCGGGGGATCCGCTCGGCCAGCTCGGCGCCGCCGTACGCGAGCCGTTCCAGCAGGTCGAGCGGCGCCTTGCAGCCGCCGACCGAGACGCAGCCGAGCCCGGTCACTTCTGGCTGCCGGCCAGCGCGAGCAGGGTCTCGGCCGCGGTGCGGTGCGACCCGTACGGCGCCGCGGCGAGGTAGGCGTGCAGGTCCTTGGTGGCCGCGGCCGGCTGGTGCAGCCCGCTGAGCAGGACCAGCCCGCGTACGTAGAGCGCCTCCGGGTAGCCGGGGTGGGCCTGCAGGACCGTGTCGAGCATCGTCTTGGCCTGGCCGGTCTGGCCGACCTCGAAGGCCAGCAGCGCCATCGCGGTGTTGGCCTCGGCGTTGGCCGGGTCGAGCTTGAGGATGGCCAGGTATTCGACCGCGGCGAGCTGGGTGGCGCCGCCGTCGGCGTACGCGTGGGCGAGGGCGAGGTGCTTGCCGACGTCCTGCGGATGCGCCTTCACGTCGAGGGCGGCGGCGTCGATCGCGGCCGCCTGCTCCGGGGTCAGCGACGGGGAGGAACCCGCCGACGGGTCGGCAGGGGCGGCCGCCGACCCGGCGGTGGGTCCGACCGGCGGCGCCGTCGCGGCCGCCGCCGGCCCGCTCCCGGTGACGGTCTCGCCGGCGCTGCGCGGGGTGATCGCGCCGGCCAGCAGGGCGGTCACCCCGGCCACGGCGGCGACCGCGAGCACCGCCAGCACGGTCCGCCGGGCCCGCGACCGCGTCGTTCGTGGACCGCGGCGCGCCGTCGCCGCAGGCTCCTGCCGACGCGCCGCGGCCGTCCCAGCCCTCCGCCGCAACCGGGCCGCACCGGTCGCCCCACGACCGGAGCGGCCCGGCCGGCCGGCGCCGGCAGCCGCCGGCGTGCGGCTGGCGCCATGATCGGAGCCGCCCGCGCTTCCCGAGCGCGGCCCGAGGCGTCGTGCTCGTCGGAGCCCGCGGTCGCCGCCGGACCGGTCGCCGGTGTCGCCGGATCGGTCGCCGGTGCCGCTGGTGCCGTCGGTGCTGCCGGTGCCGTCGGTGTCGTCGGACGGGTCGTCGGGAGGGTGGAGCCGCCGGGCCGGCGGTCGGGGTCACCGGCCCGGCGGCGGCGAGTGGCGGTCGACGAGCGGGCGGGGCGGCGGGTGAGGGAGAGGGCCGCCTCGTGCTCGATCGGCTCGCGCAGCCGGCGGTGGTCCTCCTCGGTCAGCTTGCCCGCCGCCAGGTCGTCGTCGAGGTCGCGCAGCTGCCGCAGCAGGGCCCGGCGCCGGTCGACGTCGCCGTCCCAGTCGCCGGCCATCAGGCTTCCTCCTCGCGCAGCCGCTCGACCGCCCGCCGCAGTGCCTGCCGCTGGGCCGAGGTCAGCGGCGCCCGGCCGTCCGGCTCCGGCCCGTCCACAGTGGACGGTCGGCGCCACCGCCGCAGCAGCAGCACCACGACCAGCGCGCCGCCGAGCACCACGATCAGCGGCAGGTAGTACGCCGTGCGGCCGATCCCGTGCCGCGGCGGCGACATCAGCACCGAGTCGCCGTACGCGGTCACGAACCCGGCCCGGATCTCGTCGGGCGACCGGCCGGCGGCGAGCTGCTCGTCGATCTGCTGGCGCATCTGCTGGGCCAGCGGCGCCGGCGAGTCGGCGACCGAGAGGTCCTTGCAGATCGGGCAGTGCAGCCCGGCCGCGATCTGCTGTACCTGCTGGGGCCTGGACTCCGGCTGCTGGTGCCCGCGGACCGCGACGAGTCCGAGCGTCGCCGCGGCCGCGATCGCGGCGAGCACGACGACCAGCCCGGCGGCCGACCAGCGGCCCCTCACTGGCTGCCGCCCTTGAGCAGCGGCTCGACCCCGCTGGCGAGCCGGTCGGCGTCGACCCGGCCGATGATCCGGTCGACGATCCGCCCGGTCCGGTCGATGAGGAAGGTCTCCGGTATGCCGCGGATGCCGTACGCCAGCGCGGTCTTGGAGTCCTTGTCCTCGACCACCGGGTAGGTGAGCCCGGACTGGTGCATGTAGTCCCTGGCCCCGTCGCTGGTGTCCTCGAAGTCGACGCCGAGCAGGACCACCCCGGAGTCGCGGTAGCGCTGCCAGGTCTGGTCGAGCGCGTCCTGCTCCTCGTGGCACTCGGTGCACCAGGACGCCCAGAAGTTCATCACGACGACCTGGCCGCGCAGCTTGGACAGGGTCACCGCCGGCCGGTCGATCCCGCCGAGGGTGAAGTCGGGCGCGGCCCGGCCGACCAGCGGCGAGGCGGTGGCCGTCGGGTCCCGGCCGAGGCCGGTGGCGAGCACCGCGACGACGGCAAGCACCGCCACCACGACGGTCCCGAGCAGCAGCAGGCGGCGGCGCACTCAGACCACCCCCGCGCCGGAGAGCTGCCGGCGCCGTTCGGCCGCGACGGTCGCCTCCTCGGCGCGGCGGCGGCGCGCCGGCCAGGCGGCCGCGGCGCCGCCGAGGGCCATCACCGCTCCGCCGATCCACAGCCAGTTGATCCCGGGGTTGCGGTAGAACCGGAAGGTCGCCGAGTTGCCGTCGTCCTGCAGCGAGATGACCGAGGCGTAGAGGTCGCGCAGCACGCCGCGGTGGATCGACGGCGAACCGATCGGCTCGGTGGCGGCCGGGTAGAGGTTCATCCGCGGGGTCAGCGGCCCGCTGCCGCTCACGTCCACCCTGGCGGTGAGCACCGTGCGCTGGGCCTGCTGGTCGGTCTCCAGCCCGGCGTAGCGGAGGGTGCGGTCGGCGAACACCGTGCTCTCCCCGGTGCGCAGGGTCACCTGGGTCTGCTCGGCCAGGTTGGTCGACGCGGTGATCCCGATGGCGAGCAGGGCGAGTCCGATGTGGACGGTCAGCCCGGCGTACCGGCGGCGGCCGCGGGCCAGCGTGCGCAGCACGCCGCCGTGCCGGCGCCCGACGGCCAGGCCGCTGGCGATCTCCTGCCCGTTGGCGACCAGCACGAGCGTGGCCGCGCCGAACCCGGCGACCGCGTAGAGGTCGCGCAGCCCGACCGCGGCGGTGCCGACGACCACGAGCGCGGCGGCCAGCACCGGCACCCGTAGCCGCCGGATCGCCCGCTCCCGGTTGACCGCCCGCCAGGGCAGCAGCGGCGCGGTGCCCGCCAGCACCAGCACGAGCAGGAAGACCGGCGCCAGCGCGCTCTGGAAGTAGGGGCCGCCGACGGTGATCTGGTCGCCGGTGAGGGCCTCGACGACGAGCGGGAGCACCGTGCCCAGCAGGATGATCGCGGTCGCGGCGAGCAGCAGCATGTTGTTGCCGACGATCGCCGCCTCCCGGGACACCGTCGACTCCAGCCGGGCCGGCGTCCGCAGCATCGGCAGCCGCCAGGCCACCAGCCCGAACCCGCCGAGCAGCACCACCCCGAGGAAGGCCAGGTACGCCGGCCCGACCGCGGACTGCGCGAACGCGTGCACCGAGGACAGCACGCTGCCCCTGGTCAGGAACGTGCCGAAGGTGGTGAGCGCGAATGCCCCGATGACCAGCGCGATGTTCCACAGCCTGGCCATCCCGCGGCGTTCCTGCAGCATGATCGAGTGCAGGAAGGCGGTGGCCACCAGCCAGGGCAGCAGCGCGACGTTCTCCACCGGGTCCCAGGCCCAGTAGCCGCCCCAGCCGAGCACCGAGTAGGACCACAGCGCGCCGAGCACCAGCCCGACCGTGAGGAAGCACCAGACCAGCAGCGTCCAGCGCCGGATGATCGAGACCCAGGCGTCGCTGCCGCTGCCGGCCAGCAGCGCGGCAACGCCGAACGCGAACGGGACCGTGAAGCCGATGAAGCCGAGGTAGAGGAACGGCGGGTGCACCGCCATCAGCGGGTGGTTCTGCAGCAGCGGCGCCGGCCCGCGCCCGTCGGCGGCGGCCTGTGCCAGCGTGCCGAACGGCCGCGCCGGTCCGTTCACCAGCAGCAGGTAGAAGGCCTGCACGCCGAACAGCACGCTCAGCGCGTACGGGAAGGTCGGCGGCCGGTAGCGGCGGAACCGCAGCACGACCGCGCCGATGTAGCCGGCCAGGATGAGGTTCCAGAACAGCAGCGACCCGTCGTCGGCCGCCCAGAGCGAGAGCACCTTGAAGAACACCGGGGTCTCGCGGGACGAGTTGTCCGCGACGTACCGGAGGGTGAAGTCGTTGCTGAGCAACGCGGCCAGCATGGCGCCGTTGACGACGACCATCGTGGCCAGCACCGCGAACGCGATCCGGCGGGCGGTCTCCACCAGGGCCGGCCGGTCGGTCCGGGCGCCGGCGGCGGCGATGACGGCGCCGCCGACGGACAGCACCAGTCCGAGCATCAGCCCGTACGTGCCGAGGAAGGCCATCGGGTCAGCCTCCGGACTCGAGCTCGGCGCCGTTGGGCGGCTTCTGCCCCGGCGCGGGCGGTCGGTAGTCGCCGCTGTGCTTGATGAGCAGCGTGTCGGAGTGGAACCGGCCGTCGCTGCCGACCGTGCCCTCCAGCACCACGCCCTGGCCCGGCTTGAACAGCTCCGGCACCGAGCCGGTGTCGGAGACCTTGATCGACTCGGTGCCGTCGGTCACGGTGAACGTCAGCGTGTCGGTGGCGCGCCCGACGCTGCCGGGCACCACGTAGCCACCGAGCCGGACCCGCTCGCCGACCTGGGCCTTGTGCTGGCTGACGATGTCGCTCGGGGTCAGGTAGTAGACGAAGCTGCCGGACAGCCCGCGCACGGTCACCCAGGTCAGCGCGCCGATCACGATGACGAGCCCGATCAGCAGCTTCACCCGCGCGCCGTGCCACCACCGGCCCGGCTCGGCCACCTCGGCGGCGGGCACCACGTCCTGGCTCACGGCTCAGCCCCGCCCGCGCCGTCACTCGGTCGCACGTGGCGATGTACCGGCGGGCCTGCCGCAGCCGGACGGCGAGCCGCCAGCGGTAACCGCCGACCGCCACCCCGGTCGCCACGTACCCCGCCGCAACGTACGCGAGGTCATGCATTCGTGACACCCCCAGCCGGGGCGGCGGCCGGCTGCGGGCGGCGCGCTCTCGGGGCGGAGACCGGCACCGCGCCGCGCTCCTCCAGCCGGCCGACACGCAGTCGGACCGCCATCAGGTAGCCGTAGGCCACGGAGAACACCAGGAAGGCCAGCAGCAGGGTCGCCAGCATGCTGCCGGCGATCGTCGGCGTGCCCGGCCGCAGCACGGTCGCCTGCTGGTGCAGCGACCGCCACCAGACCACCGACATGTGCACGATCGGCACGTCGATGAAGCCGACCACGCCGATCACCGCGGACCAGCGGGCCCGGCGGGCCGGGCTGTCGGCCACCCTCCGCAGTGAGAGGTAGCCGGCGTAGATGAGCAGCAACAGCGCGGTCGTGGTCAGCCGCGGGTCCCAGGTCCACCAGGTGCCCCAGACCGGGCGGCCCCACAGCGACCCGAGCACGATGGTCAGCGCGCAGAACACGACGCCGATCTCGGCCGAGGAGACCGCGATGCGGTCCCAGTGGATCCGCCCGGTCTTCAGGTAGCCGACGCTGGCGAGGAAGACCACGCCGAAGGACAGGAACGCCACCCATGCGGCGGGCACGTGCACGTACATCAACCGCTGCACGTCACCCTGGTCCGCGTCCGCCGGGACGACCGCGAGGGCCACCACCGCCGTGACGAGCAGACCGAGCCACGTCGCCCAGCCGAGGATCCGCTGCGCGCGGACGGTGCCGAGCGCGCTGAGCAGGCGGTAGAAGCGCCGCATGGATGGCTCCTGTCAACTGACTCGGACTACAGGGACAGCAGGTATTGCACGAGATCGTTCTGCTGCCGAGCCGACAGCCCGAGGTGGAACGTGGTGTCGTAGTGCTTGACCACGGAGAGCAGGTCGGGGAACCGACCGTCGTGGTAGAAGCCGCCCTTCTGGTGGCTCCACAGGCCGGCCAGCGGGCTGGTCCGGTACATGTGGGTCGGCGAGCGGTCGGCCTCGAAGCTGTCGATGCCGATCTCGCTGCCCGGGTGCAGGTTTTCACCCGGCTCGCTGAACGTCGGCGGCACGTGGCAGGTCGAGCACTCGGCCTTGCCGTTGAACAACGCCTTGCCGCGAGCCGCCGCCATCGCGTCGAACGACCCCTTCGGTGCCTTCGGTGCGCTGAGCGAGAGCTGGTAGGCCTGCAGCGCCGGCAACTTCGGACTGACCAGGTCCACCGGCGGCTTCACGTGCCCGAAGTGGTTCTCGGCCGCGATCGGGAACTGGGCCGCGTTGTCCAGCCGCGCGTCGAAGAACGTGCCCTGGCCGTGCATCTCCAGCACCGCGACGAACGCGTTCCAGTACGGGATCGAGCCCCAGCCGGTCCAGGTGTGCAGGTTGACGCCGGCCAGGCCGAACGCCGGCGGGATCAGCGTCGCCGCCGAGGTCCCGTTGGGCTGGAACGCCTTGCCGTCGAGGAACAGCTCGGCGTCGAACTTGCCCGGACCCCAGGCGTCGAGCACCTTGTGCACCGTCGCCACGTCGGTGTGCAGCAGCGAGGCGACCGGCTGCAGGTTGGGCGACAGGCCGATGATCGCGCCGACGTTGAGGTCGCGGTTGGCCCAGCCGTCCTGCCGGTGGCCGATGCCCGGCGCCAGCGAGTTGTCCACTGTGGAGTGGCACAGGGCGCACTCGATGCCGACCGAGTTGAGCCGGCCGTTGCGGTCGAAGAAGCCCTTGACGCCGACCACCGAGTTGAGCTTGAGCAGGGTCAGCGTGACGGCCGGGTCGTCGAGGTTGACCTGGCCGTTGGCGATCGCCGAGCGCACCGCGCCCGGCAGCGCGTCGACGTCGACCTTGAGGCCGACCGACAGCGCGGTCTTCGGGCTCACCCCGGGGCCGACACCGCCGTTCGCCGCTCCGGCGATCGCGTCGTTGAGGTGCAGCGTGTCACCCCAGAACGCCTGGTCGCCGAACGTGTCGAAGCGGAAGGTCTGCTTGCCCTCGGCGACGAGCGCGTTGATCGGCGAGCCCGACCCGCTGCCGTGGTTGTCGCCGCTGAACGTCGATCGGGCGGCGACCGCGGACGGGAGCCCGGACGTCGCCGCCACCAGCAACGATGCCGCCAACGCTCCAGCCGCGGCTACCGCGACCGCGATGCCGACCCTTTTCTTGCGGCCCATGCCCTGTCACCTCGATCGCTCTAACGCTAATCAAACTGGTCGTTAGAGAGCGTGTCCGCTCTCTGCGGCAATGTCAATGGCTCTGGGTCAGTCTTCGAGCAGGTGTCCGAAGACGAGGTAGCCCGCGGCCAGGAACGCGGCGTCGAAGGCGGCCAGCAGCCCCAGCCAGCCGCTGACGCCGTCCAGCTGGCCCTGGGTCAGCGAGACGGTCGCCCGGGTCGCCGCGATCACCACCGGGGTCACCAGCGGCAGCACGATCACGGGCAGCGCCGCCTGTCTGGTCCGGCCCTGGACGGCGAGCAGCCCGAGCAGCCCGCCCATCGCGCCCAGCCCGGCCGTGCCGAGCGCCGCGGTGAGCGCGAGCAGCAGCGGCGCCGGTCCCAGCGGCAGCCCGAACAGCACCACCACGATCCCGGTCGTGATCACGAACAGCGCGAGCAGCTGCAGGAACGCCGCGGCCGCCTTGCCCAGGTAGATCGCGCCCTTGTCGGCCGGCCCGAGCAGCAGGCCCTCCAGCGCACCGTTGGCCGACTCGGTCAGGTACGACCGGTGACACAGCTCGACCGAGGCGAACAGCGCGGCCAGCCAGAGCAGCCCCGGCGCGGTCTGCTGCAGCAGCAGCCGGTCCGGGCCGAGCGCGAAGCCCAGCGCGAGCAGCACCGTTGCGGCGAACGGCAGCACCGCGCTCAGCGCCGCCCGGCTGCGCACCTCGATCCGCAGGTCCTTGGCCGCGACCGTGCGGGCCACCCGGACGATCACGGGTCCTCCCCGGTGAGCCGGCCGCCGTCCATGACCACCGTCCGGTGCACCAGCCGCTCCGGCGGCGCCTCGTGGCTGGCGATCAGCACCGTCCGGCCGGCCCGGCTGACGTCGGCCAGCAGGTCGTCGACCACCACCCGGGCGTCCGGGTCGAGTCCCGCGTACGGCTCGTCGAGCAGCAGCAGCCGCGGGCCCCGGACCAGGCAGCGGGCCAGCACCAGCCGCTGCCGCATGCCCTGGGAGAAGTTGCCGGCCCGCACGGTGGCCACCTCGGCCAGGCCGACCCGCTCCAGCGCTGGTGCCACCCCACCGGGATCGAGCCCGTGCAGGTCGCAGATGAAGCGCAGGTTCTCGGTGGCGGTCAGGTCGTCGTACAGCCTGGTGTTGTGCCCGACCAGCTCGGACCCGGCCCGGATCGCGGCCCGGCCGCGGGCGAGATCGTGCCCGAGCACGGTCCCGCCGCCGTACGTCGGCGAGATCGCGGTCGCGATCACCCGCAGCAGCGTCGACTTGCCCGAGCCGTTCGACCCGCGCAGCCAGACCGCCTCGCCGGTGCCGACGTCGAGGCTGACCTGGGTGATCGCGGCGAGGCCGTCGAACAGCCTGGTCACCCGGGAGAGGTGGACGGCGGAGCCGGCCGGGCTGCGCGCGGTGGCAGTGGCGGCCGGCTCGGGAACCGTCATCCGGGTCCGCCGGGCAGCGCGGCGAGGAACTCGTGGCGGGTCGCCGGGTTGCTGCGCAGCATGCCGGTCAGCGCCGACGTCCGGGTCACGGCGCCGGCGGCCCGGACACCACGCAGCGACATGCAACTGTGCTCGGCCTCGATCACCACGCCGACGCCCTTCGGCCCGAGCTGGTCGTCGAGCCAGGTGGCGACCTGCTGGGTGAGCCGCTCCTGCACCTGCGGCCGGCGCGCGAACAGCTCCACCACCCGGGCGAACTTCGACAGCCCCAGGATCCGCTCGCCCGGCAGGTAGCCGATGTGGGCCACGCCGGTGAACGGCAGCAGGTGGTGCTCGCACAGCGACTGGAGCGGGATGTCCTTGACCACGACGAGCTCGTCGTACTTCTCGTCGTTGGGGAAGGTGGTCAGCTCGAAGCTGCGCGGGCTGAGCATCTCGGCGTACGCGCGGGCCATCCGGGACGGGCTCTCCCGCAGGCCCGGTCCGTCGGTGGACACGCCCAACGCCTCGAGGAACTGCTTGGCGGCCACGGTGGCCGCCTCCAGCCCGCTCTCCGGGTCAGGGACCTCCAGGTCGATCGCCGTCACCGGACACCGACCGCGGAGCGGCTGTCCCGGGTCGCCCTGGCCTGGGCCAGCCGGCCGAGCGCGATCGCGGCCACCATCAACCCGAAGTCGCGCAGGGCCACGTCGTAGAAGCCGGGGATGGACAGCAGGTTGACGATGATGCCCAGCAGCCACAGCGCGACGACGTACGCGCCGATGCGCGGGGCGAGCGCGACCAGGATGCCGGCGGCGACCTCGATCACTCCGACGATCTCCATCGCGGTCGTGGCGCTGCCCGGCACGATGTCGTTGATCCAGGGCGCCAGGTATTGGTTCCAGTCGGTGAGGATGTCGAAGAACTTGTCGAGCCCGAAGAGGATCGGCGCGACCGTGAAGACCGTTCGGAGCAGCGCGAACGCTTGGAAGGTCGGGTCCCTCAGCTCGCTGGTGTGATCGGTGTTCATGGCTGGCTCCCGGATCTAAGAGAATATAGCCTGTACGTTAGAGAGGAACTAGTTCTACCGTCAAGGCGTCTTTCCGTTAGAGGAGGTGGGCCGGTGCGGTGGGCAGAACGGGACGCGGCCGGGATCGGGGCCCTCGCCGACCCGGTACGCCGGCGGCTGTATCTCTACGTGTGCTCCCGGCCGGAGCCGGTCGGCCGGGACGAGGCGGCCGAGGCGGTCGGGGTGGCACGGCACCAGGCGAAGTTCCACCTGGACCGGCTGGAGGCCGACGGCCTGCTGGAGAGCGAGTTCGCCCGGCTGAGCGGGCGCAGCGGGCCCGGCGCCGGGCGCACCTCGAAGCTCTACCGGCGGGCCGACCGGGAGATCGCGATCTCGCTCCCCGACCGGGAGTACGAGTTGGCCGGGCGGTTGCTGGCCGACGCGGTCAGCGAGTCGGTGGTCTCCGGCGAGCCGGTGCTCGACGTGCTGCACCGCCGGGCCGCCGCGCACGGCCGGGCGCTCGGGCGCAGCGCGCTGGCCGGCGCCGCCACCCCGGAGTCGGCGGCGTCGGCGCTGCGGCTGGCGGCGCGGGTGCTGGCCGGGCACGGCTACGAACCGCGGCCGGAGGGGGAGCGGGTGGTGCTGTCCAACTGCCCGTTCCACACGCTGGCGCAGGCGCAGACCGAGCTGGTCTGCCACATGAACGAGGCCCTGGTCGCCGGCGTCGCGGCCACGCTGGGGCCGCACTGCCCGCACGTCACCCTCGACCCCGAGCCCGGCCGCTGCTGCGTCGTGCTGGAGGAGGGCGCGTCGTGACCGAGGACCCGGTGGCCGTGCTGTCCCGCTGGGAGGCGGCCGGCGCCGTCTGGCGGGTCGTGGCGCGCGAGGGCGACGCGGTGACCGTCGCGCTGTGCCAGTGCGACGGTGGCGCGGAGGTCGGCCGGCTCACCTCGGCCGACCCTCGCCTGGCCGGCTACCTCGCCGGCCGCACCCGCAGCGACGACCAGCCCGCCTGACCGGCCCGCCGGCCCGGCCGACCCGGTTATCGGCTGACCCGACCGGCTGACCCGACCGGCTGACCCGACCGGCTGACCCGACCGGCTGAGCCGGTTACCGGTCGGCGGGGAGGTCGGACGCCAGGTCGGCGCCGATCTGCTCCGGCGTCTCGTTCGGCTCGTACCGGCGGACCACCGCGCCGTCGGCGTCGACCAGGAACTTGGTGAAGTTCCACTTCACCTCGTCGGTGCCGATCACCTCGGGCCGACTGGCCTTGAGGTGCTCGTAGAGCACGCCGGCGTCGGGGCCGAGCCGGCCCGGGGCCGCCTGGCGCAGGTGCACCCACAGCGGGTCGGCGCCCGGCCCGTTCACCTCGATCTTGGTGGTGACCGGGAACGTCACGTCGTACGTCGCCGAGCAGAACTCGGCGATCTCCTCGTCGGTGCCGGGTTCCTGGTCGCCGAACTGGTTGCACGGGAAGCCGATCACCTGCACCGCGCCGGCCCGGGCGAGCTGCTCCAGCCCTTCGTACTGCGGGGTGAAGCCACACTTGCTCGCGACGTTGACCAGCAGCAGTGGCGTGCCGGCGTAGTCGGACAGCGACCGGCCGGACCCGTCCGGGAACTCGATCGAGAACTCGTGCACGCTCGCGGGCGCGCGGTCAGTCATCGACGGCCAGCATGACCTCGGTGGACTTGACCAGGACCGGCACCGGGCGGCCGGGCGCGAGGGCGAGTTCCTCGACCGCCTCCCGGGTGCTGGACGCGGTGACCTCCTCGCCGCGCGCGAGGGTGACCTTGACCGTGGCCATGACGCCGCCGGTGTCCACCGACGCGACGGTGCCCGCCAGCTGGTTCCGAGTGCTCAGTCGCATGGTCCCACCCAATCATGCCGGCCGGGGTTATCCGCTGGCTCGGCGGGTACGGTACTGGACAGTCCAGTTCCCGTATCGAGGAGGGTGAGCATGGGACGCATCCTGGTGATGGAGAACCTCAGTCTGGACGGCGTGATGCAGTCGCCCGGCCGGCCGGACGAGGACACCCGTGACGGGTTCGACCAGGGCGGCTGGTTCCAGCAGTACAACGACGAGGTCCTGGGCCGGTTCCTGGGGCAGAACATGGGCTCGTCGAGTGGGGCGCTGCTGCTCGGCCGCCGGACGTACGAGGACTTCGCCGGGTTCTGGCCGAAGCAGACCGACGGCAACCCGTTCACCGCCGCGCTCGACGCGGCCACCAAGTACGTCGCCTCGACCACGTTGGCCGAGCCGCTGCCCTGGCAGAACTCGGTGCTCCTGCGCGGCGACGTCGCCGTCGCGGTCGGCGACCTCAAGCGGGACACCGACCTCATGGTGCTCGGCAGCGGCGAGCTGGTGCGGACGCTGGCCGCCGCCGGCCTGGTCGACGAATACCTGCTGCTCATCGTGCCGCGACTGCTCGGCCAGGGGCGGCGGCTGTTCGACGGTGACGCCCGCGCGGCGCTGCGGCTGACCGAGTGCGTGCCGACCACGACCGGGGTGCTGATCACCCGCTACCGCGCGGCCACGTGACCGCGGCGGGCCCGCGCACCCGGTCGGAGCGCAAGCACGCGGCGATCGTCGCGGCCGCGACGTCGGTGTTCCTGGACCGCGGCTACCACGGCGCGAGCATGGACGAGGTCGCCCGGGTGGCCGCGGTCTCCAAGCAGACCGTCTACAAGCACTTCGCCAGCAAGAAGACGCTGTTCGAGCAGGTCATGCGCGCGACGAGCGAGCCGATGCACGCGGCGCTGCGGGCGGCCGTCGACGGGGTGGCCGGCAGCGGGGACGTCGAGGCGGACCTGCGCGCGTACGGCCAGGCGCTGCTGCGAGAGGTGCTCACGCCGCCGGTGGTGCGGCTGCGGCACATCATCGTCGCCGAGGCCGATCGGTTCCCGGACCTGGCCGCGAGCTGGCACCGGCAGGGCCCTGGCCGGACCGTGGACGATCTCACCGACCGGTTCGCGGCGCTGACCGCGGCCGGTCGGCTGAGCTGCCCGCAGCCGCGGGTCGCCGCCGAGCACTTCCTCTGGCTGCTGATCGCCGAGCCGCTGGTGAAGTCGATGTTCGTGCCGCCGCCGGCCCGGCCGGTGCGGGTCGAGGCCAGGGTCGATGCGGCCCTGCGGGTGTTCCTCGCCGGGTACGGCGGCTGACCGCTGTGGTTAGGATCGAAGCGGAGGATCCTCCGCTCCGTTCCCGAGAGACGAGGTTGGCATGGAGCTCGGTCTGCACGTCCCGGACTTCACCTGGCCGGACGGCCCCGGCGCGCTCGCCCGGGACCTGACCCGGGTCGCGACCGCGGCCGAGGAGGCCGGCTTCGCGAAGCTGAGCGTCATGGACCACGTCTGGCAGATCGGCCACCTCGGACCGCCCGAGCACGAGATGCTGGAGGCCTACACGACGCTGGGCTACCTGGCCGCGCGGACGTCCCGGATCGGCCTGCTGGCCTGGGTGACCGGCGTCGTCTACCGGGAGCCGGGGATGCTGGCGAAGGTGGTGACCACCCTCGACGTGCTCTCCGAGGGCCGGGCCTGGCTCGGCATCGGCGCGGCGTGGAACGAGGACGAGTCGCGTGGGCTCGGCCTGCCGTTCCCGCCGGTGGCCGAGCGGTTCGAGCGGCTGGAGGAGGCGCTGCAGATCTGCCTGCAGATGTGGGGCGACGGCGACAAGCCGTACGAGGGCAGGCACTACCGGCTCGAGCGCACGCTCAACTCGCCGCCGGCGCCGACCCGCCCGCACCCGCCGATCCTCATCGGCGGCGGCGGCGAGCGGAAGACGCTGCGCCTGGTCGCGCAGTACGCGAACGCCTGCAACCTGTTCGCCGGCGTCGACCTGGAGCACAAGCTCGACGTGCTGCGCGGGCACTGCGAGGCGGTCGGCCGGGACTACGACGAGATCCAGAAGACCGTGATGGCGCCGCTCGACCCGGGCCCGAACGGCGAGAAGGTCGACGACCTGCTGGCCGAGCTGCGCCGGCTGGCCGGCCTCGGCTTCACGCACGTGCAGGGATCGGTCCCGGCGGTCGCGACGATCACGCCGCTGGAGATCCTCGGCGAGCGGGTGATCCCCGAGGCCGCCAGGTTCTGACCCGGTTCCGCCGCCGGGACCGGCCGCCGACGCGACCGGCCCGCCCAAGCCGCGCGGCCGGGCGCGGCGCCGGCCCGGTCAGGCCGCGGGGCGGAGTGCGGCGCCGGCCCGGTCAGGCCGGCGCGGCCAGCGAGCGGAGCTGGGCGAAGACCGTGGCCGGGTCGGCCAGGTGGCCCGCCCCCGCCTCGACCGCCACGCTCGCGCCGGGGACGTGCTCGCCGAGCCAGCGGCCGTGCCCGGCCGGCACCAGCACGTCCGCCAGCCCGTACCTGATCTCCACCGGCACGGTGATGTCGGCCAGCTCGAAGCCCCAGGGCCGGACGAACGCGAGATCGTCGTCGACCCAACCCCAGACGCCGGTGGCGACCGACTCCGGGACCGCCTCCCGGGTCACCTGCTGGACCAGCGGGTCGGCCAGCACGGCCTGGTCGGCCTCGGCCAGCTCCCAGTCGTCGCCGAGCATCCTGGTCGGGTCCTGCGCGACCCGGGCGACCATGTCGGCCGCCTCCCTGGTCAGCTCGCGGTGCAGGTCGGCCTCGCCGGCCAGGGTCCAGCCGAACTCCTTGACGTTCTCCGGGTCCATCCCGGCGTACCAGTCCAGGCCCGGGGCGCCGTACGGGGCGAAGCCGACCGCGCAGCGGGCCCTGGTGACCCGGTCCGGCAGGCCGGCGGCGACGGCGAGCGCGTGCGGGCCGCCGCCCGAGGCGCCGCTGACCGCGAACCGGTCCACCCCGACCGCGTCGGCGATCGCCGCCACGTCCGCGACACAGCTGGCCACCTGCCGGCCGGGGTCCCGGTCGGACCGGCCGTAGCCCGGCCGGTCGTAGGTGATGACCCGGATCGCGGCCGCGGCCAGCGCCTGCTCGTCCGGGTAGCGGTTGAGCCGGCAGCCGGGCGTCCCGTGCAGCACCACCACCGGGAAGCCGGCCGGGTCGCCCCAGACCGCGTACGCCAGCTGCCGCCCGTCCGCCCGCTCGATCGTCTCCACAGCCCGCCCGTCCCAGCTCGATGAGGCGGCCAGCCTAAGCCACCGTCGCAACACGGTGACGCTGGTCCCGCCGGCCACCTCCTGACCACCCCGGGCGCGCCGCCGCGACCGGGCCGTCCCGGCGGGCGGCGCGCTCGGTCACGGCAGCCGGGAGAACCAGGCCAGCGAGAGCGCGGCGGCGACCGCGGCGGCCACGAGTCCGGCGCCGATGAACCACACCGAGACCTCCTGCCGCTCGGTCCGGGTGCCGATCGAGCTGCCGATGTCGGCGTAGACCTCGCCGAGCTCCTCGCCGGACGCCGCCTCGTACGCCTGGCCGCCGGTCGCGTCGGCCAGCGTCCGCAGCGACTCCCCGTCCGCCGGCACCCGCTGGGTCTGCCCGTTGGAGGTCACGGTCCCCTCGGGCGTGCCGTACGCGATCGTGGAGACCGGCACGCCGGCCGCGCTCGCCGCTTGGGCCGCCTCCTCCGGGCTGCGGCCGGAGGTGTTGGACCCGTCGGACATGAGCACGATCCGGGCCGGCGTCGGCTCCTCGGCGTCATCCCCGCCGACCCCGGCGATGCCTTGCAGGGACGAGAAGATCGCCTCGCCGATCGCGGTGCCAGGGGCCAGCCGCACGCGGTCGACCGCCGCCCGCACCTCGGCGTGGTCCTGGGTCGGCGCGACCGCGACCGTCGCGGTGCCGGCGAAGGTGACCAGCCCGACGTTGAACCGCGCCGGCAGCCGGTCGACGAACGCGGCCGCCGCCCGCTTGGCCGCGTCGATCCGGCTCGGCGCGACGTCGGTCGCCTGCATCGAGGCGGACACGTCGATCGCCACCATCACCGTGGCCCGCTCCCGCGGCACCTGCACGTCGGCGGTCGGCCGGGCGAAGCCGACGACGAGCAGCCCGAGCATCACCAGGAACGCCGCGGCCGGCAGGTGCCGGCGCCAGCCCGGCCGGTTCGGCGCGAGCTTGTCGAGCAGGTCGAGGTTGGCGAAGCGGACCGCGTACGCGATCCGCCGCCGCTGCATCAGCACGTACGTGGCCACCAGGCCGACCACCGCGAGCAGCAGCCACAGCCGCTCCGGGGACAGGAAGGACAGCGAGCTCACCGGACCCAGGGAACGCGGGACGCCCGAAAACCCCCGGAAGTCGGGCCGAAAGCCGGTCGAAAGCGCGGCCCGGCGCGCAGGGTCCGCGGCCGTACCGTGGCTGCATGCGACTGCTCGTGGTGGAGGACGAGGCCGACCTCGTCTCCGCGCTGCGGGTCGGGCTCGACCGCGCCGGTTACGCCGTGGACACCGCGCTCACGGTGGCCGCCGCGGAGGCCAAGCTCGCGGTCGAGCCGTACGACCTGGTCGTGCTCGACCTCATGCTGCCGGACGGGGACGGGTTCGAGCTGTGCCGGCGGCTGCGCTCCGGTGAGCTGGCCGGCCCGTCGGCGCGGGAGGCGCGCATCCTCGTGCTCACCGCCCGCGGCGGGCTGGCCGACCGGGTCCGCGGCCTCGACGCCGGCGCCGACGACTACCTGACCAAGCCGTTCGCGCTGGCCGAGCTGCTGGCCCGGGTGCGCGCGCTGCTACGCCGGGACACCGGCGCCGGCACCGCCGTGCTCGCGGTCGGCGAGGTCGTGCTGGACACCGCCCGGCAGGACGCCCGCCGCGGCGACCGGTCGCTGCCGCTGACCCGCAAGGAGTTCGGCGTGCTGGAGTATCTGATGACCCGGCCCGGGCACGTCGTCTCGGCCGAGGAGCTGCTCGACCACGTCTGGGACGAGAACGCCGATCCGTTCACCCAGACCGTCCGGGTCACCGTGGGGACGCTGCGGCGCAAGCTCACCGTCGGGGGCGAGGAGCCGTTGCTGGAGACGGTGATCGGCCGCGGCTACCGGCTGCGCGAGCTGACGTGATGAGCCGGCACCGTCCTGAGTGGACCCGCACGATCCGGTTCCGGCTGACCGTGACCTATTCGCTGCTGCTGTTCGGGCTGGCCGCGTTGGTGGTCGGCGGGATCTACTTCGGCCTGTCCCGCAGTCTGGACGCCCAGCCGGTGGCGCGGACCTTCGACGTGCAGAAGCAGTACCGCGGGATCACGGTCGAGCGGTTCACCGCCGCGGAAGTGTCCGATGTGGAGCGTGTGGTCAACTACACCACGCTGCGGACGCTGCGGCTGTACTCGGTGGGCACGCTCGGCGGGCTGTTCGTCGGCAGCCTCGGCATCGGCTGGTGGCTGTCCGGCCGGTCGCTGCGCCCGGTGTCCCGGATCACCGCCGCGGCCGAGGAGATCGGCGCCGGCGACCTGTCCCGGCGGATCCGGCTGGACGGGCCGGACGACGAGCTGCGCCGGCTGGCCAACACCCTCGACGGCATGCTGGCCCGGCTCGACGACGCGTTCGACGCGCAGCGCCGGCTGCTGGACGACGCCTCGCACGAGCTGCGCAACCCGCTGGCGATCATCCAGACCAACGTGGACGCCGTGCTGGCCCGCGACGACGTCACCGCGGACGAGCGCCGGCACGCCACGACCGTGGTCGGCCGGGCCACCGCGCGAATGTCCCGGCTGGTCGACGACTTGCTCGCCACCGCCCGCCGGAACGCTCCCGCGTTCACCGAGACCGACGTCGACCTGGCCGACGTCGCGGCCGAGGCGAGCGAGGAGTTCCGGCTGCTGGCCGCCGACCGGCACCTCGACCTGCAGCGGCAGGGCGGCGGTCGGCACGGTGGTCAGCGGTGACCGGGACGCGCTGCGCCGGGCGCTGGCCAACCTGCTCGCGAACGCGGTCGAGCTGGCGCCGGAGCGTACCGAGGTGCTCGTCGCGGCCGGCCGGGTGGACGGCTGGTGCTGGATGGCGGTCCGGGACGCCGGCCCGGGCATCGAGCCGGCCGCGCGCGAGCGGGTCTTCGACCGGTTCTGGCAGGGCCAGCGCGCCGACGGGGCCCGCCGGTCCGGGCACGCCGGGCTCGGTCTCGCCATCGTCCGGCAGATCGCCGAGAGCCACGGCGGTGCGGTTGCCGTACACAGCACGCCCGGGGTCGGCAGCACGTTCGTGATCTGGCTGCCGGCCCGGGACCGGCCCGACGGCGGCGAGCCCGGCCTGTCCCCGCCGGCCGCCGACCCGCTCCCGCGGCTCCAACCGGCCTGAACCGCTGACCAGGAGGAGGCGGCCCCGGCCGATCTCATCCACTCCGGGTGGTGGACCGGAGCGGCCCGACCAGGTTGTGTGGTGACGGCATCGCGCGAGCGGGTCCCGGACGGCGCATCGACCGACGACCGGAGGTGGGATGTGCACAGTGAGCCGGGTGACACCCAGCCGGCGGCGGCACCGCCGCGGCACAGGTCCCGGTCCGGGTGGTGGGCCGCGGGGGTGCTCGCGGTGGTCGCGGTCGGCCTCCTTGGCGCGTTGATCGCCACGATCGCGCATCCCAGCGGGACCGAGGACGTCTGCCCGGCCCGCGACGTCGCGGCCCGCGCGTTGCCCACGGTCGTGACGATCCAGGCCCAGGGCGCCACCGGGGCCGGGACCGGGTCCGGCGAGGTCATCCGCAGCGACGGGTACGTCCTCACCAACGACCACGTGATCGCCCCGGCCGGGAGTACCGGCCAGGTGAGAGTCGTCCTCGACGACGGGACCTCGCTGCCGGCCCGGATCCAGGGCCGCGACCCGGCGACCGACCTGGCCGTGCTCAAGGTCGACTCCGACCGTGCCCTGGCCGTGATCCGCACCGGCTCGTCGGCAGACCTCGTCGTCGGGCAGCCGGTGGTCGCGCTCGGCGCGCCGCTCGGACTGTCCAGCACGGTCACGACCGGAGTGGTCAGTGCGCTGGACCGGACCGTCCGGGTGCCGTCGGAGGTCGTCGGCAGCGCCCTGCTCGCCGCCGCGATCCAGACCGACGCCGCCATCAACCCGGGCAACAGCGGCGGCGCGCTGGTCGACTGCGAGGCTCGCCTGATCGGCGTGCCGACCGCCGGCGCCGCCGTGCCCGAGGGCGGCGGCGGGAGCATCGGGATCGGCTTCGCGATACCGGTCGACTCGGCACTGCGGATCGCCGACCAGCTGATCAGCACCGGCTCCGTCCGGCACGCGTACGTCGGTCTCGAGGTGGCGCCGTTCCCGCCGCAGGCCAGCGAGCAGGAAGGGCTGTTCGTGCTCGCGGCGACGCCAGGCGGCCCGGCTGCGGCGGCCGGCCTGCGGGCCGGCGACGTCATCACCGCGCTGGACGGCGAGCGGGTCAGCGACGCCGACCAGCTCGACGCGGTCTCGGTGACCCGGACTCCCGGCGATCGGCTGCGGGTGACCTACCGCCGGGACGGCGACACTGCGGAGGCCACCGTGACGCTCGGCGCCGCATCGACCGCGACCAACTGACGCGTAGTCCCGTACCGGTTGTTCTGGAGGTTCTGATGAACCGGACGATCACGAACTCGCTGACCGAGGCCGAGCTGGCGCTCGTGCGCGAGACCGACCGGGACCGGCTCGCCGGCCTGGACGAGGACGCGCTCGCCGATCTGCACGACCGGATCCGCCGGGCCCGGACGAAGCACGTGGGGATCTATCGGCGGACCGGCGCCGCCACGGTCGAGGTCAAGGGCGGACGGGGGGTAGCCAAGGAGCGCAACGCCCGCAACGCCGCGAAGGCCGAGGTCTTCGAGGACGCCCTGGCCCGGGTCAGCCGGGCGCTGGCCGCGGCCGCCCGCGCCAGCGCGACCGCACTGCGGGCCGAGCGGGTCGCCGCGGCCCGGTCCGAGCGGTCGGCGGGGCCGCGCCGCGGTCCGGGGTCGGGGCCGGACGGCACGCCGGCGAGCCGGCCGCGGGCCGTGCCCCGGGACGCGCCGGCCCGGCGGAAGCGGGACGCCTCGACGCTGGCGACCGGCGCGCGCCGGCAGGCCCGCCGGGACAGCAAGCGGCCGACCGTCAGCTGATGCCGTTGAGCTGGTCGACGGCGCGGAACAGGTCGCCCTCGTTGAAGAAGTTGACCGCGACGAAGTTCGGCAGCATCCCGCGCTCCTGCTTGCACCGGGCCAGGTACGGCCCGAGCACGCCGAGCGCGTTGATCTTCCGGGCGTCGGTGACCAGGGAGCCGAAGTTGGCCAGCCAGTAGTTCACCAGCAGCAGCGGGCTCCCGGCGGTGCCGCGCTTCCGGTCGCAGCTCAGGTCGGCGACGGTCGGGTTGGTGAACGGGGTGTCCTGGACGTAGCTGAACGCCGGCAGCAGCCACGGGTACGCCGTGCCGCCGCCGTGCCGCTCCATCATGACCACCACCCGACGGCCTGAGTCGATCATCTGCCCGAGCGTCGGCCAGGGCTGGCCGAGCAGCTGGGTGCGCACCAGCGGGGTCAGCCCGGCCCGATCGAACACGGCCGCTGTATCCGCCGGCGTGACCTCGTCCTCGATGACGAACGTGACCACCTCGCGCGGATGCGCGTCCAGCCAGGCCCGCACGGCGATCAGCTCGGGCTGCAGCTCGGTGGCGCCGATCTCGCACAGCCCGTGGCACAGGTACGGCGTCGGCGGCCCGGTCCGCCGCAGCGTCACCGCGTCCCGGATCCGCAGCGCACTCTGCACGGCCTGCGGGCCGAAGTCGCGCTCGGCCGCCGCGAGGGCCGCGGCCCGGCTGTCGAGCGCGGTCGCGACCAGGCCGGGACGGTCGGTGCGCTGGCCGTACCAGGTGTCGATGAGCAGCACCCGGATCCCGGCGTCGAGCTGGCCGACGAGGCCGGTCGGCTGCTCCGGGATGAACCAGCCGGGCTCATCGGCCGCGGACATCGCGTTGTGCGTGGCCGGGAACGCGACCTCGTCGTACCGGCGACCGCAGAGCTCGACGTGCCCGTCGCAGGCGGTGCCGCCGTCGGCGGCCGACACCGGCAGCTGCCGGTCGGTGGGGATCGCGCCGATCCCGAGCACGGCGATCAGCCCCAGCAGCCCGACCAGCCCGGTTGCCACCGCCGGTCGCCACCGCGGTCCGAGGGCCCGGCCGACCCGACCGGCCTCCGGCTGCTCTGCGGTCCCGCCGAGCGCGGCGGTCAGCTCGCCGACCCCGCCGACCGTGAGCAGGATGCCGGCGGCGACGGCGGCGATGCCGGCGACCAGCAGCGGCCGCACCAGCAGGCCGAGGCCGATCACCAGCACCGCGGTGCCCCGGGCGACGTGCACCCAGGCCCGGGGCGCCGGCGGGGTGAGCCGGGCCCAGGCCCGCCGGGCGGTGGCCAGGTCCAGCCGGGGCAGCCGGCCCGACGCGGCGCCCGCGAGCAGCAGGCCGGCCGCGGCCGGCACGGCGGCGACCCACCACAGCGTGCCGCCGAACGTCCGCAGGGCAGCGGCGACGAGCGCGCCGCGCACGCCGTCGGTGTCGGTCGCCGCCGCGGCGACCCTGGCGGCGACCGCCACCACGCCGACCGCCAGGCCGGCCGCGAGGATGCCGCGGCCGACGGTGACCGTCGCCTGCCGCCGGTCGGTGCCGACGCCGACCGCCACCCCGAACGAGACCAGCGCCAGCAGCGGGAACAGCCAGGACAGCAGGCCGACGGTCCGGATCAGCCGGAGCGTGTCCGCAGCCGGCGTCTGCGCGCCGAGGTCGGCCAGGGTGAGGTTGAGGTCGGGCGGGATCCTCGCCGCCTCGTCCGGCGCCACCACCCGCAGCACCCCGGACAGCACCACGCCGAGGTCGGCCAGCCGGAGCACGATCTGCGTCGGGTCGTCGTTGGTCATCGCCTGGTGCGCCTGCCGGGCCGCGAGCCGGACCACCGGGCCGAACGTCGGGCTGCCGACCAGCGCGGTCGCGGCGGACTCCAGCAGCGGCCGGACGGCGATGAGGTCCGGGTCGGCGGCCAGCAGCCGGCCGGTGATCGCCTGCCCGACCCGCTCGGCGACCAGCGGGTCCTTCCGTACCGAGTCGACGTGCTGGGCGAACCGGGCGCCGTCGAGCACCTCGCGGTTCGCCGACCCGGCCAGCAGCCCGAGCGCGAGCAGCACCGCGCCGAGCACCGCGAGCGCGACCGGGGCCCTGACCCTCACCGGCGCGCGCCCTTCCCGGCCAGCCACGAGGTGACCAGGGCCCAGTAGCGGTCGGGCTGGTCGAGCCAGGGGAAGTGGCCGGTGTCCTCGAGGACCGCCAGCCGGGCGGTGCCCGGATCCAGGTGGTCGGCGATCTCCTGGGCGGCCTCGACCGGGGTGACCGGGTCCTGCCGGCCCACGCAGACCAGCGTCGGGCAGCGGATCCGGGCGAGCTGGTCGACCGCGTCGAAGCGGCGCAGCAGCCGCATCCCGTGCTCGCCCAGCTCGGGGTTCCTGGCCCGGCGGGCCAGCTCGTCGTCGTCCGGGATCCGCGGCCCGAACGCGGCGAACACCCGCGACCACTCCTCGTCCGTGACGGCGTCACCGCCATAGTCGCGCCGGGCCAACGCGGCGACGTCCGCGCCGGCCACCCGGGCGAAGCCGGCGACGAGCCGGTCGAGGTCGAACCGGGCCATCGTCGACTGCAGCACCAGCGCGGCGGGGTGGTCGGGGTGGCGGGCCGCGTACAGCAGCGCGACGCAGCCGCCGAAGGAGTGGCCGAGCACGACCGGGGCCTCGATGCCGAGGGTGTCGCAGAACGCCGGCAGGTCATCGGCGCAGGCCTCGAACGTCCAGTCGGCGATCGGTGTCCGCGCCGACCGCCCGTGCCCGCGCAGGTCGAGGTAGACGACCTGAGCTTGCCCGGCCAGCCGGCCGAAGTGCGGCATGAAGTACGAGTGGTCGTAGCTGCCGGGTCCGCCGTGCACGAGCAGGACCGTCGGGCCGGCGCCGCATCCGGGCGCCGTCCGGCACGAGCCCGGGCCCGTCGACGTCGAACCACAGCTCGGTCCCGTTGACCCGCACTCGCATCCGCCCGCCCCCACGGCCGACGCCCTTCGCCTCGGCGCCGCCAGCATCCACCCGCCGGCCGCGCCGGGCCAGATCGGGGGCCGCTCGCGGGTCCCGTCGTCCCTCGGCAGCGGGACCCGCGAGCGGTGGACGCCGGGCCGGACCGGACTGTTGGGGGGCCGCCCGGGTCGGCCCGTACGGAGAGGAGAGCGCCCGGGGGCGATCCCATTACGCGGTGGGGTCCGCCCGCCAGGTGATCAGGACGCTCTGCCGGAGGACGTCCGGGTCGCCGGCCCGCCGGCCCGGCGGGATCGGGTGCAGCTCGATCCGCTCGGCCAGCGCGAGCAGGACCCCGCGCTGGCGGGAGACCGCGAGCCGGTCCCAGGCATGGTCGAGCGGGTCGGCTCCGGTGTGCGAGCCCGGCACGTCCCGGGCCGCGTGGAGGATCATCTGGTCCTCGACCGTGGCCAGCTGCGCGTCCAGCCCGTCGCCGGCGACCGCGCGGTTCTGCGCCCGGCGGGCTCGCAGTCCGGCCGAGTGAGCGCCCAGCGCGGGCAGGTCGGGAGTGCTCCGGTCGGCCAGCAGGTCGGGCGCGCCGGGGCGGTCGAGCCGGTCGAGCACGTCCAGCCGGACCCGCGCGTCGATCGGAGCCGAGCTGCGCGCGAGGTGCATCCGGTCGCCGCATCGGTACGCGACCTGGCCGGGGGAGACCACCGCGGACCGCACCGGCTGCCCGCACGGTCCGCAGGACGCGATCGCGGTGAGCAGCGCCCGATCCGCGCCCACCGGCCCGCGCCGGGGCGGCACCGACAGCAGCGCGGTCGCGGAGTGCCAGGTGGGCTCGTCCACCAGCCCGCCGGCGTACCCGGGGTCGGCGAGGACGGCGCGGACCCGGTCGGCGGTCCAGGTCCCGCGCCGCCCGATCGCGGCCGGGCCGCCGTCGGGACCGGCCGGCAGGCCGGCCGCGTTCCAGGTGCCGGCGATGCTGCCCGGGCTGACGCCGGCCAGCAGCAGGTCGTACGCCCGCCGGATGGCCGACGGGAAGACCGGGCTCGTCTCCTCGTCGGTCGGCACGCTCACCTCCCGGGCCTGCGCCGGCCGGACCCTCCGACCGCCCTCACTGGTGACAGCGCGACGGCGCTCGCCCATGACGCAGTCAGGGCGGCAGCTGCGCGGTGACGCTCGCCACGGCTGCCGCCGGTGGTGCCTTCTACCGGGTCAAGGCCGTCAGGCGTCCGGATCGGCCGCGCGATCGGGACCGGCGCTCTCGAGCAGGCGCTTGAGCTGGGCGAGATCCTTGCGGTTGGCGCGGCGCATGGCGGCCGCGGCCGCCGGAGCCGCCAGCTTGGTCAGCCCGGCCGGCTCGCCCCGGTTCCGCAGCGTCATCCGGGTCCCGCCGTCCACGTCGGCCCAGGTGTACGTGGTCTCCATCGGGAACGGGCCCTCGGCGGTGCTCATCACCAGGCGCTCGCCGGGCACGAGGTCCCGCACTTCGTAGGTGTAGGCCAGCCGCCGGCCGAGGAACCGGGCCACGAACGCCATCCGGGAGCCGACGGCGACCGGCGGCGCGGTCTCCCAGCGGACCGACTCGATGTTCTCGTACCAGCGCGGCGCGTTGGCGGGGTCGGCGGCGAACGCGGCGACCTCGGCCCGCGGCCGAGCGATGTCCGTCGAGGTGGTGACGTCCACCGGCATCGGCCAACCCTAGCCGTCACCCCCCAAATTGGGGGGTCGGCGACGACCATATTGGGGTGGGCCGGCCGGGCCCGACCGCGGACCATTACCTGCATAGTGCAGTGATTGCACAGAACAGTGATCCGTGGATCAGGGCTCTGTTCCGGGAAGGACTCTCCCACCCTTCCCGATTCGGTGCCTGCCCCCGTCCCAACCTTCCGGGGGCAGGCACCGAGGCGCTCGATGTCCACAGCTGACTGTCCACAGCGGACTGTCCACGAGGTGACCGTGTCGACCACCCTCCCCGCGCCCACACCGCCCGTTCGCTTCGCCGCTCTGCGCGGCCGGGTCCCGCTGCGGTGGGGCGCCGTCGCCGCACTGGCGGTGGTGCTGGCGTTCGCGAACGGGTTCGTCATCGTCGCCCTCGAGGGCGCGGTCGGCGCGATCGAGCGGGCGCAGCACCCGTTCACCGACTGGCTGAGCTACTCGGCGATCCTCGTGCCCGTCTTCGTTCTGGCGGTGATGTGGGCGCTCGCCCGCGCTCGCCGCCGGGGCCATCGCGCGGCGACGACCGTCCTGCTCGTCGCCGCTGCCGCCGCCGCGGTCGGCATCGCGGCGCTCATCGCGAACACGACGTACGACTACCACCTGCAGACCCAACTGCTGGCGAAGGTGTCGGGGTTGCACATCCACGGGAGCGCGCCGGGCGACACCGGGAACTCGGCGTACGCCGACGGTGCGTTGAGCCCCGAACAGCGCGAGACCCTGCTGGTGGCCGTGAAGGCGGTCGGCCTCGGCGCCGTCGTCCTGGCCGCCGTCAACGTCTTCTTCGCCGGCTGGGTCACCGCCCTGCTCGGCGGCCGCCTGCAGGTGCGCCGGAGCGAGCGGCCGGCATCGGACCCAACGCCGCGATAAGCGGCGCGCTCGCCAGGTCCCATCCGGCCGGTGGCAGCGTTTCGTCAGGCGCTGTCCGTGATCCCGGCGTCCGTGCCGAGCCCGGCCGCCACGAGGTGACCGTGGCCGCCCCCAGCACCCTGTAGACCGGTGAGGTGACCGCGAAGTAGGCGTGCCGCCCGGTGCCCGGTCATGACAGGGCGGCTTCGACCGGACGGCGCGACGGGGCGGCGGCCCGGATGCGGCCGGGCAGGGCCAGGGCGCCGAGCGCGCCGGCCCAGCAGATGCCGGCCGCGACGAAGCTCGCCACGTGGAAGCCGGACATGAACGAGGCCTGCAGCCCGTCCGTCAGGGCGATCCGGGCCGATCCGGTGGCCTGCTCCGCCGCGCCGATCGCGGCGGCGACCGAGTCCTGCGCGGCCCGCCGGACCGGCTCCGGCAGCACGGCGAACGCGCCGGCGCCGATGCGGTCGGCGTACAGCGAGGTGAAGATGCTGCCGAGCACGGCGACGCCCAGGGTGCCGCCGGCCTCCCGGGTGGCGTCGTTGACGGCCGAGCCGACGCCCGCCTTCGCCGCCGGCAGGACGCTGAGGATGGACTCGGTTGCCGGCGCGGTGGTGAGGCCGAGCCCGAGGCCCATCAGCACCATCTGAGCCACGATCTGCCCGTACGCCATGAACGTCGGCGACAGCGCGATCCAGCCGAACGAGGTGCCGAGCAGGAGCAGTCCGCTGGTGACGACCGCGCGGGTGCCGAGCCGGCCGGCGAGCGCGACGCCGGCGACCGAGCCGATCGCGAGGGTGATCGCGACCGGGAGGATGCGCAGCCCGGTGGAGAGCGTCCCGTAGCCGCGGATGAACTGGAAATACTGCGTCACCAGGAAGATGAAGCCGAACAGCGCGAAGAACGCGACGGTCACCGAGCCGCTGGCGGCGGAGAAGGCCGGCGTGCGGAACAGCGAGACGTCGATCATCGGGTGCTCCCGCCGCCGCTCGATCCCGACGAACCCGACGGCGAGCAGCGCGGTGACGGCGAAGCCGGCCAGCGTCGCCGGGTCCTGCCAGCCGCGCCGGGGCGCCTCGATCACCGTGTAGACGAGCAGGCCGACGGCGGCCGACGACACGACGAGCCCGGGCAGGTCGAGCCGGGCCCGGCCGGCGTCGCGGGACTCGGGCACCAGGGCCGCGGCCGCGGCCAGCGCCACGAGCGCCACCGGCACCAGCGCGAGGAACACCGACGGCCACGAGTAGTGGGCCAGCAGCAGCCCGCCGGTCACCGGCCCGATCGCGACGCCGAGGCCGGTGACCGCGCCCCAGATCCCGATCGCCCTGGCCCGCTCCCGCCGGTCGGGGAAGGTGTTCGTGATGATCGACAGGGTGGTCGGGAAGATCAGGGCGGCGAACATGCCCATGGCGAACCGCACCGCGATCAGTGCCCCGCTGCTGCCGACAACCGCGCCGAGCCCGCTGGCGAGCGCGAACCCGCCGAGGCCGACCAGCAGCGCCGGCCGGCGGCCGAACCGGTCGCCGAGCGAGCCGGCGGTGAGGACCAGGCCGGCGAAGGCCAGGTTGTAGCCGTCGACGATCCACTGCAGTTGCCGGGTGGTCGCCCCCAGCTCCCGCGCGAGGTCTGGCAGCGCGACGTTGACGATGGTCGTGTCGAGGTTGATCGCGAACGCGGCGAGGCACACGGTGGCCAGGACCGCGTAGCGCCGGCGGAGGGCCGGAGCGCCCATTTCCACTCCCGAGGGTTATGTTGACACTGACAACATTGACGAGCCTGGCACTTGATGTGGACACTGTCAACATGGGAACGCGCACGAGTCGGCCGTACCACCACGGGAACCTCCGGGAGACGCTGGTCGGGGCCGGGGTCGAGCTGGCCCGCACCGGCGGGCCCGACGCGGTCGTGCTGCGCGCCGTCTCCCGGCAGGCCGGCGTCTCGCACAACGCCGCGTACCGGCACTTCGCCGATCACGACGAGCTGCTCGCCGCGGTCGCCGCCCGGTGCATGGCCGAGCTCGCCCACCTGATGGCCGAACGGACCGGGGCGGTCCGGGAGCGCGAACCGGTCCGGCGGGCGCTGGCCCGGCTGGAGGCGATCGGTCGGGCGTACGTCGAGTTCGCGGTCAGCGAGCCGGGCTGGTTCCGTACCGCCTTCGCCGGGCACCCCGCCGGTGACGGCGAGCGGACGGTGTCGCCCGCGGACGATCCGTACGCGCTGCTCTCGGAACGGCTGGACGAGCTGGTCGAGGTCGGGGCCCTGCCGCCCGAGCGCCGGCCGGGCGCCGAGCAGGCCGCCTGGTCGATGGTGCACGGCCTGTCCAGCCTGCTGCTGGACGGACCGCTGCGGGCTCTGTCGCCGGAGGAGCGCGAGGACGCCACCCGCACCGCACTCGCCGTCGTCGCCCGCGGCCTGTAGGTACCTTGCCGGTTACGTAACCAGTCAGGTACGCTGTCTCCTGTGGACGCCGTGTTGCATGCGCTGTCGGACGAGAGCCGGCGGACGATCCTCGAGGTGCTGAGGGACCACCCGGCCACGGTCGGCGAGCTGTCCGACCGGCTGCCGATCGCGCGACCGGGAGTCTCCCGGCACCTGCGGGTCCTGCGCGAGGCCGGGCTGGTGGACGTGCAGCAGGACGCGCAGTGGCGGGTCTACAGCCTGCGCCCGAGCCGCTCGCCGAGCTCGACGCCTGGCTGGGTCGATACCGCGCACCTGTGGCAGCAGCGTCTGGACGCCCTCCACACCGAAGTCGCCCGCGGAAAGCGCCAACGAAGGAGCAGGACATGACCAGCACCCGCATCGTGGGGAGCCTCCGCCGTGCCGAGGACGGCAAGGGTGTCGTCCGGATGGAAGACCGCTACGACACGGACATCGACGACCTCTGGTCCGCGCTGACCGACCCGCGCCGGCTGGCCCGCTGGATCGCCGAGGTGGACGGCGAGCTCCGCCTCGGCGGGCGGATCCAGACCCGGTTCACCAGCTCGTGGGAGGGGCCCGGCCGGATCGACGTCTGCGAGGCGCCGCACCACCTGGCCGTCACCCTGTCGCCCGGCGCGAGCGACGAGACCGTCATCGACGCCGTCCTCGTCGCCGAGCAGGACAGGACCCGGCTCGTCATCGAGGAGCGCGGCCTCCCGGTCGCCGAGCTCGCCGGGCACGGCGCGGGCTGGCAGGCCCACGTGGAGGACCTGGCCACCCATCTCGCCGGCCGCGAACCCGGCGACTGGCGCACCCGCTGGACCGCGCTCACCCCGGTCTACGAGGAGCTCTCCCGCGAGCTGGCCTGAGCCGGCCGTGTCGCTAGTCGAGGGTCCGGGGGAGGGCGAGGTAGGGGGCGACCGTCGTCTCGAAGTGGGTGATCTCCCGGATCCGGTCGCCGGCCAGGGCGATCGTGACGATGCCGGTGAGGTGCAGGCTGCCGGTGACCGGGTCGCGGACGTACTCGCCCCAGCCGGGCTGGCCGTTCGCCCGGACCGGCACCATCCGGCCGATCTGGCGCCGGTGCGCGTCGATCGCGGTGAAGAACCGGCGCACCGCCTCGGTCCCGCGGTACTCGAACGGCAGCGGCGGCATCCGTACCCAGATGTCGTCGGTCATCAGCGCCAGCAGCGCGTCGACGTCGGCGTCGGTGAAGGCCGCGACGAACCGGTCGAGCAGCGCCCGCTCCTCCGGCCCGCCGGGCGCGGGCGGCCGCGGCGGGCGGGCCGCGTCCATCGTCGCGCGGGCGCGCTTGAGCGCGTTGGTGACGGCGTCCTCGGTGAGCCCGAGGATCGTCGCGGTCTCGCTCGCGCGGTAGCCGAGCACGTCGCGCAGCAGCAGCACGGCGCGCTGGCTCGGCGGCAGCAGCTGGACGGCGGTGACGAAGGCGAGCGAGATCGCCTCCCGGGACTCGTACCGGGCCTCCGGGCCGGGCGCGCGGTCGGGCAGGCCCTCGAGCAGGTCGTCCGGGTACGGCTGCAGCCACGGGACCTCGCCGAGCCCGGTCGGGTCCGGCGCGGGCACCGGCAGCGGCGCCGCGGCGGCCGGCCGGCGGGCGGACGAGCGCAGCAGGTTGAGGCACCGGTTGGTGGCGATGCGGTAGAGCCAGGTGCGTACGGACGAGCGCCCCTCGAAGCCGTCCAGGCCGAGCCACGCCGCCAGCAGCGTCTCCTGCAGCGCGTCCTCGGCGTCCTGCAGCGAGCCGAGCATGCGGTAGCAGTGCACCTGGAGCTCGCGGCGGTGCGGCTCGACCAGCGCCGCGAACGCGTCCCGGTCCCCGGCCCGCGCCCGCGCGAGCAGCTCTGCTGACACCGGCCACCTCCTGTCGAGATCGTCCTCCCGTACCGACACCGGCGCGCGGCGGAACTGG
Organism: uncultured Actinomycetota bacterium; assembly: GCA_963770145.1. GTDB lineage: Bacteria > Actinomycetota > Actinomycetes > Mycobacteriales > CADCTP01 > CADCTP01. Next base: position 84,280 of record CAVYOJ010000006.1, on the reverse strand, counting down.
TCGCTCCCGCGGCGACCAGTTTCGGCTGCCGGCCGTGTCTGTCCTGTCGAACCGACACCGCGAACAGGAGACAGACATGAGCTTCAGCACCGCCTTGTCCATGGACCGCGGTCCCGACGAGGTGTTCGCCGCCATCGACGGCGTCCAGCAGCTGGTGGTCGAGCGATGAGCGGTGACCTGTCCGGCACGACCACGCTCGTCGTCGGCGCCAGCCGCGGGCTCGGGCGCGGGATCGCCGCCGCGCTCGCCGAGGCCGGCGCGCCGGTGGTCGCGGTCGCCCGGACCGCGCCGGAGCTGGCGGGCGTGGCCGGCACGCGAGGCGGCGGACGCGACCGACCCCGCCGCGGCCCGCAGCCTGCTCGACCGGCACGATCCGCTGGCCGTCGTCCTCGTCGCCGGGGCGAGTCCGGTCCTGAACCCGCTGCAGGACCAGACGTGGGAGACGTTCTCGGTCAACTGGCACGCCGACGTCCGGATCGCGTTCGCCTGGCTGGGCGAGATCCTGCGGCGGCCGCTGCGACCCGGCAGCCGGGTCGTCGTGGTCAGCAGCGGGGCCGCGCTGGCCGGCTCACCGCTGTCCGGCGGGTACGCCGGGGCGAAGGCCACCCAGCGTTTCCTCGCCGGCTACGCCCAGGACGAGGCGAACCGGGCCGGCCTGGGCATCACCGTCACCGCCGTGCTCCCGCGGCTCACGCCGCTGACCGACCTCGGCCGCCCGGCCGTGCGGGCGTACGCGGCGCGCAGCGGTCTGTCCGAAGAGGACTACCTTCGCCAGCTCGGCGATCCGCTCACCCCGGAGGCGGCCGGCGCCGCGGTGGTCGATCTCGTCCGAGCGGACGCCGCGTCGATCGCCCCGGCGTACCTGCTGTCCGCGGCCGGGCTGAAGGCGCTGACCTGACGTTCGCGCCGCTCGCGAACGGGGTGATCCGGCCGGCGGGCGGCTGACCGGCCGCCCGCCGGCCGGATCAGCCGTGCCGGGCGCAGCGCTCGTGGCAGGGTGGGCATCCAGCCCGGTCACGAAGGAGTGTTGATGCCCGAACCGCAGGCCGTGCTCGCACCGCTGACCCGGGCCGCGTTCGTCCTGGTCGTCACCGTCGACCCCGGCGAGGACAACGCCGCCCGCGTCCGCTCGTTCGCCGCCGACCTGCCCGGCCTGGTGCGCTCGGTCGGATTCCGCGATCTCGACGCCGGCTTGTCCTGCGTGGCCGGATTCGGGTCCGACGTCTGGCCGAGGCTGTTCAGCACCCCACCGCCGGCGCAGCTGCATCCGTTCCGGGCGCTGGCCGGGGACCGGCACCGGGCACCGGCGACACCGGGCGACCTGGTGCTGCACATCCGGGCCGGCCGTCCGGACCTGTGCTTCGAGCTCGCGACCCAGGCGCTGACCGCGCTCGGCGGCGCGGTCACGCCGGTCGACGAGATGCAGGGCTTCCGGTTCTTCGACTTCCGTGACCTGCTCGGCTTCGTCGACGGCACGGAGAACCCGACCGGCCAGGCAGCCGCCGAGGCGACGCTGATCGGGCCGGAGGACCCGGTGTTCGCCGGTGGCAGCTACCTCATGGTGCAGCGCTACCAGCACGACCTGGCCGCGTGGAATGCCCTCAGCGTCGAGGAGCAGCAGCGGGCGATCGGCCGGGACAAGCTCTCGAACGTCGAGCTGCCGGACGAGGACATCCCGCCGTCCGCGCACCGGGTGCTCACCAGCATCACCGACGAGAGCGGCCGGGAGCTGGCGATCCTCCGGGACAACATGCCCTTCGGCAGCCCGGCGGCCGGTGAGTTCGGCACGTACTTCATCGGGTACGCGAAGACCCCGGCGGTGCTGGAGCGGATGCTGCACAACATGGTCATCGGCGACCCACCCGGCACGTACGACCGGATCCTGGACTTCTCGACCGCGGTCACCGGGTGCCTGTTCTTCGTGCCGGCGGCGTCGTTGCTCGACGAGCTCGCCGACGGCGCCGGCTGACCGGGCGCCAGTGTCGAAGGTCCCTGACCGCGGCGACCTGGGACTCTCCTCAGGCGGGACCCGCGCGCCTAGCCTGAGCCCATGAACGAGCAGCGGTGCGGCCGTGACTGAGACAGCGGCCGGCACCATCCGGGTGTTCCTGCTCGATGACCACGAGGTGGTTCGGCGTGGGGTGGCCGATCTGCTGGAGGCGGAGCCGGATCTGACCGGGTGGGGGAGGCGGCGACGGCGGCGGAGGCGTTGGCCCGGGTGCCGGCGGTACGCCCGGACGTGGCGGTGTTGGACGTGCGGTTGCCGGACGGTGACGGGGTCACGGTGTGGCGGGAGTTGCGGTCGATGCTGCCGGATCTGCGGTGTCTGATGTTGACGTCGTTCGCGGACGATGACGCGTTGTTCGAGGCGATCATGGCTGGGGCTTCGGGGTACGTGCTGAAGCAGATCCGCGGTACCGACCTGGTCGGTGTGGTTCGTACCGTCGCGGGTGGACAGTCGCTGTTGGACCCGCCTACCGACCGCCAAGGTGGCTGGAGCTGGATGCGCGCCGGCGACGCTCCCGACGGAGTAAGGGTCCGGTCGTCCCGCGCTCTCGGAGCAGGCAGCGCACCGACGTTCCGTGCGCTTCGAGGTCGGCATCACGGCGGCCTGACCTAACCGGGAGATCGGCGAGCGGTATGTTCGCTCGGCCGAGAGGACGGCCCGGCTGCGAGCGACTAGCGTACGCCCGGATCTGCTCGAGGCCGAGCGGCTCGGCCTGGCCAGCTCGGCGATGACCCAGGCGGTCGACCTGCCCGCCATCCGCAGCGGTGCCGGATGCTGATGAACTCGCCTGACCACCCCAGATGATGCTGCGCGACGGCCACCCCCAGCCGGGACCGACCCCGCCCCCGACCGGCCGCCGCTCACTGACCGCGGTGCTCAGCTACCAGGCCTGAACGGCCGGCTCGACCCACAACCGAGGAGGTGGCCGTGATGCGGCTGCTGGTGACCGCGGCGAGCCGGCACGGCTCGACCGCCGAGATCGCAACCGAGCTGGCCAAGGCAGTGCGCGGCGCGCTGCCCGGCGTCGGCGTCGACGTCGTCCCGCCGACCCGGGTCGGCGCCCTGGCCGACTACGACGTGGTCGTCGTCGGCAGCGCCGTCTACTTCGGACGGTGGCTGAGCGAGGCCCGCTGCCTGGTGACGGCGCATGTGGCGGAGCTGCGGCAGCGACCGGTCTGGCTGTTCTCCAGCGGGCCGGTCGGCGACCCGTCGCTGCCGGCGACCGAGCCGGCCGACGCCGCCGAGCTGGCCGCCGCGATCGGCGCCCGCGGGCACGTGGTGTTCCCCGGCGCGCTGCACCGGGAGCTGCTCGGCACGCGGGAGCGGCTGGCCGTCCGGCTCGTCCGCGCCGACGACGGGGACTACCGGGACTGGCCGGCCGTCCGCGGCCTGGGCCGACCGCATCGCCGCCGACCTGCGGACCCGGACGGCTCGGCCGGCGTGCCCTCGACGTACCGCGGCTCGCCGGAGTAGACAGGTCTCCGGACCGGGACGAGGACGGGGACGGGAGTGGTCACCGACGACGGCGAGCCGGACGGCGGCGCCGGCCGCGAGCCGGCGCTGACGTTCCCGGACCTGCCCCGGCTGGAGCTCGACCAGCTGCTGGCCCAGCTGGTCGCGCGGGCGCACGAGGTGATGGCCACCCAGGGCCGGCTGCGCGGCCTGCTGCGGGCGTCCCAGATGGTCACCAGGGACCTGACCCTGCCGGTGGTGCTGCGCCGGATCGTCGAGGCGGCCCGGGACCTGGTCGGCGCCCGGTACGCCGCGCTCGGGGTCATCTCTCCGACCGGGGGACTGGCCGAGTTCGTGCACTCCGGCATGCCCGAGGACGCGGTGACGCGCATCGGTCACCTCCCGGAGGGCAAGGGGTTGCTGGGCGCGCTGATCGAGGACCCGCGGCCGATCCGGCTGCGGCGGATCGCGGGCGACCAGCGATCGGCCGGCTTCCCGCCCGGGCACCCGCCGATGAGCAGCTTTCTCGGGGTGCCGATCCGCATCCGGGACGAGATCTTCGGCAACCTCTACCTGGCCGAGAGCACCAAGGGCGAGTTCAGCGCCGAGGACGAGGAGCTGACCCTGGCGCTGGCGGCCACGGCGGCGGTGGCGATCGAGAACGCCAGGCTGTACGAGTCGGCCACCTCCCGCGGCGAGTGGCTGCAAGCCATCGCGGCGATCACCCGCGGGGTGCTGTCGGCCGAGCCGGAGGACGCCGGCGACTCGCTGGAGCTCATCGCCCGGACCAGCCTGCGGATCGCCCGGGCCGACCTCGTCACCGTCGTACTGCCCGGTGGTCCGGACGAGCTGCTCGTCGAGGTCGCGGTCGGATCCGGTGCGGACGGCCTGACCGGCACACGGCTGCCGATGAGCGGTTCGCTGTCCGGACAGGTTTTCTCCACCGGGACCCCGCTGCGGCAGTCGATCGGCGACGCCGGGAGCGCGCCCCGGCCGGACCTCGACCTGGGACCCGTGCTCGCCGTGCCGCTGCACGGGTCCAGCCGGATGCACGGCGTGCTGTGGGCGGCGCGGCGGCGGGGCCGGTCGGCGTTCGGGGCCGAGGAGGTCGAGATGGCGGCCGGGTTCGCCAACCAGGCCGCGCTGGCGATCGAGCTGGCCGAGGCCCGCGCCGAGCAGCAGCGGGCGGTCATGCTCGACGAGCGCGAGCGCATCGCGGCCGACCTGCACGACCACGTGATCCAGCGGCTGTTCGCGGCCGGGCTGTCGCTGCAGAGCACGGCCGGGACGCTCCGGGCGGGCGAGGCGGCCGACCGGATCCTGGCCACGGTCGACGACCTCGACGCCACGATTCGGCAGATCCGGACCAGCATCTTCCAGCTCCAGCAGCTTCCGCAGACGCGGGCGCCCGGGCTGCGGGCGCGGCTGCTCGACGTGGCGACCGATCTGACGCCCGCGCTCGGCTTCGAGCCGTCGGTACGGTTCTCCGGCGTCATCGACGCGGTCGGCCACGACGTCGGCGAGGACGTCCTCGCCGTGGTCCGCGAGTCGCTCAGCAACGTCGCCCGGCACGCGCGAGCGGCGTCCGCTGAGGTCGACGTGACCGCGACGGCCGACCGGCTGACCGTCGACATCCGCGACGACGGCATCGGGATCGGCTCGACCGACCGCCGCAGCGGCCTGGACAACCTGCGCCGCCGGGCGGACCGTCGCGACGGGACCTGCACGGTCGGGCCGCGGGAGCCCACCGGCACCTGGCTGTCCTGGTCGGTCCCGCTGACCTGACCGCCGCCGGCTCGTCGGGTCGCGCGCCTGAGGTCGAGCGCTTGACCCTGGACCGTGGTCCAGGTTCTACCGTCGAGGACGTGACGAGCGTCGAGATCGAGCAGGGGCTGTCGACGGCGCAGATCGCGCGCGCCGTCGACGTGCCGATCGACACGGTCCGCTACTACGAACGGGTCGGGCTGCTGCCCGAGCCGCCGCGCACGACCGGCGCACACCGCCGGTACCCGCCGACCATGGTCGACCGGCTCCAGTTCATCCGCGGGGCCCAGCGGCTCGGACTCAGGTTGGCCGAGATTCGCGACCTGCTGGCCGTTCGGGACACCGGCGTCTGCCCGTGTGAGCCGGCCGAGCTGCTGCTGCGCCGGCACCTGGACGAGATCGACAGCGAGATGCGCCGCCTGCCCAGCTGCGCGCGGACCTGGTCGGCATGCTCGCGCACATGCCCGGCCCTGCCTGCCCGGACCCGGCGCCGGGCACCTGGTGCCCACCCGTCGTTCCCTGACGGGTGACGTCCCGCACCGTCGAGAGGAGGTGACCGACCATGGCCTGCTGCCCGTGCTGCGAGCGCACGGCTGCGACTGCGGCTGTGACTGCGGCTGCTGCAGCTGAGTCGCAGCGTTGAGCACGCCCGTCCCGCTCCGAGGCGCCAGAGCGGGACGCCGCGGCAGCACCGGCGTTCCAGTAGCATGACTGCCGCCCCGCGCGGGTAATGCTCCGAGGACGGTCGACGTCGAGGAGGGCCGTGAGCCGCTTCCGGTCTGCCTCCGTGGCCGTCGCCGTTCTGGTTGTCGGCGTGGTCGCGGTCGCGGGCTCCGGCGTGCTGAGCGACCGGGCGTCGAGCGCCGTCAACGACCTGGGCAGCTGCTGGGCGGCGCCGCGGCCGCCGTCGCCTGCGCCGCGACCGGCCTGCGTACCACCGGGACGGAGCGCCGCTGGCGACTGCTGATGGCGGCCGGCTTCGCCGGGTGGACCGGCGGCCAGGCGCTGTGGACGTGGTCGCAGGTGGTCAGCCTCGACCCGATCCCGTCGCCCTCGCTGGCCGACGTCGGCTACCTCACCCTGCCGGTGTTCGCGCTGCCCTCGCTGCTCGTGATCGCGGCGGCCGGCCGCCGGCGCGGCGGGGACTCCTGGAAGACCTCGGGCCGGTCCCGCTCGGTGCTCGTCCTCGACGCGCTGGTCATCGTCGGCTCGATGACGGTCCTGACCTGGACGACCGTGCTGTCGGCCGTGGTGCATGGCCGGCGCGCCGACCCGACTGGCGCTGGCGGTCGCGGTGGCGTACCCGATCTCCGACCTCGTCCTGGTCGCGATCGCGCTGCTGGCGCTGACCCTGCGCCGGGTGCGAGCGGCGCCCGCAGCTGCTGCTGCTCGTCCTCGGCCTGGTCGCGATCTCGGTCTCCGACAGCGTGTTCGCCTACCTGGTCAGCTCGGGCGCGGCCGACCTGCCGCCGATCGGCGACGTCGGCTTCGTCGCCGGTCCGTTCCTGGTCGGCGCTGGCCGCGCTCGTCCCGGTCGCGGTGCCGCACCGGAGGCCGCCGGTCCGTCCGACCGGCCGGGCACCCGCTGGCACCTGCTCGTCCCGTACGTGCCGCTGGCCGCCGTCGGCGTGCTGCTGGTCGTGCAGACGTCGATGGACCGGATGTTCGACCGGCTGGAGGTCTACCTCGGCCTGCTGGTGGTGACCCTGGTCGTCACCCGCCAGTTCCTCACCCTGCGGGAGAACACGATCCTGCTGGAACGGGTCCAGCAGGGCCAGGAGGAGCTGTCGTACCAGGCCTTCCACGACCCGCTGACCGGCCTGCCCAACCGCACGCTGTTCGGTGACCGGCTCGCCCACGCGGCCGACCTGCACCGGGACGACCGGCGCCCGATCGGTCTGCTGTTCGTCGACCTCGACGACTTCAAGATCGTCAACGACACGCTCGGCCACGCGGCCGGCGACGTGCTGCTGCGGCAGGTCGGCGAGCGGCTGCGCGGCTGCGTCCCGGCGCCGACACCGTCGCCCGGCTCGGCGGGGACGAGTTCGCGGTGCTGCGTGGAGAGCGACCTCGACTCGACGGTGGTCGCGCGCCCGCGTCGTCGAGGCGCTGGCCCGGCCGTTCCCGCTGGAGACCCAGGCCCGGTACCGTCGGGCGAGCATCGGCGCTCGTGGTGCCGGACGGGCGGGACCCGTCGACCTCGGCCGAGTCGCTGCTGCGCCGGGCCGACGCGGCGATGTACGCGGCCAAGCGGCGCGGCGGCGGCGCGGTGGTGTGCTACGAGCCAGGGCTGATCTCGCTGGTGCGACGACCCCGGCCTGCCCACCCGGCTGGCCGAGGCGCTGCGCCGCGGTGACATCGAGGTGGTCTACCAGCCGATCGTCCGGCTCAGCGACCGCAGCACCGTCGCGGTCGAGGCGCTGGCCCGGTGGACCGACCGGGAGCGCGGGCCGGTGCCGCCGGAGGTGTTCGTCGCGGCGGCCGAGCGCACCGGTCTGATGACGCCCTGGACGACCAGGTGCTCGACCGTGCCTGCCGGGACATGGCCGCGGTGCGGGCGCACAGCGGGATCCCGCTCGCGGTGCACGTGAACATCTCCGCGACCCGGCTCGCCGATCCTGGGCTGGTCGCCGCGGTCGAGTCGGCGCTGGGCCGGCACGATCTGCCCGCGGCGTCGCTCGTCCTCGAGATCACCGAGACCAGCATGGTGCCGGACGTGGACGCGGCCATGCCGATCCTGCAGGCCCTGCGCGGCCGCGGGATCCGGCTGCGCTCGACGACTTCGGCACCGGCTACGGCACGCTCGCCAGCCTGCACGTGCTGCCGATCGACGTGGTCAAGCTGGACCGGACCCTCGCGGTGCCGGCCGGCGACCCTGACCGCGGCACCGCGCTGCGCCGGTCGGTGGTCTCGATCTCCCGCACGCTCGGCATGCTCGTGGTGGGGGAGGGCATCGAGACCGCCGACCAGGCCGCCGACCTGACCCGGCTCGGCTGTGACCTCGGGCAGGGCTACTTCTTCGGCCGGCCGGAGCCGGTCACCCGGCTCCGGCTGACCGCGCCGCACGTGCCCGGCCCGCTCACGACCGCCGCGGCCCGGTCCGCGAACGGTGGGGCGCGCACCGCCGACGGCGGGACGCCGGTCCGCTGAGGCGGGCCCTCGCTCAGTGGCGGGGGAGCGTGAAGCCGGTGAAGCCCATCTGGAAGCCGCTGAACGCCGGCCGGTTGCCGTTCACGGCGATCCAGTCGCCATGCGCGCGCATCCGCGGCAGTTGGGTGCCGACGTTCTCCAGCGTGATGCCACCGTGCAGCAGCGTGCGGGTGGTCGCCTGCAGCACGGTGTCCATCGTCGCGTCCGGGCCGAGCGTGTCCGAGCCGGTGGCGATGATCGACCGCTGCCGGAACAGCCAGTCGACCGCGTCGCCGCTGAACCCCGGCGCCGGCGTCGTGACGTACGGGGAGGTCTCGCCGCTGCCCTGGAAGAACAGCGGCGCATAGCCGGTGAGCAGGAGCACGCACCCGCCGGCCGGGATCCGGCCGTGCTGGCGCTCGACCGCTGCAGGTCGGCGCGGGTGACGAAGAAGTCGGGCCCGTGCGCGCGGATCCGCGCCCGCACGTCGATGACGGCGAGCGGCATGAGCGTGAAGTCCTCGTTGAGCTGGTTGAGCCGGCGCCCGCCGAGGATGAAGTGCACCGGCGCCGAGATGTGGCTGGCCGTGTGCGTGCCGAGGCTGGTGATGTGCTCGAGCAGGAAGCCGCCGTCGTCGTGCGCCGGTGTGCGGGTGTCCGTGAACACCTCCCAGGTGAACTGCGGGTCGCCGGGGAACAGCGGCACGCCGTCGCGCAGCGAGAGGGTCAGCGGCACCCGGTCGGCGGTCCGGGGGTCGACCTGGCCGTACCCGGCCGGGATCCGACGCCGTCCCTTCGCGGCCGGCGCCGGCGCGGCCGATGCCGGCGCCGCGGGCAGGACCGCCACCCCGGCCGCAGCCAGCGCCGCCGCGATCACCGCGCGGCGCCCCGGCAGCCGACCCGGTGCTAGCTCCATCGATCCGCCGTCTTCCATCTCATTGCCTCCAGCCGTGAGTGTCGACGGCGCATCATGACGCACCGTCGGCACGGGTCAGAAGGCTTTCCACCAGAAGCCCTGCTGGCGGGAACCCTGCGGAGCGGCGGCGCGGCCGGCTGACCCGACTTCAGCCGGCTCGCGGTGACCGGCTGACCAGCCGGCTGGACGGTGACCCGCTGACCCGCCTTCAGCCGGCTGGGACGGTGAGCCGGCCGGAACCGACGACCAGGCCGGTGCCGGTGATCCGGACCCGATCCCCGTCCACGTCGATCCGCAGCCGGCTGGGCCGGCCCGTCGCGTTCCCCTGCTGGATCAGCACCGGCCGGTCGGCGGGGACGTCGCCGTGCCGGGTGAGGAAGGCGGCGAGCGGACCGGCCGCGGTGCCGGTCGCGGGATCCTCGACGATGCCCATGGTGGGGTTGAAGAAGCGCGCGTACGCGTCCGCGCCGTCGGCGGGCTCGGCCGGCTCGGTGCTGTAGACGTAGCAGCCCTCGCCGCCGGCCGCGGCCAGCACGGCCAGCAGCCGGGCGGTGTCGACGGCGACCCGGTCCACGACCGCCCGGCCGGCGACGGGCACGAGAAGGTGGCCGGCGCCGGTCGACACGACCTGGGCCGGCCGGTCGGCGACGAGCTCGGCATCGGTCAGCCCGAGGGCGGCGGCCAGCTCGGCGCGATCGGCCGACATGCCGCCGAACCAGGGCGCGGACTGCGCCATGGTCACCCGGGTCGGCTCGTCCGCGGTCACCGCCACCTCGACCGGCAGCACGTCGGTGCCGATCTGCTGGGTGAACGATCCGGCGCCGACCCGGCCGGCGTGGGCGAGCCAGAGCCAGGCTCCGAGCGCGTTGTGCCCGGCGCCGCCGACCTCGTGTCCGCCGGGCGTGAACGACCGCAGCCGCCAGGTGGCCCCCGGCGCGCTGGGCCGCACCAGGAAGGTCGTCTCGGACTGGTTGAACTCGCGGGCGACCGCCCGCATCGTCGGCACGTCGAGCGCGTCGGCGTCCGGGACGACGGCCAGCGCGTTGCCGGTCAGCGGGCCGACGGCGAACACGTCGACGAGCGCGAACCCGATCCGCATCGACCGTCCTTTGTGGACGGCATCAGGCACCGTCGTCATCGGCTGCGCGGCGGGTGGGCGATCGGCGTCGACATCGGCACTCCGAGGGCAGCGAACGGCCGGACGGCCCGGACCCTAACCCGGACCGTGCCGACCGGTACAGCGACGGTACCGCGCGCACCGGTCCGGTCGAGTTGGCCCGGAACTGGACCTCCCGCCGCGCGCCACCGCGACTAGCGTCGCCCCGGCCCGTGTCCGCCCGACTTCGAGAGGAACGTCCATGGGCAAGGTGGTCTACGACATCAGCATGTCGCTCGACGGGTTCATCACCGCGGCCGGCCAGACTCCGCTGGAACCGATGGGGGCCGGCGGGCAACGCCTGCACGACTGGGCCTTCGGCGACGACGAGCGGGATCGCGAGATCCTCAGCACCGGGCTCGCCGGCACCGGAGCCGTGATCACCGGCCGGCGCAACTACTCGGACGCGCTGCCCTGGTGGGGCGCCGACGGGCCGACCGGCCCGGCCCGGCTGCCGATCGTGGTGCTCTGCCACCAGATCCCGGCCGACCCGCCGCCGCCCGGCGGCGTCTACACCTTCGTGACCGGCGGCGTCGAGCAGGCCCTGAAGCACGCCCGGGAGGCCGCCGGGGACAAGGACGTGACCGTGATGGGCGGAGCGGAGACCGGCCGGCAGTTCCTGGCCGCCGGGCTGGTCGACGAGATCTCCATCCACCTGGTGCCGGTCGTCCTCGGTGGCGGGACGCCGATGTTCACCGGTGGCCTGCCCGTCGAGCTGGAGAACATCGGGTCCCTGCAGACCCCCGCGGCGACTCACCTGCGCTTCCGGGTCCGCCGCTGAGCGGACCGGCCGGCCGCGCCGCGATCCGGCCACCGACCCCGTACCCGTGATCCGGGCCGGTGGCCGGACGCGGTTCGGTGCGATCGCCCGTCAGCCGGCGGCCGGGCCGGTACGGAGCTCGAGCAGCGTGCCCTGGTCCATGATGCCGAGCCAGTGGCCGTGCTCGTACTCGTAGGTGACGACGGTCAGAGCCCGCTGGTAGAAGCCGGTGCGCGGGATCTCGTAGACGGCCTCGTACTCGATGAACGCGGTCCGGCAGCCGTCCACCCGGCGATTGATCTCGGTCCACGACCAGAGCGCCTCGCGGTCCCGGAAGTGGCCGGTGAGCGCCGTCATGATCGCGTCGATGCCGGCGAAGCGGGCGCCGCTGGGGAAGATGCTGACGGCGTCGGGGTCGTGGCCGGCCCGGAAGGTCGCGGCGTCGTAGTCCCGGAAGGACTCCATGTCCGCGCGCTGCGCTGCCTCGAACTTCGCCGCGCATCCGTGGTGGCCCTGTCCTGCCGCGGCAGGGGCGCGGACGGTGTCGCGGCTGCGGCCGGCGTCGCCGTGACGAGCATGCCCAGCGCGGTCAGCCCCAGGATCGTGTTCCGTACGTTCCTCCGCATCGCGGTCCTCCTCGCCGTCGGGGTAGGCACTGTCTGGACCGCGACGCTAATGACGGCCAGCCGAGCCGGCGGATCCAGATCGGCCCGGTTCGAGCTGCGCCAGTAACCGTCGCGTGACGGCCCCCGGCTACCCGCGAACCAGGGACTGAAATGGGTAGTCGGCCGGCCGGTATGGGGGATCGCTACGGATCCGCCGGCGCACCCACGTCCCTAACGTCCCCGGTACCGCAGTTCGACGACCGGAGGACAGACGAATGCCGCCATACCTGGGCGCCGACGCCGCCGGGCGTACGAGCGTCTTGCCCGAGCCGTTCCGCCCGGCGACCGACCCGACCCCGACCCCGCCCGACCCCGATCCGCCCGCCGTCGTGCCTCGTCGACGCCCTCGTCGCGGTCGTCGCGCTGGTCGCCTTCGCCTCGGTGATGACCGCGATGAGCGCTCCCCGGCCGGGGGAGCCGGCAGCCCACGCCGGCCACGCCGGGCCGGTCGCGGCCGACTACCTGGCCATCGGGATGGCTGAGGCCGTCCGGCCGGCACCCCGACCGGGTCCGGCCGCCTCGACCGGTTCGTTCGCGGCGCTCTGCGGCCGCAACGAGGACGGCCACCGCAACTCCGACAACTTCATCACCGCTCCCGGCCGCAGCAACGGTGCCCACCACGTCCACGACTACGTCGGCAACACCTCGACGGACGGCGCGTCGACCGACGAGTCGCTCGCCGCTCGCCGGCACGACCTGCGCAGCGAGGCGACAAATCGGTCTATTTCTGGCCGGTGCTCCGCGACATCCGGCACACCGGCCCGGACGCAGAGCGGCCCGGCGGTGGCCAGGACGGCAACCTCGGCCACATCCTCAGCCCCGACGCGGTCGCCATCGACTTTCTCGGCAACCCGCGCGCACCGGTCCGGCCGATGCCGCGGTTCTTGCGGATCGTGACCGGCGACGCGAAGGCCGTCACCAAGGGACCTGGCGCCGCCCGCGCGCGCTGGACCTGCTCCGGCACCCCGGCCCGGGCCAGCGCCACGCACTACCCGCTGTGCCCCGCCGGCCAGCTGGTCCAGCGGACAGGCGAGTTCCCGAGCTGCTGGAACGGGGTCGATCTCGACAGCGACACCCACCGCGCGCACGTCACGTTCCCGGACCCGGCCACCGGCGCCTGCCCGTCCGGCACGGTGCCGATCCCGCGACTTCGGATCACCCTGAGCTACCAGGCGCCCGCCGGCCACTCGTACGCCGTGGACACCTTCCCCGACCAGATGCGCAAGCCGGTCACCGACCACTTCGACTTCGAGAACCTCATGCCGGAGCGACTGATGACCCAGGTCACCGCCTGCCTCAACACGGGCAGGAGCTGCTGACGGCGCCGGGTCAGGAGGCGGCCGGGTCCACCGGGCCGGCGGCGCGTTGGTGGGCGCCGACCGTGGACCGCGCCGACCGTCCCCACGGGATGAACACCAGGATGACCGCGGCGACGAAGGCCGCTCCCTCGCCGATCGCGGAGATGGTCTTCTCGGTGTACCAGACGGCGTCGTACATCGCCGGGATCGGGCCGATCCGCGGGACGTCGATGTAGGCGTAGACGAGCACGGCGGCCAGCCCCGCCCCGGCGACGACCGCCGCCACCGCCGCCGTCCAGCGGCGCGGATGGAAGATCAGCAGCAGGGCCGCCAGGATCGACACGGTGGCCTCGGCCCGGAACAGGTCGCCCTGGCTGAGCGTGCTGGTCTTCACCGGGGAATAGGCCTTGGCGAGGTCGAAGTGCACGTACGCGTCGATGGCCAGCCCCGCGACCACGATGACGATGAGCACGATCCGAACGGCCCGGTAGCTGCGGGCGGATGTTTCGACGTCGGTCATTTCGCCTACTTCACGATGATGGTGGACGCATGAATGAGCCTATCGAGCAGTGACACGCGACTGTCGCGGACAGCGACCCACACACCACGCGACCGTCGGAGCACAGTGCTTGACACGAGCGGGTCAGGCTACGAGGTTCAGCGTGTCCTGTCGACAATCCGGCGCCGTGTCACACGGTAGGGGGTGCGATGGCCGTCCGGTTGAACCACACGATCGTGTCGGTTCGTGACAAGCGGGAATCGGCGGAATTCCTCGTCGAGATTCTCGGCCTGGCCGAGCCGACCACGTTCGGGCGGTTCCTGGTGGTGCAGGTCGACAACGACGTCTCGCTCGACTTCGCCGAGGACGACGGACCGGTCCATCCGCGGCACTACGCATTTCTGGTCGGCGAGACCGACTTCGACCAGATCTTCGAGCGGATCCGCGGCCGCGGCCTGCCCTACTGGGCCGATCCCGGTCAGCGCCGGCCGGGCGAGACCAACACCAACGACGGCGGCCGGGGCCTCTACTGGGAGGACCCGAGCGGGCACCTGCTCGAGATCATCACCCGCCCGTACGGCAGCGGAGGCTGACCCGGCGGACCACCTCGCCTCGGCACGGATCCAGGATCGCGGCTGCTGCCGCGGTCGCGGAGCACGTCATCGCGGTCCCGCCCCATGCGCCGCCGGAGTGGAGGAGGATGACCGCGCTGACCTGCAGCCCGCCGAGGCAGGACCAGTCCAGTGACGGCTGACCGATCGGGAGGACGGCGATGAGCAACCACGTGTACCGGCTCAGCGAGATCGTCGGGAGCAGCGAGACCGGCGTGGACGACGCGATCCGCAGGGCCATCCAGAAGGCGTCGGAGACCGTGCGAAACATCGACTGGTTCGAGGTGGGCCAGATCCGCGGCCACGTCGAGAACGGAACCGTCGCCCACGTGCAGGTCGTCCTGAAGATCGGCTTCCGGGTCGAGGACTGATCGCACCGCGGGCCGGCGCGGGTCGACGGACCAGGCGGCTTCCTCGGAGGCTAACCTGCCGACATCGGAGTGCGACTGTCCACTGCAGACGGTCCGGGTCGGCTCCGGCGCGGTCCGCTCAGTGCCGGCGACCCGGCCAGCCGTCGGGACCGGTCTGCTCGTCCCGACGCAGCTGTAACACCGCATCCTGCGCCTCGGTCAAGGCGTTCGTGACGATCTCGAGCCCGCGCTCGGGGTGGCCGGCCTCGATGGCCCATTTCGCCGCGACCAGGTCCTGCACCACCCGTTCATGGACCACCACCGTGTCGTGATGCCGCTGCGCCACGACCGCAAGCTTGTTCCGCTCCGCCTCGGTGACCGCCCACACGAGTCCGAGCGCCGCGGCGCAGACCGCCGACGCGATCGCAATGGCGCGACCTTGCCGTTGCACAGTACGACGATGCCGCGCGCGGGCGTCCCCGGACAGGGGTCTTCCGGCTCTGTCCGGTACGACCGGATGCCGGGTTAGCCTGGTCTTCGTGCCCGAGACGCTGTGGGTGTGTCCACGCTGCACTCGAGCGTTCGCCAACCGTAACCAGACGCACACCTGCCGGCCACTCCTGGACCTCGACGAGCACTTCAGGGGGACCGAACCCCCGGTACGGCAGGCGTTCGACGCGGTCCTCGCGGAGGTCCGCCGGCACGGACCCGTGACGGTGCTGCCGCAGTCGACCCGCATCGCCCTGCAGGTGCGGATGAGCTTCGCGGCGTTCGTGGCCCGCCGGCTACCGTCTGGACGGGCATGTCGTGCTCGCGAGGCGACTGGACCACCCTCGGTTCGTCCGGGTGGAGGAATACTCGCCGCGCAACGTTCTGCACGCCTTCCGCCTGCTCGGTCCCCAGGACGTCGACGCCGACGTACGTTCCTGGCTGGCCGAGGCCTACCTCGTCGGCTGCCAGGAGCACCTCACCGCCGACTGACCCCGGCGCCGACCAGGTCCGTCCGTTGTGGACGGTCCGGGAGTCGCCGCTCGTGCCGGAAGTCGCAGCCCGGCGCGGATGTCCGCCCGCAGCGATCCCGGCGAGCGGCTGCGCGTCCCGGCCGGCTCGCGCGCGCCGATGGCGATCAGGCACACCGCGGACCCGAGCTGGCCGGCGATCGCCTGCCGACCAGCCCACCAAGCCGCCGGTCAGCGGGGGTGGGCGCGGCGAGGGGTGGTGGGGGGATCGGTGCCGGCCGAGTAGGGGCGGCCCGGCCAGTAGGCCCATTCTTCGAAGTCCTCGACCCGTCCGTCGGCGGCGAAGCGGAGCACCCACAGGTCGCGATACTCCTCGTAGACCGGATCGCCGTAGCGCACCTGGAGTCGGACCACGGCGTCCCTGCCCTCGACCGCGACCGGTTCGGCCTCGACGGTGAAGGTCTCGCCCTCGTCCGACCGCCAGAAGGCGCCGATCGCCGCGGGGCCGACCTCGGCCCGCTCGTACGGAGACCGGCGATAGCGGGCGTCCGGCGTGAACAAGCCGGCGACCGCGCCCACGTCGGCCGCGCGCCAGGCCCGCTCGTACCCGGCCACCCACCGCATCACGTCGTCCCGGCTGGTCATGTCGGCTAGCTACCCCTACCTGCCCGGGTCCAGACCAGCCTGCCGGCCACGAAGCAGCGGCAGGTAGATCTCGTCGACGATCTCGACGAGGACGCGGTCGGGCACCGTCGTGGTCCCGCGGGCGACGTACTCGTTGCGCAGCAGCACGATGGCGACCGTGGCGACCCGCGGGTGGAGGGCTTCGGGCGATATCTCACCCCGGGCAACCGCGCGGCCGAGGACGGTCAGCCACAGGCCGGAGCCGGCGTCGAGGATGCTGTCCCGCAGCTGGGCCGAGCGGATCCGGCAGCGGGGCGCCGAGGTCGTGTTCGTCACCGGCGCCGAGCTGAGCCTGATGAACCCCGGCTTCCTGCCCGGCGACACGGTCGACGACCGGGTCGGGCTGCTGCTGACCGGGGCGGCCGGCGTCCGCGAGCGTGATCCCCGAGCTCTCGGCCACGGTGAACGACCTCCTGGCCACGGCCGCGGCAGTCGTCCGGGACCGGTTCGGCGGCCGGATCACCTATGCCGCCGTGCCGCTGGAGCGGGTCGACTGGGCGCCGTTCGACATCGTGTCGGTTGACCTCTACCGGTCCCGCGAGATCGCCGACCGGTTCACCGACGGCGTCCGTA
This sequence comes from uncultured Actinomycetota bacterium, assembly GCA_963770145.1. Classification (GTDB taxonomy): domain Bacteria; phylum Actinomycetota; class Actinomycetes; order Mycobacteriales; family CADCTP01; genus CADCTP01. Next base: position 67,457 of record CAVYOJ010000006.1, on the reverse strand, counting down.
CCCTCGTCGCTCAGGGCAAGCCGGTCGCGATCACCGAGTTCGGCGCCGCGACCTACCGCGGTGCCGCCGACCTCGGCGCCCGCGCCCTCGCGGCGCTCGAGTACGACGACACGGGCGCGCCGGTCCGGCTCAACGGCGAGTACGTCCGGGACGAGGCCGGTCAGGCCGCGTACGTGCGCGAGCTGCTGGAGGTCTTCGACGCCGAAGGGGTGGACAGCGCCTTCGTGTTCGCCTTCGCCCTGCACGGGTTCGTGCACCGCCCCGACGGCGATCCCCGCGACGACCTCGATCTGGCCAGCTACGGCATCGTCGCGGTGCTCGACGGCCGCACCGGGGCCACCTACCCGGACCTGCCGTGGGAGCCGAAGGCCGCGTTCACCGCGGTCGCCGAGTCGTACCGGTGAACGCCTCCTAGTATCAGTTCGACGGTCCCTACGCTGCGGGCTGGGCCCCGTGAGGAGTGGCCGGCATGCGAGCCACCAGTCTCGTCTCGCTCGCCGCCGCGACTGCCCTTTGCGCGGCGGCCTGCGGCGGTGCCGACACCGCTGCCGACACCCTCCTCGTGCGGCTCGGCCCGGCTGACAACGGGAAGACCGTCACCCTCGCGGTGGGCGATCGGTTGCAGGTGATCCTGTCCGGTGGTCGGCTCACCGGTGACTGGGCGCTGGCGTCGTACCCGCGGCCGGCGTTGGCAGCTGACGCCGGCGCCGCCCCGTTCGGCGGTGTCGCGCTCGTCGCCCGGGAAGCCGGGTCCGGTCAGGTCGTGCTGGTCCGGGTCCTCTGTGGACCGCCCGTCGACCCACCGGGCTGCTCGGGCGGCAGCGGCGTCGGACCCAGACAGACATCGCCGACCAGGTGGGCTGTCACGGTCACGGTCCGTTGACCGGCGGGGATTGGAGGACGCGGAGTGCCTCCTCGAGCTGTCGGTGGGCCTGCCGTGCAGCGCCGAGACTCTCCCGGTCCTGCGGTCCGGCCGCCGCGTACCCGTCCATCGCCGCGCTGACGTCGGTCACCGCGGCGCGCAGCCGGTCGACGGCAGCCATCCGGTCCTTCGACGCCGAGGCCACGACCGCGTTGAGGTTGTTCACCAGCGCGTGCACCCGCGGCCGGACGGAAGCCCAGACGTCGCGACGGTTGACGGCGGGCCCTCCGCCGAGCGCGTACGGGAGGAACTCGTGGGAGAGCCAGGTCGACTCCGCGACCACTTCGGCCAGCCGCGCCTCCCAGGCCTTCCTCGCTCGCCGGGCCCGGACGGCGACCAGCACGAGCGTGGCGAGGATGAGCGCGACCAGCAGGCCGAGCAGCCACCACACCCACGGCTCCGGCGACGAGGAGGACGCCACCGGCACCGCAGCTGGGGTCGGCGTCGGCGTCGGCACTGTCGAGCTCGGGGCCGCGGATGTCGGGGGTGCCGTCGTCGTAGGCGCTCCCGTGGTCGGCGGCGCAGACGTCGTGGGCGGTGCTGTCGTGGTCGGGGGAGCCGTCGTGGTGGGCGGCGCCGGCGTCGTGGGCGGCGCGGTCGTGGTCACGAGCGGCGGCGGAACCACGGATCGCGACGGCACGGTCACGGACGGCAGTGTCGGCGGGCTCGCGGGCGTGGACAGCGTCGGCAGCACGCTGCCGGGGCGCTCGGAGGGCAACGAGACGCCGCCGCCACCCCCACCACAGCCGGCGAGTGCAAGACCGACAGCCGTCGCCGCGAGAAGCAGACGACCGGCCCTGGCGCGACGCGACGACATGCCTCTGCCTCCCTGACGGCCGCACGATGTGCGCAGACCTTGCAGCCGGCAGGAGCGCGCCGCCTCATCCGATGAGGACGAGTACGGTGCCGCCCCGCACCCCAGGGCCGATCCGCCGTCAGCCGGCCGGGCGACACCATCCGCCGTGGATGATCCCGGGCCGTGCCGTCGTCAGCACTGGTGGGACTGTCGGGACCGTCCGGCGTGGACACCCCTGACCGTCTCGACCAGTGGCCAGCCGACCAGCCAGACCGCGAGTACCAGCGCGAGTCGCCACAACCAGGTCAGCAGCGGCGCGGTGTCGGCGTTGGCGCCGACCAGTGCCACCGCGCCGAGCAGCAGTGCGGCGCTGATGGCGGCCGCGACGCAGGCCCGGCCCCAGTCGCGCCACTCGAGCCGCACTCGCTCCGGCGTGCCGGCCGGCGGCTTGGGCGCCGGCGCCGGCCCGCCCGCCCACCGGTGGGCGAAGCGGACGTCGGCCCAGCGCACCATCGCGGGCCCGAAGGCGACCGAGAAACCGAGGTAGACGGCGGCCAGACCGTGCTCCACCCGCGGTGCCGCGCCGGCGCGGAGGTCGAGCACGGTGGCGGCGAGCAGGACGAGGTCGACCGCCGGGCACGGCGGCCAGCAGCACCGCGCTCACCCGACGCCGGCGCAGCACGTACCGGGTCACCAGACCGGCGGCGAGCACCGCCCAGAATCCGATCTCGCAGGCAACGATGACCGCGATGATCACGACGGCCTCCTTTTTCGCACGACCGTACGAGAAACGGTAGCCGTACGAGTGTGCTAAAACCACTCGCGTGCCCCGTGTCGTCGATCACGCCGTCCGCCGGCAGGACCTGGCGGTGGCGTTGTGGCGCGTCGTCCGGGACGAGGGAATCCAGCACGTCTCGGTACGCAGCGTCGCCGCTGCCGCCGGCACGTCGCCGAGCGCGCTGCGGCACTACTTCCGCAGCCAGGACGAGCTGCTCGGGTTCGCCCTGCAGGCGATGGTCACCCGAGTCCGCGACCGCATCCTGCCGATGCTCCCGACGCTGAGCGGTCGGGACGGCGCCCGGCGCCTGCTCGAACAGCTGCTGCCGATGGACGCCGACCGGCGCGACGAGGTCGCCGTGTACGTCGCGTTCCTCGGTCGGTCACTCGCCGATCCGGAGCTCACCGCGATCCGGGACGATGCCGAGACGCAGTCCCGGGCGGCGGTCCGCCGTGCGGTGGAGCTGCTCGCGGACGGCGCCGCACTCGGCCCGGGCCGGGACCCGGAGGTCGAGACCGGCCGCCTCTATCCCCTGGTCGACGGGCTCGCGCTGCACGGCGCCCTCTGGCCGGACCGCTACCCGCTGGCGCACCTGCGCTCGGTGCTCGAGGCACACCTCGACGAGCTGGCGGCAGCCGCCGGATGACGACGCGCGCTCACCGCCGCGGTCGAGCCCGCTCGTCGTCCGTGCCGCCGGTGCGCTCCAGCCAACCGCACCGTCAACGCCGGCGTCGGTCAGGTCGCGTCGGCAGTGGTCGAGCCGGCGACCGCGGATCCACGAGCCGACCGTGGCGTGCTCCGCCTCGAAGACCCGGTACAGGTAGCGCAACGAGATGTGGTGCGCCGCCGCGTTAGGTCGAGGATGGCCGCACCGATCCGAGCGCCGGCCAGAGCGGAGTCCTCGTCGAGGCGGCTCGGTGACCTCGCCGACCAACACGCCGACCAGTGCGCTGTATCACATGATTCCCACCGCCAGGGAGCGCTAGCGCATTCCGGTGGCAATCGCGAGGGCCTCCGGCAGCGTCAGGTCGCCCTCCAGCCGGAGCGTGACGCCGTCGCGCTGCCACACCAGTGTCTTCGTGGCCAGCCGCGGCGGCTCGACCCGGACCTCACCGGCCCGGTCGACCACGAGCAGCTCGTGCGGCCCGTCGATCCAGACGCCCGGCGCACCGCCGACCTGGACGCGGCGGGCCGCCGCGCCGCCGAGGTACTTCTCGAAGAACCGGGAGCTGTCGCCGGCGATCTCGTCGACCTGCACCGCCAGCCCGCCGGTGCTGGCCGGCGGGCGACCCGGACCGGCGCGGTAGCGCAGCGCCACGTACGTCGGGCGCGGGCCGTTCTCGACCAGCACCTCGTCCGGGCGCTGGAGCGGTGCGGCGGGCACGAACACGTGGAAGTCGGCCGACTGCGCAGCCGCGCTCAGCGTCGTCGTGTGCACACCCCCCGCCCGCCCCGGCAGTGCCGGCGACTGTGCCGGCGACAGGGTGGCCGTCGGAGCCGGACCGGGGTGCACCTCGACCGAGCCGACGCGCAGGACGTCGAGCAGCGCGGCCCGGACCTGAGGGGACGCGACCACGATCCCGGCGGCGACGGTGACGAACGCGATCAGCACCGCTGCCGCCTGCCACAGCCGGCGATGCGGCCGGGCGATCGATCCCGGGGTCTGCAGGCGGGCCCGGACCGCACCGGCCATGTCGGGCTCCGGCGGCACCTCGAGCCACCGGCCCAGCTCCCGCAGCTCACTGTCCACAGGCGATGTCGAAGCCGGGTCAGGCACGGCGCACCTCCGTCCCGAGCTCCTCGTCGAGCTGCAGTCGCAGCCGCCGCAGCGCGCGGGACAGCCGGGACTTCACCGTCCCGCGCGGCCAGCCGAGCACTGTCGCCGTCTCCGTCTCGTCGAACTCCAGGAAGTACCGGCAGGTGATTACCAGCTGGTCGCGCTCGGGCAGCCCGCGGACCGCGGCCAGCAGCCGGGCTCGACGATCGGCGGCCAGCGCGGCCAGCTCCGGCGACGGGTCGGTCCCGGCCGGCGAGTGGGCCGCCTCGTCCGCCAGCCGCAGGTAGGCACCGGCCCGGCGGCGGGCGGACCGTTGCACGTTGCGGGTCTCGTTCGCGACGATCTTCAACAACCACGGGCGGAACGGGGCGTCCGGGCGGAACCCGCGCAGTCCTCGGAACGCCTTGACGAACGCCTCCTGGACGATGTCCGCCGCGTCGTCCCCGCCGCCGAGCAGAGCGGCCGTGCGGTGCGCGACCGTGGCGTATCGCGCGACGAGCACCTCGAACGCGTCGAGGTCGCCGTCGCGGGCGCGGGCCGCCGCCTCCGCGTCGTCCGTCTGCTCCTCCTGCCCCCGGCGTCGGCCAACACTGTCACCGACGGCGTCGCTCCCACACCGCCGCCTGCGTCCTCTACACCGCAGCCGCCGCCGGGGTTCCCGACGACCGGCCGGCGGCCGGGCCGCGTACGGTCGGGCTCGTGGTCAAGCCGGTGGTGCTCGTCGTCGACGACGAGGCGGACAGCCTCCGGGCGCTGACCCAGGAGCTGGAGTCGCGTTACGGCGCCCATTACCGGATCGTGGCGAGCGCCTCGGCGCAGGACGCACTGGCGACCCTGGCCGAACTTCGGGCCGAGGAAGCGGCTGTGCCGCTGATCCTGGCCGATCAGTGGATGCCGGGGACGACCGGCATCGAGCTGCTGGCCCGGACGCGGGAGCTGCATCCCACCGCCCGGCGGGGGCTGCTGATCTCGTGGGGAGACCGGTCGGCCACCGCGCCGATCCTGGCGGCCACGGCGCTCGGACAGATCGAGTTCTACCTCCAGAAGCCGTCGTGGTCCCCCGACGAGGAGTTCCACCTGGCGCTGACCGCGTCGCTGGCGGAGTGGTGGCGCCTGCAGGGCGGGCGGTACGAGGCGGTGACCGTGATCGGCGGCGAGCACCATGCCCGCTCGCACGAGATCCGCGACCTGCTCACCCGCAACAGCGTCCCGTTCGGCTTCCATCGCAGCGAGTCCGCGGCGGGACTCGCGGCGCTGCGCCGGCTGGGGTTGCGGCCCGACCAGGGCCCGGTGGTCGCCTTCTACAGCGGGACGGTGCTGATCGATCCCACCAACGCCGAGGTCGGGCAGGCGCTCGGCGTCGACGTGCGGCCGCCGGAGCGGACGTACGACGTGCTGATCGTCGGCGCCGGGCCGGCCGGTCTGGCTGCCGCGGTGTACGGGGCCTCCGAGGGCCTGCAGACCGCGGTGCTGGAACGGGAGGCCTTCGGTGGGCAGGCCGGCACCAGCTCGCTGATCCGCAACTATCCCGGCTTCCCGTGGGGCGTCAGCGGGGTGGAGCTGTCCTGGCGGGCGTACCAGCAGGCCTGGACGTTCGGAACGCAGTTCGTGTACGGCAACCCGGCCACCTCCCTGGCCGATGCGGACGGGCTGTACGTCCTTGGCCTCGAGGACGGCAGTGAGGTCCGAGCCCGCGCCGTGATCATCGCCGGCGGCGCCGCGTACCGGCGACTGGCCGTGCCCGGGCTCGAGGCACTGGTCGGTGCCGGCGTGTTCTACGGTGCCGCCACCGTGCAGGCGCCGGCGATGGCCGGCAAGCACGCGGTCGTGGTCGGCGGTGGGAACTCGGCCGGACAGGCCGCACTGCACCTGTCGAAGTACGCGAGGCAGGTCTCGGTCGTGGTCCGGTCCGGGTCACTGGCGGCGAGCATGTCCGACTACCTGATCCGCGAGATCGACGCAGCGCCCAACGTGGACGTCCGGTACGGCGTCGAGGTGGTGGGCGGCGGCGGCGACGGGCGACTGCAGCACCTGCAGCTGCGGGACCGGTTCTCCGGCGAGCCGGGCTCGCTGCCGGCAGCCGGGCTGTTCGTCCTGATCGGCGCCGAGCCCTTCACCGGGTGGCTGCCCGACCGGCTCGGCCGCGACCGGTGGGGCTACCTCCTGACCGGTGCGGACGCGCGGCGAGGCCTGGCCGCTGGAGCGGGCACCGCTTCCGCTGGAGACGACCATGCCCGGGGTGTTCGCCGTCGGAGACGTCCGGCACGGCTCGGTCAAGCGGGTCGCCTCCGCCGTGGGCGAAGGCTCGATGTGCATTCACCAGGTGCACCAGTACCTGGCTCTGCCGTGACCCGGTCCGGTCGACGATCGATCAGCCCGAGTCGCGAGTGGGTGCGCGAGGTCCGGTGTGGACGGCGCTAGCCGCCGCCATCTCGTTCGCTGCCGCGTTCGGCGTCGGCCAGGAGCTCACGAGCGTCGGCCTCGTCGGAACGGGCGACCAGCACGCGAACGCCGTCCTGCTGCAGCTGCGGCTCCTGGCCGCCGGCGTCGTCGGCCAACACCGCGGCCCGCACGCCGTGACTGCGCAGCAGCCCTGCGATCAGCTCCGCCTCGATGCGGCTGTCGACGACCGCCACGGAGACCGTCCCACCATCGTTCATCTGAGGCTCCCAGCTCCCGTGGCGATCCCGATGCCGAAGGCACCGGTGGCGTCCACGACACCGCGGCCCTCAACGTGGTGACGATATTCGACCCGGTGCCGGCGGCGCAGGATCTCGTTCGGCCGGATGCGGCGTACCCGCCAGCCACCGGCCGTCAGCGGCGTCCGGCTGCCGGACGGTCCGGGAACCGGTCGCGGAGGGCACGGTGGACGGCGTCCGGGTAGGGATCGGCGGCGGCGATCGCTGCCTCGACGGTCCGCAGGGCGGCGGCCGTGCCGGCGCCGAGGGTCGGCGGGACGGGCGCTGTCGACAGCACGTCCCGGGCCAGCAGCAGCTCGATCGCCAGGAGGTCCTCGAGCAGGCCGAGCGCCGTGTCGGTCTTCCGCACGCTGAGCGGTGCGCTGGTGCCGTGGTCCTCGACATCGAGGTCGAGCGGTGGCGTGTCGAGGCTCGCCGGCGCGGCGAGCTGCTTCAGCTCGGGGAACAGGGCCGCCGCCGGGTACCGCAGCTGCAAGCCGTAGCCCACCGTGGACGGCCCACTGGCCGGCTGCCGGAAGAAGGCGTCCCACAGGTGGCTCATCCGGCGCTCGCTCAGCTGCCCGACCTGCGCCAGCGCGATCCGCAGCGCGTCGTGCGCGATCGCCAGGACCACCGGGTGGAAGTTCCCATTGCTGACCAGCACCTGGTCGGGCACGGAGACGAGCGGATTGTCGGCGGCGGCGTTCAGCTCCGCCGTCACCGCGGAGCGGGCGGCGCTGACGTACTCGCGCAGCGCTCCATGCACCTGCGGCACGACCCGGAACGACAGCGGGTCCTGGACCGAGCGTCCGCCGCCCGGTGCCAGCAGCGCGCTCCCGACGAGCAGCAGGCGCAGGTGGTCCGCGGCCGCCACCTGTCCGGGGATGGGCTTGGCCCGCCCCACCGCGGGTTGCACGATCGATGTGTTGGCCTCGATCGCCTCCATCGACAGCGCCGCGGCGACGTCGGCGGCCTCCGCCACCGCTGTCGGCCCTCGCGGCAACCAACGCCGCCGCGCCGATCGACACACCGTTGGCAGAGATCAGGGCGAGCCCGTCCTTACCGCCCAGCTCCAGAGGCGCGATCCCGGCGCGGCGCAGCGCTTCCGCGCCGGAGACGACCTCCCCCTGGTATTCGGCGCGGCCCATACCGATGGCGACCTGCGCGATGACGGCCATCTGCGGGACATCGCCCGCCCCGACCGAGGCCGTCTCGGCAACGATCGGATGCACCCCGGCGTTCAGCATCGCGGCCAGGATCTCCGCGACCGCGACCCCCGCGCCGGACCCGCCGCGGGCGATGCCGTTCAGCCGTACGGCGAGGGCGGCACGCACCACCGCGGTCGGCAGCGGCGGCCCGATCCCGCCGCCGTGCGACACGATGAGGAAGCGCTGCGCGCCATGGATCTCCTTCTCGGTGAGCCGGGTGTTCCTGGCATGGCCGACCCGGGTCGTCAGGCCGTAGACGGCCTCCTCGGCGTCGAGCGCCCGGTCCACGACCGCTCGCCCGGCCGCGATCCGGCGCCCGGGTCGCCTCGTCCAGCTCCACCCGCGCGCCGTCGACCACGGCTAGCAAGTCCTCGATAGCCAGCGGGGCCTCGGTGATGGTCACGGTGCTGAGGTGCGCCGCTGCCGCCGTTCCGGGTGAGCTCACCCGCCGGAGAGTATCCCGCACCTCGTCGGTTCAGGTGCCGGTCGCCCTGCCAGCACCTCGGTGTCGCGTGGCGGTCGGAGTCCGTTCATCCGTGATCGCACGATGCGTGGTGCCCAGTGGCCGTAGATTCGAAGATCGATGGCCGCCGTCCGACGGCCGGACGGGAGGTCACCATGCCGAAGCCCACGATCGTCCTGGTCCACGGAGCGTGGGCGGATGCGTCGAGCTGGAACGCTGTCGCCTCCGCGCTGCAGAGTCAGGGATTCACCGTCCTTGCGCCGCCGAACCTGCTGCGCGGTGTCGCGACCGACGCCGCGTACATCGCGTCGTTCCTCGCCCAGCGCACCAGCGGTCCGGTGGTGCTGGTCGGTCACTCGTACGGCGGCTTCGTCATCACGAACGCCGGGACCGGCGGCGGTGACGTGCGAGCGCTGGTCTACGTCGACGCGTTCATGCCGGACGACGGTGAGAACACCTTCCAGATCCTCGGTGGCTCCGGGTCCGCGCTCGCCGTACCCGACCCGACCACGGTCCTCGACCTCGTCGGCTATCCGGGCGCACCGGAGGGCGACGCCGAGGCGTTCCTCAAGCCCGACACGGTGCACCAGTCCTTCGCGCAGGACCTGCCGGAGGCCGACCGCTGGCTGATCGCGGCGGGCCAGCGGCCGATCACCCTGAGCGCCAACACCACCGGCTCCGTGACCTCGGCCTGGAAGAAGCTGCCGAGCTGGACAGTGGTGGGTACGGAGGACCGGGTGATCCCGCCGGACGTCCAGCGCCGCATGGCCGAGCGGGCCGGCGCCACCATCACCGAGGTGACCGCCTCGCACGTCTCGATGGTGTCGCACCCCCAGGCGTCGATCGACGCCATCCTGGCTGCGGTTGCTTCCGTCGACGACTGATGTCGTCGCGGCCCGCCCGGCACCACCCCGCCCGAGGGAGCCGGCAGGCCGAGCTGTGCGGCCCGTGCGTTCGGACGATCATCATGGTCATCCGTCGCAGGCAGGAGGACCGCATGCGGGCCAGACGCATCATGGCCAACCTTCGAGTGGCCGACATCGAGGCCGCGAAGAGCTTCTACACCGACTTCCTCGGGCTGACTACCGAGGAGTTCAACATGGGCTGGGTGGCTCGCTACACCTCGCCCGACACCGGGGCGAACGTCCAGCTCGTGACGCGCGACGCGACCGCGGCCGAGGACTCGGTCATCTCCGTCCAGGTGGCAGACGTCGACGCGGCGTACGAACAGGCGCAGCGGCTCGGCTACGAGATCGTGCACCCGTTGACCACGGAGCCATGGGGGGTGCGCCGGTTCTTCGTCCGCGCCCCGGACGGCAACGTCATCAACATCGCGCGCCATCGGGACTGAGCGGCGTACTAGCGTCTATGGATGGTGACCTTTCGGCCGTACCGGGACGGTGATGCGGCCGGCGTGGCGGACGCTGCCGGTTGACCGCCTACGCCGAGGACTGCGGCGTACCCGCCGGGGCTCTCCTCGGGCCGCCCGCGTCGGTGAGCGGCTGGCTGCGCTTGCGGTCGTCATCGACGAACCGGGCGGCGGGCTGATGGTGATCAGCGAGACGGTCCGTCGAGCCGAGCCGAACGGTGTCGCCCTGGTCGCGGCCGTGGTCGCGGACGCCCTGCGCCGGCTGGCCGCCGCCGGAGTCCGGCACGTGGAGCTCGACGAGCACGTCACCGACCCGCACCTGCACCCGGTGACGCGGACGTTCCCACCCGGCCTCCCCACCGACCCTCTCCACGTAGCCCGCCTCACCTAGCCGCACCCCGCCGATCGACCTTGACACACGTCCGCGGAGGTTGAGGGTGCCTACGTCGGCGCCGACGTCTCTACGATCGCGTTGGGGTGAGCGCAGGGTGAGTGGGTGGGGCGGGAGGGTCGGCCGCAGCGTCCGGATTCGAGGCGTGCGGGTTGCCGGCACGACCTTGTCCGTGTCGATCCTCGGATCTCCGCCGGCGGAAGCCGGACCGGCCGACCCGGCCTGGCGCGGCTACCAGGCTGAGGTGGCCGAGACCGACGACGTGGTCGAGCTGGTCGTACGGGAGCAGCTCCCGGATGTCGACCCGCCGCCCGGTCACGGCTCGAGTCGCGTCGGCCACGCACTCCTGCTCTCGGTTCAGCTGGCCCGACCGCTGGCCGGGCGGCCGGTGATCGACCGGTCGACCGGGTCCCCGGTGCCGGTCTTCCGACGAGTGCTCACGGTGCGTCCCAGCTCGGGCTGGCTGCCTCGATCCGAACAAGGCGGGGCGACCTGGATGCAGAGCTTCACCGGGCCGGGCGGCGAGTTCATCCTGAACCAGGGGCCCTCCCAGATCGGCGTGGTGTCGCATCCGACGTTCTTCGAGCGCACCGGTCTCACCACCGTGCGCGGGGTGTCCGCCGAGTGGGGCAGCGCGCCGGGGGAGACGTCTCTGCATTGGGTCGAGGACGGCGACGGAGTGCAGCTGATGTCGTCCGTCCTGCCCCTCGACGCGCTCGTCGAGATCGCGAACGGTCTCACCGCCGCCGAGTGACGGCTCAGATCGGCGGGATCGCGGGCATGTCGCGGGTGCGGCCGCAGCCGCTGCAGCGTTGGTAGCGGCCCTCGGTCGATCGATACGACTGCCAGCGGTGGTAGAGGTGCAGGCGGCACAGCAGCGGCCATTGTGATCGTGGTGGCCGTTCCGACCTCGGGCGCGAAGTAGTCGCCCCACCCGCGCCAGCGGCCGAACGCGGTCAATGCGAGGGCGAAGCCGAGCAGGCTGCCGGTGAACAGCAGGAAGACCGCCAGCGCGACGACAACCTTCACCGGTCGCCGGTGCTCCGCGCCGACCGGGGCATGTCGTGCTCGGTCCGGACGAACATCTCTACCTCCCGGACGATGGCTCGGCTCAGCTCCGTCGCACCCATGCTCCTCTCCCGGCCTTTCCGGACATGAGGTCGTCGGGACGCGCACCCCGCGCGTCGGAGGGCTTGCGTCACTGTGCGACGGGGACTCGTCTCGTGACGTCGGGGGTCACGGCCACGCGGACCAGCTCGACGCGGGAGTTGATCCCCAGCTTCGCGTACGCGTGCCTGAGGTGGGAGCTGACCGTGTGCGGCGACAGGAACAGCAGCGCCGCCGCTTCCCGGTTGGTGCGGCCGGCGACCACGACCCGGATCACGTCCAGCTCCGCCGGGGTCAGCGCCGCCCAGCCCTGGCTCCACCCCGGTCCCGCCGAGGCGTGCTCGCCCGGCGGGACGGCGCGACGGGACCGGCAGGACGAGAGCCGGCCGGCGACCCGCCCGAGGCCCTGGGCGAGCCCGGCCAGCCGTTCGTCCAGGTCGTCCGGCACCTGCCGGCGCGCGTCGGCCCGGATCCCGGCTGCCTCCGCGTGCAGGCGCATGAGGTCACCGAAGACGGCCCGCAGATCCCGGGCGAGCCCGACGGGACCGCCGGTCGGGAGCGGTGCGCCGCTCTCGAGGATGTCCGGCAGGGCCGTTGCCACGCTCATGAGCTACCTCCGGTCTCACTGAACAGCTGCCGCACCGGTCGATGTGCGTCAACCATCGCCGCGGTCGCGTGCCGCCGTCAGCCCGGCCAGCCACCTACCGGGGTCCATGCCATCCGCAGCCTCGGCCTTCCGGCTAGCTGGTATGGCCACCCGGCCGAGCCGGCCGATCTGCGATGCCGTTGACGCCGGTGGCTCTTGCGCGATCGGGCCGGGCGGGCGTAGGCACTGGGAGCCGCATCCCGGGCCGCACGTGGAGGCGCCGATGGAGACAGGCGAAGGCCTGCCCGATCCGGCCGACGTGCTGCACGAGACCGGCCGCACCCGGGTCACCCGGGTCTTCCTCCCCGGACGCACGGTCATCCGCAAGCAGCCGCTGGGGTCGGACGCCGAGCGTCGGCTGCGGCACGAGCGGGCGATGCTGGAGCGGTTGCGCGGGATCGAGGGGGTCGTGCAGCTGCTGGACGAGCCGCGGTACCCGGGGTCGATCTCGCTGGCCGACCTCGGCGGCACGAGCCTGGCCGCCGTGGCGACGCCGCTGGACGCCGAGGCCCTGGTCCGGCTGGGATCGGCGCTGGCCGGCGCGGTGGCGGGGATGCACCGCCGGGGCGTGCTGCACCGGGACATCACCCCGGCGAACGTGGTGATCTCCCGCGACGGCACGCCCTGCCTGGTGGGCTTCGGCCTGGCGACGTCGCTGGCCGAGATCCGTCCCGAGTTCACCCACTACAGCCGAGATCGTCGGCACGCTGGCCTACCTGGCGCCGGAGCAGACCGGGCGCACCGGCCGTTCGGTCGATCAGCGGGCCGACCTGTACGCGCTGGGCGCGACGCTGTACGAGCTGGCGACGGGCGCGCCGCCGTTCGGCTCCGGCGACCCGCTGCGGCTCACCCACGACCACCTCGCCCGGGTCCCGGTGCCGCCGGCCGAGGTCAACGCGGCCGTGCCGGGGCCGCTGTCCGAGATCATCCTGCACCTGCTGGAGAAGGAGCCGGACAACCGCTACCAGACCGCGGACGGCGTGCTCCACGACCTGCAGCGGCTGCAGGACGCCCGCGCGGATCCGGCGGCGGCCCCGGTGCACATCGGTCGACGGCGACATCCCGCTGCGGCTGCTGCCGCCGTCGCGGCTGGTCGGCCGGGACGCCGAGGTGGCGGCGCTGCAGGAGGCGTTCGACGAGGCGCTCGCCGGGCGGTGCCGGGCGGTGCTGGTCGGCGGCGCGCCGGGGGTGGGCAAGACGGCGTTGATCGACGAGCTGCGGCCGGTGGTGACGCGCGGCGGCGGCTGGTTCGTCGCCGGCAAGTTCGACCAGTACCGGCGGGACCTCGAGGCCAGCGGGGTCTACCGGGCGTTCCGCGCGCTCGGCCGGCTGCTGCTGGCCGAGCCGGAGGACGAGCTGGCCGAGGTCCGCGAGCGGATCCGGGCGGCGCTCGGCCCGAACGCGGGCCTGATGGCCGCGGTGGTCTCGGAGTACGCCGCGCTGCTGGCGGTGCCGCCCGACCCCGGCGATCCGATGACCGCGCAGGTACGGGGACAGCGCAACGGCGTGCAGATCCTGCGGGCGGTGGCGTCGCCGGAACGACCGATCGTGCTGTTCCTCGACGACCTGCAGTGGGTCGGGCGCACCCCACTCGGCTTCGTCGACCTGCTGCTGGACGAGGAGCCGATCGAGGGCCTGCTGCTGGTGGCGGCCCATCGCGAACACGCCGCGGACGGCGCGGATCCGCTGGCCGGGCCGCTGTCCCGGTGGCGGGACCGGGCCGGCGTGCGGCAGCTGCGGCTGGCCAACCTGCCCGTGCCGAGCCTGGTCACCATGGTCGCCGAGATGCTGCACGTGGAGCCGGCCGCGGCCGCGGACCTGGCCGAGCTGGTCGGACCTGCACACCTCCGGAAACCCGTACGAGACCGTGGAACTGCTCAATGCGCTCCGCCGCGACGGCGTGCTCACCGCCACCGAGACGGGATGGCGCTGGGACGCGGCGACCGTACGGGCCCGGTTGAACCGCCCGGAGGTCGACGGGCTGCTGGCGACGCCGGTCGCGGCCATGCCGGCGCGGTCGAGGCATGTGGTCGAGGCGATGGCGTGCCTGGGCGGGCGGGCCACGGTGAGCGCGCTGCAGACGGCGACCGGCGAGCCGGCCGGTGTCGTGGAAGGTCTGCTCGCACCGGCCCTCGACGAGGGCGTGCTGGTGGTCGAGCCCGGCGCCGACGAGGCGGTGCGGTTCCGCCACGACCGCATCCAGGAGGCGATCCTGCGCGGCTCACCCCGCACCGGCGACGCGACCTGCAACTGACCATGGCCCGGCGGCTGGCCGCGATGCCCGAACTGTCCGAGCTCGCCGCCGAGCAGTACCTGCCGGTGATCGACGCGATCGACGACCCCGCCGAACGACGGCAGGTGGTCGAACTGCTGCGGCGCGCCGCCGACCGACGCACGATCGGCCGCGGATCACGCGCTGGTGAGCACACTGCTCGGCGCCGCGCTGACCCTGATCGACCCGGACGCGGACCGCCACGCTCGTCGAGGTGCACATCCGCCGCCAGCCGCGCTGTTCAGCCTCGGGCGTCTGGCGGAGGCGGACGAGGAGTACCGCGTGCTCGAGGAGCCTGCGTCCCACTCGCGGTGGAGCGCGCGGACGCGACGGCGGTGCAGGTCAGCAGCCTGACCCACCGCAACCGTTCGCCGACGCGGTCGCGCTGGGCGTCGCGTCGCTGCGCGACCTGGGATCGCCGTCCCGGCGGACCTGTTCGCCGACGAGCTCGACCACCAGATCGACCACCTGTACCGGTGGCTGGACCACATCGAGTCCCGGCCAAGGAGCTGGCGCGGCCGGACATCGACCGATCCGGCGCTGCTCGCCGCGACCCGGCTGATCGACGCGATCCTGCCGGCGGCCTTCTTCGTCCCCGGACTTCTCCCTGTTCCGTGGCTGAGCCTGGAAACACTACGGATCTGGCTCGACGCACGGCCCGGGCCGCTCCCTGCTCGGGCCGGCCGGCGTCACGCCGCCAACGCCGCGATGGCGACTGCGCGACGAGAACTACGCCGTCGGCTACCGGGCGATGCGGCATGTCCTGGCACTGCGGCGAGGCCCGCGGCTTCGAGCCGGACACCTCGCTGGTGCGCGCGTCGTTCGCCACCCTGTGTCTGCTGGTTCGAGCCGATCGAGAAGCGCCGTCCAGGAAGTCCGAGCAGGCCCGGGAAGGGCTGCTCGCCGGGGGCGATGCTGGCCTGGGCCGGATACACCTACCACACCACCGTGGCCGGCCTGCTGGAGTGCGCGCCGTCGCTGGACGACTACGTGGCCGAGGTCGAGGCCGGCCTGGCCTTCGTGCGCCGCACCGGCAACGTGCAGACCGGCCAGTGGCTCGACAGCTACCGATGGCTGGCCCGTGTGCTGCGCGGCGAAGGAGGCGAACGAGCCGCCGCTGCCGGTGACCCGATCCCCGTCGACCGGCACGCCGACAACCCGTCGGCGCTGCTCTACGCGCACATCAACCATGCGATGGTCGCCGCCGTCTTCGGCGATCAGGCCGGTCTGGCACGCGCATGCCGCGGCGGCGATGCCGCTGCTGCCGGCCGCCCGGGGTCATCTATCCGACCGCCCTGGCCCGCCTGCTGCACGGGCTCGCGCTCGCCGGGCAGGCCCGTGCCGCGGACGGTGACGAGCGCACCAGTCTGCTGTCCGAGCTCGACGACGTGACGCGGTGGTTGGCCGCCCGCGCGGCCGACGGGCCGGACAACTTCCTGCACCTGCTGCGGCTGGTCGAGGCCGAGCGGGCCTGGGCGGTCGGCGACTTCCGCGCCGCCGTGGTCGCGTTCGACGCCGCCCGGCGCGAGGTCGCCGGCCGTCAGCGGCCGTGGCACCGGGCCCTGATCGACGAGCGCGCGGCCCGCTTCTACCTCGCCCACGGCGTCGAGCACGTCGGCCACGACCTGCTCGCGCAGGCCCGGGAGGCCTACGCCGCCTGGGGCGCGACGGCGAAGGTCGCCCAGCTGGACTGGGCGCTACCCGACGCTGCAACCGGGCACCGGCCCGACGACCGGCGTGTCCCGCCGGGCGCGCGTCCGACGGTCACCACCGGCACGCTCGACCTGCTCGGCATCCTCTCCGCGTCGCAGGCGCTGAGCTCGGAGACCAGCATCGACCGGCTGCGCTCCGCGCGTCGTCGAGGTGCTCAGCGCGATGACCGGTGCCACCGGCGTACAGCTGAGGCTGTGGGGTGAGGACGAGCAGGACTGGCTGCCGGGTCCGGACGGCGCGGTCGCGGGCGCCGGCCAGGAACGCGACGGGCCCACATCGGTGCTCCGGTACGTGCAGCGAGCGCGCGAGCCGCTGGTCGTGGACGACGCGACCCGCGACGACCGGTTCGCCCGCGACCCGTACTTCGCCGGCCTCACCGGCTGCTCGTTGCTGGCCCTGCCCGTCCTCGGCCGCGGCACCCTGCGGGCGGTGCTGCTGCTGGAGAACCGGCTCATCCGCGGCGCGTTCACCACCGAGCGGCTCGACGCGGTCAAGCTCATCGCCGGCCAGTTGACGGTCTCGCTCGACAACGCCCAGCTGTACGCCGAGCTCACCGCGTCGCGCGCGCGGATCGTCGCCGCCGGCGACCAGACCCGCCGGCGTATCGAGCGGGACCTGCACGACGGTGCCCAGCAGCGGCTGGTCAGCCTGGCGATACAGGCGCGGCTGGCGCAGGAGGCCGCGTCGCCCGAGTCGGCCGAGCTGGCCGCGCGGCTGGATGCCATCGCCGACCGAGGCGAACACGGCGATCGGCGAGCTGCGGGAGCTCGCCCGCGGCATCCACCCGGCCGCTCTCACCGAAGGCGGCCTCGGCCCGGCGCTGCGAGTGCTGGCACGCCGCTGCCCGGTGCCGGTTCGCCTCGACGTGCGGGTCGAGGGCCGGCTGCCCGAGCAGGTCGAGATCGCCACCTACTTCGCCGTCGCCGAGATGCTGACCAACACGGCCAAGCACGCTCAGGCCACCGCCGTCACCGTGGACGTGGACCTGGACGTCGACGCCGAGGTCCTGCGGGTACGGGTGAGCGACGACGGTCGCGGGGGCGCCGACGCCGGCGGCGGATCGGGCCTGATCGGGCTCAAGGACCGGGTCGAGGCGCTCGGCGGCCGGGTCTGGGTGCAGAGCGCCCCGGCCGCCGGCACCACCGTGCGGGCCGAGCTCCCACTCGGCCGGCCGCCCGCTACTTCACGATGATCGTTCCCTTCATGAACGGGTGTATCGAGCAGTGGTAGGCCACCGTCCCGGCGGTGCTGAAGGTATGGGTGAAGGTCTGCCCGTTGGCCATCGGCGAGGATGCGAACGAGTTGTCGTCGGCGTTGACGGTGTGGTCGGTCGAGTCGTCGAACTTCCAGGTCACGGTGGTGCCGACCGGGACCCGGCCGGCGGTGCTCGCCGATAATGGAACCCATGACGACGCGGTCGGCGGCCGGCTGCCTGGGACCCTGACGCGGTGAGCGCCAGCGGGCTTCGCGTCGTCGTGGCCGATGACGATGTCCTGCTTCGGGAGGGTCTGGCCAGCCTGCTCGAGCGTTCGGGTGTGCAGGTGGTCGGCCAGGCCGGCGACGGGGCGCAGCTGCTGGCGCTGGTCGCGGAGTGTGCGCCCGACCTGGTCGTGGTGGACGTCCGGATGCCGCCGTCCAGGACGACCGAGGGTCTGGATGCCGCCCGGCAGATCCGGGAGCAGCATCCGGAGATCGGCATCCTCGTCCTCTCGGCGCACGCCGATGTCGAGCAGGCGATGGAGCTGCTGGCCACCGGCCGTGCGGTCGGCTACCTGCTCAAGAACCGGGTCATCGACATGGCGGAGTTCGTCGACACGGTGGACCGCATCGCGAAGGGGGCATCCGTCGTCGATCCCGTGCTGGTGCAGGAGCTCGTCCTGGCCGGCCGGCGCAAGGATCCGCTGGGCCGGCTCAGCGGCCGCGAGCGCGAGGTTCTGGCGCTGATGGCGGAGGGCCGGTCGAACGGGGGGATCGCACGGCGGCTGTGGGTGAGCGAGGGCACCGTCGAGAAGCACGTGCGCAGCATCCTGGCCAAGCTCGATCTGCCGGAGACCGAGGACGACCACCGCCGGGTCCTCGCCGTGGTCGCCTTCCTCGGAGCCCAGTGACCTGCCCGTCGCTGGACTATAGACAACCACGTTGTCTATAGTCGACCCCCCGTCGTCCTTGTCGGAACCAGCCGACATAGCAAAACTCGCGTGCTGCGTCCCTCTGTCTGCCCGGTCAGCCGGAGGCTGACGGCCATGCCAGCCGGAGTGCCGGAGTGCCCGCTAGCCGCCAGGTCGTGGTCACGCTGGCACGACGTAGGGGAAGTCCGGATCGGGCCGCTGCTCGATCCGATCGGACCCGGCCGGCGGACGCTGCGCGACACGTCACTGGACTATAGACAACCAGGTTGTCTATAGTCGTCCGCATGCCGATCACCGAGGCCAGCAGGGCGTCCCGCCACGAGATGGCCGGGACGCGGTTCACGCCGCTGGCGGCGCCGTCGTCAGGATCCACCGAGATCTGCGTGTGGCGGGTCGAGCTGCCGCCGCACGCCGACGCCGTCCCGCACCAGCTCACCCGCGAGGAGGTGCTCGTGGTCCTGTCCGGGACCGCCCGCGCCTCGATCGACGGCCGGGTCGCCGACGTCGGAGCCGGCGACGCGATCATCGTGCCGCCCGAGACCCCGTTCAGCCTGACCGCGGTCGGCGGCGAGCCGGTGGTCGCCCTCGCGTACCTCCCGGTGGGCGGTCAGGCCCGCCTGCCGGGCGGGGAGCCGTTCACCCCGCCGTGGGCGCTGTAGTCGGCGACCAGCCGCTCGGGCGGCTGCTGGCGATGGCGCTCACCGCCGTCATCGACGAGCTGCACGAGCGGCTGGCGGCGGCGGGGTGGCCGCGGGTACGGCCGATGTGGGGATTCGTGCTGCTCGCCGTGCGGGACCGGCCGCGCAACATCGGTGAGGTGGGCGAGCTGCTCGGCGTCACCAAGCAGGCCGCGGCGAAGGTGGTCGCCTCGCTCGTCGACGAGGGGCTGGTCGAGCGCCGGGCGGATCCGGGTGACCGCCGCGCGGCCGTGCTCGGGCTCACGCCGGACGGGCGACGGTTCCTCGCCGACGCCGAGGCGGCGTACCAGGCCATCGAGGCAGGGTGGGCAGAGGTCGCCGGCCGGCGTGACGTCGCTGCGCTGCGCCGCGCGGTCTCGACCGTGCTGCGCTCCAGGTACGGGCCGCAGGAGCCGCCGGTCCGGCCGGTGCTCTAGCGACCGGCGGCGGCCAGGGGATAGGCAGGAGGCGGGCTGGGTAACAGTCGGGTAGCTCGTGCCCCTTTCTGACCGAAGGGCTCCTTGATGAGGCAACGTCGCTTCTTCGTCGTCCTGGGTGCCGTCGCGCTGACCGCGGCGGTCGTGCCGCCGGCCGCCGCGAGCGCAGACCGGGGCGGTACCGGTCCCTCTGCGAGGGTCTGGGTCACCTCGGCCGACCGGGCCGAGCTGATGCACGACCGCGGCACCGTCGCGTTCGGCACCGGGCCGAGCGGCGAGCTGACGATCACGGTCGATCCCAGCCGGACGTACCAGACCATGGACGGGTTCGGGGCGTCGATCACCGACTCCTCCGCCGCCGTGCTCTACCGGCTGGATCCGGCGGCCCGCGAGCGGGCGATGCGCAGCCTGTTCGATCCGGTCCGCGGGATCGGGGTCAGCGCGCTGCGCCAGCCGATCGGGTCCTCGGACTTCACCGACGAGCCGCACTACACCTACGACGACATGCCCGCGGGACAGACCGACTTCGCGCTGGCGCACTTCAGCGTCGCCCACGACCAGGCGCAGATCCTGCCGCTGCTGCGCCGGGCCAAGGCGCTGAACCCCCGGCTGACGGTGATCGCCACCCCGTGGAGCCCGCCGGCGTGGATGAAGACCACCGACTCCCTCATCGGCGGGCGGCTGAAGGACGACCCCCGCGTCTACGCCGCGTACGCGCGCTACTTCGTCAAGTTCGTCCAGGCGTACCGGGCCGCCGGCGTCCCGGTCGACTTCCTGACCGTGCAGAACGAGCCGCAGAACCGGCAGCCGAACGCCTATCCGGGCATGGACCTGCCGGTGGCGCAGGAGGTCAAGCTCATCGAGGCGGTCGGACCGGCGCTGCGGGCCGCGGGCCTGCGGACCAGGATCCTGGCGTACGACCACAACTGGGCCACCCACCCCGGCGACATCGCCACCACGCCGCCGGGCGAGGACCCCGAGACCGACTACCCGTACGAGGTGCTCGACAGCCCCGCCGCGAAGTGGGTGGCCGGCACCGCCTACCACTGCTACTTCGGCGACCCGAGCGCGCAGACCGCCCTGCACGACGCCCATCCGGACAAGGGGATCTGGTTCACCGAGTGCTCCGGCTCGCACGGCCCGACCGATCCGCCGGCCAAGTTCTTCCGGGACACGCTGACCTTCCACGCCCGCAACATCACCATCGGCACCACCCGCAACTGGGCGAAGACCGCGATCACCTGGAACATCGCGCTCGACGCGGCCGGCGGTCCGCACAACGGCGGCTGCGACACCTGCACCGGGCTGCTGACCCTCGAGGCCGACGGCACGGTGTCCACCAACGCCGAGTACTACACGATCGGCCACCTGTCCAAGTTCGTCCGGCCGGGCGCGGTCCGCATCGCCAGCACGTCCTTCGGTACGACCGGCTGGAACGGGCAGATCATGGACGTCGCGTTCCGCAACCCCGACGGCTCGACCGCGCTGGTCGTGCACAACGAGAACGACGACCCGCGGACGTTCGCGGTCTCGGTCGGCGGGCGGTCGTTCGACTACACCTTGCCCGGCGGGGCGCTGGCGACGTTCACCTGGCCGCGCAGCCGCCAGCTGGACGACGGGTACGACCTGCTGCCGCTGCGCGGGGCGACCGCCACCACGATGCCGACCGGCGAGACGCCGCAGGGCGCGGTGGACGACGACGCGTCGACCCGGTGGTCCACCGACGCCGCGCAGACCCCGGGCCAGCAGCTGCAGGTCGACCTGGGCGATCGGGAGACCTTCCGCCGGGTCGTCCTCGACACCGGCGCCAGCACCGGCGATTTCCCGCGCTCCTGGACGCTGCAGGTCAGCAACGACGCCAGCGGCTGGCGAACGCTCGCCAGCGGAACGGGCACCGGCCAGCTCACCACGATCGACGTGCCCCGCACCCACGCCCGCTACCTGCGCGTGGTCTCGACCGGGTCGGCCGACAGCTGGTGGAGCGTCGCCGACCTCCGGCTCTACGACTGAGCTCGGCCGGCGGTCCGGCGACCGAGTCGGCGTCGATCCGGAGGAGGATGGTGCCGGGCTGACGCTTCAGGCCAGCTCGGCGCGGGCTATCGCCGCCGCCGGCCCGAGGTTCGCCGGGGGAGAGGGGGCTGCGTGACGGAGGACTCCGACCGCGCCGGCTGGCTGGGCCGGGCGCGCGCCTACCTTCGGGATGCCGACCCGGTGCTGGCCCGGCTCATCGACGAGCGGCCGGACTTCGACCCGCGGGCGTGGCTGGCGCAGCTGCCGCCGATGGATCTCTACGGTGCCCTGCTGTTCCAGGTCACCGGCCAGCAGCTGTCGGTCGCCGCGACGCGCCGGACCATCGCCCGCATCGAGGCCCTGTTCGGCGGCCGCCTCCCCGCACCGGCCGAGCTGCTGGCAGTGGATCCGGCCACGCTCCGCGAGGCCGGACTGTCGTGGCGGAAGATCAGCACGCTGCGCGAGCTGGCCGAGCGGCTGTCGGACGGCCGGCTGGATCCGGACGTCGTGAGCGGCCTGCCGGACGACGAGCTCATGGCCGAGCTCACCGCGATTCCCGGGATAGGTCCCTGGACCGTGCAGGGCGCGCTCATCATCGCTCTGCAGCGCGAGGACGTGGTCCTGCCCGGCGACCTTGCCCTCCGCAAGGCGGTGCGGGCCGCGTACGGGCTCGACCACCTGCCGACCGAGCAGGAGGTCCTCGCCATCGCCGAGCGATGGCGGCCCTATCGCAGCCTGGCGACAAGCTATCTGTTCTCCGCGACCTTCGAGCCGGCTGCGCCGGTCGCGCCACGCGAGGCGTAGTCCTGCCCGCGTCCGGCCGCGCCCGCTCGCCCGGTCGGCGTACGCTCGTGATCGGGATCAGTGACCGCCGGAGGGGTGCCACGCATGGCGACGTACCGGATGGTGTACGGCGACGGTGAGCAGATCGCGCATGAGACGTTCGCCGACGTCACCGTCGAGCGGGAGGACGGCTGGGTCGTCCTGTTCCGGGGCGGCGACGCGATCCTGCGAGTACGCGACGATCACGTGCGCTCCCTGGAACGGGTGGAGGAGCGGCCGATCAGGGTGCGCGACCTGATGCGGCCGCCGGTCGTCAGCGTCGAGCGGGACGCCCACCTCGCCGCCGCCGCGTACCTGATGAGGAAGGCGGGCGACACCGCGCTGGTCGTGGTCGAGGACGAGGCCGACCTCAGGCCGGTCGCGGTGATCACCGACACCGACATCTCCGCCGCGGTCGCGGACGGCAAGGATCCCAACGACGTACGGATCAGCGACCTGCCGGCCAGGGAGCCGATCACCGTGCCGTCCGAGGAGACCGCCGCCGCTGCGGCCAACCTCATGGTCGCCTCGCGGATCCGGCACCTTCCGGTCGTGGACGGCGGCCGGCTGGTCGGCATGGTCGACATCGTCGACGCCTGCCGAGGGCTGATGGCGGCCGGGAAGACCGCCGGCTGAGCGAGTACGGCAGGCCCACCGCCCTGACGAGAGAAGCCCGACCCGCACCGGGCGATGAGCAGTCAGGTGCCGATCAGGGCGAGGGCGAGCGCGGCGGTCGCGGTGAAGTCGATGGCCGGTTCCACCGTCTGCCAGGCCCGGACGTCGTCGATGTACTGGCTGCCTCGTGCGTTGAAGGGCGCGTACCGGTCGATCCCGTCGGCCGGGCAGGTGCGGCCGGTGTCGAAGAACTCGCCGAGGCCGTCCGTGAACAGGTCAGCGCTGTTCGGCCCGTTCACCACCGCGCCGCGGAGCACCGGAGGAGTCCGGTCCAGGCTGCCGGACAGGTTGGCCACCACGTGCTGCGGGCAGGCGGGGAACGTCGTGCCGACGCCGATCATGAGTGAGGCGCCCCACGGGTTGGCACCGAAGACCCAGTTGCGCTGCCGGCTGGCGAACGCGTCGTAGCTGTGGCTACCGGTCACTTGCCGGTAGAGCGCGGTCGTGGCGACCAGACCGAAGGTGTGTGACGCGACGTCGAAGTCGGTGTAGTTGCCGCCGGCGCGGAACGGGTCGGCCGCGGCGCGGTCGAGCCCGATGGCCAGTTGCCGGCGGAGGTCGGCGACCAGGCGCGCGGGAGTGACCGCCAGCCGCGGATGGCCGTGGCTGAGCCTGACCGCGCGGATCAGCTCGGCGTGCGCCAACGCGCTGACGTCGTACAGGTTGAGCGTGTCGCCGTCGGCCGACTCGGTACGCAGGTATTCCGCCGCCCAGTGGGATGCGGCCGCTAGCCAGCCGCCGGCCCGCGGGTCGCGCAGCCGGGCGCCGGCCCGGGCAAGCTCGGTCGCGCCCAACTCCAGGTCGTCCCGCCAGGCGCTCTCCGGATAGAAGGCGTGCGGCAGCGCGGTGACCACGTCGGCCTCGACCACCCCGGTGGTCTTGGCCCGGGCGAAGATGTCCGCGGCCAGGGCGAGTTCGGCTCGGGCCCGACCCGGGCTGGCCGCGGCGTCGACCTGGGCGGCCAGCGCGAACGCGGCGGCGAGCCGGCCGGCCTGGTTCGGCGCCAGCCTTCCGGCCGCTGCGTCGGTGCCGAAGGCCGGTCGATGGGACAGGTACCGGTTCTCCGCGCCGGTCAGCGCGTCGTCCTTCTCCGGCAGCCGCCACAGGTCGTGGTCGCCGAGGAACGTGCCATCCTGGTTTCCCGAACCGATGCCGACCTGGATGTAGAGCCGGTTGCTGGCCGGGTCCCAGGCCTTGCGCAGCCAGTCGAGTCCGAACCGGATCTCCGGGTCGAGGCTGGCCGGCGCGTCGTCGCCCATGTCGCGCTCGGCGACCAGCAGCAGGCTGTCGGCGTACGCCGTGGTGTGCGTGAACTTGATGAAGTCGCCGGCGTCGAACCAGCCGCCTTCCAGGTCGACCGGGCCGCCGATCCGCTGCAGGCTCGACCCGACGATCACGTCGCTGTCCGGGTCCTCGTACTGCGGGTGCGCATAGATCCCGGCGGTGGCGTCGTTGAGATGCGACGGCTTGCGGTGCAAGGCGCCGCTGAGCACGTGCCGCCCGTCCCGCTGGGCCTGGAAGAACGCGACGGCATCGGCGACCCGGGGCTGCCAGAGTGCCTCGGCCCGGTCGATCCGGAACGGCACCGAGTGCGCGTGCAGGCCGGGCACGTCGAGCCGGTAGACACCGCGGCGGTGCAGGCTGCTGAAGTCGAGCGGATAGACGCCGCGGTATCGGGCGTTCCAGGCGCCCCGGCTGGGTCCGGCCCGTCCGGTCAGCACAACGTGTCCGGTGCTGTCCGTCACGGCGAACGTCGGCCTGGACACCGCGGCCGTGGTCATCAGGTAGCCCTGCTTGCTCTCGCTCAGCGCATAGCCGAGCTGATCGACCCGCACCAGCCCGCCGGCGCGGGCGACGTCGGCGGAGGCCGGCGCCGCTGTGGCCGAGGCGACGGCCGGAGTCACCGCGAGCACCATGAGCGAGGCCGTGACGAGGCTGAAGCGAGGACGCATCCGCATGGCCGGTCTCCAAAGTTAGGAAACCTTACTGACAGATAGGAGGCAACGTACGCCGAGGCGCACAGTGCGAGCAAGAGGTCCTGCGGCTACGCGGATCTACTCGGCGCCGCGCCGACGCCGGCGGCTGTGGAGCGTCGGCCAGGACTCGGCCACGCGCGTGGCCGGGCCCTACCTGTCTGATCGCGGTATGGCCTGGACCGTGAATCCCAGCTTTCCGAGCACCTTGACGGCACCGCTCTTGCCGCCCTCGAAGTCGGTCGAGGCAAGGCGCCGGCCGGTGGCGAACTCGTAGGCTGTGCCGAGGACCGCTTTCGGCGGGTAGCGGCGTTCGTCCCAGATCAGCTCGTAGGTCGTCGTCGGTGCGAAGCCGTGCTCGGAGAAGAACCGCTCGGGCCCCAGCCCGTCGTATTCCTGTATCGCATGCAACACGTCGGTACGGGTCACCTGGTCCCAGTTCACGCTCATTCCAACGCTCCTCCCGGCCGGTCAGGGCGGTGTTGCCGCGGCAGCACGTCGTGTGATGAGGCATTGTCACCCCGTCCGCTTCGAGCGTCTTGCTCAGCCGGATGAGACCGCCTCGCACGATCCGTGGGATTTGCGCAGGCCACGGCCGACCGGGGGGCCGACGCGGGTCACGTCGATGACGCAGCCGACGCCGGGGACAGGGTCGGGCCAGGGAGCTCACCGGCCCCGACCGGCGGCGTCCGGCGGGAGCCGGGCATCCGGCTGCCAAGTAGGGTGGCCGGGCTGCTGATCGCCGCGTCGAGGGAGGCCGCATGACCGGCCGGGTCGAGCCTCGTGTGCTGCTGGACGGACTCGCGATGCCGGAGTCCCCTCGCTGGCATGACGGCCGGTTGTGGTTCTCCAACTGGGGTGCCGAGGAGATCGTCGCGGTCGATCTCGACGGCACCAGCGAGGTGGTTGATCGCGGGCCCGAAGGCGCCGGCTGGGCGGCCAACTGGCTCCCGGACGGCCGGATGCTGATCACCGGCAGTGAGCTGGTCCGGGTGGAGCCCGACGGCACCCGGGTCCGGCACGCCGACCTGAGCCACCTCTCGCCGTACGGCTGGAGCGAGCTGACCGTCGACGGACGCGGGAACGTCTACGTCAACGCGCTCAACTTCGACTTCGCCGACTTCGAGTCCGTCCTCGCCAGTGGGCGGGCACCGGGAAAGATCGCGCTCGTCAGGCCGGATGGCGATGTCCTGGAGGTGGCGGACGGGATCGCCTTCCCGAACGGGATGGTCGTCACGCCCGACAACGACACCCTCATCCTCGCCGAGTCGTTCGCGTCGCGGCTGACCGCCTTCGACATCGCCGCGGACGGGACGCTGTCCGGTCGGCGGGTCTGGGCGGACGGCGTGGGCCCGGACGGAATCTGCCTGGACGCCGACGGCTGTATCTGGGCCTCCAGCGGCGCCATGATCAACGACTGCGCCCGTATCCGGGAGGGCGGTGAGGTCCTCGACAGGATCGAGCTCGACCGTCCCTGCTTCGCGGCGATGCTCGGCGGCCCCGATCGGCGAACGCTGTTCATGCTCACCGCGGAATGGCGCGGCACCGACGGCATGGAGGAGGTCATCCGCGCCCGCACCGGTCAGATCCTCGTCGCCGACGCACCCGCGCCCGGTGTCGGCTGGCCGTGACGATCGGGCGCCGGCGTCACCTGGCTCCGGGCAGCGTCCCCTGCCGTAGCCTGCGGGCGTGACCGAACGTCTCACGTACGCGGCCGCCGGGGTCGACATCGAGGCCGGTGACAAGGCGGTCGAGCTGTTCAAGGAGTCGGTCCGGCGGGCGACCCGGCCCGAGGTCGTCGGCACGCTCGGTGGCTTCGCCGGGATGTTCGACGCGTCGGCCCTGGCGCGGATGGCCCGGCCGATCCTGGTCACCTCGACGGACGGTGTCGGCACGAAGGTGGTGCTCGCGCAGCGGCTCGACCGGCACGAGAGCATCGGGCACGACCTCGTCGGGATGGTCGTGGACGACATCGTGGTCTGCGGGGCGGAGCCGCTCTACCTGACCGACTACATCGCCTGCGGCCAGGTCGTCCCGGAACGCATCGCCCGCATCGTCTCGGGAATCGCGGACGCCTGCGTACGGGCCCGCGTCGCGCTGGTGGGCGGCGAGACCGCCGAGCATCCCGGCGTACTCGGCCCGACGGAGTACGACGTCGCAGGCGCGGCGACCGGAGTGGTGGAGTACGCCGACATCCTCGGCGCGCACCGTGTCGTACCGGGCGATGTGGTGCTCGCAATGGCCTCGACCGGCCTGCACTCCAACGGCTTCTCCCTCGCCAGCCGTGCGGTCGCCCGGGCGGGTTGGGAGCTCGACCACGAGGTGCCCGAGCTGGGCCGGTCGATCGGCCTCGAGCTGCTCGAGCCCACCCGCGTCTACGCCGCCGACATCCTCGACCTGATCGCCCTGCCCGGCGTCGAGATCCATTCGTTGGCGCACGTCACCGGTGGCGGCCTGGTCGCCAACCTGGCCCGGGTCCTGCCGCGGGACGTCTACGCCCGGCTCGACCGGTCGACGTGGACACCGGCGCCGATCTTCGCCCTGGTCGGCCGGCTGGGTGACGTCCCGCCGGCCGACCTGGAACGCACCCTCAACATGGGCGTCGGCTTCATGGCCGTGCTGCCTGGCGCCGGCGTCGACGAGGCCGTGCGGCACCTCGCCGGCCGAGGCATCCACAGTTGGGTGATCGGCACGGTCTCCGCCATCGAGGACGCCGAGTTCGTGCCCGGGTACGAACTCGTGCGGGCCGCCAAGGGCGTCGAGGGTGGCGCGGTCCAGCTCGTCGGCAACTACGCCGCCTGACGGCCGCGCCGTAGCGAATTCTTTCTACCGCCGAAGAGACGCCAGCGGCATCACGCGCGACGCAACTCCCGCACCGGGAAAATGGTGCGCTTGAATGTGAAGTTGGCCACTATCGCGAACGACGCGTACCAGGCAGCGAGAGCAGTGGCGAGACCGACCCAGCCGCCGATCTTGATGATGTCGCCGGTGTCCGACGCGTTGCCGATGCCGAGGAGGAGATAGGTGATCCACAAGAGTAGGAGCACGACGTTCACGGCCACCGTCGTGCGGAACGATGCGACCCACATGTAGAACGTGAAGATGCCCCAGGCGATGAGGTAGAGACCCACCGCGGTGGTCGGCACCCCCTTGGCGAAGAAGGCCACGAAGGCCCAGTACGAAATCCAGAACGCACCGTAGGAACTGAATGCCGTGGCGCCGAACGTGTTTCCCTTGCGGAACTCCCACATGCCGGCCAGGAGCTGGGCGCCACCTCCGTAGGCCAGCGCCAGCCCCAGCACGACCGGCTCGCCTGCCTTGCCGACCAGCCCTGTGTTGAACATGCTGAGCACGAACGTGGTCATGGCGAAGCCGGCCAGGCCGAGCGCGGCCGGGTCGGCGATCGAGATCGACGTGGAGTCCGGCGGTGCCGGGACTGCTCGAGTGGGGTCGCTGTGGGTCCGCACGGCTTGGATTTGATCAGCCACCGTGGCGCCTCCTTGCGCTAATGGCTTGTCGGCCCCCCGATACTCCGATCTTGCGCCGCTGGTGGCATTGGGTCAAGCCGCGGAGATTGGAATGCCGGCCACACCTAAATGGACCGGACCTTCGTGTTGCGCGGTCTTTGCAAAATCATGAGCTGAAGCCGCATGCCCGCATTCTCATTGTGATCCCGTTGCCGAAATATTGGGGTCCCGGCATTCTCCGCCTGACCCGATCGGGATCCCGGTCCCGGCCGACTCACGCCTCGTTCCCAGGGCCAGGAGAGGGCCTGGTAACGATGCGTGAACGGGACGCGATCCGGTCCCGGTCGGGTGTTCACCGTGGTGTTGCCGCACGATGACCGCAGACCGAGGCCACCGGCGGAGCGTGCGGGTCGTGCCCGCTCGTCAAGCGCACCCCTGATACAGCTCGCCTCCTGGCGGCGGGCTCGGGACCCCGACTTTTGGGGAGGAGCGTCCGGCGGCGCGTTCGGCGTACTAATGGGGGCTTCCGATCCATGAGGACTCTGACGATGACGCGCCGAATCGCCACCCTTGTCCCCGTGCTCGCCGCTGCCGGGATCGCCGTCGCCGGTTGTAGCGGCGGTGACCCGTCCGCGTCCGGGCCGACGCCGGCCGGGTCGCAGTCGAGCTCGCCCCGTGCCGGCGTTTCCATCGCGCCCTCGAATGCGCCGCCGGCCGCCGGCTCCGGCTCCGCCGGCTCGCCCGGCGCGACCGGCGACAACAGGGGCGGCGCGAACGGCAGCGGGGGCGGCGGCAGCACCGCCGCCCTGCCGGCCCCGAACGGCAACAGCGGCCTCGGCTCGCTCCCCGCCGGCTTCCCGCTGCCGAGCGGCACCATGCTCGGCCGGATCGCGGTCCGATCGACCGACATCACGGCGCCCATGGAGGTGCTGGACGGCGAGCAGGCCGCTGCGTTCTGGAAGAAGGCACTTCCCGCCGCGGGATACAAGATCAGCTCGACCGTGGTCAAGGAGGTCGGCGACATCAAGTTCATCGGGTTGGGCTGCAAGCGCGGCAGCGACCTCGCCATCAGCGGCGAGCACGTGGCGTTCCTCTGTCGCCGCTGACCACACCGACCACCGGCCCCGGAGGCCGGTCACGTCCGTCGTCCCGGCCCTCCAGGCGCACCCCGCGCATGCTCGGCCCGCGCTGCACGCCTGGTGCGGTTCGTCGTGGGGGCTTCCCGAAGCGTCGGTGCGGCGGAATGGTGTGCGGGTGTCCGAGCCTGACTACCGCGCGCAGTTCGACGCGACCGTGACCTTCGGCAACGGCGGCGGCCTGACCGCGCATGACTTCCGCGTCGACGTGCCGCACGCGCGGGTGTCCGCGGCCGAGGTCGGTGCGTTGTTCGTCGCGTCGCTGGCGTTGCTGATGGTCGACCGGGTCGAGGTGACGGGACTGCGGGTCTTCCCCGAGCAGCACAAGGGCACCCGCGGTGGACCCAGCGATCACGCCGGCCCGCCGGCGCGGCGGCGGGCGTGGGTCGAGCTGAGCCACCAGATCGCCGCCGGCATGACGACCTACCCAGGGCTGCCTGCGCCCGAGATCACGCCTCACCTGAGCCGGGAGGCGTCCCGGGCGGCGTACGGCGGAGCGGCGGAGTTCGCCATCGACCGGATCAGCATGGTCGGCAACACCGGCACCTATCTGGACAGCCCCTATCACCGCTACGCCGACGGCACCGACCTGGCCGGACTCCCGCTGAGCCTGCTCGCCGACCTCGACACCGTCGTCGTCCGGGTCGCCGATAGCAGCCTGCGTGCGGTCGACGTCGGTGCACTAGCCGCGGTCGAGGTCGCCGGCCGGGCGGTGCTGCTGCACACCGGCGGCGATCGGGACTGGGGCACTCCGGCGTACGCCGAGGATGCGCCCTACCTGACCGCCGCGGGCGCCCGATGGCTGGCCGACCACGGCGCCCGGCTCGTCGGCATCGACGCGGTCAACATCGACGACACCGGCGACCCGGCCCGACCGGCGCACACCGTGCTGCTCGCGGCCGGCATCCCCGTCGTCGAGCACCTCACCGGTCTCGACCAGCTGCCACCGACCGGAGCCCGGTTCACCGCCGCACCACCGCGTATCGCCGGCTTCGGCACCTTCCCCGTCCGCGCCTACGCCGCCCTGCAGGAGTCCTGAGCTCAGGTCGTCGCCGGCGGCACGGCGAGAGTGTCCGCGTGACGATGGGCTACCTTCCATTCGCCGCCTTCGCGGCGGTAGACCTGAGTCGCCCTGAGGGTGTACGTGCGCTGGTCACCGTCGACGGACGTCGAGGTGTGCTCGAGGCCGACGGTGAACGCCATCTCACCGACGACGTCGTGGGCCCGTAGCTCAAAGGTGTACGAGGTGCAGTCCGAGAAGCTTCGCTCGAGGGCGGCGAAGAGCTCGCCCACCTCGCGTTGCCCGTACGCGTTGCGCCACGCACCGAGCACGCTCACCGGCTCGTTCCGGGACCAGATGGCGCGGCGCGGGCCGGCATCGCCGTTGTGCAGGGCGAGCTCCGCGTCGTACAGCGTGGTCTCGACCCAGATCAGGAATTCGTCGCGGCCCACCATGCCGTCAGCATGCTCCCGGCCTCACGGTCTGATCCAGCAAGCCGCGACGTCCGGCACGACGCGGCCTGGCAGTCGGCGCCGGGGCGACCGGCGTCGGCACGGTCAGCGGATCGGATCACGATCCGATCCGGGCTCCTATTCGATGAGCGTCGTCTTCGGGCGCAGCACGCAGAACTCGTTTCCCTCCGGGTCGGCGAGCACGGTCCACGACTCCTGACCGGTCTGCCCGATGTCCACTCTGCGCGCGCCGAGCGCGAGGATCCGCTCGATCTCGGCGTCCCGATCCGCGGAGTCGGGAGCGAGATCGAGATGGAGACGGTTCTTGACGATCTTCTCGTCCGTGACCGGCATGAAGCAGATGCCGACCGGCGCGGTCTCCTCGGGGCCGATGACCACTTCCCGCTCGCGTTCGGAGAGGATCCTCCAGTCCAGTACCTGGGCCCAGAACCGGGCCAGTGCCGGCAGATCGCGAGTATCGATGACGATGTGATGCAGCGACACACCCATGACCGCCAAGTCTTCCAAGCCTGAGTCCGTTGCGCGACAGCACGCCGACCTGTGCGAAGAACGCCTCGACGCCGCTAGGGAGATGGCTCAGCCGTAGTACTTCGGCTGGATCACTGCCTGGCCCTCCTCGCCGTGCAGCTCGGGGTGCTCGTACCGGTTGGCCCAGCCCCATCCCTGCCAGGTGGTCAGCTTCCGCGGGACGACCTTGAAGGTCCAGCACGGCTCGACGTTGACCTCGCCGCGGTAGTCGCCGACCTTGTCCCCGAGGTAGCGCGGCCCGGTCTCGTACGTCCCGATCTTGTTCCAGATCGACATCTCGCCGTTCTCCAGGTACGGCCCGACGGCGGCCTCGACGCAGACCGCGGTGCCCTCGCAGACGACCTTGCGGATCGGCGGCTCCGGCTCGTCCACGACCAGGCTGACCCTGGGGTCGGCGACGAGGTAGTGCGCCCAGGCCGACCGGGCCCGCGGGACCAGCCAGAAAGCCACGCCGTCCCAGTGATACCAGGCCGGAAAGATGTACGGCGAGCCGTCCGGCTTGAGGCAGGCGATCCGGGCGATCCACGGCCCGGCCAGGAACTCGTTCATCTCGGCCGCGTCCATGCCGCCGAACTTGGTGCCGCGCCACTCGGCCTTCTCGGCCACAGCCACCTCCAGGGATCTGGGGGACGCCGGTCCTCAGTAGACCTCGAAGTACTCCCGGTGCTCCCAGTCGGTGACGTGCGCCTGGTAGCGGCCCAGCTCGTGCCGCTTGATGGCGAGCACGAAGTCGACGAACGGGGACCCGAAGGCGCCGCGGAACACGTCGCCCTCCGCTTCCAGCAGCCGGACCGCCTCGTCCAGCCCGGTCGGCAGCATCCGGCGTTCGGCCGCGTACGGCTCCGGGTCCGGCGGGCCCGGGTCGAGCTTGCGGTCCACCCCGTCCAACCCGGCCGCGATCTGGGACGACATGAACAGGTACGGGTTGGCGCACGGCTCGCCGGCGCGGTTCTCCAGGTGCGAGCTCTCGTCGCCGGAGCCGCCGAGCACCCGGATCATCGCGCCGCGGTTCTCCACCGCCCAGGACGCGCGGTCCGGGGCGAACGAGAACGGCGCGAACCGCTTGTAGCCGTTGATCGTCGGGGTGGAGAAGACCGAGCCGGCGCCGGCGTGCTCGAGCAGGCCGCCGACGAAGTAGCGGCCGAGCTCGGAGAGCGCGGCGCCGTCGTCGGCCCGGTTGGTGAACGCGTTGCCGCCACCGTCGGCGTCCACCAGCGACTGGTGCAGGTGCCAGCCGCTGGAGAAGAAGTTCGGCAGCGCCGGCTTGGTCATGAAGGTCGCGTGCAGC
Source organism: uncultured Actinomycetota bacterium (assembly GCA_963770145.1). Classification (GTDB taxonomy): domain Bacteria; phylum Actinomycetota; class Actinomycetes; order Mycobacteriales; family CADCTP01; genus CADCTP01. Next base: position 34,722 of record CAVYOJ010000006.1, on the reverse strand, counting down.
CCGTTGCGCCGGCAGATCTGCTTGGTCGCCGTGCGGAACAGCAGCATGGCGTCCGCCGGGTCCAGGCCAAGCTGCGGGTCGAAGGTGAACTCGCTCTGACCCGGCCCCCACTCGTCCTCCATGGACCGCAGCGGCAGGCCGATCTCGGTCAGGTTGTCCTGGAGAAGGATGAGGATGTCGTCGATCTCGTCGTTGCGGATCTCGGTCAGGTACTGGAAGCCGTGCGCCACTGTGGACACCGTCGGCGCGTCCGGCGGCCACCCCGACTGCTCCGCCGTGAGCTTCCGGTCCTCGAGCTTCGTGAGGTAGAACTCGACCTCCAGCCCGGCCATGTAGTCGAAGCCGCGCTCCCGCAGCGTCGCGAGGGTCCCCTTCATGAGCTGCCGACTGCAGAAGGGCACCGGGCGGCCGCTCTGGAAGTACATGTCCGAGAGGACCCAACCGGTGCCGGAGCTCCACGGCAGCAGGCGGAACGTCGTCGGGTCCGGGACCAGGATCGAGTCGGGGAAGCCGGAGAGCTCCTCGACCCCGTACGCACCGCTCTTCGAGAACAGCGGAGTCACGATGTTGTTGGTCGTGTCCATGATGAGCGTCGCGGTCTGGAAGTCCTGGCCGTTGCGCAGGGCGAGCAGGAAGTCCGGCGTCGTGAGCGTCTTGCCGCGGGCGATGCCGTGCTGGTCGCACCAGGCGATGCGGACCCGGCGGATGTCCTCCTCCTGCAGGCGGGCCGCCAGGGCGTCCGCCGCCTCCTGCTGCTCGGCGGTCCACAGCTCGTGCTTCTTGATGAACCCGATCTGACCGACGCTGGACTCGTGCGGGGTACGCATGCTCGACCTCCCCTTCCGACGCTCGGGCCGACATCACCCCTGCCAGGTCCGGGTGTCAGACACGGTGTGCGTGAACCTGACAATCGGACCAGATACAGCAGCCTGCGGCTGGCAATAGTCGCTCCGCGGTCGTTCCTAGTCTTACGATTGTTTGGCTGTCAAGGCATCCGGCGCGGCTACCGGGCTCGAGATCCGGACGTCCAGCGCGAACGACTGCACGGCCAGCGTGGCGCGGTCCACGACGACGATCGAGTTGTTCTCGATGGGCCGCCAGCCGCCGCCCTCGGGCTGCGCGAAGCCGGACGACGCGACCACCACGGAGTCGTCCGTGCGCCGGTAGCGCAGGTCGAAGTAGAGCGCCTCCTCCACGTCCTCGATCTCACCGTCCACAGTGGCCGGATGGCCCTGAGGATCGAGCGCAGGTCCGGGTCGTGGCAGTCCACGACGTACAGCTTCTCCGGGGTGAGCAGCATCGCGTTGAGGCTGCTGGCGGTGTAGCCGGCGGCGAGCCGGCCGACCACGGCGGCCAGCAGCTCCCATCAGCCCGCCCCTCTCGGGTCAGACGTAGCGACCCATCCCGCCGGCGACGTCGATGGAGGCGCCCGTGACGTAGCTGGCCCGGTCGCCGGCCAGGAAGGCGACTACGCCGGAGACCTCGGCGACGTCGCCGAAGCGCCGCAGCGGCACCTCCGCCTCGGCCATGGTCCGGAAGAACTCCTCGGCCGGCAGGTCCGGGGCCCGGCGGGAGCGGATGTTCTCCCACTGCGGGGTGACGACGAAGCCGATGTTGACGCTGTTGACGAGGATGCCCTCCGGGCCGAGCTCCAGCGCCAGCGCCTTGCTCAGGTTGAGGCAGGCGGCCCGGTTGACCGTCGTGGCGAAGAACGCCGGGTCGGGATACTTGGCGTAGACGGCGTTGACGTTCACCACGCGCGGCGCCCGGCTGCGCCGCAGGTACGGAAGCGCGGCCCGGGTGCAGCGGATCTGGGAGAAGAGCTTGACGTCCAGGTCGGCCCGCCAGTCCTCGTCGGCGAGCGTGGCGAAGGAGCCGGGCCTTGCCGCGCCGGCGTTGTTCACCAGCACGTCGATGCCGCCGAGCGCCGCCGCCGCCGCATCGATGAAGCCGGTGACCTCTCCCGGGTCGGTCACGTCGGCCACCTGCGCGTGCACGGTCGCCCCGCCGGCCCGCAGCTCGCCCGCGGCCGCGTCCAGCTCGTCCCCGTGCCGCGAGCAGATCGCGACGTCCGCCCCCTCGCGGACCAGCTCGGCGGCGACCGCGAGCCCGATGCCCTTCGACCCGCCGGTGACCACCGCCCGCCGGCCGTGCAGACCGAGATCCATCAGGCGCCGGACGCGCCGTCGGCGGCCGGCCGCTTCCCGACCTGGGCCGCGGCGTGCTGCAGCAGCGACCGGCGGGGCGGGGTGAACACGTCCACCTCGGTGCAGCGGGAGTCGAGGGTGCGGGCGCCGTGCGGCACCCACGGCGGGATCACGGCCACGTCGCCGGGCCGCATGGTGCGCACGTCGCCGTCGATGGAGAACTCGAACTCGCCGTCGAGCACGATGACGATCTGCTCCTCCTCGTGCACGTGCAGCGGCGCCTCGGTGTGCGGCTCGAAGTGGACGAAGTTGGTCAGCGTGTTCTGGCCGAGCACCGGGCGGAACTCCAGCCCGGGCACGAACTCGACCGGCTCGACCTCGGCCACCTCGACGTACCGTCCGGGCGCGGTCGGGGTGCCCCCGGCCTCGGTGCTGAAGTGGGCGCTGCTCATCGGGATCTCCTTCGGTCAGGGGTCGGTCAGCCGAGCCGGTAGACCGCGCGGGCGTTGCCGTCGAAGAGGTCGGCGCGGGTGTCGGAGATCCAGCCTGGCCGCGCCCCCGCGTCGGCCAGCGTCGCGGCCACCCGGGTCCAGGCGTCGGCCAGCACCCGGCAGGCGAACCACTGGGTCTCCGGCAGCACGTGGCCGTCGCTGCCCAGCAGCAGGCGACCGCGCGGGGCCACGTCGAGGATGCGCAGCAGCCGGTCGGCCGTGTGCAGCGGCGCGAACAGGTTGGACAGGGACAGCTCCACCCACAGGTTCGGCCGGGCGGTGGCCAGGTAGGCGGCCTGCTCGGCCCAGGGGAAGGAGCCGTGGATGAGCACCACGGTGGCCGCCGACCCCTCCGGGGTGCGCAGCACCTCCTCCAGCAGCAGCGGATCGGAGTCGGTCAGCCGGATCTCCGAGTCGCCGAAGCCGGTGTGCACCTGCACGGGCAGGCCGAGCTCCGCCGTCGTCCCGAGCACGGTCCGGAACACCAGGTCCCGCAGCGCCTTGCCGCGGCGTCGGACCGGCACCTCCTCGCGCAGCGACCGGTCGGCCGCGGCGAGGTCGGCGTCCGGCCGGACGGCGAGGCCGGTCCGATAGGCCAGCACGGTCTTCACCGCGACCGCACCGTCGGCGGCGGCGTCGGCGACGAACCGCTGCGCCCGGTCGAGGATCTCCGCGGCGGTCGCGCCGGCGCCGACGAGCCGGTCGACCAGCGGGTCCAGCCGCGCCATCTTCCAGACCGGCCGGCCGGCGGCCGCGCTGTAGACCTCCGCCGGGTGGGCGGGGTCGTCCGGGTGCAGCGCCTCGTCGACGATCATGCCGGCCAGCTCGGCGTCGTCGAACAGCCGTCGCAGGTAGCCGGTCCAGTCGCCGCGGGCGAGCTCGTCCCGCCCGGCGGCGAGGTCGTCCGGCGGCACGCCGAGGAACGCCGCCAGCCGGGTCTCCAGCAGGTGAACGTACAGCCGGCCCGGGGCCAGCGCCCGCCGGCGGGCGGCCGCGTCCGGCGCCGGATCCACGTCCAGGCCAAGGTCGCCGGTGTCGAACGGGGTGAACTCCAGCGGGAACGGGTGGACGTGGTCGTCGATCACGGCTGCCCGGCGCCCGTCCCGCGCAGCAGGGTGGCCAGCCGCCGGATCCCGTCCTCGATGGCGGAGTCCGCCACCCGGCTGTACGCCAGCCGGAGCCGGTTGGCCCCGCCGGGGCCGGGATAGAACGGCGCCCCCGGCACGAAGGCCACCCCGAGCCGGGTGGCCTCGGCGACCAGGTCGCCGGTGTCGACGTGCTCGGGCGCGGTGAGCCAGACGAAGAACCCGCCCGCCGGCCGGGTCCAGGACACGCCCGGCGGCATGTGCGCCGCCAGCGCGTCCAGCATCAGCCCGGCGCGGCGGCGGTACAGCCCGCGAGCGGTGGCCAGCGCTCCGGGCAGGTGCCCGCCGAGGACGTACTCGGCCATCACGGTCTGCCCGAACGCACCGGCGCACTGGTCGCTGTTCTGCTTCGCCGCGGTCATCGCGGCCAGCAGCGGCGCCGGGCCGACCGCCCAGCCCAGCCGGAAGCCGGGGGCGAGGATCTTGCTGAACGTGCCGAGCTGGAGGACCAGCTCCGGGGCGAGTGACCACAGGCTGGTCCGGGCCGTGCCGTCGAAGCCGAGCTCCCGGTAGGCGACGTCCTCGACGATCGGCACGCCGTGCCGCCGGCACAGCTCCACGACGGGCCGGCGGCGCTCCTCGGCCAGGCTCACCCCGCTCGGGTTCTGGTGGTCGGGGATGACGTAGAGCAGCTTGGGCCGGCGGCCCCGGGCCAGCGCCGCCGCGAGCGCGTCGACCTGCAGCCCGTCGGTGTCGATCGGCACGCCCTCGACCTCGGCCTCGAAGCCGGCGAAGGCCATGATCGCCCCGAGGTAGCTCGGCGCCTCGACCAGCACCCGGTCGCCCGGCTCGACCAGCATCCGGGTCAGCAGCTGGAGACCCTCGATGCCACCGCTGGTGATCAGCACGTCGGCGGGGTCGACGGCGCGGCCCTGGGTGTCGGTGACCAGCCGGGCGACGGCCTGCCGGGCGCGCGGGAGCCCCTCGGTCGGCGAGTATTGCAACGCTGTCCCGGCGCCCTCCGCGAGCACCCGGGGCAGCAGCTCCTGCAGCAGCGGTGCCGGGAACGTCTCCGGCGCCGGGAACCCTCCAGAGAAGGTGATGACGTCGGTGGACGCCGCGAGCGAGAGGATCGCGGTGATCTTGTCCCCGGCCCGCTCGGACCGGCGTGCGAACAGCGTCGGCCAGTCCAGCTCCGCCGGCGCCGCGGCGCCGAGCGGGTCGGTCAGGGATGGGCGCATGGGCGACCTCTGCGAAGCAATCGTACGGCTATAGCGGCTCAGAAAGTGCGAGGTGTGAGGTATGTTAGGCCTCAGGATGTCATACGACAAGCGCGAAAGGCGGGTGAGCTTTCAGTGAATCAGCGCAGCGCGCCGCTGTCCGGGCTGGCCGACGTGGCGATCCTGCCCCGGACCCCGGTCCGGCTCGACGACGTCGACCGCCGCCTGCTCACCCTGCTGGCCCGGGACGCGCGGGTCTCCCAGCGGGGGCTGGCCCGGGAGCTGCGGATGTCGCCGCCGGCGATCGGGGAGCGGATCGCCCGGCTGGAGCGCGCCGGGGTCATCCGCGGCTACCGCGTGGACGTGGACTGGTCCGCGCTCGGCTACGTCACCGGCTACCTCGCGGTGACCGCGATCCAGGGCGCCGACCAGAGCGAGATCATGCGCGCGCTGCACCAGCTGCCCGAGGTGCGGGACGTCTCGGTCATCACCGGGTCGATGGACATGCTGGCCCGGATCCGGGTACGCGACTACACCCACCTGCGCCGGTTCCTGCTGGAGGGCGTGTGGCAGATGCCCGGGATCCAGCGCACCGAGACGTTCCTGTCGCTGGCCGAGATGCCGTCGAAGGAGCTGAGCGCGGAGCTGCTGGACTCCGACGCCGGTGAGGACGCCGGCGATCTGGAGCCGGACCGGAGCCCGACGGCGTCCGCCTCCGCCGGACCGTGAGCGCAGGGCGACCTATGTCATATGTACGACGCTTCGACCACATCGGCGTCACGGTCGCGGATCTCGACGCCGTGACCGCCTTCTTCGTCGCGCTGGGCCTGGAGGTCGAGGGCAGGATGTTCGTCGAGGGCGAGTTCTTGGACACGGTCTGCGGCATTCCCGACTCCCGCACCGAGATCGTCATGCTGAAGCCGCCCGGCGACGGCACCCGCCTGGAGCTCTCGCGCTTCGTGCGACCCGACTCCGTGCCTGGCTCACCGGCCGCCATGGCCAACGAGCTGGGATTGCGCAACGTGTCCTTCGAGGTCAATGACCTGCAGGCGGCGGTCGACTGGGCAGCTACCGAGGGCTACGGACTGGTCGGTGGCATCGGCGAGTACGAGGGCGTGTGGCGGATGGCCTACGTCCGGGGGCCGGAAGGGATCATCGTCTCGCTGGCCGAGCGGATCGGCTGAGCCTCGCAACGCCCGCGTGCAGATCCTCGATCAGGAACGAGAGTTCACCGGCGACCACGGTCCGCTGCCGTGCGATGCCAACGGCACCCCGCTCTGATCGAGGACTCCGTCGACCCGGCGGGGACGGGCGATCCTGGCGCCTGCGCGCTCAGAGTGGCCGGTCGACCCGGTCGGCAAGCCGCCTTCCCAGGTGGTAGCCGCTCTGAGAGAAGCCGACCAGCCTGCCTAGGTGCGCCGCGGAGTCTCCGCCCGGTGCGCGACGACTCTGAGCACCTCACGGCGAATCGTGCTGCTGCTGCCGCGGATGACGAACCAGTAGGCCGCGAACGCCCGCCGTGTCCTCCGGTCGGTCGCGACGACGCGCGTTTCGGTGCTCAAGACCGTGCCCGCGCGGCTGGACTCGAGGCGGAAGCCCATGCCGACCTTGATCCACCCGGGCTCCGTCCACGCGCGCAGGGCGGCCGCGTCCAGCAGCGGCGGCGTCGGCCCTCCCAGCAATCGCCAAGCCTGGCCGACTCCCGCCGACAGCACGACATGGGGCCGTTCGGAGAACAGGATGGGGATGGGGGTGACGTCGAGAAACGTACGCCCGGCCAGGCGTGGATGCCGCCGGCCGGCGAGTCGCGCCGGGAGGAGGCGTAGGGCCTCCAACGCGTAGGCGACCGGAAGCGCCGACATGGGCACTCGATTCAGTTCGTCCCAGACGACCGTGGCCGGGGCCCGGATGACGCGGGAATGACAGATCCGATGGTCCGGGTCCGGAATCACGTCGTCCAGATACATTTCCAGTCCCCTGATCGCGCTGCCGGATCGAGGCCACCCCACCCGAGCCGGTCCGGCCCATCGCCTCGTTTCGAGTGACAGCGTCGCAGTGAGCGGATGCGATCCCGGCGCGAGATCTCCCGTCCGGTCAGGGGCTCCCCGGGCAGGTCGTGCCGGCGCCGCACAGGGGCTGGCCGGATTGTTCGTGGACGTAGGCGACGAGATCGTTCCGCGGGAGAAAGCCCAGAGCGCCGTCCGCGTCCGCAGTGACGTCGGGATCGGTCCGGGCTCGGGGGGAGTAGGCCAGGGTGACGCAGCCGCCGGGGAGGCGGTAGAAGCGGTCGGGTCCGGATCCGCCGCTCGAGGCCGCCGCGTCGCTGTCGAAGCGTTCCGTTCCGGCCTTGTCCGTGGGCACCGGCCGCGCGCTGGAGGTGTCGCAGCTACCGGTGAGCGTCACGGTGACGGCCCGAGGTCCGGTCCGGTCCGAGTCCAGCCAGAATCGTGCCTCGCCGTTGTGTGCGATGGCAGTGGCGAAGCTCAATCCCGCCGGAAGGGCCTCGATACAGGGAATCGCGGTCGCGGTCGGGACCGCCTGTGCCATCAGGACGGTGGCCGTCTGGGCCCTGCAGGTGGGCGGGAAGATCTCGAAGTCCTGGTCCGGGGTCAGCAGGTAGATCGTGCCGCCGACGGCGACGACGAGGGACACGACGAGTCCGGCTGCGAGGGCGACGCGCCGTGCCGTCCATCGCTGGATGCCGATCGGGCGACGCTCGGGAGCCAGCCGGCGGAAGTGCGCCAGGAGATCACGGCCATCGTGCTTCATCACCAGCCGAAGCTGGGTGGGGCTGGCGACGCCGCGGGTCGCCGCGAACGCCTCCGCGATCTCCGCGGGCGTGAAGTGTCTCAGCGCGTGCCGGTAGACCCGGTCGGGATCCGACTCGACCGCGAGGACGAGCATCATGTTGCCCAGGTCGACGGCCTGCCGCCACGGCGACGGCCGGACCTGGACGAAGAACGCGTCGACCAGCAGTACCTTGCCGTCGCGGACCATCAGGTTGCCCGGCTTGATGTCCCGGTGGGCCAGGCCCGCGTCCCACAGCTTCCGGACGAGCAGCAGGCCCTCGTCGATGATCCCGTCGTCGACGTCCGCCTCGTTGATCTCGACGGCTCGGTCGAAGAACTCCATGACGATGAGGTATTCGCGCTCGGGCGTGATCTCGACGATGCCGTAGGGCGCGGGCACCGGGAGCTCCGCGTCCTGCATCAGTCGGAGGGTGTAGTCCTCGTACTGCACGAACCGGCGTACGGTCGAGAACGAGGTCTCGTCCTCCAGCCCGCCGTAGAGAATTGTCCGTCCGAGCTTGTACCAGCGGTCGGCGCGCACGTGGTTCTTGGCGTAGAGCTTGGCGAAGACGTAGGTGTCCGGGTCGCCGGCGATGCGGAGCCGGAGCGGGGTGGACCCGCCGGACGCTTCGAGCCCGATCGGTGTGACCTCGAGGACTGTGAGTCCGAGCTGGTCGGCGATGGCCCGCCGAATCGCGTCGCCTCTGGCGCCGGTGACGTCCAGGTGGGCCGTCTTGCCCCGCCGGTACGTCACCGGGAAGGCCTCGTTCGGGGTGAACCAGCGGAAGGCGGCGAGCGGGATCGCCACCCCGAGGACCACCGCCCAGACGATGTCGGAGGGGTGGTCGACCGCCAGGTACAGCCGGGCGAAGGCCACGATGGCGAGCACGACGGCGATCCCGAGCTTCGCCCAGTTGCGGGGCCGTCCCGGCACCACCATCGAGTACGTCAATCCGATGAGACCGACCGCGAGGGTGAGGATCGGGAACGAAGGTGCCGCGTACCCGGTCCAGTCGCCGATGATCGTGATGCCGTACGGGCGCGCGCGGTGCACGAGCAGGTAGACGAGCAGGCCGAGGACTCCGGAGGCGAGCAGGCTGGCGGAGAACGTGAACAGATGCCGCCAGCGCCTGAAGACGATCAGCAGGACGAGGATGCCTCCGCCGAGGATGGGTTTCGACCAGCCGGTGCCGACCGTGCCGAGGACGCGCATGCTGGGGGTGAGCCAGTCGGCCCGGAGCGAGGCGATCGAGCGGAGAAACCACGTCTCCAGCCGCGCGGCGACCAGCGGCTGCCCCCGCAGGACGAAGGCGACGAGCGCCACCGCGAGGAGCCCCGCGACGCCCAGCCACACCTTGCCGCTGGTTCCGAGCTTTCTCGGCAGGGGTGGTGGGGAGCCCGTCGGCCTCCGCCGCAGGCTTCCGGTCCGGGCGGTGCCGAGCCCGGCCGCGCCGGTCGATCGAGCGCCGGGGCCGCTCGCCGAGGCGTCCCGCGGAGGGTCGCTCGTGCGGGAGCGGGCGGCAGCGTCGCCGGCGCGGACCTGGTTCACGCCCGTGGCTCCAGCCGTCCGCGCCAGCGGGCCCGCGCCGGTCTGATCGCGGGCGACCGGCCACGCCGGGTCAGCTGACTTAGGGGGCGGCGCGCCGGGTCAGGGGCGCGCCGCCGGAACAAAGTGCTCTGCGGCAGGGCGTGACCGGTCTCGGTGAATTGAGCCGCCGTCCCCCGCACCGGGACGGCAGCCATCGCGACAGCGTCGAGGGCAGCGACCTCGATGCGGTCCGAGGGTGGCGGGCCGGCGCGGGTGCGTGTCGAACGAGAGGGCTCCCCGGAGCGCCGGTCACCTGGACCGAACGACCGATCAGCAACGTGTCCAACTGCAGGCATCCCGGCCTCCGCGCACAAAATTGGCGCCGCCGGGAATCCAGAGCGACAAGGCCAGCCGATGCTACTGCGGGTGATCGTTGCGCGACAAGACCGCAGCGTCCGCGCGGTCCAGGGCGGTGTCGGGACGGCGGATCCGCCGGGGCCCGCTCCGGGGGCGGCGGAGGTATCGTGAGGGCGCTGCTCGAGATCCCGGCGGCGTCCCGCATTGACGACGCTTTCATGGGAGACGCAGCCTTGTCGGTCTTCTCGACCCCGCTTCCCACGGCCGGGGCTGACCCGGCGTGACGGGCAACGCCACGTTCCTGGGCGGCCCGGCGACGGCCACCCGCCAGGACATGCTCCCCGACGGACCGGTCGTCGAACGCCGCGGTTCCGAGTTTGCGGAGCTGTCCCGTCGGATCAAGGACGCCGGCCTCATGGCCCCGCGACCCGGCTACTACACGGCGAAGATTCTGGGCACGGCCGTGTTGCTCATCGCCGGGTGGACGGTGTTCCTGCTGCTCGGCTCATCGTGGTGGCAGATGGTGACCGCCGTCGTCCTCGGCGTCGCCTTCACCCAGGCGGCCTTCCTCGGGCACGACGCGGGCCACAAGCAGATTCTCCGTACCCGTCGCGGCAGCCATGTCCTGGGACTCCTGCACGGCAACCTCGCCGTCGGGCTGAGCTACGGCTGGTGGATCGACAAGCACAACCGGCACCACGCTCACCCCAACGAGGTCGGCAGCGACCCGGACATCGGCACGGGCGTCCTGGTGTTCATGCCCGGCGAGCGCCGGCGGCACCGGACGACCCGCCTGATGACCCGGGCGCAGGCGTTCCTCTTCTTCCCGCTGCTGCTGTTGGAAGGGCTCAACCTGCACGTGGCTGGCCTGCTCGCGTTGCGGGAGCGGCCGACCGCCGCGCGGTGGTGGGAAGGTCTGCTGCTGGCCGCACACCTCATCGCCTACGTGGCGGTCGTGCTCCTGGTCCTCAGCCCGGTGCAGGCGATCGTGTTCGTGGCCGTGCAGCAGGGCGTCTTCGGCTTCTACATGGGCTGCTCGTTCGCCCCGAACCACAAGGGCATGCCGATCCTCCAGCCGGGAGAACAGCCGGACTACCTGCGCCGGCAGGTGCTGACCTCCCGCAACATCCGCGGCGGCCGAGTCGTCGACCTCGTCCTGGGTGGCCTGAACTACCAGATCGAACACCACCTGTTCCCGAGTATGCCGCGACCGAACCTGCGCCGGGCCCAGCCGCTGGTACGGGACTTCTGCCAGCAGCGGGAGATCGCCTACGCCGAGACGTCATTGCTGGCCTCCTACCGACTGTCGCTGCTGCACCTGCACGCGGTCCGGCGGCCGGACTGAGTTCCTGGGCGCGCGACGCGACCATGCCGCGGGTCGATCGAGACCGAGCCCGCTCGTGCGGACGAGCGGACAGCTCGCCGGCGGCGGTCAGGGGTTGACGGGGAGTAGATGGAGCGCCGTGGTGGGGTCGTCGGCGGTGGGCTTGATGTATCTGCGGGTGGTGTCGAGGCCGGAGTTTCCGAGGAGGTCGGCGAGGACGACAGGGTCGGTGCCGCCGCGTGCGAGGGTGGCGGCGAAAGTGCTTCGGAGGATGTCGGCGGTGATGTCGGAAAGGCCGGCGGCCTCGGCGGTGCGGGCGATGACGTTACGGGCGCCGCGCACGGTCAGTCGCTCGCCGCGGCGGTTGAGGAACAGGGCCGGGTTCCCCTTGGCGCCGGGCCAGTCCGGCCGTTCCGCCAGCCATTGTCGGAGGTAGGCGCTCAGCCTCGGATGGAGGGGTATTTCGCGGATCCTGTCGCGGTTGCCGTGGATACGCAGACCCGGCTTGCGGGCGGAGATGTGCGCGTCGCCGGTGTCGAGCCGGACGGTTTCGGCGATGCGGGCGCCGGCGTAGAAGGGGATGCTGGCGAGGGCTCGATCGCGGGTCGATGGGAGGGCCTCGACGGCTCGCAGCCAACGCAACAGGGCGCGCTTGTCGAGGGTCCGGGGTGCGGTGGTGGGACGGGGGGTCCGTTCGGCGGCGGCCTGGCCCAGCCCGCGGCGGGTGTAGAAGTCGTCGACCGCGGCGAGGGCGGTGTTGACGGTGGTGGGGGCCTGCTCGGCGACGGTGAGCAGGTGGTTGCGCCAGGCGCGCACTGCCCGGTCGCGGATGTCTGGGTCGGTGAGCGGGTCCCCGGCCACGTCGGCGGTGTCCAGCCAGGCGAGGTACTGACGGAGCTTCGAGGCGTAGGTGCGTCGGGTCTCGGCGGACATCGTGGCTTGGGCCAGCGCGGCGGCGTACGAGGCATGGACCGGCTCCAGTCGCGCTGGCAGCGGGGCGGGTAGCCGGCCACGCCGGCCAGCTCCGGGAGCGGGTCGAGTGTTCTGCCGACCCGTTCCGGTGTGCTGCCGCCCAGGCATGTCTTGTGGGGCCACCCGTCGAGTGTACTTCCGAGAATCCTTGTTCTCGGAAGTTTCGCAGCGTAGTGTGACAGGTATCCGGAGCGACGACATCGCGACCCTCGAGGTGCCTGCCAGACCGGCCCGATGAGGGGACGTCATGTCCGTTCTGCACCGCACCCGCAGCGACACCGCCGGTCAGGACGCGGCACCGGCTCCGGGGGCTCCGGCCGGTCAGGACGGGGCGCCGGCCCGGGCCGGGACGCGCGCGGGATCCCGTAGCCGGTTGAGCACGGCCTGGGTCAGCATCTGGACCGCCACGGTCGTGTTCATCGCGTTGATCGTGTTCATCCTGCAGAACACCCAAAGCGTCGAAGTGTCTTTCCTGGGCCTGCACGGCACGCTGCCGTTGGCGTTGGCGTTGCTGATCGCAGCGGCCGGCGCGGTCCTGCTCACGCTGATCTTCGGAACCGCCCGGATCACCCAGCTACGACGTCGCCTGTCCCGCAGCCGCCACAGCTGACAACAGCCGGGGTCACCGCCCAGCGGCCCGGGGGAAGAACAGGAGGGCGGTCATGACGACTGCTGCCGAACGGATGACGGCGATTCCCGACGGAAGCCCGTCGGCGGCGAGACTGCACCTGCAGCCGAGCCTGTCCCGCCGTACGGTGCTCGACGGCGGCTGGTGGCCACGATCCACCGACCCGGCGACCGAACTGCAGCAGCTGGTCCTCGCTCTCAACCAAGATCACAGCCCACTTCGCAGAGTCCTCCTCGGCCCAGCGGGCTGGGACAGCCACCCACTCCGGATAGCCGTCGTCGGCCGGGTCCGGTGCGTCTGGTCCACCGCCCAGCCCGCCGGCCTGCTCTGTGCGCTCCGCGCCGACGGCGAGCGCGTCGACCTGCTGGTCGTTCCCCCGGACACCCACCCGGCCACAGCGCGGGCGGCGATGGCTCTCGCCGCGAGGCCCACCAACACCGTCCACGCTCCCGACATCATCACCGCCGTCATCGCCCGCCAGTTACCGCCGACAACGACGGTGGAAGAGAAGTCCTGGGAGGCCGAAGGCGGCCACCTATAGAAGTGCTGATCTCCGGAAGGGCCGATCTCCAGAAGGGCACAGTGCGATGACCCCGCAGATCGCAGCCGTCGGCGACGGGTCGGACGCCGGGGCGCCCGCGTCCCGGTCAGCGGCGCTGATCGAGGCGCCCCAACCCACGGTCGCGGTGGTCGCGCTGTGGGCGTTCGTCGTGATTCCGTTCCTGGCGCTCCTCGCCGCCGTGCCGGTCGCATGGGGTTGGGGGCTCTCTTATCTCGACCTGTCGATTCTTGCCGTCGGCTACGTGCTGGCGGGAATCGGCATAACGGTCGGATTCCACCGCTACCTCACGCACGGCGCGTTCAAGGCCAATCGGAGCCTGCGGATCGGTCTTGTCGTCGCCGGGTCGCTCGCGATCGAGGGGTCGGCGACTCAGTGGGTGGCCGACCATCGGCGGCATCACGCGTTCAGTGACCGAGAGGGCGACCCGCACTCGCCCTGGCGATACGGGCCGAGCATCCGCGGCCTGGCGAAGGGACTGTTCTTCGCGCACTGTGGCTGGTTACTCAAACGCGAGCCGTCCAATCGGGCCCGGTTCGCACCCGACCTGCTTGCCGATCCGGACGTCCAACGCATCGACCGGCTCGCTCTCCCGCTGATCGGGTTCTCGCTACTGGCGCCGGCCGCCGCGGGCGGGTTGATCACCTGGTCCTGGCAGGGCGCGCTGACCGCTCTGTTCTGGGGTGGCCTGATCCGCATCGCGCTGCTGCACCACGTCACATGGTCGATCAACTCGGTCTGCCACGTGATGGGTGAGCGTCCGTTCCGGACCCGAAACGGCGACCGCGCCGCGAACTTCTGGCCACTGGCGCTGTTGTCGTTCGGGGAGAGCTGGCACAACTCCCACCACGCCGACCCAACCTGTGCCCGCCACGGCGTACTGCCCGGACAGATCGATCCGTCCGCCCGACTGATCTGGCTCTTCGAGCGGCTCGGCTGGGCACGGCAGGTGCGCTGGCCGACACCGCACCGGCTCGCCGCCAACCGAGCGACCTCGTAGCGGTTTGCCCCGCAGTGCGACTGCCAGCCGACGCGCCGCCACCGATGTCGGCAGCGTGATCGAGGCGGGGCCGGCGATCGCCCGGCCCGGCTCCACCGCCAGCCGCGGCTCGGCCAGCCCGGCCGCCGCGCACTCCCTGGCCACGATCCTGCGGGGAGCGCTGAGGTCGAGACAGTTACCGCTCCCGGACTGCGTAGGTCAGGTGGGTCACCCGCTGCGTCGGCTCCGCGCGGACCGGCTCCAGAGCCACGCGGCCCGCGTCCACGCCCTCGAACAGGCGGATTCCGGAGCCGAAGAGCACGGGTGACAGCGCGATCGAGAACTCGTCGATCAGGCCGGCGTTCACGTACTCGAGGATCGTTGCGCCGCCGCCCGCGATGCGGACGTCCCGGTCGCCGGCGGCCTCGCGGGCCTGGTCGAGCGCGGGCCCGATGCCGTCGTTGACGAAGTGGAAGGTGGTCCCGCCCGGCCGATCCCAGGGGTCACGCTTCTCGTGCGTCACCACGAAGACCGGCGTGTGGAACGGCGCCTCCTCCGGCCATGCCTGCTCGCCGGCGTCGAACATGCGCTTGCCCATCACGCTCGCGCCGGTGCGCTCGAACGTCTCCCGCACGATGTTGTTGTCGCGCCCTTCCTCGCCGCCCCCGCCGAGCTTCAGGTTCTCCCGGAAGAACCGCTGCGGGAATATCCACCGCTGCAGTTCCATCCACTGCTGCCCCATCAACTCCTCGGGGGACTCGGGCGCGACGAATCCGTCCAGCGACATCGACACGCTGAAGAACACCTTCTCGGCCATCAGCCCTCCGCTCCCTTCCGAACGATCTCGGTGACGTAGGCAGCCAGGTTGCTCAGGGTCTGCTGGCCGCCCTCGATCGCGTGGTACTTCTTGACCGCCTCGTCGCGCAGCTCCTCGGTGGGGAACACCGTGCGCATCTCGATCCGGGTCGCCGCACCGTCGGGCACGAATGTCAAGACCGACTCGAAGGCGTTCGGGTCGCTTCGGGACTCACCGTGCAGCAGCGCGATCCGCTCCGGCGGGGCGATCTCGGTCCAGGAGATCCACTCCTGGTAGTCCGTCCCGTCCGGTCCGTGCATCACGAAGTCCCACTCCCCGCCGACGCGGAACTCGAACGACTGCGTGGTCGTGGTGAACCCCTCCGGTCCCCACCACCGCGACAAGTGCCGGACCTCGGTGAACGCCTCGAACACCAGCTCCCGTGGGGCGTCGATGACCCGGGAGATGACGATCTCGCGGTCGGCCGTCGCGGACTGCGCCGGCGCTCCTCGTTCCGTCGCGCTCATCAGCTACTCCTCCTGCCTTGCCTGCTTCAGGTCCTGCATGTATGCGTCCAGCCGGGCGAAGCTCTCGTTCCAGAACCGCTCGAATCCGCCGGTCCACTCGTGGACCGGCCGCAGCCCGCGGGCGTCAAGGCCGTAGAGGCGCTGCTTTCCTGCCTTGCGGTCCCGTACCAGCCCGACCTCCCGGAGCACCCGCAGGTGTTTGGACGCCCGCGACTGGGTCATCCCCAGCTCCTGGGCCAGGTCGGTCACCGGCCGCTCACCCGCCCGCAGCAGCGCCAGGATGTCCCGGCGCTGCGGCTCGGCGATCGCGTTGAACGCGTCGGACGTCGTCGCTGCTCGCGCCATGGCCATCATCATATGCCGATATCGGCAAGCGTGAAGCCGGGGGATTCAGCTGAACTGGCCGACGACAGCAGGGTCGCGCACTCCCGTGCGACGACGCGCGCCCTCCTCGCCGTACCGCGCGTCGTGCTGCGCGACCGGATCCGTCACTGGATCAGCCATGCCGATCCGACCGCGGTGATGAGTTGTCGTGCCCGCACCCGTCATATCTAGGACGGGACACGGCGAGCCGGAAGGATGACGTGATGGGTGCGGACACGCGGCTGGGGGAGCTGGGCGGGAGTGGGCTGGGCGGGGTCGGCGAGCCGGTGTTCTCGGGGTTGGTGGAGCGGCATCGGCGGGAGCTGCAGGTGCACTGTTATCGGATGCTCGGGTCGTTCGAGGATGCCGAGGACACGGTGCAGGAGACGTTCCTGCGTGCCTGGCGGCGGCGGGAGACTTTCGAGGGGCGGTCGACGTTGCGGGCCTGGCTTTACCGGATCGCCACTAACGCCTGCCTGGATCTGCTCGCCCGGTGCCGTCCGGAGCCGGCGGCCGGCGGCGAGGTGCGGTGGCTGCAGCCTTACCCGGATCGGCTGCTGGAGGAGTTGCCTGCGGGCGACGCGGATGGGCCGGAGACCGTCGCTGTCGCGCGGGAGACGATCGAGTTGGCGTACCTGGTCGCGGTTCAGCACCTCGGGCCGCGTCCGCGGGCGGTGCTGATTCTGCGGGACGTGCTCGGCTGGCCGGCGAGGGATGTCGCGGAGCTCCTCGGGGATTCGGTCAACTCCGTGAACAGCGCGCTGCAGCGGGCCCGGGCAGGGATGCGGGAGCATCTGCCCGCCGAGCGGCAGGACTGGACCGGCGGCGAGGGGGACGCCGGGACGCGGGAGTTGGTGCGCCGCTATACCGAGGCCAGTGTGGCCAAGGACATCGACGGGCTCGCGGCACTGCTGCGGGACGACGTCCGCTGTTCGATGCCGCCCACGCCGGGCCTGTACGTCGGCCGGGACACGGTGGTGAACGACTGGGTCGAGAGCGGCTTCGTGGGCCTGGGGCACCTGCGCGCCGTCTCCACCTGCGTGAACCGGCAGCCCGCCGTCGCCTTCTACCTGTGGCGGAAGCGGGAGGGCGCGTACCTGCCGCTGACGATCGATGTCCTGCGCGTCACCGGCGGGGTGATCACCGAGATCGTCACGTTCCACGACGACCAGTTCCCGCGGCTCGGGCTGCCGCAGCGCCTGCCGGCGGACGGCACCGAGTAGTCCCGCTGTGGACGCCGAGCCCGGGCCGGTCCTCAGACGCTGAGGACCGTCACATGCCAGTCAACGACCCCGTACGCCAGTTGCCGAATCACGGAGGAACGACATGACCAGCAGGAATGACACCGGGGTCGTCGCGGGCCGGGCAGCGGGCCCGATCAGCCACACCCACCGCCTCCGCGGGCTCGCCGTCACCGGCGTCCTTGCCACGCTCGCAGCGATGGTCGCCACCACCCTCGCCGCTGCGCTCGCCCAGGCCGTCGGCGTCGACTTCGAGATCCCCGATGGGGGCGAGACGATCCCGTTGGCCGGGTTCGCCGTGGTGACCGGCTTCTTCTCGGTCGTGGGCATCGTCATCGCCGCCGCTCTTCTTCGATGGAGCGCTCGCCCCGCCGAGAGATTCGTGTGGACGGCAGTGTCGCTGCTCGCGATCTCGCTGGTCCCGCCCCTCCTCTCCGGGGCAAACACCGCCACCACCACCTCCCTCCTCGGGCTACACCTGGTCGCTGCGGCGGTGATGATTCCCACCCTGGCGCGGAGCCTCCGCACCCGGACCGATTGACGATCGTGGCGGCCTTGGTGACCGAGCCCTGCGCGGCGATCGCCGCGAGAACCGTAGTAGCAGGATGTCCAGCATGCATAAAGGATGCGCATGAGTTAGCCCCCGTATTGTCATTGGACGAATGAGTCGGCGCGCGGGAGGTTGATCGGGACAAGCCCGCTCAGCGAAGGAGGACGCGCCATGACCCGCTCCCTGGCGACGCTCACCGATCTCGTCGCGGCCGTGCGCCAGGCGATCGACGTGCGGACCGGCTGGACGGACACCGCGGAACTGGTCGCCGAACAGCTCCGTGAGCACCTGCCCGGCCCCGGGATCCTGACGCCCGAACAGCGTCTCGGTCAGCCCGACCGGGTCGCGGGCCACCTGCTGCACGCCGAGCCCGACGGGGCGTTCTCCATACTCGGCCTGGTCTGGCGCCCCGGGCAGACCACCCGGATCCACGACCACATCACCTGGTGCGTCGTAGGCGTGCTGTCGGGCATCGAGCACGAGGAACTGTTCGACGAAGCGCTCAACCCCATTGGCACGCGGGACAACCCTCCCGGCGAGGTCAGCGGTCTCGCGCCGCCCGGCGACATCCACCGCATCCGCAACGTCGGCGACGAGATCGCCATCAGCCTGCACATCTACGGCACCGACATCACCCGCGTCGGGTCCAGCGCCCGCCGCTACTACAACTGAGGAGCTCGACCTCCATGGACCAGCGCGCCATCGACGAGGTACTCGACCGCCCACTCAGCCAGGAACTGCTGGCCCGTGACCTGGCCAGGCTGGCCTTCACCGGGCTGGACGGCACCCCGCGCGCGATCCCGATCGGAATCGTCTGGAACGGCACGGAAATCGTCATGTGCACCGCGACGAACGCGCGGAAACTCCCGGCGTTGCGCCGCAATCCCGCGGTCGCGCTGACGATCGACACCGAGTCGCACCCGCCGAAGGTCCTGCTCATCCGCGGCCGGGCGGAGCTGGACGTCGTCGACGGCATCCCCGAGGAGTACCTCCAGTGGAACGGCACCTACCAGATGACGCCCGAGCAACGGGCCGAGTGGGAGGCCGGCGTGCGGTCGCTCTACGACGGCATGGTCCGGGTCGTGGTGAAGCCGACCTGGGCCAAGCTGATCGACTTCGAGACCACCCTGCCCACCGCCATCGAGGAGCTCATGCAGCAACAGAAGGAACGCCAGCGCGCCTGAACACGCACACGCGCCCCCGAGACATCGCCTACGTCGATTTGCGTACAGGCGAAGCCGCTCCCGGCACGACGCCAGGCGTCGGCGGCCGGGGCAACGTGGTGGACCTGGACTCATCGAGAGGGATTCGTCATGACGGATTGCGACGTCGAGGAAAGAAGGCCGGCCAGCCGGTCGGGCCGGCGGCGGTGGGCGCCTGATCGCCGCGGCGGCCGGTTTCGTGGTCTTCTGCCGGGCGACCGCGTTCGGGCCGAACCTGGCCTCGTCACCGCTGCCGCTGCCGGACGATCCGGCTGAGCAGGCGCGCGCCTGGTACGCGCACCGTGGCTACCGGTACAGCGACCGCATGCGGTATCAGCCGCAGCGGGTCCCGGTGACCGCCGCGTCGCGCTGGGACCAAGTGGTCGACTCCGCGAGCCGTCCGTGTCGCTGCATACACCCCCATGAGAATGCTGAGGAAACCTATGAACCGTCTCTCTGACAAGGTTCGCAGGCTGTTCGATGGCAAGAACTTCGCCGTGTTGTCGACGCTCGAACCGAGCGGCAAGCCGCATTCGACGGTGGTCTGGGTGAGACGCGCCGGCGATGACATCCTGTTCGCGCTGCCCAAGAACCGCCGCAAGACCGCCAACCTGAAGCGGGACCCGCGGGCGGCCGTGGTGATCTTCGATGCTGCAAGTCCGTATGAGAGCGTCCAGGTCCAGGGCGTCGCGTCCATCGAGGACGACCCGGAGGGCACGCTGATCGACGAGCTGTCGCACAAGTACACGGGCGGTCCGTATCCCGGGTTCGCCGGGCCGAACCCGCAATGGGTGATCGCGAAGATCACGTCCGAGAAGGTCGCCACCAGTTGGCCGGATCCATGAGCACCCCGCGAGACCGAGAGCGCTGATGAGAGCCCGTACGTAGCTGGAGATACAGCGGGGCCGGCACGCTGCACGCGTCTGGACGCGTTCCTGGCACCCTGATGTTCGGTCGCAACATCATCCTGGCGCTGATGCGCAGCCACATCAGGACCGTGATTCCGGCCGTGCTCGACTTGGTCGCCGGCGGCCGGCTGCGCCCGGAGCAGGTGACCACCACGGTGGCATCCTTCGAGGACGCGCCGGAGGCTCTGCGGGCGCACCTGCTCGGCGGCGACACCAAGACGGTGCTGGTCCGCTGATCGGTCAGCCCGATCCGGACGCCCCGTTGGTTGGCCTACGTGGAACGGACGCCGACGAGCGGCATCCACCCCCTGCCGCCCCACAGCCAGGGAGCCCGCTAGCGGTGCCGGCGCGGGCGGCGTGGCTGATCGCGACGCGGGCGGCGGCGGGACCCTGTCGGCTACCCGAGCGCCGGCGCCGGAGGCAACGGCGGTGGCCAGCCGGTGGACGGCGGCGGGCGGGCCGGCTGGCGCGGCAGCGCGCTTGCGCGCCGCCCTTGATCTTCGTAGGGAAAGTATTCGACGGCCAAGTAGGGGCCCTGTGTCCGATCCCGGTTGATTGCGTGACAGGACGGCTCCAGGTCATCCGTGGCGGGTCCGATCCGGTCGCCGGCCGGAGCGGCTACGGACGGTCGGCCCTCTGGGGCTCGCGGACAGCGGCACGTGAGTAAGCCGCCGCTGGCGGGTTCCCGAGGGCGCCGGCTGGCTTAAACCCGCCGCATGGGCGGTTCCGGACGCCGATCGTCCGGGATCGGGATTACAGTCTGCCCGTGGACGTGCTCACTGACGAGCAGACCGACGGGGCCGACCTGACCATCCGCGAGTCGAGCACAGGAGGGCATGCGCACGCACGGGCGCTGCCCGTCT
This sequence comes from uncultured Actinomycetota bacterium, assembly GCA_963770145.1. Classification (GTDB taxonomy): domain Bacteria; phylum Actinomycetota; class Actinomycetes; order Mycobacteriales; family CADCTP01; genus CADCTP01. The sequence goes on along the minus strand of CAVYOJ010000006.1, from coordinate 14,193 downwards.
TCGACTGCGGTGCCCTCTTCGGCGCGCTCGACGCGCAACGTCGTGACCGTGGGTTGGGCTGGTTCGAGCTCGCTGACGAGTTGTGGCAGCAGTCGTTGGATCTCAACGCCCAGCGAACCGATCATCCGCTCTGCGGAGGAGCGGTCGCGCGGCTGCAACAGCGCGGCGCAGTCTCCTGTCAGTACGCGCTGTTCATGTTGCGCTGGCTCCACCGGGCACCGGAGGACTTCCTGACCGGTCCGGTCGTGGACGTGGGCGATATCCGGCTGCCCGAAGCGGGACCTGACCGTCGGCTTCGATGGAATTTGCGCCAGTTGCACTCCGCCCTGAACGACCAACGCCGAGAGCGCAATCTCACCTGGGCACAGCTCGCATCAGAACTCGACTGCACGTCGAATCGGTTGACCAATCTGCGCAGTGCTCGCCTCGCTGACATGGACCTCGCGATGCGCATCGCACAATGGCTTGGCCAGCCGGCCGCAGCCTTCATCCACCCGGCTGAATGGTGACCGCCGTACACGGCGGCCATTCAGCATGTGGCGTCGAGGTACCGTAGTCACGATTGAGGACGGGTCGGAGCCGCGATCCGGCCCAGCCCTCGCAACGAACTTGACATTATCCCTCCGGCGCCTCGCTGCACTCCAGCCGGCATGGCAGCGACCCGGGCTGGGCGATGCACTCACATCGGCACGGGCGTGACATCGACGGATGCGACGGGCGTCGGCAAGCCGACCAGGCCAGCTACCAGCCGTAGCCGCCGCCACTGGCACGACGACCGGAAGGCGTCGAGCGGGTCGCGGCATGACAGCGCGTTCGGCGCTGAGCGGCTGTGCACTTCCCCGGTTCCGGTTATCTGATCGTTTCATCTTGTGCCGAGACGGCCGGCACGTTGCCCATTCGCCGCAGTGGGGACAGCAGCAGCCACGCCGGGGGCAGGGACGCTCCGACGGCGCTGAGCCACAGTGTCGTTCGGGCGCCGGCCGCGGAGCAGAAGACTCCGCCTGCGAGCCCGCTAAGCGGCATAGTGCCCCGACGATGAACCGCATCGTGTCGTTCATCAGCCCCGCAGCCGGTCCGGGCACAGCCGTTGCCGGAAGCTGACTTGAGCGATGTTGTATACGGAGGCGCAGAGGCCGTAGATACCCGTCCCGGTCACGAACAGCGCGACGCAACAGACCCCACGCGCCATGCCCCGGCACGCCGATTCATCCGTCTGGGGTGACGACAGGTCCCCCTGCCGGTGGAGCATGAGCGGATCGGCAGCCAGTAGGGGTCGGTGGCGGCGAAGGTCTCTGCGGATTGGAGGGACCACCGCACCAGCACCCTGCATCGACTACCAAACCACACCACCCGGGAGGCCCGCATGTCTATCCCGACCGAAACCCCAGCGGCCGCCGCCGCCATCCGGCCCTTCCAGGTCAGCATCCCCGAGGAGGACCTGATCGAGCTGCGCCGCCGCGTCCAGGCGACGCGCTGGTCCAGCAAGGAGCTCGTCGCCGACGCGTCCCAGGGCGTGCAGTTGGCGACGTTGCAGGAGCTCGCGCGCTACTGGGCGGCCGACTACGACTGGCGTAGGTGCGAGGCCAAACTGAACGCCCTGCCGCAGTTCACCACCGAGATCGACGGGGTGGACATCCACTTCATCCACGTCAAGTCACCACACGCTGACGCGTTGCCGCTGATCATCACCCACGGCTGGCCCGGCTCGGTCATCGAGATGCTCGAGACCATCGGCCCGCTGACCGACCCGACCATCCACGGCGGCGACGCGGCGGACGCCTTCGACGTGGTGGTGCCGTCGCTGCCCGGCTACGGCTTCTCCGGCCAGCCGACCGAGGTCGGCTGGGACAGCGGCCGCATCGCGAGCGCCTGGGCCGAGCTGATGCGGCGCCTCGGCTACAGCCGCTACGTCGCCCAGGGCGGCGACCAGGGCGCCGGCGTCACCGACGCGCTGGGTCGCCTGGCCCCTGACGGGCTGCTCGGCGTGCACTTCAACCTGCTGTCCGCGGCCCCGCGGGAACTGGTGATGGCCGCCTTCAACATCAGGCTCGCGTTCTCCACGGAGAACCGCGAGGAGTTAAGTAAGGTCGCCGCGGTCTTCATGCGAGGCTACATCGCCGAGATGGGCGAGCATCCGCAGACCATCGGCTACCCCCTGCTGGACTCACCGCTGGGTCTGGCGGCCTGGACGCTGGACCACGACGCGGACGCCTACGAGAAGATCTCCCGCGCCTTCCTCGACGGCCAGCCCTCGGGCAACCTCACCCGAGACCACGTCCTCGACAACATCACGCTGTACTGGCTGACCAGCACCGCGGCCTCGGCCGCGCGGCTGTACTGGGAGACCGGGCGAGGTGCAAAAGCCGCACTCAAGCAGCCCCCACCGCACCTCACGCTCCCGGTGGGCTACACGGTCTTCCCCGGCGAGCTGTTCCACGCCCCGCGCCACTGGGTGAAGAGCGCCTACCACAACCTCATCTACTACAACGAGGCCGAACGGGGCGGCCACTTCGCCGCCTGGGAAGAGCCCGAGCTGTTCGCGACCGAGATGCGGGCGGCCTTCGAGTCACTGCGGTAGTCGACACGGTGGCGCGGACCGTGTCGGCCCGCCGCTCCAGAGCCACAAGTCACCCCGTAGGCGTGGTCTGCACGTTTGTGTCCACGGCCAACGCCGCCAGGGTCGAGGCCCAGTGCCCCACTACCTCAATCCTTCCCGGGGGACAGATCACAACCCAGGGCACGATCGTCAACCGGTCGCTGAACTTCACGCTGCCGATCACTGGTGGCTCCGGTCGGTACCAGGGCGCCGGCGGACAAGTGGTCTCTCGCGACGCATCGACGCCGACCCAACCCCAGGTCGAGCTGACATACCAGCTGGAGTTCTGACAGCCTCGATGCGTCAGCCGGCTTGGGCTGCCGCTTGAGGTGGTGAGGCAGATGGCTGAAGCCCCGGGGATGTCGTCGCGGCAGCGGTGGACGCTGGTGCTGGTCTGCACGGCGGCATTCATGTTGCTGCTGGACATCACCGTGGTCAGCGTGGCGCTGCCATCGATCCAGCGGGATCTGCGGGCGAGCCTGTCGGACCTGCAGTGGGTGTCCGCTGCCTATGCCCTGGTGTTGGCCGTGCTGCTGCTGCCGGCGGCCACCCTGGGTGACCGGCTGGGCCGGCGCCGGCTGTTCCTGGTCGGCCTGGTCATCTTCACCGTTGGGTCGCTGGCGTGTGCGCTGGCGCCGACCGCGCTGGCGCTTGAGTTGTTCCGCGCGCTGCAGGGAGTCGGCGGCGCGGTGCTGTTCGCCACCGGCACGCCGCTGCTGCGTGCGGAGTTCTCCGGCGTCGCCCTGGCCCGGGCGCTGGGCGTCTTCGGCGCCACGCTCGGCGGCGCCACCGCCATCGGCCCGCTGGCCGGCGGGGTGCTGACCGACACCCTGGGCTGGCGGTCCATCTTCTTCGTCAACCTGCCGATCGGCGCGGCGGCGTTCGCGGCCGGGGTGGCCCGGCTGCGGGAGTCCCGCGACCCGGCCGGCGGCCGGGCCGACTGGGTCGGCACCGCCCTGATCACCGGGGCGCTGACCGCGCTGATGTTCGCGCTGATCCGCGGCAACGCGCTGGGCTGGGCAAGCCCGGTGATCGTGGTCCTGCTCGCGGCCGCAGCCGTGACCTTGGCCGGGTTCGTGATCTTCGAGCTGCGCGTCGCCGCCGCGCCCATGGCCGACCTGCGCTTGTTCCGGCGCCGCAGCTTTGCCGCGACCGGATTCGTGGCGTTCGCGATCTCGGCGACGGTCATCGGGATGATCATCTACCTGTCGCTGTACGTGCAGAACACCCTCGGCTACTCGCCGGCCCAGGCCGGACTGCGGTTCCTGCCGCTGTCGCTGGTCTCCTTCGCGGTCGCCCTCGTGACCGGGCGGCTGATCGGCAAAGTGGAGATGCGGGTCCTGCTGGGCGTGGCCATGGTCGCGGCCGCGGTCGGGCTGGCCTCGATGGCCCACCTGACCGCGACCTCCAGCTGGCTGGTGCTGCTGCCCGGCCTCATCCTGGCCGGGACCGGTCTGGGCATCACGTCCACCGGCCTGGCCTCGGCAGCGCTGTCGGCGGTGGAACCGGCCCGCGCCGGGATGGCCGCCGGCCTGGTGAACACCCTGCGCCAGGTCGGCACCGCCACCGGCGTGGCCGTGCTCGGCGCCCTTTACGCCTCCCGCGTCACCGCCGCCACCCTGCACGCCCTGGCGGGCCAGCCCGCCCCGCCCGACGCCGTCCACCGGCTGGCCACCGCCGTTGCCTCCGGCGCCGGCGCCCGGGTAGCCGACAGGGTCCCGTCCGCCGCCCGCGTCGCGATCAGCCATGCCGCCCGCGCCGGCACCGCTAGCGGGCTCAACGACGTCCTGCTCGCCGCGGCCGCGTTCGCCGCGCTCGGCGCGATAGCTGGCTTCGCATTCGGACCCGACCCAGCCAGGCAGCCGCCGCCCAGCCCCGCCCCCGGCGAACCGTCCGCCCAGCCGACCCGCGCCGAACACCCGGCGCCGCGACCGGCCGGGACCGAAACAACGGCACCATAACCCCATCGAGATCGTGGGTCTTCGTACGCGGGATCCGGGGGGTTCCCAGACGAACGAGACTCTCGGTCAGGAGTGCGAGACCGAGGACCCGGCAGCACCGTGCGAGGGTCGTGCGCGGATGGTGGCGAGGCTATCCAGGCCGGATCAAGTCGGAATCGTGCAATTCTCGAAGGACGCAGACTGCCAACCTCTCAGACCGGACCCCTCGGCTCGACGCCGGGGATGATGACACCTGACGCCGTCGGGCGCCTCTCCTCGCGCGACCACGCCATGGACGGCGCGGCGATCCGGAGACTATTGCTCATCCGTTCTGATCGATCACAGCGGTCTTCCTCATCGCCGTGTGCTACCGCCGTAAGCGAGTTAGGTGGTAGCATCCGTTCATGGGTATCGAGACTCTGACGTTGGTCGGCGGGCATCCCGCGCTGGACCTGGTCAACACCGTCGAGCGCGGCGTGCCGGCCGCGGGGGCGCCACCGCGGGACCACCTGGCAACCCCGGAGGACGTGGTGGTCTGGGCCCGGCGGATCGGCCTCGACCCGGGCACCACGGACGAGGCCGCACTGCGCCGGCTGCGCGGGCTGCGCGAGGCCGTGCACAGGGCCGTGCTCGATCGACTGGGTCGGCCGGCGGGCGACGTCACGGCCGCGTTGGAGTTGCTGGACAGGCGGGCGGCCGCGGCCGCGACCCGGTCCCGGCTGCGGCCGGCCGGCGCCGGGCTGCTGCGCGAGGTCGGCACCGACCCGGCGCACCGGGTCGAGGACCAGCTCGCGGTCGCCGCGGTCGACCTGCTGACCGGGCCGGACGCGGGCCGGATCAAGCGCTGCCCGGTCGAGCAGGGCGGCTGCGGCTGGGTGTTCGTGGACCGCAGCCGCAACTCGTCCCGGACCTGGTGCCGAATGGCGGACTGCGGGACCGCGGTCAAGGCGCGCCGGCTCACCGAGCGGCGCCGGCGGGCTCGGGTGACGGAGCGGTGACCGGGCTCGCCCCGGCCGCTGCGCCGGCGATCCGGCGGTCCGTGCCGGCGCTCGCCGCGCTGACGGCGGGCACGTTCCTCTACGTCACGACCGAGACACTGCCGGTCGGGTTGCTCGCCCCGATCGGCGCCGACCTCGGCGTGTCCGCGGCTCAGGTCGGCCTGCTCGTCACCGCGTACGGGCTGGTCGTGGTCGTCGCGTCGATCCCGCTGACGTATCTGACCCGGGCGGTGCCGCGGCGGGTCCTGATCGGCACGCTGCTGGCCGGGTATGTCGCGTCCTCGCTCGGCTCGGCCCTCGCCGGCAGCTACGGCGCGCTCATGGCGACCCGGGTCGTCACCGCGCTGGGGCAGGCCGTGTTCTGGTCGGTGGTGGTGCCGATCGCGGCCGGCCTGTTCCCCGCCGAGGTGCGTGGGCGGGCGCTCGCGGTGCTGTTCGGCGGCGTTTCGGTCGCGGCCGTGGTCGGCGTGCCGGCCGGCACCTGGGTCGGCCAGCATCTCGGCTGGCGCTGGTCGTTCGTCATGCTCGCCGCGGCCGGCGCGGTGGCGCTGGTAGCACTCGCCGCGACGCTGCCGCCGGACTGCCGCCGGCTGGTGGATCCGGCCGGTCCCGGCAGCCAGCCGGACCGGCGCCGGTTCTCGGCACTGATCACGATGACGGCACTGGCGACCACCGGGGCGTTCGTCTTCCTCACCTACCTCTCGCCGTACCTGACCGACGCAATCGGGATCTCGGCCGGACTGCTCAGCGTCGTGCTGCTGCTGCGCGGGTTGGCCGGCATCGGCGGCGTCGCGGTTGCCGGGCCGTTGGTCGACGCGCGGCCGCGGCTGGCGATCGCGCTGCCGGTCGCCGTGCAAGCCGCGGCGCTGCTGCTGCTGGTCCACCCGCCCGGCCCGGTCGCCGCGGTGATCCTCGTCGCGCTGACCGGATACGCGTTCGCCGCGTTCACCACCCCACTGTCGACCCGGATCCTGCAGACCGCGCCGATCCGGCTGGACCTCGCGACATCGGTGAGCTCGACCGGGGTCAACGTCGGGATCACCCTCGGCGCGCTGATAGGCAGCGCGCTGCTGGACGGCGGCTTCAGCGTCCGGTCGACCGCGCTGGCCGGTGGCCTGCTCACCCTCGCAGCGCTGGCGCTGGCCGCGCTCGACCGACCCCGGCCGGTCACACGGCGACGATGACGGCGGGCGCATCGCCGCGGCGGTCGGCGCCGGCCGGGGTGGTCGAGGTCGTCGGCTCAGGCGAGGTGTAGGGCCAGCGCCGCGGCCGACAGTGTCAGAAATACCAGCGGCGTCGGCAGCGGCTTGAGGTCGTGGTGGCGGACGTGCGCCGCCACGGCCAGCACGAAGTAGGCGACCAGCCCGCCGGCGGCGGCCACGCCCAGCGGTTGCCACCACAAGCCCACCACGAGGCCGGCCGCGCCGGCCATCAGGATCAGCGCCAGCAGGTTCAGCCGCTCCTCGGGCACGCCCACCCGGCGGTAGGTCTCGACCACGCCCGGATCGTGGGTGAGTTTGCGGATCGCGGTGACGAGCAGCAGCACCGCGAGCACGAGCGACACGGCGATCGTCATTCCCACTCCCTCAATCTAAACGTTTGTACAATTTACGCTGTGAGCCCACAGCGCAGCAACCGGACCCAGCTGATCGACGGCACCCTGCGATGCCTGGAGCGCCTCCCGCCCGAGCGGGTCACCGCCCGCGCCATCGCTGACGAGTCCGGCGCCAACCTCGCCTCGATCACCTACCACTTCGGCTCCAAGGACGACCTCGTCACCGAGGCGGTCGTGGCCGGGCTCGACCGCTGGTTGGCGGAGATCGCCGCCGCGCTGGCCGGCGAGCACGACTACTTCCGCGCCATGGAGATCGTGGCGGCCACCCGGCACCGCCACGCGGGTCTGGCCCGCATGTTCCTCGCCGCGCTGGCCCGGGCCCCGTACGACGAGCGCATCCGGGAGACCCTGGCCGCCGGCTTCAGTAGTACGCGCCACGCTGTGGCCGCGGTGCTCGGCACCGGCACCGACGCGGCCGGCCTCGACGCCGCCGGGCTCGCGCTGGCCCTCTTCGACGGCCTGCTCTTCCAGACGCTGGTCGACCCCAGCCTCGCGATCGAGGGCGACCGATTCCGGGCCGCCGAGGCCCGCCTACACGAAGTGGCCACGGCGGGTTAGATCGATCTGATGCCGCGCGTCGTTGTTGATTGTCGGTCCGCTGCTGCCGCGGATCGCGCAGAGCTGACGATGCGCGCTGGCAGAGGTCGCGTCGGACGTCGGTTGCGTCCGGGGGTCAACCCGATCGCCTCGGCAGGGGTCGACGGGCGCTGGGTCACATGCTGGATCGTTATGCCGTACCAGCGGACGCGTCCAGGTCGCTGAGCCGGTTGTGGAGTTTGACGGTGGTGCTCCAACTGCGGATCGTCATCGACTTGTACAGCGGGGAACTCATCGCCGTGCCGAGCCGGCTCTTGGTGCGTTGCGCGCTGAGCCGTTGCGAATAGATGACGCCGTCGCCTTGCCAGACTTGGTCGACGCCCTCTCGCGGGCTGAAGGCCGTCATCGCGCTGGATGCGCTGATGCCCATGACGAAGATCGCGTCACAGTAGTACGTGTCCGGCTCGTCGCCGAAGCGGTCCGGCTTGTCCTCGACGACCGCCTCAACCTGTGCCGCGGTGAGCACGAGCACCTTGACCGGGTCCTCGTGCAGGCCGAAGTCCTCGACCAGGACCGACTCGATCTGCTGACCGAGCGTCCGTGCGGACTTCGAGGACCGCAGCAACACGTTGCCGCTGGCCAGAACCGTGGAGACGTCCTCGAGGCCGAGATCGGTCAGTCGTTCGGACAACGCGGACATGGCGAGCTTGTTCTTGCCGCCGACGTTCACGCCCCGCAGCAACGCCAGGTACGACCGCACGTCCGTCTGCCTCACCCTTCGGAGCTCGCCGCGGGCGGCTAGTCAGCCGGCGGTCGAATGACGTGATGGACGACGTGGTGGATCACGTGAACCTCGTGGACGACGTAGCCGCCGAGGGCGACCGGCGCGGTCTCATCGGCCCGCGCCAGTGGTGTCTTGGTCAAGTTGCCGCGCAGGCCGGCCGTCACCAAGGCGCTGCCGACCGTGGCTGCCGCGGAGACCGCGACCACCGCGGCAGGATTCTCGCGAATCTGTTGAAGCTGCCGTCGCACCCGAACGGCTACCTCGGCCCAACGTCGAGCCGGAACGACCGTCGAACGACGTGCCGGTAGAACCAGATCGGTCGACGGTGCTGCTTCGACGCAGTCGCCCGAGATCGCTGCGTCCGGCTCGGACGTCGGTTCCTCCGCCATGGCGCACCTCCCCGGTCAGCCTCCGTCACGCTGCCACGAAGGTCCAGCCCTCGTCCGCTCACTCCGGGCGACGACGGTGGTCACGTGCTGCCATCGGAACTGGTCGCGCGGTGGGTGCCCCGGCAGGATTCGAATCTGTGCACCGGCCCCCAAGGGGCCTGCCTCTCTAGCAGGGAAAACGCGCGAAATCCCTTGCAGTGTAAGGAGATTGGTCCTCTCTCGATGTTCCGACGGTGCCGACAAGTCCCGAGCAAAGTGGAGTGCTTAGCGCACCCTGCTCCGGGCGATCCTGAACACCGCCGTCGCCGACGAGGCGATCGTGGCGAACCCGTGCTCGACATAACGTGCCGGCCTAGGCACCCACGCCCGGACGCTGAGGTCGACGCTGCCAGGCGAGCAGGGCTGATCCCGTCGGGGTGGTTGAAATAGCAGCGGGAATGCTTTCGGCGGCTCCACTCCTGGCTATCAGCCGGGTGTCGGGTGTAGCGTCACTCGTGGTAGTAGTCATCGCGCCGCTGGCGGCTCCCGGGCACCATCCACTTCCGACGCAAAACGTCGCATTTTGCGGACTGGATGACTGACCATGGGCACTTTGCGCGACTACCCGATACCCGCCACCAACCACTCGACCTCCCCGCCAGTTGTTCTCCCGGACTCCAGCGTGCGTCGGACCGCCCGAATCGTTGGGATCCTTTTCCTTGCGGGCTTCTTGGCATATGGCGTAGGCAGCATCATAGCGACGGGCATCGTCCGCTCCGATGACCGCAGCGGCTCCACCGCGTTGTTCGTCACCGGCGCCGCGCTGATGCTGCTCAACTCGGCATTCGTGATCGGCATCGGTGTCCTGATGTTCCCGATCCTGCGACCCCACAACAAGGCCATAGCTGCGGGCTACCTGGGGACGCGGATCTTCGAGGGCGTCCTCCTGGCCATCGGTGTCGTGAGCCTCATCGTCATCACCGGCTCCGCCGCCATCCACGCGAATTCTGTCTTCTACAACATCGCCGAGGCCGGGCTCGGTATCGGAAGCCTCTTCTTCTGCGCTCTGCTCTTCCGCACCAGACTCGTTCCGCGTTTCCTAGCTGTCTGGGGTTTCATCGGCTACGCGTGCTTCGCCGGGGGCACACTGCTGGAGCTGTTCGGCGTCGCGGGCGCCGGGCTCGTCGGCGCCACCCCCGGTGGATTGTTCGAGGTGACCTTCGGCATCTGGCTGATCGCCCGCGGGTTCGCCTCCACCGCGACCGCCGTCCGCTCGCCCGCGAGCACCCGACTGACGTGAGCGCGCCCGGTCATCAGAACAGCGCCAGCTGCACAGCGTCGAGCCTCACGCGAGGGCGACGCGGCCGACGGACTGGGCGACACCTCGGCACCGGCTGGCGCAGGGCGACGAGTCGGCCCCTGGTGTCCCGAAGCAGCATCGCGTAGCCCCCGGACCATCCCTCGGCCCACCGACTTCTGGCCGCCCAAATCGGCGAAGCCCGGGGAGCGACTACGCGGGGACGGGTAACGCTCCGGGGCCTCGGGCGAGCCGGGGGGTTGTACCCCACCTCCGGTGCCGTCCGGCGTAGCCTCCTCGCGCTTCGGGGCCGATCGCAGGAGGTGTTTCGCCGTGGACTGGACAACGGTGATCTTGGGGCTGGCGGCTCCAGTCAGCGCGCTGGCTGCCGTGTGGCTGACGAACTCTCTCCAGACCGGCCGGGAAGAGCGGGCGGACAACCGGCGCAACAAGGCCGGCCGAGGCGATGATCTGGACGTGACTGCCGCGGTGCTCGACCGCATCTCGGGCCGGACCTTCCACCTGCGGATACTCGACTGTCACGTCCATGACTCTATGACGGTGCGTTCCAGGACGTCAGCTCTTTCGCCGACGTCGCAGCGCGGGGAGCCAGTACTCGGCCGGAGCCTCCTGTGTCGCCGGCAGCGTCCAGTTGCCGGCCGTGCCCGGGCTTCGGGGTGCCCAGCTGCGCGGCGGACCCAGCTCGAGAGCGTCAGGAGCGGCTGCGGCGACGGCGGTGGACAGGTCTTGGGTGACGACGTTGAGCAGAAGCGGGGCACCGTCCGGACCGCTGCGTGGGTGCCAGGTGCGACAGGTGACCTGACAGGAGCCCTCAACCTCGAAGACCACGTGACGGCATCCTCCGCCGACCTCGTCGGAGAGCCAACTCAGCCGGTCGCCGGCCGTCAGCCGTTCTCGGCCGATGAGGCACCCATTGGGTACGGTCTCTTCCCGGTTGAGGTACGGCAGCGGATCTTCCTCGGCTGCCGCATCCCCGTCGCTCAGGCCGTGAAACGCACCGGGATCGTCGTCGACCTGCAGCTCCAAGACGTCCCCGTCGGCGTGTGCCTGCCAGACGTCGACGACACTGGCGACCGGAGCCAGAAGGTCCGCGTAGGCCGTGGCGACGAACACCTGGTTCGCACGCAGTGGCAGAACCAGCGCGTCGCCGGATCGCAACCGGTGCGTCGCCGGCATCGGCTCCCAGGCGCGGATCCCGTTGACCAGCTCGTTGCCGTATCGGATTGCTTCCTCAGCAGCGTCCTGGGTGACGCAGAAGAACTCCCGGTTCGGAGCCACCCGATGAACAGCCAATAGGCGGTGGGCCGCCTGCTCGACCTTCCGCGCCTGTGAGACCCGGGCCCGGAACAGTACCTCGAACGGGAAGGGCACGGACGTGTTGGACAGCTCTTGAGCACGGTCTTCCGACAGCTTGTCGCCGTAGCCGACCTTCAGCATCCCCGGGATGGCCGGGTTGCTCTGCACGTACACGAACCCGTCGCCCCGGTGCATGACCATCGGCTGCCCGGAACCTCTCTTGGTCGTCCTGGTGTGCTCGGCCTCGAGTTTGATCTGTCCGGCAGGTTCGGGTCCAGTGACCAACAAACGACGTCCAACCGGCCAATGGTCGACATGACGAGCACTCGATCCTGCCAACGCCGCGTCCAGCAGCGGGATCCCACCGCCGTCCTTGCCCAGCTCACAATTCGGCGGCAGCAGGGCTCGCAGCGACCGGCAGGCCATTTCGATCATCGGTTGCGCTGTCTCCGGTTGGACAGCGACATTAAGAACGCCCATCCGGACGAGTTCAGGCTCGTCCGGCTCGACGCAACGCCGCCCTAGCACCTCGACGCAGATCTCGCCCCGACGACCGATCAGGAGCAGTTCGCCTACGTGGGCGGGGTTGGTCAGGTCGAAGGAAAGTTGGGTACGCAGTCGCGACAGACCGGTCGGCAATGTTCGACAGAGCAGGTCGACCCGATCGGGGATCGCCGGCTCGCAGCCAAAGCCGAGAGGCAGAGTGCCCGTCGCCAACGCCGCGTCAGCGGCCCTCATTTGATCCTCGCCGTCGAGCGTCATAGTCCACCAGGGCAGCGGACCCCACATGCCGTGGGCGACTCCTGGATCAGCTGCCCAGGACGACGGGTACTGCCTGCCGCACGACCAAGCCACTAAGGATTCGATGCACCCGTCCTGGAAACGCACCTCGTCCGAGCGCTCGCGCACCAGATCGCGCTCGCGAGTGGTCAACCCGCCCACCGCCGTTTCCATCCGGCGGATCTGATCTTCGATGATCTCCAAGGCTCGGGCCGCACGCCCCGATAGGCCCGAATTCGGCGACTCATCCTGTCGGCTCAGGGAACTGAGGGCCATGGTGCCGCGGATCAGGTCACCACCCACATCCAGCAGGTGCTCGGCCTGCAAGACGTCGAACGGCAACCGGTCGGCCCACCGTTCCCACGCTTGGTTGCTCGCAGAACCGTGCAGAGTAAGCGCAGCCACATTACTGACGCGTCCGTCGGGTTCGGCCCTAAGCTCTCTAAGTACGTCGGGGTAGTCCCGTAGTGGCTCGATCGGGCGGGACAGACACGTATCGAGCCATTCGGCTTGGTCGACGCCCCAGCAGTGCCGTAATTCTCGCTTGATCTGACTGGCAGAAGCCGATCCGAGGCGGCGTGCCGACCACAGTTCCAACAGGAGCCGGTAAGTGCTCTCCGGGCTCCAGGCTTGCAGCCCAAAGCCCCGCAACTGGAACGACCCGGTGATCCCGTCGGACTCGAACCACCGGACGACCCGTTCGGTCAGATCGCCGACGTCGCTGGTATCCAGGCACACTCCGGAAGCGACCAACACCTGCGTGATCCGCTCGGTCGACGAGCCACCCGCGGCGAGTGTTGCAATCCGGGCCACCGCGAGTGCACGTAACAACACCGGATCCCCTGATCGGAGCGCGAAGACATCCGGACCAAGCGCAGGATGCCCGTCCAGTCCGTCAACCAGGCCCGAACAGATTGCGCTCGCCCACTGGTCACGTCGCTCTTGGGCCGCAATGGAGTCCATCAGTCGGAGTATGCCTCGGACCACCAGTCACTTCAGTGACTTTGCCGGAGTCACACCAGCGGCTGTGGTGCTCGCGGGCTCGGATGACGGGCTAGGCGCGCGTCGAGCAGCGCGGCGACGAAGTTCTGGTCCTTCTCGCGGAGAGCGCAGAGCTTGGCGACGCAGAGGTCTTCCTTGTCGACGCACCAGCCGGCCGGTGAACCGGGGTTCGCCGCTGGGCGCAGCAGTGTTGGCGTTCTGTACTCGGACGAGACGTCCCGCGCTATCCGTCGGGGAGTGCGGACGTCGTCACATCGACACCGTCGATGCTGTATCCGTGTGTCTGCTCGAATCGTGATAACTCGCCGGCCACGCCTTCGATGGCGTCAGCGAGGCGTTCGGTCTCGACGTCGGTGCTGGCGATGGGCAGGACGTCGACTTCGGCGGACATGGTGGCCGCAGCCGGGAGCTTGTCCTCGCCGTAGGTGCCGAGGATGGCTTGGGATCCGACGATGATGACTTCGGTTGCATCGATGATCTGGCAGCTGGTGCGGATGGCGTGCTCGAGCCGATCGCGGCGCATCAGCGCGCCGGCGCTTCCATTCGTTCCTGCTCGGACAGCAGCCCGCCCATGGGGGAGACCTCGCGCATCTCGATCGAGTCGCGGTCCAGGCCGGTCAGGACGCGGTGCAACCCGCCGAGATCGCCTGATGTCACCAGCGAGCCCACCGCCGCAGATTGCGCTCGTGGGGCTGGCTCTGGACGCCGCGGCGAAGTCGGGTGAGGTTCTTGCGGATCGTCGGCTGCCACTCATCGAGCACCGCCCCTCGTGGGCGGTGCCTCGAATCGTGAACCTTTGCTGTCGTCGCCGCTCAGACGACAGCCGTCGGTTCCGGTGCAGGGATCACAGACCCGTGTGGGATCGGCTCATCCACCCTCGTCCCACGAAACGGGCATATCAAACTAGGGGACAAATTACTTAGTGTCATAGGTGCAGGTTGCGGCGTGTGCCCCCGGCA
>CAVYOJ010000005.1:0-386071 GCA_963770145.1 uncultured Actinomycetota bacterium | reverse complement strand
GGATTCGAACCTGCGCCCCCGCCTCCGGAGGGCGGTGCTCTATCCCCTGAGCTACGGGGGCTCAGCGACCCGGACAGGTTACCAGGGTGCCGACCACGGACAGCGGGTCGGGCCGGTACGGTGACGGCGTGCCGGAGCGACCGCCTCGGGTGCTGGTCGTCGACGACGAGGCCGTCATCCGCCAGCTGATCGTGATCAACCTCGAGCTGGAGGGTTTCGAGGTGCACGAGGCGGTGGACGGGCTGGACGCGCTGGGAAAGGCGCGCGAGCTCGACCCGGACGTGGTGACGCTGGACGTGATGATGCCGGGGATGGACGGGATCACGACCGCCCGCCGGCTGCGGTCCGATCCGCTCACCAGCCGGGCCCGCATCGTGCTGATCAGCGCGCGGACCCGGCCGGCGGACCTGGAGCAGGGCGTCGGACGCGGGCGCGGACGAGTACGTGATCAAGCCGTTCGACCCGGACGACGTGGTCGACGCGGTCCGGCGGCTGGCGGGCGGGCTCAGCTGAGCGGCCGCGCGCCCCGCTCCCGCAGCATCTGCTCCATCGTCACGACCTCGTTCTGCTGGGCGGTGACGATCGCGCCGGCCATCGTCCGCACGTACGGCTCGGCGGCGTGCTCGGCGCCGTACTGCGCCATCTGCAGGCCGCCCTCGTGGTGGCGGATCATCAGCTGCAGGAAGTAGACGTCCATCGCCTTGCCGCGCAGCCCGCGCAGCTTGGCCAGCTCGGCCGTGGTCGCCATCCCGGGCATCAGCTGGCCGGGCGCGATCGTGTGCCCCATCCAGGACATCTGCGGGATGTCGGACTGGCCGGTCTGCCCCCAGGCGTCCAGCCAGCCGCGCATCTGGCCGATCTGGGCGAGCTGCCCGGTCTCGATGTCGAACGCCAGCAGCCGTACCGCCGGGTCCGTGCTGTTGTCCCGCACCACCTGCGCCATCTGCACGGCCTGGTCGTGGTGGGTGGCCATGTCCCGGGCGAACCCGGCGTCGACCGAGTCCACCGCGGGCGGCCGGTCGGTGCCGATGCCGGTGAGCACGGTCAGCGCCGCACCGGCACCGAGCAGCGCGACGGCGCAGACCACGCCGAGCACGACAAGCAGCCACCGCGGCCGGCGGTCGTCGTAGTCGACCTCAGCGGTGTCGGGGTCCTGCTCCAGCGTCGCCACGCCTCCAGTGTCCCCCTCCGCAGTCCGGCCCGGTCGGGTCAAGGTCAGCCCGCCGTGGCGCTCGCCGACGGCGCGGCCGCGCCGGACGGGTCCGGCGGCGACGGGTTGGCCTTGAAGTCCGGGTTGGTGCAGCGTCGCGCCGAACTCCGGGGTCACCGCCGAGTTGAGCCGCAGGTCGTCGATGAACCGGCCCACCCGCGGGTCGGTCGCGCTGTCCACGAACAGCTGGTGGCCCCAGGACTGCAGCGAGACGTTGGACTTGAGCCCCGGGTACGGGCTCAGGGCCATGTAGCCCACGCCGGAGACCCGCTGCTTCAGCGCGTCGACCTGGTCGGCGGCCAGCCCCGGCTTGTACGTGATCCACACCGCGCCGTGCTCCAGCATGTGCACCGCGTTTTCCTTGCGGAGCTCCGACGGGTAGACGGTGCCGTTGCAGTCGGCCCAGGTCGGGTCGTGGTCGCCGCCGAACGGCGGGCTGTCGGGGTAGTTGACGACGCCCTGCACGTGGTTGCGGCTCGGGAAGTCCTTCAGCACGATGCCCGGGATCGCCTTCGCGTCCTCGGCCTTGGCCTCGGGGCTGTTCTGGTTGGACTTGTTGACCCGGAACACCGCGTACCCGATCACGAGGCCGGCGAAGACGACCACGACCAGGGTGAGCGCGATCAGGCCCCAGGGCTTCGGCCGGCCGACGGTGATCGGCGGCGGGGGCTTGCGCCCGGACCGGCCACCCCCGCCGGCGGCCCGCGGCGGCGGCGTGCTCTTGCGGGGTGTGGTCTTCTTCTTGGGGGGCATCCCGGCGCTCTCGCTCTGAGGGTCAACGACGGGCCACATGGTACGGGCGCTGCCTTAAGGTCCTGTGAGGTCGCCCGTCCGAGCAGCGGAGCGAGTCCGGGGACGAACCAGGGGGATCAGTAGCATTGTCGCTGTGACCCCCGAGGAGCTCGCCGCCGCGGTGCTGGCCGCCGTCCGCGCCGCAGTGGACGCCGGTGAGCTGGCCGTATCCGTCCCGGACAGCGCGGTCGTGGAGCGCCCCAAGTCCCGCGAGCACGGCGACTACGCCACCAACGTCGCGCTCCGGCTGGCCAAGCCGGCCGGCCGGCCGCCGCGGGAGGTCGCCGAGCTGATCGCCGCCCGGCTGCGGGAGCACCCCGGCATCGCCAGGGTCGACGTCGCCGGCCCCGGCTTCCTCAACATCACGCTGGCCAAGGACGCGCTGGCCGGCCTGGTCCGCACGGTCGTCGAGGCCGGCCCGGCGTACGGGCGGGGCGAGGTCAACGCCGGCCAGCCACCTCAACCTGGAGTTCGTCTCGGCCAACCCGACCGGCCCGCTGCACCTGGCGCACGCCCGGTGGGCCGCGGTCGGCGACTCGCTGGCCCGGCTGCTGGAGGCCAGCGGCGCCGAGGTGACCCGGGAGTACTACTTCAACGACGCCGGCGCCCAGATCGACCGGTTCGCCGCGGTCGCTGGTGGCGGCCGCGACCGGGCAGCCGACCCCGGAGGACGGCTACGAGGGCGACTACATCGAGCAGATCGCCACGGCGGTGGTCGCCGCCAACCCCGGGGTGCTGGACGAGCCGGAGGAGAAGCGGGTCGGAGGTCTTCCGGATCGAGGGCGTCGAGCTGATGCTCGCCGAGATCAAGCGGTCGCTGGCCGACTTCGGCGTCGAGTTCGACGTCTACTTCTCCGAGCGCACCCTGCACGCGAACGGGGAGATCGAGCGAGGCGGTCGACCCGGCTGCGGGAGCAGGGCCACGTCTACGAGGCCGACGGCGCGGTCTGGCTGCGCACCACCGACTTCGGCGACGACAAGGACCGGGTGCTGGTCCGCTCGGACGGCCGGCCGACCTACTTCGCCGCCGACTGCGCCTACTACCTGGACAAGCGGCGACGGGGCTCGGACCGGGCGTCGATCCTGCTCGGCGCCGACCACCACGGCTACGTCGGCCGGATGCGGGCGATCGCGTCGCTGCTTCGGCGACGACCCGGACCAGACCGTCGAGATCCTCATCGGCCAGCTGGTGAACGCTGCACGGCGGCGCGGATGAGCAAGCGGGCCGGCAACCTGGTCACCCTGGACGAGGCGATCGCGCTGATCGGCGCCGACGCCGCGCGGTACGCGCTGGTGCGCTGGTCGATGGACTCGCCGATCGACATCGACGTGGACGCTGTGGGCCGCCCGGACCAACGACAACCCGGTCTTCTACGTGCAGTACGCGCACGCCCGGCTGGCCTCGCTCGGTCGCAACGCCGCGAGCTCGGCGTCAGCCTGCCGCCGCCGGCCGAGATCGACTACGGGCTGCTCGCGCACGAGCGGGAGGGCGACCTGCTCCGGGCGCTCGGCGAGTTCCCGCGGGTGGTCGCGGCCGCGGCCGAGCTGCGCGCGCCGCACCGGGTCGCCCGCTACCTGGAGGAGCTGGCCGGCACCTACCACCGGTTCTACGACGCCTGCCGGGTGCTGCCGAGCGGCACGAGGACTCGCCGGGGCCGGACTCGTGCACGCCCGGCTGTGGCTGTGCGAGGCGACCCGGATCGTGCTGGACAACGGCCTCGGCCTGCTCGGCGTCTCCGCGCCGGACCGGATGTGACGTGAGGACGCACGAGGCCGGCGCCCTGCACGCCGACGTCACCGAGCCGCCGTCGGCGCTGCTGGTCCCGCCGGCCGACCCGGCGAGGCTGGCCGCCTCGGTCTGGCCGGCGACCGCGACCCGGGACGAGTCCGGCGCGCTGACGCTCGGCGGGGTCGACGTCCGCGACCTGGCGACCGAGTTCGGCACCCCGGCGTTCGTGCTGGACGAGGCCGACTTCCGGTCCCGCTGCCGCGACTTCGTGCAGGCGTTCGCCGGCGCCGACGTGCACTACGCGGCCAAGGCGTTCCTGCAGCCTCGCCGCGCTGCGCTGGGTGGCCGAGGAGGGCCTCGGGCTCGACGTCTGCACCGGCGGCGAGCTGGCCGCCGCGCTGCGGGCCGAGGTCCCGCCGGAGCGGATCGCCTTGCACGGCAACAACAAGTCGCGTCGCCGAGCTGGAGCAGGCGCTCGACGCCGGCGTCGGCCGGATCGTGGTCGACTCGTTCGCCGAGATCGCCCGGCTGGCCTGGCTGCGCCGAGGAGCGCGGTCGGCGCCAGCCGGTGCTCGTCCGGGCCACCGTCGGCGTCGAGGCGCACACCCACGAGTTCATCGCCACCGCGCACGAGGACCAGAAGTTCGGCTTCTCGCTGGCCGGCGGCGACGCGTTCGAGGCGTGCCGCCGGGTGCTCGGCCACGCCTCGCTGGAGCTGGTCGGCGCTGCACTCGCACATCGGCTCGCAGATCTTCGACACCTCCGGCTTCGAGGTCGCCGCGCACCGGGTGGTCGCGCCTGCTGGCCCAGCTGCGGGACGAGCTCGGCGCGACGCCCGCCGACCTCGACCTCGGCGGCGGCCTCGGCATCGCCTACACGGCCGCGGACGACCCGATGGACGTGCCGGCGCTGGCCGCGTCGACTGCGGGCGATCGTCGCCCGGGAGTGCGCGGCGGCCGGGCTGGCCGTGCCGCGGCTGGCGGTCGAGCCGGGCCGGGCGATCGCCGGCCCCGCCGCGGTCACCCTCTACGAGGTCGGCACGTCAAGGACAGCTCGCCGGCACCGCGCGCGCTACGTCTCGGTCGACGGCGGGATGAGCGACAACATCCGCACCGCGCTGTACGACGCGCAGCTACACCTGCGTGCTGGCCGTCCCGGGCTCGCGACGCGCCGCCGGTGCTGTGCCGGGTGGTCGGCAAGCACTGCGAGAGCGGCGACATCGTGGTCCGCGACCTCTGGCTGCCGGCCGACCTGCGCGCCCGGCGACCTGCTCGCGGTCGCCGCGACCGGCGCGTACTGCCGTCGCATGGCGAGCAACTACAACCACCTGCTCGCGCCGCCGGTGGTCGCGGTCGGCGACGGCGCGGCCCGGGTCATCGTGCGGCGGGAGACCGTCGAGACCTGCTCCGCCTGGACGTGCCCTGATGGCCCGGAAGGTCGAAGACCAGCACCTGGCTGATCGTGGTGCTCGGCGGTGCTGGTCCTGCTGCTGGCGGCGACCGGCGAGGGCGGCGGCTCGATCGTGGCCACGCTGGTCGCCGGGCTCGTCGTGGTCTGGCTGGTGTTCGGCGTGATCTTCCGGCGGCGCCGGTGAAGGTCGCGCTGCTGGGCTGCGGCACCGTCGGCAGCCGAGGTGGTCCGGCTGCTGCGACGAGCAGGCCGACGACCTCGCCGCCCGGGTCGGCGCGCCGCTCGAGCTGGCCGGCATCGCCGTGCGCCGGCCCGGCCCGGCACCCGGACGTGCCGGCCGAGCTGCTCACCACCGACGCCGCAGGCGCTGGTCGAGCGGCCGACGACGTCGACCTCGTCGTCGAGGTGATCGGCGGCATCGAGCCGGCCCGCACGCTGCTGCTGGCGGCGATCGAAGACCGGCAAGTCGGTGGTCACCGCGAACAAGGCGCTGCTGGCCGAGGACGGCGCGACGCTGCACGCGGCGGCCGGCGAGGCCGGCGTCGACCTCTACTACGAGGCCGTCGGTCGCCGGCGCGATCCCGCTGCTGCGGCCGCTGCGCGAGTCGCTGGCCGGCGACCGGATCACGCCGGGTGCTCGGCATCGTCAACGGCACCACCAACTACATCCTGTCCCGGATGGACGCGACCGGCGCCGGGTTCGCCGAGGCGCTGGCCGAGGCGACCGCGCTCGGCTACGCCGAGGCCGACCCGACCGCCGACGTCGACGGCTTCGACGCCGCGGCCAAGGCGGCGATCCTGGCCGGCGCTGGCCTTCCACACCCGGGTCACCGCCGCCGACGTGTACCGCGAGGGCATCGCCGAGGTGACCGCCGCCGACGTGGCGCCGCGCCGCAGGCGATGGGCTGCACGGTCAAGCTGCTGGCGATCTGCGAGCGCGGCGACCGGGACGACGGCTCGGTCGGCGGTCCGCGTGCACCCGGCGATGATCCCGCGCACGCACCCGCTGGCCGGCGTCGGCGACGCGTTCAACGCCGTGTTCGTCGAGGCCGAGGCGGCCGGGCAGCTGATGTTCTACGGCCGGGGCGCCGGCGGCGCGCCGACCGCGCAGCGCCGTGCTCGGCGACCTGGTCGCGGTCGCCCGCAACCGGCTGGCCGGCGGTCGCGGCGCCGGGCGAGTCGGCGTACGCCGACCTGCCGGTGCGGCCGATGGGCGAGACGCCGACCCGCTACCACGTCAGCCTCGACGTCGCCGACCAGCCGGGCGTGCTGGCCGCGGTCGCGCAGGCGTTCGCCGCGCACGAGGTGAGCATCTCGACCGTGCGCCAGGACGGCCGCGGCGACGACGCGACGCTGGTGCTCGTCACCCACAGCGCGCCGGACGCCGCGCTGGCCGCCACCGTCGACGACGCTGCGCGACACTGGCCGCCGTCCGCGAGCGTGACCAGCGTGATGCGGGTCGAGCAGGCGAGTCCGCCGTACGCTGTCCGGGTGACGATCGCGGCGACCCGCTCCGCCGGCTGGCCCGGCGTGATCGAGGAGTACCGGGACCGGCTGCCGGTCAGCCGCCGGCGACGCCGGTCGTCACGCTGCTCGAGGGCGGCACGCCGCTGGTGCCGGCGCCGGAGCTGTCCGAGCGGACCGGCTGCGAGGTCTACCTCAAGGTCGAGGGCGCCAACCCGACCGGGTCGTTCAAGGACCGCGGCATGACGATGGCGATCACCAAGGCCGTCGAGGACGGCGCGAAGGCGGTCATCTGCGCCTCGCACCGGCAACACCAGCGCGTCGCGCCGCCGCCTACGCGGCGCGCGCCGGGCTGATCTGCGCCGTGCTCGTGCCCGCAGGGCAAGATCGCGCTCGGCAAGCTGGCCCAGGCGCTGGTGCACGGCGCGCAGGCTGCTGCAGGTCGACGGCAACTTCGACGACTGCCTCGCGCTGGCCCGCAAGCTGGCCGAGCGACTACCCGGTCGCGCTGGTCAACTCGGTCAACCCGTACCGGATCGAGGGGCAGAAGACGGCCGCGTTCGAGATCGTGCGACGTCGCTCGGCGACGCCCCGGACGTCCACTGCCTGCCGGTCGGCAACGCCGGCAACATCACCGCCTACTGGAAGGGCTACACGCGAGTACGCCGCCGACGGATCGCGCCCGCACGCCGCGGATGTGCGGCTTCCAGGCCGCCGGCGCCGCGCCGATCGTGACCGGCGCAGCCGGTGCCGCGAGCCGACGACGATCGCCACCGCGATCCGGATCGGCAACCCGGCGTCCTGGACCAGGCGCGTGGCCGCCCGCGACGAGTCCGGCGGGCGGATCGACGCCGTCACCGACCGGGCAGATCCTGGCCGCGTACCGGCTGCTGGCCCGCAGCGAGGGCGTGTTCGTCGAGCCGGCCTCGGCGCGCCAGCGTCGCCGGGCTGCTGCAGGTCGCCGACGCCGGCGGCTCGAGCCGGGGCAGCGCGTCGTCTGCACGGTGACCGGCAACGGCCTCAAGGACCCGGAGTGGGCGATCTCCGGCGCGCCGGCGCCGGTCACGATCCCGGTCGACGCGGCCGCGGCCGCGGCATCGCTCGGCCTGGCCTGACGCTAGCCTGCAGCGGTGGCGAGGGGTGGCGCGGCATCCCGGGCGGCGTTCCGGGCCGCCCGGTGCGGGTCCGGGTCCCCGCGACCAGCGCCAACCTCGGGCCCGGCTTCGACGCGCTCGGGCTGGCCCTGGCCTGCTACGACGACGTCGTCGTCCGGGTCGCCGACGACGGGCCTGTCCGTCGACGTCGCCGGCGAGGGCGCGGACGAGCTGCCCGCGGACGAGCCGCACCTGGTCGTCCGCGCCCTGCGGGCCGCGCTTCGACGCGCTCGGCGGCCAGCCGCGCGGGCTGCGAGGTGGTCTGCGCGAACCGCATCCCGCACGGCCGCGGGCTGGGCTCCTCCGCCGCCGCGATCGTCGCCGGGCGTCGTCGCCGCCCGCGCGCTGTGCTCGGCGGCGCCGACGCGCTCGACGACGACGCGGTGCTGGCGCTGGCCACCGAGCTCGAGGGCCACCCGGACAACGTCGCGGCCTGCCTGCTCGGCGGGCTCACGCTCTCCTGGACGCCGGCCGACGGGCCGGCCCGGGCGGTGCGGCTGCCGGTCAGCCCGGCGCTGCGCGCCGGTGCGTGTTCGTGCCCGGCGACCAGCGCTGTCGACGCCAGTGGCCCGCGGGCTGCTGCCGGAGACCGTGCCGCACGCCGACGCCGCGCACGCAACGCCGGCCGGGCGGCGCTGCTGGTGCACGCGCTCACCGCGCGACCCCGACCTGCTGCTGGCGGCGCACCGAGGACCGGCTGCACCAGCGGCAGCGGGCCGCCGCGATGCCGGACGCGCCGCGCTGGTCGACGCGCTGCGCGCGCGCGGCGTGCCGGCCGTCGTCTCCGGCGCCGGGCCGTCGGTGCTCGGCCTTCGCCGGCCCCGCCGACGACCTCGGCTCGGTGACGCGCCGCGCGGGCTGGACGGTGCGAGGCGCTGGCGGTCGACCCGGCCGGGGCGCGAGTTGCTCGGGCTGCGCCGGGTGATCGTCGCGGCACGGGAACACGCTGGTACGGCCGGTGTTGTTGCCGGTCGTGGAGCGCAGCGTCTAGGCTTCGCATCACCAGCCGCCCACACGGGCGCGCTCTCGGCGGGGTCTTGGTTCGTCGCAGAACATCGCTGCACTCCGCACGAGACCTCGCTGTCCGCGTCTCTCACGGAGCTCGCACGTTCGCTCCGCGGCGCTCCAGCGGCTCCACGCCGGTCCGCCACAGGCGGACCGTTCACCGGCCGGAACGGCCGGTCGCTCGACCCCGGCCGCAGGTTGATCCCGGCAGGGAAGGGACACTGCACCGTGAGTGAAACCACCGACCTCGCCTGACCGGCGCGCAGGCCGGCCGCCGGTCCGACCGAGGCACTGCCGCTTCCGGGACGAGGCCCGCCCGCGCCGCGCGGCGACGGGCTGTCCGGCATGCTGCTGCCCGAGCTGCAGCGCCTCGCCGGCGCGCTGGCATCACCGGCACCGGCCGGATGCGCAAGGGCGACCTGGTCGCCGCCATCCAGGCCAAGCAGAGCGGCAACGGCGCTGGTCAGGGGTCTACGCCAGGGCAGCGACCAGCTCCGCTGGGCGGCCCCGAGGCGACCACGTCCGCCCCGCCGGCGGCCGGCCCGGCCGACGCCGCCCGGCTCCGACGGCCCGCACCCGGCAGCGCCGCAGCGCCAGCCGGCCGGCGGGCAGCCCGGCGAGCACGGACGAGCCGGCCGGCGGCCCGGCCGACGCCGACACGCCGGCCGGTGCCGACTCCGCGCGGGCCGACGAGCGGCCCGAGCGCGGCGCTGACCGCGGTCAGCGCCACCGCGTCGGCGCCGGCGCCCGCCGCAGGACTCCGGCGCGGGCCGACGGCCGGCGTCGACCGACACCGCCGCGGCGCCGGCGACCGACCGGCCGAGCCGGCGGGAGCGCGACCGCGCGACCAGCGCGACGGCCAGGGCCGCGACCGCACGGACGAGCGCGGCGACCGGGACCGCACCGACGAGCGCGGCGGCCGCGACCGTAGGACGAGCGCGGCGGCCGGGACCGGAGCGCCGACGGCGACCGCGCCGGCCGGCGACCGGCGCCGACGGCGACCGCGGCCGACGCGACCGCGACCGCGACGACCGCGACCGACCGGCGACCGGCGACCGCGACGGCGACCGGCCGACCGCGACCGGCGGCGACCGCGACGACCGGCGACCGCGACGACCGCGGCGACCGCGACGACCAGCGGGCGACCAGCGGCGGCGACAACCGCGACGGCCGCGACGACCGCGACGACAACCGCACCGACGACCGCGCCGACCGCACCGACCGCACCGACCGCGACAACCGCGGCGACCGGGACGACGACGACGACTTCGAGGGCCGCAGCGGCCGGCGGCGGGCGCCGCTACCGCGACCGCAACCGGCGCAACCGCTGCGGCGGCGGCGACCGCTTCGCCGACCAGGGCGAGCCGGCCATCACCGAGGACGACGTCCTGCTGCCGGTCGCCGGCATCCTCGACGTGCTCGACAACTACGCGTTCGTCCGCACCACCGGCTACCTGACCGGCCCGAACGACGTCTACGTCTCGCTGTCCCAGGTGCGCCGGTACGGCCTGCGCCGCGGTGACGCGATCACCGGCGCGGTCCGCCAGCCGCGCGAGGGCGAGCGGCAAGGACAAGTACAACGCGCTGGTCCGGCTCGACACGGTCAACGGGCTGGACCCGGAGCAGGCCGAAGACCCGGCCCGAGTTCACGAAGCTGACCCCGCTCTACCCGCAGGAGCGGCTGCGGCTGGAGACCGAGCCGCACCTGCTCACCACGCGGGTCATCGACCTGGTCATGCCGATCGGCAAGGGCCAGCGGGCGCTGATCGTCAGCCCGCCGAAGGCCGGCAAGACGATGGTGCTGCAGGCGATCGCCAACGCGATCACCACGAACAACCCGGAGTGCCACCTCATGGTCGTCCTCGTCGACGAGCGGCCGGAGGAGGTCACCGACATGCAGCGCTCGGTGAAGGGCGAGGTCATCGCCTCGACCACTTCGACCGGCCGCCGACGGACCACACCACGGTCGCGGAGCTGTCGATCGAGCGGGCCAAGCGGCTGGTCGAGATCGGCCACGACGTCGTCGTGCTGCTGGACTCGATCACCCGGCTCGGCCGCGCGTACAACCTGGCGGCGCCGGCCTGCGGCCGGATCCTCTCCGGTGGTGTCGACTCGACCGCGCTCTACCCGCCGAAGCGCTTCCTCGGCGCGGCCCGCAACATCGAGAACGGCGGCTCGCTGACGATCATCGCCACGGCGCTGGTCGAGACCGGCTCGACGATGGACACGGTGATCTTCGAGGAGTTCAAGGGCACCGGCAACGCCGAGCTCAAGCTCGACCGCAAGATCGCCGACAAGCGGGTCTTCCCCGCGGTCGACGTCGATCGCGTCCGGCACCCGCAAGGAGGAGATCCTGCTGGCTCCCGAGGAGCTGGCGATCGTGCATCAAGCTGCGCCGGGTGCTCGACGCGCTCGACCCGCAGCAGGCGATCGACCTGCTGCTGGACCGGCTGAAGCAGACCCGGACCAACGTCGAGTTCCTCATGCAGATCGCCAAGTCGACGCCGGGTCAGGACTAGGCGGCCTGTCTCTCGTGTGTCGGTGGATACGGGCGTCCGGCGCCGTCAGATGCCCGAGAGGCAGGCCCTGAGTGCGGAAGGTCCTGCGCGGCCCGCGGGTCACGCTGCGCCCGCTCGACGTGACCGACGTCGAGGACCAACTGCGGGCCCTGCAGAACCCCGAGCTCCGGCGGCTCACCGGCACGCACCGGACGTTCACCCGGGCCGACATCGAGGCCTGGCTGGCGAGCCGGGGCGACGCCGAGGGCCGGTACGACTGGGCCGTCACCGAGACCGATGGCGGTGGGTGGCTCGGTGACTGCGCGCTCAACGAGATCGACACCGACAACGGCTCGGCCGGCTTCCGGATCGCACTGGACCGCCGGCCGGGGGAGGGGCTCGGCACCGAGGCCACCGGCCTGGTCCTGGACTTCGCCTTCGGCGAGCTCGGCCTCTACCGGGTCGAGCTGGAGGTCTTCGACTACAACGTCCGGGCCCAGAAGTCGTACGTGAAGTCCGGGTTCACGGTGGAGGGCGTCAAGCGCGGCGGCCTGCTCTGGGACGGCCACAGGCACGACGTGATCTGCATGGCGGCGCTCAACCCGGCGGGGAATGCCCAGGTCGCCGGCACTGTTTGAAGGTTCAGTGGGCCGCTCTGGCACACTGGTCACGACCTCGGCTCCGGTTCACGCCACGTACGACCCGGCGACCCGGCGGCCACCATACGAGAGGACCCAGATCGTGAAGCCCGGAATCCACCCTGACTACGTCGAGACGACGGTCACCTGCTCCTGCGGGAACACGTTCCAGACCCGCAGCACCGCGCCGAACGGCGTGATCCACGCCGACGTGTGCTCGCAGTGCCACCCGTTCTACACCGGCAAGCAGAAGATCCTCGACACCGGCGGCCGCGTCGCCCGGTTCGAGCAGCGGTACGGCAAGCGCCAGCGCGCCGGCAACTAGCTCTTCCCACGGCGCCCACCCCATCGCGGGGTGGGCGTCGTTCGTTGTCAGGAGACCACGATGACCACCCCGGAGAGCCTGCCTGCGCTGCTCGCCGAGCACGCCGAGCTGGAGCGCAAGCTCGCCGACCCGTCCGTGCACGCCGACCAGGCGCTGGCCCGCCGGCTCGGCCGGCGCTACGCGGAGCTGGCCCAGATCGCCGAGACCGCGCACCAGCTCGAGGCCACCCAGGGCGACCTGGCCACCGCCCGCGAGCTGGCCGGCGAGGACGCGTCGTTCGCCGCCGAGGCGACCGAGCTCGCCGCCCGGGAGGGCGCGCTGCAGGACAAGCTGCGCCAGCTGCTGCTGCCGCGCGACCCCAACGACGGCAAGGACGTGATCCTGCAGATCAAGGCCGGCGAGGGCGGTGAGGAGTCGGCGCTGTTCGCCGGCGACCTGCTGCGGATGTACCTGCGCTACGCCGAGCGGCAGGGCTGGAAGACCGAGATCCTCGACGCCGAGCAGTCCGACCTCGGCGGCTACAAGGACGTGACGGTCGCGGTCCGTGGGCGGGCCGACTCCGGCGTGTGGCGGAAGCTGAAGTACGAGGGCGGCGTGCACCGGGTGCAGCGGGTGCCGGCCACCGAGTCACAGGGCCGCATCCACACCAGCGCGGCCGGCGTGCTGGTGCTGCCCGAGGCCGAGGACGTCGACGTCCAGATCGACCCGGCCGACCTGCGCATCGACGTCTACCGCTCGTCCGGGCCGGGCGGGCAGAGCGTCAACACCACCGACTCCGCGGTCCGGATCACCCACATCCCGACCGGCACGGTCGTGTCGATGCAGAACGAGAAGAGCCAGCTGCAGAACCGGGAGGCCGGCCTGCGGGTGCTGCGCTCCCGGCTGCTCGCGCAGGCCCAGGAGGAGGCGGACAAGGAGGCGGCCGACGCACGGCGCTCCCAGGTCCGCACGGTCGACCGCAGCGAGCGGGTCCGGACCTACAACTTCCCGGAGAACCGGATCTCCGACCACCGGGTCGGCTTCAAGGCGTACAACCTCGACCAGGTGCTCGACGGCGACCTGGACGACGTCGTCGCGGCCCTGGAGAAGGCCGACACGGAAGCGTTGCTTGGTGCTGCCGGAAGTTGAGGAGGCGGCGGCGGCCCTCGCCGCCGCGGGGGTGGCCAGCCCCCGGCACGACGCCGAGGAGCTGGCCGCGCACGTGCTCGGACTGTCCCGGACCCGGCTGGTGCTGCTGGACCGGCTGCCGGCCGAGGCCGCCGGGCGGTACGCCGAGCTGGTCGAGCAGCGGGCGGCCCGGGTGCCGCTGCAGCACCTGACCGGGGTGGCCGGCTTCCGCCGGCTCGACCTCGCCGTCGGCCCGGGCGTGTTCGTGCCCCGGCCGGAGACCGAGGTGCTGGTCGACTGGGTGCTGGCCCGGCTGCGGCCCGGCGACCTGGTCGTCGACCTGTGCGCGGGGTCGGCGGCGATCGCGCTGGCGATCGCCGACGAGGCGCCCGGCGTCGCCGTGCACGCGGTCGAGCGGGAGGAGCACGCGCTGGCCTGGGCGGCCCGCAACGTGGCGGCGACCGGCCTGCCGGTCGCGCTGCACCGGGGCGACGTGGCCGATCCCGGCGTGCTCGCGGACCTGGACGGGACCGTCGACCTGGTCACCGCGAACCCGCCCTACGTGCCGGCCGGGGCCGAGGTGCAGCGCGAGGTGGCCGAGCACGACCCGCCGGCCGCGATCTGGGGCGGCGAGGACGGGCTGGTCACCGTGCGGGCGGTCGAGCGCGCCGCGGCCCGGCTGCTGCGGCCCGGCGGGCTGGTCGCGGTCGAGCACGCCGCCGCGCAGGGCGAGGCGGTGCCGGCGGTGTTCCGGCGCGTGGGCGGACGTGCAGGACCACCGCGACCTGCTCGACCGGCCCCGGTTCACCACCGCCCGCCGGCGGCAGCCGCCTCCCGGCCGGCGAGCCGGCCGGGCAGGCGCCGAGCCTAGGCGGCGACCTTGGTGCCGGCGCGGCGCAGCCGGGGGCAGGGCAGGACGCCGAGCTCCGCGGCCAGCAGCGCCCTGGCCTGCTCGTACCGCCCGCGGGCGGCTTCGGGCCGCCCGGCCGCGGCGAGCAGCTCGACCAGCCGCGCCTGCACCATCTCCTCGTACGGGTCACAGGACGCGTACGTCTCCAGCGGTCCGACGCCGAGCTCCGGCCGGCCGGTCGCCTCGGCCACGTCGGCCAGCTCCAGGCAGCGCCGCAGCACCAGCCGCTCGGCCCCGATCACCAGCGGATCGGACCGGCCGAGCCGGACCACGTCGGCCAGCACCGGCCCGCGGTAGCGGGCGAGCGCGGCCGCCAGCCGCAGGCACCGGTCGGCCGCCGGCTCCTCGGCCGCGCCGGGCTCGCTGAGCCGGTCGAGGTCGAGGTCGAACTCGTGCGCCAGCCGGTAGCCACAGCCCTCCCGGCGCACCTCGGCCGCCAGCCCGGCCTCGTCCAGCCAGCTGCGCAGCCTCGTCACCGCCACGTGCACCGACGCCGGCCGGGTGTGCCCGGCCCGGTCGTCCCAGACCAGCGAGATGAGCCGCTCCACCGACAGCGGCTCCCGGCCGGCGAGCAGCAGCACGCCGAGCAGCCCCCGCACCACCTCCGCGCGTGGTGCCTCGTGTGCCCGGCCACCGACCTCCACGGACAGCGACCCGAGCACGCCGACCCGTACGGATCCGGTCATGTCTCTCCCACCCGAGAAAACCTGTCGAACGTGGGACGCTCCGGAAGGCCGATAAGTTGGTGCCAGGGCGAGAAGTGCCCCTTAGGGCAACCGTTTCGAGACCTCGTCGTATCCTCGGACCTTCGGGAAAGCAGCGAGAGCCGGGGAATGACTACAGAGAGCATCCGCGTGGTCGCGAAGTCGCCAGCGCGCACCGCCGCCGTCGCGGCCGCGGTCGCCCGGCAGCTCCGGGCCGGGGACGTCGTCCTGCTGCACGGCGCGCTGGCCGCCGGCAAGACCACGTTCGCCGCGGCGGCCGCGGCCGCGCTCGGCTCGCCGGACCAGGTCACCAGCCCGACGTTCATGCTGGCCCAGTTCTACGCCGGCGGCCGGGTGCCGGTGCTGCACGTCGACACCTACCGGCTGGCCGGGGTGGCCGAGTTCCGCGACCTCGGGCTGGACGAGCACCTGGCCGAGTCGGTGACGCTGGTCGAGTGGGGCGGGCTGGTCGAGGGCGAGCTGCCCGAGCACCTCGCGGTCACGCTGACCGCCGACCCGGCCGACGAGCAGCGCCGGACGATCGCGATCACCGGCCACGGCGCCCGCTGGTCCGGCGTGCCGGAGGCGATCGAGACCGAGCTGCTGGCCGAGGCCGCCTGATGCTCACGCTGGCCCTGGAGACCTCCACCGCCACCTTCGCCGCCGCGCTCGCCACCGCGGACGACGTGCTCGCCAGCCGCGCGCAGGCCGGCGTGCCGGCGGCCGAGCGGGACCTGCCCGGGCTGGTCAGCGGGCTGCTGGCGGACGCCGGCCGGTCGTTCGCCGACGTCTCCCGGATCGCCGTGGACGTCGGGCCGGGCAACCTCACCGCGGTCCGCACCGGCGTCGCGTACGGCAACGGGCTCGCGTTCGCGCTGGGCGCCGGCGTCGCCACCGCGAACTCGCTGGAGCTGATGGCCGCGCAGGCCGGCCCATCGGTGCCGGTGCTGTGCCTGCGCAACGCCGGCGCCGGCCGGGCCTACGCGGGCTGGTTCGCCGCCGGCGCCGGGACGTACCGGCACGGGCCGCTGGCCGAGGTGGTGCGGATGGTGACCGGGCCCGAGGTGGTCGTGGCCGGGGACTTCCGGGCCGAGGTCGCCGACCTGCTGCCCGGCGTGCTGGTCAAGGACT
Source organism: uncultured Actinomycetota bacterium (assembly GCA_963770145.1). Lineage (GTDB taxonomy): Bacteria > Actinomycetota > Actinomycetes > Mycobacteriales > CADCTP01 > CADCTP01. The sequence goes on along the minus strand of CAVYOJ010000005.1, from coordinate 369,994 downwards.
CCGGGATCGCCGGCCCGGACGTACGGGTGCTGCGCTGGGTGACCGCCGGCCGCCCGACCATCGACCCGACCCGGGAGCGGCCGGCGACGCCGCTCACGGAGCAGTCCCCGCTGTTCGGAGGGACCGATGACTGACGCCGAGCGCGTGGTCGAGACGCTGCGCGGCGGCGGGATCGTGCTGCTGCCGACCGACACCGTGTACGGGCTGGCCGTGCACCCGGTGCACGGTACCGGCGCGCTGGCCCGGCTGTTCACGATGAAGCGCCGGCCGCTGTCCCGCAACCTGCCGATCATGGTCGCGTCCCCGGACCAGGCCGAGGAGCTGGGCGCCGACATGACCGGGCCGGCCAAGCGGCTGCTGGCGGCGTTCTCGCCCGGGCCGCTCACGCTGGCCCTGGGGCTCGACCAGGACGCCGCGCCGGACTGGCTGGCCGGCCGGGACGAGATCGCCGTGCGCATCCCGGACGACCCGCTGCTGCTGGAGGTGCTGCGCACGGTCGGGCCGCTGCTGGTCACCAGCGCCAACCTGCACGCCCAGGAGACGCCCGAGTCGATGCGGCAGGTGCTCGACCAGCTCGACGGCGAGCCCGACCTCGCGCTGGACGGCGGGGTGCGGGCGACCGTCCCGTCCACGCTGGTGAACTGCAACCTGCCGATGCCGGCCGTCGAGCGGGTCGGCGCCGTCCCCGCCGACCAGATCGCCAAGGTGCTCGCATGAGCGACCGCGAGGCTCGCAGCGCGGCGGCCTGGTGCTGGGGATCGAGACCTCGTGCGACGACACCTCGGTCGCGCTGGTCGACCGGGCCGGCACGGTCGTCGCCGCGTCGACCGCGTCCCAGGTCGCGCTGCACAACCGGTACGGCGGGGTCTACCCGGAGATGGCGTCCCGGGCGCACGTGGACAAGATCCTGCCGACCGTGCGGATGGTGCTCGACGACTCCGGCGTCGACCCGCGCACGCTGCGCGCGATCGGGGTGACCCGCGGCCCGGGGCTGATCGGCTCGCTCATGGTCGGCGTGAGCACCGCGGCCGGCCTCGGCCAGGGCTGGGGCGTGCCGGTGGTGGGCGTCAACCACCTGCGCGGCCACCTGCGCAGCGCCGACCTCGAGGAGCGCCGGGTCGACTACCCGGCCACGATCCTGCTGGTCTCCGGCGGGCACACGTTCCTGGCCCGGATGACCGACCCCGGCACGATCACGCTGCTCGGCTCCACCGTGGACGACTCGGTGGGGGAGGCGTACGACAAGGTCGCCCGGATGCTCGGCCTCGGCTATCCCGGCGGCCCGGTGGTCGACAAGCTCGCGGCGACCGGCAACCCGGTCTTCCCGTTCCCGCGGCCGATGCTCACCGACGGGCTGAACTTCTCGTTCTCCGGGCTGAAGTCGGCGGTCGAGCGGTTCCTCGCGGCCAACCCGGACGCGCCGCCGGCCGACGTGGCCGCGAGCTTCGTCGCCGCGGTGCTCGAGGTGCTGGTGGCCAAGTGCCGGCGGGCGCTGGCCGAGCAGCCGTCCGAGTGCCTGGTCATCGTCGGCGGGGTGGCGGCCAGCCCGCAGCTGCGGGCGGCGGCCGGCGAGCTGTGCGCCGAGGCCGGGGTGCGGCTGAGCCTGCCGCCGCTGCGCTGGTCGACCGACAACGGCGCCATGATCGGCCTGGCCACCTGGGACTACCTGGCCGCCGGGGAGAACCTGCCGCCCCGGGCCACCACCTCGCTGTCCATCGAGTCGTTCTAGGCGTCCCCTTGACCATCTGGCGGCGCGGGCCGAGCGACGACGCCGTCGTCGGGTCGACCGATACAACCCCGGTATCGGCCGACCCCTCCGCCTTGCCGGACGCCGCCTGGACGCCGTCCGCATCCACCGACGATCAAGGGGACGCCTTGTCGCTGATCTTCGACTGCGCCGATCCGGTCGAACGGGCCGAAGGGCTGGAGACCGCGGTCGACTCGATCCGCCGCGGCGAGCTGGTGGTCATGCCGGTCGACGCCTCGTACGGGCTGGCCGCGGACGCGTTCCAGCCGGCCGCGGTGGACGCGCTGGCGGCCAGCAAGGGCCGCGGCCGGGACCTGCCGATCCCGGTCATGGTCGGCTCCTGGTCCGGCCTGGACGGGCTGACGCTGATGGTCCAGCCGGAGGTCCGGGCGCTGGTCGAGGCGTTCTGGCCGGGGCCGCTGACCCTGGTGATCGAGCACGCCCCGTCGCTGGCCTGGGACCTCGGCGACGACCGCGGCGCGGTGTCGATCCGGATGCCGATGCACCCGGTCGCGCTGGAGCTGCTGGCCCGCACCGGCCCGCTCGCCGTCTCCGGGGCCAACCTGACCGGCAAGCGGGTGCCGCTGACCGCCAAGGACGCCCAGGAGCAGCTCGGCTACGCGGTCGCGGTCTACCTCGACGGCGGCATGTGCATCGACCCGGCGCCGTCCACGATCGTCGACGTGACCGGGCCGGAGCCGGTGCTGCTGCGGCCGGGCAAGGTGTCGCTGCACCAGCTCCAGGAGGTCGTCCCCGAGCTGGTCGAGCGCGGCCGAACCCGGCAGGAGACGTAACAGGCGACGTAACCTGAGCCGATGGGCGACCCAGCACACGTCCTCTGCGTCTGCACCGCGAACGTCTGCCGCTCGCCCGCGGCGGAGCTGCTGCTCCGGGCCGGCCTGCGGGCCAGAGTCGGCACCGCGGTCGGCGTGGACATCGTGGTGGCCAGCGCCGGCACCTGGGCCAGCCCGGACCGGCCGGTCGAGCCGGGCACGGCCGCGGCGCTGCGCCGGGCCGGTGTCGCCCCGGCCGACCTGGTTGCGGCCCGGTCGACCCGGCTGACCCCGGAGGCGGTCGCCGGCGCCGACCTGCTCATCGGGTCGACCGCGGAGCACGTGCGAGCGGTCTGGCGGTTCCAGCTGGCCTCCCGGCACCGCGCGTTCACCCTCGGCGAGCTGGCCCGGCTGGCCGAGGGCATCGCCGGCGACGACCTGCCCACCGGCTCACCCGGCCAGCGGCTGCGGGCCCTGGTCGACCGGGCCAGCACGCTGCGCGAGCAGCGGCTGCGGCCCGGCATGCCGTACGTCTCCGAGGCGTACGACCTGGAGGACCCCACCGACAACGACCCGGCCCAGCGGGACATGGTCGGGCAGACCGCGGTCTGGGTCGACTTCCTGCTCGACGCGGTCGCGGGACCGGCGCCGGCTCGCCGGGGCCGCCGGGATAGGGTCCCCGGTGTCGTCCGGGCCCTACAGTGGAGCCGCCACCGAACCGCGCGAGGAGTCGTCCGATGAGCAGCACGCCCTTCTGGGGGCCCGATTTCGACTCCCTGCAGGCGGAGGATCCCGAGATCGCCGGCGTGGTGCTGGGGGAGCTCGACCGGCTGCGCACCGGCCTGCAGCTGATCGCCAGTGAAAACTTCACCTCGCCCGCGGTGCTGGCCGCGCTCGGCTCGACGCTGTCGAACAAGTACGCCGAGGGATACCCCGGCCGCCGCTACTACGGCGGCTGCCAGGTCGTCGACCAGGCCGAGGAGATCGGCATCGCCCGGGCCAAGGAGCTGTTCGGCGCCGACCACGCCAACCTGCAGCCGCACTCGGGCGCCAGCGCCAACCTCGCGGCGTACGCGGCGATCTGCCAGCCCGGTGACACCGTGCTGGCGATGTCGCTGCCGCACGGTGGCCACCTGACCCATGGCTCGAAGGTCAGCTTCTCCGGCCGGTGGTTCAACACGGTGTCCTACGGCGTGCGCGAGGACTCCGAGCTGATCGACTACGACGAGGTCCGCGACCTGGCCAGGGAGCACCGGCCGAAGATGATCATCTGCGGCGCCACGGCGTACCCGCGACTGATCGACTTCGCCGCCTTCCGCAGCATCGCCGACGAGGTCGGGGCCAAGCTCATGGTCGACGCGGCCCACTTCATCGGGCTGGTCGCCGGCAAGGCGATCCCCTCGCCGGTGCCGTACGCGGACGTCGTCTGCTTCACCACGCACAAGGTGCTGCGCGGCCCGCGCGGCGGCATGATCGTCTGCCGGGAGGACATGGCGAAGGCGATCGACAAGGCGGTCTTCCCGTTCACCCAGGGCGGCCCGCTGATGCACTCGGTGGCGGCCAAGGCGGTGGCGCTCAAGGAGGCCATGCAGCCGGCGTACCAGGCGTACGCGCGGCAGGTCATCGCCAACGCGCAGGCGCTGGCCGCGGGGCTGGCGGCCGAGGGCATGCGGCCGGTCTCCGGCGGCACCGACACCCACCTCGCGCTGATCGACCTGCGCGGCGTCGGCGTGACCGGCAAGGAGGCCGAGGCCCGCTGCGACGCCGCGCGGATCACGCTGAACAAGAACGCCATCCCGTACGATCCGCAGCCGCCGATGACGGCCTCCGGCATCCGGGTCGGCACCCCGGCGATCACCACCCAGGGCATGACCGAGGGCGACGCCAAGGAGATCGCGGTGCTGATCGGCCGCGCGGTCCGGGACCCGGAGGCGACCGCCGAGGTCGCCCAGGGCGTGGACGCGCTCGTTCAGGCCCACCCGGCGTACGCCCGGGGCTAATCTTCCGGGATGCGCGAGTACGCGCTGGTCTGCTGCATCGCGGCGGCGGTGACGTTCCTGCTCACGCCGGTGGTGCGGGTGGCGGCCCGGCGCTGGGGGGCGGTCGCCCGCCCGCGCGACCGGGACGTGCACGCGATCCCGACCCCGCGGCTCGGCGGGGTGGCGATGTTCGTCGGCATGGCGGTGGCGTTGCTCGTCGCCCATCTCATGCCGACGCTGCGCCGGGCGTACGACACCGGCTCGGAGACCACCGCGCTGCTCATCGCCGGCGGCATCATCTGCCTGCTCGGCGTGGTCGACGACCGCTGGGAGCTCGACTCGCTGACCAAGCTGGCCGGGCAGGTCTTCGCGGCCGGCGTGATGGTGCTGCTCGGCGTGCAGCTGCTGGTGCTCTACGTGCCGTTCGGCGGGGTGGGCACGCTCTCGTTCGCCCGCAACGACTCGGTCGGGCTGACCGTGGTGCTCTGCCTGCTCACGATCAACGCGATCAACTTCATCGACGGGCTGGACGGGCTGGCCGCCGGCGTGTCCGCGATCGCCGCGCTGGCCTTCTTCGCGTACTCCTACCACCTGGCCCGGGAGGGATACGGCGACGTCGCGTTCGCGCCGTCGCTGCTCACCGCGGTGCTGGCCGGGGCCTGCCTCGGCTTCCTGCCGCACAACTTCTCGCCGGCCCGGATCTTCATGGGTGACTCCGGCTCGATGCTGATCGGGCTGACCCTGGCCGCGTCCGCGGTGACCGCGTCGAGCACGGCCGACTCGCAGACGTTCGCGAACTCGCCGGCCGACACGCTGCCGATGTACCTGCCGTTCCTGCTGCCGCTGGTGGTGCTGGCCATCCCGCTGGTCGACCTGGTGATGGCCGTGGTCCGCCGGGTCAAGGCCGGCCGGTCCCCGTTCTCGCCGGACAAGCTGCACCTGCACCACAGGCTGCTGGAGATCGGGCACACCCAGCGCCGGGCCGTGCTGCTCATCTACTTCTGGTCGGCGCTGCTGGCGTTCGGCGGGGTGGCGATGTCGATCATCGACGACCCGCTGCGGGTGCTGTCCGTGGTGGCGGCGCTGGCCGCGATCGCGATCGTGCTGTCCAGCGTGCCCCGACTGCGCGCGTCCAGGCGGGTGCCGTGACCGCGGCTCCGAGGAGGCCGAAGCCGTCGGCGTCCGGACCGAACGCGCCGGATCCCCACCAGGCCGCCGGAGGGGTCGACGGGGGGCGTGCCCCCCGTCGGTTGGGACCTGTCCCACGTCCGGGCCGGGCTGCTCACCACCGGCGTGCTCGCCGTGGTCGGCGTGCCGCTCACCTGGCTGGTGCGGGACGCCCGGGCCGCCGCCTGGGTGCTGGCCGGGCTGGCGATCGTGGCCGCCTTCTTCTCGGTCAGCGCGTACGCGGTGGCCGCGGCCGGCCGGGTCTCGGACTCGCTCACGCTGCCGGTCGCGCTCGGCACGTACGTGCTCAAGATCGCGCTGCTCGGCGTGCTGCTGGTCGCGCTGCGGGACGAGCCGTGGCTGGACCCGAAGCCGTTCGGACTCGCGATCGCGGTCGGGACGGTGGCGTGGACCGTCGTGCACGCCCGCCGGGTCTGGACGGCTCAGCTCTACTACGTCGACCCGCCGCGCGCGCTGACCGGGCATTATCCCAGATCCTTTGCCGAAAGTTGGCGGGGGGCGGGTCCCGGCCGAGGGGTTGCCGGCTGATAACGTACGCCTGCCATGACCGACGGACGTCAGCCATCAGGTATGTCCGGTGCAACGAAGCTGGGCCGTCGTCGGGACGCTGTTCGCCGGTGTGGTCGTCTGGGGCGGGATCGGATGGTTGATCGATCTCTGGCTGGATACCACGTTCGTGAAGGCGATCGGCGTCCTCGTCGGTCTGGCCACGGCGATCTACCTGGTCGTCGTCAAGTACGGCAAGGCCGGGATGACCGCGCTTGCAGGGGTAGGGAGCGCACCGACCGAGCAGGACCGAGTGAGAGGGGAGTGCCCGTGAGCGCAAGCGTCATCCTCGCCTCGGAGTGCCCGCCTGACGACCCCGGCTTCTGCGCGCCGAGCGTGCTCGAGTTCTTCCCCAAGCCGCTGGCGACCTTCGACCTGTTCGGCGTCCACTTCGCGATCACCCGGATCACGGTCATCCTGTGGATCGCCACCGCGGTGATGGTGTGGTTCTTCATCGCGGCCACCCGCAACATGCAGCTGATCCCCGGCCGCCGGCAATACTTCGCGGAGTCCGGCTACTCGCTGATCCGCGACGGCGTCGCCCGCGAGGTCATCGGCACCGAGGGGCTGCGGTTCGCGCCCTACCTGGCCTCGCTGTTCTTCTTCATCCTCGTCAACAACATCATGGGGATCATCCCCTTCGCCCAGATCCCGCCGACCGGGCGGTTCGCGTTCCCGGTCGTGCTGGCCGCGATCAGCTACGTCCTGTTCAACTGGGTCGGCATCCGGCAGCAGGGCCTGGGGCCGTACTTCAAGAACAACCTCTTCCCGGCCGGCGTGCCCAAGCCGCTGTACATCCTGATCACGCCGATCGAGTTCGCCTCGACGTTCGTGTTCCGCCCGTTCACGCTCGCGGTCCGGCTGTTCGCCAACATGCTCGCCGGGCACCTGCTGCTGGCCATCTTCGCGGCCGGCACCGTGTACCTGTTCACCGTCGGGAACTTCTCGGTGATCTTCGCGACCGGTGTCGTTCGCGATGGCGGTGATCATGACGTTCTTCGAGCTCCTGGTCCAGGTGCTGCAGGCGTACGTCTTCGTGGTCCTCACCTCGACGTACATCGCCGGTGCCATGGAGGAAGCGCACTGAGGCCGCGGCCTCGCCCCGTCCGTCCGCGTGAGCGGGGCTCACGCGACCTCGAGGAGGAGATTCACCCGTGTCCGTTCTCGCTGAACTGACTGGCAACGTCGGGACCGTGGGTACGGCCTCGCCGCCATCGGTCCCGGTATCGGCGTCGGCATCGTGTTCGCCGCCTACATCCAGGCCACCGCCCGGCAGCCCGAGTCGGCCGCGCTGACCCGGACCTACCTGTTCCTCGGCTTCGCGCTGTCCGAGGCGCTGGCGATCCTGGGCTTCGTGGTCCCGTTCATCATCACCTGATCCGACCGGCGCGAGGGAGCCCCGCCATGCTGCCTTTGTACCTGGCCGTCGAGGGAACGCCGGTCGAGGAGTCCGGCCCGAACCCGGTCATCCCCGACGGTCGGTGAGCTGATCATCGGTCTGCTCACGTTCGCCATCGTGGTCTTCGTGCTGATGAAGTACGCCTGGCCGCGGATGGAGGCGACCTTCCAGGTCCGCCGCGATGCGATCGAGGGTGGCATCAAGCGGGCCGAGGAGGCGCAGGCCGAGGCGCAGCGGCTGCTCGGCGAATACCGCCAGCAGCTGTCCGAGGCGCGCACCGAGGCGGCGCAGATCCGGGACAACGCCCGGGCCGAGGGCCAGCGGATCATCGAGGAGATGCGGACCACCGCGCAGGAGGAGTCGGGCCGGATCGTCGCCCGCGGCGAGGAACAGCTGACCATGCAGCGGCAGCAGGTCGTCCGGGAGCTGCGCGGGGAGATCGGCACGCTGGCCACCGGGCTGGCCGAGCGGGTGGTGGGCGAGACGCTCGCCGACGACCCGGCGCGGCAGCGGACGATCGACCGGTTCCTCGACGACCTCGACCTCATGGCGCAGTCCGTCCCCGCCGGCGTCGGCGCGGCGCGGCTGCGACCACCGGTGCACGGGCGGTTCCGCCGGCCGGCGGTTCCGCGGGCGGCGCGCCGGCTGGCGGCCGGCGAGCGGCGACGGCGGTGCGTCGGGCGGTGCGTCGGGCGGTGCGTCGGGCGGCGGTGCGTCGGGCGGCGGTGCGTCGGGCGGCGGCGGCGTCCGGCGGCGGCGGCTCGGCTTCGGGCGGGTCGGGTGAGTCCGGCGGGTCCGGTGAGTCGGGGTCCGGTGGGTCCGGTGGCGGGACGGGCGGCGGTTCCGGGCCGGACGACTCCGGCGGGCGCGGCGGCGGGCGTTCCCGTCGCCGCAGGTGATGACCGGCCCCGGGGCGGCCAGCCGGGAGACCCTGGCCGCCGGGATCAGCGCCCTCGACGGCATCATCGACCGCTCGCGCCAGGAGCAGCTCGGGCCGCTGGCCGACCAGCTGTTCGCGGTGACCGAGCTGCTCGACCGCGAGGCCGGCCTGCGCCGCGCGCTGGCCGACCCGGCCGCCGACCCGGACCGCCGGCAGGCCCTGTTCGACCGGCTGCTCGGCAGCCAGCTCGACGCGCAGGCGCTGGAGCTGCTCCGGCCGCTGATGCGGGAGCGCTGGTCCGGACCGCGCGACCTGGCCGACGCGGTCGAGGCGCTCAGCCGCCGGGCCGTGCTCGGCATCGCCGAGCGCGCCGGCACCCTCGACGACGTCGAGGACCAGCTGTTCCGGTTCGGCCGCATCCTCGAAGGCGAGCCGCGGCTGCTGCTCATGCTGGAGGACCCGCTGGCGCCGGCCGACCGCAAGATCGCGCTGCTGGACCGGCTGATCGGCGACCGGGTCGACCGGACGACCCGGCAGCTGCTGGAGCATGCCGTCCGGGCCCCGCGCCGGCGCGGCCTGGAGCAGGCGGTGACCGAGCTGGTCGAGCTCGCGGCCGCCCGCCGCGAGCGGTACGTGGCGTACGTGACCGCGCCGGCGCCGCTGACCGACCAGCAGGAGCGCCGGCTGACCGAGGCTCTGGCCCGGGTCTACGGCCGGCAGGTCTCGCTGCAGGTCACGGTCGACCCGGCGCTGCTCGGCGGCCTGGTCGTACGGGTGAACGACGAGGTCATCGACGGCAGCGTGGTCTCCCGGCTGGCCGCGATCCGGCAGCGGATGACGGGTTAGGGCCGCCGTGATGCGCGCGCTCGGGCCGGCAGGCGACACTGGGACCATTGACGAACGGCGAATGCAGGGGTGCAGGCAATGGCTGAGCTGACGATCTCCGCGGACGAGATCCGCGCCGCGCTGGACGACTACGTCTCGTCCTACTCGCCGGAGGTATCGCGCGAGGAGGTCGGCACGGTCGCCGAGACCGGTGACGGCATCGCCCGCGTCGAGGGCCTGCCCTCGGCGATGACCAACGAGCTGCTCCGGTTCGAGGACGGCACGCTGGGCCTGGCCCAGACCCTGGACGTCCGCGAGATCGGCGTGGTCATCCTCGGTGAGCAGCAGGGCATCGACGAGGGCCAGCCGGTTTACCGCACCGGCGAGATCCTCTCGGTGCCGGTCGGCGACGGCTTCCTCGGCCGGGTGATCGACCCGCTCGGCCAGCCGATCGACGGCCTCGGCGACATCGCCGAGGAGGCCACCCGGCCGCTGGAGCTGCAGGCGCCGAGCGTGGTGCAGCGGCAGCCGGTGAAGGAGCCGCTGCAGACCGGCATCAAGGCGATCGACGCGATGACCGCGATCGGTCGCGGCCAGCGCCAGCTCATCATCGGTGACCGGCAGACCGGCAAGACGACGATCGCGATCGACACGATCCTCAACCAGAAGGCCAACTGGGCCACCGGCGACCCGAAGCAGCAGGTGCGCTGCATCTACGTCGCGATCGGGCAGAAGGGCTCCACGATCGCCGCGCTGCGGGCGACGCTCGACGAGCAGGGCGCGATGGACTACACGACGATCGTCGCCGCTCCGGCCTCGGACGCCTCCGGCTTCAAATACCTGGCCCCGTACACCGGCTCGGCGATCGGCCAGCACTGGATGTACGCCGGCAAGCACGTGCTGATCGTCTTCGACGACCTGTCCAAGCAGGCCGAGGCCTACCGGGCGATCTCGCTGCTGCTGCGCCGCCCGCCCGGCCGCGAGGCCTACCCGGGCGACGTGTTCTACCTGCACTCCCGGCTGCTGGAGCGCTGCGCCAAGCTGTCCGACGACCTCGGCGGCGGCTCGATGACCGGGTTCCCGATCGTCGAGACCAAGGGCAACGACATCTCGGCGTACATCCCGACCAACGTCATCTCGATCACCGACGGCCAGATCTTCCTGGAGACCGGGCTGTTCAACGCCGGCGTCCGGCCGGCGATCAACGTCGGCGTCTCGGTGTCCCGGGTCGGCGGCAACGCCCAGATCCGGGCGATGCGGTCGGTGGCCGGGTCGCTGCGGCTCAACCTCGCGCAATACCGCGAGCTGGAGGCGTTCTCGGCGTTCGGCTCCGACCTCGACAAGGCCTCCCAGGACCAGCTGGCCCGCGGGTCCCGGCTGGTCGAGCTGCTCAAGCAGCCGCAATACTCGCCGTTCCCGGTCGAGCAGGAGGTCGTCTCGATCTGGGCCGGCTCCAGCGGCGAGCTGGACGTCGTCCCGGTCTCCGAGATCCGCAAGTTCGAGCGGGAGTTCCTCGACTACGTCGGCCACCAGCACGCCGGCGTCTACGACGCGATCCTGCAGAGCGGAAAGCTCGAGGACGACACGATCGAGGCGCTGAAGCGGGCGATCGGCCAGTTCAAGCAGGAGTATCAGACCTCGGAGGGCAAGCAGCTGATCGTCAACGAGCCCGAGGTCGAGGCCATGGACTCCGACGAGGTCGGGCAGGAGAAGGTCACCCGCTACCGCCAGCCGCAGCCCCAGCAGAACCGGGGCTGACGATGGCCGGCACCCTGCGCATCCTCCGCCGCCGGATCCGCGCGGTCACCCAGACCAAGCAGATCACCAAGGCGATGGAGCTGGTCGCCACCTCCCGCATCGCCAAGGCGCAGCAGCGGGTCGAGGCGGCCCTGCCCTACACCAACGAGCTGACCCGGGCGCTGTCCGCGCTCGCGTCCAACTCCAACACCGACCACCCGCTGCTGGCCGAGCGGGAAAACCCGCGGCGCGCGGCGGTCCTGGTCATCACCAGCGACCGCGGGCTGGCCGGGGCGTACAGCTCCAACGCGCTGCGCACGGCCAACGGGCTGGAGTCGCTGCTGCGGGAGGAGGGCAAGGAGCCGGTCCGGTACGTGATCGGGCGCAAGGGCTCGGCCTACTACCGCTTCCGCCGCCGCGAGGTCGCCAGGGAGTGGACCGGCTTCTCCGAGCAGCCGGCGTTCACCGACGCCCGCGAGGTCGGGTCCACGCTGGTGAAGGCGTTCCTGGCCGGGGTCGACGACACCGACGAGGGCGCCGGCGAGGACGGCGTGGTCGGGGTGGACGAGATCCACATCGTCTACACCGAGTTCAAGTCCATGCTCAGCCAGAACCCGACGGCCAAGCGGATCGCGCCGCTGATGGTCGAGGAGAGCGAGGAGGAGGCCCCCGAGGGCTACCTCCCGGCGTACGAGTTCGAGCCGGAGCCGGCCGAGTTGCTCGGCGCGCTGCTGCCGAAGTACGTCAACGCCCGGATCTACGCCGCGTTGCTGGAGTCGGCGGCCTCGGAGTCGGCGTCCCGGCGGCGGGCCATGAAGTCCGCCACCGACAACGCCGAGGAACTGATCAAGACCTACACCCGCGAGGCCAACCAGGCCCGGCAGTCGGAGATCACCCAGGAGATCAGCGAGATCGTCGGCGGCGCGGACGCGCTCGCCACGGCAGGGAGCGAGAGATCATGACCGCGGTAGAGGAAACCACCGGCACCGGCCGAGTCGTGCGGGTCACCGGCCCGGTCGTGGACGTCGAGTTCGGCCGGGACGAGCTGCCGGAGCTGAACAACGCGCTGCACGTCGACGTCGAGCTGGGCGAGGACAACCCGCTCAACAAGCAGCTCACCCTGGAGGTCGCCCAGCACATCGGCGACAACACGGTGCGGACGATCTCGATGCAGCCGACCGACGGGCTCATCCGCGGCGCCACCGCCACCGACACCGGCCACCCGATCGAGGTGCCGGTCGGCGACCAGGTCAAGGGGCACGTGTTCAACGCGCTCGGCCGCTGCCTGGACGACCCGGACTTCGTGGCCGGCGAGACCTGGCCGATCCACCGCCCGGCGCCGCCGTTCGACCAGCTCGAGGGCCGCACGCAGCTGCTGGAGACCGGCATCAAGGTCATCGACCTGCTCACCCCGTACGTGGCCGGCGGGAAGATCGGCCTGTTCGGCGGGGCCGGCGTGGGCAAGACCGTGCTGATCCAGGAGATGATCCGCCGGGTCGCGCAGGAGTTCGGCGGCGTCTCGGTGTTCGCCGGCGTCGGCGAGCGCACCCGCGAGGGCAACGACCTGTTCCTGGAGATGACCGAGTCCGGCGTCATCCACCAGACCGCGCTGGTCTTCGGGCAGATGGACGAGCCGCCGGGCACCCGGCTGCGGGTCGGGCTGTCCGCGCTGACGATGGCCGAGTACTTCCGGGACGTACAGAAGCAGGACGTGCTGCTGTTCATCGACAACATCTTCCGGTTCACCCAGGCCGGCTCCGAGGTGTCCACGCTGCTCGGCCGGATGCCGTCGGCGGTGGGCTACCAGCCGACGCTGGCCGACGAGATGGGCGTGCTGCAGGAGCGGATCACCTCGACCCGCGGCCACTCGATCACCTCGATGCAGGCGATCTACGTGCCGGCGGACGACATCACCGACCCGGCCCCGCACACCACGTTCGCGCACCTCGACGCGACCACGGTGCTGTCCCGGCCGATCTCGGAGCTCGGCATCTACCCGGCGGTGGACCCGCTGGACTCGACCTCGCGGATCCTCGACCCGCAGTACATCGGGCAGCGGCACTACGACGTCGCCCAGGAGGTCAAGCGGATCCTCCAGCGCTACAACGAGCTGCAGGACATCATCGCGATCCTCGGCATCGACGAGCTGTCCGAAGAGGACAGGGTGCTGGTCGGCCGGGCCCGCCGGATCCAGCGGTTCCTGTCCCAGAACCTGCTGGTGGCCGAGCAGTTCACCGGCCAGCCCGGCTCGGTCGTGCCGCTGTCGGAGACGATCGAGTCGTTCGAGGCGCTCACCCGCGGCGACTACGACCACCTGCCGGAGCAGGCGTTCTTCCTCTGCGGCGGGATCGAGGACGTCGAGAAGAAGGCGTCCGAGCTGAACAAGTAGGTCTGCGCGCACGGAGCGGGCCGGTCCACTGTGGACCGGCCCGCTCCGTCGCATCAGGACAGTGGTACGGGTCTGCCCGTCGGCGTGGACGTCGGTCCCGCCGACCGGGCGCGCCAGCGTGCTGCTCGTCCGGTCTGGACACCGCGACGGACCGGACGGTTGCTCAGCTCATGCGGTGGTCAGCCCAGCAGGTGGGCGTTGACCGACAGCACCCCGCCGGCGAGGCCGGGCAGCTCGACGACCTCGACGCCGGCCCGGGCCAGCAGCTCGGCGCCGTCGCAGTCGGCGAACAGCGGCGGCTCCCGCAGCGCGAACACCACCCTGGCGATGCCGGCGGCGAGGATCAGCTCGGTGCAGGTGTGCCGGCGGGAACGGCGGCGGCGAGCACGGCTCCAGCGAGCTGTAGAGCGTGCCGCCGGCCGGGTCGCCCGGGGAACGCCGCCAGCGCGACCTCCTCGGCATGGTCGAGCGGGTCGTGCCGGCGGGACCAGCCGACCGAGCGGGCCGCGCCGGGGCCGGCACCGACGACGACGCGCGCCCACCGTGTACGCGGTCGGGCTCGGCGGGCTGCGCCGGGACAGCTCGACGGCCTCGGCGAGCAGGGCGGCATCGAGCGACTCGGAGCGCGACTCGGAGCGCGGGCCGGGCGCTCGGAGCGCGACTCGGAGCGCGGCCCGGCGCGGCTCGGAGCGTGACTCAGAGCGCATAGCGCAGCACCGCCGTGTCGCCGACCGCCTCCACGCTCGAGCAGTCGCCGCCGACGCGCCGCCGGCCGGGTCGCCGGGGCCGAGCAGCCGGGGCGCGGCCGGGTCGCCGACGAACACCGGCGCGACCGCCAGCCGCAGCTCGTCGGCCAGCCCGGCGGCGAGCAGCGCGGTGAGCACGCCGGCGCCGCCCTCCACCAGCAGCCGGCCGCACGCCCCGGTCCGCCAGCTCGGCCAGCACGTCCGGCAGGTCGCCGCCGAGCAGCAGCGGCGCCGGCCCGCCGGCGAACACCGCCGCGCCAGGGTCGAGGTCGCCGCTGCGGGTCAGCACCACCCGTACGGGTGACGGCGGCAGCCCGCGGGCGACCCGGTCGGCGCGCCGGCGCTCGGACCGGACCAGCAGCCGCGGGTCGTCGGCGCGGACCGTGCCGGCACCGACGAGGATCGCGTCGCAACCGGCCCGCAGCTCGTCCACCGCGTCAAGATCTTCCGGCCCGGACAGGATCAGCCGGCGCGGCGACCGGTCGTCGAGCGCGCCGTCCAGCGAGACCGCCGCGCTCAGCAGCACGTACGGTCGGTGAGACACGCGATCACGGTACGCGTCCAGGCTCGGCGGCCCGGCGCGACCCGGTTCCGGCGCCGGCGCGGTCGGGCGGAGTCCGGTTCCGGACGCCCGAGCCGGCCTCGCTAGACTTCGGTTGACCTCCGGACGGCGTAAGGAGATCCCGCGTGGCAACCCTGCACGTCGAGCTCGTGTCGGTCGAGCGTCTGCTGTGGTCCGGCGACGCGACGATGGTCATCGCCCGCACCACGGAGGGTGAGCTCGGTGTGCTGCCCGGCCACGCGCCGCTGCTCGGCGAGCTCGCCCCGGGCGGGATCGTCCGGATCCAGCAGGAGGGCGGCGAGGAGCTGGTCTTCGCCGTGCACGGCGGGTTCCTGTCGGTCACCGAGGACGGGGTCTCGGTGCTGGCCGAGCTGGCCGAGCGATCCGACGAGATCGACGTCGGCCGGGCCCAGCAGGCGTTGGAGCGGGCCCGCGCGGCCGGCGAGGACGACGACGAGGCCGCCGCCTCCGCGAGCCGGGCGATGTCCCGACTCCGCGCGGCCGGCCAGACCGTGTAGCCGCCATGGCGGTGGAGGTCGTCCTGGCCGTCGCCGTCGCGGTGGCCCTGGTCGGCCTCGTGCTGGTCGTCCTGGCGCTGCGCCGGCGGGTGCTGCTGCGCCCGGCCGGGTCGATCGACATGAGCCTGCGCACCCGGTTCGGCCGGATCGGCGGCGGCTGGGCCCTCGGCGTCGGCCGCTACACCGGCGAGGACCTGCACTGGTATCGGCTGTTCGCGCTCACCGTGAAGCCGGCCCGGACGCTGTCCCGCCGCGAGCTGCAGGTGATCGGCCGGCGGCAGCCGTCCGGCGCGGAGTCGTGGGCGGTGCAGGCCGGCGCGGTGATCGTGGAGTGCCAGGACGACTCCGGTCCGGTGCAGGTCGCGATGAGCGCCGGCGCGGTGACCGGCTTCCTGTCCTGGCTCGAGTCGGCGCCGCCGGGCTTCGCGGTCCCCGGGTACGCCGCGAGCTAGCTCAGCGGTTCGCCCCGGGCGTCCACAGCACGTCGCCGTCCGGGTTGGCCACCCGGGCCAGGATGAACAGCAGGTCCGAGAGCCGGTTGAGGTAGCGGGCCGGCACCGGCGCGGTCCGGTCCGGATCGGCCTCGATCAGCGCCCAGGCGCTGCGCTCGGCCCGGCGGACCACGGTCCGGGCCTGGTGCAGCAGGGCGGCGCCGGGCGTGCCGCCGGGCAGCAGGAAGCTGTCCAGCTTGCGCAGTCCCTCGTTGAACTCGTCGCACGCCCGCTCCAGCCGCTCGACCTGCGCGTCGGTCACCCGCAGCGGCGGGAACTCGGGGTCGTCGACCACCGGCACGCACAGGTCGGCGCCGACGTCGAACAGGTCGTTCTGCACCGAGCGGAGCACCTCGACGACCGGCGGGTCGAGCTGGCCGAGCGCGAGCGCCACCCCGATCGCGGAGTTGGCCTCGTCGACGTCCGCGTAGGCCACCAGCCGCGGGTCGGTCTTGCGCACCCGGCTCATGTCGCCGAGCGCGGTCGTGCCGGCGTCGCCGGTGCGGGTGTAGATGCGGGTCAGGTGGACGGCCATGCCCCGACACTAGCCGGGGGCGACCGGGCCAGGCGGGACCAGCTTGCGGGCCTGTTCCTCGTCGTCGGGGAAGACCAACACCTGCACCCGGCCGTCCCGGCGGACGCCGACGGTGGAGCGGATCCCGGCGTCGGACAGCACCGCCCGCAGCGCGGCAGCGGCCGCCCGGTCCGGCAGGTCGGCGACCGGCGCGAAGCAGGCCGGTGTCGACCTGCACCCCGGGCGGCACCGGCGAGCGGGCGGCGGTCGCGGCGCCGGCCGCTGCCGAAGATCCACTTGCTCAACATGGCGAGCGCGGCGACGACCACGATCGCCACCACGGGGCCGACCGCGAAGTGCGTGCTGTTGACGCCGTCGACGGGCACGCCGTCCAGTCTCGCACCGTACGGCGGGCCCTGCTCGCTCCGGCCGGCGGCAGCCGAGGCCCACGCTAGGTGACGATCTGATGACGGTTCCGCCGGATGCGCATCGTGCGGCGCCTCCGGCGGGTCTCCTGGACGACGGCGCACTGTCGGGGGAGGAGACGCCATGCAGGTGACCGTTCAGCGGACGGGCGTCGGGGACGAGGTCCTGCTCAGCGGCCGGCTCGACGGCCGCTCGGCCGGCGAGGTCCGCGACACCCTGCACGCCGTGCTGGCGAGCCGGCTCGGGACGACTGGTCGTCGACCTGAGCGGCGTCGAGCTGCTCGACGCGACCGGTCTCGGCGTGCTCGTCGGCGCGCACCGGCGGGCCCGGCTGACCGGCCGCGACCTGGTCCTGCGCGGCGCCCCGGCCCGGGTGGCCCGGCTGCTGCGGCGGACCCGCCTGGACCGCGTGATCACCCTCGAGCCCGCGGCCCAGTTCGCCCCGGCCTGACGCCGGGCCCGACCCGGACCCGGCACCGGTACCCGACGACCACCGGTCGCGGTGACGTCGGCGTCAACAGCTCGGGATCCACGCCGTCGCTGTGTAGCGTGTCCGGCCGTGAGGCTGGTCGTGGCACGGTGCAGCGTGGACTATGTCGGGCGGTTGACCGCGCACCTGCCCATGGCGCCGCGGCTGCTGCTGGTCAAGGCCGACGGGTCGGTCTCCGTGCACGCCGACGACCGGGCGTACAAGCCGTTGAACTGGATGAGCCCGCCGTGCAGCCTCCGCGAGGAGGGTGACCGGTGGACGGTCACCAACAAGGCCGGCGAGAAGCTGATCATCACGCTCGACGAGGTGCTGCACGACTCCTCGCACGAGCTCGGCACCGACCCGGGTCTGGTCAAGGACGGCGTCGAGGCCGAGCTGCAGCGGCTGCTGGCCGAGCAGATCCACACCCTCGGCGCCGGCTACCGGCTGGTCCGCCGGGAGCACCCGACCGCGATCGGCCCGGTCGACATCCTCTGCCGGGACGCCGCCGGCGGCTCGGTCGCGGTCGAGATCAAGCGCCGCGGCGAGATCGACGGGGTCGAGCAGCTCACCCGCTACCTCGAGCTGCTCAACCGGGACCCGGTGCTGGCGCCGGTCCGCGGGATCTTCGCGGCGCAGGCGATCACGCCGCAGGCCCGGGTGCTCGCCGCCGACCGCGGGATCGCCTGCGTCACGCTCGACTACGACGCCCTGCGCGGCGTCGACGACCCCAGCAGCCGGTTGTTCTGACCAGCCGTGCGGTACGCTGTGACGCAGCGTCAGGACGCGGCCCGCAACGCCGCGGCGAGGTCGTCGAGCTGGACCGGGCCGAGCGCCGAGGGCGGCGGTGTGCCAGCGCTTGAGGTCGAAGCCGGCCCCGAGCCGGGTCCTGGCCTCGTCCCGGGCGGCCAGCCAGGCCCGCTCGCCGAGCTTGTACGCGGTCGCCTGGGCCGGCCAGCCGCAGTAGCGCACCACCTCGGGGTGCAGCCGGTGCGCCGCGATCCGGCCGCGGTCGCGCAGCACCTCGGTCGCCACCTCGAACGTCCACCGCGGGCCGTGCCGGTCCGCCTCGGCCGGCGGCAGCGGCAGGTCGAGGTGCAGGCCGATGTCGATGACCACCCGGGCCGCCCGCAGCGCCGAGCCCTTGAGCATGCCGAGCCGGCGGCCCGGGCGTGTCGAACCAGCCGAGCTCGTCGGCCAGCCGCTCCGCGTACAGCGCCCAGCCCTCGGAGTGGCCGGGCACGCCGCCGACCCGCTGGTGCCGGGACAGCGCCGTCGCCGATCACCCTGGCCTGGCCGAGCTGCAGGTGGTGGCCGGGCACGCCCTCGTGGAAGACCGTGGTCTGCTCGGCCCAGACCGCGAACCGGTCCCGGTCGCCGAGCGGCCACCAGGTCCGTCCCGGGCCGGGTGAACGCCTCGTCCGGCGGCGTGTAGTAGGCCGAGCCCGGAGCTGGAACCGATCGCGAGCGTCGCGTCGACCGTGCGCAGCTGCGGCGCGATGTCGAAGTGCACGCCGTCCAGCCGCTCGATCGCCGCGTCGTGCTGCTCCTGCAGCCAGACCCGGTACGCGTCGGCGCCGTCGACCACGTCGGTCTCGTCCAGCAGCGCGGTCGCCGCCTCGATGCCGGCACCCGGGCCGCGACCCGCTCGGCCTCGGCGGCCAGCTCGTCCTCGATCCGGTGCAGCTCGGCCCAGGCCCACTCGTACGACTCGACCGGGTCGAGGTCGGCGCCGAGCACGAGCCGGCGGGCGACCGCGTGCCGCTCCGGGCCGACGCCGTCGGCCTCGGCCGCCCGCGGCGCGTAGACCCGGCGCAGCCAGTCGGGCCATGTTCGCGTACGCGGCGTGCGCGTCGGCGGCGCCGGCGGCCAGCGCGTCGGCGCGAGCGGGCCGTCGCCGTACGCGCGCGACGACCGGGGTCGTGGGTGGCGCCGTCGCGTACCGGTCGGCCTGCAGCGCCGGCCTCGACCGCCTGCCGGCGGGCGGCGGGCAGCCGCGGTCGAGGCCGAGCGGCGAGCGCTGTCCCGCCAGGACGCCAGCATCGCCGGGACCGCGGCCAGCCGGGCCGGCGACCGCGGCCCAGTCGTCGTCGCCGCCTTCGGCATCAGGTCGACGCTGTCCCGGACGGTGGCGAGCAGGCCGAACGGCGCGCGCAGGGCCGCAGCGGCTCGCCGATCTCGACCGCGGCGAGCTCGGCCTGCAGCCGGCCGCGCAGGAACTCGGCCGCCGCCACGTCGCGCGCGGCCTGCTCACCGGTGCCGCTCCCGGGTTCCGATGACCGGCCACCGGCGGGGGCGGCGGCGTCGAGCTCGGCCAGCGTGGCGCGGGCACAGGTCGGCGCGGGCCCGGATGCCCTCGGGTCCGTAGTCGGTGGACACCCCGGCGGCACCGGCGACGCCGCGCATCGTGCCCCACACCGGGTCCAGGGCCGCCTGTCCCCGCACGTACCGTTCGCACACCTCGAAGACCGCGCTCGCCACGGTGGGTGAACGTAACCCGGCGCGGGCCGGTTCAGCCGCCGGCGGACGGGTCCACGAATGTGATGTTCACCGTCGTGAACCCGAGCGAGCGCATCAGCTTGTCCAGCGTCGCCTTGGTGTTGTCCTCGGCCCGTTTCTGCAGCCCGACCTGCTTGGCCGCGTCGGCCAGCCGCTGCTCGGCGAGCTGGTACATCTGCTGGTTCTGCGGGTTGGGCTGGTCGGAGAACAGGTTGCCGAGCCGGTCGATCACGCCGAGGTCCTGGTTGAGCACCCGGCTCTGGTCCGGGTCGACGTTGGGCTTGGACAGCTGTGCCCGCGGCAGCGTGATCGAGACGGACTTCCGGTCCGAGGACACCGAGACCGCGTCGTCGCCGAG
Organism: uncultured Actinomycetota bacterium; assembly: GCA_963770145.1. GTDB lineage: Bacteria > Actinomycetota > Actinomycetes > Mycobacteriales > CADCTP01 > CADCTP01. The sequence goes on along the minus strand of CAVYOJ010000005.1, from coordinate 349,948 downwards.
CTTGCGGAAGTCCACGTACGCGTCGACCGAGCCGATCGCGAGGAAGATCGTCCGCTTGCCCTTGATGACGTCCGGCAGGAACTTGGCGTCCTGCTGGATGTCGATGACGACCTGATACTGCCCGGTGGCCGCGTGGTATTCGGACAGGTCGCGCATGGCGGTGAGCACCGCCGGCCCGCTGCGGTCGCGCTCCTCGCTGCCGAACGGCCAGTGCGTCAGCCGGGCCAGCCCGAACAGCGCCAGCAGCGCCGACGAGCAGCACGACCACCACGCCGACCACGGTGCTGACGAGACCGCGGCGGATCTCACCCGCGATCCGGGTCGCTCCGCGGCCGGGTATCCGGCGCGTCTCCGCGTCGGTGTCGCTGGTCATCCGGGCCTCCTCGCGGCGGGACGGTGTCGTGTTCCTGTCCTACCCGCTCGGCCGGACGGCCGAACGGCCGCGTGGCTACCGGCGGGTAGCGTGCCCGGTGTGACGATCGTGGACGGTGAGACGTTCCAGTCGGTCGACCCGGCGACCGGCGAGCTGGTCGGCCGCTTCCCGGTGCACGCCGCGGCCGACGTGCGGGCCGCCGTGGCCCGGGCCCGGGCCGGCGGCCGACGTGGTGGGCCGGGCTCGGCTTCGCCGGCCGGGCCGAGCGGCTGCGGCGCCTGGCGCGCGTGCGCTGGCCGGCCGGGCCGCCGAGCTGGCCGAGCTGATCCACCGCGAGGGCGGCAAGCCGGTCGACGACGCGATGATCGAGATGGCCACCGCGATCGAGCACCTGCACTGGGCGCCGCGCCAACGCCGAGCGGGTGCTCGGCCGCGCGCCGGGTCCGCCCCGGCCTGCTGCTGGCCAACCACGCCGCGACGCTGGAATACCAGCCGTACGGGGTGGTCGGCGTGATCGGCCCGTGGAACTACCCGGTCTTCACCCCGATGGGCTCGATCGCGTACGCGCTGGCGGCCGGCAACGCGGTCGTCTTCAAGCCGTCCGAGTACACCCCCGCGGTCGGCCGGTGGCTGGTCCGCCAGCTTCGCCGAGGTGGTGCCCGAGCAGCCGGTGCTCGCAGCTGGTCACCGGCGGCGGGCGCGACCGGCGCGGCGCTGTGCCGGTCCGGGGTCGACAAGATCGCCTTCACCGGCTCGACCGCGACCGCGAAGAAGATCATGGCCGCCTGCGCGGAGACGCTCACCCCGGTGCTGCTCGAGTGCGGCGGCAAGGACGCCATGATCGTGGCCGCCGACGCCGACGTCGACGCCGCCGCCGACCGCGGCGCTGTGGGGCGGGATGGCCAACGCCGGCCAGACCTGCGTCGGCATCGAGCGGGTCTACGCGGTCGACGTCGGTCTACGACGACTTCGTCGCCGCGCTGACCGACGCAGGCGCCGCGCTGCGGCCCGGCGACGACCGGGCAGGCCGCGTACGGGCCGGCGACCATGCCGTCCCAGCTGGACGTGATCCGCCGGCACGTCGACCGACGCGCTGGACCGCGGCGGCCGCGCGGTGGTCGGCGGCGCCGACTCGGTCCGCCCGCCGTACGCGTACCCGATCGTGCTGGTCGACGTGCCCGAGGACGCCGCCGCGGTCCGGGAGGAGACCTTCGGCCCGACGCTGACCGTGACCAGGGTGCGCGACGTCGGACGAGGCGGTCGAGAAGGCCAACGCGACCAGCGTACGGCCTGGGCGCGGCGGTGTTCGCCCGCGGCCGGCGGCGAGGAGATCGCCCGCCGGCTGCGGTCCGGGATGACCAGCGTCAACTCCGTGCTCGTCCTTCGCGGGGGTCGGCGCGCTGCCGTTCGGCGGGGTCGGCGACTCCGGCTTCGGGCGCATCCACGGCGACGACGGGCTGCGCGAGTTCGCCCGGGCCAAGGCGATCACCCGGCAGCGCTTCCCGGCCCCGCTCGACGTCACCCGCTTCGACCGCAGGCCGTGGTCGATCCGGGCGCTCGGGCTCGTCGTGCGGGCCGCGTACGGCCGGGCGCCGCGGTCCCGGCGCGGCCAGCCGTAACGTTCGGGAGACCCAAAGGGTGCCCATCCGGACCCTTCCTGTCGCACACTCAACCTGACAACTTCGTCAGGTGGAGGTCCGATGAGGTGGCTGGGCAGCCGGCAGGGTCCAGCGGTCGCCGGCCTGGTCCTGCTCGCCGCGGTGGTCCTCGCCGGGTGCGGTGCCCCCTCCTACACGTACGTGAAGAACTCCGCCGACCACATGTACGTCAAGATCCCGGCCAGCTGGCACTCGATCGACGAGAAGGACCTCGACGACGCGATCGGCCTCGATCCGGCCGAGGACGCGAGCTCGCGTGGCCTCTGGCTGCAGGCGTATGACGCGGCCGAGACGCCGTCCCCGCTGCACCTGTTCGGGTCGTCGGCGACCGAGCCGGCGGCGCTGGTCAGCGTGCAGAAGGTGCCGGAGAGCTCCCGCGGCGCGCTGTCACTGGACGGCCTGCGGGACTTCTTCTTCCCGGTGTCGCCGACCGCGCGGCAGAACAGCCAGAACCCGCAACTGACCGGCTTCGGCCTCGTCGCCGACGACGTGCTCACCCCCGGTGACGGGCTGCGCGGCGTGCACACCGTGTTCCGCTACAGCCTCGGCGGCGGCCCGCCGCAGATGATCGACCAGACCGGCTATCTCAACGACGACGCGAGCAAGGTCTACCTGCTGCTCGTCCGCTGCTCGACCACTTGCTACAAGGACCGCCACGGCGAGATCGAGAACGTGGTGTCCTCGTTCACCATCCGGGAGAAACCATGACGGCACCGGTCGCCCACCCGCCGGAGGGTCTGTCCGCCCCGGACGAGCCGCCACACGCACCCCCGCCGCCGACCCGGCCGCCGATCCCGTTCTGGAACCGGATCCGACTGCTCCTGCTGTTCGTCCTCGCGTGGCTGATCCTCGTCTGGGCGGCGATGGCCGACAACCCGCTGCTGCCGTTCGTCGACTCGGTCCGGATCCAGCTACACGACTCTCAGTGGCTGATCTGGCTGTTCGGGCTGGAGCTGCTGCGGCAGGTCCACTACCTCGTCGAGGAGCGGTCGGCGCGCTACCACCGGTTCTGGTCGCAGACGGTGTTCGGCACCGCGGACCGCGCGGTGCGCAGGCGGATGTCGGACTGGACCCGGTTCCGGCTGGCCCGGATGATCAAGATTGCGCTGATCGTCGTGCTGTTCGCGGTGATCGCGGGAAAGGTGCTGGACACCTCGCCGGTGCTGGCCCTCTTCCAGGCGCCGGCCCTGCTCTACCGGGCGCTGCCGATGATCCTGCAGCTGGCGTTCGCGTTCTTCTTCATCGCGTTCCAGTTCATCGGCCTGTTCTGGCTGCTGTCCCGGGGCGGCGTGGACACGTACTACCCGGACGACATCAAGACCCGGTTCACCGACGTGTGGGGCCAGGACCACGTGGTCGATCGGATCCGGGAGAACATCATGTACCTGGAGAAGCCCGACGAGATCGAGGCCAAGGGCGGGTACGTGCCCGGCGGCATCCTGCTCTGGGGCCCACCGGGCACCGGCAAGACGCTGATGGCCGAGGCGGTCGCCGGCGAGACCGGCCGGCCGTACGTGTTCGTGGATCCGGGCGCGTTCATCAACATGTTCTTCGGTGTCGGGGTCCTCAAGGTCAAGTCGCTGTTCCGGAAGCTGCGCAAGCTCGCCCTCCGGTACGGCGGGGTCATCGTCTTCTTCGACGAGGCCGACTCGCTGGGCAACCGGGGCTCGCTCGCGCAGGTCGGCCCGGGCGGCCCGACCGGGCGCGGGATGACGCCGTTCACCACGTCCTGCCACGGCGCGGCGTACCTGGCCGAGGACACCCGCTGGATGCTCGCCAAGAACGCGATGCGAACCGAGCTCGGTGACTCCTTCGTCGCCGGCGCCGGGATGAACGGCGGGGGCGGCGGCGGCGGGATGGGCACGCTGCAGGCGCTGCTCACCGAGCTGTCCGGGTTGAAGAAGCCGCGCGGGCTGGTCAACCGCCTGGGCCGGCGGGCGCTCGGGATGCGGCCGAAGCCGCCGCCGAAGTACCGGATCCTGGTGATGATGGCGACCAACATGCCGGAGGCGCTGGACGAGGCGCTGCTGCGGCCGGGTCGCATCGACCGGATCTACAAGGTCGGCTACCCGAGCAAGGCCGGCCGGATCCGCACCTACCAGGGCTACTTCGACAAGGTCCCGCACGAGATCACCCCCGAGCAGCTCGACAAGCTGGCCACGATCACGCCGTACGCGACCGGCGCCACGATCAAGGACCTGGTGAACGAGGCGCTGATCACCGCGATCCGGGACGGCCGGGACACGATCACGTGGCCGGACGTGGTCAAGGCAAAGCAGCTCAAGGAGCTCGGTCCGCCCGAGGACGTCGAGTACATCGAGCGGGAGCGGCACGCGGTCGCCGTGCACGAGGCCTGCCACGCGGTCGTCGCGTACCGGACCCGCCAGCACATGGAGATCGACCTGGCCACCATCGAGAAGGGCAGCGACTACCTGGGCATGGTGGCCAGCATCCCGCCGGAGGACCAGTTCACCCGGTGGCGATCGGAGTTCGAGTCGGACATCCTCGTCTCGCTCGCCTCGCTGGCCGGGGAGCGGATGTTCTTCGACGGCGACTCCTCCTCCGGGGTGTCCGGCGACCTCGAGTCGGCGACCCAGGTGGCCTCGTTCATGGAGGGCTTCTGGGGGATGGGCTCGACCGTCTCGTCGTATTCGACCGCGCAGCGGCTGCAGGTCGGCAGCCCGGGCGGTCCGGGCAAGCGGGAGGGCGAGAAGCCGGAGGCGATGGTCCGCCGGGCGCTGGCCGACCGGATCGAGGACAAGCTCGGCGACCTGCTCGCCCGGGCCGAGACGATCCTGACCGAGAACCGTGCCCAGGTGCTCGCGCTGGCGCACGCGCTGGAGATCCACCGCACGCTCACCGGCGACGACGTCGAGGCGGTCATCGAGGGCCGCGAGGGCGAGACCGTGGACGGCAGCGCGTATCGGGACGAGGAGTTCGCGGTGCGGCTGGAGGACTACCACACCGCCGCCGTCGGGGCCCACCACGGGCACAGCCGGATGCCGATCGCGCTGCCGCCGGGACGCTCCACTGTGGACGGTCCGGCGGAGGGTACGGCGGCGGCCACGGCGTAGCCTCGGAGTGTGGAGTCGGTCGAGCAGTGGCGCGGCGAGGACTACCTGGTCCGCCGGATCACCGGCTGCGCCAGCACGAAGCCGTACCGGTGCCCCGGCTGCGACCAGCTGATCCGCCCGTCACGCCGCACGTGCGTGGCCTGGCCGGCTGGCCGACCCGCGAGGCGGGCGAGCGGCGGCACTGGCACGCCGCCTGCTGGCGCGCCCGCGACCGGCGACGGCCCGCCAGGGCCGCAGCGGTCCCGCTCGGGACCGCGGTACTGACGCGGGGCGCCGTACCCGTCGGTAGGGTCAGGCCCGAGCTTCGATCTCACCGGGAAGACCGCGCTCGTCACCGGCGCCTCCCGCGGGATCGGCGCCGCGATCGCCGTCGCGTTCGTCGCCGGCCGGCGCCGAAGTCGCGGTCAACAGCCGCAGCCCGAGCGCTGGAGAAGATCGCGCCGGACATCGGCGAGCTCGGGCGCCGCGCCGTCGTGCTGCCCGCGCGACGTCACCGACGAGGAGGCCGCCCGCGGCGATGGTCGCCGGCCGCGATCGACGGGCTCGGCCACTCGACGTGGTCGTCAACAACGTCGGCGGCAACGGCTTGATGGTGCCGTTCCCGCAGCTGCGCTTCGCCGGCTGGACAAGGTGATGCGGCTCAACGTGGAGTCCGCCGTGCACGTGCTGCAGGCCGTCGCGCCGCACCTGCTGGAGCGCGGCAGCGGCTCGGTGATCAACGTCGCCAGCGTCGCCGGGCTCGTCGGCCACCCCGGCCCTGACGCCGTACGGGGCGTCCAAGGCGGCGCTGATCTCGCTGACCAGGTCGCTCGCGGTCGAGTGGGCGTCGCACCGGCGTCCGGGTCAACGCGCTGTGCCCGGGCTGGACCGCCACCGACCTCAACCGCACCTCTGGGAGAACGAGCAGGCCTCGGCCGGCCTCACCTCGACGATCCCGATGGGCCGGTGGGGCCGGCCGGAGGAGATGGCCGGGCCGGCGGTGTTCCTGGCCAGCGACGCGTCCTCGTTCATGACCGGGCAGGTGCTGGTGGTCGACGGGGGCCAGACCGCGGTCTGAGCCGCGCCGCCGGCCGGCATAGGGTGGTCCGGTGCGCTACCGCCCGCTCGGCAGGTCCGGGCTGATCGTCTCCGTCGTCGGCCTCGGCTGCAACAACCTCGGCCGCTCCCTCGACGTCGCCGGCACCCGCAAGGTGCTCGACGCGGCGCTGGACGTCGGGGATCACGCTCTTCGACGCCGCGGACATCTACGGCGGCCACCGCGGCGAGTCCGAGGAGATCCTCGGCGAGGTGCTCGGCGGCCGGCGGGACGACGTTCGTGCTGGCCACGAAGTTCGGCATGGACATGCGCGGGGCCAACGGGCCGGACTGGGGCGCGCGCGGCTCCCGCCGGTACGTCCTGCGCGCGGTCGAGGCGTCGCTGCGCCGGCTGCGGACCGACCACCTCGACCTGCTACCAGTACCACGTGCCGGACGGGGTCACCCCGATCGAGGAGACGCTGGCCGCGCTGGACGAGCTGGTCCGGGCCGGCAAGGTGCGCTACGTCGGCTCGTCCAACCTCGCCGGCTGGCAGGTCGGCGCAGGCCGACCACGTCGCGGCCGACCGCGGCGGTCGAGCGGTTCGTCAGCGCGCAGAACGAGTACAGCCTGCTCGACCGGGGGCCGAGGCCGAGCTGGTGCCGGCCTGCGAGGCGTACGGGGTCGGCGTGCTGCCGTTCTTCCCGCTGGCGAACGGGCTGCTGACCGGCAAGTACTCCCGCGGACGTGCCGCCGCCGGCCGGCACCCGGCTCGGCGACCGGAAGCGGGACGCTGCTACGCCTCGGCGCCCTGGGACGTGCTCGACCGGCCTCCGGGCGTACGCGGACCGACCGCGGGCTGGAGATGCTCGACGTCGCGATCGGCGGGCTCGCCGCGCAGCCGGCGGTCGCCTCGGTGATCGCCGGGGCGACCTCGGCCGACCAGCTGCGCGGCAACGCGCGGCGGGCGACTGGGAGCCGACGACGACGACCTCGCCGAGCTGGACGAGATCGTCCGCGCCCCGAGCGCCTGGCCGCCTGATCACTCCGGCTTCGGCGGCCCCGCCTCGGCCGGGTGCCGTGCCGTGCTCGTCCTCGTGCTCGTCCTCGGCCCGGCTGCTCGTCCCCGACCGAGGCGCCGGTCATCGTCGCCAGCATCTCCCGGACGTTCTGCAGCTGGGCCTGCACGCTGTCCCGGCGGCGGACCAGCGTGCCCAGCTCCCGCTCGACCTCGGACCGCTGCCGGGTCGCCTTCGCGGTCGCGTCGGTGACCAGCGCCTCCGCCTCCCGCCGGGCCGCCTCGAGGATCTGCGCGGACCGCCGCTCGCTCTCCGCCCGGTGCGCGTCGGCCTCCCGCTTGACCTGCTCGGCGGTCTCGTTGGTCTCGGTCAGCCGGCGCTCCACCTCGGCCAGCCGGGCGGACAGCTCCTGCTCGGCCTGGTCGCGGCGGCGGTGACAGCGTGGTCTCGAAGTCCTTCGCCGCCTGCGCCGCCTTCGCCCGCGCCTCCTCCAGCTCGCTGGCCGCCTCGGCCCGGACCGCCGACGCGTCCTTGCCGGCCTCGGCCCGGACCGACTCGGCCTCGCCGATCGCGGCGGCCCGGCGCTGGCCGGCCTCCCGGTCGGCGGCGCCGACGATGTCGCGCGCCTCCCGCTCCGCCTCGGCGCGGACCCGCTTCGCGTCCTCCTCGGCCGCCGCCCGGACCCGGTCGCCGTGCGCGACCGGCCTCGGCGCGCAGGCTCATCGCCTCTTCCTCGGCGAGACGGAGGATGTTTTCCACCCGGGCGCCGAGCCCCGCGTACGACGGCTCGAACTCGGCGACCTGGCGCTGCGCGGTCTGCAGCTCGATCTGCAGCTCCTCCAGCCGCTGCTCGAGCATGCCGACCCGGTCGCCGGCGGACTCCCGCTCGTGCCGCAGCGTGGCCAGCTCGCTCTCCAGACTGGGCGAGGTAGTCGTCCACCTGCCGCCGGTCGTAGCCGCGCAGCGCCACGTCGAAGCCGTGGTTGACGCCGACGTCGTCCAGATAGTCCAGGTCGCTGGTGCGGTCGGACATGATCCCCATCCCGATCCTGCCATGCAAGCTACAGTCGTCACTGTGCGTCCTGGCGTGGAACCAGGACCTCCCGCAGGATCAGCTGTATCGCCGCCGTTGCCGGCACCGCCAGCAGCGCCCCCACGAACCCCAGCAGCGTACCGCCGATCAGCGCCCCGACGATGGCGGCCGCCGGGTTGACGTCCACCGACCGGCTCATCACCCGCGGGTAGATCAGGTAGTTCTCGATCTGCTGGTAGACGAGGAAGAAGACGCCGGTGGCGATGCCGACCGGCAGCGAGACGAAGAACGCCACCGACGGTCACGATGACCGCGCCGATGGTCGCGCCGATCAGCGGGATGATGTCGGTGATCGTGACGATCAGCGCCAGGGCCAGCGGGTACGGGATGCCCAGCGCGCTGACCCAGACCAGCGTCGCGACGCCGGCGATCAGCGCGACCACGACGGCGCCGGCGACGTACCCGCCGACCCGGCCGAGGACCTCGTCGCTGATCAGGCTGAACCGGGCCCGCCGGGTGCGCGGCACCAGCCGGTACGCGGTGCGCTTGATCGCGTTGAACGAGGACAGGAAGTAGAGCGTCAGGATCAGGATCGGTCAGGCCCTTGAGCACGAAGCCGGCGACCTGCTGGCTCGATCGCTGACGATGTTGCCGGCGACCTGGGTGCCGAGCTCGCCGGTGTCACGTACTGGTTGAGCCTGTCGATCACGCCGAAGCGCTGGTCCAGGTCCTGGATGGTCGGGTTGTCCTGCAGGTCCCTGACGTAGTGCGGCACCGCGTCGACGAAGTTGGAGACCTGGTTGACCACCGGCGGCAGCACCGCGTACCCGAACGGCGCGAAGAAGGCGAGCACGCCGAGGAACACGATCGCGACCGCGGCGCCGCGGCGCATGCCGGCGCGCTCCAGCCGGCTGACCGTCGGGTTGAGGCCGATCGCCAGGAACGCCGCGACGAGACCAGCACCAGCACCGAGCGGGCGCTGACCAGCGCCTGGTAGAGCAGGTAGGCGAAGCCGGCGCCGAGGGCGACGGCGAAGCCGATCCGGAACGGGGACCGGCGGTTCATCGGCCGGCCGGGCCGGCCGAGCGGGTTACTCCTCGTCGACGCCGGCCTCCTCGGCGCGGACGTCGGCGTCGACCACCGGGTCGCCGCTCGGGCAGCGTCGCCTGGGCCCGTCGCCGGCGCGGCCGGGCTCCGTCGGCGACCGCTGTCGCCTCAGCTGCCTCGGCTGCCGCCGCCTCGGCGGCCTCGGCCGCCGCTGTCGCCTCGGCGGCCTCCGCGCTGGCCCGCTCGGCCCGCTCCCGCGCCCGCGCCGCCCGCTCCCGCGCGGCGTCGGCCTCGGACCGGGCGGCGTCGGCCTCGGACCGGTCCGCGGCGGTCGGGTCGGCGGGCGCGTCGGAGCTCGGGGCGTGCCGTCGACCCTGGTCCTCCGCGGTCGTCGCTCGCTCACCGCCGCGCCCTCCCGCCGCTCGCCCGCTCGCGGGCAGCCTACGGCCAGCCCGAACGGCCCGACAGAGACCTGTCGGTGCGCGGTGCCGCCCGGTCCGAAGCCTGCGCGACTCAGTCGCGGCCGGGCCACTCCTCCAGCGACGCCGCCGCCGCGGCCGGCACCTGGTCGAGGATCCCGCGCACCGCGGACAGCTGGCCCAGCACGGTCGTCCGCACGCTCGGCCAGCTCCTGCGCCCGCCGCTTCGCCTCCGCGACCAGCCGGTCCGCCTCCGCCCGGGCCGCCTCGACGTGCTCTCGGCGGCCTCGGCCTGGCCGCCGCGCGCCGCTCGCTCGACCTCCCGGGCCAGGTCGGCCCGGCGCTGCTCGTCCGCCGCCAGCTCCCGGGTCCGCCGGTTGCGCAGCGTGATCTCGAAGTCCTCGCTGGCCTGCGTGCGCTTCGCCTCGGCCGCCTCGTCGGCCTGCCGCCGCTGCTCGTCCGCCTCGCGCGGTCAGCCGCGGCCGACCGTCCTCGGTCACCGCGGCCGACCTCGCCTCGGCCGCCCGCGGTCAGCTCCGCCGACCGTGCTCGGCCTCGGCCAGCAGCGCCGCGGCCCGCGCCTCGGCCTCCGCGACCAGCGCGGCCGCCCGCCGCTCGGCGTCCGCCGAGCAGCGACCCGGCCCGCTGCTCGGCCCCGGCGCAGCCTCTCCGCCGTGCTCTGGTCGGCCGAGCTCAGCTTGTCGTGCACCTCGTGGTTGAGCTCGCTCGAAGCGGGGCTGCAGCTCGACCGCGTCCTGCTGCGGCCCTGCGCCGGATCTCCGCGGCCTCCTGCTGGGCGAGCGAGAGCATGCCGCGGATCCGGTCGCTCACGTCGTCGAGCGACGGCTCCGCGGCGGTGACCTGGCCGAGCCGGGCGTGCAGCGCGTCGATCTCGTTGTGCGCCGCGGCCAGCTGGCCGGCCAGCTCGGTCAGCCGGGCCGCCACCGTGTCCCGCTCGGCGACGGCGATGCGCAGGTCGGCCTCCAGCCGCTCCACGTGTTCGTGCACCTGGTGGCGGTCGTACCCGCGCAGCACGACGTCGAAGGTGGTCGCCCCCTCCAGCAGGGGCAGGAGCTCTGTCTGCTGCTCGCGGCGGTCCATACGTCCCATCGTCCCATCAACCTTTTCCGCGGGCCTGTCGGTTGCCATGCAGATTCCGGTGCGGTGACGCCGTCGGTTCAGTGCGGTGACGGTGCTGGCGCGATGCCGGCTGGACCAGCTCGACCAGCACGCCGCCGGCGTCCTTGGGGTGCACGAAGTTCACCAGCGAGCCGGCGGTGCCCGCGGCGCGGCCTCTCGTAGAGCACCCGCAGGCCGCGCCCGCGCAGGGTCTCGGCGGCGGCCTCCACGTCCTCGACCGTGTACGCGACCTGCTGGAGGCCGGGCCGTGCCGGTCGAGGAACGTCGCGATCGCCGAGTCCGGCCGCAGCGGGGCCAGCAGCTGGATCCGCGTCGTGCCGTCGCCGACGGCGAGCATCGCCTCCCGGACGCCCTGGTCCTCGTTGACCTCCTCGTGCACGCTGGCCAGACCGAACGTCTCGCCGTACCAGGCGATCGCCTCGTCCAGGTCGGGGACCGCGATGCCCGACGTGGTCTATGCGCAGGAACACGCAGATCCGCGACCGTAACCCGACCGGTCGTTCGGGCCGGCCGGTACCCGTGCAGCGGGAAAGTGACGCACACCGACGCGTGCAGGAGGCCTGCCGTGCCCGGGTTCCGTGATCGTGGGCGGCGCGCGGACGCCGATGGGCAAGCTGCTCGGCGGCGCTGCAAGCGACTTCTCCGGCACCGACCTCGGCGCGGTCGCGGTCAAGGCCGCGCTGGAGCGCGCCGGCATCACCGGCGACCAGGTCGACTACGTGATCCTCGGGCAGGTGCTGCAGGCCGGCGCCGGGCAGATGCCGGCGCGGCAGGCCGCGGTCAAGGCCGGCATCCCGATGAGCGTGCCGTCGCTGCTGGTCAACAAGGTCTGCCTGTCCGGGCTGGACGCGATCGCGCTGGCCGACCAGCTCATCGGGGCCGGCGAGTTCGAGGTCGTGGTGGCCGGCGGCATGGAGTCGATGACCAACGCGCCGCACCTGCTGCCCTGGCTGCGCACAGGGCCACAAGTACGGCGCGGTCGAGATGCTCGACTCGATGGCGTACGACGGGCTGACCGACGCCTTCGACCACGTCCCGATGGGCGAGTCCACCGAGCGGCACAACCAGCGGCTCGGGCATCACCCGCGCCGAGCAGGACGAGTTCGCCGCCCGGTCGCACCAGCGGGCCGCGGCCGCGCAGAAGAACGGCCTGTTCGACGAGGAGATCGTGCCGGTGCAGGTCCCGCAGCGGCGGGCGACCCGATCGAGTTCCGCGAGGACGAGGGGATCCGCGGCGGACACCACCGCCGAGGTCGCTGGCCAAGCTGAAGCCGGCGTTCACCGCGGACGGCACGATCACCGCCGGCAGCTCGTCGCCGATCTCCGACGGGGCCTGCGCGGTGGTGGTGATGTCGCGGGCCGCGGCCGAGCGGCTCGGGGCCACGGTGCTGGCCGAGATCGGCGCGCACGGCACGGTCGCCGGCCCGGACAACTCGCTGCAGTCGCAGCCGTCGAACGCGATCCGCACGGCGCTCGGCAAGGCCGGGCTGGACGTGTCCGACGCTCGACCTGGTCGAGATCAACGAGGCGTTCGCCGCGGTCGGCATCCAGTCGATGCGCGAGCTCGGCGTCGGGCCGGACATGGTCAACGTCAACGGCGGCGCGATCGCGCTCGGCCACCCGATCGGGATGAGCGGGGCCCGGATCGCGCTGCACCTCGCGCTCGAGCTGCGCCGGCGCGGCGGCGGCCTCGGCGCGGCGGCGCTGTGCGGCGGCGGCGGTCAGGGCGACGCGCTGCTGCTGAAGGTCTGAGCTACCGTTCTCGCGGGTGACCTCGACCCGGCGTGCCGCGGACGTCGAGACGCTGGTGGCGCGGGCCCGCGAGGGCGACCCGCGCTCGGTCGCCCGGCTGATCTCGCTGGTCGAGGACGCGTCGCCGACGCTGCGCGAGGTCGCGGCCGCGCTCGCGCCGCACACCGGCCGGGCCAGGGTGATCGGGCTGACCGGGTCGCCCGGGGTCGGCAAGTCGACCTCGACGTCGATGCTGGTACGGGCGCTGCGCGGGCAGGGGCACCGGGTCGGCGTGCTCGCGGTCGACCCGTCCTCGCCGTTCTCCGGCGGGGCGCTGCTCGGCGACCGGGTGCGGATGCAGGACCACGCGACCGACGCCGGGGTGTTCATCCGCTCGATGGCCTCCCGCGGGCACCTCGGCGGGCTGGCCTGGGCGACGCCGCAGGCCGTCCGGGTGCTGGACGCGGCCGGCTGCGACGTGGTGCTGGTCGAGACCGTCGGCGTCGGTCAGGCCGAGGTGGAGGTCGCCTCGACCGCGGACACCACGCTGGTGCTGCTGGCGCCGGGCATGGGCGACGGGATCCAGGCCGCCAAGGCGGGCATCCTCGAGGTCGCCGACGTGCTGGTGGTGAACAAGGCCGACCGGGACGGCGCCGAGCAGACCGTACGGGACCTGCAAGGCGATGCTCGCGCTCGGCGGCCGGCACTCGGAGCCCGGGCGCCTGGCGGCCGCCGATCGTGTCGACGGTCGCGTCCCGCGGGCGAGGGCGTGGAGGAGCTGCTGGCCGCGCTGGACAAGCACGCGCGACTGGCTGGCAGCGGTCCGGTGCGGGCGCGCGGCGCCGGCGCGCCCGGGCGGCGGCCGAGGTGGAGGCGATCGCGGTCGCCGCGCTGCGCGCCCGCATCGGCGACCTGCACGGGTCCGAGGCGCTCGACACGCTCGCCGCCCAGGTCGTCGCCGGCACGCTCGACCCGTACGCGGCCGCCGACCAGCTCGTCGACACCCTCACCACGTAGCGTCCCCGGCCACGCCCGTCCCGCCGCTGCACACCGGCCGGCAGCCGGGTGTCCGGTGCCTCGATCATCGTGACTGCCGTCGCGATCCCGATTGCGTTGGAGCCGGTCCTGGTGGCCCTTGGTCCGGTGCCTGAGCGCGGCGACGGTCACGCCGACGGTGACGAGCACCGGAGGCACTCGCGGGGGTCATCAGGATGGAGTCAGGCGACGGCGGTGTCGGTGGTGGCGGTCGTGGCGCGGACGAGATCGTCGAGGGGGACGTCGAGGACGGCCGTGATCGCGGCGACCGTGAACAGCGCCGGCGTCGGCACACCGCCACGCTCGATCTTGCGGATCGTCTCCTCCGCCAGCCCGGACCGCGCCGCCAGCTCCCGCACCGGCATCTCGCCCCGGGCCCGGCGCAGCGCCGCCCCGAGCGCCAGCCCGCGCGCCCGCTCCAGCTCGCTCAACGCCTCCCGAACCACGCCGTGATCCTACCCCACCCCGATAACTATCCCGGGATAGTTGTACCGTGGTCGGCATGGACCTCGCCCTGCCGACCCGCACGCCCACCGAGCTCGACAGCATGCGCGCGGCCGGCCGGGTCGTCGCCGCGACGCTCGCCGCCGTCCGCGCCGCCGCCGCACCCGGCGTCCGGCTGCGCGACCTGGACGAGCTCGCCCGCACCTGCATCGCCGACGCCGGCGCCGCGCCGTCCTTCCTCGGCTACCGCCCGACCTGGGCCCCGCGCGCGTACGACGGCGTGCTCTGCCTGTCGCCGAACGAGACCGTGGTGCACGGCCGGCCCAGCGGCCGCCGGCTCGCCGACGGCGACCTGCTCTCGGTCGACTGCGGCGCGATCGTCGACGGCTGGCACGGCGACGGCGCCGTCACCGTCCACATCGGACAGCCGACGCCGGGCGACGAGCGGCTGCGCGCGGCGACCGAGGAGGCGCTCGCGGCCGGGATCGCCGCCGCCGTGCCCGGCGCGACCCTGCGCGACGTCGCCGTGGCCATCGACGCGGTCGCCCGCACGCACGGCTACGAGCACGTGCTCGACCACGGCGGGCACGGCATCGGCCGGCAGATGCACGAGGACCCGTTCATCGCGAACGTGCCGACCGAGGAGGCCGGCTGGTTCACGCTGCGCCCGGGCAACACGGTCGCCCTGGAGCCGATGCTCGTCACCGGCGCCGGCCGCTACAAGCACAAGCGCGACGGCTGGGCCGTGGTCACCGTCGACGGCTCCCGGGCCGCGCACGCCGAGCACACGATCGTCGTCACCGACGCCGGCGGGCAGCCCGTTGACCGTCCGGTGAGGACAGCAGCGGTGAGACCCGGGGAGGTCCGCTGCCACGCCTCCCCGGGCCCCGTCCGGTGCCCCTACCTCAGGCCGGTGTCCACCGCGGTGGTCAGGGTGCCGTCGTCGCCGTCCAGCTCCCAGACCATCACCCCGCCGAGGCCCTTCTGCTTCACGTACGCGGTCTTCTGCGCGATGACCGTCGGGTCGTCGTACGACCACCAGTTCGTGCCGTCGTACAGCCAGAGCGCGCCGGCGGCGGTGTCCCGGAACCGGGTGCCCGGCCGGTTCTTCAGCACCTTGTAGTCCTCGATGCCGGCCTCCCAGGTGCCCTGGGCCGCGGTGCCGGGCTGGAACAGCCCGTTGTTGGTCGAGCCGACCCCGGTCCAGCCGCGGCCGTAGTACGGGCAGCGCCGAGCAGCAGCTTCGACGCCGGCACCCCGGCCGAGGTGTACGAGCCGATCGCCAGGTCGACGCTGAACTTCACCGGCGAGGGGTCGTTGGCCACCGGGAACAGGTTGGCCTGGTGCATGGTCGTGGTCTCCCACGCGCCGTGGAAGTCGTAGCCCTGCACGGTGGCCCAGTCCAGCGAGCTGAAGACCTGCGGCACCTCGAACCCGGCGGCGATCTTGGCCGGGTCGGCCGGCAGGAACGCGGAGAGCGAGAAGTGCCTGCCCACGCGTCGCCCCGTACGCGTCGAGCTGGCGGCGGAACTCGGCCATCAGCAGCGTGAAGTTCTGCTTGTCCTGCGGGCGGATGACGTTGCCGACGTTGCCCTCGGAGCCCGGCCACTCCCAGTCGATGTCGATGCCGTCGAAGATCGCCGGCCGCGGAGCCCGGACCGCCGGACGGGTCGCCCTGCACGAACGGCAGGTTGCCCTTGAGGAACATGTCGATGCAGGAGGAGACGAGCGCCTGCCGGGACGCCGCGGTCAGCGCCGCGTCGGAGAAGAACTTCGAGTACGTCCAGCCGCCGATCGACAGCTGCACGTTGAGGTTCGGGTACTTCGCCTTGAGCTCGCGCAGCTGGTTGAAGTTGCCCTTCAGCGGCTGGGAGAACGTGTCGGCGACGCCGCTGACCGAGGAGGCCGCGTCGAAGGTCTTCTGGTAGTCGGCGAACGCGTCGCCCTGCCCGGCCAGGTTGGCCTCGAAGCACTTGCCGTCCGAGCCGACGTTCTCGAACGCGTAGTTGATCGTGCGTGAGCTTGCCGGCCATGGCCTGCGTGTCCAGCGTGTGCAGGGTGAAGTTGCGGCCGTAGATGCCCCACTGCGCGAAGTAGCCGACCTTGCGGGCGCCGCCCGGCGGCGGGGGCGGCGGGGTGCCGCCGGCCGCGGTGGTCACGCTGACCGCGGCGCTGCGGGCGGAGGAGTTGCCGGCGGCGTCCCTGGCCGCGACCGCGAACGAGTACGCGGTGCTCGCGGTCAGCCCGGCCACCGTCGCCGACGTGCCGGCCACCGTGGTCGCCGGCGTGCCGTTGCGGAACACGTCGTAGCCGGTGACGCCGACGTTGTCGGTCGACGCGGTCCAGGCGAGCGAGACCGAGGCTGACGTCGTCCCGGTGGACCGCAGCCCGGCCGGCACCGTCGGCGGGCTGGTGTCCGGTCGGCGGCGGCGGAGCGCTGCCGCCGGCGCAGGAGCCGCCGTTGATCAGGCAGTTGGCCGGCGCGACGAACGTGCCGGTGTAGGCGACGTCGAAGCCCGGCGCCACCGAGGCGCCGGGCGCGATCGCGCCGTTCCAGGCGGCGTTGCGGACGGTCACGTGGGTGCCGGTCTGGGTGAACGTGCCCTCCCAGAGCGAGCTGACCCGGGCGGCCGCCGGCAGGTCGAACTCCAGCGTCCAGCTGGTGGTGGCCACCGTCCCCGCGTTGGTGATCCGGTACGTGGCCTCGTACCCGGTGCCCCAGTCGGAGCTCTTCGTGAAGGTGGCGGTGAGGCCGCCGGCCGCCGAGGCGGACCCGGGGGCGAGGGAGAGACCGGCGACGACCAGGGCTGCTGCGATTCCCGCGGTCAGGCGCGCGCGACGTCGGAACATGGTGCTCCTCGGGACGACGTGGGCTGAGCTGATCAGACGCGCGGCAGCGGCAAGGTGGACTAGACCAGACTAGACCAGTCTGTGTCAAGACTGCCCTGACAGCTCGTCAAGCAGTCGCCGCCACTGCTGGCGGAGTCGGCCGGATACCGTCGGCACGTGGCCAAGCCGCTGGACCTGCCGTTCGACCCGATCGAGCGTGCCGGCGAGATCTGGGCCGATACCTGGGGGCCGGCGTCCGCGATGCGGGTGGCCACCTCGGTGATGCGGGTCCAGCAGATCCTGCTCGGCCGGTACGACGAGGTGCTGCGTCCGCACGGGCTCACGTTCGCCCGGTACGAGGTGCTGGTGCTGCTGCACTTCAGCCGGACCGGCGCGCTGCCGCTCAAGGTCATCGGCAGCCGGTTGATGGTGCACCCGACCAGCGTCACCAACGCGATCACCCGACTGGTCGCGGCCGGGCTGGTCGAGCGGCTGGCCAACCCGCGGGACCGGCGCGGCGCGCTGGCCTCGATCACCGCGCGCGGCCGCGAGGTCGCCGAGGCCGGCACCCGCGACCTCATGGCCATCGACTTCGGCCTCGGCGCGCTGGACGAGCGGACCCGGGAGAGCGCGTTCGCGGCGCTGCGCAAGGTCCGCTCGGAGGCCGGCGACTTCCAGGAGAAGCCGCCGGCCGAGACGGTCGACTAGCCGCTGACCGGTGTGATCCGCGGCCGTTCCTGTGGCCGCGATTAGTTGGACGTCCTAGTATCTTCGCGTGGACGACATCGAGGCCGGACGCCGGCGCTGGCAGGCAGCGGTACGACGCCTCCCGGAAGCGGGACGCCGACTTCACGACGCTCTCCGGCGTCGAGGTGCAGCCGGTCTACGGCCCGGCCGGCGCCGGTCCCCGACTTCGAGCGCATCGGCTGGCCCGGCGAGTTCCCGTTCACCCGCGGGCTCTACCCGACCGGCTACCGGGGCCGGCCGTGGACGATCCGGCAGTTCGCCGGCTTCGGCAACGCGCAGCAGACCAACGAGCGCTACAAGCTGATCCTGGCCGAGGGCGGCGGCGGGCTGTCGGTCGCGTTCGACATGCCGACGCTGATGGGCCGCGACTCCGACGACCCGCGCTCGCTCGGCGAGGTCGGCCACTGCGGCGTCGCGATCGACTCGGCCGCGGACATGGACGTGCTCTTCGACGGCATCCCGCTCGGCGACGTCACGACGTCGATGACGATCAGCGGCCCGGCCGTGCCGGTCTTCTGCATGTACCTGGTGGCCGCCGAGCGGCAGGGCGTCCCGATCGGCAGCCTGGACGGGACGCTGCAGACCGACATCTTCAAGGAGTACATCGCGCAGAAGGAGTGGCTGTTCGAGCCCGAGCCGCACCTGCGGCTGATCGGCGACCTGATGGAGTTCTGCGCGGCCGAGATCCCGGCGTACAAGCCGCTGTCGGTGTCCGGCTACCACATCCGGGAGGCCGGCTCGACCGCCGCGCAGGAGCTCGCGTTCACGCTCGCCGACGGCTTCGGGTACGTCGAGCTGGGGCTGTCCCGCGGCCTGGACATCGAGACGTTCGCGCCGGGGCTGTCGTTCTTCTTCGACGCGCACATCGACTTCTTCGAGGAGATCGCCAAGTTCCGGGCGGCGCGGCGGATCTGGGCCCGCTGGCTGCGCGACGTGTACGGCGCGAAGACGGCGCGGGCGCAGTGGCTGCGGTTCCACACCCAGACCGCCGGGGTGTCGCTGACCGCGCAGCAGCCGGACAACAACATCGTCCGGACCGCGGTCGAGGCGCTCGCCGCCGTGCTCGGCGGCACCAACTCGCTGCACACCAACGCGCTGGACGAGGTGCTCGCGCTGCCCTCGGAGCGGGCGGCCCAGATCGCGCTGCGCACCCAGCAGGTCATCGCCGAGGAGACCGGCGTGGTCAACGTGGCCGACCCGCTCGGCGGCTCCTGGTACGTCGAGGCGCTCACCGACGAGCTCGAGCGGCAGGCCGAGGAGATCTTCGCCCGGATCCGGGACATGGGCGGCGACGGGACGATGACCGCCGGGATCCTGCGCGGGATCGAGGACGGCTGGTTCACCGGGGAGATCGCCGAGGCCGCCTTCCAATACCAGCAGAAGCTGGAGAAGGGCGACAAGAAGGTCGTCGGCGTCAACACCTACGTGGCGACCGACGAGCCGGAGCTGGAGATCCTGCGGATCTCCGGCGAGGTGGAGAAGGAGCAGGTCCGCGCGCTGGCCGAGCGCAAGGCGGCCCGGGACGAGGGCGCGGTCCGGGCCGCGCTGGCGGCGCTGGTCGACGCCGCCCGGGGCGAGGCCAACCTGCTCCCGCCGATGCTCGCCGCGGCCCGGGTCGAGGCGACCCTGGGCGAGATCTGCGGCGCGCTGCGCGACGAGTGGGGCGCGTACACCGAGCCCGCCCGCTTCTGAGGGGGTCCATCCCCAAAAGCAGGGGGTTCGCCGGTCTGCGGGCGGCGCGGGCCGACCGCGCGACTACGCTGGTGTGCATGCAACCTGGTGGTCCTTCGCGTGGCGCCGCGTCGGCGCCGTCTCCCGCCCTGTCCGCCGCGCTGGCCGGCGCGGTCGACCTGTCCGCCCTGCAGGCCCGCAACGAGGCCCGCGAGCGAGCCGAGGCGCAGGCCGCCGCGCAGGCCCAGGCCGCCGCCGACGGCGAGGGCCCGGGCGAGCCGGTCACCGTCGTCGACGTCACCGAGGCGACGTTCCAGGCCGAGGTGCTCGACCGGTCGTTCCGGACGCCGGTGGTCCTCGACCTGTGGGCCGAGTGGTGCGGGCCGTGCAAGCAGCTCTCGCCGGTGCTGGAGAAGCTCGCGGCCGAGGCGCACGGCGCCTGGGTGCTGGCGAAGATCGACGTGGACGCCAACCCGGCCATCGCGCAGGCGCTGCGGGTGCAGGGGATCCCGGCGGTGAAGGCGGTCTTCCAGGGCCAGCTGCTCGGCGAGTTCGCCGGGGCGCTGCCCGAGGATCAGGTGCGGACCTTCCTCGACCAGGTGGTCGAGGTGACCGGGGCGGCGGCGCCGGCGGCGGACGGCTCGATCCCGGAGCCGGCCGAGCCGGAGGACCCGCGGGTGCTGGCGGCCGAGGAGGCCACCGCGCGGGGTGACTACGACGACGCGATCGGGCAGTACGCGGCGATCCTCGCCGCCGAGCCCGGCGCACGCCCGTGCGGCCGCGGCGATCCGCGAGGTCGAGCTGCTGCGCCGGGTGGGCACGGCGGCGCCGGACGCGGTGGCCAAGGCCGACGCGGCGCCGGACGACGTGGACCTCGCGCTGGAGGCGGCCGACGTGCAGCTCGCCCGCGGCGAGGTGTCGAACGCCTTCGCCCGGCTGCTGGCGGCGGTCCGGGGCAGCGGCGGTGCGCAGCGGGAGCAGACCCGGCTCCGGCTGGTCGAGCTGTTCAACGTGATCGGCAACGACGACCCGCGCGTCACCGCCGCCCGCAAGGAGCTGACCAAGGCGCTGTACTAGCCGTTCCGCCGACCGGCTCGTGCCGTCGCACGGGCGGGTTCCCGACCGGTCTCGTCGGCTTCTGACCCGTCCCGACGGCTCCCCGTAGTCCACCGGTCACAGTGGGCCCTCGCCGTCGAACGATCCCGCTCGGCTTGGTACTTTTCGGCGTCCCACCGCTAGACCAAGTGGTTACTCACGCTTCCGGCAGACGGGTGGGGGCGTCCGTCGCGTCCGGGGTCAGGCCACACCAGTGTGAACGCCGACTCAGGGAGGTCCTCCCTTGACCGATGGCTGGATGAAGACCCGAACCAAGGGGCAGCACCGGGAGCCGGATCCGGACGAGGCTCGGGTGACGGCGCTGTCCGGCATGCAGTCCCCGCCGCCCGGACCGCCGGGCCCGGTCGATGCGCAGCCCGGCACCGACGTCCAGCAGGCCCTCCAGATGCTGACGCTCGCCCAGCGGACCGCCGAGGAGCATGTCGCCACCGCTCATCGCCAGGCCGACAAGATCCTGGCGGACGGGCGCGGGATGGCGGAGCGGATCGTCGGTGAGGCCCAGACCCAGGCCGAGGCCGTCCGGCGCGAGGCCGACAAGGTGCTGTCCGACGCGAGAGCGCAGGCGGAGCAGTCGGCCAAGGACGTCCATGCGCACGCGCAGGCCGCACGGCAGAACGGCGAGAAGATCGTCACCGATGCGCGCGCCCAGGCGGCGGAGATCGCCAAGGAGGCCCGGGCGAGGGCGGACGGACTCGAGCGCCTGGCCCGGCAGCGGTACGACGAGGAGGTCGGCAACCTGGCCGCCAAGCGGGAGGCGCTGCAGCAGCAGATCGAGGCGCTGCAGGAGTTCGACCGGGACTACCGGTCGCGGCTGCTGACGTTCATGCAGGCCCAGCTGCGCGCGCTGTGGGTCGACGAGCCTCAGGTCGACGGCGAGATCGCCCCGGCCGCTGCCGGCGCGGCGCAAGGCGCCACGGCGAAAGCCCCCGCCGCGCGGCTGCTGCGGCGCCCGCTTCTGCAGCGCCCGCTTCGGCTACGCCCGCTCAGGCAGCGTCCGCTCCGGCGGCGCCCGCTCCGGCAGCGTCCGCTGCGGCAGCGTCCGTTCCGGCAGCGTCCGTTCCGGCAGCGAAAGCCTCGACAGCACAGGCTCCCGCAGCGCCGGCTCCCGCAGCGAAAGCCCCGGCAGCGCAGACGCAGGCGGCTCAAGCCCAGCCGGCGCAGGCCTCCGCGGCACCGACCCCACCGGCACCGGGCCGCGCGGCGCAGGCCGCACCCGCTCAGTCCCCGCCGGCGTAGGCCGCATGAACGTGCTCCGGATCGTCCGCGCAAACCGGAGGCTCGGAGGGCCGGCAACCGGACGGACCGACCGTTCGCCGGCGAACAGACGACGCGGGCGGGCGTTGACAGTCTTCAGGGGTCAACAGCCCGACGGCAGCACTGGAGCATCCGAGATGACGACCTGTCTGCACCGGCCCTTCTGCCCGCCGGCCCATCGTCCCGACCGCGACGCCGCCAGGGTCGTCTCGGCCCACCCCGAACAGGGATGGAGCCTGCTCTGCAACGGCGTGATCGTCTTCGACGATCTCGGCGAACTGCTGCCCGACGGCCGAGCCGTCACTCCGGGCCGCCTTGCCGCCGCTCCGCAGGCCGTCGCCGCGTAGCTTTCTGTCTGGCTGCGCCAGCTGTGTCAGGTCGAGCGGGCTCTGCTGTCGGCGGCGTGTGCTAGGCATGGCTCGTGGCAACCGGCGGTGCGCGTGGTTCCGGCCAACGAAGCGAGTTGGGACGACCTGCAGGCGGTGTTCGGCCGTGGCACCGCGGCGAGGTGCCAATGCCAGCGGATCAAACTGGGCGACCGGGCCTGGTACGACATGCCGGTCGAGGAGCGTGCGCATCGACTGCGCGAGGAGACCGACTGCGGCCATCCGGAGGCGGAGCGCAGCAGCGGCATGGTCGCCTACCTGGACGATGACCCGGTTGGCTGGGTCGCGGTCGAGCCGCGGGCCAACTTCCGCCGGCTGCGCGGGTCACCGGTGCCGTGGGCCGGCCGGATCGAGGATCCGGACGACCCGGACGTCTGGGCGATCGTCTGCTTCGCGGTCCGCCCCGGATACCGAGGACAGGGCCTCACCAGGCCGCTGGTCAGCGCAGCCGTGCAGTACGCCCGAGCGCACGGCGCGAAGGCCGTCGAGGGCTACCCGATGCTCCCCAGGCCCGGGCAGACCGTGTCCTGGGGCGAGATGAACGTCGGCTCCCGCAACACCTTCGTGGCGGCCGGCTTTCGCGAGGTCAGCCGCCCGACCACGCGCCGAGCCGTGCTGCGCCTCGACCTCGACTAGCACCAGGCGCGCCGCCGGTCGCCCGCTCCTGTTCGCCCCGTCGACGACATGGCGGACGTGCGTGCGGTGCGGGTGGGTCTGGACAGCTGGCCGGTCTGCGTCGTGTCGGCGGGCAGGTTGGGTAGGCTGACGCCGGCGTCCGTCTGCGCCCAACCTCGTCGGTCCGTCCTCAGCCGGATCGTCTCGAGAGGCAAAGGGAGGTCCACCTCTCGGGCGGGGTTCATCCGTCGATCGTGGCTCGCCGGACCGGTCGCTGAGGGATCCGGGGACGGGCCGCGGGAGACCGCGATGACCAAGCAGGCAGGCTTCAAGCGGCGCGTGCGCGACCGCATGGCCAAGACCGGCGAGTCGTACTCGGCCGCTCGCAGTCAGCTCCTCGCCGGCCCGTCGGCAACAACACCCGTGGCCGATCGGATGGCCGCCGCCCTGCACGTCAGCAACGGCGACGCCACGGACCTGCTGGGAACGGGGCTCGCGTCGCGCGTCCTGTATTGGCGGGACGCCCTGCACGAGGGACCTGTGCCGGCGGTGGGGCCCGAGGAGCTCCGTCGGATCAGGGTCGAGTTCCTCACCCGCGCCGGCGCGGACGACCGCGGCGAAGGCACCGCCATGTTCGCGGAACGGGACCGGAGCCTGGAGGCCGCCCGTGACGGCGAGTACGTGCTGTGGTTCGAGGCCGACCTGTACGACCAGCTACAGATCATCCAGATCCTGGCCCGCCTGACCGAGCTCGGTGTGCCGGCGGAGCGCATCACGCTGATCTGCATCGGCGAGCACGCCGGCATCGCCCGATTCGGCGGTCTCGGCGAGCTGACCGCCGACCAGCTGCGAGACCTGCCGGCCACGGATGCCTGCGCCCGCCTGACGCCGGCCGCGATGCAGCTCGCTGTCCGTGCGTGGGACGCCTTCCGCGCGCCGGCCCCCGACGGTCTGGCCGCCATCGCCGAACCCGATCCGGTGACCTGCGGTTCCTGGGCGAGGCCTTCGACCGGCTCAGCCGGGAGTATCCGGCCACCCGCGACGGCTTGTCCCTGGCGAACGGCGCGTCCTGGCCGCCGTCGCCGCCGGCGCACCTGACGCCGGCACCGCGTTCGTTCGCGCGGCGGCGCGAGAGATCCGCCCGTATCTGGGGGACACCTGGTGCTTCGCGATGATGGACCGGATGGTGCAGGCCCGCGTCCCGCTGCTGCACGCCGTGCCCTCCGGTCGCCCGGTCGAACGCGGCACTCCGCTGCGGCTGACCGACACCGGCGCCCGAGTCCTCGCCGGCGACGCCGACCACGTCACCCTCAACGGCATCGACCGGTGGATCGGCGGGGTCCACCTGCACGGCCCGAACGCACGCTGGCGCTGGGACGACAGCACCGAAACCCTCATCCGCGCAGCCGAGACCAGCCGTTGAGACACGCAGCCGCGATCGCCGTGACCGACGGGTGATCCCTGCGTGGCGATGCAGCGTGGCGCCTGCACCCGCACGATCAGACGCCGTCGAGGATGCCGCGCAAGGTGGTGGTGTAGTCGTCGAGGGCCCGGCGTCCGGCGGGCGTGAGCGCGACCGAGGTGCCGGCCGGCGGACGTGCGTCGCTCTTCTCGGTGACCAGGTGGCCGGCGAACGCGGCCACGGCGAGCACGCCGGGCGGGGAACCCCCGATATCGAGGGCGCTTCGGCACGTCGGGCTGCGGTACGGTCAGCGGGTGATGGCAGCGCAGCTGACGACGACGCCGGGACCTCTCCGGCGCTAGCTGCTGCGACCAGCAAGTCCGCTGCCCCGGAGTGCGCTCCGGGGCTTCGTCGTCTCTGGCGCGCGCTGCGGCGGCTCGACACGAGGAGCCCGCCATGGCCGACCACTCCCGTGCGATCCCGAGGTCGATCAGCCCGAGCTGGATCACCGCGACCTCAACGTCGATCTCGGCGTGTTCGCCACCGATCCCCTGGTCGGGGCCGGGCTTGCCGCTGTGGCTACCGGCAGGCGCCGTCATCCGGCAGGAGCTGGAGGCGTTGGCGGGTCAGATCGCCGCGCGCGACGGATGCCAGCCGGTCTACTCGCCGGTGCTGGCCAAGCGGGCGCTGTTCGAGCGCTCCGGGCATTGGGCCAAGTTCCGTGACGACATGTTCCCGCCGATGCCGGTCGGCGGCGAGGAACTGGTGCTGCGCCCGGCGAACTGCCCGCACCACGCCATGATCTACGCCGCTGAACCCAGGTCCTACCGGCAGCTGCCCGTACGGCTCAACGAGCTTGCCCCGATGTTCCGCGCCGAGCGCTCCGGGGTGCTGTCCGGGCTGAGCCGGGTCCGGCAGATCTCCCTCGACGACACCCATGTGTTCTGCCGGCCCGACCAGGTCGCCGGCGAAGTCGCCCGCGCGCTGCGCTCCGCACTCGACGCCCAGCAGACCCTCGGGCTGCCGGTGCACTCGGTACGGCTGTCCCGCCGCGACGACAGCCGGAGCTACCTGGGCACCGCCGCCGAGTGGGTCGAGGCCGAACGCGCCTTGCGCGCCGCCGCCGACGCCGTCCTGACCCCGGCGTCGCCGCCGCTGGTGGACGCGGCCGGCGAGGCGGCGTTCTACGGCCCGAAGCTGGACCTGCAGGTGCGCGACCGCGCCGGCCACGAGGAGACCATCGCCACCGTCCAACTCGACT
Source organism: uncultured Actinomycetota bacterium (assembly GCA_963770145.1). Taxonomy (GTDB): domain Bacteria; phylum Actinomycetota; class Actinomycetes; order Mycobacteriales; family CADCTP01; genus CADCTP01. The sequence continues at coordinate 324,679 of CAVYOJ010000005.1, read as the reverse complement.
TCAACCAGCCCGAGCGCTTCGACCTCACCTACTCCGCCGCCGACGGCAGCCGGCGACGACCGGTGATGATCCACCGCGGCACCGTCGGGTCGATGGAACGCGTCGTCGCCGCGCTCCTCGAGCGCTACCGCGGCCGGCTGCCGCTCTGGCTGTCCCCGGTCCAGGTCCGCGTGCTGCCTGTCACCGCCGCTCAGGACGACGACGCCAACCAGTTCCTCGACGACCTGCACGCCGCCGGCATCCGCGCCGAGCTCGACACCGGCGGCTCGCTCGCCGCCCGCGTCCGCCGCAGTCGCCGGCGCCGCGACGCGCTCATCGCCGTCATCGGCGCCGACCGAGACCGCCGGCGGCACCGTGCAGATCACCGACCCGGCAACCCGAAGCAACCGCCGGCTGGCCCGAAGCGACCTGATCACCGCCGTCCGCCGCGCCCACGCCAGCCGCGCACCGCAGGTCAGCTGGCCGACACCCGACTGACCGCCGTTGCGCCCCGCGACGCCCGTACCGTCGCGTGGGCGCGGCCTGGCGTGATGTGCAACTCTGAGCCGGTGGCGATCACCGTCCAGCCGGTCAGCGAGGCGCTCTTCGACGACGTCCAGACGGTCTTCGGCGCCAGGGGCCAGGCCGCTCGCTGCCAGTGCCAGGGCTATCGGCTGGGCTGGTACGTCCGGCACTCCGACGACGTCCAGGGCCGCCGCGAGCTGCTCCGCGACCAGGTGATCGAGGGCCACGGACTGGTGGCGCACCTCGACGGCGAGCCGGTGGGCTGGTGTTCGGTCGCACCGCGCAGCGACTACCCCTACCTGCGCCAGACGACGTGGAAGGGCCGCGACGAGGACAAGGACGATGCGAGCATCTGGGCGGTCACCTGTTTCGTGACCCGAGCCGGGTTCCGCCACCAGGGCGTGAGCCGCGCGCTGGTCGCCGGCACGATCGACCTGGCCCGCGACCACGGCGCCCGGGCCCTCGAGGCCTATCCGATGAAGCCGGCCCCCGGCAAGGACGTCACCTGGGGTGAGATGCACGTCGGGGCGCTCAGCGCGTTCCTCGCTGCCGGGTTCCGGGTTGTGCACGTGCCATCACTGCGGCGCGCGATCGTGCGCTACGACTACTGAACGGCTATCTGCGGCTGAGTCCGGTCAGTCGATGAGCGTGTTCGCGACCTCGCCGATCCGCGTACGCAGCCAGGCGTGGGCCGGGTCGGCGGTCGAGCGCGAGTGCCACCAGAGCGTCTCGACGAGCCCGGGCAGCTCGATCGGGGATTCGAGCACGCGGATGTCGCCGATGCGGCGAAGGAACGCCTCGGCTCGCTTGGGGATGAGCGTGACCAGGTCCGTGCCCTGCAGCAGGAACGGCGCGAGCAGGAAGCTCTCGACGCTGACCTCGATGCGCCGCGGGACGCCGAGGCGCCCGAGGTGGATGTCGGGCAGCGCGACGGGTTGGCCGGCGCCGCCCATCGAGTAGATGAGGTGGCCGAGCGCGGTGTAGCGCTCGAGGGTCATGCGCTTGCCCACCCGCGTGTTGCCCTCCCAGACGCAGCACTCCCAGCGGTCGTCCCACAGGCGCAGCGACTCCAGATCGGCGTCGCCCATGATCTCCGGCGGCTCGATGACCAGGTCGACGTCGCCGTTGGCCAGCGCCCGAGGGGCATCCGCGAGCCGCGGCAGGACCTCGACGACGACGGCGGGCGCGTCGGCCGCGAGCGCGCGTACGAGCCGGCCGATGAGCATCAGCACGCTGTAGTCCGAACAGCTCAGGCGGAACGAACGGCGGTCGGTCGCGGGGTCGAACCGCAGCGGCACGTCGAGCGCGCCGCGGATGAGCTCGAGCGCCTCGTGCACCGGGCCGATCAGCGCCTCCGCTCGCGCGGTGGGCACGAGCGTCGCGCCCTGGCGGACGAGCAACGGATCGTTGAGGAGCCGGCGCAGCCGGGCGAGCGCGTTGCTCATGCCCGGTTGGCTGAGCCCGACGCGCTGCGCTGCCCGCGTGACGCTGCGCTCGCTGAGCAGGGCGTCGAGCGCGACCAGCAGGTTGAGATCAAGGCCGCTGAGGTTCATTGCTCCGATGAATCTCGCGTATCACAAGATTCCGTTGGTACATAGTCGCATGGCGCGTCTAGCGTCACGCCATGCCTGACGAGGAGATTCCCGTCCTGATCATCGGCGGGAGCTTGGTGGGTCTGACGACGGCCATGCTGCTCGGCCATCACGGCGTGCCGTCGCTGTCGGTGGAGCGCCACGCGGGCACAGCGATCCATCCACGCGCCGGACATTTCCAGTTGCGCACCATGGAGACGATCCGGCAGATGGGGCTCGAGGAGCGGGTACGCACGAAGTCGCTGGAGACCTACAGCGCGACGGGCGGCATCATCGCGGTCGAGTCGCTCGCGGGCCGCGAGCTCGCCACCTACGTCAAGGAGCTCAACGAGGGCGTCGAGGGCTTCAGCCCGACCGTCCGGGTCTTCATCAACCAGGACGCTCTGGAGCCGATCCTGCGCGAGCGGGCGCTCGAGCTCGGTGCGACGCTCCGCAACCGCACCGAGGCGGTCGCCCTGGATCAGGACGCGGACGGCGTGACGGCGACGCTGCGCGACCTCGACTCCGGGGCCGAGAGCACGGTGCGCGCACGCTACGTCGTCGCCGCGGACGGAAGTCGCAGCCCGATGCGCGAGCGGCTGGGCATCGGCATGCGCGGCCACCCGGAGCTCTCGCGAAGCATCACCATCTACTTCCGCGCCGACTGCGGCGAGTTGCTGCGTGACCGCAACCAGGGCGTCATCTACGTGCACAACCCGGAGCTGCGCGGGTTCTTCCGCCTCGACCGCAGCGGTGGCACCGGCTTCCTCGTCATCAACACGGTGGGCGACGACGTGACGCAAGACTCGGCGATCGACGTCCAGTCGGGGCTGACCAACGAGCGCGCGCTTGCAATACCTGCGCACCGCCATCGGGACCGACATGCCGATGGAGATCGTCAACGTCGCCAACTGGCGGGCCGAGGCGACCTGTGCCGAGCGGCTCCGCGACGGCCGCGTCTTCCTCGCCGGGGACGCTGCGCACGTCGTCCCGCCCAACGGCGGTTTCGGCGGCAACATGGGCATCCAGGACGCGCTCAACCTCGCGTGGAAGCTGGCCGCGGTGGTCAAGGGCGACGCCGATCCGGCGCTGCTCGACAGCTACGAGGCCGAGCGCCTGCCGCTCTGCGAGCTCAACGTCGAGCAGGCGTACACGCGCTACGCCACGCGCGTCGTGCCCGAGCGTGGCACCGACGGGGTGCAGCCGCCGATCCCCGACATCGAGCTCGAGATCGGGTTGGTCATGCGCTCGGCGGTCATCGTGCCCGAGGAGGAGGACGACGGCGCCCTGCACCTGGCTCCGGCCGCGCTCACCGGCCGGCCGGGCACCCGGGCGCCGCACATCGTGCTCTCCGATGGCCGCTCGACGCTCGACCTGTTCGGGTCGGAGTTCGCGGTGCTGCGCCCCGCGGGCGACGGCGTCGACGACTGGGCGCCGCCCGGCGTCGCGTCACACGTCATCGATGCCGAGTCGTTCGCCGACAACTACGAGCTGTCGGCCGGCGGGGCGACGCTGGTGCGCCCCGACGGTGTGATCGCCTGGCGCTCGCGCGGACCGGCCGGCCGCGACGAGATCGAGCGTGCGCTTGCCACCGCGCTCGCGCGAGCTCCCGTGCAGGCATAGCGCGCCGGCGATGGCGATGCGCATCGGAGTCACCGTCCCGAATGTGCACGAGACGCTGGCGGAGCGCACCACGATCGAAGCGGTCGGCCGGATGGCGGACGAGCTCGGGTTCGACTCGATCTGGTGCAACGACCACCTCGCGATCCCCAGCGCGGGAGGCGACAGCGCGGCCGAGCCGGCCTACGCCGCGGCCTACGGTGAGCAGCGGGGGCAGAGCATCTACGAGCCGCTGATCGTGCTGGCGTACCTCGCCGCCGTGACGCGTCGCGTCCTGCTCGGCACCTCGGTCTACCTGCTCCCGCTCCGCCATCCCCTGGTGGCGGCCAGGCAGGCCGTCTCGCTCGACCGGCTCTCCGACGGGCGGCTGGTGCTGGGGGTCGGCGCCGGCTGGCTGGAGAGCGAGTTCGCGGCGGTCGGGGTGCCGTACCGGCAGCGCGGCAGGCGGACCGACGAGGCGATCGCGATGCTCAAGTCGCTGTGTCGTGAGGACGACGCCGAGTTCCTCCCCAAGCCGGTGCAGCGACCGCACCCGCCGCTGTGGATCGGAGGGCGCAGCGGCGCGGCCGTGCGGCGCGCCGCCCGGCTCGGCGACGCCTGGCACCCGTCACATCTCACCGTCGACGAGCTGCGCCGGCAGATCCCCGATCTGCGGGCGGAGTGTGAGCGCGCCGGGCGGTCCGCGGACGAGGTGACGGTCACGACGCGCCGCAAGCTCGTACGCACACCGACCGACGACGGGCGGGTGCTTCAGGGCGACGCCGCCGCGATCGCCGCGACGGTCGCCGAGCTCGAGCAGGTCGGCGTCTCCCATCTCATCGTCGAGCTCCCAGGCTCGACCGAAGGCGAGCTGCTCGAGAACCTCGACTGGTTCGGGCGCGAGGTGCTTGCGGAGGTCGCGGGGTGACTGAGCTTCGACTTCGCGTACGTGGGGCTGGGAGTGCACGAGGAGGTCGTGTACTCGGTGGCGGCGGAGCTCGGCTACTACGCCGACGAGGGGGTGCGCGTGTCGATCCGCGACGGCGTGCGCTGGGACGACGAGCGGCTCCGCCGGGCCGCCGTGGTCGGCCTGGGCCGGACGTTGCTGATCCGGCTGCTCGCCGGGACTCCCTGGACCATGCTCGGCGTGAACACCGAGCGTCCGCTGTTCTGGCTGATGGCGCGCGCCGAGTTCGCGGACGTCTCCGAGCTGCGCGGCCGTCGGGTGGCGATGCACCCCGCGCTCGTGGCGCCGGGCTGCTTCGCGCGCATCATCCTGCGTGGCCGAGGGCTCGACCCCGACACCGGCATCGATGCCGTGCCGATGCATCCCGGCGACTACAGCGAGCACATCCGGATGCTGAAGAGCGGCGAGCTCGACGCGGCGGTGATCGGCAGCACCTGGTCGCCGGAGCAGCTCGAGGCCGAGGAGGGCCTGCGGCTGCTGCTGTTCTTCGGCGACGAGCTGCAGATCCCGACCACCGGGGTGGCGGTCGATCCGAGCGTGGTGGCGCTGGATGACCCGCGGGTCGAGGGTCTCGTGCGGGCCAACCTGCGCGCGCTCGGCACGATGCTCGCCGACCCGGCGCTCGGCGCAGAGCACGTCGGCCGGCTGCTCCCGACCGCCGACGACGCCGCGGCGCGCGACTTCTACGACCGCTACGTCGGGTCGTGGTTCAAGGCCGACGGGCTGGCCGATGCCGGGGTGGTGGCGGGAGCGCTGCCGCTCGTGGCGGAGGAGCTCCGGATCATCACCGGACGCGCGGTGCACGTCCCGCCGGCCGAGCAGATCTACCGCGCCGACCTCACCGCCGCCTGGACGCCGCACCGCCCGTAGCGAGTAGGTCCGGCAGGTGAGTCCGATCGGCACCCTCGGTACGAACGCCCGACTTGGCCGGCGGCATCGTCAGTGGGCGAAGTCTGCTGGGACGAAGGAGAAGACGGCCATGTCGTGACTCTCATCGGCCCACCGGGCCTTGTTCCGCAGCACACCCTCGGCGACCGCACCGGACGCGGCCGCGGCCGCCCGGCTGGCCGAGTTCGCGGTGACCATCGAGATCTCCACCCGATGCAGGCCCATGGGCCGACACCCCAGCCGGCGAGCAACCGGGCCGCGGTCCGGGCGACGCCACGGCCGGTCGCGGACGTCCGTACCCAGTAGCTGAGATTCGCCGATGACCGCTGCCGATCGACTCCCTCCAACGAGGACGCTCCGAGCAGGGTCCCGTCGAGGTCGAGGATGACGAACGCGTAGAGCGTCCCGTTCTCCCAGGCATCCCGGGTGAACCGGGCCCACGCCTCCTGATCGGCAACGGTGCCATCCGGCCGCCACCACGGCACTGTCTGCTTCAGCTCCGCCGCCGACTCCCGTATCGCCTCGTCGAGCGCGACAGCATGCTCCATGTCCAACGGCCGCAGCTCGATCCCTCCGCCGGCCAGGCGGACGTCCCGCGACAGCGGCGGCTGCACCTCGGACCCCATGGATGGCATGACGGATGCTAACCATCCCGGCCCTCAGCGACAGAGGCGCGCGTCCGCCGCTGGGGTGGCCCGGCCACCGATGGGGCCATGGGCCGAGCTGTCCTACCGGCTGACGATCCTGCCGGGGCGGGCGGTGGTGGCAGCGCCGTCGGCCCAGACCGGTTCGCCGTTGACGAGTACGTGCTCGATGCCCGTTGCGGGCCGGAGTGGATGGTCGTAGGTCGCGTGGTCGGTGAGGCCGCCGGGACCGATGATGCAGAGGTCCGCCGCCGCTCCGGGCGTGATCCGGCCGCGGCGGCGAAGGCCGTAGGCGTCGGCGGGGTTGGTCGAGAGGTGGCGGACGAGCTCCGGGTAGTCGGTGCGGCCGGCGGCGTCGGTGTAGTAGCCGGCGAGCCGGGCGAACGTGCCGTAGCCGCGGGGGTGCGGGTGCTGACCCTGGTAGATCCCGTCCGACCCGGCGCAGTGCCGCGGGTGGGTGTTGATCGCGCGCAGGTCGGGATCGGTGAGGGATGGGCGGTCGAGGTGGGCGCCGACCTGCAGTTCGGCGTCGCGGAGCAGGTCGAGCGCCCACGGGCCGGCCGGCTGGCCGTCGGCGTCGGCGGCGGCCGTGATCGTCATGCCGGCACAGCGCGACCACTCGTCGGGGACCGCACCGAGCATCAGCCGGCCGAGGCTCTGCTCGCTGAACGCCTCGTCGGCGAGCAGGCGGGCGCGCTCGGCGGGATCCGCCAGCGCCCGCAGGGTGGCGTCCGCGCCGCCGGCCTGGAGCTCGGCCGGGAGCAGCAGCATCGCCAGGATCGTGCTGGACCGCCGGTAGGGATACATGTCGAACGAGAGGTCGACGCCGCGGCCGTCTGCCTCCTCGACCCCGGCGTCCAGGTCGGCCGGCGTGGCCCACAGGTGGCTGGCGTGGACCCGGACGCCGGCCCGCGCGCCGACCTCGATGAGCTCGGCCAGCCCGGCCCGGACCCTGGGTCCGTAGCCGCGCAGGTGGGAGACGTACGGCTGCCCGGTCTCGGCCAGCGGCGCCGCCAGCGCCGCGATCTCCTCGGCCGTCCCGAACCGGCCCGGCACGTACTCCAGTCCGCTGGACAGGCCGGCGGCGCCGTCGGCGAGCGCCCGCTCGACGTCGTCGCGGGCCGCGGCCAGCTCCGCCGGCTCCAGCGGCCGGTCGGCGGTGCCCGCAAACCGGTACCGGATCGTGCCGTGCGAGGCCAGCACGGCCACGTTCTGCGCCAGCCGGCCGGCGACCAGCCCGGCGAAGTCGCCCAGCCCGTACCGGTCCGCCGCCGGCGCCGGTCCGTTCACCGGCGTGAAGTACCGCCCGACATATCGGGCCGCCGCCGGTGCGGCGCCGATCCAGGACGACCCGTCCTGCCCCACCACCAGCGTGGTCACGCCCTGCGCGAGCGCCCCGGTGACCACCCCGTCGGCGACCAGCGGCCCCTCGGCGTGCACATGCGCATCGATGAACCCCGGGCACACCACGCTGCCGTCGTCCACGTCGAGCACCGCCGCGTCGGCGCGCTCACCGACATCCGGCCCGACCGCCACGATCGTGCCGTCCTCGATCAGTACGTCGGCCGGCCGCACCTCCGCCGCGACCCCGTCGACGACCAGACCACCCCGCACCACCCGCCGCGACGCCATCCGTCGATGCTGCCACCCACCGCCGCCCGGTTCACCGGGACCGGCGGCGTTGCCTCCACCGCGCACGGTCGGCGTCAGACATGATCTCAGGCTGCCACGAGCGGCGGTGGCCGTCGATCGACGAGGCGAGCTGCTGTCGCGCGCGCGGCTGGTCAAGGGTCCCAGAGATCGAGCGCGATCTCCCGCATGCGCTGGCTGAAGATGCCGGTGGGGCTGGTGTCGTGCAGGAGAGCGCGAAGGTCGGCCTCGAAGGCGCACGGCGAGGGCCGAACAGGTGCGGCGCGGAGCCGGAGAGGGAGAAGACGGCGGCGACGACATGGTCCGCGCGTGCGTTCGACCACGGCGCCCGGCAACTCGAGGCGGCGGGGGCCGCTGAAGCCGGCGGCCCGGTAGATGGCGTCCTCGCCGCCGGGGGTGCTGCCGCCGGCAGGACGCCCTGGCCGGCGCGCCGGCGCGGGCCGAGGTAGCGGCGGACCAGCTCGGCAATGGCCGCCCGCGGCGGCTGCGGGTGCGGCAGCGGGCCGGAGGTGTCGACACCCTCGTGGGTGGTGGCGTGCACGTGCACGCAGGTCCCTCCGGCCTCGAGAATGGCGTGTGCCGCGGCCGCGACCCCGGCCCGATCCATCCAGTGGAAGGACTGGGCGAAGGTGACCAGCCGGAACAGCCCGAGCCCGCCGGGAGGTCCTCGGCCCGCAGCACCTGCCAGCGCACGTTCCGCACCCCGGCCCGTGCGGCAAGTCCCTCGGCTTCGGCGATCATGTCCGGGTCGGCGTCGACCCCGATCGCCTCGGAGACCAGCGGAGCCAACAGCAGGGTCAGCGAGCCCGGTCCGCAGCCCACGTCGAGCAGCCGTCCCGACCCGTCGAGGCCGAGCTCGGCGGCGAGCAGGTCCGCGAGAGCCTGCGGATAGGCGACGCGGCCGCGGGCGTAGTACGACGCGGCGCCGGCGTACAGGGTGGGATCCCACTGCCAGCTCACGCCTCATGATCCCGCGGCGGGCGATGCGGCCGACGCACGGGCCACGCACGCGGTGCGCCTGACCCGGTTCAGGGATCGACCACGGAGAGGTCCGCCGTCCACCGGTGCGGTTCGTGCTCGTCCCAGGTAGCGGAGTAGTGGCGACCGGTCACGTCCACCCGGACCATCACTGGCTCGCGGACCTGTAGCGGCGGTCCGGTCGCGCAGTCTCGCTGGTCGCACAGTGGGCGGCCTACTTGCAGGACTTGGCGTTGTTGAAACCGTCCCGGAAGGCCTGCACGCGGTCGAAGCCGGTGGTGGTGTGCACGTTGGTGAACTCGCTCGACCCGGCCGCGTCCAGCAGCGCCCGGATCGCCTCGTCGAGGTCGCCGGGGGACAGCGTCAGCCGGGCCGGGTCGCGCTGCCCGAACGAGTCCCGGGCGTACCCGCCGGTCGCGCAGATCGCGGACAGCAGTGTCGACTCGCTGTCGGTCGCCGCCGACTCGCCGCGCCGCTCCCGGACCGCCTGCCCGTACGCGATGCCGACCAGCGAGATCGCCCCGAAGTCGCCGTTGACCTGCTTGTAGACCTTGCTCAGCGCGTCGGTGTCGTAGTAGATCGTGTCGTCCGCGGCGCAGTATTGCGCGTCGAGCACCGGCTGCCCGTCGCACTGCGGCCGGTCGGCGTCGGTGAACGGCTTCACCCCGGCCAGCGGCTTCCACGGCTGCCCGTACAGCTTCTGGTACGAGGCCTGCCAGTACGCGTCGACGTCCTTCGGCCCCTGGTCGAGGGTCTGCTCCAGCGGGAGGTTGCCCTGCTGAGCCTGGTCGTTCTGGCTCAGGAAGCCGGTCTGGGTGAAGGTCCGGTCGTCGTTGAACTTCGCGCAGAACGGCACGCCCTGCTCGTAGCCGTCCTGGAACGCGGAGACCCGGTCGAACCCGCTGCCGTGCGCCTGGCGGTCCGAGGCTTCGCGAGCCGAGCGGGTCGCTGAACAGCAGGAAGCCGGACAGCGCCCGGTCGAGGTCGGGCCGGCTGATCTGGAAGTGCGGCGCGTTGCCCCGCAGCGCCCAGGCGGTGAACGCCCCGGCGTAGCAGTCGGCCTGGGTCTCGACGACGATCGTGTGGTCGCTGGGCAGCGTGGTCCGCTTCTGGATCGCGTGCCCCCACTCGTGCGCGAGCACCATCGCGACCAGGAAGTCGCCGAAGCGCTCCTGCAGCTGGGGCAGCAGGATCTTGCGGTCCCAGGCGACGATGTCCCGGGACGGGCAGTAGAACGCGTTGCCGCGGATGTCCGACGGCTCGTCGGTGCACGGCGCCGCCACCGAGCCGTCCGGGTCGATCGAGTAGAACGCCGAGACCGGCCGGTACGGCCGGTGAAACTGCTCGGGCATCTCCTGGGTCCAGAACTGCTGGATGTCGGCGACCGCGTTGCCGGCCAGGGTGTCGATCGGGCCGTGGTCGGTGTTGCGGATCTCGATCTTGGCGTCCGGCGCCTTGGCCCGGGCGGCGCTGTACGAGCCCAGGCCGGGGACCTGCTGCGCGCACCCGGTGGCCAGCACGGCGAGCACGGCCGTCGCCGTCGCGAGCCGCCGCCACCTCGGCATCACTGTCGTCCACCCCTCGTCCCCGCACCGCCGGGTGCCATCCTGCCCGGCCGCGGGGCCCAGTCGGCTACCGGCCACCCTGCCAGCCGGCGTGGTGTGACCGGCGTCAAGCCTCAGTCCCGCTCGCCGGTGTAGCGCAGCCACAGCGCGCCGAGCGGCGGCACCCGCAGGGTGACCGAGGCGGGCTGGCCGTGCCACGGCTCCGGCCGGGCCTGCACCGAGCCGAGGTTGCCGACCCCGGACCCGCCGTACACCTCCGAGTCGGTGTTGACGACCTCCTGCCAGCGCCCGGTGCGCGGCAGCCCGAGCCGGTAGCCCTCGTGCGGGCCGCCGGCGAAGTTGACCACGCAGGCCAGCACCGAGTCGTCGGCGCCCCAGCGCAGGAACGAGAACGTGTTGTTGGCGGCGTCGTTGGCGTCGATCCAGGAGAACCCGGACGGCGAGGTGTCCTGCGTCCACAGCGCCGGGGTGGCCCGGTAGACCCGGTTGAGGTCGCCGGTCAGCCGCTGCAGCCCGCTGTGCAGCGGGTCCTCCAGCAGCCACCAGTCCAGCGACCGGCCGTCGGCCCACTCGGCGCCCTGGCCGAACTCGCCGCCCATGAACAGCAGCTGCTTGCCCGGGTGCGCCCACATGAACGCGAGCAGCGCGCGCAGGGTGGCCGCCTGCTGCCAGTGGTCGCCGGGCATCTTGCCCAGCAGCGAACCCTTGCCGTGCACGACCTCGTCGTGCGAGAGCGGCAGCATGAAGTTCTCGCTGAAGGCGTACATCATCGAGAACGTCATCTGGTGGTGGTGGAACTGCCGGTAGACCGGCGTCGTCGGGAGACGTAGTCCAGGGTGTCGTGCATCCACCCCATGTTCCACTTGAAGCCGAAGCCCGAGCCCGCCGAGGTGGGTCGGCCGGGTCACCCCCGGCCAGGCGGTCGACTCCTCGGCGATGGTGATCGCGCCCGGCACCCGCCGGTAGACGGTCGCGTTCATCTCCTGCAGGAACGCGACCGCGTCCAGGTTCTCCCGCCCGCCGTACTGGTTGGGCAGCCACTCGCCCTCGGCCCGGGAGTAGTCCAGGTAGAGCATCGAGGCGACCGCGTCCACCCGCAGCCCGTCGATGTGGATACTCCTCCAGCCAGTACAGCGCGTTGGCGACGAGGAAGTTGCGCACCTCGCGCCGGCCGAAGTCGAAGACGTACGTGCCCCAGTCGGGCTGCTCGCCGCGGCGCGGGTCGGCGTGCTCGTAGAGCGGGGTGCCGTCGAACCGGGCCAGCGCCCAGGCGTCCTTCGGGAAGTGCCCCGGCACCCAGTCCACGATCACGCCGATGCCGGCCCGGTGCAGCCGGTCGACGAAGTAGCGGAAGTCGTCCGGGTCGCCGAACCGCGCGGTCGGCGCGAAGTACGAGGTGACCTGGTAGCCCCAGGACCCGTCGTACGGGTGCTCGGCCACCGGCAGCAGCTCGACGTGGGTGAAGCCGGTCTCGGTCAGGTAGTCGGCCAGCTGGTCGGCCGCCTCCCGGTAGCCGAGGCCCTTGCGCCAGGAGCCGAGGTGCACCTCGTAGATGCTCATCGGCGCCGCGTGCCAGCGGGTCGTCGCCCGCTTCGCCAGCCACTCGTCGTCGTCCCAGGCGAACCGGGTCGTGTGCACCACCGACGCGGTCGCCGGGGTGCGCTCGGTGCCGAACGCCAGCGGGTCGGCCTTGTCCCGCCACTGGCCGTCCGGCCCGAGGATGGAGAACTTGTACTTCGCGCCCGGCACCACGCCCGGCACGAAGATCTCCCAGACGCCGCTGCCGCCGAGCGAGCGCATCGGGTAGGCCCGGCGCTGCCAGTAGTCGAAGTCGCCGGTGACCCGCACGCCGCGGGCGCTGGGCGCCCAGACCGCGAACGAGGTGCCGGACACCGGCCCGTGCGGGGTCTCGTACGTGCGGACGTGCGCGCCGAGCGCGTCCCACAGCCGCTCGTGCCGGCCCTCGCTGATCAGGTGCAGGTCGATCTCGCCGAGCGTCGGCAGCCACCGGTACGCGTCGTCGACCAGGTGGGTCTCCTCCGCCCCGCCCTCCACCGGGTACGCCACCTCGAGCTGGTAGTCGCCGGCCGGCCCGGGCACGACGCCGGCGAACACGCCGGCCGGGTGCACCCGGCTCAGCTCGTGGCGGCGGTCGCCGAACACCGCGGCGACCCGGCTCGCGTCCGGCCGCAGCGCGCGCACCACCAGCCGGCCGGTGTCGCGCCTTGACCGGGTCGGCGCCGGCCTCCAGCGAGCTGCCGTTCGTGGCCGGGGTGAGCGGCCGGGCCACCGCCTCCACCTGGTCGATCACGTTCTGCCCCGGGCGAGGCGGTCGACACCGGCGCGGGCGGGGCCAGGTCGGCGCGGACCGGGTGCAGGCCGAGCACCGAGTGCGGATCGTGGTGCACTCCGCCGACGAGCCGGTCGAGCTCCTCCCGGGAGAGGCCGGCAGGGTCCGCGGTCAGCTGCGTGGACGTCACGACCGTGCTCCTTCGGTGAGTCGGGCCAGCGAGGCCAGCGGGATCGGCAGCCACGACGGGCGGTTGCGGGCCTCGTAGACGGCCTCGTAGACCGCCTTGTCCGCCTCGTACGCGCGCAGCAGCACGGGGTCCGTCGCGCGGGTCGGGGCCACCGGCCTCGACGTAGCCGTCGCAGGAACGCGTCCCGGTTGCGGGTCGCCCACTCGTCCGCGCGGTAGGCCAGGTGCGGCTCGAACGGGTGGTCGGCGAGCAGGTGCCGGGCCGCGTAGTCGAACGAGCGCAGCATCCCGGCCAGGTCCCGCACCGGCGAGTCGAGCCCGGTCCGTTCGGACAGCGGCTTGGCCGGCTCGCCCTCGAAGTCGAGCACCACCCAGCGGTGCGAGGTGCGCAGCACCTGGCCGAGGTGGTAGTCGCCGTGCACCCGCTGCACCGGCACGCCGGGCTCGTGCGCGCCGAGCGCCCGGAACGCCTCGCGCAGCCCGGCGGCGTGGTCGGCCAGCTCCGGCACGGCAGCGAGCGCGGCGTCCAGCCGTCGCTCCATCTCGGCCCGCCGTCGCGACCAGCGCGTCGGCGTCGAGCACGCCGGTCGGCAGCGCCCGGGCCAGGTCGGCGTGCACCTCGGCGGTGGCCTGGCCGAGCCGGTGCGCCTCGCCGGCGAAGTCGCCGCCGACCTCGGAGGCGTGCAGGTCGGCCTCGGCGTACAGGTCGCGGACGCTGATCTTGGCCAGCTCCCAGCCGTCGGTGGCGGTCCGGAAGAACTCCTGCAGCATGGCCAGGTCGGCCTCGGCCAGGCTGCCGTCGCGGCGCCGGCCCAGCGGGCCTCGACGTGCCCGAGCAGCCTGGCCACGTGCCGGGCTCCGCCGTCCAGTTCGGACAGCGCCCGGTGCACCTCGATGTCCGGGTTGCGGCCGGGGTAGACCCGGCGGAAGACCTTGAGGATCGCCGCGTCGTCGAAGACCAGCGACGTGTTGGACTGCTCGCCGGTGTTGACCAGGCTGGTCGCCTCCAGCGGCAGGTCCTCCGGCGTGCGGTCCCGGTACGAAGCTGAGCAGGCCGTCCTTGCGGCCCTCGGCGATCCCGGCCAGCCAGGCGCCGGTGACCTCCTTGTCGTGCAGCGCGTCGTACCACCAGGACCGGCCGCCGTAGTCCGGGTCCGGAGTCTCGCCGACCAGCACGTGCGAGACCTGGTCGGCCGGCTCCGGCCGGCGTACCAGCGGGACCTGGTAGGTCTCGGTGGCGCCGTCGTCGTAGCGCACCCGGACCAGCCACAGGTCGCTGCGCCACGGCCGCTCGGTCAGGATGCCGAGCGAACTGATCTCCGCCACGACGAAGTCCCTGCCCTTGCCGGCGAACCAGCGCTGGGCCGGCAGCCAGAGCGCGAGCAGGTCGGGCAGCTCGGGCGGGGCGTCGTGCCTGGGGTGCCTGCCGCCATCACTGTCCCTCGTCTGCCGGCGCGGGCAGCCGGAACCAGTAGAAGCCGTGCCCGGCCAGCGTCAGCAGGTAGGGCAGCTCGCCGATCGGCGGGAACCGCACCCCGCCGGTCAGCTCGAGCGGCTCCCGGCCCCGCCACGGCCGCAGGTCGAGCTCGACGGGTTGGGCGAACCGGGACAGATTATTCACGCACAGCACTATGTCGTCTCCGAACTCCCGCACGTACGACAGCACGCTCGGGTTGCTACCCCCCAGGTCGATGAAGGAGCCGAGACCGAAGGCGGGGTTGGCCTTGCGGACCTGGATCATCCGCCGCGTCCAGTGCAGCAGCGAGGATGAGTTGCGCGTCTGCGACTCCACGTTCGTGACCTGGAAGCCGTAGATCGAGTCCATGTTGACCGGCAGGTAGAGCCGGCCGGGATCGCAGGTGGAGAAGCCGGCGTTGCGGTCGGGCGTCCACTGCATCGGGGTGCGGACGCCGTCCCGGTCGCCGAGCCAGATGTTGTCGCCCATCCCGATCTCGTCACCGTAGTAGAGGACGGGCGAGCCGGGCAGCGACATCAGCAGCGCGGTGAACAACTGGATGCGGTCGAGGTCGTTGTCCAGCAGCGGGGCCAGCCGGCGGCGGATGCCGAGGTTGGCCTTCATCCGCGGGTCGTGCGCGTACTCCGACCACATGTAGTCGCGCTCCTCGTCGGTGACCATCTCCAGGGTCAGCTCGTCGTGGTTGCGCAGGAAGATGCCCCACTGGCAGTTCGCCGGGATCGGCGGCGTCGACTCGAGGATCTCCGAGATCGGGTAGCGCTGCTCCCGGCGGACCGCCATGAAGATGCGCGGCATGACCGGGAAGTGGAACGCCATCTGGCACTCGTCGCCCTTGTCCGGGTCGCCGAAGTAGTCGACCACGTCCTGGGGCCACTGGTTGGCCTCGCACAGCAGCACCCGGTCCGGGTAGCCCTTGTCGACCTCGGCCCGGATCCGCTTGAGGAACTCGTGCGTCTCCGGCAGGTTCTCGCAGTTGGTGCCCTCCCGCTCGAACAGGTACGGCACCGCGTCCAGCCGGAAGCCGTCGATGCCGAGGTCGAGCCAGAACTTCAGCGCGTCGACGATCGCGTCCTGGACGGCCGGGTTGTCGAAGTTGAGGTCGGGCTGGTGGGCGAAGAACCGGTGCCAGAAGTACTGCTTGCGGATCGGGTCGAAGGTCCAGTTGGACGTCTCGGTGTCGATGAAGATGATCCTGGCGTCCGGGTAGCCGGTGTCGTCGTCGGCCCAGACGTAGAAGTCCCCGTACGGCCCGTCCGGGTCCGAGCGGGAGGCCTGGAACCAGGGGTGCTGGTCCGAGGTGTGGTTCATGACGAAGTCGACGATCACCCGCATGCCCCGCGCGTGCGCCTCGTCGAGCAGCCGGCGGAAGTCCTCGACCGTGCCGAACTCGGGCAGCACCCCGACGAAGTCGCTGATGTCGTAGCCGCCGTCGCGCAGCGGCGACGGGTAGAACGGCGGCAGCCACAGGCAGTCGACGCCGAGCCAGCGCAGGTAGTCCAGCTTGGAGGTCAGGCCGCCGAGGTCGCCGCTGCCGTTGCCGCTCGGAGTCGGCGAAGCCGCGGACGAGCACCTCGTAGAAGACCGCCCGCTTGTACCACTCCGGGTCGTCGCCGGCGGACAGCCCGGTCAGCGAGTCCCTGCTCGCCGCCGCCGCGGCCCGCGCGGTGGCCGCCCGCTCGGCCGCGGCGGGCGCGGCCACGGCCGCGGCCGCGGCATCGGCGTCCGACGCCGCGGTGGCGCCGTGGTCGGTGTCGGCGGGAAGCTCCACGCGCTCTCCTGATCTACCGTCGCACCACGAGGACGTGCGCCGGCTCGACGTGCGGGTCGAGCCGGACGAAGTTGACCTGCCCCCACTCGTAGTCCCGGGTGCCGCCGCCCATCTCGTCGTGCACGACCATCCGGTCGTTCCAGTCGAGACCGAGCGCGGGCATGTCCAGCGACGTGGTGCCCTCCTGGACCGAGTACGGGTTGAGGGTGACGACCACGATCACGGTGTCGCCGGTCTCGTCGTCGCGCTTGGAGAATGCCAGAAGGTTCTCGTTGTCGACGTGGTGGAAGCGCAGGTTGCGCAACTGCTGCAGAGCCGGGTGCGCATTCCGCAGCCGGTTGAGGTGGGCCAGGTACGGCGCGAGGCTGCGGCCCTCCCGGATCGCCCGGTCGTAGTCGCGCGGGCGCAGCTGGTACTTCTCCGAGTCCAGGTATTCCTCCGAGCCCTCCCGCACCGGCAGGTGCTCGAACAGCTCGTAGCCGGAGTAGACCCCCCAGGTCGGGCTCATCAGCGCGGCCAGCACGGCCCGGATCCGGAACATCGGCGGCCCGCCGTGCTGCAGGCTGGCGTGCAGGATGTCCGGCGTGTTGACGAAGAAGTTGGGCCGCATGTAGTCGGCCGCGGCGACCAGCTCCCGGCCGTACTCCTCCAGCTCCCACTTCGCGGTCCGCCAGGTGAAGTACGTGTACGACTGGGTGAAGCCGATCTTCGCGAGCGCGTGCATCATCGCCGGCCGGGTGAACGCCTCGGCCAGGAACAGCACGTCCGGGTCGGTCTTCTTGACCTCCCAGATCAGCCAGTGCCAGAAGTTCAGCGGCTTCGTGTGCGGGTTGTCGACCCGGAAGATCTTCACCCCGTGCGCCGACCCAGAGCCGCACGATCCGCAGCACCTCGGCGTAGATGCCCTTGGGGTCGTTGTCGAAGTTGATCGGGTAGATGTCCTGGTATTTCTTCGGCGGGTTCTCCGCGTACGCGATCGAGCCGTCCGGGCGGGTGGTGAACCACTCCGGGTGCTCGGTCACCCAGGGGTGGTCCGGCGCGGCCTGCAGGGCCAGGTCGAGCGCGACCTCCATGCCCTGCTCGCGGGTCGCGCGCGACGAAGTCGTCGAAGTCCTCGAACGTGCCCAGCTGCGGGTGGATCGCGTCGTGCCCGCCCTCGTCGGAGCCGATCGCCCAGGGCGAGCCGACGTCCTCCGGGCCGGGCATCAGCGTGTTGTTCCGGCCCTTGCGGTTGACCTTGCCGATCGGGTGGATCGGCGGCAGGTAGACGACGTCGAAGCCCAGCTGGGCGATCTGCGGCAGCCGGCGGGCCGCGTCCTTGAACGTGCCGTGCCGGGCCGGGGTGCCGTCCGGCTCGGTTCTCCGCGCCCTCGGAGCGGGGGAACAGCTCGTACCAGGCCGAGAACAGCGCCTTCTTCCGGTCCACCCAGACCGTGTAGCGGGGCGAGCGGGTCAGCAGCTCGCGCACCGGGTGCTCCTCGAGCAGCGCGGTCACCTCGGCGGTGAGCGCCGGGCCGACCCGGTGGGCGAGGTCGCGGCGGGTGTCGCGGAGCGCCTCGGCCGCCGCCTCGAGCACGCCGCGGCGCTCGGTCGGGACGTTGCGCAGCGCCCGCAGCAGCAGCCGGGCGCCGTCCTCGAGGTCGTTGGCGAGGTCCTCGGGACCCTGGCCGGCGTCGATCTTGACCTCGACCTTGTGCCGCCAGGTGGCCACCGGGTCGCCCCAGGCCTCGACCGCGAAGGTCCAGGCGCCCTCGCCGGTGGGGACCACGGTGGCGTGCCAGCGGTCGGTGCCGGGCACGCCGGGCACCATCCGGATGAACGGGCCCGGCTGGTGCCGTCCGGACCGCGCCAGGCCACGTTCGCGGAGATCGCGTCGTGGCCCTCGCGGAACACGGTGGCCGCGACGGGCAGGTGCTCGCCGACGACCGCGCGCGCCGGATAGCGCCCGCACGACACCACGGGGGAGACGTCGGTGATTCCGAGACGGCCGGTCACGTACGAGACCGTACCCAGGGCGGTCAGGGGGAACACAGTGGCACCGGGCGGCCGGCGGCCGCCCCGGTGCCACTGCGCTGGGTCAGCTGGCGACGGTGACGACGCCCAGCTCGGCCTCGGTCGCCAGCAGGCTGTTCTTCGGCAGCACCCGGACCGTGTAGCCGAACGCGCCGGTGCGCTCCAGCGGCACCGTGCCCTCCCACCGGTGCAGCCCGTCGCCGTCCCCGGCGTACGCCAGCGGGACCGTCTGCACGTCGTGCAGCCCGTTGGTCTCGTCCACCCGCCCGTACGCGGCCTGCACGTCGACGTCGTCCGGGCTCGAGCCCGGCCAGGTCGATCTCGGCCCGCAGCGCCAGCGTTGCGCCGAGCTCCGGGGTGTCGCCGACGCCGGTGGACTCGACGTGTCGGACGGTGACCGCCGGCCAGGCGCCGAGCACCTTGATCCGCCAGGTCGCCAGCTGCTTGGCCGCCGCGTACCCGTCCGCGGAGACCCTGCGGGAGCTGGCCGCGGCCGGCGTGTAGAGCTCGGTGACGTAGTCGCGGACCATCCGGGTGGCCAGCACCTGCGGGCCGAGGCCCTTGAGCGTGTGCCGGACCATCTCCACCCAGCGGGCCGGCGGCTGGCCCGCGCCGGTCGTAGAAGCGCGGCGCGACCTGGGTCTCGACCAGGTTGTAGAAGCCGGCCGCCTCGATGTCGTCGCGGCGGTCGTCGTCGACCCCGTCGGCCGACGGGATGGCCCAGCCGTTCTCCCCGTCGTACATCTCGTCCCACCAGCCGTCCCGGATGGACAGGTTGAGCCCGCCGTTGAGGGCGGCCTTCATCCCGGACGTGCCGCAGGCCTCCAGCGGCCGCAGCGGGTTGTTCAGCCAGACGTCGCAGCCCCAGTAGAGGTAGTGGGCCATGCCGATGTCGTAGTCGGGCAGGAACACGATCCGGTGCCGCACCTCCGGGTCGTCGGCGAACCGGACCAGCTGCTGGATCAGCGACTTGCCGCCGTCGTCGGCCGGGTGCGACTTGCCGGCCACCACGATCTGGATCGGCCGCTCCGGGTGCAGCAGCATGGCGCTTGAGCCGCTCCGGGTCCCGCAGCATCAGCGTCAGCCGCTTGTACGAGGGCACCCGGCGGGCGAAGCCGACGGTGAGCACGTCCGGGTCGAACACCGAGCCGGTCCAGCCCAGCTCGGCGTCGGAGAAGCCGCGCTGCAGCTGGGAGGCGTGCACCCGGCGGCGGACCTCGTCGACCAGCCGCTCGCGCAGCGTCCGGCGCAGCGCCCACAGCTCCTCGTCCGGCACCTTGTCCACGGCCTGCCAGCCGCTGGCCTCCTGCAGCAGCGTCGTCCGAGCCGTTCGCGGTCGACGATCTCCAGCAGCTCCCGGCACATCCAGGTCGGCGCGTGCACGCCGTTGGTGACCGAGGTGATCGGCACCTCCTCGACGTCGAAGCCGGGCCACAGCGGCTGGAACATCTCCCGGCTGACCACGCCGTGCAGCTTGCTCACGCCGTTGGCCCGCTGGGCCAGCCGCAGGCCCATGTGGGCCATGTTGAACCGGCCCGGGTCGGTCTCGGCGCCGAGCTCGAGCACCCGCTCGACCGGCAGCGCGGCCCACTCCGGCTGCGTCGTAGTAGGACCGGACCAGGTCCTTGCCGAACCGGTCGATGCCGGCCGGGACCGGGGTGTGGGTGGTGAACACGGTGCCCGCGCGGACGCCGGCCAGCGCCTCGTCGAAGCTCAGCCCCTCGGCGGCCAGCTCGCGCATCCGCTCCAGGCCGAGGAAGCCGGCGTGGCCCTCGTTGGTGTGGAACACCTCGGGCGCCGGCGTGCCGGTCAGCCGGCAGTACGCCCGGACCGCGCGCACGCCGCCGACCCCGGCCAGCATCTCCTGGGCCATCCGGTGCTCGCTGGTCCCGCCGTAGAGCTTGTCGGTGACCTGCCGCTCGGCGGCCTCGTTCTCCTCGATGTCGGAGTCGAGCAGCAGCAGCGGCACCCGGCCGACCTGGACCTTCCAGACCTGGGCGCGCAGCGTGCGGCCGCCGGGCAGGCGAGGGAGATCTTCAGCGCCGAGCCGTCGGCCTCCCGGACCAGCGACGAGCGGCAGGCCGTGCGGGTCGATCGACGGGTAGAGCTCCTGCTGCCAGCCGTCCCGGGACAGCCCCTGGGCGAAGTAGCCGGCCCGGTAGAGCAGGCCGACGCCGATGATCGGCACGCCGAGGTCGCTGGCCGCCTTGAGGTGGTCGCCGGCGAGGATGCCGAGCCCGCCGGAGTATTGCGGGAGGACCTCGGTCAGGCCGAACTCCATGGAGAAGTACGCGATGCTGCTCGGCACGCCCGGTCCTGCTCCTGGTACCAGCGCGGCTGGGACAGGTAGTCGGCCAGGTCGTCGGCGGCGTCGGAGAGCCGGCGCAGGAACCGCTTGTCCCTGGACAGCGCGGACAGCCGGGCCGGCGATACCGCGCCGAGCAGCCGGACCGGGTCGCCGCCGCAGTCCCGCCACAGCTCGGGATCGACGGACGCGAACAGGTCCAGCGTCTCCTGGTGCCAGGACCAGCGCAGGTTCATGACGAGGTCGCTCAGGGCGGCCAGCTCCGGGGGCAGGGTCGCCCGCACGGTGAAGCGTCGAAGTGCTCTCACGAGCGGCGAGGGTACGGGAGTCACGGCACCGTCCGGTGCGGAGCTGGCCGTTTTCACCCGTCCGTGCAACTTCTCCCAAGTGCGCGATGCCGACCGGCGCGGCGGTCAGCTAGACCGGGGCGAGACGATGCCGTACTCGTGGATCTTGCGGTAGATCGTGGCCCGCGACATGCCCAGCGCCTTGGCCGCCTTGACCTTGTTGCCGCGGGTGTCCAGCAGGCTGCGGACGATCGCGTCCCGCTCCATCGACTCGAGCGGGTTGAGCCGGCGGCGGGCCACCGTGCGGGACTCGGGCGGCAGGTCGTCGGGCCGGATCACGCCGGTCCGCCGGCGCTGCACGACCCCGCGCAGCACGCCGAGCACCTGCTCCACGTTGCCCGGCCAGCTCGCCCGCATCAGCAGCTGCATCGCCTCCGGCGAGCAGGTCAGCGGCCGCCGTGGCCGAGCCGGGCGAGCAGGAACGGGACCAGCCGCTGCAGGTCCTCGATGTGGTGGCGCAGCGGCGGGATCGCCACCGTGCCCGGGAACAGCCGCAGCAGCTTGGCCCATCTCCTTGCCCACGCGGTCCCGGCGCCGAGGCGGTGTCGACCGTCACCGCCACCCACGGCCGGGTCGCCCAGCCGGGACGCCTCCTGCAGGTCGCCGCCACCGCCGCGCAGCCGGGGCCCGTCGAGCGTGTCGACGTGCCGCAGCACCACGCTGTCGGCCTCTGACCAGCGCCGGCGCCCGGCCGCAGCCGCCCTCCAGCCCCGCCCGGGCTGTCCGCCTCGGCCGCGTCCAGCGCGGCGAACCGGCCGACCGGCTGCCGGCGCAGCTGCACCGCGCGCAGCACGGCCGCCTTGCCGACCCCGGGCTCGCCGCTCGACCGCGAGCCACTCGCCGGCCCGGTACGCCCGCTCGACCTCGTCGCAGGCCCGCAGCCACAGCGGCGAGGTGCCGACCAGCCCGGGCAGCAGGCTGCGCGGCTGGCGCGGCCCGCTCTGGCGCGCCGGCCGACGGGCCGCCGGCGGCAGCGATCCTGACCTGCACCACGCCGCCGCCGGCTGCCGCTCACCGGGCGCAGCGTCATCCGGGCGCGTGACGCCGGTCGGCAGCTCGCACCTGCAGCCGGCCGGCCCGCCCGCCGGCCAGCGCGTCCGCGCCGTGCCCGAGCAGCGCGGCCTGGTCGGCCGGGTCGAGCACGGTGCGGGCCAGGTCGTTCATCATCGACACGTCGCTGTCGAGGGCGAAGACGATGCCGGCGGTGCGCCGGCAGACGCGCAGGTACTCGTGGAACAGCTCCAGCTCGCGGGTGCCGGCGTCGGCCAGCAGCTGCCTGCCGGATCTGCTCGGCGGTCGACTTGGCCAGCGTGATCAGCAGCGACCCGGCGTCCTTGCGCCAGCAGGTCAGGTCGACCGCGCCGACCGTCTTGCCGGAGATCGGGTGGTGGATCGGCACCCCGGCGCAGGCCAGCGTCTCCAGGTTCTCGGCGTAGTGCTCGTGCCCGAAGACGTGCATCGGCCGGCCGCCCTCCAGCGCGGTGCCGATGCCGTTGGTCCCGACGAACTCCTCCGCGTACGAGAAGCCGGGGGCCAGCATGCACCCGGTCCAGGTGCCGCTCCAGCTCGTCGCCGGCGGTCAGCCGGACCAGCACCAGCCCGCGGGAGTCGGTCAGCAGGATGCTGACCTGCTGCCCCTCCAGCTGCTCGCGCAGCGTGCGCAGCACCGGCTCGGCGCTGCGGGTCAGCGGGGTGTCGACCTCGGGATCGCGGATGTACGGCAGCTCGATGCGGTCCGCGGCCACCTTCAGCTCGCGGGAGCGCCGACCAGGAGGCGAGGATGGTGTCCCGCACCTCGGCTGGTCTCGGCGGGCTCCGCCGTGAGGAAGCGTCTCTCGTTTGACGGCGACGCCCGTCGCCGTCGGCGGGATGGCGGCCGTGGACGCATGCGGCCTCCTCGGCTCCCGGTCCACCCGATACGGCGCCACCCCCGGCGCGCAGGTTGCGTGGTTGTTTCACCATAGGCGCCGACGTCCAGATCGCCCCTGTCTCAAATTGAGACGGCCCACTCGCGCCGCGCGGGCGTAGACCGGACCGGGAGACGAGCAGCCCCGGACGGGGAGGCGTGCCATGACCGATCCGGGATCCCGGCCGCCGAGCAGGTTCACCCCCGAGTCGCCCGACGAGCCGAGACCTTCAATCCGTGGTCCGTGGTCAACCTTGTCTTCCACCACCTCGCCGATCACGGCCTTCACCCCGTCCTCGGCGACCAGGCGACCCGGCGCCGCATGCCGCCGCGCTGCTGCGCGCCGCTCGGCATCGAGCCGGCCGCCGAGGGCAACCGTCAGGTGTCCCGCGATGTCCAGGATCGCCTGGCCGAGCTGCGTGCCGCCGTCTTCGACGAGCAGCGAGTGACCCGCGTCTCATTGTGAGACCGCAGGAGTCGTTCCCGGACGTTTCATCGCCGCAGACGCATCGCTCACCGAGCGAGGAGAAAGCCATGAGTCGGCAGAGCGTCGCGAAGGCGCATCAGAAGATCCAGGAGCTGGCCTGGGAGCCCCTGTACCACGAGCCCGTCTCCCAGTACGGCACGGACTACACGTTCGCCAAGGCGCAGAAGAAGGACCCGCTCAAGCAGGTCCTGCGGTCGTACTTCCCGATGCAGGAGGAGAAGGACCACCGGGTGTACGGCGCCCAGGACGGGGCGATCCGGGGCAACATGTTCCGCCAGGTGCAGGAGCGCTGGCTGGAGTGGCAGAAGCTGTTCCTGTCGATCATCCCGCTCCCGGAGATCTCCGCCGCCCGGGCGATGCCGCTGCTGTTCCGGACCGTGCCCAACCCGGAGCTGCACAACGGCCAGGCGATCCAGATGATCGACGAGGTCCGGCACTCGACGATCCAGCAGAACCTCAAGCGCCTGTACATGAACAACTACATCGACCCGGCCGGCTTCAACTCCAGCCTCCGCAACTTCCAGAACGACTACTGCGGGACGATCGGCCGGCAGTTCGCCGAGGGCTTCATCACCGGCGACGCGATCACCGCGGCGAGCATCTACCTGACGATCGTGGCCGAGACGGCGTTCACGAACACGCTGTTCGTGGCCATGCCGGCGGAGGCGGCCGCGAACGGCGACTACCTGCTGCCGACGGTGTTCCACTCCGTCCAGTCGGACGAGTCCCGGCACATCAGCAACGGGTACGCCACGCTGCTCATGGCGCTGGCCGACGAGGGCAACCACCAGCTGCTCGAGCGCGACCTGCGCTACGCGTGGTGGAACAACCACCGCGTCGTCGACGCCGCGATCGGCACGTTCATCGAGTACGGCACGAAGGACCGGCGCAAGGACCGGGAGTCGTACGCGGAGATGTGGCGCCGCTGGATCTACGACGACTACTACCGCAGTCTACCTCGTCCCGCTGGAGAAGTACGGCCTGGTCATCCCGCACGACCTCATCGAGGAGTCCTGGAAGCAGATCTGGGAGAAGGGCTACGTGCACGAGGTGGCCCAGTTCTTCTGCACCGGCTGGCTCGCCAACTACTGGCGGATCGACGCGATGACCGACGAGGACTTCGAGTGGTTCGAGTACAAGTACCCGGGCTGGTACGACAAGTACGGCGCCTGGTGGGAGAACTACGCCCGGCTGTCGGTCCCGAACGGGCACCACCCGATCGTCGCTCGAGAGACGTCGACTACGTGTACCCGCACCGCTGCTGGACCTGCATGGTGCCGTGCCTGGTCCGCGAGGACATGGTCATGGCCGAGGTCGACGGCCAGTCGCGCACCTACTGCCACGAGGCCTGCCGGTGGACCGACGTCGAGGCGTTCCGCCCGACGTACCAGGGCCGGCAGACCCCGAACATGGGCCAGCTGATCGGCAAGCGCGAGTGGGAGACGCTCTACCACGGCTGGAACTGGGCCGACGTGGTCTCCGACATGGGCTACGTCCGCGACGACGGCAAGACGCTGGTCGCCCAGCCGCACCTGAACCTCGACCCCAAGAAGATGTGGACGCTGGACCACCTGCGCCGGTGCCCGCCGCTGCAGAGCCCCAACGTCCTGCTCAACCAGATGACCGCCGAGGAGCGGGCGGCGTTCCAGGCCGACTACAACAGGCAGGGCCCGGCCGGCCGGCCGGCTCCGGCGACCGCCTGAGCCCCGGGTCGGGTGCGCAGGTGAGCGGGAGGGCCGGGGCCCGGCTCCGGCGGCCCTCCCGCGCCGGCTCCGCCGGCGCCGTCCACTGCGGAGGTGGTTGGTCGGGTGGCTGACAGGCACACTTGTCCGGTTCGAGCCGGTCGGCATCGAGATCGAGGTGGGGGAGGAGCAGACGATCCTCCGGGCGGCGGCCGAGCAGGGGCTCATGCTCATGCACGGCTGCAAGGAGGGCCAGTGCGCGGCCTGCAAGTCCTTCGTGCTCGAGGGCGACGACATCGAGCTGGACAAGTACTCGACCTTCGCGCTGCCCGACTTCGAGAAGGACGAGGGCTTCACGCTGCTGTGCCGGGCGCACGTCTACGAGGACGTGACGATCGAGCTCCTCAACTACGACGAGGAGATGATCAAGTCCGGGCTGCCGCATCCAGCAGCGCCACCGCCGAGGTGGCCTCGATCGAGCGAGGTCACGCACGACCTGCGGCACGTCGTGCTGACCCTGCTCGACCCGACCGAGCTGCGCTACTTCCCCGGCCAGTACGTCGACGTCACCGTCCCCGCCACGGCATCACCCGGTCGTTCTCGATGGCGAACACCCCGGGCGACCGGCACCGGCACGCTCGAGTTCGTCATCAAGGTCTATCCCGGACGGCCGGTTCTCCTCGCTGCTGGCGGAGGGCATCTCGGTCGGCGACCGGATCGAGGTCGTCCGGCCCGTTCGGGGTGTTCACCCTCCGGGAGGGCACCGACGCCCGGATCGTGCTGGTCGGCGGCGGCGCCGGGATGGCGCCGATCCTGTCCCTGCTGCGGGCGCTCGCCGAGCGGGGTCAGCACCCGGGACATCGTCTTCTACTACGGCGCCCGGACCAGAAGCGCGACCTGTGCTTCGAGGACGAGCTGCGCGAGCTGGAGCGGACCCTGCCCAGCTTCCGCTACGTGCCGGCCCTGTCCGAACCGGACGGTGAGCCGACTGGGACGGCGAGACCGGCTTCGTCACCGACGTGCTCAAGCGCAGGGAGGACGAGCCTGTCCGGCGCCCACGCCTACGTCTGCGGGCCGCCGCCGATGGTCGAGGCCGCGATGCCCGTGCTGGCCGGCCTGGGCGTCGAGGAGCGGCGCATCTACTACGACAAGTTCACCACCACCGGAACGGCCGAGAAGTGAGCGCCGTGCCCGCACCGACCACCACCACCGGCAACGCCGCGCACGCGCGGCGGCGCCTGAGGCGGCAATGCCGATGTGGGAGCCGACGACCAGTCGCCGGCCGCGTCGTGAGCACCGACCCGAGGGACGCATGACCGGACCTGTCCGCACCGACTGGGGAGGCTCCGCATGACCAGCGCAGAGACCACGCACCGGCGAGCACCGAGCGCAGCGTTCCGAAACCGGTCTTCACCGACGCCGAGGCCGGCGCGAAGGAGTTCCCGGACTCCACCGCCCGCCGCTACAACTACTTCGTCCCGCAGAAGCGCAAGCAGACCCACTACGAGGACGTCACCGTCGAGGTCCAGCCGGACCCGCGGCACTACCTCACCCAGGGCTGGCTGTACGGCTTCTCCGACGGCCGCGGCGGCTACCCGCTGGACTGGACCGTGCTGAAGGCCTGGGGCTCCGACCGGCCCGAGCCGGAGCGGTTCCCCGGCTCCGGCGGCAAGGGCTACGACTGGCCGGCGCACGGCTGGCACGAGTTCCGCGACCCGAACGAGGAGTGGGAGCTCACCCTCTACCGCTACAACGCCAACGTCGTCCGGCAGATCAACGCGAACATCGAGGCGGCCAGGGAGACCGAAGGCGTTCGACCAGTGGAACCCGAACTGGGTCACGGTTCGTGGCCACGCAACGTCGGCGCCTGGATGCACGTCGAGCACGGCCTCGGCCTGTACGTCTTCGCCAACGCCAACCGGCGCGCGCCGACGAACATGCACAACAACGCGATCTCGGTGAACTCGCATGCACCGGATCCGGTTCGCCCAGGACCTCGCGCTCTACAACCTCACGCTGTCCGAGGAGGTCCCGGCCTTCGACGGCGCCGCGCACATCGAGACCTGGAACTCCGACCCGAACTGGCAGGGCGTCCGCGAGGTCGCCGAGCAGCTGACCGCGATCGACGACTGGTGCGAGGCGGTCTTCGCCACCAACGTGGTCTTCGAGCCGCTGGTCGGCGAGCTGTTCCGCAGCCAGCTGGTGCAGCACGCGGCCCCGCACAACGGCGACTTCGTCACCCCGACCGTGGTCGGCGCCGGCGAGTACGACTACGCCGCAGCGGGACCTGCGCTACACGCGGGCGATGTTCCAGCTGCTCACCAGCGACCGCGAGTTCGCCGACCACAACAAGGAGATCCTCCAGCGCTGGCTGTCCACCTGGACCGAGCGCAGCATCGCCGCCGCCCGCAAGCTGCAGCCGCTGTGGTCGCAGTCCGACGCCCGCCCGCCGCGCTTCGAGGACGGCGATGGACACGGTGAAGAACCGCTTCGCCGGCATCGTCACCGACCTGGACCTGCAAGACCCCGAGCGAGCTCTCGCACTGACCAGCCGCCAGACGAACAGGAGCCCGAGATGACGTCGTTCAAGACGGCCGAGAGCCCGTTCAAGTCCGACAACACCGCGTCGAACCGGTGCGGCTTCACGCTGATGAACAACCAGGTCGGCGTCGTGATCGCGCAGGTCATGGAGACCAAGGACAACGTCACGGTGACCCCGCTGCCGTCGATGATCCGGGTCGACGCGGTCGGCCGGATGGACTTCGTCTACGACGAGATCTCCGAGGCGCTCGGCGAGGAGGCCGGCTTCTTCGACGCCGCCGAGTTCGAGGAGAACATGTCCACCCACTACGGGCGGATGGTGCACCTCGACGACCGGACGATCATGTTCGCCAACCCCGAGGACGCGGCCGAGTACCTCGACTTCGACCTGGTCGCCCGCAGCTGAGTCCGACCGGGGACAGGCAGCGACAGATCAAGACGCACCCGACCCAAGCCCGGACCCCGACGCTCAGGAGGAGAGCCGTGTACGAGAAGGACGGCGAGAAGTACTTCATCGTCGACAGCCACATGCACTACTGGGACGCCACCCCGCAGAACTGGGTCGCCGGCCAGGAGCAGTTCGCCAAGGGCTGGATCGAGTGCTTCCACGCGTACCAGTCGCTCGGCCCGGCCGACACGCACTGGTCGCTCGAGCACTTCGAGGGCTACACCGAGGACGACCTGATGAAGGACGTCTTCGAGGACGGCTACGTCGACGTGGCCGTCTTCCAGCCCACGTACCTGAAGCAGTGGTACACGGAGGGCTTCAACACCACCGAGAAGAACGGCGCGCTGGCCGAGAAGCACCCCGGCAAGTTCATCGTCAACACCCGGTTCGACCCGCGCGAGGGCGACCCCGGGTTCAAGCAGCTCGAGGAGAACGTCGCCCGGTACGGGTCGAAGGGCCTCAAGCTCTACACCGCGGAGTGGTTCGGCGACTCGCGCGGCTGGAAGCTGTCCGACCCCGAGGCGTACCGGTACTTCGAGAAGTGCCAGGAGCTCGGCATCAAGAACGTCCACGTCCACAAGGGCCCGACGATCTGGCCGCTGGACAAGGACGCGTTCGACGTGTCCGACGTGGACCACGCCGCGACCGACTTCCCGGAGCTCAACTTCATCGTCGAGCACGTCGGGCTGCCCCGGATCGAGGACTTCTGCTTCATGGCGACGCAGGAGCCCAACGTCTACGCGGGTCTGTCGGTGGTCATCGGCGGCCTCATGCACGCCCGGCCCAAGTTCTTCGCCAAGGTCATGGGCGAGCTGCTGTTCTGGGTCGGCGAGGACAAGATGACCTTCGGCAGCGACTACGGCATCTGGGAGCCGAAGTGGCAGATCGAGGGCTTCGTCGACTGGGACTACCCCAGCGACGAGTTCTCCGACTACCCGCGGCTCGGCACCGCGGGCAAGAAGAAGATCCTCGGCCTCAACGCGGCCAAGCTCTACGGCATCGAGGTGCCGGCGGAGTGCCAGCTGCCGGCCGAGGCCGGCACGCCGGCGGCCGAGGACGACGCCAAGCTGGTCGACGAAGCCTCGGCCAGGGTGTGACCGCGCTGGCAGACGGCGCCGGCCGGCCGGGGCGCCCGCCCCGGCCGGCCCAGCGTCATGGACCGGGTCCTGGCGGCGCTGGACACGGTCCGCGACCCCGAGCTGGACGAGCCGGTGACCGACGCTGGGCTTCGTGGCCAGCGCGACGGTGTCCTGCGAGGGGGTCGCGACCGTCCACCTGCGACTGCCGACCTACTTCTGCGCGCCCAACTTCGCCTTCCTCATGGTCGCCGACGCGTACGACGCGGTGAGCGCGGTGCCCGGCGTGCGGCCGGGCCGAGATCGTGCTGGACGACCACTTCGCCGCGGCCGAGATCAACGGGGGAGTGGCGGCCCGGGCCGGCTTCGTCGGCTCGTTCGGCGACCAGGCCGCGGCCGAGCTGGACGACCTGCGCGCGGACTTCCTGCGCAAGGCCGTGCTGGCCGGCACCGACCGGGTCTGCCGGCCGCTGCTGGCGGCCGGCCGGACGCCGGCCGAGCTGGCCGGGCTGACGCTCGGCGACCTGCCCGGCCGCCCGGAGCTGGACCGGCTGCGCGCCCGCCGGGCCGAGCTCGGGCTGCCGGCCGGCGACGACGCGCCGCTGCTGGTCGACGCGACCACCGGCGCGCCGGTCGAGCCGGACGCGCTGCCGCTGCACCTCGGCCGGGCCCGGCTGACCCGGGTCAGCCTCGAGGCCAACGGCGGGGTCTGCCGCGGGATGCTGCGCGGCCGCTACGGCGACGCCCCGGGCCGGGGCGAGACCCCGACGACAGCGGGACCTTCATCCCGCTCACTCTGCTCACCGCCGACGCTGACAGGGAGATCGACCGATGAAGGCCGTACGACTGCACGGATACCACCAGCCGCCGCAGATCGACGACGTGCCCGAGCCCGTCGCCAAGGGGCCGTTCGACGTCGTGGTGCGGATCGGCGGGGCCGGCGTCTGCCGGACCGACCTGCACATCATGGAAGGGCAGTGGGAGGCCGCGATGGCCCCGACGCTGCCGTACACGATCGGGCACGAGAACGCCGGCTGGGTGCACGAGGTCGGCTCCGCGGTGAGCAACGTCGCGGTCGGGGACACCGTGATCCTGCACCCGACGCCCACCTGCGGGCTGTGCCGGGCCTGCCGGGCCGGCAACGACATGCACTGCGTCGAACAGCACGTTCCCGGGGCTGGACTCCGACGGCGGGATGGCCGAATACCTGCTCACCTCGGCGCGGGCCTGCGTCAAGCTCGACCCGAGCACCCAGCCCAAGGACGTCGCCGCGCTGGCCGACGCCGGCATCACCGCCTACCACGCGGTGCGCAAGGTGGTGCCGCTGCTCTACCCGGGCACCACCGCGGTGGTGATCGGCGCCGGCGGGCTCGGCCACATCGGCATCCAGTGCCTGGCCGCGCTGACCGCGACGACCGTCATCGTGGTCGACCGCAACCCGGACGCGCTGGCGCTGGCCGCGCAGCTCGGCGCGAACCACACCGTGGTCGCCGACGGCAAGCACGTCGACGCGGTCAAGGACCTCACCGGCGGCGCCGGCGCCGACGTCGTGCTCGACTTCGTCGCCGAGCAGGGCGCGGAGAACGAGGGCTTCGCGATGACCGCGCCCGGCGGGTCGTACTCGGTCATCGGGTACGGCGGCGAGCTGCAGGTGCCGACGCTCGACATCATCTCCACCGAGCGCAACGTGATCGGCAACATCGTCGGCACCTACAACGAGCTCGCCGAGCTGATGGTGCTGGCGCAGGCCGGCAAGGTCACGCTGCACACGAAGACCTACCCGCTCGACGCCGCCGCCGACGCGCTGGCCGATCTCGACGCGGGCAAGGTCCGCGGCCGGGCCATCCTCGTCCCCTAGCACCGGAGGACCCGACATGGCCAAGGAACTGCGGTTCGGCGAGGACGCCCGCGCGCAGCTGCTCGCGGGCGTGGGAAGCTGGCGGAGGCGGTCCGGTCCACCCTCGGGCCGAAGGGCCGCAACGTCATCATCGAGAAGATCACCGGCTCGCCGGTGGTCACCAACGACGGCGTGACCATCGCCCGGGAGATCCACCTGAGCGACCAGTTCGAGAACATGGGCGCGCAGCTGGTCAAGGAAGCCGCGATCAAGACCAACGACGTCGTCGGCGACGGCACCACCACGGCGACCGTGCTCGCGCACGCGATCGTCCGGGAGGGCATGCAGGCGATCGCCGCCGGCGGCAACCCGGTGCTGGTCAAGCGGGGCATCGACCTCGCCGTCGGCCGGCTGACCGAGCACCTGCGGCACGGTCGCCCACCCGGTGACGGACGAGTCCGACTACGCCCGGGTGGCGGCGATCTCGGCGAACGACGACGACGCTGGTCGGCGCCGTGCTGGCCAAGGCGCTGCACGCGGTCGGCGACGGCGGCACGGTCACGGTCGAGGAGTCGCCGGTGCTCGGCATGAGCGTCGAGTTCGTCGAGGGGTTCGAGTTCGACAACGGGTTCGTCTCGCCGTACCTGGTGACCAACCCGGCCTCGCTGGAGGCGGTGCTGGAGAACCCGTACGTCCTGCTGTCGAGCGAGAAGATCACCAGGGTCCAGCAGCTCATGCCGGTGCTGGAGAAGGTGATGCGGGACCCGCACGCCGCTGCTCATCGTGGCGGAGAACATCGAGGGCCCGGCCCTGTCGATGATCGTGCACAACCACGTCAACGGGATCTTCCCGTGCGTGGCGGTGCGGGCGCCGGGCTTCGGCGACCGGCGGCTGCGCAAGCTGGAGGACATCGCCACCATCACCGGCGGCGAGGTGCACGGCAAGACCTCCAGCTTCTCGCTTGGAGAGCATGACCCCGAACCAGCTCGGGCCGGGCCGCCAAGGTCCGGGTCACGGCCGAGCGGACCGCGATCATCGGCGGGCACGGCTCGCCCGACGCGATCGACTTCCGGCTCGGCCAGCTGCGGGCGGAGCGGGAGCGGGCCACGTTCGGGATCGACGAGGACGTGCTCACCGAGCGGATCGGCGCGCTGTCCGGCAAGGTCGCGGTGATCCGGGTCGGCGCGCCGACCAACGCCGAGCTGGCCGAGCTGCAGCACCGGGTGGAGGACGCCCTCGGCGCCACCCGGGCGGCGATGGCCGAGGGGATCGTCGCCGGCGGCGGGGTCGCCCTGCTGCACGCGGCGCCGGTCCTGGACGAGCTCGACGTCACCGACGACTACGCGATGGGCGTGCAGATCGTCCGGCGGGCGCTGTCCGAGCCCGCGTACCTGATCGCGGCGAACGCCGGCTACTCCGGCCAGGAGGTGGTGGACAAGCTCACCGGGCTGGGCCCGGACGAGGGCTTCGACGCGCTGCAGGGCCGGTACGGCAACATGGTCGAGATGGGGATCATCGATCCCCTGCGGGTGTGCCGGTCGGCGCTGCAGAACGGCGCGTCGGTGGCCGGGCTGCTGCTCACCACCAACACGCTCATCGCCGAGGAGCAGACGCCCTGGGGTGGCAGCCGGGCGCTGATGACCGAGTTCGGCCAGCTCGACGAGGGCCTGCACCAGCCGTCGCCGGACGCCAGCACGCCGCAGTCGCTCGGTCTCGGGCCGTCGGTGGGCTGACGTGCCGACGTCACCGGTGACGCCGGCGGGAGACCGTTCCCGCCGGCGCCACCTCGGCCGGCCCGGAGCCGCCGCCGCTCACCCTGTCCACACTGGACGAGCTGCGCTCGAAGGGCCGGCTGCGTGGGCTGGTCGCCCTGCTCGGGCCGGCGTTCGTCGCCGCCGTCGCGTACGTCGACCCCGGCAACTTCGCCACCAACATCGCCGCCGGCGCCCGGCACGGCTACGCGCTGGCCTGGGTCGTGGTGATGGCGAACGCGATGGCGATGCTCGTGCAGTACCTGTCGGCCAAGGCCGGCATCGCCACCGGGATGGACCTGCCCGAGCTGTGCCGGACGCACTTCCGCCGGCCGGTCTCGCGCGGCGCTGTGGGTGCAGGCCGAGATCGTCGCGATGGCCACCGACCTGGCCGAGTTCGTCGGCGCCGCGATCGGGCTCAACCTGCTGTTCGGGGTGCCGCTGTTCCCGGCCGGGCTGATCACCGCGGTGGTCGCGTTCGGCGTGCTGGCGCTGGAGCAGCGCGGCTACCGCCGGTTCGAGCTGGCGATCGCCGCCCTGCTCGGGCTCGTGTTGCTCGGCTTCGTCTACGACCTGATCGCGGTCGGGGCCCAGCCGGGCGAGCTGGCCAAGGGCCTGATCCCGAGCTTCGGCGGCGACGGCGGCGTGCTGCTGGCCGCCGGCATCATCGGCGCCACGGTCATGCCGCACGTGGTCTACCTGCACTCGGCGCTGACCAAGGCCAGGGTGGCCTGCCGGGACGACGGCGAGCGGCGCGAGCTGCTCCGGTTCACCCGCATCGACGTGCTCGTCGGGCTCGGCACCGCGGGCCTGATCAACCTGACCATGCTGGTCGTCGCCGCCTCGCTGTTCGGCAGCACCGGCCGGTCCGACGTCGACACCATCGAGGCCGCGCACGCCGGGCTGGCCCAGCTGGTCGGCGGCGGGGCGGCGCTGGCGTTCGCGGTCGCGCTGCTGGCCTCCGGGCTGTCCTCGTCCTCGGTCGGCACGTACGCGGGCCAGGTCGTCATGCAGGGCTTCATCCGCCGGCGGATCCCGCTGCTGCTGCGCCGCGGGCTCACCATGCTGCCCGCGCTCGTGGTGCTCGGGCTCGGGCTGCCGGCCACCGAGAGCCTGATCGTCTCCCAGGTCGTGCTGTCGTTCGGCATCCCGTTCGCGCTGGTGCCGCTGGCGCTGTTGACGCGCCGCCGGGACGTGATGGGATCCTTCGTCAACAAGCGCAGCACGACCGTCGCCCTCGGCACCATCGCCGACGCTGATCATCGCGCTCAACCTGGTGCTGCTGTGGGAGACATTCCTCTGAGGGGAGGGGATCTCGTGTACGCGATGTCGGAGCTCGGCCGGCTGTCCCTCGGGCTGCTGGCCGCGGGTCTGGCCGGGGTGCTGCTCGCGCTGCTCTACCTGCGTGCGTGCGCCTGGGCGGACTGGGACCTGATGTCCTCCCGGGTGCGCCGGCGGGTGCACAGCTGGGAGCGGCGGGTGCCGGTGTTCTCGGCCGGCGCCGGCCTGGTCGCCGGGATCGGCCTGGTGCTGGTCCTGCTGGACGGCTTCACGTGACCGGGCCGACCGGGCCGACCGACCCGCCCGGGCCGACCGACCCGCCCGCGGCGAACGGGGCCGCCGGGCCGCCCGGGCCGACGGTTCGGCAGCTCGGCACGCCGGCCGCCTCGGCACTGGCCGACCTGGCCGCGACGTTCGAGGAGCTGCAGACCGTGCTCGGCTGCTGCGAGCGGCTGGTGGCCACGCCGCCGCCGGACGAGCTGGTCGCCGAGGCGCTGTGGACGACCGCCCTGCTGTCGTACGCGCGCTGCTTCGCGCCCGGCGGCGCGCGGGGTCGGGCTCACCGTCGAGGACGTCAAGAACACCAAGCTGGAGGGCGCGCTCGAGGACTGGCACGGGCTGCTGCTGCGGATGCGCGACCACTACGCCGACCCGACCGTCGACCCGCGGGAGCGGTTCTCGGTCGGCGTGTCCCGCAACTCCGACGGCACGCCGGCCGGGATCGCGGTCACCGGGCTGCGGCAGCCGCTGCCGGACGACGTCACGGTCCGGCAGACCGGCACGCTGGCGTACGGGCTGCTGCGCGCTGGTCGACGAGCGGATCGGCGCCCAGCAGCGGCGCGTGTTCGCCGCTGCCGGCGCCATGAGCCAGGCCGAGCTCGACCGCCTGCCCGAGGTCGATGTCGACGTGCCCGTCTAGGACCGCCGGGCCACCGCCGACTCGCCGTCCGCCGGCTGGTCCTCGGCCGGGGCCGCAGCGTGCTCGTCGGACGCCTTCGGGGCGCGGAAGAAGACGACGATCGCGGCGACGACGAGCACGCCGGCGCCGGTGAGCACGGCGGCCGAGACGCCGTCGACGTACGCCTGCCGGCCGGCGGCGGCCAGCTGCTGGCCGAGCGGGCCGAGCCGGCCGACCGCGTCGGAGGTGACGAACGCGACCGACGACCGCGCGCCCTCGGCCACCTGGGCCGGCAGGCCGACCAGCGCCGGGGCCAGGCTGCCCCGGTAGCTGGTGGTGAGCAGGCTGCCGAGCACCGCGATGCCAAGCGCGCTGCCGAACTCCCGGGACAGGTCGTTCACCGCCGACGCGACGCCCTGCTTGGCCTCGGGCAGCGAGGCCGTGATCGCGGTGGTCGCGGGCGTGCCGGCCATACCCATGCCGATGGCGAACAGGGCGAGGCCGGCGTAGAGGGTCACCTGGTTCAGCTCGACGCCGAGCCGGGAGACCAGGGCGAGGCCGGCCGCGATCGACAGCAGGCCGGCGGCGTCGACCCGGTTGGTGCCGAACCGCTCGGCCAGCCGCGGTGCCAGCCGGGCGCTGGGCAGCAGCAGGAACGGCAGCGGCAGCAAGGTGAGCGCGGCCTCCAGCGCGCTGCGGCCGACGACGAACTGCAGGTATTGCAGGACGACGAAGAAGAAGCCGAAGGCGGCGAAGAACTGCGCGGTCACCGACAGGGAGCCGGCGCCGAAGCCGCGCAGCCGGAACAGCCGGACGTCCAGCAGCGGCATCGGGGTGGTCAGCTCGCGCAGCACGAACCCGACCAGCGTCACCAGCGCGATGCCGGCCGCGGCGAGCGTGGCGGCCGCGGTCCAGCCGCGGTCAGCGCCCTCGATGATCGCGAACACCAGGCTGGCCACGCCGACCAGGGACAGCAGCGCGCCCGGCAGGTCGAGCCGGCCCGGCCGGGCCTCGCGCGAGGTCGGGATCACCGCGATGGTGCCGATCAGCGCGAGCACGGCGAGGGTCACGTTGAGCGCGAAGAACGAGTTCCAGGAGAAGAACTCGAGCAGGATGCCGGAGCCGAACAGGCCGATCACCGCGCCGCCGCCGGCCACGCCGACCCAGACGCTGACCGCCCGGCCGCGCTCCTCCGGCGGGAACGAGGTGGTGATCACCGACAGCGTCGTCGGCATCACCGCGGCCGCGCCGGCGCCCATGAGCACCCGGGCGGCGATCAGCATCGCCGGGTCGTCGATGGTGAACGCCCAACCCGCCGCGGCGCCGAAGACGACCAGGCCGGCGACGAGGATGCCCTTGCGCCCGTACCGGTCGCCGAGCGCGCCGGCGGACAGCAGCAGCCCGGCGAACATGACCGTGTACGCGTCGACGATCCAGGTCAGCTGGGTCTGGCTGGCGCCGGTGGACCGGGCCAGGTCGGGCAGCGCGACGTTCAGCCCGCTGACCGCGGAGACGACCATCATCAGCGCCAGTGCGACGACGACGAGGACGGCCCGGCGGCGGGCCGGTGAGAGCTGAGCGGACACGGCACGCTCCTCCGTAGATCCCGTAGGTGCAGAATTCCGCACGTGCTGTATTCTGCACGTGTGGAATTCACTCGTCAACAGGTACGGTGAGCGCCGTGTCCGAACAGTCGCGCGGCCGGGCCCGGTCCGGGCGGCGGCCGGGCGACAGCGGCACCCGGGAGGCGATCCGCGCCGCCGCCCGCGCGCAGTTCGCCGAGCAGGGCTTCGACCGGACCTCGATGCGGTCGGTGGCGCTGCAGGCCGGCGTCGACCCGACCCTGGTCAGCCACTTCTTCGGCTCGAAGCAGAAGCTGTTCGCCGAGGTCATGCAGCTGCCGTTCGACCCGTCGGCGGTGATCCCGCGGATCCTCGACGGCGACCCGGCCGCGATCGGCATCCGGCTGGCGACGTTCGTGCTGACCGTGCTGCAGACCCCGGAGGGCTACGCCCGGCTGACCGGGCTGGTGCGCGCGGCGGCGAGCGAGGACGCGGCGGCGGAGGTGGTCCGGGAGCGGGTGACCCGGGAGATCCTCGCCCCGCTCGCGGCCGGGCTCGGGTCCGACCGGCCGGAGCTGCGCGGGTCGCTGGCGGCCTCGCAGGTGGTCGGCATGGTGATGGCCCGACACGTGGTCAAGGTCGAGCCGCTGGCCTCCCTGCCGGCCGAGCAGGTGGTCGCGCTGATCGGCCCGACGCTGCAGCGCTACCTGACCGCTCCGCTGCCCTGAGGCCGGACCCGGAACCAGTGCTCCCGGACCCCGGCCGCGACCGCCGCCCGCGCGCCGCGGCGCGGCCGGGAGCACCGGGCTATCCGAGCGTGTCGGCGTGATCCGGCACGTAGGTCTGCATCTCTCGTGGAGTGCGCCGGTATCCGCTGGACGGCGGCCGCTCGGGCAGTGCCAGTGGTGGCTTCGGGACCGACGTGTACGGGATGGTCGAGAGCAGGTGGGCGATGATGTTGATCCGGGCCCTGCGCTTGTCGTCGCCCTCGACGACGTACCAGGGCGCCTCGGGCAGGTCGGTGTGCACGAACATCTCGTCCTTGGCCCGGGAGTAGTCCTCCCAGCGGCTGATCGACTCCAGGTCCATCGGGGACAGCTTCCAGCGCCGCATCGGGTCGTCGAGGCGGCCGGCGAACCGGTGCTGCTGCTCGGCGTCGCTGACCGAGAACCAGTATTTGCGCAGCAGGATGCCGTCTTCGACCAGCAGCCGCTCGAAGATCGGCGCCTGGTGCAGGAACCGCTGATGCTCGACCTTGGTGCAGAAGCCCATCACCCACTCGACGCCGGCCCGGTTGTACCAGCTGCGGTCGAACAGGACGATCTCCCCGGCCGCGGGTAGGTGCTCGACGTAGCGCTGGAAGTACCACTGGCCGCGCTGCCGCTCGGTCGGCGCCGGCAGCGCGGCGATGCGCGCCCCCCGCGTGTTCAGGAACTGGGTGATCCGCTTGATCGCGCCGCCCTTGCCGGCGGCGTCCCGGCCCTCGAAGACCACGACCACCCGGGCTCCGGTCTGCCGTACCCAGTCCTGCATCACCACCAACTCGCTCTGCAACCGGAACAGCTCGCGCTCGTACGTCTTGCGACGAAGCTTGGGCTGCACGGGCGTGGTGTCGTCCATCGACTTCTCCTTCCGCCGGCCCTGGCCTGCACGGAGTCGCGAGGCGCGGGGGCCGGCAGTTCAGGCGGGGTCGGCCGGTTCGGGCGGTGGTCCCGGGGGTGGTGGTTCGGTCGGGGCGGGTGGCAACGGGGGAGCGCCGACCAGCGGCGTGCGCACGGCTCGGAGCAGGACGGCGGAGCGGTCGGTGAGCGGCAGGTCGAGCCCGGCGGCCGGCCGGTCAGCGCGGCCGGCGGCAGCCCGTCCGGGTACGCGGTGTCGACCACGACCTCGTAGCCGCTCGCCCACGGCAGCCCGGGCAGCGCGAACGTGGCGTCCTCGGCGCCGGCGTGCAGCACCAGCAGGTAGGACTCGTCGGTCAGCCGCTCGCCGCGCGGGCCGCGGTGCCGGATCCCGTCGCCGTCCAGGTACATGCCCAGCGTGCGCAGGTCGGGCGCGTACCACTCCCGCTCGGTCATCTCGGCGCCGTCGGGCCGCGAACCAGGCCAGGTCCTTGCGGCCGCCGCCGCCGGGCACCGGCCGGCCGGCGAAGAACGCCGCGCTGCCGCAGCACCGGCGAGTCCCGCCGCAGCGCGACCAGCCGGCGGGTCAGGGCCAGCAGCTGCCGCCACCGCCGGCTTGTCCATAGCGGACCAGTCCAGCCAGGACACCTCGTTGTCCTGGCAGTACGCGTTGTTGTTGCCGCCCTGGGTGCGGCCGCATCTCGTCGCCGGCGACCAGCATCGGCACGCCGGTCGACAGCAGCAGGGTGGTCAGCAGGTTGCGGACCTGCCGGCGCCGCAGCGCGATCACCGCCGGGTCGTCGGTCTCGCCCTCGACGCCCGCAGTTCCAGGACCGGTTGTGCGTCGTCGCCGTCCCGGTTGCCCTCGCCGTTGGCCTCGTTGTGCTTGCTGCTCGTACGAGACCAGGTCGCGCAGGGTGAACCCGTCGTGCGCGGTGACGAAGTTGATCGAGGCGTACGGCCGCCGGCCGTCGTCGGCGTACAGGTCGGAGGAGCCGGTCAGCCGGTAGCCGAGGTCGCGCACGCCGATCCGCGCGCCGGCGCCAGAACGTCGCGGACGGTGTCCCGGTACTTGCCGTTCCACTCCGTCCACAGCGGCGGGAACTCGCCGACCTGGTAGCCGCCCTCGCCGACGTCCCACGGCTCGGCGATCAGCTTGACCCTGGACACCACCGGGTCCTGGTGGATCACGTCGAAGAACGCGGACAGCTTGTCCACGTCGTGGAACGAGCGGGCCAGCGCCGAGGCCAGGTCGAAGCGGAAGCCGTCCACGTGCATCTCGGTGACCCAGTAGCGCAGCGAGTCCATCATCAGCTGCAGCACGTACGGGTGGCGCACGTCGAGGGTGTTGCCGCAGCCGGTGTAGTCGGCGTAGCGGCGCCGGTCGTCGGCGCAGAGCCGGTAGTAGCCGGCGTTGTCGATGCCGCGGAAGCGACAGCGTCGGCCCGGTCTCGTCGCCCTCGGCGGTGTGGTTGTAGACGACGTCGAGGATCACCTCGATGCCGGCGGCGTGCAGCGCCCGCACCATCGCCTTGAACTCGCGCGACCTGCTCGCCGCGCCGGCGCGAGCGCGTACGCGGCGTGCGGGGCGAAGTAGCCGATCGTGTTGTAGCCCCAGTAGTTGGTCAGCCCGCGCCGGGTCACCGCCGGCTCGGTGACGAACTGGTGCATCGGCAGCAGCTCGACCGCGGTCACCCCGAGGCCGGTCAGGTGCTCGATCGCGGCCGGGTGGGCCAGCCCCGCGTACGTGCCGCGCAGCGGCTCGGGCACGTCCGGGGTGCCGCTCGGTGAAGCCGCGCACGTGCAGCTCGTAGATGACGGTGTCGTCCCAGGGCGTCTGCGGCCTGGTGTCGTTGCCCCACGGGAACGCGTCGTGCACCACGACCGACCGCGGCACGTACGGTGCGGAGTCCGCGGCGTCCGGCGCCGTCGCCGGGTCGCCGCGTAGCCGTAGACCGCGCGGGTGCGGGGTGAAGCCGCCGTCGACCGCCCGCGCGTACGGGTCGAGCAGCAGCTTGGCCGGGTTGTAGCGCAGCCCGTCCCGCGGCCGGTACGGCCCGTGCACGCGGTAGCCGTACCGCTGGCCCGGGCCGACGCCGGGGCAGGTAGCCGTGCCAGACGTGGTAGGTCGTCTCGGTCAGCGGGATGCCGGGTCTCGGTCTCGCCGCCGCCGGCGTCGAACAGGCACAGCTCGACCGCCTCGGCCCCGGCCGACCACAGCGCGAAGTTCGTGCCCTCGCCGTCCCAGGTGGCGCCGAGCGGCAGCGGCCGGCCCGGCCACGGCGGCTCGGCGGTCGCCTGCAGGAACTCGGTCCGGACGGGTCACACCGGCATCCTGCCTGACGCGGGCACGTGCGGGTGCGCGGGTTGCCGGCAGCGCGAGTGGTTGGATGAGCCGGTGAGCGCACCCGACCCGGACCCCGACGCTGACGTCGTCATCCGGATGGCGCGGCGTCGGCGTGCGGCGCGGCGCGGCGCACCTGCTGCGGTCGGTCGACTGGACCGTCGAGCTGGACGAGCGCTGGGTGGTGCTCGGGCCCGAACGGCGCCGGCAAGACGACGCTGCTGCAGCTGGCCGCCGCCCAGCTGCACCCGACCAGCGGCGCGGCCGAGGTGCTCGGCGAGCGGCTCGGCGCGGTCGACGTGTTCGAGCTGCGGCCGCGGATCGGGCTGACCAGCGCCGCGCTCGCCGGCCGGGTGCCCGACCGAGCGAGACCGTGCTCGACGTGGTCGTCAGCGCCGGCTACGCGGTGGTCGGCCGGTGGCGGGAGGAGTACGACGTGCTCGACACCGGCCGGGCCCGGCACCTGCTCTACCAGCTCGGCGTGCAGCAGCTGGCCGACCGCCGGTTCGGCACGCTGTCCGAGGGCGAGCGCAAGCGGGTGCAGATCGCCCGGGCGCTGATGACCGACCCGGAGCTGCTGCTGCTCGACGAGCCGGCGGCCGGGCTCGACCTGGCCGGCCGGGAGCAGCTGGTCGCCCGGCTGGCCACGCTGGCCGCCGACCCGGACGCGCCGACCATGGTGCTGGTCACCCACCACGTCGAGGAGATCCCGCCCGGGCGTCACGCACGGCGCTGCTGCTGCGCGACGGGCTGGTCGTGGCGGCCGGGCTGCTCGACGACGTGCTGACCCCGGACCTGCTCAGCGTGACGTTCGGGATGCCGCTGGCGCTCGACCGGAACGGCGGGCGGTACGCAGCGCGAGCAGCGCTGTGACCGCGGCGCCACAGCGACCACCACCCAGGCCGCGTACCGGACCTGGTCGGCCGGTGCCAGGTCGCGGTCGTCCGGCAGCAGCAGCGCGGCCGGCCAGTGCAGCACCAGGTCGTCCGGCGCGAGCACCCAGGTCGTGTCCGACACGTAGCCGGTCACCAGCAGCGGCGGCGTAGTAGCCGAGCCCGGCGACGGCGAGCACGGCCGCCGGACCAGCACGGCGCGGCCGGCCCGGGCCAGCCAGACCAGGACCACCAGCACCGCCAGCGGCAGCACGACGACCAGCTGCCGGCCCGGCCACCAGTAGCCCTGCATGGTCAGCGCGACCCAGGTCGCGGTCGCCCAGCCGGCCAGCAGCGGCACGGCGAGCGCCGGCCAGTGCCGCGGGCCGGGCGACCAGCAGCGCGGCGAGCGCCGGGACGAGCAGGAACCAGGCCGGCTGCCAGGCGGCGAGGCCGAAGTCGCGGTCGACCAGCAGGCCGAGCAGCCGGATGCTGCGGCCGGGGTAGTCCGGGTGGAAGCCCGACCACGCCGAACTCGCCGGAGCTCTGGAACTGGTCGCCGCTGGCGTACGCGGTGATGCCGCCGTAGATCAGCCTTGTGCACGGCCAGGTAGACGACGCCGCCGGCGGCGAGCGCGCCGGTGAGCGACGGCGGCGGCGCGGCGGCGGTGCGCCCGCCAGCAGGCCGGCCAGCGGCGACCAGGGCGAGCGCGGCGGCGACCGGGGCGTACTTCACCGACAGCCAGGGCAGCGCGATGATCGCCAGCGCGAGCACGGACAGCGTGCGCGGGGTCGGCCGCGGGCGCGGTCAGCGCGGCGACGGCGACCAGCGCGGCCAGCGCGCCGGGCAGCTCCGGGTAGACCTGCTGGCCGTACACGGCCAGCGGGGCGGTGCAGGCCGCCAGCGCGACGCCGGGCACGGCGAGCCGGGGCGGCACCGCGAACCGGCGTACCGCGACCCAGAGCATCAGCGCGGCCAGGATGCCGGCCAGCACGGCGAGGGTCAGCTTGGCCGCGACCCAGCCGCCGAGGCCCATCGGCACGGCGAGCAGCACCGGCAGCAGCGGGTCGTGCGGGGACAGCTGGCTGCCGTCCGGCCGGACCGCGGTCTGCACCGGCAGGTCGGCGTCGTGGAAGGCGAGGAACCGGCGGTCGGCCAGCTCGTCGGAGATGTCGAGGTCGTGGTCCTCGCCAGAGGCTCAGCGCGGACAGCAGGTATTGCGGCTCGTCCACCGCCGCGTGCCCGCCGTACGTGGCCCGCACGCCGATCCCGAGGCCGGCGGCCAGCACGGCGAGCAGGCCGACCACGACCATGGCCAGCCGCAGCCGCGGCGGCCGCCCGGCGCGCGGCTCGGTCGCGGACCGGCTCCTCGGTGACGGTCACGCCGGCACCGGCTGCGGTCTCGACGTCCGCGACCGGCTCGACGGCCCGCCGGCGCCGGTCTTCCAGCCGGTCGGCGCCCGGGCCGGCAGCCGCGGGTCGGCCCGGCGGCCGGTCGGAGGCCGGCCTGGCGGGCGACCAGCGTCGTCCAGGTCGGTGACCGGCACGAAGCCGAGCGTCGGCGCAGCAGGGTCGTGTCGGCCCAGGTCGCGGCCGGCTCCACCGCGGCGGCCGGCCGCACCACCAGCTCGGCCGGCGCCGCCAGCACCCGGCACACCGCGCCGGCCAGCTCGGCCAGCGTGCGCGGCCGCCCGGTGCCGACGTTGAGCCGGCCCGCCGACGCCCCGCTCGGCCGCCAGCCGGGCGGCCCGGACCACGTCCCGCACGTCGGTCACGTCCCGGGTGCGCGCCGGCGAGCCGAGGATCCGGATCGGCCGGCCGGCCCGGACCGCGGCGATCCACCGGGCCAGCGCCATGTCCGGCCGCTGCCCCTCACCGGCGACGGTGAACGGCCGCAGCACCGCGGCCACCGGCCGCGCCGGGCCGC
This sequence comes from uncultured Actinomycetota bacterium, assembly GCA_963770145.1. Lineage (GTDB taxonomy): Bacteria > Actinomycetota > Actinomycetes > Mycobacteriales > CADCTP01 > CADCTP01. The sequence goes on along the minus strand of CAVYOJ010000005.1, from coordinate 281,692 downwards.
AGAGCCGCTCGACCGCCGCCTTGCTGCGCGCGTACGCCGCCGAGCGGGCGCAGCGGGTCGGTCTCCCGGCGACGGCCGGCCGGCGGCGCCGCCGTACACCGACGAGGACGAGGTGACGACCAGCGGCGGTGCCGGGCGGCACGGCGGCCAGCACGGCGGCGGTCGCGTGCGACGTTGTCCGCTGGTCCGGGCGGCGTCCGCGGCCGGCGCCGGTGTCCCGCACCCCGGGCCGGCCGGCCAGGTGGAAGACCGCGTCGGCGCCGCGCAGCGCCTCGGTGACGGCCGGGTCGCGGTCGAGCAGGTCGGCCCGCAGCGCCGTCACGCCGGGGCCGTCCGGGGTCGGCCGGCGGTCGACGGCGACGACCGGGATCCCGTCCGCGGCCAGCGACGTCGACCAGTGCCCGGCCGAGGAACCCGGCCGCGCCGGTCACGACGACTGCCATCCCACCCTCCGCATCCCTGCCGCGGAGCGAACTTAGGCTAGCCTTCCCTCACCATGGTCGTCACCCCGGACTCCCCGACGCTGGCCGCGCGTCCCGCCGTGGCCGCTGCCGCGCTGCCGGCGCCTCCGCCGCGCTCGGTGCGCGGCTCGGCCTGCTGCGGATGCTGCCGGTCCGGCGGCTGCGCCGCTGGCTCGGCGTGCTCGGCCTGCTGGTCGCCGTCGGCTACCTGGCCGCGGTGGTCGACCTGGGCGACGCTCGGCGCGGCGCTGGCGGCGGTCGCCGACCACCCGGCCGCGCTGCTCGGCGCGGTCGTGCTCTACGCCGGCGCGTTCGCCGCTGCGGGCCTGGGCCTGGCGCCGGGTGCTGCCCGGGCTGCCGTTCGGGCAGTCGTGGGCGGCGCTGCACGTCTCGCTGCTGGGCAACCACGTGCTGCCGTTCCGGCTCGGCGAGGCGCTGCGGGTGACCAGCGTGCTGCGCCGGACCGCCGCTGCCGGCCGCGCCGGTGACCGCCTCGGCGGTCGCGCTGCGCGGCGGCCGACCTGCTCGCCGTGCTCGCGCTCGCGGCGGTGGCCGCGCCCGCGGTGGCCGGCGGGTTCGGCGTCTGGGGCTGGGCGCTGGCCGCCCTGCTGCTCGCGGCCGGGGTCGCCGCGGTCGGCTGGCTGGTCCGGCTGCGGCGGCGCGGCGGCGGCGGTCCGGCTGCCCGGCCGCGGGGTCGCGCTGGCCGCCGCCGTCGGCCTGGCTGCTGGAGGCGGCGGTGATGTGGGCCGCGGCGGCCGCGGCCGGCATCGCGCTGAGCTACCCGCAGGCGGTCGCGGTGACCGCGGTGACGATCGCGGCGCAGACCGTCGCGGTCACCCCGGGCGGGCATCGGCGGCTACGAGGCGGCGGCGACCGCGGCGCTGGTCGGCCTCGGCGCCGGCCCCGGCCCGGCGCTCGCCGCCGCGCTGGTCGCGCACGCCACCAAGACCGCGTACGCGCTGGTGGTCGGGCGGAGTCGGCGCTGGTCACCCCGGCCCCGGGGTACTTCGGCCGGCTGCGGCTGGCCCGCACGCCCGCCGCCGCGGCCGGCGGCGGTCGCCGGTCGTGCCGGACGCGCCGGTCGTCGCGGTGCTCCCGGCGCACGACGAGGCGGCGACCGTCGGCGACGTGGTGCGGCGGCTGCCCGCGGTCGCGTGCGGACGGCCGGTTCGGTCGCGCTGGTCGTCGACGACGGCTCCACCGACGGCTCGGCCGCGCTGGCGGCCGCGGCCGGCGCCACCGTGGTCGCGCCAGCCGGGCAACCTCGGCCTCGGCGCCGCCGTGCGCCGCGGCCTGGCCGAGGCGAGCGCGCTGCGACCCGGCCTGCGTGGTCTACCTCGACGCGGACGGCGAGTACGCGCCCGAGGAGCTGGAGCTGCTGGCCGCCCCGGTGCTGGCCGGGCGGGCCGACTACGTGGTCGGCTCCCGGTTCGCCGGCGGGCCCGCGCCGGATGCGCCCGCACCGGACGGCCGGCAACCGGGTGCTGACCCGCTGGGTGCGCTGGACTGACCCGCCGCCGCGACCTCACCGACGGGCAGAGCGGCTACCGGGCGTTCTCGCCGCGGCGGCCGCCGCGGCCGCCGAGGTCGTGCACGACTACAACTACGCCCAGGTGCTCACGCTCGACCTGCTCGGCAAGGGCTTCGCGTACGCCGAGGTGCCGATCACCTACGCGTTCCGCACCACCGGCACCTCGTTCGTCCGGCTCGGCACCTACCTGCGCAACGTGCATCCCGGCCGTCCACAAGGAAGCTGAACGCCGGCAGTGGCCGCTCAGTCCTCGACGACGTGCTCGGCGAAGCGGGCGCGGGCGGCGGCCCAGAGCGCCGGGATCGCGGGTGCCGTCCGGGCGCAGCGCGGCCACCGCGTCGCAGCGCCTCGGCCAGCGCGTGGTGGGTGTTGTCGTGCGCGAACAGCCCGAGCCGGCCGAACGTGGTGACCCGGTCCAGCCCGTCGACCCACGCGTCCAGCGGCCGGCCAGCCGGTCGGCGTACCCGATCTCGTAGACCGGGTAGACGTGCGGCAGCCGGCGCACCTCGACGCCGGCCGAGCCGCACCGCCGGCAGCCCGGTGGCCGGCCAGCCCGTCCCGGTCACCAGCGCGGCCAGCTCGTCCGGTGTGGACGTCCACACCGCGATCGCCGACCGCGCAGGGGATCTCCGCGCAGAGCACGGTCCGGTCGGCCGGGTCGTCCGCGGCTGATCCGGTAGTTGGCCGGCTCGGACAGCCGGGTCACCGGGGTCTGCGGGCCGGGCAGGTAGTGCGCGTCGTACGCGGTCCACCGGCCGCCCTCGTGCACCAGGTAGACCAGCACCATCGCCCGGAACGCGCAGCCCGGCGTCGGCGGCAGCCGGCGGCGCGGCCGGGCCAGCCGGGCCAGCACCGGCAGCGGCACCGTCGGAAGCACGTGCCCGGCCCGGACCGTCCGACCGTCCGCAGTGGACACCTGCGACCCGCGTCGGTCCCCGGCTCGACCGCGGTCACCTCGGCGCCGGTCTCGATCCGCGCCCCGGCCGCGGCCGCCGCCTCGGCCAGCACGTCGACGATCTGGCCGAAGCCCCGGCGCGGGTAGTAGAACACCTGTCCCTGCCCCGCAGCCGGTCCGCGCGCGGACCAGCTTGCGGGCGATGCCCCAGACGCCGCCGGCGCTGACCCGGCGGCGGGCCTGCTCGGCGTCGATGTCCCGGCCGGGCAGCCCCCACAGCTTCTCCGCGTACGGCCCGTAGAGCGCGCTGTAGCAGCTCCGGGCCGAGCGTGCGGACCAGCAGCGAGGCGTACGAGTCCGGGTCGGGCCGGGCTGACCGGCCGCGGCAGCGGCGTCCCGGCCGATCCGGCAGCACGGCCGCGCGGCGGCAGCGTGCGGGCCAGCTCGGCCGGGCGGAGCGGGAAGCCGACCCAGCGGTCGTAGACCGCAGCCGGCCGTTGCGCGGCCGGGTCTGCAGGTCGTCGCCGAGCAGCTCGCGCAGCGGGCCCAGCACCGGCCGGCGGGGTGGCCGGGTGCAGCCGGTGGCTGCCGTGTGTCGACCCGGACGCCGGCCACCTCGAACGAGGCCGCCATCCCGCCGACCGCCGGCGCCCGCTCCAGCACCAGCACCGACCGCCCGGCCCCGGCCGCCCGCCAGGCCGCGGCCAGCCCGGCCGGCCCGCCGCCCAGCACCACCACGTCGACGTCAGCCATCCGGCCTGAGCCTAGGGCGGTAGGGTCCGGACCAGGCGAGAGGGAGGGGATCGGCGTGGGCGAGTTCGTCAGGGTCGAGGTCGACGGCGGGATCGGCACGATCCGGCTCGACCGGCCCCCGATGAACGCGCTGAACGCGCAGGTCCAGGAAGAGCTGCACGAGGCGGCGACCGAGGTGACCGCGCCGCGCCGACGTGCGGGCCGTGGTGATCTACGGCGGCGAGAAGGTGTTCGCGGCCGGCGCCGACATCAAGGAGATGGTCGACCGCCGACTACGCCGACGATGGTGGAGCGGGCGGCGCCGCTGCAGGCGGCGTTCGACGCGCTGGCCCGCATCCCGAAGCCGGTCGTCGCCGCGGTCACCGGCTACGCGCTCGGCGGCGGCTGCGAGCTGGCGCTGACCGCCGACTTCCGGGTCTGCGGCGACAACGCGAAGTTCGGCCAGCCGGAGATCCTGCTCGGCATCATCCCCGGCGCCGGCGGCACCCAGCGGCTGACCCGGCTGATCGGCCCGGCCCGGGCGAAGGACCTGGTCTTCTCCGGACGGTTCGTCGGACGCCGAGGAGGCGCTGCGCGATCGGCCTGGTGGACCAGGTGGTCGCGCCCGACGACGTCTACTCGGCGGCCCGGTGAGCTGGTCGCCGCGCTACGTCGAGGGCCCGGCGCTGGCGCTGCGGGCGGCGAAGGCGGCGATCGACGGCGGCCTGGACGGCGACCTCGCCAGCGGGCTGCGGCTGGAGTCGCAGCTGTTCGCCGGCCTGTTCGCGACCGAGGACCGGGCCATCGGGATGACCTCGTTCGTCGAGAACGGCCCCGGCAAGGCGCAGTTCGTGGGCGCGCTGATGGCGGTCTCGCCGCGAGGAGGTCGAGCCGCCCGGGCCGACCCGAAGCGTGCGAACGTGCTCTACCACGACTGGGAAGCCGGCTCGTACGACGAGAAGTGGTCGATCTCGTACGACGAGCGCTGCGTGACCTACGCCCGGGACCGGTTCGCGCTACGTCGCCGGGCTGGCCGGCCACGCCGTACCCGCGGGCGCTGGAGATCGGCTGCGGCACCGGCTTCTTCCTGCTCAACCTCATGCAGGCCGGGCGTGGCCGACGCGCGGCTCGGTGACCGACATCAGCCCCGGGCATGGTCGAGGTCGCGCTGCGCAACGCCGCGGGCCCTCGGCCTCGACGTGGACGGGCGGGTCGCCGACGCCGAGACGATCCCGTACGAGGACGCATCGTTCGACCTGGTGGTCGGGCCACGCGGTGCTGCACCACATCCCGGACGTCGAGCTGGCGCTGCGCGAGGTGCTGCGGGTGCTCAAGCCGGGCGGGCGGTTCGTCTTCGCCGGCGAGCCGACCCGGTACGGCGACGTGGTCGCCCGCCGGCTGTCCCAGGCTGACCTGGTGGGCCGCCACCCGGGTGACCCGGCTGCCCGCGCTGGCGGACTGGCGCCGGCCGCAGCGCGAGCTGGACGAGTCGTCCCAGGCGGCGGCGCTGGAGGCGGTCGTCGACCTGCACACCTTCGCCGCCGGCGACGCTGCGCCGGCTGGCGATCGCGGCCGGCGCGGTGGACGTGACGGTGCGCACCGAGGAGCTGACCGCGGCCTGGTTCGGCTGGCCGGTGCGGACGTTCGAGTGCGCGGTGCCGCCGGGCAAGCTCGGCTGGGACTGGGCCATGTTCGCCTACCGGACCTGGCAGCGGCTGTCCGCGGTGGACCGCCGGCTGGCCCGGGTGGTGCCGGCCGGGCTGTTCTACAACGCGCTGGTAACCGGGATCCGACCTGCCGCGTGTTGACCAACAGGCGTCACCCGGGGGTGTTACCGTGGCGGCCCGTTCGAATGTATGAGGAGTGGCACGTGGCACAAGGCACCGTGAAGTGGTTCAACGCCGAGAAGGGCTACGGCTTCATCGCCGTCGAAGGTGGGGGTGCCGACGTCTTCGTGCACTACTCCGCGATCGCGACGACCGGCTACCGGACCCTCGACGAGGGCCAGAAGGTCGAGTTCGAGGTGACCCAGGGCCAGAAGGGCCCGCAGGCGGAGAACGTCCGCCCGCATGTAGTCGTCCAGACTTCCCGGGGACCCCGGCCGGCTCGCCGACCGGGGTCGCTCGGCTGTCTGGGTACTGTTTCCCAGTGGCTCCGGCAGGCGCGCTTCCTCACCCTGGCCAGCCTGCGCTGGGTGATCCGGCACCGGGCCTGGACGCCGTGCTACCTGGTCCGCTACTGGCGCTTCGCCGTCTTCAAGCTGCGCAACCCGCACGTCGTCACCGAGGGCTTCGTCTTCCTCGGCCGCGGCGTGGAGCTCTACGCGCGGCGCGGGCTACGGCCGGCTGGTGCATCGGCCGCTGGGTGCACATCGGCAGCGGCAACGCGATCCGCTGCCACGAGGGCACGCTGCGGATCGGCGACAAGTGCGTCTTCGGCAAGGACAACACCGTCAACGGCTACCTCGACATCGAGTTCGGCGAGGCGACGATCGTCGCCGACTGGGTGTACGTCTGCGACTTCGACCACGTCTTCGACGACGTGACGGTCCCGATCAAGGACCAGGGCATCGTGAAGTCGCCGGTCCGGATCGGCCCGGACGTCTGGCTCGGCACCAAGGTGACCGTGCTGCGCGGGGTGACCATCGGCCGCGGCTGCGTGGTCGCGGCGAACGCGGTGGTGAACAAGGACCTCCCGGCGTACTCGGTGGCGGTCGGGGTGCCGGCCCGGGTGGTCCGGGACCGGCTGGCCGACCACGAGGCGGCGGCGGCCCGGCGGGCGGCGCTGGCCGACATCGCCCGCAAGACCCGGCTGGCCGCGGAACGTACGCAGTAGGTCGAGCGCTACCGGTCGGTAGGGTCGCCGGCATGGAGACCATCGAGGGGCACGGCGGCGACGTCGCGCTGGCGGCGCTGCGGGCGGCGGGCGTCGAGGAGATGTTCACGCTGTCCGGCGGCCACGTCTTCCCGGTCTACGACGCGGCCGTACGGGAGAAGGCTGCGGATCGTCGACGTGCGGCACGAGCAGACCGCGACGTTCGCCGCCGAGGGCACGGCCAAGCTGACCCGCCGGCCCGGGCTCGCCGTGGTCACCGCCGGGCCCGGCGTGACCAACTCGGTCTCCGCGGTGACCTCGGCGTACTTCACCGGCGTCCCGCTGGTCGTGCTCGGCGGCCGCGCGCCGACGGTGAACTGGGGCCGCGGCGGCCTGCAGGAGCTCGACCACGTGCCGCTGCTCGCCCCGGTGACGAAGTCCGTCCCGCACCGCGGCGCACCGGCGACGCGATCGGGCCGGTGCTGCTGGACGCCGCCCGGCCGCGCTGACCCCGCACCGCGGGCCGGTCTTCGTCGACGTGCCGATGGACGCGATCTTCTCGCCGGCCCGCGCCGCCATCGAGTTCGCGGCGCCGGACCGCGGTGGCAGCCCGGACCCGGATGCGGTCGCCGCGGTGGCGCGGCTGGTCGCCGGGGCCGAGCGGCCGGCGTTCGTGGTCGGCGGCGACGTCTAGTTCGGCCGGGCCGAGGCCGCGCTGCGGCCGCGCGGCCGACGGCGCTGCGGGTGCCGGTCTTCGCGAACGGGATGGGCCGCGGCTGCCTGCCCGCCGACGACCCGCTGGCGTTCTCCCGGGTGCGCGGGCTGCTGCAGCAAGGAGGCCGACCTCGTCGTCGTCGTCGGCACGCCGCTGGACTTCCGGCTGGCCTTCGGCGACTTCGGCGCCGGCCCGAGGTCGTGCACCTCGCCGACTCGGCCGAGGGGGTCGCGGCGCACCGGTCGCTGGCGGCCTCGGCGGCGGGCGACCTGGCCGCGATCCTCGACGGGCTGGCCGGCTGGGCCGGCGACCGGGACTCGCACGAGCCGTGGCTCGACCGGCTGCGCGAGGCCGAGAACGCGGCCCGGGCCAGCGGACGCAGGCGCTGCTCGGCCGGCGGGTCGGCCCGGTGATCCGGCCGCCCGCGGTCTACGGCGCGCTGCGGTCCCGGCTCGCGCGGGACGCGGTCGTCATCGGCGACGGCGGCGACTTCGTCTCGTACGCGGGCAAGTTCGTCGACTCCTTCCAGCCGGGCTGCTGGCTCGACCCGGGGCCGTACGGGTGCCTCGGCACCGGCCTCGGCTACGCGATCGCGGCCCGGGTGGCGCGGCCGTCGTCGCAGGTCGTGCTGCTGCTCGGGGACGGCGCGGCCGGCTTCTCGCTGATGGACGTCGACACGCTGGTCCGGCACCGACCTGCCGGTGGTGATGGTCGTCGGCAACAACGGCGGCTGGGGGCTGGAGAAGCACCCGATGCGCGCGATCTACGGCTACGACGTGGCGGCCGAGCTGCGGCCGGAGACCCGCTACGACGAGGTCGTGCGGGCGCTCGGCGGCGCCGGGGAGACGGTGCGGGTCCGGGCGGAGCTCGGTCCGGCGCTCGACCGGGCCTTCGCGTCCGGCGTGCCGTACCTGGTCAACGTGCTGACCGACCCGGACGACGCTACCCGCGGTCGTCCGTGCTGGCCTGAGGGTCTGGCCGAGGGTCCGGCCCGGCCGGCGAACCGGTCGCGGTCGACGATCGCGCGGGTGATGCGGCCGGTCGCCACCGGGCGGCCGTCCTGGGTGAGTCTCACCTCGAAGGTGAGCCTTCGGGCCGTCCGGTCGACCAGCTGGGCCTCGGCGTGGACGGTGCTGCCGACCGGGCTGGGCAGGAGGTGGTCCAGCTCGACGTGGGTGCCGACGCTGGTCTGGCCCGGCGTGAGCGAGGCGGCGGCGGCGCGGACGGTCGCGGCCTCGGCCAGCGCGAGCGCGCGGGGGGTGCCGAGGACCTCGACGTCGCCGGAGCCGAGGGCCCGCGCGGTGTCCGCTTCGGTCACGGTGATCGTCACGCTGGCGGAATCGGTCGGTTCACCCACGCGCGCACGCTAGCGCGGCATCGTAGGCTGCCCGGTCAGTGAGCTGTCCGGGCCGTCCGCGGCCCGAGAGAGAGGGTGGATCGGTGCGCACCGCATCGCGTCGAGCCCGACGTCTCGGCGGGCTTCTGTTGCTGGCCGCGACCGTGTGGTGGGCGTTCATGCGCCGGCGGGCCAACGCCGTCCGGTGGGTGGAGCCGCCGGCGACGACCCTGCCGACCAGGGGAGCGCCGGAGCAGTGCCGACCGAGCGGTGCCGACCGGAGCGTCCGACGACCGGCCGCCGAGCGGTGCCGACCGGAGCGGTCCGACCGGAGCGGTGCCGGCCGAGCCGGGGCGCCCGGCGAGTTCCGGACGACGTCCTGGCCACGCGACGCGGGGCTCGACCGAGCTCCCGGACCGAGCCGCCGACGATGCCCTGACCGGCACCGGTCGACGAGGCCCCGGCGGGCACCGTCGACGAGGCTCGCGGGTCGCCGAGATCCTGGCCGAGTCCGCCGACGCCGACGTGGTCGTCGTCGACGAGACCACCTACGAGCACGCCGTCGCCGACGCCGCCCCCGAGCCCGCGCCGGCCGCGGACGCGCCGAGCGTGGAGGTCGTCGCTGCGGGTCCAGAGGTGACGGCAGCCGGCCGAGGAGTCGACCGAGGCCGGGCTCGACGCCGGGGAGCCGTCGGGGGCGGTCCGACGAGGAGCCGACCGAGCGGGAGCTGGCGGCGCCGGTGGTCGAGGAGTCGACGGAGTCGAGCCGGCCGGAGGCGGCCGAGGACATCCGCCCGCGGGATCCCGATGCCGACCTTCAGCGAGGCCCCGACGGCGGAGATCCCGGCCGTCACCGACGACCTGCGCGCGGTCCGCGGCATCGGCCCGTCGATGGAGCGCAAGCTGCACGAGCTCGGCATCGTCAGCTACCGCCAGCTGGCCATGCTCGACGGCGCCGAGCTGGAGCGGGTCCGCGCCGAGCTGACCGACTTCCGCGGCCGGATCGAGCGCGAGGACTGGGTCGGCCAGGCCCGCGCCCTGTACCGGGAGAAGTACGGCCGGGATCCCTCCTAGCTCCGGCCGCCGGTGAGCAGGTTGCCGTCGCGACCACCGGCGCCCGGCGGGCTCCCGCCGGCCGGCTACGGCGGCCAGCGCCGGCGCTCCCGGGAGTCTCGCCGACCGCCCGCCGGTAGACCGCGACCGTCCGCTCGGCGACCCGGGCCCAGCCGTGCTCGGCGGCCAGCGCCGCCTGCCCGGCCCGGACCAGCCGCCGGCCCAGCTCCGGGTCGGCGAGCAGCCGGCTGACCGCGTCGGCCAGCGCCGCCGGGTCCCCGGCCGGGAACCGCACGCCCGAGCCGCCCGTCGGCGACCACCTCCGCCAGCCCGCCGACGTCCGCCGCCACCACCGGCGTCCCCGCCGCCCCGGCCTCCAGCGCGACCATCCCGAACGGCTCGTACCGGCTGGGCACCACCGCGCAGTCCGCCGCCGCGACCAGCGCGGCCAGGTCCGCGTCCGCCACGAACCCGGCGAAGGCGACCGCCCGTCCCAGCCGCAGCGCCCGCGCCCGCTCCCGCAACTCGCGCCTCCGCCGGCCCGGTCCCGGCCACGACCACCCGCAGGCCCGGGTGCCGCCGCCGCAGCCGCGGCACCGCGGCCAGCAGGTCCTGCACGCCCTTCTCGTACACCAGCCGCCCGCAGTACGCGACCAGCGGCCCGTCCGCCGCGCACCGCCGGCGGGCCGCCGCGACCCGGTCCGGGCCGACCTGCCAGCGGGCCGCGTCCACCCCGTTGGGCACCACGTCGACCTTGCCCGCCGGCAGGTCGAACAGCCGGGTCACCTCCCAGCGCATGTACGCCGAGCACGTCACCACCCGGCGCGCCTCGAACGTCAGCCACCACTCGACCGAGTGGATCGTCCGGTTCAGCGGCCCGGGCAGCCAGCCCTGGTGCCGGCCGGCCTCGGTCGAGTGCAGGGTCGCCACCAGCGGCACCCCGAGGTGGTGCTCGAGCGTGGTCGCCGCGTGCGCGACCAGCCAGTCGTGCGCGTGCACCACGTCGAACGAGCGGCCGGTCGCAGGCCGCCAGCCCGGCCCGGATCAGCGCGTGGTTGAGCGCCATCGTCCAGGCCAGCAGGTCGTCGGCGAAGCTGAGCCGGGTCGGGTCCTGGGCCGCCCGGACCACCCGCACCCCGCCGGCGATCTCGTCGTACGGGACGCCCGGCGGTGCCCGGGTGCCGGGTCAGCACGGTCACCTCGTGCCCGGCCGCGGCCATCGCCTCGGCCAGCGCGTGCACGTGCCGGCCGAGCCCGCCGACCATCACCGGCGGGTACTCCCAGGACAGCATCAGCACGCGCATCCGGCCGATGCTGCCATCCCGGTCCGCACCGATGCGTCGAAGCCGGCGGAGATCGCCCGGCCGGGTTGATCCATTCCCGGAATTCACCCGCGCTCAGGACCGGACGGGCCTAGGCTCGCTCCGCGTCCAACGGGGGGCGCGCGGATCGCGGTCTGCGCGGTCCCGGCGGGACAGAGGAGCCCGGAGATGACCGACCCCACGCCGAACTACCCGGTGCCCCCGCCGCCGCCGACCAGCCCGTGGACGACCCAGGACCCGTACGCGCCGTACGCCGGCCCGGCGTCCCACCCTCGCTCGGACGTGCCGACCGCGGGCGTCCCGGAGCCGGTGCCGCCGTACCAGCCCTACGCCGGCGGACCGCGCCGGCCGAGCCAGCCCTACGTCCGGCGCTGCCCGGCGGCCGACGCAGCCCTACGCCGGCGGTCCCGGCTACACCGGGCCCGACTACGGCAGCCCGTACGGCATGCCGCCGCCGGGCACCCAGAAGCCGCCGGCGTACTGGCCGCTGTCGATCGTCGGGCTGCTGTTCTCGTTCCTGTTCGGCGCGATCGCGATCTACTTCTCGGTGCAGGTCGGCCGGCGCTGGAACCGCGGCGACGTCGACGGCGCGCGGCGGGCGTCCCGGACCGCGCGGACGCTCGGCATCATCGCGATCATCGTCGGCGTGATCGGCACCGCGATCCTGCTCGCCGCCGACGCGCTGAGGCGTGACCGCCGGGCTCAGCCGAGCAGCGGCAGCAGCCCGTCCGGCAGCAGCGGGCCTCGTTGCGGCGGAACATGTCCACCGGCGCCCAGATCGCGGTGACGTCGCCGCGCCGGCTCATCAGCCGCGGCTGCGACCACACCTGCGGGTCCGCGGTCGCCACCTCGTAGACCAGCACCAGCTCGTGCGCGTCCCGCCCGGCGAAGCGGTGGATGCTCTCCAGCGTCGCCATCGGCCGCACCTCGGCCAGCTGCGATGCCGAACTCCTCCCGCAACGTCCGCCGGACCGCCTCGTGCCCCCGCTCGCCGAAGGCGATCTCGCCGCCGGGCGGCCGGTAGGCCGTGCGGCCGGTCGTCGGGTCGGCCATCTCGGTGACCAGCATCCGGCCGCGGTCGGCCAGCAGCGCCACGGTGACCGCGCGGACCGCGGGCCGGCCGGCGCGACCGCACCCGGGCCGCCGGACAGGCCCACCATCCCCGCCGGCGGCGCGTAGCCACTGCCGGCACCGCCGATGCCGACCGCCGGCCGGCCGGCCAGCTCGGCCTGCCCCTCCGGGCTGGACGCGCCAGCGCAGCTCGCCCTCGACCAGGTCGAGGAACGCGTCGACCTCGTCCTCGTCGTAGCCACGGCTGCCGATCCGCGGCTTGCGGAAGGCGACCTCGTGCACCTCCTCCGGGTCGACCCGGCGGGACGCGCGGGCGCTGCGCCAGCGCGTCGGTCGACCTTGCGCAGGAAGTCGTCGACCTCGATCTCGTCGTAGCCGCGGCGGCCGAACGGCGGCTTGCCGAACTGGACCGACCGCACGTCGGCGGCGCCTGACCCGCTGCTCCGGTCGGCGCGCGGCCGGCCGGACCCGCATATCCGTAGGCCATGGCGCCGGACACTATCGTGACGGCGCGGCCGGTCAGGCCGCCGCCGGGGCGCCCCCGAGCGCGTCGGTCGAGCAGCCCGAGCGGCGGCGCGCCCAGCTCCAGCATGGCGGCGTGGAACCGGGGCAGGTCGAAGCCGGCGCCCCAGGCCCGCCCGGGCCCGCTCGCGCAGGTCGAGGATCTCCAGCTTGCCCCAGGTGTAGCGCCCGTACGTCGGGTCGAAGGTGCCGCGCCTGGCCTCGGACAGCGCCGCCGGCCCGGCCAGGAACGCGTCCTCGCTCGAACCGGCGGGCCGCCTCGGCGACCGTCATCTCCGCCGGCGTGCAGCCCGATCGCGCAGGCGAGCCGGGTCACCCGCAGCAGCGCCTCGATCGCCACCGCCGTCAGCGAACCGCGGGTCGTCGGCGTGGAAGCCCTCCTCGACCGCGACCTCCTCGACGTAGTGCGCCCAGCCCTCGACGAACGCCTGGCTCCGCAGCACCTGCCGCGGCTCGGTCGGCGCGTGCCGCAGCGCCAGCCCGTGCGAGAAGTGGCCGGGCGCGACCTCGTGCACGGTGATCGCCGGCAGCGTGGTCCGGCTGAAGATCTGCAGCCACTCCTCGCGCTCCCGCTCCGGCCACTCCGGCCGCGGCGGGGTCACGTAGTACCAGGACGGCGCCTCCGGCTCGCCGGGCGCGGACCAGGACATCATCGCCATCGCCCACTGCCGCGACTCCGGCGCGGGCGCCGACCACGCAGCTGCCGTCCGAGTAGGGCGCCAGCCGGCGCTCCGCGGTCCAGGCGATGACCTCCTCGGTCAGCGCCTGCGCCTCGGCCACCACGCCGTCGGCGTCCGGGTGGTCGCGCACCAGCTCCGCGACCAGCTCGGCCGATCGGCCGGCCGGGCGCCGAGCCGCCCGCAGGCCTCGTCCAGCATCGCCCGCAGCCGGTCGCGCTCGGCGTCGGCCCGGGCGGACATCGCCGCCAGGTCGACGTCGGTCGCCTCGGCCGCGGCACAGCAGCAGGGCCAGCCCGTCGGCGCCCAGCGCGGCCGGGCCGAGATCGCCGTCGCCGCCGTCGCCGCAGCCGGCCGGCCTCCAGGTGCGCGACCAGCCGGGCGTGCGCGGCGCAGCGGCCGCGCCCTCGACCGGGTCGTCCGCGTCCAGGCCGGCCGGCCAGGCCGCGGGCCGCGCACAGCGTCGCGGCGGCCACCGGCGCGGGCACCTCGTCCAGCGCGGCGATCGCAGCCGTCGACCGCCTCCGGCCAGGCGCGCCAGGTGCCGCTCCCGGGCCGCCGGCCCGCTGCTCGGCCGGCGCGTAGTCCCGGTCGTAGCAGGCTGACGTCGAGGTTGGCCAGGTGCGGCATCGGGTTGCGTGCGGTGCTGCTCGCAGCTCGCCGAAGTAGACCCGCGGCCTCGGCCTCCTTCGCCGCCACCAGCGCCTCGTCGTACGGGTCCGGGCATCGGGTCGCCGCCGAGCGCGCGCCAGCCCGCGGCGCACGCCGTCCGGGGACAGGTCCTGCACCTGCCCGTCGTACTCGTGCCGGCCGCCGCATACTCGCGGGACTCGGCCACCGACAGGTCACAGAGAGCGCGCAGTCTGGCTGCTCCATGCCGGCGACTCTAGAGCGGTCGTCGTGACGAAACCGGCCGGTAAGGGCCGCCCGGACCGGGCTGTATCGTTCGTGCCACGCACGCGGAGGTGCGACATGGAGTTCGTCATCGTGTCGGGATCGCGGTCCTGGTCGTGCTGCTCGTCGGCGGCGCGGCTGGATCGACCTGAAGGCCCGCCGGACCGGGCGCCCGCATCCGCGGAGTCGACCGCAAAGCCAGTCTCGACGCGCGCCGGCGGCGCAGGCCGAGACGACCAGCGCACTCCACGGCAGCTCAGAACTACGGCGGCCGGCCGAGCCTTCTCAGAACACGCCGCGCGTCGAGGTGGCCGAACGGGCCCGTCGAGCGCGCGCAGCCGGTCGGCCAGCGCGGCCGCGCCGGCCCGGTCGCCGGCGTCGAGCAGGTCGGCCAGCGCGTGCACCCGGCCGGCGTGCGTCGCCGCCCGGTCCCGGGCGTAGCCCGGCCGCGCGTGTCGTGGCTGACCATGAACGCCCAGTCGCTGGACAGCGCCAGCAGCGCCTCCCGGGCCAGCTGGTCGCAGCACCGGGTCCCGGACCGGCCCGCGGTGCGTCGTCCAGCGTGGACAGCAGCCGGTCCTGCACGCCCTTGGCCGCCAGCGCCAGGTCCTGCACCGCCGGGCCCGTCCCAGACCCGCCAGTCCTTGCCGCGAGCCCCAGGACGACCGGCCCAGCGTCGACCGGCGGCCCGACGTGGCCGGCCTCCGACCGCGCCGCGCAGCGTGGTCACCCGCACGCCGGCGGCCGGCAGCGCCGCAGCACGGCCGCCAGCCAGTGCCGGCCCCTCGTGCCACCAGTGCCCGAACAGCTCGGTGTCGTAGCGCGGCCACGACCAGCCCCGGCCGCCCGTCCCGGTCGGCGAGCAGTCGCGCAGCCGGCGCGCGCACGGTGTCGACGAAGTCGGCCGCGTCCCGGCGTACCGCCGCCGCGGCCAGGTCCGGCTCCCACGGCCGCTTCGCGCTCCGGCGGCACGTGCCGGCCGGTCACCCGGGCCGGCCGGAAGCCGGAGGCGTGGTCGAAGGTGTGGAAGTCGCGGTAGTCCGGCGCGCCCGGGTAGCCGGCCCGCGGTGACCAGACCCGGTAGGTGACCTCGAGGTCGCGGCCGAAGCAGAGCACGCCGGACGTCGCCGACCGGGCCGGGCCGCGGCGGTGTCGCCGCGCAGCGCGGGGGAGTCGACCAGGAACCGCTCGACCCCGGCCGCCGCGTACAGCGTCCTCCAGGCCGGGCGCGTGCCCGCACTCCGGCGCCCAGATCCCGGCCGGCGCGCGGCCGAGCCGCAGCCGCGCGTCGTCCAGCCCGGCCGCGCAGCGCGCCGGCCGCGACCCGCGGCTCGCAGCAGCGGCAGGAACGGGTGGGTGGCCGGGCCGCCGAGCAGCTCGACCACGCCCGGCGTCGACCAGCGGCCGCAGCACCGCGGAC
This sequence comes from uncultured Actinomycetota bacterium, assembly GCA_963770145.1. GTDB lineage: Bacteria > Actinomycetota > Actinomycetes > Mycobacteriales > CADCTP01 > CADCTP01. Next base: position 266,249 of record CAVYOJ010000005.1, on the reverse strand, counting down.
AGCCCGCCGGTCAGCCAGCGGTCCTCCAGGTCGGCCAGGCACGTCGCCGGCCGCCCGGAACTCGTACGCCGGCCAGCTCGCGGCAGCCGCGGCGCCGGCCAGCTCCGCCGCGCGCAGCTGCCAGTTGCCGGCCCAGGTGTGCAGCTCGCGCAGGCAGTACGGGTCGTCGAGCATCGCCGCCAGCACCGGGGTGACGCCGAGGGTGAGCACGTCCCGGGCGCCCTCGGCGGCCAGCCGGTCGAGCAGCGCGAGCACCCGCCGCCAGGAGCCGGTGAACGCCTGGTGCAGCCACTCCTCGCCGACCGGCCAGGTGCCGGCGTGCGCCACCCACGGCAGGTGGGTGTGCAGCACCAGGCAGAAGGTGCCCTCGGCTGCGTCCGCTCCGCCACTAGGACCGCCGGACGGCCACCGCGACGAGGTCGAGGCAGGAGTCGAGGTCGTCGGCTCCGCAGCACGAAGTCGGTGGTCCGGACCGCGGTCACCGCCCGGCGCAGCTCCGGGTGCCAGGTCGCCGGCGGCCCGGCCAGCTGCGCGTCGACCAGCGAGCCGAAGCGGCGGTCCAGCCGCGCGCAGCCGCGGCCCGTGCCGCAGCCCGAGCAGCCGGCTGACCTCGAAGCCCGGCCTCGTCCAGCAGCTCGGCCAGCTCGGCCGGGTCGAGCTCGCGGTAGTGGAACGGGTTCAGCGGCCGGTTCGGCGGCGAGAACGTCAGCCGGTTGGGCGTGGTGAGCAGCAGCGTGCCGGCCGGGCGGAGCACCCGCGCGCACTCGGCCAGGAACCCGGGCTGGTCCCACAGGTGCTCGATCACCTGCAGGTGGCCACCACGTCGACGCGCGCCGTCCCGTACCGGCAGCGCTGGCCAGGTTGCCCCGGACCGGCGCCGACCCGCGGGTACGCCGCCGCCGACGTGCGCCGACCGCGGCCGCGTCGTAGTCGAGCCCGAGCACGACCCGGGCGACCTCGGCGAGCCGGTCCGCGCCGTACCCCTCGCCGCAGCCCGCCTCCAGCACCACCGCACCCGGGCAGAACGGGACGACCGCGTCGTACGCCGCCTCGTGCCGGCGGAACCAGTAGTTCTCGGCCGGGATGCCGGGCAGCGTGCGCTCCCCGGTCAGCGCAAGGCGTCGGTTGCACCGCTGGAGCGTCGCACGCGACCGCAAGTCCGGCGGGCGGATCGTGACGTACACCGGCGGCGCGCGCCTGAGATCCGGCCGCATGAAAGTAGCCTTGCGGCTGACGACCGGTGAGAGAGACATCACCGCGACCGCAGCTGCTCGTACCGTTGAGTAACATCCTGGCACCTCAGGGTGGAGGAGGACCGAGGACGTGGACATCGTCGTGCTGGTCAAGCAGGTGCCCGACACGTGGGCGGAGCGCCGGCTGTCCGAGTCGGACTACGACGCTCGACCGCGAGTCGGTCGACGCGGTCATGAACGAGATCGACGAGTACGCGGTCGAGGAGGCGCTCCGGCTCAAGGAGGCCCACGGCGGCGAGGTCACCGTCCTGACCATGGGTCCGGAGCGGGCGACCGAGACGATCCGCAAGGCGCTGTCGATGGGCGCGGACAAGGCGGTGCACGTGTCAGCGACCCGGCGCTGCACGGCGCCTGCGCGGTGCAGACCGCGGAGACGCTGGCCGCCGCGCTCGGCACGATCGAGTACGACCTGGTCGTGCTCGGCTCGGAGTCGACCGACGCCCGGCTGTCGGTGCATGGCCGCGATGCTGGCCGAGAAGCTCGGCCTGCCGCAGCTGTCCGGCGCCCGCAAGGTCGACGTCGACGGGCAGCACGGTGACCATCGAGCGGCAGACCGAGACCGGCTTCGACCGGGTGCAGGGCTCGACGCCGGCCGTGGTCAGCGTGGTCGAGAAGATCAACGAGCCGCGCTACCCGTCGTTCAAGGGGATCATGGCCGCCAAGAAGAAGCCGGTGCACGACGGTCACCGTCGCCGACCTCGGCCTCGACGCCGGCTCGGTGGGCCTGGCCAGCGCGACCAGCGAGGTGGTCGAGATCGACCCCGCGGCCGCCGCGGCAGGCCGGCCAGATCGTCAAGGACGAGGGCGACGGCGGCGTGAAGATCGCCGAGTTCCTCGCCGCCCAGAAGCTGCTCTAGGAGGAACCGCGCCGATGGCATGACGTTCTCGTCCTCGTCGAGCACGCCGAGGGCAAGCTCAAGAAGGTCACCCTCGAGCTGCTCACCGCGGCCCGCGCGCTCGGCGAGCCGGTCGCGGTCGTCGTCGGCGCGCCCGGCAGCGCGCAGCCGCTGGTCGACGCGCTGGCCGAGTACGGCGCGGCGAAGGTGCTACGTGGCCGAGTCCGAGGACGTCGACAAGCACCTGGTGACCCCGCAGGCCGCGGTGCTGGCCGACCTGGTCGCGGCCGAGTCGCCGGCCGCGGTGCTGATCGCCTCCTCGGCCGAGGGCAAGGAGGTCGCCGCCCGGCTGGCGATGAGGACCCGGTCCGGGATCCTCACCGACGCGGTCGGCGCTCGACGGCGACGGCACCGCGACCCAGTCGATCTTCGGCGGCGCGGTCGTGGTGAAGTCGCGAGGTGACAGACCGGCACGCCGATCATCACGGTGCGGCCCAACTCGGTCTCGGCCGAGCCGGCGCCGGCCCAGGCCGAGACCGCGGTCGGTCGACGTCACGCTCGACGACGCCGCCCGCGCGGCCACCGTGCTCGAGCGGGTGGTCGAGGAGAAGGGCAGCCGGCCGGCGCTCACCGACGCCTCGATCGTCGTCTCCGGCGGTCGCGGGCTCGGCTCCGGCGACAACTTCGCGCTCGTCGAGGCGCTGGCCGACTCGCTCGGCGGCGCGGTCGGCGCGTCCCGGGCGGCCACCGACGCGGGCTGGTACCCGCACCAGAACCAGGTCGGCCAGACCGGCGTCACGGTCTCCCCGCAGCTGTACGTCGCGGTGGGCATCTCCGGCGCGATCCAGCACCGGGCCGGCATGCAGACCTCGAAGACGATCGTCGCGGTCAACAAGGACCCGGAGGCGCCGATCTTCGAGCTGGCCGACTTCGGCGTGGTCGGCGACCTGTTCACGGTCGCTGCCGCAGCTGACCGAGGAGATCACCAAGCGCAAGAGCTAGGCCCGCGCGGCGGCGCCGCTTCCGGGCGCACCGGCGTGCGTCGCGGCCGGGACAACCCACGTATCGGCTGCTCCTGCCGCCGGGCCGGACACCGCCTGGATCGCCGGGAAACGACAGCCTCTGCCGCGGGACACTAGGGCTACCGTCGGCAGGCTGAGCGACGGCATCCTGGCCCGGCCGTACCGGGCGGCGACGGCCGGGATCGTCGGGCTCATCAGCCTGATCGCCTTCGAGGCGATCGCCGTCGCGACCGCGCTGCCCACCGCCGTCCGCGAGCTGGACGGGCTGGCCTGGTACGGCTGGTCGTTCACCGCGCTGCTGGTCACCTCGGTGGTCGGCATGGTCGTCTCCGGCGAGCTGACCGACCGGGTCGGCGGCCGGCTGCCGCTGCTGGCCGGCGTCGGCACGTTCCTCGCCGGGCTGCTCACCGCCGGGCTCGCGCCGGACATGGCGGTGTTCCTGGTCGGCCGCGCGCTGCAGGGCCTCGGCGTCGGCCTGCTCATCGTCGTGATGTACGTCATCGTGGGCGACCAGTATCCGGAGCGGCTGCGGCCGACGGTGTTCGGCGCGATCTCCGCGGCCTGGGTGATCCCGTCGCTGGTCGGCCCGGTGGTGGCCGGCGCGCTGGCCGAGGGGCCGGGCTGGCGGTGGGTGTTCCTCGGGCTGGTGCCGCTGGTCGCCGGGCGGTCGCGTCGCTGGTGCCGACCCTGCGGCGGCTGCGCCGGCCGGCCGACCCGGCGCCGCCCCGGCCCGGCCGGCGGGTGGCCGCGGTGGCGACCGCGCTCGGCCTGGCCGCGGTGCAGTGGTCGCTGCAGGAGCTCGGCCTGGCTGCGGGTGCCGGCGCTGGTCGGCGGCCTGGTGCTGCTCGCGCTCGGGCTGCGGGCCCTGCTGCCGCGGGGCACGGTCGCGCTGCGCCGCGGGGTGCCGGCGGTGGTCGGCTTCCGCGGGCTGCTGGCCGGCGCGTTCACCTCGGTCGAGTCGCTGGTGCCGCTGACCCTCACGCTCGTGCACGGCTACTCGCCGACCGCGGCCGGCGTGCCGCTGACCTTCGGCGCGCTCGGCTGGGCGGCGGCGTCCTCTGGCAGGGCCGCCGCCCGGACGTGGCGCGGCACCGGCTGGTCCGGGTCGGCTTCGTGCTGGTCGGCGTGGCCGCCGACCGGGATGGCGCGTGGTCGCCCAGCCGTGGTCGCCCGGCCTGGGTGGTCTACCCGGTCTGGGTGGCCGGCGGCTGCGGCATGGGGCTGGCGATGTCGAGCCTGTCGGTGCTGCTGCTCTCGTTCAGCCCGCCGGCCGAGCGCGGGGCGAACTCCTCGGCCCTGCAGCTGTCCGACTCGGTGGCCAGCGCGCTGTGCATCGGGCTGGCCGGCGCGCTGGTCGCGGCGAGCGCCCGCGGGCTGCTGCCGATCGAGCGGGCGGCCGGCGTGCTGACCTGCTCATGCTCGTCGTCGCGCTGGCCGGCGCCGTGCTGGCCGGCCGGGCCCGCCGCCCGTCCCGCGCGAGCGCACCGCGCCCGCGCCCGCGCCGGACCAGCGCCGCCTGCTCCGCCGGCGCCGCTGATCGCCGCGCGCCGGCGCCGCCGGTCGCGGGCAGCGGCCGGTCGCCGCTGGCCGGCGCAGGCGGGTGGCCGCGCCGCGCCGGCGGCGCGACACGCCGTAGGCTTGCGGGCGATGGCATACCTGGACCACGCGGCGACGACCCCGATGCTGCCGGAGGCGGCCGAGGCCGTCGCCGCCGCGCAGCTCGACACCGGCAACCCGTCCTCGCTGCACGCCTCCGGCCGCCGGGCCCGCCGGGTGGTGGAGGAGTCCCGGGAGCGGGTCGCCGCCGCGATCGGCGCCAAGCCGTACGAGGTGGTCTTCACCGGCGGCGGCACCGAGGCGGACAACCTCGCGGTCAAGGGCATCTACTGGGCCCGCCGGGCCGCCGACCCGCGCCGCCGCCGGGTGCTGGCCAGCGCGGTCGAGCACCACGCCGTGCTCGACTCGGTCGAGTGGCTGGCCCGGCACGAGGGCGCCGAGGTGAGCTGGCTGCCGGTGGACCGGCTACGGCCGGGTGCACCCGGACACGCTGCGCGCCGCGCTCGACGACGGCGTCCGCGACACCGTCGCGCTGGTCACGGTGATGTGGGCCAACAACGAGGTCGGCACCGTGCAGCCGGTGGCCGCGCTGGCCGCGGTCGCCGCCGAGCACGGGGTGCCGTTCCACACCGACGCGGTGCAGGCGGTCGGCGCGCTGCCGGTCGACGTCGGCCGCGGCCGGGGTGGACGCGCTGACCCTGACCGGGCACAAGCTCGGCGGCCCGGTCGGCGCCGGCGCGCTGGTGCTCGGCCGGGACGTGGACGTGCACGCCGCTGCTGCACGGCGGCGGCCAGGAGCGCGAGGTCCGCTCGGGCACGCTGCAGACACCGCGGCGATCGTCGGGCTCGCGGTGGCGACCGAGACCGCGGTCGCGGCCCGGCCGGAGACCACCGCCCGGGTGGCGGCGCTGCGCGACGACCTGGTCGCCGGCGTGCTGGCCCGCGGTGCCGGACGCGGTGCTGTCCGGCGACCCGGTCGACCGGCTGCCCGGCAACGCGCACTTCTCGTTCCCCGGCTGCGAGGGCGACTCGCTGCTCATGCTGCTGGACGCCCGCGGCGTCGAGTGCTCGACCGGCTCGGCCTGCTCGGCCGGCGTGGCCCAGCCCAGCCACGTGCTGCTCGCGATGGGCGCTCGACCCGGAGCACGCCCGCGGCTCGCTGCGGTTCTCGCTCGGCCACAGCTCGAGCCGGGCCGACGTGGCCGCGCTGCTCGACGCGCTGCCCGGCGCGGTCGAGCGGTCCCGGCGAGCCGTGCTCGCGGCGGGCCGGTGAGGTCGGGCCGGTGAGCGAGTCGCAGTCGGGCGACGAGAGCTGAGCCGATCGAGGAGCGGCAGGTGCTGGCCGCCGTCTCCGGCGGGGTCGACTCGGCGGTCGCGATGGCCCGGGCGGTGGACGCCGGGCACGACGTGACCGCGGTGCACCTCGCGCTGGCCCGCAACCCGGCCTCCACCCGGACCGGCGCCCGCGGCTGCTGCACGCTGGAGGACGCCCGCGACGCGCGCCGGGCCGCCGACGTGCGTCGGCGTCCCGTTCTACGTCTGGGACCTGGCCGAGCGGTTCCACGCCGACGTGGTCGAGGACTTCGTCGCCGAGTACGCCGCCGGTCGCACGCCGAACCCGTGCCTGCGCTGCAACGAGAAGATCAAGTTCGCCGCGGTGCTGGACCGGGCGCAGGCGCTCGGCTTCGACGCGGTCGTCACCGGGCACCACGCCCGGCTCGAGGGCGGCGTGCTGCGCCGCTCGGTCGACCCGGCCAAGGACCAGTCGTACGTGCTGGCCGTGCTGACCCGCGACCAGCTGGCGCGGGCGATCTTCCCGCTCGGCGCGTCCACCAAGGCCGAGGTGCGGGCCGAGGCGGCGGCCCGCGGGCTGGCCGTGGCCGACAAGCCCGACTCGCACGACGTGTGCTTCGTCGCCGACGGCGACACCCGCGGCTTCCTGCGCCGGGCGCTCGGCGACCGGCCCGGGCGCGCTGGTCGACGCCGAGACCGGGGCCGAGGTGGGCCGGCACGACGGTGCGTACGGCTTCACCGTCGGGCAGCGGCGCGGGCTCGGGCTGGACCGGCCCCGGCGCGCGACCCGCGGTACGTGCTCTCGATCGAGCCGGTGGCCGGCACGGTCACCGTCGGGCCCGGCGCGCTGCTGGACGTCGCCGCGGTGACCGGGTCCCGGCCGGTCTGGGCGGCCGGGTCGCCGCCGGCGGAGTCCTTCGGCTGCCTGGCCCAGCTGCGGGCGCACGCCCGCGCCGTGCCCGCGCTCGCCACGGTCGGCGCCGGCGAGCTCGAGGTGCGGCTGGACGAGCCGGTCCGCGGCGTCGCGACCGGGCAGGCCGTGGTCCTCTACGACGACGACACCGTCCTCGGCTCCGCCACCATCGCCGCGACCGTGCCCGCCCGCCGTGCCGAGGCGGCCGAGGCAGGCACCATCAGGCCGTGAACCCGGCGGTGCCGTAGCGGCGCGATCGTCAGCACGCGACCGGTCGCTCCGTCCGGGCCGTGCTGCCGCAGTCGGCGGCTCGCCGGCGGCCATGCTCGCCGGTCAGCTGCGCCGGCGTGGCGGCAGCTGGCGGCCGGCGGCGCGGTAGTCGCGGATGCCGAGCTGGCTAGGCGATCAGCTCGCCGGGGGTGGCGCCGGCCAGCGCGCGGCAGTCGTGGCCGAGGTGGGCCTGGTCCGCGTAGCCGGCGTCGGCGGCCAGCCGCGCCAGCCCGGCCGCCGGGTCGGCCCGGCCGAGGAGCAGGAAGCGCTGCAGCCGCAGGATCCGGTCCAGCGTCTTCGGTCCGTAGCCGAACGCGGTCACGCACCGGCGGTGCAGCTGCCGCTCGGACAGCCCGGCCCGCCGCGCCAGCTCGGCGACGACCCCCGGCCCACCCGCGCTGACGCGGCCAGCCGGCGGCCGACGGCGACGGCGACCGGGTCGACGGGCGGGGCGTCGGCGAGGCGCCGGCGGACCGCGTCCTCCAGCACCGCGACCCGGTCGGCCGCGGCGCCGACCCGGCGGGCCAGCGCCGGCGCGTCCGGCCAGAGCTCGGCCAGCGGCACCCGCTGGTCGCGCAGCGCCGACGCCGGCACCCCGAGCACGGCCGGCGCCGCCCCGGGCCGGAACCGCACGGCCGCGATCTCGACCCCGGCCGGCAGCTCGGCCTGGGTCGCCACGGTGTCCGGCCCGGCGACGACCAGCTCGCCGCCGATCCACATGAGGTCGAGGCAACCGTCCGGCAGCACCGACCCGGACCCGCCGGTCCGCCGCGTCCAGGAGCAGCGCAGGTGCCCGGCCAGGTCGGCCGCCGGAGCGCGTTCCGCGTACATGCCGGTCATGCTGCCGCGGGGCACCGACAATCCCGCAGCGGCTAGGGTCGCCGCCGTGACCGAGCAGCAGTTGGCCGGTGTCGCGACCGGCGTCGGGTCGATGCCCGGCACCGATCCGGCCGAGGCGACCAGGACCGTCCTCGGCGAGCTGCCCGACCTGCCGCACCTGCCCGAGCTGCCGGCCCGCGGTCCCGGCGCGGACATGATCGGCCGCGGCGCCGCGTTCCTCGTCGACATGCCGGTCGACCTGCAGCCGTCCGGCTGGCGGCTGGTCGACCGGCCGGGCCGGGACCTGCGCCGCTCGCTCGACTTCCTCGCCCGCGACCTCGACACCTTCGAGGATGCTCGCCCAGGGCTACGCGGGCCCGCTGAAGCTGCAGGTCGTCGGCCCGTGGACGCTCGCGGCGACGGTCGAGCTGCACTACGGCGACAAGGCCGTCTCCGATCCCGGCGCGACCCGCGACCTGACCCAGTCGCTGGCCGAGGGGGTCCGCCGGCACGTCGCCGACATGGCCGATCGGCTGCCGGACGCGCAGATCGTGCTGCAGCTGGACGAGCCGGCGCTGCCCGCGGTGCTGGTCGGGGACGTGCCGACGGCGAGCGGCTTCGGCACGCTGCGGCGGTCGAGGAGCAGGTCGTCCGCGGCGGCCTCGCCGAGGTGCTGGAGGCGGCGGCCGATGCGGGGGCGGTGCAGACGCGTGGTGCACTGCTGCGCGCCGCATCCGCCGGTGACGCTGTTCCGGGAGGCCGGGGCCGGCGCGGTCTCGTTCGACATGGCGCTGCTGTCCGCGGCCGAGGACGAACCGCTCGGCACCGCGGTCGAGGCCGGCGTCGGGCTCTGGCTGGGCGTGGTCCCGGCCGGGTCCGCCGACGACCCGTCCACACTCGGCGATCTCGGCGACACGGTCCGGTCCGTACGGCGGCCTGTGGAGCCGGCTCGGCTTCGCGGCCGAGCTGCTGCCCGGCGCGGTCGTGCTGACGCCGGCCTGCGGGCTGGCCGGGACCACGCCCGGCGTACGCCCGGGCGGCGCTCCGCCGCGTCCGCGAGGCGGCCCGCGCGATCGTCGACGACCCGGAAGGCTGACCGCCGGGTCGGGGAGTGCGGGGCGGAAATTGTCGGGTGCGGCGGCTACGGTGCCGGGGTGAGCGAGATCGGGGAGGACCTGCCGGCGGTGCCGCCGGCGACCGGCCGCGGGCCGCGACGCCGGCGGCCCGGGAGCAGGCCGCGGAGCTGGCGCGCACGATCGACGACGCGCAATACCGCTACTACGTGCTCGACCAGCCGACCCTCGCCGACGCCGACTACGACGCGCTGATGCGCGAGCTGCAGGCGCTCGAGGACGAGTTCCCGGAGCTGCGCACGCCCGACTCGCCGACCCAGCGCGTCGGCGGGACCTACTCGACCCTGTTCACCCCGGTCGACCACGTCGAGCGGATGCTCAGCCTGGACAACGCGTTCACCGCCGAGGAGCTGGCGGCCTGGGCCCAGCGGGTGGAGCGGGACGCCGGCGCCGGCTCCGACTACCTCTGCGAGCTCAAGGTCGACGGGCTGGCCGTCGACCTGGTGTACGAGAAGGGCCGGCTGGTCCGCGGCGCCACCCGCGGCGACGGCCGCACCGGCGAGGACGTCACGCCCAACCTGCGCACCCTCGACGACGTGCCGGACCGGCTGGCCGGCGACGCCGCGGCCGGCCCGGTGCCCGAGCTGCTCGAGGTCCGCGGCGAGGTCTACTTCCCGGTCGCCGGCTTCGAGAAGCTCAACGAGTCGCTGGTGGCCGCGGGCAAGGCGCCGTTCGCCAACCCGCGCAACGCCGCCGCCGGCTCGCTGCGGCAGAAGGACCCGCGGGTGACCGCGACCCGCCCGCTCCGGCTGGTCGCTGCACGGCGTCGGCGCGCACAAGGGGACGGCGCCCGACCGGCAGAGCGGGTGGTACGAGCTGCTGCGCGGCTGGGGGCTGCCGGTCTCCGACCGGTTCCGGGTGGTGCACACGCTCGACGAGGTGCAGGCCTACATCGACCACTACGGCGAGCACCGGCACGACGTCGAGCACGAGATCGACGGCGTCGTGGTCAAGGTCGACCAGCTCGCGCTGCAGCGCCGGCTCGGCTCGACCTCGCGCGCGCCGCGCTGGGCGATCGCGTTCAAATACCCGCCGGAGGAGGTCAACACCAAGCTGCTCGACATCAAGGTCAACGTCGGCCGCACCGGCCGGGTCACGCCGTACGCGCAGTTGGAGCCGGTCGTGGTCGCCGGCTCCACGGTCGGGCTGGCCACCCTGCACAACGAGAACGAGGTGCGCCGCAAGGGCGTGCTGGATCGGCGACACGGTCGTGGTCCGCAAGGCCGGCGACGTGATCCCGGAGATCGTCGGCGCCGGTGGTCGAGCACCCGCCGGGCGCGCGCGAGTTCGTCATGCCGACGGAGTGCCCGGAGTGCGGGACGACGCTGCGCCGGGAGAAGGAGAGCGACGTCGACATCCGCTGCCCCAACGCGCGGTCCTGTCCCGCGCAGCTGCGGGAGCGCGTGTTCCACGTCGCCGGCCGGGGCGCGTTCGACATCGAGGCGCTCGGCTACGAGGCGGCGATCGCGCTGACCACCCGGCCGGCGACGGCACGGCCGGCGCAGACCCGGTGCTGCGGGACGAGGGCGACCTGTTCTTCCTCGACGTCGACCGGCTGAGCCGGGCCGAGCTGTTCCGCAAGAAGGACGGCACGCCGACCGCCAACGCGCTGCGGCTGCTGGACAACCTGGCCGCGGCGCAGGGACCGGCCGCTGTGGCGGGTGCTGGTCGGGCTGTCGATCCGGCACGTCGGCCCGACCGCGGCGCAGGCGCTGGCCCGGGAGTTCGGCTCGATGGACGCGATCCGGTCGGCCTCGGTCGAGGAGCTGGCCGCGGCCGACGGGGTCGGCCCGACGATCGCCGAGGCGGTCCGGGAGTGGTTCGCGGTCGACTGGCACGCCGACGTGGTCCGGCGCTGGGCCGAGGGCCGGCGTGCGGATGGAGGACGCCGGCGCCGACTCCGGGCCGCGCCCGCTGGCCGGGGTCACGGTCGTGGTGACCGGCTCGCTGGCCGACTACAGCCGGGACGGCGCCACCGACGCGGTCCAGACCCGCGGCGGCAAGGTGACCGGCTCGGTGTCGAAGAAGACCTCGTTCGTGGTGGCCGGCGACAGCCCCGGCTCCAAGTACGACAAGGCGCTGCAGGTCGGCGTCCCGATCCTGGACGAGGCCGGGTTCGCGGTGCTGCTCGCCGACGGCCCGGACGCCGCGCTGGAGGTGGCCGACCAAGCCCGCCCCGCCGGAGAAGCCCGCCCGGAAGACGAAGCAGAAGGAGGCGACCGCGTCCTGACCGGAGCGCCGGCTACCGCCGGCTGCGCTGCGGCGGGGCGTCCCGGGCCGAGACCGTGACGGCGATGCCGGCGAGGTGCGCGAGCCGCAGCAGCTCGGCCGGGCGCCAGGCCGGGCCGCCGGGACGGCCGACGAGCACGGCCCGGTCCGGGTCGCCGAGCGGCGCCGCGGCCAGCTCGGTGCCGAGCGCGCCCCAGTCCGCCGGCACCCAGCGCGCGGTCGGGTCGAGCACCTGGGCCCGGGCCAGCGGCAGGAACGGCAGGTCGACGTCGCCGAGGTCGGGCGCGGCCGGCGACGCCGCCTCGACCAGCGGCCCGCGCTCGTCGTAGCGGACCACCACCGCCCAGCCGGCCCGGAAGATCCGCGGCGCTCCGGACACCAGCAGCTCCGACCGCCCGGTCCGGCGCGGCCGCCAGCGCGTCGAGCAGCTCCAGCTCCCGGTGCGCCTCGCCGGCCCCGGCGTAGTAGCGCTGGATCGACTCGACGGTCACCCCCGGCACCGACACCGCGGCGCGTGACCAGCGAGTCCGCCAGCTTGCCGGGCGGCAGCTCGACGATGAGGTCGTCGACGGCCACCCCGGCCGCCCGCTCCACCACGTCCACACCGAGGATGTCCGCGCCCGCCTCGCCGAGCGCCGTCGCCACGGCGCCGAGCATGCCGGGGCGGTCCGGCAGCAGCACGCGCAGCAGATAGGACACGCCGCGTCACCTCCGGCGCTCAGCCTGCCGCACCCATGTGTACGTCGTGTTACCCGCGCCGGCGCCGGTCGCCGCATCGGACGTTCGCGGCGAAACCGGCAGCCGCCGCCGGTACCCGGCCGATGCCGCCGTCCGGGCGTACGAGCGGCTAGGCTGTTCGACACATCACGGAAGGACCGCAGTCGTGACCAGACCGTGCCCGGACGCGGCTTCGGCGGGCCATCACGCGGCGCTACTGTGTCGCCAATAGCCCCGGCGCCGCCAGGGTTGTCGGCGATCCCGAGACCAGTGGAGCCCACATGCAAGGTAACGAAGGTGCGGAGGACGATGGTCCTCGCTGCGGTCGCGGCCCTGTCGGTCGCGATCTCCGGCTGCGCGAAGAGCGACCGGGACAGCGGTGGTGGCAGTTCCGCCAGCGGCCAGACCAGCAGCAAGGACACGCTCGTGTTCGGTGCGGCCGGGGAGCCGAAGCTGTTCGACCCCGCATTCGCCAGCGACGGCGAGACGTTCCGCGTGCTGAAGCAGATCTTCGAGGGCCTGGTCAAGACCAAGGAGGGCAGTGCCGACATCGAGCCGGCGCTGGCCACCAAGTGGGAGAGCTCACCTGACGGCAAGGACTGGACGTTCACCCTGCGCCAGGGCGTGAAGTTCAACGACGGCACCGCGTTCAACGCGGCGGCGGTCTGCTACAACTTCGACCGCTGGTACAACTTCAACGGCGCGCTGCAGAGCCCGGACGTCTCGGCCTACTGGCAGGACACCTTCGGCGGCTTCAAGAAGAACGAGAGCCCCGACCTGCCGCCGAGCCTCTACAAGTCCTGCACGGCGGTCGACCCGCAGACGGCCAAGGTCTACGCTCGACCAGCGCGACCGGCCGGATCCCGGCGGCGCTCGCGCTGCCGTCGTTCGCGATGCAGAGCCCGGCCGCGCTGAAGAAGTACGACGCGGACAAGGTCACCGCGTCCGGCGACACCTTCCAGTACCCGGCGTACGCGACCGCCCACCCGACGGGCACCGGTCCGTACAAGTCTTCGCCGGCCGCGACGAGGCCAAGAAGACGGTCACGATCACCGCGCAACCCCAACTACTGGGGCGACAAGGCGAAGATCAACAAGATCGTCTTCAAGGTCATCTCGGACAACAACGCCCGCAAGCAGGAGCTGCAGGCCGGCTCCATCGACGGCTACGACCTGGTCGCGCCCGGCGACATCAACGGCCTGAAGTCCGCGGGTGAGCAGATCCTCGACCGGCCGCCGTTCAACATCCTCTACCTCGGGCATGAACCAGAAGAACCCGGCGCTGGCCAAGCCGCAGGTCCGCCAGGCGATCGCGTACGCGATCAACCGGGACGCGCTGGTCAAGTCGAAGCTTCCCGCCGGCCGCGGTGGTCGCCAAGGAGTTCATGCCGCCGGAGGTCGCCGGCTACGCCGACGACGTCACCACGTACGACTACGACCCGAACAAGGCCAAGCAGCTGCTGGCCCAGGCCGGCGAGTCGAACCTGACGCTGAAGTTCTACTGGCCGACCGAGGTCAGCCGGCCGTACATGCCGGACCCGAAGGAGATCTTCGAGGTCATCTCGGCGGACCTGCAGAAGGCCGGCATCAAGATCAAGCCGGTCTCGAAGGTGTGGAACTCGGGCTACCTGACCGACGTGCAGACCGGCAAGGCCGACCTGCACCTGCTCGGCTGGACCGGCGACTACAACGACGCCTACAACTTCAACGGCACGTTCTTCGGCCGGTTCAAGCCGGAGTTCGGCTTCACCAACAAGGCCGCTGTTCGACGCGATCGCGAAGGCCGACGCCACCCCGGACGCGACCCAGCGGGCCGACCGTACAAGGCGGTCAACCGGCAGATCATGGACTTCCTGCCGGCCGTGCCGCTCGCGCACTCGCCGCCGTCGGTGGCGTTGCAGGCCAACGTGAAGGACTTCGTCCCGAGCCCGGTGCTCAACGACGAGTTCTCGCTGGTCTTCACCGTCGGGCCAGTAACCAGACCGGGATGCTGCGCTTCTCGTACGGCGGCTGCTGCAGCTGATCCCGATCCTGTTCGGGCTGTCGATCCTGCTGTTCGCTTGGTTGCGCCTCCTCCCGGGAGGGCCGGCTACGGCCCTCCTGGGGGAGCGCGCGACACCCGAGCGGATCGCCGCGATCAACCGCGCGTACGGGCTCGACCAGCCGATCTGGGTTCAGTACTGGCAGCTACCTGCACGCGGATCGTCCGGTTCGACCTCGGCGACTCGATCCAGAACGGCCGGCCGGTCACCGATGTGCTGCGCACCCAGTTTCCCGGCACGATCGAGCTGACCATCGCCGCGCTGATCTTCGCGGTCGGCGATCGGCATCCCGCTGGGCTACTTCGCGGCCCGGCGCCAGGGTGGCCCGCTGGACGGCCTGTCCGTGATCGGCTCGCTGATCGGCATCACGATCCCGGTGTTCTTCCTGGCCTTCCTGCTCAAGTACGTCTTCGCGGTGAAGCTGGGCTGGCTGCCGCCCTCGGGCCGGCAGGACGTCCGCATCGAACGCCACCCACATCACCAACTTCTTCGTCCTCGACGGGATCCTCACCCGGGAGTACGACGCGTCCTGGGACGCGATCAAGCACCTGATCCTGCCGGCGATCGCGCTGGGCACGATCCCGCTCGCGATCATCGTGCGGATCACCCGGGCCTCGGTGCTCGAGGTGGTCAACGAGGACTACGTACGCACCGCCGAGGCCAAGGGCCTGACCACCGCGGTGATCCGCCGCCGGCACGTGCTGCGCAACGCGATGCTGCCGGTGGTCACCACGATCGGCCTGCAGCTCGGGCCTGCTGCTGTCCGGCGCGATCCTCACCGAGACCGTGTTCGCGTTCCCCGGCATCGGGCAGGAGATCTGCCGACTCGATCCTGAACAAGGACTATCGCCGTGCTGCAGGGCGCCATCCTGGTCATCGCGGTCCTGTACGTGGTGATCAACCTGATCGTCGACATCCTGTACGGCGTGCTCGACCCGAGGGTGAGGGTGCGATGACGACCGCGACCCAGGTCGACGCGGCCGGCACTCCCGGCGCGTTCTCGGGTGACGAGTCCGCCGGCGGGCGGTGGAGCGAGGCGTTCCGCCGGCTGCGCCGCAACCCGGTGGCGATCCTCGGCGCCGTGCTGGTGCTGGCCTTCGTGCTCGTCGCGATCGTTCGCGCCGCTGCTGGCCGCCCACGACCCCAACGACCAGATCCTGCTCGGCGAGGTCCGCCCCGGACTCGGCGCCCGGGCCCGCGGCCCGGATTCCCGCTCGGCGCCGACCAACTCGGCCGGGACGAGCTGTCCCGGCTGCTCTACGGCGCCCGCCAGTCGCTGCTGGTCGGTGTGGTGTCCACGCTGCTCGGGCTCAGCGTCGGGCTGATCCTCGGCGGCCTGGCCGGCGCGTTCGGCGGCAGGGTCGACAACGTGATCATGCGGGTCTGCGACCTGCTGCTGTCGATCCCGGGCCTGCTGACCGCGATCACGATCTCGGTCATCCTCGGCCAGTCGCTCATCTCGGTGATGATCGCGATCGCGATCGTCAACGTCCCGATCTTCGCGCGGCTGCTGCGCGGCTCGATGCTGGCCCAGCGCGGAGAACGACTACGTGCTGGCCGCCCAGTCCATCGGGCTGCGCCGGCGGACGATCGTGCTCTCGCACGTGGTGCCCAACTCGCTGGGTCCCGGTGATCGTGCAGGCCACGCTGACGCTCGCGACCGCGATCATCGACGCGGCCGCGCTGTCCTTCCTCGGCCTCGGCAACCCGGACGACACCCGGCCGGAGTGGGGGCAGATGCTCTCGGACGCGCAGAACCTGCTGTCCACCCGGGCGGCGCTCGCGTTCTACCCCTGCATCGCGATCGTGCTCGCCGCGCTCGGCTTCACGCTGCTCGGCGAGTCGCTGCGCGAGGCCCTCGACCCGAAGTTCCGGCGGTGACCGGGTGGCCGCTGCTGGAGGTCTCCGACCTGGCCGTGACGTTCACCCGGCGCGGCCGGCGGGACGTGAAGGCCGTCGACGGCGTGTCGTTCGCCGTCGACGCCGGCGAGACGCTCGGCCTGGTCGGTGAGTCGGGATCGGGCAAGTCGGTCACGTCGCTGGCGATCATGGGCCTGCTGCCGCCGCAAGGGCGTCCGGATCGGCGGGTCGGTCGAGTTCGCCGGCCGATCGCTGCTGACGATGCGTCAGGACGACCTGCGCGACGTGCGTGGCCGGGACATCGCGATGATCTTCCAGGACCCGCTGTCCTCGCTGAACCCGGTCGTTCCGATCGGCACCCAGGTCACCGAGGTGCTGGTGCGGCACCGGAAGCTCTCCGGCGCGGACGCCCGACGGGAGGCCGCCCGGCTGCTCGACCTGGTCGGGATCCCGGACCCGGACCGGCGGCTGAAGGAGTACCCGCACCAGCTCTCCGGCGGGATGCGGCAGCGGGCGCTGATCGCGATGGCGGTGGCCTGCGAGCCGAAGCTGCTCATCGCCGACGAGCCGACGACCGCGCTCGACGTGACCATCCAGGCGCAGATCCTGGAGTTGCTCAAGGAGCTGGTCCGCGAGCAGGGCACCGCGCTGATGCTGATCACGCACGACCTGGGTGTGGTGGCCGGGCTCTGCGACCGGGTCAACGTCATGTACTCGGGGCGCATCGTCGAGGAGGCCGACCGGCGGACGCTGTTCGTCTCGCCCCGCCACCCGTACACCACCGGCCTGCTCGGGTCGATCCCCCGGCTGGACTCCGTGGAAGGATCGCCCCTGAGGCCGATCCCGGGCTCGCCGACGGACACCCTGCCGTGGTCGTCGGCCTGCGCGTTCGCGCCGCGCTGTCAGCGGAAGCTGGAGGTGTGCACGACCGTGACGCCGGAGCTGGAGCCGGACGGACCGCGCTGGCTGCGCTGCCACAACCCGGTCCCCGCCGAGGAGGCCGCTGCCGTAGGCGCGGAAGGCCGGCGTGAGTAACCCCGCCGGCGATGGCCCCCGCGGCGCCGTGCCCGCCCCCGACCCCGACCCGGATCGGAACGGTCGCGACCGGGCCGACCGGCGGGCCGGGACGGTGGCGACTGGCTCGGGGACGCGGCCGGGCCCGCCGGCCGGGACCAGGCCGCCCGACGGGCCGCGGCGCCGACCCGCAGGCCCAGGGCCCGGTCGGCACGACGATGGCCGAGGGTGCGGCCGGGGCTGGCGGGTCCGGCGACGCGCTGCTGTCCGCCCGCGGCCTCGAGGTGCACTTCCCGATCCGCCGCGGCATCGTCATCGAGCGCACGATCGGGCACGTGCGCGCGGTCGACGGGGTCGACCTCGACCTGCCCCGCGGCGGGACGTACGGGCTGGTGGGGGAGTCCGGCTGCGGGAAGTCCACCCTCGGCCGGGCGCTGCTGCGGCTGGTCGAGCCGACCGCGGGCACCGTCACCATCGACGGTGTGGACATCCTGGCGCTCAAGGGCGAGGCGCTGCGCCGGCAGCGCCGCCAGATGCAGATGGTCTTCCAGGACCCGATGTCGTCGCTGGACCCGCGGCAGAACGTCGAGTCGATCCTGGCCGAGCCGCTGAAGACGCACAACATCGTGCGGGGCTCGGCCGCCCGCCTCGCCCGGGTCCGCGAGCTGCTGGAGATCGTCGGGCTGCCGGGGAGCTCGGTGTCCCGGTATCCGCACGAGTTCTCCGGCGGCCAGCGGCAGCGGATCGGCATCGCCCGGGCGATCGCGCTGGAGCCCGATCTGATCATCGCCGACGAGCCGGTGTCCGCGCTGGACGTCTCGATCCAGGCCCAGATCGTCAACCTGCTGGAGGAGCTGCAGGAGCGGCTCGGCCTGACCTACCTGGTCATCGCGCACGACCTCGCCGTGGTCCGGCACATCAGCGACGTCGTCGGGGTGATGTACCTGGGCGTGATCGTCGAGCAGACCTCCTCGCACCTGCTGTACACCGAGCCGCTGCACCCGTACACGCGGGCGCTGATGTCGGCGGTGCCGATCCCGGACCCGGACATCGAGGACACCCGGCAGCGGATCCTGCTCTCCGGCGACCTGCCGTCGCCGGCGAACCCGCCGTCCGGCTGCCGGTTCCGCACCCGCTGCCCGTGGGTGCAGGAGACCCGCTGCGCCGACGAGGTCCCGGCGCTGCGCGAGGTCCGGCCCGACCACGTCGTCGCCTGCCACTGGACCGAGCAGATCGACGCCGGCCAGATCCGCCCGCGCGCGGAGGCCGTCGTCGGCTGAGGGTCGCCTTCGACGCTCGGGTCCGCGGAAACCGGGTCGGGGCGGCCGTGCGCGCCGCCGTACACTCGCCGGCATGTCCGAAGCCGCTGTCGGGATCACCCGGGACGAGGTCGCGCACCTCGCCCGGCTGGCCCGTCTCGCGGTGACCGACGAGGAGCTGGACGTGTTCGCCGGCCAGCTCGACGTGATCCTCGGCGCGGTGGCCCGGGTGCAGGAGGTCGCCGCCGCCGACATCCCGCCGACGTCGCACGCGGTGCCGCTGACCAACGTCTTCCGCCCCGACGTGGTACGTGCCCTGCCTGCCCCGCGACGAGGTGCTCGCCGCCGCGCCCGCCGCCGAGGACGGCCGCTTCCGGGTGCCGCGGATCCTGGACGAGGAAGCATGAGCGGCGACGCTGACCACGGCATGACCGCGGCCGAGCTCGGCCGCCGCCGATCGCGGCCGGCGAGGTCTCGCGCGGTCGAGGTCGACCCAGGCCCACCTCGACCGCATCGCCGCCGTCGACGACCGGGTGCACGCCTTCCTGCACGTCGACACCGACGGCGCGCTGGCCGCGGCCGCGCGCGGTCGACGCCGACCCGCGGGACCGCAGGGCCCGCTGGCCGGCGTGCCGCTCGCGCTCAAGGACGTCATCGTCACCCGCGGCGTGCCGACCACCGGTCGGCTCGCAGGATCCTCGAGGGCTGGGTCCCGCCGTACGACGCGACCGTCACCGCGAAGCTGCAGCGCGGCCGGCATCGTCATGCTCGGCAAGACCAACATGGACGAGTTCGCGATGGGCTCCTCCACCGAGAACTGCGCGTACGGGCCGACCCACAACCCGTGGGACCTCGACCGCGTCCCGGGCGGCTCGTCCGGCGGCTCGTCGGCCGCGGTGGCCGCGTTCAGCGCGCCGCTCGGCATCGGCACCGACACCGGCGGCTCGATCCGCCAGCCGGCCGCGGTCACCGGCATCGTCGGGCACAAGCCCACCTACGGCGGCGTCTCCCGCTACGGGCTGGTCGCCTTCTCCTCCTCGCTCGACCAGGCCGGCCCGTTCGCCCGCACGGTGCTCGACGCCGCGCTGCTGCACGAGGTGATCGGCCGGGCACGACCCGATGGACTCGACCTCGATCGACGCGCCGGTCCCGCCGGTGGTCGCGGCCGCCCGGCAGGGCGGCACCGGCGACCTGACCGGGCTGCGGGTCGGCGTGGTCAAGGAGCTGTCCGGCGAGGGCTACGAGCCGGGCGTCGAGGCGCGTGACCCGGGACGCGCTGGCCCGGCTGGAGAAGCTCGGCGCCGACCGTGCACGAGGTCTCCTGCCCGCACTTCGGCTACGCGCTGCCGGCGTACTACCTGATCGCGCCGAGCGAGTGCTCGTCCAACCTGGCCCGCTTCGACGCGGTGCGCTACGGGCTGCGGGTCGGCGACGACGGCGTCCGCGTCGCTGGAGGAGGTCATGTCGCTGACCCGCGAGGCCGGCTTCGGCCCCGAGGTCAAGCGCCGCATCATCCTCGGCACGTACGCGCTGTCCTCCGGCTACTACGACGCCTACTACGGCCAGGCGCAGAAGGTCCGCACGCTGATCAGCCGCGACTTCGCCGCCGCGTTCGAGACCGTCGACGTGCTGGTCTCGCCGACCACGCCGACGGTCGCGTTCCCGATCGGCGAGCGGGTCGACGACCCGCTGGCGATGTACGCGGCCGACCTGTGCACGCTGCCCGCCTCGCTGGCCGGCCTGCCGGCCATCTCGGTCCCGTGTGGACTGTCCGAGGGGCTGCCGGTCGGCCTGCAGGTCATGGCGCCGGCGCTGGCCGACGACCGCTGCTACCGGGTGGCCGCCGCGCTCGAGGCCGACCACGGCCGACCCGCTGACCGAGGAGGCCCCGGCGCTGTGACCACAGCCGAGTCCACTGTGGACCGTGATCGTCGACGTGGCGAGCCGGTACGAGCCGGTCATCGGGCTGGAGACGCACGTCGAGCTCGGCACCGCGTCGAAGATGTTCTGCGGCTGCCCGACCACGTTCGGCGCCGAGCCCAACACCCAGATCTGCCCGGTCTGCCTCGGCCTGCCCGGCTCGCTGCCGGTGGCCAACGCGGCCGCGATCGAGTCCACCATCCGGATCGGGCTCGCGCTGCACTGCGAGATCGCGGCGTGGTGCCGGTTCGCCCGGAAGAACTACTTCTACCCGGACATGCCGAAGAACTTCCAGATCAGCCAGTACGACGAGCCGCTGTGCACCGACGGCTACCTCGACGTCGACGGTCGACGGCGAGACCGTCCGGGTGGAGATCGAGCGGGTGCACCTGGAGGAGGACACCGGCAAGACGCTGCACGTCGGCGGCGCCACCGGCCGCATCCACGGCGCCGACCACTCGCTGGTCGACTACAACCGGGCCGGCATCCCGCTGGTCGAGATCGTCACCAGGCCGGTCCCCGGCACCGGCGCGCGCGCCCCCGAGGTCGGCCCGGGCGTACGTCACCGAGCTGCGCGAGCATCCTGCGCGCGCTCGGCGTCTCGCGACGTGCGGATGGAGCAGGGCTCGCTGCGCTGCGACGTCAACGTCTCGCTCTCGCCGGCCGGCTCGGGAGTCCTGGGCACCCGCACCGAGACCAAGAACGTCAACTCGCTGCGCTCGGTCGAGCGGGCGGTCCGGTTCGAGATGAGCCGGCAGGCCGGCCGTGCTCGACGCGCGGCGGCCGGATCGTCCAGGAGACCCGGCACTTCCACGAGGACACCGGCCGGACCACGCCCGGGCGGAGCAAGGAGGAGGCCACCGACTACCGGTACTTCCCCGAGCCCGACCTGGTGCCGGTGGCCCCGGACGCCGACTGGGTCGAGCAGCTGCGGGCCGACGCTGCCGGAGCTGCCGGCCGCGCGCCGGGCCCGGCTGGCCGAGCGAGCTCGGCGCCACCGACTTCGAGATGGAGTCGATGGCCAACGCCGGCGTGGTCGAGCCTGGTCGCGGCGACCGTCGCGGCCGGCGCGCCCGGCCGGCCGAGGCCCGCAACTGGTGGCTCGG
Organism: uncultured Actinomycetota bacterium; assembly: GCA_963770145.1. Taxonomy (GTDB): domain Bacteria; phylum Actinomycetota; class Actinomycetes; order Mycobacteriales; family CADCTP01; genus CADCTP01. The sequence goes on along the minus strand of CAVYOJ010000005.1, from coordinate 245,007 downwards.
CTACCTGGCCCAGAAGGCCAACGCGGCCGAGATCGAGCCGGCCGAGCTGCGCGATCACGCCCGGCGCAGGTCGCCAGGGTCGTCGCGCTGGTCGCCGACGGGCACGCTGTCCGACGGGCTGGCCCGGCAGGCGGTCGACGGCGTGCTGGAGACCGGCGCCGACGTCGACGCGGTGGTCGCCGAGCGCGGGCTGCGGCGGGTGTCCGATGTGGACGCCCTGGCCGCCGCGGTGGACGAGGCGATCGCGGCCCACCCGGACGTCGCCGAGAAGATCCGCGGCGGCAAGGTCGCCGGCGGCCGGCGCGCTGGTCGGCGCGGTGATGAAGGCGACCCGCGGGCAGGCCGACGCGAAGACCGTCCGCGAGCTGATCCTGCAGAAGCTCGGTTAGGCGGCGCCGGGACCGCCGGTGCCGCCGGCGGCTGCTCGGCTGCCGCCGGCGGCTCGGCTCGCCGGCTGCCGCGGGCCGCTGGCGGCTCGCCGCCGGCGGCTCGGTCGGCTCCGGCTCGCCGCCCTCGAGCTTCAGGTCCGGGATGATCCGGTCCAGCCAGCGCCGGCAGCCACCAGGCGCGCCGGTCCGAGGATCGCCATCAGCGCCGGCACCAGGATCATCCGGACCACGCTGGCGTCGATGAGCACCGCCACCGCCATGCCGACCGCGAGCATCTTGATCGTCGGGTCGGTGTCGAGCACGAAGCTGCTGAAGACCACGACCATGATCGCGGCGGCGGTGGTGATCACCCGTGGCCGTGCTGCCGATCCCGATCGCCACCGCGCGGTGCGCGTCGCCGGTGCTGGTCCAGGCCTCGTGCACCCGCGAGAGCAGGAACACCTCGTAGTCCATCGACAGCCCGAACACGATCGCGAACATCAGCATCGGCACGAACGCCGGGATCGGCACGTTCTGGTCGATGCCCGAGGAACTGCGAGCCCCAGCCGCACTGGAACACCGCGACCACCACGCCGTACGCCGCCCCGACCGACAGCAGGTTGAGCACCGCCGCCTTGACCGCGATGACGATCGACCGGAACGCCACCGTGAGCAGGATCAGCGACAGCAGGACGACGGCGAGGATCAGCCAGATCATCCGGCTGGCCGATCTTCTCGGTGAAGTCGACGTAGCCGGCGACGGTGCCGACCAGGTAGGTCTGCTCGCGCCGAGCGTCGGGCAGCACGTCGTCGCGCAGCTCGGTCCACCAGGTCGCTGGTCTTCGCGTCGTCCGGCGCGGTGGTCGGGATCACGTTGAGCACCGCCGGTGTTGCCGGACGGGCTGACCGACGGCGCGCGCCGACGCGACGCCGACGTGCCCGTCAGCGTCTTCTGCAGCGTGGTGGAGATGCCGCCGAGCACGCTGTTCGGGTCGGCGCCGGCGGGCAGGTCGACGACCACGGTGATCGGGCCGTTCGCGCCGGCGCCGAAGCCCTGCGCGATCAGGTCGTACGCGCGGCGGTCGCTCTGCGAGGTCGGGTCGGTGCCGGCGTCGAGCTGGCCGAGCCGCAGCGAGAGCAGCGGGATCGCCAGGACCAGCAGCACGAGCACGCTGGCCGATCGCCCACGGCCAGGGCTGGTCGCTGACCTTGCGGCCCCAGCGGGCGAACGCGCTGTTCTCGTGGTCGGGCTCGCGCTGCGGCTGGTGCGCCTTCTCCGCCCGCCGGTCGCGGCGGGAGCGCGACCCGCGGCCCGGACACGGCGAGGAGCGCCGGCACCAGGGTGAGCGCGGAGAGCATCGTCACCGCGACGACGACCGCCGAGGCCAGGCCGAGCGCGCCGACGAACGGCGACCGCCGGAGACGTACAGGCCGAGGATCGCGACGACGACCGTGCTGCCGGCGACCACGACCGCGGCCCCGGACGTCGCGATCGTCTTGCCGATCGACTGCTCCAGCGGCATGCCGTGGTCGAGCTGCTCGCGGTGCCGGGCCACCAGGAACAGCCCGTAGTCGACGGCGACGCCGAGGCCGAGCAGCGTGGCGACCGTCGGCGCGGTGGTCGGCAGGTTGGTCAGCGCGGCGAGCAGGCCGACCAGCGGCCAGCCCGCTGCCGACGCTGAAGATCGCGCCGACCAGCGGGATCAGCGGCCGCGACGATCGAGCCGAACATGATCAGCAGCAGCAGCAGGGCGCAGGTCAGGCCGATGACCTCGGAGTCAGCGCGTCGTCCGGCGCCTGCCCGATCTGGCCGGCCCCGCCGCCGTACTCGACGGTCAGCCCGGCGTCCCGGGCCGGCTGCACGGCGTCCGTCGAGGTCTCGAGGTAGGCCGCGTCGAGCGAGGCGGGGACGACGTCCCAGGACACGTTGCCGTAGGCGATCGTGCCGTCCTTGGAGACGGCCGGCGTGTTCGGCACGGTCAGCGGGTCGGTCGCGATGATGACGTGGGCAGGCCGCCGATGTTCTTCATCGCCGTCTCGACGGCCGCGGACTGGTCGGCTGACCTTGCCGCTGCCGGCGTGGAAGACGATCTGGCCGCCGTAGCCGCTGGCCGCCGGGAAGTCAGCCTGCGAGCGCGGTCGAGGCCCGTCGCTGCGACTCGCTGCCGGGCACCGTGTAGTCGTTGACGAACTCGCCGCCGACGAGGTTCCGGCCGAGCGACAGCCCGAGGAGGATGACGATCCAGGCGCCGATGACCCACCAGCGCCGCCGGCCGCCCAGATGCCGAGCCGCTCGAGTGCCGCGTTCATGGCGCCTCCCCGTGCCGCGGGCCCCGACACCCCGCGCGCGACCCCATCCTGCGACGGTCCGCGGACGCGCGGTGGCCGTTCACCGAAAGTGCTGCGCCGGAGAAGTCCGGAAATCGGCGGGAAACGGCCGGGAGCCGGTCAGACGGTCAGCCGCAGGATCCGGTCGTCGTCGCCGGTCGGGTCGCCGCGGCCGTCCCGGTTGGAGGTCAGGATCCACAGCGAGCCGTCCGGCGCGAGCTGCGACCGCGCGCAGCCGGCCGTATCGCCCTCCAGCAGTGGCCCGCGGCGTGCCCGGTCCCGCTCGCCCGTCGAGCGGGACCTGCCAGAGCCGCTCGCCGCGCAGCGCCGCCACGTACAGGGTCGAGCCGGCGATCGTCGCCCCGCTCGGCGAGGCGTCCGAGGTCGGCCAGGTGACCAGCGGCGCGGCGAACCGCGGGTCGTCGCGAGGCGCCCTCCACGATCGGCCAGCCGTAGTCCTTGCCGGGCTGGATCAGGTTCACCTCGTCGAACCGGTTCTGCCCGAACTCGCTGGCCCACAGCCGGCCGGGCCGAGTCGAAGGCCAGCCCCTGCACGTTGCGGTGGCCCGTACGACCAGACCAGCGAGTGCCGAACGGGTTGCCCGGCGCCGGCTGCCCGGCCGGGGTCATCCGCAGGATCTTGCCGCCGAGCGAGTCGACGGTCCTGCGACCGGCCGCTGTCGGAGGCGTCGCCGGTGCCGGCGTAGAGGTAGCCGTCCGGGCCGAACGCGAGCCGGCCGCCGTTGTGGATGCCCGAGCGCGGGATGCCGGTCACGATCGGCTGCGGCGGCTGGCCGAGCCGCATCCGGGCGATCCGGTTGTCCTGCGCGGTCGTGTAGTAGACGTAGACCAGCTGGTCCCGGGCGTACGTCGGCGGAGACGGCGATGCCGAGCAGCCCGCCCTCGCCGTCACCGTCCACTTCGGACAGCCGCTGCGACCTCGGTCGGGCGGCCGCCGCCGGCCGGCACGCGCAGGATCCGGGCCGAGTCGCGCTCGGTGACCAGCGCGTCCCCGTCGGGCAGGAAGGCGATCCCCCACGGCACCTCCAGGCCGGTGGCCAGCACGCTGACCTGCGCCGGCCGCGCCACCGGTCGCGGCCGCCGCCGAGCTCGGCCGGCTGCCCGCCGGGCGTCGGCTGGGCCGCGGGCTGGTCCGACGAGCAGGCGGCCAGCCCGGTCGCGCTCAGCGCCGCCAGGAACACGCGCCCGGCCACGTCCCACGCACCCGGCCGCACGCCGGCAAGCGGCCGACCCGGTGGCCCGGGCGCGGCGCCGGGATCGGCAGTCGGGGGTGCGTGGTCATGGTCGCCGTCTGCCGGGGCCGGTCGCTCAGGCGGGGGAGTTGGTGGAGCCGGCCGGCGGCATGATGCGGATCACGCGGTCGTCCTGCGGGGTCGGCTTGCCGGCGGCCTCCTTGTTCGAGGTGGTCAGCCACAGCGCGCCGTCCGGGGCCGGCGACGACCGTGCGCAGCCGCCCGTACGCGCCGATCAGGTAGTCGGCCGGCGGCCCGGGCTGGCCCGACCCGTCCAGCGGCAGCGCGTACAGCCGCTGGCCGGTGGTGGAGGTGACGAACAGGCCGCGCTCGATGATCGCGCAGCCGCTCGAGCCCGCCGGCCGCGGCCGGGATCTCCCGGTCCGGCGCCGCCGCGCCGGTCCTGGTGCCGCGCCGGCCAGCCGTAGTCGCGGCCGGCCTCGACCCGGTTCACCTCGTCCTGGCCGGCCTGCCCCGGCTCGGTCGTGTAGACCTGGTCTGACCCCGCTGAGGCACAGCCCGGCCAGCCGGCCGTGGCCGAGCGAGTAGACCGGCGAGGACGGGTCGGGGTTGTCCTTGTCCGGCCGGCCGAACGTGTCCACCCGCAGCACCTTGCCGGCCAGGCTGCGCCGGTCGGCCGCCAGCGCCGGCCGGCCGGCGTCGCCGGTGCCGACGTAGAGCATCCCGTCCGAGCCGAACGTGATCCGCCCGCCGTTGCCGGTCCGCCCCTTGCGGGATGCCGGTGAGCACCGGGGTGACCGGGCCCTTCAGCGCGAAGCGGACCACCCGGTTGTCGGTCAGGGTCGTCAGGTAGGCGTAGACGAGCCCGTCGTCGTCGTAGTTGGGCGAGAGCGCCAGCCCGAGCAGGCCGCCGTCGCCGGTCGCGTCCACTCCCGGGATCCGCATGACCGGCTTGGCCGGCGCCCGCTGCGGTTGCACGAGCAGCAGCCGGCCGGTGGTCCGCTCGCCGACCAGCGCGGTGCCGTCCGGCAGCACGGCCAGCCCCCACGGCAGGGTCAGCCCGACCGCGACGACGTTGGGGTCGTCGGCCGTGCCGGCCTCCGGGCCGCCGGGCTGGCCCGGGCGCGCCGGGGCTCGGCGCGCTCCGGCTCGGCGGCGGCTGCGGCAGGTCGGCCGGCGGCGGGCCCTCCGGCTGCGGCACCCAGGTCGGGTCCGGACGCAGCGCGTCCGCGGCGGCGCTGCAGCCGGTCAGCAGCAGCAGCGTGAGCACCGCGACCAGTGCCCGCCACGTACGGCTCATGCCGCCAGTCTCCCCGGCCGCCCGTGAGCTACCCGTGAGCCCTCCGTGCCCGGCCTGCCCCCGCGCCGCCCGGCGACCGCGGCTGGCTAGGCTCGCCGGGTGCCGTCCCGCGTCGCCATCCTGCCCGCCGAGCAGGGCCGCAAGCTGCTCGGACCGCCCCCGGACGGGGTCACGGTGGTCGATCTGGCGAGCCCACCGACCCGCCGCCGCCGGAGGCCGCCGAGGCCGGCTTCTGGGTCCCGCAATACCTGGGCAAGGCCGGGCTCGAGGCGCAGTTCGCGGCGCTGCCGAAGCTCGAGGTGGTGCAGCTGACCACGGCCGGCGCGGACGCGTTCGTCGGGCTGGTGCCGGCCGGCGTGACCGCTCTGCGACGCCCGCGGCGTGCACGGCGGCTCGACCTCGGAGTGGGTGCTGACGGCGGTGCTCGCCTCGCTGCGCGAACTTCCCGGAGTTCGTCCGGCTGCAGGAGCGGCACGAGTGGGACCAGAAGATCACCGGCGAGCTGGCCGGCAAGCGGGTGCTCGTGGTCGGCGCCGGCGACGTCGGCGAGTCGATCCGGCGCCGGATGCTGCCGTTCGACGCGACCGTGACGATGGTCGCCCGGACGCGCCCAGGGGCGACGCGCACGGCGTCGACGAGCTGCCCGGCGCTGCTGCCCGAGGCACGACGTGGTCGTCGTCGTCGTGCCGCTGACCGACGGCGACCCGGGGCATGGTCGACGCCGGCGTTCCTGGCCCGGATGGCCGGACGGGGCGCTGCTCGTCAACGCCGCCCGCGGCCCGGTCGCCGACACCGGCGCGGTGCTGGCCGAGCTGCAGTCCGGCCGGCTGCGGGCCGCGCTGGACGTCACCGACCCGGAGCCGCTGCCGGCCGACCACCCGCTGTGGGACGCGCCCGAACCTGCTGCTCACCCCGCACGTCGGCGGGGCCGTGGCCGGCTTCCCGCGCCCGGGCGTACGCGCTGGTCCGCCGGCAGCTGGAGCGCTGGGTCGCCGGCGAGCCGCTGGAGAACGTCGTCCGCGACGGCTACTGAGCCGCCGTCGCCCCGGCGGTCGGGGTCGGGACCGGCCGCCGCTGGCCGCCGCGAGCAGCGCCAGGTGCCGGGGCCGCAGCACCGGCAGCCGCACGGTCGAGCCGCCGCGCAGCACCGCGGCGACCCGCGGCCCGGCGGATCCGCAGCCCGGCCATGTCGGTCCAGGCCAGCCGGCGGCTGCCGAGCAGCGCCCGGACGGTCAGCCCGGTCGGGTCCACGTCCACCCCGGTGCGCAGCACCGCAGGCCAGCCCGCCGACCGGCAGCAGCCACAGCACCGCCAGCCAGGGCGCGCGAACGGCCAGCGGCAGCATGCAGATCGGCCAGCACCGCGACGGCGACCAGGCGATCCGCGGCGTCCGCACCCGCAGCACCGGCCCGCACCCGGCGACCCGGTCACCGCCGCCGCCTCACGCCGGGGTGACGCGCGGCCGCGGCACCAGGTCTCGTGCCAGGCGTCGTGCCGGCCGGAGTCCGCCGCGCCCAGCACCAGGGCGGCGCACCGGTCGCACCGCAGCAGCACCGGCCGGCGCAGCTCGCGGTCCCAGTCGGGCGCGACGACCGCGTACCCGGGCGGCGCCACGTACTCGACTCACAGTGCCCACTCCTCCGCCAGCGTCGCACGGTGAGCCTCGCATCCTCCCGCTATCGGCCATCGCTCACGCCGCAGCCTCCGGCACCGACGCCCGGCCCGCCGGGGGTAACCTTCGCTCCCGTGAGCGAGCCGACCGCACCGGCACCCGAAGCCGCGCAGTTCCGAGGTCACCGACGGCATGGAGCGGGCGCCGGCCCGGGCGATGCTGCGGGCGGTCGGGATGACCGACGAGGACTTCGCCAAGCCGCAGATCGCCGTCGCCTCGTCCTGGAACGAGGTGACCCCGTGCAACCTGCCGCTCGACCGGCTGGCCAAGCAGGCCAAGGAGGGCGTGCGGGCGGCCGGCGGCTTCCCGCTGGAGTTCACCACCATCGCGGTCTCCGACGGCATCTCGATGGGGCACGAGGGGATGCGCGCGTCGCTGGTCTCCCGCGAGGTGATCGCCGACTCGGTCGAGCTGATGATGCACGCCGAGCGGCTGGACGGCATGGTGCTGCTGGCCGGCTGCGACAAGTCGCTGCCCGGCATGCTGATGGCCGCGGCCCGGATGGACCTCGCCGCCGTGCTTCCTCTACGGCGGGACGATCCTGCCCGGCCGGCTGGGGGACCGGGACCTCACCATCCTGGACGCGTTCGAGGGCGTCGGCGCCTGCGCGACTCGGCCGGATCACCCGCGCGGAGCTGGACGAGATCGAGCGGGCACGCCTGCCCGACCGAGGGCTCCTGCGGCGGCATGTACACCGCGAACACGATGGCCGCCGCGGCCGAGGCGCTGGGCATGTCGCTGATCGGGTCGGCCTCGCCGCCGGCGGTGGACCGGCGCCGGGAGGCGCTCGCGGTGCGCAGCGGCGAGGCCGTGCTGGCCCAGCTCGACGCCGGCATCACCGCCCGCAAGATCCTCACCAAGCAGGCGTTCGAGAACGCGATCGCGGTGGTGATGGCGCTCGGCGGCTCCACCAACGCGGTGCTGCACCTGCTGGCGATCGCGCACGAGGCGCAGGGTCGAGCTGACCCTCGACGACTTCAACCGGATCGGCGACCGCACCCCGCACCTGGCCGACGTCAAGCCGTTCGGCCGGTACGTGATGACCGACGTCGACCGGATCGGCGGCATCCCGGTCGTGATGCGGGCGCTGCTCGACGCCGGGCGTGCTGCACGGCGACGCGCTCACCGTCTCCGGCCGCACGATCGGCGAGGAGCTCGAGCGCGATCGCCCCGCCCGACCCGGACGGCAAGATCATCCAGGCGCTGGCCGACCCGATCCACCGCACCGGCGGGCTGACCATCCTGCACGGCTCGCTGGCGCCGGAGGGCGCGGTGGTCAAGAGCGCGTCGTTCGAGGCCACGGTCATCGAGGGAGTCGCGCGGGTCTTCGACGACGAGAAGGACGCGATGGCCGCGGTCACCGCCGGGCGGATCGCGGCCCGGCGACGCGGTCGTCATCCGGTACGAGGGGCCGGCCGGCGGGCCGGGCATGCGGGAGATGCTCGCCGTCACCGCGCGCGATCAAGGGCGCCGGGCTCGGCAACGACGTGCTGCTGCTCACCGACGGCCGGTTCTCCGGCGCCACCGCCGGGCCGTGCATCGGCCACGTCGCGCCCGAGGCGACCCACGGCGGGCCGATCGCGCTGGTCGCCGACGGCGACCGGATCCGGCTCGACCTGGCCGCCCGCACCCTGGACCTGCTGGTCGACGCGGCCGAGCTGGACCGGCGCCGGGCCGGCTGGAAGCCCCGCGCGCCCCGCTACGAGACCGGCGCGCTGGCCAAGTACGCCAAGCTCGTCGGCTCCGCCGCCCAGGGCGCCGTCTGCGGGTAGCGCGCAGACGGCCGGCCCGGGGCGTGGGGTTCCCGGGCCGGCCGGTGCTGCTCGGGCTGCGTGGGGCAGCCCGAACGATCACCTGAGCGAGACCGCGACCTGCTCGAGCTCGTCCATGGACTCCTGCATGCCGCCCTCCATGCCGGACTCGATCACCGCGTCGCGGACGGTCTTGTCGCCGTAGTCGCACAGCTGGGTGAGCGTGGTGCGCCCGTCGGCCTCGGCGAGGGTCGTCGTGACCACGCCCATCCCCTCCGGCGCGCCCTCGTAGATCTCGGTGTTGACCAGCCGGTCCGGCGCGGAGATCTCCCGGAACTCGCCGTGGAAGGCGACCTCGAAGCCCTCGTTCGCCGCCAGCACGTACCGCCAGGACCCGCCGACCCGCAGGTCGACCTCGGCGCTGGTCACCTTGCCGTGGCTGCCGCCCCACCAGCGGGCGATCAGGTCCGGCGTCGTGTACGCCTTCCACACCAGGTGCTTGGGCGCGTCGAACTCCCGGGTGATGAGGATCTGGGTGTCAGTCGGGAGCGTGACCTTCGCGGAGTTGGTCGTCGTCGCCATCGTCGTCCTCCTGTGCCTTGAGTTCCTGGATAACGTCGTCCATCAGGTCGAAGCGCTCGGACAGGGCCCGCTCGAACGGGACCAGCCAGCTCGCGATCGACCGCAGCGGCCCGGCGTCGAGCCGGTAGAACCGCTGCCGCCCTTCGTCCCGCACCTGCACGAGCCCCACTTCGCGCAGCACCCGCAGGTGCTTGGAGACCAGCGGCTGGGACAGGCCGAGCGACTCGACGAGCTCCGTCACCGACCGCTCCCCGCCGGCGAGCAGGTCGAGGATCTCCCGCCGCCGGGGCTCGGCCACCGCGTTGAACGCGTCGGTGGTGGTCGCCGCCCTTGCCATGCCTCAGATCATATGCCCATATGGTTATGTGTCAAGGGCGGCCGCGAAGCGAGACAGTGATCCCACCTTGTGGGATGCGAGTTGACTCGGCCGGCGCCGCCTCCTACCGTTCGGAGCCGTGAGCACCAGCCCTGCCCTCGTACTTTCCTAGCGCGTCGACCAGACCCGTCGACGCGCCGCCCCTCCGTGCCCCCGCGGCACGAGGGGCTTTTTGTTGGGCCGATCCACGCCATCCGACCCGCGGAGGGTCCGCTCATGACAGGCCAGCGATGACAGAAAGCACCACGCCGGTCGACCGGCGCCCAGTCCCTGGTCCGCTCGCTCGAGGCGGTCGGCGCCGACGTCGTCTTCGGCATCCCGGGCGGCGCGATCCTGCCGGCGTACGACCCGCTGTTCGACTCCACCGCGGTGCGGCACGTGCTGGTCCGGCACGAGCAGGGCGCCGGCCACGCCGCCGAGGGGTACGCGCAGGCCACCGGCCGGGTCGGGGTCTGCATGGCGACCTCCGGCCCGGGCGCGACCAACCTGGTCACCCCGATCGCGGACGCGTACATGGACTCGGTGCCGATCGTCGCGATCACCGGCCAGGTGCCGTCGGCCGCGATCGGCACGGACGCCTTCCAGGAAGCCGACATCTGCGGCATCACGCTGCCGATCACGAAGCACAACTTCCTGGTCAAGGACGCCGCGGACATCCCGCGGACGATCGCCGAGGCGTTCCACATCGCGCTGACCGGCCGGCCCGGACCGGTGCTGGTCGACCTGCCGAAGGACGTGCTGCAGGCCGAGCACCACGGTTCAGCTGGCCGCCGACGATGGAGCTGCCCGGCTACCGGCCGGTGCTCAAGCCGCACGGCAAGCAGATCCGGGAGGCGGCGCGGCTGATCGCCGAGGCCCGCCGGCCGGTCCTCTACGTCGGCGGCGGCGTGCTCAAGGCGCACGCGTCGGCCGAGCTGCGCCGGCTGGCCGAGCTCACCGGCATCCCGGTGGTCACCACGCTGATGGCCCGCGGCGCGTTCCCGGACAGCCACCGCCAGCACCTCGGCATGCCCGGCATGCACGGCACGGTCTCCGCGGTCAGCGCGCTGCAGAAGGCGGACCTGATCGTCGCCCTCGGCGCCCGCTTCGACGACCGGGTGACCGGCAAGCTGTCCAGCTTCGCGCCGCACGCGCTGGTCGTGCACGCCGACATCGACCCGGCCGAGATCTCCAAGAACCGGATGGCCGACGTGCCGATCGTCGGCGACTGCAAGCGAGGTCATCACCCAGCTCGCCGCCGCGGTGCAGACCGAGTACGACGCCGGGCACCGGGCCGACCTCACCGGCTGGTGGGCGCAGGTCGACTCCTGGCGGGCGACCTACCCGCTCGGCTACGAGGAGCCGACCGACGGCTCGCTGGCCCCGCAGTACGTCATCGAGCGGCTCGGCGCGATCGCCGGCCCCGAGGCGCTCTACGTCGCCGGCGTCGGCCAGCACCAGATGTGGGCCGCGCAGTTCATCTAGCTACGAGAACCCGTACACCTGGCTCAACTCCGGCGGCCTCGGCACGATGGGCTACGCGGTCCCGGCCGCGATGGGCGCCAAGATGGGCCGGCCGGAGGCGACGGTCTGGGCGATCGACGGCGACGGCTGCTTCCAGATGACCAACCAGGAGCTGGCCACCTGCGCGCTGGAGGGCATCCCGATCAAGGTCGCCGTCATCAACAACGGCAACCTCGGCATGGTCCGGCAGTGGCAGAACCTCTTCTACGCCGAGCGCTACAGCCAGACCGACCTCGGCACCCACAAGCACCGCATCCCCGACTTCGTGAAGCTCGCCGACGCGCTCGGCTGCGTCGGGCTGCGGGTGCGAGTCCAAGGAGGACGTCGACGGCGCGATCGAGAAGGCGATGGCGATCGACGACCAGCCGGTGGTCGTCGACTTCATCGTCGGGCAGGACGCGCAGGTGTGGCCGATGGTGCCGGCCGGCACGAGCAACGACGAGATCATGGCCGCCCGCGGCGTGCGGCCCGTCTGGGACGAGGTCGAGGGATGAGTGACGCACCCACACGCTGTCCGTGCTGGTCGAGAACAAGCCCGGCGTGCTGGCCCGGGTCGCCGGGCTGTTCAGCCGGCGCGGCTTCAACATCGAGTCGCTCGCGGTCGGCCCGACCGAGCACCCGAGATCTCCCGGATGACGATCGTGGTCGTGGTCGACGACCTGCCGCTGGAGCAGGTGACCAAGCAGCTCAACAAGCTGGTCAACGTCATCAAGATCGTCGAGCTCGACCCGGCCCAGTCGGTGCAGCGCGAGCTGCTGCTGGTCAAGGTGCGCGCCGACGCTGCCGTGCGCAGCGCCGTGCTGGAGACGGCGCAACCTGTTCCGGGCCAAGATCGTCGACGTCGAGCACCGGAGTCGGTGACCATCGAGGCGACCGGCACCGCGGACAAGCTGAGCCGCGCTGCTCCAGGTGCTCGAGCCGTTCGGGATCAGGGAGATGGTGCAGTCCGGCATGGTCGCGGTCGGCCGCGGGCCGCGCTCGATCACCGGCACCGCGCTGCGCGCGCTCGACCGCTCCGGCCTGACCTCCACCCCACCCAGCGATCCACCCGACCGCCAGGACTCCGCCGACGAGCCGTACACGCCGTCACTCGACCGCACCGTCACGGCCGCGGGTCCGCACGACGACTCCACCCGACAGTCCAGAGAGGACACCAATGCCAGCCCGGATGTTCTACGACGACGACGCCGACCTGTCGCTGATCCAGGACCGCACGGTGGCCGTGCTCGGCTACGGCAGCCAGGGGCACGCGCACGCGCTGTCGCTGCGCGACTCCGGTGTCGACGTGCGGGTCGGCCTGCCCGAGGGGTCGCGCAGCCGGGAGAAGGCCGAGGCCGAGGGACTGCGGGTGCTCACCCCCGCGGAGGCCTGCGAGGAGGCCGACCTGATCATGATGCTGGCGCCGGACACCGCGCAGCGCGTCGCTGTACGCGGAGTCGATCGCGCCGAGCCTGGTGCCCGGCGACGCGCTGTTCTTCGGCCACGGCTTCAACATCCGGTTCGGCCTGATCACCCCGCCGGAGGGCGTCGACGTCGCCATGGTCGCCCCGAAGGGCCCGGGCCACCTGGTCCGCCGGCAGTTCTCCGACGGCAAGGGCGTGCCCTGCCTGGTCGCCGTCGAGCAGGACGCGTCCGGCCGCGCGCTGCCGCTCGCCCTCGCGTACGCGAAGGGCATCGGCGGCACCCGGGCCGGCGTCATCGAGACCACGTTCACCGAGGAGACGGAGACCGACCTCTTCGGCGAGCAGGCGGTGCTCTGCGGCGGCACCACCGCGCTGGTGGCGGCCGGCTTCGACACCCTGGTCGAGGCCGGCTACCAGCCCGAGGTGGCCTACTTCGAGTGCCTGCACGAGCTCAAGCTCATCGTCGACCTCATGTACGAGGGCGGCATCGCGCGGATGCGCTACTCGGTCTCCGACACCGCCGAGTACGGCGACCTCACCCGCGGGCCGCGGATCGTCGACGAGCACGTCAAGGCGTCGATGCAGCAGATCCTGGCCGAGATCAAGGACGGCACGTTCGCCCGCGAGTGGGTGGCCGAGGACGACGCCGGCCGGCCGAACTTCACCGCGCTGCGGGACAAGGGCGCCGGCGCACCCGATCGAGCAGATCGGCGCGCACCTGCGCGGGCTGATGTCCTGGGTCGACCGGCCGATCACCGAGACCGCCTGAGGCGCAGCCCGACCCGGCCGGCTCCCCAGCAGGCGATCACCCGGCCGCGTGCGGCCGACCCGACGCCGGCCGGCTCGCCAGCGGGGTAGGCGGCGCGATCGCCGCGCGCCCGGTGCCGCAGCACCGGCGGCGCCGGGCCGCCGGACGCGCGGAGTTGCCCGGTCGCGGCACGAGCCGTCGCGGGCATGCCCTTCGATCGGTCGGCGCGCGGGGCGATACTGCTCCGGAGGTTTGCGCGTACCCGTTCGGTGAAATCGATCTCCAGGGCGACCGCGCTCGCAGCCGGCCAGTGCGAGCTGGGGCAGGTTCGGGTGACACAGGATTCCTGATCCTGGCGGCGGACAGCGGCCGCCTGCCGGTCAACGGCCTCGACTACCTCGATCCTGGCGATCTACTTCGCGGTCGTCGTCGGGATCGGCGTGATGGCCCGCCGGGCGATCACGACCAGCGAGGACTTCCTGCTCTCCGGCCGCTCGCTGCCGGCCTGGATGACCGGGCTGGCGTTCATCTCGGCCAACCTCGGCGCCATCGAGATCCTCGGCATGGCCGCCAACGGCGCCCAGTACGGCATCGCGACCGTGCACTTCTACTGGATCGGCGCCGTGCCGGCCATGGTCTTCCTCGGCCTGGTGATGATGCCGTTCTACTACGGCTCCCGGGTGCACAGCGTCCCCGACTACCTGCGCCGCCGCTACAACAAGCAGACCCACCAGTTCAACGCCTGGACCTTCGCCCTGGCCTCGGTGCTCATCGCCGGCGTCAACCTGTACGCGCTGGCCCTGGTCATCCAGAGCCTGCTCGGCTGGCCGATCTGGGTGTCGATCATCCTGTCTCGGCCGGCTTCGTCCTGGCGTACATCACGCTCGGCGGGCTGTCCGGCGCGATCTACAACGAGGTGCTGCAGTTCTTCGTCATCCTCGCCGGCCTCATCCCGATCGTGATCGTCGGCCTGTCCAAGGTCGGCGGCTGGGGCGGCCTGAAGGACAAGCTCGATCGGGTCGAAGGCGCCGACGGGCGCGGCGCTGTTCAGCCAGTGGGGCGGCATCGGCGGTCGGGCATCCGACCAACCCGCTCGGCGACTGGATCGGCATCGTCTTCGGCCTCGGCTTCGTGCTGTCCTTCGGCTACTGGACGACGAACTTCGCCGAGGTGCAGCGGGCGCTCGCGGCCAAGGACCTGTCCGCCGGGCAGCGGACGCCGCTGATCGGGGCGTACCCGAAGATCTTCATCCCGGCGCTGACGATCATCCCGGGCCTGATCGCCCTGGTGCTGGTGCCCGGACCTCGGCAAGGGCGGCGCGACCATCAGCGAGGTCGGCGGCGAGAACCCGACCTACAACGACGCGATCCCGCGGCTGATGGGCCTGCTGCTGCCCAACGGCGTGCTCGGGATCGCGCTGACCGGCCTGCTGGCCGCGTTCATGGCCGGCATGGCGGCCAACGTGAGCTCCTTCAACACCGTCTTCACGTACGACATCTGGCGGCCGTACTTCCGGCAAGGACCGGCCCGACTCGTACTACCTGCGGGTCGGGCGCTTCGCCACCGTCGGCGGCGTGCTGATCGGCATCGCGCACCGCGTTCATCGCCTCCGGCTACGAGAACATCATGAACTACATCCAGCTGCTGTTCTCGATCTTCAACGCGCCGCTGTTCGCGACGTTCCTCATCGGCATGTTCTGGAAGCGCGACCACCCCGTGGGGCGGCTTCTGGGGCCTGGTCGCCGGCACGCTCGGCGCGATCATCGGCCACTTCGCCTTCACCGGCCTGGACATCGGCGGCTCGCACGTCTGGGACCCGTGGGTGACGATCGAGTCCACCCAGTCGCAGAACTTCTACGGCGCGATCATCGCCTTCGTCGCCGACGCGGCGTGACGGTCGCGGTCTCGCCTGGTGACCGCGCCGAAACCGGAACGGGAGCTGGCCGGCCTGGTGGCCGGGGTGCCCAACCCCGACGCGCCGCCGCAGGGGCCGAAGCCGGTCTGGTGGCAGTCGCCGAAGCTGCTCGGCTTCGGCGCGCTCGGGCATCACCCTCGTCCTCAGCCTGATCTTCCTCTAGGAGCGGGTGCATCATGAGCGACGACCGCGCCGACGACTACCGCAACCCGGAGGACACCACCGCGTCCCGGCTGTTCGACCTGCGCACGATCATCGGCGCCCTGTTCGTCCTCTACGGCGTGATCCTGTTCATCGCCGGGCTGTTCGACAACGACGAGGAGATCGCCAAGGCCGACGGGATCCGCATCAACCTGTGGCTCGGCCTGGCGATGCTCGTGCTCGGCGGCGCTGTTCCTGCTCTGGGTGTGGCTGCGGCCGCTGCAGTCGAGCGGACCCGTCGGCGGCCGAGCAGGCCGGGTTGACCGACGACGGACCGCCGGACCACTGAGCCGCCGCGTACTGATGCCTCCGTCACATCGGGGCGCGGGACTGACGCAGGGCTGTCCTACCGGCGCCGGTCCGCCCGACCGTCGCGTAGCTACGATGGCAGCCGCGCCGGGCGGGGTCCGGCCGTGCGTCCAGCGTCCCAGGAGGAATCAGCTGTGGTCCAGCCCGAGCGCCGTCCGGTCGTCCTCGTCGCCGAGGAGCTCGCGCCGTCCGCGCTGGCGGTGCTCGTCCGCCGAGTTCGAGCTGCGGCACGTCGACGGCGCCGACCGCGTCGGCGCTGCTGCCGGCGCTGGCCGGCGTGGACGCGGTGCTGATCCGCAGCGCCACCAGGATCGACGCCGAGGCGCTGGCCGCCGCCGACCGGCTCAAGGTCGTCGCCCGGGCCGGCATCGGGCTGGACAACGTCGACGTGGCCGCGGCCACCGCCCGCGGCGTCATGGTCGTCAACGCGCCGACGTCCAACATCGTCAGCGCCGCCGAGCACGCGGTCGCGCTGCTGCTCGCGGTCGCCCGCAACGTGCCGGCGGCCGAACGCCTCGCTGCAGTCGGGGCAGTGGAAGCGGTCGACGTTCACCGGCGTCGAGCTCGCCGACAAGACCGTCGGCGTGGTCGGCCTCGGCCGGATCGGCGTGCTGGTCGCCCAGCGGCTGTCCGCGTTCGGCGTCCGGCTGCTCGCCTACGACCCGTACGTGCAGCCGGCCCGGGCCGCGCAGATCGGCGTCCGGCTGGTCGGCCTGGACGAGCTGCTGCGCGAGAGCGACTTCGTCACCATCCACCTGCCGAAGACGCCGGAGACGGTGGGCCTGATCGGCGCCCGCGAGCTGGCGACGACCAAGCCGGGCGTGCGGATCGTCAACGCCGCCCGCGGCGGGCTGGTCGACGAGGACGCGCTGGCCGACGCGATCCGGTCCGGGCAGGTGGCCGGCGCCGGCATCGACGTGTTCGTCACCGAGCCGGCGACCGACAGCCCGCTGTTCGGGCTGCCCGGCGTGGTCGTCACCCCGCACCTGGGCGCGTCCACGGTCGAGGCGCAGGACAAGGCCGGGCTCGCGGTGGCCCGCTCGGTGCGGCTCGCGCTGCAGGGCGAGTTCGTGCCCGACGCGGTGAACGTGCAGGCCGGCGGCACGGTCGCCGAGGACGTCCGGCCGGGGCTGCCGCTGGCCGAGAAGCTCGGCCGGGTGTTCACCGCGGCTGGCCGGCGGGGTGGCCCAGAGCATCACCGTCGAGGTGCGCGGCGAGATCGTCGAGTACGACGTGAGCGTGCTGCAGCTGGCCGCGCTCAAGGGCGTGTTCGCCGACGTGGTCTCCGAGCAGGTCACCTTCGTCAACGCGCCGCTGCTGGCCAAGGACCGCGGCGTCGACGTCGGCCTGGCGACGTACGCGGACAGCCGAGGACTACCGCAACCTGGTCACCGTCCGCGGCGTGCTGGCCAGCGGCGGGACGGTGAGCGTGTCCGGCACGCTGACCGGCCCGAAGCAGGTGGAGAAGCTCACCGAGGTCGACGGCTACGACGTCGACCTGCGGCTGGAGGGCCACCTGCTGTTCTTCCGCTACACCGACCGGCCCGGGCGTGGTCGGCGTGGTCGGCGCCCGGCTCGGCGACGCCGGCGTGAACATCGCCGGCGCCCAGGTCAGCCGCACCCGCCGCGGCGGCGAGGCGCTGATGGCGGTCACCGTGGACAGCGCGGTCCCGGCCGAGGTGCTGGCCGGGATCGGCCGACCGCGATCGGCGCGCACCGACGATGCGCGCGCGCCGATCTCGAGGCACCGACGTCGAGCGACATCGACCTCAGAGACCTGGCCCGGGCGCCGTGCCGCGACGGAGAGTCGGCTAGCCTCCGAGGTCATGAGGCTGGCGGTGATCCCCGGGGACGGCATCGGCCCCGAGGTGGTGGCGGAGGGCCTCAAGGTCCTCCGCGAGGTGGTGTCCGACGTCGAGACCACGACGTACGACCTGGGCGCCGCGCGCTGGCACCGCACCGGCGAGCTGATGCCCGACTCGGTGATCGGCGAGCTGCGCGAGCAGGACGCGATCCTGCTCGGCGCCGTCGGCGACCCGAGCGTGCCGCCGGGCGTGCTGGAGCGCGGCCTGCTGCTGCGGCTGCGCTTCGAGCTCGACCACCACGTCAACCTGCGGCCGGTGCGGCTGTTCGCGGGCGTGCAGACAGCCCGCTGGCCGGCAACCCGGTCGATCGACATGGTCGTGGTCCGGGAGGGCACCGAGGGGCCCTACTCCGGGGCCGGCGGCGCGCTGCGCAAGGACACCCCGCAGGAGGTCGCCACCGAGGTCAGCGTCAACACCGCGTTCGGCGTCGAGCGGGTCGTCCGGGACGCGTTCCGGCGGGCCGCCGCCCGCGACCGGCAAGCACCTCACGCTGGTGCACAAGACCAACGTGCTGACCCACTCCGGCTCGCTGTGGTCGCGCAAGGTCGAGGAGGTCGCCCGGGAGTACCCCGACGTGACCGTGGCCTACCAGCACGTCGACGCGGCCTCGATGTTCTTCGTGTCCGACCCGGGCCGGTTCGACGTGGTCGTCACCGACAACCTGTTCGGCGACATCCTCACCGACCTCGGCGCCGCGGTCACCGGCGGCATCGGGCTGGCCGCCAGCGGCAACCTCGACGTGAGCCGGACCAACCCGAGCATGTTCGAGCCGGTGCACGGCAGCGCGCCGGACATCGCCGGCACGGGCCGCGCCGACCCGACCGCGACCGTGCTGTCGGTGGCCCTGCTGCTCGACCACCTCGGGCACGGCGACCAGGCGCGGCGGGTGGAGGCCGCGGTGGCGTTCGACCTGGCCACCCGCGACCATGCCGATCCGGGCCAGACCGAGGCGATCGGCGACCGGCTCGCCGCGCTCGACCAGCCAGCACACGCCCGTCTGAGCCTCGCTGTCCGAGTGGCGCGGCCGCCGTCTCGAATGAGATGGTAGGACGTCCACATAAATCCCGATCGGGCAGCCGCCGCCGAAGGAGTCGTCCCGTGCCCATCACGCCGACCAAGAAGATCTGGATGAACGGGACGCTCGTCGACTGGGACGACGCCACGATCCACGTGCTCAACCCGACGCTCCACTACGGCTGGGGCGTCTTCGAGGGCATCCGGGCGTACGGGACGAGCCGCGGGCCGGCCGTCTTCCGGCTCACCGACCACATCGCCCGGCTGTTCCGGTCGGCCAAGGTCTACTTCATGGAGCCGGACTTCACCGCGGCCGAGATCGTCGCGGCGACCAAGGAGGTCGTCCGGATCGCCGAGGTCGAGTCCTGCTACGTCCGCCCGATCATGTACCTGGGCTACGGCGAGATGGGGCTCAACCCGCTGCCGAGCCACACCGAGGTCGCGATCGCCTGCTGGCCGTGGGGGCTCTACCTCGGGCCCGAGGCGATGGCCAACGGCTGCCGGGCGATGACCTCGAGCTGGCAGCACATCAACCAGAACTCGATCGCCCCGCAGGGCAAGGGCACCGGGCAGTACGTGAACTCCTCGCTGTCCAAGGTCGCCGCGCTCAAGGCCGGCTACGACGAGGCCGTGCTGCTCGTCCCCGGCCGGCAACGTCGTGCAGGGCACCGGCGAGAACATCTTCGTCGTGAAGGGCCGGACGCTGGTCACCCCGCCGATCCAGGAGGGCCTGCTGGCCGGCATCACCCGCGAGTCGGTGATGACGATCGCCCGCGACCAGGGCTACGAGGTGGTCGAGCACGCGCTGGTCCGCACCGACCTCTACATGGCCGACGAGGCGTTCTTCACCGGCACCGCGGCCGAGATCGTGCCGATCGCCTCGGTCGACGACCGCAACGTCGGCACCGGCAAGCCCGGCCCGATCACCAAGGAGCTGAGCGAGATCTTCTCGGCCGCCACGCGCGGCGAGGTGGACCGCTACAAGGAGTGGAACGAGCACGTCCGCGAGTAGGGCTGGTCCGGCCGCAGGCCCAAAATCGCGCGACAGGGTCGGGACACTCGGGGTGTGTTGACCGACGTCTGGCCCCTGTTCGGACTGGTGCTGCGGACCCCGCGGCTGGAGCTGCGGCTGCCCTCGCTCGAGCAGCTGGCCGCGCTGGCCGAGCTGGCCGACGAGGGCGTGCACGACCCGGCCGCGATGCCGTTCCTGGTGCCCTGGACCGACCTGCCGCCGGGTCCGCGCGGCCGCTCGGTCATGCAGCACCAGTGGCAGCAGTGGGGCGCGCTGACCCCGCAGCAGTGGACGCTCGAGCTCGCGGTGCTGGCCGGCGGCGAGCCGGTCGGCCTCCAGAGCATCGGCGGCACCGAGTTCGCGGTCACCCGCGAGGTGCACACCGGCTCCTGGCTGGGCCGCCGGCACCACGGCCGCGGCATCGGCACCGAGATGCGGGCCGCCGTGCTGCACCTGGCCTTCGACGGCCTCGGGGCCGACTGGGCCGTCTCGTCCGCGCTGGACGGCAACCACGCGTCGATCGGCGTCTCCCGCAAGCTCGGCTACGCCGAGGACGGCATCGCGGTGCAGACCGTGCAGGGACGGCGCCGGATCGACCGGCGGTTCCGGATCGACCGGGAGACCTGGGCGACCCGCCGGACCGTGCCGGTGCGGATCGAGGGGTTGGAGCCGTGCCGGGAGCTGCTCGGCGCGGTCAGCCCGGCTGCCGCCGCTGCCACCGCCTGAGCCGGGCCCGGTCGATGACGTTGTCGGCGGCCAGCAGCAGGAACAGCGGGTACGCGCCGATGCTCGGGAAGATCAGGGTAAGGAGCAAGCTGATCACCAGGACGGCGGGCACTCCGATCGGGATCGGCGTGGTGCTCCAGCGGTCCGCCTGGGGGTCGTCGGCGAGCAGGTCCCGGTGCCGGCGACCCCACCAGGACATGCCGGTCAGGCAGAGCGAGGACACGAGCAGCAGCGCCCTCGTAGAGCGGCGTGGCTCCGCGGTCGTACTGGCTGCCGGTGAGCAGCTGGGTGATGAACGGCAGCAGCACGATCGTGAACAGCCAGATCATGGTGAGCCGGAACAGCACTCCGTCGTACGCGTCGAAATACTCCATCGTGCGGTGGTGTGCGGTCCACAGCACCCAGATCACGACGAAGCTCAGCGCGAAGCTGCCGAACGCGTCGCCGTGCTCCGAGAACACATCGCCGACGCTCGTGTCGTGGCCGAGCTCGGAGGCGATCTCGGACAGCGGCAGCACCAGCAGGGTGAGCGCGATCGCCACCACCGCGTCGGCGAACGTGATCAGCCGCTCGAAGCCCCGGTCGGTTCGCACCGGGCCATTCTTACCGCTGCCATCCGAGGATCCGGGCAGCGCGGCCGAGCCGCAGGAACGCCGTCTCGCCGGTGGCACAGCTCGGACACCGAGCGGGCACCGCAGCGGGCACCGAGCGGGCACCGACGCGCACCGCCGAGGGGCAAACCCGCGGCGGCGCTGGCTATCCTGGCTCCGATGGCACCGTTGATCGGGATCTCCGGGTACGTCGAGCTGGCCCGTTGGGGGCCGTGGGACCGGGAGTCGACGGTGCTCCCGCAGGTGTACGTGACGGCGGTGCACGCGGCCGGCGGCCGGGCCGTGGTGATCCCGCCCTACCCCGAGCACGCGGCGGACCTGGTGGCCCGGCTCGACGGGCTGATCCTGGCCGGCGGCAACGACCTCGACCCGGCCCTGTACGGCGCCGAGCCCGACCCGCGCACCGACCGGGATCCGGCCGGCCCGGGACGCCGGCGAGGTGGCGCTGCTGCGGGCGGCGATCGACGCCGACCTGCCGACGCTGGGCATCTGCCGCGGCATGCAGCTGATGTCGGCGTACGCGGGCGGCAAGCTGGTGCAGCACCTGGAGTCGGAGGCGCACCGCGGCGCCGAGCCTGGCGGCTACGTCCGGCACGAGATCAGCACCGTGCCCGGCACCCGGCTGGCCGGCATCCTCGGCGAGCGCAGCGAGGTGCCCAGCTACCACCACCAGGGGGTGGCCGACCCGGGCACGCTGACCGTCAGCGCGTACGCGTTCGACGGCGGGATCGAGGGCGTCGAGGACCCGTCGGCGCGGTTCCGGCTCGGCGTGCTCTGGCATCCCGAGCAGGGCACCGACCCGCGGCTGTTCGAGGCGTTGCTGTCGGCCTGAGCCGGCTCAGCGCCGCCGGCCGCGGTCGCCCGGATCGTCCCGGCGCCGGGGCCCGCGCCGCAGCCAGTTGCCGCTCAGCACGAACTCGAACACCAGCAGCAGCCCGACCGCGAGGGCGAAGACGGTCCAGTCGGCGTCGGCGTCCCGCCACTCCAGGTAGGTCAGGACCAGCACGACGGTGAGCACGACCGCGAGCCAGTGCCGCAGCCGGTCGCCGTGCTGGTCCCAGAACGTGCGCAGCACGGCGGCCTCCCTCGTCGGCGGCCGGACCGTGCCGGTCGCGTCGTCCCAGAATATGGAACGGGTTTCCCATCCGGCCCGGGCTGATCTATCGTGCTGAGCGTGCAGCACCGTGTGGTGATCATTATCACCTAGCGCGCCCGCGACCTACCGCCGGCGCGCAGACCTCCCGCATCCGCGAGGGGTCTTCTTCTTTTCCGGGGAGATCCCAGTGCTCGACGACTCCTTCCACGTCTTCGACACCACGCTGCGCGACGGCGCGCAGGGCGAGGGCATGTCCTTCTCGGTCGCCGACAAGCTCGCCGTGGCCCGGCTGCTCGACGAGCTCGGCGTCGGCTTCGTCGAGGGCGGCTGGCCCGGCGCGCTGCCCAAGGACACCGAGTTCTTCGCCCGGGCGCGCGACCGAGCTGGAGCTGGCGCAACGCGCAGCTGGTCGCCTTCGGCGCGACCCGCAAGGCCGGCGCGCGGGCGGCGACCGACCCGCAGGTGCTCGCGCTGCGGGACGCGCAGACCCCGGTGGTCTGCCTGGTCGCCAAGTCCGACCTGCGGCACGTGCACCAGGCGCTGCGCACCACGCCGGAGGAGAACCTCGCGATGGTGCGCCGACACGGTCGGCTTCCTCGTCGCCGAGGGCCGGCGGGTGTTCCTCGACTGCGAGCACTTCTTCGACGGCTACGCCGTACGACCGCGACTACGGGCTGCGGGTGCTGGAGGCCGCGTTCACCGCCGGCGCCGACGTCGGCGTGCTCTGCGACACCAACGGCGGGCATGCTGCCGATGGGCGTCGGGCCGGATCGTCGCCGAGGTGATCGAGCGGACCGGGTTCCGGGTCGGCATGCACGCGCAGAACGACACCGCCTGCGCGGTCGCCAACTCCCTCGCCGCGGTCGACGCCGGCGCCACGCACGTGCAGGGCACCGCCAACGGCTACGGCGAGCGGCCCGGCAACGCCGACCTGTTCGCCGTGATCGGCGGGCTGGAGCTGAAGATGGGCCGGCGGGCCCTGCCCGAGGGCTGCCTGCCGGAGATGATGCGCGTCGCGCACGCCATCGCGGAGATCGCCAACAAGGCGCCCGAACCCGCAGCAGGCGTACGTCGGGGTGTCGGCCTTCGCCCACAAGGCGGGCCTGCACGCCAGCGCGATCAAGGTCAGCCCGGATCTCTACAACCACGTGGACCCGGCGCTGGTCGGCAACGACATGCGCATCCTCGTCACCGAGATGGCCGGGCGGGCATCGGTCGAGCTCAAGGGCAGGGAGCTCGGCGTGGACCTGTCCGCCCGGCCGGACGCGGTCGGCCGCGTCGTCGAGCGGGTCAAGGCGCTGGAGGCCGACGGCTGGTCGTTCGAGGCCGCGGACGCCTCGTTCGAGCTGCTGGTGCGCGCCGAGCTGGGCGAGGCGGTCGACCGAGCACGTTCCGGCTCGAGTCGTACCGGGTGATCGTCGAGCGCCGCGAGGACGGCCGGGTGGTCAGCGAGGCCACCGTGAAGCTGCACGCCAAGGGCGAGCGGATCGTCGCCACCGGCGAGGGCAACGGGCCGGTCAACGCGCTGGACCGGGCGCTGCGCAGCGCGCTGGAGCCGTACCACCCGTCGCTGGCCGGGATGGAGCTGACCGACTACAAGGTGCGCATCCTGGACGGGCGGCACGGCACCGACGCGGTCACCCGGGTGCTGGTGGAGACCGGCGACGGGCGGCGCGAGTGGACGACGGTCGGCGTGCACGCCAACGTCATCGAGGCGTCCTGGCTCGCGCTCGTCCGACGCGGTCCGGTACGGGCTGCTGGGGGAGGCCGCATAGCGGCCGTCGGGCAGGCGGGGTAGCGGCCGTCCGGGCTCGCGTGCGGGGCGGCGCGGCGCGATCGCCGTGCGGTGGGCCGGGTGGCGGCGCCGGCCTGCGTGCGGTGCGCGGTAGTGCGGACGCGGAGCGCGGTCGCGGTGCCGGCTCCAGCCGGACCGCCGGTACTGTGCCGCGCGTGGCGGAGCCTCCGAGACACCGGTCCGGCCGGCGGCGACCGGTGGTGCTGCTGGCCGGGGCGCTGACCGCGGTCGTGGCGGCCGGGGCGGGAGTGCTCGTCGCGGCGGTCCGGGACGGCGGCACGCCGGCGCCGCGGTCGCTGGACCGGGCGGTGCCGTCGGTGACCGCGCCGGCCACCCGGGCGCCGGCCCGGTCCGCGCAGCCGGCCCCGGTCGCGGCCGGGACGCTGCGGGCGGCGCCGGCCACCCCGCCCGTGGCGCCGTCGCCGACCGCGGCCTCGCGGGAGCGGCGCACCGCCGCGGCGCCGACCAGCCGGCCGGCGGCCGGCGCGACCCGGATCGGGAAGGCGACCTTCTACACCCTCGCCGGCCTGCCCAACTGCGGCTACCCGGACGCGGCGGCCTCGGGGACGTACGTGGCCCTGTCGCCGGCCGACTTCGCCGGCTCAGCCGCCTGCGGCACGGTCTTCGACGTCACCGGCCCGAAGGGCACGGTCCGGGTGACGGTCGCCGACCAGTGCCCGGAGTGCGAGCCGGGGCACCTCGACCTGGCCGCGCCGGCGTTCGCCCGGATCGCCGACCCGGTCGCGGGCATCGTGCCGATCACGTTCACCCGCGTGGTCGACCCGCCGACCGCCGGGGCCGTGCGGGTCCGGGTCAAGGAGGGCTCCTCCCAGTACTGGCTGGCGTTGCTGCCGATCGACACCGGCAACCCGCTCGCCTCGGTCTCGGTGCAGGGCACGGCGCTGGCGCGGACCGGCTACGGCTACTGGGTCGCGGCGGCGGGCGCCGGGCCCGGGCCGTACCAGGTCCGGCTGACCGACGACCGCGGCCACGCGGCCACGGTGACCGTCCCGCTGTCGGTCGGCTCGACCGTCTCGACCGGGATGCGGCTCTACTAGGACGCTCACCGGCCGACCGCGACCGTCGCGTGCAGGACGCAGTGGTCGCTGCCGCGGAACGTGCAGTCCGTGCTGAACGCAGTCGGCACCGTGCCCGGGCCGGCCAGGATGCGGTCGATCCGGATCAGCGCCAGCCCGTGCCGGCGCAAGCGACAGCGGTCCCCAGGACGCGCCGGCGCCCCAGGCCACGTCGTGTGCGTCGCGCAGCCCGCGGGACAGCTCGGCGTTCGCCGGCTCCCGGTCGGTGACGTTGAAGTCGCCCATCAGCACCACCCGCTCGCCGGCCGCGACCCGCGCGTCCACGAACGCCTTCACGTACGCGATCTCGGCGTCGCGGGGCCGGGCGTCCCAGTGCAGCGGCAGCGTCGAGGACGGTGACGCTTCTGCCGGCAGCGGGTGCGCGACGACCACGGTGAGCCGTCGCCCGCCACCGAGGTCGAGCCGAGCCCACAGCAGGCCGGACCCGGCCCGGGCCGACCCGTCCTCGCGCACGCCGGAGTCGATCAGCGGATACCGGGACAGCAACCCGCGGTTCGCCTCCGGCACCATCAGCACGGTGCGGTAGCGGGCGCGCAGGGCGGGGTCGGCGTCCAGCCGGGCGGCCTGCCGCGGGTTCACCTCGACCAGCCCGACCACGTCGGCGTCCAGCGACCGGACGGCGTCGACGACCCGGGCCGCCGGGTTGCGGATGTAGATGTTCCAGGACGCCACCCGTACCGGCATCGCGCCGGCCGGCGGCTGCGGGCGCGGACCCGGGACCAGCGCCGGCCCGAGATGCACGGCGAACGTGACCGCCGCCAGCGCCAGCGCGACCACCAGCGTCCGATCCCGCAGCGCCCAGGCGAACGGCAGCAACACCAGCAGCGGCAGGAACAGCCAGGGCGCGAACACCTCGGTCAGCGCCAGCGGCCCGCTCCGCCGCGGCGCCACCACCTGGACGAGGGTGAGCAGGACGAGCAGCACCGGGTACGCGGGCAGCAGCCAGCGCCGCACGCCGGCGCGGCGGCGGGCCGGGGCGGCGATGGTCACCCGGCGGCGGGAGTGCGCCCGGCGGCCGGGGTGCGCCGCGGCGGCCGGATCCGGGCGCTCGGCCGGTCCGTTCGGCGGCCGGATCGGAGTCCGGTCCGGCCGGCTCGGCGGCCGGCTCGGGTCCGCGCCGGCTGCTCGGCGGTCGCGCATCCGCCTTGCCGGCCGCAGACGCAGCCGTCGCAGCCGCGCTCGACCGGCGGAGCCGACGGAGCCGGGCGGCGGCCGGCGACCCACACCCGCAGCGTCACGCCGAGCACCATCAGCCCGGCCAGCAGCAGCGGCAGGGCCAGGAACCGGATCGTCGACTCGCCGCCGGTCACCCAGGGCAGCACGCCGGCCAGCAGCATCGCGCCGGCCAGCGCCGAGAGGATCAGCACCGCGCGCCGCCGCGCCCTGTCCGCCGTCACCACCGCAGTATCCCATCCGCAGGTCGGCGCGCACCCGCCGCGGGTAGGGTCCAGCCCGTGCGCATCGCCCGTTTCGCGACCCCCGCCGGCCAGGTCCGCTTCGGCAAGGTGGAGGGGGAGGCCGGCGCGCCGGTCGAGGCGCTCGACCGTCGCGGCCATCGCCGAGCACCCGTTCGGCACCATCGAGTCTGACCGGCGAGCGGTGGGCACTCCCGGACGTCCGGCTGCTCGCCCCGCTGCTGCCGAGCAAGATCGTCGGCATCGGCAAGAACTACGCCGAGCACGTGGCCGAGATGGGCGGCGGCGACGCGCCGGACGCACCGCTGCTGTTCCTCAAGCCGCCGACCGCGGTGATCGGCCCCGGCGACGCGATCCGGCTGCCGGTCGAGTCCGACGAGGTGCACTTCGAGGGCGAGCTCGCCGCGGTCGTCGGCGCGCTGGGCGCCCGGGAGGTGCCGCGGGAGCGGGCGCTGGAGACGCTGCTCGGCTACACGATCGGCAACGACGTCACCGCGCGCGACCAGCAGCGGCACGACGGGCAGTGGACCCGGGCCAAGGGCCACGACTCGTTCTGCCCGCTCGGGCCGTGGATCGAGACCGTGCTCGACCCGTCCGACCTGGCCCTGCGCACCGAGCTGGACGGCGCAGGTCAAGCAGGACTCCCGGACCTCGCTGCTGCTGCACGACGTGGCCACGCTGGTCTCGTACGTCTCGCACGTCATGACGCTGCTGCCCGGCGACGTGATCCTCACCGGCACGCCGTCCGGCGTCGGCCCGATGACCGCCGGGCAGACCGTGTCGGTGACCATCGAGGGCATCGGCACGCTGACCAACCCGGTGCGGCGACGCGATGACCGGTCCGCAGCGCCGCGTTCGCGCCGTCGCCGACCGGCGACCTGCACGTCGGCAACGTCCGCAGCGCGCTGTTCAACTGGGCGTTCGCCCGGCACGCGCGGCGGCGCGTTCGTGCTGCGGATCGAGGACACCGACGCCGCCCGCAGCACCGAGGAGTCCTACCGCGGCGTGGTCGAGCAGATGCGCTGGCTCGGCCTCGACTGGGACGAGGGACCCGAGGTCGGCGGGCCGTACGCGCCGTACCTGCAGTCGCGAGCGGCAGGAGACTCTACCGCGACGCCCTCGCGCCGGCTGCGCGAGGCCGGCTACGCCTACGAGCTCGTACTCGCACCGACGAGGAGGTCAGGGCCCGCCGGGCCGCGCGCGGCGACAAGACCCAGGGGTACGACAACTACGACCGCGAGCTGACCGCCGCGCAGGTCGGCGCGTTCCGGGCCGAGGGGCGCACGCCGGTCGCTGCGGTTCCGGATGCCGGACGAGCCGGTCGTGTTCGAGGACATGGTCCGCGGCGAGGTGCGGTTCGAGCCGGAGAACGTGCCGGACTACGTGCTGGCCCGGGCCGACGGCAGCCCGCTCTACCCGCTGACCAACCCCGTCGACGACGCGCTCATGGGCATCACCCACGTGCTGCGCGGCGACGACCTGCTGTCCGTCCACGCCGCGGCAGATCCCGCTGCACGCGGCGCTGCGGTCGCTGGGGTTCGCGATCCGGGCCGATGCCGCGGTTCGGGCACCTGCCGATGGTGCTGGGCGAGGGCCACCAGCGGCTGTCCAAGCGGAAGACCCCCGAGGCGTCGCTGGTCCGCATGCGCACCGAAGGGTTCCTGCCCGAGGGCATCCTCAACTACCTCGCGCTGCTCGGCTGGTCGATGGGCGGCGACCGGGAGCTGTTCACGCTCGACGAGATGGTCGCGGC
The DNA here is from genome assembly GCA_963770145.1 of uncultured Actinomycetota bacterium. Lineage (GTDB taxonomy): Bacteria > Actinomycetota > Actinomycetes > Mycobacteriales > CADCTP01 > CADCTP01. The sequence goes on along the minus strand of CAVYOJ010000005.1, from coordinate 216,953 downwards.
GTTCGCGCGTCGAGAAGATCAGCCGCAACCCGGCCACGTTCGACGTGAAGAAGCTCACCGGCGATCAACGGGATCAAGATCCGGGACCTCGACCCGGCCGAGTTCGTCAAGCGGCTGCTGCCGTTCCTGGTCCGGCGCCGGGCTGCTCGCCTCGCCGGTCAGCGACGCGCAGCTGGAGCTGGTCGCCGCGGCCGCGCCGCTGGTGCAGGAGCGGTCGGCGACGCTGGTCGAGGCGGCGACGCTGCTGGAGCTTCCTGCTCGTGCCCGACCACCACTTCGAGCGTCGACCCGGCGCGCCGGCGGCGAAGGTGCTGACGCCGTCGGCCGCGCCGGTGCTCGACGAGGCCGTGTCCGGTGCTGGCCGAGCTGCCAGCCGTGGACCGTCGAGGACGTGCAGGAGGCGCTGCAGGCCGCGCTGGTGGACGGGCTCGGGCTCAAGCCGCGGGTCGCGTACGGGCCGGTGCGGGTCGCGGTGACCGGGCGGACGGTGTCGCCGCCGCTGTTCGAGTCGATCGAGCTGCTCGGGCGGGAGCGGACGCTGGCGCGGCTGCGGGCGGCCCGTGCCGGTTTGGGGTCTGCTCCGGCGCATGGGCTAACATCGACAGCCGGCGCGCCGGACAGGCTGGGCGCGTCCGATTGGGGTATGGGGTAATTGGCAGCCCGACGGATTCTGGTTCCGTTAGTCTAGGTTCGAGTCCTGGTACCCCAGCGCCGCGCACCATCGCAGACACCGCACGGCCCCGTCGTCTAGAGGCCCAGGACGCCGCCCTCTCAAGGCGGTAGCGCCGGTTCGAATCCGGTCGGGGCTACACCTTCTGACCTGCCGAAAGGCAGGTCAGACCTGCATACAGCCCGGTTCATCCAAGGTCTCGCGCCTGGAGCGGTGCTGGCGTCCGTTTCCCAGCGCGGCGGGCCGATCGTCGCCGTGCGGCCAGCCGGCGAGTGAACGCTGCTCAGAGGAGTAGCGGATCAGGTGGTCAACCCAGGCCGAGCATTCGGGCGCACTCGAGCGCGACATGCAGTTCGGAGACGTCGAGCGGATCGGTAAGCCTCCGCCCGGTCAGTTCTTCGAGCCGGCGCAGGCGATACCGGACCGTGTTGCGGTGGACATGCAGCCGGCTCGCCGCGGCGGAGGTCGACCCGGCTTCGGCGAGCCAGATCCGCATCGTGTCGATGAGCAGGATGCGGTCGCCGTCGGGCAGATCCAGGACGCGGCCGAGGATCCGTCGGGCGACGGAGAGGGAGGCATCCGGCGCGCTGACGAGCAGGACGGCGATGGGCTCGTCGTCGAAGCGGACCAGTTGGTCGTGCCCGGTGTCGCCGCGGCGCACGCCAGCTGTGCCTGGCGCAAGGCCGGCGGAGCCTGGTCGAGGCTCGGGTACGGCTCGCTGACGCCGACCCGGCCCGACGCGATGGGCTCGAGCTCCGCGCAGAGCCGCTCGACGCCGAACCTCGGTCGGAGGCTCACGAGCCCTTCCTGCAGTTCCGCGTCGAGTCGCCAGGCGGAGGCCACGTCGTGCCGCCGGAGGCGCTCCTCGATCTCCGGCAATGCTTCCTGGCCGGGTGCCGGGCACTCCGCGGCCACGACGACGAAGACTCCGTGCTGGGGCAGCTTGAGCAGGGCCGCCGACTCCCACAGCTGGCTGCCGTCGCCGAGCCTGCCGTCCAGCAGGCCGTTGAGCAGCGCGGACCGCAGCTGGCTGTCCTGCCGCGCGCGGTCGGCGCTGGCGATTCGGTAGCCCTCAGCCGCGGCCTCGGCGAGGTCGTCCGAGACCGCCCAGATGTCGGCGGCCGATCGCAACAGCACGTCCCGGGTGTGCTCGTCCGCGTGTTCGATCAGGATCTCCCAGATCAGTCGGCCCCCGATCCGGAACGCTTGCAGGACCGCCGACAGCGGCACCCCGGTCTCGCCCCGGCGGATGCCAGTGGCGCGAGGCACCTCGATGCCGATCGTCGGCTCGCCGGCGAGCTGACCGAAGACGTAGGACAGGTTGTCCCGGCACGACCGGCGCAGCTCGTCCGGCGTGACCACGTGGCCGTCTCGATAGAGCGGCTCCTGCGCCCGGATCCGGCTGGCCATCCGCTCCGCGAACTCGTCGATGCGAGGCAACAACGCCCGGCTGAGGTCCCGCACCACCGGATCGACGGCGTCGGGCGTCACGGGTCGGAGCATAGGCCCCGCCGGTTGTGCGCGAGCACTACGAGCCGCGGCGCAATTCGTTGCTCACGTCCATCGCGGCGGGGCGTCGCCGGTCCGACGATGGGTACCTCACCCCACCGCTCTCAGCAAGGAAGCCCCCATGAACCTCGCGGCCAACCTCACCCGCAACGCCGCCGCTCACCCGGATCGCGTTGCCATCCGGCTCGGCGACGACGTCGTGACCTACCGCGATCTGGACGAGTCGAGCGCACGTGTCGCCGGTCTGCTCGCCGGTCGCGGCGTCCGGCCCGGGCAGCCGATCGCGATCATGCTGCCGAACGTCCCCGAGTTCGCGGTCGCCTACTACGGCGTGCTGCGGGCCGGTGGCGTCGTCGTCCCGATGAATCCGCTGCTGAAGGCACGCGAGGTCGCCTACTACCTCGGCGACTCCGGCGCTCCGATGATCTTCGCCTGGCACACCACCGCCGACGAGGTCACCGCCGGAGCGGCACCGACCGGGGCCGAGGCGGTCATCGTGGCGCCGGCGGCGTTCGGCGATCTGCTCGCGGAGACGGCGCCCGCGCGTGAGGTTGTCGACCGCGCCGCCGACGACACCGCCGTCATCCTGTACACCTCGGGCACGACCGGACAGCCCAAGGGCGCCGAGCTGACCCACGGCAACCTGGCCACCAACGTCGAGGTCGCTCGCAGCGACCTGCTGGAGATGAGGCCCGGACGACGTGATCTTCGGCGGTCTGCCGCTGTTCCACTCGTTCGGGCAGACCTGCACGCTCAACGCCGCGGTCAGCGTCGGCGCGTCGTTGTCGCTGCTGCCGCGCTTCGACCCGGAGCAGGCGTTGGAGCTGCTCGCGCGGCACCGGGTGACCGTCTTCGTCGGCGTGCCGACGATGTACGGCGCGCTGCTGGCCGTGCCGGACCGCGATGACGTACGACCTCTCGGCGCTGCGGGTGTGCGTCTCCGGCGGCGCCGCGCTGCCGGTCGAGGTGCTGCGCGCGTTCGAGAAGGCGTTCGGCTGCACGGTGCTCGAGGGCTACGGGCTGTCGGAGACCTCACCGGTCGCCTCGTTCAACCATCCGCGACCGCGAGCGCAAGCCCGGCTCGATCGGCACGCCGATCCGCGGCGTGCGAGATGCGGGTCGTCGACGACGCGGCGACGGAGGTGCCGCCGGGCGAGGTCGGCGAGATCGCGATCCGCGGCCACAACGTCATGAAGGGCTACTGGCAGCAAGCCCGGAGGCCACGGCCGAGGTCGTCTCCGGACGGCTGGTTCCGCACCGGCGACCTGGGCCGCGTCGACGAGGACGGCTACTTCTTCATCGTCGACCGGAAGAAGGACCTGATCATCCGCGGCGGCTACAACGTCTACCCGCGCGAGATCGAGGAGGTGCTGTACGAGCACCCGGACGTCGCCGAGGCCGCCGTGGTCGGCGTGCCCGCATCCGGCGCTGGGCGAGGAGGTCGGCGCCGCGGTCGTGCTGAAGCCCGGCGCGACGATCACGGTCGACGAGCTGCGGGAGCTACGTGAAGGGCCAGGTGGCGGCCTACAAGTACCCGCGGCACGTGTGGTTCGTCGACGCGCTGCCCAAGGGGCCGACCGGCAAGATCCTCAAGCGGGAGATCGAGGCGCCGGCGTCCGTGCAGGTCGCCGGACCGACGGAGCGCAGCATGACCACGTCGCCAGCCCGGACCAGGCCGCCGATCTCGCCGACCAGGCCGCGCCGCTCGACGCGCTGCTGGTCGACGCCGCGCTCGGCCCGCTGCGCCGGTTCGCGCCCGACGCTGTCGACCGCGAAGTTCGCTGCCGGCCTGGCCCGCCAGCCCGCGCGCGACCGGCCGGCGGCTCGGCTCGACCTCGCCGCCGAGCTGGCCCGGATCGCGATCGGCACGTCGACGCTCGAGCCCGTCCACAGCGCGACCGCCGGTTCGCCGACCCGGCCTGGACGGAGAACCCGCTGCTGCGCCGGCTCGTGCAGGCCTACCTGGCCGACCGGCCAGACCGTCGAGCAGCTCGTCGCCGACGCCGAGCTCGACTGGCGCGACGAGCAGCGGGTGCGGTTCCTCGCCGACAACCTGATCGAGGCGCTGCGCGCCGAGCAACGTGCCGCTGCTCAACCCGGCCTCGGCCAAGGCGGCCATCGACACCGCCGGGCTGAGCCTCGTCCGCGGCGGCGCGCAACCTGCTGCGGCGACATGGCCAGCGCGCCGCGGGTCCCGGAGATGGTGGACACCGTCGGCGTTCGAGGTCGGGCGGCAACATCGCGGCCACCCCGGGCGCGGTCGTGCTGCGCACCGAGGTCTTCGAGCTGATCCAGTACGCGCCGCAGACCGAGCAGGTGCGCGAGGTCCCGCTGCTGATCGTGCCGCCGACGATCAACAAGTACTACGCGCTCGACCTGGCGCCGGGCCGCAGCCTGGTCGAGTACCTGTCCGGCAGGGCCAGCAGGTGTTCGTGATCTCCTGGCGCAACCCGGACGCCCGGCACGCCGACTGGGGCCTCGACACCTACGTCCAGGCGGTCCTCGACGCGCTGGACGCCGTCGAGCGGATCACCGGCACCGAGCGCACCGTCGCTGGCCGGCGTCTGCTCCGGCGGCATCATCGCCAGCCTGGCCGCCGGCCTACCTGGCCGCCACCGGCCGGCAGGACCGGCTGGCCGGCTTCAGCCTGCTGGTCACCGTGCTCGACAACGCCCGGGCCGGGCTCGCCGGCCGCGCTGGTCGACCGGCGCGCTGGCCGCCGCGGCGATGGCGATGTCGAGGCGCCGCGGCTACCTCGACGGCCGGGCGCTGGCCGAGGTGTTCGCCTGGCTGCGCCCCGGCGACCTGGTCTGGAACTACTGGGTCAACAACTACCTGCTCGGCAAGAAGCCGCCGGCGTTCGACATCCTGTTCTGGAACGCCGACACCACCCGGATGCCGGCGCGGCTGCACGCCGACTTCGTCGACATCGCGATGGACAACCGGCTGGTCGAACCCGGCGCGCGTCACCGTCCTCGGGCACGCCGGTCGACCTGTCGCCGGTCGACGTCGACGCCTACGTCGTCGGCCGGGATCGCCGACCACATCACGCCCTGGCAGAACTGCTACCGCAGCACCCAGCTGCTCGGCGGCGAGACCCGGTTCGTGCTGTCCACCAGCGGGCACATCGCGGCGCTGGTCAACCCGCCGGGCAACCCCAAGGCCACTACCAGATCAACAAGGACAACCCGGCCGACCCGCAGGAGTGGCTGCACGGCCGCGCGACACCGCACCAGGGCAGCTGGTGGCCCGACTTCGCCGCCTGGCTCGGCGAGCGCTGCGGCGGCCAGAAGCCCGGCACCGCACCGAGCTCGGCGGCGGCGGCCTCGCGCCGCTCGTCGAGCCCCCGGCACCTACGTCTTCGACAACTGAGAGGAGACCACATGCATGTACGACAACATCGGCCGCTCGCTGGGCACCGACTACTTCCGCATCGCCGACCAGCTCACCGCCGAGGAGCTCGACTACTGGCGCCGCACCCGGGATTTCGTCGACGACGAGGTGCTGCCGGTCATCAACGACTACTGGGAGCGCGCCGAGTTCCCGTGGCCGCTGATCAAGAAGCTGGGCGAGCTCGGGCATCGTCGGCGACGGCATCGAGGGCTACGGCTGCCCGCCGATGAGCCCGCTCGCCGCCGGGCTGGTCAACATGGAGCTCAACCGCGGCGACGGCAGCCTGGGCACCTTCCTCGGCGTGCAGGCCGGCCTGGCGATGCAGTCGATCGCCATGCTCGGCTCGGAGGAGCAGAAGCAGCGGTGGCTGCCCGCGATGGCCCGCTGGAGAAGATCGGCGCGTTCGCGCTCACCGAACCGCTGCACGGCTCGGACTCGGTCGCGCTGGAGACCTCCGCCCGCCGCGACGGCGACACCTGGGTGCATCAACGGGCAGAAGAAGTGGATCGGCAACGGCACCATCGCCGACGTGGTCGTGGTCTGGGCCCGCGACGACGCCGACGGCAAGGTCAAGGGGTTCCTGGTCGAGAAGGGCAGCCCCGGGTACGACGCGCAGCGCATCGACGGCAAGGGCTCGCTGCGGGCGGTCTGGCAGGCCGAGATCACCCTGACCGACGTACGGGTGCCGGAGGCGAACCGGCTGCCCGGAGCGCAGAGCTTCAAGGACGCCGGCGCGGTGCTCGCCGGCACCCGCAACACCGTGGCCTGGGCGGCGCTCGGCCACGCCACCGCCGCCTACGACGATCGCCGCCGCCTACTGCGCAGCAGCGGACGCAGTTCGGCAAACCGCTGGTCAGCTTCCAGATCGTCCAGGAACGGCTGGTCAAGATGCTCGCCGAGGTCTGCTCGCATGCAGCTGTACTGCCTGCAGCTCGGCCGGCTGCATGAGGAGGGCCGGCTCACCGACACCATCGCGCGCTGGCGAAGATGAACAACACCCGCAAGGCCCGCGAGGTCATCGCCGAGGCCCGGGACCTGCTCGGCGGCAACGGCATCCTGCTGGACTACCACGTCATGCGGCACATGGCCGACATCGAGGCCCTGCACACCTACGAGGGCACCGAGACCATCCAGACGCTCATCGTCGGACGGGACATCACCGGTGTCGGAGCCTTCGCCTGAATCCATCGCGGCGCACTATCCGGTTCCGACGTCGACGGCGTGCGGCTGCGGACCTCGGTCCGCGGCGCCGGCCGGCCGCTGCTGATCATCACCGGCCTCGGCGCCAGCCTGGAGCTCGCGGCGCCGTTCGAGCGCGAGCTCGACGCGCGCGGCATCCAGACCATCAGCTTCGACGCACCCGGCGTCGGGGATCCACGCGCGTACCCCTGGCCGCGGCGGATGCCCGGCGTGGCCCGGACCGATCGGAGCGGATGCTCGACGCGCTCGGCTACGGACCGGTCGACGTCCTCGGCGTCTCCCTCGGCGGCGTCCTCGCCCAGCAGCTCGCCCACCAGGCACCCGACCGGGTCCGCCGGCTGGTCCTCGCCGCCACCGGCCCGGGTCTCGGGCTGGGCGTGCCCGGCTCGCCGCGCGTGCTGCTGCGCGCTGGCCACCCGCGCCGGTACTATCCAGCCCGACTACTACCGGCGGATCGCCGGGCTGATCGTACGGCGGGGCCGCCCGCCACGACCCGGACGCGCTGCTGCACGGATCCCTGGCCCGGTTCTCCCAGCGCCCGACCGCTGCGCGGCTATCTCGCCCAGCTCTACGCGATCAGCTGCTGGACCAGCTCCCTGGCTGTGCCGGCTCCGCAGCCCACCCTCGTCCTCGCCGGCGACGACGACCCGATCGTCCCGCTGGTCAACGGCCGCATCCTGGCCACCTCATCCCCGACGCGCCCTGCACGTCATTCCCGGCGGCGGTCACCTGTTCGTCCTCGAGAATCCCGCTGCCGTAGCCCGCGACGTCGCAGACTTCCTGGCGACCGCCGACGCTGAACGGACGATGGGATGAACCCCTTCATGTCTGGCTACGGCTCGATGGTCACCGGTCAGACCGGCCGCGGTCTGCCACCGCGCGGTGACGGTGGACCAGCCCGGCGTGGGCGTGGCGGCTGGTTGGTAGTGTCCGTTCGGTGACGGTTTGGATGCAGGCCGCGACAGTTCCATGATTCGGCCGGGGTCGGGGATTGGCGGGTGCTCGCGCCCAGTGTTGCCGCGCACTTCCGGACCGGCAGCTTCGCGGTCGGGGTGGCGTTGGTGGACGCCATCGGGGCGCTGGGTGACCTGGGCAGCGCCGCGCCGGAGGTGGACCTGCGCCGCACCGGCGTCACCGTTCGGCTGGTGGGCGACATCGAGCACGGGCTGCGCGAGGAGTACGTCGAGCTGGCCCAGCGGATCTCGGCGGCTGCGGCCGACCTGGGCGTGGCGGCCGACCCGGGCGCCGTCCGGGAAGTCCAGATCACCATCGACGCGCTGGACATCGGCGCGGTACGGGCGTTCTGGCAGGCCGTGCTCGGCTACCGCGAGGTCGGCGAGGAAGACCTGGTCGACCCGCTCGGGCACGGGCCGTCGTTGTGGTTCCAGCAGTTGGACGCGCCGCGCCCGCAGCGCAACCGGATGCACGTGGACGTCTTCGTCCCACCCGACCGGGCCGAGCGCCGGGTGGCGGCCGCGCTCGCCGCCGGCGGACGTCTGATCGACGACCGCCACGCGCCGACCTGGTGGGCCCTCGCCGACCCCGAAGGCAACGAGGTCGACGTCGCCACCTGGCTCGGCCGGGACTAGCGCCCGTTCCGGACGGATGCCGCGCGCCAGCCGCCCCCGCCGTCCTGGCACGCCCCCGGCCGATCGGCAGCCCGACAACACGCTGCGATGGCGGTGTCGCCGGGCGTGCCGAGCGGGGGCTGGATGCAAGGCGACCCGCCCCTGGCACGGGGGGACCAAAGGCGGGTCGCTGGCGGGCAGGGTACTCGCCGGTAGCCGACTCACAATCCGCCCCCGAGCGGCCCGCTCTCCGATGGTTCGACCTGTCACCGCGCGCGGTCGAGGACTGCCGTCGTGCAGCCGCGAGACGGAGTAACACGCTGGTCCCGCCGGGGCCGTAGTCGATGTGAACCGACTCCATGAGCCCACGCATGACGAGGATCCCGCGGCCGCGTTCACGGGGTTCCTTCCGCGGCGTCCGCCACCGCCGTGGTCGAGGACCTCGACGCACACCGCGCCTGGTTCGGTCCAGAAGATCAACTCGACGGTGCCGCTCGCGGTCGCCTCGAGGTAGGCGTGCTCGACGGAGTTGCCAGCGGCTTCGCTGACGGCGAGGACCAAGTCCTCCTGGGCTTCGCCGGTCATCCCCAGCGGCGCCAGCCAGCGGCGTAGCTCCACTCGGATCGGCGCCAGCTGTCGAGGGTGCGCCGGCCAGATCCCGCGGGCGTACTCACGACCTTCGCCCCGCGCGGGAGCCGCGGTTCGCTCGATCACCTCATCCCCCGCCATCCGGAGGCGGCGCCGGCGGGGTGCCACGGGGACGTCCCGTCGGGCGATGACGCCGTCGACGACTGTGGCCGCGTCCCCCGGCGCGGTCCACAGTCGCCGACGACCCCCCGTGCCCCTCAGCGACAGGCGACATAGCGCACCGTTGGCGCCGACGCTGTGCTGAATTCGGTCACGTGTGCTAGTCCGATCGACTCGTGGCTACGACCAGCATCGCGAACGTTGCTGATCGGCCCCCCAGATGTCTGCATGCTGCCGCGACGGGCCGCCGGGATCTGGGGTAGCACCGCTTCGCAGAGGTTACGGCATGGCGCCACGCCTGGGAAGGACGTCGGACGGTCATGGCTCGGCCGGACGGGTCAGCCCGTGCGGCTCGACCGGTGCCGGTTGTCGCCGAAGTCCATGCTCGGTTCCAGGCGCGATGCGACGCGACACGCCGCAGACGCCGGATCGTGTAGCGTCTGATGACACCGCAGAGGCCGTGCGGGGCTCGGTCCTGTCGATCGAGACCTCGCGCCACATGGCAGTTCTTTGCGAGCCTCACGGATGGGTACGGCAATGCGGAAGCTGAGGGTCTCACCTCCCCCCTACCGGTCGATTCCGCCCCGGTTGGCATGACGGAGCTGCACGCCCTCGAGCGGGTCCTCCGCGAGATCGTGGCCGAGGGCGGCGCCGACTCCCCGCAGCGGATCTGCGAGGCGTGTGTGGCGGCGCTGCCGTTGGACCGGGCCGCACTCACCCTGATGACCGGGGCGGACCAGCAGGAGCCCCTCTGGGCCAGCGATGAGGTGGCCCGCGAGCTCGACGAACTGCAGTTCAGCCTGGGCGAGGGTCCCTGCGTCCAGGCGTTCGTCGACCGGCGCCCGGTCCTCGTCGCCGATCTGGCCGAGCGCGGAGATGCCCGGTGGCCGGTGTTCGCCGCGGCCGCGCTCCGCACCCCGGTGCGGGCGCTGTTCGTATTTCCCGTGCAGGCCGGTGCGATCACCGTCGGTGTGCTCGATCTCTACCGGGACACCCCCGGAATGCTCGAGCCCGACGACATCAGGGGTGCGCTGCGGGCCGCCGATGCGGCAATGTGGACCGTGCTCGGACTGCTCGACGGCGTAACCGGCACCGACCGAGTCGACGGGCAACGAGTCGACGGACAACGAGTCAACGGGCGGTCCCCGCGGCGCTGCGGATGGCCAGGCGCCGTGGTCCGAGCTGCATCGCCTCGAGGTCTACCAGGCGACCGGCATGGTCCTCGAGCAGATGCAGGTGACCCCGAAAGCGGCGCTGAGCGCGCTGAGAGCGCACGCATTCGCGCACAATCAGACCATCCTCGAGGTGGCACGTGAGGTGGTCGTACGGCGGTTGAGATTCGACGAGGAGAAGTCATGAGCGCCGAGCAGGGCACCCGCGAGCAGGCGCTGGCCAAGGCATTCGTCACCCTGGCCGACACGCTGGTCGCCGACTACGACGTCATCGAGATGCTCCACCAGTTGACCATCGAGTGCGTCGACCTGCTCGAGGTCGACGCGGCCGGGCTGCTGCTGTCCGACCAGCGGGGCACCCTCCAGATGGCCGCAGCCTCCACCGAGCAGGCCCGCGTGGTGGAACTGTTCGAGCTGCAGAGCGACGAGGGACCGTGTCTGGACTGCTTCCGCACCAGCCGACCGATCGCAGCACCCGACCTGCGCGACATGACCGAGTGGCCCCGCTTCATCGCGCACACCCTGGAAACCGGCTACCGATCCGTGTACGCCGTGCCGATGCGGCTGCGCAACGAGACCATCGGCGCGCTCAACCTCTTCCGCGTGCACCCCGGCGTGCTCGCGCTGGACGAGCTGCGCATCGCCCAGGCTCTCGCCGACGTGGCAACGATCGGCATCCTGCAGGAACGCACCCTCCGTCGACGCGAGGTGCTCGCCGAGCAGCTACAGGTCGCGCTGAACAGCCGGATCATCATCGAGCAGGCCAAAGGCGTCCTCGCCGAGCGCGGCAAGCTGGACATGGCGCTGGCCTTCGACGTGCTCCGCGGCCACGCGCGGAGCACCAACCAGCGCCTCAGCGACGTCGCCCTCGGCGTCGTCAACGGCACCACCGCCGAGGCGATTCTCCGTCCCCTCCGCGGCAGCACGTCGCCGTAGCCCCCGCCACGTGGAGCGGGCTCAGCCGGACGTGCCGGTCCGGGCCCGGGCTGCGATCCCGCCCAGGAATCGGGTGGCGCCGCCGGCCGCTCCGGGCGAGATCACCCGGCCAGGTCCGAGAGGTACGTCGCCGCGACGTCGGCGGGACTCCTGGGGTCAACGGTGCCCAGCCTGTTCAGCGCGATCAGGTCGGCGGTGTCGAGCCGCGCGCTGAGCCCGTCCAGCACCTCGGTGAGCCGGGTGCCGTACCGGCGGAGGACCTCGGTCCGGACGACCGGCACGACGTTCTCCCGCGGCTGCAGCTCGCGGTCGTCGGTGAGCAACGTGACCCGGCCGTCCACCAGCCGCCCGTACGTGGTCTCCAGCAGGCCGACGTCGATCTCGCCGGTCTCCAGGGCCGTCGCCGTCGCCTCCCGGGTCGGCTGCGGGCGGAACGCCTTGAAGCCGCAGGCCGTAGGACGCCTGCAGGCCCTGCAGGCAGTAGCGGCGTTGCGGGCACTCCGGCGGGCCGCCGAAGGTGAGCCGGCCGGCCAGCGGGCGCAGGTCGTGACAGCCGGGTCAGGCCGTTGTCCCGGGCGAACGCCGTCCGGACCGCGAAGCCGTTGGCGTCCTCGGCCGGCGCCGGCCGCAGCACCGACAGCCCGCGCCCGGACAGCCGGTCGGCGAGCGCGGCCCGCACCGCCTCGGGCGTCCCGTGCGCCTGCGCCGCGCTGCCGCCGAGTAGTCCAGCAGGCTTCCGGTGTAGTCGATGACGAGGTCGACCAGGCCCTGCCGCAGCGCCGGCGCGACGACCTCCCGGGTGCCCAGTCCGGTCAGCACCTCGACCCGGAAGCCGGCCCGCCGCAGGCGCTCGCCGTACAGCTCCGCCAGCATCCGGTTCTCCGGGAAGTCGAACGACGCGAGCCGCAGCACGGCCGGGTCGCGCGGCTCGACCGGCGTGCGGGCGGCGCCGCCGCAGGCGGCCGAGAGCAGCAGCGCCGCCACGGCCGGCGGCGACGAGCGAGACGGTGTCGGGGCCGTCGGCGCAGTCGGCAACGCATCCGACGCCTCCTCCCGGGTTGACCGGGATCTCGACGTGATGGTAGGCGGGGCCGGCGCGGGACCGATAGCATCGGCCTTCCCAGGTGAGGCGGCACCATGACTCTGAGGCCGTGGCCAGCGGGGACGCCGCCCGTTCCGGCACCGGCCGGCCCAGCGGCGCCGTCCGGAACACCCACCCGCGCCGCCGGCCGTCCGGGGAGGCGCCACCGCTGCCCCGCCAGCTCAACCCGTCGGGCCGGTTCTGGCTGATGCTGGCCGCGGCGTCCTGGTGTTCCTGCTGGTCGTGCTCGGCCTCAGCGGGGTGGTGACCCTGCGCCTGGACGCCTTCGAGGCGGGGCTGCTCAGCCAGATCGCCCGGCTGCGCAACGGCCCGACCACGGCCGTGTTCCGCGGCATCGACCAGGCGCATCGGCCCGTTCGTCCTCTACACCTGGTGGCTGGCGATCGCGGATCATGCTGTTCTGGCGGCGGTGGCGGCACCTGTTCGTCTGGATCGGCACGATGTTCCTGGTCAGCAGCCTCAGCGACCTGGCCGCCGCGACTGATCCAGCGGCCGCGGCCGCTCGGCGTGGAGATCATCGACCTCCTGGCACGGCTTCGCGATGCCGTCCCGATCGGTCGCCGTGCTCGCCGCCACGCTGATCAACGTCCTCTACGCGCTGGTCCCGGCCGGGCAGCTGCGGGACCGCGGCAAGCTGGTATCGCCGCGGTGCTCGCGGTGGTGGTGTTCGGCCGGCTCTACCTCGGCGTCGACCACCCGACCGACGCGCTGACCGGGCTGGTCCTCGGGGTCGCGATCCCGCTGGCCGGCTGGCGGCTGCTCGCGCCCAACGACGTCTTCCCGGTGACGTACCGGCGCGGTCGGGCCGCGCACCTGGACGTGACCGGCCGCCGCGGCGAGGCGATCGAGCGCGCGCTGCACGACCAGCTCGGGCTGATCATCACGGCGAGGTGAAGCCGTTCGGGCTGGAGGGGTCCGGCGGCTCGACGCCGCTGCGGGTCACCGTCAAGGGCGACCCGGACACGCTACCTGTTCGGGAAGCTCTACGCGATCACCCACCTGCGCTCGGACCGCTGGTACAAGCTCGGCCGCACCCTGCTCTACGGCCGGCTGGAGGACGAGAAGCCGTTCAACACGGTCCGCCGGCTGGTCCAGTACGAGGACTACGTGCTGCGCCTGCTGGCCGACGCCGGGCTGCCGGTCCCGCGCCCGTACGGGTTCGTCGAGATCACCCCGGAGCGGGAGTACCTGCTGGTCACCGAGTTCTTCGCCGGCGCCCGGGAGATCGGCGACGTCGAGGTCGACGAGTCCATCATCGACCAGGGGCTGCGGATCGTCCGGCAGCTGTGGGAGGTCGGCATCGCGCACCGCGACATCAAGCCGGCCAACCTGCTCGTGCGGGACGGCCGGGTGCTGCTCATCGACACCGCCTTCGCCGAGGTGCGCCCGTCGCCGTGGCGGCAGGCCGTCGACCTGGCCAACATGATGCTCGTCCTGGCGCTGCGCACCGACGCCCGGACCGTCTACGACCGGGCGCTGCGGCAGTTCTCCGTCGACGAGATCGCCGAGGCGTTCGCCGCCACCCGCGGGCTGACCATGCCCTCGCAGCTGCGCCGGATGATCCGGCAGCAGGAGCGGGACCTGCACGAGGAGTTCCTCAGCCTGCTGCCCGAGCGGCCGGCGCCGATCCGGATCCAGCGCTGGACGGTGCGGCGCATCGGGCTGCTGCTGGCGGTGGTGGTGGCCGCCGTGGTGGCCGGCACGGTGATCCGGGGCCTGCTCGGGAGCCCGCTGTGAGGGGCCGCGCGATGCTGGCCGCCGCCGCGCTGGTCGCGCTGGCCGCCGGACTGCTCGACGGACGCGGTGGTCGTCGGCAGTGCGGCCGGGCTGCCGCACTGCGACCCGGGCTCCGAGTCGGCCGAGGGCGGGGCGGTCGTGCTGGCGCAGTCGGTGCCGAGCGCGCAGTGGCTGCCGTGCGTCCGCGCAGGTGCCGGTCGGCTGGACCTTCGTCTCGTTCGACGCCGGAGGACGGGCAGACCCGCATCGGCTTCTCCTCCGACCGGGACGGCGCGCACGCGCTGACCGTCTACTTGCGACCGTCCTGCGACCTGACCGGGGCGACCGAGGTGCCGAGCGAGCGGCCGGAGATGCGCCGGTACGAGCGGGTCACCCGGATCAGCAACGGGTACGGCGGCGAGCGGCACTACACCTTCACCGGCGGCTGCGTCACGTACCGGTTCGACCTGCAGGGGGACACCCGCGCGGAGCCGGTCGCCGCGATCTCCGAGTCCCTGGGCTTCCTGAGCCGGGCCAGCCTGGCCCGGCAGGTGCACGACTCCAGCGACGGCCGGCTCGAGCTCGACCGCCGGAGAGGATCGCCCTGAGCGAGGCACCGACGCCGCCCCGGGGACGCAGGTCCCGGGGGCGGCGACGGGTTCATCCCACCGGGGTGGCCGGGGCCGGCGGGGGCGCGGTCGGCGCCCCGGAGGGCGCCGGCGGGGTGGGCCGGGCAGGCTCCGAGCCGGGGTCGGTGCCGCCCTGGTCGAGCCGGAAGGGCGGATAGGCGTCGGTCATCAGCCCGGCGTAGGCGGCCACCCGCAGCACCCAGCGGTCCATGCCGAGGATGAAGCGGTAGAGGGCGGCCGGGGTAGCGGCCGGTGAACAGCAGCACGATCGCGGCGATCAGCACGAGCAGGCCGACCAGGCCGCCGCCGCCCCATCCGCCGTGCCAGCCGCTGTCGGTCGCGCCCCGGCCGGCCAGCCAGAGCCCGCCGCCGACGAAGATCGAGACGACGATGTACTGCGGCAGGGCCAGCAGCCACCACTTCACCAGCACCAGGCCCCGGGACAGCCGCTCGGGGTAGGGCACGTGCAGGTGGGCCGGGTAGTCGGGCACCTCGGCCAGGGTGAACGGCGGATACCGGTCGGTGCCGAGGGCGCTGTAGCCGTAGTAGCTCACCCGCCAGCTCCAGCGGAGCACGCCGACGTTGAAGTCGAACAGCGCCCGCGGATAGCGCGCGGTGAACAGGATCGCGAAGAACGCGATGACGCTGACGACGAAGAACGCCAGCCAGAGGAAGGCCAGCACGACGACGTGCGGGATCAGCAGCAGCCACTTGACCAGCCACAGCCATCGGGAGGTCGACGGGTCCAGCGACGCGTCGACCCGGACGGGATAGGGGGTTCGGTTCTCGGTCACGGGGTGCTCCCCGGGTCTGGGCTCTGGGCGCTGCGGGAGGAGACGGAGAGGACGAGCTTGCCGCGGGCCCGCCCGTCCAGCAGGTGGCGGATGGCCGCCGGCGGTCTCGGCGAGCGGGTAGGTCCGGTCGATCGCCGGGGTGAGCTTGCCGGCCTCGATGAGGTCGCGGAGGGCGATCAGGTCGACGGCGTTCTCCGACGCCACGAAGGTGCCCAGCTGCTGGCCGACGAACGGGGACAGCAGCTGGGCCCGGATCTGGCGGCCGCTGCCGCCGAGCAACCGTCCGTCGGTCTCGCCGCCGACGATGACCAGCCGTCCCCGCGGGGTGAGGGCACGCCGGAGACGGGACAGCCTGGCGTTGCCGCCGATGTCGAGGATGACGTCGTAGCGGGGTCCGCCGTCGGCGAAGTCCTCGCGGGTGTAGTCGATGACGGCGTCGGCGCCCAGGGCGCGGACCATGTCGACCTTCGCCGTGCTGCACACGCCGGTGACGTCGGCGCCGAACGCCTTCGCGATCTGCACCGCGAAGCTGCCCGACGCCTCCCGACGCGCCGATGATCAGCACCTTCTCGCCGGCCTGGACGCGCCCGTGGTCGCGGACGGCCTGCAGGGCGGTGCACCCCGGAGACGGGGACGGCGGCCGCCTGCTCGAAGGAGAGGTTCGCGGGCTTCGGGGCGAGCTTGTCGGTCCGGGCGGCCGCGTACTCGGCGAAGGTGCTGGTGGACATCCCGAACACCTCGTCGCCCGGTGCGAAGCCGGTCACGTCGGCGCCGACGGCCTCGACCGTTCCGGCCAGGTTCCGGCCCGGGTTGGCGTACTTGGGCCGGCGGAGACCGAAGCCGGCCAGCCGGATGGGATAGGGCAGGCCGGACATGATGTGCCAGGTGCCCCGGTCCACGCTGGCCGCGTGCACCCGTACCAGGACCTCGTCGTCCCCGATGCCGGGCCGGTCGATCTCCGCGACCCGGAAGAGTCCCTCGGGCGCGGAGCCGTAGCGGTCCTGCACGATCGCCGTCATCGTCGTCTCGCCGGCGGTCGGCGGGGGCGGTCGCCCTCAGCCTGCCGCGCTCCGTCGTCTGTCATCGTGCCTCCCCGTGAGTCGTCGACTTACGGCGTAAGTCTAGCGAATCTCTGCACTTACGCCGTAAGGTTGTCAAGGACCGATGGATCAGGAGCACCCGAGTGAGCGCCTCAACCGCCGGCGGTCGAACGCCCCGCATCCCGCTGACCCGGGAACGGGTGCTGCAGGCCGCGGTCGCCCTCGCCGACGAGAGCGGGTCCGAGTCGCTGAGCATGCGCAAGCTCGGCGAGGCGGTCGGGGTCGAGGCGATGTCGCTCTACAACCACGTCGCCAACAAGGAAGACCTCCTCGACGGCATGATCGACGTCGTCTTCGGCGAGATCGACCTCCCGTCCCGCGGGGAGCACTGGAAGACGGCGATGCGTCAGCGGGCGATCTCGGCGCGCCGGGTCCTGTCCCGGCACGGCTGGGCGATCGGATTCATGGAGTCGCGGAGCTCCCCGGGCCCGGCGACGCTGCGCCATCACGACGCCGTCATCGGGTGCCTCCGGGACGCCGGCTTCTCGATCGAGCTGGCCGCGCACGCCTTCTCGGTCCTCGACAGCTACATCTACGGGTTCGCGTTGCAGGAGCGCAGCCTGCCGTTCCACACGCCGGAGGAGACCGCCGAGCTGGCCCAGGACATCCTCGCGGCGATCCCCGCCGACGAGTACCCGCACCTGGCCGAGCTGACCGCCCGGCACGTCCTGCGGCCCGGCTACGACTACGGCGACGAGTTCGAGTACGGGCTCGACCTGATCCTCGACGGCCTGGAGACGACCAGCGACCAGGCCGCACGGGCGACCGGTGCCGCCAGGGCGGCCCCGGGCAGGGCTAGCCGCCCTCCCCTCCCGGGAGGAGGATCGAGGCGGAGCGGTTCCCGCCGGTCCGGGGGTGACCAGTGATGGACCCATGACCCGCAGGCCCCGCACGATCCCGGCACCAGGCCGACACTGCCGGAGCAGTGGTGACGCGGCCGCGTACCCGGCCGGCTGCGGGCGTGGTTGCGTTGGAAGCTGCTGCTGGCCCGCTGGGTGGTCGGCACCCTGGCCGTCATGGCGACCGTGGCCGCGGTGCCGGGGCTGTCGATCGACGGCGACCGGTGGCTCTGGACCGCGACGCTCGGAGCCGTCTTCGCCCTGCTCAGCGCCGTGGTGAAGCCGGCGCTGCAGGTGCTGACGATCCGCTACCTGTTCCTGTCCTGGGGGGTGGTGCTGCTCGCCGTCGACGTCGCCACGCTCTGGCTCCTCGAGGCGTTGGTGAGCCCGCTCGACGTCGCGAACGGCCTGAGCCTGGTGCTCGGCGGCCTGCTGCTGGCCGTGCTCGTGCCGCTGCTGGAGACGCTGCTCGGAGTCAGCCGGCCGATCGTCGAGCGGGCCACGCCGTCCGTCCACACCGGAGCCGCGTGATGAGCGGCCCGACCGCCGCCGCGCTGGAGAGCGTGCGGCTGGCCCAGGTCTACAACGTGGTGCTGCGCTACGTGCTGGACGCCGCGGTCGACCACGGGCCGCTGGCCGGCTCCCGCCGGCGGCTGCAGTGCTGGCTGCACGACGTGCCGGCCCCGGCGGAGGCACTCGGCACCGCCGGGAAGGCGCGGCTGCTGCTGCAGGAGCTGGGCCCGACCTACGTCAAGGTCGGGCAGCTGGTGTCGCAGCCAGTCGCAGGTGCTGCCGGACGACTGGGTCGCCGAGCTGGCCCGGCTGCAGCAGGACGTCGCCACCTTCCCGTACGAGGACGTGGCCCGGATCATCACCGAGGACCTCGGCGCGCCCGCCGGACCAGCTGTTCGAGCGCTTCGAGCGCTCGCCGCTCGCGGCGGCGTCGCTCGGGCAGGTGCACCGCGCCCGGGTGGACGGCCGGGAGGTCGCGGTCAAGGTGCGGCGGCCCGGCGCCGCGCGGCGGGTCCGCGCCGACCTCGGCATCATGACGAACCTGACCCGCTACCTGGAGCGGCAGGCGGCCTGGGCCCGGGAGGTCGGGCTGGCCGGGATCGTCGACGAGTTCGGCCGCAACGTGCTGACCGAGCTCGACTACTACAGCGAGGCGTACAACGGCCGGCGCCTGGCCGCCACGGTCCAGGACGTGTCCGGTGTGGACATCCCCAGGATCCACAGTGGACTGTCGTCCGACCCGGGTGCTGACGATGGACTTCGTCGACGGGGTGACGATCGTCGACGTGGCCGCGATCCGGGCCGCCGGGATCGACCCGGTCCGGCTGTCCGAGCGGTTCCTGGAGGGTGCGGTCAAGCAGTTGCTGGTGGACGGCTTCTTCCACGGCGACCCGCACCCCGGCAACGTCCTGGTCGACCTCAGCACCGGCGACGTCCAGATGATCGACCTGGGCATGTGCGGCCAGCTCACGCTCCAGCAGCGGTTCACCCTGATCCAGCTGCTGGTGGTGGCCCGCCGGCAGGACGTCACCGGGATGGCGCAGGTGATGCGCGACCTGAGCACGCCGTTCCGGGCGGTGGACGAGACCGGCTACCGGCGCGACTTCGAGCGCCGGGTCGGCCGCTTCCTCGACCCGGACTCGGACGCCCCGCTCGGCGACGCGATGACCGTCGGCTTCCGCGTGCTGAGGGACAACGGGCTGCGCCTGGATCCGTCGTTCACCCTGGCCGTCAAGGCGATGGTGCAGGCCGAGGTCATCGCGACCACCCTGTGGCCGCAGGGCGGCATTCTCACCAGCGGGTACGAGATCGCCGAGCGGCTGCTGAGGCAGCGGCTGACGGGCGAGCAACTCGGCGAGGCCGGCGCCCGCGGCGCCGAGGCACTGCTGCTCGACCTGGTCCGCGCAGGCGCCGCGGCGGTACGGCCAGGCCGGGCACGTCGAGCCCGGCGGGCTTCCGGCCGCGGCCGGCGCGCCCGGGAGCGTGCCGGCGCCGGCCGGCGGCGCCGACCCGGCGTTCGCGGGCCCGCACGCCGCCGCCGCGGTGACGCTCGCCGGCGTGCTCGTCGGCTCCGCCGTGGTGCTGGCCGTCCGACGCCGTACCGACCGGCTGGCTGTGGGTGCGGGACGTGGCTGCGGTGTGCTTCGTGGCCGCCCTCGCCGCCGCACTGCTGCTGCTGGTCGGCGTCGCCCGGCGGATCCGCGGCCCCAGCCGCTAGGGCAGAGGCCGACCGGACCGGCGGACCGGCCGCGGTGCGACTCCGGCCCGGCGCCCTCCCTGCGGAGGTCCGTGGGGACGGACGGCGAAGTAGTTGCGCCCGCTACATTCTGGGCGGCGGGCGGCGAGGTGTGTGGAGGGGTGGCGTGGGCGACCAGGAGAGCGGCGCGGTGCGGTCCGGACGAGCACGTCGGCCGGCGGCCCGACGACCGGCCCGCGGTCCGGAGGCGCGCTGCTGCCGGCGCTGCGGGCGATCCTGCACCGGGCGGCCTGACGTGCGGTTCGCGCATCGCACCCTGGGCCAGCGGGTCGTGCTCGATCCGGGTGGCGCGCTGGCCCGGATCCGGGCCGAGCTCGACCGGCTCGAGCCGCGCGCGGTGATGGTGATCGGCGGCGATCGGCACGCGGCGCTGCTGGACGCGCTGACCGGCCGCACCGCGCTGCGCTGGACCGAGGTCGTCCAGCACGTCCCGGAGGCGCTGGCCGAGCGGGCCACCCGGGCCGCGGCCGAGGCCGGCGCCGACGTCGTCGTCGCGATCGGCGGCGGCTCCGCGATCGGGCTGGCCAAGGTGGTCGCGCTGCACCGGCCGGTGCGGATCGTCGCGGTCCCGACGACGTACGCGGGCTCCGAGGCGACCAACGTGTGGGGTGCTGACCGGACCGGCCGGCAAGCGCACCGGCAGCGCCGACCGGGTGCTGCCCGAGGTGGTCGTCTACGACCCGGACCTGGTCGCCTCGATGCCGCCGGAGCTGGCCGCGGCCTCCGGCCTCAACGCGGTCGCGCACTGCGTGGACGCGCTGTGGGGCCCGACCGCCGACCCGATCGACGCCGCCCTGGCCCTGGAGGGACTGCGCGCGCTCAACGACGGCCTGCGCTCCGGCAACCCGGCCCGCACCCAGTACGGCTGCTATCTCGCCGCGGTCGCGTTCGCCTCGGCCGGCTCGGGGCTGCACCACAGGATCTGCCACGTGCTCGGCGGCCGGTTCGACCTGCCGCACGCGGCCATGCACGCGATCGTGCTGCCGTACGTGGTCGCCTTCAACGCGCCGGCCGCGCCGGACGCGGCCGCCCGGATCGCGGGTGCGCTGGGGTCGATCGACGCGCTGGCCGGTCTCGAGGACCTGCGCGACGACCTGGACGCCCCGCGGGCGCTGCGGGACATCGGCCTGCGCGCGGAGGACCTGCCGGAGGCGGTCGACGCCGTGCTGCCGGCGGTGCCGGCGAACAACCCGCGCCCGGTCGACGCGGCGGCGCTGACCCGGCTGCTGCGGGCCGCCTGGGCCGGGGACGACCCGGGAGGGCTGGCGTGAGCGACCGGGACGAGCAGGAGCTGACCGAGACGGTCGTCGCGAGCTTCGCCGGCACGCCGGACGAGCGGCTGCGCACGCTGATGACCGCGCTCACCCGGCACCTGCACGCGTTCGCCCGCGAGGTCCGGCTGACCGAGCCGGAGTGGGCCGCCGCGATCGGCTTCCTCACCGACGCCGGGCACATCACCGACGACAGGCGGCAGGAGTTCATCCTGCTCTCCGACGTGCTCGGGCTGTCGATGCAGACGATCACGATCAACCACGCGGCCGAGGGCGAGGTGACCGAGTCGACCGTGCTCGGCCCGTTCTTCGTCGCCGGGTCGCCGGAGATCGAGCCGGGCGGCGACATCGCCTCCGGCGCACCCGGGGAGCCCTGCTGGGTCGAGGGATCCGTCCGCGACGTCGACGGCAAGCCGATCCCCGGCGCACTGCTCGAGGTCTGGCAGGCCGACGACGACGGCTTCTACGACGTGCAGTACGCGGACCCCCGCACCGCGGCCCGCGGCCACCTCGTCGCCGACGGCGAGGGCGGGTTCCGGTTCTGGGCGCTGACCCCGACGCCGTACCCGATCCCGGCCGACGGGCCGGTCGGCCGGCTGCTCGCGGCCACCGGGCGGTCGCCGATGCGGGCGCCGCACCTGCACTTCATGGTCAGCGCGCCGGGCTTCCGCACGCTGGTCACGCACATCTTCGTGGCCGGCGAGTCGCTCGGCGGGGACAGCGTGTTCGGCGTGCGCGAGTCGCTGGTCACGCCGTTCGTACGGTCGGACGGGCCGACGCCGGACGGCCGGGTCGTCGACGGCAGCTGGACTCAGGTCCGCTTCGACATCGTCCTGGCCGCGGGCGAGCGCGACTGAGCGGCCAGCCGCTGCCTGCCGATCCGCATGACGGCCAGTGCGAGCAGCACCATCCCGAGCCCGATCAGCACGGACATCCAGACCACGTGCAGATACCCGTGCGGTCGCGGGTCGAGGAACGGGTACGGGTACCAGTCCACGATCGGCCCGCGGATCAGCGAGTAGGCGACGAACGCCAGCGGGAACGCCAGCCAGCCCAGCGCCTTCCGGTACGACGCCCGCGGCCACGGCGGCAGGAGGATCCAGTCCGCCAGCAGGACCAGCGGGAGGATCTCGTGCAGCGTCGCGTTCACCCAGCGCGAGGACAGTTGCACGTCCACATCGGACAGCAGCAGCGCGTACACGATGCCGGTGATGGCCATGTAGAGGGTGACCGCGCCGCGGAAGTACGGCCAGCCGCGCGGGCAGCCGGTCAGCACGGCGCCGCCGGCCAGGACAACGACCGCGAGGATGTTGCTCTCGACCGTGAAGTACGAGAAGAAGTTCGCCACCGAGCCGGTGCTCTGCACCAGCGCGGTGACCAGCGCGGCGATGCCGAGCCCGGCCGCGGCCAGCCGCAGCCCGCGTACCGCCACGGTGACCCCCATGCGCGCAGCGTCCCACGGCACGGCGGAGGATGGGCGGGTGATCGAGACTCTTGAGCTGGTGCCGGCGTTGACCCGGCCCGACCTGCTGGCCGCGCCGGTGCTGGCCGCGCTGCGCGGCTGGGCCGGGGAGCGGCCGGTCGAGCGGATCGCCGTCGCCGCGATCGACCCGGACGTGGCCGACACCGCCGCGTTCACCGAGCGGTACGGGGTGCCGCTGGAGGAGTCGGCCAACTGCGTGGTGATCGCCGGCAAGCGGGAGGGCGCGCAGCGCCAGCTGGCCTGCGTGGTGCTCGCCACCACCAGGGCCGACGTGAACGGCGTCGCCCGCCGCCGGCTGGACGTGCGCAAGGCCTCGTTCATGCCGATGGACGAGGCGGTCGCCGGCACCGGCATGGAGTACGGCGGGATCACGCCGATCGGGCTGCCGCCGGGCTGGCCGGTGCTGGTCGACGCGGCGGTCGCGGCGGCGGACGCGGTCGTCATCGGGTCGGGTGTGCGCCGCTCGAAGCTGCGCCTGCCGGGCGAGGTGCTGGCCGGGCTGCCGGGTATCGAGGTCGTCGACGGCCTCGGCCGGTGAACGCGCCGGCGTCACGATCGGCGTCGAGGAGGAGTTCCACCTGGTCGACCCGCGCCGCCGGGTGCCGGCCGAGGACGCCGAGCGGGTGGTCGCCGCGGCCGCCGCGCAGGGCCTCGAGGTCGAGCCGGAGCTGCAGCGGTCCCAGATCGAGGTGTCCACCGGCGTCTGCGGCACGCTGGCCGAGCTGCGGGCGCAGCTGGTGACGCAGCGGCGGGCGGCGCTGACCGCGGCCGCGGACGCCGGGCTCGCCGTGGTGGCGGCCGGCTCGGTGCCGGCCGCGCTCGACCTGGACGGCCAGCCTTACCCGAAGCGCCGGTACGAGCGGATGGTCGCCGACTACGCCGAGCTCGGCCGGCAGCAGCTGGTCTGCGCGATGCAGACCCAGGTCGGGGTCGACGACCGGGAGCTGGCGGTGGCGGCGCTGCCGCTGGTCGGCGCGTGGCTGCCGGTGCTGATCGCGCTCTCGGCGTCGTCGCCCTACTTCGACGGCGAGGACACCGGCTACGCCTCGTACCGGAGCGTGCTGTGGTCGCGCTGGCCGTCGGCCGGGCCGCCGCTGGCGTTCGGCTCGGCCGCCGAGTACGACGCGATGGTCGACGGGCTGATCGCGTCCGGGACGGTGACCGACCCCGGGATGGTCTACTTCGACGTCCGGCCCTCCGCCCGGTATCCGACGCTCGAGGTCCGGGTCTGCGACGCCGTCCCGCTGCTGGACGACGCGGTCACGCTGGCCGGGCTGGCCCGGGCACTGGTGCTGACCGCGCCGCGGTCGGCGGCCGGCACCGGGCCGGCGTTCACCCCGCCGCGGCCCGAGCTGGTCCGGGCCGCGCGCTGGCGGGCCGCCCGGTCCGGACTGGCCGACGTGCTGGTCGACCCGCGCGGCGCGGCGGCGCTGCCGGCCCGGGAGGTCGTCCGCGCGCTGCTCGAGCACGTCCGGCCGGCGCTGGACGAGCTCGGCGACCAGGCCGCGGTGGCCGCCGGCGTCGAGGCGATCCTGCACCGCGGCACGTCGGCCGACCGGCAGCGCGCCGTCGACGACCCGGCCGCGGCGCTGGACCACCTCGTCGAGGAGACCCGCGCCGGGCTCTGAGCGCACCCGCCCACCCCGCCGACGCCACGCCGTCGCAGCCGACCTCCGACACCGTCCGGCCGGCGCCGGGCCGGCCGCCGCCGGCGTCCGGGACGGCCGGAGAGACTCCCGCACAGCGCTAGGGCCGGCGATCGCTCGCCGGCCCTAGCACTTCCCCTCAGCTGTCGTGCGCGACCCGCTCGCGGCGACCGCGCGACACCACGACCCGAGTCCGCGCCATTGCGGGCCCGGGCCCAGCCGGGTCCGGGCGGACCGGTCGGGCTGTCGTGGACGTCGGAACCCTAAGCGCTCCCGGCGGCCCGCTCCGGGTCCCGAACGGGTGAATCACGGCGTGCGGTCTTACCGTCACGACCCGTCCATCAGCGCAGGTCAGACCGTACGCCTGGGTAATGCTCGTCCGACCGAGGAACGTTACAGCCGGACGCCCAGCGCGGTCGCGGCGGCGGTGACGAGCGGCGCAAACCTGGGACCGGGCCGGCGGGTCAGCCGCTCCACCGGGCCGGACACCGAGATCGCCGCCGTGACGTCGCCGGCGTGGTCGAACACCGGCGCCGAGACCGACGCGACGCCCGCCTCGCGCTGGCCGACCGAGTAGGCCCAGCCGCGGCGGCGGACCTCGGCCAGCGCCCGCTGGCCGAACCGGGCGCCCGGCGGCAGGTCGTCCTCGCTCCAGGCGGCGAGCACCTGCGCCGCCGAGCCGGCCGTCATGGTCAGCCGGGCGCCGACGGCCACCGTCGTCGCGCAGCCCGCTGGTCCGCTCCGCCGCGGCCAGGCACACCCGCTCGTCGCCGTCGCGCCGGTAGAGCTGCGCGCTCTCGCCGCTGCGGTCGCGCAGCCGGGCCAGCACCGGCCCGGCGGCGGCCAGCAGCGGATCGGGCGCGCTGCGGGCCAGCTCGGCCAGCCGCGGCCCGGGCACCCAGCGCCCGGACGGGTCGCGCACCAGCATCCGGTGCGCCTCCAGCGCGACCGCGAGCCGGTGCGCGGTCGCCCGCGGCAACCCGGTCAGCTCGACCAGGTCGCCGAGCCCGACCGGCGCGTGCGCGGCCGCGTCCAGCACCGCGACCGACTTGTCCAGCACGCCGACTCCGCTAAGCTGTCCCATGAAACAAGATGCTAGTCCCATAATGTGAGATGAGGCGAGCGACATGGCCGGCACCCTGGCCGAGAAGCTGTGGGAGTCGCACCTGGTGCGGCGGGCCGGGGACGAGCCCGACCTGCTCTACATCGACCTGCACCTCGTGCACGAGGTGACCAGCCCGCAGGCCTTCGACGGGCTGCGGATGGCCGGCCGGTCGGTGCGGCGGCCCGATCTCACCATCGCCACCGAGGACCACAACGTGCCGACCGTCGGCATCGAGCTGCCGATCGCCGACCAGGTGTCGGCCACCCAGGTGGAGACGCTGCGCCGCAACTGCGCCGAGTTCGGCGTCCGGCTGCACCCGATGGGCGACCTCGAGCAGGGCATCGTGCACGTCATCGGCCCGCAGCTCGGGCTCACCCAGCCCGGGCATGACGATCGTCTGCGGCGACTCGCACACCAGCACGCACGGCGCGTTCGGCGCCCTCGCCTTCGGCATCGGGACCAGCGAGGTCGAGCACGTGCTCGCCACCCAGACGCTTCCGCTGCGTCCACTTCGGACGATGGCGGTGACCGTGGACGGCGACGCTGCCGCCCGGCGTGACCGCCAAGGACGTCATCCTCGCGCTCATCGCGAAGATCGGCACCGGCGGCGGCCAGGGTCACATGGTCGAATACCGCGGGTCGGCCATCGAGGCGCTGTCGATGGAGGCCCGCATGACGATCTGCAACATGACGATCGAGGCGGGCGCCCGGGCCGGCATGGTCGCGCCGGACGAGACGACCTTCGCCTACCTCAAGGGCCGGCCGCACGCGCCGCAGGGCGCCGACTGGGACGCCGCGCTGGCCCACTGGCGGACGCTGCGGTCCGAGCCGGACGCGACGTTCGACCGCGAGGTCGTGCTCGACGCGGCGGCGCTCACGCCGTTCGTCACCTGGGGCACCAACCCGGGCCAGGGGGTGCCGCTGTCCGGGCGGGTGCCGGACCCGGCCGCGATGACCGACCCCAACCAGCGCTCGGCGGCCGAGTCGGCGCTGGCGTACATGGACCTGCGGGCCGGGACCCCGATGCGGGACATCGCGGTGGACACGGTGTTCCTCGGCTCCTGCACCAACGGGCGGATCGAGGACCTGCGGGCCGCCGCCGCGGTGCTGGCGGGCCGGACGGTCGCCGACGGCGTGCGGATGCTCGTCGTGCCGGGCTCGATGCGGGTCAAGGAGCAGGCCGAGCTCGAGGGGCTGCACGAGGTGTTCCTCGCCGCCGGCGCCGAGTGGCGCTCGGCCGGCTGCTCGATGTGCCTCGGCATGAACCCGGACCAGCTCGCGCCGGGGGAGCGCTCGGCCAGCACCAGCAACCGCAACTTCGAGGGTCGGCAGGGCAAGGGCGGCCGCACCCACCTCGTCTCGCCGCCGGTCGCCGCCGCCACCGCCGTCACCGGCCGGCTGGCCGCGCCGGCCGACCTCTGAGCCCGAAGGGACCTCCAGTGGAGAAGTTCAGCGTCCACACCGGCCGCGTCCTCCCGCTGCGCCGCAGCGACGTGGACACCGACCAGATCATCCCGGCCGTCTGGCTCAAGCAGGTCAGCCGGACCGGCTTCGGCGCGGGCCTGTTCGCGGCCTGGCGGGCCAACGACCCGGCCTTCGTCCTCAACCGCCCCGAGTACGAGGGCGCGTCGATCCTCGTCGCCGGCCCGGACTTCGGCACCGGCTCGTCCCGCGAGCACGCCGTCTGGGCGCTGCAGGACTACGGCTTCCGGGTCGTGCTGTCGCCGCGGTTCGGCGACATCTTCCGCGGCAACTCGCTCAAGGCCGGGCTGCTCACGGTCGTCGTGCCCGAGGACGTCGTCGAGCAGCTGTGGGAGCGCACCGAGCAGGACCCGGCGGCCGAGCTGACCGTCGACCTGGAGGCCAGGCAGCTCCGCTACGGCGGGACGTCGGTCGGCTTCGAGCTCGACGACTTCACCCGCTGGCGGCTGCTCAACGGGCTCGACGACATCGGGCTGACGCTCACCCACACCGACGAGGTCGACGCGTACGAGGCGGGCCGGCCGGCGTTCCTGCCCACCACCCTGCCGGCCCGCTGAGACCGTGACCACCTCCTGGGACGCCGCGCTGTACGCGGCGAACACCGCCCACCACCGCCGGCACGACGACGACTTCCTCGGCGGGCTGACGCTGCCCGCCGGGGCGCGCGTGCTCGACGTCGGTTGCGGTGTCGGCGATTTCACCGCCCGGCTGGCGACGCTCGGCCCGGGCGTCGAGGTGCTCGGGGTGGACGCCGATCCCGGGATGGTCGCGACGGCGGCCCGGCACGCCTCGCCGTCGGTGCGGTTCGCGGTCTGCCGCGGCGCAGGAGCTCGACCGGGTCGTACCGGCGGACTCGACCGACGCGGTGTTCTCGGTCGCCGCGCTGCACTGGGTGCCGGCGGCCGACCATCCCGGGATGCTCGCGCAGCTGCGCCGGGTGCTGCGGGCCGGCGGGCTGTTCCGGGCGCAGTTCGGCGGGCAGGGGCAGATCGCGGCGGTGAAGGCGATCCTGGACGAGGAGTCGGCCCGGCTCGGCGGCGGGCCGGCGGGCTGGTTCTTCCCGGCGCCGGCGGACTACCGGCCGCTGCTGGCGGCGGCCGGGTTCGCGGTCCCGGACGACGGCTGGGTGCGGCTGCTGGGACAGGTCCGGCGGTTCGGCACGGCCGCCGAGATGCTCGGGTGGCTGCGCTCGCAGACCTTTCCGGCGTACGAGCCGGTGCTGCCGGCGGCGGCTGTGGCGGAGTTCCGCGGCCGGGTCGAGGAGCGGGCGGTGGCCGAGCTGCGACGCGCCGACGGCTCCTACGATCTCGACTTCGTTCGGCTGGACTTGCTCGTACGGCCCTCCTGAGACGAAATCGCCTGTACCGTAATGGTTTCCCGATGGGCATAATCGGGAACCGCTTGCGACACAGGCGATCCGTGAGCACGCCGGTGTTTGTTTTACGCCGGTCCGACGCTTACCGTTCGCCCCATAATCGGCGCGACAAGCCGAGACCTGTCCCGGGGAGGACCCAACAGTGAACAAGGCTCAGCTGGTCGAGGCGCTCTCCACGCGTCTCGGCGAGGACAAGAAACGCACCGCCGCGACGGTGGACGCGCTTCTCGACACGGTCTACCGGACCGTGCAGAAGGGCGAGAAGGTCGCGCTGACCGGCTTCGGCGTCTTCGAGAAGCGCGACCGTGCCGCGCGGACGGCGCGCAACCCCGCCACCGGAGAGAAGGTGCGGGTCAAGAAGACCTCGGTGCCGGCGTTCCGCGCCGGCCAGGAGTTCAAGAACGTCGTGAACGGGTCGAAGAAGCTGCCGAAGATCGCACCGGCCAAGGCGGCGGCGAAGGCGACCCCGGCGAAGTCGACGACGACGCGGACGACGGCGGCCGGCGCAAGGCGACCGCGGCGAAGGCTCCGGCGAAGAAGACCGCGGCCAAGTCGGCGCCCGCGAAGCGGACGACGGCGAAGGCGACCCGGACGCACGGCGGCGAAGACCACGGCGGCGAAGACGACCGCGGCCAAGACGACCGCGGCGAAGAAGACCACCGCCAAGGCGACGACGGCGCGGAAGACGACGGCGAAGGCGGCGCCGCGGAAGACCGCGGCGCGAAGCACCGCCTGACCGCAGCACGCACCAGCGTCCCCGGGTCGGCCTCCCGCCGACCCGGGGACGCGCGCGTTCAGGCACCACCGCTCGCGCGACCGCTCGGGTCGGGCGCGCGCCAGGAGCCGCCGCCCGCGCACCGCAAGGTCGCGCGCGTGCACGGCACCGCGGGACGTCTGACGGAGCCGCACGGCGATGGGCCCGGGTGGATGTCACAGTGGCCGGCGGCCGGCCGTCCTTGAGGTATGAGCGTGCTGAGGTATTCGCGAGTGGGTGCGGGGGAGACGCTTGTCCTCCTGCACGGGATCGGGTCCTACCGGGGAGCGTGGGATCCGGTCGTGCCGGCGCTGGCGGCGCAGTTCGACGTGCTGGCCGTCGACCTGCCCGGGTTCGGGGAGTCGCCGCCGCTGCCGGCCGGACAGGAGCCGACGCCGGCCGCGCTGGCCGCCGCCGTGGCCGGGCTGCTCGACGAGCTCGGCATCGACCGCCCGCACGTGGCCGGCAACTCGCTCGGCGGCTGGGTCGCGCTCGAGCTGGCCGCGCAGCGCCCGCTCGCCTCGGTCGCGTTGCTCTCCCCGGCCGGCCTCTGGCCGGACCGCACGCCCCGGTACGCGAGGCTGAGCCTGCGCGCCGTCCGCGGGCTCACCCACCGGCTGGAGCGGCCGCTGAACGCGCTGATGCGGTTCCGGCGCGGTCCGGTCGGTCGACGCTGGCCCAGGTCTACGCCCGGCCGGGCCGGATGACCCCGGAGCAGGCCCGCGCGGCGATCACCGCCTCCGCCCGCTGCCCCGGCTTCCTGCCCACCCTGCGCGCGACGGCCGACCGCCACTACCGCTCGACGGTGGCGATCGACGCGCCGGTCACCGTCGCGTTCGGCTCGCGCGACCGCCTGCTGCTGTCCCGCACGTCCCGGCACGTCGAGCAGCTGCCCGCCGGCGCCAGGGTGGTCGCGCTGCCCGGCTGCGGGCACGTCCCGATGGGCGACGACCCGGCGGCGGTGGCCGCGCTGCTCGCGTCGGCGACCCGCCGGCGTGGCGTCCACTATGGAGTGAATCGGGCCGCCAGGGCGAGGTCGGGGTAGTAGTCGGCGGCGACCAGCCGCGTGTCCACGAAGGACAGTGCCCAGGTGCTCGCCTTGCGGGCCGGGATCTTGCTGCCGGCCCGCCGGCCGAGCGTGACCCCGTCCCGCTCGGCCAGCGTGTCGAGCAGGCCCGGGATCACCCCGCCCTGGCTGCACAGCACGGTGACCCCGCCGGCCGCGGCGGCCGCCTGCACCCGCTCCAGCGCGGCCGCCGGGTCCTTCCCGTACGCCTCCTCGGACAGCGCCGGATCGCTGCCGACCGGCAGCCCGAGGTCCTCGGCCAGCGCCGCCACGGTCTGCGTGCACCGCACCAGGTCGGCCGAGCGGATCGCGGTCGGGCCGAACCAGCGCAGCGCCTGCCGCAGCCCTTCGGCCTGGGCGCGACCGGCGGCGTCCAGCGGCCGCTGCGCGTCCTCGCCCTTCCACCGCGACCGGCTGCCGGCCTTGGCGTGCCGCACCAGCAGCACCATCGCCGTCGGCACCGGCTCGGCCGCGAACGTCGCGACGAGCCTCCGGTCCCGGTCGTAGGTCAGCGTCGAGGCCGCGAGCACCGGCGTGACCCAGCGCAGCGAGTCCACCTCGTCGGTGGCCACGAACGTCCCGTCCGCCGGCGTCATCGCCCAGTAGTCGACGTACTTGCGGTCCGGGCCGAGCTCGTAGCGCTGGGTGGGCAGCCGCCGGCCGACGACCGGGTGCACCCCGGTCTCCTCGGTGACCTCGCGCACGGCCGCGGCCAGCGGCAGCTCGCCGGTGTGCAGCTTGCCCTTGGGCAGCGACCAGTCGTCGTAGCGGGGACGGTGCACGAGGCACAGCTCGATCCCCGTCGCGACCGGCCGCCAGAGCATCCCGCCGGCCGCGAGGATGCGCTCGCCCGTCACTGGGCGCGGCTGGCGTGCCGACGCATGAGCACGTCCTGGTAGTCCCGCAACGGCTTGCCCGGCTGTCCGGCGTTGCGGGTCCACGCGTCGTCCGGCCGCAGCTCCCAGGCGGCCACGTCGTCGGCGAAGGCGAGGTCGAGCGTGTCCCGCAGGTGCTCGCGGGCGGTCGGATCGGTCACCTGCACCATGACCTCCACCCGCCGGTCGAGGTTGCGGTGCATGAGGTCGGCGCTGCCGAGCAGGTATTCCGGCTCGCCGTCGTTCTCGACGCAGATGATCCGGCTGTGCTCGAGGAAGCGGCCGAGGATCGAGCGGACCCTGAGGTTCTCGGACAGGCCCGGTACGCCGGCCCGGATCGTGCAGAACGTCCGCACCAGCAGGTCGACCTCGACGCCGGCCTTCGCCGCCCGGTAGAGCGCGTCGATGATCTCCTCGTCGACGAGGTGGTTGGTCTTGATCTGGATCCGCGCGAACCGGCCGGCGCGGGCGTGCTCGATCTCCCGCCCGATCCGCTCGATGATGCCGCGGCGGATGCCGTGCGGCGCCACGACGAGCGAGCGGTACTCGGTCTGCCGCGAGTAGCCGGTCAGCACGTTGAACAGGTCGGTGAGGTCGGCGCCGACGTCCGGGTCGGCGGTGAACAGCCCGAGGTCCTCGTACAGCCGGGCGGTCTTGGGGTTGTAGTTGCCGGTGCCGATGTGGCAGTAGCGGCGGATCGAGCCGCCCTCCTGGCGGACCACCAGCGCGGTCTTGCAGTGCGTCTTCAGGCCGACCACGCCGTAGACGACGTGGCAGCCGGCCCGCTCCAGCGCCTTGGCCCAGCGGATGTTGGCCTGCTCGTCGAACCGGGCCTTGATCTCGACCAGCACCACGACCTGCTTGCCGGCCTCGGCGGCGTCGATGAGCGCCTCGACGATCGGCGAGTCGCCGGAGGTGCGGTAGAGGGTCTGCTTGATCGCGAGCACGTTCGGGTCGTTCGCGGCCTGCTCGATGAACCGCTGCACGCTCGTGGCGAACGACTCGTACGGGTGGTGCACGAGCACGTCGCCCTCCCGCAGGGTGGCGAACACGCTCTTGGCCGTCTCGTTCTCGGCGAACCTCGGCGGCGTCGACGGCACGAACGGCGGCTCCTTGAGGTCAGGGCGGTCCACGTCGTAGACCTGCCAGAGCGAGGCGAGGTCGAGCAGCCCGGGGACGTAGAACACGTCGTCCTCGGGCACGTCGATCTCCTCGGTGAGCAGGTCGAGCACCCGCGGCGTGATCGTGTCCTGCACCTCCAGCCGCACCGCCGGGCCGAACCGGCGCCGGGTCAGCGTCCGCTCCAGCGCCTGCAGCAGGTCCTCGTCCCGGTCCTCCTCGACCTCGATGTCGGTGTTGCGGGTGACCCGGAACAGGTGGTGCTCGACCACCTCCAGCCCTGGGAAGAGCATGTCGAGGTGGGCGGCGATGAGGTCCTCCATCGGCAGGTACGCCGCCTCGGCCCGGGGGTCCTTCACGTCCACGAACCGGGCCACGTTGTTGGGCACCTTGACCCGGGCGAACCGCTCGGCCGCTCCGCCCGGCGCGCCGGTGTCGCGGACGAGCACGGCCAGGTTGAGCGAGAGCCCGCTGATGTACGGGAACGGGTGCGACGGGTCGACCGCGAGCGGGGTGAGGACCGGGAACACCTGGGCCCGGAAGTACTCGGCCAGCCGGTTGCGCTCGGCCGCGTCGAGCCCGTCCCAGCGCAGCACCCGGATGCCGGCCCCGGCCAGGGCCGGCTCGATGTCGTCCTGCCAGAGCGCGGAGTGCCGGGCGACCAGCTCCTGGGTCCGCAGCGACACCTGCGACGAGCGTCTCCCGGGCGGTCCGCCCGTCCGAGGACCGGATGCCGAGGCCCATGTCCAGCCGCCGCTTCAGCCCGGCGACCCGGACCATGTAGAACTCGTCCAGGTTGCTGGCGAAGATCGCGAGGAACTTCATCCGCTCCAGCAGCGGCAGCCGGCGGTCCTCGGCCTGGGCCAGCACGCGGGCGTTGAACTCCAGCCAGGACAGCTCGCGGCTGGAGAACCGGTCGTCCGGCAGGTCCGGCGCGACGGGCAGGTCGTGGCCGTCGAAGTCGGCGGACAGCGCGCCGTCGGCGTCGTCCGGCTGGAGATCGGCGAGCGTGCGCGCGGGCTCCGGCCCCCGGGTGATGTCGTCGGCGGTCATGTGGCCATGATTGCTCAGCCAGGTGAATGGCGGGAGGGACTCAGGGAAGGGTCGCGATGGTGACCCGGACGACCCGGCCGTCCGCGAGGTCCATCCGGACCCGCTGACCGGGCCGCAGCAGCCGCAGACCGCCGGCCGCGAACGCGGCCCCGTCGAACGCGATCCGGCGGCCGTCGTCGGTCAGCGCGGTCCCGCTGCCGGTCTCCGGGTCGAACGTCGCCACCGTCGCCTGCACGCGCACCTCAGGCGACGGCGTGGGTGGCGGTCCAGGCCGAGGTGGCCGGACCGAGCCCGAGCTCGGCCGCGGTGCGCAGGTCGGCCGCGGTGTCGACGTCGTTGCGCAGCGACGGCCAGTCGCCGGTCAGCTCGACCGCGCCGGCGGCCCGGTGCGCCGCGGCCGAGGCCTGGCCGTACCGCGGCGTGACCGGCCGGCCGGGAGCGGTGGCCAGCAGCGTGGTCCCGGTGCCGCGGGCGTCGGCCACGAACGCCGCGTCGTGCTCGGCCGCGGCCGCCAGCGCGGCGTCGAGCTCGGCCGGCCGCAGCGCCGGCAGGTCGGCGGACAGCAGCGCCACGCCGTCGCGCGCCGACCGCCGCCATCGCGGCCGCCGCGCCGTGCGCGAGCGCCGGGTTGAGCCCCGCGTTCGGCTCGTCCGGCAGCACCCAGCGCGCCGGCGGCCGCCATCGCCTCCCGCGCCGCCGGGTCGTCGGTGACCACGAACAGCCGCCGCACCGTGCCGGCCGCCAGCGCCGCGGCGACCGTGTCCAGGGCGAGACAGAGCGCCAGCTCCTCGTGCTCCGGCCGCGGCCGGCCCACCGCGTACAGCCGGGACTTGGCCAGCCGCAGGCGCTTGACCGGGACGACCACGGACCACTGCACGGCGCCCCAGGCTACCCGCCCGCCGGCGCCGCGCCGCGGGCCGCGTGGACACCGGTGCCGGCGGCCGGGAAGACTGCGCGTGCAACGACGGCGGGGTCGTGCGGAGGAGGTGGGCCGGGTGAAGCCGGGGCACAGGAACGCCGGGCGCTGGATCTGGCTCGCGGTGGTGCTGGTGAAGCCGATCAACGCGGTGTTCTTCAAGCGGCGCTGGCGCGGCCGCGAGCACGTCCCGCCCACCGGTGGGGTGGTGCTGGTCGCCAACCACGTCTCGCAGGCCGACTGGATCACGCTGGCGGAGTTCGTCTGGGACTCCGGGCGGATCCCGCGGTTCCTGGTCAAGGACAGCCTGTTCCGGGTCAAGGGGGTGCGCAGGCTGCTGCGCGGCGCCAGCCAGATCCCGGTCAGCCGGGGCACCGCCGCCGCCCGCAACTCGCTCGAGGAGGCGCACGCCGCGCTCGCCCGGGGCGAGGCGGTGTGCATCTACCCGGAGGGCACGGTCACCCGCGACCCCGGCTTCTGGCCGATGCAGGCCCGCACCGGGGTGGCCCGGCTGGCGCTGGCCACCGACGCGCCGATCGTCCCGGTCGCCAACTGGGGCCCGCAGCACGCGGTCGACGTCGAGCACAAGCGGATCCGGCCGCTGCCGCGGCACGAGGTCTGGTCGGTGGCCGGCCCGCCGCTCGACCTGTCCGCGTACCGGGGGCGGCCGCTGACCGCGGACCTGCTGCGCGAGGTGACCGACGTGATCATGGGGGCGGTCCGCGACCAGCTGGCCGAGGTACGCGGCGAGACCCCGCCGCCGGAGTTCTTCCGCCGGCCGCCGGCCCGCGAGGCGTCCTGATGCGCACAGCCGTGCTCGGCGCCGGCTCCTGGGGGACCACGTTCGCGAAGGTGCTCGCCGACGCCGGCGGGGACGTGACGCTGGTCGGCCGCCGGCCCGAGCTGATCGCCGCGGTGGCCGAGCGGCACGAGAACCCCGAATACCTGCCCGGTGTCGCGCTGCCCACGGCGCTCCGGGCGACCGCCGACCCGGCCGAGGCGCTGGACAAGGCGGAGATCGTGGTGCTGGCGGTGCCGGCGCAGCGGCTGCGGGAAAACCTGGCCGGCTGGGCGGCGGCGATCGAGCCGGACGCCACGCTGGTCAGCCTGATGAAGGGGATCGAGCTCGGCACCGCGAAGCGGATGAGCGAGGTGATCGGCGAGGTCGCCGGCTGCGGCCCGGAGCGGGTCGCCGTGGTCTCCGGGCCCAACCTGGCCCGGGAGATCGCCGAGGAGCAGCCGGCCGCGACGGTCGTCGCCTGCGTCGACAAGGCGACGGGCCGAGCTGCTGCAGCGGGCCTGCTTCACGCCGTACCTGCGCTCGTACACCAACACCGACGTGGTCGGCTGCGAGCTCGGCGGGGCGGTGAAGAACGTCATCGCGCTGGCCGCCGGGATGGCCGAGGGGATGGGCTTCGGCGACAACACCAGGGCCTCGCTGATCACCCGCGGGCTGGCCGAGACCGCCCGGCTCGGGGCGGCGCTCGGCGCCGACCCGCTCACCTTCGCCGGCCTGGCCGGGCTCGGCGACCTGGTCGCCACCTGCAGCTCCCGGCTGTCCCGCAACCGGACGTTCGGCGAGCGGCTCGGCCGGGGCGAGTCGCTGGAGCAGGCCAGGGCGGCGGTGCGGACCACCGCGGAGGGCGTCCAGTCCTGCCGGTCGGTGCTGGAGCTGGCCCGCCGGGTCGGCGTCGACGTGCCGATCACCGAGGGCGTCGTGCGGGTCTGCCACGACCGGATGCGGGCGACCGAGCTGGTGCCGTCGCTGATGGGGCGGGACATGAAGGACGAACGGCCGGTGACCGCCTGACCGGTGGACAGCCGTACCGCCGCTCGGGTGGTTGACTCGGTCCCGTGACCGTCCACGTGCTGCACGAGAACCCGGAGTGGATGCCGCCGTTCGCGGCCGCCTTCGCGGCGGAGGGCGTCGACTGGGACGAGACGCTGGTGACCGGCGGGTCGCTCGACCTGACCGCGGAGCCGCCGCCCGGGCTGTGGTGGTCCCGGATGAGCGCGTCCGCGCACACCCGCGGGCACACCGCCGCGGCCGAGCACGCCCGCGCGCTGCTCGACCTGCTGGAGGCGTACGGCCGGCGGGTGGTGAACGGGCGGGCCGTGCTCGACCTGGAGCTGTCCAAGGTGCGCCAGCTGGCGCTGCTGCGGGCGGCCGGGGTCGCGGTGCCGCGGACGATCGCGGTGGTCGGCGACCGGCCGGACGACCTGCTGGCCGCCGCCGCGGCGATCGGGCCGCCGGTGGTGGTCAAGCCCAACCGGGGTGGCAAGGGCCTCGGCGTGACCCGGTTCGACTCGGTCGACGAGCTGGCCGCCGCGCTGCCGGCCCTGGACGAGCCGGTCGACGGGGTGCTGCTGGTGCAGGAGTACGTCGAGCCGGCCCGGCCGCGGATCACCCGGGCCGAGATCGTCGGCGGCGAGCTGGTCTACGCGATCACCGCGGACACCGAGCGCGGCGGGTTCCAGCTCTGCCCGGCCGACGCCTGCGCGGTCGACGGCACGCCGGCCAGCCTGTTCGCGCTGCGGACCGAGCCGCTGCCGGCCGGGCTGGCCGACGCGTACGAGTCGTTCGCCCGGTGGCACGGGCTGGAGGTGGCCGGCTTCGAGTTCATCGAGACCGCGGACGGCCGCGCGGTCACGTACGACGTGAACACCAACACCAACTACAACCCGGACGTGGAGGCGGTGGCGCCGCGGTCGGCCGCCCGCGCCGTCGCGCGCTACCTCGGCACCCTCGACAAGGAGATCTCATGAGCGAGCGCGAGGAGCGGGCACAGTGAGGTTCGGCTACTGGATGCCGGTGTTCGGGGGCTGGCTGCGCAACGTCGAGGACGAGGGCATGCCGGTCGCCTGGCCGTACCTGCGCGACCTGGCGGTCGACTCCGAGCGGCACGGGTTCGACCTGTCGCTGCTCGCCGAGCTGAACCTCAACGACATCAAGGGCCACCGCGCGCCGGCCGCCGACGCCTGGACGCTCGGCGCCGCGCTGGCCGCGGTGACCCAGCGGCTGGAGCTGATGCTCGCGGTCCGGCCGAATTACCACGCGCCCTCGCTGACCGCCAAGGCACTGTCCACGCTGGACCTGATCGCCCCGGGCCGGATCAGCCTCAACGTGGTCTCGTCCTGGTGGGCCGACGAGGCCAGGCAGTACGGGATGCCGTTCGACGTGCACGACGCGCGCTACCAGCGCACCGAGGAGTGGCTGACCGTGCTGCGCCGGCTGCTGTCCGAGCCGACCGTCGACCACCACGGCGCCCTGTACGACCTGGACGGCGCGATCCTCGAGCCCAAGCCGAGCAAGGCCGTCGACGTCTACATGGGCGGTGAGTCACCGCGGGCGCTCGGGGTGATCGCCGAGCACGGCGACGCGTACGTCATGCACGGCGACCC
Organism: uncultured Actinomycetota bacterium; assembly: GCA_963770145.1. Lineage (GTDB taxonomy): Bacteria > Actinomycetota > Actinomycetes > Mycobacteriales > CADCTP01 > CADCTP01. Next base: position 179,762 of record CAVYOJ010000005.1, on the reverse strand, counting down.
GCCCGAGGTCATCGCCGACCGGGTCCGGCGGATCTCCGAGCTGCGCGAGCAGGCCGGCCGGCCGCCGCTGCGCTTCGGCGTGTCCGGCTACGTGATCGTGCGGGACACCGAGGCGGAGGCGAAAGCCGAGCTGGACCGGGTGCTCGACGTGCGCTCCAGCCCGGAGGCGTACGCGTCGTACCAGGACTTCGTGAAGGGCTCCCAGCTGGAGGCGGAGCTGTCGCTGCGCGAGTACAGCGTGTCCAACCGCGGGCTGCGGGCCGGGCTGATCGGCACGCCGGAGCAGGTCGCCGACCGGATCCGGGCCTACGAGCAGGCCGGGGCCGGGCTCATGCTGCTGCAGTTCAGCCCGCAGGCCGAGGAGATGGCGCGGTTCGGTGCGCAGGTCATCCCGCTGTTCCGCTGACCACGCTCCGTGCCTGAGCGATGGGGTGCCGGTCCCCGGGTAGGGTGCCGCGCATGTCCATGCCCGGACGGAGAGTGCGCGTCGCCGTCGTCTTCGGCGGCCGGAGCACGGAGCACGCGATCTCCTGCGTGTCCGCGGGGAGCGTCCTCGCGGCGCTCGACCCGGCCCGGTACGAGGTGGTGCCGGTCGGGATCACGCCCAAGGGCGCCTGGGTGCTCACCTCGGGCGACCCGCAGGCGCTGCGCGATCGCCGGGCGCGAGCTGCCCACGGTGGAGACCGGCACGGCGGTGATGCTGCCCGGCGACCCGACCGCCGGCGGCCTGGTCGTGGTCGAGCCGGGCGAGGGGGCCAGCGTGCTGCACGGGGTGGACGTGGTCTTCCCGGTGCTGCACGGGCCGTTCGGTGAGGACGGGACGATCCAGGGGCTGCTGGAGATGGCCGGCGTGCCGTACGTGGGCTCCGGCGTGCTCGGCAGCGCGGTGGCGATGGACAAGGAGTTCACCAAGAAGCTGCTGGCCGCGGAGGGCCTGCCGGTGGGGCCGTACGCGGTGGTCCGGGCCGGGGCGTCGCTGGCCGAGGCGGACCAGGAGCGGCTCGGGCTGCCGGTGTTCGTCAAGCCGGCCCGCGGCGGCTCGTCGATCGGGATCAGCCGGGTGGACGACTGGGCCGCGCTGCCGGCGGCGATCGCGGCGGCCCGGGCGGCCGACGACAAGGTGCTGGTCGAGGCGGCGGTGCCGGGGCGGGAGATCGAGCTCGCGGTGCTGGAGGGGCTCGACGGCGCGCCGCCGGACGTGAGCGTGCCGGCGGAGATCCTGCTCGGCGACGGGCGGGAGTGGTACGACTTCGAGGCCAAGTATCTCGACGACGTCTCCGCCCTGGACATCCCGGCCGACCTGCCGGCGGAGCGTGACCGCGCGGCTGCAGGAGCTGGCGGCGCGGGCGTTCACCGCGCTGGACTGCGCCGGCCTGGCCCGGGTCGACTTCTTCGTCGGCCCCGGCGGCCGGATCACCGTCAACGAGGTGAACACGATGCCCGGGTTCACGCCGATCTCGGTGTTCCCGCGGGCCTGGGCCGCCTCCGGGCTCGACTACCCGGCGCTGCTGGACCGGCTGATCCGCACCGCGCTGGCCGGGCGCTAGTCCGCCGGGTCGAGCGGGCGGGGCTTCAGGGCCGCGGTCACCGCGGTGGACAGCCGGGCCACCGGGGCGCTCGCGGCCGCGGCCGGGGCGAGCACCTCGACGTACACCGGGCGGTCGACGACGACCCAGGCCGTGGTCGGGCCGCGCCGCTCGGCGAACCAGCTCACCCCGTTGATCTGCTGCACGTCCGCGGTCGCGACGAACGACGGCGGCCGGGCGACCCCGCAGCGCAGCGTCACCGCCGGCTCGCCCCAGGCGGCCACGTACGGCGAGGGCGAGTCGACCGGCCGGGCCGGCAGGTCGCCGAGGTCGGTCGGCAGCGCCGAGATCAGCTCCTGGCAGGCCTGCTGCTGCCCGGCCGACAGCGCCGGCGGCGGGGCGACCTTGATCGACGGCAGCGCGGCCGCGCTCGCCGGCGCGCTCGTGGCCGGGGCGACCGGCTCGGCGCCGGAGCCGGCGTGCCGCCCGGCCACGACGGCCACGGCGAGCAGCACGAGCGTCACCGGCACGGCGACGAGCGTGGCCAGCCGCGCGGCCGACCGCCGGTCGCCCCGCGCCGGCGCCGGCTTCTGCGAGTCGGTCGCCGCGGGCACCCGATGAGTCTAGAGATGCACGACCGGGCAGGTCAGGGTGCGGGTGATGCCGGCGACCGCCTGGATCCGGGCGACGACGAGCTTGCCGAGCTCGTCCACGTTGTTGGCCTCGGCGCGGACGATCACGTCGTACGGGCCGGTGACGTCCTCGGCCTGGGTGACCCCGGGTATCTCGGCGATCTGCGCTCGCCACCGCGGCGGCCTTGCCGACCTCGGTCTGGATCAGGATGTAGGCCTGGACCACGGCGAGCCCTTCGTCGGACGGATGCGGGGAGGTGGAAAATCTACCCCAGTCGCTCCGGGAACGATCTCACCGAGAGGATTGAGCCATCACTGTCGCCGAGGTCGGGGAGTTCGGCCTGATCGAGCGGCTGACCGCGAGGTTCGCCGCCGGTACGGCCCCCGAGCCGGTGCTCGGCCCGGGCGACGACGCGGCGGTGCTGGCGGCGCCGGACGGCCGGGTGGTGGCGACGACCGACCTGCTGGTCGACGCGCGGCACTTCCGCCGGGACTGGTCGACCGGCACCGACGTCGGCCGCAAGGCCGCCGCGCAGAACCTGGCCGACGTCGCCGCGATGGGCGCGGTGCCGACCGGCCTGCTGCTCGGGCTCGCGGTGCCGGCGGACCTGCCGGTGGCCTGGCTGGAGGAGCTGGCCGACGGGATGCGGGCCGAGTGCGAGCCGCTCGGCGCCCGGGTGCTCGGCGGCGACGTGGTCCGGGCGGACGTGCTGGTGCTGGCCGTGACCGCGTTCGGCGACCTGCAGGGCCGGCGCGCCGGTGACCCGGTCCGGCGCGAAGCCGGGCGACGTCGTCGCCTACACCGGCCGGCTCGGCTGGGCCGCGGCCGGGCTGGCCGTGCTCGCGCGCGGGTTCCGCTCGCCGGTGAGCATGGTCGCGGCGCACCGCCGCCCCGAGCCGCCGTACGCGCAGGGCCCGCGGGCGGCCGAGCTCGGCGCGACCGCGATGGTCGACGTCAGCGACGGCCTCGTCGCCGACCTGCAGCACGTCGCGGTGGCCAGCGGGGTCGGCATCGAGCTGGACACGTCCCGGCTGGAGGTGCCGGCGAAGCTGCGCGACGTCGGCAAGGCGCTCGGCGTCGAGCCGATGGACTGGGTGCTGGCCGGCGGCGACGACCACGCGCTGGCCGCGACGTTCCCCGGCGACGCGCCGCCGCCGGCGCCGTGGAAGGTGATCGGCCGGGTCGCCCGCGGCCGCGGGGTGGTCGTGGACGGCGCCGCCTACCCGGGCCCCGGCGGCTGGGACCACTTCCGCAGTGAGGTACGGTGGTCGTGGCGGTGGCTCCTCCGCGCGTGCTGACCGTCGCCGGCTCCGACTCCGGCGGCGGTGCCGGCATCCAGGCCGACCTCAAGACGATGCTCGCGCACGGCGTGCACGGGATGAGCGTGCTCGCCGCCGTGACCGCGCAGAACTCGCTGGGCGTGCAGGGCTACTGGGAGCTGCCGGTCGAGGCGGTCCGGGCCCAGCTGGACAGCGTGCTGTCCGACATCGGCGTCGACGCGGTGAAGACCGGCATGCTCGCCTCGACCGAGCTGGTGTCGGCGGTCGCCGAGGTGCTCGGCCGGGTGGGCGTGCCGGTGGTGGTCGACCCGGTCGGGGTGAGCAAGCACGGCGACTCGCTGCTGGCCCCGGACGCCGTCGTCGCGGTGCGCGAGCGGCTGCTGCCGGTCGCCACCCTCGTCACCCCGAACCTGTACGAGGTCGAACCAGCTCACCGGCGTCAAGGTCGACTCCGAGGCCGACCTGCGCCGGGCGGCCGAGGCGGTGCTCGCGCTCGGCCCGGCCGCGGTGCTGGTCAAGGGCGGCCACCTCGACGGCGACGCGGTCGACCTGCTGCTCGACCGCACCGGCGAGTACCCGCACGTACCGCGTCGGCGCGGCTGGACAACCGGCACACCCACGGCACCGGCTGCACGCTGGCCAGCGCGATCGCCTCCCGGCTCGCGCTCGGCGACCCGCTGCCGGCGGCGGTGGCCGCGGCCAAGGAGTACGTCACCGGCGCGATCGCGCACGGCTTCCCGCTGGGGTCGGGGATCGGTCCGGTCGACCACGCCTGGCGGTGGCGATGACCATCGAGGTGACTCCGGTCCGGCTGGACGAGCCGGACGCGCTGAAGCTCGTCGAGCTGGTCCAGGGCGAGTACGTGGTCCGGTACGGCGGGCGGGACGAGGCGCCGATCGACGTCGCCGAGTTCCTGCCGCCGGAGGGGCTGTTCCTGCTGGCCAGGCTCGACGGCGCGGCGGCCGGCTGCGGCGGCTGGCGGAACCTCGGCGACGGCCGGGCCGAGATCAAGCGCATGTTCACGGTCGGCCGAGCACCGCAACCGCGGGGTGGCCCGGGCGGTGCTGGCGGAGCTGGAGCGCACCGCCGCCGCGGCCGGGATCGAGGAGCTGGTGCTGGAGACCGGCACCGTGCAGCCGGAGGCGATCGGCGCTGTACGAGTCCAGCGGCTACCAGCCGGTCGACGGTTTCGGCTACTACGCCGGCCGGCCGCTGTCGCGCTCGTTCGGCAAGCGGGTGGCGCCCTGACCCGCGGGCCGTGCCATGCTCTGCCCCCGTGGGAGTCGTCACCGTCTCGGCGTCGTACGGCGCCGGCGGCAGTGAGATCGGGCCCGGCGGTCGCCGCGGCGCTCGGGCTGCCGTTCGTGGACCGGGCCGTCCCGGCCAGCGTCGCCCGCAAGCTCGACGTGCCGCTGGACCAGGCCGAGCGGCGGGACGAGACGACCGACCGCGGGCTGTGGCGGGTGATCTCCTCGATGGCGCTGGTGCCGGAGATGGCCGGCGCCGGCCCGCTGGCGTACAACACGTTCACCGACGAGCACGCCTTCCGGGAGAAGACCGAAGAGGTGCTGCACGAGATCGCGGACTCCGGCGGGGTCGTGCTCGGCCGCGCGGCGGCGATCGTGCTGGCCGACCGCGCCGATGCCCTGCACGTACGGCTCGACGGCCCGGCGGAGGCGCGGATCGCGCAGGCCGTGGCCCGGACCGGGAAGCCGGAGGCGGAGATCCGCCGGGCGCTGCGGTCCAACGACGCCGCCCGGGCCTCGTACGTGCGCAACTTCTACCGGGCCGATCCCGGCGAGGCCCGGCACTACCACCTGGTGATCGACACCACCGCCATCTCCTGGGCCGCCGCGGCCGACCTCGTCGTCGCCGCCGCGCGCGCCCGGGGGCTGTAGAACGACAGAGAGGCAGGACATGAGCGAGCCCACCTACGGCTCCGGCCAGTACGACCCGCAGCAGGGCTACGGGCAGCAGGGCGGGTACGGCGGCCAGCCGTACGGGGAGCAGCCGCCCGCGCAGCCGCCGTACCCGTCCGGGCAGCAGCCCGCGTACGGCCAGCAGGGCGGGTACGGATACGGCGGGGCCACGGCGTACGGGCAGCAGCAGGGCCCCGGCTACGGCGGCTCCGGCCACCCGTCGTCCGGCGCGCCGAGCACGCCGAAGGCGGCGCAGGACAAGCTGGCGCTGGCGGCCACGCTGCTCACGATCGTCGGCTACGTCTGCGCCGGCGCCGGCGTGCTCGGCTTCATCCTCTGGCTGGCCGCGGACGGCGACGGGATCTCCCGGTTCGCGACCGCGCTCGGCACCCTGGTCACCGGCCTCGGCCTGGGCGGGCTCAACTACGGGCTGGGCGCCTGGCTGGGCGAGCGACGGCGACGCCCTCCTGACCCGTCCTGACCCGCCCTCCTGACCCGCCGTCCTGACACATGCCGAGGCCCGCTCCCGGAGTGCGGAGCGGGCCTCGGGAACGCTGGTCATGCCCTAGGCGCGGGTGACCTTGCCGGCCTTGAGGCAGGAGGCGCAGACCGTCACCCGGCGGCGGGTGCCCGGGGCGACCAGCGCGCGAACGGTCTGCACGTTCGGGTTCCACCGGCGCGAGGTGCGGCGGTGGGAGTGGGACACCGACTTGCCGAAGCCGGGCCGCTTGCCGCAGACGTCGCACACGCTGGCCACGGAGGTACTCCTCTGAATCCGGATGATCACGTCAGGCGCCGGGCAACGGGTCCCGGGCAACCGCGCCAGTGTAGCCAGCGGGTCGAGGGGCCACCAAACGCGCCCGGCCCCGTACCCTCGCCTGCCGGGAGGTGGCGGCGATCGAGGTGCTGGACCCGTCGGCCGTGCGGCGCTGGTGCACCGGGGCCGTCGCGGCGCTGGAGGCCGCCCGGGCGGAGATCGACCGGCTCAACGTCTACCCGGTGCCGGACGGCGACACCGGCACGAACCTGCTGCTCACGCTGCAGGCGGCCGACTCGGCGGTGCGGACCGACCCGCCCGGCGACCTGGCCGCGACGCTCGGCTCGATGGCGCGCGGGGCGGTGCTCGGCGCCCGCGGCAACTCCGGCGTCATCCTCAGCCAGGTGCTGCGCGGCCTCGCCGAGTCGATGCCGGGCGAACCCGACGGCGCCGCGCTGGCGAAGGCGCTGGCCCGCGCGGCCGAGCTGGCCTGGACGCGCGGTGGCCGAGCCGGTCGAGGGGACGATGCTGTCCGTGGTCCGCGCGGCGGCCGAGGCCGCGGCCGGGGCCGGTGACTCGCTGGCCGCGGTGGCCCGGGCCGCCGCCGGCGGCGCCGCCCGCGCGCTGGACCGCACCCCCGACCAGCTCCCGGTGCTGGCCCGGGCCGGCGTGGTCGACGCCGGCGGCCGCGGCCTGTGCGTGCTGCTGGAGTCGCTGGCCGCGGTCGTCGGCGGCGAGCCGGTGCCGCTGCCGAGGGCCCGCTCCGCCCACCCGCCGCCGGGAGATGGTGCGCGAGACCGGTTCCGACGCGTACGGCTACGAGGTGCAGTACCTGCTCGACGCCGAGGACAGCCACCGGCCTGCGGGCCGAGCTGGCCGAGCTCGGCGACTCGCTGGTCGTCGTCGGCACCGGCGAGGGCACCTGGACCGTGCACGTGCACGTCAACGACATCGGCGGCGCGATCGAGGCCGGCGTCCGGGCCGGCCGGCCGCACCGGATCACGGTGACCCGGTTCGCCGACGAGCCGCCGGCCCGCCGGGAGGGCACCGCGGTCGTGGCGGTCGCCCCCGGCGCCGGCGTGGCCGAGCTGTTCGCGGCCGAGGGCGTGCTGCTCGCCGACGCCACCGAGGACGCGATGCTGGCGGCGGTGCTCGCGGCCGGCACCGGCGCCGCCGTCGTGCTGCCCGGCCGGGCCGAGCTGACCGCGCCCGCGGACGCCGCCGCCGCCCGGGCCAGGGACGCCGGCGTCGAGGTCGCCGTGGTGCCGACCCGCTCGCCGGTGCAGGGTCTGGCCGCGGTGGCCGTGCACGACGAGGCCCGCCGGTTCGGCGACGACGTGATCGCGATGGCCGAGGCCGCGGCGGCGACCCGGTGGGGCGAGGTGTTCCTGGCCACCCGGGACGCGCTGACCATGGCCGGGCCGTGCACGGCCGGCGACGTGCTCGGGCTGGTCGACGGCGAGGTGGTGATCGTCGGCGGCGAGCTGCCGCCGGTCGCGGGCGAGCTGCTGGAGCGGATGCTCTCCGGCGGCGGCGAGCTCGTCACGCTCGTGCTCGCCGCGGCCGAGGCGGCGCTGGCCGAGCGGCTGGAGCGGCAGGTCGCCCGCGACCATCCCGGTGTCGAGGTCTCCGTGCACGGCGTCCTGAGCCCGGACGTCCCGCTGCTGATCGGGGTCGAGTGAGTGGCCGGCATGGACACCCCGCTCACCGACGTCGTCGGCGGCAGGACGGCCGACGCGCTGGAGAAGGCGCTCGGCCTGGAGACCGTCGGCGACCTGCTGCGCCACTACCCCCGCCGGTACGCGGAGCGCGGCGAGCTGACCGACCTGCGCGACCTCACCCCGGGCGAGGACGTGACCGTGCTGGCCGAGGTCGCGTCGGTGAACGTGCGGCCGATGCGGGCCCGCAAGGGCAGGATCCTCGAGGTCGTCGTCACCGACGGGCGCGGCAAGCTCACGCTCACGTTCTTCAACCAGGCCTGGCGCGAGCGCGAGCTGCAGGTCGGCCGGCGCGGGCTGTTCGCCGGCAAGGTCACCGTGTTCAACACCAAGCGGCAGCTGAACAGCCCGGACTACCGGCTGCTGTCCGGCGCCGACGCGGCCGACGAGATCGAGGAGTTCGCCGGGGCGCTGATCCCGGTCTACCCGGCCGCGGCCGCGGTGCCGACCTGGACGATCGCCCGCTGCGTCCGGCTCGCGCTGGACACCCTGGACCCGCCGGCCGACCCGCTGCCGGCCGACCTGCGGGCCCGGCACAAGCTGGTCGGCCTGGCCACGGCGCTGCAGGGCATCCACCGGCCGGCCGACCAGGGTGCGCTGGCGCAGGCCCGGACCCGGCTGAAGTGGGAGGAGGCGCTGCCGGTGCAGGCGCTGCTGGCCCAGCGCCGGCTGGCCGCCGCCAGCCGCCCCGGCAAGGCCAGGCCGCCGGCCGCGGACGGCATCCTGGCCGCGTTCGACCGGCGGCTGCCGTTCGACCTCACCGACGGGCAGCGGGAGGTCGGCGCGACCCTTGCGGCCGAGCTGGCCTCCGAGCACCCGATGCACCGGCTGCTGCAGGGCGAGGTCGGCTCGGGCAAGACGGTCTGCGCGCTGCGGGCGATGCTGCAGGTGGTCGACGCCGGCGGCCAGGCCGCGCTGCTCGCCCCGACCGAGGTGCTGGCCGCCCAGCACGCCCGCTCGCTGGCCGCGCTGCTCGGGCCGCTGGCCACCGCCGGCGAGCTGGACGCGGCCGAGCACGCGACCCGGGTGGCGCTGCTGACCGGCTCGCTGCCGGCCGCGGCCCGCCGCCGGGCGCTGGCCGAGGCCGCCTCCGGCGAGGCCGGCATCGTGGTCGGCACCCACGCCCTTCTCTCGGAGGGGGTCGAGTTCGCCGACCTCGGCCTGGTCGTGGTCGACGAGCAGCACCGGTTCGGCGTCGAGCAGCGGGACGCGCTGCGGGCCAAGGGCGACACCCCGCACGTGCTGGTGATGACCGCGACGCCGATCCCGCGCACGGTCGCGATGACCGTGTACGGCGACCTCGAGGTGTCCTCGCTGCGCGAGCTGCCCGGCGGGCGGTCGCCGATCTCCTCGACGGTGGTGCCGGCGGGGGAGAAGCCGGCCTGGCTGGACCGGGCCTGGGAACGGATCCGCGAGGAGGTGGCGGCCGGGCACCAGGCGTACGTGGTGTGCCCGCGGATCGGCGGCACCGGCGACGAGGACGACACCGACGAACCGTCCGAAGAGGACGGTGAGACCCGGCGGCCGCCGCTGGCGGTGCTCGACGTCGCGCCGGGCTGGCCGAGGGACCGCTGCACGGCCTGCGGGTCGGCGTCCTGCACGGCCGGCTGCCGGCCGACGAGAAGGACGCGGTGATGCGCGGGTTCGCCGCCGGCGACGTGGACGTGCTGGTCGCGACCACGGTGGTCGAGGTCGGCGTCGACGTGCCGAACGCGACCGTGATGGCGATCCTGGACGCCGACCGGTTCGGCATCTCCCAGCTGCACCAGCTGCGCGGCCGGGTCGGCCGCGGCTCGGCCGCCGGGCTCTGCCTGCTGGTCACCGACTCCGCGGCCGGGACGCCGTCCCGGGAGCGGCTGGACGCCGTGGCGTCCACTGTGGACGGCTTCCGGCTGGCCGAGGTCGACCTGGAGCAGCGCCGGGAGGGCCAGGTGCTCGGCGAGGCCCAGTCCGGCCGGTCCTCGTTCAAGCTGCTCTCGCTGGTCCGCGACCGCGACCTGATCACCGCCGCCCGGGCCGAGGCGACCGCGATCGTCGACGCCGACCCCGACCTCGCCGACCACCCCGGCCTGGCGGCCGCCGTCACCACCCTGATCGAGTCCGAGCGCTCGGAGTTCCTGGAGAAGGCCTAGGGCTGCCGCCGGCCTCCACCGCCGATCGGGAGACACGCCCTAACCGTCCACTGTGGACGACCGGGCCGCGGCCGCGCGGCGGTAGAGGCGGGCGACGACGTCCTCGATGTCCGGCTCGGCGATGGTGAGGTCGCGCAGCTCGGTCCGGGCCGAGACGGCGGCGACCGCGGCCGCGGCCGAGCCGGTGAGGGCGAGGTGCTGGCGCAGCCCGCCGGCCTCCACCGACAGCAGCCTGGTGCCGGGCACGTCGCCCAGCGGCCCGGCCGGCTCGGTCAGCTCGACGGTGAGCACCCGGTCCACGCCGGCCTCGGCCGCCAGCCCGGACAGGTTGCCGGTGTGCACGACCCGGCCGCCGTCGACCACGACGACCCGGTCGGACAGCCGCTCGATGTCGGGCAGGTCGTGGGTGGTGAGCAGGATCGTGGTGCCGGCCTCGGCCCGCTCGGCGGCCAGGAACGAGCGCAGCGCCTCCTTGCTGACGATGTCGAGCCCGACCGTCGGCTCGTCCAGCAGCAGCAGCTCGGGGGAGTGCAGCAGCGCCGCCGTCACCTCGCCGCGCATCCGCTGTCCCAGCGAGAGCTGCCGGACCGGCGTGTCCAGGAACGGGTGCAGGTCCAGCAGCTCGACGCAGCGCTCCAGCCGGGCCCTGGCCCGCTCGGCCGGCAGCCGGTGGATCGCGGCGAGCAGCCGGAACGACTCGGCCAGCGGCAGGTCCCACCACAGCTGGCTGCGCTGGCCGAACACGACGCCGATCCGCCGGGCCAGCTCCCGCCGCTGCCGCACCGGCTCCAGCCCGCACACCCGGACCCGGCCGGAGGTCGGCACCAGGATCCCGGTCAGCATCTTGATCGTCGTCGACTTGCCGGCGCCGTTCGCGCCGATGTAGCCGACGCACTCGCCCCTGCCGACGGTGAAGGAGATCCCGTCCACCGCCCGCACGACCCGCTTCTCCCGGCGCAGCCGGCCGGCCGACCGGCGCACCACGAAGTGCCGGCTCAGGTTCTCGATGTCGACGACTGTGTCGCGCTCGCTCATCCGCCTGCTCCCACGTAGTGCCGGATTCCCGACCGCCACACCAGCCCGGCGGCGGCCGCGGCGGCGACCGCGGCCAGCGGCGAGGCCCACGGCAGCCATGCTCGGCAGCCCGGTCGGGTCGGGCATGCCGAGCAGCGCCAGCGCCGGCAGGTAGCCGGTGAAGGCGGCCGGGATGACGAACGTGAAGAACCGGGCCAGCACCGGGGTCAGCACCCCGGTCGGCCACTGGGCCAGGTACGCCGAGCCGTACGTCAGCGCGCTGGTCACCTCGGTCGCGTCGACCACCCAGAACGCGACCCCGCCCGCGGCCACGAACAGCGCCCCGAACACGACCGTGGCCGCGATCGGTGCCACCACCGCCATCGCGACCCGGGCCGGCGTCCAGTCCAGGTCGAGCCGGACCAGCACGACGACCAGCAGCAGCAGCGACACCGACACCCGGCCGAGCCGGCGCAGCTGCAGGTCGGTCGTGGCGAGCTGGCCGAGCACCGACAGCGGCCGCAGCAGCACCACGTCGAACGTGCCGTCGCGGACGTGCCGGATCACGTTGTCGCTCTGCCCGACCAGCAGGTCGGCGGTGGAGAACCCGGTCGACGCGATCGCGAAGACCAGCACCACCTGGACGAAGCTCAGCCCGGCGATCGAGGGCACCTGGTGGAAGACCGCGAAGATCTCGACGAAGTCGAGGCCCATGCCCATCGCGGTCCCGAACAGCTCGACCGCGAACGAGGCCCGGTACGTCGCCTGCCCGGCCATCCCGGCCCGCAGCAGCGCCGCGTACACCCGCGTGTCAGCCACCCTGCAGCACCAGCTTCCTGGTGCCCCGGTCGAAGACCCGGACCGCGACCGCGAGCAGGCCGACGGCCCAGGCCGCCTGCATCGCCAGCAGGCCCACCGACGCCGGGTCGGAGTAGCGCTCGGTCGCCATGTCCAGCGGCACCTGCAGCATCGACGGGAACGGCGTCGCGTACGCGACCGCCTGCGCCCAGCCGGGCAGGAAGTGCACCGGCACCAGCAGTCCACAGAGGACGTTGGAGGTGAGCACGTAGAGGGTCAGCACGCCGCGGACGTCGACCAGCCAGAACGCGAGCAGGCTGACCAGGATCCGGCCGCCGAAGCTGACCACCACGGCGAGCGCCGCGGACAGCAGGAACAGCGGCACGGTCGTCCACCGCGTCGGCACCTGCAGCCCGTACAGCAGGCCGCCGACGAGCAGCGGGCCGACGAACCGGATCAGGCAGGCCTGCCCGGCCCGGCCGATGTCCTCGGCCAGCCAGGCCGCGATCGGGTGCACCGGGCGGCCGAGGTCGATCGCCACGTCGCCGCTGCGCACCCGCTGGGTCACCGGCGTCCAGGTGAACAGCCAGACGACCGCGATCAGCCCCTGCCCGATCCAGGTGTACGTCGACAGCGCCGCGCGGTCGTACCCGGCCACCGAGCCGCCGGCCGCGTCGGCCGCCGCGAAGAAGATGGACACCCGGATGATGCCGAAGACCGTGTTGGTGAACGCGCCGGCCAGGGTCGCCCGCCGATAGGTCGCGTACCGCCGGAAGCCCGCCCGCACCAGCGCCCCCGCCGCTCCTGGTGAAGGCAAGGCAGGCGACACAATCGGTTGACGCTACCGGGCCTCAGCCCACTGGCCCACCGAGATTCGCACCGGACGTCCACCGTCAGCGGTACCGAAGGCCCTGGACGTGATGGGGTCCTCCGCCATCGGCGGGGCTCGTTGGAAGAGGTCGGTCGATACCCGCCAGAGCACCCGAGCCACCGCCCGGGGGTTACGGGGGCCGCCCCCGACGGAGACACTGCCCGCGTGACCCGGATCGTGGCCGGCAGCGCCGGCGGTCGCCGGCTGGCGGTGCCGCCGGGGGAGCGCACCCGCCCGACGTCCGACCGCGCCCGGGAGGCGCTGTTCGCCACCCTGTCCGGACTGGTCGTCCTCGACGGCGCCAGGGTGCTCGACCTCTACGCCGGCTCCGGCGCGGTCGGCCTGGAGGCGGTCTCCCGCGGCGCGGCGCACGCGCTGCTGGTCGACGCCGACGCCCGCGCGGCCGCGGTGGCCCGGGACAACGCCGGCGCGCTCGGGCTGGCCGACCGGGTCACGGTGCGCCGGGACCGGGTCGAGCGGGTGCTCGCCGGCGAGCCGGAGCCAGCACGAGCTGGTCTTCGCCGACCCGCCGTACGCGCTGCCCGACGACGAGCTCGCCGGCGTCCTGGACCGGCTCGCCGAGGGCTGGCTGGCGCCCGGCGCGGTGCTCGCCGTGGAGCGCTCCAGCCGGGGTGCCGGACCGCGCTGGCCCGATCGTGTCGAGGGTCTCAAGCAGCGTCGCTACGGCGAGGGCACGCTTTGGTACGGTCGATTCTCGTGACGACCGGGAGCGCGCCCGCGCCGCGCCGTGCCGTCTGTCCCGGCTCGTTCGACCCGGTCACGCTCGGGCATCTCGACATCATCGGCCGGGCCAGCAAGCTCTACGACGAGATCGTCGTCGCGGTCCTGGTCAACAAGACCAAGTCGAGCCTGTTCTCGGTGGACGAGCGGATCGAGATGCTCACCGAGGTCACCGCCGAGTACGGCAACGTGCGGGTCGACTCGTTCCACGGCCTGCTGGTGCACTACTGCCAGGCCAACGACATCCCGGTGATCGTCAAGGGCATCCGGGCGGTCAGCGACTTCGACTACGAGCTGAAGATGGCCCAGATGAACCACGGGCTGACCGGCGTGGACACGCTGTTCATGCCGACCAACCCCGAGTTCAGCTTCCTGTCCTCCAGCCTGGTCAAGGAGGTCGCGACCTGGGGCGGCGACGTCGGCCGGCTGATCCCGGCGGCGGTGCTGGAGCGGCTGGTCGCCCGGCTCGACGAGCGTCGGTGAGCCGACCGGGGAGTGCGCATCGCCGGGCCGCGCCGGGATCGCCGCCCGCGGAGCCGAGCGAGCCCGGCGGCGGACGGAGGGCACGATGAGCGGCACGGTCGGTGACGCGCTGCGCCGGGTGCCGGACGCGCTCGACGAGCTGGTCGCGCTGGTCGAGTCCGCCCGGGCGATGCCGCTGTCCTCGTCCTGCGTGCTGCCGCGGGAGGAGGCGCTCGACCTGCTCGACGAGCTGCGCGCGGCGCTGCCGCTGGCGCTGGAGGACGCCCGCGAGGTGATGGCGGCCCGGGAGGAGCTGCTCGGGCAGGCCAGGGACCGCCGGGACCGGATCACCGCCGAGGCCAGGGAGGAGGCCGACCGGGTGCTCACCGCGGCCCGGGACGCGGCCGACCGGCTGCTGGCCGACGCCAGGGCGACCGCCGTGCGGATGGTGTCCGCGGACGGCGTGCGCCGGGCGGCCGAGGCGGAGGCGCGCGGGATCCTGCAGGCGGCCGAGGAGCGGGCGCGCCGGTTGCGGGCCGACGCCGACGCGTACGCCGACGAGCGCCTGGCCGTGCTGGAGGACACCCTCGCCCGCCTGCTCGGCACCGTCGAGCGCGGCCGTGACCTGCTCTCCCGGGGCGACCTCGCCGACGTGCCGGCTGCGGAGTAGGCGCAGGTTAGGCCGCGCGCGTCGCGGCGCTAGGCCGCTTCGACGTACCGGCCCGGCCTCGGGTAGGCTTGAACACCGGTCCAGAACAGGGCCCCGCCCCAGCCTGTCCTCGAGAAACGACACATGCCAGCGAGAACGCCGCCGCCCGCCAGGGCGACGACCCGCCTCGACCCCCGCAAGCCCTTCGTGCTGGATGTACGCGAACTGGGCCGTCGACCGGGGTCTATGCGTGCTTTTCGGGTCGACACGCCGGCGCCGGCCGACCTCTCGGTCGGCATGGCCAGTGTCCGCGCGGGCGAGCCGCTGACGCTCGACCTGCGGCTGGAATCCGTGGTCGAGGGCGTGCTGGTGTCGGGGACCGTGACCGCTCCGATCACCGCCGAGTGCGCCCGCTGCCTGACCCCGGTGTCGGACACGGTGAGCGTGCCGGTGACCGAGCTGTTCGCCTACCCGGGCTCCGCCACCGAGCAGACCTCGGACGAGGACGAGGTCAGCCACCTGGTCGGGGACATGCTCGACCTGGAGCCGCTGGTCCGCGACGCGCTGGTGCTCGACCTGCCGCTGTCCCCGCTGTGCCGGGACGACTGCCGCGGGCTGTGCGCCGGCTGCGGCGAGCGCCTCGACGACCTGCCTGCCGACCACACCCACACCACGACCGACCCGCGCTGGGCCGCTCTCGCCGAGCGGTTCGGTGGAAGTCCCGAGAAGGAGTAGATCAGTGGCAGTCCCGAAGCGCCGGATGTCCCGGAGCAACACCCGGTCCCGCCGGTCGCACTGGAAGACGTCGGCCCCGACGCTGGTGACCTGCGAAAACCGCGCCTGCCGCCGACCGAAGCTGCCGCACACGGTCTGCAAGGTCTGCGGGACGTACGACAACAAGCAGGTCATCGCCGTCTGACCGGCCAGGCGATCAGTCGGCGTGAGCGGAGAGCCTCGCTTCCATCCTGATTCGTCCTCGTTGGAGGGCGCGCTCGGCGTCACCTTGGACGCCGGGCTGATCGGTCGCGCGCTCACCCACCGGTCGTACGCGTACGAGAACGGCGGGCTGCCGACCAACGAGCGGCTGGAGTTCCTCGGCGACGCGGTGCTCGGCCTGGTGATCACCGACGCGCTCTTCAACGGGCACCCTGACCTGCCCGAGGGGCAGCTGGCCAAGCTGCGCGCGTCGGTGGTGAACATGCGCGCGCTCGCCGACGTGGCCCGCCGGCTCGGCCCGCACGGGCTGGGCGCGTACGTCCGGCTCGGCCGTGGCGAGGAGGTCACCGGCGGCCGGGACAAGGCCAGCATCCTCGCCGACACGCTGGAGGCGCTGCTCGGTGCCGTCTACGTCGAGCACGGTCTCGACCAGGCCGGCGAGGTCGTGCACAAGCTGTTCGACCCGGTGCTGGCCGATGCGGCCCAGCGCGGCGCCGGGCTGGACTGGAAGACCTCGCTGCAGGAGCTGACCGCGGCGCTCTCGCTCGGCGTCCCGGAGTACGTGGTGAGCGAGGAGGGGCCGGACCACGCCAAGTCGTTCACGGCGGTGGCCCGGGTCGGCGGCGAGTCGTTCGGGCACCGGCGCGGGCCGGAGCAAGAAGGAAGCCGAGCAGAAGGCCGCCGAGGCGGCCTGGAAGGCGCTGCAGGACCGCAAGCCGAAGGCCTAGCCGAGACCACCCCGCCGGCCCGCGGCTGCGCGGATCGACGCCGACCCGGCGCACCGACGGGCCGAGCGGCGCACCGATGCGGCGGTGGAGTGGGGCGTCGGTCGGGTCGAGCGGTATCGATCGGGCGGGTCACGCCCGGGCGCACGCCTGGCCGGGCTCAGCCGACCCGGCGGGTGACTTCCTGGGCGAGTCGGTCGAGCGCCTCCTGCATCCCCGCGCGCATCCGGTCGGCGGCGGCACCCCGGTGCGCCTCGGCCTGCTTGCCGAAGAACGACAGGTGCAGGTTCACCTCGCTGGCGTCGTCGCCCTCGTGGTACACCTGCGCCCAGCCGGCGTAGTCCGGTCCCTCGCTGCCCCACTCCATCCGCAGCTGGTCCTTCTCGGCCCGGAACAGCCCGTCGGTCGCGTAGTGCTGCCCGCCCGCGTCGCCCTCGACATGGACGCGATCGGGCCCGGCGTCCTCGACCTCGATCGTCGTGGGCAGCCACCGCTGCATGGTCTCGATATCGGACATGATGTCGAAAACCACGTCGGCAGACGCCGGCATCCGTCGGCTCTCCTCGTACTCCATGGCCGCATGATCTACCCCCGGGCACCGTGCCACTACCGTGGGCTCTACCGTCGATGGGTGCCTGAACTGCCCGAGGTCGAGGTGGTCCGCAGCGGCCTGGAGCGCTGGGTCGTCGGCCGCACGGTCGCGAAGGCCGAGATGCTGCACCCGCGGGCGACCCGGCGGCACGTCGCCGGCCCCGACGACGTGGTCGCCCGGCTCACCGGCCGCACGCTCACCTCGGCCGAGCGGCGCGGCAAGTACCTCTGGCTGCCGCTGTCCGGCACCGACGAGGCCCTGCTCGGGCACCTCGGGATGAGCGGCCAGCTGCTGGTCGAGCCGCCGGAGACGCCGGACGGGCCGCACCTGCGGGCCCGGCTGGCGTTCACCGACGGCGGCCGCGAGCTGCGCTACGTCGACCAGCGCACGTTCGGCGGCCTCTCGATCGAGCCGCTGACCGGCCCACCCGACGACCGCGTGCCGGCCGTCATCGCGCACATCGCCCGCGACCCGCTCGACCCGGCGTTCGACCTCGCCGCGTTCACCGCCGCGGTCCGCAAGCGGCGCACCGGGATCAAGCGGGCGCTGCTCGACCAGTCGCTCGTCTCCGGCATCGGCAACATCTACGCCGACGAGGCGCTGTGGCGGGCACGGCTGCACTGGGCCCGGGCCACCGACAAGCTGACCCGGCCCGCGATCGCGACGCTGGTCGAGGCGGTCCGGGCCGTGATGAACGAGGCGCTGGCCGCCGGCGGCACCTCGTTCGACAGCCTGTACGTCAACGTCAACGGCGAGAGCGGCTACTTCGAGCGCTCCCTGCACGTCTACGGCCGGCAGCACGAGCCCTGCCCGCGCTGCGGCGCGCCGATCCGGCGCGACCCGTTCATGAACCGCTCGTCGTTCAGCTGCCCGCGCTGCCAACCCCGGCCCGCGCACCGGGCGCTGGTGACATGTCCGGACAGGAATCGGTCGATGTCCGACTGACGGCCTGGGTGCACGGGCATGTACAAGGTGTCGGATTTCGCTGGTGGGTACGGGCACGGGCGCTCGAGCTCGGGCTGGTCGGCTGGGCGACGAACCTGGACGACGGCCGGGTCGAGGTCGTGGCCGAGGGTCCCCGTTCGGCCGTACAGGCGTTGCTCGATGCCCTCAATGGCCCAGGGACGCCCGGACGGGTACGGACGGTAGTCGAGCGATGGGCCCAAGCGCGCGGAGAGATCACCGGGTTCGCAGAGCGGTAACACGCCGTGGACACACGCAGCGACCGCGGACGTTGACCGTCCAGGCCCGGTCCGTGCGACCCTATGAGGGACGCACGCACCGGGCCCGCCCGCGGTTCGCGTGCCCTTCCCAAGACCCGCCGAAGCGTCTGGTGTGGAGGCCCACGAGATGGCGAAGGCCCTTCTCGGCTATGTCGGAGCGGTTCCGGATCGTCGTCTCGTGGACGAGGTGACCTTCCTACGGTCGCGAGTACGCGACCTGGAAGCGGAGGTCGCCCGGCTGCGTACCGATCGCGAGACCACGTCGACCGATCTGGAGCGTGGGCTGCGGCAGCTGTCCGAGCTGTCCGAGCCCGTTCTGGCCTGAGATCCGGGCCGGCTGGCTGCCGGTCCGCCGCTCACGCGCGTCCCGGAGCGGACGCGGCACACGCCCGTGGGCGTGAGTTCCGCCGATCCCTGGTTCTCTCCGCACGCCTGCGCGGATCCGCTCGGGCGCTCAGGTACCGTTCCCGCGAGGGCCTTTCCCCTGAGCCGGCCCATCCGCCATCCGCTTCCGGAGAGTCGTGCACCTCAAGAGCCTCACGCTGAAGGGCTTCAAGTCCTTCGCCTCGGCCACCAACCTGCGGTTCGAGCCGGGCATCACGCTGTGTCGTCGGCCCCAACGGGTCGGGCAAGTCCAACGTCGTCGACGCGATCGCCTGGGTGCTCGGCGAGCAGGGCGCGAAGACGCTGCGCGGCGGCAAGATGGAGGACGTCATCTTCGCCGGCACCGCCGGCCGCCCGCCGCTCGGCCGGGCCGAGGTCACGCTGACCATCGACAACACCGACGGCGCGCTGCCGATCGACTACACCGAGGTCTCGATCACCCGGCGGATGTTCCGCTACGGCGAGAGCGAGTACGAGATCAACGGCGACCTGCCGGCTGCTCGACATCCAGGAGCTGCTCTCCGACTCCGGCATCGGCCGGGAGATGCACGTCATCGTCGGCCAGGGGCAGCTCGACTCGGTCCTGCAGGCCGCCCGAGGACCGGCGCGGCTTCATCGAGGAGGCGGCCGGCGTCCTCAAGCACCGCAAGCGCAAGGAGAAGGCGCTGCGGAAGCTCGACGCGATGCAGGCCAACCTCACCCGGCTCACCGACCTCACCGGCGAGCTGCGCCGCCAGCTCAAGCCGCTCGGCCGGCAGGCCGAGGTGGCCCGGCGGGCCGCGACCGTGCAGTCCGACCTGCGCGACGCCCGGCTGCGGCTGCTCGCCGACGACCTGGTCGCGCTGCGCGCCGCGCTGGCCCGGGAGGTCGCCGACGAGAGTGCGGTCCGGGAGCGGCGCGCGGTGGTCGAGCGGGAGCTGGCCGCGGCGCAGGCCCGGGAGGCCGAGCTGGAGGCGGCGATCGCCGCCGACGCGCCCGCGCTGGCCCGGGCGCAGGAGACCTGGTATCGGCTGTCCGCGCTGGAGGAGCGCTTCCGCGGCACCCATCGGCTCGCCGTGGAGCGGGAGCGGCACCTGTCCGCGTCCGAGGACGACGACGGCCGCACCGGCCGGGACCCGGCGGCGCTCGAGGCCGAGGCGGCCGAGATCCGGGACCAGGAGGTAGCGCTGCGGGACGCGCTCGAGCACGACCGCGGCCGGCTGGCCGAGGCGGTCGCCGAGCGGCAGGAGCTGGAGCGGTCGCTGGCCGCGGCCGAGCGGGCGCTGGTCGCCGCCGCGCGGGCGGTGGCCGACCGGCGGGAAGGGCTGGCCCGGCTCGGCGGGCAGGTCGAGGCGGTCCGCACCCGGCTCGGTGCGAAGGCCGAGGAGATCGACCGGATCGCCGCGGCGGCGGCCGAGGCACGGGAGCGGGCCGCCGCGGCGGAGGCGGAGTTCGCGGCGCTGCAGGCCGAGGTCGGCGCGCTCGACGAGGGCGAGCTCGGGCTGGACGAGCGGCACGAGGCCGCGGTCGCCGGCTACGACGCGGCCAAGGCGCGGGTGCGGGCGCTCGGCGAGGCCGAGCGGGAGGCGGAGCGGGACCGGGCCACCTGGTCGGCCCGCAAGGAGGCGCTCTCGCTCGGGCTGACCCGCAAGGACGGGGCCGGCGCGCTGCTCGCCGCCGGGACCAGACTGCCGGGGCTGCTCGGTTCGGTCGCCGCCCTGCTGACCGTGCGGCCGGGGCACGAGGCGGCGCTCGCGGCGGCGCTGGGCGGGATCGCCGACGCGGTCGCGGTCTCCGCGCCGGCCGACGCGGCCGAGGCGCTGCGGCTGCTCAAGACCGAGGACGCCGGCCGGGCCGGCCTGCTCATCGGCGGCGCAGCCCTGTCGAGCCGGCCCGCCGGGTCGCCGGGTGGGCCGGAAACCCGCGCCGAGGTCGCGTCCGCGGCGTCCGCCGCGGGCACGTCCGGCGGCGGAAGCGGGACGGATCGGAGCGGCTGGCCGGGGCTGCCGGCGGGTGCGCAGTGGGCCGTGGACCTGGTCGAGGCGCCGGCGGCGTTGCGGGCGGCGCTGGACCGGGCGCTGGACCGGGTCGCCGTGGTGGCCGACCTTGACGCCGCCCGCGACCTCGTCGCGACCCGCCCCGGCGTGCGGGCGGTGACCGCGGACGGCGACCTGCTCGGCGCCGACTGGGCGGTCGGCGGCTCGGCCAGCGCGCCGAGCGTGATCGAGGTGCAGGCCGCGGTCGACGAGGCCGAGACCAGGCTGGCCGAGGCCGAGGCCCGGCGTACCAGGGTCGCGGCCGAGCTGGTCGAGGCCAGGTCCGCCGCCGACGCGGCCCGCGGCGTGGTCGACGCCGCGCTCGACCGGCTCAACGAGTCCGACGCCAAGCTCAACGCGGTCGCCGAACAGCTCGGCCGGCTCGGGGCCGCCGCCCGCTCGGCCGCGGCCGAGGCCGACCGGCTGGACAAGGCCCGCGCCGCCGCGGCCGAGGCCCGCGAGCAGGACGTGGCCAAGCTGTCCGACCTGGAGGAGCGGCTGTCCGCGGCCGAGGAGATCCCGGTCGACGAGGAGCCGTCCACCGCGGAGCGGGACGCGCTGCAGGCCCGTGGCGGCGAGGTCCGGCAGGCCGAGATGGAGGCCAGGCTCGCCGTCCGTACCGGCGAGGAGCGGGTGCGGGCGCTGGCCGGCCGGGCCGAGCCACTGCTGCGGGCGGCCGCGACCGAGCGCGCCACCCGGGCCCGGCTGGAGGAGCGGCGCCGGTCCCGCGCCCGCGGGGCCGAGGTGGCCGCCGCGGTCGTCGTCGCCGCCCAGGCCGCGCTGACCCGGATCGCCGCCTCGCTCGAGGTCGCTGCCGCCGAGCGGGACGCCGCCCAGCAGGCCAGGGTCGTGCGCGAGGGCGAGCTGCTCGCGCTGCGCACGTCCAGCCGCGAGCTGGCCGGCGAGCTCGACCGGCTCACCGATGTCGTGCACCGTGACGAGGTCGCCCGGGCCGAGCAGCGGTTGCGGATCGAGCAGCTGGAGACCGCGGCGGTCGAGGAGTACGGGGTCGACCTCGACGCGCTGGTCGCCGAGTACGGCCCCGAGGTCCTGGTGCCGCCGTCCGCCGCCGACCTGGCTCGCGCGGGGGCGGGGGACACCGAGGCGGACGGGAAGCAGCCGCCGGAGCCGGCCCCGTACGAGCGCGCGGTGCAGGAGAAGCGGGCCGCCCGGGCCGAGCGCGACCTGGCCCTGCTGGGCAAGGTCAACCCGCTGGCGCTGGAGGAGTTCGCGGCGCTGGAGGAGCGGCACGCGTTCCTGTCCACCCAGCTGGAGGACCTCAAGGCGACCCGCCGCGACCTGCTCACCGTCATCCGCGACGTGGACGAGCGGATCCACGACGTGTTCGCCTCGGCGTACGCGGACACCGCGCGGGAGTTCGAGATCGTCTTCCGCACGCTGTTCCCGGGCGGCGAGGGCCGGCTCCTGCTCACCGACCCCGACGACATGCTCGCGACCGGCGTCGAGGTCGAGGCGAGGCCGCCGGGCAAGAAGATCAAGCGGCTGTCGCTGCTGTCCGGCGGGGAGCGCTCGCTGACCGCGGTCGCCCTGCTGGTGGCGATCTTCCGGGCCCGCCCGTCGCCGTTCTACGTGCTGGACGAGGTCGAGGCGGCGCTCGACGACATCAACCTCGGCCGGCTGCTCACCCTGATCGAGGAGCTGCGCTCGACCTCGCAGCTGATCGTCATCACCCACCAGAAGCGGACGATGGAGATCGCCGACGCGCTCTACGGCGTGAGCATGCGCGGCGACGGCATCACCACGGTGATCAGCCAGCGACTGCGCGAGCGCGAGTCGGCCTAGCCTGGCCGTCGCAATATTTGTCGGCCGATCGCAGCAAAGTTTTCCGGACGGCAACACGGCGGCGCTAGCATCTGATGCCGTGCCTGCCATCCAGATCCGGGACGTGCCGCCCGATCTGCATCGCCGGCTGCGCGAGCGCGCGGCGGCGGATCGGGTGACGTTGTCGGCGTACGTGTTGAAGCTGCTCGAGCGGGACGCGGGCCGGCTCTCCGCGCGGGAGTGGTTCGCCGCGCTGGCCGACCGCGAGCCCGTGCATGACGTGGACGTAGCGGGGGCGCTGGACGGGTCGCGGTCCGACCGCGACACGCGGGCCGCCCGTGTACTGCGTCGTTGACGCCGGGGCCCTGCTCGAACTCCTGCTGCGCACGCTGCGCGCCGAGTCGGTGCAGTCCGTCGTCGACGACCGGCAGATGGTCGCGCCGGCGGTGATCGACGCGGAGGTGCTCTCCGCGCTGCGCGGCCTCGAGCGCGGCCGCGCCGTGACGCCGGCCCGGGCCGCGCTGGCGATCGCCGACCTGCGCGAGGCGCCGGTCGAGCGCTACCCGCTGGACCCGCTGCTGGAGCGGGCCTGGAGCCTGCGCAGCCGGCTCAACGCGTACGACGCGCTGTACGTGGCGCTCGCCGTCGAGCTGGACTGCCCGCTGATCACCACCGACGACCGCATCCCCGATCCCCGCCTGCCGGCCAGGGTCCTGCACGCGTGACCCCGTCGGGGGCGGCCCCCGTAACCCCCGGGCGTCAGCTCGGGTGCTCTGGTGGGTTGTCGACCGACCTCGTCCAACGAGCCCCGCCGAGGGCGGAGGACCCCATCAAGTCCAGGACCGGGTCGGTGCCGGTCGGGTGCTCCGGCCCTCCGCCTGGGAGACTTCGGGGATGGAGTGGGTGATCCTCGCGGTGGCGATCGTGGTCGTGCTCGTGATTGCGGTGGCCGGGTTCGTGGTGCCGCGGCGGCGCGGGACGACGCTGCCGCCGGCGCCGGAGAAGGCGGTGCCGCCGCTGGGGGCCGACACCGAGGCGGCCGAGACCGCCCTGGCGACCGAGCCCGAGGCGAGACCCGAGACCGAGCCGAGGCCGGGGCAGGGCACCCTGGTCGACACGACCGGACCGGGCCTGGAGGTCCCGGAGGCGGCGGCCGGCCGGATGATCCGGCTGCGCTCCCGGCTGTCCCGCTCCCAGTCCACCCTCGGCCGCGGCCTGCTGTCGCTGCTGTCCCGGGAGAGCCTCGACGAGGACGCCTGGGAGGAGGTCGAGGACACGCTGCTGACCGCCGACGTCGGCGTCGCGGCGACCCAGGAGATCGTCGAGCGGCTGCGGACCAGGACCAGGGTGCTCGGCACCCGCTCCGAGGGCGAGCTGCGGGCGCTGCTCGCCGACGAGCTGGTTGCTGCCCTGCAGCCGGACATGGACCGCACCCTGCACACCGTGCCGCACGCCGACGGTCACCCCGCCGTCCTGCTCGTCGTCGGGGTGAACGGCACCGGCAAGACCACGACCTGCGGCAAGATCGCGCGGCTGCTCGTCGCCGACGGCCGGACCGTGCTGCTCGCCGCGGCCGACACGTTCCGGGCCGCGGCCGCGGACCAGCTGGAGACCTGGGCGTCCCGGGTCGGCGCGCGGGTGGTCCGCGGGCCCGAGGGCGGCGACCCGGCCAGCGTCGCGTTCGAGGCGGTGAAGCTCGGCACCGAGACCGAGGACGACGTCGGCGTGGACACGGTCATCGTCGACACCGCCGGCCGGCTGCACACCAAGGTCGGGCTGATGGACGAGCTGGGCAAGGTCAAGCGGGTGGTCGAGAAGCAGGGTCCGGTGGACGAGACCCTGCTCGTGCTGGACGCCACCACCGGGCAGAACGGCGTCGTCCAGGCCCGGGTGTTCACCGAGGCGGTCGACGTCACCGGCATCGTGCTGACCAAGCTCGACGGCACGGCCAAGGGCGGCATCGTGATCTCGGTCCAGCGGGAGCTGGGCGTGCCGGTCAAGCTGGTCGGCCTCGGCGAGGGTCCGGACGATCTTGCCCCGTTCGAGCCCGAAACGTTCGTGGATGCGCTGTTGGGGGAGACCGCATAGGGCGGGTGGTGTTAGCTGGCGTTCTCGCGCCCGCTCGCACCAGGAGGAGCCTGATGTCCTTCTCGCTCGACCGCCGTCGGTTTCTGGGCACCGCACTGGCCGGGGCGGCGATCGTCGCCTTCGACCCGCTGCGTGGCGGCTGGGTGACGGCGGCCGAGGCGGCCGAGGGCACGCCGCGCGGCGCGGTCGCGGTGCCCGACCTGGACGGGGAGCTCACCACCGATCCGGCCGCGCTGGCGGCCGCCGCCGACGACTTCGGCCACCTGGTGCACCGCACCCCGCTGGCCGTGCTGCGGCCGGGCTCGGTCGACGATGTCGTCGCCCTGGTGCGCTACGCGAACCGGCACGGCATCGCGGTCTCCATGCGCGGCCAGGGGCACAGCACCAACGGCCAGTCCCAGGTGCACGCCGGCGTGGTGATCGACTCCTCGACCCTCGACCAGGTGCACGGGATCGGGGCCGACCGGGTCACCGCGGACGCCGGCGTGCTCTGGATCGACCTGGCCAGGGCGACGCTCGCACACGGGCTGACCCCGCCGGTGTTCACCGACTACCTCGACCTGTCGGTCGGCGGCACGCTCACCGCGGGTGGCGTCGGCGGCACCACCCAGCGGGTCGGCATGCAGGTCGACAACGTGCTCGCGCTCGAGGTCGTCACCGGCCGGGGCGAGCTGGTCAGCTGCTCGCCGACCAGCAACCGGGCGCTGTTCGAGGCGGTGCTGGGCAGCCTCGGGCAGCTCGCGATCGTGGTCCGGGCGACGATCCGGCTGGTGCCGGCGCCCACCCACGCCCGGACGTACCAGCTGTTCTACTCGGACCTGGACACCTACCTGACCGACCAGCGGCGGGCGCTGGCCGAGGGCCGGTTCACCTCGCTGGAGGGGCAGGTCCAGCGCACGGCTGCCGACGACGGCTGGGAGTTCTTCATCGACGCGGCGGTCTACTACACCGACACCCCGCCGGACGACGCCGCGGTCACCGGCGGGCTGCGGTTCGACCCGGCCCGGACGGTCAGCGAGGACGTCACGTTCCTGGACTGGATCGATCGGCTGCGGCCGACCGTGGAGCTGCTCATCCAGCTCGGCGTCTGGTTCCTGCCCCACCCGTGGATCAACCTGTTCCTGCCGGCCAGCCGGACGGCGGCCGTCGTCGAGCCGACGCTGACCGACCTGACGCTGGCCGACACCGGGATGGGGCCGATCCTGCTCTACCCGTTCCGGCCGGGCCTGGTGCGGCGACGGTTCGTGCAGACGCCGGCCGAGCCGGTCGCGTTCCTGTTCGCGATCCTGCGCACGACCGTGCCACCGACCGACCCGGCCGCGCAGGTCGCCGACAACCGCGCCCTGTACGAGCGGGCCCGCGCGGTCGGCGGCACGCGCTACCCGGTCGGCTCGGTGCCGTTCAGTCCGCTCGACTGGGTCGCCCAGTACGGCCGCGACTACCCGGCCTTCGCCGCGGCCAAGGCGCGGCTCGACCCGCGCCGGGTGCTCGCGCCCGGGCAGGGCATCTTCGGCCCCCCGCGCTGACCGCCTCCCGCCGACCCCCCCCCGTCCCGCCTCCCCGTTC
This sequence comes from uncultured Actinomycetota bacterium, assembly GCA_963770145.1. Lineage (GTDB taxonomy): Bacteria > Actinomycetota > Actinomycetes > Mycobacteriales > CADCTP01 > CADCTP01. The sequence goes on along the minus strand of CAVYOJ010000005.1, from coordinate 153,951 downwards.
GGTCGGCCCGCGAGGTTGGGCCGACCGGCCGCACGCCGGTGTGACGAAACCCGACCGTAGCCGCGTCCGTGGTCTGTTCACGACCAGGAAACAGACGGGACCTGCCTCCGAAACAGCTCGCTGTCACCTTTCTGCCAAACCCCGTCAGCGAGAGGAGGAGCAGTGCCGTTCGACTTCGATTCGGTCGACACCGGCGCCACCGCCTGGGTGCTAGCCAGCGGTGCACTGGTACTGCTCATGACCCCGGGCCTGGCGTTCTTCTACAGCGGCATGGTCCGCGCGAAGCACGCCCTGGCCATGCTCATGCAGAACTACGTCACCATCGGCATCGTCAGCCTGGTCTGGGTGGTCTGCGGCTTCTCCCTCGCCTTCGGCGAGGGCAACGGCTTCATCGGCGACTTCCACTTCGCCGGCCTGCAGAACATCGGCGACACGATCCCCGGCTACGTCGACAACTTCGCGCAGGTCATCCCGCCGATGGTGTTCGTGATCTTCCAGCTGATGTTCGCGGTCATCACCCCGGCGCTGATCACCGGGTCGACCGCGGACCGGTGGAAGTTCGGCGCGTTCGTGCCGTTCATCGCGCTGTGGTCGATCCTCGTCTACAGCCCGGTCGCGCACTGGGTGTTCTCGCCCGAGGGCTGGCTGTTCCAGCGCGGCGCGCTCGACTTCGCCGGCGGCACGGTGGTGCACATCAACGCCGGTGTCGCCGGCCTCGCGCTGGCGATCTTCCTCGGCCGGCGCCGGGGCTGGCCGAGCCAGCCGATGCGCCCGCACAACGTGCCGTTCGTGCTGCTCGGCGCCGGCCTGCTGTGGTTCGGCTGGTTCGGGTTCAACGCCGGGTCGGCGCTGGGCGCCAACCAGCTGGCCGGGTACGCGTTCGTGAACACCAACACCGCCACCGCGGCCGCCCTGCTGGCCTGGATCGGCGTGGAGAAGCTGCGCGACGGCAAGGCCACCACGCTGGGCGCCGCGTCCGGCGCGGTCGCCGGCCTGGTCGCGATCACCCCGTGCGCCGGGTTCGTCAGCCCGCTCGGCTCGATCGCGGTCGGGGCGATCGCCGGCGGCGGGTGCGCGCTCGCGGTCGCGATCAAGGGCAGGGTGCGCATCGACGACTCGCTCGACGTCGTCGCCGTGCACCTCGTCGGCGGCATCCTCGGCTCGCTCTGCGTCGGCCTGTTCGCCACCCTGGACACCAACCCGGCCGGCGCCGACGGCCTGTTCTACGGCGGCGGCTGGAGCCTGCTCGGCAAGCAGGCGCTGGCGGTGGTCTCGGTGATCGCGTACACCTTCGTGATGACCATGATCATCGCGTTCGTGGTCAACCTGGTGATCAAGATGCGGGTGCCGGCCGAGGTGGAGGACGAGGGCCTCGACTACGCGCTGCACGGCGAGACGGCGTACGAGTTCTCCACGCTGGGTGGCTCGCCGTCGATCGGCGCGAAGCCGATGTCCGGGTCGGAACGCGCCCCGGCGCACCGTGAGGGGGTGACGACGTGAGGCTGGTGACGGCGATCGTCAAGCCGTTCAAGCTCGACGACGTCAAGTCGGCGCTGGAGACGCTCGGCGTGCTCGGGCTGACCGTCAGCGAGGTCCGCGGCTTCGGCCGGCAGAAGGGCCACACCGAGGTCTACCGGGGCGCGGAGTACACCGTGGACCTGGTGCCGAAGGTGCGGGTCGAGATCCTGGTCGACGACCTGGACGCGGACAAGGTGGTGGAGACCGTGGTCGAGGCCGCCCGGACGGGCAAGATCGGCGACGGCAAGGTCTGGGTGACGCCGGTCGAGTCGGTCGTGCGGGTGCGCACGGGCGAGCGCGGAGCCGACGCGCTCTGACCGGTACGGACGCGGTCCGGTCCGGCGCGGAGGTCCTCGCGCCGGCCCGGACCGCACCCGCATCGCCCGCCGGCGCTGCGCGCCGCGTCCGGCGGCGCTCGCGGGTGGCGGGGCGGGAGGCTCTCGTGGTGACGGCGGAGTGGTCGGCGGCGGGGGAGCTGCGCGCGGCCAGGGCGGCGCTGCTCGGCGACGGGCTGTCCGGCCGGCCGCTGCGGGACGCGCTCGTGGACCTGTACGACGGCTGGCTGGCCGGCGTGGTCACGGCGGCCGCCGGCCCGGACCCGGACGTCGCCCTGGTCGCCGTCGGCGGGCTCGGCCGCCGCGAGCCGGCGCCGTACTCGGACCTGGACCTGGTCCTGCTGCACCGCGGCCGCCCCGGCGTGAAGGCGGTCGCCGACGCGGTCTGGTATCCGGTCTGGGACGCCGGCGTGGGCCTCGACCACTCGGTCCGTACGGTGGCCGAGGCGCTCGCCGTCGCCCGGGACGATCTCAAGGCCGCGCTCGGCCTGCTCGAGCTGCGGCACCTGGCCGGCGACCGGTCCCTGTCGGCCGACCTGCGCGAGGGCGCGTACGCGGCCTGGCGGCAGTCGGCCCAACGCCGGCTGCCGGAACTGCGGGCGGCCTCGCTGACCCGCTGGCGCACCGCCGGCGAGCTCGCCTTCCTGCTGGAGCCCGACCTCAAGGAGGCCCGCGGCGGCCTGCGCGACGTGCACGCCCTGCACGCGCTGGCCGCCGCCCAGCTGCTCGACCTGCCCGGACCGGCCGTCGCCGCCGCCCGGGACGTCCTGCTGGACGCCCGCGGCGAGCTGCACCGCCGGGCCGGGCGCGGCGCTGGACCGGCTGGTGCAGCAGGAGCAGCCGTCGATCGCCGCGGCGCTGGACCGGGCCGACGAGGACGACGCTGCTGCGCGCGGTCGCCGACGCCGGCCGGACCATCGCTTACGCCGCCGACACCGCCTGGCGGCAGGTCGAGGGCGAGCTGGCCGCTCGCCGCCGGACCGGGACGCTGACCCGGGTGCTGCCCGGCCGGCGGGCGCCGAACCCGCAGCGCCGCCCGCTCGCCGACGGCGTGGTCGAGCAGGGCGGCGAGGTCGTGCTGGCCCGCGACGCCGACCCGTGGGCCGACCCGGTGCTGGTGCTGCGCGCCGCCGGCGCCGCGGCCCGCGCGGACCTGCCGCTGGCCCCGCACGCGCTGGACCGGCTGGCGACCGAGTCCGCGCCGGTGCCGTCGCCCTGGCCCGCGGACGCCCGGGACGCGTTCGTCGACCTGCTCGGCACCGGCCACCGCGCGGTCCCGGTGCTGGAGGCGCTCGACCGCGCCGGGCTGCTGGTGCGGCTGATCCCGGAGTGGGCCCTGGTCCGCTCGCACCCGCAGCGCAACCCGGTGCACCGGTTCACCGTCGACCGGCACCTGATGGAGGCCGCGGCCGAGGCCGCGGCGCTGACCCGGACCGTGGCCCGGCCGGACCTGCTGCTGCTCGGCGCGTTCCTGCACGACATCGGCAAGGGCTTCCCCGGCGACCACACCGACGCCGGCGTCGCGGTGGTGCGCGAGCTCGGCCCGCGCCTCGGCCTCCCGTACGGGGACGCGGCCACGATCGTGGCGATGGTCCGCCACCACCTGCTGTTGCCGGACACCGCCACCCGCCGCGACCTGGCCGACCCGATGACCGTGCGGACCGTGGTCGAGGCCGTGGACGGCTCCCGCGACCTGCTCGACCTGCTGCACGCGCTGGCGATCGCCGACGGGCTGGCCACCGGCCCGGCGGCCTGGACGGACTGGAAGGCCGACCTGGTGGCCGAGCTGGTCGACCGGGCCAGGGACGCGGCTGTGAGCACGGGCGGCCAGCCGCCGCAGCCGCCGCCGGTGCTCACGGCCGCGCAGCGCGAGCTGGCCGCGGCCGGCCCGGGCGAGGTGGCGGTGCGGGTGGACGGCGACTCGGTCACGGTGGCCGCGCCGGACCGGCCCGGCCTGCTCAGCCGGACGGCCGGGGTGCTGGCCCTGCACCAGCTGGACGTGCGGGCGGCCAGCGCGGTGACGGTCGGGCCGACCGCGGTGGACGTGTTCACGGTCAGCCCGCGGTTCGGCGCCGGCCCTGACCCGGCGTTGCTGCGCGCGGACGTGGCCAGGGCGCTGGCCGGCTCGCTGCCGCTGGCCGACCGGCTGGCGGCGAAGGAGGCCGCGTACGGGTCAGGGCCGCAGCAGCCGCCGCGGGTGCTCTGGTTCGACGGCGCGGCCACCGGCGCGACCGTGCTGGAGCTGCGGGCGGCGGACGCGGCCGGCCTGCTGCACCGGGTGACCGCGGCGCTGGAGCGGGCCGGCATCGACGTCCGCGGGGCGCGGGTGAGCACCCTCGGCGGCTCCGCCGTCGACGCCTTCTACGTGGTCGGCGCCGACGGCGCCCCGGTGACGGACCCGGACGTGCGCCGGGCCGTCACCGAGGTCGTGCTCACTGCCGCTCGTACATCGGGGTGATCAGCGCCCGGCCCAGCGTGTGGAACAGCGCGTTGAACGCGGCGAAGGTCGGGGTCGCCTCCTTGTCGATGCCGAGGCTCTCGACGTCGAGCGCGTGCACCGCGAAGACGTACCGGTGCGGGACGTCACCGGGCGGCGGGGCGGCGCCGTCCCACTGGCGCAGGCCGAAGTCGTCGCGGACGTGGAAGGCGCCCCCGGGCAGCGACGCGTCGCTGGAGCCGGCGCCGGTCGGCAGCTCGGTGACCGAGGCCGGGATGTCGACCACGGTCCAGTGCCAGAACCCGGACGGGGTCGGCGCGTCCGGGTCGAAGCAGCTCACCATGTAGCTGCGGGTGCCTTCCGGGGCGCCCGACCAGGACAGCTGGGGCGAGAGGTTCTGCCCGCCGGCCGAGTCGTGCGCGGTCTTGATGTCCATCTGGGTGCCCTCCGTGACGTCGGTGCTCGTCACGGTGAACGATGCGGTCGGGGGCAGCAGGTCGTACGGCGACGGGGCCGTGGGTCGGTCCAGAGACGGCATGCGGGCTCTTCCTCCTCGTGAGCGGTTGTGCTCAGTGGATCAACGGGTCCGGTGGATCCGAGGTTCACGTGCCCGGGGCGGTGCCCGGGCATGCGCGGCTCACCAGCCGCGCAGGTCGACCGGCCAGGTCTCGACGACCGTGTCCCCGTCGACCAGGTGCAGCCCGGCGTGCAGGGCGACGGTCGGGTCGACGTGCGCGGGCAGCACCCGCACCCGGTCGCCGACCTGCACCGACCGCGGCTCGTCCGGCGCGAACGTGGTGTGCTCGTCGGAGCAGAACCACACCGTCGCGCCGGGCACGGTCGGGTTGCCGTGGTCCATGCCGAGCGACTTGAGCCCGACGTCGGCGACCACCCAGGGCGGCTGGATCTCGCTGCTCGGCGGGCTGGCCGAGATCACCGTCGCGAGCACGGACAGCGCCGGCCGGAAGGGCAGCCCGACCGCGCCGTACGCGGTGTCCATCAGCGCGTACGAGCCGGCCTGGATCTCGGTCGCCACGGTGTTGTCCGCGTACGTCCCGGTGCCGCCGGCGGAGATCAGCTCGCCGCCGACGTCCGCGGCGGCCCGGCTCAGCAGGGCCATGCACTCGGCGGTCATCGTCCGCCGCTGGTCGGCGTCGGCGAGCAGCATGAGGTGGCCCTCGTAGCCCATGACGCCGCGGACCTCCAGCCCCTTCGACCGGGCCAGGTCGGCGATCCGGCCGGCGTCCTCCGGCGCGCAGCCGCAGCGGGGCAGCCCGACGTTGACGTCGACGAGCACCTCGCGCACCCCGCCGGCCGCGGCCGCCTCGACGGTCTCGGCCGAGTCGACCGCGACCGTGATCCGGGCCCGGTCGACCAGCGCGCCGAGCCGGCGCGTGTCGAGCACCTCGTTGGCCAGCAGCAGGTCGTCACCGAGCCCGGCCGCGACCATGCCCTCGACCTCGCGGATCGTCGCGCAGGTGAACGCCCGGTGCCCGTGCGCGGCCTGGCCGCGGGCCAGCTCGGTGGTCTTGTGCGCCTTGACGTGCGGGCGCAACCGCGGGCCGGGCAGCGCGGCGGCCATCGTGGCCAGGTTGTGCTCCAGCGCGGCCGCGTCGACGAGCAGCGCCGGCGTCTGCAGGTCGATCAGTCGCACCCGTGCTCCTCTGTCGCGCGGACGGCCGGAGGACAACATTCTCCGAGATACTTGCAGTTCGGCCGTGGCCCTCGGATGGTGGTCCCCGGGGCACCCGGGAGGAGGTCGAGCCGTGACAGGCCGGGCGCGCCTTCGCCGCACCGCCGTCCTGGTCGCGATCGGCGGGGTGGTCCTGGCCGGCTGCTCGGGCGGTGCCGACCGGGGCGGCGGATCCGGCTCCGGCGGTTCGATCAACGTCGCGATCGTCGACACTCCCGACACGCAGGACCTCGCGCACCTGACCCCGTCGCTGTTCACGGCCGACAGCCACCTCGCCGTGAACTACACGGTCCTCGACGAGGGGACCTTGCGCGAGGTCATCACGCGGGACGTGACGGCGGACCGGGCCCGCCAGTTCGACGTCGTGATGATCGGCCCGTACGAGGCGGCCGAGTTCGGCAAGGACGGAGCCATCGCCGACCTCACCGGCAGGGTCTCCGCCGACAAGGGCTACGACGTCGGCGACATCATCCCGTCGGTGCGGAAGGCGCTGTCACTCGGCGGCAGGCTCTACGCAGCGCCGTTCTACGGGGAGTCGTCGTTCCTCATGTACCGCAAGGACGTCCTGGCCGCGGCCGGCATCACGATGCCGGCGCATCCCACCTGGGACCAGGTCGCGCAGATCGCCCGGAGGGTCGACACGCCCGACCGGGCCGGCATCTGCCTGCGCGGCAAGCCTGGCTGGGGTGAGCTCGGCGCGTCGTTCACCACCGTGCTCAACACGTTCGGCGGGACGTGGTGGTCGGCCAGGCCGGACGGCTCGGTGGACCGGGCGATGGTCGACCGGCCCGAGTTCCGGGCGGCGCTCGAGTTCTACGTCCGGCTCGTCCGGGACGCCGGCGAGACCCACGCCGAGCGCGCGAGCTACAACCAGTGCCTCGCGCAGTACCGCAGCGGCAAGGTCGCGATGTGGTACGACGCGACCGTGGCCGCCGGCGCGCTCGAGGCCGTCGGCAGCGACGTGAAGGGCAAGAACGGGTACGCCGCCGCCCCGGTCGCGCGGACCGAGGCGTCCGGCTGGCTGTGGTCGTGGGCACTGGCCGTCCCGACGTCGTCGGCGAAGACCGACCTGGCCTGGCGGTACGTCGCCTGGGCGACCGGGCCGCGGTACGTCAGGGAGGCGGGCGAGCGGATCGCCGGCGGGTGGGCGTCCGTCCCGCCCGGCACGCGCCGGTCCACGTACGAGATCCCCGACTACCGGGATGCCGCCCGCGCGTTCGCCCAGCCGACGCTCGACGCCATCGAGTCGGCGCCGGTCGACAACCCCGGCACCACCCGGCGGCCCGGCAACCCCGGCGTCCAGTACGTCGGCATCCCGCAGTTCCAGGACGTCGGCAACCAGTGCACCGAGCAGTTCTCCGCGGTGATCGCCGGCCGGTCGTCGGTCGACTCGGCTCTGGCGAACTGCCAGCAGATCGCGTCCCGTGCCGGTCGGTGAGCCGTGCGGCCGCGTCAGCTCGCTCCGGTAGCGCTGGTCGTCGTCGTGGCCATCGCCGGCTTCGTCGTCGCCCGCCTGGTCGCCGACCGGGTTGCCAGGCGCGACTCCGAGCGCCGCGCCGAGGTCGCCGCCACCCAGATCCACGCCCGGCTGGCGCAGGCGGCATCACTCACCGAGAGCCTCCGCCGGTTCGTGCTCGACGCCGGCGGCACCGGCGTCTCGAGCGACCAGTTCGCGCGGAACGCGTCCCGGTGGCTCAGCCCGGCGGACTTCCCCGCCGCCGCCTGGGTCGAGCCGGTTCCCGCCGCGGGACGCGCGGCGTACGAGCGGCGGCTCGGCCAGCCGATCGTGACGCCGGACGACCGGCACAGCGTCGTACCCGCCGGGTCACGCTCGTCCTACCTGGCGGCGACGCTGGTCTCCGGCTTTCCCCCGCTGGCCCTGCCCGGCATCGATCTCGGCGACGAGCCCGGCATGGCCGCCGCGCTCGACCGCGCGACCCGGCTCGGCCGCGTGACCGCGACGCCGGTCGGCGGCTCGGGCGCCGGGACGAGCGGGCTGTTCCTCGTCGCGCCGGCGCCGAACCTCGTCAGCAACAGCTTGCGCGCGGGCTACGTGGTGGTCTTCGTCCAGGGGCAGGCGCTGAGCGAGGGGACCACCACGCCCGGGGTGCGGCTGGCGACAGCGGGCGCGGTCGCGGGCGGGCGGACCGTCAGCCGCTCGTTCACGGAAGCAGGACAGCCCTTCGACGTCATCGTGCCGAGGGCATCGGTCGGCGGCGCCGGGGCGGCCCTGCCGTGGATCGTGCTCGCCGGCGGGCTCGTGCTCGCCGGGCTCGCCGCGGCGCTCGGGGTCAACGCGGCCCGGCGGGCCAGGGCGCAGGACGAGCTGGACCGCATCTTCACCCTCTCGCCCGACCTGATCGCGGTGGCCGACTTCGGCGGTCACTTCACCCGCCTGAACCCCGCCGCGGAGCAGATCCTCGGTCGCTCGAAACAGGAGCTGCTCGAGCGGCCGTACCTGGACTTCGTGCATCCGGACGACCGGGCGACGACCGCCGCGCAGGCGACCGCGCTCGGCGAGGGCAGGGCGACACGGTCGTTCGAGAACCGCTTCATTCGCGCGGACGGCTCCGAGCGGCTCCTCGAGTGGACGGCGGCCGCGGTCATCGATGAGGGCGTGATGTACGGGGTGGCGCGTGACGTGACCGCGCGCCGGCGCGCGGAGCGCGAGCTGGAACGGCTCGCCGGCGAGCAGTCCGCGCTGCGGCGGGTCGCCACGCTGGTCGCGACCGACGTCCCACCGGCGGAGGTGTTGTCCGCCGTCGCCCACGAGGTGGAGGGGCTGCTGGGCGCCGAGGCGACCGTGATCGCCCGGCTGGAGTCCGGCCGGACCATCGTCATCGTCGCGAGCGCCGGCCTGGCGCCCGGATCGGCCCCGGTCGGGACGCGTCTGCCGCTCGACCCGGCGACGTCGATCGGGAAGGTGCTGCTGACCCACCGGTCGGTCCGGGTCGACGACGTCAGCAGGACGGCGCCGCCGAGCCGGGCGGCGCGGTTGGGAATCCGTAGCGCTGTCGCGGTCCCGATCATGGTCGAGGGCGCTCTGTGGGGAGCTATCGGCATCGGGACGAGCCGCGAGCGGTTCCCCGCCGACGCCGAGGAACGGCTGGAGAAGTTCACCGAGCTGGTGGCGACGGCGATCGGGAACGCGGAGACCAGGTCGCAGCTCACGGCCTCGCGCCGGCGGATCGTCGCCGCCTCGGACGACGCCCGCCGGCGGATCGAGCGCAACCTGCACGACGGTGCGCAGCAGCGGCTGGCCGCGCTCAGGCTCACGCTGCAGGCGACCGAGGCGGCCGTCCCGCCCGACCGGGACGATCTGCGGGCCGAGCTGTCGGCGATCGCGACCGGGCTTCGCGACGCCCTCACCGACCTGCGCGAGCTCTCCCGCGGGGTCCATCCTGCGGTGCTCTCGAAGGGTGGCCTCGGCCCGGCCCTGCGGACGCTCGCTCGCCGGTCGGCCGTGCCGGTCCACCTCGACATCGCGGCGGACTCGCGATTCCCCGAGTCGATCGAGGTCGCGGCGTACTACGCCGCATCGGAGGCGGCCGCGAACGCGACGAAACATGCCCAGGCGTCCAGGATGGACATCGCGCTGGCGACGGCCGGCGGCAACCTTCTCCTGTCGATCCGGGACGACGGCGTCGGCGGGGCCGACCCCGAGCAGGGCTCCGGTCTCGTCGGCCTGCGGGATCGGGTCGAGGCCCTCGGCGGCAGGCTGCGGATCGACAGCCCGTCCGGCGGCGGCACCGCGCTCGACGCTCACGCTGCCGCTCGACGGCGACGCGGCGACGGGTGTGGACGGCGCCCGCCGGTAGCCCGCGCTCGGACCAGCCACTCCACCCTCGTGATCCGGTTGCCTCCGGGGTCGTCGACCCGGACGAACCGCACCTGGCCCGAGGTGGTCTCGCCGACCCGGAGACGACCAGCCGGGGACCGGTACGGTCCCGGAGTGGCGGTGGAATGGCGGAACTGGGCCGGCGACCAGGTGTCCCGGCCGGCACACGCGCTCGCTCCAGCGTCGGCGGACGAGGTCGCGGCGGCGGTCAAGGACGCGGCCCGGGACGGCCTGCGGGTGCGGATGGCCGGCGCCGGGCACTCGTTCACCGGCGCCGCGCTCACCGACGGCCTGCTGCTGAGGCCGGACCGGCTCACCGGGGTCGTCGCGATCACCCGTGACAGCGTGACCGTCCGGGCCGGCACCCGGCTGCGCGCGCTGTCCGGGCTGCTGGCGGCGCACGGGCTGGCGCTGGAAAACCTCGGCGACGTCGACGTGCAGACCGTGGCCGGCGCGATCTCCACCGGCACCCACGGCACCGGGCTGGCGTACGGCGGCCTGGCCACCCAGGTGACCGGCCTGGAGCTGGTGCTCGCCGACGGCTCGGTGGTCCAGGCGGACTCCGGCACCGATCACGACCTGCTGCCGGCGGCCGCGCTCGGGCTCGGCGCGTACGGGGTGATCACCGCGGTGACGCTGCGCTGCGTGCCGGCGTTCGCGCTGCGGGCCGAGGAGACCGCGGAGAAGCTCGACGACCTGCTCGCCCGCTGGGACACGCTGCCCGCGGAGGCCGACCACGTCGAGTTCTACTGGTGGCCGCACACGGAAGGCTGCCAGCTCAAGCGCAACACGCGGGTGCCGCTGGCCGACCTCGCACCGCTGCCCCGGTGGAAGGCCGTGCTGGACGACGAGCTGCTGGCGAACGCGCTGTTCGGGGCGGTCTGCCGGGCCGGCGTCCGGATGCCGGCGCTGGTCCCGCCGGCGAACCGGCTGGCCACCCGGCTGCTCGGGTCGCGGACGTACACGGACCGGTCCTGGAAGGTGTTCGCGCACCGGCGGCGGGTGCGGTTCCACGAGACCGAGTGGGCGTTCCCCCGGGCGCTGCTGCCGGACGTGCTGCGCGAGCTGGACGCGACGATCCGCCGGCGCGGCTGGCGGATCTCGTTCCCGGTCGAGGTGCGGGTCGCGGCCGGCGACGACCGCTGGCTGTCCACCGCGTACGGCCGGGAGACGGCCTACCTGGCCGCGCACCGGTACGTCCGCGAGCCGTGGGCCGACTACCTGGGCGCGGTCGGGGAGATCGTCCGGGCCGTCGCCGGCACCGACGCCAGGCCGCACTGGGGCAAGCTGCACCCGCTGGCCGCCGCCGACCTCGCCCCGCGCTATCCCCGCTTCACCGACGCCGTCGCGTTGCGGGCCCGTCTCGACCCGGACGGGCGGTTCGCGAACGCCTACCTGGACAGGGTCCTCGGCGCCGTCTCGTTCTGAGACCTCCGTCACGTCGTTCCGGTCGACCGTACAGATCAGAGGTCTGATCGCATCGACGAGGAGCGAGCCATGACTGCCGAGACCGATGTTCCTACCCCGTCCCACCGCGCCGACGGCGCCGCCGCCCCCGCCGCCGCAGCTCCGCCCGCGCCGCCGGCGCCGGCGCTGCCGGCGGGCAACCCCGCTCTGCTGGCCCTGATCACCTTCCTGCCCTCCGGCCTCACCCTCGGGCTGTGGTTCATCGGCTATCTGGACACGGCCCGCCTGCCGGGCGGGATGGTCGCCACCCTGGCCCTGTCGGCCGGCCTGTTCATGCTCGTCGCGACGATCTGGGCGGGCCGGATCGGGGCGAGCACGCTGGCCGCTGTCTTCGGGGTGTTCTCGGCGTTCTGGCTCAGCTTCGCGCTGCTGGTAACCGCGCTGACCAGCACCTGGTGGGCGATCGCGGCGGCCGGCGTCGCGCGGGTGCAGGCGACCTACCTGCTGTCGTTCCTGTGCGTGTTCATCCTGCTCACGCTGGCGACGCTGCGGCTGCCGCTGGTCTTCACGGTCGGCTTCGTGCTCGTTGACGCGACCTTCCTGCTCGCGTTCCTCGCGGTGGTGAACGTGAACAGGGACTACTTCACCTGGGCCGGGGTGACCACCTTCGCGTTCTGCGGGGTCTTCGCGTACGTCCTGTTCGACGGCTTCGGCCAAGACCTCGGCGGCAAGGCGATGCCGATGGGCAGGCCCGTGATCCGGTAGGGGAGTGCCGCCGGGCGGCTAGGCTGGTCGGGTGTTCGACACCCTCTCCGATCGGCTCTCCGCGGTCTTCACCACGCTGCGGGGCAAGGGCCGCCTCTCCGAGGCCGACATCGACGCCACCGCGCGCGAGATCCGCATCGCGCTGCTGGAGGCGGACGTCGCGCTGCCGGTGGTCAAGGCGTTCGTGGGAGCGATCAGGGAGCGGGCGCGCGGCGAGGAGGTCTCCCGCGCGCTCAACCCGGCCCAGCAGGTCATCTCCATCGTCAACGAGGAGCTCGTCAACGTCCTCGGCGGCGAGACCCGGCGGCTGCGGCTCGCCAAGCAGCCGCCGACCGTCATCCTGCTCGCCGGCCTGCAGGGGTCCGGCAAGACGACCCTGGCCGGCAAGCTCGGGCTCTGGCTGCGCAACCAGGGCCACACCCCGCTGCTGGTCGCGGCCGACCTGCAGCGCCCCAACGCGGTCACCCAGTTGCAGGTGGTCGGCAAGCAGGCCGGCGTCGACGTGTTCGCCCCGGAGCCCGGAAACGGCATCGGCGACCCCGTCGACGTGGCCCGCCGGGCGATGGTCGAGGCCGCGGCGCACCCAGCACGACGTCGTCGTCGTCGACACCGCCGGCCGGCTCGGCATCGACGCCGAGCTGATGGCGCAGGCGGCGGCGATCCGGGACGTGGTCGACCCCGACGAGACGCTGTTCGTGGTCGACGCGATGATCGGCCAGGACGCGGTCACCACCGCGCAGGCGTTCCAGGACGGGGTCGGCTTCTCCGGCGTCGTGCTGACCAAGCTCGACGGCGACGCCCGCGGCGGCGCCGCGCTCTCCGTCCGGTACGTCACCGGCCAGCCGATCATGTTCGCCTCCACAGGCGAGAAGCTGGCCGACTTCGACGTCTTCCACCCGGAGCGGATGGCCTCCCGCATCCTCGGCATGGGCGACGTGCTCACGCTGATCGAGCAGGCGCAGCGCACGTTCGACGAGGACGAGGCCGAGCGGATGGCGGGCAAGCTCGCCTCCGGCAACAGCTTCACCCTGGAGGACTTCCTCGAGCAGATGCAGGCGATCCGGCGGATGGGCCCGATCTCCAACCTGCTCGGGATGATGCCCGGGATGGGCCAGCTCAAGGACCAGATCAGCGACATCGACGACCGTGACCTCGACCGCACCGCGGCGATCATCCGCGGCATGACCCCGGCCGAGCGGCAGGACCCGAAGATCATCAACGGCTCCCGCCGGGCCCGGATCGCCCGCGGCTCCGGCGTGGCCGTGTCCGAGGTCAACAGCCTGGTCGACCGGTTCTTCGAGGCCCGCAAGATGATGCAGCAGATGGCCGGCGGGATGGGCCTGCCGGGCATGCGGCGAAACTCGAAGTCCCGCAAGAAGGGGAAGAAGGGCAAGGGCGGCCGGGGGCCGACGCCGCCCAAGGTGCGCGGCGGGATGCCCGCGCTGCCGCCCGGCGCGCTCGACCAGCTGCCGCCCGGCATGACGATGCCCGACCTGTCCAAGCTCAACCTGCCCAAGGGCCGCCGGCCCTAGTCCCTAGTGCGGCTCCCAGGCCGACGGCTCGGCGGTCAGCGCCCGTACGGACGCGGGCAGCCGGCCGCCGGCGACGTCGGCCAGCGAGACCACCTCAAGCACCTCGCGCAGGCTTGCCCTGGCCGCGATCCAGACGTCCTGCAGAGCCCGGGCCGGCCCGGCGTAGTCCAGGTCCTCCGGGCGGACCCCGCGCACCCAGGCCAGCGGGCCGTCGATCGCCCTGATCACGTCGGCCACGCTGATGTCGGCGGCCGGCTTGGCCAGCCAGTAGCCGCCGTCGGCGCCGCGCTGGCTGTTCACGATCCCGGCCTCGCGCAGGTCCCGGAGGATCGAGCCGAGGAACGGGAACGGGATGCCCTGTGCGTGCGCGATCACGTCGCCCTTCACCGGCCGGTCCGCGGAGCCGGCGAGCTGAACCGCGGCCCGCACCGCGTAGTCCGCCTTCGCCGACAGGTGCATCGACCGATTATCCCGCCCTACCCGTGCAGCTCCGTACGCAGCTCGTGGGCACCGTCCGGGCGGGTGACCTCGTAGTAGATCCGGGTGGAGCCGTCAGGCAGCGGGACGACCGACAGGTAGCGGACCCCGCCGCCGCCGAACGGCGAGCGCACCGGCTCGGCTCCGGTCGCGGCCAGCGGGCCGACCAGCCCGTCCGCACCGACGGTGCCGGTGGCCAGGCCGGTCATCTCCTCCCAGTTCTGCTCGGCGGTCGCGCGGCCGTCGTAGGACGCCTCGATCGTGTCGCCGGTCGCCAGCACCGCGCTGACCCGCACGCCGCGGGCGTCCCACTCGCCGGGCCGGCCGGCCAGCGCGGTGCCCCGCCAGGTCCAGCTCAGCCCGTCGGCACTCGTCGCGTACTCGGTCGTCATCCGGTCGGCGTCGTCCCAGCGCTGCAGCGGGTGGACGGAGGCCCACAGGTGCCAGCGGTCGCCGTCGTGCAGCAGCACCGGGTCCTTGACCCCGGCGGTGTCGCTGCCCGGCAGCACGGTCGCCGGCGTCGCCGCGGTCAGCCGCTCGGGGGTGGCCGCCTCGACCAGGTCGACCCGCCAGTGCTTGGTCGCCGGTGTGGCGCAGCTGACGTACACCCGCCAGCGGCCGTCCGGGGTCAGCACGAGCGCGGGCCGCTCCAGCGACTCGGCGGCGAACCGGTCCCGATCCAGCCGGGCGACCTCCTCGAACCGCACCCCGTCGGTGGAGGCGGCGATCACGTTGCGGTAGCCGCGGCCCTCGCCGATCGGCCGCCGCAGCCGGTACGCGAGGTAGATCGTGTCGCCGGCCAGCAGCGCGCTCGGCGCCCCCGCCCATGCGCCGGCGCCGTCGTCGGGCGGGCCGGCGACCAGCTCGGAAGCGGCCAGGCGGGGCAGCGGCAGGGCGGCGCGGTTGCGGGTCGAGGTCACGGCGCAAACCCTGCCATATGTTTCCATGTAGATTGGTCGGAAATACCGAAGCGAGGTGGACGGTGGCCCTGCCCGACTTCCTGCTCGTCGGCGCACCCAAGGCCGGCACGACCGCCCTGCACGTCGCGCTGGCCCGGCACCCGCAGCTCTACCTCTCGCCGGTGAAGGAGCCGAAGTTCTTCCTCACCGACGGCGGGCCACCGGACCGTCCGGGCGGCCCGGGGGATGCGCAGACGTTCCGGGAGTACGTCTGGCGCCGGGACGACTACGAGGCGCTGTTCGACGCGGCCCCGCGCGGCACGCTCAAGGGCGAGTCGACCACGCTCTACCTGCGCGACCCGGCGGCGCACGGGCGGATCGCGGCGACCCTGCCCTCGGCCCGGCTCGTCGCGGTGGTCCGCGACCCGGTCGACCGGGCCCACTCGAACTGGACCCATCTGCGCTCGGCCGTACTGGAGCCGGAGAGTGACTTCCTGCGCGCCTGCGAGCTGGAGGAGTCGCGGGTCGCCCGCGGGTGGGGGCCGTTCTGGCGCTATGTCGACCTGGGCCGGTACGGGGCGCAGCTGTCGCACCTGTTCTCGGTCTTCCCGCGCGAGCAGGTGCTCGTCGTCCTCTATCGCGACCTGCGCCGGGACCCGGCCGGCACCCTCGACCGCATCTGCGGCTTCCTCGGCATCGCCGCCGGCGTCGTCAGCTCCGTCCCCGCCGAGAACGTGACCGCCGCGGCGGCCGCATCGCGCGCGGACCGCCTCCTCGGCCGGGCCCTGCCGCTGCTCGACCGGCTGCCCGGCGGGCTCGGCGACCGCGCGTTCCCCGCGGTGCGCCGGCATCTGCAGCGGGAGCAGCGCCAGCGCGCGCCGCTCACCCCGGCGGAGCGGGCGGCCCTGCTGCCTACCTTTCTCGAGGACATCGCCCTGCTCGAGGACGTCACCGGTTTCCGCCTCGACCACTGGCGGGCCCTGGACGCCCACGAGCGCCCCCCGCTGGACGTCCGCGGCCGCATCGGCACCGCGCACACCGACATCGACCGCCCGCTCTGACGCCGATCGGGCCGGCGTCCCCCTACCGTGGCACCGTGCGAACGACCGACGAAGTCCAGGAGGCACTCGGCCGGGGACGAGCCATCGTCGCGTTGGAGAGCACGATCCTCGCCCACGGCCTGCCGCCGGGCCGCAACCGCAAGGTGGCCACCCGCCTGGAAGAGACCATCCGCGCCGCCGGCGCCGTCCCGGCGACGGTCGCCGTTCTCGACGGCGAGCCCAGGATCGGCCTGACCGGCGACGAGCTCGACCGGGTCTGCAGCACCGACCTGGCCAAGCTGTCCAGGCGCGACCTCGGCCCCGCGTACGCGCTGGGACGCGACGGCGCGACGACCGTCGCGGCGACGGCGGCGATCGCCTCGACCGCCGGGATCGGCGTGTTCGCCACCGGCGGCATCGGCGGCGTGCACCGCGGCGCCGGGGACAGCTTCGACGTGTCGGCCGACCTCGACGTCCTGGCCGGGACCCCGATCGTCGTCGTCTGCTCCGGCGTGAAGTCGATCCTCGACATCGCCGCCACCCTCGAGGTCCTGGAGACCAGGTCGATCCCCGTCCTCGGCTACCGGACCGCGACGTTCCCGGCGTTCTACCTCCGCGAGTCGGCGTACCCGGCCCCGTGGACGGTGCGGACCCCGGCCGAGGCCGCCGCGGTCGCCCGCGCGCACTTCGGCGGGGTCCCCGGCAGCGCCGGCATCGTGCTGGCCAACCCGGTCCCGCCGGAGGCCGAGATGCCGCGGGAGCTGCACGACGAGCTGCTCGCCGGCGGCCTCGCCCTGCTGGCCGAGCGCGGCATCACCGGGCACGACGTGACCCCGGCGCTGCTCGAGCACTTCCACGCCGCCAGCGGCGGCGTGAGCATCGACACCAACGAGGAGCTGGTCGTCGCGAACGCGGCCCTCGCCGCCGAGGTCGCGGTCGCCCTCGCTGCCGGTTCCGCGTGACCGGTCCGCGCATCGTCGTCGTCGGCGACGCCGGTCTCGACGTGCTGGCCACCGCGGCCGCGTTGCCCCTGCCCGGCGGGGACGCGAGGGCCTCGATCGGCATCCGCCCGGGCGGCGCCGGCGCAAACACGGCCGCCTGGCTGGCCGCCCTCGGCGCCAGCCCGGTGCTGCTGTCCCGGGTCGGCACCGACCGCGCCGCCGGCCAGGTCCGGGACGCGCTCGCGGCCGCCGGCGTCCGGGCCGCGCTCGCCGCCGACCCGCAGGCGCCGACCTGCACGGTGGTCGTGCTGGTGGACGGCACCGGCCAGCGGACGATGCTCGCCGACCGCGGCGCCGCCGGCCGGCTGGCGCCCGCGGACGTCGACCCGGCCGCGCTGGCCGGCGCCCGGCACCTGCACGTGTCCGGGTACGTGCTGCTGGACGAGTCCTCCCGGGCCGGTGGCCTGGCCGCGCTCGCCGCCGCCCGGACGGCCGGCCTGACCACGTCGGTCGATCCCCAGGCGGCCCAGTTGCTGGAGCCCGGCTTCCTCGACCTCGTCCGCGGCGTCGACCTGCTGCTGCCCAGCGCCGGCGAGCTGGCCGCGCTCGGTGGTACCGAGGTCGTGCTCGGCGCGGTCGGCGCGCTCGCGGTCACCGCCGGCCCGGGCGGCGCGACCTGGCTGGGCCGCACCGGCGGGTGGAACGTGCCGGCCCGGCCGGTCCGGCCGGTCGACACCACCGGCGCCGGCGACGCGTTCGACGCGGGCCTGCTGGCCGCCTGGGTGGGCGGCGCCACCCCACTGGCTGCGCTGCGCGCCGGCGTCGCCGCCGGCACCCGCGCCGTCGCCCGTCCCGGCGCCTGGCCCTGACCGGTTCGCCGGCCGCGGGTCCCCATAGGGTGCAGCGCATGGCGCTGCACGTCAGGGGAGTGGTGCTGCCGGACGGCGAGCAGCGCGACCTGTGGGTCGTCGACGGCCGGCTGACGTACGAGCCGGTGCGGGACGCGGAGACGGTCGCGTCCGCGGGCTGGATCGTGCCCGGTCTGGTCGACTGCCACTGCCACATCGGCATGAAGACCGACGGCCAGGCCGACGAACCCGAGATGGTCGAGCAGGCGATCGCGGACCGGGACGCCGGCGTGCTGCTCGTCCGGGACGCCGGCTCCCCCGTGGACAACCGCTTCGTACAGCGCCGCGAGGACCTGCCGCGGCTGATCCGGGCCGGCCGGCACGTGGCCCGGCCGAAGCGCTACCTGCGCGACGTCGGCGTCGAGGTCGAGCCGGACGGGTTGGTCGCGGCCGTCGAGGAGCAGGCCCGGCTCGGCGACGGCTGGGTCAAGATCGTCGGTGACTGGATCGACCGCGACCTGGGTGACCTGGCTCCGCTGTGGCCGGACGACGTGCTCGCCGCCGCGGTCGCCCGCGCCCACGAGCTCGGCGCCCGGGTCGCCACCCACGTGTTCGGCGAGGACGCGCTGCCCGGGCTGGTCGCCGCGGGCGTGGACACGCTCGAGCACGGCACCGGACTGACGGACGCGGTGCTGGACGAGGCGGCACGGCGCGGCATCCACGTGACGCCGACCGCGCTCAACATCGAGAACTTCCCCGAGATCGCCGACCAGGCGTCCAGGTACCCGGCGTACGGCGACCACATGCGGGCGCTGCACCGCACCGCACACGCGCGCATCCGCGCCGCGCACGAGGCCGGGCTGCCGCTGCTGGCCGGCACGGACGCGGGCGGCGTGCTGCCGCACGGCCTGGTGGGCAAGGAGATCCAGCAGATGCACGCCGCCGGCATCCCGGCCGAGGCGGCGCTCGCGGCCGGGTCGTGGGGAGCGCGCGAGTATCTCGGCCTGCCCGGGCTGGAGGAGGGCGCCCCGGCCGATTTCGTCGTCTACCCGTCCGACCCGCGCGTGCACCTGGCCGTCCTCGATGCTCCGGAGCGGATCGTGCTGCGCGGCGCCGTCGTCCGCTGACGCCCGGCCGGGGTGCGGGTCAGCGGACGAGCGACAGGGCAGCGGGCTCGGGTCGCGGCCGTGGCACCGCGCGGACGAGCACCGTCGCGACGGCAGCGCCGGCGAGGAGTGGCAGGCCGTGCACGTCGCGCAGGGCGGTGTCGAGCACCGCGAGCGCCAGCAGCACGACCGCGCTGACCTGCTGCGGCCGGCTTCCGTCGCGCAGCCAGAGCACGACCAGGCCGCCGAGCAGCCCGCACCCTGCGACCGAGGTCCCGGTCCCGTGCGGCTGGAACGCATACCCGGCGGCCTCGCCGACCAGCGCCCCGGTCAGGTAGAGCACCAGCCAGCGGCGGTGCCCGTACCGGCTCTCGACGGCGGTGCCGACGACCGCGACGAGCGTGAACACCGTGATGCTCACGCCCACGGGGTCGGCCTGCACCAGCACCGGCGACAGCACCCGCCACACCTGTCCGGACAGCAGTGCGGACGGGTCTCGCCGCAGCGCCGGCACCAGGCCGGGCAGCACGTCGCGCAGGCAGGTCAGCAACACGGTCGTGCCGAGGAGCAGCGTGGTCAGCACCGGAGGCTTGCGCATGCCCCGACGCAGGAAGGCGGCACCGCCGGCGGCAGTGCCGGGCGTCCGGGACCGCCGCTGACAGATGTCATCGGAAACCCGGCGGCAGTGTCCGTCGCATGGCCCGTACCCTCTGCGGCATGGCGCGAGTGCTCACCCCGCAGGCGGACGACTTCCCCCGCTGGTACCAGGACGTCATCGCCAAGGCCGAGCTGGCCGACAACGGCCCGGTGCGCGGCACCATGGTCATCCGACCGTACGGGTACGCGCTGTGGGAGCGGATGCAGTGCCGAGGTCGACGCCCGGATCAAGGCGACCGGCGCCCAGAACGCCTACTTCCCGCTGTTCATCCCGGAGTCCTACCTCAGGCGCGAGGCCGAGCACGTCGAGGGCTTCAGCCCGGAGCTCGCCGTGGTCACCCACGGCGGCGGCAAGGAGCTCGAGGAGCCGGTCGTCGTCCGGCCCACCTCCGAGACGATCATCAACGCCTCCTTCTCCAAGTGGGTGCAGAGCTACCGCGACCTGCCGCTGCTGATCAACCAGTGGGCCAACGTGGTCCGCTGGGAGCTGCGGCCGCGGCTGTTCCTGCGCACCACCGAGTTCCTCTGGCAGGAGGGCCACACCGCGCACGCCACCGAGGCAGGACGCCCGCGACTACGCGGCACGATCCTGCGCGACGTCTACGAGGACTTCATGGCCGACGTGCTGGCGATGCCGGTCGTGGTGGGCCGCAAGACCGCCCGGGAGCGGTTCGCCGGCGCCATCAACACCCTGACGCTGCGAGGCATGATGTGGCGACGGCAAGGCCCTGCAGATGGGCACCAGCCACGAGCTCGGGCAGAACTTCGCCAAGGCCTTCGACATCCACTTCCTCGCCGCCGACGGCGAGCGGGAGCTGCGTCTGGCAGACCTCCTGGGGCGCTCCACCCGGATGGTCGGCGGGCTGATCATGGCGCACGGCGACGACGACGGGCTGCGGGTGCCGCCGCGGCTCGCGCCGACCCAGGTCGTGGTGATCGTCGTCAAGGACCGAGGCGGCCGAGGCGGCCGGGCGGCTCGCCGACGAGCTGCAGCGCCGCCGGGGTCCGGGTCGAGCTCGACGACCGGACCGACACCCCGTTCGGCCGCCGCGCGGTCGACTGGGAGCTCAAGGGCGTGCCGGTGCGGGTCGAGGTCGGGCCGCGCGACCTGGCCGAGGACCGGGTCACGCTGGTCCGCCGGATCCGCGGCGGCAAGACCCCGACGCCGCTGGCCGGCGTGCTCGACGCCGTCCGGGCCGCGCTGGTCGAGGACCAGGTCGCGCTGTACGCGGACGCCGAGCGGGCGCGGGACGCGCGGATCGTGCGACGTGAAGACGGTCGACGACGCGGCCGAGGCCGCCGCGACCGGCTGGGCCCGGATGCCGTGGGCCGACCTCGGGCCGAGGGCGAGGCCAGGCTGGCCGAGCGGGCGGTGACCGTGCGCTGCCTGGTCCGCGCCGACGGCTCGGTGCCCGAGACCGGCGACGAGCCGGACGTCCTCGCCTACTGCGCCCGCGCCTACTGACCGTCGGGGGCGGCCCCCGTAACCCCCGGGCGGTGGCTCGGGTGCAGTGGTGAGTTGTCGACCGACCTCGTCCAACGAGCCCTGCCGATGGCGGAGGACCCCATCACCTCCAAGGCCTTTCAGTACGGGTGACGGCGCACCCGTGGCCGGTGGCGACCACTTCGGTGCGGCATGGCCCGAGGGTTCCGGATGACTGGACGCGCTGGCCAACGATGGTCGTGCTGCGCGGCGAGCCCGGCACGCCCGGGCTGTGGCTGCCCGACCAGCTGGCCGGCGGCTCGGCGTCGGGCCCGGGGCGGGCCGGTCCGCCCGCTCGTGCTCACCGACGACGCCACCCTGCTCGCGCTGGCCGGCACCGATCGGCCGCCGGCGACCCCCACCTGCTCCGGCTCGACCGGGGTCGTCCCGTGGAGTCGTGGTGATCTGGCATGATGGGCGACTGAGCGCGCACGACTCGGCGGGTCCCTCTCAACCCGCCGGGCGTCGCCCCTGCGGCGAGCGTCCCGCGACACCCCACTCGCGGCGCCGATCGCCCGTCCGTCCGAGCAGCTGGAGTTTCCACACCCGTGGCCACCAAGATCAAGCTCATGCGCCTCGGCAAGATGCGCGAGCCGTACTACCGCATCGTCGTCGCCGACGCCCGCACCAAGCGGGACGGCCGGTCGATCGAGACGATCGGCAAGTACCACCCCAAGGACGACCCGTCGTTCATCGAGGTCGACACCGAGCGGGTCCAGTACTGGCTCGGCGTCGGCGCCCAGCCGACCGAGGCCGTCGCCGCGATCCTGAGGGTCACCGGCGACTGGCAGAAGTTCAAGGGCGAGCCGGCCCCCGCGCCGATGAAGGTCGCCGCGCCGAGGCCGGACAAGCAGGCCGCGTTCGAGGAGGCCGCCCGCGAGTCGATGAACAGCGGCGGGTCCGGCGCGGGCGGTGGCGGCGAGGCCACCACGCCGCGCAAGCGGGCGCCGCGGAAGGCGGCCGCCGAGGCCCCGGCCGAGGCCCCGGCCGAGGCCCCGGCAGAGGCCCCGGCCGAGGCGCCGGCCGAGGCCCCGGCCGAGACGCCGGCGACTCCGGAGGCCTGAGTGCTCGAGGCCGCGCTCGAGCACCTGGTCCGGGGCATCGTCGACCACCCCGACGACGTCCGGGTCGACCTGTCACCGCCCGCCGCGGCAAGCGGCTCGAGGTCCGGGTCCACCCCGACGACCTCGGCAAGGTCATCGGCCGCAGCGGCCGCACCGCCAAGGCGCTGCGCAAGGTGGTCGCCGGCATCGGCGGCCGGGGCGTGCGGGTCGACGTCGTCGACACCGACGCCTGACCCAGCCATGGACCTCGTCGTCGGCCGGATCGGCCGGCCGCACGGCGTCCGCGGCGAGGTGACCGTCGACGTACGCACCGACGACCCGGACGCGCGGTTCGCGCCGGGTCGTCGCTGCGTACCGACCCGGCCGAGCGCGGGCCGCTCACGGTGACCGGCGTGCACCCGCGCTCCGGCGGGCTGGTCCTGCGTTCGACGGGGTCGCCGACCGGGAGGCGGCCGAGGCGCTGCGCGGCACCGTGCTGGTGGTCGACTCGGCCGAGCTGCCGGAGATCGAGGAGGCCGACGAGTTCTACGACCACCAGCTCGTCGGCCTGGCCGCCGTGCGACCCGGCCGGTGCCGCGCTCGGCGAGGTCGCCGACGTCGTGCACGCCGCCGGCGTCGGACCTGCTCGTGGTCCGGGACGCGGACGGCGGCGAGCTGCTGGTGCCGTTCGTCCGGGAGTCGTGCCGACCGTCGACCTGCCGGGCGGCCGGGTCGTGGTCGACCCGCCGGAGGGGCTGCTCGACCTGTGAGGGTCGACGTCGTCACGATCTTCCCCGAGTACCTGCCGGCCGCTGCAGGTCTCGCTGCTGGGCAAGGCGATCGAGCGCGGCCTGGTCGACGTGCACGTGCACGACCTGCGGGCGTGGACCGCCGACCTGCACCGCACCGTCGACGACACCCCGTACGGCGGCGGGCCGGGATGGTGATGAGGCCCGAGCCGTGGGGCCGGGCGCTGGACGAGCTCGTGCCCCGCGGGCGGGCGCCAGGCTGGTCGTGCCGACCCCGGCCGGGCGGCCGTTCACCCAGCGCTGGCGCAGGAGCTGGCGGCCGAGCCGTGGCTGGTGTTCGCCTGCGGCCGGTACGAGGGCATCGACCAGCGGGTGGTCGACTAGGCGGCGCAGCGGAGCCGGTCGACGAGGTCTCGCTCGGCGACTACGTGCTGGCCGGCGGCGAGGTCGCGGTGCTGGTGATGGTCGAGGCGATCACCCGGCTGCTGCCCGGCGTGGTCGGCAACCCCGACTCGCTGGCCGACGACTCGCACGCCGGCGGGCTGCTCGAGGGCCCGGTCTACACCCGGCCGGCGAGCTAGCGCGGCCGGACGTGCCGCCGTGCTGCTGTCCGGCGACCACGGCGCGATCGCGCGCTGGCGGCGGGACGAGTCGCTGCGGCGCACCGCCGCCCGCCGCCCGACCTGCTGTCCGGCGCAGACCTCAGCGAACGGGACCGAGCCGCGCTGGACGGACCCCGGGTTTCGCAATGCCCGAGGCCGTGTGGCACCCTGGACGGGTTGTCGCGGGCCGGTCAGGCCCCGACGCCCCTGACCGAGAGCCCCCCGGCGCGCGCGTCCGCGTGCCTGTCGTACGAAGGAAGCGCTGCGATGAACACCCTGGACGCCCTCGACGCCGAGTCGCTGCGCACCGACATCCCGGACTTCCGCCCCGGCGACACGCTGAAGGTGCACGTGCGGGTCATCGAGGGCAACCGCGAGCGCGTCCAGGTCTTCCAGGGCGTCGTCATCCGCCGGCAGGGCGGCGGCGTGCGCGAGACCTTCACCGTCCGCAAGGTCAGCTTCGGCGTCGGCGTCGAGCGCACCTTCCCGGTGCACACCCCGGTCATCGAGAAGATCGAGGTGGTGACCCGCGGTGACGTCCGCCGCGCGAAGCTCTACTACCTGCGCGACCTGCGCGGCAAGGCCGCCAAGATCAAGGAGAAGCGCGACCCGGTCGCGCGCTGACGCCCGGCACACATCTGCATCTCGTAGGGTTGCCGGGTGTCCGACGAGACCCCGGTGGGAAGCCCCGCCCAGCCCGCCGACCCTGAGCCCGAGCCGGCCCGCGGCGGCAACGCGACGCAACGGCCGAAGCACGGCTCGTTCTGGCGCGAGCTGCCGGTGCTGCTGGTCATCGCGTTCGTGCTCGCGCTGCTGATCAAGACGTTCCTGGTCCAGGCGTTCTTCATCCCGTCCGGCTCGATGGAGCAGACCCTGCACGGCTGCCCCGGCTGCCGGCGACCGGGTGCTGGTCAACAAGCTCGTCTACCGGTTCCGCGACCCCCAGCCCGGCGACATCGTCGTGTTCAACGGGCCCGACTCGTGGGCGCCGGAGATCGCCGTCCAGCGCCGACCAACCCGGTGGCGAAGGCGCTGCGCGCGGTGGCCAGCACGTTCGGGGTCGCCCCGCCGGGCGAGAAGGACTTCGTCAAGCGGGTCATCGCGGTCGGCGGGCAGACCGTGCAGTGCTGCGACGAGCAGGGCCGGGTCACGGTCGACGGCCGGCCGCTCGACGAGCCGTACATCTACTCGACCGACCCGAGGTCGACGAGCAGCCGTTCGGGCCGGTGACCGTGCCGGAGGGCCAGCTGTGGGTGATGGGCGACCACCGGGCCGAGTCGGCGGACTCGCGCGCCCACGTCAACGACGCCGACCAGGGCACGATCCCGGTGGACAACGTGATCGGCAAGGCGGTCGTGATCGTCTGGCCGGTGGACCGCTGGTCCACCCTGGGCACGCCGTCGCGACTTCGGCGGCGACGGCAAGCGCGCGCCGTGCACGGTGCCGTTGCTGATCGCGATCCCGGTCGTGCCGGCGCTCGGGATCGGGTGGACGACGACGAGACGACGACGCCGCGCCCGCTGAGTACGCTCCGCTGTGCCATGACCGACCCGTTGAGACCGCCGCGTGCCCTGGTGCGCCGGGACGCCGGGCTGTGGGCCTGCGAGGGCGCGCTGCGCCGGCGCGGGTTCGCCCTGGTCGCCGGCGCCGACGAGGCCGGCCGCGGTGCCTGCGCCGGCCCGCTGGTCGTGGCCGCCTGCATCCTGCCCGACGGCAAGCGGGCCGGGTGCCGGGTCTCGACGACTCCAAGCTGCTCACCGCGGCGGCCCGCGAGCGGGTCTACGCCGAGGTCGTCGCGCGCGCGGTCGCCTGGTCGGTGGTGATCATCCCGGCCGCCGACGTCGACCGGCACGGCCTGCACGTGATGAACATCGCGGGGATGCGCCGGGCGTTGGCGCGGCTGGACCCGGGCCGGCGTACGCGCTCACCGACGGCTTCCCGGTCGCGGGCTGGGCGTGCCGGCCTGGCGGTGTGGAAGGGCGACCGGCGTCGCCGTGCATCGCCGCGGCCTCGGTGCTGGCCAAGGTGACCAGGGACCGCATCATGGTCGAGCTGCACGAGCGCTGGCCGGAGTACGAGTTCGCCAGCCACAAGGGCTACTGACGCCGGTGCACGCCGCGGCCCTGACCGAGCACGGTCCGTGCGCCGAGCACCGGTTCTCCTTCGTCAACGTGCGCCGGGTCGGGGCCGGACGGTGCTGGTCACACCGGTGCGCGAAGATGATGACGACGACGTGCTGCGCGTCCTGGCCGAGGAGGGTGCGTGAGCGAGGGCTCGGAGCCAGGTCGGGCGTGTGAGCGAGCGTGAGGGCTCGCAGCGCGAGCGGGGAGAGACGAGAGTTGAGTCGGCCGAGGGACGAGGTCGGCTCCGGTCGAGGAGCGGCAGATGAGCGCGAGGATCTCGAGAAGTACGAGACCGACATGGAGCTGCAGCTCTATCGGGAGTACCGGGACATCGTGCGGCAGTTCACCTATGTCGTCGAGACCGAGCGCCGGTTCTACCTCGCCAACGCCGTCGACCTGCAGGTGCGCAACGCCGACGGCGAGGTCTACTTCGAGCTGAGGATGAGCGACGCCTGGGTCTGGGACATGTACCGGCCGGCCCGGTTCGTCAAGAACGTGCGGGTGGTGACGTTCAAGGACGTCAACGTCGAGGAGCTCGAGAAGCCCGACCTCGAGGTGCCGGACGCCTGAGCTGGGTAGGGATGGGCGCATGACCCGTCACGAGCCTGAGCCGGACCCGGAGCAGCCCGACCTCCCAGCCGCGCCGGCCGACGTGCCCGAGGGGACGGCGCCGCCGGTGCGCTCGCTCGACGGCACGTCCGAGACCGCCACGCCGGCCCAGGGCGTACGTACCCCGGAGCCGGACGACCCCGAGTAGCGCACAGTCGCGCGCCGGCGGTCGCCGCACGTCCCGCGTGCAGCTGTCGCAACCGGTCGCTTCGAACGGCGTCCACGAGGCCGGCGTCGACGTCCCGAGCGGCGTCCCGGCCGCGCGCCGTTCCGGCGCCGACCACGCTCGGTCCCCGACGAGGGGAGGACGGGTGGGACGGGTCAAGGACGCGGTCGGCCGCTTCGGCGAGGAGGTGGCGGCCCGGCACCTGGCCGCGGCCGGGCTGCGGATCGTCGACCGCAACTGGCGGTGCGCCGAGGGCGAGCTCGACATCGTCGCCGAGGACGGCGACGCGCTGGTCTTCTGCGAGGTGAAGACCCGCTCCGGCGCCGGCTTCGGCGACCCGGCCGAGGCGGTGACCGCGGCGAAGTCGGCCCGGATCCGCCGGCTCGGCCTGCGCTGGCTGGCCGCGCACGGCATCGGCTGGCGCGACCTGCGCTTCGACGTGGTCACCGTGGTCCGCCGGCCGGACGCCGACCCGCTCGTCCGAGCACCTGCGGGACGCGTTCTGATGACGCTGGCCCGGACGACGTCGGTCGCGGTGCTCGGGGTCGAGGGACAGCTGGTCGAGGTCGAGGCCGACCTCGCCGACGGGCTGCCGGGCGTGACGATGATCGGCCTGCCCGACGCGGCGCTGCAGGAGGCCAGGGACCGGATCCGGGCCGCGATCGTGAACTCCGGCGAGGCCTGGCCGGCCCGGCGGATCACGCTCGGGCTGCTGCCGGCGTCGCTGCCCAAGCGCGGGTCGATGTTCGACCTCGCGCTCGCGGTCGGCGTGCTCGCGGCGGCCGGCGCGGTGCCGGCCGAGCGGCTCGACGAGGTGGTGCTGCTCGGCGAGCTCGGGCTGGACGGCCGGCTGCGGTCGACCCGCGGGGTGCTGCCGGCGGTGATCGCCGCGGCCCGACCGGGATCCGCCGGGTGGTCGTGCCGGCGGCGAACCTGGCCGAGGCGACGCTGGTGCCCGGGCTGGACGTGCGCGGGGTGGCGGAGCTGGCCGACCTGCTGGCGTTCCTGCGCGGCGACCCGGACCGGACGGTGGCCCGGCCGGCGGCGCGGCCGCGGCCGGAGCGACCCCGGCCCGGACCTGCGCGACGTCGTCGGCCAGGCGATCGGGCGGCGGGCGGTCGAGGTCGCCGGCGGCCGGCGGGCACCACCTGCTGTTCACCGGCCCGCCCGGGTCGGGCAAGACGATGCTGGCCGAGCGGCTGCCCGGGCTGCTGCCGCCGCTCGCGGTCGAGGAGGCGCTCGAGGTCACCGCGATGCACTCGGTGGCCGGGCTGCTCGCCGCGGACGCGCCGCTGGTGCGGCGCCCGCCGTTCCAGGCGCCGCACCACTCGGCCTCGGCCGCGGCGCTGGTCGGCGGCGGCTCGCGGCAGGCCCGCCCGGGCGCGGCCTCGCTGTCGCATCGCGGGATCCTGTTCCTGGACGAGGCGCCGGAGTTCCAGGCCGGGGTGCTCGACGCGCTGCGGCAGCCGCTGGAGAGCGGCGAGGTCGCGATCGCGCGGTCCGGCGGGGTCGCGCGCTACCCGGCCCGCTTCCAGCTCGTCCTGGCGGCCAACCCGTGCCCGTGCGCGGCGCCGGCCGGCGAGGCCGAGTGCCGGTGCACCGCGACGGCCCGGCGCCGCTACATCGGACGGATCTCCGGGCCGCTGCTCGACCGGATCGACCTGCAGGTGCAGCTGGAGCCGGTGGTGCCGGGGGAGCTGCTGGACGGGCTCGACTCGGCCGAGCCGTCCGCCGCGGTGGCGTCCCGGGTGGCGGCGGCGCGGGCGGTGGCGGCCGAGCGGCTGGGCGGCACCGGCTGGCGCATCAACGCGGACGTGCCCGGCCCGGTGCTGCGCAGCCGGTGGCGGCTGCCGGCAGCGGTGACCGCGGCGGCCGACGTGCGCCTCGACCGCGGCGAGCTGAGCGCCCGCGGCTACGACCGCGTGCTGCGCATCGCCTGGTCGGTCAGCGACCTGGCCGGGCAGAGCCGACCGACCGCGACCGACGTCGAGGAGGCCGTCGCCCTGCGGTCGCACTGGAGCACGCGGTGACCGGCCGGCGGCCCGGGCCGGGCGAGGTGCGGTTGGCGCGGGCGTGGTTGACGCGGGCGGTGGAGCCCGGGCGGGGAGCCGTGTTCGACCTCGTCAGCGAGGTGGGACCGGTCGAGGCGGTGCGGGCGTTGCGGGCCGGCGGCGGGCGGCCGGGCGACCGCGCTGGCCGAGGCGCGGCGGCGGCAGGACCGGGCCGCGGACGACCTGGCCGAGGCGCATCGGCTCGGCGCCCGGCTCGTCACGCCGGAGGACCGGGAGTGGCCGGACGAGGCGCTGCGGGCGATGCAGGTCGCGTACGAGCGGGAGCACGGGTCGGCCCGCGCCGAGGACGCGGTCGAGCTGACCCCGCCGCTCGCGCTCTGGGTGCTCGGCGCGCCGCGGCTGGACGAGGCGTTCGCCCGGGCGGTGGCGGTGGTCGGCTCCCGCAGCGCCACCCCGTACGGGACCGCGGTCGCGGGCCGGCTCGGGGACGGGCTGACCCGCGCCGGCTGGGCGGTGGTGTCCGGCGGTGCGGTCGGCATCGACGCGGCCGCGCACCGCGGCGCGCTCGCCGGCGGAGGGCTGACGGTCGCGATCGTGGCCGGCGGCCTGTGCCGGCCCTACCCGCGGGCGCACGAGGCACTGTTCGCCCGGATCGGCCGGGACGGGCTGATGGTCAGCGAGTTCCCGCCGGACGCGACCCCGCAGCGGCACCGGTTCCTGGTCCGCAACCGGCTGGTGGCCGGGCTGACCGCGGGCACGGTCGTGGTGGAGGCCGGGGTGCGCAGCGGCGCGCTCGCCACCGCCCGGCAGGGGCTGCGGATGGGCCGGGCGGTGATGGCCGTGCCCGGGCCGGTGACCTCGCACGCGTCGGCCGGCGTGCACGTGCTGCTGCGCACCGATCCCGAGGTCGTGCTGGTCACCCGGACCGCGGAGGTGGTCGAGGCGGTCGGCGCGCTGGGCACCGACCTGGCCGACCGGCCGCAGGCGCCGGCCGACCCGCGCGACCGGCTGGCACCGCTGGCCCGCCAGGTCCTCGACGGCCTACCCACGGTCGGCGTCGCCGCGCCGGACCGGATCGCGCTGGCCTGCGGAGTGCCGCCGCTGGACGTGCTCCGCTGCCTGCCCGGGCTGGAACTGGCGGGCTTCGTCGAGGCGACCCCGACCGGCTGGCAACTCGGCCCAGCCGCCCGCCCCAGGCCCCGCCGCCAGCCCTCGTAGCGCGGTCCACGACGCGGCGCGGCCCTCGTCGTGGAGCCACCGAGCCCATGTGGTGCAGCCGCTCCAGCGCCGGCCGGACGGGCGGTCGGGTCGGTCCGGGCTGGGCAACGCGGAGTCGGGCTTCTGACCGCCTCCGACGGCGAGCCGGCGCGGTCAGTCGTCGTAGAGCTGGATCAGGCCGGCCGGGGTTGGCTGGAAGCCGCAGCCCTCGTAGAAGGCGGCGAGCTCCTCCTCGTAGTCGACGTGCAGCCAGTCGCCGCCGCGCTGCTTGGACAGCTCGACCGCGGCGGCGACGAGGGCCGCGCCGATGCCGCGGCGCTGGTGCGACGGCGCCACCGTCGTGTCGAGCAGGAAGAAGTGCGTGGCGCCGTCCCAGGCGACGTTGACGAACCCGACGAGCTGCGCGCCGTCGTACGCGCAGACCCAGCCGGCCGAGTGCCGGCGCAGCACCTCCGGATCCATCAGCGCGTGGTCCGGCCACGCGTCCGCCATCAGCTGGTTGAGCGCGGCCTTGTCGACCGGCTCGCTGGTCCGATAGTCGATGGTCACCGGGCCGACCCTGCCAGTGATCTCCGGCCGGCTCCACCGAATGATCTTGACCGCGGGCCGCCGCGGCGGCACCGTCGAGCCGTGGCCGACGCAGCGAACCCCGATCGGCTCCGGGCCACCAGTGCACACTCCCGTGTGCAGAAGGGTGTATCCCCCGGACGGCCGTCGACCGCGGCCCGGATCGCCGGCCTGCCCGAGGCGTACCGGGCCGCCGTGGACGGGTTCGAGCGCCACCTCGCGCTGGAGCGGAACCTGTCCGCGCACTCGGTCCGCGCCTACCGGACCGACGTGGTCGGGCTGCTCGACCACGCCGCTCGGATGGGTGGCCAGGACCTCGACCGGCTCGACGTCCAGGTCCTGCGCAGCTGGCTGGCCCGGCTGCGCAGCACCGGCGCGGCCCGGACCACGCTGGCTCGCCGGGCCGCCGCGGCCCGGACGTTCACCGCCTGGGCCCACCGCACCGGCCTGCTCCCAGCCGACCCCGGCACCCAGCTGGCCAGCCCGCGGCCGCACCGGACGCTGCCGCCGGTGCTGCGCCAGGACCAGGCGGCGGCCCTGGTCGAGCGGCCCGGCCCGGACGACGGGCCGATCGGGCTGCGCGACCGGCTGGTGCTGGAGCTGCTCTACGCCACCGGCATCCGGGTCGGCGAGCTGGTCGGGCTGGACGTCGACGACGTCGACCGGCACCGGCGGGTGGTGCGGGTGATCGGCAAGGGCGACAAGGAGCGGTCCGTGCCGTTCGGGGCGCCGGCCGAGCGGGCGCTGGACGCCTGGCTGCGGCAGGGGCGGCCCGCGCTGGCCGGCGCCGGCAGCGGCCCGGCGCTGGTGCTCGGGGCCAAGGGCCGGCGGGTCGACCCGCGGACGGTCCGTCGGATCGTGCACGAGCAGCTGGCCGGCCTGCCGGACGCGCCCGACCTCGGGCCGCACGGGCTGCGCCACTCCGCGGCCACCCACCTGCTGGAGGGCGGCGCCGACCTGCGCGCGGTGCAGGAGATCCTCGGCCACGCCAGCCTGTCGACCACCCAGATCTATACGCACGTCTCGGTCGAGCGGCTGCGGGCCGCCTTCCGGCAGGCGCATCCCCGCGCCTGAGCCGAGCGGGCCGGTGAGCGGGAGCAGCCGGACCGCGCGCGGGCGGAGCAGCGAGAGCGGGTCGAGGTAGGTGGCACCGCGGCGCAGACCCCAGTGCAGGCAGGCCGGGGCCGGACAGCCGGGGTGCCCGGCCGCGAGCCGGCCGAGCACGGCGCCGCGGGCGACGGTCGCGCCGGCCCGGACCGCGACCGTCGAGCGGTTCGTAGGTGGTGCGCAGGCCACCGGGGTGGTCGATCGAGACCACACCGCGGCCGGCCAGCACTCCGGCGTAGACCACCACCCCCGCACCGGCCGCCAGCACCGCCTCGCCCGGCGCGCCGGCCAGGTCGACCCCGCGGTGCCCCGGCCCGTACGGATCCGCCGGCGGGTCGAACACCCGCGTCACCGGCGGCCGCCCCGCCAGCGGCCACCCCCAGACCCCACCCCGAGCCCTCCCCGTCGCGTCGATCGAGCCGCGCACGGCCACCGATCCGCGCCTCGCCGCCGCGGTAAAGGTGGCCCGCCCCGGCCGGGCCAGTGAGCTCGGCGGCAAGCCGCCCGCCGGCGAGCCCGCCGGCGCCGGCGGACGGCGGTCCCAGCGAGTCGGACGGCGCCTTCACACCAGCGGTCGCCAGCGAATCGAGCCGGACCAGCGATCCAGGCCGCGCCGGCGAATCGGGCGGTGCCAGCGAATCGGCGGCGGTTGGGGGTGCGGCGGCGGTTGGGGGTGCGGCGGCGGTTGGGGGTGCGGCGGCGGCTGGGGGTGCGGCGGCGGCTGGGGGTGCGGCGGCGGCTGGGGGTGCGGCGGCGGCTGGGGGTGCGGCGGCGGCTGGGGGTGCGGCGGCGGCTGGGGGTGCGGCGGCGGTGGCGATCGCCAGCGGGAGGCTGAAGAAGAGGCGGTGCCACCACGGGCGGTGGCGGAAGAAGCGGCGGCGGACGAAGAGGCGGTGCCGCCACGGGCGGCGGTGGGAGAACCGGCGCGGGCGGGGGAGAGGGCGCAGTCGCATGGGGCAACGGTGGGGTGGCGGACGTGGTCGAGGGGAGAGGGAATGTCCGATCTGTGGATGGAGCGTGCGGCTGTGGATAGTGATTTGGCGCTCGTGGCCGCAGGAGCCGTACACTCGTTGTGCGACCCGCCACGGCGGGTTGACTTCGCGTGTCCTCCTTCCGCCCCGCGGGAGGTGGCGGCCCCCTCGGTCTCCCGGCAGCGGGAGCACGGACGACCGCGACACCGGACACCAGGGCGGCGGCCACCCGGTCGTCGCGACAACCGAGGAGCGGCCCGTAACGGGGCCCGCAAGGCCGGGCTGCGGCAAGCCCGGCGGAGGAGGCGCGACGGATGGCCGTCGTCACCATGAAGCAGCTGCTCGACAGCGGCGTCCACTTCGGGCATCAGACCCGCCGGTGGAACCCGAAGATGAAGCGGTTCATCTTCAGCGAGCGCAACGGCATCTACATCATCGACCTGCAGCAGACGCTGACCTACATCGACCGGGCGTACGAGTTCGTCCGGGAGACCGTGGCCCACGGCGGCACGATCCTGTTCGTCGGCACCAAGAAGCAGGCCCAGGAGGTCGTGGCCGAGCAGGCGCAGCGGGTCGGCATGCCGTACGTGAACCAGCGCTGGCTGGGCGGGATGCTCACCAACTTCTCGACCGTCTACAAGCGGCTCCAGCGCCTCAAGGAGCTCGAGGTCATGGAGCAGACCGGCAGCAACGCGACGCTCACCAAGAAGGAGCAGCTGATCCTCTCCCGGGAGAAGGACAAGCTGGAGCGCACGCTGGGCGGCATCCGCGACATGTCGAGGGTGCCGAGCGCCATCTGGGTGATCGACACCAAGAAGGAGCACATCGCCGTCGGCGAGGCCCGCAAGCTGGGCATCCCGGTGGTGGCGATCCTCGACACCAACTGCGACCCGGACGAGGTCGACTACAAGATCCCGGGCAACGACGACGCGATCCGCAGCGCCGCGCTGCTGACCCGGGTGGTCGCCGACGCGGTCGCCGAGGGCCTGATGACCCGGGCCAACGCGACGGCCAACGCCGGACGGGACGGCGCCGAGGCGGACAAGCCGGAGCCGACCGGCCAGCTCGGTGCCGACGAGCCGCTGCCGGAGTGGGAGCGCAACCTGCTGGTCAGCGGTGGCCAGCCGGCCGGCGCCCCGGTCGAGGCCGCGGCCGCGGCGGAGCAATGGCACGGCCGCCAGCACGGCGGAGGCCCCCACCTCCTGACCGGCGGGCACCAGGTCCGCGGCGCCGGGAGCACGATCGGGCGCCGCGGACCGGCATGAGCGCGGACCACCGCGCCGACACACGAACGAGACCAGGAAGCGAGCAATGGCAACCATCAGCGCAGCGGACGTGAAGAAGCTCCGCGACCTCACCGGCGCGGGCATGATGGACAGCAAGAACGCCCTCACCGAGGCCGACGGCGACTTCGACAAGGCCGTCGAGGCGCTGCGCATCCGGGCGGGCGCGAAGATCGACAAGCGGGCCGCCACCCGCGAGGCCACCAACGGCCTGGTCGCCGCGGCCGAGGGCGCGATGATCCAGCTGGCCTGCGAGACCGACTTCGTGGCCAAGAACGAGGACTTCCAGACCCTGGCGGCCAACATCGTCGCGCACGCGGCGGCGGTGAAGCCGAAGGACGTCGAGTCGCTGCTCGGCGAGAAGCTGGCCGACGGCAAGACGGTCCAGGAGAACATCGACGCGGTCGCCGGGATCATCGGCGAGAAGCTCGAGCTGGCCAAGCTGGCGGTCTTCGACGGCACCGTCGCGACCTACCTGCACCGCCGCAACCCGGACCTCCCGCCGCAGGTCGGCGTGCTGGTCGAGTTCAGCGGTGACCGACCTGGCCTCCGCCCGTGGCGCGGCCATGCAGGTCGCGGCGATGCGGCCGGTGTACGTCAGCCGCGACGAGGTCCCCGAGGACGTCGTCGCCAACGAGCGGCGCATCGCCGAGGCGACCGCCCGCGAGGAGGGCAAGCCGGAGCAGGCGCTGGCCCGCATCGTCGAGGGCCGCCTCAACGGCTTCTTCAAGGACAACGTGCTGCTCGAGCAGGCCTCGGTGCAGGACAGCAAGAAGACGGTGCAGCAGCTGCTGAAGGACGCGGGCGTTACGGTGACCCGGTTCGCACGGTTCGAGGTCGGCGCCTGATCCCAGCACAACGTCCCGGGACCCGGCAGTCGGGGGAGGCTCTGTGGTGACTGACGACGACGGCGGCGCTGCCTTCCCCCCGCCGGGGGACCGGTTCGATCCCCGGATCGAGTCCGCGTACGACAGCGGCGAGCTGGCCTTCGACCCGGGCGGCCCGGCCCGGTACGCGGACGGCCGGGCCGGGGGGCGGCTGCGCAAGCCGGGCCAGGACGGCCTGCCGTCGGACGGGCGGTCGGACGGGCACGGCTGGCAGCGGGTGCTGCTGAAGCTGTCCGGCGAGGCGATGGCCGGCGAGGGCAAGCTCGGCGTCGACCCCGACGTGGTCGCCCGCATCGCGACCGAGATCGCGGCCGCGGTCCGCCTCGGCGTGCAGGTCGCGGTCGTGGTCGGCGGGGGCAACTACTTCCGCGGCGCCGAGCTGTCCGAGCGCGGCATGGAGCGGGCCCGCGCCGACTACATGGGCATCCTGGGCACGGTGATGAACTGCCTGGCCCTGCAGGACTTCCTGGAGAAGCAGGGGGTCGAGACGCGGGTCCAGACCGCGATCACGATGGGCCAGGTCGCCGAGCCGTACATCCCGCGCCGCGCGATCCGGCACCTGGAGAAGGGCCGCGTGGTGATCTTCGGCGGCGGCCTCGGCGTGCCGTTCTTCTCGACCGACACCTGCGCCGCCCAGCGCGCGCTGGAGATCGGCTGCCAGGTCATGCTGATGGGCAAGAACGGCGTCCGCGGCGTCTTCGACGCCGACCCCAAGCTGGTCCCGGACGCCATGTTCTTCGAGACGATCCAGTACGACGAGGTGCTGAAGCGGGGCCTCAAGGTCGCCGACACCACCGCTGTCAGCCTCTGCATGGACAACGACCTGCCGATCGTCGTCTTCGACGTTCTGACCGAGGGCAACATCACCCGTGCGGTCTCCGGTGAGAGGATCGGCACGCTGGTCAGTTCCGCGAGCTGAGGCACAGCTGACCGGCGACGGCCGAGGCGGAGGTTTCTGTGATCGACGACACGCTCCTCGAAGCGGAAGAGAAGATGGACAAGGCCGTCGCGGTCGCCCGCGACGAACTCGGCACCCTGCGGACCGGGCGGGCCAGCCCGCAGATGTTCGCCCGGCTGCACGTCGACTACTACGGCGCGCCCACGCCGATCCCGCAGATGGCGTCGATCACCGTCACCGAGGCGCGGATGGCGGTGATCAAGCCGTACGACCCGACCCAGCTCGGCGCGATCGAGAAGGCGATCCGGGACAGCGACCTCGGCGTCAACCCGACCAACGACGGCATGATCATCCGGGTGGTGTTCCCGCAGCTGACCGAGGAGCGCCGGCGGGAGCTCGGCAAGGTGGCCCGGCACAAGGGTGAGGAGGCCAAGGTCTCCATCCGCAACGTCCGCCGGCACGCCAAGGATGCGCTGGACAAGATGGCGCGGGACGGCGAGACCGGCGAGGACGAGGTCCGCCGGGCCGAGAAGGAGCTCGACGAGACCACGCAGAAATACGTGGCGACCGTCGACGAGGTGGTCAAGCACAAGGAAGCCGAGCTGCTCGAGGTCTGAGCGCGAGCGGGGGTACGGGGACCGATCAGGCGGGAGGCGGCGGCGCGGGTGGCGACGGAGTCGATGAGCCCGCAGCGACGCCGCCGGGGTCCCGGCCGCAACCTGCCCGCGGCGATCGGGGTCGGCGTCGGGCTCGGCGCGCTCGTGCTCGGCACCCTGTTCACGGTCCGGTTCGGGTTCGTCGTGCTGCTCGTGGTCGTCATCTGCGGCGCGGTCTGGGAGCTGGTCCGCGCGGTCGGCAAGGCCGGCGCGCACCCGCCACTGCTGCCGCTGCTGGCCGGCACGGTCGCGATGGACCTGCTGGCCTGGTTCCGCGGCGACGGCGCGCTGGCCGTGGCGTTCCTGCTCACCGCGCTGGCCTGCGTGGTCTGGCGGCTCGCGGACGGGCCGGTCGGCTACCTGCGGGACGTGTCGACCGCGGTCTTCGTCGCCCTGTACGTGCCGCTGCTGGCCGGCTTCGCGGTGCTGCTCGCCGTCCCGGACGACGGCGCCCGTCGGGTGGTCACGTTCATCGCGACGGTGGTCTGCAGCGACGTCGGCGGGTACGCGGCCGGCGTCGTGCTGGGCCGGCACCCGATGGCCCCGACCGTGAGCCCGGCCAAGAGCTGGGAGGGCTTCGCCGGCTCGACCGTCGCCTGCGTGGTCGGCGGGACCGCGCTGCTGACCCTGCTGCTGCACGCCGCCTGGTGGCAGGGTGCGCTGTTCGGGCTGGCCATCGTCGTCACCGCGACGCTCGGCGACCTCGGCGAGTCGATGATCAAGCGTGACCTCGGCATCAAGGACATGGGCTCGCTGCTGCCCGGGCACGGCGGCCTGATGGACCGGCTGGACTCGCTGCTGCCGGCCGCCGCCGTGTCCTGGCTGCTGCTGTCAGCCTTCCTGCCCACGGGTTAGCGGCAGCGTCGGCACGCCCGCCGGGTCGAACCCGAAGACCTGCCCGTAGAAGGACAGCTCGGCCTCCAGCGCCGCGACGACAGTCTCCTGCTTGCGGAAGCCGTGCTGCTCGCCGGCGAACGGCAGGTACGCGTACGGGATGCCCTTCTTGTCCAGCGCGGCCGCGAACAGCTCCGCCTGCGCCGGCGGCACCACCTTGTCCTCGAGGCCCTGCAGCAGCAGCACCGGGCAGGACAGCTGGTCGACGTGCGAGAGCGGCGCCCGCTCGACGTACACGTCCCGGTCCTCGGGCAGCGTGCCGACCAGCCCGTCGATGTAGCGGGACTCGAAGTCGTGGGTGTCCGCGGCGAACGCGATCAGCTCGGCCACCCCGTAGTACGACACGCCGGCGGCGAACGCGTCGGTGGTGGTCAGCGCGGCCAGCGTGGTCCAGCCGCCGGCCGAGCCGCCCCGGATGCCGAGCCGCTCGCCGTCGGCCAGCCCGTCCCGGACCAGCGCCTGCACCGCGGCGACGCAGTCCTCGACGTCGACGATGCCCCACTCCCGCCGCAGCCGCTCCCGGTACGCCCGCCCGTACCCGGTGGAGCCGCCGTAGTTGACGTCGATCACGCCGATGCCGCGGCTGGTGAAGTACGCCTTCTCCAGGTTGAGGATCGCCGCCGAGTGCGAGGTCGGACCGCCGTGCACGAACACCACGTACGGCGGCAGCTCGCCGTCCTGGGCGACCGCGTCCGGGCTGGTCGGCGGGTAGACGTGCGCGTGCACGTCCCGCTCGCCCGGCCCGGCGACGACGATCGAGCGCGGCTCCGGCAGGTACGCCGGGTCCGGCGGGTCGGTCATCGAGCGGCGCAGCACGGTCGCGGTGCCGGTCGGCAGGTCGACCGCGACCACCGCCGCCGGCTCGACCGGGCTGGCCGCCGTGGTGAGCACGGTGTCACCGTCGACCGCCACCGACCCGTAGAGCGTGTACGGCAGGTCGAGGTCGGTCAGCTCGCCGGTGGCCGGGTCGAGCAGGCCGAGCGCGAGCGTGTCGGTGCCGTGCAGCACGGCCAGCCGCCCGTCGGCCAGCCGCGCGTACGTCACCGCGCCGAGCTGCCACAGCGGCTGGCCGAACTCCTCGGCCCGCGGGCACAGCGGCTCCGGCTCGCCACCGCCGGCCGGCAGCCGGTAGAGGTTCCACCAGCCGGACCGGTCGCTGATCACGTACAGCGTGTCGGCGTCGGCCCACTCCGGCTGCAGCACCGACTCGTCCGCGCCGCCGAGCACGGTCGCGACCGAGCTCACCGTGCCGTCCGGGCCGAGCTCGCCGACCCGCAGCTCGGTGCCGTCCCACGGCATCCGCGGGTGGTCCCAGGCGATCCAGGCCACCCGCCGCCCGTCCGGCGCCGGCCGCGGGAAGGCGAGGAAGTCGCTGCCGCCGGCGATCTCCCGCACCGCGCCCGGGTCGGCGGCGGCCGCGCCGGACACCGGCACCGCGACGATGTGCCGGCGGATCGTGCCCCCGTCGTGCGCCTCACGTACCCACCAGATCTCGTCGCCGCCCGGGCCGAGCACCGGGTCCGCGTACCGCAGGCCGGCGGTCTCGGCCGGCTCCGGGGTGAGCGGCACCGGCGTGGTCGAGCCGGGATCGAGCCGGTGGACCCGCTGGTCGGCCCAGTCCGCGAACGCCAGCCCGCCGCCGGGCAGCGGGAGCCAGGCGGTCCCGCCGTACTCGTGCACCCGGGTGCGGACGTTCCAGCCCGCCGGCAGCACGTCGGACACGGCGCCGGCGGCGTCCCGCCGGACGACTGACGGTCCGCCCGCCCTCGGTCGGTCGGGCCTCGGCCCACCACACCTCGTCGCCGGCGTCGGTGTGCACGGGCACCGGGCCGGACAGCCGAATGCCGGCCACGGCGACGTCGGACGCGCCGATCGGGGACGGCCAAGCGCCGTAGCGTGCGGTCACCGATCCCGTGTTGCCGTCGGAGGCAAGATCCATGGATTCATCCTCTCGTATGGCTCCGGACGACTCCTGTCGAGGTTGCACTTTCAACAGATCTGCCGCTCGACCGTGACATCGCGCCGTCGCCCGACCGCCCTGCGGCGGCGACGACCGGTCTGGCAGGATGACGACCATGGCGGACCGAGCCGACTCGTCGCACCCGGACGCGGCGACCGAGGAGCCCCATCGGCACGAGCGGCCGGAGGACTGGGGCTGGAACGGGTCCTGGGGCAAGTGGGCCCGGATCGGCGGCTGGGTCAGCGTCGTCGTCCTGTTGCTGCTCAACGTGACGACGTACTACAACACCGCCCAGGCGCCGTGGCTCTACGGCACCGTGGCCGTGCTCGTGCTGCTGCTCATCCGCGACCGCTACCGCCGCCGGAACGCCTGGCGCGACGAGTAGTCGCTGAATGCCGGCGCGACGAGTCGCTGCACGCCGGCCGCGACGAGTAGCGCTGGACGCGACGAGTGGTCGCTACTCGCGCGCGGCGAGCTGGCCGCAGGCGCCGGCGATGTCCCGGCCGCGGGTGTCCCGCACGGTCGTCGACACGCCCGCGGCCCGCACCAGCCGGACGAACTCCTGCTGCACCGGCAGCGGCGAGGCGTCCCACTCGCTGCCCGGGGTCGGGTTCAGCGGGATCAGGTTCACGTGCGCCATCGCGGTGCCGAGCGTGTCCGCGAGCAGCTCGCCCAGCATCCGGGCCCGCCGCGGCTGGTCGTTGACGTCGCGGATCAGCGCGTACTCGATGGAGATCCGCCGGCCGGTCGCGTCCGCGTACGCCTTGGCGGCCGAGAGCACCTCGGCCACCGGCCAGCGGGTGTTCACCGGCACCAGCGTGTCGCGCAGCTCGTCGTCCGGCGCGTGCAGGCTGACCGCGAGCGTGACCTGCAGGCCCTCGCCGGCCAGCCGGCGGATCGCCGGGACCAGGCCGACCGTGGAGACGACCACCGAGCGCTGGGACAGCCCGAGCCCGTCCGGCGCCGGGTCGGTCAGCCGGCGGACCGCGCCGAGCACCCGGTTGTAGTTGGCCATCGGCTCGCCCATCCCCATGAACACGACGTTGGACAGCCGGTCGCCGGAGTCGGCCCGCAGCCAGCGGGCACCGGCCACGACCTGCTCGACGATCTCCGCGGTGGACAGGTTGCGGGTCAGCCCGCCCTGCCCGGTCGCGCAGAACGGGCAGGCCATCCCGCAGCCGGCCTGGGACGACACGCACATCGTGACCCGGTCCGGGTAGCGCATGAGCACGCTCTCCACCAGCGCGCCGTCGAACGCCCGCCAGAGCGTCTTGCGGGTCGCCCCGTCGTCGCAGGACACGTGCCGCACCGGCGTCCACAGCGTGGGCAGCAGCGCCGCGGCCACCGCGGACCGGGCCGCCGCCGGCAGGTCGGTCATCGCGGCCGGGTCGTCGGTCAGCCGGGCGAAGTAGTGCTGGGACAGCTGCCGCCCCCGGTACGCCGGCAGGCCGAGCTCGGCGACCGCGTCCCGCCGCTGCGCGGGGGACAGGTCGGCCAGGTGCCGCGGCGGCTTGCGGGCGCGCGCGGGTGCGTCGAAGACGAGCGGGAGGGTGGTCATGGCCCGTCCATTGTGCCTGGCCGGCCGGGCGGCGGTGGAAATGAACCGGGGGTGCCCTCCGCGGAGGGCACCCCCGGTACCCCCCGATCAAATCCGGGACCAGGCCTCCGTCAGCACCGACCGGAGGATCTGCTCGATCTCGTCGAAGTGGGACTGCTCGCAGATCAGCGGCGGGGCGAGCTGCACGACCGGGTCGCCGCGGTCGTCGGCCCGGCAGTAGAGGCCGGCGTCGAACAGCGCCCGGGACAGGAAGCCGCGCAGCAGCCGCTCGGACTCCTCGTCGTCGAAGGTCTCCCTGGTCGCCTTGTCCTTGACCAGCTCGATCCCGTAGAAGTAGCCGTCGCCGCGGACCTCGCCGACGATCGGCAGGTCGAGCAGCTTCGACAGGGTGGCCCGGAACCCGTCCTCGTTCGCCCGTACGTGCCCGGGCAGGTCCTCCCGCTCGAGGATGTCGAGGTTGGCCAGCGCGACCGCCGCGGACACCGGGTGACCGGCGAAGGTGAACCCGTGCGGGAACGAGGTCGTCCCGTGCAGGAACGGCTCGGCGATCCGGTCGGACACCAGCAGCGCCCCGATCGGCGAGTAGCCGGAGGTCATGCCCTTGGCGCAGGTGATCATGTCCGGCTGGTAGCCGTACCGGTCGGCGCCGAAGAGGTGGCCGAGCCGGCCGAACGCGCAGATCACCTCGTCGGAGACGAACAGCACGCCGTGCCGGTCGCAGATCTCCCGCACCCGCTGGAAGTAGCCGGGCGGCGGCGGGAAGCAGCCGCCGGCGTTCTGCACCGGCTCCAGGAAGACCGCGGCGACCGTGTCCGCGCCCTCGTACTCGATGGCCCGCTCGATCTCGTCGGCGGCCCACCGGCCGAACGCCTCGCGGTCGTCGCCGTGCTCGGGCGCCCGGTAGAAGTTCGTGTTGGCGACCTTGATCGCGCCCGGCACCAGCGGCTCGAACGGCGCCCGCACCTCGGGGATGCCGGTGATCGACAGCGCGCCCATCGTGGTGCCGTGGTAGGCCACCGAGCGGCTGATCACCTTGTAGCGGGTCGGCTCGCCGATCAGCTTGAAATACTGCCGGGCCAGCTTCCAGGCGCTCTCCACCGCCTCGCCGCCGCCGGTGGTGAAGAAGATCCGGTTGAGGTCGCCTGGCGACAGCGTGGCCAGCCGCTCGGCGAGCTCGATCGCCTTCGGGTGCGCGTACGACCAGAGCGGGAAGTAGGCCAGCTCGGCCGCCTGCTTCGCGGCCGCCTCGGCCAGCTCGGTCCGCCCGTGCCCGGCCTGCACCGTGAACAGCCCGGACAGCCCGTCCAGGTAGCGCCGGCCGGTCGAGTCCCACACGTACGGCCCGGAGCCGCGCACGATCACCGGCACCGGCGCCTTCTCGTACGCCGACATCCGGGTGAAGTGCATCCACAGGTGCTCGCGGGCCTGCGCCGACAGCGAGTCGTCGCTCGGGCCGAGCGGGCTGTTGGGCGTCGTGGTCATCGGGTTCCCCAGGCGTAGGTCTGCTTCGCCAGTCTCAGGTAGACGAAGGTCTCGGTGTCGCGGACGCCGGGCAGCACCCGGATCCGGTCGGACAGCACCCGCAGCAGGTGGTCGTCGTCCTCGCAGACCAGCTCGAGCAGGATGTCGAACGAGCCGGCGGTGATCACGACGTAGTCGACCTCGTCGATCTTGGCCAGCTCGTCGGCGACCCGGACCAGGTCGCCCTCCACCCGCAGGCCGATCATCGCCTGCCGGTGGAACCCGACCTGCAGCGGATCGGTGACCGCCACCACCTGCATCAGGCCGGAGTCGACCATCCGCTGCACCCGCTGCCGGACCGCTGCCTCGGACAGCCCCACGGTCTTGGCCAGCGCGGCGTAGGACCGGCGACCGTCCTGCTGCAGCTCCTCGATGAGGCGCTTGCCGACGTCGTCGACCCCGGGGCCGAGGGAGGGCTTGTCCGCGCACGTCACGGTTATCGCAGTTCTCGGTACGCGCCGCAAGTGTTTCCGTTCCGTGACTTGTCTGAACCTACGGAATCATGCGTAAGCTGCCGTCACCCACGCGCGGGGTGCAGCATCACGGCAGAGCCGGCCGAGGAGGATCACCGCGATGACCACTGAGTCCAAGGTCGAGATCGGCAACGTCGTCGGCGGTGCGGAATCGCCCGGCGCCGACGGCCGGACGATGGACTTGATCGATCCGTCCACCGGCGAGGCCTACGGCACCGCGCCGCTGTCCGGGCCCGAGGACGTCGACCGGGCGATGGCAGCGGCGGCCGAGGCGTTCGAGACCTGGCGGGACACCACCCCGGCCGAGCGGCAGCGGGCCCTGCTGCGCATCGCCGACGCGTTCGAGCAGCGGGCCGAGGAGCTGGTCGCGGCCGAGTCGCGCAACACCGGCAAGCCGGTGCAGCTGACCCTGAGCGAGGAGATGCCGCCCGCGGTCGACCAGATCCGGTTCTTCGCCGGCGCCGCCCGGCTGCTCGAGGGCCGCTCGGCCGGCGAGTACATGGCCGACCACACCTCGTACGTGCGGCGCGAGCCGGTCGGGGTCTGCGCCCAGGTGACGCCCTGGAACTACCCGCTGATGATGGCGATCTGGAAGTTCGCGCCGGCGATCGCCGCGGGCAACACGGTGGTGCTCAAGCCGTCGGACACGACGCCGGTGTCCACCGTGCTGATGGCCCGGATCATGCAGGAATACCTGCCGCCCGGCGTGTTCAACGTGGTCACCGGCGACCGGGACACCGGCCGGGCGCTGGTGGCCCACCCCACTCCGGCGATGGCCTCCATCACCGGCTCGGTCCGGGCCGGCCGGGAGGTCGCGACCGCGGCCGGGGAGCAGCTCAAGCGCACCCACCTCGAGCTCGGCGGCAAGGCGCCGGTGGTCGTCTTCGACGACGCCGACCTGGAGCTGGCGGCGGAGGGCATCGCCGGCGCCGGCTACTTCAACGCCGGCCAGGACTGCACGGCCGCGACCAGGGTGCTGGC
This sequence comes from uncultured Actinomycetota bacterium, assembly GCA_963770145.1. GTDB lineage: Bacteria > Actinomycetota > Actinomycetes > Mycobacteriales > CADCTP01 > CADCTP01. Next base: position 110,697 of record CAVYOJ010000005.1, on the reverse strand, counting down.
CTCACCGCGGATCCACGACGACCTGGTCGACGCGCTGGCCGAGCAGGCCCGGGGCACCACCACCGGGCCGCCGGCGGACGAGCCGACCTACGGCCCGCTGAACAACGCGGCCCAGCTGGACCGGGTCGGCGGCTTCGTCGAGCGGCTGCCCGACCACGCCCGGCTGGTCGTCGGCGGGTCCCGGGTCGGCGACCGCGGGTTCTTCTACCAGCCGACGGTGGTGGCCGGCCTGGCCGGTGACGACGAGATGAGCCGGACCGAGGTGTTCGGCCCGGTGATCTCGGTGCAGCGGTTCGCCGATGAGGACGAAGCGGTCCGCTGGGCCAACTCCGTCGAGTACGGTCTGGCCTCCAGTGTGTGGACCCGCGACCACGGACGGGCGATGCGAATGGCCAAGCGGCTCGACTTCGGCTGCGTCTGGATCAATACGCACATCCCGCTGGTGGCCGAGATGCCGCACGGCGGCTTCAAGAGCTCCGGCCACGGCAAGGACCTTTCTGTGTACGGGCTCGAGGACTACACCAGGATCAAGCACGTGATGAGCTATATCGGGCACTGACAATCGCGCCCTGTCCCGCCCGATTTCGCAGGAGGCCCCGGTGACCAATGCACGCCGACCATTAGATCCACGCGTCCAGGCCCTCGTGCAGGCCAAGCTGTCCCGACGCTCGGTGCTCCTCGGCGCCGCCGGCCTCGCCACCCTGGCGGCCTGCGGCACCGGTTCCAGCACGCCGTCGGGCAGTGGTGGGGGCGGCACCGCCGCCGCCAAGCCCAGCGCGGCCGCCGACCGCTCCGCCACGGAGAAGGTCGTCAACTGGGCGAACTGGACCCTCTACCTCGACTACGACGAGGACACCAAGAAATACCCGACGCTCGAGGCCTTCCAGAAGCAGACCGGGATCAAGGCCACGTACGCCGAGGACATCGACGACAACGACACGTACTACGGCAAGATCCAGAGCCAGCTGCGCAACGGCCAGGACATCGGCAAGGACGTCATCGTCTTCACCGACTGGATGGCCGCCCGCTGCATCCGGTCCGGCTTCGCCCAGCAGCTGGACCAGGCCCAGATGCCCAACGCGAAGAACCTCCTGCCCGCGCTGCAGAACGTCGACTTCGACCCGGGCCGGAAGAACAGCCTGACCTGGCAGAGCGGCTTCGGCGTGCTGGCCTGGAACAAGGAGAAGGTCCCCGGTGGCCTGAAGAACGTCTCCGACCTCTGGACGCCGGAGCTCAAGGGCAAGGTCGAGGTGCTCTCGGAGATGCGCGACACGATCGGGCTGATCATGCTCGAGCAGGGCGTCGACATCTCCAAGAACTTCACCTCGGCCCAGTACGAGGCGGCCGTCGACGAGCTGCAGAAGCACATCGCCGACGGCCAGATCCGGCAGGTGAAGGGCAACTCCTACAAGGAGGACCTGATCTCCGGCGACGCGGACGCGGTGATCGGCTGGTCCGGCGACATCTTCCAGATCAACGCCGAGAACGGCGACAAGTGGGGCCTGGCGCTGCCCGAGGCGGGTGGCACCCTGTGGTCGGACAACATGCTGGTGCCGGTCGGATCGCCGCACAAGGCGAACGCCGAGAAGCTGATGAACTACTACTACGACCCCAAGGTCGCGGCCACCGTCGAGGCGTACGTGAACTACATCTGCCCGGTGCAGGGGGCGAAGGAGGAGATGGAGAAGATCGACCCGGACCTCGCCGCGAGCCCGTGGATCTTCCCCGACGACGCCACCCTGGCCAAGGCCAAGGTGTTCCGCACGCTCACACCGGACGAGGAGACTCAGTACAACGAGTCGTTCCAGAAGGTGATAGGCAACTGATGGCCGGGCGCGACCTCCGGCTGGACGGGCTCACCAAGGCCTTCGGGTCGTTCACCGCCGTCGACGGCGTCAGCCTCGACGTGCCGAGCGGGTCGTTCTTCGCCCTGCTCGGGCCGTCCGGCTGCGGCAAGACGACCACGCTGCGGATGGTGGCCGGGCTGGAGCGGCCGACCGGCGGCCGGATCCTGCTCGGGGACGAGGACATCACCGACGCCAGGCCGTACCGGCGGCCGGTCAACACGGTGTTCCAGAGCTACGCGCTGTTCCCGCACCTCGACGTGTTCGAGAACGTCGCGTTCGGGCTGCGCCGGCGCCGGACCGCGGACGTGCGGGCCAAGGTCGGCGAGGCGCTGGAGCTGGTCGAGCTCGGCCACCTGGCCCGGCGCCGGCCGGCCCAGCTGTCCGGCGGCCAGCAGCAGCGGGTCGCGCTGGCCCGGGCCGTGGTCAACCGGCCGGACGTGCTGCTGCTGGACGAGCCGCTCGGCGCGCTCGACCTCAAGCTGCGCCGGCAGATGCAGCTCGAGCTCAAGCGGATCCAGACCGAGGTCGGCATCACGTTCGTGCACGTCACGCACGATCAGGAAGAGGCCATGACGATGGCCGACACGATCGCGGTGATGAACGCCGGCCGGATCGAGCAGCTCGGCTCGCCGATCGACCTGTACGAGTCGCCGGCGACCGCGTACGTGGCGAACTTCCTCGGCCAGTCCAACCTGCTGCCGGCCGCCGTGGCCGACCGCTCCGGTGCGGTCGGTGATGGTCGACGTCGACGGCAGCCGGATCGCGGTGCCGGCCGACCGGTGCCGGTCGGCCGGCCGGGACGTGCTCGTCGGGGTCCGGCCGGAGAAGGTGCAGCTCGAGCGGGGCGCCGCGGCGCCGGCCGGGATGAACGCGCTGGCCGGCGGCCTGGTCACCGACGCGAGCTTCACCGGCACCAGCACCCAGTACGTCGTGCAGCTGCCGTCGGGGCGGCAGCTGACCGCGTTCGCGCAGAACACCGGGCGGGCGACGGTCCTGCCGGTGGGCTGCTCGGTCACGGTGTGCTGGGAGGAGGCGCACACGTTCGGCCTCGACGGCGCCGAGGATGCCGCGGCCGGGATCGAGACGCCGGACGGGCCGGCCGCCGGTGCGCGCCGGCGTACCGGCCGGCGGACGCCGCCGGCGCGGCCAGGGAGCCCGAGGCGGAGGCGACGGCGGCCGGCCGGGACGCGGCGGGCATGAGCGAGCGAGCGGGCATGAGCGTCACCGCGGTCGCCGCCGGCACCAGGGCCGCCGGGGCGCCCGAGGGAGCGCCGGAGGAGGTCCGCCGCGGCCGGCGGTCCACGCCGTACCTGCTGCTGCTGCCGGGCCTGGCCTGGCTGGTGCTGTTCTTCGCGGTGCCGGTGTTCGCGCTGGCCTCGCTGTCGCTGCAGACCCGGGTGCCCGGGGCCGAGATCGGCGTCTACACGCAGACCTTCCGGTGGGCGAACTACTCCGACGCGCTGACCGAGTACGCGCCGCAGTTCCTCCGGTCGTTCCTCTACGCCGGGCTGGCCACCGTGCTCTGCCTGCTGATCGGCTACCCGCTGGCGTACGCGATCGCGCTGCGGGCCGGCCGCTGGCGCAACCTCATGCTGATCGCGGTCATCGCGCCGTTCTTCACCTCGTTCATCCTGCGCACGATCGCCTGGCGGCAGGTGCTGGCCGACTCCGGACCGGTCACCAGCACGCTGCACACGCTGCACGTGCTGCCGCCCGGCGAGTCGCTGACCGCGTCCGGGACCGCGGTGGTGGCCGGGTTGACGTACAACTTCCTGCCGTTCATGGTGCTGCCGCTGTACGCGTCGCTGGAGCGGCTCGACCCGCGGCTGGTCGAGGCGGCCGGCGACCTGTACGCCACCGCGCCGGTCGCGTTCCGCCGGGTGACGTTCCCGCTGTCGATGCCCGGCGTGGTCGCCGGCACGCTGCTGACGTTCATCCCGGCGGCGGGCGACTACGTCAACGCGGCGCTGCTGGGCAACCCGTCGACCCAGATGATCGGCAACGTGGTGGACAGCCGGTTCTTCCGGGTCGTCGACTACCCGACCGCGGCGGCCCTCTCGTTCGTCCTGATGGCCGCGATCCTGCTGCTGGTCAGCGCGTACATCCGGCGGGCCGGCACGGAGGAGCTGGTATGACGACCCTCGGGGGAGGGCCCCCGAGTTCCCCCTTTCTCCGGCGGACGTCCGCAGGGAAAGTGGGCGTGGGCGGACGGCCCGCCAGCACGCCCCGGCCGGGCGGTTGCGGCGGGCAGTCGGGTGGCTGCGGCGGAACCTGGTCATGATCGTGGCGCTGCTGGTGCTCGTGTACCTGTTCGTGCCGATCGCGTACACGATCGCGTTCTCGTTCAACGACGCCGGCCGGTCCAACCTGGTCTGGCAGGGCTTCACGACGAAGAACTGGACCAACCCGTGCGGCGCGCCCGAGGTCTGCAGCGCGCTGGTCAACAGCCTCAAGATCGGCCTGCTGGCGACGGTCGCGGCGACCGCGCTCGGCACGATGGTCGCGTTCGCGCTGGCCCGGCACCGGTTCCGGGGACGGTCGGCGACCAACCTGCTGATCTTCCTGCCGATGGCCACGCCCGAGGTCGTGCTCGGCGCCGCGCTGCTGTCGCTGTTCCTCAACGTCGGCCTGGAGCCCGGGTTCTGGACGATCGTCATCGCGCACGTGATGTTCTGCGTGTCGTTCGTGGTGGTGACCGTGAAGGCCAGGCTGGCCGGCCTCGACCCGCGGCATCGAGCAGGCGGCGATGGACCTCTACGCGGACGAGTGGCAGACCTTCCGCCGGGTGACGCTGCCGCTGGCCGCACCGGGCATCCTCGCCGCCGCGCTGCTGTCGTTCGCGCTGTCGTTCGACGACTTCATCATCACGAACTTCAACTCGGGCAACGTGACCACGTTCCCGAAGTTCGTGTACGTCTCGGCCGCGCGCGGCATCCCGGCGCAGGCCAACGTGATCGGCACGGCGATGTTCGTCGTGGCTCTGCTGGTGGTGCTGATCGGGCAGGTGTTGGGGCGCCGGCGGCGGGTCTGAGCCGGGGTCACCGCGCGGCGGCGGCCTCGGCCCGGGCGAGGAACAGCGCGCGCTCGCGCTCGTTCGCGGTCAGCTCGGCCGCCCGGGCGAACTCGGCCGCGGCCTCGGTGGTCCGGCCGAGCCGCTCCAGCAGGTCGGCCCGGACGGCCGGCAGGTGCGGGTAGCGGGCCAGCGCCTTCTCCGCCCGCAGCGCGTCGGCGACGGCCAGCCCGGCCGCCGGTCCGCTGGCCCGGCCGACCGCGACGGCCCGGTTGAGCTCGGCCACCGGGGACGGCGACACCTCGACGAGCACCCGGTAGAGCGCGGCGATCCGGGGCCAGTCGGTCTCGTCCGCGGTCACCGCCCGGGCGTGCGCGGCCGCGATCGCCGCCTGCAGCGCGTACGGGCCGAAGTCGCCGCCGAGGGCCTGCACCCGGTCCAGCGCGGCCAGCCCGCGGCGGATCAGCAGCCGGTCCCAGCGCCGGCGGTCCTGGTCGGGCAGCAGCACCGGCGCGCCGTCCGGTCCGGTGCGGGCCGGCAGCCGGGACGCCTGGATCTCCAGCAGCGCCAGCAGGCCGTGCACCTCGGACTGGTCCGGCAGCAGGCCGGCCAGCAGCCGGGCCAGCCGCAGCGCGTCGGCGCACAGCTCCGGGCGGGTCCAGTCGGCGCCGGCGGTCGCCGCGTAGCCCTCGTTGAAGACCAGGTAGACGACCTCGAGGACGCTGGCCAGCCGCTCCGGCAGCTCGGCCGGCGGCGGCAGCTCGAACCGGACGTCCTGCTCGCGCAGGGTCCGCTTGGCCCGGGACGACGCGCTGGCCCACGGTCGGTTCCGGGACCAGGAACGCCCGGGCGATCTCGGCGGTGGACAGGCCGCCGAGCAGCCGCAGGGTCAGCGCCACCCGGCCCTCGGTCCGCAGCACCGGGTGGCAGGCGATGAAGACCAGCCGGAGCAGGTCGTCGGGGACGTAGTCGTCCGGGTCCGGCTGGTCGAACGGCTGCTGCTCGAGCATCCGACCCACCTCCGCGAGCTTGCGCTGGTAGTTCTGGCGGCGGCGCAGCTGGTCGATCGCGCGGTGCTTCGCGGTCGACATCAGCCAGCCGCCCGGGTTGGCCGGCACGCCCTCGGCCGGCCACTGCTCCAGGGCCGCGACGAGCGCGTCCTGGGCGAGCTCCTCGGCCAGGCCGAGGTCGCCGACGAACCGAGCCAGCCCGGCGACCAGCCGGGCCGACTCGATCCGCCACACCGCCTCGACGGCGGCGTGCGTGCCGGCCGGCCGGGTCACCGTCGGCCCTCCCGGGCCGGAGCGGCGGCGCCGGCGCACCCGGCCTCAGCCCGGGTGCGCCGGCCCGCCGGCGGGACCGGCCTCACCGGCCGGCCGGGTCTCCGAAGTCTTCGGGGCCGAAGACGCGGCGGATCTCGCAGTCGCCCTCCCAGCCGGGCCAGAGGTCGCGGTGCAGGACGACGAACCGGGAGGCCCACTCCACCGCCTCCTCCCGCGAGCGCAGCTCGTAGACCGCGTAGCTGATGATCTCCTTGGTCTCGGTGAACGGCCCGTCGGTGACCGACAGCTGCCCGCCGGCCAGCCCGACCCGGACGCCGCCGGCCGCGCTCGGCGCCAGCCCCTGGGTGTCCAGCAGCACGCCGGCCCGGGTCGCCTCCTCGCCGAGCTTCATGATCGCCTCCATCAGGTCCGCCGGCGGCGGCGTGGGCGGCTGGTTGCCGTGCAGCAGCATCAGGTAGCGCATCGCAGGATCCTCTCTCAGACGTTCCGGTAGGTGTCGACGGCCAGCGCGGTGAGCCAGCCGAAGGACAGGACGACGCCGGCGACGAACGGCAGCGTGGCCGCGGTCGAGCCGGTGGTGATGCCGGCGAACGCGGCCAGGAACGCGATCCCGGTCACCCGGGACGCCAGCGCCCAGCCGCGCCGGCCGGCCGCGGCGAACCGTCGGCCCAGCACGAGGCAGGCCGCGACCATGCCGAGGAAGCCGATCCCGCCGGCGGCCAGGTGCAGCGCGCCGTGCCAGCTCGGGGTCTCCGCGGCCCCGACCGGGAAGCCGGCCATCGGGTCGGCGGTGAAGACGCCGGCCGCGGCCAGCCCGGCGCCGTACAGGGCGAGCAGCCGCGGCGCCCACCGGCCGACCGGCTGGACGCGGCCGCCCGGGCCAGGCCGACCGCGAACGCGGCGACCATGGCGCCGGTGAGCACGAAGTTGGCGCTCTGGATCCAGCCGAGCGAGCCGTTCTCCAGCAGGCTCCACGGGTGCCGGGACAGGTCGAAGCCGTCCCGGCTCAGCGCCTGGGCCAGCGAGACGGCCAGGTAGAACGGCCCGGCGACGGCGCCCCAGCCGAGCAGCGAGCGGGTGACGGCGGTGGCCGGGTCGCAGCTGCGGGTCGTCGGCGCGGTGATCGTGGTGGTCATCGGGACTCCTCCGGTGCGGGCCGCCAGCCGGCCCTCTCGACGCGTGCTTCGAACGGGCCGGGCGGACTTCGACAGCGGGCCGGAGATTTCTCAGGAGATCCGGGCGGCGCCGGCGACCCGGCGGAGGGTGACCCGGTCGATCTCGGTGTACGGCCCGGGCCGGCCGGGCAGCGCGTCGGCCAGCGTCCGCAGCGTCATCGTGGTCGGCCGGCCGGGCCGGGCCGGCACCACGTCGACGGCGAGGAAGGCGTAGCCGTCGTACCGGACCCTGGACCAGGCGACGGTCTCCGGCGCCCTGGTCCCGTCGGCCACCCAGACGTACGAGTCGACCGGGCCGGTGGCGCCGGCGTGGCCGCGGTAGCGCTCGCCGGCCCCGGGCGGGAACGAGTAGCGGGCCCGCCCGCCGGAGCCGATGCACAGGTACGTGACGCCGTCGGTGGCCGGCTCCACGGTGGACCCGTCCGGGGCCGGCCGGGTCGGCCGGCCGGCCCGGATCGGGTCGGTCCGCTCCATCACGTGGTTGTGGCCCTGCACGGCCAGGTCGACCTGCCAGCGGGTGAACAGCGCGTCGACCGCGTCCCGGACACCGCCGTCGGAGGCGTGCTGCGCGGTCGTCGAGTACGCGCAGTGGTGGAAGAACGCGACCACGAAGTCGATCGCCGGGTCGCGCCGCCAGGCCCGCAGCGTCCCCTCCAGCCAGCGCAGCTGGGCGCCGCCGGAGTAGCCGGTGTTGGTGCGGATCTCGTGGGACAGGTCGTTCGCGTCGAGCGAGACCACCCCGACGTTGGCGTAGCTGAACGAGTAGACCGATGGGCAGCCGGACGGGCCGTTGCCGGGCAGGTCGAGCCGCGCCGCGTGCCCGGCGTAGCCGTGCGAGCCGCCGTGCAGCGGCTCCATGTCGTGGTTGCCGGTCGCGAACAGCCAGGGCACGTACGCGGCCTGCCGGTCGATCTGGGCCAGGAACACGTCCCAGACGTACGGGTCGAAGTCGTCGGCCGGCAGCCCGGTGCCGCCGGCGTCGGCGTAGCAGATGTCGCCGGCGAGCAGCGTGAACGCCGGCCGCTGGGTGGCCATCAGCCCGGTCTGGGTGGCGGCCGGGTGCGGGTCGGTGCCGCCGGTGCCGGCGATCGGGTCGTCCCGCGCGTACCCGTTGCGGAGCGTGCCGTGCGGCGGCGGCGCGTTGGTCCCGACGTCGGCGAAGGCGGTGAACGTGAACGGCGCCGGCACCGGCCCGCCGGCGCCGGGGGAGCGGCGGGCCGGCGCGGTGGTGAAGTGTGCGTCGCCGGTGACCGTGCCGTCCGACAGCCGCAGCCGGTAGTGGTACGTGGTCGCCGGCCGCAGCCCGACCAGCGCGGCCTTGACGTAGAACTGGCTGCCTCCGCCGCCGACCAGGTGCACGATCCGCGCCGGCACCGGCCGGCCGTACGCGCCGGGGGCGTCGCCGAGGTCGGCCACCGCGGTCAGCCCGGCCGGCACCCGCCCGTCCGGGCCGAGCAGCTGCGCGGTGACCCTGACCCCGGAGCTGGGGTCGGCGCCGCCGTCGGCGACCCAGGACAGGTGCCGGCCGGACAGCACCAGCCCGTGCCGGCCGGAGCGTGCCGCCGCCGGCCCCGAACACCGCCCGGGCCAGCGGGTACGTCGCGACCGCGGCCGCCGCCGCGCCGGCCCCGACGAGCAGGCCGCGCCGGGTGACCGCGCGGCGGGCGAGCAGGGCACCGGCCCACTCGGTGACCTCGTCCACTGTCGCCGGACCCACCGGCCCATCATCCGCCGCCGGACAGGACGGAACCGGGCGGCCGCCAGCGGCGAAGACCGGGCAGCCAGGCCGCCACCTGTCCTAGGAGGGACACGCGCCATGGAACAGCCGAACCGACGAAAGTTCCTGATCATCGCCGGCGCCGGTGCCGGCGCCGCCGCGGTCGGCGTGGCCGCGGCGAAGACCGGCATCGCCGGCTCGGACGCGCCGCCCGCCAGCACGGCCGGCGCCGTGCCCGCCGGCGCCGGACCGCTGGTCGCCTACGTCGAGGACGCCGGCTCCGGCCGCGTCTCGGTGATGACCGGCGACGCCGAGACCGTCGTGCACGACCCCGATCTCGTCGCCCGGCTCACCCGCGCCGCCACGGGGAGGACGGCCTGATGTCCAGCCACCGCGAGGCCCCGGAGATCTCGAAGGACCCGGTCGCCGACAACACCGACGTGTACGCGTTCGTCAGCCCCGACAAGCCGGACACCGTCACGCTGATCGCCAACTTCATCCCGCTGCAGCTCCCGTACGGCGGGCCGAACTTCAACGAGTTCGGCGACGACGTGCGCTACGAGATCCACGTGTCCAACTCCGGCGACGGGCGGGCTGACGTCACGTACCGGTTCCGGTTCACGACCCTGATCCGCAACAAGAACACGTTCCTCTACAACACCGGCCCGATCGACTCGATCGCCAGCAAGAACTGGAACCGGCCGCAGTTCTGCACGGTGACCCGGATCGACCGCCGGGGCCGCTCGACCGTGCTCGGCCGCAACCTTGCGGTGCCGCCGGTCAACGTCGGCATCCGCAGCACGCCGAGCTACGACGCGACGTTCACCGCGGCCGCGACGCACCGGCTGCCCGGTGGGCGGATGTTCTTCGCCGGCCAGCGGGCCGAGAGCTTCCACGTCGACCTCGGCAGCATCTTCGACCTCGGCGCGCTGCGCCCGTTCCAGGCCGCGCACCTGATCCCGTCGGCCAACGCGGTCGGCGTCAACGGCACCCAGGGCCTGAACGTGCACACGATCGCGATCCAGGTGCCCAAGACCGACCTCACCCGGAACGGCACGCGGCCGACCGACGTGATGGACCCGGCCTCGGTCATCGGCGTGTACGCCTCGGCCAGCCGGCAGAAGAGCCGGGTGCTGGACCCTGACACCGGCACGTCGAGCGGGTTCGGCCCGTACGTCCAGGTCTCCCGGCTGGCGAACCCGCTGTTCAACGAGGTCATCGTGCCGATGGCGGCGAAGGACCGGTGGAACGCGTCGGATCCGCGCGACGACAAGGACTTCGCGCAGTTCGTGACCAAGCCCGAGCTGGCCGGCCTGCTGCCGGTGCTCTACCCGGGCGTGTTCCCGAACCTGAAGGCCTACCTCAAGCCGCGCGCCGACCTGGCCGCGATCCTGCTCACCGGCATCCCGGCCGGGGTCGTGCCCGGCTTCCAGAACTTCACCGGCCCGGTGCAGGCCGACCTGCTCCGGCTCAACCTCGCGATCCCGCCGACCCCGGCGCCGAAGGTGCTCGGGCTGATCGCCGGCGACGCGGCCGGCTTCCCGAACGGCCGCCGGCTGCTCGACGACGTGGTCACGATCGAGCTGCGGGCGGTCGCCGGACTGACGATCCCGCTGGTCGACCCGACGTTCACGCCGGACGGCGCGGCCGCCGCGGTCACCGACGGGACCGACAACACCAACGCCGGCTTCACCGACCACTTCCCGTACGTCGGGGCGCCGGCCGGTGGGTTCCAGAGCATGCCCGGCACGCCGGCGGCCTGAGATGCACACCCACGAGGAGCACAACGCGCACGCCGGCCGGGGCGCCTCGGTGCTGCTCGACATCGGCGGCGACGTCGGGGCCGCGGTCGTCGCGGTCCCGGCGGCGCTGCTCGGCGCCGAGGTCGAGGCCCGCGCGGTCGGGGCCGGCCACCCGCCGGTGCACGCCGGCGTGGTCGCCCGGCCGCTGCCCGGCGGCGAGCGGCTGCCCTCGGTGGTGCTCGGCGAGCTGCCGGCCGGCACGTACGAGCTGTACGTCCGGCCGGACGGCCCGGTCCGGCTGCGGCTGACCGTCGCCGGCGGCGCCGTCGCCGAGGCCGCCTGGCCGGCCGCCTGAGAACCGGGGGATGCCTCGGCCGTGCCTCCCGGCCGGGGCGTCCCCTCACCACGCCGCGTTCGCTGGCATGCTGACAGGCATGACCGACGACCTGCTCGCCCGGCACCGGGCGGTGCTCCCGAACTGGATGACGCTCTACTACGAGCAGCCGCTGGAGATCGTCGGCGGCTCCGGCCGGCGGCTGCGCGGCGGCGACGGCCGGGACTACCTCGACTTCTTCGCCGGCATCCTCACCAACATGCTCGGCTACGACGTGCCCGAGGTGCGCGCCGCGATCGACCGGGTGCTCGACCGCGGGGTCGTGCACACCTCGACCCTCTACCTGATCCGCGACCAGGTCGAGCTGGCCGAGCGGATCGCCAGGCTGTCCGGCATACCGGACGCGAAGGTGTTCTTCTGCTCCTCGGGCACCGAGGCCAACGAGATGGCGCTGCTGCTGGCCACCCAGGCCCGCCGCTCCGCCCAGGTGCTGGCGCTGCGCAACAGCTACCACGGCCGCTCGTTCGCGGCGATGGGCATCACCGGCATCCGCGGCTGGTCCGCGTCCTCGCTCTCCCCGGTCCAGGTCTCGTACGTGCACGGCGGCTACCGCTACCGCTCGCCGTTCCGGGACCTGCCCGACGCCGAGTACAACGCGGCCTGCGCCGCCGACCTGCGGGACGTGATCGAGTCGACCACCGCCGGCGACGTGGCCTGCATGATCGCCGAGCCGGTGCAGGGCGTCGGCGGGTTCGTCGTCCCGCCCGACGGCATGCTCGGCGTGATGAAGCCGATCCTCGACGAGTACGGGATCCTGCTGATCTCCGACGAGGTGCAGACCGGCTGGGGCCGCACCGGCGAGCACTTCTGGGGCATCGAGGCGCACGGCGTGACGCCGGACATCATGACCTTCGCCAAGGGCGTCGGGAACGGCATGGCCATCGGCGGCGTGGTCGCCCGGGCCGAGCTGATGGACAACCTGCCGGCCAACTCGATCTCGACGTTCGGCGGCAACCCGCTGGCCACCGCGGCCGCCACCGCCACGATCGACTACGTGCTCGAGCACGACCTGCAGGCCAACGCGCTCAAGGTCGGCAACCAGCTGCTGCGCGGGCTGCGCGACCTCGGCGAGGACATCGACGCGGTCGGCGACGTCCGCGGCAAGGGGCTGATGGCGGCGATCGAGCTGGTCCGGCCGGGCTCCGACACCCCGGACGTGGCCGCGGCCTCGAAGCTGATGGAGGAGACCAGGGCCCGCGGGCTGCTGGTCGGCAAGGGCGGCAAGCACGGCAACGTGATCCGGATGGCCCCGCCGCTGACGCTCACCGAGGCCGAGGCCGACGAGGGTCTGGACATCCTGGCCGACTCGCTGCGCGCGCTCGACTGAGTTCACCCGTTCGGTCCCTGAACCGATCGACCCCCGAATCCGAACTCCTAGATGTCGAGCACGGACTTGGGGGGATCGTGCTAGGCCACCCGCCTCTCGCGGGCTGAGGGAAGCGCGAGAGCGGCGGACCGACCGGCCCCGCCCGCGGTGCGGGCGGGGCCGTTAGGGTGGCCCACCAGTGGATCTGCTCGCCTACGCACTGGTCGCCGTCGTCACGGCGCTGACCGTGCTGGCGCTGGCCGGGGTCGCCCGCCGGCTGCTCGGGCTCCGGTTCGGGATCGTCCGCACGCTGCTGGCCGGGGTCATCGCGTTCGTCCTGTCCGGGCCGCTGTTCTCGGCGATGCACGGCGCGAGCGACGCGGACACCGGCGGGGCCGGCGAGTTCGGCCTGCTGGTGCTGGCGGTCACGATCGCCCTGCTGGCGGCGATGGTCTTCCTGGTGCTGGCCGAGGTGCTGGTCCCGGCCGGCTCGGTCCCGCCGCCGTACGAGTGGTGGCGGCTGACCAGGGCCCGCGCCGCCCGGACCCGGCGGTACGGCCAGATCGTCCGGATCGCGGTCCGGCACGGTCTCGGCCGGGCGGTGCGCGGGCGCTGGCGGGCCGGTGCCGACCCGGCCCGGCGGCAGCAGCTGGCCCGGTCGCTCACGGCCGCGCTGGACGAGGGCGGGGTCACCTTCGTCAAGCTCGGCCAGGTGCTGTCCACCCGGCGTGACCTGCTGCCGGCCGAGTTCGTCGCCGAGCTCGGCCGGCTGCAGGACCGGGCCGCGCCGGCGCCGTGGGCCGAGGTCGAGGCGACCCTGGTGGCCGAGCTCGGCCGGCCGGTCGACGAGGTGTTCGCGGCCGTCTCGCCGGAGCCGCTGGCCGCGGCCAGCGTGGCCCAGGTGCACGCGGCGACGCTCGCCTCCGGCGAGCAGGTGGTGCTCAAGGTCCAGCGGGCCGGCATCGGCCCGGTGGTCGAGCGCGACCTCGACATCGTCGACCGGCTGGCCGGCACGCTGGCCACGAGCACGTCCTGGGGTCGCACGATGGGCGTGCGCGAGCTGGCCGACGGGTTCGCGCTGGCGCTGCGGGAGGAGCTGGACTTCCGGGTCGAGGCGGCGAACATGGCCGCGGTCGGCACGACCGCGCGGGACGTGGTGATCCCGGTGGCGCACCGGGACCTGTGCACCCGCCGGCTGCTGGTCATGCAGCGGCTGGACGGGGTGCCGCTGGCCTCGGCCGGCCCGGAGATCGCCGCCCGCGGCCTCGACCCGTACGCGCTGGCCCGCACGCTGCTGGACACCCTGCTGCGGCAGGTGGTGCTGGACGGCGTCTTCCACGCCGACCCGCACCCGGGCAACGTGCTGCTGCTCGCCGACGGGCGGCTGGCCCTGCTGGACTTCGGCTCGGTCGGCCGGCTGGACGTGGCCGTGCGGGCGGCGCTGCAGCAGCTGCTGCTCGCGGTGGACCGGGCCGACCCGGTGGCGGTCAGCGACGCGCTGCTGGAGGTCGTGCCGCGGCCGGACGAGATCGACGCGGCGGCGCTGGAGCGGGCGGTCGGCGTCGTGCTGGCCCGCCACCTCGGGCCGGGCGGCTCGCCGGGCATGCGGATGTTCGCCGACCTGGTCCGGATCGTGGCCGGGTTCGGCCTGGCGGTGCCGCCCGCGGTGGCGGCGGTGTTCCGGGCGCTGGCCACCGGGGAGGGCACGCTGACCGCGCTGGCGCCCGGCTTCGACGTGGTGGCCGAGGCGCGCCGGTTCGCGACCGAGCAGCTGACCGAGCAGTGGCGGACCGCGTCGCCGCGCCGGCTGGCCACCGACGAGCTGGTCACGCTGCTGCCGATGCTGCGCCGGGTGCCGCGGCGGGTGGACCGGATCCTGGCCGCGGCCGAGGGCGGCCGGCTGGCGGTCAACGTCCGGCTGTTCGCCGACGAGCGGGACCGCCGGTACGCGACCGGGCTGGTGCAGCAGCTGCTGCTCACCGTGCTCGGGGCGACCGCGGGGCTGATGGCGGTGCTGCTGCTCGGCACCACCGGCGGCCCGGCGGTCACCACCCGGCTCGGGCTCTACCAGCTGCTCGGCTACTTCCTGCTGGTCATCAGCTCGGTGCTGGTGCTGCGGGTGCTGGTGCTGATCTTCCGCAGACAGCAGTGACCCCCGGTCCCAGGGGGGCGGGACCGGGGGCCACCGACTTCGAGCTGCCCGGTCCCCGCGAGGGGACCGGGCGAGCCGGTCAACTAGGCGGCCTCGACCTCGGGGGTCTCGGACGTGGCCTCGACGGCCGGGGTGCCGGTGGTGATCTCCACCGTGTGCGCGCCGGTGCCGGCGTACGCACCGGCCACCCGGACGCTCAGCACGCCCGCGTCGTACGAGGCGGACACGGACTCGGCGGTCACGCCCGCCGGCAGCCGGAAGCTGCGCCGGAACGCGCCGTAGCGCACCTCGCGCAGGCTGCGACCGTTCTGCTCCTCGGTCCGCTCGTCGCGGCGCTCGCCGCGGACCACCAGGCGGCCGCGGTCGACCTCGACCGTCACGTCCTTGGTCACGTCCAGACCCGGGACCTCGACCTTGACCACCGCGTCGGTGCCGTCACGGACGATCTCGGCGGCGGGGGTGAAACCGAACTGCCGGGCCGGGAACGCCGGCCGCAGGTACAGAGTGCTCATCTTTGTGCGTCTCCCTCAGGTTCGCTGACGCCGGCTACAGCCGGCTCCACTCCCATAACCTGAGCGAGGACGACTCAATTCCTGCGGACGGCGATTCCGGACAGCGCCTCCAGCACGACCCGGTTCGCGAGGAACGCGGTCACCTCGGCGTGGTCGTACGCGGGCGACACCTCGACCACGTCGAGCCCGACGACCGGCAGCTCGAGCGCGCACCGGCGGACCGCGTCGAGCAGCTGCCGGCCGGTCAGCCCGCCCGGCTCCGGCGTGCCGGTGCCCGGCGCCATCCCCGGGTCGACCACGTCCACGTCGATCGACAGGAACACCCCGTCGCAGCCGTCGGTCGCGATCGCGAACGCCTCGGTCAGGCACTCGTCCAGGCCGCGGGCGACCACCTCGGTCATCTCGTACGACCGGAAGCCCTGCTCGGCCATCCAGGCCAGCGTCTCCGGCCCGGGCCAGTAGCCGCGCAGCCCGATCTGCAGGAACCGGTCGCCGCGCACCGCGCCGGACTCGACCAGCCGGCGCATCGGTGTGCCGTGCCCGTACAGCGAGCCCGACTGGGTGTCGCCGGTGTCGGCGTGCGCGTCGAAGTGCACCACCGAGACCCGGCCCCAGCCGACGTGCTCGGCCACGCCCTGCACGTCCGGCAGCGCGATCGAGTGGTCGCCGCCGAGGATCACCGGGATCGTCCCGGTGCCGGCGACCTGGGCGACGGCGGTGCGCAGCGCCTGCAGCGAGCCCTCGATGTCGCCCGGCGGCATCGGCACGTCGCCGGCGTCCCGGACCTGCAGGTCCCGCAGCGGGTCGACGCGCAGCGCCAGGTGCGGCCGGCTGCCGTCGTGCGGGAGGTAGTCGGTGCCACGGATCGCCTGCGGGCCGAACCGCGCGCCGGGCCGGTGGCTGGTCCCGCCGTCGAACGGCGCGCCGACGATCACGGCCGCGGAGTCCGCGTACGACGGCGGGTCGGTCAGGTCGCACGGCGGCACGCCGAGGAAGGTCACGTCCGGTCCGTACATGGGTCCATACCGCGGCATGCCGGCAGCGTACGGTCGGGCGGTGACGTCGTACGCGGGTGTGAGCCTCTGGTTGGACCAGGTCGGCGAGCTGGTGCCGCGCCCGGCGCTGACCGGGGACGTGGACGTCGACGTGGCGGTCGTCGGGGCCGGCTACACCGGGCTCTGGACCGCGTACTACCTGGCCGCTGGCCGAGCCGTCGCTGCGGATCGCGGTGGTCGAGCGGGAGATCGCCGGGTTCGGCGCGTCCGGGCGCAACGGCGGCTGGTGCTCGGCGCTGTTCGCGGCGTCCCGGGAGGCGGTGGCCCGGGCGGCCGGCGGTGGCGAGTCCGGCCGGGCGGCGGCGCGTCGACCTGCAGGCGGCGATGGTGGAGAGCGTCGACGAGGTCGGCCGGGTCGCCGCGGCCGAGCGGATCGACTGCGGGTACGCCAAGGGCGGCACGCTGACGCTGGCCACCTCGCCCGCGCACGAGGCCAGGGTCCGCGCGCACGTCACCGACGACCACGACTGGGGGCTGGCCGACACCCGCTGGCTGTCCGCGGCCGAGGTGCGGGAGCGGATCGACGCGGTCGGCGTGCTCGGCGCGGCGTTCACCCCGCACTGCGCGCGGGTGCAGCCGGCGGCGCTGGTGCGCGGGCTGGCCCGGGCGGTCGAGGCCCGTGGCGTGACCGTGTACGAGCGGACCGCGGCCACCGCGCTGCGGCCCGGGCGTGGTGGTGACCGACCGGGGCGAGGTGCGGGCGCCGGTCGTGGTCCGGGCGACCGAGGCGTACACGCCGGAGCTGCCGGGCCAGCGCCGGGCCGTGCTGCCGATCTACTCGCTGATCGTGGCGACCGCGCCGCTGCCGGCCGCGGCCTGGGCCGAGCTGGGCTGGGCCGGCTGCGAGACGCTCACCGACGGGCGGCACCTGCTGGTCTACGCGCAGCGCACCGCGGACGGGCGGGTGGCGTTCGGCGGCCGGGGCGCGCCCTACCACCTCCGGCTCGGCCGACCGACCCCGCGTACGACCGGGACGAGCGGGTGTTCGCCGAGCTGGAGCAGACCATGCGGGCGCTGCTGCCGGCGACCGGGGGCGTGCCGGTCACGCACCGCTGGGGCGGCCCGCTCGGCGCGCACCGGGACTGGTTCCCGTCCGTCGGCATCGACCGCGGCACCGGGCTGGCCTGGGCCGGCGGGTACGTCGGGGACGGCGTCGGCACCGCCAACCTGGCCGGCCGCACGCTGGCCGACCTGATCCTGCGCCGGGACACCGCGCTGACCCGGCTGCCCTGGGTCGGCCACCGGTCCCGGCGCTGGGAGCCGGAGCCGCTGCGCTGGGCCGGCGCGACCGCGGTCCGCCGGCTGGCCACGGCGGCCGACGCGGCCGAGGCCCGCACCGGCACGCCGTCCCGCCGCGCCGCCCTCATCTCCCGGCTCACCGGCGGCTGACCCTCCCGCGGTCAGGCGGTGAGATCCGCCGCCGCGGCGGCGAACGCCTCGGTGTGGCGGTCGACGTCCGCCTCGCTCGTCGCCGGGCACATCAGCGCCATGTTGTGGAACGGGGTGAGCAGCACGCGCCGGTTCAGCGCGTGCAGGTGCAGGAAGGTCTGCAGCGGCGAAGTCGTCGGCGGCCGCCGCGCTCGCGCCGTCCCGCGGCGGCTCGGCGGCGAACCCGTACTCGGCCCGGCAGCCGAGCCGGGTCACGTGCCAGGGCAGCCCGGACGCCGCGAGCACGCCGGCCACGCCCGCCTCCCAGCGCCGGCCCAGCGACGTCATCCGCGCGAACGCCGGATCGGTGAGCACCTCGCCCAGCGTCGCCCGGGTCGCCGCCAGCGAGAGCGGGTTGCCGGCCAGCGTGCCGCCGATGCCGCCGAGGTCGACGTCCTCCAGCTCGACCGAGGCCGGGATCCGGGCCGCCAGCTCGGCGGTCAGGCCGAACGCGCCGATCGGAACGCCGCCGCCGATCGCCTTGCCGATCACGAGCACGTCCGGCCGGAGGCCGTCGGCGCCGGTCGAGCCGCCGGGTCCGGCGCAGAGCGTGTGCGTCTCGTCCAGCACCAGCAGCGTGCCGGCCGCCCGGGTCAGCTCCCGGGCGGCGGCGTGCCAGCCGGGCTCCGGCAGCACGATCCCGATGTTCGTCATCGCCGGCTCGGCCAGCAGGCAGGCCACGTCGCCGCCGGCCAGCGCCCGCTCGAGCGCACCGGCGTCGTTGAACGGCACCACGACCGTGGTCTCGGCCGGCGGCACCGGCGGGCCGAGGTTGCCGCGCCGGGCGACCACCCGGCCGCCGTCCAGCGTCGCGAACGCCTCGTCCACCGAGCCGTGGTAGCAGTAGTCGATCACCGCGACCCGGGGCCGGCCGGTGAGATGCCGGGCGTAGCGCAGCACGTGCCGGTTGGCGTCGGTCGCCGACAGCGTGAACTGCCAGGCCGGCAGCCCGAACCGGCGGGCCAGCTCCTCGGCGACCGCGGCGGCGTGCTCGTCGGGCAGCATCGTGGTGATCCCGCGCGCCGCCTGG
This sequence comes from uncultured Actinomycetota bacterium, assembly GCA_963770145.1. Classification (GTDB taxonomy): domain Bacteria; phylum Actinomycetota; class Actinomycetes; order Mycobacteriales; family CADCTP01; genus CADCTP01. The sequence goes on along the minus strand of CAVYOJ010000005.1, from coordinate 92,046 downwards.
GCCGCCACCGCCCGCACGGTCGGGGCCGGGGAGTGGCCGGCCATCGCCCCGGTGTCGCCGAGGCAGAGGTCGACGTGGTCGATGCCGTCCAGGCAGCGCACGTGCGCCCCGGTGGCCTCGGCCACCGCGATCGGGAACCCGCCGGCCCACTTCGCCATCCAGCTCATCGGCACGCCCGCCGGCATGGTCCGGCGGGACCGCTCGTGCACGGCCGCGCAGCGGGGGTGGGCCGCGGCGAACCGGGCCGTCTCGCGCGCGGTCAGCTCGCCGAGCAGCGCCCGGTCGATCGCGCCGACCGCGCCTGGGCCCGTCGACCGGTCGACCCGGCCGCTTTCCGCGACCGGTCGGGTCGGGTCCGCCGGTCGTCCGGAGCCGGCCGCCAGCCCGGTCATGCCAGCGCTGCGGCGACCGCCGCGTCGAGCACGTCCAGCCCGTCCAGCAGCAGGTCCTCGCCGATCACCAGCGGCGGCAGCAGCCGCAGCACGTTCCCGTACGTGCCCGCGGTGAGCACGACGACGCCCTCGGCCGCGCACCGCCGGACCACGTCGGCGAGCAGCGCCGGGTCGGGCGTGCGGCCGTCGGGGCGGACCAGCTCGACCGCGAGCATCGCGCCGCGCCCGCGGGGATCGGCCACCGCGGGGTGCCGCTCGGCCAGCGCCCGCAGCCGGGGCAACGCCAGCTCGCCGATCCGCCGGGCCCGGCCGACCAGGTCCTCGTCCTCGATCATGTCGATGGCCGCGAGCGCGGCCGCACAGGCCACCGGGTTGCCGCCGAAGGTGCCGCCGAGGCCGGACACGTGCACCGCGTCCATCAGCTCGGCCCGCCCGGTCACCCCGCCCAGCGGCAGCCCGCCGGCGATGCCCTTGGCCGTGGTGACCAGGTCCGGCTCGATGCCCTCGAAGGTCGAGGCGAACCAGTCGCCGGTCCGGCCGAACCCGGTCTGCACCTCGTCGGCGACCAGCAGGATGCCGTGCTCGGCGCAGAAGTCCGCGACCCGGCGCAGGAAGCCCGGCGCCGGCACCACGAAGCCGCCCTCGCCCTGGATCGGCTCGACCACCACGCAGGCCACCCGGTCGGCGCCGACCTGGGTGGTCACCACGTCCACGAACCGGTCGTACGCCTCGTCCGCGCACCGGTCCGCGCCGCCCGGCCACCGGAACGGGTAGGCCATCGGCGCCCGGTAGACCTCCGGCGCGTACGGCCCGAAGCCCGCCTTGTACGGCCGGTACTTCGCGGTCAGCGTCATCGTCAGCAGCGTCCGCCCGTGGTAGCCGTGGTCGAAGACCACCACGGCCGGCCGGCCGGTCGCCACCCTGGCCACCTTGACCGCGTTCTCCACCGCCTCGGCGCCGGAGTTGAGCAGCATCGACCGCTTCTCGAAGCCGCCGGGGGTGAGCCGGTTGAGCCGCTCGCAGACCGCCACGTACCCCTCGTACGGGGTGATCATGAAGCAGGTGTGGGTGAACCGGGCGGCCTGCTCGGCCACCGCGGCGACGACCGCCGGCGCGGCGTTGCCGACCGAGGTCACCGCGATGCCGGAGCCGAAGTCGATCAGCGAGTTGCCGTCCACGTCGACGAGCACGCCGCCGCCGGCCCGCTCGACGAAGACCGGCAGCGCGGTGCCCACGCCGGGCGGGACGGCCGCGGTGCGCCGGGCCATCAGCTCCTGCGACTTCGGGCCGGGGACCGCGGTGACGAGCCGGCGGCGCTGGGGGACGTCGGTGCCGGGCCGGTCGGCACCGGGGAGGGTCTGCACCACGGCGCACCCCTTGGCTAGTGATTCGAGCGGTGCACCTGACCGTACTGTGCTTGATCCGTCGTGAACCAGGGGTTCGGCGAGGGAATCCGTCGCTAGGTGGCCGCACCGAAGCCGAGCTTGACCGCGAGGTCGCGCAGCTCGGCCTCGAACATCGGCTCGGCGTCCGGCAGCGCGAACGCGAGGTGACCGAAGACCTCCATCGCGACCATTCCGTACAGCCGGATCCAGCAGGACAGGAACACCTGCCCGGCGCCGATCGGCAGCTCGACCGGCAGCGCCGAGCACCAGGCCCGCAGCTGCCGGCGCAGCCGCGGGTCCATCTCGTCCTCGGCCGGCACCGGGAACGGGTCGGTCAGGTAGATCCGCGCGACCAGGTCGCCGAAGAGCTGGCCGAACCGCTCCGACGCCAGACCGGCCGGGCTGTCGTCGGAGTGCGCGTCGATGCCAGGGATCGGGCTGCCGAACAGCAGGCCGAACTCGCGCGGGTGGGCCAGCGCCCAGGATCGGAACGCCCGGCTGGCCGCGGTGATCTGAGCCCGCGGGTCAGCCGGCACGGCCGCGCCCGCGACGCCGGCCGCGTCGTCGGTGCTGTCGCCGGCCGCGGCCAGCGTCGCGGTGAGCTCGTCGTACAGGTCCGCGATGAGCGCCTCGACCAGCCGCTCCCGGCTCGGGAAGTAGCGGTAGAGCGCGGGCGCGGTCATCCCCATCTCCCGGGCGATCGCCCGCAGCGACAGCCCGTCCGGCCCCTCGGCGACCAGGATCCGGCGCGCGGTGTCCTTGATCTCGGTCACGGTCGCGGCCCGGACGCGGTCCCGCCGGCTCAGCGTGGTCGCCACGGGCACCTCCTAAACGGTCTTGACTTTAGTAAACACCGTATGCATCCTAGACCCGGTCAAGGATAAACGGTGTTCACATCAGTGAGCGAGTCTAGTCCAGGAGGACCGCGATGACCGAGATGTTGGGCCGGTTCGCATACCGGCGGCGGTGGCTGGTGCTGGCCGCCGCGACGGCGTTCCTGGCCGTGGCCGTGGCCTGGGGGACCGGCGTGTTCGGCCGGCTGACCAGCGGCGGCTTCGAGGATCCCGGCAGCGAGAGCGCCCGGGCCGCCGCCGTCGCCGCGGCCGACCTCGGCCGGGACGACGCCGACGTGGTCGTGCTCTACCGCAGCGCGGACCGTACGGTCGACGACCCGGCGTACCGGCAGGCGGTGACCGGCACGCTGGCCGCGCTGCCGACCGACGCGGTCGCCCGGACCGTGAGCTGGTTCGGCACCGGCGCGCCCGGCCTGGTCAGCGCCGACCGGCACGCCACCTACGCGGTGCTGACCCTGCACGGGGACGAGCAGCAGCGCACCGACGCGCTGGAACGGATCGAGGACCGGCTGGCCGCGCCCGGGCTGCAGACCGAGGTCGGCGGCGCGACGACGGTCGGGCGGGACATCAACGAGCAGGTGAGCAAGGACATCGCCCGGGCCGAGACGCTGTCGATGCCGGTGCTGCTGGTGCTGCTCGTGCTGGTGTTCGGCACGGTCGTCGCGGCCACCCTGCCGCTGGTGATCGGCGTGGTCGCCATCCTCGGCGCGTTCACCGCGCTGCACCTGCTCTCGCTGGTCACCGAGGTGTCGGTGTTCTCGGTCAACGTGGTGACGATCCTCGGGCTCGGGCTGGCGATCGACTACGGCCTGTTCGTCGTCGGGCGCTACCGGGAGGAGCTGGCCCGCGGGCTGGACACCGAGGCGGCGATCGTCCGCGACGATGGCCACCGCCGGCCGCACGGTCGCGGTCTCCGGGCTGACCGTGGCCGTGTCGCTGGCCGGGCTGCTGATCTTCCCGCAGGTGTTCCTCCGGTCGATGGGCGCGGGCGGGATCGCGGCCGTGCTGGTCGCCGTGGCCGCCGCGCTGACCGTGCTGCCGGCGCTGCTCGCCGTGCTCGGCCCGCGGGTCGAGGCGCTGCCGGTGCGCCGGCGCCGCCCCCGGCTGCACACCGACGACCGGTGCCTGGGCCCGGCTGGCCCGCAGCGTCATGCGCCGCCCGGTGCTCTACGCGGTCGGCGTCGTCGCGGTGCTGCTCGTGCTCGGCCTGCCGTTCCTGCGGGTCACGTTCGGCGGCATCGACGCCAGGGCGCTGCCGGCCGGCACCGAGAGCCGGCAGGTCGCCGAGACGCTGGAGCGGGACTTCCCGGCCAACGCGACCAGCCCGATCCAGGCGGTGGTCACCGTGCCGACCGTGGGCCCGGCCGACCCGGCCGCGCTGCCGACCTGGGTGGGCGAGGTCAGGACCGTGCCCGGCGTCACCTCGGCCACCGTGGTCGCCGAGCGGGACGGCACGGCGAAGGTCGACCTCGGTTTCACCGGCGACCCCATGTCGGCCGACGCCCGCGCGATCGTCGACCGGGTCCGCGCGCTGCCGCCGCCGCCCGGCGGGAGCGTGCTCGTCGGCGGCGACACCGCGGTGCTGTCCGACCTGCTCGGCAGCCTCGGCCGGCTGCTGCCGTACATGGCGCTGATCGTGGCCGGCGCGACCGTGCTGCTGCTGTTCCTCGCGTTCGGCTCGGTGGTGCTGCCGGTCAAGGCGCTGCTGATGAACGTGCTGTCGCTGACCGCCTCGTTCGGCGCGATCGTCTGGATCTTCCAGGACGGGCACCTGTCCGGGCTGCTGGACTTCACCCCGACCGGGACGCTGGAGGCGACCCAGCCGATCCTCGTGCTGGCGATCGTGTTCGGGCTGTCGATGGACTACGAGGTCTTCCTCATGTCCCGGATCCGCGAGCACTACGAGCGCTACCGGCGACAACACCGCGGCGGTCGCGGCCGGGCTGCAGCGCACCGGCGGCATGATCACCACCGCGGCGCTGCTGCTGGTCGTCGTCATCGGCGCGTTCTCGCTGTCCGGCATCACGTTCATCAAGCTGATCGGCGTCGCGATGGCGATCGCGATCGTCGTGGACGCGACCGTGGTCCGGGCGCTGCTGGTGCCGGCGAGCATGCGGCTGCTGGGCCGGTGGAACTGGTGGGCTCCGGCGCCGCTGCGCCGGCTGCACGACCGGATCGGGTTCCGCGAGCCGGCCGACGAGCCGGGCCCAGCGTTCGCACAGGCCGGCGACGGTACGATCGATGTTCCAGTCGAAGGCGCCGGGAACCAGCACAACGACGCAGAAGTTGTGCAGTAGTCGCGGCGGATGGCGGTCGGAGGGCTCGAGCGGATGGCGTACGTCATCGGGGTGGTGGTCTTCGCCTTCGGCCTGCTGTTCTCGGTCTGCCTGCACGAGGCCGGTCACATGGGCGTCGCCAAGGCGCTGGGCATGCGGGTCAGCCGCTACTTCGTGGGCTTCGGTCCGACGATCTTCTCGTTCCGCCGCGGCGAGACCGAGTACGGCCTGAAGGCCATCCCGGCCGGCGGGTTCGTCAGCATCGACGGGATGTCCCCGCACGTGATGGACGTCCCGGCCGAGCACGAGCGGCAGGCGTTCTGGCGGGCGTCACCGTGGAAGCGGACCGCGGTGATGCTCGCCGGCTCCGCCACCCACGTGCTGCTGGCGATCGCGCTGCTGTGGCTGGCGCTGTCCGCCTTCGGCGTCGAGCGCTCGGTCGACCCGGCGACCACCCCGGCCCGGCTGGCCTCGATCTCCGACTGCGTGGTGGTCGGCAACGACACGCTGTCCGACGGCGCGCTGCGGGCGTGCCGGGCCGGTGACCCGCAGGCGCCGGCCGCGGCGGCCGGGCTGCGGGCCGGCGACGTGATCACCGCGGTCAACGGGACGCCGACGCCGGACCTGGCCTCGTTCCAGGACACGCTGCGCGGGGTCGACGCCAGCAAGCCGGTGCAGCTGACCTACACGCGGGACGGCGCCACGGCGACGGCGACCGTGCGGCCGGTCCTGGCCCAGCGGCCGCCACCCGACGCGACCGACTCCTCGACGCTGGTGCCGACGCCGACCATCGGCGTGGTCGGCGACCTGCCGACCACGGTGCAGCGGGAGGGGCCGATCAGCGGCCTCGGCACCGCGTTCAGCACGACCGGCTCGATGATCACGGCGACGTTCTCGGCGCTCGGGTCGATCCCGTCGAAGGTGCCGGCGCTGATCGACGCCGTCTCCGGCGGCCAGCGCGATCCCGAGTCGCCGGTCAGCGTGGTCGGCGCCAGCCGGGCGGGCGGCGAGATCCTCGGCAACCAGGGCGTCGGCGGCATCGCGTTCTTCCTCGCCCTGCTGGCCGGGACGAACATCTTCCTCGCCGTGTTCAACCTGCTGCCGCTGCCGCCACTGGACGGCGGCCACATCGCGGTGATGTGGTTCGAGCGGATCCGCCGCCGGATCGCGCTGTCCCGCGGGCTGCCCGACCCCGGCTTCGTCCGGCCGGAGCGGATCGCGCCGGTGGTGATGGCGTTCGTCGCGATCTTCGGCACGTTCGCCCTGCTCGCGGTCGTCGCCGACGTGGTCAACCCGGTCAAGCTGTTCTGACGAGCGCTAGCCGAGCGCGGTCAGGAACGCGCGGGCGACCGGGACCGCGGTGGTGCCGGAGGACTGCCCGTCCTGGACGAACACGGCGAACGCGAGGTCACCCTGGAACCCGGTGAACCAGGCGTGCGAGCGCGGCGGCACCTCGGTGCCGTACTCGGCGGTCCCGGTCTTGCCCGACACCGGGCCGCCCGGCACGTCCCGCAGCGCGGTCGCGGTGCCCTCGGTGACCACCGCCCGCATCATGTCCCGCAGCGCCGGCAGCACCGCGGCCGGCGGACCGGCCGGTGCCGGGCCGGCGGCCGGCCCGCCCGCGACGAGCGACGGCACGACCGGGCCGCCCTTGTCCACCTGGGCCGCGATCAGCGCCATCGTCAGCGGGCTGACCTCGACCCGGCCCTGACCGATCGCCTCGGCCGCCTTCTCGGTGTCGTCCTTGGGCACCGGCACCGACCCGCCGAAGGAGCTGGCGGTCAGCTTCCACTCGGTGCCGACCCCGTAGAGCGCGGCGGCCTGGCGCAGCGCGGCCGGCGTCGAGCCGCTGGGACAGGCCGGTGAAGGTCGTGTTGCAGGAGTGCGCGAACGCCTCCCGCAGCGCGATCCGGCCGAGGTCGAACTTGTCCTCGTTCTCGAACTCCTTGCCGTACACGACCGTGGTGGCCGGGGCAGTCGACCATCGAGGCCGGCTGCACGACCTTGGCCTGCAGCAGCGCGGTCGAGGTGAGGATCTTGAAGGTGGAGCCGGCCGGGAACCGGCCGCCGAGCCCGATCTCGAACGGGACCTCGGCGTTGTCGGCGACGGCCAGGATCGCGCCGGTCGACGGCCGGATCGCGACCAGCGCCGCCGGCTTCGGCACGGTCGCGACCGCGCTGTCGGCGGCGGTCTGCACCGAGCGGTCGAGCGTGGTGCGGACCGCGCTGCCGGCCTGGCCGGGCTGCTCGGCGAGCACCCCGGTCGAGGTCGTGATGCGCAGCCCCGGCTTGCCGGTGAGCCGGTCGTTCAGCGCCCGCTGCAGGCCGGAGACGCCGAGCTGGTCGGCGCCGTCGTAGCCGGCACCCACCTCCTTGAGCACGTCCGCGGTGGCCGGCCCGACCCGGCCGAGCAGCGGCTGCGCGAACGTCCGGGTCGGCGCGAGCAGCTGCTGGCCCTCCTGGAACACCGTGCCGGGCAGCTCGTGGATCTGCGCGCGCACCTTCTCGTAGTCCGCCCGGCGCAGCGTGATCACGGTGACGAACGCGTTCGGCGAGGCCTTCTTCACGTCGGCGACGATGTCGGCCGCGTCGACCTCGAGCACCGCGGCGAGCTTGGCGGCGAGCCCGGGCAGGTCGGTCACCTTGCTCGGCTGCACGCCGACGGTGACGACGTCGGTCTTGGCGAACAGCGGCGCCCCGGCGGCGTCCTGCAGCGCGGCCCGCTCCGGCAGCACGTGCTCGACCTTGAGCGAGGCGAGCCCGGCCGCGGTCAGCTTCGGGTGCAGGTCCGCCGGCTTCCACTGCACGCCCCAGGTGTCCTGGGTGCGCACCAGCGGCAGCGTGCCGTCGTACCGCCACGGCGCGCCGACCCCGGGCAGCTGCCAGCTGGCCGTGTACGCCGCGCTCGCGTGGTCGTCGTCCTGCTTGGTCACCGCGCCGAGCGTGGCGGTGAGCTTGGCGCCGTCGCCGAGCGCCTTGTCCAGCCGCTGCAGCGCGCCGGTCGCGGCGGCGCTGTCGTCGGTCCGGCCGGCGGCGCCGGCCACGTCGCCGCGCGACCAGCTGTCCAGGAACGCGGTCGCGGCGTCGTCCGGCCCGGGCTTGTCCTTGCCGAGCAAGCAGCCCGGCGGCCAGCAGGGCAACGACGGCGAGCAGCGCGGCGAGCGTCGGCGGTCGGCGGCGCACAGGATCCCCCTTGGTCGTGGCGGCGGGCACGGTGGTCGGCACTCAGAACAGGACGCTGGCGAAGGTACCGACGTTGCTCAGCCCGACCCGCTCGTACGCCCGGCGGGCCGGCTGGTTGAAGTCGTTGACGTAGAGGCTGACCGTGGGGGCGACCGTGCGCAGCGCCTCGGCCACGACCGCCGCGGTGCCGAGCGTGCCGAGCCCGCGGCCGCGGTGCGCCGGGTCGACCCAGACGCCCTGGATCTGCGCCACCCGCGCGCTGACCGCGCCGAGCTCGGCCTTGAACAGCACCCGGCCGTTCTCGATCCGGGCGAACGCCCGGCCGGCCGAGCACGAGGTCGCGGACCCTGGCCCGGTAGGCCGCGCCGTTGTCGTTGCCCAGCGGCGACGTGCCGACCTCCTCGGTGAACATCGCCACGCAGGCCGGCATGAGGATGTCCAGCTCGGCCAGCGAGACCCGGCGCACCGCCGGGTCGCCGGCCACCAGCGGCTCGGTCGAGATGGCCAGCAGCGGCTGGGTGGACCGCACGTCGCGGGCCGGACCCCAGTAGCGGCTCCAGCCGCTCCCAGAGCGCGCCGACCGCGTGCGCCGGGCCGACGATCGAGGAGCAGCGCCGGCCCTGCCGGCGGGCCCGGTCGGCGAACGCGGCCAGCGCGGCCGGCGCGTCGCCGACCGGGACCAGGTTCGCGCCGGCGAAGCAGGCCGCCTCCAGCCTGACTGCTGCCGTAGCCCCACAGCTCGGCGCCCGAGCCGCCACGGGTCGACGCCGGCCGCCTCCACCCGGGACGCGACGAAGCAGTGCGCGACCGGGTCGCGGTCCAGCAGGGGGCGCAGGGCGGGTAGGTCGGCGCCGGTCAGCAGGCGGACCGCACCGCCGAGCCTCAGCACGGGTCAAGCGTAGGCCCTGGCAGGATCCCGGAGTGTGCCCGACCTGATGTCCTCCTGGTTCGTCCGGACGCTGCGCGAGGAGCCGGCCGAGGCCGAGGTGCCGAGCCACCGGCTGCTGCTGCGGGCCGGGTACGTCCGCCGGGTCGCCGCGGGCGGCTACGCCTGGCTGCCGCTCGGGCTGAAGGTGCTGCGCAACGTCGAGCGGATCGTCCGCGCGGAGATGGACCGGATCGGCGCCCAGGAGGTGCTGTTCCCGGCGCTGCTGCCGCGCGAGCCGTACGAGGCGACCGGCCGGTGGGCCGCGTACGGGCCCGGACGTCTTCCGGGTGGTCGACCGGCGCGGCGCCGACCACCTGCTGGCGCCGACCCACGAGGAGCTGTTCGCGCTGCTGGCCAAGGCCGAGCTGTCCTCGTACAAGGACCTGCCGCTGTCGCTCTACCAGGTGCAGACGAAGTTCCGGGACGAGCCGCGGCCGCGGTCCGGGCTGCTGCGCACCCGCGAGTTCGTGATGAAGGACTCGTACTCGTTCGACCTCACCGACGAGGGGCTCGCGGCCTCCTACGCCGCCCACCGGGAGGCCTACCTGCGGATCTTCGCCCGGCTCGGGCTCGACGTCCGGGTCGTCTCGGCGGTGTCCGGGGCGATGGGCGGCTCCGAGTCGGAGGAGTTCCTCGCGCCGACGCCGGTCGGCGAGGACACGTTCGCCTCCTGCGCCCGGTGCGGCTACGCGGCCAACACCGAGGCGGTGCCCTCGCCGCGGCGGACCGCGCCGATCGCCGAGCCCGGACCGGTCGAGGAGCTGGACACCCCGGACACGCCGACGATCGAGACGCTGGCCGCGCACCTGGGCGTGCCGGCGTCGGCGACGCTGAAGAACCTGCTCGTGTGCTGCGCCGGGCGACGCAGGTGCGTCGCGATCGGCGTGCCGGGCGACCGCGAGGTCGACCTGCGCCGGGTCGAGGAGCTGCTCGGGCCGGTGCGGATCTTCGAGGCGGCCGACTTCGCCGCCCACCCCGAGCTGGTCCGCGGGTACGTCGGCCCGCAGGGCCTGGCCGGCCGCGCCTTCCGGTACGTCGCCGACCCGCGGGTCGCGCCCGGCACCAGCTGGGTGACCGGCGCCAACCGACCCGACACGCACGCCCGCAACGTGGTCGCCGGCCGCGACTTCACCGTGTCCGAGTACGCCGACGTGGTCACCGTGGTCGACGGCGACCCGTGCCCGCGCTGCGGCGGGCCGCTGACCCTCGCCCGCGGCGTCGAGGTCGGGCACGTCTTCCAGCTCGGCCGCAAGTACGCCGACGCGTTCGGGCTGGACGTGCCCGGCCCGGACGGGACGCCGGTCCGGCTGACCATGGGCTCGTACGGGATCGGGGTCTCCCGGGCGGTCGCGGTGATCGCCGAGCAGCACCACGACGAGCGCGGGCTGGTCTGGCCGCGGGAGGTCGCGCCGTACGACGTCGAGCGTGGTGCCGGTCGGCCGCGGCGACCAGCCGGCGCACGCGCGCGACCTGGCCGAGCGGCTGGCCGACACCGGCCTGCGGGTGCTCGTCGACGACCGGGACGCCACGCCGGGGTCAAGCTCACCGACGCCGAGCTGATCGGCGTGCCGTGGACGGTCGTGGTCGGGCGGCGGGCCGACGAGGGCGTGGTCGAGGTACGGGACCGGGCCCGCGGCGAGACCAGCGAGGTGCGGATGGACGACGTGGTGTGGGCGGTGACGCGGTGACGGTCGAGGCGGTGGTGTTCGACTGGGGCGGCACGCTCACGCCCTGGCACACGATCGAGCTGGCCGAGGCCTGGCGGGCGATCGGGCTCGGCGACGACGCGGCCGACCGGCTGCGTCGCGGCCGAGGAGACGGTCTGGGCCCGGGCCCGGGAGACCCAGCGCAGCGGGACGATGGACGAGGTGTTCGCCGCCGCCGGGGTGACCGCGGGGCCGCAGGAGATCGCCGGCTACTACGCCTGGTGGGAGGAGCACACGTTCACCGACGCGGACGTCCGGCCGCTGCTGGGAGGCGCTGCGGGCCCGCGGGATCCGGATCGGCGTGCTGTCCAACACGCTGTGGCCGCGCACCGAGCACGAGCGGGTGTTCCGCCGGGACGGGGTGGCCGAGCTCATCGACGCGGCCGTCTACACCAGCGAGATCGAGTGGACCAAGCCGCACCCGGCCGCGTTCCGGGCGGTGCTCGACGCGCTCGGCGGGATCGCGCCGGAGGACGCGGTGTTCGTCGGCGACCGGCCGTGGGACGACATCGCCGGGGCCAAGGGGGTCGGGATGCGGGCGGTCCTGCTCCCGCACAGCGCGATCCCCGCGTACCAGGAGGGCCCGGTGCGCGGCGAGCCGGACGCGGTGGTGTCGCGACTGGCCGACGTGCTGGCCCTGGTCGACGCCTGGCGCTAGCCCGCAGTCACGCCGGCCAGGAGCAGCGCGCCCCGGACGACGAGTGCGACGCCGACGGCGAACGAGGTGGACAGGAGCAGGACGCGCGAGTGCTGCGCGGTCCACCGTTCCACCCGGACGACGATGTCCCGGGCTGTGTCGGGATTGACGATGCACGTCGCCAGGGCGGCGATCGGCAGCGCGAACCAGATTGCGTCGTAGATCAGCACCGCCAGCAGACCGCCGGGCAGCCGCGGCTCGTGGGCCACGATGACGTTCAGCGCGATCAGGTAGAACAACCCGGGGATGTGGGTGAGTGGGCCGGCGACGGCGGCGGCGGGGATCGTGAGCCGCCGATCGAGTCGGGCCTTCCAGCCGCCGGCGGCCCCGGCAGCGTCGTGGTCCGACCGTCGTCGGATCCGGCCGGTGAGGACCGCGCAGCCGAACAGCAGGGCGAGCGAGCCGCCGACGATGTCGGCGATGCCTTTCGTCCGATCGCTGCCCGCCCGAGGTGGACTCCGTGAAACGCGCCGACCACGACGACACCGAACGCGACCGTGAAGGCCAGGCCCGCGACGATGTACGCGAGCAACAGCCGACGTCGTGACGCGTGCGAGAGAAGCGCGGAGGTGGCCGCGAGACTCGTCGGGCGCACCATGCTCGCCAGTGCGAGCAGGATGAGCTCGATGCTCACCTGAGCGTCTCGTCGGTGAGAGCGCCGGACCTGCCCGTCGGCTCGCCCGGCAGCGGGGTCTCGCGGTTGGCCAGGGTGATGAGCACGGCACCGCCCAGCGCGGCCAGCAGCGCGGCGGCGGCGACCACGACGTGCCATCCGGGACGGGTGAGCCGCTCCTCGAACAGGAGGATCCCGAGGATCACGCTGATGGCGGGATTCGCGACGGACACGGCTGCCATCGCCGGCGCGAGCTGACCCGTCGCCAGCGACAGCTGCTGGATGAGGAATGCGGCGAACCCGAATCCGAGCAGGGTCCACGTCCGCCAGTCGCCGGCCGCCTCGGCGAGCCCGGCCTGCAGATCGTCGATCACCGGCTTGGCGAAGCACGCGGCCAGCCCGAAGAGGAGGCCGGCGCACACGCCGAGTGCGGCCGCCCGCACCGACGGAGCAGTCCCCGTCCCCAGCGACAGCATGACCACGACGACCACGGCACTGATCACCGCGGCGCAGCTCACCAGGCCCAGCGTCGGATGCGTCGTCGACGCCGGCGTCCGGGTCTCCGACGAGCACGAACAGCGCCAGCCCGACCACGACGACTCCGGCGCCCAGAACCTGCCGTCGCACGACGTGCTGGCTCGTCAGCCAGTAGCCCAGTGGCAGCGCCCAGACGATGGTCGTGACCATGAGCGGCTGGACCACCACGAGCCTGCCGTGACCGAGCGCAACGCCTTGCGTCCCGTAGCCGACCAACAAGATCAGCGTGCCCAACAGCCAGACGGGCACCGCCACGAGCCGAACCAGGCCGGCCAGGCCCCGCACGGCTGAGCCGGCGTGCGCCAGCGCGAACTGACCCCGCTGCTGCAGGGCCGCGGCGAGCGCGAAGCACATCGCCGAGACCAGAGCGAGAAACGCTGCCACGACGATCGCACCCCTCAGCCCGGGACCGCGGTGAGCCGTCCCTCATCCATCACGTCAGAGTCGCCTCAGCCCACTGCGGCGGCATCCTCCAAGGAGGACGATCAGCCGACGGCCGACGCCGGCCGGAGGCGGCGCCGGTCAGTCGCCGGGCCAGTCGTCCGGCCGTCGGTCGTCGGGTCGGTCCGTCGGGGTCGGTCCGCCGGGTCGGTCCGCCGGGTCGGTCCGCCGGGGTCAGTCGCCGGGGAAGGCGACGGTCGCGGGCGTGGTGGGGAGAGCCAGCCGCCAGCGGGTGGCCCGGACGGCGGCGTCGGACAGCGCGGCCAGCGCGGTCCGCCGCACGTCGACGTCGTCGGTGGCGGCCACCGCGTACCGCCAGGCCGCGGCGGCGCCCTCCTCGAGGTGCACGGCCAGCCGCAGCGCGGAAGCCCGGTCGGTGACCGGGAACGGCAGGGCGTACTCGGGCTCGGTCGCGACCGGGGTGCCGCCGTAGCGGGCGACGAGCGCGATCGCGTCGTCCCGGACGGTGCGGTGGGCGTCGTCGGCGTCGCGCACCTGGGCCAGCAGGGCGTCGCCGGCGTGCGCGCCGACCACGCCGTAGCCCCAGATGACCGCGTGCTCGGCGGCCAGCCCGGTCTGCAGCGCCTGCACCTGGCCGGTGCCGCTCGGGGTCGGGCTCGGGCTCGGCGTGCCGGTGCCGGTGCCGGTCGCGGTCGGAGTCGGGGTCGGGGTCGGGGTGGTCACGCCAGCACCACCACGTGGCTGGCCTCGGAGGCGGAGATGCCGGCGAGCAGCCTGGCCCGGTCCGGCGGCGCGGTCAGCGCGACCGTGCCGCGGGCCGAGGCGGCGGCCCGCTCCGCCGCCCGCAGCGCCGCCAGCGCCGCGCCGACCGTCCCCGGCACCGGACTACCGGACGCAGTGCCGCTCGGACGAGGCCGCCGGGGCGGGCGAGGTCGCTCGGAGCGGGTGTCGCCGCGGGGAGGCGGCGGCGGTGGCGGGGGAGGGCGGGGCGGCCGGACCGAGGGCGGTCACCAGCGCGGCGGCGTGCGCCGCGTGATCGGCCCGGACCGCGCTCAGCCGCGCCCGCAGCGCCGGGTAGCGCGCCATCGTCGCGTCGTACGCGGCGATCAGCGTGCGCTCGTCGGCCAGCTCGGCCAGCAGCGGGTCCGGCGGCGCCGGCGAGGTCGGCGCCGGGCTCGACGGACCGTCCGACGTGCAGCCGGCGACCAGCAGCCCGACGCCGACCGAGCCGCCGATCAGCACGCTGCGACGGGCGACGGCGACCACGGTCCGGAAGTCTCCCAGGCGACCCGTACAGCCGGACGGAGTGGTACGGCGACCGGCTCCGTCACCGTTCGTATCCCGAGGTCGGAGCCGCTACCCTCGTGAGGTTGGCCGCATGCGTGAGGAGGCTCCAACGATGACGTCGGGAGCGGCCCAGCGGGAGCGGCTGGCTACGGCGATCGGACCGGCCGTCACCGCGGCCGGATGCGAGCTGGAGAAGGTGTCGGTGAGCCCGGCCGGGCGGCGCACGGTGGTGCGGGTGGTCGTGGACGCCGACACGGGCGTCTCGCTGGACGACGTGGCAGCGGTGAGCCGGGCGGTCACCGAGGTGCTCGACTCGCACGACACCGAGCTGTTCGGCGACACGCCGTACGTGCTGGAGGTGACATCGCCCGGGGTCGACCGCCCGCTGACCGAGCCGCGGCACTGGCGGCGCGCGGTCGGCCGGCTGGTCGAGGTGCCGGTGGCCGGCGTGCCGACCCGCGCGCGGGTGGTCGCGGCCGACGACGACGGCGTGGAGCTGGCCGACGAGGCCGGTGACACGACCCGGCACGGCTGGGCCGAGCTGGGTCGCGGCATGGTGCAGGTCGAGTTCGGCCGGGTCGGGGCCGATGGCGACGGGGACGGACTGGACGCGGAGGAGGAGGAATCGTGAACGTCGACATCGCGGCACTGCGCTCGATCGAGCGGGAGAAGGAGATCTCCTTCGACACCGTGGTCCAGGCGATCGAGACCGCCCTGCTCACCGCGTACAAGCACACCGAGGGCCCGCAGCCGGACGCCAGGGTCGAGGTCGACCGCAAGACCGGCGCGGTCACCGTCTGGGCCCAGGAGCTGGCCGAGGACGGCACGGTCGCTGCGGGAGTGGGACGACACCCCGCAGGACTTCGGCCGGATCGCGGCGATGACCGCCAAGCAGGTCATCCTGCAGCGGCTGCGCGACGCCGAGAACGAGCACACCTACGGCGAGTGGACCGGGCGCGAGGGCGACGTCGTCGGCGGCGTGGTGCAGCACCACGAGGGCCGGGCCGAGCGCGGGATCGTGCTGGTCAACCTGGGCAAGATCGAGGCGGTGCTGCCGCCGGCCGAGCAGGTCCCGGGCGAGGTCTACGAGCACGGCCTGCGGCTGAAGGCGTACGTGGTGGGCGTGACCAAGGGCCCGCGCGGCCCGTCGATCACGCTCAGCCGCACCCACCCCAACCTGGTGCGCAAGCTGTTCGCGCTGGAGGTGCCCGAGGTCGCCGACGGGACCGTGGAGATCCCGGCGGTCGCCCGCGAGGCCGGCCACCGGTCCAAGATCGCGGTCCGGTCCACGGTGCCCGGGGTCAACCCGAAGGGCGCCTGCATCGGCCCGATGGGCGCCCGGGTCCGCAACGTGGTCGCCGAGCTGCACGGCGAGAAGATCGACATCGTCGACTGGTCGGACGACCCGGCCGCGTTCATCGCGCAGGCGCTGTCCCCGGCCGAGGTGATCTCGGTCGAGGTCGTCGACGCCGGCGGCGCGGGCGGCCCGGGTGATCGTGCCGGACTACCAGCTGTCGCTGGCGATCGGCCGGGAGGGGCAGAACGCCCGGCTCGCCGCCCGGCTGACCGGCTGGCGGATCGACATCCGCAGCGACGCCGCGGGCGATGCTCCCGGCGGTGCTCCCGGCGGTGCTCCCGGCGGTGCGCCGGCGCCGCGGCGGAGCGCCGCCGCCCCGGCCGGCCGGCGCCCCGCTGCGCGGGTCCACCACGCGGCCCCGCCCGACCACCTCGGCTCCGCGCGTCGCCCGGTGACCGCCCGGGCATACCGGCTCGGACGGATGCGTTGCGTAGTCGATCCGTTCGTGGCGGTGTGCGGTGGATCCGCGGTTGCCGGCACGACCCGGGGGCGGATGGGTCCCGCGGCCGGGTACCGGCGCGACGCGGTCCCGGCAGGGTAGACTGTCAGTGGTCCGTCGGACGTCGTCGGTGCCCGTGCGCACCTGCGTCGGTTGCCGCTGCCGTTCGCCGGCCTCCGAGCTGTTGCGTGTCGTGGTGGTGGAGGGTCCGGCCGGTCTCCGGCTCGAGCCCGACCCACGTCGTCGGTCGCCTGGTCGAGGTGCCTCCCTGCACCTGGATCTCGGGTGCCTCGATCTCGCGGAGCGGCGCCGGGCGTTCGGCCGCGCATTGCGCGTGACCAGCGCGCTCGACGCCGCATCTGTCCGTGAGTACGTTGCGCAGCGCGTCTCGGACGCAGCCCCGGAGGTGGGCACGGTGCCCACCCCCCGACCAAGTCAGGCAGGTCGAAACGGCATGAGCACTCCATGAAGCGCCAGCGATGAGTGTGTTCACCCACTAGCTGAGCCGAGCGGACCGCCGCCCGGCTCCGGACGAGGAGACCAGTGGCAGGCAAGGCCCGCGTGCACGAGCTCGCGAAGGAGCTCGGCGTAGAGAGCAAGGTCGTTCTGGCCAAGCTCAAGGAGATGGGCGAGTTCGTCAAGAGCGCGTCCTCCACGATCGAACCGCCGGTCGCCCGCCGGCTCAAGGAAGCGTTCCCGGCCAGCGGTGGTCAGGCCAACGGCAGCCAGGCGAACGGCCGGCCCCGACTCCGGGTCCCCGGCCCGGTCGCCGCTCCAGCGCGCCCGGCGCCGGCCCGCGCCCCCGGCGCCGTCCGGCCGGCGGCCAGCAGGGCGGCCCGAGCGCTCCGGCCCAGCCGGCTCGACGCTCCCGCCGCCGCGGCCCGGCCCCGGCCCAGCAGCCGGCAGCAGCCGCCGGCCGCGCCCGCGCCGGCCCCGGCCCGGCCGGCCACCCCGGGCGGCGGCCCGGCGCCGGCCCCGCGTCCGGGCGTCCCGGCCGGCCCCGGCGTCCGGCCCCGGCTCGGCCGGTGCCGGCGCCAGCACGCCCGGCCTGCCCCCGCGGCCGGCGCCGCGTCCGGGCAACAACCCGTTCGGCGTCAACCAGGGCTCGACGCCGGGCCTGCCGCCGCGCCCGCCGGCCCCGCGCCCGGGTGCCGGCGGTGGCCCGCGTCCGGGTCCGGGCGGCGGCCCGCGCCCGGCGGCCGGGTGCCGGTGGCCCGCGGCCCGGCCCGGGCGGTGCCCGTCCCGGCGGCCCGGCCGGCCCCGGTGGCCCGCGTCCGGGCCCGCGGCCGGGTCCCGGCCCGGGCGGCCCGCGGCCCAACCCGGGCATGATGCCCGGCCGCCCGTCCGGCGGCGGTCCCCGTCCCGGCGGCGGCCCCGGCGGCTCGTCCCGGTGGTCCGGGCGGTCGTCCCGGCGGCGGCGGTGGCGGTGGCGGCGGTTCCGCGGCGGTCCCGGCGGTGGCGCCGGTCGGCCCGGTGGTCCGGGCGGCGGCGCCGGTGGCGGTGGCGGTGGCGGTGGCTACCGCGGCGGTCCCGGTGGCGGTGGCGGCGGCGCGCCCGGTGGCGGCTTCCGCGGCGGCCCTGGTGGTCGTCCCGGTGGCGGCGGTCGCGGTCGCGGCGGCGGCACGGCCGGTGCGTTCGGTCGCGGTGGCGGCCGGGGTCCGGTCCGCGGCCGCAAGAGCAAGAAGCAGCGGCGCCAGGAGTTCGACAACATGTCGGCGCCGACGATCGGCGGCGTGCAGGTCCCGCGCGGCAACGGCGACGTCGTCCGGCTGCCCCGCGGCGCCTCGCTGGCGGACTTCGCCGACCGGATCAACGCCAACCCGGCGTCCCTGGTCCAGGTGCTGTTCCACCTCGGCGAGATGGTCACCGCGACGCAGTCGGTCAGCGACGAGACGCTGCAGCTGCTCGGTGCCGAGCTCGGCTACACGATCCAGGTGGTCAGCCCGGAGGACGAGGACCGCGAGCTGCTCGACGCCTTCGACCTCACCTTCGGGGAGAACGAGGGCGACGAGGACGACCTGGTCGCCCGCCCGCCGGTGGTCACCGTCATGGGTCACGTCGACCACGGCAAGACCCGGCTGCTGGACGCCATCCGCAAGACCAGCGTGATGGAGTCCGAGGCCGGCGGCATCACCCAGGCCATCGGTGCCTACCAGGTGGTCGCGCACACCAGCGAGGGTGACGAGCGGCCGATCACGTTCATCGACACCCCGGGTCACGAGGCGTTCACCGCCATGCGTGCCCGCGGTGCGAACGTGACCGACATCGTGATCCTCGTGGTCGCGGCCGACGACGGCGTGATGCCGCAGACGGTCGAGGCGCTCAACCACGCCCAGGCGGCCGACGTGCCGATCGTGGTCGCGGTGAACAAGATCGACAAGGAGGGCGCCAACCCCGCCAAGATCCGCCAGCAGCTCACCGAGTACGGGCTGGTCGCGGAGGAGTACGGCGGCGAGACGATGTTCGTCGACGTCTCCGCCCGGCAGAACATCGGCATCGAGGACCTGCTCGAGGCCGTGCTGCTGACCGCGGACGCCTCGCTCGACCTGCGGGCCAACCCGCACCAGGACGCGCAGGGTGTCGCCATCGAGGCGCACCTCGACCGCGGCCGCGGCCCGGTGGCGACCGTGCTGGTCCAGCGCGGCACGCTGCACGTCGGCGACTCGATCGTCTCCGGCGACGCCTTCGGGCGGGTCCGGGCGATGCTCGACGAGAACGGCCGGCAGCTGGAGGAGGCGGGCCCGGCCCGTCCGGTCCAGGTGCTCGGCTTCACCTCGGTGCCCGGCGCCGGCGACAGCTTCCTGGTCGTCGACGAGGACCGGGTGGCCCGGCAGATCGCCGAGCGGCGGCAGGCGCGCGAGCGCAACGCGCAGCTGGCCCAGCTCGCGCCGGCGGATCTCGCTGGACGACCTGGACCGGGTGCTCAAGGAGGGCTCGGTCGAGCAGCTCAACCTGATCCTCAAGGGCGACGGCTCCGGTTCGGTCGAGGCGCTCGAGGACGCGCTGATGAAGATCGAGGTCGGCGAGGGCGAGGAGGTCGCCCTGCGGGTCATCCACCGCGGCGTCGGTGGCATCACCGAGGACGACATCAACCTGGCCACCGCCTCGGACGCGATCGTCATCGGCTTCAACGTCCGGCCGGTCGGCCGGGCGCGGAGGCCTCGGCCGACCGCGAGGGCGTGGAGATCCGCTACTACACGGTGATCTACCAGGCCATCGAGGAGATCGAGGCCGCGCTCAAGGGCATGCTCAAGCCGGAGTTCGAGGAGGTCGCAGCTCGGCACGGCGGAGGTCCGCGAGGTCTTCCGGGTGCCGCGGATCGGCAACATCGCCGGCTGCGCTGGTGCGCTCGGGCGAGATCCGGCGCAACGCCAAGGCGCGGCTGGTCCGGGACGGCGCGGTGGTCGCCGACAACCTCACGGTGAGCTCGCTCAAGCGGTTCAAGGAGGACGCGACCGAGGTCCGCGAGGGCTTCGAGTGCGGCATCGGGCTCGGTTCGTTCAACGACATCAAGATCGATGACGTGATCGAGACGTTCGAGCTGCGCGAGAAGCCGCGGAAGTAAGGCGGGCACGGGCGGTTGTTCACCGGGTCGCTGGTGGCCGACCTGCTCCTCGGCGACGTGCAGGTCGCTGAAGGAGAAGCGGTCGGTGGTCCGGCCGGTCGTGGCCGAGCTGCGCCGGCGGTACGCGGTGGCCGCGGCCGAGGTGGGCGACGCCGACCTGCACCGCAGGACGCAGGTCGGCGTCGCCGCCGTGGCCGCCGACGCCGCGCACGTGACCGAGCTGCTCGACGCGTGCGAGCGGCTGATCGCGGACAGACCGGAGGTGCAGCTGCTCGCCGTGCGGCGACAGCTGTTCAGCGACACCGACGACTGACACCGACGAGTGACACCGACGAGTGACACCGACGAGGCATGAGGGAGTTCCGGTGGCCGACCAGGCGCGTGCGCGGCGACTCGCGGTGCGCATCCGCGAGATCGTCGCCTCGACGCTGGAGAACCAGGTGAAGGACCCGCGGCTGGGCATGGTGACGATCACCGACGCCCGGGTCACCCCCGACCTGCGGGACGCCACGCTCTACTACACCGTGTACGGCGACGAGGCCGCGCGCGCGGACAGCGCCGCCGCGCTGGAGAGCGCCCGCGGCGTGCTGCGCACCGAGGTCGGCCGGCAGACCGGGATCAAGTTCACCCCGACGCTGGCGTTCGTCCCGGACGCGGTGCCCGAGCAGGCCGCCGGATCGACGAGCTGCTCGCGGTGGCCCGGGACGCCGACGCCGGGCTGGCCCAGGTCCGGCAGGGCGCGACGTACGCGGGCGACCCGGACCCGTACCGGCACGAGGACGACGACGTGGACGAGACCGACGACTCCGGCGCAGTGACCGAGGTGGACGACGGCCCCGCGGGCCGGGCAGTCTTCCGACTCGTGACCGGGCTCAGGCCGCCGACGCGAGGCGGAGTGGGACAAGGCGGTCGCGGCGCTCGCGGCCGACCGCGACGAGGTGGTCCTCGCCTGCCACGTCAGCCCGGACGCCGACGCCCTCGGCAGCATGCTCGCGCTCGCGCACGCGCTGCGCCGGCGCGGCACCCGGGTGCTGCCGTCGTTCAGCGCGCCGTTCGAGCTGGCCGGCTCGCTGGCCGGGCTGCCCGGCGTCGACCTGCTGGTGCCGCCCGAGCGGCTGCCGGCCGCGCCGGCCCTGCTGGTCACGCTCGACACCGGCAGCGCCGACCGGCTCGGCTCGCTGGCCCCGCTGGTCGACTCGGCGGCCGAGGTGCTGGTCGTCGACCACCACGCCTCCAACACCCGGCTTCGGCACGCTGCACCTGGTCGACCCGGCCGCCGCGGCGACCGCGGTGCTGGCCGAGGAGCTGGTCCGCCGGCTCGGCGTCGAGCTGGACGCAGGACATCGCCGCCTGCCTGTACGCGGGGCTGGTCACCGACACCGGCTCGTTCCGGTTCGCCTCGACCACGCCGGAGACGCACGAGCTGGCCGCCCGGCTGCTGCGCACCGGGATCAGGCACGACCTGATCACCCGCCGGCTGCTGGACACCCACCCGGCCGGCTGGCTCGGCATGGTCGGCGCCGCGCTGGCCCGGGCCCGGCTGGAGCCGGCCGCGGTCGGCGGCCTCGGCCTGGTCTGGACCGACACCCGGCTGGCCGAGCTGGCCGCGGCCGGGCTCGGCGCCGACCAGGCGGAGAGCGTGATCGACCTGGTCCGGACCGCGGCCGAGGCCGAGGTCGCGATGGTCTGCAAGCAGGCTGCGCGACGGCGGCTGGACGGTGTCGATGCGGTCCAAGGGCCGGGTCGACGTGAGCGCCGCGGCGGTCGCGCTCGGCGGCGGCGGGCACCGGTTCGC
Source organism: uncultured Actinomycetota bacterium (assembly GCA_963770145.1). Taxonomy (GTDB): domain Bacteria; phylum Actinomycetota; class Actinomycetes; order Mycobacteriales; family CADCTP01; genus CADCTP01. The sequence continues at coordinate 70,630 of CAVYOJ010000005.1, read as the reverse complement.
CGCCGGCTTCAGCTCCGACCGCGACCTCGACGGCCACCGTTGCCGCGGCCCGCGCCGCGCTGGCCGGCGCCCCTCGGCCATCGCCGCGGACTGACCCGCGACCCGACCGCCGCCGGCCGATGGCGACGCGCGTGGCGCGACGGCCGGCCGCCGACCGGCCGCCGGGCCGGGCGGGCTGGTGGTCGTGGACAAGCCGGCCGGGCTGACCTCGCACGACGTGGTCGCCCGGGTGCGCCGGATCGCCGGCACCCGCCGGGTCGGCCACGCCGGCACGCTCGACCCGATGGCCACCGGCGTGCTGGTGCTCGGCGTCGAGCGGGCGACCAAGCTGCTCGGCCACCTCGCGCTGACCGACAAGGCGTACGCGGCGACGATCCGGCTCGGCCAGGACGACCGTCACCGACGACGCCGAGGGCGAGCCGACCGGCGGGTCCTCGGCGGCCGCGGTGACCGAGGACGACGTCGCCGCCGGGCTGGCCGCGCTGACCGGGGTGATCGAGCAGGTGCCGTCCGCGGTCTCCGCGGTCAAGGTCGACGGCCAGCGGGCGTACGCCCGGGTCCGGGCCGGCGAGCCGGTCGAGCTGGCCGCCCGGCACGGTGACCGTGTCCCGGCTGGCGCTGCGTCGGCTGGTCGCCGGCCGACCGCCGACCTGCTCGACCTCGACGTCGAGGTCGACTGCTCGTCCGGGACGTACGTGCGGGCGCTGGCCCGCGACCTCGGCGCGGCGCTCGGCATCGGCGGCCACCTGACCGCGCTGCGCCGCACCCGGGTCGGGCCGTTCACGCTGGCCGACGCGGTCACCCTGGAGCGAGCTGGCCGAGCGGGCCGACCCGGTGCCGATCCCGCTGGACGCGGCGGTCGCCGCCGCCTTCCCGCGCCGCGAGCTGACCGCGGCCGAGGCCGACCGGCTCGCGGCACGGCGGCCGGCTGGACGCCGCTCGGCCGCCCGGGCCCGTACGGCGCCTTCGACCCGGACGGCCACGCCGTCGCCCTGGTCGAGGACCGCGCCGACGCCGCCCGCCCGCTCGTCGTCTTCCGGCCCGCGTAGCCGGTGCCGGACGCCGCTGGTCACCGGGACCGGCCCGAAACCGCTGACGCGGGACACTAGGCTCAGCCGGCGAGCCGAGAAGCAGGAGGACGACGGGTGCTGCGCTGGCGGGGGATCGACGGCACGCCGTCGGGCTGGGGTCGCTGCGTCGTGACCATCGGCGTCTTCGACGGCGTCCACCGCGGTCACCAGGCAGCTGATCGGCCGGGCGCTGCAGCGGGCCCGCGACCTCGGCCTGCCGCTGGTGCGTGGTGACCTTCGACCCGCACCCGAGCGAGGTGGTCCGGCCCGGGCAGCCACCCGCCGGTGCTCACCCCGGTCCGGCGCAAGGCCGAGCTGGTCGAGGAGCTCGGCGTGGACGCGTTCTGCGTGCTGCCGTTCACCACCGAGTTCAGCCGGCTGCCGGCCCGACGAGTTCGTGCACGTGCGTGCTCGTCGAGCGCCTGCACGCCGCCGCGGTGGTCGTGGGGGAGAACTTCCGCTTCGGTCACAAGGCCGCCGGCGACCTCGAGCTGTTGCGTACGCTTGGCTCGAGGTTCGGGTTCTCGACCGAAGGGGTGGGGATGCTGCGCGACGACGACGTGACGCTGTCCTCCACGTTCGTCCGTTCCAGCATCGACGCCGGCGACGTCGGCCAGGCGGCCAAGGCGCTCGGCCGGCCGCACCGGATCGACGGCATCGTGGTGCGCGGCGAGGGCCGCGGCCGGCAGCTCGGCTTCCCGACCGCCAACGTGCGCACCGACCGGCACGTCGCGATCCCGGCCGACGGCATCTACGCGGGCTGGGCCGTGCTGCACCGCAAGCGGCTGCCGGCGGCGATCTCGGTCGGCACCAACCCGACGTTCGAGGGCAAGCAGCGCACGGTCGAGGCGTACATCCTCGACTTCGACGAGGACATCTACGGCGTCGAGCTCGGCGTCGAGTTCGTCGAGCGGCTGCGCGGGATGGTGAAGTTCGACTCCGTCGAGGCGCTCGTCGAGCAGATGGGCCGGGACGTGGAACAGGCCCGCGACCTGCTGCGTTAACTAGCGTAGACCTGCGCGGCTGCTACCCTGTGGGTCACGCACCACTGGGTGCGGTGTGAAGTCTGCCTTCGTGACGACGACCGGGGCACACACCTGAGACGACGAGGAGTTGCGGCGTGGCCCTGGCCAGCGACGTGAAGAAGCAGATCATGGCGGACTACGCCACCGCAGAGGGCGACACCGGATCTCCCGAGGTCCAGGTGGCGATGCTGTCCCGCCGGATCGCGGACCTGACCGAGCACCTGCGCACCCACAAGCACGACCACCACAGCCGCCGCGGCCTGCTGCTGCTGGTCGGCCGCCGCCGCCGGCTGCTGAAGTACCTGGCCAAGACAGACATCACCCGCTACCGGTCGCTGATCGAGCGACTGGGCCTGCGCCGGTAGCACCGAGAGGGGAGCGGCCACCGGGCCGCTCCCCTTCCTCGTACGGCGACCGCCGTACGGGACCAAGGCTCCGTGCCGGAGCGCCTGGCGCTGAGAACGTCGCACGCCGGTCCTCGGTAGTGGCCCCCGGGACGACGAACGCCCCGGGCGCTCCCATCGAAGACCGGCCTGCGGACTCCCACCGCGTCGCGCGTCCGGCCCGGACGAAGCAAGGAAGAGGGCACACGAGAAGTGTCAGAAAGCACCATCCACGAGTCCGTTGCGACCATCGACAACGGCAGCTTCGGCACCCGCAGCATCCGCTTCGAGACCGGCCGGCTGGCCAAGCAGGCCGCCGGGTCCGCCGTCGCGTACCTCGACGACGAGACGATGCTGCTGTCGGCCACCACCGCGTCCAAGCACCCGAAGGAGCACCTCGACTTCTTCCCGCTGACCGTCGACGTCGAGGAGCGGATGTACGCCGCGGGCCGGATCCCCGGCTCGTTCTTCCGCCGCGAGGGCCGGCCGAGCGAGGACGCGATCCTCACCTGCCGGCTGATCGACCGCCCGCTGCGCCCGACGTTCGTCAAGGGCCTGCGCAACGAGGTCCAGGTCGTCATCACGGTCATGTCGCTGCACCCCGACCACCTCTACGACGTGGTCGCGATCAACGCGGCGTCCATGTCCACCCAGCTGTCCGGGCTGCCGTTCTCCGGCCCGATCGGCGGCGTCCGGGTGGCGCTGATCGAGGGCCAGTGGGTCGGCTTCCCGACCCACTCCGAGCTGGAGGACGCGACCTTCGACATGGTCGTCGCCGGCCGGGTCGTCGGCGAGGTCCGACGAGGTCGCGATCATGATGGTCGAGGCCGAGGCGACCGAGGAGCGTCGATCCGAGCTGGTCGCCGGCGGCGCGACCGCGCCGACCGAGGAGATCGTCGCGGCAGGGCCTGGAGGCGGCCAAGCCGTTCATCCGGACGCTGTGTCGCGGCCCAGGCGGAGCTGGCCGCGCGTGGCCGCGAAGCCGACCGCCGAGTTCCCGACCTTCCTGGACTACGGCGACGACGTGTTCACCGCCGTCGAGGCGCGCGGTCGCCGAGCGAGCTGGCCCAGGCGCTGACCATCGCCGCGAAGCAGGAGCGCGAGGCCGAGCTCGACCGGATCAAGACCGCCGCGGTCGAGGCGGGTCGCGCGACCGACGTTCGAGGGCCGCGAGAAGGAGGTCTCCGGCGCGTTCCGGTCGCTGACCAAGAAGCTGGTCCGGCAGCGCATCCTGCGCGACCAGGTCCGCATCGACGGCCGCGGCCCGACCGACATCCGGCAGCTGTCGGCCGAGGTGGAGGTCGCTGCCGCGCACCCACGGCTCGGCGCTGTTCGAGCGGGGCGAGACCCAGATCCTCGGCGTCACCACGCTGAACATGCTCGGCATGGAGCAGAAGCTCGACACGCTCTCGCCGGTCAAGCACCGCCGCTACATGCACAACTACAACTTCCCGCCGTACTCGACCGGTGAGACCGGCCGGGTCGGCTCGCCGAAGCGGCGCGAGATCGGGCACGGCGCGCTGGCCGAGCGGGCGCTGATCCCGGTGCTGCCGTCGCGCGAGGAGTTCCCGTACGCGATCCGGCAGGTGTCCGAGGCGCTCGGCTCCAACGGCTCGACCTCGATGGGCTCGGTCTGCGCGTCCACGCTGTCGCTGCTCAACGCGGGCGTGCCGCTGCAAGGCGCCGGTCGCCGGCATCGCGATGGGCCTGGTCTCCGACGAGGTCGACGGCAAGACGCAGTACGTCGCGCTGACCGACATCCTCGGCGCCGAGGACGCGTACGGCGACATGGACTTCAAGGTCGCCGGCACCCGGCAGTTCGTCACCGCGCTGCAGCTGGACACCAAGCTCGACGGCATCCCGTCCGACGTGCTCGCCCAGGCGCTCACCCAGGCCCGGGACGCCCGGCTGCACATCCTCGACGTGATGAACGAGGCCATCGACGAGCCGGACGAGATGTCGCCGTACGCGCCGCGGGTCACCACGGTGAAGATCCCGGTCGACAAGATCGGCGAGGTGATCGGGCCGAAGGGCAAGATCATCAACGCGATCCAGGACGAGACCGGCGCCGAGATCTCGATCGAGGACGACGGCACGATCTACGTCGGCGCCGCCGACGGGCCGTCCGCGCAGGCCGCGGTGGACCGGATCAACGCGATCGCCAACCCGCAGCTGCCGAAGATCGGCGAGCGCTTCCTCGGCACGGTCGTGAAGACCGCCGCGTTCGGCGCGTTCGTCTCGCTGCTGCCGGGCCGGGACGGGCTGGTGCACATCAGCAAGCTCGGCAACGGCAAGCGGATCGGCAAGGTCGAGGACGTCGTCAAGGTCGGCGACAAGCTCCAGGTCGAGATCACCGACATCGACAACCGCGGCAAGATCAGCCTGGTCCCGGTCCGCGAGGAGGCGGCGGCCGCGCCGGCGACCGCGCCGGCCGAGCCGGCTCCGACCGCCTGATGGTCCGTCTCGGACGTCGCCCCGGCTCGCGCGGCCGGGGCGGCGCCGGCCGGCGCCGCCCGGGCGGGGACCGCGTGAGCGGCGGTGCCCGGGCCAGACGCGGGTGCTGAGCCGGGGCATCGGCGGGGAGGCGATCCGCCGGACCGTGCTGCCCGGCGGGCTGCGGGTCGTCACCGAGCAGGTGCCCGGCGCCCGCTCGGCCGCGGTCGGGGTCTGGGTCGGCGTCGGCTCCCGGGACGAGACCCCGGCGCTGTCCGGCGCCTCGCACTTCCTGGAGCACCTGCTCTTCAAGGGCACCGCCACCCGGTCCGCGCTGGACATCGCGGTCGCCGTGGACGCGGTCGGCGGCGACCTCAACGCGTTCACCGCGCAAGGAGCACACCTGCTACTACGCGCACGTGCTCGGACGACGACCTGCCGATGGCGGTCGACCTGGTCTGCGACGTGGTCACCGACGCGATGATCGCGCCGCCGGACGTCGAGGCGGAGCGCGGGGTGATCCTCGAAGAGATCGCCATGCGCGACGACGACCCGGCCGACCTGGTGCACGACCTCTTCGGCGAGGCGCTGTTCGGGCGACACCCCGCTCGGCCGGCCGGTGATCGGCGACGTCGCCACCATCGAGACGCTGACCCGGGACCGGATCGCCGGCTACTACCGCCGCCGCTACCAGCCGGAGACCATGGTCGTCTCGGCCGCCGGCGCGGCTCGACCACGCCGACGTGGTCCGGCTGGTCCGGCGCGGCCTTCGGCGCCCGGCTGGACACGGCCGCGGCCCCGCTGCCGCCGCGCGCCGGGTCCCGGCCCGGCGCGGTGCGCCGGTGCGCCGGCTGGCCGTCGCTGGACCGGCCGACCGAGCAGGCCAACCTCGTGCTCGGCGGCACCGGGCTGGCCCGCGCCGACGAGCGCCGGTTCGCGCTCGGCGTGCTCAACAGCGCGCTCGGCGGCGGGATGAGCTCGCGGCTGTTCCAGGAGATCCGGGAGAAGCGCGGCCTGGCGTACTCGGTCTACTCGTTCATCTCCCAGTACGCCGACGCCGGCCAGTTCGGCGTGTCGGTCGGCTGCCACCCGGCCAAGGTGCCGGAGGTGCTCGCGCTGGTCCGCGAGCAGCTCGCCGAGGTGGCCGAGCACGGCATCACCGACGCCGAGGTCGCCCGCGGCAAGGGCCAGGCCCGCGGCGGGCTGGTGCTCGGGCTGGAGGACAGCGGCTCCCGGATGAGCCGGATCGGCAAGGGCGAGCTCGCGTACGGCGAGGTGCTCACCGTCGACGAGCTGCTCGCCCGGATCGACGCGGTCACCCCGGAGGAGCTGCCGCGAGGTCGCCGCCGACGTGCTGCGCCGGCCGCAGTGCCTGGCCGTGGTCGGGCCGTTCGCGGAGGCCGGACTTCGCCGACGTCTGGACTGATCGGACCGGATCGACTGACGGCCGGCGCGCCGGCCGCGAGTCGGCCGGCGCGTCGGCGGCTCCGACTCACCGCGGTGCACCGGCGAGGTGACCGCAAAGCGCCGCGAGGCGCGAAGGAGCCGGTGCGGGTCGGCGTGCTCGGCGCTCGCGGCCGGATGGGCAGCGAGACCTGCCGGGCCGTCGACGCCGCCGACGACCTCGACCTGGTCGCCATGGTGGAGGCCGGGGACTGGCTGTTCGGCGTGGCCGACGCCGGCGCCCAGGTCGTCGTCGACTTCACCCACCCGGACGTCGTGCTGGACAACATCCGCTGGTGCATCGACGAGGGCATCCACTGCGTCGTCGGCACCACCGGCTTCGACGCCGAGCAGCTCGCCACCGTCCGCCGCTGGGTCGACGAGGCGCCCGGGGTCGGCGTGATCATCGCGCCCAACTTCGCCATCGGCGCGGTGCTGACCATGCAGTTCGCCGAGACCGCGGCCCGCTTCTTCGAGTCGGTCGAGATCGTCGAGCTGCACCACCCGAGCAAGGTCGGACGCGCCGAGCGGCACCGCGGCCCGGACCGCCGAGCTGGTCGCCGCCGCCCGCGCCGAGGCCAGGCCTCGGCCCGGCGCCGGACGCCACGACGATGGCGCTGGACGGGGCCCGCGGCGCGCGGCGTCGACGGCGTGCCGGTGCACTCGGTCCGGCTGGCCGGCCTGGTCGCGCACCAGGAGGTGCTGCTCGGCACGACCGGGGAGACGCTGACGCTGCGGCACGACTCGTACGACCGGGTCTCGTTCATGCCGGGCGTGCTGCTCGCCGTCCGGTCGGTCCCGTCCCGGCCCGGGCTGACCGTCGGCCTGGAGTCCCTGCTCGACCTCTGACCGGCCGGCGGCGATGTCGACGACGTAGAGCGATACGTCCTGATTGCTACTTGTACATCGACCGCTCTGTCTGGGACAGTCGGGTCACGGATGTCCGGTTCCCTCGAGGTGCAGTGGACCGGTGCGGACCGGCGCCCGTCGTGTCCTCGGCGTTCCCCCGTGCGCTGAGGCCGGCGGGCGCCCTCCGTCGCGGCGCCACTGCCGCGATCGCTCCGGTCGGGGTAGGCTGCGAGTCCGGGTGGTCACCCGGCGTGGTGCTCGGGGCGTCAGGAGGAGGCAGGTGTCCGACGTCGCGTCCGGACGTCGCGGGCGCGGCACGCCGTGCTCGTGGACGCCGGCTATCTCTACGCGTCGGTCGGCCAGCTGGTCCTCGGCCGCACGTCGCGGCGGGACTTCCGGGTCGCCGACCGAGCCGCTGATCGGCGCGCTGCTCGCGCGGGCCGACCGCACCGACGCCCGGGCGAGCTGCTGCGGATGTACTGGTACGACGCGGCCCGGGACCGGGTGCCGACGGTCGAGCAGCGGCAGATCGCCGCGCTGCCGCACGTCAAGGTCCGGCTCGGCAACCTCAACTCGGCCGGCCAGCAGAAGGGCGTCGACGCGCAGCTGCGGCAGGACCTCGAGGTGCTGGCCCGGCACCGCGCGGTCTCCGACGTCGTGCTGCATCGCCGGCGACGAGGACATGGTGCCCGCGGTCGAGGCGGCGCAGGCGTACGGGGTGCGGGTGCACGTCTGGGGCGTCGAGCCGCCGTACGGGGTGAACCAGGCCGAGCGGCTGGTCTGGGAGGCGGACACGGTCGACCAGCTCGACGCCGAGTTCTGCCGGCCGTACGTGGAGGTCGGAGCCGGCGGCGCCGAGCTGCCGCGGCGGTCGCGGCGGCGGCGGCGGTCGAGGCGGCGACCGTGGCGCCGGGCCGCGCGAGGACAAGCCGGCCGGTGCCGACGCCGGCGGACGTGTTCGCCGGCGCGGAAGCTGGCGGCGCCGCCGCCGAAGCCGGTCGGCGGCGCCGGTCGCGCCGGCGCTGCCGGACCGGCCCGGACCGAGCGGCCGAGATGGAGCAGATCGGCGCCCGGATCGCCGCCCGCTGGCTGCTCACCCGCGGCCGGGAGAACGTCGCCGACCTGCTGCCCGGGCCGGTGCTGCCGACCGTCATCGACAAGGAGCTGCTGGTCGAGGCGGAGGAGGAGATCAGCCGCTCGCTCCGCCCGTACGAGGAGGCGCGGCGGGCGCTGCGGGACGGGTTCTGGGCCAAGCTGCACCAGGAGTTCGGCATCCAGCCGGCGTCCGTCCCGCCGCATCCCACCCCCGACCACCACCACCCCGCCACGCAACCCCCACCCCCCATCCACCCGGCCCAGCCCGCCTCCGCCGCCTCCGGCCGGCGGCCCCAGCCGCATCCGGCCCGGCGGTCCCAGCCCCTCCGGCCCCGCGGCCGCCGCACGGCCGGCAGCTCCGGCTCCGGCCGCCCGCCGCCCGCCGGCCCAGCCGCCGCGGCTCTGCGCGCCGCCGGCCCAGCCCGGCACCGCCGCCCCGGGCCGGACCACCGCTCAGGCGACCCGGCCGCGGCGCCCGGGACTCCGGCGTCGCCCCGGCGCCAGCCCGGGCCGACCGCCCGGACCACCCGGAATTGCCGACCAGGACCACGCCGGCACTGCCGGTCAGGGCCACCGCCGCCGGCACCGCGCAAGGCGACCCGGCACGGCCGACCCAGGGCGACCCGGCGCCGCCCGCGGGATCACTCCGGCCCAGCGGCCTCGGTCGACTCGGCTCCGCTGGCCTCCGAGCGCTCCGGCACAGCGGCTGAGGTCGCACTCCGGCTCCGCGGCTCCGGCCGGCGCGGGTCCCGCGGCGCCGGCTCCGGGGCGCGCTCTGTACCCGTAGCCCGGTCAACCGGCGGCGGCCAATGGCGACGGGGACCGCCCCGTCCGGCCGGCGGCCGGGGATGCCGCCGGCCATGACGCACAGGCTCATCAGCCGGCGACGAGGTCGACGCCCGCGCACACCTGACGCGGCCGACCGAAGGACCGTCGACGCTGCGCCGGCCGCCGGATCGGGGCATGCCTGACGGGGAAGAGCCCGTGTCATGCCGGTCGGCGCACGATGATGTGCGGCAGCAGGGCCGCGGCAGCTGGTCCAGGCCGACGGGCCGGCCTCGACCCCGGCTTCACCGACCTGGCGCTGGTGCAGATCGGCGGCGACCAGCAGGACGCCTTCCTGGACTGGGCGCCGAAGGAGCTGCTGCCGGGCGCCGCGGGAGCGTCAGGGCTCCAGCAGCGCGAGCGCGGCGACGACCGCGTCCTTGTGGTCGCGGGTCCACGGCGGACCGAACGGCCGGCCCAGCTCGGTGAGCCGGGCGCGCAGGTCCTCGTCGTCGCAGCCGAGCACGCGCCGGCCGAGCGCCGGCGTGTCCCGCGGCGGGACCAGCGTCACCGGCAGGCCGAGCGCGTCGGCGGCGTCGGCGAGCGCGTCCCGGTAGAGCTCGCCCTCGGCGGCGTGCAGCATCGCGTGCGCGGCCAGCACCCGGGCCAGCGGCACGTCCTCGCGCACCGTGCCGGCGCCGGCCACGATCGCCGCGCCGACCACCTCGTGCCCGGCCGCCAGCTCGGCCAGCGCGCGCCGGCCGCCCGCTCGTACGCGGCCGTCGTCGCCTGCGCGACCAGCTCCTCGGCCTCGGCCAGCGGCAGCCCGACCGCGTCGTGGTACTGGCTGGGTCGGCGCCCGGCAGCGTCGAGCCGGTGCCGGCCCAGCACCACCGGCCCCAGGCCGACGACCACCGCCGACCGCCCAGCCCGAGTGCGGCCGGAACCCCAGCGCCACCTCCACGCTCGGCACCGTAGAACGGCCGCACCGACGAATCCGGTGCCCGGACCGGCGCAGAATGGCCGGCGTGGGAAGTACCGAGGCGGTGGCGCTGCGGCGGCTGCTCGACGTCGCGCTGGCGCTCGGCGCCGAGCGGCGGACCGAGCCGGTGCTGCGGGTCATCCTGGACGCGGCCCGCGACCTGGCCGGCGCCCGGTACGCGGCGCATCGGCGTGCCGGACGGCGCCGGCGGCTTCGGCCTGTTCCTCACCGCCGGCGTGGACGCCGAGACCTGGGCCGCGATCGGCACCCTGCCGCGCACCCACGGCCTGCTCGGCGCGCTGCTCGCCTCGACCGCGCACGATCCGGCTGGCCGACATCCGCACCGACCCGCGGTTCCGTCGGCTGGCCGCGCGGCGCACCCGGACATGGGCTCGTTCCTCGGCGTGCCGATCGTGGCCGGCGGCGAGGTGCTGGCCGAGCTGTTCCTGGCCGAGAAGGCCGGCCGGCGGCGAGTTCACCGACGCCGACCAGGCGCTGATCGAGACGCTGGCCGCGCACGCCGCGCTCGCGGTCGTCAACGCGCAGCGCACCGAGCGGGCCCGCGAGCTGTCGGTCGCGGCCGAGCGGGCCCGGCTGGCCCGCGAGCTGCACGACTCGGTGACCCAGACGCTGTTCAGCCTGACCCTGGCCACGGAGAGCGCGGCCGCGCTGGCCGGCGACGCCGACCCGAAGCTGGTCGACCAGCTCGACCAGGTGCGCGAGCTGGCCCGAGGCCGGGCTGGCCGAGATGCGCGGGCTGGTCGAGACGCTGCGGCCGGTCGACGTCGACGCCGACGGGCTGGCCGGCGCGCTGCGCAAGCGGGTCGAGCTGCTCCGCCGGGTGCACGACGTGCGGCTGTCGCTGCGTACGCGGGGCCCGGTCCGGCTGCAGGACCGTACGGTCGAGCGCGAGGTGCTGCGGATCGCCGGCGAGGCGCTGGCCAACGCGCTGCGGCACGCGTCGGCGCGTTCGGTCGAGGTGTCGCTGGACACCGGCGACCCGGTCCGGCTGGTCGTCGCCGACGACGGCGCCGGCTTCGACCTGCCGGCGACGCTGCGGGACTCGCACCGGCTCGGGCTGACGTCGATGCGGGAGCGGGCCGAGGCGCTCGGCGGGACGCTGGAGATCGTCACCGCGCCCGGCGCCGGGACCCGGGTCGAGCTGGAGGTGCCGGGTGCCTGCTGACGGCGGGCCGATCCGGCTGCTGCTCGTCGACGACCACGAGATGGTCCGGGCCGGGCTGCGGACGTTCCTCGGCCTGCAGCCGGACATGGAGGTGGTCGGCGAGGCCGGGTCGGGGGAGCAGGCGCTGGCGCTGGTGCCGCGGCTGCGGCCGGAGATCGTGCTGCTCGACCTCGTGCTGCCGGGGATGTCCGGGCTGGACGTGGTGCGCCGGCTGCGGGCCGCCCACCCGGGGGTCAAGGTCGTGGTGCTGACCAGCTACTCGGGGGAGGACTCGGTGCTGCCGGCGGTGCGGGCCGGGGTGGCGGGCTACCTGCTCAAGGACGTCGGCCCGGGCGAGCTGGCCGACGCGCTGCGGGCGGTGCATGCCGGCGGCGCCTCGCTCGACCCGTCGGTGGCGGCGACGGTGATGTCCAGCGTGTCCGCGCCGGACCCGGCCGGCTCGCTGACCCCGCGGGAGCTCGAGGTGCTCCGGCTGATCGCCCGCGGCCGCTCCAACCGGCTGATCGCCCGCGACCTGGCCCTGTCGGAGAAGACCGTCAAGGCCCACGTGAGCGCGATCCTCGGCAAGCTCGACGTCGCCGACCGCACCCAGGCCGCCCTCTACGCCGTCCACCACAACCTCGCCGCCGACTGATCCCGGAGCCTCCGTGCCGGCGCCTCGCAGCATGACCGCGATGGCCGGTGGATCTTCGTCCGGCCGAGCGTCGCGCCGCGGGAGCAATCCGGATGCCGACCATGCCCGCAGGCGTGACCAGGCGGTCTGCGACGCCACTCCGAGCGGCTGCAGCGGCTGCACGGCCGAGGGCGTCGATGATCCTGGTCGGGCCGACGCTGGGTCCGGTCCAACACCGGCATCGCGATCTTCGAGGCGCCGGACGAGCCAGACCGCGCACCAGCTCATGGCCGAGGACCCGACGATCGCCAGCGGGCTCTGCCGCGGCGAGCTGCGCGGGTTCCACGTCGCCCTGCTGCGCGGAGACGCCGTCCCCGGGATCTGACGTGCGAATCGGGCTCAGACGCGACCTAGGTCCAAGGTCCTAGATCACGACGGCCCGGGACCGATGGCCGGGGTCGGCGCGGCGGCAGGGTGGACTCATGCCGACTGCCGTCATCACCGGAGCGTCGCAGGGCCTCGGCCGGGCGCTCGCCACCGACCTGGCCGCCGCGGGCTGGACGCTCGTGCTGGACGCCCGCACCGCCCCGACGCTCGACGCCGTCGCCCGCGAGCTCGGCCCCGACGTCGCTCGCCATCCCGGGCGACGTGACCGACCCCGAGCACCGGTACGCGATCGCCGCCGCCGTCGGCGACCGGCTCGACCTGCTCGTGCTCAACGCCTCCGCGCTCGGCCCGTCGCCGCTGCCGCCGCTGGCCGAGCTCGGCACCGCCGAGCTGCGGGCCGTGCTGGAGACCAACGTGGTCGCGCCGCACGCGCTGCTCCGGCTGCTGCTGCCGGCGCTGCGGGCGGCGACCGGCCGGGTGCTGACGCTGTCCAGCGACGCGGCCGCGGCGGCGTACCCGGGCTGGGGCGGGTACGGCGCCAGCAAGGCCGCGCTCGACCAGCTCGCCGCGGTGCTCGGCGCCGAGGAGCCGTTGCTGCTGGTGTACGCGGTCGACCCGGGCGACATGCGCACCGCCATGCACGCGGCGGCGTTCCCCGGCGAGGACATCTCCGACCGGCCCGAGCCGGAGACGGTGGTGCCCGCGCTCCGCCGGCTCATCGACGGCGACCTGCCCAACGGCCGCTACGAGGCGGCGACCCTGCTCGCACCGGACGGCCCGACGCCGCCGGCGACCGCCCGGTGCCGGCGCAGGTGCCGGCATGACGCGCGGCCGCGGTGCCGGCGTTCGCGGGACTGGCCGAGGGCGCACCGGCGACCAGCCCACCGGAGGCGCGCGGGCTGGCTCGCGACGGCGTCCGGATGCTCGTCGCCTCGGCGAGCGAGGGGCTGCACCCGACCGTCGGCCCGCCAGCTGCCGGCGGTGCTGCGCCCGGGCGACCTCGTCGTCCTCAACACGTCCGACACGCTGCCGGCCGCGCTGCGCGGGGTGACCGCCGACGGCGAGCCGGTCGCCGTGCACCTGTCCACAGTGGACCCGGCCAGCGGCAGCCGACCCGGACGAGGCGCTGCGCTCGACCCGGTCCCGCCTGGGTGGTCGAGCTGCGCCGCGCCGTCCGGCCGGCCCGGCGGCGACCCGGCCGCTGCTCGACCGCACCGGCACGCACGTCGCGATGGCCGGCGCCCGGCTGCACGTCACCGGCCCGTACGTGCCCGGGCACCGTCGCCTGTGGACGGCCGAGCTGAGCACGCCGGAGCCGCTGGACAGCTGGCTGGCCGGGCACGGCGAGCCGGTCCGGTACGGCTACACCGCCGCGCCGTGGCCGCTGGCCGCGTACCGCACCGGCCACGCCGACACCCCGGGCACGGCCGAGATGCCCAGCGCCGGCCGGCCGCTCACCGCCCGGGTCCTGCGCAACCTGCGCCGCCGCGGCATCCGACGTCGCCACCGTGGTGCTGCACTGCGGCCTGTCCTCCCCGGACCGGGACGAGCCCCCGTACGCCGAGTGGTACTCGGTCCCGCCGTCCACCCTGGACGCCGTGGCGAGACCCGGCGGCCGCAGCCGGGTCGTCGCGATCGGCACCACCGTGGTCCGGGCGCTGGAGTCGGCCGCCCGCACCGGCCGCGACCGAGGGCTGGACCGACCTCGTCGTCAGCCCGGGCGACCGGCCGTCCACAGTGGACGGGCTGCTCACCGGCTGGCACCCGCCGGAGGCGTCGCACCTGCGGCATGCTGGCCGCCGTCGCCGACGAGACGCTGCTGCGCGGAGTCGTACGCGGGTCGCCGCCGCGCAGGGCTACCTGTGGCACGAGTTCGGCGACGTGCACCTGATCCTGCCCTGAGCCGTGCCCCGACGGCGTCGCGGCAGCGCGTCGAGGCCGAGGTCGGCCGCGCCGGTCAGCGGCGTGGCTGGTCGCTCTCGCCGACGTTCGCCCCGACCCACTCGGTCAGCGGGGCCAGCCGCCGCCAGGACTCGCGGACCCGGGTCAGCGCCGTGCGGGTGTGCAGCCAGCCGCCCGGCTCCCAGTGCCGGTGCCCGACCAGCGAGCGGTGCTTGAGCAGCTCGGCCCGCGGGTGGTCGGGCGGGTAGCCGCGCGGCGGCCGGGTCATCCGTCGCCGCTGACCTCGAAGCCGGCCTTCGGGCCAGCCGACCACGATCCGTTCCAGCGCCGCGCCCTGCACGTCGTCGGCGACGGCCCGGCGCATCCGGTCGAGCTGGTCCGGCGCCGGGTGGTAGATCCCGCCGCCCAGGAACAGCCCGTCCGCGGACAGCGAGAGGTAGTAGCCCGCCGGCCGTCGCCGCCGCGTTGGTCTTGTACGGCGTCTTGTCCTTGCTGAACCGCACGTCCCGGTACGGCCGGAACAGCTTCCCGGCCCGAACTCGTCCTCCAGCTCGGCCAGCAGCGCGAGCATCGGCGCCCGCACGTCCCGCTCGTACACCTCGCGGTTGTCGGTCCAGTACGGCTTGGAGTTGTCCGCCTCCAGCCCCTCGAAGAAGATGAGCGCCCGCTCCGGGAACCCGCCGAACCTGCACCCGCTCGCCTCGCTCGGCGCTGTCCTGCCGCCCCGGTCATGACTCCTCCAGCGCGACGTGCCAGCGCGTCTCGCGGACCGAGCCGCCGTCGGCCTCGAGGATGCGCGCCGTGCCGTCCGGCTCCCAGCCGGCGGACTCGTAGAACGCGGTCGAGGCCCGGTCGCCGTCCGGGACCCAGGCGATCAGCCCGGTCACCCCGTCCTGGCGGAGGAAGTCGACCGCCGCGGCGAGCAGCCGGCTGCCGTGCCCGCGCCGGCCCCAGCGCGGCTCGACCAGCAGCGCGGCGACCTCGGCCTCGCCCGGCCGCGCGTCCTCCTCCGCCGACGGCCCGACCGCGGCGAACCCGACCGTGCGTGCTGCCCTCGGTCGCGACCAGCACGTGGTGCGCCGGCGACGGCGGCGAGTCGACCGCGGCCTGCCAGGCCTGCGCCGCCGCGGTGACGTCCAGCGCGGCCAGCACCGACTCCGGCAGGAACCGCTTGTACGCCGTCCGCCACGTGTCGACCTGGATCCGCGCGATCTCCGGCACGTCCCCCGGCCCGCGCCGCCCGCACCGCCACGTCCGCCACGCCGCGCACGCTATCCGTCGTACCGGTAGCGCATCTCGGGCAGGGTGGCGCCGCCGACCTCGAAGCCGACGACCGGACCGTCGGCGTGGAAGCCGGCCCGCTCGTAGAACCGGCGCGCCCGCTCGTTGGCCACCAGGACCCAGAGCAGCACCGGGCGCAGCCCGAGCCGGCGCAGCTCACCCAGCCCGTACGCGAGCAGGCGCCGGCCGACGCCGCGACCCCAGAACTCGGGCAGCGCGTAGATCGCGCCGACCTCGCCGCAGGACGGGCCGGGCACCTGTTCGCCCTCGTCGGCCCGGTACGGCCCGACGTGCAGCCAGCCGACCACGGTCCCGTCCGGCCTCGGCCACGTGCTGACCGTCGAGCGGGCGGTCCTGCCGCCGGGCTGATCTCGGCGTCCACGTCGAGGGCGTCCAGGTAGTCCTGCGGCACCGACCCGCGGTAGGCCGCCTGCCAGGACCGGATCCGCACCGCGGCGATCGCGGGCACGTCGGCCGGCGTGGCCGGCCGGCAGAGGACGTCCATGTGACGATCCTCGCAGCCGAGTCATCTCGATTGACCCGTGGCTGACGCTGTCTGAGTGAACCTCAAGACCGTCGGTGCGCTCGGGATCGTCTACGTCGTCTGGGGCTCGACGTACCTGGCCATCCGGTACGCGATCGAGGGGTTCCCGCCGCTGCTGTCGGCGCGCGCTGCGGTTCCTCGCGGCCGCCCTGCTCATGCTCGGCTACCTGGCCGTGCGCCGGCCGGCCGCGCTGCGCGCCACCCGGGCCCAGCTCGGCCACCGCCGCGGTCTCCGGGATCCTGCTGCTCGCCGGCGGCAACGGCCTGGTCACGGTCGCCGAGCAGCGGGTCGAGCTCCGGGCCTGGTCGCGCTGCATCATCGCCTGCGTGCCGCTGTGGATCGTGATCCTGCGGCTGCTGCTGCGGCGACCGGCCGGGTCCGGCGACCGCGCTCGGCGTGCTGATCGGCCTGGCCGGGGTGGCGATCATCTTCCTGCCCGGCGGTTCCGGCGAGGTCGACCTCGGCTTCGCGGCGCTGGCCGTGCTGGCCGCGCTGTCCTGGGCGATCGGCTCGCTGCTGGTGACGCTGCGGCCGGTGCCGGCCGACCCGCTGACGCTGACCACGGTGGAGATGGCTCGCCGGCGGGCCTGGTGCTGCTGGTCGGCGCCGCCGCGCGCGGCGAGTTCGCCCGGTTCGCGCCCGGCGAGGCATCCGCGTCGGCCTGGTTCGCGCTGGCCTACCTGGTGGTGTTCGGCTCGCTGATCGCCTTCACCGCGTACGTCTGGCTGCTCGGCAACGCGCCGGTGTCGATCGTGTCCACCTACGCGTACGTGAACCCGGCGGTGGCGGTGCTGCTCGGCGCGCTGATCGCGGGGGAGCGGCTGACCGGCTCGGCGCTGGCCGGTGGCCTGGTCATCCTGGCCGCGGTGGCGCTGGTGGTGACCGCGGAGAGCCGGGTGCGGCGGCGGGCGGCGGAGCCGGCGAAAGTGTCGTAGCGGTCTGGAAACATCCGCCGCCGTGGCCAGACCTGAGACGCTCTCCGCCGGGCAGGCGCGCCGGATCGCGCTCGCCGCCCAGGGCTTCGCCGAGCCGCGGCCGGCCGGCCGGGTCGACGCACGGCACCTGCGCCGGGTGATCGACCGGATGGGGCTGCTGCAGATCGACTCGGTCAACGTGCTGGTCCGCTCGCACTACCTGCCGGTCTTCTCCCGCCTCGGGCCTTACCCGCGCGACCTGCTCGACCGGCTGTCCTGGGGTCCGCAAGGCCGAGCTGTTCGAATACTGGGGGCATGCCGCGTCGCTGATCCCGCTGCAGCCTGCAGCCGAGCCTGCGCTGGCGGATGGAGCGCAACCGGGCCAGGGAGAACGGCTGGGCCACCCGGATGTCCGAGCGGCGCCCCGGCTTTCTCGACGAGATCCGCGAGCTGGTCCGCCGGGAGGGGCCGATCGGGGCCGGTGCGACCGGCGAGGCCCGGCCCAACCACCCCGGCTCCATGTGGAACTGGCACGACGGCAAGATCGCGCTCGAGTACCTGTTCGTCGTCGGTGAGGTGATGACCGCGGCCCGGCCGCACTTCGAGCGGCTCTACGACCTGACCGAGCGGGTGCTGCCGGCGCCGATCCAGGCGATCCCGACCCCGTCGACCGAGGACGGCCAGCGCGAGCTGGTCCGGGTCTCGGCCCGGGCCCTCGGTGTCGGCACGATGGGCGACCTCCGCGACTACTTCCGGCTCTCGCTGGCCGACACCAGGGCCAGGGTCGGCCGAGCTGGTCGAGTCCGGCGAGCTGCTGCCGGTGCGGGTGGAGGGCTGGACCGACCCGGCCTGGCTGTGGGCCGACGCGCGGCTGCCGCGCCGGATCGGCGCCAGGGCGCTGCTCACGCCGTTCGACCCGGTGGTGTGGGAGCGGGCCCGGGCCGAGCGGCTGTTCGGCTTCCGCTACAAGATCGAGATCTACCTGCCGCCGCCGAAGCGGGTCTACGGCTACTACGTGCTGCCGTTCCTGCTCGGCGACGCGCTGGTCGGCCGGGTCGACGTCAAGGCCGACCGCGCGGCCGGGGTGCTGCAGGTGCGGGCGGCGTGGTCGGAACACCCGAGCCCGCCGCCGGAGCTGGCCGAGCAGCTGGCCGCTGGAGCTGGCCGACCTGGCCGGCTGGCTCGGGCTCGACTCGGTGGCGGTGTGGCCCAAGGGCGACCTCGCCCCGGCGCTGGCCGCGGTGGTCGGGACTGCCGCCGCTGTGCCGATCGGGTGATCTTCGGGCCGGCGCCCATCCGGACCGGCCCGGCCGGACGAACCTGTGGGTGGAACGGGGAAGCGCCCGGCCTCGCCGGCACGCACGGGGGTGCCGGCGAGGCGCGGACGGTGCCGGCCGGGGGTCCGGGTCAGCTGATGATGCGGACGCTGGCCGGGGCGATCACGACGTTGCCGCTCATCGTGCGGGCCCGGACGGCGAGGGTGGACCCGCTCTCCGGCGCGGCGTCGTCGACCGGGAGGTCGGACCGGATCCGGCCGCTGACCGAGCTGACGTCGAGGTGCGCGGTGACCCCGGCCCGGACGCCGATGTGCAGGTCGCCGGAGGCGGCGTTGAGCGAGACGACGCCGGTGCGGACGTCCTCGACGGTGATGTCGCCGGAGGCGGTCTTCGCATTCACCGACGCGTCGGCGACGCCGACCCGGATCTGGCCGGAGGCCGCGTGCACCTCGACGTCGCCGGCGGCGTGGTCGATCCGCACCCGGCCGGAGGCCGAGTGCACCTTGGTCGCCCGGGCCGATCCGATCGTGACGTCGCCGCTGGCGCAGTGCACCTCGGCGTCGCCGTCGATCGTGTCCAGGCTGACCTCGCCGGAGGCGGTGTGCACGACCGCCGTCGCGTACCGGCCGGTGGCGGTGACCCGGGCCGACGCGGTCCGGGAGGACAGCGACGAGCCGGTCGGCACGGTGACCGTGATCTCGATCCGCCTGCGGCGGAGGCTGAAGCCGGCCATCCGCTCGGGCATCTCGACCGTGAGCCGGTTGCCGTCCAGCCGGACCGTGGTGTTCTCGGCGAGGTCGCGGGCGGCGTCGTCGAGCGGGATCACCTCGACCGTGCTGGTCCCGGTGTCGGCCGCGGTCACCGTGACGGTGCCGGACGCGGCGCGGATGCGCAGGTCGACCGGTTGGGGCGTGTCGAACGTGTAGTCAGGCACGGGTCTGTCTCCTCGTCAGAAGCTGTCGGCGGGTGCGGAGGTCCGGTGTGGCGCCGGCCGGCGGAGGGGACGTGCCGCCGGCCGGCGCCGGGGAGGGTCAGCTGCGGCGGCCGTCGGCGTGGAAGCCCTTGCGGCCGGTGCGGGCGGCGCGGCGGACCTGCTGGGCCAGCCGGTGGTCGGAGGCCTGCCGGCGCAGGCTGGTGCGCCGGTAGTCCAGCTCGGTGTCGAGAGCGGAGCCGTAGAAGTAGTTGCTCATCGTGTTCGCTCCTCGGGGCGGGCGCCCGGCTCGGGGCGCGGGCGGCTGGCGGGTCGCCGGTCCGGCGATCCACTGGGACGGGTGGGTCTGTGCTCGGGCCGCGGGCGGCCCGGAAGTCTGGGGTTATCCGCGGGCGTAGCCGACCAGGCGACGGCCCACTCGGCCGCCCCGGTCCTGCGCCGGCTCGTCGAGAGCCCGGGTGACGGCACGGACGAGCCAGGAGTTCACCGAGATGCTGGCCCGGGCGGCCGCCTCCTCGGCCCTGGCCTTGATCGACTCGGGCAGGCGCAGGGTCACCCGCGCGGTGCCGTCGTCCTCGCCGGGTGGCGTGGGCGGAGCCGGCGGGGTCGGCGGGCCGGGCGGCTCGCCCTCCGGGCCGGTCTCCACCAGGTCGACCGAGATCCGCGGCTCCCGGCCGTGCATCCTGATCTCCACGGTGACGCCGGACAGCGCCGCGGTGACGTCAGCGGTGGCAGTGCTCAACGCGTCGAGGATGGCGAGCCGGGCGGCCGGCTCCATGGCCTCAGCCAGGAGTCCCGCGGTACGGCGGGTCTCGTCGGTGCCGGCCGCCGCCGCCGCCATCAAGTCGCGACGGAGGCCGTCGATGTAAGGCGTGAGGTCCATGACGTCACTATGACGTCATGGACGCCATCACGTCAACCCCTCTGACGTCACTTCTTCGTCAGACCACCCGCTACCGGGTCGTCAGCCAGGCGAAACCCCAGGCCGGCAGGTGGAGTCGTCCCTCGCCGAGGTCGAGCCGCCGCCGGGTGGAGTGCACGTGCACCGGCTCCCGATGCCGGCGGCCGCGGCCAGCCCCAGGTCCACCGACTGCCAGTGGTCGCTGAAGTTCGCCAGCGCGAGCAGCGGCGCGCTGCGCTGGTGCCGCCGACGGTACGCCAGCACGTGCGGGTCGTCCGGGACGCAGACACGGTCGTCTCGCCGCCGGCCCGCAGCGCCAGCTGGGACCCTGCGCGCCTCGGCCAGCGCGCCGCAGCCGGCCGAACACCTGCCCGGCCACCGTGCGCCGGGTCAGTCGCCGGCGCCCGGCGGCGGCCCAGTCCATCGGCGGCCGGTGCAGCCAGCGGTTGTCGTCCGGCGTGCGCGGGTCCTCGGCCCACCAGTCGCGGTCGTCGCCGCAGCGCCGAGCTCGTCGCCCATCCACAGCAGCGGGATCCCGCCGAAGGAGAAGACCACCGAGTAGAGCGTCTCCAGCCGGCGGACCGCCGCGTCCAGCTCGGCGGCGTCGCCGGCGCGCGGCCTCGATCCCGCACAGCGCCGCGGCCATCCCGGACGTCCGCGCGTCGCCCGGTCGCCTCGTTCTCCTGGAACACCGCGCCGCGGGCGAACGAGCCGGGGTGCTCGCCCGGCGTAGAAGTCGGGCCAGGAAGCCGGCGGTGCGTCGAAGCCGTTCCAGCCGACCGCGGCGGCGTCGGTGTCGGAGACCGCCCAGCCGATGTCGTCGTGGCAGCGCAGGTAGGTCACCCAGCCGGTCGCCGCCGGGCGCCGGCCGCAGCCGGGCCAGCGCCGGTCGCCGCCAGCCGGGCGTCCCGGGCCGCCAGCGACGACCAGAGCAGCACCATGAGCTGGTTGTTGTAGGCGAGGTCGCACTCCGGCCGGTAGCGGTCGTGCGCGCCCGAGATACTGCACCAGCATCTCCGGCGCGACGATCGCCTCCGCCTTGAACAGCAGCCCGGGCGCGGCGACCCGGGTCAGCGCCCGGAACGCCTGCACCAGCAGGTGCGCCTCCGGCTGGTTCTGGCAGTCGGTGCCCATCCGCTTCCACAGGAACGGCACCGCGTCCAGCCGCAGCACGTCCACGCCGCGGTTGGCCAGGCCGAGCATCGTGCGCGAGCATCGCCCGGAACACCGCCGGGTTCGAGTGGTCGAGGTCCCACTGGTAGTCGTTGAACGTCGTCCACACCCAGCCGCCCATCTCCGGGACGTGGGTGAAGCTGCCCGGCGCGATGTCCGGGAAGACCTCCGGCAGCGTCCGCTCGTACGCGTCCGGCAGCGTCCGGTCCGGGAAGACCAGGTAGAAGTCCCGGTACGCCGGGTCGCCGGCGATCGCGCCGGCGGGCCCACTCGTGCTCCCGGGCGGTGTGGTTGAGCACCAGGTCGACGCACAGCGCGATCCCGCGCCCGTGCAGGTCGGCGGCCAGGTCCTCCAGGTCGGCCATGGTGCCCAGCCGCGGGTCGACCGCCTCGTAGTCGGCCACCGCGTAGCCGCCGTCGTTGGGTCCCGCCCGCGGCGCCAGCAGCGGCATCAGGTGCAGGTACGTCACGCCGAGCTCGGCCAGGTAGTCCAGCCGCTCCCGGACGCCGGCCAGCGTGCCGCCGAACCGGTCGGCGTAGCAGGCGTAGCCGACCATCCGGGACCGCTGGAACCAGGCCGGGTCGACCTCGCGCCGCCGGTCCAGCACCCGCAGCGGCCACGGCCGCGCCGCCGCCGCGTCGAGCACGACGCCGACCAGGTCGCGGACCAGCGCCGCGAGGTCGGTCCGGGTCCCGAAGAGCAGGTCCGAGCGGCTCGACGACGTCGAGGTGCACCTGCTCCAGCCGGGCGGCGAACGCCTCGCCCTCCAGGTCGCCGAGCCGCTGCCCGCGCCGCGGGCGCGACCGGTCCGGCAGCAGCTCCCGCGAGCAGGGCAGCCGCGCGGAGCCGCCGCTCCGGCTGACGAGCGGATGTCGACCACGCCCGGACGCTAGGCGAAAGCGCTGTCAGTCGACCACGGCGGCGACGCCGGCGGCCCGGTGCTGCCGCGGACCACCAGCCGGGTCGGCAGCAGCACGCTCGCCGCCCGTCCGGCGCGCCGCCGCCGAGCACCTCGATCAGCAGCCAGGCGGCGAGCTCGCCCTGCCGGCGCACCGGCTGGGCGACCGTGGTGAGGTCGCCGGCCGGCGCCATCTCGTGGTCGTCGAAGCCGACCAGCGAGACCCGGCCGGGCACCGCCAGCCCGGCCCGGCGCAGCGTCTGCAGCGCGCCGAGCGCCATCTCGTCCGACTCGGCGAAGACCGCGGTCGGCAGCGTGCCGGCGGGCCAGCAGCTGCTCCATCGCCCGCGTCCCGCCGGCGACACCCCACGGCTCGGCACACCACCCGGTCCGGCCGGACCGCGATCCCGGCCTCGGCCAGCGCCGCCTCGAAGCCGGCCCGCCGCGCCGAGGTGGTCGACCCGGCCCGACCGGGTCCTGCGGGTCGCCGGAGATCATCGCGATGTCCCGGTGGCCGAGCAGCAGCAGGTGCCGCACCGCGCTGGCCGCGCCGGCCGCGTCGTCGATGCCGACCCGCGGGAAGCCCGGCACGTGCCCGCCGACCACCGCCAGCGGCACCTCGAGCGCGCAGCAGCGCGGCCCGCTCGGCCGGGCTCGAACGAGGACGCGACCGCGATCACCGCGTCCACCCGGCGGCGCAGCGGCATCGCCGCGAAGAACCGTGCTCCCGGCCGGCCGGCTCGCCGACGTTGTAGAGCAGCAGGTCGTAGCCCGCCTCGCGCAGCGCGCCCTCCAGCCCGGTGAGCACCTCGGTGAAGAACCACCGGTACGCGAACGGCACCACCACGCCGACCGCGCCGGTGCGCCCGGAGGCCAGCCGGGACGCCGCCGGCGACGGGACGTAGCGCCAGCTCGGCCGCCGCCCGGAGCACCCGGTCCCGGGTCTGCTCGGACACCTTCGCCGAACCGCGCAGCGACCGGGAGACGGTCGAGGCGGACACCCCGGCGCGGCGTGCGACATCGATGATGCCGGCCTGGCCTCTCCGCACTGCGGCCGCGCCCACCCGAGCCTCCCGTCTGACCGTCGATCTCACCCAGGTCACAGCGTGAAAACGGTGCCATGATGAATGTGGCCTGGCGCACACCCTTGTGCAAGGGTAAGCCGCACGCCCGTGACCGGAAGATGTCGCCGTGCTGACCGGACAGTCCAGCGGGAGGCGTCCATGCTGATCGGCGCGGATGGCCGGCAGCCGGCGCGGTCGCAGCAGTGCGATCCGACCGACCGGGTGCTGGCACCGCCGGCACCCGGGTGCATGATCAGGCGCCGCAGCGGGCCGGG
Source organism: uncultured Actinomycetota bacterium (assembly GCA_963770145.1). Taxonomy (GTDB): domain Bacteria; phylum Actinomycetota; class Actinomycetes; order Mycobacteriales; family CADCTP01; genus CADCTP01. Next base: position 47,237 of record CAVYOJ010000005.1, on the reverse strand, counting down.
CGAGATCGTTTCGCCGGTGTGGCTGCGGTCGGCGTGCGGAGTGGCGGCGACACCGGCAGGATCCGGCTCGGCGGCGCCGCGGCTCACCGGAACGCGGCAGTCGTGCACGGAACGACAACGAACAGGAGCGGGTATGGGCAGGTCGCAGGTCCCTTCAGCGGGTCTGGTCGCGGCGGCGGCGGTGGCGCTGGCGGCCACCTCGTGCCTCAGCGACGAGGGCGGCGGCGGCGGTGGCGGCGGCGGCGGCACCACGTCCGGCGACAAGAACGTCGAGATCGTCTTCGGCTTCGGCGGCACCAGTCCAAGGGCTTCCAGCAGTCCCTGGCGGAGTTCCAGCAGCACGTCCGGCATCAAGATCAAGTTCACCGAGGCGTCGCAGTCCTTCGACACCCTGATCCGCACCCGGGTGCGGGCGAACAACCTGCCGGACATCGCGCTGTTCCCGCAGCCGGGCATCCTCAAGGACTTCGTCAAGCAGGGCAAGATGACCGACCTGAGCACCCAGCTCGACGTCAACAAGCTGCAAGTCCGACATGGTCCCGGGCGTGCTGGACGCCGGCGAGGTGGACGGCAAGTTCTACGGCGTCCCGGTCTCGATGAACGTCAAGAGCCTGGTCTTCTACCCGAAGCAGGCCTGGGCGGCCAAGGGCTACACAGGTCCCGAAGACGCAGCAGGAGCTCGCCGACCTCACCAACAAGATCAAGGCCGACGGCACCACCGCCGTGGTGCATGGGCATGGAGTCCAGTCGCCGCGACCGGCTGGGTGGCCACCGACTGGATCGAGGCCAACCTGCTCGAGGAGGCCGGCCCGGAGACGTACGACAAGTGGGTCAACCACGAGATCCCGTTCAACGACCCGGCGGTCAAGAAGGCCGCGCAGGACGTTCGAGAGCCTCGTGCTGGCCGACGGCAACGTGCTCGGCGGCCGCAAGCAGACCGTGAGCACCGCCTTCGCCACCTCGGCCAACCCGATGTTCGACAACCCGCCGAAGTGCTTCCTGCACCGGCAGGGCAACTTCATCACCCAGGCCGGCTTCTTCCCGAAGAACGTCGTGGCCGACATCGACAACCAGGTCGGCGTCTTCCAGTACCCGGGGCAGACGGCCGACGGACAAGCCGATGCTCGGCGGCGGTGACCTCGCCGCGGTCTTCAACGGCAAGGACGACGACACCAAGCAGGTGATGGCGTTCCTGACCGGCGCGGACTACCCGGGCTGGAGCGAGGAGGCCGGCTTCCTGTCGCCGCGCAAGGACTACCCGCTGACCAACTACAAGTCCAAGCTGACCCAGCAGATCGCGCAGCTCGGGCAGCAAGTCCACCGTCTTCCGGTTCGACGGCTCCGACCAGATGCCGGGCGCGGTCGGCTCCGGCAGCTTCTGGAAGGGCATGGTCGCCTGGGTCAGCGGCCAGAAGGACCTGGACACCGCGCTGAAGGACATCGAGAGACAGCTGGCCGAGCTGACGTCCCGCGCCCGGGGGCGCGCGGCCGACTGACCGCGCGCCTCCCCCGGGCGGGCGCACCGGCTTCTCCGGAAGCCAGAAAGGAGCGGGTCAGTGATCAAGGTGATCAACGCGCTGCTGGCGATCATCGGCGGCGTCGCCGGCGCCCTCGTGCTCTACTGGGTGCTCAACTTCCTCGCCGAGCGGCTGCCGGAGCAAGTGGGAGGAGCGGCTGAAGCCGTACCTCTACATCCTCCCGGCGCTGGCCGCGATCGGCCTGTTCCTCATCTACCCCGCGATCCAGACGATCATCTACAGCTTCGCGAACGCGACCAGCACCAAGTGGGTCGGGCTGGAGAACTACACCGACCTGCTGGCCACGAAGGACTTCCAGATCACGCTGGTCAACACGCTGCTCTGGATCATCATCGTGCCGACCTTCGTGGTCGTGCTCGGCTTGGCCGTGGCGGTGCTCGCCGACCGGCTCAGCGCCGGCGGCGAGCGGCTGTCGAAGACGCTCATCTTCCTGCCGATGGCGATCAGCGGCGTGGCCATGGCCGCGATCTGGCGCTTCGTCTACGAGGTGCGGCCGGCGGGCGAGACCCAGATCGGCCTGCAGAACGCGGTCTGGACGGGGCTCGGCGGGAACCCGGTCGCCTGGCTGCAGGAGGACACGCTCAAGCTCAACACGTTCTTCCTCATGATCATCCTGATCTGGGGGCAGACCGGGTTCGCCATGGTGCTGCTGTCCGCGGCGATCAAGGGGGTGCCGGAGGACACGCTGGAGGCGGCCCGGATCGACGGGGCGAACGAGCGGCAGGCCTTCTTCCGGGTGGTCGTCCCGCAGATCTGGGGCACCGTCATCACGGTCTTCATCACCGTGCTGATCGGTGTGATGAAGATCTTCGACGTGGTCTACGTGATGACGGGCGGCAACTTCAACACCAACGTGATCGCGGTCCGCTTCTTCAACGAGCTGATCACCAACGGTGACGCCGGCAAGGCGGCGGCCATCGTGGTCATGCTCATGATCGCGGTGATCCCGGTCATGATCTACCAGGTGCGCAACTTCCGGGCCGAGGAGGCGTCGCGATGACCAGCACCGGCACCGTGCAGCCCGGGCGGCGCGGCCGCCGTCGAGGGCTTCGAGGACCGCCGGTCGCCCGCATGGCGGCACCGAAGAAGGCTCGCCGGCGGGGAGGCTGGTTCGCCTGGATCACCCTGGGCGATCGTCTGCTTCCTCTGGCTGGTCCCGTCCATCGGCCTGCTGATCACGTCGTTCCGCACCCCGGAGGCGGCGCTGACGACCGGCTGGTGGACGGTGATCACCAAGCCGTTCCAGGACTGGACGCTCGACAACTACACCCAGGTGCTGAACGAGGGCGGCCGCAACGCGTTCGTCAACAGCCTGGTGGTCAGCCTGCCGGCGACGATCATCCCGATCCTCATCGCGGCGTTCGCGGCGTACGCGTTCACCTTCATGGAGTTCCCGGGCCGGGACTTCTTCTTCATCCTCATCGTGGGTCTGCTGGTGGTGCCGCTGCAGGTGGCGCTGGTGCCGCTGCTGAAGATCTACGGCAGCGTGGGGCTGCAGGGCACCTTCGCCTCGGTCTGGCTGGCGCACGCGGCCTTCGGCATGCCGCTGGCGATCTTCATCCTGCGTGGCTACATGGCGACGCTTGCCTCGCGGCGTGATCGAGTCGGCGAAGATCGACGGGGCGTCGCACTACCAGACCTTCTGGCGGCTCATCGTGCCGATGTCGGTGCCCGCGCTGGCGTCGTTCGCGATCTTCCAGTTCCTGTGGACCTGGAACGACCTGCTGGTCGCCCTGATCTTCCTCGGCCCGGGGGAGAAGGAGGTGCTCACCGTCGCAGGTCGCCGGCCTCGTCGGCGCGCAGCAGCAGGGCTGGCAGCTGGTCACCGCCGGCGCGTTCCTGTCGCATGATCGTGCCGCTGATCGTGTTCCTCGCGCTGCAGCGGTTCTTCGTCCGCGGGCTCACCGCGGGCGCGGTCAAGGGCTGAGCAGCTCGCGTGGACCTGCTGACGTCGGGGCCGGAACGGCCGCCGCCGCGGGTCGTCCCGGGTCTGGCGGCGGCGGAGCGTGCGGCTGGCGGCGGTCGTCCTGGTGGCGGCCGCCGCCCTCCTGCTGTTGCGGTCCGCTGTGGACGCCTGCCGTCCGGCGCTGGCCCGGTCCACAGTGGACGATCGCCGGGCCGGCCGGGCTCGCGGCCGCCGCTGCCGACCCCGCCGTACGACCGGCTGCCGGGGCGCACGCCGATCCCGCCGCCGACCCAGACCGGCTGGTCCGTCCGGGCCGCTGCCGGCGGTCGGCCGCCCGGACAAGCGCGCGGCCGCCGCGGCCGCCCAGCTGGTGCTCGGCCGCTTCTGCTGCCCGGCCGGACCGCTACACGCTCACCCTCGACCCGACGCGGCACCCCGAGGACTGGCACGACGTCGACGTGCTCGTCTTCGGCCTCGACCGCAGCGGCGACCCGCCGGCGCTGCGGCTGCTCCTGGACTGGGCCGGCGCCTCGTACCAGTGGATCGGCGCCTCAACCTGTCGACGGCTGCTGACCGCGGCCGGCCGGTCAGCGGGGCAGCCAGCTGAAGCCCTTGAGCCCCCGGAAGCTGCAGTAGGCGGCGCCGCCGAAGCCGACCATGCAGGCCGAGCCACGTGAGCGCCGTGTACCACCCCTGGCTGTTGGACACCAGCATGCACGCCAGCGCGATGCCGAGGAAGAGCAGGGTGAGCAGGCCCCAGCGCATGCTGCGCTTGCGCGGCTCGGCCATGCCGGCAGCGTACCCGTGGCGGCGGCGGGCCGGTCGGGGATGCTCGGGGCGAGGAGGGAGCCGTGGACCTGCTGAGCTCCGGGCAGCAGCGGCCGCCGGAACCGAGGGCGCGTCCGTGGCTGGCCCGCGCCCGCCGGCTCTGGCGGCACCGCGGCACCCGGGCCGCCGCCGTCGTGCTCGTCGCGGCCGCGGCGCTCGGCGCTGCTGCAGGTCACCGTGCGCCCGGAGCGGCGGGCTGGTGGACCGGGCGGCCGGCCCCACCTCGACCGGAGCCCGTTCCCGACCCCGCCGTTCGACCGCCGCGCCGGGCGGACGCCGATCCCGGCCCCGGCGCAGACCGGCGACCTGCTGTCCGGCCCGCTGCCGGTCACCGGCGACCCGGGCCGGGCGTCGGCCACCCGCGCCGCCGACCTCGTCCTCGGCCGCTACTGCGCCGACCCGGCCGCTACGGGCTCACCATCGAGCCGTACTCCGACGGCCGGTCCATCGACTTCCACCACCTCTCCGTGGTGATCGTCGATCGCGTGCTCACCGACTCGGGGACGGAGATGCTGCTGACGCCTGGACTGGGAAGGGCAGCGCGTACCGGTGGTTCGGCCCGCTCAGCCTGACCCGCGGCTGCTGACCGCGCGGCGGGCGCGTGCCGGCCGGGGTCGCGCGGGTTAGGCTCGCCGCCATGTCCGCGATCGAGCCGCTGGGAGTCCGGGCGATCGCCTGGACGCACTTCGAGCCGCCGCCGGAGGTGCCCTGGACCACCGACGCCGCCGGCGGCGAGGCGCTCGCCGAGTTCGCCGGCCGGGCCTGCTACCAGTCCTGGTCCAAGCCCAACCCGCGGACCGCGACCAACGCCGGCTACCTGCGGCACATCCTCGAGGTCGGGCACCTGTCCGTGCTGGAGCACGGCAGCGTCACCTTCTACCTCACCGGCGTGTCCCGGTCGCTCACCCACGAGCTGATCCGGCACCGGCACTTCTCGTACTCGCAGCTGTCCCAGCGGTACGTGCCCGGAGCGGAACGCGGCGATGGTCGAGCCGGAGGTGATCGCGGCCGACCCGGAGCTGCACGCCAGGTTCGTCGCGGCGACCGACGCGTCGCTGGCGGCGTACACCGAGCTGCTGGAGGGGCTGGAGAAGCGGTTCGCCGACGTCTCCAACGCGACGCTGCGGCGCAAGCAGGCCCGGCAGGCGGCCCGCTCGGTGCTGCCGAACGCGACCGAGACGCAAGATCGTCGTGACCGGCAACTACCGGGCCTGGCGGCACTTCGTCGCGATGCGGGCGACCGAGCACGCCGACGTCGAGATCCGCGAGCTGGCCGTGGCCTGCCTGCGCGAGCTGCAGCGGGTCGCCCCGAACGCGTTCGCCGACTTCGCGATCGCCACCCTCGACGACGGTACCGAGGTCGCGTCCAGCCCCCTGGTCACCGAGGGCTGAGCGCGCACGAGCCGGGTAGGTTTGGCCCATGACGCAGCCGGAAGTGCGGGCGCCGTTCGGGCGCCTGCTGACCGCGATGGTCACCCCGTTCACCGCCGCGGGCGAGCTCGACCTGGACGGCGCGCAGCGGCTGGCCGCCCACCTGGTGGACGACCAGCGCAACGACGGGCTGGTGATCAGCGGCACCACGGGCGAGTCGCCGACGACCACCGACGAGGAGAAGGACCGCGCTGCTGCGGGCGGTGGTCGAGGCGGTCGGCGACCGCGCCGCGGTCGTCGCCGGCGTCGGCACCAACGACACCGCGCACACCGTCGCACCTCGCCCAGGCGGCCGAGAAGGCCGGCGCGGACGGCGCTGCTGGTCGTCACGCCGTACTACAACAAGCCGCCGCAGGCCGGCCTGCTGGCGCACTTCCGCGCGGTCGCCGACGCGACCGGCCTGCCGGCGATGCTCTACGACATCCCCGGCCGCACCGGTGCCGCGATCGCCACCGAGACGCTGCTGCGCGCTGGCCGAGCACCCGCGGATCGTCGCGGTGAAGGACGCCAAGGACGACCTGCCGGCCAGCGCGGTCGGTGCTGGCCCGCACCGACCTGGCCTACTACTCCGGCGACGACGCGCTCAACCTGCCGCTGCTGTCGGTCGGCGCGGTCGGCTTCGTCAGCGTGGTCGCGCACGTCGTCGGCGCCGCGGCTGCGCGAGCTGCTCGACGCCGTGGAGCCGCCGGCGACGTGGTCAAGGCGCGCGAGGTCAACGCCGGGCTGCTGCCGGTCTACCGCGGCATCTTCCGCACCCAGGGCGTCATCCTCACCAAGGCGGCGCTGGCGCTGGCCGGGCTGCCCGGCGGCCCGGTGCGGCCGCCGCTGGTCGACGCCACCGACGGCGCAGGTCGCGACGCTGCAAGGCCGACCTCGCCGGGGCCGGCGTGGCGCTCGGATGAACCGAGGTGACGCCGCACCGGAGCTGGGGCCGCCGCCGCCGCTGCCGGCCGGTGGCCTGCGGGTCGTCGCGCTCGGCGGGCTCGGCGAGATCGGCCGCAACATGACCGTCTTCGAGTACGCCGGCCGGCTGCTGGTCGTCGACTGCGGGGTGCTGTTCCCGGAGGAGGAGCAGCCCGGCGTCGACCTGATCCTGCCCGACTTCTCCTGGATCCGGGACCGGCTCGACGACATCGAGGCCGTCGTGCTCACCCACGGGCACGAGGACCACATCGGCGGCGTGCCGTACCTGCTGCGGGAGAAGCGGGACCTGCCGCTGATCGGCTCCCGGTTCACCCTCGCGCTGGTCGAGGCCAAGCTGCGCGAGCACCGCATCGAGCCGTACACGCTGACCGTCGAGGCGGGGCAGACCGAGCGGCTCGGTCCGTTCGACTGCGAGTTCTTCGCGGTCAACCACTCGATCCCGGACGCGCTCGCGGTGGCGATCCGCACCGGCGCCGGCGTGGTCCTGCACACCGGCGACTTCAAGATGGACCAGCTGCCGCTGGACGGCCGGCTCACCGACCTCGGCGGCTTCGCCCGGCTCGGCTCGGCCGGGCATCGACCTGCTGCTGGCCGACTCGACCAACGCCGAGGTGCCCGGGTTCGTCACCCCGGAGCGCAGCATCGGCCCGGTGCTCGACTCGGTGTTCCAGCGGGCCACCCGGCGGGTGATCGTGGCCTGCTTCGCCTCGCACGTGCACCGGGTCCAGCAGGTGCTCGACTCCGCCGCCGCGCACGGCCGGTCGGTCGCGTTCGTCGGCCGCTCGATGGTGCGCAACATGGGCGTCGCCCGCGACCTCGGCCTGCTGCACGTGCCGCCCGGGCTGATGGTGACGCTGGACGAGGCGGCCGCGATGCCGCCGGAGCAGGTGGTGCTGATCTCCACCGGCTCCCAGGGCGAGCCGCTGTCCGCGCTGGCCCGGATGGCCAACCGGGAGCACCCGCAGGTCCGCATCGAGCCCGACGACACCGTCATCCTGGCGTCCTCGCTGGTGCCCGGCAACGAGACCGCGGTCTACCGGGTGATCAACGGGCTGGCCCGGGAGGGCGCCCAGGTCGTGCACAAGGAAGTCGCGATGGTGCACGTGTCCGGGCACGCGCCGGCCGGCGAGCTGCTGTACCTGCTCAACGCGACCAAGCCGCGCAACGTGATGCCGGTGCACGGCGAGTGGCGGCACCTGCGCGCGCACGCGGCGCTGGCCGAGCTGACCGGGGTGCCGGCGGACCGGGTCGTGCTGGCCGAGGACGGCATCGTGGTCGACCTGGTCGACGGCATCGCGTCGGTCACCGGCCGGGTCGACTGCGGCTACGTGTACGTCGACGGGCTCGCGGTCGGCGACGTCGGCGAGGAGTCGCTCAAGGACCGGCGGATCCTCGGCGACGAGGGCTTCATCGCGATCACCGTCGTGGTCGACTCGGTCACCGGCAAGGTCAACGGCATGCCGCTGGTGTCCGGCGCGCGGGTTCTCCGACGACCCGGTCGCGTTCGACCCGGTGCTGCCGCTGGTGTCGGCCGAGCTGGAGCGGGTCACCGCCGAGGGCGTCACCGACCCGCACCGGCTGGCCCAGGCCGTCCGCCGGGTCGTCGGCCGGTGGGTCTCCGACCGCTACCGCCGCCGGCCCATGATCATCCCGACCGTCATCGAGGTCTGACCGCTCAGGTCAGCCGTTCGACCGTCAGTCAGCTTGTGCAGCACCGGATCCGGCGTGACCCGGCCGTCGGCCACGCCCGGCGAGGAACCGGCTGGCGCGCTCGTCCAGGACGACGAGCTCGGCGACGACGCGGTCGTCGAGCACCTCTGCCGCGGCCGCCGGAGATGCCGGCCGCCTCCGCCGCGGGGCCGGTGAGCTGCCCCTGCGCGGCGTCCATCGCGGCCTTGCTCCAGCCGCACCCTGGTCACGCACAGGTGCTCGGCCGGGAAGACCTTCGCCAGCTCGCGCCGGGCGGCGTCGAGGTCGCCGGTCGTGCCGACCACGTAGACCTCGGTGCCCTTGCGGTCCGAGGTGTCCTGCAGGTGCCAGCCGTACGGGTAGCGCACCCAGGGGCCGTTGTACGTGTCGGCGTTGGTCCTGCACCGCCGCGTCCAGCGCGCGACCAGCCGCGCGGTGTCGGCGGGCTGCCGCGGCCAGCCGCCCGGCGGCTCCGGGCAGGGCACCCGGTCCGCCGTCGACCACACGTCGGGCACCGGCCCCGGCCGGTCGTCGAGCTGCGCTGGTCACGGTCAGCGTGCCGGCCCGGTAGACGCCCTCCACCCGGGCGCTGCCCCAGACCGCGCCGTCCCGCTCCCGCCGGTGCGAGAGCCGGTCGAGGTCGAGCCCGGTGACCGTCACGGCGACCCGGCAGGGCGCGGGCACCGGCTCCGGGTAGATCGAGATCGTCGCGTACGGCGCGCAGAGCTGCACCGGCCGGCCCGGCAGCGCGACGACCTGGCCGCGGCCGGTGACCCGGTCGCCGTCCCGCACCACCTGGTCGGCGCTCCCGGCCGCACCCGGTCGGAGCCGGTCCGGCCGCGGCGGGCTGCTGGTCGCCGCCGCGGGTGTTGAGCACGACCGCGACCCCGGCGGCCACCGTGACCACCGCGCCGGCCGCGACCAGCGGCAGCCACCACCCGCCACGCCGCTCGACCATCCGACACCTCCGCCGCCCGCTCGTACTGGTGCCGACGCTCGACCCGCCCGCCCGGTTCCCTCAACTCCCGGCTGCTCGGGTTGAGGGCAGGCGACCGGACGCGCCGCTCAGGCCAGCTTGCGCAGCTGCGGCTCGACGTCGACCAGGTCGGCGCCGGCCGACCCGCGCAGGCTCCGGACCTGCTCGTCGTAGACCAGGACCATCATCGAGGTGCGCGGGTCGCCGCCGACCGCCGACTCGCCGGCGCCGCCGATCAGCCCGTAGCGCGCCTGCCGCGCGGGGTCGGTCAGGACCGCGGTCAGCACGGCCCGCGCGGCCAGCATCTGCGCGCGGCTGTGCGGCACCGACCGCACGCACAGCGAGCCCGCGTACCAGCGGCGCACCTGGCGGGTCGCCTCGGCCACGTCGCCGGTCGTGCCGATGAGCAGGACCTGCGTGCCGATCGCACCGGACCGGGTCGGCTCCGGGTACGCCGATCGACAGGCTGCCGAGCACGTCCGGGTGCGTCGCGACGTACCGGTTGGCCTGGTCGATCCCGGGCAGCGCCTGCACCTCGCGGCGGGGCCAGCCGGCGGCCGGCGCCGGACAGTCGGCCGGCAGCGCGAGCGCGTCGGGCTTCCGGTCGGGGCCGGCGGTCGACCGCGGTCGCTGCCCGGTGACCGTCACCGTCCGGTCCCGGTAGACGCCGGTCACCTCGGCGAGGCCCCAGACGGCGCCGCCGCGCTCCTGCCGGTCGGCGAGCCGGTCCAGGTCGGCGCCGACCAGGGTCAGCCCGACCGCGCAGTACGCCGGGACCGGCATCGGGTAGGCAACCGGGCGACCTGGGTGACGAGCGCCGGAGCAGAGCCGGACCGGCCGGCCGGGCAGCGCCACCACCTGGCCCTGGCCGCGGACCCGGTCGCCGTCGTGCACGATCGCGTCCGGCGGCGCCAACGGTCCCGCGGTCCCGGCCGCAGCCTGCGCGGACGCGGGCGCGGAGCCGGTGCGCCGGCCGAGCCGCGGACGGCCGCGACCGGCCACCCCGGCGACCACGGCGAGCGCGGCCGCCCCGGCCGCCGCGGGCACCACCCACCGGGTTCGTCCGGCCATCACGCACCTCCGTCGCCGTGGTCGCTTCTCCGGCACGGACGCCGCGCCGCCGGTTCCGCGGGGATCCGCCGCCGGGTGCGGCCGGGCGTGTCCGCCCCGCCGCGGGCGCAGGCCGACGGGCTCCCGCTGGCCGCGCGGGAGTCCGGGGTGTGTCACGCGGGATGGGGTTCGGCAAGATCCCGCGGCTAGGCTCTGCTGCGATGACTGCCCGGACCTCAGCGCGCGGCGGCGCGACCAGGGCGGCGTACCGGTCGGGGCGGCCGCCCCGGCGACGGCGCCGCTCCGGTGGACCGCTGGCGCCGCTCGGCCGGGCGCTGTCCGGCGGCTGGCTGCTGCTCGCCCGCGGGGCCGGCGGCGCCGCCCGCGCGGTCGGCCGGCAGGCGGCGACCGCCCGGCTCGACCCGGCCCACCGCCGCGACGGGCTCGGCCTGGCCGTGGTCGCGGTCGCGGTCGTCACCGGGGTCGCGCTGTGGTCGTCCGGCGGCGGACCGGTCGGCCGGGTCGTGCACGACCTGCTGCGCGGCGGCTTCGGCACGCTCGCGGTCGTGCTGCCGGTGCTGTTCCTGGCCGCCGGGCTGCACCTGCTGCGCCAGCTGCCCAAGCCCGAGGAGCGCGGCCGGGTCGGCATCGGCTGGGCCGCGCTCGCGCTCGCCGGGACCGGCCTGTTCCACCTCGGCAACGGCCGCCCGGCCGACCGGACCGGTCGGGACGGCGCCGGCGGGCTGCTCGGTGCCTGGGTCGCCGGCCCGCTGCAGCGCGGGGTCGGCACCGCGCTGGCCGTGCTGCTGCTGGTGCTGGTGCTGTTCTTCGGCCTGCTGGTGGTGACCAAGACCCCGGTGAACCGGATCCCGCACCGGATCCGGGAGGTCCGCGACCGGCTGCTGCGCCGCCGGCCGGCCGAGCCGGAGCCGGACGAGGCGCGACGAGCCGCCGACCGAGGAGCTGACCGAGGAGCTGACCGGGCCGCCGGTCCGGCTGCGCCGCCCGTCCCGCCGCCGGCAGGGCTCGGTGTCCGACCCCGACCCGTACGACGTGGAGGCGGCCGCGCGCCGTCCCGACGGAGGAGCACGACCCGCCGGCCCCGCGCGGCCGCCGCAAGCAGCCGGCGCCCGCCGACCCCGAGCTGCCGCCGGTCACCCGCCCGGTGCAGCTCAGCCTGACCGGCGAGACCGACTACACGCTGCCGACGTCCGCGCTGCTCGCCGGCGGCACCCCGCCGAAGGTCGAAGACCAGGGCCAACGACGCGGTGATCTCGGCCCTGCAGCAGGTCTTCCTCGAGTTCGCGGTGGACGCCGCGGTCACCGGCTTCACCCGCGGCCCGACCGTCACCCGCTACGAGGTGGAGCTCGGTCCCGCGGTCAAGGTCGAGCGGATCACCCAGCTGTCCCGCAACATCGCGTACGCGGTGAAGTCCGCCGACGTGCGGATCCTGTCCCCGATCCCGGGCAAGTCCGCGGTCGGCGTCGAGATCCCCAACACCGACCGCGAGCTGGTCAGCCTCGGCGACACGCTGCGCAGCGGCACCGCCACCCGCGACCACCACCCGATGGTCGTCGGGCTGGGCAAGGACATCGAGGGCGGCTTCGTGGTGGCCAACCTGGCCAAGATGCCGCACATCCTCATCGCCGGCGCGACCGGCGCCGGCAAGTCGTCCTGCATCAACGCGCTGATCGTCTCGATCCTGGTCCGGGCCACCCCGGACGAGGTGCGGATGGTCCTCATCGACCCCAAGCGCGTCGAGCTGACCGCGTACGAGGGCGTGCCGCACCTGGTGACCCCGATCATCACCAGCCCGAAGAAGGCCGCCGACGCGCTGCAGTGGGTCGTGCGCGAGATGGACCTGCGCTACGAGGACCTGGCCGCCGCCGGGGTCCGGCACATCGACGACTTCAACCGGCGGGTGCGCGACGGCGAGATCACCGCGCCGCCGGGCAGCGAGCGCCACTACAAGCCGTACCCGTACCTGCTGGTGATCGTCGACGAGCTGGCCGACCTGATGATGGTCGCGCCGCGGGACGTGGAGGACTCGGTCGTCCGGATCACCCAGCTGGCCCGGGCCGCCGGCATCCACCTCGTGCTGGCCACCCAGCGGCCGTCCGTCGACGTGGTGACCGGGCTGATCAAGGCCAACGTGCCGTCCCGGCTGGCGTTCTCCACCTCGAGCCTGGCCGACTCCAGGGTCATCCTCGACCAGCCCGGCGCGGAGAAGCTGATCGGCCAGGGCGACGGGCTGTTCCTGCCGATGGGCGCGAGCAAGCCGCAGCGGATCCAGGGCGCGTGGGTGCCCGAGAAGGAGATCCACGCGGTCGTCGCGCACTGCAAGGAGCAGCTGCAGCCGGTCTACCGCGACGACGTGACCGCGCCGCAGGCCAGCGAGCGGAAGATCGACGAGGACATCGGCGACGACCTCGACCTGCTGCTGCAGGCGGCCGAGCTGGTGGTCTCGACCCAGTTCGGCTCGACCTCGATGCTGCAGCGCAAGCTGCGGGTCGGCTTCGCCAAGGCCGGCCGGCTGATGGACCTGATGGAGAGCCGCGGCGTGGTCGGCCCGTCCGAGGGCTCGAAGGCCCGCGACGTGCTGGTCAAGCCCGACGAGCTGGAGGGCCTGCTGGTCACCCTGCGCGGTGAGTGACGATCTGGTCTGGCTGCCCGGTTCGGTCGACGACCCGGTCCTCGACGCGGTGCACCGGGTGGTCGAGGCGGTCATGCGGCTGGGCGGCGCGGTCGGCTGGGTCGACGTCCCGGACCGGGCCGAGACGGCCGGGTGGCTCGCCGCGATCGCGGCCGAGGTCGCCGCCGGCCGCACCCGGATGGCACTGCTCGGCGTGGCCGGCCGGGTCGAGGCGCTGGGCCGGTGGACCCGCTACGCGAAGGAGACCGTCGCGGTCAACGGGGAGGTGCTGCAGGTGATGGTGCATCCCGACGCCCGCGGGCGGCGGCTGGCCCGGCGGCTGGTCGTCGCGCTGGTCGAGGACGCCCGGGCGCAGCGGGTGGAGACGCTCACCCTCGACGTGCGCGGCAACAACCACGCCGCCATGGCCCTGTACGAGTCGCTCGGCTTCGAGGTATACGGCCGGCTGCCGGACTTCGTCGCGGTCGGTGACGAGCGCTGGGACCGGGTGCTCTACCGGCTCGACCTGCGTACCGCCGACTGGCCCTTACGGCGGCACGGCGGCCGGCCGATCGGCGCAGGAGCGTCCGTCGTACGTTCACCGAAACGCCTGGCGGATCGATGGCCGGACAGGCGACGGCCGATCTAGACTGAGTCAGGATCGCCCTGCTCGGTTCGTGCCGATCCTTCCCCGGGAGGTCCTTCTCGTGGCCGATGACGCTCGCCCGCTCGGCGCCGCCCTCGCGGCTGCGCGGCGCGATCGCGGCCTCTCCGTGGAGGACGTGTCCGCCGCGACCCGCATCCGCCCGGCGATCGTCCGGTCCATCGAGGCCGACGAGTTCGACGCCTGCGGCGGCGCCGCCTACGCCCGCGGTCATCTGCGCTCGATCGCCCAGTTCGTCGGCACCGACCCGCGACCGCTGGTCGAGGAGTTCGACCGCCGGTTCCACCAGCCGGTGCCGGCGCTGCGCACGGCGCCGCTCGGCTCGTTCGAGCCGCCCCGGGACGCCGGCCGGTCCGGGCGGCAGTCGCCGCGGTGGGCCCCGGTGGCGGCCGGCGTGCTGGTCGTCGTCGTGCTGTTCCTCGGCGCGAGCTGGATCGTCGGCCGCAGCCAGGACGACGGCGGAGCCAAGGCCCCGCTCGCCGCCGCGACCACCCCGGCCCCGACGACCTCGCCGGCGCCGCGGCCGACGCCGACCAAGGCGAGCCCGCGGCCGCCGGTCTACCAGGGCGTGGTGCTGCGGCTGCAGGCCAGCGGCGGGGCGAGCTGGGTCTCGGTCCGTTCCAGCGCCGGCACGGAGATCTACCAGGGCGTGCTCACCGACGGGATGGCCAAGGAGTTCCGCGACGACACCAGGCTGTCGGTGCGGTTCGGCAACTCGATCGCGGTCCGGGTCATCCAGAACGGCAAGGACCTCGGCTCGCCGCAGTGCCAGCGGCACGTCTGCACGGTCGCGTTCGGCCTGCCCAGCGCCGGTTGATCGACTGCCCGGCGCAGTCGGCGCTAGTACGCTCGTCCGCGTGTCCCGTTCCCGTCGTGCTGCGCTGGTGACCCTCGGCTGTGCCCGCAACGAGGTCGACTCCGAGGAACTGGCCGGACGGCTGACCGCCGACGGCTGGGAGCTCACCGACGACGACGACGCGGCCGTGGTGCTGGTCAACACCTGCGCGTTCGTGGCCAGCGCGAAGAAGGACTCGATCGACACGCTGCTGGCCGCGGCCGACGGCGACCGGAAGGTCGTCGCGGTCGGCTGCCTGGCCGAGCGGTACGGCGCGGAGCTGGCCGAGAGCATGCCCGAGGCCGCCGCCGTGCTCGGCTTCGACGCGTACGGGGAGATCGGCGCCCGGCTCGACGACGTGCTCGCCGGCCGCCCGCTGGTGCCGCACAGCCCGCGGGACCGCCGCACGCTGCTGCCGATCACGCCGGTGGAGCGGCAGGGGCACGCGGTGTCGGTGCCCGGGCACGCGTCCGCGGCCGAGGTCCCGGGCTGGACGCCGCCGGTGCTGCGCCGGCGGCTCGGCGACTCGCCGGTCGCCCCGCTCAAGCTGGCCTCGGGCTGCGACCGGCGCTGCGCGTTCTGCGCGATCCCGTCGTTCCGCGGCGCGTTCGTCTCCCGGCCCGCCGGCGAGCTGCTGACCGAGGCGGCGTGGCTCGCCTCGCAGGGCGTACGCGAGCTGGTCCTGGTCAGCGAGAACTCCACCTCGTACGGGAAGGATCTCGGCGACCTGCGGCTGCTCGAGCAGCTGCTGCCGGAGCTGGCCGCGGTCCCGGGCATCGTCCGGGTCCGGCTGTCCTACCTGCAGCCGGCCGAGACCCGGCCGTCCCTGGTCGAGGTGCTGGCCGGCACGCCCGGCGTCGCGCCCTACTACGACCTGTCCTTCCAGCACTCCAGCGAGGCCGTGCTGCGGCGGATGCGCCGGTTCGGCGACACCGACCGGTTCCTCGCGCTGCTCGACCAGGTGCGGGCGCTGGCGCCGGCGGCCGGGGTGCGGTCCAACGTCATCGTCGGCTTCCCCGGCGAGACCAGGGCCGACGTGGCCGAGCTGACCCGGTTCCTCACCGCGGCCCGGCTGGACGCGATCGGCGTGTTCGGCTACTCGGACGAGGACGGCACCGAGGCGGCCGGATACGACGGCAAGGTGCGTGCGGACGTGATCGACCGGCGGGTGGCCCGGATGACGGAGCTGGTGGACGAGCTGATGGCGCAGCGGGCCGAGGAGCGGCTGGGGGAGACCGTCGAGGTGCTGGTCGAGGCGGTCACCGGCGACGGGCTGGAGGGCCGCGCGGCGCACCAGGCGCCGGAGGTGGACGGGGCGACGCTGGTCACCGGCGCGCCGGTGGACGCGCAGGTCGGCGACCTGGTCCGGGCGACGGTCACCGGCTCCGCCGGCGTCGACCTCACCGCCCGCTACCTGGACACCGCCGACGCGGTCGCCCGCCCGGTGGAGCAGGCGGCATGAGCGAGCGCGGGCTCGCAGCGCGAGCGGGCACCGAGTGGGCGCGGGTGATCCGGCCGTGGCGACGGGGGCTGGTCGGCCGGCGGGTGCGCCGGCCGGTCCGTCCGAGGAGCGGGCGGGGTGAGTGTCGTGGTGCCGGATCCGGCGGTCCCGGAGCGTCCCGTTCCGGAGTTCCCGGCCGCGCCGGACCCGGTCGCGACCCCGGCCCAGACGGTCAGGGTCGTCAACATCGCCAACGGGCTGACCCTGCTGCGGCTGCTGCTGGTGCCGGTCTTCGGCTGGGCGCTGTTCCAGGACCACGGCACCGACACGACCTGGCGGATCGTGGCGTTCGTGGTGTTCGCGGTCGCCTCGATCACCGACCGGCTGGACGGCGACGTCGCCCGCCGGCGCGGCCTGGTCACCGACGTCGGCAAGATGGCCGACCCGATCGCCGACAAGGCGCTGACCGGCACCGCCCTGGTCGGGCTCTCCGCGCTCGACCTGCTGCCGTGGTGGGTGACCGTGGTCATCCTGGCCCGCGAGCTGGGGATCACGCTGCTGCGGTTCTGGGTCATCCGGCACGGGGTGATCCCGGCCAGCCGGGGCGGCAAGTACAAGACGTTCCTGCAGACCGTGGCGATCGGGCTCTACCTGCTGCCGCTGCAGGACTGGCTGGCCACCGTCGCCGCCTGGGTGATGGGCGCGGCGCTGGTGCTCACCGTGGTGACCGGCATCGACTACGTCGCCCGGGCGCTGGCGCTGCGCCGGGCCGCGCGGACGCCGTCGTGATCGCGCCCGGGACGCCGCCCGCGGACGGCGCCGGCCCGCCGCCGGCCACCCCGAAGCAGGTGCTCGACGCGCTGGTCGCCGTCGGTGCGACGGTGGCGGTGGCCGAGTCGCTCACCGGCGGGCTGCTCACCGCGGCGCTGACCGAGCCGGCCGGGGCGAGCAACGCGGTCCGCGGCGGCCTGGTGGTCTACGCGACCGACCTGAAGGCGACGCTGGCCGGCGTACCGGTCCCGCTGCTGCACGCGGAGGGAGCGGTCAGCCCGGATGTCGCCGGCGCGCTCGCGGCCGGCGCCCGGGACCGCCTCGGCGCCACGTACGGGCTGGGCGTGACCGGGGTGGCCGGCCCCGACCCGCAGGGCGGCTGCCCGGTCGGCACCGTGTACGTCGGGCTCGCCGGCCCGGGCTGCGGCACCGTCCGGCACCTCACTCTCTCGGGTGACCGGGGCGCGATCCGCGCCGCCGCCGTGGACGCCGCCCTGGCCGAGCTGCTGGCCGCGGTGCGGGCGCGGGCCGCGGAATTGCCGGCGTGATTACAGCGTTTCGCTCTAGGCGTACAGGGAGCCGTGGCGAGGCTGCGGTTCGTTCAGAGAGGTACGGTGACGACACGAACGACGACGACGGGAGGGGCGCGCCGATGACTCTGCTCCGCCGTGTGCTCGGTGACACGCTGCGCGGCCGTCGGCTGCGCCAGCGACGGACCCTCCGCGAAGTGTCGGGAGCGGCCCGGGTCAGCCTGGGCTACCTGTCCGAGGTCGAGCGCGGACAGAAGGAAGCCTCCTCCGAGCTGCTGGCCTCGATCTGCGAGGCGCTCGACGTGAAGATGTCCGACGTCCTGTCCGAGGTCTCCGAGAACATGCGCCGGTCCGAGCGGGCCGCCGAGGTCGCGCGGATGCCGGGGCGGGTCATGATCCCGGCTCCGGCACGGCGGCCGGTGCCCGCGGGTGTGGGCGGTCGGCAGTTCGACGACCTGCCCGAGTTCGACTCGGGCGGCGTTCGAGGACGCGGCCGCGTTCGACGACGCCGACGAGACGCCGGCCGAGGACGGGCCGGGCGAGTCCGGGTCCGGCTTCGCCGGCGAGGGGCTCTCCGACGAGCTCGGCCACGGGCTGACCGACAGCCTGGCGAGCGAGCCGTCCGCGCTGCCCGAGCCCGGGCACGAGCTCGAGCTCGACGACGTCGACCTGGCCGAGCTGGAGACCGGCGACGGCCTCGGCGAGCTCGAGGTGCTGATCGGGCTGACCGACCTGCCCGGCAACGCGCGCTGCCTGGCCGCGGCCTGACAGACAGGGCCCAACCCAGCACAATCGGACGAGTTCAGGAGCCCGCCGGCGGACACGCTGGCGGGCTCCTTGCCTTCCCGGGCCGCGGGTGGCATCAAGTGGGAGTGCCGGACCGCTCCCGCGACCCGCTGGACCACCTGATCCGCTCCACGGTGCCCACCACGGTCGCGTCCGCCCCGCCCCGCCGCTCCGGCGGGACGCGGTCGCGCGCCGGCAACGCGATGGCCAGGACCCGGGCCGGGCTGCTCGACGGGGCCCGGCGGGCGGTCGGTGCCCGGGGCACCCGGCGGACCACGATGAACGACATCGCGGCCCAGGCCGGGGTGGCCAAGGCGACCCTCTACAACCACTTCCGCACCAAGGACGACGTGTGGTCGGCGCTGGTCGAGGCCGAGATACGGGCGCTGGCGGCGGAGTGCGAGCAGCTGGAGCTGGTCGAGGCGCTGGTGCACGCGGCGCGGCGGCTGTCCGACCATCCCGCGCTGCGCCGGGTCGCCGAGACCGAGCCGGTGGCGCTGGCCGGGCTGCTGACCCGGCGGCCGGCCGCGGCCGGCTGGCGGGCCGCGGAGGAGGCGGTGCGGGCCCGGCTGGCCGCGGACGGGCTGGCCGGGGACGACCTGGTGCTGCGCTGGCTGGCCTCGCACCTGGCCGCGCCGGGCACCCCGCCGGCGATCCGCACCGCCGCCGAGACCCTGGCCCGCGGCCTGCCCGCCGACGCCGCCGGCACCGAGCGCGCCGGCTGAGCGACGGCCTCGCTTCGGATCATCGCCCCGTCGACCGTGGCGGCCGCGCCGCCCGGTCCCGGCTCGACGTCCACGCCTGACCTCCGCGCTGCCTCGCCGGCGGACTGCCCGATCGGGCAGATTCCGGGCGGTCCGACCGGGCTGCCACACTTCCCGGAACCGGCCGGCCGGCGTGGCCGTTTGGCCGGTCACAGGAGGGGGACGCAGGTGACGTACGGGGAGCAGACCGGCAGGTCCCGAGCCCGGCGTGCCATCCCGCTGATCCTCGCGATCGTGGTCGGGCTGGTGCTGGTCCTCGTCGTGCGCGCGCTGGTCACCGGCGGCGGCGATGACGGCGGCCAGCAGCGGGCCGACGGCTCCGGCCAGCGCACCGGCTGCACCGCGCTGCACGTCACGGCGTCCTCGGAGAAGGCGGCGCTGCTGTCCCGGATCGCGGCCGACTACAACCGCTCCGGCCGGACCGTCGACGGCACCTGCGTCGACGTGCAGGTCACCTCCAAGGCGTCCGGCGGTGCCATGGAGGCGCTCGCCCGCGGCTGGAATCAGCAGGTCGACGGGCCGCGCCCGGACGTCTGGACGCCGGCGTCGCGGTCCTGGTCGGTGCTGTTGCAGCAGCGCACCGCGGCCCAGGACAAGGGCGACCTCGTCCCGGCCGAGACGCCGTCGATCGCGCAGACGCCGCTGGTCATCGCCATGCCGAAGCCGATGGCCGAGGCGCTCGGCTGGCCGGACAAGCCGCTGGGCTGGGCCGACGTGCTCTCGCTGGCCCGCGACCCGAAGGGCTGGGGCGGCAAGGGCCACGCCGAGTGGGGCGCGTTCAAGCTCGGCAAGACCAACCCGCAGTTCTCCACCTCGGGCCTCAACGCGACGATCGGGACCTACTTCGCGGCCACCAGCCGGTCCTCCGACCTGACCGCGAAGGACGTCACCAATCCGAAGGTCGTCGCGTACGTCAAGGCGATCGAGGGCTCGGTCGTGCACTACGGCGACACCACGCTGACCTTCCTGGAGAACCTCTACCAGGCCGCCGAGGCCGGCCGCGGGCTGACGTACATCAGCGCGGTGACGGTGGAGGAGAAGTCGGTCTGGGACTACAACCAGGGCAACCCCTCGGGCGACCCGGGCACGCTCGGCCAGCGCGGCAAGCCGCGGGTGCCGCTGGTCGCGGTCTATCCGAAGGAGGGCACGCTCGTCTCCGACAACCCGTACCTGGTGCTCACCGCGGAGTGGGTGGACCAGGCGAAGAAGCGGGCGGCCGCCGACTTCCTCGCGTTCGTCACCGAGCCGGCGCAGCAGAAGCGGTTCACCGACGCGGCGTTCCGGGACGCGAGCGGCAGGCCCGGCGCGGCGCTGACCAGGGAAAACGGCACGCTGCCTGACCGGAAGGTTTCGGTCATCGACCCGCCGGCGCCGGCGGTGCTCGACCAGGTCGCGAAGTCCTGGGAGTCGCTGCGCAAGCGGGCCAGGGTGCTGCTGGTGCTGGACACGTCCGGGTCGATGGGTAGTGCGGTGCCCGGCGGCGGCGGCTCCAAGCTCGACCTGGCCAAGCAGGCCGCGCTGCGGGCCACCACGCAGCTGGCGCCGGACGACGAGCTCGGCCTGTGGACGTTCTCCACGCCGGCCGAGGGCGAGACCAACCCCTACCGCGAGCTGGTGCCGACCGGGCGGGTCAGCGCGGTGCTGCCGGCGTTCAAGCAGAAGGTCGGGACGCTGGCGCCGGACGGCGGGACCGCGCTCTACGCGACCACCCGGGACGCGGTCCGGCAGGTCCAGGACAGCTTCGACCGCAGCCGGATCAACGCGGTGGTGCTGCTCACCGACGGCAAGAACGAATACCCGGCGGACAACAACCTGGACCGGCTGCTGTCCGACGTCGGCGGCGAGGACACCGAGACGTCGGTGCGGGTGTTCCCGATCGCGTACGGGACGGCGGCCGACCTGGACGTCCTCAAGCGGATCGCGACGGCGTCCCGGGCGGCCGCGTACGACGCCAGCGACCCGGCCAGCATCGCCAACGTGCTCACCGCCGTGCTCTCGAACTTCTGACGCGGGAAGATCGTGGGTATGGCTGGTCGGCTGCGGCAGGAGCTGCTCGATCCGTGGGGCGGCGTGATCGCCGGCGTCGCGGGCGGGCTGGCCTGGGCCGTGATCCCGCTCGGTGCGGCCGCGCTGCCGGTCGGCCTCGGCGTCGCCGCGGTCGTCTACGGGGTGAAGGTCGGCGCCGGCCTGCTGACCCGCGACCGGGACCAGGGGCGCCCGGCGGTCGAGCCGGATCCCGAGCTTCGCCCGCCGCGGCGCGGCTCGGTCGCCGAGCAGTGGCTGGTCCGGGCCCAGCAGGCCGACCGCTCGCTGGCCGACCTGGTCCGCTCGCCCGGGTCGGCGGTGGCCAAGCAGCAGCTGGTCCCGGTTCGGGAGGGCGCGGGCGAGGCGCTGGCGACGATGCGCCGGCTGGCCGGGCAGGTGACCGCAGTCGAGGACGCCACCGACCGGATCCAGCCGGCCCGGCTGGCCGCCGAGCGGGACCGGCTGGCCGCGGCGGCCGCGGCCGCCTCGTCGGACCGGGTGC
Organism: uncultured Actinomycetota bacterium; assembly: GCA_963770145.1. Classification (GTDB taxonomy): domain Bacteria; phylum Actinomycetota; class Actinomycetes; order Mycobacteriales; family CADCTP01; genus CADCTP01. The sequence continues at coordinate 25,944 of CAVYOJ010000005.1, read as the reverse complement.
GGGCCGAGCGGCAGCGGTCCCTGGACAGCGTCAGCGAGCAGCTGCAGGTCGTGCAGCGACTGGCCGGCGCACGGGACGAGCTGCTGGCCCGGATGCAGGCGACCGCGCTGACCCTGGAGGGGCTGGTGGCCCGGACCGCGGAGGTGCTGGCGATGTCGGTCTCCGGGGGCGTGGACGCCTCCGCCGATCGGCTCGCCGACCTCGCCGCCGACCTCGACGGGCTGCGCAGCGGGCTGGCCGAGACGGAGGCGGTGTCCCGGCGGGTGCTCGACGGCTGAGGTGACCTGACACGATGCCTGACACAGTGACGCAAGCGCCGCGTACCGTAGGGGTGCGCGAAGGATGGAGGATCTCGGACCATGGCCAACCCGTTCGTGAAGGCATACAAGTACTTCATGTCCTGGTTCGGTGCGCAGGTTGACGAGCGGGCCGACCCGAAGATCCAGATCCAGCAGGCGATCGAAGAGGCCCAGCGGGGGCACGAGACCCTGTCCCGGCAGGCTGCGGCCGTGATCGGCAACCAGCGCCAGCTGGAGATGAAGCTGTCCCGGCAGATGTCGGACGTGGAGCGACTGCAGGCCTCTGCCCGGCAGGCGCTGACCCTCGCCGACCAGTCCCGGGCCAAGGGCGACGAGGCCAAGGCGACCGAGTACGAGCAGACCGCGACGGTCTTCGCCACCCAGCTCGTCTCCGCGGAGAACTCGATGGAGGACCTGAAGGGGCTGCACGACCAGGCCCTGCAGGCCGCCGAGCAGGCCAAGAAGGCCGTCGAGCAGAACGCGATGCTGCTGCAGCAGAAGCTGGCCGAGCGGACCCAGCTGCTGTCCCAGCTGGAGCAGGCGAAGATGCAGGAGACCGTGTCGGCGTCGCTGCGGCAGATGTCGGAGCTGTCCGCGCCGGGCTCGACCCCGTCGCTGGGCGAGGTCCGGGAGAAGATCGAGCGGCGGTACGCGAACGCGCTCGGCCAGGCCGAGCTCGCGCAGAACTCGGTCGAGGGCCGGATGCTCGAGGTGCAGAAGTCGACCCTCGACATGGCCGGCAACGCGCGGCTGGAGCAGATCCGGGCCAGCATGCAGGGCGGCCAGCTCGCGTCCGCGCCGCCGACGCCGGCCGTCGAGGGCCGGCAGACCCCGGCCGTCGAGTCGGGCCGGCAGGAGCAGGCCGAGCCGGTGGCCGACCCGGCCGCCCAGGCCCGCCTCGACCAGCTGCGCGCTGACCAGGGCTGAGTCACCGTGTCCGCGGACCGCTCACGTCGCTTCGAGACGTGGGCGGCCGCGGTCGCGGGCCGGTCGGCGCCCGACGCCGGCGGCCCGGGCGGGCGCGGTCCGGGGCTGGGCCAGTTCGCCCGCCGCGAGCTGGCCGAGCTGGTCGTGGCCGGGCGGGAGGCGGTGGCCGAGCGGCTGGCCGAGTTCGGGCAGCCCGACCCGGCGCGCAAGCACGCCAAGCGGATCCGCCGGACGCAGCGGAAGGTACGGGTGCAGACGACCGTCGCGGTCGGCTTCGCCGGGCTGACCGGCGTCGCCGCCGCGGCGAGCGCGCCCGAGATCGCCGACGTCGGGCTCGGGGCGGTCGCGCTGCTGACCGGTGCGGCCGCGGTCCGGGCCGGGCGCCGGCTCGCCGGTCTGCGCCGGCAGCCGCCGCCTCCGCCGCGGACGGCCCGGCCGCCGAAGGACTCGCCGGCCCGGTCGCCGCTGGACCGGCTCGCCGCCCAGGAGCAGACCCTGCACGTGCTGCTCGGCCACCTCGGCGAGGCCGCCGCCGACCCGCGCCGGGTCGCCGCGAGCGCCGCCGCCGGGCTGCGCGACCTCGGCGCCCGGCTGACCGCGGTGGATCGGGCGCACCGGGTCTCCGGCGGGCTGCACGACGCGGTCGCGGCGCTGCGGCGGCAGCTGGACTCCGGCATCGCCGCGTACGACGCGCTGGTCGTGGCCGCGGCCGATGCGGTCGCCGCCGACGCCGGCCTCCGCACGCCGGCGCCGTCCCTGCAGGAGGCGACCGACACGCTGGCCGGCCTCGCCGCCGGCCTCCGCGCCGTCGCCTGACCGCCGCCGCCCGCCGCCGAGCCTGGGCACCGCGGCCCGGAGCCGTCGCCTGAACGCCGCGGCGCGCGCAGTGTTGCTCGCCTCTGCGGCCTGCGCCCGCGGAGCGCCACCGTGTCTGCCCGTGGTCGGGTCCTCGGTCACCACCAGCGGGCGGGTCTCCCGGGCCGGGTGCACGCCGGGTCGACCACGACCGCCATGCCGGACCGGCGCCCTGCGGCGCGGCCCGGCCGGGGCGGCGGGTGGGCTAGCCGAGTTGGCGGCGGAGGCGGTCGCGGTCGGCCTTGCGGAGGGCGCCGACCGCCTGCTCCCACGCGTGCCGGATCAGCTCGGCGACCTCGTCCTCCGGGACGGACCCGTCCAGCACGATCGTGTTCCAGAGGCGCTTGTTGGTGTGATAGCCCGGCGTGACCGCCGCGTACTGCGCGCGCAGCTCGAGCGCGAGGTTCGGGTCGCACTTGAGGGTGACCCGGCTCGGCTCGTCGTTCGGGGCCCAGATCGCGAACACCCTGCCGGCCACCTTGAACACCGGGATGCCTTCCCCGAACGGCTGCTCCTCGGTCACCTCGGGCAGCTCGGAGGCGACCGCGCGCACGGACTCCATGCCGCCAGCATTCCCTACCGTCAACCGCACGACCCCGCACGGAGTCGTACCGGGCGGAGGTGCGCTGTGGGCGGCTGGGCCCACGCGCACTCCGTCGGCGCGCGGATCGGCGCGCTGGTCCGGTTCGCGTACGCGCTGACCGGCGATCTGGACCACGCCGAGTCTCGCCGTCGCCGACCGCGGATACGCGGTGGCGGTGGTCAGCCGGACGCGGCCGTGAGCTCGGCCAGCCGGCGGGCCAGGAAGTCCCGGTCGGCGCCGTTGCCGGCGCCGGCGATCGCCTCCCGGTAGGCGGCGGCCGCCTCGGCGGTCCGGCCGAGCCGGCGCAGCAGGTCGGCCCGGGTCGCCGGCAGCAGGTGGAAGCCGGCCAGCGGGCCGTCAAGGTCGGCGAGCAGGTCGAGCCCGGCCGCCGGGCCGTCCACCTCGGCGACCGCGACGGCCCGGTTGAGCCGCACCACCGGCGAGCCGGTCAGGTCCTCCAGCGCCGCGTAGAGCGTGGCGATCCGGTCCCAGGCGGTGTCCTCGGCCCGGCGGGCCCGGGCGTGCTCGGCCGCGATCGCCGCCTGCAGCAGGTACGGGCCGGCGGGGCCGCGGCGGGCGGCCGAGCGCAGCAGGGCCAGCCCTTCGGCGATCTGGCCGCCGTCCCACCGGGTGCGGTCCTGCTCGGGCAGCAGCACCAGCCGGCCGTCCGGGCCGGTGCGCGCGTCCCGGCGGGCGTGCTGGAGCAGCAGCAGCGCCAGCAGCCCGGCCGCCTCCGGCTCGTCCGGCATCAGCGCGACCACCACCCGGGCCAGCCGGATCGCCTCGTCGCACAGGTCGCGGCGGACCGGCTCGTCCCCGGAGCTGGCCGAGTGGCCCTCGGTGAAGACCAGGTAGAGCACCGCCAGCACGCCGGCCAGCCGCTCCGGCAGCTCGGCGTCGCTCGGCACCCGGTAGGGGATGCCGGCGGCGGAGATCTTCTTCTTGGCCCGGGTGACCCGGGCGGCCATCGTCGGCTCGGCGACGAGGAACGCGCGGGCGATCTCCGCGGTGGTGAGGCCGCCGAGCAGCCGCAGCGTCAGCGCCACCCTGGCCTCGGCCGGCAGCGCCGGGTGGCAGCAGGTGAACAGCAGCCGCAGCCGCTCGTCCGGGATGGTCGACATGTCGGTGACCACCTCCGGTTCCTCGGGTACCAGCAGCGGCAGCTTGCGGGCGAGCGTTGCCTCCCGGCGGAACCGGTCGGTCGCCTTCCGCCGGGCGGCGGTGAGCAGCCACGCGTCCGGCTTGGCCGGGATCCCGTCCCGCGCCCAGGCGGTCAGCGCGCTCTCGTACGCGTCCTGGAGGGACTCCTCGGCCACGTCCAGGTTGTTGCCGACGAGCCGGGTGAGCAGGGCGAGCAGGCGCCCCCAGTGCTCGGCGTGCGCGTCCTCGACGGCCCGCCGGGCCGCCTGCGCGGCGCCACCGTGCGGCTGCTCGGCGTGCGCGTCCTCGACGGCCCGCCGGGTCCTGCACGGCGTGCGCATCCTCGACGCCCGCCGGGTCGCCTGCGTGGCGCCACCCTGCGACTGCCGGTGTGCGCGTCGTCGACGGCCCGCCGGGCCAGCTGGGTGGCGCCGCCTTCGGCGTGCGCCTGCTCGACCGCTGCCCCCGCGCTCACTTCGTCTTGCGGACCTCGAGCTTGTCGCTGGGCAGCAGTGGGATCTTCTTCCCCCACTCGACCGCCTCCTCGATGCTCGGCACGTCGATCAGGTAGTACCCGCCGACCTGCTCCTTCGCCTCGGCGAACGGCCCGTCGGTGACCGTCCCGTCGCTCAGGATGGTCCGCGCGGTCCGGGGGTGCTCCAGCTCGGCGCTGGAGACGATCGCCACCCCCGCGTTCCGGAGCCCGTCCATGAACGCGTCGTGCCCCGCGTAGATGGCCTTGCCTTCCTCCTCGGACAGCTGCCCGTACGCGTCGTCGTCGCCCACGATAAGCAGCAGGTATTCCGCCATGCTCAGACCTCCTGGATCTCTCGGATCTCGACCGTCAGGCCGGGGCTGGACGGCATCCGCCGGGCCAGCGCCAGCGCCTCGTCGGCGCTCGCGCAGTCCACCACGTACACGCTGCCGAGCTGTTCCTTGGTCTCCGCGAACGGCCCGTCGGTCACGGTCCCGTCGGTGCGGAGCACCCGGACGCCGTCGCCGAGCGCCTCGGCGAGGTGCAGCGTGCCGGCCGCGGCGAGCTCGCGGCCGAGGGCGATGTGGCCCTCGACGACCTCGCGCCGCTGCTCCGGCGCCAGGTCCGCCTCGCCGGCGGGGTCGCCGTACAGCAGGAAGAGGTAGCGCACGCCTCCAGCTCCCGTCCCCGGCGGCCGTCCGGCCGCCGACACCGTCATGACGAGCGAGCCACCGCCGAATCGACAGCACGAGGCGACTCTCTTGGCCATCCGGCCAGCCCGCCGACGGCCGACGAGCAGCCGCCCTCAGTCCACGATCTTGACCCGGACGCGGCGGTTCTGGCGGCCCTTGTTCTCGACCTTGGTCACCTGGACCCGGCCGATCTGCCGGGTCGAGGCCACGTGGGTGCCGCCGTCGGCCTGGGTGTCGAGACCGGTGATGTCCACGATCCGGACCTCGGTCTCGTCCGGCGGGATCAGGTTGGTCTGGGTCCGGATGATGTCCGGGATCGCCAGCGCCTCGGCCCGGGGCAGCACCCGCACCTCGACCGCACGGTCGGCGGTCACCTCGGCGTTGACCCGCTCCTCGACCGTCGCCTTGAACCCCTCCGGCAGGTCCGGCAGGTTGAAGTCCATCCTGGCCTCGCCGGGCTCCATGTTGCCGCCGGTGACGAGCGCGCCGAAGTCGCGGAACACCACCCCGCCGAGCACGTGCAGCCCCGAGTGCGTCCGCATGAGCAGGGTGCGCCGGGCGTCCTCGATCGCGCCGACGACCGCGGTGCCGGCCGCCGGGACCGGGTCGCCCTCGGCCGCGACGAGGTAGAGGTCGTCGCCCTTGACCGTGCCGACGATCCGGGTCTGCACGCCGTTCCAGAGCAGCACCCCGTGGTCCGGCGGCTGGCCGCCGCCGCCCGGGTAGAACGCCGACCGGTCGAGCACGATGCCGCGGTCGGGGTCGACGCCGACGACCGTGCACTCCCACTCGCGCAGCGTCGGGTCGGCCAGGTCGAGCCGCTCGGTGTGGCCGTGCCTGGTGATCCCCATGCCGGCACCCTACGGCTGGCAGTGCGGGCACCAGTAGGTGACCCGGCCGTACTCGGGGCGGTCGGCCGGTCTCTGCTCGGCCACCCGGACGGTGCTGCCGCAGCGCCGGCACGGCAGGCCGCCGCGGCCGTGGACCCAGTGCTGCTCGCCCCGGCGCAGGCTGCCGGTGGTCGACTGCTCCGGGTGGTCGCGGTTGGCCCGCATCAGCCGGTACGCGGTGGCGACGAGCTTCGGCACGTCCACCCGACCGGCCGGGGTCCACGGGTTGACGCCGACCAGGAACAGCGCCTCGCTCTTGTAGAGGTTCCCGACGCCGGCGAGCAGCCGCTGGTCGAGCAGCGCCTCGCCGACCGGGCGGCCCGGGTCGGCCTGCAGCCGGCGGGTGGCCTCGGCGGCGTCCCAGTCCGGGCCGAGCACGTCCGGCCCGAGGTGGCCGACCAGCCGGTCCTCCTCGTCGGTCGGGATCAGCGCGATGTCGTGCAGCCGGTAGCCGACCGCCTCCCACTCGGTGTTCGCGAGCACGGCCCGGACCTGGTGGGCCGGACCGCCGCCGCGCCAGCGCTCGCCCGGGCGCTGCAGCCGCCAGCTGCCGTCCATCCGGAAGTGCGTGTGCAGGGTGAGCCCGCCGGTCGAACCGGATCAGCATGTGCTTGCCGCGGGCCAGCACCTCGGTCACGGTCGCACCGGTGAGGTCGGCCGTGGCCAGCGCCGGCACCCGCAGGTCGAACCGGGTCAGCGGCCGGCCGCCGAGCGCGGCGTGCATGCGCTTGGCGGCCAGCCAGACGGTGTCTCCCTCGGGCACCGCGTCATTGTCGCGCTCGGTCGTCGCGCTCGGTCGTCGCGCTCGGTCGTCGCGCTCGGTCGTCGCGCTCGGTCGGCTCGGCGGTCGCGGTCAAACGGTCGCGGTCGAACGGTCGCGGTCGAACGGTCGCGGTCGAGCGGTCGGCGGTCGGCGGTCGCGGTCAGTCGTCGCCGTGGTCGGCCAGCAGGGCCCAGGCGAGCCCGGCCTGCACGGCGGCGCAGCCGCGGACCACCCAGGGCAGCGTGAGCGCGGCGACGGCGCCGAGGCCGGTCATGAGCAGGATGTCGGCGGTGCGGCCGTTGCCGAGACCGATGTAGTACGCCAGCGAGTGGTTGTCGGCGCCGCGCGGCAGGCTCCACTCCCACAGCACGTAGCCGAGCCCGCCGACGGCGGCGGCGAACCAGGTCACCACGATCGAGAACGTCGGCCACCGCGACCGGGAACGCGACGATTCCGTGCAGCAGGTCGAGCCAGCGTCGCGGGTCGGCGCCGGCCGACACGGCGCGGCCGAACCGCCCGCCGCGCGGGGTCCGGTACGCCGGACGCGGCAGTGCGGACACCGAGCAGCGCGTCCAGCCGGCTCCGCTCGACCCGGGCGAAGGTGCGGGCGGCGGCGAGCGTGCCGGCGAGCACGACGATGCCGATCGTGATGGCCAGCGTGGCGATGCCGACCGCGAAGCCGGTGACGAGCAGCACGAACGCGGCGACCGCGAGCGGGAAGCCGGTGAGCACGTAGCCCGCGGAGTGGCCGACCCGCAGCCGGGGCGGCGCGGCCGGCGGGACCGGGAGGGCCTGAGTTGCCATGCCTCGACACTAGGTTCGCGCAGGTGGGCCGACCACGGGGTTGACCGGCCGGTTCGGGGTGGGGTTGTCCCTACCGGTCGAGCGCCTTGGTGAAGTGGTGCGAGGAGATGTGCATCCGCTCGCGGAAGTAGAACCGGTGCGCGTCGTGCCGCTGCACGCCCGAGTCGAGGTCGATGACGGTGCAGCCGGCGGCCCTGGCCCTGGCCTCCAGCTCGGCCAGCAGCGCGTGTCCGACGCCCCTGTGACCGGCCGTCGGCGGCGGTGACGAGGTCGTCGACGTAGAGCTTGCGGACCGCGAACGTCAGGGCGAGGATCCGCCAGCCGGCGACGCCGACGCACCGGTCCCCGTCGTACGCGACGAGGAACCGGAGGCCCTGCGGGTGGCCCTCCGCGTAGATCGCGGTCAGGCTGGCGGCGTCCAGGTGCGTCCGCAGCTGCTTGAGCACCGGCAGCATGTCGTCGACCAGCCGCGGGTCGCCGGGCTCCAGGTCCACCAGCTCGTACGTCATGCCGGCCATCCTCCCGGAGCGGTCGGCCGCGTACGGTCCGGGGGATGGCGAGACGGCCGGTGCGGTACGGCGGGCGGGACGACACGGCGCTCGTGGTCGTGCTCGACTGCTCGGACCTGGACCGGTCGGCCGCCTTCTGGTGCGGCGCGCTCGGCTACGTCGGACCGCCGGCCGGCACGCCGGGGCCGTACCGGCAGCTCCTGCCGGCCGACGGCGACGGCCTGGAGCTGCTGCTCCAGCAGGTGCCCGAGGACAAGCTCGGCGGCAAGAACCGGGTGCACCTCGACCTGCGCGTTCCCGAGCTCGAGCCTGAGCTGGCTCGGCTGCTCGCGCTCGGCGCCCGGCACACCACCGGCGCGCCGGTCGAGGAGGAGGGCTGGACCTGGTACGTCCTCGCCGACCCGGACGGCAACGAGTTCTGCGTCCTCCGCCCGCCGCGGGCCGGCTGAGGTCAGGCGCGCAGGCGGAGTCCGCGCGGGGTCGGGCGGAAGCCGGCGGCCTCGAGGGCCTCGGACAGGGCGGTGGACGTGTGCACGCTCTCGCCGTCGGCGCGCTCGACCGCGAGCCGGCCGAGGCCGCCCTCGCGAACGGCGAGGGCGAGGGCATCGGCGGCGGCCTGCAGCGCGGTCGGGTCCTCGGTCCAGGACAGCAGGGTGCGGCCGCCGCGCTCGACGTAGAGGGTCAGCGCGCCGTCGACGAGCACGACCAGCGCGCCGGCCTTCCGGCCGGGGCGGTGCCCGCGGCCGCCGTCGCCGTCGGCCGGTCGCTCCGGCCACGGCAGCGCGGCACCGAACGGCTGCGCCGGGTCGGCCGCCGCCAGCACCACCGCCGGAGTCGCGTCGCCCCGCCGCCCCCGCCCCGCGCCGAGCCCGCCGGCCGCTCCGCCGAGCCCGCCGGCTCCGCCGAGCCCGCCGGCCGTCCGCCAGAGCCGCTCGGGCCGAGCCGGCTGCCGCCCGGGCCGAACCCGCCGGCCGCGCCGCCCGCGGACCCGCCACCAGGCGTCGAGCCGCCGAGACCGGTGCCGGGATCGGCGTCGGCCGGGGAGGGCAGGCGGTCGGTGGCGTAGGAGCGGAGGCGGTCGACCGCGCCGGGGGAGGCGAACTGGGCCGCGCCGAGGGACTCCACGAAGTATCCGCGGCGGGTCCGGCCGGACTCCTCCGCGGCCCGCAGCACCGGGTAGACCGCGGCGAACCCGCCCGGCACCCGCTCGGCCATCACCGCGCCCCGGGTCAGCACGCCGTGCCGGTCGAGCAGCACCTCGGCCTGCGCGTGCGCCCGCCGGGTCGGGTCGTCCTCCCGCGGCGGCACCCGCGACCACCGGCCGGCCGCGGTCGGCGGCCCGGTCCGGGACGGCATCGCCGGCCGGCCCACCCGCCCGTAGCGCGACCGCGGCGCGGCCCGGCGCCGCACCGGCCCGGCGCGCCCGGTGGCGCCGAGCAGCGACCGCAGCGGCGCCAGCGTGTCGTTGGTGAGCAGCCCCGCCCACACCAGCTCCCACAGCGCCGCGACCAGCGCCGGGTCGTCGGTCGAGCCGACCCGGTCGGACAGCGTGCGGAAGAACAGCGCCTGGTCGCCGTCCAGCGCGTCCAGCACGGAGCGGTGCAGGTCGGACAGCGTCAGGTCGTCGGGCGCCGGCAGCAGCAGGTCGGCCACGTCGGTCGGCGCCAGCGCCAGCCAGCCGTCCCCGCCGGGCAGCGCGCCGGCGCCGGCCCAGGCCACCTCGCCGGCCGTGGTCAGCTCGTCGAGCAGGGCGGGGGAGTAGTCGGCCACCCGGGACGGCAGCACCGTGGTCTCCAGCGCCGAGGCCGGCACCGCCGCGCCGGCCAGCTGCTCGACCACCCGCAGCAGCCCGTCGGCGCCGCGAGCCCGCGACCCGACGCCCTGCCAGGCGGGCAGGAACCGGGCCAGCGCCGAGGTCGGCACCGGCTCGACCTCCTTGCGCAGCTTCGGCCAGCGACCGCCGGCGCAGCGTGCGCAGCACCTCGGCGTCGCACCACTCCGTCCCGGTCCCGCCGGGCCGGAACTCGCCGGCCGCCACCCGGCCGGCCGACGGCCAGCCGCTCCAGCGTCGCCGCCACGACCGCGACACCGAGGCCGAGCCGGCTCGCGCAGTCGGCGGCGTGGAACGGCCCGTGGGTGCGCGCGTACCGCGCGACGAGGTCGCCGAGCGGGTCGCGCACCGGCTCGGTGAACGCCTCGGGCACCCCGGTCGGCAGCGGCGCGCCCAGCGCGTCCCGCACCCGGCCGGCGTCCTCGATCGCGATCCAGCGCTCCTCGCCGGCGATCCGCACCCGGATCGCCCGCCGGGCCGCCTCCAGCTCGGCCAGCCAGGCCGGCGTCGCGCCCCGGGCCAGCGCCTCGGCCGTGGTCAGGTCGCCGAGCAGCCGGAGCAGGTCGGCGGTGGAGTCGACCGAGTAGGCCCGGCGGTCCTCGGTCAGCCGCTGCAGCTCGGCCTCGACCTCGGCCACCGCGTCGGCGTCGAGCAGCTCGCGCAGCTCGGCCTGGCCGAGCAGCTCGGCCAGCAGCGTGGTGTCCAGCGACAGCGCCTGCGCCCGGCGCTCGGCCAGCGGCGCGTCGCCCTCGTACAGGAACATGCCGACGTAGCCGAACAGCAGCGACCGGGCGAACGGCGACGGCTGCGGTGTCTCGACCTCGACCAGCCGGACCGCCCGCGACCGCAGGTCGGACATGATCCCGACCAGCCCGGGCACGTCGAAGACGTCCTGCAGGCACTCCCGCATGGTCTCCAGCACGATCGGGAACGACCCGTAGCCGCTGGCGACCTGGAGCAGGTGCGCCGCCCGCTGCCGCTGCTGCCACAGCGGGGTGCGCCGGCGCGGGTCGCGCTTGGGCAGCAGCAGCGCCCGGGCCGCGCACTCCCGGAACCGGGAGGCGAACAGCGCCGACCCGCCGACCTCGGCGGTCACCAGCTGCTCGATCTCGTCCGGCTCGAACAGCGCGAGCTCGGCCGACGGCGGCTCGCCGTCGGTCTCCGGCAGCCGCAGCACGATGCCGTCGTCGGAGTGCATCGACTGGACCTCCACGCCGTAGCGCTCGCGCAGCCGGGCGGTGATCGCCAGCGCCCACGGCGCGTTGACCGGCGCCCCGAACGGCGAGTGCACGACCAGCCGCCAGTCGCCGAGCTCGTCCCGGAACCGCTCGACCAGCAGCGTCCGGTCGTCCGGCACGTGCCCGGTCGCCTCCTTCTGCTCGGCCAGGTAGGCGAGCAGGTTGGCGGTGCCCCACTCGTCCAGCCCGGCCGCCCGCGCCCGCGCGGCCGCCCGTCTCGGCGGGCGCCGAGGACACCTCGCGCAGGAACGCGCCGAGCGCCCGGCCCAGCTCCACCGGCCGGCCCGGCGCGTCGCCCTTCCAGAACGGCATCTTCCCCGGCTGTCCCGGGGCCGGGGTGACCAGCACCCGGTCGTGGGTGATGTCCTCGATCCGCCAGGACGTCGAGCCGAGCAGGAACACGTCGCCGACGCGCGACTCGTAGACCATCTCCTCGTCCAGCTCGCCGACCCGGCGGCCGGGCTCGCCCGCGCCGGCGGCCAGGAAGACGCCGAACAGGCCGCGGTCGGGGATCGTGCCGCCGCTGGTCACCGCCAGCCGCTGCGCGCCCGGCCGGCCGGTCAGCGTGCCGGTGACCCGGTCCCAGACCAGCCGCGGCCGCAGCTCGGCGAACTCGTCGGACGGGTAGCGCCCGGACAGCATGTCCAGCACCGACTCCAGCGCCGAGGTCGGCAGCGTCGCGAACGGCGCGGCGCCGGCGGACCAGCGCGGCCAGCTCGTCCACGGTCCAGGCGTCCAGCGCGACCATCGCGACGATCTGCTGGGCCAGCACGTCGAGCGGGTTGCGCGGGTAGCGCATCGCCTCGATCTGCCCGGCCTGCATCCGCTCGGCGACGACGGTCGACTCGACCAGGTCGCCGCGGTACTTCGGGAACATCACGCCGCGGCTGACCGCGCCGACCTGGTGGCCGGCCCGGCCGACCCGCTGCAGCCCGGCCGCGACCGACGGCGGCGCCTCCACCTGCACGACCAGGTCGACCGCGCCCATGTCGATGCCGAGCTCCAGCGAGGAGGTGGCGACCACGGCCGGCAGCCGGCCGGACTTCAGCTCCTCCTCGACCAGGGTCCGCTGCTCCCGGGACACCGAGCCGTGGTGGGCGCGGGCGACCACCGACCGGCGCGCCGTCGCCGGTGCCGGCCTGGGCGGACACCGCGGCCGGCATCCCGCCGGGCTGCCGCGGCCCGGGCGCCCAGCCGCCGGGCGGCGCGTCGGCCCCGGTGTCCCGCCAGTCCGGCGGTCGCCGGCGGCCGACGCCGGAGTCGGACCCGTCCAGCGCGTCGTACGCGGAGAGGTCCTGCGCGGTCTCCCCGTACCGCCGCTCGTAGGCGAGCTCGTTGAGCCGGGCGGTCAGCCGCTCGGCCAGCCGGCGCGAGTTGGCGAACACGATCGTCGACCGGTGCTGCTCGACCAGGTCGAGCACCCGCTCCTCGACCGCCGGCCAGATCGAGGTCCGGCGCTCGGCCCCGGCCGCCGACCCGTGCACCTCGCCGGTCGGCTCGCCGAGCTGGGACATGTCCTCGACCGGGACGACGACCTGCGAGCTCCACCGACTTCTGCGCCGGCGGCTGCACGACGGTCACGTCCCGGCCGCCGGCCAGGAACCGGGCCACCTCCTCGACCGGCCGCACGGTCGCCGACAGCCCGACCCGCTGCGCCGGCCGGGCCAGCAGCTGCGTCGAGCCGCTCCAGGCTGACGCGCCAGGTGGGCGCCGCGCTTGGTCGAGCAGACCGCGTGCACCTCGTCGACGATGACCGTCTCGACGCCGCGCAGCGCCTCCCGGGCGGCGCTGGTCAGCATCAGGAACAGCGACTCGGGCGTGGTGATCAGGATGTCCGGCGGGCGGCGGGCCAGCTGCCGGCGCTCGTCGGCCGGCGGTGTCGCCCGAGCGCAGGCCGACCTGCACGTCCGGCAGCGGCAGCCCGAGCCGGGTCGCGGCCTGGCGGATGCCGGCCAGCGGGGCGCGCAGGTTGCGCTCGACGTCGACGGCCAGCGCCTTGAGCGGGCTGACGTAGAGCACCCGGCAGCGCCGCTTCGGGTCGTCCGGCGGCGGCGTCGCGGCCAGCCGGTCCAGCGACCAGAGGAACGCGGCCAGCGTCTTGCCGGACCCGGTCGGCGCGACCACGAGCGTGTGGTCGCCGCGGCCGATCGCCTCCCAGGCGCCCGCGCTGGGCCGGCGGTCGGCCTGCTCGAAGGCGCCGTCGAACCAGGCGCGGGTCGCGGGGGAGAAGCGGTCGGCGTCGGTCACGGCATCCATGGTGCGCCAGGGGTACGACGATTTCCGTCCGCCGACGGCGAACCGGTCAGCGGCCGGCGCCGAGCAGCCGGCCGGCCATCCGCCGGCGCAGCGCGGAGATCTCGCGTGGCGGCGTTCACGAGGTCCGGCTCGGCCCGCCGCAGGCTGTCGAGGTGCTGCGCCGACCACAGCAGGAGCAGCGCGTGCTTCGTCGCCGCCCGGATCCGCCTCGCGCAGCCCGCTGCGGAGGTGTCCGACCACGTCGTCGGGCAGTTGCGAGTCCGGCGGGTCGGCCGGCGGCACCGTCACCCGCCGGCCCGCGAGCAGGTCGCCGACGGTCCGGTACCAGAGGTCGACGCCGTCGGCGACCGCCCGCAGCTCGGCGCCGGCCGCGACGAGGCCGGGTGGGAGCCGGCCGTGCACGTCCCGGGCGCACAGCTCCTCCAGCGAGTCGGCGACCAGCCGCAGCCGGGTCGCCGCCCCGGCCAGCGCCGCGACCTCGTCGATCCCCAGCCGCTTGGCCCCCGGCTCGGCCAGGAACTGGCGGAAGGCCAGGTCGAGCCGCTGCCGCGCGGCCAGCGCCCGCTCCTTCTGGTCCGGCATGGGCCGGCCGGTCAGCGTGTGCACCAGCCCGCGCACCCGGTCGGACGCCGCCCCGTACGCGTCGTCCAGCGCGAGGCCGAGCGCCACCGCCGCACCGCGCGGCCAGAACAGGGCGCCGGCCACGACCGACACGGCGCAGCCGAGCGCCACGTCCTCGATCCGGATCAGGCCGACGTCGAGCCCGGCCGGCGCGATGATCGTGAACAGCACGACCACCACCAGCGTGAACCCGGCCTGACCGGCGGCGAACGAGGGCGCGATCGCCGCGACCAGGATGGTGATCGGCAGCAGCGTCCAGAGCACCACCGGGTTCGTGCCGAGCCCGATCAGCACGGCGGCGCCGATGACCACGCCGAACGCGGTGCCGAGCACCGCCCGGAGCGCGGTCTCGCCGGTCCCCCGAGCGCTCGAGCGGAGCACCGACAGCGTGCCGAGCACGACCCAGAACGCGTGCTGCACCTCCAGCGCGGTCGCCAGCCCGACCGCGATCGACAGCCCGGCCGCGCCGCGGATCGCCGAGCGCAGGATCGCCGAACGCCGGTCCAGCTGCTGGCGGGTCAGCTCGCCGGCGGCGGCGCTCCAGCGGCGCAGCGACTCCACCTGCCAGGCGGTCCCGCGCACCTGCAGCACGTGCTCGGCGACGGTCTGCGCGCCGAACCCGAGGGCCCTGGCCGCGAACGACGGGTCCTGCGCGCTGGTCACCGGGAACTCGCCGTCGGCCAGGCCGATGCGGTCCAGCGTCGCGTTCGCGGCCCGGGCTGCGCGCCGCCCGCAGCGCCCGCAGCCCGGTCCGGATCGGCTCCTCGTAGTCCGCGGTCAGCAATGCCGTCGCGCATCGGTCCAGCAGCGCGCCGGCCACCTCGACGACCGTGTCGATCTCGCCCGCGGCAGGGGTGCCCGCGCCTGTCGGCCGCGGCCATCCCGGCCGCCACGCCGGCGAGCCAGTCCAGCTGATCGATGAGCACGGCCAGCGCCCGGTCGGTGTCCCCGGCGCCGCCCGGCCGGTACGGAGTACGGGAGAACTCCGACCGCAGCCGGGCGGCCGCGTCGGCCGCGTCGGCGGCGAGCCGGTCGATCGGGTCCGACCGGGCCTCGGCGACCAGCAGCGCGCCCAGGGCCCGGCAGGACTCGGCCGCCAGGGCGCGCAGCCGGCTCGGCGCCACCGACCCGCGCAGCAGCATCCCGGCCGGCACGGCGAAGGCCGCCGCGAGCCCCCACCCGGCCAGCCGCCACCACAGCTCCGACCACGGCACCGGGATCGACACCGGCAGCACGAACGTCAGCAGCACCGCGGTCGTCGCCCCGGCCGCGTACGAGCCGAGGGCGGCGGCCATGAGGACGGCGAAGCCGACCACCGCCATCCCGATCACCGCGGTGACCACGGTCATCGAGCAGGCGGTCGCCACCGTGATCGACACCGCCCCGACGGCGACCGTCACCCCGTACGTGAGCAGCCGCGCCCGGGGCCGCCGCGGCGGGTCGAGGAACAGCAGCAGCGCGAACGAGCCGAACGCCGCGAAGGTCCCGAACTGAGCGTTCGTCGAGAGCGCCCGGGCCACCGCGAACGCCACGGGTATGACGACGGCGGCGCGGCCCGCCCGTATCCACGCCTGACCGTCCGGGTTGCGCTCCCGCAGCCACGCCAGCACCCGCCGCACGCCGCTCACTTCACCGGTCCGTGCGCCGCGAGCACAAGTGGCGAGAATGGAGCCCATGGAGCGCACCCTCTTCGAGCCCGAGCACGACGCCTTCCGCGACATGGTCCGCGCGTTCATGGAGCGGTCGGTGGCCGGCCGGCACGTGGAATGGGAGAAGGCCGGCATCGTGGACCGCGACGTCTGGCTCGAGGCCGGCAAGCAGGGGATGCTCGGCATGGACGTGCCGGAGGAGTACGGCGGGGGCGGCGTCGCCGACTTCCGCTACAACGTCGTGCTGGACGAGGAGATCATCCGCATCGGCGCGACCGGCCTCGGGTTCGGCCTGCACAACGACATCGTCGGGCCGTACCTGCTGGCGCTGACCACGCCGGAGCAGAAGCGCCGCTGGCTGCCCGGCTTCTGCTCCGGCGAGCTGATCACCGCGATCGCGATGAGCGAGCCGGGCGCCGGCTCGGACCTGCAGCGGGTGCGCACGCACGCGACCCGGGACGGCGCCGACTGGGTGCTGTCCGGGTCGAAGACGTTCATCACCAACGGGATCAACGCCGACCTGGTGCTGGTGGTCGCCCGCACCGACCCGGACGCGGACGGCGCCCGCGGGCTCAGCCTGCTCGCGGTCGAGCGCGGCATGCCCGGCTTCGAGCGCGGCCGCAACCTCGACAAGATCGGGATGAAGGCGCAGGACACGGCCGAGCTGTTCTTCGACGAGGTCAGGGTGCCGGCGGCCAACCTGGTCGGGGAGGAGAACCGCGGCTTCGTCCACCTGATGGAAAACCTGCCCCAGGAGCGGCTGTCGATCGCCGCGGTCGCGGTCGCGGCCTGCGAGGCGGTGCTGGAGCTGACCCTGGACTACGCGAAGACCCGGCAGGCGTTCGGCCGGCCGATCGGCTCGTTCCAGCACAACCGGTTCCTGCTCGCCGAGCTGGTCACCGAGACGACCGTGGCCCGGACGTACCTGGACGCGTGCGTACGGGCGCACCTGCAGGGCGCGCTCACCGTGCAGGACGCGGCGATGGCCAAGTGGTGGACCACCGACCTGCAGAACAAGGTCGCGGACGCCTGCCTGCAGCTGCACGGCGGCTACGGCTACATGACCGAGTACCCGGTGGCCAAGGCCTGGCTGGACGGCCGGGTGCAGTCGATCTACGGCGGCACCAACGAGATCATGAAGGAGATCGTCGGCCGCGGTCTCGGCTCTGCTAGGGCATCGCCGCGGCGATCCGCTCGACGGCTTCGCGCAGCACCGGCCGGGGCAGCGCGAAGTTGAACCGGCCGAACCCGCGCCCGGCCTCGCCGCACAGCGCCCCGTCGGTCATCGCCACGCCCGCCTTCTCCAGGAAGTACGGCGCCGGGTCGGCCGGTCCGGTCGGCCGGAAGTCCAGCCAGCCGAGGTAGGTCCCCTCCGGCGGCGTGTAGACCACGCCCGGGCAGCAGGTCGGCGACCAGCGTGCCGAGCAGCCGCCGGTTGCCGTCCAGGTAGGACAGCACGTCGGCCAGCCACGGCCCGCCGCTCTCGTACGCGGCCGTGTTGGCGATGACCCCGAGCGTGGCCGCGCCGTGCTCGGCCAGCGGGCCGATCCCGGCCCAGGTGTCCCGGTCGGCGTCGCTGCTCAGCACGACCTGCGCGCACTTGAGCCCGGGCAGGTTCCACGCCTTCGAGGCCGAGGTCGCGGTCAGCGTGTGCGCCGGCGGTGACCGGCGACAGCGACGCGTACGGCACGTGCCTGGCGTCGCCGAACACCAGCGGCGCGTGGATCTCGTCGGAGAACACCCGCCCGCCGTACCGGTCGACCACGTCGGCGACCGCGAGCATCTCCGTCGGCGGTGAGCACCCGGCCGACCGGGTTGTGCGGGTTGCAGAGGATGAGCAGGTCGCCGCCGGCCTCGAACGCCGCGGCCAGCGCGTCCAGGTCGTACCGGTGTTCGCCGGTCAGCGGCACCTCGATCACCTCCCGGCCGAGCCGCGGCGGCACGCTGACGAACGGCATGTACGCCGGCGTCGGCAGCACCACCGGCGTTCCCGGCGCGCTGAAGTGCTCGATCGCCAGCGTCAGCGCGGCGACCACGTCGGCCACCGGGCGGACGTCGACCGGGTCGACCGCCCAGCCGTACCGGTCCCGGCTCCAGGCCGCGCACGCCGCCGACATCTGCTCGGCCGCGCCGGCCGGCAGGTAGCCGAACGCGGCCGCGTCCACCGCCGCGTGCAGCGCCGCGGTCACCGGCGGCGCGGTCCCGAAGTCCATCTCGGCCACGAACGCGCCGATCGCCTCCGGGTACATCGACCACTTGACGCTGCCGGCCCGGCGCAGCGTCCCGACGTCGATCCGGTCGAACTCCGCGGCAGTCACGAGTCCATTCTCCGTCCGCCCGGACCGGGCGAACCGCCGGCGGGGTCGTCCGCCTACCGTGACAGGAATGCAGGTGATCACCGCGGACCTGGTCCTCGCCGGTCCCGACCTCACCCCGGTCGAGCGCGGGGCGTGCTGGTGGACGGCGATCGCATCGCCTGGGTGCGCACGGCCGACCTGTCGCCGGCCTGCATCCGCGGACACGCCGTGCTCGCGCTCGGGCCGGTCACCGTGCTGCCCGGGCTCATCGACTGCCACGTGCACCTGGCCTTCGACGGCGGCCCGCGCCGGTGACCCGGATGCGGGCCGAGGACGACGCCGCCAGGTCGCGCTGATTGACCCGGACGCCCCGGCCGCCGAACTCCTTCGACACCGACTTGGCCACGTTGACCAGCGCGGCCTTCGCGGCCGAGTAGTCGACCACGAGCGGGTCGGGCAGCCGGGCGTTGACCGAGGCGACGTTGACGATCGCGCCGCCGCCGGCCGCGACCATGACCGGCAGCGCCGCCCGCATCGCCCGGACCGCGGCCATCAGGTCCAGGTTCCAGGTGGCGGCCCACATCTCGTCGGTCACCGACAGGAAGCCGGCCGGCCGCGGCGGGGCGATGCCGACGTTGTTGACCAGGATGTCGATCCGGTCGCCGGCCCGCGCCACCAGTCGCGCCGGCCCGTCCGGCGTGGCCAGGTCGACCGCGACCGCGTCCGCGACCGCGGCCAGCTCCGGGGTGACGGTGCGGGAGCCGGCGACCACGCGGGCACCCTCGGCGTGCAGCGCGCGGGCGACGGCGAGCCCGATCCCCTTGCCGGCGCCGGTGACGACCGCGACCTTGCCGGTCAGACCCAGGTCCATCCACAGCCCCCCGCCGGTGTGCGGTCCGGCGTCGGCCGGGCCGCTCGCGTGACTGTAGCGCCGCGATCGGCGGCACTAGGCTGGCGATCACAGCACCGCGGCAAGGGAGTTCGGCATGGGACGGTACGCGGAGGAGTTCCGGCGGAGCCTGGACGATCCCGAGGGCTACTGGCGGGACGCCGCCGGGGCGATCGACTGGATCACCCCGCCGACCCGGATCCTGGACGACTCCGCGCCGCCGATGTACCGCTGGTTCCCGGACGCCGAGCTCAACACCTGCTACAACGCGCTCGACCGGCACGTCGAGCGGGGCCGGGCCGAGCAGGTCGCGCTCATCTACGACAGCCCGGTCACCGACCAGGTGGTCCGGTACACGTACGAGGAGCTGCGCGACCAGGTGGCCAAGGTCGCCGGCGCGCTGCGCGACCTCGGCGTGGAGAAGGGCGACCGGGTCGTCATCTACATGCCGATGGTGCCCGAGGCCGTCATGACGATGCTGGCCTGCGCCCGGCTCGGCGCGGTGCACTCGGTCGTCTTCGGCGGGTTCGCGGCGGCCGAGCTGGCCACCCGGATCAGCGACGCCCGGCCGAAGGTGATCGTCTCGGCGTCCTGCGGGATCGAGGTCAGCCGGGTCATCGCGTACAAGCCGCTGCTCGACCGGGCGATCGACCTGGCCGAGCACAAGCCGGACTACTGCCTGATCGTGCAGCGCCCGCCGGAGATCGCGGCGCTGGCCCTCGGCCGGGACGTGGACTGGGACGTCGCGGTGTCCGCGGCCCAGCCGGTGGACTGCGTGCCGGTGCGCGCCACCGACCCGCTCTACGTGCTCTACACGTCCGGCACGACCGGCAAGCCGAAGGGCGTCGTCCGGGACAACGGCGGGCACGCGGTCGCCCTGCACTGGTCGATGACGTCGGTCTACGGCGTCGACGCGGGCGAGGTGTGGTGGACCGCCAGCGACGTCGGCTGGGTGGTCGGCCACTCGTACATCGTCTACGGGCCGCTGCTCGCCGGCTGCACCACGGTCCTGTACGAGGGCAAGCCGGTCGGCACGCCGGACGCGGGCGCGTTCTGGCGGGTGATCGCCGAGCACGGGGTGCGGGTGCTGTTCACCGCGCCGACCGCGTTCCGGGCGATCCGCAAGGAGGACCCGACCGGCGAGCACCCGGCCAAGCACGACCTGTCCACGCTGCGGGCGCTGTTCCTGGCCGGCGAGCGGCTCGACCCGGAGACCTACCGGTGGGCCGGCGACCTGCTCGGCATCCCGGTCGTCGACCACTGGTGGCAGACCGAGACCGGCTGGCCGGTCGCGGCCAACCCGCTCGGGCTGGAGGCGCTGCCGGCCAAGGCGGGCTCGCCGACCGTGCCGATGCCCGGCTGGGACGTGCGGGTCCTCGACCCGTCCGGTGCGCCGGCGCCGGCGGACGTGGACGGCGCGCTGGTGGTGAAGCTGCCGCTGCCGCCGGGGGCGCTGCCGACGCTGTGGCGCGACGACGAGCGGTACGTGTCGTCGTACCTGTCCCGCTACCCGGGGTTCTACCTGTCCGGCGACGGCGGGCACGTGGACGCCGACGGCTACCTGTTCGTGATGGGCCGGATGGACGACGTGATCAACGTGGCCGGGCACCGGCTGTCCACCGGGGCGATGGAGGAGGTGCTGGCCGGGCACCCGGCGGTGGCCGAGTGCGCGGTGATCGGGGTCGCCGACGCGCTGAAGGGCCAGGTGCCGCGGGGGTTCGTGGTGCTCAAGGCCGGGGTCTCGACCGATCCCGGGGTGGTCGCCGACGAGCTGGTGCAGCGGGTACGGACCGAGATCGGCGCGGTGGCGTCGCTGCGCCGGGTCGACGTGGTCGCGGCGCTGCCGAAGACCCGGTCGGGCAAGATCCTGCGCGGGTCGATGCGGGCGATCGCCGACGGGGTCGAGCAGCCGGTCCCGTCCACGATCGAGGACCCGGCGGTGCTGGACGCGCTCCGCCCGACCCTGAGGTCCTAGTCCTTCCGGTTGCCTCGGCGATACTGCTGGATGAGGAAGACCAGCAGGGCGATCATGCAGGCGATGAAGGCGAGCTGGATGAGCAGGCCCATGGCCGCCGCCTCCTCTCGCTGCCCGTCGCCGCTTCCCGGGACGTCGCTGCTTCCGAGCCGTCGCCGCTTCCGGGCCGTCGCCGCTTCCGAGCCGTCGCCGCTTCCGGGCCGTCACCGCTTCCGGGCCGGCACCTCGAACTCGGCGCAGACCGCCCGCCACACCTGCTTCGCCGGGACGCCGGCGGCCAGCGCCTGATCGACGGTACGGCCGCCGAGCTCCTGCAGGACGTGGTCGTGCGCGACGGAGCGGGCGTACCCCTCTCCGAAGTGGTCGTCCATCCGGATCCAGAACTCCGACAGCCGCACGGCGACCAGGGTAGGTCGATCGATCCGGACCGGCGTGTCGGGGGCCCGCTCGAACACGTGTTCGGCTAGTTTGTCCACACCGCGGGTCGAGATCCACAGATCGGGCTGCGGAGGCGAAACTGTCGGCGGTCCGCTCTAGCGTCAACGCCGACCACAGACCGACCGAGTCAGCGAAGGTGGACCCGATGCCAGCACTGGACCGCGACAAGGCGCTCGACGTCGCGCTCGCCCAGATCGACAAGCAGTTCGGCAAGGGTTCGGTGATGCGCCTCGGCGACGAGACCCGGGTGCCGATCCAGATCATCCCGACCGGGTCCATCGCGCTCGACGTCGCGCTCGGCATCGGGGGACTGCCCCGCGGCCGGGTCGTCGAGATCTACGGCCCGGAGTCCTCCGGCAAGACCACGGTCGCGCTGCACGCGGTGGCCAACGCGCAGGCGGCCGGCGGCATCGCGGCGTTCGTCGACGCGGAGCACGCGCTCGACCCCGACTACGCGAAGGCGCTCGGCGTCGACACCGACGCGCTGCTCGTCTCCCAGCCCGACACCGGTGAGCAGGCGCTGGAGATCGCCGACATGCTGATCCGGTCCGGCGCGCTGGACATCATCGTGATCGACTCGGTGGCCGCGCTGGTGCCGCGGGCCGAGATCGAGGGCGAGATGGGCGACAGCCACGTCGGCCTGCAGGCCCGGCTGATGAGCCAGGCGCTGCGCAAGATCACCGGTGCGCTGAGCAACGCCGGCACGACCGCGATCTTCATCAACCAGCTGCGCGAGAAGATCGGCGTGATGTTCGGCTCGCCGGAGACCACGTCCGGCGGCAAGGCGCTGAAGTTCTACGCGTCGGTCCGCATCGACGTGCGGCGGATCGAGACGCTCAAGGACGGCTCCGAGGCGGTCGGCAACCGGACCCGGGCCAAGGTCGTGAAGAACAAGGTGGCCCCGCCGTTCAAGCAGGCCGAGTTCGACATCGTCTACGGGCAGGGCATCAGCCGGGAGGGCTCGCTGATCGACGTCGGCGTCGACCAGTCGATCATCCGCAAGTCCGGCGCCTGGTACACGTACGAGGGCGATCAGCTCGGCCAGGGCAAGGAAAACGCGCGCAACTTCCTGCGCGACAACCCCGACCTCGCCGACGAGATCGAGAAGAAGATCAAGGAGAAGCTCGGCGTGGGTCCCCGGCTCGACGAGGACGCCGTCGACCGTCGTCCCGGCTCCGGTCGACTTCTAGCTCGCGGTGCGCCCCTCCGACCCGGGCGCCGACCCGCCAGCCGGCGTCTTCTCCTACGACGCCGGCTGGAAGCCCGCTCGCCGGACCGGCCGACCGCGGCCGCGCCGATCCGCCGCCGCCCGGCGCCCGCCGAGGCGGTCCGGCGGCGGCCCCGGCCCCGCCGGGACGCTCGGCCGGCGGTGCCGGCCGGCGCATCCGGCCGCCGACCGCGTCCGACCGTCCGGCGCCGGCGCGGCCGGCGCGCGGCCGGGTCGGCGGAGCTGGCGGGCGCCGCGGTCGGGCGGGGCGGGGGAGTCGAGCGGCGGCGGAGGCGCCGGGGCATCCGGAGGATGCGGCGGGGGATCCGGAGTCCGTGGCCCGGGCGATCTGCCTGCGGCTGCTGACCCTCCAGCCGCGGACCCGGGCCGAGCTCGCCGCCGCGCTGGCCAAGCGCGGCGTCCCCGACGACGCCGCCGGCACGGTCCTGTCCCGCTTCACCGAGGTCGGGCTCATCGACGACCGCGCGTTCGCCGCGGCCTGGGTCGACTCGCGGCACGCCGGCCGCGGCCTGTCCCGCCGCGCGCTCGCCGCCGAGCTGCGCCGTCGCGGGGTGGACGGCGAGATCGTCGGCGAGGCGGTCGCGGTCGTGGACGCCGAGGCCGAGGAGCGCGCCGCCCGCCAGCTCGTCGACCGCCGGCTGGCCTCCACCCGCCGGCTCGACCAGCCGGCCCGCGTCCGCCGGCTCGCCGGGATGCTGGCGCGCAAGGGCTATCCCGGCGCCCTCGCCATGCGGGTCGTCCGGGAGGCGCTGGCCGCCGAGGGCGCCGACCCTGGTGACCTCGACGGATGGGGCGACCCGCCGGCCGAGGACTGACCCGACGCACCCTCAACCCCAGGTCAAGACGGCCGTGGGCGCGCTTTCTTGACCCCTCGGTAGGGCGGACATAGCCTCAGCGACACGAGGAGTCCACCTCGCGCCCGGGACGGTCGGACCTGGACGCGACAGACATACATCACTTAGCAGAACAACGCGTCCAGCCGAGTGGACGATTTGCCTGGCAACACCGGCAGGTCCTGACCCCGCCGGAGGTTCCGCGTCGGCGTCGTGGGTCGCCGTCGCGGAAGTCGCGGACGCCACGCGCGGATCGCCCGTGCCGAGGTCCTCCTCACCGTGTGACCGTGCCGCGTGCCCCGCACTCGGCCCGCCCGGACGGAGGTGGGTGTGCGATGACGACGGCGCTCCTGATCGTGGTGATCGTCCTCGTTCTGCTGCTGGCGGTGCTGCTCCTGCGCACCCGCGCCCGCCCGACCGCCGCCGGCCCGGCCACCGGCGCCGGCGCGCGGCACCGCTGCCACCGACTCCGCCCACACCGGCCGTACCGATGAGCGGGCCAGCACGGCCCTCGACGACCACGGCCGCGCCACCGGCTCCGGCGCGGCGGACGGCGCGGCCGGTGCCGGCGGGACCGGCTGGCACCGCCGGCTCGGGCACCGGGCCGGGTTCGGCGGACGGCGCGGCGCGGGCCGGCGGATCGGGCGGCGCAGCCGGCTCGGCCGACGGCTCGGGCGGCGGGACGGGAGGAGCCGCCGAGCGGGCGGCCGGCGTCGGCTCGACGGTTCGACCGCGGCACGGGGAGATCTCACCGGAGCTGATGGCGCGAGCGCGCCGGATGGTCGAGGAGGACGTCTCCCAGCTCCGGCTGGAGGCCGTGCAGAGCGCCGCCGCCGCCCGCGCCGAGGCCGACACGATGGCCGCCACCACCCGCCGGCTGGCCGAGGCCGAGGCCGACGCGGTCCGCCGCGGCGCCCGGTCCGAGGCCGAGGCGATCCGGGCCGCCCTCGCCGCCGAGGCGGAGAAGTCCCGCCGCCAGGCCGAGCTCGAGGTCTCCACCACCCTGCTCGACGCCCGCCGCCAGGCCGAGCGGGACGCCGCCGAGATCACCGAGACCGCCCGCGCGCTCAAGCAGGACCTCGACCGCCGGGAGAGCCGGCTGGCCGAGCGCGAGGAGCGGGTCGACGCGACCGTCCGCCGGGTCGAGCTGCGCACCGCCGAGCTGACCGAGACCGAGCAGGCGCTCGTCGAGCGGGAGACCCAGCTCGTCGACCGGCGCGGGCGAGCACGAGCGCGAGCTGGAGCGCATCGCCGGCCTCACCGCCGCCGACGCCCGCGCCGAGCTGCTCAAGGCGGTCGAGGAGCGCACCCGCCGGGACGCCGCGATCCTCGTCCGCGACCTGGAGGCCGAGGCCCAGTCCGAGGGCGAGCAGCGGGCCCGCAAGATCGTCGTCGACGCCATCCAGCGGGTCGCCAGCGAGCAGACCGCGGAGAGCGTGGTCAGCGTGCTGCACCTGCCCGGCGGACGAGATGAAGGGCCGGATCATCGGCCGCGAGGGCCGCAACATCCGCGCGTTCGAGTCGGTGACCGGGGTCAACCTCATCATCGACGACACCCCCGAGGCCGTGCTGCTGTCCTGCTTCGACCCGGTGCGCCGCGAGATCGGCCGGATCACGCTGGAGAAGCTGGTCCTCGACGGCCGGATCCACCCGCACCGGATCGAGGAGGTGTACGAGCGCAGCAAGGAGGAGGTCGAGGCGCTCTGCGTGCGCGCCGGCGAGGACGCGCTGGTCGAGGTCGGCATCTCCGACCTGCACCCGGAGCTGCTGACCCTGCTGGGCCGGCTGCGCTACCGCACCAGCTACGGGCAGAACGTGCTCAAGCACCTGGTCGAGACCGCGCACATCGCCGGCATCATGGCCGCCGAGCTCGGGCTGGAGCCGACCGTGATCAAGCGCGGCGCGTTCCTGCACGACATCGGCAAGGCGCTCACCCACGAGGTCGAGGGCAGCCACGCGCTGATCGGCGCCGACCTGGCCCGCAAGTACGGCGAGAGCGAGGAGGTCGCGCACGCGATCGAGGCGCACCACAACGAGGTCGCGCCGCGCACGATCGCCGCCGTGCTCACCCAGGCCGCCGACTCGTGCTCCGGCGGCCGCCCGGGCGCCCGCCGGGAGAGCCTGGAGTCCTACGTGAAGCGGCTGCAGCGGATCGAGGAGATCGCCGCCGGCAAGCCCGGCGTGGAGCGGGTCTTCGCCATGCAGGCCGGCCGCGAGGTGCGGGTCATGGTGCAGCCGGACGCGGTCGACGACCTGACCGCGCAGATGCTCGCCCGCGAGGTCGCCCAGCAGATCGAGGACGAGCTGACCTACCCCGGCCAGATCCGCATCACCGTCGTCCGCGAGTCCCGCTCCACCGAGATCGCGCACTGACCCCAAGGGCGTGGTTGGCGGCGCCGGCGACGTCCAGCCGCGTTGTCGGGGATCGACCGATACGACCCCGGTATCGGCCGACCCCTCCGCCTTGCCCTGCGCCGCCCGCGCGAAGCGCGCTCGGTTCCCGGGACGCCGGCATCCACCGCCGATCGGGAGACACGCCTTAGAGGCGGACGGGCGCCGCCTCGGCGGCGTCCAGGCCGACCACCGGGCGCACCCGGGACTCCCGCCGCTCCAGCCAGATCGCCAGCCGGGACAGCAGCAGGTTCATCGCCACGTAGATCGCGGCCACGACGACCGCGGTCGGGATGATGTTGAAGAACCCGTTGTAGATCAGCTGCCCGGTCCGCAGCAGCTCCGGGTAGGCGATGATGAA
>CAVYOJ010000004.1:0-119217 GCA_963770145.1 uncultured Actinomycetota bacterium | reverse complement strand
CGATGCTCGGCGGCCACTCCGGCCGATCCCGCGTTTCCGCAGCTCACAGCCCCAAACCCGGGATCTCGATCATCGGCCCCGCGAGGCCCGGATCGGACCCGATCCGAGCCGACGACTGCTTCCGAGGGCCGCTTTCGGCGTCGAACGCACCTCGACAACCGGCACACGACACGCCGGCGCCGCCCGTCCCACCCCGGCGCGCCGGGCCCCGCCACCGCCGGCGCGAGCCGGCGCGACGCCCGACCCTCGGTCCGGGCGGGGATGCTGACGGGCGGCGGGCCGGGGGCGGAGATGGCGCTGCCCCCGACCGCGGGGCGGGCGGGGGCAGCGGGTGGAACCGGCAGGACTACTTGAGGGTGACGCTCGCGCCGGCGCCCTCGAGCTGGGCCTTCGCCTTCTCGGCGGCCTCCTTGTTGACCTTCTCCAGGACCGGCTTCGGTGCCCCGTCGACCAGGTCCTTGGCCTCCTTCAGGCCGAGGCTGGTCAGCGCGCGCACCTCCTTGATGACCTGGATCTTCTTCTCGCCGGCGGCCTCGAGGACGACGTCGAACTCGTCCTGCTCCTCGGCCTGCGGGGTCTCGGCAGCGCCGCCACCGCCGCCCTGGACCGGCCCGGCGACCGCGACCGGCGCGGCCGCGGTGACGCCGAAGGTCTCCTCGAACTGCTTCACGAAGTCGGACAGCTCGAGCAGCGTCATCTCCTTGAACGCGTCGAGCAGGTCGTCGGTGCTCATCTTCGCCATGTCGGCGGGTCCTCTCTCTTACTCGGTCGCCGAGTCGGCGGTGTCGTTGTTGTCGGTGGCGGGCGCGGCATCGGTGCTGCCGCCCTCGCCCTTCTTCTCCTGCAGGGCCGCGGCGAGGCGGGCGACCTGCGACAGCGGGGCCTGGAACAGGCCGGCCGCCTTGGCCAGCGAGCCGGTCATGGCGCCGGCCAGCCTGGCCAGCAGCACCTCGCGCGGCTCGACGTCGGCCAGCTGCCGGATCTCGGCCGGCGAGAGGGCCTTGCCCTCCAGCACGCCGCCCTTGATCACCAGCAGCGGGTTGGTGCGCGAGAAGTCGCGCAGACCCTTGGCGGCCTCGACCGGGTCGCCCTTGATGAAGGCGATCGCGGTGGGGCCGGTGAGCAGCTCGTCCGGGACCGGGAAACCGGCCTCGGCCGCGGCCCGCTTGGTCAGCGTGTTCTTCACGACCGTGTACGTCGTGTCGCTGCCGAGCGACCGGCGCAGCTGCGTGAGCTGGGACATCGTCAGCCCGCGGTATTCGGTCAGCACCGCCGCGGACGAGCCCTGGAACCGCTCGGTGATCTCGGCGACGGCCGCGATCTTCTCCTGGGTCGCCACGTGCCTCCTCTCTCCTGCTCGGGCCGGCATCCAGGCCCGGGAAACGAGAGACGCCCCGGCGCAGGGCGCACGGGGCGGGCGCAGGTCAGGGACCCGCGGCAACACCGTCCATCCTGCGCGGGTCGCCCGTCTCGGGACGGGACCTTCGGCTGGGCGAGCCCAGCGGCCAGCGGTCATCGGGTGGGAACTTCGGCGTTCATCCTACACGGGCGGCCGGAGTGTCCCGTCCGCCCCGACCCGCATCGCGGTCGGGCCGAAGTCCTCCGTCGACAGCCGCCGTACCAGGGCGATCGCGGCCCGGTCGGGATCGGGCTCCGGGTAGCCGGGCTGCACCTGGCGGGTCGGCCGGAGCAGCCCGCCGACCCAGCTGCCGTCCGCCCGGAAGGTGAGCTGGATCATCGCGGTGGTGCCGAGCACGCCGGCGGTGGACAGCACGCGGTAGCCGACCAGGTTGCCCATCGAGTACGCCACCGGGCGGCCGGCGACGACCTCGGCCCCGCGGACGACGTGCGGGCCGGCACCGAGCACGGCGTCCGCGCCGGCGGCCACCGCGGTCCGGGCGAACGCGCGCAGGTCGCCGCGGTCCTCGCCGAACGCGAGCTCCCGGCCAGCCGGCACGTGCAGCGCGTCGCTGCCCTCGGCGCCGCCGTGGAAGACGACGATCACGATGTCCGCGCGGGCGGCGGCACGGCTGACCAGCGAACGCACTGCGGCGGGATCGTTCAACGGGGCCGCCCACCCGTACGGGGCGAAGCCGACCACGGCGACCCGCACCCCGCGGACGGTGGTCACCGCGATCTCGTCCGGGCCGCCGGTGGTGAGCATCCCGTCCGCCCGGACGACCTGGCGGGTCTGGGCCAGGCCGGCCTCGCCGTGGTCGTGCGCGTGGTTGTTGGCCAGGCTGAGCACGTCGTAGCCGGCCCGGGCGAACAGCCGCCCGTACGCGGGCGGGGCGCGGAAGGCGACGCAGTCGGTCGAGCCGGGGCCGCACTTGGAGCTGCCGGCGACGTCGGTCAGCGTCCCCTCGAGGTTGCCGATCATCACGTCCGGCGCCCGCACGTACGGGGTGATCGCGCCGAACAGGCGGGCCGGGTCCGGCGGGAGGCCGGCGTCGACGCTGGCCGGCACCGCGTCCCCGGACCAGCCGATCGTCACGGTCGGCGGCCCGGTCGGCGTCGGAGCCGGTGTGCTCGTCGCCGGCGCCGCCGGCCGGGACGTCCCGGGCGGCCGCTGAGCTCGCCGCCGGCGTCCCGGGCTCCCCGCTGCACGCCGCCGCCAGCGACAGCGCGGCCACGACCGCTGCAAGACGCCCCCGCCCCCGCACGTCGCGCAGCCTAGGGCCCGAACCGCGACGCGGGAAATGCGACGGCGCCCCGGTCCGGGAAGGACCGGGGCGCCGCGGGCGCGGTGTCAGCTGGCGGAGTCCTCGACCAGCAGGTTGCGCGTCGAGTTGGGGTCGACCGGGATGCCGGGGCCCATCGTCGTCGCGAACGTGACCTTCCTCAGGTACTTGCCCTTCGCCGCGGACGGCTTCGCCCGCTGCACCTCGTCGAGCGCGGCGGCGTAGTTTTCCACCAGCTGCTCGACCGGGAAGCTGGCCTTGCCGATCACCAGGTGCAGGTTGGACTGCTTGTCCACCTTGAAGGTGATCTTGCCGCCCTTGATGTCCGAGACGGCCTTGGCGACGTCCATCGTCACGGTGCCGGTCTTCGGGTTGGGCATCAGGCCGCGCGGACCGAGGATCCGGGCGATGCGCCCGACCTTCGACATCTGGTCCGGCGTGGCGATCGCCGCGTCGAAGTCCAGGTAGCCCTCCTGGATCCGGGCGATCAGGTCCTCCGCGCCGACGACGTCCGCGCCGGCGGCCTCGGCCTCGGCGGCCTTCGGGCCGGAGGCGAAGACGATCACCCGGGCGGTCTTGCCGGTGCCGTGCGGCAGGTTGACCGTGCCGCGGACCATCTGGTCGGCCTTGCGGGGGTCGACGCCGAGCCGCATCGCGACCTCGACGGTCGCGTCGTACTTCGTGGTCGAGGTCTCCTTGGCCAGCCGGGCCGCGGCGAGCGGGGAGTAGAGCCGGGTCCG
The DNA here is from genome assembly GCA_963770145.1 of uncultured Actinomycetota bacterium. Taxonomy (GTDB): domain Bacteria; phylum Actinomycetota; class Actinomycetes; order Mycobacteriales; family CADCTP01; genus CADCTP01. The sequence goes on along the minus strand of CAVYOJ010000004.1, from coordinate 115,796 downwards.
GTCGACCTGCTCGGCCGCGGACCGGTAGGACTTGCTGCGCTTCACTACTGCGTTCCTCCTGTGGTCATGGCGGACCCGGACGGCTCCGGGCCCTCCCACGTACTGCTGGGTTGCACCTGGTACAACGCTCAGTCGGCGACGGTGATGCCCATCGACCGCGCCGTGCCGGCGATGATCCGCTCGGCGTGGTCGAGGTCGTTGGCGTTGAGGTCGGGCAGCTTGGCCTGCGCGATCTCCCGCACCTGATCCCGGGTCACCGTGGCGACCTTGGTCTTGTGCGGCTCGCCCGAGCCCTTCTCCACGCCCGCGGCCGCGAGCAGCAGCTTGGCCGCCGGCGGCGTCTTGGTGACGAACGTGAAGCTCCGGTCCTCGAACACGGAGATCTCGACCGGCACGACCTGGCCGCGCTGCGACTCGGTGGCGGCGTTGTACTGCTTGCAGAACTCCATGATGTTCACGCCGTGCTGGCCCAGCGCGGGGCCGACCGGCGGGGCCGGCGTCGCCTGACCGGCCTTGATCTGCAGCTTGATGACTGCAGTGAGCTTCCTCTTGGGGGGCACGTACGTCTCTCTTCTAGATCTTGGAAACCTGGCTGAAGGACAGCTCGACGGGCGTCTCGCGCCCGAAGATCGAGACCAGCACCTTGACCTTCTGTGCGTCCGGGCTGATCTCGCTGATCGTGGCGGGGAGCGTGGCGAACGGCCCGTCCATGACCGTGACCGACTCGCCCACCTCGAAGTCGACGACCTTGACCTGCGGCCTGGTCTCCTTCTTCTGGGTGGCCGGGACGAGGATCCGGACGACCTCGTCCACGGTCAGCGGCGACGGCCGCGAGGTGGCGCCGACGAACCCGGTGACGCCCGGGGTGTTGCGGACCGCGCCCCACGACTCGTCGTTGAGGTCCATCCGCACCAGGATGTAGCCCGGGAAGACCTTGCGCTGCACCTGCATGCGCTTGCCGTTCTTGACCTCGGTGACCTCTTCGGTCGGCACCTCGACCTGGAAGATGTAGTCCTCCATGTCGAGCGACGCGATGCGGCTCTCGAGGTTGGCCTTCACCTTGTTCTCGTAGCCGGCGTACGAGTGCACGACGTACCAGTCGCCGACGGAGGTACGCAGCGCGCGGCGCAGTTCCTCGGCCGGGTCCTCCTCCTCGTCGGGCTGCTCCTCGGCCGCCTCCGCCGCGGCGGCCTCGACAGCGTCCGCGGCCTCGACAGCGTCCGCGGCCTCGACAGCGTCCACGGCGTCCGCGGCCTCGGCGGCCTCGGCGGCTTCCGCGGCCTCGACAGCCTCGACAGCCTCGACCGCGTCGGCGGCTTCGACAGCCTCCGCGGGTTCCGCGGCCTCGGCGGTCTGGCCCTCGTCGTCCTGGGCCGAGCCCTCGGCCGGCGCCGCGTCCCCCGTGGCGTCGGTCGCCGCGGCCGCGCCGGCATCGACGTCCGCGGCCGGCGTGGCGGCCTCGTCGTCGAGCCGCTCGCCCTCCGCGGGGAGGCCGGTCTCGTCCAGCTGGGACACGGGGTAACTCACTTTCCGTTCGGGCAGGCCCACGCGGTGGGCCGGGTCAGGTGCTGCGGGCGCCGGCTGGGTCAGCCGAACACCCAGGTGACGAGCTTGCCGAAGCCGATGTCCAGCCCCGTCACGAGCGCGCACATGACCGACACGAAGACGATCACGACCGCGGTGTAGGTCACCAGCTCCTTGCGGGTCGGCCAGATGACCTTGCCGAGCTCCGCGATGACCTCGCGGAAGAACCGGGAGAGCCGGGCGGCGGGACCACCGCGGCGCGCGGTCGCCTTGGACGACCTGGGCGGCCGGGCGTCCGAAGCATCCGTGCTGGTGGAGCTGCTCACGAGGTTCTCCTCGGTCGAGGTGCGTGCGTGCCGACGGCGCGGGGTGGCGCCGCCGAGCGCAGGGGCGACAGGACTCGAACCTGCAACAACCGGTTTTGGAGACCGGGACTCTTCCAATTGAGCTACGCCCCTAGGACCGGCCGCCCCTGCCCATGCTGGCGCAGAGGCTTACCACCCCAGGTGAAGTAGAGTACGCAACCCTCCTCCCCCCGCGCAAAGCCGGCCCGGAGGTCGACACCGGCGTGGCCCACCCGACCGAGCCGACCTGACCAGCCCGCGACTTCCGACCCGGACCGGTGGGCCGAGCGGCCGCCACGCGCGCACCGAGCGGGTCGTCAAGGCGATGGGGTCCTCCGCCTCGGCGGGGCTCGTTGGAAGAGGTCGGTCGAAAACTCACCAGTGCACCCGAGCCACCGCCCGGGGGTTACGGGGGCCGCCCCCGACGGAAATAGAGTGACGCGCATGGGAGCACGGGTTTCGGACCGGATCGGGGCCATCGCGGAGTCGGCGACGCTCGCCGTCGACGCCAAGGCCAAGGCGCTCAAGGCGGCGGGTCGGCCGGTGATCGGCTTCGGCGCCGGCGAGCCCGATTTCCCGACCCCGGCTACCGATCGTCGAGGCGGCCGCCGAGGCCTGCCGCGACCCGCGCAACCACCGCTACACGCCGGCGGCCGGGCTGCCCGAGCTGCGCGCCGCGGTCGCGGCGAAGACGCTGCGCGACTCCGGCTTCGAGGTGCCGGCCGCCCGGGTGTTGATCACCAACGGCGGCAAGCAGGCCGTCTACCAGTCGTTCGCGACGCTGCTCGACCCGGGCGACGAGGTGCTGCTGCCGGCGCCCTACTGGACCACCTACCCGGAGGCGATCGCGCTGGCCGGCGGCGTGACCGTGCCGGTGCCGACCGACGAGACGACCGGCTACCTGGCCTCGGTGGCGGCGCTGGAGGCGGCCCGCACGCCGCGGACCAAGGTGCTGCTGTTCTGCTCGCCGTCCAACCCGACCGGCGCGGTCTACCCGCCGGACCAGGTCGAGGCGATCGGCCGCTGGGCGGTCGAGCACGGGATCTGGGTGGTCACCGACGAGATCTACGAGCACCTCGTCTACGGCGACGCGCAGCACGTCTCCATGCCGGTCGCGGTGCCCGAGCTGGCGGACCGCTGCGTCGTGGTCAACGGCGTCGCGAAGACGTACGCGATGACCGGCTGGCGGGTCGGCTGGATGATCGGCCCGGCCGACGTGATCAAGGCGGCGGCCAACCTGCAGTCCCACCTGACCAGCAACGTCGCGAACGTCTCCCAGCGGGCGGCGCTGGCCGCGGTCAGCGGCGACCTGAGCGCGGTGCACGAGATGCGGGCGGCGTTCGACCGGCGGCGGCAGACGATCGTGCGGATGCTGCGCGAGGTGCCCGGGTTCGAGTGCCCGGAGCCGCTCGGCGCCTTCTACGCGTACCCGTCCGCCCGCGGGCTGCTCGGCAGGGAGCTGCGCGGCCGCACCCCGACCACGACCACCGAGCTGGCCGAGCTGATCCTGGACGAGGTCGAGGTCGCGGTGGTGCCGGGCGAGGCCTTCGGCACGCCGGGCTACCTGCGCCTGTCGTACGCGCTGGGCGACGACGACCTGGTCGAGGGCGTGGCCCGGATCCAGAAGCTGGCCGCCGAGGCCCGCTGAGCGGCTAAGGCAGGGCGCCGGCCTGCTGCAGCACCTTGGTCGAGGCCGGCAGCCCGGCCAGGGCCTTGGCCAGGTCGGCCGGCTTCGCGATCCGCCAGGCGTTCGCGTTGACGTAGCAGCGCAGCGCGGCATCGAACTTGTCCGGCGGGCCGGCGTCGCGGGCCGCGATCAGCGCGGCCGCTCCCTTCCCGTACGTGGTGTTGTAGTACGCCTTCTCGTTGCCGCCGTAGTCCGTGGTGGAGTCGCCGACCTTGCCCGGCAGCTTCAGCGCGCCCCTGGTGGCGGCGGTGGTCCCGTCGATCTCCTCCTCGGCGAAGGTCGCGAACGCCTCGTCCAGCCACGGGTCGCGGGCCTGCGAGTTGCCGACCATCGCGTAGAACCACTGGTGGGCCAGCTCGTGCACGGTGACCACGCGGCTGTCGTCGAGCAGCAGGATCGCGCCCGGATACTCGATGCCGCCGCCGCTGATCGGGAGCCGGGCGAGGCTGATCGACGGGAACGGCGGCGGGCCGTACCGGGCCACCAGCTCCCGCACCCCCCGCTCGGCCTCGGTCAGCAGCTGCTGCGGCGCCTTGTCCGGCGCGGTCCCGACCTGCACGGTCGTCCCGGCCACGGTCGCCTTGACGGTGCGGAACGGGCCGACCGCCACGCTGACGTCCCGGGCCCGGTCGGCGACCGCGTGCCAGCGCTTGCGGCCGCCCTCGCCGGAGTCGTGCCGGGGCGTCCTGGGTGCCGCTGGACAGCACCGTGTACTTCCCCGGCGCGGTGACGGTCAGGTCCGTACGGGCCGCCTCGCTGGTCGCGCTCTCCGCCGTGTACTGCAGCAGCGGCTCCTCGTGCCAGCCGACGCCCCGCTCCCAGGCCAGCAGCGGCTGCCCGCTGCCCCACCAGGCGTAGTCCGCGTTCCGGCCGAACCGGTCGAACGCCTGCTTGCCGAGGGTCAGGGTGAACTCGACGTGCGCGGTCACCCGCTCGCCGGCCGGCACCTGCCGGCCCAGCGGCAGCACCAGCAGGCCGCCCTGGGTGCCGGCGGCGGCCCCGGCGGCCTGGAACCGGTACGCACCGCCGCTCGGGTCCGACCTGGCCGCGGTGACCTCGATCCGGGTGCCCTGCCGGACCGTCGGCGGCGTGTTGGCGGTCAGCCGGAAGACCAGCTCCCGGACCGGCAGGTCGGGGGTGAACGTCACGTCCTCGGTGCCGCGCACGGTGGCGAGGTCGTCGGCGAGGTCGAAGGTGAGCCTGACCTCGGGCCGGCGCGGGTCGGGCTGCGCGTACGAGGCCGGGCAGGCGGCCGACCCGGAGGCGGCCGGTGCACCGGACGGTCGGGCCGGGACGAGGCGGACGCCTGGAAGGACCCGTCGCCGCCGGCCCTGCTCGTGCAGGCGGCGGCCACCAGCCCCACCGCGGCGAGCGCGGCGGCGCGGCGGCGCAGGGCGGACCGGCTCATCGTCCGGCGAACGAGCCTGTACGCGGAAAGGTTCGCCTCAGGGCAGCCGGACCACGGCGCGGGCGCGGGTCAGCACGGCCTGGCCGTTCGAGCGGGCGGCGAGGTCCACCCGGACCCGGTTGCCGTCGAGCTTCTCGGCGACCGTCCCGGTGACCTCGATCGTCGCGCCGCGGTCGTCGTCGGGCACCACGACCGGCCGGCTGAAGCGGACGCCGTACTCCTCGATCGCGCCGGGGTCGCCGACCCAGTCGGTGAGCACCCGGGCGGCCTCGGCCATCGTGAACATGCCGTGCGCGATCACGTCGGGCAGGCCGACCGCGGTGGCGAACCGCTCGTTCCAGTGGATCGGGTTGAAGTCGCCGGAGGCCCCCGCGTACATCACCAGGTTGACCCGGTGGACCGGGAAGGTCTGGCCGGGCAGCTCGGTGCCGACCTCGACGTCGTCGTACCGCGGCTTCGCGGACCCGGGCATGTCAGCCTCCCGCCGTGCCGCGCGCGACCAGCGTCGAGTACGCCGTGAAGACCGGCTCGCCGTCCACCGTCGTCACGTCGCCGCGGGTGGTGATCATGTCGTTGCCGGCCGCGGCCCTGATGTTCTCCACGGTCATCGTCACGGTCAGCCGGTCGCCGGCCCGGATCGGGCGGGCGACCACGAACCGCTGCTCGCCGTGCACGACCCGGGTGTAGTCCAGGCCGAGCTCGGGGTCGGCGACGACCTGCCGGCCGGCGGTCATCGACAGCACGATGCCGAACGTCGGCGGCGCGATCACGTCCGGGTGGCCGAGGGCGCGGGCGGCCTCCGGGTCCCGGTAGGCCGGGTTGTCGTCGCCGATCGCCTCGGCGAACTCCCGGATCTTCTCCCGGCCCACCTCGTACGGCGGGGTCGGCGGGTACGTGCGGCCGACGAACGACTGGTCGAGCGGCACCGGACGGCTACCGGGTCTCGCGGTGCACCGTGTGGCGGTTGTCGTGCGGGCAGTACTTCTTCAGCTCGAGCCGGTCGGGGTCGTTGCGCCGGTTCTTCCTGGTGATGTAGTTGCGGCGCTTGCACTCCTGGCAGGCCAGTGTGATCTTCGGGCGGATGTCGGTGGCGGCCACGGTGGAGTGCCTCTCTCAGGATTGCCGGGTCTCGATCGGGTGGTAGCGGGGGCGGGACTTGAACCCGCGACACAACGATTATGAGCCGTTTGCTCTGCCAGACTGAGCTACCCCGCCCCGCGGCGACCGCGGCCACCGCGCAGAGCCCCCTTACGGAATCGAACCGTAGACCTTCTCCTTACCATGGAGACGCTCTGCCGACTGAGCTAAGGGGGCGGGCCCAGAAGAGGTTACACGGACCGTGCCGTGCACCGGAAACCGGTAGCTGCTCAGCCGGTGAGCAGCTGCAGCCGGCGCCCCTTGATCCCCGGCAGGCCGGGCTGGATCGCGGTCCGCGCGGACAGCCAGGCGTCCAGCCGGTCCGGGTCGAGCGCCCGGCTGACCAGGTAGCCCTGGATCACGTCGCAGTCGTTGCCGGCCAGCAGGTCGCGGGCCAGCTCGTCCTCCACGCCCTCGGCGACCACCCGCAGGGCGAGGCTGTGCGCCAGCTCGATGATCGCCCGGACGATGGCCAGGTCGCCGAGGTCCGTGCCCATCGTGAACACGAACTCCTTGTCGATCTTGACCTCGTCGACCGGCAGCCGGCGCAGCTGGGACAGCGACGAGTAGCCGGTGCCGAAGTCGTCGATCGACAGCCCGGTGCCGAGGTCGTGCAGCCGCAGCAGGACCGGCTGCATCCGGTCCGGGTCGGTCATCACGCTGGACTCGGTCAGCTCGAACGACAGCATGTCCGGCGGTACGTCGTACTCGCGCAGCATGCCGGCGACCCGGTCCGGGAAGTCGGCGTCCGACAGCGAGCGGGCGGACAGGTTGACCGCGACCGGGATGCGCAGGTCGCGGTCGAGCCACTGCCGGCACTGGGCCAGCGAGGCCCGCAGCACGTGGTCGGTGAGGATCCCGATCAGGCCGGTCACCTCGGCCAGCGGGACGAACCGGTCCGGCGCGACCTCGCCGTACTCCGGGTGCAGCCAGCGCACCAACGCCTCGACGCCGACCAGGTCACGGGAGCTCAGGTTGATCTTCGGCTGGTAGCGGACCACGATCTGGCCGGCGGCCAGCGCCGTCCGCAGCTCGGTGACCAGCCGGAGCCGCTGCAGGCTCTCCTGCTCCATCGACGGGTCGTACATGGACACCCGCCGGCCGACGTTCTTGGCGTTGGACAGCGCGACGTCGACCCGGCGCATCAGGGTCGGGCTGTCGCTGCCGTGGTCGGGGGCCAGCGCCACGCCGACGGTCGCCGACGCGTCGATGGTCAGCCCGGCCAGCGGGTACGACGTGGAGACCGCCTCGCGCAGTCTCGCGGCCAGCTCGGCCGCCTCGCTCGCCCCGGACACCCGGACCGTCACCGCGAACTCGTCCGCGCCGACCCGGGCCACCAGCGCCCCCTCCGGCGAGCTGTGGCTCAGCCGCTGCCCGACCAGGACCAGCAGCTCGTCGCCCCAGGTGTGCCCGAGCGAGTCGTTGACCTCCTTGAACCGGTCCAGGTCGAGCTGGACCAGGGCGACCACACCGTCCTCGGCGGAGGCGCCCTCGATCGCCGCGTCGAGGTGCTGGCCGAGCCGGGCCCGCGTCGGCAGCCCGGTCAGCAGGTCGTGGTACGCCGCGTGCCGCAGCCGCGCCACCAGGTCCTGGTTCTCGATCGCCGCCGTGAGCCGGGTCGCCAGCGTGTCCGCGACCTGCACGTCCTCCGAGGTGTACCGGGACATCGAGCTCTGCCGATCGGAGAACTCGATATGCCCGAGCGCGTCCGGACCGGAACGCAGCGGGACCGCGATGATCTCCCTGGCCCCCCGGGCGGCCAGCGCCGCCTCCGCCTTGCGGCCGGAGAGCAGGACACCCGACCGGCTGCCCCGGGCCCGGGTGGAGATCGGGTCGTCCGGCTCCAGCGGAGGCGGCGTCGACGCTCGCCCGTCCCCGTCCACCATGATCGACAAGGGCCGCTCACCGACCAGCCGCAGGGTGATCGTGCTCGCGTTGAGAACGTCCCTGGCCTCGTTGAGGGCGGTGTCGAGCGGGGCCTCGGACGAGCGGGTCAGCTCGAGAAGCCGGCTGAACCCGTACACCCGGCGCAGGCTGGCGTGCTGCCGGAACGAACGCGCGTACGCCCGGTAGGCGAGGAGCAGGACGGCGCACAGCACCGCGAGCACCAGCCCCGACCAGGGGCTGATGTGCAGCACCATGACCACGACCAGCGCAACCGCACCGTTGAGTGCGACGATCAACGCCGACAACATCGCGTTGAGTCCGACCTTCGCCCACGGCTGCGGGCCGTCGGTCAGCAGGATGACGCCCTGCATCGCCGTGACGGTCAGCGCGAGGACGGCGAAGAGTGCCGCGACCGCGGCCAGCCAGGACTCCGGCTCCGTGATGTCGTGTGTCGGAAAGGCATAGAACACCAGCGAAGCGACGACCACCTCGGCCGAGAACAGCGCGAGGTTGAACAGTGCCTTCACCAGTGGACGATGCTGGAGGACGGCGACCGTGGCCGCGGCGAGCAGCCGGACGAGCAGCAGGGTGAGCGGATCGACGAAGAACAGCCCGACGATCAGCGGGATCTCGGACAGGGAGATCGAGTTGTTCTGCCGCCGGAACTCGATATGGAGGTGGGTGGCCTCAGCCGCGAGGAAGGCGGCGAACAGGACCGCCGGAGTCCAGAACGGTGACGGCTGCGGGTCCACCGTGCCGAGGCCGCCGAAGATGAATCCGGCCACCGCGCCGAGCCCGAGGATCGCAGTGAGCACGCGAGGTCCGACCCTGGACCGCACGGCATCCGACCGGGAGGTCGGGGATGCGGTCTGCGCCATGGTCTCTCCGCGGCTGGGCGACAACCCGCTCAGGATGCCATGGCGGTGCAAGACTCTTGCAAGGATCGGCGGCCGGATCTATGGGCCGGCCGCCGCAGAGATTGATCAGGTCCAGCTGCCGCCATCCGTGTACGTCCAGCTGCCACCATCGGCAAACGTCCAGCTACCACCGTCGGCGAAGGTCCACGAACCGCCATCGGCGAATGTCCACGAGCCGCCGTCAGCGAACGTCCAGCTACCGCCGTCGCAGGAGAAGGCAGACATGTTGATCGCTCCTCATCGCCGCTCGGGGGGGACCGAACTTCTCGACCCGTCTCCGGCCCCCAGGCGGCTCCGTGTTGCAGAGAGTAGCTGAAAACCGGTCCGGATCGGAATTTGACTGCAACTTCGGACACGCTCTGCAACGAATGTTGCTCGGGTGGTGAGGAGGGCTGACCCGTCTCGGTGACCCGGGGCGGCTCTGGTACGCCCGGGAGGGAAGAATCCGGACGACGCGAGGAGACCAGCATGAGCGTGCACGACGGGCCGCCCGCCGAGCCGGAGCCGGGTGGCGAATCGATGACCGTCGAGGTCGACGGGACGAGCAGACAGCTGCCGGTCGAGCACGACTACACCGGCGACGGGCGTCCGGACGCCGCCGTCGAGACCGCGGCCGGGACCGTGATCGTCTTCGCCGACACCGAGGACAACGAGACCGGCGCGGCCGGCCCGGACGGCCGGGCCGACCAGGCGTACGTGATCGACAAGCGCACCGGCCAGGTGGTGAGCACGGCCCACCTCGACCCCGCCTCGGGCACCTGGGTGGACCCCGACGGCCGCCCCGTCGGGGTTCCGATCGCCCGCCCGCGGTCGATGACCGTACCGACCGGCGACGGCGACCAGCAGGTGCCCGGGTCCGGCGATCGGGCGGACGGCTCCTCCGGCCCTGGAGGCGGGTCGCGCTGACCGAGACCGAGGAGCTGGACGAGCTCGTCGACCAGGCGGCCGAGGAGCTCTACGGTCTCGCGCCGGAGGAGTTCACCGCCGCCCGGGACGAGCAGGTGCAGGCCGCGCGGGCCGCCGGCAACCGCCCGCTGGCCGCCGCGATCGGCCGGCTGCGGCGGCCGACCGTCAGCGCCTACATCCTCAACCTGCTGGTCCGCCGCCAGCCCGAGGTCGGCGAGCAGCTCGTCGCGCTGGGCGAGGAGCTGCGCCGGGCCCAGGAGCAGCTGTCCGGGCCGGCGTTGCGGGAGCTCGCGACCCAGCGGGCCCAGCTGGTCGGCGCGCTGGTCCGCTCGGCCCGCAAGGTCGCCGCCGACGCGGGTCACCCGGTCAGCCAGGCCATCGCGTACGAGCTGGAGCAGACGCTGCACGCGGCGCTGGCCGACCCGGACGTGGCGGCGGAGGTCGGGGCCGGCCGGCTGGTCCGGGCCGCGAGCCGGACCGGGTTCGACGCGACGCCGCCGGCGCCGGCCAAGCCGCCGCGCCGGCTGCGGGCGGTCCGGGACGACGAGCGGGCCGAGGACCCGGCGATCGTCCGGGAGCGGCGGCTGCGCGAGCAGCGGGAGGCCGAGCGGGCCCAACTGCAGGAGGAGCTCGACCGGGCCGAGCAGGCGCGGGCGGCGGCCGAGGAGGCGCTGGCCACGGCCGAGCACGAGCTGGAGCACGCCGAGCGGGACCGGGTCGCCGCGGCCGGGGAGGTCGAGCAGCTGCGCGAGCGGCTGGCCGAGGCGGAGGACGCCGAGCGGGACGCGGTCCGGCACGAGCGGGACGCGCAGCGGAGCCGGGACGCCGCGACCCGCCGCCGGGACGCGGCGGTCCGCAAGGCCGACGACCTGACCGCCCGCCTCGCCGACTTCTAGGCCGTCACTCCCGATTCGCCGCCAGGGATCATGGCCTAGAGGCCGTAGGTCTCCAGCAGCCGCAGCCAGAGCTCGGACACGGTCGGGAACGACGGGACCGCGTGCCAGAGGCGGTCGAGCGGGACCTCGCCGACGACCGCCACGGTCGCCGAGTGCAGCAGCTCGGCCAGCTCGGGTCCGACGAACGTCGCCCCGACCACCACCCGCCGGTCCTCGTCGACGACCAGCGTCGCGTGCCCGCGGTAGCCCTCGACCAGCAGCTTGGCCCCGGCGACCGCGCCCACGTCGTACTCCACCACCCGGGTGCGCAGCCCCCGCTGCGCCGCCTGCGCCGCGGTCAGCCCGACCGAGCAGACCTGCGGGTCGGTGAACACGACCTGCGGCACCCAGGCGTCGTCGGCCAGCGCCCGCAGGCCCGGCCCGTCGTCCGGCTTGCCGGCCGCGCGGGCGGCGATCACGTCGCCGGCCACCCTGGCCTGGTACTTGCCCATGTGGGTGAGCAGGTTCCGCCCGGTGATGTCGCCGCAGGCGTACAGCCAGCCGTCGAGGACGTGCATCGCGTCGTCGACGGTGACGTACCTGCCCGGCTCGAGCCCGACCGTCTCCAGGCCGAGCGCGTCGCTGCTGGGCGTGCGCCCGGTGGCGACCAGCAGCTCGTCGCCGACGATCTCGCGGCCGTCGTCCAGCACGAGCGTGACCTCGCCGGCCGGCCGGCGTGCCTCGGTCGCCTTCCGGCCGGTCAGCACCGTGATCCCGGCCGCCTCGAACGCGGAACGCAGCAGCTCGGAGGCGGCCGGCTCGGCCCTCGGCAGCAGCCGCGGCCCGTGCTGGACGATCGTGACCTCCTCGGCGCCGAGCCCGCGCATCGCCTGTGCCATCTCGCAGCCGACCACGCCGCCGCCGAGCACGATCAGCCGGCGCGGCGCCTTCTCCGCGTTCGTCACCTCGCGGCTGGTCCACGGGTGCGCCTCCCGCAGACCCGGCACCGGCGGGATGGTCGCGGTGGTGCCCGTCGCCAGCACGACAGCGTGGTTCGCGGTCAGCGTGCTGGTCTCGCCCTCCGGCGTGGTCACCTCGACCGTCTTGGCCCCGGCGAGCCGCCCGTGCCCGCGCACGAACGCCACCCCGGCGCCGTCCAGCCAGGCGAGCTGCCCGGCGTCGTCGTGGGCGAACGGCTTGCTCGGGTCGGCGCCGACGAACCAGTCACGGCGCTTGAACACCGCGCCCGCGTCGAGCGAACCGGTCACCGCCTCCCTGACCCCGGGCATCGCCCGGGCCTGGTCGTACAGCTCGACCGGCCGGAGCAGGGCCTTGCTCGGGATGCACGCCCAGTACGAGCACTCGCCGCCGACCAGCTGGTGCTCGACCAGCGCGACGGACAGGCCGCCGCGGTGGGCGCGGTCGGCCGCGTTCTCCCCCGGCGGGCCGCCGCCGATGACGATGACGTCGTAGTTCACGCGTCTCCCTGCAGGTCGAGGTCGGCGGCCAGGGTCGCCGGATCGGTGAACAGCAGCGCCCGCAGGCCGAGCGCGGCGGCGGCGGCGACGTTCGGCGGCCGGTCGTCGACGAACGTGACGTCCTGCGGCCGGGCGCCGAGCGCGGTCAGCACCTTCTGGTAGATCGCGGCGTCCGGCTTGGTCAGCCCGAGCCGGCAGCTGTAGAACCGGTTCGGGATCAGGTCGGTCCAGCTCATCCCGTCGATGGCGACCGCCATCGGCTCCGGGCAGTTGGACAGCAGGGCCAGCCGGGTGCCGCGCGCGGCCAGCCGCCGGGCCAGCACGAACGTCTCCTCGTACAGGTGGGACCAGCTGGCGACGTCGACCGCCTCGATCGCGTCCAGCCGGTCACCGACGTCGATGCCGAGCACCCGGCTCCAGTAGTCGGCCGGACTCATCGTCCCCTCGTCGTACGGCCGACGCAGCCCCCAGTAGGCGGCCCAGAACCGGTCCGGGTCGTCGACCCCGACCGCCACCTCGATCGCCCGCCGATCCTCGGCCGACTGATCCCGACACAACACGCCGCCGTAGTCGAACAGCACCCACTCCCCCATGAGCCCCATCCTGTCAGTCCTCGGACGGCCGCGGCCCGTGGGCACCGCCCGGTCAGCGCCGGGCGGCGGTGGCGCGCGGGACCGTCGTACCCACCCGTTACGGTGAGGTGATGCGGCTGGCGACCTGGAACGTGAACTCGGCCAAGGCGCGGCTGCCCCGCCTGCTCGACTGGCTGGACACCCGCGCGCCGGACGTGGTCTGCCTGCAGGAGACCAAGCTGCCCGACGCCGAGTGGGACGCGACGTTCAAGCCCGACCTCGACCGGCGCGGCTACGCGTACGTGCACGTCGGCGAGGGCCGGTGGAACGGGGTGGCGATCCTGTCCCGGGTCGGGCTCGACGACGTGACCGTCGGCTTCACCGGCCAGCCCGGCTTCCCCGACCCGGCCCAGCCGGCCGAGGCCAGGGTCGTCTCCGCGACCTGCGCCGGCCTGCGGGTGTGGAGCATCTACGTGCCCAACGGCCGCACCCCGGACGACCCGCACTTCGTCTACAAGCTCGCCTGGCTCAAGGCGCTCGCCGGCGCCCTGCCGGCCGACCTCGCCGACACCGTCGTCTGCGGCGACATGAACATCGCCCCGACCGACGCTGACGTCTGGGACATCCGCAAGTTCGGCAACTCGACCCACGTCACGCCGGAGGAGCGGGCCGCGCTGGCCGAGCTGGAGGCGACCGGCCTGGCCGACGTGATCAGGCTGCGCTGGCCGGACGCCCCGCACGTGTTCAGCTACTGGGACTACCGGGCCGGCGCCTTCCACCAGGACCTCGGCATGCGGATCGACCTGGTGCTGGCCGGCGGCGGAGTGCAGCAGCGGCTGCGGGCGGCCTGGGTGGACCGGCAGGCCCGCAAGGGCAGCGGCCCGAGCGACCACGCGCCGGTCATGGTCGACCTCGACGAGGCGCCGGACGGCGACATCGGCCCGGTCGTCCCGCCGCCGAGCGCGCCCCGCCGGTCGGGCTAGCCCTACTCCTTGGGCAGCGTCTCGGCCTCGCGGACGAGCAGGTTGCCGAGCTCGACCACGGCCGCGGCGGGTGTCGCCCTCGTCGAGGGTCTCGCCGACCGCGAGCGTCCGCCGGCCGAGGTCGAGCAGCAGCGCGGCGACGGCGCCCGTGTCCGGCGCGTCGCTCTCCAGCTCGCCGCGCAGCTCGGCCAGCCCGGCCCCGATCTCGACCAGCGCCGGCGCGCCGGACTCGGCCAGCTGGCCCTCCCAGCGCCGGATCTCCACCAGCCCGCCGGAGATGCCGAGATCGAGCACGCCGTCCTTGAGCGCGCTCACGGTCAGTTCCAGGTCGTGTTCCACCGGTCCGTCGGTCACGGACCGATCATGCCCCACGCGGCGCCGGCCCGGACGAGGGCGGCTACCGTGAGGACATGCGCCGGCTGCTCACCCCGAGGTGGCTGGCCTGGCACGCGTTCGCCGTGGTCGCGACGCTGGTGATGCTGCGGCTCGGGCTGTGGCAGTGGCACCGGTCGGAGACCACTCATTCCGCCCAGAACCTGGGGTACGCGCTGCAGTGGCCCGCGTTCGCGGTCTTCGCGGTCGTGGTCTGGTTTCGGGTCTGCCGGGACGCCGTCAAGGGCGCCGCCGGAGGCCAAGCCGGTGCCCGCGCGCACGCCCCGACCGGAGCCGGCCGCCGCGGTCGTCCCGGTGACCGACGAGGAGGACCCGGAGTTGGCCGCGTACAACCGCTACCTGGCCCGGCTGAACGAGGACGCGCGGTGAGGGCGTCGCTGCTGTTCTACCGGGTGCTGGCGTACGTGGTCGGCGTCGGGCTGATCATCCTGGTGCTGGTCGGCGTGCCGCTGAAGTATCTGGCCGACTCGCCCGGGGTGGTCGCGGTCGTCGGCCCGATGCACGGCTTCCTCTACATGGTCTACCTGGTGGCCGCGGTCAACCTGGCCTTCCGGGCGCGCTGGTCGCCGGTGAAGACCGTGCTGGTCATGCTGGCCGGGACGATCCCGTTCCTGTCCTTCGTGGCCGAGCGGAAGGTGACCGCGGACGAGCTGAGCCGGGCGGAGGCCCGGCCGGCCACTACGTGATCCAGACGCCGAGCAGCCACACCCCGAACATCAGCAGCCCGGCGGTCAGCTCGATCAGCATGCCGATGCCGATCGCGACGAGCGCGGCCCGGGTGGAGTCCCAGGCCCGGCCGGCCGCCCGCAGCCGGACGTACTCGGCCAGGTAGATCCCGAGCACGAAGCCCACGATCAGGCCGACGATCGGGATCACGAAGAAGCCGATCACCGCGCCGATCCCGCCGACCACCAGCGTTGCGAACGGCGCCCCGCGGGTGGCGGCCGACCGGGCCGGCAGCACGTACTTCGCGGTCGCGCCGACGGCGAACAGCACCGTCATCACCGCGAAGATCGTCCACCGGACCGGCCCGCCGCCGTCCGCGATCGTCCACCACAGCCCGGCCGCCCAGACCACCGGCAGCCCGGGGAAGATCGGCAACAGGATGCCGACGATGCCGACCACCATGAGAAGGCCGACGAGCGCCTGCGTGTCGCCGCTCACGAGCCCTCCCGGTCATGGGGTCCGCCCGCCCCCACAGGCGGGTCGGACCCCATGATCCGCTAACGACGGCGCCAGCCCCCGGCCCGGGCCCGGGTGCCCCACTTGTACGTGGTGCCCACGCCGCCCAGGTGCAGGGCGACGAGCAGCAGGCCGAGGAACAGCAACGTCTGCGGGGTGAACGCGTCGGAGACCGTCGCGTTCGCCCAGTCGAGGATCAGCGCGAGGGCGAAGACCACCGCACCGGCGAGAGCGAGCATCGTTCGAGCCCCTTCGGGAGTAGGCCCCCGTGTGTCGGCCCGGAGATACCCGGTCCTCAAGATCCGCCAAACTCACCCTCAGGGGTCGCCGCCCCCCGAGTCAGGAGACCCGTCGGGGTGCCGCCCTGCGGAGGATCCCTGACCGTCGGGGGCTCGCCCCGAGTGCCCGAGGAGCCGAGGGCACTCACCCGAGGAGCCTGGATCACCGATCCCTTCAGCACGAAGTCCTCGCCGGTGAACTGGGCGATCTGCATGGCCTCGATCGGGTACGGGTCGCTCTCGCCGTCGGTCTTGACGGTGATCCCCGGCAGCAGCAGGCCCGAGCGTGTAGTCGAGGTGCTTGGCCGCGTCGACCAGCGCGTCCCGGGTCGGCGAGGTCATCTTCTGCAGCGCCTGCACGATCGTGCCGCCGACCAGCCAGCCGTAGACGGTGTAGGGGTCGGTGGGGTCGGCGTCCGGCGCGTACTTCTGCAGGTCGGACTTGAGCTCCTGCACCGCCTGGTCGCTCGCCCACCGCGGGTCGTCGAGCGCCTTGAAGTAGGACGCGGTGACGATGCCCTGCGCGTACTGGAAGCCGACCGGCTTGAGCACCTGCGCCTTGGACGCGGCGACCGAGTTGAGGATGTGCAGCGGCTTCCAGCCGGTCTGCGCGACCGTGGCGATCGCCTGCGCGCCGGCCTTCGGCGTGGTGATGTCGAGGAACGTGTCGGCCTTCGACGCGGCCAGCTTCTTCACCTGCGGCGCGACGGTGGGGTCGGTCGCCTCGTAGCTCTCCTGGGCGACGATCGAGATCCCGCTGCCCTTGATGCCCTCGGTGAAGCCACCGAGCAGGTCCTTGCCGAAGCCGTCGTTCTGGTAGAGCACGGCGACCTTGGCGTTCGGCTTGGCGGACTTCAGGTATTCGGCGTAGACCTTCGACTCGGTCTGGTACGTCGGCTGCCAGCCGGTCGTGTACGGGAACTTCGCCTGGTCCGAGCCGAACACCGTCGCGCCGGTGGCCACGAACAGCTGCGGCACCTTGTTCTGGTTCAGGTAGTCGCGCATGGCGACGTTGTTCGCGGTGCCGAGCGGGTTCACGATCGCGAACACCTTGTCCTGCTCGACCAGCCGCTTGGCGTTGGCCAGCGCGCGCTGCGGCTCGTACCCGTCGTCGTAGGTGACGAACTGGACCTTGCGGCCGTTGACGCCGCCGTTGTCGTTGAGCTTCTTGAAGAAGCCGTTCAGCGCCTTGGGGATCGCGCTGTACGCCGAGGCCGGGCCGCTGAACGGATAGCTGCTGCCGAGCTTGATGGTGGTGTCGGTGACGCCGGGCGCGGCGCTGCTGCCGCCACCACCACCTCCGCCGCTGTCGTCACGGCCGCAGGCCGCGAGCAGCAGGGTCGCCGCCAGCAGGGGCAGGATCACTCGTCGGGACCGCATCGTGGACTCCTCGCTGAGCTTCGGGCGGTGGTGGGGAGGGTTCGGGTTCGGGGACGACGGGAGCCGGCTCGACGGCAGGTTCGACCACGCCGACCAGCAGCCGGCGCAGTCGGCGCAGCAGCCCGGCGGCGCCACCGGGCAGCAGGTAGACGACCGCGATCAGGGTGCAGCCGTAGATCACACCGGTGAGGGCCTGGTTGACGTCGCCGGCGTACTGCGGCACGAACACCACGAACAGCGAGCCGAGCACGGAGCCGATCACCGTGCCCAGGCCGCCGACGACGACCGCGCCGAGGAACGTGAACGACAGCAGCAGCGTGAACGACTCCGGTGCGACGAAGCCCTGCCCGTACGCGAACAGCGCGCCGCCGACGCCCGCGTACGCGCCGCCGATCGCGAACAGCAGCGCCTTGGTGCGGCTGACGTGCACACCGCTGGTCCGGGCCGCCCGCTCGCCGTCCCGGATGGCGACCAGCGCCCGGCCGAGGCTGCCGCGGGTCAGGTTGGCCGCCAGCAGCAGCATCAGCGCGGTCACCGCCAGGCTGAGCAGGTAGAGCCACTGGTCCGGGTCGACCGCGAGCCAGCCCGGCACCGGTGGCTGCCGCACCGACAGGCCGGAGACGCCGCCGGTGACCGGCTCGGCCCGCTTGATCACCGGCCCGACCGCGACCGCGAGGGCGAGCGTGACCAGCGCCAGGTAGAGCCCGCGCAGCCGCACCGCCGGAATCCCGAACGCCAGCCCGATCAGGAACGTCACCGCGGCCGCCACCGGCATGGCCAGCAGGTACGGGCAGGCCGGTCTTGGCCAGCATGGCCGCCGCGGCGTACGCGCCGATGGCGAAGAACGCGCCCTGCCCGAGGGAGATCTGCCCGGCGTAGCCGACCAGCAGGCCGAGCCCCATCGCGGCCACGGCGTACGACATGACCAGCGTGAGGTTGCCGTTCACGGACGGGTTCGAGTTGAACGGGATCGCGATGACGACGATCGCGACGAGCAGCGCGGTGCCGGCCCGCAGCGCCCTGTGCGCCCGCGAGCCGGCGGTGACCCGGACCAGGCTCATGTCCGGCCCCGCTCGCGCGGCGAGCACTCGCGCCCGCTCATGCCCTGCTCACCTCCGGCGAGCCGAACAGCCCGGACGGCCGGACCACGAGCACGACGAAGATGATCCCGAGCGGCACGAGCACCTTGAGGTCGGAACCGATCACGTCGATGTAGGTGCCGGCGAGCGCCTCGGTGACGCCGATGATCCAGCTGCCGACGACCGCGCCGATCGGCGAGTCGAAGCCGCCGAGCGCGGCGCCGGCGAAGGAGTAGACGAGCACTCCGGCCATCAGGTTGGTGTCGAGGAACAGCCGGTGCGCGACCAGCACCCCGGCCAGCGCGCCGAGCAGCGAGGCCAGTCCCCAGCCGAGCATGAGCATCCGGCCGACCGGGATGCCGACCAGCCGGGCCGAGGACGGCGACTGCGCCGCGGCCCGCATCGCCAGCCCGATCGGAGTGCGGGTGAACAGCAGCCACAGCAGCCCGACCACGACGAGCAGCACGGCGATGATGCCGAGCGACTCGATCGACAGCGAGACGTTGCCGATCTCGGCGACCCCGCCGGGGAACAGCGCCGGGAACTCCTTGATGTTGAAGCCCCAGATCCAGCCGGCGGCGGAGTTGACGACGATGAACAGGCCGAGCGTGACGATCACCAGGCTGAGCGGGTTGCTGCCCTCGACCGGGCGGATCAGCACCCGCTCGACGACCATGCCGGCGGCGAAGGCGAACGCCAGCGCGCCGAGCACGGCCAGCCCGAGCGGGACGCCGGCGTCGGCCAGCGCCCAGGCGACGAACGTGGCGAACATCGCCATCTCGCCCTGCGCGAAGTTGACCACCCCGGTGGACCGGAAGATCAGCACCAGCGCGAGCGCGAGCGCTGCGTAGACCGAGCCGTCGGCGATGCCGTCGACCACCACCTGCAGGAACCGCTCCACGCACGACCTCCTACTGACCGAGGTAGCTGCGCCGGACCGAGTCCTCGGCGCGGATCTCCGAAGCCGGGCCGGACAGCACCGTCCGGCCGGCCGCCAGCACGTACGCGGCGTCGGCGAGCTCGAGGGCGAGCGCCGCGTTCTGCTCGACCAGCAGCATCCCGGTGCCCTGTTCGGCCCGGATCCGGTCGAGCACCTCGAACACCTCCCGGACCACCAGCGGCGCCAGCCCGAGCGAGGGCTCGTCCAGCAGCAGCAGCGTCGGCCGGGACAGCAGCGCCCTGGCCACCGCGAGCATCTGCTGCTCGCCGCCGGAGAGGCTGCCCGCCGGCTGGTCCCGCCGGTCGGCCAGCCGCGGGAAGATCTCGAACCAGCGGTCGATGTCGCGCCGCACCTCCGGGTCGCGCCGGCCGTACGCGCCGAGCTTGAGGTTCTCGGTCACGGTGAGGCCGGGGAAGGTGCCCCGGCCCTCCGGCACGTGCGCGATCCCGAGCCTGGTCACCTTCTCGGTGGCCAGCCCGGTCAGATCCCTGCCACGGAAGGTGATCCGGCCGCTGGCCCGGACCATCCCGCAGATCGAGCGCAGCGTGGTCGTCTTGCCCGCGCCGTTCGGGCCGAGCAGGGCGACCACCTGACCCTCGCCGACGGTGAGGTCGACCCCGTGCAGCGCACGGATCTGCCCGTACGCGGCGGTGAGGCCCTCGACCTCGAGCAGTGCGGTCACGCCGGCGTCCCCAGGTATGCGGCCAGCACGGCCGGATCCTCGCGCACCTGCGCCGGCGACCCGGTCGCGACCACCCGGCCGAAGTCGAGCACGACGACCGTGTCCGACAGCCGCATCACCATGCCCATGTGGTGCTCGACCAGCAGGACGGTCATGTCGGCGCGGACGTCCTCGATCACGCCGGCGAGCTCGTCGACCTCCTCGTGGGACAGGCCGCTGGCCGGCTCGTCGAGCATCAGCAGGTCCGGCGCGGCGGCCAGCGCCCGGGCCAGCTCGATCCGCTTCAGCGTCCCGTACGGCAGGCCGGCCGCCGGTCGCGCGGCGATGCCGGCCAGCGCGAGCCGGTCCAGCACCGCGTCGGCCCGGTCGCGCAGCTCGCGCTCCCGGGCCCGGAGGCCGGGCAGGCGCAGCGCGGCCGGCAGGAAGCCGATGCCGGCGCCCTGCGCGCCGAGCATCACGTTCTCCCGCACCGACAACGAGGGGACCAGCCCGAGGTGCTGGAAGGTGCGGGCCACCCCGAGCTCGGCGACCCGGTGCGCCGGCAGCGCAAGCAGGTCGCGGCCGGCCAGCTCGATCCGACCGGACCGCGGGCGGGTCAGCCGGCTCACGCAGTCGAACAGCGTCGTCTTGCCGGCGCCGTTCGGGCCGATCAGCCCACAGACCTCGCCGCGCGGCACGGTGAACGACACCCCGGCCAGCGCCGTGACGCCGCCGAACCGCACGACCAGATCGGTCACCGTGAGCGCGGCGTCTTTGGGCATCACGACGACCGTAGGTCCGGCCAGGATCCTGGTAATCGTTGACTGGGACCAATATCTGCCGTTAGACGTTGTTCATCTGGACCAATGCCATTGTTACCGGGGGACATGTCGTGGTCACCTGAGGCATGGTGCTCACCGCGACCCGCACTGCCCGGTCCGAGCGGGACCGGATCCTCGCCGCGTTGCTGGCCGAGGTGGACGAGCTGGCCGAGCGGGCGCTGGCCCGGATGCCGGCGGAGATCCCGGCCTACCGGGGGCGGGACGAGGGGTTCTTCGCCGACGTGCACGACCAGATCTGCCGGCACTACCGGACCAAGCTGGCCGCGCTGGACAACCGGCCGGTCACCCGGGAGGACCTCGCGTTCGCCCGGCCGTGCGCGCTGCGCCGGGCCAGGGACGGCATCGCCCTGGACGACTTCCTGCACGCGTTCCGGATCGGCCGGCAGGTCTTCTGGGAGGCGGTGCTCGAGCACGCCGGCGACTCGCCGGCCGGGCACGAGGCGGCGCTGGAGCTGGCCACACCGGTCATGCGCTACAGCGACATCGCCTGCACGCACGCGTCCCGGGCGTACGTGGAGTATCAGCAGCATCTCGTCGCCGACGCCGACCGGGAGCGGCGGGACCTGCTCGACCACCTGCTCGCCGGCGAGCTGCCGACGTACCGGCCGCTGCTGGCCGCGGCCCAGGCGTACGGGCTGACCGAGCGGTCGCCGGCCCTGGTGGCGAGCGCGATGCCGGTGACGACGCACCCGGACGCGCCGCACGTGGCGGCCGAGGCGCTGGTCCGGGCCGGCGGGCCGACCGGGCGGGCACTGGTCGTGCGGCGGCGGGACGAGCTGGTCGTCGTCGCCGCGCTGCGGGCGGCCGATCCCGGGGCGGACGCGGCCGACGTGTGCGCCCGGCTGCAGGAGACCCAGCGCCGGCTGCGGATCGGCGGGGTGCCGCTCGCGGTCGGGGTCGGCACGGTGGCGGCCGGGATCGCCGAGCTGCCCCGGTCGTACCAGGAGGCGAGCGCGGCGCTGGCCGACGTCGGCGTGGACGGCGGGGTGGTGGCGCTGCCCGAGCTGTCCCCGTTCGACTACCTGGCCCTGCACGCCGACGACACGGCCCGGCGGCTGGTCGACCCGCGGCTGCGCACGTTCCTGGAGGAGGACCGGCAGCGCGGCGGCGGGCTGATCGAGACCGCGCGGGTGTTCGCCGCGTCCGACCTCAACCTTCGGGTCGCGGCCGAGCGGCTGCAGGTGCACCCCAACACCGCGCAGTATCGGCTGCGGCGGATCGAGGAGCGCACCGGCCGCAACCCGCGCCGGATCGCCGACCTGGTCGACCTGCTGTCCGCGATCGCGCTGC
Organism: uncultured Actinomycetota bacterium; assembly: GCA_963770145.1. Classification (GTDB taxonomy): domain Bacteria; phylum Actinomycetota; class Actinomycetes; order Mycobacteriales; family CADCTP01; genus CADCTP01. Next base: position 94,033 of record CAVYOJ010000004.1, on the reverse strand, counting down.
TGGAGCGGACTAGAACGCGCTGATCCCGGTCAGCGCCCGGCCGATGATCAGCTTCTGCACCTGGCTGGTGCCCTCGTACAGGGTCATCACCCTGGCGTCGCGCAGATACTTGCCCACCGGGTACTCGTCGATGTAGCCGTAGCCGCCGAAGACCTGCAGGCAGTTGTTGGCCGCCCGGACCGCGGCCTCGCTGGCGAACAGCTTCGCCTTCGAGGCGGCCAGGCTCATCGGCTCGCCCCGGTCGAGCAGGTCGGCGGCCAGCCAGGTGAGCATCCGGCCGGCGTCCACGTCGACCGCGGTGTCGGCGAGCAGCTCCTGCACCAGCTGGTGGCCGGCGATCGGCTTGCCGAACTGCACCCGGTCGGTCGCGTACCCGGTGGCGGCCTCCAGGCAGCCGCGGGCGATCCCCACGCAGCCGGCGGCGATGCTCATCCGGCCCTTGTCCAGCGCGGACATCGCGACCCGGAAGCCCTTGCCCTCGTCGCCGAGCCGGTTGGCGTCCGGCACCCTGACCTCGTCCAGGTGCAGGCTCGCGGTGGCCTGGCCGCGCAGGCCGAGCTTGCCCTTGATCTCGCGGGCCTCGAAGCCGCTCGCGTCGGTCGGCACCAGGAACGCGGTCACCCCGCGCGGGCCGGCGCCGCCGGTGCGGGCGAAGACCAGCGCGACCTTGGCCCAGGTGCCGTTGGTGATGAACACCTTCTCGCCGGTGATCAGCCAGTCGTCCCCGTCCCGGGTCGCGCGGGCGGTGAGGTTGCCGGCGTCCGAGCCGATGCCGGGCTCGGTGAGCCCGAAGCAGGCCAGCGTGTCGCCCGAGGCGATGCCGGGCAGCCACTCCTTCTTCTGGTCCTCCGTCCCGTACCCGGCGATGGACTTGCCGACCAGGCCGAGGCTGACGCTGACGATGCCGCGGATCGCCGAGTCGCCGCGGCCGAGCTCCTCCATGAGCAGGCAGTACGACCGGGAGTCGACCGGGGTGCCGCCGAGCTCCTCGGGCAGGGTCAGGCCGAGGAAGCCGAGCTCGCCGAGGCGGCCGACGATCTCCCGGTCGACCAGCTCGTCCCGGTCCCAGCGGGCCCGGTTGGGCACCACCTCGGAGTCGACGAAGTCAGCGGCCGTGGACCGGAGCAGCTCCTGCTCCTCGGTGAGCGCGAGCGTCATGCGTTGCTCCTACGTCACGCCGCCCGCAAAGGCAAGCCGCTGCCGCGACGGCCGACGACCGCGGTGCGGCGTCCGCCCCGGAACGAAGGCGGCGGGCAGCGGGCGCCGCGCGCCGCTCGACGGGCGCGGGGCCCGCGGGCCTTTGTAGGGTCCGTCCCGTGCTGGACCGGACCCTGCGGGGGCTGCTCGGGATGCACCCGCGGGCCGTGGTCACGCCGCGGGCCGACCGGCCGTGGCGCGTGCCCGGGCGCGACCTCGGCGGTGGTGGTCGGCGGCGGCATCGCCGGGGTGTCGGCGGCGCTGGTGCTGGCCGAGCGGGGCGTGCGGGTGACGCTGCTGGAGGCGGCCGGGCAGCTCGGCGGCCGGCTCGCCGCGTGGCCCGCGACGCTGCCGGACGGCACGGTCCAGCAGGTCGAGCACGGCTTCCACGGCTTCTTCCGGCAGTACTACACCTGGCGGTCGGTGCTGCGCCGGATCGACCCGGAGCTGGGGTTCCTGCGGCCGCTGCCGGGCTACCCGGTGATCTCCCGGGCCTGGCCGGCGGAGGACTTCGCCTCGCTGCCGGGGCTGCCGCCGGTCAACCTGCTCGCGCTGCTGGCCCGCTCGCCCAGCCTGCGGCTGCGCGACCTGCGGCGGGTGGACCGGGCCGCCGCCGCGACGCTGCTGGAGTTCGACCGGACCCGGACGTACGCGCAGCTGGACGGGGTGACCGCGGCCGAGCTGCTGGACCGGCTCGGCATGCCGGACCGGGCCCGGGCGGTGCTGTTCGAGGTGTTCGGGCACTCGTTCTTCAACCGCGAGGAGTCGTTCTCGGCGGCCGAGCTGGTCGCGCAGTTCCACTTCTACTTCCTGGGCAACCCGGAAGGGCTCGGCATGGACGTCACCGCGGACGACCACGGCAGCAGCGTGTGGGCGCCGCTCGGCGCGGCTGCTGGCCCGGCTCGGCGTCGACGGTCCGCACCGGCACCGCGGTCGACCGGCTGGAGCGGACCGCGGCCGGTTGGCGGGCCGTCGCGAGTGGAGGGTCCACTGTGGACGCCGAGCACGCGGTGCTCGCGGTGGACCCGGCGGCGCTGCGGCGACTGGCGGCCGCGTCGGACGGCCTGCCGGCGCCGCTGCGGACCCGGATCGCCGGGCTCACGGTGTCCGCGCCGTACGCGGTGGCCCGGTTCTGGACCGACCGGCCGGTGCACGCGGACCGACCGGTGTTCTCCGGAGTGTCCCGGGAGCCGACGCTCGACTCGATCACCGTCTACTCGCGACTGGAGGACGGCGCCCGGCAGTGGGCCGGGCGGACCGGCGGCGAGGTCGTCGAGCTGCACGCGTACGCGGCCGACGACGGGCTGACCGCGACGGACGCGGCGAGTCGCATGTGGACGGAGCTGGGCGGGCTCTGGCCGGAGGCGGCCGGGTTGCGGGTGCTGCACCGGGAGACCAGGGTCGGGCACGACGCGCCCGGCTTCCCGCCGGGCTCCGACGGCAGCCGACCCGGGGTGCGCACCGGCGACCCGACGCTGCTGCTGGCCGGCGACTGGGTCCGGCTCCCGTTCGCCTCGGCGCTGATGGAGCGAGCGGCGACCACCGGCGTGCTGGCCGCGAACGACGTCCTGGCCCGCGCCGGCGCCCGAGCCGAACCGGTCAGCACGGTCCGGCCGCGCGGCCTGCTCGCCCGCTGAGCCGGAATGTTGCACGCGCAACCATCGTTCCGAGCTGGTGGCACACTCGACGTACCGAGACAGAGGAGAGCTGCTGCGATGCCTGCGGTGACGGTGGACGACATCCTGACGCTGCCCCGGCTGCGCGAGCCCGACCCGGCCGCGGCCACCCCGCGCCCGGTGACGAGCGTGACGACCGCCCCGCGCGGCTTCGAGGGCGAGGGCTTCCCGGTCCGCCGCGCGTTCGCCGGCGTCGACCTGGCCACCCTCGACCCGTTCATCCACATGGACCAGATGGGCGAGGTCGAGTACGCGCCGGGCGAGCCGAAGGGCACCCCCTGGCACCCGCACCGCGGCTTCGAGACCGTCACCTACATCATCGACGGCACGTTCGTGCACCAGGACTCGCACGGCGGCGGCGGCGTGATCACCAACGGCGACACCCAGTGGATGACCGCCGGCTCCGGCCTGCTGCACATCGAGACCCCGCCGGAGGAGCTGGTCGTCTCCGGCGGCCTGTTCCACGGCGTCCAGCTCTGGGTCAACCTGCCGGCCAAGGACAAGTGGGCGCCGCCGCGCTACCAGGACATCCGCGGCGGCAAGGTCACGCTGCTCTCCTCGGCCGACGGCGGCGCGCTGGTCCGGGTGATCGCCGGCGAGCTCGACGGGCACCAGGGGCCGGGCGTCACGTACACGCCGATCACGCTCGCGCACGCCACGGTCTCCCCCGGCGCCACCCTGACACTGCCCTGGCGGCCGGACTTCAACGCGCTGGTCTACGTGCTGTCCGGGAACGGCACGGTCGGCGCCGAGCAGCGGCCGGTGCGGACCGGGCAGCTGGCCGTGCTCGGCGCCGGCGGGTCGCTGCGGGTCGCCGCCGACACCCGGCAGGACAGCCGGACGCCGGGGCTGGACGTGCTGCTGCTCGGCGGCCGGCCGATCCGCGAGCCGGTCGCCGCGTACGGCCCGTTCGTCATGAACACCAGGTCGGAGCTGGTGCAGGCGTTCGAGGACTTCCAGGCCGGCAAGCTCGGCACGATCCCGGCCGACGGACTGCACGCGCACAGCGCCGTCCGCGGCGAGACCGGCCAGGAGTAGGCGTCAGCCCCAGACCTCGGCGGCGGTCTCGACGACCAGGCGGAGCTTGGCGACCTGCTCGTCGTAGGTGAGCGCGTTGCCTTCGACCGTGGACGCGAACCCGCACTGCGGCGACAGGCACAGCTGCTCGAGCGGGACGTACTTGGCCGCCTCGTCGATGCGCCGCTTCAGGTCGTCCTTCGACTCCAGCTGGCCGCGCTTGGTGGTGACCAGGCCGAGCACGACGGCCTTGCCCGGCGGCACGAACCGCAGCGGCGCGAAGCTGCCCGACCGCGCGTCGTCGTACTCCAGGAAGAAGCCGTCGACGGCCAGCTCGGAGAACAGCGCCTCGGCGACGAAGTCGTAGCCGCCCTCGGCCACCCAGGACGAGCGGAAGTTGCCCCGGCACATGTGGGTGGTGACCGCCATCGACTCCGGCCGGTCCGCGATCGCCGCGTTGATCTGCTTGATGTTGCGCAGGTGCTGGTGCTCGGCGTCGTCCCCGCGCTCGGCCAGCATGGCCCGCTGCTCCGGGTCGTTGAGGTAGGCCAGGCTGGTGTCGTCCAGCTGCAGGTACGTGCAGCCGAGCTCGGCCAGCGCCGCCACCTCGGCCGCGTACGCCGCGGACAGGTCGGACCAGAACTGCTCCTCGTCCGGGTAGACCGTCGGGTCGATCGACGCCCGGCCGCCGCGGTAGTGGACCATGCTCGGCGACGGGATCGTCAGCTTCGGCAGGGCCGTCGTCACGGTCTCCTGCAGGAACCGGAACGCGTCGGCGAAGATCGGCTTCTCCAGCCGGATCGGCCCGTCCACCCGCAGCGCGGCCGGCGCGAAGTCCAGCTCGCCCTGCTCGTTGCGGAACCGCACGTGCATCGAGTCCCGGGCCCGGCTCACGCCGCCGAGTTGGTAGATGAAGTCCATGTGCCAGGAGGCCCGGCGGAACTCGCCGTCGGTGGCGGCCGGCAACCCGACCGACTCCTGCATCCGGACCACGTCGCGGATCGCCCCGTCCTCCACGGTCCGCAGTCCCTCGTCGGACATCCGACCGGCCGCGTGGTCGGCCCGGGCCCGGTGCAGGCGCCCCGGGCGAAGCAGGCTACCGACGTGGTCGCCGCGGAAAGGCGGTCGCTCGCGCATCGTCATGCGCTCTTTCTACCCGGTCGCCGGATTCCCTGGCCCGGCCCGGCGGCGCCGCGTTCGGGCACGCCGGGCCGGGACCATCCGGGCCTACGGGATGAAGTACATCGGGTTGGGCAGCTTGAAGGCCCGCTGCTCGTGATCGCCCTGCAGGTCGGAGAACTGGTCACCGACATTGGCGACGATCCGGTAGCCGAGCGACTCGATGTGCTTGCGGGTCAGCGACTTGTACTGGACGGTCGTGCAGGTCGCCTGGCAGGTCAGGTACGCCGGGATCGGCTCGGTCCGGTCCCGGGTGAAGACCTGCTTCGGCGTCGGGTAGCCGACCTTGGCCAGGTTGCCCTCGGTCGCGTCCTGCTGGGTGTCCGGCCGCCCGGTGATGAAGAACAGCGTGAAGCCGTGCTGGGTGGCCCAGCTGACCGTGTCGACCATCCCGAAGACCGCCGGGAACCGCTGCGCGAGCACGAACTCAGCGTTGGTCGTCGGGTTGAACCCGAAGTCCTCGGAGATCTCGTAGTTGTAGGTCAGCAGCGCGGTGTCGTCGACGTCGAGCACCAGCGCCGGCTTCTTCGGGCCGTGCCTGTGCGCGACCAGCCAGGTGCGCAGCCGGGTCTCGTCCCGCCCCACCTCCCGCGCGTACGGCGAGCTGGGCGACGCGACACCGGTCGAGGTCGGGTCGCCGTAGTAGAACTTGATCTGGTTCTTGACCAGACCGAGGTTCGGGATCTCGTTGCTGTTGGTCGGCGTCGGATCGAGCGGCGGCGCCGGGGCGGCGGCGGGCTTCGGGTCGGCGACGGCGGCGTCGGCGCCTACGAGTCCGAGTCCGACGGCGAGTACGGCGAGGGTTGCGAGGGCACGCTTGCTGCGCACGACACCTCCAGGAGCGCGAGTTGGCGCCGGGTTCGGCGCCGCGGCAACCCCACACCTGCCGCTCAGGGTCGGTCAACACTAGGTTGGCAAAGCGTGACCTACCTGGCTGCGGACAATCGTTACGAATCGCTCCAGTACCGCCGCAGCGGCCGCAGCGGACTGCTGCTGCCGCCGCTCTCGCTCGGCCTGTGGCACAACTTCGGCGGCGAACGGCCGTTCGAGACCCAGCGGGCGATCGTCCGGCGCGCGTTCGACCTCGGCATCACCCACTTCGACCTGGCCAACAACTACGGCCCGCCGTACGGGTCGGCCGAGCAGAACTTCGGCCGGCTGCTGGCCTCCGACCTCAAGCCGTACCGGGACGAGCTGGTGATCTCGACCAAGGCCGGCTACGACATGTGGCCGGGACCGTACGGGGACCACGGGTCGCGCAAGTATCTGCTCGCCTCGCTGGACCAGTCGCTCGGCCGGATGGGGCTGGACTACGTCGACATCTTCTACTCGCACCGGTTCGACCCGGACACGCCGCTCGAGGAGACGATGGGCGCGCTGGACGCGGCGGTCCGCGCGGGCAAGGCGCTCTACGTCGGGATCTCCTCGTACAACTCGCACCGGACCCGGGAGGCCGCGGCGATCCTGCGCCAGCTCGGGACGCCGCTGCTGATCCACCAGCCGTCGTACTCGATGCTCAACCGCTGGATCGAGGACGACCACCTGCTCGACACGCTGGAGGAGATCGGCGCCGGCTGCATCGCGTTCTCGCCGCTGGCGCAGGGGCTGCTCACCAACCGCTACCTCAACGGGGTGCCGGCCGACTCCCGGGTCGCCACCGGCGGCGCGATGACCGCGGACATGCTCACCGATGAGCGACTGGCCCGGGTCCGGGCGCTCAACGAGGTCGCCGCCCGGCGCGGGCAGACGCTGGCCGAGCTGGCCCTGGTCTGGGCGCTGCGGGACCCGCGGATGACGTCGCTGGTCATCGGGGCCAGCAGCGTCGCGCAGCTGGAGGACAACGTCGCCGCGCTCGCCAACACCGAGCTGACCGACGCCGAGCTGGCCGAGATCGACCGGTACGCGCTGGAGTCCGGGATCGACCTCTGGGCCGGGTCCAGCGCCGAGTAAGTCGGTACTTTTCGGATCTTTCCGGGCTCGACGCGCCGAGGTGACGTTTCGGTTCCCGGCCTGAGGAGACAGGTCCTCTGCGGGCACCGGGGCGGAACCCGGCACCCGGAAGGGAATCGTCGAGTCGGGGAGCCGGATGGACGAGGAGGTCACGCTGCCGGACGGCCCGGAGGGTGCCAGCTTCGCCCGCCGGGCGATGGCGCGTGCCGCCGTCCTGTGGCGCCTCGACCGGGAGATGACCGAGACCGCCCTGCTGCTGGTCAGCGAGCTGGCCACGAACGCGATCCGGCACGGCAGCCCGCCGGTGCGGCTGTCGCTGCGGCTGGACCGGGACCGCCTGCGGGTCGAGGTGACCGACAGCTCGCCGACGCTGCCCGAGCTGAGCCGCCCCGGGCCGAACCAGATCGGTGGCCGCGGCCTGCAGATCGTCCAGCTGCTCTCGGCCCGATGGGGCGCCAGCGCCGTCGCCGCGCCGGCTCGGCAAGACCGTCTGGTTCGAGCTGGGCGGGATGCTGCGCTGACCGGTCTGCTCACGCCCTGGTGATCGGGCCCGTCCCTGACGGCGGGTCCCGAACCGGCATACGGTGGGGCAGGTCCACGGCCCGGAGCGGCCGGGAAGGAGGAGCCGTGTCGGGTCTGCGGGTCGCGGTGATCGGCTCCGGTCCGGCGGGGGTGTACGCGGCAGCAGCGCTCACCCGCGCGGGGAACGTCGAGGTCGACGTCCTCGACCGGCTGCCCGCGCCGTACGGTCTGGTGCGCTACGGGGTCGCCCCGGACCACGTGAAGATGAAGTCGGTGGACGTCGCGCTGCGCCGGATCCTGGAGGACCCGGCCGTCCGCTTCCTCGGCAACGTCGAGGTCGGCACCGACATCACCCGCGACGAGCTGACGACGTACTACGACGCGGTCGTGTTCGCGACCGGCGCCGCGGTCGACCGGCGGCTCGGTGTGCCGGGCGAGGACCTGCCGGGCAGCTTCTCGGCCACCGAGTTCGTCGCCTGGTATTCCGGGCACCCGGACGCCGAGCTGGACCTGTTCACCCTGCAGGCCACGCACGCGGTGGTGATCGGGGTCGGCAACGTCGCGGTCGACGTGGCCAGGGTGCTGACCAAGAAGGCCGACGTGCTGGCCGGCACCGACGTGCCCGGGCACGTGCTCGACGTGCTCGCCGCCAGCGCGGTCACCGAGGTCACCATGCTCGGCCGGCGCGGGCCGGCGTACGCCCGGTTCACCACCAAGGAGCTGCGCGAGCTGGGCGAGATCGCCGGCTCCGACATCATCGTCGACCCGGCCGACCTCGAGCTGTCCGAGCAGGAGGAAGCCGAGGTCGCCGCCGACCGGACGCTGCGGGCCAACCTCGAGGTGCTGCGCGACTGGTCGACCCGGACGCCCGAGGGCCGGCCCCGGCGGCTGCGGATCAAGTTCTGGCTGCGCCCGGCCGAGGTGCTCGGCTCGGCCGCGGTGAGCGGGTTCCGGGCCGAGCGGACCAGGCTGGAGAACGGCAAGCTGGTCGGCACCGGCTCGGTCGTCGACTTCCCGGCTCAGCTGGTGCTGCGGTCGGTCGGCTACCGGGTGGTGCCGCCGGCCGACCTGCCGCTCGACCCCGACACCGGCACGGTCCCGCACGACGGCGGTCGGGTGCTGCGCGACGGCGCGCCGATGCCGGGGATGTACGTGGCCGGCTGGCTCAAGCGCGGGCCCACCGGGATCATCGGCACCAACAAGCCGGACGCGACCGAGACCGTCGCCTCGCTGCTGGCCGACGCCGACCGGCTGCCGCGGGCGCCGGAACGCGACCCGGACGCGATCGTCGAGCTGCTGCTGGAGCGGAAGGTCAGGGCGGTCGGCTGGTCCGGCTGGGAGGCCATCGACGCGGCCGAGAAGGCACTCGGGGTGGCCCGGGACTGCGCCAGGATCAAGATCGCCGACCGGGAGACGCTGCTGCGGACCGCGCTGGGTGACGAGTTCGGCTAGTAGTCGTCGCTGAACGGCGCCAGGGCCGTCCGACGTACGGTGAGGGTGTGCGGAGGGCGAGCTGGCGATGGGCGGTCGTCGCCCTCGGAGTCGCCGCGCTCGTGTCCCTACCCACGGCGATCGGCGCGCTGCCGGCGCGCTCCAGCGAGCTGTCGGCCACCGATCTGCTGGCCAAGGTGAAGGCATCCGCATCCGTCGGTCACTCCGGCTACGCCGAGTCCGTCGGCGGCCTCGACCTTCCGCTCACCGACGACTTCACCGCGCTGACCAGCCTGCTCGGCGACCGCACCCGGATCCGGTCCTGGTGGCGCAGCGAGGACGACTGGCGGGTGGACGCGGTGCAGACCACCGGCGAGGCCGGGACGTACCGGGACTCGAGCGGGATCTGGAGCTGGGACTACGAGCAGGACACGATCGTCCGCACCAGCGAGCCCACCGTCCGGCTCCCGCGCGTCTCCGACGTCGAGCCGGCCGCGCTGGCCCGCCGGCTGCTGTCCGAGGCCAGGGCGTCGGACGTGTCCCGCATCCCGAGCCGTCGCGTCGCCGGCCGGGACGCCGCCGGCCTGCGGCTGCGGCCGTCCGACAGCGGCACCACGATCGACCGGGTCGACGTCTGGGTCGACCCGGCCACCGGGCTCGCGCTGCGGGTCGAGATCTACGGGAAGGACACCCCGCGGCCGGTGCTGGAGACGGCGTTCCTCGACTTCTCCGCGCAGGCGCCGCCGCCGTCGGCGACCCGGTTCACCCCGGCCGAGCCGGGGAAGATCCGCGGCGAGACCAACCCCGACCTGGCCGCCGCGATCAACGTGTTCGCCCCGGTGATCCCGCCGACCACGCTGGCCGGGCTGCCCGGCCGGCCGGGGATCATCGGCCTCGGCTCGGTCGGCACGTACGGTTCGGGGCTCACGCTGCTGGTCGCCGTGCCGTTGCCGGGACGGATCTCCCGCCCGCTGCGCGACCAGCTGGCCAAGACGCCGGGCGCGACCGAGACCGCCGAGGGCGTACGGATCGCGGTCGGCCCGCTGTCGCTACTGCTAACCGACCCGCGGAACCGGCGTAGCTGGCTGATCACCGGCACGGTGACCGCGCAGACCCTGGACACGGCGGCCGTGCAGCTGCGGACCCAGCCGCCGGTGGAGCGGCCCCGGTGACGGCGGCCATCCGCACCGTCGGGCTGACCAAGCGCTACGGGTCGGTGACTCGCGGTGGACGGGATCGAGCTTGACGTCCCGCCCGGCGACATCTACGGCTTCCTCGGCCCGAACGGCTCCGGCAAGACCACGACCGTACGGATGCTGCTCGGGCTGGTGCTGCCCACCGCCGGCACGGTCGAGGTGCTCGGCGCCCGGATTCCCAAGCACGCGCGGTCGGTGCTGCACCGAGTGGGGGCGCTGGTCGAGGCGCCGGCCGCGTACGGGCACCTGGGCGCGCGGGCCAACCTGTCGATCATGGACGCGGCCGGGCCGGGCGGCGCTCGGCGGACCCGCAAGGCGCGCATCGACCAGGCGCTGGAGCAGGTGGGCCTGGCCGGTGTCGGCCGCCGCCCGGTCAAGGCGTACTCCCTGGGCATGCGGCAGCGGCTCGGCATCGCCGCCGCCCTGCTGCGCAGGCCCGACCTGCTCATCCTGGACGAGCCGACCAACGGGCTCGACCCGCGCGGCATCCAGGAGATCCGCAAGCTGCTGCTCGACCTCAACTCGTCGGCCGGTACGACGATCTTCCTGTCCAGCCACCTGCTCGCCGAGGTCGAACACCTGTGCCGGCGGGTCGGCGTGGTCGACCGGGGCCGGCTGGTGCTGCAGGACTCGCTGGCCGCGCTGCGGGCGCCGACCGGCTCGGTGGTGGTGCGCACGCCGGACCCGGAGTGGGCGGTCGGCGTGCTCGACGGCGACCTGCGCGAGCGATCCGGCGACCGGCTCGTGGTCCGGGCCGCCGACCCGGCCGAGCTGAACGCGCGGCTGGTCCGGCACGGGATCCGGATCATCGAGCTGGCCGAGGAGCGCCGGACGCTGGAGGAGGTCGTGCTGGCGGCGACCACCGGCAGCTCGGACCGGGTGGACGGAGCGGTCCCGCCGACCATGGGCGTCCGGTCCGAGGTGCTCTCCAGCGACGACTCGGCCTGGGACCGGCCGCCGCCCGGGCCGCCCATGCCGCTACCCACCCGCCGCCCCGCCACCCCGAGCCCGCTCCAGCCCGCCCCACCCGAGCCGGCCCGATCGGAGCCCGACTGGACAGATCCGGGCCGGTCGGAGCCGGGCCGGCCGGTCCGAGCCGGACCGATCGGTGCCGGCTGGTCGCAGCCCGGAGACGGGTTGGGAGCCTGGGCCGTCGGACCGGACGGCCGGAGCCAGGTCGTCGCAGCCGGGTCGGCCGGAGGCCGGGAGCCGGCCGGTCGGAGCCGGACGGCCGGAGCCGGGTCAGGCAGAGGCGGGACGGCCGGAGGTGGGCCGGCCTGCGCCGGACCAGTCAGAGGCGCCCTCGGAGGAGTCCGCATGATCCGCGTCGAGCTGGTGAAGATGCTGCGCCGGCCGCGGACCTGGGTGGTGATCGCGCTCATCGACGCGCTGCCGACGCTGGTCGCGTTCCTGCTCGCGCTGACCAGCGTGGGCCCGCGGCCGGGCACCGGGCCGGCGTTCCTGTCGGCCGTGCTCAACAACGGCGTGCTGTTCCCGGCCGCTGCTCTGGCGATCGTGCTGCCGCTGTTCCTGCCGGTCTCGGTGGCGATCGTGTCCGGCGACTCGATCGCGGGCGAGGCGCAGGCCGGGACACTGCGCTACCTGCTCGCCCGCCCGGCCGGCCGCACCCGCCTTCTCGTCGCGAAGCTGGTCACCGTGCTGGTGTTCGTGGCGATGGCGGTGGTCGTGGTCGTCGTGACGGCGTACTTCGTCGGCACGTCGCTGTTCGGCACCAGCCAACTCGCGGGCGGGAACATCGTCTCGGTCTCGGGCGAGCCGCTCACCGCGCAGCAGGCCGTGCTGCGGACCCTGCTGGCGATGGCCTACGTGGCGTTCTCGATGCTCGGGGTCGCGGCGATGGCGGTGTTCCTGTCCACGCTCACCGACTCCCCGCTGGCCGCCGCGATGGGCGCGCTGGCGTTCCTGGTCGCGTCGTCGCTGCTGCTCACGCTGGACGCGGCCGACTCGATCCGCCCGTACCTGCCGACCCGCTACTGGCTGGCCTTCGTCGACCTGTTCCGCCAACCGATCCTCTGGCGCGACATCGTCCGCGGCGTAGGCCTCCAGGCGTCTACGTGGCCGTCCTCCTCGGCGCCGCCTGGGCCAACTTCACCACCAAAGACATCAAGTCCTGACCTGGTGCAGCCCGACAGCTGGGCGGACATCCACCGGTCGATCGACGGTGGGTGGCGCCGGCCGCCTGGCGCCTCGTACTGGATCGAGGAATCCAGGCAGGCGTCCGCCGCGACAACTTCGCCACGCTCGATCTTCCGCGCTGAGTACGGGCAGCGACCCTGGCCGGGCTGGTCGCTCATGACCGGCGCGTCAGCGTCTACGGGCGGGGGCAGTCGGCGGGGGTGGGTGGGGTGGGGCGGGCGGGGGCGAGGGCGGTGAGGACGAGGGACTGGACGAAGGGGTCGCGGGGGAGGTTGCTGTGGTCCAGCTGCGCGCCGGCGCAGACGGACTGGACCGGGATGTTGAGGGCACCGTCGAGGCGGGCCGAGTCCGGCGGGGTGACGACCTGGTCCTGCTCGGTCCAGACCGAGACCCACACCGGGCCGGGCGGCATCTTTCGTGCATTGAGCTGGGTGAGCAGGTCGCTGTTCGGGGCCAGCTCGGCGCACGCGGTCGGGCACTGGCCCGGCAGCAGCGACCCGGCCAGCGCGGCGATGTCGGTGCCGTGGTGCGGCGAGCCGAGCGTGACGATGCGGCGGGCGATGTCCGCGCCGCCGTCCTCCTCGGCCCACAGCCGGGCCACCACCCCGCCGGCCGAGTAGCCGACCACGTCGACCGACGGCGCCCCGCCGGCGATCGCCGACCTGGCCGCCCGGTCCAGCACCGCGGCCTGGTCGCGCAGCTCGCCGGTGCCGTCGCCGGGCAGCCGGACGACCGTCGCCTGCCGCCCGGCCGACCGAAGCCGCGCGGCCAGCACGTCCAGCGCCGACGTCGACCCGCCGTACCCGGGCACCAGCAGGACCGGCCCCGGCTGGTCCTGCCGCACCGGACCGGCCGCGGAGGACGACCCCGTTCGGTTCACCACGACGAGGATCACCGCGACCAGCACGCCCGCGACCAGCGCCGCCACGATTCCGAGCAGCAGGCGGCGGCGTACGGGCGGGAGCGCGGACAGCACCACACCATCCTCCGGCCGCCCCGGTCAGCCCGGCGTGAACTGTCGTACCGGGCCAGTACGGTCCCGCCATGGCACTCGACTTCCAGCTCGTGATCGACTGCGCCGAGCCGCACACGCTCGCCGACTGGTGGGCCGACTCCCTCGGCTGGGAGGTGGAGGACACCGACGAGGACTTCATCCGCCGCATGGTCAAGGAGGGGCTCGCCACCGACGACGACACCGTGGTGCACAACGGGAAGCTGCACTGGAAGACCGGCGCCGCGATCAACCACCCCGGCGGCAGGGACAGCGGCCGGCCACGGATTCTGTTCCAGCTCGTCCCGGAGTCGAAGACGATCAAAAACCGGCTGCACATCGACCTGCGGCCGGTCTCCGACGACCCGGAGAAGCAGATCGCCGACCTGGTCGCGAGGGGCGCGACGGAGATCGGGCGCGGTCAGGAGGGGCCCTACACGAGGTGGGCGGTGCTCACCGACCCGGAGGGCAACGAGTTCTGCGTGCCGACTAGGTGACCAGCACGACCTCGAGCGTGCGGGGGCCGTGCACGCCCTCGACCCGGTTCAGCTCGATGTCGCTGGTCGCGGACGGGCCGCTGATCCAGGTCAGCGGCCGGTCCGGGTCGAGCCGGGCGACCGCCTCCGGCACGGTCTGGACGACCTGGTCGGCCCGGACCACGCAGAGGTGGTAGTCGGGCACCAGCGTGATGATCCGCCGGCCCTGGTCGGGTGAGGAGTCGAGGACGATCGTGCCGGTCTCGGCGACGGCGACCGCGCAGGCGGTCACCACGCCGTCGAGCCGGTCGATGTCGGCCGCGGTCAGGCCGTCGTCGGTGACGGCGCCGGGCAGGTCCCAGGGCAGGCCGGGCGGGACGACGATCCGGCCCGCGCCGCGGGCGGACAGCGCGTCCAGGAGCGTGTCGAGCAGCTCCGGCGGGGTGCAGCGGCGGACCGCGGCCTTGTAGTCGACCAGCCGGTCCACCAGCAGGTCGAGCCGGGCCGCCTGGTCGAGGTCGCCGGCCCGCCGGTACGCCCGCGGCACCTCGGGCGCCGCCGGCCGGTCCGCCAGCGCCCGCCGGATCCGGCTCAGCACCTCGTCCCGCGCGCTACTCACCGCCCTCCCCCGTGCCCGCAGCACCCGGCGGCTCCCGGCATCCGCGGCGGCCTGGTGTCGGCTGACGGGCGCCGCTCGGGTGGGGTGGTGGCGGATCCGTGCGTGCGGGTCCACCAGTCGCGGAAGCCCTCGGCCGGCGGTACGGGCAGGTCGCGGCTCGCGGTCCAGCCCGACAGCGGCGGCGGCAACGCGCGGATCCGGCCACGGCGGCCGCCGAGGAGACGCCCAGCCCGGGAAGCCGACAGCGCGACCGCCCACCGACGCGGCGACCCCATCGCGTACGCGACCGAGCGCATGACCGCCCGCTCCGCCACCGGATGCGGCACCTGCGAGCGCAGGTGCACGAGCATCGTCGGGATGTCGATCGCCACCGGGCAGACGTCGTAGCAGGCCCCGCACAGCGAGGACGCGTACGGCAGGGTCGGGTTCTCGGCCACCCCGGTCAGCTGCGGCGAGAGCACCGCGCCGATCGGCCCCGGATACACCGACCCGTACGCGTGCCCGCCGGTCCGCTCGTACACCGGGCACACGTTCAGGCAGGCCGAGCACCGGATGCACCGCAGCGCCGCGCGTCCGGACGGATCGCCGAGCACCGCCGTACGCCCGTTGTCCAGCAGCACCAGGTGGAACTCCTGCCCCTCGACCGCCCCGGACCACATCGACGTGTACGGGTTCATCCGCTCGCCGGTCGACGACCGCGGCAGCAGCTGCAGGAACACCTCGAGGTCGGCCCAGGTCGGCACCAGCTTCTCGATGCCCATCACGGTGATCAGCGTCCGCGGCAGCGTGATGCACATCCGCCCGTTGCCCTCGGACTCCACCACCGACAGCGTCCCGGTCGACGCGACCGCGAAGTTCGCCCCGGAGATCGCCACCCGCGCGTCCAGGAACTTCTGCCGCAGGTGCCGCCGGGCCGCCTCGGCCAGCGCCGGCGGCGAGTCGGTGAGGTCGGCCGGGGCCGGCAACCCGACCCCCGCCATCTCCCGCAGGAAGATCTCCCGGATCTCGGCCCGGTTGCGGTGGATCGCCGGCACCAGGATGTGCGACGGCTTGTCGTGCCCGAGCTGCACGATCAGCTCGGCCAGGTCGGTCTCCCAGGCGGCGATCCCGGCCGCCTCCAGCGCCTCGTTGAGCCCGATCTCCTGGGTCGCCATCGACTTGACCTTGACCACCTCGTCGGCGCCGGTCGCCCGGACGAGCGAGGTGACGATCGCGTTCGCCTCGGCCGCGTCCCGGGCCCAGTGCACGGTCCCGCCGCGCCTGGTCACCTCGGACTCGAGCTGCACGAGCAGCTCGTCCAGGTTCGCCAGCACCGAGTCCTTGATCGCCGCGCCGGCCGCCCGCAGCGCCGCCCAGTCCGGGACCTCGCCGACCACCCGGGCCCGCTTGGCCCGGATCGTCGCGGTCGCGTTGCCGAGGTTGCGCCGCAGCTGGGTGTCGGCGACCGCGGCCCGCGCGGCGACCGGGAACGGTTGCCCGTGCAGGTGCTCGGTGTTCACCGCCCGCGGCAGCCCCAGGAACGTGCTCCATCGCGGCAGTCGCGCTCACCCGCCGCCGGCTCATGCGCGCTCCTCCTGGGCGGCGAGGATCTCGGCCAGGTGCACGGTCCGCACCCCGGTCCGCAGCCGGGACAGCCCGCCGCCGATGTGCAGCAGGCAGGAGGAGTCGCCGGCCGCGCAGACCTCGGCCCTCGTGTCCAGCACCGAGCGCATCTTGTCGGCCAGCATCGCGGTCGAGGTGTCCGCGTTCTTCACCGCGAACGTCCCGCCGAACCCGCAGCACTCCTCGGCGCCGGGCAGCTCCACCAGGTCGATGCCGCGGACCGACCGCAGCAGCCGCAGCGGCTTGTCGCCGACCCGCAGCATCCGCAGCGAGTGGCAGGTCGGGTGGTAGGTGACGCGGTGCGGGTACGACGCGCCGACGTCGGTCACCCCGAGCACGTCGACCAGCAGCTCGGACAGCTCGTACGTCTTCGCGCGCGACCGCGGCCGCCCGGTCGGCCAGGGCGTCGTCGCCGTGCGAGCGGGCCACCGCCGCGTGCTGGTGCCGCACCGACCCGACGCACGACCCGGACGGCGCCACCACCGCCTCGTACGGCTCGAACGTCTCGCACGTGCCGGCGCACCAGCGGCAGCGCCTCGTCCGGGTAGCCGGTGTTGACGTGCATCTGCCCGCAGCAGGTCTGCCCGGGCGGGAACACGACCTCGTGCCCGAGCCGCTCCAGCAGCTCGACCGTGGCCCGGCCGGCGGCCGGGGCGACGGCGTCGACCAGGCAGGTCAGGAACAGCGCGATCCGCACGTGCTCATCTCAGCACGGATCGGTCGGGCGGATCAGCGCCGATCAGGGTCAGTCGGGCGGATCGGTCGCGTCCGCGGACGTGCGGCGCTCGAGCACGGTGTCCGGCGCCGCCTCCGGGTCGTACTCGCGCTCGTCGGAGTCGGCGAGGATGGCCGCCGCCTGCGCCTCGGGATCGTCACTGCCGGCCGCCCGCTCCTCGGGCAGCAGCTCGTCCGCCCGGTGCCGCACCCTCTCCTGGTCCGGATCCATGCGCGCGATCCTGCCCCGCCGCGACCGGCGGCAACCCGGTGAGCAACCCGCCGGCCCAGGCCGGGTGCTCGCGCAGCGCCCAGCCGACCGGCACCCGGCCGGTACGGATGCCGCGCAGCGCGTCCTCGTCGTGGCTCGCGAACCAGACGTGCCCGACGACCAGCAGCAGCACCGCGAACGCCGTCCAGTCGTGCACGAAGGTGGCGCCGATGCGCAGGTCGAGCGGCCAGCGCCGGCCGTACTGGAGCACGATCCCGGTGCCGAGCAGGACCAGCCCGCCACCGGCGGACAGCGACGCGTTGAGCTTCTGCCCGGCGTTGAACTTGCCGACCGGCAGCCCGGCGGTACGGCGGTCGCGCCGGCGCAGCCACTCCCGGTCGACCCGCGTCCACCTGTCGAGCAGCCGGTAGTCGGACCGCACCGCCCGCGAGCGCCCAGCCGAGCAGGACCGGCACCGGCAGCGCGAGCCCGGACCAGACGTGGATCTGCACGACCAGCGCGCGCCGGCCGACTATCTCGGCGATCGGCTCCAGGTAGAGCGCCGCCGCGGTGGCCAGGCAGATCAGCCCGAGCACGGCGGTGGCCTGGTGCACCGCCCGGGACGCCGGGCCGAACCGCACCAGCTCACGTGGGGTCATCGCTGCGCCCGTTCGACCGGCCGACCCAGCCGTCCACGTCGTAGCCGCGGTGCTCCCAGTAGCCGGGCTCGACCTCGCGGGTCAGCTCGATCCGGTCCAGCCACTTCAGCGACTTGTAGCCGTACATGGGCAGCACGGCCATCCGGACCGGGCCGCCGTGCGCGGCGCTGACCGGCTTGCCCTGCAGGCCGGTCGCGACCAGCACGTCGCGGCGGCTGGCCTGGTCCAGCGTGAGGCTCTCGCTGTACGACCCGTCGTACGAGGTGAACCGGACGGCGGTGGCCTCCGGGCGCGGTTCGGCCGCGGCGAGCAGGTCCGGCAGCGCCACCCCGGACCAGGTCACCCCGGGCACCCGCCAGCCGGTCACGCACTGGAAGTCGCGCACCAGCGTGGCCTGCGGCAGCCGGGCCAGCTCGGCCATCGACCAGGTCCGCGGCCGGCGGACCAGGCCGCCGACGGTGATCCGCACGTCGGCCGGGGCCCGGCGCGGGATCGAGGCGGTGACCGAGTAGAACCGGAAGCCGGCGCCGGCCGGGATCAGCTGGGTCAGCCCGGTCGGGTCGCGCGGCCCGACCACCGCGAGCGCGGCCTGCTCGGCGTCGGACAGCTGCCGGCCGAACGCCAGGCTCAGCCCGCCCAGCGCGAGCACGCCCAGCACCACCCGCCGGCCGACGGGCGCGCCCTCGCGATCCGACCCCACCCCTCCATCCTGCGCCTCCCGCCGGGGGTGGGCCGCAGGGTCAGCGGCCGCCTGGCGGGGGTCGGTCCCATCTCCCCGCACCTGCGACGGCGGGGAGGCGGGATCTAGGGTCCTGGCATGAACGTGGTGTTCGTGGAGCCGGCGTTCCCGCCCACGCAGCGGCACTTCGCCCGCGCGCTGGCCGAGACCGGCGCGTACGTCGTCGGGATCGGCGAGCGGCCGGGCGACTGGCTGGACGACGAGCTGCGCGGCTGGCTGTCCGAGTATCACCAGATCGACAACGTGACCGACGTCGGGCACATGACCGACTTCGTCCGCTGGGTGCAGTCCCGGATGTGGGTGGACCGGCTGGAGACCACGATCGAGGCGCACACGCTGCCGGTGGCCGAGGTCCGGGAGACCTGCACGATCCCGGGCACCAGCGTCCGGACGGCCTGGCTGTGCCGGGACAAGCCGTCGATGAAGCAGGCGCTGCGGGACGTGGGGGTGCCGACCGCGGCCTCCACCGCGGCCGCGCACGTGGACGAGATCTACGCGTTCGCCGACGCGGTCGGCTACCCGCTCATCCTCAAGCCGCGTACCGGCGCCGGCGCGCTGGACACCGCCAAGGTCGACTCGCGCGAGCAGCTCAGCGCCGCGCTGGGCACGCTCGGCCACGCCGACTCGATCGCGGTGGAGGAGTTCGTCGAGGGCCACGAGGGCTTCTACGACACGCTGTCCGTGCACGGCGAGCCGCAGCTGGACTTCGTCAGCCACTACTTCCCGAACGTGCTGGAGGCGATGCGGACCCGGTGGATCTCGCCGGAGTTCGTCGCGACCAACCGGGTCGACAGCGAGCCGGACTACCAGCAGCTGCGCGAGCTCGGCCGGCGGGTCAACCAGGCGCTCGGCATCGGCACCACCGCGACCCACATGGAGTGGTTCTTCGGGCCGAAGGGGCTGAAGTTCTCCGAGATCGGCTGCCGGCCGCCCGGGGTCGGCGCCTGGGACCTCTACTCCGCCGGCAACGAGATCGACATCTACAAGGCCTGGGCGGACGCGATCGTGCACGAGAACGTCTGGCACGTCCCGACCCGGCGGTACGCGGCCGGCATCGTCGCGCTGCGCCCGGACCGGGACGGGTCGATCACCTGGATCGAGGGGGTGGACGACGCGCAGGCCCGGCTGGGCGAGTGGGTGATCGACGCGCACCTGCCGCCGCCGGGCACGCCGACCCAGCCGGTCGAGGCCGGCTACATGGCCAACGCGTACGTGCGGATGCGCCACCCCGACTACGACGTCCTGCGCGGCATGCTCGACGACGTCGGCCGCAGCGTGCACGTCCACGCCGAATGAGCGAGCCCGAGCCCGCGGGCGAGCGTCGGATGAGCGGGCGCCTGCGGGGATGACGATCACCGTGCTCGGCCCGCAGCGGCGGCCGACGGTGACGCCGCTGCCGCGCGGACACGGTCGCCGCCACGATCACCGCCGGCTGGCGCGCCCGCGAGCCCGACGACGCCGAGCTGGACCGCCTGCTCGGCGGCGGCACGGTCAACCTCCGCCTGTACGAGCGCTGGCTGGACGTGCTCGACCAGGACCGCGAGCTGGCCGAGGCGGAGGTCAACCACCGCGCGGTGGCCGATGAGCTGCAGGAGCTGTACGCGCTGCAGGTCGAGCGGGCGAACCAGGCCATGGACGCGATCCGGCGGACCGCGACCCGGCCGCGGACCCGGGACGGCGCGCTGGCCGACGCCGAGGCCGCGCTGCGGTTGCTCGACGAACGGCATCTCGACCGGATGTCCGCCATCCGGGCCGACTACGAGGCAGCCTGGCGCCCCGCCGAGCGGGACGCAGTCACCCGGCACCGCGACCAGGTCCGGGCCGAGCTGGACCGGGCCGGCGTCCTGGTGATCGCCGGCGGGCACGTCGGCGTGCTGCTGCACGTGCTGCGGCTGTTCGCGGTCACCCCGCCGGCGGACGTGCTGGCCTGGTCGGCCGGGGCGATGGCGCTCACCGACCGGGTGGTCCTGTTCACCGACGGCCAGGCCGAGGCGTACGCGCCGGGGCTCGGCCTGATCCCGGACACCGTGCTGCTGCCGCACGCCCGCCGCCGGCTGCCGGTCGACGACCCGGTCCGGATCGGCGGGCTGGCCCGCCGGTTCGCGCCGGCCCGCTGCGTGGTGCTCGACGACGGCGGCACGCTGGCCGCGGCCAAGGTCATCGGCCCGGACGGCCGGCTGTCGTGACCGCGTCGACCCGCCGGCTGGCGATCAACCGGCTCAAGGAACGCGGCGCGCTCGACGCGGCGGTCGTCGACCGCTTCCTGCAGCGGTACCCGCCGCCGATCGTCGAGGGCCGGCGCTGCACGTTCCTGTTCCGCGGCGAGGCCGACGAGGTCTGGGTACGGCACCGGGTCACCGGCCTGCCCGACCCGCTGCCGCTGCGCCGGCTGCGCGGGGTCGACCTGTGGTCGGTGGTGCTGGAGCTGCCCGAGGGCTCCCGGGTCGAGTACCAGCTGGAGATCCGCCGCGGCGAGGCGTACGAGCGGATCAACGACCCGCTCAACCCGCACCGCTCGCACTCCCCGGTCGGCTCGTCCAGCGTCGTGTTCGCGACCGGGTACGTCGACCCGGCGTGGGCCAGACCGGACCCGGAGACGAGGCCGGGCGAGCTGGTCGAGCTGACCGTGCCGAGCCGGGCGCTGCGCCGGGACGCCAGGGTCACCCTCTACCTGCCGGCCCGGTTCCGCCGCACCACCGCGTACCCGCTGCTGGTCGTGCACGACGGCCCCGACTACCTGCAGTACGCGGCGGCGAAGACCGTGCTGGACAACCTGCTGCACCGGACCGAGGTGGCCGAGCTGGTGGCCGCCTTCCTGCACCCGGGCGACCGCACGGCCGAGTACGCCGACTCGACCGCGCACGCCCGGTTCGTCACCGGCGAGCTGCTGCCCTACCTGGAGCGGCGGTTCCCGCTGACCGCGCAGCCGGCCGGGCGGTGCCTGATGGGCGCGTCGTTCGGGGCGGTCGCGTCGCTGTCGATCGCGTACCGGCAGCCGGCCACGTACGGGTCGCTGCTGCTGCAGTCCGGCTCGTTCGTGTTCACCGACATCGGCTCCGACCACGGCGGCGGGTCGGTGTTCGACCCGGTGGTCCGGTTCACCAACCGCTACCGGGCCCGACCCCGGGCGGTCGCGGACAAGGTGTTCGTCAGCTGCGGGGTGTACGAGCCGTTGATCGTCCGGAACCGCTCGATGGTCCCGGTCTTCACCGAGACCGGCATGCGGGTGCGTTACGTCGAGTCCCGGGACGGGCACTCCTGGGAGAACTGGCGGGACCGCCTCCGTGACGGACTCTCGTACGTCTTTCCCGGGCCCAGGAAGTACGTGTACGAGTAACCCGGCCTACGCGGGCGGTCGCCGGAGCGAACAACTAGGTGCTGTCTCGATTCCCGGAGGTTAAGGTGAGCCCCGCGTCGGGGGTGCAACAGGAGGTCAGCGCGCATGTCGCCCCGGTCCCGGATCGGACCGGACCGGTGATGGCCGGCCCGTTGCAAGCGGCTGCCGGGCGGATGGTCGGCCGCACCGCCGAGCTCGCCGCGCTGCGCGAGCAGCTGGCCGAGTTGCGCGCCACCGGCACCGGCGGTCTGGTGCTGGTCGCCGGCGAGGCCGGCGTCGGCAAGTCGAGGCTGGTCCGCGAGTTCGCCGTCGGCGCCGAGCGCTCCGGCGTCTCGGTGCTGATCGGCCGGGCGCTGCCGGACGGTGAGCCGTACCGGCCGCTGGTCGAGGCGCTCGGCGGCGCGCTGCGGGACCGCGGGCTGCCCGACGACGAGACCCTCCGGCCCTACCTGCCGGTGCTGGCGGCGGTGCTGCCGGACGCCGCGGTCCCCGGCGGGCGGGCCGACCCGCGCGGCGGAGCGGTGCTCGGCGAGGCGGTGCTGCGGCTGCTGGCCGCGCTCGGCCACCGGTCCGCGGGCGCCTGCACCCTGCTCGTGCTGGAGGACCTGCACTGGGTCGACCCGGACACGCTGACCGTGCTGACCTACCTGGCGCACGCGGCCGAGTCCAGCCCGCTGCTGCTGGTCGCGACCACCCGGGCCGAGGTCGCGCTGCCGCAGCCGCTGCTCGACCTGGCCGCCGCGACCCAGGCCGCCGAGCTGACCCTGGAGCGGCTGGACGCCGGACGACGTCCGCGAGCTGGTCGAGGTCGTGCCTGTCCGGCCGGCCGCCGGAGGAGGTCATGGCGTTCGTCCGGGACAACGCCGACGGCCTGCCGCTGCTGATCGAGGAGCTGCTGACCGGGCTGCGGTCGGTCGGCGCGCTCGACCCGGCCGGTCGGCTGGTCGGACCGCTGACCCCGGCGGTGCCGCGCACGTTCGCGGCGACCGTGCGGCGCCGGGTGGAGGACCTCGACCCGGCCGCCCGGTCGGTGCTGCAGGCAGGGGCCGTGCTCGGCCGCCGGTTCGACTGGCGGCTGCTGCCCGAGGTGACCGGGCTGACCGAGGCCGAGGTGCTGGCCGCGCTGCGGGCCGGGGTGCGGTCCGGGCTGATCCGCGCCGGCGACGGGGACACGTTCGAGTTCCGGCACGCGCTGACCGGGGAGGCGATCCGGGACGACCTGCTGCCGCCGGAGCGGCGGGCGCTGGCCCACGCGGCCGCGGAGATCGTCGAACGCCGCGACCCGGAGGCGTACGCGCTGGCGGCCGGGCTGCGGGCGGCGGCCGGCGAGGACGAGCGGGCGGCCGAGCTGTCGGTGGCGGCCGGCAAGGAGGCGGCCCGGCAGGGCGCGCTGGCCACGGCCGACCTGCTGCTGGCCCGGGCCGCCGACCTGGCCACCGCGCCGGAGCTGGTCACCCAGGCCGAGCGGGAGCTGCTGACCGTGCTGGCCGCCAAGGGCGACGCCGAGCGGTCGCTGGCCCTGGGCGAGCGGCTGCTGCGGGACGGCGACGAGAGCGTCCGGCTGGTGCTGGCCGAGGTCGGCGCCGAGGCCGAGCGCTGGGACGTGGCCGCGGCGTACCTGTCCGCGATCCCGGACGGCGGCGACCCGCGGCTGAGCGTGCTCGTCGCCCGGCTGGCGTACGCGCGGGGCGAGCCGGAGCGGGCCAGGGAGATCGCCCTGACGACGCTGCGTGCGGCCCAGGAGCAGGAGCTGTGGTCGGTCGCCTGCCAGGCGCTCGAGGTGATCGGCCGGGTCGCCCGCATCGACGACGCGGCCAGGGCCCGGGACGCGTTCGCGGCCGCCGAGGCGCTCGCCCGCGAGCACGACCTGCCGACCAGCCGGGTCTCCGCGCTGCACGAGCTCGGCACCGTCGACCTGCTCCAGGACGGCTCGACCGCCCGGCTGGAGCGGGCCCGGCAGCTGGCCGAGGAGGCCGGCGTGCTCGGCAAGGCCGCGACCCTCGACCTGCAGATCGCCGCCGGGCTGCTGCACGGGGACCCCGCCCGCGGGCTGGAGCACGCCCGCCGCTGCGCCGACCTGGCCCGCCGGCTGCGCGCCGACCGGGTGCACGCGACCGCGGTCTGCTTCCAGGCCATCGCGCACATCGAGCTCGGCGACCGGGAGCAGGCCGAGCGGTGCACCGCCCAGGCCCTCACGCTGGCCCCGGACGACCTGGACATCAACGCCGCGGTCTGGGGCCAGATCCGGGCGCACGACGCGCTGCTCGCCGACGACCTGCCCCGGCTGCTGGCGAGCCTGGACAAGGCCGAGGACTACCTGCGGCGCAGCCCGAGCACCGCCGCGACGCCGATCCGCGGCCTGTGGGCGCTGGTCCGCACGCTGTCCGGCCAGGACGGCGACGCGGCCAGGGCCGAGGCCGGGCCCTGGTCGGTGAACTGGGAGAACGCGGCCCTGCTCGGATACGCCGAGGCGGTCGCCTGCGGCCGCCGGAGCCGGCAGCGGGAGGCCGACCGGGAGCTGGCCGAGGCCGACCGGGCGATGGCCACGCTGCCCTGGTGGCAGCACCGGGTCCGGCTGCTGGTCGCCGACGCCGCGCTCACCGACCACTGGGGCGACCCGGTCGGCTGGGCCCGGGAGGCGCTGCCGGTCTTCGCCGGTCGCGGCGAGACCCGGCTGGCCAGCCGCTGCCGGGAGGTGCTGCGGCGGGCCGGCGCGCCGGTGCCCCGGCCCGGCCGTGGCGACACCCCGGTGCCGTCGGCGCTGCGCGCGGTCGGGGTGACCAGCCGCGAGGTGGACGTGCTGCGGCTGATGGGCGACGGGCTGACCAACACGGCGATCGCCCAGCGACTGGTGCTCTCACCCCGGACGATCGAGACACACGTGGCCAACCTGGTCGCGAAGACCGGCGTGAGCAACCGGGCCGGGCTGGTCGCGCTGGCCCGGGCGCGGATTAAGTCCGGGCCGGAAGCGAGCTAACTGCGGGTCTGCGGACGCACGCGGTGATCGCTCCCACGGGGCACCCTACTGCGGGGAGCGACGCCCGCCGCGGTCGGCACGGCTCGCCGGATGTGGGTGCTGCTGAGGGAAACGGGGGGCCCCGGGGACGACCGGGACGCCCTCCGATGTGGACCCGCCACGCCGGCCGCACGCATCGGGGGAAGCACAGTGCGGGCGTCGCCTTCTCCCCTACCGGTCCTTCTCGTCCGGGGCCGGCTGGTCGAAGTCGACGTCGACGGTCTCGAAGCCCTTGTGCTGCTCGGTCTGCGCGTACGACGCGTACGCCTTGCGGTCGCCGCGGGTGAGCTGCACGTCGTCCGTGAATGGCGTGAGCAGGCTGCGCGGCCACAGCCGCCGCGCGAGCACCGAGTTCAGCTCGGCACCGATGACGACCGCCAGCGCGGAGAGGTAGAGCCAGGCCAGCAACCCCAGCACGACGCCGAACAACCCGTACGTGGCGCTGGAGTGCCGCAGCGTGTTGCCGAAGTAGTACGTGCCGCCGGACTGCAGGATCTGCCACAGGATCGCCGCCGTCAGCGCGCCGGGCACGCAGCCGCCTCGTGCCCACCCGGCGCGCCGTCAGCAACCGGAACGCGAACATCAGCAACGACGCGTTGAGCACCACCGCGGCCAGGGCGAACAGGATCCGCAGCCCGGAGCCGATCTCCGACGACCCCACATGGTCGGCGACCGAGCTCAGCGCGGACAGCCCGGTCGACACGATCAGCCCGATCCCGAGCACCACCAGCATCGTCAGGCTGAGCAGCCGGGCGGTGAACGGGTTCGGCCGGTGCGCCCGCGGCACCGCCCACACCTTGTTGAACGCGTTCTGCGCGGCCTGGACGACGCCGAGGCTCCCGTACAGGCCGACGAGCAGGCCGACCACCACGGCGACCGTGCTGCCGCGCAGCGAGTGCACGTTGTCGGCCAGCTGCTGGCCGAGCACCGGCACCCGGCTCACCGCGGAGTCCAGCACCCGGTCCTGCAGCGCCGGGTCGTTGTGCAGCAGGAAGCCGAGCACCGAGGTGAGCAGCAACAGCAGCGGGAACAGCGACAGGAACGCGTAGTAGGTGATCATGGCGGTCAGGTACGGGCCCTGGTCGTCGAAGAACTTGTAGACGACCGCGAGCGGGTAGCCGACCGCCGGGTGCCGGCGCTGGAAGCGGTCGACCCGCTCGGCCAGGCCCACCGCGCGCCGCTCTACTGCTGGTCGGGTCGGTCGGTCTGCTCGGCCAGGAACCGCTCCAGCTCGGCCCCGAGCTCGTCGGCGGTCGGCAGCGGGCCGGTGTCGGAGGCGAGCAGGTTCTCCCCGCGGCCGGCCACGTACGCGTCGTACTGCTCCTCCAGCGCCCGGACCACGCTCGCGACCTCCTCCGAGCGCTCGACCTGGCCGTCCACGTCGGCCCGCACCTCGGCCGCGGCCGCCCGCAGCGAGTCGCCGACCAGCGTCAGCCCGGTCGCCCGGGACACCGCCTCCAGCATCGTCTGCGCGGCCGCCGGGTAGTCGGTCTGGGCCAGGTAGTGCGGCACGTGCACGGAGAAGCCCATCGAGTCGCGCCCGGCCGAGCCGAGGCGGTATTCGAGCAGGTGCACGGCGCTCCCGGGCACCTGCACCCGCTGCAGCCAGGGCTGGTAGTCCGAGATCAGCTCGCGCCGGCTGGCGTGCGCGGTGACCCCGAGCGGCCGGGTGTGCGGCACCGCCATCGGGATCGAGTTGAACCCGACCGAGACCCGCACCTCCAGCCGCCGGCAGATCTGCTCGACCGCGGCGACGAACCGCTCCCACTGCACGTCCGGCTCCGGGCCGTCGAGCATGAGGAACCGGGTGCCGGCGGCGTCGGTGAGCGCCTGGATCCGGATCTGCGGGGTCTCGTACCCCTCCCAGTGGTCCTCGACGAACAGCATCGGCGGCCGCCGGGCGCGGTAGTCGTAGAGCTGGTCGACGTCGAAGGTCGCCACGTCGGTCGGGTCGCCGTTGTCCCGCAGATGGTCGGCCGCGAGCTTGGTCGCCCCGGCCGCGTCGACGAAGCCGGTCATCGCCACCACGAGCACCGGTTCGTCCAGCTCGGGCAGCTCCGCCGCCAACTCGTACAGGTCACCCGGATCAAGCACCACGACCCACTTTCCTCATACCCCTAGCCTACGGCCGTGCGTACCGACGACGGCCGCGAGCGGTGGACCGCCACGGAGACGCTCCGGCACAACCCGCTCAATGCCGTCACCGCGTCGGTCGAGCGGGTCCAGCCTCGCCGACGGCTCCACCCGGGTACGGAAGCAGCTGCGCCGGCCGAACGCCGACGGACACCGGCCCGTGGGCGGGCTCGGACGACCCGCGGCACTGGAACTACTGGCGCCGCGAGGCCGAGGTCTACGGCTCGGCCGCGGTCCGGGCCGGTCTGCGCGACACCGGCCTCGACCTGCCCGCCGCACAGGTCGAGGACGGGTCGGTCCTGTGGCTGGAGGACGTGCCCGGCCGGCCGGGCACGGAGTTCACCCTTGCCGACCACGAGCGGTTCGCGACCGCGCTGGGCCGCTGGCAGGCGCGCGGGCCGCTGGACGCACCCTGGACGTCCCGCCGCTTCCTGCGGGACTACTCGGCGAGCAAGGCCGCACCGTACGAGCTGGTCGACGACGACCGCGCCTGGGACCAGCCGCTGGTCCGTGACTGCTGGCCGCCCCGCCTCCGTACCGGCTGGGGCCGGCTGCTGGCGGAGCGGGAGCGGCTGCTGGCCACGATGGAGCGGCTGCCCCGCACCTTCGCGCACCTCGACGTCTGGGTGAGCAACGCGATCGCCCGGCCGGACGGCCGGACCGTCCTGGTGGACTGGGCGTTCGCCGGGGACGGCGCGATCGGCGAGGACCCCGGCAACCACATCCCGGACGCCGCGTTCGACCTGTTCTGGCCGGCCGAGCGGATCGCCGAGCTGGACGCCGCGGTGACCGCGGCCTACCTGGCCGGGCTGCGGGAGGCGGGCTGGGCGGGCGACCCGGCCGAGGTGCGGCTCGGGATCGTCGCGTCCTGCGTCAAGTACGCCTGGCTGCTGCCGGGCATGCTCGCTCGGGCGTCCGCGACCGAGCACCGCGCGTACCACGAGGTCGCCGACGCCGAGCACCTCTACCGGCAGCGCGGGCTGGTGCTGACCCACCTGACCGGCTGGTGCGAGGAGGCGCTAGGCCTGCTCGAAGCCGGGCGGTAGCGGATCGGCGTGCAGCACGTGCAGGCGCTGGGTCGGGCGCGTGATCGCGACGTAGAGGTCGTTCAGGCCGCGCGGTGAGTCCGTGCGGATCGCCGCCGGTTCCAGCAGCAGGACGCCGTCGAACTCGAGACCCTTCGCCTCGGCGACCGTGAGCACGGCGACCCGCGCCGCGTCCGGTCCGGCGACCGGGACCGCCTCCCGTACGGCGTCGACCAGGGAACGGGGGGCCAGCACGCCGAGCGTGCCCGCGCCGACCAGGTCCAGCTCCCGGTCGATCGCTGCCCCGGTGGCGGCGAGCACCGACGGGACCCGCGTAACGACCGGACCCCACGACGTGGTGCGGGCCGAGGTCGGCTCGGTCACCCGGACTCCACCGGCCCGCAGCACGGACACCGCGAGCGACATCAGCTGCGCCGGCGTCCGGTAGTTCACGGTCAGCGTCTCGATCCGGAGCCGATCGGCCACGTACGGCCGGAACGTCGACTCCCAGGACCGCACCCCGTTGAGCGAGCCGGTCTGGGCCAGGTCGCCGACGACCGTCATCGACCGGGTCGGGCAGCGGCGCATCAGCACCCGCCACATCATCGGCGAGAGCTCCTGCGCCTCGTCGACCACCACGTGCCCGTACGTCCACTCGCGATCGCCGGTCGCGTGCTCGGCCACCGACCGGCGCACCGGCTCGCCGGCCCAGCGCTCGGCCAGCTGCTCGGCGCTGACCATCCCGGCGGCCGGCGAGTCGCGCAGCACCTGCCGGGCGTACTCCAGCTCCGCGCTCGGCCCGGCCGACGCCGGCGCGGTCTCCTCCGAACCGAGCAGCTCGGCCGCCTCGTCCAGCAGGGCGACGTCCGCCTGCGTCCACGGCGCCGCCCGCTGCCGGGCCAGCAGCGCACGCTCCCGTGTGGACAGTGGCAGCCCGGCCGACTCCAGCCGCCACGGCTGCGCGAACAGGTCGCGCACCAGCCGCTCCGGGCGCAGCGGCGGCCAGCAACCGTTGAGCTCGCGCCGGACGTCCCTGGACTCGCGCAGCTCGGCGACGTACCCGGCCCGCTCCTCCGGATCCATCGCCCGGCCGCCGGCCAGCTGGGCGGCGAGCTGGCCGAGCAGGTACTTGACGAACGTGACCCGGCCGGCGTTGTGCGGCTTGCCGCCGCGGCGGGCGCGCTCCATCGCGTTGCGCACGTCGCCCGGCCGGAGCACCACGGTCCGGCCGCCGACGGTCAGCTCGACCGGCTCGACCAGCGACTTCTGCCGGTCGTGCACGGCCCGGCGCAGCACCTCGGCCATCCGCACGTCGCCCTTGATCGCGGCGACCTCCAGGTCCTCGCCGGCGACCGCGTCCACGCCCGGGTAGAGCCGCCCGGGTGTGACGAGCACGGTCGCCTCGGCCTCGCCGAGCGCCGGCAGCACCGCGTCGATGTAGCGCAGGAACCGCTCGTTCGGGCCGACCACCAGCACGCCGGCCGAGGCGATCCGGTCCCGGTGGGTGTAGAGCAGGTACGCGACGCGGTGCAACGCGACCGCGGTCTTCCCGGTGCCCGGCCCGCCCTGGACGACGAGGATGCCGGACAGCGGCGAGCGGATCACCCGGTCCTGCTCGGCCTGGATGGTGCCGACGATGTCGCGCATCCTGCCGGTGCGAGCGGCGTCCAGCGCCATCATCAGCGCGCCCTCGCCGGCCACGACCGGCCCGTCCCGCTCCGGGTCGTACGCGTCGAGATCGAGCACCTCGTCCTCGATGCTGGTCACCTGCCGGTGCTCGGTGGCCAGCTGCCGCCGCCGGACCACCCCGTCCGGCTGCACTGCGGTGGCGCGGTAGAACGGCTCGGCGGCCGGCGCCCGCCAGTCGACCAGCAGCTGCCGGTGCTCGTCGTCGGACAGCCCGATCCGGCCGACGTACCGACGCTCGCCGCCGAGCAGGTCCAGCCGGCCGAAGCAGAGCCGCTCCTCGACCGACCGCAGCTGGGACAGCCGGCCGGCGTGCAGCGCCACGAAGGCGTCCCGCTCGCTGCGCGCGGCCGGCGTGCCGGCCGTCGGCTGCCGGCGCACCAGGTCCAGCGCCCGCTCGCTGCGCACCCGCAGCTCGTCCAGCCGCGTGTAGAGCACGTCGAGGTGCTGCTGCTCGGCCTTGCGCTCGGTGTCGACCACCACGCCTCCCGAAATAAGGTCATCCATTCTGCCGGGGTCCCGTGGGCCGGTGGCACGTTCCCCCATCAGGTCGTACGAGTCGGACAATTGCGCTAGCCGGAACGGGTCAGTCCACGCCTGGAGATGCTTGACGGGCCCGCGAAACCGTGCGTTAAATCATGCCTTGAACTAAGCGGTGACATTGCAGTCGAGCGGCGGCGACAGCAGGCCAATCCGGTCGAAAGGCGGAGTCGCATGGCTCTTCCGCTCCTCTCGCGCGCCCGGGCGCCGCGCGCGGCGCTCCTGCTCCTGGTGCTCGCGGCGGCCGTGCTCGGGCTGCCCGGGCTGACCCCGGCCGCGGCTGCGGCCGATCCGCTGATCTCGCAGGGGAAGCCGGCCACCGCGTCCGGCACGGAGAACGCCGCCTTCCCGGCGAGCGCCGCGGTCGACGGCGACCCCGGCACCCGGTGGTCGTCCGCGTTCAGCGATCCACAGTGGATCCAGGTCGACCTCGGCGCCACCGCGACCGTGAGCCAGGTCGTGCTCCACTGGGAGGCGGCGTTCGCCCGGTCGTTCCAGATCCAGACCGCGCCGGCCGCCACCGGACCGTTCACGACGGTCTTCTCGACCACCACCGGGACCGGCGGGCACGCAGACGCTGACCGTCAGCGGCACCGGCCGGTTCGTCCGGATGAACGGCACCGCGCGGGCGACCGCCTTCGGCTACTCGCTCTGGGAGTTCCAGGTGTACGGCACCGGCGGCAGCCCGGTCGCCCCGCCGGCCCCGCCGCCGAACGTCACCTTCCCGGCGACCCGGATGGTCTTCGACGACGAGTTCAACGACCCGGCCGGGACCGTGCCGTCGGCGGCCCGGTGGACCGCGGAGACCGGCTCCGGCCAGAACAACGAGCTGGAGTTCTACACGCCCAACCGGAACGCCGCCACCGACGGCGCCGGCGACCTGGTGATCGAGGCGCGCCGGGAGACCACGGCCGGCTCGAGCTGCCCGGGCGGCCCGTGCCAGTACACGTCCGGCCGGATCAACACCCAGGGCAAGTTCAGCTTCACCTACGGGCACGTGGAAGCGCGGATCAAGGTGTCCGGGACGCAGGGCCTGTGGCCGGCGTTCTGGCTGCTCGGCGCGAACTTCCCGACCGTCGGCTGGCCGGCCTCCGGCGAGATCGACGTGATGGAGCACGTCGGCCGCGCGCCGAACCAGGTGTTCTCCACCATCCACGCGCCCGCGTACAACGGCGGCGGCGGGATCGGCTCGCCGTTCTCGATCACCGGTGACTTCGCCGCCGCGTTCCACACGTACGGGATGGACTGGGACGCCTCGCACATGACCTTCTCCGTCGACGGCAACCCGTTCTTCACGCTGACCAAGGCGCAGGTCGAGTCGACCCGCGGGCCGTGGGTCTACGACCACCCGTTCTTCGTCATCCTCAACAACGCCGTCGGCGGCGACTTCCCCGGCAACCCGGACGCCACCACCGTGCTGCCGCAACGGATGCTCGTCGACTACGTCCGGGTGTTCCAGTGAGCACCGCTTCTCCTGACAGCCCCGTCCCTCCCGATCCAGGCAGGAGAGCCATGTCCATCCGCACCGTCGCCCGCGGCCCGAGCCGGCTGCTGGCCGCCGCAGTCTCCGCCGTCACGATCGCCGCCACGGTCGCGGTCGCCGGGCTGTCCGGCACCGCGGCCGCCGCCGATCCGCTGATCTCGCAGGGGAAGCCGGCCACCGCGTCCTCGACCGAGAACGCCGGCACCCCCGCCTCCGCCGCGGTCGACGGCAACACCGGCACCCGGTGGTCGTCCGCGTTCAGCGATCCACAGTGGATCCAGGTCGACCTCGGCGCCACCGCCACCGTCACCCAGGTCGTACTCAACTGGGAGGCCGCGTTCGGCCGGTCGTTCCAGATCCAGACCGCGCCGGCCGCCACCGGCCCGTTCACCACGATCTTCTCGACCACCACCGGCACCGGCGGCATCCAGACGATCCCGGTCACCGGCTCGGGCCGGTTCGTCCGGATGAACGGGACCGTACGGGCCACCCAGTTCGGCTACTCGCTGTTCGAGTTCCAGGTCTTCGGCACGTTCGGCGCAGCCGGCCTGCGGCACCGCCAACGCAGCGCTGAACCACCCGGCCACCGCCTCCTCGACCGAGAACGCCGGGACGCCGGCGAGCGCCGCGGTCGACGGCAACGCGACCACCCGCTGGTCGTCCGCGTTCAGCGACCCGCAGTGGCTCCAGGTCGACCTCGGCGCCACCGCGACCGTCTGCCAGGTCCGGCTGACCTGGGAGGCAGCGTTCGCCACCGTCGTTCCAGATCCAGACCGCGCCGGCCGCGACCGGGCCGTTCACGACGATCTTCTCGACCACCACCGGCACCGGCGGCACCCAGACGCTGACCGTCAGCGGCAGCGGCCGGTTCGTCCGGATGAACGGCACCGCCCGGGCCACCCAGTTCGGCTACTCGCTGTTCGAGATGGCCGTGTTCACCACCGGCGGCACGACCACGCCGCCGGTGACGGGCGGCGGCGACCTCGGGCCGAACGTGCGCATCTTCGATCCGTCGATGTCCACCGCGTCCGTGCAGAGCGCGGTCGACGCGGTGTTCGCGGCCCAGGACACCAACCAGTTCGGCACCCGGCGGGACGCGCTGCTGTTCAAGCCAGGGCAGTACAACATCAACGTCAACGTCGGCTACAACACCTCGGTCGCCGGCCTCGGCCGCAACCCGGACGACGTCAACATCGGCGGGCTGACCGTCGACGCGCTGTCCGCCGGCGGCAACGCCACCCAGAACTTCTGGCGGTCGGCGGAGAACTTCATGGTGCCGGGCTCGGCCCGGTGGGCGGTCTCGCAGGCCGCGCCGATGCGGCGGGTGGACATCCGCGGTGACCTCAACCTCGCCCCCAGCAGCTTCGGCTTCGCCTCTGGCGGCTACATCGCCGACAGCCGGATCGTCGGCCAGGAGCAGCAGTTCTCCCAGCAGCAGTGGTTGACCCGCGACTCGAACATCGGCAGCGTCAACAACGGCGTCTGGAACCAGGTCTTCGTCGGCACCGTCGGCGCGCCGCCGCAGAGCTTCCCCAACCCCGTCTTCACGACCGTCGCCACGACCCCGGTGATCCGGGAGAAGCCGTACCTGTTCGTCGACTCGGCCGGGGCCTTCCAGGTGCTGGTGCCGAACCTGCGCACCAACACCGCCGGCGCCACCTGGCTGACCGCGCCCACCCCGGGCACGGCGCTGCCGCTGTCCCAGTTCTACGTGGCCAAGCCGACCGACAGCGCGGCCACCATCAACCAGGCGCTGGCGCAGGGGCTGAACCTGCTGTTCACGCCGGGCATCTACAACGTCGACCAGACCATCAACGTGACCCGGGCCAACACCGTCGTGCTCGGCCTCGGCTACGCGACGCTGGTCCCGGTCGGCGGCGTCGTGCCCATGTCGGTGTCCGATGTGGACGGTGTGAAGATCGCCGGACTGCTGTTCGACGCCGGCACCACCAACTCGCCGGTGCTGCTGCAGGTCGGCCCGAACGGCTCGACCGCCTCGCACGCCGGCAACCCGACCACGATCCAGGACGTGTTCTTCCGGATCGGCGGGCGGATCGCCGGCAAGGCCACGACCAGCCTGCTGGTCAACTCCAACAACACGATCATCGACCACATCTGGGCCTGGCGGGCCGACCACGGCAGCGGGGTCGGCTGGACGGTGAACACCGCCGACCAGGGCCTGATCGTCAACGGCCAGAACGTCACCGCGTACGGCCTGTTCGTCGAGCACTACCAGAAGTACGAGGTGACCTGGAACGGCAACGGCGGGCGGACGTTCTTCTTCCAGAACGAGATGCCGTACGACCCGCCGAACCAGGCGACCTGGCGCACCGGCGCCAACGGGTACGCCGCGTACAAGGTGGCCGACGGCGTCACCAGCCACGAGGGCTGGGGCCTGGGCAGCTACTGCTTCTTCAACGTCAACCCGGCCATCCACGCCGACCGCGGGTTCGAGGTGCCCGTCACCGCCGGGGTCCGGTTCCACGACCTGCTGACCGTCTCGCTCGGCGGCACCGGGACCATCGACCACGTCATCAACAACACCGGGGCGGCCGCGCAGGGCACGGCGACCATCCCGGTCAACATCGTCAGCTTCCCGTAGCAGACCTCCGGCCCGGCCCGGGAGGTCACGGCCTCCCGGGCCGGGCCAGCAACCGCTCGTACGCAACGAGGCTGTCCGGGGTCCAGTCCAGCTCGGCCCGCATCCGGTCGAGCTCGGCCTCGGTCACCCAGCCGTGCCAGGCGATCTCGCTCTCCTGCGGGTGCACCGGCCCGTCGTGGCGCAGCTCGTACACGGCCGACCACCAGCCGCCGTACGTGGGGTCGCGGTAGAGGAAGCGGAACCGGAACCGGGGTGTGTCCGGTGTGGACACTCCCAGCTCCTCGGCCGCCTCCCGGACCGCGGCGGCGTCGTAGCTCTCGCCGGCGCCGACCACGCCGCCGACGAACATGTCGTACCGGCCGGGGTAGGTGAGCTTGTCGTCGGTGCGCCGGTGCACGAAGACGCGGTCGGCGCCGTCCCGGACGAGCACGAACACGCACCGGTGGACGAGCCGGCGCGCGTACACCTCGGCCCGCGGCAACCGCCCCACCACCCGGTCCTCGACGTCGACGACGTCGAGGATCTCCTCCGCGCTCACCGCCTTACGCGGGCGCGTCGAGACGGGCCTGGGGTCGCCCGGGGGCCGCGCCGCGGGCGAGCAGGTCCGCGACCGGCAGCGTGGCCGCGCCGAGCGCGACCGCGTCGACCCCGAGCTGCCCGAGCTGGATGCTCGTCTGCCCGTACGGGTGGCGCAGCGCCCGCTCCGCCGCGGCCGCCGTGATCTGCGCCAGCAGCCGCCCGCCCAGCGCCTGCCCGGCCCAGCCGGCCAGCACGATCCGCTCCGGGTTGAACAGGTTGACCAGGTTGGCCAGCCCGGCGCCGAGGTAGCCGGCGGTCTCGGCCAGCACCCGCTCGGCCACCGGGCCGCCGTCGGCGAGCAGCTCGGCCAGCGAGGTCTGCTCGTCGACGCCCGGCACCGGCCGCCCGCCGCGGGCCGCCTTCCACCGGTCCAGCACGGCCTCCGCGCCCACGTACGCCTCCAGGCAGCCGCGCGAGCCGCACCGGCAGGCCCGGCCGTCGAAGACGATGCAGGTGTGCCCCCACTCGCCGGCGCTGCTGGTGACGCCGCGGGAGATCGCACCGTTGCTGATCACCGCAGCGCCGACGCCGGAGCCGACCAGCGTGATGATCGCGTGCTGCACGCCCCGGCCGGCGCCGAACCAGAGCTCGGCCTGGCCGAGCGTCTTGGCCCCGTTCTCCAGGTAGATCGGCAGCGCCGTGCCGGCCCGCAGCATCCGTTCCAGCGGGACCGCCTCCCAGCCGATCGTCTGCGCGTGCACGGTCGCCTCGCGGCCCTGCTCGACCGTGCCGAACACGCCGACGCCGATACCGAGCACGTCGTCGGTCGGCACCGCGGCCTCCCGCAGCACCTCGCCGAGCCCCTCGTGGATCTGCGCGACGACCGCGGCCGGGTCGGGCCGGGCCGACGGCAGCGGATGGTACGAGGTGGCCAGCGGCCGCATCGCCAGGTCGAACACCTCGACCCTGGTGCCGGTCTCGCCGACGTCCACGCCGACCACGTGGGTGTGGCCGGGGTTGACCCGCAGCAGCGTGCGCGGCCGGCCGCCGTCGGAGTCGACCAGGCCGGCCTCGACGACCAGGCCCTCCTCGATGAGCTCGCCGACGACGTTGCTGACCGTGCCCTGGCTCAGCCCGCTGGATCGGCCGAGGTCCTGCCGGCTCTGCGGCTCGCCCAGGTAGAGGCTGGAGAGCAGGACGGATCGGTTGTGCCGCCGCAGGTCGCGGACCGTACGCCTCACCTGCACGTCGCTCCTCCTCCGGCCGCCGTCGCGATCGATCGTGCCTTGACGCCACCATGCCTCGCCAGTTAGATACTAACCATAATTCAAGGATCGAATTAACTCACGGCCGTGACTGGACAGGACGGCACCCGCCGGCGGCCACCGGCGGGTGCCTGCGCCTCCGCCCCGGACCGCTCCACGGACCCTGAACGAAAGGCTGGCTCCGATGCTACGGAGATTCGTTCCGGCCGTGGCCGTGATCGCCCTACTCGCCCGGTGATGGCCGGCGGCTGAGCCGTCGACCCGCGGACTCGGGCCGGGGAGGGTGTCCGCCGCCCCTCTCCGGCCCGGTAGGGGCCCGCGCCGGGTCGGGCCGCGACCTGGCGCGGGCCCGCCCTCAGCAGGACCGGGCCCGTCGAGTAGCAACATTGTCCACTGAGGAGAGTCATGGAGCACCTGAGCGATCTCGGCCGGGACTTCGT
This sequence comes from uncultured Actinomycetota bacterium, assembly GCA_963770145.1. Taxonomy (GTDB): domain Bacteria; phylum Actinomycetota; class Actinomycetes; order Mycobacteriales; family CADCTP01; genus CADCTP01. The sequence continues at coordinate 57,651 of CAVYOJ010000004.1, read as the reverse complement.
CTGGGGCACGGCCACCGCCGCGTACCAGGTCGAGGGTGCGGCGGCCGAGGACGGGCGAGCCCCGTCGATCTGGGACACGTTCTGCCGGGTTCCCGGCGCCATCGACAACGGCGACACCGGCGACATCGCCTGCGACCACTACCACCGCTGGCCCGAGGACGTCGCGCTGATGCGCGAGCTCGGCGTCGGGGCGTACCGGTTCTCCGTCTCCTGGCCACGGGTGCTCCCGGACGGCACCGGCGCGGTCAACCCGGCCGGGCTGGCCTTCTACGACCGGCTGGTCGACGCGTTGCTGGAAGCCGGTATCCGGCCGTTCGTCACCGTCTACCACTGGGACCTGCCGCAGGTGCTGCAGGACCGCGGCGGCTGGCCGGCCCGGGACACCGCCCACGCGCTGGCCGAGTATGCCGGCGTGCTCGGCTGCGGCGCTCGGCGACCGGGTGCAGGACTGGTTCACCGTCAACGAGCCGCTGTGCTCGGCCTGGATCGGCCACCTCGAGGGCCGGATGGCGCCGGGCGAGCAGGACATCGCCAGGGCCGTGCCGGCCGCCCATCACCTGCTGCTCGGGCACGGCCTGGCGGTGCAGGCGCTGCGGGCGGCCGCGCCCGGCGCCCGGGTCGGCGCGGTGGTCAACCTCAGCCCGTGCGAGCCGGCCTCCGCCGACCCGGCCGACGTGGCCGCGGCCCGGCGCGCCGACGGGCACACCAACCGCTGGTGGCTCGACCCGCTGCACGGCCGCGGCTACCCGGCCGACATGGTCGAGGTCTACGGCGTCGAGCCGCCGGTCCGGGACCGTGACCTGGCGACCATCGCCGCCCCGACCGACCACATCGGCCTGAACTACTACTTCCGCCAGGTGGTCACCGACGACCCGGCCGGCCCGCCGCCGCACGCCCGGATGGTCCCGGTGCCGCACGCGGTACACACCGACATGGACTGGGAGGTGCACCCGGACGGGCTGGAGCAGCTGCTGACCCGGCTGGCCGGCGACTACCGGGTGCCCCGCGTGTTCGTCACCGAGAACGGCTCGGCCTGGCCGGACGAGGTCGTCGACGGAACCGTCGCCGACCTGGCCCGAGCCGACTTCCTGGAGGCGCACGTGGCCGCGGCGGCCCGCGCGGTCGGCCAGGGCGTCCCGCTGGCCGGCTACTTCGTCTGGTCGCTGCTGGACAACTTCGAGTGGTCGTACGGGTACGCCAAGCGGTTCGGGCTCGTGCACGTCGACTACGACACCCAGGTCCGTACGGTCAAGGACAGCGGCCGGCGGTACGCGAAGCTGATCTCCGAGCACGCCTCGCTGACCGGTCAGCCGGGCGCGTAGCGCAGGCTGATCGTGTCCGTGTAGCTGCCCCAGCGCAGCTCGAGGTGCCAGCACCCGGCCGCGGGCAGGTCCACTATGGACGGTCCCGGGGCCGGGCCGATCTCGCGCTGGAATCGGCGGTCGGATCCCTCCAGCCGGGCGTCGATGGAGAACGCGCCCTCGGCGCCGACCTTGGCCACCCAGAGGATCTTGTTGTTGTGGTCGGCGGCCGGCGGCGCGGTCAGCGGCGTGCCGAACAGGATCGCCAGCATCAGCCCGCGATCGCTGTAGACCATCGGGATCCCCGGGTTCGCGGAGCTGAAGCCGGCCCTGGCCCAGTCCGGCAGCGTGCCCGGCTTCGGCGCGGGGCACCCGACGGCGGCCGACGGCGTGGTCGGGGTGGTCGCGGTCGGCGCCGCCGACGGCCGCAGCCGGGTGGCGGCGACCGCCCCGCCGGCGACCAGCACCAGCACCGCCAGCGCCGAGGCGAGCACGGCGACCTGCCGGCGGGCCCGGCGGCGTACCGAGCCGGCCAGGTCGGGATCGTGCGGGGCGCGGTCGCCCAGGTCATCCAGCTCCGCGGTCAGCAGCCGCTCCACGTCCGTCATCGCGACCCTCCCGGCGTGGTCGTCTGGTCCAGCGACGCGCGCAGCCGGGCCAGCCCTCGGCTCGCGTGCGAGCGCACCGACACCTCACCGCAGCGCAGCAGCGCGGCGATGGCCGCGTCGTCAAGGCCCTCGTAGTGCCGCAGCACCAGCACGGCCCGCTGCTTCGGCGAGAGCGTGCCGAGCGCGCGGTGCAGCCGGTCCCGCTCGGCGACGCCCTCGGCGAGGTCGGGCTCCGGCCGGTCCGGGACGGCGCCGACCGGTAGCTCGCCGCTGCTGCGCCGGCGCCGCCAGTCCAGGTAGGACCGGGTGACGATGCGCCGCACGTACGCGTCCGGGTGCTCGGCCCTGGCCACCCACCGCCACCGCCGGTACGCCTTGAGCAGCGCGGTCTGGACGAGGTCCTGGGCCAGGTGCGCGTCCCCGGTGAGCACGTAGGCGAACCGCTCCAGGGCCGTGCCCCGCGCCGCCACGTACTCGGAGAACTCCACGCCCCTCTCAACGAGCCGACCGCCCCGATTGTTGAGGGCAGCCCCGCTCTGCGGGACGGCCACGCCGGGCGCGGCGCGACCCGGCCGCTGCCCTCACCCTCAACTGGGGAGTTCACCGAGGCGGAGACGGCCGCGCTGGCCGGCTGACATGGGACGGGCGGCACCGGCAGGGACGGGGACCCGCCGGTGCCGCCCGCGTTCAGCGGCCGTACTCAGTGGCCGTGGGTGGCTCCGGACGAGTAGTCCGTGTACTGGTACGGGTTGTCGAGGATGGTGGTCTCCGGGACGTCCGGGTTCATCCCCTTGGCCCACTCCTCGGTCGCCGAGCGCGCTCCGCAGGAAGCTCCACAGTGGACTCCACCGCGCGCCGGGCGGCGCGCGAGGTCGATGCCGACCAGCTCGTGCTCGTGCTTCACGATCCGGCCGTTGACCAGGACCGTGTGCACGTCCCCGCGCTGGGCCTGGAAGGCCACGTGCCCGTACGGGTTGAGCAGCGGGAACATCGCCGGCGACCGGTCGTTCTTGATCAGCACGACGTCGGCCTTCATTGCCCGGCTTCAGCTGGCCGACGACGCCGTCCAGGCCGAGCGCCTTGGCCCCGCCCCGGGTCGCCCACTCGACGACCTGGTCGGCGCGCAGGTGGCAGTTGGTCACCGTCTCGCCCTTGGCGTGCGCCTCGCAGGTGCTCCCGGGACCGGTCCGCGCCGAGCGTGGTCCGCATCGCGGAGAACAGGTCGCCGCTCCACCAGACGCTGGTGTCCATCGACAGCGACACCGGGATGTCGTGCGAGCGCAGCGTCCAGGTGGGCGGGTAGCCCTGGCCCGCAGCTCTGCTCGCTCTCGGTCGACACCGACACCGAGCCGCCGGTGGCGGCGATCCGCTGGTACGAGTCCTCGCTCGAGCGTGGCGGCGTGCACGTAGATGTTCTGCGGGGTGGCGAAGCCGTTGTCGTAGATGAGCCGGATGCCGTCGTCGTTGGTGGCGCCCCAGACGCCGGCGTGCGTGGTCACCGGGACGCCGAGCTCGCGGGCCACCTCGAAGGCGGCCTGCTCCGGGAAGGTCGGGTCGCCGGTGACGTCGAAGGCCATCTGGAAGCCGAGCATGTCGTCGCCCGGGGTGATCCGCCGGCTGACGAAGTCGCGGAACTCCGGCCGCGCCGACCACTCCCACGGCCCGGCCTGGATGTTGCCGTAGGCGAGCACGAACCGGCCGGGCACCGAGCTGCAGCGCGTCCACCGCGGCGTCGGCGTGCTCGGTGGTCTGCAGCCCGTGCGACCAGTCGACGGTGGTGGTCACGCCGGCGTCGAGCGACTCGATCGCCGGACGAGCACGTTGCCGGCGTGGATGTCCTGCGGGCCGGAAGGTCTTGCCGTGCTCGAGGTAGTACCAGACGAAGTACTGGGTGAGGGTCCAGTCGGCGCCGTAGCCGCGCATCGCGGTCTGCCACATGTGCCGGTGGGTGTCGATCATGCCCGGCATCACGATGCCGCCGGACGCGTCGATCTCCAGGGTGCCGTCCGGCACGGGCAGGTCGGGTCCGACCGCCTCGATCCGCTCGCCGACGACGAGCACGTCGGCGCCGATCGAGCACGCTGCGACTGTCGTCCATCGGCAGCACGGTGCCGCCGCGGAACACCACCGGCCGCCCGGTCGAGCTCTTCCACTGGTCCTCCTCGGCGTACGGGTGTCCGCAGCCCGGACACGACCTTGTGCGCGCAACGATGACCCGACCGCGCTCGGCACCGTCAAGGCCCAAGTCGCGTTTCCGGCCGATTGCCCGGTCGCAGGGTGTCCGTACAGCGGACACGCCGGTTACGCTGCGCCGGTGGCCCGCCGCACCGACGCCCCCGACTTCGTCGAGGCGATCGCGCGCGGGTTCGACGTGATCACGGCGTTCGGGCCGCAACGGCCGGTCCATGACGCTCAGCGAGGTGGCCGCCGCGGCCGGCCTGGCCCGGCCGACCGCGCGCCGGATCCTGCTCACCCTGGAGGCAGCTCGGCTACGCCCGCGGCGGTGCCGGCCGGGTTCAGCCTCACCCCGCGGGTGCTCGAGCTCGGCATGGCGTACGTGCAGTCGCTCGGGCTGTGGGACGTCGCCAGGCCGCACCTGGAGCGGCTGGTCGCGCGCATCGGCGAGTCGAGCTCGATCGCCCAGCTCGACGGCTCGGACATCGTCTACGTGGCCCGGGTCGCGGTGCCGAAGATCATCGCGCTGCGGGTGGACATCGGCACCCGGTTCCCGGCGCCGCCCACGTCGCTGGGCAAGGTGCTGCTGGCCGGGCTGCCCGACCAGGAGCTGGACGAGGCGCTGACCGCAGCCGTCGCGGCTCGGGCGTCGCCGCCCGGCAGGCAGCCGGACCGGGCCGAGCTGGACGGGCTGCTGCGCGACGTCCGGGCCAAGGGCTGGGCGCTCACCGACGAGCAGCTGGCGCCGGGGATCCGGTCGGTGGCGGCGCCGCTGCGGGACGGGGCCGGCCGGGTCTTCGCCGCGATGAACGTGACCGTGCACGCGGCCGAGACGTCGGTGGCCACGCTGACCGGGGAGTACCTGCCGCTGCTGCTGCAGACCGCGGGCGAGGTGAGCGCCGACTTCGCCCGCTGCCAGGCGGTCCCGGTGGCCAGACGGCCGGTTGACACCCGTATGGTGGCCCCTGACGATGGTTTCTCGGACAACCGTCCGGATGACGGACGAGGGGGCGCGGTGGAGTCGACCGAGCAGGGCCGACCCGGCGCCGGCGCGACGGAACTGGGACCGGACGGGCCGACGTCCGAGGGTCCGCGCGGCCCGCTGAGCGGCCTGCTGGTCGCCGACTTCTCCCGCATCCTCGCCGGGCCGTACGCGTCGATGCTGCTGGCCGACCTCGGCGCCGAGGTGGTCAAGGTGGAGAGCCCGAGCGGCGACGACACCCGCACCTGGATGCCGCCGGTCCGGGACGGCGTCTCGACCTACTACCTCGGCATCAACCGCAACAAGCGCTCGATCGCGCTCGACCTCCGCGCCGAGCAGCGACGCCGCGCTGGCCCGGGAGCTGGCGGCCCGGGCCGACATCCTGCTGGAGAACTTCCGCCCGGCGGGCTGGACCGCTTCGGGCTCGACTACGACGTCGGTCGCGGCCACCAACCCGGGCGTGATCTACGCGTCGATCAGCGGCTTCGGCACCGGCGGCGGCGCCGTCGCTGCCCGGCTACGACCTGATCGTGCAGGCCATCGCCGGGCTGATGAGCCTGACCGGGCCGGCCGGCGGCCAGCCGTACCGGGCCGGCATCTCGGTCTTCGACGTGATGTCCGGGATGCACGCGCTGATCGGGGTGCTGGCCGCGCTGCACGCCCGCCAGTCCACCGGCCGCGGCCAGCACGTCGAGGTCAACCTGCTGTCCTCGGCGCTGTCCGGGCTGGTCAACCACTCCAGCGCGGTGGTCGCGGCCGGCGTGACGCCGACCCGGATGGGCAACTCGCACCCGAGCCTGTTCCCGTACGACGCGCTGCCGACCGCCGACGGGGAGATGATCATCACGGCCGGCAACGACCGCCAGTTCCGCCGGCTCTGCGAGGTGCTCGGCATGCCCGGAGCTGGCCGACGACCCGCGGTTCGCGCGCAACGCCGACCGCACCGCCAACCGGGAGGAGCTGCGCCCGCTGCTGGTCGCGCGGCTGCGCGACCAGGACCAAGGACGAGTGGTTCCGGGAGCTCATCGCCGCCGGCGTCCCGTGCGGGCCGATCAACACCGTCAACGACGGGGTCGCCTTCGCCGAGGAGCTGGGGTCTGGATCCGGTCGTGCGCCCCGGCGGCGATCCCCTCGATCCGCAACCCGATCACGTTCTCCGAGACGCCGGCCGGCTACGTGCTGCCGCCGCCCGGGCTGGACGAGCACGGCGCGGAGATCAGGGCCTGGCTGGAGGAGAAGGCGTGACCCGCACGTACCCGACCTCGCTCGGCACCTCGGACGCCGACCACATCCGGCTGCTCGGGCACGACCTCGCCGACGACCTGATGGGCAAGGTCGGCTTCGGCGAGCTGGCGTTCTGGCTGCTGGCCGCCCGCCGGCCGACCAAGGGCGAGGCGCAGGGTCTTCGAGTCGGTGCTGGTCGCGCTGGCCGACCACGGGTTCACGCCGACCGCGATCGCCGCCCGGATGACCTACCTGTCCGCGCCGGACTCGCTGCAGGGCGCGCTGGCCGCCGGGCTGCTCGGCGGCGGCTCCCGGTTCCTCGGCGTCACCGAGGACGCCGGGCTGTTCCTGCCGACGCACTGTCCGCTGTGGACGGTCCACTGCCGACCGACGACGCCGGCTGGGACGCGCTCGCGCTGCCGGTGGTGCAGCGCACCAGGGCGGCCGGGAAGTACGTGCCCGGGCTCGGCCACCCGGTGCACAAGGTGCGGGACCCGCGCACCCCGCGGCTGCTGGCGATCTGCGAGGAGGAGGGCCTGCGCGGCCCGCACCTGCGCCTGTACGAGGCGATCGGCCGGGTGCACCCGCAGGTGCTCGGCCGGACGCTGCCGCTCAACGGCGCCGGCGTCTGCGGCGCGGCGCTGGCCGACCTCGACCTGCCGGTCGAGCTGCTGCGCGGCGTCGCGCTGCTGGCCCGGGCGGCCGGCCTGCTCGGCCAGCTGGCCGAGGAGCGGCGCCGCCCGCTGGCGATGGACATGTACCTGGAGATCGACCGGAACGCGGTCGAGGTCCCCGTCTCGACTCAGACTCCGATCAGGCTCCGACTCCGATGGAGGGCTCGATGGCTGAGCTGGCCGCCGTCATCGCGTCGACCCACCACCCCTTCTACTACAAGGCCAGCACGGCGCCGCCGGACGAGGCACCGCCGTTCGCCGCCGAGTGGGTGCGCAAGGTCGAGGCGTTCCGGGAGACGCTGACCAAGGCCGACCCGGACGTGCTGCTGATGGTCGGCTCCGACCACTTCCACCAGCTGTGGCTGGACAACATGCCGCAGTTCCTGGTCGGCCACGCCGAGGAGTACGACGCCAACTGGTACAACGAGGAGCGCGAGTTCGGCCTGCCCCGGATGCACATGGCAGGGCGACCGCGACCTGTCCGGGCACATCCTGCGCAACGGGCTCGACGCCGGCTTCGACCTCGCGTTCTCCAACGAGCTGCGCATCGACCACAGCGTCACCTGCCCGATCATCACGCTGCGGCCGCAGAACGACCTGCCGATCGTGCCGGTCTACACGAACATCTTCGCCCCGCCGCTGCCGCAGCCGAAGCGGTTCGTCGAGCTGGGCCGGACGCTGCGCCAGCTGGTCGAGTCGTGGCCGAGCGGACAAGCGGGTGGCGATCATCGGCACCGGCCACCTGTCGCTGGAGCTGGGCGGTCCGCGCCAGTTCGGCCCGCACGGGCCCGACCCGGAGTTCGACGCCAGGGCGGTGGACTGGATCGCCAACGGCGACCTGGACGGGCTGCCTGTCCGAGGTGACGCTGGACAGCCTGCACGCGCCGGGCAACGCCACCCACGGCTTCATGGACTTCATGCTGATGATGGGCGTCGCCGGCGAGAACGCGAAGGCCGACTACGTCGACACGTACGACCTCTTCCACACCATGGAGGCGTACTTCACCTGGTACCCGAACGGAGCCCCGGATGAGTGAGCGCGAGGGCTCGCAGCGCGACGGAAGCGAGAGCTGAGCCCGAGGGACTAGGGCGGGTCCGATCGAGGAGCAGAGATGAGTCCTGCTGGACAAGTTCCTGTTCTCCGTCGACCGCGACCCGGAGCTGGTCGAGCGCTACCGGGACGACCCGGCCGCGGACCGTCGACCTGGTGGGAGGCCGAGCGGGCCAACGGCATCCTCAACTGCCACGCGGCCGAGTCGAGCACCTGGCTGGCGTTCACCGACGCCGAGCGGGAGGCACTGTCCACACACGACTACCCGGCGCTGTTCGAGATGGGCGCCCACCCGTTCCTCACGCTGACCCTGTTCATCGCCATGTTCGAGCGGGACTACGACGAGCCGCTCGGCTTCCAGCTGGAGTACGCGCGGAAGCTCGCCCACTTCACCCTGCCGTACGCGGACATCGCGACCTGAGATTGGCGGTCGTTCCATGACACTGTTCCCGACCTCGCTCGTCGGCAGCTACCCGCAGCCGGAGTGGCTGATCGACCGGGCCAAGCTGGCCGGCCGCTTCCCGCCGCGGGTGCGGGCCAAGGAGCTGTGGCGGCCGGCGCCGGAGTTCCTCGCCCAGGCCCAGGACGACGCCACCCGGGTGGCGATCCGGGCCCAGGAGGAGGCCGGGCTCGACATCGTCACCGACGGCGAGATCCGGCGGGAGAGCTACTCCAACCACTTCGCCACCGCACTGTCCGGTGTGGACATCGACAACCCGGGCGAGGCGCTGGACCGCAGCGGGCATCCCAACCCGGTGCCGCGGGTCGTCGGTGACGTCGTCCGGTCCGGCCCGATCGAGCGGTCGGACCTGGAGTTCCTCCGGGCGCACACCGACCGCACGGTGAAGATCACCGTGCCCGGGCCGTTCACGATGTCGCAGCAGGCCCAGGACGACCACTACGGCGACCCGCGGGCGGTCGCGCTGGCCTACGCCGACGCGGTCAACCAGGAGGTCAAGGACCTGTTCGCGGCCGGCGCCGACATCGTCCAGCTGGACGAGCCGTACATGCAGGCCCGGCCGGAGCGGGCCCGCGAGTACGGGCTGGAGGCGCTGAACCGGGCCCTCGAACGGCGTCGAGGGCACCACCGCGGTGCACATCTGCTTCGGCTACGCGGCGATCATCCACGAGCGTCCGTCCGGCTACTCGTTCCTGCCCGAGCTGGCCGACTGCCCGGCCGAGCAGATCTCCATCGAGACCGCGCAGTCCAACCTGGACACGTCGGTGCTCAAGCACCTGCCGGACAAGACGATCATCCTCGGGGTGATCGACCTGTCCGAGCCGGCCGTGGAGACCGCGCAGACGGTGGCCGAGCGGGTTCGCCGGGCGCTGCCGTACGTGGACGCCGAGCGGATCGTGCTCGCGCCGGACTGCGGCATGAAATACCTGCCGCGGGAGTCCGCCGACGGCAAGATGCGGGCGATGGCGGCGGCGGCCCAGATCCTGCGCGCCGGCTAGGGAACCCTGTCCAGCTCGATGCCGAGGTGGTCGCGGTAGGCGGCGAGCACCTCGGCGTCCGAGCCGAGCGGGGTCTCGGTCCGCTCGCGTCCCGGCCGTCCGGATCAGCGTCCGCCCGGCCACCGTCACCTGGCCGTCCGCGGTCTGCAGCGACGCCACCGGGCCGGACCGGAAGTGCGAGGACGGCCAGGTCTGCTGCCACCAGCAGGTCGGCGCGTAGTCGGACAGCCGGCGGGCCCGCGCCTCCACCCGATACTGCGCGGTCCCGTCCCGCAGCACGTCCAGGTCGCCGCCGCCGGCGTCGACCAGCCGGAACGTGCCGCCCGGGTCGGCCTGGTCGCCCCGCTCGGACAGCCGCAGCGGGTGGAGGCTGTGCCGGCCGAAGCCGACGTCGGCCAGCCACGGCTCGTCCAGGTCGACCCGCAGCGCCATGTGGTCGAACGGCGGGCCGAGGCCGGACGGCGCGTACACCCCGGCCGACAGCAGCGTCACCTCGGCGCCGAGCGCCCGCAGCAGCGCCGCGAACGCGCCGTTGAGCTCGTAGCAGAAGCCGCCGCGGCCGCCGATCACCTTGGCCACCAAGCGCTCCTCGTCGAGCTCGATCGGCACGCCGAGGTGGATGTCGAGGTTCTCGAACGGCACCGCGGCCAGGTGCCGCTCGTGCAGCTCGGTCAGTGCCGCGCCGTCCACAGTGGCCGGTCGCTTCGGCTCCGATGCGGTCGAGGTAGGCGTCGACGTCCACCCCGCCATCTCACCGCGCCGGGCCCGATCGGCGCCATCGGCCGCAGGTCCTAGGTCTGACGGCCGGGATCGACGCCGATGTCCTCGTACCAGAGGTCGGGACGCTCGGCGATGAAGCGCTCCATCATCGCGACGCACCCGGGGTCGTCGAGCAGGGTGACGTCCACTCCGGCCGCGGCCAACCACTCGTGCCGGCCGGCGAACGTGCGCGCCTCGCCGACGACCAGCCGGGAGATGCCGAACTGCCGGACCAGCCCGCTGCAGTACCAGCACGGCGACAGCGTGGTCACCATCGTCGTCCCCCGGTAGGTCGGCTGCCGGCCGGCGGCGCGGAACGCGGCGGTCTCGCCGTGCATCGACGGGTCGCCGTCCTGGATCCGGCGGTTGTGCCCGCGGCCGAGCAGCTCACCGCCCGGCCCGAACAGCGCCGCCCCGATGGGGATGCCGCCCTCGGCCAGCCCGGCCTTCGCCTCCTCGACGGCAATCGCCAGCAACCGGCCCGGATCCAGCGCATCCTCGGTCACGGTCCACACCGTACGGGGCGGGTAGCGTGCCCCGTCGTGGCCGGCGACGGGTTGATCGGCGAGCCGGACCCGCGGCGCTGGCGGGCCCTCGGCGCCTGCGTCTGCGCGCTCTACATCACCCTGCTCGACGTCAGCATCGTCAACGTCGCGCTGGTTCCGATCGGCCTGGACACCGGCGCCGGACCGGCCCAGCTGCAGTGGGTGGTCTCCGGGTATGCGCTGGCGTTCGGGATGGTCCCGATCATCGGTGGCCGGCTGGGTGACGACCGCGGGCGGCGGCTCATGCTGCAGATCGGGATCGCGTCCTTCGTGGTGTTCAGCGCGATGGTCGGGTTGGCGCCGAACCCGGCCGTGCTCGTCGCCGGCCGGGTGCTGCAGGGGCTGGCCGGCGGGCTGCTCAACCCGCAGGTGGCCGGGCTGGTGCAGCAGATGTTCCCGCGCTGGGAGCGGGGCCGTGCGTTCGGCCTGATCGGCACCGCGGTCGGCGTCGCCACCGCGACCGGGCCGGTGCTCGGCGGCGTGATCATCGCGCTCGGCGGGCCGACGCTCGGTTGGCGACTGTGCTTCCTCGTCAACGTGCCGATCGGGATCACCGCGCTGGTGCTGGTGCGGGCCTGGCTGCCGGCGCCGGCGCCGCGGGTCGGCCCGGTCCGCCCGCTCGACCTGCCCGGGGTGGCGCTGCTCGCCGCGGGCGTGTTCACGCTGCTGCTGCCGGCGGTGCAGTTCGACGCGAACCACGACCCGCGGCTGGCCCTGCTGCTCCTGCCGGCGCTGGGGCTGCTGGCCGCGTTCTGGTCCTGGGAGCGCGGGCCGGCCGCGCGGCGCGGCTACCCGCTGATCGACCTCGGCCTGTTCAGGATCCCCTCGTACGCGGACGGGATCGGGCTGGCGGTGCTGTTCTTCTGCGCGTACACCGGCACGCCGCTGGTGCTGGCGCTGTTCCTGCAGGGCGGCCTCGGCTACACGCCGCTGCAGTCCGGGCTGACCGCCTCGGCGTTCGCGGTCGGGGTCACCGTGGCGTCGCCGATCGCCGGGCGGATGCTGCCGCGGCTCGGCGCGCGGGTGCTGATCGGCGGACTGGTGCTGTTCACGGTCGGCGTGGCCGCGGCCGGCCTGACCGGGGCGCTGGCGGCGGGTCGGGTCTGGGCCGGCGGGGTCGCGGTGCTGCTCGTCCTCCCGCTGCTGGTCGCCGGCGCCGGCGGCGGCAGCGTGATCACCCCGAACCAGGCACTGTCGCTGGCCCACGTCGACGTGGCCGGCGGGTCGACCGCGGGCGGCACCCTGCAGACCGCGCAGCGGATCGGAAACGCGATCGGGGCGGCCGTGATCAGCGCGGTCTTCTACGCCGCGTCCAGCTCCCCCGGCCCAGACCGCGAGGTCACCTACGGCCGCGCGTACGGCCTGGCGCTGGGCGTGTCGGTCGTCTTCGCGCTGGCCGCGACCGGGCTGGCCACCCGCGCTCTCCGGCACGACCGCTCGCTGTGAGCCGGCCGGTAGCGTCGGGCCACCAGGGCCAGGACCGGAAGGAGGCCGCACGGTGGTGACGACCGGCGATCGGCGGGACGTGACCGCGCGCTCGGAGGGCAGCACGCGGCGGTTGGAAGCGCTCGCCGACGGGTTCTTCGCCATCGCCATGACGCTGCTCGTGCTCGACCTGTCCTCCGGCGAGCCGGGCGAGTCGGTGACCGCGGTGCTCCGCGGCGAGGTCACCCACCTGCTGCTCTACTTCGACAGCCTGCTCGCGCTCGGCGTGCTCTGGTTCGGCCACCGCAACGCGTTCACGTTCGTGCACCGCACCGACCACCCGCACACCTGGCTCAACCTGGCCATGCTCGGCTTCGTCGGGCTCGTGCCGTGGACCACGTCGCTGGCCGCGCAGCACCTGCACGACCCGCTGGCGGTGAGCGTCTACAACGCCAACCTCGTCGTCGTCACGTTGCTGGAGGCGCTCACCTGGCGGTACGCCACCGGTCGCGGGCAGCTCGCCACCGGCTTGAGCGAGGGCGCCCGGCAGGTCAGCCGGCGGCTGGTGTTCCTGCCGGTGGTCGGCTTCACGGTCGCGCTCGGGCTGGCCTGGGTGAACACCTGGGCGGCGCTGGCGCTGGACGCGGCTCTCCCGCTGCTGCCGGTGTTCGGAATCACCTACCGCCTGCAGTACCGCCTCAGCCGCCCCCGCTGACCCGGGTCAGCGGCGGGCGAGCCGGTCGGCGAGCCGGTTCAGGGCCGGCAGCAGGACCGGCCGGCCGAGCACGGCGCCGAACGCGCCGCGCGAGCCGATGCTGAGGATCGACCCGATCGAGCCGACGCTGGCGATCGAGCCGATGCTGGCCACCGATCCGATCGACCCGATGCATCCGGCCGACCCGATCGACCCGATCGAGCCCGAGCTGCCGATCGAGCCGAGAGAACCGGCCGACCCGATGGAACTGATCGAGCCGGCCGAGCCGATCGACCCGATCGATCCGGCGCTGCCGATCGACCCGACGCTGCCGGCGGACGGCACCGCGCCCCGGCCGATCGACGACACCGACCCAAGATGCCTGCCGCGCTCCACCCCGCTCATCGCCCGATCATCCCAGCCGCCGGGCTCGCCGGGGCACGAACGAGAGCCCGCACGACCACGACACCGCCCGAACAAGGCCACGCACGAACAAGGCCACGCACGAACAAGGCCACGCGCAGGAACAAGGCCACGGGCACGAACAAGGCCACCCGCACGAACGAGGCCGCGTACGAACGAGGGCCCGGGTGAACAAGTCACCCGGGCCCTCGGTGGGATCGGCACGCGGCGCCCGCGTGCCGGCTCCGGCTCACTCCGCCGGCGGGGTCTCGGGGGCCGGCTCGGCCGGCCCGTCGCCGGACTCGGTCGACCCTCCGTCGGCCAGCAGCTGGTAGGCCCGGCGGCGCGCCTCGGCGAGCACGTCGAGGATCTCGGCCCGCTGCGCCTCGGTGCCGACCTGGGCGACCTGCCAGACCGCCATCCCGAGCTGGCCCATCTCGGCCCGGAACCGGTGCGCGACCTCGAAGGTCTCGTCCCGCTCCTGGTTGAACGGCGACCGGCCCTCGTACCGCGAGGCCTCCTCGCGACCGGCGTCGGTCAGCGTGAACAGCCGCCGCCCGCCGCTCTCGTCGCCGCTGACCAGGCCCTCGTCGGCGAGCAGCTGCAGGGTCGGGTAGATCGAGCCGGGGCTCGGCCGCCAGACGCCGCCGCTGCGCTCCTCGATCTGCTGGATCAGCTCGTAGCCGTGCATGGGCCGCTCGAGCAGCAGCGCCAGCACGGCCGCCCGGACGTCGCCGCGCCGCGCGCCGCGCCGCCCGCGTCCGCGCTCCGGCCGGAAGCCGGGGCCGAAGCCAGGGCCGAACCCGGGACCGAAGCCCTGACCGAACCCACCGCGCGGGCCGCGGTGGCCGCCCGGACCGAAGCCGGGCTCGTCGAACTCCGGGCCGCCGAAGGGCGGGTGCCGGTGCGAATGCCGGTCGGGGCGTGGGCCCCGCCGGCCGTGTCGTGTGGTGTGCATGTCGCACTCCTCTCTCGTAGGATGAGTTAACGATATATCGCGATCGTCTTCGACGCAACGCAAAGTATCGTGTGACCTCCATCACACGAGAGAAGTGATCGACTACAGGACGACCGGGCGGATCTTCCAGTCGTTCGCGTTCCCGGTCAGCGAGGTCGCGATCGCCGCGACCCCGTCGGACCGCAGGGCCAGCGCCACGACCAGCAGGTGCGGCCCGCGCTGCGGCTGGCGCAACACGTACCCGACGGACCCGACGTCCGAGGACTCGGCCACGTCGGCGACCCCGTCCTGGGACAGCACGGTCAGCACCCCGCGGTCGATCACGACCAGCCGGCCGTCCTTCAGGCCGACCGCCCCGGTGACCGAGTCGAGCGGGTCCTCCGGCCGGACCTGGTGCGGGGGGCCGCCGACGTCCGGGGTCGGAACCACCCAGAGGTCGGTCGCCGCGAGCGCGTCGCGCCGGCCCGGCTTGCCGAGCATCAGCCACGCGGTGTTCAGCTCGGGTACCGGCAGCACCCGCGCCACCAGCTTCGGGTCGGTGGACACCCCCGGCAGCGACACGGTCGTCCAGCTGCCGCCGTCGTCCATGCTGACCGCGACCGCGTACCGGTGCGTGGCCGGGTCGATGCCGGCGACCCAGAGCTGGCCGCCGACCACGCCGAGCGCGCGCGGCGTGATCGGCGGCTGGACCTGCAACGGGCCAAGCTCGCCGGTCCTCGGCTCCAGATAGTCCAGCCGCGGCGTCCGGCATCGCGGCGCCGGGCAGATCCGGACCATCGCCTCCCGGCCGGCCGGCACCCGGGCCCAGGCCTCCCGCGGGACGATCCGCCGGGTCACGAACGGGATGTCCGCGCCGCCGACGGAGATCGTGGCCCCGTCGCCGTTCTCGATCGCGAGCGACTCCTCGACCCCGGTCACGGTGAGCTGCCAGCCGGTGACCGCGGACTGGTCGGACGGCATCCCGGGCAGCGTCAGCGTCGACCAGGTGGCCCCGTCGTTCTCGCTGGCGAGCAGGATCGGCCGACTGCCGGCGGCGCTGTCGGCGGTCAGCGCGTACAGCGTGTTCGGGCCGGAGACCAGCGTGATCACGGAGCCGGCCAGCGGCGGCTTGCGCTGCGCCCCGGCCACCGGCGCACCCGGGCCGTGCTCCGGCTTGAGGCCGGTGATGCCGGCCCGCAGCACGGCGACCACGCCGACCACGGCGACGACGGCGGCCACCGCGACCAGCGTCCGGCGGTGCCGACGGAGCCGGTCCGGCAACCGCACGGTCCGTACCGCCGGGCGACCGCGCGGAGCCCGATCCGGCTCGCTGCCGATGACGTCGTGGTCCACGGCCCTCCCTGCCCGTTCCGGTCCGATTCTGACCGGGGCGGTGGCGGGGGTGACACGGGCGGAGCCGATCCGACGCCTGATCGCAACCTGACGATAGCTCTGAAACAGAGGTATCCTGGAGCGCGATGAACCCCGACACCGCCCTCGCCGAACAGCTGTACGCGGCGGTCGGCCTGCTGCGCCGGCACGCCCGCCGGATCGGCGGCCGGCCGTTCGGCGACCAGTCGACCGGGCCGACCACCGCCCAGATGGAGCTGATCCGCCTGGTCCGGCGCAACCCGGACCTGTCCGTGGCCGACGCCGCTGCCGAGCTCGGCGTCGCCCCCAACACCGTGTCCACCCTGGTTCGCCAGCTCGCCGACGCCGGCGTGCTGGAGCGGGTCCGGGACAGCGCCGACGGCCGGGTGGTCCGGCTCCGGCTCACCCCGGACACGAGGCGCCGGGTCGAGGCCTGGCTCGACCGGCGCACCGCGGTGACCGCCCGGGCGCTGGCCGAGCTCGGTCCG
This sequence comes from uncultured Actinomycetota bacterium, assembly GCA_963770145.1. Taxonomy (GTDB): domain Bacteria; phylum Actinomycetota; class Actinomycetes; order Mycobacteriales; family CADCTP01; genus CADCTP01. The sequence continues at coordinate 41,557 of CAVYOJ010000004.1, read as the reverse complement.
GACGACCGGGAGGCGTTGCGCCGGGCACTGCCGGTGCTGGCCACCGTCGCCGCCGCGCTGGACCGGCAGGAAGTGCCCGCGTGACCGGCGTCGACGCGATCACGCTGCGCGGGGTCAGCCACCGCTTCGGCGACCACCTCGTCGTCGACGACGTCGACCTCACCGTCGCCCCGGGCGAGTGCTTCGGCCTGCTCGGCCCCAACGGCGCCGGCAAGACCACGACGATCCGGCTGATCACCACGCTGCTGCCGGTGCAGCAGGGCGAGGTGCTGGTCTTCGGCACGGACGTGCGGCGCAGGCCGATGGTGGTGCGCCGGCTGCTCGGATACGTGCCGCAGCAGCTGTCGATCGAGGGCGCGCTCACCGGCCGGGAGAACGTGAGCTGGTTCGCCCGGCTGTTCGACGTGCCGAGGCGGGAGCGCAAGGACCGGGTCGCCGAGGTGCTGGCGATGGTCAACCTGGACGACGCCGCCGACCGGCTCGCCGCGACGTACTCCGGCGGCATGGTGCGCCGGCTGGAGCTGGCGCAGGCGCTGGTCAACCGGCCGGCGCTGCTGGTGCTGGACGAGCCGACGGTCGGGCTCGACCCGGTGGCCCGGGACAGCGTGTGGGCGCGGGTCGACGAGATGCAGCAGCGGTACGGGATGACCGTGCTGCTGACCACCCACTACATGGAAGAGGCCGAAGCGCTCTGCGACCGGGTCGCGCTCATGCACCAGGGCGCGATCCAGGCCCTCGGGACGCCGGTCGACCTGCAGGCGGGGCTGGGCCCGGGGTCGAGCCTCGAGGACGTCTTCCGGCACTACACCGGCAGCAGCCTGACCGAGAACGAGAGGGGAGGCCTGCGGGATGTCCGCAGTACCCGCCGCACCGCCCGCCGTCTGGGCTGAGGTCGACTCCCGCCGGGCCGGCGCCGGCCGGCTGCTGTCCCGGATCGGCACGTTCTGCCTGGTCGAGATGCAGCGGCTCAGGCACGACCGCAGCGAGCTGGTGACCAGGGCGATCCAGCCGTTGCTGTGGCTGCTGATCTTCGGCACCACGTTCAGCCGGATCCACGCGATCCCGACCGGCGGCGTGCCGTACCTGGACTATCTCGCGCCGGGGATCATGGCCCAGTCCGCGCTGTTCATCGCGATCTTCTACGGCATCCAGATCATCTGGGAGCGGGACGCCGGCGTGCTCACCAAGCTGCTGGCCACGCCGACACCGCGGGTCGCGCTGGTCGCCGGGAAGGCGTTCGCGTCCGGAGTACGGGCGATCACCCAGGCCGTCGTCGTGCTCATCGTCGCCGCGCTGCTCGGGGTCGGGCTCACCACCAACCCGATCAAGCTGCTCGGGACCTTCGTCGCCGTCGTGCTCGGCACCGCGTTCTTCTGCTGCCTGTCGGTCACGCTCGCCGGCTGGGTGCTCAAGCGGGAGCGGCTGATGGGCATCGGCCAGGCGATCACGATGCCGCTGTTCTTCGCCTCGAACGCGCTCTACCCGGTGGCCATCATGCCGGGCTGGCTCAAGGCGATCAGCCTGGTCAACCCGCTCAGCTACGAGGTGGCGGCGCTGCGCGGGCTGCTCATCGGGGTGGCGACGAACTACTGGCTCGACTTCGGCGTGCTCGCCGCCGCGGCGGTGGCCGGGATCTGCATGGCCGGAGCCGCGATCGGCCGGCTGTCCCGCTGACCGCAGGCCGGTCCTGCCGCTGCGGCAGGATGAACGGATGGAGAGCGAGCCGCGCGTACGGGTCCCGGGCAGTGTCCGGACGCCGATCCCCGGCGCCGAGGTCGTCGGCCCGGTCGACCCGGGTGAGCGGGCCGAGGTCACGGTCGTGCTGCGGCGGCGCGCCCCGCTGCCGACCGGCGAGCGGATGGGCCGCGACGAGCTGGCCGACCGGTACGGCGCCGACCCGGCCGACGTCGAGCTCGTGCGGTCCGCGGTCGAGGCGGCCGGAGCCGAGGTCGTCCGGGTCGATCCGGCGTCCCGGCGGATGCGGGTCGCCGGACCGGTCGGCACGCTGGCCGAGCTGTTCGCGACCGAGCTGCAGCAGGCCCGCGTCCCGGACGGGCAGCTGGTCCGGCAGCGCACCGGCGCGCTGTCCGTGCCGGCCGGGCTGGCCGACGCCGTGGTCGCCGTGCTCGGGCTGGACGACCGGCCGCAGGGCCGCAGCAGGGTGGTCCGGGCCGCCGCGGTCGAGCGCAGCTTCACCCCGCCGGAGCTCGCCGAGGTATACGCGATGCCGGCCGGCACCGACGGCGCCGGCACCACGCTGGCGATCATCGAGCTCGGCGGCGGGTTCGTCGAGGCCGACCTGCGGGCCTACTTCGCCGGCATCGGGGTGCCCGAGCCGCGGGTGCGGGCGGTCGGCGTGGACGGCGCCGGCAACGCACCCGAGGGCGACCCGGCCAGCCCGGACGGCGAGGTCATGCTCGACATCGAGGTCGCCGGCGGGCTGGCCCCGGCCACCGACATCGCGGTCTACTTCGCGCCCAACACCGACGCCGGTTTCCTCGACGCGGTCAGCGAGGCCGCGCACGCCGACCCGACGCCGACCGCGATCAGCATCAGCTGGGGTCAGAGCGAGGACCAGTGGACCGCGCAGGCCCGTACGGCGATGGACGAGGCGTTCGCCGACGCCGGCGCGCTCGGGGTGACGGTGACCGCGGCGGCCGGCGACGACGGCAGCGCCGACGACGAGACCGACCGGCGCGCGCACGTCGACTTCCCGGCGGCCAGCCCGGGCGTGCTCGGCTGCGGCGGCACCACGCTGTCGGTCGAGCCGACCAGCGAGACCGTCTGGGGCGGCAGCGGCCGCGGCGCCACCGGCGGCGGGGTGAGCCGCACGTTCCCGCTGCCGGCGTACCAGTCCGCGGCCGGGGTGCCGGGGCAGGCGGACACCGGCCGACCGGGCCGTGGGGTGCCGGACGTGGCCGCGGACGCCGACCCGGCCACCGGCTACCTCATCCGGGTGGACGGACAGGAGGTCGTGCTCGGCGGCACCAGCGCGGTCGCGCCGCTGTGGGCGGCCCTGGTCTGCCGGCTGGTCCAGGCCCTCGGCGGTCCCCTCGGCCGGCCGCACGAGGCGCTGTACGACGCGGCCGGGCCAGGGGTCGCCCCGCCCGGCTTCCGGGACGTGACCGTCGGGTCCAACGGCGTGTACGACGCCGGGCCCGGCTGGGACCCGTGCACCGGCCTCGGCACCCCGGACGGCACCGTGCTGCTGGCCGCGCTCAGATCCGGCTGACCGTCGCCGGGTCCTCGGCGCCGCCGTAGTACTGCGCGAGCACGTCGGCGAACACCGGCTCTCCGCCGGCGGCGCGCGCGAACAGCGTCATCGACGAGCGCAGCTTCAGCGCGTCCACCGGGCCGAGCACCGCGACCGGATCGCCGCCGGGCAGCCCGGTCAGCGCCCGGGCCGCCTCGACCAGCCGCGGCCCCAGCACCGGGTGGGCCAGGTAGGCCCTGGCCTCGTCCAGCCCGGACAGCGCGAACTGCTGCGCCATCGGGCTGGAGCCGAGCCCGGCGACCTGCGGGAAGACGAACCACATCCAGTGGCCGCGCTTCCGCCCGGACCGCAGCTCGGCGACGGCGGCCTCGTACGTGCCGCCGTCGTCCTGCGCCCGGACGAACCGTTCCAGGTCGAAGTCCACGACGACAAGCCTGCCCGCGGGGCGGACCGTCCACACGGGACGGCCCGCCCCGGTCCGTCACGGGTAGAGCAGCACGTTCTCCGGACCCTGCCGGTCCGGCGTGACCGCCGTCGCCGACCCCGTTGATCACGTGGTCGATCGTGCCTGCCTTGTTGAGCGAGATCGGTGAGCAGGTCGTGCATCGCGATGCCCGGCCGGTTGGGCACCTCGAAGGCGTTGGTCGAGTGCAGCGACGGGTTCACGTTCGTGAAGATGTAGCTGCCAAGGCCCCAGCCCTCGTGCGTGCGCACCGAGTCCACCACCTTGTACGCGGCGAACCCGTCGACCCCGTCGTGCGACCAGTCGGCCTGCGTCGGCGAGTCGTACGGCATCTCGTTCTGGAAGAAGATCGTCTTGCCGCCGTTGCCGGTCCAGATCACGTTGAACTTCTGGTAGTGCTCGACGAACAGGCCGGTCGCGGTGACGTCGTCGCCGTTGACGACCACGCCGGTGTCCGCGGTGTTCACGGTCCAGCCGACGCCGTCGCCGTGGTCGGCCCGCCAGGCCCAGATGTCGTCGAGGATCGCGTGGTCGGTGTTGACCTCGAGGCTGACCGTCGCCTTGCCCAGGTGCGGCCCGCCGATCCGGAAGAACACGTCCTGGACCACGATCGGGTTGCCGGCGCTGCCGAGGTGGCCGAGCAACCGGGTGCCGACCTTGAGCAGCACCGGCGAGTTCTGCGGACCGGCGTCGATCATGAAGCCGGCCAGCGTCACGCCCGGCACGTCGAGCACGGCGACCGGGGTGGAGCCGCGCTGCGCGGTCAGCGTCGGCACGCCGAGCCCGAGCACGATCGTGTTCGGCCGGCTGACCAGGATCGTCCGGTCGATGTCGTACACGCCCGGGGTGATGATCAGGTTCTTGCCGAGCAGCAGCTGCAGGTTGATCTTGGTCTCGCTGTCGCCCGGCTTGACCAGGTAGAACCGGGACAGCGGCAGCGACCGGCCAGGCGTCGGGCCGTTCGCCCAGGTCGTGCCGGAGCTGTCGCGCTGCAGCGACGGGACGAAGACGTTCCACTTGCCGGCCGCGTCGACGTACAGGTACGGCCGCTCCCGGGAGACCGGGTTGGTGTCCAGGGTCGTGTACGGCGGGGTCGGGAAGCTCTGCGGCGGGGCGCCGACGGTGCCGGCGAAGACCTGGTTCCAGACGCCGTTCGACCAGCCGTTGAGGCTGGAGTTGCGGACGATGAACTGCTGCTGGCTGCCGTTGATGGTGTCGCCGGAGACGGCAGAGTCGGAGATGAACCCGCCGGAGGCGAACTGCGGGCCGGCCGAGCAGAAGTCCATCAGCGACAGGCCGCCGTTGATCTGCACCCGGCGCATCGGCGCGGCCTGCGAGACCGCCCAGAACTCGTTGCCGGTCTGGCAGCCGGTCTGCCCCATCACGTTGATCGTCAGGTTCGACATCGACCGCCAGAAGTTCACCAGCGCGGTGCAGTCGGTCGGTGCGCCCGGCGGCGTCGGGAAGCACTGGTTCAGCACGTCGATCGAGCCGTTGATCTGCACGTCGGTCGGGTTGCGGCCGAGCCCGGCGACCTCGGTGTAGTAGCCGACGCCGAACCGCAGCGGCTGCGCGGCCGACCCGTACGTACCCGGCTTGAACAGCAGCGCGAACCGGCCGGTGCCGAACTGGTCGGAGATCTGCCGGGCCGCGACCGCGTCGACGGCGGCCTGGATCTGTGCCTGCGGCATGCTCGGGTCGAAGACCAGCACGTTGGGGCCGAGGTCAGGGTCGCCGGCCGAGGCGGCGGAGGCCGGAGCGTGCGGTGCGGCTGCCTGCGCGGCGGGCGCCGCTGCGGCCTGGCCGGTGAACGCTCCGGCGGTGAGGAAGGAGGCGACGACCGCGGCCGCGAGCCCGGTCCCGAGCCGCCGACGCGCAGCGGAGAAGTGCATGAGGACCTGCCTGGTGACGACGGGAGCCGGCCGGGGCGCTGTCCACCCCGCGCGCCGGTGTCGCCGCCTCGACACCGGTCCGGCGGACGGGTCCTTCGACCCGGCCGGTTCATCTCTACCCGGGATGCCCAGTCGTGACAAGAGTTCCCCGGGTACGGCGAGGGCGGCGCGGGTACCGGACCCCGCGCCGCCCTCGTGTCTCCTTACCGGATGGTGCCGACGGTTACGGCAGCTTGCCGCCGAGCACCGGGACGAGCTTGTTCGCCTTCGGCGTGCCGAGGCCCGTCGCCGGGTCCCAACCGCGCGCGGCCGGGAAGCCCGCGATGCTCACCGTGACGCCGTTGTCGCCCTCGCCGGTGAACGAGTTGTCGCCCGTGGTGATGTCGTGGAACAGCGCGGCGTAGACCGGCTTGGCCAGCGACAGCGCGTACACCTGCGGGTTGAGGTAGCCGACGCGGGCGTGCCGCAGCTGCGCCGCCAGGGCGGTCAGGCCGGCCCACTGCGGCGAGCCGGCGCTGGTGCCGCCGAACCGGAAGACCGCATTCGCACCCGCCCCGGAGGTGCTCCACACAGCCAGGACGCCGGAGTTGATGCCGGCGTTGTAGGCCACGTCCGGCACGCCGCGGGACGGCAGGTGCAGCTGCCTCTGGAAGATCGGCGTGCGCGTAGACCTGGCTGAAGCCGCCGCCGGTGCCCGCCTCGAACTGCGGCTCGTTCCACGTGGTCTCGCTGTGGTACGCGCCGGTGAGGCTGGTCGGCGTCGAGCAGCGTGCCGCCGACCCCGGTCACCAGCGGGTCGGACGCCGGCGAGCTCGCGGCCTTGATGAACGTCGATGCCGTCGCAGCTCGGCTGGGCCGCGCCCTGGTCGCCGGAGGACGCCAGCAGCGTGATGCCCTTGAGCGTCGCCTTGGCGAACATCGCGGTGCTGGGCCCGCTCGATGGCCGGGTCGACGCACTGCTCGGCCTCGCCGAACGACTGCGAGATCACGTCACCGAGGTTGTGGTCGACCGCGAACTGGGTCGCGGACAGGATGTCGGCGTCGTCGTTGGACTTCGCCAGCACCAGCTTGATCTTCGCGCCCGGGGCGACCGCGTGCGCCCACTCGACGTCGAGCGTGATCTCGCCGGCCCAGCCGACCTGGTTGGCGTCGTTCTGGTCGAACGGCGTCAGGCCGTCCGGCGCGACGATGTTCGACCGTCGCCGCGGGCAGCTCGAAGATCTGGTCGAACAGGTCGAGGTCGTGCTGGATGGTCGGGCTCTGGAACGCGTCGACGATGACGATCGTGCGGCCCGGCGCCGGTGGCGTTGACCTTGTCGATGCCGTACGCGGCCCGGATCTGGGCCGGGCCGTAGCAGGTCGGCCGGGTGCTGACCTGGCAGTTGAAGGTCGGCGGGACGCCCGGGTCGGCCTTGCCGACGACCTTGTAGTGCGGTGCGACCGCGATGGCCGGGGTCTTCGACCCGCCGGAGGCCGCGGCCGGGTACGCGGCCGCGACGAGCAGGCCGGCGACGAGCGCCACCAGCCAGGACAGGGTGGCAGCACGTCCCTGCCACCAGGTGCGGTTGGCCATTCAAACCCCCTTCGGGGCGCCGGGGTCCGCCGACGCCCCAGGACAGTCGCCGCGATCGGATCCGCAGCGGTAGCGACCGGACCGTATCCGGACAGCAAGGCCGGGGAGAGCCCAGAAATCCCCCTGAAATTGCAAAGGTTAGGCCGAGCTGGGGATTGGTACGGTGCCCGGGTGCCGGCCTGGATTTCTCTGAATCGAGACGGATTGGCGCTGGTGGGCGGCCCGGAGGCGTACTCGTTCCCGACCGGGCCGGCCGCCCCGGCGATCCGGTTGTCCTTTGTGGACGCCGTGCGGGCGCCGATCTTCCCGGCCGTGGTCGCCGAGCGGGTGCTGGCGGCCTGGAGCCGGGGCGAGCCGCTGCCGGAGTGGGCGTCGGAGGTCGACCCGCGGCACGAGCGCCGGCGCGGGGCCGCGGTCGTGCTGTCCGGCGACCGCATGCTGCTCATCCGCTACGCACCGGCCGCCCGGGACGGCTACTTCATCCCCGGCGGCAGCGTCGAGCCGGGCGAGACCCCGGCGGTGGCCGCGGTCCGCGAGCTCAAGGAGGAGACCGGGCTGGTGGGCACGGTCGACCGGCTGCTCGCGACGGTGCTCAACCGCAGCCGGGAGGAGCACTACCACGTGGTCGCGATCGGCAGCGGCGAGCCGACCCCGCTCGACCTCGCCCCCGGCCAGACGCTCGAGTGGGTGCCGGATCGCGGACCTGCCGCGGCTGCCGGTCTGGCCGAAGCGGCTGGCCTGGCGGCTGCCGCGGTGGGTCGAGCACGGCTGGCCCGACCCACCGCCCGTCCTCGCCGACGCCATCCGCGACCTGCACACCCCGTGCGACTGGTGACGCCGGCTGCTACATCGGGTACTGCGGGAGGCTGCCGCGGACGGTCACCCATTGGGTGTCGGTGAACGCGTCGAGGTTGGCCTGGGCGCCGCCGTGCCGGGCGCCGGTGCCGGAGTCCTTCACCCCGCCGAACGGGATCGTCGCCTCGTCGTTGACGGTCTGGTCGTTGATGTGCACCAGCCCGCTCGGGATCCGCTCGGCGATCTCCAGCCCGCGCATCACGTCGTTGGTGAGGATCCCCAGCGACAGCCCGTACGCCGTGTCCGCGGCCAGCTTGACCACGTCGTCCACCGAGTCGAACCGGATGACCGGGGCGACCGGACCGAACACCTCGTCGGAGTACGCCGGGGCGGTCACCGGGACGTCGGCCAGCACGGTCGGCCGGTAGAACAGCCCCTCGTACGTGCCGCCGCTCGCCAGCCGCGCGCCCGCGTCGACCGAGCGGGTCACCATGTCGTGGATCCGGTCCCGCTGCCCGGCGTCGATCACCGGGCCGAGCGCGACCTGACCGGTCGCCGGGTCGCCGACCGGCAGCCGGGTCGCCCGGGCCGACAGCGCCTCGACGTACGCGTCGGCGACGCCGGACTGGACCAGGTGCCGGCCGGCCGTCATGCACACCTGGCCCTGGTGCGCGAACGAACCCCAGGCACCCACGGACGACGCCGCGTCCGGATCCACGTCGTCGAGCACCAGCAGCGCGGAGTTGCCGCCGAGCTCGAGGTGCACCCGCTTGAGGTGCTGCCCGGCCAGCGTCGCGACCGCCCGGCCGGCCCTCGTCGAGCCGGTGAACGAGACCACCCGTACCAGCGGCTCGGTGACCAGCGCCTCGCCGACGTCCGCGGCGCCCGGCAGCACGTGCAGCAGGCCAGGCGGCAGGCCGGCCTCCTCGAACAGCGCCGCGAACAGCGCGCCGCCGCTGACCGCCGTGCGCGGGTCGGGCTTGAGCAGCACCGCGTTGCCCAGCGCCAGCGCCGGCGCGACCGCCCGGATGCCGAGGATCGTCGGCACGTTGAACGGCGAGATCACGCCGACCACGCCGACCGGCACCCGGCGCGCCATCGACAGCCGGGGCAGCGCCGACCGCAGCAGCTCCCCGTACGGGGCGGAGGCGAGGGCCGCCGCCTCGTAGCACTCCTCGGCCGAGGTCATCACCTGGAACCCGCCGAACGGGCCGATCGCGCCGGTCTCCCGCATCAGCCAGCCGGTGATCTCCTCGGCGTTGGCGTGCCAGAGGTCGCCGACCCGGCGCAGCACCGCGGCCCGCTCCAGGTAGGGCAGCGCGGCCCAGTCGCGCTGCGCGTCGGCGGCCACCGCGGCGGCCTTGTGCACGTCGGCCGCGGTCGCCAGCCCGGACCGGCCGAGCGTCTCGCCGGTCGACGGCGAGACCACGTCGAACGGCTCGCCGGAGCCCTCGGTCCAGCCGCCCGAGTAGATCTTGCCGAGCCAGCCGTCGCCGTCGAGAAGGGGCATGCTCCGCCTCCTGGAGTCGCGGCGGCACCGTCGCCGCCGATGGTTCACCAGTCAACAACTCCGGCGATCACGCGTCCAGATCTGTCCGACGTCATGGGTACGGTCGGCGCATGGAGTGGACGGTGGAGGATCACCTGGCCGGGCAGCCGGAGTCGTCGGTCGCGCTCTACCGGCAGTTCGTGCGGTTGGTCGAGGCGTGCGGGCCGTTCTCCTACGCGGTGTCCAAGACGTCGATCACGTTCAAAGGCAGCCGGCGCGGGTTCGCCGGAGCTCGCCCGGACGCCAACGGCCTGCGGGGCTACCTCGACCTGCAGCGCGCCGTCGACGATCCGCGCATCAGCAGCGTCTCGCCGTACACGAAGCGTCTGTTCGTCCACCATTTCCGGATCCGCTCGGCGGAGGAGATGGACGAGGAGTTCGCCGGCTGGGTCCGCGAGGCCTACGCGGTCGGCGCCGGCGAGCACCTGACGCGCCCCGCCTGACCGCCCGCCCCGACCTTCCTGGTGCTGTTCGTCGTGGTGCGGCATCCCGGCGACGGTGGCCGCGCCGCGAGAGCTTCGCCGACGGCGGGATCGCCCTGTTCGCCGCCACCGGCCCGGCGACACCGCCGAGCCCGTGGTCAGGCGCCGAAGTCGACCTCCTTGGTCTCGACCGTGCCGGCGGTGCGGCCCGGCGCGGCGTGGTTGGACCAGTAGAGGTTCGTGTGCGCGATGACCTGGTCCGGCGGCGGCGCACCCCACTCCGTCAGGTCCTCGGTGGTGTGCGCGTCGCTGACCAGCGTCGCGTCGTAGCCGCGGACGACAGCGCCGTGCAGCGTCGAGCGGATGCACTCGTCGGTCTGCGCGCCGACCACCACGAGCCGCCCGACACCGAGACCGGCGAGCACGTTCTCCAGCGGGGTCTCCTCGAACGAGTCCGCGTACTGCTTCTCGATCCGCGGCTCGGCGTCGTCCGGGCCCAGCTCCGCGACGATCTGCCAGTCGTCGCTGCCCTTCCCCGGGCCGTCGTCCTGCACCCAGACCACCGGCACCTGCTCGCGCCGCGCCTTGTCCACCAGGCTGCCGACGTTGGCCACGACCGCGTCCCGCCCGTGCGTCCCGCCGACCACGCCGGTCTGCACGTCGATGACCAGCAGCGCCGTGTTGGGCCGACCCTCGAGTGTCGTCATGCTCCGCTCCTCTCGTCTGATGAGGACCGTAGACCGGAGCACCGACAATCTTCGCAGAAGGCCGCTGACCTGGACGGCGCGGTCGACGTCCGGTCGCGACCTTGTCCCGGCTGCCCTCGCAGGGCGAGGTCTACATGGGCGAACAGTCCACCGTGGAGTGGAACAGGCTTCGGCTCAGCTTCTTCGACCAGTTCCTCAAGGGCATCGACACCGGCTGCTACGACGACAGCTGGGCAAAGATGTTCATCATGGGCGGCGGCGACGGCACCGCGGTCGACGTCGGCCGGGAGGAGCTGCCGCTGAACAACTACGCGCGGTGGTCATCCGAGCCCGCGACGTCGGGCCGGCGCATGAAGATCAACCACGGCGGCCGGTGGATCGAGGCGCCCGGATGGCCGGTCGAACCCGTCGCGCCCACGCCGTTCTACCTGCACGCCGGCGGCGGCCTGTCCACCGTCGCCCCCGCCGACGCGGCCGCGCCGAGCCGGTACGAGTTCGACCCTCGCAACTCGTGCCCGCAGATCGGCGGCGACTGGACGCACCGGCGGCAGTTCGCCGGCAACCCCGGTCTGGTGAGCGCGGAGGACGGCACGCAGTTCGCCGCCCCTGGCCCGCGCGACCAGGTCGCCCGCCGCAACTGGTTCGGCTGCACCGACGACATGCCGCTGTGGACCCGCCCGGACGTGCTGACCTTCTCGACCGATCCGCTCGACGAGGCGGTGGAGGTGGTCGGCAACATGCGCGTGGTCCTGTACGCCTCGTCGTCCGCGGTCGACACCGACTTCACTTTCAAGCTGATCGACGAGTATCCGCCCAACCCGGACTATCCCAACGGCTTCGCGATGCTCATCCACGACGGCATCGTCCGGGCCCGTTACCGCGATTCCTTCGAACGCGAGGAGCTGATGGAGCCGGGCACCGTCTACCGTTTCGACGTCGACTTCTGGGCGACCGCAAACGGTTCGAGGCCGGCCACCGCATCCGCCTGGTCATCTCGAGCAGCAACTTCCCGTCGTTCGACGTCAATCCCAACACCGGCGAGCCGATCGGCCGGCACACCCACATGGTCGTCGCGCTCAACCGCGTCTACCACGATGCCGAACACCAGAGCCACCTCCTGCTCCCGGTCCATCGCGGCTGACCGGACCCCGGCGGCTCTCCGCCCCGGGGAGCCGCCGGCGCACGCGACGTCCGTCGAGGTAGATGGTGGGTTCGATCGAGGCGCCTCGACCTGGTCCGGTCACGACGGCGCCTGCCAGACGGCGCCGCACATGATCGGGTTGAGGTCCTCGGCGTAGACGACGCCCGGGAATGCTTCGTCGTAGGCCGCGTGGAAGGCGTCGCGGGTGAGTGGCGTGTCGGCGTCGGTGAGCTGCAGCCAGCGCGGGTGCAGCAGGAGCCGGACGACGTCCGCTGCCGCGTCTCCGTCGCCGGTGAGCTGGTAGACCAAACGGGCGTTGTCGAACGCGCGGTCGAGGTGAAACTCGCGGGTCCGCCACCCGCCGGGGTCGATGATGTCGGCGACGACGAGCCGGCCGCCGGGCGCCAGCAGGGAGCGGACGTGCGGCAGCACGACACCGGGGTCTCCGACGTGGTGCAGCGCGTGTACGGAGAGCACGACGTCGAATGGTCCGTCCTCGGCAGTGACGTCCAGGACCCCGCGATGCTGGTAGTCGACGTTGGGTCTCGCCCGTTCGGTGCGGGCGATGTCGAGCATCCGGTCGGCGACGTCGACCGCCATCACGTGCTCGGCGCGGTCGGCCAGCAGGACGCTGTGCCGGCCGGCGCCGCAGCCGAGGTCGACCGCCCGGTCGACGTGCTCGGGAAGGTTCCTGAGAATCCAGTCGTCGAAGCTGCCGCTGATGCCGTCCCAGATCCGGGTGAAGCGGTCGAACAGGTCCGGGAACGCGTCGAAGTATGCGGAGTCCTCCGCCGGCCGGGGCGACAGCCAGCTCGGAGCGGTGGGCGATGACTCGGTCACGGCAAACCTGTCCCCTTCGCGTCGTTCTATGCGGAGTTGCCGAGGAATTCATTACCCTGGCAATCTGATCGAGGCGTCGAGATATTGGTTGGTCGCCAGCGCATCCGGTGTGGCGTCCACCGGGAGGGCCTTCTTCTGCGCACCGTAGATCGGCCGCAGAATGTCGAGCATCCTGCGCACCCGGTGCGTGTCCAGTGCGCCGAAGGCGGCGCCGCGCATGGAGGCCGGGTTTTCCACCAGGCCGTCGTTCTTCATGACCTCGACGCCGGCGCGGGCTTGTTCTATCGGGTACGGGAAGGGGCTCGAGTATTCCTTGTTGAGCTTGACGATCAGCTGAAGCACCGGCTCCGGCCGGCCCATGAAGTCGACCATTCCCTGCTGTAGCACGGGCACCAGCTTCTCCAGACAGGTGTTCAGCTGTGGCTGCGCGTCCCGCCGGACCGCGAGTTCGTTGCGGTAGTCGGGATAGCCGGTCTCACTGACGTACTGGTAGGCGACATCCACACCGAGGCTCTTGTAGATGAACGGCTCGTTGGTCGAGAAGCCGCCAACGACGATGTTGCGGTCCGCCATCAGTCGTGATGGCGACCCGTCGTAGCTGTAGTCGACCTGGCTGCGCCCGGAGGATTCCCGCACCGAGCAGGTAATCGATGTTTGCTGAACGGAAGGTGAGCACCTTGGTGGTCGGTCTGGCCGACGTCCTGAAGGCTGTTGAAGCTCCGGATGGCGATCCTTGTCCCAGATGAACACCAGCGGGTCGACGTCGAACGGCGCGATCACCGCAACGGTCGGCTGCTTGCTCGCCCAGCCAAGGACCTGGTCTTCGGTGGCCTGCTGCCCGAGGACGATGGATCTGTCGGTGGTCATGAGCGCTGAGACCGGCACGTTCCCGACCGCGGGGCCGCCGGCCCGGATCTCCAGTTCAATCCCGGTGTCGGCACCGTGGCTGACGAGTGGACCTGTCACTCGCTTGTGGCCCTTGTCGACCCGGTAATTCCCGCCCAACAGCTGGAACAGGCCGCCGTGGGTGGACTCCGGATACCAGGAGGTCTGTACGACGAGCGGGCTGGGGCAGATTCCTCTGAGCTGCCGGGCATCGCCATTGGCGGCTGCCGGCGCCGCGGATCCCGAGTTGCTGTCTGTGCTTGCGCTGCTGCACGCGGCCAGCGCGATAACGGTGGTCGCGGTGACGACGCCGGCCAATAGCATGCGAGTCGGACGGGACGGAGAGGCGCACAACGGCACGAGGCTCCCTCTGACTGATGAGATGGATAGGGAATACCGAGCCAGGTATCCATGGCCGGCGGACGTCGGGACGCCATCGGCGGATCCGACCGTGCCAGATAGGTACTGAGAACACCCTTGCCGGGGCGGGGTTCCGACCGCCGAGGGAATTGCTACATCCTGTCACTCGCTAGTGGGCCGGCTCCACAAAGGCTCGGCATCCGTCCGCTAGTCGGCGACGCGCGGTTTCGCTCGGCACCAGTCACCTTCGCCGCCGGACGGAGGCGGCGAGGCTGAGAATCCACCAAAGCAGGAGGACCGAGCGAGTCCGAAGGTTGGCTCATCGCGGAATCCAAGAGTGACGAGATGCTGAAGGGACCGGTAGGGGGACGACTTGCTCCAGTCATCTCAGCACAGTTGATGCCCGATTGTGTATCACCCGTGCGTGATTAGACCCCGATCGGGTGATGCATTGCTCGTATGTCAACATCATGCTCGTTTTTGATGCAATGGCGCTATCCGCGTCATCCAATAGCCGGAGGATGCACTGGCGGGGTTCGGGCCCCTCACATGAGCGGCGGTCACCGCTCCCGATGCACCGGATAGCGCAGATGGAGCACCCCGTCGCCTTGGATGACCACCTCGGGATCCTCGAGCATCAGGTGGCCGTCAGCGAGCGTCCCGAAGTACGGCTTTCCCCGGCCGAAGACGACCGGCACGATGTCGATCGCCACGTGGTCGATGAGCCCCAGCGACAGCGCCTGCCCGCCGACCTCGCCCGCGCCCACACCGATCTCCCCGTCGCCGGCCAGCTCCTGTGCTCGCGCGATTCCCTCCTCCACCGAGGTGGCGAAGTGGTACGACGCCTCCGGGTGCCAGCCCTCCGGCTTCGGCCGGTGCGACACGACCACGACGTGGTCGCTGGCCGGCGGGTGGCCCTCCCAGCCGTTGGTCAGGTCGAACTGGTGCCGTCCGACGACCAGGACCTTCTGGCGCGACCACAGGCCGCGCACGTAGTCAGCCGAGGCCGCTGAGACCCGGAATGGCGCACCGTGAACATCGGCGTGGTCTTCGTCGACGAGCGGATGGTCGCCGCTGAAATACCAGTCGTGGAGCGGCCCCACGTCGTCGCGCTCATCGGCGATGTAGCCGTCCAGCGAGGCCACTGCGTGCAGGTACGTCGTACCCATGCCTACTCCTCCTCCGACCCGAGTCGTCACCAGCCTCCCGCGAACGGCGAGCTCAGGCCCCACTGACGATCACCATTTCGTTGCCTTCGGGGTCGGCGACCCGCCAGCGATCCTCCGACTCGTCAAGGAGCCGGCCACCGGCTGCGACGGTCGTGGCGAGGCGCGTCTGCGCGAGGTCCGACGGCACAGCGAGCTCGAAGTGGATGCGGTTGCGCTGCCGGCGCCGCTCCGTCTCCGAAGCGTCGAGCTCTTGGAACACCAGCACCGGGTTCAGCCGCCGCGGATCGTGGATGTCGCTGACCCCGGCTCGCCGGTCGTGGGTGTATCCGAGTGCGGCGACCCAGAACGCGCGGACCGCGGCGACGTCGGCGGCGTCGAGGAAGAGCTGAGCGAAGCGCGGCAGCCCCGGATCCGCAGTGGCCCCGAGTTCGCGGGCAGCGGTCTGGAGGTTTCCGGCGAGGTCGGTGAAGTCGAGCTCGAGGCCGTGGGCGTCGTCCTCCCACTGGTCCTTACCGCTGTCGATGATCACGAGCCCGGGGCGCAGGTCGACCAGCAGCGGGAAGCCCGCGTCGTCGGCCAGCGCCGCTGCTGCGGCGGCCAGGTCACGCTGCTGCGTCGGCGAGGTGATGCGGTAGCACGCCATCGCGCTGAACACCGCCTGCCAGTCGGCTGTCCCGATCCTCTCGCCGAGCGCCGCGCCCGGCACCAGGTCGACCTCGTTGCCGTCGGGGTCGGTGTGACAGACCCCGAACGGTCCCGATGCCTCACCAAGACTCGCCTGCTCGACCGCCGCGGCCGGCCGCACCACGTCGAGGTGGATGCGGTTTCGCAACGGCCGTGGCTCGGTCGACTGCCGGATCCGTATCGCGGGGTCGCGCCGCAACGGATCCGCCAAACCGCCGTCCTCCCCAGGCGCGTAGTCGAGCACGCGCTGCCAGAACCGCCTCACCACAGACGGGTTCGCGGATTCGAACACGACGCTCAGGTGCTGCAGCACGGCAGGGTTCGCGGCCAGCCCGAGATCCCGCGCGGCCGCCGACACCGCCTCGGCGTGCTCGTCCGAGTCGAGGCGCACCCGCATGCCTGTCGCGCGCAGGTCGACCACGATCTCGGCCGACAGCTCCACGATGCGCCCGGCCAGCGCAGCCCCCTCGATCAGCGAAGGCGCGTCGAACCATGCCGTCGCAACGCCATCGACCACCCGCCAATCCGTTCCGATCTCTGTCATGCCCGGCACTGTAGAGCCCATTCCGGACGATCTCCTTCCGGATAGTGATCATGTCCCGGCCGGGGCATTGATGGACGCTCACTACCCAGGCGGTGGCAGATGCCGGCGAACCAGGGCGTGGGCACATTGGGCGCGGACGACCGTAGATGTGGCCGGACATGAGAGCCCTGCCGGCGGGGCGGGCAAGGCTCCGAGGCGCGGGTCCGGTGCGGGGATCGAGGGTGGCAGGTGTTGGGTTCGAACCAACGTAGGCTGAGCCGGCGGTTTTACAGACCGGCGCGACAACAGCCCGAGCGGCGTTCTGACCAGCAGACCTACGCCTAAGACGCGGGGGTGACCCCCGCGTATTCCGCCCATGTTCCGCGAGCCGTTCAGACCGACGCCGAGCCAGCGCCGGAGCGTCGGGCGGTCAACGCCCGCGGCAGGCCCGTAACAGGCCGTCACGCCAACACTCCGAGTCGTGGCCGCCATCGTATTTGCGGTAGCTGACGCGATAGTCCTTGGCCCGCAGCGCCGCCGGCGGCGGAGAGGCAGCCGGCGACCCGAGTCAGCCCCTGCCGCAGCCCTGACGGCGGGTGCGACAGCTCGGCCTCGGTCTCTCGGCTCCCCACACAGATCCAGAACTCCGGCTCGGCTCACTCGGCGAACCGCCCCGCTCCCACCAGAACGACGGCGACTGGCAGACCGCCGCCCGGAACACCGCCGGGTGGCGTGTCGCCGCGCACGCCGCCGCGAGCCCGCTCAGGCTCAGCCCGGCGATCACGATCTCGGTCACGCCGCGGTGTTCTTCGCGGACGGAGTCGACGAGGTCGCATGCGACGAACCGCGCATACTCCGGGCGGCAGACGAAGTCCTCGTGGCGGGCGGCGGCGCCACCATCGGAAAGGAAGACGGCCACGGCGGGCGGGATCGCCCGCCATTCCTGCAGCCGCCCCCACGGCGGCCGCCCTCCGACCCGCTCCAGGTAGAGCTCGGCGTCCAGAAACAGGACCGCCGCTACCGAGGGGGACACTGCGGCGCAACCGGCACAGCGTCGAGCGACCGGCCGCGCCGGCGGGTCTCCAAATCAATCAACCTGCTCATTCGACGCCGCTCGACTTGCGGCAGAAGAATGCGGTCGAAGCGCCAACCTGTCCTGGACGGATCAGTTGGCATTGCCTTTGCCCGGCCGGGGTAAGGATGGTGGCTAGGGCTGCAGCTGACGGGGATGGTGTGGGAGGTAGCCGTGTCTGGAAGCGACGACCGGGAGATCGCTGGCATGGAGGTGGCGGAGGCCGAACGCGCCGAGCGGAACCATGTCGTCGCCGGCGAGCATCTGGACGCGGTGGAGGCGTTCATCCGCCGGTACGGGGTAGAGGCGTTGACACCGCGCTGACGGCGGGGGTGCTGTTCCAGCGGGTGCGCCAGGAGTCCCGCTGGGCGTTGGAGACCGCGGTCTCGGCCGCAGGAACTCGTGGCGTGGACGGCTACCTGGTGATCAAGGTGCCGCAGATGCCGAACGATCTGACGGAGATGAGCTACCTCACCGGCGGCGTGCAGCTCAACCTCGGCTTCGCCTGAGAGCCGGCCCCGCCAGGGGACTACTCTGCGGGACGGCTCGTTTGCCATTGGTCAAGATCAGGTCTAGCGTCAATTTTCGGTATATCTCAGCATGATGGCGCCCGCTGGGCGGGCGCCGGACACCGACGGCCAGGGGCCGTAAGGCGTCATCGCACCGATCAGGTCGGCGGTCTTCAGACCGCTTTGGTGCGATGGCGCCTTTGGCGTCGAAGGTGGCCGGCCTCACCCAGCGTGGGACCGGTGCCTGGGCACGGCTATCCGGACAAGCTGAGGACAGGCAGGCGCCGGAATGACTGGTTACGCAGAGGGCAGGCTCCAGGGCGCCCAGGCCGGCACCGCCGGTCCCGAGCTGAGCGTTCACGTCGACCGGCAGGACGCCGCCGTGACGGTGCAGCTGCGGGGTCGGCTGGACGAGCCGACCGAAGTCGAGGCGCTGGTCACTGCGCTGCTCGCCGACGGGGGCTCGGTGGTGTGCGACCTCCGTAAGCTGGACTACCTGAGTCCCTGGGCCGTCGACATGCTCCTCGAGATTCAGTGCGCGCGGCCGCCGACGCCGCCCGCGCTGGCACTGTGCGTCGCCTCCGGGCAGGTTTCTCGGATGCTAGCCGCCCGTGACCGGAAGCGCTTCCTGCCGCGCTTTCTCGACATACAGGGCGCCCACCACGACCTCGCCAACAAGCATCGTCGAGCGGCCCTCGCGTTCACCGCGGACCCCGAGGCGGCACGACGGTCCCGGGCATTCGCCGCCGGGGTCTGCGCGCAATGGTCGCTGCGCACGATCATGGATGACGTCGTCCTGCTGGTCAGTGAGCTGGTCACCAACGCCGTCGTGCACGCCGGTACCAACGCCGAGCTCCAGCTCGCCCGTGGCGGCGGGATGCTGAGCATCGCGGTCGCCGACCACTCTCCCACCCTGCCGCAGACGCGCAGCGGGGAACCGCTTGCCCCGGGAGGCCGCGGACTGCTGCTGGTCACCGGGCTCGCAGAGACAGTCGGCAGCTACCGGACCGCGGGCGGCAGCAAGGTCGTCTGGTGCGCCCTGCGGCTGCCCGAAGCAGTCTGACCGACCGCGACGGACGCTGATCTTCGTGGTCTCATGACCTGCACGACCGTGCCGAAGCCGGGACGCAGGGGTCGCCGAAATGCTCCTTCCCAGCTGATGCAGCCGTCGCCGACCGACCGAGACCTATTGGCCGACCCCGGCGGGCGGCGTGTCGCAGAGTCACCGTTGTCCCAGTTCTACCTGCTCCCCGGGTTCGTCGGCGAGGTCTATCAGCGGTCAGGTCGCCGGCCGTGGTTCTTGCCCGTCGAGGCTGGCCGACGGCCGAAGCGAGCTGCCGCAGCCGGCGCCGGATCGTCGGCTGCGGGCGGCACGGACGACTCGACGCCGGGCACGCTCGGAGGTCCTCGGGTGACCGGCTTGGGCACAGATGTGTGCCTCGCGATGGTCGCTCATCGGCAAAGTCGGTCGTTGCGGCCCGGCAAACGAGCGCCATGAGGTCGGAGCTTCCGGGTAGTCACCAGCAGTGACTACCGGGGAGTGCCCAGTGCCGCGCGATATGGCGACGTCCTGGCCATGCCGGTGCTCTTGGCGAGACGTGGTGCACCGTCGCCGCGGTGCGCGCGCAGCGGGGTGGTGCGTTGCCGGAGTCCGCGGCAGAGGCCAGGTCAGGACGTTGCGGTGCCGCTGAAGTAGGTCAGCGCCTTGGCCCAGGCGTTGTTGCCGACCTTGGCGCCGGCGGCGCGGGCGTCCTTGTCGCCGTGTTCGAAGTGGACGCCGCCGTACTGGCGGGACAGGCCGGCTTGTTCGGCCGCGTACTGGAAGTTGGTCCAGGACAGGGTGATGGGCTTGCCCGGCACGCCGGCCTGGGTTGCGGTGCGGGGCTCGACCTGGGAGCTGCCGGCCGGGATGGTGACCTTCAGCTCGAAGTTGCCGCGGCCGGTGAAGCCTGGTCAGCACCCGGGCGGCGGCCATGCTGAAGGTGGAGTGGCCGGAGCCGTACTCGCCGAATGGCGGGCTCACCTCGTTCGCAGGCCGGTACGGGATCCAGTCCTCCCCCTTGATGTAGGACGGGCCCTGTGTACGGGCCACCCCAGGCCTGGATGATCTTCCCCCGATACAGGAACCGGATCGCGGTGATCGGCCGTACCGAGTCCCAGTAGCCCTTGCCGTCCCAGGCGCTGATGCTGGCATCCAGCAGCGCGCCGTTGAGCGCGAAGAACATCCGGGCGTCCTCGTCGACGGTGTTGGCATCGCGGCGGGCCACCCACTGCGCGAACTGGTTCCAGTGTCCCGGCGGGGTCACGGTCCCGGGCCCGTCCTCCCAGTACTCCGCGGTGGTCTTCCGGAAGTCGTCGAGCTGCTTGGAGTACTGGGTCATCTTGTCCACCTGGCCGACGAACTGGCCGTTGAGCTTCCCGTCGGCGCCCAGGTAGGGGTAGGGCCCGGGCGGCCGGAACTGTGCCGGCGAGGTCAACGCGAACGGCGCGACCCGCAGCCACTGCGGGGTGAGGTAGGTCTGGATCTTGCCGGTGCACTCGGTCGCGCCGGGCGGCGGCAGGGGCACGCACAGCGGCTGCCACCGGTCCGGGTCCTTGACCTCGTTCCAGGTGTTGACCGGTTGGTAGCCGGTGTAGTCCGAGTACGCCTTCCCAGGCGTGCCGCCGGGTTCGTCGCCGAGCTGGTTGGCGCCGTCGGTGTGACGGAGTCGAGCACCGCCTGGGCGGCGGTGGCGCCGACGGTCGCGGCGATCGAGGTGTCCGACCCGTCGGTGGCGTACCCGAGGTCGGTCATCTGTTGCGCGAAGCTGGACTGGCCGGTCGGGAACAGGTCGACCAGCGCGGCGTAGGCGGCGAAGCTGATCGCCTTGTTCTTGTTCTCCAGGGTGCGCTCGCCGGCCGGCCGGCGCAGTTCCCCGCCCAGCCGGGTGCCGACCGCGACCGGGTCATAGGCCGCCCACGCGTCGTAGATCGCCGTGTGCGTGACCGCCAGCGCCCGGGCGGCGATCGTCGGGGCGGTCTTCGTCGCCGCGATGCTCTCCAGCACCTGCTGGTTCCAGACCAGCACCACGCTGTCACCAGCTGCGGCCCCGGCCGTGCGCTGACCCACCACAGTGATCAGGCCGAACGTCAGGGCCACAATCAGGCCCAGCACCATGCTCAGCTTCCGTGCCACCGACACCCCTCAGAGGTCGCCACCCGATCCCTACGCGGCCGGTGCCGGGTGGCACCCCCCGAAGGCCGCCGGCACTTTAGCCCACACCCGGGCGGGCCACGACCCCGGAACCCGACAGAAACCCCTTCGAACGGCAGCGCACCGACCGGCCCACCCCGAACGCCGCCCCCGGGAAACCCTCGACCGTCCGGGGTGGTGCGGACGGTGCCCTCCGAGCACCCGCGGACAAGGCCGTGGGCGGGCGTCCTCGAATCGGGATATCGGCGCCGTCAGAGTTCAGGCTTGCGCGCGGCATCGGATGCGGCCGGGCCGTCGTCGCGGGTATCGCAGGTGCCGTCCTGCACGTGCTAGTCGACGCGCCCGTCGCCACGGTGATGGCCGACCGCCGGCTTCTGTTCCGACCCGCGAGGGTGCATCGGCGCGCACTATGAGGTCGATTGACGGACCCGCAGGGCAAGAAGCGGCGGAGGATGAGTGTCGTGACAACAACGGGGGCTCCACCGGGCATGCAGCGGTATCAGCTCGAGACGGGTTTCGCGCAGATGACGCCGGCGGAGCGTGCCGCCCGGGGCAAACAGGCCCGGGCGGCCGTGCCGCGGGACAGCCATGCGGCCTTCGAACCGCCGCCGGACCGGCCTGACCCGATCGGTCTGCTGGCGGAGCAGGCGAAGTCGCGGGTGCCGGAGTTGGTGCCGATCCGGTGGGGCCGGATGATGGTCTCTCCGTTCACCTTCTACCGCGGTGCGGCGCTGCCGATGGCCAGCGATCTGGCCGGGACGCCAGTGTCAGGGCTGGCGGTGCAGGCGTGCGGCGATGCGCACCTGTCGAACTTCGGGGTCTTCGGCTCGGCCGAGCGCCGTCTGGTCTTCGACGTCAACGACTTCGACGAGACGCTGCCGGGCCCCTGGGAGTGGGACCTCAAGCGGCTGGCGGCCAGCCTGGAGGTGGCGGCGCGCGGCAACGGGTTCCCCGACAAGGACCGCCGCGAGATCGTCACTGCCTCGGTGGCCCGGTACCGGCAGGCGATGCGGACCTTCGCCGGGATGACGAACCTGCAGGTCTGGTACGCGCTCATGGACGTGGCCGAGCTGCGCGCGCAGTTCGACGCACAGATGAAAGGCCGGCAGCGCAAGACGGTGGACAAGGACCTGGCCAAGGCGCGGACCCGGGACAGCATGCAGGAAGTGGCCAAGCTATGCCGCCTCGTCGACGGTCGGCCGCGGATCATCTCTGATCCGCCGCTGCTCGTGCCGATCGATGAACTGCTGCCCCGGCAGGAGGACGCGGCGGCGTTCGAGTCGCAGCTGCTCGGACTGATCTCCACCTACCGGCGCACGCTGGAGTCCGACCGCCGGTTCCTGTTCGAGACGTTCCGGTACGCCGACCTGGCCCGCAAGGTCGTCGGCGTGGGCAGCGTCGGGACCCGGTGCTGGATCGTGTTGATGTTCGGCCGGGACGAGTCCGATCCGCTGTTCCTGCAGGTGAAAGAGGCGCAGACGTCGGTGCTCAGCCGGTTCGTCGGCGCCAGCAAGTACACCAACCAGGGCCAGCGGGTGGTCGCCGGGCAGCGGCTGATGCAGGCGAGCAGCGACATCTTCCTGGGCTGGGACCGGACCGAGGTCGGCCTGGACGGCCAGCAGCGCGACTTCTACGTCCGACAACTGCGCGACTGGAAGTACTCCCTCCCCATCGAGGCCATGGTGCCGCGCGGCATGCGGGCCTACGGCGAGGCCTGCGGGTGGGCGCTGGCCCGCGCCCACGCCTGCTCCGGCGATCGGATCGCCATCGCCGCGTACCTGGGCGGCTCGGACGTCTTCGACAAGGCCATCACCCGCTTCGCCGCCGCCTACGCCGACCAGAACGAGCGCGACCACCAATCTCTCCTCGACGCTGTCGCCGCAGGGCGGATAACCGCCGAGCCCAACATGTGAGACCCGGTGCTCGACGCCTTGTCGAAATCCCACAGTCGACGTCTCCACGTCGGTGCCAGTGCCGAGGTCTTCTGCGGCGTCGACCTGGCCGTGAGATCCATCACACAGTCGCGGTCGACCGGAGTGGGCGGAGGCTGGTCGACCGGCCGCTGCCGAACGACGAGACCGCTGAAAGACGGCGACCAGCGAAATCCCTCTGACTCTTCTTCGACCCCGGAGGGCCAGCTACAGCCAGCCGTAGTGCCGGAAGGCGCGGTACAGGCCCAGGCAGATGGCCACCATCGCCACCAGCACCAGCGGGTAGCCGAAGCGCCAGCTCAGCTCGGGCATGTGCCGGAAGTTCATTCCGTAGATGCCGGCAAGCAGGGTCGGGACGGCCCAGATCGCGGCCCAGGCCGAGATCCGGCGCATGTCGGTGTTCTGTCGCACCGATACCTCGGCCAGGTAGGCCTGGAGCGCGTTGGCGAGCAGGTTGCCGAGCGCGTCGGCCCCCTCGACCAGGTGCTGCAGGTGGGTGCGCTGCTGGCGGAAGTGCCGCCTGAACCGGTCGCCGGTGGGGGCGGGCACCTCGGTGGCCAGGCGGTCGAGCATCTCGGCCAGTGGGGCGGCGGCCCGCCGGAACTCCAGCACCTGCCGGGCTAGGTGGTAGAGGCGCTCGGTCGGCCGGGTCCGAGCGGGGTTGAAGACTGCCTGCGCGGCCTCGTCGACCGCATCGTTGAGGGCGCTGAGGACGGGGCCGTAGCCCTCTACGGCATTGTCGAGGACGCAGGTGAGCACCGCCGTCGGGCCGGCGCCGGCCAACTCGGCGTCGGCCCGGAGGTCCTGACTCACCCGCTCCACGGCACGCTCGTTGCGGTCGATGCTGACCACGAAACCGTCGCCAAGCACCAGCTGGACCCTCTCGAGTCGTACGGCTTCGTCGGCGGCCAGCCAACTGATCGTGTTGACCTCCGCGCAGACCAGTTCGTCGGAAACCTCCAGGGCCGGCCGGTTGGCCGATGTGTGGAGGTCGATCAGCGACCCCGGCAGCGCGAACTCGTGCTGGACGGACGTCAACTCCTCCCGGCTGGGGTCGCGCAGGCTGACCCAGACGAACGCGGTGCCCGCCGGCACGGCACCCTCGGCGCCGCGGCCGTCCTGATATGTGCTTCGCGCCGTGGCCATCACGCTCCCCGCCATCCGTCCAACAGCTGCCCCCGCGGCCGTCGCTTCTGCAGGACGGCCAGGACCGCTCGGTCACGGTCCGGGCTCGACAAGCATGGCCCAGCATGACGGTGCGCCCCTCGCGCTCACGCCTCCTTGGTCCTTGACCTACGCAGCTTCCCTGCCGACGGCCGGGGCAGGGAAGCTGGCTTCTCGAAGCGGTGGTGATCAGCCGGCCAGCCGCTCGGCCTGCCTGCCGGCTTCACGTAGGGCAAAGGCGGCGAAGATTTCGTTCACCCCGTAGAAGATGGCCCACACCCCGACCAGGGCGACCAGGGTCAGCAGCGACCGCTCCCAGGAGCGGGCCGCCCAGATTCCCAGGACCAGCTCGGCGGTCCCCAGCAGTAGCCCGGTCCACCACCACCCCACCTTGGGGCCGGCCAGCGCGTCGACGATGTGGATGATGCCGAAGGCGATCAGGTACCAGGCGACCAAAATGGAGACGACGTACAGGGTGATGTCCGGCCAGGCGAAGGTGAGGATCCCGGCCGCCACCCCCAGGAGGCCGGAGAGGATGAACAGCCAGCGCCAGCTCTGAACCCGGCTGGCCACCGCGAGCTGGGTGACACCGCCGACGAGGAAGGCCACGCCCACCAGCGCGGCCACCGCGGCGAGGCTGCCGACGCGGTAGGACAACACGTACATACCGAACAGGGTCCACAGGATCCCCAGGACCAGGAACCATCCCCAGTAGCCGGACAGCTCCCGGCCGCCGGCCCGCATCGCCTCGCGCAGCGGGATCCTCGAGGATGTCACATCGCTCGTCATCACGACCTCCCTCGCAGCCGGCCGCCGCCGCCGGGGACTCGATTCCCATGTCATGAGCTCGCCGCGGTGCGGCTGCTTCTACCTTTGCGGTGGTGTGTGTCTGGCCGGCCGGTCGGGGCCAAGGCCAGAAGGCTAGGAGGACGTCGACTTGGCGAGGCCGTCCGCGTAGACGCGCGCGTCGATGGCGTCCAGCATGGCCAGTTGCGCATTGTCGACCGCCCAGTCGGCGTAGTCGATGGCGTCGGCCGCGTCGGCTTCGGCCCAGTCCGCGTCGGTGGCTGCGGCCTTGGCGTCCAGCTGTCGGTTCCGCTTGTCGACCTTGGCCTGGAAGTCGTCCATCTTGCCGGCGGCGTCGGCCTTCATCTGCGCGAACTTGCTGCGCGCGCGGTCGGCGGTCTGGTCGGTCCGTTGCTGGGCCCGCTGCTGGGCGTCCTTGGCGTCCTGCTGGGCCTGGTCGATTCGCTGCCGGAGCTGCTCACGGGACTCGGTGGCGGCAGCCTGCACCGCCGACTTGGTTGCCGCGACGCGCTGCTGGAGCTCGTCGACTCGTGCAGAGAAGTTCATGCTTCCTCCTTGGATTGAGGCCAATCCGATCTGAGCTGCTGCTCGGCGACGACGCTACGACGCTCGGCTGCCAGGCGGCTGCCAGGCGGCTGCCACGAACGCCGGCCTCGCTGCCGGGCATCCATCGGCAGATCAGCGACCGACATTGGCGTCGGGGTGAGTGCTCGCGCGGAGCGTCGTCCGCGTCCGCTACCACGGCAGATCAGTGCTCGCGTCGAGCAGGCGCTGAAGGCCCGGGCGGACTCCTGCCGGCCACCTCGCTGGCCGGTTCGGTGAGTCGCTCGGTGTTGCGAGCGAGCACAGCGGCGATAGCCACTCCGTCGGAACCGGCATGCGACTACGCCCGCGACGCCTGGCCCGCTCCGATGATCAGCAGACGGAGGGAATCAACGGCGGCGGCCCGAGGCCTGAGGCCTGAGGCCTGTCATTCGCTGCGACCGTCCTCTTCACGACGTCGCGCGCGTGCCTTGGCTCAGTGGTTGTTCGGCGTCGCTGGGCCGGTTGTGGTGGGGTCCTCGGGTGGCGGGTTGGATCGGCTGGCCAGGACGACGTCGACGGCGATGACTTTGATGGTGGCGGCGATCGGTAAGGCGAGCAGAGCGCCGGCGAAGCCGGCCAGGATCGCGCCGGCGAGCGTGCTGAGGATGACGGCCGCCGGTGAGAGGTCGATGGAGCTCTTGTACACGCGCGGGGCCAGGATGTAGTTCTCGAATTGCTGGTAGGCGATGAAGAACAGGACGGTCGCGGCGCCGTACGCGGGGCCCTTGGTCAGGGCGACGAGGACCGCCGGCAGGGCACCGAGGTAGGCGCCGACCTGCGGGATCAGGTCGGCGACGCCGGCCCACAGGCCCAGCGGCACGGCGTAGTCGACGCGCAGCGCGAGCAGCGCAACGACGGTCGCTGCTCCGCACACGGCCGAGGTGATCAGGTTGCCGGAGACGTAGCCGCCGATCTTGTCGAACGAGCGCTGCAGCAGAAGGTCGACGTGGGCGCGGCGGTCCGGGCTGACCAGCTTCGCGATCGTCGCGGGCAGCCGCGGGAGCGCGACCATGAAGTAGATGCACAAAATGCCGACGGTGAACACGTCGAAAACCCGGCCGAACGCCGTGCCGGCCGCGCCGACGATCGCGGTGAACGAGTGACCGATCTTCCCGGGGAGATCGGCGACGAACTGCCGGACCTCGACCGAGACATTGGCGTGCCGGAAGGCGCTGCCGAGCCAGTCGTCACGCCGTTGCAGGTCGGCGACGTACCCCGGCAGCGCGCCGGCGAACTGCGGCACCTCCCGGCTGAGCACTGGGATCAGCAACGCGACGAACAGGGCCAGGAACACGACCAGCCCGACGAAGATGATGGCCACCGCCCAGCCCCGCCGGATTCGCAGCTTGCCGAGCCACCGGATGGCCGGATCCAGGCCGACGGCCAGCACGAACGCGACCAGCGCGAGGAGCAGCACGTGGGAGATCCGCCGGGCCGCGGCGACCACGAGCAGCGTGGCGACGACGGCGAGCGTGGTCCGCACCCAGTACGTCCACGGCGGCCACACCTGCGACCACGCCGGCTGAGGCGACGCCGGCGCCGGCTCAGGCGTCCCGCTGGAGCCGGTCGGCGGCGGTGCGGCCTCCGCTGGCTCGCTTTGGCCAGGTCTGCCGGACCCGTGGTCGGCGGTGGCGTCTCCGGGCTCGGTGACCATCCGCACCTCCTGGTCCAGTCGCCGAGACGTTAGGCGGTCACGGTCGCCTGAGAAAGGCCGCGCCCAGTACCGCGATCGCCGCGACAGGCTCGGCCGCCATGGACAGACACGAGACGTCGGCCTGCTGGCCCGGCGGCCGCTTACTTCCGCGCTGGCGTGCCGCACGAAGTCGGTCCGTTGGCCCCGAATCGAGGAGGTCGTAGGCAAACTCCGGATAGCTTCTGGCGGAGTGCGAGGCCGGCGTGTATGACCAGGCGCAGGCGGTGTCGGCCATCGCTGTCGCGTCCCGGCGCGAGCCCGGAGGACCAACTGCGGGGCCGAGGTGACCGGCGCAGCCACCCCATTTCACTAGCGCTGCGAGGCCCGCGCATCGCTCAGGTCGCCGCAGGCGCCCCTTGTTGCGCATCGGGCGAGGCGCGGTCGCGCTCCGCGATCACGGCGGCGCGGGCCTGTAGGTCCTCGGCCGCGTCGTCGTGTCCGCGGACTGCTGCAAGCCGCGCCAGGCCGTGCAGCGCCGCCGCCCCGGGGCTGCCGGCGAGCCCGACGAAGAGCGACTCGCGAACCTGCCGCGGCCGCGGCGTCTGCGACCACTCGACGACCTTGCGGTACAGCGTTTCGGCGGTGTCCGTGTCGCCGGCCCTTTCCTGGACGTGGGCGAGCTGCACGCGGGCATGCGCGGCGAGCCACGGCGTCGACGCCGCCTCGGCCATGGCAAGCGCCCGCCGACACAGCTCCTCGGCCTGGTGCGTGTCCCCGCGGGCAAGCGCGTTCGAGCCAAGTTGGGCCAGGGCGAACGAGGCGTGGTCGGCGAAGCCGATTCGCGTCGCGATCGCGAGCGCGCGTCGGTAGGCGTCCTCCGCGGCACCAGGTTCGTTTCGCCGCTCGGCGACCCAGGCCTCGAGTAACGTCGCCGGAACCTCGAATGCGCTGTAACCGACCGGCTCGGAGTGCCGGAGGATCTCGGCCGCCATGGTCGCGACGGTGGAGACCTGTCCCTGTTGGACGGCACCCTGGGCCCGGACGAGGCTGCTCGCCGCCACGCCCCAATGGTCTCCGGCTCTGCGGTAGCTGGCGCGCGCCTCGTCCGCCAGCGCTGCCGCTCGGACGTCGTCGCCGAACAGCGCAAGGGCGAGCGAGAGCGCCACCCGTGCGAGGGCCGACTCGGACGATGCAAGACCGGTGGCGGCAACGGCTAACGCACGTTCACCGACGTCGATCGCGGCGTCGAGGTCCAGCTCCTCGGTCGCCAAGTAGCACAGGAACGCGAGTAGCTCGGTGTGTTCGCTGACTGGTGTGGCGGGCGACGCCGCCGCACGTGCGGATTCCAGGAAGCTGCGCCCCTCAGAGACTCGCTCTGCGAGGGCGAAGTACCAGCCCAGCCCCGCGCCCAGACGGACCCCGATCGTCGGGTCGGCTGCGTCGCGGGCGTAGGCCAGCGCGGCCCAGAGGTTGTCGTGCTCCAGCTCCAGCCGAGTGGCGCAGGCCAGCCAGTCGGGCCCGCGAAGCTCGGCCCGCGCGGCGTCGGCCACGGTCGCGAAGTACTCGGCGTGTACCAGTTGAGCCGCGCTGAGGTTGCCGGCCTTGGCCAGTTGCTCGACGGCGTACTCGCGGACGGTGTCGAGCAGGTCGTAGCGCGCTCCACCGTCTGGGAACGACGCCGTGAGGATCGACTTGTCCACCAGCGCGCCCAGCAGCTGCGTCGCCCTCGCGGCATCGATCTGGCTCCGAGCGGCGGTGGCAAGCACGGCCGACAGTGGCACCCCGCCGCGGAACACCGCCAGCTGGTGCAGCAGCGCCCTTTCGTCCGCGTGCAGGAGGTCATGGCTCCAGGCCACGACGGTGCGCAGGTAACGCTGGGGGACAGCCTGGCGATCTCGGGCCTCGACAAACAGCGGCCTCCGACTCTCGAGCGCCGACAGGATCTCGCGCAGCCCCAGGACGCTGACACGTGCGGCCGCCAGCTCGATCGCCAGCGGCAACCCGTCCAATCGCCGGCAGATCTCCGCCGCCAGGGCGAGGCGGTCCTCCGTCAGCGGCAACCCTGGCCGTGATGCCCGCGCCCGCTCCAGGAACAGCCGCACCGACTCCGAGGCCGCCACCTCACGGGCGTCGGCGCCCGCGTCCGGGACCGCCAGCGGCGCCACCACAACCCGGACCTCACCCTCCAGGTGCAGCACCTCCCGGCTGGTCGTCAGCACGTGCACACCAGGGCAACCGGCCAGCACGCCCGCGGCCACCCGTGCCGCCTCTTCGAGCACAGGTTCGCAGCCATCCAGGACCAGCAGGACGTTGGCCTGGCACAGGCGTTCGACCGCCCGCGCCAGCGGGTCGCGGCTTCGGGTCGGCCCGCGGGCGTCCAGCATCCGCGCCGTCACCCGGGCCACGTCGGCGGGACGGGCGGCGCGGGCAAGCTCGACGAACCAGACCCCGCCGACGAAGTCGTCCTCCACCGCCCGCCCAACCTCCAGCGCAAGCCGGCTCTTGCCGACCCCAGGCGGACCGATCAGGCTCACCAGTCGGTGCCGCCCAACCAGCTCGGCCGCCTCCGCCAGCGCCTGCTGGCGACCCACGAAGGAGCTGACCGGCGCCGGCAGACGGCCCCGCGGCGCCACTGCCGCGGGCACGCTGGCCAGGGCGGGGTCATGGGCCAGGATGGCCGCCTGCAGCCGCTGCAACCCGGGTCCCGGCTCGACCCCCAGCTGCTCGGCCAGCACCTGCCGGGCCCGCCGGAAGCTCTCCAACGCCTCCGCCTGGCGGCCGCTGCGATACTGGGCCAGCATCAACTGGCCCCAGAGGCGCTCCCGGAACGGATGTTCCTCCAGCAGCCGGCGGATCCGGTCGACGACCTCGGCGTGGTCCCCCAGTGCCAGTGCCGCCTCGAACTGCTCCTCCAAGGCGTCGATCCGCATCGCCTGCAGGCGGGCGGCCTCCGCACCGGCCCACGGGCTGTCCGGCAGGCCCTGCAGCGGGCGCCCATGCCACAACGTCAGCGCGCGGGCGACCAGCTCAGCGGCCTGGCCGGCGTCACCCGCCCGCTGGGCGCTGCGGGCCGTGGTCAGCAGCTCCTCGAACCGCACGGCGTCGACGGTTGCGCTCGGCAGCGCGTACCCGTCGGGGGCGGCGGCGATCGAGTCGGCTCCAAGCGCGGCCCGGAGCCGCGAAACGTGGTGCTGGACGGCGTTGCGCGGCGCCGCAGGGACCTCCGCCCCCCACAAGGCGTCGACCAGCACCTCGACCGGGACCATGCGACCGCCGCCCAGGGCCAGGAGCGCCAGCAGCGCGGGTCGCTTGGGGCCGGTCACCTCTGCACGGCGACCATCGACCAAGGCCTCGAATGGGCCGAGAAGCCGGATTTCGAGCGAGGTAGTCATGGCGGCGGGTCCTCGACTGCCGGAGCGCCAGTCTGGCACGCCGCGACGCGCCTGTGAACCACCTCACCCGGCTCTTCCCCGGGCCAGCCACCAGGCCGGCGGGCGCAGCGACCCTTACCTGGCGCCGGACAGGGTCGGGCCGGCTATTCCGGCGTTGCCGTGGTAGGCCATGCCAGGATCGTAGGGTTAGTTCGGAGGTCGCAAGTGCAGTCGCTGAGCCCAACACGCAGGCTGAGCGCGATCGTGGCCCTGGTTGCGGTCGTCGCCATGCTGGCGGTTGTCGTGGTCGGCCTCCTCCACCGCCCGCTGGTGTTGGTGGTGGCGATCGTGTGTCTGGGGGTGGCGATCGGCGCGGGCTCCTACGCCCTCACCCGGACCGGCGTACGCCGGCTCGTCGCGGCGGTGGTGGCGATCCTGGCGCTGGCAGCGCCGCTGGTGCTGGTAGTGGCCTACGGCCAGCTGCTGCAGCTGCTGCTCCTAATCGCGCTGGTGGCCTTGGCCGCAGTCGCGACCCGCCATGGATTGGGACGCGACATCGCGTCGCTCAAGAGCAGCCCCACCCCTGGCACCCTTGTGGGATCTGCGATCCGCCCCGTGCTGCTGATGAACCCCAGATCCGGTGGCGGCAAGGTCGAACGATTCCACCTGGTCCAAGAGGCGCGCCGGCGCGGCATCGAATCGGTCGTCCTTGGTCCGGGCGACGACCTACGCGGGCTTGCCGAGCAGGCCGTAGCCCGGGGCGCCGACGTGCTCGGCATGGCCGGCGGCGACGGCTCCCAGGCACTGGTGGCCGGCGTCGCTGCCGCCCACGATCTCGGGTTCGTCTGCGTCCCCGCCGGGACCCGCAATCATCTGGCCATGGACCTCGGGCTGGACCGTGACGACCTGATCGGGGCCCTCGACGCTTTCGGTCCGGCGGTGGAGCGACGCACCGACCTCGGCTGGGTCGGTGACCAGGTCTTCGTCAACAACGCCACCCTCGGCCTCTACGCCAAGATCGTGCAGTCCCCGGCCTACCGCGGCCACAAGATGGGCACGGCCCTGGAGCTCCTGCCAGAGATGCTGGGCCCGCACGCCGCCCCGTTTGACCTGTCCTTCGTCGGCCCCGACGGCAGGGAGCACCAGTCCGCCCACCTCATCCTCGTCTCCAACAACCGCTATGAGCTGAGCCACCCCGAGGGCTTCGGGTCCAGGCGCCGCCTGGACACCGGCACCCTCGGCATCGTCGCGGCACGGCTCGAATCCCCAGGCGAAGCCGCCAAGTCCGCACAGCTGAGGTCCTCCGGGCGCAGTCGCCGCCCTGCCGGCTGGGCCGAGTGGACCGACACCAGCTTCGAGGTGCGAGCAGCCGCACCGGTGGAGGTCGGCGTCGACGGGGAAGCGATGCTGCTGGACCCACCGATCCGGTTCCGGATCCTGCCGGGGGCGCTGCGGGTACGGA
This sequence comes from uncultured Actinomycetota bacterium, assembly GCA_963770145.1. Taxonomy (GTDB): domain Bacteria; phylum Actinomycetota; class Actinomycetes; order Mycobacteriales; family CADCTP01; genus CADCTP01. The sequence continues at coordinate 9,613 of CAVYOJ010000004.1, read as the reverse complement.
TCCCACCCCAGGCACCGGGCTATTCGCCCGCCGCCGCCGTGCCAACCCCAGGCTGGGCCACCCTCACCGCACTGTGGCAGACCGCCGCGGGCCGACCGGTAACGATCGAGCCGTGATCCCCGCTGGTTGCTGCCTGTCCAAGATATCGCCGCTCGGGCCCGTCAGCTCGGCCCCAGCAGGCCGCGAGCGACGAGGCTACATGTCCATCCCGCCGTTGACGGAGATGACGGAGCCGGTGATGTAGCCAGCGTTGTCGTCAACGAGGAACTGCACGGCGCGGGCGATCTCGTCCGCGTGGCCGAGCCTGCCCACCGGGATGCCGGCCACGATCTTCTCGGCGATGCTCGCCGGGACGGTCTCGACCATCTCGGTCTCGATGTAGCCGGGCGCCACGCAATTCACCGTGATGCCCTTGCGGGCCACCTCGAGGGCGAGGCTCTGAGTGAGGCCGAACATCCCGGACTTCGACGCGGCATAGTTGACCTGGCCGAAGTTGCCCCTCTGGCCGACCACCGAGCTGATATTCACGATGCGCCCGAACTCGCGCTCCAGCATGTGCTCGAGTACGGCCTTGCACATGTAGAACGTGCCCGACAGGTTGATCCGGAGGACCGCGTGCCAGTCCTCGACGGTCATCTTCCGCATCGTTTTGTCCAGCGTGATGCCGGCATTGTTGACCAGGTAGTCGATACGTCCGGTGGCGGCGAGCACCTCACCCACGACACGCTGGCAGTCCTCGGGGACCCCGACGTTGCCCTGGTGCACCGACACCGACGCGCCCTCGGCGGAGAGCTTGCTCGCGAGGTCCTCGGCGGCGGACTGGTTCCTGCTGTAACCGGCGGCCACGTGGACTCCGGACCGCGCCAACGAACTGCTGACCGCTGCGCCGATCCCGCGCGCGCCGCCGGTCACGATGGCCACCCCTTGATCAATCATGGCGTACCTCCAATTCGGATCCGACCTCGCCGTGGCAGTTCTTCGGCCGCCGCCGCGGGCACGCGCTCACCGCTGACCGGATGAGCCGAAGCCTGGGCTACGTCGGCGATGCCGTGCCTGTGGTTTGGGGTGAACTGGGGCAGAGCGGCGCACAGCGCCGCGAGGTTGCGGCCTGCTCGTAGCACAGTGCCGTCGGGGCGGACGACGGCGGCGGTGGCGTGTCCGCGGCGCAGCCAGCGCTGCAGGTCGGTGCCGGGCCGGGCGGGAACGAGGAGGCCGCCGCGCCGCGCGACCTCGGCGCGTTGGTCAGGTGACGCGGCGGCCGTGGTGACGACGGCGAAGCGGCCAGCGGCCACCTCGTCGAACCGGCGGCCGTCCTCCAGCACCGCGTTCGGACACAGCCGGCCGGCCAGCGAGCGGCGCAGCCGGGGCCGCACCACCCGCTCGCTGCCGTGAAGGGCGGGCGTTTCGCTGCTCAGGACAAGCCGGGCGACACCAGGCAGGAGGCTGCAGTCGCGGCGCGACAAGGCGGCGCAGCAGGTTGCCCAGCTCCCCGCCCTCGGTCATGGCCATGCCGACCAACGTGGCCAGCCGGATCAGCGCGCGGGCGTGCGGTCTGCGCTCAGCCTGGTAGGTGTCCAGCATCCGCTCCGGGAGGGTGCCGTCGAGCACCCCGGCCAGCTTCCAGGCAAGGTTCGCCGCGTCCCGCACGCCGGCGCCCATCCCCTGGCCGATGAACGGCGGGGTGAGGTGGGCGGCGTCGCCGAGCAGGAACACCCGGCCATCCCGCCACCGGTCGGCCAGCCGGGCCCGGAAGGTGTACTCGGCCACCCGCACCAGCTGCAGCCGGTCGACCGGGACGTCACCGGTCCACGGGGAGATCAGCGGGTGCAGCCCGGCCGGGTCGCGGAAGCCCTCCACGCTCTCCCCGGGCCGCAGCCGGAACTCCCAGCGGTACCGGGTCGCGCCGACCCGCATATAAGTGCCGGCACGGTACGGGTCGCACAGCCTGGTGTACGCCCTCCCACTGGGCGAGGTCGGCGTCGGTATCGACGTCGACGACCAGCCAGCGCTGCTCCAGGTGCAGGTCCTGCAGGCAGGCGCCGATGGTGGACCGGATCAGGCTGTTGGCGCCGTCGCAGCCCAGCACGTACTCGGCGAGGATCGACTCGTCGCGGCCCGTGACCCGGTCGGTGACCTCGACCCGCACCCGGCCCGCGCCGTCCTGGATGACGTCGGTGACCTCGCTGTTGGCGCGGACGGTGACCGAGGCATACCGCGCGAGGTTGGCCCGCAGGATGCCCTCCAGCACCGGCTGGTCGAACATGTTCGCCTCGGGGTAACCGTGCCGGCCGGTCCCGGTGCCGCGGCGGAACTCGCGCGAGCACCCGCAGGTCACGGCCCAGCAGCCGCAGCCCGTGGCACGGCCAGGAGATCGCGGCGAACTGCTGGGCGACCCCCATCCGGGCCAGCACCCGGTAGATCTCGTCGTCGAGGTGGACCGCCCGCGGCTGCGGGTAGACCGACTCCCACCGGTCCAGCACCAGGCACTCGACGCCGTACTGCCCGAGCAGCGTCGCGGCCGTGAGCCCGGTCGGACCGGCACCGACGATGACGACCGGAACAGCACTCATCACGACGTTCCTATCAGCGCGGCCAGGTAGCCGGCCACGAGCACGACGCAGACGACGGCGGGCGCGGCCTCGCGCGGCCCGTCGTGGTTGCGCAGGTGCGTGACCGACGGCGCCGGCGAGCAACGCCAGCAGCCCGACGCTGGCCATGCCACCGACCACCGGGCGGATCACGCCGATCAGCACACCGGCGGCGCCGGCGACCTCGAGCACGCCGATACGCCGGTACGCGGCGACCGAGAAGCCTGCGTGCGCCGCGCGGGCCTGCATCGGCGGGACGGCGAGGATCTTCGCCGCGCCGAGCACCGTGAAAACGACGGCGACGAGCGCGGCCAGGACGATAGAGACGTTCATGGTTTCACCACGATCTTCCAGGCGACCGCGTAGCGGTCGAGGATGGGTGTGACGGCGGCCTCGTCGGCAGGCGAGCCCACCTCGACGATGGCCACCAGGGAGCCGTCCTCGACGGCGGTGTGCACCGCGGGCACCGGGTCGAGCCCGTCGAGCGCACGGCTCAGCTCCCTGCGGGCGGCGTCGGCCCGCAGCGGCAGCTTGTACGGCTTGCCCACGGCGGTGACCGGCAGCGCGTCCAGGACCACGACCTCCTTGGGGGCGGCGGCCGGCTCGGCAACCCGCTCGGCGGCCCACTCGCGCAGCTCGTGCTCGGTCACGGCGGCTCGGCGCGGCGACGGTGACGTAGGCCACCGGCACCTCGCCGGCATGGACGTCCGGGCGGCCGACCGCCGCGGCCGCGGTGACGTGTGGATGCGCGAGCAGCGCGTCCTCGACGATCGCCGGGTCGATGTTGTGGCCGCCTCGGATGATCAGATCCTTGGCTCGGCCGGCCAGGCGGACGAAGCCGTCCTCGTCGACAGCGGCGAGGTCTCCGGTGTCGAGCCAGCCGTCGATCAGCTTGCCCATGCCGTCCAGCACGTGGCCGTGCTCGCCGCGGCCGACGACGTAGCCGGGGAACACGGTGGGACCGCTGATCGCCAGCACGCCGGTCTGGCCGGCGGGCAGGTCTTCCCAGCTGCCGTCGGTCGCGACCCGTACCGCCTTCAGCCGCTGGTAGGGCAGCCGCTGGCCGACCGAGCCGGGCCGCGGCGCGGCGGGGAAGCTGAAGGCGCTGGCGCAGGTCGCCTCGGTCAGCCCGTACCCCTCGACCAGGGGCACCCCGGTGCGCGCCTCGAAGGCGGACCGGACCGCGGCGGGCAGCGGTGAGGCGCCGACGATGGCGAACCGCAGGCTGCTGATGTCGGCGTCCACCGGCTGCCGCGCAAGCACGGCGTACACGGTCGGCACCGCGCTCATCGCCGCGATCCGGTAATGCTCGACGATCTTCCAGAACTCGCCGAACAGCGCCGGTTCCCGGTAGCCGAGCGGACCGGCCCACACCACCTGCTGTCCCTTGAACAGCGGCGCCAGCAGGGTGACCACCAGCGCGTTGACGTGGAACAGCGGCAGCGCGGCGAACACCGCCGAGTCGGAGTCGAACAGCGAGTTGGCGGCGATCATCCATGCGTCGGCGACCTCGTTGGCGTGCGTGTGCGCGGCCAGCTTCGGCGCCCCGGTGGTGCCGCCGGTGTGGAACAGGCCGGCGAGATCGGCCGAGCCCGGCGGGTCGCCGGCGAAGCCGGCCGAGTCCATGCCGGCGGCCAGATCGCCGAGGTAACCGACGCGCACCCCGTCGACGGCGGGCAGCGGCGCGGGTGGAGCCGCGGCCGCGGTCGGCCGCAGCACCAGGACCGCGTCGAGCATCCCCTCGCCGGCGAGATCCTGCGCGGTCTGCCAGGTCGCCGGCGCAAGCTCCGGGCCGGCGCGCGACGAGCACCCTGGCGCCCGAGCGCCGCAGCAGCTCCGCGATGTGTCCACTGTGGAGGGCCGCGTTCATCGGTGCGGCGATGCCGGCCAACTGCGCGGCCAGCGTCGCGGTGATCAGCTCGGCGCAGTTGGGCGCGAGGAGGGCGACCGCGTCGCCGCGGCGGACGCCGAGCCGGTGCAGCAGGTTCGCGGTGCGGTGGACGTCGGCGAGCAGCTCGGCGAACGTGCGCCGCAGCGGCTCCCGCCAGCGGGCCGCGTCCGGGAGCACGGTGATCGCGGTGCGGTCCGGCCAGCGGGTCGCGGCCCGGGCGAGCAGCGCGTACGTCGACTCCGGCAGGCCGCGGGCCGCCAGCGGGACGGCCTCGATCGCGGCCAGGTCGGCGGGCTCCGCGTAGCGGGGCCACAGCAACTCTTCGCCCGCCGGGGTGGTCATCGGTTCGGCGGTCATCGGGAGTACCTCACGGTCGTGCGCTGGGTGCCGAGGTCGATCGCCCCGTCGTCGGTGGCCACGCTGGCCTCGACGACGTCGCCGTCCTTCAGGTACTTGGGGTTGCGGGCCTGGCCGCGGAAGAAGATCTTCCACCTGGTCGCGGCCGGCAGCAGCGAGGCGACGGTCTGGACCGGCTTCGGCGGCGCGCTCAGCGCGGTGCCGACCGGGGTGCCGGTCAGCACCAGGTCGCCGGGGTCGAGCCGCTGGAAGCGGGTCAGCGCCTGCAGCGTCTGGACCGGAAGGTAGATCATGTCGGCGGCAGTCATGTCCTGCCGGGGCTCGCCGTTGACCCGCAGCCGCAGCCGCAGGTCGGCGAAACGCTTCAGCTCGTCGGCGTCCAGCAGCACCAGCGCCGGCCCCACCGGGGTGAACGTCGGGTACGACTTGGACTCGTAGAACTGGGTCTTGGCCAGCTGCAGGTCGCGGGCGGAGACGTCGTCGGCCACGACGAGACCGGCGACGTGGTCGGCGAGGTTCTCCTCGGTGACCGTCGTGCCGACCGGCATCTCCCGGCCGATCACCAGGCCGATCTCCGCCTCGTAGTCCAGCAGGCGCACGTGACCGGGCCGGACCACGTCGTCGTATGGGCCGCTGATCGACCCGGACGACTTCCGGAAGAACGTCAGCGGAACGGTTCCGGGATTCATGCCGACGTCCCTGACGTGCGAGGCGAAGTTGGTCATCTGCGCGACCACCCGGCACGGCGCGGTGACCGGCGAGACGAGGGCGAGGCCGCCGACCGGCCGGGTGTCGGTGCTGGCGGCGGCGGCGGTGATCGCCGCCCGGTCGGCCAGCAGTTCCGCGGTGGTCCGCGCCGCCGTGTGGATCCTGGCCGCGCCCGAGGAGGTCTGCACCCACCAGGCGTCGGCGGTGCGCAGCACGGAGGTGCTCATGACGTGGCCACCTTCAGCAGGCCGCGCAGGCGGCGTAGGTCGAACTCGTTGTCTTGGCCGAGCGCGCCGGCGATGGCGCGCAGCTCGGCCAGCGCCTGCGGGCCGGGCTTGATGCTGAGGAAGTCCTTGGTCACCGGCGGCCCCCACTGGGCGAGACCGGACGCGGTCATCGGGGCCCAGCCCGGCTCGAGCGTGCAGTCGAACAGGTCGCCGTCGGCGTAGTGCTCGACCAGGAACCCGTCGGGGTCACGCCAGTAGTCGAAGATCTGGCTGCCCTGGATGTGCCGGCCGATCCCCCACGACCGCCGGTATCCCTGCTCGCGCAGGTACTCCCCGCCGGCGGCGAGCGAATCCAGGTCGGCGACCTCGTACGCGGAGTGCACGTAGCGGTTGGCCGGTCCGAGCACCAGCGCAAGCGTGTGGTGATCGGTAGGGGTCGCGCCGCGGTCGCAGCGGATGAAGCTCATCACCGGCCCCCGCTCCCGCTGCCGCCGGTAGTACAGGAAGTCGCTGACGATCAGGCCGAGGTGCTCGAGATACCAGTCCAGCGTCTGCCGGTACGTCGTGGTCTGCAGCACCAGGTGACCGAGCCGCTGCACCGTGGCCGGCTGCCGCGGCGACCGCTGAGTGGCGTTCGTCCGCGTCGCCTGGTGCCCGAAGTTGAACGTCAGCGGCGCCTGCCCGGGCAACGCGGCGAGTTCATGGGTGTCGGACACCACCCGCACCCGCTGCCCGTTCGGGTCGACCAGGTCGACGGTCACGCCGCCCACGCTCTCCGGCAGCTTCGTGACCTTCCGGCCGGTCGCCTCGGCGAGCCGCAACACATCGCCCGAGTCGGCCGCCCGGAACGCCACACCAAGGAACCGCGAGTGTGGTCCCTTGCGGATCAGCACGCACGGCGAACCGGGGTCGCTGCCGCGCAGCTGCACCTCGTCCGGCCCGCGCATCGCCGTTGTGAACCCGAACGCCCGGGCGAACAGCTCCGCCCGGTCGAGGTCCGGCTTGGTGAACTCCAGCCAGGCCAGGTCCTGCACCTTCACGACCGGGCTGGCCGCCCGCCCCGGGTGCTCGCCGGCCAGCACGCCCTGCTCGCTGTGCAGGCCGCTGTGTGGGTCGTGATCGTTGCTCATCGACCGCTCCTTTTCGAGAGACTGATAGCATCATCAGTCTCGATCGACTGGTCAGTCAAGAGGTTCTGACGAAGTATTCATCACTGATGGAGCGTGCTAGGTTATGCACGTCCTACCGAGGGAGGAGAGGTGGGTCATGGCCGAGAAGACCGCCGAGGGCCCAACCGGCTGGAGCGCCGCAAGGCCCGCACCCGTGCCGCGCTCGTCCGAGCGGCCCAGGCGTGCATGGCGTCCGGGCAGGTCAACGTCCCGATCCTGGAGCTGACCCAGGCTGCCGACGTGGGACTCGGGTCGTTCTACAACCACTTCGCCAGCAAGGAGGAGCTGTTCAGGGCCGCCCTGGAGGACGCCCTCGACGCCTACGGCGCCCTGCTCGACCAGCTCACCATTGGCCTGGACGACCCCGCCGAGGTCTTCGCCCAGAGCTTCCGGCTCACTGGGCGCCTGCACCGAAGGCAACCCCAGCTGAGCAAGGTCCTGCTGCACAACGCGATGGCCCTCGTCGGCTCCACCGGGGGCCTCGCCCCCCGCGCCCGCCGCGACCTGGACGCCGCGGCCCGCGCCGGCCGGTTCACTATCGTCGACCCCGAGCTGGCCATGACCATCGTCGCCGGCGCCGCCCTCTGCCTCGGCCAACTCTTGCATGACCACCCCGACCGCGACGACGCCGAGGCCACCGACCACGTCACCGAGGACCTGCTCCGCATGTTCGGCATCCCCGCGGACGAAGCACACCAGATCAGCCAGCGGCCGCTGCCAGACGTCGGCGACGTCCCCGACCGCGACGCGGCCGCCTAGAGGTCTGACCCAGACCGGCCGGCCTCGACGATGATCCCGGTGTCGGGAATCATCGATTCTGATCCTACTATCAGTTGTGACGTCAGGTCCTGTACGCTGCTCTCATGACCGATGTCGCGGCGAGCCGGCTGGATCGACGGAAGGCCCGCACCCGGGCGTCGCTCGTCGCGGCTGCCCGCATGCTGCTCGCCTCGCGCGATCCGGCGGAGGTCAGCATCCAGGAGATCACCGATGCGGCCGACGTCGGGTTCGGCTCGTTCTACAACCACTTCAAGAGCAAGCAGGACCTGTTCGACGCCGCGGTCGAGGAGGTTCTCGAGGAGCACGGCGCCATGCTTGACGCGGCCACGGCCGGCATCGCCGATCCGGCGGAGGTGTTCGCTGCGGCCGTGCGCATGACGGCGCGCCTGCCGAAGACGCAGCCGCAGATCGCCAAGATCTTCGAACGGATCGGCTTCGACCTCGTGGCGGCTCCGCGCGGGCTCGCGCCCCGGGCGCGACGGGACCTGAAGCGAGCCCAGGCGGCCGGCCGGTTCACCATCGACGACCTGGACGTGGCGCTCGCCTGCGCTTCCGGTGCCATGCTTGGGGTGCTGCACATGGCGTCGACCAACGACAAGCCCGCCGCCATCGACCGGGCAGCCGACAAGCTGGCGGCCAACCTGCTGCGCATGTTCGGCGTTTCGGCCGACGAGGCCACCCGGATCGCACACAGCCGCCTCCCGCGGCCCGCCTAGCTCGCCCGCACCAGTCGCGCGCCAGTCCTGGTACGACGGCGGGCGTCCGGGAACGGTGGGCGCCCGCGCTGCAGTCGCGGTTCTTCCCATGGCGACCAGCCGCCTCCCCGCGCTGCGGTCGCGGTTCATTGCCGTGGCCGACCGGCGACCAGCTACAGGCGTGCTGGGCACCCGTGCCTGGCCCGCTAGGCACTGCAGCTCGAGCCAGCGAATGATGAAGCTATCAGTACTGATCTGGTCTTGACAATGAACCTCACTCAATCTGATGATGTCATCAGAACAGTTGAGCGATTGGGGATTCGTGTCCATCGAACGGTGCAACTGCGCTGATCAGACAGCCGGTACCGAGCTCGGGTCGGCCGGCGGATTGCTGTTCCACCCCACCGTTCCGCGCATGTTCCGCGGACGGCCGTAGGCGGTCGGTGCGGGCCGGACGTGGCCGGACACGGGAGAGCCCCTGCCGGCGGGCCGGAGCAGGGGCTCTGACGTGCGGGTTCGGTGCGGAGGACCGAGCGTGTGGCAGGTGTTGGGTTCGAACCAACGTAGGCTGAGCCGGCGGTTTTACAGACCGCTCCCTTTGACCACTCGGGCAACCTGCCGTGCGCCGGGTGTGCCGGCGTCGGTGCAGCAGGATACAGGGGACGGGCGGGGGGTCCCACCGGGACTCGGACGCCTGGCGCGGGTGAGTACGGTCGGGACCATGGCGGACCCGTCCTTCGACGTCGTGAGCAAGGTCGACCGGCAGGAGGTCGACAACGCGCTCAACCAGGCGGCCAAGGAGCTGTCCCAGCGGTTCGACTTCCGCGGCACCAACGCGTCGATCAGCTGGGCCGGCGAGGAGGCCGTCAGCCTCCAGGCCGACAGCGAGGAGCGGGTCAAGGCCGCGCTCGACGTCTTCAAGGAGAAGCTGATCAAGCGCGGCATCTCGCTCAAGGCGCTGGACGCCGGCGAGCCGCAGGCGTCCGGCAAGACCTACAAGGTCTCGGCGTCGATCAAGCAGGGCATCGAGACCGACCAGGCCCGCGCGATCGCCAAGCGGATCCGCGACGAGGGCCCGAAGGGCGTGCAGGCGCAGATCCAGGGCGACCAGCTGCGGGTCAGCGCCAAGAAGAAGGACGACCTGCAGGCCGTCATCCGCCTGCTCAAGGAAGCCGACTTCGACGTGCCGCTGCAGTTC
>CAVYOJ010000003.1:0-193624 GCA_963770145.1 uncultured Actinomycetota bacterium | reverse complement strand
ACAGGTTCCACTGGGCAAGCCTCGGACCAGCCGGGCCCACAGGCAACACGCCGCGGCACCCAACCTGGCCGGGCAGCACAGTAGCCGGCAGAGGACGCGCTGTTGTGGCCGCAACATGCATTTCCAGCGGCTGGTTGAGGAAGGAGGCCTGGAAGCCGGCGGCATCCGGCACTGGTCGGCCGGGCTGCACTGTACGAAGATCTGCCATTCATGTACCTGTTTGAACTGGTTGCAGATGACATCCAGACCCCACTCGGCGCCCACGCCCTGGGCTGCGGGGATCTGGAGTCGCTGTGGCTGGAGGCGCAGTCGGTCCCGTCGGCGTCGCTGGTGCCGTGCATACGGTCACCGCTAGTCGGCTGGACGGTGGCTGAGGTGGCCGTCAACGATGGCCGGTCGGTGGTCACCCTCAACCACGATCGGGCCGGCCCCAACGCGGTCGTGTTGCGCCTGGCCGCTGCCTGCGACCCGGCCGGCGCCCTCCAGGCGACGTCCTCGGCGCCGGGGGTCCGCCGCTACCAGCGGGCCGGGCCGGGCGCCGGTGAGTTCAGGGCGACCTGGTACGACCTGTTCCCGGGAGGCTGCCTGACCTACCAGCTGCACTCCACCAGCGACGCCGAAGGGTCGTTCACCGCGGACCTTCCCGCGCTCATCGGGTTCGCGACCCGCGACGCGCTCCGCCAGGCGCTGCGTCAGCGCTCCGACGGGCGACTCCGGCTGGACCCCGTGGCCGCCAGTCATCCCGTCACCTCAAGCCATCCCGGGGAGGCAGTTGGCTAGGTGAAGGGAGCGGGCATGGTGATGATCGGGGGCTGGCTGTCGCCGGCCGGCCTGGCCCCCGCCCGAGCGGCGGCAGTGGGGTTGCGAACCAGCAGACTCATCACGAGAAGCATCCTTTCCCCTGGCCACCGTCGAGGCGATGAACCAAGCTCGGGCGCCACCCCCGATGGGGCGGCATGAGCATGCAGGACCCTCTCGGTCTGGGGCGTGCACTATGACCGGCGCCGTCCGCGTTGCGAGATCAGCACGCTGCCAAGCTCGACGTCGTCGCGGCTGCACATGGACGTGCTGCTATGGAGCCGGCACCACCGGCGCGAACGGATCGGCGCGGCCCGACAGGAGCTGTTCTCCGCCAGCGCCGAACGCGGCACCAGCGACGCGTTTCCGCTGCGGCCGGTTCGATGATCTGCACAACCTCGTCTATGACCCGGCGTTCCTCGTTGCCGCGTGGACTCGGGTGCGGGGCAACCAGGGCGCACGCGCGGCTGGGAGGCGCTCCAGCGCGAGGGTCTGACCGGCATGACGGCCCTCGGCCGGCACCTCTCGCCGGGCTGCGCAGCCCGGCGATGGATCGCGACTTCGGCATCAAGCCACGTGTCCGTCTCAGGAGATGAGAGCTCCAGGACCACGGGGCGGTTGGAGCTCTTGAACGTCAGTCCGATCACGCGGCCCGAGCTCAACGTCACCCGCGCCTTGGCGGGGTCGTCGGCGTACAGCTCGATCCGTAGCAGGCGCATGTTCCGCAGGTCGGTGTCGACCTTCGCGGCCCGTGCGCCGTTAGCGAGGCGTCGATACTCCTTGACCTCCGTGTGGGTCCAGCCCTCCGGCTGGAATCCCCCGTCCAGCGGCACGCCGAGAACCGCCAGCTGCTTGGTCACCGTGTCCCGATGGGTATGGAGCAGCTCGACGGTGTGCGGGTCGAGCGAGAGCCGGCGCTGGCTCTCGGTCTTGGTGTCCTTCTCGACCAGGCCCGTGCGGGAATGCGCGGTGGACCGCTCGACCCAGAGGTTCGCGCGGTCGAGGTCGACGTGCCGCCACCGCAGAGCGCACAGCTCGCCGCGGCGCAGACCGGTGATCATCGTCAGCCAGAGCAGGAGCCCCCACTCGGGGTCGGTCCAGGCGTCGTTGAGCAGGTCGGCCGCCTCGCGTGCCGACGGCGGGTCGGGCCTGGGCTTGCGCGGCGACGGCGCCTGCGCCAGCTCCGCGGCGTTCACGCTCACGTAGCCCCACCGGGCCGCCCGGCCGAGCGCACCTCGCAGCACGTAGTGGATCTTCCGAGTGGTGCTCGTGCTCAGCGGCGTGCACACGTGACCGCGCGGCGGGCGGCTGCCGCACATCGACTTGCACCGGTGCAGCCGGGCGTAGAACCGCTCGAGCAGCTCGGCGTCGAGCCGTCCGGCCTGGAGATCGCCGAACGTCGGCACGATGTAGAGCCGGATCAGGTCCTCGTACCGCTCCCGGGTAGTGACCTCGAGGTCAGCGACCTCCATCCACTGCTCCACCGCGGTCGCGACGGTGATCGACGACTTCGGGTGCCGGTTCTCGTCGACCTGTCCCTGCAGCCGGGTCAGCGCCTTCTCCGCCTCGGCGCGGGACGAGCAGGTCTCGCGGACGTACTGGCGCCTGCGGGTCAGCGGGTCGATCCCGGTGAAGACGACGGCCCGGAAGCTGCCCGAGGGCAGCGGCTCGATGTGGCCGCGCGGGCGGCGGGTGCGGGGAGGCACCGTTGAACCATACGACGCGTTGATCCCACGACTGATCCCACGAACCGCCACGGTCGCTGAAGTCGCCAGAGAACCTGCAGGTCAGATGCGGTGCCCCCAACGGGATTCGAACCCGTGCTACCGCCTTGAAAGGGCGGCGTCCTGGGCCACTAGACGATGGGGGCGGGCCGGGTTCAGGGTAGCGGGGCGGGGGACGGACCGCGGACGCACGTGCGCGGGGACCTGGCGCCTCCACTCGGGCTCGGCGCGGTGGCGGCCCTCGCGGCGGGTGGAGCGCGCGTAGAGGACGGCGCCGGCCAGGAGCAGGGCAAGCCCGGTCAGGATGATCATGTCGACCCCCCGGTCGTCATCCGAAGGGCGGGAGTGTACCGGGGCTGTGACGGTGGGTTATGGCGGCTCGCGGGTCGATACGGTCGCGCGGTGGAGATGCCGGCGGAGTTGCGGGGCGAGCTGGACGCCATGTTCCGAAGCGGTGGCCTCGGCGGGATGCTCGGCTTCCGGCTGGTCGATTGGGCGCCGGGCCGGGCGGTGGTCGAGCTGCGGCCGACCGCGGCGATCGCGAACATCACCGGATCCGTGCACGGCGGCGTCCTCTACACGGTGGCCGACTCGGCGTTCGAGGTCGCCTGCAACTCGTACGGGCGCGTCTGCGTCGCCCTCGACGTGAGCGTGCACCACGCGACCGCGGCGCCGGTCGGGCAACCGGTCGTCGCCGAGGCGGTCGAGGTGACCCGCTCCGCCCGCGTCGCCTCGTACCGGATCACCGCAACCGGCGCCGACGGCGAGGTCCGCGCCTGGTACCAGGCCACCGCCTACCGCACCTCCCGCTGGCATCTCGGCGAGGACCGCTGGCCCGCCACCTGGCGCGCTGCACACTGAGCCACTGCCGTCATCACCGCTCCGCTGCTGCGTCTCCGCTCGCGGGGACAACGGTTTCCCCTACCCTGCAGCACGGGGCGTTAGCTCAACTGGCAGAGCAGCGGACTTTTAATCCGCGGGTTCCGGGTTCGATCCCCGGGCGCCCCACCCCAGGTCAGGAGCTCATCGGCACTCGGCGTGGTGCCGTCCGTGGCGTGGATGTTGCTCAGGCGCTGGGGCTACCCGGCGCCGGGTGGGGCATCGAGGACGGTGGGGATGTATTCGAGCAGCTGGAGTCTGCCGTCGAAGGTGTGGTGGTCGACCAGTTCGAGGGCGATGTCGGGGTAGCCGTCGAAGATGCGGTCGCGGCCGGTGGCGCCGGTGATGACGGGGAAGACGACGACGCGGTAGCGGTCGACCAGGCCGGCCTGGAGCAGTGATCGGCTGAGGGTGAGGCTGCCGAGGGTGCGCAGCGGCCGGCTGGTCTGCTGCTTCATCGCCCGGACGGCGTCGACGGGGTCACCGCTGACGAGCTCGGTGTTGGCCCAGGACAGGGGCGCCTTCAGGGTGGAGGAGAAGACCACCTTCGGTTGCGCGGTCAGTCCGCCCATGCCGGCCTCGTCGGGGGTCTGTTCGGCGAACCCGGACATCAGCCGGTAGGTCGTCGCGCCCATGAGGGCGGTGTGTTCTTCCTGCTCCTCGAGCCAGCCCAGGTATTCGGGTCCTTCCAGGCCCCAGAAGCCGGGCCAGCCCTCGGCGGCCCCATAGCCGTCGAGGGAGATGATGAAGTCCACCATCAGGGTCTGCATCGACCTTCCTTTCCTCGGATACGCGGCGACAGCTGCTCGGGAGCGGGCGGCTGACGGTCCACTTGCGACGCACCGAGCACGTGATGGCCAGGGTGGGTCAGCGACCGGTACGGGTGAATGTCACGTGGGTGACTCCGCTGGGCGAGGAGGTCGCCTCGACCTGGTAGTCCTTCTCCGACGCCTTCCAGTCCGTCCCAGAGGCGTACGCCCCGGCCGAGCAGGATCGGGACGACCACGACGTGCAGGTGGTCGATGAGCCCGGCAGCGAGGAACTCGCGGATCGTGGTCGGGCCCCCGCCGATGCGTACGTCCTGGTCGCCGGCGGCCTTGCGGGCGGTCTCGAGCGCCTCGGCCGGCGCGGCGTCGAGGAAGTGGAACGTCGTGCCGCCTTCCATCTCGATCGGCGGGCGCGGGTGATGGGTGAGGACGAAGACCGGCGTGTGGAACGGCGGGTTGGGACCCCACGCGCCCTTCCACTGCGGGTCCTCGTGCCATCCGGGGTGGCCCCACTTCCCGGCCCCCATGATCTCGGCGCCGATTCCCGGGTCGTGCTGCTGGACGAAGGCGTCGTCGACGCCGCCGCTGCCGCCGGGCTGCCACCACCGGGTGGCGAACATCCATTGGTGCAGTCTCTCCCCGGCGTGACCGAAGTGTGCTTCGGCGCTCTGACCCTCACCGGTGCCGAAGCCGTCGAGTGAGATGGCGAAGTTGTGCACGCGGGCGAGTGACATGGCTCGTGCTCCTTCGGTGATCGGGTCAGTCGGCGTAGCGGCGAACGCTGGAGCCGTCAGGCCTCAATGGCCGGCCCCGTCGTCCGAGCTCGTGTACTGAACGGCCGCGAGTTGCGGCGTGCCCTCGACCGTCACCCACGTCTGGCAGACCCGGAACCGCCCAGCGATGGTCTGTCCCTCGTACCGGCAGCGCGACTCGACCAGGTCGATGCGTACGGCGCAGTTGTCGTAGGTGTCGACAACGCTCTCGACGACCTCGATCAGCTCCTGCTCGTAGGTCGACTCCTGGTGCACACCGATCCAGCGGTCACGGCTGATCAGGAAACCGCGCGGCCCGACGATCCGTGCGCCGGGTGCGACGAGGTGTTCGAGCGTCGGCCAGTCGTGGTCGAGCAGCGCCTGGTTCGCCTTGTCCTGCAGGCCGTTCACCCACTCCCGGGTCAGCGTGGTCGTCGTCATGGTATCCGCCTTTCTGCTCGGAGCGCGGCGACCTCGCCCGCCGCACTGACGAGCACGTCGAGGTCGGCCGGGGCCCAGGGCGTACTGGAGACGAAGATCAGGTGCTCGACACCCCAGCCGGCCACGCGTTCGCAGCGCGCCACCAGATCCGCGGTTGTCTCGGCCGGCGCGAGCCGGGTGCTCAGCGTCGTCTGGATCTCGTCTCTCGACCGGCCCACCGACTCGCAGTGCCGGGTCAGGACGTCGAGCTTGTGCCGCACTGTCGCGCCGTCGTCGGGTAGGTCGAACAGGTTGCAGGCGTCGGCATGCTCGGCGACCAACCGCAGCGTGCGCCGTTCTCCTGCGCCACCGATCAGGAGCGGTATGCCCTTGGCGGGGCGCGGCCGCAGGAACGGCCGGTCGAGCCGGACGTGCGCGCCGGTGATCGGCGTCGCGTCTCCGGCGAACATCTGGGTGACGACCTGGACGGTCTCTTCGAGCAACTCGAACCGTTCTCCGGTGGGCAACGTCGGCAGTCCCAGGTCGGCGGTCTCGCTGGTGTCGTAGCCGGCGCCGATGCCGAGCCAGGCCCGGCCGCCGGACAGGGTGTCCAGGGTGGCGACGGCGTTCGCGAGCAGAGCCGGCGGCCGGAGCGCCACGTTCGTCACGAGCGCACCCAGCCGGACTCGCTCGGTCCGGCTGGCCAGATACGTCAGCACGCCGTACGCCTCGAGCATGTCTTCGGCGTCGGCCGGGACCGTCGGGTCGACCTGCGCGAGGTGGTCGGGAACCCAGACGGTGTCCAAGCCACCCTGGTCCGCCGTCACCGCCGCGCGCACCAGGCCGTCGACGAGCGCGACATCCCGCCAGGAGTAGTTGGTCAGGCTGATGCTCAGTCGCATGGGTCCTGCCCTCGCCGGCGGTGGCGGCGCCGATCCGCGACCTCGGCAGCGGGCAGAAGGCGACGTCTTCGGCGCATGAGCGTGACGCTACGGACTGCCTTGGTAGCATCGACAGGTCCAAACTGGACCAGATCGACCAGGCCAAACCAGGTGCGATGGAGGTCTTCCTCGATCCCGGCGATCACCGCAGCTTCACGGTGCAGCTCTACGACCAGCTCCGGGAGGCGATCGCCTTCGGCTCAGCGGCCGAACCCTGGCGGCCGGTCACGAAAGACGGTCCGCGGCCCGGTACAGCTGCGCGATGTCGATCTTCTTCATCTGCAACATCGCCGCGAACGCCCGGCCCGCGCGCTCACGGTCCGGGTCGGCGGTCAGCTCGAGCAGCGCGGTGGGGATGACCTGCCAGGACAGTCCGAAGCGGTCCTTCAGCCAGCCGCATGCCGATTCCTCCCCGCCGTCGCTGAGCTTGGTCCAGTAGTAGTCGACCTCGTCCTGGGACTGGCAGTAGACCTGCAGCGAGATGGCCTCGGAGAAGGTGAACGCCGGGCCGCCGTTCAGCGCGACATAGTCCTGGCCGTCGAGGGAGAAGGACACGGTACTCACCGAGCCCTCCCCGGCCGGTCCGGTCTCCGAGTAGCGCTGGACCTCGGTGATCCGGGAGTTCGGGAAGACTGACGTGTAGAACGTCGCCGCCTCCTCGCCCTGGTTGTCGAACCATAGGCACGGTGCGATCTTCGGCATGGGTTCGGTCCTTCCGCTCGGTGCTTCGGCCGTCCGGGGGTGGACACCCTCTCACCCATGGGTCGGAGCCGACCCGGCCCGCTCGACACCGAGGAAGGTCGCGCCGGAGTACGCGTACCGTGCCGGCGTGGGCAGCATCGATCCAACCGCCTGGGTGGCCCCCACCGCCGTGCTCACCGGCGACGTGTCGCTCGGCCCCGGCGTCCGGGTCCTGCACGGCGCGGTCCTCAACGGCGATCGCGGGCCTGTGGTGCTCAGCGAGGACGTCGTGGTCATGGAGAACGCCGTCCTGCGTGGCCGGTCCGAGCACCCGCTGGTCATCGGCGATGCCGTCCTGGTCGGGCCGCACGCGCACCTGAACGGGGCCCGCATCGAGGACGAGGTGTTCGTGGCCACCGGGGTGTCCGTCTTCGCCGGCGCGGTGGCCGGAGCCCGATCGGAACTGCGGGTGGGCAGCGTGCTGCACGTCAACAGTCACCTGGCCCCGGGCACGGTCGTGCCCATCGGCTGGATCGCGGCCGGCCGCCCGGCCCAGCTGTTCTCCCCCGATCAGCACGAGCAGCTCTGGAGGGTGCAGGAGGGTCTCGACTTCCCCGGCACGATGTACGGGGTGCCGCGTGGCACGCCCATGCGGGAGCTCATGCGCCGCCAGAGCGACGCCTACGGACCGCCTGGCTAGCGTCCGCTCGCCGGGCCTCGGGCTCGACCGGTCAGGTGTGCCGCACGATGTCGCGTGCTACCGCCCGCCTCGATTCTCCGCGGGCTCGGGGTCGCGGCCGTAGACCCATGGTGCGAATACGACGTCTCGTCCGTCGGGGTCGCGGTAGACGACGGCCCCGGTGGCGGCCCAGTAGTCGTGCGGTACAGGATCGGCCGAGAAGCCGCCTTCACTCAGCGGCAGGGTCGCGAGGGCAACCGCATCGGCGTCGTCGAGATAGAACACGAGTTGGTCGAACGCCCCTCTGCTCGAGCCGCCGTGGTGGGCCCGGGTCCCGGTAGAACGCGATCGTCTGGTCGTAGTGGTCGCTCGCCCGGGCCCAGCGCAGCGCTCCCGGCCGCATGTGCTTCGGCCATCGACCCGTGGTTCCCTTGGCCATAGTGACGACGCCTTTCGTTGTCCGGCTTGGAGTCGGTGTGGGGTCAACCCGGCCTCCAGCGCCTGCAGGTCCGCGATACGCCGTCGCAGGTCGGCGATCCTCTGCGGGTTCACCGCCGCCCGCTCGGCAAGCTCGCTCATCCTCACCCAGGCAGCATTAACCCCGTACGCAGCTACAGGGTCAAGGTCGCGACGGTCGGTCTGCTGCCGGCAGCGCGACGGCCGGCAGGCCGGGTGGTGCCCGGGCTGCCGGCCGTCCAGGGGAAGCGTCACCGGTCGCGGACGTACCGGGCGCCGAGTGCGCGCGCGGCGACGACGGCGGCCGCGGCGCCCAGGACGAGGTCCTTGAGCACGTACTGGGCCTCGAGGGTGGGCAGGCCGCCGGGGAACAGGTCGCCGGGGAAGAGCAGCAGCGGCGACATCCAGCCGAGCAGGGTGCCGGCCAGCGCGACCAGACCGACCCGGAGCCCGATCCCGGTGATCAGGGTGAGACCGATCAGGGTCTCCACCACGGCGGTGGCCACGACCGCCGGGGTGCCCGAGACCAGCCCGAAGGTCAGGGCATCGACGGTGCGCATCACCAGCGGCTCGGCCGGTGAGGCGCCGGGGAAGTACTTGAGCGCGCCGAAGCCGAGGATGATCAGGCCGAGGCTGATCCGCAGCGCGGTGACGCTGTGCGCGGCCAGCCAGGAGGCGATCGGGCCGATCACCTCCTCGACGCGCCGTGTACGGCCTCGGGTGACGACCGGCCCGGGCCGGTTCTCGGCCGGGCGGGGTCGGGTGTCGGTCGGGCGGGGAGCGCTCGTGACAGTCATGACTGTGTCCTCCGGTCCGGGAGCTCCCTCGCGGAGCTCACGGTCGTCCACGATCCGGGCCGGGCGGGCTACGCGAATCCGCCCGCGGTCGACACCGTCGCTGCGCGGTCTCCGGTAGCTGGCGCGCCGGCTCGTACGGCCGCAGGGACCGGCAGCTACGTCAGCCGACGTACGGCACTGTCGCTCGCCGGCCGACGCGGCCGCCGGTGCCGGCCGGCCAGGGTGTACGCATGACCGGCATCCTGCACGGCGCCCGGACCGCCGGCCGGCCGTCCGTCAGCCGGCAGCTGGTCGCCGATGCCGCGCTCGCTGTCGCGGTCGCGGTGTTCGCGGCGGTGGTGACGGGTCTGCTGGCGGACCAGTTCTCGACCGTCGACCGGACGGTGGATCGGTGGGCGGTGGCCGCTGTGGCCGGCAGCGGGCTGGTGCTCACGGCCCGCCGCCGGGCGCCGGTGACCGTGCTGGCGATCGTCGCCGCGCTGACCTCGACCTACCTGCTGCGGGGCTACCCGTACGGGCCGGTGTTCCTGCCGCTGGTGGTGGCGGTCTACACGGTCGCCCGGCACGTCCCGCTCCGGCGGGCGCTGCCGGCGGCGGCGGCGGTCCTGCCACTGCTGCTCGCGCACGTGCTCGTCCATCCCGCGGCGCTGCCCGGGTGGGTCGCCGTGATCCCCGGTTCGGCCTGGGTGGCGGTGCCGTTCGCGGTCGGAACGGCGATGCGCACCGCGCGGGAGGCGGACGCCCGCAGCCGCGCCGAGATGTTGCGGGCCGGAGTGCTGGACGAGCGGCTGCGGCTCGCGCAGGAGGTGCACGACGTCGTCGGGCACGGTCTGGCCGCGATCCAGATGCAGGCGGAGATCACCCTGCACGTGCTGGACCGTGAGCCGCTCGCTCCCGGCCGGCGCTGGAGGCGATCAGCCGGTGCAGCGCCGAGGCGCTGGAGGAGTTGCGCTCCACCCTGCAGGTCGTCTGGCGGGCCGAGGACACCCGTGCCGCCACCCCCGGCCTGGCCCGGGTGGACGAGCTGTGCGCGCGGATCCGGCACGCCGGCGTGACCGTCGACCTCGCCGTCGTCGGGCGCCGGCCGCAGGACCTGCCGGCCGGGGTGGATCTCGCCGCGTACCGGATCGTCCAGGAGGCGCTGACCAACGTGGTGCGCCACTCCCGGGTGCCGTCCGCCCGCGTCGCGGTCCGGTACGGGGACGGCGGCGTCGGGCTGACGATCACCAACCCGGGCGCCGTGCTCCGGCCGCCGGCCACCGGGTTCGGGCTGGCCGGCATGCGCCGGCGGGCCGCCGCGCTGCGTGGGACCTTCCGGGCCGGACCGACGAAGGACGGCTTCGAGGTCGCCGCGTGGCTGCCGGTACGGACCGCGGACGGGGATGCCGCATGATCCGGGTGCTCGTCGTCGACGACCAGGACCTCGTCCGGGTCGGGCTGCGGACGCTGCTCGGGAGCGCGGAGGGGATGGAGCTGGTCGGCGAGGCGGCCGACGGGCTCGCCGCCGTCGCCCGGGCCCGCGAGCTGAGGCCCGACGTGGTGCTCATGGACATCCGGATGCCGGGGGTCGACGGGCTGGAGGCGACCCGACGGATCGTCGGCGACCCCTCGCTCGCCGCGACCAAGGTGATCGTGCTGACCACCTTCGAGCTCGACGACTACGTCTTCGAGGCGTTGCGGATCGGGGCGAGCGGGTTCCTGCTCAAGGACACCCGACCTACGCAGCTGCTGGCCGGCATCCGGGCCGCGGTCGACGGCGGCGCGCTGCTGTCCCCCTCGGTCACCCGCACCGTCGTCGCCGAGTTCGTGAGCCGGGCGCCTACGAGCCGCAGCCCGCACCCCCAGCTGCACCTGCTCACCCAGCGCGAGCGCGAGGTCGTCGGCCTGGTCGCCGAGGGCCTGAGCAATGAGGAGATCGCCGGGACCCTCGTGGTCAGCCCGGCCACCGCCCGGACGCACGTGTCCCGGGCGATGACCAAGCTCGGCGCCCGGGACCGGGCCCAGCTGGTCGTGTTCGCCTACCAGTCCGGACTCGCCTGAGCAGCCCTCGCCGGCTCGAGTCCCGCACGGGTTGGTCGAGGCGGATGAACCGACATGCGGTGGGGTACATGACGCTCATGACCCGCAGGCCCGTCGTCGTCGCGGCCTGGCTCTGGGCGATCGTGGTGGTGCTCTGGGCCGGGCGGGCGAGCTATGCCGTCGTCAGATCCCTCGGCCCGGACGTCGTGTTCGGCGCGCTCGTGCTCGTCGCGGTCGCGGCGGCAGCGGTTCAGCTGCGGCGGCGCGGCCTGCCGGTGCGTACCCGCACTGTCACGGACAAGGCGTCGCTCGGATCCTGATCTACGCGGCCGAGACGTTCACGCCGATGTTGATCACGCCGAGATAGCCGGACGCCGTGCGCCGTACCGTCACCAGCCCCGCCGGGTCGTAGATCGAGTCGTCCTCGTTGCGGGTCTCTCGGCCGGTGTGCGCGTCGTACGGCGAGCTGGCGAAGACGGCGTCGTTCACCACCTCGTCGAAGTAGAGCTGGGTCGTCACCACGGTCTTGCGGTCGACGTGCAGCTTGAGATGGATGTGCACGGTCCGACCGCGATACCAGCCCGGATAGATCGTCGTGAACTGCACGACGCCGTTCCGGTCGGCTACCTGGGCACCGCGCAGGTACGTCCCGTCGTCGCTCGGGCTCGCCTCGGCATCGCCAGCGCTGTACGAGCCGTCCGACGTGTCGCCCGACCCGCCGCCACCCGGGCCGCCGCCCGGGCCGCTGCCGCCCGGACCGCCGCCGCCCGGGCCGCTGCCGCCCGGACCGCCCTGCGACGCCGACTCGAACCCCGAGTAGACGCCGCCGGCGTCGCAGTGCCAGATCTCCACCACGCTGTTCGGGATCGCGGCCGGCGCGGATCCGCTCGTGCAGCGGGACAGGTCGTGCGCCCGTACCGCCAAGCAGGAGCGGCACACCGGGCCGGTCCTCGCGCAGGTCGGAGCGGATCGAGTCGACGTCGAACCAGTACGGCCCCTGCGTCTCCTCCCGCGCCGTCACGCACGTGTTCGCCTCGTCGAGCAATGCCAGCACGTCCGACGGCGCGGTCGACGATGCCGACAACGAGGGTGCGGCGCCGCCGCCGGACGGCGACGAGCCCGTGCACGCCGTCACCAGCGCGCCGAGACCGATGGTCCCGCCCATCCCGAGCGCGCGGCGCCGGCTGATCCGCTCCCGGCTGCGCCGAATTTCCTCCTCCATGACGAAACCTTTGCACGCGTTCCTGTCACGAGTCTGTGGATCTGGAGCTCGGCGGCCGGCCAGGCAGACTGGCACGGTGATCCGTACGTTCGTCGCGCTGGGCGACTCGTTCACCGAGGGTCTCGAGGACGAGATCGGACCGGCCGGCCGGCACCGCGGGTGGGCCGACCGGGTGGCCGCCGAGCTGGCCCGCACCGAGGGCTCGCTCCGGTACGCGAACCTCGCCGTCCGGGGCCGGCTGCTCGACCAGGTGGTCGCCACCCAGCTGCCGATCGCGCTCGGAGCTGGCGCCGGACCTGGTCTCGTTCCACGCCGGGCCGAACGACCTGCTCCGGCCGCGGTCGGACCTGCCGGCGCTGCTGGCCCGGTACGACGCCGCCGTCGGCACGCTCGCCCGCGCCGGGATCCGCACGATCCTGTTCACCGTCGTCGAGCGGACCGGCACCGGGCGGACCGCGGACCGACTGGCGGCCCGGTTCCACGCGTTCAACGTGGGCGTACGGGCGACGGCCGGGCGGCACGGCGCGGTGCTGGTCGACCTGGCCGCGGTGCCGGTGCTGCGGGACCGCCGGCTCTGGCACGAGGACCGGCTGCACCTGGCGCCGGAGGGGCACGCTCGGGTCGCCGCGGCCGTGCTGGAGGCGCTCGGGGTCGAGCGGTCGGACTGGTGGCGATCGGAGCTGCCGGGTTCGGCGCGGGCCGGCCGGGCCGCGGCGCTGGTCGCCGACGTCCGTTGGGTCCGGGTGCACCTGCTGCCCTGGATCGGCCGGCGGATCCGCGGTGTGTCCAGCGGCGACCGGATCACCGCGAAGCACGCCGAGCTGGTGGAGATCATTCCCGACTGAAATAGTCGGGAATCCGTGCTACCAATGGATCTATGACCGTCACCGATGATCTGCTCGCCAACAACGCCGAGTACGCCGCGTCGTTCTCCGGGCCGCTGCCGATGCCGCCGGCCAAGGGCGTTGCCGTGCTCGCCTGCATGGACGCCCGACTCGACGTCTACCGCCTGCTCGGCCTGCACGAGGGCGAGGCGCACGTCATCCGCAACGCCGGCGGCGTCGTCACCGACGACGCGATCCGGTCGCTGACGATCAGCCAGCGGCTGCTCGGCACGACCGAGATCATCCTGGTCCACCACACCGACTGCGGCATGCTGACGTTCACCGACGATGCCTTCAAGGCTGACATCCACGCCGACACCGGCATCAAGCCGCAGTGGTCCGCCGAGGCGTTCTCGGACATCGAAGCGGACGTCCGGCAGTCGATCGCGCGGATCAAGGCCAGCCCGTTCGTGCCGAACAAGGAATTGGTGCGCGGGTTCGTCTTCGACGTCGCCACCGGGAAGCTGACCGAGGTCAAGTAGCCGTCGGCTGACCGAGGTCGCGTTGGCCGTCCGTCGACGATGGTCGTGTGGCGGTCCGTGGACCGAGGTCGTGTGGCGTCCGTTGACCGATCGGTGGCGTCGTCGACCGAGGTCGGTGGGCGTCGGCTGACCGAGGTCAGGTGGCGGTCGGTCGGCCGAGGTCAGGTGGCGGTCCGTCGACCGAGGTCAGGTGGCCGTCGTCGACCGAGGTCCGGTGGGCGTCGGCTGACCGAGGTCAAGTTGCGGTCGGCTGACCGAGGTCAAGTAGCCGTCGGCTGACCGAGGTCCGGTGGGCGGCCGGCGGCCGAGCTCAAGTCGCCGTCCACAGGCTCGCGTCGCGGGCCTCCCACGTCGTACCGGCTTCGTAGACTCGCCCGGTGGACGAGGCGCTCGAGCTGCTACGGCGGGTGTTCGGCTACGACGCCTTCCGGCCCGGGCAGCGCGAGATCATCGAGCACGTCGTCGGCGGCGGCGACGCGCTGGTGCTGATGCCGACCGGTGGCGGCAAGTCGCTGTGCTACCAGATCCCGGCGCTGGCCCGGCCCGGCGTCGGCGTGGTGATCTCCCCGCTCATCGCGCTGATGCAGGACCAGGTCGACGCGCTGCGGGCGCTCGGCGTTCGGGCCGGCTTCGTCAACTCGACCCAGGATCCGGGCGAGCGGCAGATGGTGGCGGCCGAGTTCCGGGCCGGCGAGCTCGACCTGCTCTACCTGGCACCCGAGGCGCTCCGCTCGCCGTCCACGGTCGCGCTGCTCGACCAGGGGAAGATCGCGCTGTTCGCGATCGACGAGGCGCACTGCGTGGCCCAGTGGGGGCACGACTTCCGGCCCGACTACCTGGGTCTGTCGATGTTGCACGAGCGCTGGCCCGAGGTGCCGCGGATCGCGCTGACCGCCACGGCTACCACCGAGACGCACGAGGAGATCACCTCCCGGCTCGACCTCGCCGGCGCGATGCCCTTCGTGGCGAGCTTCGACCGGCCCAACATCCAGTACCGGATCGTCGCCAAGGACGATCCGCGCCGGCAGCTGCTCGACCTGCTGCGCCGGGAGCATGCCGGCCACTCCGGCATCGTCTACTGCCTGTCCCGCGCGTCGACGGAGAAGACCGCGGAGTTCCTGTCCCGCAACGGGATCGAGGCGCTGCCCTACCATGCCGGGCTCGACGCGGCGACCCGCACGGCGCACCAGGCCCGGTTCCTGCGCGAGGACGGGCTGGTCGTGGTCGCGACGATCGCGTTCGGGATGGGCATCGACAAGCCGGACGTGCGCTTCGTCGCCCACCTCGACCTGCCCAAGTCGGTGGAGGGCTATTACCAGGAGACCGGCCGGGCCGGGCGGGACGGGCTGCCGGCGACGGCCTGGCTCGCGTACGGGCTGCAGGACGTGGTGCAGCAGCGGCGGCTGATCGACGCCTCCGAGGGCGACCTCAACCACCGGCGCAACCTGGCCAAGCACCTGGACGCGATGCTCGCGCTCTGCGAGACCGTCGAGTGCCGGCGGGTCCGGTTGCTGGCCTACTTCGGGCAGGACAGCGAGCCGTGCGGCAACTGCGACACATGCCTGGTCCCGCCGGAGTCCTGGGACGGGACCGTGCCGGCGCAGAAGCTGCTGTCGACGGTCTGGCGGCTGGCGCACGAGCGCAACCAGCGATTCGGGGTCGGGCAGGCGGTCGACATCCTGCTCGGGCGGACGACGGACAAGGTGACCCAGTGGCGGCACGACTCGCTGTCCACGTTCGGGATCGGCACCGAGCTGCGCGAGCCGGAGTGGCGCGGGGTGGCCCGGCAGCTGCTGGCCCAGGGGTTGCTGGCGGTGTCCGGCGAGCATCAGACGCTGGCCCTGACGCCGGGCAGCTCGGAGGTGCTGGGCGGCCGGCGGACGGTGTCGCTGCGGCGGGAGGCGCCGCGGGCGGCCCGGTCACGCACCGCGTCCTCCTCGTCGTCCTCGTCGCGGGCTGCTGTCGCCGAGGCGGCGCTGCCGGCCGAGGCCGAGGCGCTGTTCCAGCGGCTGCGCGCGTGGCGGGCGGCGACGGCGAAGGAGGAGGGCGTCCCGGCGTACGTGGTCTTCCACGACGCGACCCTGCGGCAGATCGCGGTCGAGCGCCCGGCGACGCTGGCCGCGGTCGGCTCGATCAGCGGGATCGGCGAGAACAAGCTCCGCAAGTACGGCCAGCAGGTGCTCGACACGCTCGCCGAGTGAGCGTGGCCCTCGCGGGCGGGACCGACGTGCGCGCCCGCGCGGCGGTGGTCCGGCGGTCGGGTTCCTGTCCCGGGTGGGTTCGACCCGGTGGTCCGTTTCCCGGCGAGGAGGACGGGTCGCGCTTCGACCTCGCCGGCGCGGGCTGGTTGCTGTCCTATGTGGACGACCCGGCGGTGCACCATCCGTCGTCCGCCCGCTCGACCGCACACCGGCGTACCCAGGTCGTCGGCAGCGCACTGCTGACCGCCTGCATGCGGCGACCGTGGCGGGCCGTGCTCGGTCTGGCGGCGCCGTCGCCGTCCGAGCCGGGCCGGGTCGGTCCGGTGGCGCCGTAGATCACATGGCGGCGTAGTCGTGCCGGCGGCGACGTGGGGGAGGATCACGGCATGCCGCTCACGATCGTCACCGGAGGCGGGCGCGGGATCGGGGCCGCGACCGCGCTGCACCTGGCCCGATCCGGACACGATGTGGTGGTGAACTACCGCCGCCGATCCGACGACGCCGACCGCGTCGTCGCCGCCGCCCGGGAGGTCGGAGTGCGGGCCGTCGCGGTCGCGGCCGACGTGGTCGATCCGTCCGCTGTGGACACCCTGTTCGCGGCGGCGGCCGAGCTCGGCCCGGTGACCGGGCTGGTGAACAGCGCAGGCGTCACCAAGCACATCGGCGACCTGGCCGACACCCCGGTCGAGATCATCCGCGAGGTCCTCGACGTCAACCTGTTCGGCTCGATTCTCTGCGCCCGCAGGGCCGCTCAGGTCATGTCCACCCGCCGCGGCGGCCGGGGCGGCGCGATCGTCAACATCTCCTCGGCCGCCGGCACCACCGGCTCGCCGCACGAATACGTCCAGTACGCCGCGGCCAAGGCCGGCATCGACATCCTCACCCTCGGCCTGTCGAAGGAACTCGCCGGTGACGGGATCCGGGTCAACGCGGTCGCGCCAGGCATCGTCCGCACCGAGATCCACGCCGACGCCGGCGCACCGGACCGCCCGGACAAGGCCGCCGGCCGCATCCCGCTCGGCCGCCCCGGCGAGCCCGAGGAGATCGCTCCGGCCGTCGCGTTTCTCCTCGGCCCCGAGTCGTCGTACACCACCGGCACCGTCCTCCGCGTCGCCGGCGGCCTCTGACTCGGCTCCAGCCTGGTCGTGCGCTGAGCGCGAACACGCTGTCCTGGTAAGGAAGTCCCCGACCTAGGCTCGCGACATGGCTGCTCCCGCGATGCGCACGTTGTCTGCCCCGTCGCTCTCGGACACCGTCTTCGAGCGCCTGCTCGGTGAGCGGATCGTCTTCCTCGGCAGCGCGGTCGACGACGACGTCGCCAACCGGATCACCGCGCAGCTGCTGCTGCTCGCGGCCGAGGACTCGAAGCGGGACATCACCTTCTACATCAACTCGCCGGGCGGATCGGTGACCGCGGGCATGGCCATCTACGACACGATGCAGCTGATCGAGCCGGACGTGTCGACGTGGGCGGTCGGGTTCGCCGCGTCGATGGGCCAGTTCCTGCTCTCGTCCGGAACGCCGGGCAAGCGCTACGCGCTGCCGCACGCCAAGATCGTCATGCACCAGCCGTCGGCCGGGATCGGCGGCACCGCGTCGGACATCGCGATCCAGGCCGCGCAGTACCGGCTCACCAAGCGGGAGATCGCCGGACTGACCGCGGAGCAGACCGGCCAGTCCGTCGAGCAGATCGAGAAGGACGCGGACCGGGATCGTTGGTTCACCGCCGACGAGGCGAAGGCGTACGGGTTCGTCGACCATGTAGTGGCAAGACTGCACTGATCTGCGCCACGGCGCGGCCGTCCGCAACAAATTCCGGCGATCCGACCGTCCATTCGGGCGCGGGGATTTGACGAATGCGGGAAAACCGAAGACTATCTGTACAGATTGTCGCCGGGATGAAAGGCCTTTACCGTGGCTCAGCGTACCGTTGTCCAGCTCACCGACGATCTCGACGGCAAGGCGATTCCCGAGGGTAAGGGCGAGACCGTCCGCTTCGGTGTCGACGGCCAGGAGTACGAGATCGACCTGAGCGAGAAGAATGCCCAAGTGCTGCGCGACGTCGTCGGCAAATACGTCGCAGCCGGCCGACGGGTCGGCGGGGGCTCCCGGGGTGGCCGGTCCCGCGGCTCGAACTCGCGCACCCGCGACTACGACCCGAAGGCGGTCCGCGCCTGGGCGGAGGCGCAGGGTCTCGAGGTGAGCGCGCGCGGTCGGGTCCCGGCCGACCTGGTCGCCCGCTTCCAGGAGGCCAACGCCTGACCTCGACGCCTTCGGATTCGGATATCCCGGAATTGGCGGTTGCGATACTGCTCGGGTGAGCTTCGACGCGTTGTGGGACACCTTGGCGCCGATCGGCCGAGTCGCGAGCGGTGGGTATAGGCGCTTCGCCTGGACTCCTGTCGACGCTGTGTTACGGGAATGGTTCGCAAGTGAGGCACGGGCCCGCGGTCTCGATCTCGTCACCGACCGTGCCGGCAACCACTGGGCGTGGTGGGGATCGCCGAGCCCGGACCGACCCGGAGTCGCGGTGGGATCGCATCTCGATTCGGTGCCGGATGGCGGCGCGTTCGACGGCCCATTGGGCGTGGTGTCCGCATTCTGCGCGGTTGATCTGCTGCGCTCGCGCGCATTCGAACCGTCGCGACCGGTGGGCGTGGCCTGCTTCGGCGACGAGGAGGGTGCCCGGTTCGGCGTCGCCTGCGCGGGGTCGCGGCTGCTCACCGGAGCGCTGCCGGCCGAGCGCGGCCTCGCGCTCACCGACGGCGACGGCGTCCCGATGGCGACGGCGATGCGATCGGCCGGCCTGGACCCGTCGAGGGTCGGCCGGGACGACGAGGTGCTGCGGATGGTCGGCGCGTTCATCGAGCTGCACGTCGAGCAGGGCCGCGGCCTGGTCGACCTGGACCGCCCGATCGCGGTCGGCTCGTCGATCCTCGCGCACGGCCGCTGGCGGCTCGAGCTGGCCGGCGAGGCCAACCACGCCGGGACCACCCGGCTCGAGGATCGCCGTGACCCGATGATCGACCTGGCCGCCGCCGTCACCGCCGCCCGCTCGGCCGCGAGGGCCCGCGGCTGCGTCGCGACCGTCGGCAAGGTGGCCGTGATCCCGAACGGCGTGAACGCGATCCCGTCGGCGGTCACCGCCTGGCTGGACGCCCGGGGCGACGCCGCCCGCGCGGTGGCCGCGGACGTGGGGCACGCCGCCGGAACCGCGCCGGTGGAGGAGTCGTACACGCCGGACACCCGATTCGACCCCACGCTGGTGACCCGGCTCTCCCGCCTGCTCGGGGACGCTCCGGTCCTCGGCACCGGAGCCGGCCACGACGCCGGCATCCTCGCCGCCGCCGGTGTGCCGGCCGCGATGCTGTTCGTCCGCAACCCGACCGGGGTCTCGCACTCGCCGGCCGAGCACGCCGACCGGGACGACTGCCTGGCCGGCGTGGACGCGCTCGCCGCCGTCATCGCGGACCTGGCCGGATGACCAGCTACTGGGCCGAGCACGCCTGGCTGCCCGACGGCGTCGCCGCTGGCGTTGCGCTCGAGGTCGCCGACGGCCGCTTCTCCCGGGTCGAGCCGGGCCGGTCGCCGGGCGATTCGACGCGGCTGGCCGGCGTCGTCCTGCCGGGCTTCGCCGACGTCCACGGGCATGCGTTCCATCGGGCGCTGCGCGGGCGCACCCACGCGGACGGCGGCACGTTCTGGTCGTGGCGCGAGGCGATGTACGCGGTGGCGGCGCGGCTCGACCCGGACTCCTATCTCGAGCTCGCCCGCACCACCTACGCAGAGCTGGCCCGGTCCGGTGTGAGCACGGTCGGCGAGTTCCACTACCTGCACCATGGCGCGGGCGGCGTGCCGTACCAGGATCCGAACGCGATGGCCGAGGCCTTGCGGCAGGCGGCCACCGATGCCGGCGTCCGGCTGACCCTGCTGGACACCTGCTACCTCGCGGGCGGACTGTCCGCGGACGGCTACCTGCCGCTGGAGGGAGTGCAGCAGCGCTTCGGCGACCGGGACGCGGACGCGTGGGCGGCCAGGGTCGCCGACCTCGGCCCGTCCGACGGCATGCGGGTCGGGGCCGCGGTGCACTCGGTGCGCGCGGTGCCTGCCACGGCACTGTCCACAGTGGCTGGTGCGGCCGGGCCCGCTGCACGTCCACCTGTCGGAGCAGCCCGCCGAGAACGAGGCGTGCCTCGCCTACCACGGCCGCAGCCCGACCACGCTGCTCGCCGAGCACGGTGTGCTCTCGGCGCGAACGACCGCCGTGCACGGAACCCATCTGACACCGTCCGATGTGGATACCCTGGCCCGGACGGGCACCGGGGTTTGCTTCTGCCCGTCCACCGAGGCCGACCTGGCCGACGGGATCGGCCCGGCGGCCGCGCTCCGCGACGCCCGGGTCCGGCTCAGCCTCGGCACCGACCAGCACGTCCGCGCGGATCTGCTGGCCGAGGCGCGCGACCTGGAGATGCACCAGCGACTGGCCACCGGTCGTCGTGGCATCTTCGACCCGGCCGAGCTGATCGGTGCGCTGACCGGTCACGCCGCGCTGGGCTGGCCCGATGCCGGCCGGCTCGAAGCCGGTGCCCGCGCGGACCTCGTTGCGGTCACCCTCGATCCCACCGCCGTACCGGCCCAGGTCGTGTTCGCGGCGTCGACCGCGGACATCCACACCGTCGTGATCGAGGGACGGCGGATCGTCTAGCGCGGGGCGCGCAGGACGACCACCGAGCGCGGCCGCAGCGAGAAGGTCTCGCCGGCAACGGTCGTCCCTACCGGCGAGGGGCCGTAGGTGTCGAACTCGAGCATCCAGTGCGCCGGCCGCCCGATCGCCGGCACTGTGACCTCGACCTCCTGCCACCAGCCATTGATCGCGATCAGCAGTTCGTCGTCCAGCTCGGGCCGGCCGCGCTCGTCCAGGTCCGGCGCCACGGTGCCGTCGACGTGAGCCACCACTGTCCGGGACCACGACCACTCTCCGTCGGCCATCGTGGTCCCGGCCGCCGTGTACCAGGTCATGTCGGCCGGCGTGAGGTAGCGCCGTCGCCGCAGCGCCGGATGGGCTCGCCGGAACGCGATCAGCCGCGTGGTGAAGTCCAGCAGCTCGGTGTCCACTGTGGACCAGTCGTACCAGGACACCTCGTTGTCCTGGCAGTAGGCGTTGTTGTTGCCGCCCTGCGTGCGCCCCAGCTCGTCGCCGCCGAGCAGCATGGGCACGCCACGGGACAGCAGCAGCGTGGCCAGCAACGCCCGCGACTGCCGGCCGCGCAGCGCCAGCACCTCGCGGTCGTCGGTCGGCCCCTCGACGCCGCAGTTCCAGGACCGGTTGTCGTCCGCGCCACCAGGATCGGGGACGTTGTCGTCGTTGTGCTTGGAGTCGTACGAGACCAGGTCGCGCAATGTGAACCCGTCGTGCGTGGTCAGGATGTTCACCGAGGCCGACGGCCTGTTGCGGGCGGGTCCGTACAGGTCGGGCGAGCCGGTGACCCGGCTGCCGAGGTCGGCAAGCGTGCCCTCGTCGCCCCGCCAGAACGACCGCACGGTGTCCCGGAACTTTCCGTTCCACTCCGTCCAGCCCGGCGGGAAGCGGCCGACGTCGTACGAGTCGGGCTGCGCGACGTCCCACGGCTCGGCGATCAGCTTCACCTGGGACACGACCGGGTCCTGGTGCACGGCGTCGAAGAAGTCCGACAGGCGGGTGAACGTGCCGTCCTGTCGGGCCAAGGTCGGCGCCAGGTCGAACCGGTAGCCGTCGATCCGATATTCGGTCACCCAGAAGCGCAGCGAGTCCAGCACGAGCCGCAGGCAGTCCGGGTGGCCGAGGTCGAGACTGTTGCCGGTGCCCGTCGTGTCGAAGTAGTGCGCCTGATCGCCCGGCACGAGCCGGTAGTAGCCGGCGTTGTCCAGCCCGCGGAAGCAGAGCGTCGGACCGTGCTCGTTGCCCTCGGCGGTGTGGTTGAACACCACGTCGAGCAGCACCTCGAGGCCGGCCGCATGCAGCGCCTTCACCATCCCCTGAAACTCGGCTACCTGACCGCCGAGCCGCCCGGCGCGCACCTCCGCCGAGTAGGCCGCGTGCGGGGCGAAGTAGCCGATCGTGTCGTAGCCCCAGTAGTTGACCTTGCCCGCGTCGGCCAGGATCCCGTTGGTCAGCGACTGGTGCACCGGGAGCAACTCGACGGCGGTGACCCCAAGCCTGGTGAGGTGCGCCAGCACCGCGGGATGCGCCAGGCCGGCGTACGTGCCACGCAGCTCCGGGGGCACGTCGGGGTGCCGAGCGGTGATCCCCTTCACGTGGGTCTCGTAGACCACGGACCGCGCGTACGGCGTCCGCGGCGCGGTGTCGGAGCCCCAGTCGAACGCGGTGTCCACCACGACCGATCGCGGCGTGGCACCGGCTGAGTCGTCGGCGTTGGTCCCGAGCAGCGACGGCTCCCAGCGGACGTCCCCGTCGATCGCCCGCGCGTACGGATCCAGCAGCAGCTTGGCCGGGTTGCACCGGTGTCCGGCGCCCGGGTCGTACGGCCCGTCCACGCGATAGCCGTACCGCTGGCCCGGGCCGACGCCGGGGACGAAGCCCCGCCAGACGCCCGCGTCGTGCGCCGGCATCCGCAGCCGCTCCTCGCCGCCGGCCTCGTCGAACAGGCACAGCGTCACCGACGTGGCCACGTCCGAGGACACGGCGAAGGTCGTCCCGCCGTCGTGCGGACGTGCGCCCAGTGGCACCGGAACGAACGAGCCCGGCCAGATCTCCCTCACACAGCGTGAGCCTAGGGCGTGGCCCGGTGTGGATCGGGTGTCGCTCGCCGCCATGTCGGGTCCCCGGCGCGGCGGTCTTGATCGCGTGCGCCAGACTGAGATCCGTGACGCAGGCCGACGAACGCAACGACAAGCCGCTGGGCCTCTTCCGTCGGCTGCTGCGGGCCGGCCAGGTGCCGACGTCTCCGATCGACTGCGAGCACCTCCGGGACGCGCCGACCTCGGTGCAGCCGAACACACCGGGCCGCTGCGAGGACCACACGCCCGAGGAAGGTCCGTGGGTGCATCTGCGGGTCTGCCTGACCTGCGGCCACGTCGGCTGCTGCGATTCGTCGCCGCCGCGGCACGCGAGCGTGCACTTCGAGCGCACCGGACACCCGGTGATGCAGTCGGTCGAGCCGGGCGAATCCTGGCGATGGTGCTTCGTGGACGAATTGCTCGGATAGATTGCGGCCTGCGGCCGGTTTTTCGGGGCAGCCCGGCGGCGGGGAGGTCGGCATGACACGGCGGTGGGCCTGGGTCCTGGTGCTGGTCGGCGGCGTGGTGCTCTTCGAGGTCGTCCGGCGAGTGTTGATCAAAACGCAGAACCCGAACCTGGTGCCGTCGTTGATCCTGCTGGGTGCCGCGGTCGCACCGGCGACGTTCGTGGTCTTCATCCTCGGTCGGCGCCTGCCGTACGACATCTCCGGGGGCGCGATCGGCGTGGTCGCCTTCCTGTCCGGGGTGGTCGGCGTCGTCACCGCGGGCTTCCTCGAATACGACACGCTGCGCGACCTCGGCGTGCTGCCGCTGGTGGCCGTCGGGTTCATCGAGGAGGCCGCGAAGCTCATCGTGCCGGCAATCCTGCTGATCGGGCTGCACCGATATCGCCTGCCCTCCGACGGCCTGCTGATCGGCGTCGCGGCCGGCGCCGGCTTCGCCGCACTGGAGACGATGGGATACGCCTTCGTCACGTTGATCTCGTCGCAGGGGAGCCTGACTGCGGTGGACGACGTGCTGGTGCTGCGCGGGCTGCTCAGCCCGGCCGCGCACATGGCCTGGACCGGCCTGACCGCGACCGCGCTCTGGTATGCCGCCGCGCACAAGTGGAAGGTCGGCGCCGTCTGGCGCTTCGTCGCGGTGTTTCTCCTGGCCGTGGCGCTGCACGCGACCTGGGACAGCGTCGGGACGATCCCGGTGTACATCGCGCTCTCCGCCATCAGCCTGGGCCTCCTCACCTGGTTCGCGCACCTGCTCGCGCGGGAGTCGAGGGTCCCCGCGGCGGTTCC
This sequence comes from uncultured Actinomycetota bacterium, assembly GCA_963770145.1. Lineage (GTDB taxonomy): Bacteria > Actinomycetota > Actinomycetes > Mycobacteriales > CADCTP01 > CADCTP01. The sequence continues at coordinate 169,895 of CAVYOJ010000003.1, read as the reverse complement.
GGCGTAGGAAGGCCCAATCGCCGATCTGTGGACAGACCGGCGGCCTGTGGATGAACGGAGGCACCGGTGTCGCGGCGGCTATAGGGTCGCGTTCGTGTCTGAGAAGCAGCAGCTGACCGTCGCGAGCCGGATCGCGGACGAGCTCGGCGTGCGCGAAGGACAGGTGAGTGCGGCCGTCGAGCTGCTCGACGGCGGCGCGACCGTGCCGTTCGTCGCGCGATACCGCAAGGAGGTCACCGGCGCTCTCGACGACGCCCAGCTGCGGACGCTCGAGGAGCGGCTGCGCTACCTGCGGGAGCTGGAGGAACGGCGCGCGGTCGTGCTCGACTCGGTGCGGGCGCAGGGCAAGCTCGACCCGGAGCTGGAGGCGCAGATCCTCGCCGCCGACTCGAAGGCGCGGCTGGAGGACATCTATCTGCCCTACAAGCCGAAGCGGCGGACGAAGGCGCAGATCGCGCGGGAGCAGGGGCTCGAGCCGCTGGCAGACCAGCTGCTGAGCGACCCGACCGCCGACCCGGTCACGGCCGCCGAGGCTTACGTGACCGAGGAGGTGGCCGACGGCGCGGTCGCGCTGGAGGGTGCCCGGGCGATCCTGGCCGAGCGGTTCGGGGAGGACGCCGACCTCGTCGGTGCGCTGCGCGAGCAGATGTGGTCCCGCGGCCGGGCGGTGTCCCGGGTGCGGGAGGGCCGCGAGCAGGTCGGAGCGAAGTTCGCGGACTACTTCGAGTTCGCCGAGCCGCTGGTCAAGCTGCCCTCGCACCGGATCCTCGCGCTGTTCCGCGGCGAGAAGGAGGAGGTCCTCGACGTCGAGCTCGATCCGGAGGACGCGGCGCCGACCGGGGAGGGTCCGGGGTCGTACGAGGCGCGCATCGCTGCCCGATTCGGCATTGCCGACCAGGGGCGTGCGGCCGACCGGTGGCTGGCCGAGACCGTGCGCTGGGCTTGGCGGACGCGGCTGCTGGTGCGACTCGACCTCGACCTGCGCGGCCGGCTGCGGCAACGCGCGGAGGAGGAGGCGGCCCGGGTCTTCGCCAACAACCTGCGCGACCTGCTGCTGGCCGCACCGGCGGGAGCCCGGCCGACCCTCGGACTCGACCCGGGCTTGCGGACGGGCGTCAAGGTCGCGGTGATCGACGGCACCGGCAAGGTCGTCGCGACCGACACGATCTACCCGCACGAGCCGCGCCGCCAGTGGGACGAGGCGCTGGCGAAGCTCGCCCGGCTGGCTCGTGAGCACCGGGTCGAGCTGCTCGCGATCGGCAACGGCACCGCGTCCCGGGAGACCGACAAGCTGGCGGGCGCGCTGATCTCCGCCAATCCGGACCTCGGGCTGACCAAGATCGTGGTGTCCGAGGCCGGCGCGTCGGTCTACTCGGCCTCGGCGTACGCGTCCCGCGAGCTGCCCGCGCTCGACGTCTCGCTCCGCGGCGCGGTGTCGATCGCCCGGCGGCTGCAGGACCCGCTGGCCGAGCTGGTCAAGATCGACCCGAAGTCGATCGGCGTCGGGCAGTACCAGCACGACATTCCGGAGCCGGTGCTGTCCCGGGCGCTCGACACCGTCGTCGAGGACTGCGTCAACGCGGTCGGCGTGGACGTGAACACCGCGTCGGTGCCGCTGCTGACGCGGGTGTCCGGGGTCGGGCCGGCGCTCGCCGAGAGCATCGTGACGCACCGGGACGAGAACGGGCCGTTCGCGGCGCGGACGGCGCTGAAGGAGGTGCCGCGGCTCGGGCCGAAGGCGTTCGAGTTGTGTGCCGGGTTCCTGCGGGTGCGCGGAGACGACCCGCTGGACGCGTCGGCGGTGCATCCCGAGTCCTATCCGGTGGTACGCCGGATCGTCGCGGCGACCGGCGGGGACGTGCGGTCGCTGCTGAGCAACGGGCCGGTGCTGCGCTCGTTGCAGCCGGCGGACTTCGTGGACGACTTCTTCGGTCTGCCGACCGTGACCGACATCCTGGCCGAGCTGGAGAAGCCGGGGCGAGACCCGCGGCCGGAGTTCCGCACGGCGACGTTCACGGAGGGCGTCGAGAAGGTCGCCGACCTCGAGCCCGGAATGGTCCTCGAGGGCGTGGTTACCAACGTGGCCGCGTTCGGTGCATTCGTAGACGTGGGCGTGCACCAGGACGGGCTGGTGCACGTGTCGGCGATGTCGGCCGAGTACGTCGCGGATCCGCGGGACGTGGTCAAGTCCGGCGACGTGGTCAAGGTCAAGGTCCTCAGCGTCGACGTGGCGCGTAACCGGATCGGGCTGAGCCTGCGGCTGGAGGAGGAGAGCGAGCGCCGGCCGCGCGACGGCCGCCGGCCGGGAGGAGGTCGGCCTAGCGGCGGCGCCCCGGGCGGCGGGCGGGGTGGTGCGGGTGCTCGGGGTCCAGGCGGCCGCGCGCGTGCGTCGGACGGTTCGGGCGGCCGCCGCGCCGGCGCCGCGGGTGGTCAGACCGGCCAGGGCGCGGGCGACCGAGTCGGCGGCGAGGGTCACCGCGACGGTGACGACCGTGGCGCCGGTGCTCGCAGCGGCCGGGACGGCGGCGGCGACGACCTGCGCGGTGACCGGCGCGCTGGCGGGCCGAGCGATCGGCACGGCGGCGGCCGGGGCGAGGATCGGCGGGGCGGCGACCAGCCTGGCGGCGATCGGCCGGGCGGCGACCGGCGTGGCGAACGGCGCGACGCCGGCCAGCGTGGCGATCGGCCCGGCAGTGACCGAAGTGGCGAACGGCGCGACGCCGGCCGGCACGGCGATCGGCCGGGCGGTGACCGCGCGCGGCCGAGTACGGCGACGACGCGGGCCAGCACGGCGAACGGCGCGACGCCGGCCAGCACGGTGATCGGCGCGACAACCGGCACGGTGGCGGAGGCGATGGGCGCAGCGGGTCCGGCGGCCGTGGGTCCGGGGACCAGCGTGGTCGCCCGGAGCCGGGCGGCGCGATGGCGGACGCCCTGCGACGCGCCGGGTTCACCGGTTCCAGCGACGGCGGAGATGGGGATCGATCCCGCCGGTCGTGACGGTCGGGAGGCTCGGTTCACCGGCTCCGGTGGCGGAGACGGGTCGGGATTCCGCCCGGCGTGACGGTCGGGAGGCTCGGTTCACCGGCTCCGGTGGCGGGACCGGGATTCCGCCGGGTGTGACGGTCGGGCGGCTTGGTCAGCACACTGCCCGGCGGGGTCCAACTGGCCGCGATGGTGCGGCGGCGGCGACGGGGTCGGACCGCGGGCCTCCTAGGGTGAGCGGGTGACTGTGGGGCGGTCGCTGGGCCTGTTCGTCGTTGCTGCGCTGGCGGAGATCGGCGGCGCCTGGCTGGTGTGGCAGGGGGTTCGCGAGCACCGCGGCGTCGGGTGGATCGGCGCGGGGCTGGTCGCCCTGGGGCTGTACGGGTTCGTCGCCACGCTGCAGCCGGACGCGCACTTCGGCCGGATCCTGGCCGCGTACGGCGGGATCTTCGTCGCCGGCTCGCTCGCCTGGGGCGTGGTCCTCGACGGCTTCCGCCCCGACCGCTACGACATCGCCGGAGCGCTGATCTGCCTGCTCGGCGTCGCGGTCATCATGTACGCGCCGCGCCCCAGCTGAGCGGCGTCAGAAGATGGTGCGGGCCAACCAGGTGTCGAGCGTCGAGCGGTCGCCGTGGACCTCGATCGCGCGGTCGTCGGCGGGCAGGCGACGGTTGAGCAGCAGGTAGAGCGAGCCGGCGTCGCCGCGGACCGCCACGTCGGCCTTCACGTGGCCACGTTCCCAGGTCAGGCCGTCCGGCGTGCCGCGTAGCAGCCACTCGCCGCCGTCCACCGCATGCAGGTGCATCGACCGGCCGGGCGGCAGCGCCTCGATCATGTCGTCGTGCACGAACGGCAGGATCGCCAGCCACTCGTCGATCCCCGCCGCGGCCAGCGACGCATCGATCGACACCGGCTCGCCCAGCGCCAGCGTCGCGTCGGCGACGTGCACGACCAGCTCGTACAACATCCGCTGCAGCCACCACTGCGCCGGCTGCGGCCCACCGGCCCAGGTCCAGACCGGGGTCGACGGCCCGACCGAGCGGACCGCGCCGACCAGCTCGACCGCACCCTCCCGCAGCCAGGCCGGCAGCTCCGCCGGATCGTCCGGCGCCGGCCGGCCCTGGATGTCCCGCCGGCGCACCGGCGCGGTCGCCCGGGTCGCCACGGTCGTGGTCATCCACCGGAACGCGTACCCGACGTGCCTGGACAGCTCGACCAGCGTCCACTCCGGCGCCGTCGGCACCGGCGGTGCCCGGGTCAGCGCCCTCCAGCAGCGTCGCGAGCTGGTCTGTCCAGGCCGGCACCTCCTGGTAGAGCTGCTCGGTCGCCAGCATGCGGGGAACGGTACCCCCGGCGCGTTCCAAAGTACGGTAGGGGGGTATGGTGTCGGCGGCGGAAGGGGACGGCATGCCGGGGTACAGCGAGCGCAAGGACGACCACCTGCGGCGGCTGCGGCGGATCGAAGGTCAGGTCCGCGGGCTGCACCGGATGGTCGAGGAGGACAAGTACTGCATCGACGTCCTCACCCAGGTGTCCGCGGTGACCCGCGCGCTGCAGTCGTTCTCGCTCGAGTTGCTCGACGAGCACCTCGCCGGCTGCGTGCTGGACGCCGCTGCCCGCGGCGGCAAGGAGGCCGACGACAAGGTGCGCGAGGCGTCCGAGGCGATCGCCCGCCTGGTGCGGTCCTGACCGGCGAGCCGCACCGAGCATGCCGGGAGACAGTCAGATGACGAGCACGTACGCGGTCGCCGGGATGACCTGCGACCACTGCGTCCGCTCGGTGACCGAGGAGGTGTCCGAGGTGCCGGGCGTGACGGCGGTCGAGGTCGACCTGGCCGGCGGTCGGCTGACCGTGCAGGGTGACGCGGACGACGCCGCGGTGCGCGCCGCGGTGGCGGAGGCCGGCTACCAGGTGGTGGATCCGACCCCGTGACCCGCACCGACGCCCCGGAGACGGCGACCGCCGGCGAGCTCGAGCTCGCGATCGGCGGCATGACCTGTGCCTCCTGCGCGAACCGGGTCGAGCGCAAGCTCAACAAGATGACCGGCGTCACCGCCTCGGTGAACTACGCGACCGAGCGGGCGACCGTCACCTTCCCGGCCGGTGTCAGCGCGGCCGACCTGGTCGCGACCGTCGAGGCCGCCGGCTACACGGCGACCGTCCCGCAGCCCGAAGAGCCGGACCGGACTCTCGGCTGGCGGCGTCGCCTGGTCGTCGCGGTCGTGCTCGCGGTGCCGGTGATCGTGCTGTCGATGGTGCCGGCGACGCAGTTCGACGGCTGGCAGTGGGTGTCGCTGGTCCTCGCAACGCCCGTCGTGCTCTGGGCCGGCCTGCCGTTCCACCGGGCAGCATGGTCCAACCTGCGGCACGGCGCAGCGACGATGGACACGCTGATCTCGATGGGGACGCTCGCCGCGTACCTCTGGTCCGTCTACGCGCTGGTCTTCGGCACCGCGGGCGAGGCCGGCATGGCCGAGGGGTTCCGCTGGCTACCCGAGCGTGGCGACCCAACCGGCACGATCTACCTCGAGACGGCGGCGGGGGTGACCGCGTTCCTGCTCGCCGGGCGGTACGCGGAGGCGCGGGCAAGGCGCCGCTCAGGAGACGCGCTGCGGGCGCTGCTGCGGCTGGGCGCCAAGGACGTCGCAGTGCTGCGGGACGGCGTCGAGACGCGGATCCCGGTCGACTCACTCGCGGTCGGCGACCGGTTCGTCGCCCGCCCCGGCGAGAAGATCGCCACCGACGGCAAGGTCGTCGACGGCACGTCCGCGGTCGATGCGAGCATGCTCACCGGCGAGTCGGTGCCGATCGAGGTCGGCCCGGGCGACACGGTCGCCGGCGGCACCGTGAACGCCGGCGGTCGGCTGGTCGTCCTCGCCACCCGGGTCGGCGCCGACACGCAGTTGGCCCAGCTGGCCCGGCTGGTCGAGCAGGCCCAGGCCGGCAAGGCCGCGGTGCAGCGGCTGGCCGACCGGGTGTCGGCCGTGTTCGTGCCGGTGGTCGTCGGGATCGCGCTGCTGACGCTGGTCGGCGTGGTTGTTCGTGGACCCGGCCGTGGCGTTCCCGGCCGCGGTGGCGGTGCTCGTGATCGCCTGCCCGTGCGCGCTCGGGCTGGCCACGCCCACCGCGCTGATGGTCGGGACCGGCCGCGGCGCACAGCTCGGCATCGTGATCCGCGGCCCCGAGGTGCTCGAGCAGACCCGGCGCGTGGACACGGTCGTGCTGGACAAGACCGGCACGGTGACCACCGGACGGATGACACTGGTCGGCGTCGTCCCGGCGAGCGGTGAGACCGCCGACGACGTGCTGCGCCGGGCTGCGGCGGTCGAGGCCGCGTCCGAGCACCCGGTCGGCCGGGCGATCGTCGCCGCGGCGCCGGAGATCCCGCCGGTCAGCGGGTTCGGCAACGATGCCGGTCTGGGCGTGCGCGGTGTGGTCGAGGGTCACGCCGTGGTGGTCGGCCGGCAGGCGGAGGTCGCCGGTCGAGCTCGCCGAGGCCAAGGCGGCCGCCGAACGCGACGGGCGGACGGCGGTACTCGTGAGCTGGGACGGTGACGGCCGCGGCCTGCTACTGGTCGCCGACGCGGTCAAGCCGACCTCGGCCCAGGCGGTCGCGGAGCTGCGCGCGCTCGGCCTGCACCCCGTGCTGCTCACCGGCGACAACGCGGCCGCGGCCCGGGCCGTGGCGGGCGAGGTCGGGATCGACGACGTGATCGCCGAGGTGCTGCCCGAGGGCAAGGTCGGCGCGGTCCGCCGGCTGCAGGACGAGGGTCGCGTCGTGGCGATGGTCGGCGACGGGGTCAACGACGCTGCCGCGCTGGTGCAGGCGGACCTCGGTCTGGCGATCGGCACCGGTACGGACGTGGCGATCGAGGCGTCCGACCTCACCCTGGTCCGCGGCGACCTGCGCGCGGCCGGCGACGCGATCCGGCTGTCCCGGCGCACGCTCGCGGTGATCAAGGGCAACCTGTTCTGGGCGTTCGCCTACAACGTGGCCGGCATCCCGCTGGCCGCGGCCGGGCTGCTCAACCCGATGATCGCCGGCGCGGCAATGGCCTTCTCCTCGGTCTTCGTGGTCACCAACAGCCTCCGCCTCCGCCGCTTCCGCTGACCCGGCGGCGCCGACCACGGGAGGATGCCGTCATGACCGGGCGGAACTGGGGTGGGAATGTCGAGTTCGGGGCGCGGCGGGTGTTGCGGCCGCGGTCGGTGGACGAGCTGCGCGGGATGGTCGCCAACGCCGACCGGATCCGGGCGCTGGGCACCGGGCACTCGTTCAGCCGGGTGGCCGACACGCGCGGGGACCTGGTCAGCCTGCAGGATCTGCCGCCGCGGCTGGAGATCTCCGGCGACACCGTGACGGTCAGCGCCGGGATGCGGTTCGGCGAGCTGGTCGGGCCGCTCGACCGGGCCGGCCGGGCGCTGCACAACCTCGGCTCCCTGCCGCACATCTCGGTCGCGGGCGCCTGCGCCACCGGCACCCACGGCTCCGGCGACGGCAACCCGTGCCTGGCCGCGGCGGTCACCGAGTACGAGCTGGTGACGGCCGGCGGCGAGCTGGTGACCATGCCGCACGACACCGCCGTCGGGCTCGGCCGGCTCGGCATCGTCACCGCGGTCACGCTGCGGACCCAGCCGGCGTACGACATCCAGCAGGTCGTGTACGACGACCTGCCGATGGAGGCGCTCGAGGACCTCGACGGCGTGTTCGGCGCCGGCTACAGCGTGAGCCTGTTCACCCGGTTCCGCCGGCCGGTGTTCGACCTCGCCTTCGTCAAGCGCCGGGTCGACCCGGCCGCGCCGTGGACCCCGCCGGACACCTGGCTCGGCGCCGTCCGCGCTCCGGAGCAGCGGCATCCGGTGCCCGGTGAGCCGGCCGAGCACACCACGCTGCAGGACGGCCTGCCTGGCGCCTGGCACACCCGGCTGCCGCACTTCCGGCTGGAGTTCACGCCGAGCAAGGGCGAGGAGATCCAGTCGGAGTTCTTCGTCGCCCGCGAGCACGGTGCGGCCGCCGTACGTGCGGTGCACGCTCTCGGCTCGCGGCTGGCGCCGATCCTGCTCATCTCCGAGATCCGTACCATCGCCGCCGACGACCTGCCGGCGAGCATGGCCTACCAGCGCGACAGCGTCGCCCTGCACTTCACCTGGGTGCGCGACCAGGCCGCGGTGGAGGCGGCGGTGGCCGAGGTCGAGGCCGCGATCGCCGGGTATGAGCCGAGGCCGCACTGGGGCAAGGTCTTCACGATGACTCCGCCGCCCGTGCCACAGCTGCGCCGGCTCGCCGCCGAACTCGATCCGCACGGCATCTTCGCCAATGACTTCACGGAGAAGTACCTGTAGTATTGGCAATTCGTGCGCGGAGACAAGAAAAGCGCCTTTCCGAGGCGCTGGACTTATCTTACGGAATGGGAGACCGGATTGTCAATATCGGATTTCGGGGACGTCGCGACCGAGCAGCAGTACGTGTCGATGCTCTACGAGCAGCTCGACCGGCTGCGCCAGCGAGCCTCCGGCTACCTCTCCGAGACGCTGATCAGCGGCGTGGCCACGCCGGACCAGGGCATGTCCGAGCGGGACAGCGCGGCCGCGGAGTGGTCCCGCCGGCTCGGCCAGCTCAACGCCGCGGAGAACGGGCTCTGCTTCGGTCGGCTCGACCTCGAGGACGGCGAGCGCCGGTACGTCGGCCGGCTCGGCATCGTCGACGACGAGGGCGACTACGAGTCGTTGCTGCTGGACTGGCGGGCGCCCGCGGCGCGGCCGTTCTACGTCGCCACCGCGGCCGCGGCCGGAGGGCGTCCGCCGGCGCCGGCACATCCGCACCCGGCTGCGCGAGGTGACCAGGGTCGACGACGAGGTGCTCGACCTCGCCGATCCGGACGCCGCCCGGGACACCGGACCGGCCGGCGAGGCGGCGCTGCTGGCCGCCCTCGGCGCCGCCCGGACCGGCCGGATGACCGACATCGTCGCGACCATCCAGGCCGAGCAGGACCACGTGATCCGCGCCCCGCACGGCGGCGTGCTGGTCGTGCAGGGCGGCGCCGGCACCGGCAAGACCGCGGTCGCGCTGCACCGCGCCGCCTACCTGCTCTACACCTACCGGCAGCAGCTGGAGCGGCGCGGCGTGCTGGTGGTCGGGCCCAACTCGACGTTCCTGCGCTACATCGGCGACGTGCTGCCGGCGCTCGGCGAGACCGCCGTGGTGCTGGCACCGGTCGCCGGCCTGTTCCCGGGCGTCACCGCGGACCGGGCCGGAGCCGGAGGACGTCGCCGAGATCAAGGGCCGGCCGGCGATGGCCGACGTGCTGGCGACCGCGGTCAAGGACCGGCAGCGGGTCCCGGACGGTGCGCTGGTGCTGGTCGTCGACGGGGAGCGGGTGCGGATCCCGGCCGCGGCGATCCGGCGCGCCCGCACCGCCGCCCGCCGCACCCGGCGGCCGCACAACGAGGCCCGGCCGGTGTTCGTCGAGCAGTTCGTCGCCGCGGTGGCGGCCGAGTATGCCGGCGACCTCGGTGAGCGGTCCGGCGCCGGGCGGTCGCTGGCCGGGGTGGCCGGCGAGCTCGACCTCGACCTGCTCAGCACGCAGCTCGGCGACCACGACGCGGTGCTCGACGCGCTGGACGAGCTGTGGCCGACCCTGACCCCGCAGCGGTTCCTGGCCGAGCTGCTCATGTCCGGCGAGCGGATGGTCGCCGCCGGACTGTCCGATGTGGACGCCGAGCGGCTGCGCCGGGACCCGGACGGCGGCTGGACCGCCGCCGACGTGCCGCTGCTGGACGAGGCGGCCGAGCTGCTCGGTGTCGACGACCGGGCCGCCCGGGCGCTGGCCGCGGCCCGCCGGCGGCAGGAGATCGAGCAGGCGCAGGACGTGCTGGACATCCTCACCGGCTCGGAGGCCCAGGAGGCCGACGACCTCGGACGGCCTGGAGAACGCCGACCGGCTGTCCGCCGTCGACCTCATCGACGCGGCCCGGCTGGCCGAGCGGCACGAGGAGTTCGACGACCGGGAGCTGGCCGAGCGGGCCGCCGACGACCGCACCTGGACGTACGGGCACGTGGTCGTGGACGAGGCGCAGGAGCTGTCGGCGATGGCCTGGCGGATGCTGATGCGCCGCTGCCCGAGCCGGTCGATGACGCTGGTCGGCGACGTCGCGCAGACCGGCGACCTGGCCGGCGCGCGGTCCTGGGCCGAGGTGCTCGAGCCGTACGTCGGTGGCCGGTTCCGGCTGGAGGAGCTGACCGTCAACTACCGCAACCCGGCCGAGCTGATGGAGGTCGCGGCCGGCGTGCTGGCCGCGCTGGACCCGCCGATCACCCCGCCGCGGTCGGTGCGGGAGACCGGCGAGAAGCCGTGGACGGACCGGTACGACGCCGATGCGCTGCCGGACGTGGTCAAGGCCGAGCAGGAGGCGGTCGGCGACGGCCGGGTCGGCGTGCATCGTGCCGGCGGCGAAGGCGGCCGAGGTGCGCGGGCATCCTCGGCGCGGAGGCCGATCCGGATCTCACCGAGCCGGTGGTCGTGCTCACCGTCCGGCAGGCGAAGGGGCTGGAGTTCGACTCCGTGCTGGTCGTCGACCCGGCCGGCATCCTGGCCGAGTCGCCGCGCGGCACCAACGACCTGTACGTGGCGCTGACCCGGTCGACCCGCCGGCTCGGCGTGCTGCCGGACGGGCCGCTGCCGGCCATGCTGTCCGCACTGGACGAGCCGGTGGCGGAGGCGAGCTGAGCACCATGGGCGTGCGGGTGGAGGGCGAGGGGCCGGTCCGGACGGTCGTGCTGGACCGGCCCGAGGTGCGCAACGCGGTCGACCGGGACACGGCCGACGCGCTGGTCGCGGCGTTCGAACGGCTGGACGCCGACGGCGAGGTCAGGGCCGCGGTGCTGTGGGGAGCCGGCGGCACGTTCTGCGCCGGCGCCGACCTGGCCGGGATCGCCGACGGGCGGGCGAACCGGCTCGAGCCGGTCGGGCCGGGACCGATGGGCCCCACCCGGATGCGGACCCGGGTGCCGGTCGTCGCGGCGGTGAGCGGGTACGCGGTGGCCGGCGGGCTGGAGCTCGCCCTCTGGTGCGACCTTCGGGTGGTCGAGGAGGACGCCACGTTCGGCGTGTTCTGCCGGCGGTGGGGCGTGCCGCTGATCGACGGCGGGACGGTGCGGCTGCCGCGGATCGTCGGGCAGGGCCGGGCGCTGGACATGATCCTCACCGGTCGGGCGGTCGGTGCGGCCGAGGCGCTGTCCTGGGGGCTGGCCGACCGGGTCGTGCCGGCCGGCGGCGCGCGGACCGCGGCGGAGGCGCTCGCGGCCGAGCTGGCGGCGCTGCCGCCGGTCTGCCTGCAGGGCGACCGGGCCTCGGTGTACGACGCGGTCGGGTTGCCGCTGGACGAGGCGATGCGAGTGGAGTTCGGGCACGGGATGCGGACGCTGGCCAGCGGGGAGGCGGCGGCCGGCGCGGCCCGGTTCGCCGCCGGCGCCGGCCGGCACGGAACGCCGGCCTGACCGGACAGCGCCGCCGGCCCGACCGGCGTCGGCGGCCGCCGCCCCGCCGGGGACCGGCCTGACCGGACAGGTGGCCGGACGAGGGCGACACGGGGGACCGGCTGGGGCGGGCGCCGACGCCGGGGAAGTACCGTGCAAGGCGCAACCCGGCGAAGGAGTGGAATGACGGCGACCGTGACCGGCCCGGAGCTGGTCGTGCTGCTCGACGACCGGCGGCGACCCATCGGCACCGCGCCGAAGGCGGACGTGCACACCACCGACACCCCTCTGCACCTGGCCTTCTCGTCGTACGCGTTCGACCCGGCGGGGCAGAAGGTGCTGGTCACCCGGCGGGCGCTGGGCAAGAAGACCTGGCCGGGGGTGTGGACCAACACCTGCTGCGGCCACCCCGGCCCGGGCGAGGACGTGCAGGACGCGATGGTCCGCCGGATCGGCCAGGAGCTCGGCCTGACCCCGAAGGACGTCGAGCTGGCGCTGCCCGAGTTCGCGTACACGGCCCGGATGGCCGACGGGACGATGGAGAACGAGTTCTGCCCGGTCTTCCGGGTGGTCGTCGACGCCGACCCGGAGCCCGACCCGGCCGAGGTCGCCGAGTGGGCCTGGGTCGACTGGGCCGACCTGGTCGTCGTGGCCGAGCGGGCGCCCTGGCTGATCAGCCCGTGGGCGGCGCTGCAGGTCCCTCAGCTGTCCCGCTTGAGCAGGGGATGATCGTCGGCGGGCAGCAGATCCTGCACCCGCATCTCCAGCGCGTCGGCGAGCTGCCACAGGTACGCGATGCCGACGTTGACCTCGCCGCGCTCGATGCGCCCGATCACCGCCCGGTCGATTCCGGCCCGGTCGCCGAGCTGCTCCTGGCTGAGCTGCCGGGACTGGCGGAGCAGCCGCAGCCACCGACCGAAGTCGCGCAGCCGCGCCTCGGCATCCGCGCGCTGCCGGGACCGCTCCATGACAGCGGCACCTTACTTGCCCACCGCTCGACCGGACGACGCGCGATCCGCCGCCAGGCGGTACCGATACGATCCCGACAGGCTCGGACATCCGGCCTATCCGAGCCAGGTCCGTAACGGCTAGTCGCGGTGCGTTCAGGCCAGGTGCGTGCAGGCCAGGTGGGTTCAGGCCAGGTCGGCGAGCAGGCTGTCCGCCGGGACGGCGAGGGCGTCGGCCAGCGCGACCAGGTCGAGGTAGGTCAGCGTGGCCGGATCGCCGGCTTCGGCCCGCCGGTAGGTCGCCGGATCGAGGCCGGCCGCGGCGGCCAGCTCGGTCGGGCTCGAGCCCGGCCGAGGTCCGCAGCACGCGCAGCCGCCGGCCGAGTGCCTCTCCGCGCGCGTCCACCCTGGGCCGGGCCTCACCACGCGAGCGACGGAAGGGTCATCGTCGGGAGCGTAGAGCGGTTCCGCAGCGCTGCGACTACCGGCGGTCGTCAACCATCCGTTCGGGGGACGTCACTCTCGGCAACAGTCGCTCGGCGGCCGCGGGGCAGCAGGTCGCCGCGCAGGTGACCGTGGTCGTTGAAGCGGACGAGCTCGATCTCGGACCGCCACATCGGGTTCTCGGCCATCCGCCACTCGGTCAGCGACGAGTTGACCGGGTCGAGCCAGGCCCGGGTGCGGCCGCCCATCGGCTCGATGTCGAGCCAGCGCAGCATCGAGTGCACCACGACGCCGCCGTGACAGACGACCACGACGGTCTCGCCGTCGTGCCGCTCGGCGAGCTTGTCGAGCCGGGCCGAGACCCGGGCCCGCATCTGCGCGTACGACTCGCCGCCCGGCTCGCGGGCCACGTCCGGCGACCACTCGGCCGGGGCCGGCCAGCGCTGGTCGAACTCCTCCCACGCCATCCCGTCGCTCTCGCGCGCTCGGGTGGCCCTCGCAGAAGTCGCAGTCCTGCTCGACCGCGAGGTCGCCCAGCGCCGGCGCGAGGATCTGCGCGGTCTGCACGGCCCTGGCCATCACCGACGAGTAGAGCGCGGTGACCCCGGCCAGCTCCCCGGACTGCATCAGCCGGTCGCGCAGTGCCTCGACCTGGCGCACGCCGAGCGCGGAGAGCCCGGCACATCCGTGGCCGCCGACGACCCGCCGTTCCTGCGCCAGCGACTCGCCATGTCGGACGAGCACGATCCGGGTCTCTGCCACCCTCCCGACATTATCCGCCAGCTCAGAAACCCGCGGGCAGTCGCGGCGAGTAGGGCCCCTCGAGTTGCGCGGCCTCGTCGTCGGACAGGTCGAGGTCGGCGGCGGCGATCGCGTCCTCGAGGTGGTCGGGCTTGGTCGCGCCGACGATCGGCGCCGTCACCGCCGGCTGGCGGAGCACCCAGGCCAGCGCGACCTGGGCCCGGGTCACCCCGCGGGACTCGGCGATCTTGGCCACGGCGTCGACGATCCGGCGATCCTCGTCGGAGTAGAGCGAGTTGCCGAACCGGTCCAACTGCGACCGCGCGGTGGTCGCGTCCCAGTCCCGGGTCAGCCGGCCGCGGGCGAGCGGGCTCCACGGGATCACCCCGATGCCCTCGTCCAGGCAGAGCGGCAGCATCTCCCGCTCCTCCTCGCGCTGCAGCAGGTTGTAGTGGTCCTGCATGCTGACGAACCGGGTCCAGCCGTTGCGCTCGGACACGTGCAGCGCCTTGCTGAACTGCCACGCCCACATCGAGGACGCGCCGATGTAGCGGGCCTTCCCGGCCTTCACGACGTCGTGCAGCGCCTCCAGGGTCTCCTCGATCGGCGTGCGGTCGTCCCACCGGTGGATCTGGTAGAGGTCGACGTAGTCGGTGCCCAGCCGGCGCAGGCTGTGGTCGATCTCGGTCATGATCGCCTTGCGGGACAGCCCGGCGCCGTTGGCACCCTCCCGCATCCGGCCGTGCACCTTGGTCGCGATGACGACCTCGTCGCGGCCGGCGAAGTCCTTCAACGCCCGGCCGGTGATCTCCTCGCTGCTGCCGGCCGAGTAGACGTTCGCGGTGTCGAAGAAGTTGATCCCGGCCTCGATCGCCCGCCGGAAGAACGGTCGGGCGTCCTGCTCGCCGAGCGACCACGGGTGGTTGCCGCGGCCGGGTTCGCCGTAGCTCATGCAGCCAAGGCAGATCCTCGAGACCTGCAGCCCGGTGTTGCCCAGCCGTACGTACTGCATTCGGTCGCCTCTCAGTCGGACAGCGCGGCCTCCGCCGCGGACAGCTCGTCATACGTCTCCAGCACAGTGTCCAGCCCGGTCAGCCGGAGCAGCTTGCGGACCGGCTCGGACCCGACCACGAGCAGCCGGGTGTCGCGCTCGCGTCGCGGTCCGGTGTGCCTGCACGAGCACGCCGAGGCCGCTGGAGTCGAGGAACGTGATCCGGCTCAGGTCGACGATCATCGCGCCGCCGCCGGGCAGGATCATCGCGAGCAGGGCGGACTGGACCGCGCCGGACGAGGTGAAGTCGATCTCACCGGACAGCCGGCAGCCACGGTAGCCCGGGCCGCTGAACTGCTCGATCCGCGGGCCTGTGGTGCCGAGATCGACAGTCACCTCCGTTGCCTCCCCGGCTCGACCGGGTTCCATGCGCGTTTGTGGCGAGTCGTGAGTGGAGACGACGAGCTGCCGGGCTGACCGGTGCCGGCCCCGGGTCAGCTGATCTGGGTCGGCCGGTGGTGGAGCTGCTGGAGCTGGACGGTGATCGACCAGAAGACCTCGGAGACCGGCCGGGCGCCGTTCACGGTGATCAGCTCCTCCCGTTCGGCGTAGTAGTCGAGCATCGGCCGGGTCATGGCCTCGAAGACCTCCAGCCGGTGCTCGATCACCTCGGGGGTGTCGTCCTTGCCCGCGGCCACGGGCGAGCAGCCGGCGGGTCAGCTCCTCGGTCGGCACCTCGAGGTAGATCGCGACCTCGACCGCGACGCCGAGCTCCTGCGCGGTCTCGTACGCGGCCTTCGGCCTGCTCGACCGTGCGCGGGAAGCCGTCCAGCACGTACCCGCCGGCCTCGCTGGCGGCGACCACCGGCTTGCGGAGCATGTCCATCACGATCGCGTCCGGCACCAGGTCGCCCTTGGCCAGGAACTCCTGGGCGGCGCGGCCGATCGTGGTGTTCTCCTCCACGTGCGTGCGCAGCAGGTCGCCGGAGGAGATGTGGGCGATGTGGAAGCGCTCGGCGATCAGCGTGGCCTGGGTGCCCTTGCCCGCGCCGGGCGCCCCGATGAGCAGCAACCGCATCCGGGGTGCCTCCTTCGTCCGACCCGCGGATGCAGGGTAGATCAGCCCGGGAAGGTGCCCGCGCGCGGCAGCAGCGCCGGCACCTCGTGCCCGAGCTGCTCGGACAGGTACGCCGCGGTCGGCAGCAGCGCCGGCAGGTCGAAGCCGGTGCCGGTAGCCCATCCGGGTCAGCAGGTAGACCAGGTCGTCGGTGGCGATGTTGCCGGTCGCCTTCGGCGCGAACGGGCAGCCGCCGATCCCGCCGGCGCTGGAGTCGAGCACGGTGACCCCGTCCAGCACGGCGGCGAACGCGTTCGCGAAGCCGGTGTTGCGGGTGTTGTGGAAGTGGTAGCGCAGCGGCGGCTGCGATCGCCGACCGCGTCCCGGATCCGCGCGGTCAGCTCCCGGACCTGCGCCGGGACGCCGACGCCGATCGTGTCGCCGAGGGCGAGCTCGTGCACGCCGGCCTCCGCCGCCTCGACGGCCAGCGCCACCACCCGGTCGGCCGGCACCTCGCCCTCGAACGGGCAGCCGAACGCGGTCGCCAGCGTCAGCGTGGTGAACAGCCCGGCCGCGCGCGCGTCCGCGACCACCGAGACCGCGTCCCGCATCGCGTCCTCGGTGGACATGTTCTGGTTCCTCCAGGAGAACGTGTCGCTGACCGCGACCACGACGTTGACCTCGTCCACGCCGGTGCGCAGGGCCCGGTCGAGACCGCGCCGGTTGAGCACCAGCCCCGCGTACGAGACGCCGTCGCCGGCGCGGCACCCGCTCCATCACCGCCTCGGCGTCGGCCATCGCCGGCACCAGCTTCGGGTGCGCGAACGAGACCGCCTCGACCCGCCGGGCGCCCGCGTCGACGAGCTGGGTGATCAGCTCGACCTTGGCGTCGGTGGACAGGTGCACCGACTCGTTCTGCAGCCCGTCGCGCGGACTGACCTCCACGATGGTGATGTCGCCGGACACACCTGCGAGGCTACCGTCGGGTACGTGACTGGAGAGCACGTCGACGTGCTGATCGTCGGCGCCGGCCTGTCCGGCATCGGCGCCGCCTGCCACCTGCGGGACCGCTGCCCGGGCAAGACCTGGCGCGATCCTCGAGGCCCGCGGACGCCCTCGGCGGCACCTGGGACCTGTTCCGCTATCCCGGGCGTCCGGTCCGACTCGGACATGTTCACGCTCGGGCTACTCGTTCCGGCCGTGGACCGGGCGCGAGCGCGCATCGCCGACGGCGCCGCGATCCGGGACTACCTGCGGGACACCGCCCGCGAGCGCGGCATCGACCGGCAAGATCCGCTTCCGGCCACCGGGTGGTCGCCGCCGACTGGGACAGCGCGACCGCCCGCTGGACGGTGCACGCGCCGAGCAGCGACACCGGCCGAGACCGTCGAGCTGACCTGCTCGTTCCTCTACGCCTGCACCGGCTACTACCGGTACGACGAGGGCTACACGCCGGACTTCCCGGGTCGAGACCCGGTTCGCCGGGCCGATCGTGCACCCGCAGCACTGGCCGGCCGACCTCGACCACACCGGCAAGCGGGTGGTGGTGATCGGCAGCGGCGCGACCGCGGTCACCCTGGTCCCGGCGATGGCGAGCGGACGCCGCGCACGTGACGATGCTGCAGCGCTCGCCGAGCTACGTCCTGTCGCTGCCGTCGCAGGACCCGGTCTGGCCGACGGCTGCGCCGGCGGCTGCCGGACCGGCTGGCCACGACAGCTGGCCCGGTGGAAGAACGTGCTGCTATCCAGACGCGATCTTCCAGCTCAGCCGGCGGGCGCCGCGGCCGCTCGCAGCGGTGCTGCGGGCGGGCGCGCGCCGGCAGCTGCCGCCGGGCTACCCGGTGGACACCCACTTCGCGCCCCGCGTACGACCCGTGGGACCAGCGGCTCTGCTTGGTGCCGGACGGCGACCTGTTCGCGGCCGATCAGCGCCGGGTCGGGCGTCGGTGGTCACCGACACGATCGACGACCTTCACCGAGCACCGGCATCCGGCTCGCCTCCGGCGCCGAGCTGGACGCGGACATCGTGGTCACCGCGACCGGGCTGAGCCTGCTCGCCGCTCGGCGGGATGACGCTGACGCGTCGACGGCGCCGCCGGTCGACGATCGCCGACACGGTCGCGTACAAGGGCATGATGCTCTCCGGCGTGCCCAACTTCGCGCTGGCGATCGGCTACACCAACGCGTCCTGGACGCTGAAGGTCGACCTGGTCAGCGAGTACGTCTGCCGGCTGCTGGCCGAGCACCTGGACCGCACCGGCTAGCAGGTCGTCACGCCGCTGCCGCCGCCGCCCGGCCCGCGCGAGCCGCTGATCGACCTGCAGGTCCGGCTACGTGCTGCGCGGCCTGGACGCGCTGCCCAGGCAGGGCCCGGACCGCGGCCGTGGCGGCTGCACCAGAACTACGCCCCGCGACGTGCTGCTGATGCGGCACGGCCGGCTCAACGACGAGGGCGTCCGGTTCAGCCGGGCGCCGGTCGCCCGCAGTCCCGCTGACTGCCGGGAGGGCACCGAGTGCAGAGGTTCGTCTTCGCCGGCGGGACCGCGGTGGTGACCGGCGCGGCCAGCGGGATCGGCGCGGCGCTGGCGCGCGGCGCTGGCCCGCCGGGGCAGCGACCTGGTGCTGCTCGACCGGGACGCCGAGCGGCTCGGAGCGTCACCGCGGCGCTGCGCCGCGACCACCCGGACCGCCGTGACCAGCACGTCGTCGACCTCGCCGACGGCGCCGGCCGCCGCCGCGGTGGCCGAGGAGATCCGGGCGGCGCACCCGCGGCTGCGGCTGCTGGTCAACAACGCCGGCGTCGCCCTCGGCGGCCGGTTCGACCAGGTGACGCTGGACGAGTACGAGTGGGTGATCGACGTCAACTTCCGGGCCGTGGTCCGGCTGACCCACACCCTGCTGCCGGCGCTGCGGGCCGAGCCCGGCGCGCACCTGGTCAACGTCTCCAGCCTCTTCGGGCTGGTCGCGCCGGCCGGGCAGACCGCGTACGCGGCGAGCAAGTTCGCCGTCCGCGGCTTCACCGAGGCGCTGCGCCAGGAGCTGGCCGGCGAGGTCGGGGTGACCACCGTGCACCCGGGCGGGATCCGCACCCGGATCGCCGAGTCCGCCCGGATCGGCAGCGGCGTCGACCCGGCGGAGTACGAGGCGGGCCGGCGGAGTCTGGGCCAAGCTGCTGACGATCCCGCCGGAGCGGGCCGCCGCGGCGATCGTCGCGGCGATCGAGCGCCGCCGGGCCCGGGTGCTCATCGGCTGGTCGGCGAAGGCGCCGGACCTGCTGGCCCGGCTGCTGCCGACCGGCTGGACCCGGGTCTACGGCGCCGGCCAGCGCGGCGTCCGGGCGCTGGCGGTCAGGCAGGCTGGCCGGCCGGCTCGCTGACCGGGTCGTCGATCGAGCGCATCCCGGGCGAGACCGTGCTGGCGATCGCGATCGGGATCATGCCGAGCCCGAGCACCAGCAGCGCCGGCCCCGCACCGAGCCGGTCGGCGAGCAGGCCGCCGAGCAGCGTGCCGATCGGGATCGTGCCCCAGGCGACGATCCGGCCGACGCTGCGGACCCGGCCGAAGATCTCCTCCGGCACCAGCTGGTACATCCTGGCCGCGACCACCACGTTGTACGGCGCGCCGAACAGGTTGAGCACGAAGACCAGCACGGCCAGCCAGACCAGCGACGGCGCGAACGCCAGCGCGATCCCGATCGCGGTCCACAGCCAGGCGATCGCGACCAGCACGACCCGGCCGGGCAGCCGCCGCTGCACGGCCGGCGCGGCGATCGCGCCGAGGATCCCGCCCAGGCCGTACGCGGCCAGCATGAGGCCGATCTGGCCGGGGCTGCCGCCGAGCCGCTGGGCCCGCACGATCAGCACCAGGAACGTCCCGTTGAAGACCAGGTTCATCCAGCCGACGATCACGACCATCTCGCGCAGGAACGCCGACCGGCGGACGAACGGACGCCCTGCGCGATCCGGGTCCGCAGCCGGTCGGCGGTCGCCGCGCGCTCGCCCTGCAGCCGGGTCCGGATCGCCGCCACCGCGCCGCCGGAGACCAGGTAGCTGACCGAGTCGACGGCGAACGGCAGCGCCGGCGCGATCGCGAACAGCAGACCGCCCAGTGGCTGGCCGACCAGGTCGGCGCCCTGCGTGCGGGCCTGGTTCCAGGCGACCGCGGTCGGCAGCTGGCCCGCGGGCACCAGCCGGGGCAGCGCCGCCCCCTCGGCCAGGTCGAACAGCACGAACAGGCTGCCCTCGACGAACGCGACGGCGGCCAGCTGGGCGATGGTGATCGCGTGGACGCCGCCGACCACCGCGGTGACCGCGATGCTGCCGAGCGCGACCATCCGGCCGACCTCGCAGACCACCATCGTCCGGCGCCGGTCCCACCGGTCCACCCAGGCGCCGCCGGGCAGGTAGAGCAGCAGGAAGGGCAGGGTCTGCGCGAACCCGACGACGCCGGCCAGCGCGGGCGAGCCGGTCAGCAGCAGCACCAGCAGCGGGTATGCCACCGAGGTCACCCTGGTGCCGACCGTCGAGATCACCTGGCTCGACCAGAGCAGGGTGAAGTCGCGATTACGCCAGAGCGGAACCGCCGGCGTCGTCATGACGCCACTCTGGCGTCACTTTCGCCGTCAGTCAACCGTCATTGTGCCGCCAAACGGACGGCTCAGCTGACGAAGATCACGACCAGCGCGACGACGACGATCACGACGGCGACCGCGACCAGCAGATATGCCGTACGCATGCCGCGGCGGTCGGTCTCCTGCTCGCCGCGCTCCACGAACGCCCGGAACATCTGGGTGTTCGCCGGGTCCTGTCTCTCCTCGGGCATGCGCGGCACCTTACGGCAGGACGCCGACGAGGCACGACGCAGCGGCCGGATCAACCGATCGGTTGATCCGGCCGATCCACCGCGCCAGCGCCGAACGCTGACCACGCGGCCGATCCGGCCCGCCGCGCCGGCGACGAGGCTCGATGGCATGGCGGTCATCGAGGTGCACGAGCTGCACAAGCGGTACGGCGAGACGGTCGCGTTGGACGGGGTGAGCTTCGACGTGCAGGCCGGCGAGGTCTTCGGTCTGCTCGGCCCGAACGGCGCCGGCAAGACCACGGCGGTGGAGATCATGGAAGGGCTGCGGACGGCGGACTCCGGGACCGTCCGGGTGCTCGGCCTCGACCCGGTGCGGTCCGGGCCGCAGCTGCGCGAGCGGGTCGGCGTCCAGCTGCAGCAGGCCCAGCTGCAGGAGAAGATCAGGGTCGGCGAGGCGCTGGAGCTCTACGCCGGCTTCTACCGCAACCCGCGCCCGGTCGGCGAGCTGCTCGACGAGTGGGGGCTCGCGGCCAAGCGGAACACGGCGTTCAAGAAGCTGTCCGGCGGCCAGCAGCAGCGGCTGTTCCTCGCGCTGGCCCTGCTCGGCCGGCCCGGAGCTGGTGTTCTTCGACGAGATCACCACCGGCCTCGACCCGGCCGCGCGCCGGCAGACCTGGGACCTGGTCCGCCGGGTCCGCGACAGCGGGGTCACGGTCGTGCTGGTCAGCCACCTGATGGACGAGGTCGAGGAGCTCTGCGACCGGGTCGCGATCCTCGACCGCGGCCGGATCGTCGCGCTGGACACCCCGACCGCGCCTGATCACCAGCTCCGGCAGCGAGCAGCGGATGCGGTTCCGGCCGGTCGGCGTGATCCCGGCCGGGCTGATCGAGGAGGTGCCCGGGGTGACCGCGGTGACCCGGTCCGGCAGCCAGGTGATCGTCACCGGCACCGGCGAGTTCGCCACCGGCGTGACCGCCGTCCTCGGCCCGGGCCCAGGTGCTGGTGACCGACCTGCGGCTGGAGCAGCGCACGCTCGACGACGCGTTCGTCGCGCTGACCGGCCGCCCCTTCGACGACACCGGCGACACCCACGACGAGAAGGAACTGGAGGCCGCACGATGAGCACGCTGGAGACCGCGCAGAGCGAGCGGGACGCGACCAATGCCGGTCGCCTGGCGCTCGCGCCCGCCGACCTGTCCGAGAAGCGGACACCCCGCGCCCTGGCCGCGATGACGAAGACCGAGACCAAGCTGTTCTTCCGGGAGCCGCTGCTGCCCGCGCTGGTGCTGGCGCTGCCGGTGCTGCTGGTGATCGGCTTCGGGCTGATCCCCGGGTTCGGCGACCCGAGCTCGGACCTGTCCGGCCAGTCCGGCACCGAGTACATCGCCTCGATCGGGGTGGCGATCGTGCTGGCCGTGCTCGGCCTGTCGATCCTGCCCACGACGCTGGGGACGTACCGGGAGCGCGGCGTGCTGCGCCGGCTGCGGGCCACCCCGGTGACCCCGCGGACGCTGCTCGGCGCCCAGTTGCTGCTGGTCGGCGGGGCCACGCTGGCGGCGACCGTGCTGCTGGTGCTGGTCGGGCTCGCTCGGGTTCGGGGTCGCGGTGCCGCGCAACCTGGCCGGGTTCGTGCTCGCGGTGGTGCTCGGCGCGGCGGCGCTGCTCGTCGCTCGGCCTGCTGGTGGCCGCGGTGGCGCCGACCGCCAAGGCGGCCAACGCGATCGGGATGACGCTGTTCTTCCCGAGCATGTTCCTGGCCGGCGTGTACGTCCCGCGCGAGACGTTCTCCCCGTTCCTGCAGCACGTCAGCGACGTGACCCCGCTCGGGGCGGCGCTGGCGGCGGTCCGGGACACGCTGGCAGGGCTCCTGGCCGCATCCGGTCCACATCGCGACAATGGTCGGGTGGGCCCTGGTCGCCGCGCGTCGTCGCGGCGCGGACGTTCCGCTGGGAGTGAGCCGGTGAGCACGCCGTACGAGTCGGAGGAGCTGGCCCGGCTGCCCGAGCTGAGCCAGCTCTCCGAGCTCGGCCAGGAGGCCCGAGCAGCTCCGGGAGAAGCGAGCTGGACCGGCTGACCGAGCTGGAGCGCTGGAGCTCGATCCAGCGCTACGTCCCGTACGGCGGGATCGTCGTCGGCACGGTGCTGACCCTGCTGGTCCGCGACGTCGACTGGCCGCCCTGCTGGCTCGACCTCGCGTTCGCCGGCCGCCGCGGCGCTCTGGGTCCGGATCTGCCGGCCGGAGTTCGGCAGCCGGCCGGTGCCGGGGCCGGTGTTCTTCGTGGTCTGGACGCTGCTCGCCGCGGCGCTGGTGGTGTGCAGCCCGTGGAACGGGTTCGTCGCGTTCGTCGGCTACCTGTTCGCGCTGGACCTGCTGCCCGGCCGGTGGCGGTTCGTCGGCGTCGCCGCCACCGCGGCGCTCGCCGCCACCTCCCAGCTCGGCGGGCTGCCGCCGGCGACCGGCGGCGGGCTGGCCATCTGGGGCGCGGTGGTCGCTCGTCAACGCGGTGCTGGCCAGCTGGCTTCGGCTACTACGGCTGGCTCACCGACGAGCAGAGCGCGGCCCGCAAGCGGACCATCGACGAGCTCAACGAGGCCAACGAGCGGCTGGCCGCGGCGATGGCGGAGAACGCGCAGCTGCAGGCGCAGCTGGTCGCCTCGGCCCGGGAGGCCGGCGTGCGGGACGAGCGGGAGCGGCTGGCCCGGGAGATCCACGACACGCTGGCGCAGGGCCTGGCCGGGATCGTCGCCCAGCTGCAGGCGGCCCGGACGGCGAGCGCGACCGGCCGGGAGCGGCACCTGGACACCGCGGCCGAGCTGGCCCGCTCGACGCCTGGTCGAGGCCCGCCGGTCGGTGCAGGCGCTGCGGCCGGAGCCGCTGGAGTCGTGCCCGGCTGCCGGACGCGCTGGCCGACGTGGCCGCGCGCTGGTCCGAGGTGAGCGGGGTGCCGGCCGCGGTGACCACCACCGGCACCGCCGCGGCAGCTGCACCCCGAGGTGGAGATCGCGCTGCTGCGGACCGGGCAGGAGGCGCTGGCCAACGTGGGCAAGCACGCCGCGGCCAGCCGGGTCGGGGTGACGTTGTCGTACATGGAGGACGTGGTGACGCTGGACGTGCGGGACGACGGGATCGGGTTCGACCTGGCCGGCCTGCCCGAGGCCGTCGCCGACGGCAGCGGCTTCGGGCTGACCGGGATGCGGCAGCGGGTCGGCCGGGTCGCCGGTCGGCTGGAGATCGAGTCCGCGCCGGGCGAGGGCACCGCGGTCTGCGCGACCGTCCCGGCGATCCCGGCATGAGCGAGCACGGCGTGAGTCCGAGCGGGAGCGCCGTCGAGTGCAGAGTGCTGATCGTCGACGACCACCCGGTCGTCCGGGACGGGCTGCGCGGCATGTTCAGCGGCGAGCCCGGCTTCGAGGTGGTCGGCGAGGCGGCCAGCGGCGACGAGGCGGTCACCCTGGTCGGCACGCTGCGCCCCGGACGTGGTGCTGATGGACCTGCGGATGCCCGGCGTCGACGGGGTCACCGCGACCGGGCGGATCACCCGCAGCGGCGCGAGCGCCCGGGTGCTGGTGCTCACCACGTACGACACGGACTCCGACGTGCTGCCGGCGATCGAGGCCGGGGCGACCGGCTACCTGCTCAAGGACTCCCGCGCGGACGAGCTGTTCCGGGCGGTCCGGGCGGCCGCGCGCGGCGAGGCGGTGCTCTCGCCGTCGGTGGCGACCCGGCTGCTCGGCTCGGTGCGCCGGCCGGCCCAGGAGCCGCTGTCCGCCCGCGAGCAGGAGGTGCTCGAGCTGGTCGCCCGCGGCGCGACCAACCGGGAGGCGGCCCGGCAGCTGTTCGTCTCCGAGGCGACCGTGAAGACCCACCTGCTGCACGTGTACGCCAAGCTCGGCGTCAACGACCGGGCCGCCGCGGTCGCCGAGGCCTTCCAGCGCGGCCTGCTCACCACGGACCGCCGTTAACTCGGGTGTCCGGTTGACTAACTAGTGAGTCCGTCTCGGTAAGAAGCAAGCCGAACCGCCTCCGCAGTCCGAATGCCGTGTAAATGGGTTCGGACGGGGGAGATGCAGGTATGGCGACGCCGCCGGCGGTGCTGCTCGCGTGGCAGCGCTGGTGCTGGCCGCCTGCAGGGCGGTGGTGGCGACCCGGACGAGGACGTCTACCCGCTGCACCGGGACGTGACCGCGACCGTGTTCTGGGTCGGCGAGCCGCCGAGCGAGGACAACGACGAGATCGCCAACGACGAGAGCTACTGGGACGCGGACTGGGAGGAGCACTTCGGCGGGTTCGACGACCCGGACCACCGGACGCCGGACGGCAGCCGGCCGGCCGCGTTCACGCCGGAGGAGAACCCGTTCTACTTCGCCCTGCCGTACGGGGAGCTGGCCGACGACGACACGGTCAAGCCCGACGTGACCAGGGTGCCCTGGTATCGCGGGCAGCGGATCGGCCGGGACCGCTCGATCCTCAAGAACCGGTGGATCGAGGTCTCGCTCGGCCCGCGCACGGTCTACGCCCAGTGGCAGGACGTCGGCCCGTTCGGCGAGGACGACCCGGACTACGTGTTCGGCGATGCGCCGCCGGCGGAGACCCGCTCGGGGCTCGACCTGTCGCCGGCGGCCGCCGCGGCGCTCGGGCTGGACGGCCGCGGGCGGGTGTCCTGGCGGTTCGTGCCGGACGAGCAGGTGCCGGACGGGCCGTGGACCGAGATCGAGACGACCAGAGGTGGGGTGCGGTGACCCGGGTGGCGGAGTGGGCGAGTCGCGGTGTCGCACCGGCGGACCGGGCCGTGTTCCTCGACGTGACCGGCGACCGGTGGCGCACCGTCAAGCGGTACGTGCTGCTGGCCATGCTCGGCGCCTTCGCGGCCGCCGCCTGGTTCGTGCCCAAGGCGCTGATCCCGGACCCCGGCAGGAACCCGCAGGCGCGCGGCGGCGACACGGCGCTGCTCGACTCCCTGCCGGCGCGGCTGCCGGTGGTCGGGCAGGGGGAGATGCTGCGGGTCTTCCGGATCCGCTACGCCGGCAGCATGCCGTACGCGGCCGACCCGTTCACCGGCGCGCCCTGGCGCAAGCTCAGCCAGGCCGAGATGCAGACCCTGGGCTACAGCATGCTCGGCATCGACCGGTTCGGCCGGCTGCCGGACAAGCAGCTGGCGCTGACCTTCGACGACGGCCCGGACCCGCGCAACACCCCGCAGCTGCTCGACCTGCTGTCCCGCTACGGCGCCCGGGCCACGTTCTTCGACACCGGCGAGAACGTGCTCGACCACCCGGACCTGTTCAAGCGGGAGATCAGGGAAGGCCACCTGGTCGGCAACCACACCATGCGGCACGTCGACTTCGCCGAGCACGGGTCGGCCCGCAACATGGAGGAGGTCGTCAGCGCCGCGCGGGTGATGCGCTCGGTCGGCGGCTACGGCACCAAGTTCTTCCGGCTGCCGTACGGCGGCAACGACACCGAGGGCATCAGCGCCAGCGCGTACGGGATCCTGCTGGCGCAGCAGACCGGCTACTACGCGGCCAGCTTCGACATCGACACCAACGACTACCTGTACAAGCCCGGCCAGACCGCGCCGGTGCCCGAGCTGGACGGGCGCGGGCACGTGCTGCTGCTGCACGACGGGGGCAACGACCACGCCGCCACGCTGGTGCTGGTCGAGCGGCTGCTCCGGCAGGCCAGGGCCAAGGGCTACACGTTCGTCACGATGAGCTCGCTGCACCCGGACGGCTCCCGCTCCGCCGGGCCGGTGCCGGTGAGCCTGACCGACCAGCTCACCCGCTGGGCGTTCTGGGCCGGGCACCAGCTGCCGGGCCTGCTGGTGCGGGCGCTGTTCGTGCTCGGCGCCGGCACGATGATCGTGGTCTCGGTGCTCACCCTGGTGCTCGCGCTGGTCGAGCGGCGCCGCCGGCGCCGGAAGGTCTGGCCGGCCGGGCCGCTGCCGCCGGTGACCGTGCTGGTCGCCGCGTACAACGAGGCGGCGGTGATCGCGAAGCTGCTCGACTCCCTGCGCCGCAACCACTACCCCGACCTCGAGGTGCTGGTCGTCGACGACGGCTCGACCGACGGCACGGCGGACGCGGTGCGGTCGGTGGGCTGGGACCGGGTGCGGCTGATCCGGCAGCCCAACAGCGGCAAGGCGACCGCGCTCAACCGGGCGCTGGCCAAGGCCCGGTCGGAGATCGTGGTCACCTTCGACGCGGACAGCGTGCTGCGCCCGGGCACGGTCGCGGCGTTGGCCCGGCACTTCGCCGATCCGCGGGTGGGGGCGGTCGCCGGCCACGTCAAGGTCGGCAACCGGCACGGGCTGCTGACCCGCTGGCAGTCGCTGGAGTATCTGACCGCGATCGGGCTGGACCGCACCGCGCAGAGCCTGCTCGACGCGATCATGGTCGTCCCGGGAGCCTGCGCGGCCTGGCGGCGGGACGCGATGCTCGAGGTCGGTGGGTTCGACTTCCGCACGCTCGCCGAGGACTGCGACCTCACGCTGTCGCTGCAGCGGGCCGGCTGGCGGATCGAGCAGGAGCTTGACGCGGTCGCGTACACCGAGGTGCCGCAGTCGCCGCGAGCCCTGATGCGGCAGCGGTTCCGGTGGATGTTCGGCACGCTGCAGGCGGTGTGGAAGCAGCGTCGGATGCTGCTGCGGCCCCGGTACGGCGCGCTCGGCCTGCTGGTCCTGCCGTACACGGTGCTCTCGGTGCTGGTGCCGCTGCTGTTCCTGCCGCTGGCGTACTGGCTGGTGGTGCAGAGCCTGATCGAAGGCGACTACCGGACCGTGCTGCTCTTCCTCGGCGGGCTCACCGCGTTCCACTTCGTGCTCGCCGCGGTCGCGGTGGCGCTGACCCGGGAACAGTGGTGGCACCTGCTCCTGGTGCCGGTCTACCGCCTGATCTACGAGCCGCTGCGGACCTACCTGCTCTACGCGACCGCGCTCGCGGTGCTGCGCGGCCGGGTGGTCGGCTGGGACAAGCTGCACCGGACCGGCACCGTGCGCGTGCCGACCGCGATGATCCCGTTGCCCCGGCCGCGGCCTCAGCCGCGCTGAGGCCGGAGTCGAGCAGCGCGACCAGCCGCGCGTAGCTCTCGTCCACGTCCTGGGGGAGGCCGAAGCCGCCGGCCGCCTCGATCGTGACGAAGCCGTGCAGGGCGCTGCGGACGGCGCGGGTGGCGTGCACGGTCTGCTCCTCGTCCAGCCCGTACCCGCGCAGGATCGCGAAGATCAGCTCGGTCAGCCTGGACGCGCCGGCGAGCAGCTCGGCGTCCGCCGGATCGGGCGCCCGCTGGACCGCGCCGTACCGGCCCGGGTGGGCCTTGGCGTACGACCGCCAGGCCGTGGCGCAGGCCAGCAGCGCGTCCCGCCCGGACCGGCCGACGGTCGCCGCGCCGAGCTGCTCGGCGAGGTCGCGCAGGCCGGCCAGGGCGAGCCGGCGGTGCAGGTCGTCCAGGCCGCCGACGTGCTTGTAGAGCGAGGGCACCCGCACGCCCAGCCGCTCGGCCAGCGGCGCCAGCGACAGGGCCTGGATGCCGCGCTCGTCGGCCAGCGCGGCCGCCTCGGCGACCACCCGGTCCGGGGTGAGCCGGGGCCGGCCGGTCACGCGAGCTTCGCGACGAAGCCGGCGACGGCGGGGGCGACCTCGTCCACGCGCCTCGGCCTGCGGGTAGTGCCCGACGCCCTCGACCATGACCACCTCGGCCGGTCCGCCGAGGTGCTCGGCGGTGAACCGGGCCTCCGCGGCCGGGTCCGGGAAGTCGGGGTCCTTGCTGCCCATGATCACCAGAGCCGGCGCGTGCACGCTCGGCAGCAGTGGCGTCGTGTGCCGGTGGGTGCCCTCGTCCGTGGTCATCCGGGCCAGCGCGTCGTAGCCGTGCGGTCGCTTGAGGTTCGCCGCGAGCTCCGCCTTGCGGGCCGGGTAGTTCGCCGGCCGGCGCTTGAAGAACGACGGCCAGGCGAACGCCGTCCACAGTGGACGGCCCGGGAACGTGCGGTGGAAGAGCGCGAAGAGCCCCTTCTGCAGCACGGACCGCTCGCCGTCGCGGACGAACGCGCCGGCCAGCACCAGGCCGCTGACCGCCTCGGGCTCGCGCGCGGCGGCGATCACCGCGGCGCTGCCGGAGTAGCTGTTGCCGACCAGCACGCCCCGGCCGCCGTGCGCGTGCAGGAGCGCGAGCAGGTCGTCCGCGACCGCGCTCACCCCGTAGGCGTCCCAGCCGGTGCTGGACTCGCCGTGCCCGCGCAGGTCGGCGTTCACCACCTGCGCGCCGTCGGCGGCCAGCCGCTCGGCCAGCCCGTCGAAGGTCGAGCGCAGGTCACCCATGCCGGGGGAGAGCACGACGAGGGGACCGTTCGGGTCGCCGGTCAGCTCGTACGCCAGCCGGCCGGTCGGCCGGTCCAGGAAGGAAGTCGTCATGGCTAAGAGTATTAGCCAGAACGGCTAATGCCTGTCAACCTATGGGCTAGCCGGCGGACACCTCGGTGCGGTCGGCCGACCAGAGCGTGTGGAAGACGCCGTCCCGGTCGACCCGCCGGTAGGTGTGCGCGCCGAACAGGTCGCGCAGCCCCTGGATCAGCGCGGCCGGCAGCCGCTCGCGCCCGCAGCCCGTCGTAGTAGGCCAGCGCCGAGGAGAAGCCCGGGGTCGGCACGCCGGTCCGGGCGGCGGTCGCCACCACCCGGCGCCAGGACTCCTGCCCGTCGCGCGACCGCGGCGGTGAAGTAGTCGTCGACCAGCAGCGAGGGCAGCGCCGGGTCCCGGTCGTACGCCTCCTTGATCCGGTTGAGGAACCGGGCCCGGAT
This sequence comes from uncultured Actinomycetota bacterium, assembly GCA_963770145.1. Lineage (GTDB taxonomy): Bacteria > Actinomycetota > Actinomycetes > Mycobacteriales > CADCTP01 > CADCTP01. The sequence continues at coordinate 140,659 of CAVYOJ010000003.1, read as the reverse complement.
GATGCAGCCGCCGCGCCAGATCGTCGCCATCGCGCCGCGGTCGATGTCCCAGCCGTACTCCGCGGCGCCGGCGGTGATCTCGTCGAAGCCCTGCGCGTACGCGACGACCTTCGACGCGTACAGCGCCTTGCGGACGTCCTCGACGAAGCCGTCCCGGTCGACCGTGCCGTCGGCGGCCGGACCGGGCAGCCCGCGCGCGGCCTCGCGCTGCTCGGCGTGCCCGGACAGCGAGCGGGCGAACACCGCCTCGGCGATGCCGCTGACCGGCACCCCGAGGTCGAGCGCGGTCTGCACGGTCCACCGGCCGGTGCCCTTCTGCTCGGCCTGGTCGAGCACCACGTCGACGAACGGCGTGCCGGTCGCGGCGTCGGTGTGCGCGAGCACCTCGGCGGTGATCTCGATGAGGAACGACTCGAGGTCGCCGGTGTTCCAGTCCCGGAAGACGTCCGCGATCTCGGCCGGCGTCATCCCCAGCCCGCGCCGGAGCAGGTCGTACGCCTCGGCGATCAGCTGCATGTCGGCGTACTCGATGCCGTTGTGGACCATCTTCACGAAGTGGCCGGCGCCGTCCGCGCCGACGTGGGTGCAGCACGGCGTGCCGTCGACGTGCGCGGCGATCGACTCCAGCAGCGGCCCGAGCGACTCGTACGCCTCCGTCGGTGCCGCCGGGCATGATGCTCGGCCCGTTGAGCGCGCCCTCCTCGCCGCCGGAGATGCCGGTGCCGACGAAGTGGATGCCCTGCTCCCGCAGCGCCGCCTCCCGGCGCCGGGTGTCGGCGAAGTGGGCGTTGCCGCCGTCGACGAGGATGTCGCCCGGCTCGAGCAGCGGCGCGAGCTCGTCGATCACCGCGTCGGTCGGCGCCGCCGGCCTTGACCATGATCACGATCCGGCGCGGCCGCTCCAGCGACGCGACGAAGTCCTCGGCCGAGTACGACGGCAGGAAGCTGCCCTCGTGCCCGAACTCGTCGACCAGGGCCCTGGTCTTGGCGTCGGTGCGGTTGTGCACCGCCACGGCGTGCCCGTGCCGGGCGAAGTTGCGGGCCAGGTTGCTGCCCATCACGGCCAGGCCGGTGACGCCGATCTGCGCGCTGTCGCTCATGGACGCCAGCCTTTCCGGCCCGGCCGGTGCCGTCAACGCGGACACCGCGGCGGGTGGCGCAGTTGACAGTCGTGGGCGGGCGGGGTGAGGTGTCGCGCATGTCCCGGTTCCTCCCGCGCGCCGCGATGCTGGCCGCGCTGACCGCGCTGACCGCGGTCGCGGCGGCGGCCTGCTCCTCCTCCGGCGACGAGCCGACCGCGCTGCCGTCCGGCCCCGGCCTCACCACCACCGCGGCCGCGCCGACCACCGCGGCGCCGACCTCGGCCGCGCTCGCCGGAGCCGAGCGTCGGCACCCAGCGCTCGCCGATCCGCTGGCTCGGGCCGGCCGCGGCCGGCAGCAAGGCCGCCGTGCAGGAGACCACCCGGTCGTACTGGTCGATGGTGGTGCGGCTGGCCGAGAAGCCCGACCCGGACGACCCGCAGATCGCGCAGCTGTCCGTCGACCCGCAGGCCGGCCAGCTGGTCACGCTGTTCACCGACGTCAAGGCCCAGGGACTCAGCCAGCGCGGGCCGATCGACGGCTCGGTCACGGTCGGCTCGGTCGGCGCGTCGGCGGCGACCGCGACCACGTGCCTGGACCAGACGCTGACCCGGCTGTACGACAAGGCCGGCGCCAAGCGGCCCGGCTCGAACGGGACGAAGTCGCAGTTCACGGTGACGCTGACGATGAGCGGCGGGGCCTGGAAGGTGTCGCAGGTCAACAGCAGCGGGGCGGAGTGCACCCTCGCGCGGTGATACGTCACTCTGGGCACACACCGTGATCGTTCTGGCTGCCGACAGTGACGCGTCTGGACCGAATCCGCCTCAAGGTGTACTAATTCCCGGCAAGCTGGACTGGTGCTGGCGTGCCCGCACGCGGGACCACCGACTGGGAGGGATCGGATGCGCCGCTTGACCGGCCGGAGAGCAACCGTGCTCATCGCCTCGATGGTTGCCGCGGCGGCCGGGACGGTGGTCGTCTCGGCGACGCCGGCGGCGGCCGCGACCGGAGGCGGGTGCGTCTCGATCGTCAGCTGCGCGTCGAACGACAACGGCACCCTCGGCGCCGGCGCCTCGTACGTCCGGATCACCGTCAACGGCGGCAACTACGGCTCGCCCGGCGGCCAGGTCGTGTCGGTCCCGAACGCCGTGCCGCCGCCCTGCTGGTACAGCAAGGGCCGCTCCGGCAAGGAGATGTTCGCCGACTCGAACGACCCGTACTACTACGGCCTGGCCCACCACGTCGGCGAGAACCACGACGACTGGTTCCCGCCCCAGGTCGCCGACCACAAGGACGACGACGGCAACTGGTACTCGTGGGAGTGCAGCTCGGGCAACTTCGACGGGTCGATCAAGGACTTCTTCAAGTACGTCGACGAGTGGACCGCGAACAACCCGGACCTGGTCTGGGTGCCGGCCGGGCAGCTCCCGCCGCAGCCGCCGGTGCCGCCGCAGATCCTCGTCCAGATCGCGTACGACTACATGTCGCGGCTGGTGCGGATGCCGGTCGTGCACTTCAACCCGGCCGAGCGCGCCTTCGTCCGGCTGCCGACCTGGATGTGGTTCGACCCGGCGGCCTGGCAGCCGATCTCGGTGACGGCGCAGGCCGGCGGCGCCGCCGGTGACGGTCACCGCGCGCCCCGGACCACGTCGCGGTCTCCGGCGTGCCGGCCGGCAGCGACGTGGACACCGGCTGCGCCGGCGGCGGCCGGCCGTACTCGTCCGGCGGCAGCACGGACTGCCAGATCACCTTCAGCCAGGCCTCCGGCTCCCAGCCCGGCCAGCAGTGGCACTTCCAGGTCTCGCTGACCTGGAACGTCACCGCGACCAACGCCGCGCTGACCGGGCCACCGACGATCACCCGCACCGGCGGCCAGGCGCTGACCGTGCTCGAGGCGCAGGCCGTCGCCGGCAACCCGCGCAACAACGACTGAGCCGACTCAGCCGGGCTCAGCCGGTGAGTGCGGCCACCGCGGTGACGAACACCTTGCCGATCGAGCGCGGGTCCGGCGAGGTGAACTGCAGGCCGTCGGTCACCTTGGCCACCTTGGCCAGGGTGGCCTGATCGGCGTCGGCGCCGTACGCGAGGGTGACCACGTGCACCGGCTTCTGCGGGTCGTGCAGCGCGCGTGAGCTGGGCCAGCAATTGGTCGAGGGTGATGCTGCCGGGGTCCTCGTTCTTGCCGTCGGTGATCACCACGACGCGTGTTGACCGCGTCCTTGCGGTAGTCGGCGGTCGCGCTCTGGTAGGCGGCCAGGATGCTGTCGTAGAGCCCGGTCGAGGTGCGCGGCACCATCTGCCGGTACGCCGGCGACCGAGGCGGCGTACCGGTTCGGGAACGGCCCGACCCGCTGCGCGGCCGGCCCGAGCGGCACCAGCACCCGGTAGTCCCGGTCGCCGTCGAGCTCCCGGGAGAACTCCCACAGCCCGATCGAGTCGGCCGGGTCGAAGAAGCCGAGCGCCGCCTGGGCCGCGGCCCGGGCGATGTCCAGCTTCGACTGCCGGCTGCCGGGCACCGGGTCGGCCATCGAGCCGGACACGTCGAACAGGCCGAGCATCGAGATCGCGCCGGGTCAGCAGCCGCCAGGCGGTGCGGGCCGCGGTCGGGCCGTCGACCGCCTGCTGCGGCACCGGCGGCCATCGGCAGCGTCGAGTCGACCCGCAGGGCGGCGGCGATCCCCGGGCCGGCCACGCCGTTCGCGCCGCGCAGCCCCAATCGGTCGAGCCGGCCCTGCACCGCGGCCGACAGCAGCCAGCCGCGGAAGTCGTCGGCGGCGGCCCGGTCGGCGGCGTCGATCCAGCTGCCCTTCGGCACCACGTACGGGTAGTCGGCGGCGAGCTGGCCGTCGACCGGGTACACCGCCGAGAGCACGATCGCCGGGGCTGTCCCGGTCGTACCTCCAGACGTCCTGCTCGTACGCGGCGATCACGCCGAGCGAGGAGACCACCCCGCCGCCGTGCTCGCCTGGTCAGCGCGGGCCATCAGCTCGTCACCGCTGGCCGCGCTCGCGTGCAGGGTGCGGGACAGCCCGATCATCGCCTGCTGCACGTCCTCGCGCCGGAACGCGGCCGCGCTGACGTCCGGGGTCGGGGTCTGGGTCTGCACGCCGACCAGCGCCAGCAGCATGCCGGTCCCGAGCGGGGTGGTGCTGGGGTCGGTGGTGGTCACCTTGATCGGCCCCCACTCGGGCTGGTCGAAGCCGGGCTGCCCCCAGCCCCGCGGGTCGCCGAGCCGGGCGGACAGTGTCACCAGCGGCGGCTGGTTGCCGGCCGGTCCGGCGAGCCAGCGCGACAGCGCGTCGCCCGGCGCCGCCAGCACGGCGGGCGAGGTGGCGACCGGCGGCGTCGGCACGGCCAGCACCTTCGGCCGCGTCCGGCTGCGCCCGCAGCAGGCGACCGACGTGGTCGACTCCGGGATCCAGACGTCCGGCGGCGGTCGGCGCACCCGGGAACGGCACCGGCCGCAGCGCCTGCTCGCGCCTGGTCCTGGCTGAGCGTCTCGACCTTGACCTCGACGCAGCGGCCGGCGACGGTCCGGTGCTCGCTCGTGTAGTCGGCGGCCAGCTGGGTCAGCCACGGCATCGCGGCCGGAGCCGCGCCGACGGTCAGGGTGCCGGCGGGGCCGGTGCAGGTCGTCGGCCGTGGCCGGACCGTCGGCCGGAGAACACCCGGACCGCGCCGGCCGAGGCGGCGCCGAGGGACAGCACGAGCACGCCGATCAGGATCGGCCCACGCCCGATCCGCAGTCCCGACCTCGTGTGCCGTGCCACCCGCCGTCCCCTCGCCGCCTGCTGTCTCCCCACAGCTGCTCGGACCCGGCCGAGCAGCGGTACGGCCAGGGGCGATGCCGATTCGGAGCGTGACGCCCGTTCAGGTACTTGTCAATCAAAGTTGGACCTACTACGCGTCCGTCGCCGATTGACTACGATCCGTCAACAGTCTGCGATCTTCTGCGTGAGATCGGCAGAGGTGTCGGGACGGTCTGCAGGCTGCGACGAACACCGCCGCCGAGTACGTGACCGCCGACACACTCCCACTCTTCCGGAGGAACGGGCTCCGCCAAAGGACGCAGATCGGATTGACCCGTACGGGGTGAATGTGCCTCGGGGATTGGCGGCGGGGCCAGCGGCCTCCGTACCATCCTCGTTGATCACCGTCGGGGGTGAGATCGTCCCCGGCCGACCTGTTCGCCGACTTCAGGGAGCCGATGCGTCCGTGACGGATGACCGCGACGGCGCTGCCGGCCACGGTTGGGGGGCCTCGGACCGAGCCGGGCCAGGACCTCGACTCGTTGCTGACGCAGTGGGGCTCCGAGCAGTCCGGCCCGTGGCGGCGGTCTCCTACCCGCGACGGCGGCCGGCATGCCGCCCCGGACCGCCTACGTTCCGTAGCGAACTGGACGCGCCGGCGCCCGCACGGCCGTCGTCGCCTCGTTACGGAGTGTCGTCGAGCCAGTCCGGCTGCCGCGGCCACCGGTGCACCAGCCCGATCACCCTTCGTGGCCGGCCGGATCCGGGTACGACTGGTCGCCGCCGTCCCCCCGACCCGCGCCCCGGTACGACCAGCCCCGTCCGCCGACGGGTGGCGGCGGTGCCCGCCGGCAGCCGTCCGGACGGGATGCGGCCGTCGTTCCCGACCCGGGCCGAAGCTGCGCCGAACGGGCTTGCCGGCCGCACGCCGGTCGCCGAGCCGCGGGCCGGGCCGGTCTCGGCCGCGCGGCCCGAGCCGCCGCGCTTCGACGACACGGCCGCGTACGCCGGCTGGCTCAGCGGCGCCGCACCGTCTCCCGCGGGCGGCGGACCGGCGGCGCGCGATCCGCACCGGCCGGGGGTCGCCGACGCGCTCAGCCCGCCGAGCCGGTCCGGCTACGGCCGGAGCGCGCCCGGGTTCGAGCCGGCCGGCGTCGGTGGGCGTGCTGGAGCGGACCCCGGACCGGTACGGCCTGCTCACCCATGACCTCGCCCACGACCTCGGCCACGGTCGTCGGCCACGGTGTCGGCCGGGTGTCGGCCTCGACCCGGACCTGCCGCTCGACCCGGACGACGACGTCCCGGGCCGGCACCGCCGCACCGCCGGCCCGCGCCGGAACCGGCGCCCGCGCTGGCTGCGCACCCTCGGCTGGGTCGGCGCGGTGCTCGGCGTGCTGCTGGTCGCTGGCCGGCGGGTTCGGGGCGTACCAGTACAAGAAGCTGTCCGGGAACATCACCCGGGTCGACGCGCTCGCCCCGGGCGACAAGTCCATCCGCAACGCGGCCAAGCAGCTCGACGCCGAAAACTACCTGCTGATCGGCTCGGACACGCGGGCCGGCGCGAACGGCGAGTACGGCACGGTCAGCGGCGCCCGGTCGGACACCACGATCCTCGCCCACCTCTCGCCCAACCGGGACAAGGCGACCCTGATCAGCTTCCCGCGCGACTCCTGGGTCAGCCTGCCGGCCTGCCCGAAGACCGCGCCGGCGGGACAGCGCCGGCGCAGCGACGGGCAGTTCAACGAGGCGTTCACGATCGGCGGGCCGGCCTGCACGGTGCTCGCCGTGCAGAAGCTCACCGGCATCAAGATCAACCACTACGTGCAGGTCGACTTCACCGGGTTCAAGACGATGGTCGACGCGCTCGACGGGGTGTCGATCTGCAGCACCGCCCCGCTGCGGGACGACGAGAGCGGGCTGCGGCTGCCGGCCGGGACCTCGGTGCTCAAGGGCGAGCAGGCGCTGGCGTACGTGCGGGCGCGGTACGGGATCGGCGACGGGTCCGACCTCGGGCGGATCCAGCGCCAGCAGCGGTTCCTCGGCGCGATGGTGCGCTCGGCGACCAGCACCAAGCTGCTGGTCAACCCGGTGGCGCTGACGAAGTTCCTCGGCGCGGCGACGAAGTCGCTCACGCTCGACCGGGCCACCTCGTTCGGCGACCTCAAGGAGCTCGCGTCCCAGCTGCACGGGCTCGACCCGAAGCGGGTCAGCTTCCTCACCGCGCCGATCGCGAACCCGGCGTACACGCCGCCGGGGTTCCCGCGCGCCGCCGCCGGGTCAGGGCGGCAGCCGGGTGCTGCTCGACGACGTCGCCGGTCGGGCGCTGTACGACTCGATCATCAACGACAAGCCGCAGGCGCCGAAGGCGGCGAAGCCCGCGGGGTCGCCGAAGCCGAACGTGCTGACGGTGGCGCCGGCGGAGGTCGCAGGTCCGGGTGCTGAACGGGGTCGGCGTCAACGGGCTCGGCCGCAAGGTGTCGGGCGACCTGCAGAGCGTCGGCTTCACGACCGTCGAGCCGACGAACGCGGCGGCGACGGCGACGACGACCGTCCGGTACTCGGCCGGACAACCGTGATGCTGCGCTCACGCTGGCCGCCGCGGTCCCGGGGGCGGTGCTCCAGCCCGATGCGAGCACGTCGCTCGATCTCGTCGTCGGGAGCAACTACACCGGCGTCAAGACGGTGCGGGTCGGGGACCCGGCCACGGCGAAGGCGGCCGGCGCGCCGAAGACCCGCGAAGTCCTCCGCCCCGGCGGTCACCGCCGCCGACGCCCGGTGCGGCTAGCGATTCCTAGCCGAAGCGGCCGGTGATGTAGTCCTCGGTGCGCTTGTTGGACGGGTTGGAGAAGATCTTCTGCGTGTCGTCCATCTCGATGAGCCGACCCGGCTGGCCGACCCCGTTGAGGTTGAAGAACGCGGTGCGGTCGGAGACCCGCGCCGCCTGCTGCATGTTGTGCGTGACGATGACGATCGTGTAGCGCTCCTTCAGCTCGCTGATCAGGTCCTCGATCGCGAGCGTCGAGATCGGGTCCAGCGCCGAGCAGGGCTCGTCCATCAGCAGCACCTGCGGCTCGACCGCGATCGCCCGGGCGATGCACAGCCGCTGCTGCTGCCCGCCGGACAGGCCGGCGCCCGGCTTGCCCAGCCGGTCCTTGACCTCTTCCCAGAGGTTCGCCCCGCGCAGCGACCGCTCCACGACCTCGTCCGGTCTTCGACTTCCGGGTGCGTCCGGCCAGCTTGAGCCCGGCGACCACGTTGTCGTAGATCGACATCGTCGGGAACGGGTTGGGCTTCTGGAAGACCATGCCGATCGTCCGGCGGACGTTCACCGGGTCGACGCCGCGAGCCGTAGATGTCCTCGCCGTCGAGCAGCACCTTGCCCTCGACCCGGGCGCCGGGGATCACCTCGTGCATCCGGTTGAGGGTGCGCAGGACCGTCGACTTGCCGCAGCCGGACGGGCCCGATGAACGCGGTCACGCTGCGCGGCTCGATCGTCATCGAGACGTCCTCGACGGCCTTGAACGTGCCGTAGAAGATGTCGACGCCGGAGACGTCGATGCTCTTGGCCACCGGGTCCTCCTATCCGCGCACCCGGGCGAACCGGGCGATGAGTCGGGCCAGCTGCGCTCAGCAGGCCGATGATGATGATGAGCACCAGCGCGGCGCCCCAGGCCCGCTTGAACGGCTCGGCTGCTCGGTGTTGCCGACCGCCAGCTGGAACTGCTCGAAGATGAACGTCGGCAGCGACTCCTGCGGGACCTGCTCGGTCATGCCGGCGAACGGGTTGAACTCGATCTTCTGGTTGATGCCGACCAGCAGCAGCAGCGGCGCGGTCTCGCCGGTGATCCGGGCCACACCCAGCATGATGCCGGTGACGATGCCGGCCGATGGCGGTCGGCAGCACCACCCGCAGGATCGTGCGCCACTTCGGCACGCCCAGCGCGTACGACGCCTCGCGCAGCTCGTTCGGGCACCAGCTTGAGCATCTCCTCGGTCGACCGGATGACGACCGGCAGCATGAGGATCAGCAGCGCGAGCGACCCGGCGAAGCCGGACTTCTGGAAGCCGAGCGCGAGGATCCAGAACGCGTAGATGAACAGGCCGGCCACGATCGACGGCACGCCGGTCATCACGTCGACGAAGAAGCTGACCGTGCCGGGCGAACCGGCGCCGCCCGCCGTACTCGACCAGGTAGATCGCGGCGAGCATGCCGAGCGGGGCCGCGATGACGGTCGCCAGCACCGACTGGATCAGCGTGCCGACGATCGCGTGGTAGATGCCGCCGCCCGGCTGCTCCGGGTCGATCCGGAACATCGAGTGGGTCAGGAAGGTCGCTGGACAGGGCGCCGATGCCCTCCTTGATCGTGTACCAGATGATCAGCACCAGCGGCAGTCGCCGCGAGCAGGAACGCGATGATGACCAGCGTGGTGAACAGCCGGTTGACCGCCTGCCGGCGGCCCTCGACCGCAGAAGCTCAGCGCGGTCTGCAGCACGACGAACAGCAGGCCGCGAAGACCAGGAACCCGGCCCTGCCGGCGAACCCGGTGGTCGCCCACAGCAGCAGCGTGACCAGCACGGACGGCGACGGCCAGCACCGGCACCGCGTACATCGGCAGCTTGCGACCGCGCAGCGGCGCGCCGGCCGGACCGGTGCCGGTCCGGGCCTCGGTCGTCGACGGCCATCTCAGGCCCCCTTCCGCTGCCGGCGTGATGATCAGCTGCGCGGAGAAGTTCACCGACGAGCGTGATGATGAACAGGCACAGCCCCGAGGCGATCAGGGCGCCGGTGCCGATGTCGCCGGCCTCGCCGTACTTCAGCGCGATGTTCGAGGCGAACGTCACGCCGCCGGTCTCGGTGATGTGCCAGCTGATCGTCGTAGACGTTGGACAGCACGATGGTGACCGCGAGCGTCTCGCCGAGCGCCCGGCCGAAGCCGAGGATCGAGGCGGACACCACGCCGGCCTTGCCGAACGGGCAGCACCGAGGTGCGGATCATCTCCCAGCGGGTGGCGCCGAGCGCCAGCGCCGCCTCCACCTGCTCGCGCGGCACCTGCCGGAACACCTCCCGGGAGATCGAGGAGATGATCGGCAGGATCATGATCGCCAGGATGATGCCGGCGGTGAAGACGGTGAGGTTGTTCGGCTTGTTGTCCAGCTGGTAGTCGAAGATCGGGATCCAGCCGAACCACTTGTCCAGCCAGAGCGTCAGCCCGGTCAGATTGGGAGCGAGGAAGGCGAAGCCCCACAGGCCGAAGACGATCGAGGGGACCGCGGCGAGCAGGTCGATGAAGTAGCCGAGCGTCGCGGCGGCCCGCCGGGGCGCGTAGAAGTTGATGAACAGCGCGATGCCGAGCGCCACCGGCACCGCGATGATCATCGCCAGGATCGCCGGTCACCAGCGTGTAGAAGAGCAGCGCCGCGATGCCGAACTGGACCGGGTTCTCGTCCGGCAGCCACTGCTGGAAGGTGAAGAAGTTGACGGTGTTGGCGCGCAGCGCGGGCACCGACCGGTAGACCAGGAAGACCGCGATCGCCGCCATGATCGACCAGCACGGTCGCGCTCGGCGCCGACGCTGAGCCCGCGGAAGACGCGGTCGCCGCGGCCGTACGGACGCGCCGCTGATGTCCGCGGCGACCGGCGGCCCGCGTCACCGACGGGGTGGTGGCCCCGCCGAGGGTCGGGCTCGGTCGCTCATGTCGCCGCTCCTTCCCGGTCGCGGAGCTCGCGCCGGTGCGCCCCGCCGCCGGTCGGCGAGCGAGGCGCACCGGCGGGTCGTTCCTGCGATCAGGTCGCGCTCAGCGAGTCGACCGCGGACCGCGACCTTGGTCGCCAGCTCGGTCGGCAGCGGCGAGTAGCCGAGCTTCGGTCGAGCTCCGCCTGGCCGGCTCTCGCTGGCCTTGTAGGTCAGGAAGCGACTTGACCAGCTTGGCCTGCTCGGCCGGCAGGCCCTTGGTGCAGGTGATCTGGTACGTCGCCAGGATGGCCGGGTAGGCGCCGGCGTCCTTCAGCCCGTAGTTGATGCTCCAGACGATGTCCTGGTCGTCACCGCTTGACCTTCGCGGCGGAGATCGCCTTGCCGACCGAGTCCGCGTTCGCTCGCGACCGCGCCGCGCCCGACGTCGAGCTTGGCCGGCGTCAGGCTGTTCTTGGTGGCGTCCGGGCCGTCGACGTAGCCGATCGGCGCCGTCGGTGCCCTTGACCGACTGCACCAGCCGCCGACGAGTCGGCCGCACCCTGGCCGCCCGGGGCCTTCCAGGCCTGGCCGGTGCCGTACGGTCCAGAGCGGCCGGGACCTGCGCGGCCAGGAACTTGGTCGAAGTTCTGGGTGGTGCCGGAGTCCTTGGACCGGTGCACCGTGGTGATCGTCTTGCTCGGGCAGCGTCACGCCCTTGTTGGCCGTCGGCGATCTCCGGGTCGTTCCAGTTGGTGATCTTGCCGGAGAAGATCTTGGCCAGGATCGACGGGGTCACGGTCAGGTCGCTGACGCCCTGGATGTTGTAGATGAACTCGACCGGGGTCAGCACCATCGGCAGGTTGATCGCCTTGCCGCCGCGCACCGGGCGTCGGCCTTGCTGCGGTCCTCGTCGGCGATCGACGCGTCCGAGCCGGCCAGCGGGATCTGCCGCCGTAGAAGGCGGTGCGGCCGGCGCCCGAGCCCTGGCCCTGGTAGTTGATCGACGCGTCCGCGCACTGGTTCTGGTACTGCTGGATCCACTGCGTGACCGCGGTCTTCTGGGCGCTCGAGCCGTCCGCAGGACAGCGTGCCGGAGGCGCAGTCGACGGAACTGCCGGACGCGCTGCCGGACGCGCTGCTGCCGCTGCCGCTGCTGCTGTCGGTGTTGTCGGAGCCACAGGCGCTGAGCGCGAGCACGCCCACGACGAGGCCGGCAACGAGGCCGTGCCGCTGGAGCTTCACGTGCGTCCCTCCGGGAAGATTTCGGGATTCCCGCGCGGCAGGAAGCCGGCGCGGACAGATGCCGCCGGCCTGGCGCCGGCGCCGGGGATGACGGTAGGGACAGGAGGTTGCCGAGCGGACCAGCGCCGGTGAACTCAGCCTGAACAGGTTCGCAGCGCAGGCCGAACGCGGGGTGGCGGCTGGTTGACCGGCAGATGAACGGGCCCATCGCCGGCTGAAGACGCCGGAACTGCACGTCGGCGTCCCATTCGCGTGAAGCCGAGCCGCTGGTAGAGCCGCACCGCGGCGGGGTTGTCGTCGTCCACGTAGAGCAGCACGTCGGCCAGCCCGCGGTCGCGCAGATAGCCGCAGGCCGGCCACGGTCAGCGCCGGCCCGAGCCGCAGCCCCTGGGCGGACGGGTCGACGCCGAGCACGTAGACCTCGCCGATCGGCGGCGGGCCCGGCGTGCACCTTCGTCCAGTGGAAGCCGGCGAGCGAGCCGTCGTCGCGGACGGCCAGCAGGAAGCCGGCCGGGTCGAACCACGGCTCGGCCTCGCGCAGCCGGACGTCGCGAGCGGTCCAGGCGCCCTGCTCCGGGTGGTGGGCGAAGGCGCGGGCGTTGACCGCGACCCAGGCGTCCTCGTCCTGCCCCGGCACGAACGGGCGCAGCGTGATCCCGGCCGGCAGCGGCGCGTCCGGGATCTCGTCGGTCAGCGGGCGGCGCAGCTGCCAGAGCGTGCGCGCGGCGGTCCAGCCGCGGGCGGCGGCGAACGCGAGCGCGGCCGGCCGGCGGCCGTGCGCCCAGCCGAGCTCGGCGTCCCGGCCGCCTCCAGCGCGTCGAGCAGCGCGGCCGCCGATGCCCTGCCGGCGGTGCTCGGGGTGCACGACGAGCTCGGCGCCGTCGGTCGTCCAGGTGCGCGTAGCCGGCCAGCGTGCCGTCGCGGGTGGCGAGGAAGTGGCGACCGCGCGTTCTCGTGCAGGTCGAGCAGCACCGGCTCGGACAGCGGGGCGACCCCGTCGGCGCCGTCGGCCGCGGCGGCCAGCGCCTGGACACCGCGGCCGGGTCCGGCCTCGCCTCCTCGACGAGCACCGGACCGGTCATGATCCGGACGCGTACCGCTATCCCACGGTGGCCGGCGCCTCGGCGGTGGCCTGCGCCGGGGGCTGCCGGACGAACTTGTAGCCGACGTTGCGCACGGTGCCGATCAGCTGCTCGTGCTCGGTGCCGAGCTTGGCCCGCAGCCGGCGCACGTGCACGTCGACCGTACGGGTGCCGCCGTAGTAGTCGTAGCCCCAGACCTCCTGCAGCAGCTGGGCCCGGGAGAAGACCCGGCCCGGGTGCTGGGCCAGGAACTTCAGCAGCTCGAACTCCTTGTACGTCAGGTCGAGCGGCCGGCCGCGCAGCCGGCAGGTGTACGTGGTCTCGTCGATGGCGAGGTCGCCGGCCCGGATCACGCCGCCCTCGCCCGGCGCGCTGGCCGCGGCCCGGCGGGTCACCGCCAGCCGCAGCCGGGCCTCGACCTCGGCCGGGCCGGCGGTGTCGAGCAGCACGTCGTCGACGCCCCAGTCGGCGGCGACCGCGGCCAGCCCGCCCTCGGTCAGCACGGCCAGCACCGGGCACCGGGACGCCGGTGGTCTGCAGCAGCCGGCACAGGCCGCGCGCCTCGGCCAGCGTGTGCCGGGCGTCGACCAGCACCACGTCGCCGGGCGGGGTGTCGATCAGCACGCTGACCTCGGGGCTCACCACCCGCACCGAGTGGGCCGAGCAGACCCGAGCGCCGGCATCACCTCGGCCGTGGGCTGCGATGCTGCGGTCATCAGCAGGAGATCCACGAACGTCTCCACTCGTCGTCGCGTGCGACTGCGGGAGAGGCGTCGTCGGCTCGATACAAAGGATAACCCGGATGAAATCGATCCAGGTACGAACCGCGGACGGCGTGCGGCTGGTCGGGATGCACATCACAGCCGAGCGCGACGAGCGGGACCTGGCCATCGTGCTGGCGCACGGCTTCACGGTCACGGTCGCCCGCCCGCGCGTCCAGCTGGTGGCGGCCCGGTTCGCCCGGACCGCCGACGTCGTGATGGTCGACTTCCGCGGCCACGGCCGGTCCGAGGGGCGCAGCACCGCCGGCGACCTCGAGGTGCTGGACGTGGACGCCACGGTCCGCTGGGCCCGGGAGGCCGGCTACCGGCGGGTGGCCACGGTCGGCTTCTCGATGGGCGGCGCCGTGGCGCTGCGGCACGCGGCGCTGTCGCCGAGCACGACCGGCCTGGCCCCGGTCGAGGCCGGTCGACGCGGTGGCCAGCGTGAGCGCGCCGTCGCGCTGGTTCATCCGGGACACCGTGCCGATGCGCCGGGTGCACTGGCTGCTGGAGACGCCGACGGGGCGCTGGGTGGCGGAGAAGGCGCTGCGGACCAGGGTCGGCGGCGGCTGGAGCGTGCCGCCGGAGTGGCCGGTCGTGGTGGCCGGGCGGATCGCCCCGACCCCGTTGCTGATCGTGCAGGGCGACCGCGATCCCTACTTCGGGGTGGAGCACGGGCGGGCGCTGGCGGCGGCCGCCCCGGCCGCCGAGTACTGGGAACTGGCCGGGTTCGGGCATGCCGAGGGCGCGCTGACCCCGGAGCTGGTGGACCGGATCGCCGGCTGGGTGGCCACGGCGGCCCGCCGGGCTGGCACGATGCGGCCGTGAGCCGACACGCGGCACCGAGGGGCCGCCGCGGCCGCCGGCCGGCGGCCGCTCCCTCCCGCCGCCGGAGCAGAGCCCGCCGCGTTCGACGCGTTCGACCGCCGGCCCCGCGCACCGAACGGCTCCCGTCGGGACCGCGGCGGCGCTGCGCGACCTGGTGACCGGCGCGGGGAATGGTGATGCCGTGGGGGCGACGCGATGGGTGCCACCGGGCGAGCAGGTCGCCCCGCTCGGCCGGGCCGCCGCCCGGCGGATGCACCTGCTCGCCGCGGCGGTGGCCGCCGCCGCGGGGCTCGTCCTCGGCGCCGGCGCGGTGGCCGGCCGGCCGGGCGTCGTCGTCACGGTCGCGCTCGCCCAGGCGCGTGCTGGCGCCGGCCTGGATGCTCGGCACCGACCGGCCCGGCCGGATCGGCGGCCTGCTGCATCGGCCTCGGCGCCGCGGCCGCCGGCGACGTCGCGCTGCTGGTCCGCGACCGCACCTCGCTGGCCGTGCTGCTCGGCGTGCTCGGCCTGGCGCTGCCGGCGATGCTCGCGCACCAGCTGGCCCGCGGCGTGGTCCGGGTCCGGCTGACCGAGTCGGTGGCCGCGGTCGCGGTGCTGGTCGCCGCCGTGGTCGCGCTGTGCCTGCCGATCGCGCTGGCCCGGGCCGACGACGGGCACCGGCTGGTCGGCGCGGTGGTGCTCGGCCGCCGGCGGCCGGACTGACCGTGGCCCGGCTGACCGACGCGCTGGTCCCGGCGCCGCGGCTCGCCGACGGCGTCGCCGTACGGGCTGCGGCGCGGTGCTGCTCGCGGCGGTCGCCGGTGCCGCCGCGGGGGCCGCGACCGCCGGCGGCCCGCTGACCGCGGCGGCCGGCGCCGGGGTGGGCGCCCTGGTCGGCGCCGTCGCCGCGCTGGTCGCGGTCGGGGTCGGCTTCGTCACGCTGGCGCTGCCCGACCGCCGCGCGCGGCCCGCTGGTGCTGGCGTACCTGTCGGTGCTGCTGCCGCTCGCGCTGGTCGCCCCCGTCGGGTATCTGACGGTGCTGTCTGTGGCAGGGTGACCGCCCATGCGCCGGCTGCTGATCGTCCTGGTCGTGCTGGCGGCGCTGCTCGTCGTCGCAGACCGCGTCGGCGTCGTCGTGGCCCAGAACAGGCTGGCCAGCCAGATCCAGCAGCAGCTCGACCTCGACCGCAAGCCGGATGTGAGCATCCGCGGCATCCCGTTCCTGACCCAGGCGATCAGCGGGACGTACAAGGACATCCGGGTGCAGCTGCCCGACGTCGACGCGGGTGACGTGCAGGACGTCGCGATCGACGCCCGGCTGCAGGGCGCGCACGTGTCGCTGTCCGACGCTCTGGGCGGCAGCGTGAACCAGATCCCGGTCGACCGGATCAGCGGCACGCTGCTGATCCCGTACGACGAGCTGGCCCAGGCCAGCGGCATCTCCGGGCTGACGATCACCCGGGAGGGCGACTCGCTGCGGCTGACCGGCTCGGTCCAGGTGCTCGGCCGCTCGATCGAGGTCGAGGCGGTCGGCCGGGTCGAGGTGACCGACGGCCGGATCGCGATCAACGCCGAGCAGGCCAAGGTCGCCGGCATCCAGGTGCCGCAGGCGGTGCTGGACCAGGCCGCCCGGCTGCTGTCGTTCCGGGTGCAGCCGCGCAACCTCCCGCTGAACCTGCGCATCACCGCGGTGCGGCTCGCCGACAACGGCCTGCTGGTCGACGCGGTCTCCGATGACGTCGTGCTGCGGCCCGACAGCGTGCAGTGATCCGGGACAGGTGAACTCGAGGCCGGGTTCCGGCGTACTCTCGGATCCCATGGGCACCCTGCTCACGCAACGCCGCGCGGTCGACCTGTGCCGCGTGGGCAGCTGCCTGTGTCGCATGCGCTGACGTCTCGCGCGCTCCTTCGCTCATTCCCGGCCTCCGCCGCGCGGTGACTCGCGCGCCCAGTGCGGCCCGACAGACACGCACTCCCCTGCACTCCAACCCAGACAGGAGGTCCCCGGCATGAGCCGAGCGGACGTGCTCGTCAGCGCCGACTGGGCCGAGCAGAATCTCGGTCAGCCCGGCATCGTCTTCGTCGAGGTCGACGAGGACACCAGCGCCTACGACAAGGGCCACATCGCCGGCGCGGTGAAGCTCGACTGGAAGACCGAGCTGCAGGACCCGGTCCGCCGCGACTTCGTCGACAAGGACGGTTTCGAGAAGCTGCTGTCGGCCAAGGGCATCGGCAACGACGACACCGTCGATCCTCTACGGCGGCAACAACAACTGGTTCGCCGCCTACGCCTACTGGTACTTCAAGCTCTACGGGCACCGGGACGTCAAGCTGCTCGACGGCGGCCGCAAGAAGTGGGAGCTCGACTCCCGGCCGCTGACCGAGGAGGCCACCCAGCGCCCGGCCACCCAGTACACCGCGCAGGACCAGGACACCTCGATCCGCGCGTTCCGGGACGAGGTCGTCGCGCGCGATCGGCAACAAGAACCTCGTCGACGTCCGCTCGCCGGACGAGTTCGCCGGGCGGCTGTTCGCGCCGGCGCACCTGCCGCAGGAGGCGTCGCAGCGGGCCGGGCACATCCCGACCGCGCTCAACGTCCCGTGGTCGAAGGCGGCGAACGAGGACGGCACGTTCAAGTCCGACGACGAGCTGCGCACGCTCTACTCCGAGGCCGGGCTCGACAGCTCGAAGGAGACGATCGCGTACTGCCGGATCGGCGAGCGCTCCAGCCACACCTGGTTCGCCCTGCACGAGCTGCTCGGCGAGCCGAACGTGAAGAACTACGACGGTTCGTGGACCGAGTACGGCTCGCTGGTCGGCGTCCCGATCGAGAAGAGCTGACCATGTGCGGTGCACCCACGCAGGAGGAGACCCTCGACCGCACGCTGCCGGCGAGCGTCGACCCGGGAACGGCGTCGATCATCCAGGGCCGGGTGGTCCGGGACGGCGAGCCGGTCGCGGCCGCGTACGTCCGGCTGCTCGACGCGACCGGTGAGTTCACCGCCGAGGTGGTCTCGAGCGCCACCGGCGTGTTCCGGTTCTTCGCCTCGCCGGGGAAGTGGACGGTCCGGGCGCTCGCGCCCGGGCGCCAGCGGGTCGGCCGACCTCGAGGCCGGGGTCGGCTTCACCGAGACGCGCGTCGAGATCAGCTAGCCGCTTGAGCCGTACGCCGTCCCGCCGGTGACAGACTGATCACCGGCGGGACGGATGCGCCCGGGGCCGACGGTCCTGGGCCTGGCGTGGTGGAGCGGCTTCGGTGGGTGGGATCCTCTCGGCGCTCGGCAAGCTGCTGCGCCCGGTGCTGGTCCTGCTGCTGCTCGCCGCTCGTCGCCGCATGGCTCACCGGCTACGTCACCCCGTCCGGCGACGCCGCCGGCGGCGACTCCTTCTACGGCATGGTCGTCGGCCCGCAGGTGGACGTGGACGAGGCCATCCCCAAGCTCGGCGCGCTCGGCGTGAACACGGTCCGGCTGCAGATGTCGGTCAAGGACTGGAGCAACCCGGCCGCCAACACCGGCGCCACCCAGTACGACGGCGCGCTGGCGCAGGCGCCGGAGCTGGCCGACAAGGGCTTCCGGGTCGTGCTGCAGGTCGACAGCGAGGGCGGCGCGATGCCGTCGTACGACCGGGCGAAGAGCTTCTTCACCTGGCTGATGGGCCGGTCCGGGGCCGACTCGGTCGACGTGGTCGAGGTGTTCGGCCCGGTCACCGTGCGGGCCTCGGACGCGGACGCGCTGTCGACCACGCTGACCCGCTCGATGCAGGCCCAGCGGTACGTCGACGGCCCGCTCAAGGCGGCCTGGGAGGTCGTGCACGGCGACCACCACAAGAAGGTGCTCGGGGGCGCGTTCACCCCGTACCAGCAGGCGGCGGACGGGCGCTCGACCGCCTCGTACAACCTGAGCGTGACCCAGGCGTACGTGAACGCCGGCTACCTCGACCGGGTCGACTACGCCGGCTTCCACCCGGACCTGACCACACCGGCGCAGCAGGAGCAGTGGGTGCAGCGGGCCAGGACGATGCTGGCCGGCAAGCCGCTGTGGGTCTCGGAGTGGCAGCTGAACCGGTCGGCGTACCAGAGCGACGGCGAGTACCTGGACGCGATGAGCAAGACCGTGACCAGCCTGCGCAGCCAGCTCGGGCTGGCCTGCTACCTCGGCTTCACCGACCGGGAGGGCACGGTGCCGGTGACCCGCAGCGGCTTCGGCGGCTACCAGGAGGACAACCCGGCGTTCGGCACCTACCAGGACTGGCCGAAGAAGTAGCTCAGTAGACGAGCGCCTGCGCGCCGTCGGCGAGCGCCTCCTCGACGAACGTCGGCGCCCCGGCGATCCGGATCCCGGGCAGCACGTCGTCCAGGCCGATCTCGCGGCGGGCGGCGCACTGCGTGCACAGCGTGACCTGGCCGGCGGCGAGCACCGCGGCCAGCAGGTCGGCCAGCGGCGCCGCGTGCGGCAGCGTGAACTGCTCGGCCCGGCCGGGCAGCGCGAACCAGGCCGACTCCCCGGTCAGCCACAGCGAGGTCGGCACGCCGGCGGCGACCGCGGTGGCCGCGACCGTGAACGCCTGGCTGCAGCGCTCCGGCGCGTCCGCCCCGGCGGTCACCTTGACGACGAGCGAGCTGGTCATGGCCGAAGCGTAGGACCGCGGCCGGCGCGGCCCTACCATCGCCCGATGGCCGCGCCGAGCTGGACCGACATGCCGATCCCGGACGAGACCGCCGACCTGCGCGAGGGACCGGACCTGCACCCGTCGCTGCTGCCGCTGCTGCCGCTGGTCGGCACCTGGCGCGGCGTCGGCAAGGGCGGCTACCCGACGATCGAGGACTTCGACTACGGCCAGCAGGTGACGTTCGCGCACGACGGCCGGCCGGTGCTCCGGTACGAGTCGCGAGCGTGGCTGCTCGACGCCGACGGGACCGTGCTGCGGCCGAGCGCGCGGGAGACCGGCTGGTGGCGGCCGGGCGCGGGCGCGGACGAGCTCGAGGTGCTGCTCGCCCACCCCACCGGCATCGTCGAGGTGTACGTCGGCCGGGCGAACGGCCCGACCCAGTGGGAGCTGAGCACCGACCTGGTCGCCCGGACCGCGACGGCCAAGGAGGTGACCGCCAACCACCGGCTCTACGGGATCGTCGACGGCGCGCTGCTCTACGCGATGGACATGGCGGCGATGGGTCAGCCGCTGCAGCCGCACCTGTCCGCCCGGCTGGAGCGGGTCGGCGGTTGAGTCCCATCCGCTACCGCCTGGTAGACAGGTCGGCGTGAGAGCCGTCCTGGCCGCGCTGGTCGCTGGTTGCGCGGTCGCGATCGCCGGCTGCTCGGGCGCCGGCGCCCCGGTCCCGGCCGCCGCGGCGACCCCGGCGGCGGACGGCAACGACGTCAAGCTGGCCGCCGGCCTGCTCACGGTGGCCGACCTGCCGCTCGGATTCCAGCCGCAGGACGGCGCGGGGGCAGCGGCCGCGCTCGGCTGCGCCGGGATCGACGGGGTCTACCTGCCGGCCGGCTCGTCCGCGCACGCGACGGCCTCGTTCGCGCACTCGCTGTCGGCCGCGTTCGTCAACGAGACGGTGACGCTGCGGCCGGGCGGGGCGGCCGCGGCCGCGCTGGGCCGGTTCGGCGCGGCGGCGACGGACTGCGGCCGGTTCTCGGGTCCGAACGGCACCCGCTACACGGTCACGCCGGTCTCGCTGCCCCGGTACGGCGACGGGTCGGCGGCGGTGCGGGTCCGTTCCGGGCTGGCGGAGGGGCGCGAGGTCGAGCTGGCCGCGGTCCGGGTCGGCGACGTGGTCGTCGCGGTCGCCGCGGCCGGGACCGGCGACGACGACGGAGCGCTCGCCCGCACGGTGCTGGACCGGGCGCTGGCCAAGCTGTCCCGGGCCGGGGTCACGACCGGACAGTAGGCAGCGACCGGGATGAACCGGGGATGAGAAAGGCCCCCGAGCGCTGCGGGTCTGCGTACAGAACTCCGCACCGGCTGGACGGGCCGGCGGCTCGGGGGCCCGGTGGCTGTCTGGAATTCGCCGCCGCCCACAACCAGGCGGACAGGTGGCGAGCCACACAGTGTCCTCAACTGAGGGGCGGCTAGCTGACAGCCACCTCACGTGTCCGAGAATTATGCAACTCTGGACCACCTCCCTCCTCGTGTACGAGCAGCGTACGTCGCCCCGCGCGGGCCCGCAAAGGTTTTCGCTGTGCCCGAACACAGGGTCCGACCTGGGGATTCAGCCCTGCTCGGAGATCGCCCGGCCGCGCCCGGTCTAGCCGCCCGCGGCGGTCAGGATCCGGGCGGTGGTCTCCGGGTCGGTGGCCAGCGGCTTGCCGTCGAGCGCGCGCACGGCGGCGGCGATCCGGACGCTCGACAGCAGCCAGACGCCGTCCGCGGCGTGCAGGTCGGCGACCGTGCCGCGCTGGATCTCGGTGCCGAACCCGGCCGCCGCGGCCGCGCGGAACAGGTGCCGGACGGTGACCCCGTCGAGGATCCCGAGCGGCGCCGGCGGCGGCGTCCGCAGCACGCCGCCGGCCAGCCAGACGACCGTCGCGGTCGGCGCCTCCAGCAGCTGCCCGTCGGACGAGACGAAGATCACCTCGTCCGCTCCGGACGCGCGGGCGTACCGCAGCGCGGCCATGTTCACCGCGTACGAGATCGCCTTGACGCCGCCGAGCAGCCACGGTGCCTCGACCGTCGCGTCGGCGGTCAGTCCCGCGGCTCAGCGTGATCGCGCTGACCCCGTCCCGGCGCTCGGCCAGCTGCCGCGCGCCGATCGGGGCCAGCAGCGCGTACGCGGTCGGCGGCGCGCCCTCGGCCAGCCCGCGGGTGACGATCAGCCGCAGCACGCCCTCGCCCGGGCCGGACCAGGCCGCCAGCAGCGTGCCGACCAGCTCCCGCCAGGCGGCCGGGTCGGTGGCCGGCAGGTCGAGCGCGGCCTCGGAGCGGGCCAGCCGCTCCAGGTGCAGGTCGAGGTCCTCGGTGCCGCCGTCCGGGCGGACCCGGACCGTCTCGAAGCACCCGTCGCCGCGGACGACGCCGAGGTCGTCGGCCCGCAGCAGCGGCGCGGTCGGGTCGACCAGCCCGACCCCCAGCATTCCCACCAGCGCATCCGTCACCCGCGCGAGAGTAGTAGGACACTGGTCGGGTGACCTCGGCCCCGACGCTCGCCTCCCCGCTGCTCGACCGTCCTGGGGCGGTGCCCGGCGACGGGCCCGATGCCGGGGTGGCGCGGCACTACGGCGACCCGCTGCGGGAGCAGCGCGCGCTGGTCCGCGGCGCCGGCTGGGTCGACCGCAGCACCCGCGGCGTGCTCGCGGTGCCCGGCCCCGACCGGCTGTCCTGGCTGCACTCGATCACCTCCCAGCACCTGTCCGGGCTGGCCGACGGCACCGGCACCGAGGGCCTGGTGCTGTCCCCGCACGGGCACGTCGAGCAGCACTTCGTGGTCGCCGAGCTGGCCGGCACGACCTGGCTGGACACCGAGCCGGGCACCGCGCCGGCGCTGCTGGCCTACCTGGACTCGATGCGGTTCCTGCTGCGGGTCGAGCCGCGGGACGCGACCGCCGAGCTGGCCGTGCTGACCGTCGCCGGCCCGGACGCGGCGGCCGTGCTCACCGCGGCCGGGCTGCCGGCACCCTCGCTCTGGGCGGTCGTTCCCGCTCGACGGCGGCGGCTTCGCCCGGCGCACCCGGGAGCACGAGGTCGACCTGCTCGTGCCGCGCGCCTCGCTGACCGAGGTGGCCGACCGGCTCACGCACGGCCGGGGCGACGCCGGTCGGCAGCTGGGCGTACGAGGCGGTGCGGGTCGAGGCCCGGCGCCCCCGGCTCGGCTTCGAGACCGACCACCGCACGATCCCGCACGAGGTCGGCTGGATCGGCACCGCGGTGCACCTGGACAAGGGCTGCTACCGCGGCCAGGAGACGGTGGCCCGGGTGCACAACCTGGGCCGGCCGCCGCGCCGGCTGGTGCTGCTGCACCTGTCCGGCGAGCGGGACGAGCTGCCGCGCGCCGGGCACCCCGCTGCTGCTCGACGGGCGCACGGTCGGTTTCCTCGGCACCGCCGTCCAGCACCACGAGCTCGGCCCGGTCGCGCTGGGCGTGGTGAAGCGCACCGTCGCCGACGGTACGGTCCTGGACGCCGCGGGCAACCCCGCGGCCGTCGACGGGACCGACTGAGCGGAGCAGCGCATGCGCTGGGGGATCCTCGGACCGGGCCGGATCTCCCGGTCGTTCCTGACCGGGTTGGCCGGCTCGGCGACCGAGCACGCGGTGGCGATCGGCAGCCGCGCCCTCGACCGGGCCGAGGCGACCGCGCGGCAGTTCGGGGTGCCCCGGGCGTACGGGTCCTACGAGCAGTTGCTCGCCGACCGCGAGATCGAGGCCGTGTACGTCGGCACGCCCAACGGGGCGCACGCGCAGTGGGCGATCGCGGCCGCCCAGGCCGGCAAGCACGTGCTCTGCGAGAAGCCGCTCGGGGTGTCCCGGGCCGAGGTCGAGTCGATGTTCGCGGCGGCCCGGGAGCACGGCGTCTGGCTGATGGAGGCGTTCATGTACCGCTTCCATCCGCGGACGCTGCGGCTGGCCGAGATCGTCGCGGCCGGTGAGATCGGTGCGCCGACGCTGGTCCGGGCCTCGTTCGGGTTCGCCGTGACCGACCCGGCCAACGTGCGGCTGTCCGCGGAGCTGGCCGGCGGCGCGCTGATGGACGTCGGCTGCTACCCGGTGAACGCCGCCCGGATGATCGCCGGTCCGGTGCGCGCGGCCACCGCGACCGCGCGCTGGCAGGACGTCGACGTGACGCTGGCCGGCGTGCTCGACCACACCGGCGGCGCGCTGTCGCTGGTGTCCTGCAGCCTGGTCAGCGGCCGGCACAACGAGCTCGAGGTGGTCGGCAGCGACGGCGTGATCATCGTGCCGGACGCCTTCACCCCACCGAAGGACCGCCCGTCGACGATGATGATCACCCGCGGCACCGAGACCGAGGAGCAGACCTTCGCCCCGGTCGACCAGTACACGCTGGAGGCCGAGGGGTTCGCCGCGCTCGTCGCCGCCGGGCACGAGGCCGCGGCCGCGCTGCCGCAGATGCCGCTGGTCGAGTCGCTGGACAACGCGGCCACGATCGACACCCTGCTCGCGACCGCGCGCCCGCCGGCCGACTAGTGGTGGAAGGACTCGGCCTCGGGTTCGTGCCTCGGCGCCTGCTGCTTCTCCAGCCGCGGCAACGTCCGGGTGAGGTCGGCGAGCAGCATGTCGGCCAGGTCGTCGGTGAAGCCGCGCCGGACCACGACCCGCAGCGCGGCCAGGTCCTCGCGGTTCTTCGGGAACGTGTAGGCCGGCACCTGCCAACCCCGCTCGCGCAGGGCATCCGACACGTCGAACACGCTGAAGTTGGTCACGTTCTCGCGCAGCGTGAAGGCGAACACCGGTAGCTCGTCGCCCTTGGTGAGCAGCTCGAACGGGCCGAGCTCTGCGATCTCGCGGACAGCCGGGTCGCCACCTGCCGCGAGTAGCCGTGCACGCGCTGGTAGCCGCTGAAACCGAGCCGGAGGAAGTTGTAGTACTGCGCCACGACCTGGGCGCCGGGCCGGGAGAAGTTGAGCGCGAAGGTCGGCATGCTGTCGCCCAGGTAGTTGACCCAGAAGACGAGGTCGTCCGGCAGCGCCGCCGCGTCCCGCCAGACGACCCAGCCGACGCCCGGGTAGACCAGCCCGTACTTGTGGCCCGAGGCGTTGATCGAGGCGACCCGCGGCAGCCGGAAGTCCCAGACCACGTCGGGGTCGAGGAACGGCGCGACGAAGGCGCCGGACGCGCCGTCGACGTGCACCGGGATGTCCAGACCCGTCCGCGCCTGGAAGGCGTCGAGGGCGGCGCAGATCTCCTGCACCGGCTCGTACGAGCCGTCGTAGGTCGAGCCGAGCACGGCGACGACGCCGATCGTGTTCTCGTCGCACAGCGCGACGGCCTCGTCGGCGGTCATGTGGTAGCGGTCGCCGTCCATCGGCACGGTGCGCAGCTCGACGTCCCAGTAGTTGGCGAACTTCTCCCAGCAGACCTGGACGTTGATGCCGGTCACCATGTTGGGCCGGTCGGCGGGCTGGCCGGCCGCCTCCCGCCCGTGCTGCCAGCGGCGCTTGAGCGCCAGCCCGCCGAGCATCGCCGCCTCGCTCGACCCGGTGGTGGAGCAGCCGGTGGCCGCATCGCCGTCCGGGGCGTGCCAGAGCCGGCTGAGCATGTGCACGCAGCGGGACTCGATCTCCGCGGTCTGCGGGTACTCGTCCTTGTCGATCATGTTCTTGTCGAGGCACTCGGCGATCAGCCGGTCGGCCTGCGGCTCCATCCAGGTGGTGACGAACGTCGCCACGTTGAGCCGGGCGTTGCCGTCGAGCATCAGCTCGTCGTGGATGATCTCGTACGCCACGTCGCGCGGAAGCTCCCCCGCGGGCAGCTCATGCCGGGGAATCCGGCCCTCGAGCCCGAAGATCGGCTCCAGGGCGAGCGGGCCACCGGTCGACTCCGGCCCGTTGGGGTGCTTCAACATCGCGATCTCCCGTCGTCACCTGCCACCAGTCACCCGCATCGAGCGGCCCGGCGCCTCACCCGCAGCGGGGGAGCGCGGGTCCGGACGGCGGCGACTCACCCGCCGGCGGATGGGTAGCCCGCCCGACCGCGGCCAGGGCGCCGGCCGGCGTCTGCCACGATCGCGGCATGCCCCCGACGACGATGATCACGGTGGCGCCGACCGGCGCGGAGACGGCCAAGGCGGACGCCCCGGCGCTGCCGGTGACGCTGGACGAGCTGGTCCGGACGGCGCGGGCGTGCGCGGACATCGGGGCCAGCGTGGTGCACGTGCACGTCCGGGACGCCGAGACGCGGCCGACGCTCGACCTGGCCCGGCTGACCGAGACGGTGACGGCGCTGCGGGAGTCGACCGAGCTGGTCGTGCAGCTGTCCACCGGCGGCGCGGTCACCGACCCGGAGGCCGACCGGCTGGCGCGCGCTGGACGGCGGCGCCGGACGCGGCCAGCTGCACGATGGGCACGGTCAACTTCGGCCCGGACGTCTTCCTCAACCGCTGGGAGTTCATCGTCGAGCTGCACACGCGCGATGCGGGAGCGGCGAGATCGTCCCGGAGTACGAGATCTTCGACTCGGCCAGCTCGCCACGCTGCACCGGCTGCTCGACAGGCACGGCCCGCCGTACGGCGGCCACGTGCACTGCGACTTCGTCATGGGCGTGCCGGGCGGGATGCCGGGCACCGCGCGCGCGCTGGTCGCCGCGGTGCAGATGCTGCCGGCCGGCGCCACCTTCTCGGCCACCGGTGTCGGCCGGACCACGCTGCCGGTGATGCTCGCCGCGCTGTCCGCCGGCGGGCACCTGCGGGTCGGCATGGAGGACACGCTGACGTACGGGCCGGGCGAGCCGGTCCGGGACAACGCCCAGCTGGTCGCCCGCGCCGCCGGGCTGGCCCGGATCGCGCAGCGGCCGCCGGCCGCCGTCGAGGAGACCCGCGAGCGCTGCTCGGGGTCGTGGTCCGCCGTGACCGCCTGCCCGTACGCGACCTGGTCGAGGTCGTCCGGTCCGGCTTCGTGGAGAGCGTGCACGCCGGCAGTCGGTGGTCGCGCTGGACGCCGTCGGGGCGGTGCTGGCCAAGGCCGGCGAGCCGGACGCGCCGCATCTGCCGCGCTCGGCCAACAAGCCGCTGCAGCTGGTCGGCATGCTGCGCGCCGGGCTGGCCCTGCCGCCGCCCGACCTGGCCGTCGCGGCCAGCTCGCACTCGGGCGAGCCGGCCCACGTCCGCCGGGTCCGCGACCTGCTCGCCGGCACCGGCTCCCGCAGAGCGCGCTGGCCTGCCCGCCGGCGCTGCCGCTCGACGAGGAGGCGGCCGCGGGCGATGCTGGCGGCCGGCGGCGGTCCCGAGCCGCGCGTCACCATGAACTGCTCCGGCAAGCACACCGCGATGGTGCTCACCTGCGTCGCCAACGGCTGGCCGCTGGCCGGCTACGCCGAGCCGGACCACCCGCTGCAGGTCGCGATCCGGGCCGCGGTCGAGGACCTGGCCGGCCAGCCGGTGACGCGCGGTCGCGGTGGACGGCTGCGGTGCGCCGCTGTTCGGGCTCACGCCTGACCGGGCTGGCCCGCGCGTTCGCCCGGCTGGTCACCGCCGCGCCGGGCCCGCCGAGCGGCGGGTCGCCGACGCGATGCGGGCGCACCCCGACCTGGTCGGCGGCACCGGCCGGGACGTGACCGCGCTGATGGCCGGCGCGCCCGGGGTGCTGGCCAAGGACGGCGCCGAGGGCGTGTTCGCGGCGGCCACCGCCGGACGGCGCGGCGGTCGCGGTCAAGGTCGCCGACGGCACCGGCCGGGCCCGTACGCCGCTGCTGGTGGGGGCGTTGCGCCGAGTGGGCGTGCACGCAGCGGTACTGGATGAGCTCGCCGAGGCGCCGGTTCTCGGCGGCGGTCACCCGGTCGGGTCGATTCGGCTGGCCGGCGACGCCTGGGTGTGATCGACCCGGCGTCCGGGTGCGGTACGTTCTCCCGCCGTGGGCGACTCGGCGCCGGATTCGCAACCTCCGTCCGAAGCTGCCCTCGCTGTCGCACTCGGCCGCCGGGAACGAGGCCGGCCTGCTCGCCGCGTACGACGCGTACGGGCCTGACCTGTTCGGCTACGCGGAGTTCCTGCTGGCCGGCCAGCCCGGACGCCGACCGGGCGGACCAGGCCGCCGGGGCCGTGCTCGACGCGCTGCTGGTCGCGACCGGCGCGGTCGCCGACCTCGTCGACCCGGAGCGGATGCGGCCCTGGCTGCTGGCGCTGACCCGCAACGAGTGCCTGCGCCGGGGTGCCGGCGCCGCGGCCGAGGACGAGGCGGCCGAGCTGCGGCCGGCGCGGGCTCGGCCCGTTCGACGTCGCCGCGCTGCTCGGGTTCGCGCCGGCCGCGCTGCCCCGGCGGGTGCCGCCCGGCGCAGGTCCCGCCGGAGTGGCTGCGCGGCCGAGCTGCTCGCCGCCGCCGGTCGCGGAGGCCGTCGCGTTCCGGGCCGAGCTGGCCCGCCGGGCCCGCCCGTTCGAGCCGGACGGCTTCCCGATCCCGCTGGACCGGCGCCGGCTCTCCGGCCGGGTGCTCGCCTGGTCGGCCGCGGCCGTCGTGGTGATCGCGCTCGGCCTGCTGGTCGTGCTGCCGACCAAGGGCAACGCCGGCTCCTCGGCGGCGCTGCGCCGGCCGCGCTGCCCGGCCGCGGCCGCCGCGCCGAGCGCGGCCGCGGCGCCGGTGCAGGCGGCCGACGACCCGGTGCCGGCGCTCGGCCAGGCCCCGTTCGGCTCGGCCGGCGGCGCCTCGGCATCGCTGCGCGGCCGCGCCGTCGGCAGCGGCGGCCGGGCGGACGCCGGCGCGCGCTCGCCGGCACCCGCCGGCGGCGTCCTCTCCGCCGCGGCTCCGCAGGCGCGCGACGGACGCGACCGGCCGCCGGTCCCGCTCCGCCGGCTCGGTCGAGGTGAGCGTCACCCAGGTGTCCTGCGGCGAGTCCTGGTCGGCGCACCTGCACGCGACCACCGGCGGCGTCGAGGTCTCCCGGGTGACGGCCGTCGCCCGGACCGGCGCGGTGGTCGCACTGCACCGCGACGGTGACGGCTGGTCCGGGGACCTGACCGGCCTGCCGACCGACCGCTCGGTCACCGGTGTCGGTCTTCGCCGACGGGCCGGTGCGCCCGGGGTCGGCCCGGCTGCGCGCCGACTGCTAGCGCACGCCAGGGCGGCGGTGGCGCCGGGATCCGGTCCAGGGCCGAGTGCACCTCGCCGAACCGGCCGTCCTCGGCCCGCCACTGCTCGTACGCGCCGGTGATCTCGTCCCGGGAGCGGGCCACGAAGTTCCACCACATGAGGATCGGCTCGGCCGAACGGGTCGCCGCCGAGCAGCAGCACCCGGGCCGGCTCGACCGCGTCCAGCGACCAGCTCGGACCGGCCGAGCCCGAGGTAGGCGAAGCGGTCCGAGCGCACCGGCCGGCCCTCGACGGCGACCTCGCCGGACAGCACCACCAGCCCGTGCTCGAAGTCGGTCCGCAGCGGCCAGACCGAGATGCCGGGGCGGATCACCGCGTCGACGCCGACCAGCGGGCCGTCCTGACGCGCCGGCGAGGTGACGCCCTCGAACGCGCCGGCCAGCACGGTCAGCGTGGACTCGTCGACCTCGAGCTGCGGCAGCGTCGGCGTGGTGGGCGAACTCCGGCTCGCCGAACCGGGTCTGCGTCCGGCTGCGCCACCCACAGCTGCACGCCGTGCAGGGTGCCGCGGTAGCTGCCGGTCGCCTCCTCGGAGTGGGAGACCCCGCGGCCGGCGGTCATCAGGTTGAGCTGGCCCGGGGCGATCAGCTGCTCGGTGCCGAGGCTGTCCCGGTGCAGCACCTCGCCGGCGATCAGCCAGGTGACGGTGTGCAGGCCGGTGTGCGGGTGCGGGCCGATGTCGAGGCCGTGCTGTCTCGGTGACCCGGACCGGGCCCATGTGGTCGGCGAAGCACCACGGGCCGACGGTGCGGCGCTCCCGGCGCGGGAGCGCGCGGCGCACCGGCACCGCGCCGACCCGGGACTCGCGGCTCTCGCCGATCTCGACGCAGGGTGCTTCAGGGGCGCCGGCCGCGTCGATGACCGGCGCGTCCGCGGTGTCCACCGGTCCGCTCACCCCCGCAGTATGGGGCCGCGCCCCGTCGCGGCGCCCGTCGCCGGCTCGGGTCAGGCGGTGCGGGGCAGGTCGAGCGCCGGCGCGGTGGGCAGGACCAGCTCCGCCAGCGGGCGGCGGTGACGCGGCGCGCCCTCCCGCTCGGCCAGGTCGTCCGGCAGCCCGTGCTCGTCCTGGCGCCGCCCGACGGCGATCACCACGACCGGCGTGAACCGCGGGTCGATGCCGAACCCGGCGACCGCGGCATCCTTGTCGAACCCGCCCATCTGGTGCGTCGACAACCCCTCGGCCTGCGCCTGGGTGACCAGGTGGGCGACCGCCTGCCCGGTGTCGTACAGCGCGTACGGCCGGGGTGTGCCGGTCTCGTCGGCGGACTCGGCGAGCACCAGCAGCAGCGCGCTGGCCCGGCCGGCCCAGCGCCGGTTGTTGCCCGACAGCGTGCTGACCAGCCGCTCGAACGCGGCCTCGCCCCGCTGCGTCACCACGAACCGCCAGGGCTGGGCGTTGTTGGCACTCGGCGACCAGCGGGCCGCCTCCAGCAGCGCGGTCAGCTGCTGCTCGGGCAGCCGGTGGCTGGTGTCGAAGCCGCGCGGGCTCCACCGCTCGGACAGCAGTGGGTGTAGGGGAGCGTTGGTCAGGGCAGTACGGGTCATCGACGGTCGGGCCTCCGGAAGTATTTGACTGCTCAACAACCTCGGGCGCGAGCCGATTCCGGCGTGACGGAGCCCACGCCGCGAGTGCTAGCTGTGTGCTTGCAATAGCTAGCACCGGTCCGTACCGTCGATGGCATGGTGCTGCGGGACGTGGGTGACTACATCCGCGAGCAGCGCCATGCCGCTCAGGTGTCGTTGCGGCAGCTGGCGAAGGCCGCCGGCGTGTCCAACCCCTACCTGTCCCAGATCGAGCGCGGGCTGCGCAAGCCGTCCGCGGAGATCCTGCAGCAGATCGCCAAGGCGCTGCGGATCTCGGCCGAGCAGCTGTACGTGCAGGCCGGGATCCTCGACGAGCGGGTGGGTGACGCCACGGTCGTCGGCGCGATCCTCGGCGACACGGTGCTCACCGAGCGGCAGAAGCAGGTCCTGCTGGAGATCTACGAGTCCTTCCGCCGGGAGAACGCGGCCCGCTCGGCCACGCAAGCGGAACCGGACCCCCACACGGAGGAGAACAGCAATGCCGATCACCGATGATGTGCGCAAGTATCGAGAGACCGTCCTGGAGCAGGGCAAGGTCGCGCTCGAGGAGGCCCGCAAGCCGTGGTACGCGGCGGTGGGCGCGAGCGAGTTCGCCTACGAGCGGCTGCAGACCCAGCTGAGCCAGCTGCCGGCCGAGGTGCAGGCGCGGGTGCGCAAGC
The DNA here is from genome assembly GCA_963770145.1 of uncultured Actinomycetota bacterium. Lineage (GTDB taxonomy): Bacteria > Actinomycetota > Actinomycetes > Mycobacteriales > CADCTP01 > CADCTP01. Next base: position 110,253 of record CAVYOJ010000003.1, on the reverse strand, counting down.
TGCAGTCCGGCGGGCGGCAGCTCGACGCCGCCGCCGTGCGGTCCGCGGTCGAGAACGCCGCCGAGCAGGCGGCCGGGGCCTACGGGACGCTACACGGCCCAGGCCCGGGACACCTACGAGTCGCTGGCCCACCGCGGCGAGCTGGTGGTCCGGCGGCTGCGCCGGAGCCCTGAGGTCAAGGAGACCTTCGCCAAGGCCGGGGACGCGGTCGCGGACGCCGGCAAGGCGGTCAGCAAGGCCGAAGAGACCGTGACCCGGCCGGGTCGGCCGGCCACCCGGAAGCCGGCGGCGAAGACCGCGCCGGCCCGGAAGGCGCCGGCCAAGCGGGCGCCGAAGGCCTGAGACGCGGCGTCGGGGGTCCGCCTCCGACGCAATGTTGTGTGACGCTCGTCGCCCGGCACCGCGGTCCGGAACTCCGGCCGTGGTGCCGGGCGTTGGTTCGGTCGGCCACGTGGTAAGGCGTCGATTGGACGCGGCCACGATCGGTGCCGTGCCGCCTCGGGGGGCAGCGCGGCGCCAGCCCGCTGAGTCCACTGTGGACCGCATGATCTGCGGTCCACAGTGGACACCGGGATCTTCCGCTGTACCGCCGGACGGTCCTCCGACCTTGCCCGGCTGCCGAACTTGCCGCGCCGGCTCGTCGAGCCGGCGCGTGCTGAGGACGGGCCGTGTCGCCCAACCCCCGTCAGGGCGGCACGGCCCCCGAACCGCGCGGCGTTCGGTCTGCCGCGCCGCCCACCTGGTGGGCCGGCGCGCCCGACCGTCGCACGGGATCGCCGTGCCGTCCTTTCGGGCGGCCCGGCCCGAGACCGCCGTGCCGTCTTACCCCCGTGGGACGGCGCGGCTCTAACCGGCCGCCCGGCCGTTGCCGGCGGGGTGCGCCCGCATACCGCCGTGCCGTCTTACCCCCGTGGGGCGGCACGGCCCTAACCGGCCGCCCGGCCGTTGCCGGCGGGTGCGCCCGCAGACCGCCGTGCCGTCCCTACCCCCGTGCGGACGGCCCGGCCCCTGACCGGCTGCGCGTGCCCGCCGCCGTGCCGCCTACCCGTGGGGCGGCACGGCCCTGACCGGCCGTCCGCTTGAGGACCGCCCGAGACCGCCGTGCCGCCTTATCCCCGTGGGGCGGCACGGCCCCGGACCGGCCGTCCGCTGTGGAGGACCGGCCCGAGACCGCCGTGCCGCCTTTCCCCGTGGGGCGGCACGGCCCAACCGGCCGCCTCCCCGCTGCGGGTGGATCGGCCGCAGACCGCCGTGTCGTCCCTGCCCCTGTGGGGACGGCGCGGCGCCAGGCTCGCCGTGCCGTCCCCTGTGGGTCGCGCGGCTTGGACAGCCGTGTCGCCCTTGGAGGGGGGAGAAGGGCGACACGGCCTGAGTTGCCGCGCCGCTCTCCGACCCGTGGGCGGCGCGGCCCGGACCGCCGTGCCGTCCCTCCCCGTGGGCGGCACGGCCTGCTCGGCCGCGCCGGCCCTGGCGGCGGCGCCGGCCGGGGCCGTGTCGCCCTCCGGTGGGGGAGGAGGGCGACACGGCGTCGACGTCGTGTCGCTCGCACACCGCCGAGCGACGCGGCGTGGGACCACCGTGCCGTCCGCCGTGCACCCGCGGGCGGCACGGTGCCCGCCGCAACGATGCGCACCCGGCAGGATTCCCCAAGCGCTTACCAAGTGGTGTCGCCGAGCGGTTACGCTAGACACGTGTTCGGGCTGAACAACGCGCTGCTGTCCCTTCTCTCGCTCGCCATCGTGGTGGTGCAGGGATGGGCGTTGATCGACTGCGTCATGCGGCCGACCAAGGCGTTCGAGGCGGCGGGCAAGCTGACCAAGCCGGCCTGGCTCGCCATCACCGCGATCGCCCTCGTCGTCGGCCTTCTCTTCGGCCCCCTCGGCATCCTCGGCCTGGCCGGGATCGTGGCCTCGATCGTCTACCTCGTCGACGTCCGCCCGGCCGTCCGTCAGATCCAGGGCGGCGGCGACCGCTGGTAAGCGCAACGCTGGCAGAGCGCAGGAAAGAACGACGCCGGCGAGGCAACGCCGGTCGGGCCAGCGCCCTACCGCGTCGCGTACCGGCTGAGCTCCATCGGGTCGGTCAGATCCGCCGGGCGCAGCCGGAACAGCTCGGCGTGCAGTCCCCAGTATTTGTCGGTGCGCCCGACGTAGGACATCCCGAGCCGGCGGGCGACCTGGCTGGAGCGCTCGTTGCCGGGCCGGACGATCGCGAACACCTCGTCGATCCCGGTGTCGAACGCCCGCTTCGCCGCCGCCCGGCCGATCTCCGTCGCATATCCGCGACCCCACACCGCGGGGTGCAGGTGCCAGCCGACCTCGACGTCCTCCTCGTCGGGCGGCAGCGGCCGGAGCAGCACGCTGCCGATCGGCAGGCCGGGCCGGGCCAGCTCCTCGACCGCCCAGACCCCGTACGTCGGGTCGTCGATGGGCTGGGCCCACCGCTCGATCCGGATCTTGATCTCGGCCGCCTCCATCGGAGCGCCGATCCACTGCGCGACCTCTGGTCGCGAATACACGTCGTACGCCGCGGCGAGATCCGCCTCGTCGAGCGTCCAGGGACGCGCGAGGAGGCGTTCGGTGACGAGCACGGGGTCCACGAGACAGACCGTAGCCGGAACTGGCGCCGTCGCACAGCCATCACACCTGACGTTCACCTTCCCGGGCGCTGTGCCGAACGGCCGCGGCACGGTGCCAGCCGAACGGGCGCCGGACGGGGCGAGCCGAACGGGCGCCCGGTGTCAGCCCGTCCGGACCAGCTCGGCGAGCGCCCGGTCGCCGGTGACCTCGACCTGCCGGCGCCGGGTGCGGCCCGGCTCGGCCGGGTCGAGCGGCAGCCGGCCCCACAGCACGAGGTAGAGGTCCGCGGCCGGGCCGGCGATGCGGGCGTCCATCCGCCGGGGCCGGCGCTCCGGCCGGGTCGCGGTGACCCGCCCCGGCTCCAGCGAGACCAGCCAGACGTCGCCGGTGTCGGTGCACTCGACCAGCACGTCGCCGCGGGCCGAGGCGAGCGGCTCGTCGCCGGCGCGCAGCTGCAGCATGCTCTCCACGACCTCGCCGACCCCGTCCGCGGCGAGCGCCGCGTCGAACCCGCCGGCCTTCGCGTACGCGGCCAGCTCGGCGTCGAACCGGTGCACGGTCGTGTCGTGCGCCATCCGCCGCGGCCAGAAGTCGTCCAGGTGCGGCTCGGCGTCGGTGAAGACCTGCAGCAGCTTCTCCAGGCCCTTCGGTGTACCAGCCGAGCATCTTGCTGTCGTCCGCCGGCGGCCGGGCGGCCAGCGCGGGCGGCTCCACGGTGCCGTCGAGCACGCCGGCGGTCGCGGTGCGGTGCACCCGGCCGACGTGCGCGACCAGCCGGCGCACGGTCCAACCCGGGCAGGTGGGAACGTCGTCGTCCGGGTCCGCCGCCTGGGCCGCGGTGGCGAACGCGGCGCCCTCGCGCCGCAGTGCCGCCACCCACCAGTCGCGCCGTTCCCGGCCGTCAGTGGTGGTGGGCTGGTCCGCCGTCGCGCTCACCCCCTGCGTCTCGGCGATCACGTACGGAATCGTTCCACCGACTTCGGGCACGAGTCACGTTCACAGTGCATTCCTCCCCCGATCGTGTCGCAGTAATCACTGAGAGGACACCGACGACCACCGGAGTGTGATCTCACCGAGACGCCAGCGAGACCGGCCGCCGATCACCGGCCAGCCCTGCTCGGCCAGCCGCTCCACCGCGGCGGACCAGCGCTGCCGCGGGCCGAAGGTCTGGTACGGCGCGCCGACCGCCCAGGCCCGGTCGAACGCCCGCAGCAGCGCGTGCACCGGCTGGCCCGGCACGTTGTGGTGGATCAGCGCCTTCGGCAGCCGTTCGGCCAGGTCGCTGGGCCGGTGCAGGTCGGCGACCCGGGCGGCCAGCGTGATCGTCAGCGGACCGCTGGCGTCCAGCGCGACCCAGCAGGCCCGCCGGCCGAGCTCGTCGCAGGTGCCCTCGACCAGCAGGCCGCCCTGGCCGAGCCGGCCGCACATCTCGGTCCAGGCGTCGGCCGCGGCCGCCTCGTCGTACTGCCGGAGCACGTTGAGCGCGCGCACCAGCACCGGGCGCCGGCCGGCCAGCTCGAAGCCGCCGCGGGCGAACTCCAGCCGCGGCGGGTCGGCGCTGGCCGCGGCCGCGGCGACCCGGTCCGGGTCGATCTCCAGCCCGAGCACCCGGACGTCCTTGCGCACGTCGGCGAGCCGGTCGGCCAGCTCCACCGTGGTCACCGGGCTGGCGCCGTAGCCGAGGTCGACGACCAGCGGGTCGACCGCGTCCCGCAGCCGGGCCGCCTGGGTGCCGACGATCCAGCGGTCCACTCTGCGCAGCCGGTTCGGCGCGGTGGTGCCGCGGGTCGGTAGGCCGAGCGCGCGAGCCCGCCCGGCGGCGAGCCGCGGCGACTTCCGCACGGCGCAGGATCCTAGGGCGTGCCTGCCCGGCGTCGTGGAAACGGACGGCGTCCAGCCGGCGTCGCCAAGGCGCCGCGGCCGCCGGTTCGTCCCGGTCGAGCTCCGACGCCGCGGCCGGCCGTCGGCGCGCCGTCAGGGCGCCTGCCGGCCGTGGCGCGCCGGCACGCCGGTGGGCGCTGCGCCGGGCGGTGCGCGCCGGACCCGTAGGGTTGGCCGGGTGGAGGTGCGATCCGGGGTGCCGCTGGCCGAGCTGACCACGCTGCGGCTGGGCGGCCCGGCCCACGCCCTGGTCGAGGCCGGCAGCGCGGCCGAGCTGGTCGAGGCGGTGCGGGCCGCCGACGGGCGCGGCGAGCCGATGCTGCTCGTCGGCGGCGGGTCCAACCTCGTGGTCGGCGACGCCGGCTGGCCCGGCACGGTCGTGCTGATCCGCACCCGCGGGGTCGTGGTCGAGGCCGACGGCGACACCCGCACGCTGACCGTCGAGGCCGGCGAGCCCTGGGACGACCTGGTCGCCCGCGCGGTCGCCGAGGGCTGGGCCGGGATCGAGGCGCTGTCCGGCATCCCCGGCCTGGTCGGCGCGACCCCGGTGCAGAACGTCGGCGCGTACGGCCAGGAGGTCGCCGAGACGATCACCCGCGTCGACGCGTACGACCGGGAGCTGGGCACGGTCCGCGCGCTGACCCCGGCCGAGTGCCGGTTCGGCTACCGGGACTCGCTGTTCAAGCACACCGACCGGTACGTGGTCACCAGGGTCGTGTTCGCGCTGACCGCGAGCGACAAGTCCGGCCCGCTGCGGTACGCGGAGCTGGCCGGCGCGGTCGGCGAGGTCGCCCCGCTCGCCGACGTGCGCGAGGCGGTGCTCGACCTGCGGCGCGGCAAGGGCATGGTCGTCGACGCGGCCGACCCGGACACCTGGAGCGCCGGGTCGTTCTTCACCAACCCGGTGCTCGACCCGGCCGCGCTGGCCGCGTTCGAGGCCCGGCTGGAGCCGGGCACCTCGTACCCGTCCTGGCCGGCGACCGGCGGCCGCAAGCTGTCCGCGGCCTGGCTGATCGGGCGGGCCGGCTTCGCCAAGGGGTACGGCGCCGGCCCGGTGCGGATCTCCACCAAGCACACGCTCGCGCTCACCCACCGCGGCGGCGGCCGGGCCGGCGACCTGGTCGCGCTGGCCCGCGAGGTCCGCGACGGCGTGGCGACGCGGTTCGGCGTCGAGCTGCGGCCGGAGCCGCGCCTGGTCGGCGTGGCCCTGTGAGTGCTGGCCGCCGACCAGCGCGAGCTGGGCGGCCTGGTCGGCTGGGTGCTGGACGTCATCGAGGCGCTCGTTCGGCGTGATCGGCGGGTCCGCCGCCGCCGCGCCGGCCTCGACCCGGTCACCGGGCGCCCCGCCGGCGGTTCCCCCGCCCAGGTGACGCAGATCTCCGTCGGACTGGGTCGGGCAGGTTTCGGGCAAGCCGACTGTTGGGCCTTTCTGGGCGGCGTGCGCCCGCGAGTCCCGGGATCTGCGGAGGTGGCTGTGCCGGCTGAGCCATGCGGTGGTTCCGTTCTCGCTCTCCCGCCCGCGCCGAGTGGCGACGCTGTCCGTGCACACCTCGCCGCTGGACCAGCCGGGCACCGGCGACGCCGGCGGCATGAACGTCTACGTGCTCGAGGTGTCCCGGCGGCTGGCCGAGATGGGCGTCGAGGTGGACGTGTTCACCCGGGCCACGTCGAGCGCGCTGCCGCCGGTGGTCGAGCTGAGCCCGGGCGTGCTGGTCCGGCACGTGGTCGCCGGGCCGTACGCGGGCCTCGACAAGGCCGACCTGCCGGCCCAGCTGTGCGCGTTCACCTCCGAGGTGCTGCGGGTCGAGGCCGCCCAGGAGCCGGGCTGGTACGACCTGGTGCACTCGCACTACTGGCTGTCCGGCCAGGTCGGCCGGATGGCGCGGTCGCGCTGGGCGGTGCCGCTGGTGCACTCCGCGCACACGCTGGCCAAGGTCAAGAACGCCTCGCTCGCCGACGGCGACCGCCCGGAGCCGCTGGCCCGGCTGGTCGGCGAGGACCGGATCGCGGCCGAGGCCGACCGGCTGATCGCGTCCACCGCGGACGAGGCGCAGCAGCTGCGCGGCCTCTACGGCGCCCGGGCCGACCAGGTCGTCACGGTCCCGCCGGGCGTCGACCTGGAGCTGTTCCGGATGGCCGACGCGTCGGCGGCGCGGACCCGGCTCGGGGTGCCTCCGGACGCCGTGCTGCTGCTGTTCGTCGGGCGCATCCAGCCGCTCAAGGCGCCCGACCTGCTGCTGCGGGCCGTCCCGCCGCTGCTCGAGCGGATGCCGGAGCTCCGACGACCGGCTGCAGGTCGCGATCGTCGGGGGCCCGAGCGGGACCGGGCTCGACCGTCCCGAGTCGCTGCACAAGCTGGCCGCCGCGCTCGGCATCGCCGACCTCGTCCGGTTCGAGCCGCCGGCCCGCGCCGACCTGCTGGCCGACTGGTACCGGGCCGCCGACGTCACGGTCGTCCCCAGCCACAGCGAGTCGTTCGGGCTGGTCGCGCTGGAGTCGCAGGCCTGCGGGACCCCGGTCGTCGCGGCCGCGGTGGGCGGCCTGACGACCGCGGTGCGGGACGGGGAGTCCGGGCTGCTGGTCGACTCGCACCGGCCGGCCGACTTCGCCGCCGCGATCGACCAGCTGGTCACCGCCCCGGGACTGCGGACCCGGATGGCCGGCGCGGCCCGCCGGCACGCCGAGCGGTTCTCCTGGCAACGCACCGCCGAGGGCCTGCTGGTCGCCTATCGTGGCGCGCTGGCCGACCGGGGGAGCGCCCCGCTCGCGGCGGCCGTGGGGGGATCGTGACGCGGCGCCGAGCTGGACGAGGTCATCCGGACCACGCTGACCGACCGGGAGCTGGAGTTCGAGCGCACCGGCGAGGGGTCCTACCTGGTCTCGCTGCCCGGCACGCACCGGCTGGCCACGCCGTGCTGGCTGGTCGTCGGCGACCACGCGCTGCTGGTCGAGGCGTTCGTGATGCGGCACGCCGACGAGGGCCACGCCGAGCTGTACGACTTCCTTCTCCAGCGCAACAGCCGGATGTACGGGGTGGCCTGGTCGCTCGACCGGGACGGCGACGTCTACCTGGTCGGCCGGCTGCCGCTGGCCGCGGTCACCCCGGACGAGATCGACCGGCTGCTCGGCGCGGTGCTGACGTACGCGGACGAGAACTTCGACACGATGCTCCGGCTCGGCTTCGGCGACTCGATCAAGCGGGAGTGGGCCTGGCGGGTCAAGCGCGGCGAGTCGCTGGCCAACCTGCGCGCGTTCGCCCGCTTCGCCGATCCCGGACGCGCCTAGAGCTGCGTCCCGTGCCGACCTGGGTGGCGTTGCTGCGCGCGGTGAACCTCGGCGCGCACAACAAGGTCTCGATGCCGAAGCTGCGGGACGCGCTCGCGGCCGCGGGCTTCACCGACGTGCAGACGTACGTCAACAGCGGCAACGTCGTGCTCGACTCGACGCTGCGGTCGCCGGCCAAGGTCGGCCAGGCCGTGCACGACGTGATCCTCGACCACTTCGGCGTCGACACCCCGGTGATGATGCGCACCGGCCGGCAGCTGGCCGAGGTGCTGGCCTGGAACCCGTTCCCGGAGCAGGCCGCCGACCACCCGAAGCTGATCGCGGTGCTGCACCTGTCCGGCGAGCCGGAGGCCGAGCGGGTGGAGGCCTTCCTGGCCGATGACTACGCGCCGGTCCGGGTCGCCCACCGCGGCGAGGAGGTCGTCGTCGACTGGCACGACCGGTACGGCCGGCCCAAGGTCGACCGGGCGCTGAAGAAGCTCGGCGTCGACGCGACCGCCCGCAACTGGCGCACCCTCACCGCCCTGGTCGAGATGACCCGGCAATAGGCTTGGGCCGTGACGGCGACCCTGGTGCTGCTGCGGCACGGCGAGAGCGAGTGGAACGCGAAGAACCTGTTCACCGGCTGGGTGGACGTCGGCCTGTCGGACAAGGGCATGACCGAGGCCACGCACGCCGGCGAGCTGATCCGCGACGCCGGGCTGCGACCGGACGTCGTGCACACCTCGCTGCTGCGCCGGGCGATCCGCACCGCCGAGCTGGCGCTGGACGCCGCCGACCTGGCCTGGCTGCCGGTGCGCCGGTCCTGGCGGCTCAACGAGCGCCACTACGGCGCGCTGCAGGGCCTGGACAAGTCCGCGACCCGGGAGAAGTACGGCGACGACCAGTTCGTGCGCTGGCGCCGGTCGTACGACGAGCCGCCCGCCGCCGCTGGACGACGACAGCGAGTGGTCCCAGGCCGGCGACCCGCGCTACGCGGACCTGCTGGAGACCCTGCCGCGCACCGAGTGCCTGGCCGACGTGGTGCACCGGATGCTGCCGTACTGGTACGACGCGCTGGTGCCGGACCTGCGGCTCGGCCGGGTCGTGCTGGTCGCCGCGCACGGCAACTCGCTGCGGGCGCTGGTCAAGCATCTCGACGGGCTCTCCGACGAGGAGGTGGTCGGGCTGAACATCCCGACCGGCATCCCGCTGCGCTACGACCTGGACGAGCAGATGGCGCCGGTCAAGGCCGGCGGTGACTACCTCGACCCCGCCGCCGCCGCCGAGTCCATCGAGGCGGTCAAGAACCAGGGCCGCTAGGCGGCCCGCGGTGGCCAACTACGGCGACTGGCAGTTCGCGACGTACCTGGCCGGGCTGCAGGGCGTCCGCCCGGAGCTGCCGATGTCCTGGGCCGAGCTGGAGCGGCGGGCCGAGCAGGCGCTCTCGCCGGAGCTGTGGTCGTACGTGGCCGGCGGCGCCGGCGACGAGCGCACCCAGCGGGTCAACGTCGAGGCGTTCGACTGGTGGGGGCTGATGCCCCGGATGCTGGTCGGCGCGGCCCAGCGGGACCTGTCGGTGCAGCTGTTCGGGCGCCGGCTGGCCACGCCGCTGCTGATGGCGCCGGTCGGGGTGATCGCGCTGTGCGACCCGGACGGGCACGGCGACCTGGCCACCGCCCGGGCCGCCGCGGCCACCGGCGTGCCGATGGTCGCCTCCACGCTCATGCAGGACCCGCTGGAGGAGGTGGCGGCGGCGCTCGGGGACACCCCCGGCTACTTCCAGCTCTACCCGCCCGACGACCGGGAGCTGACCGAGAGCTTCGTGCACCGCGCCGAGGCCGCTGGTTACGCCGGGATCGTCGTCACGCTCGACACGCTCACCCTCGGCTGGCGGCCGCGGGACCTGGCGCTGGCCAGCTTCCCGCAGCTGCGCGGGCTGTGCCTGGCCAACTACTTCACCGACCCGGTGTTCCGGGCCAAGCTGGCCGTGCCGCCGGAGGAGGACCAGCAGGCGGCCACCGGGCTGTGGGCGTCGCTGTTCGGGACCCCGGCGCTGACCTGGGCCGACCTGGACTGGCTGCGGTCGCTGACCCGGCTGCCGCTGCTGCTGAAGGGCATCTGCGCGCCGGACGACGCCCGCCGGGCCGTCGACGCCGGGGTGGACGGGATCTACTGCTCCAACCACGGCGGCCGGCAGGCCAACGGTGGGCTGCCGGCGCTGGACTGCCTGCCCGGCGTGGTGGCGGCGGCCGGCGACCTCCCGGTCTGGTTCGACTCGGGCGTGCGCGGCGGCGGCGCACGTGGTCAAGGCGCTCGCCCTCGGCGCGACCGCGGTCGGCGTCGGCCGGCCGTACGCGTACGGGCTGGCGGTGGGCGGGCAGGCCGGCATCGAGCACGTGCTGCGCTGCCTGCTGGCCGAGACCGACCTCATCATGGCCGTCGACGGCTACCCGCGGATCGCCGACCTGACCCCGGACGCGCTGCGCCGGGTCGGCCGGTAGCAGCCGGGTCGGCCGGGAGGAGGCCGGTCAGACGCCGAGGGCGGTCTCGGTGGCGCCGTTGTTGATCGCGGTCGGCAGCGGCGCCGGCTCGCCGGTGACCAGGAAGATCACCTGGCGGGCGACCGAGACCGCGTGGTCGGCGTAACGCTCGTAGTAGCGGCCGATCAGCGTGATGTCGATGGCCGGCTCCATGCCGTGGGTCCACTCGCCGGACAGCAGGTGCGCGAACAGCCGCCGGTGCAGCGCGTCCATCGCGTCGTCCTCGCGCTCCAGCTGCTCGGCCAGCGAGATGTCCTGACCCTCGAGGACCTGCCGGGTCTTGGTCACGATGGACAGCGCGACCGCGCCCATCTCCCGGATCGTGCCGCGCACGTCGTCCGGCACGGCCGAGGCCGGGTAGCGCATCCGGGCCACCTTGGCGATGTGCAGGGCCAGGTCGCCCATCCGCTCGAGGTCGGCCACCGCCTTGAGGCTGGTGATGACCGTGCGGAGGTCGACAGCGACCGGCTGCTGCCGGGCCAGCAGGTCGAACGCCCGCGCCTCGATGTCGTCGCGCAGCCGGTCGACCTCCGCGTCCTCGGAGATCACCTTCTCGGCCAGCGAGAGGTCGGCGTCGAGCAGCGCCGAGGTCGCGTCGCTCATGGCGACGGCCACCGCCTCGCTCATGTCGACGAGCGTGCGACCGATCTGGTCGAGCTCGCCGTGGAACGTCTCGCGCACCGACACACCTCCCCAAGGTTTCCTTTGCGGAGCCTAGTCCGAGCCGGGTTACCCGGCCGTTCTGCCGGTGAACCCTGCCCGTACGCCGGGTGAACTCCTGGCCGGACCGACCGGGACCGCCCCGGTGAGCGGCCGGTCCCGCACCCGGGCGACCGTACGATCGGTGGCGTGGAGATCGTGGCGGTCGCCGCCGCCCTGCTGGTCGGGGCGGTTGCCGGCGTTCTCGTCGCGCTCGTGCTGATCGGCCGCCGGGCCGCCGACCCGCCCGCGGCGCCGGCCCCCGCGGCGCCGCCTCCCGCGACCGAGCCCGTCCCGCCGACGCTGGCCCGCCGGGTGCTCGAGGTGATGGGCAGCGCGGCGGTCGTGCTCGACCCGGCCGACGAGGTGGTGCTGGCCAACCCGGCCGCCCGGCAGATGGGCGTGGTCCGCGGCGGCCGGGTCGTCGTCGACGACCTGCGCCGGCTGGCCCGGGCCGCCCGCCGCGACGGCGAGGCGCAGGCACACGGTCGTGGACACCCGCGGGCGGCTCGGCCGGGAGCCGATCGCCGTCAGCGCCCGGGTGGCGCCGCTGGTCGAGAGCGGCTACGTGGCGCTGCTGCTCGACGACGTCACCGAGGGCCGCCGGCTGGAGGCGGTGCGCCGGGACTTCGTCGCCAACGTCTCGCACGAGCTGAAGACGCCGGTCGGCGCGCTGACCCTGCTGGCCGAGGCGGTGCAGGACGCGGCCGACGACCCGGAGGCGATCCGCCGGTTCGCCGGCCGGATGCAGCACGAGGGCACCCGGCTCGGCCGGCTGGTGGCCGAGCTGATCGAGCTGTCCCGGCTGCAGGGCGCCGAGCCGCTGCCGTCGCCGGCGGTCGTGGACGTGGACGAGGTCGTCGCCGAGGCGGTCGACCGCACCCGGCTGGCCGCCGAGTCGGCCGGGATCATCGTGGTCTCCGGCGGCCAGGGCCGGCTGGCCGTCTGCGGCAACGAGTCCCAGCTGGTCACCGCGCTGGTCAACCTCGTCGACAACGCCATCGCGTACAGCCCGGAGGGGACGAGGGTGGCGGTCGGCACCCTGCGGCGGGACGGGTACGTCGAGATCTCCGTCAGCGACCAGGGCATCGGCATCGCCGAGCGGGACCTGGAGCGGGTCTTCGAGCGGTTCTACCGGTCCGACCCGGCGCGGTCCCGGGCCACCGGCGGCACCGGCCTCGGCCTGGCCATCGTCAAGCACATCGCCACCAACCACGGCGGCGGCGTGAGCGTGTGGAGCGTCGAGGGCTCGGGCTCCACGTTCACCCTGCGGCTGCCCGTTGCCGGTTCGGATGTCGACCGGCGGCCGGATGATGACGACGAGGCGGCGTCGGTGCCCGCCGAGACCGTACGGGCCGGTGCGCCCGACAAGAGAGGAACCCCGTGACCCGCGTGCTCGTGGTGGAGGACGAGGAGTCGTTCTCCGACGCGCTGTCGTACATGCTCCGCCGGGAGGGCTTCGAGGTCGCCGTCGCCGGGACCGGCCCGGACGCGCTCAGCGAGTTCGACCGGTCCGGCGCCGACCTGGTGCTGCTCGACCTGATGCTGCCCGGGCTGTCCGGCACCGAGGTGTGCCGCACGCTGCGGCAGCGCTCGAGCGTCCCGGTGATCATGCTGACCGCCCGGGACAGCGAGATCGACAAGGTGGTCGGGCTCGAGCTCGGCGCCGACGACTACGTGACCAAGCCGTTCTCGTCCCGCGAGCTGGTGGCCCGGATCCGGGCCGTGCTGCGCCGGCGCGGCGGCGAGACGCCGGAGGAGTCGGCGGCCGCGGCGCTGGAGGCCGGGCCGGTCCGGATGGACGTCGAGCGGCACGTGGTCACCGTGGACGGCGGGACCGTGCCGATGCCGCTGAAGGAGTTCGACCTGCTGGAGCTGCTGCTGCGCAACGCCGGCCGGGTGCTCACCCGCGGCCAGCTCATCGACCGGGTCTGGGGCTCCGACTACGTCGGCGACACCAAGACCCTCGACGTCCACGTCAAGCGGCTGCGGGCGAAGATCGAGCCCGATCCCGTCCAGCCCGCGGCACCTGGTCACGGTGCGCGGCCTCGGCTACAAGTTCGAGACCTGACCGGGCTCGTACTCGTCCTGCCGTCGGCTCAGTCCGTGTTGTCGGCGGGGTGCGGGGCGATGAGGCCGGTGGCGACGCGGGCGGCGCAGAGCCGGGACAGCTGCTCGTACGCGGGCTCGCCGAGCAGGGCGGTGAGCTCCGGGCCGTACGAGACGTAGAGGCGGTCGCCGCCGACGTGCGCGTCCGGCGACGACGTGCACCACCAGTGCAGGTCGTGGCCGCCCTCGCCCCAGGACCGGCGGTCGAACTCGGTGACCGTGGAGACCAGGACCTTGGTGCCGTCCGGCCGGTCGACCCAGTCCTGCTCGCGGCGGATCGGCAGCTGCCAGCAGACGTCCGGCTTGGTCTCCAGCGGATGCCGGCCGGTGCGCAGGGCCAGCGCGTGCAGCGCGCAGCCCTCGCCGCCGGCGAACCCGGGCCGGTTGAGGAACAGGCAGGCGCCGTCGACGGTCCGGGTCCGCCGGCGCCGGTCGTCGTCGCCGACGCTGTCCCGCACGGTGATCCCGCGCTTGGTGCCGACCTTGTGGAACTGCCAGTCCGCCGGGGTCAGCTCCTTCGAGGCGCGGTTGACCCGCTTCTCGTCGGCGGTGTCGGAGAAGAACGCGCCGTGCGTGCAGCAGCCGTCGTCCGGGCGCTCGGCGTCGATGCCACGGCAGCCGCGGCCGAAGATGCACGTCCAGCGCGAGCACAGCCAGGTCAGGTCGGCCCGGATCAGGTGCTCCGGGTCGGCGGGATCGGCGAACTCGACCCACTCCCGGGCGAAGTCGAGCCCGACCTCGCGCGACACCGCCACCGTCACGCCGGTCACGCTACGCCACGCGATTTGCTCTCCGGGCGCCGGAAGCGGTGTCATTCCTCTTTCGTGGCCGAGCCGGGTTGGGGAGAGCGGGATGGGACGTCACTCGCGCGGGTCCGGTGAGGCGCCCGCGCCGCTTCCGGACCCACCGTCCCGCCACCCGTACGCACCACGCTCCACAGAGGACACCGGCGACCGGGACCGCGGGAGCTACCGGGTCGTCGACGTCGGGCTGCCGCCGGGTACGCCCGGGGCGCCGGGCCCCGCCGAGCCGCTCCGGTACGGCGGCGAGCCGCGCCGCGGCCACGGCGCCACCCGCGCGGAGCCCGCGCCGCCGCGCACAACCTGGCCGCCCGGAACCCGTCCCGGCGACCCGCGCGGCCGACCCGCCCCGGACGCACCCGCGCTCGGCGGCCCGCGCTTCGGTCCGTCGGACCCGGGCGAGCCGCGGTTCGGCGGTCCGCCGGCCGAGCCGCGCTACGGCGGCGGCCGCCGGCCGGACGCCGGCGAGCCCCACTTCGGGGCGACCCGGGCCGACCTGGCCGAGTCCCGCTTCGGCGGGTCGGCGCCCGACGCGGGCGAGTCGCGGTTCGGCGGGAGCCGGGCGGACGTCGACCCGCGCTTCCGCGGCCCTGCGACGCGGCCGGCCGAGCCCCGGTTCGACGGGAGCGGGGCCGGTCCGGCGGAGTCCCGACCGCCCGTGCCGACGGTCGACCCGGCCGAGTCGCGGTTCGGCGGGGGCAGTAGGAACACTGACGAGTCGCGGTTCCGCGGCCCGGATCCGGCCGAGTTCCGGTTCGGCGGGGGTGAGCCGCGCGTCGGGGCGACTCGGGCCGGTCTGGCGGAGCCGCGCTTCGGTGGGTCGGCAGCGGACGCGGGCGAGTTCCGGTTCGGCGGCCCGGCGGATGCCGGCGAGTCGCGGTTCCGCGGTCTGGATCCGGCCGAGTCCCGGTTCGGTGGGCCGCGTTTCGGAGCCGGCGAGTCCCGGCTGCCGGCGCCGGTCGAGCCTGGGCTGGCGCCGGTCCGGACGGACCTGGCCGAGTCGCGGTTCGGGGCGACCCGGATCGACCTGGCCGAGCCGCGCCCGGGTCGGGAGGGCGCGGCCGAGTCCAGGTTCGGCGCCACTCGGGCGGATCTCGCCGCATCGGTGGGATCGACGGCGCTGGCGCCCCGGCCGGCGTCGGACCCGGACGAGGTCACCGACACCGGCGCCCGCCGCGCCCGCTCCGCGTTCCGCCTCGCCACCGAGGCGGACGAGGACGAGGCCGGCGACGCCGGCGAGGACCAGGACGACGAGGACGAGCTACGAGCGAGAGCCGTCGCTGATCCTGCAGTGGGGCATCTTCGTCGCCCAGACGCTGACCGGCGCCGATCGCCGGCCTCGGCGTCTGGCTCGGCTTCTACCGGCTCTGGTCGACCTGGCCGTTCTACGCGGCGCCGGCGGTCGGCGTCGCCGCGATCGGCATGCTGGTGCTCGCCCGCGCCCTGCGCCGCCGCCACGGCCACGACCTCGACCTGCTCACCGCGGTCGTCACGGCATCGGCGTCAGCACCGTGCTGACCGTGCTGCCGGCCGCGTTCACCCTGCACGGACTGACGCAGTAACTGCCCGCCTACATTGGACCGGTGAACGCACGACCGGTGACCGTGCCGCGGGCCAGGGTCGGCCTGTCGACGGCCTCGGTCTACCCGGAGTCGCACGGCGGCCGCGTTCGAGATGGCCGCCCGCCTCGGCTACGACGGCGTCGAGGTCATGGTCTGGACCGACCCGGTCAGCCAGGACCCGGACGCGCTGCGCCGGCTGTCCGACCACTACGGCGGTGCCGATCCTCGCCGTGCACGCGCCCTGCCTGCTGATCACCCAGCGGGTCTGGGGCACCGAGCCGTGGGTCAAGCTGGAGCGGGCCCGGGCCGCGGCCGAGACGCTGCGGGCGCCGACCGTGGTCGTGCACCCGCCGTTCCGCTGGCAGCGCGACTACGCCCGCGGCTTCCGCCAGGGCATCGAGCGGCTGGCCGAGGAGACCGACGTCCGGTTCGCGGTGGAGAACATGTTCCCGCTGCGGGTCCGCGGCCGGGAGGTCTCCGCGTACGCGCCGGACTGGGACCCGACCCTCGAGCCGCACCGGGCGTACACGCTGGACCTGTCGCACACCGCGGTCGTCCAGAGCGACGCGCTGGAGCTGGCCGCGACGATGGGCGACCGGCTCGCGCACGTGCACATCGCCGACGGCACCGGCGCGGCCAAGGACGAGCACCTGGTGCCCGGGCCGCGGCAGCCAGCCCTGCGGCGAGCTGCTGGAGCGGCTGGCCCGGCGCGGCTTCGACGGCTCGGTCGTGGTCGAGGTCAACACCCGCCGGGCCGCGGACCGGGCCGAGCGGGAGGCCGACCTGGCCGAGGCGCTGGCCTTCACCCGGCTGCACCTGGTCGCCGCCAGCCGCGACGGCTGACCGTACGGCCTGACGCGCGCATGCGCTCGCTGATCCTGCGCCGCGTCGCGGAACGACCGCGGTCGAGCACCTCGTCGAGACCGCGCCGCTGACCCGCAACGTGGTGCACCGCTTCGTGCCCGGGCCGAGCGAGGACGACGCGGTCGCGCGCGACCCGGCGGCTGGTCGCCGACGGGCTGCCGGTGAGCCTCGACCACCTCGGCGAGGACACCACCGACCCGGAGCAGGCGGCCGCGGCGGCGAAGGCGTACCTGTCGCGTGCTCGACCGGCTCGCCGCCGAGGGGCTGACGCCGCGAGGCCGAGGTCAGCCTCAAGCTGTCCGCGGTCGGCCAGGCGCTGCCCGGCGACGGCGAGCGGATCGCGCTGGAGCACGCGCACCTGGTCTGCGCGGCGGCCGAGCGGGCCGGCACCACGGTCACGCTCGACATGGAGGACCACACCACCACCGACTCGACGCTGCGGATCCTGGCCGAGGTGCGCAAGGACTTCCCGGCCACCGGCGCGGTGCTGCAGTCCTACCTGCGCCGCACCGAGGCCGACTGCCGCGACCTGGCCACGGCCGGCTCCCGGGTCCGGCTGTGCAAGGGCGCGTACGACGAGCCGGCGAGTCGGTCGCCTTCCAGGACCGGGCGCGAGGTCGACCTGTCCTACGTGCGCTGCCTGGCGGTCCTGATGGCCGGCGCCGGCTACCCGATGGTCGCCACCCACGACCCGCGGCTGATCGCGATCGCCGCAGGACCGGGCGGCGGCCAACGACCGCGCCGATCGACTCGTACGAGTTCCAGATGCTCTACGGCATCCGGCCGAACGAGCAGCGCCGGCTGGCCGAGCTCGGGCACCCGGTCCGGGTCTACATGCCGTACGGCGCGGACTGGTACGGCTACTTCATGCGCCGGCTGGCCGAGCGACCGGCCAACGTGGCGTTCTTCCTGCGCGCGCTGGCGACGCCGGTCGTGAGCCGGCTCGCGGTCCTCGGCGCCGGCAAGATGGGCGAGGCGCTGCTGTCCGGGCTGCTGCGCGCCGGCCGGCCGGTCGAGGACCTGACCGTCGTGGTGCGCCGGGCCGAGCGGGCCAAGGAGCTGGAGGAGCGGTACGGCGTGCGGGCGGTGCCGGCGGCCGAGGCGGCCGGCGCCGACGTGCTGCTGGTCACGGTGAAGCCGCAGGACATCGGCGCGCTGCTCGACGAGCTGGCGCCGCACGTGCAGCCGCGCGATCGCTGGTGGTCTCGCTCGCGGCCGGCATCCCGACCGCGCTACTACGAGCAGCGGCTGGCGACCGGCGTCCCGGTGGTCCGGGTCATGACCAACACCCCGGTGCTGGTCGACGAGGCGATGAGCGCGATCTCGGCCGGCGCGCACGCGACGGAGCGGCACCTGGCGCTGACCGAGGAGCTGCTCCGCCCGGTCGGCAAGGTGCTCCGGGTGCCGGAGTCGCAGCAGGACGCGGTGACCGCGCTGTCCGGCAGCGGCCCGGCGTACTTCTTCTACCTGGTCGAGGCGATGATCGACGCCGGCATCCTGCTCGGCATGCCCGCGGGCGGTCGCCGCCGACCTGCTCGTGCAGACCGCGCTCGGCGCGGCGGTGATGCTGCGCGACTCCGGCGAGCACCCGGTGAAGCTGCGCGAGGCGGTCACCTCGCCGGGCGGCACGACCATCAACGCGATCCGCGAGCTGGAGAAGCACGGCGTCCGCGCCGCGTTGCTGGCCGCGATCGAGGCCGCCCGCGACCGGTCGCGCCGAGCTCGGCCGCCTGCTACGAGTAAGCGCTGCGCGAACCGCCCTTCCGCCGGCCGGCCGGCGCGTCGTGAGGCTGGCGGGCATGCGGGTGCTGGTGCTGGGCGGGACCGGGTTCGTGGGGCGGCACGTGGTGGCGCGGCTGCTCGCCGCGGGGGACGAGGTGCTGGTCGCGCACCGCGGGCCGGCCGAGCCGGCGGACTTCCCGGACGTGCCGCACCTGCACGTCGACCGGGCGTCGTTCGCCGGCACCGGGTCGTTCGAGCCCGACGCCGTCGTCGACTGCTGCGCCGAGACCGCCGCCGACGTGGCCGCCGTGCACCCGCACCTGCCGGCCGACGCGCACCTGGTCGAGCTGTCCAGCCAGGACGTCTACCGCGCGTACGAGCTGATGCGGGCCGGGGTGGACGGGGTGCCGGTGCCGGGCGACGAGGGCTCGCCGCTGCGGGAGGGACGGCATCCGTACCGCGGTCTCGGGTTCGGGTCCGACGACTACGACAAGCTCGACGTGGAGCCGGCGACGCTCGCCCGCGCCGGGACCGTGTTCCGGCTCGCGATGGTCTACGGCGAGCACGACCCGCAGCGCCGGGAGGAGATGGTGCTGCGCCGGGTCAGGGCCGGACGGACCCGGATCCCGGTCGGCTCCGGCGGCTGGCTGTGGACCCGCCTGTACGCCGGCGACGCGGCCGCGGCGGTCGACCTCGCGCTGCGTACGGACGCCGCCCGCGGTGCGGTGCTCAATCTCGGCGAGGCGAGCACCAGCTCGACCGTCGGCTGGATGGGCGAGGTGCTCGCCGCCGCCGGCCACCGGGCCGAGCTGATCACCGTCCCGGACACGGCCGTCCCCGACGACCTCCGCTTCACCCGCGGCCGGTCGCAGCACTTGCTCACCAGCTCCCGCCGGGCCGAGGACCTGCTCGACTGGCACCCGACCGACCCGCAGGAGTCGATCCACCGCTCGGTCGCCTGGCACCTGGCTCACCCGCCAGCGGTGCCGGATCCCGACTTCTCCGCCGACGAGCTGGCGCTGGCGTCGGCGGACAGGTGAGCCGCGAGTAGCACGAGCGGCGCATTCCAGCGGATGCAGACGTCGTTGGTGGTCTCCGAGTCCGGCTCGTCGACGTAGCAGAGCTCGTCGGGCAGGCCGGCGAACCGCGGGTCGCGCGGCCAGCCCGGGTAGTCCTTCGAGGCCGGGCCGCCGGCGACCGACCCACGCGGTGGCGGCGGGAACGACGGGTCGAGCGCGTGCGCGAAGTGCCGGACCCGCTGCCGGTGCGCCGTCTCGGTGCCCCAGCCGGTCACGTACGAGAGGCCGACCGGGTTGCGACCGAACACGTAGTCGAGCCCGCGGAGCAGCCCGTACCGGAACCGGGCGGCGCCGGTCAGCCGGTGCGCCGCGGCCAGGATCAGCAGCAGCCCGAGGATGCGGCCGACCGAGCCCCAGTCCCAGCCGTCGGTCGGCGCGTACGGCTGCCCGTACGGCTGGGTCGCCTGCACCGCGAGCAGCTCGTCGGCCCGGGCGACCACCGAGTCCGGCACCCCGGGCAGATCGGTGGCCAGGGCCAGCTCGATCCGCGCGTAGGCGGTGAGGTCGTCCCACTCGACGGCCCCCAGCGGCGCCGCGTGCCGGGGCGAGCGCAACACCGCCTCGCGGAACTGTGCCTCGCCGGTGGTCAGGTAGAGCTCGGTCGCGGCCCAGTAGTGGTCGTCGGTCGGGTCGGCGTCCGGATACGGCCCGCCTCCGTGCCGGCCCGCCGTCGTCCGGCGCCGGCAGCGCCGGCTCCCGCAGTGCCGCCTGCCAGGCCGCCCGCGCCGCCGGCAGGTAGGCCGGCACCAGCCGGGCCGCGTGCGCGGCGGCCGCGGCCAGTTGCAGCCCGGCCGTGGTCGACGGCGGGTGCAGCACCCGCCGCGCCGGGTCGAGATGCGGCCACATCGGCAGCGCGGTCCAGGCGTCGTCGTGCAGCCGGTGGTACGCGAGCCCGGCGTGCGGCCGACCCGGCGGCACCTGCATCCGCGCCAGCCAGTCCAGCTGCCAGCGCGCTTCGTCAAGCAGCGACGGCCCCGGCGGCAGCGGCCGGCCCGGGTACCGTTCGTGCGCCGCGAGCAGCATCGAGGCCGGCAGCGCGCCTGAGGTGACGTATTTCCCGTGGTCGCCGGCGTCGTACCAGCCGCCGGAGAGGTCGAGCCCGTCGACCTCGGTGTCCCCGCGGTTGGGCGGCACCCCGGCGTGCCCGGCCGGCCGCCCGTACCCGGGCAGCACGGCGTCGTCGATGGCGATCCCGGACCGCTGGGCGTAGAAGAAACGCAGCGCGTCCCCGAGCAGCCCCGCGTACGGGTCGTCGACGATCGGGACCGGGTGGCTGGCGAACCCGCCGGCCTCGACCACGAACGTGCCGGTCGCCCGGCAGCCGGAAAAGTCGAGCACCGGCAGCGGACCGGGCGAGGACAGCCCGCGCCAGACCGTACGGCCGGCCCCCACCAGCGCGAAGGGGATCGGCGCGGTCCGGTCGGTGAGTACGGTGGCCGCCTTCGGCCCGTCGACCCGGTAGCCGACCTGGTTCACCCGCACCCGCGGCCGGGCCAGCGCCGCCGCCGCGAGGTCCATGCCCGACCGTATCCGGCTGAGGACCGGCTGAGGGCTCCCGGGCGCGCGGGGCAAAAGGCGCACCTAGGATGGGCCGGTGAGGCTGCCGCGCAAGGGCGCCACCGCGGCGGTCGCCGTGAGCGCCGTCGCTGCTGACCGGGTGCACCGGCAACTCGTCCGGCATCCAGGTCGCGGCGGTCGGGCGGTCGACGGTCAGCGAGGTGGTCGAGGCGCCGGCGACCGTGCAGGCCGCGGCGACCACGACGGTCACCGCCCCGGCCACCGGCACCGTCGAGGCGGTCTTCGTCCGGGACGGCCAGCGGGTCGCCGCCGGCACCCTGCTGTTCCACATCTCCTCGCCGCAGGCCGAGGCCCAGCTGACCCAGGCCCGCTCGGCGCTGGCCCAGGTCGACTCGGCCGCGCCGGGCAGCCCGGCGGCGCTGACCGGCGGCGCCCAGACCCAGGCCGACACCGCCGCCCAGGGCGCCTTCACCGCCGCGCGCAAGGCCGCCGCCGGCATCCCCGACCCGCGGCTCAAGGCGGCCGCGCTGACCCAGATCGCCGCGGCCGAGCGGCAGTACCAGCTGGCCGCCGCGCAGGCCCGGGCCGCGATCGCGGCGATCAACTCCGGCATCGGCAACCTCAACGCGGCGATCGCCTCGCTCACCGCGGCCCAGCGGGTGCAGGCCCAGGCCGCCGTCCAGGTCGCGCAGAACGCGGTCGACGCGCTTGATGTCACGGCACCGATCGGCGGGACCGTGCAACTCGGCGGGAGCAGCGGCGGCCGGCGGGCAGGGCGCCGGCGCCGACCTCGGCGACGCGCTGTCCCAGCTGCCGGCCGACCAGCAGCAGCAGGCCGCGTCCGCGCTCGGCGGCGGCGCGCTGCCCACCGGCGGCGGTGTGGCGGCGGCGTGCAGACCGCCGGCCCGGTCACCGTCGGCGCCCCGGTCAGCGCCGGCATGCACGCTGGCCACGATCGTCGACGTGTCGAGCCTCTCGCTGGCGGCCGACGTCGACGAGACCGACGTGTTCCTGGTCAAGCCGGGGGTGAAGGCCGACGCCGAGCTGGACGCCGTCCCCGGCGGCGCAGTACCCGGCCGCCGTCGCCGTCGGTCGACCTGTCCCCGACCCAGTCCGCCCGCGGCGGCGTGAGCTACCGGGCCCGGCTCACCGCTCGCCGGCGGCACGCATGCCCGACGGCGAGCCGGGCGCCGAAGCCGCGGCCGGGCATGAGCGCCGTCGCCGACCTCCAGGTCCGGACGGCCCGGGACGCGATCTCGGTGCCGGCGACCGGCGATCGTCCGGGACGGCGACCGGGACGCGGTCTGGGTGGTCGACGGCTCGCAGCGCGCACCGCCGGACCGTCACGGTCGGCACCCAGGGCGAGGACGCGGTCGCGGTCACCGCGGGCCTGCGGGTCGGCGAGCGGGTCGTGGTCCGCGGCGTGGACCAGGTCCGGGAGGGGCAGGAGCTGTCCTGACCGGCCCACTCCGACGCGCCGCCGCGCCCGCGCTGGAGGCGGTCGACGTGACCCGCACGTACGAGCTGGAGCGGCGCACCGTGCGAGGCCCTGCGCGGGGTCTCGGTGCGGTCGAGGCGGGCGACTACGTGGCCGTGGTCGGGCCGTCCGGCTCCGGCAAGTCGACGCTGATGCACCTGCTCGGCGCGCTGGACCGGCCGTCCAGCGGCACGCTGCGGGTCGGCGGCCGGGACGTCGCCTCGCTCGGCCAGGACGAGCTGGCCAAGGCCCGCAACGAGACGATCGGCTTCGTCTTCCAGGCCTTCCAGCTGCTGCCGCGGACCTCCGCGGTCGACAACGTGGCGATGCCGCTGGTCTACCGGGGCGTGCGGCGGTCGGAGCGGCGGCGGCGGGCGGAGGCGGCGCTGCGACGCGGTCGGCATGGGCCACCGCCTGGCCACCTGCCCAACCAGCTCTCCGGCGGCGAGCAGCAGCGGGTGGCGATCGCCCGGGCGCTGGTCGGCGACCCGCAGGTGATCCTCGCCGACGAGCCGACCGGCAACCTGGACACCCGTCCGCGGCGCCGAGGTGATGGACCTGCTGGAGGCGCTCAACGCGGACCGCGGCGTCGCGCTGGTCGTGGTCACGCACGACCTGGAGCTGGCCGCCCGCGCCCACCGCCAGCTGCCGCATGCGCGACGGCCTCGTCGACACTCTGGATCCGCGAGAGCCGCCGAGGAGCGGACTGAGAGCGAGCGCCGAGGAGCGGGCACGTGAGGCTCGGGGAGGCCTGGCGGGTCGCGGTCACCGCGCTGCGGGCGAACCGGCTGCGCAGCGCGCTCACCATGC
The DNA here is from genome assembly GCA_963770145.1 of uncultured Actinomycetota bacterium. Taxonomy (GTDB): domain Bacteria; phylum Actinomycetota; class Actinomycetes; order Mycobacteriales; family CADCTP01; genus CADCTP01. The sequence goes on along the minus strand of CAVYOJ010000003.1, from coordinate 87,346 downwards.
TCGGCGTGATCATCGGCGTCGCCGCGGTGGTGATGCTGGTCGCGATCGGCACCGGCGCCAAGCAGTACGTCGAGGGCCAGGTCGAGGGCCTCGGCTCGCAACCTGCTGCTGGTCGTACCGGGCGAGATCACGTTCGGCAGCTCGCCGACCTCGTCCCGGCTCACGCTCGCCGATGTCGACGACATCGGCCGGATCGCCGGCGACCCGCAGCGGGTGGCCGCGACCGTGACCAGCGGCGAGACGCTGCGGGCCGGCGAGCAACAGATCTTCGCGACCGTGCAGGGCGTGACCGAGACCGTGCCGGAGGTGTTCGTCCGCCCGGTCGCCCGCGGCGAGTTCCTGCGGCCGGTCCGATGTGGACACCCGCCGCCGGGTCGTGGTGCTCGGCGCGTCCGCGGCCGACCAGCTCTTCCCGCGGCCAGGACGCGGTCGGCCGCCAGCTCACCATCGCCGGGGTGCGGTTCCGGGTGGTCGGGCGTGACCGCGCAGACCGGCTCGTGCTCGCTCGCCGGCGCCGACCCCGACCTCACCGTCTACATCCCGATCACCGCCGCACAGCGGCTGCTCGGCACCAACCGGGTGGACGGTATCGCGGTCAAGGCACCGGACCGGGCCACGATCGACGCGCTCGGCGACCGGATCGTGGCCGAGCCTGGAGAACCGCTACCCGGGCGAGCGCTTCTCCGCGGTCACCCAGGAGCAGATCCTCGGCGTGGTCGGCCGGATCCTCAGCCTGCTCACGCTGGTGCTGGCCGCGATCGCCGGGATCAGCCTGCTGGTCGGCGGGGTCGGGATCACCAACATCATGCTGGTCAGCGTGCGGGAGCGGACCCGGGAGATCGGCCTGCGCAAGGCGGTCGGGGCGCGGCAGCGGGACGTGCTGGTGCAGTTCCTGCTCGAGGCGGTGCTGCTGACCACGTTCGGCGGCGTGCTCGGGATCGGCATCGGGGTCGGCGTGGCGCGTCGCTGGTCGGCCAGTTCACCCCGCTGCCGACCGCGGTCGCCTGGTGGTCGATCGTGCTGGCCTTCGGCGTGTCGGTCGGCGGTCGGCGTGTTCTTCGGGGTGGCGCCGGCCCGGCGCGCCGGCCGGCTGGATCCGGTGATCGCGCTGCGCAGCGAATGACGCGCAGGTGCCGTAGTTCGCACCCGTCACTCCAGTACCGCTACCCTTCACCTAGCACGTGCGTGTCCGTCGTCGCCGGAGGGGAAGCCGGCGCCGCGACACGTGCCGAGGTCTGGTGAGCCATGTCGTCGCGCAACCGCCCGATCCGCCGCTGGCGCAGGTCAAGTTCCTGACCGTGGCCGAGGTCGCCGCGCTGATGCGCGTGTCGAAGATGACGGTCTACCGGCTGGTCCACTCCGGCGAGCTGACCGCGGTCCGGGTCGGCCGGTCGTTCCGGGTGCCGGAGAAGGCCGTCCACGACTACCTCCGCGACGCGTTCTTCGAGGCCGGCTGACGCCTGAGCCCGCGGCTGTCACGTACGCTCCCGGCATGGGTTCGGTCATCAAGAAGCGCCGCAAGCGCATGGCGAAGAAGAAGCACCGCAAGCTGCTCAAGCGCACGCGGGTGCAGCGCCGCAACAAGAAGTAGCAGCCGGACCATGACCGCGCCGACAGCGTCGTCGGACGACGGCCTCGCGGACTGGGTCACGTTCCTCTCCGACTACGGCCTCGACGACCACCTGGTCGGCGTCTGCAAGGGCGTCATCGCGCGCATCGCGCCGCACGTGCGGATCATCGACGTCTGCCACCAGGTCCGCCCGCAGGACGTGACCGATGGGCGGCGAGATGCTCGCCGAGGCGCTGGCCCTACCTGCCGGCCGGCGTGCACCTCGCGCTCGTCGACCCGTTCACCGCGACCAACGCCCGGGGCGTCGCCGTGCTGCGCCGGGACGGCTCGTCTTCGTCGCGCCGGACAACGGGCTGGCCTCCCGCGGCCTGGGAGGTCGCCGGCGGCGTCGGCCGAGGCGTACGAGCTGGCCGAGCCGCGGCTGTGGGCGGACAGCCCGGTCGCGCAGCTTCCGCGGCCGGGACGTGTTCGCGCCGGTCACCGCGCACCTCGCCCGCGGCGTCCCGCTGGCCGAGGTCGGCCCCGGCTCGTACCGCTCGGCTCGCTGGTGCGGGCCGGATCAGCGATGCCGCAAGGTGCACGGCGACCACGTGCACGGCGAGATCCGGATGGTCGACCACTTCGGCAACCTGGCGCTCAACGTGCGCCGCAGCGACCTGGAGGCGGCCGGGATCCAGCTCGGCGACCTGGTCGAGCTGCGCTGCGGCGGCCGGACCTCCGAGGTGCCGTTCACGCTCAGCTTCGGCGAGGTGCCGGGCGGGCGCACCGTGGTCTGCGAGGACTCGTTCCGGGCGATCACGATCGCGGTCAACGGCGGCCGCGCCGACCGCGCGCTGCGGGCCGGCTCCGGCGAGGCGGTGGTGCTCGGCCGGGTGCACCGGCACCTCGGCCAGGCCGCGACCAAGGTCTCCGTCGTCGACGGCCCGCCCAGCTAGCTCGGCCCGATCGGCCCGGTCTGCGGCGGTACGATTTCGGCTTGCGCGACGTGAGGGGGAGCCGACTGTGCCACCGGCCGTGGTCCTCGTCACCGGGGTCAGCCGCCACCTCGGCGGCCGGCTCGCCGGCGCTGCTGGCCGCCGACCCCTCGATCGAGCGGGTCATCGGCGTCGACACCGTCCCGCCGCCGCGCGAGCTGGACCCTGGGCCGGACCGAGTTCGTCCGGGCCGACATCCGCAACCCGCTGATCGCCAAGGTGATCGCCACCGCGGCGGTGGACACCGTCGTCCATCTCAACATCACCGCGCTGCCCCGCGGCGCCGGCGGCCGCGCGTCGATGAAGGAGATGAACGTCATCGGCACCATGCAGCTGCTCGCCGCCTGCCAGAAGTCGGCGTCGGTGCGGCGGCTCGTGGTGAAGTCCTCCACCGCGGTCTACGGCTCGTCCTCCCGCGACCCGGCGCTGTTCACCGAGGAGATGGAGCCGAGGTCGCTGCCCCGCTCCGGGTACGCGAAGGACGCGGTCGAGGTCGAGGGCTACGTGCGCGGCTTCGCCCGGCGCCGGCCGGACGTGTCGGTCGGCGTGCTGCGGTTCACCGACGTGATCGGTCCGGGCGCGGACAGCCTGCTGCTGCGCTACCTGCGGCTGCCGGTGGTGCCGACCGTGCTCGGCTTCGACCCGCGGGTGCAGCTGCTGCACGCCGACGACGCGCTGGAGGTGCTGCGGCTGGCGACGATGTCCGGCCGGCCGGGCACGGTCAACGTCGGCGGCGCCGGGGTGCTGCTGCTGTCCCAGATGGTCCGCCGGGCCGGCCGGGTGCCGGTCCCGGTGCCGGCGCCGGTCGTGCACGCTCGCCGGCCGGGCCGTGCGCCGGGCCGGGCTGCTCGACTTCTCCCGCGGAGCAGCTGCGCTTCCTCGAGTTCGGCCGGGTGGTCGACACGACCCGGCTGCGCGACCGAGTTCGGCTACACCCCGCGGTACGACACGGTGGCAGGCGTTCGACGACGTGGTCAGGCACCGGCGGGCTGGCGATGCGGGTGCAGCCGGCCGCGGTGCGCCGGGCCGAGGGCGCCATCCTCGACGCGGTCCGGGCGGCCGCCGCGGCCGGCTCGGCGGGATCGCGCCGTGGGTGACGCCCGGGTGATCCCGCTGCACGGCGACGGCAGCGGCGACAGGGCCGACCCGTCGCGGCGGCCGCGGCCCGTCCCGGCGAGCGACCCCGGGCCCGAGCGCCGACCGACCGGACTGGGAGCGCCGGATCGCCGGCGGCCTGGCCTTCCTGCGCCGCCGGATCACCGGCGACTACGAGGTCGACGAGTTCGGCTTCGACCGCGACCTCACCGCGCACGTGCTGGCGCCGCCGTTCCGCCCGCTGTACGAGAAGTGGTTCCGGGTGGAGGCGACCGGCCTGCAGCAACGTCCCGTCCACCGGCGGCGCGCTGGTCGTCGCCAACCACTCCGGCACGCTGCCGCTGGACGCGGTGATGACCGCGCTGGCGCTGCTCGACCACCACCCGGCGCACCGGCACCTGCGGATGCTCGGCGCCGACCTGGTCTTCCGTACGCCCGGGCTCGGCCCGCTGGCCCGCAAGTCCGGGCAGACGCTGGCCTGCAACCCGGACGCCGAGCGGCTGCTCGACGACGGGCGAGCTGGTCGGGGTGTGGCCGGAGGGCTTCAAGGGCATCGGCAAGCCGTACGCGGACCGCTACAAGCTGCAGCGGTTCGGCCGCGGCGGGTTCGTCGGCGGCGGCGCTGCGGGCCCGGGTGCCGATCATCCCGTGCTCGATCGTCGGCGCCGAGGAGATCTACCCGATGATCGGCAACGCCCGGACGCTGGCCCGGGTGCTCGGCCTGCCGTACGTCCCGATCACTCCGACCTTCCCGCTGCTCGGCCCGCTCGGGCGCGGTCCCGCTGCCGTCGAAGTGGTACATCGAGTTCGGCGAGCCGATCGAGACCGGCTCGCTCGACCCGGACGGCGCCGACGACCCGATGCTCGTGTTCAACCTCACCGACCAGGTCCGGGAGACGATCCAGCAGACCCTCTACCGGCTGCTGCTGCAGCGCCGGTCGGTGTTCCGCTAGGAGGCTCCGGGGTGTCCTTGGGCCAGCCGTCGGCGGGCTCGGGGAGGCCGAGGAGGGCGACGAGCAGGCGGACGAGGCCGAGGAACATCGACTCGCGGACCTCGGCGCCGTGCCAGTTGAGGTTGCCGTTGACCTCGAGCGTCACGAAGCCGTGCAGCGACGCCCAGCAGTGCAGCATCGCCAGCTCGGTGGCCGGGTCGGCGCCGTGCAGCTGCGCGTCGGAGAACGCCTCCTCCAGCGCCGGCGGCAGGTGGGTCAGCGGCACCGAGCGCCGCGTGCCCTGCCGGTCGGCATCCCGGGTCAGGCTGCGCAGCGCGTCCATGGCCCGCAGCGCCGCGGCCTTGTCCGGGCCCTCCGCCTGGGCGACGGCGTGCGACTGGTGGCCCCTTCTCGAAGCCGGCCAGCGACGGGCCGAACACCAGCGTGAAGCCCTCCCGGTCGGCCAGCGCCCACTCCCGGTACGCCCTGGTCACGGCGAGGAACCGGCCGCCCGGCGTCGGTGCCCGGCACGACGTCGCGGGCCTTCTCCACCCGGTCGGCCAGGTCGGTCAGCGCGTCCACGATCAGCGCGGTGAGCAGGCCCTCGCGGCCGTCGAAGTAGCGGTAGAGCCCGGGCGCGGACATCCGCATCTCCCGGGCGACGTCGGAGAGCCGTGACGTCGACCGTGCCCTGGGACCGCATGAGGGCCAGCGCCGTGTCCTTGATCTCCCGGATCGTCGCCGCCCGGGCGGCCTCTCGCCTCGTCCGCACCGGACCTCCCACCTCCGTACCTGAGCCCGTGCTCAGGCTCTCAGCGTCTCATCAGCTAAGCCTCTTGACAATGTTAGCCCTCTTCGCTCTGCTATGGCTAATCTCAACGCGAAGGCTCGTAACGGAGGCGAAGATGATTCCCGATCCGAAGGTGGGGGTGCTCGGCCGGCTCGCCGGCGCCGCGCACCGCCGACGCGTGCTCGTCGTCGTGCTCTGGCTGGTCGCGGTGGCCGCCGCGGTCGGGCTCTCCCAGGCGGTCGTCCGGCGACTTCAAGGCCGACTACACCGCCCGCGGCTCGGACTCGCGGGCCGCGCAGGACCTGCTGGCCGAGCGGTTCCCGGCCGCGGCCGGCGAGCAGGTCGACGTCGTGGTCCGGGCCGACGGCCGGGTGACCGACCCGGCGGTCCGGGCCGAGCGTGGACGGCCTGCTCGGCCGGATCGCCACCGTCCCGCACGTCGTCGCCGCGCCCAGCCCGTACGGGCAGCAGGGCACGATCTCCCCGGACGGCCGGACGCGTGCACGCCACGGTCCAGCTCGACGCGCCGAACCCGGACGCGATGCCGGTCGAGGACACCCAGCGGATCATCGACCTGGCCGAGGCCGCGCGACCGGCCCGGGCGTCCAGGTCGCGGTCGGCGGCCAGGTGGTCGAGACGGCGCACCCAGGGCGACATCGGCTCGGAGGGCATCGGCATCGCGGCCGCCGCGATCATCCTGCTGCTCGTCTTCGGCTCGGTCGTGGCCGCCGGGCTGCCGATCCTCGTCGCGCTGGTCGGCCTCGGGGTGAGCGCCTCGCTGGTCGGCGTCGTCGCGGCCGTGATCGACGTGCCGGACTGGTCCACCTCGCTGGCCGCGATGATGGGCATCGGCGTCGGCGTCGACTACGTGCTGCTGCTGGTCACCCGCTACCGCGAGTACCTCGGCCGCGGCCTGTCGCCGCGCGCCGCGACGATGGCCACCGCGGACACCGCCGGCCGGGCCGTGCTGGTCGCCGGCTCGACGGTCGTGGTGAGCCTGCTCGGCCTGTTCGGCATGGGCCTGACCGCGATGCGCGGCGCCGCGCGTGGTCACGATCATCGCGGTGCTCGTCGTCATGCTGGCCGCGGTCACGCTGCTGCCGGCGCTGCTCGGCTTCGTCGGGCACCGGATCGACCGGCTGCGGCTGCCCGGTGCCGCCGGTCCGCCGCGCCGGCCGCTCGGGCGCCCGCTGGGCGGTCGGGGTGCAGCGCCGGCCGTGGCTGGCCCTCGGCGGCGGCCTCGCCGTCCTGGTGCTGCTGGCGCTGCCGTTCCTCGGCGTCCGCTACGGCTTCCCGGACGCCGGCAACGACCGGGCCGGCACCACCACCCGGCAGGCGTACGACATGCTCGCCGAGGGCTTCGGCCCGGGCGCGAACGGCCCGCTGCTGCTGGTCTCCGAGGACGACGGCGCCGGCGCCTGGCGCAGGTGCGGGACCGGGTCGCGGACACGCCGGGGGTCGCCGCGGTGACCGCCGCCGCAGGCCAGCGCCGGGTGGCGGCGCCGCGATGATGACCGTGCTGCCGACCACCAGCCCGCAGTCGGCCGACACCGAGCGGCTGGTCGGCACGCTGCGCGACGAGGTCGCCGGCACCGGCATCCACGTCGGCGGGGTGACCGCGGCCGCGGTCGACACCAACGAGGACATGGCCTCGCGGCTGCCGCTGCTGATCGGCGGCGTGGTCGGGCTGTCGTTCCTGCTGCTGCTCACCGTGTTCCGCAGCGTGGCCGTGGCGATCAAGGCGGCGGTGCTCAACCTGCTCTCGCTCGCCGCCGCGTACGGGGTGGTGGCGCTGGTGCTGCAGGGCGGCTGGGCCGGCCGGCTGATCGGCATCGACACCCCGACCCCGCTGCCGGCGTTCATCCCGGTGCTGATGTTCGCGGTGCTGTTCGGGCTGTCCATGGACTACGAGGTCTTCCTGCTCACCCGGATCCGGGAGCGGTGGCTGCGGACCGGCGACAACTCGCGCAGCGTGACCGAGGGGCTGACCCGGACGGCGCGGGTCGTCACCGCGGCGGCGGCGATCATGATCGCGGTCTTCGCCGCGTTCGTGCCGAGCCCGGTGATCTTCCTCAAGGTGATCGGGGTCGGGATGGCGGCGGCGATCCTCATCGACGCGACGGTCGTGCGGATGCTGCTGGTGCCCGCGGTGATGCAGCTGCTCGGCCGGGTGAACTGGTGGCTGCCGGCCTGGCTGGACCGGATCCTGCCGCGGGTGCAGGTCGAGGGCGCCGACGACCACGAGGCGCCGGTCGAGCAGCCGCCGGTGCGCGAGCTGCAGCCCGCCTGAGCGGATGACGCGGTGGCCGGCCCGCCGGGGCCGGCCACCGTCACGACCCGCGCCTGCGCAGCAGCTTGACGCCGGCGGCCGCGCCGCCGGCGACCGCACCGGCCCCGAGGGCGGCCGGGACCCCCACCTTCGCCGCCTTCCGGCCGGTGCGGAAGTCGCGGATCTCCCAGCCGCGGGCCCGCGCCTGCATCCGCAGCGCCGAGTCCGGGTTGACGGCCACCGCCCGGCCGACCGCGGACAGCATCGGCAGGTCGTTGATCGAGTCGCTGTACGCCGAGCACCGGTCGAGGTCGAGCCCCTCCCGGTCGGCCAGCGCGAGCACCGCCGCTGCCTTCGCCGCGCCGTGCAGCGGCTCGCCGACCAGCCGCCCGGTGTATTCCCCGTCGACGACCTCGGCGACCGTCCCCAGCGCGCCGGTCAGCCCGAGCCGGCGGGCGATGATCGAGGCCAGCTCGACCGGGGTGGCGGTGACCAGCCAGACCCGCTGGCCGGCGTCGAGGTGCAGCTGGGCCAGCGCCTGGGTGCCGGTCCAGATCCGCTCGGCCATCAGCTCGTCGTAGATCTCCTCGCCGAGCCGGACGATCTCGTCCACCCGCTTGCCGGCCACGAACGCCAGCGCGGCCTCCCGGGCCGAGAGCATCCCCTCGGCCGACTCCTTGCCGCCGATCCGGAACTTCACCTGCTGCCAGGCGAAGTCGAGGATGTCCCGGGTGGTGATGAAGTCGCGGGCGGCCAGCCCGCGGGCGAAGTGGTAGATCGACGCCCCGGCGACGATCGTGTTGTCCACGTCGAAGAACGCGCCGGCGGTCGGGTCGGGCGGCACCTCGAGCGCGCCCTCGACCTCCGCGGCGGCGGCCGACGCGGTGCCGGCCAGCACGGCGCGGGCGTCCCGGGTGTCCCGGGATCGGAGCCTCAGCCGCGGCACGGTTGACTCACCTTCCTCCGGAGTCCGGGGAACCGGTCCGTCAGCAGAGCGTAGGCCGGCCGGGCAGCGGTTGCCGCCCGTACGGGCGACGCAGCGGTGAACAAACCGGGCCATCCACCCAGGCCGGGACGGGCGGCCGTGGCAGCCCGGCGGCCGACCAGGGCTGTGCCAGACTCAGCCCGTGGAGGAGCCCGCCGGCGGCGGTGCACACCGTCGCCGACCTGGTCACCCGAGCGGCCGAGCGGGCCGGCGACCGCCCCGCGCTGCTGTCCGGGCCGGCGACGCTGACCTGGGCCGAGCTCGACGAGCTGGTCGACCGGGCGGCGAGCGCGCTGCGTGGGCTCGGCCTCGCCCCCGGCGACCGGATCGTGCTCCAGCTGGGCAACTCGGTCGACTTCCCGGCGCTCTACTTCGGCGCGCTGCGGGCCGGGCTGGTCGCGGTGCCGGCCAACACCGGCTACACCGGGCCCGAGCTGGCCCACCTGCTGCAGGACTCCGGCGCGCGGGCGCTGGTCACCTCGTCGGTGCACGTGATCGCCGAGGCCGGCGCCCTGCCCACCGGCGAGCTGCGGCACGTGCTGGTCGCCGCGCCGTCCGGCCCGGACGGCACGCTGGCGCTGCCCGGCCTGCTCGCCGACGCGCCCGAGCTGGCGTACCGGCACGTGCCGCGCTCACCCGAGGACCTGGCCGTGCTCGGCTACACCAGCGGCACCAGCGGCCGGCCGCGCGGCGCGATGCTCACCCACCGCGCGCTGCTGGCCAACCTCGAACAGTGCGCGGCGCTCTGGCCCACCCCGGTGCTGCCGAACGACGTGCGTGCTGCTGGCCATCCCGCTCTTCCACGCGTACGGGCTGAACCCCGGGCTCGGGCTGCTGGCCAGGGCCGGCGCGACCGGCGTGCTGGTCGACCACTTCGACCCGGCCGGGACGCTGGAGCTGATCAGCCGGCACCGGGTCACCGCCGTCCCCGCCGTCCCGGCCATGTACGTCCGCTGGGCCGCGGAGCCCGGCCTGCGCGCCGCGTTCGCCGGCGTCCGGCTGGCCACGTCGGGCGCGGCGCCGCTGCCGCCGACCGACCCTGCTCGCCCTCGGCGCGGCCGGCATCGCCGTGTACGAGGGGTACGGGCTGACCGAGGCCGCGCCGGTGCTCACCTCGACGCTCGTCGGCGGCGCCCCGAAGCCGGGCTCGGTCGGCCGGGCGATTCCCGGCGTCGAGCTGCGGCTGGCCGAGGCGAGCGGGGGCGAGACCGAGCCCGAGCCGGAGGGCGAGGCGGGACCGGGCGAGCTCGACCTGGTCGGCCCGGGCGGCGGCCCGGGCGAGATCGTGGTCCGCGGGCCGAACCTGTTCTCCGGCTACTGGCCGGACGGCGCGGACGGGCCGGACGCCGAGGGCTGGTGGGCGACCGGCGACGTCGCGTACGCGGACGACGACGGCGACCTGCACCTGGTCGACCGGCGGACGGAGCTGATCCTGGTCAGCGGGTTCAACGTCTACCCGGCCGAGGTCGAGGCGGTGCTCGCCGCGCACCCGGCGGTGGCCGAGGCCGCGGTGGTCGGCCGGCCGGACCCGGAGCGCGGCGACGAGACCGTGCTCGCCTACGTGGTCGCGGCGGCCGGCGCGGCGCCGACCGAGCAGGAGCTGCTGGACTGGGCGGCGCGGTCGCTGGCCCGGTTCAAGCTCCCGGCGGCGGTGGAGTTCGTGCCGGAGCTGCCGCACACCGCGACCGGCAAGGTGATCAAGTCGCAGCTGCGCTGAGCAGCACCGCCGGACCTGGTCGGGCCCGGTCGCGCTCAGTCCGCGCCGTCTCCCGGGTGATCGTCCTCGGCGGTCAGCCCGGCGCTGTCGTCCGGGTCCGGATCGCGGTCTCCGGCCACCCGGGTCGCCTCGGCGGCGAAGCCGGTGTCGTCGCCGTACTCGCTCTCCTCGCCGGCCAGGTCGCTGTCCGGGTCGGGTCGCATCTCGGTCACGCGTCCTCCTCGCCCGGGCGGTAGTGCTCGGCCTCCTCCGGGTCGTCCGGCATGTCGCCGACGTACTCCGGCTGCTCCTCGGCCTCGTCGGTGGCCTCCGGGTCGACGTTGCGGGCCTCGAGCGCGGGTTCGGCGGCGTAGCCGAGCTCGTTCGGCTGCGGTGCACTGGTCATGGCGGGGATCTACCCAGCCCGGCCGCTCGTAGACTCCCTGCGTGGCGACCCGGACCGTCGAACTGCTCTCCCGCGCGGGCTGCCACCTGTGCGACGACGCCCGGCGGCTGGTCGAGCGGGTGACCGCCGAGGCCGGGCGTCGGCTGGACCGAGACCGACGTCGACGCCGACCCGGCGCTGCGGGCCGAGTTCGGCGACCTCGTGCCGGTGGTGCGGGTGGACGGCAAGGAGCTCGGCTACTGGCGGATCGACGAGGGGCGCCTGCGCCGCGCGCTGGGCTGAGCTAGCCTCCTATCGCCGCCGGGTCGGCGCCGCGGTGCACCCGGGAACGCCGCCGGCGCCCGACGTCGCGCGGCACGGCCCTCGCGGGTGGTTCGGTCGATCGCGGCAGGGCGGTCGCCGGTGGCGCGGCGCTGGGCGTCGGCACGGCGGTCGCGCGTGGTGGCTCCGCCGTCGGCACCCGGCTGGCGAGGCGCTCGGCCGGACTCGCGCGGACGGGACATCGCTCGGCCCGGCGCCCGGCGTGATCGGGATGGCCGGGCTCGCTGCCGGCGGCGCCAGGGTGGCGCTCGGACTCGCGGCCGGCGGCGCCGTGGGTGTCGGCGGGCCTCGGCGCTCGGCGAGCCGTACGTCGGCCGCACAGTCGGCTGCGGTGACCCCGTCGGACGCCCACACCGGGGCCGGCACGGCGGCCGGCGGCAGCCGGGGCGGCACCACGATCCGCGCTGTGCAGCTCGTCGTCGGTGTGGGCAGCTCCGCCGTTGCCGTCCGCGGTCCGGTCCGGGGCCGGCCCGCCGGACAGCCCGGCCGCCGCCGCCGCGGTCGCGCCGACCAGCACCACGGTGCCGATCGCGCTCCCGGCCACCGCGATGCGCTGCCGCCGCCGGCGCAGCCCGCGGACCGCGGCCAGCACCTGCTCCGGCGTCGCCCGCAGCGGCGGCTCGGCGTCGAAGAGGGCGTTGAACTCCTCGGTCAGGTCCGGGTCGGGGCTCACCGGCAGGCTCCTTCCGGCTGGCCGTCGTACCGGCCGGGGGCGAGCACGCCGCGCAGCGCGGCCAGCCCCCGGGACGTCTGGCTCTTCACGGTGCCCTCGCTGCAGTCCAGCGCCCGGGCCACCTCGGTGATCGACAGGTCCTCCCAGCAGCGCAGCACCACCGCCGCGCGCTGCCGGGGCGGCAGCGTGGCCAGCGCCCGCAGCAGGTCGAGCCGCTGGTCGCTGGCCGTCGCCGGGTCGGACCGCAGCCCGTCGAGCGTCTCGCCGGTCGGCTGTTCCTGTCGCCACCGCCGCCGCTGTTCGTCCAGGTACGTCCGGACCAGGACCTGCCGGACGTACCCGTCGACGTTGTCGGCCCGGCGCACCCTTGACCAGGCCAGGTAGACCTTGGTGAGCGCGGACTGGGTCAGGTCCTCCGCCCGGTGCCAGTCCCCGCACAGCAGGTACGCGGAGCGCCGCAGCAGCCGCGCCCGCGCCGCCACGTACGCGGTGAACTCGTCGTCCCGCCGCACCCGCACCCTCCCGCCGTCGGCCGTCGCTGTGCTTGACGCACCGGCCCGCGGCAAAGGTTGCGGCGTCAGCGGGGCGTGCAGGGCGGCCCGACCGACCAGCCGGCGGCGGCCCTGTGGATCGGCAGGTAGCCGAACCCGGAGCCGGGCAGGAAGGCGACCAGCACGCCCGCGTTGCCGTTGAGCACGACGGTCCAGCGCGCGATGTCGAACGGCACCGCCCGCGGCCAGCCGTGCAGGCGCAGCAGGTCTGCGGCGGCCGCGGTCGGCCAGTCGCCGTTGGTCGGGGTCGCGGTCCGGCCGGGCAGCCGGGCCCGGTCGAACCGGACGTCGCCGCAGACGGTGTCGCCGCCGCCGATCGGCAGCCGCCCACCACCGCCCGCAGTCACGGTGCCGGTGTCGGCGGTGTCCGCCCGGGCCGGCGCGGCCTGCGAGCGTGCCAGCGGCAGCACGACCGCGAGCACCGCCGCGACCGCGGCCAGGAAGGCGCCGGCGACCGTCAGGACGCGCGGCCGACCGATCGCGTGCATGCCCACCACCTCCCGCTGTCTGGAATGTGGACTACCTGACCGGTCGCAGTTGGTTCCGTCGGGGCAGGCTTCGATTTTGTGAACGCATTCACAAGTGGTTACGGTGTTCATGTACATGTGAGCCGATACCACAGCGCGCCGGCGCGCCCCACATCGGGTGTGCACGGGGCGCATGGAGCAGGAGTCCCGACGTGACCGACCAGCACGCTGCGACGCCGGACGACGTGGTTCCGGGTGAGCCGTCCGCGGGCGGCGTGCGGCGGGCCAGGGCGGTGATCGGCCGGGCGGTGCGCTCGACGCTGCCGAGCCGATCGACGCGGCGACGTGCGCCGGGTCGACCGGGTCGTGCCCGAGGCCACGGTCGCCCGGCTGGCGGTCTACCTGCGGGCGCTGTCCGCGCTGGCCGAGCAGGGCGTGGTCACCGTCTCGTCCGAGGAGCTGGCCACCGCGGCCGGGGTCAACTCGGCGAACCTGCGCAAGGACCTGTCCCACCTGGGCTCGTACGGGACCCGCGGCGTCGGCTACGACGTGGCCGTGCTGGTCGAGCGCATCGAGAACACCCTCGGGTCTCACCCGCCGGCTCGCGGTCGCGCTGGTCGGGGTCGGCAACCTCGGCCACGCGCTGGCCGGCTACGGCGGCTTCGCCACCCGCGGCTTCCACATCGCGGCGCTGCTCGACGCCGACCCTGGCCGGGTCGGCGAGAAGATCGCCGGGCTGGTGGTCCGGCACGTCGACGAGCTGCCCGAGGTGGTCAGCGAGCACGACATCGCGATCGGCGTCATCGCGACCCCGGCGCACGCGGCCCAGGAGGTCTGCGACCAGCTGGTGGACTGCGGGGTGACGAGCATCCTCAACTTCGCGCCGACCGTGCTGGTCGTGCCGGACGGGGTGGACGTGCGCAAGGTCGACCTCGCCATCGAGCTGCAGATCCTGTCCTTCCACGAGCAGCGCAAGATCCGGCCCATCGGCGGCAGCGCGCTGGAGGGGGTCTCATGAGCGAGCGCGAGTGCCCGCAGCGCGAGCGGGGAGCGACGAGGGCCGGTCGGCCGGCGCTCGCGCCTGCCGACCTGTCCGAGGAGCGGGCATGAGCCTCCTCGTCGTCGGGCTGTCCCACCGGACCGCGCCGGTCTCGCTGCTCGAGCGGCTCGCGGTCAGCGCCGACGAGCTGCCCGCGATGCTGGACGAGCTGCTCCGCGGCGACCACGTCAGCGAGGTGCTGGTGCTGTCCACCTGCAACCGGGTCGAGGTCTACGCGGAGGTCGACCGGTTCCACGGCGGCCTGCAGGACGCCTCCACCGTGCTGGCCAACCGGGTCGACCTGGACGTGCCGTCGCTCGGCGAGCACCTGTACGTGCACTACGAGGACGCGGCCGTGCTGCACCTGTTCTCGGTGGCCGCCGGGCTGGACTCGATGGTCGTCGGCGAGTCGCAGATCCTCGGCCAGCTGCGGACGGCGTACGCGGCGGCGGCCGACCTGGACGCGGTCAACCGGGAGCTGCACGAGCTCTGCCAGCACGCGCTGCGGGTCGGCAAGCGGGTGCACTCGGAGACCGGCATCGACCGGGCCGGCGCCTCGGTCGTCTCGGTCGGGCTGCGTCGAGGCCGAGCGGGTGCTCGGCCCGCTGCCCGGCAAGCGGGCGCTGGTGATCGGCGCCGGCTCGATGGGCGCGCTGTCCGCGGCCACGCTGGCCCGGGCCGGCATCGGCGAGCTGGTCATCGCCAACCGGTCCCCGCGGCGGGCCGAGCGGCTGGCCGCGATGCTGGGCGCGCCGGCCCGCGCGGTGCCGCTGGAGGCGGTGCCGGCCGAGCTGGCCCGGCGCCGACCTGGTCGTCGGCTGCACCGGCGCGGTCGGCACCGTGCTGGCCGCCGACGACGGTCGAGGCGGCGCTGCCGGCCCGGGCCGGCCGGCCGCTGGTGCTGCTCGACCTCGCGCTGCCGCGGGACTTCGACGGCGCCGCCGGCGCCCTGCCCGGCGTGCACTACCTCGACCTGGCCGCGCTGCAGGAGCCGGCGATCCGGCTCGGCGCGCACCGGGACGTGGAGCGGGCCCGGCAGATCGTCGGCGAGGAGGTCGCCGGCCGGCTCGGCGCCCGCCGGGCCACCGCGGTCGCCCCGACGGTGACCGCGCTGCGGGCCCGCGCCGCCGAGGTGGTCGACGCCGAGCTGGCCCGGCTCGACGCCCGGCTGCCCGGCCTGGACGCGACCGCCCGGGCCGAGGTCGCCCGCACCGTGCACCGGGTCGTGCAGACGCTGCTGCACGCCCCGACCGTACGGGTCAAGCAGCTGGCCGAGCGGCCCGGCGGCGAGGCCTACGCCGACGCGCTGCGCGAGCTGTTCGACCTCGACCCGGCCGCCACCGCGGCGGTCGCGGCCGCCGTGCTGCCGAGCGACGGAGGCCAGCCGTGACCGTCCTGCGCATCGGCACCCGGGGCAGCGCGCTGGCCCGGAGCCAGACCGCCACGGTCATCGCCGCGCTGGCCGGCCTGGGCGATCAAGGCCGAGGCGGTCGAGATCGTCACCACCGGCGACCGGTCGACCGCCGCGCTGACCCAGATCGGCGGCACCGGCGTGTTCGTCTCGGCGCTGCGCGACGCGCTGCTCGGCGGCGAGATCGACGTCGCGGTGCACTCGTACAAGGACCTGCCGACGGCGCCGGAGCCGGGGCTGGTGGTCGCGGCCGTGCCGCCGCGCGAGGACCCGCGCGACGTGCTGGTCGCCCGGGACGGGCTCACCCTCGGCGAGCTGCCGGTCGGCGCCGTGGTCGGCACCGGGGTCGCCCCGCC
The DNA here is from genome assembly GCA_963770145.1 of uncultured Actinomycetota bacterium. Lineage (GTDB taxonomy): Bacteria > Actinomycetota > Actinomycetes > Mycobacteriales > CADCTP01 > CADCTP01. Next base: position 71,811 of record CAVYOJ010000003.1, on the reverse strand, counting down.
GGGCCGCGCAGATCCTCGCGCTCGGCCTCGGCGTCGAGGTCGTGCCGATCCGCGGCAACGTGGACACCCGGCTGCGGCAAGGTGACCTCCGGCGAGCTGGACGCGGTGGTGCTGGCCCGGGCCGGGCTGGCCCGGCTGGACCGGCTGGACGCGGTGACCGAGACGCTCGACCCGCTGCAGATGCTGCCCGCGCCGGCGCAGGGCGCGCTCGCGGTCGAGTGCCGCGCGTCCGACGGCGAGCTGGTGGCGCAGCTCGCCGCGCTCGACCACGCCGACTCCCGGGCCGCGGTCGCTCGCCGAGCGCGCCCTGCTGGCCGGCCTGGAGGCCGGCTGCACCGCCCCGGTCGGCGCCCTCGCCGAGCTCGCCGAGGGCGAGCACGGTCCGGAACTGTTCCTCCGCGGCTCGGTGACCGCGGCCGACGGCTCCGATGCCGTCCGGCTGTCGGCCACCGGCCCGGTCACCGACGCCGAGGCGATCGGCCGGCGGCTGGCCGCCGACCTGCTCGCCGACGGCGCCAAGAATCTCGTTGGGGAGCACGCGATGAGCCGCGCGCGCAAGACCACCGGTCGGGTCACCTTCGTCGGGGCCGGCCCCGGCGACCCCGGCCTGCTCACCGTCCGGGCCGCCGAGGCGCTGCGCTCGGCGGCGCTGATCCTGCTCGACCCGGACGTGCCGGCCGGGGTGGCCTCCCTGGCCGAGGGCGCGGCCGAGGTCAGACCGGCGATCGGCGACCCGGCGACGGTCGCGGCCATGCTGGTCGCCGAGGCCAGGGCCGGGTCGACGGTGGTCGCGGCTGGTGGCCGGCGACCCGCTGTCCGCCGACGCGGTGGTGCGCGAGGTGCTCGGCGTCGCCGACGCCGGCGTGCCGTTCGACGTCGTGCCGGGCGTGCCGGTCGCGACCGGCGTCCCGGCGTACGCGGGGGTGCCGGTCGGCTCGGCGCACACCGTGGTCGACGCCCGCGACGAGGTCGACTGGTCCGGGGCCGCCTCGGCGCCGGGCACGCTGGTGCTCACCGCGACCCAGGCCCACCTCGGCAAGATCGCGGTCGCGCTGCTGGAGCAGGGCCGGCCGGGCGACACCCCGGTCGCGGTCACCGCCGACGGCACCGGCGCCGGCGCAGAAGTCGGTGACCACGACGCTGGCCGCGCTCGAGCAGGACTCCGGCTGGCTGTCCGGCCCGCTGGTGGTCACGGTCGGCCCGGCCGTCACCGAGCGCCGGCGGCTGTCCTGGTGGGAGTCGCGCCCGCTGTACGGCTGGAAGGTGCTGGTCCCGCGGACCAAGGAGCAGGCCGGCGCGATGAGCGAGCGGCTGCGGGCGTACGGGGCGGTGCCGGTCGAGGTGCCGACCATCGCGGTCGAGCCGCCGCGCACCCCGGCCCAGATGGAGCGGGCGATCAAGGGCCTGGTCACCGGCCGGTACGAGTGGATCGTGTTCACCTCGACCAACGCGGTGCGCGCGGTGCGGGAGAAGTTCGACGAGTTCGGGCTGGACGCGCGGGCGTTCGCCGGGGTGAAGATCGCCTGCGTCGGCGAGTCGACCGCGGACGCGGTGCGGGCGTTCGGCATCCAGCCGGAGCTGATCCCGTCCGGCGAGCAGTCCTCGGAGGGCCTGCTGCAGGACTTCCCGCCGTACGACGAGGTGCTCGACCCGATCGACCGGGTGCTGCTGCCGCGGGCGGACATCGCGACCGAGACGCTGGCCGCCGGGCTGCGCGAGCGCGGCTGGGAGATCGACGACGTCACCGCGTACCGGACCGTGCGGGCGGCGCCGCCGCCGGCCGAGATCCGGGACGCGATCAAGTCCGGCGGGTTCGACGCGGTCTGCTTCACCTCGTCCTCGACCGTGCGCAACCTGGTCGGCATCGCCGGCAAGCCGCACGCCCGGACCGTGGTCGCCTGCATCGGCCCGCAGACCGCGGCGACCGCGCGCGAGTTCGGGCTGCGCTCGGACGTGGAGCCGGAGGTGGCGGCGGTCGACACGCTGGTCGACGCGCTGGCCGCGTACGCGGTGGCCAGGCGGGAGTCCGGGGACGCCACGCCGCCGCCGAAGAAGACCCGGCGCGCCTCGTCGACCAGCCGGACCGCGCGGTGAGCGCGTTCCCGGCCGCCCGGCCGCGCCGGCTGCGGCGGTCCGCGCCGCTGCGCCGGCTCGTCTCGGACGTGCGCCTGCACCCGGGCGACCTGATCCTGCCGATGTTCGTCAAGGAGGGCATCGACGCCCCGGCGCCGATCCCGTCGATGCCGGGCGTCGTGCAGCACACCCTCGACTCGCTGGTGAAGGCCGCGTACGAGGCGGTCGCGGCCGGCGTCGGCGGGCTGATCCTGTTCGGCGTGCCGGCGGCGAAGGACGGCCGCGGGTCGGCCGCCGACGACCCGGCCGGGATCGTCCAGCTGGCGCTGCGGCGGCTCGCGGCCGAGGTCGGCGTCGGACACGGTGCTGATGGCCGACCTGTGCCTGGACGAGTACACCGACCACGGCCACTGCGGGGTGCTGCTGGCCGACGGGTCGGTCGACAACGACGCGACGCTGGAGCGGTACGCGTCGATCGCCGTCGCGCAGGCCTCCGCCGGAGCACAGGTGATCGCGCCGAGCGGGATGATGGACGGCCAGGTCGGCGCGATCCGCGGCCGCGCTCGACGGCGCCGGGTTCACCGACGTCCCGATCCTGGCCTACTCGGCCAAGTACGCGTCCGGCTTCTACGGGCCGTTCCGGGACGCGGCCGAGTGCGCGCCGCAGTTCGGCGACCGGTCGGCGTACCAGCAGGACCCGGCGCGGTCGGCGGCCGAGGCGCTGCGCGAGGTCGCGCTGGACGTGGCCGAGGGCGCGGACGCGGTCATGGTGAAGCCGGCGCTGGCCTACCTGGACGTGGTCGCGGCGGTCCGGGCCGCGGTCGACCTGCCGGTCGCGGCGTACCAGGTCTCCGGCGAGTACGCGATGGTCGAGGCGGCCGCCGCGAACGGCTGGATCGACCGGGAGCGGATCATCATCGAGACGCTGACCGCGATCCGCCGGGCCGGCGCCGACATGATCCTCACCTACTGGGCCGCCGAGGTCGCCGCGCCGGCTGCGTTGATCTCCGTTCGGGATGATCTACGGCATCATGTGAGCCCGGCTGGTACGTCTCCGGCCGCCCGCCTCCCGAGGGGGTCTCCGTGCGCCGGTCGATCGCCCTGCTCGTGTCCGCGTCGCTCGCCGCCGGAGCTGCCTCGCAGCCATGGTGCTCGGGCCCAGCTCACCGGCGGCCGCGGCGGAGGACTACCCGGCCCCCGCGGACGGCGTCTTCCGGCTGACCGGACACGGCAACGGGCACGGCGTCGGCCTGTCCCAGTACGGAGCGCGCAACGCGGCGACACTCGGTCGCTCGGGCACGCAGATCCTCGACTTCTACTACCCGGGCAGAGCACGCGTGACCGAGTCGACGAGCGCGCAGATCCGGGTCCGGCTGATGGCCGCGTCTGCGTCGGCGGTGCCGGTGCAGGGCGCCACCGGCCTCGCCGTCCGGGACGCGGCCACCGGCCGGGTCACGGCGCTGGCGAACACCGCGGCCCGGTACCGGATCGTCGCCGACGCGGCCGCCCTGCGGGTGCAGTCCTCGACCAACGGCGGGGCCAGCTGGAGCGCACTCGCCTCCGGAGCCGGGCCGTTCGTCTTCCAGGGCGCGCCGGAGCTGCGGCTCTACCTGCCGGACGGCACGTCCCGCGGCTACCAGGGCACGATCGCCGGCGTCCGCTCCGGCGACAGCACGCTGCTCACGGTCAACATCCTCGGCATCGACGCGTACGTCGCCGGCGTGCTGCCGAGCGGGAGATGCCGCCGTCCTGGCCGGCGGCGGCGCTGCGGGCCCAGGCGGTCGCCGCCCGGACGTTCGCGGTCTTCGAGCGGGCGAGCCGGCCGGCGTCGGCCAGCTACGACGTGTGCGACACGACCGCGTGCCAGGTCTACGGCGGCCGGCGGCTCTACTCCGGCGGCACGGTGACCGACCTGCAGCCGGCGCCGGTGCGGCAGGCCGTGGCGCAGACCGCCCGGCAGATCCGCACGTCCGCCGGCGCGCCGATCCTCGCCCAGTTCAGCGCCAGCAACGGCGGCTGGACGGTGGCCGACCCGCGGTTCGCCTACCTGCCGGCCAAGGCCGACCCGTACGACCCGACAACAACCCGTACGCGACCTGGACGGCGTCGCTGAGCGTCGCCCGGCTGGCCCAGTGCTTCCCGGCTGCCGGCACCGTGCAGCGGATCACCGTGCTGAGCCGGGACGGGCACGGCGAGTGGGGCGGGCGGATGCTCAGCGTCCGGCTGACCGGCCGGACCACGACCGGCGGCACGGTGACCCAGGACGTGAGCGGGTCGTCGCTGCGGTCCTGCGCCGGGATGAGGACGACGTACGCGACGTCACGTCGGGCCTGCGCGTGACCGTGACGCCGGCCGGCATCCGCAACCCCGACGGCACCATCGACCTGTTCGCCCGCGGGCCGGCCGGCGACCTGCAGCACCGGCGTTACCTGCCCGGCGCCGGCTGGCAGGCCTGGCAGTCGCACGGCGGGCAGATCGTCGGCGCACCCACGGTCGAGCGGGACGCCGACGGCAGCCTGGTGGTCTGGGCCCGCGGCGGCGGGAACCGGCTGTTCGGCGGGGTGTGGAGGGCCGGTGCCTGGCGGGGTTGGACCTCGTACGGTGGCTCGATCAGCAGCCGCCCGTCGCCGGCGGTCCTGCCGGACGGCAGCCGGTACGTGGTGGCCCGGGGCTCGGACGCGCGGCTGCAGTATGCGAGCTGGACCGCGGCCGGCACGTTCACCGGCTGGCACAGCCTCGGCGGCGTGCTCGACCCGGCCGGCCCGTCGGTGACCGCGACCGGCCCGGGCGGGTTGGTGGTCGCCGTCGTCGGCGGTCGCGGGCAGATCTACGTCAGGTCGATGACCAACGGGGTCTGGGCCCCGGTGTTCACCCCGATCGGCGGCGCCACCACGTCGGACGTGGCGGTCGCGGCGCCGGCCGCCGGGGTCGTCGACGTGTATCTCCGCACCTCGAACGGCACCCAGGCGATGCACACCCGGCGCGCGGTCAACCGGGTCTGGGGCGCCTGGCAGAACGCGGGCGGCGAGCTGGCGGCCGGCCCCTGGGTCGACGTGGTCGAGGGCGCCGCGCGCACCGAGATGTGGGTCGCCGGTGCGAACGCCGCGATCTACCTGCGCAAGCGCACCACCGTCTTCGGTCCCTGGGACGCCAGCCCGCCTGATCGCGCTCCGTCCGCCGGTCGGGTCGACCTCCGCCGGCTGTGGCTGTGCGCGGGAGGCAGCGCCCGACCTTCCGCGGGCTCCGGGCGATCTCGGCCCGGCCCGTGGTGCGTCGGTCAGCTGCAGGCGGACGACAGGCGCCACCCTGACCTGCCCGTGGGCGCCGGGTCAGCTGGGGCAGGGCGGGAGGGTGGGGGACGGGGTCGGCGTCGGGGTGCCGGTCGCGTCCGCGCTGGCGGTGCTGGTTGCGGTGCCGGTGGCGTCGCGCCGCGCCGGCCGCCGAGTCGGCGTGCCGGCGGCCGAGGCGACCCCGTTCGGCGTGTTCGTCCCCGAGGACGACGGCGACGGGCTCGGGCTGGCGCTCGGGCTCGGCGTGCAGGTCGGCGACGGCGACGGGCTTCCGCTCGGGCTCGGCGTGCCCGGTGCGCTCGGCGAGGTGGTCGTCGGCGCCGGGCTGGACGGCGGCGTGGTCGTCGGTGCCGGGCTCGGACGGCGGGGTGGTCGTCGGTGCCGGCGTGGTCGGCTTCGGCTTGCCGGCAGCCGGCGGCGTCGACGTGGGCGGCGCGGCCGGCGGGTCGCCGACGGAGCCCGGCGGCAGTGTCGGCGGCGCGATCGGCGGCAGCGACCGCGGCGTCCCGTTCGGGGCCGGCGAGCCGTCGATCGGCGCGCCGCCCGCGTACACCGCGGCCAGCGCCATGACCGTGTCCACGTACGACGTCGGATCGGTTGTAGCTGTAGACCGCGTTGCGCTGGCTCGCCTCGCTGCTCAGGTCGCCGCCGCCGGCCCGGCACAGGTATTTCGCGGCCGACGCGGCGGCGTCGTCGATGTCGAACGGGTCGGCCTTGCCGTCGGCGTCGCCGTCCACCCCGAAGGTCGCCCAGCTGCCGGGGATGAACTGCATCGGCCCGACGGCCCGGTCGTAGGTCGTGTCGCCGTCCCACTTGCCGCCGTCGGTGTCCTTGATCTGCGCGACGCCGGGCCGGCCGTCCAGCGGGATGCCGACGATCGGCGGGTCGGAGCGACCGTCGGCGAGCAGCGTGGCGCCGGCGAACTGGCCGTGGTTGGACTCGACCCGGCCGATCGCGGCGACGAGCGTCCACGGGATGCCGCAGTCGGCCGCGGTCGGCCGCCCGCTGGTAGGCCTGCACGGCCCGGGACGGGATCCCGTTGGCCGCGAGCTGGGTGGACGCGGTCCCGCCGGACTGGCCGCCGTTCAGCCCGGTGCCGCCCGGCGCCCTGGCCCCGGCGCGGCAGCGTGGTCCCGGTCGACGGCGAGCCCGGGTAGGAGTACGTCGGCGGCGCGGCCGGCGGCAGCACGGTGGTGCCGGCCGGCGCGGCCGACGTCTCCCTGCTGGGCGACCGAGGTCGTCGCGGCGGTGGACGCGGCCGCGACCACGGCGAATGCGGACAGCAGCACCGGCAGCCCGCGCCGGCCCGCGATGATCGACGGGACGCGGAGCTGGACGATCCGCGGCTGCGGGCGAACGGAGAACAGCCGTCGTACCGCGTCGCGCATCAACTGCCTCCGTCCAGTGCATGCGTCCGACAGGCCCTGCCGACCCTAACCCGTATTGCCGTCGCCCGAGAGGGTGAGAACAGAAGTGCACCCAATATTCGGGGGGTCGAACGCTCCGGTTCCCCCGTCCGCTGGTGGGTCCGGCGGGCTGGGAGAATCGCCGGGTGACCTCGATCGATGCTTCGCAGGCCCTGTTCGACCGAGCGCTGGCGGTGACCCCGGGCGGGGTCAACTCGCCGGTCCGCGCGTTCCGGGCCGTCGGCGGCACGCCACGGTTCATGATCGCCGGCTCCGGCCCGATGCTCTACGACGCGGACGGCACCGAGTACGTCGACCTGGTCTGCTCCTGGGGGCCGATGATCCTCGGGCACGCCCACCCCGACGTCGTGCAGGCGGTGGCGTACGCGGCGGCGCGCGGCACCAGCTTCGGCACGCCCGACGGCCGGCGAGGTCGAGCTGGCCGAGGAGATCGTGGCCAGGGTGCCGCCGGTCGAGCAGGTCCGGCTGGTCAACAGCGGCACCGAGGCGACGATGTCGGCGATCCGGCTGGCCCGCGGGGCGACCGGCCGCAGCGTCGTGGTGAAGTTCGCCGGCTGCTACCACGGTCACGTGGACGCGCTGCTGGCCGCCGCCGGCTCCGGGGTCGCGACCCTCGCCCTGCCCGACACCCCGGGCGTGACCGGTGCCCAGGCCGGCGACACGATCGTGCTGCCGTACAACGACGTGGCCGCGGTCGAGGCCGCGTTCGCGGCCCGCGGCGCCGAGATCGCCTGCGTGATCACCGAGGCGGCGGCGGCGAACATGGGCGTCGTCCCGCCGCTGGACGGCTTCAACGCGGAGCTGCGCCGCATCACCGCCGCGCACGGTGCGCTGCTCGTCCTCGACGAGGTGATGACCGGCTTCCGGGTCAGCCCCACCGGCTGGTACGGGCTGGATCCGGTCGAGGCCGACCTGTTCACGTTCGGCAAGGTGATGGGCGGCGGGCTGCCGGCCGCGGCGTTCGGCGGCCGGGCCGAGGTGATGTCCCGGCTGGCCCCGTCCGGCCCCGTCTACCAGGCCGGCACGCTGTCCGGGAACCCGGTCGCGGTGGCGGCCGGGCTGGCCACGCTCCGGGCCTGCACCGACGAGGTCTACCTGCGCGTCGACGCCGCGGCGGCGACGGTCGCCCGGCTGGTCGCGGAGGCGCTGACCAAGCAGGGCGTGCCGCACCGGGTGCAGACCGCCGGCAGCCTGTTCTCGGTCTTCTTCACCGAGGACGAGGTGCGCGACTACGACGGCGCCCGGCGGCAGCAGGCGTGGCGCTACCCGGCGTTCTTCCACGCGATGCTGGACCGCGGCGTCTACCTGCCGCCGTCCGCGTACGAGGCCTGGTTCGTCTCGGCCGCGCACGGCGACGCCGTCCTGGACCGGATCGCCGACGTCCTGCCCGAGGCCGCCCGCGCCGCCGCAGCCGCCACCGAGGAGAGCCCGCGTGACGATGACCACGGTGCACCTGCTCCGGCACGGCGAGGTGCAGAACCCCGACCACGTGATGTACGGCCGGCTGCCCGGCTACCACCTCTCCGCGGTCGGCCGGCGGATGGCCGAGCGGGCGGCGAAGGCGCTGCTGGACCGGGACGTCACCTACCTCGTGTCCTCCCCGCTGGAGCGGGCGCAGGAGACCGCGGCGCCGCTGGCGACGGCGCTCGGCCTGCCGGTGCACCTGGACGAGCGGCTGCTGGAGGCGGAGAACTCCTTCCAGGGCAAGCCGTTCGGCCCCGGCGACCGGGCCTGGGCGCACCCGTCGGCCTGGCCCCTGCTGCGCAACCCGTTCCGCCCGTCCTGGGGCGAGCCGTACGCGCACATCGCCGCCCGGATGCTCGCCGCCGCCTGGTCGGCCCGCGAGGCGGCCGAGGGCCACGAGGCGGTCTGCGTCAGCCACCAGCTGCCGATCTGGACGCTGCGCCGGCTGGTGGAGGGCAAGCCGCTCTCGCACGTCCCGACCCACCGGCAGTGCGGGCTGGCCTCGCTGACCAGCATCACGTTCGCCGGTGACAAGGTGCTCCGGGTGACCTACACCGAGCCGGCCGGTCCGGAGCCGCCGGACACCACCCCGGGTGCGTGAGCTCTAGGTTCGGGGGTGACACTCGTCGGGTGCGCCGGTATTCCCGCCTGCTCGTGCTGCTGCTGACCGCCTCGCTCGCGACGCTGGCCGGCTGCACGACCGGCTCCGACGCGGTCGACCAGGCCGCGGGTGGAGAGTTCCGGTTCGTCAGCGGCACGCCGACCGGCCAGACCATCGCGGCCGCCGACCGCAAGTCCGCCCCCGACGTGACCGGCGCGCTCGCTCGGCGGCGGGAGCTGGGACCTGCAGGCCCAGCACGGCAAGGTCGTCGTGCTCAACTTCTGGGGTCCGTGGTGCCCGCCGTGCCGCGTCGAGGCCCCGGACTTCAGCGCCGCGGCCACGGCGACGAAGGCGGACGGCGTCGAGTTCATGGGCGTGGCCGTGCGCGACTCCGAGCAGAACGTGGCCGCGTTCCTCAAGGACCGCCGGATCTCGTACCCGAGCCTGTTCGACCGGCCGGGCAAGACCGTGCAGCGGTTCCGCGACCTGCGGGTCGCCGGCTTCCCGTTCACGATCATCGTCGACAAGCAGGGTCGGGTCGCGGCGGTCTACGTCTCGGCCCTGCTGCGGCGAGGACATCGAGCCCGTCGTGACGAGGCTGGCGGCGGAGTCGTGAGCGGGGTCGGCGGCAGCTTCGCCGGGTGGTCACCGACGGCCCGTTGCTGGTGGCGGCCCTGGTCGCGGCGGTGGCCGGCCTGGTCAGCTTCCTGTCGCCGTGCGTCCTGCCGCTGGTGCCCGGATACCTCTCGTACGTCGGTGGCCTGTCCGGCACCGAGGCCACCGCCACGGGCACCGGCAGCGGACGCCGCTCCGGCCGGCGGCGGGTCGCCACCCGGGCCCGGGTGCGCAGCCGGACGGTGCTGGGCGCGGTGCTGTTCGTGCTGGGCTTCACCGTGGTGTTCGTCGCGTACGGCGTGCTGTTCGGCCGGCTGGGCGGACTGCTCATCGAGCACCAGCGGCTGCTGGAGCGCATCCTCGGCGTCGTCGTGATCCTGCTCGGGCTGGCGTTCCTCGGCTGGCTGCCGGGCGTCTCCCGCGAGCTGCGGATCCACCGGTTTCCGTCCGCCGGGCTGATCGGGGCGCCGCTGCTCGGGATCGTCTTCGGGCTGGGCTGGACGCCGTGCATCGGGCCGACCCTCGGCGCGGTCCAGTCGCTCGCCCTGTCCACCGCCGGCGCCGGCCGGGGCGCGCCCTGTCCGCCGCGTACTGCATCGGTCTCGGGGTGCCGTTCGTCCTCGTCGCGATCGGCGCCCGCTGGCTGGTGCGCTCGCTCGCCGTGGTCCGCCGGCACGCCAACGTCGTGACGTACGTCGGGGGAGGGCTGCTGGTCGTGCTCGGCCTGCTGCTGGTGACCGGGCTCTGGGGGGAGATGACGATCGAGCTGACGTCGCGGGTCGGCCAGACCGGGCTGGGGACCTCGTTGTGACGGCCGACCCGGAGACCCCGGTCCGCACCGACCCGGTCGACGCCGAGCCGGACGGGCTGTCCACCCAGCCGGCGCCGGTCCGGTCCTGGCACGGCGGTCCGGCTCGCGTTCGCCCGCAACTCCTGGCGCCGGCTGACCAGCATGCGCACCGCGCTGGTGCTGCTCTTCCTGCTGGCGCTGGCCTCGGTGCCCGGCTCGCTGCTGCCGCAGCGCCCGCTGAACCCGACCAAGGTCGACCAGTACATCGCCGACCACCCGGGCTGGTCGAAGATCCTCGACGCGGCCGGCTTCTTCGACGTATTCGCCGCGCCCTGGTTCGCCGCGACTACCTGTTGCTGTTCATCTCGCTCATCGGCTGCGTCGTGCCGCGGCTGAAGGCGCACGCCACGCGCCATGCTCGTCCGCGCCACCGGCGGTGCCGCGGCGGCTGGAGCGGCTGCCGGCGGCCGAGACGTTCTCCGCCGCCGGAGCGCCCGAGCGATGTGGCGGCCGGCGCGGTCGACCGGTTGCGCGGCTGGAAGACCGTGACCCGGACCGAAGACGGCGGCGTGGTGACGGTCGCCGCCGAGAAGGGCTACCTCCGCGAGACCGGCAACCTGATCTTCCACGCCGCGCTGGTCGTGCTGCTCGTCGGCGTCGCGCTCGGCAAGCTCTGGGGCTACCAGGGCACTGTGCTGCTCACCGAGGGCCAGCCGGGCATCTGCAACGCGGTGCCGCTGTATGACTCGTTCCGTCCCGGGAAGCTGGTCGACGGGTCGGGGCTGGCCCCGTTCTGCATCGACTCGCTCGACAAGTTCAGCGTCGACTACGACCCCGACGGGACGCCGGCCCAGTTCCGCGGCGACATCACCTACTCGCTGGGCGAGGACGGCGCCGAACGCAAGGACGTCGCTCGAGGTCAACCACCCGCTGCGGGTGGAGGGCGTCCGGGTCTACCTCGTCGGCCACGGCTTCGCCCCCCGATTCACGGTCACGCAAGCCGGACGGCACCGGTGGTCAAGGACCTCTCGGCGCCGTTCCTGCCGCAGAACGCGAGCACCCTGCTGTCCGAGGGCGCGGTGAAGCTGCTGGACACGGTCAAGCCACAGCTGGCGCTGTACGGCACGTTCGCTCCTTTCGCCGCCCTCGGATCCGGACGGGAAGTTGACGTCGTTGTCGCCACAGCCCGGCAACCCCGGGGTCGCGATCCAGATCTACCGCGGTGATCTCGGCGCTCGACGGCGGTGCGCCGCAGTCCGTCTACAGCATCGACCAGCGGCAGGTGGCCGTCGGCGCGCTCAAGCAGGTCGCCACCGCGCAGCTGACCCCGGGCAAGTCGGTGACGCTGGACGACGGCACGAAGATCACCTTCGACGGCTACTCGCAGTGGGCGACCATCCAGGTCAACCACGACCCGGGTCAGACGCTCGTGCTGTGGGCGGCCGGCGCGGTGGTGCTCGGGCTCCTCCTTTCTCTCGCGGTGCGCCGGCGACGACTCTTCCTGCGGATCACCCCGGCGCCCAGCCCCAATTCGGAAACTGTGGACAACTCGGCGCCTGTGGATGACGGCGCGCGCCCGGACCGCGACGCCCGTAGTGTGGTCGCCGTCGGGGGGCTGGCCCGCACCGACGCCGGCAGCTTCGGCACGGAGTTCGCCCGCGTCGTCGAGCGGCTCCGCGACCCTTCGCCCGTCAGGAAGGACTAGCCGTGCCCGTCAACGCCGGACTCGCGACGCTGTCCGACCACATGTTCACGTGGTCGATCATCCTGTACAGCCTCGCCCTCGTCGCCTACTGCGGCGAGTACGCGTTCGGCCGTCGCGGCAAGGTCGCGTCGACCTCGCCGGAGCAGGTCCTGGTGGCGGCCGGCGTCGCTCCCGGGCGCGGCGCACCGGCGGTGAAGTCGGTGTCGGCGCCGCCGAAGCCGCCGCGGGTGCGGGTGCGGGCGCCACAGGCGGAGCGGTTCGGCCGGGTCGCGGTCACCGCGACCGCGCTCGGCCTGGCCGTGCAGCTGACCTCGCTGACCCTGCGCGGGATCGCGACGCACCGCGTGCCCTGGGGCAACATGTACGAGTTCGCCTCGGTGGTCGGCGCCGCCGCGGTGATCGCCTACCTCGTGCGTGCTGATCCGGCTGCCACAGGTGCGCTACCTGGGCATGTTCCTGCTGTTCCCGGTCGTCGTGCTGCTGTTCCTCGCCGGCACCGTGCTCTACGCGCCGGCGGCGCCGCTGGTGCCGGCCCTCCGGTCCTACTGGATCGCCATCCACGTCACGACGATCAGCATCGGGACCGGCATCTTCCTGGTCAGCTTCGTGGCCACCGTGCTCTACCTGGTGCGCCGGCGCGTGGGAGCTGTCGGTCGAGGCCGGGCCGCACGCCGACCCGCTTCCCGGTGACGCTCGGCTCGCGGCTGCCCGCGACCGACGTGCTCGACCGCATGGCCTACCGGACGGTCGCCTTCGGGTTCCCGATCTACACGTTCGGGATCATCGCCGGCGCGATCTGGGCCGAGGCCGCCTGGGGACGCTACTGGGGCTGGGACCCGAAGGAGACCTGGGCGTTCATCACGTGGGTCGTGTACGCGGCCTACCTGCACGCTCGGGCGACCGCGGGCTGGCGGGGGACCGCCGCGGCGCGGGTCAACATGGTCGCCTTCGCGACGATGATCTTCAACTTCTTCATCATCAACATGGTGGTGTCCGGTCTGCACTCGTATGCCGGTTTGAGCTAAATTTGCCCGGCTAGGCCGTTCGTCATCTAGGCTGGACGGCCTGTAACGGCGGTACGCCGGTCGCGGACGAGGGGAGGCTCCGGGAGTGTGCGCTCGCGAGCATCCGCCTGACGACGACCGGCAGCCTCCGCGCGGACTCGCCGACGCGCTCTCGCGCTGGGACACCGAGCAGGGCTGGATGCGGTCCACGCCGGGCCGCGAGGCAGACAGCGCGGAGCACGTGCCGTCCCCCGAGTCGACGCCGGGCCAGCTCTCTCAGCCGGCCGACCAACGGCGCCCAGCGCCGCCGCCGGCGGTCGACAGCTGGGACGCGGTCGTGTCGCGCGAGCCGCAGCCGCCGCGGTCCGCCGATCCCTGGGCTCCGGTCGCCGAGTCCGAGCAGGAGTTGTGGACCCCGCCCGGCGACACGGTCTATCGCCGGGTACGGCCCCGCGAGCCCACCCTCCCCGAGCGCTGGCCCTCCGAAGCCTCTGCCATCAGCCGGAGCCCGGAGCCAGGCATCCCGCCGGCCGCCACTGCCGGAGCGAGCGAGCCAGCGAGTTCCGAGAGCTCCGCAGGCCCAGGGAGCCGACAGCGGCCGGCGCGGAGCCCGGCCCGCGACGAGGCGCAGCGGCCGGCGTACACGCGCCGAAGCGCTGAGGATCCGAGTGAGGCGCGGCCGGGTTCGACGGTGTCGGAGCCCGAGCGCGACGGCGAGACAGGAGCGGTCGGGTCACGGGCTGAGGCGGGCAGGGCTGAGCTGCCTGAGGGTGACCGCAGGGAGGAGTGGTCGTCGACCGCGGCGTCGGGCCGGGGGCCGAGTCGACGGGCCGGCCGGATGAGTTCGCCGGGTCGGCGAGCGACACCAGCAGGAACCGGGCGGCCGAGGAGCCGAGCCCGTCCGGTTGGACCGCGTCGTCGTGGATGACCGACGCAGCTGGTCCGTTGTCGGCGGACCGGCCCTCGTCCGCGGAGCTGGCGGGGCACCGGTCCACCCGCGAGGGCGAGGTGCCGATGGGAAGTGGGCCGCCGTCGTCAGGCCGGAGCCACGCAGCGGAGACCTACGGATCCCGTGGTTCCGATGTGCCGGCGGAGTCCGGACGGCGCGACGACACCGGCGGGCGGACGTCGGACGATCTGGCCGAGGCCATGAGCCGGTGGGCACCTGACGACTCGGAGCACGGCGGGCCAGCGCTGACCGACGACGAGTGGTTGGCGCATCTCAAGGGCGACGAGCCGAGGGCGCCGTCTCGACAGTCCACTATGGACTCCTCGAACAGTCCGGCACCGTGGTCAGCGCCGGATCGACCGAGTGCCGGGCCGGTGCCGCAGACGGAAGCGCCGGCTCCGCTGCCGCCGCCGACTGCTGGTCCACAGTGGACGATGGGTCCGGCGAGCGGCGCGCATCCCGTGGCGGCGCAGCACGAGCAGCCGCCGCCGGTGGGCCACCGACTCGACCCGATGCGCGACGGCGGCAGATCCGGCCCGGCCTCGAGCGGGCCGGAGACCGGCGTGGACGACGCGACACGAGTCCTCCGCCGGCCGACCTTCGCCGGCCAGGCGCCGGCCGTGGCCGGAAGCGGTCCATCGGACCAGACGAGCAAGCAGAGCAGTTACGGTGACCGCTCCACCGGCATCATGCCGGCGGTTGGCGCGAGCGGTCCGAGGCTGGGGGAGCAGGCTGGCGTGACTGACACGGACGACGTGACCCGCAGGCGGGCGGCGCCGACCGAGGGCGAGCCGGTGGAGGCGCCGGCCCAGCCCGGCCCGGGGCAGTTCAGCCTGCCGCTCCCGCCATCGCCCGCCACGGGCAGTACGCCGGCGGCCGACCGCGACCGTCCTTCCTACGGCACCGATCGGCCCGCACCGCCCGACCCCGCCTACGGCGAGACATTCGGCGGACCGGACCCGGCCGGGTTCCATCCCCGTACGCCGAGTTCCGGCGTCCCCGCGCGCGGTACTCCGACATCGAAACGGCCGGCCTGCCTGGACGGTCCCGGCGCTGCCTGGAGGCCCGGGTGGTCCCGGAGTTCCAGGGCGTGCGGGTGGCCACGGTGCTGCCGGCGACCACGGTCCAGCCGGCGGTCATTTCCCTGCCGGCGGCCACGGCGGTGCCGCTGGGCCCGGCGGTGCGGCTGGGCCCGGCGGTGCGGCTGGGCCGGGTGCCGCGGCTGGTCCCGGCGGGCCGGCCAGCGGGCAGCCGCCGACCGTGGATCAGCTGACCGCGCAGTCGCTCCTGCGAGAGCGGCGGCCGACCCCGCAGACCGGCTGGCGCCGGGCCGTCTACACGCTCACGGCGCGCACGGTGAACCCCGGCCAGTCCCCCGAGGACCGCCGCCGCGAGGAGCTCATCGCCCGCGCGACCGTGCCGGTTCCCGGCTGCTACCGGATCGCGGTGATCTCGCTCAAGGGCGGCGTCGGCAAGACCACGACGACCGTCACCCTCGGCGCCACCCTGGCCAGCCTGCGCGGTGACCGGGTGATCGCGGTCGACGCCAACCCCGATCGCGGCACGCTGTCCGGCAAGATCCCGCTGGAGACCGTCGCGACCGTCCGCAACCTGCTCAACGACGTCAACTCGATCCAGCACTACTTCGACGTCCGCCGCTATACGTCGCAGTCCGCCGACCGGCTCGAGGTGCTGGCCTCCGAGTCCGACCCGGCGGTCTCGACCGCCTTCAGCGAGGCGGACTACCGCACGGTCGCCGCGGTCCTCGAGCGCTTCTACAACATCGTGCTCACCGACTGCGGCACCGGTCTGCTGCACTCGGCGATGCGCGGCGTGCTCGACCTCGCCGACCAGATCGTGCTGGTCAGCTCCGGCTCGGTGGACGGCGCCCGCAGCGCCAGCGCCACCCTCGACTGGCTGGAGGCGCACGGCCGCAGCGAGCTGGTCCGCAACTCGGTCGCGGTGATCAACTCCGTCCGACCGAAGTCCGGCGGCGTCGACCTCGACCGGCTGGAGGAGCACTTCGCCGCCCGCTGCCGCGCGGTCGCCCGCATCCCGTACGACCCGCACCTGGAGGAGGGCGCCGAGGTCGACCTGGGCGAGCTGTCCGGCGCATCCCGGGCGTCGCTGCTGGAGTTGGCGGCGTACGTGGCCGACGCGTTCCCGCGATTCCCCCGCGGACCGTACGGTCCGCGCGACTAGCGCGTACTCACGACTGTCTGGCAGCGCCGCCAATCGTCAGACACGTCTAGACGTCCATCCCGTCGTAGGTCATCGTCGGGCGCACCTCGACCAGCCCGTACGACGATTCGGGGATCCGTGCGGCGATCTCCAGCGCACGATCCATGCCCGCGCAGTCGACGAGGAAGAACCCGGCCAGGTGTTCCTTGGCCTCGGCGTACGGGCCATCGCCGGTCAGCGGCGCGGGACCGGGCACCGGCCGGCGGCCGTGCGACGGGTCGGCGAGCGCCTCGGTCACGACCAGCTCACCGGTTCCGGCGAGATCCTCGATGAGCGCCGCGTACACCTTGAGGCCGGCGGACTTCTCCGCATCGGAGAAGCCGTCCCAGACCGCGCGGGACGCGGGGTTGCTGTAGATCATGACCAGGTACTTCACGGCTGCGCCTCCCGGGTGTGTCGGTCTCACCCGGAGTGTCGACGCCGGCTATCCGGTCCTCGACACGGTCCTAGGGGAGGTCCTCGTCCCGACGGGTCCGGCGCGACAGCTCGCGCAGGAACTCCGGGTCATCGTCCGGGCCGACAAAGCGCGGACGCAGTCGAGGGGCGGCGGCCTTGCGGCCGGCGGCGTACCGCCAGACGAGCACGCCGAGGATCACAGCAAGGAGTAGGACCAGGACAGGCACCCGATCAGAGTAACCGCGGCTCGCATGATCCGGCCCCCGGATGGGTATATCAGGCCGCCCGCAGGTAAGGATTCACAGGCTCAGGCCGGTGCCGCCGGATCATCCGGGCCGTCGTCGTTGCCATCGCGGCGCATCTGCTCCTCCCGCCGGCGCAGGTCCTCTTCCCAGGAACCGAGCAACTTCTCGTGCTCCTGTGCGGCCCGCCGGTCGAGCCCGGCGAGGAACTCGGGGTCGTCGTCCGGCGCCGGCCGGCTGCTGCCGCGGCCGAACAGCCCGTTCGTGGGGGCGGCAGTGCCGCGGTCCGGTCGCGCCGGCCAGGCGGTCCGACCCGACGAGCCGAGGGTGGGTCGGCGGGTGACGGCCGCGCGCGGCCGCCCGTACACGAGCCAGGCGACGGCACCGACGATGAACGTGAGCAGGACGACCGCCACCCAGAGGCCCTTGGACAGCGCGCGTACCTGGGTCCGGTCCGCGCTGACGGCATCGAGCACCGCGTACAGCCAGACGGCGAGGGCGGCCAGGAACAGGATCCCGCCGAAGCGAACGAACACGGCCCTCACCACCCCTCAACGGCAGGATACGGCGGCCGGTGATGATACTGACCCGGGACTCCGCGCGTCGGGCGGGGACGATGCTTGCGCGCCGTCGATCAGGCCGCCGCAGGGTCGAGCAGAGTGACGTCGACGGAGTCACTCGGCGCGGGAACAGGCAATCCCTGGCCGGCCAGGCTTGACAGGATGCAGGTAGTGCCGGTGCGAACCGGTGGTCCGTGCCAGCCGCCGCCGATCCCGCTCGAGGAGCTCGATGACCTCACCGACCTTCAGCGGCACGGTGGCGGGACATATCGATCCCGCCGCTCCATGGCGATCCGGATCCGGTCCGGTGGGGCCGCGGCGGCCCGACCGGTCGTCGTGGTGTGCGGAACGTCCGCCGACGACCGGTCGAGTCGCGCTAGGCGTTCGCTCGCGGTCCGACGCTCTCGCTGGACAGCTGCTGAAGCAGCGCCCGAACCTCGGACTCGAGGAACCGTCGGTGTCCGCCCGGTGTCCGGATGCTGTGGATCCGGCCGGCTGCCGCCCACCGCGTCACCGTCTTCGGGTCGACACGGAACAGTGCAGCAACCTCACCCGGCGTGAGCAGTCGCTCCCGTGGGTCCATTCACTCCCCCTGGTACTTGACAGCCACGCGGTACAGGGTCAGGGCTCCGCGCGTGCTGACACACAGTGAACCACTTCCCGGCACCCGCTGTCCTCTGAACACTCCTATGTCGGAATGTGACAACGCCTCTGGAGGCAGAGCGTGAACTATGTGCGACAGGTCGACGGCGTCGATCGGACGGCTCGATCGAGGCGCTCCGGGCCAACGCCCGGGCGACCTACGCCGAACTCGCCCGACTGGTCGGCCTGTCCGCGCCGGCGGTCCATGAGCGGGTGGGCAAGTTGGAGTCCGGCCGGCGTCATCACCGGCTACCACGCGGCGGTCGAACCGGCCGCGCTCGGCCTCGGCGTCAGCGCGCTGGTCGGCATCCTGCAGGGCGACCGCGGCGACTCCGACCGGATCTTCGCCGCGCTGCGGGAGATGCCGGAGATCGAAGACTGCTGGTTCGTGGCCGGAGAGGAGACTTTCGTGATCAAGGTCCGAGTTGCCGGACATGCCGTCGTTGGAGCAGGTCATCGGCGCGTTGAACCGGATTCGCGGCGTCGCCCGGACCCGGACGACCGTCGTGCTGTCCACCCGGTTCGAGGGACGCGCCCGGCCCGCTGCCGGAGCGCGGCGGACGTTTCCGGCAGAAGATCTTGACCCGCTGTGTATCAGTCCGGCGGGCCTCCGCTCAGTACGGGTGACCGGCCCGCGGTGCGCGGTGCGGGGAGCCTCGCCGGGAGGGGGCGCTGGCCGGTCGCGGGAGTGGCGACGGGGGTCTGACGGCGGCGTTCGGGGGTAACCGCCACCGCCGAACCACCCCGAGCACGGACGAGGCCGGACAGGTGTACGGGGGTCGCCTGCCCGGCCTCGTCACGCGCGAGAAGTGTGTCCCAGGTCTCAGATCGACATCTCAGCGAGATCTCAGCGGAGACGTCCGGATCTCAGCCGCCGCCGTAGCAGACGAACCCACCCGCTGTCGCCAGCGTCAGCCGGGTCATCACGGTCGGTCGCCGCCTGCGCCTCGGCCAACGCGCGTGCGACCGGCAGCCCGCGCCGGATCCGCTCGTGCAGCGCGACCATCAGCGGCCGGGTCGCCTCGTCCGCGACCGGGATCGACCGTGGCCACGGCGGTACGGGCGCCGAGCGCGAACAGCGCCGACGTCAGTCCCATCACCTCGTCGCCGGCCAGCACCGCGCCCGGCTCCGGACTGGCAGGCCGGCAGCAGCACCAGCTGCGGCGCCCGGGACAGCCGCTCCAGGTCGTACGCGGTGAGCGGGCCGTCGGACATGGTCAGCGCCGAGAACAGCGGGTTGTCGCCGCGCAGCACGCCGTGCGCGGCGATGTGCGCGATGTCGGCGCCGTCCAGCGCCGCCTGCACGCCGCTCCACGGTGGCCGCCGGGCCTTCCAGCCGCACGGCGTCCGGGTAGGCCGTGGCCAGGTCGGCGATCTCCGCCTCCGCGCCCTCCAGGCCGGGACCGCAGACCAGCACCACGCGGCGACCGGCTGCCCGGCGCCGCCGCGTACCGGCCGCCCGCAGCCACACCGACGCCGACGGTGCCACCGTGACCGGACGGCCGACGCAGGCCGGCAGCAGCGCCCACGGCACCGACCGCAGCGAGCCGGTCGGCACCACCACGAGCGGCCGGTCGCCCGAGCACGTCCCGGAGCGGGCCGAGCACCGCGGCCTCCAGCCGGTTCGTCCGGAGCACGACCTGCTCCGAGCGCCGGCTCCGGCGCGCCGTGCCCGAGCGCGAGCCGGCGCAGCGCGAACAGCAGCGCGCCCAGCTCGCGGCGGGCGCGCGTCCCGGCTGCCGAGCGCGTGCAGCCGCGGCTCGCCGTCCCGCACGGTCACCGCGGTCAGCGCGTCGTCGCTCGACGGTCGCGATCAGCTCGATCAGCACGGCGTCGCCGAGCGCCGGCCGACAGCCGCGTCGACCGTCGGCGGCTCGGCCGGCGGCGCGAACAGCGGTCCGGCCGCCTGCCGGGCCAGCCGGCGGACCCGCTCCTCCAGCGTGCGGCGGCGGGCGAGCAGCCGGTCCACCGGACCGCGAGTCCAGCAGCGCGTTCTCGGCCTCGGCCGAGACCTGGCGCAGCTCGGCCAGCGCGGCGGCCAGCTCCTCGTCGGCCGGCGGCCGCACCGGCCGCAGCCCCAGCGCGCCGGCCCGCCACCGCTCGGCCCAGTCCAGCACCTTGCGCGGCGAGCCGCTCCGTACGGCCGATCTGGATGCCGAGCGTCGCGACGTCGTGCGGCGTGGCTGGCGACGTGCACCCGCAGCTCGGTCGCGCCGAGCGTCGCCCGCTGCTGCTCCATCACCCGGAACCCGGCCCGCAGCGCCCGTTCCGCCGCCGCCTCCCGACCGGTGGCCAACCGGACCAGCGCCTCCGCGTACCAGGCCCGGATCCGCAGCTCGGTGCCGCCGCGGGTGCGGGCTGCCGCGGCTTGGCGCAGCTCGCGGCGGACGGTGCCGACGTCGCCGAGGGCGAGCGCGACCCGGGCCGCGACCAGCCGGGCGTCCAGCTCCTGCGCGCGCCAGCCCATCGCGGCCAGCCGGCCGGCCTCGCGCAGCGCCCGCCGCCGCAGCTGCGGGGTCAGCTGCGCCGGCGCGCTCCTCCGCCCGCAGCGCCGTGTAGCGGGCGACGGTCGCCCAGCCGGGCCGTCGCTGCCGGCCGAACAGGGTGGCCGCGGCGTGGGCGGCCCGCTGCGCGGCGGGTCACGTCGTTGCCGGCCAGCTGCGCCTGGGACAGCAGCAGCTGCGCCTCGGCCAGCAGCGACCGCCAGCCGGCCGCGGTCGAACTGCTCGATCGCCCGCTCCGCGGTCTGCCGCGCCTCGTCGAACGCGCCCACCGACAGCAGCAGCTCGCCGCGGGTCAGCAGCAGCTCGCGCGGGCGCACCTCCTGCGCCCGGTACGTGGCCTCGGCCGAGTCGAGGAAGCCGAGCGCGGCCGGCACGTCGCCGCGGCGAAGGTTGACGATAGCCGAGGTTGGTCTCGGCGTCCGCGGCCATCACGTCCTGTCCCTCGGCCCGGGCCAGCGCCGCGACCCGGAGCAGGTCCGCCTCGGCCGCGGCCAGCTCGCCGCGGTCGATGTAGACCAGGCTGCGGTTGTTGTAGCAGCCGGCCTCCATCAGCCGGTCCGGGCCGCGGCGCAGCGTCGGCAGCGCCCTGCGGTACGCCTCCAGCGCCTCGTCGGTGCGGCCGCAGCGCCACAGCACGAGCCCGCGCTGCATGAGCATCGGCGGCCGCCGGCCTGCCCGCGCAGCACCTCGGCGGCCCGGTCGAGCTGGCGCAGCGCGTCGGCGGTGCGGCCGCGCTCGGACAGCGCGTACGCCAGGCTGACCCGGGCCTCGGCCGCGGCGCGCGGCTCGCCGGCCCGCTCGGCCTCCCGGACCGCCTCGCGCAGCGACCGGGTCGCCTCGTCCAGCCGGCCCAGCTCCAGCGCGGCCCGGCCGTGCGCGCGCAGGGCCAGCGCCGCCGACCGGCCGTCGCCGCCGGCCCGCGCGGCCGCGGTCGCGTGCTGCGCCGCCCGCCGGGCCAGGCCGGCGTCGGTGCCGACCAGCCGGGCGGCGTGCTCGGCCAGCTGGGCCGGCCCTGTCGACGCCGCGGCTCATCGGGCGGCAGGTCCGATGAGGTTGCCCGGACGGGGATGTATCACTGCCCCTGGGTGCGTGCTCTTGCTGCCGAGAGCCGCACAAAGGGGGAAGCCGTGCCCGACCCGACCCGCGTTCGCGTCCGCGCCACCGACCCGGTCTCCGAAGCGGGCGTCGCCAGCCAGCTGCGCGTCCAGCACGACCTGGAGGTCCTCTCGTCCGACTCGCCCGCCCGGCCGGACGTCGTCGTTCTGGTCGCCGACCGTGTCGACGAGCCTACGGCGGCGGCGATCCGGGCAGCCCGCGACTCCGGCGGTCCGCGTGTCGTGCTCGTTGTCGGCTCGGTCGACGGGGTCGAGGTGCTCGCCGCGGTCGAGGCCGGGGTGGCGGCGATCGTCCGCCGCGGCGAGGCGACCCCGGACCGGCTCTGCACGGCGATCCGGGCCGCCGCGACCGGCGACGGGCACCTGCCGCCGGACCTGCTCGGCCGGCTGCTGCAGCAGGTCGGCGACGCGCAGCGGAAGGCCGTCCGCGCCGACCGGGCTGACGTTCGGCGGGCTCACCCAGCGGGAGCTGACCGTCCTGCGGTCTGATCGCAGACGGTTACAGCACGAGCGAGATCGCCACCCGGATGGCCTACTCGGAGCGTACGATCAAGAACTCGATTCATGACCTTGTGTCCCGGTTCCACCTGCGCAATCGCACCCATGCGGTTGCGTTCGCCGTCCGGCAGGGCCTGATCTAGGCCTGATACAGCTCACGACAAGAAGGAGAAGCCTGCATGACGCAGTCCGACGCCGGCCGCCGACGCCCTCCGCTGACCGAGCCCGACCGGCGGCAAGCCGATGCCGCGCCGACCCGCAGACGGACGGCGGCAAGCCGATGCCGCGGACGAGCCCGAAGCGCCGGCAGCTGAGCGCCGCGCGGCCGGTCCGTCCGCCGGACGGACCCGGCCACGCGACGACACGTGCACGCCGTCCGCATCGCACCGACGACGGCACGCGGGACGGGCAAGATCTTCACCCAGCTGGTCGGACCAGGTCGCGGCCGGCCGGCGGTCAGCAGCCGCAGGCGCGGACCCAGCTGGTGACGAGGTCGCGGCCGGCGACGGTGTGCAGGCGGAGGCGGAGGAAGCCAGCCGGGATGTCCTCGACCGTGAACAGCGGTCCTCGATCGGGATGTCGCGGCGGCCGGCGAGGTCTCCACCTCGGCGCCGACCAGCGCGGTGCCCGTCACCTGGGCGACCAGGTCACGCACCGCGCCGCGCTCGGTCACCTGCAGCTCGACGGTCACCGGCCCGGTCTCGAACGAGATCAGCCGCACGTCGCCCTCGCCCCGCACCGCCAGCAGGCCGCCGCGGTCCTCGGCGCTGTCCCGGACCAGCTCGGCCAGCTCCTCGTCCAGCCGGCGCAGCCCGAACAGCGCCCGGCCCTCGGTCAGCACCTCGGGCGGCATCGGGTCGAGCTCGTCGAGCACGGCGCCGAGCCGGACCAGCAGCGGCCTCGTCGTTCTCCCAGGGTGCGCTCATCGCGGGCCGTCCCCCTCCACCACCACGGTGCCCTCCAGCAGCGCCGCGCAGCTGGGTCAGGCAGCGCCGCCGGGTGGGACCGATGCTGCCGATCGGCATGCCGAGCGCCTCGGAGATCTCGTCGTACGCCTGGGGGTGGGTGACGGCGACCCGCAGCAACTGACGGCACTTCTCGTTCAGCCGGGCGAACGCCTCCCACAGCGCGCGGTTGCGCTCGTCCTGCAGCAGCGCGGAGTCCACCGGCGGTGCGTCGTCGGGACGGTCGAGCACGGTGTCCTCGATGACGGGCCGCTCCCGGCCGGACCGGCGCAGCACCCGCATCGCCTCCCGGCGCGCGGTGGTGACCAGCCAGCCGATCAGCCGCGACGGGTCCTCGATCCGGTCGAGGTGTTCGAGCAGGCGCAGCCAGGTCGTCTGCACGACGTCGTTGGCGTCCGCGGCGTCGAGCCGGAAGGAGCGGGCGACCGACCAGAGCAGCCGGCTGTGCTCGTCGACCAGCTCGTTCCAGGCACGCTGATCTCCCTGCGCCGCCCGGGCGAGCAGGGTCGCGGTCGCACTGAACGTCTCGGTCATCGGTCCCTCGGCGGCTGTGGTTCGGGCCCAGTGTGCCCCAACGAGCGTCGCCGACGTACACCGCACGGACACGACGCTAGGCGCCTGTCGGCGGGTGGCGACAGAGCGGACGGGGCAGACCGGTTGCCCGAAAGGGCAATCCGCGGCAAGTCTGCTGCGGTGTGCGAGTCGCAACCGATCACGGTGTGATGTCGCATGCGGGTCGGTGGTGCCCGGATTGTCGTGATAGGGCACGATAGGCGGATGGTCGAGCCGCCGGCGACTCCGTCTCGCGAGCGCTGGTTGCACGTCGTCCGTGAGGGAGGGTCGGATTCCCCGCCGTCGGCCCCGGACGAGGATCCTCCCGACGTCGCCTCGGAGGAGCCGCGCGGGACTCAGCTCCCTTCGGTCTTCACCCGCACTCCGCCCGGTGCACCCGCGCGTCCCGGCGGTTGGGCGCCCCCGGACCCGACCGCTCCGGCGCGAACCCCGACCCGCCCTGGCCCGCCCCCGGCCGGTCGGCCCGACCCGCCAGCTGCGGGAGACCGGCAGCCGTCGGACGGCGGGCCAGGGGATGCCGGCTCGGGGATGCCGGCACCACCCAGGCGACCGTCCGAACCGGACAGTGGTCACGCCGGCGGCTACGGATCGCTAGCCGCATCCCCGCCCACTCCCGCGCCGTCGCCCAACGCCGGCGCCGGGCCGGATGCTCCGCCAGCGACGGCCGGTCGTTGCCGGAGCGGCGCCGGCTCGGTGTCGGAGCCGGCGGGGGAGCGTCGGTGGGCGGCGGGCGGCGGGGACGGCGATGTCGGGCGACGGTGCCGGACCGGATGGCCGTGCGCCGGCGGGTGAGCGTCGTGCCGGACGGCCGGTGGGTCGCGTGGCGGTGCGCCGGCGGGTGAGCGTCGGCGTCGGACGGTCCGGTGGCGCGCGGCGCCGGCGGGTGAGCGTCGGCATCGGGCGGCGCGCGGCGAGCGTTGGCGGTGCCGGCGCGGCGTGGGGCGGCCGTCGGGCGGCCGGGGAGCGCGGCCGGCGGGTGGGCGTTGCCGGGCGGCGGGGAGCGGGTCGGGCCGCCGCGGCCGGTCCGCCTCATCAGCCCGGGCCGTACCGGACGGCGGGCTATCGGCCGGCGCCGTACGCGAGCAGCCCGGCGCCGCCGTTGCCGCGGTCGGGCGGCGGCGGGGCAGTTCAAGCGCCGCCCCGGCCGGCGCCGGCCGACCGCGCTGGAGCCGGCCCCGGGCGGTGGGTGATCGTCCGGGCCGGGGTGTCGCCGCAGTGGAAGCGACGGATCGGCTGGGCCTGGGCGGGTGCGGCCGTGGGAACGGCGGCGGCGACCGTGGTCGACCGGGTGGTCGGCGGGTTGGACGGGCGGCCGGCGCTGTTCCTGCTCGTGGTGCTCGCCCTGCCGTTCTGGGACGGGCTCCCGGCGCGGGTCACCACCCGGCTCGCCGAGCTCGTGGCCGTGGTCGCCGCGGTCGCCGTGCTCTGGTTCGGCATCGCCGCGCTCCGGCCGGAGGGCTGGTGGCGGGCCGAGATCGCGTACGGGATCGCGTGCGGCATCGCCGGGACCGCACACGCCCTGCTGAGCCGACGCCGTACCGTGGAGCCGTGAAGTCGGCTGCCGTCTACACCGCCGCCCGGGTGCTGATCTTCCTCGTGCTCGCGGGTCTCGGCTGGCTGGCCGGACTGCGCGGGTTCCTGCTCGTGTTCGTCGCGCTGCTGGTCAGCGTGCCGCTGTCGTACTACTTCCTGGCCCGGCAGCGGGACGCCTTCGCCGCGGACGTCGAGCGCCGGGTCAACGAACGCCGGGCCAAGCGCGAGGACCTGCGCTCCCAGCTGCGCGGCGACGACGACCAGGCGGCCGGCCAGGGTTGACCGCGGCCGGCCCGGGTCGAGCGTCCCGACCAGGGGTTTCGGCTGTGCGCACCGGGTAGTTTATCCGGCACTGATCGATGCCCATTCGGGGAGGACAGCCATGACCAACCCAGCCTCACCGGGCGGGGACGAGCGCCCGCCGCCCGCGTACGGGACGACGGAGTCGGCTCGAGCCCACCACCCCGGCGTACGACGCGCTCGCGGCAGAGGCGCCGCTGAGCGAGCCGGTGGGAGGCGGCGCGTCGACCCTCACCCCGGAGGCGGACTACGCGCTCGCCCCGAACCCGACCGACGCCGGCGCGTTCGCCCAGGTCAAGGCGTTCGCCGCCGAGAAGCCCGCGGCGTTCCTCGGCGCGGCCCTGGCGGCCGGCTGGCTGCTCGGCAAGATCACATCGCGCGGGAAGCGCCGGTCCGCGAGCGACGACGACTGAGAGACGGGTGGAGGACGTGACGACGCAGTCGGGAGACTCGGCGGCGAAGATGAGGGCGGCGGACGCGTCGCCGGGCGAGCTCGCCACCGAGGTCGCGAAGGACATGTCCACGCTGGTGCGGCAGGAGGTCGCGCTGGCCAAGGCCGAGCTGCAGGAGGAGGCGAAGACCGCCGGCACCGCGTTCGGAGCCTTCGGCGGCGCGGGGTTCGCCGGCTACTTCGTGCTGGTGTTCCTGTCGCTGGCGATGATGTGGGCGCTGGGCTCGACGATGGCGCTCGGCTGGGCCGCGCTCATCGTCGCCGGGGTGTGGGCGGTGATCGCGGGCGTGCTGGCGCTGCTCGGTCGCAGCAAGCTCAAGGCGTTCAACCCGAAGCCGGAGCGCACGATCGAGACGGTGAAGGAGGACGTCCAGTGGGCGAAGACCCGGAACAGCTAGAGCGCGACATCGAGGCCACCCGGGCCAAGCTCGGCCAGGACATCGACGCCCTCGAGGAGAAGGTCAACCCGAAGAAGGTCGCGAACCGCTCGGTCGCGTCGGCCAAGGAGAAGGTCGCCGAGGTCAAGGACAAGGTCGTCGGCAAGGCCACCGAGGCCAAGGACAAGGCCGCCGAGGCCAGGGAGAAGATGCAGAACGGCAGCCCCGGTGAGAACGGTCCCGGCCAGAAGGCCGCCGGCCTCGCCGACACGGTGAAGGAGAAGGCCGGACCGCTGGTCGGCACCGCCCGGGAGAAGGCGCAGCCGCTGGTGGACAAGGCCGCGCCGGTCGCGCAGCAGGTCAAGGAGAAGGCCGCGGTCCGGGCCGGGCTCGACCCGCAGACCGCGGACACCAAGCAGGTCGCGACCACGCTCGCCGGCGAGACCTGGGCGACCCTCCAGGACCAGACCCGGCGCAACCCGGCCCTGGTCGGCGGGGTCGCGTTCGTGCTCGGCTTCCTGCTCGGTCGATAGGCCACGCCGAACGCCCGGGACGCGCGGTCCCGGGCGTTCGGCTCAGCTCAGGCCGAGGCCCCGGGCCAGCCCGTCGAGGCTGACTCGCGGTGTTCGCGCCACCGGGCGTACGTGCGCCAGATCGCTGAGCGGCGGGCAACGCGACACGGGTGCGGCTATTCTCGGCGTCTCCCGTCGGACCGGCAGGTTGAGAACGATGACGAACCTGAAGCCGTACATCCTCGACAATGCCGCGACCGCCGAATATCAGCGGCTCGACCTGATGTCGAAGATCCTGGATCCCTGGACCAGGGGTTATCTCCGGGCCCTCGGGCTCGGTCCGGGCTGGCGCTGCCTGGAGCTGGGCAGCGGCAACGGCAGCGTGGCCGAATGGCTGTGTGCCGAGGTCGGACCGGCGGGCAGCGTGACCGCCGTCGACGTCAATCCTGTTCTCGTCGACCTGGTCCCCGCGCAGAACCTGACCGTGCGGCGGATGGACATCCGGACGGAGGAACTGGCGGAGAACAGCTACGACCTGGTCACCTGCCGGGCGGTGCTGCATCAGATCGCCGAGCACGCCCCGGCGGTGCTGGCGAAGCTGGCCGCGGCGGTCAGGCCGGGTGGCTGGCTGTTCGTCCAGGAGCCGGACTTCCATCTCGCGC
The DNA here is from genome assembly GCA_963770145.1 of uncultured Actinomycetota bacterium. Taxonomy (GTDB): domain Bacteria; phylum Actinomycetota; class Actinomycetes; order Mycobacteriales; family CADCTP01; genus CADCTP01. Next base: position 44,322 of record CAVYOJ010000003.1, on the reverse strand, counting down.
CCACGACGGAGCCGGAGGCCTGGGCGGCGACCTGGCGGGAGCTCATCGCGTGGGGACACGCCAACGGGGTCGACTGGCTCATCGGCCGGTCGCTGCCCGGAATGGTGAGCCGGCTCCGGCTCGGGCGCCCGGAGGCGAAGACCGACGTGCAGAACATCCGCGGCCGGGACCGGGGCGCGCTCTACTTCCAGCTGTTCTTCGCCGAGGTGCGGGACCGGGTGCTCGAGAGCGGGCGGCTCGACGCGTCGACGTTCGACGGTGCCGCCGCGTTGCTGGACGACCCGGACTACTGGACGCAGTGCTGGATGATGACCGCGGTCTGGATGCGCAAGTCTCGGCCCGCGTGAGCAACGGGGCGCGGGTGCGGTTCGTCTCCGCAGTCGGGGACACTGAGCGCCAGGCACCCGGCGGGAGGTCATGTGGGAACCGGCATCGACGGCAGTCCGCGACTCGGCGCGGTCACGCCGCTGGAGCCGGGCGATCCCCGCACGATCGGGCGCTACGGGCTGACCGGCCGGCTCGGCACCGGCGGCATGGGCACGGTCTACCTCGGCCGGGCGCTCGCCGGCGGGCCGCCGGTCGCGGTGAAGGTCGTGCACGCGGAGCTGGCCGCCGACCCGGAGTTCCGGGCCCGGTTCGCCGACGAGGTGGCGGCGGCGCGGCGGGTGGCGCCGTTCTGCACGGCCCGGGTGCTCGACGCGGACCCGGCCGGGCGGCCGCCGTACCTGGTGACCGAGTTCGTCGACGGTGTGCCGCTGAGCGTCGCGGTGTCCGAGGGCGGGCCGCTGGACGAGTCGACGCTGCACGGGGTCGCGCTCGGCGTCGCCGCGGCGCTGGCCGCGGTGCACGCCGCCGGCGTTGTGCACCGCGACCTGAAGCCGGCCAACGTGCTGCTCTCGCTGTCCGGGCCGCGGGTGATCGACTTCGGCATCGCCCGCGCGCTCGACGTGGCCAGGCGGCACACCCAGGCCGGGATGCTGGTCGGCACGCCGGGCTGGATGGCGCCGGAGCAGTTCCGCAGCGGGGCGGTCGGGCCGGCGGCGGACGTGTTCAGCTGGGGCAGCCTGGTGGCGTACGCGGCGACCGGGCGCAACCCGTGGTCGCACGCGCAGTCGGGCCCGTCGCTGTCGCCGGCCGAGCAGGCGCAGCGGATCCTGCACGGCGCGCCGGACCTGGCCGGGCTGGCCGGGCCGCTGCGCCGGCTGGTCGAGTCGGCGCTGGCGAAGGACCCGGCGCGGCGGCCGACCGCGCGCCAGCTGGTCGACGCGCTGCTCGGCGGTCCGACCGGGCCGGGCGGTCCGGCCGGTGCCGATCCCACCCGCGCCGCCGCGACCGCGCTCCAGCAGACCTGGGCTCCGCCGGCCCGTCCCGCCGCGGTCGGCCGGTCCCCCGAGCGCCGGCCCGGTGTCGGGCCGGCCCGTCGGGCGCCGGCAGCGCTCCGGCCGGACCCGGCCGCGACCAGCGGGCGTCCAGGCGCCGGACCGCGCCAGGGTCCGGCCGACGCCGCCGGGCGTGACGCGCGCGCTGCCCGCGCGGCGGGCCCCGGCGACCCGGGTGCTGCCGCCGGCAGCGCCACCGACCGCCGCACCGACCCCGCCGCACCGACCCCGCCGCCGGCGCGCAGCCGGCGGCGAAGCCGGTCGAGGAGCGGCCGCGGCAGCGGCGGCGCTGGTGGACGCCGCAAGCGGATGCTCATCCCGCTCGGCCTGCTGGCCGTGGTCGTCCTGCTGGTCAACCGCAGCGACAGCACCGCGCCGCCGGCGTCCGGCTCGCAGCTCGGCACGCCGGTCCGGGACGGCCACCTCGAGTTCGTCGTGTCCAGCGTCCGGTGCGGCGTGCCGCAGGTCGGCAGCGGGCTGGTCAAGCGCACCGCCGACGGTCAGTACTGCCTGGCCGACGTACGGGCGACCAACGTCAAGCACGACGCCCGCACGCTCTACGAGCCGTTCCAGAAGCTGGTCGACTCGGCCGGGCACAAGCACGGCGCCGACCTGACGATGCGCGTGGTGTTCCGGGACCAGACGATCTGGGACAAGATCCAGCCCGGCCAGCGGGTGCGCGGCACGATGGTCTTCGACATCCCGAAGAACGGCAGCGCCACCGCTCTCGAGCTCCACGACGGCATCGCCTCGGGTGGAGTGACCGTACGGATCCGGTGAGGCGCGCCGTCAGATGGTCGAACGGCGAACTACGCTCGGGGGAATGCGTCCGCAGCTGTCCGCGCTGGTGGGCGGGGCCGAGGTGGTGCCGCTGTCCGGCGGGTACTCCGGGGAGACGTTCCTGGTCACCGGCGCCGGTGACCAGGCCGTCCTCCGGCTCTACGCGCGCCACCCGGAGCGGGCCGCGGTCGACCAGGCGCTGCTGGAGCGGCTGCGCGGGCTGCTGCCGGTCCCGCGGGTGCTGGAGGCGGTGACCGTGCCGGCCGGCGCCGACCGGCCGCCGTTCCTGCTGCTGGAGGCGCTGCCGGGGGACCGGCTCGACCTGGTGCTGCCGGCCGCGGACGAGCCGTTGCGGCGTCGGCTGGGCGAGGCGGTGGCCGGCGCGCTCACGCTGCTCGCGACCGAGCGGATGCCGCGGCCGGGCCTGTTCGTCGACGCGAGCCTCGACCCGGTGCCGTTCCCGTCGGACGGCGGCGACCAGCGCGCCTTCCTCGAGGCCAGGCTCGGCGCGGGCTGGTTCGCCGGGCTGACCGCGGCCGAGCGGGACGGGCTGCGTGCGGTCGCCCGCCGGGCCAGCGCGGTGACCGCGACGCCGGCCCGGATCGCGCTCGTGCACGCCGACTTCAACGCCGAAGAACCTGCTCGTCGACCCGGCCACCGGCGGCGTCACCGGCGTGCTCGACTGGGAGTTCGCGTACGCCGGCGCCCCGCTCGGCGACCTGGGCAACCTGCTGCGGTTCGAGACCGACCCGGTCTTCGCGGCCGCCGCCGCGGGCACGTACACGGACCGCGCGCCGGACGTGCCGGCGGACTGGCTCGAGGTCGCCCGCGCGCTCGACCTCTACGCGCTGCTCGACCTGGCCGCCCGGGACGTGGCCAACCCGGTCGTCAGCGCCGCCCGGGACCTGCTGCGGGCGACCGCCCGCACCCGCACGCTCGCGGCGGGCCGGCCGGACCCACTGGCGTAGCTCAGCCGAGGGCGCAGGCGGACTTGACGTCGACCGGGCTGCCGTTGCCCGCCGCCGGCGCGGCTTCGGTACCGGTGGACGGAGACGTGGACGGCTTCGGCGCCGCCGACGTCGACGGAGACGCTGCCGGGGTGGCCGCGGCGGCCGGCTTCGGCGGCTGCAGCGCCTCGCTCACCAGCTTGCGGATCTTCGCGTAGTCCGGGTTGCCGGTGTGGATGATCGGCGGCACGAACGCCACGCTGCGGATCGACGAGCCGGTGTGCATCTTGTCGCCGAGGGTGATCAGGTCCGGCAGCACCGAGCGTGGGATGTCGGTCTCGGCCAGCTTCTTGGTCGCCGAGGACAGCTCCTGGAAGTGCTTGAGCACGTTGCCCGGCGTTGCCTGCTGCACCATCGCCCCGATCAGGCAGCGCTGCCGGAGCATCCGGTCGTAGTCGGTGCCGTCCCGGCGGGACCGCGCGTACCACTGCGCCTGGGTGCCGTCGAGGTGCTGGATGCCGGGCTCGATGTAGCCGACCGGGGGCACCCGGGTGCCGTCCGCGAGCAGGCCGCCGATCGGCAGCCGCTGGGTGACGTTGATCGTCACGCCGCCGATGGCGTCGATGAACTCGTTGAAGCCCTCCAGGTTGACCATCGCGTAGTAGTCGATGGGCATCCCGAGGATGTACGAGACCACCGACTTGATCCCGGCGGCCCCGCGGTCGCGCGCCCCGGCCAGCAGGTGCGGCTGGTTGGTGACGAACTGGTAGACGCCGTTGAGCAGGTCCGGGAAGCCGTTCGGCCACTGCTCGCGCAGCGGGCCGGGTGGCATCGGCACGTTCTCCAGGTTGCGCGGCAGGCTGAACAGGATCACGTCGCCGGTGTGCGTGTCGATGCTGGCCGCGACCATGCTGTCGGTCCGGGTGCCGGTGCGGTCGGGGCCGGCGTCGCTGGCCAGCAGCAGGATCGTCACCCGGTCCCGGCCGGCGAACGTCGTCGCTGCCGCCGCCGTTCTTGCCGGCGGCCAGCCCGGTGTTCGGGTCCTCGTCCGGGAAGAGGTTGGTCACCAGGTCACGCTGGAGGTACGCGTACCGCGCGACGGCGACCGGCGGCGCGGCCACCAGCAGGCTCAGCACGGCCAGCGCGAGGATCACGCCGACCTGCGCGACGCCGGTCTGCCGGACCGGGCCGAGCACCCGATAGGAGCCGGTGACGAGCACCACCCAGGCCAGCGCGAGCGCGAGCGCGAGCACGATGACGACGGTCAGCCAGCCCGGCCGCACAGCCATCCGCAGCAGCTCCGTGCGCGACGTGGTGAGCGCGAGCACGGCGACGCCGATCAACAGCGCGAGCGCGAGGGAGAAGATCACCACCGCCGCCCGGCGGCGGCCGGCGACCCAGTGCGCGAGCCCGGGGACGACGGCGGACGCCCAGGTGAGGGCCATCGAGCGGACCGGCGGACGACCGGCGGACCTGCTCGAGGGATGCGCATGCATCTGTGCGACTCCACCCTTCCCCGGGCCGGCGGCCCAACCAAACGTACCCGGCCATCCCGTGCGGTAGGCATCGGTCAGGATGAATCCGTGACCAGAGCCTCCCTGGACAAGCGACCACGCGACGTCGCCGCGATGTTCGACGGCGTCGCCCGGCGGTACGACCTCACCAACACGGTGCTGTCCGGAGGCATGGATCGCGGCTGGCGCAAGGCAACCGTGGCCGCGCTCGCGCTCCGACCGCGGGACGCGGTGCTCGACCTCGCGGCCGGCACCGCGATCTCCACGGTACAGCTCCGATCTTGTGGCGCCACCGCCATCGCGTGCGACTTCTCCCTAGGCATGCTCAAGTCCGGCAAAGCTCGTCGGAAGGGACGTACCGATGGTGGCCGGCGACGCGCTGGCGCCTGCCGTTCGCGGACCGGTCGTTCGACGCGGCGACGATCGCGTTCGGGCTGCGCAACGTCGCCGACGTGGACGCGGCGCTGCGCGAGCTGGCCCGGGTCACGAAGCCAGGCGGCCGGCTGGTGGTCTGCGAGTTCAGCCGGCCGACGTGGGCGCCGTGGCGAACCGTCTACACCGAGTATCTGATGCGGGCGCTGCCGGCCGTGGCCCGCCGGGTGTCCAGCAACCCGGACGCGTACGTCTACCTCGCCGAGTCGATCCGGGCCTGGCCGGACCAGGCCGCGCTGGCCCGGCGCATCGGGGCCGCCGGCTGGCAGCGGGTGCAGTGGCGGGACCTGACCGGCGGCATCGTCGCGCTGCACCGGGCGGTACGGCCCGGCGGGACGCACGAGGGGCGGCGGGCTAGGAGACCGTGACGACGGGCTCGCCGGCGGGCGTGTCGCCCGTCCTCCATGTCCTCGGCGAGGCGCATCGCCTCCTCGATCAGGGTCTCCACGATCTGCGCCTCCGGCACGGTCTTGATGACCTGGCCCTTGACGAAGATCTGCCCCTTGCCGTTGCCGGAGGCGACGCCGAGGTCGGCCTCGCGGGCCTCGCCGGGGCCGTTCACCACGCAGCCCATGACCGCGACCCGCAGCGGGACGGCCATCCCGTCCAGCCCGGCGGTCACCTTGTCGGCCAGCGTGTAGACGTCGACCTGGGCCCGCCCGCAGGACGGGCAGGACACGATCTCCAGCTTGCGCGGCCGCAGGTTCAGCGACTGCAGGATCTGGATGCCGACCTTGACCTCCTCGACCGGAGGCGCCGACAGCGAGACCCGGATCGTGTCGCCGATGCCCTTGGACAGCAGCGCCCCGAACGCGGTCGCCGACTTGATCGTGCCCTGGAACGCCGGGCCGGCCTCGGTCACCCCGAGGTGCAGCGGGTAGTCGCAGGCCTCGGCCAGCAGCTCGTACGCGCGGACCATGACGACCGGGTCGTTGTGCTTGACCGAGATCTTGAAGTCGCGGAAGCCGTGCTCCTCGAACAGCGAGGCCTCCCACAGCGCCGACTCGACCAGCGCCTCCGGCGTCGCCTTGCCGTACTTGGCCAGCAGCCGCTTGTCCAGCGAGCCGGCGTTGACGCCGATCCGCAGCGAGACGCCGGCGTCGGACGCGGCGCGCGCGATCTCGCCGACCCGGTCGTCGAACGCCTTGATGTTGCCCGGGTTGACCCGGACCGCGGCGCAGCCGGCGTCGATGGCCGCGAAGACGTACCGGGGCTGGAAGTGGATGTCGGCGATGACCGGGATCTGCGACTTCCGCGCGATCGTCGGCAGCGCGTCGGCGTCGTCCTGGGACGGCACCGCGACCCGCACGATGTCGCAGCCGGCGGCGGTGAGCTCGGCGATCTGCTGCAGCGTCGAGTTCACGTCCGCGGTCAGCGTCGTCGTCATCGACTGGACGGAGACCGGCGCGTCTCCACCCACCATGACCGACCCGACCTTGATCTGTCGGGCCTTGCGCCGCGGTGCGAGCACCGGGGGCGGCAGGGCGGGCATGCCCAGCGAGATGCCGGTCATTCTCATGCGCTCCGTTCGGCCATCGCACGTTCCGCCGCCGGGTCCGGCGCGGAGGTCTTCCGCTTCAGTCCGATCAGGGCCCGCTCGGCGATCGCCGCGGGATTGAGCCCGGCCGCGGCGCGGACGTCGGCCGGCTTGCCGTGGGTGAGGAACTGCTTGGGCAGCCCGATGGTCCGCAGCGGCACGTCGACCTCGGCGTCCTCGAGCGCGCGGGCAACGCCGCTGCCGGCGCCGCCGGCCCGGCTGGAGTCCTCGACGGTGATGACCAGCTTGTGCCGCGCGGCCAGCGGGGCCAGCGCCGGGTCGACCGGGCTGACCCAGCGCGGGTCGACCACCGTGACCCCGACCTCCTGGTCGGCGAGCAGCGCGGCCGCGCCGAGGCAGACGGCCGCCATCGCGCCGAACGAGACGATCAGCACGTCCTCCGGGCCGGCCCGGTGCAGCACGTCCATCCCGCCGGCCCGGCTGATCGCCGGCACGTCGGCGGGCACGTTGCCCTTCGGGAACCGGACCGCGGTCGGACCGTCCTCGATCGCGACCGCCTCGGCGAACAGCTCGCGCAGCCGCTGCCCGTCCCGGGGCGCGGCCAGCCGCAGCCCGGGCACCAGGCCGAGGATCGTCAGGTCCCACATGCCGTTGTGGGAGGCGCCGTCCTCGCCGGTGACCCCGGCCCGGTCGAGCACGAACGTGACCGCCTGCCGGTGCAGGGCCACGTCCATCACGGTCTGGTCGAAGGCCCGGTTGGCGAACGTCGCGTAGATCGCCACCACCGGGTGCAGCCCGCCGAAGGACAGCCCGGCGGCCGAGGTGACCGCGTGCTGCTCGGCGATGCCCACGTCGAAGACCCGGTCCGGGTACGTCGCGGCGAACGGGGCCAGCCCGGCCGGCTCCAGCATCGACGCGGTGATCGCGACGATGTCCTGGCGCCGTGGCCGCCGACCGCGCACAGCTCCTCGCTGAAGATCGAGGTCCAGGACCGGCCGCCCTTCGGCCCGCCCGGGCGGACCTGGTGCAGCTTGTCCAGCTCGTGGTTCTCGGCGGCCGCGTAGCCGCGGCCCTTCTCGGTCATGCAGTGCACGATCACCGGCCCGCCGAAGTTGCGGGCGGCGGCCAGCGCCTGCTCGACCGCCTCGACGTCGTGCCCGTCGACCGGTCCGACGTACTTCAGGCCGAGGTCCTCGAACATGCCCTGCGGGGCGATGAAGTCCTTCAGGCCCTTCTTCGCCCCGTGCACCGCGCCGTAGACGGTGTCGCCGACGACCGGGGTGGACCTGATCGCCTGCTTGCCCCACTCCAGGAACCGCTCGTAGCCCTTGCTGGTGCGCAGCGTGGCCAGGTGGTCGGCCAGCCCGCCGGTGGTCGGCGCGTACGAGCGGGTGTTGTCGTTGACGACGATGACGACCGGCCGGTCCTTGGCCGCGGCGATGTTGTTCAGCGCCTCCCAGCACATCCCGCCGGTGAGCGCGCCGTCGCCGACGACCGCGACCACCCGCCGGTCCTCGCCGGTCAGCTGGTAGGCCTTGGCGATCCCGTCGGCCCAGCTCAGCGCCGAGGACGCGTGCGAGCTCTCGTTGACGTCGTGCTCGGACTCGGACCGGGACGGGTAGCCGGACAGGCCGCCGGCCTGGCGCAGCTGGGTGAACCCGGCGGCCCGGCCGGTGACGATCTTGTGCACGTACGCCTGGTGGCCGGTGTCCCAGACGATCCGGTCCCGCGGCGAGTCGAAGACCCGGTGCAGCGCGAGCGTCAGCTCGACCACGCCGAGGTTGGGGCCGAGGTGGCCGCCGGTCCTGGTCACCTCGGTGACGAGGAAGTCCCGGATCTCGCGGGCGAGCCCGTCCAGCTCGTCGCGAGACAGCCGGCGCAGGTCCGCGGGTTCCCGGATCGACTCCAGCAGGCTCATTCGCTCCTCCTCGGCCGGTCGCACCCGGCACCCCTCCGGTCAGCCGCAGGCTCGAACCGCGGGCTCGCCCCTGAGCTGGTCGGCGCCTCGGCCCTCGCGATCACATTCACCGTACGCCGCACCCGAACGCCCGCCCGAGCGGCTGTGGTGTCCGCCACGGCCCCGCAGTCTGCCAGGCTTCGGATCTTGCCGCAGGGTTGCGAGCCGCCTGCGCGCGCGGGCCCGGCGGCCCGGTCATACACTGACGCCAGAGTTCGTGAACGCGTTCACAAGTCCGTGGTGGGGATTGCCAATGGTTGCCGAACAGGCCGCTGACGTGATCGTCGTCGGCGCCGGCCCAGCCGGTTCCACGGCGGCGTACCACCTCGCCCAGGCCGGGCTGGACGTGCTCGTGCTGGAGAAGACGACCTTCCCGCGGGAGAAGGTGTGCGGCGACGGGCTCACCCCGCGGGCCGTGCACAGCCTGATCGCGATGGGCGTGTCCACCGACGAGAAGGACGGCTGGATCCGCAACAAGGGCCTGCGGGTGATCGGCGGCGGCCTGCGGCTGGAGCTGCCCTGGCCGGAGCTCGCCTCCTGGCCGGACTACGGGCTGGTCCGGCCGCGGCTCGACTTCGACGAGACGCTGGTCCGGCACGCCGAGAAGGCCGGCGCCCGGCTGCGCGAGCAGGTCACGGTGACCGGCCCGGTGCTCGACCGGACCGGCCGGGTGGTCGGGGTCGAGGCCCGCACCGCGGACGGGCCGGCCACGTTCTCCGCGCCGCTCGTGCTCGCCGCGGACGGGGTGTCCGGCCGGCTGGCGCTCGCGCTCGGCATCGCCAAGCGGGACGACCGGCCGATGGGCGTCGCGGTCCGGCGCTACTACGCCAGCCCGCGCACCAACGACGACCACCTCGAGTCGTGGCTGGAGCTCTGGCAGACCCAGCCGGACGGCACCCGGATCCTCATGCCCGGGTACGGCTGGATCTTCGGCGTCGGCGACGGCACCTCCAACGTCGGGCTCGGCATCCTCAACTCCTCCGCGGCGTACGGGTCGACCGACTACCGCGGGCTGCTCGCCTCCTGGCTCGGCGGCCTGCCGGAGGAGTGGGGATACGTCGAGCCGAACGCGACCGGCCCGGTCCGCGGCGGCGGCCTGCCGATGGGCTTCAACCGCACCCCGCACTACTCCCGCGGGCTGCTGCTGGCCGGCGACTCGGCCGGCGCGGTCAACCCGTTCAACGGCGAGGGCATCGCGTACGCGATGGAGACCGGTCGGCTGGCCGCCGAGCACGTCGCGCAAGCGCTGGCCCGCCCGGCCGGGCCGGGTCGGGAGCGGGCGCTGGCGGCGTACCCGGCCGCGCTGCGGGCGACCTACGGCGGCTACTACCGGCTCGGCGGGGTCTTCGTGAAGCTGATCGGAAACCCGCACGTCATGCGGATCGCCACCCAGCACGGGCTGCCGCGGCCGCTGCTGATGAAGTTCGTGCTCAAGCTCATGGCCAACCTCACCGACCCCCGCGGCGGGGACGCCTCCGACCGCATCATCACCGCGCTGACCAGGCTCGCCCCCGCTGTCTGAACCGACTCACCTACTCCGTACGCTGCAACCGCCCGTCAAGGAGGGAGGCACCCGGATGCTCTCGCCCTACGTACCGATCGTCACGCTGTTCGTCCTGGCGGCGGCGTTCGCGCTCTTCTCGGTGACCGCCGCCCCGCACGTCGGGCCCCGCCGCTACAACCGCGCCAAGGTCGACTTCTACGAGTGCGGGATCGAGCCGACGCCGCAGCCGGTCGGCGGCAGTCGCTTCCCGGTGAAGTTCTACCTGACGGCGATGCTGTTCATCATCTTCGACATCGAGACGATCTTCCTCTACCCGTGGGCCGTGGCCAGCAAGAACCTCGGCACGCTCGGGCTGGTCGAGGTCGTCCTGTTCATCGTCACGGTCTTCATCGCGTACTTCTACGTGTGGCGCCGCGGCGGGCTGGACTGGGATTAGAGGTAGCGGCATGGGACTGGAAGAGAAGATCCCCAGCGGGATCCTGCTGACCAGCGTCGAGAAGGTCGTCAACTGGAGCCGGAAGTCCTCGCTCTGGCCGGCCACGTTCGGGCTGGCCTGCTGCGCGATCGAGATGATGGCGGCCGGCGGGCCGAAGCACGACCTGGCCCGCTTCGGCATGGAGGTGTTCCGCGCCTCCCCGCGGCAGGCCGACCTGATGATCGTCGCCGGCCGGGTGAGCCAGAAGATGGCCCCGGTGCTGCGCCAGGTCTACGACCAGATGGCCGAGCCGAAGTGGGTGCTGTCCATGGGCGTCTGCGCGTCCTCGGGCGGCATGTTCAACAACTACGCGATCTTGCAGGGCGTCGACCACATCGTCCCGGTGGACATGTACCTCCCCGGCTGCCCGCCGCGGCCGGAGATGCTCATCGACTCGATCCTCAAGCTGCACGACAAGATCCAGCACGAGCCGCTCGGCCCGCGCCGCGCGAAGGCGCTGGCCGGCCAGCGGACCGAGCTGGTCGCGTCCTCGGTGAAGTACGGGAAGTGAGATTGACAAGCCAGTCCGAGCGACTTCGGGCCCGGACAGCAGCGGCTCGCTGCCGGACCAGCGCCGCCCGACGCCGGGCGAGGCCGCCCCGGGCTGGTCCAGCGCGGCTCGTTCGGCGCGCAGGGGTCCGGCGACACCTCCGGCTTCGGCGGCCTGGTCCGCCGGCCGTGGACGCCGGCGCCGGCCGAGCGCCCGTACGGGGAGGGCTTCGACGAGGTCGCCGACGCGCTCGTCGCGGCGTACCCGGCCTTCGACGACGCGGTGACCAAGGTCGTCATCGACCGCGGCGAGATGACGCTGCACGTGCTGCCCGAGCACCTGGTCGAGCTGTGCCGCACGCTGCGGGACGACCCGGCCCTGCGGTTCGAGCTGTGCGTGTCGGTGTCGGCGGTCGACTACCTGGGCACGCCGGACCGGCTGCACTCGGTGGTCCAGCTGACCTCGATGACCTTCCGGCGGCGGATCCGGCTGGAGACCTCGGTGCCGGTGGAGGACCCGCACGTCCCGTCGATCACCGACGTCTACCCGACCGCCGACTGGCAGGAGCGGGAGAGCTGGGACATGTTCGGGATCGTCTACGACGGTCACCCCGCGCTGACCCGGATCCTCATGCCGGACGACTGGGACGGCCACCCCCAGCGCAAGGACTACCCGCTCGGCGGCGTACCGGTGGAATACAAGGGCGCCACCATCCCGCCGCCGGACGAGCGAAGGAACTACTCGTGAGCAGGAGAGCGGGATCATGCCGCTGACGGACGAGACCAGGGTGGCCGCGCGGGAGATCGTGGCCCGCTACCCGCGGCCGCGGTCGGCGCTGCTGCCGATGCTGCACCTCGTGCAGTCCGAGGAGGGGTACGTCACCCCCGAGGGCGTCCGGTTCTGCGCCGAGGAGCTCGGCCTGACCAAGGCCGAGGTCGGCGCGGTCGCGACCTTCTACACGATGTACAAGCGCCGGCCGACCGGCGAGTTCCTCGTCTCGGTCTGCACCAACACGCTCTGCGACGTGCTCGGCGGGCAGGAGATCTACGAGACGCTGTCCGAGCAGCTCGGCGTCGGCCACGACCAGACCACCGCGGACGGGCGGATCACGCTCGAGCACGCCGAGTGCCTGGCCGCCTGCGACTACGCGCCGGTCGTCACGGTCAACTACGAGTTCTTCGACCAGCAGACGACCGAGTCGGCGAGCGAGCTGGTCGAGGAGCTGCGGGCGGGCCGGCGGCCGCTGCCGACCCGGGGCGCGCCGCTGTGCACGTTCAAGGAGATCGGCCGGCAGCTGGCCGGGTTCATCGACGAGCGGCCGGGCGCGGTCGACGCCGGGTCGGCCGGCGAGCCCACGCTGATCGGGACGCGGCTGGCGGTGGAGCGGGCGGAGACGGCGCCCGCGTACGACGCGCCGATCCCGCTCGACAAGCCGGCCGAGCCCGCCGCGCCCGCCGCGTCGGCCGCCGCGCCGGCCGCGACTGCCGCGCCGGCCGCGACCGCGCCGCGCGCCGGCCGCGACTCCTGCCGCCGCGGCGCCGGCCCCGGCCGGGGAGGCGAAGGCGGAGGCGCCGGTCGGACCGCCGGTCGAGACCGCGGCCGAGCAGTCGGCCGCCGCCGGCACGTCCCAGTACGGCGGGTCCCCGGACCAGCCGTCCAGCGGCTCCGGCGAGGGCCTGCCGACCGCGGCCTCCGACCCCGCGGCCGACCAGAGCCCGGACAAGGAGCCCGAGCCGGCTCAGGCGTCGTCGGCCGACCCCGACGCGCCCACCGGAACCGAGCCCGGTCCCGCCGCGGACCGGCCGACGCCCACGAACCGCGGGCGCAAGATCAGGCGCAAGGAGAGCTGAACCGTGCCGCTGACCCCGGTCCTGACCAAGCGGTGGCTGTCGCCCCGCTCCTGGACGCTGGAAACGTACGAGCAGCTCGAGGGCTACCAGGGACTGCGCAAGGCGTTGACCACGATGACCCCGGACGAGGTCATCACCGTGGTCAAGGACTCCAGCCTGCGCGGCCGCGGCGGCGCCGGCTTCCCGGCCGGGCTGAAGTGGCAGTTCATCCCGCAGAACGACGGCAAGCCGCACTACGTCGTGGTCAACGCCGACGAGGGCGAGCCGGGCACCTGCCGGGACGCGCCGCTGATGATGTCCGACCCGCACTCGCTGATCGAGGGCACCGTCATCGCCTCCTACGCGGTGCGCTGCAACGTCGCGTTCATCTACCTGCGCGGCGAGCTGGTGCACGCGCTGCGCCGGCTGCAGCACGCGGTGCGCGAGGCGTACGAGGCCGGCTACCTCGGCAAGAACATCCTCGGCACCGGCTTCGACCTGGAGCTGGTCGTGCACTCCGGCGCCGGCGCGTACATCTGCGGCGAGGAGACCGCGCTGCTCGACTCGCTGGAGGGCTACCGCGGCCAGCCCCGGCTGAAGCCGCCGTTCCCGGCGACCGCCGGCCTCTACGCCTCGCCGACCGTGGTGAACAACGTCGGCACGCTGGCCAGCGTCCCGGCGATCATCCTGGGCGGCGCCGACTGGTGGAAGACGATGGGGCCGGAGCGCTCGCCCGGCACGTCGATCTTCTCGCTGTCCGGCCGGATCGAGCGCCCGGGCCAGTACGAGGCGCCGATGGGCACCACGCTGCGCGAGCTGCTGGAGATGGCCGGCGGCGTCCGCGCCGGGCACGAGCTGAAGTTCTGGACCCCGGGCGGCTCGTCCACCCCGCTGCTCACCGCCGAGCACCTCGACCTGCCGCTGGACTTCGACTCGGTGGTCAAGGCCGGCTCCCTGAACGGCACCAGCGCGCTGCAGATCTTCGACGACTCCGACAGCGTGGTCTACGCGGTCTACAAGTGGACGACGTTCTACGCGCACGAGTCGTGCGGCAAGTGCACGCCGTGCCGCGAGGGGACGTACTGGATGGTGCAGATCCTGCGCCGGATCCTGGCCGGACAGGGCACCACCGAGGACCTGGACACCCTGCTGGACACCTGCGACAACATCAACGGCCGCGCGTTCTGCGCCCTCGGCGACGGCGCGACCAGCCCGATCACCAGCTCGCTGCAGTACTTCCGCGGCGAGTACGAGGACTACATCTCCGGTCGGATCCCGCCCCGGCTGCGGCAGACCGAGCTCGTGGGAGCGCACTGACATGACGCTGGCGACCGATCGCCCGGCCGAGCCGCCCGCGCTCGACCTGGTCACCGTCACGATCGACGGCTTCGAGCTCAGGGTGCCGAAGGGCACGCTGATCATCCGGGCCGCCGAGCAGCTCGGCATCCAGATCCCCCGGTTCTGCGACCACCCGCTGCTGGACCCGATCGGGGCCTGCCGGCAGTGCCTGGTCGAGGTGACCGACGCCGGCAACGGCCGCGGCCTGCCGAAGCCGGCCGCGTCCTGCACCACCACGGTCGCCGACGGCATGGTCGTCAAGACCCAGCTGACCTCGCCGGTGGCGGACAAGGCGCAGCAGGGCACGATGGAGATGCTGCTGATCAACCACCCGCTGGACTGCCCGATCTGCGACAAGGGCGGCGAGTGCCCGCTGCAGAACCAGGCGATGAGCAACGGCCGGGCCGACTCCCGGTTCGTCGACGTCAAGCGGACGTACCCGAAGCCGATCGCGATCTCCTCGCAGATCCTGCTCGACCGGGAGCGGTGCGTGCTCTGCGCCCGCTGCACCCGGTTCTCCGAGCAGGTCGCCGGCGACCCGTTCATCGAGCTGTTCGAGCGGGGCGCGCTGGAGCAGGTCGGCCGCGTACGAGGACGAGCCGTTCGAGTCCTACTTCTCCGGCAACACGGTCCAGATCTGCCCGGTCGGCGCGCTCACCAGCGCGGCGTACCGGTTCCGCGCCCGGCCGTTCGACCTGCTGTCCACGCCGAGCGTCTGCGAGCACTGCGCGTCCGGCTGCGCGCAGCGCACCGACTGGCGGCGCGGCAAGGTCATGCGCCGGCTGGCCGGCGAGGACCCCGCGGTCAACGAGGAGTGGAACTGCGACAAGGGCCGGTTCGCGTTCACGCTACGCGACCCAGTCCGACCGGCTGACCAGCCCGCTGGTCCGGGACGAGCGCACCGGCGAGCTGGTGCGCGACCTCCTGGACCGAGGCGCTGGAGCGGGCCGCCGAGGGGCTGCGCGAGGCCCGCGACACCGGCGGCGTCGGCGTGCTGCCCGGCGGCCGGCTCACCGTCGAGGACGCCTACGCGTACGCGAAGTTCGCCCGGGTCGCGCTCGGCACCAACGACGTCGACGCCCGGGCCCGGGCGCACTCGGCCGAGGAGCTGGACTTCCTGGCCGCCCGGGTGGCCGGGCTCGGCCCGGAGACCGG
Source organism: uncultured Actinomycetota bacterium (assembly GCA_963770145.1). Lineage (GTDB taxonomy): Bacteria > Actinomycetota > Actinomycetes > Mycobacteriales > CADCTP01 > CADCTP01. The sequence goes on along the minus strand of CAVYOJ010000003.1, from coordinate 29,024 downwards.
CGCGGTGACGTACGGGGAGCTGGAGGCGGCGCCGGCGGTGCTGCTGGTCGGCTTCGAGCCGGAGGAGGAGTCGCCGATCGTCTTCCTGCGGCTGCGCAAGGCCGCCCGCAAGCGCGGGCAGAGGCTGTTCGCGGTCGCGCCCTGGCTGACCAACGGCGTGCGCAAGGCGTTCGGCACGCTGCTGGCGACCGTGCCCGGCGACGAGCCGCGGGTGCTGGCCGCGCTGGGCACGCCGGACCGCGCGGCGGACGCCCCGGTCGCGGTGCTGCCGGCGCAGGCGCCGGAGCAGACGGTGGCCGGCTCGATGGCCGCCGGCGTGGCCGGACCGATCGCGACCGACGTGGCCAGGGCCGCGGCCGAGGCGCTGCGGCTGCCCGGCGCGGTCGTGCTGGTCGGCGAGCGCGCGGCCGAGGTGCCGGGCCTGCTCACCGAGGCGGCCCGGCTGGCCTCGACCACCGGCGCCCGGCTCGCCTGGGTGCCGCGGCGGGCCGGCGAGCGCGGTGCGGTCGAGGCCGGCGCGCTGCCGACCCTGCTGCCCGGCGGCCGGCTGGTCGCCGACCCCGGCGCCCGCGACGAGGTCGAGCGGGTCTGGGGCGGGCTGCTGCCGACCACGCCGGGCCGGGACGCGGCCGGCGATCCTGGCCGCGGCCGCCGACGGCGAGCTGTCCGCGCTCGTGGTCGGCGGCGTCGACCTCGACGACCTGCCCGACCCGGCGGCCGCCCGCGGCGGCGCTCGGCCGGGTCGGGTTCGTGGTCAGCCTGGAGATCCGGCCAGTCGTCGGTGACCGACCTGGCCGACGTGGTGCTGCCGGTCGCGCCGGTGGCTGGAGAAGCCGGGCACGTTCCTGGACTGGGAGGGCCGGCGCGCGGCCGTTCGACGCTGACCATCCGGGGCGCCGACCGGGCTGCTGCCGGACGGCCGGGTGCTGCACGCGCTGGCCGACGAGATGGACGTCGACCTCGGCCTGCCCGTCGGTCGAGGCGACCCGGGCCGAGCTGGCCCGGGTCGGCACCACCCGGCGGGCCCGCCCGGCCGACCCGGCTGGTGCGCCCGGCGCCGACGCCGTCCCGCGGCACGCAGCCGGGCGGTGCTGGCCACCTGGCGGCAGCTGCTCGACCGCGGCTCGCTGCAGGCCGGCGAGCCGCACCTGGCCGGCACGGCCAAGACGCCGGTCGCGGTGCTCTCGCCGACGACGGCGGCCGGGATCGGCGTGGTGGACGGCGCGAAGGTCACCGTGCGCACGGCGCGCGGCGCGATCACGCTGCCGGCCCGGCTGGCCCCGATGCCGGACGGCGTGGTCTGGCTGCCGGCGAACTCGCCCGGGCTCGACGGTGCGCCCGACGCTCGGCGGTCGGCGCCGGCGCGGTCGTGGAGATCAGCGGAGGGACCTCATGATCCTCGCCCAGGACCCGACGCTGGAGGACTTCGGCACCGACCCGTTCTGGCTGGTGCTGCTCAAGGTCGTCGCGGTCTTCGTGCTGCTCGTGGTGATGACGCTGTTCTCGATCGTGTTCGAGCGCAAGATCGTCGCCCGCATGCAGGACCGGAACGGCCCCAACCGGGTCGGCCCGCGCGGCTACCTGCAGAGCCTGGCCGACGGGCTGAAGCTGGCGTTCAAGGAGGAGATCATCCCGGCGCTGGCGGACAAGCCGGTCTACTTCCTGGCCCCGGTGCTCGTCGGCGGTGCCGGCGTTCCTGGCGTTCAGCGTGATCCCGTTCGGGCCGATGGTGTCGATCTTCGGGCACCAGACCCCGCTGCAGCTGACCGACCTGCCGGTCGGCGTGCTCATCGTGTTCGCCTGCAGCTCGCTCGGCGTGTACGGGATCGTGCTGGCCGGCTGGTCGTCCGGCTCGACGTACCCGCTGCTGGGCGGGCTGCGCTCGGCCGCGCAGATGATCTCGTACGAGGTCGCGATGGGGCTGTCGCTCGTCGCGGTGTTCCTCTACGCGAACACGATGTCCACCTCGGGCATCGTGGCGGCGCAGCAGAAGACCTGGTACATCCTGCTGCTGCTGCCGTCGTTCCTGATCTACGCGATCGCGGTCGTCGGCGAGACCAACCGGGCCCCGTTCGACCTGCCCGAGGCCGAGACCGAGCTGGTCGGCGGCTTCCACACCGAGTACTCGTCGCTGAAGTTCGCGCTGTTCTTCCTCGCCGAGTACATCAACATGGTCACCGTCTCGGCGCTGGCGACCACGCTGTTCCTCGGCGGCTGGCGGGCGCCGTTCCCGATCTCGACGATCTGGCCGGGGGCCAACTCGGGCTGGTGGCCGCTGCTCTGGTTCCTCGTCAAGGTCGTCCTCGGGATCTTCGTGTTCGTCTGGCTGCGCGGCACGCTGCCCCGGCTCCGCTACGACCAGTTCATGGCGTTCGGCTGGAAGGTGCTGGTGCCGGTCGCGCTGGTCTGGATCCTGTTCATCGGCACGTTCAGCGTGCTGCGCAGCGAGGGCCACACCACCCGCGACCTCCTGCTCTACGGGGTGCGTGCCGCTGGCCGTGATCATCATCCTGATCACGTTGTTCTGGCCGGAGGGCCGCGCCGCCGAGGACGAGGACGAGGACGAGCGAACCGCCGGTCCCGGCGCGGGGTGCCGAGCGGCGGCGCGTTCCCGGTGCCGCCGATGGACCTGTCGATCCCGCCGTCGCCGCGGCTGCGGCCTCGTGAGCCGGTGAGCACCGTGCCGGCCACCGACGCCGAGTGATCGACTCCGACGACCCGAGCACAGGGGAGAACCGCTGATGTTCGATGCGGTCAAGGGGTTCGGGCTGACCTTCTCGCAGATGTTCAAGAAGAAGGTCACCCAGGAATACCCGTTCGACATCCGACCCACGGCGCCGCGCTACCACGGGCGGCACGTGCTCAACCGGCATCCCGACGGGCTGGAGAAGTGCGTCGGCTGCGAGCTGTGCGCGTGGGCCTGCCCGGCGGACGCGATCTACGTCGAGGGCGGCGACAACACCGAGGAGGAGCGCTACTCCCCGGGTGAGCGGTACGGCGCCATCTACCAGATCAACTACCTGCGCTGCATCTTCTGCGGCCTGTGCATCGAGGCCTGCCCGACCCGCTCGCTGACCATGTCCAACGAGTACGAGCTGGCCGACGACGACCGGCAGCGGCTGATCTACACCAAGGAACAGCTGATGGCGCCGCTGCTGCCGGGCATGGAGGCGCCGCCGCACCCGATGCGGCTCGGCGACTCCGAGCAGGCGTACTACGTCGACGTACCGGCCCGGGCCGGGCGGACGGCCGCGGACGCGACGCCGGACGGCCCGCAGCCGTCGGTGCCGACCGCGCAGGACGCCGAGGCCGGGGCGCCGCTCGACACCGACTCGGACCGCTTCATCGCGGGCTCCGACTTCGAGGGAAGTGGTTCCCGGTGACGACCACGCTGGCCGCGGTCGAGATCTCCAACGGCGAGGCGGTCCTGTTCTGGATCCTCGGGCCGATCGCGCTCGCCGGCGCGTTCGGCATGGTGCTCGCCCGCAACGCGATCCACTCGGCGCTGTTCCTGGTCATGACGATGGGCAGCCTCGGCGTCTTCTACTTCATCCAGGAGGCGCCGTTCCTCGGCGTGGTGCAGATCATCGTCTACACCGGCGCGATCATGATCCTGTTCCTGTTCGTGCTCATGCTGGTCGGGCGGGACTCCAGCGACTCGATCGTGGAGACGCTGCGCGGCCAGCGCTGGGCGGCGACGCTGTTCGGGATCGGGTTCGCGCTGCTGGTCGCCGGCGGGCTCTACCGGGCGGTGCGCGACACCCCGATGGCCGGGCTGGCCACCCAGAACGCCGCCGGCGGCAACGTCAACAACGTCGCCGAGCTGCTGTTCACCAAGTACCTGTTCGCGTTCGAGCTCACCTCGGCGCTGCTCATCACCGCCGCGGTCGGCGCGATGGTGCTGACGCACGTCGAGCGCGAGCCCGGCGAGAAGCGCGGCCAGCGGGCGCTGTCGCGCGAGCGGGTCCGGTCCGGCCGGCCGCAGCCGCTGCCGGGGCCGGGCGTGTTCGCCACCCACGACTCGGTCGCCACCCCGGCGCTGCTGCCGGACGGCAGCGTCGCGCCCGGAGAGCGTGTCCCGGCTGGTCGACGAGCCGCTCACGCCCGGACGAGCTGGAGCGGCACGGCGGGCCGGGCGCTGCAGCCGGTGGCCCGCGGGCAGCGGCGCGGCATCGAGGGAGGCCAGCGGTGAACCCGTCCTACTACCTCGTGCTGTCCGCCGCGCTGTTCACGATCGGCGCCGTCGGCGTCCTGGTCCGGCGGAACGCGATCGTGGTCTTCATGTGCGTCGAGCTGATGCTCAACGCGGTGAACCTCTGCCTGGTCACCTTCGCCCGGATCAACGGCACCCTGGACGGCCAGGTGATCGCCTTCTTCGTGATGGTGGTGGCCGCCGCCGAGGTGGTCGTCGGGCTTGCGATCATCATGTCGATCTTCCGCACTCGTCGCTCGGCCTCGGTCGACGACGCCAACCTGCTCAAGTACTAGGGGCGGTCCGTGTCTCTCGCGAGTGAGGCGCCGCAGCTGGTCGACGCCAGCAGCGGCCTGCAGTCCGCGGCGTGGCTGCTCGTCGTGCTGCCGGTGCTGTCGTCGGCCGTGCTGCTGCTCGGCGGCCGGCGTACCGACCGGTGGGGCCACCTGCTCGGCACGCTGGTCCCGATCGTGCTGTTCGTCTACACGGTCCTGCTGTTCTTCCAGCTGCAGGGCCTCGACCGGGGCGAGCGCAGCCGGAACCTGAGCCTGTGGAGCTGGATCTTCGCCGGCAACCTGCGCATCGACATGGGGTTGCTGCTCGACCCGCTGTCGGTGACGTTCGCGCTGCTGATCACCGGCGTCGGGTCGCTGATCCACATCTACTCCATCGGCTACATGGCGCACGACCCGGACCGGCGCCGGTTCTTCGCGTACATGAACCTGTTCATCGCGGCGATGCTGCTGCTGGTGCTGGGCAACAACTTCGTCGTCCTGTACTTCGGCTGGGAGGGCGTCGGCCTCGCGTCGTACCTGCTGATCGCCTGGTACAGCGACCGGCCGGCGGCGGCCACCGCGGCGAAGAAGGCGTTCATCATGAACCGGGTCGGCGACGCCGGCCTGGCTCATCGGCGATCTTCCTGATGTTCAAGACGTTCGGGACGGTCTCGTTCGTCGGCGTCTTCGGCTCGATCGGCAACGCCTCGGTCGGCATCGCGACCGCGCTGGCGCTGCTGCTCCTGCTCGGCGCCTGCGGCAAGTCCGGCCAGGTGCCGCTGCAGGCCTGGCTGCCGGACGCGATGGAGGGCCCGACCCCGGTCTCCGCGCTCATCCACGCGGCAACCATGGTCACCGCCGGCGTCTACCTGATCGCCCGGGCGCACCCGATCTACGACGCCACCGAGGCCGGCCGCACCGTGGTCACCATCGTCGGCGCGGTCACGCTGCTGTTCGGCTGCATCGTCGGCTGCGCGTACGACGACATCAAGAAGGTGCTGGCCTACTCGACGGTCAGCCAGATCGGCTACATGTTCCTGGCCGTCGGCCTCGGCCCCGGCGTGTACGCGATCGGCATCCTGCACCTGCTCGCGCACGGCTTCTTCAAGGCCGGCCTGTTCCTCGGCGCCGGCTCGGTGATGCACGGCATGAACGACCAGGTGGACATGCGCCGCTTCGGCGGGCTCTGGCGGGTCATGCCGATCACCTGGGCCACGTTCGGGCTCGGCTACCTGGCGATCATCGGCTTCCCGTTCCTGTCCGGGTTCTTCACCAAGGACAAGATCATCGAGGCCGCGTTCGACAAGGGCGGCACGTCCGGCTGGATCCTCGGGCTCTGCGCGCTGCTCGGCGCCGGGATCACCGCGTTCTACATGACCCGGCTGTTCATCATGACCTTCCACGGCAAGCGGCGGTGGACCGACGACGTGCACCCGCACGAGTCGCCGCCGGTGATGACGATCCCGATGATCATCCTCTCGTTCGGCTCGGTGTTCGCCGGTGGCCTGCTGGTGGCCGGCGGCGCCCTGCAGAACTGGCTGATCCCGTCGGCCGGCGAGCCCGAGGAGGTCGGGCTGCACACGATCAACCCGACCGTGCTGACGTTCCTCACCCTGCTGGTCGTGGCCGGCGGCGCGCTCGGCGCCTGGTTCGCCTTCGGCCTGCGGCCGGTGCCGAGGGTGCGGCCGGCTGAACGTCAGCCCGGTCACCGTCGCCGCCCGCCGCGACCTGTACGGCAACGCGTTCAACGAGACCGTGTTCATGCGGCCCGGCATGTGGCTCGACCGGTTCCTGGTGTGGGTGGACAACCGCGGCGTGGACGGCGCGGTCAACGGGGTCGCGGCCGCGTTCGGCGGTGGCTCGGGCCGGCTGCGCCGGCTGCAGACCGGCTTCGTCCGCTCGTACGCCCTGTCGATGCTCGGCGGCTCGTTGCTCGTCGTGGCGTCCCTGCTGGCAGTGAGGTTCGTCTGATGTTGCTCGTCCTCGGCCTGGTGCCGCTGGTCGGCTCGATCGTGGTGTTCGCGCTGCCGCGCGGCCGCGACCTGCTGGCCAAGCAGGTGACGCTGCTGTTCTCGCTGGCGACGCTGGCGATCACGATCGGCCTCTGCGTCGCGTTCACCGACGACTCGCCCGACCGGTTCCAGTACGTCACGTCGTACGAGTGGATCCGCTCGCTCGGGGTGAGCTTCTCGCTCGGCGTGGACGGGATCGCGCTGGTGCTCATCGCGCTGACCGCGGTGCTGGTGCCGGCGGTGGTGATCGCGTCCTGGAGCGACCGCGACCGCCTGGTCGAGGCCGAGGCGCCGGCGACCGCCGGGGTGGCCGCCCGGGCCGCCGCCGCGGCCGCGGTGAGCCGGCCGACCGGCGGGGCGGGGACGACCACGGCGGTGCTGGACCGGCCGGCGGACGACGACGACCCGGACATCCTCGCCGCCTCGGACACCGTCCTGGTGACCGACGCGGACACCGCCCCGCCGCGGGTGCCGGGCACCCGCCGCGGCCAGCCGAAGACGTTCTTCGGGCTGCTGCTGCTGCTCGAGGTGATGATGATCGGGGTCTTCGCGGCCACCGACGTCTTCCTGTTCTACGTGTTCTTCGAGGCCATGCTGATCCCGATGTACTTCCTGATCGGGTCGTTCGGTGGCCCGCGCCGGCAGTACGCGGCGGTGAAGTTCTTCCTGTACTCGCTGCTCGGCGGGCTGGTCATGCTCGCCTCGGTGATCGGGCTCTACTTCGCCACCAGCGCCCGGACGTTCGACTTCAACCAGCTGGTCGCCGGCAACATCGACCCCGGCCTGCAGAAGTGGCTGTTCCTCGGCTTCTTCATCGGGTTCGCGATCAAGGCGCCGCTGGTGCCGTTCCACACCTGGCTCCCGGACGCCGGCGCCGAGGCGCCGGTCGGCGGGGCCGCGCTGCTGGTCGGCGTGCTCGACAAGGTCGGCACGTTCGGCTTCCTGCGCTACTGCCTGCCGCTGTTCCCGGACGCGTCCCGCTTCTTCGCGCCGATGGTGCTGGTGCTCTCGGTCGTCGGGATCCTGTACGCGGCGCTGCTGGCGATGGGCCAGAAGGACATGAAGCGGCTGGTCGCGTACACGTCGGTGGCCCACTTCGGCTTCATCGGCCTCGGCATCTTCGCGTTCACCACGCAGGCGCTGTCCGGCGCGACCTTCTACATGGTCAACCACGGGCTGTCCACGGGCGCGCTGTTCCTCGTGGTCGGCATGCTCATCTCCCGCGGCGGCAGCCGGATGATCGCCGACTACGGCGGCGTGCAGAAGGTGGCGCCGATCCTGGCCGGGCTGTTCCTGGTGATCGGGCTGTCGGCGCTGGCGCTGCCGGGCATGTCGACGTTCATCAGCGAATTCCTGGTGCTGCTCGGCACCTACTCGCGGCACCCGGCGTACGCGATCATCGCGACCGCCGGCATCATCCTGGCCGCGCTCTACATCCTGCTGCTGGTGCAGCGGGTCCTGCACGGGCCGCCGCGAGGGCTGGCCACCCGCGGGTTCCGTGACCTGGCCGGCCGCGAGGTGTGGGCGATCGCACCGCTGATCGCGCTGATCCTGTTCCTCGGCGTCTACCCGAAGCCGGTGCTCGACATGATCAACCCGGCGGTGACCCGGACCATGCACGACGCCGGGCAGACCGACCCGGCCCCGACCGTCCCGGTCGGCGGGCAGAACGGAGGCGGCCGGTGACCCCGGTGCTGTTGGCGGCAGACTCGATCACGGCGCCGTCACTCTCGTACTCGGGGCTGCTGCCGGTCCTGATCGTGATCAGCGCGGCCGCCCTCGGCGTACTGGTCGAGGCGTTCGTGCCGGCGGAGAGCCGGTGGGGGGCACAGGTCGGGGTCGCCCTGGTCGGCCTCCTCGCGGCGCTCGTCGCGCTGGTCGCGGTGGCCGGCAAGAGCGAGCTGACCGCGGACAGCGCGATCGCGGTCGACGGGCCGGCGCTGTTCCTGCAGGGCACGCTGCTGGTGCTCGGGCTGATGTCGACGCTGCTGCTGGCCGAGCGATCGGTCGACGTGGGCGGCGGCGCGTTCGTCGCCCAGGCCGCCGTGGTCGCCGGCAGCGGTCGGGACCGCCGGATGCTCACCTCGACCCGGATCCAGACCGAGCTGTTCCCGCTGGCGACGTTCGCGCTGGCCGGGATGATGGTCTTCGTCTCGGCGAACAACCTGCTGGTCATGTTCGTCGCCCTCGAGGTTCTCTCGCTCCCGCTCTACCTGCTCTGCGGGCTCGCTCGGCGGCGCCGGCTGCTGTCCCAGGAAGCGGCGGTGAAATACTTCCTGCTCGGCGCGTTCGCCTCCGCATTCTTCCTGTACGGCGTGGCGCTGCTCTACGGCTACGCCAACTCGGTCGACCTGCAGCAGATCCTGCGGGCCACGGCGGCCTCGGAGAACAGCGACATCCTGCTGTTCGCCGGCCTGGCGCTGTTGCTGATCGGGCTGCTGTTCAAGGCCGGCGCGGCGCCGTTCCACGCCTGGATCCCGGACGTCTACGAGGGCGCGCCGACGCCGGTGACCGCGCTGATGGCCTCCTGCACGAAGGTGGCCGCGTTCGGAGCGATCATGCGGGTGCTCTACATCGCGTTCACCACCACCCGGTGGGACTGGCGCCCGGTCATCTGGGCCGTCGCGGTCATCACGATGGCGGTCGGCGCGATCCTCGGGCTGACCCAGACCGACGTGAAGCGCATGCTGGCGTACTCGTCGATCGCGCACGCCGGGTTCATCCTCGTCGGCCTGATCGCACTCGACCGGCAGGGCGTGTCGAGCACGATGTTCTACCTGCTGACCTACGGGTTCACGACGATCGGCGCGTTCGCCGTGGTGACCCTGGTCCGGGACGCCGAGGGCGAGGCCACCCACCTGTCCCAGTGGTCCGGCCTGGCGAGGCGCTCGCCGTGGCTGGCGGCGGTGTTCACGCTGTTCCTGCTCGCCCTGGCCGGGATCCCGTTGACCAGCGGCTTCACCGCCAAGTTCGTGGTCTTCCGGGCCGGCTACCCGGTCGCCGCGCCGCTGGTCGTCATCGCGCTGATCGCCTCGGCGGTCGCGGCGTTCTTCTACGTGCGGATCGTCGTGCTCATGTACTTCTCGGAGCCGGTCGAGGACGGTCCGACGATCGCGCTGCCCTCGCCGCTGACCATGACCGCGCTGTGGGTCGGCGTGGCCGCGACGATCATCCTGGGCGTCGTGCCGCAGCCGATCCTCGACCTGGCCGACCGGGCTTCGCTGTTCGCGTCCGGCTGATCCACCGGCTCAGTTGTCCCCGCCGCCCCGGCCGGAGCCGCCACCGCTGCCGCCGCCGTGGTCGTCGCCGCCGCCGCCACCACCGCCGCCACCGCTGGAGTGCTCCTCGAGCTGCACGGTCGCCGTCAGCCCGGAGCAGCTCACCTTCATCTCGGTCCGGTGGTCGGACGAGCGGAACTGCACCTCGTTGCCGCTGTCGTCCGACTCGACCCCGAAGCCCTGCCGCGGCACGGCGCTGATCACGCGCGGCCGGCCGTTCACGCACTGCGCGGTCACGGTGCCGCCCTGGCCCGTCCTGACCGCAGGCGCGCCCGCCGTCGGTGCGGCCGTCGGCCGGGTGCTGCTCGGGCCCGGCGCCGGAGTGGATGCCTCGCTCGGCGCGGGCAGGGCCGTGGCCACCGGCTGGCCGGCACCGACCGAGTCCCGGACGACGTTGATGGCCGACCAGGAGATCCCGACGGCCAACGCCGCCGCGACGAGCCATCCACTGATGGCGAGCAACCCCATACGCACCTGTCCATGGTCGCCGCCCGGCCCGACTCCTGCGCTAAATCGCCCCTAAAGGGGTGCTGTATCCGGCCCAGTGTCGGAGCCAAGACCGTAGGGTCTGCGGCGTGTCGGTGCTGGTGTTGATCGAGGACGACGCGGCCATCCGGACGGCCCTGGAGCGGGCGCTGTCCCGCCGCGGGCACGCCGTGTACGCGGCGCCCACCGCGATGGCCGGCCTGGAGCTGGTCACCTCCCGGTCACCGGACGTCGTCGTGCTCGACCTCGGTCTGCCCGACGTCGACGGCACCCAGGTGCTCGGGATGATCCGCGGCATCAGCGCGGTGCCGGTGATCGTGGCGACCGCGCGGGACGACGAGAACGAGATGGTCCGGGTGCTCGACCTCGGCGCCGACGACTACGTGGTCAAGCCGTTCTCGGCCGAGCAGCTGGAGGCCCGGCTGCGGGCCGTGCTGCGGCGCGGCCGGCCGGCCGACGATCCCGACCCGGCGCTGACGGTGGGCGGGCTCTCGATCGACCGGTCCACCCGGGTGGTCATGCTCGACGGCGAGCCGCTCGACCTGACCAAGATGGAGTTCGACCTGCTGGCCTACCTGGCCGGCCGGGCCGGGCGGGTGGTGAGCAAGCGGCAGCTGATGGCCGAGGTCTGGCAGCAGCCGTACGGGGGCGCGGACAAGACGGTCGACGTGCACCTGTCCTGGCTGCGCCGGAAGCTGGGCGAGACGGCGGCCGAGCCGCGCTACCTGCAGACCGTACGGGGGGTCGGGGTCAAGCTGGTCGACCCGGAAGCGGCGACATGACCCGGCGGGTCGTCCTGCTGACGCTCGGGGTCACCTCGCTGGTCGTGATCGCGTTCCTGGCCCCGCTGCTCTCGCTGGTGCGGGACGTCGCCGCGAGCCAGGCCACCGTGCAGGCCAGCGTGCAGGCGCAGTCGGCCGCCGCCGCTGGTCAACCTCGACCCGACGGCCCTCGCCTCGACGTTGCAGCAGCCAGCCGAACACGACCGTGTTCACGATTGGCGCCGACGGCCGGGTCAGCGAGGTGATGGGCGCGCCCGCGCAGCCGGACGCCACGGTCGCCGCGACGGTCGCGAACCGGCAGGCGGCCACGTACGAGGTGGCCGGCGGCCGGGCGGTGCTGGTGCCGGTGCTCGGGGCTCCGGCCCCGGCCAGAGTGCCACCGAGATCAGCGCGGTGGTGCGGACGTTCGTGCCGGACGCCGAGCTGCACCAGGGCGTCGGGCGGGCGTCGCTCGCGCTGATCGTGCTGGGCGCGGTGCTGCTCGCCGGCGCCGGGCTGGTGGCCGGGCTGATCGGGCGCGGGCTGGTGCGGCCGCTGCTGTCGGTGGCCGGCACCGCGGACACGCTGCGGGCCGGCGACCTGTCGGCCCGGGCGACGCCGGCGAACCCGGCCGAGGTCCGCCGGATCGCCGACGCGCTCAACGGCCTGGCCGACCGGATCAAGGACCTGCTGCAGCAGGAGCGGGAGGCGGCCGCGGACCTGTCCCACCGGCTGCGTACGCCGCTGACCGCGCTGCGGCTGGACGCCGAGGGCCTGCGCGACCCGGAGGAGGCCGAGCGGATGCTCGCCTCGGTGGCCGGCGTCGAGCGGATGGTCAGCCACGTGATCGCGCAGGCCCGCCGGCCGGCCCGGGAGACCGGCGCGATGGCCGACGCGGCGGCGGTGGTCCGGGACCGGGTCGAGTTCTGGTCGGCGCTGGCGGAGGAGCAGGAACGGCCGGTACGGCAGGAGCTGCCGGACGGGCCGGTGTCCGTGCCGGTGCCCGCGGACGACCTGGCCGCCGCGGTCGACGCGCTGCTCGGGAACGTCTTCGCGCACACGCCGGTCGGGACCGGCTTCGCCGTGGCCGTACGGCCAGGGCCGGTGCCGGCGGTGGTGGTGGAGGACTCCGGTACCGGGATCGAGGACCCGGCGCTGCTGGGCCGCGGCCGGTCCGGCGGCTCGTCCACCGGGCTCGGCCTCGACATCGTCCGGCGGACAGCGGAGGAGGCGGGGGGCCGGCTCGACCTGTCCGCCGCGCAGCCGTCCGGGCTGCGTGCGGTGGTCTGGCTCGGCCCCCCGCCTCCGTGATCGCTTCGACCTGCTGCTGCTTGGTCCCCCCGGCCGTCCGGCCGTGGCCGGCTCAGTCGTCGGAGCCGTGACCGCCGGAGCCGTGGTCGTCGCCGCCGCGGTCGTCCGCACCGCCCCGGCCGGAGCCGCCACGCTGGCCGCCGTTGTCGTCGCCCGGCTCGGGCGCCCGGGTGGCGCGGTTGCGGTCGTCGACGCCGGTGTGCCGGGCGTGCGTCTCACCCTCGGCGACCCGGCCCCTGGCCTCCGGCCTCGTGCCGCGGCGCCTCGCCCTCGGCGACCCGGCCGCGGGCCTCGGCCTCGTGCCGCGCGCCCTCGCCCTCGGCCACCCGGCCGCGGGCCTCGGCCTCGCGCCGGGCCGTCGCCGCCTTGACCGCCGCCGCCTTCTTCGCCGCGGCCAGCTTCGCCGTCGCCGCCCGCTTCGCGGCGGCCTGCCGCTCGGCCTCGGCCTCGTGCCGGGCCGCCTCGCCCTCGGCGACCCGCCCGCGGGCCTCGGCCTCGCGGCTGGTCTGCGACGAGCTGGCCAGCGCCGCCCGCGCCGCCGGCGACGAGGCGCTGCCGGCCGCCTGCGCGACCCCGACGCCGACGCCCAGACCGCCGACGACCGCTGCAGCCGCGGCGGCCACCGCCCACGTCTTCACGTACCGCATATCTCTGTCCTCCTGGATCGTTGTCCTGCCGACGGGGACCACTGTCGGTCGGACGAGGACAACGCCGCCCCAGCCGAACCTCAACGGCGGGATAAACCTGGCAGGCTTGCCGGCGTGGGCTGTGTCTTCTGCAAGATCGTGGCCGGCACGGCGCCGGCGAGCATCCCGTACGCGGACAGCACGACGGTCGCGTTCCTCGACATCAACCCGATGACGCCGGGGCACCTGCTGGTCGTGCCGCGGGTGCACGCCGAGAGCCTGGCCGAGCTCGACGCCGAGGCCGGCGCGCAGCTGTGGCGGGTGGGCCAGCGGCTGGCCGCGGCGCTGCGGCGGTCGCCGATCCGCACCGACGGGGTCAACTTCTTCCTGGCCGACGGGGCGGCGGCCGGGCAGGAGGTCTGGCACGTCCACCTGCACGTGATCCCGCGCTGGAAGGGCGACGGGGTGAAGATCGGCTACAAGCCCGGCCGCCCGTCCCGGGCCGACCTGGAGGCCAACGCCGCCGACCTGCGGACGGCCCTGCGCGCCCTCACCCCCGGCAGCTGAGTGCGGGGCTCAGTCCCGGCCGAGCCGGAGCCGCCGTCCGGCCACGCACTCGTCCGGGCCGGGCTAGCCCGACCCGCGCGGAGGCGCGCCACTCAGCTCCAGGCCCGCAGCGCGGGCAGCTCGCCCAGCTCGGCCCGGACCGCGGCCGGCCGCCCGATCAGCCAGCTGACCAGGGCCCAGGACGGCCCGACCACCCGTACCGGCGGGGCCGCCGCCCCGCCGCGGACCGGACCGCCGCGGCCCGGGCCGAGCGCGCGGTCCCGGCCGCCGCCGGCACGTCCTCGCCGACCAGCCAGCGCTGGCCGGAGTCGGTGTTGACGACCTCGACGGTGAGCCCGGACGGCAGCCGCGGCCCGATCCGGCGCGGGTCGAGCAGCGAGGGCAGCAGCGGAGCGACGAACGACGCCGGCCAGTCGCCGGGCCCGTACCTGTCGGCGAGGTCGACGCGGTGGATCTCGACCTCGCGCCAGCGCATCCCGATCAGCCGGATCGCGGGCACCGCGCCCCTCCCGGGTGACGGCGTCGTGCTGCCAGTCGGCGTCGTCGAGGCGGGACCAGGTCTGCTCCAGCCGGCCCGCGCTGTCGGTCACGTCGGCGGCCAGCTCGGCCGCCGGCCGCCCGGCGCCGGCCTCGATGTCGGCCGCCCTGGCGTCCTCGCCGTCGTACATGGGGATCTTCTCGCCGCGGACGGTGCCGGACAGGGTGCGCACCATCGCGTCGGCGTTGCGGGCCAGGTGGTTGAGCACGTGCCCGCGGGTCCAGCCCGGCAGCAGCGAGGGCTGGCGCGCCCAGGAGTCGGTCGGCGGCCGCGTGCGCAGCGCGTCCAGCAGGCCCTCGGTCGACCAGCGCACCTCGTCCAGCCGCCGGGCCACGTCGTCGGAGGCCACCGCCCAATCCTGCCAGCATCGCCGCATCGTGGGGCGACCGCGCACCCCAGCCCCCAAGGACCGGGGTGCGCGGCCACGCCTGGTCAGTCGTGCACGATCAGCGTGCCGATCCCCTGCATCTGCGCGTGCACCGTGCAGCTGAACTTGTAGGTGCCTGGCTGGGTCGGCGCCGTGAACGTCGCGCTCTCGCCCTCGTTGAGCAGCGGGGTGCGGAACTTCCCCTCGTCGTCGGATGCGACGTCGTGGGCCGCGCTGTCCATGTTGGTGACCTTGATCGTGGCGCCCGGCCGGACCGTCAACGGTGCGCCGAACGCGAAGTCCTTGATGCTGATGGTGCCGCTGTCGGCCGCCCGGCCGTTCTCCGACCCGCCGCCGTTGTCGTCGGAGCTGGTGGCCTCACCGCCGGCCGGTGCGCTCGTCGTCGGCGCGGCTGCACTCGTCGTCGTCGCGACGCTGGGCGCCGCCGAGTCGGAGGAGTCGTTGCCGGACGAGCACGCCGCAATGGCCAAGGTGAGGGCCGCAGCGGCGCCGGCCAGCCGGAGAAGTCGTTTCATGCCCGCCACAACGACAGACCCCCTGCTGAGGTTCACTGAACCGAGCGGCCGCGGGCACCGTACCAGCGGACGGATCGGGAGGTGACAGCGTTGAGTGCGGACGAGCAGGTGCTCCGGCTGCTGCATGACGAGCATGCGCCGGCCCTGTGGGGATACGCGATGCGGCTGACCGGCGGCGACACCGGCCGGGCGCAGGACGCGGTGCAGGAGACGCTGCTGCGGGCCTGGAAGCACCCGGAGGTGATGGACTCCGAGCGGGGCTCGCCCCGCCCGTGGCTGTTCACCACCCTCCGCAACGTGCTGATCGACGAGTGGCGCGCCCGCAAGGTCAGACCCGAGATCGTCACCGACGAGGTGCCGGAGCTGGCCAGTCCCGACCACGCGGACGCCGCCGTGCAGTCCTGGCTGGTCGCCGACGCGTTGCGGCAGCTCAGCCAGCAGCACCGGGAGGTGTTGCTGGAGTGCTACTACCGGGGCTGCAGCGTCGCCCAGGCCGCGCAGCGGCTCGGCATCCCCACCGGCACGGTGAAGTCCAGGACCTACTACGCCCTGCGAGCTCTGCGGCTCGCGCTCGAGGAGAGGGGGGTGACGGCATGACAGATCGCTTCACACACGACGCCGGCCCGTACGTCCTCGGCGCGCTGCCGCCTGAGGACCGCCGGGCCTTCGAGGAACACCTCGCGACCTGCGGGCACTGCCGGGCCGAGGTGCAGGAGTTCGCCGGGCTTCCCGGCCTGCTGTCCCGGCTGCCGGCGGGCGAGCTGCCCGCGGTGCTGCAAGGCTCTCCGGAGCCGCCACCACCGGTCTCGGTGCTGCCGGCGCTGTTGAGCGAGGCCGGAGTGGAGCGCAAGTCCCGCCGCCGCCGCATGGTCATCGTCGGCATCGCCGCCGCGCTGGCGGTCGCGGCCGGGAGCGCCGGCGTCACCGAGGCGATCGTCCACGAGCCCGCCGCGGTCGTGGCCCAGCCGCCGGCGCCGCAGCCGTTCATCCCGGCCGAGTCGGGGCTGCCGGTGGCCGCCAGCGCCGTGATCACCGACGTGCCCGGTGGCACCCGGATCACGATGACCTGCCAGTACACCGGGCCGCTCTCCGACGAGACCAACGCCCCGGCGACCTACAACCTGCGATACGTGCCGAAGGGCGGTGGCGCGCCGCACTGGATGGGGTCATGGCCGGTGCTGTCGGCCGACTCGTACCGGCTGGACATGGTCGTGCCGGTGTCCCGGGACCAGATCTCGAAGTTCGAGGTCACCTGGAACGGCAAGGCCATGCTCACGCTGCCGGTCTCCTGACCGGTCAGCGGCGGCGCACCCAGCCTGTGTAGCCGGCGACCACCAGCGTCGCCGCCGCCCACCCGAGCAGCGTGAGCAGCCAGCCGGCCGCGGCCAGCGCCTGCCCGGACCCCGTCCCGGTGGCGAGCTGGCAGCGGTCGGCGGCGCCGGTCGACACCAGCGGGATCGCGCTGTCGACGGCCAGCCCGATCCGGTCCACCGCCGGGCACTCGGTGCCGGCCGGAGTGCTGGTGCCCGCGGACAGGCCGAGGAACAGCCCGACCCCGATCGCCAGCACCGCGGCCAGCAGGGCGACCGCCCGCACCGGCTGGTAGCCGTACTGCAGGGTCAGCCCGAACAGCCGGTGCCGCAGCCTGGTCCAGCCGGTCAACGACCGGTGCAGGTGCTGCTGCTGCGCGACCAGCACCCGGCGGGCCTCGTCCTCGTGCCCAGCGCCCTGGTACGCGGCGGCGAGCTGCCGGTACGGCTGGGCCGCGTACGCCGGCATCCGGTCCAGCCAGGCCAGCCGCTCGCGCACGGTCACGCCGGGGTGCCCCGGCACGCCCCGGTACGTCAGCCCGGTCAGCTGGACGAACCCGTCCTCGGCCGGCAGCGCGCTGACCGGGTCGTCCCAGAACGCGCCGACCGCCGAGTCCCGCAAGTCGAGCCCGCCGCGCTCCACGACCAGCTGGACAGGATCGCCCGCCCGTCCACGGTCGCGGTGTTCAGCCGCAGCGCGACCCGGCCCGGGTTGGCGACCCTGGCCTCCGCAGGTCGAGGTCGCCGGCGATCCGGACCGAGCGCAGGTCGACCGCGGCCACGTCCCCGGTGCGTCCGCAGCGCCGCCCCGGCGAGCCGGACGGCCTGGCCGACCTGCAGCCGGGTCGCGTCCAGCGCCGCCCGGCCGGCGCCGTCGACGGTCGCGCCCTCCAGGCTGAGGCCGCCGAGCAGGCGACCGCCGGACACCCGGATCCCGCCGGTCGCGGTCACCTGGTCCAGGTAGAGCGTGCCGCCGACGTCCAGGTAGTGCGCCGACAGCGCCCAGCCGTCCGGGTTCTCCAGCCGGGCCCGGCCGAGCGTACAGCGATCCGACCCTGGCGCCGACCAGCCGGACCGCACCGTCCGGCCCGCTGCCGCGCACCTCGATGCCGCGGCTGAGGTCCACCATGTCGGTGACGTGCAGGCTGGCCGCGGCCAGCCCCGGACCGGCCGGGTTGGTCAGCCGCAGCCGGCGCCCGGACAGCCGGCCGGCGATCCGGGCACCGGTCAGCTGGACGGTGCCCGCCGGCGCCGCGCCGGTGCCGACCGCATCGTCGAGCAGCAGGTCGCCGCCGAGCGTGATCCGGTCGGCGACCAGCGCCGCCCCGGCGCCGCCGGCCAGCACCGCCCCCGACAGGTCGAGCTTCCCGCCGATCCGCGCGCCGACGAGGCTCACCAGCCCGTGGCAGGTGAACCCGCGCCAGAGCAGCACCGAGCCGTCGACCACGGCGTCGTCGGCGAGCAGTCCGCCGACCGTGCAGCCACCGAGGTCGAGCAGCGGCAGCGACGCGCCGCGCAGCACGAGGCCGGGCAGCGCGCAGTCGCGCAGCCGGAGCCGGACCCGGGTCTGCAGGCCGTCGAGGTCGAGCGTGCCGACCAGCGCCGCGCCGCGTACCTGCAGTCCCACGCGCGTCGACCGGCCCGTGCTCGCCGAGCAGGACGTCGCGGACCACGCCGGCGCGCAGCTCGCGCTCGGCGGCGGCGCGCAGGTCCAGCGTCTCGCCGGCCACGGCCGCCTCGACCAGGCGCCGCTCGAGGTCGCTGAGCGCCGCCATGGCGCGGAAGGCTAGTGCACGCTGTCGCGCGCCCACGCCCGCTCGCTGGCCGACCGGCCAGTCCGGGCTACCGGGTGGTGTTGGCCTCGGACTGCACTGCGAGCATGCGGGGTGCCGACCAGCACTGGATGGCGCTGGAGCTGATGTCGCGGTCGATCGGCCGGGTGCTGACCGTCGACGAGATCGTCGACCGCCTCGGCCTGTCCCGACGGGACCGGACCGAGCTGGCCGACGCCACCACCGGAGGGAACTGACGTGCCACTGACCACCGACGAGACCACCCGCGTCGTCGCGGCCGCGCAGCAGCACGCCGCCGACAACGGCTGGCGGATCACCGTGGCGATCGTGGACGAGGGCGGCCTGCTGCAGGCGCTGAGCCGGATGGACGGCGCCCCGCCGCTGTCCGCGCAGATCGCCGAGGCCAAGGCCTGCGGCGCGGCGCTCTGGCACCGCGAGGGCGACGGGCTGGTCGAGGTGGCGAAGACCCGCCCGGCGTTCTTCGAGGGCGTCGACCGGCTGGTCCGGCTGCCGATCCTGCCGGCGCTCGGCTCGGTGCTGGTCCGCCGGGACGGCGTCGTGCTCGGCGCGGTCGGCTGCAGCGGCGCGACCGCCGACCAGGACAAGGAGTGCGGGCAGGCCGGGCTCGCCGCGATCGGGTTGTGACCGACTGGGGCGGTGAAGTGCGCCGGTCGCGGCGCGCTCGGCTTCAACGACCGCCGCGTGTACGACACGGATGAGGCCGCATCCCTACTGCAGTAGACTTCCGCTTGCTCGACAAGTTGGGAATCGTCTGGGATGACACGTGGGCATCGACTCGTGCTCGGATCGGTTTCGGAGACGCGACCTCGCGGCTCGGGCTGGTGTCGTCGGTCAACGCGGTAGCCGCGCACGGCCGCGGGGGTGCGCGTCGGCATGACCCGGCGGTCGTCGCGCTGACCGCGCCGCCGGCGCGTCGGGGCCGGTGCCCGGTGAGCGCCCGGATCGCTGTGATCCCCGGCGACGGCGTCGGGCAGGAGGTCGTTCCCGAAGGCGTCCGGGTGCTGTCCACAGTGGACCCCGGGCTCGAGTTCGTCGAGCTGGACTGGGGCTCGGCCCGGTGGGAGCGGACCGGCGCGATGATGCCGGCCGACGGGCTCGCGCAGCTGCGCGCGTACGACGCGATCTACCTCGGCTCGATCGGCTGGCCGACGGTGCCCGACCATGTCTCGCTCTGGGGCGGTCTGATGCCGCTGCGCAAGGCGTTCGAGCTGTACGTGAACCTCCGGCCGGTGCGGCTGCTGCCGGGCATCAAGGGCCCGCTGGCCGACCGCGGACCGGCCGAGATCGACATGCTGTTCATCCGCGAGAACACCGAGGGCGAGTACGCCGGCACCGGCGGCTTCGTGCACTCCGACCACGACTACGGGCTGGCCGTCGAGGTGCCGGTCTTCACCCGCAAGGGCATCGCGCGCTGCGCCCGGTATGCCTTCGAGCAGGCCCGGCAGCGCTCCGGCCGGCTGATCAGCGTGACCAAGTCCAACGCCTCGCTCTACAACTACGTGCTCTGGGACCAGGTCGTCGACGAGGTCGGCGCCGACTTCCCGGACGTCACCGTCGAGCGGGTGCTGGTCGACGCGATGGCGGCGCGGATGGTGCTGCGGCCGGACACCGTCGACGTGGTGGTCGCCTCCAACCTGTTCGGCGACATCCTCACCGACCTCGGCGCGGCGCTGCAGGGCTCGCTCGGGCTCGGCGCCAGCGGCAACATCAACCCCGAGCGGCGCTGGCCGTCGGTGTTCGAGCCGGTGCACGGGTCGGCGCCGGACATCGCCGGCCGCGGACTGGCCAACCCGCTCGGCACGATCTGGTCCGGTGCGATGATGCTGCGCCACCTCGGCGACGCGGCCGGCGCGGACCGGGTCGAGCGGGCGATCGAGACGGTCTGCCGGGAGGGCCGCCATCTCACCGCGGACCTCGGTGGCAAGGCGTCCACCCGCGAGGTCGGCGACGCGGTGCTGGCGGCGCTGGCCTGACCGTCGTCGACGTGCACAACCACGCCGCCCCGCGGAGGTTGCTCGACCTGCTGCGCGGCCGGCCCGGGTACGGCGCGGCCGGTGCGGACCCGCTGCGCACCGGCCGGTCGCCATCGGATGAGCGCTAGTACACGGTCCAGGTGTCGTTGCCGGCGAGCAGGCCGGCGAGGTCGGGCTCGGCCGCGGACCGGGCCCGGACGAGCTGCTCGTTGAGCATCCCGTCGTACGTGTCCCGCTCGACCGAGCGGAACACGCCCATCGGCGTGTAGTGCAGGTCCGACCCGGACAGCCGGGACAGCGCGAACGCGTACGACGGGTCGGCGGCGTGCGCGTCGTGCACGACCACCCGCGGGTCGTCGGCCGGCACGTCCTCGGCCACCGACAGCCCGCCGCTGACCCCGTCCCGGACGACCGCCTTCGACCCGTCCCGGCCGAACCGGATCGGCTCGCCGTGCTCCAGCCGGATGGTCCAGTCGTCCCGGGTGTCCGCGTCCTTGAGCAGCTCGAACGCACCGTCGTTGAAGATGTTGCAGTTCTGGTAGATCTGCACGAGGGCCGCGCCCTGGTGCGCCGCGGCCGCCCGCAGCACGCCCTGCAGGTGCTTGCGGTCGGAGTCCATGGTCCGGGCGACGAACGAGGCCTCCGCACCGATCGCCAGCGAGATCGGGTTGAACGGCGTGTCCAGCGACCCCATCGGCGTCGACTTGGTGATCTTGCCGATCTCGGAGGTCGGCGAGTATTGCCCCTTGGTCAGGCCGTAGATCCGGTTGTCGAACAGCAGGATCTTCAGGTTGGTGTTGCGGCGCAGCGCGTGCATCAGGTGGTTGCCACCGATCGACAGCGCGTCGCCGTCACCGGTGACCACCCAGACCGACAGGTCCGGTCGGGTCGAGGCCAGCCCGGTCGCGATCGCCGGCGCGCGGCCGTGGATCGAGTGCATCCCGTACGTGTTCATGTAGTACGGGAAGCGGGACGAGCAGCCGATCCCGGAGATGAACACGATGTTCTCCCGGGGCACGCCGAGCTCGGGCATGAAGCCCTGCACCGCCGCGAGGATCGCGTAGTCCCCGCAGCCGGGGCACCAGCGGACCTCCTGGTCGGTCTTGAAGTCCTTCGCCGTCAGCTTGAGGTCAGACACCCGTGATCACGCCCTTGAACACCTCGGCCAGCTCGGCCGCGCGGAACGGCATCCCGCGGACCTGGTTGTAGCCGATCACGTCGACCAGGTAGCGCGCCCGCAGCAGCATCGCCAGCTGGCCGAGGTTCATCTCCGGCACGACGACCCGCTCGTACCGGTGCAGGATCTCGCCCAGGTCGGACGGCAGCGGGTTGAGGTGCCGCAGGTGCACCTGCGCCACCGGCAGCCCCACCCGCCGGACCCGCCGGCAGGCCGCGCCGATCGGCCCGTACGTCGAGCCCCAGCCGACGACGAGCACCTTCGCGTCGCCGGTCGGGTCGTCCACCTCCAGCGGCGGCAGCGAGCGGGCGATGCCGTCCACCTTCGCCTGCCGGGTGCGGACCATGAAGTCGTGGTTGTCCGGGTCGTAGGAGATCGAGCCGGTCTTGTCGGCCTTCTCGATGCCGCCGATCCGGTGTTCGAGCCCCGCCGTGCCGGGCACCGCCCAGGGTCGGGCCAGCGTCTCCGGGTCGCGCAGGTAGGGCAGGAACTCGCCGTCCGGACCGTTGGGCTCGCGGGCGAAGTCGACCCGCAGGTCGGGCAGGTCGTCCACGGACGGGACCTGCCACGGCTCGGACCCGTTGGCCAGGTAGCCGTCGGAGAGCAGGACGACCGGCGTCCGGTAGGTCAGCGCGATCCGTACCGCCTCGATCGCGGTGAAGAAGCAGTCCGACGGCGACTTCGCGGCCACCACCGGCACCGGCGCCTCGCCGTTGCGCCCGAACAGCGCCTGCAGCAGGTCGGACTGCTCGGTCTTGGTCGGCAGCCCGGTCGACGGCCCGCCGCGCTGGATGTCGCAGACCACCAGCGGCAGCTCCAGCGACACGGCCAGGCCGATCGTCTCGGACTTCAGCGCGATGCCGGGGCCGGACGACGTGGTCACCCCGAGCGCGCCGCCGAACGAGGCGCCGAGGGCCGCGCCGACGCCGGCGATCTCGTCCTCGGCCTGGAACGTCCGCACGCCGAACCGCTTGTGCTTGGCCAGCTCGTGCAGGATGTCGCTGGCCGGGGTGATCGGGTAGGCGCCCAGGAACAGCGGCAGGCCCGAGCGCTGCGACGCCGCGATCAGCCCGTACGCCAGGGCCGGGTTGCCGCTGATGTTCCGGTAGGTGCCCGGGGGCAGCGGCGCCGGCTTCACCTCGTACGAGACCGCGAAGGCCTCGGTGGTGTCGCCGTAGTTGTAGCCGGCCCGGAACGCGGCCACGTTGGCCGCCGCGATCTCCGGCTTGCGGGCGAACTTCTCCTGCAGGAAGGAGATCGTGCGGTCGGTGCGGCCGGTTGTACATCCAGGACAGCAGGCCGAGCGCGAACATGTTCTTCGCCCGCTCGGCGTCCTTCTTGGAGATGTCGAACTCGGCCAGCGCCCGCACCGTCGTCGAGGTCAGCGGCACGGCCTGCACCTGATAGTGGTCGAGCGAGCCGTCCTCGAGCGGGTTGGCCGCGTATCCGGCCTTGGCGACCGCCCGGGTGCTGAACTCGTCGGTGTTGACGATCACCGTCGCGCCGGCGGGCAGGTCGGCCTGGTTGGCGCGCAGCGCGGCCGGGTTCATCGCGACGAGCACGTCCGGGGCATCGCCCGGGGTCATGATGTCGTGGTCGGCGAAGTGGAGCTGGAAAGAAGAAACGCCGGGCAAGGTGCCGGCGGGGGCCCGGATCTCGGCCGGGAAGTTGGGGAGCGTCGACAGGTCGTTGCCGAAGGACGCGGTCTCCGAGGTGAACCGATCGCCGGTCAACTGCATGCCGTCGCCGGAGTCTCCGGCGAAGCGGATGACAACGCGGTCGAGGCGCTTGACCTCTTTCTGCATGATGTGTGCTGCCTCCCGAGGGCGGCCCCGCGGAAGGGTACGCCATCGACCATCTTACGAAAACGAAACCGGGGCAGCGCAGCGCAGGATGTGACGCGCATCCGTTTCGTGACCCATGTCGCAGATCCGCGGCGGTGGGTCTGCCCGCCGCGCCCGGTTCAGACGGGTTGACCGAAGCCGGGGGTCGGTCCGTCGGGCCGACCGGCCGGGCGCACCGGGCGGCCGTTGCCGTTGGCGCGGGCGGCCCGCATCGCCTGCCAGCGGATCCAGGCGACCGCGATCCCGGTGAACAGGATCCCCTCGAGAATCAGTGGCGCCGCACTGGTGAGGGCGCCGATCACGATCAAAGTGATGCCGAAGCCGAGCAGCGCGCGGACCGGCCACCGCCGGGTCTTGTCGATCCGGGGGCCTCGGCGCAAGCCCTGAGCGAAGCGCTTGTCGTCGGCCTTCAGGGCTTCTTCGATGCGCTGCAGCTCCTGCTGCTCGCGATCGCTCAACATGGCCTATGTGCCTCCCTGCCGCAGAGTACGCGGAAACCCGCACCCGCGTGCGTACAGCCACAACCTGTGGAACAGCTTCCTCCCTACGACCACGATATGTGGTTCGCCGCACGCCCGCTTGCGGTTCAGCCGCAGCGACGCCGCAGCCACGCCGCAACGATCCGGACTGAGCCCACTACTCTCGGTCCGTGGCTACGCGGTTCCCGGCCGGACGGTTCACCCTCTGGGTGCTCGACGTCGGGCTGGCGTGCTGCGCGGTCGAGGTGGTCGCGGCGTCGCTGCGGGCCTCGGCCGAGCCGGTCGGGGACCACCAGGCGGACGTGCTCGTCGTCGCCGGCACCCTGACCGACACGATGGCGCCGGCGATAGTTCGGCTCTACGCCGAGCTGCCCGAGCCGAAGCACGTGATCTCGTTCGGCGCCTGCGCCGACTGCGGCGGGCCGTACTGGGACTCCTACTGCGTGACCAAGGGCGTCGACCAGCTCGTCCCGGTCGACGTGTACGTGCCGGGCTGCCCGCCGCGGCCGGAGGCGCTGCTGGACGGGCTGCGGGTGCTGGCGAGCCGGATCGATGCCGGTGTCCCCGCTGGCTGACCGGCTGGTCGCGCTCGTCGACGGCGCGGCGCCGCGGGTCGAGTTCGGCCGGCTCACCGTCGACGTGCCGGCCGCCGGCTGGGTCGCGGCGGCGACCGCGGCCCGGGACGATCCGCAGACCGACCTGTCCTGCTTCGACTGGCTGTCCGCGGTCGACGAGCTGGCCGCCGGCTTCGACGTGGTGCTGTCGGTCTACTCGGCGACCCACCGGCACCGGGCGCTGCTGCGCACCAGGGTGCCGCGGTCGCAGCCCCGGCTCGACTCGCTGGTTCCGGTCTTCGCCGGCGCCGACTGGCACGAGCGGGAGACGCACGAGATGTTCGGGATCGAGTTCACCGGCGCATCCCGGGCTGGCGCCGCTGTTGCTGCCGCCCGGCTTCGAGGGCCACCCGCTGCGCAAGGACTTCGTGCTGGCCGCGCGGGTGGCGAAGGCCTGGCCGGGGGAGAAAGAGCCCGGCGGGGACCGGCCCCGCCGCCGGGCGCGGCCGCTCGGCGTACCCGAGGACTGGGAGCAGCCGTGACCGATCTGCCGCCGCGCAGCCGCGGGGTGATCGCGCTGCTGGAGGAAAACTGCACCTCCTGCATGCTCTGCGCCCGTGAGTGCCCGGACTGGTGCATCTTCATCGACTCGCATAAGGAGACCGTCGAGCCGCCGGGCGGTGGCCGGCCACGCCAGGTCAACGTGCTCGACCGGTTCGCGATCGACTTCGCGCTGTGCATGTACTGCGGGATCTGCGTGGAGGTCTGCCCGTTCGACGCGTTGTTCTGGTCGCCCGAGTACGGGTACGCGGCCGGCGACGTCGCCGAGCTGACGCACGAGCGGGACCAGCTGCGTGAGTGGCTCGGCTCGGTGCCGCCGCCGCCCGCGCTCGACCCCACCGGACCGGTCCAGGCGGAGGTGGAACGGGCCCAGCTCACAGCGGGCTCCTGGCTGATTCACAGGGGGAACGCAGCGTCGGCTGGGAACGTTGTCACCAGCGTACGAACAGTGAAGAGGAAGGCCCCAGTGCACCGTCAGTTCAACGGGCTGAAGACCGCCGCCCTGCTCGGCCTGCTTTCGGCGATCATCATCGGTGCCGGAGCACTGTTCGGCCGCGGCGGCCTGTTCATCGGGTTCCTGCTCGCGCTCGCCACCAACGCCTATGCGTACTGGAATTCGGACAAGCTCGCGCTGCGCGCCATGCGGGCCCGGCCGGTGAGCGAGGCCGAGGCCCCCGAGATCTACGCGATCGTCCGCGAGCTGTCCACCGCGGCGCGGCAGCCGATGCCGCGGCTGTACGTCAGCCCCACCAACCAGCCCAACGCGTTCGCCACAGGCCGCAACCCGCGCAACGCCGCCGTCTGCGTCACCGACGGCATCCTGCAGATCCTCACCCCGCGCGAGCTGCGGGCCGTGCTCGGCCACGAGCTCTCGCACGTCTACAACCGGGACATCCTGATCTCGTCCGTGGCCGGCGCGCTGGCCAGCGTGATCATGTTCCTGTCCCACCTGGCGATCTTCGGAGCGTTCTTCGGCGGCGGCCGGGACGACGACAACGGTCCCGGCGGTGCGATCGGCATGCTGCTGCTGGTCCTGCTCGGCCCGATCGCGGCGTCGATCATCCAGCTGTCGATCAGCCGGAGTCGCGAGTTCCAGGCCGACGCGTCCGGCGCCGAGCTGACCGACGACCCGCTGGGGCTGGCCAGCGCGCTGCGCAAGCTGGCGGCCGGCACCGCAGGCGCTGCCGCTGCCGCAGGAGGACCGGATCGTGGCCCAGAGCCACCTGATGATCGCCAACCCGTTCCGGCCGCAGGGGCTGGCGAAGCTGTTCTCCACCCACCCGCCGATGGACGAGCGGATCCGCCGGCTCGAGGAGATGGCGCGCCAGCGCGGGCGCTACTGAGCGGGCTGACGAGGGCCCCGGCAGGCTTCCTGCCGGGGCCCTCGTCTTTGTCAGAGCCCCCCGACCGTCTGGCGACTCTTCCGCCGCCGCCAGTCCGCTCGGTGCCGGCGACGGCCATGCCTGGGCCCGGTGGGCAAGGCCGTCGACGAAGAGGTCGAGGAGGAGCTCGAAGCGCTGGTCGGCGTCCGCGGCGGCGACCAGATCGGCCAGCTCGGCCAGGTTGGGGAAGCGGTCGCTCGGGAGGGCGGCGAGGTAGTCGCGGGTCATCGTGGCCGCGGCGTCGGGCGATGGTCGGTCGGCGGGTGGTTGGCCACCTTCGCCGGTCTCGTCGATCGCGAAGCCGTTGACGATCGAGATCAGCAGCTGGCAGCCGGACACGGCGAGCTCCGGGGGCAGTCCGCCGGCGCGAAGGATGGCCAGCAGACGGTCGGCGTAGCGCAGGGCGTTGGGACCCATGGGGATGCGGCCGATGGAGAGCCGGACGATGTCGCGGTGGCCGAGGATGGTCGCGCGCATCGTGCGGGCAACCTCCTTGACCTGCTCCTGCCAGCGGTCCGGGTCCGGGTCGGGGACGGGTTGCTCGCCGATGATCCGGTCGAAGACGAGGTCGAGCAGCCCGTCCTTCGAGCCGACGTGCCAGTACAGCGCGCCGGCAGTGGTGCCGAGGCTCCGCGCGATACGGCGCATGCTGAGCGGTTCGAGCCCGGTGGCGTCGAGCATCGCGAGAGCGGCGTCGACGATCGCCTCCTGCGTCAGTGGATCGCGACGGTGGCGCGGTGCGCGTTGCGGGGCTCGGGTCCACGGCGGTGGCGGGACGTCCGCGTCGTCGTGCGCTCGGCGTTCAGCCACTTGAACACCGTACAAGACCTGAACACGTTGCTCACGCGCGAGTGCCGTTGGTAGCGTCCCGCCGCGCGCTCAGGCTCAGCGAAGACATTTCCCCCGGGTTCCACAAGACGAGGGATTGTGTCCATGCGGAAGATCAAGTCGAACTTCTTCATCTCGCTCGACGGCGTCGTCGAGTCACCGGACAGGTGGCACTTTTCCTACTTCGACGAGGAGATGGGCAACGCGGTCGGCGCCGGCTTCGCCACCGCGGACGCGATGCTGATGGGGCGTGTTCTCTACGACGAGTGGGCGGCGTACTGGCCCGAGCATGCCGACGACCCGTTCGGCGACGTCATGAACTCGACGAAGAAGTACGTCGTGTCGAACAGCCTGCGGGCCGCGGACTGGCAGAACACCGAGCTGATCCGCGGCGACGAGGCGGCGCGGAAGATCGGCGAGATCAAGGCCGGCGCCGGTGGCGACATCGCCATGTCAGGCAGCCCCACGACCGTGCGCTGGCTGCTCCGGGAAGGCCTGCTCGACGAGCTCAACCTGCTCGTCCACCCGGTGGTGGTCGGCGGCGGCCTGGCGCGGCTGTTCCCGCCCGACGATCCCGGCGCTCGGCTCGAACTGCAGAGCGCGGAGACGTTCAAGTCCGGCGTCCTGAACCTCAGCTACCGACCGGCGAACGGCTGACGACCTCGCCCGGTCTAGCTGCTCGCCTCGACCGCCCGGGCGACCTCCATGACGTACTGCCCGTAGCCCGACTTGCCCAGCGCCTCGCCCAGCTTGTACGCCTGGGTCGCGTCGATGAACTCCATCCGCAGCGCGATCTCCTCCAGGCAGGCGATCCGTACGCCCTGCCGGTGCTCGAGCACCTGCACGAACTGGCCGGCCTCGAGCAGGCTGTCGTGGGTGCCGGTGTCCAGCCAGGCCATGCCGCGACCGAGGTCGACCAGCCGGGCCCGGCCCTTGTCCAGGTAGGCCCGGTTGACGTCGGTGATCTCCAGCTCGCCGCGCGCCGACGGGGTCAGCCCGGCCGCGATGTCGACCACGTCGTTGTCGTAGAAGTAGAGCCCGGTGACCGCCTTGTTGGACTTCGGCCGGGCCGGCTTCTCCTCGATCGAGACGAGCCGGCCGGTCCCGTCGGCCTCGGCCACGCCGTACCGCTCCGGGTCGCGGACGTGGTAGCCGAACAGCGTGCAGCCGTCCAGGGCGGCGACCTCGCGCTGCAGCATCTCGGCCAGGTCGTTGCCGTGGAAGATGTTGTCGCCGAGGACCAGCGCCGCGGTGTCGTCGCCGACGTGGTCGGCACCGATGATGAACGCCTCGGCCAGGCCGTTGGGATGCGGCTGGGCCGCGTACGAGAGGGTGAGGCCGAGCTCCGAGCCGTCCCCGAGCAGCCGCTGGAACTGCGGCAGGTCGGTGGGCGTGGAGATGACCAGGATCTCCCGGATGCCGGCCAGCATGAGCACGGACAGCGGGTAGTAGACCATCGGCTTGTCGTAGACCGGCAGCAGCTGCTTGGACACGCTGCGGGTGATCGGGTGCAGCCGCGTGCCGCTCCCGCCGGCCAGGATGATGCCCTTCACCGCGTGCCTCTCCCGCCTGATCGCCGTCCCGAACCCGACGACCCTATCCGGTCAGCCGTTCTAGCCATTTGTGACCATCTGTAGCAGCCGTTCCACGGAAGGTCATCGCGACCGGCTAGCGTGGGCGTCAGGCCCGCCGCACTCCCACTCTCTCTCCCAGGGAGCGCGGCGGGCCTTCCGTCATCCCGCCCCACCGAGCGGGGTGCGCCTGGGCGCGACCGTGCGCGCGTCGATCCGCCAGCCCTCGCCAGTATGGACGACGGTGTCCTCGTACGTGACGGAGCCGGCGGTCCCGTCGGCGTAGACGCCGATTCCCTTCGAGCGGGCCCGGACCGATCCGTCGGGCTGGTCGGCGAGCACGACGTTGGTGACGTGGTGGCCGACCGGATTGCGGTCGCCGAGGGCCAGCGTGGCGGCCCGGATCGCCTCGATGCCGTGCAGCACGCCGCCGCCGAACGCCGTGACGTCGTAGCTGACCGACGCGGTGAACAGCAGGTCGAGCCGGTCGAGCTCGCCGTCGTCGAACAGGTGCCCGTGCCGGGCCAGCAGCTCGGTGATCGCGGCCCGGTCGTCCGGACGGACCGTCACCGGTAGTTGGTG
>CAVYOJ010000002.1:0-1024414 GCA_963770145.1 uncultured Actinomycetota bacterium | reverse complement strand
GGTTCATCCGCGACCCTCAGCCGAGGACCACACCGTCAGGTCCACCGCGGCGGCGGACATCATCCGCGATGAATGACCGATGAAGACAACCCAGCCCGCAGGTGAACACAGCGCCGTGGAGCGGGAAGGACGTCGACGTCAGGTTCCGGGCGTCGATCGTCCGGAATCCGGATTACGTTCCGCCCATGGACATGCTGACGGCGCGCAGATCGCCGAGGCGAACCTGACCGACTGGCGCAAGCTCGGTCAGGGACTCCACGCCCGCTACCTGGTCGGCGACTTCGGCGCCGGCGTGCGGTTCGTCGCCGCACTGGGCGAGGCCGGCGACGACTAGGCCACTACCCCGCGGTGACGATGGGCGACCGGTACGTCGACCTCAAGCTGATCAGCGACGACGCCATCTACCGCGACGACAAGGGCACCGAGCACGTCGTCGAGTGGGTGACCCAGCAGGACGTCGAGCTCGCGCGACGGATCACCGAGATCGCCGCCGAGCAGGCGGTGGACGCCGACCCGGCCTCGATCACGGCGATCGAGCTCGCCCTGGACACGGCCCACGCCGCGACGATCGCCCCGGTCTGGGCGGCCCTGCTGACCGGGAGCAGCGAGGCCCAGGGCCGCGGAACCATCGGCGAGGACGTCCGCGACGCCACCGGACGGGTACCGATCCTCTGGTTCCAGGACACCGACGCGCACGAGACCCCACGTCAGCGGTTCCACATCGACGTACAGGTGCCGTACGACGTCGCCGAGCGACGCATCGCCGCGGCGGTCGCCGCAGGGGCCGTGATCGTCGACGACAGCAGGGCGCCGTGGACCACCGTCCTGGCCGACCAGGACGGCAACAAGGCCTGCGTCGGCACGATGCAGCAACCTCCGGCGCGGTAGCGGTGATCGGTCAGGTGCCAGCGCGGCGACGCCGGACGCGCATGCGGGGGCTGTTCGACGAGACTCGCCTGACCCGAGTCGCCACGGGCAGGCAGCGGCCCCCAAGGCCGCGCACCCACGCGGGGCTGTCGTCCAGCGTCAGCCCTGGGCGGCCAACCAGTCCTCGAAGCGGGTCCGGGAGAGCTGAGCACCGTCGCCGGGCAGCAGCGCGCGCTCGCCCGGCGCCGCGCCGAAGTAGGTCGCGCTGGGGGTCGCGCTGCACGCGGCGCGGGTCGTGGCGCGCGGTCAGGCCGCGGCGGACGAACTCGTCGAGCGGGATCTCCTCCGGCCCGGCCACCTCCACGATGCCGTTGCGCGGAGATCCGACGGCGATCCGGGCGACCGCCGCGGCGACGTCGTCGGCCGCCATCGGCTGGACGAGCGCGCCCGGCAGCCGGACCGTGTCGCCGTCGGTGGCGGTCTGGGCGATGGACCCGACGAACTCGAAGAACTGCGTCGCCCGGACGATCGAGTACGGCATCGTCGACTGCGCGATCAGCTTCTCCTGGGCGGCCTTGGCCCGCATGTAGCCGCTCGTCGGGCATCCGGTCGGCGCCCACCACCGACAGGGCGACGTGGTGACCGACGCCGGCTGCCTTTTCCGCGGCGAGCAGGTTGCGCGTCGAGGTCTCGAAGAACGTCGAGCACGGCCGCGTCCTCGAACGACGGTGAGTCCGAGACGTCGACGACGACCGAGGCGTGTCAGGACGTCGGCCAGGCCTTCGCCGGTGATCGTGTTGACGCCCGTGGCGGGGAGGCGGGCACGGCCTCATGGCCGAGCTCGGTAGCTTCGTGACGAGCTTCGAGCCGATGAGCCCGGTGCCGCCGATGACGACGATCTTCATGGTTCACCTCTCTGTCTTGATGGGCGTGAGCGTCGTGGTGGGATTCCCTTCCGAATCAGTGGGCGTCCAGCGCCTTGCGCAGGACGTGGATCGCCTGCTCGACGGCAGCGGTCGCGGCGCGGGACGGCCGCACCGGGTTGAGCATCATGAAGTCGTGGATGCGTGCCGTTGTAGCGGACGCTGGTGGTCGGCACGCCGGCCTCGATGAGCCTGCGGGCGTACGCCTCGCCCTCGTCGCGCAGCACGTCGTTCTCGTCGACGATCACGAACGCCGGCGGGCAGCCCGGCCAGCTCGTCGAGCGTGGCGCGCAGCGGCGACGCGGTGATCTCGCCGCGCCGCTCGTGGTCCGGCAGGTAGGCGTCCCAGAACCACGCCATCGCCTTGGCGGTCAGGTACGGGCCGTCGGCGAACTCGCGGTAGCTGTCGGTGTCCTGGGCGGCGTCGGTGACCGGGTAGTACAGCGACTGGTGCACGAAGGTGACGTCGCCGCGCTGCTTGGCCAGGATCGTCAGCGCCGCGGTCATGTTGCCGCCGACCGAGTCGCCGGCGACGGCCAGCCGGGCGGCGTCGAGGCCCTCCGCGGCGCCGTCGGTCGGTGATCCACTGGGCGGTGGCGTAGGCCTGCTCGATCGCGACCGGGTACCGCGCCTCGGGCGAGCGGTCGTACTCGACGAACACGACCGCGGCGTCGGCGCCGACCGCGAGCTCGCGGACCAGCCGGTCGTGGGTGCCGGCGTTGCCGAGGACCCAGCCGCCGCCGTGGACGTAGAGCACCGTCGGCAGCGAGCTCCCGGTCGCGCCGACCGGCTTGACGATGCGGACCCGGACGTCGCCGACCTCCGCCGGGACGGTGATCCACTTCTCGTCGACGTCGGGCTTCTCGATCGGCGCGGCCTGGAGGTCGTCGAGCACCTTGCGGGCGCCCTCGGGCCCGAGCTCGTAGAGGAACGGCGGCTTCGAGGTCGCGTCGGCGATGCCTTGCGCTTCTCTCTCAAGGATGGGGTCGGGCATGGTCGGACTCCTCGTCTGAGCGGCGCGTGCCTGCCCATCGAGCGTCGCCTGTGCCTGCACGCGGCACCAGATCGTGTGCTCCATCCGGTAAGTGGTCTGCTGCACTCTGATGTACCTGCCAGCGGCCGATTTGTCGGCTCTGTACGCCGACCCGGTAGCTTGGGACGCGCCGAGATGGGAGTGGCGATGCGTCAGGGGCTCGGCAGCGACCGCATGGAAGACGAGCTCGTACGGCAGACCGCGCTGTTGGCGGACCTGGTCGGTGCGGCGGATCCGGCGCTCGCGGTGCCGAGTTGTCCCGACTGGACGGTCGGCGAGCTGGCGGTGCATGTCGGCCTCGGGCATCGGTGGGCCACCGGCATCATCGCCTCACGGGCGTCCGGACCGGTGCCGACTCCCAGGCCCCGGACCGAGCACGCGCCGAAGGACTCCGCCGGTCGGGCGCAGTGGCTGCGGGCCGGCGCGGGCCCGACTGGCGGCCGCGGTCCGGCAGGCGGGTCCCGAGGCTCGCGTCTGGACCTGGGCGGACGATCAGTCCGCGAGTTTCTGGCTACGGCGCATGGTGCACGAGACCGTGATCCACCACGCAGATGCGGCCCCGCGTTGGGGCGCCCGACCGAGATCGCCTCCGACCTCGCCACCGACGGGATCACTACTGCTGCAGATCATCCCGTACGTCCTGGAGAAGCTGGAGGTCCGGCCGCAACGCTGGCCGCCCATCAGACGCGCTGATCAAGGCTGGAATGCAGGGTGGAGCCGCCTGTCGGAATCGAACCGACGACCTATTCATTACGAGCCACCCGACCCCACGTCCACCTACGTCCACTGAGGTACGAAATTGCTGGTCAGCGGGTCGGTGCGGACGTCGGCGGACATCAGCTTACAAGGGGCAACTGAGACCAGAACTGAGACCACAGAGACGATCCTCGGAAGACGTCCGGGCTGACCCGCACTGCTTCTCGTAATGCTTCCACCGCCGCTGGCGGTGCTTGGGTCGCTGCGAGGCCGGCTACCGGATTATGTCCAGCCGCTTAAGGATCCGCCAGACCGCGACGGTCTTGCAGAGCCGGGCGTCGTCCGCAAGCGACCAGCCGCGCAGGATCGGGACTTGGGCATTCAGTGGAGGGCCCCGTGGGATGAGCGTGCACTCAAGCGGACCCTCGCCGGTGGTGCTCCGGGCGGACGGGTGCCGGACTACGGGCAACGATGTGCTCCTCCGCCGTCTCCTCGCCGAGGAGCTCCTCGCCCGGAACGTCCTCGGCGCTGGCGATGCCGACACCCGCCGGGAGGTGCTTGAGTCCGTGCGCGAGCCGGGCCTCCCGCACGCCCTGCGAGATGCTGTGCCACAGATGGTCCTCGCCGAGTTCGGCCATCAGCCCCGACCGGCGCAGCACCTGGCGGACCGGCCACATGACGCGGACCAGGTACAGATCGACACCGCGCTCTCGCAGCTCGCCCAGCAGGTCGGCGAGCACGTCGGCGCTCGTCGTGTCCATCTGGTCGGTCGCCTCCATGTCGAGCACGAGCGCGCGGGTGCCGGGTACGGCCTCGACCTCGGAGAGGACGACGTCATGGATCGGCGCCGCGGTGACCCAGAAGATCGGCGAGCCGACGCGGAGCACCATCACCCCGGGGAATGTCGGTCGCTCCTCGTGGTCTCGGGTGCTGCCCCAGGCGGCCTTCTCGTGCGGGACCTTTCCCATCACATCGACCTCGACCCGGCTGGACCGGTAGACCAGGCCCAGCACCGATCCGGCAACCGCGAGCAGCAGGCCGTACAACGGCCCGAAGGCCAGCACGCCCACGGCAGCGACAGCTGCGGCGACGATGTCGTTCCGCCGCACCCGGGCGTAGCGGCGGATCGCCCCGAAGTCCAGGAGCTTCCAGACCGCGTTGACCACGATGGCGCTGAGGACGGCCTTGGGCAGCCCCGAGAGCACCGGCGCGATGATGAGGATGACGAGCAGAGACAACACGGCCGCGGTGATCCCCGCCATCTGCGTACGACCGCGGGCGTCGCTGACGGCTGCCGTCTTGGACAGGCTACCGGCCACGCCGATGCCCCCGAACAAGCCGGAGCCGAGGTTGGCCACGCCGGAGGCGAGCAGTTCCTGGTCGGCATCGACCCGGTAGCCGCCGCGGGCGGCGAATAACCGGGCAGCGCTGAGCCCCTCCGCGAGACCCACCAGCGCCAGGGTCGCGCCGCCGCCCAGCAGCGCCGGCAGATCACCGGCGGCCACCGACGGCAGCCCCGGCGTCGGCAGCCCTCGCGGCACCGGGCCGACGACCTCGACGCCCCGCGCCTGCAGATCCAAAGCGGTGGAGGCGACGAGACCACCGATGAGCAGCACGAGCCCCCAGGGCACCCACCGGACCAACAGCGGTCCGCCGAAGAGGACGAGCAGCGAGACCGCCGAGACGATCACCGTCGCCAGATCGGCTTCGCCCCGGGTGAGGCTCCCGCCCAGGGCGCCGACCCGCTCGACCACCTGGCCCTTCGGCGTCGGCACACCCAGCAGGTGCGGCACCTCACCGAGGATCACCAGGACGGTCAGGCCGAGGACGAAGCCGGTGACGATCGGCTTAGAGAGGAACTCCGCCACCCACCCGATTCCGAGGAAGCCCGCGGTGACCAGGACCAGGCCGGAGCCCAGTGCCAGAGCGGCCGTGTACGACGCGGCCTGCGCCGTGCCCGCGACCCCGAAGCTGGCGAGCAACGAGCCCGACAGCACCGACACCGTCGACACCGGACCCACGACGAGCTGCCGCGACGAGCCGAAGATCGCGTACGCCACCAGCGCCACCGGCACCGCGTAAAGGCCCACCTCGACCGGGGCACCGGCGATCGAGGCGTAGCCGAGCGCCTGGGGGACGGCGAGCGCCGCCACCACGGCACCCGCGACGACATCGCCGCGCAACCAGCCCCGCTCGTACCGAGGCAGCCAAGCGACCGCCGGGACCCGCCGCCAGCGGCCCCCCGATGCTGCCTCGGTGCGATCGCTCATGCGGGGCCCCCCGCGTCCACCGTCCGGACACGAAGGCTACCGAGAGCTACGCCGCGCTGGGTCACCCGCACCAGACGATGCCTGGGCCTGAATCGATGCTGGCTCGCCGAACCTCGTCGACAACGGGCCTCAGGGTGACGGACGGTCGCGTGGACGCTGCTGGGCTACCGGCTCGGGGCATGATCGACTCATCCGAGCGGCCTCGCATGCAGTCCGGGTCGTTGCTGTACACAGCGAGCTCGGCCAGGTCGTACACCGCCACCGATTGCCAGCGTCCGCGGCCCTCTCGAGTCACGAGCGACCGACCGACACGCAGGCGCGCCCAACCACCGACCCGATATCGCCGGCCCTCATATCGCCGACTCCGACCGCGCCGTCCAACGGGCGGAGGGTCGATACGCGTCGGAGTCCACACCAGCGCCCGGGCGGGTGACTCACCGCTGGCGATGCGGGTAATTTGCGGCTCGGCCCTGGAACGAGAGAATCTTCGGGTTCTGCACCACGCCGTCGCGGATCTCGATGGCCTTCCGGATGGTCTGGTCCTGGTCCCAGGCCGGCGGGCCGCCGATCACCGTGCGCAGGTACGGAATCAGGGCCTCGCTGATGCCCCACGTCGCGCTGTTCCACAGGTAGGTCGGGCTGTGGTCTACGCCGTAATACGTAACTCCGTCCCCAACCGTGAACACTGGCTCCTCGAAGCTGGTCGGCCGCGCGAAGTCGAATCCCATGCCGGCATCGCACGACACGTCGACGATCAGGCTGCCCGGACGGAAGGCCGCGATATCCGAGTCTGCGACGAACATCAGCGGCGAGTCGGTGTCCTGCAGCACGCAGTTGACCACGATGTCGTAGCCGGCGAGGAACGCGGCGGCGGCCACCGGGGCATCGGCCATCCGCACCACCGTGCGCCTGGGATCGTCCTCGGAGCGCTCGAGGTGCGCGAGCACGATGGACGGGATCGGTGAGGCGACCGCTGTGACGTCACGCATGGTGAGCACCGTGACGTCGTGGACCCCGAGAGCCTGCAGCGCGGTGATCGCGCCCCGCGCGGTGTTGCCGAAGCCGATGACGGCGGCGGTGAGCTGCCGACCGTAGTGACCTGTGGAGCCGATCAGTGTCATGGCGTGCAGCACCGAGCAGTAGCCCGCGAGCTCGTTGTTGAGGTGGAAGAC
Source organism: uncultured Actinomycetota bacterium (assembly GCA_963770145.1). Taxonomy (GTDB): domain Bacteria; phylum Actinomycetota; class Actinomycetes; order Mycobacteriales; family CADCTP01; genus CADCTP01. Next base: position 1,017,453 of record CAVYOJ010000002.1, on the reverse strand, counting down.
GTGGACGACGAAGCGACCCGAGGGCGTCCAGTGGTTCATCGCTTCCCATGCGATCAGGGTCAGCCGCTTGTCGATGGCGAGTTGGGTCAGCTCAGAGTCCTGGACGGCGTGCGGCCAGCCCCAGAGCACCTGCCCATCGCGGAGGTCGCTGACGTCCTGCAGGGTGGGCTTGGGCAGCAGCACCACGTCGCTGGTCGCGATGATCTGCGCCCGCGACCGCATGCCGGCGACCTGGGCGGCGAGCTGCCGGTCGGAGGCGCCGTAGCGGTCGCCGTAGCCGTGCTCGAGGACGATCCGCGCGCGCAGGTCGGCGTCGATCCGCTCGAAGTGGTACGGATGGATGGGCAGCCGGACCTCGTCCGCCTTGCTGGAGGTGCCCAGGACCCCGACGCTCAGCTGATCCGTCTGCCCACCCATGCGCCCGACGATGCCATTCACCATCCACCCGTTCCCTACGGCAGCCTGGTGCCCGCGGTGTACCGGCGGCCGGACGAGGGTTCAGGCGAAATACCCCTGACTCCCTCGACCGCCCAGGGGGTCGATCATGCCACCCGGGAAGAGCGGCGACGACGTACGAGGTGGACGAGACGCTGCATACAGCGCTGGCGGTCCTGCGAGCGTCCCCACGGGCGCTCTGGCTGCACACCGGCGACCTCGGCCGCATCGACGCCACCGGCGCGGTCACCGTCGTCGACCGGCTCAAGGAGCTGATCAAGGTGGACGGCTTCCAGGTAGCGCCGGCCGAGCTCGAAGCGCTGCTGATCGAGCATCCGGACGTCGCGGACGCCGGCGTCGCGGGCTGTCCCGACGAGCGGCACGGCCAGGTGCCGGTGGCCTTCGTCGTCCCTGCCCGGCAGACCGGCGAGGCGGCGCTTGCCGCCTGGCTGGCCGAGCGGGTCGCGCCGTACAAGCGGCCGCGGCGGATCGTCACCGTCGACCGGCTGCCGCGGAGGCCGGCCGGCAAGCTGCTCCGCCGCGAGCTGCTCTGACCCCCGCCGGAGAGCCTGCCGACCCACTCACTCCGGTGAACCGGGCCGTGATCGGGCCGACACTGTCACCCACCAACCGGAACCCCAGTGACCACCATGAACCGGAGACGCACACCGTGAATCGGGCCGACAACTGAGACCAGAAGATGAATGGGCCACCAGTTTCGACATCCCAAGTCTCCAAAGGCGCAGGTCAGACGTGGAGCCGCCTGTCGGAATCGAACCGACGACCTATTCATTACGAGCCAGCAGCCCCACGTCCGCCGACGCCCTCCGACGTACGGAATCCGCTGGTCAGCGGCCCCCGGCGGATGTCGGCGTACGTCGGCTGACGACCAGCAACTGAGACCAGAACTGAGACCAACAAGACGACTTCCTCCATGGCCCTCCCCGTACTCGCGGTGCCGGCCACGCCCCAGCTCGTACACGCCCCAGCTCCGTATCGGCAAACAATTGCTTGTCTGGTGCGGGTTTTCTGCGTCCGGCGCCGCCGACGCGTTCCGGGCTGCTCCAGGATCTGGTCGAGGTCCACTGCTACGGCGCTCCGCTGCGCGAGCGCGGCATCGGACCGCGCTCGGCCAGCGACCTACCGCGGCATGATCGGGGACAACATGGTCAGGTATCGAGAGACGGCGACGCGGTACCGCTCGTACTCCGGCCCAAGAGCCTCGGCCAACCGCTGCTCCTCGCCGCGGATGTCGAGGTGCACCCACGCGGCCCGCAGAGTCTGAGATCGAGTTGGCGCACAACCAAGGACGTAAGCACAGCCACCGGTCAGCTGATGCGACGGATCGTCATGCGGAGGATGCCCCGGCAAAACTCGCCAAGATCAGCGTGCCGGTCACGCTGATCTGGGGTACGGAGGATCGCCTCATGAGATTCGCAATCGCACAGCAGACCGCCGACCGGTTGCGGGGACCGCTCCATCCCATTCAAGACTGTGGCCACCACCGGCACATCGAACGCCCCGAGGAGTTCACGGACGCGTCAGAGGCGACGATCGCGACCCGAACGTCCGATCCACTACCCGGCCGAGAAGAGGACCTCCCATGCCCTCCGATAGTCACCGTGATCAACGCCAGATTAGCTACGGAGCCATCGTGCCGGTCGAGCCGGACCGCGCATTCCGGTTCGTGTCCCAAGCCTCACCGGATTGGGGGCAACCCGGCAGACGGGGTCGCATGATCACCTCGGCCGCCGCAATTCGGGTCAGGCCGGCTCCTCAGACAGCAGGAGCTCGGCCGGTGGCCGGCGCGGCGTCGGTGGCGGCAACGGTCCGGACGGGCGGCCGAGACGCATCACCAGCTGGGGCCGGCCGGCGAGCCGCAGCTCGTCGCGCAGCTGCTGCCGCAACCCCGGAACCTCGATCGGCTGGTTGAGGTACGAGGCGACGTAACCGTCATCGGCGGCGGCGAGCAACACCCGCATCAGTGCCTGGCCGCCGCGCAGCCAGTCGTCGGCGGAGTCGGTGGCCGTGGCCAGGACGGCGACCAGGGGATGCTCCTCGAGCGGCCCGGCGTGTCGCTGCTCACCCGACCGCCAACCCGCGCCGAAGTCCCGCGGCGTGAACTCGGCCGCATGGCCGACCTCCGGGGTGACGCCGAACGTCGACGTCGGGACTCCGGCGCCCTCAGCGACGCGCTCGGGCGCCGTCCAGCGCCGGAGCTCCTCGAGGTACGCCGGGTCGTGCTGCTGCTGCCGGTCGGCCTCGGCGACCAGCCGGGCGACCCCGCTGCGCTCCCCGATCCGCTCGACCCAGCGCAGGACGCCACCCTCTCCCTCCGCGTGCTCTCGCCACGCCACCCGCAGCGGGACGGGTACCTCCCCCTCCTGGAACGGTGTGCGGACCGTCCGACGCCGCGGCGCCGCCGCCGCCAGACGCACCTCCTCGCTGGTGGGCTCCCGCTCCCCGATCACCGTGATGCGTGCGACCAGGTCCGGACGGGCCGGAGCCGGCCGCAGCTCGACCCGGACCGCGCGATGCCGAACGGCCATCGCCAACCGGAGCAGGAACACCGCGGCACCCAGGCCCAGGTACGCCTGCCGCCCGACCGGGTCCGCCACCGGCAGCATGCGCCGATCGTCGAAGTGCACCTCGACGCTGTCCCGCCCGACCCGGAACGCCCACGGCTGCGCGTTGTGCAACGACGGCGCTCGACCGGCCAAGGCGGCAAGCTCCTCGGCCTCCGGACGCAGATCGACGGGGCCCGGGCTCAGACCAGCCACGGGTCGCCTGCCGCCGTATGCCGTACCCGGCGGTCGACCACCATCCCCGTCACCGCGTCCGGACGCCTGCTGACCATCGGTTCCTCCTCCACCTCGCCCGCCTTCACACACTTCCAAGCTGAGCCCTCGACCAACGTCCCTGAGCAGTACGGCGGGAGCCGGCTGAACAAGCGGTTCGTAGAGGGTGCGGCGCGCGGTCCACCGGTCGAGCTCGGCCAGTATGGCGGGTCTCGCCTGGCGGGAACAGGCCAATGCCGAGGGTGCCGGGTGCGGTGGGTCGAGGCACCGGGCGAGCGGTCGGAGTCGCCCGGTGGGCGGGCGGATCGGGCCAGCACATCCGGCGGCCGGTGGGCCGGACGCGCCCGCCCGGAGGACCCCGGGTTCGACTGGCACCCGATCGGACCGGGGCCTGCCCGGGCACCAGTCGCGGCCGACGCTCATGACACAGTCTCCGATCGATCTCGCGGGGGGGCGCGTCTTGGTGAGGTGGGTGCGGGCATCAGCACGGCAGCGCTGTCTCATGAGCTGCCGGAGGTCGGCTGCGAACCGGGTGGCGGGCGCACCGTCGACGACGTTGTGGTCGACATGACGGTCAGGTCGAGGACGTCACGCACCTCGATGCGGTCGCCGATGGCGCGCGGGTCGTCTGCTGAGTCCGCCGACGACGACGACGAGGGACGCCAGGGTGGGCGGGGCGATCGCGAAGCCGCCGCCGTCGGCGAACATGCCGACCGCGGTCACCTGCACCGTGCCGGTGGCGAGGTGGACGCGGCGGGAGCGGCTCATCGCCGCGTACATCGCCCGGTAGAAGCCCGGGATCCGCCCGAGCGGCGGGAGCGACGGTGTCAGCATCTCCGGTGCTGGTGGTGGCCGGATCCGGCCTTGACCGCCCGCAGCTCGGCGCTGATCTCGGCGACGCTGCGGATGTCGGCGTCGCGGACCACGTGCACCAGCCCGAACGGCCCCTGGCTCGGTGGGCACCTCGATCAGCGTCTGGACGTCGACGTGGCGGTGTTCGACCAGCCGGCCGCGCCAGTCGCGGTAGGCGTGCACCTGCGGGTGAGCCGCGACCGCCCTGGCCAGCGACGCGACGACGAATGCGGTGAGCGACAGCGGCGGGTCGCCCTCGGCGAGCAGCCGCCGTGCTGTGGTGATGTCGACGTCGAACAGCCCGTGCATCGGCACGATGCGGCGGCCGGCACGAACCGCCGCGGTCACCAGCCGGCGGCTGGACGGGAACGGCCGGACCGTGACCCCGCGTGCCCGGACCGGAGCCGAGCCGGCGGGAGAAAATTGGTCGTACTCCCGGCCAGTTCGGTCGGTGGCGAGACGTGGGCACACGGCTGTCGGCTCTCGATCGAAGGAGTTACGGGGGCCGGCGGGCGGGCGGCTCCGCCTGGCCCGCCGAGATCGGCGGGACCAGGCGAGGGTCGGCTTGGCGAATCGCCGCCGCCGGAGCCAGTGCTAGGCGAGCCAGCGGTTGCGCTGGACCAGCGGGGTGGCGGTCCACATGCGACCGAAGCCGAGGGTGTTGCCGGCACCCAGGAGAGCCAGGACGATCAAGATGGCGGCGTAGATCAGGTGGTCGTCCATGAACGGGTTGGTGGTCGGGGGAAGCACGGCGGTCCACATCAGGACGGTCAACACCGCGCCGGCCACGGCCGCGATCCGCATGCCGATGCCCAGCATCAGCGCCACGCCGATGGCGAGCAGGCCCACCATGAACAACGTGTCGGCGAAGCCCGTACCGGCGATGGAGTGGTAGAAGCCGGCGAACGGGCCCTTGGTGCCCGATCCCAGGAACCCGTTGGTCGGGCTGCCGCCGTTGATCCAGGCCTTCGCCGACGGCGTGCGTGACCGAGGCCGAAGGCCTTGTCCAGGAACGCCCACAGGAAGACCCAGCCCAGGGCCAGCCGGATACCGGCCAGCAGGTACCGGGCCGCCGTGGCCGAGCGGCCCTCACCGTCGACGGCCGCTGCGGGCGAACGGTCATGCCCCGTCACCGGATGGGCGGCGGTGCTCATGTGCCGCGGGCGGCGGCTTCGTGGCTCTTGGCGATGTTGACCATCGCACTCACGTTCCTTCGTTTCTCGTGGAGCGGATTCCTGCGGAGCGAACGCCCGCGAGGTTCAGGTGCCGTTCACCTCGCGCTCGGACTGACTCGGACCACGCTCGGGTCGGGTCGGGCCGGGTCATGGTCAGTACGGCAGCAACCGGGCGCCGCGGCGTCTGCGGCGTGGCGTCGTCCGCCGGCGGCCAGCCGACCCGCAGGATCATCTGCGGGTGGTCGGGCCAGCTCATCAACATCCGCACCCGGTTACGTACGCCCGGGAGGTCGAGCGCTTGCGTCATCGCCGAGGTGGCGAGCCCCAGCCGTTCAGCATCCACCGACAGCTGGGTGTACGTCTCACCGGCGCGCAGCCGGGTCGCTCGCGTCGTCGTCGCGGCTGAACACCACAACATAGGCCGGATGCTCATCGATGCTCGGCCCACTCGAGGTCTGCGACCGCCGGCGGCCTGCCGATCTCGAAGTCGCGAAGCGGAACGTCGGTGTGCCGGCGCTGGCCGGGTGCCGCGTGCGGTACGTCGGCAGGAGATATGCCCTCGCCCAGCAGCCGTCGCTCCGGCCGCACCCACTTCGCCAGCTCGGCCCGGTACGCCGGATCCTTCACCTCCAGCTCGTCGGCCCAGGACATAGCGACCGCCAGATCAAGCTGATCGTCGCGCTGGATCACGACGGCCGCGTACAGCGAGGAATCACCGACGGCCGCGCACAGGTGTCCAGCAACTCGACCGAGACTGCATCGGGCGGAACGGCGCCGCTCCGTGTGGCGTCCTTCGGCAGCAGTGATCTGCTGCCGGACAGCCTCCTCGGCAGGCTCGCGTCCGTCGACGCGATGCGGGCCAGCAGGTCGCGCCGCGTCGGGTCGCGTAGCCGCTCGGTCGTGGTCCGCCAACCCTCCCCCGCCAGTCCCAGACCGGCCAGATACAGCGCGCCACCGCACGACATCAGCAGAGCCCAGCCATCCGTGTCGGTGGCCGCGAGCTGGCGCCCGCGGTCGGCCCACAGCTCCAGGCGTTCGCGTGAGCACGAACCGCCACGCTGCGTGTTGTGGATCGACGTGCCCTCACGCGAGCGCGACAACTCGTTCATTTCATCGACCGATGCTGGGCGCTTCCTCGCTCTCGGTCCGGAGCGTCATCTCGGGTCACCTGTCCGGCTGAGGACGACCTTGAGTGCCCCGGTCTCGCCGGCGTGGGCGAACACGTCATAGGCGTGCATGAACTCGTCGAAGCCGAAGCGGTGGGTGACGAAGCGCTGCGCGTCGAGCTGGTGGCTGGTGAGCAGGCGCAGCAGGGTCGGCGTCGAGTAGGTGTCGACCAGGCCGGTCGTGATCGTCATGTCCCGGGCCCACAGCCGTTCCAGGTGCAGCGTGACCGGCGTGCCGTGCACGCCGATGTTGGCGACCCGCCCGACCGGTCGTACCAGGTCGGCGGCGAGTTCGAAGGTCGCCGGCACCCCGACGGCCTCGATGGCGACGTCGGCGCCGAGCCCGCCGGTCAGTTCCCGGACGGCTTCGATCGGGTCCTGCTCGGCGTTGTTGATCACGACGTCGGCGCCGAACTGCTTGGCCGCATCGAGCCGGGCGGGTGCCATGTCGATCGCGACCACGAGGCTCGGGCTGAACAACCGTGCGCCGCTGATGGCCGACAGCCCGACCGGCCCCGCGCCGACCACGGCGACGACGTCGCCGGGCTGGACCCGGCCGTTGAGGACGCCGACCTCGTAGCCGGTGGGCAGGATGTCGGCCAGCATCAGCATTTCCTCGTCGCTGACACCCTCCGGCACCGGATAGGTCGAGTTGTCCGCGAACGGGACGCGGACGTACTCGGCCTGGGTGCCGTCGATCTCGTTTCCGAGGATCCAGCCGCCGCCACCGGTGCACTGCCCGTACCGGCGTTCCCGGCAGAAGCGACAGCGCGCCGCACGCGCTGATGCACGACACCAGGACGCGGTCGCCCACCGTCACGTTCCTGACCGCGGCGCCGACCTCGACGACGGTGCCCACCGCCTCGTGACCGATGATGCGCCCATCGATCATCGCGGGCACGTCGCCCTTGAGGATGTGCAGATCCGTCCCGCAGATCGTGGTCGTGTCGACCCGGACGATGGCGTCGGTGTCGGCGCCGAGCTCGGGACGGGCGACGTCCTCCCATGCCTTCGCGCCGGGACCGTGGTAGACGAGTGCCTTCATGACGCTCCTCAGTAGGTGGAGTTCCGTGCGAACGGCCGTGACCGAAGAAGCGGCGCGCTACGGACGCGGGACGACGGCTCCTGCCGCCGTTGGAGGACGCGGTCGGAATCGGCGTCGCGACGGGCCGGCTCAGTGTCGGCGGCTGGCGTCCCGCCCGGCGCGGTGTGCGCCGCGCTGGCGGCGGTCTCGCGGGCGAGGAAGGCGCCGAGTTCGCCGATGGTGCTCATCAGCGGGGCGGGGAACACGACGGTGGTGTTCTTGTCGACGCCGATCTCGACGAGGCTCTGCAGGTTGCGCAGCTGCAGCGCGAGCGGGTGGGCCATCATGATGTCGGAGGCGGCGCCGAGGGCGTCGGCGGCCAGCGACTCGCCTTCGGCGGCGATGATCTTGGCGCGCTTCTCCCGCTCGGCTTCGGCCTGCCGGGCCATGGCCCGCTTCATGCTCTCGGGCAGTTGGATGTCCTTGAGCTCGACCAGGGTGACCACGACGCCCCACTCCTCGGTGGCTGACGTCGAGGATCTCGCGGATGTCTGACGTTGATGCGGTCGGTCTCGGACAGGGTCTCGTCGAGGGTGTGCTGGCCGACGACCTTGCGCAGGGTGGTCTGGGCGATCTGGTTGATGGCCGCGCCGACGTTCTCGATGGCCACGACCGACTTGACCGCGTCGACGACCCGGTAGTAGGCGACGGCGGAGACGTCGACGCTGACGTTGTCGCGGGTGATGATGCCCTGCGACTGGATCGGCATGGTGACGATGCGCAGGCTCACCCGGCGCAGCACGTCGACGAACGGGATGATGAAGGTCAGGCCCGGCTGGCGGACGCCGATGACGCGTGCCGAGCCGGAACAGCACGCCCTGCTCGTACTGCTTGACGATGCGCAGTGACAACGCCAGGCCGATCAGCCCGACCACGAGCAGACAGATGACGACGAACAGGATGAACATGTCGCGTCCCCACAGGGGAGATCACCGAGGAGTCCGGCGGCGAGCGATCCTGCTCCCAGGGCGCGACGTGTCGCGGCGCCCGGTCCCGAACTGGCTGAGAACCCAGCAACTTGACAGTGCGCGCCGCAACTCCTCCCTGTCAACTACGGCCGGATCGGACGCGCAAGGCGGCCAGCAGCTCCCGGCTGACGGCGGCGACGCTCGTATCCGCGTCGCTAGCCCGCCGCCGCAGCTCACGCCGAGCCGCCTCGGGCAGCAGACCCCGTCGACGAGGACACCGACCGCCTGATCGGCCACCCGCAGGTCGGCGACCGATGCGGTGACCGACTCGGTGCTCGCCGCGAGGGGCCAGCTCAGATGCTTGTCCAACTCGATCGGTGGGTGACCCGGCCTGAGCAGGCCGTCGAGATCGTCAGCCAGCAGCAGGAACGCCCCGGCCTCTGCGGCGCGCAGGATCAGCAGGTCGCCGACTGGGCCGGCGGACAGCGGTACGGCCAGGGAGGCGAGCACCGCGGCCGGTTCGGCGGCGCCGGCGGTCGTGCTGACGCTGATCTCGTCGTCCGGACGAGCAAGGCGATCGACACGGTGAGGCAGGACGGGACGGCGACGGCGACGTCGCGTCCGAGCCGGTCCAGCGCGGCTGCCAGGTCGCCGGCGAGGTCGGGGTCCCCATGGAGGAGCAGCAATTGTTCGGCCACCGCGGCGGTGATCCGCACGGCGTTCTCCTGACGAGCGCATGGTGCGCTGGGCCCGGGCGGCTCGAAGATCCTCCGGCAGACCGTCCTGCCGCGCGGATGCCGATCCAGGTTCGGGGCTGCTCGGCGGCGTCCAGGACGGGGCACCGCTGTCCGGCCCTGGTACCTCGCGCAAACTGCGGATAGCTGCCGACCCGCCTCTTCACAGTAGCCCAGCTCCCATAGCGGTGACCCGACGCCCGGCAGCCGGTCAGGATGCGGAAGCGTCCGGCTCGGGCGCGGGCTTCCTCGCCCGAGCCCGGCGTACCGCCTCGTCCACCAGCACTCGGGACACCTCGGCCACCTTGACGTGCTGGGACTGGCTCATCGCCCGCAGCCGGTCGAACGCCTCCTCGGGGGTCGCCCCGGTACGGCTCATGATCACGCCGAGCGCCTGGTCGATGACCGCGCGGCTGATCAACGCCGCGCCTAGCTGCTCGGCCAGTCGCTGGGACTGGGCCAGGATCTGGGCGTTGTGCACCGACACCGCCGCCGGCCGGGCGAACAGCTCCCCGATCCGTACCGCCTCCGCCCCGAACGCGTCCTTGGCGTGGGCGTACACGTTCATCGCGCCCACCACCCGGTCCGGCAGCAGCAACGGCAGCGACAGCACGCTGTGCACGCCCATCCGCCCGACCCGGGGGCCGAACCGCGGCCAGCGGGGCTCCCCGCCGAGCGACCCGGACGTCTGCGTGCTCCGGGTCTCGACCGCCAGCAGGCACGGGCCCTCGCCCAGCCCGTACTGCACGTCGTCGACCGCGTGCACGAACTCCGCACTGGCCACCACCGTCTGCGGCCGGTCCTCCTCCAGCATCGTCAGACCGGCGCCCTCCGCCCCCGGGATCGCCCGCACCGCGAACTCCGCGATGTGGACCAGCGTCTCCTGGCAGCGGCCGGTGGCCCGTCAACAGCCCGGACAACCCGGCCAGGCTTGCCTCGAGGTCGTCGTCGTCCACAGCACTCCGATCTGCCGGGCGGGCGACACTCCACCACGTCTCGGAACGGTAGACCTCTCGCCGAGGGGCGAACAGGTGCCGGGACGACGGGCTAGACAGGGCGCGCGACGCGGCTTCCCCAGCCCGCGCAGCCACGCGGGGTGGACACGCGGTGTCGAGCCGCCTCGGGCGGCGTACGCTAGAGGTGCTGAGCACACCAGCCGGCCCGGGTCCGGGACGCCGCTGCCCTGCCGCGTCCCCGCGAGCGTCACCGCTCGCCGCCGGGCACCCCGGTGAACTCCCTGCGGGAGCCACCCATGCCCACCGAGAACCGCTGTCACATCGCCGACCCGGCCACCGCCGCTCGGCAGCCAGCGCGGCACCTGCCGCGGCCGCACCGCCTTCGCCCGGGAGACGACCCCCGGCAGCTGGCAGGTCAAGATCCACGATCCCACCAACCGCCACGCCGGCCACGACGGCTGGCTGATGGTCGGCACCGGCTGGGCGACGCTGCCCGAGGCCCGCGCCGCCACCGGACTGGCCTGACCATGGCGACCGTCCCGTTCTCCGTCACTCGGCGGTCGCGTGGCGGACCTCCGTCACGGCCGCCTGAACGCTCGCACCGACGCACGGCAGCGAGACGACGACGACCCAGCAACCAGCAGGCTGGACCCGGCCGGGACTGAGCGGTGCGGGCCCCACTCTCCGGCATCGGTGGAGCGCCGCCCGTCCGCGTCGCCAGCTGGGCCGCGGACGCCGCAGCGGAGTCCTAGAGAGAGAGAGAGGGAAGAAGTGCCATGCGCCTGGAACGATTCACCTTTGGTGCTGTCCGCATCGATGGCGTGAGGTACGAGCGCGACGTGGTGATCGACCGCGGGACGGTGCGCGAGCGCAGCAAGAAACCCTCGAAGCGCTTCCGCGACGCCTTCGGGCACACGCCGCTGTCCGTCGCCGAGGACATTCCGTGGAAGTGCCGGCGGCTGGTGGTGGGTACGGGAGCACAGGGTGCCCTGCCCGTGATGGACGACGTCCGACGCAAGGCCGCGCAGCGCAACGTGGAGCTGCTGCTCCTGCCGACGCCGAAAGCGATCGAGGTGCTGCGCAGGCACCCTAAAGACACCAACGCGATCCTGCACGTGACCTGCTGAAGCCAACCGGTAGACCTCCGCTCCGATGCGCGCACATCGGCATGAGCGTGCGCGCACAGTGATCTAAATGACGGTGGCGCGCCTGCCTCGGCTGACGGAGACGGCGCCGTCGGCTGAGGTCGGCTATGGCGCGGTGGGCGGTGCTGGGGGCTACGCCGTAGCGGGCCGCGAGCTCGGTGACGGGCGGAAGCGGGTCGCCCGGCTTGAGCGCACCGCAGGCGATGGCGGCGCGGAGGTCGGCGGCGATCTGGCGGTAGGGGCTGGCTGGTCCTCGGCTCTTCCTGACGGCAGTGAGCCCAGGTGCGACTGTTGCGGTCGGCTCGCGGGAGCCGAAGCGGCGGTGCCGGCAGGCGGTCGGAGATCGTGCTGGCGGCGCGCTGGTCGGCCTCGGGGCCCCAGGCGCTGTAGACGCGCAGCGTCGTCGCTCCGCCGCCGCCGTGGCCGAGGCGGCCGGCGACGGTGCGGACGTCGACGCCGGCGGCGATGAGCTCGGTGGCGGAGTAGTGGCGCAGCTGGTGGATGTGCATGTCCCAGCCGAGCCGCGCGCACATGCGGCGCGTAGCGCTGGGTGACGGTGTCGGGCCGCAGCCACGTCGCTGCCGTCCGGATCGCGCGGAGAAGAGGTAGGCGTCGTCGGCCAGCTCGACGCCGAGCGGCGCAGCCCGCTGCGCGCGACGTGCTGCGGTAGGCGCGCAGCAGCGCGAGCGTCTGGCGCGTCGAGGGCGATCCGGCGGCGCTGGTGGGTCTTGGTGTCCTTCTCCCAGGTCTCGCGCGCCGCGTCTGGGCGATGCTCGAGCGGATGGTCAGGACGCCGGCGTCGAGGTCGACGTCGGTCCCAGCGCAGCGCGCACAGCTCGCCGCGGCGGGCGCCGGTCGATCATCGCCAGCCAGACGAGCATGCCCCAGTCCGGGTCCTTCCAGGCCGTCGTCGACGATCGCGCGGCCTGCTCGGCGGTCGGCGGCTGCGGGTCGGGCTGCGGTGGTCGGCGGCGGCTCGGCCTCTGCGACCGGGTTGGTGCCGAGCCACCGCCAGCGGACGGCGCGCTTGCAGGCGTCGTTGAGGATGCTGTGGATCTTGCGGAGCGTGCCGTTGGCCGAGCGGCCGGCACTCGTGCGGCCCGCACCGCTCGTCGCAGTCGTGCTCGCGCGGCGGTGCGGTGCTCGATCGCACGGCGCGGCCGTCGCAGTGGGCGCGGCAGCGGCGGAGCTCGGCGAGAAGATGTCGAGGACCTCGCCGTCGAGGCGGCCGACGGGCAGGTCGCCGAGCAGCGGGCGGATGTGGATCCGGATGAGCTCTCGTACCGGTCGCCGGTGGTCGGCTCGACGTCGAGCAGCTCCAGGTAGCGGTCCATCAGCTGGTTGACGGTCGCGTTGGTGCGCGGCTGCGCGGCGGTCGTCGACCTGGGCCAGCAGCCGGGTCCGGACCTTCTCCGCCTCCGCCGCGGCCTTGCGGCCGGCCGGGATGGTCTCGGTCAGGTAGTGCCGCTTCTTGGAGACCGGGTCGATGCCGGCGTACACCTGCGACGCGCAGGGAGCCGCTCGGCAGCGTCTCGATCTCGCCTCGCGTGAGCGCCGTCGCGGCCGCGTGGAGCCGCCATGGGCCAGGCTACCAGCAACTCGCACCATGAGCGGCTCCACGACCGAAGCTGAGCCGATTCGGTGCTGGTCAAGCGCTCGTGACCGGTGGTGCCCCCGGCAGGATTCGAACCTGCGACACCCGCTTTAGGAGAGCGGTGCTCTATCCCCTGAGCTACGAGGGCGGGCCCGGCCTCGGCCAGGCGGTTCAGTCTCTCACGTACCGCCACTCCCCTCACTCCCGACCCGATGTCAGCCGATCGTCAGCAGCGAGGTCGGTGAACACATGGCGGACGCGCAAGGCAGGCGGCAGTCCCGATCTGGCCACCGCAGCAACCCAGAGGCGCTGACGTTGGGACGGCGGATCGGGGTAGCGCAACGCGCTACGCCTCGATCAGGCCGCCAGTCAGGCGTCTCGGGTGCGGTCCAGCCGCTCGGGGAGTTGCTGGAAGCCCGCCGACCTGTAGGTGGCGACGGCGGCAGCGAGGGCGCTCGGGGTACAGACCAGTGCACTCGACGAACCCAGCTTCTTGAGCTCGGCCGCCGCGGCAACGCAGAGCGCCATGCCGTAGCCGCGCCCGCGATGTTCAGCGTGGACGCCCAGCGGCTCGACCAGCCCCGGCTTCCCCGGACCGGCCGACCACACCGTTACCCCCGCTACCGCAACGCCCTCGTCGTCGTAGGCGAGCAGGCACCGTGCGTCGGTGAACGGCAACCCGGCCGCCATCGCACGCCATAACTCATCGGTAAACCGCGGACTGCCCCATGCCGACCGGTGGACGGCGGTGAACTCGGACTCCTGCCCGGACCCGATCACCTCAATCCGCAAGCCCGTTTGTTCCACCGGCCCGGTGAGGTCGCGGCGCAGCGGCGTCCACGGCTCGCCAGCGCTCCAGCCGACATCGGACAACAGATCGTGAACTCGGGTGCCGTCCGGCGTCTCGACGGACACCCTTCCCGCCGGTAGGACGCCACGCTCCGGTTCGGACACATCCGCAACCACCTGGTGAGCCAGTTCCTTCTCGCGCCAAACCTCGGGCGCGACAGTCATCCGCAGCATCTCGGGACCGTCCAGGAATCCGATGGCGAGAATCTGTCCGCCCCGGCTCCAGGTCCGAACCGCCGCGGCCGTCGCCTCCGCGCCGAACCGCCAAAACCAGCCCAGGTCGCCCGGATGCAGCTGTAGCGGCGAGGCGTCGTGCTGCCAGTCTCGAAGGGCGCGCAAGACGTCGCCGAGCTGACCAACTTCTGGAGTGCTCAGCTCTATTGCCACATTTGCGATCAAACACCGCCACGCTGGCGGCGTGCACCCTAGTTTGTCGCCTCCCGACTGGGACCAGACCAGAGCGTGTCGCCGGCGAGCTGAGTTCGGGTCCTGGCGCGGCGCAGGTCACTGTCAACGACTTCCTTAGGCTGTTGGTCATGGCTCGTGGTGCGACGTCGGTCCGGGATATCGAGGCGGCCGTCCGGGCTGTGGGCGACCGGAGTCTCGGTGTTGAGGGCCTGCACGTCGCCGTCCACGGACAGCCGCCCGTCGAACAACATTGGGTAGCCGACGTCCGCCGGGACGTCTTCTCCGCGTCCAAGACCGTTACGTCGATGGCCGTCGGGATCGCCAGGGCCGAGGGCCTGCTTGATCTCGGCGATCCGGTCCTGACCCACCTCGAGCGCCTAACCTCTGCCCCGTCGGCCGGGGTCGAGCGGATCACGATCCAGCACCTACTGACGATGTCATCGGGCATCACCTACCGCTGGGACGATCCAGACTCCGATCACCCCGACGATCCCGCTCGCGACATCCTGAGCGCGCCGATCGGGGCGGCGCCCGGATCATGCTTCGCCTACCGGGGTGCGAATACCTACCTGCTGAGCCGGGTCATCCACGCCTGCTCCGGCCAAGACCTGCGCGACTACCTGATCCCGCGGCTGTTTACGCCGCTGGGCATCAACAACCCCCAGTGGCTGCGGTGCCCGCGTGGCTACTCCCTCGGTGCGGTCGGGCTCCACCTCCGTACCGAAGAACTCGCCCGACTCGCCCGAGTGTTGCTCGACCACGGGCGCTGGGCCGACCGGCCGATCGTTCCGGCGGACTATGTGGACAGCATGACCGCCGACACCGTGCCGACCGATGGCCACATCGCCACCGGAGCAACCGCGCCACACCCGGACAACGCGCGGTACGGCCGGCACGTCTGGATGTGCGCCCGCGACGGCGCCTGGCGTATGGACGGCATCTACGGGCAGTTCGGCATTGTCCTGCCGAACCACCGAGCCTGTGTCACCGTGACCGCCCACTACCGAGGCCCGACCACCGACATTCTGGACGCCATCTGGTCCGAGATCGTGCCTGCGCTCGGCTAGCCCGCAATCGGTGCGCATCCCGACGGAGAACTCACTCCACCGGGCGCAGTGACAGAGTGCCCGGTGCTACGGCGGCGGCCAGGTTCCGGGTGTGGTCTGGGACTTGTGCCAGACGGCGCCGGTCGGGTCGATAGCGAACGCGTGCGTACGGAGGTCGATGTCGAGAGCAAAGTCCAGTTGTCGGAGCCCGACGCTGGGCGACCCGAACGGCTGGAGCGGACCCCACTGACCTGACGGGAGCAGATCTGCGCGCCAGGTCGAGTAGTCGGGGGCAGTACCGGCCAGGGCGACGGCGATACCGCCGTTGTTCCAGATCGGGGTGATCGTGCTCAGTAGGTCTGCGGGGTTGCCGAACCGTACCCAGGCATTGCTGCCGGGTGCGCGGCGCCAGATCGTGTCGTCCAAGGCCAGACCGAACACGTCGGACTCCGAGCCGTCGGGTCCGCCGGTGCGTAGCGAGGCGACTGCATGGAACTGGTCGCCGGGTGCCCCGAAGGGTTGCCATCCGCTCCACTGGTCGAGGTCGTACACGTGCGCCGAGTTCCTCCAGACAGTGTTGTCGTCGGAACGGATGCCGATGGCCTCGATCGTGAGGTCGTCGGGTCGGCCGATCGTGAGGGTGCTGAGGCGCAACCATCCTTCTCCGAATTCCTGCCAGCCGCGCCACCGCTCGGGGTGGCCCCATTGGTCCAGGATGTTGATCCACACCGCGTCGTCGACGCCGAGACCGAACACCACGTTCACCAACGAGACTCCGGTACTCGGAACGACCACCTCGCGCAGCCCTGCCGAGTCGCCGAACCGCGCCCACCCGTCCGGGACGACGCTGAACCGCCGCCTCCAGTCGGAGATGACGCCGAACCGCAGCCACCCGCCCCAGCCGTTCATCCCCCAGGTCTGCCCGTTCAGCCATGCGCTGCCATCGCTGGCCGCGCCGAACACTCGCAGCCGCCCGTCGTACGAGATGTTCACGCCAAGACTCACGAGCCCAGGATTGCTTCGGCCCGGAAACCGTCTTCCAGGATCCGGTCGCCTTCCGAACAGAGACCAGCCAGTCCAGTCATCGATGGACGGGGTCGTGGACAGGTTCTGCCAGACCGAGCCGTCCTCGGCGAGGCCGAAGACCTCCAATCCACCACCGCGGGGGGCCCGAACGGCCGATACCAGGCGAAACTGTTGGTCCGAGTCGCCGAACAACTCCCACATTGGTCACCCTGCCTCACCCTGAATGGGGCGAAGCAGCGGCGCTGGCCTCCCGCAGACCCGCAGGCCCGCCGATGTTCGGCCGGCAGGTATGGTCGACCTGGCCTCGTCCTGATCGCGCCGCAGGCCGGATCGTCGCCGCATCGTCAGCGCGACGGCGTGCGGAGATCGAGCAACTACTTGCCTAGCAGGAAAGTGGATGCTACTTTCCGAGTGGGAAAGTACTGTCCGTGGCGGCGTAGAGGTGGGTCATGGCCAACGAGGTACGCCCCGACGAGGCCGCCGGCGCGCTGACGGAGATCGCCCGACGCCGGGCACAAGTGGTCACCTTGACGATCATCCCCACCTGGTTCTGGTGGGCCACCGCGGTTCTCATGGTCGGCTTCACGGTCGCCGTCGAGACTCGACGGCCACTCGTGATCGGCCTCGCAACGGCCGCGTTCGTCGTCGGCATTCTCCTCGTGACGGGCCGGCTCGTGCTCGGCATCGTCCGGCGCGCCCACCCGCGCAACGACTTGCTCGGGCCGACCGGCGTCCTGGCCATTCTCAGCTTCGTCGCGGGCATCCTGGCCGTCTCGTTGCCGACGTCGTTCGCGCTGAAGGCCGCCGGGGTCCGCTATCCCGCGACCGCGGGCATCCTCCTGGCCGGCGTATTCATGGTCGTCGGCGGGCCATTGCTGATGCGGTACCTGCGCCGCCTCATGCTCGACACTCGCGTAGGCGATCCAAAATGATCAAGCCGAAGTTCGACGAACTCATCCACGCCCCTACCCGGCTCTCGATCGTGTCACTGCTCGCGGCCACGGAATGGGCCGACTTCAAGTTCATCCGCGACAGCATCGGCCTGTCCGACTCCGCCCTGTCGAAGCAGTTGACCACGCTCGACGACGCCGGCTACGTCGAGATTCGCAAGGGCTTCGTCGGCAAGCGCCCACGCACCTCGGCCAGGCTCACCAGCGTCGGACGGGCCGCGTTCGACCAGCATGTCGCCGCACTGCAGGAGATCGTGGCGAGGGCCGGCGCATCCGTCCTGCCGCGTTAGGCGGCCGGGCGGCGCGGTCACGTCGGCTCCGTCGCCGGCCGCAGCGACGTCGCCCGGCTCGGCCGGTAGGCCCGGGCCAGCGCCAACCGGGCCGATTCGGCCCCGGCGGCGGTGAGCCGGTAGTAGCGGCGGGGTCTCGACCCGGGTGTCGATGTCCTCCCAGCGGGACTCCACCCACCGCAGCCCCCCAGCCGGGTCAAGATCCCGCTGGGCAGGACCAGCCTTGCACCTGGCTACGGTGGCACCCGTTCACTCAGTCGAGGGGAGCGATCACCCATGGAGTACGTGCGTCTCGGCAGTACCGGGTTGAAGGTCAGCCGGCTCGCACTGGGTTGCATGAGCTACGGCGACCCGACCACGGTGGGCGCGCACGAGTGGGCGCTCGACGACGACGAGGCTCAGCCGTTCTTCCGGCAGGCCGTCGAACTCGGGATCACCTTCTGGGACACGGCGAACGTCTACCAGGCCGGTACCTCGGAAGAACTGGTGGGACGGGCAATCAGCCGGTACTCGCGCCGGGAGGATGTCGTCCTGGCCACCAAGGTGCACGGCCGGATGCACGACGGCCCTGGCGGCCAGGGACTGTCCCGTAAGGCGATTCTGGAGCAGATCGACGCCTCGCTCGCTCGGCTCGGCACCGACTACATCGACCTCTACCAGATCCACCGGTTTGACCCGGACAGCCCGGTCGAGGAGACGATGGAGGCGCTGCACGACATCGTGAAGGTCGGCAAGGCCCGCTACATCGGGGCGTCGTCGATGTACGCATGGCAGTTCGCCAAGCTGCAGCACGCCGCCGACCTGGGTGGCTGGACGCGGTTCGTGTCGATGCAGAACCAGTACAACCTGCTGCGCCGGCAGGACGAGCCTGAACTGATGGCGATGTGCGCCGATATGGGGGTGGGCCTGGTGCCGTATTCCCCGCAGGGCAAGGGACGCCTGGCTCGCCCCTGGGGCGAGCAGAGCTTGCGCTCCACTGTGGACAAGGTCGTCCAGTCGTTCGACTCACCCCTCGACGAGCCAGTTGTCGAGGCCGTGCAGCGGATCGCCGAGGCACGGCAGGTGCCCATGGCCCAAGTCGCGTTGGCCTGGGTCCTCACGAACCCGGCCGTGTCCGCGCCAGTCATCGGAGCGACGAAACCGCACCACCTACCCGAGGCAGTCGCGGCGCTCGGCCTGAACCTGACCGACGAGGAAACAAGTGCGCTGGAAGCGCCGTACACCCCGCACGGGCCGTCCTGGTTCTGACGCAGCATCGAAGACCGAACCCAACGCCATCGGCTGCGAAGGCTAGTGGCGCGACCGCAGCCGCGGCGACGGTACGCCGGATCGTGCTCATGGTGGCGACGTAGCCAACGCAGCCGGGTCAGCTCGGCAGGCCGGCACGGTAGCCAGGGCCGCCGACAGAACCAGGCTACGGGCGGGACTCGACCGGGCCGAAGATCGGGGCGAGCGCGGCCTGGGCGCTGGCGACGTCGGCCCGTCCGGCGCCGATGGTCTCGACGGCGGCCGCCACGTCCTTGCGGACCTGCGGCGATCCGGGCAGCCGCTGAGGTGTCCGCCTCGGAGACGTCCAACCGGTCCTGGTGCTTCTCCAGCCAGGCGGTGAGCTGGTCGAGCAGCTGCGGGATGAGCTCGAGCGAGTAGCCCACGGCGCCGAAGACGGTGTAGACGTCCGCGGCCGTGGTGACGCCGTCCCAGCTGGCGTGGGCGGCCTGGCGCAGCGCCTCTTCCGCGGCGCGGGCGGCGGCGGGTGCGGTCATCGCCTCGGTGATCGGCTGCAGATCCAGGTCCTCCGGCTCGGTCATGCCGATCGGGTTACCCAGTCGAGGCCGCGCCCGAACCCGGTTCCGGACATGCCGCGAGGGTCCGGCGCACCGCGGCCGGACCCTCGCTGGAGCCGACCGTCCATTGAGGACGGTCATGGTGCTGCCTAGGGACGCACCGCCCCGACGATCGGCATCATGTCGACGCTCGCGTACCGCACCACGTCACCGGTCTGCGGAGCGTGGATGACCTGTCCACCACCGACGTACAGGGCGACGTGGTGGATCGGGCTTCCGTAGAAGACCAGGTCTCCCGGCTGCAGCGAAGACGCCGACACCTTCGAGCCGGAGCTGTACTGCATCGAGGAGGAGTGCGGCAGCGAGACACCCGCCTGCGCCCAGGCCCACATGGTCAGGCCGGAACAGTCGAATGTGGACGGTCCGGCGGCGGCCCACACGTACGAGCTGCCGAGCTTCGACTTGGCCGCCGCGACCGCGGTTGCCGCGCCTCCGCTGGCCGGGACGTTGACGGTCGGAGCGCCCGCTGAGGGGTCAGCGCGGGTCTCGTCCCGGGACGCCCGGTCAACCGGTGCCGCCTGCGAGTCGACGAACGCCTGCCGCTCCGAGGCGGACAGCCGGTCGAACATCGACTTGCTCTGCGCTGCCTGCTTGGCCAGCGCGGTGCGCTTGGCCGACAGGTCGTGGGTGAGCTTCGCCGCCGCGGCCTGGGCCGCCTTGGCGTCCTTGGCGGCCTTGGTGGCCGCCGCACTCGCCTTGCTCGCCTCGGCCAGAACCGCGGCACGGCGGGCCGAGACGACGTCGATGATGCTCGCCTGGGACACGAAGTCACTGGGCGAATCGCTGGACAGCATGGCCCCGAACGTGCCGAACGGGTCCGAGCGGCTCTCCGACGTGACCAGCTGCTTGATCCGACCCCGGAACGTCGAGACCGTCTTGGCGGCGGCCGTCGCCTTCGCCGATGCGGTCTTCGCCTGGGCCGTGCGTTTCGTGAGCAGGATCCGAGCGTCGTTGTACTGCTCCGTGACCTTCTCGAACTGCTCGTTGAACGCCTTCAGCTGTGCCATCGCCTGGGCGGAGGTCGTCGGTGCCGAGGGGGAGGGGGCACCGGGGACCGCCTGGCCGCTGGTGGCGGACAGCCCGACTATCAGGGCAGCCGCACCGGCTACGGACAACGATCGGAACAGGGGGGAAGTGGGTCTCGGTACTGCCACCGAGGCGGCACTCCTTGTCTTCCAGTTCCGCCGACCGGGTTAGCTGACGGGTTCGGGCGTGGAAGTCGCCCTACGGCGGGCCGTCCGTGGCACGGACGGCGGTGCCGATTCACCCCAGGGAAGATGTGGTTCCCCGGCTCACGACACCGTTGCCGGCGCCGTGATTAGGCGGTGACTTTCCGGTGCCACCCCCGATTGGGTGACAGACGGCCGGTAAGCCGCGTGAAGACTACGGCCTGTACGGACGGAGTCAAGGCGACCTGACCGTCCGTCAGGCGTCGCCGCCGAGAGATCACCCGTTCGGAGCAGCATTTGCCCCGTTGAGACAGCGTCATTGCCTCCCGCACGTGACCACCGGTGCTAGCCAGTGCACGCCCTGCAACCGGCGCCGACACTCCACAGAGGAGGGTGAGAAGCGCCACTCTGCCGTCGCCCATCGGCATTCTCGACCGCGTCGGCGCAGGTGTCCGGGTCCTCCCCGGTCGCGGCGACCAGCGCCGCGGCGATCCGGCCGCGCAGTTTCGAGTTGGTCGCGACGGCGCCGACCATGAGGTTGGACCACGTCCGTCCACAACGGACCATCGTCGCTGTGGACAACGCGTTGAGCGCGAGTTTCTGTGCCGTACCGGCCTTGAGCCGGGTCGAGCCGGTCACCGCCTCCGGTCCGGTCCGTACCGCGACGTGAACGTCCACTTCGGACCCTGCTGCGGCGTCGGGATTTCCGGACAGCAGCACTGTTGCGGCGCCGTTGTCCCTCGCCGTCCGCAGCGCCGCGATCGCGTACGGTGTGCGGCCGCTGGCGGTCACCGCGACCAGGACGTCGCCCGGTCCGGCCAGCGTGCCCACCGCCGTTCCGGCGACCGTGTCGTCCTCCCCGTCCACGACGCCGTCGTACGGGGCGACGTGCGCGGTCCACCGCCCCGGCTCCAGCCCGTACGTCGGGCGGATCTCGTCGGCGTCCAGCGCGGCCAGCCGGCCAGAAGTGCCGGCGCCGACGAGGTGTACCTGACCGCCCGAGCGGAGCGCGGCGACGAGCAGGTCGACCGCCGCGGTGAGCTCCGGCAGCGCGGCCGCCACGGCGGCCGGCACGGTCGCCTCCTCGGCGACCAGCAGCCGGACGACCTCTGCCGTCGGCAGCCGGTCGATCTCGACGGTCGCCGGGTTGCGCCCCTCGGTGGGCGAGTCCACGTGAACCGAAGCGGTCATGCCGGCTCCTCGTCGGTCTGGGTCACCTTCGTCAGGCCGGCCGGGTCGTCCGGATCGAGCCCGAGCCGGCGGGCCAGCGCCTCCACCGCGAGCTGGCCGGGTACGACCAGGGCCAGCGGGGCCAGCGGCTCGGGCAGGTCGGGACCGGGCAGCGCGACGTCGGCGGCCGCGGCCAGCTCCGGACCGCCGCCGATGGAGTGCACCGGCACGCCCGCCGCCCGCAGCCGCTCGGCGACGGCGAGCACGCCGGCGAGCACCGGGCCGTCGTTCGCGGCGACCAGCAGCGCAGGAGTTCGCGCGTCGGCCACGGCGATCGGGCCGTGCAGAAGGTCCGCATAGGACAGTCCACTTGCGTCGATCGCGCAGGTCTCCCGGACCTTGAGGGACAGCTCCCATGCGGTGGACGCGGCGAACCCGCGCCCGGAGACCACCAGTCCATCCACATCGGACAGTGCGGCGGCGAGTGGGTCCACATCGGACTCGAGCGCAAGCGGCGACCGCGTCGGGCACGCCGGCCAGCTGACGGCGCAGGGCCGGATCGGCGCCGAGGCCGAGCGCGAGCACGACCAGCGCGGCGAGCTGGGTGGTGTAGGACTTGGTCGCCGGCACCGCCTGCTCCGGGCCGGCCTGGGTCACCAGCGCCAGCCGGGCGGCCGCCGCCAGCGGGCTGCTGCCGTCGTTGGTGATCGCGACCGTCGTGGCGCCGCAGTCGGCCGCCCAGCTCAGCGTCTCGACGATCTCCTCGGTGCGGCCGGACTGGGACAGCGCGACCGCGAGCACGCCGTCGAGGTCGAGCCGGCGCCGGTAGCGGGTGGCGACCGAGGGCGAGGCCGGCGTGGCCAGCCGGCCGGCCCCGACCTCGCAGAGATAGCGACCGTAGAGCGCGGCGGCGTCGGAGGAGCCGCGGGCGATGAACAGCACCTGCCTGGTCCGCGCGGCCAGCTCGGCCACCGCCGGCTGCAGCGGCAGGAGCGCGTCGAGCGTGCGCCGCAGCGCGGCCGGCTGCTCGCGGATCTCCGCCGCCATCCGGGTCACCGGCGCGGCGGCGGTCGGGATCACGGCAGCACCCGGTCGGCGGCGGGGCTGGCCGCCGCGGCGCGGTCGACCGCCCCGGGCAGCTGGCCGTACCCGAGCCGCCCGGCCAGCCAGGTCGCGCGGGCCGTGAGGTCGTCGCCGAGCCAGACCAGGTCCGCGACGGCGCCGGCCTCGATCCGGCCGAGGTCGGGGCGGCCGAGGATGTCGGCCGGCAGCCGGCTCGCGGCGTCGACCGCGGAGCGCAGGTCGACGCCGGCGGCGACCACGTTGGCGACGGCGGCGTCCAGCCGCAGCCCGGAGCCGGCGATCGTGCCGTCGGACCGTCGCGGCAGGCCGAGCGGGTCGACCGAGATCTGCTGGCCGCCCAGGTCGTACGTCCCCGGCGGCATCCCGGCGGCCGCGACCGCGTCGGTGACGAGCACGATCCGGCCCGGCGCCGCCGCGAACGCGAGCCGGCAGACCGGCGCGGCCACGTGGTGCAGGTCGGCGATCAGCCCGCAGGTCAAGCCGCGGGTCGGTGAGGCCCTGCCCGACCACGCCGGGCTCCCGGTGGTGCAGCGGGCGCATCGCGTTGAACAGGTGGGTGACCAGCCGGGCGCCGGCGTCCGCGGCGGCCTCGGTCTGCTCGGCGGTGGCGTCGCTGTGGCCGACGCTGACCAGCACGCCGGCCTCGACCAGCCGGCGGATCGCGGCCAGCGCGCCGGGGCGCTCGGGCGCCAGCGTGTGCATCCGGAGCAGCCCTGGGGCGGCCTCGATCAGCGCGTCGACCGCCTCCGGCGAGGGGTCGCGCAGCAGCGCCGGGTCGTGCGCACCGTGCCGGTCGGAGGCCAGGAACGGGCCCTCGACGTGCACACCGAGCACCCGGGCGCCGCCGAGGTCGGCGGGCAGCGCGGCCGTCCGGCGCAGCGCGGCGACGAGATCCGGCACCGGCGCGGTGATGAACGTCGGCACGAACGAGGTGACGCCGGTCTCCGGCAGCCGCCGGGACACCTCGGCCCAGCCGGCCGGGTCGGCGGCGACGAAGTCGACCCCGAAGCAGCCGTTGATCTGGATGTCGACCAGGCCGGGGACCAGCACGCCGGACGGGAGGTCCACGTCAGGGCGGACGCCACCGTACGTCTCCCCCGCGACGACACCCACGATCAGACCGTCCGAAACGGCGACACAAGCCGGTCCGAGCGGCACGCTGTCAGCGACGACACGCGGCGCGTGTATCACGTGCACGGGAACCTCCCCGGGCCGGGACATTGACACTGTGCACAACGGTCTGGTCCACTTCCGGACTAGACCGGTCCATACCAGTGCGGCGACTGTAACCGCGGGAAGGAAGAAGGCGCAATGGCCGCCGGAGAGACCGCGGGGAAGGTCACGATCGACCATCACAGCCCGGTGCCCAAGTACTCCCAGCTCCGGGAGATCCTGCTCGACCTGGTCGAGACCGAGCTGGACGAGGACCAGTCGATCCCGTCCGAGCGGGAGCTGTCCGCCCGGTTCGGACTGTCCCGGATGACCGTCCGCCAGTCGGTGGACCACCTGGTCTCCGAGGGCCGGCTCTACCGGGTGCAGGGCAAGGGCACGTTCGTGGCCAGGCCGAAGATCGAGATGCCGCTGCGGCTGGCCTCGTTCACCGAGGACATGCGCGCCCGCGGACTGGAGCCGGGCTCCCGCGACCTCGACCGCCGTACCGACAGGGCCAGTGCCCACCTGGCCAGGATGCTGCAGATCGCGCCCGGTGACGAGGTGCACGTCATCGAGCGGCTGCGGACCGCCGACGGGATCCCGATGGCGGTCGAGCGCTCGCACATCCCGGACGCGGTTGCGCCGGGGCTGTCGGACGAGTCGCTGGCCGGCAAGTCGCTGTACGACCTGCTGGCCTCGACGTACGGCGTGCTGCTCGACCGTGGTGAGCAGACCATCGAGGCCGGCATCGCCGACCCGATCGACGCCGCCCTGCTCGACCTGCCCGCCGGCGCCGCCGCGGTCCTGCTGCTGCAGCGCCGGTCGTTCGTCGGCGACCGGCCGGTCGAGTTCGCCGTCTCGACCTACCGGGCCGACCGCTACCAGCTGCACGTCGCCCTGGAAGTGCCCCGCGGCGGCCGGTGAGCCTTACGGCTCGTCGGTGAGGTGCACCGCCGCCTCCTCGGCGGAGGCACCGGCCCCGGAGATGCCGGCGTCGTAGGCGATCATGTCCTTCTCGGTGTCGGACTCCAGACCCTCGTCCGGCTCCACCAGCCGACCGGCCCGCGGCTGCTGCTCCTCGAACTCGGCCGCCGGCACGTCCGTGTCGCCGCCCTCTTCGGCGAGCGACGCCCGGACCTCGGGGTCGTCGTCGGCCTCGGTCGCCAGCCGCGCGTCCGTGTCCTCCTCGAAGTCGGGGTCGTCCTCGGCATCACGCCGCTGCCCCAGGATCTGGTCGACCGGGTCGCCCAGCTCCTGCTCGAGCAGGTCCGGCTCGTCCTCGGCCAGCCGCCGGTCGAGCGGCTCGCCCTCCCGCATCTCGGTGAGGGTGTCGCCGTAGTCGGTGCGGTGGCTCGGCCGGTCGTCCGGCACCCAGCTCGTGTCGTAGATGGAGGCGTCGGGGTCGTTGTCACCGTCGCCTTCGTCGATCGGGTCGAGGACCTCGTTGTCGTCGAGCGTCGACTCCTCGTCGAAATCGATGACCGGGTCCTGCGGATCGCTACCCGACTCCAACCCGCCCGGATCCACGCTCATGTGTCCGCTCTCCTCGCTCTATGTCATCCGTCTGTGCCGCTGCGTTGTCAGCGACGCTTCACGCTAGTCACTCGCAGCGGCGTCCCCTGCTGGCAGGTGCTCAAAACCCCGGGCTGGAGCGTCCCCTCCACCCGTGACCGGCACGCCCATCGGGACGTCGTCGCCACCGAGGATGAGGAACTTCGTGTTCCCCGCGGTGAGCACCTTGCAGCCGGGTTCGACGCCGGCCTCGATCACGCCGTCGATCGTGACCGCCTTGGGGGAGCCGACCGGGATGCCGGTCGGGCCGGGCCGGAAGGTGCCGCCGCCGGCGGAGGACGGGACGGGCATCGGGTTCGACGAGGGCGAGCTCGTGGGGGCGCTGCTCGACGCGCCGGCGGTCGGCTGGTCGGTCGAGCCGGAGCCGGGTTGGACGGTGGCGTTCCCGCAGGCGGCCAGCAGCAGGGCGGCGCCCGCGACGACGAGAGCGGACAGGGCACGGAATCGGACCGTCACCATGTGTCGTGGGACGTACCACGCCGGCGCCTGGTTCCCTCGACCGGCGAGCGGCCCGCTCCGGCCGTACGGTCGCCGCTGTGACCAGCGTGTTGTGGTTCCGGCGGGACCTGCGGCTCGGGGACAACCCGGCCCTGCTGGCGGCCCGCGACGCCGCCGGCGACGGGGTGCTGCCACTGTTCGTGCTCGACGACGCGCTGCGCCGCCCGAGCGGGGCCGCCGCGGCTGGCCTTCCTCTACCGCAGCCTGCGCGCGCTCGACGAGGCCCTCGGCGGGCGGCTGGTCGTGCTGCGCGGCCGGCCGGAGAACGTCGTCCCGCGCGTCGCCCGGGAGATCGAGGCGTCGTCGGTGCACGTCGCCGCCGACTTCGGCCCGTACGGGCGGGAGCGGGACGAGCGGGTCGCCGCCGGCGCTGGCGGACGGGGTGCCGCTGGTCCGGACCGGCTCGCCGTACGCGATCGCGCCGGGGCGGGTGCGCAAGGACGACGGCACGCCGTTCCGGGTCTTCACGCCGTTCTACCGGGCCTGGCGGCGGCACGGCTGGCGCGGGCCGGCGGACTCGGCCGGCGCCGGGTGCGCTGGCTGACCGGGGTGGACTCGACCGGCGTACCCGCGGACCCCGACCTGCCGGCCGGTCTGGCGCTGCCCGAGGCCGGCGAGGCCGCCGCGCTGCACCGGTGGGCCGAGTTCCGCGAGTCGGCCGCTGGCCGGGTACGCCGACCATCGGGACCGGCCGGACCTGCCGGGCACGAGCCGGCTGTCGGTGCACCTGAAGTACGGCACGCGTGCACCCGCGGACGCTGCTGGCTGACCTGGCCGGTCGCACCGGGCAGGGAGCCGAGACGTTCCGCAAGGAGCTGGCCTGGCGCGAGTTCTATGCGGACGTGCTGTGGCAGGAGCCGCGCTCGGCCCGGGAATGCCTCAACACGACCTTCGCGGCGCTGAGGCTCGACTCGGACCAGGACCGGTTCGCGGCCTGGGCCGAAGGGCCGCACCGGCTACCCGATCGTCGACGCCGGGATGCGGCAGCTGCGGGCCGAGGCCTGGGTGCACAACCGGGTCCGCATGATCGTGGCGTCGTTCCTGGTCAAGGACCTGCACCTGGACTGGACGCTGGGCGCGCGGGAGTTCCTGCACCGGCTGGTCGACGGCGACCTGGCCTCGAACAACCACGGCTGGCAGTGGGTGGCCGGCTGCGGCACCGACGCCTCGCCGTACCACCGGGTGTTCAACCCGGTCACGCAGGGTCGGAAATTCGACCCGTCCGGCGACTACGTGCGCCGGTACGTGCCCGAGCTGCGGTCGGTCGCGGGTCCGGCGGTGCACGAGCCGTGGGACCTGCCCGAGGGCCTGCCGGCGGGCTATCCGGAGCGGATCGTCGACCATGCCGCGGCCCGGGCGGAGGCGCTGGCACGGTACGAGGTGGTTCGCCGATAGTCCGGACGCACTCCGCTTCGCCGACTCGTTGCGACGCGTGCTCGACCGGGGACGTGTGAGTCGGGCGATCAGACTCCCGCCCCGGCGCGCTCGTCCTGCCGGGCCGCCGCCAGCGCATCCTTGATCTTCACCCGCGGCCCGCTGCGCAGCACCGCTCCGGCGTAGATGCGCCCGGCCACCCGGATCAGCGCGACCACGACGACGACCATGAGCAGGATGGCGCGCCGACCTCCCACAGCGGCACGTCGCCGGCGGCCCACCGGATCGGCATGACCATGGTGGAGAACGGCGGCACGATCGAGGTGACCTTGGCCAGCCCGCCGTCCGGGCTGTTGAGGGCGGTGATGGCGAGGAAGAAGCTGCCGACCAGCAGGATGGACAGCGGCGCTGTGACGTTCTGCACCTCCTCCTGCCGGGACACCAGCGCGGCCAGCGCCGCGTACAGGCAGGCGTAGAAGGCGAAGCCGAGCAGGAACCAGATGATCACCTGGCCGGCCACCCCGACGATCCCGGAGGGCACGTCGACCGTGCGGGTGCCGAGCGCCGCGGCGATCCCGACCAGTCCGGTGAGCACGAGCTGGCCGAGCCCGAGCAGCCCGATCCCGATGACCTTGCCGGTGAGCAGCTGCCACGGCCGCAGCGTGGCCAGCAGCAGCTCGACCACGCGGCTGGACTTCTCCTCGACCACGCCGAGCGCGACCCAGACGCCGTAGCCGATGAGCTGGAAGTAGAGCAGCAGGACGCCGAAGAACGCGGCGCTGCGGCGGGCGCCGGAGTCCGGGTCGGGCGGGTCCAGCGCGGTGATCGCCAGCGGCGGCACGTCGAGGGCCTGGCCGACCGCGTTGGCGTCGATCCCGGCCGCGGTGAGCCGGGCCGCTCCCGCGGCCTGGCGGTAGGCGGTCTGCACGACCTGCTCCGTCGTGCCGGACAGCTCGTGGTCGACGAGCACCCGGTCGATGCCGACGAAGACGGCATCCGCGTCGCCGGCCGACACCGCGGCCCGGCCGGCGGCCTCGTCCGGGTATCGGTTGATCGTGAGCGTCGCGCCCTGCACCTGCGCGGCCTGCTCCAGCGCGGGCTGGACGGTCGACGCGTCGCCGACCAGACCGACGGCGACGCTGTCGTCGTCCGAGTTGAACAGGCTGGGCACGATCACGACCGCGGCGACGATCAGCAGCGTGACCGCCGTCGAGATCAGGAAGCTGCGCTCCCGCACCCGGGTGGTGATCTCCCGGTGCACGACCAGCGGCACCATGCCCCGCGGGGCGCTCCGGTCGCTCACACCGCCACCCCCTGCCGGTCGCGACCGCCTTCGGCCGGCGTCTCCTGGTCGGGTTCGGCGACCGCCTCACGGAACAGCTCGGTCAGCGTCGGCTGCCGCCAGCTGAAGTGCTCGACCCGGCCGGCGCGGCTCGCGGCGGCGAGCACCTCCTGGTCGTCGGCGCCGTCTGCGAGCTCGAGCACCAGCTCGCCGCGGCGCTCGGACACCACGGTCACGCCCGGGATCGCGTCGGCCCAGCCGGCGGTCGCGTCCCGCACGATCACCAGCAGCTGCCGGCGGCCTTCCTGGGCCCGCAGGTCCTCGCACGGTGCCGGCGGCCACCATCCGGCCGGCGTTGATGATCCCGACCGAGTCGCAGAGCCGCTCGACGAGGTCGAGCTGATGGGAGGAGAACACGACCGGCACGCCGCGGCGGGCGCGCTCCAGCAGGACGCCGGCCAGGGCGTCCACGCCGACCGGATCCAGGCCGGAGAACGGCTCGTCCAGCACGAGCACCTCGGGGTCGTGCACCAGCGCGGCAGCCAGCTGGACGCGCTGCTGGTTGCCGAGGGACAGCTTCTCGATCGCGTCGTTGCGGCGCTCGGCGACGCCGAGCCGCTCGGTCAGCGCGTCGGCCGAGCGGGTGGCGCTGGCCTGGTCCAGGCCGTGCAGTCGGGCCAGGTAGACCAGATGCTCGGTCACCCGCATCTTCGGATAGAGGCCGCGCTCCTCCGGCATGTACCCGAAGCGCCGGCGCGTCTCGAACGTGACCGGCTTGCCCTGCCAGCGCACCACGCCGGAATCGGCGGCCAGCACGCCGAGCATGATCCTCATGGCGGTGGTCTTGCCGGCGCCATTGGCACCGACGAATCCGTACATCTCTCCGGGGCGGACGGAGAAGGACAGGTTGCTCAAAGCGAGTGTGGTTCCGTAGCGCTTGGTCAGACCGTCGACTTCCAGCATGCTTCCCTCTCTGGATGGGCGGCTGTACCGGAATCCTCTCCCACACCGGCTAACTCCCGCACCCGGGAAACCTCGGGTAATTCGGATGCTTTGGACATACCGCAGATGTCGGGCGTATGCTCCTCGCCGTCCGGGCACTGGTTGGAGGGACGGCACGCATGGGGCACGGGTTCGTCTCGGATCCGGGTCAGCTCACGTCGCTGGCCACGACGGTCTACCGGCTCAAGCAGAAATACGACGCGGTCACCGTCAGCTCGCAGACGGAGGGTGAGCCGCTCGGGAGCCTGGACGTGGAGAGCGGCGTCACCACCATCCAGACCAAGTGGTCCCGGAAGAAGCCCGAGATCGGGCAGTTGCTCGACCAGATGGCGACCGGCTCTGTTCGCCGCGGCCCGGGAGTACGGCTGGACCGAGGAGCAGGCGCGCCGGGACGCCTCCGACAATCCGGACGGGTCCACTCCGGGTGGTTCGCACCCGGGGTCGGGCGGCGGGGGCGGTGGCGGCGGCGGATCCAGCTCGCCTGGTGGTGGCATGTCGCCGGTCCGGCGGCGGGGGCGGCGGGGGCGGTGCGAGCAGTCCCGGCGGCTCGGTCCATCCCGGGGGTGGGTCCGGCGATCCGCAGCAGCCCGGGCAACGGTCAGTGGCAGCAGCCCGGCACGGGGACGGGTCCGGCGGACCGCAGCACCCGGGCGACGGCACCGGCGGTCCGGCGACCCGGGCAGCGGCGGCACCGGACGGCGCCCGGAGCCGGCACCGGCGACGCCGGCGACCCGACAGGGCCGGGCGACCCGACCAGCCCCGGGGACCCGGCCAGCCCCGGCGACCAGCGAGCCCTGGCGACCCGGCCGGACCTGGCGATCCGACCGGGGCCGGTGGCGGCCCGGCGAGTCCGGGCGATCCGGCGAGTCCGGGCGATCCGACCACGCCGGTGGACACCGACGGGGACGGGACGCCCGACTATCAGGACACCGACTCGGACAACGACCGGATCCCGGACTCGGTGGAGAAGGGCGGCAACCCGGACGCGTCGGTGAGCCCGGGCGGCACGATGCATCCGGGCGGCGCCACCGGCGGGTCGACGCTTCCGGGCGGAGGTTCGTCCGCGTCCCCGGGCGGCTCCATGCACCCGGGCGACACGGCGGCGTACAGCGGGTCGTCGGGCGGGTCGGCCAGCCCCGGCGACAGCATCGGATCCTCCGGCCCGGACGGCGGGAGCGCGGACTACAGCTCGGCCGGGACGCCGCTGGCGCCGTCGGACGTGGCGCCCAGCACGCCGACCGGGGTGATCGGCGCCGACAGCACCGGCTCCGACTTCGGCGGCACCGACTACGCCGGCTCGGACCTGTCCGGTGGCTCGACAGACCCCGGGGCGGCAACGGGCGCGCCGATCGGGAGCGGGTCCGTCGGCGGGGGCGGCGGCTCCGTCGGCGGTCCCGTCCCGGACACCGCGCCCAGCACGCCGGTCGACCCCTCGGCGCTCAGCGGCGGTGGGTCGGTCGGGTCCGGGCCGGGCTCCGGTTCGGGCACGGTGGGCCTCGGTGGGCAGGCGACCGGCGGCGGAAGCAGCTGCCGCGGCCGGTGGGACCGACGGTCTCCCGGTGGCGGCCGCGGTCGCGCCGGTCGGAGTGCTCGGAGCGGCGGGCGCCGCGGCCTGGGCGGTGCATCGCAAGCGGGTCCAGGAACGCGAGGACGCCGCCGAGACCGAGGACGACGAGCTGTGAGTGGGCACGGCCACGGGAGGGTGACGCGGTGAGCGGGCGGAACCAGTGCTACGCGCTCCCCGAGCTGCAGCAGTGGGAGACGGCGAAGACCGAGAACTACGTCTGGGGTGACCCGGCCGCGGTCCAGGCCTACGGCAAGGGCCTGGACACGGCCGGCAACGACCTCGGCGGCATCGCCGACAGCCTCAACGGGATCGACGTCGGCGGGTTCTGGACCGGGGACGCCGCCGACGCGTTCACCGACCTCAAGCGGCGGGTGACGCCGGCCGTGCGCGGGCTGTCCGACATGCACAAGGACTCCGCGACCGCGCTGAGCACCTGGCAGCAGCACCTCGGCGTCTACCAGGAGGACTGCGCCGGCGCGATCACCACCGGCCGCAACGGCTGGCACCTCTACCAGACCACGTCCTGCGACAACCAGGACGCGAAGAACAAGATGAACAACGGCAAGACCGGCATCACCAACGCCGAGTCCGGCCGGGACACCGCCGGCCGGACCTGCAAGTCGGCGCTCGAGGCGGCCGCGGCGAAGGCCGACGTGCCGACCGCGCCACCGCAGCAGCAGGGCGTGCCCAACCAGGTCTCCACCACGCCCGGCCAGGTCGGCACGGCGCCGTCCGGGCGGGAGCCGGTGCCGTTCACCGGGCCCATCCCGGCCGGCCAGCCCCGGCCGTACGTCGACCCGGCCAACGGCAAGATCGTCGTGCCGCGGCCGGGGCCCTGGGCGATCGGCAAGCAGCCGTGGGACTACGCCGACGGGTCGGCGGCACCGACCGTCGTCACCCAGCCGGTCGGGCAGAACCCGTACGTGCCGACCACGCCGCCGGCGGACACGTCGACGCTCGGCGTCACACCGTCGGGGCGGGCGCCGGCGCCGTTCGTCGGGCCGACCGTCGACGGCAAGCCGCGTTACGTCGACCCGGCCAACGGGCGGATCGTCGTCCCCGCGATGGGGCCGTACGCGACGGGCAAGCGACCCTGGGTGTACCAGAACTGACCTCACCGCGTGTTCCGGGTCCCAGGTGGGGAAGGATCCGGCCATGGCGACCACGGAGTTCTCCGTCGCGAAGCCGCCGACCGGGGTCGGGCTCGACGGGGTGCGGAAGGCGGCAATGACGTGCCGGGCCTGCCCGCTCTGGGAGCCGGCCACGCAGACCGTGTTCGGCAAGGGGCCGGCGGACGCGCGGGTGGTGTTCGTGGGCGAGCAACCCGGCGACGTCGAGGACCGGAAGGGCGAGCCGTTCGTCGGGCCGGCCGGGAAGCTGCTCGACCGGGCGCTGGTCGAGGCCGGCATCGACCGTGACCAGACCTACGTGACGAACGCGGTCAAGCACTTCCGGTTCACCCAGAGCGGGAAGCGGCGGCTGCACCAGACGCCCGGTCCCGAGCACGTCGCCGCCTGCCGGCCGTGGTTGGACGCGGAGCTCGCGCTGGTCGACCCGGAGCTGGTCATCTGCCTGGGCGCCACCGCGGCGAAGGCGATGTTCGGGCCGTCGTTCCGGATCACCAAGCAGCGCGGGCAGTTGGTGCCGCTCGACCAGCAGGCCTCCCTCGGCGGCGACGGGTCGCTGTTCGACGAGCCGGAGGACGCCGCCGTGAAGTCCGCGTGGATCATGGCGACGACGCATCCCTCGGCGGTGCTGCGGGTCCCCGAGCAGGGCCGGCAGGACGCCTACGACGCGCTCGTCGCCGACCTCCGCACCGGCGCCTCCGTCCTGGCCTGACCGCGGGCCGGCTCGGCGCCGGGACGCGCGGCCACGACTGCGACGCGGTGCCGCGCGTCGCTGGTCCTCCGAACTACGCAGCCCGGAGACGGCCGCACCGGGTGCTGCCCAGGGCGGCGGCTTCAGACCTGCCGGTCGGAGATCGCGACGTCCCGCAGCGCCTCGTCGTCGGCGGTGACCAGGGGCATCGACGGCTCGGCCGGCTCCTCCAGCTCCGGCGGCACGGCCTCCTCCGGCGGCACCGAGGCGTCGTACCGCCGGAACGCCGGCACCAGCGCCACCGCGAACAGCACCAGCACGATCGAGGCGAGCCCGCCGGCCACCCAGGAGAACGTGACCCCGGCCACCGCCGCGGTCGCGCCGGCCCGCAGGTCGCCCAGCCGCGGGCCGCCCGCGACGACCACCACGAACACGCCCTGCAGCCGGCCGCGCATCTCGTCCGGGGCGTACACCTGCAGGATCGTCTGCCGCAGCACGGCCGAGACCAGGTCGGCCGCGCCGGCCACCGCGAGCAGGGCGACCGTGACCCACAGCGTGCGGCCCAGTCCGGACAGCGCCACCGCCGCGCCCCAGCAGACGATCGCCACGGTCAGCGCCACGCCCTGCCGGCGCACCCGGCCGATCCAGCCCGAGGACAGCCCGCCGATCACCGCGCCGATCGAGATGGCCGCGAACAGCCAGCCGACCGCGGACGGTCCGCCGAACCGCTCGTCGGCCACCTCCGGGAACAGCGCCCGCGGCATCGCGAACACCATCGCGATGATGTCCACCCCGAACGACATCAGCAGCACCGGCCGGGCCCCGATGAACCGCAGCCCGTCGATGACCGAGCGCAGGCCGGGCCGCGGCAGGTGCGCGCCGCGGGCCAGCGGGGGCAGCGGCGGCAGCCGGACCGCCGCGTAGAGCGCGACGGTGAACAGCAGCGCGTCGGTGGCGTACGCCGCACCGAAGCCGCCCCACTTGGCGATGAGCACGCCGGCGAGCAGCGGGCCGGCGACCGTGCCCACGTTGGTGACGGTGAAGTTCAGCGTGTTGGCCGCGGGGACCTCGGCGCGTTCGATCAGCCGCGGCAGGATCGCGTTCCGGGTCGGCGAGGTCACCGCGAACGCCGCCGACTGGATCGCGACCAGCACCATGATCAGCGCCAGGTTGTCCAGCCCGAGCAGCGCCTGGACCAGCAGCCCGAGCGTGACCACCCAGGTCACGGCGGCCGAGACCAGCAGCAGCTTGCGCCGGTCGACCGCGTCGGCGACCGCGCCGCCCCACAGCCCGAACACGATCAGCGGCACCAGCCCGACCAGGCCGAGCACGCCGACCCAGAACGACGACAGGGTGATCGCGTACACCTGCACCGGCACGGCCACCGCGGTGACCTGGAACCCGACGAACGACACGCCCTGCCCGATGAACAGCCGGCGATAGTCGGGGTGTCGCAGTGGCTTGGTGTCGATCGCGATCGCGCGCAGCCGACCGGTCACGGGGCGAGCCGCTCGACGACCCAGGACCCGTCCGCCAGCCGGTAGCGCAGCCGGTCGTGCAGCCGCGCCGGCCGGCCCTGCCAGAACTCCACCGAGTCCGGCGCCACCCGGAACCCGCCCCAGCTCTCCGGCAGCGGCACCCCGTCCGGGTGGTCGGCGGCGAGCGCGTCGACCGCCGCCTCCAGCTCCGACCGGGAGCCGACCACGGCCGACTGCGGGCTGGCCGCCGAGGCCAGCCGGGACTGCGCCGGGCGCGACTGCCAGTAGGCGGCCGACTCGGCCCGGGCCACCCTGGCCGCGGTCCCGGTGACGATCACCTGCCGCTCGGCCGGCACCCAGGAGAAGATCAGCGAGACGAACGGGTTCGCGGCGATCTCCCGCCCCTTGCGGGAGCCGTAGTTGGTGAAGAACACGAAGCCCTCGGCCGACACGCCGCGCAGCAGCACCGTGCGCGCCGACGGCCGCCCGTCCGGGGTCGCGGTCGCCACGACCATCGCGTTCGGCTCCACGACCAGCCCGGACGCGGACACCTCGTCGTACCAGCGGGTGAACTGCCCGACCCAGTCCGGAGCCAGGTCCGCCTCGGACAGGGCCCCCCGGGCGTACGTGCGACGCACGCCGGTCACAGAGCTGAGATCAGGCACCAGACGATTTTCCTCCTCCGCCGGCGCCGGCGGCCGTCCGGTGTCGTCAACGTGACAGCGGGTGGGCAAGATGGCACTGACAACGCCAGCCGAGTCGGGGAGTGCGCATGCCCGAGGACTTCAAGCCGGGGCTGGAGGGCGTCGTCGCCTTCGAGACCGAGATCGCCGAGCCGGACAAGGAAGGCAGCGCGCTGCGCTACCGGGGGGTCGACATCGAGGATCTCGTCGGCCGGGTGGCCTTCGGCAACGTCTGGGGCCTGCTGGTGGACGGCGAGTTCAACCCCGGGCTGCCGCCGGCCGAGCCGTTCCCGATCCCGGTGCACTCCGGCGACATCCGGGTCGACGTGCAGAGCGCGATCGCGATGATGGCGCCGCACTGGGGGCTGGATCAGCTCATCGACATCGACGAGGAGCAGGCCCGCGACGACCTGGCCCGGATCTCGGTGACCGCGATGTCGTTCGTGGCCCAGTCGGCCCGCGGCCTCGGGCTGCCGGCCGTGCCGCAGAGCGAGATCGACAAGGCCAAGACGATCGTCGAGCGGTTCATGATCCGCTGGCGCGGCGAGCCGGACCCCGACCACGTCAAGGCCGTCGACGCCTACTTCGTGTCCGCGGCCGAGCACGGCATGAACGCCTCCACGTTCACCGCCAGGGTGGTCGCCTCCACCGGCGCGGACGTGGCCGCGGCGATCTCCGCCGCGATCGGCGCGCTGTCCGGCCCGCTGCACGGCGGCGCCCCGTCCCGGGTGCTCAAGATGCTCGACGAGGTCGAGCAGTCCGGCGACCCGGTCGGCTACGTCAAGGGCCTGCTCGACCGCAAGGAGCGGCTGATGGGCTTCGGGCACCGGGTCTACCGGGCCGAGGACCCGCGCGCCCGCACGCTGCGGCGGACGGCCAAGGAGCTGGGCTCGCGCCGGGTCGAGGTGGCCGAGGCGCTGGAGAAGGCGGCGATCGACGAGCTGACCGCGCGCTACCCCGACCGTCCACTCCGGACGAACGTCGAGTTCTGGTCGGCGGTGGTGCTCGACTTCGCCGAGGTCCCGCCGCACATGTTCACCTCGATGTTCACCTGCGCCCGGACGGCCGGGTGGAGCGCGCACATCATGGAGCAGAAGCGGCTGAACAAGCTGATCCGGCCGTCGGCCCGGTACGTCGGGCCCGGCCCGCGCAAGCCCGAGGACGTCGAGGGCTGGGCCGAGATGCCCCCCCAGTACAAGACGCCGCCGGCGTAGCCGACCATGGAGGGGTGACCTCAGCTCAGATCGTCCTGCCCGACGAGATCAAGCCCCGCGACGGCCGGTTCGGCTGCGGGCCGTCCAAGGTGCGCCCGGAGGCGCTGGCCTCGCTGGCCTCCGCCGGTGCCGCGGTGATGGGCACGTCGCACCGCCAGGCGCCGGTGAAGGACCTGGTGCACCGCGCCCGGTCCGGCCTGGCGTCGCTGTTCTCCCTGCCGGACGGGTACGAGGTCGTGCTCGGCAACGGCGGCGCGACCGCCTTCTGGGACGCGGCGGCGTACGGGCTGGTGCGGGAGCGGTCCGAGCACCTCGCCTTCGGCGAGTTCGGCTCGAAGTTCGCCGACGTGACCGCGGGCGCGCCGTTCCTCGCCGACCCGGTCGTGGTCAAGGCCGAGCCGGGCAGCGCGCCGTCGGTGCGGCCGGAGCCGGGCGTCGACGCGTACGCCTGGCCGCACAACGAGACCTCGACCGGCGTCATGACGCAGATCACCAGGCCGGCCGGTACGGACGACGGCGCGCTCGTGCTCGTCGACGCGACCTCCGGCGCCGGCGGGCTGCCGGTCGACGTCGGCCAGGCCGACGTCTACTACTTCGCCCCGCAGAAGAACTTCGGCTCCGACGGCGGCCTGTGGATCGGGCTGTTCTCGCCGGCCGCGCTCGACCGGGTCGCGGCGCTGGCCGGCTCCGACCGGTGGATCCCGCCGTCGCTCGACCTGGCCACCGCGCTGGACAACTCGACCAAGGACCAGACCTACAACACGCCCGCGGTGGCGACGCTGTGGCTGCTGGTCGACCAGATCGAGTGGATCAACGGCAACGGCGGGCTGGACTGGGCGGTGGCCCGGACCTCCGACTCGTCCTCGCGGCTCTACACCTGGGCGGAGAAGTCGCCGTACGCGACGCCGTTCGTGGCCGACCCGGCGCTGCGCTCGCTGGTGGTCGGCACGATCGACTTCGCCGACTCGGTGGACGCGGCGGCGGTCGCCAAGGTGCTGCGGGCGAACGGGATCGTCGACACCGAGCCGTACCGGAAGCTGGGCCGCAACCAGCTGCGGATCGGCATGTTCCCGGCGGTCGACCCGGACGACGTCGAGGCGCTGACCGTCTGCATCGACACCGTGGTGGAGAAGCTCGCCTAGTTTCCGTGTGGTCGGGCGGCCGCCGGGGTGTGAGGCGAGGCCGCGTCCGGCCGCCTGCTGGCTGGCGCCGCAGCACGGGCGGCCGCCGACCGGGGCGACGTGCTCTGAGTCCGGCCGCGTGTCGCGGCCGGGCGAGCCGGGTGCGCTAGCCTGGGGCGACGGCGGATCTCGACGGGGCGGAGGCGGTGCGGATGCGGCAGCTGCGACTCGTCGGGCTCGCCGAGGACGGCGACAGCCTGCTGCTGGAGAGCCCGACCGGGGAGTCCTACCGCCTGCCGCTCGACGAGCGGGTGCGCGCCGCCTGCCGCGGCGACCTGACCCGGCTCGGGCAGATCGAGATCGAGTCGGACAACCCGCTGCGCCCGCGGGAGATCCAGGCCCGGGTGCGGGCCGGCGAGTCGGCCGAGCAGGTCGCGGCGTCGGCCGGGATGCCGCTGGACCGGGTGCTCCGGTTCGCGTACCCGGTGCTGCAGGAGCGGTCCCGGGTGGTCGCCCAGGCGCGGACGGCGCCGGTGCGGCCGGCGGCGCCGGAGCAGCTCGGCGACCTGGTCGAGGAGCGGCTGGTCGGCCGCGGTACGGACGCGGCCACGCTGGAGTGGGACGCCTGGCGCCGGGACGACGGGCGGTGGGCGGTCCGGCTGAGCTGGCGGCACGGGAACAGCGCGCACGCGGCCAACTGGAGCCTCGACCTGGGCCGGCGCGCGCTGCAGTCGGAGGACCCGGCCGCGGAGCAACTGAGCGCGGAGGAGTTCCACGCCCGGACGATCACCGCGGTCACCCCGCTGGCCGTTGCCGCCCGCGCGGCGGCCGAGCCACGCCGCCCAGCCGCCCGCCCGGCCGGCCGGGGCTCCGGTCGGCCCGATCC
The DNA here is from genome assembly GCA_963770145.1 of uncultured Actinomycetota bacterium. Taxonomy (GTDB): domain Bacteria; phylum Actinomycetota; class Actinomycetes; order Mycobacteriales; family CADCTP01; genus CADCTP01. The sequence continues at coordinate 979,124 of CAVYOJ010000002.1, read as the reverse complement.
CGGCCGCGCCGCCGCCGTGGACCGTGACCGCCCGGCCGGACCGAGCGCACCGGCGCATCCGACCGCACCGGCACCGACCCCGCCAGGACCGAGCGGGCCGCGGCCAGGCGTGGCGGCGCCGAGCGGGCGGCCGGCCGGACGACCGGCGCGCGGCGAACGCGGGAGCGGCGACCGGCGGCGGTCACCCCAGGCTCGGGACGGCGACTCCGGCGACCGGCGGCGGTCACCGCAGGCTCGGGACGGGGACTCCGAGGACGACGGCGAGCCCGGCGAGGAGCGCATCGCCGCCGGCGGCGGCACCCTCCCGCTGGTCGACGTCGAGGGCGAGGACGACCGCGCCCGGCGGGCGACGGTGCCGTCCTGGGACGACATCCTGCTGGGGGTGCGCCGCCGGCACTGACCGCCTGGCACCGGCCGGAAACTCGGATGTCATCGGTGCCGGCATCGGTTAGCGTCGGTCATCGTGTCCCAGCGCCGGTCTTCGTACTCCTCGCTCCGGCGCATCGGGCGGTACGCGCGCCCCTACCGGGCCGGATTCCTCGCCATGACCGGGGCGGCGCTCGCCTCCGAGCTCGCCCCCGCGGCCATACCGCTGATCGCCGCGCGGGTCGTCGACGACGCCATCCGCACCGGTGACCGCGGCGCGCTGTACCCGCTGGCCGGGCTCGCCCTGCTGCTCGGCATCCTCGAGGCGGTGGCGGTGCTGGTCCGCCGCTGGGTCATGAGCAAGGCCGCGCTCGGGGTGGAGACCGACCTGCGCCGTGACCTCTACGGGCACCTGCAGGCGCTGCCGGTCTCCTTCCACGACCGCTGGCCGTCCGGCCAGCTGCTGTCCCGGGCGACCGAGGACCTGGCCACGATCCGCCGGTTCCTCGGCTTCGGGCTGGTCTTCCTGGTCGTCAACTCCACGGTCTGCGTGGTCGTCGGGATCCTGCTGTTCTTCCAGTACTGGCCGCTGGCCCTGCTGGTGCTGGCGTTCTCCGTGCCGCTGGTGGTCACCGTCCGCCGGTTCGAGCTGCGCTACTCGCGGGTGTCCCGGCGGGCGCAGGACCTCAACGGTGAGCTGACCTCCAACGTCGAGGAGGCCGCCTCCGGCATCGGCACGATCCGCTCGTTCGGCCGGCGGCCGCTGGCGCTGGGCCGGTTCCTGGACAAGTCCCGCGAGCTGCGCGGGGCCCAGCTGGAGAAGGTCACCGTGCTGGCCTACTTCTGGGTCGTCCTGGAGATCTTCCCGCAGGTCGTGCTCGCGCTGGTGGCGCTGGGCGGCGGCGTCGCGGTGGCCCAGGGCGAGCTCAGCCTCGGCGGGCTGGTCGCGTTCGTGTCGCTGTTCCTCATGCTGCAGTGGCCGATCGACTCGCTCGGCTGGCTGGCCGCGCATGGCGCAGGAGGCGGAGACCGCGGCCGAGCGGGTGTACGAGGTGCTCGACACCCCGTCGGCGGTGCTCGACCGCCCCGGCGTGCAGCCGATGCCGGCCGTCGCCGGCCGGCTGCGGCTGGAGGGCGTCGGCTTCCGCTACCCGGGCGCGGACCGGAACGTGCTGCACGACGTCACGCTGGAGCTCGCGCCCGGCGAGACGGTGGCGGTGGTCGGGGCCACCGGCTCCGGCAAGACCACGCTCACCGCGCTGATCCCCCGGCTGTACGACGTGACCGCGGGCCGGGTGCTGGTCGACGGCACCGACGTGCGGGACATCCCGCTGGCCCAGCTGCGGCAGGTGGTCGCGACCGCGTTCGAGGACCCGACGCTGTTCTCGGTCAGCGCCCGGGAGAACCTGACCTTCGGCCGGCCGGACGCGACCGAGGACGAGGTCAGGGAGGCGCTGCACGTCGCCCAGGCCGAGTTCGTCTACGACCTGCCCTGGGGCCTGGACACCCGGCTGGGCGAGCAGGGCCTGACCCTGTCCGGCGGGCAGCGGCAGCGGCTCGCGCTGGCCCGCGCGGTGGTCGGCCGGCCGCGGGTGCTGGTGCTGGACGACCCGCTGTCCGCGCTGGACGTGCACACCGAGGCGCTGGTCGAGCAGGCGCTGCGGCGGGTGCTGCGCGGCACCACCGCGCTGGTGGTGGCGCACCGCGCGTCCACCGTGCTGCTCGCCGACCGGGTGGCGCTGCTGGCCGGCGGCACGCTGGCCGCGGTCGGCACGCACTCGCAGCTGCTCGCGACGGTCCCCGCGTACCGGAACCTGCTGGCCCAGGAGTCCGACCTGGAGGAGGTGGCATCGTGACCGAGACCGTGACCGAGACCAGGACAGAGACCGAGACGGTCGAGCGGGACTGGCGCGGCGTCTCCGCCGAGGACGTCGACGAGCTGCCGGAGAAGATCGGCATCGTGCTGCGGGCGCGCAGCCGCCGGCTGCTGGGCAGCCTGCTGCGCCCGCACCGGCGGATGCTCTGGTTCCTGGTCGTCGTGGTGCTGATCCAGAACGCGGCCGCGATGCTCGGCCCGTGGCTGGTCGGTGTCGGCATCGACAAGGGCATCCCGGCGCTGGTCGACGGCGACTGGACGCCGCTGCTGGTGATCGGCGGCACGCTGCTGGCCGCGGCCGGGGTCGACGCCTGGCTGCGGGCGGTCTTCCTGCTGCGGGCCGGCCGGATGGGCCAGGCGGTGCTGCTCGACCTGCGCCGCCGGCTGTTCGACCACGTGCAGCGGCTGTCGCCGGCGTTCCACGAGCGCTACACCTCCGGCCGCGTCATCGCCCGGCTCACCTCGGACGTGGACGCGCTCGACGAGCTGCTCGACGAGGGCCTGGACGGGCTGGTCACCGCGCTGCTGTCGGTGGTCTCGATCGGGGTGATCCTGCTCATCCTCGACCTGCCGCTGGCGCTGGTGACGCTGGCCACGTTCCTGCCGCTGTACGCGCTGTCCCGGTGGTTCCGGTCCCGCTCGTTCGCCGCGTACCGGCGCACCCGGGTGGCCAACGCCGCGCTGATCGTGCAGTTCGTCGAGTCGCTCGCCGGCATCCGCGCGGTGCAGGCGTTCCGCCGGGAGCGGCGCAACGGGCAGATCTTCGAGCAGCTCAACCAGGACGTGCGGGTGGCCAACGCCCGGTCGTTCCGGCTGATGGCGCTGTTCGTGCCGGGGGTGGCGATCCTCGGCACGATCGCGACGGTGACCGCGCTGCTGTACGGCGGCATCCGGGTGCTCGACGGCGAGCTGCAGGTCGGCGTGCTGACCTCGTTCCTGCTCTACCTGCGCCGGTTCTTCGACCCGATGCAGGACATCGCGGTGTTCTTCAACTCGTTCCAGTCGGCCAGCGCCGCGCTGGAGAAGCTGTCCGGCGTGCTCGAGGAGCAGCCGAGCGTGCCCGAGCCGGAGCACCCGACGCCGCTGCCGGACCCGCGCGGCGAGGTGACGTTCCGGTCGGTGCGGTTCGGCTACCGGGACGCGGTGGTGCTGCCGCACCTCGACGTGTCCGTGCCGGCCGGGCAGACCGTGGCGCTGGTCGGCGCGACCGGCGCCGGCAAGACCACGATCGCCCGGCTGCTGGCCCGCTTCTACGACCCGAACGAGGGCCAGGTGCTGCTCGACGGCGTCGACCTCAGGCAACTGTCCGAAGTGGACCTGCGCCGGTCGGTGGTGCTGGTGACCCAGGAGAACTTCCTGTTCTCCGGCTCGGTCGCGGACAACATCGCGTTCGGCCGGCCGGGCGCCAGCCGGGCGCAGGTGGTCGCGGCGGCGGAGGCGATCGGCGCGCACGGGTTCATCGAGGCGCTGCCCGAGGGCTACGACACCGACGTCCGCAAGCGCGGCGGCCGGCTCTCCGCCGGGCAGCGGCAGCTGGTCGCGTTCGCCCGGGCGTTCCTGGCCGACCCGGCGGTGCTCATCCTCGACGAGGCCACCTCGTCGCTGGACGTGCCGAGCGAGCGGGCGGTGCAGCGGGCGCTGCGGACGATCCTGGCCGACCGGACCTCGCTGATCATCGCGCACCGGCTGTCCACGGTGGAGATCGCCGACCGGGTGCTGGTGCTGGACGCCGGCCGCGTGGTCGAGGACGGGTCGCCGGACGAGCTGGTCGGCGGCGAGGGGCGGTTCGCCGGGCTGCACCGCGCCTGGCGGGACTCGCTGGTCTAGCCGGCCTCGGGGCGCAGGTGATACAGCGCGATGGCGGCGGCGGTGGCGACGTTGAGCGAGTCGACGCCGGCGGCCATCGGAATGCGGACCCTGGTGTCCGCGGCGGCGAGGGCCTCGGCCGTCAGGCCGGGGCCCTCGGCGCCGAGGAGCAACGCCAGCCTCGGCGCGGACGGGTCCACAGTGGACAGCGGTACGGACGGCGGGTGCGGGGCGAGCGCGAGCACGGTGAAGCCGGCCAGCGCCGAGCGCAGCTCCGGCCAGGACGGCAGCCGGACGAACGGGACCCGCAGCACGTGGCCCATCGAGACCCGCACCGACCGCCGGTAGAGCGGGTCGGCGCAGCGCGGCCCGAGCAGCACCGCGTCGACCCCGAGCCCGGCGGCGTTGCGGAACAGCGCGCCGAGGTTCTCGTGGTCGTTGATGCCCTCCAGCACCAGCACCCGGCGGGCGGCCGCCAGCAGCGGGCCGGGCGCCGGCTCGGGCGCGCGGTCGGCGGCGGCGAGCACGCCCCGGTTGAGGTGGAACCCGACGGTCCGGGTCAGCACGTCCGCGCTGGTCTCGTACACCGGGAACGACGCCCCGGCGAGATCGGCGGCCAGGTCGGCCAGCCGCGCGGGCACGCCCAGCACCGCCCGCGGCGGGTACGGCGAGCCGAGCAGCCGCTGCACCACCGGCACGCCCTCGGCGATGACCAGCCCCTTGCCGCCGGGCCGGTCCGGGCGCCGGTCGGCGTTGGTCAGGTCCCGGAAGTCGGCGATCCGCGGGTCGGCCGGGTCGGTGACCTCGTGCACCCGGGCAGGCTACCGACCCCGTGCCGAACGGCCGCCTCGGTTCACGATCCGGTCACGGAACCACCGGTTCCACCCGGATCACCCCCTACCGTGGCTTACGTGCGGACGACCCTGCAGACGCGCCCTGATGCGGCGGTCGACGACCCACCGCAGCGGACGTCGGCACCGCCGCGTACCCGCGCGCCGCGGCGGCGCTCGGGCGGCGGGGTGATCTTCCTCCCGCCGTGGACCCGTGCGCCGTTCCTGCCGTTCAAACAGCCCGCGGTAATCCTCGCCGTGCTGGGCGCGGCGCTGATCCTGGCCTGCGCCAGCTCGTCCGGCGTGCTGTTCCTGTCCTCGGCGTCGTCGGAGTCGCTGCGCCGGCTGCTGGCCGTCGAGTGCCCGGACGCCGGCTACCCGACCGTGCAGGGCGTCCAGTTCGCCGGCGGCCCGGACGGCGCACCGGCGTCCGCAACGCCGATGACGGCACCGTCCGCTCGGCGATGACCGGCGCCGGGCTGGCCGACCCGTACCGGGTGCGCCTCGGCCAACAGACCACCCAGGTCGTCCGCGGTGCCCAGGCCACCGGCGGCCGGATCTTCTACCGGGACGGCGTGACCAGCCAGATCACCCCGGTCGGCCGCACGCTGTCCGGGCCGGGCATCTGGCTGCAGGCCGGCATGGCCACCCGGCTGGACGCGACGGTCGGCTCCCGGGTGTCGTTCTCGATCTCCGGCGAGGGCCAGGGCGCCGGGTACCGGGTGGTCGGGATCTACCGCAACCAGGACGAGGAGGCCGTCCGGCCGTACTGGTGCTCGTACACGAACCTGTTCCAGAACCCGAGCTACGGCAACGACTCGACGCCGCCGCCGCTGGTGATCGCCACCGACCCGGGCACGTTCGACTCGGTCCGGGACAGCTACTTCGGCACCAGCGCGGAGGACTGGGTGTCCCCGGCGAAGACCACGGACATCACGCTGACCGACGGCCGGAAGATCGCCGACCAGCAGGCCGCTGCGTACGCGACCGCGGGCCTGCCGGTCCCGCAGGGGCTGGCCGACCTCAACTCCGGCACCGGGCGGATGCCGGGCTTCGTCGAGCGAACGGAGCTGACCCGGGACGGGCTGCGCGGCCCGGTGCTGCCGATCGCGCTCGGCGGCTCGATCCTGGCCCTGCTGCTGGTCGGCGCGGCCGGCTCGTACTGGGCCGACCGCCGCTCCCGGGAGGTCAGGCTGCTGTCCTCGCGCGGCGTCGGCCCGGGCGCGCTGGCCCTCAAGGCGGTGCTCGAGCTGGCGCTGCCGGCGGTCGTCGGCACCGTGCTGGGCTGGCTGGCCGCGCGCTGGCTGGTCGCCGCGCTGGGGCCGTCGCCGCGGCTGGACCGGTCGGCGCCGTGGCAGGCCGGCCTGACCGCGCTGGTCGCGCTGGCCGCCGGGCTCGGACTGCTGGCGCTGGTGGCCGGGCTGCGGTCGCGGGCGGCGACCGAGCGGCCGGTCGGCGTCCCGCCGCGGCTGGGTCGCGGTGGTGCCCTGGGAGCTGCTGCTGCTGGCCGCCGCGGTCGGCTGCTGGCTGCGGCTGCGCGGCAGCGACGCGGTCACCCTCGACGCCGGGATCGCCCAGATCAACCTGCTCGTGGTGGCGTTCCCGCTGCTGTTCCTGGCCGGCGCCGCGGTGCTGATCGTCAGGCTGCTGGCGCTGCTGCTGCCCCGGCTCGGCCGGTCGGCCGGTCGGCTGCCGGCGGCCTGGTATCTGGCCGCCCGCCGGGTCACCGCCTCCCGGGTGATCAGCGTGATCCTGCTCGCCGCCGCCTCGCTGCCGATCGCCATGCTGGTCTACGCGGCCGCGCTCACCCAGACCTCCCAGTACACGCTGGACGCGAAGGCCGGGCTGATCAACGGCAGCACCACGACCGTGCAGTCGGTCGACCCGGTCCGCCGCACCGCGGCCACCGACGCGGCCGGCACGCTCGTCGTCCGCTACCTGTACGGCAAGGTCGCCGACCAGCCCGACGACGTCACCGTGCTCGCGATCGACCCGGACACGTTCCCGAAGACCGCGTTCTGGGACCGCCGGTTCGCCTCCGACTCGCTCGACGCGCTGATGGCGAAGCTGCGCGCGCCGACCACCGGCGGCGTCGTCCCGGCGGTCGCGGTCGTCGAGGACGGCCCGGCGTTCCCGCCCGGGACGTTCGAGCTCGGCCTCGGCACCACCCGGGTCCAGACCGAGGTCGTCGCGCAGGCAACCCGCTTCTCCGGCCGGCGCGTCCCCGGCGCGATGCTCATCGTCGACCGCTCCCGCCTCGGCACCGTCGACCGGTACGCCGGGTTCCTGTCGGAGATGTGGTCCCGGGACAGCTCGCCGGACCGGGCCAGGGACGCGGTCACCGCGCAGCACGCCCGGATCTACCTGATCACCTCCCAGGACACCGTCTTCGACGTGGCCAACTTCCTCGGCGTGTCCTGGACCTTCGGCTACCTGTCCGCGCTGGCCGCGCTGGTCGGCCTGGTCGCCATCGGCGGCCTGCTGCTCTACCTGGAGACCCGCCAGCGCACCCGCACCGCCTCGTACGCGCTGGGCAAACGGATGGGCCTGACCAGGGCCACCCACCTGCGCTCGCTGCTGGCCGAGCTCGGCGTGCTGCTCGGGCTGGCCTGGGTGATCGGCGCCGGACTGGCCTGGGCCGCGGTGCTGCTCGTCTACCACCGGCTCGACATCGACCCCACCCGGCCGCCGACCCCGCTGCTCACCGTCCCGGTGCTGGCCCTGGCCGGTTCGGCGGTCGCGGTCGCGGTCGTCGTCGTGCTCGCCTCGCTGTACGCCCAGCGGTCGGCCGACCGGGCCGACGTCTCGGAGGTGCTCCGCCTTGGCTCATGACTCGTACGGGACCGACTCGTTCGGCGCCGAGGGCTGGGGCTCCGACTGGGGCGACCCGGACTGGGCCGGCCCGGTCGCGACCACGGCCGAGCCGGCGGCCGCCGTCCAGGACGTGCACAAGACGTACGTGATCGAGGACGAGCGGGTCGAGGCGCTCAAGGGCATCGACAAGCAGTTCCCGCCCGGGCGGGTGAGCACGATCGTCGGGCCGTCCGGGTCCGGCAAGTCGTCGCTGCTGCGGATCCTGGCCTGCGTCGACCGGCCCACCACCGGGTCGGTCCGGGTCGGCGGCCAGGAGATCGCCGGCCTGTCGGTACGCAAGCGGCGGGCGCTGCGCCGCACCGCGGTCGGCTACGTGTTCCAGAACCCGGTCGACAACCTGGTCGAATACCTGCGGGCGGCCGAGCAGGTCCGGCTCGCGGCCAAGCTGCGCGGGATCAAGCCGGAGGATGCCGAGATCGACCGGCTGCTGGGCGTGCTGGGGCTGACCGGGCGGGCGGACCACCTGCCGGTGCAGCTGTCCGGCGGCGAGCAGCAGCGGCTCTCGTTCGCCTGCGCGGTGATCGGCCGGCCGGCGATCGTGGTCGCGGACGAGCCGACCGCCGAGCTCGACTCGGCCTCGGCCGACCGGGTGCTGGAGGCGGTGCACGACCTGCGCGACGAGGGCGTGGCGTTCCTGCTGTCCTCGCACGACCCGCGGGTGGTGGCCACGACCGACCACCTGCTGCGGCTGGAGCACGGAGAGGTGGTCGAGTCCTGGTGAGCGTCCCCGCCAACACCGTCGTCGACGCCCGCGGGCTGGAGAAGTCCTACCTGCGCGGCGACGAGCGCGTGCACGCGCTGCGCGAGGTGGCGCTGGTGCTGCACCCGGGCGAGCTGGTCGCGCTGGTCGGACCGTCGGGATCGGGCAAGTCCACGCTGCTCAACGTGCTGTGCGGGTGGGAGAAGCCGGACGGCGGCAGCATGCGCTGGACCGCCGAGCTGGCCGGCACGTCGCCGGACCGGCTGCCGTGGGGCCAGCTTGGCGATCATCCCGCAGGCGCTCGGCCTGCTCGACGACCTGACCGTGGCGGAGAACATCCTGCTGCCGGCGCGGCTCACCGGGCGGCTGGCCGAGCTGCGGCCGCGGGCGGACGAGCTGATGGAGTCCCTCGGCATCGCGCACCTGGCCGCCCGCTACCCGAAGCAGACCTCGCTCGGCGAGCAGCAGCGCTGCGCGGCGTCCCGGGCGCTGCTGCTCTCCCCCACGCTGCTGCTGGCCGACGAGCCGACCGCGCACCAGGACTCGGGCTGGACCGACGCGATCTTCGCCCGGTTCCGCGAGCTGCTGCGCACCGGCGGCGCCTGCCTCATCGCCACCCACAACCCGGAGACCTGGGGCTACGCCGACCGGGTGCTGTCCATGCACGACGGCCACCTGGCCGAAGGCGCACCCGACCCCGTCCACTGATACCGTCAGACCGGGCGGTCGCGACCGGTGCCCTGGGTCGTTAGCCCCGCTAACGGTGGGGCATGCTGCTGGTATGGAGTACACCCACCTCGGCCGGTCCGGCCTGCGCGTGTCCCGCCTCGTGCTGGGCACGATGAACTTCGGCCCGGAGACCGACGAGCCCACCTCGCACGCGATCATGGACAAGGCGCACGAGTACGGCATCAACTTCTTCGACACCGCCAACGTCTACGGCTGGGGCGAGAACCGCGGCCGCACCGAGACGATCATCGGCAGCTGGTTCGCCCAGGGCGGCGGCCGCCGGGACCGGACCGTGCTCGCGACCAAGCTCAACGGGCTGATGGGCGACCGCTGGCCCAACAACGACAAGCTGTCCGCGCTGAACATCCGGCGCGCCTGCGACGCCTCGCTGCGCCCGGCTGCAGACCGACCACATCGACCTCTACCAGATGCACCACGTGGATCGGGAAACCCCGTGGGAGGAGATCTGGCAGGCGATGGACGTCCTCGTACAGCAGGGCAAGATCCTCTACGTCGGCTCGTCCAACTTCGCCGGCTGGGACCTGGCCCGGGCCAACGAGGCCGCCGCCCGTCGACACTCGTTCGGGCTCGTCTCCGAGCAGTCGATCTACAACCTGCTCACCCGCGAGGTCGAGCTCGAGGTGCTGCCGGCCGCCCAGGCGTACGGGCTCGGCGTCATCCCGTGGAGCCCGCTGCACGGCGGGTTGCTCGGCGGCGTGCTGCGCAAGGAGCGGGAGGGCAGCCGGCGGGTCGCGCCGCGGCAGCAGCCGGTGATCGACGAGCACCGCGAGCAGCTCGGCGCGTACGAGGACCTGTGCGAGGAGCTCGGCGAGGAGCCGGCCACCGTGGCGCTGGCCTGGCTGCTCACCCGCCCGGCGGTGACCGGGCCGATCATCGGCCCGCGGACGACCGAGCAGCTCGACGGCGCGCAGCGGGCGCTGGAGCTGCGGCTCGAGGACAAGGTGCTGGACCGGCTGGACGAGATCTTCCCTGGCTACAAGGCCGCGCCCGAGCACTACGCCTGGTAGACACGGTCTTCAGCGGGGCGTCGGGCGCCGCGTCCCCACCGTGCCGCCCGGCGTTCCGCGCCAGGCCGCGATCGTCTCGTACCGCGGGGCGGAGCCGTGGTGGCTGCGCATGAGCACGACCTCGCCGGCGGTGAAGTGCGGCCCGGCGTAGTTGCCCAGCGCGGCGGCGATCCGCCGGTCCCCGCGCGGCGGAGTGCGGCCAGCGGCCCACCGTGACGTGCGGCCGGTACGCGCGCCGCTCGATCGGGACGCCCACCGACCGGCCCGCGTCGGCGGCGGCCGCGGCCAGCTCGGCCAGCTCCTCGACGTCGCCGTCGACGCCGACCCAGAGCACCCGCGGGTCGCCCTTGGCCGGGAACGTGCCGGCGCCGGCCAGCCGCAGGTGCACGTCGACCACGGCCAGCGCGTCGCCGACCGCGGTGGCCACCGCCGGCACCGTGGCCTCCGGCACCTCGCCGAAGAACGCGAGCGTCACGTGCTGCAGCTCCCGGCCGACCCAGCGGGGCGCGCCCGGCCGGTCCCGCAGCCGGCGCAGCGCACCGTCGAGGTGGTCCAGCGCGGACTCCGGCGGCACGACCGCCGCGAACAGTCGCTGGTTCAGGGCGTGTCCTGCCGCTTGCGGGGACCGAACTGCAGCCCGGCGTCGCGCAGGTCGCTCTCCACCCGCATCCGCTCCAGGTCCCGGTCCATGCCGAGCGGCAGCTCGGCCAGCGCCTGCGGCACGTCCAGCGCGAGCGCCGCCTTGCCCAGCACGTCGTCGTACGCGAGCAGCAGGCCGTGCTTGCGGGCGCGGGACGCCTCCGGCGGCACGTCCCGCATCGCGGTCGACAGCCGGCACAGGTCGGTGGTGATCTTCTCCAGCGGCACCAGCGGGGCGGCGGGGTGGGCTTCGGCTTGGGCACCAGCCGGCACCAGCGCAGCACCCGCAGCACCGCGCGGCTGACCTTGCCGAAGTTGAGCATCACGTAGAGCAGCGCGACCGGCGTGAGCGCGGCGGCAGCGAGCTTGATCACGCCGACGGTGACAGAGGTGGCTGACGCCCCCATCGTTGCACGGTAAACCGAGCCGCAGGCGCGTGCCACCCTTGTTTTCAGCTGGCCCGGCGCCGGTCGGCGACCAGCTCGGTGTCGGCGGCGATCCCGGCCGGCGCGCCGGTCCCGGCCGGTTCGGCCGTGGCGGCCCAGCGCAGCCGCAGCGACGGGTGCGGCAGCACCTCACCGACCTGGGTCCGCAGCCGCACCCCGCGCCGGCGGCTGACCACGACCGCGGCGCCGAGCGCGGCCAGGGCCGAGATCCCGCCGCTCCACAGCACGCCGGCCCGGGCACCGAGCGCGTCGGAGATCACGCCGACCAGCGGGGCGCCGATCGGCGTGCCGCCGGTGAAGCACATCATGTAGAGCGCCATCACCCGGCCGCGGAACGCCGGGTCGCTGCCCAGCTGCACGGTCGAGTTCGCGGCGATGGTGAACGTCAGCGCGGCCGCGCCCATCGGCAGCAGCATCGCGACGGTCGACCAGTACGTCGGCATCAGGCTCGACCAGCACCTCGATGAACCCGAACGCGAAGCAGGCGGACAGCAGCAGCCGGGTCCGCGGCACCGCGGTCCGCCGGGTCGACATCAGCGCGCCGCCGAGCGAGCCGACCGCGATCGCGGTGGTGAACAGGCCGTAGCCGGCGGCACCGCGGCCGAAGACCTCCTTGGCCAGCAGCGCCATCGTGACCGGGTAGTTGAGCCCGAACGTGCCGATCACGAAGACCAGCACCATCGGCAGCACCAGGTCCGGCGCGGCCCTTGACGTAGCGCAGGCCCTCGCGCAGCTGCCCCGGCGTGCGGCCGGTCGGCGCCGAGCGGAACAGCTCACCGGTGCGCATCAGCGCCAGCCCGACGATCACCGCGATCGTGAAGACCGCGTTGCCCAGGAACACCCAGCCGGTGCCGACCACGGCGATGAGCACGCCGGCCAGCGCCGGGCCGACGATCCGGGCCAGGTTGAAGGTCACCGAGTTCAGGCTGACCGCGTTGGGCAGGTCGGTGCCGCCGACGATCTCGACCACGAACGACTGCCGCACCGGCACGTCGATCGCGCTGGTGACGCCGAGCACGGCCGCGAGCAGGTAGACGTGCCAGAGCTGGACGGCGCCGGTGACGTCGAGCAGGCCGAGCACGGCGGCCTGCGCGATCATGATCGACTGGGTGGCGAACAGGATGCGGCGCTTGTCGTACCGGTCCGCGAGCAGGCCGCCGAACATCGAGAACAGCAGCGTCGGGCCGAACTGCAGGGCCAGCACGACCCCGATGGCGGCGCCGGAGTTGCCGGACAGCTCGAGGATCAGCCAGTCCTGGGCGACCCGCTGCATCCACGTACCGGTGAGGGATATCACCTGGCCGCCGGCGTAGAGCCGGTAATTGCGTACCCGCAGGCTTCGGAACATCTCCGCCGCGGCGGCCACGTGCACCCTCTGCTTCCTCCGCGTCCCCGCGGACGGTCCCGGCCCCTACTCGGAGGCCACCAGCTTGTCGATCACGGCGCTGGCTGCGCGCAGCACCTCGCGGTCCTCGTCGGACAGCTCGGCCAGCCGTCGAGCCAGCCAGGCCTCCCGGGCCCGGACCTCGCCGTGCAGCAGCTCCCGCCCGGCGTCGGTCAGCTCGACCAGCACCTGCCGGCCGTCGGTCGGGTGCGGCCGGCGGGAGACGAGCCCGCGCTCCTCCAGCGCGGCCAGCACGCGTGTCATCGACGGCGGCGTCACCTTCTCGTGCGCCGCCAGCTCGCCCGGAGTGAGCGCCCCGTGCCCCTTCAGCGTCGACAGCGCTGCCAGCTGGGTGAGGGTCACCGACGTGTCGGCACGCTGGCCGCGGAGCCGGCGGTTGAGCCGGACCACGGACAACCTCAGCGAGCTGGCCAGCGCGGTGTCGATCGTCGTCGACCTCACCACATCGTTAGCATATCAAACGATCGGCGGTGGTGATCAGCTGATGCCGAGCAGGTCCTCGATCGGCGCCAGCGCGAAGTAGATGACGAACAGCACGGCCACCACCCAGAGCAGCGGGTGGATGGTCCGGGCCCGGCCGCGGGCCGTCTGCAGCACCACGTACGAGACGAAGCCGGCGCCGATGCCGTTGGTGATCGAGTAGGTGAACGGCATCAGCACGATCGTCAGGAACGCCGGCAGCACCAGCCCGAAGTCGGTCAGGTCGAGGTCCCGCACCTGCATCATCAGCAGGCAGCCGACGATGATCAGCGCCGGTGTGGCCGCCTCCGAGGGCACCAGCGACACCAGCGGGGTCAGGAACAGCGCCAGCACGAACAGCAGCCCGGTGACCACGCTGGCCAGCCCGGTCCGGGCGCCGTCGGCGACACCGGCGGTGCTCTCCACGTAGCTGGTCGCGCTGGACGCGCTGGCGGCGCCGCCGGCCGCCGCGGCCAGCGAGTCGACCAGCAGCACCCGCTGCACGTCCGGCGGGTTGCCCTCCTCGTCGAGCAGCCCGGCCTCGGCGCTGACCGCGACGACCGTGCCCATCGTGTCGAAGAAGTCGGCCAGCATCAGCGTGAAGACGATCAGCACGGCGCTGAGCACGCCGATCCGGGCGAACCCGCCGAACAGCGAGAACTGCCCGACCAGCGAGAGATCCGGCATCCCGGCCACGCTGTCCGGCCAGGTCGGCACCGTCAGCTGCCAGCCGCTCGGGTTCACCGAGCCGTCGGCGCCGACCGCCGGCCCCGGGTGCGCGATCGCGTTGACGATCAGCGCGATGACCGTGCCGGCCAGGATGCCGAGCAGGATCGCGCCGCGCACCCCGCGGGCGACGAGGATGGCGGTGATCGCCAGCCCGAGCACGAAGACCAGCACCGGCCAGCCGCGCAGGCTGCCGGTCGCGCCGAGCTGGACCGGCACCGGGCCGACCCCGGTACGCCGCACGATGCCCGCGTCGACCAGCCCGATCAGGGCCAGGAACAGCCCGATGCCGACCGCGATCGCGGTCTTCAGCTGGGCCGGGACGGCCCGGAACACCGCGATCCGGAAGCCGGTGAGCACCAGCAGCGTGATGATCAGGCCCTCCAGCACGATCAGGCCCATCGCGTCCGGCCAGGACATCTGCGAGGCGACCGCCACCGCGAGGAAGGCGTTGAGGCCGAGGCCGGTCGCCAGCGCGATCGGCAACCGGCCGAAGACGCCCATCGCGATCGTCGTCACCGCGGCGACCAGCGCGGTCACGCCGGCCACCTGAGGGATGCCGAGGACGCGCCCGTCGGCGTCCTTGGCCAGGCCGATGATCAGCGGGTTGAGCACGACGATGTAGGCCATCGTCATGAACGTCACGACGCCGCCGCGCACCTCGCGGCGGACCGTCGAGCCGCGCTCGCTGATCCGGAAGTAGCGGTCGAACCCGCTGCGGGTTTCGGTAGGTGCATCCGTCGTCGTCGCCACGGCGGCTAGCCTTGCGCATGTGTCCGATCAGGCCAATCCGGCGTCGCCGGAAGTTTCCCGGGATGTCGCGGCCGAAACCGGACAGCTGCCCGGCCGGGCCGGGTTGCGCCCGGCGCCGCCGCCGCTGGAGGTGGACACGTTCACGCTGGTCCTGATCGGGATCGTGCTGTGGGCGGTGGCGTTCCTGGCCCTGCTGCCGGTGCGGCACGAGCACCGGCTGTGGCTGGAGATCTGCGTGGCCGGGTTCGGGCTCGGCTTCATCGGGCTGTGGCTGACCCGCAACCGGCGGTTCCGGCACGGCCGGCCGCGCTAGGCACCACGCGGCGGGCGCGTTCGGACTCCTAGGCGAGGGCGTCCTCGGCGGCCAGGAGCGGGTCGTCCGGGTCGGCCAGCGCCTCGACCGCCGCGGCCCGCGCCGACCAGGCGCCCAGCCGCCAGGCCAGTGCGCGGCCCAGCGCGTACGGGCTGCCGTCGGTGTGGTCGGTCTCGGCGTCCGGCCACCAGCGGACCGGCGTGCCGCCGACGGTGAGCCGCTCGTGCATCGCCACGGTCGCGTCCGGGACCGGGCCGCCGCACCGGGCGGCGGCCAGCTCGGCGCCGGGCACCTCGGCCCAGGCGACGGTCGGCGCCGGCGCCGGGTCCGGCGCCAGCGGGCCGAGCAGCTCGCCGGCCAGCGGCAGGTCGAGCAGGTCGGCCACCGGCCCGGGCGCCTCGTCGGCCGGCACCGGGGTGCGCTCGTCGCCGAGCAGCGGCAGCAGGTACGGCAGGTCGAGCACGACCGCCGCCTCCCGCGGCACCGTGGTCGCCGGGCCGACCCGGACCCGGTCCGGCGGGTCGGCGGCGTCCTCGAGGACGAGCGCGAGCCGCGGGTAGACCGTCCGCAGGCTCGCCGCCGGCACCGTGCGGTCCGGGTCGCCGAGCCGGTCGAGCAGGTCGAGCGCGCGGTCGGGGTCGGCGAGCACCTCGTCCAGGCTGTGCGCGACCCCGAGCAGGGCCAGCGTGTCCGGCGCCGCCTCGGCCACGTCGTACAGGCCGTCGAGGTCGGTGGCGGTCGGGGCGCGCAGCCGGTCCGGGCGGCGGCCACCGAACGTGCGGTGTGTACTCAGCCACCAGGTGGTGTACGAGGGCACCTGGACGTGCGTGCCGTCGGCGAGCTGGGCGTCGGCGGTCGGATCGACGCCGGCCAGCAGCAGCAGCGCGCGGTCCCAGTCGACCACGAGGTCGAGGTCGCGGACCGCGACGAACGTGCCGAGCCGGGGCGGCACGCGCTGCTCGGGCAGCCGGTCCAGCACCGCCTCCATCCACTCGGCCTCGCGGTCGAGGTCGTGGTCGGCCGCGTCCGGGTCGAGCTCGACCTCGCCGGCCCGCAGCACCGCGAACGTGCGCAGCGCGCCGACCGCGGCCAGCACGTCCGCGCCGTGCCGCTCGACCACGTCCGCGGCGACCGTGCCGAACGGGGCGTCCGGCCCGACCGCCGCGGCCAGCGGGGAGCCGGGCAGCAGCAGCTCGCCGGCCGGGTACCAGTCGGCCTCCTCGGCCGGCAGGGCCAGCTCGGCCAGCTCCGGCAGCTCGCCGGGCCGCAGCCCGGCCGCGGCGACCAGCCGGAGCACGGCCTCGGCGATCGGCTCCGGGTCCTCGGCGTCGTACGACTCGGCGACCGCGGCGAGCACGCGGTCGTCGGTGAGCACGCCGCGGGCGGTGGCCGGGGTCGCGCCGAGCCGCTCCAGCAGCGGGTGGGTCGCGTCCGGGTGGGCGATGCGCAGGCCGAGCGCGGTGGCGGCGTCGGCCGGCAGGTCCTTGTCCGGCAGCAGCACGCCGCGGGCGCCGGTGACGGTGCGGCCGTCGGCGAGCGGGACCGGCAGCGCGGCGAGCGCCTCCCGGTCCGGGCGGTCGGCGAGCGCGTCGTAGAGCGCGTGCCACCAGGCCGGCGGGCGGTCGGCGCCGGAGACCAGCTCGACCACGTCCGCGGTGCCGAGCCGGCGCACGCCGAGCGCGGCCAGCGCGGCCGCGTGTGCCGCGGCCGGACCAGGACGCCGGCAGCAGGCCCGGCACCAGGTCGGCCAGCGCCGCCACCAACCCCTCCGACGCGGCGTCGACCACGGCGGCGGCGGTGGGCACCAGCCGCTCGACCTCGGCGCCCGGCAGCGGGCGCCGCGTCGGTCGCCGGGATCGGCGGACGGCTCGGCGTCCGGCTCCGGTCGGGACGGCCGGGGGCAGCCAGCCGGTGCGTGCGGAGGGCGGCGAGGGCGGCGGCGGCCAGGGCGGCGTCCAGCTCGGCCGCGGCCAGGGTGGGCCGCGGCACCAGCGCGAGCAGGGCCGGGTCGGGCGGCAGCGCGGCGACCAGGTCGGCGTACAGCGCGGGCGGCGGCGGTCACCAGCACGTCGGTGACCGGCCCCGGCGTGACGTGCCGGCGGTCGGACGCGAGCGGGAACGTGCCGAGCAGCACGGCCGGCAGCGACAGCGGCTCGTCGGTCGGCGTCGGCGCGTGCACCACCGGCCGGTTCGGCGGCGGCACCGGCCGCCCGGCGCCGTCGACCGGCACCGCCCAGCTCACCGTCCACTCCGGACGGTCGCGCTCCTCCGCCGGCCGGGTCCCGAGCAGGTCGTCGGCGAGCACGCCGGTCGCCGACCGGACGACCCAGCGCGACCGCGTCCCGCCGTCGACCAGCACGACCGCGCCGCGCATCGTCCACTCGGGACAGCACCCGGCCGCCGGCGTCGATCGACCGCAGCGCCGGCAACGCCAGCAGCAGCACCGGGTCCAGCGAGGCCAGCGCCGCCCGGACCGCGTCGACCGCGTCCGCCCGCAGCGGCAGCCGCACCTCGGTGTCCCACTCCCCCGCCGGCACCGGGTCGGCCGGCCCACGGCAGGCGCAGCACCGGCACCTGCCCGCCGCGCCGCGTCCAGCTCACCGGCCAGCGCCGGCACCCCGGCCACCGCCGCCCTGGTGTCCGCGGCCGAGAACCGCACCCCGCCGGTGGTCGAGTGCACCGACGGCTCGTCGGTGACGGTCAGCACGGCGGCGAACCCGACCCCGAACCGCCCGACGCTCGCCGCCGTCCCGCTTGGCCGACGCCCGCAGCGTCGCCAACGCCTCGACGCCGGCCGCGTCCAGCGGCGCGCCGGTGTTCGCCGCCAGCAGCTGTCCGTCCACGAGCGACAGTCGAAGCCGTCCGTCCACACCGGACCGTGCCGCCGCGTCGGCCGCGTTCTGGGCCAGCTCGACCAGCAGCCGGTCCCGGTACGCACCGTGGGTCAGGTCCTGCTCGGCGTTGGCGTCCTCACGGAACCGGGCCGGCGAGGCGGCCCAGGCGGCGAGCACCCGGTCCCGGACCGCGGCGGTCCCGAACGGGTCAGGCACGCTCGATGTCGACACCGTCGTCGTACGTGGGCGGCGGCGGTGGCGTGGCCGCCTGCTCGACCACGGCCTCGGAGTGCGCCCCGCAGCCGGCGTCGGCGGAGACCACCGCGCCGTCCCGGGGCGAGAACGCGTTGCCGCAGACCCCGAACACCGCCCGCAGCGAGCCCTCGATCGGCAGGTAGAACCCGCACGTCGCGCACCGGCCGGGCGCGTGCGTCGCCATCGCGGTGTCCGGGCCGCCCTCGCCGGCGTACCACCGCTCGGCGGCGTCGTCCCGGCCGAGCGCCGACATCACCCGGACCCGGCCGAGGCCGAGCTCGAACGCGACCGCCTCGACCGCCGGGTCGTCGGAGAGCAGGTACGCCGGGACGAGCCGCTCGTCGCCGGCCGTTGGTCGGCAGCAGGTCGCCGACGCCGAGGTCACCCGGCCGCAACCGCTCCGACCACGGCACCCACTCCGGCGCCAGCAGCGCGTCGTCGCCGGGCACCAGCACGACCTCGTCCACCGTGACCGCCCGCGACCGGGACGCGCGGGCGAGCGTGACCGCCCAGCGCCAGCCCGCGTACCCCGGCAGGGTGGCGGCGAAGAAGTGGGTCAGCACCCGGTCGCCCTCGGCCCGGGTGCCGAGGTGCTCGCCGACCCGGTCGCCGCTCTCGGCCCGGGCGGCCGCCTCGGCGACGTCGACCGCGGCGGCGAGGGTCGCGTCGGGCCGCGCGGCTGTGGTGGTCGGCACGGTGTCATCGTGCCAAAGCCGACGCCGATCCCCCAATCGGGTCGGACCCGTGCGGCAGGATGAAGGGGTGACCACCCAGCCGCCACCGCGCCCCGACGGGGAGCACGACGGCGGCCGGCCGCGCGGTCCGCAGCAGCACGTCCCGAAGAAGCTGACCGTGACCAGGGTCGTCGCGGCCCGGTCGCGCTACCTCGTCGGGGCCGGCGCCCGCCGGGTCCGGGACGCGTCCCGGGCCGGCGGGGCCGGCGAGTCCGGCCTGACCAAGCTGATCTGGGCGCACGCGGCGCACTACACCTCCGACGCGATGATCGCGGTCTGCCTGGCCGGCACGATCTTCTTCTCCGCCGCCCGCAGCGAGCAGCGCACCCAGGTCGCGCTCTACCTGCTGGTCACGATGGCCCCGTTCGCGATCGTGGCGCCGTTCATCGGGCCGGCGCTCGACCGGCTGCAGCGCGGCCGGCGGATGGCGCTGGCCGCGACCGCGCTCGGCCGCGGGGTCCTGGCCTGGGTGATGGCGGCCGAGTTCCACAACGGGCTCGCGCTCTACCCGGCCGCGTTCGGCGCGCTGGTGCTGTCCAAGGCGTACGCGGTGCTCAAGGGAGCCTGCCTGCCCAGGGTGCTGCCCCGGGGCCTGACCCTGGTCTCGGCGAACGCGCGGATGTCGATGTTCGGGCTGGCCGCGGCGGCGATCGGCGGCGGCGCGCTGGCCGGGATCATCCACCTGTCCGGCAGCTACCCGCTGGCGCTGCGGATCACCGCGGTGTTCTGCCTCGGCGCGGCGATCCTGTCGCTGCGGCTGCCCGCCGCGGTCGACTCGGCCGAGGGCGAGCAGCCGGTCTCGCCGGCGGCGCTGACCCGGACCGGTCCGATCGGGCGCCGGCCCGGCAGCCTGTCGCTCGGCTCGCAGGTGGTGACCGCGCTGCGGGCGTCGGCGGCGCTGCGCGGGCTGTCCGGATTCCTCACGCTGTTCCTGGCCTTCTGGATCCAGTCGACCGAGACCGGCACGACGGCCGCGCTCGCGCTGGCCGGCCTGGTGGCCGGCGCGTCCGGCGGGGCCGTGGTCGGCACCGCGATCGGCGCCCGGATGCCGATGAAGCATCCCGACCCGGTGCTGCTCGGCTCGATCGGCGTGGTCGCCGGCATCTCGGTGGTCGCCGCGCTCTCGTTCGGGCTCGGCACGGCGCTGCTCGTCGTCGCCGCGGCCGGCACCGCCAACGCGCTGGGCAAGCTCTGCCTGGACGCGATCATCCAGCGCGACGTGCCGGACGCGATGCGGGCGTCGGCCTTCGCCCGGTCGGAGACGCTGCTGCAGCTGGCCTGGGTGGTCGGCGGCGGGCTCGGCGTCGCGCTGCCGTCGAACGGCACGCTCGGCTTCGCGGTGGCGGCCGGCCTGCTGGTCGCGGCGTTCACGGTCACCCTGCTCGGCCGCCGCCGCCCGCTCACCAGGCGCGGCCGGGGACCCGCGGCCGCACCCGCAGCCGCACCGGCAGCCACGTCCGGACCGAACGCGCTGACTCCGGCCGGCCGCGCCGAGCATGATCGGCTGTTAGGCCGCACCGATCGGTACTACCGAGCCCGAACGGCGTAGTCCGCCTGGCCACAATGAACGGTGCCGAGGCGGTTCGTCAGAGCGACGCAGATCACATTCTCGCCGCACCGTCGTCACTCGTACCCGCTCCGTTCACCGGGACGGTTGAGTCGGTCCGCTCCAACACCGGCACACGGAGCAGCAAAATCTGCGCTCCGCGGCAGCATCGCGACGCCGGGACCAGCATCTACCGTGTCGTCCGGCTCGAAACCACGGGCATCGGAGCACGGCCGACGCCGAGGGACACGGGGTTGCTGACGTACGACACGCAGGCCCATGCGCTGCGCCGAGAACCACACGGAGACCTGCTCCGCCAGGCCTACCTCCTGACGGGCGATCCGGCGCGGGCGCACGAGCTCGCCGACCGCGCCGCTCGCGTCGTCGAGGCGCGTGCCCACCGGCTCGGTCCCGCCGAGGCACTGGAAAGCGCCAAGGAAGAGTTGGTGCGCTCCTACGTCGCCGATCCCGGCCAGCCGCCGCCGCTCGCGGCCGGCGGTCCGACGCCGCACCCGGACGTCGCGATGTGGCGAGCGGTCTGCCGGTTGGCGCCGCGACGGCGTGCGGCCATCGTGCTGCGCTATGACGAGGGGCTGTCCGAGGAACACGCGGCCGCCCGCATGGACACCGCTCCGCGGCTGCTGCGGGCGGACGTGGACGCGGCGATGTTGACGCTGCGCACCGCGGTGCCCGGCGTGGCCGACCCGTGGACGCGGGTCGCCGACGCGCTCGCCGCCGCCGGCCGCGGCTGGTCGGACTACACCCGGCCGGCCGCCGCCCGGGTCGCCGAGGTCATCTCCGCACCGGCGCCCGTCCCGGCTCCGCGACCGGCTCCGCGACCGGCCCACGGGGCCACCCGTGCGGCCCGGCCCCGGTCCGCGCGCCCGACGGCGCTGGCCGCCGGCGCGGTCGCCGCGCTGCTGCTGGCCGCGGCGGTGGTCGTGCCCCGGCTGGGCGGGGACGACCCGGCGCCGGTCGAGCCGGGTCCGGTGGCCGCCGCGCCGCTGGCGCAGGGATCGGTGCGCGGTGGCCCGCGAGCCGTGGTGCCCACCATCGACGTGGCCGACGGCCTGCTGAACTGGCCGGCGCGGGGTCAGCTGGCCGCCGACCCGACGCTCGCTGGCCGCGGCGACCAGGGCCTGGAAGGCCGGCGTACCGGCGGCCGAGGCGCCGGCGAGCGCGGTGGGCGTGCTCTGGGCCGGTGCGCTGGACCGGCGCACGGTCGCGATCCTGCAGGGCCTGGACGGTGCCGGCCGGCCGCACCTGGCCCAGGTCGTGGGCGCGACGCGCACGACGGTGCGGCTGCAGCACGCCGAGCCGCTGCACGGCGGCACGCAGGTCCTCACGCTGCTGCCGCCGGCCGGCCCGTCCGGCCCGGTCCGGGTGCTCGTCTCGCCCGAGGCGCAGGTCGCGGACGGCCTGCTGGCCAGCAACCCGATGGACGGCAAGCCGCTGCAGCACGCCGCGGTCGGCGACGACGGGGTCAGCGGCGTCCTGCCGTCCCCGCCGGGCGTGCCCGACCTGCAGCCGGGTGGTCCTGCTCGGTCTCGACGCCGGCTATCCCGGGGCCAGCGGCGCCAGGGTCCTCTACAGCGGGATCATGACCGCCGAGATGCTCGGCGGGATGCCGGACAAGGTCGAGGTCGGCAGCCCCTCGCTGGCGCCGGACCGGGACGCGATGCCCGAGACCCAGTGGTTCACCGACGGCGCGAAGCTGGCGCCGAAGGTCCCCGGCAAGGGCACGCTGACCGTGGCCGCCCTCGGTCCCCGGTTGGATGCACGCCCGCTCGACAGCGCGGACAAGCGCATGGTGTCCTCCCGCGCGTACGAGCTGCGCCGCGGCGGCAGCACCTGGGTCGGCTCGGTCGTCGACGTCGACGGGAAGACCGCCTGCGCGTCGGCGATGCCCGCCGGCTCAGCGCCGGAACCGACGGCCTGGGCGCTGCGCTGCCCGATCCCCGGCGAGATGATGCCCGGCATCGTGCAGGTGGTCGGCGCCCCGCAGGCGCAGAGCGTCGACGCGGCCCTCCAACCGACCAAGTCGCCGGCCGGCCAGGAGCGGTTCGCCGGCACCGCCAGCCGGGCCGACGACCAGCCGCTGGACCAGGCGTTCGCGGCGATCCTGGTGGCCCCGATGGGCTTCCCGTGCGGCGTCGGCACGCTGCGGGTGCACAGCGGCCGGGCCGTCACCGGCGTCTCGCTGCCGGTCTACACCCCCTGACCTGAACGATTCCCCTGCCGTCCGGACACGCCCGGACCCTTCCTGGAGAGTGATGAGACACAAGCTCGCGATCGCCCCTGCCCTGGTGGCGGCGCTGACCCTGGGCGCCCTGACCGTGCACACCACCGGCTCCCCCGCCGGCGCCGCTGCCGCACCGGCCACCTGGGACCTGGAGGCGTACGGCCCCAGGCCGACCGACAACGTCGTGCTGAAGTGGAACGAGCAGCTGCTCGAGACCATCCGCAGGCCAACCCGCCGGCCACCGGCCCGACGGTCACCTCGCGGGCGCTCGGCATCCTGCAGACCGCCGAGTACGACGCGTGGGCCGCGTACGACGCCGGTGGCGAAGGGCACCCGGCTCGGCGGCTCAGCTGCGCCGGCCCGCCGCCGAGCGCGACCGATGGCCAACAAGAGCAAGGCGATCAGCTACGCCGCCTACCGGGTGCTCACCGACCTGTTCCCGAGCCTGCCGCAACAGCCGACTGCAGGCGTACGCGCGACCAGATGACGGCGCTGGGCTACCCGATCGACACGACCACGATGGACACCAGCCCGACCGGGATCGGCAACCGGGCGGCCAAGGCGGTGCTCGACTTCCGGCACGCGGACGGGTCCAACCAGCTCGAACGGGTACGCCGACACGACCGGCTACCAGCCGAAGAACGCCCCGGCCCCGGCCCCGGTCACCTTCCCGATGCTGTGGCAGCCGCTGTGCGTGCTGACCGACGCCGGCGTCAGCCACGGCCGGCCGCCGGTCCCGACCGGCACCTGCGACACCGCGTCCGGTGACTACGTGATCCAGAAGGCGACCACCCCGCAGTGGGGCCGGTCATCGTCGCCTTCGCCAACCCGGGGTCGAGCTACCGGGTCAGCGGGCCGCCGAAGAACGCCGGACGGCACCTACTCCGACGGCCGAGATCAACCAGGAGGTCGCAGGACGCGGCCGACCTCGACGACCGGAAGAAGTCGCAGGCGGAGTACTGGGCCGACGGGCCGAAGTCGGAATTCCCGCCCGGCCACGCCTTCGTCTTCGCGCAGGCCATCTCCCGGAAGAGCAGCTACTCGCTCGACCAGGACCGTCAAGCTCTTCTTCGCGCTCGGCAACGCGGAAATGGACGCGGGCATCGCCGCCTGGTACCAGAAGTACAAGTTCGACTCGATCCGGCCGATCTCCGCGATCCGCAACCAGAAGACAGGGCCAGCTGGTCCGCTCCTGGCTCGGTCCCGAACAAGGGCTTCGGGCTGGGTCGACGGCTCGCAGTGGCTGCCCTACCAGCACGTCACCGTGCTGACCCCGCCCTTCCCGGAGTACATCTCCGGGCACTCCACCTTCAGCTCGCGCCGGGCGCGAAGATCCTGCAGGCCTTCACCGGTGGCGACACCTTCGGGGCGTACGTGACGATCGAGAAGGACTCGCTCGAAGTTCGAGGCGAACACGCCCGGCGACCGACATCGTCTTCACCTGGCCGACGTTCACCAACACGCTCGACGACGCCGGCTTCTCCCGCCGGATCGGCGGCATCCACTTCGCTCAGCGGCGACGCCACGGCCGCGCCGTCGGCACCCAGGTCGGCAACGTCGTCTGCGCCAAGGCCCAGCAGTACATCAACGGCAGACGTGCCCGGCTGAGCCGGCCCGTACAGCACGAGGCGCCCGCTGCCGGTCTGGCAGGGGCCCTCTGCGTGCCGGGCTCAGACGGCCTTGACGATGGTCTGCCGGCGGTCACGGTCTTGGTCTGCAGCGGCGCGGATTGCAGCGTCACGGTCGCCTTGGCCTTGCCGGCGTCGTAGCCGACGCCGATCGACGGTGATGCCGACGGTGTGCGACTTGCCGTCGCACACGACCGTGCTGATCCCGGTGGACGGGGTGACCGGGCGCGGCCGGTCTCTCGGCGGTGCCTGGACGACGCTGCCGACGATGCTGCCAGCGCCCGTGCCGCCCGGTGCAGCGCGACCTGCAGTCGACGTCCAGCTGGGTGCCGGACGAAGTCGTAGTCCGCGTACTGGTTGATGCGATATCGATCGAGTCGCCGGTGCTGCCGCCGCCGGTGGCACCGGCCGCCTGCGGGACGAGGACCGCCGCCGTCGGCCGCCACTGCTGTCGCGGCCGCACCGAGCATGACGCGCTTCACGTGAACCTCCAGGTAAAAGAGTGAGGGGAATTGAGGGCCACGGGAATTTGGTGTCCGGGAATGCCCGGAACTGTTTCGACCGTCGCCTGCCGGAATCTCGGATACCCCCTGCCGTCTGCGGTTCAACCCTCCTGCCCGCATGCCATTCGGCGTAATCACGTTACTGATTACGGAACACCACAGAGCCGCTTTTACGGATGCCCGCGTCGACACTACGGATAGTCAAAGACGATCACTACGGAGCTAACCGGACCCGCGCCGCGATCAGGGTTCATCCTCCGTTGCGTAACAAGTCGAACCCAGAGACGTACGAGGTCGGGCCGCCCGTTTTGGGCCTCGGGCCACGGGTAGATGGCTGCCCGAACGGCCGGACAGGATCGGTACTTCGCCGGCACCGCCCGAGCCACACAGCGGACCGCCCGGGTCCCCGCGAGGAGCCCGGGCGGTCGGCCTGTCCGGGCTCAGGCCTCGAGGTCGTCGGCGACCGCGCGGAGCACGGTGGCGACCTTGCGGGAGGCGGCCCGGTCCGGGTGGCGCCCGCGGTGCAGCGCGTCGGAGACGCCGTCCAGCAGCTTGATCAGGTCCTCGACGATGATCGCCAGCTCGTCCGGCGGCTTGCGCTGGGCCTTGGCCAGCGACGGGATCGGGTCGAGCACCCGGACGGACAGGGCCTGCTCGCCGCGCCGGCCCTGGGCCACGCCGAACTCCACCCGCGAACCTGGCTTGAGCTCGGTGACCCCGGCCGGCAGCGCGTCACGGTGCACGAACACGTCCTCACCGTCATCCCGCGAGAGGAAGCCGAAGCCCTTCTCCGAGCTGAACCACTTCACCTTGCCAGTCGGCACGAGCCCTCGTCCTCCAACGCTGCGCGCCGCGATCGGCGCTGGTGGTTACCAGGCTAGTCGCCCGCCGCGGCCGTCCCCCAGCAGGTTTGGCTGCGGGTGACCGACCGGCGACGGACCGGTACGACGCCTCCCGGCTCAGCGATACCGGTCGTCCAGGACCGTGTTGAGCGAGCCGGACCGGAACCCGAGCGGGTCGAGCGTGACCGGCCCGAAGCCGTCCACCACGGCGAGCAGGTCCGGCCGCTCGGCCACCGCCGGCACCAGCTCCCGGTCGACCTCGACCCGGGCACCGGCCTCGCCGAGGTCGCGTACCCGCAGGTCGCGGACCGGCAGCCCGGCCGCCGGCCAGCGCCGCCCGCAGCGCCGCCTCGGCCCGCTCGACCCGGGCCAGCCGGGCCGGGGTGACCTCGATCCCGTACGCGATCCGGCTGGACAGGCAGGCCGCGGCCGGCTTGTCCCAGGTCGACAGCCCCATCTCCCGGGAGGCGGCGCGCACCTCGGCCTTGGTCAGCCCGGCGTCGGCGAGCGGGGTGACGGCGCCGCGCTCGGCCGCCGCGCGGATCCCGGGCCGGAAGCCGGCGCGGACGTCGTCGGCGTTGGTCCCGGTCGCGACGTGGGCGAGCCCGAGCCGGTCGGCCAGCGGACCGAGCACGTCGACCAGCTCGGCCTTGCAGAAGAAGCACCGGTCGCCGGCGTTGGCGCGGTAGCCGGCGCGGGACATCTCGTCCGTGCGCGGCGTCTCCCACCGCACGCCGAGCCCGCGGGCGAACTCACCGGCCGCGGCCAGCTCGGCCTCCGGCAGCGACGCCGACACCGCGGTGGCGCCGACCACCGCGGCCGGCCCGAGCACCGCCGCCGCCCGGGCCAGCACGAACGCCGAGTCGGCCCCGCCGGAGAACGCCACCAGCACCGACCCGTACGAGCCGATCAGCCGATCGAGATCCGCCAGCCGCGCAGAGAGGTCGTCCACCCCAGCAGGTTATGCGTGCTGGCGGGCGGCGATCTCCTCCAGGCCGAGGAGCTTGACCGAATCGGCGCGCATCTCGACCTTGCGGACCTTGCCGGTGACGGTCATGGGGAACTCGTCCACCACCCGGACGTACCGGGGGATCTTGTAGTGGGCGAGCTTGCCGGTGCAGAACTCCCGCAGCGCCTGCGCGGTCAGCTCCGGCGCGCCCGGCTTGAGCCGGACCCAGGCCGCCAGCTCCTCGCCGTACTTCTCGTCGGGGACGCCGATCACCTGCGCGTCCACGATGTCCGGGTGGGTGTAGAGGAACTCCTCGACCTCGCGCGGGTACACGTTCTCGCCGCCGCGGATGACCATGTCCTTGATCCGCCCGACGATGTTGACGTAGCCGGCCGCGTCCATCTCGGCCAGGTCGCCGGTGTGCATCCAGCCGGCGGCGTCGAGCACCTCGGCGGTCTTCTGCGGCTCGTCCCAGTAGCCGAGCATCACCGAGTACGCCCGGGTGCAGAACTCGCCCGGGGTCCCGTGCGGGACCACCAGCCCGGTCGCCGGGTCGACGATCTTGATCTCCACGTGCGGGTGGACCTGGCCGACCGTGGACACCCGCCGCTCCAGGTCGTCGGTGACCCTGGTCTGGGTGGACACCGGCGAGGTCTCGGTCATCCCGTAGCAGATCGTCACCTCGGCCATGCCCATGTCGGTGACGACCCGCTTCATCACCTCGACCGGGCAGGGCGAGCCGGCCATGATCCCGGTCCGCAGCGAGGACAGGTCGTGCGAGCCGAACGACGGGTCGCCCAGCTCGGCGATGAACATCGTCGGCACCCCGTACAGCGAGGTGCACCGCTCGGCCGCGACCGCCTCGAGCGTCGCCCGCGGGTCGAAGCCCTCGGCCGGGATCACCATGCAGGACCCGTGCGAGGTGGCGCCGAGGTTGCCCATCACCATGCCGAAGCAGTGGTAGAAGGGCACCGGGATGCAGACCCGGTCCTCCTCGGTGTACGAGCACAGCTCGCCGACGAAGAAGCCGTTGTTGAGGATGTTGTGGTGCGAGAGCGTCGCACCCTTCGGGAACCCGGTGGTCCCGGACGTGTACTGGATGTTGATCGGGTCGTCGAAGCTCAGCCCGGCCCGGAGCTCCGGCAGCACCGACCGGTCGCCGGTCGACAGCGACTCCCACTCCGGGTCGCCGAGGAAGATCACCGACCGCAGCTGCGGGCACCGGTCCCGCACCTCGCCGACCATCGCCCGGTAGTCGCTGGTCTTGAACGCCGGCGCCGCCACCAGCATCGAGATGCCGGCCTGGTTGAGCACGTATTCCAGCTCGTGCGTCCGGTACGCCGGGTTGATGTTGACCAGGATCGCGCCCATGTCGGCGGTCGCGTACTGCAGGATCACCCATTCCCACCGGTTGGGCGCCCAGATGCCGACCCGGTCGCCCGTGCGCACGCCGGCCTCGACCAGCCCGGCCGCGAGCGCCTCGACCGCGTCGAGCAGCTCGGTGTAGGTGAACCGGCGGCCGGAGCCGCGGTCGACCAGCGCCTCGCGGTCGCCGAAGCGGGCCACGGTGCGGCGCAGGTTGTCCCCGATCGTCTCGCCGAGCAGCGGCACCGTCGAGGTGCCGCTCGCGTACGACCCGGACACGGGTCAGTCCCAGCTGTACGGGTCGCCGGCCAGCCGCGGGCGGTCGTCCGCCGACGGGTGCACGTACGCGACCTTGTCCGGCGGCAGCGGGAACTCCACGTCCTCGCCGAACGGCGAGAGCGGTCCAGGCCGCTCGGCCGCGAGCTCGGTGACCGGCAGGTGGCCATCGGGCACAGCGGTCCGGTCGCGCTCCTCGGACTCGGCCATCGCCGACCTCCTCGACTCCAGGACTTCCACGATCACGTGCGCGCAGTGTCTCGCGACCCGGGTCGTCCTGTCACCGCAACCCCTTTTCGCGGCCCAGGTCTGTCACCATTACCAGGCACGATCAAGAACGCGCTGTGAGCAGGAGGCCGGATGAGCGAGCCCGAGGCACGAGGCCGGGTCCGTCCCAGGGATAAGGAGATGAGCGCGCCGCACGAGCCGGGTGGACCGCGCGACTCGTTGATCCGCGCCCAGTTCGCGCCCGACTTCCGGCGCAGCGACCCGGGCGACCCGGCCCGGCTCACGCTCGTGCTGGACAACCACGACACGGTCACCCGGCTGGTCCGGGTCGAGCTGGCCGGTCCGCTGGCCCGCTACACCCGGCCGCGCCGGCAGCCCAGGCTCGAGCTGCAGTCCCGCCGCCAGCAGGAGATCCCGCTGGAGGTCCGGCCGGAGGACACCAGGCCCGAGGGCGGCCACGCGTACGACCTGCATGCGGTGATCATCGACGAGAAGACCGAGCAGGTGGTCTTCACCTGCACCGCCCGGATCGGCGTCGAGCCGTCGCCGGCGATGGCGACCCGGCCGGTCGGTGCCACCCCGCCGGCCGTGCAGGGCGAGGTCCCGATACAGCTGCGGGTGCACGTCCGCAACGACGGCAACATCCCGCTGCGGGTGGACGCCCAGCGGGTGACGATGAAGTACTGGGTCCGCGACGACGACCGCCGCCGCGAGGAGCTCATGCGGGTGGCCCGGCGGGCGATCCGCGGCGAGCAGAGCGAGCCGCGCACGCCGGAGCGGCTGCGGCCGCGGCAGACCCACGACTTCGACGTGATCGTCACCGCCCCGCGCTACCTGGTCGGCACCCGGCCGCGCCGCTGGTGGGTGCCGATCGGCGTGCGGTCCGAGGAGACCGACGCCGAGTGCGAGTTCGTCGACTTCGTCCAGAGCCCGCAGTGGCGGCTGGAGGAGCGGATGGTCTGGCTCGGCGTCGCGGTGGTGGTCGCGCTGCTCGTGCTGATCGTGTTCATGGTCGTCCTGGCCACCTGAGCGCCGGGTCCGGTCCCGCGCTTCGCGACTACTCTGGACCGGATGACCGAGAGCAGGGCACGCAGCCTCGCCGACTGGCTGCGCGCGCAGCCGGACGAGATGCTCGCCGGCCTGCTCCGGTCCCGCCCGGACCTGGCCGTCCCGGCCGCCGGCGACCTCGGCGCGCTGGCCAACCGGGCCGGCGTGCGGTTCTCCGTGCTGCGCGCGCTGGAGGGCCTGGACGCCTGGACCCTGCAGGTGCTCGACGCGGTCGTGCTGGCCACCGAGGCGACGCCGCCGCGCAACGGCGCCGTCGGCTACGCGGCCACCCTGCTGTCCGGCACCGCCGGCTCGTACGGGTCGGTGCGCGACCTGCTGCCGGCGGCGCCGGAGCCGGACGTGCGGGCCGCGGTGGACCGGCTGCGCGCGCTGGCGCTGGTCTGGGGCGACGACGGCGCGCTGCACGTGCCCGGCACGGTGCGGGAGGTGGTCGGCGTGCACGCCGGCGGGCTCGGCCGGCCGTACGGGGCGCTGCTGAGCACGGCGACCGGACCCCAGCTGGCGCCGGTGCTGGCCGCGCTCGGGCTGCCGGACGCCCGGCAGCCGGCGGCCGGGGCGATCCTGACCGAGGCGATGTCCGACCCGACGCAGGCTGCGCAGCCTGCTGGCCCTGGCCGGCGACCGGGAGCGGGAGGTGCTTCGGCAGCTCGCCGGCGGGCCGCCGCTCGGCTCGGTGCGGGAGGCCACCAGGCCGGTCCCGGCCGAGGACGCGGACACCCCGGTGCGCTGGCTGCTCGCGCACGGCCTGCTGCTCGGGATCGACTCGGACACGGTCGAGCTGCCCCGCGAGGTCGGGCTGCTGGTCCGCGGCGACGAGCCGCTCGGCCCGCCCCGGCTGCGGCCGCCCGACACGCGACGCCGCGCGAGGTGGGGACGGACGCCGCGGACGCCGCCGGCGCCGGCCAGGTGCTCACCCTGCTGCGGCTGGTCGAGACCTTGCTGGAGGCGTACGCGCTGGAGCCGCCGGTGGAGCTGCGCTCCGGTGGGCTCGGCGTCCGGGAGCTGCGCCGCACGGCCAAGGTGGTCGACGCCGACGAGCCGACCGCGGCCGCGCTGCTGGAGACCGCCCGGGCGGCCGGCCTGCTCGACGTCGGCGGCAACCAGGAGCCGGTCTGGCTGCCGACCGACCGGTACGACGGCTGGCTCGGCCTGGACGCGGCGCTGCGCTGGGTGCGGCTGGCGACGTCCTGGCTGGCGATGACCCGGCTGCCGGCGCTGGTCGGGCAGCGCGACGACCGCGGCCGGGCGCTGGCGCCGCTGTCGATGGAGGTGGAGCGGACCAGCGCGCCGGGCACCCGCCGCCGGGTGCTGTCCGTGCTGGCCGACCTGCCGCCGGGCACCGTGCTGGACGCGGCAGCGCTCGCCGACCAGCTGGCCTGGCGGTCACCGCGGCGCAGCGGGCAGCGCGCCGACCTGGTCGAGGACATCCTGCGCGAGGCCGAGCTGGTCGGGCTGACCGGCCGCGGCGCGCTCACCTCGTACGGTCGGGCGCTGCTGGCCGGCGGCTCCGAGCCGGCCGTGGCGACCGCGCTGGCCGATCGGCTGCCGCCGCCGGTCGACCACGTGCTCGTCCAGGCCGACCTCACCGTGGTCGCCCCCGGCCCGCTCGACGTCGACCTGGCCCGGGAGATGGCGCTGGTCGCCGACGTCGAGTCGGCCGGGGCGGCGACGGTCTACCGGGTCACCGAGGCGACCGTGCGGCGCGCGCTGGACGCCGGCCGGTCCGCGGCCGACCTGCACGAGCTGTTCCGGTCCCGGTCCCGCACGCCGGTGCCGCAGGGGCTGACGTACCTGGTCGACGACGTGGCCCGGCGGCACGGCGCGCTGCGGGCCGGCGTCCGCCGGCGCCTACCTGCGCTGCGACGACGAGGCGCTGCTGGCCGCCGTCGTCGCCGACCGGAAGGTCGACTCGCTGCGGCTGCGCCGGATCGCGCCGACCGTGGTGGTCGCGAGGGCCGGCGTGGAGCGGATGCTGGCCGTGCTGCGCGAGGCCGGATACGCGCCGGTGGCCGAGTCGCCCGAGGGCGCCGTGGTGATCACCCGCCCGGACGCGCGCCGGGCCGCCGGCCGGCCGGCGCTGCCCCGCGCCGCCGAGCCGCCCGCGGTCGGCGACGCCCAGCTGGCCGAGCTGGTCCGGGCGGTGCGGGCCGGCGACCGGGCACTGCGCTCCGCCGCGCAGGCGGTGTCGGTCGCGGTGGACGTGCCCGGGGTGACCACCGCGGCCACGCTCGGCCTGCTCCGCGACGCGGCCGCGGCCAACCAGGCGGTGCTGCTCGGGTACGTCAACGCGCAGGGCGCGGCCTCGCAGCGGATCGTCGAGCCGGCCTCGGTGAACGGCGGCTACCTGCATGGCTACGACCACCAGCGGGACGAGATGCGCACGTTCGCGCTGCACCGGATCACCTCGGTCTCCGTCCTCGCCGACGACGCCCTCCCCGAGGACTAGTGTTCCGCGTCAGAGGTTCGTGCCGGCTGTCGGGTTGCCGGCCGGCCGGACGACTAGCCTTCCCGCTCTTTGTATTGCTACATTGAGACGATGCCGGATGCAGAAGCTCGCCTCGGCTCCTCGGCCGCACTCCTCGCGCTCCTGCTCGCGGCCGGCTGGTGGCTCGGCGCCTTCGGCGGCTGGCGGACCCGGCGGCGGGCCGCCGCCTACGCCGGCCGCGTCGGCCTACCGGCGGCCGCGGACGACAAGGGCTTCGTCCGGCGGGTGCGCCGGCGGCAGCTGATCGTGCTGGCCGGGGTCGCGCTCGGCCTGCTGGCCACCGCGCTGACCGACTCGGTCGCGCTGATCTGGGTCGGGCTGGCGGTGGGTGCGCTGGCCGACCAGCTCGCCACCCCGCCCGCGCCGGCGGACGGGCCCCGGATCGCCCACCAGACCGGCACCGGGGTGACCGACTACGTCCCGGGCTGGCTGGTCTGGGTCGCGGTGGCGGCCGCCGGCTGCGCCCCGCTGCTCGCTCTGGCCTGGTCGCTGGCACCGCGCGGACCCGCCCCGCCGCAGGCGGCGGACACCCCGGGCGCGCAGGTCGGCTGGCTGGTCGCGGTCGCGGCGGGCGGACTGGTCGGCCTCGCTGCTGCTGGCTCTGTTCCTGGTCCGCCGCCGGCAGCGGGCAGCCTCGGCGACCGACCTCGCCGCCGACGATGTGTTCCGGGCCCAGGCCGTCCGCGACGCCTTGCACCTGACCGCGGCGCTGTCGGCCGCGGCGGTCTTCGGGCTGTCGACTGCGCTGCAGGACTACGACATCACCGGTGTCGCCCGGCGCCTTGGCGGGTGGGCACCGCTGGTGCTGCTGGTCGCGGTCGCGGTGGTCGGCACGGTGCACGAGCTGACCGGCGGACCGCGGCACTGGCGCCGCCTGCACCGGAGCCGGCAGCCGGCGTGATCAGCTACGACCCCCGCTCGCCGGTCCCCCCGTACGAGCAGGTGCGCGGGCAGATCGCCCGCCAGATCCACGCCGGCCAGCTGGTCCCGGGCGCGCGACTGCCCACCGTGCGGCGGCTCGCCGGCGACCTGGGACTGGCGGTGAACACGGTCGCCCGGGCGTACCGGGAGCTCGAGCAGGCCGGGCTCGTCGCGACCCGCGGCCGCAACGGCACCGTGGTCACCGGCACCGACGAGACCCGCGCGGTGGACGCCGCCGCCGACTACGCGGCGACCGTCCGCGGCCTCGGCCTGCCGGCCGAGCGGGCCCTTGAGATCGTCAAGGGCATGCTGGAGGCGGGGCCGGCGTAGCGGATCACCGAAGAACGACGCAGGTGAGAGGCTGTCGGCGTGTGGGCGGCCATCCGGTACCGGCGCTTGCAGGCGCTCGTGCTGCTCGCCCTCGCGGCGGTGATCACCGCCTGCACGGTGCTGGCACCGCTCTACGACCGGGCCATGCAGCAGGCGCTGACCCGGCTGACCGTGGACTCGGCGCCGGCCGGCGCGACCGCGATCGAGATCCGGTCGCTGTCGCGGTTCCGGTTGGGGGTGGACTCCCCGAGCTACGAACCTGCCTCGCAGGACGAGCTGGCCGGCCTGTTGCCGGCCTCGGCGCGGATCCTGGTTCGAGCCGCGCATCGACGGCACGTCGCTGCTCGTCACCCGGGCCGACCAGACAGAGCGGTCGCCGGTCGGCGTGCTGCAGTGGCGGGCCGGGGCGTGCGAGCACGTCAGCTGGCTGGCCGGCGGCTGCCCGAGCCGGGACGGCGAGATCGCGGTCACCGCCGCCGACCAGAAGAACTTCGGGCTGGCGGTGGGCTCCACCGTGCCGGTGGTCGAGCAGCCGGCGGTGCAGCAGGCCGGTGCGCTGCCGACCGTGGGGCTGCGGGTCACCGGCATCTACCGGCAGGCGCCCGGGGCGTACTGGGACGACCAGGTCCTGGCCGGCCTGTCGGGGTCGGTGAACACCCAGCCGCCGTACCGGCTGATGCACGACACCTGGCTGACCGCGGCGGCCACGTTCGCCGGCCGGCGCTGGCTCGACCCGGTCAACAGCGTCACCTACAACCTGGACCGGCGGGCGGTCGACGTCGACCGGATGCTGCGCGCCGGACCGCTGGTGACGGGCATGGCCAACCGGAGCGCGATCGAGGTCGACGACCTCGGGCAGTCCATCAACCCGACCGACGCGGTGCTCGCGGACGTGGAGTCGGGCCTGCCGGACATCGGCGCGACGATCGACCGGGGCCGCCGGCAGGCGCTGGTGACCGTGCCGTTGCTGATGATCCAGCTCGGCCTGCTCGCGCTGTTCGTGCTCGGCCTGACGCTGGGCGCCGCGGTCGAGCAGCGGCGGCCCGAGGTGGCGGTGGCCCGGCTGCGCGGCGCCGGCCGGGCCGGCGGTCGCCGGCTGGTGCTCGCCGAGCTGCTGCCGGTGGTCCTCGCCGGCGTGCCGGTGGGCACCGCCGTCGGCATCGGCCTGGCCACCGTGGCCCGGCACACCGTGCTGGACGGCGCGGCCCCGTTCGAGCTCGGCCCCGGCTTCTGGCTGGCGGTCGCCGGCGCCGCCCTGCTGCTGACCGCGCTGACCTGGGCCGCCGCCGCGTCCGGCACCCGGGACGGGATCTCCGCCCTGCTGCGCAGCGTGCCGACCCGGCAACGGGGCTGGCGGCTCGGTGCCGTCGACGCGGTGGTGATCGCCGCGGCCGGCACCGCGGTGCTCGCGTTCGCGACCGGCAGCCTCAGCGGCCCGCTCGCGGCGGCCGCACCGGCCCTGCTGGCGCTGATCGCCGGCCTGCTGCTCGCCTACCTGATCGTGCCGGCCGCCACCTGGCTGGGGCGGCGGCTGACCGCGCGCGGGGCGTACGCCGGCCGCGCTGGCGCTGCTCGCGGTCGCCCGGCGGCCGGCGACCCGCCGCGTCGTCACGGTGGTCACGGTCGCCTCGGCGCTGCTGGTGTTCTCGACGTACGCGGTCAGCGTCGGCGGCCGCAACCGGCAGCTGGCGGCCCAGCGCGACAACGGCGCGCCGATGGTCGCCGACCTCACCGGCACGAACGTGGCCAGGGCGCGAGAGCGCGCTGGCCGGGGCCGGCGGCGGGCACGCGACCCCGGTGGTCCGGCATCACCGGCGACAAGTCGTTCCGGACCACGCTGGCCGTCGACCCGGACGCCTTCGGCCGGATCGCGCTGCTCCCGGACGCCGATCCCGGCGCCGTGCCGTGGTCGCGGCTGCGGGTGCCGACCGGCCGCCGGCTGGCGCTGACCGGCGGCGCCGTCTCGCTGCGGGTGACCCCCGAGCGGTTCCGGGTCGTCAACGACTCCGCCGCCCACCTGCAGCTCCAGATCTGCTCGACGCGGTCGGCGACCAGAAGAACGTCGACCTCGGCCTGATCCCGACCGACAAGGCCGGCGACCCTGCGGGCGGCCGTGCCCTGCCAGGCGGGCTGCACGGTCGTCCAGCTCGCCGTCTCGGCCTACTTCGGCACCGGCTACAGCGGCCGCCTGACGATCTCGGACGTCCGCGTCGCCGGGGGCCGCACCGACCTGCCCGGGACGGCCGCCGACTGGCGGGCGAGCATCGCGGACGCCAACCGCGTCGACGTGGCCGCCGCGGCTGCCGGCACGCTGGCGGTGCGGATGTCCAACGACGGCAAGAGCCAGCTGGGGCTGACCTCCCGCTGGTTCCCGGCCGCGCTCCCCGCGGTGATCGTCGGACCCGGCCTCCCGGCGGCCGGCGCCCGGGCGGCGGGCACGGTGCTCGGCAACGCGCTCAACGGCGGCCCAGCGCGACCTGACCGGCATCGCCTCGCTGCCGAGGGCGCCGGCGGTGGACGGACCGGCCGCCGTGGTCGACCTCGGCCTCCTGCAGCACTGGGGCAGCCGGGCCGGTAGCTCCGCGCGGATGCAGGTCTGGTTCGACACCGAGGACTCCGGCCGTGCTGGCCGAGGTGCGCACCGCGCTGCAGCGGGCCGGCATCGAGATCGCCGGAGTACGCCGGGTCAGCGACGTGCGGGACTGCGTACGACGCCTCCGTACCGGCCTGGAGCCTGCAGCTCGGGCGTGCTGGCGGCGGCGGCCGGGCTGCTGCTCGCCGCGCTCGTGCTGGTCCTGCTGGTGGCCAGCACCTGGCGGCGCCGCTCCCGGGACCTCGCCTGCCTGGGGCTGACCGGCGTACCCCGCCGTGGCCTCGGCCGGGTCGCGGTCGGCGAGCAGCTGCCGGTCGTCGTGCTCGCCGTACTCGTCGGCGCCGGGTGCGGGCTGCTCGGCGCGGTGCTGGCGCTGCCGGCGGTGCCGCTGTTCGCCCAGCCGCGGGACGCCTCGACGCTCGAGCTGTCGGCGCCGTGGGGCAGCGTGCTCACCGTGCTGGTGGTGGCGCTGCTGGTGCTGGGTCTGGTCGCCTGGCTGTGCGGCCGGACGGTGGCCGCGCGGGCCCGGCTGTCGCGGGTGCGGGAGGTGCTGTGACCGGGTTGCCGGTGCGCACGGAGCGGCTCGTGCACATCTACCACACCGAGGGGCACGACGTGGCCGCGCTGTCCGGCGTCGACCTCGAGGTCAGCAGCGGCGAGCTGGTCGGCCTGCTCGGGCCGTCCGGCGCCGGCAAGTCCACGCTGCTGAGCCTGCTCGGCGGGATGTTCCGGCCCAGCGCCGGCAAGATCTTCCTCGGCGACACCGAGCTGTCCGGCCTCGCCGAGCGCGACCTGGACGACCTGCGGGCGACCAGGGTCTCGATGATGCTGCAGGGCGCAGCCCGCAACCTGGTGCCCTACCGCGACCCCGAGCAGAACGTGGCCTTCGCGCAGCACTGGACCCGCCGGCGCGGGGCCGACCTGCCGGCGCCGCGGGAGGTCCTGTCCGCCGTCGGGCTGGCCGACCACGCCCACCGTCCCGCTGACCGCGCTCCCGGCCGGGCAGCTGCAGCTCGCCGCGGTGGCGGTCGCGCTGGCGCCGGGGCCCGGGCTGCTGCTCGCCGACGAGCCCACCAGCCAGCTCGACCACGCTGCCCGGGACACCGTGCTGCAGGCGATCGCCCGGGCCAACCGGGAGCTCGGCACCACCGTGCTGCTGGTCACCCACGATCCCGCGGTGGCCCAGCGGCTGCCGCGCACGGTCACCATCCGGGACGGCAAGATCGGCGGCGAGGGCCGGCTCGGCGAGGAGTACGCCGTGGTGACCGCCGACGGGTTCCTCCCGCTGCCGGCGCACACGCTGCCGAGCCTGCCGCCGGGCACGCTGGTGCGGGTGCGCCCGGTCCCGGACGGCTTCCTGCTCGAGGTCGAGGGCGAGGGATCGCCGTGAGGGCGCCGGGACCGCTGCGGGTCGAGGGCGTCGAGGTCCGGTACGGCGAGCTGGTCGCCGTCCGGACGGCCACGTTCGTGGTCCCGCCCGGCCGGATGCTGGCCATCACCGGGCCGTCCGGCGCGGGCAAGTCGTCCCTGCTGTGGGCGCTGGCCGGAGCCACCGCGCACGCGGGCACCGTCGAGGTCGGCGGGGTGCCGGTCGCCGGCCGGACCGAGGCGGCCGGCCGCGGCATCGCGCTCACCCCGCAGGGCAACGGGCTGCCGTCGTTCCTCACCGCCGGGGAGAACGTGCTGATGCCGCTGCTGGCCGCCGGCGTGCCGGCGGCCGACGCGCAGGCCCGGACCGGCGCCGCGCTCGCCCTGCTCGGCCTGCAGGACTCCGCGAACCACCTGGTCGACGAGCTGTCCGGCGGCCAGCAGCAGCGGGTCGCGCTGGCCCGCACGCTCGCCGCCGCGCCGGCGGTCGTGCTGGCCGACGAGCCGACCAGCGACCTTGACGCCGCCAACCGGCAGCGGGTGGTCGACGCGCTGCGGGCCGAGGCCGCGGCCGGCGCGGTGGTCGTGATGGCCACCCACGACGCCGAGGCCGCGGCCGGGCTGGACGCCGAGCTCAGGCTCGACGACGGCCGGATGCGCTGGCAACGCCCGCCGGCCGCGCCGTGGCGCTGACCCGGCGGTGACGGCCACGCGGTGACGGCCACGCGGTGACGGCTACGCGGTGACGGCTATGCGTTGGCGGCGGCGCGGGCGGTGGCCGGCCCGCAGAGCGCGCGGGCGGCGTCGCCGACCACGTCGAAGTCGGCCACCGGGACCGGCGTGCCGAGCAGGAAGCCCTGCACCGAGTCGCAC
This sequence comes from uncultured Actinomycetota bacterium, assembly GCA_963770145.1. Classification (GTDB taxonomy): domain Bacteria; phylum Actinomycetota; class Actinomycetes; order Mycobacteriales; family CADCTP01; genus CADCTP01. The sequence continues at coordinate 941,134 of CAVYOJ010000002.1, read as the reverse complement.
CCGAGCTCGGCCAGCACGGTCAGCTGGTCGAGCCGCTCGACCCCCTCGGCGGTGACCGTGAGCCCGAGCGCGTGCGAGGTCTCCACCACCAGCCGGACCATCGCCGCGTCGGCGCCGTTGACGTCAAGGCCCTGCACGAACGACCGGTCCACCTTGACGTCGTCCACGGCCAGCTCGCGCAGCAGCCGCAGCGACGAGTAGCCGGTGCCGAAGTCGTCCAGGGACAGCCCGACGCCGAGCTCGCGCAGCTCGGCCAGCCGCTGCCGGGTGACCGGGAAGTCGGTGACCGCCGCGGTCTCGGTCAGCTCCAGCCGCAGCATCGACGGGTCGACGCCGTGCCGGCCGAGCGCCGCCCGCACCTCGGCGACCACGTCCGAGCCGACGATCTGCTGCGGCGACAGGTTGACGCTGACCGGCAGCGACAGCCCGCGGGCCCGCCACCGGGCGGCCTGCCAGGCGGCGGCGTCCAGCACCATCGCGCCGATCGGCACGATCAGCCCGACGGTCTCCGCGTACGGGATGAACTCGTCCGGCGGGACGTAGGCGCCGTCCTCGTCCTGCCAGCGCACCAGCGCCTCGGCGCCGACCAGGGCGCCGTCGCGCAGCCGGTGGATCGGCTGCCAGTGCAGCGAGAACGCGTCCGCGGCCAGCGCCTCGCGCAGCCGCAGGGTGAGCGAGAGCCGGTCCACCGGCCGGTCGGCGGTCGGGTCGTAGAGCTCGGCCCGGCCACGGCCGGACATCTTCGCCCTGGTCATCGCGCTGTCGGCGCGGCGGAGCACGTGCTCGGCGCTGATCGGGTCGCCGTCGACCACGCAGACGCCGACGCTGGCCCGCATCTGCAGCTCGTGCTCGCCCAGCCGTACGCCCTGGGCGAGCAGGTCGAGCACCCGGCGGGCGCAGTCGACCGCGCCGCCGATCGGGTCGTCCGCCGGCAGGTCGCCGAGCACGATCGCGAACTCGTCGCCGACCAGCCGGCCGACCGCGTCCGGCGGGCCGATCGCGGTCGACAACCGCCGCGCGGCCTCCTTGATCAGCGCGTCGCCCAGCTCGTACCCGAGGCTGTCGTTGATGTCCTTGAGCTGGCCGAGCTCGACCTGCAGCACCCCGACGGGGTGGGTCGGGGAGGCGCCGGCCAGCCGGCGGTCGACCTCGTCGAGCAGCCAGCGCCGGGTGGGCAGCCCGGTCAGCGGGTCGAACAGGGTCGAGTGGGCGAGCGCGGCGGCGAGGGCGGCGAACACGTCCCGGGCCGAGTAGGTGACCCGGTCACCCTCGGTGCCGACGACGGACAGCGAGGCCGCGGCGGCGTGCGGTCCGGACAGCAGCGCGCTCACCGCGTCGGCCAGGGCGAGGTCGGCGCCGAGCGCGGGCGGCTGCGCCGCGGGCTCGGCGGGGTCGGCCGGAGCGAGCGAGCCGACCAGATCGCCGAGGCTGCGCAGGCTGCGACCGGCGGCGTCGTGGAGCTCGGCAGCGCGCAGCGCGACTTCCAACATCCGCTCTCGCACGCGCTGCCCCCCTCTCCTCGCCCTGAGGCAGCATCCGCGTACTTTCTGCATCGGGCAACTCATCCGGTCAAAATTCACCTGGATCGAACCTGACCAACCGGAGGTACACCCAGCTTTCGCCCGTGCGTCCGTCCTCACGGATCGTTAGCTCCGGATCCGGCGGCGGGATTCGCGGCCGCCCGCAGCGCGTTGCACACTGTGTCGTTGCTCAATCCCCCGCTTGGAGAACCGTGACCGACGGCCCGCTCATCGTCCAGTCCGACAAGACGCTGCTGCTCGAGGTCGACCACCCGCTGGCCCCGGAGGCCCGGGCGGCGATCGCGCCGTTCGCCGAGCTGGAGCGCTCGCCCGAGCACGTGCACACCTACCGGCTGACCCCGCTCGGGCTGTGGAACGCCCGCGCCGCCGGCCACGACGCCGAGCAGGTCGTCGACGCCCTGGTGCGCTACTCCCGCTATGCGGTCCCGCACGCGCTGCTGGTCGACGTCGCCGACATCATGGACCGGTACGGCCGGCTCCAGCTGGTCAAGCACCCCGCGCACGGGCTGGCCCTGGTCAGCCTCGACCGGGCGGTGCTGGAGGAGGTCGTCCGGCAGAAGAAGATCGCCCCGATGCTCGGCGCCCGCGTCGACGACGACACCGTCGTCGTGCACCCGAGCGAGCGCGGGCGGCTCAAGCAGGCGCTGCTCAAGATCGGCTGGCCGGCCGAGGACCTGGCCGGGTACGTCGACGGCGAGGCGCACTCGATCGAGCTGCGCCAGGAGGGCTGGGCGCTGCGGCCGTACCAGCTCGAGGCGGTGCAGGGCTTCTGGGCCGGCGGCTCCGGCGTGGTCGTGCTGCCCTGCGGCGCCGGCAAGACGCTGGTCGGCGCGGCGGCGATGGCCGAGGCGCAGGCGACCACGCTGATCCTGGTGACCAACACGGTCGCCGGCCGGCAGTGGAAGCGCGAGCTGCTCGCCCGGACGAGCCTGACCGAGGAGGAGATCGGCGAGTACAGCGGCGAGCGCAAGGAGATCCGCCCGGTCACGATCGCCACGTACCAGGTCATGACGACCCGGCGGAAGGGCGAATACCGGCACCTGGAGCTGTTCGACAGCCGGGACTGGGGCCTGATCGTGTACGACGAGGTGCACCTGCTGCCGGCGCCGATCTTCCGGCTCACCGCCGACCTGCAGTCCCGCCGCCGGCTCGGCCTGACCGCGACGCTGGTGCGGGAGGACGGCCGGGAGGGCGACGTGTTCTCCCTCATCGGCCCGAAGCGGTACGACGCGCCGTGGAAGGACATCGAGTCGCAGGGCTACATCGCCCCGGCCGACTGCACCGAGGTGCGGGTGACGCTCACCGACGCCGAGCGGATGGACTACGCGGTCGCCGAGCCCGAGGACCGGTACAAGGTCGGCGCCACCGCCAGGACCAAGCTGCCGGTGGTGCGCGCGCTGGTCGACCGGCACCGGGGCGACCAGGTCCTGGTCATCGGCGCGTACCTGGACCAGCTCGACACGCTCGGCGAGGAGCTCGACGCGCCGATCATCCAGGGCTCGACCACCACCCGGGAGCGGGAGCGGCTGTACGACGCGTTCCGCGCCGGGGAGGTCAGCACGCTGGTGGTGTCCAAGGTGGCCAACTTCTCCATCGACCTGCCGGAGGCCTCGGTGGCGATCCAGGTGTCCGGCACGTTCGGGTCGCGGCAGGAGGAGGCGCAGCGGCTCGGCCGGGTGCTGCGGCCGAAGTCCGACCGGGGCACGGCGCACTTCTACACGGTCGTCGCCCGCGACACCCTCGACCAGGAGTACGCGGCGCACCGCCAGCGGTTCCTCGCCGAGCAGGGCTACGCGTACACGATCGTCGACGCAGACGACCTGCTCGCAGCGGGGTGATCCGGCTGGAGCCGCTGCAGGTGGCCGACGCGGCGGAGATGGTGCAGGTGCTCGGCGCGCCCGAGCTCTACTCGTTCATCGGCGGCCGGCCGCCGACCCTCGGCGAGCTGACCGAGCAGTATCGCCGCCAGGTCGTCGGCCGCTCCGTCGACGGCCGCGAGGAGTGGCTGAACTGGATCGTCCGGGTCGACGGCACCGCGGTCGGGTACGTCCAGGCGACCGTGCACGAGGGCGCCCGGGCGGTGGTCGCCTGGGTCATCGGAGTCCCCTGGCAGGGTCACGGGTACGCGACCGGCGCCGCGAACGAGCTGGTCGGGCTGCTGCGGGCGCGCGGCGTGCGGCGGATCGAGGCGTACATCGTGCCCGGCCACGTCGGCTCCGAGCGGGTCGCCGAGCGGATCGGCCTCAGCCCGACCGGGCAGCTGTCCGAGGGCGAGCAGATGTGGTCGGCCATGGCGGCAGACTGACCGGATGGATCGGATCCTGGCCGCGGCCGGCCCGGCGCTCGGCGTCGCGGTGACCGGGGCCCGGGGCCCGGGAGCTGAGCCGGGGCCGCAGCCTGGTGCTGCGCGCGCTGGCCGGCGCCCGCCTTCCGCTGAGCCGGTACCTTCCCGGAGAGGGTGAGGAGGCGCGGTGGCGTATCGGGCGGAGACGCGGCTTGCCGACGGGCGGGTGCTCTATTACTTCGACGCCGAGCCGGGCGTGGTCCGGGATGCGAAGGACACCCGCGACCTGCCGCGGACGACGACCTCCTCGGAGATCCGCTGGGACCCGCTGCTCGACCAGTGGGTGGTGATCGCCTCGCACCGGCAGGCCCGGACGTTCCTGCCGCCGCCGGACGAGTGCCCGCTGGACCCGTCCCGGGACGGCCGGCACACCGAGATCCCGGCCGACGACTACGAGGTCGTCGTGTTCGAGAACCGGTTCCCGTCGCTGGAGACCGGCGCGCTGCTCGGCCCGGACCCGGACAACCTGGCCGACGACGACCCGCTGTTCACCCGCCGCGCCGGTGTCGGCCGGTGCGAGGTGGTCTGCTTCACCAGCGACCACTCGGCCGCGTTCGCCTCGCTGCCGCCCGAGCGGGTCGACACGGTCTTCGCCGCCTGGGTCGACCGCACCCGCGACCTCAACGCGATGCCCGAGGTCGAGCAGGTCTTCGTGTTCGAGAACCGGGGCGAGGAGATCGGCGTCACGCTCTCCCACCCGCACGGGCAGATCTACGCCTATCCGTTCGTCCCGCCGCGGATGCGCCGCCAGATCGAGTCGGCCCGCCGGTACCGGGAGCGTACGGGCGAGTGCCTGCACTGCGTCCTGCTCGCCGCCGAGCGCCGCGCCGGCACCCGGATCGTCGCCGAGAACGACCTGGTCACCGTCGTCGTCCCGCACGCCGCCCGGTGGCCGTACGAGGCGCACGTCTACCCGCGCCGGCACGTGCCCGACCTGCCGGCGCTCACCGACGCCGAGCGGGCGGCGGTGGCCAGGGCGTACCTCGACCTGCTGCAGCGGTTCGACCGCCTGTTTCCGACGCCGACGCCGTACATCGCCGCCTGGATGCAGGCGCCGGCCCGGGACGACCGCGAGCTGATGCACCTGCACGCCGAGGTGTTCTCGATCCGCCGCGCGGCCGGCAAGCTGAAGTACCTCGCCGGCAGCGAGTCCGGGGCCGAGGTCTGGATCAACGACATCAGCCCGGAGGGCGCGGCCGCGGCGCTGCGCGGCGAGACCCGGTAGACGCCGACAGGGGCGGCCCGCCGAAGCGGACCGCCCCTGTCGAGGTGGTGCGAGGACTCAGAAGTCCATGTCACCGGCGCCCGGCAGGTTGCCGGCCGCGGGCGAGGCCTTCTCCGGCTTGTCCGCCACCACGGCCTCCGTGGTGAGGAACAGCCCGGCGATCGAGGCCGCGTTCTGCAGGGCGGCCCGGACGACCTTGGTCGGGTCCGGGATGCCCGCCTCGAGCATGTTCACGTACTCGCCGGTCGCGGCGTTGAGGCCGTACCCGGTCTCGAGGTTGCGCACCTTCTCCGCGACGACGCCGCCCTCGAGGCCGGCGTTGACCGCGATCTGCTTCAGCGGCGCCTCGAGCGCGATGCGGACGATGTTCGCACCGGTCGCCTCGTCGCCGTCGAGGTCGAGCTTCTCGAACGCGGTCTTGGCCGCCTGGGCGAGCGCGACGCCGCCACCGGCGACGATGCCCTCCTCGACGGCCGCCTTCGCGTTGCGAACGGCGTCCTCGATGCGGTGCTTGCGCTCCTTCAGCTCGACCTCGGTGGCCGCGCCGACCTTGATCACCGCAACGCCGCCGGCCAGCTTGGCCAGCCGCTCCTGCAGCTTCTCCCGGTCGTAGTCGGAGTCGCTCTTCTCGATCTCCTGGCGGATCTGGTTGACCCGACCGGCGATCTGCTCCGGGTCGCCCGCGCCCTCGACGATCGTCGTCTCGTCCTTGGTGGTCGTGACCTTGCGGGCACGGCCGAGCAGGTCGAGCGTCGCGTTCTCCAGCTTGAGGCCGACCTCCTCGGAGATCACCTCGCCACCGGTGAGGATCGCGATGTCGGCGAGCATCGCCTTGCGGCGGTCACCGAAGCCCGGGCGCCTTGACGGCGACCGAGCGGAAGGTGCCCCGGATCTTGTTGACGACCAGGGTGGCCAGGGCCTCGCCCTCGACGTCCTCGGCGATGATGACGAGCGGCTTGCCCGACTGCATGACCTTCTCCAGCAGCGGGAGCAGGTCCTTGACCGCGGAGATCTTCGAGTTGACGACCAGGATGTACGGGTCGTCGAGCACGGTCTCCATGCGCTCGTTGTCGGTCACGAAGTAGGCCGAGATGTGGCCCTTGTCGAAGCGCATGCCCTCGGTGAGCTCGAGCTCGAGTCCGAAGGTGTTGCTCTCCTCGACGGTGATGACGCCTTCCTTGCCGACCTTGTCCATCGCCTCGGAGATGATCTCCCCGACGGTGGTGTCGGCGGCGCTGATCGACGCGGTCGCGGCGATCTGCTCCTTGGTCTCGACCTCCGTGGCGGTGCTGGTCAGCGCCTCGGAGACCTGCTCGACGGCCTTCTCGATGCCCCGCTTCAGGGCCATCGGGTTGGCGCCGGCGGCGACGTTGCGCAGACCCTCGCGCACCAGCGCCTGGGCCAGCACGGTGGCGGTGGTGGTGCCGTCACCCGCGACGTCGTCGGTCTTCTTGGCGACCTCCTTGACCAGCTCGGCGCCGATCTTCTCCCAGGGGTCCTCGAGCTCGATCTCCTTGGCGATGCTCACACCGTCGTTGGTGATCGTGGGAGCGCCCCACTTCTTGTCCAGCACGACGTTGCGGCCCTTGGGGCCGAGCGTCACCCTTACAGCGTCGGCAAGCTGGTTCATGCCGCGCTCGAGTCCGCGACGAGCCTCCTCGTCGAACGCGATCATCTTGGCCATGCGGTGATGTCCTCCATATATCTGGACATTGGCATCGGCCGAGAGGTGCCCGCGACGGACGGTCCCCGTATCAGGCGGGGGACCTCACCGTCCCGGCCTGGCACTCATCATACGAGAGTGCCAACGGCGAGTCTGGCACTCTCGGCGGTCGAGTGCAAGCGGTCCGGATCTCTGGACCTACCGTCGCCATACCTGGTATGCATACCCGGTATCCGTACGGTCCCGAGGAGGCGCGGTGTCGGTACGGCACGGGCTGCTGGCGTTGCTGGCCGAGGGTCCCAGCTACGGCTACCAGTTGCGGACGACGGCTGGAGACCCGCACCGGCGGGACCTGGCCGCTGAACATCGGGCAGGTCTACACGACGCTGTCCCGGCTGGAGCGGGACGGGCTGGTCGAGGCGACCGAGGCGGACGGCCAGGCGACCTACCGGATCACCGCGGCCGGCCGGGCGGCGGTGGCCGACTGGTTCGCCGGCCCGGTCGAGCGCCCGGCCCCGGCCCGGGACGAGCTGGCGATCAAGCTGGCCCTCGCGGTCGGCTCGCCGACCGTCGACGTACGCCGGGTGGTGCAGGCGCAGCGGTCGGCGACCAAGCACGGGCTGCAGGAGCTGACCCGGCTGCGGGCCGGCGCCGGCGATGACGCCGACCTGGCCTGGACGCTCGTGCTCGACGCGCTGGTCTTCCAGGCCGAGGCCGAGCTCCGGTGGCTCGACCACTGCGAGACCCGATTCGCCACCCACCCCGCCGGCGGGCCGGCCGACGAGCGCGCGGCGGCGTCCCGGTGAGCGCCAGGGCGCAGACGCACGGCGGCCCGGCTCCCCGCGCGGGGACCGGGCCGCCCACGGCGTGCCGCTGGACTAGCTGAGGAAGCGCACGGCGTCGGCCTGCGGGCCCTTCTGCCCCTGGGCCACGTCGAACTCGACGCGCTGCCCCTCCTCGAGGGACTTGTAGCCGTCCATCTGGATGGCCGAGTAGTGGACGAAGACGTCCTGACCGCCGTCCACGGCAATGAAGCCGTAGCCCTTCTCCGCGTTGAACCACTTCACGGTGCCCTGTGCCACGTGCACTCCTACCTCGGGGCGATCGGACCCCGCACCGCACGGAGCCCGGGTCTTCGTCGCCGGTCCCGCACTTGCCGTGTGCACGCCTTGCCAGGACGTGATGCTCGCGTCCGAAACCTGAACTTCGACCGTGCGGGACGGTACACGATCGCCGTCCGGACAGTCACCGTCTCAGCGGTCCAGTTCTGCGGCCAATCGGCTCACGCCCGTTCCGTCCACTGCCCGCCGCAGGCCCGCGTACGTGACCGTGGCGAAGGCCGCCGCGAGCACCGAGAACGGGATGACGACCACCGCGCGGACCACCTCGGCCGGCCCGGAGGGCAGCGTCGCGACCAGCGCGCCGGCCAGCGCGCCGTAGAACGCGGCGGCGAACAGGCCGGCCGCGCAGCGCAGCAGCGGTGCCGGGCAGCCGGCGGTTGACCAGGACGGCGGCCCGGCGCAGGCCGGCCCGCTCGACCACGACCGCGCCGGGCAGCGCGGCCGCCCCGACCATCGCCGCGTACAGCCCCGGCAGCACGGCGAGGGCCAGCCCGATCAGCGTGAGCACGGCCAGCAGCGCCGACCAGCCGAGCAGCGCCGGGGTACGCCGGGCGCCGGCGGCGAGCGCGGCCGAGACGGCGGTCGGCCGGCCGGCCGCCTCCCGGATCGCGAGATCGACCGAGGCCGCCTGGGCCAGGGACAGCGCCGCGGCGGCGAGCAGGCCGGCGAGCGTGCCACCGATCCAGCCGAGCCGGGTCAGCCCGAAGCCGGCCGCGCCGGCCGGCAGCAGCACCGCGACCTGCAGGACCAGCAGCGGCCGGCCGCTGCGCCGCAGCACCCCGGCGATCCGCCGCGCCCAGCCGGACAGGTCGTCGGCGGCCAGCGGATCCCCGGTCACCCGGAGATCATCCCGCGGGCCGGCGGCTCAGTCCAGCAGGCCGGCCTCCCGGGCCGAGCGCAGGCTCGGCTTGACCGTGACCGTCGGGGCCTGCCGGGCGGCGATCGCGTCCAGCGTCTTGAGCCCGTCGCCGGTGTTGTAGATGACCGTCTGCTCGGCCGGGTCGAGCGCGCCGGCGGCGATGAGCTTGCGCAGCGTCGCGACGACCACCCCGCCGGCCGTCTCGGCGAAGATCCCGGTCGTCCGGGCCAGCAGCTCGATCCCGTCCCGGATCTCGTCGTCGCCGACGTCGGCGACCGCCCCGCCGGTCCGCCGGACGGCATCCAGCGCGTACGGCCCGTCGGCCGGGTTGCCGATCGCCAGCGACTTGGCGATGCCGGTCGGCCGGACCGGCTCGACCACGTCCCGGCCGCGGGCGAACGCGGTCGAGATCGGCGCGCACCCGGTCGACTGCGCCCCGAACACCCGCCACTCGGCCGGCTCGACCAGCCCGAGCGAGGCCAGCTCCCCGAACGCCTTGTCGATCTTGGTCAGCATGGACCCGGACGCCATCGGGATCAGGACCTGCCGGGGCAGTCGCCAGCCGAGCTGCTCGGCCACCTCGTAGCCGAGCGTCTTCGATCCCTCCGCGTAGTACGGCCGGACGTTGACGTTGACGAAGGCGGTCTTCTCGAACGCGTCGGTCTCGGCCAGCTCCGAGCACAGCCGGTTCACGTCGTCGTACGAGCCCTCGACGGCGACCAGCGTGCCGCCGTACACGGCGGTCTGCACGACCTTGGCCTCCTCCAGATCGGCCGGGATCAGCACGACGGACTCGAGCCCGGCCCGGGCCGCGTGCGCGGCGACGGAGTTGGCCAGGTTGCCGGTGGAGGCGCAGGCGACCCGGGTGAAGCCGAGCTGGCGGGCGGCGGTGAGCGCGACCGAGACGACCCGGTCCTTGAACGAGTGGGTCGGGTTGGCGCTGTCGTCCTTGACCCAGAGCTCGCGCATGCCGAGCTCCTCGGCCAGCCGGTCGGCCCGGACCAGCGGGGTCATCCCCGGGTTCAGCGTCACCCGGCCGGCCGGGTCCTGGCCCACCGGCAGCAGCCCCGCGTACCGCCAGATCGACTGCGGCCCGGCCTCGATGCCGGCGCGGGTCAGCGCCGCCAGCGCATCATGGTCGTATCCGATCTCGAGCGGTCCGAAGCACTCGAAGCACGCGTGCTGGGGTCCGAGGGGGAAGCGAGCTCCACAGTTGCGGCAACGGAGCGAGTCGGCGGCAGAGGAGGTCGGCGCGTCGGCGGTCAGGGTCACTCGGAAGGGTCCTCTCATCTTTCCCGGGCAGAACCCCCGGGACGGACTTGGCACCTGCCGCAGTTCACGCGGTGGTTGCCGGGGCTTCATCGGGCCGTGTCCCTCTGCCCCTCTGGATGAGGCGTGCATTCGGTTGTACTGGCCATTCAAACATGACCGGCCAAGCTGGGGGTCGACGGAAGGGGATGGTGGATGCGGGAGGACGTTCGGCGCTGGTTCGACCGGCGGACCTCGCGGGCCGCGGACTGGAAGGCGTCCAGGCTCGTGGACGTCAAGGGTGACACCACCGTCAGCGTGGTGCTGCCGGCCCTGAACGAGCAGGAGACGGTCGGCACGATCGTCGCCGCGATCCGGGCCGGCCTGATGGAGCGGCACGGGCTGGTCGACGAGCTGGTCGTGATGGACTCCGGCTCCACCGACGGGACGTACGACGTGGCCGTCCAGGCCGGGGCCAAGGTGGTCCGCCGGGACGAGGTGCTCGGCGAGTTCGAGCCGCTGCCCGGCAAGGGCGAGGTGCTCTGGCGGTCCTTGGCCGCGACCACCGGCGACCTGCTCGTCTTCGTCGACTCGGACCTGCGCGACTTCACCCCGAACTTCGTCACCGGGCTGCTCGGCCCGCTGCTGACCGACCCGTCGGTGCAGCTGGTCAAGGCCACCTACGACCGGGCGCTGACGCACGGCGAGACCGTGCTGCCGGCCGGTGGCGGCCGGGTCACCGAGCTGGTCGCCCGGCCGATGATCAACCTGCACTGGCCCGAGCTGGCCGGCTTCGTGCAGCCGCTGTCCGGGGAGTACGCGGCCCGCCGCGAGCTGCTGGAGCAGCTGCCGTTCCCGACCGGGTACGGCGTGGAGATCGGGATCCTGGTCGACGCGCTGCGGCTGGCCGGGCTGCCGGCGCTGGCCCAGGTCGACCTGTCCCGGCGCAAGCACCGCAACCAGGACATCGGCAAACTGGGCCGCATGTCGAGCGAGATCCTGCAGGTCGCGTACGAGCGGCTGCGCCGGGAAGGCCGGCTGGCGATGGCGCCGCCGGCGACCGAGCTGACCCAGTTCGAGCGGTCCGAGGACGACTACGTGCTGCTCACGCTGGACATGGCGCCGGCCGAGCGGCCGCCGATGCGGACGGTCCCCGAGTACATGACGCGCTACCGCGAAGCCAGTTGAAGGTCCTCTACACCGACCTCGACGGCACGATGGTCGGGCCGTACGGCAACTTCTTCGCCGCCGGCGACCGCACCCCGACGCTGGCGCCGGCCCGGCGCTGCTGGAGCTGCACCGGGCCGGCGTCGCGCTCGTGCTGGTCTCCGGCCGGACCCGGCTGCAGCTGCAGGAGGCGGCGCTGATCTTCGGCGCGGACGGGTTCGTCGCCGAGCTCGGCGCGCTGGTCGGCTGGGACCACGGCCGGTCGGTGCAGGTGCTGCCGGGGGCGATGCCGGCGGCGTACGGCGACCGGCTGCCGATCGACGTGATGGCGTCGGCCGGCCTGCCGGCGGGGCTGTTCGACCGCTGGCCGGGGCAGCTGCAGTGGCACGCGCCCTGGCACGCCGGGCACGAGGCGGACGCGATGCTGCGCGGGCACGTCGACGTGCCCGAGGTCGAGGCCTGGCTGGCCGAGCAGGGCTGGGACTGGCTGCGGCTGCGGGACAACGGGGTGCTGCCGCCGCACGACTGGCCCGGGCTGGACGCCGGGCCCGACGCACATCTACCACCTGATGCCGGACGGCCTGTCCAAGGGCGCCGCGGTGGGCTGGGACCTGGCCCGGCGCGGGCTGTCGGCGGCCGACGCGGTCGCGGTCGGCGACAGCGCCAGCGACCTGGGGATGGCCGCGCACGTCGGGCGGATGTGGGTGACCGCGAACGGCGCGGCGGCGGCGCACATGCCGCCGCTGCTGGCGGCGGCCCGGGACGCCGGTGCCGACGTCCGGGTCACCGCCGAGCCGGTCGGGGTCGGGTGGGCGGAGGCGGTGCTGGCGTCGCTGTGACCCACCGGGTCAGACGCGGTCCCAGTTGTTGTGCTGCTCGCGGGTGTCCACGCCCCAGCGCAGTCGCGGCCGCGCCGATCGCGAGGAAGAAGACCAGCAGGACGAGGAGTTCCATGCCTCCACGGTGCTCCGGTCTGGACCAGTCTGCGAGTGGCAGAGATGCCGTTCTGCGTTAAGATTCTGCCATGCTTCCTCCGCTGCCCGGACGGTCCGTCGCGGTGCTCGGCACGGCCGACATGTCGGCGTTCGAGCTTGGCGTCGCCTGCGAGGTCTTCGGCACCGACCGGTCCGACCGGGGCATCCCGCTGTGGGACTTCGCGCTCTGCCTCGACGCCCCCGGCCCGCTGCTGTGCCGGTCCGGCTTCACCCTGGACAGCCCGTACGGGCTGGATCGGCTGGCCGCGGCCGACCTGGTGATCGTGCCCAGCTGGCCGCACACCGACCAGCCGCCGCCGGCGGCCGTGACCGACGCGCTGCTCGCCGCGGCCGGCCGCGGCGCCTGGCTGCTCGGCTACTGCTCGGGCACGTTCGCGCTGGCGTACGCGGGGCTGCTGTCCGGCCGGCGGGCGACCACGCACTGGCACGTCGCCGACGAGTTCCGGGCGATGTTCCCGGACGTCGAGCTCGACCCGGACGTGCTCTACGTCGCCGAGACCCCGGTGATGACCAGCGCCGGCACGTCCGCCGCGGTCGACCTCTCGCTGCAGGTGCTGCGCGAGGTGGACGGTCCGGAGATCGCCAACGCGGTGGCCAGGCGGATGGTGGTGCCGCCGCACCGGGACGGCGGCCAGGCGCAGTACGTCGAGCGGCCGCTGCCGACCGACGGCGAGCACGACCTGACCGACCTGCTGGCCTGGATGGCCGAGCACCTCGACGAGGAGCTGACCGTCACCGGGCTGGCCCGGCGCGCGCACATGTCCGAGCGCACGTTCGCCCGCCGGTTCCGGGCCGAGACCGGCACCACCCCGCACCACTGGCTGACCTGGCAGCGGGTGCTGCTGGCGCAGCGGCTGCTGGAGACCACCGAGCTCGACGTCGACCAGATCGCCCGCCGGTGCGGCTTCGGCGGCGCCGCGACCCTGCGGCACCACTTCGTCGGCCGGGTCGGCACCTCGCCGCAGCGGTACCGTCGGACGTTCCGCCGGGCGGCGTGAACACCGACCGATCACCGGGGTAGGGAGCAGCCATGATCCGACTCGACACCCTCTCCGAGCTGCTGGCCGACGCCGGGGCCGTACGCGACGGCGTACCTGGACGCGACCCGGTCCAAGGAGCTCGGCCCGCAGGAGGTGGCGGCCCGCTGGCGCGCGCTGCGCGACGCGCTGGCCGAGCAGGGTGCCGACGCGGCGACGCTGGACGCGATGGAGGCCGTCGCCGGCCGGCACACCGAGGTGCCCGGCCAGCACGGCCAGGTGATCGTCGGCGCCGGCGGCGAGCTGCGGCTCGACACCGTGCTGCCCGCCCCGCCGCGGCGGGAGATCGCCCGCTGGGCGCCGCTGCCGCACCTGATGCCGATGGTCGCCCAGCTCGGCCTCGGTCGTGCCGTACGTGCTGGCCGTCGTCGACCGGACCGGCGCGGACGTGACCGTGCACGGCCCGCGGGGCACCGAGTCGGAGACCGTGCAGGGCGACGACTCGGACGTGCACAAGGTCAAGGTCGGCGGCTGGGCCCAGGACCACTACCAGAACCGGTCCGAGAACCTCTGGGAGGCCAACGCGCGGCAGGTTGCCGAGGTGGTCGAGTCGGGGATCAAGCGGGTCGCGGCCCAGGTCGTCGTGCTGACCGGCGACCAGCGGGCCCGCAACGCGCTGGTCGAGTCGCTCGGCGAGCACGGCCGCAGCCTGGTCGTGCAGCTCGAGCACGGCACCCGGCACGAGGGCGGCGACGAGCAGAAGCTGCGCGCGGAGGTCGAGGAGGCCGTCGCCCGGGTCGCCGCCGACCAGGACCAGGCGGTGATCGACCGGTTCGGCGAGGCGCGCGGGCGGGCCGCCTCCGGGGTCGGCGACGTGCTCGCCGCGGCCGGGCTGTCCGACACGGTCGGCGCGCTGCGGGCGGCCGCGGTGGAGACGCTGCTGATCGTCGACGACCCGTCCTCGGACGCGCTGGCCTGGATCGGCCCCGAGCCGGTCCACCTCGCGCTGACCGCCGAGGAGCTGGCCGAGCTCGGGGTCCGGGAGCCGGTGCAGGACCGGCTGGACGCCGCACTGGTGCGGGCCGCCGCCGGCACGGACGCCGCGATCGTCACGCTGGCGCCGGGCCAGCTGGAGCTGACCCACGGCCTCGGCGCGACCCTGCGGTATCCGGTCACCGGGTGATCCTCCGGCGGCGCGAGCGGCTGACCGGCGGGGGCTGTTCCTGCTGGTGTTCGGGTCTCCGGCGCCGATCAGGCGCGCTGCGGACCGGCTCGCCCGGCCGGGCTGAAACCAGGGTGATCGGCGCGGTCCGGGGCCGTACCGTCGCCTGCATGGACGCGCTCCCGGAACGGCCGTCGCTGGACGGCCTCGAGGACAAGTGGGCCGCGCGCTGGGACGCCGCCGGCACCTACCGCTTCGACCGCTCCCGCCCCCGGGCCGAGGTCTTCTCGGTCGACTCGCCGCCGCTGACCGTCAGCGGCTCGCTGCACATCGGGCACGTCCTGTCCTACACGCAGACCGACCTCGTAGCCCGCTACCAGCGGATGCGCGGGCGGTCGGTGTTCTACCCGGTCGCCTGGGACGACAACGGGCTGCCGACCGAGCGCCGGGCGCAGAACCTCTTCGGGGTCAGGCCCGAGCCGGGCCTGCCGTACGACCCCGACTTCCGGCCACCGTCCACTCCGGACCCGCGTCGCCCGGTGCCGGTGAGCCGGCGCGGGTTCGTCGAGCTGTGCCAGCGACTGTCGGCCGAGGACGAGGCCGTGTTCGCCGCGGCCTGGCGGCGGCTCGGGCTGTCGGTGGACTGGTCGCTGGCCTACGCGACCATCGACGAGCGGTCCCGGCGCACGGCGCAGCAGGCGTTCCTGGACGACCTCGACCGCGGCGACGCCTACCGGGCCGACGGACCGACGCTCTGGGACGCCGACTTCGGCACCGCGGTGGCGCAGGCCGAGCTGGAAGACCGCGAGGTCGACGGCGCCTGGTACTCGCTCGCGTTCGGACAGTTCACTGTGGACACGACCCGGCCGGAGCTGCTGCCGGCCTGCGTGGCGCTGGTGGTGCACCCGTCCGACGAGCGGTACGCCGGGCTGGTCGGTTCCTCGCTGCGCACGCCGGTGTTCGGCGTCGACGTGCCGGTGCTGGCGCACCGGCTGGTCGAGCCGGACAAGGGCACCGGGCTGGTCATGGTCTGCACGTTCGGCGACCTGACCGACGTGACCTGGTGGCGGGAGCTCGACCTGCCGACCCGGCCGGTGCTGGGCCGGGACGGGCGGTTCCTGGCCTCGCCGCCGGCCGGCGTCGACCCGGCCGCGTACGCGCCGCTGGCCGGGCTGACCGTGTTCTCGGCCCGGCAGCGGATGGCGGAGCTGCTCGCCGAGGCCGGCGCGCTGCGCGGGCGGCCGCGGCCGACCCGGCACAGCGTGGCCTTCTACGAGAACGGTCGCCGTCCACTGGAGATAGTCGTGAGTGGACAGTGGTACCTGCGCAACGGCGGCCGCGACCCGGAGCTGCGCGAGCAGCTGCTCGCCCGCGGCCGGGAGCTGCGCTGGCACCCGGAGCACATGCGGGCCCGGTACGAGGACTGGGTGCGCGGGCTGGCCGGCGACTGGCTGGTCAGCCGGCAGCGGTTCTACGGCGTGCCGATCCCGGTCTGGTACGGGATCTCGGCCGCCGGCGAGGTCGACGTTCGACGAGGTGCTGCGGCCGGACGCGCTGCCGGTGGACCCGGCCGTCGACGTGCCGCCGGGGTTCACCGCGGACCAGCGCGACCGGCCCGGCGGGTTCACCGCCGACCGGGACGTGCTCGACACCTGGGCCACCTCGTCGCTGACCCCGTGGATCGCCGGCGACCGCTGGGGCGACCCCGACCTGTTCGACCGGGTCTTCCCGTACGACCTGCACCCGCAGGCGCACGAGATCATCCGCACCTGGCTGTTCACCGAGGTGCTGCGCTCGCACCTGGCGCTGGGCCGGCTGCCCTGGTCGGACGCCGCGATCTCGGGCTGGGTGCTCGACCCGGACCGGAAGAAGATGTCCAAGTCGCGCGGCAACGTGACCACGCCGGCCGAGCCGCTGGACCAGTTCGGGGCGGACGCGGTGCGCTACTGGGCGGCGTCGGCCCGGCTCGGCGTCGACACCGCGTACGACCCCGGGCAGCTGCGGGTCGGGCGCCGGCTGGCGGTGAAGCTGCTCAACGTGGCCCGGTTCGTGCTCGGGCTGCCGGAGCCGCCGTCCGACCGGCCGACCGCGGCGGTGGACCGGGCCGCGCTGGCCCGGCTCGCCGACACGGTCCAGACGGCGACCGCGGCCTTCGACCGGTACGACCACGCGGGAGCGCTGGCCGCGGCCGAGTCGTACGCGTGGTGGTTCTGCGACGACCACGTGGAGCTGGTGAAGTCCAGGGCGTACGGGGCGACCGACCCGGCCGGGGCGGCGTCCGCGGTGGCCGGGCTGCGGGCCGCGCTCGACGTGCTGCTGCGGCTGCTCGCGCCGGTGCTGCCGTACGCCACCGAGGAGGTGTGGTCGTGGTGGCGGCCGGGTTCGGTGCACACCGCGTCCTGGCCGGCGGCGGCGCCGTTGCGGGCGGCGGCCGGCACGGTCGACCCGCGGCTGCCGGAGCTGGCGTCCTGGGTGCTCGGCGAGGTCCGGCGGGCCAAGAGCGGGGCGCACGTGTCGGTGCGGGCGCCGGTCTCCCGGCTGTCCGTTGCGGTGGACGAGGGTCAGGCGATCGCGCTGCGGCCGGCCGCGGTCGACCTCGCGCTGGCCGCGGGCGCGAGCCACGTGGAGCTCGACCCGACCGCCACCGCACCCGAGGTCGAGGTCACCCTGGCCTGACTCAGACCGGGGCGGTCGGGCGCAGCGCCGCCAGGACGCCCTCGGCGAGCGCGCGGGCGTGCGCGACGCCGGGGCAGCGGCGCGGGCCCTCGCCGAACGGGATCCCGTCCAGCGGCACGGTGACCGTCTCGCCGCCCCGCCACCGCGTGGTGGCCGGGACCGGCGGGGCGGTCGCCAGCACCTCGTCGAGCGTGATCCCGCGGTCCAGCGCGGTCCGCACCCACGCCGTCACCGGCCGGCAGGACTGCACCAGCACCGCGGCCCGGGCCGCGCCGAGCCGCGCCAGCAGCTCGTCCGCGGCCGCGTCCGCCGCCGGACCGCCGCCTGTCCGAGCCGGGCAGGTACGCCGCGGCGACCGGCGGGACCAGCGCGGCCACCGCGGCCGGGTCGCCGGCGCCGAGCGCCTCGGCCAGCGCGGTCAGCGGCACCCGCGGGACCACCGGCGGCGCGGGATCGGCGTCGGCCAGCCGGCGCGTCGCGGACCGCAGCGCGCCCGGGTCGATCTGGGCCAGCACGGCCTCGATCACCGCCCGGCGTTGGGCGTGCTCGCGCCCGGTGCTGAACCGCGACACCGATCGGCGCAGCCGATCCATCCCGCCGCCGTCCCCGTCCGGCAACGGCGGCACCACCCACCGGGCATCAGTCAGCACGCTCACCCGAGCAACCGTACGACCGGAACGCTTCGACGGCGCTCGAAGCGTCAGCCCCGGCGTCGGCCAGCGAGCGTCGGCCGGGGAGCGTCGGCCAGCGAGTCGGCCGGGAGTCGGCCGGCGACGGTCGGCCGGCGACGTCAGCCGGCGACGGTCGGCCGGCGACGTCAGCCGGCGACGGTCAGCCGGCGACGACCGTCAGCCGGCGCGCCAGCGAGCGGGCGTCAGCTGAGCGTGGCGGTGGCCGCGGTGCTCTTGGCGCGGGCGCGGAAGGCGGCGACGTTGGTGCGGTTGGCGCAGCTCTCCGAGCAGAACCGGCGCTGCGCGTTGCGGGAGACGTCGACGTACACGCATTCACAGTCGGCCGCGCGGCAAACGCCCAGCCGGGCCATGCCGTAGTCGCAGAGCACGATCGCGAGCCCCATGGCCGTGCTGGCCTGCACGCGGTGCAGCGGGTCGGCCTCGGCCGGCGCGTAGTGCAGGTGCAGGCGGCCGCCGTGATCGGTCAGGTACGGATGGGTGACCACGACGTCGAGCAGCTGGTTGAGCAGGTGCGCACCCTCGCTGGCGCTGTCGGCGGCGAACACGTTGTGCAGGTGGCCGGCCCAGCCGCGCAGGCCCGCCTTCTCGCGCGCGGACAGTGCCCGGTTCATCACGCCGTACTCGTGCAGGGATTTCTCCAGCAGCTCGCCGTCGTCGGCGTCGGAGTCGGTCCCGTACACAGCGTTGACGATCGCCACGGCCAGGCCGACGCCGTCACTGCGGTACCCACTGCTGTCCATCTGCTCCTGCTCCCTGCACCCCGCCGACACCTCGGCCCCATTGCCGATCCGCGCGCCATGACGGTAACGCGAACGCGCCATCCCGAGAACGAGTTCCTCTCCTGGGAGACGTGATCCGTGCCCGTTCGGTTGCCCCGTCGTGATATGGCGCTCAGCCTAGACTCCCGGGGTGACGAAACCAGGGTCTGACGGGCACGCATTGACGTTGACCGCCCGGCTCACCGGGGCCCGGCTCGACGCCCGCCGCGGCGTCGTCCGCCTGCACCGGGAAGTGCTCGCCGCGCTCGGGCTGTCACCGTGGGACGCGGTCCGGCTGACCGGCGCCCGCACCACCGGCGCCGTCGCCGCGGTCTCCGCCGGTGCCCGCGGCGAGGCGCTCTGCGACGACCTGCTGCTCGGCAACCTCGGCGTCCGGGACGGCGACCAGGTCACCGTGGCGCCGGCGCCGCTGCACGAGGCCCGCCGGGTCGTGGTGGCCGGGACGGCCGAGGCGATGACGGCGGTGCGGCCGGCGATGCTGCGGGAGGCGCTGCTCGGCAAGATCGTCACGAGCGGCGACAACGTGTCGCTGCTGCCGCAGGACGCGCCGCCGGGGGCGCTGCGGGAGTCGGCGCCGGCCCGGCGCAGCCTGTCGGCGGCGATGGGGATGGCCTGGACGACCACGCTGCTGACCGTGACCGGCACCGATCCGGACGGGCCGGCGCTGGTGACGATGGGCACCGTGGTCGGCTGGCGGGACGGCGCGGCCACCACCGGCAGCGCGACCCCGATGGTCACCACCACCCCGGCGCTGGCCACCGGCGGCGCGACCGGTCCGGAGGACGAGCCGGTCCCCGCCATCGACGACCTGCCCGGCCTGCAGTCGCAGGCCGGGCAGCTGCGCGAGTGGCTCGACCTCGGCTTCCACCACACCGAGGTGCTGGCCCGGCTCGGCACCACGCCGCAGCTCGGGATCCTGGTCACCGGCCCGGCCGGGTCGGGCAAGACCACGCTGGTGCGGTCGGTCGCCGCCGCGGTCGGCGCGACCGTCGTCCGGCGCTGGGCGCCGGGGATCGCCGCGCTGGAGGCGTCCGCGGCCGCGGCGGCGCTGCGCGAGGCACTGGTCGAGGCGAGCCGGTCGACGCCGGCGGTGCTGCTGGTCGAGGACGTCGAGGCGCTGGCGCCGCGGGAGGACGCCAAGCCGGTGGCGACCGTGCTGCTCGACGTGGTCGGCCGGGCGGTGGGCGCCGCCGGCGTCGCGGTGGTCTGCACGTCGGCCCGGCCGGAGGGCGTCTCGCCGGAGCTGCGCCGGCCCGGGCGGCTCGACCACGAGCTGTCCGTGCCGCTGCCGGACCGGGCCGGCCGCCGGGCGCTGCTCGACGTGCTGCTGCGGTCCTCGCCGCTCGCCTCGGACGTGCACCTGGACGAGGTCGCGGAGAAGACGCCCGGGTTCGTGGCCGCCGACCTGCTGGCGCTGCGCCGGGAGGCGGCGGTGCGGGCGGCGGCCCGGCAGCGGGACGTGGCCAACCCGATGATCTTCGCCGACGACCTGCTCGGCGCGCTGGAGGTGGTCCGGCCGACCGCGCTGGCCGAGTCCACACTGGACATCCCGGACCTGAGGCTGGACGACGTCGGCGACATGGCCGAGGTGAAGCGGGCGCTGACCGAGACCGTCCTCTGGCCACTGTCCTATCCGGACACGTTCGCCCGGCTGGGCGTGCAGCCGGCCCGCGGCCTGCTGCTGTACGGACCGCCGGGGTGCGGGAAGACGTTCCTGGTCCGGGCGATCGCCGGCACCGGGCAGGCGAACGTGCTCTCGGTCAAGGGCGCCGAGCTGCTGTCGAAGTGGGTCGGCGAGAGCGAGCGGGCGGTGCGCGAGCTGTTCCGCCGAGCCCGCGAGGCGGCGCCGGCGCTGGTGTTCCTGGACGAGGTCGACGCGCTGGCCCCGGTACGCGGCCAGTCGGCCGACAGCGGGGTCGCCGACCGGGTGGTGGCGGCGCTGCTCACCGAGCTGGACGGGATCGAAGGGCTGAGCAACGTGGTCGTGGTCGGCGCGACCAACCGGCCGGACCTGGTCGACCCGGCGCTGCTGCGGCCGGGCCGGATGGGCCGGCTGGTGTTCGTGCCGCCGCCGGACGCGGCCGCCCGGGCCGAGATCCTGCGGGCGGCGGCGAAGCGGACGCCGCTCGGGCCCGGCGTCGACCTGGACGCGGTCGCCGCCGGGACCGACGGGTACAGCGGGGCCGACCTGGCCGCGCTGGTCCGGGAGGCGGCGCTGGCGGCGATGCGGCGCGACCTGGACGCGCCGGAGGTGACCGCCGACGACGTGCTCGCGGCCCGGCGCGCGGTCCGCCCGTCCCTCGACCCGGCCCAGGTCGCCGCCCTGGCCGCGTTCGCCTCCCGCCGCCAGCCGGCCTGACCGCGGGCGGTCAGGCGGCGGTGAGTTCGAGGCGGGTGCCGACGCTGTTCGCGACGAACGCGGTCGGCATCCGGTTGGCCAGCTCGTGCATCCCGCGCCAGCCGGTGCAGTGCGCGGGCACGACCAGATCCGGCGCCAGCTGACCGAGCGCCTCCACCGTCGGCCCGATCACCGGCTCGAACAGCGCGCCGGTGAGGTGGAACCCACCGAGCACCGCGTGCACCCGGTCCACCCCGGTCAGCGCCCGCGCGTACCGCACGATGTTGACCACGCCGGCATGCCCGCACCCGGTGACGACGACGAGCCCGCGCCCGGCCACGTGCACGACCAGCGCCTGGTCGTCGAGGATCAGCGGGTCCGGCTCCCAGCTCCCGTTCCGCAGCGCCTGGTGGATGGCGAAGCCCTGCTCGAAGTCGGTCGTGCGCGGCACCTCGCCGGTGATCAGCACGCTGCCGGCGAACAGGAACGACGGCTCCGGCCGCTCGACGATGTCGAAGCCGATGCCCTCCAGCCCGCCGCGGCTGGTGGCCGGCAGCTCCCACGGCTCGCGGCCGGGCAGCACGATCCGCCGGCGCGCCCAGAACGCGGGATGCAGCAGCACCGGCAGGTTCGCGCTGCCGCCGAGCGCCCGGCTCAGCCCGTCCAGGCCGGTGGTGTGGTCGAAGTGACCGTGCGAGCAGACCACCGCCTCGAGGGTGTCCGGGGCCAGGTCCATCCGGCGCATGTTCTCGACCATCCCGTCGGGACTGACCCCGGTGTCGAACAGCAGCCGGTGCACGCCGCCGTCCTCCAGCTCGACCTCGACCAGGGCGGAGAAGCCGTGCTCGGCGACCGGCCCGTCGACACCGAGGTCGTCCTGGTGCACGGGCGCGGTCAGCCGGGGCCAGACCGGCAGCATCCGCCGCCGGGCCGGGCCGGCGTCGGCCGCCAGCACGTCGACCGTGTTGTCGACCAGCGTCGTGATGTGCACCCGGCGTACCGGACGCAGCGGGATCCGCTCGCCGGCGAACGCCTCGGCCTCCGCCGGGACGATCGTGGGGTCGAGCAGAATGTGGCCTGCCTCACACATGGCGCCAGGCTAGCGCCCGAGGACGGGGCGCTAACGCCCGCTACCAGTCCTTGGTCACGACGAGGACGATGCCGGCCGGCGTCGGCGGCAGGCCCGCGTAGCGCGGCAGGACCTGGTCGATCTGCGGGAACTCGCGGGCCAGCTCGTTCGCGGCCGCCTGGCCGGCGCCGTCTCCGGGCGTGTAGTAGACCGTCGTCGCGGCCAGCCGGCCGCCGAAGTTGCCGACCTGGGCGACCTGCCAGCCCTGGTTCTGCACCTCGCCCGCGGCCCGGTCGGCCAGCCCCCGGATCGTCGAGTTGTTCAGCACGGTCAGCGGCGCCCGGGCGGCCGTGGTCTGCCGGGACGGCGTCGAGCTCGGCCGCGGCGGCGGGGCGACGGTCGTGTGCGGCGCGGTGGTCCGCGTGGTGCCGGACCTGCTGACCGACGGCGAGCCGGACGCACGCGACGGCGTCGCCGGGGAGGTGGCCACGGACGGCGACGGCGCCGGCGCGGCCCCGGACGACCCGGAGTCCCCGCCGCCGAGCGCGACCACGCCGACGACGAGCAACACCACGCCGACGAGCGCGACCAGCGCCCCGATCAACCGGGCGCCGCCGGGCGCGGCCAGCGTGGACCGCAGCCGGTCCACGGGTGGTGGTCTCCCTCCAGGCGACGACCGTGTGGTCGTCGATGCGGACAGGTGTTCCCCGTCCGGCTGGTCCCCCGAGCCGCCGGTGAGGTCGTCGAACGTGTAGCGGGTGACCGGAGCCTCTAGGGGCTGTCGATACCCAGGCGCCGGGCGGATCGCGCACGCTGCCGGCTGGCGCGCAGTCTGCGCAGCCTCTTGACCAGCATCGGATCGGCCGCGAGGGACTCGGGACGGTCGATCAGCGCGTTGAGCACCTGGTAGTAACGGGTCGCGGACATGTCGAACAGGTCCTTGATCGCCTGCTCCTTCGCGCCGGCGTACTTCCACCACTGCCGCTCGAAAGCGAGGATCTCACGCTCGCGGCGGGTCAGCCCGTCTGCCGGCTCGGCGCCGTCGGTCCGGTCGACCGACGGGGTGAGGGCTTCGGCGGCGTCCACAGTGTCGCTTCCTCCGGCGCGGTGCGTACGGATGGGCTCAGCGGTCATTCAAGCACGCGGAACCGGCAGCCCGGGCCCGGCGCGCCGATGGTCAAGCTCAGGTCGAGCCCGAGGGTCGCCCGGGCAGATCTGCGACGGAGCGGTCAGGGGTAGAGCCCGCGGGTCCGGTGCGCCTCGGCGACCCGGCCGACGCCGATCATCTGGGCCGCCGTCCGCATCGACACCTTCCGCTCCGCCGCGAGCGCCGAGACCTCCCCGTACGCCCGCTCCATCAGCTTCTTGAGCCGGTTGTTGACCTCGTCCTCGGACCAGAAGTAGGCCTGCAGGTCCTGCACCCACTCGAAGTACGACACCGCGACGCCGCCGGAGTTGGCCAGCACGTCCGGCACGACCAGCACGCCGTTGTCGGCGAGGATCTGGTCCGCGTCCGGCGTGGTCGGACCGTTCGCCCCCTCGACCACGAACCGGGCCCGGACCCGGTCGGCGTTGTCCTCGTGCAGCACGCCCTCCAGCGCGGCCGGGACCAGCACGTCCACGTCCAGCTCGAGCAGCTCCTCGTTGGTGATCGTGTCGGTGCCCGGATAGCCGACCACGCTCGGCGCCCCGCTGCGGACGTGCCGGAGCAGGCCGGCGGTGTCCAGCCCGGACGCGTCGTACACGCCGCCGCCGAGGTCGGAGACCGCGACCACCGTGCAGCCGGCGTCGTGCAGGAACTGCGCGGCCAGGCCGCCGACCTTGCCGAACCCCTGCACCGCGACCGTGGCGCCGCGCGGGTCGACGCCGGCCTCCCGCAGCGCGCTGAACGCCGCGAACAGCACGCCGCGGCTGGTCGCGCCGCCGCGGCCCTCGGAGCCGCCGACCGACACCGGCTTGCCGGTGACGACGCCGGTGACCGTGTAGCCGGAGTGGATGGAGTAGGTGTCCATCATCCAGGCCATGGTCTGCTCGTCGGTGCCGACGTCCGGCGCCGGGATGTCCCGCTCCGGGCCGATGATCGGGATGATCTCCGACGCGTACCGCCGGGTGACCCGCTCCAGCTCGTTGCGGGACAGCGACTTGGGGTCGACCGCGACGCCGCCCTTGGCCCCGCCGTACGGCACCCCGATGAGCGCGCACTTCCAGGTCATCCACATGGCCAGCGCGCGGACCTCGTCCAGGTCCGTGGCCGGGTGGAAGCGGACGCCGCCCTTGGCCGGGCCGCGGGTGAGGTTGTGCTGCACCCGGTAGCCGCGGAGCACCTCGACGTGCCCGTCGTCGTGCCGCAGCGGCACTGCCACGGCCATCTCCCGGCGCGGCGTGCGCAGGAGCTCATGGAAACCGTCGTCGAGGCCGAGTTGGCGGACCGCCTCGGCGAGTTGATGTTGAGCCGACGCCCAGGCCGACATCCGTGCCACGAAGAACACTCCCGCTGTGCGATCCCCGCCGGTCGCCGTTGACCGCCGGTCTGGTTGCGACTGTACCCAAGTCCGACCCGGGCACGCGGGAGGGCCGGCGTCCACTTCGGACACCGGCGGGCCGGATCCGGCTGACCTGGTCACTCTCCAGGACAGCTCGGATGCGCTGCGCGTATCCCTCTGGTGGGTCGTCGTCGGTGTACGGATGGCGCGGGCCGAGCCAGAACCGCAGACCGTCCTTGGGCCGGCGCGGGATGACGTGCAGGTGCAGGTGGGGCACGGACTGGCTCACGATGTTGTTGACCAGCACCATCGAGCCGGGCACGGCCAGGCCGGTCTCGACCGCGACCTCGAGCCGCTGCGCGGTCAGCGCGAACTCCGGCACCAGCTCGGCCGGCAGCTCCTTGTACGTGGTGACGTGCAGCTTCGGGACCAGCAGCACGTGCCCGCGGAAGACCGGCTTGGTGTCCAGGAACGCCAGCAGGTCCGGTGTGTCGAGGACCACGGACGCGGGCAGCTCGCCCTTGACGATCCGGCAGAACGTACATGCGCCCGCGCGTGCCACCCTGGGATCATGCACCGCCGCAGCTCCGTCCGGGATGCCGGGCGCCGGCCCTCCCCCGCCTTCCCCCCGGCCCCGCCGTACGACCTGCAGGCCTCGCACTCGGTCGTGAGCATCGAGGGCGACCCGAGCCGGCCGACCGGGCGGATGGTCTTCCTGGACGGCCACGAGAGCTCGTACGTGGACCTGGCCGACCCGACCCACCTCGAGTTCTCCTACGTGCGGCGGATCGGCGACGTGATCGACCTGATCCGGCCGGCGCGGAAGCCGCTGGACGTGCTGCACGTGGGCGGCGGCGGCTTCACCCTGCCCCGGTACGTAGCGGCGACCCGGCCGCGCTCCCGCCAGGTGGTCTTCGAGTACGACGCGGAGCTGGTACGGATCGCCCGCGAGCATCTCGGCCTGGCCGCCTCGCCGGGGCTGCGGGTGCGGGTCGGCGACGCGCGGGCGCGGCTGGCCGAGCGGCCCGACGCCTCCGCGGACGTGGTGATCGGGGACGCGTTCAGCGGGGTGGTCGTGCCGCGCGCACCTGGCCACGATCGAGTTCGCCCGGGAGGTACGCCGGGTGCTGCGCCCGGACGGGGTCTACCTGCTCAACGTCATCGACTGCCCGCCGCTGCGGGTGTCCCGGGCCGAGGCGGCGACGCTGCTGGCCGCGTTCGACGAGATCGGGCTGGTCGCCGACCGGGACCTGCTGCGCGAGCGGGACGCCGGCAACGTCGTCTTCGTCGCCGCGGACGTGCCACTGCCACTGGACGGGCTCCGGCGGGCGGCGGCCCGCGGGGCGCATCCGGACGACGTGCTGGACCGGGCCGCGGTGGTCCGGTTCGCCGGCTCGGCGCCGGTGGCGACCGACGCGACCGTCGACCGGTGGGTCCGGATCGCGCCGCCGCCGGACCTGCCGGTGCCGTTGTACGGCGAATGAGACTTTTGGGTAGCATCCGGTGTGGATCTCTCACAGCGGGCGGCCGAGGCCGGCGTCGCCACCTCGTACCTGGACTGGGCCCGGCGGCGGGTGGCCGTCTCGCCGGCCGCGGTCGACGCAACGCTGGAGCTGGTCGGGCCGCCGGCGCGGCACGCGCTGGTCAGCGCCGGGCCGTCGCCGGTCGCCGGCGCGCTGACCCTGGAGTCCGGCGACACGGTGCCGGTGCAGGTCGGCGAGCCGCTGCCGGCCGGGGTGCACCAGCTCGCCGACGGCACGCCGGTCGTGGTCGGGCCGCCGGCGCTGCCGCCGGCCGACCGCCGGGCCTGGGGCTGGCAGGTGCAGCTCTACCAGCTGCGCTCGGCCCGGTCCTGGGGCATCGGCGACTACGCCGACCTGCGCACGCTGGCCCGGCAGCTCGGGTCCCGCGGGGCGGACGCGCTGCTGGTCAACCCCATGCACGCGGTCACGCCGGTGCTGCCGATCCAGCCCTCGCCCTACTTCCCGTCGTCGCGGCGGTTCGCCGACCAGGTGGCGGTCGCGGTGGACGCGCTGCCGGAGTACGCGGCGGCGCCGGCGGCGGTGCGGGCGCGGGTGGACGCGCTGCGGCCGCCGTCCGGTCCGCTGATCGACCGGGACGCGGTGTGGACGGCCAAGCGGGCCGCGTTCGCGCTGCTGCTGCCGGACCGCCCGGAGCCGGAGCCGGCGGTGGACTGGACCGGGGTCGACGGGTTCGCGGTGTTCTCCGCGCTGGCCGAGCGGCACGGCGCGGACTGGCGGGCCTGGCCCGCGCAGCTCCGGCAGCCCGGACCGGCGGCGGCCGCGGCGGCCGACCCGGTGCTGGTCCGGCTGCACCGGTGGATCCAGCAGCGCGCGGTCGAGCAGCTGGACGCCGCGCAGCAGGAGGCCCGGGACGCCGGGATGGCGATCGGCGTCGTGCACGACCTGGCCGTCGGCGTCGACCCGGCCGGCGCGGACGCCTGGCTGCTGCCGGGCGACCTGGCCACCGGGGCCACGGTCGGGGCGCCGCCGGACCCGTTCGGCCAGCTCGGGCAGGACTGGGGGTTCCCGCCGTTCCGGCCCGGGCGGCTGGCCGAGACCGCGTACCGGCCGTTCCGGCAGGTCGTGCGGGCGGCGCTGGAGCACGGCGGCGGGCTGCGGGTCGACCACGTGATGGGGCTGTTCCGGCTCTGGTGGGTGCCGGCCGGGCTCGGCGCGGTCAACGGGACGTACGTCTCGTACGACCACACGGCGATGCTGCGGGTGCTGGTGCTGGAGGCGACCCGGGCCGGGGCGATGGTCGTCGGCGAGGACCTCGGCACCGTCGAGCCCGAGGTACGCCGGGCGCTGGACGAGGCCGGGGTGCTCGGGTCGGCGGTGCTCTGGTTCACCCGCGAGGAGGACGAGACCACGCCGCTGCCGCCGGGACGGTGGCGGGAGCGGGCGGTGGCGAGCGTGTCCACGCACGACCTGCCGACCGCGTACGGCTTCCTGGCCGACGAGCAGGTCCGGGTGCGGGCCGAGCTGGGTCAGCTGGACCGGCCGGTCGCGGAGGAGCGGGCCCGGGTGCGGGCGGAGAGGGAACGCCTGCTGGCGATGATGCGGGCCGAGGGGCTGGCCCGGCCGGGTGCGCCGGACTCCGAGCTGGTGCTGGACATGTACCGGCTGCTGGCCCGGACGCCGAGCCAGGTCGTGCTGGCCATGCCGGCCGACGCGGTCGGCGACCTGCGCCAGCCCAACCTCCCCGGCACGCTCGACGAATATCCCAACTGGTGCCTGCCCCTCGCCGACCGCACCGGCACCGAGGTCCCCCTCGAAGCCTTCCTCGCCGCCCCCGCCACCACCGCCCTGACCAACCTCCTCAACGGAGCCATACACACCGATCGCTGAGCTCTACCGCGCCGCCCGGCGGCAGGGGCTGACGAGTACGGCGCACTACCGACTGTCTCATCGCGACGGTGTGCCGCCGCGAGGAGCGCGCGCTGCTGCACGACGACGTCGACTTCGACCACCTCGCCCTCGTCCCGCCGCTGCTCGTGGTGAAGCAGGGCCCTAGCCGCCGGGACGGGTGAAGCCGCCGGCGCGGGGGCCGAAGCGGGTGCTCGTGGAGCTGGACGGGGACGGCTTCGTCGAGGTCGGCGAGGACGACGGTGGCGCCGGCGGTGATGCCCCGGGTGATCTGGGTGTAGTCGGTGCCGACCGCGCCGACCTGGACCGGCGTGCGGCGGGTCTTGCCGTCGGCGAGGACGGTGACGAAGTCGCCGGCGGCGGTGCGGGTGACCGCGGTGGTCGGGACGGCGAGGGCGTTCTCGGCCCGGGCCGTGGTGATCGTGACCGCGGCGCCGATGCCGTCGCGGACGTCGGGTGGGTTGCCGGTGAAGCCGAGCGTCACCGGGTACGCGGTGCCGCCGGTCGTGCTCGGGGCGACGCCGACCGAGGTGACGGTCGCCGGCAGCATGCCGGTGCCGCCGTCGGGCAGCACCGTCGCCGGCTGGCCGGCCTTGATCGACGGGATCTTGGTGACGTCGACGGAGACGGTGACGACGTGCGGTCCGGCGCCGATGACCTCGATGGTCGCGGTGGTCGAGTCGGCCGAGACCGGGTCGCCCGGCTGGATGCCGACCGCGGCGACCGTGCCGGCGATCGGGCTGTGGATGGTCGCCGCGGCGAGGTTCTGCTGCGCCACCGCGACCTCGGCGGCGGCCGCGTTGACGGCCGCCTGGTCCGCGGTGATCTGCTCCGGCGTGATCGGCCGGGAGGACGCGCCGCCACCTCCGCTGCGGCCGCCGGTCGCGCCGGGCTCGCTGGCCGAGCCGGTCCCGGCGGAGCCGCTGCGGCCGGAGCCCGAGCGCGAGCCGGCCGTGCCGCCGGTGCGCTGCCCGGACCCCGCGGCCGGCCCGGATCCGCCGGTGCCCGACTTGGATCCGCCGGTGCCCGACTTGGCTGCGCCGCTGCCCGGCTTCGACGCGCCGGCGCCGGGCTTGGACGGGCTCGGCGCGGGAGTCGCCTTGGCCTCGTCGGCGAGCGCGGTGGTGAGCGCCTGCTGCGCGGCCGAGACGTCCTGCTGCGCCTTCTGCGTCGCGGTCTGGTCGGCCAGCACCTTCCGCAGGGCGGCCAGGCAGGCGGCGGAGTCGCCACCGGACGGCGCCGTCGGCGTCGCGCTCGGTGTCGGCGCCGTGGACGGTGTCGCGGACGGCGTCGGTGCCGTGAACCCGAGCGCGCCGGACCAGCCCTGCTCGCCCTCGCACGCCGCGCTCGCCGCGGCCAGATCACCGTCCGCAGTGGACAGTGCCGCGTCGGCCCGCAGCTGCGCCTCCTGCACCGCGCGCTGGGCGGCCGGGACCGACAGGCCGGTGCCGGGCACGCGCGCGGCGGTGAAGAACGCCACCGTCGTGAACTCCGCCGCCGTACCGGTCCCGTTCTCGTCCTGCTCCAGCGTCAGCTTCGCCTGCGCCAGCGACGACTGCGCCCGGTTCAGCGCCGACGTCAGCGCGGTCGGGTCCAGTGTGGCCAGTGTCGCGTTCGCCGCGACGGCGTCGCCGACCGCGACCGGCACGGAGTCGACCGTGCCGGCGACCGGGAACGCGACGGTGGCCGACGACGCCGGCCCGACCGTCCCGGTCGCGGTCAGCGTCGCGGTCACCGACCGCTGGCCGGCGACCGCCGTCCGGTAGGAACCAGCCGGTCCGCGCACGGCCGCGTAGGCGCCCACGCCGCCGGCGGTCACGACCAGAATCCCGGCGACGGCGACCGGGATCACCACCCGCCGGCTAGCCACCGAAACCGCCGAACCCACCGAACCGGCCGCCGGCACCGCCGGTGCATCCGGTCGGCCCCTTGGCGCTGAGCGCGATCGCGGTCGCCGCGACCGCACCGCTCGAGTCCGCCTTCCCGGTGGCGACCGCGCAGCTGCCGACCGTGGCGTCGGCGCCGGTCGCCGTGACCGTCCGCAGCACCGACGCCGACGAACCGAGCGTCACGGTGACCGGGCCGGCCGTCGGCGTGGCCGCGGGCGTGCCCGACCCGCGGAACCGGCCGCCGGTGAGCAGCCGGCCGGACACGGTCACCGTCGACCCGGACACGGCGGTCACCTTCCCGAACGCGGTGGCGAAGTCCTGACCGCCGCCGCCCGGCCGCCCCGGCGGCGGGCTGAAGCTGCCGGACGGTCGCGGTCGCGGCGTCCGGTCCGCACCGCCCGGCCCGCCGTTGCGGGTCGGCGTGCAGGTCCCGCCGGTGGACACCACCCGCACCGAGCTGGCGGTGAGCGCGGACCCGGTGCCGGGCGTGCCGGTCGCGGTCACGCAGTCGCCGACGGCCAGCGTGGCCGACACCGTCTTCGTGAACGCGGTCGACGACGACCAGGTGACCGCCGTCTGCGACTGGGTGTTCTGCACCTGCAGCGTCTTCCCGCTGACCGCCGCGATCTCCCCGAACGCCGCCGGCCCGCGACCCCGGCCGGTCCCGCCCCGCGACCCGGTCGCGCTCGGCGACCCGGTCGCGCTCGGTGCCGGTGCCGCCGCCGCTCCGTCCGATGTGGACGACCCTCCGCCGCAGCCGGCGAGCAGCAGGAGGGCGACCGGCATGCCGGCCACGAGCGCCACCATCGTAGGACGATTCACTGCAACTCCACTGTGGACAGAAGGGACTCAGTCGCTGCGCAGCGCGTCGATGGGGGCGAGCCGGGCGGCCCGGCCGGCCGGGTAGACGCCGAACCCGAGCCCGACCGCGAGCGCCACCACGATCGAGCCGACGACCGCGGGCACCGAGACCGCGATCGGGTTGGAGATGAGCGGCGGCAGCAGGTGCGCGCCGAGGATGCCGACGGCCGCGCCGAGCACGCCGCCGGCGAGCCCGAGCACGGACGCCTCGACCAGGAACTGCCGACGGATCAGCCGCGGCCGGGCACCGAGCGCCTTGCGCAGCCCGATCTCCCGGATCCGCTCGGTGACCGAGACGAGCATGATGTTCATGACCCCGATCCCGCCGACCAGCAGCGAGATCGCCGCGATGCCGGCCAGCAGGATGGTCAGCGTCTTGTCCACCGACGACGCCGCGGACACCAGCGACTGCTGGCTGGTGACGGTGAAGTCGGCGTTCGCGGCGGTGTCGATGCCGTGCAGCGCGAGCAGCAGGCTCTGCGTCTCCTGGTACGCCGCGGACATCACCTGCGACGACGCCGCCTGCACGTAGATCGTCTGCACCGACGTGCGGCTCGACCCGCCGATCACCCGCTGCTGGGCCGTGCTCATCGGGATGATCGCCTGGTCGTCGTCGTTGGTCGCGCCGGTCGACCCGGACGCGGCCAGCACCCCGATCACCTCGAACGGCTTGCCGTCGATGGTGACCGACTGCCCGACCGGGTCGACCGGGCCGAACAGCTCGGTCGCCGTGCTCGACCCGAGCACGGTGACCGCCGCGACCGACCGATCGTCCGATGTGGACAGGAACCGGCCGGCGGCGACCTTCCGGTCCCGTACCGACAGCCAGGACGGGGAGGTGCCGACCACGCTGGTGGTCCAGTTGGTCGAGCCGTTCTGCAGGGTCGCCGACGTGGCGGTGGTCGCGGCGACCGCGGCCACGTCCGGCGCCGCCGCCCGGGACCCGAGCGCCTCGGCGTCGGCCTGGGTCAGCGTCGACGCCGACCCGAACCCGCCGCGCACGCCGCCGGTGCCGGTGCTGCTGCCCGGCGTGACGATGAGCAGGTTGGTGCCGAGCGCCTGCACCTGCGCGGACACCTGCCGCTGGGCGCCGATGCCGAGGCCGACGGTGAGGATCACCGCGGCGATGCCGATGAGGATGCCGAGCATGGTCAGCCCGGACCGCAGCCGGTGCGACCGGATCGCGTCCAGGCCGGTCCGCAGCGTGTCCGCCCAGCTCACCGGTACGTCTCCAGGCGGTTCGCTGGCGTGCCCGTCCCGGATGCGGATCATCCGGCCGGCGGTCGCGGCGACCTCTCCCTCGTGCGTGATCAGCACGATCGTCCGGCCGGTGGCGTGCAGCTCGGACAGCAGGCCGAGCACGTCGGCCGAGGACGCCGAGTCGAGGTTGCCGGTCGGCTCGTCGGCGAGGATCAGGTCGGGACCGCCGACGATCGCCCTGGCCACGGCCGCCCGCTGCTGCTGACCGCCGGACAGCTCGCCGGGGCGGTGCTCGGCCCGGTCGGCCAGCCCGACCCGATCCAGCGCGGCCAGCGCCCGGTCCCGCCGCTCCTGCCGCGGCACCCCCGCGTACATCAGGGGGATCTCGACGTTGCGCCAGGCCGACAGCGAGGGCAGCAGGTTGAACTGCTGGAACACGAAGCCGATCCGGCGGTTGCGGACGTCGGCGAGCTGGTCCTCGGTCATCCGGCTGACGTCCTCGCCGGCCAGGTGGTACGTGCCGGTGGACGGGACGTCGAGGCAGCCGAGGATGTTCATCAGCGTCGACTTGCCGGACCCGGACGGGCCCATGACCGCGACGTACTCGCCCGGCTCGATCTGCAGCGTGATGCCGCGCAGCGCGTGCACCTCGAGGCTGCCGCCGCGGTAGGTCTTGGTGACGCCGGCCAGCGCGATGACCGGCGGCGGCGCCGGGAGCGGCTCGGTCGCCGGCTCCGGCAGCCAGGCCGTCACGGCCCGTTCCCCTGTCCGGTGCCGGTACCCCCGGTGCCGCCGCCACCGCCGACCGCCGACACCGCCGCCGTTGCCGCCGCCGAAGCCGCCGCCGGTCCGGCGCGGGAACGTGCCGCCCCCGCCCGGGAACTGCCCGCCGCCCGGGAACTGCCGCCCGGTCCGCCCGTTCGTACCGCCGGTGCCGGTCCCGGTCGGCACCGCGACGAGCACCTGGGTGCCCTCGGTGAGCCCGCTGAGCACCTGGGTCTGCCCGCCCGAGCTGAGCCCGGTCGTGATCGTCCGGCGTACCTGCTTGCCGCCGTTCGGTACGAGCACGGTCGTCGTTCCGTTGGCCCGGTTGATCGCCAGGGTCGGCACCAGGAGCACATCGGACAGTTGCTTGTAGACGATCTGCAGGCTCGCGGTCGCGCCCGGGTAGACGCCGGACGGGCTGCCGGTCACCGCGACCACGACGGGGAACGTCGCCACCCCTGACGTCGTGGTGGCGACGATGCCGACCGACGAGACGGTGCCGAAGACGTTCTGGGTCGCGTTGCCGACGGTGATGAGGACCTGGTTGCCGGCCTTGATCTGGCCGACCTCGGACGCGTCCACCGACGCCTGCACCTCGTACGAGCCGGTGCTGACCAGGTGGATCGCGGCCGAGCTGGTGCCGGCCGAGGCCGCTGCCGACCCGGACCCGGTGCCGCCGCCACCGCCGGACGAGGACCCGGACCCGGTGCCGGACGACGAAGCAGGTC
This sequence comes from uncultured Actinomycetota bacterium, assembly GCA_963770145.1. Lineage (GTDB taxonomy): Bacteria > Actinomycetota > Actinomycetes > Mycobacteriales > CADCTP01 > CADCTP01. The sequence continues at coordinate 907,963 of CAVYOJ010000002.1, read as the reverse complement.
CGGCGCCGGACGTGGAGCCCGATCCGGCGCCGGACGATCCCGACCCCCCGACCTGCTGCCCGACCACGTACCCGACCGAGGTCACCGTCCCGGCGAACGGGGCGGTGATCGTCGCCCCGGCCAGGTCGGCCGTCGCCGAGCTGACCTGCCCCTGCGCGACCGTGATCGAGGCGGAGTCCGCGGCCAGCTGCGTGCTCGACGCCCCGGCCGCCTGGTCGGCGGCCAGCTTCGCCTGCGCGGTCGCGAGCGTCGCCTTGGCCGCCGCCACCTCGCTGGACAGCGTGGCCGAGTCGATCGCAGCCAGCCGCTGGCCCTTGCCCACCTTCTCCCCGGCCGTGACCCAGACCGCCGTGACCTGGCCTGCTGCCGGGAAGCTGAGGTCCTGCGCGTCGGTCGCCTCGACCGTCCCGGAGGCCGGGACGCTCTGCCGCAGGGTTCCGGTCGCGACCGTCGCGGCCCGGTACGTGACCGCCGCCGCGGCCGAGTCGGACGGGCGCAGGAAGATCGCCCAGCCGGCGACGCCGAGCACCACGATCACGGCGACCGCCGCCGCGAGAAGCGTCCTGCGACTCCGGCCGCGAACCACGAACGACACGTCCACCCCTGTCCGCACCCGAGCGCGGTGCCGCCGCCATGGCGGCACCGGTCGGAACCTCGCGGCCGACGCTGTGCGGATGCTGTGCCCTCGGTAAGAACCGATTAGGAGCGGGATGTCCGGCACGACCACGCAGAGTGCGCATTTGGCCGAGCTTTGTTCAGTCGTTAGGAGGACGAGCGCGACGGGGTCGGGGCTTTAGCGTCCCTCATCCGCACACTGAGGATGGAGGGGATCCGAGTGCGCAGATCCTCGATCGCCGCGGCGGCCGTCGGCGCCGTCGTCCTGTCCCTCGCCGTCGGCTTCGGACCCGCGTCCGCCGCCCCGGCGCCCGGCGCGGCACCCGGGACGGCAGGGTCCACACCGGACCCCGTCGCCGCCAAGGTGCCGTCGCTGGTCCGCCAGCAGGCGGCGAAGCTCCGCACCGAGCAGAGCCGCAGCGGCTCGACGACGCTGAGCACCAAGGCCCGCCGGGACCTGGGCGCCGACCTCGTCGGCGTGGACGCCGGCGGCGGGCTCGACCTCCAGCTGCACGCCACCGCTGCCGTCGGCGCGGCCCAGCTGGCCCAGCTGCGCGGGCTCGGCGTGACGGTCCGGTCCTCCTCGGCCCAGTTCGCCGCCGTCCCCGGCGCCGCGCTGCCGCAGGCCGGCCTGGTGCACGCGGCCGTGCCGGTCGACAAGCTCGACGCGGTGGCGGCGCTGCCCTGGGTGGCCGCGGTCCGGCCGGTGAGCCGGCCGCAGGTCGACGCCGGCCCGATCACCAGCGAGGGCGTCGCCCTGCACCGCGCCGACATCGCCCAGCGGATCGGCCTGAACGGGCGCGGTCAGCGGGTCGGCGCGATGTCGGACGGCGTCACGCACCTGGCCGACTCGGTCGCCAAGGGCGAGCTGCCCGCCGACGTCAAGGTGATCGACCCCGGCGACGGCGACGAGGGCACCGGCATGCTCGAGATCGTCCACGACCAGGCGCCGGGCGCGAAGCTGCTGTTCACCGGGACCGGCGAGACCCTCGAGGACCACGTCGGCGGCCTGCGGGCGCTCGCCGCGGCGGGCGCGAACCTCATCACCGAGGACCTGGCCTTCGACGACGAGCCGGCCTTCCAGCAGGGCCTGGCCGCGGCCACGGCCGAGTCGCTGGCCCGCTCCGGGGTCTTCTTCAGCTCGTCGGCCGGCAACCTCGGCGCCCGGCACACGCCGCGGGTGCCGGCGATCGGCACCGGCCGCACGCCCGACGACATCACGGACGCGGCATTCGGCACGGCCTGCGGACCCGTCCCGCACAACGCCGTGGCGGTCGCCGGCGGCACCGACAACACGTTCGACCTGCTGCTCGGCCAGGACGGCCTGATCCTGGCCACGCTGCAGTGGAGCGAGCCGCGGGCGATCTTCCCGACGCCCGGTCGCGGCGGCTTCACCGACGTCAACCTCTACCTGCTCGACCAGACCGGCCGCTGCCTCGCGGTCAGCAACGCCATCGCAGGCCAACGGGGTCGGCGACTCGATCGAGCAGGTCCTGTACGACAGCGCCGCCGCTCGGCGCGGGCAACCACTCGCTCAAGCTCGTCGTCGACGTGGCCGGCACGTCCTCCGCGGTGGCCCCGCCGCTGATCGACCTGCGCTGGCGTACCGCGGTGAACGGGCTCGTTGGCGGTCGACGCGGCCAGCCGGGCCGGCTCGCTCAACCCCGACTCCAACTACCTCGGCCTGGCCACCAGCGCCGGCGCCGCCCCGGCCAGCCAGTCGACCGACCCGAAGACGGTGCCGCTGGAGACCTTCAGCGCCGGCGGGCCGGTGCAGATCGGCTCGACCACCCAGTGCAAGCGCGGCGCCGTCGGCCCGTGCACGGGCGTGGCCGGATCGCGGTTCCGCACGGCGGTCGCGCCGACCTGGACGGCCGCGGACGGCGTCTCGGTCAGCGGGTCGGGCGGCTTCCCGGACCCGGACGTCTGCCCGGCGACGGCCAACGGGGTCTGCCTGTTCTTCGGCACCTCGGCGGCGGCGCCGTCGGCGGTCGGGGTCGCGGCGGTCGTGCGGCAGGAGCTCGGCGGCCGGCTGCCGCCGGCGCTGCTGAACCTGGCGCTGGCCAAGCTGGCGGTCGACCGCGGTGACCGCGGTCGGGACAACCTCTGGGGCGCCGGGGTCCTGCGGGTGCTGCCGGTGTGGCACAGCTGACCGCCGGCCCGGTGCGTCGCCCCCCGCTCGCCGCAGCGGGACGCACGCCGGCGTCAGCCGACCGGGGTCGGTTCCCGGTCCCGGGTGGACATCAGGCTGAGCACGGTGACCACGGCGAGGATGCCGACGATGAGCGCGAGCGAGAGCAGCGTCGGGATGGTCGGCACCGACGGCCAGACCGTGTGCGCCCAGTGCAGCACCAGCTTCACGCCGATCAGGCCGAGGATCGCGGCCAGGCCGTAGCCGAGGTACACCAGCCGGGACAGCGCCCCGGCCAGCAGGAAGTAGAGCGCGCGCAGGCCGAGCAGGGCGAACGCGTTGGTCGCGAAGACCAGGTACGGGTCGTCGGTGATGCCGTACACGGCCGGGACGGAGTCGACGGCGAACACCACGTCGGTGGCGAAGACCGCGACCACCACGACGGCGAGCGGGGTCAGGGCTCGGCGGCCGGCCTGCTTCACGGTCAGCCGCGGGCCGGCGTAGTCGTCGGTGACCGGGAAGAACCGGCGCAGCAGCCGGACCGAGCGCATGTGCCCGACGTCGACCTCCTGGTCGTGGCCGGTGCGCGCGTCCCGGAACACCTTGACCGCGGTGGCCACCAGGATCGCGCCGAAGATCAGGAAGGTCGCGGTGAACGCCTCCAGCGCGGCGGCGCCGACGGCGATGAACACGCCGCGCAGGGCGAGCGCGCCGACGATCCCGTAGAGCAGCACCCGCTGCTGCAGCGCCGCCGGCACCGCGAAGGCGGCCAGCAGCAGCATGAAGACGAACAGGTTGTCGACCGACAGCGACTTCTCGACCAGGTAGCCGGCGAGGAACTCGGTGCCGCGCTCCTCGCCGTACCGCCACCAGACCCAGCCGGCGAAGCCGAGCGGCAGCGCGATGTAGAACGACGACCACAGCCCCGCCTCGCGCAGGGACACCTCGTGCGGGCGGCGGGTCAGCAGGAAGTCGACGGCGATCAGGCCGAGCACGGCGGCCAGGGTGATCGCCCACAACGTCGGCGTTCCTACGGTCATCTACGGGTCCTCCTCGGTCAGGTCGCGTTCGTCCTGGCCGAGGTCTCCTCCACCCCCGTCCCGCCGGGACCGGGGCCGCCGCCCGGGGACTCGCGGTCCGTACTGTCCGGGTCGGCGCGCGGGAGTACTCCCCTCGCCACGAAATATCCTAAAGTAAATCCCAAGGTACGGCAACGTGTTGATGACCACGCCTTCCCGTGCCCGGCTCGCCCGGCCGTAGCAGACTGACAGTCGTGTCCCGGCTCCCGCGCGCGCTGCATCCAGGGGCGTGGTGGCTCTGGGCCCTCGGGCTGGCCACCGCGGCCAGCCGGACCACCAACCCGCTGCTGCTCGCGCTGATCATCGCCGTAGCCGGCCTGGTCGTGGCCAGCCGGCGCGGGGACGCGCCGTGGGCGTTCGCGTTCAAGTTCTACCTGTGGGCAGGCTTGATCGTCGCGCTGTCCCGGGTGCTGTTCCGGGTGGTGTTCGGCGGCGGCGACACCGGGCACGTGATCCTCTGGCTGCCCGAGATCCCGCTGCCGGGCGGCTTCGCCGGCATCCACCTGCTCGGCCCGGTGTCGGCCGAGTACGTCCTCGGCCGGCCTGTACGACGGGATGCGGCTGGCCGCGATGCTGATCTGCGTCGGCGCCGCGAACGCGCTCGCCGACCCGAAGCGGATGCTCAAGGCCGTCCCCGGCGCCCTCTACGAGGTGGGCACCGCGGTCGTCGTCGCGCTGTCGGTCGCGCCCGCAGCTGGTGGAGAGCGTGCTGCGGGTGCGCCGGGCCCGGCGGCTGCGCGGCGGGCGGCAGCGCGGGCTGCGGGCGCTGCGCGGGATCGCGATGCCGGTGCTGGTCGACGCGCTCGACCGGTCGCTGGCGCTGGCCGCGGCGATGGACTCGCGCGGCTACGGCCGGGGCACCGGCGCGACCCGACCGGTCCGGCTGGCCACCGGCACGCTGCTCGTCGCCGGCCTGCTCGGCATCTGCGTCGGCGTCTACGGCCTGCTCGACGGCACCAGCCCCGGCTGGCTCGGGCTGCCGATGCTGCTGCTCGGCCTGCTGGTCGCCGGCTTCGGGCTGCCGCTGGCCGGGCGGCGGGTGCGCCGCAGCGTCTACCGGCCGGATCCCTGGCGGCTGACCGAGACGCTGGTCGCCGCGAGCGGCCTGCTGCCGGCGGCCGCGCTGGTGCTCACCGCCAGGGTCGACCCCGGCAACCTCTACCCGTCGCTCGACCCGCTCGGCTGGCCCGGGCTGCCGCTCGGCGCCACGCTGGCGGTGCTCGTCGCGCTGCTGCCGGCCTGGCTGGCGCCGCCGCCGGTGTCCGTGCTCGGCCCGGCCCGGGCGGTGGCCGCGTGAGCGGCGGCGTGGGCGGCGGCGTGATCGGCTTCGAGGCGGTGACCGTCACGTACGAGGACGCCGCGGCGCCGGTGCTGCGCGACTTCTCGCTCACCGTCGAGGAGGGCGAGCTGTGCCTGGTCGCCGGCCGCACCGGGGTCGGCAAGTCCACCCTGCTCGGCGCGATCAACGGGCTGGTGCCGCACTTCACCGGCGGCCGGCTGGCCGGCCGGGTCAGCGTCGCCGGCCTGGACACCCGGACCACGCCGCCGCGGGAGCTGGCGCACGTCGTCGGCGTCGTCGGCCAGGACCCGCTGGCCGGCTTCGTCACCGACACGGTCGAGGACGAGCTCGCGTACGCGATGGAGCAGCTGGCCGTGCCGCCGGCCGCGATGCGCAAGCGGGTCGAGGAGACCCTCGACCTGCTCGGCATCGCCGAGCTGCGCCGCCGTCCACTTCGGACACTCTCGGGCGGCCAGCAGCAGCGGGTCGCGATCGGCGCGGTGCTCACCGCGCACCCGGCGGTGCTGGTGCTCGACGAGCCGACCTCGGCGCTCGACCCGACGGCCGCCGAGGACGTGCTGGCCGCGATCACCCGGCTGGTGCACGACCTCGGCATCGACCGTGGTGATGGCCGAGCACCGGCTGGAGCGGGTCGTGCAGTACGCCGACCGGCTGGTGCTGCTGACCGGCTCCGGCGCCGCGGTCTCCGGCCCGCCAGCCGACGTGCTGGTCGACTCGCCGGTGGCGCCGCCGGTCGTCGAGCTCGGCCGGCTGCGCCGGCTGGGCGCCGCTGCCGCTGTCGGTCCGCGACGCCCGCCGCCGGGCGGCGCCGCTGCGGTCCACTCTGGCGGCGAGCCGTCCCGCCCGCGGCGCCCAGCCCCGGGCCGCGCGCCGGTGCTGACCGCCCGCGACGTCGTGGTCCGGTACGGCGCGGTGCTCGCCGTCCGCGAGGTCGACCTCGACCTGCCCGCGGGCGAGGTGGTCGCGCTGATGGGCCGCAACGGCTCCGGCAAGTCCTCGCTGCTGTGGGCGCTGCAGGGCACCGGCGCCGCGGCAGTCGGGCACGGTGTCGCGTCGGCGGCGTCGACCCGGCGCAGCTGCCGCCGCACCAGGCCCGCGGGCATGGTCGGCCTGGTCCCGCAGACCCCGGCCGACCTGCTCTACCTGGACACGGTCGGCGCCGAGTGCGCGCAGGCCGACGCGGAGTCCGAGCGCGGTGCCGGGGCACTGCCGCGCGCTGCTCGACCAGCTGGTGCCCGGCATCGCCCGACGACCGCCACCCGCGCGACCTGTCCGAGGGGCAGCGGCTCGCGCTGGTGCTGGCGATCCAGCTCGCCGCGGCCCCGGCCGTGGTGCTGCTCGACGAGCCGACCCGCGGCCTCGACTACCCGGCCAAGGCGCGGCTGCGCGAGCTGGTCCGCGCGCTGGCCGCCGACGGCCGCGCCGTCGTGCTGGCCACGCACGACGTCGAGTTCGTCGCCGCGGCCGCCGACCGGGTGGTGGTGATGGCCGAGGGCGAGGTCGTCGCCGACGGCCGCACCGCGGACGTGCTCGTCGCCTCGCCCGGCGTTCGCGCCGCAGGTGGCCAAGGTGCTGGCGCCGCAGCCGTGGCTGACCGTCGACCAGGTGGCGCACGCGCTCGCCGCGGGTGCGGCGCATGATCGCCGGCCGCTGCCGGTCCGGCTGCGGTCCCGGCTGGTCGCTGCTGCTCGCGTCGGTCGCCGGGCTGGCGGTGTTCGTCTGGCCGCTGCTGATCTCGCCCGGCGCCGCCGTCGCCGGGCAGAGCGCCGACGCGCCGCTGGTGTTCCTGTTCACCCTGCCCGTGCTGGTGCTCGATCGTGCTGGCCGAGCTGGCTCGCGGCGGCATCGACGCGAAGGCGCTGGCGATGCTCGGCGTGCTGTCCGCGGTCAACGCGGCGCTGCGGCCGCTCGGCGCCGGCACGGCCGGCATCGAGACCGTGTTCTTCCTGCTCGTGCTGGCCGGCCGGGTGTTCGGGCCGGGCTTCGGCTTCGTGCTCGGCTGCCACCTCGCTGTTCGCCTCGGCGCTGCTCACCGCGGGCGTCGGCCCGTGGCTGCCGTTCCAGATGCTGGCCGCGTCCTGGGTCGGCCTCGGCGCCGGACTGCTGCCCCGGGGCGTGCGGGGCAAGCGCGAGATCGCGATGCTCGCCGGCTACGGGGTCCTGGCCGCGTACGCCTACGGCCTGCTGATGAACCTGTCGTTCTGGCCGTTCGCGACCGGCTCGGGGACCGATCTGTCCTATGTGGCCGGTGCGCCGGTGCTGGAGAACCTGCACCGGTTCCTGGTCTTCACCGTCGTCACCTCGACCGTCGGCTGGGACACCGGCCGCGCGCTCACCAACCTCGTCGCGATCGTGCTGCTCGGGCCGGCGGTGCTGGTCGCGCTGCGCCGGGCCGCCCGCCGGGCCGCCTTCGACGCTCCGGTCGAGTTCGACCCGGCCCGCTAGATTGCCCGGGATGGGCGAGTTCGAGACGGCGTACCGGGCCGCGCTGCGGAAGTGGCCGCACGTCGAGGTCGCCGACCTGCCGGGGCCGTACGGGACGACCCGGGTGCTGTCCTCCGGCCCGCCGGACGGGCCGCCGCTCGTGCTGCTGCCCGGCGGTGGCGCGACGGCCACGGCCTGGTTCGCGAACGCGCCGGCCCTGTCCGACTCGCCCGGGTGCACGCGGTGGACCTGCCCGGCACCGCCGGCGGCACCGCGGTCTCGGTCCGGGATGCGGCCGGCCTGTGCGGCTGGCTGGACTCGGTGCTCGACGCGGTCGCGGCGGCCCGGTCGATCTGGCCGGCCACTCGTACGGCGGCTGGGTGGCGCTGACGTACGCGCTGCACGCGCCGGCGCGGGTCCGCCGGCTCGCGCTGCTCGACCCGACCCAGTGCTTCGCCGGCTTCCGGCCCGGCTATCTGCTGCACGCGCTGCCGGTGCTGGTCCGGCCGAGCCGGCGTACCGCCGCCGCGCTGCGCCGCTGGGAGACCGGCGGCCGCGCGCTCGACCCGGCCTGGACCACCGTCGCCGACGCGGCGGCCGAGGCACCGAAGACCGGGACGGCTGGTGACCCGGCCGAAGCCGAGCCCGCAGCGGCTGCGCGGGCTCGACCTGCCGACGCTCGTGCTGCTCGCCGGCAGTGGCAAGGCCCAGGACGTCGACAAGGCCGCCGCCGGCGCCCGGGCGTCCCTCCCGGACGTGCGGGTCGAGGTGCTGCCGACCGCGACGCACCACACGCTGCCGCTCGATCCCGCCGCCGAGGTGAACCGCGCGCTGCTCGCGTTCTTCGGCGGGTAGCCGGCTAGATCGGCGGGCCGGCGCGGCGCCGGCGGGCGATCAGGAAGCCGGCCACGGCGACCGCGGCGATCAGCGCGAGCGCGAGGGAGAACGCGCCGAGCGTCTTCAGACGACGAGCTGGCCGCGGCCACCAGCTCCGGTGGGCCGGAGTCCGACGTGGACGGTGCCCGCCTCGAGCACGCGGAGCTGCTGCGCGTCGGGTCGGACTGGCCGAGTCGGACGGTGCGGCGGCCGCGCCGGTCGAGACGCCGAGGTGCCGTCCGTCGCGGTCGGACCGGCCGATGTGGACGGTGCCGTGGTGGTCCGGCGCGGAGCTCGTGTCCGCCGTGCCCGGCCGGCTGCCCTGGCCCGTCCCGCGGGGAGCGCCGCCGGCCGACGGGCCCGGGGCCGGCGCACCGCCCCCCGGAGCCGCCATCCCTGCGCGGCCCGGCGCCGCCGGTGGCTGCGCGGTCGGCCTCGGCGCCGGCTTGGTCGTCGGCTTCGGCGCCGGCCGGGGCGGCGCCGGGGCGGCCGGCGGCGCGATCCCGGGCTGGCGCCCGGCACCGAACGCCCAGCCCTCGACCGTGCCCGGCGCGGGGTCGTATCCCCCGGCGCCGAGCGTGCTGTAGCTCCACGACCCGCCGCGGGAGGCGTGCCAGTACGCCCAGTACGCCGTGGTGGGGGCGCCGTTGCACGGGTTCGGCCGGGCGTCGACCTGGCAGACCAGCCCGGGCTGCCGCGGCACGAACGTGTAGCCGTGCCCGGCACCGGACAGCGCCGCCAGGCCGCTGCCCGGGTTCCCGCCCGCGCAGCCGGTCTGCACGCCGCCGCCGAGCGAGCCGAAGTCCACGACCACGGTGACACCGGTCGAGCCGGAGCAGGCGGCCGCTTCGGCGGCCGGCGCCGGCCCGGCGACCACGAGCCCGGCCGCCAGCACCAGCAGCGCTCCCGGCAGCCGCGACGGACCCCGCCCACCGCGCCGACCCGCCACGGCCGCCCGACGGCCACCGCCGACCGCGGCGCGGCCGCCGGCCGTCGCGGTCACGGCTTGACCGGGCGCCGCCGGCGGCCGAGGAACGCCAGCCCGGTGCCGCCGGCCAGCAGGCCGAGGCCGATCCACACGACCGGGAGCGGGCTGGCGCCGGTGTTGGGCAGCGTGCCGCCGAAGGCGGCCGGCGAGGTGCTCGGTGTCGCGACCGGAGCCGCGGCCGGCGTCGTCGGCGCCGCGGTCGTCGTCGGCGCGGCGGTGGACCGCGTCGGGGTCGGCGTGGCCGGGGCCGAGCTCGTCGGCGCCGGCGCGCAGGCCAGCTCCGGCGCGGCCGCCTCGTCGCCGGTGCCGTCGAGCGTCAGCAGCCCCGGGCCGGACAGCCCGAGCAGGGCCTGCGGCGTGGCCCGCGTCGCGGTCGCCGCGAGGAACCCGGTGCCGTCGAAGGCGATCCCGCCGCGCGGCCGCGACCGGCGCCGTGCACCCGGCCTGCAGGCTGCGGATGTACGCGGCCGCCCGACCGGCGGCCGCGGTCGAACCGGCCGCCCGCAGCGCCTGGCCGGCCAGTCCGGTGCTGTTCGTGTTGGGGCCCGTGCTGCTGCCTCCGCCGCCGAACGAGCCGTCCGGCCGCTGGTCGCCGACCAGCCACCGGATGCCGGCGGTCGCGGCCGTGCCGTCGCCCCCGGCCGTCAGCGCCTGCACGGCCAGCGCCGTGGTGTCCGGGTCGGACGTGCAGGAGGCCTGGCCGAAGTGCAGCGGGAAGCCGCCGTCCGGGCAGGCGGACCCGGCCAGGAACGGACACCGCGGTCGGCGGCACCGACCCGGCCCGCGCCAGCGTCAGCACCGCGTACGACTGGGAGAAGCCGTTGCTGAAGTCCCCGAACGACGACTTGTCCGAGAACCGGCCGGATGCGGTGATCAGGGCCCGCAGCCGGGTAAGCAGGTCGACCCGCCCGGGGCCGAACGCGGTCGGGTCGAGGCCCTGCACCTGCGCGGTGAGCGAGAGCTTGGCCAGCGCGCCGGCGAACGAGTCGGTGGTCCCGTTGCCCACGTACGTCTCCAGGTTCGCCGGCTCGCCGACCCAGGCCATCGCCGCTTCGGCGGTGTCGCCGGCGACGCCCGCCGCGGCGAAGCCGAGCACCGCGTCGAGGGTGAGTCCGGCGTCCGTGAAACTCTGCCCGTCGGACACGGTCTCGAGGTGGTCCCCGTCCACGAACTGGCGCGCCAGCCAGCCGGCGGCCGCCGCGGCCGGATCGTCAGTGGTCCGCGGGGCGGCCTGGGCGGGGGACGCGACGACGGCGAACACCGTGAGCAGCGCGAGCAGCGCGGCCGAAGCGGCGGCGAGGACACGCCGCGTCGGAACGGGGACGGACAGGGCCACCAGGGGCCGCCTTTCGGCACCGGGTCCGCGCGATGAGCCGAGGGAGCCGGGACCGGGAGCCGGGACGCTGCCAGCTCGGCGACCGCCGACGTCCCGGGCTCCGTCCCGCAGACCTCGACGGGATGGGGGAGACGGCTCGGCCGTGGGTGATCGGGCTCGCCGACCTGATGGTCGGCCTACCGTTGCGGGTCAGCGCCGGAATCGGACCGGACTTCCCCCACGGACGGGCTATTCGATTGTCGGGCTCAGCTTCCTGGTCGGCGGCAGGGCTGTCAAACGCCGGGACTCAGACCCGGATCCGGGCCAGCGGCGAGGAGCCGAGCCGGTCCAGCAGCGCCGCCGGGTCGTCGTACACGGCCTCCGCGCCGCTCAGCTCGCCCACCCCGATCCCACCGGAGAGCAGCGCGACGCAGGGCAGCCGCGCCGATGTCGCCGCCTCGACGTCCCAGACGGTGTCGCCGACCGCGACCGTGCGACCGCGGTCGAGCCGGTGGTCGCGCAGGGCCGCCTCGAGCAGGTCAGGGTGCGGCTTGGCCGCGTCGACGTCCGCAGAGGTGGTGACGCCGGCCACGACGCCCTCCGGGGCGCCGATCGCGGGCAGCATCCAGTCGAGGTCGTCCTTCTTCCCGCTGGTGGCCAGCACGACCGTGAGCCCGAGCTCGGCGCATCCGGCCAGCAGCTCGGCCGCCTTCGGGAACGCGGTGACCTGGTCGCGCAGCGCCGCGTACCGCTCCGAGTGGGCCTGCACGGCCGCGTCGTCGGACCGCCCGAGCAGTCGCTGCACCAGCTCCTCGCTGCCGATGCCGATCGCCCGGTGCAGCCGCCACATCGCGACCTCGTGCCCGGTGTCGCGGAACGCCTGCCACCACGCGAGCACATGCAGGTAGTTGGTGTCGAGCAGGGTGCCGTCGATGTCGAACAGGACGCCCGCGCGGTTCGTCGCCACGGCTCAAGGCGTGCCCGGGTAACGGTATCGGCACACCCACCCGGCAATGACGATTGGCCGGATACGGTGATCCGATGGCGGCAGCAGCGCGGCGCGGACGCACTCGGCGCCCTGCCACGCTGGCCTCCCTCGCGGCTGAGCTGGGCATCTCCCGCACCACGGTGTCCAACGCGTACAACCGGCCGGACCAGCTGTCGCCGCAGCTGCGGCAGCGGATCCTCGAGGCGGCCCGGCGGCTGGGCTACCCGGGACCGGACCCGGTCGCGCGCAGCCTGCGCACCCGCAAGGCCGGCGCGATAGGTCTGATCTTCACGGAGGGTTTGTCCTATGCGTTCCGGGATCCGGCGGCGGTCGCGTTCCTGGAAGGGCTGGGGCTGGCCTGCGAGGCCGGCGGCGCCGGGCTGCTGATGGTGCCGGCGGCGCCGGGCGATCTGACCGCGGCGCTGGTGTACGGCGCCGCGGTGGACGGGTTCGTCGTCTACTCGATGCCCGCCGGCGACCCGCACGTGACCGCGGTGCTCGAGCGGCCGGTGCCGAGCGTCGTGGTGGACCAGCCGGTCGGACTGTCCGGTGTGGACTTCGTCGGGCTCGACGACCGCGGTGCCGCGGCCGAGCTCGGCCGGCACCTGGGCGAGCTCGGGCACCGCCGGGTCGGCGTGGTCGCCAACCGGCTCGGCACCGACCGCAACGACGGCCCGGCGGATCTCGACCGCCAGGAGCGATGCCCGTACGCGGTGGTCAAGGCGCGGCTGGCCGGCTTCGCCGACGGGCTGGCCGAGCACGGGGTGGACTGGGCCGACGTGCCGGTCGAGGAGCGGTTCGACAACTCCTCCGCGGCCGGCGAGTCGGCCGCGACCGCGCTGCTGGGCCGGCATCCGGAGCTCACCGCGGTCGCCTGCACCACCGACGTGTTCGCGCTGGCGACGCTCGCCGCGGCCGGCCGGCGCGGGATGCGGGTGCCGCGGGAGCTGTCGGTGACCGGCTTCGACGACGTGCCCGAGGCGTCCGCGGCGTCGCTGACCACGGTGCACCAGCCGATGCTGGAGAAGGGCCGGGTAGCCGGCCAGCTGCTGCTCGACGAGGGCGAGCGCCCGGCTGCCCGGCACGTGCTGCTGTCGACGACGCTCGTCGTGCGGAACAGCACCGGCAAGCCCAGAGAGTGATCGTTAGCTGACTTTCCGCGCTCATCTCACCCGTACGGCCCTGAAGTGGATCAGCCGTGTCCCCCAGGTTTCGGTCAAGCGAGTCCATGCTGGCCCTCAAGGGGAGGTAGCGGATGAACGGTCGGAGATGGGGCGCGGCGCTGGTCGGCGGCACGCTGGCGGCAGCGGTCGCGCTGGCCGGGGCGCCGGCCGCGAGCGCGGCGCCGGTGACCGGGCCGACGGCCAGGGCGACACGTCGCTGAACACCGGCAACTTCACGGTGATGGGCCGGGGCGCGACCCGGGAGGGCGGGCCGCAGTCGGCGGCGCTGCGCAAGGCAACGGTCCCGTTCGTCAGCGACGCGTCCTGCGGCCGGGCCTACCCGGAGCTGGCGCCGGCGACCGAGATCTGCGCCGGCTTCCAGCAGGGCGGGGTGGACACCTGCCAGGGCGACTCCGGCGGACCGATGATCAAGACGCTCTCGACCGGCGCGGTGCGTGAGGTCGGCATCGTCTCCTACGGCAACGGGTGCGCGCGTCCGGCTTCCCCGGCGTGTACGGCGAGGTGCAGGCGTTCTCGAACTCGATCAAGTCCAGGATCAGCACCACCGGCACGATCGTCCGCTGACCCCGCCGGACCGGGCGTCCACTGTGGACGCCCGGTCTAGCAGCGGGACAGCAGCGTCGTGAGGCTGGACTTGTCCGGCGGGGTGACCGCGAGCTTGTAGCGTGTGGACACTCCGATCCACTGCACCGCGTAGGCGCAGCGGAACGCCGCGCGCGGCAACCACTCGGCCGGCCCGCGGTCGCTCTTGCTCTCGTTGGCGGCGGCCGAGGTCGCAAGCAGGTTGACCGGGTCGTTGGCGAACCGCTCCCGCTCGGACTGCGGCCAGTCGCGGGCGCCGCGGGCCCAGGCGGCGCCGAGCGGCACGACGTGGTCGATCTGCACCGCGGTCGCGTGCGACTTGGCGAAGGTCACGCTGCGGCCGGTGTACGGGTCGGCGAGCACGCCGGCGACCACCGTGCACCGGCCGCGCAACTGCACCTTCGTCAGGTCGCGGCGCAGGATGTCGTCCCGGGTGCCGCAGCCGTTGCGGTCGACGTCGACCGACCAGGCCGGGCCGAAGTCGCGGGTCCGCTGGTAGCCGCTGTCGCGCGGGTCGGCCACGGTCAGCTTGGCCAGCTCGGCCTTCGCCCGCGCCACCGAGGCGGCCGGCACCTTCGCCGCCGGCGCGTTCCCGGTCGCCGCCGGCCCGCCCGGCGCTCCGACCGCACCGTCCGGCAGACCGAGCTCCGCACAGCCCGTCGCCGCCACCAACGCAATCGCGACGATCCCGACGATCCGACGCACGCACGCCCTCCACCACCAGCCCCGTGCACCCTGTCCCTACCCGCACTGAGCCGGTCGCCAAGCCCCGATCCCCCGACCGCGTGAACCCGCCGTACCATCGGCACCGTCGCCGCCTTAGCTCAGTCGGCAGAGCGGCCGCCTTGTAAGCGGCAGGTCGTCGGTTCGATCCCGACAGGCGGCTCGACCCCGACCAGCACGAACGCGCGTAGCGAGCCTTCGCCACGCGGCTGCTGGTCTCAGTTGGTCTCAGTTGACCTAGCGGCACCCGACGGTGACCCTGGCTCGGCTTATGCTGCACTCGGCTGCGGATGATCGGCGACGATCCGCCCGACGCCGGTAGGGAGCATGCGGACCGTCAGGTCCACGGCGACTACGGCGTCAAGCTCGCGGACAGCGGCGCATGCTCGGATGTCGGTGCTTCACCGGACCGGAGATCGAGGCACTCGACCAGGGGGTCGCGATGCCACTGGTTCAGGATTCGCCGCAGGTCGGGCGGTAGGGCCGCCCGGGCAGATAGACCTTCCACTCGGCTGGGGTGAGGTTGCGCCGGACGATCGAGCACGCGTGGGCCAGCCAGTCAGCCGCCTCGAGCGGGTAGACGATGCCCTCTCTCGTCTGGCCGAGGTTCCGCCAGCCCGGGAATAGGGCGAGGCGCCCGTCCGTCACCGGGGCGATCTGCACGTCGCCGGCGCCTGCGTCGGCGAATACCGGGAGGCTGACACCGCGCTGGACCGCCGCGTCGGTGTCGTAGAGCGTGACCTGCCCGTCCTCGCCCCCGTACACGGCGGTGTGCGTGCCAGGCCGCCAGCGCACGCTGACGCCGGCTCCGGCGAACGACGGCGCACCGGCGAGGACTTTCTCGCCGCTGCGCGGGTCCCAGACGTCCAGCCGCCGGCTCCCGCCCACGGCGGCGAGCCGCGCGCCGTCGTCGGAGAAGGCGATCGTGCGGACGGCGCCGTTGACATGCAGCCGGTGCTGCCCGCGATAGGTGCCGGCGTCGGCGAGATCGATGTCGCCGCTGGCGTAGCCGACCGCCAGCACTCGGCCGTCCGGGCTGATCGCGACGGCGGTCGCGTCGCCTGGCGACAGCACCCGGCGGGATGACCAGGTCGCCGTGTCGATCACGACGACGGCGCCGCGCGGCGCCACTCCGCGGGCTCCTTCCGTGGCGAGAAGCAACCATCGGCCGTCGGCAGTCCACGCACTCGCCGCGACCGGTTCGGGGACCCCGCGCAGAGTCTCGCCGTCCGATGCGACGGCCTGCGGCACTGTCGGCAAGGTGACCTGGTGGACGACCTGGCGCCGGCCGATGTCGATCACGGCGGTGGAGAACCCCGTCGTGATCGCGACGAGCCGGCCGTCCGGGCTTACGGAGGCCGTCTGCCTCGGCCAGCCCACCGGCGCGCGGATGCTGGCCCGGACGCTGCCGGTCGCCTCGCGCGTCCGGGGGTCCACGAAGACTGCGAAGATCGGTCCCTGGCTGGCGGGGGTGCTCCATTGCAAGACCGGGACCACCCATTCGCCGGTCCGGACGGCAAGCTCGGGGTCACCGATGACGATCAGCTCGCTGGGATCGACGCCGGCGACCCGCGGCGTACGGATCTGCGCGCCGAACCCCTGCCGGTCGGTGAGGTCCCAGGCGGTCACGGTCCCGTCGTCGCCGGAGGAGTACGCGCCAGTGCCCTCCCGGTTCACCGCCAGAGCGTGGACAGTGCCGGCGCCGGCGGGCAACACCTCCCGGCGCACCCAGCGGCCTCGGACCAGGTCGCTGACCACGAGCCGCTGGTCGGCGGCGGTGACCAGCACCGACCCGGCCGCGTTCGTGGCCGCGGCGGACACCCAGCTGGTGTGGTCGGCGATCCGCTGAGCCCACCGGGTCGCGCCGGGCGGATACCAGTACGCGGCCCCGTCGGCCACCGTCACCAGCCAGCCACGGCCGGCGGAGAGTAGGTCGACGCCGTCTGCCGCCGCGACCGGGAGGGTGAGCATCGTGGTCGTGCCACGAGACAGGTCGCGGGTCACGATTACTTCGGGGTGGCTGTCGGCGAACTCGTCCACGTTCAGCGCGTCAGCGGAGAACCCGTGGCGCCAGCCGTTCGTGTCCTCACCAGCCATGACGTGCTCGGTAAACACCGGCGGCGCGGCGCCGCCCGTGCGGCTGTCGACGTATCGGACCCTCCGCACCGGCGTCGGGCCACCGTACCCGGCGACCACCACCACGCCGAGCCGCTGACCGTCCGCGGTGAACTGCGCGGTCAACGGCCGCCGCCGAGATCGGAGACTCGGCGGATCCAGCGGACTTGGCCGTCCGGGCTGAACAGGGTGAGAGCGGACCCTGCCGCGCCGGAGGCGGGCGGGGTGACGACCGCGACCAGGCCGGCGGTCTCGCCCGTCCGCGCCGGCGACGCCGCGACGTCCCGGGGATCGGGCGCGGAGCTGTGGTAGTCGGTCAAGACACGAGCCTGGTGCGTCGTCGCGTCCCAGGCGACCACCTGGCTATCGGTATGCGCGTAGACGGTGCGGCCGTCCGGGCTGGCCGCGAGTCGCCGCGCGATGCCGGCGGCCCGGTAGACGCCGACGATCTTGCGGTGCTCGACCGCGGCCGACAGCAGGGCCGCCTCCGTCTGCGGGGTGTGCTGGGTCCGGTACGCCTGCGCGGCCAGCAGGAGCGCGAGGTCCGGCGTCCCGACGGTCGACGACGCGGCGGCGAGCCGGTCGGCGTCGGCGCGCAGCGCATTGGCGTCCGCGGCGCGCTTGCCCTGCGCGGCGAGCAGGCCGCCCGCGAGAGCCACCACCGTCACCAGGGCGAGGACGACGGCGAGCCGGCGGGTCCGGCGCCGGCCGGCCGCTCGCGGCGCACCTGCGTCCCCGGCCGCGGCCAGCTCGGCCTCCGCGTGCTCCGCGGACGCACGGAGGAACTCCCGCTCGGCCGGTGTGGGGTCCGCATCGGGCCGGGCAGCCACTCCAGAGCGGAGTCCAGGCGGGTCCCCCCGTAGAGCCGGTCGGCGGCCGCCGAGCGGCGGCCCAGTCGGCGGCCTCCGGCGCCAGGTGAGCCCGTACGGCCCGGCCGAGGGCGTCCTCCTCCAGCCAGGTGGCGAGCCGAGGCCACCCGGTCAACAGCGCCTCGTGGGTCACCTCCAGATGGCCGGCGTCGATGGTGAGCAGGCGCCGCGAGACGAACTCCTCGATCACCGCGCGCCGCCGCATGCCGTCCGCGTCCTTCAGGCCGAGCTCGGCGAGCGGCACGCGCCGGCGTACGAGCGTGGGCGCGTCGTCCTCCCCGCCGGACGTGGCGAGCCGGACGAATATCCGGCGCGCCAACTCCGCGTCGGCTGTGTTCACTGCCGCCAGCGCCGCCTCGGCGGTGCACGCCAACGCGCCCGTGACGCCGCCGGCCTGGACGTACCCGGCCAGGGTCAGCATCCGCTTGCGACGCCGCTCCCAGGTGCCGACGAGCGCGCTCGACAGCAGCGGCAGCGCCGCCGCCTGCCCGTGCATGTCCCGGATGACGGTCTCGACGAGATCCGGATCGACGTCGAGGCCGGCGGCCCGCGCCGGCTCCTCAACCACCTCGCGCAGCTCCGGCTCGGTCATCGGCGGCACCAGGACGAGCCCGTCGGCGGTGCGGCCGGCCAGCTCGACGTGCTCGGCGAGCCGACCCAGGTAGTCGCCCCGGACCACTAGCACCGCGCAGCTGAGCAGGCCGTCGTCGAGCATCGCCAGCAGGGCGTCGACGAAGGCCGCCCGCTCCCCGCCTCCGCCCGGCCGTCCACAGCTGCTCGAACTGGTCGACGACCAGCGCGACCGGGCGCCGGTCCGAATCGGCTGTCTCCGTTTCGCGCAGCAGCGGAGCGAGTTCGTCCACCGGTCGCGATCCCGGCTTGACCACGACGACCTCGGCACCGGCGCTGTGCGGAACGGCGCCGCGCAGCAGCTCGGGCACCAGGCCGGCACCGACGACCGAGGACTTGCCCACCCCGGAAGGCCCGGAGACCACGACAAGCCGAGTGGCTCGTAGCCTCGCCGTCAGCACCCGGACCGCGACCCCGGCCATGGAACAGGTCGGCGTCCGCCCGCTCGTACGCGGCCAGGCCTCGGTACGGGCAGGCCGTGGCGGCCGGCCGAGGAGCACGCAGGGCACCGGCCGGGGCGCCCTCGACCGGCCCGGGCAGCGGCAGCAGCAGGTCGTCTGTCTGGTGGAGGATCACCTGCTCCGTCCGTGCCAGCGCCGGGCCGGGATCCACGCCGAGCTCCTCCACCAGGCAGGCGCGCGCCCGCCTCCCCGCAGCGAGCGCATCGGCCTGCCGGTCGCTGCGGTACAGCGCGAGCATCAGCCGGATCCACCAACCCTCGCGAAGCGGGTCTGCGGCAATCAGCGCCTCCAGCTCCGCCACGAGCTCGCGGTGCTGGCCAAGGTCAAGGTCGACGTCGATCCGGGCCTCGAGAGTCGACGCCTGCACGTCTGCCAGGCGCCGCCGCTCGCCGTCCGCCCAGCCGGCGGTCCGCCAGTCCTCGAAGGGTTCGCCTCGCCAGTACGCCAAGGCAGCCTCGAATCCACGTCGCGCCGTAGGCAGGTCGCCCGCGGCGCGGGCGGCCCGGGCCGCCGACGCAGCCATTGCGGCCGCGCCGACGTCGACTGACTCCGGGCTCACCGCGAGCGCGTACGCGTCCCCGCCGGGCCACGAACTGTCCCGGCGAGCCCGTCGGCCGCTCCGGCTCCAGGCTGGTTCGCAGCCGGACCACGTGTGCCTGCAGCGACCTGCGGGCCGTCGGCGGCGGCCGGCCCGACCAGACATCCTCGACGAGCACGTCCACCGGCACCGCCCGACCCGGCGACACCAGCAACCGGCCCAGCACGGCGCGTTCCTTCGCGCCGGGTACCGCCACCCCCACCGGCGGGTCCCCGACCTCGACTACCAGGGGTCCGAGGACCCGCAGGAACACGGACCCAGACTAAGCCGCCCACGCCCGCTCGACACCGGAAACGACGCCACCCCTCCTGTCCGGCCACCACAACCGAACCACAACAGCCTGACCTCATCCTCCACCAACGGCCTCCAGGAGGCAGGCATGAGAGGGCCATCCGGCGGTTGCTGGTCACCGTCGGCTTCAGCAGCGGCCTCATCGCCGTCACCGCGAGCGCTGCCCAGGCACAGCTGCCGCTCGATCACAGCGAGTCGGTCGTGCGCGACCGTGATGGCTAGCCGCGCTCGCGCAGGCATGCTCCGGCGGCGTCTCGGAGCGTTCCTCCCGCGCGGGCTCGATCAGGCGCGTTCCCGCGTCGGTGCAGCCCGTCCAAAGCCCGAGAGCCTACGCCCTCCCCAAAGGATCGGACTGATGGCCGACCAAACACCTGCACGCGTCAACCCGCGGCGGCGACGGCACGCCCTGCGACGGCTCGCCGTCATCCTCGCACCTCTCATCGTTCTGGTCTCGCCCACCGCAGCGTCCGCCCGACCCTCGGCGCCCGCGCCGGTGAGCGGAGCCGACGCCGGCCCGGCGGCGGGCTGGACTTCAACGGCCTCCGCTGCACTACCCACGCTTCGGCTTGGGGGTCGCGACCGTGGGGGGACGGATCCTCGCCATCGGCGGCTTCGACAGCGACGAGCTCTTCGACGTCGTCGAGTCTCGCGAGGTGAGCGGACCAGGCGGCTGGCATGCAATCGCGCCGCTCAACACGGCGAGGACCAACCTCGGCACCGCGACACTCGACGGGATCCATTTTGCCGTCGGCGGCTATGACGACACGTCCACGCTGGACTGGTCGAGACGTTCGATCCACGCACCGGGTCCTGGAGCCGAAGCCCGCACCTTCCGCAGCCACGGGGCGGAACGGCAGCCGCCGCGCTGGGCGGTCTGCTGTACGTGGCCGGGGGCTTTATCTCGGCCCCGGGCATCGAGGAGACCACCGCGTCGGTCATCGCGTACGACCCTCGGAGGCGGACCTGGCGGTCCGTCGCCCCGATGCCCACCGCCCGCGAGCTGCTGCGGCTGGTGACGGCCGACCCGTATCTCTACGAGTCGGCGGGCTCTCCCGCGAAGGCAACTCGCTGACCACCATCGAGCGCTACGACCCTAGGTCGAACAGATGGCAGACGGTCTCGCCGATGCACGAGTCGCGTGTCGCAGCGGGCATTACAACGGCGAACATCGACGGCCGGCAGGTCCTGGTAGCGGTGGGTGGCGCCATCTGGCAGAACTTCGAGCTACTCGGATCTCGCCGGACCACCGAGGTCTACGACCTGGCAACCGGCCGTTGGCAGGTCCTCCGTGCCGAACTCCCGGAACCGCGAGGCTCCCTTGGGTGCGCGACGGAGGCCGACGGAACCGTGCTGGCGATCGGCGGCGGTTCGTCCGCCGGCCCGATCGCCGAGGTCCTGGCCCTCAAGCTCACCCGCCTGGACCTGGCCGGCCAATGAGCCACCGCGCCGCTGGACCTAGCGTCCCACCACTCGCTGCAGGGGAGCCATCATGAGGATCCGTTCGCTGCTTGTCATGCTCGGCGTCGTACTGATGATCCTCGCCGCCGGGCCCACGTCGTACGCAGCACCGAAAGCGAGCCCGGAGTCGAGCGCTGACGCCGTGCTCGACTGGAACTTGATCGCGGTGAACGTGCTCACCGGAATGCCGGGCCCGGCGGGAGGCGCACCGCCTGCGGCCGCGATCCACGTCGCGATGGTGCAAGGCGCCGTCTACGACGCGGTCAACGCCATCGGGCCCAAGCATCATCGGCCGTATCTCCTGAAGCGGCGGTTCGCTGCGACCGCCTCCAAGGACGCCGCCGTCGCGACCGCGGCCTACGACGTCCTGTCCAACATCATCTCGACCGTGCCCGCAAGCATCCCGTTCCCGACCAGGGCGAGCTTGCTGCAGTCCCTTGCCACGCAGTACGCCGCATCGCTCGCGGCGATACCGGACCGACCGTTCAAGCGCAGGGGATCGCCGCCGGGAAGGCCGCGGCCGACGCGATGATCGCGGCCCGAGAAGACGACGGCCGCTTCGGGCCGTCGCAGTGGGTGCCAAACCCGGCGCCGGGACACTGGCAGCCGCTCGTCAGTCCGGCCACCGGGCTGCCGATCCTCGATCCGACTCCGTGGGTCGGCGGAGTAAAGCCCTTCGTCATGGTGAGCTCCTCGCAGTTCCGCACCGCGGGCCCGAAGCCGCTCGCCAGCGCCGCCTACGCGGCGGACTTCAACGAGGTGAAGGAGCTCGGCGCGGCGAACAGCGCGGTCCGCACGGGCACGCAGACCTACATCGCCCGGTGGTGGCAGAGCACGCCGGTAGCGAGCTGGAACGCCGTCGCGCGCGAGCTGGTGACACGCGAGAACCTCGACGCCGCCGACACCGCACGGCTGCTTGCGATGCAGAACCTGAGTGGGGCCGACGCGTCGATCAACTGCTGGAACGACAAGTACTACTGGGACTTCTGGCGGCCGTGGAACGCGATTCCACGGGCGGCAGAAGACGGCAACCCGGCGACCACGCCAGACCCCACCTGGACGGCGCTCATCACGGCACCGTACCCCGAGCACCCGTCTGGGCATCTCTGCCTCGACGCTGCCCACATCGGCGTGCTGCGGATGTTCTTCGGCGACGCAATCGACGGCGGATTCCAGATCACC
This sequence comes from uncultured Actinomycetota bacterium, assembly GCA_963770145.1. GTDB lineage: Bacteria > Actinomycetota > Actinomycetes > Mycobacteriales > CADCTP01 > CADCTP01. Next base: position 886,154 of record CAVYOJ010000002.1, on the reverse strand, counting down.
AGCAGCTCCACCTTCCTTCTCTCCGGCGATCCCCCCACGCGCAGCTTCACGAGCTTCTCGCAGGCGCTCGCGGAGATCATCGAGGCCCGTATCTGGGCAGGACTTCACTACCGCACAGCGGACGTGCAGGGCGAGCTGCTCGGCCGGAGCGTCGCCCACTACCTGGCGGAGAACTACTTCCAGCCGGTAGGCCGGCCCCGTTGACCGACCCCGGGATGCGCAGCCGATCGAGGCGGTGATGATCGCGGCCACGGCCAGGTGCGTGGCCGCGGTCACGACCGCTGGGATCGGGCCCGCGCGGGCGAGCCGGCGGTATTACGCAGTCCCCAGGCTGCGCCGTGGTCTCTGTTCTGGTCTCGTTCCCTGCTGTACACCGGCGGTCGTCGAGGTCCACCAGAGGCCCGCCACGCGCGTCCCGAACTCATGCGGATAGCCGCGTACAGGCCACCGTGGACCTTGTAAGCGGCAGGTCGTCGGTTCGAATCCGACAGGCGGCTCCACGGCGACCAGCACCGACGCCGGCCGCCGAAAACCCCGGTGACTACATCGTCTGGGCACCCGGCATCGATCACACCTGGCAAGCCGAAGCCGACAGCACCATGCTCACCATCTGCTGGCCTTCCCACGGATAAGCCAGCCTCGACAGGTCGCGGCACCGTCAAATACGCTTTTCCTCGGCTCAACCGCCATTCGACGCGTGCTCATGTGCTACCTCGCACGGACGAACTTCAGACGTTCACGCTGCGGTCGAGCGCTATTGTGACATCGAACCGCTCGCCAGCCGCGCACTAACGACGGCGACGCGTGCCCTGGGTCTGACGCCGCTACTCGGCGAATACGGCAGCGGACGGTTTCCAAACGGTGCGACCGGGAGGATCCTGATCCAGATGGCAAACACCTCGGCGCCGAAGAGCATGGCCGGCCCGCTGGCGGCGTTCGCCGCTGGCGCGATCGTCGCGCTTCTCCTCGGGGTGTTCGGGAAGGTGCACGACCCGACCGTCGACGGCACGACCACCCTCGGCTTCGACACGGTCATCGACATGAAGGTCGTGGTCACAGCAGTCATCGGGGTACTCGTCGTACTCCAGCTCATCGGCGCGCTCTGGATGTACGGGAAGCTCGGAATCAAAGCGCCGGCCTGGGTGGGCCCGGCGCACCGCACCTGCGGGACTATCGCACTTCTCCTGTCCGTGTTCGTCGCCTACCACTGCCTGTGGGCGCTGGGCCTGGAGAGCGGCAGGCTGGACGAACGGCGAGAAGGTTCCGATTCGGACGGTCGTGCACGGCGTCCTCGGCTGCGCTGTCTTCGGTGCCGTCGTGGTGAAGGTGGTCGCGGTTCGATCCCGGCGCGGCCCGGGCTGGTTCCTGCCGGTGGCCGGCGGCCTGCTCTTCGCCCTCCTTGTCGTCGTCATACTAACGTCGGCGGTCTGGTACATCGGCAAGGAGGGCTGGCCAACCTAGACGCGGACGGATGACTCCGTGCGACGCGATCAGCTCAACGGCGACTAGCTGACCCTTACTCCGCCGAGGTCCGGTCAGGGCACTATTCTGATCAGGACCGCGTGTCGGCCCGTGCGATCGACATTTGCGTCCTCGCAATCGTTCCACAACGCCACGACCATGGCATGCCTCTTTGACGGCGAGCGGCGGCGAGCTAGCCGGCAGGCTGGTGCACATCCGATTCTGCCGGCGAGTCGGAGTTGTGCTCCGGAGTCAGCGACGGATCCATACCAGCCTCCGAGCGGAAAGAGACGTCTCATCCTTGAACGCTCGGGCATTGTGCACCGAACGGTGCACTGCGCCGATCGGACAACCGGTGCCGAGCACGGATCGACCGGACCGCTGCATCACCCCACCGTTCCGGCATGTTCCGCGGACGGCCGCTGCGTCGGTCGCGGTCCCGGGGTGGGCTCGTTCGGTCCGCTACGTCGGGAATTCCCCGTTCCATGGCGCGGCGGTAGAGTCTGCCGGGATAGCCCGCGTGACGATGCGGAGGAGAGCCGATGGCCGAAGGGGCCGCTCCCGCAGCCGGCGAGGCACTTGACGCGCTGTTCGGCGGTGGTCAGCCGGCGCACGCGGCGTTCGTCGTTCCCGACGACGGCCAGGTGCTGAGCTACGCGGAGATGGCCGAGCGGATCGAGACGCTGGCCGGCCGGCTGGCCGCGGCCGGGGTCCGGCGCGGCGACCGGGTGGCGCTGACGCTCCCCAACAGCCCCGACTTCGTCCAGCTGATGCTCGCGGTCACCCTCCTCGGCGCGGCGGCGGCGCCGCTCAACCCGGCCTACACCGAGTCCGAATACACGTTCTACCTGGAGGATGTGGCCCCTCGGGTGCTGCTGATGCCGGCCGGCATGCCCGCGGCCGCCGTGGCCGCTGCCGCCGCCACCGGGACCGCGGTGCTGGGCGTCGCCGACGTCGCCGGCGGCCCGCCCGACCTGCTGCGCGACGGGGAGCCGGTGACCGGCCGGCCCGGCTTCGAGCGCGGCATGCCGGACGACGTCGCGATCGTCCTGCACACCAGCGGCACCACGAGCCGGCCGAAGCAGGTGCCGCTGCTGCAGCGCAACCTCATGGCGTCCAGCCGGAAGGTCGCCGCCCACTTCCAGCTCGGCCCGGACGACGTGTCGTTCTGCGTGATGCCGCTGTTCCACGTGCACGGCCTGGTCGCGTCGACGTTCGCCGCCCTGTCCGCCGGCGGGACCGTGGTGTCCCCGCGCCGGCTCACCCCGCAGCGGTTCTGGCGGCAGGCCCGCGAGGCCGGCACGACCTGGCTGTCGGCCGGGCCGACGCTGCACCAGATGCTGCTCGAGAAGATCGACGACGAGGGCGCCCCTGACACGCTGCGGTTCGTGCGCTCGTGCAGCTCGGCGCTGTCGCCCGAGCTGCTGCACCGGGCGGAGAGCAGCTACGGCGTACCGATGCTGGAGTCGTACGGGATGACCGAGGCCAGCCATCAGATGGCCGCCAACCCGCTGCCGCCGGGCGAGCGGGTGCCCGGCTCGGTCGGCGTGTCGGCCGGGGCCGAGCTCGGCATCGTCGACGGCAGCGGCGGCTTCCTGCCCGAGGGCGAGGCCGGCGAGGTCGTCATCCGCGGGCCCGGCGTGATGTCCGGCTACGTGAACAACCCCACCGCCACGGCCGAGGCCTTCTTCGGCGACTGGTTCCGCACCGGCGACCGCGGCGTCCTCCGGACGGCTACCTCTACCTGGAGGGCCGGATCAAGGAGATGATCATCCGCGGCGGGGAGAACATCTCGCCGGCCGAGATCGAGCAGGCGCTGCTCGCCCACCCGGCGGTGACCGACGCGGTCTGCTTCGGCATCGAGGACGGCAAGTACGGCGAGCTGCCCGCCGCCGCGGTCACCCTCGACGGCGACGTCGAGCCGCGCGAGCTGATCAGCTTCTGCCGGGAGCGGCTGGCCGCGTTCAAGGTGCCCGCCACGATCCACGTGCTGCCGGAGATCCCCCGTACGGCGACCGGCAAGGTGCAGCGCCGCCGGGTCGGCGAGTTCGTGACCGGCGGCGAGGCGGCCGGATGAAGTTCGCGGTCCTCGGCGCCGGCGCCATCGGCGCGTACGTGGGGGCGGCGCTGGCCCGCGGCGGCGCGGACGTGACGCTGATCGCCCGCGGCCCGCACCTGGCGGCGATGCGGGAGCGCGGCGTGCAGATCCGCTCGCCGCGCGGCGACTTCACCGCGCATCCGGAGGCGACCGACGACTTCGCCGCGCTGTCCGACGCCGACGTGGTCTTCGTCGCGCTCAAGGCGTACAGCCTGCCGGAGATCGCGGGCGAGCTCGGCAAGGTGCTCGCGCCGCACGCGGCGACGGTCTGGGCGCAGAACGGCATCCCCTGGTGGTATTTCCAGTCGCTGCCGGAGCCCCCGGGCGGCCCGGTGCTGCAGAGCGTCGACCCGGCCGGGGTGATCAGCGACGCGATCCGGCCCGAGCACAACATCGGCTGCGTCGTCTACTGCTCCACCGAGATCATCGAGCCCGGCGTCATCCGGCACATCGAGGGCACCCGGTTCACCCTCGGCGAGCCGGACGGGTCGGACAGCCGAGCGCTGCAAGGAGATCTCCGCCGCGCTCGTGGCGGGCGGGCTGCGAGCGCCGGTCGAGTCGCGGCTGCGCGACCAGATCTGGCTCAAGCTCGTCGGCAACGTCGCGTTCAACCCGATCACCGCGCTCACCGGCGCGACCCTTGGCCAGCTCGGCGACCTGCCGGAGATGCGCGAGCTGCTGAAAGCGGTCTTCGCCGAGTGTGCTGCGGTGGCCGACCGGCTGGAGATTCGGTTCCCGGTCTCGCTGGACCGGCGACTCGAGGCCGGGCTGGCGGTCGGCGACCACAACACGTCCATGCTGCAGGACCTGAGGGCGGGCAAGCGGCTCGAGCTGGACTGCATGACCGGCGCGGTGACCGAGCTCGCCGCCAGGCTCGACGTCGAGGTGCCGCACGTGCAGGCGGTGCACGCGTGCGCGAGGCTGCTGGACAAGCTGAACCGGGCTGCCTGAGCGAGCCGCCCGGGCTGCTGACGGGCCATCGCCAGGCGCCTGTCGCTCTCGGTGTCGGCGATGAGGGTCAGGCGCCGGGCGTCCTCCGGTGCGGATGAGCTGCACCCGGAAACGGCGAGAGGCTCCGGCGCCCCGTGGGAGTCGGGGTCGGAGCCTCGTCGCCGGGCGGGGACCGGGTCAGCGCTTGATCTCGAGTCGGCCGGACTTGTAGATGACCTCGACCTTGTTGCGGGTCTGGGTGTTGGTGAAGATGACGTCGGTCGTGGGGGAACCGAAGACGTCCTTCGCCACCGCCCGCCAGCCTGCCGTCTCGTTCAGCGAGCGGAAGGCCGTGGTGCCGGCGAACACGCACACCGTTCCGGCCACCATCGGGGATCCGTCGGCAGCGGTGCCGAACCGCGCCGGGATGGTGTCGCTGCCGGCCGGGCACACGAAGCCCGGGCTGGCGGACGCAGCCGGGGCCTGCAGCAGCGTCGCACCCAGCGCACCGGCGGTGATCAGGGAGCTCAGGCCCAGCTTGACGGTCTTGTTCATCGGAAACTCCTCATGTGGGGTGGGTGGCTGACCGGATCTGGAGGCTCCCGTCAACCGCGCACTTGAAGTTTCCGCGGGTACGCGGGCGATTCTTAAGTGGACGTTGGTCCTAAGACGGACCTCTTGGACGGAGGTCCTAGCACCCCGAGGATTCTGACGCGCCGGACGACCGTCGCATGTGGACTCACCCGGCCGGCCCGGGATCCGGGATCGCGCAGGCGCAGAGTCGGCCGGTCAGTCGCTCCGGGCGGCGAGCCAGTCGAGAGCCGGCCCGGCCGAGCGCAGCACCGAGACGTGCCCGTCCGGCTGGGCTGACCCGCAGCGACGCGGTCGGGCAGTGGTCGGCCAGCCAGGCCGCGTGCGCGACCGGCGCCATCCGGTCCTCGCCGCCGTGCAGCAGGAACACCGGGACCCCGACCGCGGTGACGTCGAACCCCCACGGCCCGACCATCGCGAGATCGTCGTCGATCAGCGGGCCAGGCCCGTTCGCGAGCGCCGGCCGGACGACCTCGAGGAACCAGGACCAGTCGCCGGCCAGCGCGTCCAGGTCGGCCTCGGTGAAGCCGGAGTCGTCGGCCTCGGCGGTGGCCTCGTACCGTTCCTTCGCCTCGCGGCCGGCGATCGCGGCGCGCAGCGACGCCGCCGCGGCCTCGGACATGCCGGCGAACCAGTCCACGCCGGGCGTCCCGTACGGGACGTAGCCGGAGACGGCGACCGCCGCCCGGACCCGGTCCGGCATCAGGGCAGCGCAGGCGAGCGCGTGCGGCGCCCCACCGGAATGACCGACCACGCCGAACGAGTCGACGCCGAGGGCGTCGGCGACCGCGGCGACGTCGGCGGCGGCCGAGGCGATGTCCCGGCCGGGGCGCGGGGTGGACCCGCCGTACCCGGGCCGGTCGTAGCCGAGCCAGCGGATGCCGAGCGGCTCGGACAGCCCGAACAGCGGCCGCGGGGGCGCTCCGATGTTCGGGGTGCCGTGCAGCCAGAACACCGGCAGCGAGCCGCTGCCGGTGTCGTAGGCGTGCAGCGTGCGCCCGTCGGGCAGCACGACGTCGGTCTCGGTCGCCATCAGCCGGACGGTAGTCGACCGCGCCCCGGTGGTCGGTGCCGGGGCGCGGTCGACGGCGGGATGGCCGATGGGCACATCGGGCCGGCCGTGGGGACCGGCGTGGGGTCAGGCGGTCGCGGGGGACGCCGAGGTCGCGGCCGGGGCGGTCGTGCCGGAGACGCGCCGCCGGCGGGACGGGACGACGTCCAGCCGGCCACCGCGCAGGGCCACGACCCAGCCGACGAGGACGACGTTGGTGGCGAGGATCAGCCCGCTGCCGAACCCGACCGCCTTGACGTCCAGCGCCATGGTCTGCCGCTGCTCGGGCGACCAGGAGCTGTCGCTGTAGGCCGGGTTGGCCTCCGGCGAGCCGTTGGCGCTACTGATCGCGTGGTTGTGCAGCCCGGCGGTCCGCTGCAGCAGCTGGGACTGCAGCCGGTAGTCCATGGCGGCGCTGACCGTGGTCTCGGCGATGCCGACCGCGGTGCCGGCGGCGACGATGAGCAGGGCGGTCGCGACGACCCGGCGCCACGAGCGCATCGCCGGGCTGGTCAGCCCGTGCTTGCGGTGCGCGCGGGTGAACGCCCACATCACCGCGACGACGAACACCGGCAGGACGATCGCGGTGTCGCGCAGCCAGCTGGCGAACGGTCCCTGGGCGCGCTCGATGGCGCCGACCGCGCCCTGCAGCGAGGTCAGGATGAACCCGTCGGCGGCCGCCATCACGATGGCGAGCGCGAAGACGGTGACCCACGGGAGTGGGACCTTGCCGCGGAACGCGGCGAAGCGCACGAACGGCTCCTGCGCCGGCTCGGTCTCGGTGGTGGACACGGTCGTCATGGGGTTCACCTCGTTGGCTCTGTGGGGACTTCGTGGGGATGTGGGGCGATCAAGTCCGGTCATGGTCCGGTGCCTGCCCTCGCGCGTCTCCTCCGCGAGGGCAGGCACCGAGCCTCTATCCGTACGTGCTGGTCACCAGGCTCCTTATGGCACGATCGTCCAGCCGAACATCATGGCGTGGTCCTCGTGCGCGAGGTTGTGGCAGTGCGCGACGTACGGTCCGACGAAGTCACGGAACCCGCGGTAGATGATCGTGGACTCGGACGGGTCCAGAGCCACGAGGTCTTCGCGGGACTTGTCGTCCGGGTGGCCCGGGTCGACGTTCACCGTGACGTCCTTGTTCTCCCGCATCACGGTCCGGTGCTCTTCCATGTGCAGGTGGAAGGGGTGCACCCAGCCGCCGCCGCCGTTGCGGATCTCCCACAGGTTGAAGGAGTTCTTCTTCGGCGTCGCGGGGAACTGGTGACCTGCCTTGTTCTTCAGGCTGATCAGCTCGGTGGTGGGGTCGAACTCCTTGCCGTTGATGAGCCACTCGATCTCGCCACCGGCACTGCCCCGCTGGACCTCGAAGATCAGCCGGTCGTCCAGCAGCGTCTGCCAGTTGGCCGGCAGCGGCGGCAGGTCCCGCAGCTTCTTGGTCGGGCCCGGCAGCACGCTGTTGTCGGCAGCGTCGTCCCCGATGACGAACTTGATCATCGGGATCTTGTACTTCGGGTCCGGCAGGAACCGCGACGAGTTCGACCACATGCGGCCGTCCGGCATCCGCATGACGTTGGTCAGGTAGATGACGTCGCCCTTCTTGGTGGGCGAGCCGTCCTGGTACTTGGTGAAGTCGACGATGTGCTCACGCCGCTTCGCCGGCCACAGCTCGAACGAGTCGCGGGTGATCGGGAAGGGCAGCAGCCCGCCGTCATCGGCGATCTCGGTCCAGCGCATGGCCTGCTGGCCGTCCTCGATCCGCCACTGCCCCTGCAGGTCGCCGTCGGTGGCGTAGCCGAGGTCGCGGGCCGACTTCGGCCCGGCGGTCGAGGTCATGAGCTTGAACTCGTAGATCCGGGAGATCGACGCGTCCAGGAAGCGGAAGCGGTACTTCCGCCGCTTCACCTCGTACACCGGGTAGGCGGTGCCGTTCACGGTGAAGATGTCGCCCACGAAGCCGTGGTTCGGGAAGTGCTTGAAGAAGGACTTGCCCCACCACTCGGGGTGCGTCCGCGGGTTGCCGGCGGCCGGGAACTCGCCCTGGCCGTCGTGGATGTCCTTGTGGATCGTGGTGCCGTCGTCCAGCCGGACGTCGTAGAACGCCAGCGGGATGTCGAAGTCGACGTCGAAGGTGCCGTTGGCGTGGTTGGTGCGGACACCGGGCAGGCGCAGGCCCTGGGTCTCGTCGCCGGCGTCGAGGTTGTTCTCCGGGTCGTAGATCGGGTAGAGCCCGACCATTCCCTTGTAGACGTTCGACCCGGTGTGGTCCATGCGGTGGTCGTGGAACCAGAAGAAGCTCTGCTTCTCCCGGCTGTCGTTGCCGGCCGGCCAGTTCAGGTAGAGGTTGTCCACAAAGGACTTGACCGGGTAGCCGGAGGCCTTGGGGCCGAACAGGTGCGAGTAGTGCGGGTTGCCGTCCGACTCCGGCGCGGTGTGCCCGTTGTGCAGGTGGGTCAGGAACGAGAAGTCCGGCGAGCCGAAGTCCTGCCGGTCGAGGTTGAGCGGGTTCTCGTCCAGGTGGTTCTCGAACCGGACGAGCACGGGCTTGCCGTACTCGGCGTTGATCCGCGGGCCGGGGAAGGTCCCGTTGAACCCGTAGATCGTGCTCGCCGGCAACGTTCCGCACGGTCCCGGCCGGGAAGGTGTTGCCGCCCGCGTCGAACGACTTGACCGGCTGGCCGAGCGAGTTGATCGGCAGCACCTGCGACGTGGTGAACGAGTGCGTCCGGACGAGCAGGTCGAACTTGTAGACGATCGGGTCCGGGAACCCGATCGCGTCCGGCCAGAGCTGGTGCGTCTCGTTGCGGAACGAGTTCTGCTGACCCACACCCGGCCCCGGCGGCAGCGGCAATGCAGCCACCTCGGCCGGCGTCAGCGGCGTCGCCGCCGGCGGAACCAGCAGCGAGTCGGTGAACGGGTTGAGGATCAGCGGGCTCGTCGGGAACGCCTCGATGTACAGCGCATCCGCGAGCGCGATCGACGTGGCCCCGAAGACGCCGTCGGGCGTCGTGAGACCACGCATCTTCAGAGTGGGCGCCATCAGCACCTTGCCGGCGCCCAGACCGACGGCGGCAGCACCCACCGCTCCGGCCCGGAGGACGTTGCGCCGGGAGACACCGCTGCTGCTGGCGGTCTCCAGGCTCTCGTCCACGACTTCCGTCATAAGACCAACCTCCAGTTGGGTCGAGCAATGCACGCGCCCGGCGCCGTGTCGGGCGCGTTTATCGCTGGACCTCCGCAGTCATTCCGGGTTCTCCCAAAGCCCTCGTGCGGGGGACCAGCTCGTGAATTAGGACGCACTCATTCCTGCGGGCGCACTGCAATAGCCGTCCGCAGGGCACGGCGAGGCGTCGGTGTGGTTTGGAACGCCGCTGGTCGCGGCGGTGGTGCGTGCCGCTCGGACGGATGACCGGCTGGTGGGTTCCGGCCTTGGCCAGGTCGGAACCACCAGTACACCGGTCATTCCACTCGTTGCGGCGAGAAGAAGTCTCGCCGCAGGGGAAGCAGGCCACTACCCCCGATCGGTGCATGAAAGGCCGCCCAAAATTGGGGGTCTGCGGCTGTCCGTACCACCGAGTTCGTCCGTTCGGACGAATCGGGACCCCTAACATGGGGGGTCTACCGCGGGCTGCGGCCGGTGGTCGCGGTCACTCCGGAAAGTCGGAGTGCACGCGCGGCGATCAGTCCTTCAAATGCCCGCCTCACGGTAGCAAAGAGAATATGGGAAATCCATACCCACCGTCATTCCTCTGGTCGGCCGGACACCCGCGACGGTTCCCGGAACGGCAGGAGGACACTCTGGATGCCGGCGCCGACCGGCCGGGAGGAGTGTGGGGTGAGCCTGTTCGACGAGGCGTACTGGGAGGAGCGCTACCAGACCGCGGCCGCGGTGTGGAGCGGCGAGCCCAATCGCCAGCTGGTGGCCGAGACCGCGGAGCTGTCGCCGGGGACGGCGCTGGACGCGGGCAGCGGCGAGGGCGCGGACGCGATCTGGCTGGCCGGCCGGGGCTGGCGGGTCACCGCGGTCGACTTCGCCGCGACCGCGCTGGAGCGGGGCGCGCAGGCCGCGACGGCTGCCGGCGTGGCCGACCGGATCGGCTGGGTGCACGCCGACCTGCGGTCGTGGACACCGCCGGAGCAGTACGACCTGGTGTCGGCGCAGTTCTTCCACCTCTCCCCGCCGGAGCGCGACGTGGTGTTCGCCGCCCTGGCCGCGGCGGTCGCGCCGGGCGGGCGGCTGCTGCTGGTCGGGCACGACGTGAGCGACCTCGAGTCCGGGGCGCACCGGCCGCACGCGCCGGAGCGGTTCTTCACCGCCGCCGAGGTCGCGGCGAGCCTCGATCCGGCCGAGTGGGAGGTCGTCACCGCGGCGACCCGGCGGCGACCGGCTCTCGACCACGAGGCCGAGCACCACGGCGTCACCGTGGCCGACACCGTCCTGGTGGCCCGCCGTCTCAGCTGAGCAATGGCTGCGCCGGGCGGGCGTCGCCGCGTTCCGGCGACCAACGTCTCAGCTCAGACCTGGCCCGCGGGGCGGCCAGGGGGTAGGAACGGGCGATGGACGCCGTGGGGGCGCTGCGCGAGCTCTGGCTGGGCTCGGCGGGGCGGCTGGCCAAGCGCCTGCACGGGCTGACCGACGAGGAGTTCTTCTGGGAGCCGGCGCAGCCGGCCTGGTCGGTGCGGCCCGACCCGCTGGCGCCCAGCGGCTGGCAGATCGACTATCCGTTCCCGCCCCCGGTGCCGGCGCCGGTCACCACGATCGCCTGGCGGCTGGTGCACCTGGCCAACGGGAACTGGATCCGCTGGGAGCACGCGTTCGGCCCGGGCGAACGGATGTTCCCCGACCTACCGGTGCCGGGCACGGCCGCGGACGCGGTCCGCTACTGGGCCGACAGCCGGCAGCCGATCGAGGAGTGGATGGAGACGGCCGGGCCGCTGGACCTGGACGAGGTGCGGCCGAACCCGGTCGGCGACCCACTGCCGGCCGGGCGGACGCTGAGCATCCTGCTGGAGGAGCAGATCCACCACGGCGCCGAGATCGCGCTCCTGCGCGACCTGTACCGGCGCCACTGAGCAGCACGAGGGCCGGCACCCGGGTGGGTGCCGGCCCTCGCTGAGAGCTAGTCGCCGAGACGCTCGCCGGTCTCCGGGTGGAAGGCGTGCTCGGAGCCTTCGGCCACGGTCAGCGGGATCGTCTCGCCCATCTGCGGGACGTGCTTGCCGTCGACCCGGACGACGAACTGCTCGTCACCGGAGTCGAGCGCGGCGGTGCCGTAGACGTACGCGTCGGCGCCGAGCTCCTCGGCGATGTCCACCCGCAGGTCGAGGCCCGAGCGGCCGTCGGTGGCCACGCTGAACGCCTCCGGCCGGATCCCCAGCGTCACCGACGACAGGCCCGCCGCCGACGCGGCCGCCGCCACGTCACGGCGCAGCGGCACCACCAGACCGCCGAGCTTGGCCCCGCCCTCGACCAGCGGCACCGTCTTCAGGTTCATCGCCGGCGAGCCGATGAACCCGGCCACGAACGCGTTCCCGGGCCGGTCGTACAGGGTCCGCGGGGTGTCCGCCTGCTGCAGGAGCCCGTCCTTGAGCACCGCGACCCGATGCCCCATCGTCATCGCCTCGACCTGGTCGTGGGTGACGTAGATCGTGGTCGTGCCCAGCCGGGCCTGCAGCGCGGCGATGTTGGCCCGCGTCTCCACCCGGAGCTTCGCGTCCAGGTTGGACAGCGGCTCGTCCATGAGGAACACGGCGGGGGAACGGACGATAGCCCGGCCCATCGCCACCCGCTGCCGCTGACCGCCGGAGAGGGCCTTCGGCTTGCGGTCGAGGAACCGCTCCAGGTCGAGCAGCTTCGCCGCCTCGCATGACCTTCGCGTCCCGCTCGGTCTTGTTGACGCCCTTGAGCTTCAGCGCGAAGCCCATGTTGTCGGCCACCGTCATGTGCGGGTAGAGCGCGTAGTTCTGGAACACCATCGCGATGTCCCGGTCCTTCGGCGGCTTGTTCGACACGTCCTTGCCCGAGATCCGGATCTCGCCCTGGTCGACGTCCTCGAGACCGGCGAGCATCCGCAGCGCGGTGGACTTGCCCGACCCGGACGGACCCACGAGGACCATGAACTCGCCGTCGCCGACGTCGAGGTCCAGGGAGTTCACCGCGGGCACCGGGTTACCCGGATAGATCCGCGACGCCCCCACATACTGCACTTCAGCCATGAACGGTGCCCTTCTCTCCGGTGGTGCCCTGCCCGACGCGCGCCGCGGCGGTCGGAAACCTCGCGTTCACCCTAGGGCGTTGAACAACCCGTGACCAGGATCACGGACTGTACGTTCCGGGGCGTACCCGGCCGGAGCGGACCGGCCGGTCTTGCAAGACCTTGCCGGCGTCCTGCAAGGTGTGGCGCACGCGCAGGTCAGGAGGGCTGAGGGTGCCGGGACTGGCGGAGATCGCCGAGGCGGCCGGGGTCAGCATCTCGACGGTCAGCCGGGTGCTCAACCGCCGGGCCGGGGTCAACGAGGAGACCCGCCGCAAGGTCTTGCGAGTGCTGGCAGAGCGGCCGTACAGCCCGCGCGGGCTCGGCGCGCTGCAGCGGACCGGGGTCCTCGGCCTGCTCATCCCGGAACTGTCGAACCCGGTCTTTCCCGCGTTCGCCGAGGCGCTGGAGACGCGCGCCGCCGGCCGCGGCTATTCGACCGTGCTGTGCAACACCCGGTCGGCCTCCATCCGGGAGGAGGAGTACGTCCGGATGCTGCTCGCCCGCGGCGTCGAGGGGATGGTGTTCGTCTCCCCCGAGGCGACCGACGTGCGGGCCTCGCACGACCACTACCGGCAGCTGAAGGCCGAGGGCGTGCACATGGTGTTCGTCAACGGCGGGATGCCGTCGCTCGAGGTGCCGGACGTCGGGGTGGACGAGCAGGCCGCCGGCTACCTCGCCGCCCGGCACCTGGCCGAGCTCGGGCACCGGCGGATCGGCTTCGTGTCCGGCCCGACCCGGTCGATGCCGGCCCGGCTCAAGGCGACCGGCTGGGCGGTGGCGCTGGAGGAGGCCGGACTGCCGCACGGCGTCGAGCTGATCGAGCACGCCCCGTACGGGCCGGCGGGCGGGGCGAGCGCGATGGGCCGGCTGCTGGACGGGCCGCGGCCGACCGGGGTGATCTGCTCGTCCGACCTGATGGCGCTCGGCGCGATCAGCGAGGCCAGGCGGCGCGGGCTGACCGTGCCGCGGGACCTGTCCGTCGTCGGGTTCGACGACATCCCGCTGGCCGCATACTGCACGCCCGCGCTGACCACGCTCGCCCAGCCGATCCCGGAGATCGCCAGGGCGGCGGTGGACGGGCTGCTCGCCGACATGGAGAGCGCCCCGGCCGCGGTCAGGGCCGGCAGCGTCTTCCGCCCCCGCGTCGTCGTCCGCGACTCGACGGCGGCACCCGGCCCGCCAACGGGAGCCCGGCCGGCTAACGCCGGCTCCCCGGGCTAACGGCGGCTCCCCCGGCTAACGGCAGCTTCCCGGCTGGCTAGCCGGAGCTCCGGCGGCGGCGGGCGATCTCGGCCAGGGTGACGGCGGCGGCGACACCGGCGTTGAGCGACTCGGTGTCGCCGGTCATCGGGATCGACACCCGCAGGTCGCAGGTCTCGCCGACCAGCCGGGACAGCCCGCGGCCCTCCGAGCCGACCACCACCACCAGCGGGTCCACCGCCGCCTCGAGGTCGTCGAGCGCGACCTCGCCGTCGGCGTCGAGCCCGACCACGAACAGCCCGGCCTGCTTGGCCGAGCGCAGCGCCCGGACCAGGTTGGTCACCCTGGCCACCGGCAGCCGGGCGGCCGCTCCGGCGCTGGTGCGCCAGGCGGTCGCGGTCATCGGGGTGGACCGCCGCTCCGGCACGACCACGCCCTGCGCGCCGAACGCCGCCGCCGACCGGACCACCGCGCCGAGGTTGCGCGGGTCGGTCACCCCGTCCAGCGCGACCAGCAGCGCCGCCGACGGTGCCTCGATCGCGCGGGCCAGCACGTCGTCCAGCGCCGCGTACCGGTACGGCGGGACCTGCAGCCCGATCCCCTGGTGCAGCACGCCGCCGGTCATCCGGTCCAGCTCGGACCGGCCGACCTCGAGCACCGGCACGCCCCGGTCGGCGGCCCGCTGCACGGCCTCGGCCACCCGCTCGTCCGGCTCCAGACCGACCGCCACGTAGAGCGCGGTGGTCGGGATCTGCGCCCGCAGCGCCTCGACCACCGGGTTGCGGCCGACCAGCAGCTCGGGCGACTCGCCGCGGGCCCGGGCCGGCTTGCGGGCCGCGTTCTTCGCCGCCGCCCGGCGCGCGGCCGGATGGCCCTTGCGCTGCTCGGCCGGCGGGGTCGGCCCGCGACCCTCGAGACCGCGCCGGCGCTGGCCGCCGGAGCCGACGACCGCGCCCTTCTTGCTGCCGGTGGTGCGTCGGGCGCCGCGCCGCTGGGAGTTGCCGGCCATGTCCTAGGACTCCAGCGTCCAGCGCGGGCCGGCCGGGGTGTCCTCGACCGCGATGCCGGCGGCCGACAGCCGGTCCCGGATCGCGTCCGCGGCCGGGTAGTCCTTGCGGGCCCTGGCCTCCTGCCGCTGCTCCAGCGCGACCCGGACCAGCGCGTCGACGACCGGGCTGAGGTCGACCCGGCGCTCGTCCCGCCAGGGCGCGGCGAGCGGGTCGAGGCCGAGCACGCCGAGCATCGCCCGCACCTCGCCGTACTTCTCGGCCACCGCGGCCTTGTCGCCCGCGGCCAGCGCCGCGTTGCCCTCGCGGACCGCGCCGTGCACGACCGCGAGCGCCTGCGGCACCGCCAGGTCGTCGTCCATCGCCGCCGCCGAACGCGGCCGGCACCGCCCCCGCCGGACCCTCGCCGATCAGCTCGGCCGCGCGGGTGAGGAACCCCTCCACCCGCCGGTACGCCGAGGCGGCCTCGGTCACGGCCTCCTCCGAGTAGTCCATCGTGGACCGGTAGTGCGCCGAGGTCAGGTAGTAGCGCAGCTCCACCGGCCGCCAGCGCTGCAGCAGCTCGACCACGAGCAGCGAGTTGCCCAGCGACTTGCGACATCTTCTCGCCGGCGAGCGTGAGCAGTCCATTGTGGAACCAGTAGCGGGCGAAGCCGTCGCCGACCGCGGTCGACTGGGCCAGCTCGTTCTCGTGGTGCGGGAAGATCAGGTCGAGGCCGCCGCCGTGGATGTCGAAGGTCGGCCCCAGATACTTCGTCGACATCGCCGAGCACTCGAGGTGCCAGCCCGGCCGGCCGGGTCCCCACGGCGTCTCCCAGGCCGGCTCGCCCGGCTTGGCGCCCTTCCACAGCGCGAAGTCCACCGGGTCGCGCTTGGCGCCGGTCGGCTCGCCCTGCTGCATCGCCTCGACCTGCTGGCCGGACAGCCGCCCGTACGACGGCCAGGTCCGGACGGCGAAGTAGACGTCGCCGCCGGCCGCGTAGGCGTGGCCGGCCTCGATCAGCCGTCGCATGAGGACGATCATCTCCGGGACGTGCCCGGTCGCCCGCGGCTCGATCGTCGGCGGCAGCGCGCCGAGCGCGTCGTACGCCGCGGAGAACGCCCGCTCGTTGCGGTAGGAGATCTGCCACCAGGGCACGCCCTCGGCCGCACCGGCAGCGATGATCTTGTCGTCGATGTCGGTGACGTTGCGGACCATCGTCACCGTCGAGCCGGAGTGCTCCAGCCAGCGGCGCAGCACGTCCACCGCGAGGCCCGAGCGCAGGTGGCCGATGTGCGGCGCCGCCTGCACGGTGGCGCCGCAGTAGTAGACCGACACCTTGCCGTCCTCGAGCGGGACGAACTCCCGCACCGACCGGGTGCCCGTGTCGTACAGCGCCAAGCTCACCCGTACGAGGATACGGGGGGTGCATCCTTAAAACGGAACGGAGGCGCCCATGCCCGGCACGCACCACTACGCGACCGAGGTGACCTGGACCGGCAACACCGGCTCGGGCACGGCGACCTACCGGTCGTACCGGCGGACCTGCGAGGTCAGGGCCGAGGGCAAGCCGACGCTGGCCGGCTCGTCCGACCCGCACTTCCGCGGCGACGCCGACCGGTGGAACCCGGAGGAGCTGCTGGTCGCCGCGCTGTCCCAGTGCCACCTGCTGGCCTTCCTGCACGCCGCCGCGGACAGCGGTGTGATCGTCGTCGACTACTCCGACGCGGCCAGCGGGACGCTGCGGACCGAGGGCACCGGCGGGCGGATGACCGGGGTCGTGCTGCGGCCGGTCGTCACCGTGGCCGAGCCGGAGATGGCCGCCGCCTGCGCCGAGCTGCACGAGCGGGCGCACCGGGACTGCTTCATCGCCAGCTCGGTGCGCTTCCCGGTCAGCCACGAGCCGGCGGTGCGGGTCGCGAGCCCGACGCCATGAGCGCCACCCGGCTGCTCGTGCTCGGGGCGGTCCGGATCTTCCAGCCCGCGCACGGCTACCTGGTCCGGCGGGAGCTGCTCAGCTGGGACGTGGAGAACTGGGCCGCGATCAACCCGGGCTCGATCTACAACATGCTGCGCACGCTGACCCGGGACGGGCTGCTGGCGGAGGTCGACAGCACGGACGCCGGCAAGGGCCCGGCCCGGGTGGCCTACCGGCTCACCCCGGACGGCGAGACCGCCTTCCTCGGCCTGCTCACCTCGGCACTGTGGGACATCGTCGAGCGGGACCCGTACCTGCTGCCGGCCGGGCTGTGCTTCGTGACCATGCTGACCCGCAAGCAGGCGGCCGAGGCGCTGGAGGGCCGGGAGGCGGCGATCGCGCTGCGGGTCCGGTCGCTGGAGGCGCGCAGCCGGATGCTGCTCGAGCAGCGCCGGGTGCCGCCGCACACGGTCGAGCTGATCGACCTCGTCATCGCCCACCTGACCGGTGAGCTCGGCTGGGTGCGGGACGCCAGGGAGCGGATCGAGGCCGGGCACTACCGGTTCGCCGGCGAGCCGGGCTCGACGTCCGGACCGGTCGACGGGCACTGGTACGGCCCGCTGGAGAAACCCGGTTGACGACCACTATTCAAGCTTGAATAGTGTTCCCGTGATCCACGCCCGAGGACTGGTACGGACGTTCCGCGGCCGGGGCCGCGGCGCCAAGGAAGTGCACGCCGTGCGCGGCGTCGACATCGACGTCGAGGCCGGCGAGGTGGTCGGCTTCCTCGGCCCGAACGGGGCCGGCAAGACGACCACGCTGCGGATGCTGACCACGCTGCTCGAACCGACCGCCGGCGAGGCGTCGGTGGCCGGCCACGACCTGCGCACCGACCCGGTCGGCGTCCGCCGCAACATCGGCTACGTGCCGCAGAGCGGCTCGTCGCTGCCGATCGCGCGGGTCGGCGAGGAGCTGACCGACCACGCCGCGCTGTACGGGATTCCCACCGCGGTGGCCCGCGCCCGCGGCGAGGAACTGTTCGCCCGGCTCGACCTCGACGGCGTCTGGACCCGGAAGGTGGAGAGCCTGTCCGGCGGCCAGCGCCGCCGGCTCGACATCGCCAAGGGCCTGGTCCACCAGCCGCCGCTGGTGTTCCTGGACGAGCCGACCACCGGCCTCGACCCGCAGTCCCGGGCCAACCTCTGGGTGCACGTCGCCGACCTGCGCGACAAGGCCGGGGTCACGGTCTTCCTCACCACGCACTACCTGGAGGAGGCCGACGTGCTCTGCGACCGGATCCTGGTCATCGACCACGGCGAGCTCGTCGCGGTGGGCACGCCGGACGAGCTCAAGCGACGGGTCTCCGGCGACGCGGTGCTGCTGCGGCTGGCCGACCCGACCCACGTGCCGGACGCGACCCGGCTGGCCGCCGCGCTGCCGGACGCCGACGAGCCGGGCGTGGACGGCGACGTCGTGCACGTCCGGGTGCCCAACGGGGCCTCGGCGCTGCCGGGCCTGCTGCGCGAGCTGGACCGGGCCGGCGTGCCGCTGGCCGCGGTCGAGGTCCGCCGGCCGACGCTGGACGACGTGTTCCTGTCGCTGACCGGGCGGTCGCTGCGGGACGCCGAGACGCCCGCCGAGACAGAGCTGGTGGGTGCGCGATGAACGAGACCCTGGTCGTCTTCCGCCGGGCCATGCGGCTGTCGCTGCGCAACCCCACCTGGGTGATCATCGGGCTCGGCCCAGCCGATCCTCTACCTGGTCCTGTTCGGGCCGCTGCTCAAGCCGCTGGCCTCGCAGCTCGGCACCGGCAACGCGTACCGGCTGTTCGTGCCCGGGATCCTCGTGCAGCTCGGCATCTTCGGCGCGCTGTTCGTCGGCTTCGGGCTGATCGCCGAATACCGGGCCGGCGTCATCGAGACCCAGCGGGTCACCCCGGCGCCGCGGACCGCGCTGCTGATGGGCCGGGTCGGGCGGGACGTGGTCGTGCTGCTGGTGCAGGCGATCCTGCTGACCCTGGTCGCGCTGCCGCTCGGGCTGCGGGCGCCGGTCGGCGGGGTGCTGATCGGCGTCGCCGTGGTCGCCCTGCTCGGCGCCGCGTTCTCGGCCGTGTCGTACGCGGTGGCGCTGACGCTGAAGAGCGAGGACGCGCTGGCCCCGCTGCTCAACGCGGTCGCGATGCCGGTGCTGCTGCTGTCCGGGATCCTGCTGCCGATGACGCTGGCGCCGGGCTGGCTGGAGAAGCTGTCCGACGTCAACCCGCTCAAGCACGTCGTGGACGGGGTGCGGGCGTTCTTCCGCGGCGACTTCGCCGGCGGCACGGCGTGGTGGGGGCTCGGCGTGACCGCGGCCCTGGTGCTGCTGGGGTTCTGGTTCGGAACGCGGACGTTCCGGCGCGAGTCAGCCTGATCGTCAGCCCAGGAGCCGCTGCACCGTCGCCAGCGTGACGATGCCCGAGGAGACGGCGAACTCGACCAGCTGCTCCTTGCGCCCGCCGCGGCGCGGAGCACCGGACCGCTCCCGGGCCAGGGCCTGCTGCTGCTCGGCGGTGCTGGCGTTGCGCGCCCGCACCGCCGACCAGGGGCGCTCGCCCACCGGCAGCTTGGCCCGTACGTCGTCGAGGCGGCGGTCGACCCAGTCGGCGGTCCGCCGCTCCGGGATCAGGCCGCGCTCGTACAGACGGTCGGCGACCTGCTGGCTGGTCGGGATCCACGGGCTGTCCGGGTGGCGCAGGGTCGGCTCGCAGAGTGCGACGAGGCAGGCGTAGTAGGCCGTGCCCTCCAGCAGCGACCAGGCCGGGCGGGTCCGCTCCGCGGTCGCCTCGTCGGCACCGGGGACGTCGCCCGGCTTCACCGCGCCGGACACCTCGAGCTCGAGGCCGTCGTCGGTGCCGGCGAAGCCGACCCTGACCCGGCCGTCGGTGACCAGGTGGGCCTGGCCGGGGCGGACCGTGTGCCGGACCGAGGCCTCGTCGACGAACAGCGGGTTGGAGCCGGTGTTGGTGAGCAGCACGCCGAACGGCGTGACGTCGAGCGTGCCGGCCCGCCGGCTCACCCGCGGGCTGTCGCTGACCATGAGGTCGGCGGCCGGGCGCGGCGCCGACCGTCCGAAGGAGACGGACTCGCCCGGGCCGAGCGGCACCTGGCGCCGGCCCGGGCACAGCAGCCGGGCCCGCACCAGGCCGGGCGGGGGTGCGGTCATGAGCCCGCGCCGTGGACCTGGTCGAGGATGACGACGACCCGGTTCATCACCTTGTCCGGCGTGGTGTTGAACAGTGCCGAGATGCCGACCAGGGCCAGCACGGAGAGGATGCCGAGCACGACGACCAGCATGACCAGCCGCCGCAGCATCCGGCCCGAGCCGGCGGGCGAGCCTGCCGCCGGCCGCCGCGACGGCGCTCGGCTTCGCGTCCGAAGTGGACGGTGCCGGCGGCGTCCACGGTTTGTCCGATGTGGACGGTCCGGGCTGGGGCGCGGCCGGGGCTGGGCCGCGGCTCGTAGGTCTTGGTCGGCTCCCGGCGGACCGGGGCCATGGTGAGGGTCGGCTCGCGCCGGGCCGGGGCGAGGATCGCGGTCCGCTCGCGCTCGGCGACCGGCGGGCGGCGCAGGCCGGCCTCGCGCTCCAGCCGGTCCAGGCGGCGGGCGAGCTCGTCGTGCTCGCGGCGCAGGCGGTCCCGGTCGGCGGCGACCTCGTCCCGCTGGGCGACGAGGCGGTCGCGCTGGGCGGAGATCGCGGCGGACTGCTGCCGGGTCCGCTCCAGCTCGGCCAGCGTGACGATCTGGGTGGCGGCGGGATCGCCGCCCCCGACGCCGTTCCCGCCCAGCGGACCCACGCCGTTCGGGACCGCCGCGCCGCCGAGGTGGGCCGCTCCGTTCGGGTGGCCGGCGCCGTTCGGGTGGACGGCCGCGCCGCTGAGGGGGGCCGCGCCATTCGGATAGCCGGCACCGTTCTGGCGGGCCGCACCGTTCTGGCGGGCCGCACCGTTCTGGTGGACCGCACCGTTCGGGGCAACGCCGTTCGGCGCGGCGGCGCCGTTGACGGCGGCGGGTGCCGGGAGCCCGGGGCGGCCGGCGAGGGTGGGCAGGACGTCCTCGGTGAGGTGGAGGAGCGCGGCCGGCAGGATGCCGTCGGCCGGCACCAGCTCGCCGGACACCCGCCCGCCGGGCCGGTCCACCGACAGCGCCAGCAGCGGCCCGCCGGCCGCCGGATCGAGGTCGACCAGCGCGGCCAGCCGCGGCGACCCGGCCGGCCACGGCACGCCCGCGTACGCCGGCGGCACCGCCAGCTCCGCCGCGCGCTGCCGGAACTGGGCCGGCGTCGTCACCCGGCGCTGCCGCGGGTCCTGGGCCAGGCAGTCCTCCAGCAGCCGCCGCCAGCCGGCACCCAGCCGCCGGTCGATCGCGTACCGGCCCAGGCAGACCAGCTCGTACTGCTGTTCCGGCGTGGTGCCGGCGGTGATGTGCCGGCCGGTGAGCATCCGGTGCGCGCTGACCGCGAGCGCCCAGACGTCGCCGAGCTGGCTGGCCCGCCAGCCCTCGACCGGCGGCCGGCGTACCCCGTCGGCCTGCAGCACGCCCTGGGTCGCCGACTCCGGCGGCCAGAACGCGATCGTGCGGGCCAGCCCGATCCCGGCCGACCGGGTCGACTCCAGCGGTGCCGACACCCCGAAGTCGGCCACCGCGAACCGCGCCCCGATCCGCAGCACGTTCGTCGGCTTGATGTCACCGTGCACGACCCGGCGCGCGTGGATGTGCTCCAGCCCGGCGGCGACCTGCTCGAACACCGCCGCCCAGGCCCGCTCGTCCAGCCGTACCCGGGCGGCGAACGTGGGCAGGTCCTCGTCGGCGAGCTCCAGCACCAGCCCGACGTGGTGGTGCGGGGCGGTGCTGCGCTCGAACCGGAAGCTGGTGACCAGGGTGAGCACGTTCGGGTGGCCGTCGACGAGCTGCGTCTTGGTCGCCTCGTCGTTCATCGTGGTCAGCTCGGCCGGGGTGCCCCAGACGCACTTGAGTGCCCGCGGCGCGCCGCCGTGCCGGTCCAGCGTCTCCGGGCTGGCCGGGCGCACCTCGTACACCGAGGAGAAGCCGCCGTCGGCGACGTGGCGCACCACGCGCCAGCGGGAGTCGGGCGTCTCGCCGATGATCTCGCCGGGGTCCAGCGGCACCGTCCGCGCCGGCAGGGCCGGGTCCCGGGCCGTGCCGCTCATCGTGCCCCCTCCGCCACATACCGAGTATTCAGGTCCGGTCGGGTGGTGTCCATGTCGCCCGGTACGCCGCCGGGCACGCCCGCCAGCAGGGCGGTCGCGTCGTCCCTCCCTCCGGCGTCGGACGCCGCGTCGACCAGGTCGGCCGCCGTGATCCCGGGCCGGCCCAGCAGCGTGGCCAGGGCCGGCACGGTCAGCGCCCGGGTCACCCCGTCGGTCGCGACGAGGAGCCGGTCGCCTGCCCGCAACCGTACGGTGGCGAGCTGCGGGCAGGCCGAGCCGGGCATGCCGGCGAAGCGGGTCAGCATGCCGTCGAGCCGGCGCTGCGCCACCGAATCCGGGCTGCACGGCACCGGCCGCGACGAGCTGCGCCGCGTGGGTGTGCTCCTCGGTCAGCCGGCGCAGCCGGCCCTTGCGCAGCAACCAGCAGGACGAGTCGCCGAGGTGGGCCAGCCGCAGCCGGCGGCCGGTGACGAGGGCGGCGGTGAGCGTGGTGCCGGGGCGCAGCGGGACCGGCATCTCGTCGGTGGCGAGCCGGCGCACCCGCTCGTGCGCCGCCGCGACCGCCGCGGCCAGGTCCGGCCCGGGATCCGGGAGCGACGATCGCGATCGGAGTCGTCCGCCCGGCGGGTTCGGCGGCGCCGGACTCGGCCAGCCAGCCCGCGTCGCCGGCCGGGTCACCGGCCGGGTCATCCGCCACGACCGTCGGCGGCTCGGCCGGGCGGCGGCAGGAACGGCGGCCGTGGCGACGGCGCCGGCGGCGGCTGTGGCGGCGTGTGCTAGCGGCGGCGGCCCGGCGGCCGGCGTCACGGCCAGCGCCTCGACGAGGCCGGCGAGGGCGGCGTCCGCAGCGGGTCCGCCGGCGACCGTGCCGCCCATCCCGTCGGCGACCGCGAGCAGCAGCCCGGACGGCCCGGTCACCGCGACCCAGCGGTCCTCGCTCGCCGGGCGGCTGCGCCCGGTCCGGCTGGCGACGGTGACGTCCACGCCGGCCACCCTCTCCCGCGCACGCGGGGCGCGCAGCGGGGGTAACCCCCCTTCTGGCTCTCTTTCGGCGGCGGCACTGTCAATCCCGTCCGACGTTGCCCACTCCGGGAGATTGCGATGACCGCCATGCTGCAGACCCGCCCCGACGCCTGGGCCGGGGTGCTCGGCACGCACCGGGGTGAGCTGGTCCGCACGGCCCGGTCGCGGCTCGGCGCCGGCGGCGCCGACGCCGAGGACGTGGTCCATGACGTGGTCGTCCGGGTGCTGCGCGGCGGCAAGGACGTGGACGAGATGGCGACGCCGGGCGCCTACCTGCGGCGGGCGGTCGGGAACGAGTGCGTGAGCCGCTGGCGGCGTACGGCTCGGGAGACCGTGGTGGCGGAGCTTCCCGACCAGCCGCGGCCGGGGCCGGAGGAGGCCGTGCTGGACCGGCTCGCGCTCGCCGACGCGGTGCGGGCGCTGACCCCCCGGCAGCGGCGGGTGATCGCGCTGACCGTGCTCGACGACCGGCCCGACGACGAGGTGGCGGACCTGCTCGGGATCAGCGAGGTGACCGTGCGGACCACCCGGAGCCGGGCGCTGGCCCGGCTGCGGGAGCGGCTGACCGCGATGGAGACCGAGGATCAGCGGCCGAGCACGCGGTCCGGGGTCACCCGGATCACGACGCGGACGGTGCCCTCGGGCTCGGCCGGGTACTTGTCGCCGGTGTACCTGACCGACAGCTCGTCGATCAGCTCCCGCCCGCCCTCGTCGGACACGGTCGCCTCGCCGCGGATCTCCGCGTAGACGAACGGCTCGTCCGCGGTCAGGGCCGCGCTGTCGCCGCCCAGGCCGGGGTAGCGGGCGAGGAGTACGGCCGCGACTGTCGCGGCGGTCACGGCTGCGACGGCGGCCAGGCGGGCGAGCGTGAGCGCGCCGGCCATCGCGGCCGGGATGATCACGACCGCGGTCGCCACCGCGGCCACGGCGGCGTACGTGGGGATGCGGTCCGGTTCCGGCGGGCGGAGGGTGGCGATGGACTGCCAGCGGAGGCGGCCGTACGCGCCGGCGACGACGAGGGCGCCGGCGAGCAGGCCGGCGGTGTACGGGGCGGTGCGGGCGTAGGCCAGGCCGAGGAAGCAGACGACGCCGACCAGCCACTCGATCCGTACGACGGTGATCAGGCCGCGGCGCCAGGTCTCCGGGTCGGTGACCCGGGTCGCCCCGGTGGGCACCGCTCGCGCCGAGCCGCCCGCGCCGCGCGTCGCCGCCGACGGCCCGAGCCACGCCGGCAGACCCACCGCGGTCCCGCGCTGCCCGTCCCGCACCGGCCACGCCGCTCCCCCACCGTGCGCCGCCGCAGTCCCCGCCGGCCACACCGCCGTCCCCGGACCACCGTCCGAGCCCGGCGCAGTCCCCGCCGGCCACACCGCCGTCGCCGCCGGACCCGCCGTCCCGCCGGCCACACCGCCGTCGCCGTCCGGCCCGGCACGTCCCCGCCGGCCACACCGCCGTCGCGGGGCCGTCCTCGCGAGCGCGGCGGCGACCGTGGGACGGCTGCGCGGCCGGCTCGCTGTCCTCCGGGCGCGCGGCGGCGACCGCCGGTCGCCGGCTGCGGGGACCGGCCGGTCGACCTCGGGGGCGCGGCGGCGACCGCCGCTCGACGGCTCGGGGACGCCGTGTCGGCCGCTCGCAGGGACATCCTGGTCCGGAGCCGCGTGCCGCGACCCGTTCGCCAGGCCCGGCGGCGCATCCGGGCCGGGAGCGCGGCCGCGACCGGGACTCGGGGGCGCCGATCTGGCTCGCCATCCAGGTGGCGAGCGCGTCGGCGCGGCCAGACGCATGACGCCCGCCGCCTCCGCCCGGGTCCGATGCGCCGGCGGAGGCGGTCGGGTCGAGCAGCTGGGCATGCCGGTAGGCGGACTCGGCCTGGGCGGAGTCGCCCAGCGCGGCGGCGACCGTGCCGATCGCGCGGTGCGACGCCGCCGACCGCGGCGCCAGCTCGACCGCCCGCACCGCCGCGTCCCAGGCCTCCGACGCGCGCCCGGCCGCCACCAGAGCGGTCGCCAGCTCGCTCCAGAGCTCACCCCGACCGGGCTCCGCGCCCACCGCCGCGGACAGCGCGTCCACGGCAGCGGCCGGCCCGTCGCCAATCACGGCCGAGGAGAGTAGAGCAGCTCAGGCGGAAACGACGAGTGCGGTCGCGATGGCGGCGCGGCCCTCGCCGCGGCCGGTGAGGCCGAGCCCGTCCGTGGTGGTCGCCGCCACGGACACCGGCGCACCGACGGCCGCGGTCAGCACCGCCTCCGCCTCCGCCCGCCGCGGGCCGATCCGCGGCGTCTCCCCCACCACCTGCACGGCGACATTCCCCGGCCGCAGCCCGGCCGCCGCGACCAGCCGTACGGTCTCGGCCAGCAGCGCGATCCCGGACGCCCCGGACCACCGCGGGTCCGACGTACCGAACACCGAGCCGAGGTCGCCCAACCCGGCCGCGGACAGCAGCGCGTCGCAGGCGGCGTGCGCGGCGACGTCGCCGTCGGAGTGGCCGGCGCACCCGTCCGCGCCCGCCCAGAGCAGCCCGGCCAGCCAGCACGGCCGCCCGGCCGCCAGCGGGTGCACGTCCACCCCGATGCCCACTCGCACGCGTGGCACCGTATCCGGCCAGAATGCAGGGATGCCGACCGCCGCCGCCGTGGTGCTCGCCGGGGGCTCCGGCAGCCGGCTCGGCGCCGAGGGCAACAAGGTCTACCTGCCGCTGGCCGGCCGGCCGCTGCTGTCCTGGTCGCTGGCGGCGTTCGCGCGGGCGCCGGGGATCGGCCGGCTGGTGCTCGTCACCCGCCCGGCCGACCGCGGCCGGGCCGCGCAGGCGGTGCAGGCGGTCGGCCGGCCGGTGGAGATCGTCGACGGCGGCGCCACCCGGCACGACTCGGAGTGGTCGGCGCTGCGACTGCTGGCGCCGGCGATCGAGGCCGGCGAGCTCGACGTGGTCGCCATCCACGACGGCGCCCGGCCGGTGGTCACCCAGCGGCTGATCGCGGACGCGCTCGCCGCCGCCCGCGAGCACGGCGCCGCGGTGCCCGGCGTACCGCTGACCGGGGTGGCCGACCACGACCTGACCCCGGTCGCCGGCACGCTGGTCCGGGTGCAGACCCCGCAGGCGTTCCGGGCCGACCTGCTGCTGGCGGCGTACGCCGAGGCGGACGCGGACTGCTTCACCGGCACCGACACCGCCGCCTGCGTGGAGCGCTACGCCGGCATCCCGGTGCACTGCATCCCCGGCGACCCGCGCAACGTCAAGGTCACCTACCGGCCGGACCTGGCCCTGGCCGAGCGGCTGCTCAGGCCCTAGCGGCGAGCACCGCCGCGGCCAGCTCGAGGTCGAGCCGGTCGCGGACCGCGAAGGCGTCCGCCGCGCCGGGAACCGGCACCGTCCGGGCACCCGGCGCGACCGACCCGTCCGGCCGCAGCGCCGACGGGCGCACCGCCCGCGGATACTGCAGCTGCACCAGCTCGTCGCGCGGCACCGTGCGGACGATCCGCCCGCCGGCGTCGACCTCCTTGACCGTCTCGGTCACCTCGACCACCGGCACCGCCGCGTCCGCCCCGGACCGGACCGCGGCCACCACCGCGATCACCAGGGACGCCGGCGCCAGCGGCCGGTGCGGGTCGTGCAGCACGACGACCTCGACACCGTCCACTGAGGACAGAACGGACGCCGACGCAGGGGAGAGCACAGAAACGACATCGACCACGCCGCTGCCGCGCAACGCGGAAACGGCGTGGTCGATCAACGTCGTGCCATCGAGCCGAGCCGACTCGATCTCGTCGCCGGAGACGAGGACGACGCCGGCGACGGTCACTGATCGCTCAGGAGGCGAGGACCTCGTCGAGCAGCACCTCGGCCTTGTCCTCGTTGGTCCCCTCGGCGAGCGCGAGCTCGCTGACGAGGATCTGC
This sequence comes from uncultured Actinomycetota bacterium, assembly GCA_963770145.1. Classification (GTDB taxonomy): domain Bacteria; phylum Actinomycetota; class Actinomycetes; order Mycobacteriales; family CADCTP01; genus CADCTP01. Next base: position 859,537 of record CAVYOJ010000002.1, on the reverse strand, counting down.
CTGGCCTTGGAGAGCATGCGCTTCTCCCCCGCGGACAGGCCGCGCTCCCGGTCACGCCGCCACAGATCCCGGACGACCTCGGCCACCTTGTTCACATCGCCGGACGCGAGCTTCTCAAGATTGGCCTTGTAGCGCCGGGACCAGTTGGTCGGCTCTTCCGTGTGGGGTGCACGCAGCACCTCGAACACGCGGTCGAGGCCCTCCTGGCCCACCACGTCACGGACACCGACGATCTCGGCGTTCGCGGAGGGGACCTCGATGGTCAGATCGCCCTGGGCAACCTTCAGCACCAGATAGATCTTTTCCTCGCCCTTGATGACGCGGGTCTTGATGGCCTCGATGACAGCTGCCCCGTGGTGCGGGTAGACGACGGTCTCGCCGACCTTGAAAACCATGTGTGTGTGACCCCTTTCGCTCCCTCCAGAATAACACGACCGGAAGCCGAGCTCACCCTCTGGGCTGGCCGTTTCCGCAGGTCAGGCCCACACACTGGGGCGGCCGGGGGCTTGACAAGCAGAGCTCCACGTGCTGGCGGACCCCGTACGGAGTAGTGCCGGATCCGATCCCCACCGACAACGGGGCGAGCCGGCACGTTGCGCCCATCGCGGCGCGAGCGGAGAGTGGAGCAGTGCGCCGTGACGACGAGGACGACCGCTCCGGCGGTGCCGGCGGGTCCTCCTGGGTCGACCGGGTCGTCATTCCGGACGACCTCAGCGAGCTGGACGCGGAGATCCGGGCGCTGCACCGGGAGCGCCGGGCGCAGCGCCGCCGGGCCAGGCTGCGCCGGCTGACCGGTTCGGGCCGGACCGGCGGGCCGCTGCTGCTGGTCGTGCTGCTGCTGATCGCCGGTGTCGCCGGGCTGCTGGTGATGTTCCAGCCGCGCCGCACGTCCGGCAGCGTCACGCCGCTCGGCAGCGCGCAGGCCACCGACCGCCGGCTGCCGGACACGTCGGTCCAGCTGGTCGACGGCAACACCCGGCGGATCCGCGACCTCCACCCGGCGGTGTTCGCGCTCGCGCCCAAGGGCTGCGGGTGTGACGCCCGGCTGGCCGCGGTAGGCGCCGCCGCACACCGGCACAACCTGCGGTTCTACCTGGTCGACCGGTCGCTGCCGGCACTGCCGTCCGGACTGACCGACGCGACCGCGACCAGGCTGGTCGAGCGCACCGGCGTGGTCGCCCAGAAGTACGACGCGGAGAAGGACGGCAAGCGGGTCGCCGGCGGTCCGGTGCTGGTGTTCGTCGGTGCCGACGGCCAGGTCGCCGAGGTGCTGCCGACGCCGACGCCGGGCGCGGTGGAGGGCAGGCTGTCGGCGCTCGTCCCCGAGGCGGCGCCCGCCAGCTGACCGGCGTCTCTACGGTGGGCGCCGTGGGGACCGTCCGCGCGCTGGTCCGGGCCTGCCACCCCGAGCCGACCGCGGCCGTGACCGCGGTGGCCGCGGCGGTGGCCGCCGCCGTCGGCCGGGGCGTCGCCGGCACGATCGCGGTCGCCGCCGCCGTGCTGGCCGGCCAGCTCTCGGTCGGCTGGATGAACGACTACCTGGACCGGGACCGCGACGTGCGGGTGCACCGGGCGGACAAGCCGGTGGTCGCCGGGATGCTGGCGCCGGCCACCCTGCGCACCGCGACCGCCGTCGCCGCCATCGCCGTGGTGCCGCTCTCGCTGCTGTCCGGCTGGTTCGCCGGCAGCCTGCACCTGATCGCGGTCGCCTCGGCCTGGTCGTACAACCTCTGGCTCAAGGCGACCGTGCTGTCCGTGCTGCCGTACGCGGTCTCGTTCGGGCTGCTGCCCGCCTTCATCACCGCCGGCCTGCCCGGCCACCCCGTGTACGGCTGGCTGGTCGCGGCGGGTGCGCTGCTCGGCGCCGGCGCGCACTTCGCCAACGTGCTGCCGGACATCGACGACGACCTGGCCACCGGCGTACGCGGGCTGCCGCAGCGGCTCGGCGCCACCGGCTCCCGGGTCGCCGCCGGGACGCTGCTCGCGGCCGCCTCGCTGGTGCTCGCGGTCGGCCCGCCCGGACCGCCCGGCCCGCTCGGGATCGCCGCCGTCGCGGTCGCCGTCGTCGCTGCGGTCGGCGCCGGAGTGCTCGGGCGGCGGCCGGGCTCCCGGGCGGCCTTCCTCGGCGTGCTGGTGGTCGCCGCGGTCGACGTGGCGCTGCTGGTCGCCTCCGGCAGCGCCTTGCGCTGACCTGCGCGGGAGGCACCGGCCGAGGGGCACTAGGCTGACCACCCGACGTTCGGCGTACGACAGGAGGCCGGTGGCCGTGAACCGCTCAACGTCCCGGTCCGTGCTGGCCGGGCTGGTCGTCGTGGGTGGCCTCGCGCTCGCCGGCTGCGGGTCCGGTCAGATCACCCAGACCGCGACGCAGAAGCCGACCGTCGACGGCCAGATGGCGCAGGTCGGCCGGATCGCGATCCGCGACGCCGCGCTGGAATACCCGGTCGGCGGCAGCTACGAGCGCGGCTCCGACGCCCGGCTCCGGATGGTCGTCGTCAACGACGGCGTCGAGCCCGACGCGCTCGTGTCGGTGTCCAGCCCGCTGGCCACGGACGTGACGATCAGCGAGGCCGGGTCGGCCGAGGCGGCGACCGGCAGCGCGACGCCGTCCGCCGTCGGAGACGGCCAGCCCCAGCGCGACCCCGTCGGACACCGCGTCGGGCACCGCCTCGCCGTCGCAGTCCGCCGGCGGCACGCCGTCGGAGAGCCCGAGCGGGTCCGCACCGAGCCCGACCGCCGCCCCGACGCCGGAGAACGCGCGGATCCAGATCCCGCCCAACAACTACGTCTCGTTCCGGGAGGACGGGCCGCGGGTGCTGCTGACCGGGCTGACCCAGCGCCTCCTCCCTGGGCAGAACCTCATCGTCACGCTGACCTTCGAGCGAGCGGGCTCGGTGACGATGACGATCGCGGTCGGCACGCCCGAGGTCGCAGCTCCCGCCGGCCCCGACCGTCTCGGTCGACCCCGACAGCGAGAGCGAGGGCTGACCCGTTCTGTCGTAGCACCCGACTACGGTTCCGCGGGTGGCGAAGACCAGAGACCGACCGGCCTACCGGTGCGCGGAGTGCGGGCACACCCCGCCGCGCTGGGTCGGTCGCTGCCCGGAGTGCCAGGCGTGGGGCTCCGTGGCCGAGGTCGGCGCCGCCCCGGTCGGGCTGCGCCCGCTGACCGCCGCCGTCACCGCGGGGGCGGTCACCACGCCGGCGCGGCCGATCGCCGAGATCGACGTCGAGGCGGCCAGGGCCCGGCCGACCGGCGTGGGCGAGCTCGACCGGGTGCTCGGCGGCGGCCTGGTTCCCGGTGCCGTGCTGCTGCTGGCCGGCGAGCCCGGGGTCGGCAAGTCCACCCTGCTGCTGGAGGTGGCCAGGCACTACGCGGCCGCCGGCACCGCGCTCGTCGTCACCGGCGAGGAGTCGGCCGCCCAGGTCCGGCTGCGGGCCGAGCGCACCGGCGCGCTGCATCCCCGGCTCTACCTGGCCGCGGAGACCGACCTGGCCGCGCTGCTCGGCCACGTCGAGACCGTCGACCCCGGGCTGCTCGTGGTCGACTCGGTGCAGACGATCGCCTCGCCGGCCGCGGAGGGCAGCGCCGGCGGGGTCACCCAGGTGCGGGCGGTCGCGGCCGCGCTGATCGCCGCGGCCAAGTCCCGCAACATGGCCACGGTCCTGGTCGGCCACGTCACCAAGGACGGCGCGATCGCCGGGCCGCGGGTGCTGGAGCACCTGGTCGACGTGGTGCTGCAGTTCGAGGGCGACCGGCACTCGACGCTGCGGCTGGTCCGGGCCACGAAGAACCGGTTCGGCCCGGCCGACGAGGTCGGCTGCTTCGAGCTCACCGACAGCGGCATCGAGGGTCTGCCCGACCCGTCCGGGCTGTTCCTGTCCCGGCGGGCCGAGCCGGTGCCGGGCACCTGCGTGACGGTCACCGTGGAGGGCCGCCGGCCGCTGCTGGCCGAGGTGCAGGCGCTGGTGGCGCGCTCGACGCTGGCGACCCCACGGCGGGCGGTCAGCGGGCTCGACGCGGCCCGGGTGGCCATGGTGCTGGCCGTGCTGGAGCGACGCGGCCGGGTCAGGCTCGGCGCCGACGACGTCTTCTCGGCCACGGTCGGCGGCGTCCGGCTCACCGAGCCGGCCGCCGACCTGGCGCTGGCCCTCGCGGTCGCGTCCGCCGCCCGGGACGCGCCGATCCCGCCGGCCACCGTGGTGCTCGGCGAGGTCGGGCTGTCCGGCGAGGTGCGCCGGGTCGGCGGCGTCGGCCGCCGGCTGGCCGAGGCGGCCCGGCTCGGCTTCACCGCCGCGCTGGTGCCGCCCGACCCGGGTCCGCTGCCGGCCGGCCTGCGGGTCACGGAGGTCGCCGACCTGGGCGCGGCGCTGCGGTCGCTGCCGCGCTGAGGCGTTCGTGTCGCCCCGGCCCGGACGGGTACCGTGCACGGCGACGTACCAGTCCGTCACGGATGCGTCATCAGTGCTGCGGACGTACGTAAACTGACGCCGTTCCGAGACCCGGGGAGAGCAGGTGGCGGTGCCGGACCGCGAGGACAAGCTGCGTACGACCCTCGCCATGATCGCGCCCGGGACGGCGCTGCGGGACGGTCTCGAGCGGATCCTGCGCGGCAACACCGGCGCGCTGATCGTGCTCGGGCACGACAAGCTGGTCGAGTCGCTGTGCACCGGCGGCTTCCCGCTGGACGTCGAGTTCTCCGCGACCGGCTGCGCGAGCTGGCCAAGATGGACGGCGCGGTCGTGCTGGACACCGACGGCTCGCGGATCGTGCGGGCCGCGACCCAGCTGATGCCCGACCCGAGCATCCCGACCGAGGAGTCCGGCACCCGGCACCGCACCGCCCAGCGGGTCTCCTCGCAGACCGGCTTCCCGGTCATCTCGGTCAGCCAGTCGATGCGGATCATCGGCCTCTACGTCGACGGCCGGCGCTACGTGCTGGACAACTCGGCGGCGATCCTGTCCCGGGCCAACCAGGCGCTGGCCACGCTGGAGCGCTACAAGCTGCGGCTGGACGAGGTCGCCGGCACGCTGTCCGCGCTGGAGATCGAGGACCTGGTCACCGTGCGGGACGCGACCGCCGTGGCCCAGCGGCTGGAGATGGTCCGCCGGATCGCCGACGAGATCGAGGGCTACGTCGTCGAGCTCGGCACCGACGGCCGGCTGCTCTCGCTGCAGCTGGAGGAGCTGCTGGCCGGCGTGGACGGCGAGCGGAGCCTGGTCGTCCGCGACTACCTGCCCGGCGGCGGCCGGCGCGGGCGTACCACCGACGAGGTGCTGACCGAGCTGGCCGCGCTGTCCGCGACCGAGCTGCTCGACCTGGGCGCGGTCGCCCGCGCGCTCGGCTACGCGGCCGACCCCGGAGTCGCTGGAGACCGCGGTCAGCCCGCGCGGCTACCGGCTGCTGGCCAAGGTGCCGCGGCTGCCGGCGACGATCGTCGACCGGCTGGTCGACCACTTCGGCGGGCTGCAGAAGCTGCTCGCGGCGACCGTCGACGACCTGCAGACGGTCGAGGGCGTCGGCGAGTCCCGGGCCCGCTCGGTCCGCGAGAGCCTGTCCCGGCTGGCCGAGTCCTCGATCCTGGAGCGGTACGTCTAGGCGTCGCTGCGCAGGGTCAGCGGCGCGCGCGGGCTGACCAGCGAGCCCAGCCGGCCGACCAGGGCGTACGACCCGGCGCCGACCCTGGTGCGGTCGCCGAAGCACTTGGGCTGCGAGCTGAGCCCGGACCAGGTGACCGAGAACGTGTGCAGCACGCCCGGGCGCATCAGCTCCTGGTCGCGCTGGCCCTCCGGGTAGCAGTCGTTGCTGGACCACAGCCGGCTGGTGCCGTGGTAGAGCAGCACCTCCTGCAGCGCCGCGCCGAGGTCGCGGGTGCAGGAGACCTCGGCGACGTTGCGCACCTGCAGCCGCAGCACCGGCGCCTGCCCCACCAGGTAGGCCGGCTGGGCCGGCGAGACGGCCAGCCGCAGCGTCGGCGTCGGTGCACGGCTTCGGCGCCGGCGGCGGCTTCGGGGCCGGCCGCCGGCTGGTCGGCGCCGGCGTGGCCGCGGTCCCGCCGGTGGCCGACCCGGTCGCCGGCCCGTCGTCGTCCGCGGCCCGGCCGGGGTCGTCGGTCGCCGGGGACGCGGTCAGGCCGCTCGGGTCCGCCGAGGCCGACGCGCTCGGGCTCGGCGAGCCGACCGCGGCGGCCGTGTCGCGCCCGCCGTCTCCCCGCCACCGGGCAGGATCGCCCAGAACAGCAGCAGCACCCCGACCACCCCGGCGAACGCCACCGCTCGGCGCCGCCAGTAGACCGACGCCGGCAGTGGGCCCACCGGGTGCAGCACGCGAACCACCGTAGCCGCGATGATCCGTATCGCCGGGGAGCCGCGCCGGGCGCCCTGCCGGCTACCCTGCCGGGGTGCGCGGGTTCGCCGACACGGTCCTGGACTGGTACGACACGGCCGCCCGGGACCTGCCGTGGCGGCGGCCCGGCGTCAGCGCCTGGGCGGTGCTGGTCAGCGAGATCATGCTGCAGCAGACGCCGGTGACCCGGGTGCTGCCCGCGTACGAGGCCTGGCTGGCGCGGTGGCCGACGCCGGCCGACTGCGCGGCGGCGCCGTCCGGCGAGGCGGTGCGGATGTGGGGCAAGCTCGGCTACCCGCGCCGGGCGCTGCGGCTGCACGAGGCCGCGCAGGCGATCGTGGACCGGCACGGCGGCGTGGTGCCGGCCGAGCTGGACGAGCTGCTCGCGCTGCCCGGGGTCGGCGCGTACACGGCCCGCGCGGTCGCCTCGTTCGCCTACGGCCGGCGCCACCCGGTGGTCGACACGAACGTACGCCGGGTGGTCGCCCGCGCGGTGCTCGGCCAGGGCGACGCCGGCCCGCCGTCGACCGCGCGGGACCTGGCCGCGGTGGCGGCGCTGCTGCCGGCCGACCCGGCGCGGGCGGCCCGCTTCGGGGTCGCCTCGATGGAGCTGGGCGCGCTGGTCTGCACGGCCCGCACGCCGCGCTGCGCGGACTGCCCGGTGGTCGCGTCGTGCGCGTGGCGGGCGGCCGGCAGCCCGCCGTACGAGGGGCCGGTGAAGCGGCCGCAGCGGTTCGCCGGCACCGACCGGCAGGTGCGCGGGCTGCTCATGGACGTGCTGCGGGCGGCCGAGGGACCGGTGCCGGCGGCCGCGCTGGACGCGGTCTGGTCGCTCGACGCGCAGCGGGCCAGGGCGCTGGACGGGCTGGTCGCCGACGGCCTGGTCGACCCGCTGCCGGACGGCACCTTCGCGCTGCCGGGCCTGCCGGGCCTGCCGGGGACACCGGAGCTGCCGGGCCCGCCGGTTACACCGGAGCCGGCGGGGATGCGGCCGACAGGGCCGCCAGGGCTGCCGGCGGCTCAGACCTCGACCGGGGAGCCGATCTCCAGCCGCGAGTAGTCGGCGTTGCCGCGCTGGGCGACCCAGTTGTCGCTGAACTGCTGGCCGGCCGTCGACAGCACCGCGTCGTGGGTCGGGTGCGCCCGGTCCGGCCGCACCGCGCGGACGAAGTCGATCGCCTCGGCGATCTTCAGCCACGGGCCGCCGATCGGCACCAGCGCGACCTCCACCGGCACCCCGGGCAACGAGAACGAGTCGCCGGGGTAGTAGACCCGCTCGCCGATCAGGTACGCGTTGTTGGGCAGGTCGGGGACGTCCTCGTGGATGTGCGCGTGCCGGCCGCCGAACACCCGGACCGAGAACCCGGCCGCCTGCACCGCGTCGCCCGGCTGCAGCGGCGTGCCGGGCACGCCGGGCAGCTTGGCCAGCACCTCCGGGTGCGCGAACACCGGCACGCCCGCGGCCAGCACCGCCTCGACGTCGAGGTGGTCGGGGTGCTCGTGGGTGATGAGCACCGCGTCGGCGCCGCGCAGCGCCTCGGCCGGGTCGGAGAAGCCGCCGGGGTCGAGGACGAGCACGGCCCCGTCCTGCTCGAACCGGACACACGCGTGCGGGAGCTTGGTCAACCTCACGCCGAGACCCTAGACCGGTGCAGCACCTCGATCCCGTCCAGGATCCGCTGCAGGCCGAAGTCGAACTCGTCGTCGGGATAGCGCTGCGCGCTGTCCGGGTCGTCGGCGAAGATCCCGGCGGCGACCGCCCGCGCGACCGCGGGGAACCGGGCCGGGTCGGCCAGCCGCTCGACCACCGCGGCCCAGTCCGGTGAGCGCCCGGACTCGGCCGGCCCTCATCATGTCCAGCCAGAGCGTCGCCTGCGTCCGTACGTAGCTGGAGATCAGCAGCACCGAGCTGGCCTTCTCCCCCTCCGCCAGCCGGGTGCCGGCCAGCGCGGCCAGCCCGCGGTCGAACCAGACCAGCTGGTTGGGCCCGGCCGGCAGCGCGGAGATCGGCAGCTCGAGCAGCCAGGGATGCCGGCCGTAGCCGGCCCGGAGCGCCTGGGCCCAGGCCGCGCTCTGCGCCCGCCAGTCGCCGCCGGACGAGGTCCGGCGGCAGCCCGAGCGCGTCGTCCAGCACCAGCACGAGCAGGTCGTCCTTGCTCGCCACGTACCGGTAGAGCGACATCGTGGTGAACCCGAGCCGCTCCGCCAGCCGGCTCATCGACAGGGCGGCCAGGCCGCCGGCGTCGGCCAGCTCGACCGCGGCGGCGACGATCCGCGCCACGCTCAGCGCCGGCTTGGGCCCGCCGCGCCGGCCCGGCCCGCGCAGCCCCCAGAGCTGCTCGACCACCGGTGGCAGCCCGGATCGGTCTCGCGTCGTTCGTGCATCCAGATCGGTTGATCATCCTAGGACTGTGTATGCCGTACTCTAACACTGGTGTACGCGTCATACACAGATGCGGAGTACGCGGACGGATGGCGGAGCGGGAGCACGAGCGAACGCGGTGGAGACGATCGGCCTGCGCAAGGCGTACGGGCCGAAGACGGTGCTCGCGCGGGGTCGACCTGACCGTCGCCGGCGGCTCGGTGTTCGCGCTGCTCGGGCCCGAACGGCGCCGGCAAGACGACGACCGTGCGGATCCTGGCCACGCTGCAGCCGCCGGACGGCGGGATCGGCCGGGTCGCCGGCCGGGACGTCGTCGGCGAGCCGGACGCGGTGCGCCGGGCGATCAGCCTGACCGGGCAGTTCGCCGCCGTCGACGAGCAGCTGACCGCCGAGGAGAACCTGCTGCTGATCGGCCGGCTGCGGCGGCTCGGCCGGGCCGAGCGCCGGCGCCGCACGGCCGAGCTGCTGGACATGCTCGAGCTGACCGCCGACGCGCGGCGCCGGGTCACGACGTTCTCCGGCGGCATGCGCCGCAAGGTCGACCTGGCGATGAGCCTGGTCGGGCGGCCCGAGGTGCTGTTCCTGGACGAGCCGACCACCGGGCTCGACCCGCGCAGCCGGCAGGCCGTCTGGGACGTCGTCGGCGAGCTGGTCGGGTCGGGCGTGACGATCTTCCTCACCACGCAATACCTGGAGGAGGCCGACCAGCTGGCCGACCGGATCGCGGTGCTGGACGGCGGCCGGGTGGTCGCCACCGGCAGCGCCGACGAGCTCAAGCGCCGGATCGGCACCGAGCAGGTCGAGCTGGCGCTGACCGACCCGGCCGGGGTGGAGCGCACCCGCGCGCTGTTCGGTCCGGACGTGGTCGTGGCCGCGCGGGCGGAGGCGCCGGGGCGCTGGTCCGGGTGCCCACCGACGGCTCCGCCGACCACCTGCGGCACGTGCTCGACACCCTCGCCACCGGCGGGGTCGCGGTGAGCACCGCGACCGTGCGCCGGCCCACCCTCGACGACGTCTTCCTCACCCTGACCGGAACCGGCGACCTGGAAGGTGCCTCCCGATGACCACGCTGACGTACGCCGCCTCCGACTCGGCGGCGATGATCGGCCGCTCGGTCAAGCACACCGTGCGCAACCTCGAGTCGCTGCTGATGTCGGTGATCCTGCCGGTCGTGCTGATGCTGATGTTCGTCTACGTCTTCGGCGGCGCCATCGACCCGAGCGGCGACTACGCGAACTACGTGGTGCCGGGGATCATCCTGCTCTGCACCGGCTACGGGGCGGCGTCGACCGCGGTGGACGTGGCCCGGGACATGACCGAGGGCGTGGTCGACCGGTTCCGGTCGATGCCGATCCTCAGCTCGGCGGTGCTCACCGGGCACGTGGTCGCCTCGCTCGCCCGCAACACGCTGGCCACCGTGCTGGTGATCGGGGTGGCGTTCCTGACCGGGTTCCGGCCGGACGCCGGCGTGCTCGAGTGGCTGGCGGTGGCCGGGATGCTGCTGCTGTGGGTGCTGGCGCTGTCCTGGGTGGCGGTGTGCTTCGGGCTGATCGCCCGCACCGTCGAGGGGGCGAACGGGTTCACCTTCCTGGTGCTGTTCCTGCCGTACCTGTCCAGCGCGTTCGTGCCGGTCGAGACCATGCGGGCCGGGCTGCGGGCGGTCGCGGCGAACCAGCCGGTCACGCCGATCACCGAGACGCTGCGCGGGCTGCTGCTCGGCACGCCCATCGGCTCGTACGGCTGGCAGGCGCTGGCCTGGTGCGCCGGCCTGCTGCTGGCTGCCTTCACCGCCGCCACGATCCTGTTCCGCCGCCGCACGACCAGCTGAGCCGGCACGCGAAAGGGGCGGGACCCGTACCTGGGTCCCGCCCCTTTCGGTGGCGCTTACTCCTCCGCCGCGCCGCCGGCGATGTCGGCGACCAGCGGGATGTCCGGCACCGGAGCCGGCTTCGGCTCACCGCGGAAGGTGAACTCGGCCGCGTCGCCCTCGCCCGGTGGTGTCCACCACGACGATCTGGCCGGCGGCCAGCTCGCCGAAGAGGATCTTCTCCGACAGCGAGTCCTCGATGTCGCGCTGGATCGTCCGGCGCAGCGGCCGGGCCCCGAGCACCGGGTCCCAGCCCTTCTTCGCCAGCAGCTGCTTGGCGCTCTGCGGTGAGCTCCAGGCCCATGTCCTTGTTCTTCAGCTGGCGCGTCGACCCGGGTGAGCATGATGTCGACGATCTCGACGATCTCTTCCTCGGTCAGCTGGTGGAAGACGATGATGTCGTCGATCCGGTTGAGGAACTCGGGCCGGAAGTGCTGCTTGAGCTCGTCGGTGACCCTGTTCTTCATCCGCTCGTAGTTGCTCGCGGTGTCGTTGCCGGCCTGGAAGCCGAGCGAGACCGCCTTGGCGATGTCCCGGGTGCCGAGGTTGGTGGTCAGGATCAGGACCGTGTTCTTGAAGTCCACGATCCGGCCCTGGCCGTCGGTCAGCCGGCCGTCCTCCAGCACCTGCAGCAGCGTGTTGAAGACGTCCGGGTGGGCCTTCTCCACCTCGTCGAACAGCACCACCGAGAACGGCTTGCGGCGCACCTTCTCGGTCAGCTGGCCGCCCTCGTCGTAACCGACGTAGCCGGGAGGCGCACCGACGAGCCGGGACACCGTGTACCGGTCGTGGAACTCGGACATGTCGAGCTGGATCAGCGCGTCGTCGTCGCCGAACAGGAACTCGGCCAGCGCCTTGGACAGCTCGGTCTTACCGACACCGGACGGGCCGGCGAAGATGAACGAGCCACCGGGGCGCTTCGGGTCCTTCAGGCCGGCCCGGGTCCGCCGGATCGCCTGGGAGACCGCCTTGATCGCCTGCTCCTGGCCGACGACGCGGTGGTGCAGCTCGTCCTCCATGCGCAGCAGCCGGGCGGTCTCCTCCTCGGTCAGCTTGAACACGGGGATGCCGGTCCAGGTCGCCAGCACCTCGGCGATCTGCTCGTCGTCGACCTCGGCGACGACGTCCATGTCGCCGGCCTTCCACTCCTTCTCCCGCTGCGCCTTGGCGGCCAGCAGCTGCTTCTCCCGGTCGCGCAGCGAGGCGGCCTTCTCGAAGTCCTGCGCGTCGATCGCGGACTCCTTCTCCCGGCGCACGCCGGCGATCCGCTCGTCGAACTCGCGCAGGTCCGGCGGCGCGGTCATGCGGCGGATCCGCATCCGCGAGCCGGCCTCGTCGATCAGGTCGATCGCCTTGTCCGGCAGGAACCGGTCGGAGATGTAGCGGTCGGCCAGCCCGGCCGCGGCGACCAGCGCGGCGTCGGTGATCGACACCCGGTGGTGCGCCTCGTACCGGTCGCGCAGGCCCTTGAGGATCTCGATCGTGTGGGCCACGGTCGGCTCGCCGACCTGGATCGGCTGGAAGCGGCGCTCCAGCGCGGCGTCCTTCTCCAGGTGCTTGCGGTATTCGTCCAGCGTGGTGGCGCCGATCGTCTGCAGCTCGCCGCGGGCCAGCATCGGCTTGAGGATGCTCGCGGCGTCGATCGCGCCCTCGGCGGCACCCGCCCCGACCAGCGTGTGCAGCTCGTCGATGAACAGGATGATGTCGCCGCGGGTGCGGATCTCCTTGAGGACCTTCTTCAGCCGCTCCTCGAAGTCACCGCGGTAGCGGGAGCCGGCGACCAGCGCGCCGAGGTCGAGCGTGTAGAGCTGCTTGTCCTTGAGCGTCTCCGGGACCTCGCCCTTGACGATCGCCTGGGCCAGGCCCTCGACGACGGCGGTCTTGCCGACGCCGGGCTCACCGATGAGGACGGGGTTGTTCTTGGTGCGGCGGGACAGCACCTGCATGACCCGCTCGATCTCCTTCTCCCGGCCGATCACGGGGTCGAGCTTCGACTCCCGCGCGGCGGCGGTGAGGTTGCGACCGAACTGGTCCAGCACCAGGCTCGTCGACGGCGTGCCCTCGGACGCGGTGCCGGCCGGCTCCTTGCCCTGGTAGCCGGAGAGCAGCTGGATGACCTGCTGGCGGACCCGGTTGAGGTCGGCACCCAGCTTGACCAGGACCTGCGCGGCGACACCCTCGCCCTCGCGGATCAGGCCGAGCAGGATGTGCTCGGTGCCGATGTAGTTGTGGCCGAGCTGCAGCGCCTCGCGCAGCGACAGCTCCAGCACCTTCTTGGCCCGCGGGGTGAACGGGATGTGCCCGGACGGCGCCTGCTGGCCCTGGCCGATGATCTCCTCGACCTGGGAACGCACGCCCTCCAACGAGATGCCAAGGGACTCCAAAGCCTTGGCGGCGACGCCCTCGCCCTCGTGGATGAGGCCCAACAGGATGTGCTCGGTGCCGATGTAGTTGTGGTTGAGCATGCGGGCCTCTTCTTGCGCCAGCACGACAACCCTGCGAGCCCGGTCAGTGAACCGTTCGAACATGTGTCATCTCCTCACGTGCCCTCCCTCGGAGGGTTCCCTCTCCGTCGAGGGAGGGCACCGTCCGGGACTGGTTCCCGGGCCTCGGCGCCCCTGGTGCCCTTCCCACTTTAGTCGCGACCGGTGTCGCCGTCCTTCCCCCATGGTCGGGGGAGGCAGCCCCGTTCGCGGGCCGTACGCCGGCTGTGCCGGCCCGTCTGCCGCCGTACCAGCGCAACTCAGTGGTACCGCGCGCCGTTCCACCCGCGGGTACGCCCATGGCGAACAGTTACCAAGCTGCGCCCGTTGCCGCCCCCTGGGATGGTCCGGACATGGCGGAGCGCCGGGAAAGCTCCCCGGCGCTCCGTGGTCCGCGCCCACCCCCGCAACCGCGCCGCCCAGGCGGGCGGACGGCTCAGGCGGACTGGTTGTACTGCTCGATGATCGTGGCCGGGATCCGGCCGCGGTCGCTGACCTTGAGGCCCTGCTTCTTCGCCCAGGACCGGATGGCGGCCGCCTGGTCGCGATCCATCGCGGTGCTGGTGCCGCCGCTGCGCCGGGCGGACCGGCCGCCGGACGAGCTCGTCGAGCGGCCGACCTTCCGCGCCGCCCCGACGTACTTCGCGAACGAGTCGCGCAACTCGGTCGCGTTCTTCCCGGACAGGTCGATCTCGTAGTTGTTGCCGTCCAGCGCGAAGCTGACGGTTTCCGAGGCCTCGCCGCCATCGAGGTCGTCGACAAGCAGCACCTGGACTTTCTGTGCCATGTGTTCCTCTTTCCGGAGTGGGGTCAGAACAGCATATTCATAACCCGCCGGAATCGCCAAGCAGCGCGGTGTTAGGAGGGTCGCACCAACGGGAAGAGGATCGTCTCGCGAAGACCGCGGGCACCGGTGAGCAACTGCAGAAGGCGGTCGATACCGAATCCGATACCACCGGTCGGTGGCATCCCGTACTCCAGTGCCCGGAGGAAGTCCTCGTCCAGTTGCATCGCGTCGGGATCGCCCGCCGCGGCCTGCTTGGCCTGTTCCACCAGCCGGGCCCGCTGCACGACCGGGTCCGACAGCTCCGAATATCCGGTGCCGCGCTCGACACCGGCGGCGTAGAGGTCCCACTTCTCGGCCAAGCCGGGATCCGTGCGGTGTGCACGAACCAACGGCGAGGTGTCCAGTGGAAAGTCCCGGACGAACGTCGGGGCGACAAGAGTGTGCTGAACCAGGGCCTCGAACAGTTCCTCGACCACCTTGCCCGGAACCCAAGCAGGATTCGCCTCGACGCCATACCGTTCCGCGATCTCGTGCAGACGGTGCAAGGGTGTGGCCGGTGTCACCTCCTCATCCACTGCGTTCGATACTGCGTCGTACAGACGGATCGATGCCCATTCGCCACCGAGATCGTATTCGGTGCCGTCGAAATGTGTCACAACAGTCTCGCCGGACAGCGCGACCGCACAGGCCTGGATGAACTCCCGGGACAGCGTCGCCATCGAGTTGTAGTCCGCGTACGCCTCGTACGCCTCGAGCATGGCGAACTCCGGCGAGTGCGTGGCGTCCACGCCCTCGTTGCGGAAGTTCCGATTCACCTCGAAGACCTTCTCGATCCCGCCGACCACCGCCCGCTTGAGGAACAGCTCCGGCGCGATACGCAGATAGAGGTCGATGTCGAGCGCATTGCTGTGGGTCGCGAACGGCCGGGCGGCGGCACCGCCGTGCTGCACCTGCAGCATCGGGGTCTCCACCTCGACGAAGCCGCGCCGGTGGAACTCCGCGCGGATCGTGCGGACCACCAGGTCCCTGGCCTCGACCATTCGGCGCGCCTCCGGCCGGACGATGAGGTCGACGTAGCGCTGCCGGACCCGCGCCTCCTCGCTCATCGGCTTGTGCGCGACCGGGAGCGGGCGCAATGCCTTCGCGGTCAGCCGCCATTCCTCGACCAGCACGGACAGCTCGCCGCGGCGGGAGGTGATGACCTCGCCGAAGACGAACACGTGGTCGCCGATGTCGATGTCGGCCTTCCAGGCCGCCAGCGATTCCGGGCCGACCTTGTCCAGCGAGACCATGGCCTGCAACTCGGTGCCGGACGCGCCGCCCTCGCGCAGCGTGGCGAAACAGAGCTTGCCGGTGTTGCGCATGAAGATGACCCGGCCGGTCACGCCGACCCGGTCGCCGGTCGCGGTGTCCGGCGGCAGGTCGGGGTAGCGCCCGACCACCTCGGCCAGCGTCGCGGTCCGCGGCACCGTCACCGGATAGGGGTCGGTGCCCGTCTCCTTGAGCCGATCCAGCTTCTCCCGGCGAACGAGCTCCTGCTCGGAGTGGTCCTGCTCGTCGTCGATCACGGCCGGGATCGCTCCCTCGGCGGGCGCCTGCGTCACGGCCGACGAGCCTATCGGCCGAACCTGGCCGGCCCGTGGGTAGCCCTGGGTAGCCTCGATGGTCGTGGAGACCGACCGGTCGGGACGGACCGCCTGGACCGACGCGGAGGTCGCGGTGCTGTACGACCGCGCCCGTCCCGACTACCCGGCGGAGGCGGTCGAGTTCGCCTTGCAGCCGCTGCGCGGCCGGCCGGACCTGCGGGCACTGGACGTCGGCGCCGGCACCGGCAAGCTCACCCGGCAGCTGTGCGCGGCCGGCGTGACCACGATCGCGGTGGAGCCCGCGCCCGGCATGCTCAAGGTGCTCAAGCACACCGTCTCCCGGGCCCAGGTGCTGGCCGGCAGCGCCGAGGAGCTGCCGCTGCCGGACGCCGCGGTCGACCTGGTCGCGGTCGGCCAGGCGTTCCACTGGTTCGACCTGGACCGGGCACTGCCCGAGCTGGCCCGGGTGCTGCGCCCCGGCGGACGGATGGCGCTGTTCTACAACTCCCGGGACGGGTCGGTGGCGTGGGTACGGGAGCTGAGTGGGCTGATCGGCGACCACCGCGCGCACGCCGAGGCACACCGGGAGCGGGACCCGCGGGTGATGGGGCCGTTCGAGCCGGAGGCGTTCGCCGAGTTCCGGCACCAGCAGGAGCTGGATGCGGACGCGCTGGCCGAGCTGGTCGGCACCCGCAGCTACTCGATCCAGCTGCCGGCCGACGAGCGGGCGGCGCTGCTCGGCCGGGTCCGCACGCTGGCCAGGACCCACCCGCAGCTGGTCGGACGGCAGCACTTCTACATGCCGTACGTGGCCGCGGTGCAGCGCTACACGCTGCGCTGAGCCGGCCGCCGCAACCGGCCCTGGGCGGCGGCCACGCCGACCAGCAGGACGACCCCGCCGACCGGCAGGTTCCAGGTCAGCGGCTCGTGCAGGAACGCCACCCCGACCAGCACGGCGAACGCCGGCACCAGGTAGGTCACCGTGCTGGCCGCGGTCGGCCCGATCTCGGCGATCATCCGGTAGTTCCAGACGTACGCGACCCCGGTGCCGAGCACGCCCAGCGCCAGCATGGCCAGCACCGGCCCGGCCGTCACCGGTCCGGTCGTCCCGCCGGCCGCGATCCCGAACGGCAGCAGCGTGACCGCGGCCCAGACCAGCTGGCCGGTCGCCAGCGCCACCGGGCGGTCGCCGGGCCGGTGCAGGAACCGCCGGGAGTACGGGAAGGACAGCCCGTAGCAGCAGACCGCGCCGACGCAGGCCAGCACGCCGAGCCCCTGCCCGGCGCCGACCCCGTCCCAGGCCCTGACCACGGTCAGCACGCCGGCGAAGCCGATCACCAACCCGATCGCCCGGCCGGCGTCGAGACGCTCCCCGGGGCAGGATCAGCACGGTCGCCAGCAGCGTGGTCAGCGGGGCCGCGCCGTTGATGATCGCCGCGAGGATCGAGGACACCGCGGTCTCCCCGTACGCGAACAGGGTCAGCGGCACGGAGTTGAGCAGCAGCGACATCACCAGCAGGTGGCCCCAGGTGCGGGCCGAGCGGGGCAGCGGCACCCGGGTCGCCGCGGACAGCGCGAGCAGCGCCAGCGCGCCGAGCACGCACCGCACGCAGGCGACCTGCACCGGGTGCAGGAACCGCAGTCCCTCCTTGATGAACCAGAACGAGCAGCCCCAGGTCGCCGCCAGCAGCACGAACGGGACCGGCCAGGGCAGCCTCGGCCGCCCGGTCGCGCCCGCATCCCGGACCGACCGGTCCACCGTCGCCGTCACCGCATCCACGCTGCCGCCGCCGATCGTGAAGGACAAGCGACGAAACCTGGACCGTCGTGAAGCACTGCTGAATACTCGACCGGTGCTCGACGTACGCCGCCTCCGGGTCCTGCAGGCCGTGGTGGAGACCGGCTCGGTGACCAGGGCCGCCGCCCGGCTGTCGTACACGCCGTCCGCGATCAGCCAGCAGCTGGCCACCCTGGAGCGGGAGGCCGGGCTGGCGCTGGTCGAGCGGGCCGGGCGCGGACTGCGGCCCACCGCGGCCGGGCGGCTGCTCGCCGACCACGCGACCGGCGTGCTGGCCCGGCTCGACGAGGCCGAGGCCGCGCTCGGTGCGCTCCGGGACGGCCGGACCGGACGGGTGTCGGTGGTCGCGTTCTCCACCGCGGGCGCGTCGCTGGTGCCGATCGCGGTGCGGGACTTCCGCCGGGACCACCCCGGGGTGGCGGTGGACGTGGCCGTGGCCGAGCCGGACGAGGCGGTCGATCGGGTCCGTAGCGGGCGCTGCGACGTCGGGATCATCGTGCCGCCGGGCGATCCCGCCACCGTCGTCGCCGACCTGCACAGCCGGCACCTGCTCGACGACCCGTACCGGGTGGTGCTGCCGGCCGACCACGCGCTGGCCGACCGGGCCCGGATCCGGCTGGCCGACCTCGCCGGCGAGCCGTGGATCGGCACCGCCTCGGCGCCCGGCTACTGCCAGCAGCAGGTGCTCGACGCCTGCGTCGCCGCCGGTTTCACCCCGCGGTACGCGATCGAGGCGGACGAATACCCGGCCACCCAGGGCTACGCGGCGGCCGGGCTCGGGGTCGCGCTGGTCCCGCTGCTCGCCCTCGGTGCCACCGCGCCGGGCGTCGTGGTCCGCCGGGTCGACGGCCCTGAGCCGGCCCGACGGGTGTGCGCGGTGACCCGGCCGGCGCTGCTGGAGACCAGGGCGGTGACGGCGCTGCTGGACGCGTTCGGCTCGGCCGCGGCGGCTCAGGTGTTGCGCTCGTAGACCAGCCGCAGGCCGACCAGCGTGAGGTCGGGCTCGTGGTGCTGGATCGTCTCGCTCTCCTCGATCACCACCTGGGCCAGCCCGCCGGTCGCGATCACCGTGGCCGGCGCGCCCAGCTCGGCCTCGATCCGGCGGACCAGCCCGTCGACCTGGCCGGCGAAGCCGTACAGGATGCCGGACTGCAGCGCCTCGACCGTGCTCTTGCCGATCACCGCGCGCGGCCGGGCCAGCTCGACCTTGAGCAGCCGGGCGGCCCGGGACGCCAGCGCGTCGATGCTGATCTCGATGCCAGGGGCCAGCACGCCGCCGACGAACTCGCCCTTCGCGCTGACGACGTCGAAGTTCGTGGAGGTGCCGAAGTCGACGACGATCGACGGCCCGCCGTAGAGGTGGTACGCCGCGAGCGCGTTGACGATCCGGTCCGAGCCGAGCTCCTTGGGGTTGTCGTAGAGCAGCGGGACGCCGGTCCGGACGCCCGGCTCGACGACGACCGCGGGCAGGTGGGCGTAGTAGCGCTCCAGCATGATCCGCAGCTGGGCCAGCACCGCCGGCACGGTCGAGCAGGCGGCCACCCCGTCGACCTTGGTCGACCCGAGCAGCCCGCGATAGGTCAGGCGCGAGCTCGTCGGCGGTGTCCCGGGCGTCGGTCTTCACCCGCCAGGACTCGACCAGGTGCGGCCCGTCGAAGACGCCGAGCACGGTGTTGGTGTTGCCGATGTCGACCGCGAGCAGCACGGTCCTAGCTTTCTCGAAGATCGAGGGCGATGTCGAGGATCGGGGCCGAGTGGGTGAGCGCGCCGACGGAGATGTAGTCGACGCCGGTCTCGGCGACGGCGGCGGCCCGGTCCAGGCGTGAGCCCGCCGCGAGGCCTCGGTCCGTACGCCCGCGGGCCGGGTGATCGCGACCGCCTCGGCCATCTCCGCCGGCGTCATGTTGTCGAGCAGGACCAGGTCGGCGCCGGCCGCGACCGCCTCCCGCACCTGCGCCACCGTGTCGCACTCGACCTCCACCGGCAGGTCCGGGTACGCGGCCCGGACCAGCGCGAACGCCTTCCCCACGCCGCCGGCGGCGAGCACGTGGTTGTCCTTGACCAGCGCGGCGTCGGACAGGCACATCCGGTGGTTCTGCCCGCCGCCGCAGCGCACCGCGTACTTCTCCAGCGCCCGCAGGCCGGGCGTGGTCTTGCGGGTGTCGCGGATCGCGGCACCGGTGCCGGCGACCGCGTCGACCCACCGCGCGGTCGCGGTGGCGACCCCGGACAGGTGGCAGAGCAGGTTGAGCGCGGTGCGCTCGGCGGTGAGCAGCGAGCGGGTCGGGCCGGTCACGGTGGCCAGCACGTCGCCGCTCGCGACCCGGTCCCCGTCGCGGGCGGCCGGCTCGACCACCACCCGCGGATCCACCGCGGCGAACACTGCCGCGGCGACCGGCAGGCCGGCGACGACCCCGGCCGCCCGGGCGACCAGGTCGCCGACCGCGGTCTGGTCGGCCGGCACGGTCGCCGCCGACGTCACGTCCACCCCGCCGGCCAGGTCCTCGGCCAGCGCCCGCCGGACGAGGTCGTCCAGGTACGCCCGATCCAGCTCGCTCATCCCGCTGCTCGCCTCGCTCGTCCGCACGCGTGCTCATCCGGCCGCCTGGTAGGTCTCGGTGAGCACCCCGTCGATGCCGAGGGCCGCCAGCAGGTGCCCGTGCCAGCGCTCGTCGTCCCGGTCCGGGAAGTCCTCCCGCCAGTGGCAGCCGCGGGTCTCCTCGCGCCGGGCCGCCGCGGCGACCAGGGCGGTCGAGACCGTGTGCAGGTTGGTCGCGTCCCAGGCCTCCGGCCGCGGCTCGACGCCCCTCGGTACGGGCGGCGGCGAGCGCCAGGGCGGCCGCGTGCAGGCTGGTGTCGGTGCGGATCACGCCGGCTCCGGCGGACATCTGCCGGGCCAGCTCCTCCCGGCCGGCCGGGTCGACCAGGCCGGTCTCCACCTCGACCGGCACCGGCTCGGCCTGCGCCGGCAGCTCCCGGGCCAGGTCGGCGCCGATCCGGCCGGCGAACACCAGCCCCTCCAGCAGGCTGTTGGAGGCCAGCCGGTTGGCGCCGTGCACGCCGGTGCAGGCGACCTCGCCGCAGGCGTACAGGCCGGGGACGCTGGTGCGGCCGTGCAGGTCGGTGCGGACGCCGCCGGAGGCGTAGTGGGCGGCCGGCACCACCGGGATCGGCTCGGTGACCGGGTCGACGCCGGCCTGCCGGCAGCGGGCCAGGATCGACGGGAACCGGCGCTCCAGCAGCGTCCGGGCCGAGGCCGCGGGCGTCCAGCCAGACGTGGTCGAGCCCTTCGGCCTGCATGACCCGCAGGATCGCCTTGGCCACCACGTCCCGCGGGGCCAGGTCGGCCAGCTCGTGCACGCCCTGCATGAACGGCTTGCCGGCCGCGTCGACCAGCACCGCGCCCTCGCCCCGGACCGCCTCGCTGACCAGCGGCTGCTGCCCGCGGGCGGCGGCGCCGAGCCAGAGCGCGGTCGGGTGGAACTGGACGAACTCCAGGTCGGTGACCACCGCGCCGGCCCGCAGCGCCAGCCCGACGCCGTCGCCGGTGGACACGGCCGGGTTCGTGGTCGCGGAGAACACCTGGCCCATCCCGCCGGTGGCCAGCACGACCGCGCGGGCCAGCACCGCGCCGACGCCGTCCGGGCTGCCCTCGCCGAGCACGTGCAGGCTCACCCCGGCGGCCCGGCCGTCGGCGCCGCGGCAGCAGGTCGAGCACCAGCGCGTGCTCGACCAGCGTGATCCCGGGGTCGCGGGCGACCGCCTCCTCGCAGCGCGCGCTGCACCTCGGCGCCGGTCGCGTCGCCGCCGGCGTGCACGATCCGGTTGCGGTGGTGGCCGCCCTCCCGGGTCAGCGCCAGGCCGCCGTCCGGGTCGGTGTCGAACACCGCGCCGCGTTCGATCAGCTCGCGCAGCCGGCCCGGGCCCTCCTCGACCAGCACCCGCACCGCGGCCTCGTCGCAGAGCCCGACCCCGGCGGCCAGCGTGTCGGCCAGGTGCTCGGCCGGCGAGTCGGCCGGGTCGAGCGCGGCCGCGATCCCGCCCTGGGCCCACCGGGTCGAGCCGTCGGCGACGTTGACCTTGGTGACCACGGTGACCGCATGGCCGGCGGCGCGCGCGTGCAGCGCGGCCGACAGCCCGGCGATGCCGGAGCCGACCACGACCACGTCGGTGCTGCGCGTCCAGCCCGGCTCCGGAGCGGCCAGGTGCCGGGGCAGGCGCGGGTCGCTCACGTGCCGCCCGCCTTGCCAGCGCTCGCGCTCGCTCACGCCGGTCCCAGCGTCAGCGGCACGTTGTCGATCAGCCGGGTGGTGCCGACCCGGGCGGCGACGAGCAGCCGGGCCGGGCCGGCCGCCGGCGCCGGGCCGAGATCGACGCCGCGCAGGGCCAGGTAGTCGACGTCGATCCCGCGCAGCTCCTCGGTGGCCGCCTTGAGCACGGCGCCGGCGCCGCTCGGCCCCTCCTCGGCCCCGGCCCGCAGCGCCCGGGACAGCGCCAGCGCCTGCTGCCGCTGCTCGGGGCTGAGGTAGCGGTTGCGGCTGGACAGCGCGAGCCCGTCCGGGTCCCGTACGGTCGGGGCGCCGACGATCCGGACGCCCAGCTCCAGGTCGGCGACGGTGCGGCGGATCAGCGCGAGCTGCTGGTAGTCCTTCTCGCCGAACACGGCGACGTCCGGGCGGACCAGGCCGAGCAGCTTGGTCACCACGGTCAGCACGCCGGCGAAGTGGCCGGGCCGGCTCGCGCCCTCGAGCAGGTCGCCGAGCGGGCCGGGGTCGACCGTGACCGCCGGGCGGCCGTCGGGGTACATCTCGGTCGGCGCCGGGCGCGAAGACCAGGCCGACGCCGAGCCGGTCCAGCAGCTCCAGGTCCCGCTCCAGGGTGCGCGGGTAGCGGTCGAGGTCCTCGGCCGGGCCGAACTGGAGCGGGTTGACGAAGATGCGACACCGCGACCGCGTCGGCCAGCGTGCCCGCGTGCCGGATCAGCTCGGCGTGGCCGTCGTGCAGCGCGCCCATGGTCGGCACCAGCGCGAGCGAGCCGGCCACCCCGGCCCGCGCGGCCGCCAGCTCGGCCCGGGTGCGGACCAGCTCGGTCATTCCGGTCGCCTCGGCCTCGGCACCCGGGCGGTGACCACGTCGGGCGGGCGTGCCGGCCGCGTGCACCCGCGGGCCGGGCGCCGGCGACTCGGCCTCGGCCAGCACGTCGACCAGCGGGGCGGCCTGGCTGGGCGTGATCCGGCCGGCGGCCAGCGCGCGGCCGGCGGTCAGCCGGGCCATCGCCGCGTACCCGGGCACCGCGTCCGGCACCCGCTCGCCGAGCACCTCGAGGTGGCCGGCCACGGTGCCGGCGTCGCCGCGGGAGACCGGGCCGGTCAGGGCGGCGTCGCCGGAGCGCAGCGCGTTGTCCAGCGCGGCGTGCAGCAGCGGCGAGAGCACCCGGCCCGGCTCGGGCACGCCGGCCCGGGCGAGCAGGTCGACCGCCTCGTTGACGAGGGTGACCAGGTAGTTGGCGCCGACGACGAGCGCGGCGTGGTAGAGCGGGCGGTCCGCCTCGGCGATCTCGACCGGCTCGCCGCGGAGCTCGGCGACCAGGGCGCGGGCGGCGTCCGGGTGCGCGGTGGTCACCCCGAAGCTGGTGCCGGCCAGCCGGTCGAGGTCGGCCGCGTCGCCGGTGAACGTCATCGCCGGGTGCATGGCGACCGTGCGGGCGCCGGCCCGGGCGGCGGGCGCCAGCACCGCGGCGCCGTGCGCGCCCGAGGTGTGCACGACCAGCTGGCCCGGGCGCCAGGCGCCGAGCTCGGCCAGCCCGGCGACGAGCGGGCCGAGCACGTCGTCCGGTACGGCGACGAGCACCAGCTCGGCCCGGGCCGCGACCTCGTCGGCGGGCAGCAGCGGCACGCCGGGCAGCAGCCGGTCGGCGCGGTCGAGCGAGTCGGGGGAGCCGCCGGTGGCGGCGACGATGCGGTGGCCGGCGGCGGCCAGGGCCGCGGCCAGGACGCTGCCGACCCGGCCGGTCCCGATCAGGCCGACGGTCAGCGAGCGGGCGCGCTGCGGTGCGCTCATGGGCGATCCAGTCCTCGAGTGGGGTACCGGTCGCGGTCAGGGTAAATCCCCGCGCGCGGGAACCGCCCTGTGATCTCCGCCGCCCCGGCCGTCCAGGGCGCGTCTCACGGCTGGCGGCGCCACCGCAGCCGTGAGACGCGCCCTACGCTGCGGAGCGTGGCCGTGGGGTGGCGGGAGGCGTGGACGGCCGCCGCGTACGGGCCGGGCGGCTTCTACGCCCGCGGCGAGGCGCCGGCCGCCCACTTCCGCACCTCGGTGCACGCCTCGCCGCTGTTCGCCGGGGCCATCGGCACCCTGCTGGACCGGGTGGACGCGGCGCTCGGCCGGCCCGACCCGCTCGACCTGGTCGACGTCGGCGCCGGCCGGGGCGAGCTGCTGGCCGCGGTGGCGGCCGCGGACCGGCCGTACCGGGACCGGCTGCGGCTGCTCGCGGTCGAGGTCGGGCCGCTGGTCGGGCCCGGGGTCACCGTCGTCCGCGACGTCGCCGACCTGCCACCGGTGACCGGGCTGCTGGTCGCCAACGAGTGGCTGGACGACGTCCCGCTCGACGTGGTCGAGCAGACCCCGGACGGCCCCCGCCTCGTGCTGGTCGACGCCGACGGCACCGAGTCCGCCGGCCCGCCGCCCGACCCGGCCGACCGCGCCTGGCTGGACCGCTGGTGGCCGCTGGCCGAGCTCGGCGACCGGGCCGAGGTCGGCCGCCCCCGCGACCACGCCTGGGCCGCCGCGGTCGGCCGGATCGACCGCGGGGTCGCGGTGGCGATCGACTACGGGCACGAGGCGGCCGGCCGGCCGGTCGGCGGGACGCTGGCCGGCTACCGGGCCGGCGCCCTGGTCCCGCCGGTACCGGACGGCCGCGCCAACCTCACCGCGCACGTCGCGCTGGACTCGGTCGCCGCCGCCGGCCGGGCCGCCGGCGCCGGCGACACCCGGCTCGACGACCAGCGGACCGCGCTGCTCACCCTCGGCGTCGACCCGCGCCGGCCGCCGGTGCACCGGGCCCGCACCGATCCGGAGGGGTACCTGCGCGGCGCTGGCCCGGGCCGGCGAGGCGGCCGAGCTGACCGACCGGTCCGGGCTTGGCGCGTTCCGCTGGCTGGTGCAGGGGGTCGGGATCACGGTGCCGTTCCCGCCGGCCGCGACCCGGGCCCGGGTCCGCCGCGCGCCCGCTCCGCCGCCGCCGACGCCTCCGACAGGAAGCTGACCACGTCCGGGTGCTGGGCGTGGCCGGCCCAGTCGACCGGCCGACCGTCGAACCGGCCGTCCCGCGCGTCCAGGTCGGCGCCGAGCGACACCAGCCGGCGGACCAGGTCGAGGTCGCCGTTCCAGGCCGCGGTGTGCAGCGCGGTCTG
The DNA here is from genome assembly GCA_963770145.1 of uncultured Actinomycetota bacterium. Classification (GTDB taxonomy): domain Bacteria; phylum Actinomycetota; class Actinomycetes; order Mycobacteriales; family CADCTP01; genus CADCTP01. The sequence continues at coordinate 834,875 of CAVYOJ010000002.1, read as the reverse complement.
CCCCTCGTGCCGGCCGGACACGTCGAAGCCGAGCCGGACCGCGAGCTCGGGGTCGGCGCCGGCCTCGACCGCCTCGGCGACGAGCCCGGGCCGGCCGGCCAGCGCGGCCGGCAGCACGGCCCGGTCGACGCCGGCCTCGTCGCCGGCCAGCACCGCGGCCACCAGACCGGCCACCGGCGACAGCTCGGCCGGCTCGGCCCCGGCCGCGAGCAGCAGCTCGACGATCTCCCGGTGCCCGGCCGCGGCGGCCAGCGGCAGCGCCCGCCCCTCGGGCGAGCGGGCCTCCGGGTCGACGCCGTGCCGCAGCAGCAGCCGCACCCGGTCGGTGAAGCCGTGCGCGGCGGCCCAGGTCAGCGGCCGGGCCAGCATCTCGGCCGGCGTCTCCAGCGCGCCGCCGAGCCGGTCCCGCCAGACGCCGGACCTCTCCCGGCCGAGCCCGTACGCGAACAGCAGCTCGAGGTGGTCGTCGCCGGGGACGAACATCCGGTTGTAGAGGGTCTGCCCGTCGTTGGGGTCGGCGCCGGCCGTCCAGCAGCAGCCGGGCCAGCTCGATCGAGCGCGGGTGCCGGGGCTGCCGCCGCGGGCCCTGCTCGCCCTCGCCGAAGCAGCCGGTCAGCGCGGTGAACGGCGGGGTCAGCCCGTGCCAGGCGTAGCCGGCGTCCGGGTCGGCGCCGGCGTCCAGCAGCAGCGCCGGCCGCCCGCAGCGGGTCGACCTGCGGCACCCGGGAGTACGTGAGGTAGAGCAGCGGCTCCCAGCCGTACGGGCCGGTCGGCGCCGAGGCGGCGGCCGGGTCGGCCAGGTGGGTGGCCAGCGCCGCCGGGTCGCCGGCGGCCGCGGCCGCCGCCACCGACCGGGCCGGCAGGTCCGGCTGCTCGGCCAGCAGCGCCGCCGCGGCCGCCCACCGGTCCGGGCCGTCCTCGGCCGAGTAGACCAGGCAGGCGAGCCGGCAGAAGTCGTCGGCCGGGTCGGTGACCGCCGGCACCGCGTCCGGGTCGCGGCGGTAGCCGGCGAGCAGCTCGAGCTGCCGGCGCAGCGCCGGCCAGGAGCTGAAGCCGCACTCCCGGGCGACCACGAGCTGCGCGGCCGAGAGCGGGAAGTCGGGTCCGGCCGGGAAGCCGTACCGGGCGGCGAGCGCGGTCGCCTCCGGGTCGCCGGCGCGGACCGCGCGCTGCAGCCGGCGGGCGAGCCGGCGGAAGTGCCCCACGGTCGGGTCGGCCGGCAGGCTGATGGTGGCCACGCGGACTCCTCTCGTACGCCCGCCGTCCGCGAGGTCGGGCCGAAAGGAGCGGTACGGGCCGTGCTCCGGGCCGTGCTCAGGTGGGTCGAGCCCTTCCCGCGGACCGGTGGCGCCCTGCGCGCGCCTTCGGAGGTTAACGCGCCGACCGCCGGACTGCGCTAGTTTCTTCTGCCGTGCATGAGCTGCAGCAGTACGTGGCGGAGACCGCAGACAGGCTCGGGTTGCACGCGACGCCGGCGACCCTGCTGCTCGACCTGCAGGCCAGGGTCGGCGCGCTGGCCGACGAGGTGATCCGGGCGACCGAGCACGGGCGGCGGCCGTTCCGGCCCACCCGGGACTGGGAGGTGCAGCTCGGCGACGTCGCGTTCGCGCTGATCACGCTGGCCGACCAGACCGGCGTCGACACCGGGCGCGCGGTGCAGACCGCGGCCGACCGGATGTACCGCTCGGCGATGGCCCAGCAGCGCCAGCAGCCGGCCGCGGAGTCCTGGCCGTTCTCCGGGTGAGCGGAGTGACCGGGGTGACCGGGTGAGCTCCGACTGCGTGAGCTGATCGTCGGGACCGGGGCCGGCGCCGCCCAGCTCGGCGCCGACGTCGTGCTCCCGCTCGGCCCGCAGCACCCGTCCGCGCACGGCGTCCTGCAGGTGCGGCTGACCGTCGACGGGGACACCGTGGTCTCGGCCGAGCCGCGGATCGGCTTCCTGCACCGCGGCGCCGAGAAGCTGTTCGAGGTGCGCGACTACCGGCAGATCACCGTGCTGGCCAACCGGCACGACTGGTTGTCCGCGTTCGGCAGCGAGCTCGGTGTCGTGCTCGCGGTCGAGCGGATGCTCGGCATGGAGGTGCCGGAGCGGGCGGTCTGGCTGCGCACGCTGCTGGCCGAGCTCAACCGGGTGGTCAACCACCTCGCCTTCCTGCCCGGCACGTTCGCCGCCCGGGAGCCGCTGCAGGCGGTGCTGGAGGAGGCCAGCGGCGGCCGGATCCACTACATGGCCAACCGGGTCGGCGGGCTCAAGGAGGACGTGCCGGCCGGCTGGACCGACCGGGTCCGCCGGGCCGTCGACGGCCTGCGCCCCGACCTGCCGGCGCGAGCTCGGCGTCGCGCCGGGCAGCGGGGTGCTGAGCCTGGCCGACGCCAAGGCGTACGGGGTCAGCGGGCCGGTGGCCCGCGCCTCCGGGCTCGACGTGGACCTGCGCCGGGACGAGCCCTACCTGGCGTACGGGCAGCTGCCGGTCCGGGTGGTGACCAGGACCGCCGGCGACGCCCTGGCCCGGTACGAGTGCGTGCTCGACCAGGTGCACGCCTCGCTCGACCTGGCCGACGCCGTGCTGGACCGGCTGCCCGGGCTGTCCGGGCCGGTGAACGTGCGGCTGCCGAAGACGGTGAAGGCGCCCGAGGGCGCCGTCTACGAGTGGACCGAGAACCCGCTCGGCATCAACGGCTACTACCTGGTCTCCCGGGGCGAGCGGACCCCGTGGCGGCTCAAGCTGCGCTCGGCCTCGTTCAACAACGTGCAGGCGCTGAAGGTGGCGCTGCCGGGGACCCGGATCGAGGACCTGACCACGGTCCTCGCCTCCTTCTTCTTCGTCGTCGGCGACATCGACCGCTGAGGCCGGATCAGCGGCGCGCGGTCAGCTCCTCCTGGGTCCGCCGCATCGCGTGCTCGACGAGCGTGATCAGCGTCTGCTTGGTCGATTCCCGGCTGCGCGCGTCGGTCTGGATGACCGGCGTGGCCCCGCCGACCGCCAGCGCCTCCCGGACGTCCTCGATCGAGTGGGTGAGGATCCCGTCGAACCGGTTCACCGCGACGATGAACGGCAGCCGGCGGGCCTCGAAGAAGTCGATCGCGGCGAAGCAGTCGGTCAGCCGCCTGGTGTCGACCAGCACGACCGCGCCGATGGCGCCGCGCACCAGGTCGTCCCACATGAACCAGAACCGGTGCTGCCCGGGCGTGCCGAACAGGTAGAGGATCAGGTCGCTGTCCAGCGACACCCGGCCGAAGTCCATCGCGACCGTGGTGGTGATCTTGTTGGGCGTGTGCGACAGGTCGTCGACCCCGGCGCTCGCCTCGGTCATGACGGCCTCGGTGGTGAGCGGCTCGATCTCGGAGACCGCGCCGACCAGCGTCGTCTTACCGACGCCGAACCCACCGGCGATGACGATCTTCGCGGAAGTCGTCGCCGCGCTGGAGTCCACGTAGGCGGTCTGCCTAGAGGTTTCGAAGTCCATTCAGCACCCTCTGCATCAACGCAAGATCAGGTCGGTCGGTCGAGGCCTGCGCCTGGTGCACGCGCACCAGCCCCTCCTGAGCCATGTCACCCACCAGGACGCGCGCCACCCCGAGCGGCATCCGCAGGTACGCGGCGATCTCCGCGACCGACCGGGCGCGCCGGCACAGGTCGCAGATCTGCTGTCGTTCCGGCGCGGTCGACTCGGCGCTCCGGTCGCCGAGCCTGGTCGTGGACACCAGGGCCTCGATGGCCAGCTCGTAGTCCGGCCGGGTCCGTCCACCGGTCACCGCGTACGGCCGGACCAGCGGACCCTGTTCCGGCTGGAAGGTGCTCACCCCGCGGCTGCTTTCTCGGAGGCGTCGACGTCATCGAGGAAGGACGGCCTGCAGCTCGTTGCGTACCGCCGGCGTGAGCACGTCACCGGTCCGCTCGACGAGCAAGGCCATCTCGTAGCCGACCAGGCCGACGTCGCAGCTGGTGGCCGCGAGGACGGCGAGGCACGACCCGTCGCTGATCGACATGAGGAACAGGAAGCCCCGCTCCATCTCGATCACCGTCTGCACGACGTTGCCCGCCTCGAAGCAGCGGGCCGCGCCCTGGGTGAGGCTGGTCAGGCCGGACGCCACCGCGGCGAGCTGGTCGGCCCGGTCGCGCGGCAGGCCCTCGGACGCGACCAGCAGCAGTCCGTCCGCGGACACCACGACCGCGTGCGCCACCCCCGGCACCCGGTCGACGAAATTGGTGACGAGCCAGTTGAGGTTCTGGGCGGCGGGGCTCAACGTAGTCACGACTTCTCCTGGGATTGCTGGACGAGTTCGGACGGGTTGCCGCGGTTGTCGCCGTCTTCCGCGCGGTCAGCGTGCCGGCCGCGGCGGACTCCCTGGTGGTAGCTGGCCAGCCGGCTGCGCACCGCCTCGGGGGACCGGTACGCGGGGCGGACCGGCTCGGGCGGCGCGGCCGAGGGCGACTCGGCGCCGCCGGGCATGAGGTGGGCCTGCGGCACCCGCATCGGCAGCCCGGCCCGGGTGGTGCCACCGCTGGTCGGCTGCAGCAGCCGCTCGGCCGCCCGCCAGCCCTCGTCGGCCGGGGACGCCCAGGCTTCCTCGTTCGCAGCCGGCGCCGGGGCCGGCTGCGACGCCGATGCTGCCGGCCGGCAGCGGCGGGCGCGCCCGCCCGCGGCTCCGGCCGCTGGCTCGCCGGCCGCTGCCGGAACCACTCCGACTGCAGCTGCTCGAAGATCGGCGTGCGTTCCTCGGTGCCGGCCGGCTGCGGGTACGGCTGGTCGAGCAGGCCCGGCGTCGCGGGCCGGCCGGGCGGAGTGCCCAGCGGCGGGACCGGCCGCGGACCGGGGCCGGCGTCGGGCCCGGCACGCATCGGCAGCGGCGGCCGCACCGGCTGGTCGCCGGGGCGGGACCGGACCGCCGGGGCGACCGGGACCGTTGCCGCCCGGGGGCAGCACCGGCCGGGCGGGCGGGGCGCCGTTGGCGGGCATCGCACCGTTCACCGGCAGCGAGTTGTCCGGCCGCACGGCCTCGACGCCACCGGCGCTCGCGCCGTCGCCACCGGCGGCCTGGGCCGGGGTGCGCCGCGGCAGCGGCGACGAGCCCGGCGTGACCGGCTGGTCGGGCGGCCCGCCGGGACGGCCGACGAGCGGGCGCCGCGGCAGGTCGGTGGCCGGGCCGGGGCCGAGCGGCCGCGGGCCGGGCCCCTGCTGCGGGCCGGGCGCGGGCGGCATGGCCAGCGCGGCCGGACGGACGGGTCGACCGTCGGGGGCGGCGACCGCCGGGGGCGGGCCGCCGGCGGTGTCCTCGGCCCGCGGGTCGAACCGGTTGGCCAGCACGTCGATCGGGATCCGCACGAACGCGCTGACGCCGCCGGTCTCGGACTGGCGCAGCCGGACGGTGATGCCGTGCCGGGTGGCCAGCCGACCGACCACGTACAGGCCCATCATCCGGGACACCGAGACGTCGAACTCCGGCGGGTGCGCGAGGCGCTCGTTGGCGTCGGAGATCTCGTGCGGGCTCATGCCGATGCCGCGGTCCTCGATCTCGACCATGGCACCGCCGTCGGACAGCCGCTGGCTGTGCACGAGCACCTTGGACTCGGGCGAGGAGAACACCGTCGCGTTCTCCAGCAGCTCGGCCACCAGGTGGACGAGGTGGTTGACCGCGTGGCCCATCACCTCGACGTCCGGCACGCCGGTCAGCTGGATGCGGTGGTATTGCTCCACCTCGGAGGTGGCCGCCCGCAGCACGTCGACCAGCGGGATCGGCCGGCCCCACCGGCGGCCCGCGTCCTCACCCGCGAGAACCAGCAGGTTTTCCGAGTTGCGGCGCATACGGGTCGCGAGGTGGTCGAGCTTGAACAGGTTGGCCAGCTGGTCCGGGTCCTGCTCGCCGGTCTCCAGCTCGTCGATCAGCTTGAGCTGGCGCTCGACCAGGCCCTGCGACCGGCGGGACAGGTTGACGAACATGTCGTTGACGTTGCGGCGCAGACCGGCCTGCTCGGACGCCAGCTCGACCGCCCGCTGGTGCAGCTCGTCGAAGGTCTTGGCGACGTCGCCGATCTCGTCCCGGGAGTCGATCCCGATGGGTTCGACTTCGTCCGGTGCCGCCGGTGCGTCCGGTCGCTGCAACCGGGCGATCGCCTCCGGCAGCCTGACCTCGGCGACGTCGCGGGCGCCGGCCTGCAGCCGCCGCAGCGGGCCGATCATCGACCGGGCGATGAGCAGCGAGGTCAGGAACGCGATGACGAGGATCGCCGCGATGATCACACCGGTCGTGATCGCCTGCCGCTGCGCGTCCGAGCGCAGGTCCCGGGTGGTGCTCGACGACCTGGTCCAGGAGGCCCGCCTCGACCCCGCGGATCGCCTGCATGTACGTGGTGGCCGCCGAATACCACTGCTCGGCGTCCGCGGTCAGCGTGCTGCGCGTTCTGGTCGGCGGTGATGCTGTCTTCCAGCCGCTTGACCGCCAGCACGGCCTGGCCGTTGACCTGCGCGTCGTACGCGCCGACCTGGCCCGGGGTGGCCGCGGACCGGAACCGCTGCAGCGCGGCCAGCCGCTCGGCGAGGGCCGAGGAGAACTGCTCCTGCTGCCCGAACTGGAACTGGCCGCCGAGTCGGGCGTCGCCGGCCTGCGGTCAGCCCGCCGTTGGAGGTGACGCCGTAGAGCAGCGCGCGCTCCTGGGACAGCGTCTCCTTCAGGTCGCCGAGCGCGGTGAGGCCGGCGACCTCGTTGTTCAGCTCGGTGCTGTCGGTGCCGACGCCGATCTGCCGGTTGATGTTCAGCAGGTCGGTGATCATCGCCGTGTACTTGCCGGTGATCGCGTCCTGGGTGAGCAGCTGCCGGCTGAGCGCCTGCCGCAGCTGCGGCAGGCCGGCGAGCTGCGTGCGGGCCGCGTCGATCGCGGCCTGCGCCTCGGGAGCTGACGTCGCCGAGCGACGCGTCCGCGGACTGGTACGCCGACAGCGCGGCGTCCACGTTCTGCTGCTGGGCCTGCAGCGCGATCAGGTCGCTGGCGAGCGGGACGCGACCGGATCTTCTTCTGCTGGCCCGTCCTTGAGGTTCGAGTTGTACTCGTCGATCTTGTCGTTGGCGTCGTTGGCGGCCTTGATCTGGGCCGAGTTGTCCGGCCGCCGTCCCTCGGAGACCCAGCCGGCGGCGATGTCCCGCTCGGCCTGCAGCTCGTGCACCAGCGTGCTCGGCCTGCCGGCCGAACTCGGCCACGTTGGCACTGCGGCCGTAGTCGCGTGCGTTGCCGATCTGGCTGGCCATGTTGATGCCGGCGATCACGAGGAACGCGATGGCCGGCACCAGCAGCACCGCGGCCAGCTTGGTGCGCACCTTCCAGTTCCGCGGCGACAGGTTGCTGCGGGACCGGGCGCTCCTGGGCGGCTCCGGCGCGCGCGTGGCGCCGGCCGGTACGTCGTCAGGCGACGGCTCCGGAGGTCGCTGCAGCGTCATCGTGCCGACGCCGCCGGGGTGACCCTCCGGCTCGCCGCTGACCCGCCCTGGCGGGCTCGAGGCGGCCGGGTGCTCCGCGGGTAGTCTTTCCACCAGCTCTCGCGACCTTCCCACGTGCCGACGCAGTTTCGAGTACTTCCCGGGCACTATAGGGCCACCGGCGACCGCGCCGTGAACGCCGTTGGGGGCATCAGCGCTGCGCTGCCGATCGGTCACCGTACGTTGCCGATGGATCGGTGTCACCCGTGACGAGGTAGCCTGCCCGGGTCTCGCGTGCCCGCAGGGGGCGGGTGCCGCGAGCCCTCCCCGCCCCCGCCGTTGAGGACCTGCTCGATGATCACCCGGCGATCCCGCCTCGCTCTGCTCATCGTCCCTGCGCTCGCGCTCGCCACCGCCTGCACCGGCGGAGGTGACGACTCCTCCGGGTCCGCGGCCAGCGGCGACCAGACGCTGAAGATCGGGCTGCTGACCCAGCTGAGCGGGCCGAGCAAGGCGGCCGGCACCGAGGCGCAGAACGGCGCCAAGCTCGCGGTCGACGTGATCAACGGGCTCAACCCGTCGATCCCGCTGCCGCTGGCCTCCGACGCAGGCCTGCCCAACCTCGGCGGCGCCAAGGTCAGCCTGGTGGTGAAGGACGTGACGCCACGCCGCCGAGGCCGGACGCCCAGAAGCCAGAAGGACGCCCAGCGAGCGCGGGCGACGTCCAGAAGGCCGCCGGCGACGCGGTGACCGACCTGGTGTCCAACCAGGGCGTGAACGCGCTCGTCGGGGCCTACGACCCCGAGGTCACCGAGGCGGCCAGCCAGCGGTCCGAGCGGTTCGAGGTGCCGTTCGTCAACGCCGACAGCCCGGCCACGTTCCTCACCGACGCCGGCCGGGACTGGTTCTTCCGGATCGGCCCGACCTGGCGGCAGGCCGGCCAGGCGTTCTTCTCGCTGCTGCGCCAGCAGCAAGATCAGCACCAGGAAGATCGCCGTGCTGTACGCGCAGGACAAGGCCGGCCAGGACGTGCTGACCACGACCACCGAACTGGCCAAGGAGGGCGGCCTGCCCAAGCCGCAGGCCGTTCGGCTTCGACCCGAGCGGCTCGAACGCTGCGGCCGCGCTGGCCAGCGTCCGCGCGTACAACCCGGACACGCTGCTGCTCTACTCCTCCGCCGGCGAGCGTGCAGCCGCTGCTGCAGGCGGTCGCCGGCAGCGGCCTGAAGCCCAAGGCGGCGATGTCGTTCTCGCTCGGCTACGTCACCGCGCAGACGTTCGACCCGGCCGCCGCGGCGGTGGACGGGCTGATGCGCTCGACCTCGTGGTCGATCGAGGCGGCCCAGCGCAACCCGGCCGCCCAGGCCGTGACCGCGCTCTACCAGCGCCGCTTCAACAGCCCGATGACCGAGGCCGCCGCCTCCGCGTTCACCGCGGTCATGACCGTGGCCCAGGCCGTCAACAACGCCGGCACGCTGGACGAGCAGCGGGTCCGCAGCGCGCTGCTCAGCCTCGACATCCCGGGCGAGCAGACGATCATGCCGTGGGCCGGCATCCAGTTCGACGAGACCCACCAGAACACGCTGGCCCAGGCGCTCATCGAGCAGTACCACAACCGCGCGTTCTCGATCGTCTACCCGAGCGACGCCGCCGCCCGCGGCGCCAAGGCCGTCTCCGGCCCAACGCCTCGGGCTGACGCCGGGCAGCACCGGCCCGGCGGGATCAGCCCGGTCCGCCGGACCAGGCGTCAGCGCTCGGCGTACATCAGCCCGATCCGCTCGGCGAAGTAGTCGCCGAACTCGACCGGCTGGCCGGCCTCGGTGCCGGGCGCGGGCGGCAGCGCCGGCGCCACCACCGTCTGCGGCGCCGGCTGCACGAAGACCGGGACCGAGATCCGTTCCTCCTTCTCCGCGCAGACCACCCGGTGCAGCGCCGACCGGTAGCGCCCGCCGGAGACCAGCACCAGCAGGTCGCCGGCGTTGACCACGAGGCCGCCGGGCACGGTCGGCACCGGGATCCACGCCGTCGGGTTCTCCCGGTCGACCACCTGCAGCCCGCGCTGGCCGGAGTGCAGCAGGCCGGTCATCATGCCGAGATCGGTGTGCGGGCCGAGGCAGCTCTGGTCGGGCAGCGGGGTCCTGCTCTGCTCCGGGTAGTGGTTGACCACCAGGTTGGTCATCGAGCCGGCGCAGAGCCGGGTGAAGTGGTCCGGGGCCAGCCCGAGGTCGAGCGCGTGCAGCGCCAGCAGCGAGAAGACCTGGCTCTCCATCGCCGCGAAGTAGGCCAGCGCGGACTCGCGGAAGCCCGGGGTGTCGGGGATCCGGTTGGGGTGCACGAAAGCCGCCCGGTAGCGCGGCGGCAGCGCCTGCAGGTCGCGCCAGCCCAGCGCCTCGTCGTACGGGTTGAACGCCCAGGCCTCGGCCGCGTCCTCGTCGGTGTGCACGCCGATGCCGCTGGCCGCCCGGTAGCGCGAGGTGAAGCCGCGGCGGGTCGCGTCCTGCTGGGACGGCCCCCAGCGCGCCTTCTCCTCCTCCGGCCGGTGGAAGAACTCCAGCGCCGCCTCGTTCAGCCGCCGGAAGACCGCGTCCGGCACGAAGTGGTCGACCGCCACGTAGAACCCGCTGCGGCGCAGCGCGTTGCCGAGCTGGCCCGCGATCTCCGCCCGCCGCGCCGGGTCGTCCAGCCCGGCGAGGCTGATGACCGGCACGTAGCCGTGCTCGTCGACCGCATCGGTGTCCGGAAGGGTGATCGTCATCGTTCCTCCCGCCGAGCCGGGAATCGGCCGTCCCCGTACGCTACCTACCCGGATCGGGCCGGTGCTCCCGGGCGAGCTCGGAGTCCAGGCCGGCGTCGACGGCCAGCTTCACCGCCAGCTCGCGGGCCCGCGGCAGCAGCTCGGCCAGGTCGACGCCGAGCACCCGGCCCTGGCTGACCACCGGCGTGCCGGCCACCCAGACCGTGTGCACGTCCCGCGGCGAGGCGCAGTAGACCAGCTCCTGGTACGGGTCGTGCACGTTCGACAGCGACGGGCTGGCCTCGGCGAACAGCACCAGGTCGGCCTGCTTGCCCGGCTCGAGCGAGCCGACCTCGGCGTCCAGCCCGAGCGCCCTCGCCCCGCCGATCGTGGCCAGCTCCAGCACCTGCGGCGCGGTCATCGCCCTGGCCTGCAGGTGGTGCACCTTCTGCAGCAGCGCGGCGACCTTCATCGTCTGCAGCATGTCCTGGCTGTCGTTGCTGGCCGGGCCGTCCAGGCCGAGGCCGACCGTGACGCCCTCCCGCAGCAGCCGCGGCACCGGCGCCACCCCGGAGGCGAGGATCATGTTGGAGACCGGGTTGTGCGCGACCGCGACCCGGTGCTCGCGCAGCAGGTCGACGTCGGTGTCGTCCAGCCAGACGCAGTGCGCGGCGAGCACCTGCGCGTCCAGCAGCCCGGCCCTGGCCGCGTACTCGATCGAGCCGACGCCGCGGGTGCTGCGCGAGTGGGTGACCTCCTCGCGCACCTCGTGCAGGTGGACGTGCAGCCGCGGGGTGTCCCGCAGCAGCTCGACGGTCGCCCCGATCAGCTCGTCCGAGGCGGCCGGCACGGTGGCCAGCCCGACCCGGAACCGGCTCCGGTCGCTGGCCGCGGCCGCCTCCCGCAGCGCCTCGTGCTCGGCCAGCACGAGCTTGAGCGGCCGCGGGTTGCTGTCGTCCTGCGCCCCGTACGAGACGTCGCCGCGCAGGCCCAGCTCGGTCAGCGCCCTGCACGACGCCGGGCGTGGACGGCTCCGGCCCGGGCGCGTGGCAGAACATGTCGGCCACCGTGGTGACCCCGGACAGCGCCATCTCGGCGCCCTTGAGCAGCGTCCCGACGTACGCGAGCTCGCGGGTCAGGTGCGGCTCGATCGGGCCGACGACGTGGACGAACCACTCCCAGAGCGTGTGCGTCTCGCCGATCCCGGTGACCAGGCCCTCGGAGAAGTGCCCGTGCGTGCTGATCAGGCCCGGGGTGAGGATGCCGGTGCCGTCGCCGACCACCTCGGCGTCCGGGAAGTCCGGCGCGCAGCCGCTCGTACGGCCCGACCGCGGCGATCCGGTCGCCGGCGACCGCGACCGCGCCGTCGCGCAGGTGCCCGTCGGGCCCGGACGTGAGCACGTGCCGGGCCCGGACGAGAAGGGGGCGCGCGGCGGCCCGCGCGCCCCCTTGCTCCGACGGTCACTACTTCGAGGACGCGGCCAGCCCGATGGCCGGGTTGATGTACTCGTTGGTGTAGACGTCGGACGGCTTCAGGCCGGCCTTGATCTCCTTGTGCTGCGCGGCGTAGATCGGCGTCAGGATGTCGATCATCCGCTGGATCCGGCTGTCCTGGATGTTGCCCAGCGTCTTGTCCGGGCCGTTGCCGACCAGGCCGAGGCTCTTCAGCGTCTTCACCGCGTAGTCCGCCATGCCCGGCGAGTACGTCCAGAAGTCCTTCATCTTCTTCACCGTGGAGATGACCAGCTCGTTGGTCGGGCCCGGCTTGGTGATGAAGTCGACCGAGGCCTGCTGCAGGATCGGGACCAGCTTCTTCAGGCAGGGCGCCAGCTTGTCCTTGTCCTCGGCCCGGATGGACAGCGCCTCGCTGTACATCGGGTAGCCGGTGTCGTTGATCAGCTGCAGGTGCGTGTCGTATCGAGCTGGCCCTTGGCAGCTCGTTCTTGAAGATGTAGGGCTCCGAGGTGGCGAACCCGGCGTTCGCGATCGTCCCGTCCGAGGCGACGAAGCGGGACGGCGTGCCGTCGTACGAGCCGTCCATCTGGCTGGCCCGCACCAGGCCGGCACCGATCAGGTACTGCGCGTACGCGTCGGTCTGGTAGTAGAGGATCTTGGTGTCGGTCTGCCCGATGTCGGCGATCGTGTTGAAGTCCGGGTGCGCCTTCGTGCCCCAGAGGATCATCAGCGGGCTGATCTCCAGCGGCGCCATGACCGCGAGGGTCGGCTGCGACTTGGAGTTCGCGATCGCCTCGTCGGTGTTGACCTGGCCGAGGGTGATCGACTTGTCCGCGTACATCTGCGCGCTGACCGTCTGGTAGCCGATCGCCGGGCCGCCGTTGCGGATCTCCACCTGCACGCCGGTGTCCTGGCCGGAGGCCACCAGCGGACCGCGCAGCAGCTTCTTCTTCGTGTCGACCGTGTAGCCCGGGCCGAGCAGCTGGTAGATGCCGCCGTACTCGCTCTCGGTGAACCAGTCGGTCTGGATGACGATCGTGTCCGGGCAGGTGCCCTTGAGCGAGAGGGCCGCCCCCGAGGCCTTCGGCGCCGGCGCGCTGTTGTCGGTGGATCCGCTGTCGCTGCTAGTGCAGGCGGCAGCGGCCAGCAGGAGGGTGAGTCCGGCTGCCACCGGAACGAGCTTGCGTGGACGCATTGTTCTCCTCGTTTGTGCGGGGTGGTGCGGTCCGGCTTCGGGCCGGCGCGGGAGGGAAGAGTGGGGTCAGGCCGGCCTGTCGTACGCGGTGGAGCCGTACCAGGGGCCGGTGACGATCCGGTTGATGAGCCCGAACAGCCAGAACGCGAACACGCCGAGCAGAGACGCGGCGAGTCGCGGCGCCGAACAGCTGCTCGGACAGCAGCCGGGCCCGGTAGACATCGATGAGCACGCCGATGCCGGCGTCCCCCTGCTTGAAGAAGAAGTCGCCGACCACCGACCCGACGACCGCGAGCGTCGCCGCGACCTGGAAGCCGGTGAGGATCGCCGGCATGGCCGCCGGCAGCTGCAGCTTCCACAGCCGGACCAGCCGGTTGGCGTGGTGCAGCGTGAACAGCTCGTGCTGGCCGCGCTCGGCCGACTGCAGCCCGAACAGCGTGCTGGAGATGATCGGGAAGATCGCGATCAGCACCGTCACGATCAGCCGGCTGGTCAGGCCGAACTCGAACCAGAACCCGATCACCGGCACCAGCGCCAGCGTCGGGATGCACTGCAGGATCACCGCGTACGGGTAGATCGAGCGCTCCACCCAGCGCGCCTGCGACATCGCGATGCCGAGGGCCATCCCGATCACGATCGCGATCAGCAGCCCGAGCGCCGCGATCCAGGTGGACAGCCACAACGCGGTGAGGATGTCGGTGCGGTTGGCCGAGTCCAGGAACGACACCTGGATCACCCGGTGCGGCGGCGGCAGCAGGAAGCGACGATCGGCGTCGAGCCCGACGTACGAGACGTAGTACCAGATCCCGAGGAACACCCCGAGCGTCACCAGCGGCGGCACCCAGGTGCTGATCAGGCTCCGGCGACGGCGCCGAGGAGGGGGCTTACCGACAGCGGCGCCGACGACGCCTCCCGCACCCGTTTCTGGCAAACGGGTGTCCACGCTCATCCGAACGCCTCCCGGACCTCGACCCTGGCGGCGGCAATCACCGTTGGTGCTGTGTACCACACCCTCTGTGTTGCCGATCTGCCTCTCCGTAGACCCCCGCGTCGAGACACCGTATAGCACCTCCCTCTGAAGCCGCATCGGGGTGGCGGAGCAATGACGCATAGTGATGGCAACTGGTGCCTAGCCTGCTTCGCCGGACGGACACTCGGCTGATCAGGCCGCGCGCTTGCGGGCCACCCAGACGCACTCCGACGGCCAGCGGTGGGCCCACGCCGCGTCCACGAACGGCCACGGAGTGCTCGCACCCGCCGGTGCCTGCAGTTCTTCGAGCCGTTCGAGGGTGAAGCCGGCCTCCTGCAGCACCCGCACCCACTGCCCGTACGGCAGCTGGAACTCGGTCGTCCCGAACGCCGGCGTGTCCGTTTCGTGCATCCCGAAGTACGGCCGGACCAGCCGGTCGCCGGCCTGCGCCGACCCGTCCGGAAAACTGCAGAGAGTCAGGATCGGGCTCACCACGAGGAACAGCAGCCAGCCGCCCGGCCGCAGCAGCCGGGCCGCCTCCGGCACCCACCGGTACGGATCGCACCAGCTGCTCGCGCCGTACTCGGACAGGGCGAGGTCGAAGCTGGCGTCCGGGTAGGGCACCCGCTCGGCGTCGGCGTGCACCAGCGGGAAGTCGGCGCCGTGCTCGGCCTGCAGCGCGCGGGCCAGCGACAGCTGCCGCTCGGACGCGTCCACCCCGACCGGACGGGCGCCGGCCCGGGCCAGCCAGCCGGAGAAGTACGCGGTGCCGCAGCCGAGCTCGATCGTGTCCATCCCGGCCACGTCCGGCAGCAGCCGCAGCTCGGCCTCCGGAATGTTCCAGTCACCCCAGTTGGGCTCGGCGGCCCACATCGCCCGCCCGTATTCACCCTGTCGGGCGAACTCCCCCTCCGCGCCGGTCAGCGAGTCCCAGAACGCCTGCGTCCTGGCCAGCCGGTCGTCCGCCGCCGTCACCGGCCCGTCACCGGGCCGGCCGGCGCGGCACGTCCCGGAGCAGGTCCGAGACCTCGCCGGCGACCTTGGCGAACTCCTCCGAATAGCGCATGTCCGGCTGGCGTGGATAACCGAACGGGACCGACACGTCGCCGAGGATGTGGCCCGGTCGCGGTGGACATCACCACGACCCGGGTGGACAGGTAGACCGCCTCGGCGACCGAGTGGGTGATGAACAGCGCCGCGAAGCCACGGTCGGCGAACAGCGCGAGCAGCTCGTCGTTGAGCCGCTCCCGGGTCATCTCGTCCAGCGCGCCGAACGGCTCGTCGAACAGGAAGACGTCCGGCTGCAGCACCAGCGAGCGGGCCAGCGACGTGCGCATCCGCATTCCGCCGGACAGCGAGCGCGGCCGGTGCTTCTCGAAGCCGGTCAGCCCGACCAGGCCGATCGCCTCGGTCACCCGCGCCCGGCGCTCGGCCTTGGGCAGGTGCTCCAGCTCGGCCAGCAGCTCGACGTTCCTGCGGACGGTGCGCCAGGGCAGCAGCGTCGGGTCCTGGAAGACGAAGCCGACCCGCTTCGAGGCGACGTCGACCTGCCCGCTCGTCGGGCTGTCGAGGCCGGACGCGAGCCGCAGCAACGTGCTCTTGCCGCAGCCGGACGGGCCGACGACCGAGACGAACTCGCCGCTGTCCACGGTGAGGTCGACGTCGTGCAACGCCTGGGTGCCGTCGGGGAAGGTCCGGCCGACGCCGGTGAACGCCAGCATCGGGGAAGTCACCCCTCGGATGGTAGTCGGCGCATCCGGGACCGGTCAGCGGCCCAGCAGCCGGGACATGACCTCGTTGTCCTCCCCGTCCTCGCGGGCGCGGCGCCGGCGCGGCGGGACCGACTCGCCCGCGGCGGGCGCTCTCGGCACCGGCGGGCCGGTCGGCGGCGGCGCCGGCGGACGCTGGCTCGGGCTGCCGCGTACGACTGGTACGGCGGGTACGCCGGGGCGGCGCCGTACCCCGGCGGCGGCGGCGCCGGATCGCCGAATCCGCTCGGACGGCGGGTAGTTCGACGGGCCGCTCGGCGCACCGAAGTCCGGGCTGCCCGCCGGCGCGGCCGTAGTCTCCCACGCCGTTCGCGGCCCCGTAGCCGAGCGGGTCCGGCGGATAGTCGGCGGTCAGCTCGGGCGGGACCGGCATGCCGATGCCGAGCCGCCTGGCCTCGTCCTGCAGCGCCCGCAGGCTGCCGCCGATCAACCGGGTGGTCTCGATCCGCTCCATCCGCAGCTCGCCGTCGAGCCGGTCGATCATCTCGCCGCGCATCCGGCCGACCTCGTCCCGCAGCGCGGCCACGTCCTCGGCCAGCCCGCGCTCCAGCTCGCGGCGCAGGTAGACCTCCAGCTGCAGCTCGTACTCGCGGCGGGCGGCGACCTCCCTCTCCAGCTCGATCTCGTACGTCCGGCGCAGCTCCAGCGCGCTGCCGGGGTCGCCGGCCGGCGCACCCGGACTCCCGCCGGCGCGGCGCCGCGAACGCGGCCAGCACGAACGCCCAGAGCGCGCCGACCACCGCCAGCCGCAGCGTCTCCGGATCGTCGCTGAGCACCACCGCCGCGGTCGAGGCGAGCGCGATCGCCACCGCGGCGACCAGCGCGAGCGTGCGCAGGCCACCCCGGCCCCCTGAGCTGGAGCGGGCCACGGGCCAACCATAGGGGACCCACCTGGACGAGCGTGCAGATGAGCCGCCCGGCGTGCTGCCGGCGGGCTCAGATCAGCCGGGCGTCCTGCAGGAACCGCTTGGCCAGCCCGTCCGGGTCCTGCCCGTCCAGGTCCTGGCGCTTGTTCAGCTCCTGCAGCTTCTCGGTGGTCAGCGCGCGGTTCACGCTGTCCACCACGGCCCGGGCCGGAGCCGGCAGCTCGGCGCGGTAGAGCGCGATGATGTTGCCGGCCGGCTGGAGCAGCTTGTCGTCGCGCAGCACGACGAGGCTCTCGGCGGCGATCTCGCCGTCCGAGGACTGCACCGAGCCGACGTCCGCGGTGCCCTTGCGCAGCGCGTCGAAGATCGGCTGGCCGGACACCTCGCCGAGCTCGTCCACCCGCTTGAACCGCAGGCCGTACCGGTCCTGCAGGCCGAGCAGGCAGAGCGCGTCGGTGCTGCAGCCGTCCGGGCCGCCGAGCACCAGCGTGCCGTTGAGCCGGCGCAGGTCGGAGACGTCGACGAGGTTCTCGTCGTCGGCGAGCGTCTTCGACACCGCCAGCGCGGTCTGGTCGGTCGCCAGCGACGGCCGGGTCACCCCGAGCGGCTGGTGCGCCAGCAGCTCGTCGAGCACGTACGCGGTGTGCTCGACGTCACCGCTGGCGGCCGGCGGCCGGTGCGCGACCGGCACCCCGGCCCGCAGGTAGTCGGTCACCGGCGCGAGGTAGTCGGGCACCACGTCGAGGTCGCCGCGCTCCAGCGCCGGCACGTACGCGGTGCGGGCGCCGGCGTCGAGCTTCATGGTGACGTCGAAGCCGGCCTTGCTCAGCGCCTGCCCGTACATCCTGGCGATGATCTGCTGCTCGGCCGACAGGCCGGCGCCGACGGTGACCTTGGGCTGCGGCTTGGCGGCCGGCTGGTCGTCGCCCGTGCATCCGGCGACCAGCAGCACGGCCAGGACCACCAGCAACCCGGACCTCACCGGCGCTCGACCACCCTCTCCGCGGCCGCGCCCGGATCCCGCCCCGAACGAGGGCCCGGCCGGCGACCGCTGTCGCCGAGGTGACCAGCCAACCACGCGCGCCGCACGGCGCGCCCCAGCGTAGGACATCCCGCCCGGGACGATTGCCCTATTTCACCGCCCGCAGTGGGGGCGCGGACTGGTGCGGGACGTAGCTCTCGGCGTTGCGGGTCGCCTGCTTGACCTTGTACATGTTCGCGTCCGCGGCGCCGAGCAGGCGGGCGGCCGGGAAGTCGGGGTCGTCGGTCGACGCCTGGCCGATGCTGGCCCGCACGTTGACGATCCCGCCCTCGAACGCGACCGGCGCGGCGACCGCCTGGGCCAGCCGGTGCGCGATCTCCTCGGCCGGCACCTCGTGCGGCAGGCTCTTGAGGATCACCACGAACTCGTCGCCGCCGAGCCGGCCGATCGTGTCGGTCGGCCGCAGCGCGCCGCGCATCCGCTCGGCCGCCGCGCGCAGCACCCGGTCGCCGACCGCGTGCCCGTGCACGTCGTTGACCTGCTTGAACCCGTCCAGGTCGGCGAACAGCACGTGCACCTGGCCCGGCTCGGCCCGCAGCGAGCGCAGCGCGGCGCCGAGCTTGTGCAGCACCAGCCCGCGGTTCGGCAGCCCGGTCAGCGGGTCGTGGGTCGCCTTGCGGTGCAGGTCGTACTCGGTGTTCTTCTGCTGGGTCACGTCGACCAGGTGCACGATGTAGGACTTCTGGCCGACCAGCGCGGAGACCGACGCGTGCACCCAGCCGTCGCCGCCGGCGCCGGTGCGGTAGCGGAAGGTGCCGGAGACGTCGTCCTCGGTCCCCTCGACCACCCGGGCGAAGTCGCCCCGGACCCGCTCGGAGTCCTCCGGGTGCAGGTGATGCCAGATCAGGTCGCCGTGCAAGGTCGCGACCCGGCGGCCGAACAGCCGGGCCAGCGCGGCGTTCACGTCGAGGAACATGCCGGCCTTGTCGACGATCGCCATCCCGGTCGGCGCGTTCTGGAACGCGGCGCGGAACTTCTCCTCCGCCGCCTTGACCTTCGCCTCCGAGCTACGCCGGCCGCTGATGTCGCGGGCGACGACCAGCGCGCCGATGCGGCCGCCGAAGGAGATCTGCCGGCCGGCGGCCTCGATGTGCACGGCCTGGCCGTCGAGGCGGACCAGCGTCTCCTCGACGTACTCGAGGTTGTTGCCGTCGACCATGCCGGCCAGCCGCTGCTCGGCCTCGACCCGGATCGACTCGTCCATGAAGTCCAGCGCCGGGCGGGTCTGCAGGTCGGAGACCTTGCTGGCGCCGAGCATCTGCAGGCCGCGCCAGTTGGCGAAGGCGTGGTAGCCGTCGACGATCACGAACACCGCGTCCGGGGACAGCTCGACGAGCGCGCGGAAGTGCTCGTCGGAGGGGCCGACGACAAGGCCACCGGCAGCCGGCTCGCCGCCGGACTCCGGTTCGCCCTCCCGACTGTGCCTGCCCATCCCACCCCTTAACAGGATCGGTTCGGACCCCTCCGGTGATCCCTGTGAAGCTAACAGTCCGATCGCGTTGCGTCGCGCGTTCTTGTGGACGCTTCCGTGCTACGACAACTAGTTACGACTCCGCTGATCCGTCCGGCCTAGTTTGCCGGTCGCCGTCCGGCGGAGCGGGAGTCCGGCAGGAGTACTCGAGCCACAACGCGGCCGCGGTCAGCGCCACCGCGGCCACCACCCCGAACGCGCCGATGGCGGTGTCGTTGCCGGCGGCGGCCAGCTGGCCGAGCCTGGGCACGACGTAGACCAGCAGGCCGGCCCAGATCCCCACCATCACGGCGCCGACGACCGCGCTCGCCTTCGCCAGCGCCAGCATCCGGGCCGCGACGAGCGGCTGCACCGGCAGCGCGCCGGGGCGGTGCCGGATCCGGTCGCGCAGCTGGTTCGCCGCGAGCACCTCGGCGATCGCGAGCAGCACCAGCGACAGCGGGACGAACCAGCGCAGCCCGGGGAGATCGCCGTACCACTGGCGCATCGCGAGCCAGGCGATCAGGGTCACCGCGGCCGCGTAGGCGACCAGGTCACGGATCCGGGTTGGGCCGATCACCGCAGCTCCAGGTCCGTCCGACGGACGCCGGACCGGTCGGCGACCAGGTCGACCAGATCGGCGACCCGGCCGTGCCCGGGCAGCACCGCGTCCGGGTCCACGTCCGCCCACGGCACCAGCACGAACGCGCGCTCGTGCGCCCGCGGGTGCGGCAGGGTCAGCTCCGGGTCGGCGTTGCTGCCGCCGTCCACGTCGATGACGTCGACGTCGAGGGTGCGCGGGCCCCAGCGGACCTCCCGGATCCGGCCGGCGGCCCGCTCCAGCTCGCGCGCCCTGGCCAGCCAGCCGTACGCGTCGGTGCCGGGGTCGTCGACGACGACGATCGCGTTGAGGTAGTCGTCCTGCTCGACCCCGCCCCAGGGCGCGGTCTCGTACACCGGGCTGACCGCGACCGGGCCCAGCGCGGCCACGACGCGAGCGCAGGTGCGCCAGCCGGTCGCCGAGGTTGGAGCCGATCGACAGCACCGCTCGGCTCACCGCCGGGACCGCCGGGCGGTGACCGCGACGTCGGCGAACTCCCGGGCGATCGGCGCCTGCGGCTTGTGCACGGTGACCTCGGCGGCGATCACCCGCTCGTCGGCCATGCACAGCTCGCAGAGCCGGGCGGCGAGGGTCTCGATGAGGTTCACCGGCTCGCCCTCGACGACGGTGGCGAGGCGATCGGCCAGACCGCCGTAGTCGACGGTGTCGGCGAGGTCGTCGCTGGCCGCGGCCGGTCGGCTGTCCAGCCAGAGCGTCGCGTCGACGACGAAGTCCTGCCCGTCCCGGCGCTCGTGCTCGTACACGCCGTGGAATCCGCGGACCGTGAGCCCGGTCAGCACGATCCGGTCAGCCACGGCCGGCCGACTTCCAGGCGCGGACGACCTTGACCGCGTCCAGGGTCGGGGTCACCTCGTGCACCCGCACCCCCCAGGCGCCCATCACCGCGGCCAGCACGCTGGTCGCGACGGTGGCGTGCTCGCGGGCGTCGAGCGGGGCCGGGGCGCCGTCCGGACCGGCGAGCAGCCGGCCCAGGAACGCCTTGCGGGACGCGCCGACCAGCACCGGGAAGCCCAGCGCGGTCAGCTCGTCCAGCCGGGCCAGCAGGCTCCAGTTGTGCTCGGCGGTCTTGGCGAACCCGAGGCCGGGGTCGAGCACGATGTTGCTGGCGTCGACACCGGCCGCGACCGCGGCGTCGACCTGCCGGGTCAGCTCGGTCGCCACGTCCCGGACCACGTCGGCGTACCGGGCCAGCGCCTGCATGTCCCGGCTGTGCCCGCGCCAGTGCATGAGCACCCAGGGAACTCCGGCCGCGGCGATCGTCTTGGCCATGGCCGGGTCGCCCAGCCCGCCGCTGACGTCGTTGACGATCCCGGCCCCGGCGTCCAGCGCGGCCTCGGCGACCGCGGCCCGGGAGGTGTCCACGCTGACCGTCACGCCGCTGCCCGCCAGCGCGCGGATCGCCGGCACCACCCGGCGGGTCTCCTCCTCGGCGTCGACCCGCTCCGCGCCCGGGCGGGTGGACTCGCCGCCGACGTCGACGATGTCGGCGCCGGCCGCCCACATCGCCAGCCCGTGCGCGACCGCGGCGTCGAGGTCGGCGTACCGGCCGCCGTCGCTGAACGAGTCGGGGGTCACGTTGAGCACGCCCATCACGACGCACCGGTCCGGGTGCGGCAGCCCGGCCGCCGGCTGGCGGGTCGCTTCGGTCATCGCCCCAGGATGAGGCTCATCGCCTCGGCGCGGGTGGACGGCTGGTACTGGAACATGCCGCGGACCGCGGAGGTGACCGTACGGGCGCCCGGCTTGCGGATGCCACGCATCGACATGCACAGGTGCTCCGCCTCGATCACCACGATCGCGCCGCGCGGCTCGAGCCGGCGGACCATCGCGTCGGCGATCTGCGAGGTGAGCCGCTCCTGCACCTGCGGCCGCTTCGCGTACAGGTCGACCAGCCGGGCGAGCTTGCTCAACCCGGTGATCCGGCCGTCCACGTTCGGGATGTAGCCGACGTGCGCGACCCCGTGGAACGGGACCAGGTGATGTTCACAGGTCGAATACATCTCGATGTCCTTGACCAGGACCATTTCCTCGTGGCCCTCGTCGAAGGTGGTCTGCAGCACGTCGGAGGGGTCGACGTAGAGGCCGGCGAACTGCTCGGCGTACGCGCGGGCGACCCGCTCCGGGGTACGCCGCAGGCCGTCGCGGTCGGGGTCCTCGCCGATGGCGACCAGCAGGTCGCGGACCGCCCGTTCCACCCCGGCCGGGTCGAACGACCCGGTCAACGCGAACCCGGCTGGCCGTCCCCGGGCGTCCAGCCCTGCCCGAAGCCGGCCTGGCCGCCGTCACCGCCGGAGCCGTAGCTCGACTCCTCCGGCCCGTACGCGGACTGCCCGCCCGGGTACGGCGACTGGCCCGGGTGCGGCGGGCCCGACTGCGGCTGGGCCGAGTGCGGCGGCTGACCGCCGTGCTGCGGCGGCTGCGCCGGGTGCGGCGGCTGGGCCGGGTGCGGCGGCTGACCGCCGTGCTGCGGCGGCTGGCGCCGGGTAGGCCGGCGCCGGGCCGGGACCGCCGGCGAACTGGCCGGTCCCGTACGGCGGCTGCCCGTAGCCCGGCTGGGCCGGGTGCCCGTCCGGCGTCGTCGCGTGCCGGCCGGCCCCGTTGGCCCCGTACTGCGCGGGCGCCGGAGCCGGCGCCGGCCGCGGACCCGGCGACGGCATCCCCGGCGCGGACCCGTTGGCCGGACCGCGGCTGGACGTGACCGCATGCAGCTCCGAGGGCGTCATCACCGGCGGCTTCTCCGACGGCGCCCGCCGGCCGAACCCCGCGTACGTGTTGTGCGGCGGCCGCTTGGCCACCGGGGCGAAGATCCGGGCCAGGTCGTCCTTGCCCAGCGTCTCCTTCTCCATCAGCTCGAGCACGAGGTCGTCGAGCACGTCCCGGTATTCGACCAGGATCTCCCAGGCCTCGTCGTGGGCCATCTCGATCAGCTGCCTGACCTCGGCGTCGATGTCGGTGGCGACGGTCTCGGAGTAGTCCCGCTGGTGGCCGTAGTCGCGGCCGAGGAACGGCTCGGAGTCCTTCTGGCCGTACTTCACCGCGCCGAGCTTGGAGCTCATGCCGTACTCGGTGATCATCGAGCGGGCCAGCGCGCTGGCCTTCTGGATGTCGTCCGACGCGC
Organism: uncultured Actinomycetota bacterium; assembly: GCA_963770145.1. GTDB lineage: Bacteria > Actinomycetota > Actinomycetes > Mycobacteriales > CADCTP01 > CADCTP01. The sequence continues at coordinate 812,240 of CAVYOJ010000002.1, read as the reverse complement.
CGGTGGTGGGCTCGTGGAAGACGAGCTCCTCGGCCGCGCGACCGCCCAGCGCGTAGACCAGCTGGTCGATCATCTCGGACCGGATCTGGGTGTAGCGGTCCTCGGTGGGCAGCACGAGCGTGTGTCCGAGCGACCGGCCGCGGGGCAGGATCGTCACCTTGTGCACCGGGTCGAGGTTGGGCAGCGCCCACGCCACCAGCGCGTGCCCACCCTCGTGGTACGCGGTGAGCTTCTTCTCCTTCTCGCTCATCGCCCTGGTCCGGCGCTCCGGCCCGGCGATGACCCGGTCGATCGCCTCCTCCAGCGCCAGCATGTGGATGAGGTTGCCGCTGTGCCGGGCGGTCAGCAGCGCCGCCTCGTTGATCACGTTGGCCAGGTCGGCACCGGTGAACCCGGGCGTCCGGCGGGCGATCACGGACAGGTCGATGTCCGGGGCGAGCGGCTTGCCCTTGGCGTGCACGGTCGAGCACGGCGCGACGGCCCTCGAGGTCGGGCCGGTCGACCGCGATCTGCCGGTCGAAGCGGCCGGGCCGCAGCAGCGCCGGGTCGAGGATGTCCGGCCGGTTGGTGGCCGCGATGAGGATGACCCCGCCCCTGACGTCGAAGCCGTCCATCTCGACCAGCAGCTGGTTGAGGGTCTGCTCGCGCTCGTCGTGGCCGCCGCCGAGGCCGGCGCCGCGGTGCCGGCCGACCGCGTCGATCTCGTCGACGAAGATGATCGCCGGCGCGTTGGCCTTGGCCTGCTCGAACAGGTCGCGCACCCGGGAGGCGCCGACGCCGACGAACATCTCGACGAAGTCGGAGCCGGAGATCGAGTAGAACGGCACCCCCGCCTCGCCGGCGACCGCGCGGGCCAGCAGGGTCTTGCCGGTGCCGGGCGGCCCGTACAGCAGGACGCCCTTGGGGATCTTGGCGCCGATGGCCTGGAACTTGGCCGGGTTCTCCAGGAACTCCTTGATCTCCTGGAGCTCCTCGATCGCCTCGTCGGCGCCGGCCACGTCGGCGAACGTCGTCTTGGGAGTGTCCTTGCTGACCAGCTTCGCCTTGGACTTCCCGAAGTTCATGACCCGGGAGCCGCCGCCCTGCACCGAGTTCATGATGAAGAACAGCAGGAACACGACCAGCAGGATCGGCACCAGGCTGATGAGCAGGCTGACGAAGATGTTCTGGGAGCTGATCTTCGTCTCGAAGGGCTGACCCTTCTGGTCGAGCACCTCGCCGATCCGGTCGACGAGCCCGGTCGGGTACGCCGAGGTGATCTTCTCGTGCCCGTCGACCTCGTTCTTCAGGGTGATGTCGACGGTCTGCTCGCGGTCGTTGACCGTGACGTTCGTGTAGTTGCCGCTCTCCAGCTGGGCGAGCGCGACCGACGTCGGGACCTCGGAGTAGCCGCCGTTCCCGCGGAACAGGGTTGGCACGGCGAGCACGACCAGCAGGCCGAGGACGATCCAGAACCACGGCGACTTGAGGATGCGACGACGATCCATATCTCAGCGGAGACGCCGTGCCCGGCAGCTCCGGTCCTCCCGCTCCAGCTGGTGGGCGCACCCGGCGCGCACGGCGATCAGTCCCTGACAGGAAAGGTACACCGGGCACTACGGGGACGCAGGCCACCAGGGTCGATGGCCTCGTCCGGGGCAACGGCCGAGTGGCCTCAAGCGTTCCTTTACCTGGTGTAGACCTCGGGCTTGAGCCGGGCGATGTACGGCAGGTCCCGGTAGCGCTCCGCGTAGTCCAGACCGAAGCCGACCACGAACTCGTTCGGGATGTCGAAACCGAGGTAGCGGACCGGCACGTCGATCTTGACCGCGTCCGGCTTGCGCAGCAGCGCCATCACCTCGAGCGAGGCCGGCTGCCGGGACTCCAGGTTGCGCAGCAGCCAGGACAGCGTCAGCCCGGAGTCGACGATGTCCTCGACCACGAGCACGTGCCGGTCGGAGATGTCCCGGTCGAGGTCCTTGAGGATGCGGACGATGCCGGACGAGCTCGTCGACGAGCCGTACGAGGAGACCGCCATGTATTCCATCGTCACCGGCCGGCTCAGCGCCCGGGCGAAGTCGGCCATCACGATCGCGGCACCCTTGAGCACGCCGACCAGGACCGGTTCGCGGTCGGCGTAGTCGGCCGACACCTCGTCGGCCACTTCCTGGATGCGGGTCGCGAGCTGCTGCTCGGTCAGCAGGACCTCGTCGATGTCGCCGTCGTAGTTGTGCACCGCTCCCCGCTCTGCCTCAGCGATCCGGTCCGGCGAGATGCAGCATGCCAGACGCACGCCTGACCGCACGGCCCGAGGGCAGGGCGACCGGACCCTGGCCGTGCCAGTCGGCGACCAGGGCGTCGAGCGCGTGCAGCTGGGCGGCGGTGAGCGGGATGCCGACCCAGTTCCGCAGCACCCGGGTGCGGATCGCGCGCGGCTGGGCGGCCAGGCCGTCGACCGGCAGGGTCGGGGTGGCGGGGGTGAGCGCGGCGGCCAGGCCGTCGAGCGCGTCGAGGTCGTCGCGCAGCAGCTCGGCCGTGCGGGCCAGGGCCTCGGCGACGCCGCCCTGCAGGGCGTCCTCGAGCCGGGGCAGCACCTCGGCGCGCAGGCGTACCCGGGTGAAGCGGGGGTCGGCGTTGTGCGGGTCGTCCCGGTACGGGAGGTGCTCGGCCGCGCAGGCGGCCCGGGTGGTCTCCCGGCGGATCCCGAGCAGCGGGCGCAGCCAGCGGCCGTCGACCGGGCGCATGCCGGCGATCGACCGCGGTCCGGAGCCCCGGCCGAGCCCGAGCAGCACGGTCTCGGCCTGGTCGTCGAGCGTGTGCGCGAGCAGCACGGCGCGGTCACCGGCCGCCTCCGCGAGGGCGGCGTAGCGGGCGGCGCGGGCGGCGGCCTCCGGACCACCGGCCGTACCCACCTCGACCCGGCGGACGAGCACCGGGTCGAGTCCGAGGCCACGACCAAGCTCGGCGGTCTCGGCCGCCCAGGCCGCCGATCCCGGCTGCAGGCCGTGGTCGACGGTCACCAGCCCGGCCGGGACGCCGAGCCGCGGCGCCTCGAACGCGGTCGCCGCGGCCAGCGCGACCGAGTCGGCACCGCCGCTGCAGGCGACCAGCACGCCGGCCGGCCGCACCTCGGCCAGCAGCCGCCGCACGGCCACCCGCACCGCGGCCACCTCCGGCGCCAACCCCGCCCCCACTCCCCGAACGCTAGCCCGATGCCGGCGGCACCGGCGCGAGTCCGCGCGGCGGGCGATGGGTGGGTCAGGCAGACGCCGCGGGGCGGAAGCCGTGCACGCGCTCGACCCAGGCGTGCGGGTCGGCCAGCTCGGACTTGCGCGGGAGCGTCTCCGGCGACGTCCACACCTGGTTGAAGCCGTCGATCCCGACCGCCTCGACGACCGCGCCGACGAACTTGCTGCCGTCCGCGTACTGCCGGATCTTCACGTCCAGCCCGAGCAGCCGGCGCAGCAGCCGGTCGACCGGCCCGGTGCCCTTGCGACGCTGGCCGAACCGCTCCCGGATCTGCCCGATCGAGGGGACCACGTCCGGCCCGACGGCGTTCATCACGTACTCGGCGTGTCCCTCGACCAGCGACATGAACGCGGTCAGCCGCTCGATGATCTCCTTCTGCGCCGGGCTCTGGATCAGCCCGAGGATCCCCTGCGACTCCTCGCCGCCGCGCAGCGCCGAGCCGAGCTGGCCGACGAACGCCGACAGCCGCTCGCGCACCGCGTCCGGGTCGAGGTCGGTCGCGTCGACCAGCGCGTCGATCTCGGTGCTGAGGTGGCCGCGCAGCCACGGCACCGCGGTGAACTGCACCCGGTGGGTCACCTCGTGCAGCGCCACCCACAGCCGGAAGTCGGCCGGCGGGACGCCGAGCGACCGCTCCGCCTCGACCACGTTGGGCGCGACCAGCAGCAGCTGCCCGGCCGGGTCGGCGAAGAACTCGAACTGCCCGAGCACCTTGCTGGACAGGAACGCCAGCACCCCGCCGGCCTGCAGCCCGGTCGCCTTCGGCCCGACGGTCTGCTCGAACCGCCCGGCCGGCCGCGGCCGGCGCTCCTCGAGCGTCTGCACCAGCGGGGTGAGCAGCCTGGCCATCCCGTCCGCGTTGACCCGCACCCAGCCGGGCCGGTCCACCACCCGGGTCACCGGGATCGGGCCCACGGGATGCAGGGCGGTGATCCGCTCCACGTGCGCGGCCGCGACCTCGACCTGCTCACGCAGCGACCGCACCGCGGCGTCGGCCTCGCTGCGGGACACCTCGGGCCCCGGCGAGATCAACCGGGTCGCGGTGGAGACGGCGAGGTCCCAGTCGACCATTCCGGGCTGGCTGCTCATGCGGCCACGGTACGCCGAGCGGCCGACCCGGCCCGGTCACACGGGCACGCCGGCGGGCTGCACGGTGAGCCGGCCGAGCAGCCGGCCGAGCACGCCGGCCCGCACCGGCTCGACCCGCACGTCCGAGCCGGGGACGGCGACGGCCGCCGCGACCTGCGCGGTCCGCAGCGCCCGGCGCAGGTCGTAGATCCAGATCCGGCCGCCCGGCGCGAGCACCCGGGCCAGCTCCGCGAGCGCGGCCGCCCGGTCCGGCCAGTGGTGCTGGCTGAGCGTGGAGACGACCAGGTCGACGCTGCCGTCCCGGTACGGCAGCTTCGCCACGTCGCCGACCTCGGCGATCACCTGCTGGCCGGGCTCGATCGCCGCCTTGGCGGCCTCGATCATCCGCGGCGAGACGTCCAGACCGGTCACCCGGACCTGCGGGCTGCGCCGGGCGATCTCCACCGGGAGCCGGCCGGGACCGGTGCCGACGTCGAGCACGTGGGCGCCGGCCGGCAGCCGCAGCGCGGCCACGTCGGTGGCGACCCTGGTCCGCAGCCGGCGCTGGAGCCGGGTCGCGAACCGCTCGTAGTGCTCGGGGTCGCCGAACCAGCCCGTCATGCTGCCGTCGCCGTGCATGAACAGGTGCCGGAACCTGTGGCCGTGGGGCATCTCGTCCTCCTAGAGTTGTGCCGTACAACTACGATAGGGCAGGAGAGTTGTATGGCACAACCGTTCCCGGACGACGAGCTGCGCCGGCTGCTGCGCTGGCTCGTCCGGGTCGGCGGCCTGCTGGAGCCGCACGACCACGACGGCGTACGGGCCTCGGCGTCGGAGGTGTTCGCGCTCGCCGAGCTGACCGAGGCCGGCCCGCTGTCCCAGCAGCAGCTCGGCGAGCGGATGGGGCTGGAGAAGTCGACGACCAGCCGGCTGGCGGCCGGGCTGGAGCGGCGGGGCTGGCTGGAGCGGGTCCGGGATCCGGCCAACCGGCGCTTCTACCGGCTGGCGCTCACCCCGGCCGGCCGGACCGCGGCCGAGCGGATCGGGGCCCACTTCAGCGCCCAGCACGAGCAGCTGTTCGCCGAGCTGACCGTCGACGAGCGGGACGCCCTGCTGCACGGGATGTCCGGGCTGGCCCGGGTGATGGAGGAACACCACCGCCACCACCACGCCCCGCCCGGGGTCGGGTCACTGAACTCAGCGGCGGTGCGGGCCGGAGTCGCCCGGTGACCCGCCTAGCGGCAGCCGCAGGTGGTCAGGGCGGCGGCGACGTCGTCCAGCGCGGCCTCGGCCGGCAGCGTGCCACCGGCCGGGACCCGGTCGGCGACCACCGCGAACACCAGCAGCCGCCCGTCGGCGCCGCGGACCAGCCCGGCCAGCGAGCTGACCCCGTCCAGGGTGCCGGTCTTGGCCCTGACCTGGCCGGCCGCGAGCGCCGCCGGGCCGCTGCGGTAGCGCTCGTCCAGCGTGCCGAGGTAGCCGGACACCGGCAGGCCGGGCACCAGCGCGTGCAGCCGGGGCTGGTCGGCGCCGGCCGCGGTCCGCAGCAGCGCGGCCAGCAGCGCCGGAGTGACCCGATCCTGGGCGGACAGCCCGCTGCCGTCGAGCAGCCGGTCGCCGGCCGGCATCCCCAGCCGGGCCAGGACCTGCCGGGTCGCGGCGACGGCGCCGGCGAAGCTCGCCGGCTGACCCTCGGCGACCGCCACCTGCCGGGCCAGCGCCTCGGCCAGCACGTTGTCCGAGGCGAGCAGCATCTGCTCGACCAGCCGCGGGATCGGCTGCGAGCTGACCTCGGCCAGCGTGGTCGCCCCGGCCGGCGCCCGGCCGCGGACCACCGCCGCATTCGGCACCCCGAGCGCGACGGCAAGGGCCCGGCCGGCCTCGAGGTCCGGCGTCGCGGACCGGGCCCGCAGCCGGTCCTGCCGGCCGGCGTCGACCATCGTCGCGGTGATCGGGGCGATGTAGCCGCCGCCGACGTCGGCCGGGTTCCAGGTCGGCGCCATCGCCGGGCCGGAGAACAGGCTGGAGTCGACGACCACCCGGCCGACCTTGCCGAGCCCGGCCCGCTTGGCCAGCGCGGCCAGCGTGCTCACCCGGGCCGCGCCCTCGTACGCCGTCGCCTTGCCGGCCGGGGCCGCGGACAGGGTCGGGTCGCCGCCGCCGACCAGCACCACGTCGCCCGGCCGGGCGCCGGCGACGACCCGGGTGGTCAGCCGCTGGTCCGGGTCGGTCACCGACAGCAGCGCGACCGAGGTGGCCAGCTTGGCCGTCGACGCCGGCGTCACCGCGTTGGCCGCGCCGCGGTCGAGCAGCACCTGCCCGGTCTCGGCGTCGACCACGGTCGCCGAGACCCGGGCGCCGAGCCGGTGGTCGGCCAACGGGACGGCGAGCTTGCGGGCGACCCCGGTGGCCGTCTGCGGCAGTCCGGTCGGCGGCGCGGCGAGCACCGGGGTCGGCGTGACCAGCGGGCTCGGGGTCGGGCTCGCGGTGGGCGACGTCCGCCCGGCGGCCCCGTCCGCGGCGCCGCCGCGACCGGCGACGACGACCCCGCCGATCACCGCGGCCGCCCCGATGGCGAGCGCGCTGCCACCCGCGATCGCGACCCGCGCCCCCGTCCACCGCACGACGCGAAGCCTAAGCGCCCGGTCGCACGCGGCACGGACCGATCACCGCGCCCTAGACTCCGGGACGACCAGTCTCCCGGGAGGAGCGGCCGGTGGAGTTCGACGTCACGATCGAGATCCCCAAGGGCGAACGGAACAAGTACGAGTTCGACCACCACACCGGGCGGATCCGGTTGGACCGGACCCTGTTCACCGCCACGCAGTATCCGGCGGACTACGGGTTCATCGAGGGCACCCTCGGCGACGACGGCGACCCGCTGGACGCGATGGTGCTGCTGCAGGTGCCGACGTTCCCCGGCTGTCTGATCCGGTGCCGGGCGATCGGGATGTACCGGATGCGCGACGAGGCCGGCGGTGACGACAAGGTGCTGTGCGTGCCGGCGGCGGACCCGCGGATGGAGCACCTGCGCGACATCCACCACCTGCCCGAGTTCGAGCGGCTGGAGATCCAGCACTTCTTCAACGTCTACAAGGAGCTGGAGCCGGGCAAGTCGGTCGAGGGCGCGACCTGGACCGGCCGGCACGACGCCGAGGAGGAGATCCTCGTCTCCCGGCGCCGCCTCGCCGAGTCCGACGGCCAACTGGCCTCCGGCTCCCCCGACCACTAGCCCGGTCCGCACCCCACGCCGCGTCACGGCGCCGGCTCCGTCGCCGCCGCCGGCCGTGGCTCGATGACGGCACCGCCCGGCCGCGTGGGGTCAGCGGCCGGGCGGGTGTCTGGGGGACTCAGAAGTCGATGTCGGGTCCGGGGTTGGGCATGGGGCCGGGGTTCGGTGCCGGCGGCATCGGATCCGGCGTCGGTGGCATCGGGTCCGGCAAGGGTGTCGGCGGCATCGGGTCGGGCGCCGGTCCCGGCGGAGTCGGGTCCGGTGCCGGTGTCGGCGGTTCCGGGTCGATCGGCGGCATGACCATGATCCGTAGATACCCCGAAATCCACTCGCCCACCGGCCTACCGTCGATGCATGCTGTCGCCCGAGGTCGTCGCGTACTACGAGTGCGGCGACGAGCAGGACCGGCTGACCGCCCGGGCCGGCCGGCTGGAGTGGGCCCGGACCTGGATCCTGCTGCAGCGCCACCTGCCCGACCCGCCGGCCACGGTCGTCGACGTCGGCGGCGGCCCGGGCGCGTACGCGATCCCGCTCGCGCTGGCCGGCCACGACGTCCACCTGGTCGACGCGATGCCGCTGCACGTCACGCAGGCCCGGCAGGCGGCCGCGGCGGCCGAGACCAGGCTCGCCTCGGCCGAGGTCGGCGACGCCCGCGAGCTCGCCTTCCCGGACGCGAGCGCCGACGCCGTGCTGCTGCTCGGCCCGCTCTACCACCTGCTCGAGGCCGACGAGCGGATCGCCGCCCTCACCGAGGCACGGCGGGTGCTCCGGCCGGGCGGCGTCCTGGCCGCGGTCGCGATCAGCCGGTTCGCCAGCTTCATCGAGGGCCTGCGGCACGGCTGGGCCTGCGACCACCCCGGGGTCGTCGAGTCCGGACTGCACACCGGCACCCACCGCAACCCGGAGGCGCTGCCGCACCGCTTCACGACCGCGCACGTTGCCCGCCCCGAGGAGCTCGCGGCCGAGGTCGGCGCGGCCGGCTTCGCGCCGGTCACGCTCCACGCCGTCGAGGGTCCTGGCGTCCTGATCGAGGACCCGGACGAGTGGATGGACGACCCGGCGCGGCGGGAGCTGGCTGCTGCGCCAGCTCGACCGGATCGAGACCGAGCCCTCCCTGCTCGGCGCCAGTCCGCACGTGCTCGCCATCGCCCACCGCTGACTTGACAGCTGCGACTACTCACGCGAGAGTAGCCGCATGTCGTCCAGCCGCCTGTACGTGCTCATGCTGCTCGAGCGCCACGGCCCCATGCACGGCCACCGGATGCGGTTGGCCGCCCAGCAGGACCGGCTCGACCTGTGGACGGACGTACGCCCCGGGGCGCTCTACGGCGTGCTCAAGCGGCTGGCCGGCGAGGGCCTGATCGCCGCCACCGCCAGCGAGCGCGCGGGGGCCTACCCGGAGCGCACCGTCTACGAGATCACCGCGGACGGCCGAGCGGCGCTGGAGGCGCTGCAGGACCAGGCGCTGCGCACGGTCGTCTTCCCGACCGACCCGTTCGACCTGGCCCTCGCGGGCGGCGACCTGGCCGACCCGAGCCGGCTGCGCACCGCGATCACCGACCGCCGGGATGCGTTGCAGACCCAGCGCAGTTCACTCCAGCACCAGCGCGAGCACGCCGACCCGTACCTGTCGGTGGCCGAGCGGAAGGTGCTCGGCCACCTGCTGGCCCGGCTGGACGCGGAGATCGGCTGGCACGAGGACGTTCTCGACGCGCTGCCCGAGATCGTCGCCGACTTCGAGAAGCGCCGCCGTCTGCCCCTGGAGGATCAGTGAGCACCCAGCAGGTCACCGTCGCCGGCGCGGCCGGGGGTCCGCCCCGCCGCCGGCCGCAGCCTGGCGCTGCTGCTGGTCGGTGCGTTCATGGCGCTGCTCGACACGACGATCGTCAACGTCGCGCTGCCCGAGCGTGCAGAGCGGCCTCGGCGCCGGCCCGAGCCAGCTGGAGTGGGTGGTCTCGGGCTACATGCTCGCGCTCGGGCTGACCCTGATCCCGGCCGGCCGGATCGGCGACCGGATCGGCCACCACCGGATGTACGTCGCCGGCCTGACCCTGTTCACGCTGGCCAGCCTGGCCTGCGGGCTGGCCCAGAATCCCGGGCAGCTGATCGCCGGCCGGGTCGTGCAGGGTCTCGGCGCCGGCGCGTTCTTCCCGGCCATCGCCGCGCTCATCCAGCTGCTGTACGCGGGACCCGCCCGGGGCCGGGCGTTCGGCGCGCTCGGCGCGGTCATCGGGCTGTCCACCGCGCTCGGCCCGCTGGCCGGCGGGCTGCTCATCCAGGCCGCCGGGGTGGAGCACGGCTGGCGCTGGGTCTTCCTGGTCAACGTGCCGATCGGGCTGGTCGCCGTGCCGCTCGCGGCCGCGCTGCTGCCGCGGGACGCCACCCACCGGGACCGGCAGCGGGTCGACCCGGTCGGCGTGGCGCTGCTGTCGGCCGCGCTGATCGCGCTGCTGGTGCCGCTCATCGAGGGGCAGCGGCGGGGCTGGCCGGCCTGGACGTACGGGTGCCTGGCCCTGTCGGTGCTGCTGCTGGTCGCGCTGGGCTGGTGGCTGGTCCGGCTGGAGCGGCGCGGCGGCGATCCGCTGATTCCCCCGCACCTGGTCCGGGACCGCGCGTTCGCCGCCGGCACCGTGCTCGCGCTGGTCTACTTCGCCGGCTTCACCAGCGTGTTCTTCACGCTGTCGATCCTCTGGCAGGTCGGGCTCGGGCACAGCGCGCTGTCCGCCGGCCTGGTCACGCTGCCGTTCCCGGCCGGGTCGCTGATCACCGCGGCGCTGTCGGACCGGTTCTCGGCCCGGCTCGGCCGGACCGTGCTGGTGATCGGCTGCGCGATGGTCGCCGCCGGGCTGCTCGCCCTGCTGCTCGTGCTGGAGGCGACCGGTCCGGACCCGGCCGGCTGGCAGATCGCGCTGCCGCTGGCCGTCGCGGGCCTGGGCAACGGGTTGTTCATCGCGCCGAACATCGACTTCGTGCTCTCCGCGGTGCCGCCGCGGGACGCCGGCGCGGCCAGCGGCGTACTCAACACCGGGCAGCGGGTCGGCTCGGCCATCGGCATCGCGGCGATCGGCGCGATCCTGTTCGGCACGCTGCAGGTCGCTGGGCCGCAGGACGTCGCGCGCGCCTTCGTACACAGCGCCGAGCTGGCCACGCTGGCCAGCGTCGGGCTGGTGCTGGTCGCGCTGGCGCTGGTGTTCGCGCTGCCGCGGCAGCTGCGGCATGCGTGGCAGTGACCTCCGCGTGGTAGTCAGCACGGCGTGAGCGACGTCCGAACCGGCATCTCCGGCTGGCGGTATCCGCCCTGGCGCGGCGTCTTCTACCCGCCCGGCCTGCCGCAGCGCAGGGAGCTGGAGTATGCCTCCCGCCGGCTGCGGACCATCGAGATCAACGGCTCGTTCTACTCGCTGCAGCGCCCGGAGTCGTACGCGCGATGGGCGGCGGAGACGCCGGCGGAGTTCGTGTTCTCGGTGAAGGGGCCGCGGTTCGTCACGCACATGAAGAAGCTGGCCGGGGTCGAGGCGCCGCTGGCCAACTTCTTCGCCTCCGGCGTGCTGGCGCTCGGGGCCAAGCTCGGCCCGGTGCTCTGGCAGCTGCCGCCGACCCTCGGCTACGACCCGGAGCGGCTGGCCGGGTTCTTCGCGCAGCTGCCGCGCAGCACCGGCGCCGCCGCCGCGCTGGCCGCCCGGCACGACGAGCGGATGGACGGCCGGGCGCTGCTCACCGCCGCCGACGACCGGCCGCTGCGGCACGCGCTGGAGGTGCGGCACGGCTCGTTCGCGACGGCCGGCTTCGTCGAGCTGCTGCGGGCGCACGACGTCGCGCTCGTCGTCGCCGACACCGCCGGGAAGTGGCCGGCGCTGCTCGACGTCACCTCCGACCACGTCTACGTCCGGCTGCACGGCGACGCAGGAGCTCTACGTCAGCGGGTACGACCCGCCGGCGCTGGACCGGTGGGCGGCCCGGATCCGCACCTGGGCGCGCCGGCGGCACCCCGACCGACGGGACCGTGCTGGCCCCGCCGGCCCCGCGCCAGCCCCGGGACGTCGTCGTCTACTTCGACAACGACGTCAAGGTGCGCGCGCCGTTCGACGCGATCGCGCTGGCCGAGCGGCTCGGCGTCGCACCGCCGGACGACCCGGACCTGCCGGTCGGCCGGCACCGGGAGGTGGCCGAACAGGCCCGCACCGACTGGCCCGAGATCGCCCGCACCGGCCGCGGCGAGGCGGGCCGCGGACGCCGCCCTAGCCGCGCCGAGCGCACACCCGCTGCGCTGCCGGCGGCAGGCTCAGGTGCGCAGGCGGCGCCGGTAGCCGGCGCGCTCGTGCCAGGACTCGACCACCATGTTCGGCAGCTCGATCGTCACCAGCACGACGTCCTCGACGTCGATCCGGAACAGGTCCGAGGAGTCCGGGCCGCCGGGCGGCTCCGGTCCCCCGTACGCCGCCCAGAACGCCGCGTGCTCCTCCGGCTCGGTGACCAGGATCGCCCGGCCGGAGAACTTCGCGTCGCCCGGCCAGGACTCCGGGTCGCTCTCGTCGGCGTCCTCGGACTGGGAGTGGAACGCCACCCGCGGGTCGCGGCGCAGGTCGGCCCCCTTGACCGCGCCCGGCATCGACCCGGTGAACACGTCGCCGCCGGCGAAGTGGATCTCCGCCCCGCTGATCCGCGGCGCCCCGGTCCGCCGCAGCGTCGCCATCGTCTTGTGCTTGTGCCGGTCGAGCACGGCCCTGACCCGGGCCGCGAACTCCGGCGCGTCCTTCTCGAAATCCGCCCAGCGCGCCATGCCCGCATGGTCCCGCCCGGCACCGACAAAAGCGCTGCCGGTCACACCACCCTGAGCCGAGGAATCCGGGTCCGGGTCGGGGCTGTCCCCGATGTGGCGAGGGTCGGTCCGCGGCGCAGAGTGGGTCCCGTCAACGACAGAAGGAAGGGAAGACCGTGAACGAGATCCACGCCCGTTTCGCCGACCAGGGTCTGGTGCGACCGCGGGACGGTCGTGTGCTGGGTGGCGTCATCGCCGGCCTCGGCCGCCGCTTCGGCATCGACCCCTGGCCCGCCCGGCTGCTGTTCGTGCTGATCCTGCTCATCATCCCGGGCAGCCAGATCCTGATCTATCCCCTGCTCTGGATCCTGATGCCGTCGGAGCAGACGGTCGGGCAGACCCCGACGGCACCGCCGATGCCGCCGGTGCCGCCGACCCCGACGACAGCCTGAGCCACCAACCCCCAACGGGCGGCCCGGACCGACTACGGTCCGGGCCGTCCGGTCCATTGGCTACCGATACAGCAGCAGCACTCACTTTTCGGAATGGCAAAGGTCGTGCCAGGATCCTCCAAGATCGGACCAACGGCGGCCCGGTCCAGGAGGGGGTTCCATGCGACTACCAACCGCCCGCTCGCGCGCGGCCACCGTGCTCGCGCTCGCCGTCGCCGGCTCGGTGGTGCTCACCGCCGCACCGGCCAGCGCGGCCCCGAACACCGAGCGGCTCGGCAACAAGCTGGCCCGCGAGGTGACGGTCGGGGGCGTCAACCGGCACCTGATCGCGCTCCAGCGGATCGCCGACCAGAACGGCGGCACCCGCGCGTCCGGCACCCCGGGCTTCGACGCGTCCGCAACGTACGTGCACGACAAGCTGGCCGCGGCCGGCTGGAACGTGACCGACCAGGAATTCGAGTTCCCGTTCTTCCAGGAGCTCGCGCCGCCGGAGCTGGATCGGATCTCCCCGGACCCCAAGGTGTTCGTCCCCGGCGAGGAGGTCGTGACCTACCAGTTCTCCGCCGCCGGTGAGGTCACCGGCCTGGTGCAGCCCGTCGACCTGACCATCCCGGCGACACCTGAACCGTCCTCGACGAGCGGCTGCGAAGCGGCCGACTTTGCCGGCTTCACCGCCGGCAACATCGCGCTCGTCCAACGCGGCACCTGCCTGTTCGCGGACAAGGTCGCCAACGCGACGGCCGCCGGCGCGATCGCCGTCGTCATCTTCAACGAGGGCCAGCCGGGCCGCACCGAGCCCTTCGCCGGTGGTCTCGGTGGCCCTGTCACCGTGCCGGTGGTCGGCATCTCGTATGCGGAAGGCGTGCACTTCGCCGAGCTCGCCGCGGCCGGTCCGGTGACCGCTCGGGTCGAGACGCAGACGCTCTCCGAGACCCGGACGACACGCAACGTCATCGCCGAGACGCCGGGCGGCCGCGCCGACAACGTGGTCTTCGCCGGGGCGCATCTCGACAGCGTGACCGAGGGCCCCGGCATCAACGACAACGGCTCCGGCTCGGCAGCGCTGCTCGAGCTCGGTCTCAAGCTCGGCGACGAGCGGGTGAAGAACAAGGTGCGGCTGGCCTTCTGGGGCGGCGAGGAGGGCAACCTCCTCGGCTCGACCTTCTACGTCGAGCAGCTGAGCTTCGAGCAGCAGCTCGACATCGCGCTGTACCTGAACTTCGACATGATCGGCTCGCCGAACTGGGGCGAGTTCATCTACGACGGCGACGACTCCGACGGCGAGGGCGCCGGGCCGGGGCCGTTCGGCTCGGCCCAGATCGAGGCGCTGATCAGCGGGTACGTCCAGACGCGCAAGGGCGTCCCGACCGAGGGCACCGACTTCGACGGGCGCTCGGACTACGGGCCGTTCATCGCGGTCGGCATCCCGTCCGGTGGCATCTTCACCGGGGCCGAGGTGCCGAAGACGGCCGAGCAGCAGGCGAAGTGGGGCGGCACGGCGGGGATCGCGTTCGACCCCTGCTACCACCAGGCCTGTGACACCCTCGGCAACGTCAACCGGCCGATCCTGGACAAGAACGCGGACGCGGTCGCGTTCGCGGTGGGCCGGTACGCGCTGGACACCAGCGACATCAACGGCGTCGGCGCCACCGGGGCGAAGGCGAAGGCGGCGGCGGCGAAGGCGAAGGCCGCGCGGACCGCGGCTGCTCGCACGACCGCGCTCAGCACGGCCAGCCCAGCCACGCAAGCAGCCTGACCCAGGGCGGCCCGGCCCTCGGGGTCCGGGCCGCCACCAGGCAGTCGCTCGGCTGAACACGGCGGCCCGGGCCCCTCGGGGTCCGGGCCGTTGCTGTGAGTTCGGCGGAACGGCTTCCGCGTTGGTAAAGCTCGTGCCATCATCGCAAAGACCAGCCCAAGTCAGGGGCGGGACGGCGCGGATCCCCACGGTCCGCGTACAACCGGGGACGCTCCCGACTGCGCGCGGGGTGGCAAGGGGGCGGCCCGGATCCCCACGATCCGGGCCGCCCTGCGGCCCACCGCGCCAACCGCGCGGGTGGACGTCCAGATCATCGCAGGCGTCGGCGTGCGGCCACGCACGATGGCACCGAGCACGGCGATCCCGGCCAGCACCCCGCCGAACATCCACACGGCGACCGACTCCATCATCCGCCGGGTCCGCCGCCGGCGCAGCCCCCGAAGAACGGGGGGTGGGACCCGGCGGCGTGGTCGGCGCGGCGCGGACGTGGTCGGCGCCGGCGTGGTCGCCGTGGCCCGCGGCACCGCCGTCGCCCCCGGCGCCGCCGCCTGCAACCGCACGATCGGCGCCGGCTGGTCCGGCTCCGGCACCGACGCCGAGGGCAGCTCGATCCACGCGTCCTGCTTGCCGTCCGCGTACGACTGGACGGTCTTGAGCACCAGCTGCCGGCCGTCGGGCAGCTGCCGGACCCGGATGCCCAGCCGCAGCGACCGGCCGACCGGCAGCGCCGGCCCGCTCACCGTCACCACGTCGCCCGACCCGGCCAGCCGCCAGCCGGCCGGACCGGAGGCCAGCCGCAGGTCGCCGGGCACCAGCCCGGCCGGCAGCTGGATGCGCAGCCCGCTGATCCCGGCCGTGCCGGACTCCGCCTCGGCGGTCAGCGTCAGCAGCGCGTCGGTGGCCAGCGCGCGGGCGGGCGCGGCCTCGACCTCGACGTGCGCGAGGGCGGGTCCGGCGGCGAGGACTACGGCGATGCCGGCGGCCGTGGATACGACGGCGAGCCGGCGGGCGGTGGAGGTCACAACCCCAAGGTCGGACCTAGATCGGATCTGGTTCCCATTAGAGATGCATGAGCTCGTGCACCTCGCGCAGCGTCCTGCGCGCGGTCTGCCGGGCGATCTCGTTGCCCCGTTCGAGCACGCTCTTGACGATCTCCGGATCGGCCGCGAGCTCGGCCCGGCGGGCCCGGATCGGCCGGAAGTGCTCGTTGACCGCCTCGGTCACGTACGCCTTGAGCCGCGCCGAGCCGCCCGGCCCGATCTCGTCGGCGACCGCCTCGGGCGTCGTGCCGGCCGCCAGCGCGCCGAGCAGCAGCAGGTTGGCCACGGTCGGCCGGTTCACCGGGTCGTACGCGATGTGCGGGTCGGAGTCGGTGACCGCCTTCTTCAGCACGGCCGCCGTGGTCGCCTCGTCGTCACGGATGAAGACCGCGTTGCGGGCGCTCTTGCCCATCTTCTTGCCGTCGGTGCCGAGCAGCAGCGGCGCCTCGCCGAACAGCAGCACCGGCTCCTGGAAGTAGCGCCGGCGCGGGCTGTAGGTCTTGTTGAACGTACGGGCGATCTTGCGGGTGATCTCCACGTGCGGCAGCTGGTCGCGCCCGCCGGGCACCAGGTTGCCGTGGCAGAACAGGATGTCCGCCGCCTGGTGCACCGGGTAGTTGAACATCAGCCCGGTCACGTGGCCGCTGCCGAGCGTCTCGATCTCACTCTTCACCGTCGGGTTGCGCTCGATCTCGCTGACCGAGACCAGCGAGAGGAACGGCAGCATCAGCTGGTTGAGCTCGGGCACCTGGCTGTGCCGGAACGCCAGCCCGCGGTCGCTCTGCACGTCCAGCCCGACGGCGATGTAGTCGAGCACGATGTCGGCCATCGACGCCTGCAGGTCGACCGAGCCGGCGCGGTCGGTGAGCGCCTGGTAGTCCGCCAGCAGCAGCCAGGTCTGCACCCCGTACGACTGGACCTCGACCCGGCGCTGCAGGCTGCCGAAGTAGTGCCCGAGGTGCAGCGCGCCGGTCGGCCGCTCGCCGGTGAGGACCCGGAACTTCTCCGGATGCTCCTTCAGCCGCGCCCACGCGTCCGTCCGACAGCCGCTCGGCCGCGCGCAGGCTGTTCTCCGCGGCGGTCTCGTGGAAAAGGCGCTCGGTGACGGCCGGCTCACTCACGTACCAACCGTACCGGGCGGGTCGGGACGAGCTCGGAGGAGTCGCCACCGCGAACCGGCCTCCGAGTCGAAAAGGGTCCGCTGATCGTGTCATCTCTCGAGCGGTCGATCAGTCTTCACTGGGTACACCAGTGGTGCGCCAGCTGTTCGTCGACCCGACCGAAACCCCTCTCCGCTGCGAGGTGGTTCCGCTGACTTACCGGTCGATCACCGGGGCCGCGCGGGCGGGCCACGCCGTCAACGCGCCCGACAGGCTGCTGCACGACCTAGGCCAGCCGCTGGCCGCCATCCGCGCGCTGGCCTCGACCCCGCTGCCGTCGGACGGCGGGCCGGGCATGGCCGAGGCTGCGGATCGGCTGCGCCGGATCTCCGAACTCGGCCGAGCTGATGACCGCGCTGGTCGGATCCGCGTGCGCGGACCCGGACCGAGCAAGCGGCGCGCCCGCCGACGCGACCGCCGTCGTGCTCGACGTGATCGTCTCCGTCGCCCCGGGCTTCGCCGGCCGGCTGCGCTGCCGCGGCAGCGACGGAGCCGCCGTTGCGGTCGACCCGCTGCACCTGCGCCGCGCGGTCGGCAACCTGGTCGACAACGCGGCCCGGGCGGCCGGCCCGGACGGTCGCGTGGACGTCGGCGTGCTGCGTGACGGCGACCGGGTGCGCATCGAGGTCGGCGACGACGGCCCCGGGTTCGGTCAGCTGCCGGCGCATACCGGCCGGGGCCTGGCGATCGCGCTCGATGTCGCCGTCAGCTGCGGCGGTGCGCTGATGATCCAGGACCGCCCGGACGGCGGCGCGCTCGTCGGGTTGGACCTGCCGCTCGCGTCAGACACCCGCGCCTCAGCTGATGCGGATCGTGCTCTGCGACGATCACACGCTTCTGGTCGAGGCGTTCCGGACGGCTCTGCAGTCGGCCGGGCATGAGGTGGTCGCGGTCGCGTCGACGCCGGAGGGCGGTCACCGGGCCGTGCTCGAGCACGACCCGGACGTATGCCTGCTCGACGTGGTGTTCCCGGCTGGAAGCGGGCTGGACGCGGCGGCGCGGATCACCGCGGGCCGACGGGCTGCCGGGTGCTCATGCTCTCGGCCCGGGCCGACCCTTTGCTGGTCCAGGCCGCGCTCGCCGCCGGCGCCGCCGGCTTCGTGCTCAAGGACGAGAGCATCGCCGGGATCCTGCGGGCGCTGGACCGGGTGGCAGCCGGCGACGTGGCGATCGACCCCGCGCTGCTGCGGGCGGCCGTGCGCGCCCGGCCGATCTCCGGCGGGCCGGCCGGGCAACGGCTCAGCGTCCTGTCCGGCCGGGAACGGCAAGTGCTGCGCGGGATCGTCCTCGGCCGCAGCACCAAGGAGATCGCCCGCTCGATGGGCGTGTCGACGAGCACGGCCGGCACGCACGTCCAGAACGTGCTCACGAAGCTGGGCGTGCACTCCCGCCTGCAAGCGGTCGCGCTGGTCGCCCGGGAGGGCCTCGCCGACGAGCTGCACGATCCGGACAGCTAACGCACCGAGCCCGGGGCGGGCGCGCCGGGATTCGTCCCGGCGGCGGATGCCGGTTCCCGACCGGTGGGCCATGCTGCCGGGGTGATCGAGGTGGCGGTCGTCGACGCCAGCCGCGCGTACGCCGAAGCACTCGGGATGGCGATCGCCGCCGAGCCGGATCTCGCCGTCCGCTGCGCGGTGACCTCGACCGCCGAACTGCGCCGCTGCGAGGCGCTGACGCCGTCCGACGTGGTGGTGTGCGACGTCGGGCTGTTCGAGCCGGCAACCGGGCCGGTCGTCGGTCGGGGCGGCGGGTGGCCCCGGCCGGGGGCGGACCGCGCCGACCGGGTCGTCGTGCTCATCGCGGACCGGACCGAGTCCGGCCTGCTCGCGCCGGCGCTGCGGGCGGGCGCCCGGGCCTGGGTGCCGCGGGAGGGATCGACGGCCGAGCTGCTCGGCGCCGTGCGGGAGGCGTACGCGGGCGGCACCTGCGTCCCGCCCCGGCTGCTGACCGCAGCGCTGGCCGAGCTGACCCGGGGACGGCGGCGCCAGGTGGGCGCCGCACAGGACCGGCTCGACCGGCTCACCCCGCGGGAGCGCGAGGTGCTGGCCTGCCTGGTGGAGGGCTTGGGCCGGGCGGACATCGCGGCCAGGCTGCACCTGTCCGCGAACACGGTGCGCACCCACGTGCAGAGCATCCTCACCAAGCTCGGGGTCAACTCCTCGGTCGCGGCGGTCTCCCTCGCCACCGGCGCCGACGGCTGAACCGGGCGGGCCGGCTCATCTCCGCTGCCTAGCGAGTTTGCCGTAGGCCGTCTCACCCCGTTGCGCGAGTCGCCGAGCGGCGCCAGGGGGCATCGTTCGGGAACCGGTCGCCGTCCGACCTACGGCGTCCACCGAGCGTGCGGGGGGACATGGCTCGATGCCTGACGTCATCGTGCGCGCATACGCCGCCCCCGCCCGTTCCCGGGCCTGAGGATCGGCCGTGCACTACACCGCGGGGGTCGGCACGGCCTTCTCGTTCGCCGGCGGCAGCCTGGTGCCGGGACAGGGACTGCTGAGCACGGTCGCGCGGCTGCTGCTGGATGGCGCCGGCGCGCTGTTCGGGCTGTACCTGCTGCTCGCCGTCGGCCTGTCCGCGTACGGCCGGGTGCTGCGCCGGCGCCGGCCCGGCCGGCAGGTGGCGCCCGGACTCCCGCGGCCCGCCCCCGCCCGCCTCCCCGGCCCCGCCGCGCTCTCGCCGGCCCCGCCGGCCGGCGGGGCAGCGCCCGGTGCCCGCGCCGGCGTCACCCCTGGAGCCGAGCCGACGCGGGCGGCCGACGTGAGCGGGCGGCCGGCGGCGGTCGCGGTCGCAGCGGCGGCGGTCGCGCTGCTGGCCGGCACGCCCGCGGCTGCCGGGCCCGGGGCGGACCCGGCTGGCGCGCTCACGGTGTCCCGGGTCGACGTGTCCCGGCATCCCGAGGTCGGCTTCGTGCTCACCCTGGCGCGCGCCACCACGCTCGCGGACGTCCGCCGGGACCTGGTCGTCCGCTCGGCCGCCGGCACGCTGGCGGCCACCGTCACCTCGCTGTCCGCCGGCGACCTGCAGGTCGTCGTCGTGCCCGACGTCGACGTCGCCGGCCGACCGGCTGGCCGCCCAGCGGGCGGCGCTGACCCGGCTGGTCCTCCGCCTCCCGGCCGGCGCCCAGACCGGCGTGCTGACCGGCACCGACCCCGCCGCGATGCCGGAGATCAGCGCCGACCCGACCGGCGCCGTCCGCGGCCTCGCGCTGGCCGGCGGAGCCGCGGCGCTGCCGACCGGCGGAACGACTGCAGGCGGCACTCGCCGACTTCGCCCCGGGGCCTCGGGTGCGCCGCACGGTCGTCGCAGTGACCGCCGGCACCGAGCCGGCCGGCGCGGTGATCCTCGACAACCTGCGCCGCCGGCTGGCCGCCAGCGGCACCACGCTGTTCGTGCTCGACCTCAGCGCCACCGGCGGCTCCCCGCTCGCCGGGCTGGCCGCGACCACCGGCGGCGCGGTGTACCGCTCGACGCGACCCGACGGCTGCCCGAGATCCCGGCCCTGCTCACCCACCAGTACTACGTCCGGGTCCGGGACGGCGCCGCCCTGCCACACCCGCTCGAGCTGACCCTCGGCGGCCAGCGGGCCGCAGTCGAACTGCCGCTGGCCAACCCGGTCGCGCCGCCGCCATGGGTGGTGCCGCCGCTGCCGCCGCCCCCGCCGCCGCCCACCCCGGCGCACGACGTCGCGCTGATCGGACTCGGCGTCGCCCTGGTCGGCACCAGCCTCGCCTATGGGATGGCGATGCTGCTGGCCTCGCGCCGCAACCCGCGCCGGTTCCGGCGCGCCATCGCGCCGGGTCTACGCCCGGCGGGAGATCCCCGAGGACCTCTTCTTCGTCTTCATGCTGCCCTGCCTCAACGAGGACCGGGTGATCCTCGGCAGCCTCCGCCGGCTGCTGTCGTTCCCCGGCCCGAACTACGCGGTCATGGTCGTCGACGACGACTCCGACGACGACACGGCCGCGGTGGTCTCCGCCGTCGAAAGCGATCGGGTCTGGCTGCTGCGGCGGCGGGCGCCGGACGCCCGGCAGGGCAAGGGCGAGGCGCTCAACGCCGCGGTCCGGGAGCTGGTGGCCGGTGGCCGGCTGGCCGGGCGCGACCCGGACCGGGTGATCGTCGCCGTGGTCGACGCCGACGGGCGGCTGGAGCCGACCGCGCTGCGCGAGGTCACGCCGTACTTCGCCGACCGCACGGTGGCCGGCGTCCAGGTCGGCGTGCGGATCAACAACCGGCGGGTGAACTGGCTGGCCCGGATGCAGGACATGGAGTTCGTCATCTTCACCGAGGTCTTCCAGCGCGGCCGCCGGCACCTGAACAGCGTCGGCCTCGGCGGCAACGGGCAGTTCATGCGGCTGTCCGCGCTGCAGGACCTCGGGCCGGCCCCGTGGTCGCGCTGCCTGACCGAGGACCTCGACCTCGGTGTGCGGCTGCTCGCCCGAGGCTGGCGCAACGACTTCTGCTCCGCCGCGGCCGTGCACCAGCAGGGGCTGGTGGAGCTGCGCCAGCTGCTCCGGCAGCGCACCCGGTGGTTCCAGGGACACCTGCAGTCCTGGCGGCTGGTGCCGACGATCCTGCGCGGGACGCCCGGCCGGGCCCGCGCCGACCTGCTCTACCACCTGTCGAGCCCGCTGCTGCTGCTCATCGCCTCGCTGATGACCGGCTCGTTCGTGGTCTCCCTCGGCGCGTACGCGGTGCTGCTGGCCAGCGGCGAGGACCCGGCCGGCTGGTGGCTGCTGTCGACCTACCTGTTGGCGTTCGGCCCGGCGGTCGCGTATTCGGTCGTCTACTGGACCCGGGAACGGGTCGACGGGCTGTCCCTGCCCGGCACGATCCTGCTCGCCCACCTGTACGTCGGCTACGGGCTGATCTGGTACGTCGCCGGCTGGCGCGCGGTGGTGCGCACGCTGCGCGGCGAGAGCCGGCTGGACGAAGACCGAGCGCACGGTCGAGCGCGCCGGTGGCCGAGCTGATCGGGAGCACGGCGTGAGGCGGGTCGTGCTGCTCGGCCTCGTGGTGGTCCTCGCCGCGCTGGCCGCCGGCGTGCCGGACGGAGACAACCGGCCGTGGCAGGACGGCTCCCGGCACGGCCCTTGGACCGCTGTGTTCAACGGCTACGGCGAGGTCCGGCCGGACGGGGACGGGCTGCTGCTGAGTCCGAAGTCACCGCTCGCCGAGCAGAACACGCACGCCGCGCTCGTCGTCACCGACCGGTCGTACGGCGACGTCGCGATCAGTGTGCTGCTGAAGACCGAACGGCAGCTGCGCCGCCCCGACCCGCAGGCGTGGGAGGTCGGCTGGGTGCTCTGGCACTACACCGGCGACGGCCGCTTCTACGCGCTCGTGCTCAAGCCGACCGGCTGGGAGCTGTCCAAGCAGGACCCGCGCTTCCCCGGCGGCCAGCGGTTCCTCGCCTCGGGCCAGACTCCGACCTTCCCGGTCGGCAGCTGGCACCGGATCGGCATCGTGCAGGTCGGCGGTCAGATCGACGTGGCGGCCGACGGCCACCACCTGGCTCGCTACACCGACCGGTCGGCGCCCTACCGGACCGGGGCGCTCGGCCTCTACACCGAGGACGCCCGGGTCCGCTTCACCGACATCCAGATCACGCCCATACCGACCACGGCCGAGTGACCGCCACGGGGGAGGAGTCGACATGGCCGAGCGGACCATCATGGTCGCCTACGGCACGCAGACCGGAGGCGGTGAAGGTCGCCCCGCTGGTCCGACGCTGCGGCGCTCGGCGGAGTTCAGCCCGCTGGTCGCCGTGACCGGGCAGCACCGGGAGATGCTCGACCAGGTCAACGACGTGTTCGGCATCGTACCGGACGTCGACCTGGACATCTTCGAGCCGGGGCAGAGCCTCGGCCAGGTCACCACCCGCACGATCGCCGGCGTCGAGCGGGTGCTGGCCGAGCGGCGGCCGGACGCGGTGGTCGTGCAGGGCGACACCACGACGACGCTTCGCGGTCGGGCTGGCCGCGTTCTACGCCCGGATCCCGCGTCGTGCACCTCGAGGCCGGCCTGCGCACCAACGACCCGACCTCGCCGTTCCCGGAGGAGATCAACCGCCGGCTGACCTCCCAGCTCACCGCGCTGCACCTGGCTCCGACCGCGCAGAGCCGGCGCAACCTGCTGGCCGAGAACATCGACCCGGCCGGCGTCGCTGGTCACCGGCAACACCGTCATCGACGCGCTGCACTGGACCGTCGAGCGCCGCCTCGCCGTACGGCGACCCGGCGCTGGACGCGCTCGACGCGACCGACCGGCCGGTCGCTGCTGGTCACCGCGCACCGGCGGGAGTCCTGGGGCGCGCCGCTGGAGGCGGTCGGCCGGGCGCTGGCGCCGGATCGCCCGGACGTTCCCGGAGCTGGTCGTCGTGCTTCCCGGTGCACCGCAACCCGATCGTCCGGCGGGCGGTGCTGCCGCCGCTGGCCGGCCTGTCCAACGTCGTGGTGACCGAGCCGCTGCCGTACGGGGGCTTCTGCCGGCTGATGCACCGGGCGACGCTCATCCTCACCGACAGCGGCGGGGTCCAGGAGGAGGGCCCGAGCCTGGGCAAGCCGGTGCTGGTCATGCGGGACACCACCGAGCGGCCCGAGGCCGTCACCGCCGGCACCGTCCGGCTGGTCGGCACCGGCGAGGACGCCGTCGTCGCCGCGGTCACCGCGCTGCTGACCGACCCGCGAGCTCTACGGCCGGATGGCGACCGCGGTGAACCCGTACGGCGACGGGCAGGCCGCCCGCCGCGGCGTGCAGGCGCTCGCCCACTACTTCGGACTCGGGCCGCGGCCGGACGAGTTCGACCCGGTCCCCACCGTCCGCATCCCGGCGCCGTCCCTTCCGGCCGTGGAGAGGCAGGTCCCATGATGTCCGTCCGATCCTCCACGAGCGGCCGGCCGCAGTGCTGGCCGACGAGCGCGGTCGCCGCCCTGCTGGTCGCCGCCGCACCGCCGGCCCGGCGCGGCCCCGCTGCCGCGGCGCCGGCTGCCGACGACCGCCGCGACCGCGCCGTCGTGCCGGCGGCGCTGCCCACAGCTGCCGGGCCCTGCCGGCGCCGCCGGTCCGCCCGGCCGCCCGCGTGACGGCCGCGGCCCGCCGCGGTGCGCGCCCCCGCCCGCTCCCTGGCGGCGACCGCCGCCGCGGTGGTGCCGCCGTCGACCGCGCGCACGTTCGGCGCGGCCGGTCCGGCCAGCACCCTGGTCCTGTACGACACCGGCAGCGAGTTCGGCTGGCTCGGCGAGCTGTACGCGCTGGCCGGCGGCACGCTGGCGAGCCACTTCGGCCGGGTCACGGCCGAGCCCGTCGTCGAGCTACGTGGCCGGGCAGATCGACGACCACACCGCGACTGGTCTACCTCGGCTCCACCTACGACGAGCCGCTGCCGGCGGCTCTGCTCAACGACGTGGTCACGACGACCAAGCCGGTGATCTGGGCCGGCTTCAACGTCTGGCAGCCGTCGGCGCCACCGGCAGCACCGGCAACGCCGCCTTCCAGGCCCGGTACGGCTGGGACCCGGCGACGTCGTTCTTCGACTCCACCGACCGGATGCGTCGGTGTCGTACAAGGGCCAGACGCTGACCCGCTCGGCGCTCAACGCCGGCGGCGTGGTCGCGCCGCACATCCTGAACGCGGCCGCGGTCACCGTGCTCGCCCGGGCGAACTGCACCAGCGGGACCGGCGCCGCGGTCGCCTGCGCGCCGATCGCGCAGACCACCGGGACCAGCCTGCCGTGGGCGATCCGGTCGGCGAACCTCACCTACCTCGGCGAGATCCCGTTCCCGTACATGTCCGAGACCGACCGGTACCTGGTCTTCGCCGACCTGCTGTTCGCCGCGCTGGCGCCGACGGCGCTGCCGAGCAAGCGGGCCGCGGTGCGGCTGGAGGACGTCAGCCCGACCTCCGACCCGGCCACGCTGCGCGCGGTTCGCCGACTACCTGTCCAGCCAGAGCGTGCCCGTTCACGGTCGGCGTGATCCCCGAGTACGCGACCCGACCGGGTTCTACACCGGCGGCGTGCCGCAGAAGATCACGCTCGCGCAGCGGCCGACGCTGGTGTCCGCGCTGAAGTACATGGTCGCCCAAGCGGCGGGACGCTGATCCAGCACGGCACCACGCACCAGTTCAGCAACGTCGCCAACCCGTACAACGGGGTGAGCGGCGACGACTTCGAGTTCTACCGGTCGCGCTGCTCGACGACGCAGAACCCGCCGTACAACTTCCGGTCCGACGGGTGCGAGATCACCGACTGGGTCATCCTGCTGGGCGCGCTGCCGGGCGACTCGACCGCGTGGGCGGCGTCCCGGGTGCAGACCGGTCGGTCGCTGTTCGGCGCGGCCGGCCTGGCGACGCCGACGATCTTCGAGACCCCGCACTACTCGGCTACCGCGGCCGACTATGCCGGCATGCGGCAGGTCTACCCGACCCGGTATGAGCGGGAGCTGTTCTTCGGCGGCCTGCTCACCGGCACCACCGACCCCACCCACGTGTTCGGCCAGTTCTTCCCGTACTCGGTCAACGACGTGTACGGGACCACCGTGCTGCCGGAGAACCTCGGCAACTACGAGCCGGAGCTGTTCAACAACAACCCGCCCCGCTCGCCGGCCGACATCGTGGCCAACGCCCGGGCGAACCTGGTGGTCACCCAGGGCGTGGCGAGCTTCTTCTTCCACCCGGACTACCCGCTGACCCAGCTGCAGGCGATCGTCACCGGGATCAAGGGCCTCGGCTACACGTTCGTGCCGGGGGCGTCGCTGCGCTGACGGGCCGGGGTGGCCGGCCGCTCCCCTCCCTGCCCCGGCCGGCCACCCTCCCGGCGCGGGGCGGTCAGGTGCGGCTGGCCCTGGAGGCGTACTCGGTGACCTCGTCCGCGCGGATCAGGCCGTCCTGGATGGCCCTGGCCAGCAGCTGGGTACGGGTCGCGGCCGGCCGGCCCGCGTTGGCGTACTTGATCCGGGCCCGCTGGATGTACTGCCGGACCGTGGTCTCGGCGATCCCCATCCGGGTCGCCACCGCCGCCTTCGACATCGACTGGAACCACAGCAGCAGCGCGGTCCGCTCCCGGTCGGACAGCGCCGGCCGGTCCGGGCGCTCGTCGGCGGCCATCGTGCCGGCGGCGAGCGGGGCCACGTACGGCCGGTCGGAGGCGGCGGCCAGGATCGTGGCCACGCAGTGGTCGCGGGCCTCCTGCTTGGCCAGGAACGCGTACGCGCCACGCTCCATCACCGCCAGCACGGTCGCGTCGTCGGCGTGCTCGGAGTAGACGACCACCCGGCGGCCGGCCTCGGCGAACCGGCTCACCTCCGGCACCGCCATCGTGCCGCGCAGGCTGAGGTCGAGCAGCACCACGTCGGCGGTGCGGCCCGGTCCGGTCCGGGCGACCTCGACGTCGTCGCCGGCGGCGACCAGCGCGATCCGGCGCTCCGGGTCCTGCTCCAGCCAGGCCCGGACGCCGTCGTGGACCACCGGGTGGTCGTCCACCAGGACGACGGTCACCTGCGCCATCGCGCCTCCACCCACCGCCGGTCGTCCTCGTCGAGGACGCTCACCGTCACCTGCGAGCTTGCCCTGCCCGACGGCTCGGCCCGCGCCGGCCCCCGCCCGTCGACCAGGACGCTGACCGCGACCTCGTCGGTCCGGCCGAGCACGGTCACCCGGGCCCGCCGCTCGGCCCCGGCCAGCGCCAGCAGCGGCGCCTCGGTCAGCGCCCGGCGCACGTCCCGGTCCAGCGCCGGCAGCTGGCCGGTCAGCTGCAGGTCCACGACCACCCCGCGCTGGTCGGCGATGTAGCTGCAGGCGCGCAGCTCGTGCAGCAGCGGGTCGGTGACGTCGTCGGTCTCCGCGAACAGCCGGCGCAGCCGGCCCGCCTCGACCGCGCAGCGGTGCCGCACCTCCCGGTCGGCCGGGTCGAGGGCGCCGTCGGCCAGCCCGGCGAGCAGCGGCGCGACCGCAGTCCCGGACGGTGCGGTAGCGCTGCCGGCGGTCGGCGTGCAGCCGCTCGGCGACCTGCCGGCGGCGGCGGACCGCCCCCTCGGCCTCGGCCACCGCGGCGGCCTGCCGGGCGGTCGCGGCCAGCGCCCGGGCCGCCAGCAGCAGGGTCACCTGCAGCGCCACCGTCCCGTAGATCATGGTCGCGGCCCTGGCCACGCCGATCCGGTCCAGCGCGCCCGCGTCGGCCAGCACGACCAGGGCGACCGCCGCGTTGATCGTGAGGAACGCGCCGAGCTCCCGCGGTGGCCGGCGCAGCAGCACCAGCACGCCGAACCAGCCGGTCGCGCCCCAGGCCCAGTCGGTGTTGCTGAGCAGCAGGTCGGCCGGTACGGCGGCGATGCCGACCGCGCCGGCCGCGAGGGCCGCGCCGGCCAGCAGCCAGGTCCCGGTCCGGCCGGTCCGCCCGTGCCGGAGCCGGACCCCGGCGGTCACGCCGACGGCGGCCAGCGCGAGCCAGGCCAGCCAGCTCGGCGACCGGCCAGCGGTAGTCGTTCCAGCCGGCGAGCAGGGCCACCAGGTCGTTGCCGACGTGCCAGACGCCGACGAGCAGGATCACCACCAGGTCGAGGCCGCGCCGGTAGCGGGTCGCGATCATCTCGCCCAGCGCGGCGCCGGCGGCCGGGTCGTCGGCCCGGTCCGGGCGGCCGGGCCAGCGCAGCAGCACCTGGGTGCCGGCGCCGGGCCGGGACGAGACGGTCGCGTCGCCCTGCACCGCCCGCATCCGGCCCACCACCGACTCCCGCACCCCGCGCCGGGAGTCCGGCACCGCCGCCGGATCGAAGCCGGGCCCGTCGTCGGCGACCAGCGACCGTCACCGCGCCGTCCGGCTCGACCGCCGCGCGCAGCCGCACCCGGGCCGGCGCGGCGTGCCGGGCCGCGTTGGTCAGCGCCTCGGTGGTCGCGCCGGCGAGCGCGGCGCCGACCGCCGCCGGCACCGGCACCGCCGGGATCGGCGCGTCGACGCTGACCACCCGGCCGTCGACGACCGGCCGCAGCCAGCCGGGCAGGTCGGGACCGGCCGCCTGGTCGGGCTCGTTCAGCCGCTCGATCACCGCCAGGTCGCGGCGGGCCTGGGCGGGCAGGCTGGCCGAGCCGGCGTCGATCCCGCCGGCGGCGACCACGGTGAGGGTGGCCGAGACGCTGTCGTGCAGCAGCCGGTAGTGCTCGCGCTCCTCGGCCCGCCGGGCGGCCAGCACGGCGGCCTGCCGCTCGGTCGCCTCCTGCTGGAGGACGGCGGCGTCGGCGGCCGCCGGCGCCCGGCGCAGCACCACCATCAGCGCGGTCACCAGCGCACCCTGGACGAGCAGCAGCACCGCGCCGCCCGGCGGGTCCGCCCTGGCCGCCAGCTCCAGCCCGACGGCGTACGCGGCCGGGACGGCGACGCTGACCGCCGCCGCGACCAGGGTCCGGGCGACCAGCGGGCTGATGATCACCGTGGTGCTCGCGTAGAGGAACACCCAGCCGGTCGTGTCGGCCAGCACCGCGGCCGGGACCAGCCGGCCCACCGCGAGGCCGAGCAGCGGCGGCCACCCCGGCGTCGGCGGCCACCGGCCAACCACCACCGCGGCGACGCAGCAGCAGGACCGCGTACGCCGCCGACCACACGGTGGTGACGGTGACCGCCGTGGCCACCGCGGCGACGGAGGCCGGCGGTGCGAGCCCGACGAACGCGGCGATCCCGGCCGCCACCGCGCTGCCGATGCGCAGCCCGACGGCACACCGCACCATCAGCCGGGCGAAGGCGGTGCGGGCGACGCGACTGCCAGTGGCCGGCATGACGGGCGTACTCCTGGGAGACGAAGGCTGCCGGCAAGAAACTACTGCCTCTCCGCGACAGGAATGGCGCGGGTTGACCGGACCGGCCCGCATGACGGCCAATCGGCCATCATGACCGCGTCACGTCTGCCGCATACGGTTCACCAGCGGCGGCCCGCACCGCCGCCCCGCCCGCGGGGGATGCGCTTGGAGACGGGGAGCCAGGCGGGGTTCCGCGGGGCCGGGCGTTGCGGGCCGCCACTACGCATGGGCAGGGGCCGGGTCGGGGTAGCAGTGTCGGGTAGCAGTGCAGACCCCGGCCCACGAAGGGATCCCGCACCGTGACCGCTGTGCCCACCGTCCTGCTCAACAACGGCGTCGAGATCCCTCAGCTCGGTTTCGGCGTGTTCAAGGTGCCGCCCGAGCAGACCGAGGACGTGACCCGGACCGCGCTCGAGATCGGCTACCGGCACGTCGACACCGCGCAGATGTACGGCAACGAGGCCGGCGTCGGCCGGGCCGTGCGGGCCGCCGGCCTGGCCCGGGACGAGGTGTTCGTCACCAGCAAGCTGAACAACCCCAACCACGCCCGCGACGACGCGCTGCGGTCGTTCGACGGGACGCTGGCCGAGCTCGGCTTCGACCACGTCGACCTGTTCCTCATCCACTGGCCGCTGCCCGAGGTCGGCGACTTCGTCGAGACCTGGCACGCGATGGAGGAGATCTACCGCTCCGGCCGGGCCCGCGCGATCGGGGTGTCCAACTTCGCGCCGCACCACCTGCGCCGGCTGCTGGCCGCGGCCGAGGTGGTCCCGGCGGTGAACCAGATCGAGGTGCACCCCTACCTGGTCCAGGACGACGTGCGGGCCTTCGGCGCCGAGCACGGGATCGTCACCGAGGCCTGGGCCCCGATCGCCCGCGGCCGGGTGCTCGACGACCCGGTGATCACCACGATCGCCAAGCGGCTGGAGCGCACGCCGGCGCAGGTCACGCTGCGCTGGGCGATCCAGCGCGGTGACGTGGTCTTCCCGAAGTCGGTCACCCGCAGCCGGATCGAGGAGAACTTCGAGCTGTTCGACTTCGAGCTGGCCGACGACGAGATGGCCGAGATCACCGCGCTGGACCGGCAGGAGCGGACCGGGCCCGACCCGGACACGATGAACCGGGTCTGACTCAGCTGGTCCGGACCGGCTCCTGGAGCTCGACCTCCCAGGGGCCGGGACCCTCGCCGTACGAGACGTACAGCTCGCGGTTGTAGCCGGCGGACGTGTAGCCGTTGGCCTCGATCCACCGGGCCAGCGTCTGGATCGTCGGCATCACGTCGTCCATCGGTCCACGGTGCACGATCGTCGCGGCCAGCTCGACCGCCGGCAGGTCGGTGACCGTGTACCCGTCGTACGTCCCGGGCTCGGCCTCCACCGGCATCCCGGCGTGCACCAGCACGCCGCCGGCCGGTGCGTCGTCGTACCAGGCCAGGGCCGGGCCGACCATCGGCACGCCGGCCTTGTCCAGGTCGGCGCAGAGCCGGTCGTACAGGGGTTGGATGACCGGGCCGATCGAGGCCGGCTCGAAGCCGGCGGCGACCCCGTCGGCGTGCGCGACGCGGACCGCGGGCAGGGCCTTGACCTGGATGTCCTCGCTGGGCATGGTGCCCTCCGTCTCGATGATCCGGAGCCTCGCCTCGACCTGGCGCAGCCGGGCCTCGTCCGCGTCGATGCGCGAGCGCAGCTCGGTCCGCCGCAGCCGCAGCATCCCGCGCAGCTCCTGCGGGCTCACCTCGTCGTCGACGATCGAGCGCACCTCGGTCAGCGTGAAGCCGAGGTCCTTGAGCGCGACGATCCGGTTCAGCCGGGCGAGCTGTGCGGCCTGGTACGAGCGGTAGCCGGTGGCCGGGTCCACGTACGCGGGCCGGAGCAGGCCGATCGCGTCGTAGTGCCGCAGCATCCGGACCGACACGCGGCCGTGGCTGGCGAAGTCTCCGATTCCGAACATGACTCCCCTGGTCTAGGCCCTGACACGATGTCAGGGTCAAGCCGCGCTGCGCCTTCTTCCGCCGCTGCCACAGCCAGCGGGCGCCCTCGATGATCGCGGCGGACGCGGCGGCCAGCCCGAACGCGAGCAGCAGCCCCTTCCAGGTCTCGTGCTCGAACGCGGCCCCGCCGATCATTCCGAGCCCGACGTTGTACGCGCTCCAGATCGTGACCCCGACGATGTCCGCCAGCGCGTACGTCCGCCAGCGGGAACTCGGTGGTGCCCGCGGTCAGCGCGACCGCGGTCCGCCCGCCGGGGACGAACCGGGCCACCGCGATCAGCGTCCTTCCCCGCCGGTCGAGCGCGTTCTGCGCCCAGTCCAGCGTCCGCTTGCCCCGCTCGCCGCGCAGGAACCGCTCGGCCGCCCTGGTGCCGAGCTTGCGGCCGATCCAGTAGCAGGCCGAGTCGCCGGCGAACGCGCCGACCGCGGCGGCCAGGAACACCAGCAGCGGGTTGAGGTGGCCGCTGGTGGCGAGCACGCCGCCGGTGACCACGATCGTCTCGCCGGGCAGCAGCGGGAGCACGGCGTCGCCCGCGACCACGGCGAAGATCAGCGCGTAGGCCCAGCTCGACCCGGACAGCGCGTCGGTGAGCTGGTCGAACACGGTCACCGGCTTACCCTAGAGACCGGCCGGGTACCGCTTCGAGCATGTCACGAGCAGTGCGCTTCGACCGCTACGGCGGCATCGACGTCCTCTACGTCGCCGACGTCGACCCGCCCTCCCCCGCGCCCGGACAGGTGCAGGTCCAGGTCAAGGCCGCCGGCATCAACCCCGGCGAGACCAGCATCCGCGCCGGCCTGTACGCCGAGCGGTGGCCGGCGACGTTCCCGTCCGGTGAGGGCAGCGACTTCGCCGGCGTGGTCAGCGCGGTCGGCGACGGGGTGACCGCGCCGGCCGTCGGAGCCGAGGTGATCGGCTGGACCGACCAGCGGGCCAGCCACGCCGAACAGGTCGTGGTGCCGGCCGACCAGGTCGTGCCGAAGCCGCCCGCAGGTGCCGTGGGAGGTGGCCGGCGGGCTCTACGTCACCGGCGGCACCGCGGTCGGGGTGGTGACCGCGGTCGCCCCGCACGCAGGGCGAGACGGTCGTCGTCTCCGGCGCGGCCGGCGGGGTCGGCGTGCTCACCGTCCAGCTGGCCCGGCGGGAGGGCGCCGACGTGATCGGCATCGCCTCGGCGGACAACGCCGACTGGCTGACCGCGCACGGCATCCGCCCGGTCGCGTACGGGCGACGGGCTGGCCGACCGGCTGCACGCGGCCGCCCCCGGCGGCATCGACGCCTGGATCGACCTGTACGGCGACGGCTACGTCGAGCTGGCCGTCTCGCTCGGCGTCCCGGTCGAGCGGATCGTCACGATCATCGACTTCGCCGCGGCCGAGCGGACCGGCGCGCGGGCCGTGTTCGGCGCGGACACCCCCGGCGCGGCGGCGCTGTCCCGGCTGGCCGAGCTGGCCGCGGCCGGCGAGCTCGACGTGCCGGTCCGCACGTTCCCGCTCGACCGCGTCCGGGACGCGTACGCGGAGCTGGAGAAGCGGCACACCCGCGGCAAGATCGTGCTGGTGCCCTGACAAGGCGAAAGGGCGCCCTCCCCGCGAGGGGAGGGCGCCCTTCTCGTACGCCCTGCTAGCTGACCGTGTACGCGTACGGCAGCGCGGCAACCTCGTCCGTGCTCCCGGTGATCGGGTCGATCGCGTCCAGGAACAGCGTGCCCCGCACCACGGTGCCCTTCGCCCCGGTCGGGGTGATGGTCACCTGGATCGAGCCGTTGGCGCCGACGTCCACCGTCACCGGCGTCGCCGCCGGTGCGTCGGCCGACACGTACGCCAGCAGCGGGTCACCGGTGGCCGAGGTCACGGCCGCGTCGAACGGCCGGGTGTGCGCGGTCGCGGTGAAGTGCATGTTCACCGTGCCGGCACCCGCGTCACCGAACGGCCCGTTGCCGATCGTCGGCAGCGCCAGCCAGGTCTGCGGCGCCACGATCGGGTCGGACACCGTGACCGACGGGCTGGTGCCCACCGGGCCGGCCTCGCGGTCGGGGTCACCCTCGAAGGACAGGTCCTCCGTGTGGTCGGCCGGGAACGGCGAGACCTCGAAGTTGAACGGCCCGTCGCCGGTCGCCCGCCATGTGGAACGAGTCCGACTCGGTCGGCACCCGCGCCGCCGGGAACGGCCCCAGCGGTGCGTTGACGATCGTGAAGTCGGCGTTGTCCACGACCAGCGAGGTGTCGGTCCGACCGTTGAGCCGGCCGTCCAGGAAGTACGCCTGGTCGGTCGCGCCGCGGTTGGTGAACCGGACCGTCGTGGTCACCGGCGTGCCCGCCTTCAGATGCGCGGACGGCGAGTTCGGCACGCCGGGCGCGGACACCTTGGCCGGGTCGAGCGAGATCTTCCCGGTGAACGGCGTCTCCAGCGCGGTGCCGGACATCGGCCCGAACACCGCCAGGGCGACCCGCCACCGACCCGGCTGCGGGTTGACCGTGCTGAACTGCAGGCTGCCGACCAGGGTGCCGTCGGCCCGCTGGTTCGTCTTCTCCGACACCGGCTCGCCGTTCGGGTCGATGAGGAACCCGTACAGCTGCTGGTTGGTGTTGCCGTTCACGGTGAACCCGACCGACAGCGCCTTGGTGCCGTGCTTGATGTCGAAGTCGTACCAGGCACCGGGGTTGGGGATGCCGCCGCGGCCGTTGCCACCGGCGAACGCGCCGGTGAACGAGCCACCGTTGCGGTCAAGCGGCACCAGCGTGCGCAGCGTGATCGGGATGACCGTGCTCGGGCCGGAGCCGGTGAGCACCAGCGCGTCGCTGGTGTCGCTGGCCTTGCGCGGCGCCGGCACCCGGACGGTGACCGTTCGGGTCGCGCCGGCCGGGATCACCAGCTGCCGCGGCGACGCCGAGCCGTTGGCCACGTTCTGGAACGTGGTCGCGCCGAACTGGACGGTCCCGGTGAAGCCGACCGCGCCGGGCGAGCTGAACAGGATCGCGGTCCAGGTGCCGGACTTCGGCTGCGGGATGTCGACGACGGCGAAGCCGCTGCCGGCACCCTGCGGGATGCTGAACCCGCTGTAGGTGCCGTCCGGCTCGAGCAGGATGAGCCGGACGGTGAACTGCCCGTTGCCCGGCCACGCGATCGACGCGGCCAGATGGTCACCGCCGCGCGGCACCGAGAACGTCGTCTTGGTGAACGTCCGGGTGATGCCGAAGCTGTCGACGAACGTCGGCAGGCTGTCCCGGTCGAACGGCACCGTCTTGGCCGTCGTCGCCAGCACCTTGGTGGTCGTACGGATCGAGGACTGCACCACCTGCGGCCGGCTGCCGACGTTGGTGACCTGCACGTGCGCGGTCGCCGAGCCGCCGGCCCTGGCGGACAGGTTGAGCTGGTTGACGCTGGCGACCAGTTCGCCGTCGGCCGGGCGGGACCCGCCGCGGATGGACCGGGCGGCCTTCACCGCGGCCAGCGAGTCGAGCAGGCCGGCACCCTGCAGGGAGGTCGGCAGGCCGAGGTCCTCGGAGGTGCTGGTGAGCAGCCGGCGGACCAGGTCGGCACTCGGGCTGGCGCCGTGGTGGCTGTCCCGGTACGCCTGGATGACCAGGGCCGCGGCCCCGGCGGTCAGCGGCGCCGACTGGCTGGTGCCGCCGAACTGCTGGATCGGCGACGGCTCGTCCTTGTTGTCGAAGCAGTTCTGGTAGATGTCGACGTCGGTCGAGCACAGCGCCCAGCCGAGGTCACCGGGAGCCACCAGGTCGATGGTCCGGCCGGGCTGGGTGAAGCCGGCCGAGCTCAGCGCCGAGATCGCGTTGCTGCGGTACTTCCCGTTGCTCAGCTGGAAGCCGCTGCCGGTGGTCTGCGCGTAGCTGCGGAACATCGTCGTGCCGCCGGCGGAGATGATCCCCGGGGAGCTGGCCGGCGAGCCGATCGTGTTGAAGTCACCGGAGTCGCCGCTGCTCGCGGTGATCACGATGCCGGCCCGGACGAGCTCCTCGTTGAAGACCGCGGTCGGGTCGTCGTTGGTGTCCGGGAACTGGTTGCTGCCGAAGGACTCGTTGATCACGTCGACGTGGTCGTGGGTGACCGCGTAGTCCAGCGCCTCGAGGATCGAGGAGTTGAATGCGAACCCGCCGGCCGGGAAGACCTTGAGGCCGACCAGCGACGCGTCCGGAGCCATGCCCAGCACGCGGATCGTGCAGCCCGGCGGCAGTGGGTGCGCCGGGTTGACGTAGTTGGCCAGGTCGTACGTCTGCCGGCCCTGCGCCGCGATCGAGCTGGCGTCGCCGAAGGCCTCGCCACCGCCGGTCGGCGCGAACGGACCCTCACCGGAGAAGTCCTGGTAGTCGATGAAGACGTGGGACCCGTCCGGCCGGATGAAGTCGGCGTTGTTCGGGTCGACGCCGTCGGCCAGGAAGGCCACCCGGACGCCCTTGCCGGTCGAGATCCGCTGCGCCTCGGTGGTGTGGGTGAGGTCGAGCGCCTCGGGCTCGGTCAGCGGCTTGCTCGGGTCGCTCGGGCAGACGAGGTTGGACACCGGCCCCGGCGCGGCCTTCGACGGCCGCTCGCGGTCCAGGCTCGGCGCCTTGATCAGCTTGTCCGGCACCACCGCGGCGACGGACGGGTCCGCGGCCAGCGAGGCGGCCTCGGCGGCCGGCACGGCGGTGGCGAACGCGTTCGCCACGTGCAGCTGGCGGAAGTCCTTGCCGCCGTGGCTCTTGGCCCGCGCGACCAGGGGTGCCTGGTCGCTGTTCGTGACCTGCGCGCGGCGGCCGGCGTTGGCGGCGCTCGCGGGCAGCTCGGAGTGCTGGTTCTTCAGCAGCACGATCACGTGCTGGGTGGGGCCGGACGCGGACGGGGAAGGAGCGGCCTCCGCCACCCCCACCAGTCCGAGAACGCCTGTGGATACGGCTGTCGCGCACACCAGTGCACGGCGGAGACCAGCTCGGGACACTCATCCCCCCAGGCAGAACGGCAGTGGTCGGCCGGAAGAGGCCGTTGCGCACGCTAACGGTCCGAGATTCCGGGCTGATACACAGAAAATGCAAAGGATGCCTATGGAATCCCTTTACTTGCCCGTCAGGATCGATTCATCCTGACCGCCCGCGGCGTCCGCGCCCGGGCCGGCCGCGGTGCTGGCCGAGCACGAGGGGATCCGCCGGCGTATCGCGGCGCGCTCTCGCTGCTCTTCTCCGATGAGGAGTCGGGAGGTGATCCGTGCGCACCCTGCCGCGCGCCCGCCATCGCGCCGCACCAGGACCGGCGGACCAGGCCGGGTTCCTGCGGCTGCTCGGGATCTACCCGGGACCGTCGGCGGCGATGGGCTCGGTGGCCGCGCTGGCCGGCGTCTCCCGGCCGGTCGCCCGGGCCGCCGTGAGCCTGCTGGCCGCCGAGGGACTGGTCGACACGGTCGGCGACCGGGTCGTCGTGCCGGACCGGCTGCGGGCGGCGACCGCCGACACCGCGGAGACCCGCGCGGCCCGCGGCCGGCTGCTGCGGCACTTGCTGACCCGGGCGATCGCCGCGGCCGCGGTCGCCGCCCCGGACGGCCCGGTCGTCGCGCTGCCGCCGTTCCGGTCCGCGGGCGGCGCCCGTTCCTGGCTGGCGGCCGAGCTGCCCACCCTGCTCGCCGTCCCGGATCCCGACTTCGCGTTGCGGCTCGCGCCGGCGCTGGGCGAGCACCTGTCCGACGCCGACGCGCTGCTGCTGTACCAGCGGGCCGCCGCCGGGGGTGACCCGCAGATGCGGCTGCGGCTCGGCCTGACGCTGTGCCGACTCGGTCGGTACGCCCAGGGCGCCGAGCACCTGCGGGTCGCGCTGTCCGGGTTGGACCGGCCGGCCGACCGGGCTGCGGCGCTGCTGCAGCTGGCCGGCTGCCGGGACCGCCAGGGCCGCCGGGTCGAGGCCCTGGCCTGGTACGCCGAGGCGTACGAGGCCTGCCTGCGGGTCGGCGACCAGGTCGGCCGCGCGGCCGCGCTGCGCCGGCTGCGTACCCGGGCCGCCTGACCGCGCAAATCCCTGGCGACCGTGTGGGACGTTGGGGTCATGGCGGACCTGGCGGAGCGGCTGCGGGAGCTCGACCTGTCCGGGATCGCGGTGATCACCGGGCCGGGCGGGGTCGAGTTCGAGGAGTGCTTCGGGCTGGCCGAGCGGGCGGCCGGGATCCCGGTCACGCCGGCGACCCGGTTCGGGCTCGCGTCGGTGACCAAGATGTTCACCGCGGTCACGGTGGCGACCCTCGGCGTCGACTTCGCCGCGCCGGTGGTCTCGCTGCTGCCGGCGCAGCGGCGACCGTCCACGCTGCGCCCCGACGTGACCGTGCACCACCTGCTCAGCCACACCTCGCACATCGGCGACTACGCCGAGGAGGAGGGCCCGGACCCGGTCGAGTACGAGACGCTGTGGACCGACCGGCCCTGCTACCGGTTCGAGCGCCCGGCCGACTTCCTGCCGCTGTTCCGCGACCGGCCGCCGTACGGGCCGCCGGGCGGCGAGTTCCACTACTCCAACGCCGGCTACGTGCTGCTCGGGCTGGTCGTCGAGGAGGTCTCCGGACTGTCCTTTGTGGACGCCGTACGGCGGCAGGTGTTCGAGCCGGCCGGGATGGCGGCGAGCGGGTTCTTCCGGCTGGACGAGCCGGTGCCTGACCTCGCGGTCGGCTACCTGTCGTCCGGACGGTCCAATGTGTACTCGCTGCCGGTGATCGGCGGGGCCGACGGCGGCGCCCAGTGCACCGCCGCGGACCTGGACCGGTTCCTCCGCGCGTACGACGACGGGTCGCTGCTCGGGGACCGCCGGGACGTCATGCTCAGCCCGCACGTCCAGGTCGAGCCCGGGATCGACTACGGCTACGGGTGCTTCCTCTACGGCGACGGCCGGTTCGGCCACGGCGGCGGCGACCCGGGCGTGACCACGCTGGTGCAGCGCATCCCGTCCGCCGACGCGACCGTGGTCGTGCTGCTCAACATCGAGGGCCCGGCCGGCGCGGCCCGCGACCTGCTCGTCGACGCGGTCCTGCACGGCTGAGTCAGTCGAGCTCGCCGACCCACCACTCGGACGCCGGCACCAGGCCGGCCGCGGTCAGCGCCGCTCGCTTGGGCCCGTCCAGGCGGGCGGTGACGACCACCGTCCCGGTCGCGCCGCGGTCCCGGGCCGCCACCCGCACGGCCGCCAGCAGCTCGACGCCGACCCGAGGCCACAGCGGCCGGTCCTCGACGGCGAAGTCGACCACAAGGCAGGCCGGCCCGCGCTGGTACACCGGCGGCGCCGGCAGCAGCGTGCCGAACGCGTAGCCGAACGACGGCTCCGAGACCAGCGCGATGCCGTCCTCGACCAGCCCGAGCAGGTACGCCCGCTGCGCGTCGGCCGCACCCGGCGCCGGCCGCCAGAACCGCGGCTGGAAGCCGGCGTACTCCTCCCGCTGCGCCGCGGCGAGCGCGAGGATCCGGTCCAGGTCGCCGGGTGCTGCGGGTCTGATGGACACGCCGGCATTATCGGCCGCGGCGGTCGGCCCGCCGGCGCGGCTCGGCCGTGATCGGTCAGAGGAGCCCGCCCATCAGCGGGTCGGTGACGGTGTCCTCGCCGGTCTCCACGTGGCCGGCGTACCGGCGCTGGAAGTGCGGGTCGCCGGCGACGGTGACCAGCAGGTCGTACCAGCCGCGGCTGCGGGCCAGCGGCCAGCGCTCGGTCACCGTCTGCCCGGCGCCGACGACCAGCGTGCGCAGCCGCGAGCCGTACCCGTCCCGGACCGTCACCCGCGCCGACCGCCGCCCGGGGTTGGCCAGCCGCAGCGCGATCGCCACCGGCCGGTCGTCGTAGCTGGCCCGCACGTCCAGCTCGGCGCCCGAGTCGCCGCCGGAGAAGCCGCGGAAGAACCCGTTCGGCCCGTGCACCGCCAGGTCGTACCCGCCGTCGCGGTCCCAGGTGTCGCTCACACGCTTCCCCCGCTCGACCGTGTACGCCCGCGGGTCGTCGCCGCGGGAGCGGACCTGGAACACGCCGGTGGCCGCGCCGCTGCTGGCCAGCTCGACCCGGACCGATGAGCCGACCACCCGACCGTCGGCGAACAGCGTGTACGGGATGGCCCGGGCCGGCCGGACGCCCTTCTCCTGCCGGGGCAGCCGCTGGTCGGCCGGCGGCACCGGCACCTGGTCCGGCTGCCGGGTCAGGTCCTCGGGCTTGAAGTCGTCGGTGTCCGGCAGCCGCACCCGCCGGTCCTCGTTCGGATGGGCGAAGTCGAACGCGGTGCCGAGGTCGCCGACGACCGCCCGCCGCCATGGGGTGATGTTGTCCTCCCGCGGCCCGAACCGCCGCTCCAGGAACCGGATCAGCGAGGTGTGGTCGAACAGCTGCGAGTTCACCCAGCCGCCGCGGGTCCACGGCGAGACCACGATCATCGGCACCCGCATGCCCAGCCCGTACGGGCCAGCGGGCAGGTCGGGCTGGCCGGGGAACAGCTCGTTGGTCGTCGGCACGGTGGAGATGCCGCGGCCCGGTCCGACCGGCGGGGTCGGCGGCACCAGGTGGTCGAAGAAGCCGCCCTCCTCGTCGTACGTGACGAACAGGACCATCTTGCTCCACACCTCGGGGTTCGAGGCGAGGAT
Organism: uncultured Actinomycetota bacterium; assembly: GCA_963770145.1. Lineage (GTDB taxonomy): Bacteria > Actinomycetota > Actinomycetes > Mycobacteriales > CADCTP01 > CADCTP01. Next base: position 773,185 of record CAVYOJ010000002.1, on the reverse strand, counting down.
GTCGACGACCTGGGAGACGTACCAGGCACCGAAGTCGGGCTCCCAGTTCGGGTGCTCGCTGTACGCCTCGGGCGCGACGATCCAGGACACCTGCGGCAGCCGGCCGTGCCGGACGTCGGCGCGGAAGTCGGCCAGCAGCGCGTCCGGAGAGCGGCCCTGGTCGTTGATCACGGTCCCGGTCCTGGCCCGGTCGAACAGCGGGTCGCCGGGCTCGGAGTTCCGGTACGGGTGGAAGTAGAGCAGCGAGTTGTCGCCGAAGTTGCCGATGAACGGGTCCTGGGTGAAACCCCACACGCCGTCGGCGTCGAGGCCGAGACCGGCGTCCTGGTAGACCTTCCAGCTCACTCCGGCTGCCTGCAGCCGCTCCGGGTAGGTCCCCCAGTCGTAGCCGAGCTCGGCGTTCGTGACGACCGGACCGCCGGCCTTGCCGTCGTTGCCGACCCAGCCGGTCCACATGTGGTAGCGGTTCGGGTCGGTCGGGCCGAGCAGCGAGCAGTGGTAGTTGTCGCAGACCGTGAACGCCTCGGCGAGCGCGAACGGGAACGGCAGGTCGGCCCGGGTGTGGTAGGTCATCGTCTGCACGCCCTTGTTGGGCACCCACCGGTCGTGCCGGCCCTCGTCGAACGCGGCGTGCGTATCGGCCCAGCCGTGCGGGGGGTCGGGCAGGAACATCCTGCCGACGTCCGGCACGTCCGGGCGGAACGGCAGCAGCTCGCCGTCCCCGGCCGGCTGGTGGAACACCGACTTGCCCGACGGCAGCGTCACCGGGTGCGGCTCGGCGAACCCGCGCACCCCGCGCAGGGTGCCGAAGTAGTGGTCGAAGGACCGGTTTTCCTGCATGAGAAACACGACGTGCTCGACGTCGCGGATCGACCGGGTCCGGTCGTGCGCGGGTATCGCGAGCGCCTTGCTCAGGTCGATCGGCAGGGCGGCGCCGAGCGCGGGCACCCCGGCGAGCTTCAGGAACGTACGGCGGTCGACCGTGACCATGCTGCGTCCTCTCCTGGGTCCGGCGTGGGCGATCCGATCCGGACATCGGACACTAGTCGCCCCAGCTGGCCACGGGATGACCATGATCTGAGCGGACCGGGAACCCCGGCCGAGGTCAGCGTGCCGGCGCGAGCGTGGCGGTGGCCCACAGCGGCGTGTGGTCCGAGTGCGGCGCGAGGACACCAGGGCCGAGACGCCGGTGAAGTCGCCGCGGGAGAGGAACACGTAGTCGATCTTGCGGGTCGGGTGCGCGTACCCGGGCCCACCGCCGCAGCGGGCGCGCGAGCAGCCGCCGGTGAACGCGTCGTCGGCGGCGTCCGCCTCGACGAAGCCGGCGTCCATCGGGTCGAGCGCCGGCCGGTCCGGGGTGGCGTTGAAATCGCCGCCGACCACCACCGCGGCGTCCGCCCGGAACGCGCCGGCGTGCTCGGCGACGGCCGCGACCTGGCTGGCCGTGTTCGCCGGGTCGGTGTCCAGGTGGGTCGCGCAGGCGACCAGCGGCCGGCCCTGCACCGCCGTCCGTACGCAGGTCACGGTGCGAGGTTCGCCACCGGCCGGGGCGGGCAGCCGCGTGCTGCCCGCGTACGCGACGTTGCTGCTGCGGACCAGCACCGCGATGCCGTAGTCGCTGCCGTCCCAGCACCGGCTCCGCAGCGTCGGCTCGAAGTGGCCGTGGTACGGCAGGTTCGCCAGCAGCCGGTCGTACTGGCCGCGGCAGAGCTCGTTCAGCGTCACGCACGAACGGCTGCCGTCCGCGTGCCGGTGATCTCCGCCTCCAGGTCGTCGACGACCGCGAATCGCGTCCCGCAGGCGTTGCCGCACATGTTGAACTGCACGATCGACAGCGTGCCCGGCGGCAGTGTCGGCATCCGCCGGCAGCCGCAGCAGCGCGTACACGAGCACCACGAGACCGGCCAGCCGGGCAGCTCGCGGGGCCGAGGACACCGCACCAGTCTGCCCTGGGCGGCCCGGAAAGATGGGTACTGCCGCCACCGGTATGGGTAACCGCTCCCGATCTGCCGGCCCCGCCGCTGTTCCTACGTTCGGTGCGCACGTTCCACCAACCGAGGAGCACGACGATGCCGCTGTACATGGATGTCCACACGATCGACGGCGGGGTGAGCGCCGGCGACGTCGAGAAGGCCCATCTGGCCGACCTGGCCGAGCAGGGCAAGCACGACGTGCGCTACCTGCGCTACTGGGTCGACGAGTCGAACGGGAAGGTGTTCTGCCTGGTCGAGGCGCCGTCCGCGGACGCCGCCACGACCGTGCACCGGGACGCGCACGGTCTGGTCGCCGACGACGTCTTCCAGGTCCAGGAGGGAGTGTGAGAACCGCCCGGGTCGCCCGGCTGGTGGTCGGGCTCGCCGGGGTGGCGGCGCTCGGCTCTCGTGCCGGCGCTGACCGGACCGTCCGCGGCCGCGTCGACGCCGACGTCGGCCGCGGCGCACCAGCACTCCGGGCACTCCGCCTCGACCGGCCGCCCGTCGGCGCTCCAGGTCGCCCGGATGCGCGCCGCCACCGCGACCTTCCACAACATCGCGAACGCCGAGGACGCGGGCTACGGCCTGCTGCACGACATCGCCGGTCTCACGTGCATCGCCATGCCGGGCGAGGGCGGCATGGGCGTGCACTTCGTCAAGGGCCCCCTCGTCGCCGACCCTGGCCTCGACATCCGCCACCCCGAGGCGCTGGTGTACGCGCCGGACCGGGACGGCACGCTGCGGCTGGCCGCGCTGGAGTTCATCGTGGACAAGGCCGCCTGGGACGCGGACCACAGCAAGCCCCCGAGGCTGTTCGACGGCACGTCCTTCGACCAGACCCCGGCACCCAACCGGTTCGGCCTGGCGCCGTTCTACTCGCAGCACGTCTGGATCTGGAAGAACAACCCGGCCGGCGTGCTCGCGATGTGGAACCCGCAGGTCCACTGCCCCAGGTAGGGACCGCCGAGACGCCCCTCCCCGCACACCGGAGGGGCGTCTCGGCCGTCCGGGACCCGGCACTCCGGCCGCTGCGCGGTGCGCCCGGACCGGGGACGGGCGGTCCGGCGCGGGGCGCTCAGGCCACGGGTGACGCGAACGTCGCCCGCTGCCGGGCCCGCCAGCCGCCGGGCTCGTAGTAGCGCGCGGTCCAGCTGTCGTCCTCGGCCAGGAACCCGCCGCCCTCGCCGGTCTCGGCGTCCTTCGCCGCCCAGTCGCGGAAGACGAAGTGCATGAACAGCCGCTGGTACTCGGTGAGGTAGACGTCGGCCACCCGCCGGGCCGCGGCGTCCCCGGCCGCGGTCCCGTCACCGCGGATCACGACGGTGTTCTCCTCGTTGTCCGTGGTCGAGTTGTCCGAGTAGTTGGCCGACCCGGTCAGCGTGACCGGCGCCGGCGCCAGCGGATCGATCATGATGATCTTGGTGTGGATGAACTTCACCCAGCTGTTGAAGTTCGTCAGGTGCTCGTCCGCCCACTGCTCGAACGTCACCTTGTGCAGGTAGTCCCCCCACGAGACCCGTACGTCCGGGTCGACGGTCGGGATCTCCTGCCCGGCGTCGGGCTTCTGGTCCAGCAGCACCGTACGGACGACGTCCCGGTCGATCCCCAGCCGCTGCCGGAACACCTTGTTCAGCCCGAACGCGCCGGTGATGTGCGCGCTCGAGGTCCCGCCGTCGAACGCGCCGGCGTACCCGTCCAGCAGCGGGCTGGTCGTCGCCCGCGGCGAGAAGATCGTGGCGATGCCCGGGGCGGCGAGGTCGACCGGGTTGGTCGACTCGGACCACAGCCGCAGCTTCGCCGTCGTGACGGTCTGGTCGGCGAGCTGGGCCCAGTAGTCGAGGAAGCGCTGCGCGACCGCCGGGTCGCCGATCAGGTGGCCGACGTTGAGGTGCCCGAAGATCGCTCCCTGGGTCAGGTTGGTCGAGCCGGTCCACACCGCGACCGGCTGCCCGGCCCTGGTCAGCACGAGGAACTTGTTGTGCTGCAGCGCACTCTTGTTCGGCGCCGTCCGCCAGCTGACCACGTCGTCCAGCCCGGCCGCGGCGACCGCCGCGTGGTTGTCGGCCGCGGTGGTGTCGCTGTCCTTGCCGGCGGCGTCGCGGTCCCGGCCGTGCACGACCAGCTGCACGTCCGCGCCGGCGTCCCGGGCCGCGGCCAGCGCGGCCAGCCCGGTCCGCCAGGTGAACTCGTAGAACGCGCCGCGCAGCCCCCACTCGGCCCCGTTCGCGCGGCCGGCGAACCGGACGAACGCCTCGCCGAGCCCGCGGGACAGCCAGGCGAACGCCGGGTGGTCCTCACCCGCTCCGACCGGCGGGGTGAACTGCCCGAACCGCTTGACGTACGCCTGCGATCCGGCGACGCCCCGGTTGAACCAGATCCCGTGCCGGCCGTCGTCCTCGGCCTCGGTCCGCACGTCCACCCGTACGTCGGCCAGCGGGGTGAGCGCGCCGGGCGTGCCGCCCCAGGCGACCACCCGGTAGGTGTAGTCGTGCTCGGGCTTGGCCGTGTAGTCGCCCCACTGGAAGCCCTGGATCGGATGCGTCCGCAGCGAGAAGTCCATCCCGAGGCCAGGGTGCGGCACGACCGAGCGGAACACCTTGAGGCCGCGCAGCCAGTACGCCTCGTCCTCGGTGTGGTCGGTGCGGTGCACGCCGAAGCCGAGGCAGCCGGCCGGGTCGGCGAGATCCCAGCCGAGCAGGACCGTGTTCGTGCCCGCGGTGGCCCGGACCGACAGGCCACCGTCGGTGTGGAAAGCCCGCATGGCGCATCCCCCCGCGGCGACCATCCCGCCACCGCCGCACCTCGTCAACGAAGTCTGCCTGAACGGGCAGCGTCACAGGTTCGTCAGCACCACGCCGACCGTGACCACGACCGCGGCCAGGATCCGCCGCCGGCCGAACGACTCCTTGAACACGACCGCAGCGATGATCGCGCCCATCAGGCTGCTGGTCTCCCGCAGCGCGGCGACCGGGGCCAGCGGCGCGCGGGTCTGCGCCCACAGCACCAGCCCGTACGCGGTCAGCGAGAGGACGCCACCGGCGAGCCCGGCCAGCAGGTACGGCCGCGCCTGCCGGGCGAGACCCCGGCCGCGGCGGGCGTACGCGAGGATCGGCAGCGCCGCGCCCTGCAGGAGGAACAGCCAGCCGGTGTAGCCGAGCACGCTGCCCGAGCCGCGCACGCCGACGCCGTCCACGGTGGTGTAGCCGGCGATCATGACGCCGGTGCCGAGCGCGGCCACCACCGCCGGCAGCTCGGCGTGGGCGGTCCGGCCGAGCGGCGCGACCAGCGCGGCCAGGCCGACGCAGACCAGGATCACGCCGACCAGCCGGGCCGGCGGCATCGCCTCGCCGACCGCGACGGTGGCGAGCACCGCGACCACCGCGACCGCCGTACCCCGGGCCAGCGGGTAGACCTGCCCGAAGTCGCCGAGCATGAACGAGCGCATCAGCAGCAGGTTGTAGAGGACGTGCAGCAGCACCGACGCGATGAGGTAGACCCAGGACCCGGCGGCCGGCAGCGGTGTCGCCGCGGCCATCGCCCCGCCCGCGATCAGGTAGGCGGTGCCGATCAGGGCGAACGCGATCAGCCGGTCCGGCACCGCGTGCGCCATCGCGTTCCAGGTCGCGTGCAGCAGCGCGGCGAGCAGGACGACGGGCACCACGGCGGCAGGGATCCCGGACACGATCGTCCGATCCTACGTTCGCCGGCCGGTGACCGTACGGTGGCAGGATGCCGCCCGCCGGGACACCGCTGGAGAAGCTCGGGTTCCTCACCATCGGCCTGTTCGACGAGGCCGACCCGGCCGCCGGCCACGAGACCACGCTGCGGATGATCGAGCTGGGCGAGCGGCTCGGCTTCGACAGCGCCTGGGTCCGCCACCGGCACCTGCAGTACGGGATCTCCTCGCCGGTCGCGGTGCTCGCCGCCGCCACCCAGCGCACCCGCCGGATCGAGCTCGGCACCGCGGTGATCCCGCTCGGCTGGGAGAACCCGCTGCGGCTGGCCGAGGATCTGGCCACCGTCGACGTGCTCTCCGGCGGCCGGCTCAACCCCGGCGTCAGCGTCGGCCCGCCGATGCACTGGGACGACGTCAGGGCCGCGCTCTACCCGGACACCGCCGAGGCCGAGGACTTCAGCTACGAGCGGGTGCTGCGGCTGCTGCGGTTCGTGGCCGGCGAGCCGGCGTCGCAGCTTCCAGGGCACCGAGGGGATCGAGCAGTTCTCCGACCGGGTGCAGCCGCACTCGCCGGGCCTGCGCTCCCGCCTCTGGTACGGCGGGGCCAGCCTGCGCTCGGCCGCGTGGGCCGGCGAGCACGGGATGAACTTCCTCACCAGCAGCGTGGTCCGGGCCGAGGAGTCCGAGGACTTCGCCGAGATCCAGCGCTCGCACATCCGCGCGTTCCGGTCGGCGCACCCGACCGGGCGGGTGTCGCAGGGCCTCGTCGTCATCCCGACCGACGGCGCCGTCGCCGTCGCAGCGCGAGAGGTACGAGGCGTACGTGGCCGCGCGGACGCCGCGGACCGCCGCGCCGCAGGGTCCGGGCCGGCTGCATGTTCGCCCGCGACCTGCTCGGGCCGTCCGCGCAGATCGCCGCGCGCGCTGCACGCGCACGCCGGCTTCCAGGAGGTGACCGAGGTGGCGTTCGCGCTGCCGTTCAGCTTCGACGAGCCGGACTACGTGCAGATCCTCACCGACATCGCCACCCGCCTCGGCCCCGCTCTCGGCTGGAAGCCCGCCGGATGACCGCCCGCCGTCCCGCCGGCACCCCGCCAGCAGCGCCCGCAAGCGACCCGCTCCCACCCGGCGGCCCGGTGGAGCGCGGCGACGCGGCGCCGGCCGCCGGACCGGCGTACCGGCGCTCGGCCGGGTCGGCGCGCGGCGAGGCCCGCCGCCGGGACCTGCTCGACCGCGTCGCCGACGACCTCGCCGCCAACGGCCTGGTCGACTTCTCCCTGCGCCGGGCCGCCCGCGCCGCCGGCACCACGCACAAGGTGCTGCTCTACTACTTCGACGGCGCCGACGACCTGCTCGCCCAGGCGATCCTGAAGCTGCGCGACCGCCGCATCGACCGCGGCCTGGCCGCCGCGGCCCGGGACCCCGACCGCCCGCTGTCGGCCCGGGTCCGCGACCTCTGGCCGGCGCTGGTCGCCGAGGAGGGTCACGTCCTCGACCAGGCCATCGGCCTGTCCATGTACGACCCGGCCCGGTACGCGGCGCTCGGTCGCGGCGCGTCCCAGCAGTACCTGCCGGCCCTGCTGTCCCTGCTGCCGGACACCTGGCCCGAGCGCCGCCGGCTGGAGGTCGCCGAGCTGATCCTCGGCGCCCTGCGCGGCTTCCTCATCGACCGGCTGACCAGCGGGAACACCGACGGCGTCGAGGCCGGCCTGGACGCGCTGGCCCGCGCGCTCGACCAGGAGGAGGCCGTGGACAGCATGTGAACCGCGTGGTTCACTTTGCTCATGCAGATCAGACCTGTCCGCCGGCACCCTCGACTACCTCGACACGGGCGGCGACGGTCCGACCGTCGTCCTGCTGCACGGCCTGCTGATGGACGGCTCGCTGTGGGACGGCACGATCGCCGACCTGGCCGCCGACCACCGCTGCGTCGCGCCGACCCTGCCGCTCGGCGCGCACCGGCACCCGATGTCCGGCGACCTCTCGCTGCCGGCGATCGCCCGGCTGGTCGAGGAGTTCCTCGACCGGCTCGACCTGCACGACGTCACGCTGGTCGGCAACGACACCGGCGGGGCGCTGGTCCAGCTCGTGCTGGCCGGCAAGGCCGAGCGGGTCGGCCGGGCCGTGCTGGTCTCCTGCGAGGCGTTCGACAACGTCCCGCCCGGGCTGACCGGCAAGGTGCTGGTGCTCTCCGGCCGGCTGTCGCCGCGGCTGTTCGGGCGCGTTCATGCAGCAGCTGCGGCTGCGGGCCGTGCGCCGGCTGCCGATCGCGTTCGGCTGGCTGACCAAGCGCGGCGACGCCGTCACCGCCGGCTGGATCAGGCCGGTCCTCACCAGCTCGGCGATCCGCCGGGACACCGTCCGCATGCTGCGGGCGATCGACGGCCGCGCGGTGGCCGAGGCGAGCGCCGCGCTGCCGTCGTTCCACCGGCCGGCGCTGGTGGTCTGGGCCGCCGAGGACCGGGTGATGCCGCCCGAGCACGGCCGCCGGCTCGCCGACCTGCTGCCGGACTCCCGGCTGGTCGAGGTCGCCGACAGCTACACGCTCGTCCCGCTCGACCAGCCGGCCTCGCTCGCCGCCGCCATCCGCGACTTTGTCATGACTACTGTCATATGACGGTCGTCATAGCTATGCTGCGTCCGTGGCGGTCGGATTCCTCGGGCTCGGGCTGATGGGCGAGCCGATGGCGGCCAACCTGCTGCGGGCCGGCACGAGCCTGGTGGTCTGGAACCGTACGGCGGTGAAGGCCGAGCCGTTCCGGTCGGCGGGTGCGGCGGTGGCCGCGTCGGTGGCCGAGGTGTTCGAGCGGGCGCCGGTGGTGCTCGCGATGCTGGCCAACGGCGCCGCCATCGACGCCACGCTCGGCCGCGGTACGTCCGGGTTCGGCCCGCTGGTGGCCGGGCGGACGCTGGTGCACATGGGCACGACCGCCCCGGCGTACTCGCGCGCCCTCGAGGCGGACGTCCACGCCGCCGGCGGCCGGTACGTCGAGGCGCCGGTCTCCGGCTCCCGCGGCCCGGCCCAGGCCGGCGAGCTCGTCGCGATGCTCGCCGGCTCACCAGATGCGGTCGCGGCGGTGCGTCCCGCTGCTCGCACCCCTGTGCCGGCAGACCGTCGACTGCGGGCCGGTCCCGAGCGCGCTCACGATGAAGCTCGCGGTGAACCTCTACCTGATCACGACCGTGACCGGGCTGGCCGAGGCGGCCCACTTCGCCGCGGTGCACGGGCTGGACATGGACACGTTCCGGGCCGTCCTGGACGCCGGCCCGATGGCAAGCACGGTCTCCCGGGGCAAGCTGGCCAAGCTGCTGGCCGGTGACCTCTCCCCGCAGGCGGCGGCCGCCGACGTGCTGGTCAACAACGAGCTTGTCGCCGCGGCGGCCCGGGCGGCCGGCATGGCCTCGCCGGCGTTGGACGTGAGCCACGCCCTGTTCGGCGAGGCGGTCGCGCAGGGCCACGGCGGGGAGGACATGATCGCGGTGATCCGAGCGCTCGAGGCCCGTACCTCCGACCTGCGCGCACCCGCGGCTCAGCCCTGGTGAGCCTGGTCCAGCAGCGGGCCCAGCTCGCCGGCGACCGTGGTCAGCGGCCGCACGTCCCGGTGTACCCGGGCGAGGAGGATCGCTCCCTCCAGGGCGGAGAGCATCAGCGTCGCCAGCCGGCGAGCGCGCCGGGCCGGGATACCCATCCGGACCAGGGCAGCGACGATCGCCTCCTCCCACCGGGCGAGCGCCTCCCGCAGCGGCGCGTTGACCGGCGAGTCACCACCGGCGAGATCCGCGGCGGCCGCGTTGACCGGGCAGCCGCGCTCGAACCCCCTGGTGCTGAACTCGCTCTTCCACGGGGACACCATGTGGGTGAACAGTCCGGACGGCGTCGGCCTCCGGGCACCGTCCACATAGGAGGCGACCCACTGCGCGGCGAAGTCCCCCGACCACAGCAGCGCCTCGGACACCAGCTGGTCCTTGCCGCCGGGGAAGTAGTGTTGGAACGATCCGCGCGGCGCCGCGGCCCGGCCGACCACATCGCGGACGCCGGTCGCGGTGACGCCCCGCTCGCGCACCAGCTGCGCGGCGCTGTAGACCATCCGGTCCCGGGGAGGTGTTCCGTCCGCCATCTGTCCCCCAGCTCATGACACGCGTCATAGCAGCGTACACACGAGGAGGTTGCCGGTGAGCACGTCCCGCGAGCTCTGGCTTCGGTACGAGCCGATCCACGACGTGATCTACTTCAGCCCGCGCCGGACCGAGCAGGCGGACGCGCTGGGGCTGCGCGGGTTCTGGATGGGCTACTTCGCGTTCCGGTCGGCGCCGCTCGGGGCGGTCCCGCCGGACGTGGTCGGCGCGATGTTCTTCGGCTTCCACCGCAGCCGGGTGCGCGCGGGCGTTGCCGGACGCGTGGTCGTACACGACCGTCGAGCAGGCGCTCGCCGCCCGCAACGCGGCCGTCGACGCGGGGATGGCCGACCTCGGCCCGATCGAGGGCCTCGACGAGGCGGCCGAGCTGGCCTGGCAGGCGGCGGCGGCGGCGGACGTCTCCGGGCGGCCGCTGGCCGCCGCGCACCAGGCGGAGCCGCGGTCCGACAACCCCCGGATCGCGCTCTGGCAGGCGACCGCGGTCCTGCGCGAGCACCGCGGCGACGGCCACATCGCGGTGCTGGTCGGCCGCGGCGTCGGCCCGGTGGAGGCGCACCTGCTCAAGTCCGGATCCGGCGAGTCGGACGAGGCCACCCTCAAGCTGCACCGAGGCTTCCCCGACGACGAGTGGGCCGCGGCCAGGGCCGGCATGATCGAACGCGGCTGGCTCGACGCCGACGGCCGGCTGACCGCACGCGGCGCTGCCGAGCACGAGGCGGTGGAGTCGGCGACCGACGCGGCCGCCGAGCAGCCGTGGCAGGCGATCGGCCCGGCCGCGACCGCACGGCTCCTCGACCTCCTCGACCCGATCGCCACCACCATCCGCACCACCGGCCTGATCCCGCACCCCAACCCCCTCGGCATGCCGTTGCCCACGTCCTGACCCAGCCCGTCCCCCACTCGGCCCGTCCCTCCCGGCGCGACCTCTGCGTCTCGCCGGGAAACGCCGCGCCGGTGCAGCACCGAGGCCCCACCCACCGGGCGGCGGAGCACCGACCCGCCCCGGCCCCACCCAACGGGCGGCGGAGCACCGACCCGCCCCGCCCCACCCAACGGGCGGCGGATCACGACGCCCCGCCACCCAACGGCGCGATCCCGACTCACCGCGGCCGCAACGGGCGACAGCGTCCCGGGAGCGGCCGCGCCGTCAGGCGGAGGCGCAGGTGACGCAGGTGGTCGCGCTGGGTCGGGCGACGAGCCGCTCGGCCGCGATCGGCTGCCCGCACCGCTCGCACACTCCGTACGTTCCCGCGTCGAGGCTCGCGATCGTGCGGTCGATCTCCGCCAACCGCCGCTCGGCCGCCTCCGAGCACCGATCTCAGCTGAGCCCGCTCGAAGGCGATCGTCGCCCCCTCCGGATCGTGCTCGTCGTCCGCGTTGGCCCCGACCGAGTCCTGGATCAGCTGATCCAACTCACGGCGCAGCTCGGCGATCCGCCCGACCACGTCCGCGCGCTCCGCCTCGAGCACACTCCGCACGTCGTCCCGCACCCATCCAGCATGCGTCACCCATCGGCACCGAGATGCATCCCGTTCATCCAGCCGTCCCAGCCGTCGCCCTCCAGCAGCGTCCGCGGCCGCATTCGCAACGCGAGTGCGACGAGGCTGAGCCGGTAGGCGTCGACGCCCTGCGCACCCCGCTCGATCCCGCTCACGAAGTTGCGAGAGCAGCCGGCGGCGTCCGCGACGTCCTGCTGGCTGATGTTCAACACGACCCGGGCCGTCCGCAACCGACGACCGACCGCCCGACGGTACGTCGCCTGCGTGCAGTAGTTGTCCGGCACCACCACGTTCATCAGCGCGGCCCGGTCGCCGCCACCCCCGGCATCGCCCTGGTCCAGCATCTCGTCCGTCTCCCGTTCTCTCGTCACCGTGTGGCCTGCCCTCTCGGCATGACCCGTCTGACCAGCTCCCGCCGGGTGTCGCAGGGCAACGACTGCCCGTCCTGCGAGCAGCGCCCTTCTCCGTCGTCGTGATGACGCCCGAGCACCTCGGCGATCCCGGTCACCAGCGCCCGCAGGTCGAGCCGATCGCGGGCGAAGATCTCGGCATCGGAACGCCGGTTGACCACGGCGACGTGGCGCCCGTCCTGCGCGGTCAGCGCGTACCGGCGGTCACCGGTGCGACCGATCACGAACGCACCCGGCGTAGCGCGCGCGACCATCGCCATCAGGTCGCGCAGGTACCGATCCAGCTCGGTCTCGCCGACCGCATTCATTGTGGGGGATCCTCTACAGGTGGTTGCGAATTGGCCACAGGAAACGTCAGAAAGGGGCACTGATCAGTAGGTTCGCTACGTCATGTCGACGCCGGAGGACGAGCACGCCCGCTTGCAGCAGGTTCGTCGCAGCGCCCTCGGCAGTCGGCTCCGCCAGCTGCGGGCCGCGCGCAACCTCTCCCAGGAGGCGCTCGCCCGCCGTGCCGGCATGGATCGGCTCGTTCTACTCCAACATCGAGACCGGCGCCGTGTCCCCGCGAGTCGATCGACTCTGGGACATCGCCGCCGCCTTGCACGTGCCGATCACCGAACTGTTCCGCGATGCACCCTGACGCGTTGTCGCACATCCCGTGCGTTCGTGACCATGCCAAGAGATTGGCATGGTCACGCGGTCGCGTCAAGAATGCATACCGGATCAATCCGGTTGGGGGTGTCCGCGACGGTGCGAGTCGGGCATCCTGGCCCCGGCACTGACAGTGACGACATCGTGAGTCGTCGCTGCTGATCTGCGAGGAGCGTGAGCTGACGTGGCCGGTGGCCGGCAGGGGGCGACCGGCTTCGACCCGCAACGGCTTCGCGCCGCCCGCGAGGCGGCCAACCTGACCAGGGGCGCCCTCGCCGAGGCGGCCGGCGTGCATGTCAGCTCGATCAGCGAGTGGGAGGCCGGCCGGCAGGTGCCGCGGGTTGAGACCGTCGCCGCCCTGGCCCGCGCCCTGCGCATCGAGCCATCGGCGCTGCTCGAGCCGATCGAAGGCGATGCGCTCACCCTGGAGCGACTCCGCGCCACCGCCGGCCTCTCCCAGCAACAGACCGCCGATGCCGCCGGCCTGCTCCGCAACACCTACTCGGCGGTCGAACGAGGCGAGACCGCGGCCCTCTCCTACGACGGACACCCAGGCCCTCGCCCGGGTCCTGTCCGTCACCGACGACCAACTCCGCGCCGCCCACACCGCCAGCCGCGCCGCCTACCTCGAACGCCACCCCCGCCCCAACGGCCCCGCCCGCCGCTCGGGCACCGACTCATAGAGTTGTAGCAACGTAGCGGCACGGTGTTGCCACGTTGCGGTGATGTCTGTCGCGAATCGCCTACAAAAACTTGTCGCTGAGCCGGGTTATCCCGCACGCTATTTCGAACAACCGGACCGGCGGATCCACGCACCCACGCGATGCCGACAACCCGCCGCCGCCAGCCCTGTCGCCGCGGGCCGAAGGGGGTGCGGCCACTTCGATACGCGGCCCCCTGTCTCGAGACTTCGCAGGGGGGCGCTTCTGGCACTGCCCAAGAGAGGCGGTCCATCGAACCCTCTCCCGCCGCTTTACCAGGCAGACACCTGAGGCGAGCGATCGCAGGTCGCCTCGGCAGCGACGCTCGGGGCTGACGTATGCGTCCGAGTACTGCATGGCCAAGCATGCGGCGGGCGATCGCCGTGGGGGCCGGCAGCGACGGCCAGAACTGACGCTGACGCAGGTCGGACCGCCTCGAGATTCGCACCTCGCGTGGTACATCCGGGACTGATGTCGCAAGATCGCCCATTGGGGTGGCGACTCTCCGTACTCGGCTACGTACCATCCGCGCGGTGACATGTTGTGACGAACGGGGGCACTGGGATGACAACGGCACGCTTGCCCGCGGCCTCTCCTGCGCCTCTGATCTGCTCGGCTGCGTGCGGTCTGCAGCGAGTCTGCTTGGCCGTCGCTGCGCTCGCGAGGTGGCTACGGTCGCCCGCTTCCTTCGCCTGCCGCTGCTGGCTGGCGGTCCTAGCACTGCTGCTCGCCGGCGTTCGATTCTGCATCTGCCCATGCGCCTTGGCGCGCAGCGCGTGGAGCTCGCATGGGGCGAGGCCGGCTCTGTCCTCGCTCTCGCCGTTGGCACCTGCGCCATGGGTGGTGCTGCTAACGCCGTGGCCGTCGCGACTGAACTCTCTCGCTACGCCGCTTTGCACCAGTGAAGACGGTCTACAACATCTCTAGCTATACAGTCGCGGCCGTGCCGCAGCCGCTAGTCTTGGCTCTCGTCGGGTCATCGCGACCCTTTACTGGCGCAGCGATCTCTGCGATGCTGGCGGCTCGCCGGCGCTGGTCGCCGGGCTGATGACCTATCTGGCCGTCGCGGCCGTCGTGGCCGTCGCCCAAGATGTCCCTCTTTTGGCGACCTGGCGAGCAAGCGCGGGTCTGCAGCTCCTGACGCTTGTCGGCAACCTCGCCATGGCCATCGGAGTGTCGCTCTTGTCTCACTATGGCGCCTGGGCGATGGTCGCCGTGCTAGCCGCTGCGCGTTTGTCTGCATCAAGCATATGAGGGCCGACTACGCGGAGCGTCAGGAGCGGGAGGCGGGGCAGCGGCATGCTGCTGCGGTTGGGCGGTTGACCGAAGACCTTGATGAGCCGGGGGTTCTGAGGCGCGCTACCGAGGACGCCTGTGCGCTCGCGGACGTGGACGTCGTGGAGATCGAGCTGTCCGCGCACGACGATGTTCCGGCCTTGCTGCATCGGCACGTCCGCCGCGGGCAATCCTGGAGCGGCGATCCGGCGGACGCGCCGGCTCTGCCCGCTCGGGTCGTTGCCGACATGCCGGTGCCGACGGACGACAGCGCCGAGCCGGGGCGGCTGCGTGCCTGGCTCGTCGGTGGGGCCCCTGACCTTCGTCTCGGTCAGTTCGAAGAGGAGGCGCTGCATAGTCTCGCAGCACACGCCGGGGCCGCAGTGCGAAATGCTCGGATCCATGCTCGACAGACTTATCTGGCCACGCACGATCGGCTGACCGCGTTGCCCACCCGGCAGGTGTTCATCGATTATATCGAGAAACGATTCCGGACCGGTGAGGACGCGGATCCGACTGCGTTGATCGTGCTCGACCTCACCGGATATCGAGACATCTTGCGCGCTCTTGGGCATGACGTCGCCGAGGACCTGCTGGCTCGTACCGGGAGACGACTGTGGAAAGCGGCCGAGGACGGCGAATACGTCGCTCACATCGGCACGGACGACTTCGGTGTTTATCTGCCGATCGCCAATGATCCCGCGCATGTGCGGCGCCGCGCGCTGACGTTTCTGAGCGCGATTACACGGCCGGTCGAGCTCGGCACCGCCGAGCCCGGGACCACGCACGTGACGCTCAGCGCCACCGCCGGCGCGGCGTACTCGATCACGCCGATCGGAAGCGGCGCGGAACTGCTCCGCCAGGCCTCGGTCGCCCTCAACCAAGCGCGCGCCGAGAACATCAACTTCGAGTTCTACAACCCAGCCATGGACGAGCTCGGCGGCCCCGCCGCGGTCGTGCTCAACTCCGAACTGCACGCGGCGATCAGGAACGACCAGCTCGACCTGTACTACCAGCCGATCATCGACCTCCCCTCGGGTGCGCCGCTGGCCATGGAGGCGATGCTGCGCTGGTCCCATCCCACGAAGGGCCTGCTCCGCGCCGGGAGCGTTCGCGCCGGTGCTGGAGCGTTCGCCGGACCACCCACGGTTCATCGCCTGGCAACTCGAGCGTGCCCTCAACGCTCGGCGACGATGGGGAGATCGCCAGCTTCCGGTCAGCATCAACCTTGCCACTCGATGCCTGCTGGACCACCGGTTTCCCGAACAGGTCTTCGCTGCCCTCGATCGCGCCGGTCTACCGCCCCACCAGCTCATGCTCGAGATCGACGAGACGGCCGTGCTCAGCCATCTCGGGCTGGTCGGCGACGTGCTGACCGTCCTACGACTGCGCGGGGTGCAGATCGCGATCGACAACATCGGGGCGGGCAGCAGTTCCCTCTTCAGCCTGCTACGAGTTCCGGCAACGCACGTCAAGGTCGACGGGCACTATGTCCGGCGACATGCTCGTCGACCCTGAGGCGATGGCGGTCGTCTGCCTCGGCCTCGACCTCAGTCGCCGCGCGGACCTCCAGTTCGTCGCCACCGGTGTCAACAGTGCGGAGCTCATCACCGCACTGCGGCAGCGCGGATGCGACGCCGCCCAGGGTCCGTACTTCATCCGCCCGCTGGTCGCGGACGAGGTGCTGGCCTACCTCGCCAGCTGCGCCGGAGATACCGGATGTGCCGGATGCCTCTGTTGTGGCGCTCGATACTCGGAGGCACACGCCTGTCCCGTGAGATCTCGCTGAGCAGGACGCAGAGAGAGGGAGAGAGGGGCGTCAGGCGGCGGCGATCGACCGGCACAGGCTTCGGGCCGAGCGATCACTTCGGCGGCGCCGGACGTCGGAGGCCGTGGCGGGCGTCTCAGGCCGGCCAGCTCGGCGTCGCCGGCCAGTCGGCGCAGGAACGCGACGCTTCGCCCCGAGAGGCCCTGGACAGCGGGTCGTCCGGCATGCTGCGGGCCTGGTACGCACGCGGCTTGGGTCCCGCTCGGCCCAGGCCACGACCGCGGCGTCCTGCACCGCGATCGCCCGCCGGCCGAGACGTTCGAGCTTGCGCAAGCGCGCTCGGCCCCGTCCGGCGAGTCGAACTTGCAGATGGTCAACGTGGGCACTGCCACTCCTCTTGTGAACTCTCTGTAGTGGTTTCACGATGCCCGGGCGCGATCCAATGCCGCTCCAACGGGATGCCGGCCGCGGCACACTGACCGGGTGAACCTGCCGTCGCCGTGCGTCGTCGTGCTCGTCGGTCCCGGCGCGTCCGGAAAGTCCACCTGGGCGGCGGCTCAGTTCCCGCCGGAGGTTGTCGTGTCCAGCGACCGGCTGCGGGCTCTCGTCGGCTCCGGTGAGAACGACGTCGCCGCGAGCACGGATGCGTTCGCGCTGCTGGACGAGATCGTGCGGCGGCGGCTCGCGCGCCGGCTGACCACCGTGATCGACACGCTGGGACTGGACGCGAAGCGGCGACTGGCCTGGCTCGCGCTGGCCCGCGAGCACGACCTCCCGTGCGTCGCCGTCGCCTTCGACACGCCGGCGGCCGAGTGCCGGGAGCGGAACCGGCACCGGGCCAAGCGCATCCCCACCGACGTGCTCGCCGGTCAGCTGCGGACCTGGAAGGCGACCAGGGACCTGCTGCCGACCGAGGGGTACGACGAGGTGCTGGCGCCGCAGCCGGTGCGCGTCGTCCCCGAGGCCTTCGTGAACGCGGCGCCGGCGGCGCGCCGGCAGGAGGACACGCCGACCGCGCTGCGGTTCGGCCTGCACCTGGGCACGTACGGGTTCACCGGCGGCACGGCGGCGACCCGGGACCGGCTGGCCGAGATCGCGACCGCGGCGGAGGCGGCCGGCTTCGACGCGATCTACGTGATGGACCACTTCCGGCAGATCCCGCAGATCGGGCGCGCCTGGGACGACTTCCTCGAGAGCTACACCACGCTCGGTTACCTGGCCGCGTGCACGCAGCGGGTCCGGATCGGGGCGCTGGTCACCGGCGTGACGTACCGGAACGTGGGGCACCTGGGGAAGATCATCGCCACCCTCGACGTGTTGAGCGGCGGCCGCGCGGTCTGCGGGCTCGGGTTGGCCTGGTTCAAGCAGGAGCACACCGCGTACGGCTGGCCGTTCCCGTCCACGTCCGATCGGTACGCCCTACTCGAGGACGCCTTGCAGGTCCTGCCGATGCTGTGGGGCCCGGGCAACCCGGCGTTCGAGGGTCGCGCCATCTCCCTGCCGGACACGACCTGCTATCCGCGGCCGCTGCACCCCGTCCCGATCGTCGTCGGCGGCGGAGGCGAACGCCGCACCCTGCGGCTGGCAGCCCAGTACGCCGACGCGGCCAACGTGATGGGCGACCTCGAGACGGTCCGCCGGAAGCGGGACGTCCTGCGCGAGCACTGCGCCGCGGCCGGTCGGGATCATGTCGAGCTGACGCACCTGTCGACCACGCTCATCGGTGCCGACGACCGGCAGGTCACCGAGTTGGTCGACCGTCTGCGACCGCGACAGCAGGATCCGGCCCGCTACGCCGCCGCCGTCAACGCCGGCACGATCGACGACCACATCGGCCGCTTCCGCCACCTCGCCGAGGCGGGCGTCCAGGAGGCGATGATCCGCCTCCCCGACCTGACCGACCCGGCGCCGCTGGAGCGGGCCGCGAAGGTCATCTCCGCCTTCCGCTGACCGCCCGCTCAGCTGGTCGGTTCGACAGTTCGGCTGGCAGGAGCCGCCGCGGTGTCGGCACGGAAGGCGGCCAGCGCCTCCTCCAGCGTGCTGAACCGGCGCTCGGGCGGGATGCGATCGAGCAGTCCGTACTTCCGCAGCGTCGTCGACAGCGACTCGTCCACTCGTATCAGCCCGAAGGTGATGTCGTGCGAGGCCAGGTAGTCGAGCAGGCCGCTCAGGCTGATCCCGGCCGAGTAGTCGACGTCGTCGATCGAACCCGCGTCTAGGAGGAACCACCGCACGGGATCCGGAGCGGCTTCGACGATCGCCTGGGCGTCGTCGACGAACCGGCTTGCGTTCGCGTAGAACAGCTGCGCGTCGTACCGGAAGATGATCAGACCGGGCAGGCTCTCCCGGCCCGTCACAGCCTTCTCGTAGACGACTCCGCCGTGCTCGTCGGGCCGGATGATGAAGTCACGCGGGCTGTACTGGCGGCGGACGAGGTCGAGCACGGACAGGATGACCGCCAGGATGATCCCCTGCTCGACGCCGACGGTGAAGACCACGACGCAGGTGATCGCCGCGATGAGAAACTCGCTCCACCGGCGCCGCGCCAGCAGTCTCAACCCGAGGACGTCGATGAGGTCGACCCCGATGAGGAACACGATCGCCGCCAGGACGGCCTGCGGCATGTCGGTCAGCACCGCGGTGGCGAACAGCGTGACGATCAGCACGGTCGCCGACATCGTCAGGTTCGCCAGCTGGGTACGGCCCTTCTGACCGTCCAGGATCTGGGTCTTGGTCGGGCTGCCGTTGACTACGAAGGTGCCGGTCAGCCCGGCGGCGAAGTTCGCTCCGGACAGGCCGACGATGTCACGGTTGACGTCCACCCGGTCGCCGTGCCGCATCGCGAAGGACCGGGACGTTGCCGCGCTCTGCGCGATGATCAGGACGAAGCAGGCGAACGCGATCCCCAGCACCTGCGGCACGTCGTCCCACGAGATGCCGGGCGGCA
Organism: uncultured Actinomycetota bacterium; assembly: GCA_963770145.1. GTDB lineage: Bacteria > Actinomycetota > Actinomycetes > Mycobacteriales > CADCTP01 > CADCTP01. The sequence goes on along the minus strand of CAVYOJ010000002.1, from coordinate 754,148 downwards.
GGCCGATCGGCGGGAAGCCGCGCGCGACGGCGCCGACGACGACAACCCCGTGCGCCTTGGCGTTCGTGGCGGCCGACACGATGATCGACAGCACCACCGCGACGATCGCGCCGGGGATCCGCGGGTAGAAGCGCTTGAACCCGAGCGAGACGGCCAGCGTGCCCAGCGCGAAGCCGACGGTCGGCAGACTGGCGTTCGGGATTTCCTTGATCCACTCCCACTGCTGTTCGAGCCAGCGGCCGTCGCCCTTGGGCACCCCGAGCATGTCCGGGATCTGACCGCCGATCACCTGGATCCCGACCCCGGTGAGGAAACCGATCAACACGGACGCGGACAGGAAGTCGCCGAGGAACCCCAGCCGCAGCACCCGCGCGACGAGCAGCATGCCGCCGCAGACCAGCGCGGTCAGGCTGGTGAACGCCACCCACTCCGACGACCCCGGGGTCAGCCCGGCCACGCTCAAGCCGCCCAGTCCGGCCGCCAGGATCGCGGCGGTCGCCGAGTCGGCGCCGACCACCAGCAGCTTGGACGACCCCAGCAGGGCGAACACGACCGTCGGGAAGATCACCGTGTAGAGGCCGGTCGCGATCGGCGTCTGCGCGATCGACGTGTAGCCCATGCACTCCGGGATCGCCACCGCCGCCAGCGTCACGCCGGCGACGATGTCCCGCGGCGCCCATTCCCGCCGGTACGTGCGCAACCACCCCGGCAGGAGCCGGCGCGCCACCGTCGTCATCCCGCCTCCAATCGCTGGCATGTGCGGCGAGGCGGGCGCATCCCCTCGGCCGAGGACCACACCGTCAGCTCCACCGCGGTGGCGGTACATCATCCGCGATGAATGAGCGATGAACGCGAACCGGCCGGCAGGCGAACACGGCGCCCGGCAACGGGAGGTCGGGTTCCGGGCGCAGATCGTCCGGAATCCGGATTACGGTCCGCCCATGGACATGCTGACGGGCGACGAGATCGCCGGGGCGCACCTGACCGACTGGCGCAAGCTCGGTCAAGGACTCCATGCCCGCTACCTGGTCGGCGACTTCGGCGCCGGCGTACGGTTCGTCGCCGCGGTGGGCGGGGCCGGCGACGCACTCGGCCACCACCCGCGCGTGACGATGGGCGACCGGTACGTCGATCTCAAGCTGATCAGCGACGACGCCATCTACCGTGACGACAAGGGCACCGAGCACGTCGTCGAATGGGTGACCAAGCAGGACGTCGAGCTGGCTCGGCGGATCACCGAGGTCGCCGCCGAGCAGGCGGTCGACGCCGACCCGGCCTCGATCACCGCGATCGAGCTCGCCCTCGACACGGCACACGCCGCGACGATCGCGCCGGTCTGGGCGGCCCTGCTGGCCGGGAGCACCGAGGCCCAGGGCCGCGGGACCATCGGCGACGACGTCCGCGACGCGACCGGACGGGTGCCGATCCTGTGGTTCCAGGACACCGACGAGCACGAGACCCCGCGGCAGCGCTTCCACATCGACGTCTGGGTGCCGCCCGAGATCGCCGAGCAGCGGATCGCCGCCGCGGTCGCCGCGGGTGGGATCGTCGTCGACGACGGCCAGGCGCCGTCGTACACCGTGATCGCCGACCAGGACGGCAACAAGGCCTGCGTCTGCACCACCCTGCCTCCGGCGCAGGAACGGTGACCCGCGCGCTCGCCCGGCACCGCGCCGAAGTAGGCGCGTGAGGATCGCGCTGCACGCGGCGGCTGGGTCCTGGCGCGCGCTCCAGGCCGCGGCGAACGAACTCGTCGAGCGGGATCTCCTCCGGCCCGGCCACCTCCACGATGCCGTTGGGTGGCGCGCCCGCGGTAGCGCTGACGGGTGGCGGGGGCGGTCCCAAGACTGCCGTCAGACCGTAGCCGCAGCCGCGTGGTCGTGCTCTCGACGAACTGCCGAGTCGCCGCCCGCCGGCGAGGGAGCCTGCAACGGCCACGACACCCGTTGCGTCCGACGCCGAGTCAGTGGCCGCACTACAGGTACTGGCCGGTCGTGGAGCTGTCCTTGATCGATACCCGTACGGACACCACATTGGCCAGGTTGACGACCATGCCGTTCTCGGCCTTCTCGCGGTCATACCTCGCCCGGCGCAACACCAGGCTGCGCCGCTCGTCCATCAAGTGGGCGACCTGCTCCAGCGCCTCGTTCTCGCCGCCGAAGTCCTTGCTCAGCACGGAGACGTCTTCACCGCCCACCGGATGGAACCGCATGATCAATTCGGGATTGTCAGGCACGGCAAGCCCTCCCGGCCAAGAATCCAGCCTTCGTCTGACCGCCGGCTCCCTCGAGACCGTCGGGCAGGCGATCGGACGCTCCCCAGTCTCCTCCAGCGTGGAGGCGTGAGCCGGCAGCGGTACGACTCCTGCCCGCCACCCCCAGTGTCTGGCGGTGGCGGGCAGGAGCCGTCATGGTCCCTCGTGGCGGGTCCACGGTCCGCGAGCCGCTCGGTTCACGGAACGCGAACCCGTCGATCAGGCGTCAGCTGGGGGCAGTGCCTCGTCGTCCGCTGCGAGAGCACCGCGTTCGCCGGCGACCCGTACTTCGATTCGCTTGGCATGTAGCTCCGCGGCCTTGGGCACCAGGATCTGCAGCACGCCGTCCTCGGTCGAGGCTTCGATCCCGTCCGCCCGCACGTGGGTGGGCATCATCACAGAGCGGCGGAACGCGCCGTAGCGGCTCTCGGCCCGATGCACCCGTTCCTCCGAGGAATCGGCCATGAACTGCCGCTGGCCTTGGATCGTCAACACGCCGTCCTGGAAGGTGATCTCCAGATCGTCGATCCGAACGCCGGGAAGGTCAACGGCCACCAGGTAGGCATCCTTGCGCTCGGTGATATCGACCGCCGGCGCCCAAGCCTGGCCGCTCATCGCGGGGTCGTACTGGGCGCGCTGACCAAACCGGTGCGTGCGCAGCCTGTTCATCCGCTGCTGCTCATCCTGCGCGTTGATGAGGTCTTCGAACAGGTCCCAACCTGTCATGACTGTCATGGCGTTCTCCCTCATACCTTTGGCCGGGCCAGTGGCCCGACGCCCCGGGGAGATGCAGCTCTAGTGAACAACATTCGCTTCGGAGTAACAGCGTTCACTGTATCGTGAACGCCGTTCACAGTCAACCGCGGTGCTCGGAGGCGGACATGGTCGAGCCAGACAACACACCGGCAGCTGGCGACGCCGGCTCGCACCCACTGTGGTTCACCCCACCGGTGGTCGACCAGGACCGGCGCCGCACCCTGACCCGCGAACGCCTGGTTGCCGAGGCGCTTTCCGTCATCGCCGCCGACGGCGTGGACGCGTTGAGCATGCGCGCACTGGCCACCCGTCTCGAGGTCGTTCCCGCGGCGCTGTACCGGCACGTACGCAACAAGGAGCAGCTCTACGATCTCGTCCTGGACGGAGTGCTGGCCGAGGTCGACGACCATCTCGATCACAGCCTCGCCTGGACCGAGCAGATCAAGATCCTCGCGCAACGGCTGCGGACGGTCCTGGACAATCATCCCGGCATAGCCGCGCTGCTGAAGACCCGCGACCCGCTCGGACCGCACTCCCTGGCCCTGGCCGAAGCCTTCCTCGCACTGCTGCACGCCGGTGGCCTCCCCCCACGGGAAACCGGCCTGGCCTTCTCCCTGCTCTACGACTACACCCTCGGCTTCGCCCTCAGCGGCCCCACCTCGATCAACGAGCAACGCCTCCGGGACGCCGCCACCAGGAGCAGGCTCCACACGTTTCTCCGGTCGCTGCCGCCCGACCGCTTCCCGGCCCTGGTCGCCCTCGGGGCACACGTCTGGGTCGACAACCGCGACGAACGGTTCACCGCCGGCCTCGACACCCTCATCGACGGACTCCAGGCGGAGCGCCGCCGCCGACAGCGCAGCCGCCAGCTCAAGCGCTGAGCGGAACCTGGGGTCGGCCCGCGATCGCGCCCGCACGCCGGGTGGTCGAATTGCCACACGGAGCCGCCGGTTCCGGAGGCGTAGGGTGAGGTCACCGAGGTCACCCCGCGCGCTGACAGCCAAGTCTTCGTCGCCTCCGGCGAGCGTTGACAACGAGCTCGATTGGGCTGGGGACGGGCGGACGAGATGACGTCGACCGATGGCACCGTGGAGCGCTCCAGTAGCCGCTCGCCCGACGAGACCGCCTCTGGCGCCTCGAACCGAGCGGTTGCGCAACCCTCCGCCGACGCCGGCGAGCTGGCCGGAGGCTCGGCGGACCACATCGCCCCCTCAGCCGCGGCGGGGGCAAGGAGACCGTCGATGTCTGCTGATCGGGACGTACGACAGATCGTTGTCGCGGAGCATGGCGAGGTCGTCGCCGTCGCCGATGTTGAACCGACGGATGACCAGGGAGTCATCCGCGCGTCGTTGCACGCCCAGGCCGGTCACCTTCCTACCGGCGCCCGGACCCGCCTTGTCGACGAGGTGCTGGACCTCCCGCAGACGAAGGGCGGAACCCGGCTGGAGGCGACGCTCCCGCTCGGCGACGCGGAGTCGCTCGACCGGCTGCGGGAACGTTGCGACGAGGTTCAGACCCGTCCTGCCGGCGCGAGCTGCCTCGTCGACGCCGCGCTACCGACCGACGCCGATGCCTCGGAGCTCGACGCCTGAGCCGACCCACTCGACTGATCGCGCCTCTCAGGCTCTACACGCGACCACAGCGTCGGGTCGAGCCGGGAGTCGTGGCGTCGGTCTTGCCGCCGCGCCCGGACCGCGGGCCGGCGGACACCGGCCGAGGTCACCAGTAGCTGGCGCGACCATGGCGGCCGCGGTCCCATGCCGGCGGCGCCGCCTCCCACACTGACCCGCGGTCGGGCGGTCCGCCGGAACGGAGCGCGAACCGACCAGCCGCTGCGGTCCAGGTCGGAGCCGGTGGCCGGGTTAGGCCAGTCCGGTGGCGGCGCACGCGTCGGCCAGCGTCGGCCAGCCGGTGCCGATCAGCAGCCAGCCGTCGTGTCCGGCGAGGCGGTTGGTCGGGTCGTGGATCTTGACTTGCCAGCTGCCGGGGATGGTCTCGCGGGCGTAGGCGGTTCGGCCGCGGCAGGTCCCGCGGTGGCTGCCGAGTGCCGTCGGGCGGGTCGGCGAGGTGACGAGCAGGTCTTCGGTGGCCATGGGTGGCTCCCGTAGGGAGGTCACCGGGATGCCCGGCGGTGAGCGGTGCGCTCAAGGGACGCGGCAGGAAAACGGCGTCCCGGGTCCGGGTCGGCTGGTGCTCAGCAGACCTCAGCGTACGCGCCCACCGGATCGCTGGCCCGCCGCGAGCGCTGGCCGCGGTTCCGGCATCCGGCGTCTCGTCGGGAGGTCTACCGTTTCGGAGGTGGCGGTGTGCGCGGCCGCCAGCGGATCGGAGATCAATGGACGAGGACCTCGAAGGAGGCCTGGCCGGGTTGGCGGGCCTGTTGACCGGGCACCGGCCGTTGCAGGAGACGCTGGTCCACATCGCGGAGTTCGCGGTGCAGGCGATCCCTGGCGCGGAGGGCGCCGGGCTGACGATGCTGGAGGATGCCCGGCCGCAGACGGTGGTCGCCAGTGCGGACTTCGTGCATGCGGTGGACGACGTGCAATACGGGCTGGGCGAGGGTCCGTGTCTGCTGGCGGTCGAGTCCCGAACCACGCAGACGTCGGGGTCGCTCGGTGGTGAGGCCCGCTGGCCCCGGTTCGGTCCGCGGGTCGGGCGGATGGGTGTGCACAGCGTGCTGTCGTTGCCGTTGCTGCTGCCTGACCGGGTGGTGGGAGCGATGAACGTCTACGCCCACGCCAAGGACGCGTTCGGCCCGGAGGCGGTGCGGATCGGGGAGTTGTTCGCGCGGCCGGCGGCGGTGTCGGTGCACAACGCGCAGATCCTGGCCCAGTCCCAGCGGCTGGCGGCCCAGCTCGCGGATGCGTTGACGAATCGGGCGGGCATCGACCAGGCCATCGGCGTGATCATGAGCCGTACTGGTGCGTCCTCCGAGGAGGCGTTCGACCGGCTGCGGAGGATGAGCCAGTCCCAGCACGTCAAGGTGGCCGAGGTCGCAAGGGTGCTGGTGGACGAGGCCGTCCGCCGGGCCCGGGCGAGGAAGTCCGGGCCCGAATCCGACGCTTCGGCATCCTGAAGTCGCGCAGGCTCGCCGGTACGGAATGGGGCTAGCCTCGAGAAGGCGGATCGGCAGCCATCCGCAGTTCGCGTGACGTACCGGGACCGGACAGCTTCGCCTCCCGTCCTGTACGCCGCCGAGCAGCCCCGAACCTGGATCGGTATCCGCGCGACAGCACGTGCCGCCGGAGGATCGTCGAGCCGCCCGGGCCCAGCGCACTCTGCGCTCCTCAGGAGAACGACGTGAGGATCACCGCCGCGGTGGCCGAACAATTGCTGATCCTCCAGGGAGACCCTGACCCCGGTGACGATCTCCCGGCCGCACTGGACCGGCTCGGTCGGGACGTCGTCCGCGCGGTGCCGTCCTGCCTCGCGGTGACGATCACGCATGCCGGGCTCGGCGGCGAGATCAGCGTCAGCATCACCGCCGCGCGGGCCGCGGTGCTCGCTTCACTCGCCGTGCCGCTGTCCGCTGTCGCTGCCGGCGACCTCGTGGTCCTTCGGGCCGGAGAGGCCGGGGCGTTCCTGCTCCTCGCCGACGACCTCGACGTCCTGCGCGGGCCGTACCACCACCCGCCGGCCCGCCTGAACGAACACCTCACCTGGCCCACCGCGGCAAGCGGAGAGTCGTTGGGCGCCTCGCTCGCTGACCTGAGCGTCATCGATCAGGCGATCGGCGTTCTCGTCGGCCGCGGCCTGCCACCCGAGGCGGCTCACCGTGAGCTGTGGCGGCGGGTCGGCGAGGCGAATACCACCATCGCCGACGTCAGCCGGGCCGTGCTGGCCTCCCCGCGGCCCAACCCGAGTCACAGTTGACAGCGCTGGTCGCGGCGCGCACGCTCGAAGGTGCTGAGCCGACAGCCAGTTCGGGACCGGGTCGCCGCACATGCCGCCCCCGGGAGCAGGATCGCTCGCCGCCGGATGCCACAGTGATCTCCCTGTGGGGACACGACATGCTCATCCTGGTCATCGTCATCTGTCTACTCGTGGTCGCGCTGATCGTGCTCGCGCTGTCACTGCGCATCGTCAAGCAGTACGAGCAGGGCGTCCTGTTCCGGCTCGGACGCGTGATCGGGGTGCGCGCGGCCGGGCTGACCTTCATCGTCCCGTTGGTCGACGTCATGCGCCGGGTGAGCCTGCGGATCGTCACGATGCCGATCCAGTCGCAGGGGATCATCACCCGCGACAACGTCAGCGTCGACGTGTCCGCCGTCGCCTACTACCGGGTCGTCGACGCGGTGAAGTCTGTCGTCGCCATCGAGAACGTCGGCGACGCCATTGACCAGATCGCGCAGACGACCCTGCGCAAGGTCGTCGGACAGCACACCCTGGACGAGACCCTGTCCGAGACCGACCGCATCAACGTCAGCATCCGCGAGATCCTCGACGTCCAGACCGCCGAGTGGGGCGTCGTGGTCACCCTCGTGGAACTCAAGGACATCCAGCTGCCCGAGAGCATGAAGCGGGCCATGGCCCGGCAGGCAGAGGCCGAGCGGGAGAAGCGCGCGAAGATCATCGCCGCTGAGGGCGAGTCGCTGGCCGCCGACGCGCTCGGCACTGCCTCCGACATCATGATGGCCCACCCCCTCGCGCTGCAGCTGCGGAACCTGCAGAGCCTGGTCGAGCTCGGGGTCGACAAGAACACCACCGTCGTGTTCCCGGCGCCGCTGATGAGCACGATCGGCGAACTCGGATCCTTCCTCGCTCGCGAGACCGCCGCCGTCGCCATGCACACCCCGCCGGCCGACCCACCCACGGCCGCCACCGAGCCGCCGGCCATCAGAACGCCGATACCGACCGCCTCGTCCAATGGCGGCGGAGCCGTCACCCCGCGGACCGGATCCTGATCGTCGCGCTCGTCGTACCTGCGCCTTGCCGGAGGCGGCCCGGGACCCCGACGCTCAGCTGATCCGTCTGCCCACCCATGCGCCTGACGATGCCGCTTACCACTCACCCGTCCCCTACGGCAGCCCCGTCGGAGCCTGCCGACCCACTTACTCCGGTGAACCGGGACCGACGACTGAGACCAGAAGATGACCACCAGTGTCGACGTGCCAAACCCGGTCAAGACGGAGCCGCCTGTCGGAATCGAACCGACGACCTATTCATTACGAGACACCGGTCCAAGAGTCCGTGGACGACCTTGGACGTCCGTCGGCGCAGGACAGCAAGGTCGCGCGGATGTCGGCGGACTTCGGCTGACGACCAGCAACTGAGACCAGAAGTGAGACCACGGCAGACCCGCATGGCTGACGAGCGTGCGCGTCGGGCGGTTACTCGTGGAGTCCGAGAGACGTCTTGATGGACTCTTCGACTGCGGTGAGCTCGGCGCGGGCCAAAAGACCTCGACGGGATCGACACGACGCGGTCGGGATCGAATGAATATCGGTGGCGTTAACGTACGACTCGACATACTTGCTGAGGCCAGCGTCAGCACCGACGGGAACAAGGGTTGACCGCGGTCCCTGGGTACCCGTGACAACGGCTACGGTGACTGATGAGAGACGCGGACGCAACGCATTGATTGTGAGTATGACAACCGGGTGGGTGCCGGCCCGAGGAATATGCGCTTCCCATATCTCGCCGCGCATGGGAAGGTCTTCTTGGCTCACTCCTGACCGTGGAGCTCAGAGACCAGATCCGGCAACGGCGCCTTGGCTTCTCCGTAGAACTCGTCCAGGTCTCGGGCCATCGCAACCTCTCGCGCCTTCCCATGGAGCAGACGAAGAGCCTCCCTTATTGCTTCGGACTGACTGCCGAGTCCGAGGACCTGCATGTCCTGTTCGATGTCGAGCGCCAACGGACGAGGCACTCGAGCCTGCCAGAGGACAGTGGGTCCACCCGACGGTGCCTCAGTCTCGGGAGCAGCAGCAGCCATGCACATACGATCTGTCATACGGTGACGATCTGTCAAGGTCGATGTTCGGCCGATCGACCCGGGAGGAGGGAGACCGCCGACCGCGGCCTGGTGCCTGAGGTTGACCTCCAGGCCCATACCTCACCAAGAGGCCGAACGCTGGCAGACTGAGCCGATGTCACCGGCGTCGCCGCCTGAGCTGGACATCGCGCGCGTGCGCACCTGGTGCCGGCAGCGGGTGCCGGATCGGCTGCACGACGAGTTGCGTGTCGAGTGTGACGTCGACGGAAGACAGGTGACGATCTACGAGGCACGTCCGCCGTGGCAGCCAGACCTCGGACTGGAGTGGACCCGCTCCCCCGTCGCGCAGCTTCGGTATACCGCGACGAGCCGGGCATGGACTTTGTACTGGCGGGACCGGAATCTCCGCTGGCGAGCGTACCGGGACCTGCCGGCCGGACGACCCGTCGGAGAACTACTCGACGAGGTCGAACGCGACCCCACAGGCATCTTCTGGGGATGAGGCCATCCCGCTCCCGCACCACAATAACGTTCATCCTGTTTCGCACGGCTCGCCGAGGCCGCCATCGGCCAGGGCCGACGACAACTGAGACCAGGAGATGAATGGGTCGCCGGAGCCAGGCCACCAGACCAGCGAAAGTGCTGGTCAGACGTGGAGCCGCCTGTCGGAATCGAACCGACGACCTATTCATTACGAGTGAATCGCTCTGCCGACTGAGCTAAGGCGGCGCTGCGCGCTCGGGGCGCGCTGGCCCGGACAGTGTAGCGGGCTCAGGCGGGTGGGACGGAGAGCGGGGCGCCGGCGGCGCAGCGGGGACAGGTCGCGGACGGCCACAGGTGGGACGGGATCGTGGCCAGGGAGCGCACGGGGATGCCGGCGATCGTGGCGGGGGCCGCGCCGAGGGTGAGCAGGGCGGCGACCGCGACGACCTGGCCGCCGGCGGCGGTGATGGCGTCGGCGGCGGCGGAGACCGCGGAGCCGGCGTTGATCGCGTCGTCGACGATCGCTACGCGGCGGTCGGTGACGTCGCCGAGTCAGGGTGCGGCCCTCGGTCCAGGCGAAGTCGGCGTCAACGGCGTCGGCGACGGACAGGGCCAGGTAGGCACCGCCGGTCAACGGTCCGCAGACGAGGTCGCAGGGCGGCAGCAGGTCGGCGAGCGCAGGCACGTACGGGCGCAGGCGGCGCGGATGGGCGAACAGGGCGTCCAGGTCGAGCCACAGGTCGCCGTGATCGCCGGACGTGTACGCGAAGTGGCCGCGGTGGGCCGGGATGAGGTCTAGGAGCCCTCCTCCCAACGCCGATCCTCCTCGTCCATCCGCTTGTTGCGCTCGTGCAGCTCGGCGAGGCCGCGCTCGGCCTCCTCGCGGGTGTCGTACGGACCGATCCGGGTCTCGCGGAACCCGCGCTTGGCGGGGCCCTGCTCGGCCCTGCCGGTCTCGACGTTGAAGTACCAGCGGTCGTCCAGATCCTTCGCCACGGTCCCTGTCTTCCCTTCCGGTCAGGCGTTGTACCGCTCGTCGTGGGCGGCGCGCGGCGCGCAGACCGACGCGAACGAGCACGAGCAGGTGCGGCCGCCGTCGCGGAGCCGGACCTTCACCGTCTCGCTGGGCACGTTGATCTCGACCACGCGGCCCGGACCCTCGGGCGTATCGACCTCGGAGCCGCGTGGTGGAACCGTCTCGTGCGCCTTGACGTACAGCGGGTGCTCGTACTTCAGGCAGCACAGCAGGCGGCCGCACGCGCCGGAGATGCGCAGCGGGTTCAGCGGCAGGTCCTGATCCTTCGCCATCCGGATCGACACCGGCTCGAAGTCCTTGAGGAAGGTCGCGCAGCACAGGTCGCGGCCGCATGATCCGATCCCGCCCTGCACGCGAGCCTCGTCCCGCGGCGAAAGCTGGCGCAGCTCGACCCGGCAGGACAGCGTCGCACCGAGATCGCGCACCAGGGCACGGAAGTCGACGCGGTGTGGAGCCGTGAAGTAGATCGTGGTCCGGTTGGTCTCCGGGGCGTGGTCGACGCCGACCACCTTCATCGGCAGCTTGTGCTCGCGAACCAGGCGCTTCGCCCCGACGCGAGCCGCCGCCTTCCGCTTGCGGATCAGCGCGTCGCGATCCAGGTCGGCCTGGGCCGCCATGCCGGCGAGCACCGGCATCCCCATGTGTCCTCGCTGACCCACTGCGGCGCCCACACGCACTCGGCGACCTCGGGCCCGTCGTCGGTGGGGACCAGGACCTTGTCACCGATGGCCGGCGAGTACGGACCCGGGTCGAAGTAGTAGAGCCGGCCGTACCGCTCGAAGCTCACCGCGCAGACCATGCCCATGCGGCGACTGTACGTGCCCGGTCCGGCGCGGGGTCAGGTGATGCGCAACGCCACCGTCATCGCCTCCACGGCGATGCGGGGCTTGACGTTGAGCTCGATCGCCTCGCGGCAACCGAGCACTGCGTCGAGTCTGGCCAGCACGCCCTCGGGAGTGAGCCGGCCGGCCACCGCCCGCACGTCGGCGGCGACATCCGGGTGTGCGGCCCGGACGCCGGCGCCGCACTGGGCCAGCAGCACGTCCCGGTAGAACGCAGCCAGGTCGACCAGCGCGCGGTCCAGCGCGTCCCGCTGCGCCCGGGTGGCCCGGGACCGCTGGCGGCGCTCCAGCTCCTTGAGTGCACCGGCGGTGCCGCGGGTCGCCGCCGCGGCGCCCTTGCCGGTGCCGCCGGCCCCGAACGCCTGCTTGAGCGCATCGGTCTCCGGCCCGTCGAGCTCGGCCGACAGCGCCGCCGCCTCCTGCTCGGCCGCGGTGACCAGCTGGTCGGCGGCGTCGAAGCAGGAGCCGAGCGTGGTCAGCGACGTCGGCACGGACAGCACGGCCTTCCGGCGGGCGCGCGCCTCGGCGTCCCGGGCCAGCCGCCGGGCCCGGCCCACGTGGCCCTGCGACGCCTGCGCCGCCCACTCCGCCTGGGCCGGGTCGATGCCGTCCCGCCGTACCAGCACCTCGGCGACGGCCTCCGGGGACGGTGTGCCGAGCGGGACGACCCGGCAGCGGGACCGGATCGTGACCGTGACGTCGTCCGGGTGCGTCGAGGGTGCGCAGAGCAGGAAGACCGTCCGCTGCGGCGGCTCCTCCACGGCCTTGAGCAGCGCGTTCGACGCGGCCTCGGTGAGCCGGTCGGCGTCCTCGACGAGAACGACCTGCCAGCGGCCGAGCGACGGCAGCCGGCCGGCGGTGAGCACGATCGAGCGCATCTCCTGCACCGCGATCGACAGGCCCTCGGGGACGACGATGTGGACGTCGGCGTGGGTGCGGGAGCGGACGGTGTGGCAGCCGGCGCACTCGCCGCAGCCGACGCCGTCCCGCTCGCATTGCAGCGCGGCGGCGAACGCGCGGGCGGCCACCGACCGGCCCGAGCCCGGCGGCCCGGTGAACAGCCAGGCGTGCGTCATCGAGCCCGCGCGCGGCCGGCTCGCCGCGCGACGACCCGGTGCGCCGCGGCCGCCGCCTCCTGCAGGGTCGCGACCGCGCGGGGCTGGCCGACGACCTCGTCCCAGACGGTCATCGCGCGCTCTCCGACACCTCGTCGGACGGCGACCTCCACACCCGCCGCGCCGACCGGCGGCACCGGCGTCGCAGCTGGCGGGACGGGCGCCACCGTCGCGCCACCGGAACGAGAGCGGCGAGCGCGCCAGCGCGGCGGCTTCCAGCCCCGTCCCACCGCCGACGCGCCCACCGGCCGCGGGCGGCGACCCGCGAGGCGAGCCGCTTGGCGGTCGCGATCCGGATCAGCGTGGCCACGGTCTCCGGGTGGCCGCCCGCGTCGATGACGAGGTAGTGGTCCGGCGTCGCGTCGGCGAGCGCCAGGAAGCCCTCCCGGACCCGCTGGTGGAACTCCAACGACTCCCGCTCGACCCGGTCGCGCCCGCGGCCGGCCGCCCGGGCCCGCTCGAGCCCGACCTGCGGGTCGACGTCGAGCAGCACGGTGAGGTCGGGGCGCAGCCCGCCGGTCGCCCAGCGGGACAGCCGGCGGATGTCGTCCATCGCCAGCGCCCGGCCGGCGCCCTGGTAGGCCAGCGAGGAGTCCACGTACCGGTCGGTGATCACGACGTCGCCCCGGTCCAGCGCCGGCCGGATCACCGTGTCGACGTGGTGGGCCCGGTCGGCGGCGAACAGCAGGGCCTCGGCCCGCGGCGTCAGCGATCCGTCCGGCGAGTCGAGCAGGATCTGCCGGATCCGTACGCCGAAGTCGGTCGCGCCCGGCTCGTGGGTCACGGTGACCGCGACGCCGCGCTCGGTCAGCCACTCGGCCAGCCGGGCGACCTGCGTCGACTTGCCCGACCCCTCGCCGCCCTCGAACGCGATGAGCATCCCGCCCTTGGACAGCCGCCGCCGCATCCTGGTGTCGCCGCGCAGCGCGCTGACCACGTCGGGCAGCACGGGAACGCCGGCCCGGTCGTCCATCTGCCGGTACGACACGATGCCGCCGCCGACGGCGAGCAGCCCGGCCAGCACGAGCAGGATCCGCGTCCCGTCCACGGTGAAGTCGACGACGCCGGCCTCCACCGTCCGTTGCCGCAGCACACCGACCACGAACGGCGCCGCGGCCAGGGTGAGGATCAGGTCGATCCGGACCAGCGACTGGACGAACGCGAACGTCCGCCCGCGCACCTCGTCGGCCACCTCGCGGCCGAGCAGCGTGATGCCGGACAGGTAGGCGGTGCCGGCGCCGAAGCCGACGCCGATCACGAAGACGAGGCTGAGCAGCAGGTGTGGCATCAGCGCGACGAGCACCAGGCAGACCCCGGCGAAGATGATCGACAGCCCGAACAGCCGTCGCCGGGACAGGTCGCGCGCCACCCGCGGCCCGAGCCCCATGCCGAGCCCGAGACCGACGAAGACCGCCCCGAACAAGATCCCGTACGTGGCGTCGCCGCCGCCGAGACTCGCCGCGTAGGTCTTGCCGGTGCCGATCACCGCGCCGCCGGCCGCGAACGCGCCGAGGATGCCGATGACCAGGCCGCGCACCAGCCGGGTCTGGCCGATGAACTCCCAGCCCTGGATGACCAGCCGCAGCACACCCTCGGTCGGCGGCCCGGTGCCGGCCGAGCGCCCGCTGATCCGGCGGATCCGCAGCACGGTGAGCGCGGAGACCAGGAACGTCGCCGAGTTGATGTAGAGCGCGAGGTCGACCCGGTTGGCGTTGAAGAACTCGAACCGGTCGGCGAGCACCCGGGTCAGCAGCGCGAGCAGGGAGAACACCACCGCGGCGGCGACCGGCGTGATCCCGTACGTCGTGACGAGGCTGACCTGGTTGGCCGACTCCAGCTGGTCCTTGCGGACCAGGTTGGGCACCGAGGCTTCCTTGGCCGGGATCCAGAACAGGCTGATGCACTCGACCAGGAACGTCGCGACGAACAGCCACCAGAGCGCGCCGACCAGCGGGATGGACAGGAACAGCCCGAACCGGCCGATGTCGGCCGACGACCATGAGCTTGCGCCGGTCGAACCGGTCGGCGAACGCCCCGGCCAGCGGCCCGAAGATGACCGCCGGCAGCAGCCGGACGACGAGCACGCCGCCGAGGGCGAAGTTGGCCGCCGCGTAGCCGTTGGCGAGCTCGGCCGCGAGCGCCGTCGTGGCCAGCAGGCCCAGCCAGTCGCCGAAGCTGGAGAACGACATGACCAGCCACAGCCGGCGGAAGTCGCGCACCCGCAGCACGGCCCGGATCCGGTGGCTGGCGGACACCAGGGCCTGGTCGTCGGCGGCCGCCCGAGCCTGCGGGTCGGCCGCGCCGTCGGCGTCGATGGCGGCCTCCTCCCGGCTCGTCCCGATCCTCTGTGAGGGCTCTGTCGCGACCGACTGTATCGGCCGGGCCCGACAGAATTCCGGGCCCTCTCAGGCGTTGCCAGCGCGACTGTCGAAGTTCACCAGCACGGAACGCAGCAGCCCCGCGAGTGTGTTCCGGTCCGGCTCGGACAGCCCGCCGAGCAGCCTGCGCTCCCGGTCGAGCAGGTCGGCGACGGCGGCGTCGACGCGATCCCGACCACGGTCGGTGAGGCGGACCCGGCGTACCCGGCCGTCCTCAGGATCGGGCCGGCGATCGATGAGACCGCGGGACTCCAGCCGGTCGAGCCGGTTGGTCGTGGTGCCGGAGCCGACCAGGGTCTGCCGGACCAGCTGTCCGGGCGTCAGCTCGTACGGTCGGCCGGCCCGGCGCAGCGCGCTCAGCACGTCGAACTCGTACGCCTCGAGACCGTGCTCGGCGAATGCCGCCCGCCGCTCGCGGTCCAGGTGCCGGGCGAGCCGGGTGACCCGGGACAGCACGGCCAGCGGCGCGACGTCCAGGTCGGGCCGTTCGCGGCGCCAGGCCTCGAGCAGCGAGTCGGTCTCGTCACGCACGCTGGCATGTTATCTCGATGTCGAGATAAACTCTCTCGATGTCGAGAGGAGTCGGGATGTGGGACCCGGAGCTGTACGGGCGGTTCGCGGACCAGCGGAACCGGCCGTTCCACGAGCTGGTTGCCCGGATCGGCGCCACCGCGCCGGCGAACGTGGTCGACCTCGGCTGCGGTGACGGCGCGCTGACCGCGACGCTGGCCGAGCGGTGGCCGTCGGCGTCGGTGCTCGGGGTGGACTCGTCGGAGGAGATGCTGGCCTCGGCCGCGGCCCGGAAGTCCGACCGGCTGTCGTTCGTGCTGGAGCGGATCGAGGACTGGCGTCCGTCCGGGCCGATCGATGTGCTCGTATCCAACGCAGCGCTGCAGTGGGTGCCGCGGCACCTGTCGCTGCTGGCGCGGTTCGTGTCGGCTCTGGCGCCGCGCGGCTGGCTGGCGATCCAGGTGCCGGGGAACTTCGAGGCGCCGTCGCACATGACGCTGCGGACGCTGTGCAACTCGGCGCGCTGGTCCGACCGGCTCGGCACGGCCGGGCGGTGGCCGTCGACGCCGACACCGAGCGACTACATCGGCACGCTTGCCGAGCTCGGGTGCGCGGTGGATGCGTGGGAGACGACGTACGCGCAGGTGCTGCAGGGTGTCGATCCCGTGCTCACGTGGATGCGTGGGACGGCGCTGCGACCCGGTGTACGCGCGGCTGTCGGCCGAGGAGACCGCGGAGTTCGACGCGGAGCTGGGCGCGATGCTGCGGGAGGCGTACCCGCCGCAGCCGTACGGGACCGTGCTGCCGTTCCGGCGGATCTTCGCGGTCGCGCAGGCACCGGCGTGATCACCGGCCTGCACCACGTGCAGCTGGCGGTCCCGGCGGGGTCGGAGCCGGCCCTGCGTGAGTTCTACGGCGGCGCGCTGGGGATGGCCGAGATTCCGAAGCCGGCGGCACTCGCGGCCCGAGGTGGGGTGTGGTTCCGGTCGGGGACAGCTGAGCTGCACCTCGGCGTCGAGGCCGACTTCCGGCCGGCCCGGAAGGCGCATCCTGGCCTGCTGGTCGATGACCTGGACAAGATCATGGCCCAGCTCGCGGACGTCGGGCGCCGTGTCCGACCGGACGACCTGCTGCCCGGCTACCGCCGCTGCTACCTCGACGACCCGTTCGGCAACCGGTTGGAGCTGCTGACCCCGGTCAGCTGACCGGAGTCTCGTCCTCCAGCTGCTGGACCGGCGTGGCCGGTGCCCTCTTGACGGGTGCCTTCTTGGCCGCGGCCTTCTTCGCGGGCGTCTTCTTGGCGGCGGTCTTCTTCGCCGGAGCCCGCTTCGCCGGGGCCTTCTTCGCCGTCTTCTTGGCGGCCTTCTTCAGCGGGGCGCGGTCCCGCCGATCGGCGAGCAGCTCGGAGGCCCGCTCGATGGTGATCTGCTCGACCGCGTCGCCCTTGCGCAGGCTGGCGTTGGTCTCGCCGTCGGTCACGTACGGCCCGAACCGGCCCTCACGGACGACGACCGGCTTGCCGGTGGCCGGGTCGTCGCCGAGCTCCGCGCAGCGGGGCGGCCGGCGTGGCCGACCGGCGGCCGCGGGTCTTCGGCTGGGCGCAGCAGCGCCAGCGCCTGGTCCAGCGTCACCGTGAACAGCTGGTCCTCGCTCTCCAGCGAGCGGGACTCCTTGCCCTGCTTGATGTACGGCCCGTACCGCCCGTTCTGCGCGA
The DNA here is from genome assembly GCA_963770145.1 of uncultured Actinomycetota bacterium. Taxonomy (GTDB): domain Bacteria; phylum Actinomycetota; class Actinomycetes; order Mycobacteriales; family CADCTP01; genus CADCTP01. The sequence continues at coordinate 737,125 of CAVYOJ010000002.1, read as the reverse complement.
CGACCTCCTCGCCGTCCGCGCCGACCCCGAGCGCGCGCGGCAGCGTGAGCAGCCGCAGCGCCTCGTCCAGGGTCACGGTGTCGATCGACATCGACGCGAACAGGCTGGCCGTCCGCTCGCCCGAGGACACGTACGGCCCGTACCGGCCGGCCTTGACCGTGACGTCCTCGCCGGTCGACCGGGTCGGTGCCGAGCACCCGGTCGCCGGACGGGGCGTCGAACAGCTCCATGACCTTCTCGCTGGTCAGCTCGTCCGGCGGCAGGTCCTCGGGCACGCTGGCGCGACCGCCGTCGGCCCGCTCCAGATACGGCCCGTAGCGGCCGACCCGGACCACGACCGCCCGTCGATGCCGGTGAGCGGGATCGAGTTGATGCCGCGGGCGTCGATCTCGCCGAGCCGCTCGGACACGATCCGCTTCAGCCCGCCGGCCCGGGCGATGCCGCCCTCCTCGCCGTTCTCCGAGCCGAAGTAGAACCGGGTCAGCCAGTCGACCGACTGCATGCCGCCGCCGGCGATCTGTCCAGGTCCTCCTCCACCGCGGCGGTGAAGTCGTAGTCGACCAGCCGGGCGAAGTGCTGCTCGAGCAGGTTGACCACGGCGAACGCGATCCACGACGGGACGAGCGCGCTGCCCTTCTTCCAGACGTATCCGCGGTCCTGGATCGTCTGCAGGATCGACGCGTACGTCGACGGGCGGCCGATGCCGAGCTCCTCCATCGCCTTGACCAGGCTCGGCTCGGTGTAGCGGGCCGGCGGGCGTGGTCGTGTGGCCCTGCGGGGTCAGCTCGCGCGGGTCGAGCGGCTGGCCCGCGCGCAGCCGCGGCAGCCGCCGCTCGCTGTCGTCGCGGCTCGCCGCCTCGTCGACGCTCTCCACGTACGCCCGGAGGAAGCCGGGGAACGTGATCGTCTTGCCGCGACGCGGCGAACTCGGCCGCGCTCGCCCGTCGTGCTGGTGCCGGCGAGCCGGACCGAGACGCTGGTGCCGACGGCGTCGGCCATCTGCGAGGCCAGCGTGCGCTGCCAGACCAGCTCGTAGAGCCGGAACTCGTCGCGGGACAGCTCGTCGGCGACGGCGCCCGGGGGTGCGGAAGGCGTCGCCGGCGGGGCGGATCGCCTCGTGCGCCTCCTGGGCGTTCTTGACCTTGCGGACGTAGCGGCGCGGCTCCGGCCGGCACGTACTCGTCGCCGTAGAGCTCGCGGGCCTGCTGCCGGGCCGCGGTGAGCGCCGTCTCGGACAGGTTGGTCGAGTCGGTCCGCATGTAGGTGATGTAGCCGTTCTCGTACAGCCGCTGCGCGGTGCGCATCGTCCGCTCGACCGAGAACCGCAGCTTGCGGCCGGCCTCCTGCTGCAGCGTGCTGGTCATGAACGGCGCGTACGGCCGGCGCCGGTAGGGCTTCTCCTCGACCCGGGTGACCTGCGAACGGCCGCGTTCTGCAGGCGGGCGACCAGGCCGCGGGCGCCCGGCTCGTCGAGATGCAGCACGTCGCTGCGGGTCCGGCCGGTGTCCGGGTCGAAGTCGCGGCCGGTGGCGACGCGGCTGTCGTCGACCGCGACCAGCGTGGCGGTGAACGTCGACGGGTCGCCGTCGGTCGCCGCCTCGCTTGGTCGCGAACAGGCCCTCGACGTCCCAGTATTCGGCGGACGCGGAACCGCATCCGGGCCCGCTCGCGCTCGACCACGATCCGGGTGGCCACGGACTGCACCCGGCCGGCCGAGAGCCTCGGCATGACCTTCTTCCAGAGCACCGGGCTGACCTCGTAGCCGTAGAGCCGGTCGAGGATGCGCCGGGTCTCCTGGGCGTCGACCAGGTCGGTGTCGATGCTCCCGCGGGTTGTCGACCGCGCGCGCGGATGGCCTCCGGGGTGATCTCGTGGAAGACCATCCGCCGGACCGGCACCCGCGGCTTGAGCGTCTCGACCAGGTGCCAGGCGATCGCCTCGCCCTCGCGGTCCTCGTCAGTCGCGAGGTAGAGCTCGGTCGCGTCCTTCAGGAGGTCGCGCAGCTTGGTGACCTGCTGGCGGTGGTCGGGGCTGATCGACGTAGAGCGGCTCGAAGCCGTTGTCGACGTCCACGCCGAGCCGCGCCCACGACTCGCCCTTGTACTTGGCCGGGCACGTCGGCGGCGTTGCGCGGCAGGTCCCGGATGTGACCGATGCTCGACTCGACGACGTACCCGTCGCCCAGGTAGCCGGAGATCATCCGCGCCTTGCGCGGGGACTCCACGATCACCAGCCGGAGGCCGTTCGCGCTGGCGCGGGAACGGCCGCGACGGGCTGGCGTCGCGGGGGCTTCGGTGTCGATCGTGCTCACGGTGCTCCAGGTGTGCGTCGAGCTGCGGTGTGGGTCTCGCCCGGCGGACCCGAGCGCAGTGTGCGGTGTTCGGACCGCACTCTGTCAAACCGACGGAACGGTCAGTCAGGCCGGGCCGTTCCCCTTGCCGTCGTCATCCCTACCTCACATCGGTCGCTCCAGTCCGGCGAGCGCCTCCAGCAGGAGGGCGGCGGAGACCTCGCTGCCGAGGCCGGCCTCGCTCGCCGTCGGGTGCTGCCAGTCGACCCCGACCGGGGCGCCGGCGGCGGCCGCCACAGCGGTGCCGCTGCTGGCCAGGGCCACGCGAACACGCTGGCTGCCGTCGGGATCCGCTCTCACCAGATCGCCCAGATACCGGGCGAGTATTCCCTTGAAGACCGAGCCGTCACCGGCGCCCTCGACCGGGAACCCGCCCTCGCCGTACCGGTTCAGCGTCGCGGTGGCCGTCCGTCGGGCCCGGTCCAGGTGGGCACGGTCGCCGGTCAGCTGCCAGAGCTGCACCTCGGCGCCGACGACCGTGCCCTGGTTGTACGTCCACACGGTGCGGTCGACGCCCGGGTCCTCGTACGGGTGCGTGCCGTCCCAGACGATGCCGCTGCCCGGGTCGACGAGCGACTCCTGCAGCCAGCCGGCGATGCGGCGGGCCCAGTCCAGGTCGGCGGGGTCGCCGTAGCGCCGGTGCAGTCGGGCGGCCAGGATCGCCGCCGGCCCGTTGGCCGGCGCGTTCGTGTAGGGCCGCGGGTCGTCGCGGCGCCACACGATGCCGCCGTGCTTCTCGTCCCAGCCGGCGCGGATGTCCGTCCAGAGCTCGCGGACCAGCGCGACCGGTGTCTGCGCCCGCGACCTCGTCCGCCCGCAGCAGCGCGATCGCCATCCACGCCATGTCGTCGTAGTAGCGGTTGACGATCCGGCCGCCGTTGCGGCGCACGATGCCGTCGACATGGGCGCGGATACGGTCGCGCAGCGCGGTCGAGCCGGTCCGGGCGGCGGCGTCGACGGTGACGTCAAGGGCATGCGCCTGGATCCAGTAGTCCCACTCCAGCCGGACCGCGAGCCGACGCCGCCCGGGGCTGCGCTGGTAGATGCGGAACCGGGGATGCCAGAACCGGTCCGCGAGCACGCGCTGCGCGGCGTCCGCCGCCTCCGACCAGCTCATGCCGTCGCCCCGGGTCGGGTGACGTCGGAGCCGCGGCCGACCACGACCCGGGCGATGTTGCGCAGCGACTCCGAGCCGGGGTCGAAGTAGTGCGAGTGGGCGGCGAGGACCCGATCGGGCCACGGCCGTCCCGGCGCCGCGTCGACCCGGATCCGCGTCGCGCCGAAGCCGCGGTCGCCGGGGTCGGCGCCGAAGAGCGCCCGAGTCGGCGACCGGGTCGAGGGCAGCCTCGCCGACGTACGCGTGGTGACCGCCGAGACCGAGCTGTCCGACCCGGTCGGCGAGCACGCCGGGGCTGCCGAGCAGCACCAGGTCGTCGGCGGGCCGCGGGCCCGCCTGCATGGCCGCGCCGACCACCGTGCTGCCGTAGCTGTGGCCGACGCAGCGTGACGTGGGCCGGCTCGCCGGTCCGGGCGGCGGCCAGCGTGGCCAGGTCGGCGGTGAGCATCCGCCCGCCGGCGCGGGCCCGGGTCGGGAACGGGACCTGCCGCCAGCCCGGCGCGGCGTACCCGACCCAGGCCACCACCGCCGTCGACTCCGCCGACTGCCGACCCGCCTCGGCGAGCAGGTCGGCGGCGCGGCCGACCGTGCCGGGGACGCCGTGGCCGGCATCCTCGCCCATGCCGGGCACGACGACGGCGACGTTCTGGGCCCGGTCGACGTCGCCGAGCGCGATCGCGACCCGGCCGGCGCCGGCGAGGTCGAGCGTCAGCAGCCGGGCCGGCGGCCGGCGACCGGCCAGCGCGGCCAGGGTCCGCTCGACGCTCTCCGCGATCGTCGAGCATGGACCTGACCAGCGCCGCCCTCGCCAGCTGGAGCGGGATGGTGGGCAGCGTGCCGGCGAGCCGGTCGTGCTCGGCCCGGAGCCGGGCCAGCAGTCCGGTCAGCTGCCGCCGGTTGGCCTCGTCCCTGACCTCCGCGGGCAGGCCGGCGAGACGGCCCAGGGCGGCGGTCTGGCGGTCCAGCAGCTGCCGCCTCAGGTGCGGTGGCAGCGCGATCCACCAGTGCGCCACCTCAGCCGGGGTCGCGTCCGCGGCCGGGATCGTCGGTGCCGGTGGGGTGCCGGCCGTCGCCAGCCCGGCGGCGATCCGCGCGTCGACGGATGCGGCCAGTGCGGCCGCGTCCGCGGCCTCGGCGCGCGTCTGCGGTGGCGCGGTCGCCAGGCGGGCGGCCTCCGCAATGCCGGGGACGCCGGCCCGGACGGCGTCCGCAGCGCGCCGGACGAGCCCGGCGAGGCCGCTGACCCGCAGGGTCGCCGCTCGCATCCGGGCGCGGGCCCGCTCCGCCGCCGGGCCGCGCCAGTCGGCGAGACCGGCCGTGGTCACGGCCAGCCGCTGATACGCCTGGTCGAGGTCGTCCGCCAGCCCGAACAGCCTGGCGACGCGCGTTGCCGCAGGACCAGGCATCCCATCGCTCGGCCAGACGCGCGTCGGTGGTCATGTCGCCACCCTCCCGGCGCGCTCGATGCCGGCGGCGGTCACCTGCTCGACCACCCGGTAGTCCCGGGCAGCTGTCGTGACCGCGCGGGCGAGCTGATCGAGCTCGGCCGCGGCGGCCCGTACCGCTCCCATCAGGGCGGCTGCGGTCTGGCCGGCGACCTCTGCCGTCCGCGAGCCCGGCAGCGCGGCGACGACCACGCCGAGCGCCGGCGGGAGGGCGTCGGCGACGTCGGACAGCACCGACCGCTCGGTGGCGAGGGAGCGGCCGGCGTCCGCCAGGACGTGCGGCTCCACGTACAGCTCGGGCATGGCGCCGACAGTAGGGCGGCGTCATCCGGCTGGCGAACCGCTCTCCACAGACGAGAGGGCTGTCCACAGATCCCGGTTTCGGGCTTGTCCACGGCGCCGGGATCGGCTCAGGTCGGCCAGTCCTCTTCGCCCGCCGCGGCCGGCCGTTCGCCGACGTACTCGCCCAGGCGAACGAGCCGCCGCCGACCGGTGACCCGGTACGCGGGGCCGCCCGCGCGCACGCCGACGAAGGCGCCGGCAACGCCGACTCGGGCCAGTGCGGCCCCGGCCCCCTCCCAGACCGGCGGGTCGTGCGGGCTCAGCCGCAGGAGGTAGCCGTGCTCGTCGCGCCGGCCGGACCCGACCGCCCACAGCCGCAGCCGCGCGCCGTCGAGGGTCATGCCGGCCGGCACGGACTTCACCGCTCCGCGGATCCACCGCTCCGCGACGGGAAGCAGGCTGCGGCTGAACGGTGTGCGGACCGAGGTCAGCCCTTCTTCCTCCACCACCTCGCCGCGCAGATCCCGCACGCCGTACGCCGCGAGCAACTCGTCCACCCGCCACCGGTCCTCGACCAGCACGGACAGCCGCGCCGTGCCGCCGAGCCGGACCACCTGGGCGACGCCGAACAGCAGGCCCTCGAGGTCGTCGACCGCCGGCGGCCGTATCCCGGCGGTGAGGAAGGTCAGCTGCCCCGGCACAGCCCGGAGCGTAGGCGTTCAGGTGCCGGACAGCCGCTGACAGGCCGGCTCGTCGCCGAACGCCCGGTTCAGGTCGGCTGAGGTGTACGTCCGGCCGAGTTCATCCAGCGTCGTACCGACCTGCGTGAACACGCCGCCGAGGGAGTCGCGGATCGTCCGGGCGCCGGCGGCGTATCCGGCGAGGTCGCCGGTAGGCAGCGCGGCGAAGCTCTTCTGCGCGGTGGCGAGGCCGGATCGGGCGCTCTCCAGCGCGGCGGTGAGGTCGCGGGAGTAGCCACGTCCGTGGTCGACCTTCGGGGCGCCGGCGGTGTCGACGGTGTGGATCAGCTGGTCGGTGCGCCGCACCGTGGACGTGAAGAAGTGCCCGTAACGGGACCGGACGGTGGCCACGTCGTTGGCGCCGCCGAGGCTGCGGGTGAGCTCGGCACTGTCGGTCGCGACGCCGTCCCGCCAGCTGGTGAGCCCGGCGCAGACCGACCGCGCGAAGTCCGCCGGCTCGGTGTCGCCGGCGTCCTCAGGGCCACAGGCGGTGAGCAGGACGACGGCGACGACACCGGCAGCGATGGGGCGGAACACGGCGGACACCCTACGGACCGGCGACCGCGAGGCTGCGGCCGCCGGTCCCTCGGCTCAGACTTCGGTGGTCGCCGGCTCCGAGCCGACGGCCACGGTCCGCCGCTTCGAGATGGTGATCGCGGCGACGATGATCAGCACGGCCAGGACGGCGAGACCGATCCGCAGCGGATTGTTCTGGTCGTCCCCGATGCTGAGCTGCACGACCGCGGGCGCGATCAGCAGCGAGATCAGGTTCATCACCTTGATCAGCGGGTTGAGCGACGGGCCGGCGGTGTCCTTGAACGGGTCACCGACGGTGTCGCCGATGATCGTCGCCTCGTGGGCCTCGCTGCCCTTGCCGCCGTACTGGCCGTCCTCGACCATCTTCTTCGCGTTGTCCCAGGCGCCACCCGAGTTCGACAGCAGCACCGCCATGAGGACACCGGCTGCGATGGCACCGGCCAGGTAGCAGCCGAGCGCGCCGGCACCGAGACCGAAGCCGACCGCGATCGGGGCCAGCACCGCCAGCAGCCCCGGCGTGATCGAGCTCGCGCAGCGAGTCCTGCGTACAGATGTCGACGACGCGGCTGTAGTCCGGCCGCTCGCTGAAGTCCATGATCCCCGGATGGGTGCGGAACTGCTCTCGCACCTCGAAGACGACCCGCCCGGCCGCCCGGGACACGGCGGTGATCGCCAGGCCGGAGAAGAGGAACACGACGGACGCGCCGATGATCAACCCGACCAGATTGTGCGGGTCGGCGACGTTCAGGATGCCTGCGTACTGCAGCAGGCTGAGGTCGCGGACGTTGTCGACCGCACCGATGCCGGTCTTCGCGACCGCCCCGCCGACTGTGTCGGTGAACGAGCCGAACAAGGCGGTCGCCGCCAGCACGGCCGTGGCGATCGCGATGCCCTTGGTGATCGCCTTCGTGGTGTTGCCGACCGCGTCGAGGTCGGTCAGCACCTTGGCGCCCTCCTCGTCGATGTCATGCGACATTTCGGCGATGCCCTGCGCGTTGTCGCTCACCGGGCCGAACGTGTCCATCGAGACGATGACGCCGACCGTCGTCAGCAAGCCGGTGCCGGCGAGCGCGACGGCGAACAGCGAGAGGACGATCGAGCCACCACCGAGCAGTGCCGCGCAGTAGACGGCCGCGCCGATGAGCAGGGCCGAGTAGACCGCCGACTCCAGGCCGATCGAGAAGCCGGCAAGGATCACGGTCGCCGGACCGGTCAGCGAGGACCGGCCGATGTCCCGCACCGGCCGCCGGCTGGTCTCGGTGAAATAGCCGGTGAGCAGCTGGATGGCGGCGGCGAGCACGAGTCCGATCAGGACCGCGACGATCGCGATCACCCGCGGGTCCTTGTTTCCGGCCGCGGCGAGCACGCTGTCGCTGACGCCGTCCAGGTCAGAGATGCGGCCGGGCAGGAAGATGAACGCGGCGAGCACCACGAGCACGGCCGAGATGATCGCGGAGGAGAAGAAGCCGCGGTTGATAGTCTGCAGGCCGCTGCGGTCGGATGCCCGCGGCTCGGTGAGGAAGATCCCGACGACCGCGGTCAGCACGCCGATGGCCGGCACGACCAGCGGGAAGATCAGCCCCTCGGAGCCGAACGCGGCCTTGCCCAGGATGAGGGCGGCGACCAGCGTCACCGCGTACGACTCGAACAGGTCGGCGGCCATGCCGGCGCAGTCACCGACGTTGTCGCCGACGTTGTCGGCGATGGTCGCCGCGTTGCGCGGGTCGTCCTCGGGGATGCCCGCCTCGATCTTGCCGACCAGGTCGGCCCCGACGTCGGCGGCCTTGGTGAAGATGCCGCCGCCGACCCGCATGAACATCGCCAGCAGCGCCGCGCCGAAGCCGAAGCCCTCGAGGACCGTGGGGGCGTCGCCGTTGTAGATCAACAGCACCGCGGAGGCGCCCAGCAGACCCAGGCCGACGGTCAACATGCCGCAGAAGCCGCCGGTGCGGAATGCGATCCGCATCGCGTTCCGCATTCCTCCGGCGCGCGCGGCGGCCGCGACCCGCACGTTGCCACGGGTGGCCAGCGTCATGCCGAAGTAGCCGACGAGGGCAGAGAAGATCGCGCCGACGACGAAGAAGATCGACCGGCCGATCCGGACGTTGGCGCCGCCTTCGTTCACCGGCAGGATCAGCAACAGCACGAAGACGATCAGGACGAACGCGCTCAGCGTCTTGAACTGCCGATTCAGGTACGCCGCGGCGCCTTCCTGGACCGCCCGGGCGATGTCCTGCATCCGGGGCGTGCCCTGGTCGGCACGCATGACCTGGTTGAAGAGGAAGTAGGCGAACACGAGCGCACCGGCGGCGATCGCGGCGATGACTACTACGACGAAGTAGTCCGCGCCAGCGATCTCCGGGGCCTCCGCCAGGGAAAGCGGGAGCAATGCGTCCTCCTGTTAGACGACGATGGCGAACAGCCACAGGACGCCGGACGGCGGGTGGAGCTGGTCGTTAGAGGCTGCGCGGACCGGATACCCGGGGTCCTGCGCAGATCGCGCGGAGTTTACGTGAGGGTGTCCAGCGTCCCAAGAAGGGCCTGGGTCTTGCGAGCCGGATCACACGACTTCCATCGGCCATGTCCGACAATTGCCCACCTCGCTGCATCACCGGATCAGGAGATCGGCCAGGACATGGTCACCCGCGTCCCACGGTCGCCGTCCTGATCGACGTCGAGGTCCTGGACGACGGCGCCGAGCAGGGCGAGCCCCAGCGAGTCGACCAGTGGGATCGGCCCACGGCGCCGCTGTGCTCGCGCCGACGGCGACCGTGATCTCGTCACCCGAGCCGGTCTTGGCGCTGTCGAGAACCGAGACCCTGAACCGGCCGGCCTCACCGAACTCCAGCGTGACCGGCGTGATCACACCCTGCCGTTCCTGCACCCGGACCGCCCGGGCGCACGCCTCGCCGACGGCGAGCCGCACCTCGTCGAGGACGTCCTCGCCGACGCCGCTGCGCCGCGCCATGGCCGCCGCGATCAGCCGCGCCGTCCGGACGTGCGCCGCGTTCGGCGGCAGTCGGAGCGTCACGGTCACGTCGTCGCCACGGCCGGTCCCGGTCATGGAATCAGCCTGCCGACGGACTGCCGAGGGCCTCGTCCACCGTCGAGTGCACGGTGAACACCTCGTCCAGCCCGGTGATCCGGAACAGCTTCAGCACCCGCTCCTGCGGACAGACCAGCGACAAGCTGCCGCCGACCTCACGAGCCCGGTTGAGGCCGGCCACCAGCACGCCCAGGCCGGTCGAGTCGAGGAACTCGACGCCGCCGAGGTCGATGACCAACTGGTGCTGGCCCGAGTCGAGCAGGTCGGCAATCCGATCCCGGAGGGCGGGCGCGGTGTACACGTCGACCTCCCCGGAGACCGCGAGAACCGTGTGCCCGCCCTCGTCACGGGTGTTCAACGTGAGGTCCAAGGCGCACCTCCGCGTAAGTTGGCGATGTGAGACAGGCGCCGGTCCGCCGACCGAGCCCCACTGCTTGCCCCCGATCTAACCAAACACGCTCGTGCAAGAGTGAGTGACGTGGTCCGTACCCGCGCGCCGGAGGTCGCCGCCCTCCGCGGGCGCGATCTGCTCGACCGCGTCCTGGCCGGCAGCAGGCACGACCCGGTGACCCACGTCGAGCAGGTCCCGGCCCGTCCCGGACGGCCGGCGGACTGGCCCGACTGGGCACCTGAGCTGCTGGTCGACCGCTTCCGGGCCCGGGGGATCGTGCGTCCGTGGGAGCACCAGGCCGCGGCGGCGTCGCTCGCCCACGCCGGCAAGTCGGTGGTGATCGCGACCGGCACCGCATCCGGCAAGTCGCTGGCCTACCAGCTGCCGGTGCTGTCGACGCTGCTCACCGACGGGAAGACGACCGCGCTCTACCTGTCGCCGACCAAGGCGCTCGCGGCCGACCAGCTGCGATCGCTGCGATCGCTGGTGCTGCCGGACGTCCGCGCCGCCGCCTTCGACGGCGACACCGAGCCCCCGGAGCGGGACTGGGTCCGGGCGCACTCCCGGCTCGTGCTGACGAACCCGGACATGCTGCACCGCGGCATCCTGCCGTCGCACACCCGGTGGGCGACGTTCCTGCGCCGGCTGAGGTATGTCGTGGTCGATGAGTGCCACACCTATCGCGGCGTCTTCGGCTCGCACGTCGCGCACGTGCTGCGCCGGCTGCGCCGGATCTGCGCCTCGTACGGGGCGTATCCGACCTTCGTGCTCGCGTCGGCGACCGTGGCGAGCCCGGCGATCTCCGGTGGCCGGCTCACCGGCCTGCACGTGGAGGAGGTCACCGACGACGCGTCGCCTCGGGGTTCGACGGCGTTCGCGCTGTGGGAGCCGCCGTTGACCGCGGCGCACGGGGAGCACGGGGCGCCGGTGCGGCGGCCGGCCGGTGCCGAGGCGGCCCGGCTGCTCGCCGACCTGGTCGTCGAGGACGCCCGCGCGCTGGCCTTCGTCCGGTCCCGCCGCGGAGCGGAGGTGCTCGCACTCACCACCCGGCGCCACTTGGCCGAGCGCCGCGCCCGAGCTCGCCGACCGGGTCGCGGCGTACCGGGCGGGCTACCTGCCGGAGGAGCGCCGCGCGCTGGAGGCCGCGCTGGCTGACGGCACGCTGCTCGGCGTCGCCGCGACCAATGCACTCGAACTCGGCATCGACATCGCCGGCCTGGACGCCGTCGTGCTGGCCGGCTTCCCCGGGACGCTGGCGTCCCTGTGGCAACAGGCCGGCCGGGCCGGCCGCGAAGGGCTCGGGGCGCTCGTGGTGTTCGTGGCTCGGGACGACCCGCTGGACACCTACCTCGTCCACCACCCCGATGCGGTCTTCGGCCGACCCGTCGAGGCGACGGTGCTCGACCCGGAGAACCCGTACGTGCTCGGACCGCAGCTGTGCTGCGCCGCTGCGGAGCTGGCGCTGACCGAGGACGACCTGCCGCTGTTCGGCGGCGAAGCCGCGCGGGCTGTGCTGCCGGACCTCGTCCGGCGCGGGCCTGCTGCGCCATCGTCCGACCGGTTGGTACTGGACGGCGCGGAGCCGGCCCGACCTCGACATCAGGGGCACCGGCGGCGAGCCGGTCCGGGTGGTCGAGGCGTCCACCGGCCGGGTGCTCGGAACGGTCGACGCGTGGGCGTCGCACTCGACGGTCCACCAGGGCGCGGTCTACCTGCACCAGGGCGTCTCGTACGTCGTCGACGACCTTGACCTGACCGACGCGGTGGCGCTGGTGCACCGCGACGACCCGGACTGGTCGACCGCCGCGCGGGACACCACCGACATCAGGATCGTGTCCACGCTGCGTGAGCGGGACCTCGGCGAGTTGACCCTGCACCACGGCACGGTCGACGTCACCAACCAGGTCGTGTCCTACCTGCGCCGGCGGCATCTGACCGGTCAGGTGCTCGACGAGACGCCGCTCGACCTGCCGGCGCGGCAGCTGCGCACCCGGGCGGTCTGGTACACGCTCTCCGATGCCGCGATCGCCAAGACCGGCCTTGCTCCGGCGGACGTGCCGGGCGCCGCGCACGCCGCCGAGCACGCCGCGATCGGCCTGCTCCCGCTGTTCGCGACCTGCGACCGGTGGGACATCGGCGGGGTCTCGACGGCGCTGCACCCCGACACCGATCGGATGACGGTCTTCGTCTACGACGGGCAGCCTGGCGGCGCCGGCTTCGCAGCCCGCGGGTACGACACGGCCGAGCAGTGGCTGAGCGCGACCCGGGAGGCGGTCGCGTCCTGCGAGTGCGAGGCCGGATGCCCGTCCTGTGTCCAGTCGCCCAAGTGCGGCAACGGGAACGAGCCGTTGGACAAGGCCGGCGCGGTCCGGTTGCTCGACGCGGTGCTCGGGGCGCTCCGTTCGTGATGTCCGTCTTGTGCCCGGCTGGTCCGGACTCGATGTGCATGATGCTTGCGAATCGTCCGGTCCGGGTAGTGGAACTGCAAGACGGACGAGGTAAGAACCCGTCCACAGCCGGAAAGGAGCTGATCACCGTGGCGGTTCTGGGCCTCATCCTGCTCGCCGCAGCCGGCGTACTCACCGCCGCCGTTGTCACCAGTAATACCGACTCGCTGTCGGTTTCCCTCTGGAGTGTCGACGTCTCGAACGTGACGCTCGGGGTTGTCTTCGTCGCGGGCATGATCACCACCGTCCTCGCGGTCGTGGGCCTTGGTCTGCTGATGGGTGCGTTGCGTCGCAACCGCCGGCTCCGCAAGGAGCGGCGCTCGCTGCAGCGGGAGAACGAGCAGCTCGCACAGCGGGTGGACTCGACTCCGCCGCCGGCGAGACGGGTCCGATCGGGACGACCCCCGGGGCGACGAGCGAGTCGTCGAGCAGCGGCGGCCGGACCGGCCGTTCGATGACGACCGGACCCGTGTCCAGCAGCCGGTGCCCGTGGGTTCCGGCTACAACGAAGCCCCGGTCGACGACTCGGCCACGACGCAGCGGCGCCGGCCGCTCCTGCCGCGCCGCGAGCGGCCGACCCCGACCGAGACGGGCTCCCCGGACGCCTGATCGCTCGTGGCGAGGGGGTCGGCGCGCACCCGCGCCGGCCCCCTCGCCGCGTGTCACCCGGATCCGCCGGGTTCCACCGGACCGGCCCGCGCCCTGGCGACCGTGGCGAACGCGCCGAGCCCGCCCATGCGGACCTCGCCTCGAGACCATGACCTCCACCTCGTCCCCGACCACCTCGCAGCTGCGAAGGCTTCCGCCGTTGTCGGCCGCGATCCGGGCGCCGACGGCACACGCGCTCGCCGCGCCGTCCGGAACGTGGACCGCCGCAGCCAACGCCGCCAGGTCCGCAGCCGCCTCGGCCCGGTGCCGGCCGGCGACCGCCGAGCCGTAGAGCACAGCCGCCGAGGATCCAAGCCAGCACCAGGCCGGCAAGCGCTGCGGCCCAGATGGTCACGCTGCCGCGGTCACGGCACACCGGTCGACTCCGGCTCGCGGAGCGCCGCCGCGCTGGCCGACACGTGGAACGCCGGAAGCAGCCCACCGACCCGACCCGCGCGAGCGGACACGGTGACCCGCACCTCCTCACCCGCGCTTCCGACCTCGACACTTGCCGCGGCGGGTGCGGCCCGGACGGCGGCCGAGCGCACCACGTCCGGCGATTCCCCTCGCGCCGCCGCTCGAGCTGCCTCCCGTGCGGCGTCCACACACCGCACCTGGGCAAGGACGACCGAGACCATCGTCAAACCGGCAGCGATGACGAGAACGAGTGCGGGGAGCACGACGGCGAGTTCGGCGGTTGCCATCCCGCCGTCGCGCTGTCTGCTCATCCCTGCGAGAGGGCGCGCTTGACGATCGTCGTCAGCGCGGTGAGCACTGTGCCGCTGGTGACGACCTTGTAGAGGATGCCGGCGAAGGCGACCGCGGCGATCAACCCCACCGCGTACTCCGCCGTGGTCATCCCGTCGTCGCGCCGGTACATCGCCCGCAGCTTTCTCAGCACGTCTGCTCCTTCCGTCGTCGCCGCCCGGTGCGGCGTGCGGCGACCAGCTTTCGCCGCCAGCGCGATCCCGACCCAGAGGCGGTTGGCGATCTGTGGACAGATCCGTCCACTGTGGATGACGCAGTCGATCTGTCAGACCCATGTGGTAGGTGCCGCAGGCTTTTCCACAACCGGCGCCGTCATCCACAGGTCCAGATCTCGACCTACCGGCGCCGTGGCCGACCAGGTTCGCTGTCCTCCGAAGCCGTCCCGAGGAGGAGCGATGATTCGACAGCCCCGTCCGCTTCTGTTGACCGCGGATCCCGAGCTGCTCGACCAACTGCTCGGGATCGCCGCCGCTGCCGGCGTCGCCGTGGACGTCGCGGTCGAGCCGACAGCCTGTAGTCCACAGTGGACCGATGCGCCGCTCGTGCTGCTGGGCGCCGACCTGGCCACAGCGGCGGCCGACCGCCTGGAGTCCCGGACCGGTGTCCTGCTCGTGACGTGCGACGCGGCCACACCAGAGCTCTCGATCATCGCGGGGGCAGTCGGCGCCGAGGAAGTCATCGGCCTGCGGCACGACGAAGCCGATGTACTGGAGCGGCTGGCGGACGCCTCCGAGCCGCCGGCGCGGGGTCGCGTGATCGGCGTGGTGGGCGGCAGCGGCGGAGCGGGCGCGAGCACGCTCGCCGCCGGGCTCGCGCTTGCCGCGGCCGGGCGGGATCCGACCTGGCTGGTGGACCTGGATCCGCTCGGCGGTGGTGCAGACGCGGGACTCGGCGCCGAGCTCACCGCCGGCGCGCGATGGAGCGATCTCGAGACGCTCACCGGCCGGTTGTCGCCGCACGCCCTACGTTCCGCGCTTCCGCAGGTCGAGGGCGTCGCCGTCGTGGCCGCCGGCGGAGACACGACGAGCGAGCTGAACCCAGAAGCGGTCGAGGGCTGTCGTGTCGGCCGCCGGACGGGGCCGAGGACTGACCGTGCTCGACCTCGGCCGGAGCCCCACGGCCGCGCGGGATGTCGCGATCGGCGCGGTTGACGAACTACTCCTCGTCGTACCGGCCGAGCTGCGAGCGATGATCGCTGGCCGCCGGGTCGTGGAGTCGCTCGGGCGGACGGCGCCGACACCGCGCGTCGTCGTCCGGGCTGTTCCGGGCGCTCTGCCCAGCGAGGAGGTCGCGCGCGGGCTGGACCTGTCGCTCGCCGGCGAGCTGCCCGACGAGGTGACCGTGCGTGTCGCGAGTCCAGACGGGCGAGCCGACCGCCCTGTTGCGGAACACCAAGCTCGCTGCACTCTGCGAGGCGATCCTTCGGGTGCCGGCGGCGATCGGGATGGCGGCATGAACACCGACGTCCTCGATCGGGTGAGGCGCCAACTGGTCGACGCCGGTACGCCGCCACGCCGCTCTGCGTTGGCTGCCTTGGTCCGCCAGGACGCCGGCGGGCTGGCCGGCCACGGACAGGTCCTCGGTCTGGTCCGTGAGGCGGAGTCCGAGTTCGCCGGTGCCGGCCCGCTGCAACCCCTCCTCGACCTGGCCGGGGTGACGGATGTGCTGGTCAATGGGCCGGACAGCGTCTGGGTCGACCAGGGCAGGGGGCTGGTTCGGGCCGACGTCCGCTTCGCTGACGAGGCGGCGGTCCGCGGCCTGGCCCAACGACTCGCCGCGCTCGCCGGACGACGTCTGGACGATGCGAGCCCCTACGTGGACGCGGCGCTGCCGGACGGGACCCGGCTGCATGCGGTGCTGCCGCCGGTGGCGTCGGCCGGCACGTGCCTGTCACTGCGGACGTTCACCGCCCGCGGCGTTCACGATCGACGAACTCGAGGACGCCGGCACCCTGCGCAACGGGGCAGCGCTCCTGTTGCGGGCGATCGTCCGGGCCAAGGCTGCGTTCCTGGTCACCGGCGGCACGGGCACCGGTAAGACCACGCTGCTCGCCAGCATGCTGGGTCTGGTCGAACCCACCGAGCGGCTGATCCTCGTCGAGGACGCCGCCGAACTGCGGCCGGCGCACCAGCACGTCGTTCGGCTGACCGCGCGGCCACCGAACGTGGAGGGCGCGGGAGAGGTGTCGCTGCGCGACCTCGTGCGACAGGCGCTGCGGATGCGGCCGGACCGGCTCATCGTCGGCGAAGTGCGCGGCGCGGAGGTGGTGGAGTTGCTGACCGCGCTCAACACCGGCCACGCCGGCAGCGGCGGGACTGTGCACGCGAACAGCGCAGCGCAGTTGCCGGCCCGGCTGGAGGCCCTCGGCGCGCTCGGCGCCCTGGACCGACACGCCGTGCGCAGCCAGGTGGCCGCCGCTGTCCAGGTCGCGATCCATCTCGGCCGGCAGCGGGACGGCAGCCGGGTGCTCACCGAGATCGGTGTCTTCCAACGGAAGGGTGACGAGATGCTGGTCGTCCCCGCCTGGCGGTCCGACACTGGCCCGGTCGGCGGCTGGGACGTGCTCACCGAGATCCTCGGTCCACATCTCGTTGGGAGCGGACCATGATCGCGATGGCGGTGGCTGCTCTCGCCGTCGTGGCCGGGCTGGTGCGTGGCCCGTCGCCTGCCACCGCTCGGCTACGGACGCTGCAGGGATCGGTCTTCGGCCGCACGCTGCACCGACCGACGGTGCCCAGCACCCGGGCAGGCGTGACCGTGGCAGCGATCAGCGGTGGAGCCGCAGTCGGCGCGTGGGCCTGGCTCGGCTACGGCGTGACCGTGCCGGTGCTGCCGGCCATCGCCGGCGGGGTTGCCGGTGCGGCGGCCGCGGCTGCACTGCGCCGAGCGGTGGCTGATCGGGCCCGGCACCGAGCGGATGCCGCGCTCGCCGAGGCGATCGGCAGCCTGGCGGCGGACCTGCGGGCGGGTCAGCAGCCGGCCGAGGCTCGCGCGGCGCATGCCGGTCCGGCGATCAGGCACCGGGCGGTGGACGCGGTGTGGGCTGTGTCCGAACGCAGTGGCGCACCCGCCGCCGCCGTGCTCGACCGAGTCGAGCAGGACCTTCGGGCCCGGCAGCAGCAGGGCCGGGAGGTCGCCGCAGCGCTGGCCGGCGCTCGGTCCACCGGCACCTTGCTGGCGGTGCTGCCGCTGCTCGGCATCGGCCTCGGCGCGGGCATGGGAGCGCACCCGATCACCGTCTTGCTGGGCCAGCCGCGAGGGCAGGTGGCTCTCATGCTCGGCATCGCACTTGAGGCCCTCGGAGTGCTCTGGACATCCCGGATCATCGCCGCGGCTGAGGACAGTCGATGACGGCGCCACTGGTGCTGGCCGCGATCGGGCTCGGGCTGGTCAGACGGCGAAAGGTGCGGTCACGGCCGTCGAGGCTGCCTCGGATCGGCGATCGGCCGACAACGCGAGCAGCGGCGGCGGGACTGGGCATTGCGATGGCGCTCGTGATCGGCGGCGTGCTCGGTGTGGCCGCGGGAGTGGCCGTCGCCGTCGCGGCGGGTCGGCTGATCCCTCGGCTCGAGCCGGCCGGCGCTCGCCGGCGCCGGCAGGGCCGAGCCGCCGAACTGCCGCTGACATTGGACCTGCTCGGCGTGTGCCTCCGGGCCGGCATGCCGCTGGTCGCGGCGCTGGAGACGGTCGCGGACGCGCTGCCAGGTCCGTTCAGCGACGACCTGCGCGTGGTGGCCGGGCTGCAGCGGCTTGGTGCGGCACCGGCCGTCGCCTGGGCTGAGCTCACCTCCGACGCGGACCTTGCGCCGGTCAGTCGGGTGGTGGCCCGGTCTGCCGAAAGTGGCAGCCGGCTGGCCGCGGCGTTCGACCGGCTCGCCGCCGATCGCCGGTCCGCGCTTGCCTCGGCCGGCCTGTCCCGGGCACGGAGTGCGGGTGTGGTCGCGATGGCGCCGCTCGGGCTGTGCTTCCTGCCGGCGTTCGTCTGCCTCGGCATCGTGCCGATCGTGCTGTCGCTCTTCGGGGAGGTGCTGCCCTCATGACCGCGAAGACGAGACGGCCCCCGCCTGGGGGGATGGCGGGGGCCGTCGAAGTCCGACTCCGGGGGGTTGAGCCGGACGCTCACCGTGGAGCGGCTCAGCGCACACTCCACCTCCCTTCATGTTTACCCTCTCCTGCTGACTGCCACACAGAGCCGCCGGGCTCATTTCATCGGATCGTTAAGGGCGGCTGCTCCTATGCTCTCCGTTGTGCACCGCTCCGCCGCATTCTTCGACCTGGACAAGACGATCATCGCCAGGTCGAGTGCGCTGGCGTTCGGCAAGCCGTTCCGGGCCGGCGGCCTGATCAACCGACGCGCCGCGCTCAAGGCTGCCTACGCCCAGCTGGTCTACCTCGTCGCCGGAGCGGACGAGGACCAGATGAACCGGATGCGGGACTACGTCACGGAGATGTGCACCGGCTGGGATGTGCAGCAGGTCAAGGAGATCGTGGCGGAGACTCTCTTCGAGATCGTGGACCCGCTGATCTATGCCGAGGCGGCCGATCTGATCGAGGAGCACAAGGCCGCCGGCCGCGAGGTCGTGATCGTCTCGAGCAGCGGCGAGGAGGTCGTGTCCCCGATCGGGGAGCTGGTCGGAGCGGACCGGGTGATCGCGACCCGCATGGTGGTCGAGGACGGGCGCTACACCGGCGAGGTGGCGTTCTACGCGTACGGGCCGGCCAAGGCGGAGGCGATACGGGAGGTCGCGGACGCCGCCGGCTACGACCTGGCGGACTGCTATGCCTACAGCGACTCCTACACCGACCTGCCGATGCTGGAGGCCGTCGGGCACCCGACCGCGGTGAATCCGGACCGCGCGTTGCGCCGGGCGGCGCGGGAGCGGGACTGGCCGGTGCTGGTGTTCAGCCGGCCGGTGTCGATGCGGGCCAGGCTGGCCAGCCTGCGGACGCCTCGCCGGCCGATGGTGGGCACGGCAGTGGGCGTCGGGGCCGCGGTAGTCGGGCTGGCCTGGTACGCCGCCCGTCGGAGGTCGGCCGGACCGGCGCCCGAGCACACCGGACGCTCGGCGGGCGAGCGAGACATTGGCGGTCCGGCGGTCTTCCGCCGCTCGCTGATCGGGCGTACAAAGGACGGCACGGAACCCGGTTCGCCGGCGGGGATTCCCTCGGTGAGTTGGACTTCCGGGCACGGACGCCGGGCACCCACGCGCGACCAGCCGCGGGAGGCACGACGGGTCCGACCATGGTCGGTGGCCGTCGAGATGGTGTGCACGCCTGGTAACCCAGTCCGTCCGTGCGCGGCGGCGCCTCGTCGACGGGGCGCCGTTCGCGTGCCGGCGCATGCCGGCAGCCGCCGTGAGTCAGCCGCGCAGGACCGCCTCGCAGATCGCCAGACCTTCCTGCGCGCCCAATTGCACCGCGGTCGCGCAGTGCCGCAGCCACTCGGCGACTCCGGCCCGCTCGCCGGTGGAGTAGGCGAGCAGGGCGGCGCGGTAGTCGTCCGCGCGCTCGAGGTGGCCGACCTCCGGGACGCTCACCGACTTCGGGTCGACGCCCCGGGTGATCATCGTGAGCCGAGCGGCGGCGCGCGCGACCACGCCGTCCAGGCTGCCGAACGGGGCCAGGGTCGCCAGCTCGCCGTGCACCACGGCGGCGAGCAGGATCCCGGATGTGGCTCGGTTGTCAGAGACGAGCCGGGCCAGGGCGGTGAGCCGGTTGGTGTCCGTCGCTGCGGCAGGGCGGCCGAGGTGCTCGTCCGGCGACCGTGCCGGCGCGCGGCGAGTACGTGCAGCCGGGCGAGCGCCTGCAGCGGGGCGCGCTCCCAGACCGGGACGAGGCCACCGAGACCGGCGCTCACCCGCAGGGCACCCAGCACCACCGGGTCGTCGACCTCGCCGGCGCGCAGATCGGTGAACGGCACAACGTGGCCCTCCAGCGCGGCGGAGGCGCGGGCCCCGCGCAGCGCCGACTCGCTGCTCACCGCGGCGCTCTGCCGGCGAAGCACCCGGTGGTTGAGCAGGCGGTCGACCGCCTCCCGGGCCACGGTGACGGCGTCAGCCACGCCGGGGAGGTCCATCAGCGGGGCCAGCGGATCGGTCGCCCGCGGCGCCGGCCGGGCGAGTGGTGGCGGCACGCCGTCAGGCTAGCTGCGGCGTCGGCTCCGGCGGCGGCGGCGGACGCTGGCGAGCGGCAGCCAGGATGGACGTCCTGGCGTGCGGCGAAGACGCCGGACCAGGTCGGCGGCCGCCGCGGGCGGAGCCACTCGGGCCGCTGGTCGACCGGGGACGACCAACGGTCGCAGGCATGGGTGACCTCCACAGACGCCGGGCATAGGGTTTGGGACGAAAGCGGCCCAGCGCAGGGCCGGCCAGCCGGGAGGAGTGCGGTGACCGAGATCAACGACGCGACACTCTCCAACCTGCTTCACGAGAACCGGCGGTTCGAGCCCCCGAAGGAGCTCGCCGAGGCCGCCAACGTGAAGGCGGACGCGTACGAGCGGGCCAAGGCGGACCGCCTCGCCTTCTGGGAAGCGCAGGCCGAGCGGCTGTCCTGGGCGAAGAAGTGGGACACGGTGCTGGACTGGCAACCGCCATTCGCGAAGTGGTTCGTCGGCGGCCAGCTGAACGCGGCGTACAACTGTGTGGACCGGCACGTCGAGGCCGGCCGGGGTGACAAGGTCGCCTTCCACTGGGAGGGCGAGCCCGGCGACACCCGCACGATCACGTACTCGGACCTGCTCGGCGACGTCTGCCGGGCCGCGAACGCGCTGACCGAGCTCGGCGTCGGAAAGGGCGACCGGGTCGCGATCTACATGGCGATGATCCCGGAGACCGTCGTCACGATGCTCGCCTGCGCCCGCCTCGGCGCGATCCACACGGTCGTCTTCGGCGGCTTCTCCGCCGACGCACTGCGCAGCCGGATCCAGGACTGCGACGCCAAGCTCGTCGTCACCCAGGACGGCGGCTACCGGCGCGGGGCTCCGAGCGCGCTCAAGCCGGCGGTGGACGATGCGCTGAAGGACTGCCCCGGCGTCGAGAACACGCTCGTCGTCCGCCGCACCGGGCAGGACGTCGACTGGACCGAGGGCCGCGACGTCTGGTGGCACGACCTGGTCGAGAAGCAGTCCGACCAGCACACCGCCGAGCCGCACGACGCCGAGCACCCGCTGTACGTCATGTACACCTCGGGCACGACGGCGAAGCCGAAGGGCATCCTGCACACCACCGGCGGCTACCTGACCGGCGTGACGTACACGCACAACGCGGTCTTCGACCACAAGCCGGACACCGACATCTACTGGACCGCGGCCGACATCGGCTGGGTCACCGGCCACTCGTACATCGTGTACGGACCGCTGGCCAACGGGGCCACCAGCGTGATGTACGAGGGGACGCCGGACACCCCGCACCGCGGCCGGTGGTGGGAGATCGTGCAGAAGTACAAGGTCACGATCCTCTACTGCGCACCGACCGCGATCCGCACGTTCATGAAGTGGGGCGAGAAGGAGCCGGCCAGCTTCGACCTGTCCAGCCTGCGTCTGCTCGGGAGTGTCGGCGAGCCGATCAACCCCGAGGCCTGGATCTGGTACCGGAAGAACATCGGCAGCGACCGCACCCCGGTCGTCGACACCTGGTGGCAGACCGAGACCGGCTCGATCATGATCAGTCCGCTGCCGGGCGTGACCGCGACCAAGCCCGGCGCGGCGATGAGGCCGATCCCCGGCGTGTCCGCCGAGGTCGTCGACGACGCCGGCAAGGCGGTGCCGAACGGCGGCGGCGGATACCTGGTGCTCACCGAGCCGTGGCCGTCGATGCTGCGCGGAATCTGGGGCGACGACGAGCGCTACAAGGACACGTACTGGTCTCGCTTCCAGGGCGTCTACTTCGCCGGCGACGGCGCGAAGAAGGACGAGGACGGCGACATCTGGCTGCTGGGCCGGGTCGACGACGTCATGAACGTCTCCGGCCACCGGATCTCTACAACTGAGGTCGAGTCCGCGCTGGTCAGCCATCCGAAGGTGGCCGAGGCGGCGGTGGTCGGCGCGAACGACCCGACCACCGGCCAGGGCATCGTCGCGTTCGTCATCGTCCGCGGCTCCGTCGCCGAGGACGAAGCCTCCGGCGAGGCGCTGGTCAAGGAGCTGCGCGAGCACGTGGCCAAGGAGATCGGCAAGATCGCCCGGCCGCGGCAGATCATGGTCGTGCCGGAGCTACCCAAGACCCGGTCCGGCAAGATCATGCGCCGGCTGCTGCGGGACGTCGCCGACAACCGCCAGCTCGGCGACGTCACCACGCTGACCGACTCGTCCGTGATGGACCTGATCAAGGAGAAGCTGCCCAGCGCGGCGAGCGAGGACTGACGCAGGGACCCGCTCCCGCCACCCGGGAGCGGGACGCCCGCGCGGTGGGCTGGCCCGGGGCTAGCAGCAGCCAGCCGTAACGGACCCGCCGACCGCCGCGCGGCGCCTTCGGCCGGCTTCAGGCACCGCGGGGGCCCGGGAGGGTTGCGAACGCGCAGTGCTCCGACGGCGGCAGCGCGCGCCGGTCACGAGTTCTGGACGTCCGCGTGCGCTGATCCGTCCTCGCGGCGTGGGGGCGCCGAGCCTGGCAGGCTGTGCGGGTGAACGACGCCGAGACCTTCGGGCTGATCCTGCTCGTGGTCGGGCTCGCCGGCGCAGTCGCGCTGCTGTCCAACCGGGTCAGCGGAGCGGTCCGGGTGCCGGCGCCGGCTCTCTTCCTGGTCGGCGCGGCGGTCGCGTCGGACCTGGTGCCGCGGCTGGGCGAGCTGTCGATCACCACGGTGGAGCGGATCGTCACGGTCGCGCTGGCCGTGATCCTGCTCGACGGCGGCATGCACATCGGCCGCCGCCGGTTCCGCGCGGTCGCCGGGCCGGTGGTCTGGCTCGGCGTGGCCGGCACGCTGGTCACCGCCGTCAGCCTGGCCGCGGTGGCGCACTTCGCCTTCGGCCTCGACTGGCTGCCGGCCCTGCTCGTCGGCACGGCCCTGGCGCCGACCGATCCCGCGGTGGTGTTCTCGGTGCTGGGGCAGCGGGAGGTGTCCGGCCGGGCGGGCACGCTGCTGGAGGGCGAGTCCGGCGCGAACGACCCGGTCGGGATCGCGCTGATGGCGGCGCTGCTGTCGGCCGGCGGTGGCGGCGCGGGCGCCTTCGGCCACGGCGTGCTCGTCTTCGCCCTGCAAATGGTGGTGGGCGCCGCGGTCGGCGTCGTCGGCGGGATGGGCATGCTCGCCGCGATGCGCCGGCTGCCGCTGCCGAGCGAAGGCCTCTACCCGCTGCGGGTGCTGGTGCTCGCCCTGGTCATCTACGGGGTGGCGGCGGTCGCGCACGGGTCCGGCTTCCTCGCCGTGTTCATCGCCGGCATCGTCATCGGCGACGAAGGCGCGCCGTACAAGCGGGAGATCACCCGGTTCTTCGGCGCGCTGGCCAGCCTGGCCGAGATCGTGGCGTTCGTCGTGCTCGGGCTCACGGTCAGCCTGGCCACGCTGCCCGACGACAACGCGTGGCTGGTCGGCCTGGCCATGGCGGCGATCCTCGCGTTCGTGGTCCGGCCGGTGCTGGTCGGGCTGGTCCTGCTGCCGATCCGGCTCACCCGCGGGGAGCGCGTGTTCGTGCTCTGGGCCGGGCTCAAGGGCGCGGTGCCGATCCTGCTGGGCACGTACATACTCGGGGCCGACGGCGTCGGCGACAAGATCGAGCTGTACGACGTGATCTTCGTCGTGGTGCTGTTCTCGGTCGTGGTGCAGGGCGGGCTGGTGCCCTGGGTCGCCCGGCGCTGCGGCGTGCCGATGCACGAGACACCGCTGGAACCGTGGGCGCTCGGTGTGCGGCTGCGCGACGAGCCGACCGGGGTCCGGCAGTACCAGGTCTCGCCCGCCTCGCCCGCGGACGGGACCGACGTCGCGGAGCTCGCCCCGGAGCACGACCTGTGGATCGCGCTGGCCGTGCGGGACGGCGCGCTGCTACAGATCCGCGGCGACACCGTGCTGCGCGCCGGCGACGAGGTGATCGTGCTGGCCCCGAACGAAGACTGGGATCCGGCCCCGCTGTTCGCCGCGTCGCTGGACCGGCCCGCCGCCGAGCCGGGATGATTCCCGCCACGACCTGCGAGGAGGCATCAGGGTGAGCACACTCGAGTCCCCGGATCCGGAACCGTCCGTCGGCGAGCTGGTCCGGCGCGCGTCCGAGAACGTCTCGACCCTGGTACGGGCCGAGATCGAGCTCGCCAAGGCCGAGCTGTCCACGACGGTGAAACGGGCCGGCGTCGGCGGCGGGATGATCGCGGCGGCCGTGGCGATCCTGATCTTCTCGGTGCCGTTCCTGTTCGTGGTGATCGCCGAGGGGCTGGTCGCCCTCGGGCTCCCCCGCTGGCTGTCGTACCTCATCGTCTGGGTGCTGTTCCTGCTCGTCGCCGCCGTCCTGGCGCTGATCGGGCGGTCGCAGCTGCGGAAGATCAAGCCGCCGGAGCGGACGATCAAGACGGCCAAGGACACCGCGACCTGGGCCCGCCATCCGACCTCCCCGACCCCGTGACCCCGGACGAGGTGGACGCCTCCGCGGTCCTCGTCGACGGTCCCGTGGACGCACCGGGTGGTGAGCGCGAACGGCATCGGCCTGCACGTCGCCGAGGCGGGGACCGGGCCGCTCGTGCTGCTGCTGCACGGTTTCCCGGAGTTCTGGTGGACCTGGCGGCACCAGCTGGTCGGGCTGGCCGACGCCGGATTCCGGGTGGTCGCCCCCGACCTGCGCGGGTACGGGGCGAGCGACAAGCCGCCGCGTGGGTACGACGCGGTCACGCTGGCCGCGGACGTCGCCGGGCTGGTCCGGGCGCTGGGCGAGCGGGACGCGACGATCGTCGGGCACGACTGGGGCGGGCTGCTGGCCTGGACGGTCGGCACGCTGCACCCCCGGGTGGTCCGCCGGCTGGCCGTGCTCGGTGCCGCTCACCCGGTCCGGCTGCGGGCGGCCATGCTGACCGACCCGCGCGGCCAGCTCCGGGCCAGCGGGTACGCGTTCGGGTTCCAGACCCCGCGCTACGCCGAGTCGCTGCTGACCCGGGACGACGCCGCGTACGTCGGCCAGCTGCTGGAGCGCTGGTCCGGCCCGACCTGGCGACGCACCGGCGACCACTACGAGGCGATCCGGCGCTACCGGCAGGCGATCCGGATCCCGAAGACCGCGCACTGCGCGCTGGAGTACCACCGCTGGATGGTCCGCTCGCAGCTGCGGCCGGACGGCTTCCGGTACGCCCGGTCGCTGTCCCAGCCGGTCTCCGCGCCCACGCTCCAGCTGCACGGAGCCCTCGACTCCTGCATGCTGCCGCGCACCGCGCTGGGATCCGGCCGGTACGTCGCCGCCGCGTACGAGTGGCGGTTGATCGACGGCGTCGGCCACTTCCCGCACGAGGAGTCGCCCGACCTGGTCACCGGCGAGCTGGTGCGCTGGGCGAAGGACTAGCGACTGGCGGTGGACGGCAGTGGCGTCCGGCGAGGCGGAGGGTCGGCCGATAGCGAGGTCGTATCGGTCGATCCCCGACGACATGGCCGGCGCGGACAGGCGCCACCGAGCGCGGACAGACGCCACCAGCGCGGACAGGCGCCACCAGCGCGGACAGGCTCACCAACGCGGACCAGCTCCACCGGCCGGACAGGCGCCACCAGCGCGGACAGGCTCACCGGGACGCGGCAGGCGACGGCGCCGCCAGGCAGTCGTGAGCCACGCCCTGTCCGGGGATCAGGCGCAGTCCCCGGTCGACACCTCGGCGGTCGAGTTCGCGCCGGTCCGCGCGTCGGCGGCGACCTCGGCCGCGGTCAGCGCGAACCCGGTGAACTGCTGGTCCACCGCGGCCGCGAAGATCACCCCGAGCACGCTGCCGTCCGGCGCGATCAGCGGCCCGCCGGAGTTGCCCGAGCGCACGTCACCGTAGATCGAGTAGACCTCGCGGGTCACCGTGCGGTCGTTGTAGATGTCCGGACCGCGGATCTCCATCCGGTCCCGGATCCGCGCCGCGCCGGCGAAGAACGGCCCGTCCTCCGGGTAGCCGAGCACGATCGCGTCGGCGTTGGTGTCGACCGGCCGGGAGGCGAACGGCAGCGGCCGCAGCCCGAGGTCGGGCACGTACAGGACCGCGACGTCGCGGTCGGGGTCGTAGAGCACGACGGTCGCCTCCCGGCGGTCGCCGTCGACCTGGACGGACGGTTGGTCGATGCCGGCGACGACGTGCGCGTTGGTGATGATCCGGTTCGGGGCGTACACGAAGCCGGACCCCTCGACCCGCCGGGCGCAGGACTCGGCCAGCCCGGTGATCTTGACGACCGACGGGTGTGCGGTCCTGACCGCCGGGCTCTGCAACAGCTTCGGGTCCGGCGGCGGGACGCTGCGCACCCGGGTCGGCACCAGCGGTCCGAACACTTCCGGGAAGTCGTACGAGCGGACGGCGTCCCGCAGCGAGGAGTAGAGCGAGCGGACCTGCCGGGGCACCACGTCGTCGACGCCGCGGATCACCTGGCTGTCCCGGACCGCCGAGGACACCCGTGGGTACGGCGCCGACGCCAGCGGCGTCGCCACCATCCAGAACACCAGCAGCACCGCGATCGCCGAGACGACCGCGCCGAGGACCGCGTCGACGGCCTGGGCCGGCCGCCAGGTCAGCCGGGACCGCAACTGGTTGCCGAGCGAGACCGCCAGCACCTGACCGAGCAGCGCCAGCGCGAGCACCACCGCGACTGCGACCGCGATCCGCCAGGACGAGTCCTGGGACAGCCGGCCGGCGATCGGATCGGCGAGCTGGGCGCCGATCACCGCGCCGCCGAAGAAGCCGAAGAACGACAGGGTCGCGGTGACGAAGCCCTGCCGGAAGCCGCCGATCGCGAACATGATCGTCGCCACGATCAGGACGATGTCGAGCAGGTTCACTTTGCGGCCACCACGAGTCGCCCGACCTGGCCCTGCGCCTCGTGGATCGAGCAGAGGAACCGGTAGTCGCCCGGCCGACCGATCGTGAACCGTACGGAGTTGCTCTGCCCGGCCGTGGTCAGCGGCACGCTCGCGCCGGGCAGTTGCGGGGCCTGCCAGTTGTGCGGCGCGCCCTTGCCGACGTGCTTGAGGGTCAGCCGCACCGGCCCGGGCTCGGCGTTGACCACCGACGGGTGGAAGCGGAAGTCGTCGCCCGCGTCGACCTCGACGGACTGGGTGCCGTCCGGGCCCGGGGTGAGCGTGACGGCGTCCGGCTGGGCTGACTCGCTGCGGGCCGGGTCGTCGGGCTGGCCGCAGGCTGCGAGGACGAGCACCAGCGCGCACCCGACGGTCACCCGGACCGTGCCCGCTCCCACGGCGCAGACGGTACAGCCCGCCCCTGTACGGCCAGGTCCGGGATCAGGCGTCAGCCGGGGGTGCCGTGGTCGTCGGCGGGGAGGACTTCCTCGGCGGCCGGGCCGTCGTCGCCTTCGGGCGATCCGCCGGCCCCGGGCTCCTGGAACTCGGGCAGCTCGGGGCCGCCGCGCGGCGCGGTCGCGTACCCCGGCGGTACGCCGCGCGCGGCGAGGTCGAGCTTGCGCTGCGGCAGGTCGCGCACGTCGTCCACGTCCCACGGCCGGGCCCAGCCGCCGAGCTCGAGGATGCGGTCGAGCACCGCCGCGGTGAAACCCCACACCATCATCCCGCGCACGGTGAACGCCGGCCCCGCGTAGCCGGACGGCCCGCGGACGCGGCACCGGTTGGCCGGGTCGACCAGCTCGGCCAGCGGCACCCGCTCGACCCGCGCGACCTCGCCGGGGTCGACCACGCCGACCGGCGCGGGCGTGTGCCACCACGCCAGCACCGGCGTGACCAGGTATCCGGTCGGCGGCAGGAACAGCTCCGGCAACAGCGTGACCACCTCGACGCCGGCCGGGTCGAGGCCGACCTCCTCGGCCGACTCGCGCAGCGCGGTGGACACCGGCCCGTCGTCGCCGGGGTCGACCGCGCCGCCGGGGAACGCCGGCTGCCCGGCGTGCTTGCGCAGCCGGTCGGACCGCTCGATGAGCAGCAGGTCGGGGCCGGGGCCGAAGAGGATCAGCACCGCCGACCGGCGCCCGCCGTCCGGGGGTGGCGGCGGCGCGCCGATCCGCAGGAAGTCCGCGGCGGTGGTCGACCGGACGGCCTCGACCAGCGGTCGCAGCCACGCCGGCGCCGGCTCAGACATGGACGCCGAGCTTGTCCCGGACCAGCTCGCGCAGGGTCGTGTCGGTGAGCGGCGCGCCCTGGTAGACGTACGCGACCGCGCCGTCGGGGCGCACCAGCACCGTCACCGGCAGCCCGTTGCGGCGCAGCCCGCGCTCGAGGTCGCCGTCCCGGTCCTGCAGGGACGGGAACGGCAGCCGGTTGTCCGAGGCGAACGAGACCGAGTTGGCCGGCACGTCCAGGCTGGCCACCCCGACCACCCGCAGCCGGTCGCCCGCGGTCCGGGACAGCGTGGCCAGCGTCGGCAGCTCCTCCCGGCACGGACCGCACCAGCTGGCCCACAGGTTCACCACCATCGGCCGGCCGGTGAGCCGGCGCAGCGGCACGGTCGCCGCGCCCTCGGTCGCGCCGAGGCAGGGCAGCGACAGGTCGGGCAGCGCGCCGGCGGCGGCCGGCGCGCCGGGGGTCGGGCAGGCGGCCAGCACCGGCTCGGTGCCGGCCGACGGCGGCGGCGTGGCCGGGGACGCGCTCGACGTGCAGGCCGCAGCCAGCACGGCGACCGCGACGACCGCCCACACCGCGCGGCGTCACCGCGACACCGCCACCTGCGCTCCGGTCTTGACCAGCTTGGCCGCCACCTCGGGATCGACCGGACCCAGCCCGTACGACGGGCAGTCCGGGGCGAGCGCGCAGCGCGCCGCAGGCCGGCTTCCTGGCGTGGCAGATCCGCCGGCCGTGCCAGATCGTGCGCTGGGACAGGTCGGTCCAGTCCTTCTTCGGGATCATCGCGGCGATCGCGCGCTCGACCTTGACCGGGTCGGTCTCCGTCGGTCCACTGCCAGCGCCGGACCAGCCGCCCGAAGTGCGTGTCGACGGTGATGCCGGGCAGCCGGAACGCCTCACCGAGGATCACGTTGGCCGTCTTGCGGCCGATGCCGGGCAGCGTGACCAGCTCGTCCAGGGTGCGCGGCACCTCGCCGCCGAACCGCTCGACCAGCGCCTGGCCCAGGCCGATCAGCGCGGACGCCTTGTTCCGGAAGAAGCCGGTGGAGTGGATCATCTCCTCCAGCTCGGCCCGATCGGCGGCCGCGTAGTCGGCGGCGGTCGGATATTTCGCGAACAGCGCCGGGGTGACCAGGTTGACCCCGCGGTCGGTGGACTGGGCGGACAGGATCGTCGCGACGACCAGCTCGAGCGGGGTGGTGAAGTCCAGCTCGGTGACCGCGTCGGGCCAGATCTCGGCCAGCGTGCGGGTCATCCGGCGGGCCCGGCGGGTGCGCCCGAGCGGCGTCTCGGAGGCGAATCGGCGGGCGCGGGCAGCCGGGGTGGTCACGGCGGTCAGCGTACGACCAGGCCCGGACAGTCCTGGCCCTGGCGGTGCTGGTCCGGGCAGGGTGCGGCGGTGTCCGCACCATGACGAACGGCCGAACATCACGCCGGCACGCGCGCCAACGGACCGCAACAGACGGTAATAGGGCAGGATGGCGGCACTATGGCTGGTCTGCTCGTGGTGTTCTTCCCCTTCATCCTGCTCGCGTTCATGATCCTCATGGAGCGGGTGGAGGGTCCGCTGCGGACCGTGGCGGTGGAGGACCGGGTCGAGGAGTTCCTGGACGAGGCCCGGCCGGACGAGATGGACACCTTCGTACGGGACGGGCTTCCGGCGGCCCTGAACGAGCACGACCAGCGGCGCAAGCTGTCCCGGCTGCTGCCTCGGCGCCCGATCCGGCGCGGCCGGCACGCCGCCCAGCCCTGACCCAGCCCTGACCGACCGGCGGGCGTCCCGCCCTGACATCGGTCCCGCCTCGACGTCCCGTCCCGACCGGCCGCACGGTCCTGACTGGCGCAGGCACCCCACCACGACGCCTACCCCCGCACGACCGCCAGACGGGCTGCCGCGACCGGGGACGGGCCGCGGGACGGGCTGGCGGGACGGACCGCGGCCGGAAATGGCCCGCGCGGCGGGCCTGCAGGACGGGCTGCACCGGACGGACGCGGCCGGACCGCGGGATGGCCCGAGCGGCGGCGGAGCGAGGGGCGGGGCGGCAGAGGCGCTCTCAGCGGCCGGTGCGGCCGGTGTGCCGGCGGCACGTCCTAGACTGCCAAACGCGGGACCCGTGGCGATCATCGCCTCGGGAGTCTTGCGCAGGGGCGGAGGGGTTGCTCGCATGGACGAGGTGTTGGCGAAGGCGGGACTGTTCCAGGGCGTGCCGGCGGAGGACGCCGAGGTGATCGCCGGGCAGTTCGACATGATCGACTTCCCGCGCGGCACCGTGATCTTCCACGAGGGCGAGCCCGGCGACAGCCTCTACATCGTCCTGGCCGGCAAGATCAAGCTCGGCCGGCGCACCGCGGACGGCCGGGAGAACCTGGTCGCCGTGATGGGGCCGTCCGACCAGTTCGGCGAGCTGTCCCTGTTCGACCCCGGCCCGCGTACGTCCACCGCGGTCGCGGTGACCGACGCCCGGCTGGCCCGGATGTCCAAGCAGGCGCTGCGGTCCTGGATCACCCAGCGCCCGCAGATCGCCGAGCAGCTGCTGCGGGTGGTCGCCCGCCGGCTGCGCCGGACCAACGCGATGCTCGGCGACCTCATCTTCACCGACGTGCCGGGCCGGGTGGCCAAGCAGCTGCTCCAGCTCTCCCAGCGGTTCGGCACGATGGAAAACGGTCAGCTGCGGGTCACCCACGACCTCACCCAGGAGGAGCTGGCCCAGCTGGTCGGCGCGTCCCGGGAGACCGTGAACAAGGCGCTGGCCGACTTCGCCCACCGCGGCTGGGTCCGGCTGGAGGGCAAGACGGTCGTCATCCTCGACCGCGACCGGTTGGCCCGCCGGGCCCGCTGAGTGCGGCTGCGCGGCCTCGACTTCGACGTCCGGGTCGAGGGCGACCCCGCCGGCGAGCCGGTCGTCCTGCTGCACGGCTTCCCGCAGCACGCCGGCGCCTGGGACGCGGTCTGGCCGGCGCTGGTCGAGGCCGGGCACCGGGTGGTGCTGCCCGACCAGCGCGGCTACTCGCCGGGAGCGCGGCCGCCCGGGCCGCCGGGCGTACGCCGCGACCGAGCTGGCCGCCGACGTGCTCGCCCTGCTCGACGAGCTCGGCCTGGCCGGCGCGCACCTGGTCGGGCACGACTGGGGCGGCGCGGTCGCCTGGGGCCTGGCCTCGGCCGCCCCGGACCGGGTCCGCTCGCTGACCGCCGTCTCCACCCCGCACCCGAAGGCGCTGCGCACCGCCAGCCAGGCTGTCCGCAGCTGGTACGTCGCCGCGTTCCTGGTGCCGGCCGTGCCCGAGCGGGTGCTGCTCGCCGCCCGGGCCGCGTACCTGCGCCGGGTGCTGCGGCGCTCCGGACTCCCGGCCGGGCTCGCGGACGGGTACGCCGACCGGATGGCCGAGCCGGGAGCGCTCACCGCCGCCCTCAACTGGTATCGCGCGCTCCCGTACGCCCGCCCGTCGATCGGCCCGATCGACGTCCCCACCCTGTACGTCTGGGGCACCGACGACGTCGCCCTCGGGCCGGCCGCCGCGGCCGGCACCGCCCGCTGGGTGCGCGGTCCGTACACGTTCGTGCGGCTGCCGGGCATCGGGCACTGGATCCCGGAGACGGCGCCGGACGCGCTGCTGCACCCGCTACTCGATCACCTGCGCAGATACTCCAGCTGAGCCCGTACGGACAGCTCGGCCGCCGGCCACAGCACCGGGTCCACGTCCGCGTAGACGACCCGGACCACGTCCGTCGCGGCGGCATCCGGTCCCGAGCTGGTCGAGCGCCGCCCGGATCTGCTCCAGCCGCTCCTCCCGGTGGGCCAGGTACGCCGAGGTGATCGCGGCGAGGTCGGGCAGCTCCGGCCCGTGCCCGGGCAGCACGGCGCGGGTGCCGAGCTCGTGCAGCCGGCGCAGCGACTCGAGGTAGTCGGCGAGCCGGCCGTCCGGGTGCGCGACCACCGTGGTGCCGCGGCCGAGGACGGTGTCGCCGGTGAGCACAGCGTCGCCGACCGCGAAGCACAGCGAGTCGGCGGTGTGCCCGGGCGTGGCCAGCACCCGCACCTCGACGCCGGCCGCGGCGACCACGTCGCCCTCGCCCAGCCCCTCGCCGCCGAGCCGCTGGGCCGGGTCGAGCGCCCGCACCGGGGCCCTGGTCAGCGCGCGCAGCGCGGCCGCGCCGGCGGAGTGGTCCAGGTGCCCGTGGGTGAGCAGGATCTCGGTCACGTCGCCCGCGGCCGCGACGATCGCGCGCAGGTGCTCCGGATCGTCCGGGCCGGGGTCGATCACCAGGCACGACTCGGACCCGGGCGTCCGCAGCAGCCAGGTGTTGGTCCCGTCCAGGGTCATCGGCGACGGGTTGCGGGCCAGCAGCACCGACGCGTACAGGCGTGACCGGGCGCAGCTGCCCGTACAGCGGGTGGCTCACGGCTGGGCCAGTCGCAGCACCCGGCCGTTCGGCAGGGTCACCGCCGGGCGACCGTCCACTGTGGACACCGTGGGCTGGATCCTGGCCGGGCTGCGCCCGGCGGCCAGCACGTCGGCGACCGAGCCGTAGTCGGCGATCTCCTCGAGCGTGACGATCGTCGGCGGCATCATCGGCCGCTCGCCGCGGCGCAGCTGGTCCAGCGCGTCCGCCGGGCGCACCCACTCGACCACGTCGGCCTCGGAGGTCACGTCCCGGGTGCGCTGGCCGGCCGGCAGCGCGGCCACGAAGAAGCGGGTGTCGTACCGGCGGCGGACGCTCTCCTGCGGCGGGGTGATCCAGTGCGCCCAGGGCCGGAGCAGGTCGGCCCGCAGCAGCAGGCCGCGCCGGGCCAGCAGCTCGGCCAGCGAGAAGTCGCGCCGCTCCAGCCCGACCCGGTCGGCCTCCCAGTCCGGCCCGTCGGTGGCGGTGACCTCGTCCGCGGACGGGCCGGCCAGCAGCACGCCGGACTCCTCGAACGTCTCCCGCACCGCCGCGCACAGCAGCGCGCGGGCCAGCGCCTCGTCGGCGTCGAACGGCGCGGTCCAGTCCGCGACCGGCGGGCCGACCCAGCCGACCGCGGCGTCGGCGTCGCGCGGGTCGACCGCGCCGCCCGGGAACACGGTCATCCCGGCCGCGAACGCCATCCCGTGCACCCGGCGGAGCAGGAACGCCTCCGGCCCGCCCGCCGAGTCGCGCAGCAGCACGACCGTGGCGGCATCCCGCACCGGAACCGGAGGCGCCCCCGCCCCAGGCTCCACCCGCTCGCCCTGCGGGCGCTCGGGCTCGCGCTCCACCCGCTCCCCCGACAGGCCGCCAGGCGCAGGCGCCGGCCGACCGGCCCTCGTCGCTCCCCGCTCGCCCTGCGGGCGCTCGGGCTCGCGCTCCACCCGCTCCTCCGACAGGCCGCCAGGCGCAGGCGCCGGCCGACCGGCCCTCGTCGCTCCCCGCTCGCCCTGCGGGCGCTCGGGCTCGCTCATCGGACCTCGACGATCATCTCCACCTCGACCGGTACGCCGAGGGGGAGCTCGGCCACGCCGACCGCCGACCGGGCGTGCGCGCCGGCGTCCCCGAAGACCTCGCCGAGCAGCTCGCTGGCGCCGTTGATCACCCCGGGCTGGCCGGTGAACCCGGGCGCGCTGGCCACGAACCCGACCACCTTCACCACCCGCACCACCGAGTCGAGCCCGACCAGCGCGTCGATCGCGGCCAGCGCGTTGAGCGCGCAGGTCCGGGCGGCGTCCTTGGCGTCGGCCTCGGAGACCTCCGCGCCGACCTTGCCGGACAGGCTCGCGGGCGACCTGGCCGGAGGTGTAGACGAGGTTGCCGGTCCGCACCGCCGGCACGTACGCCCCCGCCGGCGGCGCGACCTCCGGCAGCGCGATGCCCAGCTCGGCCAGCCGGGCGAGCGCGCTCACGACAGCGGCCGCTTGAGGTAGGCGACCAGCTGCTCCGGGTTCGGACCCGGGATCACCGTGACGAGCTCCCAGCCGTCCTGGCCCCAGTTGTCGAGGATCTGCTTGGTCGCGTGCACCAGCAGCGGCACGGTCGCGTACTCCCACTTCTGCATGGGGGAAACCTACCGGGGCGGGGCCGGTCCACAGACCCGCACCGGCGCGCACCTATCGTGGCCAGGTGAGCACGCGTCCGTGGTCCGAGGCCCGCCTGCACGTGGTGACCGGGAAGGGCGGCACCGGCAAGACGACCGTGGCCGCCGCGCTGGCCCTGGCGCTGGCCGCCGGCGGCCGGCGCACGCTGGTCGTCGAGGTCGAGGGCCGGCAGGGGCTGGCCCAGCTGTTCGACACGCCCCCGCTGCCGTACGAGGAGCGCCGGATCGCCTCGGCCCCGGGCGGCGGCGAGGTCCGCGCGCTGGCGGTGGACGTCGAGGAGGCGCTGCTGGAATACCTCGCGATGTTCTACAACCTGCGCTCCGCCGGGCGCGCCCTGCGCCGGATGGGCGCGGTCGACTTCGCCACCACGATCGCCCCGGGCATGCGGGACGTGCTGCTCACCGGCAAGGTGAAGGAGGCGACGACCCGGACCCGGCACGGCCACCGGGTGTACGACGCGGTGATCCTGGACGCGCCGCCGACCGGGCGGATCACCCGCTTCCTCAACGTCACCGCGGAGGTCGCCGGGCTGGCGAAGGTCGGCCCGATCAAGACGCAGAGCGACGGCGTGATGGCCGTGCTGCGCTCGTCCCAGACGGCGGTGCACGTGGTGACGCTGCTGGAGGAGATGCCGGTGCAGGAGACCGTGGACGCGGTCACCGAGCTGCGGGCGGCGCACCTGCCGGTCGGCTCCGTCATCGTGAACATGACCCGCCCGCCGCTGCTGCCCGAGCCCGCGCTCGCCGCGGCCGCCGGCGGTCGGGTCGACACCGCGGAGCTGCGCGCCGGCCTCGCCGCGGCCGGACTGGACGCCAAGCTGGCCCCGGCGCTGGCCACCGAGGCGGTCGAGCACGCCGAGCGCTGGCAGATCGAGGACGACAACCGCGGCACGCTGACCGGCGCTCGGCCTGCCCACGATCGAGCTGCCGTTCCTGGCCGGCCCGGTCGACCTCGGCGGCCTGTACGAGCTGGCCGAGCTGCTCCGGCCGGACGAGGTGGCGGCGTGACGAGAGGCCGCAACGGCTCGAAGGCACCCGTGCTCGACCTCGACGCGGTCGCCCTCGACCCGGGCACCCGGATCGTCGTCTGCTGCGGCAGCGGCGGGGTCGGCAAGACCACCACCGCCGCGGCGATCGGGCTGCGCGCCGCCGAGGCCGGCCGTACGGTCGTGGTGCTCACCATCGACCCGGCCCGCCGGCTGGCCCAGTCGATGGGCCTGACGCAGCTCGACAACACCCCGCGCGCGGTGGCCGGCGTCGACCCGGCCAAGGGCGGCGAGCTGCACGCGATGATGCTGGACATGAAGCGGACGTTCGACGAGATCGTGTCCGCGCACTCGACCCCGGAGCGGGCCGAGCAGATCTTCGCGAACCCGTTCTACCAGTCGCTGTCGAGCTCCTTCGCCGGGACGCAGGAATACATGGCGATGGAGAAGCTGTCCCAGCTGCGGGCCCTGGACGAGTGGGACCTCATCGTCGTCGACACCCCGCCGTCCCGGTCGGCGCTGGACTTCCTGGACGCGCCGAAGCGACTCGGTCGGTTCCTGGACGGGCGGATGCTGCGGCTGCTGCTGGCCCCGGCCCGGACCGGTGGCCGGGCCTACTTCAAGGTCGTCAGCGCCTCGTTCGGGCTGTTCACCCGCGTGCTGACCCGGATCATCGGCACCGACGTGCTGCGCGACCTGTCCGCGTTCGTCGGCGCGCTGGAGACCATGTTCGGCGGCTTCCGGGAGCGCGCGCAGACCACGTACGAGCTGCTCAAGACGCCGGGAACCGCGTTCGTCGTGGTCGCCGCGCCGGAGCCGGGCGCGCTGCGCGAGGCGTCCTACTTCGTGGATCGGCTGTCGGCCGAGTCGATGCCGCTGGCCGGCATGGTGCTCAACCGGATGCGCTCCAGCGGCGCGCCGAAGCTGTCCGCCGAGCGCGCCGAAGTCGGCGCCGACGCCCTGGACGAGGCCGGGACGCACGAGCTGACCGCTGCGGTGCTGCGGGTGCACGCGGCCCGGGCCCGGTTGGCGGCCCGCGACCGACGGATGCGGGACCGGTTCACCAGCGCCCACCCGGACGTGCCGATCGCCGAGGTGCCGGCGCTGTCCAGGGACGTGCACGACCTGGACGGGCTGCGCCGGATCGGCGCCGCGCTGGCCGGCTGATCACACCGGGCGCGGAAGCCGCCGCCGCGGCTGGCCTCCACCCCCGTGCAGGCCAGCCGCGGCGGTCAGCCGGTCAGCCGGCCACCTGCAGCTGCAGGTGATCCCGGCGTGCCGATTCCAGCAGCGTCCGCCACGACGCCACATCCGGCCGGCGCTTCAACAGCGCCCGCCGCTCACGCTCCGTCATTCCCCCCCAGACCCCGAACTCGACGCGATTGTCGAGCGCGTCGGCCAGGCACTCGGTCCGGACCGGGCACCCCATGCACATCGCCTTGGCGCGATTCTGCGCCGCCCCCTGCACGAACAATTCGTCCGGGTCCGCGGTACGGCACCGCGCATCCTTCGACCAATCCATCAGCAACTCAGCGTTCATCCGCTCGTCCCCTTGCGTACCCGCGCCCCCCACCAGAACGCTTTGCACACAGTAGGAAACCGGACAGTGAACTAGACAGACCCCGATCGGATCATTGCCGGTGACCCGCTCTGACTAAGCCCGCCGCCCGGCTGACACCGGATTGGGGTTACTCCGTTCTGCGCCGTTCGGCCTAGTCGCCGAGTACGCCGGAAACGAGCGGGTCCAGATGTCCGCCTTACCACGTAGTCTGCACCGCATGGCTGGCCCAGTGGTACGGAAACTGGTCGGTGTCGTGCAACTCACTGGCGCAGTCGGCGTCACCGGAGTGCTGGTCGCGGCCGTGCTGCTTCCGGTCACCGGCGGGCTCGGGCTCGCCGCGCGGGACAGCGTGCAGGCCTTCAACGACCAGCCCTGTGACGTCGAGGCCGGAGTGCCCGAGCAGTCCTCGGTGATGCTGGCCAGAAACGGCGCCACGATCGCCACGTTCTACTCGCAGAACCGGCAGGTCGTGCCGGCCAAGGCCATCCCGAAGGTGATGCGGCAGGCGATCGTCGCGATCGAGGACCGCCGGTTCTACGAGCACCACGGCGTCGACCCGGAGGCGCTCGTCCGCGCGGTGGTCAAGAACCAGCAGGCCGGCGAGACCGTGCAGGGCGGCTCGACGCTGACCATGCAATACATCAAGAACGTCCGGCTCTACCAGGCGAAGACGCCGGAGGAGCAGCGGGAGGCGATCGAGCAGAGCCCGGGCCGCAAGCTCATCGAGGCGCGCTGCGCGCTGGAGCTGGAGAACAAGCTCAGCAAGGACCAGATCCTCACCAACTACCTGAACATCACCTACTTCGGCGCCGGGGCGTACGGCGTGGAGAAGGCCGCCCGGATCTACTTCGGGAAGCCGGCGGCCAAGCTGACCGTGCCCGAGGCCGCGCTGCTGGCCGGCCTGGTGCAGAGCCCGGTCCGGTACGACCCGTACAAGTCGAAGAAGGCGGCGAAGGCCAGGCGGGACACCGTGCTCGGCGACATGCAGAGCCTCGGCTACATCACCGCCAAGCAGGCCGCGGCGGCCAAGGCGTCGGCGGTCGCGGTGAAGCCGAAGGCCAAGTCCAGCGGCAAGGACTGCGCC
Organism: uncultured Actinomycetota bacterium; assembly: GCA_963770145.1. Lineage (GTDB taxonomy): Bacteria > Actinomycetota > Actinomycetes > Mycobacteriales > CADCTP01 > CADCTP01. The sequence goes on along the minus strand of CAVYOJ010000002.1, from coordinate 699,497 downwards.
AACGCGAACCGCTCGATCATCAACGCCGGCTTCCTCTGCGACTACGCCAAGCTCGCGCTGCGGGCGGCCGGCTTCCCGCAGGACCGGCTGGAGACCGGCGGCCTGCGGATCTACACCACGCTCGACCCCACGATCCAGAACTCGGTGCAGGGCGCGCTGCCGTTCGACAAGTGGGCCAACCGCAATTCGGTCGGCGTCACCGACATCATCCAGCCGAAGACCGGCCAGGTGCTCGCGTTCGGGGTGAGCCGGCGGTACGGGGTGAACCCGAAGGACCGCAACGTCACCGCCAACCCGCTGAACACCGCGCTGACCGCCGGCGCCGGGTCGACGTACAAGCTGTTCACGCTGGTGTCGGCGCTGCAGGCGAAGGTGCCGCTCGAGGCGTTCCAGATCAGCGTCGGCAACACGTACACGTCGACGATCTGCAAGAACGGCACCGAGCCGTACGTGGTGCAGAACGCGGGCAACTACAAGGAGGGCCCGTACAACCTGGACGTGGCGACGTACGAGTCGGTGAACACGTTCTTCGTCGCGCTGCTCGACCAGCGGTTCAACTGCGACCTCACCGGCCCGGTCCGGGCGGCCGAGGCGATGGGCATGGTGCAGACGCTCAGCGCCAAGCACCCGGGCACCAAGCTCACCGAGGGCGAGAACTACATCGCGGCCAAGAGCGCCGCGTTCACGCTCGGGCCCAACGGGACCAGTCCGCTGGAGCTGAGCTCGGCGTACGCGACGATCGCGAACGACGGGAAATACTGCCCGCCGACCCCGCTGCTCAAGATCGTCGGCCCTGACGGCAAGCAGATCGGGCTGCCGGAGCGGACGTGCGAGCAGCGGATCAGCCCCGGGATCGCGCACACCGTGGCCGCCGTGCTGGAGAAGGACACCAGCAAGGACGGCGGCACCGCGGTGAGTGCGTTCTCCGGGCTCGCCGGCGGGGCCCGGCCGATCGGCGGCAAGACCGGCACCGCGTCCGGCTTCCGGCCGGGTGACACCAAGCGGGCGTCGGGCAACTCGTCGGCGTGGTTCGTCGGCTTCACGCCGGACTACGCGGGCGCGACCGCGGTGTTCGACCCGACCAACACCTCCCAGGCGCTGACCGATGTGCCCGGCAAGGAGGGGCAGAACGTCTTCGGTGCCTACTCGGCGGCGATCTGGCGCAATGCGATGCAGCCGTACCTGGAGAACAAGACGTGGTCGTTCCCGCCGGCCGACCCGAAGGTGGTCAACGGCAACAGCGTGCCGGTGCAGTCGGTGGTCGGCATGGACCCGGCTGCCGCGACCGGGGTCCTGCGCAGCCAGGGCTTCCAGGTCCGGATCGCGCCGGAGAAGAAGGACAGCACGGTGCCGGCCGGCAACGTGGCCGAGCAGTCGCCGAGCGGGCGGGCCGCGCCGGGCATGACGATCACGCTGTACCTGTCCACCGGCAAGGGCGGGGCGGTCGCCGCGCCGCCGGGCCTGCCGCTCCCGCCCGGCCTGCCCGGACTGCCCGGACTGCCGAAGCCACCCGGCGGCCGTGGCGGCGGTGGCGGAGGCGGCGGCGGCGGAGGCCGCGGCGGCGGCTGAGCACGAGTCGATGGGGTCCCGGGTGCGGGGCCCCATCGGCGGCTCACCCGCCCAGCTGCCGGCGCACCTCGCCGGGTGCGGGCCCTCGGCGGCTCAGTCGCTCAGCTGCCGGCGCACCTCGTTGGACAGGCGCTTACCGTCGGCCCGGCCGGCTGCCTTCTGCTGCGCCACCCGCATGACCGCGCCCATCTGCTGCATTCCGCTGGCCCCGGTCTCCGCGATCGCGGCCGCCACCAGCTCGCGCACCGCGGCGTCGTCGAGCTGTGTCGGCAGGTAGCGCTCCAGCACCGTACCCTCGGCCCGCTCCCGCTCCGCCAGCTCCTCGCGCCCGGCCGAGCCGAACGCCTCGGCCGCCTCCCGCCGCTTCTTCGACTCCCGGGCGAGCACCCTGACCACCTCGTCGTCCGACAGCTCGCGCGCGTCGGACCCGGCGACCTCCTCGGTGGTGATCGCGGCCAGCGCCATCCGCAGCGTCGCGGTCGACAGCTCGTCCCGCCCGCGGATGGCGGTGGTCAGGTCTGACCGCAGCCGGTCCTTGAGCTCGCTCACGCCCGGAACCTACCCCGGCTTGCCGATAGTGTGGACCGGTGGAGACCCGCTCGATCGTCGCGCCCGCCGCCGGCCTGGTGGGCGTCGGCCTGGCCACGCTGGCGTACGCCGGGTTGGTCGAGCGCAACCTCTTCCGGCTGCGCGAGTTCGAGGTGCCGGTGCTGGCGCCGGGCGCCGACGCGCTGCGGATCCTGCACCTGTCCGACCTGCACCTGACCTCGGCCCAGCGCCGCAAGGTGGACTGGATCCGCCGGCTCGACCGGCTCGACCCCGACCTGGTCGTGGTCACCGGCGACTTCCTGGCCGGGATGGATGCGGTCGGCCCGGTGCTGGCCGCGCTGGAGCCGCTGCTGGAGCGGCCCGGCGCGTTCGTCCCCGGCAACAACGACTACTACGCACCGCGGTTCAAGAACCCGCTGCGCTACTTCGTGCCGGAGAAAAATCGGGTCTTCGGTCCCAAGCTGCCCTGGCCCGAGCTGGCCGCGGTCCTGGTCGACGCCGGCTGGGTCGACCTGACCAACCGCCGCGGCACGGTCAAGGCCGGCGACCGGGTCGTCGCCCTGGCCGGCACCGACGACCCGCACCTCGGCCGGGACCGGTACGGCCGCGTCGCCGGCCCCGCCGACCGGCACGCCGATCTCCGCCTCGGCGTGACGCACTCCCCCGAGCCCCGCATCCTCGACGCGTTCGCCGCCGACGGCTATGAGCTGGTGCTCGCCGGTCACACCCACGGCGGCCAGCTGCGCATCCCCGGCATCGGCGCGATCGTCACCAACTGCGGCATCGACCGCGGCCGGGTGCGCTGGCTGTCCCGCTGGGACGACCACACCTGGCTGCACGTCTCGGCCGGCCTCGGCACGTCGCCGTACGCGCCGGTCCGCTTCTGCTGCCCGCCCGAAGCCACCCTGCTCAAACTGGTTCCGCGCCTCCGCTAGACTCGTGAACGCACCATCGGGGTGTGGCGCAGCTTGGTAGCGCGCTTCGTTCGGGACGAAGAGGCCGCAGGTTCAAATCCTGTCACCCCGACCAGTTCAGGTGCCGTATCCGACCCGGGACGCGCTCGGATGACGGCGTTCCCAGGACGCTCCGGCGCCTACTGCGCCCCACCCGGGTGATCGCTGCCGGCCAGCGCGGAGCTCAGGGCACGAACCGCGGGGACCACATCCCCGGTTGGCAGGCCTGCGCAACCAAGCAGGAGGCCTTTGGCGGGCGGACTGAACGCGTACGTGCGTCGCAGCGACGACATGAGCAGACCGTGTTGCCGGAGCGTCGCCGCCCAGTCGGGATCGGCGGGATCGGCGGGTCCGGTCACGGTGACGTGCAGCCCTGCTCCCGCGGGTAGCCTCCGGTAGCCGCCGGGCAGGAGCTGGTCGAGTGCTTCCCGCATGAGTCGGTGCCGTCTCGCGTAGCTGCGCCGGGTCCGCCGTAGGTGCTGGTCGAGGTAGCCGTCGACGATGAAGTGACCGAGGGCGGCCTGGGTCGGCGGCGGCGGGCACCAGTCGACGGCTTGGCGTGCCGCGTACAGAGCCGGCAGGAGGGTGCGGGGTGCGACGAGGAAGCCGATGCGTAGGGCCGGCGACAGGCTCTTGCTGAAGGTGCCGACGTAGATGACCCGACCGTCCCGGTCGAGGCGCTGCAGCGGTTCGAGCGGTCGGGCGGTGTGCCGGAACTCGCTGTCGTAGTCGTCCTCGACGATCGCCGCGCCGGAGCGGGTGGCCCAGTGCAGCAGCTCGAGGCGCCGGCGGCGGCCCATGACCATGCCGAGCGGGTACTGGTGTGACGGGGTGACGTACACCAGCCGGGCGCGAGGTGGGATGGCCTCGACCACGATGCCGTGGTCGTCGACTGGAACGCCGACCACGCGCAGCCCCTGGCTTCGGAGCAGCGAGACCACCGGCGGATAGCCTGGTTCCTCCACGGCAGCGACGGCGCCGGGATCGGCCACGACCCGAGCGACCAGGTCGATGGCGTGCCCGGCGCCGGAGGTGACGACGGTGTCCTCCGGCGTCGCTGCGACGCCCCGGGAGCGGGCGACCCAGCTGGCGAGGGCCGCGCGGAGCTCCGGCGTCCCGCGCGGGTCGTCGTAGTTCCCAGGGGCGCGGTTCAGGGTGCGTACGACGCAACGGCGCCAGGCGGCGACCGGGAACAGGCCGGGGTCGAGGCGCCCCGGGCGGAAGTCGAACGCGACCTCGGCGGTGGGGTCGAGCGCGTACGGTTCCATCCCGGCGGCGCGCCGGGTCGGTTGCAGGGCGGCGACCCGGGACCGGGGGCGGACCTGCAGCGGCGCTGCGCTGACCCGGCTGCCACCGCCGGACCGTCCCTCGATGTAGCCCTCGGCGCCCAGGCGGCCGTACGCCTCGGTGACGGTCGCGCGCGAGATGTGCAGGTCGGCGGACACGATCCGGGACGGGGTGAGCCGGTCACCGGGTGTCAGCCGGCCCTCGACGATGGCGGTGCGCAGCTGTTCGTACAGCTGGACCTTCTGTGGCCGGGCATCGTCGGGATCGAGGAAGAGCTCCACGTGACGTTCGTACCCCGGACGCACTTGGTCTAGCCGAAGTCGCTCGGGTTTGGCCATGTCTGGCGATCCATGTCGCACCTAGGTTGGTCAGCGTTGGACTTCGCTCACCGGCGCAACAGATCCACAAGGGAGGGATCGGCATGAGTACCGCGTGGCCACGGTGCCCGCCGCCGACCGCGCCCACCACCGATGCCGTCCGCACAGAGACCTCCCGGCGACGGTCATGAGAAGGAGAGCGTGATGACCAGTTCGCAGATTCCGGCTAGCGACCCGGTGCTCGTGGCTCCGGAGACGTGGCTGATCCCGAACCTGGCCGCGGCGGGACCGGGCCAGTACCTGCCGGTCAACTCGCTGCTGGTCCGCGGCAGTGAGCCGATCATCGTCGATACCGGCGCCCCGGTCCATCGCCGGCGGTGGCTGAACCAGGTCTTCTCGCTGGTCGACCCGGAGGACGTACGCTGGATCTTTCTCTCCCACGACGACAGCGACCACACCGGCGGGCTCGCCGACGCTCTGGCGATGTGCCCATCGGCGACAGTGGTGACCAACTTCTTCGCCACCGAGCGGCTGTCGCTGGAGCGGTCCCTCCCGCTCAAGCGGCTGCGCTGGCTCGAACCCGGCGACAGCTTCCAGGCCGGCGACCGGCGGATGCGGCTGGTGCTGCCACCGATCTTCGACGGCCCGACCACCCGGGGCCTGTTCGATGAACGCACCGGCGTCCTGTGGGCCGTCGACTCCTTCGCGGCCATGACCACCGGCTCCGTGCACCACCACGACGAGGTCCCCCACGACCTCTACACCGAATCGTTCGCGCTGCTCAACAGCCTCGTCTCACCCTGGCACCAGTGGCTGGACCCGACCCGCTACGGACGACACGTCGACTCCGTCGCCGACCTACACCCCGACACCGTCGCCAGCGCACACGGACCACTGCTGACCGGCGCCGCGATCAGCGACGCCTTCGACCGGGTCCGAGCCATGGCCGCCACCCCCCGCGTGATACCCCCAGGCCAATCCACCCTCGACGAACTCATCGCCGCCACCGTACTCAACCGAGCAGCCGCCTGACCGCAGGGACGAAGGGGTCGCAGGCTGACATCCTGTCGCCCCGACCAGCGAGGCCCGGCGAATTTCGTTGGCGTGCGGCGTGGCGTGCTCGGAATGATCCGCGGTGTTCGACGTATCCGCGGAGAGGACAGTGTCGTGGCCGTTGCCGAGCCGGAGGTCCGCGTGGCGGCGGGGACGCTGCGCGGCAGGCTGGAGTCGGGCGTGGCCGTCTTCAAGGGCATCCCGTTCGCCGAGATACCCGCGCGGTTCGCCGCACCCGAGCCGGTCGCGGCCTGGGACGGGACACGGGACGCCCTGTCGTACGGCCCGCCGCCTCCCCAGTCCGGCTTCTTCGGCATGGACGCGCTGGTCGAGTCCGCCGAGGGCTGGCTGACGGTCAACGTGTGGACGCCCGATCCGGCCGCGAACCTGCCGGTGATGGTGTGGATCCAGGGCGGCGGCTACGTGTTCGGCACGTCCGGCCTGCCCGAGTACGACGGCGGCAGGCTGGCCCGGGACGGCGGCGTTGTCGTGGTCACGTTCAACTACCGCGTGGGCATCGAGGGCTTCGCTCAGATCGCGACAGCGCCGGCGAACCGTGGCCTGCTCGACCAGGTCGCCGCGCTGGGATGGGTACGGGACAACATCGGCGGGTTCGGCGGTGACGCGGACCAGGTCACGGTGTTCGGCCAGTCGGCGGGCGGCGGGTCCGTGGCCGCGCTGCTGGCGATGCCACGGGCGACCGGCCTGTTCCGTCGCGCGATCGTGCAGAGCATGCCGGGCACGTTCTTCACGCCCGAACTGGCCGCCGACATCGCCGGCGTTCTCGCGGCCGAGCTGGGCCTGACACCCGCCGAGCTGGCGACGGTGCCGCCGGGCGAGCTGCCGGCGGTCGGTGACGCGCTCGTCGCGAAGATCGGCCGGTACGCGGACCGGTGGGGCCTGGCCGTGCACCGCAGGATCCCGCTGGGACCGGTCGTCGACGGCTCCACGCTCCCCACCGATCCCTGGCGCGCGCTGGCCGGCGGTGCCGCTCGGGACGTCGACCTGATCGCCGGACACGTGCGCGACGAGCAGCGGCTGTTCGACCTGATCGACGGCACCCTCGGCCGGGTCACCGAGGAACAGGCGGCCACCGCGCTGGAGCTGTTCGCGCCGGGCCCGGACGGCGTCGCCCTCTACCGTGCGGCCGGTGGGAGCCCGGACGACTTGTACGACCAGGTCCACTCCGACTGGCTGTTCCGGATGCCGTCGCTGCACCTCGCCGAGGCGCACACCGGCCGTACCTACGTGTACGAGCTGACCTGGCCCGCGCCGGGCATGGGTGGCGTTCTGGGTGCGTGCCACGGACTCGACGTGCCGCTCGTGCTCGGCAACCTGACCAGCGGCCAGCCGGCCCTGCTGCTCGGCGACGACCTGTCCGAGGCGGAGATCGTGTCGGCGCAGATGCGTGCCGCGTGGACGAGGTTCGCCGTCGACGGAGACCCCGGCTGGCCGACGTACGACCGCGACACGCGCCTGACGCGGGTCTTCGACACCGAGCCGGCGGTCGTCCCGTACCCGGAGGAGGTGTCGCGCCGGATCTGGCAGGACCACGTCTTCTCGGTGCTGCCGCTGATCACCCAGGTGTGACGACGTGCGCCTCACCGCAGCGCCGCGGCCGGGCTCGCCTTCCAGCAGGTCCACAGTGGCCGGTAGCCCATCCGGTGCCAGAACGGTCCCGAGCGCGGGTTGAGCAGCGAGTAGTGCAGCAGCGCACAGGCGATGCCCGCCTCCTCGAACGCGCGGTGCGCCGCGGCCGTCAGCGCGGCGCCGACCCCGGCGCCCCGGCCGGCCGGCTCGACCCGCGCCATCCGCACGTAGCCGATCGGGCGCATGTCGGTGAACGGCGTCAACCAGTCGTTCGCGTCGGGCCGCTCGGCGCTCAGCGCTCCGATGAACCGGCCGTCGACCTCCGCCAACCAGACCCACGGGTCCGGCGCGTCCACCTGCCCCGCCAGCTCGGCCCGCAGCTGATCCGCCGCGTCCGGCCGGTCGATGGCACTGCCGAACTCCAGCTCCGAGCGGGTCTGGGACAGCGCCAGCTCGCTGAGCGCATCCAGGTCGCCCTTGCCGGCGCGGCGGACCGTCGCGCCGGCGGCGACGGGAACGGGCCGGGCGACCGCGCGGGCAGCGACCACGGCGTACGGCACCAGCCCGTGCCGCAGCAGCGTGCGGATCGTCTCGGTGTCCCGGGAAGGCACGAACACGTACGCGCCCGAGTCCTCGTCGACGGCGTCGCGATCGCTACGGACCTGGCTGCACCACTCGGCGAGCAGACGCTCCATCCCACCGGCGACGTCCGGACCGGCGACCAGCGGCCGGAGGCTGAACCGGTGCGCGGCGAACCACAGCGGCAGCGGGCTGCCCGGCTCCGGGGACAGCTGCCGCGGCGCCCCGACCGCCCCCGGCACGGCCAGCTCCGGCACTCCCGCCGGCAGGCTCGGCACCGGCAGGAGCGGATCCAGCGCCCGCCAGCGGTCAGCCACCCCGGCGAGCACCCCGTCCATCCGTCCGCCTCCGATCCCACCGCCTCCCGGCCGCCGGCAGGATAGTCCCGGCCGCGCCGGTCCGTCCCGTGCCGGGCGGCACGCACGCCGATGTGCCTCACGCACTTCATAGTGCCCGACGTACCAAGGGATTTCGCGCCCTGACGGCCCGGTTGGCGCAGGCATGACGACCGTGAAGTTCGACCCGGCAAGCCCACCGACCGGGGTCCCGCGGCGCACGTGGCTCGGCGTGCTGTCGCTGGCCTTGGCGCCGCGATCATCGTCTCGACCGAGTTCTCGCTGCTCTCCGGGTACCCCGATGTCACGATGCTCGCGCGGGGTCCGACCGCTCAGAACTGGGAGTCGTACTGGGACGGGTCGATCCGGGCCTCGACGACCAGGGGCCGGGTGAGGGACGGCAGATCCTGCAGGGACTTGTCCAGCTCGGCGGCATCGGCGGCGCGCACCCCGTCGCAGTCCATCGACTCGGCCAGCTTGACCAGGTCGATGTCCTCGATCCGGGTCGCGGTGCTCGGGACCCCGCGGGCCCGCTGGGTGAGCTCGATCCGGTTGAGGCTGCCGTCCACGAACACCACGAACACCACTGGCAGCGACAGCGCCGCGGCCAGCCGTACCTCGGTCGCCGTCATTGCGAACCCGCCGTCGCCGACCATCGCGACGACCGGCCGCGCCGGGTCCGCGACCTTCGCGGCGATGGCGGCGGGGACGCCGAAGCCCATGGACGACAGGCCGTTGGTCATCAGCACGGTGCGCGGCTCGTACGTGCGCCAGCCCTGCCCGACGAGCAGCTTGTGCGACCCGACGTCGGTGGTGACCAGCGTCTGCCGCGGCGCGGCCCGGCGTACGGCGTCGACCACGTCGGTCGGGTTGAGCCGGCCGGCCACCGCGCCCGAGTAGTACGCGTCGCGTAGCCGGCCGCGGTGCCGGGCGATCTCCGCCTCGGTCCACCGCGGCTCGCCGCGCCAGCCGTCGGCGAGCCAGCCGAGGATCGCGCCGACGTCGCCGACGCACTCGCAGTCGCTGGCGTAGATCTGGTCGACGTTCGGGATCGCGTCGACGTGCAGGACCGGCGTCCGCAGGGTCCACGGCGTGATCAGCTCGACCGGGTCGAAGCCGGCGGTGACGATCAGGTCGGCCTCGGCCAGCAGGTCCCAGACCACCTGACCGCAGGCCATGTCCAGCACGCCGGCGAACAGCGGGTGATCCTCGCCGAACACGCCCTTGGCCATCGGCGCGACCACTACCGGCGCCGACACCGTCTCGGCCAGCCGGACCAGCGCCGGCGTCGCGGCCGCCCGCACCGCGCCGATCCCGGCCAGCACGACCGGTCGGCGGGCGGCGGCAAGGACGGCGCCAGGGTCCGGGCCGGTGCTGAACACGGTGGTGGCGACGTGGTCGGCGTCATCGGCGGCGCGGCGGCCTCCGCGTCCGTGGCCGGCCGACCGCTCACGTCGGCCGGCAGCGTGAGGTGCACCGCGCCGGGCCGCTCGGCCGTGGCCAGCCGCAGCGCCCGGCGCATGGTGGTCGCCACCGACGACGGCTCGATCCGCCCGGCCCACTTGGTGATCGGCGCATAGAGCCGGTCGTGGTCGACGACCTGGTGGGTGAAATACTGCTCCCGGCCCGAGTCGATCTGTCCGGACACCGCGACCACCGGGATGCGGTCCAGGGTCGCCGACGCGACGCCGTTGGCCAGCGCGGTCGATCCGGGCCCCAGCGTGGACAGGCACGCGCCCACCCCGCCGGTGGCCATCGCCAGCCCTTCGGCCATGAACGCGGCGGTCGCCTCGCGGCGGGCCAGCACGACGTCGATCTCCTCGACCCGGCAGGCCTCGAGCAGGTCGACGATCGTCTCGCCGGGATAGGCGAACACGTGCCGGACGCCCGCGAGGGCCAGCGATCGGGCGATGACGTCGGCCACACGGGCGTCGCTCATACATCCGTCCTCTCCAGCAGACACCGATGGATCACCCCGGGCCCGCACGCGGTCGACCAGGGGCCGGTCGGGACGGGTGGCGGAGCCGACCTGCGGACATCATGGCCGACCCACTTTCACAGCTAACGCCTGGTTGCCGCACAGCGCGCGGCTCGGATCCGGGAGTTCGGTGGGTGCCAGACACAGCGACACCCACAGACGAGTAGGCATGACATGGACGAGCACCAGGACGAGACCCCGCAGGGCACTACCCCGGCGGCCCCCGCGACGCCGCCGACCGAGCAGCCGACCCCGCCCGCTGCGCCAGCCGTTCGGTCAGCCGTTCGGTCAGTCGTTCGGTCAGCCGCTGACCCCGCCGCCGGCCCAGCCACGGCACCGGCGCGGGGCGAGGAGCGCGGTCGCCGGCACGCTGGTGCTCGCGGTCGGGCTCGGCGGCGGAGTCGCGATCGGCCACGCCATCGGCGACCACTCCGTGGCCGGCAGCGGCACGTCCGCCTCCGGCTCCGCGCCGGTCGGCCAGCTCGGCTGGGGCGACCCGTACGGCAACGGATCCGGCAACGGAACCGGCAACGGGACTGGCGACGGCAGCGGCGGATTCGGTGGCGGCGGCGGGTTCGGCGACGGCGGATCCGGCTCCGGGTCCGGCACCGGCACCAGCACCAGCCGCGAGGCCACCGACGCCGAGTCGGTCGGCGTCGTCGACATCACCACCGTGATCGACTACGGCCAGGCGGAAGCCGCCGGCACCGGCGTCGTGCTCACGGCGAACGGCGAGATCCTCACCAACAACCACGTGGTCGCCGGCGCCACGAAGGTCACCGTCACCGTCGTCAGCACCGGCCAGTCGTACGCGGCGAAGGTGGTCGGCACCGACGCCACCGACGACGTCGCCGTGCTACAGCTGTCCGGCGCGTCCGGGCTGAACACCGCGAAGCTGTCCTCGGACGACGTCTCGGTCGGCGACGCGGTCACCGCGGTCGGCAACGCCGGCGGCACCGGCGCCACCCCGACGGCGGCGACCGGCACGGTCACCGCGCTCAACCAGAGCATCACCGCCTCGGACGAGGGCGGCTCCGACCCCGAGCAGCTGACCGGCATGATCCAGGTGGACGCCGACATCCAGGCCGGCGACTCCGGCGGTCCGCTCTACGCCAGCGACGGCGAGGTCGTCGGCATCGACACCGCCGCCTCCTCCGGGCAGTCGGCCAGCGCGGTCGGCTTCGCGATCCCGATCGACAAGGCCACCTCGATCGCCGACCGGATCGAGTCCGGTGAGGACAGTGCCACGATCCAGCAGGGCACGCCGGCCTTCCTGGGCGTGCAGCTGGCGCAGGACACCACTGGCGGCGCCACCATCTCCGGCGTGGTCGACGGCTCGCCCGCGGCGGACGCCGGGCTGCAGGCCGGCGACACGATCACCGCCGTCGGCGGGACCACAGTGGACAGTGCCGACGCCCTGTCGGCCGCGCTGGCCAAGCAGAACGCCGGCGACCAGGTGCGGGTCACCTGGGTCGACAGCACCGGCACCAGCCACACCGCGACCATCACCCTGGTCGCCGGCCCGGCAGCCTGACACCCGGGGCGGCGACACCGGCGCCGCGGCGGACTCGACCCGAGTACGCCGCGGCGCCGGCCTGTGCGTCGTCCAGGTCGACCGGGCGGCACTCGGGCCGGGCCGGCCGCCGGCAGCCCCACGCAAGCAGCACGCCGCGGGCGACCACGGCCAGCCGGCTAGGATGCCGCTTTCGACGCAGGGAGGCGTCCGTGTACGCCTGCTACGGCGGGGACCGGTTCTGGCCGCTGACCGCAGACGTCGCCGTGTTCAGCGCTCCACTGGACCGCGCCGTCCGGGCACTGCGGCCGGCACCGGGCCGCGGCTGGTGGCCCCGGCCCGCCCGGCACGCGCGGCACGACTCCCTCGCCGCCGCGCTCGCGGCCCGCGCGGACCACGCGCTGCTGCTGGTGGCCACCAACGACCGCCGCACCGCGGTGCTGTCCGCGGCCGGGCTCGACCACGGCTGGCTGCAGGCCAGGGCCCGGCTCGACCTGCGCTGCGACCTGGTCTGGACGACGTTCCGGCCGGCCGGAACGGACGTCGAGCCGGCCGCCCGGTTCGGCGACTACCGGGTCACGCCGCCGACCGAGCCGATCCCGTCACACCTGCGGCAGACCAACGAGCTGACCGTCGACGTGCTGCGCGACGGGCACGCCTGGTCCTTCCACCGCCTCGGCCCGACCCGCCCGTACGAGGAGGAACGGTTCTACCTGAACCGGACCAAGGCGGACCGGCTGCCGTTCGACCTGCTGGCCCGGTACGCGGCGGCGACCGGGCTGCCGATCGGCGACCTCGACTTCCTCTCCGGCCCGGTCACGACTATCCCCAACCCGGTGTCCGCGCCGGAGTGGTCCACGATCGCCGAGCTGCGGGCCGCGCACGGCTACCCGCCGACCGGGGTGGTCACCTCGCTGACCGGCAAGCGCCCAGCAGAACCGCCGAGCCCGCCACCGCCGGTGGACCTGCCGGTCGCCCGGCTCACCCCGGACGGCGCCCTCCCGGTCTGGATCGTCGACGTGCCGCCGGCGGACCGCTGGTCGACGCTGGCCAGGCTCGGCGGGACGGTCGACGGCTGGGTCCCGGTCCTGCTCGCCGGCGAGCCGTACGGGGTCGGCGAGGACTGTGCGGCGCTCGACGCGGACGCCCCGCCCGGCACCGCGCTGCGCGACGCGGCCGGCATCGACGAGCAGGAGGCGCTGGCCACGGCCGGTCGTGGCCGGGTCGATCCCGCGACCGTCGCGGGCACGGTCACGCTGGACTGGCCCGAGACGTCCGACCTGGCCGGCACGCTCTGCCTGGTGCCGGCCGCCGACCCGGCCGACGTGCTGGCCGTGCTGGACTGGTCCGGACCGGCCAACGTGGCCACGACCGCCGAGCTGACCGTGCTGCTGCGCCGCTGGTCCCGGCTGTTCGGGGCGACGCTGGTCGCCGCCGACCCCGCCGGCTCCTCCGTCGACCTGCTGCTCACCCGGCCTCCGGGCGACCCGACCGCGATGCTCGCGGAGCTGGAGCTCTGCTGCGACGAGCTGACCCGCCGCGACCGGCTGGTGCGACTCTGGTGGGACTGACGCACGCGGAGTAGGACCGTGACATGGCCATCGCCACGATCAACCCCGCCACCGGCGAGATGCTGAAGACCTTCGAGCCGCTCACCGCCGAGCCGAGCTCGAGGACCGGCATCGCCCGGGCCGCGGCGGCCGTCCGCGACCTACCGGCTGACGACGTTCGACGCAGCGGGCCGGCTGGATGCGCGCGGCCGCCGACCTCCTCGACGCCGAGCGCGACGAGATCGCCGGGCTGATGACCACCGAGATGGGCAAGACGCTCGCGTCGGCCAAGGCCGAGGTCGCCAAGTGCGCCACGGCGCTGCCGCTTCTACGCCGAGCACGGCGCCGGCGTTCCTCGCCGACGAGCCGGCCGACGCCGGCCGCGGTCGGCGCGCAGCCAGGCCTACGTCGCGCTACCAGCCGCTCGGCGTCGGTGCTCGCGGTCATGCCGTGGAACTTCCCGCTCTGGCAGGTGATGCGCTTCGCCGCGCCGGCGCTGATGGCCGGCAACGTCGGCCTGCTCAAGCACGCCGCGAACGTGCCGCAGACCGCGCTCTACCTGGAGGAGCTGTTCCGGCGGGCCGGCTTCCCGGCCGGCGCGTTCCAGACCCTGCTGATCGGCTCCGACGAGGTCGAGCAGGTCCTGAGCGACGACCGGCGGGTCGCCGCGGCGACGCTCACCGGCAGCGAGCCGGCCGGCCAGTCGGTGGCCGCGATCGCCGGGCGACGCGCTCAAGAAGACCGTGCTCGAGCTCGGCGGCAGCGACCCGTTCGTCGTGATGCCGTCGGCCGACCTGGACCGCGGCCGCCGAGGTCGCCGTCACCGCGCGCTGCCAGAACAACGGCCAGTGCTGCATCGCGGCCAAGCGGTTCATCGTGCACGCGGACGTCGCCGACGAGTTCGACGCAGCTGTTCGCCGAGCGAGATGGCCGCGCTGCGGTCGGCGACCCGATGGACGAGGACACCGACGTCGGCCCGCTGGCCACCGAGCAGGGCCGCGACGACGTCGAGGAGCTCGTCGCCGACGCCGTCGGCAAGGGCGCCACGGTGCTCGTCGGCGGGCAGCGTGCCGGACGGCCCGGGCTGGTTCTACCCGCCGACCCTGGTCACCGGGCATCACGCCGGAGATGCGGATGTACCGCGAGGAGGTCTTCGGCCCGGTCGCCGCGCTGTACCGCGTCGCCGGACCTCGACGCGGCGATCGAGCTGGCCAACGCCACGCGACTTCGGCCTCGGCTCCAACGTCTGGACCGACGACCCGGCCGAGCAGGAGCGGTTCGTCCGCGACGCTCGACGCCGGCATGGTGTTCGTCAACGGCATGGTCGACCTCGTACCCGGAGCTGCCGTTCGGCGGGGTGAAGCACAGCGGGTACGGCCGCGAGCTGACCGACCTCGGCATGCGCGAGTTCATGAACGTCAAGACCGTCTGGATCGGCTAGGCGGCCTGGAACGACCGCTTCGCCAGGCCCATCGCGTATCCGTCGATGGCCGTGGTGACCGGCGCCTCCGGGTCGGTGGCCGCTCCCAGCGTGACGAACAGCGGGGTGAAGTGCTCCACGGTGGGGTGCGCGTACGGCATGCCGGGCGCGGCGGCCCGGAAGTCGGCCAGCTCCTCGACGTCGCCGCGGGCGAGCGCCTCGGCGGCCCAGTCGTCGAACTGCCGCGACCAGCCGGGCACCTGGTCGGGCCGGCTCCAGGTCGAGGAACGGCAGCCCGTGGGTCATGAAGCCGGACCCGATCACCAGCACGCCCTCCTCCCGCAGCGTGCGCAGCCGGCGGCCGAGGCCGAGCAGCGCGGTCGCGTCGTGGGTCGGGCATGCTCAGCTGCAGCACCGGCACGTCGGCTTCGGGGTACATGATCTTCAGGGGCACCCAGGCGCCGTGGTCGAGACCGCGGCTCTGGTGCTCGTGCACCGCTCCCGTCCGGCAGCACCGCCAGGACCTGGCGCGGCCAGACCGGCGGCGTCCGGTGTGTCGTAGCGCATCCGGTAGTACATCGGCGCGAAGCCGCCGAAGTCGTAGACCAGCTCGGTGCCTGGCTCGGTGCTGGTGATCGACAGCGGCGCCGACTCCCAGTGCGCGCGAGACGATGAGGATCGCCTCGGGCTTCGGCAGCGCGCGGGCCCAGTCGTGCAGCTGCCGCATCCACACCGCGTCCTCGAAGGTCGGCGGGGCGCCGTGGCTGATGTAGAGGCTCGGCAGCGCGCCGTCCTGCCGGGTCCACACCTGCTGCGCCGGCAGCGTCGCCACCCGCTCCAGGTGCTCGGCGAACGGGTGCCGCGTCATGCCGCGCTCCAGCTGACGACCAGCTCGTTGCGCTGCCCGAAGCGCTCCAGGTGGCCGCCGAGCACGCGCTGGACGAGTGCGAGCGACTCCGCGTCGGGTGCCTCGGCCAGCAGCGTGACCACGCCGTCGCCGACCAGAACGGTGCCGGTGCCGGTGCCGAACCGGGCCGTCGACGCCGGCCCGTCGACGGCGAACTCGACCCGCCGGCCGAGGTGCGAGACCAGCTGCTTGGCGTAGCGGCCCGGGGCGTCGGTGACGACATCCGCCCGCGCGGTGAGCGACATGCCCCTACCGTACGCGTGTTTGTTGAGAGTTCAAGTACTCCCCCGTCACACCGTTTCGTCCTCGGGGGCGGGCTTCCGCCAGAACAGGGCCAGCTGGGCGGCGGCCCCGGCCAGGCCGAGCCCGGCGGCGAGCGCGACCCGCTTGGCCGGCGTGCCCCACTCGTGCAGGCCGAGCGCCCGGTCAAGGCTCCACCGGCCGGGTCCCATCGCGGCCAGCGCGACCGACGTGGTGGCCAGGTTGCCGACGTACTCGTAGCCCTCGCCGACGACGAAGAACCCGTTGGGGATGTGCACGGTCCGGGCCGCCACCGCCATCGTGCCGACCACCGCCGAGGCGGCCACCGGGGTGGCGATCCCGGCGGCGATCGCCGAGCCCGCGCCGATCTCGACGACCGCGCTGGTCACCGCCTGCAGTCGGGGCCGGCGGAACCCGATCGAGCCGAACCAGCGGGCGGTGCCGTCCAGCGTCCGCCCGTGCCGGACTCCGTGGGCGATCATCGTGCCGCCCACCGTGACCCGGAGGATCAACCGGGCCATTTCGCTGCCACCGCTCATCCTGCGGACCCTAGTCGCTGAGCTGGATCCGGACAGCCCGGTACAGGTCCGGCGCGCGCTGGAGGACCTTCAGCTTGGGGTCGGGCACGTCGATCCGGGCCGCCACCGCCAGCGCGCGCAGCGGGGCCAGCCGCGGGTCGGTCAGCACCTCGTCGACCGCCCGCCGGTCGCCGCCGAGCACGACCGCGTCGAGTGTGGACACCGCCGGCAGCAGCACGGCCGCCGCGGTGTCGGCGGCGGCCGCCAGCGCCTGCCGGGCCTGGCCCTCGCGCCGGCGGGCGAACCGCTGCTGGGACTGCCCGCCGGCGGCGCTGCGGCCGTGCACCTGCCGGGAGCCGACCTTGGACGCGACCAGCCGGCTGCCGTCGAAGACGCCGGCCGCGTAGCCGCCGAGCCGGACCAGCAGCACCCCGACCCGCCGGTCGGCCAGCGCGTGCGCCACCAGGTCGCCGGGGCGGGATCCGCGCAGCGGCGGGAACGGCACGACCAGCTCGGCCACCGTCCCGTCCGCGGCGGTCAGCCGGACCGCGTCCGGGTCCACAGTGGACTCCGCGACGCCGCCGTGCGCGGCCGCGAACCGGTCGATCCAGCCGGCCAGCCGCTCGGGCCCGACCGCGACCCAGCGACCCATGGCCCGGACGTTACCCGGGCGGGCGGGCCCGCTCGTACTGCGGCGCCCAGTAGAGCGCGTCCGGAGCCTCGGTCTCGTCGTGGTTCAGCGCGTACGCGGCGTGCTGCGGCCAGCTCGGGTCCCGCAGCACCGCGCGGGCCAGCATCACCGCGTCGGCGGAACCGTCGACCAGCACCTGCTCGGCCTGCTCGGGCGCGGTGATCAGCCCGACGGCCGCGGTCGGCGTCCCGGCCTGCTCGCGGACCGCGCGGGCGAACGGCACCTGGTAGCCCGGCCCGACGACGACCTGCTGGTCGGCGACCAGCCCGCCGCTGGAGACGTCGAACAGGTCGACGCCGTGCCCGTCCAGGCCCTTGGCCACCGCGACCGCGTCGTCCACGGTCAGCCCGCCGGGCGCCCAGTCGCTGCCGGTGAGCCGGACGAACAGCGGCTTGCGCTCGGGCCAGACCTCCCGGACCGCGTCGACCACCTCGGTGAGCAGCCGGGCCCGGTTCTCGCCGTACTCGTCGGTGCGGGTGTTGGTCAGCGGGGAGAGGAACTCGTGCAGCAGGTAGCCGTGCGCGGAGTGGATCTCGATCACCTCGAAGCCGGCGGCGTCGGCCCGGACCGCGGCCGCCCGCCAGTCCGCGACCAGCGCGCGCACCTGCTCGGTGGTCAGCGCGGCCGGCGTGGCCAGCCCCGGGTAGGGCTGCGCGGTCGGCCCGACCGGGACCCAGCCGCCGTCCGCCGGCGGCACGATCCCGCGGCCGTCCCACGGCCGGCGGGAGGACGCCTTGCGGCCGGCGTGCGCGAGCTGGATGCCCGGCACCGCGCCCTGGGAGCGGACGAAGTCGGTGATCCGCCGGTAGTCCTCGGCCTGCGCGTCGGTCCAGATGCCGGCGTCCCACGGGCTGATCCGGCCCTCGGCGGTGACCGCCGTCGCCTCCTGCACGACCAGCCCGGCGCCGCCGCGCGCGAACGAGCCGAGGTGCACCAGGTGCCAGTCGGTCGGGTGCCCGTCCACGGACGAGTACTGACACATCGGGGAGATCCAGGCGCGGTTGCGGAACGTGCTGCCGCGCAGGGTCAGCGGCGAGAAGAGACGGCTCACCCTGTCAGGAAGTCCCGGTCGGCCGGCCCGGATTCCCGATCAGTCCAGCCGCTCGACCGACGTCACATGCACCGCCGCCCGGCCGAGCTCGTCGGACTCGGTCAGGTCGACCTCGGCGCTGATCGCCCAGTCGTGGTTGCCGGCCGGGTCGTCGAAGATCTGCCGCACGCCCCAGCGACCGGGCCGCTCGTCCACCACCAGCAGCGCCGGCCCGCGCGCGTCGGCGCCGGTGAGCAGCACGTCGTGCTCCTCGAAGTACGCGGTCATCGCCTCGGCCCAGGCCGCCGCGTCCCAGCCGTCGGCGGCGTCCAGCTCGCCGAGCGCGTCCCACTGCCGGCGGGCGGCCAGCTCGACCCGGCGGAACAGCGCGTTGCGGACCAGCACCCGGAACGCCCGCGGGTTCGCGGTGACCGCCGCCGGCGCCGCCTCGATCTCGCTGTCGGCCGGCACCGGCTCGGCCGGGTCGGCCAGCTGCTGCCACTCGTCGAGCAGGCTGGAGTCGACCTGCCGGACCAGCTCGCCGAGCCAGGCGATCACGTCCAGCAGCTCCTCGGTCTTGGCCTCCTCCGGCACCGTCTGGTCCAGCGCCTTGTACGCGCCGGCCAGGTAGCGCAGCACGATCCCCTCGGACCGGGCCAGCTGGTAGTGCTGGACGAAGTCGGCGAACGTCATCGCCTGCTCGTACAGGTCGCGCACGACCGACTTGGGGGTCAGCTCGTAGTCCGCCACCCACGGGTGCCCGCGCCGGTAGGTCTCGTACGCGGCCTGCAGCAGCTCGTCCAGCGGCTTCGGGTAGCTGACGTCCTGGAGCAGCTCCATCCGCTCGTCGTACTCGATGCCCTCGGCCTTCATCGCCGCGACCGCCTCGCCACGGGCCTTGTGCTCCTGCGCCGACAGCACCTGCCGTGGCTGGTCCAAAGTGGACTCGATGACCGACACGACGTCGAGCGGGTACTCCGGCGCGGACCGGTCCAGCAGCTCGAGCGCGGCCAGCGCGAAGGTGGACAGCGGCTGGTTGAGGGCGAAGTCGTCCTGCAGGTCGATGGCGAGCCGCACTGTCCGCCCGGTCGCGTCCGGTGTGGACAGTCGCTCGACCACCCCGGCGGAGAGCAGCGAGCGGTAGATGGCGATCGCCTCCCGGATCAGCCGCCGCTGGGTCGGCCGGTCCGAGTCGTTGTCCTCCAGCAGGTGCCGCATCGCGGCGAACGCGTCGCCGGGGCGGGCGATGACGTTGAGCAGCATCGCGTGCGACACCCGGAACTGCGAGGTCAGCGGCTCCGGCTCGGCCTCGACCAGCCGCTGGTAGGTCGGCTCGCCCCAGCCGATCGAGCCCTCCGGCGGCCTCTTGCGGACCACCTTGCGCCGCTTCTTCGGGTCGTCGCCGGCCTTGGCCAGCGCCTTCTCGTTCTCGACCACGTGCTCGGGCGCCTGCACCACGACCGTTCCGGCGGTGTCGAAGCCGGCCCGCCCGGCCCGGCCGGCGATCTGGTGGAACTCCCGGGCCGAGAGCAGCCGTACCTTCTGACCGTCGTACTTGGACAGTGCGGTGAACAGCACCGTGCGGATCGGGACGTTGACCCCGACGCCGAGCGTGTCGGTGCCGCAGACCACCTTGAGCAGGCCGGCCTGGGCCAGCCGCTCCACCAGCCGGCGATACTTGGGCAGCATCCCGGCGTGGTGCACGCCGATCCCGTGCCGGACGAACCGGGACAGGCTCTTGCCGAAGCCGGTGGTGAACCGGAAGTTGCCGATCTCGGCGGCGATCGCGTCCTTCTCGGCCCGGGTGGAGACGTTGACGCTCATCAGCGCGGACGCCCGCTCGACCGCGGCGGCCTGGGTGAAGTGCACCACGTACACCGGGGCCTGCTTGGTGTAGAGCAGGTCCTCGATCGTCTCGTGCAGCGGCGTCAGCCGGTACGAGTAGAACAGCGGCACCGGGCGGACCGCGCTGCGCACGGTCGCCGTCTCCCGACCGGTGCGCCGGGTCAGGTCCCGCTCGAACCGGCTGACGTCGCCGAGCGTCGCCGACATGAGCAGGAACTGCGCCTCGGGCAGCTCGATCAGCGGCACCTGCCAGGCCCAGCCGCGGTCCGGGTCGGCGTAGAAGTGGAACTCGTCCATCACGACCTGGCGCACGTCCGAGTCGGCACCGTCCCGCAGGGCGATGTTGGCCAGCACCTCGGCCGTGCAGCAGACGATCGGCGCGTCGGCGTTGACCGCGGCGTCGCCGGTCATCATCCCGACGTTCGCGGTGCCGAAGATCGCGCACAGGTCGAAGAACTTCTCGCTCACCAGGGCCTTGATCGGCGCGGTGTAGAACGTCCGCTGGCCGGCGGCCAGCGCCGCGAAGTGCGCGCCGGCGGCGACCAGGCTCTTCCCGGAGCCGGTCGGGGTGGACAGGATCACGTTGGCGCCGGAGACGATCTCGATCAGCGCCTCCTCCTGCGCCGGGTAGAGCGTGAACCCGCGGTCGGCGGCCCAGCCCGCGAACGCCTCGAAGACGGCATCCGGGTCGGGCTCGGGCGGCATCAGTTCCAGCAGGTCCACCCCTCCATCCTGCCTGTTCATCCAAATGTCGGATTGCTCCCATGGCGTTCGTCGCAGTGACCGGATAGAGAGAACTGACCTGTCCACGTCGAAGGGGACGTCGATGAGCCGAAAGCGCGCCCGGCTGGGCGCCGTCACCGGAGCCGCGCTGGCGGCGGCGATGCTGGCCACGGCGTCGCCGGCGGCCGCTGAGCCCGGCAGCGCCACGCTGATCGGGCGCGCCGTGCTGCCCGCGGCCACCTTCGCCGGCGGCCCGCAGAGCGGCCAGTACATCGGGACCGGGCCGATCGCCGGCCAGCAGGTGCCGTTCCGCCACCAGCCCGTGCAGGGCTTCTCGGCGCTGCTGCCGGTACGCGGGGCCGGCGGCGACTACTGGGCACTGGCGGACAACGGCTACGGCAGCGAGGAGAACAGCGCCGACTTCCAGCTGCGGATCTACCGCATCCGCCCCGACCTGACCGGCGCGAAGACCAACGGGGTCAAGGTCGTCGACCACGTCGACCTGTCCGACCCGGACCACCGGGTGCCGTGGACGATCGTCAACTTCTTCACCAGGCAGCGCGTGCTCACCGGGGCCGACTTCGATCCCGAGTCGCTGCAGCAGGCGCCGGACGGCACGTTCTGGATCGGCGACGAGTTCGGGCCGTTCATCCTGCATGTCTCGCGCTCCGGCCGACTGCTGGCGGCCCCGATCGCGCAGCCGGGACTGCGTTCGCCGCAGAGCCCCGACCTCGAGGAGGCGCAGGGCGTCCGGGTCATGGACGCGCTCCGGCAGCACGCGCAGCAGTTCGGCGGCGCGACGCCGGTCGTCTCGCCCGACTTCAACCTGCTCGTCGACGGCAACCCCGCGACCAACGTCGCCAGCCGGGCCAACCCGCCGGCCGGCAGCGGCGTCCCCGCTGCGAGCAGCGAGATCCTCAACGTCGCCACGCTGCACACCGCCGGGTTCACGGTCGTGCCGTACACGGCGGACGACCCGGCGATCATGGACGCGCTGCTCAAGCTCGGCGTGGACGGGCTCATCAGCGACAACTCCGACCTGCTGCACCAGCGGCTGGCCGCGTTCGACGCGAACGGTGACGGCACGCCCGGCGACTACCTGCTGCCGGACGGCCGGGTCGACCGGACCAAGTTCGACGCCGAGGGACACCGCGGCAGCCGCGGCCTGCGCCCGGAGAACACACTGCCGGCGTTCGAGGCCGGCCTGGACAACCTGATGGACACGATGGAGACCGACACCGGGATCACCCGCGACGGCGTGCCGGTCATCAGCCACGACCCGTTCCTCGACCCGACCAAGTGCCGCAACGCCGACGGCTCCCCGCTCGGCGGCGACATCCTCATCCGCGACCTGACCGCGCGGCAGATCCAGCACGAGTTCGTCTGCGACCTGACGCTGCCGGCGTTCCCGCGGCAGACCAACGACCCGACCGCCTCGCCGGTCGCGGTCGCGTACGCCCGCGCGCACCACCTCGACCCGTACGCGAAGCCGAGACTGCAGGACCTGTTCGACTTCGCCGACTTCTACGCGAGGTGGTTCTCCACCGGCCCGGGTCGCACCGAGCCGGGCGCGGCGGTGAAGGCGCGCAACGCCCGTACGGTCCACTTCAACGTCGAGACGAAGGTCAACCCGGTGCCGCAGTTCGCGTCCCGGACCGTGTCGGCCGAGGCGTTCGAGCGGATCGACGACGGGCTGATCGCCCGCAACCACCTGGAGAGCCGGGTCACGCTGCAGTCGTTCGACTGGCGGACGCTGCTGCTCGCGCAGCGGAACCACCCGCGGATCGCGACGGTGGCGCTCTGGGGCGACTCGCCCGTCTTCGCCGACCCGACGATCGCCGGCAGCGGCGACGGCGGCAACCTGCAGCCGGTCGGCGGCAACACGCCCTGGCTCGGCGGGCTGGTCTGGCCGTGGCGGCAGACCCTGCAGACGCTGCCGGCCAAGGTCCAGGCCAGCGGCGGGTACGAGGGCATGGCGAGCTCGCCGGACGGCCGGACGCTCTACCCCGCGCTGGAGAAGCCGCTGGCCGGCTCGACCGACGACACCGCGCGGATCGCCGAGTTCGACGTCCGCAGCCGGTCGTTCACCGGCACCACCTGGGCGTACCCGTTCGACCCGACCGGGATCAGCCTGCCCGACCTGCAGGTGTACGCGCCGGGGCGGGCGCGTCGCGATCGAGCGGGACAACTCGACCGGCACGCTCGACGGGCTCAAGGCGGTGTACGCGGTGTCGCTGCCGGCCGGCGGCGGCACGGTGACCAAGACGCCGGTGGCCGACCTGCTGCACATCGCCGACCCGGCCGGGATCGCCCGGCGGGACCGGTTCGCGCAGCCGGGCGACCTGGTCGGGGCGCCGGGCGAGTTCGCCATGCCGTACGTGACGATCGAGTCGGTGGTGGTCAGCGACCCGCGGACGCTGGTGATCGCGAACGACAACAACTACCCGTTCTCGATCGGGCGGCACCTGGGCACGCAGCGGACCGACGACGACGACCTCGTCGCGATCCGGCTGGACCGGGCGCTGCCCGGGTGAGCGCGGCGGGGGTCCGGGCGCGGCCCGGGTGAGCGCGGCCCGGGTCCGGGCGCGGCCCGGACCCCCGGCGTTCTACGCCGCCCGGGTGCCGATCCGCACCACCTCGGCCGCCACCAGCAGCGCGGCGACCAGACCCATCAGCACGACGGCCAGCCCGAGCGGCGGGACCAGGGCGACCAGCACGATCGCCGCCGCGGCCGCCGCGTACCGCAGCAGGAGCGTGCCGCCGCCGGCCAGCCGGACCTGCAGGCCGGCGATGACCAGCAACGTCATCGCCACCGGCACCGCCACGGCGAAGGCGGCGGTACGCGGGCCGGCGTGCGCCTCGTGCAGCGCGGACTGGACCGCGACCTCGAGCCCGGCGCCGAGCGCGCCGACCGCGGCGAACACGACGTAGTGGCCGTAGCCCCAGACGAACGCGATGCCGGGCGTCTCCCGCAGCCCGTCCGCGGCCGGGCGGAGGAAGTAGATCCACCAGAGACCGAAGACCAGCAGCAGGCCGCCACCGGCGAGGCTCAGCAGCGCGGTGGACACGCCCTCGGTGAGCCCGGCCTGGATGGCGGTCGTCGCGGCCAGGATCACCTCACCGAGCACGATCAGCGTGAACAGGCCGTACCGCTCGGCGATGTGCTCGGGATGCCAGCGGGTCATCGGTCCGGCTCGCTCGGCCCAGATCGGCACCGCGACGTCGAGCAAGGCGAGCGGGAAGAACGCGATCAGGCCGGCGGTGTCCGGGAGCGCGAGCCGGAGCAGCCAGAGCGCCTGCACGACCGAGACGCCGACGGCGTACCGGACCGCGACGGCGCGGCGGGACGGGTCGTCGCGGGCTGCTCGCAACCACTGCACGACCAGCGGTACCCGCATGATCACGTAGCCGATCGTGACGACCGTGAAGTCGTTGCGCTCGAACGCGGCCGGGACGCCGGCCGCGAGCACCAGCACGCCGGCGATCTGCAGCAGCGTGAGCAGCCGGTAGACCACGTCGTCGGTGTCGTACGCGGAGGCGAACCAGGTGAAGTTCATCCAGGCCCACCAGATGGCGAAGAACACCATCAGGTAGTGGCCGAGCGAGGTGGCGACGTGGTCCTCGGCGACGCCGTGGGCCAGCTCGGCCGCGACGGACGCGACGCCGACCACGAAGCTGAGGTCGAACAGCAGCTCCAGCGGGGTGGAGGCCCGGTGCGGCTCGTCGGGATCGCGGCCGGCGAGCGGGCGGCGCCAGGGCACGCGGGCAGCTCCGGTCATCCGCGCAGTCTGTCCGCTCCCCAAGACTCTCTCAACGACCTGAGTGCGCCGATCCGGACCGGCGGGTCAGCCCGCAGCCGCAGGCTCCGCCGCAGCAGCCGCCGGCGCGGGGCGGGGCGGCGACCGCGGCCGGCGCCCCGGTCAGCGCGACCGTCGACAGCAGCTTGACGGTGTCCGCGTGCCCGTGCGGGCACGGCGCCGGCAGGCTCGACTCCGCCATCGGCCGGGACATCTCGAAGGTGCTCTCGCAGTCGCGGCACCGGTACTCGTAGCGCGGCACGGGTCCACCATACGGCCCGGTTCGCCGGATGGACCCTCGGGTAAAGGCCTCCCCAAGAACGTCGAGGCAAGCCGAGGAGGTCCACGGTGACAGCCGGGACGGAGCAGGTCGCCCGGGCCGCGCAGAACCCGCTGGTCGTCGTGCTGGGCCGGATCGGCCTGATCGGGTACGGCGTGGTCAACGTCCTGCTGGCCTGGCTGACGGCCAGGGTCGCGTTCGGCGCGAGCGAGGCCGAGGCGGAGGCCGGCAAGGGTGGTGCGGTGCAGCACATCGCCGAGACCGGCTGGGGCGCGATCCTGCTCTGGGTGATCGGCATCGGCCTGCTGGCGCTGGCGGTCTGGCAGCTGGCCGAGGCGATCCGCCGGCACGCCAACCAGACCGGTGTCACCCCGCGGCTGGTCAGCGCCGCCGAAGCCACCGCGTTCGCGGTGCTCGGTGTGAGTGCAGTCCGCGCGGCTGCCGGTCGGGGCTCGGGCGGATCCAACGAGGAGCAGGCCGACTTCACCGCCCGCGTGCTGGAGGCACCCGGCGGCCCGGCGATCGTCGGCACCGCCGGAGTCCTGCTGGCCGGCGTCGCCGCGCTGCTGGCCGGCAAGGGCGTCACCCGCCGGTTCCTGGCCGACCTCGACCTGGCCGGTGCCTCGGCCGGCATCCGCGGGCTGGTCAGCGCGCTGGGCGTGGTCGGCTATCTCACCCTGGGCGTCGCGTACGGGATCGTCGGCGGTCTGATCACCGCGGCCGCCGCCGACCACGACCCGGAGAAGGCGACCGGCCTGGACACCGCGCTGTCCGAGCTGGCCCGACACCCGTACGGCAGCGGCCTGCTGCTGGCCATCGCGGTCGGCTTCGCCTGCTTCGGCGCGTTCTGCTTCCTCGATGCGCGGTTCCGCCGGACGTAAGGCGGATTCACAGGTACGCGGTCCGGGTACCAGTCAGCCTGGGCAGTCCTGTCGGGGAAATGCTGCCGGATCGTTCGTGCGGTGCGACCAGAGGAGAGTGTGTCCGGTGACCACGACAGGCGGCCAGGCGGTACGCAGGGCGGCCGCGAACCCCTGGGCGGAGCGGTTCGCCCGGCTCGGCCTCGCCGCCCGCGGCGTGCTCTACATCGTGATCGGCATCCTCGCGTTCCGCGTCGCCTTCGGTCACTACGAGGAGCAGGCCAGCCAGAACGGCGCGCTGCGGGAGATCGCGGACCAGCCCGGCGGGCTGGTCCTGGTGTGGATCGTCGCGATCGGGCTGATCGGCTATTCGCTGTGGCGGCTGCTGTCGGCCGCGCTCGGGCCGGTCGCCGACCCGGTGGCCACCGACGCCAAGCAGCGGGTCAAGGCGCTGGCCGAGGGCATCGGCTACGGCGCGGTCGCGATCATCGCGGTGAAGGTCGCCACCGGCTCGGCGTCGAGCTCGTCCGGCGGCGGTGGGCAGAAGCAGACCGCGACCGTGCTGTCCTGGCCGGGCGGTCAGTTCCTGGTCGGCCTCGCCGCGCTCGTCATCATCGGTGTCGGCCTGTTCTTCGTCTACGACGGCTGGACGGCCGACTTCACCAAGGAGCTCAAGCTCGGCGAGCTGTCGCCCACGGCGCGCAAGGCGGTCATCGCGCTGGGCCGGTTCGGCCGGGTCGCCCAGGGTGTGGTGTTCGGCATCATCGGCGTGCTGGTCATGGTCGCCGCCGTGCAGTTCGACCCGGACAAGGCCAAGGGACTCGACGGCGCGCTCAAGACGCTGGCCGCCGAGCCGTACGGGCGGTGGGTGCTGGCGATCATCGCGCTCGGCTTCCTCGCCTACGGGGTGTACGGGCTGGCCGAGGCGAAGCTGCGCCGGGTCAGCTGAGCTCGGCGCCGACCAGCTCGGCGATCTCGGCGGTGTTGAGGGCGGCGCCCTTGCGGAGGTTGTCGCCGACCACGAACAGCTCGAGCGTGTTCGGGAAGTCGAGCGCCTGCCGCAGCCGGCCGACGTAGGTCGGGTCGGTGCCGACCGCGTCCACCGGGGTCGGCATCACCCCGGCCGGCGCGTCGTCGAGCACCACGACCGACGGCTGCGCCGCCAGCTCGGCCCGCGCCTCGGCGACCGTGATCGGCTCGGCGAACGTCGCGTGCACCGCGACCGAGTGCGTGGTCACCACCGGCACCCGCACGCAGGTCGCCGACACAGCCAGGTCGGGGATGCCGAGGATCTTGCGGGACTCGTTGCGGACCTTGAGCTCCTCGGACGACCAGCCGTCGCCCTTGTCCGAACCGGCCCAGGGCACGACGTTCAGCACCAGCGGCGCCGGGAACGGCGAGCCGGCCGGCAGCCCGGCCAGCGCCTTGCGGACGTCGCCGGCCACCGACCCGAGCGACGTATCGCCGGCGGTCGCGGCGATCTCGGCCTGCAGCCGGTCGATGCCGGGCTGCCCGGCCCCGGACGCGGCCTGGTACGAAGCCGCCACCATCGCCCGCAGCCCCCACCGCCGGTGCAGCGCGCCGAGCGCCGCCATCATCGTCATCGTCGTGCAGTTGGGGTTCGCGATGATCCCCTTCGGCCGGACGGCGGCCTGCTCGGCGTTGACCTCCGGCACCACCAGCGGCACGTCCGGGTCCATCCGGAACGCGCCCGAGTTGTCCACCACCACCGCACCGCGGGCGGCGGCGATCGGCGCCCACTGCGCCGACACCTCGATCCGGCACGTCGAACATCGCCACGTCGACGCCGTCGAAGACCTCGGGCGCCAGCGCCTGCACGGTCACGTCCTCGCCGCGCACCCGCAGCCGCCGCCCGGCCGACCGCGGCGACGCGACCAGCCGGATCTCGCCCCACGGGAACGACCGCTCGGTCAGGATCCCGAGCATCACGGTGCCGACCGCCCCGGTCGCGCCGACCAGCGCCAGCGTCGGCCGCGCCGGCGCCGCGCTCACCGGCCGGTCCCCGCGTACACGGTGGCCTGGTCGGTGCCACCGAGCTCGAACGCGTCGTGCACCGACTGCACCGCGAGGTCGAGGTCGGTGTCCCGGACCAGCACCGAGATCCGGATCTCCGAGGTGGAGATCAGCTCGACGTTGACCCCGGCGTCGGCGAGCGCGCCGAAGAACCGGGCCGAGACGCCCGGGTGCGAGCGCATGCCGGCGCCGACGAGGGAGACCTTGCCGACGTGGTCGTCGTACAGCAGCGAGTCGAAGCCGACCTCGGCCTGCACCTTCTGCAGCGCGGCCATCCCGGCCGGCCCGTCCGCCTTGGGCAGCGTGAAGGAGATGTCCGTGCGCGCGGTCGCGGCCACCGACACGTTCTGCACGATCATGTCGATGTTGATCTCGGCCTCGGCCACCGCGCGGAAGATGCGGGCCGCCTGGCCGGGCTTGTCCGGCACGGCGACAACCGTGATCTTCGCTTCGCTCCGGTCGTGCGCGACGCCGGTGATGATCGCCTGCTCCATCGACAAGTCCTCCATCGTCCCGGCGACCAGGGTCCCCGGCAGCTGCGAGAACGACGACCGGACCCGGACCGGGATGTGGTAGCGCCTCGCGTACTCGACCGACCGCAGGTGCAGCACCTTCGCCCCGCAGGCGGCCATCTCCATCATCTCTTCGTACGTGATGGTCTCCAGCCGGTGCGCCCGCGGCACGATCCGCGGGTCGGCCGAGAACACCCCGTCGACGTCGGTGTAGATCTCGCAGACGTCCGCGCCGAGCGCGGCGGCCAGCGCGACCGCGGTGGTGTCGGTGCCGCCCCGGCCGAGCGTGGTGATGTCCTTGGTGTCCTGGGAGACGCCCTGGAAGCCGGCGACGATCGCGACCGCACCGGCGTCGAGCGCCTCCCGGATCCGGCCCGGCGTGACGTCGATGATCCGGGCCTTGCCGTGCGTGCTGTCGGTGATCACGCCGGCCTGCGACCCGGTGAACGAGCGCGCGTCCACGCCGAGCGCGTGGATCGCCATCGCCAGCAGCGCCATGCTGATCCGCTCGCCGGCGGTGAGCAGCATGTCCAGCTCGCGGCCCGGCGGCAGCGGGGTGACCTGCTTGGCCAGGTCGAGCAGCTCGTCGGTGGAGTCGCCCATCGCCGAGACCGCGACCACCACGTCGTGGCCGTCGCGCCGGGTCGCGACGATCCGCTCGGACACCCGCTTGATCCGCTCGGCGTCGGCGACCGAGGAGCCGCCGTACTTCTGCACGACGACCCCCACGAAGATGTCCTCCCACAGTGCCACGATCCCGACGTTCGGCGCGTCCACAGTACGGCAGCGATCGGTGTTACTCCGGAGATGAGACGACGATGACTCCTCCCGACCCCGGCGGCGGGATCCGGGCCCGCGGCATCCGCCGCTCGTTCGGACCCGTGCACGCCGTCCAGGGCATCGACCTGGACGCGCCGCCCGGCCAGGTGACCGCGCTGGTCGGGCCGAACGGCGCCGGCAAGACCACCGCGCTGCTCGTGCTGGCCACGCTGCTCACCCCGGACGCCGGTGAGGTCAGGGTGGCCGGCTTCGACCCGGTCACCCAGGCCGACCAGGTCAGGGCCAGGATGGGCTGGTCCCCGGACGTGTTCGGGCTGTACGACACGCTGACCTGCCAGGAGTACCTGGAGGTGATGGCCGCGGCGTACCGGCTGCCGGCCGGCGTGCGGGCGGCGCAGGGCGGAGCAGCTGCTCGCGCTGGCCCGGCTGCCGTACCCGGACGCACCGGTGCACACGCTGTCCCGCGGGCAGAAGCAGCGGCTCGGGCTGGCCCGGGCGCTGGTGCACGACCCGGCCGTGCTGCTGCTGGACGAGCCGGCCTCCGGGCTGGACCCGCGCAGCCGGGTCGAGCTGCGCGACCTGCTGCGCCGGCTGGCGTCCGAGGGCCGGGCCGTGCTGGTGTCCAGCCACATCCTGTCCGACCTCGAGGAGGTCGCCGACCGGGTGGTCTTCGTCGACCACGGCCGTACGGTCGGCCAGCACGAGGTCGGCGAGCTGCCGGCGGCCCGGTCGGCCCGGACCTACCGGCTGCGGGCGCTCGACCCGGCCGAGCTGCAGCGGGTGCTGGAGCGGGCCGGCGTCGGCTGGGTCGCGGCCGGGCACGCCGGCATCGACGTGCAGGTGCTCGGCGGTGAGGCGGCCGCGGCCCGGCTGCTCGGCGAGCTCGTCGCGGCCGGCGTCGCGGTGACCGCGTTCGCCCCCGTCGGCGGCTCACTCGAAGCCGCCTACCTCGACCTGGTGGAGGGGCAGAAATGAGCGAGCGCGAGGAGCGGGCGGAGAGCGAGCGCGAGGGCGCGCAGCGCGAGCGGGGAGCGACGAGGGCCGGCCCGCTGGCGCTTGCGCCTGCAGGCCTGTCCGAGGAGCGGGCACAGTGTTGACGGTGGCGCGGCTGGAGTTCAGGCTGCGGATCCGGGCCGGGCGGTGGCGGTGGCTGGTCGGCGCCTGGTTCGTCGTGCTGGCCCTCGTGACCTGGCTGGTCCGCACCGCCGCCAGCCAGCCCAACATCGTCGGCGACTCGGTGGAACGGGAGCGCACGCTCGGCGCGGTCATGTTCGGCGTCGTGGTGCTGGTCGTGCTCGCCCTGGCGCTGCTGGTCGCGCCGGCGCTGGCCGCGCAGTCGGTCAACGGCGACCGGGAGCGCGGCACGCTGGCCACGCTGCAGGTGACCCGGCTGCGGGCCGGCGAGATCGCGCTCGGCAAGCTGCTCGCGTCCTGGGGCACGGCGCTGGTCTTCCTCGCGGTCACGCTGCCGCTGGCGTTGTGGTGCTACACGGAGGGCGGCCTGTCCGTCGGCCGCATCGCCGGGGTCTATCTGGTCACCGCGCTGCTGCTCGGTGTGGTCTGCGCGATCTCGCTCGGGCTGTCGGCGCTGCTGGCCCGGTCGACGACGTCCGGCGTGCTCGCCTACCTGACCGTGTTCGCGCTGGCCGCCGGCACCGCGATCACGTTCGGGCTGGTCACCGCCAGCACCCAGCAGACGGTCACCGGCTCCTCGCGGCTCTGCGACGGCCCCGGCGCCAACTGCACCGAGACGTCGTACGAGACGACGGTCGCCCGGCCGGACCGGACCTGGTGGCTGCTCGCGCCGAACCCGTTCGTGGTGCTCGCCGACTCCGCCCCGGCCGGGCCGGTGCACCGGGAGCGGCTGCCGAACGGGCAGGTGGTCGAGGTGCCCGCGGACGTCGACGTCCTCGGTTCGCTGTCCCGGGAGCTGCACAGGATCAGGGCGACCCCGCACCGGGTCGAGGACCAGTACGGGACCGCCTTCGTCGTGCCGGACGGCGTGACCGGCGGCCCGGTCTGGCCGCTGGGACTCGGCATCGACCTCGCGCTCGCGGCCGGCGCGCTCTGGCTGACCACGGTCCGGCTGCGTACTCCGACCCACCGGCTCGCCCGCGGCCAGCGGGTGGCCTGAGCCGACCGTGGGTCAGGGCTGCTGGCCGGGCCGCGGATCTGGCGGTTCCGGTGACAACCCGTCGGACCTTGCTGAACGCGCTCGGCCCGACCGGGTAAGCTGACCCCGTGGCGTACGAGAGGAGCCTGCTCCTTCTCTGCCGCGGCGGGGCCCTCTAGAGGCCGGCTCCCCGCCGCGGGGTTCACGGCTGGCTGGCCGCCACCCGCCCGCTCTGAGGGAGCCCTTCCGCCGTGTCCTTCGACTACCGGCCGCCGGTGCAGACGCCGTCCGGCCTGCCGTTCCGGCGCTACCAACCGTTCACCCCGATCGAGCTGCCCGACCGCAGCTGGCCGGCGAAGCGGATCGAGCAGGCACCGCTGTGGTGCTCGGTCGACCTCCGCGACGGCAACCAGGCACTGATCGACCCGATGACTCCGCCCCGCAAGCGCCGCATGTTCGACCTGCTCGTCCGCCTGGGCTACAAGGAGATCGAGGTCGGCTTCCCGTCGGCCAGCCAGACCGACTTCGACTTCGTCCGGGAGATCATCGAGCAGGACCTGATCCCGGACGACGTGACGATCCAGGTGCTCACCCAGGCCCGGGAGCCGCTGATCGAGCGGACGTACGAGGCCATCGCCGGCGCGCCGCGGGCGATCGTGCACCTCTACAACTCGACCTCCACGCTGCAGCGCCGGGTGGTCTTCGGCCTGGACAAGGCCGGCATCACCGGGATCGCGACCGACGCCGCCCGGCTCTGCCTGAAGCTGGCCGAGTCGGCTGGCGACACCCAGATCCGGTTCGAATACTCGCCCGAGTCGTACACCGGGACCGAGCTGGACTACGCGCTCGAGGTCTGCTCGGCCGTGCTCGACGTCTGGCAGCCCACGCCGGACTGGCCGGCGGTGATCAACCTGCCGGCGACGGTCGAGATGGCCACCCCGAACGTGTACGCGGACTCGATCGAGTGGATGTCGCGGAACATGCCGCGCCGGGACGCGGTCGTGCTGTCCCTGCACCCGCACAACGACCGGGGCACCGCGGTCGCCGCGGCCGAGCTCGGCGTGATGGCCGGCGCCGACCGGGTCGAGGGCACGCTGTTCGGCAACGGCGAGCGCACCGGCAACGTCGATCTGGTCACGCTCGGGATGAACCTGTTCTCCCAGGGCGTCGACCCGATGATCGACTTCTCCGACATCGACGAGATCCGCCGGACCGTCGAGTATTGCAACCAGCTGCCGGTGCACGAGCGCCACCCGTACGGCGGGGACCTGGTCTACACCGCGTTCTCCGGCTCGCACCAGGACGCGATCAAGAAGGGCTTCGAGGCCCTGGACCGCGACGCCGCGGCCGCCGGAGTGTCCACTTCGGACTACCCGTGGGCGGTGCCGTACCTGCCGATCGACCCGAAGGACGTGGGCCGGTCGTACGAGGCGGTCATCCGGGTCAACTCGCAGTCCGGCAAGGGCGGCGTCGCCTACCTGATGAAGACCGAGCACGCGCTCGACCTGCCGCGCCGGCTGCAGATCGAGTTCTCCCAGGTGGTGCAGCGGGTCACCGACTCCGAGGGCGGCGAGGTCGCGCCGGACCAGCTGTGGTCGATCTTCTCGACCGAATACCTCACCCCGGGACCGATCCGGCTGCTCCGGCACGAGTCGTCCACTGTGGACGGTTCGGTGCGGGTGACCGCGGAGCTGACGGTGGACGGCGAGCCGCGGGTGGTGACCGGCCAGGGCAACGGGCCGATCGCCGCGTTCACCGCCGGCCTGGCGCCGCTCGGCTGGGACGTGCGGGTGCTCGACTACGCCGAGCACGCGCTGTCGGCCGGCGGGGACGCCCGGGCGGCGGCCTACCTCGAGCTGCAGATCGGCGACCGGATCCTCTGGGGCGTCGCGGTGGACGAGAACATCGTCACCGCCTCGCTGCACGCGGTCCTCAACGCGATCGCCCGAGTAGCGCGAGGCTAAGGCGCCCTTGCGCTCGGGGCCGCCCGGTTTGGGCATGGTCCGGGCGGCTCCGGGCTGCGACCATGAGGGGGTGACCGGGCGGGACCTGCTCGAGTCCGGGTCCGCCCGGTCGCCGTCCCGGGCTGCGCTGCGCGGCCGGGGCTGGATCCTCGCGGTCGTCCTGCTGGTCGGGCTGGCGGTCGTGCTCGCCGCCCGCTCGTCCGGGCAGCCGGCCGCCGCCCCGGCCCGCCCGCCGGCCATCCCGCTGCAGGCCCCGGTGGTCCGCCCGCCGAGCTATTTCGTCTACGACGCGGCGGTCGCCAACGGCCGGGTGTACGCGCTGGCCGGCTTCTGCGTCGGCCGGTGCGGCTACCGGCTGCTGGCCTGGGACGGCACCCGCTGGTCGAGCACCCGGATGGCGGTG
This sequence comes from uncultured Actinomycetota bacterium, assembly GCA_963770145.1. GTDB lineage: Bacteria > Actinomycetota > Actinomycetes > Mycobacteriales > CADCTP01 > CADCTP01. The sequence goes on along the minus strand of CAVYOJ010000002.1, from coordinate 666,086 downwards.
CCGGCCAGCTCGGTGTCGCCGGGCCGGCTGCTGGTCAGCGGCCGGTACCTGACCGTGCTCGACGGCACCCGCCCCGGTGCGTACGTCAGCCGGGACGGCGGGCGCACGTTCACCGCCAGCCCCGGCCGCACCGGCGCCCCGGTCGCCGCGGTGCCGGCCGGGCTGGTCGCGGACCTCGGCGACGGCGGCGTCGGGGTGTTCGACCCGGTGGCCGGCGAGCGGCACCCGCTGCGCACCCAGCCGATGCCGGACGTCCGCTCGGTCGTCACGGTCGGCCGCACCCTCTACGCCGTGGCCAGGCAGGGCACCGGGCTGGTCGTGGCCAGCAGCACCGACGCCGGCCGTAGCTGGCGGCGGACGACCGTGGTCACGGTGCCGTACCGGACGCCCGAGCTGGCGCTGGTCGCCGGCACCGGCGGCAGCGCCTACCTGGTCGTGACCCGGACGCTGCCGGCCGGCGAGCCGGGCGTCGTCCAGGTCTGGCGGAACGCCGGCCGGTCCTGGACCCGGCTGGTCGACTACTCGCGCTCGATCAGTTCCACGCCGAAGTTCACCACCGCGGTCGGCGAGCCCAACGGCGGGATCCTGCTGGCGGACGGGTCGGCCGGCGGCCAGGTCGTGTACGACACCGGCCGGTCGGTGAACTTCCAGCTGCCGGGCGGTGCGGCCGGCGACCCGCCGCTGGTACCGGCCGTGCTGCGCCGCGGCGGCAGCACGGTCGCCGCGATCACCGCGGACGGCGGTCACCTGCTGATCCGGCACGACCACCAGGCCGCCTGGACGATTCTGCAGCTTCCGGCCTGAGCCCGAACGCCCTCCGCGCGGTTAACCTCGAACCATGGCCGGGCCGGACGTGCTCAGCAGCGGTCCGGACGGCCCGCCGCCCTCCCGCCGGTGGCTGGTCGCCGCGGTCGTGCTCGCGCTGGCGCTCGGGGTGCCCGCACTGCTGCACAGCACCGGCGGCCGCAGCCCGCCGCCACCGGCCGCGCCGGCCACCCCGGCCGCCCAAGCCGGCCAAGACGACCCAGTCGATCGTGGTCTCGGTCGGCGCCGGCGACCGCTGGGCGTACGCGCTGGTGGCCGAGTGCGGCACCCGGATCCTGCACGACTGCGACTACCGGGTGTTCCGCCGGGACCTGGTCGATCCGGGCTGGGCGTCGACGCCCGTGCACTTCACCGGCCGCACGACCACCGGGCTGGACGTGACCATGCGGGTCACCCCGGACGACCACGTGCTGCTCTCGACCGGCACCAGCCTGCAGGTCTCCGACGACGGCGGCGCCACCGTGCACAGCCTGCACCTGCACACCGGTCCGCCGGTGGACGTGCTGCCGCCCGATGCCGTGCTCGCCTCGGAGCTGTGCCCGACCTGCGCCGACGTGGTGACCGTGGTCGACCTGGCGACCGGCGAGGTGCGGCCGCTGCGGTCGCAGCCGGCGTTCACCGGCATCGGCCTGCGGCTGGCCCGGGTCGACGGCGACGTGCTCTGGGTCGCCCAGGTCGGGCCGGGCGGAGGGCTGACCGCGGTGAGCGCGGACCGCGGCCGGACCTGGCGGACGATCCCGCTCACGGCCGGGATGGTGCTGACCGACCCGGTCGTGCTCGCGTCGATCCCCGGCGGCGGCGCCTACCTGGTCGGGCGCCGGCCGAACGACCTCCCGGACGTGCGCCGGATCGACGGGCCGGACGGCAACTGGCGCCGGATCACCCCGGCGGACGGCCCCAACTCGGCGTACTCGGCCGTGGTCGACGCCCGCGGCCTGGTGGTCGGGGACGGCAACGGCAAGGCCTGGCGGCTGGGGTCGGACGACCGGTTCACCCCGCTACCCGGGACGCCCGGCCAGCTCAGCGGAAGCCGGGTGCTGCTGGGGCTGCCGTCGACGCCCGGCACCGTGGAGCTCTCCTACGACGGCGGGCTGACCTGGCAGTCGGAGCAGCCGGGCTGACGAACCGCGGTGCCCGTGGCCTCGGGGGAAGACCAGGGCACCGCGGCCAGCTCGCCCGCCGTGAGTCGTGGGTGAAGCGGGCGGCCAACCGGCGGGGGCACGCCGGCGTCGCAGGGGATCGCAGCAACGCCGGCACGGCGGTGGTCAGTCGCCGCGGTCGGTGAACCCGGTGACTGCGATCCCCGCCCGCAACACGGGTGCGGCGAATAGTTGGTTCACCGCGCAAGCACAGATCGCTCAGACGTCGAGCAGGCGACGCCCCGAGAACGCGCGACCCAACGTGACCTCGTCGGCGTATTCCAGGTCGCCGCCGACCGGCAGCCCGCTGGCCAGCCGGGTCACCCGCAGCCCCATCGGCTTGATCAGCCGGGCCAGGTACGTCGCGGTGGCCTCGCCCTCGAGGTTGGGGTCGGTGGCCAGGATCAGCTCGGTGATCGCGCCGTCCTGCAGCCGCTGCAGCAGCTCGCGCACCCGCAGGTCGTCCGGTCCGATGCCCTCGATCGGGCTGATCGCGCCGCCGAGCACGTGGTAGCGGCCGCGGAACTCGCGGGTCCGCTCGATCGCGACGACGTCCTTCGGCTCCTCGACGACGCAGATCACCGTCTCGTCGCGACGCGGGTCGAGGCAGATCCGGCACTGTTCGGCCTCGGCCACGTTGCCGCAGGTCTTGCAGAACTTGACCTCGTCCTTCACCCGCTGCAACGCGGCGGCCAGCCGGCCCACGTCGGCGGGCTCGGCGGCGAGCAGGTGGAAGGCGATCCGCTGCGCGCCCTTCGGACCGATGCCCGGCAGCCGGCCGAGCTCGTCGATCAGATCCTGGACCGCGCCCTCGTACACGCTTCCCTACATCCCCGGCAGGCCGAGGCCGCCCATGCCCTGGGTGAGCGGGCCCATCCGCTGGCCGGCCAGGTCCTGGGCGGCCCGGTTGGCGTCCCGGATCGCGGCGACGACCAGGTCCTGCAGCGTCTCCACGTCCTCCGGGTCGACCACGCTCGGGTCGATCGTGACGCTCTTCAGCTCGCTCGCGCCGGTCACGACCGCGGTCACCAGGCCGCCGCCGGCGGACCCGGTCACCTCCGTGTCCGCCAGCTCCTGCTGGGCGGCGAGCAGCTCCTGCTGCATCTTCTGCGCCTGCTTCATCAGCTGCTGCATGTTGGGCTGGCCACCGGGTCGCACGTGGGTCTCCTGGGCTCGGCTGCTGGTCGATCCGAGCCTATCCGCCGGGTACGACGTTGCGTGAACTGGCAGGCTGTGCGGATGCGCGCCGCACCGGGTGGTCGCCGGCGCCGGTGGCTGCCGGCGGCGGGCCTGCTGCTGCTCGCCGCCGGATGCGGGTCGGGTGCGGTCACCGCGGCGGCGACGCCGTCCTCGCCGGTCGCGGCGCCGCCGCCGAGCTCGGCCGGCTCCGCCGCACCGCAGGCCGCCACGGTCGCGCCGACCGGCACCCGGCCGGTGCCGCGGCCGACCCGCCTCGCCGACCGCCGCGCCGACCGCGGTCGCCGGCCGCTCCGCCGACCAGCGCGCCGCCGGCCCGCCGGCCGGTGGTGGTGATCGACCCCGGCCACAACGGCGGCAACATCGACCACCTCAGCCAGGTGACCCGGCTGGTCGACGCCGGGCACGGGGAACGCAAGCCGTGCAACGAGATCGGCGCGGCGACCGCGGCCGGGTACGCCGAGCACGCTTTCACCTGGGACGTCGCCGCGCGGCTGCGGTCGCTGCTGGCCGCCCGCGGCATCGACGTGCGGCTGACCCGGTCCAGCGACCGCGGGGTCGGCCCGTGCGTGGACGTCCGCGGCCGGTTCGGCAACGCGGTCAAGGCAGACGCGGTGGTCTCGGTGCACGCCGACGGCGGACCGGCCGGCGGGACGGGCTTCCACGTCATCGAGGCGGCCCGGCCGGCCGGCGACAAGGCGGCCAGCAACGCGCTCGCGCTGGCCGTCCGGAAGGCGATGCTCGCCGGCAGCGGGCTGCGGTACGCGACGTACATCGCCGGTGGCGACGGCCTCGACGTCCGCGACGACCTGGCCGGGCTGACGCTGTCCGGCCGGCCGACGGTGATGGTCGAGGCCGGCAACATGGCCAACCGCGCCGACGCGGCGCTGCAGACCTCGGCGGCCGGGCGGCAGCGGGTCGCGGCCGCGCTGGCCACCGGCGTCCTTGCCTTCCTGGCGATCCGCTAGCACGATCGGCGTACCTGCGAGGAGCACGAGCGATGGGCCCGACCCTCTCCGCCGTCCTCGACGACGCCCGCCGCCGAGGCTTCGTCGGGCGCGCTCCGGAACTCCGCTCGTTCACCGCCGCGCTGGCCGGCACCGAGCCGGCCCGGGTGCTGTTCGTGCACGGTCCCGGCGGCATCGGCAAGTCCACGCTGCTCGACGAGCTGCGCCGCCGCGCGGTGCAGGCGCAGCGGCCGGCGCTGCTGCTGCACGGCCGGGATCTCGGCGGCTCCATCGAGGACGTGGCCAGCGCGGTCGCCGCGCTGCCGGACGGCCCGGGGCCGGTGCTGCTGGTCGACGGGTACGAGCTGCTCACCCGGCTGGACCGGTGGTTCCGCGAGCACCTGCTGCCGTCGCTGCCGGCCGACTCGGTGGTCGTGCTGGCCGGGCGGGAGCCGCCGGACGCCGCCTGGTCGGCCGACCCGGGCTGGCGGCAGCTGCTGCGCCGGCTCGACCTGGCCGTGCTGCCGCCGGCGGAGAGCGTCGAGCTGCTCTGCCGGCTCGGCGTGCCCGAGGACCAGCGCGGCCGGCTCGCCGCGCTCGGCCGCGGCCACCCGCTCACCCTCACCCTGCTCGCCGAGGCCTGCGCCGGCGGCGACGTGCCGACCCGGCTCGACCAGCTGCCGCAGCTGGTCGCCGAGCTGTGCCGGGTGCTGGTCCGCGAGGTGCCGGACGCCGACCACCGCACCGGCCTGGCCACCTGCGCGCACGCGTACCGGACCACCGAGGACCTGCTCGCCGCGACGGTCGGGCCACGGGCGCCGGAGGTGTGGGCGTGGCTGGCGGCGCGGCCGTTCGTCGGCCGCTCCGGCGACGGGCTGTACCCGCACGACCTGGTCCGGGACGTCTTCGACGCCGAGTTCGCCCAGCGCAACCCGGACGCGTACGTCGCGCTGCACCGCACGATGCGGCAGTACGCGGTGGGCCGGCTGCTCGATCCCGGCCTCGCTGTCCCGGCACCGGGACGCGACCGAGCTGATGCTGCTGCACAAGCGCAGTCCGCTCGAACCGCAGGTCCGGCAGCTGCGCGACTCCGGCGTGCTGGCCGTGGTCCCCGCTGCGCCGGCCGACCGAGCCGGGGTGCTCGAGATCGCGTCCGCCGCCGAGGGCCCGGAGGCCGCGCAGATCTACGGCCGGTGGATCGACGCGCAGCCCGCCGGTCTCTACGTCGCCCGCTCCGAGACCGGGGTGGAAGCCTTCGGCCTGCACGTCTACGTGTCGCCGGAGGACAACCCGGTCCCGGACGACCCGGTGGTCCGCGCCGTGCTGGACGCGATCGAGCGCCGGTCGCCGCTGCGGCCGGGCGAGCGGGTCGGCATCTGCCGCGCCATCGGCAACCGCGGCGCGTACCAGCGCGATGCGCTGGCCGTGCTCGCCGGCTCGGTGTCCTCGCTCGTCGAGTGGCTGTCCCGGCCGGTCGCCTGGACCGTCGTCACCCCGCCGCACGAGGACTTCTGGCGGCCGTTCTTCGAATACCTCGGCTTCGGCGTGCTGGCCCGGGTGCGGTTCGGCGCCGGCGACGTGACCGCGTACGGGTGGGACCGGCGGCGGCTGCCGCTGGAGGAGTTCCTGGAGCTGACCGGGCGGCGCGAGCTCACCGGCGAGACCGGGCCGCCCCCGGCCGAGCTGCTGCGGCCGGCGCCGCTCGGCCGGGACGCCTTCGAGGAGGCGGTCCGGGCCGCGCTGCGCGACGTCAACCGCCCCGACCGGCTGGCCGCCAACGCGCTGGCCGGCACGGCGCTGGCCCCGGACCTGCGGGCGTCGCTGCTGGCCGGGATCGCCCGGCTCGGCGACGAGCCGAAGGGCGAGCCGCTGCGCCGGGTGCTGGACCGGACGTACCTGTGCGGGACGCCGAGCCAGGAGGCGGCGGCGGAGGTGCTCGGCCTGCCGTTCAGCACCTACCGGCGCTACCTCGGCCGGGCCACCGCCCGGCTGGTCGACCTGCTGTGGGCGGTCGAAGTGGGCACCGACTGAGCAGGTTCTGGCCTGGTGGGTGAGCAGCGGATCGGGCGACCGTCCGCGGCATGGCAGAGATCCTCGTCCTCGGGGCCGGCCTGACCGGCCTGACCACCGCGATGCTGCTCGCTCGGGACGGCCACGACGTGACCGTGCTCGAGCGCGACGCCGCCGAACCGCCGCCCGGCCCGGAGGCGTCCTGGACCCGCTGGGACCGCGCCGGTGTGGCCCAGTTCCACCAGCTGCACCTCATGCTGCCGCGCTGGCGGGAGGTGATGGAGACCGAGCTGCCGAGCGTGCTCGACGCGCTGCGGGCGGCCGGCGGCCTTGACCACAACATGCTGCACCACCGGCCGGTCGGGCAGACCGGCGGCTGGCAGCCGGGAGACGAGCGGTTCGCGCTGGTCACCGCGCGCCGGCCGGTGCTCGAGGCCGCCGTGGCGGCCGCCGCGGCCAGCTGCCCCGGGCTGCAGGTCCGCCGCGGGGTGGCGGTGACCGGGCTGCTCACCTCGGACGGCGACGCGGTGCCGCGCGTGGTCGGGGTCCGCACCGACTCCGGCGACGTACGGGCCGAGCTCGTCGTCGACGCCGGTGGCCGGCGATCGGCCGTCACCCGCTGGATCGTCGACGCCGGCGGTCGGCCCCCGGTCGACGAGCGGGCCGACTGCGGCTTCGTCTACTACGGGCGGCACTACCGCGGCGCGATGCCGGCGGGGGTCGACGCGATGCTGACCCACAACGAGTCGGTGTCGCTGCTCACGCTGCCCGGGGACAACGGGACCTGGGGGGTCGGCATCACCACCAGCTCGCGGGACCACGCGCTGCGGGCGCTGCGGCACGTGCGGTGCTGGGAGGCGGCGATGCGCTGCTACCCGGCCACCGCGGGATGGATCGACGCCGAGCCGATCACCGGGATCTCGGTGATGGCGGGCATCGAGGACCGGCAGCGACAGCTCGTCGTGGACTCGGTGCCGGTGGTGACCGGCCTGGTCGCCGTCGGCGACGCCTGGGCCAGCACCAACCCGTCGCTCGGCCGCGGCGCCTCGATCGGCGCCCTGCACGCCTGCGTGCTGCGGGACGTCGTGGCCAAGGAGGGCACGGCCGACGCGGACGCGCTGGTGCTGCGGTTCGCCGCGGAGACCGCGGCGACGGTCGCGCCGTACGTGGACTCGACCCTGTCCTTCGACCGGCACCGGCTGGCCGAGATCGAGGCGGACGTCGCCGGCGTGCCGTACCAGCCCGACGACCCGGCCTGGGCGATGACCAGGGCGCTGGGTGCCGGCGGGCGCGGGGACCCGGTGGTGGCGCGGGCGCTGGCCGCGATCTCGGCCGTGCAGGCGATACCCGGGCAGTTGCTCGGCGATCCCGCGGTGGGCGGGGCGGTGGCTCGCTATCTGGGCCGGTCGCACTACGCGCCCGGCGCGGACCGGGCCGAGCTGCTCGCCGCCGTACGCGGCGCGGAGCGGAGCCGGTGATGCGGATCGACGTCGACGGTGTCGGGCTGGAGGTGTCCGCGGCGGGCACCGGACCGGCGGTGCTGCTGCTGCACGGGTTCCCGGACACGCACGAGCTGTGGCGGCACCAGGTGGCCGCGCTCACCGCGGCCGGCTTCCGGACGATCGCGCCGGACCTGCGCGGGTTCGGAGCGTCGGACCGGCCCGGCCGGTACGACGTGGGCGCGCACGTCGGGGACCTGCTCGGCGTGCTCGACCGGCTGGAGGTGCCGGCGGCGCACGTCGTCGGGCACGACTGGGGAGCGGCGATCGGCTGGACGCTCGCCGCGCTCGCCCCCGACCGGGTGCGCAGCCAGGTGGCGCTGTCCGTCGGGCATCCGGCCGCGTTCCGCCGCGGCGGGTTCGCGCAGCGCGAGAAGTCCTGGTACATGCTGCTGTTCCAGTTCGAGGGCGTGGCCGAGCAGTGGCTGTCGGCCGACGGCTTCGCGAACCTGCGCGAGTGGTCGGGCCATCCCGATGCCGACCCGGTGATCGCCCGGCTGGCCGAGCCGGGCGCGCTGACCGCGGCGCTCGGGATCTACCGGGACTCGCTGCCGCCGTCCTCGCTCGTCGCGCCGCCGCCGGCACTGCCGCCGGTCACCGCGCCGACCCTCGGGGTCTGGTCGAGCGGGGACCGCTTCCTGATCGAGGAGCCGATGATCGCCTCCGGCGCGTACGTGACCGGGCCCTGGACGTACGCCCGGGTCGAGGACGCCGGGCACTGGATGCAGCTGGACCGCCCGCACGCGCTGAACCGGCTGCTGCTGGACTTCCTGACCCGGGTCGAGAGCCCGGCCCGGCTCTGAGTCGTCGGCTCAGCGGTCCATGCGCTTGGCGCCCAGGGTGGACTGCAGCAGCGAGATCGCGGCCTCCTCGGGGTCGACCCGAGCGGGGCCGCGGTCCGCGGTCGGCGGGGACGGCTCGTCGTCGCGGGGGTCGTCGTCGCGAGGATCAGGCGGGGGTGCTTCGCCGCCGCCGAACAGGCCGCCGTCGACCACCACGTTGATCCGCCAGTCGACGCCGAGCACGTCCTTGACCGCGCTGCGCACCACCTCGGTGTTGGCGTCCTGGGCGAGCAGGCGGGACAGCGGGATCGACGAGATCGTCAGCGTCAGCACGCCGTTGTCGACGGACTGCACGGAGACGTTCATCAGCAGGGCGTGCGCGGTGCGGCGGCGGCGCTTGACGTTGTCGAGCACCTCGGGCCAGATCCGCCGTACGGCAGCAGCATCCAGCTGCCCCACCGGCGTGTGCACCCGCTCCGGCGGGGCCTGGGGCTCAGCCGGTGCGGCGTCGTCCTGGCGCGCGGCGGGGCGGGTGCGTGCCGGCCGCTGCGGCTCCGGCTCGTCCTGCTGGGCGCGGCGCGGCCGCGCCTCCGCGGCTTCCTCCTGGGCCGGAGCCGGCCGGACCTGCGCCGCCTCCTTGGCCGGCGCCTCCGGCCGGCCGGCGCCTCCCGGACCGGCGCCGCCCGGACCTCCCTGGCCGGCGCCTCCCGGACGGGCGCCGCCGGAGCCTCCACCGGGTCGCCGGCCGCGGACAGCCGGCGCTCCATCCGCTCCAGCCGCTGCAGCAGCGCGCCCCCGTCGGCCGACGCCGACGGCAGCAGCATCCGCGCTGACACCAGCTCGAGCAGCAACCGCGGCGACGTCGTCCCGCGCATCTCGATCAGCCCGGTGTGCACGATGTCCGCCATCCGGGACAGCGTCGCCGTCCCGAGCCGGGCGGCCTGGTCGGTCATCCGCTCGACCTGGTCGGGCGGGCAGTCGATGAGGCCCTTGGCGTTCGCGTCCGGCACCGCGTCGAGCACGACCAGGTCGCGCAGCCGCTCCAGCAGGTCGGTGGCGAACCGGCGCGGGTCGTGCCCGGCCTCGACCACCCGATCGACCGTCTCGTACACCGCCGCCGAGTCGCCGGCCGCGAGCGCGTCGACCATCTCGTCGAGCAGCGCGCCGTCGGTGACACCGAGCAGCCCGATCGCATGCGCGTACGTCACGCCTTCCGGCCCGGACCCGGCGATCAGCTGGTCGAGCACGGACAGCGCGTCCCGCGCCGACCCGCCGCCGGCCCGGACCACGAGCGGCAGCACGGTCGGCTCGACCGCGATCCCCTCCGCCGTACAGATCGAGGAGAGCAGGCCGCGCATGACGCCCGGCGGGATCAGCCGGAACGGGTAGTGGTGCGTCCGCGACCGGATGGTGGTCAGCACCTTCTCCGGCTCGGTCGTCGCGAACACGAACACGAGGAACTCCGGCGGCTCCTCGACGAGCTTGAGCAGGGCGTTGAAGCCCTGCGTGCTCACCATGTGGGCCTCGTCGACGATGTAGACCTTGTAGCGCGAGCTCACCGGCGCGAAGAAGGCCCGCTCGCGCAGGTCGCGGGCGTCGTCGACGCCGCCGTGCGAGGCCGCGTCGATCTCGATCACGTCGAGGCTGCCCGGCCCGTCCGGGGCCAGCGCGACGCACGAGTCGCACTTGCCGCACGGGTCGGGCGTCGGTCCGCGGGTCTCGCAGTTGAGCGAGCGGGCCAGGATCCGGGCGCTCGAGGTCTTGCCGCAGCCACGCGGGCCGGAGAACAGGTAGGCATGGTTGACCCGGCCGCTGGCCAGCGCCTGTATCAGCGGCTCGGTCACGTGCTCCTGACCGACCACCTCGGCGAAGGTGGCCGGACGGTATTTCCGGTAGAGCGCGAGAGCCACGACGCGACTCTAGTGCTCCGGTACGACCGCGGCCGAACACCCGTTCTAGCGGTGGGGATCATGGTCTGCCAGGCTGGAGCCGTGGTCGTCAGTGCGCTCGTGGGGATGGGCGCGTTGCTGCTCGCCGCGGCGGTGTTGAGCGCGGGGAGCGCGCTTCGGCTGCACGCTGCGTACCGGGAGGCGCTGCGGGAGCTGCGCGACGGAGACCGCCGGTTGGAGCCGGGCGCCGGCCCCGGGCGGCGGCTCGAGGACGAGCTGCGCTGGTACGCGGACGTGACCTCGGCCGGCCGCGACTCGGGCTGGCGGTACGCGGCCGCGGTGGTGGTCGGGGCGTGCGCGGGCGTCGCCGTGCTGGCCGTGTGGACGTTCACGGTCCGGCCGCCGGCGCTGTCGGTGGCGACCGCGGTGGTCCTGCTGGTCCTGACGCTGGTGGTCACCGGGCTGTGCCTGCTCGAGGGGCGCCGGTTCGAGCGCCTGCTGGACGCGGCCGGCCGGCGCTCGGCGCTGGGCAGCGTGCGCCGGCTGGAGGACGCGCTGGTCCAGGTGCAGCGCGCGACCGCCGACGTGGCGGCCGCCAACCGGACCTGGCTGCGTACCCGCTCCGCCACGTACCCGTTCTCGGCCCAGCTGGCGAGCTGGCGCCACCGCGCGGTCGCGCCGCGCCACCGCGCGCCGCTCCCGTGCGCTCGCCGCCCTGACCCGCGCCGTTCCGGTCGACCTGGCCGGCATCTCCGTCCGCCCACCCGACGGGTACGCCGACGGCGTGCGCGCGCTGACCCCGCTGGTGGTCGCCGCCCCGATGGACGACGACACCTGGGCCGCGGCGGTGGCCGACCTCAGCCGGGCCGCCGAGAAGGACGGACCGCGCCGGACCCGCTGGCTGTCCGCCCTCGCCGCCTGCGCCGAACTGCGCGACGACCTGCCGGCCCGCGAGTCCGCCGCCCGCTGGGCCCTGGATGCGGCCGCGCTCCCGGCCCGCACCCCCGGCGACGCACGCTCCGACCCGCTGCCCGACACGGTGGCGATCGAGCCGACCCGCCCGGAGACCTGGGAAGGCGCCGTCCGCCGCGCCCGCGCGGTCGGCGCCGGCCCGCTGCTGCTGGCCGAGGCCACCCTCCGCTGGGCGTACGCGCTGGTCGCCACCGGCAACCCCCTCGACCCGGCGGTCACCGCGGCCGCCGAGGTGATGACCGAGACCAGCGACCCGGACGAATACCTCGGCCGGGTCCGCCCCGGCTTCGACGCCCTCGGCGCGACCAGCGCCCAACTGTCCCGGCTGGTCCCCCAGTGGCATGCCCCCACCCCGGCCCCGACGGCCTGACCTGGTCGGACGGGAACGACAGGACCCCCCGCGCACCCGTCAGAGCTCGCTTATCCTTGCTGCCTTCCGGCCCTGGGGAGATTCACGAGGTGGACGCCGCACGAGGGGTCTGGCACCAGCCTACCCGGACCGTCCGCCACCCCGGTGCCCGGTAGACTCCGCGCCGGAGGATTCGCCTAGTGGCCTAGGGCGCACGCTTGGAAAGCGTGTTGGGGGCAACCCCTCAAGGGTTCGAATCCCTTATCCTCCGCTCCCCTGACCTGCAGCGATGCGCCGGACGGCCGCCCCACCGTCGTTCTGTGCCGGCTCTCCGTCTCAGTCCGTCTCAATTGGCGGCTGTCCCACCGGTGCCCGGTCGGCTCTGTGCGCAATAAGAGCGCCGTGCCGATATGGGATCCGCTTCGGTTGTCTCTTCAAGGGAGCTTCACACCCGACGCTGCCAACCAACAGCGGCGGGTCAACATGCCCGTTCGGCATCAGCCCCTTGCGGGGGCGGTCGACGTTCCCGAGGACCTCGACCCGGGGAGATCCTGAGCCTCCTATTTCCCTACATGACCGCCTACCAGGTGCTCCACCGCGCGGCCGAGGCGAAGAGCGGGGAGTCGGTGCTGGTGCACGGCGCGGCCGGCAGGGTCGGCATCGCGGCTCTCGAGCTGGGAGTCTTGGCCGGGCTTCGCCTCCACGGACCGCGACCGCGCCGAAGGTCGAGGCGCTCGGCGCGGTGGCCATCGACTACCGCAACGAGGACTTCCTGGCGCGCGTGCGCGAGGATGCCGGCGGTGTCGATATCGTCGTGGACAGCCTGGGAGGCCCGATCTCGCTGCGCTCCTTCCGTGCGCTGCGGCCGGGGCGAAGGCTCGTCGTGTTCGGCCGCTACTCGACGCTCTCGCACGGGCGCAAGGACCGGCGAGCGGTGATCGAGTGGTACGCGGCGATCGCCGCCACGTGGCTCTAGGACATCCCCGTGAGCTGGACGTGCTGCGCCTGATTGCCGCCGGCTGAGCACAAGGGCCATCGCCGCCGACGTGGTCTTGAGCGAGCGGACGGTCGACTGCCGCCGCAGCAAATCGACTACCGGCTCCGCCTGCTACGTCGGATCAGCTTTGCATGTGTGGGCTGCCGGACTCCAGCACCATGAGCGCACCGGCAGAGCGGCGCTCAGCTCACCCGCGGCGCGAGGACTTTGCCTGTGTAGCGGCCAATCGTCGCCGTTTGGGGACCGGCCGCCCTTGCGACGCCGGAGGCCTCCGGGAGAGGCCCGCCGTCGCCGTGTGCCTCCGCCGGGCTTCCGCCACGGCCTCAGCTCGGCTGAGGCGCCCACGGCACCCCGCCTCGTTCGTCGACACGGTGGGTGAGCCCATAGCCGATCAGCACGATCAGGTGCAGGAGGTAGAGCCAGAACACGACAGCGACCGCACCCCCGACGAACCTGAAGCCCCCGAACGGCAGACCAAGGTCGAGCGGGATGGTCAGAAAGAGTATGAAGCCCTGCACGAAGCCGGCGAGGAACGAGCCGGTCACGGCGGCACCCCAGGTCGCGGCCAGCCAGCTCGGCCGGATCGGACCGACGACGCGGTAGACCCACGCCAGCACCAGGGCGAGCACCACCCAGTCGGTGAGGAATGCCAGCACGATGGCGAGCAGCACGGACGCTCCGCCCGCGTCGAACAGGCGGGCCAGGGCCGGGGTGATCAGCAACACGGCGAGCAGCAGCACGGGAGCGGCGGCGAACAGCGGCAGCACGAGCAGGCGGCCGCGCCAGCCGATCAGCGTGTCGTCCGCGTCGGTCAGCGAGACGAACGCCCGGCGGAGGCCTTCGCCGTAGAAGGACGCCGGAAGTAGCACGGCCAGGGCGACCAGCGTCGGCAGCCGCAGCCCGGCTTCGACAGTGGACGCGGCTACGTGGGGTGCTCCGAGCGCGTCCGGCAGCGCATCGGCCAACGAGCGGCCCAGTACGGCGACGCGCTCCGGGCCCACCAGCCGACCGGTGAGCCAGACCGCCACCAGCACGCTCGGCACCAACGCGATGCCGCCGAAAAAGGTGACCCCGGCGGCATACAGCGCGAGGTCGTGGCCACGCAGCGACCGCACCAGGCTCCGGGCGAGCCCGCCGAGCCGGCGGAAAAACAGCATGCTCTGTCCCTACCCCTCGCGGACGCGTACCCCGGCGCCCCGGTCACGCCCTCGATCGCCCGAGGCCGGCGCGGCGACCCGGCCGCCGGGACTGAGCGGGTCGCGTGTCGGGTATCGGTGGCAGCCGCGGTCGGCAGGGATGCGCTGACCGGCGGCGGACCGGCAGGCCACATTGCCTGCCGGTCCGCCGCAACCGCCGGAGTATCCGGCTGATGATCAGGCGGCCGGCATGAGCACGGTGTCGATGAGGTACACGGTGGCGTTGCGGGTCTGGAGGTTGCCGCACAGGACGCGGGCGTCGTTCACGGTGTAGGCGTCGCCGGTCTTCTCGGTGGCGACGCTGCCGCCCTGCAGCGTGGGGAGGGTGCCGGCGGCGAGCTCGGTGGGGGCACGACGCTCTCCGACCACGTGGTAGGTCAGGATCTCCGACAGGGCCTTCTTGTCGGCGAGGACCTTCGCGAGGGTGGCCTTCGGAATCTTCGAGAATGCGTCGTTGGTCGGGGCGAACAGGGTGATCGCCCCGGCGCCGTTCAGCGTGTCGGCGAGCCCGGCGCTGGTCACGGCCGTGACGAGGGTGGACAGCGCCGGCGTCTGGGCGGCGGCGGTTGCGACGGGCTCGGAAGCGAGGGCGGCCGCACTTCCCGGTCCGCTGGCAGGGAGCTTCGGACAGCTGGGACCGAAGGGACCAGCAGCCTCGGCTGGGCCGGCGGTCGCACTCGGGCTTCCGCTCGGGCTGGCGCCGGTGGTACCGCTGCCGGCTTGGCTGGCTGTGTCGCTGCCGGCGCAGCCGGCCGCGAGAGTGACGCCGGCGATCACGGCGGCGGCGGCGAAGCCGCGTAGCTTGTTCACCTGTCTTACCTCCGTCTAGGGTTCGTCTAGTCTTGGCCAAAGTAGAGGCGATCCCGGGAGGCTTGTCAAGGGTCTGTTCAAGAGTTGTAGAGTGTTGAGCGTGGGCACAGAGCCAGGGGACGGTCTGCTGCGGATCGGTGAGCTCAGCCGTCGAGCTGGGCGTCAGCGACCACGTCCTGCGTGCCTGGGAGCGCCGGTACGGCCTGCTGAAGCCGGTGCGATCAGCCGGCGGGTTCCGGCTCTACTCGGAGGCCGACGAGAGCCGGGTCCGCCGCATGCAGGACCACCTCGCCCGCGGTCTGTCCGCGGCCGAGGCCGCCCGGGCCGCGCTCGGCGCGGATGGGGCCGCCGCTGCCTCCGCCGCCGGCGGATCAGCATCCGTGGCAGTCGAACGTCACGAAGGCCTGGCCGACAGGGCCGGCGCTCTCGCGCTGGCCCTGGATGAGCTCGACGAGCCGGCCGCGCAGGCGGTGCTCGACCGGCTCCTGTCCGACTTCACGGTCGAGACCGTGCTGCGGGACGTGGTGATGCCGTACCTGCAGGAGTTGGGTGAGCGGTGGGCGCGGGGGTCAGTCACCGTCGCCCAGGAACACTTCGCCAGCAACCTGCTCCGCGGACGGCTGGCCAGCCTGGCCCGCGGTTGGGGACACGGCCATGGACCACGGGCGGTTCTCGCCTGCCCACCCGGCGAGCGGCATGACCTCGGACTACTGGTGTTCGGCATCGCGCTGAACCGCAACGGCTGGCGCGTCGGCTACCTCGGCGCGGACACCCCACTGGAGGAGCTGATCAGCACCGCCGTCGACACCTCGGCCGACCTGGTCGTCCTCGCCGCAACGACGCCGGAACGGTTCGCTGGATTGACCGAGGACCTCTCGCGACTCGCCAGCATCGTCCCACTCGCGCTGGCGGGCGCCGGTGCCACCCATACGATGGCACTGCCGGTCGGCACCCGCCTGCTCACCGCGGATCCGGTCACCGAGGCGGAGCGGCTGCCGCCACCCACCAGGTCCAGCCACGATGCCCGCGCACGGCAGTAGAACGACCCGACTCAGCCGGTTCCGGAGGGGCGATGAGAACCCTCGCACAGCGCCGGCTACTGAGGGGCCGCCGCGACCGCCGCATCCGCGATGTTGCGCAGCCCGCTTCGCAGCGTTCCACCTCAGGCCCCACGCTGAGACTTCAGCGCGTCTCAGTTGTCGTCTCGTTCGTCTCAGTTCGCCGTCGGCCGGGAAGGACCTGCGACGATCGGCCCAGGCGTGCCAGCACGGGGCGGACAGCTACGGACGGCGCCGAGCAGAGTTGGAAAGCGTGTTGGGGGCAACCCCTCAAGGGTTCGAATCCCTTATCCTCCGCTCCCCTGACCAGCACAAGCGCCTTGACTCGGGCGACGGCCAGGCGCGGCGGTCGTCGGCCCGGCACAGCGCGAAGCAGGTCGACCAGATCCTCAAGCGGCCTACGGGTGGTGCTCTCGTCGGACCCGCGACCGCGCGTTCACGAGCAGGCCGGCGCCGCATACCAGGAAGAGGATCGCGGAGCTCGCGAGGAGCCACGCTTCCGTGCCGTCGAGGACAACGACGGCGACGACCAGGACGACGACGCCCAGGATGGCGATCGCCATCCCGAGCGAGCGTTCGGTGCCGGCGGTCATGAGGAGCCCACCATGGTCAGTCCCCCTCCGCTAGTCGGTGCCACTCTATCGGTGGCGTCGCTTCTTCGGGTTCCCACCGCGGCGTCCAGCACCGCGGCTACGCTCGCAGCCGAGCACCCTGGCCGGGGCGGCGCTCTCCCGTGCCTGGCGACCAGGCAGTCACCTCCGCCGGCGATCGTCCGGGGGCATGGAGACTTCCCCGACCGCCGAGGCGTACCAGTCCGGCACCAACCCGATGGGGAGACCGGGGCATGCGCTTCGCGGGCGTGACCGCACTCGTGAACCGGATCTTCGGCTGGGCAGACGGCGTGCAGCGCCGGCACGGGGTGCTGGGATTTCCCTACGCGGTGGTCAAGAAGTACGGGGACGACGACGGCGGCCGCGAGGCCGCGCTCATCACCTACTACGGCTTCCTCAGCATCTTCCCGCTGCTGCTGCTCGGGGTGGCGATCCTCTCGCGGGTGCTGACGGCGAACCCTGAGCTGCAGCAACGCCTCTTCGACGAGATCGTGCCGCCGGTGCTGCGCTCCACGGTCGAGCAGGCGCTGTCCAGCCTGCCGACGTCGACCGTTCCGTTCATCGCCGGCCTGATCGGCTTGCTGTTCGCGGAAACCGGCGTCGTGTTCTCCGCCTACCAGACGCTGAACAACGTCGCCGCCGTCCCGCGACGGATTCGTGCCGGGTTCTTTTCACGCTACATCCGGGTGTTCGTGATGCTGACGACGCTGCTGCTCGGCGCGCTGGCGGTCGGCGCGCTCACGGTGGCGGTCACGGCACTGCCCGGCCTCCCCGGAGCGGGACGTGGCCTCGCCGCGCTCGGCTCGGCCCTGATCATCTTCGCCGTCCTGCTGCTCGGCGCCAGGCTGCTGCTGTCGCGACCTGCGCCGTTGGGTGCTCTCTGGCCGAGCGCCGCGCTCGGCGCCGCGGCGGTGACCCTGGTGCTCACGGTCGGGCCACCGTTGCTGGCGAGGCTGGTAAGCAAGGCCGGGCCCGTCTACGGCAGCTTTGCCACGGTGGCGGGCATGTTTGCCCTGCTCTACCTGGTCAGCCAGGCGCTGGTCTACTCGGCCGAGGTCGCCGCGGTCCGCCATGCCGGCCTGTGGCCGCGGGCCCTGGACCAGAACCGTCCCACCGTCGCCGACGTCCGCGCCATCACCCTCCTTGCCCGCGAGCAAGAGCGCATCCCGGCCGCCCGGGTCGACCTCCGGCTCATCTCCCAGGATCTGCACCCCGCCGGCGGCGACCCGCCGGAACCGCACCGCCCGTAGCGGCCTCCTACCCGACGTCGCCCACCACGCCCGCCGGAGCCAGGAACGACTACCTGCGCGAGCCCCCAGCGGTGGGTTCGCTCGCTTAGCCTTGGGCCGTGACCGTGCATCAGCTCTCCCGGGTCGACGCTCGGCGGATCGCCGTACGGGCGCAGCGGCTCGACCACGCGCGGCCAGCGCAACTGCACGACGTCGTCCGGCAGCTCACCCTGCTGCAGATCGACCCGACCGCCGCCGTCGCGCCGAACGCCGACCTGGTCGCGTGGAGCCGGCTCGGCTCGGCGTACTCACCGGCCGAGCTGACCGGTGCCTTGGACAAGCGCGACCTGATCGAGCTGCGGGCGATGATCCGGCCGGCCGAGGACCTCGCGCTCTACCGCGCGGACATGGCTGCCTGGGACACCGCCAAGCCCGGCGAGCAGTCGGGCTGGCGCGCCTCCTACCGCAACTGGGTACGCGACAACGACGGCTGCCGACGCGACATCCTCGAGCGGCTCAGCACGTCCGGACCGCTGCCGTCCCGCGACCTGCCGGACACCTGCGTGCGGCCGTGGAAGTCGACCGGCTGGACCAACGACCGCAACGTGACGCAGCTGCTGGAGATGATGGTGCGGCGCGGCGAGGTCGCGGTCGCCGGACGGATCGGCGGCGACCGGCTGTGGGATCTGGCCGGCCGCGTCTATCCGGACGACCCGGTCGTCCCCGCTGCCGAGGCGCAGCGGACCCGCAACCAGCGCCGGCTGGGCGCGCTCGGCATCGCCCGCGCCCGGGGTCCCGAGTGCCCGGTCGAGCCGCTCGACGTCGGCGACGTCGGCGAGCCGGCCAGCGTCGAGGGCGTCCGCGGCACCTGGCGGGTCGACCCGGCACAGCTGGGCCAGCCGTTCGAGGGGCGGACCGCTGTGCTGTCCCCGTTCGACCGGCTGGTGCACGACCGCAAGCGGATGGTCGAGCTGTTCGAGTTCGACTACTCGCTGGAGATGTACAAGCCGGCGGCCAAGCGGCGCTGGGGCTACTTCGCGCTGCCGATCCTGCACGGCGACCAGCTGGTCGGGAAGCTCGACGCCACCGCCGACCGCAAGGCCAGGGTGCTCCGGGTCGACGCGATCCATCAGGACGTCCCGTTCAGCAAGCGGATGACCACCGACGTACGCGGCGAGATCGACGACCTGGCCCGCTGGCTCGACCTGGACCTCGCCCTCCCGCGCTGAGCCGTGCGGCTTCCCTTCCGGGCACAGTTGCGATCAAGCGTTGCCCCGCCGGATCGGGCAGTGGGACTGTGCTGCCAACGACGCGTCGGGGCGGGTGGCGGCCATGGCTCAGCAGGCAACTCACTACTTCTTCGACAAGGCCGAAGCCGACGAGCAGGCCCGCCTCGGCGGGATCTCGGCGATGTTCGACCCGCTGGCGATACGGCACCTCGTCGCGGCCGGCGTGGCGCCGGGGTGGCGATGCCTCGAGGTCGGCGCCGGCACCGGGACGATCGCCCGCTGGCTCGCCGAGACCGTCGGGCCGACCGGACGGGTGACCGCGACCGACATCGACCTGCGGTTCCTCGACGAGCTGCCCGGCGTCGAGGTGATCCAGCACGACGTGACCACCGACGCGCTGGAGCCGGACGCGTACGACCTGGTGCACGCGCGGATGGTGGTGGAGCACCTGCCCGATCGCCCCGCCGTGATCGGCCGGCTCGCGGCGGCGCTGCGCCCGGGCGGCGTGCTGATGCTGGAGGACCTGATCTTCGGCGGGCCGGCCACCGCCGTGGCCGGGGCGGCGACCCGGCCGGCCGACGTCGGGCCGATGATCAGCCGGTGCACCGACGCCTTCGCGGCCGGACTGCGCGCCGCCGGCGCCGACCCGCACTTCGGCGGCGAGTTGCCCGGCGCACTCGCCGCGGCGGGGCTGCGCGACATCCAGGCGGAGTTCACCCACCGGCTCATCTACGGGGGCAGCCCGGAGTCGGCGTTCTACCGGCACAACTTCCTCGAGCGCGGTGCCCAGCTCGTCGCGGCCGGGCTGCTGCAGCAGGAGGACCTGCAACGGGCGATGCTCGCGACGTCCGACCCGGCCGTCTCGTGGTTCACCCTCGGGCTCGTCACCGCCTGGGGCCGCCGGCCGTAGCGCCCTCAGGGCCCGTCGGAGGCGACCACGGACGAGCGTGGGAACGCGCGCTCGGCCGGCTCGCCGTCGACGCGTTGGTAGCGCGCCAGCACCCGGCCGGCGTCCACCATGTCGATCACGACCGCGGGCCGCCAGGCGCCGAGCACGAAGACCCAGACGGCATCACCCGGCTGGTACGCGGACCGCGTGTCGCCGACGTGGTCACCTTGGGTCATCGATTTTCCTTGATCGCGAACGCGGCACCGGGACGGAACCCGGTGCCGCCAGCAGACGATTTATGCACAGAGAGTAAGTAGTGAACTGCGAAAGCGTCAACCCCCCCAAAGTTGGTCCGTTTGGTACACCCAGGATTGGTGCCGGCGGCTGGCGTCCCGAGCTAGCCGCTCACCCCGCTGAACTGGCCGGACGTGACCGACCATGGCCGGCTGCCGGGCCGGGGTCGCGCCCGGCCGGCACGCCGGGCGATGCAGCGCCGGCCACTCCCGCACAGCCACGCTGCGAAGTCGTGTCAAGCCTTCACCCTCTACCGGAATCGACCACGTTCCGTAGCGAGGTCAGCCGTCGAGCTGGGCCTCGACCGCGTCGGCGACCGGTCCCACGTCCTGCGCAGTGACGACGGCGTCGGTCCGGAACGGGACGCTGGCGAGCTTGGGCACTCCGAGTGCCCAGATCGTGCGGTCCTCCGGGGCAGGTGTGTGCAGCGCGGTGCGCTCGCCGCAGTGCGGGCACAGCACGTACGCCATGTTCTCCACGCCGCCGAGCAACGGCACATCGGCCTGCCGGAGCACGGCGACCGCGCGGCTCGTGTCCAGGTGCGACACCTCGGCCGGGGTCACCACGAGCACCGCGCTCACGGCGTCGGACAGCGCCACCAGGCCCTGCTGCACCTCGCCGGTGCCCGGCGGCAGGTCCGCGATGAGCACGTCGATCTCGCCCCAGATCGTCTGCTTGACCAGCCGGCCGAGCATCAGCTCGGCGAACTGCCCGGTCATCGTCAGCCCCTGCCGGCCGCCGAGCAGGAAGCCGACCGACGCGACCTTGAGCCCGTCGACCTCGACCGCCTCCAGCCCGGCGTTGCGCTCGCCCTTGACCGCGGTCAGCGTCACGCTGCGGGCCGTGCGGTCACGGCGAATACCAAGCATGCGCGGCACGTCAGGACCGTGCAGATCGGCGTCGAGCAGGCCGGTCTTGCGACCCCGCCGTACCAGCTCCCTGCCCAGCGCGACGGCGACGCTGGTCTTGCCCACGCCGCCCTTCCCACTCGCAACAGCGACGACCGGAGCCACCCGTGCAGCCTAGGCGAGCAGCCTCGCCGCCGAGTCGAGGTGGGGGCCGCCGTCGCCGCCCAGCGAGGCGACGTAGAGGCCGGTGGAGACCCGCTCCAGGAAGCCCCAGTCCCAGGTCGCGTCCGGATCCCCGCCGAGCACGAGGCAGTACGAACGCAGCAGCGGACGCGGATCCGCGGCGGCGAGCAGCTCGGCGCACCAATCCCGGACGGCCACGCCCCGGTCGTACGCCGGGTCGCCGACGAAGCCGTCCGGGTCGACGAACACCCACCCGTCGCCGGGCCGCCGCAGGACGTTGGCCGCTGCGGCGTCACCATGCACGACCACACAGCGGTCAGGGTCGTACGCGCCGGACCGGCGTCCGGCGCACCGCAGCGCCTCGTCGACGACGGCGGACCGCCCGAAGGAGCCGACGAACTCGGCCAGCTCGGCCGCCTTGTCGGTCGGCGCGAGGCGGTCAGCCGGGACCTCCCAGGCGAGCGGGAGCAGGTCGGCAAGGACGGCCAGCTGGCGCTCGGGCGGCAGGCCGGAGCCGGACAGCGAGCCGCCGAGCGGCTCCAGCAGGGCGGCGTTGTGGTCGAGGTCCGCGGCGAGCAGGCGGACGTAGCCGCGACCCGCGGCGGCGCGCAGCGTCCGTACCTCGCGGCCGAAGTCGACGCCGGGCACGGAAATCTTGACCACCACTGGCTCGCCGGTCGCGGTGGCCGCGGTCGCGACGTACGAGGCGGTGCCGCCGGCCAGCCGCTCGCCGACCGTGATCCCCCACCGCTCCTCCAGCGCGGCGATCGTCGCGGGTACGCCGGCCAGCCAACGAGCGCCGCCCTTCGCACCGGCGAGGTCGGTCACGGGATGCCGGCGCGGGCGGCCCAGGCGGAGGCGTGGATCTGGAACGCGCCGTCCGGGAGGCGTTCGCGGCAATGGGCTTCCAGCGCCTCCCGGGCCGGCGGATCGAGCCTGGCCACGTAGTCACCGGCCGGCCCCACCCCGAGCGTGTACGGGTGCCACCACTCGTCGAAGGACGCGTACGGAACGGTCACGGTCAGCTTCCCCGGCTCCACCCCGTCGAGCCCCGCCGCGCCGAACAGCTCGACCAGGTGCCCCTCGCTGGTGCCGGCGCGGCCGGACTCGTCCTCGGCGCCCGGGTCGAGGTCTCGCACCGCGGACCAGAACGTGGTGAGCGGGCCGCTGCCGCTCGCGAAATCCCAGACGCAGGCCGCGACGATCCCGCCCGGCCGGGTCACCCGTGCCATCTCGGCCAGCCCGGCCACCGGGTCGGCCATGAAGTGCACGACGAGCTGCGCCAGCGCCGCGTCGACGCTCCCGTCGGCCAGCGGGAGCCGCTCGGCTGCGGCCTGGTGCACGACCACGCCCGGGCACCGGCGTCGCGCCGCCGCCACGAACGAGGCGGACGGGTCGACCGCGATCACTCGCCCGGCGCCCAGCCGCTCGACCAGCCGTACCGTCAGCGCCCCCGGCCCGCAGCCGACATCCAGCGCCCGCCGCCCGGGTCCGACCCCGGCCCACTGCACGAACAGGTCCGCGAGCGGCTCCGAATACCGGCCCATGAACGCCGAGTACGCATCCGCCCCCACGTCGAAGGCCACGCCGGAACTATAGAAGCCCGCGCCCGCGGCTGACGGCGACAAGATAGGTCAGGAGATCGGGCTCGAGGATTCCCGCGCGACAGGGCGTCGCGGTAGCGAAGGATGACCCGGCCCTGGACTGCTAGCGCTGGAAGACGAGCAGCTCGCTGGTCTCGTATTGAGGCCCGTCGTCGAGTGAGGGCAGCGCTGCCTCGATCCTGGCGAAGCCCGCTTCGACGACCTCCTCGCTCATGTGCTCGAAGACCGAGACGGCACGCAGCTTCAGCCTCTCGAAGTCCTCGGCCAGGTTCGCCGAGCGAAGCCAGGTGACTTCATCACGAGAGACGAGCGTCCACCCGGCGCCGGCGAAGTCACTTTTCACCTCTTCCTCGGACCGGAACTGCGCCGTGTCGACTTCCTCCATTCGGGCACGACGCGGAACCACCAGACATCAGGCATCCGGTCGGAGAAGTTCGCCTGCACGAAGAGCTTGCCGCCTGGCTTGACGACCCGGCGCAACTCCTGAGCAGCGCCCTCGCGATCGACTACGTGGTGCCAGACGAAGAACAGCAAGGCTGCGTCACACGAGGCATCTGGCAACGGGATGTGCTCGGCAGACCCGGCCGCATACGTGACGGCGGGATGGCCAGCGTGGGCAAGGGCTTGAGCACGCATCTTGTCTGACGGCTCGACTCCGTGGGCGGGGCCGCCGAAGGCACTCGCCAACGAGGGGGTCATGCGGCCGGTACCCGAGCCCAGGTCGAGCCAGACCAGTGGCCGTGTCTCCGGCAGGTGGCGAGCGAACGCCTCCATCCAGGTTTGTAGTGCATCGGGCGACATCTGCCGGCCGGCGGCGTACACGGCGTGCAGGCGTGCGTCGTAGTCGACCTTCTCCATGCCGCCTCCAAGTCTGAACCGCCCCGGCCTGTCTGGTGAACCGCCCCGGGCGCGTCCGGAGGCACATCAGAACTATTGCGCGCGGTGGCTGCGAACACCTGGAAGACCGACCACAGGGAGGAAGTGACGATGATCCCGGGACTGTGCACCAACGCTCGCCGGGGCCTGGCCATCACGGCCGTCGCCTGCTCGCCGGGCTCGCGGTCCCGGGGCTCGGCACTGCCGCCCCGGGCGGGCTGGTCGCGTAATTCGTCATCGCCTTGACCGCCCATCTGCGAGCGCATGACTTCCAGCTCGCCTGGGCGCTCGTCTACCTCTCACTCGCAGCTGCCGCGCTGGCCACGGGCGTGGCCTACCGCGGCCCCCTCGGCTGACGGACCGATGGCCCCGGGGGACGGGACAGGGCGGCCGTGGCCCCGGCGAGCCAGCCGTTCGTGGAGAACGCGTTCTCCACGCCGTCTCCAAGGATCGCGGGCGCGTCCGTCGGCATCGTTCATCTCATGCGAGGCAGCGAGCACGACAGCGACGTCGTCGTGGTGGGCGCCCGGTGCGCCGGCGCCGCGACCGCGATGCTGCTGGGTCGCCTGGGCCACCGGGTGATCGTGGTCGAGCGGGGTCGGATCCCGAGCGACACGCTCTCCACGCACGGGATCGCGCGTGGTGGCGTCGTTCAGCTGGCCAAGTGGGGTCTGCTCGACCAGGTGCTCGCGAGCGGCGCACCCGCCGTCCGCCAGGTGGTGTTCCGGGCCGGCGACGCCGAGCAGGTCCGCACCGTCAAGCCGCGGCACAGCGTCGACCACCTCGTCGCGCCACGGCGCTACATCCTCGATCGCATCCTCACCGACGCCGCGACCGAGGCCGGCGCGACGATCCGCACCGGCCTCACCGCGACCGGCCTGCTCCGCGGCGCTGACGGCCGAGTGGAGGGGGTGCGGGCGCGGACGTCTGACGGTACGGATGTATGTATGCCGGCGACCGTCGTCGTCGGCGCCGACGGCGTCCGGTCCCGGATGGCCCAGCTGGTGGGATCGGAGGTGCGCGAATCTCACCCGGCCGACAACGCCACCTTCTACGCGTACGTCAGCGGCCTTCCGTGGCGCGGCTTCGAGTTCCACATCGGGGAGTTCGCCCCCGGGCGGGCGGGCTACGCCGGCGTCTTCCCTACCCACCAGGGCCAGGGATGCGTCTGGGTCTGCTGCCCGGCGTCGGAGATCGGCGGCCTCCGCGGCGGTGCGGTCGAACGCTTCCTTCGGCTGCTCGGTGCGGTGTCGCCCACGCTGGCCGCGCGGGCGCGGACCGGCAGGGTCGTCCCGCCGGTCCGAGGCACGGTGCGGCTGCCCAACCAGATCCGCCGGGCGACCGGTCCGGGCTGGGCGCTCGTCGGCGACGCCGGCTATCACCGCGATCCGATCACCGGGCACGGCATCACCGACGCGTTCCGCGACGCCGAGCTGCTCGCCGGCAGCATCGACGACCACCTGCGTGGCGCGCCGTCGACCTGTCCGGGTATGAGTCCACTCGCGACGCCGCCTTGCGGGAGACGTTCGACCTCACCTGCGAGATGACGCGCTATCCCGGGCTGGATGAGTTCGTCGCCTTGCAGAAGCGACTCAGCCGTGCCCTGGAAGTGGAAGCGGACTTCCTCGCCTCGCTGCGCCGGCCCGTGCCGGCCTGAATCGGGCGGCAGCCACCATCCTCGAAGGGAGTAGGTCATGTCCATCAACGGGGTCGACACCCAGACGCTCTTCGCCACGATCGACGCGGTGAAGGGGCAGCCGGAGCTGGCGAAGTTCCAGTTCCGGGCGCGCAACCGTTGGGTCAGCGGCACGCACAACCGCAGCACCATCAACGGCTACTACGGCGCCGGCCAGGAGTTCGTGCGGGAGACCGACCACCAGTACGACGCGGATCACCCGCCGGTCCTCACCGGTTCCGACCAGGGTCCCACGCCGGTCGAGTTCCTTCTGCACGCCCTCGCCGCCTGCCTCACCAGCGGCCTGGCCAACATCGCGGCCGCACGGGGCATCCCGCTCACCGAGGTGAGCTCCACTGTGGAGGGTGACATCGACCTGCGCGGCATCCTCGGTCTGGACCCCCAGGTGCGCAACGGGTTCCAGGGCATCCGGGTCACCTTCGCGATCCAGGGGGACGGGTCGCCGGAGCAACTGCAGGACCTTGTCGCCCAGTCGCGCAAGCGATCGGCTGTCTTCGACATGCTCACCAACGGCGTGCCGGTGACGGTGGAGAGCAAGGCCGGCTGACGGTTGCGACACCACGAGCCCCTGCGACTGCCGGGTCGCGGGGGCTCGTGCGCGAACGCCGACCGGTCGATCGACGGACCGCTAGCTGCCGGTGGCCGCAGGCAAGCGGGCCGGTACGCGTCGTCGCCAATGGACTCGAGCGCGATCCCGGAGCTGGCCACGAGGTCGTGGACGGCCCGCGAAACGAGCAGTTGGCCGGGCGCCGCCCGTTCGGCGAGGCCGACGGCGGCATCGACGCCCGGGCCGTCGACCACCGACCCGTCCTGCGGCACCTCGGCGATCTGGAGGCCGAGTCGCGTCTCCGCGCCGTGCGGGCCAGCTCAGGACCGACAGCGCATCACGGATCGCGGCCACGGGCCCGTCGTACACGACGGCCGGCTGCTGGTCGGAGGTGTGGGCCGGGCGGCCCCGGGACAGCGACGCCAGGACCGCATCGGGTCCGGAGACGGCGAGCACCGCGGCGAGCGCGCGCCGCGGCGCCGGCGGCGACCCGAGGCCGGCGAGGAAGTCCTCCACCCGGTCGAGGATCTGGTTCGCGTCGACGGCCACGAAGTGATCCGCGCCGGCCAGCTCGACGAACCGTGCGCCGGGGATGTGGTCGGCGAGGTAGCGGCCCTCGTCGACGTGGCTGTCACGGTCGCCGCGGCGATGCAGGACCATCGTGGGCACCCGCACCCACCGCAACGCGTCACGGACGTCGACCAGGGTGTTCATGGCAATCAGCGAACGCACCGTCGACGGAGTGGCCGCCGCGCGGGCGCGCTGCCCCCACCACTCGGCCATCGCATCGTCGGCCGAGGGACACATGACGCGCATGTCGGCCTCCCAGCTCCACTCGACGGCCAGCCGCTCGATGTACTGCCGGCGCTCCTCCGCAGTCGGCGCCCATGGGTAGTCCGCGGAACGCTGTCGCTTGGCGTACGCGCCGTAGAGCACCAGCGCCTCGACCCGTTCGGGGTGCATGGCCGCCATCAGAGTCGCCATCGGGCCGCCCTCGGAGTATCCGAACAGCACCGCCCGGCCGGAAGCGGCCGCGTCCATCACGGCCACCACGTCGTGCATCCTGGTCTCCAGGTCCGGCACGTCGTTCGGCCGGTCGGACAGGCCGGTGCCGCGCTTGTCGAACCGGATGAGACGGCCGAACGTGCCGAGCCGGTCGAGGAACGCGGCATGTCGTGGCTCGGCCCAGTCGAGCTCGAGGTGCGAAACGAACCCGGCCACCAGCACGATGTCCCGGTCGCCGCGGCCGGTGACCTGGTAGGCGATCTGCAGGCCGTCGCTGACGGCGTAGTGGACCTGCTCATGCCGGGACGCAGCGACCGGTGCGGTCTCGCGAGCCGGTCCCACGAATCGGTAGCCGCGGCCATGCACCGTACGGATCAGTCGCTGCGCCTGGCCGTTGTCGCCGATCGCCTGGCGGGCCTGCTTGATCCGACTGGTCACCGCGGTCTCGCTCACGAACCGCCCGCCCCAGACGTGATCCATCAGCTCTTCCTTGGGCACCAGCCGGTCGCGGTGGTTCACGAGGTAGGCGAGCACCTGGAACACCTGCGGCTCCACCGGCACCCGTACGCCCGAACGCCGCAGCTCGACCTGCGAGAAGTCGAGCTCGACGTCATCGAACGCCACGATCACCGCACAACGCTAACCCGCCCTCGAGCGGCGAGGAACCCGCTTGGCCGCGCCGGTCGAAGCCTGTGCCGGCTCCCGGAAACTCCCACCGACGGCCGCACAGAGGCGACGACGCACGCGGTCTCTCCCCGGCTAGCGTGGCAACCCACAGCCGATCGGAGGCCACGTGATCGATCACCTCGTGTACGCGACGGTGCACCTGGCCCAGACCGTCGACGAGCTGAACAGCCGCTTCGGCATCACGCTGACGCCCGGCGGTCAGCACGTCGGGCTCGGCACCCGGAATTTCCTCGCCGACCTCGGCGACAACAGATACCTGGAGGTCATCGGTCCCGATCCGGACCAGCCGACACCCGACCAACCACGGCCGTTCGGTATCGACGACCTTGCCGAGCCACGGCTGGTCACCTGGGCGGCCAGAGTCACTGATCTGGACGAGGCTGTGCGCCGTGCCCGGGCCGCGGGGTA
Source organism: uncultured Actinomycetota bacterium (assembly GCA_963770145.1). Lineage (GTDB taxonomy): Bacteria > Actinomycetota > Actinomycetes > Mycobacteriales > CADCTP01 > CADCTP01. The sequence goes on along the minus strand of CAVYOJ010000002.1, from coordinate 638,310 downwards.
CGACCCTGGTCCGGTCGTCTCGATGTCGCGCCTCAGTGGCGATCGTGTTCCGCTGCACTGGCGGATGACGCTCTCACCGGCCAGCGGCGCACTCGGCGGGCTCGTACCGTTCCTGATCGACTGGGCCGACGCCTCGCATCCGTCGCACGGGCGGCCCCGGGCATGCGGCTCGTGTCGCTGCTCGGATTCCACCCCGAGATCACGCGCATTCGACGCTGCCTGACGGCTCTCGGCGAACAACTCCACCTCCAGCAACGACCCGAACCCGGGCTCCGGGCCGTACTCGCCACTCCACACGGAGAAGCCGTCCTGCAGTAAGGCAACCCCTCCGACCGAGACATCGGGGAACCGGCTCGCGATCGGTGGCGGTGTTGGTGAGGGTTCGTGCTGGTGGGGTGGCGGTGGAGGTGGGATTTGAACCCACGGAAGCTTTCACTTCACACGCTTTCGAGGCGTGCGCCCTCGGCCACTAGGCGACTCCACCGCGGAAGAGTGTACGCGACGGCGTCAGCGGGTCCGGTGGGCGGTGAAGAACGTCGCGCAGGAGCTCGGCGGACTCCTCGGCGAGGACGCCGCGGACGACCTCGGGGCGGGAGTTGAGCCGGCGGTCGCGGACGACGTCCCAGAGTGAGCCGACCGCGCCGGCCTTCGGGTCGTCGGCGCCGTAGACGAGGCGGGCGACGCGGGCCAGGACCAGCGCGCCGGCGCACATCGTGCACGGCTCCAGGGTCACCACCAGCGTGCAGTCGGTCAGGCGCCAGCTGCCGAGCGCGCGGGCCGCCGCTCGCAGCGCCAGCACCTCGGCGTGCGCGGTCGGATCCCCGTCCCGCTCGCGCGCGTTCGCACCCGAGGCGATCACCTCGCCGGCGGGGTCCAGCACCACGGCACCGACCGGCACGTCCCCGCTGTCCACGGCGGACGCCGCGACGTCGAGCGCCCGCCGCATCGCGTCGTCCCACGGGCTCGCCGCGACCACCCGACGGGGCGCGGCCGTCGAGCGGCCCGTCAGCCAAGCCGCGGCATGCAGCTCCAACTGCGGATCCGCACCGCCGGCCACCCGGCCCGCCGGACCAGCCGACGGTGCCGGCCGGTCGGAGGAACCGCGGTGGGGGGGCCGCCCGGGGATGGTGGGGCGGGCAGGTGAGGCTGGTCGGGTTCGCTCACGCGCCGCGGAGGGTTTCCAGCTCGTCGAGGCAGCCGGCTCGTTCGCAGACCTCGCTGATCACGTCGGACGGCAGCGTGCGCTCGTGTGTGACGAGGGCGATCAGGTCCCGCCGCGGCGTACCGAGGTCGGCCAGCAGGTCGGCGTCGCCGACCGGCTCGGAGTCCGGTGGGTCGTCCTCTTCCTCCTCGTCGTCGTCCGCGTCGGGCGGCGGGGCCGGCTCCTCCTCGACCGCCCCGGCGAAGATCCCGGCCACCGGGTAGGTCTCCGCGGCCTGCGAGTCCGAGACGAACACCCGCAGGTCGTCCGCGTCCACCCGGAGGATCGCGACGTACTCGTCGTCCTCCTCGACGAACAGCAACGCGGTCTCCGCCTCGCCGTCGACGTCGCGGACGCGGTCGGCGACCGCGTCCACGTCGGGCAACCCGTCGAGATCGAGTTCCTCGGCGGTCCAGCCGGCCCGCGTACGGGCCAGGGCGGCAGCGAAGTACGACACCCAACTCCTCCGGGAAGGTTTCAGTCGGCCGGCTGCAGCGTGTCCAGGACCCGAGCGAACTCGGCACCCACCCCGATCCGGTCCGCGATCGCGGAGAGCATCTCGTCCGCCCAGAGGTCCACATCGTCAAGGATCAGGCCGAGCTCGCGCTCGTCCAACCCCAGGTCGCGGAAGATTCCCAGGTCCCCCGCCGGCCACACCTCTTCCGGGTCGGACGGGGTCTCGTCGACGTCGCCACCGGCCCGCTCCAGCGCCTGCCGGGCGATCGCGAACTCCTCGGCCGCGGTGATGTCGGACAGCAGCACCCGTATGCCCGACGGGCCGAGCCGGAGCGCGACGAAGAACTCGTCGGCCACGTCGACGAGCGCGATCGGGCCGCCCTCGCGCGGCTGCTGGCGCAGCGCGGCGACGCAGGTGTCCAGGTCGTCGAGCACGGCCGGCGGCAGCAGGGCGCAGTCCCACCGCCCGCCCTCGCGGTAGACCGCCACCGCGAAGCCGTCCTCCGCCACGCCCGGCCTCCTTGCCGTGTGCCACCGTGCGGCGATCGTTGCAGACACCGCGCCGACGAGGAAGACCGACCATACGGCTGCGACCAGCGACACAATGCCGGCATTTCCGTCGAGATGCGCGGATGCGCGGCAACCGGTCGACGCCGAATAGTGCCGACGCTGTGCTCGCTCGGCTGCGGACGCCCGGGTTGGCCGCGGCCCGGGTTGACCGGATGCCGCCGGGTCGGCCGCGGGCGCTGCCGGGTCGGCGGCGGAGGAGGCGCCGGCGCTGTTACGGGAGCTCGTACTGCAGAACGGGAGGCGGCGCGGCTGACACACAGCCGACACTGTTTACAGACACAGACAGCGGGCGCATAGTTCGCACATGGGAGAGGTGCGACCGATCCCGACGCTCGGCGGCGTCGTCCGGGACGTACGCGGAGCCGGGCGGGCGTTGCGGGTGAGCTGGCACAGCGAGGACGGGCTCGTCGTGCTGTCGCTGTGGGACGGACCGCGCTGCACCGGGACCGTACGGGTCGCCGCGACCGACGTCCCCACGCTCATCGAGGCGCTGCAGATCGGCCTACGGCCAGCAGCGGACGAGGCGCCTGCGCGCGGCGGCCGAGGAGACGACCGAGCCGGTACGGCCGCGGACCGGACTGGACATCGTGACCCACGACCGGGAGGACGGCGTCGCCGGCTGACCCGGGTGCGGCACGATGAGCGCCGTGCGGATCGCGGTGGTCGGGCTGGGGATGATCGGCGGGTCGGTCGCGCGCCGGCTCGCGCCGGACCACGACGTGCGGGTCTGGGACACCGATCCCGGCACCCGGCAGGCGGCCGAGCGCGCCGGACTGCACGTCGCCGACGACCACGACGCCGACCGTCGTGGTCGTCGCGACCCCGCTGGACGCCATGCCGACCGTCCTATCCGGACTGTCCACTGGCGACGGTCCACTCGTGACCGACGTCGGCTCGGTCAAGGTGCCCGTGCTGGCCGCCGCCCGGGCCGCCGGACTCGCCGGCCGGTACGTCGGCGGCCACCCGATGGCCGGCGTCGAGCGGTCCGGTTTCGCCGCCGCCGACCCGGAGCTGCTGGCCGGCGCGGTCTGGGTGCTGACGCTGGAGGAGGACACCGACCTGGCCGGCTGGCTGACCGTGGCCGAGCTGGTGACCGCGGCCGGCGGCCGGGTGCTGCCCACCACCGCGGCAGCGCACGACGAGGCGCAGGCCAGGATCAGCGGGCTGCCGCACCTGCTCGCCACCGCGCTGGCGGTCGCCGGCGGCACCGGCGGACCGCTGGCCGGCGCGCTGGCCGCCGGCTCGTTCCGGGACGGCACCCGGGTCGCCGGCACCCGTCCCGGAGCTGATCGCCGCGCTCTGCGACGGCAACCGGGTCGCGCTGGCCCGGGTGCTGGACGAGACGCTGGCCGAGCTGACCCGGGCCAGGGACGCGCTCGCCGGCGGCGGCACCGTGCTGCCGCTCGCGACCGCGGGCCACACCGCCCGGCGGGCCTGGGCCGAGGCGACGCCGGCGGTCGGGATGACGCTCGACCGCGACACGCCGAGCCTGCGCGACGAGCTGTTGGCACTGGGCGCGCGCCGGCGGCACTCTGGACGCCGTGACCTCGCACCAGCTGCACGCTCGGCGACCGGACGTGTCGGGCGGTCCCGGGACGGGAAGGCTCCGGCCGTGACGTTCAACGACGACGCGAGCCTGGACACCTCCCAGGTCGGCGATCGCCGCGGCATCGGCGGCGGCGGGCTGGCCATCGGCGGCGGCGGGCTCGGCATCGTCGGCCTGATCATCTACCTGCTGGTGTCGGTCCTCGGCGGCGGCGACCCGTCCAGCAGCGGGGCCGGGATCCAGACCCCGTTCCAGCCGGGGGAGACCGGCGCGGTCTCGCAGCAGGACCTCGCCCAGGTCTGCCGGACCGGCGCCGACGCGAACGCGCGGGACGACTGCCGGATCGTCGCGTACACCAACAGCGTGCAGCAGTTCTGGGCCCGGGCCATGGGCTCGCGCTACCAGCCGGCGCAGACGATCATCTTCTCCGGGGCGGTGCAGACCGGCTGCGGCAACGCGACCAGCGACGTCGGACCGTTCTACTGCCCGGCCGACGGCAAGGCGTACTTCGACCTGGGCTTCTTCAACGAGCTGCAGACCCGGTTCGGTGCGCAGGGCGGCTCGTTCGCGCAGGGGTACGTCGTCGCGCACGAGTACGGCCACCACATCCAGAACCTGCTCGGCACGTCCGACCGGGTCGGCGGCGGGACCGGCCCGGAGAGCGGGTCGGTGCGGCTGGAGCTGCAGGCCGACTGCTACGCCGGCGTCTGGGCGAAGAACGCGACGACCACGACCGGCGCCAACGGGCGGCCGCTGTTCGAGTCGGTCAGCCAGTCGGACATCAACACCGCGCTGGACGCGGCGGCCGCGGTCGGCGACGACCGGATCCAGTCGAGAGCGCAGGGCCGGGTGTCCCCGGAGAGCTTCACCCACGGCACGTCGGCCCAGCGGCAGAAGTGGTTCACCACCGGCTTCCGGACCGGCAACCCCAACTCCTGCGACACCTTCAGCGGCAGCATCTAAGCCGGGCGCCGCTCGGCGACTAGGCCGGGCGCTGCTCGGCGACCCAGGCGTCGAGCCGTCCCCACCAGTCGAACAGCCAGTCGACCTGGTCGTCGACCGGCTTGTCCCGGGGCAGCTCGTCCGAGGGCACGTGCCACCACGCCACCTCGACCACGTCGTCCATCGGCAGCCCGCGCCAGAGGTCGGCGATCGAGGACAGATCCTCCAGGCCCTCGTGCGCGACCAGCAGCACGTCCGCGTCCGGGGCCGCGGCCATCGCGGCGAGCGTGCCGCCGGGCCGCGGGGCCATCAGGTTGCGCATCCGCTCGGCCTTGGCCGCCTCGTCGGCGTGCCCGAGCCCGCGCAGCCGCTCGATCGCCCGGGACCGGCGCCGCTCGGAGAAGTTGCCGCCCTCCGGGAAGATGACCACCGCGTCGCCCGGGCCGGCCCCGCCGGCCAGCGTGGCGATCGCCTCGGTGACGTCGTCGGCGACGTCCGGGTGCGGGGTGATGAAGCGGTTCGGCAGCCGGTTGAGCAGCACGTCGACGGTCGGGTCGAGCTGCAGCGCGTCCTTGAGCACGATCCGCGGCCGCAGTTGGGCGAGCGTCACCAGCTCGCGGATCAGCAGCACCGAGTCGCCCGGCCCGGCGTGCCGGCAGAGCACCAGCTGCGGCCGGTCCCGGCGGAACGGGCGGCCGTCGCCGGAGCCGACCACCCGCAGCCGGAACGTCCACCGCGCGGTCCGGTAGATCCGGTCGAGCACCCAGCCGAGCAGCCGGTAGTGGGCTTCCTGCCAGCGCTCCTCGCGGAGGCGGCGGCCGAAGCCGGCGCGCAGCCACATCCAGCCGAGCGCCCCGAGGGCCGCCCACTCGCAGGCGAACCAGACGATGCCGAACCACAGCAGCCGCAGCCCACGCCACTTCCCGGGCAGGAACGGCGACGAGAGCGCGCCGGTGATGAACCCACACCGGGAGGGTCGCGACGAGCAGCGGCAGCGCGGCCAGCGCGACCGGCACGCTCACGAGGCGCCGGAGAGCCGGCGGCGGGAGGGGTCTGCTCACCGCGCCGGCTCTCCGGTCGTGCTCATCGGTCGATCATCGCGCGAGTTGGGTGGCGATGGGGCGGCGCCGCCGTCCGCGCGGTGATGGGGTGGGTCAGGTCAGCTCCAGCAACGGGAAGGCCCGGTGCCGCCGCGGCGGGCACAGGAAGTTCTGCCGCCGGGTCGAGGTGAGGAAGCGCTCGATGCCGTTGTCGAGCGGGTCGACCGCGAACTGGGTCTGCAGGTTCTGCGCCGCCTGGTTGCGCCGCATCGTGTCGAAGAAGTCGGCCGTCGGTACGAAGGCGGTGAAGTAGAGCTTCGGCACGTTGCCGCTCCGGCCGGGCCGGTCGATGATGGCCGGCACGTCCAGCGTGTCGAAGCCGGGCCCGTCCATGCGGATGTGCAGCGGCGTGCCGTCGGCCGCCCGGGACGACTGCTGCAGCGCCGCCAGATGCCCGATGCGGTGGGCGAAGCCCGGGGTGTTGACCCCCTGCGCGCCCAGAGCGGCGTCGCCGGTGCCGTTGAACGTGCTGGGCAGGAACGCCGGACCGCCGCCGTTGAGGAACGGGTCGCCGCCGCCGCCGAACGAGGGCGGCGGGTTGGACCGGAACATGTACTGCACGCGTTCCAGGTACGTCTCGTCCTCGGCCGACCCGGCCTCGCCGGCCCTGGCGTAGTACGCCTCGAGGTCGAGGATCACGTGCGAGAAGTTCTGCACCGCGCCGTTGTCGAAGTAGTCCCCCGACTGCGCCGTGGTCAGCCGGGAGGACGGGTTGCCGGCGAACGTGCACGCCGCCGCCGGGCCGGTGCTCGTGGTCTGCTGGTCGGCGAAGCCCATCCACATCGGCGACTGGTCGTTGATGCGGTCGGCGTAGTAGAGCTCGTCCTGCGCCGCCATCTGCCGGGGCAGGCCGCGCTGGGAGAACATGTGCCGCACCAGACCCCAGCTCACCGGCAGCTGCGGCGGCGCGACCGTCTGCCCGTTCAGCGTCGAGCTGGCGCCGCGCAGCCAGGTCGCCACCTCCGAGGTGATCTTCAGGTCGTCGCTGCGGATGGTGAACACGATGTCGTTGCCGCCGATCAGCGGCGGGATGTCGAACTTCCGCTTGACGATCCCGGCCTGGCCGGCGTCGGTCAGGGCGGCCTTCGCCTCCTCGACGGCGAATCGGTTGGTGTCGAAGACCAGCCGGGGCATGTGCAGTCCCGCGAGCGAGCCGCCGGTGAGGCCGCCGGGCAGCCGGCTGAAGTAGCCGAGGCCGTAGCTGACGAAGACCATGACCCCGGCCGGGCTGAACTCGTACACGCTCTCGAGGGTGTCGAGCGCGGCGGTGAACGCGGTCTGCTCGGCCTTGGTCGGCAGCCGCTTCAGGTTCCCGAACATGAACTTGGTGTGCACCGGCCCGAACTGGACCTGCACACCGTCGACGGCGGTCGCCGGCTGGATGAAGCCGCCGATGTCGAACTGGATGTCGGGCAGCTCGGTCGCGGCCAGCGCGGGCCGGGCCGGCTTCCAGGCGAGACCTTCCAGCATGGCCAGCATCGCGCCGACCGACCCCGCCTTGAGGACCGTTCGGCGGCTGAGATCTAACGAGAATTCCGATGATTCCACGAGGGACTCCCGGGTGCGTCGGGTGGGGATCTGGCCGCACGGGACTGCTCGGACAGTGAACGTGAGTAAGCAACCATTGCGGTTTCAAATACCCCAGAGGTACGCAAGTACCCCAGACGCAGGGTAGGAGCGCCGGTTCGCCTTCTCTCTCCCTAAATTAGGTGGACGTAATGATTTAGCCGCAATACGAGCAGGATCAGCGCGCAAGGTACGCACGCGTCGCCGCGTACGCGCTGTCGATCCGCCGGGCGATCCCGGACCGGTCCCGGTAGCGCAGCTGGCGGCGCAGGTCGGGCGCCCGCTCCGGCGCCCCGGTCGGCAGGACGTGCACGGCCACCCCGGGCGGCAGCGAGGCCATGTCCGCGGCGAACCGGTGCCGCCGGACCACCTCGAACGCGACCAGCCCGACCTCCCAGGGCCGCTGCGGCGCCGCGAGCGGCTGCTCGATCCGGCCGACCTGCAGGACGTAGAGCGTGGTCGCGCCGAGCGCCACCGCGCGGCCGACCGGGATGCTGTGCACCAGCCCGCCGTCCAGGTAGCGTCTGCCCGTCGAGCTGGACCGGCGGGAGCAGCCCCGGCACCGCGCAGGACGCGAGCACGGCCTCGATCAGCGGGCCGCGGGAGAACCAGTGCTCGGCCGCCTGCTCCACGTTCGCCGCCACGCACTGGAACGGGACGTGCAGCTCCTCGAACGTACGGGCGGCGAGGTGGGAGGTCAGCGCGTCGCGCAGCGGCTGATCGGTGTGCAGCGACGTGCGGGTCCGGGCCAGCGTGGACAGCCGGCCGAACACGGACCCGCCGAACAGGTCGGTGGAGTCGAGGTCGAGCCACAGATCGGCCAGCCGCTGGACCGCACCGGTGGTCGGGTCCTCGGCCACCACGACCCCGTTGATCGCGCCGACCGAGGTGCCGACCACGAGGTCCGGCACGATCCCCGCCTCGAGCAGGGCCCGCAGCATCCCGACTTCGTGCGCGCCGAGCAGCCCGCCGCCGCCGAGCACGAACGCCACCGGACCGGCCACCGCGCGAACCTAGCCGAGGGAGGTGCCGGGGCCTTCCTCGGTCTCCTCGCGGGCGCGCTCGACCGACGAGCGGGTCGGCGATGCGCAGGAAACCGGCGCCCTCGCGGAGCGCGGACTCCAACCGCTCGGCGTCCTCCTCCGGCGGCGGCTCGGCGGCCTCCTCGGAGCCGCGGGCCGCCGGGTCGACGTAGCCGGGCGGCTCCGGACGGTCGACGCCGCCGTCCTGGCCCTCCGGCAGCGTGATCTCCGCGGCCTCCTGCTCGAGCTCGTGGGGATCGTTCAGATTGCTCATGGCAGCGCCCCTACCCGTCCGCGGCCCTAAGGTCACCAGTGCGGTGACGTTGCGGATGGTTCAGGAGGCTAGCGTGGTGACAGAGGTGCGGGGCGTGGTGTCCCGGGGCAAGGGCGAGCCGGTGACGGTGGAGACCGTGCTGGTGCCGGACCCGGGCCCGGGCGAGGCCGTGGTGGACGTGCAGGCCTGCGGGGTCTGTCACACCGACCTGCACTACCGGGATGGCGGGATCTCCGACGACTACCCGTTCCTGCTCGGGCACGAGGCGGCCGGCACGGTCACGGCGGTCGGCGAGGGCGTGACCGGGGTGCAGCCGGGCGACTACGTGATCCTCAACTGGCGGGCGGTCTGCGGGGTCTGCCGGGCCTGCGCCCGCGGCCGCCCGTGGTACTGCTTCAGCACCCACAACGCGGCCCAGAAGATGACGCTCGCCGACGGCACCGAGCTCAGCCCCGCGCTGGGCATCGGCGCGCTGGCCGAGAAGACGCTGGTCGCCGCCGGGCAGTGCACGAAGGTCGACCCGGAGGCGCCGGCCACCGCGGCCGGCCTGCTCGGCTGCGGCGTGATGGCCGGGCTCGGCGCGGCGATCAACACCGGCGGGGTCACCCGCGGCGACACGGTGGCCGTGTACGGCTGCGGCGGGGTCGGCGCGGCCGCGATCGCCGGCGCCCGGCTGGCCGGCGCCCGCACGATCGTCGGCGTCGACGTCGACCGGCGGAAGCTCGGCGCGGCGCGCCAGCCTCGGCGCGACCCAGCGCGGTCAACGCGGCCGAGGAGGACCCGGTCGAGGCGATCGAAACGGCTCACCGACGGCTTCGGCGCCGACGTGGTGATCGAGGCGATCGGCCGGCCGGACACGTACAAGCAGGCGTTCTACTCGCGGGACCTGGCCGGCACGCTGGTCCTGGTCGGCGTGCCGACGCCGGAGATGCGGCTGGACATGCCGCTGCTGGACTTCTTCAGCCACGGCGGCGCGCTCAAGTCGTCCTGGTACGGCGACTGCCTGCCCTCGCGCGACTTCCCGATGCTGCATCGACCTCTACCGGCAGGGTCGGCTCGACCTCGACCGGTTCGTCTCCGCGACGATCACGATCGACGAGGTGGAGGATGCGTTCGCCGCGATGCACCGGGGTGACGTCCTGCGCTCGGTCGTCGTCTTCTGACCGACACATAGCGTGACTGAGTGGGCCCCATAGGGCAGCAGCTCGGGCAAACCTGGCATAGGACTCATCGCGAGGCCCGGCGGCGGTCTTATCCTGCGCAGCAGGCCGCCTGTGGTGGGGTCCGGTGCCGCGAACCGGGTGCCTTGGGGGAACGGCATGCGCGTGCGAGCTTCGCTGCTTCGCGGGATCGCAGCCGCTGGGCATCGCGGTCACGCATGGCCGTCGCTCGGCATGGGCACGGCCGGACGCCTCCCCGGCCATCGGCCGGGTCGTGTCGACCAACCCGGTGAACTACACGCCGAACATCAACCAGGGCGCGGTCTTCAAGATGGCCGAGGCGCCAACGGGCTGCTCTACGTCGGCGGCTCGTTCACGACGGTCACCGCGGCCGCCGGGACCACGCCGCCGGGCACCTTCACCCGGAACAGGATCGCTCGCCTTCAACGCGGCGAACGGGAACATCTCCACGTTCGCGCCGAACTTCAACGGCGAGGTCTGGGCGATCGTCCCCAGTGGCAACTCGCTGTACGTCGGCGGCAACTTCAGCACGGTCAACGGCGTCGCCCGCCGCGCCCTGGTCAAGATCGACGCGACCACCGGCGTCGTGGACCAGGCGTTCAACGCGAAGCTCACCAACAACGTCAGCGAGGCCGCGATCGTCGGCGGCCGGCTGATCGTCTCCGGCATCTTCGGCAAGAAGATCGCCGCGCTCAACCTCAGCCACCGGCGCGGACACCGGCTACATCAACATCCCGGTGACCGGCTCGGTCGCGTCGAACGCCGGCCCGGTCGAGGTCTACCGGTTCGCGGTCAACCCGGCCGGCACCAGGCTGGTCGGGGTCGGCAACTTCACCACGGTCGGCGGCGCCTCGCACGCGCGGGTGTTCATGCTCGACCTCGGGGCGACCGCGGCGACCGTGAGCGCCTGGCGGTACGCGCCGAGCGGGCAGATGTGCGCGGCCGCCTCGCTGCCGGACTACATGCGGGACGTGGACTTCTCCCCCGACGGCTCGTACTTCGTGACGGTGTCGACCGGGTTCGTGCCGCAGACCGGCCAGATCGGCACGGCGCTGTGCGACGCGACCGCCCGGTTCGAGACCAGCGTCGCCGCGCCGACCCGGCCGACGTGGATCAACTACACCGGCGGCGACACGCTGCACTCGGTCGCGGTCACCGACCAGGCCGTGTACGTCCAGGGCCACCAGCGCTGGCTGGACAACCCGCAGGGCCGGGACAGCGCCGGTCCGGGCGCGGTCAGCCGGCCCGGCATCGGCGCCATCAACCCGACCACCGGGCTGGCGCTGTCCTGGAACCCGACCAAGGACCGCGGCGTGGGCGGCAAGGACCTGCTGGTCACCGCCCGCGGGCTGTGGGTCGGCAGCGACACCGCGCACATCGGCCACGAGACGCGGATGCGGGTCGCCCTGCTCCCCTGAGCCCGGTACGGGCGGTCGGGCACGATGACCGCCATGATGGCGCAGCAGAGCGGCGGTCGCCGCGCGGGGACGACCGACCACTCGAGGTCGCCGACGCCCGCCGGCTGCTCCGGCGGGCCCGGCGCCGGCTGGTCCGGCTGGCCCGCGCCGACGAGAAGGAGACCCTCTCCGGCCTGCTCTGGCGGCATCTCGGCGAGCACGCCGATGCGCTGCCGGTCGTCGCCGAGACCTGGCCCGCGTACGAGCACGTCAACGTGCAGGTCGCGCTGGACGCCTGGCTGGCCGGGCGAGACGCTCGCGTAGTCGGCGTGATCGGCTTCCAGCACCGCGACTTCGGGCTGGCCGACCTGCATCGTCCGACCCGGCCGGACACCTGGGGCCCGCGACCGGGAAACCTGGCCCGCACCGCCCAGCCGGCCGGTCCGGACGGCGAGGTCGTCGCGTGCGTGCAGTGCGCGGTGGTGCTCGTCACCGAGGCGGCCCACCGCAGCGCGCTGCTGGTCCAAGCGGGCGACCCGACGATGGGGCGGATGGCGCTGACGGTGCAGATCGTCAGCACCGACCCGGCATACGCGGCCGCACTGGCGGCGGAGCTGCGCCGGCTCGCCCTGGAGCACAACGTCTTCCGCGGCCAGGTGCTGTCGTTCGGCGCGGAGGTCTTCGGGCACGGGGAGACGCTGCTGCGCTTCCACCGCCGGCCGATGCTGGGCGCGGACCAGCTGATCCTCGCCGGCCGGCGACCCTGGCCGCGGTGCAGCGGCAGGTCGTCGAGGTGGCCCGGCACAAGGACCGGCTGCTCGCCGCCGGCCAGCACCTCAAGCGCGGGCTGCTGCTCTACGGCCCGCCCGGGGTCGGCAAGACGCACACCGTCCGCTACCTCGATCGGCCAGCCTCGACCGGGACGACCGTGGTCGCAGCTGACCGGCAACGCGATGCACCTGATCGCCGAGGCCTGCTCGGTCGCCCGGGCGCTGCAGCCGGCGATGGTCGTCGATCGAGGACGTCGACCTCATCGCCGAGGACCGCGGCATGCACCCCGGTCAGCACCCGCTGCTGTTCCAGCTGCTCAACGAGATGGACGGGCTGGCCGAGGACGCCGACGTCGTCGTTCGTCCTGACCACCAACCGGGCCGACCTGCTGGAGCCGGCGCTGGCCGCCCGGCCCGGCCGGGTCGACCAGGCCGTCGAGCTCGACGCTGCCGGACCGTAGCCGCCCGCGGGCGCTGTTCGAGCTCTACCGCGGCTCGCTCGGCGTGGACACCAGCCGGCCTGGACGACGTGCTGGCCCGGACCGAGGGGTCACCGCGTCGTTCCTCAAGGAGCTGCTCCGGCGGGCGGCGCTGCTGGCCGCGGACCGGCACCGCGACGCCGGCCCGCTGGCGTGTCGGCGCCGACGACCTCGACGCGGCGCTGGACGAGCTGCTCGACACCCGCAACGCGATGACCCGGGTGCTGCTCGGCAGCGGTGGACCGGACCAGCCCGCGCCGGCGCCGACGGCGTTCCCGCAGCCCGGCCTGGCGCCGGACTACGGGGTCGGCGGCTAACGGCGGCTAGCCGACCGGCCAGGCGTGCACCGGCTCGTTGCTGTGCATGTTCTCGATGTAGTCCTTGGTCATCCGGCGCAGCACGTCGTGCCGGTCCAGGCTGGTGGAGTCGTAGAGCCGGTGGAAGGTCGCCGCCTGCCAGGCCGCGCCGTTGCGGCCGGTCAGGCAGCGCTGCTCGATGATGCCGAGCAGCCGGTCCCGTACGGCCGGCGCGACCTCCCACTGGTCGAGCCCCTCCGCCGCCAGCGGCAGCAGCCGGCGCAGCACCAGCTCGGCCACCGGCACCTGGCCGGCCCCGGGCCAGTAGACCTGGGCGTCGAGCCCGTGCCGGGCGCAGGCGTGGAAGTTCTCCTCGGCCGCGGCGAACGACATGCGGCTCCACAGTGGACGGTCGTCGTCGGCCAGTGCGCGGACGATGCCGTAGTAGAAGGCGCCGTTGGCCATGACGTCGGCGACCGTCGGCCCGGCCGGCAGCACCCGGTTTTCCACCCGCAGGTGCGGCTTGCCCCGGACCACCGCGTAGACCGGCCGGTTCCAGCGGTAGATCGTGCCGTTGTGCAGGGTCAGCTCGGACAGGTGCGGGACGTCGCCGCGCTCGAAGACCGCCACCGGGTCCTCCGGCTCGCACAGCGGCAGCAGCGCCGGGAAGTAGCGGACGTTCTCCTCGAACAGGTCGAAGATCGAGTTGATCCAGCGCTCCCCGAACCAGACCCTCGGCCGCACGCCCTGAGCCTCCAGCTCGGCGCTGCGGGTGTCGGTCGCCTGCTCGAACAGCGGGATCCTGGTCTCCCGCCACAGCTCCTTGCCGAGGAAGAACGGCGAGTTGGCACCGAGCGCGACCTGGATGCCGGCGATCGCCTGGGCCGCGTTCCAGTACCGGGGGAACGCGGTCGGGCTGACCTGCAGGTGGAACTGCACGCTGGTGCAGGCCGCCTCCGGCGCGATCGTGTCCGCGGTGGTGGCCAGCCGCTGCACGCCGTCGATGGCGATCTCCAGGTCCTCCCCGCGGGCGGCGAAGATCTGCTCGTTCAGCAATGCGTACCGGGGGTTGGCGGACAGGCTGTCGCCGTGCAGCTCCCGCTCGGTGAGCGTGGGCAGGATGCCGACCATCACCATGTGGCTGCCGGTGCCGTTGGCCTTGCTCTCGGCGTGGTTGAGGGTGTCCCGGATGCTCTGCTCCAGCTCGGTCGCCGACTCGCCGGACAGCAACCGCGGCTGCACGTTGATCTCGACGTTGAACTGGCCCAGCTCGGTCTGGAAGTCGGCGTGGCTGACCGCGTCGAGCACCGCGGCGTTGCGCAGCGCCGGGTCGCCGGTCTCGTCGACCAGGTTGAGCTCGATCTCCACCCCGGTCAGCGGCCGCTCGAAGTCGAACTGCGACTGGGCCAGCATCCGCTCGAAGACGTCGAGGCAGCTGCGGACCTTCTGCCGGTAGCGGGTCCGGTCCTCCCGGCTGAACTGCGTCGCGGCGACGTCCCTGCCCATCAGGCCTCCTCGGTCACCGGCCTCGTCCAGCCTCCCATACCCAGCCTGGCCAGGGCCCTACTCGACGTCCTTCAGGACCCGCTCGACCGACTCCTCCGGGTCGGGCGGGTCAGCCGGCGAGGAAGCGGGTGAGCTCGCGGCGCAGCGCCACGCCGAGGCGGTCGGCCCGCACGTGCAGCTCGGTGCGCATGTCCAGGGGCAGGCCCGGGACCGTCACGACCGCCTGCAGGGCCAGGTCCTCGGCCAGCACCGCCTCCTCGAACGCCACCTCGCGGGCGACCGTCTCCGGCCCGGGCCGCAGCTCGCCGCCGATGTTGTGCAGCAGCATCTTGGTGTAGATGCGGGTGCTCGTGTCGGTCTCCGGCAACGCCAGGAACAGGATCGTCTTCGCCGACTCGGCGTCCAGCTCCTCCAGCCGCAGCAGCAGCTGGAACGGCGCGCGGTAGACGTAGGTGGCCCGGCGGCGCTGGCGCAGCGGGCGGATGCCGGCCTCGACCCCGCGGGTCCTCCGGGTTGTCGAACCACTGCTCCTGCACGCTGCGGAACCCGCCCGGCTCGGCCTGCACGTCGGCCGGCTCGACCACCTTGTCCGCCTGAGCGCCGAACGTCCCTCTGTGGACGAACGGGAAGTGGGCGACGTCGAGGAAGTTGTCGGCCACGAAGCCGGCGTTCGCCTCGGTGCGGGAGGGCGGCAGCCAGGCCCCGACGTACGCGGCGTCCTCGGCGTCCGGGTCGTCGAACAGCTCGGTGCGCGGCGGCTCCGGAGCGAGCCAGATCATGCCCCAGCGCTCGGTCAGCCCGGCCGGCTCCGGCGTCGCGGTCACGCCGTCGCCGGTCCGGCGCAGCACGTACGGCAGGCCGACCACCATCGCCTCGTACGGGTCGGGGCCGACCTCGTCGGACAGCGCGGCCGGGTGCCAGGCCCCGCGCAGCCGCGGGTCGGTGTTGCGCAGCCCGTCCGCCTCGGCGCCGACCGCCGGCAGGTCGCTCACGCAGGCCCAGAGCCGGCCGTCCTCCTCCTTGGCCCGCGGCGCCGCGGCCAGGTGCGCCCGCGGCGGGATGTTCGACTGCTCGCCGAGCGAGGGCAGCAGCACGCACGTCCCGGTCTCGTCGAACTCCCAGCCGTGGTAGGCGCAGCGCAGCCGGCCGCCGGTCACGCTCGCCGCCGACAGCGGGACCAGCCGGTGCGGGCAGAGCTGGGCGACCAGGCTGGCCGGCGCGTCCTCGGCCAGCCGCACCGCGACGAAGGCCCGGCCGGCGACCTCGACCGGCCGCGGCACCGTCGTGACCTCGGCTGACTCGGCGACCGGCACCCAGTGCTCGTTCACGGGACCAGACTACGGTTCCGCCGGCTGATCCCGGTTTCCTGCGTCAGACGTGCAACTTCGGCACCAGCGCGGCCGGCGGCGGCGGCACCTCGAACCCGCGGCTGCGCATCCCGTGCTTCGATCGCCGCGATCACGGTCTCCGCCACCTTGACCCTGGCCCAGCGCTTGCTGTCGCCCTCGACCAGCGACCACGGCGCGTACGCCGTGTCGGTGCGGTCGAGCATGTCCTCGACCGCGTCCTCGTAGGCGGGGCGCTTGTCCCGGTTGCGCCAGTCCTCGTCGGTGAGCTTCCACTGCTTGAGCGGGTCGTGCTGCCGCCGCTCGAACCGGCGCAGCTGCTCCTGTTCGGACAGGTGCAGCCAGAACTTCACCAGGATCATGCCGTCGTCGACCAGCGCCCGCTCGAACTCGCTGATCTCCTGGTACGCCCGGCGCCACTGCTCCTCGGTGGCGAAGCCCTCGACCCGCTCGACCAGGACCCGGCCGTACCAGGACCGGTCGAGCACGGCCATGCCGCCCCAGCCGGGCAGCTGCGGCCAGAACCGCCAGAGGTAGTGGTGCCGCTTCTCGTCGTACGTGGGGGCGGCGAACGAGGCGACCCGGACGTGCCGCGGGTCGAGCGGGGTGACCAGCCGGCGGATGCAGCCGCCCTTGCCGGAGGCGTCCCAGCCCTCGAAGACCACGCACAGCGGCGGCCCGAGCCGCGGGGCCGAGCCGACCTGGCCGCCGAGCGAGAGCCGCAGCCAGGTCAGCCGGGTCTGTGCCGCGGCCAGCCGCTCGGCCTCCTTGGCCCGGCTCAGCCGCAGGCTCAGGTCCAGCTCGTCCAGTCGTCGCCCCATCCGCTCAGCATTCCGTGCCGGTCAGCCGGGCTCAATGCCTGCCTTGACGGCCCGGACCGTGGCGCCCACCCGGGCCCGGGTGCCGGCCTCCGGGTCGAGCCCGCCCACGGCGCCCGCCAACGGCGCCAGCCAACGCCGCCCGCTAACGGCGGCGGGCGATGAGCTCGGCCCGGTTGGCGACGCCGAGCTTGGTCAGGATGCTGCGCACGTGGCTCTCCACGGTCCGCTCGGAGAGCACCAGCGACTCGGCGATCTCCCGGTTGCTCAGCGCCCGCACGACCAGGTCCGCCACCTCCCGCTCCCGCGCGGTCAGCGGGTCGGCGTGCCGGCGGGCGGCGGCCAGCTCGGCGTCGAGCCGGTCGGCCCGGGCCAGCGGTCCGGGCATGTCCAGCCGGCGTAGCTCGGCCGCCGCGACCCGGACCAGGTCCGCGGCCTCGTCCAGCTCGCCGGTCGCGCGCAGCGCCGCGGCCAGCTCCAGCCGGCACAGCGCCACGTACGGGCGGCCGCGGACGGCCTGGTTCGCCGCGACGGCCCGGCGCAGGAACGCCGCCGCCTCCGCCGGCCGCCCGGCGATCGCGTGCAGCAGGCCGATCTCCCGCAGCGGCGAGCCGGAGAAGTACGCGGTGGAGCACGCCGACCGCGCCGGGACAGTCGCGCCACTCGGCCAGCGCGGCAAGGTAGCATCTCCGCGCTCGGCCCGGTCGTCGAACGCGACCGGCGAGATCGGCGAGCAGCAGCACCATCCCGCCCCAGCGGAAGTCGTACGGTCATCCGGCGAACGCCGACCCGCAGCTCGTCCCAGATCTCGCAGCGCCTCGTCCGGCCGACCGACCAGCAGCAGCATCTGCGCCTGGCTGGCCCGGACCAGCGGCATCGCCGGGACGCCCGCGGAGATCCTGGGCGAGCGCCTCGAACTGGCTCGCGACGTCGTCCGGCAGCTCGCCGCGGGTCGCCGCGCAGCCGGGCGAGGTGGCCGGCGTGCGCGTAGAACATGCCGACCGTGGTCGGGTCGCCGAGCGCCTCGGCCAGGTCGAGGGCCCGCTGGTTGGCGACCCGGGCGGCGCGCGAACCGGCCCTCCAGCGTGGCCCGGGCCGCGGTCGCCCGCTCCAGGTGCCAGCGCGCGAGCGGCTGCCCGGTCCGCTCGACCACCCGGTCCAGCACCGCGAACGCCTCGTCGACGACGTCGAGGCGGGCCAGCTGGTAGCCGGCGCGGAGCTGCCAGCCCGGCGCCGAGCGCGGCCGACAGCGGCTGGCCGGCGTCGGCCGCGGTCGCGATCGCGAGCCGGCCGAGCCGCAGCCGCTCGGCCACCGAGTCGGCGGTCAGCAGGGTCAGCTCCCGGGCCCGGGCGGCGTCCAGCACGGCGGCCGGGTCGCCGTCCTGCTCGGCCAGCCGGAGCGCCTCGGCGGCGTGCCGGTCGGCCTCGGCCGGGTCGCCGTTCTCGGCGGCCATGGCGGCGAGCTCGGCCAGCAGTCGGGCCCGGACCGCGGTCGGCTGGTCGGCGGCCAGCGCCCGCCGGCACAGTGCCTCCACCACGGGCGCCACGTACGGGTTGGTCACGCCGCGCAGCACGAGCGCGGCCTGCGGCGACCAGGTCCGGCCGACCGGCCCGGGTGGCCGCTTCGGCCGCCGCCTCGGACCGGGCCGCGCTGTCCGGGATGCGGCCGGCCACGAACTCGGCGGTGGCCAGCCGCGACCAGCAGCTCGGCCAGCTCGGCGTCGCCCGCACCGGCGGCGGCCAGCGAGCCGGCCGCGTCCTGCAGGTGCCGGACCGCGTCGTCGAGGGCGAGCGCCCGCCCGGCCTGCTCGGCCGCCCGCACCGCGCAGTCGGCGGCCTCGCGGTGCCGGCCGGCGGCCCGCCAGTGCGCGGCGGCCCGGCCGGGCAGCCGCTCGGACAGCGCGCCCGCCGCCCGCTCGTGGATCGGTACGGCGGCCGCCGGCGGCACCGCGGCCCGCACGCCGTCCTGCAGCAGCGCGTGCGCGAACGGGGTGCCGTCCTCGGTCGGCGCGCCCAGCAGGCCGGCGCGGCGGGCGGCGGCCAGCGCGGGTTCGGGGTCGGTGCCGGCGACCTCGGCCAGCACCCCCGGGCCGGCGCCGTCCCCGAGCAGCGCCAGCGCCTCCACCACCGCCCGGTCGGCCGGCGACAGCCGGGCCAGCATGCCGGCCACCACCACGCGCAGGTCCCCGCCGGCGGCGAGCAGCAGCGGCAGCCCACCGGTACGCCGGTACGCCTCGGCACCCGAGCCGCCGACGTACTCGCCGACCTCGGCCTCGGTCAGCGGCGGCAGCAGCACGGTGTCGGTCCCGGGATCGCGGCGGACGTCGGCGATCGCGGCCGCGGTCCGCTCCGGCAGCAGGTCCCGGTGGGTCGCCAGCACGAGCAGCGGCGCGGCGGCGGCCTCGGCGGCGACCCGGCGCAGCAGGTCGAGCGACTCGGCGTCGGCCCAGTGCAGGTCCTCCAGCACGAGCGCGAGCGGCCGGTCGGCGGCCGCCCGCAGCAGCGCGTCGGTGGCCGCGGTCAGCGCCCGGAACCGCTCGGCCGCCGCGACCGCCGGCTCCGCCGGCACCGCCCGCTCGGCCGGGAGCACCGCGGACAGCGCGGTCCCGCCGGTGGCCCGGTCGACCGCGCGCAGGGCCCGCGACCACGGCCAGAACGGCGGCGCGCCCGGGTCGTCGGTGCACCGCCCGCGGCCGACCAGCGCGGTCCCGTCGTACCGGGACAGCGCCTCCTCGACCAGCCGGGTCTTGCCGATCCCGGCCGGGCCGGAGACGAGCAGCACGCCGCCGCGGCCCGCGCCGGTCGCGTCCAGCCGGTCGAGCACCAGCGCCAGCTCCGGGCCGCGGCCGACGAACGCGCGGCTGCCGTGCACGGGGTTGAGTATCGCGGTCAGTGCCAGCACTGAGGTCCGAATCGCGGAGCCGGCCGATCGTCGGAGGCAGCACGAACCGCACCCGCGAGAGGAGCCCGCGATGCAGGCCACCGTCCACCTCGTCGACGGCGTACCCGGACCGCAGGACAACTCCTGGGTCGACGCCGTTCTCGCCCACCTCGACCGACCCGCCGGCGCGCTCGTCGCCCGGCCGATCGGTCTCGGCCCCGGACTGGTCGTCGCGTTCGGCACCGCCGCGACGGCCGGGTTCACCGCCGGACCGGTCACCGCCCGCCCCGGCACCGCGTACGAGATCGTCGAGCAGCGGGCCGGGCGCGGCGCCGGGCCGGCGCGCTACCTGCAGCTGACCACGTTCACCGGGCGCAGCCAGCAGTGGTGCGCCGCGTTCGACCGCAGCAACGCGGAGCGGATCTGGCCGGCGGTGCAGGACCTGCCCGGACTGATCGGCGCGCTCGTCGGGTCCACTTCGGACGGTGGCCGGGTCGTCCTGACGCTGGCCGAGTCGGTCGAGACGCTGGAGGCCGGCGCCGCCGCGATCCTGTCCACCGAGCTGCTGCCGTGGGAGAAGCCGGAGGACCTGACCGGCCCGGACGGCCTGGCGACGCTGCGGCTGCTGCACGCCGACGTGCCGGCCGCCGCGCCGAGCGCCTGACCCTCCGACTTTCGGCCGAACTCCGAGCCGGAAGCACGACCCCGATTCAGCACAACCGGCGATCCGCCGCGGCCGGTGCCCGGCGGATCGTCGACATCACCGACGAGACAAGGAGAACTCACGATGACGACCACGACCGCGACCGAGCTGCGCGACGGCACCTGGACGGTCCCGACCGACACCCGGGCGACGTTCTCGGCCCGCAACTTCGGCATCCGTACGGTCACCGGCACGCTGGCGATGGACCGCGGCACGGTCACCGTGACCGGCGGCCGGCCGGTCGCGGCCGAGGGCGCGCTGACCGCCGCCTCGGTCGAGACCGGGATCGCGCAGCGGGACGAGCACCTGCGCGGGCCGAGCTTCTTCCACGCCGACCGGCACCCGTACATCGAGCTGCGGGCGCTGCGGTTCGAGCCGGCCGAGGACGGCTGGGTCGTGCCGGCGACGCTCACCGTCGGCGGCGCCGAGACCCCGGTGACCCTGCACGCGCGGCGGCTGCCGGACCCCGCGCCGGGCGCGATCGCGCTCCGGATCACCGGCGAGTTCGACCGGACGGCCACCCGGATGCGCGCACCGCGGATCATGGTCGGGCACCGGATCGCGATGGAGGCCGAGCTGACCTTCACCCGGCGCTGAGCACCACGTCCGGGTCCGCTGCCGCGGGGGCGAGCAGGCCGAGGAGGGCGAGTCCCTCCTCGGCCACCGCCGTCCGTTCGGCGCGGGACAGGCCCGGCGCCCGGACGTGCAGCACGCCGGCCTTGCGGTCCAGCCGCCAGGACGCGCGCAGCATGCCGTCCACGAGCACCGGCGACCAGTGGAACTCCTCGTCGAACAGCGCCGCCGCCCCGGCCGGCACGACCCGGCCGCGGTCGGCGTGGCCGAGCAGCACGTTGTCGTACTGCGGCAGGAACCGCACCGGCGCCGGCAGGTCCGGCTCGGCCCGCGGCGCGTCCGGCAGGTCGAGCAGCTCCCGCCCGTCCTCGGCCCGGTCCGTACGCAGCTCGGGCCGGAGCCGCTCGACCACCTCGGCCAGCCGGGTCAGCCCGGACCAGTTCTGCATGTCCGCGACGGTGGCCGGGCCGAACGCGGCCAGGTAGCGCAGCACCAGCCGGTCCGGCGCCGGATCGGCGGCGAACTGCCGGTCGAGCCGGTCGGCGGCCAGCCCGTGCAGCGCCCGGCCGCTGCGGCCCCACACCCCGCGCGGCGGCAGCTGCACCATCGGCACCAGCGCCCTGGCGGTCTGGGCCAGCGCGATCTCCGGTCGCTCCGGCCAGCGCTCCCGCAGCAGCCGGCCCAGCTCGCCGAAGGTCAGCGGCTGCTCGGCGACCAGCGCGCCGGCCACCTCGGCCAGCTCGACGGGGTCGACGCCGGTCAGCCGGGTGCCGAAGCTCGACCTGGCCATCCGCTCCAGCGCGGGCTGCAGCACCGGCCGCAGTGCCGCGCAGTCGGCCGCGCTGACCAGGTGGATGGTCGAGCGCTGCAGCGCGATCCGGACGGCGTCCCCGCTCGCCACCGCCTCGGCCAGCTCGGCCGGCTCGAAGCCGGCGATCCGGTCCCAGAGCGCGACGTACGGATCGGCCGGCTCCTGCGCCTGCAGCCCGACCAGGTGCTCGACGACCTCCAGCGCCGGGCGGTCGACCCGGTCGAGGAGGAACTGACGGCACAGCAAGGTACGGTTCAGGGCACGGTCCGAGATCACGACCCGACCCTAGGCACCACAGCGGCCGGATCCTGACCTCAAGGCACCGCGACCGTGCGCGGGAGTGCGACGAAGCGCCACCGGGTAAACGTCAGCGGTCCTTGGTAGACATGAGCCCCCGCTTGTCGCACATCCAGAGGCCGTGATACCCGTGATCAAGTTCGACTCGGTGGTCAAGCGGTACCCGGACGGCACGACAGCGGTCGACGGTCTCGACCTGGTCGCGCCGTCCGGGCAGATCACCGTCCTGGTCGGCCCCTCTGGCTGCGGCAAGACGACCTCGCTGCGGATGGTCAACCGGATGGTCGAGCCGACCTCGGGCACGGTCTGGCTGGACGACCGGGACACCGCCTCGGTGCCGGCGCGCCGAGCTGCGCCGCGGCATCGGCTACGTGATCCAGCAGGCCGGGCTGTTCCCGCACCGGACGATCGCCGACAACATCGCGACCGTCCCGCTGCTGCTCGGCTGGAACAAGCGCAAGGCCAGGCAGCGGGCGATGGAGCTGATGGAGCGGGTCGGGCTGCCGACCGAGCTCGGCGGGCGCTACCCGGCCCAGCTGTCCGGCGGCCAGCAGCAGCGGGTCGGCGTCGCCCGCGCGCTGGCCGCCGACCCGCCGGTGATGCTCATGGACGAGCCGTTCAGCGCGGTCGACCCGGTGGTCCGGGCCGAGCTGCAGAACGAGTTCCTCCGGCTGCAGTCCGAGCTCGACAAGACCATCCTGTTCGTCACCCACGACATCGACGAGGCGGTCAAGCTCGGCGACGAGGTCGGCGTCATGCGGGTCGGCGGCAGGCTGGCCCAGCTGGCCACCCCGGCCGAGCTGCTGGCCGCCCCGGTGGACGACTTCGTCGCCGGCTTCGTCGGCCGCGACCGCGGCTACCGGTCGCTCGGCTTCCGCGCCGCCGGAGACCTGCCGCTGGCCAAGGAGCCGACCATCGCGCTCGGCGCCGACCAGGCCGATGCCGCCCGGGAGGCCACGGGACGGCTGGGTGCTCGCGGTCGACGACGACGGGCGGCCGCAGGGCTGGGTCGACGTACGGCAGCTGCGTCCGGGCGCGACCGTCGCGCCGGAGCAGCTGCACCGCGGCGGCACGGTGGCCGAAGGCGGACGACTCGCTGCGGGCGGCGCTCGACGCCGCGCTGTCGGCGCCGTCCGGCCGCGGCGTGATCGCCGACGCAGACGGCCGGCTGCTCGGCACGATCACCGCGCGCGAGGTGGTCGAGCGGATCGAGGCCGAGCGCAGCGCGGGCGCCGCGGCCGACACCCGGGAGCCCGAGCCCGCTGCCGGGGGCCGCGAGTGATCAGCTACCTGCAGGACCACTTCCAGCAGACGGTCGACGCGGTTCTACACCCACGCCTGGCTCGCCGTGCTGCCGCTGGTGATCGGGCTGGTGCTGGCGATCCCGCTCGGCTGGCTGGCCAGCCGCTACCGGCGGGTCTACCCGGGCGTCATCAACCTGGCCGGCCTGCTCTACACGCTGCCCGTCGGTGGCGCTGTTCGTGATCATGCCGTCGATCATCCACACCAAGATCCTCTCGCCGATCAACGTCGTCGTGGCGCTGACGATCTACACGGTCGCGCTGATGGTCCGGGTGATCGCCGACGCGCTGATCTCGGTGCCGGCCGACGTCCGCTCGGCCGCGGTGGCGATGGGCTTCACCGGCCTCGGCCGGTTCCTCCGGGTCGACCTGCCGATCGCGGTGCCGGTCATCATCGCCGGGCTGCGGGTGGCCGCGGCCTCGAACGTCGGGCTGGTCTCGGTCGGCGCGCTGATCGGGGTCAACCAGCTCGGCTCGCTGTTCACCGAGGGGTTCACCCTCGACGTCGGCAGCATCGTGCTGCTGGGCATCCTGCTCTGCATCCTGCTGGCGCTGATCCTGGACACCACGATCGTGCTGACCGGCCGGCGGCTGACGACCTGGCAGCGGGCGGTGGCCTGAGGTGGGCGTGATCTGGGACTACCTCGGCGACGGGTCGCACTGGTCCGGCTCCGACGGCGTGCCGGCGCGGGTGGTCGAGCATCTTGAATACACGTTCCTCGCGCTGGCGTTCGTCTGCCTCATCGCGCTCCCGCTCGGCCTGTTCGTGGGGCACACCGGCCGCGGCTCGGTCGCGATCGCCGGCTCCGCCAACGCGCTGCGCGCGCTGCCCGACTTCGGCCTGCTGGTCTACGTCGTGCTGCTGATCTCCGGCCGCCTGCCCGGCCGACCTCGCGTACCTGCTGCCGTCCATCCTGGTGCTGGTGATCCTCGGCATCCCGGCCGTGCTCTCGGCGACGTACGCGGGGATCCAGGCCGTCGACCCGGCCGCCCGGGACGCCGCCAAGGGCATGGGCATGACCGGGTCGCCAGGTGCTGTGGCGGGTCGAGATACCCAACGCGCTGCCGCTGATCCTGTCCGGCATCCGCAGCTCGATGCTGCAGATCGTGGCGACCGCGACGATCGCGGCGTACGTCTCGCTCGGCGGCCTCGGCCGGTTCATCCTCGACGGCCAGTCCCAGCGGGACTACTCGCAGATGGCCGCCGGGGCCGTGCTCGTCGGCGTGCTGGCGATCGCGCTCGACCTGCTCGTCGCCGGCATCCAGCGGCTGGTCGTGTCACCCGGGGTCACCGGCCGCTTCCGCACCGCCGGGACCCGCCGGCGGCCAGCCCTGATCTCCACGGCCCAGGAAGGGTCCGTGGTCCCGACCGCTTAGTCAGTGCACGTGTCCAGGCCCGCACGCGGCCGTACCGATCAACAGGAGACACCCGACATGAAACGCGACCAGAGTCGTCCTGGCCAGCGTCGCTACGGTCGCGGCGCTGGCCCTCACCGCCTGCGGCGGTGGCGGCGACGACAACCCACTCAGCAGCGGCGGCTCCTCGGCCGCGCCGACCGACACGATCGTCGTCGGCTCGGCCAACTTCCCGGAGAGCACGCTGCTGGCCCAGATCTACGCCGGGGCGCTGACCGCCAAGGGCGTCAAGGTCAGCACCAAGCTCAACATCGGCAGCCGGGAGACCTACATCCCCGGCCTGCAGGACGGCTCGATCGACCTGATCCCGGAGTACAGCGGCGTGCTCCTGCAGTACTTCGACAAGAACGCCACCCAGGTCACCTCCGACGACGTGTTCGCGGCGCTGAAGACCAAGGTGCCGGCGAAGCTCACCGTCCTCGACCAGTCCACGGCCGAGGACAAGGACTCGGTCACGGTCACCAAGGACACCGCGGACAAGTACAACCTCAAGTCGATCGCCGACCTGCAGCCGGTCGCCGGCCAGCTCACCCTCGGCGGGCCGCCGGAGTGGAAGACCCGGCAGACCGGCGCGCCCGGGCTCAAGGCGAAGTACGACGTGGTGTTCAAGGAGTTCAAGTCGCTCGACGCCGGCGGTCCGCTGACGATCAACGCGCTGAAGAACGGCAGCATCCAGGCCGGCGACGTGTTCACCACCGACCCCAACATCGTCGCCAACGGGTGGGTCGCGCTGGAGGACCCGAAGTTCCTGTTCGCCGCGCAGAACGTGCTGCCGCTGATCAACAAGGCCAAGGCGAGCCAGACACGTCACCGACGCGCTCAACGCGGTCTCGGCGAAGCTCACCACCGAGGACCTGCTCGACCTCGACAAGCAGGTGATCCTCGACAAGAAGGACCCGGCCACGGTGGCGAAGTCCTTCCTGTCCAGCAACGGGCTCGGCTAGCCAGGTCACCCCGCGGGGTCCTGGACCGTTGATCGGTTCAGGACCCCGCGCTCAGGTTGTGACGCGCCTCACCACGGCACTGAGGAGACGATCGCATGACCGACTTCGACCCGCGGGCAGCTACCGGGATCCCGACCGAGCCGGTCGGCTCGCTCCCTCGGCCCGCCCGCCTCCAGGCGGCGTACGCGGACTACGACGGCGGAAAGATCGGCAAGGACCAGCTCGAGGCGGAGCAGGACGCCGCCGTCCGGGACTCGATCGAGCGGTTCGAGGCGACCGGATCGCCGATCATCTCCGACGGCGAGCAGCGCTGGTCGAGCTTCGCGACCTACCCCGTGACCGACACGCTCGGTGGCACCGGCCTGGCCGACCACCTCGAGCCGACCGGCGGACAATACTTCGCGATCTTCTCCGACGGGCACAACCGGCAGCTGCCGAAGCTGGTCGGCGGCCCGTTCCGGTACAAGAACTTCGCCGCCGACTCGCTGTCCCGCTCGATCGGGTACGCGCACCGCCCGATGAAGCAGGCCGTCATCGCGCCGTCGATGCTGCTGCTGCTCTACCCGCTCGACGACGAGGTGCCGGGCTACTCGCGGCAGCAGTTCGAGGACGACCTGGTCGACCAGTGCGAGCAGGACATCCGCCGGGCGTTCGAGGCCGGCGCGGCCCGGGTGTCGATGGACTTCACTGAGGGCAGGCTGGCCACCCGCGCCGACCCGCGCAACCCGTGGACCGGCCGCGGCATGCTCAGCCACTTCATCGAGCTGGACAACCGGGTCTTCGACCGGTTCAGCGCCGAGGAGCGGCGCAACATCGGCGTGCACACCTGCCCCGGTGGCGACCGCGACTCCGTGCACAGCGCGGACGTGCCGTACAGCGACCTGCTGCCGTCGATGTTCCAGCTGAACGCCGGCTACTTCCTCATGCAGCTGGCCAGCGAGCGCGACCGGGACCCGGTCTACCAACTGGTCGGCGAGCACAGCCGCGACGACGCGAACGGCGTACCGCAGATGTGCTATGTCGGCGTCGTCTCGCCGGTCATGCCCAGGGCCGAGCGGCCGGAGGAGGTCCGCGACCAGCTGGTCCGGGCGGCGAACTTCATCCCGAAGGAGCGGCTCGGCTCGACCGACGACTGCGGCTTCTCGCCGTTCTCCATCGACGAGAAGCCCTCGCACGGGTCCCCGGACTACGCCCGGGACGTCGCGTTCCAGAAGATCCGCAACCGGGTGGAGGGCACCCGCGCGGCCGCGGAGAAGCTGGGCATCTAGGCGTCGGGCAGGACGAGCCGGCCGGTCGCGTCCCGGGTCAGCGGCTCGGCCGCGGTGACCGCCGCGACCGGGATCGGGCCGTACACGTGCGGGAAGCCGCCCTCGACCCTGATCTCGGCCGGCACCCTGGCCGGGTCGATGCGCAGCAGCACCAGGTCGCCGGCGTCGGCGTAGAAGGCGGCGGCGACCCCGGCCAGCTGGTCCGGGTACGAGCAGTGCACGAAGCCGACCTCGGCCAGGCTCTGCCCGCGGGTCGACCGCTCGGTACGACCCGGTGCGGACGGCCTCGGCCCACTCCGGCCGCCTCGGCCAGATGCCAGAGCTCGGTCACGGCCGCCATGATCCTCCCCGCCGCACCCGGCCGTTCCCCGGGAACCCGCCGGGCGGCAGAGTGGCGGCATGACTCGGGTGGCGTTGGTGACCGGCGGCGGGCGCGGCATCGGGCGGGCGATCAGCCGGCGGCTGGCCGCCGACGGGTTCGCGGTGGCGGTGAACTACCGGCGCGACCAGGCGGCGGCCGAGGCGACCGCGGCCGAGGTCGGCGGCCGGGCCTACCAGGCCTCGGTGGCCGAGCGGGACGGGTGCACCGGGCTGGCCGAGGCCGTGCTCGCCGACTTCGGCCGGGTCGACGCGCTGGTCTGCAACGCCGGCATCGCGAGCCGCGGCAACACCGTGGTCGACACCGACCCGGACGAGCTCGACCGGGTGGTGCGGACGCTGGCGTACGGGCCGTTCTGGCTGTGCCAGGCGCTGCTGCCGCAGATGCGCCGGCTCGACCGCGGCGACGTGGTGCTGATCTCCAGCGTGAACGCGACCAGGGTCATGCCGGGCGGCGCGCCGTACATGATGGGCAAGGTGGCGCTGGAGGCGCTCGGCCGGACCCTCGCGGTCGAGGAGCAGCCGCACGGCATCCGGACCAACATCGTCGCGCCCGGGCTGGTGGTCACCGACATGGGCGACCGGCTGGCCCGGGCGGTGGCCGGGGTCACCATGGCGACCGACCTCGACGCCCGCTTCCCGTACGGGCGGGTGTGCCGGCCGGAGGACGTCGCGGCCGTCGTCGGCTGGCTGGTCTCGGACGCCGCCTCGTACGTCAACGGCCAGCGCATCGGCGTCGACGGCGGCGCGCCGGCCGCGCTGTAGCTACCGGTCCCGCTCGGCCATCTTCGCCAGCCACCGGTTGTACGCCTCGAGCGCGGCCTCGTCGTCGTCGAGGTCGGTCCGCTCCGGCTCGCCGGTGCGCTCGGCCAGCGTCGCCGCCCTGGCCCGCTCGGTCCAGCCCGGCTTCTCCGGCACGGGGCCGCGGCCGTGCAGCCAGATCAGCCCGACCGCCGAGCATGACCAGGCCCATGATCCCGGTCCCGCCGATCCACATCGTGGTGCCGGCCGCGGCGGTGTCCGAGGCCGCGGACAGTGCCCAGTCCGGCCGCGGATGCGCGTGCCCGTCGGCGCCGATCCCGCCGGCCACCGTGCCGGTCTGCAGCAGCACCACGCCGACCAGCGTGTCGACCGGCGTGACGATCGCGAGCAGCGCCATCCGGGCCCCGCCGGACAGCTGCCACGGACCCGGCCGCTGCCCGACCACGAGCTGGAACAGCAGCATGCCGGCCAGCAGGTAGGCCAGCTCCTCGGCGACGTGCACGCCGTCGTCGGCCATCGCCCGGTCCATCAGGCCGGTGAGGTGCACGCCGATCACGCAGACCGCGTAGAACGCGGCCGCGAACGGCGGCGAGGTGAGCCAGCCGACCACCGGCCGGTCCAGGAACGCCCGCCAGCCCGCCGCCGCCCGGGGCGGCAGCGCCTCGGCGACCAGCTGCAGCGGCGAGCCGATCGCCAGCAGCACCGGCGCCACCATGATCAGCAGCAGGTGCTCGATCATGTGCATCCACTCGAGCACGTGCCCGTACGCCTCGATGCCGCTGCAGGTGGCGATCAGCACGACGACCAGGCCGCCGAGGAACGCCGCGGTGCGGCAAGGCCTTCCAGCCCGGCACCCGCACGGCCGCGACCAGGTAGCCCGCCGCCACCAGGACCACCGCGGCGAGCACCCCGGGCCGGGCCTGCGCCTGCCCGACCAGCTGCCCGAGCTCCAGCGGCGGAAGGTTCACACTTCCACGGTCGCACGCCGCCCCGCCGCGAGTTCCCACCGGCCGTACGCGGGGGCGGCGGGTAGCGGCGCCGTCCGGCCCGCGGTCACCGGGTCGTATATTCCGCCCGTGGACGTGGTGGCCCGCAACAACGTCGTCGCTGTCCGGCCAGCCGGACGGGCCGGCCATCGTGTTCGCCCACGGATTCGGCTGCGACCGGAACATGTGGCGCTACGTGGCGCCCGAGTTCGAGGCCGACCACAGGGTCGTGCTGTTCGACCACGTCGGCGCCGGCGATTCGGACATCTCGTCGTACGACCGGGAGAAGTACGGATCACTGCGCGGCTACGCCGACGACGTGCTGGAGATCCTCGACGCGCTCGGACTGAGCCGGGTCGTCTTCGTCGGACACTCGGTCAGCGCGATGATCGGCGTGCTGGCCGCGGCCGACCGGCCGGAGCTGTTCGACCGGCTGGTCCTGGTCGGCCCCTCGCCGCGCTACGTCGACGACGACGGCTACCTCGGCGGCTTCAGCCGACCGGACATCGAGGACCTGCTCGACTCGCTGGACAGCAACTACCTCGGCTGGTCGGCCGCGATGGCGCCGGTCATCGTGGGCAACCCCGACCGGCCCGAGCTGGGCGTCGAGCTGACCAACAGCTTCTGCCGCACGGACCCGGAGATCGCCCGGCACTTCGCCCGGGTCACGTTCCTGTCCGACAACCGCGCCGACCTGGCCCGGGTGCGGATCCCGGCGCTGGTGCTGCAGTGCTCGGACGACGTGATCGCGCCGACCGCGGTCGGCGACTACGTGCATCGTGAGCTGGCCGGGAGCACGCTGGTCCGGCTCGCCGCGACCGGGCACTGCCCGAACCTCAGCGCGCCCGAGGAGACCGTCGCGGCGATCAAGGCGTACCTGCGTGGACCCGGCTGAGGACGCACCGCCGGTCCCGCTGGAGGACAGCGCGGACGACCTCTACGAGCACGCGCCGTGCGGCTACCTGTCCACGCTGCCCGGCGGCCTGATCGTCAAGGTCAACCAGACGTTCCTGACCTGGACCGGGTACGGCCGGGACGAGCTGGTCGGCCGGCGCCGGTTCCAGGACCTGCTCACCGCGGGCGGCCGGATCTTCCACGAGACGCACTACGCGCCGCTGCTGCACATGCAGGGCTCGGTCCGGGAGATCGCGCTCGAGGTCGTGCGCGCGGACGGCAGCCGGCTGCCGGCGCTGGTCAACTCGGTGCTGCGCCGGGACGAGAGCGGCGAGCCGGCGATGGTCCGCACGGCCGTGTTCGCCGCCACCGACCGCCGCCGGTACGAACGGGAGCTGCTGCGGGCCCGGCGGGCCGCCGAGGCCTCGGAGGCGCGGGTCCGCGAGCTGGCCCGGACCCTGCAGGAGAGCCTGATCCCGCCGCGGCTGCCGCAGATACCGGGCCTGCAGGTCGCCGGGCGGTACCGCCCGGCCGGCGACGGCACCGAGGTCGGCGGCGACTTCTACGACGTGTTCGAGATCGGCCCGGGCGACTGGGGCGTCGCGGTCGGCGACGTCGGCGGCAAGGGTGCGCAGGCCGCGGTGACGACCGGGCTGGCCCGGCACACCGTCCGGGCCGCGGCGACCCGCCGGCGCCGGCCGGCCAGCGTGCTCGCCATCGTCAACGACGCGCTGCGGCGGGAGGGGCCGGACCGGTTCTGCTCGATCCTGCACGGCCGGCTGCGCCGGGACGCGGCCGGCCGGGTCCGGCTCACGCTGGCCTCCGGCGGCCACCCGCTGCCGCTGCTCGCCTCCGCCACCGGCCGGGTGCGTACGGTCGGCCGGCCCGGCACGGTCCTCGGCGTGGTCGACCGGCCGCGGCTGCACGACACGACCGTCGAGCTGCGCCCGGGCGACGTGGTGCTGATGTTCACCGACGGGGTGCCGGAGGCCCGCCGGGGCCGGGAGTTCTTCGACGACGACCGGCTGGCCGCACTGCTGGCCGAGCTGCGGCACGAGGACGCGGCCACGATCGCCCAGCGGATCGGCGACGAGGTGGTGGACTTCCAGGGCGGACTGCCCCGGGACGACCTCGCCCTGGTCGTACTCAGGACCTAGGGTCTCCGGAGTGATCGGTCAGGGCTGGACGCAGGTGGGCGAGCTCGCCCTCGCCTTCGTGCTGTCGGCGACGATCGGGCTGGAGCGGCAGCTCCGGCAGAAGTCCGCTGATCGCCGCCTCGACGACGTCGACGGCGTGGTCGAGGTCGGCAGCGAAGAGATCGACGACTACTGAGCCCGGTTGGACCGGCCGGCCGGCACCCCGTCGTACCGGCCGGCCGCCGTCAACCGGCCCGGCGCACGTCGGCCGGGCCGGTCGCGATCTCGAAGGCGTACTCCGTCCCGGACAGCTCCAGCAGCCGGACGACCACCGGGCTCGGGTCGCGCAGGACCAGCGTGGCGTGCCGGTTGGCCAGCCGGCGGCGCACCGCGGTCAGCGTGGTCAGCGCGTGCGCGTCCATGAACGTCGCCCCGGACAGGTCAACCTCGACCCGGGTCGGGCGGCGGCCCACCACCGTGTCGAGCACCGCCCGCAGCAGCGGCGCCGTCGCGATGTCCACCTCGCCGCGGACCTGCACCAGCTCGGTCGTCCCGGTCCGGCGGGCGTCGACGACGAAGTGCGGCGCGGCGGAAGCGGCGGCGGTCACCGGGGTCGGCCTCCTCGACTGCGTTGTCACTGACCTGACCACGATCCCCCGGCCCGACCGGCCCAGCGCCGGTACCGCCTGACGGTTGCCTGACAACCTCGGTGGTCAGGGCGTGCGGGTCGGGGCCGGGGTGGTCGACGACGGGGACACCGTCGGGCGTTCGGTCGCGGTCGGCGTCGCCGTCGGAGGAGCGGGCGGCGACCGGAGGATCTCCGGCTTGTCCTGTGCCTTGACCCCGCAGCCGGCGACCGCGGCGGCGGCCAGCAGGGCGACCAGCGCCAGTCGCAGCCGTCTCACCCGGCACCGCCGAGCTCGACCACGAACCGGGCCCCGCCGCCCGGCCGGTCGGTCACCCAGACCCGGCCCGAGTGCAGCCGTACGTGCTGCGCGACCAGCGCCAGCCCGAGGCCGCTGCCGGTGTCCTCGACCCGCCGGTCCCGATCGGACACCCGGGCGAACCGCTCGAAGATCCGCTCGCGGTCGGCCGCCGGCACGCCCGGGCCGGCGTCGTCCACCTCCAGCCGGACCACCCGGTCGGCGTGGCAGACCGCGACCCGGACCAGCCCGCGACCGTGCCCCTCGGCGTTGTCGACCAGGTTGGACACCACCTGCTCCAGCCGGCGCCGGTCGCCGAGAACCCGCACCGGCCCGGCCGCCTCGACCGGCACCGGCTCCCCCGTCGACGACCGGGCCACCACGTACCGGGCCAGCTCGGCCAGGTCGAGCCGCTCCGCGGACAGCCGGAACGCGCCCTGGTCGACGCGGGAGATCTCGAGCAGGTCGCCGACCAGCCGGCGGAACCGGCGCAGGTCGGCGTCGAGCAGGTCGATCGCGTTCCGGGCGGCCGGCGAGACCTCGTCCCGGCGGCGGACCAGCACCTCCATCGCCGCGGCCATCGTGGTCACCGGCGAGCGCAGCTCGTGGCTGACGTCGGAGGCGAACCGGGCGTCCCGGGCCACCCGCGCCTGCAGGTCGCCGGCGGTCTCGTTGAACGCGGCGGCGATCGGGCCGAGGTCCTTGTCATCCCGCTCGGGCAGCCGGGTGGACAGGTCGCCGTGCGCGATCCGGGCCGCCGCCGAGGTCAGCTCGGTCAGCGGCCGCAGCACCCGGCGGCTCGCCCACCAACCGATCGAGCCGCCGAGCAGCCCGCTGGCCAGCACGCCGCCGAGCAGCATCAGGCTGATGAACCGGAAGATCCGGTCCAGGTCGCGCAGCGGGAACACCTCGACGTACGAGACCTGCGAGTCGGGCAGCTTCATCGCCACCGCGACCAGCGGGGCACCGCCGACCCGCAGCCGCTGCCGGGCGATGTCGCCCCGGTCGGCCGCGGCGATCAGTGCCGGCGGCATGTCGGCGACGTCGATGTTGTCGGTCGCCGTCCCGCCGGCGATCCAGCCGTCCGGCTGCCGGACGAAGATCGCCGCCTCGGGCGAGGAGGCCAGGCCGGTCAGCAGCGCGCCGAGGTCCGAGGATCCGCTGGCCAGCCGGGCGTCCACCAGCCGCGCGTTGACCAGCGCCTGCCGGCTCACGCTCTGCTCCCGCTGCTGGAGCATGTAGCCGGTGGTGAGGTTCCAGGTCGCCACGGCGACCACCGCCGAGACCGCCACCGAGCCGAGCGCGAAGGCCGCGACCACCCGGTGCCGGACCGGCACCCGCGCCAGCGGTCTCACTCGTCCCGCCCGGCCAGCCGGTAGCCGACGCCGCGGACGGTGAGCACCAGCCGCGGCGCGCTCGGGTCGTCCTCCACCTTCCGGCGCAGCCGCCGCACGTGCACGTCCAGCAGCCTGGTGTCGCCGAAGTAGTCGTAGCCCCAGACCCGCTCCAGCAGCTGCTCGCGGGTGACCACCCGGCCGCCCGCCGCGGCCAGCTCGGACAGCAGCCGCAGCTCGGTCAGCGTGAGGTGCAGGTCCTCGCCGCGGCGGGTGGCGACGCCGCGGTCCGGGTGGATCCGGACGTCGCCGGCGGCGAGCACGGTGGGCACCGGCGGCCGGGCCCGGCGCAGCAGCGCCCGCACCCGGGCAGCCAGCTCGCTGGCCACCACCGGCTTGGTCACGTAGTCGTCGGCGCCCGCCTCGAGCCCGCGGATCACGTCCTCCGAGCCGGACCGCGCGGTGATCATGATGATCGGCAGATCGCCCTGCGACCGGACGGTCCGGCAGACGGCGAAGCCGTCCATCCCGGGCAGCATGAGGTCGAGCAGCACGACGTCGAAGGCGCCCTGCTTGATCAGCTCTGAGCGCGGCCTCCCCGGAGCCGGCCTCGACCACCTCGTAGCCCTCGTCGACCAGCCCGAGGCCGAGGGCCGTACGGATGCGGGGGTCGTCCTCGACGAGCAGCAGGCGGTCGGCCACCCGTCCATCCTGCTACCGGCCGCTGTGGACCGTCAGCCGGACGGTGAGGGTCCCGACGTCGTTGCCGAGCTCGAGGACGGTCAGCTCGCCGCCCGCGTCCCGGTAGCGCCCGGTGCCGCCGACGACCGCCATGTGCTTGTCCGGCGCGTCGGTGACCAGACCCTGGAACGCGATCTGGCCGGCGGCCAGGCTGACCGTGCCGACGCAGTTGGTCTGGAAGTGGCCGCCGTCCAGCAGCGCGGTGATCGTGCAGGTGCCGCCCTCGACGCCGACCTGGCGGCCGTGGTCGAGGATCCGGTCCTGGAAGACGAGCATGTCGCCGACACCGGCCCCGGGCGTGCCGACGTCGACGACGTTCTCCTCGAACGGGCGGAAGGCGATGTCGTATCGCAGCACCGTGCTCTTCGCCGCGCTCGCCGTCGTGGCGGTGGGCGCCGCCGATGCCGAGACCGCGCCGCCGACGACGACGGCGATGACACCCAGCCCGACCACCCACGTTGACCTGCGCACAGCGACCTCCCCGTGAGAATTGATTAGACTGACAGTATGAGTGATTGCTGCGGCCGTCAATGAGCCCGCGGCCGTACAACCTGGGCGCCCGGACCGCCGCCGTGGCCGAGACCAGGGAGAAGGTGGTCGGCGCGGCCCGCCGGCTGTTCGCCGAGGTCGGCTTCCACCGGGTCTCGCTGGACGAGATCGCCCGCCGGGCGGACGTGGCCAGGGCGACCGTCTACCACCAGTTCGGCTCGAAGCTCGGCGTGCTGGCGGCGGTGGTCGAGGACTACGAGCGCCGGGCCGGGCTCGCGGCGCTGGCCGAGCTGGTCGAGTCCGGCCCGGTCACGACGCTGGCCCGGGACGTGGTGACCGCCGGCTGTACGTACTGGTCGACCGACCCGGCGCTGGCCCGCAGCATCATCGCGTTCGCGGTGACCGACCCGCAGGCGGCGGACCTGCTGGCCGGGCACGACGCCGGCCGGCTGCGGCTGCTGACCCGGATGGTCGGCCGGCTCGACCTGCCCGACCCGGAGCGGGCGCTGGACGCGCTCTGGCTGCTCACCGGTTTCGCGGCGTACGACGACCTGACCCGCGGTCGCGGGCTGAGCACCGCCCGGGCCGCCGAGCTGCTGTCCGGCCTGGCGGACAAGGCGCTGCGCCCACCGGCAGACTGAGCGGATGGAGATCGGCCTGGTCGTGCATCCGAGCAATCCCGTCGGCGACTCCATCCGGGTGCTCACCGAGTTCGCCCGCCGGGAGCGGCGGTCCTTGATCGCCCGGGAGAGCGACGCCGACCGGGTCGGGCCCGGTGTCGGGCTGGTGCCCGAGGACACGTTCGCCGACCGGGTCGATGCGGTCGTCGCGCTCGGCGGCGACGGGACCATGCTCGGCGCGATGCGGCTGGTCGTCGGGCGGCCGGTGCCGGTGCTCGGCGTCAACCACGGCAACGTCGGGTTCCTGGTCGAGGTCACCCCGGCCGAGCTGCCGGACGCGCTGAACCGGCTGGTCGACGGCCGGTTCACGCTGGAGCCGCACAGCTGCCTCGACGCGGTCTGCCCGGACAGCGGCGAGGCGACCGTCGCGTTCAACGACGTGGTGCTCACCGCGGCCGAGCCGTGGGCCTCGCTCAGCGCCGACCTCGTCGTCAACGGGTCGCGGCACGGCTACTACCGCGGCGATGCCGTGATCGTGTGCACGCCGACCGGGTCCACCGCGTACAACTACGCCGCCGGCGGGCCGATCGTGTCCCCGTCGGCGCCGTCGATCACGCTGACCCCGGTCGCGCCGATGGCCGGGATCAGCCGCCCGGTCGTGCTCGGTGGCGCCGACGTGGTCGGCGTGGGCGGTGCCGACGTCGCGCTCCGGTACGTCGTGGACGGTGCGGTCTCCGGCACCCTGGCCCCGGGCACGACGCTGACCGTCCGGCTGCGGCCCGACGCGGTGAGCGTGGTCAGGCTCGACGCGGACACCCACATCGCCCGCAGCCGGGTCAAGCTCAGCCTGCTCGACCTGCCGCTGAAACCGGACCAACTGCTGGAGCTGGTGCCGGCCCGGCTGCGCGAGGAGCTGCGCTCGGTGCGCGAGGCCGCCGGGGACTGACCGACGTCGCGTCCTGCTGGTGCGGCGGCTGCTGGCGGCCCGGCGCCGCCACCCGTGCGGCCGTCCGCCCGGCTCAGCGGAACGTGTCGGCCGTGGCCTGGATCTTGCCGACGTACGTCTCCCACCACTGGGCGTCGCCGATCGCGTCGTGGTCGCGCCCGCCCCGCCCGTCGATCGTCTCCCGGAGGATCTCGGCATGCCCGGCGTGCTGGGCGGTCTCGGCCAGCATCCGGGCCAGCAGGTGGCCGAGCGTCGTGTGCTGGCGCTCCGGCGGCCACCACTCGACGAACGCCGGCGCGTCCAGCGGCAGCTCGGCGATCGCCGCGTCGGAGTTGCGCCAGACCTCCCGGTAGAGCCCGACGATCTGGTCGCGGGACTCGTCGGCCGTGGCCCACATGTCCCCGCTCTCCCAGGCGTCGTCGTCCCACGGGAACGGCACCGGCCGCCCGACGCACGCGCCGAGGTAGCCGGCCTCGACGCCGGCCAGGTGTTTGACCAGGCCGAGCAGGTTGGTCCCGGACGGCGTGACCGGGCGGCGCGCGTCGTAGTCACTGACCCCGTCGAGGGCGCGTAGCACCGCGTCTCTGGACTGCTGCAGGTAATGCCGCAGGTCGTCGTTGATCACGGCTCGGACGGTAGCCCCGGCCTCCGACAGATCCGGCCTCCCGACGACACGCGGGTGGGCCGGTGCTCGTCCGTCGTCGGGCCTGTTCAGCGTGTTAACTTTCTGGGACGTCTGAGGGACTCCGAGAGGGGGACGGGTGCCCCGACCCGTCGATTCCAGGGCGACCTATCTCCCGGGCCTCGACGGGGTCCGGGCGGTCGCCGTTATCGCGGTCCTGGGCTACCACTTCGGCGTTCCGCACATGGACGGCGGCCTGCTCGGAGTCAGCGTCTTCTTCACGCTGAGCGGCTTCCTGATCACCGGCATCCTCATCACGGCCTGGCAGCGGACCGGCCGGATCCCGTTCGCCCTGTTCTACCTCGGCCGGGCCCGGCGGCTGCTGCCGGCGCTCGCGGTCGTGCTGCTGACCGTGCTGGCCGTCACCGCGCTGGTCGACCGGTCCGCGCTGGCCCAGCGCTGGGACGAGACCGTCGCCGCCGCCTTCTACGTCAGCAACTGGTTCACGATCCGGACCGGCTCGTCGTACTTCGACCTGTTCGCCGGGCCGAGCCCGCTGGAGCACCTGTGGTCGCTCGCGGTCGAGGAGCAGTTCTACCTGATCTGGCCGGTGCTGCTGCTCGTGCTGCTGCGGCTGACCGGCGGGCGCAAGCCGCGGGTGGCGCTGATCGCGGCCGGCCTGGCCGCGGCGTCGTTCCTGCTGCTGGCCGTCCTCGCGCACGCCGGCATCGACAACACCCGCCCGTACGAGGGGACCGACACGAGGGCCGGCGAACTGCTCGTCGGCGCCGCGCTGGCGCTGGTCTACCGACCGACCCGGATCAAGCTCACCCCGCCGCCGGCCGTCCGGGCCGGCGTCGACGTGGCCGGCCTGGCCGCCCTGCTCGGCATCGTCTGGATGGTCACCAGCACGTCGACGTTCTCGCTGTCGCTCTACCGCGGCGGCCTGCTGCTGCTCGCGCTGCTGTCCGCGGTGCTGCTGGTCGCGGTCTCCTACCCGGGCAGCCTGTCCGGCCGGGTGCTCGGCTCGCCGGTGCCGCGCTGGCTCGGCGAGCGCTCGTACGGGATCTACCTCTGGCACATGCCGGTGGTCGCGTTCACCCCGCACCACCAGCTCGGCGCGCCGGGCGACTGGTTCTGGCCGGCCACCCTCGACCTGGCCCTGACCCTGGTGCTGGCCTCGCTGTCCTGGACGCTGATCGAGGACCCGGTCCGCCGGCACGGGCTGCGCAGCCTCGTCCGCCGGCCGGTCGTGCCGTACCGGCGGGGCAAGCGGCCGCCGCGCCCGGTGATGGCCGGGGCGCTGGCGGTGGTGGCGATCGCGACCACCGCGTTCTCGCCGGCCAGCCTCATGACCGCGAGCTCGAGCCAGGACCAGGTGAGCGCGGACGGCGGCGTGACCCCGCCGGAGCCGCCGCTCCCGCCGGCCCCCCCGCCCTCGTCCAGCCCGGCCCCCAGATCCACCCCGACCGCCAGGCCGACCACGCCGGCACGGACGCCGGCACGGCGGCGCCGGCCGGTGCCAAGGCCGGGACGACCGCCTGCACCAGCGTCGTGCACGTGGGCGACTCCACCTCGCTCGGGCTGATGGACCCCAACTACCTGCCCAACCCGAAGGACCGCATCGACAGCCAGTACCGCCGGGTCGGGGCGAAGAGCGTCCAGACCGACATCCTCGGCGCCCGCTCGATCGTCGAGCACTACAAGGGCCAGCCCAATGCCCAGGAGGCGACGGCGAGGCGGATCAGCGCCGGCTATGACGGCTGCTGGGTGTTCGCCATGGGCACCAACGAGGCCGCCAATGTCGCCGTCGGCAGCAACATCGGCCTCGACCAGCGCATCGACCTGATCATGCAGGAGATCAAGGGCCAGCCGGCGATGTGGCTCACGGTCAAGACGCTGCGCACGTCCGGCCCGTGGGCCGAGGTCCAGATGCAGAAGTGGAACGCCGCGCTGATGCGGGCCTGCGGCCGATACCCGAACATGCGCGTGTACGACTGGGCGGCACAGGTGAACGACCCCTGGTTCATCTCGGACGGGATCCACTTCACCACGCCCGGATACCGCGAGCGGGCCCGGCGCACGGCCCAGGCGCTGGCCACCGCCTTCCCGGCCGCCGGCAACTCACCGGCCAGCTGCCTGGTCACTCCCTGAGGCCCTTTGCCATACCTTTCCCACACATCTGGCGGCTAGGCGGATCGGCCGAACGGGGTAGAGGCTGGCTCCGCTCCAGCGTCGGAGAGGGGATCCACCATGAGCTTCCGCCCCCGCCGAGTCGGCGTGCTCGCCGCCGGCCTGCTGACCGTCGGCGCGTTGATCGCGCTGGGCCAGCCCGCCTCGGCAGCGACCGGCCGCGCCGCCGGACCGGCGTCGGTCGACGCGGCCGCGCCCCGGGTCGCCAAGGACGCCGACGAGGCCAGGCACCGGGTGCCCAACCCGCTGCTCAAGGAGATCCTCAGCGAGGAGGACGAGGGTGAGGGCCAGGACGACCCGGACATCTCCGCGCTCTGCCAGGACTTCGTCGGCAAGCCCAACCCGTACCGGAACCCGGCGCCGAACGTCGACCAGATCGTCGGCGACACGACCGTGACGATCGGCAGCCAGGCCGGCTGCAGCAGCGCGCAGAACGAGACCACGATCGCGGTCAACCCGGCCAACCCGCGCAACATCGTGGCCGGCACCAACGACTACCGCGTCTTCGTCGACCGGGAGCAGCGCAACGACAGCACCGGCTGGGCGTACACCAGCTTCGACGGCGGCAAGACCTGGAAGAACCAGGTGCTGCCCGGGCTGACGATCGCGACCGGCGCGACCGGCCCGCTCACCGCGATGGACTCGGCCGGCGACCCGGTGCTCGCCTTCGGGCCGCGCAACACCGTCTACTACGGCAACATCGTGTTCAGCCGGGGCGCGCCGGCCGCCGGCGGCACCGAGGCGCCGAGCGGCATCGTCGTCTCGGTCTCCCGGGACGGTGGCGCGCACTGGGCCCGCCCGACGATCATCCAGCTCGACGGCACCGACGCGACCGGCACGCCGACGCCGACCACGTTCTTCAACGACAAGATCTGGCTGGCCGCCGACAAGACCTCCGGCCGGGTGTACGTGAGCTGGACCCGGTTCGCCGACACCCCCGAGGGCGACTACCTCGAGTCGCCGATCGTGGTCTCCGCCTCGACCGACTTCGGCCGCAGCTTCGCCCCGTTCACCCGGGTCGACACCACCCTGGACGCCTTCACCGGCGGGCTCACTCCGTTCTCGCAGGGCTCCAACCCGCAGGTCGGCCGCGACGGCACCGTCTACATCGCGTACGAGGGCACCGAGTGCGCGACGCTGGCCTGCGACGGCCTCGACGACCGGGACGTGACCGTGGTGGCCCGCTCGACCGACCACGGCCGCACGTTCAGCCACTCGATCGTCGACACCAACTTCGACTTCCCGCTCAACGAGGAGGTCGGCAGCCTGACCCTGACCGGCGAGAACTTCCGGATCAACAGCTACCCGCAGCTCGCCTACGACCCGCTCACCGACCGGCTGGCGCTGAGCTGGAACGACGACCGCAACGGCCGCTACACCGCCGGACGGGGAGTCGATCCGGACCAACGGCGACACCATCGTGGCCTCCTCGCGCGGCGGTCGGGACTGGACGACGCGGGTGATCGGGACGCCGCAGGACGA
The DNA here is from genome assembly GCA_963770145.1 of uncultured Actinomycetota bacterium. GTDB lineage: Bacteria > Actinomycetota > Actinomycetes > Mycobacteriales > CADCTP01 > CADCTP01. The sequence continues at coordinate 598,140 of CAVYOJ010000002.1, read as the reverse complement.
GGTGTTCAGCGCGGTGGCGACGATCGCCGGCCTCGTCGCGGTCAGCGCGTACACCCGGCACTACGACGCGCACGGGGTCGGGCTGGACTACGCGTACTGGAAGGGGATCGGGGTGACCGGGCTGCGGTCGTCGGCGATCCGGCGGATCACCACCCAGACATCCGATCCGCGGATCCAGTTCGCCGCGGCCAGCCTGGAGAACCCGGACGAAACCCTCCAGGGCGTGTTCATCGGCGACTACTCCGCGATCGCGGTCGGCGCCGACCTGCGGCTGCATCCGTGCTGGACGGACTTCCGCGGCCGGCCCGGAGTGACCAAACCCAACCAGGATGCGTACACGCAGAGCATCTCGTTGCTGAGCTGACCGGCGGCCAGTCGGGGAATTTGCTCCGCGTTTGCCGACCGCTGGCTACCGTCGCGGCATCGGGCATTGCAGTATGCAGTCGGACCGGAGCCGCAGGGGGTCGACAGTGGTGGATGCGCTGCCGCGCGAGGCGGCTACGCGGTGACCGCTGCCGGCGTGACCGCGATCGACCCGGCGGCCGACCCCGATGTCGGGGTCGGCCGGCCGGGGCGCCGGTGGGCCGACCTGATCCGCACCGGGCTCTCGGTCGGCGTCGCGGTGGCGCTGGTCGTGCTGCTGGTCCGGCACCGGACGATGCTCGACGCCGGCTCGGACAGCGTCGCCGGCGCCGACCTGGCCTGGATCCTGCTGGCCGCCGCCGGCACGGTGCTGCTCTGGACGGCCGGCACCGTCAGCCAGCTCGGCTCGGTGCGGCCGCGGCTGCCGCTGTTCCGGCTGTTCGCGGTGCAGGTCGCGGCGACGTTCGCGAACCACGTGCTGCCCGGCGGGTCCGGCGGGCTCGCGGTCAACGTCCGGTTCCTGCGCCGGTACGGGCTGAGCCGGGGCGAGGCGGTCGGCGCGGTCGCGCTGAACATGGCGGCCGGCGGGGTCACCCACACCGCGTTGCTGCTGGTCGCGCTGGTCGCCGCGCCGGACGTGCTGACCGCCGCGCTCGGCCCCGGCGCGCCCCGAGCGGCTGGTCGGCCACCAGCACTCCTGGCAGCTGGCCGCGGTGCTGGCGGTCCCGCTCGCGGGGCTCCTGGCCTGGGCGGTCCGGCGCTGGGGCGCCCGCGCTGCCCGGCACGTCCGGGCCCAGCTGGCGGTGCTGTCCGCGGTCGTACGCACTCCGCGCCGGGCGGCCCAGCTGTGGGGTGGCTCGCTCGCGGTGCCGGTGCTGCACTGCCTGACCCTGTACGCGGTGCTGCTCTCGCTCGGCGGCGGCGTGCCGTTCCTCCCGGTGGCGCTGGCCTACCTGGCCGCCTCGTCGGTGTCCGCCCTGGTGCCGTCGCCGGGCGGGTTCGGCGCGCTGGACGTCGCCCTCGTCGCCGGCCTGGTCGCGGTGGGCACGCCGTCCGCGACCGCGCTGGCCACCGTGCTGGCGTACCGGCTGCTCACGGTCTGGCTGCCGCTGGTGCCGGGCGCCTGCGTCCTGGCCGTCCTGCTCCGGCGCAGGGTGATCTGAACCCGCGGACGCGAGCAGCGCCACCACCGCGACCGCGACGCCGGCGACCACGTCGAGCACGTAGTGGTTGGCGGTGACGACGACCGCGGCCGCGGTGAGCACCGGGTAGAGCAGCCACAGCAGCCGGATCCGGTGCCGGCCAGCAGCAGCATCCCGACCGAGGCCGTCCACACCGCCCAGGCCAGGTGCAGCGACGGCATCGCCGCGTACTGGTCGGCGGGGACCGGACCGGCGTGCGAGGAGCCGAAGCCGGCCGCGGCGACCGCGTCGACGTAGCCGGCGCCGGGCAGCAGCCGCGGCGGCATCACCGGGTAGAGGTAGAACACGACCAGCCCGATCACGTTGGTGAGCACCAGCGCGTTGCGGGCACCGCGGTACGCGTCGGGCCGGCGCAGGTAGCACCAGCCGAGCACGACCAGCGTCACCGTGAGGTGGGCCAGCTGATACCACCAGCTGGCGATCAGCAGCAGCGTGTGGTGCCCGATCAGCCAACGGTTGCCGGCCAGCTCGAGATCCAGGTGCAGCCAGCGCTCGATCGCCAGCACGTCGTTCGCGTTGTGCAGCGCCGGCCGGGCCCGGGCGACCTCCAGCCTGCGGACCTGGTCGTACACCTTGACCAGGACGACGACGACGATCAGCTCGCCGAGCAGAGCCGGCCGGTGCACCCGGATCCGCGCCTCGGCGACCGGGCGCTAGCCGGCCGCACTGAGCACGGCTGGCGAGCGGGGACGGCACCTGACGATCTGGTCGGCGGCGGCGTACGCGGCGTCGGTGCGGCGGAGCACGGCCGGCCAGCCCAGGTCGACCGGCACATTCCGGCTGTGCATGGCCATCCGCTCCCGCTCCGCAGGGTCGCCGGCCAACCGGACGAGGCCGCCGACCATGTCCCCGTCACTGCTGGCCAGCAAGCCGTCCTGCCCGTCGACGACGAACGCTCCGACCCCCGAGCCCGCGCGGGCCAGGACCGGCAGTCCACTGCACCGGGCCTCCAGGGCCGCGATGCCGAACGACTCCAGGGTAGCGGGCGCCACGAACAGGTCGGCCTGCTCGAACACGGCCCGGATCCCGCCGCGGGACAGCCGGCCGGGCAGCTCGACCCAGCCGGCCATCCCGTGCCGGTCCAGGTATCGCTCCATCCGGGCGCGCTGCCGGCCGTCGCCGACGATCACCGCGCGCAGGTCGACCTCGGCCGGCAGCCGGTGCCGGGCCCGGCGCAGCATCCGCAGCAGCGGCACCGGCCGCTTCCGCAGCGCCAGCCGCATCACGCCGACGACCGTGACCTGGTCCGGCGGGCGCGGCGCCGGCCGGATCCGCCACTCGGCCGGGTCGATCCCGTTCGGCAGCACGAGCACCTCGTGGTCCGGCCCGGCCAGCCGCCGCAGCGGGGCCGCGGCCACCTCGCTCACCGCCGTGAGCTGCACCGGCAGCGAGGACCAGCGCAGCGCCAGGTCGGACAGCCGGAAACCCGGCTCGTACGAGGTGAGCAGCGAGTGCAGGGTGACCACGGCCGGGATGCCGGCCCGGGTGGCCGCGGCGACCCCGGCCCAGCCGAACGGCGACCAGATCCCGGAGTGCGCGTGCACGACGTCGTACTTGCCCTCCCGCAGCGCCTCGGCAACCAGCCGCGGGGCCGCCGGGTGCAGGGCGCGGGGGTGCCGGAGCACTTCGGTCACCCGGCGGACCACGGGTCCGTCGCCGGCCGGCTCGGCGCCTCCCGGGGTCGAGGTGAGGATCTCGACCGTGTGCCCGGCGGCCTGCTGCCGGGTGGCGAGGTCGTGCACGTGCATCTCCACCCCGCCGAGCCGGGGCAGGTAGAAGTCGCTGACGTGGGCGATCCTCATCGGGCCGCCAGCCCGGCCGCCGGCAGACTGGGCCGGTGCCGCACACGTTGGTGGTCTTCCACGCGCATCCCGACGACGAGGCGCTGCTCACCGGCGGCACGATGGCCCGGGCCGCCGCGGCCGGGCACCGGGTGGTGGTCGTGTTCGCCACCGACGGCGGTGCCGGCCTGGCCTCGGCCGCGTACGGCGTCGCGCGGCGGGATGGGCGCCGGTGCGCCGGGCCGAGGCGCAGGCCGCCGCGGGCGTCCTCGGCGCGGTCCGGGTCGAGTTCCTCGGCTACGCCGACTCCGGGATGGCCGGCGAGCCGTCCGGGCTGGCCGGCCCGTTCTCCGCCGCCGACCCGGCCGAGGCGGCCGACCGGCTGGCCGCGGTGCTGCGGGCCGAGCGGGCCGACGTGCTCACCTCGTACGACCCGGCCGGCGGGTACGGCCACCCGGACCACGTGCAGGTGCACCGGGTCGGCGCCCTGGCCGCCGCGCTCGCCGGCACCCCGGTGCTGCTCGAGGCGACCGTCGACCGGACCGCGCTGCGCCGGGTGCTGCGGCTGGTGTCCCGGCTGCCCGGGCTGCCGGCCGGCTTCGACCCGCGGCTCGTCGACCGGGCGTACACGCCGCGGGCCGAGCTGACCCACCGGGTCGACGTGCGCGCGTTCACCGGGCCGAAGCGGGCGGCGATGGCGGCGCACGCCAGCCAGGCCACCGCGGACCAGGGCACCCGGACGCTGCAGGTGCTGCTCCGACTGCCGGTGCCCGTCTTCGACCTGGTCGCGGGGCACGAGTGGTTCCGCCAGCCGGGCCGGGTGCCGCCACGGCGGCTGCTCGACGACGTCTTCGCCGGCCTGTACGGCTGAGCTCGGCACAGCCGCCCGCGCACCCTGCATCCCCGCGGCCTCCCGTCGGATTTCCGACGCCGGTCGCCGTCGGTTCCCGCAGACGTTAAGCGCAGATCACTATCCGCCGGGACCGAAACGCCGCCGCGGCCGGCCGTGGCGCCGGTGCCGGCGCGCGGTGGAATCGTGCACCGGGACGACGCTGCCACCGGCCGGGAGGTGACGATGGCACGGGCTGACCCGCTCCCGGCCGGACCGGCGGCCGGCGCGGGCCTGAACCGGGCGCTCGCCGTGCTGGCCGTCGCCGCGGTCCTGGTCGTGGCGGTGGAGGCGCACCGGGCCGGCCCGGACGGCGGTCGCGGTCCCGCTGGCCGTCCTGTTCGCGGTGCTGGCTGTGGTCGGCTTCCGGTGGGTGCAGCGGCACGGACCACGCGCGGCCGCCGCGTACTTCGCCGGGCAGCTGGTGCTCGGTTACGTCGTCTTCGACGCGGCCGCCGCCGGCGTCGGCGCCACCCTGCTGCTGCTCGTGCTGGTCATCCAGGCCGTGCTGGTGCTGCCGCGGCGATGGGCGATCGTCGTCGCCGCGCTGGTTCCGCTGGTGCACATCGGCATGGGGTGGTCAGATGGGCTGCGGCAGTTCGCGATCACCGCCGTTGTCGTCGCGTTCGCGTTCGTACTGACCGTGCTCTACCTCGACGTGCAGCAGGCGCGCACGGCGCTGTCGGACGCCAACGCGCAACTGCGGGAGTACGCGGCGCAGGCCGAGGACCTGGCCACCTCGGCGGAGCGCAACCGGCTGGCCCGGGAGATCCACGACGGGCTCGGGCACCACCTCACGGTGGTGCAGATGCAGGTCCGGGCCGCCCGGGCGGTGCTGCCCGACGACCGGGACCGGGCCGACGAGCTGCTGGCCAAGGCCGAGGACCAGGCCAGGGCGGCGCTGGCCGACGTGCGGCGGTCGGTCGGTGCGCTGCGCGAGCCGTGGGAGTCGGTGCCCGCGGCGCTGCGCACGCTGACCGCCGAGTCGGCCGGGGTGACCGCCTCGCTGGAGGTACGCGGCGAGCCCCGGACGCTGCCCGCCGACGCCGAGCGAGCGCTCTACCGGGCCGCGCAGGAGGCGCTGACCAACGTCCGCAAGCACGCCGGCGTGGACCGCGCGAGGGTGCTGCTGGACTACTCGGGCGAGGGCGTCGTCCGGCTCCGCGTCGAGACGACGGGCGCGGGCTCGACGGGGATGGCCGATGGGCGATCGGGCGGCGGCTTCGGCCTGACCGGCGTACGGGAACGGATCGGTCACCTCGGCGGCACCGTCGACGTGACCTCCGCGCCCGGCCGCGGCGTGACGATGACCGTGGAGCTGCCGGCATGAGCGAGCGGAGAGGACCGGAGCGGCGGATCCGGGTGCTTGTCGTCGACGACCAGGCGCTGTTCCGGGAAGCGCTGGTCGCGCTGCTGGCCGTGCAGGCCGGCATCGAGGTCGTCGGCGAGGCCGCGAACGGCAAGGAAGCGGTCGAGGCGGTCGACCGGCTTCGGCCGGACGTCGTGCTCATGGACCTGCGGATGCCGGTGCTCGACGGGGTCGGCGCGACCCGCCGGCTGCACGCCGACCACCCACGCGTGCGGGTGCTGGCGCTGACCACGTTCGACGGCGACGCCGAGGTGTTCCCGGCGCTGCGGGCCGGCGCGGTCGGCTACCTGCTCAAGGACGCCACCACCGAGCGGCTGGTCGAGGCCGTGCGTCGCGGCCGACCGGGGCGAGTCGGTGCTGGCGCCGTCGGTCGCGGCCAAGCTCGTCGCCCGGGTCGCCGCGCTGCCCGAGCCGGCGCCGGGCCCCGCGCCGCAGCCGCTGGTCGACCCGCTCACCGACCGGGAGCTCGAGGTGCTGCGGCATCTGGCCGCGGGCAAGCAGCAACCGGGAGATCGCCCGGGCGGTGTTCCTCTCCGAGGGCACGGTGAAGAACCACGTGACGAGCATCCTGGCCAAGCTCGGCGCCCGGGACCGCACCCAGGCCGCGCTGCGGGCCTCCGCGCTCGGGCTGCTCGGGGTCATGACCCCGGCCATGACCTTCGGCACCTCCGCAGCACCCTGACCCGCGGCGATCCTCGACCTGTCATCGACGCACCCGTCATCGACGTACGAGGAGAACACCGTGCAGGACACCGCTCTCGCCACCCGGCCCTCGACCCGGCGCCGCTGGCTCGGCTTCACCGGGCACTACCTGGAGATGGTCGCGGCGATGGTGGTCGGCATGATCGCGCTGGCCCCGGTCTGGGACGGGCTCTGGCCGGGTCACGCCGACCGACCCGACACGCGCGGCGCTGGCGATGGCCGCGAACATGACCGTCGCGATGGTCGGCTGGATGGCCGTGCGCGGTCACAGCCGCCGCGGCATCGCGCTGATGAGCGCGGCGATGGTGCTGCCGTTCGCGGTGCTCGCCGTTCCGTACTGGGCCGGCCTGATGCCGGGCTCCTGGCTGATGCCGGTCGGGCACGTCCTGATGTTCCCGCTGATGGCGGTGGCGATGCTGCTGCCCTCCGGCGACCACCGCTGACGGTCAGGCCGGCTCGGCCAGACCCTCCAGCCCGAAGTCCCCGCCCGGCTCGGCCGCCGCGTCCGGACGGCCGCCCGGCACCGCCAGCATCGGCAGCAGCCGGTCCATCACCGCCGCGGCGTGGTCCGCGGCGAGCTGGTGGCAGCCGTGGCCCTTGTCCCGGTCGGCCAGGTCGGAGATCCCGCGGATGGTCAGCCAACCCGACGCCGGCTCGGACCCGATCTCCTCGTAGAACGCCTGGCCGACGCCGCCGGCCTCGGTCTCCACGGCGAGCGTCTTCTCGTTGAACCGCCGCAGGAACCGCACGATGTCCGAGCCGGTGTCGGTGACGACCGCGCTGCCCGAGCCGATCGGCCCGCGGAACACCCGCACCTGCACGCCCCGGCGCACCGCGATCGTCGAGCCGTACCGGAGGAAGAACTCGTTGACCCGGTGCCGCAGCGCCGGCGTGGTCGAGTGGCTCTTGCCCCGCCGCCGGGCCGCGGCCACGGTCTCCCGCCGCGCGTCGTAGTAGATGATCTCGTCGCCGATCACCACGTCGCCGACGGCGAGGTCGGACCGGATCCCGCCGGCCACCCCGACGAGCAGCACGACCGACGGGCGGACCGCGTCCCGCAGCCGCCGGTACGCGGCGGCCGCCGACTGCGGTCCCGGCTCCAGCGCCTGGGTGGCGACCACCCGCAGGTCGACGCCGTCCGCCCGCACCTCCGCCGCGTACAGCTGGGATCCGCCCGGCAGCGGCGCCGACCGGAAGTCCCCGTGCCGGCGGAGCACCTCCACGACCGCCCGCAGCTCCTCGGTGAGCACGGTCAGCACGGCCACGTCCGCCCGCCGCCGCGGCCCGGGCCGGTCGGGTTCGGCGCCGATCCGTTGCCGGCCGACCGCGGAGCCGGCGCAGACCGTGCCGCTGCCGGTCGCGAGAGCGCCGATGTTGACCGAGCCCACCCGCCAGGTGTCACCGTCCATCACTGCCCCCCGTGCGTCCCGGCGGCGCTGCCGATCACGGTGACCGTGCCACCGTGCAGCGCGACCGCGCCCGCGTTGACCACCAGCTTCCGGCGCCCGGAGACCGCGGCCAGCCGCCGGCTCCAGGCCCACCGGTCGTAGATCGCGACGACCAGCACCGCGACGAACGCGGCGAGTGCCGCCCGTCCCACGTCCCTTTCCACCACCTGTCGCATCCCCCGTGCCTCCTTTCGGAGGAGTCCGTGCGACTAATGCTGAACAGTCGAACGCTGTTGCGCATCCGTGCGAAGCGTTATCTTTGGATCAGTAGAGATACGTAGGGCAGCAAGCGGTGGAAAGCACGTACGTGGAACTACGCAGTCGCGAATGCCGCGCGACGGCGCTGTTGGGAGGCGAACCAGGACAGTTCTCGGCCACCAGACGGGGAGGGGCCATGAACACCGGCGGCACCATCGATCAGCTGACAGAACGCGAACGACAGGTCTTCCTGATGGTCGTGGACGGCCTGACGAATTCGGCCATCGCCGACCGCCTGCAGATCTCCAGGCGAACGGTCGAGACCCACATCCGTACGGTGCTCCGCAAGATGGGTGTCACCCGGCGGTCCGAGCTCATCTCCACCTATCTGCGGGAGCAGAACGAACAACCCTCCCACCGCGGCAAGATGTGGCTCAAGGAGACGCCGCGGACGCATCCCTGGTCCGACCAGCTGCAACGGCTGGTCGACCGCGGCGACAACGACGCCGCCTTCGGCCTGATCACCGGCCTCGTCGAGGTGGAGCACAGCTGGGAGCTCGTGCTCGACATTCTGCGGGTCGGCGAGATCCTGGGCCGGCCGACCGAGGCACTGCGCTACGCCGCGGTCGTCGAGGACGCGCTCGACGGCCAGCCGGTGAGCTTCGGCGTCGAGCGGGCGATCTGGTTCTACCGCGGCCGGATTCTCTACCACCTCGGCCTCTACCGGTATGCGATGGACTTCTACCGGCGCAACATCCCCGACGGCGAGTCCGGGCTCGGGGATCCCTATCAACGCTCCAGCCGGCAGGCGCTCGCGCACCTGTTCTTCCGGGTCGAGGCATTCCGCCGCGCGGAGACCGAGCTCGGCCGGCTCTACGACGAGCTCACCGAGGTGCTCGACCCCGATCTGCGGTTCGTCGCCGACGTCCTGCAGTACCGGGCGACGCTGTCCAGCATCTGCCTCGTGCACGACCTTCCGTTCTCGGAGGCGAGCGGGATGCCGCTGGACGTCAACGCCACCGAGCACTTCGGCGCCGAGGCGCTGAGCATCTCGGAGGCGGCCGACGATCGCGAAGGCGTCTCCTGGGCGCATGCCGCGCTGGCGTTCGCCGCCGAGGCGCGGCAGAACTGCCGCCGCGCCGAGCAGGAGTACGCAGCCGCGCGACAGTGCCTGTCGGATCGCAAGACCCGCAGCTCGTCCAAGGTGCACATGTTGCTCTACCAGGCCGGCTTCGAGCGGCGCCGCGGGAACTACGCGGAGGCCGAGGACGCGCTGGTGGAGGCGATGACCTGGGTGCCGTCCGACCCGTCGCTGCTGCTGCGGCCGCGGGTGCTCGAACAATTCGCCGAGCTGCAACGAGTCCGCACACGTGACGAGCGTGCGGGTCGCGATTACCTCGATGACGCCATGCGGCTCTATGCACACGAAAGAGAACTGATCCTGTTCAGCGACTGGCCCATCGTGCTCCGTCTCCGCCGCACCTGCCGCAACACGGGGTTGGATTTCGGTTCGTACTTCCAGCTTTCCGGCGCGCCCCACGAGTAGCCGACTGTGTACGCTTCGCGGTTCGCATCCCGGCAGTCCTGATCTGAGTTACAGTTCCGCGATCATGGCTCGCTGTCTCGCGGGACGCAGCCGGCCCTGTGCGATCGGTCGAGTCCGCCCCGTGCCCGGAGGTTGCATGTTCCCTGTCGCGCCGGCTGAGCCGACGCAGGGTGGAGGCTGGCTTCGCGGCGCGTTGCGGGTCAGGCTCAAACACAGATGGGTCGGTTTCGAAGGAATCGTTGCGAGCGGAAAGACGACTCAAGCCCGACTTCTGGCGGACAATCTCAAGTCCGCCGCGGAAGTCGTCCCGGAATTCGGCAACCATGAGCTCGGCCGCTATCTCAGCTCGTACGGTTCCCCCGGGATGCGCCTCACGCCCGAGGGCACCGAGTCGAGTTACGTACGGCATCTGCTCGCTCTCTCGTCGCACATGCAGAAGCTGCGGAACACCGCTCGGTCGAGGAACACGCTGCTCGACGTCGCGACCCTGACCGACGCCGCTTTCGCCCTGGCCGACCTGCCCGAGCCGGCCGCGCAGGAACTGCGGCCGGTCATGCGATCCGCCGTGGACTTCTTCGTCGAACTCGTCCGTCCGCCTGCCCGTCGCGGCGTCCTGATCTACCTGGACTGCGAACCCGAGGTCGCGGCGGAGCGGCTCGCGCGGCGCAACGACGCCGAGGTCAGCACGGAGCAGATCGACTTTCTCGGGCGGATGCGGGACGCGTACGAGTACCTGCTGAGCGGGCGACAGGATTTCGTGCGGATTGACGCGAACAAGGGGATTGCTGAGGTCGCCTCAGACGTGCGCGCGCATGTGCGCATGTGATCCCGGCCGACTGGTCGTCATCGTGCCGGCGCACCACGACGCCGGCCGGCACGCGTGGGCACGGCTCGATCGGCTCCGGCCACTGGTCGACTGCCTGCGCAGCCTGGGGGCGGCGGTCGACCAGTGGCGCGCCGGCTCCGGGCTCGCGTTCGACGACGTCCGGATCGTGCTCGTCGACGACGGGTCGCCGGTCGAGCTGGCGACGCTCCTGCCGCCCGACCTCGTCGCATCGGTCGACGTGCTGCGGCTCGACCCACGCCGTGGCCAGGGCGCCGCGCTGAACGCCGCGCTGAAGACCCACCGGGCCGGCGCCTACGCGTTCACCGACTCGGACTGCATCGTCGCCCCCGACTGGATCACCACGATCGACAAGCTCGCCGCCGCCGACGACGGCACCGACGGCGCGGCCGGCCCGCCCTGGCCGCACGGCCGGCCCCGGACGCCGGAAGGCGGCCTGGCTGACCCGGCACGAGACCGCCCTGATCCGGCAGTGCACGAGCAGCGCGCTGCGGCACGGCGCCGCCGCCCGGCTCGACTGCCGCAACGCGTGGTTGCGGGCCGGCGTCGCCGGAAAGCTCGGCCGCGAGGACTTCTTCCCCGAGGACGCCGGCGCCGCGCTGAGCGGGATCACCGGCCGGCTGATGGAGTCGGCCGGCGTCCGGCTCGGCTTCGACCACGGGTTGGTCGTCCACCACCAGCCGGTGACCTCGATCCGGGCGCAGGCGAGCACGTACTTCCGTCGCGGTGCGACCAGCGACCTCGACCGGCACTACGCCACCGGCCATCGATCGCTGGCGCACGCGTTCACCGCCACCTATTTCCGGCGCCACTTCGTCGAGCCGGTGCGGGCCGGCGTCAGCCCGGGCTATGTCCTGCTCGCCCACGGCGCCTACTGGTGCGGCCTGGCCCGACACCGCAGCACCCACCCGCGCTAGTAGCGCACCACTTCCTCCGGGCCGGCCGGCGTGCCCCGGCGCTGGCCATGGGCCTGACCCTGCGCCCGACCGCGGTCGCCGCGCTGCTGATGCGGGAGCCGGCGCCGCGCTGGTCGCCCACCGCCGCCGACCCGACCGCGATGGCGACCGGCGACGCCGGCCCGGCCAGGACGCCGCCAGCCTGCGTGCCCGCACCGGCCCGGCCCCGGCGCGCCGGCTGCCCTGACCTACGGCCAGGTGATGCGGCGGCGCAGCAGCGCGCGCTCGGCCGGGTTGGCGGTCAGGTCGAGCGCCCGGCGGTCGGCGTCCCGGGCCCGGTCCTGCTGGCCGAGCGCGCGCAGCAGCTCGGCCCGGGTGGCGTGGAAGAGGTGGTGGCCCGTCCAGCGGCCCGGCCAGCGGGTCGAGCTCGGCCATCGCCGCCCGCGGACCCTCGGTGTACCGCAGCGCGATCGCCCGGTGCAGCCGGGTCACCGGCGACGGAGCGAGGTGCAGGAGCATGTCGTAGAGCAGCACGATCTGCTCCCAGTCGGTGTCCTCCCAGCGCTCGGCCTCGGCATGGCAGGCGACGATCGCCGCCTGCAGCTGGTACGGCCCGGGCCGGTGCTGCCGGGCCGCCCGGGTCAGCAGGCCGGTCGCCTCGGTGATGGCTGCCCGGTCCCACCGCGACCGGTCCTGTTCAGCCAGCAGGACCAGGCCGTCCTCGTCGTCGAAGCGGGCGGCGACCCGCGCCCGGTGCAGCTGGATCAGCGCGAGCAGCCCGGCCACCTCGGGCTCGGTCGGCATCAGCCGGTGCAGCAGGCCGGCGAGCCACTCGGCGTCGTCGGTGAGGTCGCGCGAGTGCGGCTGCGCCGCGGTGGACAGGTAGCCCTCGTTGAACAGCAGGTAGATCACGGCCAGCACGCCGGCCAGCCGGTCGCCGAGCTCGTCGGAGTCCGGGATCCGGTACGGGATGCCGGCGTCGGTGATCTTCCGCTTGGCTCGGGTGATCCGCTGCGCCACGGTGGTCTCCGGCAGCAGGAACGCCCGCGCGATCTGGGCCGTGGTCAGCCCGCACACGACCCGCAGGGTCAGCGCGATCTGCGCGGCCTGCGGGAGCGCCGGATGGCAGCAGGTGAAGATCAGCTGCAGCCGCTCGTCCTCCGCCGCCGGCAGGCGGCGCGCCGCAGCTGCGCCAGCTTGGCCCGGTAGTTGTCGGCCCGGCGCAGCTGGTCGAGGCCGCGGCGGCGGGCGACGGTGAACAGCCAGGCGTCCGGCCGGTCCGGGATCCCTTCGACCGGCCAGTGCTCCAGCGCGGCCAGCACCGCGTCCTGCACGAGGTCCTCGGCGGCGGCGAAGTCACCGGTCACCCGGACCAGCGCGGCGGCGAGCCGGCCCGCGTGGTCACGCACCACGCGGGCCAGCTCGGTGGTCGCCGGGTCCGTCAGACCTCCACCGGCCGGGTCTCCTCCACCGGCCGGATCTCCACGATCGGGCAGCCCGGCCAGGTCTTCACCATCCGCAGGGCCTCGTCGAGGTCGGCCACCTCGATCTCGCTGTAGCCGCTGACGACCTCCTTGCCCTCGACGAACGGCCCGTCGGTGACCACCGGCTCGCCCCGGTCCAGCCGTACGGTGGTGGCCGTCTCCGGCGCCCGCAGCTTGTTGCCGCCGCGGACCTTGTCGGCGTGCGTGTCCAGCCACTCGTACACCTTCTGGACCGCGCGCCCGCGCTCCTCGGGGCTCATCGCGTCCAGCTCGGCCGAGAACTCGGCGCGTGTCCACGAACAGCAGCACGTACTTCATCGCGGCCTCCCTAACCCTGCAGCTCGGCCATCCGGCGCATCAGCTCGTCCGGCGGCACGTCCTCGACGTGCGACGCCACCGTCCAGCCGTGCCCGAACGGGTCGACGATGTACGCGTCCCGGTCGCCGTAGAACTGCACCTGCGGCGCCCGCACGAGCGTCGCGCCGTGCTCGACCGCGGTCGCCACCGTCGCGTCGACATCGGCCACGTAGAGGAACTGGAACACCGGCGTGCCCGGCAGCCCGCCGGCCGGCGGCGCCTGCGTGTCCCGGTAGGGCGACTCCTCCTCGACGATCACGACCGAGTCGCCGATCTCGATCTCCGCGTGCGCGACGCTGCCGTCGGGCCCCGGGAACCGCATCCGCTCGGTGGCTCCGAACACCGCCGCGTAGAACTCCAGTGCCTTGTCCCCGCCCCGCACGATCAGGCACGGCGTCACCCGCCGGTAGCCCGCGCGGGATCGGGTCAGGCTTCGCTGAGGTCATCCGTCCGACTCCTCCTTCACCGAGATCCTCCCTCGGACCTCTACCCCTCAGACGATCGGGAGGCCGTCCGGTACGACACCCCGGTCAGGTTGCCGGAGGCCGGAACAGGAGGCGGCGCAGCGGGCGGCTGAGCTGGCGCAGCACGGCCGGGCCCCACGGATGGCTGGTCTCCGGGTGGCGGACGTAGGCGAACGCGAAGCCGAGCCGCCAGGCCAGCACCCCGTCGGTCGCCAGCTGGTCGCCGACGACCACGCCAGGATGCGGGAGATGCCGGTACGGCCTGGTCAGCAGCGGCTTGCGGGCGGCCGTGATGAAGAAGGCGTTGCCGGCGATCGCACCGGACAGCCGGCGCAGCGAGTTCGTCGCGAAGCCGACCGACTCCAGCGACGGCACGTCGGCCAGCAGCGCGACGGCCTCGTCGACGCCGCGCTTGAGCTCGGCCTCGCCGGTGTCCCACACTGCGACCAGCGGCTCGACGTCGAGCAGCACCGTGCGGGCACCGAGCTCGCCCAGCCAGTCGACGACGGTGGCCAGGTTGGTGACCTCCCGGTACGGGACCCTCACGGGTGAACTACAGCACAGTCCGAGCCAGAAGACGCCAGAAACCCGTCCCTCCAGGTCGCCGCCGATGCTGGCACCGTGGAGCTGCGCCCAACCAGCCACCGACCACCGGCGCCAGCCCCGCCAGCAGCCCGCCACGAGCCCGCCAGCAGCCCAGCCAGCAGCCCAGCCAGCAGCCCAGCCAGCAGCCCAGACCAGCAGCCCACCGGGCAGCCCGCCGAGGAGGCCGCCGATGGAGCCAACCCCGCCGGCCCGCCACCACCACCCGCTGCGGGCCCGGCTGGCCGCGATCGCCGCGCTCGGCCTGCTGCTGCTGGCCGCGCTCTCGTTCCTGATCGTGGCGATCAACCTGGTGGACGCGCTGATCGTGCTCGGCTGCCTGTTCCTCGGCACGTACTGCGCCTTGCTGTCGCTGACCCGCCGCGGCGCGCTGCTGCTGCTCACGATCCCGGGCCTGCTGGTGGCGCTGACCGTGCTGGTGCTCGTCGCGTACGACCACCGGGTCGAGCTGACCATCTGGATCGCCTGCGTGCTGCTGTTCGGGCTGGCGGCGCGGGCGGCCGTCCGAGCCGACCAGACCGGCGACCGCGGGCCGACGGCGCCGCCGGCCCGGCGCGGCGTGCTGCTCATCAACCCGCGCTCCGGCGACGGCAAGGCGGCCCGGGTCGGCCTCGCCGCCGAGGCGGCCCGCCGCGGCCTGCACACCGTCGTGCTGGAACCGGGCGGGAACCTGCGCGAGCTGGTGGAGAAGGCGATCGCGGACGGCGCCGACGTGGTCGGCATGGCCGGCGGAGACGGCTCGCAGGCGGTGGTGGCCGCGGTGGCCAGCGCCCGCGGTGTCGCGCACGTCTGCGTACCGTCCGGCACCCGCAACCACTTCGCCCAGGACCTCGGCCTGGACCGGGACGACCCGGTCGGCGCGCTGGACGCGTTCACCGCCGGGGTGGAGCGGCGGGTCGACCTGGCCGCGGTGAACGGCCGGGTGTTCGTCAACAACGCGTCCCTCGGCCTGTACGCGAGCGTCGTCCAGTCGGCGACGTACCGGGAGGCCAAGCTGCGCACCTGGGAGCGCATGCTGCCGGACCTGCTCGGCGGCCGCACTCCGGTGTCCGAGCTGCGCTTCGACCTTCCCGACGCCGGCAAGCAGAACGGCGCGACGCTGCTCATGGTGTCCAACAACCCGTACGACCTGCGGCGCCCGCGGGTCGCCGGCAGCCGCCCCCGGATCGACACCGGCACGCTCGGCATCCTGTCGGCGAGCCTGCGGAACGCCGACGAGATCGCCCGGTTCGTCACGCTGATGACGATCGGTCAGGAGTGGCGAATGGACGACATCCGGCAGTGGTCGGCGGCGACGTTCGAGGTCGACTCGACCGGGCCGGTGGCGCTCGGCATCGACGGCGAGGCGGTCCAGATGGCCCCGCCGCTGCGGTTCGAGTCCCGTCCCGGCGCGCTGCGGGTCCGGCTGCCGGCGACCGCCAGCGGCCTGTCCCCGTCCGCCGCCGCGGTCGGCATGTCCGGCCGGGACCTGCGCCGGCTCGTCACGATCGCTGCCGGCCGATGACCGGCCAGCGGGACCGCAGCGGGCCGGTGACCGGCCGGCGGGACCGCCGCGCGCTGATCCGCCCGCTGGCCTGGGTGGTGCTGGCCGGCCTCGGGCTGACCGTCCTCTCCTCCCTCGCCGCCCGGGACGGCACCGTCTCCGCCCCCGAGCGGTGGGTGTTCGAGGCGATCAACGGCCTGCCGGACTGGCTGGAACGGCCGATGTGGGCGTTGCAGCTGCTCGGCGTCCTGGTCACACCGGTGCTGATCGCCGTGGTGCTGCTGGTGCTCCGCCGCTGGCGGCCCGCGCTGGCCCTGCTGTTGCTGGTCCCGCTGAAGCTCGTCGCCGAGCGCCAGATCCTCAAGAAGCTGGTCGAACGCGACCGGCCGGGCCAGACCGAGTCGAACCCGATCCTCCGCGACGTGCCGCCGGCCGGCCTGTCGTTCCCGTCCGGCCACGCGATCGTCGCCGCGGCCATGCTCGTCATCCTCTGGCCGTACCTGGGTCGCACCGGCCGGGTCATCGCGACCGTGCTGGCCGTCGGAGTCGGCGTCGCCCGCATCTACCTCGGCGCGCACAACCCGCTCGACGTCGTCGCCGGCGCCGGGCTCGGCCTCATCATCGGCGCGCTGCTCACCCTCGTCGTCGGCGTCCACCGCCGCTGAGGCCGCGTCAGAGGTCGAGCACCACGTCGCTGTCCGGCTGGGAGCAGCAGACCAGCACCTCGCCCGGGCCGGGCGGTTCGAGCGGCTCGGGCGCGTAGCTGACGTCGCCGGCGAGGATCGGCGTGACGCAGGTGTGGCAGACGCCGGTCCGGCAGGACCACCGGGTCGGGACGTCGCAGGCGTCGGCGAGCTCCAGCAGGGACCGGTCCCGGCCGGACCAGCGCACGATCAGGCCGCTGCGGGCGAAGGTGATCTGCGGGCCGGCTCCCGGCGGTCCGGGCGGCTGGTGCGGAGCCGGCCGGTCCGTGTCGGTGAGCCCGGGGTTGATCGCCGGCAGCGCGCCGAACAGCTCGGTGTGCACGCGGTCCGGCTCGACGCCGAGCGCGACCAGCGCGTCCCGGACGTCGGTCATGAACGCGGCCGGCCCGCAGATGTACGCGGTGGCGTCCGCCGGCAGGTCGAGGCCGGCCAGCGCGGCGCGCGTCGGCCGTCCCCGGATGACCGATCTCCGCCGGCGGCGGCTCGGCGTCGGCCGCGGTGTAGAAGATGCGCTCGTGCGCGCTCGGCAGTGACTGCAGCAGCCGGTGCGCCTCGCCGGCGAAGGCGTGCTGGGACGCGTCCCGGGCGGCGTGGATCCACCACACGTCCCGGGTGCTGCCCGCCGCCGCGAGCTGGTAGAGCATGGCCAGGACGGGCGTGACGCCGACGCCGGCCGAGACGAGCAGCACCGGGCCGGCGCCGTCGGTGAGCACGAACTCGCCCCGCGGGGCGGCGACGTCGAGGACGATGCCGGGCCGCAGCCGCGTGTTCAGGAAGGTGCTGACCACGCCGTGCGGCTCGCGCTTGACGCTGATCCGGTACGTCTGCGCGCCGGGGCTCGACGAGAGCGAGTAGCTGCGTACCGGCGGCGGATCGCCGGCCCCGGCCGCGCGCAGGGTGATGTACTGCCCGGCCAGCGCTGGGGGCAGCGCGCCGCCGTCGTCGGCGGCCAGGTAGACCGAGGTCACCGTCGAGGTCTCCGGCACCAGCTCGGCGACCCGCAGCCGGCGGAACCCGGGCCAGCCCGGCTCGACGCCGACCGGTGGCGCACCGCCCGCCGTGCCTCGCCCGTCGGCGTCGAGCAGCTCCCGGAACGACTGCTGCCAGCCCGGGCTGAGCGCGGGGATGTCGACGGCCGCGCGGAGCCGCTCGACGTCCCGGTCGGGCAGGTAGAGCAGCGCGTCGATGTCGGCGACGCTGAGCGCGTGCGGGCCGACCCGGGTGCGCACGATCTCGTCGCCGGCCCGCACCTCGCCCTCGACGATCACCCGCAGGTAGAAGCCCGGACGGTGGTGGGCGACGAGCAGGGCCGGCATCCGCGGCTCGCGCAGCCGCATGCCGACCCGGTAGCAGGTCACGCGCGGCTGGGTGACCTCGAACTCGGCCTCGCCGATGCGATACCGGTCGCCGATGCAGACCTCGTCGTCGCCGAGGCCCTCGACGGTGAAGTTCTCGCCGAACTGGCCGTACTCGAGGTCGTCCCGGCCGAGGTGCTCCTTCCAGTGCCGGTAGGACTCGATCTGGTAGACGAACACCGCCCGCTGCTCGCCGCCGTGCCCGTTGAGGTCGCCCTGGCCGTCGCCGTCGATGTTGAGCCGGCGCACCATCCGCGGCCCGTCGACCGGCTGCTTCCAGATCCCGGTGTGCACGGTGTGGCCCTGCCACGCGACGTCCTTCGGCAAGCCGACGTTGACCGACAGCAACCTCGCCATCCGCGGCTCCTCTCCCTGCTCTGCGCACCGGTCCCACCCAGAGAGGCTAGGGACCGCTGGCGGCCGGTGCCGCGGCCGAGGTCGGTTGGCGGGTCGGGATGCGTCGGGCGGAGAACAGCCCGAGGAACGCGATCAGCGCGAGGACGAACAGGGCCGCGCGGAGGCCGTCGACCCGGGCCTGCGCGTTGACGTCGACGATGGCCTCGGCGGCCTCGGCGGTGACCCCGGCCTTGTCGAGCGCGGCCTCGAGATCCGCGTCGGACAGGAACGGCGCACCCGCCGCCAGTTGGACGCTGGCCTGCGACTTCACCGAGTCCGGCACCTCCGGGTTCTGCGCGATCCCGCTCAGGAACGACGTCGTCAGCGCCGCGATCAGGATCGAGCCGGCGAGCGCCGTGCCGATCGAGGCGCCGAGGTTGGTCGACGTGTTCTGCAGGCCGCCGACCTCAGGGCTCTGCTCGTCCGGGACGGCGGAGACCGTGACGGCACCGAGCTGAGAGGCCAGCGCGCCGATCCCGAGCCCGGTGAGCAGCAGCGGGACGGTGACGATCGCCGCCGAGGCGCTGGCGTCCATGGCCGCCAGCAGCGAGACGATTCCGGCGAACATCGCCAGCAGGCCGAGCCGGACGACCCGGCGCGGCGACACGTTCGGCAGGAACCGCGGGATCCCGGCCGCCGCGAGGAGCAGGGTGATCGAGAGCGGCAGGATCCGCGCCCCGGTCTCCAGCGCCGACAGGCCGAGCGAGATCGACAGGAACAGCGGGATGATGAAGAACAGCCCCATCTGCACCAGATACTGGATGAAGAACATGATGAGGCCGCCGGCGAGCTGCCGGTTGGCGAGCATCGACGGGCGGACGAGCGGTTCGGCGCCACGGCCCTCCAGGCGACGCTCCCAGCTGAAGAACAGCCAGACCACCAGCAGGCCGGTGACGATCAGCCAGACCACCGGCGACAGGCCGAGGGGCGACGGGGCGCCGGGCTTCGGGTTGACCCAGCCCCACGTGCCCGCGCGCAGCACCCCGAACACGGCCAGCCCGAGGCCGGCCGCCGACAGCCCGGCACCGATCAGGTCGAGTCGCACCCGCGCCTCCGGCAGCGAGTCCGCGATCCGGCGGGCCAGCGCGAGGATCCCGAGGACGATGACCACCTCGCCGGCGAACACCCAACGCCAGGAGAAGTACGTCGTGCACACCCCGCCGATCAGCGGCCCGACCGCGATCGCGATCGCACCGGCCGCCATCACCAGCCCGTACGCCCGCGGGCGCCCTTCGGGCGGGAAGTTGCTGGCGACCAGCGCGACGATCGCGGGCAGGATCAGCGCCGCGCCGATCCCCTCCAGGACCGACCAGCCGAGGATGAGCACGGCGAGGTTCGGGGCGAGCGCCGTGGTGAGCGAGCCGGCCCCGTAGATGACCGAGCCGATCGCGAAGGCCCGCCGGCGGCCGATCATCGTGCCGACCTTGCCGCCGGTGACCATCAACATGGCCATCACCAGCGTGTACAGCGTGATCGCGGTCTGCACGCCGGTCACGTCGGTGCCGAGGTCCTTGGCCACGGTCGCGATGGAGACGTTCATGACCGAGCTGTCGAGGGTCATCAGGAACTGGCCCGACGCCAGGGTCAGCAGGACCAGACCGGTGCCCGCCTGCGCGGCGACCGTGGCGGATCGAGCCGTCATCGCTGGTTCCTTCCCGAGACAGAGTCCCGACACCCTGCGGCCATCGCCCGGGTCACGGATCGTCCGGGCGGGAGGAGATCGCGACCGGGGAATCGACCTGCCATGCTGGCCCGCATGGATCAGGCCCGACGACTCGTGCTGATCCGGCACGCGAAGGCCGCCGAGGGGAACGTCGACCGGGAGCGGCCGCTGGCCGGGCGCGGGCTACGCGAGGCGCCGGAGATCGGCCGGTGGCTGGCCGGGCAGCAGCTCGTCCCCGATCGGGTGGTCGTCTCCCCCGCCCGCCGGGCCGGGCAGACCTGGGAGCGTGCGGCGACCGGGCTCGCCGGCGCCGCGGAGCCGGTGCCGGACGAGCGCGTCTACGCCAACTCCCGCGAGGACCTGCTCGCCGTCGTCCGGGACACCCCGGAGACCGTCCACACGCTCGCGATCGTCGGCCACAACCCGGGCATGCAGGACTTCGCGATCAGCTTCGACGACGGCTCCGGCGACGAGGCGGCGCGCCGGGACGTCACCGGCAAGTACCCGACCGGCGGGCTGGCGGTCTTCACCGTCGAGGACCCCTGGTCCCAGGCGGCGGCCGGCATTCTCACCGACTTCGCCGCCCCGCGCCCCTAGGCTTCGAACGCGAGGACGTGCCAGCCCCACGGCTCCAGCGACACGAACAAGCCCGGGTCGACCATCTCGTCACCCGCGCGCTCGAACGGCTCGCCGGCGAGCACCGGCAGCAGCCGCCAGGACCGGCCGCGCAGGTCCGGCCACGGCAGCGGGACGCGCGCCTGGGCCGCAGCCGCGGACAGGTTCACGACGACCAGGTGCCGCCGGTCGCCGTCCCGCCAGCACCAGGCGACGATCTGCTGGTACGACGGGTTGTCCGGCCATCCGGTGCAGTCCAGCGCCTGCCACTGCCCGGCCCGCAGCCCGGACGACGCGACCGCGGCGACGAGATCCCGATGGAACCGACGCAGCTCGGCGTCGAGCGGCTCGGCCGGCCGGCGGCCGAGGAACACCGGCAGCTGGACCCGCCGGCCGTCGAACTGGCCCTCGTGCCACAGCGTCGCGCCCGGCACGGTAGCGATCACCACCGCGGCAGCCCGCTCCCGCTCGACCGGGGCCAACGCCGCCGCGGCCCGCGGCTCGTCATGGTTCTCCAGGAACCGGACCAGCCGCCGCTGGTAGCCGACGTCGGCCCGCAGATGTGCCCGCGCCGAGGCCGCGTCCGCGCCGACGAGCCGGTCGTAGAGGCGCTTGTCGTAGCAGTGGTCGAAGCCCTGCTGCAGCAGCGCCCACTCGAGGTCCCAGTACGCCTCGGCGACGAACAGCATCTCCGGATGCCGCTGCCGTACCCGACCGAGGACCTCGGGCCAGAACTCGGCGTCCGGCACCGGCCCGACCCGGTCACCCCACGTCTTCGCGAACACGTCGGTGAGCAGCAGCATGGCCATGTCGCACCGGACCCCGTCGCACTGGTCGCCGATGGCCGCGAGCGTCTCGACCGTCGCGTCCCGCATCCGCGGGCTGAACGCGTCCAGCTGCACGACGTCCGGCCACGGCGGGAAGTACGGATCCCGACCGCGGGCCAGCACCTGACCGTCCACCTCGACGAACGCGCCGGGCTGGCGGGCCACGTCCGCCGCGCTGCCGTGCACGAAGACCTCGGGACGCTCCCGCACCCACGGGTGGTCGGGTGCGACGTGGTTGGGCACGTAGTCGAGCAGCAGCCGGACGCCGCGCCGGGCCAGCTCGGCCCGGGCGGCTGCCAGTCCGGCCGGGCCGCCGAGCCGGGCATCCACGACGTACCGGCGGATGCAGTACGGCGAACCGACGACGTCGACGGGAGCGAGGTCCGGCAGCGCCCGGGCGAAGGCGGCCGTCAGCTGCTCGTTGCCCAGCGCGATCGCCAGCCCGGCCGGGCTCCGCTCCCAGACGCCCATCAGCCAGACCGCGTCCACACCGGACAGTGCGAGCGCGTCCCACGCCTCCGCCGGGACGGTGCCGAGGGTCCGGTCCGGCCCCAGCTCGGCCAGCCACACCCAGGTGTCGACCTCGTGGATGACCGGCTGTGCCGGCCACTTGCCGGCCTCACGACCGCACCGCCGCGCTCGGCCCGCGCCGGAACGCCGCCTCCAGGCCGTCGGCGAGCAGGCCCTCGGCGGCCATGCTGTGCACGAGCGTGGCGGTGAGCGCGACCAGGCCGGTCCAGCCGGTCTGGTGGCTGGCGCCGATGCCGGCCCCGTTGTCGCCGTGGAAGTACTCGTGGAACATCAGCAGGTTCCGCCAGTGCGGGTCGGTCTGGAACTTCTCCATCCCGCCGTAGACCGGGCGCCGGCCGTCGGCGTCCGGCAGGTAGATCCGGGTCAGCCGGTTCGCGATCTCCTCCGCCACCTGGTAGAGCGTCATCTGCTGCCCCGAGCCGGTCGGGCACTCGACGGTGAACTCGTCGCCGTAGAAGACGTACAGGTTGAGCAGGGCCCGGATCAGCAGGGCGTTCACCGGGAACCAGACCGGGCCGCGCCAGTTCGAGTTCCCGCCGAACATGCCCGTGTCCGACTCCGCCGGCAGGTAGGACACCCGGTAGTCCTGGCCGCCGACGTCGAACGTGTACGGGTGGTCGAGGTGGTAGCGGGACACCGACCGGATGCCGTGCGGGCTGAGGAACTCCGCCTCGTCGAGCATCCGGGTCAGCACCCGCCGCAGCCGGTGCTCGCCGAACAGCGCGAACAGTCGCCGGCCGTTGTGGCCCTGCAGCCGGGCCCCGGCGACGCCGGCCAGCGCGCCCGGATGCCGGGCGACGAACTCCCGCGCGCCGGCGACCAGGCTGGGGAACCGTTCGTCCACGTCGGCGGAGATCACGGTGGCGGCCGCGAGCGGGAGCAGCCCGACCATCGACCGGACCTTGAGCGGCACGGCCGTGCCGTCCGGCAGCCGCAGCACGTCGTAGAAGAAGCCGTCCTCCTCGTCCCACAGCCCGGACCGCGGCGAGTCGGGCCGGTTCATCGCCGCGGCGATCCAGGCGAAGTGCTCGAAGAAGGTCTCGGCCTGCTCCAGGTAGACCGGGTCGCCGGCGCTGGACAGCTCGAGCGCGATCGCGAGCATCACCTGCGCGTACAGGGCCATCCAGGCGGTCCCGTCGGCCTGGTCGAGGTGGCCGCCGGTGGGCAGCGGTGCGCTGCGGTCGAACACGCCGATGTTGTCCAGTCCGAGGAAGCCGCCCTCGAACACGTTGCGGCCCTCGGGGTCCTTGCGGTTCACCCACCAGGTGAAGTTCTTCACCAGCTTCTGGAACGCGGCCTCCAGCCACTCCAGGTCGCCCTTGCCGGTGCGCCCCTTCTCCAGCTGGTAGACGAAGTGCGTGGCCCAGGCGTGCACCGGCGGGTTGACGTCGGTGAAGTTCCACTCGTACGCCGGCAGCTGCCCGTTCGGATGCTGGTAGAGCCGGCGCAGCAGCACGTCGATCTGCTGCTTGGCGAAGCCGACGTCGACCAGCGCCAGCGGGATCGCGTGGAAGGCGAGGTCCCAGGCGGCGAACCACGGGTACTCCCACTTGTCCGGCATGGACAGCACGTCGTCGGCGACGAGGTGGAACCAGTCCGCGTTGCGGACGCCCGACTCCGGGTCCATCGGGTCGCGGCCGTGCTCGATCAGCCAGCGCTCCACGTCGTACGCGTAGTACTGCTTGGTCCACAGCATCCCGGCCAGCGCCTGCCGGACGACCCGGCGCTCCTCGTCGGTCATCTCCGGATGGGCCAGGCCCGCGTAGAACTCGTCGGCCTCGGCCTTGCGCCGGTCGATCAGCTCGTCGAACTCGGCCGTGATCGCGTCCGCACCGAGGTCGGTGTCGGCCAGCCGCAGCCGTACGGTCGCGCTGCCGCCGGCCGGGACGTCGAGGACGTAGTGCGCGGCGGCCTTGGTGCCGACCCGGTCCGGGTTCACCGCGCCGGTCTCGCCGCCGACGACGAACCGGCCGATCCCGTCCTTGACGAACGGCGAGTCGGCGGGCCGCCCGTAGAGCCGCTCGGTGTTGGTCTCGTTCTCGGTGAACAGCAGCGGGACGTCGGCGTCGCAGTAGAGCCGCCGGGTGCCCAGATCGGCATGCTCGGCGGCGATGCCGGGCCGGTCGGCGAGCGCGTGCAGGCCGGGCTTCGCCCCGTCGAGCCCCCAGGACCAGGTGTTGCGGAACAGCAGCGTCGGCAGCAGGTGGAGCGTCGCCGGGTCCGACCCTCGATTGTGGACGGTGACCCGGACGAGCAGGTCCTCCGCCGACGCCTTCGCATACTCGACCGCCACGTCGAAGTAGCGGTCGTCGTCGAACACCCCGGTGTCGAGCAGCTCGTACTCGTAGTCGGTCCTGCTCCTGGCCCGGTTCGTCGCGACGAGATCGGCGTACGGGTACTCCGCCTGCGGGTACTTGTAGAGGAAGCTCAGGTACGAGTGGGTCGGCGTGCTGTCGAGGTAGAAGTAGTACTCCTTGACGTCCTCGCCGTGGTTGCCCTCGGAGTTGGTGAGGCCGAACATCCGCTCCTTGAGGATCGGGTCGCGGCCGTTCCACATCGCCAGGGAGAAGCAGAGCCGCTGCTTGTCGTCGCTGATCCCGGCGATCCCGTCCTCGCCCCAGCGGTACGCGCGGGACCGGGCGTGGTCGTGCGGGAAGGAGGACCAGGCGTCCCCGTCCGGGCTGTAGTCCTCGCGGACCGTGCCCCACTGCCGCTCGCTGAGGTACGGCCCCCAGCGCCGCCAGGGGACCCCCAGCCGATCCGCTTCGTCGAGCCGGCTCGCCTCCGCGTCACCCGCCATGCCGACCACCTCCCGGGACGGCTCCCGCGGCCGTCCCGCTCCAGCGTGTGCCTGCGCGGTCATGATCACCTCATCCCTCGGGAGTGAGCACCGCTCGGGCCGGCGCCCTCGGGCCGAAGTTCACCACCCGGGTCACCACATGTGGTGACGACGGCTCACCACCTCGCTTCCTACCTTTCCGACCAGTCCCAGCTCCAGGGACGAGCCCGAGAGGAGGTGAGCGACATGCACCCACCCGAGCCACGGCCCCGGCCGGTACGAGATCCGGGTCAAGGGACACCTGGACGCCCGCTGGGCCGCCTGGTTCGACGGCTTCGCGCTCACCAGCGCGAGCGACGGCAGCACCGTCCTCGCCGGCCGGACCGACCAGGCCGGGTTGCACGGCGTGCTGCGCAAGCTCGGCGACCTCGGGCTGCCGCTCGTCTCCGTCACGCCCGCCGCCGACGAGCCCACGACCGATCCGCACTGACCCGCCCGACGCTCGAGGAGACCGCCATGACCACCGCCGCGCCCGACACCCGCAGGCACGAAGCCACCGCCCCGCAGCGCCGGATGGACCCGACCAGGAAGGTCGCCCTGGCCGGCGGCATCGCCTACCTGATCACGTTCGCCGCCTCCATCCCGCAGCTGAAGCTGTTCGCCGACGTGGTCGACGACCCCGCCGGCTACATCAGCGGCCCGCGGCAGCAACACCGCGCTGCTGTGGGGCTCGTGGCTCGAGGTCATCACGGCCATCGCCTGCGTCGGCACCGCCGTCGCGCTCTACCCGGTGACCAGGCGGGTCAGCCGGACCGCGGCGATCGGGTTCGTCACGTCCCGGGTCGTCGAGGCCACCCTCATCCTCGTCGGCGTCATGAGCCTGCTGTCCGTCGTGACGCTGCAGGACCAGTTCGCCGGCGCCACCGGAGCGCAGGCCGAGGCGCTCGGCGTCACCGGCGAGGCGCTGGTCGCGATGCGCCAGTGGACGTTCCTGCTCGGGCCCGGCCTCATCGCCGGGATCAACGCCCTGTTCCTCGGCACCGCCCTGTACCGGGGGCGGCTCGTGCCCCGGATCATCCCGACCATCGGCCTCATCGGCGCCCCGATCATCCTGCTCTCGGCCACGGCACGGCGTCGATCGGCGGCTGCGGCGACGCCAGCAGCCCGAGCGCGCCGGCCACGGCGCCCTCGGTCGCACCCTGCAGGGCCGTGATGACGTACGTCCAGAAGGTGCCCGGATCGTTGTCGCGCTCGTCCAGCGACACCCACGCCACCGCCGGCCCCCCGGCCTCCGCCAGCCACTCGGTGACCAGCGTCGTCTTGCCGAATCCCGCCGGCGCCGACACCAACGTCAGCCGTGCGCCGCTCCCCACCCGCCCGACCAACCGCGGCCGCGGCACCACCTCCCGCCGCCGCCCGGGCACCCGCACCTTGGACGCCAGCACCGGCCTCAGCACGCTCGCCACCCCGCCCATCCACCCGAGTCACGACTCCCGCACGACCTCATCGTGCCGGGACCGCCCGATGCCGGACAGTCTCGGAGCACGGCCCGGCAAACCGCCGATCGGGCCGGGTCAGCCGCCGCCGGCCACGTCGTGCAACGCCTCGACGATGAGCGGCTCGATCATGGACGCACCCAGGATGAGCATCACCACCAGCGCGATGGCCAGGAAGATCAGGATCACCTTGAGGTACCGGACGATCAGCAACGCGAGCACGAACGCGACCAGCAGCCCGAACGCCACCCCTGGGTCGGCATGACCGACCGGTTGGCTAATCGGCTGCGCCTCGTGAAGAACCTGTTGCTGCATGACGCCTCCCCGTGGCGATCCGCGCCTGGTCTTCAACTAGTCAAGCTGTCCAGCTCCTGATGATCAGTAGTTCAGCTAGAGTGGACCTGAAGTCAGGATGAGCCACTATTGTGATCCAATCAAGACCCATCCACCTCCATGTTTCGTCGCCGAGCCGTCACGACCCGGCGAGGACGGACGCAGATGGCCCTCGTGAGGCTCCGTGTTCGCCTGCCAAAATTGGTCGGATGGGTATAAAGTCCGGACCCGCATTGACCGTTCACCTGAACCAGCTAGAGTCATCTGATTGATCTGAAGACACGGGGAGGGACCGTGACGCCGACGGGGCGGAGACCTCTGGGCGACCGCCTGCGGCGGTTGCGTCAGTCCGAAGGCTTCGACCTGACGCAACGCGAGCTGGCGGACGTCCTCGATGCGAGTCCAGCGCTGATCTCGTCCTGGGAGAGCGGCCAGGCGACGCCGCCGGAGCACCGCCTCGAGGTCTACGGACGCGTGTTCGGTGCACGCCGGGAGAACGCCGACAAGACCCTGCGGCTGGCCGAGCCGGACGAGCTGACGGCTGAAGAGGTCCGCCACGTACAGGAGCTGGTCGAGGAGCTCGTGCAGCTGCGGGAGGAGGCGACCGTCCCGCAATCGTCCACGCAACGCGATAGTGGTACATCGGGCGGGCGGTTCTGGCACTTCCCGGACGGTCAGGCGATCACCATTCTGGGCACCCCGCTGTCTCGCCGCCAGCTCGGGCTGAACGACGACGGCACGGTCCCGCCTGACGCTCCGCCCATCACGGCCTACTCGAGGCCGGCGCATCCCAACTACATCGAGTCCATCCGCAACGGCGACATAGACGCCCTGATCGAGCTCGTCGGACACATCCGGGCCGAGAATCCGGCCGCCGAGGTGCGGTGGCGGACCTTCGACCACGTGCGCGACCCCGACGAGCTCACCGGACACCTGGTCATCCTGGGCGGCGCGGACGCGCCACCTCCCGTGGCCGGCAGCACGGACAGCGCGGATGCCGAAGGGCTGGTCGGGCCGCTCATCAGCAGGCTCGAACTGCCGGTCCGCACGCGGATTCCGGACGGCGGCGACGAGGAACTCGACGTCGAATTCGTCGTCACAGTCGACGAGAACGACGATCCGACCTATCTGGGCGCGGGTGAGAAGGTGTTCCGGCCTCGATTTCGGCGCACCGGCGACCCGGCCCGCGCGCCGGTGCGCCTCGAGGGCGTGCCGCAACTGGACTACGACGTCGCCCTCATTGCACGCAAGACGAATCCACTCAACGTGTCGGCACGCATCACCATGTGCCTCGGAGGATTCACCCGCGGGACCTATGGCGCCGTCCGAGCCTTCACCGATGCCCGGCTGCGGACCCGGAACGAGCGGTACGTCCGCGACCACGTCGGCAGTGAGAACGACTTCTGGATGTTGATCCACGTGCCGGTGATCGCGGGACGGACGATCACCCCCGACCTCGAACGACCTTTCCACAGACTGCGCATCTCGTCCTAGCCAGCACACGGCGAACCCTGCCGCCAGCCTCTTCGGAGAAGCCCGTGTCGCCTGTCGATGACCCCCCGGGAGAAGTGCGGGACGAGATCGCCCACATTTCTTGTCTGTCCCTCCCGCAGGCGGACTCGGCCGCCTACCGACCGTCACACCTGCGGATCATCCAGGAACTGACGGTGCCCGCGGACGGCCGCCTCGACGGGCTCGAGGGCGGCGGCATCGTGCTCCCGGCGTACCGATCCTTTGACCAGGAGCCGGGGCTGCAGCTCGCCACGCAGCTGGCGCAGCACCTTGGCTGGGCCCTGCTGGTCATCTGCAGCGGCCGGGCTCACGCGGTCGACTTCCCGCCCGGGATCCGGCAGGCGCTGGGCGACCGGCTGACCGTCATCGACCGACCCGCCGCCGTTCCCTCGACGGAGCTGTCCTCCCTGCGACACCCGCTGGTACGCCTGGAGCGGTCCAACGACGCGGCGGTGAAACGCAACCTCGGTATCGCTGCAGCCGTCCGAGCCGGCTGGCGGTATCTGCTCTTCCTGGACGACGACGTCATCACCAAGGACGACGACCGCACTCTGGACAAGATCGGAATCGAAGCCGCCGTGACCGCGCTGCAGGCAAGTCCTGATTTGCGTGCGATCAGTTGGACGGTCGAGGAGTTCCCGGACAACTCGGTGATCGGCCATGCCCGCAGGCTGGCCGGCAAGGAGCAGACCATCTTCGTCGGCAGCGCGGCACTCCTGGTCCGCTGTGACGAGCGGCTGCCGTTCTTTCCAGGGGTCTACAACGAGGACTGGATGTTTCTCATCGCCCTCGCCCAGGCATCGAGTCAATACGGGCGGTGTATCGCCAGGGCAGGCAGCGTCCGCCAGTTGCGATACGACCCGTATTCGTCGACGCGGGCGATGTCGGAGGAGCCCGGGGACATCATCGCCGAAGGATTGATGAACCTACTGGAGGACGACGGCCCGGCGCTGTGGGCCATCGCCGGAACGCCGGCATACTGGCGGCGCGCCGTCGCCCGACGATCAGCACTCATCAACGACCTGATCCGCTCGCTCGAGTTGATGCCGAATGTCGAGGGTGCCCGCCGAGCCAGGACCGCACTCAACGCCGCCCTGCGCCTCCACCGGAGCGCGAGCCCGGAGTCACTGCGAAACTACGTGCTGAGCTGGCGTGCGGATCTGCCGCGGTGGCAGGCATATCTCGAGGCTCTCGCCGCCCGCCGGGATGGCGCCGACCTCGCGACCGTGGTGACGGAGTTGACGAAGCAGTCCGGAACCCGCGTCGGGGCAGGCCGACCCCGCCCGGGCGTCTCCCGGATCCGGCGCACCCTCTAGCTCGTCTGATCAACTTTGGGCGGAGACGCGGATGGCACAGTTGTCGTCGGAGACGTAGACCGACGCCCGGCCGGCCGGATCGAGGGTGAAGTCCCCGTTCCCCCGTTCCCACGCCTTCACGTCGAGCGCCTCTCCATTGGTCGCGTCGAACAGCCGGATGGTGCAGTTACTGCCTCTGTTGTCCGCGATGTTGATCGCCAGCTTCCCGGCTGGCGCCTTGATCGCATCCGTGTCGCCGTTGGCCTCCTGCAGCAGCGGCAGTGTCGCCGTGCCGCTGCCGGCGAACGGAGTGACCAGGCAGCGGCTGTCGTTGGCCTGCCACCGGAACGTCCCGGCGCCGGCCACCTGGTACCTGGCGACCGAGTAGATGTCGCCCGGCAGCGTGACGGGCTCTCCCGACGTCTCGTTCGTCAACGCCACCGTGCATCCCTCGCCGTACGCAGTGCCGTCGATGCGCAAACGCCAGGGACCCGTGGCGGTGTACGTGCCGCTCCCGGCAGTCGATCCGTTCCCACCGCCACCACCCCGAAGCAGCAGCGCCGCCGCGCCGGCAGCGCCGGCGACGACGACCACCAGGACAGCGGCGAGGACACGGCCGCGCGTCCACCAACCCGCCGGTCCGCCCGTCGACGTGGCGCGCGTCGGCGATGACGTGCCTGCCGCCTGAGCCGCCCCTGCCGTGTCCGACACCGCCGGCGAGCCTGGGCCGGCGGGGTCGAGGGCTGCTTTCGGCACCGCCGGTACGGAGTCCTGTCCGTCCGCTCGGTCCGGCGCCGCCTCCGCGTCCGCCGTCGGTGCGGTCGCAGGCGGGACGACCGCCGGGTGCGGGCGCTTCGCCAGCCGCAGATCCCCGTCCCCGTCGACGCGCCGCGCCGGGATCTGCTTGCCCGCCTCTCGCAACCGGCGATCGATGTAGGCGTACACGTCGGAGAACGAGACGTACCCGTCGTCGTCGGAGTCGCCCGCCGTCAGCAAGCCGTCGACGAGATGCTGGGTGAAGAAGCTGGTGCCGTTGTCGACGGTGGCGTCGTTGGCCAACTGCGTCCCCCGGCAGCTCGACAGGACGTACCGGCCCGGTCCGGCGACCGACTCACCCAGGTCACCGCCGCGGAAGGCGCCGGCGTAGCAGCAGTCGAGGATGAGGACGATGTTGCGCGCCCGCGACGCATCGGCGAACTCGTTGATCCGGACGTTGCTGACCGCCGTAGCGAGCAGGTCGGTGGTCTCGGTGTCCTGCATGCACAGGTGCAGTCGACCGTTCTGGTCGAGCTTGCCGTGACCACTGAAGTACATGAGCAGTACGTCGTCGCGATCGGCACCGGCGAAGAACTTCCCGAGCGCCCGGATCGCCCGGGTCGAGGTCACCTCCGGCAACAAGGTGACATCGGCGTCGGCGAACAACCCGGTGTCCTTGTCGATGAGCGCGCGGTTGACCGCGGCGATGTCCTTGATCGGCCCCCGGAGCTGCTGCAGATTGTGCTCGTCCGCGGGGTAGGTCGAGTTCCCGATCAGGAGGGCTCGGTACTTGACCACGCCGGGCCTCCCACTCGTGCGGCCGCGGCCCGGGCGATCTCCTTCACCGTTGCCGCGTCCACGTTGTCACCACTGAACGTGACGTGCCGCTCGACGCCGTCCTCGTCCCACCGCACGTCGATGCTGCGGCTCTTGTCGCGCTGCAACCAGGCGCGGAAGCACTCCACCGCCGCGGTCAGCGCGCCGGAGCTGCCCAAGGCGAGGATCACCTCGTCGACCGTCCCCTTGGTCCCGGACGCAGCCCGGCCGCGCTGGAACGTGTCCACCTGCGCCGCCAGCTCCTCGTGCAGCGTGCCGACCTGCGCGCGCCAGCGATCGTCCGCGGCGTCGTAGTCGTCACTGCGAGGCTCGACCACTAATTCGAGCCGGCCGTCACCGGAGCGGTCGGTCACCGTTCACACCTCCGGCAGGCGGCCATGCGCCTAAGAGACCCCCGTAAGCCGAGAAGATACACGCGCGCCGAACACGCCGAGGTGAATACGCCACCACACCCCGTGGCCAGACCTCCTATTACGGAGCGTCACACCACCTACCGGACAAAGCGAAGGTTGGCTTCGGGCCGGACCGTTTCGTGGCGAAGATCAGTACGCGCGTGACGTCGTTCGCCGGCCCGATCCGGCCGTACACCGGAAAGGCGACGGATGAGCTCAGCACTGCAACCACGTCCCGTGATCGCGATCGGGATCCTCGGTCTCGGAGAGGCGGGGCCGCCATCGCCGCCGACCTCGTCGCCACCGGCACGGACGTCCGCGGCTTCGACCCGTCGGTCCCGGCTCCGCCGGGGGTGGCTGCGCGTGCGGACGAGGCCGACGCTGTCCGCGACGCCGATCTCGTCCTGAGCGTCAACAGCGCCCACGACGCCCGCAGGGCCTTGGACAAGGCTCTGCCCGCGCTGCGGCCGGGGACGGTATAGGCGGAGATGAACACCACCTCGCCGGCACTCAAGCGGCAACTGGCAGAGACCATCACCGTCGCCGACGGCGGTCATCGCGGCACGGGCCCCAGCTGGATCCCGGCCGCGGCCAGGACCCGGCCGACGAGCGCGCGCTTTCCAGCGGTGTAGGCGACTCGGTCATCGGGGTGCGCTACGGCCAGCTCCTGCTTGAGCTGCTCGTACTCCGCCCGCAACTCAGGGTCAGCGCGCAGCGCGTCCCGGAAGGCGAACCGCTCTCGCCACAGGTCGCTACCCGGCTCGGTCAGGTGCAGCGCGTGCGTCTGTTGCTCCGCCGACCCCTTACGGAACCACAGCGCCCGAGGCCGGTGGAACGCGTGCACCCAGGAGTGTTCTTCCAGGATCGGGACGGCCGCCTCGGCCGCGCCCAGGTCATGCACCCCGGCGATCATGTCGATCACCGGCTTCGCGGCCAGCCCGGGCACCGACGTCGACCCGATGTGGTGCACACCGGCACTCAGCCACGGCGCCAACAAACGCTCCAGGACCGCCCGCTCCTCCCCGAACCGCACCACCCACTCCGGGTCGTACGGCAACACCCCGATCAGCACCACCCGACCCTAGGACGCTGCTCACGAAAGGCGCATCAGCATTCGTAGCCGACCATCACCACAAGGCCAGGTGAACGCACTACTTTCAGCACGGTCGAGCGATGGCGGATCTCGGGAGAGCCTGCTGCCGGTCACACGCGATGCCCCAGTACTGACATTCCACGGACCCGGATCCGGCGCGACCGGCGGCATGAGCAACGTAACGCGGCGTTCTGCGTGCTCTACGGCACGAACCGGCCGTTCACCGCGGAGCAGCAGGACGGGCTGTACCGCGGTGGCGCCGAGTACCCACACAAGGTCCTGGTCCAGCGGTCCGGCTGGTCAGGCACGGCTTCGTGCTCGCCCGCGACGTCCCGGCGCTCTACCGGGAGGCCATCGCCCGCGACATCGTCGACTGACACTCCGGCCCCGGACGACGCTGCAGAGCCCGCAGGACGCTCAGCCTCCGCTGCCGGCGAAGTACGTCTGCGCCTTCGCCCAGGCGTTCTGCGCCGACTGACCGGCCCAGCGTGCGCCCGTTGAGGTCGGCGTCCGGGAAGTGGATCCCGCCGTAGCGGCGCGACATCCCGGCGTCGTCCACCGCCGGCGGAGAGGTCGCCCACACCAGCGGTGTCGGCAGCAGCGGGGTGATGCCGGGCTCGACGAACG
Source organism: uncultured Actinomycetota bacterium (assembly GCA_963770145.1). Classification (GTDB taxonomy): domain Bacteria; phylum Actinomycetota; class Actinomycetes; order Mycobacteriales; family CADCTP01; genus CADCTP01. The sequence continues at coordinate 565,300 of CAVYOJ010000002.1, read as the reverse complement.
ACGACCCGGGCACGGATCGTGGTCCGGGCGCCGAACAGGTCGCTGCCGGTGAACTGCTGCAGCACGCGGGCTCCGGCGGCGCTGAAGGTCGAGTGCCCGGATACGTACTCGGGGAACGGCGGGGTCGGGAAGGTCACGGCCTGGTACGGCCGTCCAGGTCTCCCCGCGGATCAGCCGGGTGCCCTTGCCCGGGCCGGCCCAGGCGAGTACGAGCTTGCCCTTCATCCGGGTGCGGACCGCGGTGATCGGGCGGACGTAGTCCCAGCGACGCTTGGCGTTCCAGGCGGCGATGCTGGCGTCCAGCTCGGCGTTGGCGACGGCGAAGGTGAGCTTCACGCTCTGGTCGAGGCCGTAGCCACGGGCCCGGGACGACCGCGCCGGCGAAGAGGATCCAGTGCCCGGGTGGGGTCTCGCTGTGCGGGCCGTCGGCCCAGTACTCCGCGCGGGTCTTGGTCAGGTCGGTCAGCGTCGCGCTCTGCAGCAGGGTGTCGGTGATCTCCTGGTCGAGCAGCAGCAAGGTGGTCTTCGTCGGGCCGGGCGGCAGGAACTGGTCCGGCGAGCTCAGGGCGAACGGCGTGACCCCGCCCCACTGCGGGGTGAGGTACTTCTGCACGGAGAAGCCGCCGGCCCCATCCGGCACCCGCAGCGGTTGCCAGCGCATCGGGTCGACGACCTGGTCCGGGCGAGTTCACCGGCTGGTAGCCGGTGGTGTCCGCGTAGCCGCCGGCCTGGTTGGACCCGTCGGTCGCCCGGTAGGCGAGCACCGCCGCCGCCGCCCGGTTGCCCACGCCCGCCGGCGTTGCCGGATCGGTCGAGGCCATCGTCCGGGTCATAGCCCATCCCGGCCATCAGCGCCCGGAAGTCGGCCGCGAGCGCGGGGAACAGGTTGAGCAGCGCGCGGTAGGCGGCCATGCTCATCGCCAGGCTCTTGTTGGCCTCGGTTCGCTCCGCCGCCGGCCGGCGAAGCGTGCCACCGAGCCGGGTGCCGACCGCCGTCGGGTCGTACGCGGCCCACGCGTCGTACATCGCGGTGTGCACGACAGCGAGCGCCCGGGCGTTGATCGTCGGCCCCGTCTTGAGCGCCCGGATCGCCGCCAGCGTCTGCTCACTCCACCGCAGCGCCGCGTTGTCGGTCGCCCCGCGGGCCCGTACGCAATCCACGGGTAGAGCGGCCCCGGTCCCATCGGCAGCGCCGGTAGCGGAAGGCTGATCTCGACCCCGATGCCGGCCTCGACCCCGCCGGCCGGCCGGCCGCGAGCGAGATCGGTGGCGGCAACACCGCCGGCACAGCCGACGACGAGCACCAGAGCGACGACAGCACGACGGGACACGGCGCTGGCTCCTTGGACCGCTTCCGTGGACGGCGGAAGGTAGCAACGTCGTCCGCCGGGGCGTATCCGAACGGCACCGCGGAAGTTAGCGGACGAAGCCCGCGCGCACCGAAGGTGAACGCGTCATGACAGACGGTCGTCGACGAATCGACGCCGCATCGGCTTCAGTCGGCTATCTATGCCACGCGCGCGGGCCGCGGCGTACCGGCCCCTCAGCCGCCGACCCCGGCCGCTGGCCCGGTCCGGGCCACTCGCAGATCAGCGTCATCGCCGACCTCTAACGCACGGCCCAATGCCCCGTCAGCGGGCCGGCGTCGGAGGCGGTCGATACCTCGCTCCTCGGCTCCGAGGACACCGCGACGATGCCTCCGGCCGAGCGCACTGCCCCCAGCCACCGGCCGTGCGTACACAGATCGGTACATCGCGGCCGGACGGAGGTGAGAGCGTGATCGTCATCGACCCGACCCCGGACAGCACACAGGGGCCTGACCTGGAAGGTTGGCCCCTGTGTCCTGTCTCAGCCAGACGCGCGCTCGGCAGGACTCGAACCTGCAACCTCTTGATCCGTAGTCAAGTGCTCTATCCGTTGAGCTACGAGCGCACGGGGCGGTTGCCCGCTCCGACCGAGCCAGGATACCCGGATGGGCGGGCTCGGGTGAAACTGGGCCGGTGGAGCGGGTCGACTGCGTGATCGCGGGGTGCGGGCCGGCGGGGGCGGTGCTCGGGCTGCTGCTGGCCCGGGCCGGGCTGCGGGTGTCGGTGCTCGAGAAGCACGGCGACTTCCTGCGCGACTTCCGCGGCGACACGATTCACGCGTCCACGCTGACGCTGCTCGACGAGTTGGGGCTCGGCGACGAGTTCGCGCGGCTCGATCAGCAGCGGATCGACCGAGGTGCGCGTCGCCGCCGGCGACCGGGAGTGGTTGCTGGCCGATCTCCGGCGTATCCCGGGCCGGCATCGGGAGATCGCGCTGATGCCGCAGTGGGACTTCCTCGACTTCGTCACCGGCACGCGGCCGGATACCCCGGATTCCGGTTGCTGATGGAGGACCGAGGCGACCGGGCTGCTGGTCGAGCGGGGGCGGGTCACCGGGCCTCACCGTCGCCGGCGGAGTCGGTCCCGGCCGACGCTCACGGTGGCCGCGGACGGCCGGCGCTCGACGATCCGACGGGCGGCCCGGCTGCCGGTACGGGCGTACGACGCACCGATGGACGTGCTCTGGTTCCGGCTGTCCCGCCGCGGGTCCGACGTGGCCAGCACCGGCGGGCGGGTCGCGCCGGGGCGGGTGCTGATCCGGATCGACCGCGGCGACTACTGGCAGGTCGGGTATGTGATCGACAAGGGCGGCTACGACCGGCTGCGGGCCGCCGGGCTGGACGCCTTCCGGACCGACCTGGCCACGCTGGAGCCGGCGCTCGCCGACCGGGTCGACGAGCTGGTCAGCTGGACCGACGTGCCGTTCTCGAGGTCAAGGTGGACCGGCTGCGCCGCTGGCACCGGCCGGGGTTGCTCTGCATCGGCGACGCGGCGCATGCGATGTCCCCGGTCGGCGGTGTCGGCATCAACCTGGCCGTGCAGGACGCCGTCGCCACCGCGAACCTGCTCGTCCGTCCACTGTGGACCGGCGCACTGTCCGAACGCGACCTCGCCCGGGTGCAGCGGCGGCGGGCGTTGCCGACCGCCGTCACGCAGGCCGGCCAGCGGGCGATCCACCGCCGGATCGTCGCGCCGTTGCTCGACGGCGGTGCCGCACCGGCCCCGGTACGGGTGCTGCAGCGATTCCCGGCACTGCAGGCGATCCCGGCCTACCTGCTCGCGATCGGCATCAGGCCCGAGCACCTCGGCGTCAACCCAGGTGCGCGGCCAGGTAGGGGCCGGTCACGCTGTTCGGGTCCTTCGCCACCTCGCCCGGCGTCCCGCGGGCGACGATCCGGCCGCCGTCCGGACCACCACCCGGCCCGACGTCGAGGACGTGGTCGGCCGCGGCGAGCAGGTCGAGGTCGTGGTCGATCACCACGATCGTGGCGCCGTCCTCGAGCAACCGTTCAAACACGCCGACCAGCGTCCGGATGTCCAGCGGGTGCAGGCCGGTCGACGGCTCGTCGAACACGTACAGGGCGCCGCGCTGACTGGTCCGCAGCCGGGAGGCCATGCGCAGCCGCTGCGACTCGCCGCCGGACAGCGACGGCGTCGGCTCGCCGAGTCGCAGGTAGTCGAGACCGACGTCGGCGATCGGCCGCAGCGCACCGGCTGTCGACCGGTCGGACCCGAACCGGTCGATGGCCTCGCGCACGGTCAGGTCGAGCACGTCGGCGATCGTCAGGCCGTCGAGGCGGATCTCCAGCACCTCGGCCGCGTACCGGGAGCCGTGGCACGTCGGGCAGACCACGCTGATGTCCGGCAGGTACTGCACGTCCAGGTCGATCTCGCCGAGCCCGCGGCAGGTCGGGCACTGCCCGGCCCGGGTGTTGAACGAGAAGTGGCCGGCGCCGAACCGCCGCCGCCGCGCCGCCGGCAGCGCCGCGAAGGCCCGGCGCAGCGCGTCCATCGCTCCCGAGTACGTCGCCGGCGTCGAGCGGGCGTTGAGCCCGATCGGCGTCGCGTCCACCTCGACGACCTGGGCGATGCCGGCCAGGTCGAGCGACCGGACGTGTCCGGGCAGTACCTGTCCGGACAGCGCCACGCGGGCCGCGGGCAGCAGGCTGTCCAGCACGATCGCGGTCTTGCCGGCCCCGGACGGACCGGCGACCACGCTCAGCGCCCGCACCGGGAACTCGGCGCGCACGTCGCGCAGGTTGTAGAGCGAGTCGATCTCGATCGCGATCGAGCCCGCACCGCCCGCCGGCGTGTGCGTACGGGAAACCGCCGGTCCGCCGGACAGGAACGGGCCGATGATCGAGTGCGGGTCGGCGGCCACGTCGGCCGGCTGGCCCTGGGCGACGATCGTGCCGCCGAGCCGGCCGGCGCCGGGTCCGAGCTCGATCACCCAGTCCGCGTTGCGGACCACCTCCACCTCGTGCTCGACGACGACGACCGAGTTGCCGTTGGCGGCGAGCGCGGCGATCGTCGTCCGGAGCCCATCGACGTTGCTCGGGTGCAGCCCCACCGACGGCTCGTCGAGGACGTAGAGCATGCCGGTGGTGCTGGCCCGTACGGTCGAGGTCAGCTCGATGCGCTGCCGCTCGCCCGTCGACAGCGTGGCTCCGGCCCGTTCCGCCTGCAGGTAGCCGAGGCCGACGTCGAGCAACGGCTGCAGCACCGTGTCGAGCTCCCGCAGCAGGCCGGAGGTCAGCCGGGAGAGCTCGTCCGGCAGGGACGCCGGCAGGTCGGCGGCGAAGGTACGCAGCGAGTCCAGCGTGAGCGCACTGATCTCGGCGAGGTTGCGCCCGCCCAGCAGTGAGGTCAGCGCCTCCGGCCGCAGCCGGGTGCCGTGGCAGACCGAGCATGTCCCGGTGACCACGAACTTGGCCACCGACTCCCGCGTCCGCGCGCTGGTGCTGCGCAGCGAGCGCACAGCCGCCGCGACCGCGTTGTCGTAGTGGACCGACAGCGTCACCTCGCGGCCGGTGCCGGCCCGGAGCGTGACCCGCCGCTCCACCGGCGGCCCTTCGAAGACCGTGCGCCTCTGTGCCGCGGTCAGCGAGCGGAACGGCTTGTCCAGCGGCACACCCAGCTGTTCCGCGACGTAGCGGGACAGCCGCCGGCCGCCCTGGTTCCAGGACAACACCGCGCCGTCCTGGATGGACTTGTCCGGATCCTCCACCAGCAGAGCAGGGTCCACTTCGGACCGTACGCCGAGACCTTGGCAGGCCGGGCAGGCGCCGATCGAGTTGAACGCGAAGAACTCGGCGCTCGGGTGTTCGAAGTGGACACCGCAGGTGGGGCAGACCAGCTCCATGCCCTGGGTCGCGATCGACGGCGGGACCAGGTGACCGTTCGGGCAGCGGTGCGTGCCGAGCCGGGACATCATCAGCCGCAGCACGTTGAGGACCTCGCTCATCGTGCCGACGGTGCTCCGCGGCCCCGGTATCGGCGGCCGCTGCCGCAGTGCCAGCGCCGGCGGCAGGTACGCGATCCGGTCGACGTCGGGCCGCTTGGCCTGCTCGATCCGGCGCCGGCTGTAGGTGCTCAAGCCATCCAGGAAGCGGTGCATCCCCTCGGCGTAGAGGGTGCCGCTGGCCAGCGAGGTCTTGCCCGAGCCGGACACGCCGACGATCGCGACCGTCCGCCACAGCGGGGACGTCGACGTCGAGGTCGCGCAGGTTGTTGTGGCGCACGCCGCGGACCTCGATGGCCCGCGGCAACCCGTCCGGGACGGGCGGGACCGTCAACTGCGGGCCGGCAGCAGCTCGGTGACCGCCGGGATCACCTGCTCCCCGTAGGCGGCCAGCGTCGCGTCCTTGCCGTCGTGCTGCAGGTAGACGGCGAACTGGTCGACGCCGAGCGTCGGCCAGCTCGGGCAGCCGCGCGCACGTGCTCCTCGACCGGGCCGAGCATGCAGAACCGGTCGACGATCTCGTCCGGCACGAACGTCGGTGTGCGTGTTGCCGGCCCGGCCGTGCTCGTTGTAGTCGTAGCCCTGCCGGCCGGCGATGTAGTCGGTGAGCGCGCTGCGGCACGCCCGACGCGGTGCCGTACCGGGCGACGATGTCGGCGACGTGGTTGCCGACCATCCCGCCGAACCAGCGGCACTGGTCGCGCTGGTGGGCGAGGTCGTCGCCGACGTACGCCGGCGCGGCGACGCAGATCTTCACCGACGCCGGGTCGCGGCCGGCCGCCGCCGCGGCCTCCCGCACCGACTTGATCGTCCACGCCGCGATGTCCGGGTCGGCCAGCTGCAGGATGAACCCGTCGCCGACCTCGCCGGTCAGCTGCAGCGCCTTCGGCCCGTACGCGGCGATCCACACCTCCAGCTCGGACCGCCCCGCCCACGGCAGCCGCAGCGTCGCTGCCGCGGTAGTCGACCGCGCCGCCCGTTCGCCGAGCTCGCGGATCACGTGCACGCACTCCCGCAGCGTGGCCAGCGTGGTCGGCTTGCCGTTCGTCACCCGCACCGCCGAGTCGCCCCGGCCGATGCCGCAGACCGTACGGTTGCCGAACATCTCGTTGAGCGTGGCGAACGTCGACGCCGTCACCGTCCAGTCCCGGGTCGCCGGGTTGGTGACCATCGGGCCGACGGTCACCGTCCGGGTCGCGGCCAGGATCTGGCTGTAGATGACGTACGGCTCCTGCCAGAGCAGGTGCGAGTCGAACGTCCACACGTGCCCGGAAGCCGTGCAGCTCGGCCTGCCGGGCCAGCTCGACCACCCGCGCCGCCGGCGGGTCGCCTGCAGCACCACCCCGAAGTCCACTGTGGATCCCCCCGTTCCTAGTGCAGCAGGTCGGACAGCCCGCGCCGGACGAACCGGCCGTGGCCGGCCCGGCCCCGGAAGGCGCCGCCCGACACGACGACCGACCCGCGGGAGAGCACCGTGTCCACGCGCGCCGTCGATCTCGAAGCCCTCCCACGCCGAGTAGTCCATGTTCATGTGCTGCGTCTGCGAGCCCGAGCGCGAGTCGCCCGTTCGGGTCGTAGACGACGATGTCGGCGTCGGAGCCGGGCGCGATGACGCCCTTGCGCGGGTACATGCCGAACAGCCGGGCCGGCGTGGTCGAGCACGTCTCCACCCAGCGCGCCAGCGACAGCTTGCCGTCCACGACGCCCTGGTAGATGCAGGTCCATCCGGTGCTCGACGCCGCCGATGCCGTTGGGGATCTTGGAGAAGTCGCCGACGCCCAGCTCCTTCTGGTCCTTCATGCAGAACGGGCAGTGGTCGGTGGACACCACGGCGAGGTCGTCGGTGCGCAGGCCCTTCCACAGGTCGGGCTGGTGGTGCTCGTGCTTGCTGCGCAGCGGCGGCGAGCACACCCACTTGGCGCCCTCGAAGCCGGGCGCGCCGAGCTGGTCCTCCAGCGTGAGGTAGAGGTACTGCGGGCAGGTCTCGGCGAACACGTTCCGCCCGGCGTCCCGGGCCGCGGCCACCGCGGCCAGCGCCTCCGACGCGGACATGTGCACGAAGTAGAGCGGCGCGCCGGCGACCCCGGCCAGCACGATCGCCCGGTTGGTCGCCTCACCCTCCAGCGCGGACGGTCGGGTCAGGCCGTGCCAGATCGGGTCGGTGTCGCCGCGGGCGACCGCCTGCGCGGCCAGCACGTCGATCGCGATGCCGTTCTCCGCGTGCATCATGATCATCGCGCCGTTGTTCGACGGCCCGCTGCATCGCCCGCAGGATCTGCCCGTCGTCGGAGTAGAACACCCCCGGGTACGCCATGAACATCTTGAAGCTGGTGATGCCCTCGTGGTCGACCAGCTGGTCCATCGCCTTGAGCGCGTCCTCGTCGACGCCGCCGAGGATCATGTGGAAGCCGTAGTCGATCGCGCAGTTGCCGCCGGCCTTGGTGTGCCACTGGGCCAGCGCCTCCTGCACGACCTCGCCGGTGCGCTGGACGACGAAGTCCACGATCGTGGTGACCCCGCCCCAGGCCGCGGCCGTGGTCCCGGTCTCGAACGTGTCCGAGGAGAACGTGCCGCCGAACGGCATCTCCATGTGCGTGTGCACGTCGATCCCGCCCGGGATCACGTACTTCCCGGTCGCGTCGATGGTCTGGTCGCGCGGTCACGCCCTCGAACCCGGGCGCGTACAGCGCGGCGATCGTCTCGTCCTCGACGAGGACGTCCATAGTGGACGGACCGGTCGCGTTGACGACCGTGCCGCCCTTGATCAGCGGTCCTCACGGCCGGACCAGGTCCCCGTACGCGTCCGGCCGGCGGTCACGGTAGAACTGCCACCGGTTGCGGACCTCGCGCAGCAGGTCCATGTCGAGGTCGCGGACCATCAGCTCGGCCGCGGAGTCGGAGCCGTACCCGTCGACGGGCTTGCCCTCGGGATCGGCGAAGTAGGACGTGCCGTAGAAGTCGTCGTCGCCGAGGTCCTCGATGCCGACCCGGTTGATCGTGCCCGACGAAGTACTCGTTGGCGACCGCGGCGGCGGTCTGCTCCAGCTTCCAGAGGTAGTTGGACAGGCCGCGGCTGGTGGCCGAGGGGTTGAAGACGATCTCGGCGCCGTTGAGGCCGAGCGCCCGCCAGCCCTCCGGGAAGTGCCGGTCGTAGCAGATGTAGACGCCGACCCGGCCGACCGCGGTGTCGAAGACCGGATAGCCCAGGTTGCCCGGCCGGAAGTAGAACTTCTCCCAGAAGCCGTTGACGTGCGGGATGTGGGTCTTGCGGTACTTGCCGAGGTACGTCCCGTCCGCGTCGATCACCGCGGCGGTGTTGTAGAGGACGCCCGGCTGCTCCTGCTCGTACACCGGCAGGACCGTCACCATGCCGAGCTCGCGCGGCCAGCGCCGCGAACCGCTCGACCGTCGGCCCCGGCACGGACTCGGCGTACTCGTAGAACTTCGCGTCCTGCACCTGGCAGAAGTACGGCCCGTAGAACAGCTCCTGGAAGCAGACGACCTTGGCGCCCTGTGCGGCCGCCTCCCGCGCGTACTCCTCGTGCGCCTTGATCATGCTTTCCTTGTCGCCGGTCCAGGTCGTCTGGACCAGCGCGGCGCGCACCGTCGTGGGCATGGGCCACTCCCCTCCCGGTCCGCCCCGGTCGGGGGAACCGACCCCTGCGACCGTAGGCCCCCCGGAGGGAGACAGACAATGGTTGTCCGAACCGGCTCAGCGGCGCTGTCGCGGCAGCGGGCGGTCGTCCAGCAGCAGCCAGCCGAGCTCGCAGTTGAGCGCGAGCGCCAGGTGCCGCAGCCGCCAGGCGTCCAGGCGCTGGGTGCCGCGCTCGACCGCGCTGACGAAGTTGCGGCTAACCCCGGCTCGCTCGGCCAGCTCCTCCTGCCGGAGGTTACGCAGCGACCGCTGGGCGCGGATCCTGCTCCCGACGTCCCGCCGGAAGAGTCTCTCGCCGTACGGCTCCTGATCGGTGCGGACGCTCTCGGTGAGCGTTGAGGTCATTGCCCTGTGTCCCTTTCCCCGGTGGCCGCGACGGATCGGATGTGAACCCCCCGCCTCGTCACCGTCCGCATCCGATCCGCCGCGACGTCCCGATCCTGCCGGGTGCAACGGCACGCTCACAGCGCGAAATAGTGGACTTCTGGACAACGACTGGACACCATCGTGTCCTGTGACAGGGGTGATCCGTCCAGCCGAGCCGCTCGCCGAGGAGATCAAGGCCGTCCGCCGCGGCGGTGGCCTGCACCATCGCACGGTCGCCGATCGGGTCGGCCCGGAGCTGCGCCGGGTCTGCGGCATCACGGAGAGCGACACGGTCTCGGTGGTCCGGACCAAGCTGATCGACCGGCTGGACCGGGCGGCCAACGAGCTGCCGGACGAGCTGGCCGTGTCCGTCCGGGCCGCGCTCGGCATCCAGCCCGAGACGGAGAGGATGCTGCAGCTGCAGGACCGGGTCGACTGGCTCGCGCACGAGCTGCGCCGGGACGTGCGCACCGCGCGCCGACGGGTCGACGAGGCCTGCGGGCGGCTGGCGGAAGTGCTCGACGCCGGCTCGCCCGCGCGGGCCCGGCGCCGCGGCCCGGGCTGGTACGTGCGCCGACTTCCACGCCCTCGCGTTGCTCGACCGAGACCGACCCGGTGACGATCGAGCGGCGGGAGATCGTGTCCGATCAGGACGGTCTGGACGAGATCGCGCTCGGGTTCAGCCTGCGGCGACACGGGCTCGCCCACCGAGCTCGGCCTGCGGGTGCTGTACGGCGGGCAGCTCGCCCAGCCGGAGGCAGCGTCCGGTAGCCGGATGCGGCGTGGTCCTCCGGCTGCCCCGGCCGCTGCGGGAGGCCGAGCGGCACGAGTACTCGGTGATGGTCACGCTGCCGCCGAGCCTGGCGATGCAGCAGCACTACGCCTACACGCCGGCGACCCGGTGCGATCGCTTCCACCTGCGGGTGCGGTTCGACCCGGAGCGCGCGCCGGAGCGGATCTGGCGGGTCGCCGACGCGTTCCACCGCGACCTGGACGAGCGGGTGTTGGACGGCGAGACGCTGCACCCGGACGCCTGCGGCGACCTCGAGACCAGCTTCGAGGACCTGCTGCCCGGCTACGGCTACGGCATCCAGTGGGCCTGACCGCCGGCGATCAGCGACCGGGCGCAGCAGCGGAGGGTGCAGGGTGGTGGCCGCACCGCGCCGGTAGAGCGCGGCCGGGCGGCCGCCCTCGCGGCTGTGCTCCCCGGTCGGGACGAGGAATCCCTCGACACCGGTGACCTTGCGGCTGAAGTTGCCGGGGTCGAGCCGCTGGCCCCAGACGATCTCGTAGATCCGCCGGAGGTCGCTGATCGCGAACCGGTCGGCGCAGAAGGCGGCGCCGAGCGTCGAGTACTCGAGCATGCGGCGGGCGCGCTCGACCGCGTCGCCGATGATCTCGCGGTGGTCGAAGGCGACCGGGCGGTCGCCGCCGAGCACCTCGTCGACCGCCATCCAGCGCGCGGCCCTGGCGTCGCCGCCGGCCGTCGGCAGCGGTAGGTCCGGCATCAGCGCGAGGTAGCAGACCGAGACGATCCGCATCCGCGGGTCCCGGTCCGGAGCGCCGTACGCGCGCAGCTGCTCCAGGTGCAGCCGGTCCGGCGTCAGGCCGGTCTCCTCCTGGAGCTCCCGGCCGGCCGCCGCGTCCAGGCTCTCGTCCCGCTCGACGAACCCGCCCGGCAGCGCCAGCCGACCGAGGAACGGCTCGGTCCCGCGCTCGATCATGAGGATCTGCAGCGCGTCGTCCCGCACGGTCAGCACGGCGAGGTCGACCGCCACCGCGGCGTCGGGTCCCCTGTCGGCCACTCGTCCCCCTCAGTTGGACTTGTCGCATTGACAATAACGCATCGAGCGTCCTACGGTCCTCCCTGCCTGGTTCTTGTCGGACTGACAAAAACCAGACCGACGTACGGGGAGGAGGTGACTTCTCGATGGAGACCCACGTGATCCTGACCTATCTGGTCAGCGTGCTGACGTTCTGGCTGGGGTGACGACAGGAGCAGTCAGGTTGGCGCCGATAGGCTCCTGCCGCCCCCAGCACCGGGAGGTCCCGGACCGTCCGCCAGCATAGTGCCGGGACGACCGGAGCACGCCGATGCCGGCCGGTCCACTGTGGACCGGCCGGCGCTCGGCGGGCTCAGCCGGTCAGGTCGTAGACGGTGACGCCGCCGACCGTGGTGGCGGTGAAGTTCTGCTCGACCCAGTCGGCGATCTCCTGCGCCGCGGCGCTGCCGCCGGTCCGGGAGCCGCCGCCGGTGCCGCCGCCGACGAAGTAGTGGATCTTCCCCTCGGCGACGTACTGCTGGAACTGGGCCAGCGTCGGCGACGGGTCGGTGCCGTTGAAGCCGCCGATCGCCATCACCGGCTCGCCGGTGGCCAGCTGGTAGCCGGACGCGTTGTTGGAGCCGACCGTCGCGGCTACCCAGGTGTAGCCGTCGGCGTTCTTCTCCAGCAGCGCGATCATCTCCGAGCTCGCGGTGGAGCCGTTGAGCAAGCCGCCACCCGGGCCGCCCATCGCGCCGCCGGCCGCGCCACCGGTGGCGCCGCCGGCCGCCCCGCCGCCGGTCGCCCCGCCACCGGTCGCACCACCGGTCGCACCGCCGGTCGCCGCCACCGGGACCGCCCCCGAACCCACCGCCGAACCCGCCCTGCGGCGGCCGACCGCCGCGGAACCCGCCGCCAGGCCCGCCCATCGCCCCGGCCACCGCGGGCCCGGCCGACGGGATCGAGCCGGTGTGCGCGGTCCCCGCCGTGTCCACCGCGTACGCCGCGGGACCGGCCAGCACCACCATCAGCCCGGCCGCGGCCAGCACGGCCGCGACCCGCCGCGGCAGCGACCGCACCAGCAGCAGCCCGAGTGCGACCGCGAGCCCGCCGGCCAGCACCGCCGGTGCGAGCCAGGGCAGGAAGTCGGCGCTGCGCTTCAGCAGCACGTACGACCAGCCGGCGGTGACCGCGAGCGTGATCGCCAGCACCGCCGCGCCCTCGCGCCGCCGCCACAGGAGCGTCGCGCCGATGCCGACCAGCGCGCCGATCGCCGGCGCCAGCGCGACGGTGTAGTAGGCGTGGAAGATGCCGGCCATGAAGCTGAACGTCAGCCCGGTGACGAGCAGCCAGCCGCCCCACAGCAGCAGCGCCGCCCGGGTGCGGTCGGTCCGCGGCCGCCGCCGGGTCACCACCAGCCCCGCCGCGAGCAGGATCAGCGCCGCCGGCAGCAGCCAGGCGACCTGGCCGCCGATCTCGCTGTCGAACAGCCGACTCCAGCCGGTCTGGCCCCACATGCCGGTCCCGCCGCCGCCACCGCCGCCCACGCTGCCGGTCTCGTTGCCGGTGAGCCGGCCGAAGCCGTTGTAGCCGAGGATCAGCTCGAGGATCGAGTTGTGCTGCGACCCGCCGATGTACGGCCGGGCGGACGCGGGCACCAGCGCCACGATCGCGACCCACCAGCCGGCCGAGACCAGCAGCGCCAGCCCGCCGGCGAGCACGTGGCCGATCCGCCGCCGGACCGTGGTCGGCGCGGCGACCAGGTAGACCACGGCGAGGGCCGGCACGACCAGCAACGCCTGCAGCATCTTGGTGAGGAAGCCGGCGCCGACCAGCGCACCGGCCAGCATCAGCCAGCGGGCCGAGGCCTTCTCGGTCGCCCGCACGGTCGCGTACGCCGCCGCGACCAGCAGCAGCACGAGCAGCGCGTCCGGGTTGTTGAACCGGAACATCAGCACCGCCACCGGGGTCAGCGCCAGCACGGCGCCGGCGATCAGCCCGGCCACCGGGCCGGACCACCGCTTGACCGTGGCGTGGAGCAGGCCGACGGCGCCGACGCCCATCAGCGCCTGCGGCACCAGGATGCTCCAGCTCGACAGCCCGAAGATCCGTACGGACAGCGCCATCACCCACAGCGAGGCCGGCGTCTTGTCCACCGTGATCGAGCTGGCCGCGTCGGACGAGCCGTAGAAGAACGCCTTCCAGCTGGCCGACCCGGCCTGCGCCGCGGCCGAGTAGAACGAGTTCGCCCAGCCGGAGCGCGCCAAGGCCCCAGAGGTAGAGGACGGCCGTGCCGGCGAGCAGGGCGAGCAGGGCCAGGCGTTCCCAGCGGTGCGGCCGTTGTCGCGCCGGCACTGCGGGCCCCGCGGCCGGGCGCTCCAGCGTGGTGGTCATGCCAGGTCTCCGTTCCTCGATCGGTCTCGACCGCCACCGTGTCGGCCGACCTTGGCCGGAGTCTTTGGCCCGTCTGAGCGTCGGCTGTGAGCCCGGGCTTGTCTCTCCGCCCGCTGGCGACGCGGGCACCCACCGCGGGAGAGACACGCCTAGTAGATGCGAGCCTCCCGGTGCAGGGTGTCGATCAGCTCGGCGGTGTCGACCGGGAAGGCCGCGCCGGCGGAACCATCCGGCCACTGTGGACGCGTCCCGGTCCAGAAAGGACGGTCCCTGCGGATTGGCCACCACGTCCACCAGCTGCGGCAGGTCGATCATCAGCAGCCGGTCGTCCTGCACCAGCAGGTTGAACTCGGACAGGTCGCCGTGCGCATACCCGGCCGCGGCCAGTCCGACCATCAGCTCGACCGCCTGCTGCCAGAGGTCGGCCAGCTGGCCGCCGCGGGTCGTGATCTCGGCCAGCCGCGGCGCCGGCACCCCGTCGGCGTCGCCGATGAACTCCAGCAGCAGCTCGGTGCCGAGGATCTGCGCCGGGTACGGCACGGCCGCGCCGAGCTGGTAGAGCATCCGCAGCGCGTCGAACTCGGCCCTGGCCCAGTGGCCGGCGACCAGCTGCCGACCGAATGTGCTGCGGTTGCGGATCGCCCGGGCGTCCCGGGTCTTCCGGGTCCGCCGGCCCTCCTGGTAGACCGCGCTGCGGTGGAACTGCCGGTGCCGGTCGTCGCGGTAGCGCTTGGCCGCCAGCAGGCAGGACCGCTCGGTGTCGGGCACCTCGCGGCGGAGCAGGAAGACGTCGGCCTCCTTGCCGGTCTTCAGCACCCCGAGCTCGTAGTCGACGGCGCCGAGCTCGGTGACCAGCCAGTCCGGGTACGGCGCGGGACCGCGCTCGGAGGCCTGCGGCTCGTCCCAGTTGCTCCAGCGGTCGGCGCCGGCCGGGACCTCGTCGGCGGAGTAGTCGTAGTTGACGGGCAGGCCGGCGATCCGGGTCCAGCCCGGCTCGTCGTCCCACTGGGACAGGGTGTTCTGGACCTCGCGATCGTCGTCGTCGAGGCGGCCATGCCTGCGTGACACGGTGGGCATCTCCAGCGGAGTGAGTGGCCCACCGACGCGGTCGTCAGCCGGCGGGCCGTGGGCGGGCAGCGGTCAGCACCCGGACGTCCTGAGTCATCGGGCCCTCCCTCCGCTCCGCCGACCTCCTCGGCCGGCACCGGTCGACAACAGCGTGTCCGCTCGGGGTCAGCGGCGGCAACCGAAATACCGCCGTCACCCGGGTGGACGCTTGACCGGGACCTTTCCCCCTGCGTTAAATCGAGCCTTGAAGTAAGGGGTTCCTCCGGTGCCGGTCCGCCGCCGGCACCGGAGGCAGCCTCGCCCGGCTGCCGCGGCCGAGCGATCGGCCCTTCTCGCGTAGGCCAGGCTCAGGCGCGGGCCTTCTCCCGGGCCGCGATCCGTGCGCGCACTTCGGGCCGGCGCAGCGGCGGGACGGTGGCCGGCGGCTGGCGGCGCGGCGGCAGCGTCCCGAGCAGCGCGTGCACCTCCGCGGTCACGTTCGCGATCGCCTGCTCGTACGCCTCCTCGGCGCCGGCCGGCGGCTTCTGCAGCCCGGAGACCTTCCGGATGAACTGCCGCGCCGCCGCCTCGACCTCGTCATCGGTCGCCGGCGGCTGCAGCCCCCGCAGCTCCGTGATGTTCCGACACATCCGGTCATGGTAGGCCGCTACGCAGGCCCCGCAGCTCGGTGATGGTTCCGACACATTCGGTCAAGGTGGGCCGCTACCGCCGCATCTGCGGGCCGCCCGTGGGATCGCCGCCGCACATCGACGTACCGCCTCCGACCGGCGCGATACGGGCGGATTAAGGGGTTGCTTAGGTCGATGTTGACAACGCAACGATCGCGGCGCCGAATGAGGGTTTGGACGGTCCAGCGCAGGGGGTTCGCATGCAGGTTCCGGCGCCATTCGAGTACGAGCGGGCGACGAGCGTCGACCACGCGATCGGCCTGCTGGATCGCCTGGGCGACACGGCACGGCTGGTGGCCGGCGGCCACAGCCTGCTGCCGATGATGAAGCTCAGGCTGGCCAACTTCGAATACCTCATCGACATCAACGACCTGCACTCCGAGCTGGGCTACATCGTGTCCGACCCGGGCTGGATCCGGATCGGAGCGCTCACCCGGCACCGCGAGCTGTTCGAGTCCGACGAGCTGGCGGCCGCGTTCCCGATCTTCCGCGACGCCGAGCGGGTCATCGCCGACCCGGTCGTGCGCAACCGCGGCACCCTCGGCGGGTCGCTCTGCCAGGCCGACCCGAGCGAGGACCTGTCCGCGGTCTGCACCGCGCTCAACGCCAGCTGCGTGATCCGCGGCAGCGGCGGCGAGCGGGTGGTGCCGATGGAGGACTTCCACCGCGGCCCGTACGAGACGGCGGTCGGCGACGCCGAGATGCTCATCGAGGTCCGCTTCCCGGTCCGCCCCAACGGCTCCAGCGCGTACGAGAAGGTGGAGCGGCGGGCCGGCGACTGGGCGGTGGTGTCCGCCGGCGCCGCGGTCTGGATGGACGGCGGTGTGATCGCCGACGCCCGGGTGGGCCTGGCGGCCGTCGGCCCGAACACGACCAGCCTGCCGGCGATCTCCGAGGCGCTGCGCGGCCAGGCCGCCGTCCGAGGACCTGTACGCCCGGGCCGGCGCGCTCGCCGCGGAGAACTGCGAGCCGGTCACCGACACCCGCGGCACCGCGGACTACAAGCGGCACCTGGCCGACGAACTGACCCGCCGGGCGCTGCGCCGCGCCGTGGCACGCATCGAGGGAAGGGCCTGACATGCGCGTGACGATGACCGTCAACGGCGAGGAGGTGACCCGCGAGATCGAGGGTCGCCTCCTGCTGGTGCACTTCCTGCGCGACCACCTCGGGCTGACCGGCACGCACTGGGGCTGCGACACCAGCAACTGCGGCACCTGCGTGGTCTGGCTGGACAACGAGCCGGTGAAGTCCTGCACGGTGCTGGCCGCCATGGCCGGCGGGCACGAGGTCCGCACGGTCGAGGGCCTCGAGCAGAACGGCGAGCTCGACCCGATCCAGCGCGGGTTCATGGAGTGCCACGGCCTGCAGTGCGGCTTCTGCACGCCGGGGATGATGATGACCACCCGGGCGCTGCTGGACCGCAACCCCGACCCGACGCAGCAGGAGATCCGCGAGGCGATCTCCGGGCAGATCTGCCGCTGCACCGGCTACGCGACGATCGTCCGCTCCGTGCAGTGGGCCGCGGCGGAAGAGGCGGGCACCCGCACCGTCCTCGAGGAGGCGAGCTCGTGACCGCCATCGACGAGCGCCAGACGGCGTTCGAGGACAACGACCGCAAGCCCGTCGGGCACGGCCGGATGCTGCGCAAGGAGGACCCGCGCTTCATCCGCGGCAAGGGCCGCTACGTCGACGACCTGCAGCTGCCCGGCATGCTGCACCTGGCCGATCCTGCGGGCGCCGATGGCGCACGCGCGGATCGTCAGCATCGACACCACCGTCGCGCAGGCGCAGCCGAAGGTGAAGCTCGTCGTGACCGGCGCCATGCTGGCCGAGAAGGGCCTGGCCTGGATGCCGACCCTGTCCAACGACGTGCAGGCCGTGCTGGCCACCGACAAGGTCCGCTTCCAGGGCCAGGAGGTCGCCTTCGTCGTCGCCGAGGACCGGTACGCGGCCCGGGACGCGCTGGAGCTGATCGACGTCGAGTACGACATCCTCGACCCGGTCATCGACGTACGGAAGGCGCTGGAGCCGGACGCGCCGGTGATCCGCACCGACCTCGAGGGCAAGACCGACAACCACTGCTTCGACTGGGAGACCGGCGACGCCGCGGCCACCCAGGCGGTCTTCGACAACGCCGACGTCGTCGTCAGCGAGGACATCGTCTACCCGCGGGTGCACCCGGCGCCGATGGAGACCTGCGGCAGCGTCGCCGACTTCGACTCCGATCGACGGCCAGCTCACGCTCTGGACGACCTCGCAGGCGCCGCACGCGCACCGCACGCTGTACGCGATCGTCGCCGGCCTGCCCGAGCACAAGATCCGGGTCATCGCCCCGGACATCGGCGGCGGCTTCGGCAACAAGGTCCCGATCTACCCCGGCTACGTCTGCTCGATCGTCGGCTCGCTGCTCACCGGCAAGCCGGTGAAGTGGATGGAGGACCGCTCGGAGAACCTCACCAGCACCGGCTTCGCACGCGACTACGTCATGCGCGGCGAGATCGCGGCCACGAAGGACGGCAAGATCCTCGCCATCCGCACCAACGTGCTCGCCGACCACGGCGCGTTCAACGGCACCGCGGCCCCGGTGAAGTACCCGGCCGGCTTCTTCGGCGTCTTCACCGGCAGCTACGACCTGGAAGCCGCGTACTGCAAGATGACCGCGGTCTACACCAACAAGGCCCCCGGCGGCGTCGCGTACGCGTGCTCGTTCCGCATCACCGAGGCGGTCTACCTGGTCGAGCGGATCGTCGACTGCCTCGCGTTCGAGCTGAAGATGGACCCGGTCGAGCTGCGGCTGCGCAACCTGCATCAAGCCGGAGCAGTTCCCGTACACGACCAAGACCGGCTGGGTCTACGACTCCGGCAACTACGAGCCGACGCTGCGCGAGGCGATGCGGATCGCCGGCTACGACGAGCTGCGCCGGGAGCAGGCCGAGAAGCGTGAGCGCGGCGAGATGATGGGCATCGGCGTCTCGTTCTTCACCGAGGCCGTCGGCGCCGGGCCGCGCAAGGACATGGACATCCTCGGCCTCGGCATGGCCGACGGCTGCGAGCTGCGGGTGCACCCGACCGGCAAGGCGGTCGTGCGGGTCTCCTGCATGAGCCAGGGCCAGGGCCACGAGACGACGTTCGCGCAGATCGTGGCCGAGGAGATCGGCATCCCACCGGCCGACATCCAGGTCGTGCAAGGGCGACACCGACCAGACCCCGTTCGGCCTCGGCACGTACGGCAGCCGGTCGACGCCGGTGTCCGGCGCGGCCGCGGCGATGGTGGCCCGGAAGGTGCGGGACAAGGCCAGGATCATCGCCTCCGGCATGCTCGAGGTCTCGGTCGCCGACCTCGAGTGGGAGAAGGGTTCCTTCCACGTCAGCGGCGACCCGTCGAAGTCGGTGACCATCCAGGACATCGCGATGCGCGCGCACGGCGCCGGCGACCTGCCCGAGGGCATCGAGGGCGGGCTGGACGCGCAGGTCTGCTACAACCCGTCGAACCTGACCTACCCGCACGGCGCGTACATCTGCGTGGTGGACGTCGACCCGGGCACGGCCGAGGTCAAGGTGCGCCGGTTCATCGCCGTCGACGACTGCGGCACCCGGATCAACCCGATGATCATCGAGGGTCAGGTCCACGGTGGACTGACCGACGGCGTCGGGATGGCGCTGATGGAGATCATCGCGTTCGACGAGGACGGCAACTGCCTCGGCGGGTCGCTGATGGACTACCTGATCCCGACCGCGCTCGAGGTGCCGGACTGGGAGACCGGGTTCACCGTGACGCCCTCGCCGCACCACCCGATCGGCGCCAAGGGCATCGGCGAGTCGGCCACCGTCGGGTCGCCGCCGGCGATCGTCAACGCGGTCCTCGACGCGCTCAAGCCGTACGGGATCCGGCACGCCGACATGCCGCTCACGCCGTCCCGGGTGTGGGAGGCCATGCGCGGCAACCACCAGCCGCCGATCTGAGTTCATAGTGGAGTGGTGAGGAGGAGTCGATGAGCCGCGGGATGGCGGCCCGGGTGCGTGAGCTGTCCGCCGGGCGAGTGCCGTTCGTCCACGCCACGGTGGTGCGCGCCCAGGTCCCGTCCTCGGCCAAGGCCGGCGACGACGCGGTCGTGCTGCCCGACGGCACGATCGAGGGGTTCGTCGGCGGTCAGTGCGCCGAGACGTCGGTACGGACGGCGGCGCTCGGCGCGCTGCGGGACGGCGAGACCGTGCTGCTGCGGGTGCTGCCCGACGACAGCGCGCCGTTCCCGGACTCGCCCGGCGCGCAGGTGGTCGTCAACACCTGCCTGTCCGGCGGGGCGCTGGAGATCTTCCTGCAGCCGATGCTGCCGGCGCCGCTGATCGAGGTCGTCGGCAGCACGCCGGTGGCCGACGCGCTGGTCCGGATCGCCGACGTGCTCGAGTACGCGACCGCGCGGTCGCTGCCGGGCGCGGCCCCGGAGAACGCGTCCGCGGTCGTGGTCGCCAGCCACGGCCGGGACGAGCACGAGGCGATCCGGCTGGCGCTGGAGGCCGGCGTCCCGTACATCGCGCTGGTGGCCAGCCGGCGGCGCGGCGCCGCCGTGCTCGACGAGCTCGACCTCACCCCCGAGCAGCGGGCCAGGGTCTCCACCCCGGCCGGGCTCGACATCGGCGCCCGCACCGCGGGCGAGGTCGCGCTGTCCATCCTCGCCGAGGTGATCGAGAAGCTGCGGTCGGCCGACCGGTCGACCGACGGCCGGCCGGCCGGGCCGCCGCCGGCGGCGCTGCCCCAGCCGCGGACCGAGATCGACCCGGTGTGCGGGATGACCGTGGTGGTCATGCCGGACACCCCGCACCTGACCCTCGACGGCGTCGAGCACTGGTTCTGCGGGCCCGGCTGCCGGGACCACTACGCAGCCGGCGTGCTGGGGAGCGGATGAGCGAGCCCGAGGCCGCGGAGGGGAGGACGAGGCCGGCGGCCTGCGCCTGCGCCAGGCCGTCTGTCCGAGGAGCGGTCCATTTCGGACGTTGCGACCGTCCGCCGCCGGCTGGACGAGGTCGATTATCTCGTCGACGAGGGCACCGCGACCGCGATGTTCTTCGCGCTCACCCTCGGCCGGCCGCTGTTGCTGGAGGGCGAGCCCGGGGTCGGCAAGACCGCGGCGGCCAAGGCGCTCGCGGCGGCGCTCGGCACCCGGCTCATCCGGCTGCAGTGCTACGAGGGCCTCACCGTCAGCGAGGCCCTGTACGAGTGGAACTACCAGCGCCAGCTGCTGGCGATCCGGCTGGCCGAGTCCCGGCACGAGGCGCTGCGCGACGCCGACCTGTTCACCGCCGAGTTCCTGCAGGAGCGCCCGATCCTGCAGGCGATCCGGCACGCCGGCCCGCAGCCGCCGGTGCTGCTCATCGACGAGATCGACCGGGCCGACGACGAGTTCGAGGCGCTGCTGTTCGAGTTCCTCGGCGAGGCGGCGATCACCATCCCCGAGATCGGCACGTTCGCCGCGACCCGGCCGCCGGTCGTCGTCCTCACCTCCAACCGCAGCCGCGAGCTGCACGACGCGCTGCGCCGGCGCTGCCTCTACCACTGGATCGACTTCCCGGCCCCGGCTCGGGCGGCGGAGATCCTGCGCCGGTCGGTGCCGTCCGCGAACGAGCCGCTGATCTCCTCGACCACCCAGTTCATCGGCCGGGTGCGGGAGCTGGAGCTGGACAAGCCGCCGGGGATGGCCGAGGCGATCGACTGGCTGTCGGCGCTGTCCCTGCTCGGCGCCGGCGAGCTGGTCCGCGACGACGTCCTGCGCACGCTCAGCACGATCGCCAAGACCCCGGACGACCGGGACGTGATCACCGCTGCGCTCGACGACCTCGGGTACGCCGGATCGACCCGGACATGACCGGGCCGGCCGCGCCTGCTGCCCGGCATCGACCGGGCCGCGTTCGCGACCGCGCTGGCGACCCGGCTGCGGGATCGCGGCGTCCAGGTCGGCTTCCCGGAGGACTTCGCCCGCGCACTCGGGGTCGCGCCGCCGGAGAACCGCAGCAGCCTCTACTGGACCGCCCGCACCACGCTGGTGCGCCGGCAGGCCGACCTGGCCGCGTTCGACGCGGTGTTCGCCGCGGTCTTCGACGACGGCGCGGTCGGGCTGGACCCGCACAGCCGCCGGGACGCCAGCGCCGCACCGTCCACAGGCGACACCCACGTACCGGTGCCGGACCAGGCCGCGGCCGAGGAGGCCGGCGGCGGGCCTGCCGTGGGCCACGCTGCCGCCGGCGGTGGAGGCGGCGGAGGACGGCGACAGCCCGATCGGCTTCCCGCAGCGGCTGCCGAGCGACCTGGCCGCGCTGGCCGACGTGCCGTTCGAGCGGCTGACGGCGGCCCAGCTGGCCGAGCTCGGTCAGTGGCTCGAGGCGGCGCTGGCGACCTGGCCGACCCGCCGGTCCCGGCGGACCCGGATCCACCCGAGCGGTTCGCGGATCGCGGTGCGGCCGACGATCGCGCGGTCCCGGCGTACCGGCTGGGAGCCGATCCGGCTGGTCCGCGTCCGGCAGGTCGACCGGCCGCGGCGGATCGTGCTGCTCTGCGACGTGAGCCAGTCGATGCAGGCACAGGCCACCGCGTACCTGCACCTCATGCGGGCGTTCGCGATGCGCGTCGGACGCCGAGGTGTTCGCGTTCGCCACCCGGTTGACCCGGCTGACCCCGGTGCTCGCGCACCACTCGGCCGAGGCCGCGATCGAGCAGGCGACCGCGCTGGTGACCGATCGCTTCGGCGGCACCCGGATCGCGACGAACGTGCAGGCGCTGCTGACCTCCCGGCACCGCAATGCGGTCCGCGGGGCGGTCGTCGTGGTCGGCTCGGACGGCTGGGACAGCGACCCGCCGGAGGAGATCGCGGCGGCGATGGCCCGGCTGCGGCGGCGCGCCCACCGGGTGCTCTGGATGAACCCGCGGGCGGCCGCGCCGGGGTTCCGGCCGACCGTCGCCACGATGGCGGCGGCCCTGCCGTACTGCCACGAGCTGCTGCCGGCGGACACGTTCAGCTCGCTGGCCGAGGTGGTCCGGGCGGTCAGCTCCACAGGGTGACGTGGATGGACGGCTTGAACCGGCCGGCGGTCACGCCCGACCCGCGCAGCATCGCCTGGGTCGCCCGCGGCGTCGTCACGAACCGGGCCAGCTCGGCGGCGACCGGCGGCGCGGACCGGTCGGCCAGCGTCAGCACGTTCCAGGTGCCCTTGGTCGGCAGCGGCGGGCCGGCGACCCGCTTGAGGTGGCCCTTGCCCAGGTCGGGCGTGACGACGAACGAGACCGCCAGCGCGACGCCCCGGTTGCGCTTGGCCTCCTCCAGCGCCGCGGCGTCGCTCTGGAAGATCCGCTGGTGCTCCTCCGGTACGCCGATCCGGCGCAGGATCTGCGGGATGGCGCCGCCCTCGGTGGTCGCCGACGGACCCAGCAGCCAGGTCTGGCCGCGCAGCTCGCCGGCGCTCGGCTGGGTGCCGAGCGGGTCGTCCGCGCCGGCCACCAGGAACAGCTCGTAGTTGAGGAACGGCGTGCAGGTCACCGCGTCGTCCAGCTCGTCCGGCCGCGGGCCGATGGCCACGTCGACGGTGCGGGTGTGCAGCAGCCGGTGGAACTGCCGCGCCCCGTGCACGCTCAGCTCGACGTCCAGGTCGTCGGCCCGGCTGGCGAACAGCTCCAGCAGCCCGGGCGCGGCGTGCTCGGCGAACAGGTTCGACGCGGCCAGCCGCAGCAGCCGCCGCCCGGCCCCGGCCTGGCTCACCTCGAGGATGGTCCGGTCCTGCAGGCCGAGCATCTCCGCGGCCCGGCTGGCCAGCCGCAGCCCGCCCGGGGTGAACGCGATCCCGGACGCGGTCCGGACGAACAACCGGTCGCCGAGCTCCTTGCGCAGCTGGCCGACGTTGAGCGACACCGCGGCCTCGGAGACCTCCAGGTCGACCGCGGCCTTCTTCACCGAGCCGAGCCGAACGACCGCGGCGAACGCCCGCAGCTGGGTCGGTGTCACCGATGCCACCCTCATCCCGGTCGACCTGGCCCCGTGCCACCCTCAAGCTACCTCGGGGCCTGGGCCGGCCCGGGCGGGACCGCGCGCAGGTGAGCGGGCTCCTATGCTCAGCCCATGCCGAAGGCTGACGGCGCCGCTGGCTCGGTCCGGCGACGCGAGGGTGCGCCATCCGGGCCGACCACGACCGACGCCGCGGACGGGCTCGTCCCGACCGGGCAGTGGACCGCCGGGCCGGTGCACCGGGTGGCGGCACCGCTGCGGGAGCAGGTCTTCGACGTGCTCAGGCAGGCCATCCTCGACGCCGACCTGCAGCCGGGGCAGCGGCTCATCGAACGGCAGTTGGTCGAGGACCTCGGCGTGTCCCGGACGACCGTGCGGGAGGTGCTGGCCCGGCTGGCGTCCGAAGGATTGGTCACCGTCATCCCGCAGCGCGGGGCGATCGTGTCGGTGCTGTCCTCCGCGGAGGCCGCGGACATCTACGAGATGCGGATCGCGCTGGAGTCGCTGGCGGTCGAGCGGTTCGTCGAGCGGGCCGCGCCCGAACAGGTGCGCGAGCTGCGGGTGGCGCTGGGCGGGTATGCCAGGGCGGTCCGGCACAAGGCCGGTGAGGCGGACGCGCTGCGGGCCAAGGACGCGTTCTACGAAGTGCTGCTGGCCGGGGCCAACAGCCCGCCGCTGGCCGAGACGCTCACCATGCTGCAGGGCCGGGTACGGCTGCTGCGGGCCACCTCGCTGTCGGTGCCCGACCGGCCGGCCGCGTCGGTGCGCGAGCTGACCGAGCTGGTCGATGCGATCGAGCAGCGTGACGTCGCCCGGGCGACCGCGGCCTGCACGGCGCACGTCCGCACCGCGGCGCGGACCGGAATCGGCCGGCTCGCCGAGATCGCCGAGTCCTGACCCGTCCCATCAACACGGCCGGCTCCTGTCTGCGCCTCCGAGCGTTGCGGACAGGGCCAGAAGTATGGCGGCCGGGCCAGTAGGACAGCGATCGGTTCATCCCTACAGGACGCGCAGCAGCAGGTCCGCTGCCAGCACAGACCCGACCGCAGCGAGGCCGTAGCAGAGCCCATTGATGATATCGCCATGGCTCTTCAGCTGCAGACCATCATAAAGCGTGTAGCGGAAGCGGTGTGCCCCGTGGAAGAGCGCCAGCACGAAAAGGCCGAGGAGAGCCAGACCGGGTCAGCGGGAAACGCAGCACGGTGAGCAGGTGCGCGTGATCTGGCGGTCCGAGCCAGCCAAGCGGAAAGAGGATCGCGAAGAGCAGGAACAGGGCTGGGATCAGCATCGCCGCGAGCATGCCGCCGGCGCTGAACAGCAGCCACAGGAACGGTTCGGCCGTCCGCTTCGCCATCGCTAGACCAGGACCACGAAGGCGACGAGGGCGGTCAGCACAACCCAGGCCGCATAGTGGGCAAGGAGGATCAGCCGTCCCGGCACCCGCCGCCCCCGCAGTTGGACGACCATCGCCTGGGGTGCCACGGTGAACCAGGTGATCGCATGGAAGACGACGAGGCACAGGGCGACCACGTTCAGCGCGAGCATCCAGGGCGTAGCGGCTCGAGTTCGAGGAACTGCTGGTATTCGCGGTCACCCTGCGAGACCGCTCGGACCATCAGGAGCAGGATAGACGACTGACCAGGCGACGAAGACGCTGCTCAGCTCGCGGATGACGAACAAGAGGTAAGAACGGCGTCGCAGCCACCAGAACCGGGACAGGCGAGGCCTGTACCACCGGGCATAGAACCCGCCGTAGTCCAGGCCCGCGTCTCCGCTCATCGCTTTCCCCAGGGCATCAGGAACAGCCTTCATCGACTCGGTCGCGGCGGTGACCTTGTAGCGCTGGATCGCGCCGGCGGGATCCACATCCTTCGGACACGCCCTGGTGCACTCACCGACGAAGGTGCAGTCCCAGACCCCCTCCTCGGTCGAGAGGACGTTCAGGCGTTCGTGGCCGCCTTGGTCACGGGAGTCCAGGTTGTAGCGCTGCGCCAGTGCGATCGCAGCCGGTCCGAGGAAGTCGGATCGAGCCCGTAGACGGGACAGGCCGAGTAGCACAAGCATGCAGTTGATGCACATGCTGAACTGCTTGTACTCGCTCCAGCTCGGCCGGGGTCTGCAGGTACTCGCCCTCGGCCGGCGACTTCTCGTCGTCGCGGATGATCCAGGGCTTGACGGCCGACAGCTTGTCCATGAAGTCGTGGATCTCGACGACCAGATCACGGACGACCGGGAAGTTGTTCAGCGGCTCGATGCGGACGGGTCCCGGAGCGCAGTCGGCCAGGAACGTGGCACAGGCCAGCTTCGGCTCGCCGTCGATGGTCATGCCACAGCTGCCGCAGATGCCCATCCGGCAGGACCAGCGGTAAGAGAGCGTGCCGTCCAGGTGGTCCTTGACGTGATTGAGGCCGTCGAGGACCGACCAGTCCTTGCGCAGCGGGATCTCGTACTCCTGGGTCGTTGGCCGGCTCTCGTCTTCCGGACGGTAGCGGGTGACGTGCAGGACGATGAGGTCGGCCATGCACTACCTCCCGTACACCCGTTCCGCGGGAGGGAAGCCGGGTGATCGTCACCGGCAGGTACTCGACCCTCGACGACCCGTCGGCCTCGCGGTGGACCAAGCGAATGGGCGAGGAACCGCTGGTCGTCCCGGGCCGGGAAGTCGGTGCGCTGGTGCGCGCCGCGCGACTCCTCGCGACGCGACGCGCTGAGCACGATGCTCTCGGCCACGTCGAGCATGAACGACAGCTCCAGCGCGGCGACCAGCTCGGTGTTGAACGTGCGGCTGTGGTCGTCGATCCGGGCGGAGACGAACCGCTCCTGCAGGTCGCGCAGCTTGTCCGCGGCCTTGACCAGCGAGTCGCGCGAGCGGTAGATCCCCGCGCCGTCCTCCATGGTCGCGTGCATCTCCTCGCGGATGGCGGAGATCGGCTCGCGGCCGCCGTCACGGTGGAGGAGCTCCTGCTCCAGCCGTCGCCGCTCGTCTCGCGCCTGCGCGAGCGCCGCGGCCGGGGATCGCTCGCGCCGGCGACGTACTCCGCGGCGGCCTGGCCGGCGCGGGCGCCGAAGACCAAGCAGCTCCGGCAGGGAGTTGGAGCCCAAGCCGGTTGGCGCCGTTGATGCTGACGCAGGCCACCTCGCCGGCGGCGTACAGCCCGGGCAGCGGGGTGGCGCCGTAGATGTCGGTGTGAGACGCCGCCCATCATGTAGTGCACGACCGGCCGCACCGGGATCAGCTCGCGGACCGGGTCGATGTTCTCGTAGTCCAGGCAGAGCTCGCGGACGATCGGCAGCTTGGCTGGTGATGACCTTCTCGCCGAGATGGCGCAGGTCCAGGTGGACGACCTGGCCGTACGGCGAGTCGACGGTCCGCCCCTTCTCGACCTCCTTGACGAAGGCCTGCGACAGCCGGTCCCGCGGTCCGAGTTCCATGCTCTTGAGCACCGGCGTCGGGCTCGGGCTTGCCGAGGTCGTAGTCCTGCAGGTAGCGGTAGCCATCCTTGTTGAGCAGCCAGCCGCCCTCGGCCCGGGCCGCCTCGGTGATGAGGATGCCGGTGAACGGCAGGCCGGTCGGGTGGTACTGGACGAACTCCATGTCCTTGAGCGGCGCGCCCGGCGCGGAACGCCAGGGCCATGCCGTCACCGGTCTTGATGTTGGCGTTCGTCGTGAACGGGAAGACCCGGCCGCATCCTCCAGTTGCCAGGATGACCGCCTTGGCGGTGATGGGCTCGATCCGGCCGGACATCAGCTCGATGGCGACCACGCCGCATACCCGGCCGTCGTCCACCAGCAGCCTCGTGACGAACCACTCGTCGTAGCGGACGATGCGGTCGTACTTCAGCGACGTCTGGAACAGCGTGTGGAGCAGGTGGAATCCGGTCTTGTCGGCCGCGAACCACGTCCGCATCTGCTTCATGCCGCCGAACGGCCGGACGGCGACGTGGCCGTCGGCCTCGCGGCTCCACGGACAGCCCCAGTGCTCCAGCCGCAGCAGCTCCTCGGGCGCCTCCTTGACGAACGCCTCGACGGCGTCCTGGTCGCACAGCCAGTCCCCGCCGGAGATCGTGTCGTAGGCGTGCTCCTCGAGGCTGTCAGCGGGCCCGGATGACCGCGGCGGCCCCGCCCTCGGCGGAGACCGTGTGGCTGCGCATCGGGTAGACCTTGGACACGATCGCCACGCTCAGCCGCGGATGGGCTTCGGCGACGGCGATGGCGGCGCGCAGACCGGCCGCCGCCGCCACCCACGATCAGGACGTCATGCGGAGACGTCGTCATTGAGGCATCACTGTGCTTTCACCTGCGACCCTCGCACCGTCCGCGTCGTGACGCGTCAGAAGCCGTGGTCCGGGCTGAACCGCTCCTTCATGACGGTTCCGTTGTGGCGGATGACCGTGGAATGGATGCTGCCGTCGTGGTACTCGTGGAGGATCCTGCGGCAACCGCAGCTGTAGTACTCATCGCGGATGACCAGGCCCTCATCGTCGTCGTCCTGGTAATGCTCGCCCGTCCACGGTCTTCCCGCACGGGGCCAGCTCGCCGGTGAAACCTGTCCTGGTTCCGACCATCGCTTGCTCCTTGCAGCCGGCACGCGGTGATCAGCGCCGGACCGCCGCCTCGCCGACCTGCGTCGGTTACAGTGCGTCACCCACTTCCAGGCCGCGGCCACGCCCGGTCACTGCCTCTACGGCAACAGCGTCCCACTCGTCACACCTGAGGGGAAGCCTGTGCGCCGCGGATCCGGTGGCGCCCGCAGGTGCCGGCGGGAACGGACACCACCTCCACCCCGGGGCCGCCACGGCCGGGCTGTCCACACTTCGTCCACTGTAGCTTGACGGCATGAAGCTGGTATCGCGGAGGGAACGGGAGGGACACTCCAGCGTGCGCCCGCTCGCCTCGAAGTACGGCCAGGGTCTCCACGCCGTGCGGTGTCAGCGCCCGTCACCCACGAGCTTGCCGGATGGCCCTCTGGCCGAGGACACTTGCCGAACGCACCGCCGGATGCCCTCGCCCGCGTGGAGCGGCGCGAGTCGTCCGTGGCGCGCATGGCGTGGACGGGGAGGCCGCCGTGGCCGTCGACAGCGAGGACCCCGACCGGACTGACTCCAAACACGAGGATCTCCGTCGCGACCTTGTCGAAGCAAAGACCCAGCTTGCGGCGACGAGCGAGGTGCTCACAGCCCTGGGCCGTTCCGCATCCGACCTCGATGCGATTCTCGGCACGGTCGTGGAGAACGCCAAGCGGCTCTGTTCATGCGGATGTCGCTCAGATCCATCTTCTCGAGGGTCGCACCTATCGACTGGCGGCGCGGTCGGCGGGACTGACGGAGGAGTTCGCCGACGTATATGCGCCGCAATCCGGCTCTCCTGGACCGCAGCACGTTGATGGGCCGCGTGGGACTCGACCGGCGTGCCCAGCAAATCGTTGACGTCCTTGCTGACCCCGACTATGGGCGCCGGGACTACCAGCTGATGGCCGGGTTCCGCACGACCATGGGCGCACCGATGTTGCTCGACAGCGAGGTCGTCGGCGTCCTCCTCGTGTGGCGGAGCAGGGTGCTTCCGTTCGATGACCGGGCGGTCGACGTGCTGACCACGTTCGCGGCACAGGCAGCCATCGCCATCCGGAATGTCGGCCTGGTACGGGCGCTCGAGGCTCGCGGCACCGAGTTGGCGCGCAATGTCGAGCAGCTGGAAGCACTCCGTGACGTCGGGGAGGCGGTGAGCTCGAGCCTCGATCTCGACCGTGTTCTGCACACGATCGTGACCCACGCCGTACAGCTCTCCGAGGCCGACGGTGGCTCGATCTTCGAATACGACGAGACGGACCAGGAATTCCGCGTACGGGCCGCCTACGGTACGAGCTCGCAGTTGGTAGAGCAGCTTCGGCGCACACGGATCGACCTCCAGACACCCTGGTAGGGCGAGCGGCAGTTTCCGGACCGACCGCTGCAGGTACCCGATCTGCGCGAGGCGCCGCTCGACGCCTCATCTGCAGTGCCTTTCATGACGCCGGCTGGCGATCCCTCGTGGCGGTTCCCATGCTGCGGGACGGCCGAATAGTCGGCGCTCTGGTGGTGCGGCGGAGGAAGCCCGGCGGCTTCTCGGCCGAGACCTGCGGGCTAGTGCAGACTTTCGCGGGACAGTCGGCGCTCGCGATACTCAACGCTCGGCTCTTTCGGGAACTGGAGCGCAAGACCGCCGAACTCGAGGTGGCCGGCCGGCACAAGTCGGAGTTCCTGGCCAGTATGTCGCACGAACTTCGTACACCCCTCAACGCCGTGATCGGCTTCTCTGAGGTGCTGCTCGAACGCATGTTCGGCGATCTCAACGAGAGACAGGAAGAGTATCTCCATGACATCTCTGAGCTCCGGAAAACTTCTCCTCGACCCGCTGAACGACATCCTTGACCTGTCCAAGGTGGAGGCGGGTCAGATGGACCTTCAACGGTCCACTCTTCACGGTACGTAGTGTCCTGGACGAAGGAATGTCGTTGGTGCGGGAGCGGGCCCTCCGGCAGGGGGTCGCGCTGCGGCTCGAGACGGGGCCCGGCGTAGGGCTCTCGAATCCGATCCGCGTCGCGTCAAACAGGTGGTGCTCAACCTGCTGTCCAATGCGGTGAAGTTCACCGCAGCGGGCGGTGAGATCGTCCTTCGAGCCGAGCTGGATGGCCCGTCTGTTCGCGTCTCGGTGCAAGACACCGGGACAGGGATCGCGCCGGAGGACCAGGAGCGCATTTTCGAGTCATTCCAGCAGGGCGGCCGCGTCGCGTCCCGTCACGAGGGCACGGGCCTCGGGCTCACGCTCTGCAGACGCATCGTCGAACTGCTGGGTGGAAGGCTCTGGCTGGAGAGCGAAGTCGGCGTGGGCAGCACCTTTAGCTTCACGATCCCTCTCGGCGACGCCACGACCGCGGCGGAGGACGAACCCGCCAGGACCGACGGCGGATCAGGGCCGCTCGTCGTCGTGATCGAGGACGATCGGCGGTCTCTTGAGTTGTTGACGCTGCACCTCGAAGGCGCCGGTGTCCGAGCTGGCGAGCGCGCGAGACGGCTCGGCCGGGCTGCAGGAGGTGCGCCGGCGACACCCCGCCGCGGTGGTTCTTGACATCCGACTGCCTGGCGGCATGGACGGGTGGGACGTACTGGCGGCGATCAAGGCCGATCCGTCGACCGCCCGGGTTCCCGTCGTCGTCGTCTCGATGGTCGACGAGCGTGGTCGGGGATTCGCGCTCGGGGCAGCCGACTACCTCGTGAAGCCGGTGAGTCGCGAGGACGTGGTGGCCGCGCTGACCAGTGTGAAAGTGTTGCCGGGCTCCGAAAGGACGCTGCTCGCCATCGACGACGACCCTCTCGCCGTCGAGCTGGTGAAGGCGGTGTTCGAGTCGGAGGGCTGGACCGTCCTGACCGCCACAGATGGCGAGGAAGGCATCACGATCGCTCGCTCGCGGCGACCCATCGGTCGTGGTCCTGGACTTGCTGATGCCAGGCGTGGATGGATTCGCCGTCCTGGAGGCGCTCCGGAGCGACCCGACGACCAGGTCGACGCCTGTCGTCGTCCTCACCGCCAAGACGATGACCCGGGAGGACAGAGAGCGGCTGAGCGGCCAGATCTCCTTTATCGCCGAGAAGGGGGGATTCGATCCGGCCGTACTCGTAGAGCTGGTGCGCCGGGCCGCCCAAATGCGATCGACGTCTGGATCGGCGAGCCCGTGAGCGGCCACCGGATCCTCATCATCGAGGACAACGAGCGGAACCTCAAACTGGTGCGCGACGTGCTGCGATACGCCGGGTACGAGGTCATCGAGGCTCGCTCCGGTGAGCAGGGTGTGGCTCTTGCCAGGGATGTTCCGCCCGACCTCGTGCTCATGGATCTCCAGCTTCCAGGAATCGACGGAATGGAAGCGCTGGGGCTGCTCCGGGCGAGTCCCGCGACACGCGCTGTGCCGGTCGTGGCGCTCACCGCCTTTGCAATGAAGGACGACCGGGATCGGGCGCTCCGCGCGGGGTTCGACGGCTATCTGGAGAAACCCGTCAGTATTCGAGCACTGCCGGAGCAAGTTCGCGGCTTTATGCACCCGAAGGGGATACGGGGATGACCGAGGAAGCAACCCTGCTGGTAGTCGATGACGTGCCGCAGAACGCCCGACTCCTCGACGCCGTCCTCACTCCTCGCGGGTACCGGGTGATGACCGCCGGATCGGGCGAGGAGGCCCTGCGGCTGCTGGAGGAGGAACCGCCGGACCTCGTGCTCCTGGACATCCTCATGCCCGGCATGAACGGGTACGAGGTCTGCGGGCGAATACGCGAGAACCCGGTCACAGCGTTCCTCCCGGTCGTCATGATCACAGCGAGCGGCGACCAGGAAAAGATACGAGCGATCGACGCGGGAGCAGATGATTTCGTCACGAAGCCGTTTGACCAGGCCGAGCTGATAGCGCGCGTCCGCTCGCTCCTTCGCATCAAGCAGTACCACGACACGGTCGAGCGGCAGAAAGCCGAGCTCGCAGTGTGGAACGACGAGTTGGAGCGGCGCGTAGCGACGCAGGTGGAGCAGTTGCAGCGGATGAGCCGGCTGCGGCGGTTCCTGTCCCCGCAGATTGCCGAACTCGTAGTCGACTCGGGCGACGAGTCCTTCTTGGAGAGCCACCGGCGAGAGATCGTCGTGGTGTTCTGCGACCTTCGGGGATTCACGATGTTCGCCGAGACGGCTGAGCCCGAGGAGGTGATCGGAGTCCTTCAGGAGTACCACACGGCGTTGGGCGACCTAATCTTCCGCTTCGGCGGGACGCTGGAGCACTTCGCCGGAGACGGGCTGATGGTGTTCTTCAACGACCCGCTGCCGTGCGAGGACGCTCCGGCGCGTGCGATCCGCATGGCCATTGCAATGCGGGCGCGGGTGCGGGACCTGGCCGACGACTGGACTGGCCGAGGGCACGACCTGGCGTTCGCCGCTGGAGTCTCGCAGGGCTACGCGACGCTCGGCCGGATCGGCTTCGAGGGCCGATTCGACTACGCCGCGATCGGTAGCGTCACCAACCTGGCGTCCCGGCTCTGTTCGCACGCGGCACCATGGCAGGTACTGGTGACCCAGCGGGTCCACAGTGAGGCCAAGGACGTGGTCGTCAGCGATGCCGTCGGAGAGCTCACGCTGAGAGGCTTCAGCCGACCTGTCGCCGTGTTCGAGATCAGAGGACTCGACTCGGCACGGGCGACGTCATGACCGCCGCAGCGATGACCGATGTCCGCCTGTCCGGGCTGACAGACGAGGAGCGCTACGAACGCTTCGACCGGCTCCAGCAACGTATGGCCGGCGTCTGGAGCGCGATGCGCCTCAACGAACAAGGCGAGTCTGTGGTGGTAATCCCGTCGGTAACAGTCGACCGGGTCGGCGAACGGAGCGGCTCGCTGACGCAGGCGTATGAGGAGAGATTCCTCTTCCTGCTGCTCCTTCTCCGCCAGCCGCGGCTGCGTATGATCTACGTCACATCAATGCCCGTCGCGCCCAGCATCGTCGAGTATTACCTGGCCCTACTGCCCGGTGTCATTCCGAGCCATGCGCGGTCCCGGCTCTCTCTCGTCTCCGTCAACGACTCTTCGCCACAGCCGCTCAGCCAGAAGTTGCTGGAGCGCCCGCGATTGCTGAGCCAGATCAGGGCGCTCATCCCCGACCGGTCACGCTCCCATCTTGTGCCCTACAACACCACGCCGATGGAGCGCGATGTCGCACTGGCGCTCGGCATCCCCATGTACGGCGCCGACCCGCGCCTGTTCCCGCTCGGCACGAAGACAGGGTGCCGGCGGCTGTTCGAAGAGGAAGGCGTGCGGCATCCGATCGGGTTCGAGGACCTGCACACGTTCGACGAGCTCCTCGACGCCACCCTACGGTTGCGGGCGGCCAGGCCAACCGTATCCACGGTGATCGTCAAGCTGAACGAGGGGGTCTCGGGAGAGGGCAATGCGCTCGTACAGCTCGGCGACCTGCCCGCGCCGGGCAACGAAAGGGAGCGCGACGAGGTCGCCGCCCGGCTGCGGTCGATGCGCTTCGAATTGCCCGGGACGCCGCTCGACAACTATCTGGGCAAGTTCGCCGAGCGCGGCGGCATCGTCGAGGAGTGCGTCGGCGGTGTCGAGCTACGCAGCCCGAGCGTGCAGTTGCGGGTGACGCCGACCGGGGAGGTGGAACTGCTCTCCACTCACGACCAACTACTCGGCGGGCCCGGCGGGCAGAGCTACCTTGGGTGTGTATTTCCCGCCGACTTCTCCTACTCAAGCGTGATCAGCAAGGACGCCCTCATCATCGGGGCAAGGCTCGCGCGGGAAGGTGTTCTCGGGCGGTTCGCACTCGACTTCGTGGTCGTGCAGGACGCGGCGGGCGCTTGGACGCCGTACGCGATCGAGATCAACCTCCGCAAGGGCGGCACGACGCACCCGTTCCTCACGCTGCAGTTCCTCACCGATGGGCACTACGACGCGACCACCGCGCTCTTCCTGACGCCCGCCGGCAGGGAGAAGCATCTGGTCGCGACCGACCACCTGGAGTCGCCTCTCCTGCGTGGGCTGAGCCTGGTGGACCTCTTCGACATCGTGGCCCGGAACGGCCTCCATTTCGACCAGTCTCGGCAGAGCGGTGTGGTCTTCCATATGATCAGTTGCCTCACGGAGCACGGACGCGTGGGCCTCACCGCTGTGGGCGATACCAGGGCCCAGGCCGACGAGGCGTACCGGCGAGCCGAGCGGATCCTCCTCGAGGAGGCCAGCGCGGCTCTACAGGAGCCACCCCTTCCTCAGACCGAGGCCACAACAGTCGACCGGAAAGGGCACGCTGGCCGCGGCTAAGCCCAGAGCGTGGGCCACGGTCTACTGTCCCGTGTTCGCAGTGTTCGCCGGGTGGTTACTGCGGCTAGTACGGCGCGACTTACCATGCTGCGCGCCCCGACGTTCAGGTCTGGGCAGGTCGGGCCCCAGTCTGACGAGGCGTGCCGGGGAGTGACCTGGTTGCTGCGCGATCGAAGGCGATGCAACAGCGACCAGCGTCAGATCAGGATGCCCGTCCAACTGTCCGCGCGGCCGCTTGCGTTCCGAAACCCGCAAGTCAAGGGCTCTGCGGAGGCTCCGGGATTCGAACCCGGGATGGGCAGTTAACCCAAACCGCATTAGCAGTGCGGCGCCATAGACCGGACTAGGCGAAGCCTCCTGGCGACCGCGGACGGCGCCGATGGGGCAGTGTACCGGCTGGGGCGCAGGCGCTGGTACGGCGGCCGACGGCTGGTGCGGATCGGGCGCCGTGGGGGTTCGTCACCCAGGGTGGGCGAAGCAGCAACGGCGGGCGCAACCCGGTTCGACTCTGACAAGGGCGTACACCTAGGGTGTCCCTGTGACTGCGGGACGGGGGTCCGTGCCTGCTTACCAGGTGCTATCAGATGCGCTTCGTGCACGGATCATCACTGGTGAGCTGAAACCGGGCGAGAAGCTGCCCATCGAGCCCGACCTGTCGACGCAGTACGGGGTGAGCCGCTCGACGGTGCGTGAGGCGCTGCGGGTGCTCGCCAGCCAGAACCTCATCACCACCACCCGCGGTGTGGCCGGCGGGTCGTTCGTCGCGTACCCGAACCCGGAGCAGGTCGCCGGCTACCTCGAGGCGAGCCTGCGGCTGCTCGCCCAGGCCCACAGCCTGACGATCGGCCAGATCGCCGAGGCCCGCGACCTGCTCGAGGTGCCGGCGGCGGGGCTGGCCGCGCAGCGCCGGTCCGAGCAGCAGCTGCAGGAGCTCAAGGCGACGCTGTTCGACCGCCGGCAGACGGAGCCTCGCCGAGGCCATCGGGTACAGCAAGATGTTCCACGCGGCGCTGGTCCGGGCGACCGGCAGCCCGATCGTCGAGATGCTCAGCCGGCCGGTCTTCGAGATCGTGTACGACCACGTGCGGGACTGGGAGCGCACCGGCCGGCTTCTGGGCCCGGGTCGCCGGTGACCACGAGGCGATCTTCGACGCGGTCGAGGCGCAGGACCCGACCTCGGCCCGCGAAGCCATCCGGGACCACCTGCGCAAGCTCCGCCCCGCCTGCGCCTGATCGCAGCGACGCGCGAGCGGATCAGCGCGGCGGGGACAGACCGGCGACGATGTCGGCGGCGACCTCGAGGTACGCCTGGCGAGCCGAGCGCCGACAGCTTGCGCAGCAGGATCCGCCCGCCCGGCTGCAGCGCCGGCGTCGAACGGGACCTCGTGCACCGCCCGGGCCCGCCGGGACAGGTCCGACTTGATGTCGCGGATGTAGCCGACCGCCGGCGCCGCGCGCGGGTAGAGGTTGTTGACCACGACGATGCGCGCGCTCGACCAGCGGCCCGATAGCCCGCGCGCGGCCAGCCAGTCCAGCGCCGCGCCGGCGCTCTGCGCGGCGTCCCAGGTCGCCGCGCTGGCCACGACCAGCTGGTCGCAGCCGGCCAGCGCGGCCGGCAGGAACGACTGCTGCAGCCCGGCGCCGACGTCGGTGACGATGAGGTTGCCGACGTACTCCAGCAGCCGCAGCGTCTGGACGTACTCCTCCTCGGTGAGCGCGGCCGACACCAGCGTCTGCGGATCGCTGCCGACCACCAGCAGCCCGGACGGCGCCGCCGCCAGCTGGGCGAGCACGCCGCGCTCGGAGACCGCGTGCCGGCCGTTCGCGGCCAGCTCGCGCACGCTCTGCCGGGGCACCACCGACAGCCGGGTCGCCAGCGTGCCCCAGTCGGACGAGGCGTCGAGCGCGACGACCTTGTCCCGGCGCAGGCCGGCCAGCAGCGACCCGGTCACCGCGACCGTCGTCGTCTTGCCGACCCCGCCCTTGATGCTCAGCACGACCACCCGGCGGGTGCCTGCCAGCGGCGCCCCGACCTGGCGGATCAGCTCCCGCTCCCGCGACCCCCGACCGAGCCCGAGGCTGAGCGCGCCGGTGCCGGGCGGTGGCCCCTCGATCACCGGCGGCTGGTACGTCGGCGGCATCGACGGTCGGCGCCGGACCGGGTCGGACAGAGGCAGCGCGCGCCTGCTCCCACCATGGAGTGGCGCCCGTGTCGGTCACCTGCTGAGCCTCCCGGATTGCGAGTGCGAACCATGGTCGCACGACGGCCCCGCACCCCCCGCGCCGGATGCACGTGGGGTGAGGGGCCGTAGTCGCGGCGCGTCCGGTCAGCGCCGACCGGGCCGCCCCGGGCCGCTCGGTGCCGGCCCGACGGCCGGCTCCGGGTCGGCCAGCAGCTCGCCCATGCTCATGTCCATGGCCAGGGCCAGCCGGCGCAACCGGACCGCGTCCAACCCCTGCGCGCCGCGCTCGATCGCGCTGACGAAGTTTCTGGTGACGCCCGCCTCGGCGGCGAGCTCGTCCTGGGACCGCTCGTGCAGCACCCGCCACACCCGGATCCGCTTGCCGACCGCCCGCCGGTACGCCGTGTCCACACTCCTGCTCTGCACGATGTCAGACTAGTGCCAAGTGATGTTGGATCGCATCACTCGACGCGCGGACTCTCCTAATTGGACGGTCTGACCGGGTGGGTCAGCGGGAGGACCGCGCGGGTGACCTGGCGGCAGAGGCCGGCACCGTAGTCGAGCCCGTTGGTGGCCGGGAAGCGGGTGGTCACCGCGAGCACCCAGCGGTTGCCGGTGCCCCAGATGCCGAGGCAGTTGACGTTCCACACGGTGCCCTCGGCGCTGCCGTGCTCGGTCCAGCCGTTCTTCACCGCGATCCGTACGCCGGGCCCGGCCGGGTTTGCCTGCTGGATGCCGAACGCGTTGGTCGGGTCGACGCTGCGCATCAGCGCGAGCAGCGGCGCGCCAACGGCCGGGGAGAGGAACTTGTTCTTCCCCGGGACGATGCAGTCGCCCAGCCGGGCCAGGTCGCGCGCGGAGATCTCGGTCTTCGACCACCAGCCCGGATAGACCGTGGTGTCCTGCAGCCGGCAGATCTCGATCATGTCCTCGATCGAGTCGTCGCGCGCCGAGCCAGCGCCAGATCACCTCGGCGGCGTTGTCGTCGGACAGCCGGATCATCGCGGTCATCCGCGCGGTCTCGTACGGGGTCAGCTGCGCGCCCGCGGCGGCCCGGGTGGCGAGCAGGTCGGCGGCCAGCCAGGCCTTGATGGTCGACTCGGAGAACATCGGCTGGGTCGACCGCGGGTCGCCGATCCGCCGACCGTTGCGCCGGTCGAGCAGGGTGAACGAGGCGAAGCCGTCGGCGCCGGCGGTGATCCGCTCGGGCCGCCGTCTGCACGGCCTTGTACGGGTCGACGGGCCGCGGCTTCGGCGCCGGGTGTCGTCGCGGCCGGCGCCGCCAGCGCGTCGGTCGCCGCGGAGGCGGCCGGCGTGGGGCTCGGTGTCGGGGTCGGGCTCGGTTCGGCCGCCGGGGCGGCCTCGGGCACCGTGGCCGGGTCCTCGCTGGCGCCGCCCGGCGTGCCCGCGACGGCGAGCGCGACCAGCACGACCAAGGCGGCGAGTGCGGTGACCGTGCGCCTCGCCCGGGCGAACCGGGCCGAACTGCGACCCGAGCGCGCGGGCGGTGCCATGTCGCCTCCAAGTCGGAGAGTGGCCGTTCTCTTCCGGAGTATTTCCTGCGGCCGGTGAAGGAACCGTCAGGACCCGGACAGCTGTCCGTAATGAGGACGGTGCGGACGGGCCGGAAGGATGAGCCCCCGGACGGTTCCCGTCGGTTCTACCGTCAGGGCATGACCACGCCAGCCGAGACCCCGCTGCTGCGCCGGATCCGCGAGTCGGTCATCGGCGACGACCAGGTCGTGCCGGGCCCGTACGGTCCGCGGCGGGTGACGTACGCCGACTACACCGCCTCCGGGCGCGCGCTGGGCTTCCTGGAGGACTTCATCCGCTGCGAGGTGCTGCCCCGCTACGCGAACACGCACACCGAGTCCAGCGGCACCGGCCTGCAGACCACCCGGCTGCGCGAGGACGCCCGGCGCGATCATCCGGGACGCGGTCGGCGGCGACGACGGACACGCTGGTGATCTTCTGCGGCTCCGGCTCGCACCGGCGCGATCAACAAGCTGGTCGGCATCCTCGGCCTGCGCGCGCCCGGACGAGCGCTACCGGCCGGCCGACACGATCCCGCCGGCGCGAGCGGCCGGTCGTGTTCATCGGCCCGTACGAGCACCACTCCAACGAGCTGCCCTGGCGCGAGTCGATCGCCGACGTCGTGGTGATCCCGGAGGACGCCGACGGCCACATCGACCTCGACCGGCTGGACGCCGAGCTGGCCGCGCACGCCGACCGGCCGCTGCGGATCGGCTCGTTCTCGGCCGCGAGCAACGTCACCGGGATCGTCAGCGACACCGCGGCGATCTCCGCGCTGCTGCACCGGCACGGCGCGCTGTCCTTCTGGGACTTCGCCGCCGCCGGCGCCGTACGTCGGGATCGACATGGCCGGCAAGGACGCCGTCTTCCTCAGCCCGCACAAGTTCATCGGCGGCCCGTCCACCCCCGGCGTGCTCGTCGTCCGCCGCGAGCTGCTGACCAACCGGGTGCCGGACGACCCGGGCGGCGGCACGGTCGCGTACGTCAACCCGACCGAGCACCGCTACCTCGACCGACCCGGTGCATGCGCGAGGAGGGCGGCACGCCGGCGATCGTCGACTCGATCCGGGCCGGGCTGGTCTTCCAGCTCAAGGAGGCGGTCGGGCTGGAGATGATCCGCGCGCACGAGGAGCACTACCTGCGCCGCGCGGTCGAGGCGCTGGCGGGCCGAGCCGGCGATCGAGATCCTCGGCAACCTCGACGGCCGAGCGGCTGTCGATCGTCTCGTTCGTGGTCCGCGCGCCGAGCGGGCCGCTACCTGCACCACAACTTCGTGGTCGCGCTGCTCAACGACCTGTTCGGCATCCAGTCCCGCGGCGGCTGCTCGTGCGCCGGGCCGTACGGGCACCGGCTGCTCGGCATCGACATCGACCGGTCGCACGAGTTCGAGCGGGAGATCGCCGGCGGCTGCGAGGGGATCAAGCCGGGCTGGGTGCGGGTCAACTTCAACTACTTCATCTCCGAGGCCGTGTTCGACTACATCGTCGAGGCGGTCGCGGCTGGTGGCCCGGGAGGGCTGGCGGCTGCTGCCGGACTACCGGTTCGAGCCGGCGACCGGGCTCTGGCGGCACCGGCGGGCCGCGGCCGAGCCGCCGATGCGGCTGTCCCAGGTCGACCTACGGCGACGACGGGGAGATGCGCTACCCCCGGCACGACGACCGGGCGCCGGACACCGCCCTGGCCGGCTACCTGGCCGAGGCGCGCCGGCTGCTGGCCGGACCGTCCACAGCGGACCTGCCCGGGCCGGGCGACCTGGTCTCCGCCGACTTCGAGCACCTGCGCTGGTTCGAGCTGCCGGCCCGCTGCCTCACCCCAGCGGGAGGGTGAGCACCCGCACGCGCTCGGTCTCCTGGTGCTCGGCGCCGGCCTCGTCGTACCAGGTGTACGAGCCGCTCCAGCGCCGGCCGGTGTCGGCGTAGCCGAGCCGCTCGTACAGGGCCGCGGCCCGGACGTTGTCCTCGTCCACGCCGATCACCAGCCGGACCCGGCCGCGGGAGCGGGCCAGGTCCTCGGCGAAGTGCACGATCGCGGTGCCGATGCCCTGGCTCTGCAGTGCCGCCGGCACGTGCAGGTTGCTGAGCTCCGGGTCGGGCGAGCCGCCGCGGCCGGTCCAGCGCACGAGGCCGACGCCGACCGCCGTGTCGCCGCGCCACGCGGCCAGGTAGGTCACCTCGCCGGTGGCCTGCCGGGCCAGGAAAGCACGGTGCACGTCGTTGCGCCCGGTCGGCAGCGCCCGGTCCAGCGCCGGCAGGTCGGCGTCCTCCGCCACCCGGACGGTCAGGCGTGCGGTCACCGGGCCAGCGTGGCACCGGCCGCGTAGCCGCGACAGCGCGGGGGGAGAAAGGCGATGGGGTAGCGTCCGCGTCCCCACCGGCTCAGGACGGAGGCGCCCGAGTGAGCGAGGACCTGCGGGAGAAGAGCACCGGCCGGCGGGACCGGGTGCTGCCCGACCGGCCACGGCTGGTGCTGGCCAGCTTCCTCATGCTCTTCGTCGAGCTGGCGCTGATCCGGTGGACGGCGGCCAACGACCTCTACCTGGCCCACCTCACCAACTTCGTGCTGCTGGCGAGCTTCCTCGGCATCGGCATCGGCTTCCTGCTGCGCCGGGGCCGAGCGCGACCTCTTCCCGTTCGGCCCGCCCGCGCTGGCGGTGCTGGTCGGCTTCCTCCTCGCGTTCCCGGTCGCAGACCGTGGACGGCCCGCGACGGCGTGGCAGCCCGGCGGGGCGCTCGGCATGCCCGCGCTGCCCCGCTGGGTGAGCCTGGCGGCGATCTTCCTGCTCACCGTCGCGGTGCTCGCCGTGTCTCGGCCAGGAGGTCGCCCGCACGTTCAGCCGGTTCCCGGCCGCTGGAGGCCTACCGGCTCGACGTGCTGGGCAGCCTCGCCGGCATCGTGCTGTTCGCCGGGCGTGTCCTTCCTCCGGCTGCCGCCGCTGGGCTGGGCCGTGATCGTCGCGGCCGCGTTCGTGCCGCTGCTCGGCCGCCGCCGGCTGCTCCCGGTGGCCGGGGTCGGGGTGGCGCTGGTCGTCCTGCTGCTCGGCGCGCAGTCGCTGCTCGTCGGCGACTTCTGGTCGCCGTACTACAAGATCCGGGCGGTGACCGTCCGCCGGACGGCAGCGTCAAGGTGGACGTCAACAACACGCCCGCACCAGACCGCGCACCCGCTGGCGCGAGCTGGACGACTCCGACCCGTTCTACCGCTACCCCTACACCTACGCGGGCGCGCCGCGACGACGTGCTCATCATCGGCGCCGGCACCGGCAACGACGTCGCGGTCGCGCTGGCCGAGGGCGCGAAGCGGGTGGACGCGGTCGAGATCGACCCCGTGCTCCAGCAGCTCGGCAAGGACCGCCACCCCGAGCGGCCGTACGCCGACCCGCAGGGTGACCGCGCACGTCGACGACGGTCGGGCGTTCCTGGAGCGGACCGACCGCCGCTACGACCTGATCCTGCTGGCCCTGCCCGACTCGGCCACGATCGTGACCGGGCAGGCGGCGCTGCGGCTGGAGAACTACCTGTTCACCACCGAGGCGCTGACGCAGGCGCGGTCGCTGCTCAAGCCGGGCGGCACGTTCGCGATGTACAACTACTACGAGCCGTGGCTGCGTCGACCGCTACGCCAACACGCTCGCAGGCGGTCTACGGCGCGCCGCCGTGCGTCCAGCGTCGGCCGGTCGATCGGCGCCGCGCCAGGAGGCGGTGCTGAGCCTGCGGGCAGGACGGCACCGCCGGCGGCTGCACCACGACCTGGCAGCCGTCGACGACCAGGTCGCTGCAGCCGTCCACCGACGACCGGCCCGTTCCCCTACCTGGCCGACCGCACGATCCCGTCGCTTCTACCTGGGATGCTCGGGCTGATCCTGCTCGCCTCGATCCTGCTGGTGCGGGTCGCGGCCGGCCCGCTGCGGCACGATGCGCCCGTACGTCGACCTGTTCTTCATGGGCGCGGCGTTCCTGCTGCTGGAGACCAAGAACGTGGTGCAGTTCGCGCTGCTGTTCGGCACCACCTGGGCGGTCAACGCGGCGGTCTTCGCCGGCGTGCTGCTCAGCGTGCTGGCCGCGATCGAGGTCGCCCGGCGGGTCCGGCTGCCCCGGCCGGTGCTGCTCTACGTCGGGCTGCTCGCCGCGCTGGCTGCTGGCCTGGCTGATCCCGCAGGCGGCGCTGCTGTCGCTGCCGCTGGTGCCGCGGTTCCTGGCCGGGGTGGCGCTCGCGTTCGCGCCGATCTTCCTGGCCAACCTGGTCTTCGCGCAGCGGTTCGAGAAGACCGGCTCGACCACGGTCGCGTTCGGGGCCAACCTGCTGGGCGCGATGGTCGGCGGGGCGCTGGAGTACCTCGCGCTGATCAGCGGCTACCGGTCGCTGCTGATCGTGGTGGCGGTCCTCTACGGGCTGGCCTTCCTCACCGGACGCAAGCACCTCGCCGCCGTCGCCGCCACCTAGCCGGCCCAGCGTCGTCCACTGTGGAGAGTCGTCGGTGCCGTAGGCCAGCACGTCGACCTCGGTCGGCACGTAGCTGTCGCTGTAGTGCGGGTCGAGCCCTTCGGGCGCCATCCGCCGGCGCTG
Source organism: uncultured Actinomycetota bacterium (assembly GCA_963770145.1). GTDB lineage: Bacteria > Actinomycetota > Actinomycetes > Mycobacteriales > CADCTP01 > CADCTP01. The sequence continues at coordinate 522,954 of CAVYOJ010000002.1, read as the reverse complement.
CCGCGGCTGGATCTGCGCCGTCCCGGCGCAACACGGCCTGCTCCACCTCGGCCACCCGGATCAGCACCGCGGACACCGGCGCCCGGACCCGCCGGACCGAGGTGGGCACCTCGCTGTAGAAGTTCGCCTCCGGGTCCGCCCGCATCCGGCGCAGCATCAGGGTGAGCGCGAGCACGGCGCCGCTGGTGCCGAGGCTGCGGGTGCCGGCGACGAAGACCACCCAGCGGGACTGCCCGACCGCGGCCGCGTACGGGTTGCGGCAGGCCAGGATCATCGCGTGCGTCGGGTAGAGCCGCTCGTCGAGCTGCACCTGCTCCGCCCGGCTGTGCGGGAACACCGCGGCCGAGCCGGACAGCTGCGCGGTGAGCATCCGCGACCCGTAGGTCGGCAGGTCGCCGGGCTCGCGCATGTCGACGGCCAGCGGCACCGAGCTCTCCGGCGTGCCGAACTCCCGGGCGACCGGCTCGAACAGCGCCGCCGTGCCAGAAGTTGGTGTCCGGGCCGCCGACCACGACCACGTCCCGCTCGGCCAGCAGCATCGGGTCGACGCAGTGCTCCGGCCACATCACCGGCGGTCTCGGTCGCGCCCAGCGCGGCGGCCAGCTCGGGCAGGTAGATGAGGTCCTTCACGGCCAGCGTGTGGTCGGTGTCCTGGACGCCCTCGGGCAGCTCCCGGGCGAACGTGTACGGCGGGATCGCGAGCCCGAGCGGGTGCAGGTCGACCTCGACCCGGGACCGCCGCTCCCGGTCGGCGAACAGCGGCAGCAGCAGCTCGTGCTCCCGGGCCACGTCCCGGTGGTTGCTCGGGATGACCAGCAGCGGCCGGGCACCGGGGTCCAGCAGCACCCGCAGGCCGGCGCCGTACACCGGGTCGTCGCAGCGGGCCGCGGCGACCTGGCGCACGGGAGCGCCGCGGCCGGTGGCGACGAGCTCCAGCTGGGCGCGGCCGGCCCGCCGCCACGCGGGCCCGGCGCGGCGCCCGGGACCAGCAGCAGCAGCCGCAGCCGCGCTCCGGCGGCGGCCAGCCCGAGCAGGATCAACGCGGCGACCGCGGCGGCCAGCGCGACGTACTCGAGCAGGGACCACTGGCGCTGGGTGGCGTCGAGGAAGCCGGCGACGATCGCGCTGAAGCTCACCCCGCCGAGGACCGCCCTGGTCGCCGTTGGCCCGGATGTGCCGGCGCAGCCGCTCCGAGGTCGTCAGCACGTACGACCGGGGCGGCGCCTCAGACTGCACGCGAACCCGACGAGCGGCAGGATACGGACACACCCGTAGAGTAATGTGCGAACAGGGTAGCCGGGTCGAGGGTGCGCGGATGAAGGCCAACCAGGGGACTGTCGATGTCGCGGGCCTGTTCGGCAGCCCCGACGGATCGCGGGCCGAGCTTGACGACGTGCTCAGCGAGTTCGTGGAGTTCGACGCCGATCCCGGCTTCGGCGGGCTGGCCACCCGGGCCGACGACTCCAAGGTGCGGGTGATCGCCGGCAAGCTCGGCGCCGGCAAGACCGTCTACATGCGACGGTTGCAGGACCACCAGGCGCACGAGGAGTCGGTCTACGCGCACCTGCCCGAGTACGACCCGCCGACCACCGAGGTGGTCGTCACCGCCGGGCAGTGGTTCGGCGGGCAGGTGCTCGCGGAGAAGTGGGCGCAGGTCTGGGACCGGGCGATCCTGCGGGCGCTGACCACCCACCTGCTGCTGCACCGGGAGCTGCGGCACCATGTCAGCGAGGAGCACCGGGACGAGATCCTGGACGGCTACGGCCGGCTGCTCGGCGAGGTGCGCCGGCCGCGGGACGTCTACTCGGAGCTGGCCAACGTGGTCAACGAGCAGGACACCGCCCGGCAGCTGACCGCGTACCTCAACGACCCGCTGTGGGACGACCTGAAGGACCTGCTGGCCGAGGTGCTCGCGCACGACCAAGCCGGTCTACTTCTACCTGGACGCGGTGGACGAGGAGTTCGGGCACGCGCCGATGCACTGGCTGCGCTGCCAGGAGGGGCTCTTCTACCAGGTGATGCGGCTGCTGCGGGACCCGCGGCTGGGCGGCCGGCTGCACGTGGTGGTGTCCATCCGGGACATCGTGATGTCCGCGGTCTACCGGTCCGAGCACGCGCCGCGCTACCTCAACGAGCCGCACATCCGGCTGCTGTCCTGGGACAAGGACGCGCTGCTGCACCTGCTCCGGCAGAAGCTGGAGCGGCTGCCGCGCAGCGCGCTGATGCGTCAGCCCACGCACTCGGTGTCGGTGCGGGACTGGCTCGGCGTCGGCACGGTCGCCGACGAGTGGGGCGGCGCGGAGGCCATCGAGGACTACCTGCTCCGGCACACCCGGATGATCCCGCGGGACGTGGTCTCGGTCGGCAACGCGCTGTCCCAGGAGGTGCTCAAGCACCGCAAGGCCGGCCGGGACGCAGCTGCCGGAACCGGTGCTCAAGGACACCGTCGCCCGGTGCGCCAAGCAGTTCGGCGACTCGCAGCTGGCCCAGTGCGCGAACCAGATCTCGGCCGACCTGATGCCGATGAACGCCGGCCGGTACGACTTCTCCGGCGCGTTCACCGGCGACCAGGCCTACCTGACCACGATCGTCGAGGACATGCGCTCGTTCCTGCGGCTGGTCAAGGCCGACGTGATCCCGCGGGCCGACCTGGACAGCCTCAAGGAGATCGCCAACCCGCACTTCGAGAGCGCCACCGAGATCAGCTCGGTGCTCTGGCAGAACGGCCTGCTCGGCTACCTCGACGAGCGCGGCGGCCGGCGGTTCTACGCGCTCGGCGACGTCGAGGAGTTCACCCTGCCGCCGGAGGTCGACAACTACGTCGTGCATCCGGTGCTCGCCCGCAGCGTCGGGCTGACGTCCGTCCGGAGCGCGTCGTGACCACCGGGCGAGCATCGGCCGTCCGGGTGCTGAAGTTCGGCGAGTGGACCGAGTTCACCCGGGACGCTGTTCGTCGAGCTGTTCGGCGACGGGATCTTCCGGCACGGGCGGTACCTGTTCCGGGGTGCCGCCGACGCCGACTACGACCTGCGGTCCTATTTCGACCGTCGCTTCGCGACAGTGCCGACTGGAGCGGCGGACTGGCGCTCTGGGAGCGGCTGGTGCAGGAGTGGCGGCGCGGCTGCGAGGAGGCCGGGGTCGAGCCGGCGCTGATCGCCGAGGACCGCACGCTCTGGGCCCTCGGCCAGCACTACGGTCTGCCGACCCGGCTGCTCGACTGGTCCACCAGCCCGTACGTGGCCGCGTTCTTCGCCTTCGCCAACCACCTGACCGGCACGCCGGAGCGGTTCGCGCACGTGGCCATCTGGGTGCTGCACCTGGACAACCCGGTCTGGTCCCGGGCGGACGGGGTCGAGGTGGTGACCGTGCCGCCGATCCGACAACGACCGGCTGCGCGACCAGGGCGGTCGGTTCACGCTGTGCCGGGCCTCGATCGGCACCCTGGAGGAGTACGTCGAACTGCACGCCGAGGGCGTCGCGCTGACCAAGTGCGTGCTGCCGGCGTCGGCCGCCGGCCCGCGCCCTGCCCGACCTGGACGCGATGGGCATCACCAGCGCGGAGCTCTTCGCCGACCTCGAGCGGCGACCGCGACGCTGGCGACGATGCGGGCGGTGCTGCAGTCCGACCTGCTCTGAGGAGTCGCGACTAGACGGTCCGGGACGCGACCGTCGCCTGTGGACTGCCGGCCGGGAGCGCGGTCAGCCAGCGCGTCGCCGGCGGCGGCCAGCGCGTCGTCCGACATCGGGCCGAGGGCGTCGAGCACGAACACCGCCCGCGTCGTCGCGGTGGTCAGTCTCGGTCCTGGTGGTCTGCCGCCAGTTCCACCGGCGGCAGGTGACGCCGGCGTCGTCCCGCCACACCACCTCGCCGGGCTCGGGCGAGTCGACCACCGGCTCGCCGGCCGCGGTCGTCTCGAACGGCTCGTCGCCGACCGCCCGGACCAGCCGCATCGTCCCGACGTACGCGTCGAGGTCCTCGCCGCCGACCGGGACCGCCGTGCCGGACCGAGACCGCGTTGTACGCGTCGGTCAGCCGGTCCATCCGGGGCAGGTCGGGCAGCCGGCGCAGCAGCGCGGTCACGCTCGGCCGGGTCCGCTGCGGCTTCGCCCCGAACGCCCGGAACGCCTCGGCCCAGGCCAGCACGTGCGGGTCGTCGAGCGGGACCGGGTGCGCCTCGGCCTTCGGCGAGCAGGGACTCCGACCAGTCGTCGGACGGGCCCGGCCGCAGTCCCTCGGCGACCAGCAGCAGCGCGCGGTAGTCCGGGCGCAGCTCCCGCACCTCCGCCGCCACCCGTACGGCGGCCAGGAAGTCGTGCACCTTCGACATCGCTGCCTCCGCTCCGGCCGGAACCCGCCCAGAAGTCCCGGTCGTTGGGCGTTGCGTGACGCCACGAACCGGCCGGCCGGCAGACTAGACCGGATGGCTGCCGAGACCCGCACGTCGCTGTGGCACTGGACCGTCGTGCTGCCCGTGGTCGCCTTCGTCGCGCTGATCGCCACCTGGGGGCGGCACGTTCCCGGCGGGATCGTCGCGATCGTCGCGGTGCTGCTGGCCGGGGCGGTGCTCGCCGCCGTGCACCACGCCGAGGTGGTGGCGCTGCGGGTGGGCGAGCCGTTCGGCTCGCTGGTGCTCGCCGTCGCGGTCACCGTCATCGAGGTCGCGCTCATCGTCACGCTGATGGTCACCGGCGACAGCGCGAAGACCCAGTCGCTGGCCCGGGACACCGTGTTCGCCGCGGTGATGATCACCTGCAACGGCATCCTCGGGCTCTGCCTGCTGGTCGCGACCGTGAAGCGGCACGTGGCGGTGTTCAACGCCGAGGGCACCGGCGGGGCGCTGGCCACCGTGGCCACGCTCGCGACGCTGAGCCTGGTGCTGCCGTCGTTCACGACCAGCCGCACCGGCCCGGAGTTCTCCCCCGGCCAGCTCACGTTCGCCGCGCTCGCCTCGCTCGCCCTGTACGGGCTGTTCGTCACCGTCCAGACCGGCCGGCACCGGGACTACTTCCTGCCGGTGACCCGCACCGGCGAGCTGATCGAGGAGGAGCAGCACGCGGACCCGCCGACCAACAGGGCCGCGCTGGTCAGCCTCGGGCTGCTCATGGTCGCGCTGGTCGCCGTCGTCGGCGACGCCAAGGCGGTCTCGCCGACGATCGAGTCCGGGGTCGAGTCGGCCGGTTTCCCGCCGTCGTTCGTCGGTGTCGTGATCGCGCTGCTGGTGCTGCTGCCCGAGACGCTGGCCGCGGTCCGGGCCGCCCGCCGGGACCGGGTGCAGACCAGCCTCAACCTCGCGCTCGGCTCGGCGATGGCGAGCATCGGCCTGACCATCCCGGCGATCGCGGTGGCGATGATCTGGCTGGACGGGCCGCTGGTGCTCGGGCTGGGCGCGACCCAGATCGTGCTGCTCGGCCTCACCGTCGTCGTCGGCGTGCTGACCGTGGTCCCCGGGCGGGCGACGCTGCTGCAGGGCGGCGTGCACCTGGTCCTGTTCGCCGCCTTCATCGCCCTCGCGATAAACCCCTAGGCGAGCGTGCGGATCGCCTCGGCCACCAGTAGGGCGCCGAAGACCACGAACGACACGGCGGCCGCGTACCGGATGACCTTCTCCGGGACCCGCTTGGCCAGCTGCTGGCCGACCAGGATGGCCAGCGCGTCGGCGGCGACCATGCCGACGGTCGAGCCGATCCAGGTGCCGAAGAAGCCCTCGGTGGTGGCCAACGTGATCGTCGCGAGCATCGTCTTGTCGCCGAGCTCGGCCAGGAAGAACGCGGCCGACGCGGCGATCACCGCGGAGCGGGTGGACCGGTTGGCCTTGCCGGCCTCGTCGCCGGACAGCTCGTCGCCGCGCAACGTCCAGGCGGCGAAGCCGAAGAACGCCAATCCGGCGGCCAGCGTGATCCACGTGGTCGGCAGCGTCGCGCCGAGCCCGGCCCCGATCAGCACGCTGATCAGGTGCACCACCGCCGTGGCGATGGTGATGCCGATCAGCACGGGCACCGCGCGATACCGGGTGGCGAACGCCAGGGCCATCAGCTGGCTCTTGTCCCCGAGCTCGGCGACGAAGATGACACCGAAGCTGAGCAGGACGGCTGCGACCACGACGCTCTCTTCCGCTCGCGCCGGCCCGGGAGGAAGGGCACCAGCGCGCCTTCGACCCGGCCCAGCCTGGGCTGACAGGTCGAAGGTCTCGCCCGCCTGGCGGCCCCCCGGACCGGGCGCCGCGGCGCCAGCATGTCGATCCGGGAATTAGGGCTACTCCCCTTCACCGACAAGGCTAGCAGCCGCGCGCCGCGGCCCGGTATGTGACCTGCAGCTCCGAGCCGACCTGTCGGTCCGGGACCTGATCGGGCCGTCCGGGAGTAGTCACTCGGCCGGCTGGAGGTTGCCTCTCGCCCAGTCCATCAGGTCGCGCAGCACCGGCACGAGCGCCTCGCCGCGCGGGGCCAGCCGGTAGCGCACGCCGACCGGCGGACCCGGGTCGACCTCGCGGATCAGCAGGTCGGCGGTGGTGAGCTCGGACAGCCGCTCGGACAGCACCGAGTCGCTGATCCCGCCGAGCGCGCGCCGCAGCTCGGAGAAGCCGGCCGGACCGCCCATCAGGGCGCCGAGGATCATCCCGTTCCACCGCTTGCCGAGCAGGCCGAACGCCTGCGTCAACGCCGCGTCGCACATCGCAGGCTCATGCACGGCCCGCTCCGGCTCGTGCGTTGCCATAGTCACATCGTACCGACTCCGTTTCGGCATGCTACTTTGAAAAACGAAGCGGCACGTACCCTCGAAGTGGAGAGCTCATCATGTCACTGTTCCGCCTGGACGCGAGCATCCGCGTCGACGGTTCCGCCAGCCGGGAGATCGCCGACATCGTCGAGGAGGAATGGGTCGCCACCCATCCCGGCGACGCGGTCGTCCGCCGGCACCTCGGCGTCGACCCGCTGCCGTCCACCGCGTGGCCGCTCGCGGTCGCGGCCGGCTTCGACGCCGGAGGACCAGCGGACACCGGAGCAGCACGCGGCGCTCACGCTGGCGGCCGACCTGACCGACGAGCTGCTCCGGGCCGACGCGATCCTGCTCGCCGTCCCGCTCTACAACTTCGGCGTCTCGCAGCACATCAAGGCCTGGTTCGACCTGGTGATGACCGACCCGCGGGCCAAGGACGGGGCCGCTGCTGCCGGGCAAGCCGGTGGTGCTGGCGACGGTCCGCGGCGGCGCGTACGGGGCGGGCACGCCGCGGGAGGGCTGGGACCACTCGACCGGATACCTGCGGCGGATGCTGGCCGACGTCTGGAGTGCCGACCTGACCGTGGTCGAGCGGGAGTTCACGCTGGTCGGGGTGAACCCGGCGCTGGACGAGTTCCGCGACCTGGCGCACGAGATGCACGCGTCGGCGCTGTCCGCCGCCGGCGAGGCGGCCCGGGTCCTGGCCAAGGCCGCCGCCGTCGCGTAGGCGCTGGCCGGCCGCCGCCCGCCCGCTCTGCTCAGACGTAGCGGTTGGGGATCGGGTTGTAGGCGTTGGCGCCGACCCCGATCGCGATGATCGGGCCGGCGGCGGACCGGAACCAGCGCAGCAGCCAGACCAGCTGCGAGGCCGCGACGGCAACGCAGCCCGCGGTCGCGGACGAGTTCTTCACGTGCAGGAAGAACGCCGAACCCTTGCCGCGGACCGCGCCGGTCCCGTACGGAGCCGGCGCGTTGTAGCCGATGAAGACGCCGTAGTCGTACGAGCCGGGGAAGCTGCTCAGCCGCTCGATCGAGCCGTAGCTGGCCGGGCAGGTGCCGGGGGCGCAGCGGCGGTGCTGGTTGATCACGGTGCCGGTGGAGCCGGTCCACACGTCGTTGCGGTCGACCTGGAAGTAGGACGTGGTGACCCCGGGGTTGGGCTTGATCCCGAACGGCTGGGTCAGCCGGTAGCGGCCGGTCGGCGTCCGGGACAGGCCCTTCCGACGTCGTGCCCATGCCCTGCGAGCCGATCCGCGCGGACGGGAAGTAGGCGACCCGCTTGTAGCGCCCGTCCGGCTGGCGGGCCCATGCCTCCACGGTCGCCACCGTGCTTGTGGCGCTCGGCGCGGACACCGTGACCACCTGCCCGGCCGTGGTCGCGGCCGCGCCGGCCGGACTCGACGGCCCCACCACCAGCGCACCGACCAGTGCCAGCGCACCAGCGACGGTCACGGCGACGACGCGCTTCCGCACCGGCTTCCCCCTCGCCCAGCCATGATCGCCGGCCGGAACCGTAGCAGCCCTGCGCGCGCCGACACGCCAGTTGTTCGGCCGTTGGTCGTTGTCGTCCGGTCCGCGGAACACGCAATGATCACCCCGCACCGTGTCACAGCGCTCGTGAGGTCGAGGAGAGACCATGTTCGAGGGACGCGTGCTCCTGCGGGAAGGCAGCCGCTACTGGTGGGTCCTGCTGATATCCGGCATCGCCTGGCTGGTGATCGCGTGGCTGGTGCTGCGCGCGAACATCACGTCCTTGACGACGGTGGGCATCCTGCTGGGCATCCTGTTCATCGCGGCCGGGATCAACGAGGTGGTGTTCGCCGGCGCCGTCGGCGGTGGCTGGAAGTTCCTGCACTACGCGATGGGTGTGATCTTCCTGCTCGGCGGCCTGTGGGCGTTCATCCGCCCGATCAACACGTTCTTCGCGCTGGCCTCCGTGCTCGGGCTGATCCTCCTGTTCTACGGGGCGTTCGAGATCGTGCGCGGCGTGGCCTCGCGGGACGAGAACCGGTTCTGGTGGGTCGGCCTGATCACCGGGATCCTGCTGATCCTGCTGGCCTTCTGGGTGTCCAGCTCGGACCGCGAGTTCAACCTGGCCAACCGGGCGTTCCTGATCCTGTTCTGGGTCGGCTTCATGGCGCTGATCCGCGGGTTCACCCAGATCATGCTGGCCTTCTCGGTCCGCCATGCCGGCCGCGCGCTGGACGCCGAAGCCGCGCCGCGACCGCGGTCCCCTGACCGCCGGCCGCGTCATCCCGCCGGGGTGACGCGGCCGTACGACATCGATCAGAAGCTCCGGTCCGTAGGTCGACGTCGCGTCCGGGTCGCCGCGCCGGGTCCGCCATCGTGACTCCCTGACGTACGGGCCGGTCCGGCGTCATCGAGTCATCCGGCGCGGGTGATGCGGCAGACGGACCCCGGTCGAATGCTTCCGGCACTGACCTCAGGGGGTCGTCATGGTCGGAGCCCTGCTGCTCGGGTTCGTCTGCGGCGTGCTGGCGCGGGTCATGGTGCCGCGGGACGCGTTCCGGGGCATGAGCGGGCCGGTGTCCTGGGCGGTGTCGCTGGGGTTGGGCCTGGTCGGCGCCGTGGTCGGCTACGTCATCTTCACCCTCGGCCTCGGCATCGGCGACACCGACATCTTCGACTGGGGCGGCCTGCTCAGCGCGCTGATCGGCACGGTCATCGTCGTCGGCCTGGCGGGCTACTTCCTGCGCCGCCGCCAGGCCCGCGCGGCATCGTCGACCCCGCGGCACGCAGCTCCTCCGTCGCCACCCGGGCCGCCGCAGACTCCGCCACCGCCTCCCGCAGGCTGACCCTCGGCAGGACCTCCCGGCGAAGCCTGAGCCTGCTGGAAGCCGCCTGCAGCCGAATCCTGCGCACGAAGCGGCCTCCCAGGCGGATTCGGGGGTGCTCGACGAGATGACAGAGAGAGCCCGTACCGGATCTTCGTGAAAGCGAGGATCAGATGGTGCGTCGCGCCAAGAGACTGCGTGAACACAGACTCGACCTTCGATTTCCAGGCGATCTGGGCGCGCGGTGCGCCCCGCAGGTAACGCGGATCTTGATCGACTTCCGCTTTGAGCCTCTCCGGCTCAGCAATGGCGACAGCGGGCTTCACGACCGCAGAGGGTAGCCGCCGCGCCGACCGACGGTCCTGCGTCATTACGACGACGCGCCTCGGCATCACGACGACCCGCCTTGGCCGATCTGGGTCGGGTCCTCGTGCTTGTCCATACCGAGCAGTTCCCGCGCGCGCTGCGCACGTGCCGAATCATGCCCACGCACGAACACGACGCTCAGCCAGATGCGCAATAGCTCCGGAGCCATGAGGCGCAGCCCGCCGAACACTGCCGCGACGATTCCGGCCGCGGTGCCCGCGTGCCACCAGCCGCTCATTCTGTCCTCCGCATTCACCTGTCCATTTCTGAACTTCGGTGGCGGAGTCACTTCAATGACAGGACCTCCGGCGCGTCGCGTCTGCATCAGAGGTGTCGCTGGCTCAGAATCGACCGTCCTACAACGGGATAGCGGCAGTCTTTGTGCGCGCTGTGGCCCCGTAGTGGCTCCTGCAGCGCCACCTAGCATCGGTGAGAGCCCGGAGGCATCGGCCGTGACCTGGGAATAGAGCGGAGGGCGTGGGATTCGAACCCACGAGGAGCAAGCTCCTAGCGGTTTTCAAGACCGCCGCCATCGGCCACTAGGCGAGCCCTCCCACCTGCGGTTTTACGCTCAACCATCGCTCGTTGCCTCGCTCTGGTCCGCGTATGGTCCGCAGGCCGGCTCTGGTCCGTGCTGCTCGACCGGAGCCGGCGCCAGTCTCCCACGACCCGCACCCGGCGAAAGCGCGAGTGCGATCCGCTCGTTGACCACGTCCTGGTCACCGTCGACACAGTTCGCATAGACCCGAAGGAGCACCGCGACGCTGTGGCCGAGCCGGCGGGCGACCTCGGTCGGCTGGACCCCGGCGTTCAGCCAGAGCGACGCGGCACCGTGGCGCAGGTCGTACGGACGGCGCGCGAGCGGGGACGCGGCCTGCGCCTCGGTCAGCGCCAGCCCGCGGGCCTTCGTCCATACCTGCCGGTACGTCGATTCCTGCAACGGCCCGCCGTCCCCGCTCCGGAACAGCCGCCCGTCAGCCGCCGCACCGTACCGATCGAGGTGCCGCCGAAGCAGGTCGACCAGCTCGGGCGGGATGGGCACCGGTCGGACCTCGGCGACAGACCGTCGCTTCAACCCCGGGACTCCCGAGCCTCGCCGTCGTCCGTCCAGGCCGCGCCGGCCCGCGGCTCCGAGGTGGTCAGCTCCACCCGACCCCAGCCGTTCGCCGGCAGCACGCACTGACTGGCCCGCAGGGCCACCGCCTCCCCCGGCCGCATCCCGGCGAAGTACATGCAGCCGAAGAACGCCGCCAGGTGATCACCGCGCCGACCAGCCTCCCTCACTCCATCGAGCAACGCCCACACCTGCTCGGGGCCGGCCACCACCCGCCGATCCACGGCCTGGGCGACCTCGGGTGCACTCCACTGCACCTGATCGATGGGGTTCGCCGGCAGTAGCCGGCGCTCGACCGCGAGCCCGAGCGCGTTGTAGAACACGCCCCGCTTCCGGTAGACGGTCGTCGCCGCAGCCGGCCGCCCGTCGAGCCGCACCGCCAGAGCATCGAGCACCCCACGGGTCACCGACAGGTCCCGCAGCGCCGACACGGGCCGCACCGACTTGCCCGCCCAGGCGAGCGCGTCCGCGATCTCCTGGGGTGGCTCCCCCGCCGCCCGCCGGCCTGCGTTGAATGCCCAGCCGTACAGCGCCTCCCGCAGCATCGGCTCAGCCGGCCGATCACGACGGCTGACCACGAGCGCCAGCGTGACCGTGGTCAACGCCTCGGCCGTCGACTTCCGGGACTTCGCCGCCGCCCTCGGCCACTTGACGTCCACGTACGAGATCGCATGATCTAGCCAGCCGACGTCCCGAGCCCGCGACTCCGGTAGGCCCGTCACCTCATCGAACGGCTCCCCGGATCGAGTCGCCGAGATCAGCTGCGACCGGAACGACTCAGCCAGCGCCTTAGTCCCGAACGACTCCGCGAACATCCGTCCGGCCACCGACCACCGCACCTGGTACGGCATTCGACGCTGGCGCTTGCGGATCGCCCACATCCGGACGTCGTACGTGCTCACGCGGCGCCCTCCTCCAGCTCGCGGACCCACTCGTCGAAGTCCCGCCGCCGGATGCGGACGTCACCATTCGGCAGCTTGATCGACCGAGGGCCACGGCCGAGCTGCCGCCAGTAGTAGAACGTCGACCGAGGAACCCGCAGCTCGGCCACCACCTCAGGGATCGTCAGGTACTCCTCGGCCATCCCAAGTCCTCCTCTCAGCATCGCATCGGCCAGGACGAGACGAGCTGCCTGCCGCTTCTCCCGGGCCATGGCGGCAGCGGTGTTGGCGAGCAGGGCGTCAGCGGTGGTGTGCCAGCCGATGCCGACGTAGGTCAGTTCGGTCGAGCACGTCGGTGGTGTGCTGGTCGTGGAGGTCGACCAGGTCGACGGCGCCGGCTCGCTCCAGCCGCGACGCGGCGGCTCGGGTGCGGCGCCAGGCGATGCGCCGGTTGCGTTCGGCGGTGAAGGTGCCGGTGTAGCGGCGGGATTTGGTGAAGAAGTGGCCGCCGTAGCCGAGGGTGTGCGCCCAGCGGCGCAGGCCGTGGTATTCGGCGTCGAGGCCGAGGGTCCAGGCAGCGTCGATGAGCCGGCCGGCGTGGGTGTCGTCGGCGTAGGCGTCGATGGTGGCCGCGCGTGATCCGGGCCGACAGGTGCCCGGTGGCCTCAGTCGACTTGGTGGCGTACTTGGCCAGGTACGCGGCGACCGCTTGCCGGGTGATCGGGTGGTCGGCAGCGGCGCGGACGGGTCGGACGTCGGCAGCCTTGCCGGGGTCGCCCCATCCGATGGTCCAACCGCCCGGCTGCTCGGCGTGCGGGGCCGTGACGAAGGCAGTGTGCCCGATCGCCTCCGTGACCGCGTGCGCGAGGACGAACACCGACGCCCAGTCCGGCGGCGGGATCACCCGCTCGTTGTCGTCCGGGTCGAGCCCGTCGAGCCGGATCAGCGCGTGATAGTGCACGACGCCGCGCCGCTGGTACTCCGCGACCTTCCCGAACGAGAGCCGCACCCGGCCGCCGTGGGCGCGGGCGTGCCGGGTCAGGCTGCGGTTGATGGCGATGGTTGTGCGCCGCCACAGCTCGGAGGCGTGGCGCGTTCCAGACGACTTGGCCGGCGTGGTCGTAGCAGTCGACGCACAGCGGTTGACCGAGCTTCGGCTCGTCGTCGGTGTGGGTGCGGCGGCAGGTCAGGTCGCGGCCGTGCCGGCAGACCTCGGGGTGCGTCGGGCCGGCAGGGTCGGGCGCCGGCGGCCGGGTGCCGGCGGCGCTGGGAGTGCACCAGCCCGAACGAGGGGCGGTGAGGGTGGCGAAGACGGCCGGGTGGCCGGCGACGGTGTCGGGGATGCCTTTGCCGCCGCGGAGGCCGGCGAGGACGAGCTGGTAGGCGTCGGCGCGGTAGACCTCGGCGCAGGCGGGACAGACAGCGGCCCGGCGGTTGCCGCAGGCCTTGTAGATCACGGCGTCGGGCATGTCGGCGGTGGACCGGGACTCGACCAGCTCGCCGGTGCCGGTGTTGACGGTGTGGACGGTGCCGGCGAGCCGGACCGGGCGGGTGCAGGCGGCGGCGGTCTGGACGTGGGCGAGCCAGCGCCAGTAGTCACCGCGGCCGGCCCGGGCCAGCGTCGCGGTGCGGGCGTCGAGCTTGTCGACGGCGGTCAGGATTCGGGGTGGGTCGGCAGCGGCCCGCGAAAGTAGTTCGTGAGGCTCGTCCGGGTGCTCTTACCTTCAAGGGTGATCGCGACATGGCCTCGGAGGTGGATTACCAGGTAGAACGTGAGATGCGCAAATTACTATCCGAACGCGCCCCCGCGATAGGATTCATGGGGGAGGAAGATGGAATGACTGGATCAGCCGACACCCTCTGGACACTTGATCCGGTCGACGGGACCGCGAACTTCGTTCGGGGAATTCCATTGTGCGCTATCTCGCTCGCATTGGTGATCGACAGGCAACCAGTCCTAGCGGTGATCTCGCTGCCCTTCCTACAGGAGACCTATACGGCCGAGCGTGGGGGCGGTGCATTCGAAGGTAATCAACGCCTGAAATGCAGTGGAACCAGCGACCTCATCGACGCAATCGTTTCAATCGGTGATTACGCTGTAGGAGACCGGGCGTCAGAGAAGAACCGTGTCCGATTCGCACTGACGGAAGAGCTCGCGGGCACCGTGCAACGAGTACGTATGCTCGGCACGGCAGCTATCGATCTTGCATGGGTGGCCAGTGGCAGACTCGACGCGAGCATAATGATATCCAACAAGCCATGGGAGACCGCGGCGGGGACCCTGGTCGCTAGGGAAGCAGCAGCCACGGTTGTGGACGACGACGGGTCGCCCCATTCGCTTAAGTCCAAAGCGACAATAGCTGTCACCCCGCAACTTCTGCCGGGAATTCTCGCGGTCCTGAGCGATGCGAGTCGTAACGCCGGCGCGACTTGATAGCTGCCTTTGCCCGAAAGCGGAACATTCAGTGGGGTCGGAGGGAAAGCACAGTGATGGGCACTAAGGACAATTGAGACGCCGCGGCGAAGGTCCGGAACAGGATGGCGTATGAGCCGACGCTCTCTACAGGTTCCCAGCATCGTGCGAGCACGGGCTGCGGCGGCCGGTCCGGCGGGTGAGCGGTGGCTGGCGGACCTTCCGGACACGATCGCCGCGGTGGAGGCCGGCTGGTCGGTGGTCGTGGGAGAGCAGCTGGGCGGGGGCACGGCGGCCTTCGTCGCGCGGGCCGTGACCGCGGCCGGGGCTGCGGCGGTGGTGAAGATCGCTGTGCCGGAGCTGGGGTTCCCTCGCCGGGTGCGGACTCTGGCGGTGGCTGAGGGCCGCGGCTACGTGCGGTTGCTGGCGCAGGACCTGGAGCGCGACGCCGTCCTGCTCGAAGCTCTCGGGGTGTCGCTGGACCGGTCGGGGCTGGCACCGGAGAGGCAGCTGGCGATCCTGTCGGCCTTGCTGCGACAGGCCTGGACGGTGCCGCCGGCGGACGGCGAGGCGGTGCAGGACAAGGCGGCCGACCTGGCCGAGCTGGTGCAGCGACTGTGGGAGGACCTGAGCCGCCCTTGTCCTGAGGCCACCATCCGCTACGCCCTGGGCTGCGCGCGGCGCCGTTCGGGGGCGCTGGAGCCTCATCGGTGCGTCGTCGTCCACGGTGACGCGGCCGCCGCCAACGCGTTGCAGGTCCTCCAGCCCCGTCCAGGGGCCGAGACCGGTTTCGTCTTCGTCGACCCCGATAGCTTCCTCGGTGATCCCACCTACGACCTCGGCGTCGCGCTGCGCGACTGGACCCTACAGCTGCTCGTCGCAGGCGACCCGGCCCGGCTGCTGCGCCGGTACTGCCAGGTCCTCGCCGCCACGAGCGGGATGGATCCCGCGGCGATCTGGGAATGGGGGTTCCTCGAGCGCGTGTCCACCGGCCTGTACGTCCTGTCCTTCGGCGCCGATCAGCTCGCTCGGCCCTTCCTCGCCACCGCCGAAGCGATCACCCCGCACCACTCCCACTACGACTGACGGAACGAACCGGTCCCACACCGCACATGGACCCGGGCTGTTGGCCGCAGTGCGCGGGACGCGCGACTCTGCCGCGATCCGCCCGGGGCAGGCGCTGGTGCCGTCGAGCGGCAGGTCGCCTCATGCCGCGAGCCGGGCGCCGCGGACCCGCTCCTGCCGATGTGCGCTCCACCGCTGATTCTGATGGACGCTCCGGTGATCTTCCCATCGGCGCCGGACAATCAGTGGAGGCGAGCTCGGCGGGGTCATTTGATGCGCTCAAACCAGGAAGTCCACAGATTCGTGGCCGGCCCGTCCGCTTCGGGCTGGACAGGACCATCTGCCGTGACCTCGGTCTGACCCCCCGACCACCTGACAAGGACGGTGGAGCTGGCGGGCGGGCCGTCCCATCCGACCCATCCCACCCGCGTCCGTGCGCGCTCGCCCGACGCCAACTCGACAAACCCAGGCGGTATGAACTCCAACGTCACGACCGTCTTAGCGGCGAGCGGCTCACCGTCGAGACCGATCGGCGTCAATCCGGGCTTGCCGGACAGACGGACTGCATGGTCGCAGACATTGCTCGCCTCGAGCTCGCCCCTCAGGTGCCCCGACTCCGCCCGCCAGGACAACCTGAACGCGATATCACCTGGCCGAGCTTCTGGGACATCAGGGCGCACAGCTACAGCATGCCCCCGGTCTGCGTATCCCGAGAACGTCCGCATCTGCCGCCGGTCGCTCGCGGGTGCATGGTCGTGCAAGCCGATCTGTGGTCGCTGTGAGTGACCGTGAAGGAGACTCTCGATATCCGCCGGTCATCCGACCGTGCCGATGAGTGCGCCCTCCAGCGAGGGATTCTGGCTGAGGGCTGGCTGTCTGCGGATCTCGTTAGACCGGGATCTCAGCGGCCCGCGGTCAGGGTAAACGCCCCTTTGATCGCCGCGAGCCGGACCGGGGGACGGCTCGGCGTGGCGGGACGAACGGCTCTGGTCCGGTGGCCGCCGGAGCGGCAATGCTAGTGCATGATGCAAATGGCTGGCCTGTGTCGCCTGGGCGGTGGCAGGCCGGGACCTTCGGGGTGGGCGCTCCCGGCGGCGCTGATAGCCGCACTGGTGCTTGTGGCGGCGTGTACCGGCAGCACCCCACCCGGACCCTCTGCGGCTCCAACGTCGCCGTCTGTTGATCTGTCCGCTGAGCTTCGGGCTCGCGCCGGCCAACTGCTCGATCAGGGCGCGACCGGCGCCGTGATACGAGTCGACGACGGCCGCAGGGTCGTGCAGTTCGCCGTCGGGCTCGCCGACCTCAAGCCGCGTCGGGATCTGGAGCCCGGCGATGAGTTCCGGGTGGGCAGCACCACGAAGACGCTCATGGCCGCACTGGTCCTCCAGCTGGTCGCCGAACGACGTCTGGCTCTGGACGACTCGGTGGACCGGTGGCTGCCCGGCCAGGTGCCCAACGGCTCGGCCGTCACCGTTCGAATGCTGCTGGACCATTCCAGCGGCTTGCCCGACTACACCAACGACCCCGTGCTGACCGACTTGCGTCAGGGACGGGCACCACGGCTTCGGACGCCGGAGCAACTCCTGGCGATGGGCGCCGGACAGGAGCCGCTGTTCGCACCCGGCAAAGCTTGGGCCTACAGCGACACCAACTACATCGCCCTGGGCCTGATCCTGCAGAAGGTCACTCACCGCTCGGTCCGGCAGCTCGTCAAGGAGCGCATCTCTGAGCCGCTCGGCCTGCGCCACACCTACCTCGGCTCCGGACCAGGGTTCCGAGGGGCGCCGTACGCGCACGGGTACTCCGCCCCCACCTACTACGCGCGGACCCGTCGTGGACGGGCTCGTCGACACCACCGGCCTCGACCTGAACTGGGCGTGGACCGCCGGCGGCATGGTCAGCACGGCTCCCGAGCTGGCCACCGTCTACGCCGCGGTGCTGTCAGCCCGTCTCGTACCGCCTCAGCAGCTGCGGCAGATGAAAGCAACAATCCCCACCAGCACGCCGGGCGTTGGCTACGGCCTCGGCATCCAGCAGGAGGTCGGACCCTGCGGGAACCGGGTCTGGTTCCACACCGGCGGCGTTCCCGGCTACACCACCGTCGCCGCCGTGGGCGACACGGGCGAGCGCACCGGCGTGCTCCTCATCCCCTCAGACGTCGAGACCCAAGCGCGGCACGCGGCCACCCAGCGCCTGTTCGACGCGATCCTCTGCGCGATGGACGACAAGCCCGCTCCAGGACATGGGTGACAGCCTGGCGCCCATAGGCCGATTACCACCGGCAGCAACGGGCTGCCCGGGGATTCCTGCCCAACTACCCGAGGGCCGCCTTCTCTGACGCGTCCAGGTCGCCCGCGGTGCACCCTGTCACCCCGGCCGCCAGCACCACGCTCACCACCATCGGTACCGCCCAGCGAGCCACGCAAAATTCCTACCCCTTCCGCCCCCGGACACCCCCTCGACACGTCCGCTCATGCCGCCGATCGCTCGCGGGTGCATGGTCGTGCAAGCCGATCTGTGGTCGCTGTGAGTGACCGTGAAGGAGACTCTCGATATCCGCCGGTCATCCGACCGTGCCGATGTGAGTGCCTTGTTGCCGAGCCAGGTCACCAGCGCTCTCGTTCATGAGATGCGGGGCATGGGGGCACGAGCCGGGGCCGGCCGGACGATGGCGGGTTCAGCCGCCGGTGGCGCCGGTGGTCAGACCATGGACGAAGTAACGCTGCAACGCAAGGAACACGATGACCGGGGCGCTGACCGCGATCAGCGCCGCGCCGGACGCGAACTGGGGCGCCTGGCCGCCGACTCCGCCGACCGCTCCGGCCAACGTGATCGTCACCGGAGCGTGATCACCCTCGCCGATGAAGACGAGCGCGACCAGCAGGACGAACTGGAAGACCGCGACCGCGGCCAGCGCCGGCACCGACAGCGGCATCACCAGCCGCCAGAACGTCTGCCAGTGGCTGGCTCCGTCCACCGCCGCCGAGTCGAGGATGCTGCGCGGCAGCCGGGCCATGTACGCGCACAGGATCAGCACCGCCAGCGGCAACCCGAACGCGGCGTGCACCAGGTACGCGGCCGCGTAGGTCCCCACGATCCCGACGTCGGACTCGAGCCGCAGCAGCGGAGCCAGCGCGATGAGCGTCGGCACGATCAGCAGCGAGACGATCAGCCCGTACCACACGCCGGCGCCGGGCATCCGCATGAAGATCAGCGCGTACGCGGCGAACGCGGCCAGCAGCACCGGCAGCGCCACCGCCGGCAACGTCACCGCGATGCTGTTGAGGTAGGAGGAGGCCATCCCGCCGGCCCAGGCGAACCGGTAGTTGAGCAGCGTGAACTGGTCCGTGTCGAACGGCGTGATCAGCGCCCGCCACCAGCCGGAACTGTTCGCCGCCTGCGAGGTCCGAAACGAGGTGATCACCGTGCCGGCAGTCGGGATCGCCCACAGCACGCAGACGGCCGTCACCGCGATCCACACCCGGCCAGCCCGCCCCGCCCCACCGACCAACCGGGCCGGACCGAGCGGGACAGCCAGGCGCGCCCGGCTCCTGTCGCGTAAGCCCAGGTCGGCGCGGCTAACAGCGTGGTCAGGACAGCGAGCGCGGGTCGCGCTGAGAGCCCCGCCAGTCTCTTTTCAAGACCGCCGCCATCGGCCACTAGGCGAGCCCTCCTTGGGGCCGTCAGTGTCCCACGGGCGGGCGGCGGCGTCCGGTTGCGGGGAGTGAGCGTGGGGAGCAGTCTGAGGCCACTCACACGGGAGGGGCCGACCATGGGTGGCTTCATGGACAAGGCGAAGGAGTTCGCCGACGAGCACGACGAGCAGGTCGACCAGGCGCTCGAGAAGGCCGGCGACTTCGCGGACGAGAAGACCGGCGGCAAGTACCGCGAGCAGATCGACCGCGGGGTCGACACGGCCCAGGAGCGCACCGGCGAGGGGGACACTCAGCCGTAACGCTGATACATCGGAGGGCCCCGGGAGCGTGCTTGCTCCCGGGGTTTCTCATGCGGCGCTGACCTGCGCGGATGGGTGCCGTCTAAGGGCCTTAGGCGGCCTCCGGTGGAGACGGGCCGCGGGAGTGCGTGACCTTCCGATGTGCGGGGTGCCGCCTCAGGACGACTCTCGATCACGTCACCGAGAGAGCCATCCGAGGAGCGCACACGATGTCTGCTTACTACTACGGTCCCGCGCTCGACACCGAGCTCGACTACCGCCGCGCGAACCTGCGTCGCGAGGCCGCGGACTACCGGCTCGCCCGGACCGCGCGCCGCGCCGCCCGCACCGGCCGCCACCCCGGCCGGCGCACCTCCCACCCCGCCCGCTGACCCAGGGGCCGGCTGCCCGGCCGGCCCCGCGGCCGGGACCGACGCCGCGGCCACGCAGTCGCACGGCGACCGGCACAGGAATTGGCGGGAAGTCGGCATCGGGAACCGGCACCGCGGATCGCGCGTACAACTGACCTCCACAACACGACGGCCCGGCGAGGGGTGCTCGCCGGGCCGTCGGGCTGTCCGGGCAACCGCAGCCGACCGCACCGGAGGACCACCTTCAGCCCACAGGAAAGTGCTCAGGTTCTGTCGTACCGCGGTGGCACGATGGCCTCGTGTCCAGGATGGGGTCGGAGAAGCCGCTGGTCGGCCGGGGCGCGGAGCTCGCCCGGCTGACCGCCGCGGTGGAGCGCGCCCGGGCCGGTTCGCCGGCCGCGGTGCTGCTCTCCGGCGACGCCGGCGTCGGCAAGACCCGGCTGCTGTCCGAGCTGTGCCGCCGGGCCCGCGCCGAGCGGCGCGACCGTCCTCGTCGGGCACTGCGTCGACCTCGGCGCGGTCGGCCTGCCCTACCTGCCCTTCGCCGAGGCGCTGCGCGCAGCTGGCCGACCTGGCCGACGCGACGACGGCCCGCTGGCCGAGGCGCTGCGCGACCGGCCCGCGCTCGACCGGCTGATCACCCGGCCCGGCCGGCCCGCCGCCGGCGCCGGCCGCCGACGACGACGCCGGCCCGGCTGCAGCTGTTCGACGCCGTCGCCGGCGTCGCTCGGCGACGTCGGCGGAGATCGCCCCGCCGCTGCTGCTGGTCATCGAGGACCTGCACTGGGCCGACCAGTCCACCCGCGACCTGCTCGCCTTCCTGCTGGCCCGGCTGCGGTCCGAGCGGCTGGCCGTCGTCGCCTCCTACCGGGCCGACGACCTGCACCGCCGCCACCCGCTGCGCCCGCTGCTCGGCGAGCTGGTCCGGCTGCCGACCGTCGAGCGGGTGGAGCTGTCCCCGTTCACCGCCGGCCGAGCTGCGGTGACTACCTGCGGACGCTGTCAGCGGCGGGCCGGTGCCCGACCGGCTGGTCCGCGACGTGCTGGCCCGCTCCGAGGGCAACGCCTACTTCGCCGAGGAGCTGCTCGCGGCCGGCGCTGGCGCGCCGACAGCGCGCTGCCGACCGCGCTGGCCGACGTGCTGCTGGCCCGGCTGGAGCGGCTGTCGCCGGCGGTGCAGCGGGTGGCCCGGGTCGCCTCGGTCGCCGGCCGCCGGGTCAGCCACTCGCTGCTGCAGGCGGCGACCGGGATGCCGAGGCGGAGCTGGAGGAGGCGCTGCGCGAGGCGGTCACCCACCACGTGCTCGTCGCCGAGGGCGGGATCGCTACGCGTTCCGGCACGCGCTGCTGCAGGAGGCGGTCTACGGCGACCTGCTGCCCGGCGAGCGGGTCCGGCTGCACGGGACGTACGCGCGGCTGTTCGCGGACGGGGTCGGAGAGCAGCGCGGCCGAGCTGGCCTACCACTCGCTGGAGAGCCACGACCTGCGCCGGCGCCCTGTCGCGCGTCGGTGCAGGCGGCCGACCGAGGCGATGGCAGCTGCACGCGCCGGTCGAGGCCCTGCGCCAGCTGGAGCGGGCGCTGCAGCTGTGGCACGCGGTGCCCGACGCCGAGCGGAGCGGGCGCGGCAGCGACCTGGTCTCCGCTGCAGCGCACCGCGGCGCAAGCCGCGGCCAGCGCCGGCGAGCTGCAGCCGGGCGGTCGCGCTGGCCGCCGAGGCCACGCGACCTGGCCGACCGGGAAGCGCCGGGCAGCCGCGCGGGCCGCCGCGGCCGCGCGACAATGCTGGCGCTGCAGCTGCTCGGCGCCGACCGGCCCGAGGACGCCTACGAGGCGACCGGCGAGGCGCTGGAGCTGCTGCCGGCCGAGCCGCCGTCGCTGGGCCGGGTGTGGGCGGCGGCGACCCGGGCCCGGGCCGCGGTCAACCTCGACCGCGACGAGGAGGGGAAGGGCTGGGCCGAGGAGGCGCTGGCCGGCGCCCGCGCGCTCGGGCTCGCCGACGCCGAGGCCGACGCGCTGACCAGCCTCGCCCTGGTGGCCGAGAGTCGAGGGCGACTCGGCCGAGTCGCAGACCCGGCTCGCCGAGGCGCGCGACCGGGCCCGCGAGGCCGGCGACCTGTCGGTCGAGCTGCGCGCCGACTACAACCTCGCCGCCAGCCACTACTACGCCGGCGACATCACGACCGCGCTGGCCATACTGGACGCCGGCGTGGCCCGGGCGACCGAGACCGGCCTGACCTTCAGCGCGTACGGGCTGGAGATCCGGGTGCTGCAGGTCATCGCGCGCTACGTGACCGGCGACTGGGACGGCAGCCTGGAGGCGGCCGAGCTGGCCGGCGACGCCGCGCCCCGGACATCGTGCTGGCCCGGCTGGCCGCGGCCGCGCTCTACGTCGAGGTCGGTCCGCGGGCTGCCCGACCGCGATCGAGCGGGTCGCCCAGCTGCGCGGCTCCTGGAGCCAGGACGCCAGCCTGGCCCTGGTCGCCGGCGGCTGCGAGGCCGACCTGCTGCGCTGGCGGGGCGACCTGGACGGGGCGGCGCGACGCCGCCGACCGCGCGATCGACTACGTCACGCCGGCGCTGGGACAAGTGGTATCTCGGCGGCATCTGGCTGTCCGCGCTCGGGCTCGCCGCGCTGGCCGATCGGGCCGAGGGCGAGCGGCTGCGCGGCGACGACGAGGCGGCCGGCGGCGACCGTGCGCCGCGGTCGAAGAGCTGATCGAGCGGGCCCGGACGACGGCCAAGCGGGGCCGGCCACGGCACGGGAAGATCGGCCCGGAGGGGCTGGCCTGGCTGGCCCGGGCGGAGGCCGAGTGGTCCCGGCTGGCCGGGCCGTCCGACCCCGACCGGTGGCGGGAGGCGCTGCGCATCTTCGGCTACGGCTACCCGTACGAGCAGGCGCGCTGCCGCTGGCGGCTGGCCGAGGCGCTGCTCGTCGCGGACCAGCGGGAGGACGCGGCGGCCGAGGTCGCCGCGGCGCACGAGATCGCGGTCCGGCTGGGCGCGACGCCGCTGAAGGAGGCGCTGGAGGCGCTGGCCCGGCGCGGTCGGCTCGAGGCCGGGCTGCCGGTGCCGGTGCGGGTCGGACAACACGCTGACCGCCCGCGAGCGGGACGTGCTGGCGCTGCTCGCCCGTGGCCGCACCAACCGGCAGATCGGCCGCACGCTGTTCATCTCGGAGAAGACGGCGAGCGTGCACGTGTCCAACATCCTCGGCAAGCTCGGCGCGTCCGGCCGCACCGAGGCGGTCGCGATCGCGTCCCGCCGCGGCCTGGTCCCGGTCGAGTCGTCGCCAGGCCGGCTGAGCCGTCCTTGTCGGCACCGGCGTCGTCGCGGCCGACCGGGTCACCGCGTTCGACGCGACCGAGTTCCTCGCGCTGGCCCGGCACGTCGACTCGCCGAGATCGCCGCGCTCCGCTCGGTCGCCGCCGGCGAGCCACCGCCGATCGTCACCTCGACACGCTGAGCCACCGGCATGGGTGGGCGCCGGCCGGTCGTGCGGCCGTCCGACCGGCGCCCGGGAAGGGCGGCGCCGGAGACCCCGGCGCCGCCCCGGTCCTAGCGGCGGATCAGCGACACGCCAGCCGGCGCGGCCTTCGCGGCGGCCAGGCCGGTCGAGGACTGCACCGGGTCGACCGTCCAGTCCGGGTGCCCTGGCATCGGCGGGGTCGTCGTGCCGAACAGCCAGTCGGTCAGGAACGCGCTCTGGTCGTGCCCGGAGACCTTCGACGCCAGCGCGATGAAGTCCGGGGTGCCCGCGGTGCTGCCGGCGTACTTCTGCACCCAGGCCCGCTCCAGCCGGTTGAACGCGGCGGTCCCGATCCGCTCCCGCAGCGCGAACAGCACCAGCGCGCCGCCGTCGTAGACGTTGTTGTTGAACAGGTTGTCCGCCGGCGGCGAGGCGACCGGACCGAAGTCGTGCCGCCACTGGTCACCGAGCGCGTAGCCTGCCGCATCCGGGCCTCGAACGACTCGAACCCCTTGACGTCCGCGAACGTCCCCTCGTACCAGGTCGCGTGGCCCTCGTTCAGCCAGACGTCCGCCCACTTCTCCGGCGAGACGTCGTCCCCGAACCACTGGTGGGCCAGCTCGTGCACCTGGATCGGCGCGTAGCCGGCCTCCGGCGCGTTGCCGGTGAACACGAAGTCCGGGAACAGCGACAGCGTCTGCGTCTCCAGCGCGAACCCGAACACCAGCGGCGCGGCCAGCACGCCGTACTCGCCGAACGGGTACGGCCCGACCCGGGACGTCATGAACCGCAGGTGCTCGGCCTCGTTCTGCAGCTTCGCGCCGACCACGGCGGCCTCCGCCGTCGGCACCACGTCACGCAGCAGGACGCCGCCCGGCCCGCGCCGGGTCAGCACCGTGTAGTGCCCGACCGCGATCTGCGCGAGCTCGGTCGCCATCGGCGGGTTCTCCCGGTAGGACCACGTGGTGGTCGCACCGTGCGAGACCTTCTTCACCAGCGCGCCGTTCGCCACCGCGGTGAGGTCGCTCGGCGCGGTCAGCGTGAAGTCGTACGACGCCTTGTCCCGCGGGTGGTCGTTGGACGGGAACACGGTGTGCGAGCAGTTCGGCTGGCCGGCGATGACGAAGCCGTCGTCGCTCGGGAACCAGGCCGTGCCGGTCAGCGGCGGCGGCGTCGGGCAGTTGTGCGCGCCGCGCGGATCCGCCGCGTACGTCACCGTGACCGAGAACCGCTGGCCCTGCCGGATCGCCTTGCGGCGGCGTGATGATCAGCTCCGCGCCCTCCCGGGCGAACGCGACCGGCTTGCCGTCGAACCGTACGGACCTGATCGTGTTGCCGTCGAAGTCGAGATCGAACCGGGTCAGCGCCTGGTCCGCCCGGGCCTGGACCGTGGTCACCGCGTCCACCATCTTCGTGTCGGCGTGGTAGGTCATGCCGATCGAGTAGTGGGTGACGTCGTAGCCACCGTTGCCGAGCCCGGGGAACAGCGGGTCGCCGATCCCGGGCGCACCCGGCACCGGGCGCGGCGGGGCCGCGGAGGCCGGCCGGCGCGAGGCCGGCGACCATGCCCGCGGTCAGCGCGGCGACGAGTGATCCGGCCGCCGCGGCGAGGCGGAAGCGTGTCATGAGCCCTCCTGCTCGTACGTGGACTTGCTTCGGGCTGCGTACGAGGCAGGGACGCTAGGTGCCCGCTGTGTGCAATTGGGTAACGACAGGGCCGCGTTTGGGCGACACCCGAAATCGGGAACATCTCGGACCGACAGCGAGCCACGGGGGTCAGAGCATCAGGAGGTTCACCGTGGTTACCCGCACGCGGTACCGATCGCCGGGCAGCGTGATCACGACGATCGCCGGCATCGTCGCCGCCATCATCATCCTCGGGATCGTCCTCGTGTTGATCAAGGCGAACCCGAACAACGACGATCGTCGACTTCATCCTCGACGTCGGCCGGTTCCTCGACCACGCCGTTCCACAACCTGTTCCCGCAGGACAACCCGCAGTGAGGACATCCTGGTCAACTGGGGCATCGCCGCGATCGCGTACCTGATCCTGGGCGCGCTGCATCGCCCGGCTCGCCCGCCGCTGACCCGACCGTTCGCTTGCCGACGACGCCCACCCGGGGCAGTGTTCCCCTGGTGGGCGCCGTCGTGTCTGGAATCTGGTGACCGCGCCGGCCGCCGCCCAGGTGCGCCTCGGCGAGGCCGCCGGCCGCTGGGTCCTGCTGGCCACCGTGCTCGGCTCGGGCATGGCGTTCCTCGACGCCACGGTGGTCAACGTCGCGCTGCCGCGCATCGGCACCGACCTCGGCGCCGACCTCGGCGGCCTGCAGTGGACGCTGAACGGCTACACGCTGACGCTGGCGTCGTTCATCCTGCTCGGCGGCTCGCTGGGCGACCGGCTCGGCCGCCGGCGGGTGTTCGTGTTCGGCACGATCTGGTTCGCGCTCGCCTCGGCGCTGTGCGGGCTCGCCCCGAACATCGACATGCTCATCGCCGCCAGCGCTGCTGCAGGGCGTCGGCGGCGCGTTGATGACCCCGGGCAGCCTCGCGATCATCTCCGCCTCGTTCGTCGCGGCGGACCGGTCCCGGGCGATCGGCGCCTGGTCCGGGCTGGGCGGCATCGCCGGCGCGGCCGGGCCGTTCATCGGCGGCTGGCTGATCGAGGCCTGGACCTGGCGGCTGGTGTTCCTGGTCAACCTGC
The DNA here is from genome assembly GCA_963770145.1 of uncultured Actinomycetota bacterium. Taxonomy (GTDB): domain Bacteria; phylum Actinomycetota; class Actinomycetes; order Mycobacteriales; family CADCTP01; genus CADCTP01. Next base: position 497,129 of record CAVYOJ010000002.1, on the reverse strand, counting down.
CGCTCGCGGCACGTGGTGGTCTGGATCGCCCTCCGGCACGTGCCGGAGTCGCGTCGACCCGACCGCGAGCTCCAAGTTCGACCTGCCCGGCACGCTGCTCGGGGCGCTCGGCCTGGCCGGGCTGACGTACGCGTCGATCTCCGGCGGGGAGCACGGGGCCGACCCGACGGTCGTCGCCACCGGCGCTGCTCGGCGTGCTCGCGCTGGCCGGGTTCGTCTGGGTCGAGCGGACCAGCGAACACCCGCTGGTGCCGACCGGCCTGTTCCGGTCCCGGCAGTTCACGGTGGCCAACATCGTCACCTTCGTCGTGTACGGCGCGCTCGGCGCGGTGCTGTTCCTGCTCGTCCTGCAGCTGCAGGTGGTCGCCGGCTTCAGCCCGCTGGCGGCGGGTGCCTCGCTGCTGCCGTTCACGCTGATCATGCTGGCCCTGTCGGCGCGGTCCGGGGCGCTCGCGGACCGGATCGGGCCGCGGCTGCAGATGACCGCGGGCCCGCTGGTCGCCGCCTGCGGCCTGCTGCTCATGCTCCGGATCGGCGCGGACGCCTCGTACGCGACCGACGTGCTGCCCGCGGTCGTGGTCTTCGGGCTGGGGATGACCACGCTGGTCGCACCGCTGACCTCGACCGTGCTCGCGGCCGCGCCGACGAAGCACGCGGGCGCCGCGTCCGGGGTCAACAACGCCGTGGCCCGCAGCGCCGGGCTGCTCGCGGTCGCGGTGGTGCCGCCGATCGCCGGGCTGACCGGCAACGTCTACCGGGACCCGACCGCGTTCAGCAGCGGCTTCCACATGGCGGTCTGGATCGGCGCCGGGATGCTCGCGGCCGGTGGGCTACTGTCCGCGGTGGGCATCAGCAACCGGCCGGAGGGCGCGAAGCGCCCGGAGACCGAGCACCGTTACTACTGCCCGATCGACGGACCGCACGCGGAGACGGCCCAACCCGCACCAGTGCAGAGGACATGATGACGAGCGAGCGTTCGATCCTGAACCACATCGACGAGCTGGTCGCCGAGGAGCACCAGCTGCGCTCCCGGCACCGCGGCGGCGAGGGGCTCACCGACGCCGAGCGGGACCGGATGGGCGAGCTGGAGGTGCAGCTCGACCAGGCCTGGGACCTGCTGCGGCAGCGCCGGGCCAGGGCCGAGTTCGGCGACGACCCGCAGGGCGCGAGCGAGCGGCCGCCGGGCGAGGTGGAGACCTACCTGCAGTAGGTCAGGAGCTCACGTCCTTGGTCGTCATCCGCGACCAGGCCAGCGAACCGAAGATCAGCACGTACGCGGCGGTGGCGGCGAGGCCCTTGGTCGACCGCGCCGGTGGCGATCGGGTCGCGCAGCAGGTCGCCGTAGTCGAGCCAGTAGTGGCTGAACAGCCAGGGTGCCAGCCAGTCGAGCTGCGGGACCTGGTTGAGCACCTGGCTCAGCACCGCCAGCACGGCGGTGGTCGCCATCGCCGCGATCGCCGACTCGGTCAGCGTGGAGACGAACAGGCCGATCGCGGCCAGGCCGGCCATCATCGCGGCGATGTAGAGCGCGACCAGCAGCAGCCGGGCCAGGCCCGCCGCCGTACGAGACCTGGGTGCCGGACAGCAGCGTGACCGGGCCGACCGGGAACAGCAGCGCCCCCATCACCGTGCCGACGACGGCGACCACGAACGCGGCGGCCAGGCAGTAGGCCAGCGCCCCCGCGTACTTGACCGCGAGCAGGCGGGTCCGGGACACCGGCACCACCAGCAGGTAGCGCAGCGTGCCGAGGGACGCCTCGCCGGCCACCGACTCGCCGGCCACCACCGAGACGGCCAGCGGCAGGAACAGCGGCAGCACCACGGTCAGCGCGGTCAACGCGACGAAGATGCCGTTGCCGGTGATCGAGAACAGGAACGGCGGCCCGTCGGTGCCGTCGTTCGGCGGCGCGGTCACCTTGATCGCGATCGCGATGACGATCGGGATCCCGGCCAGCACGGCCAGGATCGCCAGGTTGCGCCGGCGCCGGAACACCATGCCCAGCTCCGAGCGCAGGAACCGGGTGCTGACCGCGCGCGGGCGGCGCACGGCCGGGGCGGCCGGGGCGGTCGCGACCGCCGACATCTCAGCCGCTGACATCGAAGCCCTCCCCGGTCAGCGCCACGAACACGTCCTCGAGGCCGGCCTCGTCGACGGTGAACTGCCGTACCGGCACGCCGGCGTGCACGAGCGCGGCCAGCACCTTCTCCGGCTCCGCCTCACCGAGCGCGGCCGTGACGTGCCGGCCCTCGAGCGGCCACGTCGGTCAGCCCGAGCTCGGCCAGCGCGCGGGCGGCCGCGGCCGGGGCGGTGGTCTCCACCGCGACCCGCGGCTGCTGGCTGCGGCGCAGCTCGTCGATCGTGCCCTGGGCGACCAGCTTGCCGACGTGCATGACGCCGACGTGCGTGCAGATCTGCTCGACCTCGGACAGCAGGTGGGACGAGATCAGCACGGTGACGCCGTCGGCGGCGAGCTCCTGGACCAGCGTGCGCACCTCGCGGGTGCCCTGCGGGTCGAGCCCGTTGGTCGGCTCGTCGAGCACGAGCAGCTCGCGCGGCTGCAGCAGGGCGGCGGCGATGCCGAGCCGCTGCCGCATGCCCAGCGAGTAAGCCCGGTAGCGCTTCTTGGCCGCCGCGGTCAGGCCGACCCGGTCGAGCGCGACGTCGATGCGGCGGGCCGCGGTGGCCGGGTCGGCGATGCGGTCGGCCGCGTCCAGCCGGGCCAGGTTGGCCCGGCCGGACAGGTACGGGTGGAAGGCCGGGCCCTCGACCAGCGCGCCGACCCGGGGCAGCACCTGGGCCGCGGCCGACGGCATCGGCCGGCCGAGCAGGGTGTGGCTGCCGGCGGTCGGGCTGACCAGGCCGAGCAGCATCCGGATCGTGGTGGTCTTGCCGGAGCCGTTGGGGCCGAGGAAGCCGTACACCGCGCCGTGCGGGACGAGCAGGTCGATCCCGGCGACGGCGAGCTGGCCGCCGCGGAACCGCTTGGCCAGCCCGCTGGTCGCCACCGCGGTCGCGGCGGCTCGGGTCCGCGTACGGCGGAGCCGGCCGCGCCCGGCTGGGGCGCGGCCGGCTCGGAGCTTCCCGCCGTCACTTCGGCCGCCGCGTACAGCAGGTCCGGCGGGACCATGCCGACGATCAGCCGGCCGTCGTCGGTGACCAGCGCCGAGACCAGCGTCGAGGTCATCAGCCGGCCGCTGCCCCAGCTCCCGCTGACCCGCGGCAGCTGCTCGAGGAAGGTGCCCAGCGAGCCGCTGCTCCGGTCGGTGTCCGAGGCGGTCGGCGCCGGCAGCACGGCCACCGTGGTCCAGCCGGAGCCGACGGTCTTCACCGCGTCGCGGGCGCGCTGCGCGTCACCGGCTGGACGGGCGCTGGTGGACCGGCAGGGTGCCCTCGGTGACCTTCGCCCCCGGCGGCGGGTTGAAGGTGAACTGCGCTCGCCGACGGCACGTCGAAGCTGACCGAGCTGAAGCCGACCGAGAACGCCGGCCCGTTGCCGCTGTTCTTGCCGAAGACCTGCACCCGCAGCGGCATCGAGGTCTGCGAGTCGACCGCCAGCCGGACCTGGCCGACCAGCGCGCGGGTGTCCTTCGGCGCCAGCACCAGCTCGTACGCGCTGCGGCCGGCGACCGACGTGGTCGACGAGGTGCTCACCTTGGTGGTCGGGTCGAGCGCCTTGAGCGCCATGTCGGCGGCCTGCTGCGGGGTGACGCCGGCCGGGAGGCCGTCGGCCTCGTCCTTGCCGGCCTTGCCGGCCGGCAGCGGTGAAGTGGGTGGCCGAGTTGGACTCGCTGGACCAGACCCAGGCGTTGGTGCCGTTGCGGACGACGTCGGTCTCGCCGAGCGAGCCGAGCAGGGCGACCCGCTGCTTCTCGTCCCCGGCGTACCAGACCCGGAGGGTGTGCGAGCCGGTCAGCAACGAGGTCAGCGAGGAGCTGCCGCCGCCGACCTGCGGCAGCTGCGGGAGGCCGAGATCGGAGTCCTGCACCACCGTGCCGGACAGCCCGTCGACGCTCGCGCCCTGGAGGTCGACCAGCAGCTGGCCGGCGGTCTTGGCCGGCAGCGACGGGTTGGCCTGGGCGGTGAACACCCCGGAGGCGACGGCCGCGACCGCGGCGGCCGCGACGACGGGCACGCCCCAGCGGAGCAGGCGCAGGTGGGTCGGTGCAGTCATGGGGTGATCCTCCGTCCGGCCCACTGTGAGCAGCCTGAGATGCACATCACCGCCTCAGCTACCCACATCGCCCCCACAGCCAAGCTCCCCGGGCCGGGCTCAGCCGCGAGGGTCGGCGGCGTCGCGGAGGGCGGCCGGGACCTGGGCGATGTCGGGCTTGTCCGGGCGGAAGTCCGGCCGGGCGGTACGCGGCACGCCGGCCGCGTCGTACGCCGCGTCGGCGTCGAGCGTCTCGTGCTGCAGCAGCGCCTCGGCCAGCCGCTCCAGCCGGTCGCGGTTGTCCCGCAGCACCCGCACCGCCCGCTCGTAGCACTCGTCGACGATCCGGCGCGCCTCCGCGTCGACCAGCTCCCTGGTCGCCTGGGACGGCCCGTTCGAGTCGCCGAGGAACGGCTGCTCGGTGCCCTCGGCCGGCAGCACCGCGATCGGCCCGATCTTCGGGGACATCCCCCACCGGCCGACCATCTGCCGGGCGATCCGGCTGACCTGGTCGAGGTCGGACTCGGCCCCGGTCGAGGTCGTCCCGTATACGACCTCCTCCGCGGCCTTGCCGCCGAGCGCGCCGACGATCCGGCCGCGCAGGTAGTCCTCCGAGTACGCGTACTGATCCGACGTCGGGGCTCTGGAACGTGACGCCGAGCGCGTGCCCGCGCGGGATGATCGACACCTTCCGCACCGGGTCGGCGCCCGGGGTCAGCATGCCGAGCAGCGCGTGCCCGCCCTCGTGGTGCGCGGTCCGCCGGCGCTCCTCGACGGTCAGCATGATCTTGCGCGGCGTGCCGAGGACGACCTTCTCCAGCGCGTCGGTGAAGTCGGCCATCTGCACCTGGCTGTGCCCGCGCCGGGCGGCGGTCAGCGCCGCCTCGTTGACCAGGTTGCGCAGGTCGGCGCCGACCATCCCGGGCGTGGTCGCGGCCAGCGCGGCCAGGTCGACGTCGGGCCCGAGCGGCACCCGCCGGGTGTGCACCTCGAGGATCTTGCGCCGGCCCTCCTGGTCCGGCGGGCTGACCGTGACCCGGCGGTCGAACCGGCCCGGCCGCAGCAGGGCCGAGTCGAGCACGTCCGGCCGGTTGGTCGCGGCCAGCACGACCACGCCCTCGGTGCCGGTGAAGCCGTCCATCTCGGTGAGGATCTGGTTGAGCGTCTGCTCCCGCTCGTCGACGCCGCCGATGCTGCCGCCGCCGCGGGCGCGGCCGATCGCGTCCAGCTCGTCGATGAAGATGATCGCCGGGGCGGCCTTCTTCGCCGTCTCGAACAGGTCGCGCACCCGGGACGCGCCGACGCCGACGATGAACTCGATGAACTCGGACGCCGACAGGTGGAAGAACGGCACGTTGGCCTCGCCGGCCACCGCGCGGGCCAGCAGCGTCTTGCCGGTGCCCGGCGCGCCGGCGAGCAGCACGCCCTTCGGGATGGACGCGCCGAGCGCGGTGTACTTGCCGGGGTTGCGCAGGAAGTCGACGACCTCGGCGAGCTCGTTCTTCACCTCGTCGATGCCGGCGACGTCGGCGAACGTGGTCCGCGGACCCTGCTCCGGCTCGTACCGCTTGGCCCGCGATCGGCCGATCCCGCCGAGGCCGCCGAGCCCGCCGCCGGCCGCCGCCATCCGCCGGAAGAACCAGATGCCGCAGGCCGATGAACAGCAGCGTCGGGCCGAAGCCCACCAGGATCTGCGTCAGCAGCGACACCTGGTCCGGCGGCTTGGCGTTGACCGTGACGTTGTGGTCGAGCAGCAGCTGGGTCAGCCCGTCGTCGCCGAAGGCTCGGCCGCTGGGTGGTGAAGTCGGTGACGTCCTTGGCGTTGCCGTCGTTCGGCGGGTATTTCGCCGCCTTGCTGAACGTGCCCTCGATCGTGTCGCCGGTCGAGGTGACCTCGCTGACGTTGCCGGCCTGCACCTGGTCGCGGAAGAACGTGTACGACACGGTCGTCCGGGACGTGCCCATCAGCGTCGACGCGATGATCCAGTTGACGATCAGCGCCAGCAGGACGAGCCACCAGGTGCGCCGGACGACGCGGCCCCAGTTGGGCTTGGTGCTGCTCGGCTCGCCGCCGGGCTCGCCGGAGGGGCGCCCTCCACCTTCCAGGGTGGCCGGTCGGCCGGCCGGTCCCGGTCGGCTGGCCGGTCGTTCGGACGCGGCGGGCTCCCCGGCCGCGGCGGCGCCTCGGTCGCCCGACCGGCGATCGCCTTCTCGCCCGGGCTCGTTCGCTCGCTCCGCCACGCCTACCAGTCCCCTCGTCGCCGTACACCCCTGCCAACGTCGCCGGGCGCGCCGGTGTGCCCACTACGAGACCATGTAGTGGCACCCTCGAACAGATACTCAGCCCGCTCACAGCCGGGCTGGGAGAGGGTGCCGGTGCTCGGGAGGTGAGCGGTGCGGCTGCTGGTGGTGGAGGACGAGGTGCGGCTGGCCGCCGCACTCAAGCGTGGCCTGCAGGCCGAGGGGTTCACCGTCGACATCGCGCACGACGGTGTCTCGGGCCTGCACAGGGCGCGCGAGGGCGCCCACGACGGTGGATACGCAGCGATTGTGTTGGACATCATGCTGCCCGGGCTGTCCGGCTACCGGGTGTGCGAGCGGCTGCGGGCCGAGGGCAACTGGGTGCCGGTGCTCATGCTCTCGGCCAAGGACGGCGAGTACGACGAGGCCGACGGGCTCGACGTCGGCGCCGACGACTACCTGACCAAGCCGTTCTCGTACGTGGTGCTGGTGGCCAGGCTGCGGGCGCTGCTGCGGCGCGGCGCGCCGCCCCGGCCGGCCGTGCTGGCCGCCGGCGACCTCTCCCTCGACCCGGCCAAGCACCAGGTCACCCGCGGGGAGACCGAGATCGAGCTGACGCCGCGGGAGTTCTCGCTGCTGGAATACCTGCTGCGGCGGGCCGGCGAGGTCGTGCCCAAGATCGACATCCTGCGCAACGTCTGGGACCCGCACCACGAGGGCGACCTCAACGTCGTCGAGGTCTACGTGGGCTACCTGCGCCGCAAGATCGACACCCCGTTCGGCCGGCGGGCGGTGCAGACGGTGCGCGGAGCCGGCTACCGCCTCGCCGCCGACGGTGGGTAGGCGGGCCGCCCGGTCGTCGGAGGACGGCGTCCAGCTGTCGTCCGGCACGGCGGCGGAGTCGGTCGGCACCGCGGTCATCGCCGGTCGGCCCGGCGACGCCGCCGGTCGTCAGCCGCGCCGCCCGCCAGATGGCCGGGCGGGGCGCCTACCTGGAGTCTCCGGGCGCGGTTGACGGTCGTCGCCACGGCGCTGCTCGGCGTCGGGATCGCCGCGGGCGCGGTGCTGCTGGTGGTGACCGGGTCGCGCACGCTGCAGGCCGCGGTCGACTCCGGCGCGCTGCAGAGCGCTCGCGAGGTCGCCGCGCTGGTCGACAGCGACCAGCTGCCCGACCCGGTGCCGCAGGGCGGCGAGGGCACCGCGGCGATCCAGGTGATCGACGCGCAGAACCGGGTCGTGGCCGCCTCCACCGGCACCGACCGGCTGGTGCCGGTGCTCCGGCCGGCCGAGGTCGCCGCCGTCCGGTCCGGGCAGCGGCTGGTCGTGCCCGGCTCCCGGCTCGGGCTGTCCGGCCCGCTGCGGGTGGTCGGGGTGCCGGCCGGGCTCGCCGTCCGACCCGCAGACGGTGGTCGTCGCGGTCGACTTCGGCGGGGCCCGGTCCGGGACCAGGGTGCTGCTGATCGGGCTCGCCATCGGCGCTCCGCTGCTGCTGGCGGTGGTGGCGCTGGCGACGTGGTGGGTCACCGGCCGGGCGCTGCGGCCGGTGGAGCAGCTGCGCCGGGGCGCGCTGGCGATCAGCGGGCCGGGCCGGCTGCCGGTGCCGCCGGCGCAGGACGAGATCCGCCGGCTCGCCGAGACGCTCAACGACATGCTGGCCCGGCTGGACGCGGCCGGCGCCCGGCAGCGCGCGTTCGTCTCGGACGCCGCGCACGAGCTGCGCTCGCCGCTGGCCAGCGCGCGGACCCAGCTGGAGGTGGCCGCGGCGGTCGACGCGGGCACGCCGGCCGGCGAGCTCGCCACCGACGTGCTGATGGACATCGAGCGGCTCGGCCGGCTGGTCGACGACCTGCTGCTGCTGGCCCGGCTGGACGAGGCGCCACGCCGGTCCCGGGCCCCGCTGGACCTCTACGCGCTGGCCGACGAGGTGATCGGCAGGTACGCGGCGGCCAGGGTCCCGGTCGGGCTCGAACCCTGCCAGGACGACTGCACGGTGCTGGCCGAGGCCGGCGCGGTCCGGCGGGTGCTGGTCAACCTGGTCGACAACGCCGTCCGGTACGCGCGGTCCCGGGTGACGGTCACGGTCGCGCCGGGCACGATGACCGTGGCCGACGACGGGCCCGGCATCCCGGCGGCCGACCGGGCCCGCGTGTTCGACCGGTTCACCCGGCTCGACTGGGACCGCGGCCGGGAGTCCGGCGGCGCCGGCCTCGGTCTGGCGATCGTGCGCGAGCTGGTCGCTGCGCACGGTGGGTCGGTCACTCTCGGCGACGGAGCCCCCGGTCTGGTCGTCACCGTCCACTTCCCGGACCCGCCGACCGACCCGACCGGGGTCCGGACGCCGCGCACAGCAACGACCCCCTGACCGGGCGTGCACGCGACGGCCGGGCGGTGGACGGGTTGTCGGCGTCCGGCCTGCCTAATCGGGACTAGCAGGGGACAAAGGGGAAGGCGAGGGACGCGGTGAGGCGTCCCCCGCCCTCTGGTGGGGTCTCCGGCGCCGTGGGGGGATCGGAACCGGAGGCCTGAAGCATAGGGCACAACCCCCACGGTTCCGCTGCCCCCCAACATCGGTTTCACCCGTTCGGCCCTTACCCGATTACCGATGTGGGCTTGAAACAATCAGTCTTGACTGTTTGTAGGGCTGTCCGAGAGGCTGCGGTGCGTGACCGCACCAGCCGAAACCCGGCAGCAGCAGCGCAGCCGGTCGACCCAGCAGCGGCTGCTGGAGGCCGCGGTCGAGTGCCTGGGCGAGCGGGGCTGGGCCGGCACCACGACCACGCTCGTCGCCGACCGGGCCGGGGTCTCCCGCGGCGCCCAGCTGCACCACTACCCGACCAAGTCGGCGCTGCTCGTCGCCGCGGTCGAGCACCTGGCCGAGCGGCGCGGCGCCGAGCTGCGGGCCGAAGCGGCGAAGACTCCCCCCGGACGGCGACCGGGTCGAGGCGACGATCCGGCTGCTGGCCTCGCTGTTCACCGGGCCGCTGTTCTCCGCCGCGATCGAGGTCTGGGTGGCCGCCCGGACCGACCCGGCGCTGCGGACCGCGCTGGTGCCGGTGGAGGCGCGGTTCGGGCGTGAGGTGCACCGGCTCACCGTCGAGCTGCTCGGCGCGGACGAGTCCCGCCCGGGGGTGCGCGAGGCGGTGCAGACCACGCTCGACCTCATGCGCGGGCTCGGGGTGGCGAGCCTGCTCACCGACGACTCGGCCCGGCGCACCCGGCTGCTCGCCGACTGGACCACCCACCTGGACGGAGTCCTCCGGTGAGCGACCTCGACCCGGCGCCCGCCGTCCTCGCGGCGACCGAGCGGATCCGGATCGGGAACTGCAGCGGGTTCTACGGGGACCGGCTGGTGGCGATGCGGGAGATGCTCGAGGGCGGCCCGCTCGACGTGCTCACCGGCGACTACCTCGCCGAGCTGACCATGCTGATCCTGGCCCGGGACCGGCTGCGCGACCCTACGGCCGGATACGCGAAGACGTTCCTGCGCCAGCTCGAGGACTGCCTCGGGCTGGCGATGGAGCGCGGCGTGCGGATCGTCGTCAACGCCGGCGGGCTCAACCCGGCCGGGCTGGCCGAGGCGGTCGGCACGCTGGCCGGCGCGCTCGGCGTCCCGACCAGGGTCGGCCACGTCGTCGGCGACGAGCTGCCGACCGACGGCGGCGGTGCTGGCGGCGGCTGGCGGCGGTGCTGGCGGCATTGCCAACGCCTACCTTGGCTGCCGGGGCATCGTCGAGTGCCTGCGCGCCGGCGCCGACGTGGTCGTGACCGGCCGGGTGACCGACGCCTCGCTGCTGGTCGGGCCGGCGGCCTGGCACCACGACTGGGCCCCGGACGACTGGGACGCGCTGGCCGGCGCGACCGTGGCCGGGCACGTGCTGGAGTGCGGCGCGCAGGCCACCGGCGGCAACTTCGCGTTCTTCCGCGAGCTGGCCGACCCGCGGCACCCGGGCTTCCCGATCGCCGAGGTCGAGGCCGACGGCTCGGCCGTGATCACCAAGCACCCCGGCACCGGCGGCGCGGTGACCGTCGAGACCGTCACCGCGCAGCTGCTCTACGAGATCGACCGGGCCGAGTACGTCGGGCCGGACGTGGTGTCCCGGTTCGACACGATCCACCTCGACCAGGTCGGGCCCGACCGGGTGCGGGTGTCCGGCGTGGTCGGCGCGCCGCCGCCGCCGGACCTCAAGGTGGGCACGGTGCGGCTGGCCGGCTTCCGCAACGCGACCACGTTCGTGCTGACCGGGCTCGACGTCCCGGCGAAGGCGGCGCTGGTGCGGGCGCAGGTCGAGCACGCGCTGGCCGGCCGGCGGCCGGAGCGTCTGGAGTGGACGCTCGCCCGCACCGACCACGCCAACGCCGACTCCGAGGAGGCGGCCAGCGCGCTGCTGCACCTGTCCGTACAGGACCAGGACAAGGACACGGTCGGGCGCGCGTTCTCCCGGGTGCCGATCGAGCTGGCGCTGGCGTCGTACCCGGGCTTCCACGTGACCGCGCCGCCCGCCGACGCCAGCCCGTACGGGGTGTTCACGGCCTCGACGGTGCCGCAGTCCGACGTGGACCACGTCGCGGTGCTGCCGGACGGCAGCCGGGTCAGGGTGCCGGCGCCGCCGACCCGGCCGCTGATGCCGCTGGGCGGCTTCTGGCAGGCGCCGGTCGGGTCCGGACCGACCCGGCGGGTGCCGCTGGGCACGGATCGCCGGCGCGCGGTCAGGGGACAAGGGCGGCCGGGCCAACATCGGGGTCTGGTTCCGCACCGAGGCCGCGTACCGCTGGTTCTCGCGCTGGCTGACCCCGGACCGGCTGCACGAGCTGCTGCCCGAGACGGCCGGGCTGAGCTCGTTCGTCGTGCAGCTGCCGAACCTGCTGGCGGTGAACATCGTCGTCGACGGCATCCTGGGCGAGGGGGTGGCGGCGAGCACCCGGTTCGACCCGCAGGGCAAGGCGCTCGGCGAGTGGTTGCGGTCCCGGCTGGTCGACGTGCCGGAGGAGCTGCTGAGCCAGGACCCGCCCGAGGAGCCGGCATGACGGTGTTGCAGTCCACTGTGGACATCTCGACGGCCGGGTACGGCGCGGCGTACGAGAACAGCCTGCGGCAGCTGGCCGCGCTCGACGCCGAGCTGGCCAAGTCCCGCGCCGGCGGCGGCCCCAAGTACGTCGAGCGGCACCGCGGCCGGGGCAAGCTGCTGGCCCGCGAGCGGATCGAGCTGCTGCTCGACCGCGACTCGGCGTTCCTCGAGCTGTCCCCGCTGGCCGCCTGGGGCAGCGACTACGCGGTCGGCGCCTCGCTGGTCACCGGCATCGGTGTGGTGTCCGGGGTGGAGTGCGTGATCACCGCCAACGACCCGACCGTACGCGGCGGCTCGAGCAACCCGTGGACGGTGCGCAAGGCCTTCCGGGCCGCACGACATCGCCCGGGAGAACCGGCTGCCGCTGGTCAACCTCGTCGAGTCCGGTGGCGCCGACCTGCCGAGCCAGGCCGAGATCTTCATCCCCGGCGGCCGGCTGTTCCGCGACCTGACCCAGCTGTCCGCGGCCGGGATCCCCACGGTGGCGCTGGTCTTCGGCAACTCGACCGCCGGCGGCGCGTACGTGCCCGGCATGAGCGACCACGTGGTGATGATCCGGGAGCGGTCGAAGGTGTTCCTCGGCGGTCCGCCGCTGGTGAAGATGGCCACCGGCGAGGACGCCGACGACGAGTCGCTCGGCGGCGCGGAGATGCACGCCCGCGTCTCCGGTCTCGCCGACCACCTCGCCCTGGACGAGCGGGACGCGCTGCGGATCGGCCGGCGGATCGTCGCCCGGCTCAACTGGCGCAAGGCCGGTCCGGGCCCGACCGAGCCGCCGGACGAGCCGCTGTGCGACCCGGACGAGCTGCTCGGGATCGCCGGCGGCGACCCGCGGCTGCCGTTCGACCCGCGGGACGTGCTCGCCCGGGTGGTGGACGGCTCCCGGTTCGACGAGCACAAGCCGGCGTACGGGCCGTCGCTGCTGACCGGCTGGGCCTCGATCCACGGCTACCCGGTCGGGATCCTCGCCAACGTGCGCGGGGTGCTGTTCGGCGCGGAGTCGCAGAAGGCACAGCAGTTCATCCAGCTGGCCAACCAGACCGACACCCCGCTGGTGTTCCTGCAGAACACGACCGGCTACATGGTCGGCACCGAGTACGAGCAGGCCGGGATCATCCGGGACGGCGCGCTGATGATCAACGCGGTGTCGAACTCGCGGGTGCCGCACCTGACCGTGATCATGGGCGCGTCGTACGGGGCCGGGAACTACGGGATGTGCGGGCGGGCGTACGACCCGCGGTTCCTGTTCAGCTGGCCGGGCGCGAAGTCGGCGGTGATGGGCCCGGCGCAGCTGGCCGGGGTGCTCTCGATCGTGGCCCGGCAGGCGGCGGCCGCGCGGGGGCAGGACTACGACGAGGCCGGCGACGAGGCGATGCGGCGCGCGGTCGAGGAGCAGATCGAGGCGCAGTCGGTCGCGTTCGCGATGTCCGGCCGGCTCTACGACGACGGCGTGATCGACCCGCGGGACACCAGGACCGTGCTCGGGCTGTGCCTGTCGGCCGTGCACTCCTCGTCCTGGCAGGGCACCCGCGGCTACGGGGTGTTCCGATGAGTGAGCGCGCGGGCTCGCAGCGCGAGCGGGCAAAGATCCGGCGGCTGCTCGTCGCCAACCGGGGCGAGATCGCCCGGCGGGTGATCCGGACCTGCCGGTCGCTCGGGATCTCGCCCGTCGCGGTGCACTCCACTGTGGACGCTCGCGGCGCCTGGGTCGGCGAGGCCGACGCCGCGGTCGAGCTGGCCGGCGCGGCCCCGGCGGACACCTACCTGCGGGCCGACCTGCTGGTCGACGCGGCCCGGCGGACCGGCGCCGACGCGGTGCACCCCGGCTACGGGTTCCTGGCCGAGGACGCCGGGTTCGCCCGCGCGGTGCTCGACGCGGGGCTGATCTGGGTCGGGCCGTCCCCGGACGGCGATCGCCTCGATGGGGTCCAAAGTGGACGCCAAGGCGCTGGTCGCGGCGGCCGGCGTGCCGGTGCTGCCGTCCTGGGCGCCGGGCGAGGTGCCGGCGGACGCCCGCTACCCGCTGCTGGTCAAGGCGTCCTACGGCGGCGGCGGCCGCGGCATGCGGGTGGTCCGGGCCGTCCGGGGAGCTGGCCGACGCCGTGGCCGCGGCGGAGCGGGAGGCGGCGGCCGCGTTCGGCAACGGGCTGGTGTTCGTCGAGCGCTGGCTGGAGCGGTCCCGGCACGTCGAGGTGCAGGTGCTCGCCGACAGCCACGGCAGGGTGGTCGCGGTCGGCGAGCGCGACTGCTCGGTGCAGCGCCGGCACCAGAAGATCGTCGAGGAGGCGCCGGCGGCGATCCCGGACCCGCTGCGGCACCGGCTGTTCGAGGCCGCGGTCGCCGCCGCCCGCTCGGTCGGCTACGTCGGCGCCGGCACGGTGGAGTTCCTCGTCGACCGCCGACGGCGAGCCGGCGTTCCTGGAGATGAACACCCGGCTGCAGGTCGAGCACCCGGTGACCGAGGCGGTGACCGGCCTCGACCTGGTCGCGCTGCAGCTGTCGATCGCCGAGGGCGCGCCGCTGCCGTTCGACTGCGCCGCCGCCGGTGCGCGGGCACGCGATCGAGGCCCGGCTCTACGCCGAGGACCCGGCCGCGGGCTGGCGGCCGTCCACCGGGACGCTGCACCGGATCGCGGTGCCGGGCGACGTCCGCGTCGACGCCGGCGTGGTCGACGGGGACGAGGTGTCCGCGCACTACGACCCGCTGCTGGCCAAGGTCGTCGCGCACGGCCCGAACCGGGCCGCGGCCGCCCGGAAGCTCGCCGCCGCGCTGGCCGGCGCGTCGGTGCACGGCCTGGCCACCAACCGGGACCTGCTGGTACGGGTGCTGCGGTCGCACGGGTTCGCGGCCGGTCCGCACACCGGGTTCCTGGACGAGCAGCCCGAGCTGGTCGCGCCGCTCGCCGGTCCGGCCGAGGTGGCGACCGCGGCGCTGGTGGCGGCGCTGGCCGGCTCGGCGCGACGCCGGGCGACCGCGCCGGTGCAGCGCACCGTGCCGGCCGGCTGGCGGAACAACCCGTCGCAGCCGGCCACCGCGACGTACACCGGACCGGACGGCGAGCTGACCGTCACCTACCGGCCGGCGCCGGTGACCGTCGCGAGCGCGACGCCGGACACGGTCGTGCTCGTCGACGACGGCGTGCGCGTCGCGTACCGGGTGCACGCGGTCGGCGAGACGTCCTATGTGGACGGACCGGAGTGGACGGTGGCACTGTCCGAGGTGGACCCGCTGCCGGAGCCGGCGGCGGCGCTGCCGGCCGGCTCGCTGACCGCGCCGATGCCCGGCCAGGTCGTCGCGGTCCGGGTGGCCAAGGGCGACCGGGTCACCGCCGGGCAGCAGCTGCTCGCGCTGGAGGCGATGAAGATGGAGCACGCGGTGCTGGCGCCGGCCGACGGCGTGCTGGCCGAGCTGCGGGTGACGACCGGGTCCCAGGTGGACGCCGGTGACGTGCTGGCCGTGATCGAGGAGGCGTGATGGACTTCGCCGAGACCGCCGAGCAGCAGCTGCTGCGCTCCTCGGTCGCCGAGGTGGCCGCCCGCTACGGCCACCCGTACTGGCTGGGCAAGGCGAAGGCGGGCGAGAAGACCCGCGAGCTGTGGGACGAGGTCGGCCGGCTCGGCTACCTCGGCGTCAGCGTGCCGGAGGAGTACGGCGGGGGCGGCCACGGCATCGTCGAGCTGGCCATCGTCGCCGAGGAGCTGGCCGCTGCCGGCTGCCCGCTGCTGCTCATCGTCGTCTCGCCGGCGATCTGCGCGACGGTCATCGGCCGGTCCGGGACCACCGAGCAGAAGGAACGCTGGCTGCCCGGACTGGCCAGCGGCGCGGCGAAGATGGCGTTCGCGATCACCGAGCCGGACGCCGGGTCCAACTCGCACAAGCTGTCCACGGTCGCCACCCGGGACGGGCCCGACTGGGTCCTGTCCGGGCGGAAGACATACATCTCCGGGGTGGACGAGGCGGACGCGGTGCTCGTGGTCGGGCGGGCCGAGGACGCCCGGACCGGGACGCTGCGGCCGGCGCTCGCGGTCGTGCCGACGGATGCGCCGGGCTTCGAGAAGACGCTGATCCCGGTGGAGATCACCGGTCCGGAGAAGCAGTTCGCGTTGTTCCTCGACGGGGTGCGACTGCCGGCCGACGCGATGGTCGGCGAGACCGCGGACGCGGCGCTGGCGGCGCTGTTCGCCGGGCTCAACCCGGAGCGGATCACCGGGGCGGCGCTCGCCAACGGGATCGGCCGGTACGCGCTCGGCAAGGCCTCGGCGTACGCGAACACCCGGCAGGTCTGGGGCGTGCCGATCGGCAGCCACCAGGGACTGGCGCACCCGCTGGCGCACGCGGCGATCCAGGTCGAGCTGGCCCGGCTGATGACGGCGAAGGCGGCCTGGCTCTACGACACCGGCGACGATCCCGCGGCCGGCGAGGCCGCGAACATGGCCAAGTACGCGGCGGCCGAGGCGGCGATGGCCGCGCTCGACCAGGCGATCCAGGTGCACGGCGGCAACGGCATGGCCACCGAGTACGGCCTGGCGACGCTGTGGGGCGCCACCCGGCTGGTCCGTACCGCCCCGGTCAGCCGCGAGATGATCCTCAACTTCGTCAGCACCCACACCCTCGGCCTCCCCCGCTCCTACTGAGCGGCGCACCCGCTCCTACCGGGCGTCGAGGGCGGCCAGGGCCAGGCGGTAGGCGGTGGCGAGGGCGTCGGCGGCGGGGACGGCGACGTCGGGGGTGATGCCGGTGCCCTCCCAGTTGGTGCCGGTGGCGGCGCTGATCGCGCGGGCGACGGGGACGGTCAGCTCCAGGTGCGGGTGCAGGCGGTAGCCCTCGCACGGGTGGGCGCCGCCGCGGGTCCGCTCGCCGACCACGGTGGTGCCGGGCCGCAACTGCTGCAGGTCGTAGGTGAGCTCCTCGGCGCCGGAGAACGTGGTCGGCCCGACCAGGACGTACAGCGGCTTGGTGGCGCCGAACCGCGGCCCCGGCACGTACGCCGGCGACCACGACTGCACGGTCTCGCCGGTGTCCCGCTGGTGCATGGTCACCAGGTGCGCCTCCTCGTCCAGCAGGTAGCCGCAGACCAGCGCGACCGTGCGCGGGTCACCGCCGCGGTTCTCCCGCAGGTCGAGCAGCAGCGCGTCGGCCTGGGCCACCAGCTGCAGCGCACGGCTCAGCGTCGCGCCGGCGAGCTGCACCGGGAACAGCTGCGGCGCCAGCGCGAGATGCACGACGTTGCCGTCCAGCCGGTCGATCCGCGCGACCCCGTCCAGCGACCGCGCCGCGTCCCGGGCCCGCTCCGCCCGGTCGGCCTCCTCGTCCCACTGCTCCGGCAGCGGCTCCGGGTGGTGCCGCAGCCGCAGGTGCAGGTCGCCGTTGAGGGACTGCAGGTCCTCGGTGACCACGCCGGCCAGCGCGGGCGCGTCCACCAGCGCCCCGTACGCCCCGTCGCCGGCACGGTCGGACAGCAGGTCGCGCACCCGCGCGCCGACGTCGGCGAAGACGTAGTGCTCGGCGACCAGGTCGCCGGCACGCTGCACGATCTCCATGATCTCGGCGCGCTCCATGGGCGCCATCAGATCAGGGATCGAGACCGCGCAGGGCCGCGTCCACCACGCTGCGCGCGAACTCGGCCGGCGGCGGGCTGAGCTGCTCCGCACCCATCAGCCGGAGCAGGAACGCCCGCTGGTAGCTGGCGCCGAGCAGCAGCGCCGCCGCCGCGTCGGCGTCGACCCCGGTCGCGACCCGGCCGGCCTTCTGCTCGGCCCGCAGGTAGTCGGCCAGCATCCGGTTGGCGTACCTGCGGGCCGACGCCGCGGCTGACCATCCACTCGCGGTGCCGGCGCACCAGCTCCGGGTCGCCGAGCATCGAGCTGCCGATCGCCAGCCCTCCCTCGTAGAACCGGACGCCGACGTCGACCACCTCGACCAGCCGGTCCCGTACCGAGCCGGTGCCGGCCTGATCGGGCAGCGCGGCCAGGGTCGCGGTGAGGCTGGGCAGCCGGTGCTTGAGCACGCCGAGGAAGATCTCCTCCTTCTCCCGGAAGTGCTTGTAGAGCAGCGCCTCGGAGCAGCCGGCTGCGCGGGCGATCTCCTTGGTGGTCGCCTTGGCCAGCCCGAGCCGGGTCATCACGTCCGCCGCGGCGTCGAGGATCCGGTCCCGGGTGCTCTCGTTCACGCTTGACAGGTTAGTGGGTATTCACTCACTCTACCGAGGTAAGTGAACATTCACTCACTGGAGGTGCGGCGCGATGCGGGTGACGGTGATCGGGGCCAGCGGGGGGATCGGGCGCGAGTTCGTGCGGCAGGCGATCGCGGCCGATCACGAGGTCACCGCGGTGATCCGGGACTCCGCCCGCAGCGGGGCGGCCGTGCGGGAGTGGGAACGGGTGCCGGTCGGCGGCGCCGGCCGGCTGCATGTCGCGGTCGTCGACTCGCTCTCGCCCGGGGAGCTGGTCGGGGCGGTGAGCGGGCGGGACGCGGTGGTGTCCGCGCTCGGGCCGCAGGGGCGCTCGGGCGACCTGGCCGTCAACTCGCGGGGCGTGCGGGCCGCGGTGATGGCGATGCAGGAAGCGGCGGTGACGCGGATCGTCGCGGTCAGCGCCGCTCCGCTGTTCACCGACGGGCCGCTGCTGTTCCGGGCGGTGCTGCGGCGGGTGGCGTGGGCGCTGTTCGGGGCGCACTACGCCGACCTGGAGCGGATGGAGAAGGTGCTGCGGGAGTCCGGCCTGGACTGGACGACGGTACGGCCGGAGCGGCTCACCGACCGGGCCGGGACGGGGCGGCCGGTGCTGACCGTGGACCGGCCGGCGCCGGGGCTGTCGATCACCCGCGCCGACGTCGCCACCGCGCATCCTCCAGCTTCTCCCCGACCCCAGCTCCCTCCGCCACCCCGTCGGCGTCGGCCACTCCTGAGCGCGCCACCCGTCCCCGGACCGTCCGGCGAGGCGGGTAGATCGTCCGGCCGGCTGCGCGACCAACCAGACCCAGCCGCGCAGCCGGCCCGGCACGTCGGACCGGGATACGCCGGGCCGGGATACGCCAGGCCGGCACGCGACCCGGTCGCGGGACGGGTCAGGCCGGGACGGGTCAGGCCGGGACGGGTCGGCCGGGGACGGGTCCAGCCGGAGCGGCCGGGACGGTCAGCCGGACGGTCAGCCGGGGACGGGGTCGGCGGGGACGGGCCCAGGCGGGGACCGCCCGGCCGCGTCGGGTCAGGCGGGGATGCGGGGGCGGTCGTGGGTGACGGCCTTGGCGCCGCAGCCGACGGGGATGCGGGGCACCCAGGTGCGGGACGGGTCGCCGGCCCACCGGGCGGCCGCCAGGTGGGAGACGACCGCGGGCAGCATGCCGATCGCCGGCCACACCGGCCAGAAGTAGTAGTCGGCGCCGGTCGCGACCCAGATCGCCACCATCAGCACCACCAGCCCCACGTATCCGGCCAGGTGAGCGCGGGCGACCGCCCGGGCCCGGGACCGGACCCGCAGGTCGACCGGCGCGAACCGGCGGCCGACCGTCGGGCAGGTCGGCGGTGAGCGGCGCGAGATCCCCGACATACGTCGCCGCATAGACGCGGCCGAGCCGCTCGTCCACCTCGGCCAGCGTGAGCAGGCCCTTCCCGGCCGCCCCGCGCAGGATCGCGGCGACCCGCTCCCGATCGGCGTCCGACGCCCGGACCGGCGACTGAGCCATGACGTCCTCCTCTTGTTGTCGGCGTTCGTACTAGTAAACAGTATTCACTAGAGTGTCGCGATGTCAAACCTCCTAGGGTGGGGCCGTGAACGCGATCACGATCCCGCGCAGCGGCGGGCCCGAGGTGCTGACCTGGCAGACCGTGCCCGACCCGGAGCCGGCCGCCGGCGAGGTGCTCGTCGACGTCACCGCGAGCGCGGTCAACCGGGCCGACCTCATGCAGCGCCAGGGCTTCTACCCACCGCCCGCGGGCGCGCCGCCGTACCCGGGGCTGGAGTGCTCGGGTCGGATCGCCGCGCTCGGCGACGGCGTCACCGGCTGGCAGGTCGGCGACGAGGTGTGCGCCCTGCTGGCCGGCGGCGGGTACGCGACCAGGGTCGCGGTCCCGGCCGGCCAGGTGCTGCCGAAGCCGGCGGCGGTGAGCCTGCGGGATGCGGCCGGCGCTGCCCGAGGTCGCCTGCACCGTCTGGTCGAACGTCGGCCAGCTCGCCGCACCTCAGCAAGGGTGAGACGTTCCTCGTGCACGGTGGTGGCTCAGGCATCGGCACGCACGCGATCCAGGTTGCGAAGGCGCTCGGCGCCATCGTCCTGTGCACCGCCGGTACGCCGGAGAAGCTCGCCCGCTGCCGCGAGCTCGGCGCGGACGTCGCGATCAACTACCGCGACCGAGGACTTCGTCGCCCGGGCCCGCGAGGAGACCGGCGGCGGCGTCGACGTGATCCTCGACATGATCGGCGCGAAGTACCTGACCCGCAACGTCGAGGCGCTGGCGGCCAACGGCCGGCTCGCGATCATCGGCCTGCAGGGCGGCGCCAGGGCGGAGATCGACCTCAACGCGCTGATGCGCACCCGCGCGCAGGTCATCGGCACCGTCCTGCGGGCGCGACCGGCGGCGGAGAAGGCGGCGATCGTGGCTGCGGTGCGCGAGCGGGTCTGGCCGCTGGTCGAGTCCGGCGCGGTCCGCCCGGTCGTCGACCGCGTCCTCCCGATGCGCGACGCCGCCGAGGCCCATCGCGTCGTCGAAGCCGGCCAGAACATCGGCAAGGTGGTGCTGGAGACCTAACGCAGCTCGGCCAGGGCGTCGAGCAGCCGGTCGACCTCGTGGGCGGTGTTGTAGTGCACCAGCCCGACCCGGACCGCGCCGCCCAGCTCGCCGACGCCGAGGCTCTCCATCAGCTCGTACGCGTAGTAGTCGCCGTCCCAGGCGCAGATCCCGCGCCGGGCCAGCTCCTCGGTGACCGCGCGCGGCTTCCAGCCCTCGACCGAGAACGACGCGGTCGGCGCCCGGTCCTGCGGCGAACCGAGCACGTACACGTGCAGGAGGCTGCGCAGGCCGTTGTCCAGCCGGGAGAACACCGACGCCTCGTAGCGCTGGACCGCCGCCATCGAGGCGAGCACCCGCTGCCGCCGCGAGCCGGTCGCGGCGTCGTCCAGCCCGGCCAGGTGGTCGACGGCGGCGACGGCGCCGGCCATCAGCTCGAACGCCGGCGTCCCGGTCTCGAACCGGTCCGGCACCGCGTCCGGCGAGGGCACCAGCTTGTCCGGGGACAGCGTCTCCAGCACGGCCGGCGCCGCGATCACCGCCGAGATGTGCGGACCACCCCACTTGTACGCGCTGGTCGCCCAGAAGTCGGCCCCGACCGCCGCCATGTCGACCGGGCCGTGCGCGGTCGCGTGCACGCCGTCGACGTAGGTCAGCGCGCCCACCCGATGCGCCGCGCTCGGCGATCGCCCGCACGTCCGGCCTGGTGCCGACCGCGTTGCTCGCCGCGGTCACCGCGACCAGCCGGGTCCGCCGGGTGATCAGCTCGTCGTACTGCCACTCCGGCAGCTCGCAGGTCTCGATGTCGACCTCGGCCCAGCGCACCACCGCCCCGGCCGACTTGGCCGCGGCGATCCAGGGCCGCACGTTGGCGTCGTGGTCGAGCCGGCTGACCACGATCTCGTCGCCGACCTTCCAGGTCTTGGCCAGCGCGCGGGAGACCGCGTAGGTCAGCGTGGTCATGTTGGGGCCGAGGATCACCCCGGCCGGCTCGCCGCCGACCAGGTCGGCGAAGGCCCGGCGGGCCGCGTCGACCAGCGCGTCGGCCCGCGCCGAGGACGGGAACGGCCCGCGCCGGTTGGACAGCGGCACCCGCAGCGCCGCCGACACCGCGCGGGCCACCCCCTCCGGGATCAGTGTCCCGGCCGGCCCGTCGAGGTGGATGTAGCCGTCGCCCAGCGTCGGGAAGAGTCCGCGGACGCGGGCCACGTCGAAGGGCATGCGCCAACCCTACGAGGTCCGGCCGATCACGTGGGCGGACCCCTTGCCAGGTGACGCGGTCGGCCTAGCGGGATGACGCGGCACGGGCCGCAGGGTGACCCGACCGCGGTCGAAGCGGTCAGGGCCGCGACGGCACGAGTGCGCCGAGTGCGGAAGGATGGGAGGCATGAGCGAGTCGCAGCAGCACCGCGTCGTGGTGGTCGGCCCCGACGGCCAGCCGATGGGCGAGATGGAGGTGCCGGCCGAGGCCATGGCCAACGCCGAGGGCGACGAGGGCGGTGACCCCACCGGCCAGATCGCCCAGCCGGCGAAGGTCATGCGGATCGGCACGATGATCAAGCAGCTGCTGGAGGAGGTCAGGGCGGCCCCGCTGGACGAGGCCAGCCGGGCCCGGCTGCGGGAGATCCACCAGACCTCCATCAAGGAGCTGGAGGAGGGCCTGTCCCCCGAGCTGCGCGAGGAGCTCGATCGGCTGACCCTGCCGTTCGAGGACAGCTCGACGCCGTCCGACGCCGAGCTGCGGATCGCGCAGGCGCAGCTGGTCGGCTGGCTGGAGGGGCTCTTCCACGGCATCCAGACCGCGCTGTTCGCGCAGCAGATGGCGGCGCAGGTGCAGCTGCAGGAGATGCGCCGGCGGGCGCTGCCGGGCGGTCCCGGCCCGCAGCCGCCGGGGCTGCTCGGCCCGACCAGCCCGCAGCAGCCGCAGCCGCCGGGTGGCCCGGGGCAGTATCTCTAGCCCTCGCCGCAGCCGGCAGGGGTTGGCCGCCGCGGTGTCGCCGCGGTCGAACGCGGCCACCCGCTGCGCCGGCGTGCCGTGCGTGGCGACCTCGTCGTAGTCGTCCAGCCCGGAGCCCGCGGGCGGCTTCAGCTCGCTGACCAGTCGCATCTCCTTGCGCGTACGCGGCCCGGAAGCCGGCCCGGTCGAGCAGCCCGCGCAGCGCCGCGCCGTAGGCCCAGACGCCGGCCAGGCAGTCCGCCTGCTGCTCGACCGCCCGGCTGGCCGCGTCGCCGGTGAGCTCCAGCCCGGGCTGCCGGACGACGTACTGGACCCGGTGCCCGGCCTCGTGCGCGACGACCGCGGCCAGCGCGTACGGCAGGCGATCGCCGAACTCGGCCCGGGTCCGAGCGACCGAGGCGCCGGTGACGTAGGCCTGGACGTCGACCGGGCAGTAGAACGCCGTCCCGAGGGCCAGGAACGATCGGCATGCCTTGTTCACCGTCGCGGGCGGCGGGTCGACGGTGACGTCCAGTCCGACCGCCTTGCCGAGCTTGGCCCGCCACCATCGGCTGAGGTCGTCGGCGACGCACGCCACCACCTTGACCGCGTCCTGACCGGCGGCCGGGCACAACTGCGGCGCGGCCATCGTGGCTCGGCCCGGAGATGCTCGCGGTGCAGCCGGTCAGCGCAAGCACAGCCACCAGGCCGACCAGTGCTCGCCGCATGTCCCGACAACGTGCGGGCCCGGTCAGCTGCTCCCGACCAGCCGCTCCAGCACCAGCGCGACCCCGTCCTCGTCGTTGCTCGCGGTGACCTCGTCGGCGACCGCCAGCACCTCGGGGTGGGCGTTCGCGACCGCCACCGCCCGCCCGGCCCAGGCCAGCATCGGCAGGTCGTTGGGCATGTCGCCGAACGCGACGACCTCCGCGGCCGGGATCCCGGCCCGGGCCGCCAGCGCGGCCAGCGCCGACGCCTTGGTCACCCCGGGCGCCGCGATCTCCAGCAGCGCCTCCTTGGACGACGAGGTCACCGCGACCTGGCCGTCGAGCACCTCGACGGCCAGGGCCAGCAGCTCGTCGCAGGCCATCGTCGGGTGCCGGGCCAGCAGCTTGGCCGCCGGCCGGTCGAGGATCTCCTCGGCCGGGCCGACCCGGACGTCGGTGACGCCGAGCTCCCAGTGATGCCGGTACGCCGGCTCGTGCCCGAACCCGGGGGCGTACTCGGCCGCGAACGTCAGGCCGGGCGCGACCGCCCGCAGCTGGGCGACGACCTTCTGCAGCGTGTCGGCCTCGATCAGGATGGCGTCGACGACCGTCTCGGTGTGCAGGTCGTAGAGCAGCGCGCCGTTCGCGCAGACCGCGATGCCGGTGTGCCCGGTCGCGGCGGCCACCGGCGCCATCCAGCGCGGCGGCCGGCCGGTGACCAGGGCGAGCACGATGCCGGCGGCCTCGGCCGCGCGCATCGCCCGGCAGGTACGCCGGGAGACCGTGCCGTCGGTGCGGATCAGCGTGCCGTCCAGGTCGGTGGCGGCCATCCGGTAGGCGCTCGCTCACCCGACCGGCTCCAGCACCTCCCGGCCGCCCAGCCACGGCCGCAGCGCGACCGGCACCCGGACCGAGCCGTCCGGCTGCTGGTGCGCCTCGAGCAGGCAGGCGATGGTCCGGGTGACCGCGCACAGCGTGCCGTTGAGCGTCGCCGCGACCTGCGGCTTGCCGCTCCCGTCCCGGTAGCGGACGTTGAGCCGGCGGGCCTGGAAGGTCGTGCAGTTGGAGGTGGAGGTCAGCTCCCGGTAGCGCCGCTGGGACGGGAACCAGGCCTCGCAGTCGAACTTGCGGGCGGCGCTGGAGCCGAGATCGCCGGCGGCGATGTCGACCACCTGGAACGGCAGCTCCAGCGCGGTGAGGAACTCCTTCTCCCAGCCGAGCAGCCGCAGGTGCTCGGCCTCGGCCTCCTCCGGCCGGCAGAAGGTGAACATCTCGACCTTGTCGAACCAGTGCACCCGGAAGACGCCGCGGGTGTCCTTCCCGTACGAGCCGGCCTCGCGGCGAAAGCAGGGCGAGAACCCCGCGTACCGCTTCGGGCCGCCGGACAGGTCGAGGATCTCGTCCGAGTGGTACGCGGCCAGGGCGACCTCCGACGTGCCGACGAGATAGAGGTCGTCGGCGTCGACCCGGTAGACCTCGGCCGCGTGCGCACCGAGGAAGCCGGTGCCCTCCATCGCCTCCGGCTTCACCAGCGCGGGCACGATCATCTGGGTCAGCCCGTGCTCGGCGGCCTTGGCCATCGCGAGGTTGACCAGGCCGAGCTCGAGCTGGGCGCCGACCCCGGTGAGGAAGTAGAACCGGGCCCCGGAGACCTTGGCCCCGCGCTCGGTGTCGAACGCCCGGAGCAGCTCGCCCAGCTCGACGTGGTCGCGCACCGGCTCCGGGTAGTCGGGCACGGTGCCGACCCGCTCCAGCACGGCCGAGTCGTCCTCGCCGCCGACCGGCACACCGTCGGCGACGACGTTGGGGATGGCCCGGTGCGCGGCCCGGACGGCCTCGTCCGCGGCGGTCTGGGTGGCCTCGGCGGCGCGGACGTCGTCGGCCAGCCCCTTGGCCCGGCGCAGCAGCTCCTCGCGCTGCTCGCCGGAGGCCCTCGGCACCTGCTTGGAGATCGTCTTCTGCTCGGCCCGCAGCGCGTCGGCGGCGGACACCGCGGAGCGCCGCCGCTCGTCAGCGGCGAGCAGTTCGTCCACCAGCGCCGGGTCCTCGCCGCGAGTGCGCTGCGAGGCACGGACCCGCTCCGGGTCGGTCCGGAGCAGCCTCAGATCGATCACCCCAGCCAGGGTACCGGTGCAGGTCAGGCGCGCTGCGCTGCGCCCATATCACCGTTCGTCATCAAGATCGACCCGGTAAGTGCTCCAAATGAGTGAAGCCTTGCTTGTAAGGGTTGACAGTCAGTCGTGACCTTCGGAACCCTGCCGCCCGGTGCTCACGGTGCAGCACCGTCAGGTCATGGTTGTCTCGTCGATCCACGTTTGTTCCGCCGACGGGCGGGGTGGGCGTACGGGGGGTCGGAGCGACGACTAGCCGCGTGTGGGCGCGGACGAAGGTGGTCGCATGGGAAGGCACTCTGGGGACGCGTACGACGCCCCCGACGAGTGGAGACCCGAGCCCTGGGGCGACTGGCGCGGTTCAGGCAGAGCTATCGGACGGCTCCGGGGCACAGCCCGGTCACCCGCCGGCACCTGCTCGGCCTGCTCGGCGTCGCCGGAGCCGCGGCGGCGTGCAGCGCCGGCGTCTCGGTCGTCGCGAACAGGTCCGGGACAACGCGGGCCCGGCCGCCGGAGCCGCCCCGAAGGGACCACCGGCCAAGCCGGTGGGGCTGGCCGCCGGCATCGCCGGCATCACCGCGCCCACCTCGGACAAGGCCAGCGCCAAGGCGTACGACAAGACCGGCTACCGGTCGGCCAAGCCGCCCGGCGTCGCCGAGCAGGCGCTGCTGCAGCGGCCGACGATCCTCTCCCTCGACCAGGACCTGCACTGGGCCCGCCGGCTGACGTACGGGATCAGCGCGCCGGCGCTGCGCGAGCTCAAGGCCATGGGCCGGGACGCGTACCTGGACAAGCAGCTGAGCGTGCGGCCCGACTCGGTGGTCGACGCGGTCAGTGACCGCTACCCGCTGCTGAGGATGAGCACGACCCAGCTCAAGCAGCTCTTCGACGCCAACGACGACAAGCCGGACGACCAGAAGCTCGACTACATGGCCACCGAGGACCAGCTGGTCGAGATGAAGATCATCCGGACCGTCTGGAGCGTCAACCAGCTGTTCGAGAAGGTGCACGACGTCTGGACCGGCGTACGTGCACGTGCCGATCGGGGACAAGACCCGGCTGCTGACCGCCGCGTACGACCGGGACGTGGTCCGCAAGCACGCCTTCGGCAAGTTCAGCGACATGCTCAAGGCGATGATCTTCCACCCGGCGATGCTGGTCTACCTCGACCAGCCTGAGTCCAACGGCAACGCCAAGCAGCAGGACGGCCGGCCGGCGATCAACGAGAACCTCGGCCGCGAGCTGCTGGAGCTGTTCAGTGTCGGCGCGCTGGACCCGATCACCGGGCGGCCCAACTACGACGGGCGGCTCGACGTCGTGCAGTCGGCGTACGCGCTGACCGGGCTGACGGTCGACCGGGACACGCTGACCATGAAGTTCAACCCGGACATGCGCTACCGCGGCCCGCTCAAGGTGATGACCTGGCGGCACCCGAACACCGACCCGGAGCAGGGCGTCGCGGTCATCAACAGCCTGATCAGCTACCTGGCCCACCACCCGGCGACGGCCAGGACGATCGCGACCGCGTTCGCCCGGCACTTCGTGTCCGACACCCCGCGGCCGCAGCTGATCGCCAAGCTCGCCGCCGAGTTCACCAAGGCCGGCACGGACATCAAGCCGATGCTGCGGGCGCTGTTCGCCTCGGAGGACTTCCGCAAGTCGGTCGGGCAGAAGTACCGGACCGGCTGGGAATACCTGGCCGCGACCCTGCGGGCCACCCAGTCGCAGCTCGACCCGAGCGCGAAGGAAGCGATCGCCGAGCGGCAGGGCACCATCCAGGGCGTCCGCGACCTGCGCTACCAGGTCGAGCAGTCCGGCGGCGGCCCGCACGGCCGCGGCACCCCGGACGGGCAGCCCGACTTCCAGGCCGCCTGGCTGTCCGGCAAGGGCATGCTCGACCGCTGGAACCAGGACTCGATCACCGCCGGCGGGTTCTGGAAGGGCATCACCGTCCCGGACGGCGTCGCGCTGGCCGGCCGGCCGAGCAACCAGGCCGGGCTGGTGACCAACCTGGGCAAGCAGCTGACCGGGCAGGCGCTGCAACCGGGCTTCGTGACCGCCGTGCACCAGTCGATCGGCAGCCCGATGACCACGCCCGCCGGCCAGGTGCAGGACGCTGCCCACGGTCGTGCGCACCGTGCTGTCCGCGCCGCACCTGAACTACACCTGAGGGGCTCGCCACGATGACGAAGAAGCAGTCCCTCGGCGAGGGACCGATCCCGCACGAGGAGAGACCGCAAGGGCTGCACTCCGGGTGCGAATGCGGCGACGACAGCATCTCGTTCGCCGAGCCGTTCAAGAAGGGCTTCACCCGGCGCAAGGTGCTGCAGGGCTCGACCGCGTTCGCGGCCGGGCTGGCCGCGCAGCCGCTGATGGCGCGGTACGCGTTCGCCGCGCCGGCCGCGACCCCGATGCAGCGCGTGCTGATCAACCTGTGCTTCCGCGGCGGCCTCGACCAGCACACCTGGTTCCCGCTGCTGGGCAACCCCAAGTACGCACAGCTCCGGCCGACGATCGCGGAGACCGCGCAGACCGCGTTCCCGCTCGTCCGGCGGGATCGCCGCGCTCAACGAGTTCAAGGACCTGCACACCACGCTCGGCGCGGCCGGCTTCGGCTACGTGCCGGCGGCCGACTCGCAGGACAAGACGCACAGCCACTTCGAGGCGCAGGACCTGCTCGAGGGCGGGATGAACACGCCGTCCTCGGACGGCTGGGCGGCCCGGGCGCTGCGGCTGCTGCCGAACCCGGCCGTGCTCAGCGCGGTCATGGTCGGCGGCACGCTGCCGAAGTCGCTGTCCGGCTCGTCCGCGCTGACCCTCGACCGGATCGAGTCGTTCGGCCTCAACGGCGGCGACGAGGTCAAGGCCAAGTCGGAGGCCGTGCTGCAGAAGTTCTACACGCAGTACAAGGACCCGGTGGCGAAGACCGCGCTGGAGACGCTCGGCGCGATCAAGACCGTACGGGCGATGAGCCGGACCGAATACCAGCCGGCCGCGCAGTATCCGGACTCCGGGCTGGCCCAGGCGTTCAAGACGGCGGCCCAGCTGATCAAGGCGCGGGTCGGGCTCCGGTTCGTCAACATCGACATGGGCGGGTTCGACACCCACACCAGCTCGAAGGGTCAGCTGCACGACCACGCGGCCGAGGCGGGCGGCGCGCTCAACGCGTTCTTCCAGGACCTCGGCGCCGAGCTGCGGCCGTTCGTGTCGCTGCTGACGACCACCGAGTTCGGCCGGACCGTCGGCGAGAACGGCGGCCAGGGCACCGACCACGGCCACGCCCAGGGCGTCATGGTGCTCGGCGGCGGGTCGACCGGCGGCGTCCGCGGCGGCGCCCCGATCATCGGGGTGTCCGGTCCGGACAACGAGACGCGCGGCACCACCGACCTGCGCGACGTGCTCATCGAGGGCCTCACCTGGCTGGGCGTGCGCAACGCGACCTCGGTGTTCTCCGACCACCGCGTACGCGGCCGGCGGGCAGCGTTCAAGAAGTAACCTCCTCCACGCGGAGCGGGGCGGGACCCGAGTCGCCGGGGTCCCGCCCCGCTCCGCGTGGTTTTCTTGATCCGTGGTCGAGGTCTCCCGGCGCCGGTTCGAGGAGCTGGTCGGCGACGCCCTCGACGAGGTGCCCGAGCAGCTGACCCGGCTGATGGACAACGTGGTCGTGCTGGTCGAGGAGCGAGACCCGGACGACCCGCACCTGCTCGGCCTGTACGAGGGGGTCGCGCTGACCGAGCGCGGGCACGACTACGGCGGCATGCTGCCGGACCGGATCACCCTCTACCGGCAGGCGATCCTGGCGATCTGCGAGACCGAGGACGACGTGGTCGACGAGGTCGCGATCACCGTGGTGCACGAGATCGCCCACCACTTCGGCATCGACGACGCCCGGCTGCACGAGTTGGGCTGGGGTTGACTACCTTTCTTCCGTGGCGGAACCACTGTCCGGCTCGGGCCGGCTGCCGATCCGGATGCTGCACGACCGGGTGCTGGTCAGGACGCCCGGCGAGGACGGCGAGCGCCGCTCCACCGGCGGCATCCTCATCCCGCCCACCGCGCAGGTCGCGGCGACCAGGCTGGTCTGGGCCGAGGTGCTGGCCGTCGGCAACCACGTGCGGGTGATCGAGGTCGGTGACCGGGTGCTGTTCAGCCCGGACGACCCGAGCGAGGTCGAGGTGCAGGGTGCAGCTCTACCTGATCCTGCGCGAGCGGGACGTGCACGCCGTCGCCGCGGCCCGGATCGAGGAGGCGACCGGCCTCTATCTCTAGCGGCCGGTCGCCTCGATCACCGGGTCGACGTCACAGGGTGGCCCTCACCGCCTGCGGCAGGGCATCGGCGACCACGGCGGCGCGGGCGGCCGTGGGGACCGCGGCCGGGTCGAACGGCTGGTGGTCCGGCTCGCAGGTCGCACCCTTCGGCGGCACCGCGCCCCGGATCAAGTACGCCGGCGGTGAAGCGGTCGATGCAGGTGCTCGATCCCAGCGAGGTGTGGCCGTACCCGTCGAGCGTGAGCAGGCGCCGCGCCGGGCAACCGGGCGACAGTGGCCTGCGCGGCCTGGTAGCGGGTCGCCGGGTCGAACCGGGTGCCGACGACCAGGACAGGTTTCGCCGTCGGCCGGTCGTACGGGCCGAGGTAGCGGTCGGTGTCCTTGCCCGGCCAGGTCGCGCAGGCCTGGGACGGGAACGTCCAGGCCGAGCCGAAGTACGGCGCGACCCGGTCCTGGGCTGCGGCCGCCACCGGCCACGCCAGCGGGGAGCGCGGCTCGACGCCGTCCACACAGGCGACCGCGTCGAAGCCGCTGGCGAAGACGGGCTCGTCGGCGTACCGGGCCCTGGCGACGGCGAGAGCATGCGCGGCCGTGGCCCGGGCCGCAGTCGCGGCCGGCACGGCTTCCAGCTGGACAAGTGCCTCGGCGGCGTCGGCAAGGGTCGGCCAGGCGGGGACGTCGTACAGGATCGAGAGGGCGGCGCTGACCAGAACCGCGTACGTCACGTGCACGGTGCCGCCCGGCTGCGGCAGGTCGACCGGCCGCGTCCGGATGTCCCGGGTGAGTCGTGTCCCACTTGGCCGTCAGCTCGCCGGCGCTCGCGCCCGGGTCGGCGAACGAGCAGCGCGCCGGTCCGGCCGCCGCGCAGGTACGGAAGAACGCCCGCAGCGTGTCCGACGCCCCCTCCGCGCTCTTCAGCCGGGTGGTGATCGGCAGCAGCGCACCGGTCAGCGCCGTACCCGGTGGACCAGGCGACGGGGTCCACCACGCCGTCGATCACGACCGCGCGCACCCGGCTCGGGAACATCGCCGCGTACGTGGACCCGACCTGGCTGCCGTACGAGTAGCCGAGGAAGGAGAAGCCCGGGTCGCCGACCGCCTGCCGGAGCAGATCGAGGTCGCGGACGAAGTTCGCGGTGGACGAGTGGTCGACGATCGGCCCGGCCACCCGTGCGCACCGGTTCGTGTAGTCCCGGTACGCGGCCAGCCAGGCCGGGATCTCCGCCTTGACCGGGAACGCGGGCAGCGCGCCGAAGAACGCCTCCTGCTCGGCCGCGGTGGCGAAGCACCGCACCGGGGCGCTCCGGCTGGTGCCGCGCGGATCGACGCCGATCAGGTCGAAGCGGGCCGGCAGCGACGGGTCGATCGCGGTCAGCGCCTCCGGCAGGAAGTTCTCCCCGGAGCCGCCGGGGCCGCCGGGGTTGAGGAACAGCGAGCCGACCCGGTGGCCGGGATCGGTCGCGCGGTGCCGGTTCAGCGCGACGTCGATGGTCGGGCCGGCCGGCCGGTCGTAGTCGAGCGGGACCTTCGCGGTCGCGCACTGGATGCCGGGGCCGAACTCGGCCGCGCAGTCGGTCCAGTTCAGAACGGGTACGGGTGCGTGCACGCCGCCGGTGGCGAGGTCGGCGGCCGCGGCCGGGTTCGCCACCGCTACCGTGCCGGCGGCGACGAGACCGGCGGTCAGCGCAGCGACCACCGCGGGTCGGATGGGGACTCTCATCTCGGCTCCTTGGTCGGGGACGCTCACTGACGCTAGGAATCCGGACGAGCGGGGACAGTCGGCGATGGACGCGAAATCAGTCGCCGTTCGGGAGTTGTCCTGGCACCGGCCGACTGCTATAGGCACCCGGCGGTACGCCGACCAACGCGGTGAACGCGTTGGTGAAGTGGGACTGGTCGGCGAACCCCAGCTCGACGGCGAGCACGGCCCAGTCCACCTCGCCGCCGGCCTCGATCACGCCGAGCGCGTCCTGGATCCGGCACCGGCGCAGCACCCACTTCGGGCCGACGCCGAGGTGCCGGTCGAACCGGCGCTGCAGCGTCCGTACGGTCACGCCGAGCTCGGCGGCCAGCGCGTCGACCCTGGTCAGGTCGGTACGCGGCGGCGACGAGGTCGACCGCCTCGTCGACGAGCTCGGCGCCGCGGCGGCGGGTCGGGCCGAGCCGGCGGAACCAGTCCTCCAGCGCGTCCATGCCGGCGGCCTGGCTCTCGGCCGCGTACACCTTGGCCAGGTCGGGTGCGCGCGGCATGGTCTCGGCCAGCGGCAGTCTCCTGTCGGTGAGCCGGGCCGGCGGCAGGTCGGTGAGCGCGCTCAGCGCGCCCGGCCGCAGGTTGGCGCCGACGGCACGGCCGGCTCCCTCCAGCCGGACCTCGAACCGGCGGGTGACCACGCCGTGCAGCCAGCCACCGTCGTCCTCGGCGGTGAGGTGGCCGCACGGGTGCGAGACCACGGCCTGGTCGTGGTGGGCGCCCGGCGGCAGCGACCACTCGACCGACCAGAAGTGGTCGACGACGTCGGCCAGCCCGGTCGCCGGCGGGCGGCGGGCCAGCCGGAACGGGCGGTCGCCCGCGGCGGGCCTGAGCACCACCGCAGGCAACTCGACCACACAGGGACTCTAGGCCCCCTGCATCATCTCCGTGAGCAGGCGCTGCGCTTCCTCGGGTGAGACGTCCCGCAGGTGCTTCTGCAGCATCCACTTGTGGCCGAACGGGCAGCGCAGCGCCGCGGTCCGGTCGCCGTGGAACTGGTCGGCCGGCTCGGACGTGCCGGTCGCGCCGGCCTCGATAGCCCTCCGGTACGCGGCGTCGACGTCGTCCACGGACAGCGTGATCCCGACCTGGACCGGGCCGTCCTTGTCCGGCGCCACCAGCCCGAACGCCGGGATCGCCGCGCCGAGGGTGACCAGCGCGCCGTTGAGCTCCAGCTCGGCGTGGGCGACCGACCCGTCCGGCATGCGACAGCCGGAGACGCTCGGTCGCGCCGAACGCGCGCGGGTAGAACTCCAGCGCGGCGGCGACGTCGTCGATGGCAAGGTGCGGGGTGATCGGCGGGTAGTGCGACATGCAGCCTTCCCGTACCCTGTCGCCGGAAGGCGTCTTCTCGGCGCCGCCGTACGTGGAGGAAGTACGCGCCGTGGGCGGCGCGGCTCGGTCGCACGCGCGGCGCGGCGAGCGTCGCGACCGGATCAGCCCTCGCGGAGCGTGCGCACCCACTCGGCCGCGGCGGCGAAGGCGGTGTCGTCCCGGCCGGGCGGCAGCGGCTTGTTCTCCGCCGCCCCGGCCCGCGGGTACGACCCCAGGTAGCGGACGTCGGCGCAGATCCGGTGCAGCGCGGCCAGCGCGTCGCCGACCCTGGCGTCGGCGAGGTGACCCTCGCAGTCGACCGAGAAGCAGTAGCGGCCCAGCAGCTCGCCGGTCGGCCGCGACTCGATCCGGGTCAGGTTGACCCCGCGGACCGCGAACTCGGTCAGCACCTCGAGCAGCGCGCCGGTGTGGTCGTCCCGGATGAACGCGACCAGGGAGGTCTTGTCCCGCCCGGTCGGCGCCGGCGGCGGGCCGGGCCGGGTCAGC
Source organism: uncultured Actinomycetota bacterium (assembly GCA_963770145.1). Lineage (GTDB taxonomy): Bacteria > Actinomycetota > Actinomycetes > Mycobacteriales > CADCTP01 > CADCTP01. The sequence goes on along the minus strand of CAVYOJ010000002.1, from coordinate 464,351 downwards.
AGCACGAACCGGGTCACCGCGCCCGGGTTGTCGGCGATGTCCTCGGCCAGCGGTTCCAGCTTCGCGTGCACGCCGGCGATCGGCGCCGCGACCGCCGCGTCGTACTCCCCCTGCCCCACCGCCATCGCCGCCCCGGCGGTCGACCCGGTGAACACGACCTCCGCGGCCGGCAGGTGGTCGCGCAGCCAGCGCCGGGTCTGCGCCTCGCCGTGCGGGTGGGTGGCGACGGTCTTCACCGCGGCGGCGTCCGTACCGGGCCGGACCAGCAGCGAGAACGTCACCGGCAGCAGGATCTCGCGGACGATCTGCAGCGGCGCGCCGGCGGCCAGCTCGTCCAGCGTCGTCGCGACCGAGCCCTCCACCGAGTTCTCGATCGGGACGACGGCGGCGTCCGCCTCCCCCGCCCGCACCGCCTCGATCGCCGCCGGCACGGTCCGCTGCGGCAGCGTGAGCGCGCCGTCCACCTCGGGAATCGTCCGCAGCGCCGCCTCCGCGAACGTCCCCTCCGGCCCGAGGTACGCATACCGCCTCACCCCGCGCACCCTATCCGGGCCCGCGAGTGCCCGATTCCATGGCACTCTAGGTACTTGTCGTGTCCATACGGTTTCTCTCCGCCTCCGAGTGGCGCCTTCTCCGGTCAGCGCGACTCGACGCCCTGAGAGAGTCGCCGGCGTCGTTTTTGTCCACGTTCGCCGAGGAACGGCAGTACGGAGAGCAGCACTGGCAGGCCGAGCTGGACCACGGCGCCTGGCTGGTCGGGACGCGGGATGACGCGGCGCAGGCGCAGGCGCTTCTGGGTGCGACGCGGGGAGACGACATTCCCGGCGCCGATCGCTACCTCAGCTCCCTCTGGGTCGCTCCGCCCGCCCGTGGCCGCGGCGTCGGCACGACGCTGCTGACGCGGATGCTGACGTACCTTCGCGACCACGAGGTCCGTCGGGTCTGGCTGTGGGTGCTCGACGGCAACGCCGACGCCGACCGGCTCTACCGGAGGGTGGGGTTCCGCAGCACCGGACTGCGCAAGCCACTCGACCGGGACCCGGTCCGGTCCGAGGAACGACTCCTGCTCGAGCTGCCCCGACCGGACGGTCAGGTGCGGGAGCCGCAGTCGGCGCAGTGCCGCCTCCAGTGAGGGCTCCGGCGCCAGCGAGTCGATCCGGATCCGCCAGAGCCTGACGTCCCGCTGCCACTGCCGGACGTACCGGGCCAGCAGCGCGCCGGTGAAGCCCGCGGTCACGGTCGCGGCCGCCTTCACCGCGGCCGCGGCGGCCGGCGCCTCCAGCTTCGGGCTGGCCTCCAGCAGACCGGCGATCGACCCGAGCAGGGCCCGCCGCTGGTCGAGCACGGCGTCCCAGTACTTCTCGGTCAGCGCCCGGCCCTTGCCGCCGGCGTAGTGCAGCAGGCTCATCAGCCCTTCGGCGAGCACGTCGCCGAACTCCTCCCGCACCGCCCGGCCGGAATCCGCGAACGGGTCGTACTTCTCCTGGCTGACGACGCCGGACGAGCAGACCTGACCCAGCCGCACGGCGTCGAAGAGGAAGAACCAGTCCTCGTTGTAGACGTCCGGGAAGAACGATTCGATGCGGCTGGTGTCGACCAGCAGAGCCGAGCCGCTGACGAACACATCCTGCTCGATGTCGACCGCCCGCAGCGCGTGGCTGACGACCGAATTGTCCGGGAAGTCGAGCGCGCGCATGCCGGTCGCCCGACCTGGCCGCAGCGTGGCCGCCGCAGTGCGGACCAGTTCGGCGTCCGCCCGAATGTCGTCGTCGAGGAACAGGATCCGCTGCCAGCCGACCATTCGAGCCAGCAGCAGCCCTATGTTCCGCTTCGTGCTGAGGTCGCTGCGCCGGAGGCTCGTCGCTGCCTCGAACCGGGCGGTACGGAAGTCGAGCAGCTGGCTGCTCCAGCCCTCCTCGAGCTCCACCAGCGTCCAGGACAGACCTGGTACCTCGCGGGCCAGGCCGACAGCTTCCTTGATCTGTGTCTGCCCGCTGCACAGCGCCACGAACTCGCAGCCCAGCTGCTCGGCCAGCTGCATCCCGGGCAGCAGATGGACGGCCGTCCGGGCGGCGGGCATCACGATCGCATCGATCGAGTCTCCGCCCTGACCGTCGGGTGGAGGCTTGAGCACCGACCGGTGGGACGTGTAGTGCCGCGCGGCGGGCTCGGCGTTCACCCCGGTCCCTCGCCGCCGGTCCACGCGAACAGCCGGTGGTAGTCGTTGCCGAGGTCCGGAGTCGAGATCTCCCGGCCGAAGACCGGGACCCGCAGCAGCAGTCCGTACTCGGACCGGTCCCCGAACCGGGAGCGCAGATAGGCCTCGTTCTTCTCGCGCAGCTGTAGGTCGGTGAGGATGCGGACCGCGCCGAGGACGCCGCGCGAGAACACGCCGTTGCAGATGGTCAGCGTTCGCTGCTCGAGGTTGGGATTGGGCATCCGCGCGAACAGCGCCACGTCCTCGATCAGCCCAAGATCCGGATCGCCCTCGAGGAAGGTCGGCAGGAAGCGCCGCTTGCGCCCGTCCCGCTCGATCTCGAAGACCTCTCCGTCCTCGACGTTCTCGTCCTCGACCTGCTTCACCGGCAGGTCGGCGATCTGGGTGAAGAACCGGGCGGCCGGATTCCACTCCAGCCCGCCGATGAGCACGATGTGTGCGGTCAGGTCGTCGGACTTCATCTCATCGGCGAACAGGAACCGCACATCAGAATCCGGGTTGACCATGCGAACGTGGCCCCACAGCTCCACCAGCGCATCAGGGTCGGCCAGTCGGTGCAGCTGGCTGTAGTTGGGGCTGCTCTCCGACGCGTAGTCGCCACGGTGCCGCTCCGGAAGCATGCCGCACACCAGCCGGATCGGCGCGCCGTCGGAGAAGTGCCAGCTACCGCGGCTCGGCTCCGGAACGTCGGGCTCGGGCTCGCCGGCGGCGGCGCGCAGTGCCAGCAGCTGCTCGTAGAGCTCGTCCCGGACCGCGATCTCGTCGGCGGTCAGCTCCTCGTCGGACAGGATCCGCAGCTGATCGCCCTGCAGTGAGCGGCGCGTCGCAAACAGCGTTGCGTACGACCGCAGGCGGTTCGGCGGCGGCACCGACGTGTTGGTGAGGTTCTCCCAACCGGAGATCAGCGCAGTGCTTCCGCCGACGGCCTCGGCAATCATGCCCTGCGTGACCCGGGTGCCCGGCCACTGGTGGCGCAGCGCGCGGAGCCGGCGAGCGAGCGCTGCAGGTCCCAACGACGTCTCCTGCGGCCGCGGGTGCATGGGCTCTCTCCCTCCCACCGACGGGTTCAGCTTACTTCAATGAAAGACGCCGAACCGTACTTGTCTTCAAGAACGTTGGCAAGAGTTCAGAGGAATCTTCCGCCCAGAACGGGACGTATGTCCACGTACACCCTCGGTAACCCATTGTGCCGCGCCTGTAAGGCTCGTACGGTACAGACGCTGTCACTGAACTTCAGCAGGACAAGCTGAACTTTGGTGAGAGGGGGTGGGACCGGTGCGGCAGCCGACGTGAGCACGAGCTCAGCCACAGTGCTTCGACACGCCCGGCTCCAGCTGAGCCAGGGCCGCGCACAGAGCAGGCACCCCCGGACGAATGTCTTGGCCGACTAGCCGGAGGCGCCCACTCTTCTTCGGTTCCTCGTGCGACCACCCGGGGGTGTCGCGTGTTCACGGTAGCTCTCCAACCCGATCATGTACATGCAGTGCTGGCGCAACCGGTGCGGTTGCCGGCCGGAGGCGGTGCGGGCCTGTTCGCCGCGCTCGGCGGTGGGGTGATGGTCCTCGTCTTCGTCGCCCTGCGGGCCACGTTCGCCGCGGTGGCCGTGCTGCTCGAGCCGGTGTTCGCTCTGGTCCGGCTGCTGTTGAAGCTGGTGCTGGTCTTCGCGGTCGTCGTCGCCCTCGTCGTGCTCGTCGGCCTCGGGAAGCTGGGCGGTCGCGGCGGGGACGTCGGGACCGCGGTGCCCACCGGCACTCCGATCGGCACCTCGCCCGCCGCACCACCGCCGCCGCTCGGCACGCTCGTCGGCGCTCCCCCGACGAAGTAGCGAACCCTCCACCCGCCGGGCCCGTGTTCGCCCGGAGGCTGATGAGGCCAGCCGCGCGGGTGGGTCGTCGGAAATGGCAGGCACGGCGACATCACTTGAGATAACTGGATCTCCTGATCCGGCCGGTCGACGCTCGAGCAATTTCAGGACATTCAATTGACAAGATTCGGGTCCGGGTTCTCCGCGGGCCCCCGAATCGTTATGGAGATCGGTGAGAAAATTGCTACAATCGATTGATCATTTGTGCTACGTACGGCACGGGGGCCGACATGGATTCGAGTAGCAAGATCAACCGTCCTCCGTAGGCTGACTCGCCCCGGTTTCCGGGCGCATTGAGTCATCTGGGAGCGGTTTCTCCGCACGAACTCCTGCCTGAGCGATGCCTTCGGCAGGTCTATTCGGCGGTGCCCTGTCGGCGCCGCCGACACGGCGAACGCCCTTGTGAGGGTCCGTCATGTCTGAAGTAGCGCTCATTCCCATGGCTTCAGAGGATCAATTCGCTGAACCGCTCCGGAGTGCCTTGTCCGGCAACTTCGGAATCGTCGTCGTGCTGGCGATGGCCGCGCTGCTATTGCTGCTCGCGCTCGGCGCCATGATCGCGGCAGCGCGCGTGCTGCTGGAGCCGGTGTTCGCTCTGATCGGGACGCTGTTCCGATTGCTCCTCATACTCGGCGCCGCTGTGGCGATCATCGTCATGCTCGTCTCGGGATCCGCGCACGGTGCCGGGCCGGGGGACGCCGGAGCGGGCCTGCCGCCGGCCGGCTCGCTGCGGTAGCGACCCGGGGCTGAGGGCCCACTGCCGCCGGCAGGGGGCCTGCACCCGCCGGGCTATGTTCGGCGGGTGGAGGGGTTCGAGGATCTCGGGTTCGCTCGGGTGGACGTGGAGCGGGCCGGGCGGACCGGGGATCCGGAGGTCGTGTACGGGGCCGGCAAGACGGTCGAGCAGGCCGTCGCGATCGTGCGGACGTTGCGGGACGGCGCATCCGGAGCGGGCGGCGCTGGTGACCCGGGCGGCGCCGGAGCTGATCGCGGCGCTGCGGGCGTCGTTCGACGCCGTGACCGCGGACGACGAGGCGGGGTGCGTCGCGGTCGGGCCGCTGCCGGCGGAGTGCGGGACCGTGTGCGTGGTGGCGGCGGGTACGTCGGACGGGCCGGTCGCGGCCGAGGCCGCGTTCACCGCCCGGGTCAGCGGGGCCGCGGTCACCCGGGTCACCGACGTCGGGGTGGCCGGCATCCACCGGCTGCTCGCGTCGCGGGAGACCCTGGATGCGGCCGACTGCCTGGTCGTCGTCGCCGGCATGGACGGCGCGCTGCCCAGCGCGGTCGGCGGGCTGACCGGGGTGCCGCTGGTCGCGGTACCGACCAGCGTGGGGTACGGGGCCTCGTTCGGCGGGGTGGCGGCGCTGCTCACGATGCTCAACTCCTGCGCGCCCGGCGTGGTCGTGGTGAACATCGACAACGGATTCGGCGCCGGGCTGTTCGCGGCCCGGGTGGCCCGCCGGAGCGGCCGGTGATCGGCTGGCTGGACTGCGCGGCCGGCGCGAGCGGCGACATGCTGCTCGGCGCGCTGGTCGACGCCGGCGTACCGGTCGAGACCCTGCAGGCGGCGGTCGACGCGGTCGCGCCGGAGCCGGTGCGAGCTGCGGGTGTCCGCCGTGGAGCGGCACGGGATCGGCGCGGTCAAGGTCGACGTGCAGGCAGACGAGAGCAGCACCCGCCGTACCTGGGCCGACATCCGGACGCTGCTGGTGGCGCTGCCGGGCCCGATCCAGGACACCGCGCTGGACGCGTTCGCCCGGCTGGCCCGGGCCGAGGCCGCGGTGCACCGGGTCGACCCGGAGGACGTCCACTTCCACGAGGTCGGCGCGCTCGACGCGATCGCCGACGTGGTCGGAGTCGCCGCCGGCCTGCACGCGCTCGGCCTGGAACGGCTGACCGCCGGCCCGGTGACGGTCGGCTCCGGCGGCACCGCCCGCAGCGGGCACGGCGTCGATCCCGGTGCCGGCGCCGGCCGTGCTCGGCCATCCTCGCCGAGGCGGGCGCGCCGGTCCGCGGCGGACCCGCCCCGTACGAGATGTGCACCCCGACCGGTGCCGCCCTGCTGGCCGCCGCCGTCACCGGCTGGGGACCGCTGCCCGAGCTGGTGCCCGTCCGCACCGGCGTCGGGGCCGGCGGCCGCGACCCGGCCGAGCTGCCGAACGTGGTCCGGCTCGTGCTCGGCCGGCCGGTCGGCGCGCCGGAGACCGCGGTCGTGCTCGAGACCAACGTGGACGACCTCGACCCGCGGCTCTGGCCGGACGTGCTCGACCGGCTGCTCGCGGCCGGGGCCAGCGACGCCTGGCTCACCCCGATCCTCATGAAGAAGGGCCGCCCGGCCCACACCCTGCACGCGCTCTGTCCACAGGAGACGGTCGAGGCGGTCCGGGCCGAGATCTTCCGGCGCACCAGCACGCTCGGCGTCCGCTCGGTCGAGGTCGGCAAGACCGCGCTGGACCGGGACACCGGCTGGGTCACCGTCGCCGGCGAGCGGATCGCCACCAAGCGCGCTCTGCTGGACGGGGTCGTCGTCAACGTGAGCGTCGAGTACGAGGACGTACGCCGCGCCGCCGACGCGCTCGGCCTCCCGGTCAAGGAGGTCCTGCGCGCCGCGACCTCGCGGCGTACGACGTAGCCGGGAGGGCTCGGGCCGCGACCTCCGCGGCGTACGAACGCTAGCCGACCACCGTGCCGGCTGACGGTGCCGAGGGCGAGGCGGGTGCCGCCGGGGCCGGGGGCGGTGGCGGTGATGTCGACGGTGTCGCCGTCGGACAGGTAGGTGCGGGTGGTGCCGTCGGGCAGGTGCAACGGGTCCTGGCCGTCGCGGGTCAGCTCGAGCAGGGAGCCGAGCCGGTCGGGGGCATCGCCGGAGACGGTGCCGGAGGCGTAGAGGTCGCCGGTGCGCAGGGACGCGCCGTTGCCGGTGAGGTGGGCGAGCTGCTGGGCCGGGGTCCAGTACAGCGCGGCGGCCGGCGGGCGGGAGATCAGCTGGCCGTTCAGCCGCACCTCCAGGGCCAGGTCCAGCGCGGGGCCGGCCGGCTGCAGGTGGTCCAGCGGGCGCGGGTCCTGGGCCGGCGGGTCGACGAATGCCGGCTCCAGCGCCGCGAGCGGCACCACCCAGGGCGAGACCGAGGTGAGGAACGACTTGCCGAGGAACGGCCCGAGCGGCCGGGTCTCGAACGACTGGATGTCCCGGGCGCTCCAGTCGTTGAGCAGCACGACGCCGAAGACGTGCTCGCGCCAGTCGGCCGCGCGCACCGGCTCGCCGAGCGGCGACGGGGCGCCGACGACGAAGCCCACCTCGGCCTCGATGTCCAGCCGCTCGCTCGGCCCGTACCGGCCCGGGCCGCGGATGCCGCGCGGCCGGCGCACCGGCGTGCCGGAGACGACGACCGTGCCGGACCGGCCGTGGTAGCCGATCGGCAGGTGCTTCCAGGCCGGCGGCAGCGCCGGCGCGTCCGGGCGGAAGATGCGCCCGACGTTCGTCGCGTGCTGCTCGGAGGAGTAGAAGTCGACGTAGTCGGCCACCGTGAACGGCAGCTGCGGCGGCGGGCCCTGGTCGCGCAGCGCGGCCTCGACCGCGCGGCGGTGCTCGGGGGTGTCCACGGTGAGCAGCCGGCGCACGGCGGCGCGGACCGCGTCCCAGGTCGGCCGGCCGGCGGCGAGCAGCGGGTCGAGCGTCGGCCGGTCCACCAGGCGGGCCAGCGCGCCGTCCACCCGGGCCAGCGCGGTGGCGAGGTCGAGCAGCCGGTCGCCGATCGGGACGACCACCCGGTTGCCGACCACGCCGTACGGCAGCGTGTCCGGACCGAAGCCGGTGGTCGCCGGGAGCGGGAGCCAGCTTGACACGGCCGACACCGTATTCGAGTGTCGGGACAGGGGACAGCGTCGTTCCCCGGGGAGAGGAGGCGACGATGCCCTACTACCGACAGGTCGGGGAGCTGCCGCCGAAGCGGCACACCCAGTTCCGCAGGCCCGACGGCGGGCTCTACGCGGAGGAGCTGATGGGGGCCGACGGCTTCTCGGCCGAGTCAGCGTTGCTCTACCACGAGCACCTGCCGACCGCGATCGTCGACTCCCGGGTGTGGGAGGAGCCGGCCGAGGCGCTGACCGCCAACCACCCACTGCTGCCGCGCCACCTGCGTACGTCCAAACTGGACACCGGCTCGGCCGACCCGATCACCGGGCGGCAGCTGCTGCTGGCCAACGACGACGTGCGGATCTCGTACGCGGTCGCCGACCGGCCGTCGCCGCTCTACCGGAACGCGGTCGGGGACGAGTGCGTGTACGTCGAGTCGGGCAGCGCGACCGTGGAGACCGTGTTCGGCGCGCTGACCGCCCGGCAGGGTGACTACGTGCTGCTGCCGACGTCGACGACGCACCGGTGGGTGCCGACCGGTGACGGTCCACTGAGGACACTCGCGGTGCAGGCGGGCGGGCACATCGGGGCGCCGCGGCGGTACCTGTCGCCGCGCGGGCAGTTCCTGGAGTCCGCGCCGTACTGCGAGCGCGACCTGCGCGGGCCGACCGAGCCGCTGCAGGCGTCCGGGCTCCGACGTCGAGGTGCTGGTGCGGCACCGGGCCGGGACGTCGGTGCTGACCTACGCGGACCACCCGTTCGACGTGGTCGGCTGGGACGGCTGCCTGTATCCGTACACGTTCAACGTCGCGGACTTCGAGCCGATCACCGGGCGGGTGCACCAGCCGCCGCCGGTGCACCAGACGTTCGAGGGGCCGCGGTTCGTGATCTGCTCGTTCGTGCCGCGGAAGGTCGACTACCACCCGCTGGCGGTGCCGATCCCGTACAACCACGCGAACGTGGACTCGGACGAGGTGCTGTTCTACGCGGGCGGGGACTACGAGGCGCGGCGCGGGTCGGGGATCGAGCAGGGGTCGATCTCGCTGCACCCGAGCGGGTTCACGCACGGGCCGCAGCCGGGGGCGGTCGAGCGGGCGCTCGGGGCGGAGCGGTTCGAGGAGCTGGCGGTCATGGTCGACACGTTCCGCCCGCTCTCGCTCGCGCCCGCCGGCCTGGCCTGCGAAGACCCCGGCTACGCCTGGACCTGGTCCGGCCGCCACGCCGCTGAGCCGGCACCCTCGCTAGAGTCGGCGCATGGTCACGCTGGACCCGTCCGTCGCCGGCGCCGCCCACGCCGCGGACCGGCTGCGCGGCGAGGAGATGATCTGGATCACGACCGTGCGCGGCGACGGCCAGCCGCAGACGTCGGCGGTGTGGTTCCACTGGGACGGCGACGACTTCCTGCTGTTCTCCCAGCCGCGGGCGCTGAAGGTGCGCAACCTCGCCGCCGAGCCGCGGGTGTCGCTCAACCTCAACGGCACCGGCTACGGATCCGACCTCGTGATCGTCGAGGGGACGGCCGAGGTCCTGCCCGACTTCGCGTCGGGACCGTGGCCGGAGCCTGCCCGGGTCGAGGCCTACTACGCCAAGTACGAGACCTCGCTGCGGGAGGTGCTGGGGTCGTCGGCGGCCGAGATGGCCGGTGCGTTCACCACCGCCCTGCGGATCACCCCGACCCGCTGGCGGGTAACCCCATGACCGCGGAGCCATCAGGCCCGGTCGACGAGTAGCGGTCTCGCGCGTCGACGGCTGGTGCGTCGGTAGCATTGCTGGGTGACTGCGGGACAGGCGAAGGGGGTGGCGCGGCCGATCCGGGTGTTCGGGGATCCGGTGCTGCGCACTCCGACCGACGAGGTCGTCGACTTCGACGACTCGCTGGCGCAGCTGATCGACGACATGTTCGCGTCGATGTACGCGGCCGAGGGCGTCGGGCTGGCCGCCAACCAGATCGGCGTCGGCCTGTCGGTGTTCGTCTTCGACTGCCCGGACGCGTCCGGCCGGCACCACGTCGGGCACGTGGTCAACCCGGTGCTCGTCTCCACCGGCGGCGACATCGACGACGACTTCGAGGGCTGCCTGTCCATCCCCGGCCTGCACTACGAGACCGAGCGCGCCTCGTACGCGGCGGTCGAGGGGATGGACAAGACCGGCGCGCCGGTCCGGTACGTCGGCGACGGCCAGCTCGCCCGCTGCCTGCAGCACGAGACCGACCACCTGCACGGCCTGATGTTCGTGGACCGGCTGCGCGGCCGGACCAAGCGCAAGGCGATGCGCGAGGTGCTCGGCACCGACTGGGCGGACGCGCTCGACCGGCGGGTGATGGTGCGCCTCACGGTCGTCGTCGGGCCCGGGGCGGTCGACGCGGCCGGGTCCTGGTGCGCGGCCGCGGTCGACCGCCGCCGCGACCGCCGTCGCCACCTTGGGGTCGAACACGCTCGGCACCACGTACGACGGGTTGAGCTGCTCGTCGGTGACCACCGCGGCCAGCGCGGCCGCCGCCGACAGCAGCATCGACGTGGTGATGTTGCGGGCCCGCGCGTCCAGCAGCCCGCGGAACACGCCGGGGAACGCGAGCACGTTGTTGATCTGGTTCGGGTAGTCGCTGCGGCCGGTCGCGACCACCGCGGCGACCTTGCGGGCCGCGTCGACGTCGACCTCGGGGTCGGGGTTGGCCAGCGCGAACACCACCGGGTTCGGCGCCATCAGCGACAGCCACGCCGGCGTGATCACGTTGGCCGCGGACACGCCGATCACCACGTCCGCGCCGACCAGCGCCTCGGGCAGCTCGCCGGTGAGGCAGGCCGAGTTGGTCTCCTCGGCCAGCCGCCGCTTGCTCCCGGTCAGCCGCGCATCGGTGGGCGAGAGGATGCCCTCCTTGTCCCACACCAGCATCTCGCCGCACCCCGGCGGCGAGCAGCAGGTCGGCCACCGCGGTGCCGGCCGCGCCGGCCCCGCAGACGACGACCTTGACGTCCTCGAGCGCCTTCTGCACGCAACGCAGCGCGTTGGTGAGCGCGGCCAGCACGACGATCGCGGTGCCGTGCTGGTCGTCGTGGAACACCGGGATGTCGAGCAGCTCCCGCAGCCGGCGCTCGACCTCGAAGCACCGCGGCGCGCTGATGTCCTCGAGGTTGATCCCGCCGAACCCGGGCGCGATCGCCTTCACCACCGCGACGATCTCGTCGACGTCGGTGGTGTCCAGGCAGATCGGCCAGGCGTCGATGTCGGCGAACCGCTTGAACAGCGCGGCCTTGCCCTCCATCACCGGCAGCGCGGCCCCGGGCCCGAGGTCGCCCAGCCCGAGCACCGCGGTGCCGTCGGTGACCACCGCGACCGTGTTGCCCTTCACGGTCAGCCGGCGCACGTCGTCGGGGTTGCGGGCCAGCGCGAGGCAGACCCGCGCGACACCCGGCGTGTACGCCATCGACAGGTCGTCGCGGGTCCGCAGCGGCACCTTCGAGTGCGTCTCGATCTTGCCGCCGAGGTGCAGCAGGAACGTGCGGTCGCTGACCTTGTGCACGGACGACGCCCTCGACCGCGCCGAGGGCGGCGACGATCTCGTCCGCGTGCTCGCCGTTGCACCGCGGAGCAGGTGACGTCGACGGTGATCCGGTTCGTGCCGGGACTCGGCGACGTCGATCGCGGTGACCACGCCGCCGGCGGTGCCGATCGCCGTCGCGATCCGGCCGACTACGGCCGGGTCAGGATCAGCCTGCAGCCGGGCGGTGATCGAGTAGGACGCGCTCGTCGGGACGGGGCGCCTCGGCTGCTCCGACAGCGTGCCGGTGCCGGCCGGATCCATGCTGACCATGTGTGCAATCCTGCCACCGGCGGGGCCACGGCCGGCCGACAGTAGGTCAACAGACGCAGTCGTCCGGGGTGTTGCCGACCACGCGGGTGTTGTCCAGCGTGAGCACGTTCACGGTCAGGATGCCGCCGCCGGTGTCGCCGGCGGTGTTGCCGGTGACCAGGCCGCCGTGCATGGTCGCGATGCCCTCGGCGAACATGCCGCCGCCGACGCCGCCGGCCGTGTTGCCCTTCAGGTCGGTCGACCAGGTGACGAGGGAGCCGGCGTTGAAGATGCCGCCGCCGTCCGACGGGGTCCGGTTGCTCGACACCAGCGAGCGGGTGAGCACCAGGTCGCCGAGGTTGAGGATGCCGCCGCCGGCGCCGGTGGTGCGGTTGCCGGTGACGAGAACGCGGACCGCCTTGAGCGAGCCGGAGTTCTGGATGCCACCGCCGCCGCTGCCGGCGGCCGCGTTGCCGTTACGGATGATCACGTCGGTCAGCGTGACCGTGGCCTGTGGCTCGATCCCGAGCACGCGGACGGTGTTGCCGCCGCTGAGAACGGGACGGTTCGGACCAGTGGCGGATCCGGCCAGGGTGAGGTCCTTGGTGACGACCGTGCCCCCGGTGCACGTGCCGGAGATCACCAGCCGGTCACCGGCGGAGGCCGCGTCGACGGCGGCCTGCACCGACCCGAACGCCGCGGAGCCGTTGGTCACCTGGCAGGCGGCCGCACTCGCCGGCGCCGTGACAACGGCGACGGCCGCCGCCGCGGTGCCGGCCACCGCCAGAGCTCTGAGCGTCCACCTCATTGCGCACTCCCCCGGGGTGAGGACGTACGAACCCTCGAAATGTCCCACACGGGTCAGGACCGGACAATGCGCCCTCCGGCCCATCAGACCGCAGCGTTCGCCACCACCGCCGCCTCCGCCCGGCTGCAGCCGCGCTCCGGCCGGCAGGTTCGCCGGCGGTGTCTCACCCGGACATGGGCGAGCGGCGCGGCCGCCACCTACCGTGTGCTGGTGCGGTCCCGGCTGGCGCCTCTGTTCCGGGATGCGGACGTGGCCTGGGTGTATGCGGCGATCGTGGTCGTCGTGGCGATCGTGGTCGAGGCGGCGCCCGGATCCACGACCGAGGAGCTGGTGCTGGACAGCAGCACGAACCTCGACAACCTCCGGCACACGCCGTTGCTGGTGCTCGGCGCCAGCGCGTTCGTGGTCGCGCCGCCGTCCGGGCTGTGGATCCTGCTGCCGCTGGTCGTCACGTTCGCGGCCGCGCAGCGCTGGCTGGGCCGGGCGGCCACGGTCATCGTGGCCGCGATCGGGCACGTGGGCGTGACGCTGTTCGTCGCCGTGCTGCTCGCGGCCGGGATCGACGACGGCCGGCTGAGCCCGGCGCTGGCCCGGGCCCAGGACGTCGGGGTGAGCTACGCGGTGGCGACGGTCGCCGGGCTGCTCGTCGGCCGGGTGCCGCGCCGACTGCGGCCCTGGTACGTGGCCGGCCTGCTGGCGTTCACGATCGTGCCGCTGCTGTTCGACGCCGACTTCACCGAGGTCGGGCACCTGACCGCGGTGCTGCTCGGCTTCGCGCTGGCGGTGCTGGTCTCCCGCGGGACGGCCGGTCAGTCCTGACGCAGCGCGGCAGCGTCGGCTGAGCCGCGCCGCGACCCCGCCGCGGTCAGTACGGCCGGACGCCGCGGGGCGCCGGGCAGGGACGTGGTCAGCCCCGGTTGGTCATCGTGTAGCGCAGCCGGGCCATCCCGTTGGTCGCCCCGGGCTCCATGTCCGCCTCGGCGAACAGCACGCCGATCCGCCGGGCGATCTCCGCCGGCTCCCACCGGCCGCCCGGCGTTCTCGATGGCGGCCACCGACGTCCACGGCTGGTAGAGCTCGACCGCGTTGCCCTGCACCCCGAAGACCTTGCCGCTGATGTGCGCGGCGGCGTCGCTGACCAGGAACGCGACCAGCGGCGCCACGTTGTCCGGGTGCCAGAAGTCGAAGTCGGCGGCCGCGCCGAAGATCTCCCCGTACGCCCCCTCGGTCATCCGGGTCCGGGCCGCCGGGGCGATCGCGTTGCAGGTGACGCCCATCCGCGCGGTCTCCTGGGCGACGATCTGGGCGAACGCGGCGATGCCGGCCTTGGCCGCGCCGTAGTTGGACTGGCCGAAGTTGCCGAGCAGGCCGGACGTGGACGCGGTGCAGACGATGTGGCCGGGGCCGCCGTGCTCGCGCCAGTGGCCGAGCGCGGCGTGCGTCGGCGCGTAGTGCCCGCGCAGGTGGACCCGGATGACCGTGTCCCACTCCTCCGGCGTCATCTTGGCCAGCGTCCGGTCGCGCAGCACGCCGGCGTTGTTGACCAGCCCGTCCAGCCGGCCGAACTCCCGCACCGCGGTCGCGATCAGCGAGTCGGCCACGGCCACGTCGGACACGTCGCCCTCGACCAGCACCGCGGACCCGCCGAGCGCCTTGATCTCGTCGACGACGCCGGCGCCGACCGCCGGGTCGAACTCGTTGAGCACCACGGCAGCGCCCTGCCGCGCGCACTCCAGCGCCTCACCACGGCCGATGCCACGCCCGGCGCCGGTCACCACGACCACTCTGTCGTCCAGCAGGCCCATGCTCGCCAACCTACCGGCTAAGGCAGAGGCGGGACCGACGAGGCGGCAGTGGCGAAGATCCCACTCGACCGGCCGGGCTCGCGCTGGCCACGGAGGCGGCCGACGCGGTTCTCGGAGAGCGGCGCCTGGATAGAGTCGCGGCGTGGCGGGCTACGTCGACAGCGAGGTGGGCCGGCTCCGTACGGTCCTGCTGCACCGCCCGGGCGCCGAGCTGAAACGGCTGACCCCGCGGAACAACGACCAGCTGCTGTTCGACGGGATCCCGTGGGTGGACCGGGCCCAGGAGGAGCACGACGGGTTCGCGCAGGCGCTGCGCGACCACGACGTCGAGGTGCTCTACCTCGGCGAGCTGCTGGAGCAGACGCTGGCCGACCCGGCGGCCAGGGAGTCGACCGTCGCCGCCGTGCTGGCCGACCCCCGACTCGGGCCCACGCTCCGTACGGTCGTCCGCCGGCACCTGCACGACCTGCACCCGGTCGACCTGGCCGGGGTGCTCATGGCCGGGCTCACCCAGCAGGAGCTGAAGACCGGCCGCGGGCTGACGTACCGGCTGATGGACGAGCACGACTTCGTCGTCGACCCGCTGCCCAACCTGCTGTTCACCCGGGACTCGTCGGTGTGGATCCGGGGCGAGGTGGCGGTGACCAGCCCGTCGATGATGGCGCGCCGGCGCGAGGCGACGCTGCTGCGGGCGATCTACGCGGCGCACCCCCGGTTCGCCGGCACCGCCACCGTGTACGAGCCGCAGTCCGAGTGGCTGGAGGGCGGCGACGTGCTGCTGCTCGGCCCGGGCGTGCTCGCGGTCGGCACCGGCCAGCGGACCACGCCGGCCGGGGTGGAGACGCTGGCCCGCCGGCTGTTCACCGAGGGCCTGGTCCACACCGTGCTGGTGGTGCCGATCGCGCAGGAGCGGGCGACCATGCACCTGGACACGATCTGCACGATGGTCGACGTCGACGCGGTCACGCTCTACCCGCCGGTCGCCGACACGCTCTGCTATCCGGTGACGGTCGGGGACGACGGCGAGATGCTGGTCGGCCGGCCCGAGCCGTTCCTCGCCGCCGGCGCCCGGGCGCTCGGGCTGGACCGGATCCGGGTCATCGGCACCGGCCTCGACCCGGTCACGGCCGAGCGGGAGCAGTGGGACGACGGCAACAACACGCTGTGCGTCGCCCCGCGGCTGGCCATGGCGTACGAGCGGAACGCCGAGACCAACGCGCAGCTGGAGGCGCACGGCATCGAGGTGATCCGGATCGCCGGCAGCGAGCTGGGCAGCGGGCGCGGCGGCCCGCGGTGCATGAGCTGCCCGGTCGTGCGCGACCCGCTGTAGCTCAGCGCAGCGTGAGCTGCCGGCCGCGCAGGCCGTCCCTGGCCCGTCGCTCCGCCGAGCTCAGCGGGCCGGTGGCGGCGAGCGCCTCGGCCAGCCGGCCGGCGAACCCGGCGGCCGGCTCCTCCCACTGGCCGGCCAGCGGCTCGACCGGCAGGTCCCAGACCGGGACGAGCAGGCCGTGCGCCCGGAACGATCCGGCATAGCGGGTGTCCTCGCCGAGGCCGAGCGTGCCGGCGGCGCCGAGCCGGGCCAGCGCGTCGAGCAGCGCGTCCTCCTGGTACGGGACGACCCAGCGCAGGTGGGCCTTCTCCCCGATGCGGCACCAGTACGCGGCGCCGACGTCGGCGGACAGCCGCACGGTCGGCACCACCGCGGCGTTGGCCCGCTCCATCGAGGCGCTGACCTCGGCGTCGTCGGTGGTCGAGCCCTCCAGCCAGAACCCGAAGTCCCGGTGCACGGTCGGCTCGACCGCCGCGTCGGTGTCGACCAGGTCCTGCAGCCGCGGGCCGGGGCCGGGCAGCCCGGTGGTGGAGACCATCGTGCCCGGCTCGGCGTCGAGCGCCTGCTCCAGCACGTGCGCGAGGTCGCGGCTGACGTCACCGGAGCGGGCGTGCACCTGCAGGCCGAGCAGCACCCGCCCGTCGGCACGGACGATCGCCGGCAGCGCCAGCGGCAGCAGGGTGGCCAGCGTGACCTCGCGGTCGGAGTCCTTCAGCGCGAGCGGCGCGGTCGCGGACGGCACCAGCTCCCGCATCGCGACCCAGTCGCACTCGCCGGGCAGCCCCTCGAACGGCCGGGACACCGGGACGTCGCCGGCGCCGTGGCAGCTCTTGTACCGCCGGCCGGACCCGCACGGGCACGGCGCCTTCGGGTCGATCTCCCCTTCGGGTACGGATCGGGCCCGGCGGGCGGTGCGGCTGGACGTCCGGCGGCTCACGGCGACGACCCTAGCGGTCGTGCCCGCGCCGCCGGCCCGGCGCTCAGGCGGTGATGGGGAGGTCGACCCAGACCGTGCTCGTCGGGCCGCCGCCGTTCCGGCCCAGCTCGACGCCCCAGTCCCGGGCCAGTGCGGCGACGATCGCGAGCCCGCGGCCGCGCACGTCCTCGGGGCCGGCGTCGTGCCGGACCGGCACGCTCGGGCCGCCGCCGTCGGAGACCTGCAACCGGATGCCGTCGGGGTCGACCGTCCAGCTGACCTCGAGCACCCCGCCGGGCAACGGGGTGGCATAGCGCACCGAGTTGCCGACCAGTTCGCTGACCACGAGGGTGGCATCGCCGATGACGGCGGGCGGCAGTCCGGCATTGGCGAGGTCCGCCCCCAGCTGCCGCCGGACTTCGCCAGCGCTGGCCGGAGCGTGGCGGACGGTCACCATGCGCAGCACTACACCTCTTCCCGCCACGTCTTGACGGTCAGTGGGACAGAACGCAGAGAGGTATCCCCCGGCCACCGTCCTCGGTAACCCTCCGCATCCCAAGGTTCTGAGACTGGACACACCGAGCGACGCCGGCCGCGCGGAAACCGGCTCTGCACCGCAAGGATAGGGAATGGGCCGAAGCTTCCTGTCGTGGTGGTCGGCGCGGCGTCTCCGGAGTGGCCTGCGCACGCGAGACGCCTGGGGGTCGCCGCGGGTCGAGACCGCCTGGACCTCCGGTCACCTGCCGGGCCGCGCGCTGGTAGAACGCCTGCCATGAGCACGGTGGAGCAACTGCGGCTGCAGCGGCACCCGGAGGGTGGCTGGTTCCGGGAGACCTGGCGGGCGCCGGTCGAGTTCACCCCGGACGGCTACCCGGGGGCCCGGGCCGCCGCGACCAGCATCCTGTTCCTGCTGCAGGCCGGCGAGCGGTCGCGCTGGCACCGGGTCCGCTCGGACGAGCTGTGGCTCTGGCAGGGGCTCGGGCCGCTGCGGCTGCGCCTGGGCGGCACCGGACCGGCGCCGGAGCCCGGGAACGACCTGGTCGTCGGCCCCGACCCCGGCGCGGGTCACCTGCTGCAGGCGCTGGTGCCGGCCGGCTCGTGGCAGGCGGCCGAGCCGCTGACCGACGCCGGCGCGCTGGTCGGCTGCGTGGTCGCCCCCGGCTTCGACTTCACCGACTTCGAGCTCGGGCCCGAGGAAGGCTAGTCGGTCCGCCGGAACTGGATCGCGGCGATCGCCAGCATCGCCGAGCCGAGCAGCGCGATGACCAGGACGTCGAGCCAGATCGGCACGACCCAGCTGCCCCAGGTGACCCCGGGGTCGAGCCGGGCCAGCACCGCCGGCGGCACCGGCGAGGTGCTCGAAGACGACGTGCCGCATCGGCTCCACCGCGTAGGTCAGCGGGTTGATCCTGGTCAGCACGGCCAGCCAGACCGGCAGCCCGGCCAGCGGGAACAGCGACCCGGACAGGAACATCATCGGGGTCAGCACGAGCTGCACGATCGGCATGACGGCCTGGAACTTCTTGATCCGGACCGAGATCATCAACCCGAACGCGGTCATCGCCAGCGCGGTGAGGAACAGCAGCAGGAGCAGCGCGATGATCATCACCGGGTTGTACGGGACGCCGACCAGGCCGGCCAGCGCGACCAGGATCAGCGCCTGCATGGTGGCGATCGTGCCGCCGCCCAGGCACTTGCCGACCAGGATCGACGACCGCGGCACCGGCGCGACCAGCATCTCCCGCAGGAAGCCGAACTCGCGGTCCCAGACGATCGAGATGCCGGCGAAGATCGCGGTGAACAGCGTCGAGGTCGCCACGATGCCGGGGAACAGGAACGTCCTGAAGTCGACCCCGCCGGTGGCCGAGCGGGTCAGCCCGGACAGGCCGCTGCCGAGCACGAACAGCAGCAGCAGCGGCTGGGCCAGCCCGGAGATCAGCCGGCCCTTCGACCGGACGAACCGGATCATCTCCCGCTGCCAGACGACCTTGACCGCGCGCAGCGCGTGCGCCGGTCCGGAGGCCGCCAGCTGGACCGGCACCGGCGGCGGGCCGGTCCGGGCGGCGCTCGCCGACCGACGTGACCGGCTGGGTGCTCATCAACGCCTCCCGGCTCGGAACATGGGCGGGATCCGCCGCTCGGCGGTCTCCGCGTCGCTGATCGTGCTGCCGGTGTGGGACAGGAAGACGTCGTCCAGCGACGGGCTGGCGACGCTCACCGATCGGATCGGCACGCCGAGCTCGGCGAACAGCCTCGGCACGAACCGCTCCCCGTCCGGCACGGCGAACGTCACCTCGCCCGAGTGCATCCCGGCCTCGATCCCGAACGTCGAGCGCAGCGTGGCGATCGCGGCCTCGTCGTCGGCGGTGGTGATCTGCACCCGGTCCTTGCCGACCGCGGCCTTGAGCGCCTCCGGCGTGTCCAGCGCGACGATCCGGCCCTGGTTCATGATCGCGATGCGGTCGCAGTTCTCCGCCTCGTCCATGTAGTGCGTGGTGAGGAAGACCGTGATGTCCTCGCTCTCCTTCAGCGCCCGCACGTACTCCCAGACCGACGCGCGGCTCTGCGGGTCGAGCCCGATCGTCGGCTCGTCCAGGAACAGCACCCGCGGCGAGTGCAGCAGGCCGCGGGCGATCTCCAGCCGCCGCTTCATGCCGCCGGAGAACGTCTCGACCACGCTGCGGCGCCGCTCGGAGAGCCCGACCAGCTCCAGCAGGTCGTCGATGCGGCTGTCGAGCTGGGCCCTGGGCACGCCGTAGAGCTCGCCGTGGAAGCGCAGGTTCTGCTCGGCGGTGAGGTCGACGTCGAGCGTCGGGTCCTGGAACACCAGGCCGATGCTGCGGCGGACGTCGTCCCGCTCGGTGCGCACGTCGTGGCCGGCGACCCTGGCGCTGCCGGCGGTCGGCCGGGCCAGGGTGCACAGGATGTTGATCGTCGTGGACTTGCCCGCGCCGTTGGGACCGAGGAAGCCGAACGTCTCCCCCGGCTCGACCCGGAAGTCGACGCCGCGGACGGCCTCGACGTCGCCGAACCGCTTCTCCAGGCCCGCGACCTCGACGGCGGGCGGCCGATCATCAACCATGGGGACATCCCACCATTGGTGGATCCCTGGGTCAATCTCTTATGCTGAGAGCATGCCGGAGCCGGACGTCGCGACGCTGACTCACCGGCTGGCCGCGATCACCCGCCGGGCGATCGGCGACCGGATGGCCAACGAGAGCTGGGCGCAGGACGCCGGGTTCCGGCCCGGTTGCATCGGCGTGCTGCGGGTCGTCGCGGCGCGCGAGCCGGTCTCCCAGCGCGAGGTGAGCGAGGCGCTGCTGCTCGATCCGAGCGACCTGGTGACGCTGGTCGACATCCTGGAATCGGCCGGGCTGGTCGAACGGCGCCGGGATCCGGCCGACCGCCGGCGGTACGCGCTGGAGGTCACCCCGCGCGGGCAGCTCGCGGTGGTCCGGCTGCGGGAGATCAACCGGGAGACCAACGAAGAGCTGCTGGCGCCGCTCGACGAGCAGGAGCGGGCGCAGCTGGCCGAGCTGATCGGGCGGGTCGTCCGCCACCACACCGGCGAGCTCGACCCGTCAGCGGCCGGCCCGGTCGGCGCCGGCACCCAGGCCGACCCGGCCGAGCGGGCCGGGGCTAGGGCCTAACGGTCGAGGCGGGACAGGACATCGGAAGGGCGGTTGGTGATCACGGCGTCCACCCCGAGCGACAGGACCAGGTCGATGTCCTCCGGCTCGTCGACCGTCCACACGTAGACCTGCCGACCGCGCGCCTGCACCCGCCGTACGTACCGGGGATCGGCCCGGACGACCGCGATCCCCGGCCCGGACACGTCCGCGACCGACCGGCAGCGACCCGTCCCGGCGCAGCGTCGGCACCCGCTTGTAGAGCTGCACCGTCCGCAGCGCCGGGGCCAGCAGCCGGACCCGGCGCAGCGCGACCGTGGCGAAGCTCATCACCGTCACCGGCGAGCCCGCGCCCTGCATGCCGTGCTCGGCGAGCAGCCCGACCAGCTTCTGCTCGACCAGCCCGGCGTACCGGGTCGGATGCTTGGTCTCGATGAGCAGCCGGATGCCGGTCTCCGCGACCACCCCCAGCAGCCGGTCGAGCGTGAGCACCGGCGCCTCGGTGCTGTCCCGCTCCTCGACGTACCGGTCCTGCGGCGCGTGCCACGAGCCGAAGTCGAACCCGCGCAGGTCGTCCAGGTCGAAGTCGGAGACCACGCCATGCCCGGACGACGTGCGGTCGACCGTACGGTCGTGCACGCAGACCAGATGCCCGTCGCGGGTCAGCCGGACGTCGCACTCCAGCGCGCCGGCGCCCTCGTCGATCGCTCGCAGGTACGCGCCGAGCGTGTGTTCGGCCAGCGCGTACGACGAGCCGCGGTGCGCGACGACCAGCGGCGGCTTCGGCATGCTTCTACCGTTCGATGTCGTGGACTTCGACCCGACCCTGCCCGAAGTCGTCGCCGATCCGTACCCGGTCTTCGCCGCCCGACGCTCGGAGGAACCGGTGGCCTGGAGCGACGCCCTGGGTGAGTGGGTGACGTTCGGGCACGCCGAGGCTGACGCCGTGCTGCGGCACCGCGGGCTCGGCCGGCTGTGGCGGCTGCGCTGGCCGGACGAGCCGCTGCCGAACTACACGCTGCTGCACGAGCACTCCCTGCTGGAGAACGAGCCGCCGACGCACACCCGGCTGCGCCGGCTGGTCGCGGCCGGGTTCGGGCGGCGGCAGGTGGAGCGGCTGCGCGGCCGGGTCACCGAGATCGCCCGCGACCTGGCCCGGGACGTGCGGGACGCCGGCGCCGGCGGCGCCACCGTCGACCTGCTCCCGCTCTACGCCGAGCCGCTGCCGGTGGCCGTGATCGCCACCCTCCTGGGCGTGCCCGACGAGGACCGCGGCCTGCTGCGGCCCTGGTCGAACGCGATCGTCAAGCTCTACGAGCCGTCCCCGCCGGCGGACCGGCGCCGGGCCGCCGAGGCCGCGGCGACCGAGTACGTCGGGTACGTCCGCGGGCTGGTCGACTACCGCCGCCGGCACCCGGGCGAGGACCTGCTCTCCGACCTGATCGCGACCCGGGACGCGGACGGCAGCCGGCTGTCCGAGGACGAGCTGGTCGCGACCGCGGTGCTGCTGCAGATGGCCGGGCACGAGGCGAGCGTCAACGTGGTCGGCAACGGGACGTACGCGCTGCTCACCCATCCCGCCGAGCGGGCCAGGCTGACCGCGGACCTGGTGCCGGCGGCGGTCGAGGAGCTGATCCGGTACGACTCGCCGCTGCAGCTGTTCGAGCGGACCGCGACCGAGCCGGTGCGGATCGGCGCGGTCACCGTCGAGCCGGGGCAGAAGATCGCCGCGCTGCTCGGCGCGGCCAACCGGGACCCGGCGGTGTTCGCCGATCCGGACCGGCTCGACCTGACCCGCTCGCCGAACCCGCACCTCGGCTTCGGTGCCGGGATCCACTTCTGCCTGGGCGCGCCGCTCGCCCGGGTCGAGCTGCAGGCCTCGCTGGCCACCCTGCTCACCGACCTGCCGGAGCTGGCCCTGGCCGGCGAGCCGACCCGGCACCCGACCTTCACCCACCGCGGCCTCGCGACCCTGCCGGTGACAGTGAGCTAGACCAGACCGAGCTCGCGGGCGCGCAGGCCGGCCTGGAACCGTGAGGTCGCGCCGACCGCAGCCATCAGCTCGGCCACCCGGCGCCGGTAGGTCCGCAGCGACAGGCCGAGCTCCCGCGCCGCCGCCTCGTCCTTGGCGCCGGACGCGAGCGCGTCGAGCAGGCCCGGGGCGAGCGCCCGCAGGCCGGTCAGCGACGCCTCGTACACCGACCGGTCGGTCGCTTTCCGCCAGGCCGCGTCGAACAGCGCCGCCACCGAGTGCACGACCTCCGGCGCGAACAGCACCCGGTAGCAGCGCGGCCGCTCGTCCGGGTCGCCGGCCATGATGACCGCCCGCCGGTCGATGAGGATCGTCTCGTGCAGCGGGTCGGTGCTGATCCGGATGCGCGCGCCGAGCGCCTCGATCTGGTCCGCGTGCCGGGCCGAGCGCGGGTCGAGCACCACCTGCGGGCTGTAGAGCTTGCGCACCCGGAAGCCGTGCGGGACCCGCGGCACCCAGGACGGGACGGCCGGCGCCTCGTCGGTCGAGAGGTGCAGCACGCTCCAGGTCCGCAGGTCCGGCGCCGTGCAGGACATCTCGAACCGGGCGGCCCGGTAGATCGGGGCGGTACGCAGCCGCAGCTCCGCCTCGCCCCGTACCTCGATCGCGCTGTCGACTGCCGTCACGCATCCATCGTGGCACCTTGCTGCCAGCGACGTGTCGAGCTGCCCTGCGGGAGGGCACGGTGATCGCATGACGCAGGCAGACGCAGCGGGAACGTGGAAGCTCGGCGGCGACCTCGAGGTGCCGCGGATGGGGTTCGGGGCGATGCAGCTCGGCGGGCGGAACGCGTTCGGCCCGGCCGACGATCCGGAGCAGTCGCGGCGGGCACTGCGCACCGCGGTCGAGCTCGGTGTCCGGCACATCGACACCAGCGACTACTACGGGCCGCACCTGGTCAACGAGCTGATCCGGGACACGCTGCGGCCGTACCCGGGGGACCTGGTGCTGGTCACCAAGATCGGCGGCCGGCGGGACGCCGCCGGTCGGTGGCTGCCCGCGCTGAGCCCGGACGAGATCCGCGCCGGCGTGCACGACAACCTCGCGCACCTCGGCGTAGATCGGCTCGACGTCGTCAACCTGCGGGTGATGACGACCGGCGAGCCGATCGGCGAGAAGTTCGCGGTGCTGGCCGCGCTGCGGGAGCAGGGACTGATCAGGCATCTCGGGGTGAGCAACGTGGACGCCGCACAGCTGGCCGAGGCGCAGCGGATCGCGCCGGTCGTCTGCGTGCAGAACATGTACAGCGTGGCCGACCGGTCCGACGACCCGCTGGTGGCCGAGTGCGCCGAGCAGGGCATCGCGTACGTGCCGTTCTTCCCGCTCGGCAGCGCGTTCCAGCCGTTCGAGGCGGCCGGGCTGGAGACCGTGGCCAAGCGCCACGAGGTGAGCATCCACCGGGTCGCGCTGGCCTGGCTGCTGCAGCGCTCCCGCAACATCCTGGTCATCCCCGGCAGCGGCGACCCGGCTCACGTCGCCGACAACGTCGCCGCGGCCTCCCTCACCCTCACCGACGAGGATCTGGCCGAGCTCAACAGGTCGTGAAGCGGATGCCGCCGAGGTCGCTGAGCAGGTGCACACCGGCGGTGACGGTCCGGCCGTCGCGGCGCTCGGTCAGGTCGGCCTCGACCGGGTACGGAGTCGGGCAGGTGGGCGGCAGTCCCAGCCGGAGCACCACCAGCAGCGTGCCGCCGCCCCGCACGTCGCCGCTGTGCGACGGAGCACCCGGGTGGGCGCAGGAGCCGGCGCGGTATTCGGTGCTCAGCCCGCGCAGGCCGGACAGCGGGAACACCGGCGCGATCCGGATCAGCGTGACCGGCCGGCGGAGGGTGTTCGTGAGCGTGAACGAGACGTCGAGCGTGGTCCGGCCGTCCGTGCGCAGGGGTTTACAGACCTCGCTGACGAGCAGCGCCAGCACGGGCGGCTGCGACCCGGTCGGCGCCGGGCCGAGCTGACCCGGCAGCGACGGCATCTGCACGGCCGGCGGGCTGGCCGGCGGCCGCACCTCGACCGGGTCGACGCCGCGGCGCAGCGCGAGCACGCCGGTCACGATCACCGCCGCGGCAACCAGCCACGCCACCAGCGCGCGGGTCCGCCGCGAGGTCGGCGGAGCGTCGCTGCCGACCTCGTCGCCCATCAGGAGATTGTGGCAGGCTTCACAAGGAGGACCCCCGACCGCGAGGAGGCCGCCGTGCGAGGCCTGATGCAGGACTACGCGCTCACCCTGCCCACCGTCTTCGACCGGTTCGAGCGGCTGTTCGAGGACAAGCAGCTGGTCTGGAACACCGCCACCGAGCGCAAGCGGACCTCGATCGCGGAGTGGACCGACCGCACCCGCCGGATCGGCGGCGTTCTCGACGCGCTCGACGTGCCGGCCGACGCCCGGGTCGGCACGTTCGCCTGGAACACCGCCGACCACCTCTCGCTCTACTGGGCCGCGCCGTGCACCGGCCGGATCCTGCACACGCTCAACATCAGGCTGTTCCCCGAGCAGCTGACGTTCGTGGTCAACCACGCCGAGGACGACGTGGTGTTCGTCGACCGCTCGCTGCTCGGCGCGTTCTGGAAGCTGGCCGGCACGTTCGGATCCGTCCGGCACGTGGTCGTGATGGACGACGGCGCGCCGACCGAGATCCCCGACGACCCGCGCATCCGCCTGCTCGACGACCTGCTCGCCGACGCGCCGCCGGTGCGGTTCGCGGCCGACGACGAGCACCGGGCCGCGTCGATGTGCTACACGTCCGGCACGACCGGCAACCCCAAGGGCGTCGTCTACTCGCACCGCTCGGTCTACCTGCACTCGCTCGGCGTGCTGAACGCCTCGGCCGGGATCGGCGTGATGGAGCGCGACCGGCTGCTGCCGGTGGTGCCGATGTTCCACGCGAACGCCTGGGGCTGGGGGCACGCGCCGCTGTTCGCCGGCGCCGAGCTGGTGCTGCCCGGCCCGCAGATGACCCCGGCCGCGATCGCCGCGATGCTCGAGGAGGAGCGGGTCACGATGACCGCCGGCGTGCCGACGATCTGGATGGGCCTGCTGCCCGAGCTGGACGGCCGCGACCTGTCCTCGCTGCGGGCGATCCTCTGCGGCGGATCGGCGGTGCCGAAGACGCTGTCCGAGGGCTACCGGGAGAAGCTCGGGATGCCGATCCTGCACGCCTGGGGGATGACCGAGACCAGCCCGCTCGGCTCGATCAACGGCCGGTTCACCGCGTACGACGGGCTGTCCGAGGAGGAGGCGGCCGACGTGCGGGCCAGGCAGGGCATCCCGCCGGTCGGTGTGGACGCGCGGATCGTCGAGCCGGGCACGCTGTCCGAGCTGCCCTGGGACGACAAGGCGACCGGCGAGCTGCAGGTGCGCGGGCCGTGGATCGCGGCCGACTACTACGCGGTCGAGCACTCCGAGGACTCGTTCACCCCGGACGGCTGGCTGCGCACCGGCGACGTCGGCGCGATCGACCGGTACGGCAACATCAGGCTGTCCGACCGGACCAAGGACCTGGTGAAGTCCGGCGGCGAGTGGATCAGCTCGGTCGAGCTGGAGAACCACCTGATGGCCCACCCGGCGGTGGCCGAGGCCGCGGTGATCGCGGTGCCGCACCCGAAGTGGCAGGAGCGTCCACTTGCGACGGTCGTGCTCAAGCCGGGGGCGTCCGCCACCAAGGAGGAGCTGATCGAGTTCCTCACGCCGCGGGTGGCGAAGTGGTGGCTGCCCGACGACGTCGTGTTCATCGACGAGGTGCCGAAGACCTCGGTCGGCAAGTTCTCCAAGAAGGACCTGCGGGCCCGGTTCGCCGACTACCAGCTGCCCGACCTCAGCTAGCGGCCAGCTCGTCCAGCCGGGGCACCGAGGCGAGGTGCCCGCCGGCCCGGGCCAGCCGCGCCGCGTCGGCGGCCACCGCGGCGGCGTCCGGCCACCGGCGGACGCAGGCCAGCTCGGCCCGGGCCAGCCGCGCCTCGTACTGGGCCAGCGCCGGGCCCTCGGTCAGCGCCCGGTGCACCAGCTGCCCGGCCGCCGCCGGGTCGCCGCCGGCGATCGAGGTCAGCGCCAGCTGGGCCGCCGCCCAGGACGAGAACAGCGTGAGCCCGCCGGACGCGGTGTCCAGCGAACGGCGGAACGCCTCGGCCGCCGCCGGCAGGTCGCCGCCGGTGCGCAGCGCGATCCCGAGCGCCCGCAGCGCGGTCGCGGTCCAGCCGCGGTGCCCGAGCCGGCCGGCGACGGCCAGCGCCTCCCGGGCGCAGCCGGCCGCCTCGTCCGCGTGGCCGAGCGCGGCCAGCGCCTCGGACCGGTGCCAGAGCGCGTACGTGACGCCCTCGGCGTGGCCGAGCGAGCGGGCCAGCTCCAACGCGGCGGTGGTGCGGACCAGGCCGGCCTGCGGGTCGGCGGCGAACACGAGCGCGTGCCCGGCGGTCGAGGCCGGCGTGACCACGTGCAGCAGGTCGCCCGAGTCCGTGAGCAGATCGGCGACCTGGGTGAACAGCTCGAGCGCGGCCGGGATCCGGCCGTCGAGGAAGGTCGCCATCGCCCGGGCGTCGAGGATCCGGGCGGCGCCGCCCGCGTCGTGCCCGTCCCGGTAGAGCGCGAGCGCGCGGTCGAACCGCTGCTCGGCCCGGTCGGGCTCCTCCCGGTTCATGTCCACGATCGCGGCCACCTCGAGCGCCCGGGCCAGCGCGGCGGGATCGTCGCCCGCGTCGAGCACGGCCAGCTCGGCCAGGCCGGCCGCCCGGTCCAGGTCCTCGGCGCCGGAGTAGAGCATGGCCAGCCGGGCCCGCAGCCCGGACCGAGCGGCCAGCTCGGGCTCCGCGATCAGCGCCTCCCGCAGGTCGGACCGGGCGCCGGGCAGGTCGCCGCGCCGGGCCCGCAGCTGCGCGCGCACCTCCAGCAGCCGGTTGCGCGGCTCGCCGCGGTCGGCGAGGGCGAGCCCGGCGTCGACCAGCTCGGCCACCCCGGCATCGTCGGCGCCGTCGACCCGCTGCCCGGCCGCGGTCGCGTACTGCCGTGCGGCCGCCTCGGCGTCCCCGGCCCCGGCCAGGTGCTCGGCCAGCTCGGCCGGGTCGGCGTTCGTCCCGGCCAGCGCGGCGGCCAGCTGGGCGTGCAGCTGGGCCCGGTCGGCCTCGGCCAGGTCGGCGGCCACCGTCTCCCGGACCAGGTCGTGCGAGGTCACCCAGCCGCGCTCGCCCAGCCGGACCAGGCCGGCCGCGGACAGCGCGGACAGCGAGCCGAGCACGTCCTCCGGCGGCAGCACGGCCGCGGTGGCCAGCGTCCCGACCGGCGCCTGCCGGGCCAGCAGGGACAGCAGCCCGAGGACCGTACGGTCGGCCGGCGGGTGCCGCTCGACCTGGGCGAGCAGCCGCCGGCGCCGCCCCGCGCCGGCGATCTCGGCGGCCTCCCGGGCGGCGACGGCCGGGCTGGCCGCGGTCAACCGGCCGCGCGGACCGCGGTCGAGCGCGCCGGACCGGGTCAGCTCGCGGACGACCTCCGCCACGGCGAACGGCAGCCCCTCGGTGCCGGTCAGCACCGCCCGGGCGATCTCGGCGTCGAGGACCTGGCCGAGGTCGGCGATCGCCAGCGGTGGCAGCGCGAGCGGCCGGACCGGGCGCCGGTCGGCCAGCCCGGCCAGGGCCGAGCGCAGTGGTCCGCCCGGCGGCGCCTCCGCCGGCCGGTAGGCCAGCACCGCCGGCAGGCCGGGCATCCGGTCGAGCAGGTCGGCGACGACGAGCAGGCTGTCCGGGTCGGCCCACTGCAGGTCGTCCAGGGTCAGCGCGGCGACGGCCGGGGCCGCCGCGACCAGCATCCGGACCGCGCCCTCCAGCACCAGCGCCCGCCGGGTGGCCGGGTCGAGCGGCCCGCCGGCCGCCGCCGGCAGCAGGTCGGCCAGGTCGGGGACGACCTCGAGCAGCGCGGGCACGGCCGGTCCGGGCAGCGCGCCGGCGATCCCCCGGTCGGCGCCCAGCGCGGCCCGCAGCAGGCCGCGGGCCAGGCTCCACGGCTCGGCCCGCTCGGGCAGGTACGCCCGGGCGGTGAGGACCGGCCGGTCCAGCGCGGCGGCCAGCTCGGCCAGCAGCCGGGACTTTCCCGATCCGGCCGCGGCGGCCACCGTCACCACCGGCGGCACCGGGTCGCCGACCGCGGCGAGCAGGGCGGTGAGCTGGCCGGACCGGCCGAGGAACGGCAGCTCGCCGGCGGCGGGCGGAGCGGCCGGCGGGACGGCGGGCGGGCGGCGGGCCGGGTCGAGCAGCCCGGCGTACCGCTCGGTCACCTCGGCGGACGGGTCGACGCCGAGCTCCTCGCGCAGCCGCAGCCGCAGCTGCCGCAGGTCGTCCAGCGCGGCGGCCGGGTCGCTGGCCAGCTCGTGGGCCCGGGACAGCCGCAGCGCGGCGACCTCCCGCAGCGGCGCGGCGGCGACGGCCTCCTCGGCGTACCCGACCGCGAGCGTGACCTCGCCCAGCTCGGCGGCCAGCCCGGCGGCCTCCTCCAGCGCGGCCTGACGCAGCCCGAGCAGCGCGACCCGGAACTCGCGGGCCCAGGGCGCGTCGGCGTGCTCGGGCAGCGGCGGGCCGGTCCAGCCGGCGAGCGCCTCCTGGTAGCGGCGCAGCGCCTGCCGGTCCGGCGGCGGCTGCCTGGCCTGCTCGACCAGGCCGGCGAACCGCGCGGTGTCCAGCCCGCAGCGGGCGTCCAGCGCATACCCGCGCGGCCCGGTACGGATCAGGCCGGGATCGCCGAGCGCGCGGCGGGCCCGGTTGACCAGCACTCCGAGGTTGCCGGCCGGGTCGGCCGGCGCGGCGTCCGGCCAGAGCGCCTCGGCCAGCGCGTCGTGCGAGACGTATCGGTCCCGGTCCACGGCCAGCACCACCAGCAGGGTGCGGACCTTGCGGCCACCGAACGCCGTGGCCGGCAGCTCCTGGCCGCCGGCCATCGCCCGGAACCGTCCGAGCAGGCGCATCTCCACGTCCTGCGTGACCACGCGGCCAGTGTGGCGGCGACCCAGCAGCCTGTTGCCAGGAAACCGCAAACCCGCGTCCCTAGCGTCGCCGGCGATCGGGCCAGCGGGCCCGTACGAGGGGAGGCAGCCATGACCACGATCACGGCCGAGACCGGCGCGCTGGAGCTGCTGCGCCACGCGGCCGCCCGGTTCGACCAGCTCGTCGCCGAGATCCGCGAGCCGCAGTGGAACGACCCGACGCCGTGCCCGGGCTGGACCGTGCGCACCCTGGTCAACCACGTCGCGGTCGAGGACCTGTGGGCGGCCGAGCTGTTCGCCGGCCGGACCATCGCCGAGGTCGGCGACCGGCTCGACGGCGACCAGCTCGGCGCCGTGCCGCTGGACCGCTGGCACCAGGCGCTGCGCGGCGGTCTCGACGCGGCCGCCGCGCCAGGCACGATGGCCGACACGGTGCACCTCAGCTTCGGCGACGTGCCGGGCTCGGAGTACGCGATGCAGCTGTTCGCGGACCACCTCGTGCACGGCTGGGACCTCGCGGTCGCGCTCGGCCGGCCGGCGGCACTCGACCCCGACGACGCGGCCGCGGCGCTGGCCTGGTTCGCCGAGCGGGAGGACGCGTACCGGGCGGCCGGGATGATCGGCCCGCGGGTGCCGACGCCGCCGGACGCCGACCCGGGCACCCGGCTGCTGGCCGCGTTCGGCCGGACCGGGAGCGACCCGGTCGCGGTGGTGGAGCGGTTCAACACCGCGTTCAACCGGCACGACGTGGCCGCGGTGATGGCGTTGATGAGCGAGGACTGCGTGTTCGAGGGGACCGGTGCGCCGGACGGGCAGCGGTTCGCGGGCAGCGTCGCCGTCCGCGGCTTCTGGGAGGAGTTCTTCGCCGCCGAGCCGGACGCCTGGTTCGACGCCGAGGAGACGATCGCGGCCGGCGACCGGGTCGTCGTGCGCTGGCGCTACCGGTGGGGACCGGACGGGTCCGGCGGGCACGTCCGCGGCGTCGACGTCTTCCGCGTCGCCGACGGTCTCGTCACCGAGAAGCTCGCCTACGTCAAGGGCTAAGGCACGAACGTCAGCAGCGGGATGAGCAGCTCGTCCTCGGTCAGCGAGCCGTGCTGTCCGGTCAGCTCGGACAGCACCGGCTCGGTGGCCGGGCGGGTGATCGCGGTCGTGCCGGTGCAGGCGGCGACCACGTCGCCGATGCGCGGCTCGACCCGGCTGGTGACATGGCCGAACCAGCCCGCGTCGATCGCCTCGGCCCGGCTGAGCACGGTTGCCCGCGAGCCGAGCTGCTCCCGCCAGGCGGCCAGCACGTCGTCGGCCGCGCCGGGCTCGGCATAGACATGCCGGGCCCGGGGCTCGCCGGCCAGCAGCCGTACCCCGTCGAGCAGGTGTTCGGCGTCGATCCGGTCGGACTCGTCGACGTGCACCATGCCGTGGTCGGCGGTGACCAGCAGCAGGCTGCCCTCCGGCAGCCGCTCGGCGATCGACCGGGCCAGCTGGTCGACCTGGGTCAGCTGGAACCGCCACGGCTCGGAGCCCGGTCCGTACACGTGGCCGAGCAGGTCGAGGTCGCCGTGGTACGCGTACCGGAACGTGCGGTCCGACTCGGGCTCGCCGGTGACCGCCGCGGCCAGGTCGCCGAGCGCGCGCACGCCCCAGTGCTCGCCGCCGCGCAGCACCGCCCGGGTCAGCCCGCTGCCGAGGAACGCCCCCGGCACCGTGACCCGGACCGCGACGCCGTGCGCGGCCAGCCGCTCGAACGCCGTCGGCATCGGCTGCACGTCCTCCGGCACGAACCGCTCGCGCAGGTCCCGCGGGCGACCGGCGCCCTGGGTGGCCCAGCCGAGCGTGTTGATCGCGACGCCGTCACCGACCTCGAAGGCCAGCCCGACCACGCCGTGCCCGCCGGGCGGCAGGCCGGTGCCGATGCTGGCCAGGCTGGTCGCGGTGGTGGACGGGAAGCCGGCGGTGATCCGCCGGCCGGGCAGGGTGGACAGGAACGGGGCGTCGGCGGCGAACCGCCGCAGCAGGTGCAGGCCGAGCCCGTCGACCAGCAGCAGGACGACGTGCCGGGCCTCGGGCAGGCCCAGCACGGAGCTTCCGCCCGGCACCCCGAGCGCCTCGAGCACGCCCGGGGTCAGGTCGGACAACGCACCGGCACCGTAGGCAGGCTCCACGTCAGGCGAGCCTAGAACGGCGCCGGCAGCACCGATCAGAAACTCACGCGTGCGGGCCCACGGTCACCGGCCCGACCGTGAGGCGCGGGGTCAGGCCGGCGAACGCGCCGATCCGCTCGGTCTCCGCGTCGAGGTCACGACGCCGCGCGGCGGACAGCTCGGCCAGCGGCTCGACGGTGACGTCGACATACCGACCGGACCGCTTCTGGTGCCAGACCCCGCCGACCACGCCGTCGACGAGCAGCACCGGGTAGTTTCCGGCCTGCCGCCGGGCCAGCGCCCGCCCCGCCGCCGCGCCGGGATAGACGAGATCGCGCGGATGGGAACCCACCACGTACGCGTCGAAGTACGGCAGCAGCCGCAGCCCGCGAGGTGCCTGCGCCGGGAACGCCGTGTCCCCGGCGTCCACCCAGCCCCACTCCCCGACCGGCTCGATCTCGCCGGCCGCCGCGAGCGTCTCGAACAGCGTCGCCGCCCACGGCTTCGGCACGCCCAGCCACTGCGCGAAGTGCTCCGGCCGGGCCGGCCCGTACGAGCGCAGGTACGAGCGCGGCCAGCCAGGTCACCGCCGCCGGCCCCGGCGCCGGGGCGAACCCGGGCGACCACCGCTGCGGGCTGGTGTAGGTGACCTTCCGGTCCCGGACCGGGCCGAAGCAGAGCACGCCGCGGTTGGCCGCGGTGTCCACGGCCTGCCGCCAGCGCGGCCACAGATCCTGGAACGCGGGCATGCAGCGCTCGACCGCCCACGCCCCGACCTCGTCCGCGAGCGCGACGTCCAGCTCGTCGATCGTCAGCTCCGCGTCCGCCAGCACCGCGCCGATCCCGGCCACGACCTCGTCCAGCTGCGCCGGCGCCAGCCGCACCGACGGGTCGAACGACGGCAGCGGCCGCGGCACCGCGGCCAGCGCACCGGTCCAGCGGGGCAGGTCCCGGGTCGGCAGCAGGTGCACGGTCCCGCGCGGTCCGAACGTCTTGACCAGCTCGCGGGTCTCCCACAGCGCCGTCCGCACGTCGTCGCGGCCGGCGCCGGCCAGCCGCTGCCCGATCGACAGCTCCCCGGCGGAGAGGATCTGCGCGTGCACCCCGCAGGTCGCGGCGGCGACGTCGGCCGCCGACGTGGCCGGCTCGGTCAGGTGGTGCCGGTCCAGCCGCCGCGACAGCAGCGCCGCCCAGGTCGGATCCATGCGCCGACCCTAGGCGCCCTACCGGACAGATTCTGTCCGCTGCCGCACCCGCGGCCGGCTGGCGAGCCGGGCCGGCGGGGTGAGCAGCGCCGCGACCGCCAGCGCGACCAGCGAGGCAGAGAACCCGTTGGTCGGCGAGACGTGCAGCAGGTCCTGGCCGTGCCGCCAGAACGCCTCCCAGCCCGGCCAGGCCGACAGCACGGTCGGCGCGGTCAGCTGGTACGCGACGAAGCCGGCCACCCAGGGCAGCAGCATCACCCACCGCGCCGGCGCCGTTTCCGAGGTGTCGTACCGGCCGCGGGCCAGCCAGAAGTCGACCACCACGGTCGCCGCCAGCGGCACGAACACGGCGCCGATGAGGAACAGGAACGGCTCGTACGCGCTGCCGTCCACGGCCAGCGCCAGCACGGTCGCGAGCGCCCCGACCAGCAGCGCCAGCACCCGCCGGTCGGCCCGGGGCAGCACGTTCTGGGCCGAGGTCGCGGTCGAGTAGATGTTGGCGAACGCCTCGTCCACCTCGTCGACGGCGAGGATCACCAGCGCCACCGCGCCGGCCGGCACGGCCAGCAGGGCGCCGACCACGTCCTGGTCCGCCCCCGCGTACGCGCGCAGCGCCAGCACGCCGAGCAGGAAGAACACCGCCGAGGACAGCGCGTACCCGATCCCGGTGCCGAGCGCGGCCGCCCGCGGCGAGCGGGAGAACCGGGAGTAGTCCGCGACCAGCGGGATCCACGACACCGGCAGCGCGACGACCAGGTCCATCGAGGTCCAGAAGCCGGTCCAGCCGCCCTCGGCGAACCCGCCCAGCGGCCGGCGCAGCGTCTCCACCAGGAAGTACGCCGAGCTGGCCAGCACCGCGACGACCGCGATCCGCTTGAGCAGCCGCACCGAGCCGAGCGGCCGCAGCGCCATCCCGGTCGCGACCGCACCGGCGATCAGCACGTACACCCAGCGCGGCAGTCCGGACCACACCGCGTGCGCGGCGAACGAGATGATCCACACTTCGTACGTGGCCCATCCGATGCACTGGAGCAGGTTGAGCACCGTCGGCGCGTACGAGCCGGTGCGGCCGAGCAGGCCGCGCAGCAGCACCATGGTCGGCGCGCCGGTGATCGCGCCGGCCCGGGCGACCGCGGCCAGCAGCAGGCAGCCGAGCACGGTGCCGGCCACGATCGCGACGACCGTGGCCAGGAACGACTGCCCGGGCGCGACCAGGAACGTCGCGGTGACCGGGATGAGGAGGCTGATCCCGAGGTTGGCCCAGAGCCCGAACTGGTCGGCGAAGCCGAGCGAGCGGGGCTGGTCCTCGGTGAGGGTGGCAGGGGCTTCCGCGGTGGTGGCCAAGCTGAGCACGCTCCCTACGCCGGCATGACCCGGACAGGTTCCGACGGTCGGCGGCCGCCTGCCGCCCTCTCAGCCCGGGGTGCGCCGGGCTCCCGCGTGTGGTCCGCTCACCGTACCGCGTGTCGCCGGACGCGGGTCCGGGTAGCGAGCCCGGCGTGACCAGCGCAGCCGTCCGGAAGGCGGCCGAACAGGTGCTCGGCAGCGCGGAGTTCCGCCCCGGCCAGGCCGAGGCGATCGACGCGGTGCTGGAGCGGGACACGCTCGCCGTGCTCGCCTCGGGCACCGGCAAGACGCTCATCTACACGGTCGCCGCGAAGCTCATCGACGGCGGCACGCTGGTCGTCTCGCCGACCATCGCGCTGCAGCACGACCAGCTGCGCGCGCTGGAGGCGACCGGAGAGCGGGCCGCGCTGCTCAACACGACGGTCCCGGCGACCGCGCGGAAGCGGGCGCTGGCCGAGTTCGCCGCCGGGCGGCTCGAGTTCCTGCTGCTGGCGCCGGAGCAGCTGGCCAACGACGAGGTGCTCGGCGCGCTGCGCGCGTCGCCGGTCTCGCTGCTGGTCGTCGACGAGGCGCACTGCATCAGCGAGTGGGGGCACGACTTCCGGCCGGACTACCTCGCGCTCGGGTCGGTCGCCCGAGCCCTCGGCTCGCCGCGGCTGCTCGCGCTGACCGCGACCGCGTCGCCCCGGGTCCGCGAGGAGATCGTCCGCCGGCTGCGGATGCGCGACCCGGCGATCGTCGTCCGGGACGCCGACCGGCCGAACATCTGGCTCGGCGTCGACCTGGTCGGCTCCGCGGAGCAGAAGCGGGAGGAGCTGGTCGAGCAGGTGCTGCTGGCGCTGCACGGCGAGCC
The DNA here is from genome assembly GCA_963770145.1 of uncultured Actinomycetota bacterium. Taxonomy (GTDB): domain Bacteria; phylum Actinomycetota; class Actinomycetes; order Mycobacteriales; family CADCTP01; genus CADCTP01. The sequence continues at coordinate 429,598 of CAVYOJ010000002.1, read as the reverse complement.
GGACCACGAGGAGATCGACGGCACCACCCGGTCGGACCACCCGACCCTGCCGACCGGGACCGGCGGCGTCGAGCCGGGCGGGCCCGGCATCGTCTACACCGCCACCCACCGCGGCGCCGAGGAGACGGCCGCGCTGCTGCGGGACAACGGCGTCGACGCGGTGCACTACCACGGCGGGCTGTCCCGGTCCGACCGGGACGCGGCGCAGGACGCGTTCATGCGCGGGGACGTCGACGTGATGGTGGCGACCAGCGCGTTCGGCATGGGCGTCGACAAGCCGGACGTACGGTTCGTGTTCCACACCGAGCCGCCGGACACGCTCGACTCGTACTACCAGGAGATCGGACGGGCCGGCCGGGACCGCAAGCCGGCCCGGGCGGCGCTGTTCTACCTGCCCGGCGACCTGTCGCTGCCGCGGTTCTTCGCCTCCGGCGGCGGCCCGACCGTGCCGGAGATGACCGGCGTGCTGCAGGCGATCCGGGAGGACGGTCCGGTCTCCCGCAAGGACCTCGCCGCCTCGACCGGGCTGTCCGCGGCCAGGGTCGCCGCGATCGTCAACGAGCTGGAGGCGGCCGGGGCGATCCGGTCCCGCAAGGACCGCCGGTTGGTCTCGGCCCGGGCCCGGCACGACGTGCCGCCGGCGCAGCTGGCCAAGGCGGCGGCGGAACGGCGCGAGCTGCAGCGGCAGTACGCACGCTCGGCCGTCGAGATGGTCCGCACGTACGCGGACAGCACCGACTGCCGGCGCCGGATCGTGCTGGAGCTGCTCGGCGAGTCGCACCCGCAGCGGTGCTGGCACTGCGACAACTGCGACCGCGGCGAGTCGATCGACTCGGACGACCGCCCGTTCCCGGTCGGGTCGGCGGTGATCCACCCGGAGTGGGGCCGCGGCACGGTCCAGACGTACGAGGAGGGCGACCGGGTGGTGGTGCTGTTCGACGCGGCCGGCTACAAGACGCTGTCCCTCGACGTGGTCGAGGGACACCACCTGCTCCGCCGGGCATAGCGGCGGATCAGGCGACGGTGCCGGGCCCGCCGTCGTCGGTGACCAGCGGCCGGCCGGCGTAGGCCCAGGCGTCCAGACCGCCGGCGAGGTTGACCACGTCCCGGCCCTGGCTCGCCAGCCAGGCGGTCACCTGAGCCGACCGGCCGCCGACCTTGCAGACCACGACCAGCGGGTCGGTCGGCGGGATGTCGACCGCGCGGCCGGGCAGCTGGCTCAGCGGGACGTGGACCGATCCGGCGATGTGGCCGGCGGTCCACTCGTCGTCCTCGCGCACGTCGAGGATGGTCGCGCCGTCGGGGACCTCGGTCGCCACGACGGTCGGCAGGGCTCCGGGATGCACGCGGTGATGGTGCCTCACCGCTCCCAGGCTAGGCGCACCGGACCGTGACCCGATCGTGGCCTCGCGTACAAGCACTCCCTGTGATCTGATGCCTACTCTCGGCTTAGGTACCGCTGATCGGAGGGTCAGTGACCGGATCTCCTGTACGCCAGATGGACCCAACTGAGCCCAACATGAACCCGACTGAGCACGAGGGAGCTGCTCGAACCGCTCAAGTCCACCGCGGTCGGGGCGAACGTCGTGCTGGCCGCCATCTCCGCCGGGCTCGGCGGTCTGGGCGAACGGCATGGGCCGCTGGCTGCTCGGCATCCTCGTCGCCGCGTGCGTGCTGCTGTTCCTCGGCCAGGTCGCGGTCGCCTGGGTGCGGCTGCGGCGGCGGGCCCGGGCCCAGCTGGTCGAGACCCGGCACCAGCAGGAGCTGTCCGCGGCCCGGGAGGAGGTGGCCCGGGCGACCGAGCGGGCGGCCGCGGCGGCGGCCGAGCTGTCCGGGCTGCAGGCGCTGCGCGGGCGGTACGCGGCCGCGCTGGCCGCGCTGCACGACATGTGGCTCGGCTACCCGGCGCCGTACACCGACGACCTCGAGCTGACCTACCTCGTCGGCGCCGACGCCGCCGGCGACCGGGTGATCGAGCACCGGCGCACCAGTGCCGGACGCCGGTGCCGCACTGCCCTGCCTGGAGAGCCGGCTGACCACGCCGACGCAGCTGGACGCGGAGGCGGTCTCGCTGGCCGAGATCGAGATGGTGACCCGGTCCGAGGACGACCGGATCGCGATCCGGCAGGTCGCGCTCACCGAGCAGGCCAACCTGCTGCGCTGCCTGTTCGTGTTCCGGCCGAGCATCACCGAGCCGACGAGCTGGTACGCGCGCTACCGGATGCGCGGGATGTGGGACGTGCTGCGCGCCACCGGGCACGACACGCTGACCTGGACGCCGACACCGCGGCTGGCGGACGAGTCGCGGTCGACGCTGAGCCGGCTGGTGGTCAACGTCGACTTCCCGCCCGAGGCAGGGGACGACGTGTTCGTCCGGGACCGGGACAACCGCGAGCTCAAGCGGCTCACCGGCCCGGACGGCTGCCTGCGCTACCGGTGGGAAGCGGACCTGCCGCTGCCGGAGCGGTACGAGTGGGACCTGTGGTGGGCGCGGTCGCCGGATCGCTGAGGCCCGGCCGGCCGGGCCGTCCGGAGCTCGACCGTCCGGGCGCTCCGGGCCGTTCGGGGCCGCGGTCAGCCGCCCCCGCCGTCGCCGCCGGCGAACCCCGCCCGAACGCGCCGCACCCGCATCCCAGCCTCCTCGTCACCGAAGGTGGCCACGGCAGTCAGCCGGAGCCACCCTGTCGAGGGTTGGCATGCTACTCAACGCGATCACCAGCGGTCGCGCGGCCTTCGAGCGGCCTCGGCACGGTCGCCCGCCCGAACCACGCCGCGGCCGGCCAGGGGTTGGCCGGAACGCCGGACGGCGCCGGTGGGGGGACCGACCGCCCACCGACGCCGTGCCTGAGGGTGGCCCGCGGCGCGGGCCGGCATCGCCTCCTAGCGCGCCGCCCCGGCGCCGGTCAGCGACCGGACCTCGAGCTCGTCGTACTTGGCGTCGTCGCGCTCGCGCGACAGCACGGTGCCCAGCCAGCCGAAGAAGAAGCCGGCCGGGATCGAGATGATCCCCGGGTTTTCCAGCGGGAACCAGGCGAAGTCCTTGTCGCTGATCATCGCGGTGGGCCCGCCGGAGACCACCGGCGAGAAGATCACCAGGAACAACGCCACGCCGAGACCGCCGTAGATGGCCCAGGTCGCGCCCTGGGTGTTGAACCGCCGCCAGAACAGGCTGTAGAGGATCGCCGGCAGGTTGCCGGACGCGGCGACCGCGAACGCCAGCGCGACCAGGAAGGCCACGTTGAGGTTCTGGGCGAAGATCGACAGCACGATGGAGATCGCTCCGATCACCACCGCCGCGACCCGCGCCACCCCGACCTCGGCCCCCTCGTCCACGTCGCCCTTGCGGATCACGTTGGCGTAGATGTCGTGCGCGACCGACGACGACGACGCCAACGTGAGGCCGGCGACGACAGCGAGGATCGTGGCGAACGCGACCGAGGCGATGAAGGCCAGGAAGATCGCCCCGCCGGTGGTCCCGGGGCCGCCGCCGAGCTCCTCGGCCAGCTGCGGCGCGGCCGTGTTGCCGCCGGGGTTGGCGGCCCGGATCGCGCTCGTCCCGACCAGCGCCGCGGCGCCGAAGCCGAGCGCGAGGGTGAGCAGGTAGAAGGTGCCGATGAGGCCGATCGCCCAGTTGACCGAGCGGCGGGCGTCCCTGGCCGTCGGCACCGTGTAGAAGCGCATGAGGATGTGCGGCAGGCCGGCGGTGCCGAGCACCAGCGCGAGGCCGAGGCTGATGAGGTCGACCTTGGTCTTCCAGTCACCCGCGCCGTACCGCAGCCCCGGGTTGAGGAACGCCTCGCCCTTGCCGCTCTGGCTCGGCCGCCGCGCCCAGCAGGCTGGACGGGTTGAAGTTGAACTTGGCCAGCACGAAGATCGTCATCAGGATCGCGCCGGTCATCAGCAGCCCGGCCTTGATCATCTGCACCCAGGTGGTGCCGCGCATGCCGCCGACGGTGACGTAGAGGATCATCAACGCGCCGACGATCACGATTGTGACGTTCTTTGCGGTGCTCTGGGACATGCCGAGGAAGGACCCCGTCTTGCTGATGCCCAGCAGCAGTGCGACCAGCGCGCCGGCACCGACCATCTGCGCGATCAGGTAGAAGATCGACACGGTGATGGTGGAGATGCCCGCGGCCATCCGGACCGGCCGCTGGCGCATCCGGAACGCCAGCACGTCGCCCATCGTGTAGCGACCGGAGTTGCGCATCAGCTCGGCGACCAGCAGCAGGGCGACCAGCCACGCGACCAGGAAGCCGATCGAGTAGAGGAAGCCGTCGTAGCCGAACAGCGCGATCAGCCCGGCGATGCCGAGGAACGAGGCGGCGGACATGTAGTCGCCGCCGATCGCCAGGCCGTTCTGGAAGGCCGAGAACGACCGGCCGGCGGCGTAGAAGTCCGCGGCCGTCTTGTTCTGCCGGCTGGCCCAGAACGTGATGTAGAGCGTGATGGCGATGAAGACGAGGAACAGGCCGATCGTCAGCCCGCGCCTGGTGTCGGCGCTGGCGGCGAGCACGGTCACGTCGTTCATCGGGTGCCTCCCAGCTCACTGCCCTCCAGATCGGTGCCCTGCAGCTCGCCGCGCAGCTCGCGCGCGACGGGATCGATCCGCCTGTTCGCGAACCTCGAATAGGCCCACGCGATGAGGAACGTGGAGACGAACTGCAGCAGGCCGAAGAAGAAGGCCACGTTGAGGTTGCCGACGACCTTGGCGTCCATGAAGCTGCGGCCGAAGGCCGACAGCACGACGTAGAGCAGATACCAGGACAGGAAGGCCACCGTCATCGGGAACACGAAGTTCCGGAAGCGGCGCCGCAGGTCGACGAATCTGGGGTCGGCGTCCATCCGGGAGTACGCCTCGGGGGTGATCCGCCCTCGTTCGGTGGGGGCGGTCTCGCTGCTCGTCACGGAACACCTCCTGGGCCGCCGTCCATGGCAGCTTCTGAGGGGGACCGTAGGAGAGCCTTGAGGTTGCCGTGGGGTGGCGCGGCCGCAGGTGCGCCGAGTGGTGCGCGGGCTGCGCCGAAGTGACGGCGATCACCTCCCGCCGGTCGATCACCGGTGCAGGCGGAGTCGCTCCGGGGCGTGCAGCTGCACCATCGTCCGGCCGACGTCGGCCGGCACCTGCTTCTGGGTGGCCAGCGAGCCGAGCACCATGACCGCGAACGAGATCGGCACGGTCCAGGCGGCCGGCTCGGCCAGCAGCGCTCCCGGCCAGCCGGACAGCGGCGGTCCGAGCACGGTGATCAGCACGGCGACCCCGGACAGCCCGCCGCCCACGAGCAGCCCGGCGCCGGCGCCGAACGGGGTCAGCCGCCGCCACCAGATCCCCAGCACCAGCAGCGGGCAGAACGTCGACGCGGCCACCGCGAACGCCAGACCGACCACAGTGGACAGTCCGAGCGAGCCGGCCTGCAGGGCCAGCAGCAGGGGCACGACGCCGGCGACCATGGCGGCGCGGCGGAAGTCGCGGACCGAGCCGTGCCCGCCGGACCAGCGGCCGAACAGATCGGTGGACAGCACGCCGGACACCGACACGAGCAGCCCGCTGGCGGTGGACAGGAACGCGGCGAACGCGCCGGCGGCGACCAGGCCGCCGAGCAGCTCGCCGGGCAGCCCGTCGAGCGCCGCGTCCGGCAGCACCAGCACGACCGCGTCGGCGTTGCCGTCCCGCACCAGCTGCGGCACGTACACCCGGCCGAGCGCGCCGTAGACGGTGGGGAACAGGTAGAAGATCCCGAGCAGGCCGAGCACCACCAGCGTCGTGGTCCGCGCGGCCCGGCCGTCCGGGTTGGTGTAGAAGCGGACCAGCACGTGCGGCAGGCCCATGGTGCCGAGGAACGTGGCCAGGATCAGCGAGTAGTCGGTGAACAGCGGGTGCGCGCCGAGCCCGGTCAGCGGCACCAGCCAGCGGCTGCCGTCGTCGAGCAGCGGCTGCTGCGCCGGCCCCGGCGCGCCGTCCCGGTGGAACCAGACCGCGAGCAGCACCATGGCGGGGAAGGCGATCGCGGTGAGCTTCACCCAGTACTGGAAGGCCTGGACGAAGGTGATGCTGCGCATCCCGCCCACCGCGGTGTTGAGCGTGACCACCGCTCCGACGACGACCGCGCCGACCCAGGACGGCGCGCCGGTCACCGTGGTCAGCGTCAGCCCGGCGCCCTGCAGCTGGGGCACCAGGTAGAGCCAGCCGATCAGGACGACGAACCCGGTGGCCAGCGTCCGCACGCCGGTCGAGCGTAGCCTGGCCTCGGCGAAGTCCGGCAGCGTATACGCGCCGGAGCGGCGAAGCGGCGCCGCCACGTACAGCAGCATGGCCAGGTAGCCGGCGGTGAAGCCGACCGGATACCAGAGCATGTCGACGCCGTTGACCATGATCAGCCCGGCGACGCCGAGGAAGCTGGCCGCGGACAGATACTCGCCGGAGATCGCGCTGGCGTTCAGCCGCGGGCTGACCGTCCGCGAGGCGACCAGGAAGTCCGACGTGTTGCGGGAGATCTTGTAGCCGAACGCGCCGATGACCACCGTGACCACCGTGATGAACACGATGGCCGGCACGGCGAACGGGCTCACTGTGCTGGCCACTGTTCGCCTCGTCGGTCGCTCCGCTCCCCGGGCGACCGCCCGGGGCGACGCGGCCCGTGGGCCCTACGATGCTCACTCCCTCGTCGGCTCACTCGCGGCTGACCAGCTCGGCGAAGCGGCGCTCGTTGCGCTGCGCCGCCCGTACGTAGACCCAGGCGATCACGATCACGGCCGGGTAGGCCAGCACCCCGAGCAACAGCCACGGCAGCGGCAGCCCGCCGACCGAGACGTGAGCGAGCCCGGGCGCCAACGCGAACAGCAGCGGCTGGATCCCGAACAGCGCGACGACCACCAGCGAGAGCCGCACGGCCAGGGCCAGCTGGGTCCGGATCAACCCGGTGACGAGCACCTCGCCGACCGGGGTCTGCTCCTCGATCTCCCGCGCGGCCGCGTCCGGGCGGGGTCGCCGGGCGCCGTCGGCGAGCACCACCTTGACCCGCCGCGGCGGTTCGGTGTCCATGGCGCCGAGGGTGCCATCCTCACGCCGTCTCCGGCAGCTCCCGGACTTGCGGCAGCTCCCGGGCCGCTCGCTGCTCACACGACTCCGGCAGGTCCCGGCTGCGGGTCAGCGGGCCGACCAGGAGCAACAGCGCCGCGGCGAGCACGCCGGCCGTGCCGACCCACATCGTCGTGCGCAGCCCGACCGCGGTGGCGAGCGCGCCGGCGACCACCGCGGCCACCGGCATCGTGCCGTAGTTCACCACCCGCATGCTCGCGGTCACCCGGCCGAGCAGCTCGGGCGGGCAATAGCGCTGGCGGAAGCTCGCACTGATGACGTTGCCGGCCACCACGAACGCGGCCACGCCGGCGTTCCGACCACCAGCCAGGCCAGACCCGCGCCGCCGGTGGTCAGCGGGATGAGCAGCGCGCTGAGCCCGCTGGCGGCCTCCAGCGCGAACAGCCCGCGGGCGGAACCGAGCCGGCGGACGACCGGCCCGGAGAGCATCGCCCCGGCCACGCCGCCGAGGCTGGCCAGCGAGAGCAACAGCCCGATCGTGCCGGCACCGAGCCCGACCTCGAGTTCTCTGCGAAGATTTCTCTGCGATTCGACTGTCCGGGCCCGGCGTTCCCTGCTGACGCCGTCCTAGGAGCGGGCCCACTCGGCCTTGGTCGCGCGGATCAGGCGGTCCTTGAGCTCGCGGGTGTGCCGGCGGCTGACCGGCAGCTCGCGGTCGCCGGTGAGCACGACGTAGCCGGAGCCGGTCAGCCGCAGCTCGCGGACGTCCCGCAGCGAGACCAGGTACGACCGGTGGATGCGGACGAAGCCGGCGTCGGCCCAGCGCTCGGCCAGCACCGACAGCGGCACCCGGATCAGGTGCGAGGTCGTCCGCGGTGTGCAGCCGGGCGTAGTCGCCCTGCGCCTCCACCCAGCGGACCTCGGCGCGCGGCAGCATCGTGGTCCGCCCGGCCAGCTCGACCGGGATGACCTCCTCGTCGTCGCCGCGGCCGGCGTCCGACGCCGGCAGGAGCGGGCGGCCACGACCCGGCGCAGCGACTCGGCCAGCCGCTCCGGCCGCAGCGGCTTGAGCAGGTAGTCGACCGCGCCGAGGTCGAACGCGTCGACCGCGCGGTCGTCGTGCGCGGTGACGAACACGACCGCGGGCGGGACCGGCTGCCGGCGCAGCACCCGGGCGATGTCGAGCCCGTCCAGTGCCCGGCATCCGGATGTCCAGGAACACCGCGTCGACCTCGTCGCGCAGCAGCCGCAGCGCCGAGGCGGCGTCGCCGGCGCAGAGCACCGACTCCGACCCGCGGGTCGGCGTCGAGCAGGTAGCCGAGCTCGTCCAGCGCGGGCGGCTCGTCGTCGACCGCGAGCACCCGCAGCCGCCGCCGCGGGCCGCTCATCCCGCTCCTCGACGGACCCGACCTCGTCCCTCGGCCGGCTCAGCTCTCGTCACTCGCCCGCTGCGAGCCCTCGCCGCTCAGACCCGTCCTCACGACGCCCGCACGTCGGCGTGGAACTTCGGGATCCGCATGCTCACCTTCGTACCCGCGCCGGGCGCGGTCTCGACCACCAGTCCGAACTCGTCCCCGAACACCGACCGCAACCGGTCGTCGATGTTGCCCAGCCCGACGTGCCCGCCCCCGTCGGCATGCCGCCGCAGCACCTCCGGGTCCATCCCGACCCCGTCGTCCTCGACGCTGATCAGGCAGGCCGTGCCGGCGTCCTCGGCCACGATCGAGACCGTCCCCACGCCCGGTCTTCGCCGCCAGCCCGTGCCGGACCGCGTTCTCCACCAGCGGCTGCACGCCGAGGAACGGCACCGCCACCGGCAGCACCTCCGGCGCGATCTGCAGCCGCACCTCCAGCCGGTCGCCGAACCGGGCCCGCTCCAGCGTCAGGTAGCGGTCGATCGAGCGCAGCTCCTCGGCCAGCGTGGTGAACTCGCGCGTGCGACCGGAACGAGTAGCGGGTGAAGTCGGCGAACTCCAGCAGCAGCTCGCGGGCCCGCTCCGGGTCGGTCCGGACGAACGAGGCGATCGTGGTCAGCGCGTTGTAGACGAAGTGCGGGCTGATCTGCGCCCGCAGCGCCCGCACCTCGGCCCGGACCAGCCGCGCCCGGGACTGGTCCAGCTCGGCCAGCTCCAGCTGGGTGGACACCCAGCGGGCCGTCTCCAGCGCGGCCTGCACCAGCCCCGGTCCGGGCTCGGTCGAGGTGACCGCGGCCAGCGTGCCGACCACCCGGTCGTCCACCGCGATCGGCACCACCACCGCGCCGCGCACCGGGCACTCGGGTCAGCGCAGAACAGCTCCTCCGGCCGGACCACGACCGGCCGGCCGGACGCCAGCGGCCCGCCCGGGCGGCCGCCCACAGCCTGGTCGGCGTGGTGGTCGCCGGGGCCCTCCCAGACCAGCGCCCGCTCGGTGTCGGAGATCGCGACCGCCGGCGTGCCGAGCAGACGTGCGCAGGTGGCGGGCCGACTTGCCGGCCGAGGTGCCGTTCAGCCCGAGCCGCAGCGGCGGCGCCGCGAGGCGACGCGGTGTGCAGGGTCTCGAACGTCACCCGTTCGGCGGACGTGGCGAAGCGGCGCCGCGACCGGACCCGGCCGACCACCCACACGGACAGCAGCAGGACCAGCAGCAGCGCGACCACAAGCCACGCGGTACGCACACCCGCATGGTCGCGTTCCGGCCGGACGGCCGACGGCAATGGAGCGGGCAACACTCGACACCCAGCCGTGATCGGGGTGGTCAGCCGACGAGCCGGACCACCTCGTCGGCGCAACCCCAGGACAGCGTGACGCCGGCGCCGCCGTGCCCGTAGCAGTGCACGACGTCGCCGTCCCGCTCCAGCCGGACCGCGGGGCGGGCCGGCCGGACGCCGACCGCGTGCCCGAGCACCTGCGCGCCGGCCAGCTCCGGGACGAGCGCGCGGCAGCGGGCCAGGATCCGCTCGGCCTCGGCCGGGTCGGGGATCGTGCTCTCGTCACCGTCGAGGGCGGTGCCGCCGCAGACCACGTCGGTGCCGCGCGGGACGACGTACACCATGCCGTCCGGGTTGTCCTCGTCCAGCGTCCAGCCGGCCAGGCCCGGGTCGGCCACCCGGACGACCTGGCCGCGTACGCCGGTCAGCGCCGCGTCGCCGGCCAGCTCGCGGGCGCCGAGACCGGTCGCGTTGACCACCACGTCGGCCGGGACCGCGGCCAGGTCGGTCACCGCGCCGACCCGGAACGCGACACCGGCGGCGGCCAGCTCGTCCAGCAGCCAGCGCAGGTAGGTGGGCATCCGCACGACCGGCGCGGCGAACTCGTACCCGTCGGCGTACCCGGGCGGCAGGTCGGTGACCCGGCCGAGGCGCGGCACCGCCGGCGCCCACCACGGGTCCGGCCGCCGCTCCCGGAACAGCTCCCGGCCGCGGACCAGGCTGCACCCCGGTCTCCGGCCGGACGGACAGGATCGCCAGCATGTCGTACGTCGCCGCGGACCAGCGGGTGACGGCGTCCTCCGGGCAGCGCCCGGTACGGGTACCAGAGCGCGGCCGCGACGGCCGAGGTCGTGTCCTGGACCGCGTCCCGGCTCCACACCTCGACCTCGTGCCCGGCCCGCACCAGCCGGTGCGCGCAGGTCAGCCCGATGACCCCGGCCCCCACCACGACGATCCGCACGCACCGATCATCTCAGCGTGGCTGGAGCGGCAGGCCCGGGGGCAGCTGGTCGACCACTCCGGTGCCGACGACGTGGCCGGCCGCGTCGAGTGCCCGCACCTGCCTGGCCTGGCCATCATGCTTCAGGAAACCGCCGCCCTGGGTGAGCGGGACCGACACCGTGGCGCCGGAATGGAAGGTCACCTCTGCCCGCACCGCGGTGGCCGGCGCGACGATGACGATCGGGTCGCCGATGATGTTGGTGTTCCGGTAGCGCAGCCGCGCAGAGAGGACCGTGTGGTCGAGGCCGCCGGCCGGCACGCAGCCGGTGAGCCAGCCGGAGAAGCCGTTCCCGCCCGGCTCCGAGGCCTGCCCCAGCAGCACGGTGGCGCCGCTGGCGAAGCGGGAGCCGAAGAGCGCGGCGTACCCGTTGCCGGTGGGCAGGTCGCCGGCCCATACCCCGACGAACCGGTCCGGCAGCGTGCCGACGCCGGTGCCGTAGACGACGGGGTCCACGTAGCCGGCGAGCTCGTCGGCGACATCCTTCTTCCCGCGCATGGTGCGCCCGGATCTCGGTCCGCGATCTCGCCATGCGTGGGCGGCGTCGGCAGGGCCGCGGCGTCGCCGAGTCGGCTGGAGCGCCTGGCTCGTGGCCGGCATCGTCCTCCCCGGCGCGTAGACCGCGACGCTTGGCGCGTCACCGCGGTCGATCGGGAAGAAGGACGGCACCGGCAGCGCGATGGCCGGCGCGGTCTCCAGCTCGCAGTCGGCGGCGATCGAGGGGCCGCGCTTCGATCGTGGCCCGGTAGCCGTCGGGGAACAGCGCCAGCCCGAACGACCGGTCCCCGATCGTGAACCGGGTCAGCACGTGCTCCGGCGCGTAGTACTGCTGGCCGGCGCCGGCGTCGATGGACTGGGGCTTGCCGGTGGTCCCGCCGACCGAGGCCAGCCGCGCGCCGGGGGCGTTGCCCGCGATCAGCGAGACCACGGTGCCGTCCGCGGCGCTTCCCGGCCAGCGACGACGATCCGGTAGCCGTCGGTCTGCTCCGCGTACGAGACATGGATCGAGTTCGGCTCGACCGAGCTGTCGGCGGCCAGCAACTGGACCGCCGCCTGCAACAGTGCCTCGTCGCCGGCGAGCGAGCCGCGGACATGCTGCCGTCGCGCCGGTCGGCACGGCCACGGTCGACGTGCCGGGGGTCGGCGTGGCGGCGGTCGGGGCGGCCGACCCGCCACGGACCGCGGCCAGGGCGACCGGCACCCCGGCTACCACGACAGCGGCGGCCACCGCGGCCGCGATCAGCTGGTTCCGCCGGCGCAGCCGGTTGCGCTCGACGGGCAGCGAAGTAGATGTCGGTCGTACTGCGGACCGGCGCGGCACGCTCGGCGAACACCTCCCGCAGCAGCTGCTCGGCCAGATTTGGTCATCACTCGGCTCCCGTCCGGTCCGAGCTCAGCGATGCGCGGTCCGGGTCGATCGCCTGCTGCAGCTTCCGCAGCCCGCGCGAGGCCTGGCTCTTCACCGTGCCGACCGAGCAATCGAGGATGCTGGGCGGTCTCGGCCTCGGACAGGTCCTCCCAGTAGCGCAGCACCAGCACAGCCCGGGTCCGCGGCGGCAGCCGCAGCACCGCCTGCCAGACCGCGTCCCGCTCCGCCAGCCCGGCCGATCGTCCGTGCCGGCCGCGCTCGGGGACTCGGCCCGAGGACCTCCCGGCCCGGGTTCCGGCGCCACCAGGAGCGGCGCTCGTTGACCATGATCCGCCGGACGTACGCCTCCGGGTCACCGGCGGCGGTGACCCGCGCCCAGTGCCGGTAGGCCCTGGCCAGCGCGGTCTGCAGCAGGTCCTCGGCGCGGCGCGCGGTCCCCGGTCAGCAGGAAGGCGGTCCGCAGCAGCGCGGGCGACCGCGCCGCCACGAACTCGCGGAACGTCCTCGTCGCCTCCACAGTCCCGACGAGACACTCCGGCGGGCCGGCGAGGGGTTGCGTGCGCTACTTGAGAAGTTTGGACAGGCGGCCGTCGGCGAGCAGCTGGCCGTTGGTCTGGCAGGTCGGGCAGTACTGCATCGACTTGGACGCGAACGACACCTCGCGCACGGTGTCGCCGCAGACCGGGCAGGGCAGGCCGGTGCGGGCGTGCACCCGCAGCCCGGACCGCTTCTCGGCCTTGAGCGTCGCCGCCTTCTGCCCGATCGACCGGTCGACCGCGTCGCGCAGCGTGGTGACCAGCGCCGCGTGCAGCCGGGACAGCTCGGCCTCGGACAGCTTCGCCGCCGGCTTGAACGGCGACAGCTTGGCCACGTGCAGGATCTCGTCCGAGTACGCGTTGCCGACGCCGGCGATCATCGTCTGGTCGGTGAGCGCGCCCTTGAGCTGGCCGCCGTGCTGGACGAGCAGCTCGCCGAGCCGCTCCGCGGTGAGCGCCGGGTCGAGCGCGTCCGGCCCGAGCCGGGCGATGCCGGGCACGTCGGTGACCGCCCGGACCAGGTAGACCGCCAGCCGCTTCTGGGTGCCCTGCTCGGTGAGGTCGAACCCGCTGTCGTCGTCGAGGTGCAGCCGCGCGGCGACCGGCCCGCGGCCGGGCTTCGGCGGCGCCGGCGGCAGCTTCTCCCGCCAGTGCAGCCAGCCGGCCCGGGACAGGTGGGTGACCAGGTGCAGCGCGTCGGGCGCGCCGGGGGCGGAGCCGCCGATCTCGATGTCGAGGAACTTCGCCGTACCGGCCGGCGCCGGTGATCTCCAGCCCCGCGATCGCCGTCGGCGGCGGGTCGAACGTCTTCAGCGCGCTGATCGCCGGGGTGTCGAGCCGGGCGACGACGTGGCCGACCGCCCGCTCGCGCAGGAACGCGGCGAGCGCCTCGACCTCGGGCAGCTCAGGCACGCCGTCCAGTATGCGCGATCCGGGCCGCGGCCGGTGCGCCGTCACCGAACGTGATCCAGGCCTCGGGCCGTGCCTTCCGCTCATTCGATCGGCGGCCTCGGATGGCGGGTCTGGCCTGGAGCGGCTCAGAGTCGCGTGTGGACAGTCACGCGGATTGCCGGCCGGTTCTACGGTCACTCCACGTGCTCAACTTGTGCGCTCGGGTGATCGACGCGGGAACGCTGCACGTGTTTTGCTCAAGGCGTAAAGAAACGTGGTCGGGACTTCCCCGTGGTCTCGATCCGGGCGGTCCGGTGCCGTCAGGGGACAACCCCCGTGGTCCCCTGGCGGCCCGGATCACGTCTGTCCGACCGCCCGGCGGCTGCCAGGCCCGCGTCACCAGTCGTCGCCGGTGTGCACGGCGCTCCAGAACCGGATCTCGAACCGCACCACCCGGTCGAACGACGCCCGCATCGCCGCGCTCGGCCCGTCCGGCGTGACCGCGTCCAGCAGACCGGCGATCGAGGCGACCCAGTGCGCGAACGCCGGCGAGGACCAGTTGTCGACGAACGGCCAGTAGTCGCTGTCCCGGCGGGCCGTCGCCCGCACCGCCGACCAGGCGTCGAAGTAGGCCTTCTCGGCGCCGTACAGCACGGCAAGGGCGACCGGGTAGCCGTCCTGCAGCGAGGCGCGCAGGAACGCGGTGTAGCCGATCGCGATCGGGCCCGGCTCGGCGTCCAGGTCGAGGCCGCGGGCGGCCGCCTCCCGGCGGAACAGGTCGAGCTCGGTCTGCAGCGCGCCGAGGCCGGCCGCGAGCACGTCGGCCGCGTGCTCGTCCGGCGCCAGCGTGACCAGCCCGGTGAGGAAGCGGCGGAAGCCGACCACGAAGATAGTGGTCGGCGACCAGCCAGCGGTCGAACGACCCCCGGTGCAGGCTGCCGTCAGCGGCCTGGGCGATGAACGGGTGGGCGGGCAGCCGGGACCACGGCGCGGCCGATCCGGCGAGCAGCTCGGCCGCCACCGTCCCTGCGGTCACCGCACGTCCCAGAAGGCGACCTCGTGCCGCATCCCCGCGTCGAACGCCTCGGTGGCGGTCGGCTCGTCGACCAGGCCCTCGGCGTGTGCCTCGTCGAGCATCTGCGCGCACCGGGCGGCCAGCGCGGCGAACCCGGGGTCGGCGTAGGTCGCGACCCAGCGCGCGTACCGCTCCTCCGGCGGCGGGTGCTCGGCCAGCATCCGGCCGAGCGTCGAGTAGCCCCACATGCACGGCAGCAGCGCGGCCAGCCCGCGGCCGTAGTCCTCGGCCGCGTCGAGCAGGAAGCCCGTGTACGCCGCGGTCGCCGGCCCGGCCACCGCCCCGAACAGGTCGGCGTCGAACTCGGCGGCCAGCGAGCGGTGCAGCGCCAGCTCGTCGTGCCAGGTCGAGTGGGCCAGGTCGACCAGGTCGCCGAGGTGGCCGTCCGGGGCCTGCCAGGCCAGCCGGGCGAAGACCCGGACGTAGTCGAGCAGGAACAGGTAGTCCTGCTCCAGCCAGGACCGGAACACCGCCGGGTCGAGGTCGCCGCGGGCGATCCCGGCGACGGTCGGGTGCGCCGCCTGGGCCCGGACCGACGGCAGGCCGCGCTCGGCCAGCCGTTGCGACAGGGATGCCATGGCGTCATCGTGCCTGATGGTGATTTTCGCCGAAACGCCGGACGGTCAGACCGCCTCGGCCAGCGTGACCAGGAAGCGGCCGGCCCCGTCGGTCCAGCCGGCGCGGGCGGCGAAACCCGCCTCGGCCAGCTCCGCGCGCACCCCCTCGGGCCGGAACTTCGCCGACACCTCGGTGCGCATCTCCTCGCCGGCGCCGAACGGCACGACCAGGTCGAGGTCGCCGACCGTGACCTTCTGCGTCGGCGGTCGAGCGCAGTCGCAGCTCGATCCACTCCGCGTCCGGGTCCCAGAGCGCGACGTGCTCGTACGCGTCCAGGGCGAAGTCGGCGGCCAGCTCCCGGTTGATCACCTCGAGCACGTTCTTGTTGAACCGGGCGGTCACCCCGGCACTGTCGTCGTACGCGGGGACCAGCACGGCCGGGTCCTTGACCAGGTCGGTGCCGAGCAGCAGCCAGTCGCCGGCCGCGGTCGATCCGCGCAGGTCGGCCAGGAACGCCGCCCGCGGGCCGGGCTCGAGGTTGCCGATCGTGCCGCCGAGGAACGCGGTCAGCCGGCGGTCGCCGACCGGCAGCACGCCGAGCTGGTGCTCGAAGTCGGCCAGCAGCCCGTGCACGGACAGCCCCGGGTAGTCGCGCACCAGCGCCCGGCCGCTCTCCAGCAGCGCGGACGGGCTCACGTCCATCGGCACGTACGTCGCCAGCGTGCCCTGGCTGCCGCAGCGCCTCGATCAGCAGCCTGGTCTTCTCGCCCGAGCCGGAGCCGAGCTCGACCAGCGTGCGGGCGCCGGTGGTGGCGGCGATCTCGGCCGCCCGGGCGACCAGGATCTCCCGCTCGGCCCGGGTCGGGTAGTACTCCGGCAGCCGGGTGATCTCCTCGAACAGCACGCTGCCCCGCTCGTCGTAGAACCACTTCGGCGGCAGGGACTTCGGCGTCTCGGTCGAGGCCCCGGGTCACGTCGGCGCGCAGCGCCTCGGCCAGGAAGTCCGGCGGGAGGTGGGACTGCAGGGTGAGCGACTCGGTCAGCGGGTCCACGGAACCTCCGGTGGTACGTCGAGCGGGAGCGGGGTCGTGTCGACCCCGTCGGGGCTGGCGACGAGCAGCGAGCGGTCGGGCACGGCGGTCCAGCCGGGCTCGTCGTCGTACGGCTCGGAGGCGACCACGACGCCGTCCGCGTCGGCCCGCCAGCACAGCGTGTCGCCCCAGGCGGTGGCCGCGATCGCGCGGCCGTCGGTGAGCAGCAGGTTGAGCCGGCCGCCGGCGGTGGACGCGGCCAGCCGGACGGTGTTGCCGAGCGCCTCGGCCATCCGCTCGCCGGCCTGCAGCCGCTGGTGCACGACCAGCCAGAGCAGCGCCGAGTCGGACACCGCCTCCATCGCCATCAGCTCGACCGGGTCGACCTGCATGGTGAGCAGGGCGATCGAGGTCGGCCAGCCGGCGACCACGCCGTTGTGGCTGAACAGGTAACGCCCGGTGGAGAACGGCGCCACCGCGGCCTCGCCCTGCGCCATTCCCGGGGTGGCCGACCGGACCGCGGCCAGCACCGCTCCGGAGCTCACCACCCTGGCCACGTCCAGGAACGACCGGTCGGTCCACATCGGACAGTCGCGGCGGTAGCGGGCCGGCATCGGGTCGCCGGCCGCATACCAGCCGACGCCGAAGCCGTCGGCGTTGACCACGCCGTGCCGCTGGTCGCGCGGCTCCCAGGACTGGCGCAGCAGCGAGTGCGGCGGGTCGGAGAGGAGCTGCCGCAGCGGCTTCGGGCGTCCGAGGTAGGCCAGGTGCCTACACATCGCTCGGGCCGACGTCGTGCGCGCACCGGAAGCCGGTGAAGATCTGCCGGCGGATCGGCAGGTCCCAGTTGCGGAAGGTGCCCCGGCAGGCGGCCGCGTCGGTCGCCCACGAGCCGCCGCGCAGCATCCGGTAGCCGTCGCCGAAGAAGACCTCCGAATACTCCCGGTAGGGGTAGGGCTCGAAGCCGGGGTAGCCGCGGAAGTCGCCGGCGCACCACTCCCAGACGTCGCCGACCAGCTGGTGCACGCCGAGCGGGGACGCGCCGGCCGGGTAGGCCCCGCGCTCGGCCGGGCCGAGGTGGGCACCGCCGAGGTTGGCCCGCTCCGGGGTCGGGTCGTCGTCGCCCCACGGGTAGCGGCGGGACCGGCCGGTCGCCGGATCCCAGCGGGCCGCCTTCTCCCACTCGGCCTCCGTCGGCAGCCTGGCGCCGGACCACCGCGCGTACGCGTCGGCCTCGAACCAGGTGACGTGCTGGACCGGCTCGTTCGCCGGGACCGGCTCGTCCCGCCCGAACCGGCGCCGCCACCAGCGGTCGCCGTCCCGGCTCCAGCCCGCCGGCGCGGTGAGCGCGGCCTGCTGCCGGTGGTCCCAGCCCTCGGCCGTCCACCAGCGCGGGTCGTCGTAGCCGCCGGCGTCGACGAACGCCGCGTAGTCGGCGTTGGACACCGGGAACGTGTCGATCCGGAACGCCGGCAGGTCGACCCGGTGCGCCGGCCGCTCGTTGTCCAGCGCCCACGGCTCGATGCTGGTGCCCATCTCGAACGGGCCGGCCGGCACCAGCACGGTGGCCGGCAGCGTCGAGGGGTCCACTGTGGACGGTGGCGGCGACGGCGCGTCGAGGACGGCGGCGCCGGCGCGCAGCTGGTGGGTGGCCAGCATGGTCTCCACGTGCTGCTGCTCGTGCTGCACGATCATGCCGAAGACGAAGCCGCCGTCGGTGAGCCGGCGACCCTCCATCGGCACCTCGCCGAGCACGTCGAGCGCCTTCTGCCGGACCTCCCGGATGTACGCCGCGGACTGGCGTGGGTCGAGCAGCGGGAGCGCCGGGCGGTCGCTGCGCGGGTGTTTGAACGCGTCGTAGAGCTCGTCGATGTCGGCCCGGACCGGCTCGCGGCCGCCGGCGTCCCGGACCAGCCAGAGCTCCTCCTGGTTGCCGACGTGGGCGAAGTCCCACACCAGCGGGGACATGATCGGCGAGTGCTGCGCGGACAGCTCCGCGTCGTCGAGCACGTCGACGGTCAGCGACTCGGACCTGCGGCGGGCCCGGGCCAGGTCGTCGGCGATGCGCTGTCGAAGGTCGGTCATGCGCTCTCCTCGGGTGCGGTCGCACGGTCGGTCGCACGGTCGTCGGCGGGACACCGTCGGCGGGCGGGGTATCGCTCGCCGAATGCCGCCACCTCTGCTGCCAGCTCCGGCTGGCCGGCGCGGGTCAACGCACCGACCGCCGTCGCCACGAACGTCATCCCGGCCCGCCGCAGGACCGGGTCGGTCATCGCGTCCCGCGCGGCCACCTGCATCGCGGGACTGAGCCACCCCCCGGCGTCGGCGCCGAGTGCCTCGGCCGCCTCGGTGGCGGCCGCGGTCGCGGCGGCGCGGGCCGCCGGGTCGTCGAGCAGGGCGGCGACCAGGGCGACCACCACCCGCCAGCCGTCGCCCGGCTGCGCGTCGACCGCCCGCAGCTCCAGATGGCCGCGGGCGCGCACCGGCGGGAACAGCGTGGTCAGGTGGTAGTCCAGGTCGGCCCAGGTCGGAGCGGCCAGCCCGGGACCGCCGCCGCGCAGCCAGTCCCGGAAGGTCAGCCCGGCCGGCGCGGACCAGGACCCGGCCTCCCGGCGGACGGCGAGCAGCTGCGCATCCAGCGCCCACCGCCCGTACGCCGAGCGGGGGTCAGGCCCGGCCGGCGCGGCCGTCCGGGTCGGGTCGATCGCCGCCCAGACCGCGGTCCGCCCGCACCGCCAGCCCGGCGCCGGCGAGTTGGCGAACAGCGCGGTGAGCACCGGCAGCCACGCGTGCAGCGCATGCCACCGGTCGGCCACCTCGGCCTCGTCGGCGCCGGCGTCGAGGCAGACCTGCACGGACGCGGTCGAGCACATCATCGTGCGGCCCTCGGGGCCGCCGCGGGCGAAGTGCCGGTCCATCGCCAGGTATCGCGGGACGGCGGTGCGCAGGACCGGTGGCCTGGGATCGAGACCGAGGCCGGTGAGGGTCAGGCCGGCGGTCGCGGCCCGGGCGCGGAGCCGATCAAGGTCGGCGGCGGCGCCGGCGATGCAACCGGCCAGCGGGGCGGGCTGCGAGCTGAGCTCCAGCTGCCCACCCGGCTCGGTGGTGAGCCGTCCCGCCAGCGGCGGGTCGAACGTCTCGGCGAGTGCCTCGGTCAGGCGCTCGGAACGGACAGGGTCGGCGGGTCGGTCGGCGTCGTGCACGAGCCACTCGAGCTCGACGCCGACGCGCTCGGGTGGGCCGGTCTTGAAGACGGTGCCGCCGACGTAGAGCTCGGCGGTCTCCTCGGTGATCGGCGCGCGCAGTTGCGCGGTGAGGACGTCGATCATGCGCCCGGATCCTCCTCCGGCCTCGCCTCGTCGCGACCCGGCCACCGTACGCCCGGATCCCGACGACTTGCCCACGACCGCATGGCGCTACACCGTCACCAGACAGAACGGATGGCCGGCGGGATCGAAGTAAGTCCGCCAGGGCTCCTTGGTCCCGTGCACGTCGCTGGCCGGTTTCGCGCCCAGCTCGAGCGCCTTCGCCTCGGCCGCGGTGAAATCGGTCACGTCGACGTCGAGATGCATCTGCTGCGGGTGGAGCTGGTCGGGCCACAGCGGCGGCGTGTAGTCGCCGACCCGCTGGAACGCCAGCGCCGGCATCCCCGGCTGCTCGGCCTCCAGCGTCACCCAGGACGGGTCGGAGTCCTTCACGCCGACGCCGAGCAGCGCCGCGTAGAAACCGCCGAGGGCGACCGCGTCGGGACAGTCGATCACCACGAGGGACAGCCGGCCCACGCCGGCCGCGGATTCGGTCATGTCCGGGACGCTAGAGCGGGGGTACGACAGAAACCGCCTCCGCGGGAGCGACCGTCCCGATCCCGTGCAGCACGTGCGCCAGCACCTCGACACCGCGGACGACCCGCGGTCCCGGCCGGTTGAGGTAGGCCGGGCCGTCGACCACCCAGACCCGCCCGGACCGCACCGCCGGCAGCGACGGCCAGCCCGGGCGCGCGGTCAGCGCCGGCAGCTCGGCCAGCGTCCGCTCCGGCGGGAACCCGCACGGGGCGAGCACGAGCACGTCCGGTGCCGCCTCGACCACCGCCGCCCAGTCCACCGGGTCGGTGTGCGCGCCGGCGACGCCGAGCACCTCGGTGCCGCCGGCCGCGGCAACCTGGTCCGGCACCCAGTGCCCGACCGGCCACACCGGGTCGAGCCACTCCAGCACGACCACCCGCGGGCGGGGCCGGCCGGCGACCGCCCGGGCCACCGCCGCCAGCCGCCGCTCGGCGTCCGCGAGCGCCGCCGCGGCCTGCGCCGACCGGCCGGTGAGCGAGCCGACCGTGGTCAGCGTGCCGAGCACCTCGGCCAGCGTGGCCGGCTCGAGCGAGACCAGCCGCGGGCCGGTGTCGGCGACCCGGACCGCGTCCGCCACCTGCGCGTACGACACCGCGCAGACGTCGCACAGCTCCTGGGTGAGGATCAGGTCGGGGTCGAGCGCGGCCAGCGCCGCCTCGTCCAGCGCGTAGAGCGAGGAGCCGGCGTGCGCCCGGTCGGCGGCCACCGCGGCCGAGATCTCCCGGCTGGTCAGGCCGTCGGCCAGCGTCGTGCGGGTGACCACTGCGGCGTGCTCCAGCTCGCCGGGCGGCCAGTCGCACTCGTGCGTGCGCCCGACCAGGTCGCCGGCCAGGCCGAGCGTCACGACCAGGTCGGTGGCCGCCGGCAGCAGCGAGACGATCCGCACGGGCGCTCCTCCCGGTCGTCGGTGGATGCGGCGGCGTCCAGGCGGCGTCCGGCAAGGCGGAGGAGTCGGCCGACACCGGGGTGTCTCGGTCGATCCCCGACAACGCCGCCTGTCGTCGTCCGGCCGCGCCGCCGGAAGCGGTGCGGGAGACGCTGACCCGGGGCACTAGCTGAGCACGCGGATGGGCTCGCCGGCCAGCCAGGCGGTGACGTCCTCGACCGCGTCGGCGTAGAAGGTCCGGTAGGCGTCGGTCGCGACGTAGCCGATGTGCGGGGTGAGCACCGCGCGCGGCACGGTCCGCAGCGGGTGGTCGGCCGGCAGCGGCTCCACGTCGAACACGTCCAGGCCGGCCCCGGCGATCCGGCCGGTACGCAGCGCCTCGACCAGCGCGGCCTCGTCGACGATCGGCCCGCGGGAGGTGTTGACCAGGTATCCCGCCGGCCCGATGAGGTCCAGCTCGCGGGCGCCGAGCAGGCCGCGGGTGCGCTCGGACAGCTTGAGGTGGACGGTGACCACGTCGGAGCGGGTCAGCAGGTCGTCCAGCGGGACCGGCTCGACGCCGAGCTCGCGGGCGTGGCCGGGGTCGAGGTTCGCGCTCCAGCCGAGCACCCGCATCCCGAACGCCCGGCCGTACCCGGCGACGATGCTGCCGAGCCGGCCGAGGCCGAGCACGCCGAGCGTGCGGCCGGACAGCTCCGGGCCGATCGTGGTCTGCCAGCCGCCGGCCCGCACCGCCGCGTCCTCCTGCGCCACCCGGCGGGTGACGGCGAGCACCAGCGCCCAGGTCAGCTCGGCCGGCCCGGGCTGCCGGCTGCGGGTGCCGCAGACCAGCACGCCGCGGTCGCCGGCCGCGTCCAGGTCGATGGCGGCGTTGACCATTCCGGTGGTGACGAGCAGGCGCAGGTCGGGCAGCCGGTCGAGCAGGGCCCGGTCGAACGGGGTGCGCTCGCGCATCGCGACCACGACCTCGCTGCCGGCCAGCGCGGTCACCAGCTCGTCGCCGAGCAGGTGCTCGTGCAGGGCGACCACCTCGGCGTCGAGCCGATCCCACGGACCCATCCCGAGCGCGACGTCCTGGTAGTCGTCGAGCACCGTGATCTTCACGCCTGGAAACTAGTCGTCCAGCGGATGCTCGGCCTTCCACTTGGCCAGCAGGTCGCCCAGCTCGGTCTGCACGAACGCGAAGAAGTCGCGCATCCGGCCGATCCGCCGGCCGGCCGCGGTGTCCGCGCCGAGCGCCACGACGCCCTCGCCGGAGGCCGCCACGACCTGGCTCATGTAGCCGTCCCGGAGCGAGGCCGACTCGTACCAGGGATCGACCGGCAACCGGTAGCGGTCCCGCCGGGAGCCGGGCGTCGGCACCCGCTGCAGCATCCCGATGTGGATCAGGTAGCGGACCGCGCCGGAGATGGCGGCCGGGCTCACCTCCAGCCGCTCGGCCAGCTCGGCCGCGGTGAGCGCCTCCTCGTCCGCGGCCATCAGCGTGATCAGCACGCGCGAGGGCATCCGCGGGAAGCCCCAGTCGGTGAAGACCAGCGCGAGGTGCTCCACGAACGCTCGCACCTGCTCCGGGTTGCGCTCCGTCACACCGTCAGTATTTCCTCTCTTAACGATATTCACAACCTTGTGAAACAGGCGTAGGGTCTGAACACGTGACCGATCCGATCTCCGTGTCCGGCCTGACCAAGCGGTACGGGCACACCCAGGCGCTCGACGGGCTCGACCTGAGCGGTCCGTACGGGCGAGGTGCACGGCTTTCTCGGCCCGAACGGCGCGGGCAAGTCGACCACCATCCGCATCCTGCTCGGCCTGCACCGGGCCGACTCCGGCGCCGTCGAGGTGCTCGGCCGCGACCCCTGGCGGGACGCGGTCGCGCTGCACCGGCGGCTCGCGTACGTCCCCGGCGACGTGGTGCTGTGGCCCACGCTGACCGGCGGGGAGACCATCGACCTGCTCGGCCGGCTGCGCGGCGGGCTCGACCCGCACCGCCGGGACGACCTGATGAAGCGGTTCGAGCTGGACCCGACCAAGAAGGGCCGGGCCTACTCCAAGGGCAACCGGCAGAAGGTCGCGCTCGTCGCGGCGCTCGCCGCCGACGTGGAGCTGCTCCTGCTGGACGAGCCGACATCCGGGCTCGACCCGCTGATGGAGGAGGTCTTCCGGGAGGCCGTGGCCGAGGCCAGGGACGCCGGCCGGACCGTGCTGCTGTCCAGCCACGTGCTGGCCGAGGTCGAGGCGCTGTGCGACCGGGTCAGCATCGTCCGGGCCGGCCGTACGGTCGAGAGCGGCACGCTGGCCGAGCTGCGCCACCTGACCCGCACCTCGGTGACCGCCGAGCTGGACCGGCCGGTGGACCTGGCCGACCTGCCCGGCGTGCACAACCTGAGCGTCGAGGGCGACCGGCTGCACTGCGAGGTCGACACGGCCGAGCTCACCCCGGTGCTGGCCCGGCTCGCCGCCGCCGGCGTGCGCAGCCTGGTCAGCCGGCCGCCGACGCTGGAGGAGCTGTTCCTGCGGCACTACGGCGACGAGCTGCCCGGCCAGGAGCTGGTGTCGGCATGACCGGGCGGGCAACGGACGAGCGCGCAGGGCGCGCGTCGGCGGTCACCGGGCGGGCAGAAGGCGAGCGCGTGGCCGCTGGGCGCGAGCCGGCGATCACCGGGTGGGCGCCGCTGCTGCGGCTGGCGTTGCGCCGCGACCGGATCATGCTGCCGGCCTGGATCTACGGCATCGTCCTCACGGTCGTCTCGACCGCCTCCTCGTACGACCGGCTCTACCCGACCGAGGCCGACCGGGCCCAGGTCGCGGCGTCGGCGAGCACGGGCGCGCTGCGGGCGATCACCGGCCCGGCGTTCGACCTGACCACGGTCGGCGGGCTGACCGCCTGGCGGATCGCCGGGCTCGCGTCGGTGCTGGCCGGGCTGATGAGCCTGCTGCTGGTGGTCCGGCACACCCGGGCCGAGGAGGAGGCCGGGCGCACCGAGCTGGTCGGCGCCGCCGCGGTGGGGCGGTACGCGGTGCCGGTCGCCGGGTTCCTCGTCGCGGTGGTGGCGAACGTCTCGATCGCGCTGCTGTCCGCGGTCGGGCTGATCGCGGTCGGGCTGCCGGTGGCCGGCTCGTTCGCGCTCGGCCTGGCGATCGGGGCGGCCGGGCTGGTGTTCGGCGCGGTCGCGCTGGTGACCGCGCAGGTCGCCTCGGTGGCCCGGGCCGCGTCCGGGGCGGCCGGCGCGCTGCTCGGGCTGGCCTTCCTGCTGCGGGCGGTCGGCGACTCCGGCGCGTCCTGGCTGTCCTGGCTGTCGCCGATCGGCTGGGCGCAGCAGGTGCGGGCGTTCTCCGGCGAGCGCTGGTGGGTCTTCGCTGCTGCCGGTGCTGCTGACCGCCGGCCTGCTCGGCGCGGCCGCGGTGCTGCTGCCGCTCCGGGACGCCGGCGCCGGGCTGCGGCCGCAGCGCCCCGGCCCGCCGGTGGCCGACGCACGGCTGGCCGGGCCGATCGCGCTGGCCTGGCGGCTGCAGCGGGGCGCGCTGCTCGGCTGGACCGCCGGCTACCTGATCGTCGGTGCCGCGGTCGGCGCGGTCGCCAGCGACGTCGGCGACCTGCTCGGCGACGGTGCGCAGGCCAAGGAGCTGATCGACAAGCTCGGCGGCGGCGCGGACGTCGTCTCGACGTACCTGTCGCTGATCGTCGGGCTGCTCGGCCTGGTCGCGGCGGCGTACGCGGTGCAGGCCGTGCTGCGGGCCCGGACCGAGGAGACCGAGCAGCGGGCCGAGCCGGTGCTGGCCGGCGCGGTCGAGCGGCTGCGCTGGGGCGGCGGGCACGTGCTGGTGGCCGCGCTCGGGTCGGCCTGGCTGCTGCTGGTCGCCGGGGCCGCGCTCGGTCTGGTGCACGCGCTGCGGACCGGCGACGCCGGCCAGATCGGCCGGCTGATCGGCGCCACGATGGCGCAGGTGCCGGCCGTGTGGGTGCTCGGCGCGCTCGCCGCGGCGCTGGTCGGCGCGGTGCCGCGACTGGTCGCGGCTGCCTGGGCCGTGCTCGCGGTCTGCCTGCTGCTCGGTCAGGTCGGCCAGCTGCTCAGCCTGCCGGACTGGGTGCTGGACGCCTCGCCGTTCCAGCACAGTGGCAACGCGCCGGCGCACACGCCGGACCCGCTGCCGCTGGTGCTGCTGCTCGCCGTGGCCGCGGCGCTGGCCGCCGTCGGCGCCGCCGGCCTGCGCCGCCGCGACGTCGGCTGAGGCCTGGGCCGCTCAGAGCAGGCCGGCGTCGTGCGCGAGCAGCGCCAGCTGGGTCCGGTTGGCCAGGTCGAGCTTGGTCATCGCGTGCGAGATGTGGGTCTTCACGGTCGCCACCGACAGGTAGAGCTCGTCGGCGATCTCCTGGTTGGTCCGGCCCCGGGCGACCGCGAGGACCACGTCCGCCTCCCGCTCGGTCAGCTTCGCGAAGTCGGACCTGGCCCGGTCGGCCGAGCCGCCGTCGGCGGCGAACCGGGCCAGGAACCGGCGCATCACGGTCGGCGAGAGGATCTCCTCGCCGGCCGCGACCCGCTGCACGGCCTCGACGATCCGGGCCGGCGGGGTGTCCTTGAGCAGGAAGCCGCTGGCCCCGGCCCGCAGCGCGCGCAGCACGTTCTCGTCGGCGTCGAAGGTGGTCAGCACGATCACGTACGGCGGGTCGGGCCGGCGGCGCAGCGCTGCGGTCGCGCTGATCCCGTCCAGCCGCGGCATCCGGATGTCCATGAGCACGACGTCCGGCCGGTGCTCGGCCAGGGCCGCGGTGACCTCGTCGCCGTCGCCGGCCTCGCCGACCACCTCGATCGCGTCCGAGCCGGACAGCATCATCCGCAGCGCGCCGCGGACCAGCGCGTCGTCGTCGACGATGAGCACCCTCACGCGGGCCACGGCAGCACCGCCCAGAGCCGGAACCGCCCGTGGCCGGACTTCGCGTCCAGCCGGCCGCCGGCCAGCTGCACCCGCTCCCGCAGGCCGACGAGCCCGCTGCCGCTGCCCGGGATCCGGCCCGGGTCGGCGGTGGCCGGGCCGGTCCGGTTGATGACCACGACCAGCAGGTTCCGGCCGCGCCGGCCACCGAGCAGGACGGTCGCCTCCTGCCCGGGCGCGTGCTTGCGCACGTTGGTCAGCCCTTCCTGGACGACCCGGTAGACGGTCCGGCCCAGCACGTCCGGCACCGTACCGGCGTCGGCCCGGCGGTCGTCCAGCCGGACCGGCGTGCCGGCCGCGCGGGCCTCGTCCAGCAGCCGGGGCAGATCGGACAGGGTCGGCTGGGGCCGGTCCGACTCCGGCTCGGCCGGGTCGTCCCGGAGCACGCCGATCACCTCGCGCAGCTCCTCCAGCGCCTGGTGGGCGCCGTCCCGGATCACCCCGGCGGCCCGGGCCAGCTCGTCCGGCGGCGCGTCCGGCCGGAACTCCAGCGCCCCGGCGTACGCGGCCAGCAGGGACAGCCGGTGTGCGAGCACGTCGTGCATCTCCCGGGCGATCTTGGTCCGCTCGCCCCGCCTGGCCTCGGCGACGCGGTGCGCCTGGTCCTCCTCCGCCCGCCGGGCCCGGTCCTCCAGCGATTCCACCAGCGCGCGCCGGGCCTGGTTCTGCGCGCCCCAGCCGACCAGCGCCGCGTACGAGGCGGCGACCACGACCGTCCACAGCACCATCGACCGGTCCGGGGTGGGCCGCCAGGCGGCCCGGATCACGTGTCCGGCCACGCCGGCCAGCGCCACCCCGATCGCGACCGGGCAGCCGGCGGCGCTGGGCGACCCAGAGCGCGGCCGTCCCGGCGGCGGGCGTGGCCGCGGCCGACACGGTGAGCAGCGCGGACAGCACCAGCGCGATCCGTACCGGACTGTGCCGGACGGCCAACAGCAGCACGATGCTGAGCACGCCGGCGACGATGTCGACGACCGCGGCGAGGCTCGGCCACGGGCCGAACGAGGACCACTCGCCCTGGACCGCCACGATGCCGAGCGCCACCAGGGCGGACCCCGTGACAGCGGCGATGGTGGATCCGCCGCTGCAGCGGCGGCGGCGGGACAGCGCGATCGTGCTCATGCCAGCGACAGTAGGTCGGCGGCGCGGCGGCCCGACACCGACGAAAGTTGGAGGTCAGGGCGCCGGTCGGCTATTTGGCGTTGCGGCCCGGCGGGCGGGCGCGCATCCTGGACGGCGTGACCGACTGAGGACAGGCGCGTCAGTGCGCCCGGCGCCGGGTCCGGCTCATCCGACCGGCGCCACAGCGAATCCAGCCGCCCCCGGGCGTCCGCCGGTTCGTCGCTGTCCTTGCTCAGCCCGCCGGCACGCCCCCGTCCTCCGCAGGAGGCCCCTATGCGTGCACACGTACTCGAATCCCAGGAGCAGCAGCCCGAGGTCCCGCTCGAATCCCAGGAGCAGGAGCCCGAGTCCCACTCAACCGCCGGGAGCGCCGGGCCGCCGCCCGCGGTGGCGCCGCCCCCACCGGGCGGATCGCCGGGAAGGCCGGGTCGAAGCTGCCCCCGCCGCCGGTGCGGCACCGCGACTACGCCGCCCGCAAGCGCGGCTGACGCCGGCCACCGCGGCCGGGTCCGGACCACTCCGGACCCGGCCGCTCGTCGTTGGCCAGGACGGCCGTGCATACCTTGACAGGCATATGCCGGTGGCGGGCATGCTCGGTGGCGTGACCGGTGATGCGTTCGTCGTGCTGGCGGAGCCGACGCGGCGACGGATCCTGGCCGAGCTGCGCGAGGCGGAGCGGAACGTCGGCGAGCTGGTCGGCTCGCTCGACCTGCCCCAACCCACCGTGTCCAAGCACCTGAAGGTGCTGCGGGAGGCCGGGTTCGTCTCGGCCCGGGTCGCCGCCCAGCAGCGGATCTACCGGTTGGAGGCGGCGCCGTTCGCGGCGCTGGCGAGCTGGCTGGAGCCGTACCGGGCGGTCTGGGAGCGGCACCTCGACGCCCTGGAGCGGCACCTCGACGCACGGGAGGGCAGCAGGTGAACGCGTACGCGGAGTCGACCCCCGAGGGCTGGGTCCTGGTCGTGGCCAGGGACCTGCGGCACCCGCCGGCCGCGGTCTGGGCGGCGCTGACCGAGCCGGACCAGCTCGTGGCCTGGGCGCCGTTCACCGCCGGCCGCGACCTCGGCGTGACCGGCGAGGCCACCCTGACGATGATCGACGGCGTCGACGGCGACCGGGTGGACCTGGCGGTGACCGTGACCAGAGCCGAGCCGCCGGCGCTGCTGGAGTACACCTGGGGTTCGGACGAGCTGCGCTGGGAGCTGGCGGCGACCGGCGGCGGCACCCGGCTGACGCTGCGGCACCGGGTCGGCTCCCGCGACGACCTGGCCAGGGCGGCCGCCGGCTGGCACCTCTGCTTCGACGTGCTCGACCGCCTGCTCGCCGGCGACCCGGTCCCCCCGGTCCGCGGCCAGGACGCGCTCGAGCACGGCTGGACCGCCCTGCACGACCGGTACGCCGGCCAGCTCGGCTAGCGGCCGTCAGCTCGCCGCGGTGGCGCCGGTGGCGGTGTCCGCCGGGATCGGGGGCAGGTCGAACGGGCGGGAGACCGTGCGCCGGGCGATCCGCCAGACGCCGGCCTCCCGCCGGTACTCGTCCTCGTACGCGCCGCCGCCGACGAGCCAACGCCCGTCGCCGAGCTGGATCTGCACGATCACGTCGCAGTGCCCGGTGGCGGTCTCGCCCGCCACCTCGACCACGTGGTTGACCGTCGAGTGCTGCATGATCGGGAACGACTGCCACTGCCCGGTGACCGCGGCGGTGATCTCCTCGATCCCCCGGTACGCCCGGTCCGGGGCTGGTCTGCCAGACCGCGTCCGGCGTCCACACCTGCTGCCACCGGGCCAGGTCCCGGTGGTCGGCGCCGATGCAGTAGTCGTTCACCAGCCGGTGCAGCGCGAGCTCGGCCTCGACCCGGTCGAGCCGGGTGGCCAGCTCCTCGATCAGTCCCATGTCGGGCAGCCTAGGCGCGCCGGTTCAGGGCGTGATGACCACCTTCAGCGCCGAGTTCGCGGCGGCGTCGGCGAAGACGTCGTACGCCTCCCCGATCCGGTCGAACGTGAATCGGTGGGTGCCCATCTTCTCGGACGGGATCTTGCCGGAGGCGACCATCGTCAGCAGCGTCGGGATCGAGACCGTGTCGACCAGGCCCATCGTCAGCGTGATGTTGTGGATCCACAGCTCGTGCATCGGCAGCTCGACCGGGACCCCGTGCACGCCGATGTTCGCGACCGCGCCGCCCGGCCGGACCAGCGCCGCCGCCGTACGCAGCGTCTCCGGGTAGCCGACCGCCTCGATCGCCACGTCGACGCCGAGCCCGTCGGTCATCGCCTTGACGTCCGCGACCGCGGTGTCGCCGGCCTCGACCGTGTCGGTGGCGCCGAACTCGCGCGCCTTGTCCAGCCGGAACTTGTTGGTGTCGACCGCGATCACCCGGGACGCGCCCCACAGCCCGGTGGTGAGGATCGCGGACAGGCCGACCGCGCCGGCGCCGACGACCGCGACCGTGTAGCCGGGGCGGACCCGGCCGGCCAGCACGCCCACCTCGTAGCCGGTCGGCAGCGAGTCGGCCAGGAAGATCGCCTGCTCGTCGGTGACCGCCTCGGGCACCTTGTAGAGCGAGGTGTCCGCGTACGGGACCCGGACCGCCTCGGCCTGGGTGCCGTCGATGAGGTGGCCGAAGATCCAGCCGATGCCACCGACCGTCTGGCAGTGCGACGGCATGCCGCGCACGCAGTAGGCGCACCGGCCGCACCGGGTGATCGCCGGGACCAGCACCCGGTCGCCCTCGGCGAAGCCGGTGACCGCCGGTCCCACGGCCGTGACCGTGCCGACCGCCTCGTGGCCGAGCACCCGGCCGTCGGTCACCGCGGCCACGTCGCCCTTGAGGATGTGCAGGTCGGTGCCGCAGATCGTGGTCGTGTCGATCCGGACCACGACGTCGGTCGGGTCCACGACGGCGGCGTCGGGGACGTCCTCCCAGCTCTTGCTGCCCGGACCGTGATAGACGAGCGCCTTCATCGCGACCTCCTCGATGTCGTCTCTCGACGCTAGGAGCGGAGGCGGCGGCCGACTGTCCCGATTCGAGACTGCGCGGCAGACCTGAACGCCTGCTGTGCGTCAGCCGTGTGTACGAGGTGGTGTGGGGCCGAAGACGTCCCACCACCTTCGAGGAGGCACCGTGCACGCACGACGCACCGTCGCGGCACTTGCCGCGCTCACCACGATCGGCTTGGTGGGGTCTGCGCAGGCAGCGTGGGGAGCTCCCGGACCGGGGGACAACAGCGGCCCGGGCTCAGGCACCCGGGTCGTCCAGACGAACATCGTCTCGGACATCCCTGGCATGGCGACGCTGACCGACCCGCTCCTGGTCAACCCCTGGGGCATGTCGTTCCTGCCGACCAGCCCGCTGTGGACGTCCAACCAGGGCACCAGTACGGCGACGCTGTTCTCCGGCGCGCCGCCGGCCGTACCGCCCGCGATCGTCCCGCTGGTGGTCAGCATCAATGGCGGCCCGCCGACCGGACAGGTCGCGAACACCACGACCAGCTTCCCGGTGACCGGCTCGCTCGGGACCGGCTCGGCCCGGTTCATCTTCGCCACGCTCGGCGGCACGATCAGCGCCTGGACGCCGGCGGCCGAGGCGACCGACTCGGTCGTCGTCGCGACCACGCCGGGCGCCGCCTACACCGGGCTGACGATGATCAACACCCCGGCCGGGCCCCGAGCTGCTCGCGGCCAACTTCGCGCAGGGGCGGATCGACGTGTTCGACTCGTCGTTCCACCCGCTGAGCACGCCGGGGCTGTTCCGCGGGATCAACATCCCGAAGGGGTTCTCGCCGTTCAACGTGCAGGCGATCGGCAACTTCGTCTACGTCTCGTACGCGAAGATCGACCCGGCGACCGGCCGCAGCGTGGACGGCCGTGGGCTCGGCTTCGTCACCCGGTTCACCCCGGACGGCAAGCACTGGAAGCGGATCGCCGCCCGCGGTGAGCTGAACGCGCCGTGGGGCCTGGCGCTGGTCCCGGCCGGCTTCGGCTCGCTGACCGGCAAGCTGCTCATCGGCAACTTCGGCGACGGCCGCATCGGCGTGTACGAGCCGAACAAGTGGCACTTCCGCGGCTTCCTCGCGGGCGAGAACGGGCGGCCGGTGCAGATCGAGCGGCTCTGGGCGCTGCTGCCCGGCACCGCGACGACCGGCGGCACCGACGCGATCTGGTTCTCCGCCGGCATCGGCAACGAGACGCACGGCCTGGTCGGCACGTTCAAGGCCGCGCACTGAGACGTCGGGGGCGGGACCGCTCGGATCCGGTCCCGCTCCCGGCCCCCCGAACGCCCTCGGAGCTCAACCTCCGGGGGCGTTCGCTGTGAGCCACGCGGCATCCTGGCCGGTCAGGACAGCTCGCGGACGGCCTGGGTGCGCTCGCCGCCGGCGTCGCCGGTGTTGACCGTGCTGTTCGGCTCGAACATGAGCACCGACGCCTCGCTCGACGCGGCCGGGCAGTGCTCCACCCCGCGCGGCACCACGAACACGTCGTGCGGCCCGAGCTCGACGTCCCGGTCGCGCATCCGGATGGTGACCGACCCGGCCAGCACGAGGAAGAACTCGTCGGTGTCCGGGTGGGAGTGCCAGACGAACTCGCCGTCGAACTTGGCCAGCTTGACGTCGTAGTCGTTGATGCTGGTCAGCCGGTGCGGCTGCCAGGGCTCGGCGATCTCGTCCATCGCCGCGAGCGCGTTGCGGACCTCCTCGACCATGCCGTCGACCGTACGGCCCGGCGGCGGCGCGGTCACGGCGCCAACCTTTCGGCAACCTCGTATCAGCCACGGACCGGGACGCTCAGTGGAGCGGGCCGGCGGTCGAGCCGGTTCCGAGCCGAAGGAGGGACCGCCGGTGAGGATTCTCGTCGTCGGAGCCGGGATCGCCGGGCTGGCCGCCGCCCGGGCGCTGACCCGGGCCGGCCAGGCCGTCGAAGTGGTCGAGCGCGCGGCCGGGCCGGACCGCGGCGGCGCCGGGATCTACCTGCCCGGCAACGCGGTCCGGGCGCTGCGCCGGGTCGGGCTGGACGAGCTGGCCGCCGAGCCGATCCGGACCCAGCGGATCCTCGACCACCGCGGCCGGCCGCTCACCGAAGTCGACCTGACGTCGTTCTGGGCGTCGTGCGGACCGTGCGTCGCCCTGCTCCGCGCAGACCTGCACCAAGCCATGGCCGCCGGCGTCACCGTCGGCTACGGCCTCGAGCCGGTCGGGCTCGAGCCGGGGCCGGACGCGGTGACGGTCCTGCTCTCGGACGGCAGCCGGCGCGACGTGGACCTGGTCGTCGGCGCCGACGGGATCCGGTCGGCGGTCCGCGGCCTGCTCGGCGATCCCCGGCCGCCGCGCCGGGTCGGCCAGCTCAGCTGGCGGTTCCTGGTCGAGCTGGCCGGGATCGACGCCTGGACCGCGCTGCTCGGCCGGGGCACGTCGTTCCTGCTCGTCCCGGTCGGTGCCGGCCAGGTCTACTGCTACGCCGACGCCGCCGACACCAGCGCCGACGCCCGCGCCGACCAGGTCAAGGAGCTGTTCGCGGGGTTCGCCGAGCCGGTGCCGGCCGCGCTCGACCGGCTCACCGACCCGTACGTCGGCTGGATCGAGGAGGCGCCGTCGCCGGCGCTGTCGGCCGAGCGGGTCGTGCTGATCGGCGACGCCGCGCACGCGACCGCGCCGAACATGGCCCAGGGCGCGGCGATGGCGGTCGAGGACGCGCTCGTGCTGGCCGAGGAGCTGACCACGCACGGCACCGTCGGCGCCGCGCTGGCCGCGTTCACCACCCGCCGGCAACCGCGCACCGACTGGGTCCGGGCCCGGGCCCACCGCCGGGACCGCACCCGCGGGCTGCCGGCGCCGATCCGGGACACGGCCCTGCGGCTGGCCGGCGAGCGGCACTACCGGGCCGACTACCGCACGCTGCTCGCGGAGCCCTGACCCGCGGGCGGCGCTCAGGCGCCGGTGGGCTCCTGGTGGCCGGAGCCGAACAGGCCGACCGGGCAGGAGACGCCGGTGCCGTTGTCGGGGCAGTAGCCGAACGGGTTCTTCACCAGGTATTGCTGGTGATAGCCCTCGGCGTAGTAGAACGGCCCGGCCGGCTCGATCGCCGTGGTGATCGCGCCGTAGCCCGCGTCGGTGAGCCGCTTCTGGAACGCGTCCCGGGACGCCTCGGCCGCCTTCTTCTGCTCCTCGTCGGCGTAGTAGATCGCCGACCGGTACTGCGTGCCGACGTCGTTGCCCTGCCGCATTCCCTGCGTCGGGTCGTGCGCCTCCCAGAACACCTGCAGCAGCTGCTCGTAGCTGACCTTGGCCGGGTCGAAGACGACGAGCACCGCCTCGGCGTGCCCGGTCCGCCCGGAGCACACCTCCTCGTACGTCGGGTACGGCGTGATCCCGCCGGTGTAGCCGACCGCGGTCGACCAGACACCCGGGACCTGCCAGTACGCCTTCTCCTCGCCCCAGAAGCAGCCGAGTGCGAACACCGCCGTCGCCAGTCCCTCGGGGAACGGCGGCACGATGCGGTTGCCGGTGACCACGTGGGTCTCCGGCACGTCGAACGGGTAGTCGGAGCGCCCCGCGAGCGCCGTCTCGGCGGTCGGGAGCTGGGTCTTGGCACGGGAGAACAGCACGTTCGTACAACGGTTGTGGAGGGGCGGGAATTCCGGGCCGGGTGCCGCCCGGGACCGAGCCAATCCCCAAAGTCCCCGTCCCGGGCGACGCCCCGCTGCTCAGTGCGCCGCGGCGAACTGAGCGGTCTCGGTCGAGCCGGCCAGCGCGGTCGTCGACGAGTCCGGGTCGACGACCGTGGAGACCAGGTCGAACCAGCCGGTGCCGACCTCGCGCTGGTGCCGGGTCGCGGTGTAGCCGGCGGCCTCGGCGGCGAACTCCGACTCCTGCAGCCGGACGTACGCCGGCATGCCCTCGGCCGCGTAGCCGGCGGCCAGCTCGAACATCGAGTGGTTCAGCGCGTGGAAGCCGGCCAGGGTGATGAACTGGAACGCGTACCCCATCGCGCCGAGCTCGCGCTGGAACCGGGCGATGTCGGAGTCGTCCAGGTGCCGCCGCCAGTTGAAGGACGGCGAGCAGTTGTAGGCCAGCATCTTGTCCGGGAACTGGGCGTGGATCGCCTCGGCGAACTCCTTGGCCTGGCCGAGGTCCGGGGTCGAGGTCTCGCACCAGAGCAGGTCCGCGTACGGCGCGAAGGCCAGCCCGCGCATGACCGCGGAGTCCGGCCCCGACCGCACCCGGTGGTAGCCCTCGGCGGTCCGCTGCCCGGTGAGGAACGGCTGGTCCCGCTCGTCCACGTCGCTGGTCACCAGCGTCGCGGCCAGCGCGTCGGTCCGGGCCACCACGAGCGTCGGCACCCCGGCCACGTCGGCGGCCAGCCGGGCCGCGAGCAGCGTGCGGATGTGCTGCTTGACCGGCACCAGAACCTTGCCGCCGAGGTGGCCGCACTTCTTCTCGCTGGCGAGCTGGTCCTCCCAGTGCACGCCCGCCGCGCCGGCCGCGATCATCGCGCTCATCAGCTCGTACGCGTTGAGCGGGCCGCCGAAGCCGGCCTCGGCGTCGGCCACGATCGGGGCCAGCCAGTAGCGGTCGTGCCGGTCCTCGCTGTGCTCGATCCGGTCCGCCCGCAGCAGCGCGTTGTTGATCCGCCGGACCACCTTCGGCACCGAGTCCACCGGGTAGAGCGACTGGTCCGGGTAGGTCTGCCCGGCGGTGTTGGCGTCAGCGGCGACCTGCCAGCCGGACAGGTAGATCGCCTCCAGACCGGCCTTCACGCTCTGCACCGCCTGCCCGCCGGTGAGCGCGCCGAGCGCGGGGACGTACTCGCGCTCGTGCAGCAGCGTCCACAGCCGCTGCGCGCCGAGCCGGGCCAGCGTGTGCTCCTCCTGGACCGTGCCGCGCAGCCGCAGCACGTCCTCGCCGCGGTACGGCCGGAGCACGCCGGACCACCGCGGGTCGGTGCGCCAGGCCTGCTCGAGGTCGGTCGCAGTTTCCTTGATCGACAACTTTCGCTCCTCTCAGGCAACCGTCGCCAGCACTCGGACCACCGCGGTCCCGCACTGGTCGCAGCCGGCACCTTCGAAGGCCTGCCACTCGCACCCGTCGCCGTGGCAACCGTGGGTGTCGCAGGACCGGCAGGCGTACTGGTAGGAGTTGCAAGGGGTGCCGTCGAACAGCTCGCCAGGGCACTGTCGTCCCATGACCGCCTCCCGATGTCGTGTCGGTCGTTGGCCCCGAGTGTTGCCAGCCGGTGCCGGCCGGTCCTAGGGTCTCGGTACGAAAGAAGCGCCGAATGTTTCGGATCTGGGAAAGAAGCGCGCCGATGTCGGTCACACCGGACGACCCGGACCAGCCGCCGCTCGACCCGCGCGTGGTCGGCCAACGCATCAAGCACGAGCGGCAGCAGCGCGGGCTGACCCTGGCCCAGCTGGCCGAGGCGGCCGGCAGCTCGGCGCCGCACCTGTCCCAGGTGGAGAACGGCCACCGGGAGCCGACGCTGCGGCTGCTCGGGGCGCTGGCGACCGGGCTCGGCGTGCCGGTCGAGCAGCTGCTCCGGCCGGAGCCACCGAGCCAGCGGGCGGCGCTGGAGCTGGCCCTGGAGCGGGCCCAGGCCGACCCGGTCTACGCCGCGCTCAACCTGCCGCCGCTGCGGGCCAGCGCCCGGCTGCCGACCGTCGTCCTCGAGCACCTCGTCGGCCTGTACGAGGAGCTGCGGCGCAAGTCCGAGCGGGTGGTCGCGACCCCGGAGGAGGCCCGCGCCGCCAACCGCGAGCTGCGCGCCGACATGCGGGCCCGGGACAACTACTTCGCCGACATCGAGCGGCTGGCCGCCGAGACGCTCGACGCCGGCGGCTACCCCGGCACCGGCGCGCTGACCCAGCGGGTGCTGCTCGACATCGCCGCGCACTGCGACTTCGGCCTTCGCTACGTCAAGGACCTGCCGCCGTCGACCCGCTCGGTGGCCGACCTCCGCAACCGGCGGATCTACCTCGGCCAGGGCAGCTGGACCGGCGGCCACGACACCCGCAGCGTGCTGCTGCAGGCGCTCGGCCACTTCCTGCTCGGGCACGGCGAGCCGGCCGGCTTCGCCGAGCACCTGCGCCAGCGCACCGAGGCCAACTACTTCGCCGCCGCGGTGCTCATGCCGGAGCAGGCGCTGGTCCCGCTGCTGGCTCGGGCGAAGGCGGACCGGGCGCTGTCGGTGGAGGACGCCCGGGACGTGTTCGGCGTGTCCGACGAGATGGCCGCGCACCGGTTCACCAACGTGGCGACCCGGCACCTCGAGCTGCCGGTGCACTTCGTCCGCACCGACGAGGCCGGCCGGATCTACAAGGCGTACGAGAACGACGGGGTGGTGTTCCCGGCCGACCTGGACGGGGCGATCGAGGGACAGACCGCGTGCCGGTTCTGGGCCGCGCGGCGGGTGTTCTCGGTCGAGCACTACCCGGGCTACCAGCAGTACACGGACACCCCGCAGGGGACGTACTTCTGCTGGACCCAGCAGGCCGTGCAGCCGGAGGGCTCGTTCGCGGTGACGGTCGGCGTGCCGTACGTGCAGTCCCGCTGGTTCCGCGGGCGGGACACCCAGGCCCGCACCGAGTCGCGCTGCCCGGACCCGTCCTGCTGCGCCGACCCACCGGCGCCGCTGGCCCGGCGCTGGGCCCGGATGGCCTGGCCGTCGCCGCGGGCCCAGTCGCACGTGCTCGCCGCGGTGCCACCCGGTGCGTTCGGCGGCGTCGATCTCACCGAGGTGTACGCGTTCCTGGACCGGCACGCGGAGGTCGACGGACCGTGACCGGTCGTGCTCGCCGGGACTGGGCGGCGCACGTGGGTGGGCACTAGCCTTGGACCCGATCGGAACCCGGCAGGAAGCACTGGAGAGGCGGCGCTCGTTGGGGGACACCGCGGTGTCGGGGGCGGCCGGACCGGCCCTCGTCGAGTTGCTGCCGCGGGTGCTGCACGACTCCCCGGCGGCGATGCTGCTGGTCGACCTCAACCGCAGCGAGGTCACCTACGCCAACCGGCAGGCCGTCCTCATGGCGCCCGGCCTCGGCCTGCCGGTGAAGATCAACGACTGGTCGCAGGCGGCCGGGCTGCGCGACCCGGACGGCGTGCCGCTGTCCGACACCGGCTCGCCGCTGTCCCGGATCGCGTCCGGCCAGCCGGTGGCCGGCGAGTCGGTCACCGCCGCCCGCGACTCCGGCGCGGTCCCGGCCCGCGAGCCGCTGTGGGTGACCGGCTTCCCGCTGACCGACGCGCCCGGGCTGTCCGACCGCGCGCTGGTCGTGTTCTTCCGGCTGGCCGACGCGTCCGCCGGCAGCCGCGCGGTCGAGGACGTGCTGTCCGGCCTGCGCGACCGGGCCGTGCTGGCGACCGACGTCTCGTTCACGATCAGCGACCCCGGCCTGCCGGACAACCCGCTGGTCTGGGTCAACCCCGCGTTCACCCGGATCACCGGCTACAGCTTCGAGGACGCGGCCGGTCGCAACTGCCGCTTCCTGCAGGGGCCGGCGACCGACCGGGAGACCGTGCGGGCGATGCGGGAGGCGCTGGCCACGCACCAGTCGATCACCGTCACGCTGCTCAACTACCGCAAGGACGGCACCGCGTTCTGGAACGAGGTGTCGGTGTCCCCGGTGTTCGACGGCGACGGCCGTCTCACCAACTTCGTCGGGGTGCAGGCCGACGTCACCGCCAGGGTGCAGGCCGAGGCCGAGCGCGAGGAGGCGTACCGGGCGACGGAGCGGGCGCAGAGCCGGCTGACCGTGCTGGCCGGGGTCAGCGCGGCGCTGTCGACCACCCTCGACGTCGGCGAGGCGCTGCACCGGATGGCCGCTGAGCTGGTGCCGGCGTTCGCCGACTGGTGCGCGGTCGACCTGGCCGAGCCGCACGGCGTGCGCCGGGTCGCGGTGGCGCACAAGGACCCGGGCCGGGTGGCCGCGCTGCGGGCGGTGCCGCCGACCGCCGGCGTCCGCGGGACCGTGGTGTCGACCGTGCTCGCCGCCGGCCAGCCGCAGCTGTTCGCCGAGATCGACGATGCCCGGCTGGCCGAGCTGGCCGGCCCGCCCGAGCGGCTGGCGCTGCTGCGCGAGGTCGGCGTGACCTCGGGCCTGGTGGTGCCGCTGCGGGCGCGCAGCCGGGTGCTCGGCGCGCTGTCGCTCGGCCTCACCGAGACCGACCGCCGGTACGGCGAGGAGGACCTGTCGATGGTGGTCGACATCGGCCGGCGGGCCGGGCTGGCCGTCGACAACGCCCAGCTGTTCGGCCGGGAGCACGAGGTCGCGGTCGCGCTGCAGCGCAGCATGCTGCCGCGGGTGCCGTCGGTGGCCGGGCTGGAGATCTCCGCGCACTACTTCGCCGGCTCGGAGCGGGCCGACGTCGGCGGCGACTGGTACGACGTGCTCCCGCTGCCGGACGGCTCGGTCGGCGTCGCGGTCGGCGACGTGATGGGGCACGACCTCATCGCCGCGGCCGCGATGGGCCAGCTGCGCTCGGTGCTCCGGTCGTACGCCTGGGAGGGGCACCGGCCGTCCGAGGTGCTGGAGCGGCTGGACCGGCTCGTGCAGGGCCTCGGCATGGCCCAGCTGGCCACCTGCGTGTACGGGCGGCTGCTGCCGGTCGAGGGCGGCGCGCTGCTGCGGTACGCCAACGCCGGCCACCTGCCGCCGGTGGTGCAGCGCCGCACCGGCGAGGTCGAGGTGCTCGACGGTGGTAAATCGGTTCTCATCGGGGCTCCGGGCGGCTCCTCGGAGGGTGGCCGGCCGGACGGCAGCGCGTTCATCCCGCGCGGCGCGACGCTGATCCTCTACACCGACGGGCTGGTCGAGGACCGGGAGACCGACGTGGACGCCGGGGTGGCCCGGCTCTGCGCGCTCGTCGCCGGGCACGACCCGGCGCTCGGCGTCTCGAGGCTGTGCGACCGGCTGCTCGACGAGCTGCTCACCGGCCCGCGCACCGACGACGCCGCGGTGATCGCGGTACGGATCTCCGACAGCTGGGGCCACGACCCGGCGCCCGAGCAGTCCGACTGAGCGGGGAGCCCGGCCGGGAGGTCAGCTGAGCGGGGCGGCCAGCCCGGGCGTGCCGTAGAAGCCGGTCAGGCCGACCGGCAGGATCGTGACCCTGGGCGTGCCCGGCTTCCAGGCGACCACCCGGCCGGAGCCGGCGCCGTCGGTCGGCACCGCGAGCAGCAGCCGGCCGTCCGCGGACCACACCGGCAGCGCGGTGCTGGCCGGGCCGGTGGTCAGCTCGGGCACCAGCCGCACGTGGTCGAACGCCGGGTCGAGGTCGAGCACCGCGACGTACCCGTCCCGCTGCGGCGAGGTGCTCGGGTCGTCCGGCAGCATGCCGGCGAACCCGACGGCGAGCCGCCGGCCGTCCGGCGAGAACGCGGCGACCGCCGGGTTGCCCGGGTTCTCCGGCAGGAACCGGGACGAGCCGTCGGTCAGGTCGGCCAGCGTGAGGTCGCAGTCCGAGCCGCAGGCGGCCGGGACGAACACCACCTGCCGGTCGTCGGCGCCGAGCACCGCGTACGTCCGGCCGATCACCCGGTAGGCCGCGCCGGAGCGCGCGTTCTCCAGCCGCACCACCCCGCCCAGGTCGCCCTGGTAGGTCCGGACCAGCAGCCCGTACGGGGTGTCGCGGACCAGGTCGAGCTGGCGCGGCACCGAGCGCTTCCAGCGCGCGGCGCCGGTCGCGGCGTACCCGGTCAGCGTGCACGGGCCGGTCCCGCCGGCGCCGTCGCAGTCCTCGGCGAGCACCGTGCCGTCCCGCATCGGCAGCACGTCGAGCACCTGGCCGAGCGGGGCCGCCGGGCCGTCCCGGCCGAGCGCGACCGCCCGGGCCCGCAGCCGGTTGGCGTTGTGCAGCAGCACGGTCGTGGTGCCGCCGGCGTGGTCGAGCTCGGCCACGTCGCCGGGGCCGGTGCGGATCGGCAGCGCGGCCAGCCGGCCGGTGCCGGCGTCGAGCACGCCCGGCTCGCGGCCGCCGACGAGCATCCGCACCCCGGCCGGCCCGAGGCCGGGCACGCCGCCGAGCTGGTAGCGGCGCGATCGGCGGCGGCGGACCGGTGCGGGCCGGGTTCGGCGCCGGCCGGACCCGTACGTCCAGCGAGGGCTCGGCCGCCGACGGCCGGTCGGTCCCGGCGCCGCCGCCCGCGTGCCCGGCCAGGTAGGCGGCGGCCGCGGCGACCAGCACGCCGGCCAGCGGGGTGGTCCAGCGCCGGCGGGAACGCGACGGTCCGCCCGGCTCGGGCCCGGAGCTGAGCACGTCCGCCACGTGTCCCAGTGTCGGTGCGGATCCGCTCCGTCGCCAGGCACCGACCGGCGGTCACCGCCCTGCTGCGTATCCCTGCATCCCGCGCGCGTTGGCGGCGGCCGTACAGGACGCCGGTCGCCGGGTCCCGGGTCACCGCGGACAGCCGGCCGAGCGACCAGCCGTCGAGGACCGTGACCCGGTGGCCGCGCCGCTCCAGCTCGGCGACCACGTCCGGGCCGACCCGGTCCTCGACCACGACCTCGCCCGGCACCGCCAGCCGGGGCGCGAACGAGGACGGGAACGAGGTGATGTGCCAGGCCGGCGCGTCGATCGCGGCCTGCAGGTCGAGCCCGCCGGCAGTCCCGCCGGCAGTCCCGCCGGCAAAGTGCGCCAGCAGGAAGCACAGCTGCCACTGGTCCTGCTGGTCGCCGCCCGGGGTGCCGCAGGCCATCACCGGCTCGCCGTCGCGCACCACCATCGTCGGCGACAGCGTGGTCCGCGGCCGCCGGGACGGCCGCAGCGTGGACGGCAGCCCCTCCTCGAGCCAGGTCATCTGCCCGCGGGTGCCGAGGCAGAAGCCGAGCTCCGGGATGGTCGGCGCGCTCTGCAGCCAGCCGCCGGACGGGGTCGCGGACACCATCGTCCCCCACCGGTCGACCACGTCGACGTGGCAGGTGTCGCCGCGGTCGCGGCTCGGCCAGGGTCGGCTCGCCGGTCCCGGCGGCGGAGAAGTCCTCGAACGCGGTCCGGTACGGCGGCATGACCGGGGTGCGCCCGCCCGGCGAGCCCGGCCGCAGCTCGCCGACCGCCTCGTCGCCGATCAACGCCCGCCGCGCCCGTCGTGTACGCCGGCGAGAGCAGGTCCGCCAGCGGCACGTCCGGGTCGTCGCCGTAGAACGCCTCCCGGTCGGCGAACGCGAGCTTGGCGCCCTCGACCACCCGGTGGATCAGCTCGGCGCTGCCGGGCGCCGGCAGGTCGCCGTCGCCGAGCAGGGCCAGCTGCTGCAGCAGCACCGGCCCCTGGCTCCAGGCCGCCGGCTTGGCCACGGTCAGCCCGCGCCAGTCGAGGGTGACCGCCGGCTCCCAGCTCGCCCGCCAGCCGGCCAGGTCGTCGCCGGTGAGCAGGCCGGCGTGCGGGTTGCCGGAGTCGTCCATCCACGCCTTGGCCGAGAACGTGTCGATCGCCTCCGCGACGAACCCCTCGTACCAGGCCCGGCGCGCGGCCTCCAGCTGCGCCTCCCGGTCGGCGCCGACCGCCTCGGCCTCGGCCAGCAGCCGCCGGTACGTCTCGGCCAGCGCCGGCTGGCGCAGCCGCTCGCCCGGCGCCGGCGCCGGCAGCCAGCGGTCGGCCGAGGTCGGCCAGTGGTCCCGGAACAGCGGCTCGCAGTACGCGATCGTGCCCGCCACCCGCGGGTGCACCGGGTGCCCGTCGGCCGCGTAGCCGATCGCGTACGACAGCACGTCGCGCAGCGGCAGCCGGCCGTGCGCCCGCAGCAGCTCGATCCAGGCCCCGAACGCGCCCGGCACGGTGGCGGCCAGCGGCCCGGTGCCGGGCACCAGCGTCAGCCCGAGCTCGTCGCGGAGCCGGGCCACGGTCGCGGCGGCCGGCAGCGTGCCCTGCCCGCAGAGCACCTTCGGGTCGGGGTCGCCGGCCGTGCCGACGATCAGCGGCATGTCCCCGCCGGGACCGTTCAGGTGCGGCTCGACCACGTGCAACGCGAACCCGGCGGCCGCGGCGGCGTCGGCGGCGGTGCCGCCCGATTCGAGCACCGCCATACCGGCCGCGGTGGCCAACCAGTGGGTTGTCGCAACCATCCCGTACGTCCCGGAGAGGACCGGTCGAGTCGTGAACACGTCACTGATCCTGTCAAATTCTCTGGCAGGGTGTCGCGGCATGCGGCTCGTCGTCGTCGGCAGCGTGAACCTGGACCTGGTCGCCCGGGTGAGCCGACTGCCCGCCGGCGGGGACACGATCACGGCGACCGACTACCGCCGGGTGCCCGGCGGCAAGGGCGCCAACCAGGCCCTGGCCGCCCGCCGGCTCGGCGCTGACGTGGCGCTTCTGGCCGCGGTCGGCGACGACGAGGCGGCCGGCGAGGCACTCGCGCTGCTCGCCGCCGACGGGGTCGACCTGACCGGCGTCCGCCGGGCCGGACGGGCCGACCGGGGTGGCGCTCATCACGGTGGACGATGCCGGCGAGAACACGATCGTGGTGGTGCCGGGCGCGAACGCCCGGCTCGCGATCGACCCGGCCGAGCTGGCCGGCGCCGACGCGGTGCTCTGCCAGCTGGAGGTGCCGATGCGCACGGTCGCGGCGGCGGCCGCGGGCACCCCGCGGGGTGCGCTGTTCTGCCTCAACACGGCGCCGCCGGCACCGGTGCCGGCCGAGGTGCTGGACCGGGCCGACCTCGTCGTCGCCAACCGGGCCGAGTTCGCCGCGGTGGACGGGCTGGACCGGGCCGCGCTGGTCGCGGTGACGGCCGGCGCGGACGGCGCGGTGCTGCGGGCCGGCGGCCGGGAGGTGGCCCGGGCCGCGGCGACGGCGGTGACCGCGGTCGACGGCACCGGCGCGGGCGACGCGTTCACCGGGGCGTTGGTGGTAAGCCTGCTGGCCGGGCTGGACCGGGACGCGGCGCTGCACCGGGCCTGCCTGGCCGGCGCGGCGGCCGCCAGCCGGTCCGGTGCCCAGCCGTCCCTGCCCCGACCCGCCGACCTGGACAGCCTGGAGGCCCGGTGACCGACCCGGTGGAGAGCCCCGTCCCGATCGTCATCGACTGCGACCCCGGCATCGACGACGCCGTCGCGCTGCTGCTGGCCTGCGCCAGCCCCGAGCTGCGGCTGCTCGGCGTGAGCACGGTGGCCGGGAACGTCGTCCTCGAGCACACCACCCGCAACGCCGGCCGGCTGCTCGCCCTGGCCGGCCGGTCGGACGTGCCGCGTCGCCGCCGGCGCCGACCGCCCGCTGGTCCGCACCTCGCCCGGCCGGGCCGAGCAGGTGCACGGCGACGACGGGGTGCACCGGGCGGAGCTGCCCGAGCCGGCGGCCGAGCCGGACCCGCGGCCGGCGATCGACCTGCTCGCCGACGCGATCGGCGGCTCCCCCGACCCGGTCACGCTGGTCGCGATCGGCCCGCTGACCAACGTCGCGCTGCTCTACGCGGTGCATCCCGAGGTGGCGGCGACGCTGGGCCGGGTGGTGATCATGGGCGGCTCGGCGGCCGGCGGCAACACCACCGCGGCGGCCGAGTTCAACGTCTGGTCCGACCCGGAGGCGGCGTACCGGGTGCTCACCGACCCCGGTCTCGACCCGCCGGTGCCGACCACGATGGTCGGGCTCGACCTGACCCGGACGGTGCCGTTCACCGAGGCCGACCTGGCCGCGCTGGCCGGTGGGCGGGCGGCCGGACAGGCGGCGGCCGCGATGCTCCGCCCGGAGGCCGAGCGGCAGCGGCAGAAGACCGGCGTCGCCGCGCTGGCCGTGCACGACGCGGTCGCGGTCACCGCCGTGCTCCGGCCGGACCTGCTGCGCACCCGGCCCGCGACGATCACCGTCGACTGCTCGGACGACGTCACTCGCGGTGCTACGGTCGTCACCCCTGCTGCACCTGGAGTCTGGTCGGAGGTGGCGGTCGGCGCAGCGGAGCGCGACATCGTCGAGCTGATCGTGCGCCGCGTGGCCGACTACAGTTGGTGAGTCGAGCGGGCCGTTCGGGTGAAACCACTCTGCCCCAACGAACAGACATCCCTTAGGCTCTTCGCTCAGATGACGATCTGCATCAGACTGGGCGAGGAGTGTCGAGGAGGGTGGTGAGCCGGTGACCGTGGGGGAGAGCAAGCGCGGGTTGCCGGCCGAGCCGGCGACCTACCGCTCGCTGTTCTCCGAGCGCCAGTTCACCGCCCTGTTCATCGCCCAGGCGATCTCGCTGACCGGCGACCAGCTGGCCCGCGTCGCGATCGCCACCCTGGTCTTCAAGGAGACCGGCTCCGCCTTCGTGACCGCGCTGATCTACGCGGTGACGTACGTGCCGTGGCTGGTGGGCGGTCCGCTGCTGGGCGGGCTGGCCGACCGGCTCCCCCGCCGCACGGTGATGGTGTGCTGCCAGCTGACCAGCGCCGTGCTGGTCGCGCTCATGGCCCTGCCGGGGATGCCGCTGATCGCGCTGGCGGCGCTGCTGTTCGTGGTCATCCTGGCCGAGTCGCCGTTCCTGTCCGCGCGGGCGTCGCTGCTGGTCGACGTGCTCCCCGACGACCGCTACGTGCTGGCCTCCGCGCTCAACCAGCTCACCATCCAGGCCGCCCAGGTGGTCGGCTTCGCGGTCGGCGGTGGGCTCATCCGGCTGATCGGCCCCCGCGACGCGCTGCTGGTGGACGCGGTGACGTTCCTGGTCTCCGCCGCGCTGGTCCGGTTCGGGGTGCGGGTGCACGGGGCGGTCGCGAGCGTCGTGCAGCTCGGCAACAGCTGGGAGCGGATGAAGACCGGCGCCAAGGTCGTCTTCGGCGACCCGCGGCTGCGCGGGCTGGTGCTGCTCGGCTGGCTGGCCACGTTCTGGGTGGTGCCGGAGGGCCTCGCCGCGCCGTACGCCAAGGGTGACGCGACCGCGATCGGCCTGCTGCTCGCCTCCCAGCCGATCGGCTCGGTGGTCGGCGGCGTCGTGCTGTCCCGGCTGGTGC
The DNA here is from genome assembly GCA_963770145.1 of uncultured Actinomycetota bacterium. GTDB lineage: Bacteria > Actinomycetota > Actinomycetes > Mycobacteriales > CADCTP01 > CADCTP01. Next base: position 384,726 of record CAVYOJ010000002.1, on the reverse strand, counting down.
GCCCGGCGACCCGGCTGGAGCTGATGGGCTGGCTCGCCGTGCTGAGCTGCCTGCCGCTGGTGTTCTTCGTCACCACGCCACCGCTGCCGGTCGCGGTGGCGCTGCTGGTGATCTCCGGGATCGGCACCACCTACAACCTGCCGGCCAACGCCGCCTTCATGCAGGCGCTGCCGGCCGAGCGACGCGGCCAGGCCTTCGGCCTGGTCTCCGCCGGCCTGGTCGCCGGTCAGGGCATCAGCATCGCGATCGCCGGCGCGTGCGCCGAGCTGACCTCTCCGGGCGTGGTCATCAGCGTCGCCGGCGTGCTGGGCGTCGCCGCTGCGCTCTCGCTCAGCGGCGCGGGACGCCGCTTCCTGTCCTCTCCGTCACCTGCGGTGAGTTGACAAAGCTCTCAGTAGCTAGCCTTTTGACTCAGCTTACGAGGAGTTGCGCCCGACGGCGGTGTACCGCCGAACGGGCGTAAATCTACGCTCATTGCATCCGTACGGGGGGCGGCGCCCCGCGTACGCCTCCCCTCCTCGCGCCCCGACAAGGGGGTTACTCGTACGCGTCCGTACGGCCGGTGGAGGAGCCGGGCGCGCAATCTGCGTTCGCCATGCACTGAAAGGAGACGGCGGATGAGCAACGGCTGGGGCTGAACCGATGAACCGACCCATGGCGTGCACCCGCGCGCAGCGTGCGCGATGAGCCAACAAGGAGTGGCCCGATGAGCAACGGCTGGGGCTGAACCCGACCCGCACCACGCCGCACGCACCCGACCAGGAGGCCGACATGAGCAACGGCTGGGGCTGAACCCGACCCACACCGCACCCGCAACCGACCAGGAGGCCGACGTGAGCAACGGCTGGGGCTGAACCCGACCCGCACCACCCCGCACGCACCCGACAGGAGGCCCACGTGAGCAACGGCTGGGGCTGAACCCGACCCACACCGCACCCGCAACCGACCAGGAGGCCGACGTGAGCAACGGCTGGGGCTGAGCATGCTGAGCCGCCCGCGCGGGCGGCGTCGAAGAAGTCGGGTGTCCCCCGACCGGATCACGTACAGACGAGACATGGGGTCCTAAAGGGCTGCGCAGTTACGATTGCTGCACATCCCGTGGGGAGCGATCTTTGTCGGTCAGCGCCACTCGCACACAACCCGGACTGCCCAGGTCCGTCCGTGTGCTGACGGCTGCGCTCGCTGCCGCTGCGGTGATCGCACTGGTGGATCGGTGTCTGGGCGGCGGTCGAAGGTCCGTCCCCGGTGTGGTGGCGGTTCGTCGCCTGCGCCGCGTTGTTCGTCCTCGCCGGCCTGGCCTCGTTCTCCATGCGGTTCGGCAGCCACAAGGTGCTGTTCTGGTGGTCCGAGGTCGCCGTCGTGGTGAGCCTGATGATGCTCCCGCTCGGCTGGGTGGTCCTGGCCACGGCGTTCGGCGCGGCCGCGAAGGCGCTGCGCCGCCGGCACCAGCCGCTGAAAGCCGTCTTCAACGCTGCGCTCGACATCGCGGCGGTCGGCTTCGTCGTCGCCCTGCTGAGCCTGTCCGGATGGGCGCCGCTGCAGGTGACCGAGTTCGGCGACCTGGTCGCCGTCATCGCCGCCGCCCTGATCTACAGCCAGCTCACCGAGGTGTGCACCGCGCTGGTCATCGGGCTGTCCCAGGGCCGGTCGCCGCTGGCCATCTACCGCGCCGGGCTGACGATCAACCTGGTCAGCCAGGCCGGCAACATGGCCGCCGCGGTGCCTGGCGGTCGTGCTGGTGCGGGTCGACCCGCGGGTCATGCTGGTGCTGCCGCCGCTGCTGTTCTGCCTGCAGCAGGCGTACGAGGCCCGGCTGCGTGGACGGGACGAGCGGGAGTCCTGGCAGGGCCTGCTCGACGCCACCCGGTCGCTGGCCGACCTGGACGAGCGGGTTGTCCTCGCCCGGGCCACCGCCGAGGCGACCCGGCTGTTCGGCGCCGACCGGGCCGAGGTCGAGCTGGTCAGCGACCGGCTGGTGCGCGGCGACGAGCACGGCGTCGGCTACGACGGTCCGATCGCCGCGGCGCCCGCGGACGAGGCGGCCGCCACCGTCGAGCGGCCGGTCGGCCCGGACGCCGCCCCGCTCGGCCTGCTCCGGCTCTGCTTCGCCGCTCCGGTCTCGCTCAACGACCGGGAGCAGGCGATGCTCGGCGCGGTCGCCGCCGAGCTGCACTCCGCCCTGGTCAACGCCGGCCGGCACGCGACCGCGCAGCACGAGGCCACCCACGACCCGCTCACCGACCTGCTCAACCGGGCCGGGCTGCAGGTGCAGGGCCGGGCCGCGCTGGCCGAGACCGCCGCCGCCCGGGTGGACGCCGCGGTCCTGCTCATCGACATCAGCGGGTTCCGGGAGATCGTGGACACGCTCGGGCACGCCGCCGGTGACGCCGTGCTGGTGCACACCGCGCGCCGGCTGGAGGACGCGCTGCTGCCCGGCGAGCTGGTCGCCCGGCTGGAGGGCGACGAGTTCGCCGTGCTGCTGCCGAAGCTCACCGATCCGGCGCAGGCCTCGCATCGCGCCGACGCGCTGCTCGGCGCGGTCGCCAGCCCGGCCGTGGTCGGCGGCACCGCGCTCAGCCTGACCAGCGTCGCCGGCATCGCGTACGCGCCGCGTGGCCAGGAGGAGCTGCCCGAGCTGCTGCGGCAGGCCGGGGTCGCGCTGCATGCGGTGCACAGCACGGTCGGCCGGATCGACTTCTACGCGCCCGAGCGGGACATGCGCAGCGTCAGCCGGCTCGTGCTGGCCAGCGAGCTGCGCTCGGCGCTGCACGAGATGGACCAGATCGAGCTGCTCTACCAGCCGATCGTCGATCTCAACACCGGCGAGGCGCTGGCCGCCGAGGCGTTGGTGCGCTGGTACCACCCGACCCGCGGCCCGCTCACGCTGGAGGAGTTCCTGCCGGTCGTCGAGCACGCCGGGCTGCTGCCGGACCTGACCCGCCGGGTGCTGGACAGCGCGCTCGGCTGTGCCGCGGACTGGACCCGGCAGGGCAGCGACGTGCCGGTCGCGATCAACGTCTCGCCGCGCACGCTGCTCGACCGCGACTTCCCCGGCGAGGTCGCGGCGGCGCTGTCCCGGCACCGGGTGCCGGCCGGGCGGCTCACGCTGGAGATCACCGAGACCTCGGTGGTCAGCCACCTGGCCGTGGTCGACGGGGTGCTGGAGGAGCTGCGCGACCTCGGCGTCCGGCTGGCGCTGGACGACTTCGGCACCGGGTGGAGCTCGCTGTCGCACCTGGCCCGGCTGCCCGTGCACGAGGTGAAGATCGCCGGAGCGTTCACCGAGCGGTTGCTGTCCTCGCCGCAGGCGTCGGCGGTGGTCCGCGGGACGCTGGAGATCGCCCGGGCACTGGACCTGCGGGTCGTCGCCGAGGGCGTGACCGGCGCGATCCAGCGGGCCACGCTGATCTCGCTCGGCTGCCACGCCGGGCAGGGCGACCACTTCTTCCCGCCGCTGCCGCCGGACCGGATCGGCCCGGCGCTGTGGAGCTCCACGGTCCGCGCGGCGGCCGCCTCCGACGGCGCCGACGTGATCCCGCTGAGCCAGCGCCGGCCCCGCGACTGACCCGGCCGCGCCGCCCCCGTGCGCGGCGCGGCCCTGCTGCGCGGGTCAGCTGAGGCGAGCGGCTTGCAGGGCCAGATAGTGCTGTTCGGGGATGCTGGCGGCGCGCTTGGCGGCGCGGCGGTAGGCGGTGACCGCGCCGGCCCGGTCGCCGGACATCTCCAGCAGGTGCGCCCGGACCGCGTCGAGCCGATGCCCGCGGGCGATCCGCTCGTCGCCGTCCAGCGTGCCGAGCTCGGCCAGCCCGGCCAGCGGCCCGTGCACCATCGCCACCGCGACGGCCCGGTTGAGCGTGACCACCGGCCCGGGCGAGACCCGGGTCAGCACGTCGTACAGGGCGAGGATCTGCGGCCAGTCGGTGTCGTCCGCGGTGGCCGCCTCGTCGTGCACGGCCGCGATCGCCGCCTGCAGCTGGTACGGCCCGACCGGGCCGCGGCCGAGCGTACGGCTGATCAGCCCGACTCCCTCCTCGATCAGCCGCGGGTCCCACCGGGACCGGTCCTGCTCGGCCAGCGGCACCAGCAGCCCGTCCGCGTCGGTCCGCGCCGCCCGCCGGGCCTCGGTGAGCAGCATCAGCGCGAGCAGCCCGGCGACCTCGCCGTCCGCCGGGACCTGGACGTGCATCAGCCGGACCAGCCGGACCGCCTCCGCGGTGAGGTCGGCCCGCTGCGCCCGCTCTCCGGACGATGCCGCGTAGCCCTCGTTGAAGACCAGGTAGAGCACGTGCAGGACGACCTGCAGCCGCTCCGGCAGCTCGGCCGGCGGCGGCAGCTCGAACCGGGCGTCCCGCAGCGACTTCTTGGCCCGGCTGATCCGCTGGGCCATCGTCGCCTCCGGCACCAGGAACGCCGCGGCGATCTCCGCGGTGGACAGGCCGCCCACCGCCCGGAGCGTCAGCGCGAGCTGGGACGGCACCGACAGCTCCGGATGGCAGCAGAGGAACAGCAGGGTCAGCGTGTCGTCGCGCTGTTCGGTCGGCCCGGGCTCGACCTCGAGGGCGGCGACGGCCTCCTCCCGCCGGGACCGGGCGCTCTGGCTGCGCCACTCGTCCACCAGCCGGCGGGAGGCGACCGTGACCAGCCAGGACCGGGGGCTGTCCGGCAACCCGGTCTCCGGCCACTGCTGGGACGCGGCGAGCAGCGCCTCCTGGACCGCGTCCTCGCACGCGTCGAACCGGTCGTACTTGCGGACGAGGATGCCGAGGACCTGCGGCGCCAGCTCTCGCAGCAGGTCCTCGATCATGCGACGTCGGGCGCCACGCCGACCGGGCGGACCTCGACCATCCCGCTGTACTTCACGATCCGGCCGGCGATGTCGAGGATCCGCGCCTCGTCGGCGACGTCGAGCACCCAGAAGCCGATCAGTGACTCCTTGGACTCGGCGAACGGGCCGTCGGTGGCCACCGGGACCCCGTCGACGAGGCGGACGACCTTGGCGCTGTCGCCGTCCTGCAGGCCCTCGTTGAACACCATCTCGCCGGCCTCGATCAGCTCCTTGTCGAGGTCGCGCATGAAGCCGATCATCTCGGTGATCCACTCCGGCGACTGCGTCTCGGTCATCTCGGCGGCGCTGCCGAACATCATGATCATGTATTTCACGGTTGCTCCCTAGCTCGTGACGTCCTGGACAGCAGTGGGTCGGAGCGGCGCCGGCCGTCTCGACACGATCGGTGGGGAGACTTCCTAGCGGGTCGGTGCGGCCCGGTCCACCAGCGCGGTGGCGTCCGGGACGCCGAGCCCGAACACCGCGGCCGGGCCGTCCGGGCCGAGCCGGGTGGCGCAGAACGCGTCCGCGACCGGCGCCGGTGCGTGCCGGACCAGCAGCGAGCCCTGCAGGGCCAGCGCGAGCCTGGTGGCGACCTGCCGGCCGGCGGCCTCGGACAGCGGCTGGGCCAGGTCGGCGCGCAGCTGCTTGACCGCCGCGTCCAGCCGGGGGTCGCCGCCGGCCGCCGCGTCGACCTCGGCCAGCACGGCGTCGCCCGCCGCCGGCTCCCGGGCCAGCGCCCGCAGCACGTCCAGCGCGATGACGTTGCCGGAGCCCTCCCAGATCGAGTTCAGCGGCGACTCCCGGAACAGCCGCGGCATGCCGGACTCCTCGACGTACCCGTTGCCGCCGAGGCATTCCAGCGCCTCGCCGGCCACCGCGGGCGCCCGCTTGCAGACCCAGAACTTGGCCACCGCGGTGGCCAGCCGGCCGAAGTCGTCCTCGCCGGCGTCGACCGCGGCGGCCAGCCGCAGCCCGAGCACGGTCGCCGCCTCCGACTCGATCGCGAGGTCGGCCAGCACGGCGGCCATCAGCGGCTTGTCCCGCAGCGGCCCACCGAACGCCGACCGGTGCGTCGCGTGGTGCACGGCCTGAGCCACCGCCGCGCGCATCAGCGCCGCGCTGCCGAGCACGCAGTCGAGCCGAGTCACCCGGACCATCTCCAGGATCGTGGGCAGCCCGCGCCCGACCGGCCCGACCGCCCAGCCGACCGTGTCCTCGAACTCGACCTCGGACGAGGCGTTGGACCGGTTGCCGAGCTTGTCCTTCAGCCGTTGCAGCCGGAACACGTTCCGCTCGCCGGACGGCAGCACCCGCGGCACCAGGAAGCAGGTCAGGCCGGCCCCCGGCGACCTGCGCGAGGACCAGGAACAGGTCGCACATCGGCGCCGAGCAGAACCACTTGTGCCCGGTCAGCCGCCAACTGCCGTCGCCGGCGTCGACCGCGGTGGTCCGGTTGGCCCGCACGTCCGAGCCGCCCTGCTTCTCGGTCATCCCCATCCCGGCGAGCAGCCCGGCCTTGCCGGCCCGCAGCCCCGGCTCGTACCGCGTCGCGGTCAGCCCCGGCTCGTACGCGGCGGCCAGGCCCGGCTCGTGCCGCAGCGCCGGCACCACCGCGTACGTCATCGAGACCGGGCAGCCGTGCCCGGCCTCGACCTGTGACCAGACGTAGAAGCCGGCCGCCCGGGAGGTGTGCGGGGTGGCCGCCGCGGCGGCCCAGGGCGCGCCGGCCAGCCCGTGCCCGACCGCCTCGGTGAGCAGCCGGTGGTACGCGGGATGGAAGTCGACCTCGTCGATCCGGTTGCCGTAGCGGTCGTGCGTGCGCAGCACCGGCGGGTAGGCGTTGGCGTCGGTCCCCCAGCGCAGCGCCTCGGCGGTGCCGGCCAGCCGGCCGAGCGACCGCAGCCCGTCGGTCTCCGCGCCGAGCCGGCGCACGGTCTCGGCCAGCGCGAGATCGCCGGCGTAGACGTCGTGGTCGACCAGCGGCGGCGGCTGGTTGGTCACCTCGTGCGTGCTGGCCATACCCCAGTCATACCGTCACGGCGGCAGCACCGTCACCGAGGAGAACGAGGCATCCCCTGGCGGTTCGGCCGGCAGCACCCGCAACTGGTCCTTCCGGTCGGCCGACCAGCTGGCCACCTGGCCGCCGCTGCCGGACCAGACCCCGAGCACCAGCGTGCCGCCCGACCAGCTCAGGTCGGGCGCCCGCTCGGCCGCGGTGTCCAGTCCGGGCACCCGGAGGAACTCGCCGGTACGCAGGTCGAGTACCTCGGCGAAGCCGGGCACGACGATCAGCCGGCCGTCCCGATACTGCCCGGGCACGCCGAGCGCCAGCCGGTGCCCGTCCGGGGCGAACGCGCCGATGCCGGGGTTGCCGGTGTCCGGCGGCAGCGGATAGCTGCGGGTCCGGCCGTCGGCCAGCCCGGTCACCGACAGCGGGCAGTCGCCGCGGCAGTCCGGCGGCACGTACGCGACCGAGCTGGGGCCGACCGAGACGAGGATGCCGCCGACCGAGAGCACCCGGCGGGTGGCGCCGGAGTGCGGGTCGAGCACCCGCAGGTCGGCCACGCCCCGATCGCCGATCTGCTGGACGACCAGGCCGGCCGCGGTGTCCCGGATGGGGGTCGCGGTCCCGCCGACGGTCCAGGACGAGCGGGCGGCGCCGGTCGGCCTGGTGATCGTGACCTTGGTGCGGCCCGGGTCGTGGCTGGTCACGTACAGGTCGGTGCCGTGCAGGGCCGGGACCACCACGACGCTGTAGCCGAGCAGGATCGGCCGGCCGGCCCTCGGCACGAGCGTGGTCCGGGTCCGGGTGGCGCTCGGCGCGATCTCGGTGACGATGGTCCCGGCCGGCACGATCTGCACCGCCGCCCGCTCGCCGTCGGCCAGCCGGACCCCGGGCACCGCCGACATGTGGCCGGTCGACGTGTCGATGATCTGCGGGTGCGCACCGGTGACCAGAAGCTTCAGCCCGGGCGGCCCGAACCCCCGGTCGCCGATCACCCGGGGCAGCCCGGACGGCGTGGCGGCCGCCTGCGGCGGGTCGGGCCGCCGGACCGGGTCGCGGTGGGTGGCGACGTAGCCGAACAGCAGCACGGCCGCGGCCATCAGCACGATGACCGACCCGCGCTGCCGCATGGCATCAGTGTGACCGGAACCGCCCGGGGTCGAACAGCCCGATCGGGTGGTCGGTACGCCCGTCCAAGGCCAGGTCGGCGAGGATCTCGCCGACCACCGGGACGAACTTGAAGCCGTGCCCGGAGAAGCCGCAGGCGACCACGACGTTCCCGTGCGCCGGGTGCGGGCCGATGACGAAGTGCTCGTCCGGGGTCGTCGTGTAGAGGCAGACCGTCGCGGCCACCGCCGGCCCGGTGAGCCCGGGGAACACCTCGGCCGCCCGGCGGCGCAGCGCGGCCACCTCGGCCGGCCGTACGACCCGGTCGACGGTCTCCGGCGTGGTCGGCTCGCCGGCGCGGAAGAACGACACCTTCACCCCACCGGCCGGCCCGTCGATGGCCGGGAAGCCGTAGACCTGGTCCGGCCCGTCGCCGCAGATGAAGACCGGGTTCCGCTCGTACGGGGCGATCGGGCCGGCCGGCGCGACCCAGTGCATGACCTGCCGCTCGACCACCATCGGCAGGCCGAGCCCGGCCAGCGCGGGCGCCCAGGCGCCCGGGGTCAGCACCAGCGCGTCGGCCTCGTACGTCCCGGCCGCGGTGCGCACCCGGGCCGGCGGCCCGGCCTGCCACGACTCGACCGGCTCGTCGAACCGCAGCTCGGCGCCGGCCGCGGCGGCCAGCCGGAGCTGCGCGGCCACCGTCGCCTCCGGGCGGGCGTACCCGGCCCGCTGCTCGACCAGGGCCAGCTCGCCCGGCGCCAGCCGGAAGGTGGGGAACCGGCGGGCCACTCCGGCCGCGTCGAGCACCTCGTGCGGCAGGTCCCACTGCTCGGCCGAGCGCAGCGAGCCGGCGAAGGTCGGCCCGTCCGCCGGCCCGGCGTACAGGCCACCGGTCGGCACGAACAGGTCCGTGCCGCTGTCCGCGGCCAGCCGGTGCCAGCGGTCCCAGGCCAGCAGCAGCAGCGGAACGTACGCCGGGTCCTCCAGGTACGACTGCCGGTAGATCCGCGACCCACCGTGGCTGGAGCCGAGCGCGTGCGCCGGGCCGTACCGGTCCAGGCCGAGCACCCGCCGGCCGCGGCGGGCCAGCTCCAGCACGGCGGCGCTGCCCATCCCTCCGGTGCCGACGACGATGACGTCCCAGCTCATCTCCCGCTCCGCTCGCCCTGCGGACTCTCGGGCGCACTCATCCGCTGGACGGCTCGGGCACGTTGCCGCCGAGCTCCGGCTCGGCCTCGGTCGGCGGGGACGGCGGCAGGCCGACGTCGCGCCGCCAGGCCTCGAACGCGGCCGCGGTGAGCACGACCCAGCCCAGCCCGAGCAGCTCGCCGGCGACCACGTCGGAAAGGTAGTGCACGCCCAGCCCGACCCGGGCGAACGCGACGACGAGCGGGATCAGGATCGCGGCCACGATCGCCACGACCCGCCATTGCCGCCGCAGCAGCGGGGTCACCAGCAGCAGCAACACCGCGCAGCCGACCGTCGAGGTGAGCGCGTGCCCGGACGGGAACGACCGGCCCGGGGCGGTGGCGACCGCGTCGACCAGGTCCGGCCGGGCCCGGTCGACCACGACCTTGAGCAGCACGCCGAGCAGCGCGGCCCCCCAGATCGTGACCAGGGTCCAGATCGCCAGCCGGCGGCGCCCGCGCCAGAACAGCAGCACGGCCACGGCGGTCGTGACGACCCGGAACGTGATCGGGTCGAAGACGTCGCTGATGGCCTTGAGCAGGGTGACCAGCCAGTGCTGGTCCAGGGCGATCGCGTGCATCCGGTCGGCGACCGAGGTGTCCAGCTGGATCAGCGGGCTCCAGTTCGCCCGGACGAGCAGGGCGAGCAGCAGGAACGGCACCCCGAGCACGACCGCTGCCGCCAGGCCGAGCGCGAGGCGCAGCACCAACCGGCGATCTGCCCGGGCCAACACCGTCACAGGTTTCCCGTACCCGTTCGGACGGGGTACATGACCCGCATGCCCGAACGGTGGTACCAGCAGGCGGTCATCTACTGCGTGGACGTCGAGACGTTCCAGGACTCCAACGGCGACGGGGTGGGTGACCTGCGCGGGCTGACCAGCCGGCTGGACTACCTGGCCCGGCTCGGGGTCAGCGTGCATCTGGCTCAACCCGATCCACCCGACGCCCAACCGGGACGACGGCTACGACGTGTCCGACTACTACGGCATCGACCCGCGGCTGGGCTCGCTCGGCGACTTCGTCGAGCTGGTCCACCAGTGCGGCAACCGCGGGATCCGGATCATGATCGACCTGGTCGTCAACCACACCTCCGACCAGCACCCGTGGTTCCAGTCGGCCCGGCAGAGCGCGGACTCGCCGTACCGGGACTGGTACGTCTGGTCGCCGACCGAGCCGCCGCACGCGGACGAGGGCGTCGTGTTCCCCGGCTACCAGCGCGGCACCTGGTCGTACGACAAGGTGGCCAAGCTCTGGTACCACCACCGCTTCTACGACTTCCAGCCCGACCTGAACTGGAACAACCCCGACGTCCGCGACGAGATCGGCCGGGTCGTCGCGTTCTGGCTCGAGGTCGGCGTCAGCGGGTTCCGGATGGACGGCGCGCCGTTCGTGATCGAGGAGGTGCACCCGGACACCTCGGACCGGATCATGCACTACGAGTGGCTCAACGACCTGCGCGACCACATCGCCTGGCGGCGCGGCGACGCGGTCGTGCTGGCCGAGGCCAACGTGCCCCGGGACCAGATCCTGGAGTTCTTCGGGCCGCGCGGCGACCGGCTGCCGATGATGTTCAACTTCGCCGAGAACCAGCAGACCTTCCTCGCGCTGGCGCGGGAGACCGCGGTGCCGGTGGAGACCGCGATCCAGGCCTCGCCGGAGATCCCGCCGGCCTGCAGCTGGGCCACGTTCCTGCGCAACCACGACGAGATCGACCTGTCCGGGCTGCGGGACTCGGAGCGGGCCGACGTGTTCGCGAAGTTCGGCCCGGACAAGGACATGCAGCTCTACGACCGCGGCATCCGGCGCCGGCTGGCCACGATGCTCGACGGCGACCAGCGCCGGATCCGGCTCGCGTACGTGCTGCAGTTCTCGCTGCCCGGTACCCCGGTGATCCGGTACGGCGAGGAGATCGGGATGGGCGAGGACCTGTCCCTGCCGCAGCGGGACGCGATCCGGACGCCGATGCAGTGGGCCGACGCGCCGCAGGCCGGCTTCTCCACGGCGGAACAGACCGTGCGGCCGGTGATCGCCAAGGGCGAGCACGGCTACCCGGCGGTCAACGTGCGCGACCAGGAGCAGGACCGGGACTCGCTGCTGCGCTGGTTCCAGAACGTGCTGCCGGTGCTGCGGGAGTCGCCGGAGTTCGGCACCGGGACGTGCACGGTGCTCGACACCAGGGACGACCGGGTGCTCGCGCTGCGCTACGACTGCCCGACCGGGTCGGTGATCGCGGTGCTCAACCTGTCGACCGAGAAGGTCACGGTGGACCTGGCCCCGCAGAAGGGCGTGACCGACGGGTTCCCGGTGGACGTGCTGTCCGACCGGACCTACCCGGGGGCCGGTGACCTGACCAAGGTCCAGCTGGACGGGTCCGGTTACCGCTGGCTCCGCCTCGCCCGTACCGTCGGAGCGTGAGCGAGCGCGAAGGCCAGCAGCGGGAGCGGACGCCGTGAGCGCGTTCTACGTCCCGTCGGGGACGGGGTGTTCCGGTCGACGGCGCACACCGTGGGGCCCTGGGCGGCGACCGACCAGCACGGCGGACCGCCGGCCGCGCTGCTGGTCCGGGCGCTCGAGCAGGTGCTGCCGGCCGCCCAGGGCTGGCTGGCCCGGATCTCGGTCGACCTGCTCGGCGCGGTCCCGGTCGCCGACCTGACCGTCTCCGCGAGCGTGGTCCGGCCCGGCCGGTCGGTCCAGCTCGCGGTGGCGACGCTGGCCGCCGGCGGGCGGGACGTGGCCCGGGCGACCGGCTGGTGGCACCGGCTCGGCGACACCGCCGCGGTCTCCTCGACGGCCGGCCCACCGCCGCTGCCGGACCAGCCCGACCCGGTCGACGACCGCTGGCCGGGCGGCTACCTGCAGGCGATGGAGTGGCGCCGGGTCAAGGGCGACTTCGCCGAGCCCGGGCCCGGCGGTGATCTGGTCCCGGATGCGGATCCCGCTGGTCGAGGGCGAGCAGCCGTCGCCGACCCAGCGGCTGGTCGCCAGCGCCGACTCCGGCAACGGGGTCGGCTCGGCGCTGTCGCTGGAGGACTGGCTCTACGTCAACACCGAGCTGACCGTGCACCTGCTCCGGCCGCCGGAGGGCGAGCTGTTCTGCCTCGACTCGGTCGCCACGATCGGCCCGACCGGCGGCGGCTACGCGATCACCACGCTGTCCGACACCGCCGGCGAGGTCGGCCGCGGCGCCCAGGCCCTGCTGGTCCGGCCGCGGTGAGCGAGCCGGGCTCCGGGATCGCCTGGCACGGCCGGCCCGGCCTCGCCGCGGCCGGACGCCGACGCGCTGGCCAGGGTCGCCGAGCTCGCTCCCGGCGTACGCGGCCACCGCGGTCGAGAACGTGCTGCGCGAGTTCCCCAACGACCTGCGCTACGTGCTGCGCGGCCCGGAGCCGGTGCCGATGCCCCGGGAGCTGCACCCCGCCTTCTTCGGCAGCTTCGACTGGCACTCCTGCGTCGAGATGCACTGGATGCTGGTCCGGCTGCACCGGCTGGCGTCGATCCCGGCCGAGGCGCTGGCCGTGCTCGACGCGCACCTGGCGCCGGAGCCACTGCGGGTCGAGACGGCCTTCCTCGCGCCAACCCCGGCTTCTCCCGACCGTACGGGCTCGGCTGGGCGCTCATGCTGGCCGAGGAGGCCGCGCTGGCCGGCGAGCGCGCGCGGGGCTGGGCCGAGGCGCTGCGACCGCTGGCCGCGCAGGTCGAGGCGAACCTGCTGGCCTGGCTGCCGAACGCGACCTACCCGATCCGGTCCGGCGGGCACTTCAACGGCGCCTTCGGGCTGCGGCTGGCGCTGCCGTGGGCGCAGCGGCGGGCCGCCGCCGGCCACGGCGCGCTGCTGGCCGAGATCCTCCGGCGCGGCCGAGCGGTGGTTCCTGGCCGACCGCGACTACCCGGCGGCCTGGGAGCCGTCCGGCGCGGACTTCCTGTCCCCGGCGCTGTGCGAGGCCGAGCTGATGGTCGACATCGCCGGCCCGGACTGGCTGGCCGGGTTCCTGCCCGCGTTCCCGGACACCCTGCTGCAGCCGGTCGCGGTCACCGACGACAGCGACGGGCAGCTCGCCCACCTGCACGGGCTCAACCTCAGCCGGGCCTGGGCCTGGCGTCGGCTGGCCGCCGCGCTGCCGGCCGGCGACCCGCGGGTGCCGGTCGCCCGGGACGCCGCCCGCCGGCACGCCGACGCCGGGATGCCGCACGCCACCGGCGGCGACTACATGGTCGAGCACTGGCTGGCCGCCTACGCGCTGCTGCAGCTGACCGGGTGATCCTCAGGCCCGGACGACCAGGGTGGAGAAGATCTTGTCGTCCAGGGTCTGCTTCTTCTCGTCCCACAGCGGCCACAGGTAGGTCAGGATCGTGTAGATGCCGCCGGTGAGGGCGCCGAGCAGGTTGCGGACCAGGAACCGGCCGAGCCCGACCCAGCCGCCCGGCGGCTGCCGGGTCGCCATGCTCACCAGCCTGATGCCGACCACCTGCTTGCCGAGCGAGCAGCCCTTGCGAGCCGTTCCGCCAGCCGTAGTTCCAGAACTGGAAGACGACCGCGAGCAGCAAGAGCACGACCCCGAGCGCGAGCAGGCCGCCGTTGACGTTGGTGATCGTCGTCGTGCCGGCGGCGTCGGTCTCGGTGTCGGCGGAGGCCAGGGCGGCGATCAGCACGATGACCCCGGGCAGCGAGACGAGGCAGCGCGAACAGCCCGTCCAGCAGCAGGGCGCCGGCCCGGATGCCCCAGGACGCGAGGTTGGCCGGCGGCGCGCCGTAGCCCGGCGGTGCCCACGGCGCCTGGGCGTAGGGATTCTGCTGGTAGGCGGTCTGCGGGTACTGACCCGCCGGCCCGTATCCCGGCTGCCCGTACCCTGCTGCCCGTAGCCCGGCTGCCCGTAGCCCTGTTGCCCGTAGCCCTGTTGCCCGTAGCCCTGTTGCCCGTAGCCCTGTTGCCCGTAGCCCTGTTGCCGTAGCCGGCCCGTAGCCCTGTTGCCCGTAGCCCGGCTGCCCGGACGGCTGCTGCCCGGACGCCGCGGCTGCTGCCCGTACGGCTGCTGCGGGTAGCCCGGCTGTTGCCCGTAGCCCGGCTGCGCGTAGCCCTGCTGGCCGTAGCCCTGCTGCCCGGCGGGCTGCCGTGGTTGCTGCTGGCCGCTAGCTCTGCTGGTCGTAACCCGGCTGCCCGTACGGCTGCTGCCCGTAGCCCTGCTGCCCGGCCTGCGGGTACTGCTGCTCGCCGGCAGGCTGCTGGCCGTACCCCGGCTGGGCATAGCCCTGCTGGCCCGGGCTGCTGCCCGTAGGCCTGCTGGGCGGGCGGCGGCGGGGCGGGCGGATAGGCGCCCTGGGTCGGCTGTTGCCCGGAGGCGGCCGGATCGGAGAACGACTCGGGTCGGCTGCGCGGTCTCGGCCTGGTCCGGTTGGGGCTCCGACCAGGGGGCCGGCGGGGCCGGCTGCGAAGGCTCGTCCCGATACTGGTCGCCACCGCCCTCGGTCATGGGCCGCACCGTACCGTGGCTTGGGTTCGCACGGGTGCTCATACCGGACAGAACGGCCAAGTCCGATCGCCGCCAGGAATTGTCGTACCCCGGTGGCACCGTGGAGGGCGTGCTGGCTGACGACGACACCCGCTACCGGGCCGTGCAGAGCCGGGACGATCGGTTCGACGGCTGGTTCGTCACGGCCGTCACCTCGACCGGGATCTACTGCCGGCCGAGCTGCCCGGCGATGACCCCGCGCCGGGACCATGTGCGGTTCTTCCCCAGCGCGGCCGCCGCCCAGCAGGCCGGCTTCCGCGCCTGCAAGCGATGCCGCCCCGACGCGACCCCGGGCTCGCCGGAGTGGGACCTGCGGGCCGACCTGGTCGGCCGGGCGATGCGGCTGATCGGTGACGGCGTGGTCGACCGGGAGGGCGTGACCGGCCTGGCCAGCCGGCTCGGCTACAGCGAGCGGCACCTGCACCGGCAGCTGGTCGCCGAGGTCGGCGCCGGCCCGGTGGCGGTGGCCAGGGCCCAGCGCGCGCAGACCGCCCGGCTGCTGCTGGAGACCACCGGGCTGCGGATCACCGACGTCGCGTTCGCGGCCGGGTTCGCCAGCGTCCGCCAGTTCAACGACACGATCCGGACCGTGTTCGCGGTGACCCCGACCCAGCTGCGCCGGTCCCGGCGCGGGCCGGCCGAGCGGGTCTCCGGCGCGATCGTGCTGCGGCTGCCCTACCGGGCGCCGATCGAGCTCGACGCGCTGCTGCGGTTCCTCGGCGCCCGCGCGGTGCCGGGCGTGGAGGAGTGGTCCGGCGAGGTCATACACCCGCTCGCTGCGGCTGCCGCACGGGCCCGGCGTCGTCGCGCTGTCCGCCGGCGCCGGCTTCGTGCGCTGCGAGCTGCGGCTGACCGACCTGCGCGACCTGGCCGCGGCGGTGCAGCGCAGCCGGCGGCTGCTCGACCTCGACGCCGACCCGCACCGCGGTGCAGGCCGCGCTCGGCGCCGACCCGCTGCTCGGCCCGCTGGTCCGCAAGGCGCCGGGGCTGCGGGTGCCCGGGCACGTCGACGGCGCCGAGATGGCGATCCGGGCGGTCGTCGGCCAGCAGGTCTCGGTGCCGGCCGGCACCCGGCTGGCCACCCGGCTGACCGAGGCCTACGGCGAGCCGCTGCCGAGCCCGCACGGCACCGTCACCAGGCTCTTCCCGACCCCGGAGGCACTGCGGGAGGCGCAGGTCGGAATGCCGGCGTCCCGGCTCCGGGCGCTGCGGGCGGTCGCCGGCGCGCTCGCCGACGGCCAGCTCGACCTGCACCCGGGCGCCGACCGGGCCGAGGCCGAGCGGCGGCTGCTGCAGCTGCCCGGCATCGGCCCGTGGACCGCGTCCTACCTCGCGCTGCGGGCGCTGCGCGACCCGGACGTGTTCCTGCCGACCGACGTCGGCGTCCGGCACGCGCTCGACCGGCTCGGCGTGCCGAGCGACCCGGCCGTCGGCCGCGACGCTGGCCGAGAGCTGGCGGCCCTGGCGGTCGTACGGGTTGCTCCAGCTGTGGCACTCCCTTGACCGGAAGGACGTCTGATGTTCTGGACCACGGTCGACTCGCCGATCGACCCGCTGCTGCTGGTCGGCGACGAGACCGGACTGCGCGAGCTGCAGATGGAGCCGCACGAGCCGCCGGCCGATGCGGTCCGCGACGACGACGCGCTGGCCCCGGTCGCGGCCCAGCTCCGCGAATACTTCGCCGGCGCCAGGACCAGGTTCGAGCTGCCGCTGTCCCCGCACGGCACCGCGTTCCAGCAGAAGGTGTGGCTGGCGCTGCGCGAGATCCCGTTCGGCCGCACCACGACGTACGGGCAGATCGCCGTCGACCTCGGCCAGCCGACCGCCTCCCGGGCGGTCGGGCTGGCCAACGGCCGCAACCCGATCGCGGTGATCGTGCCCTGCCACCGGGTGATCGGCGCGAACGGCACGCTGACCGGCTTCGGCGGCGGGCTGCCGCGCAAGCGCTGGCTGCTCGACCACGAGCGGTCGGTCCTCGGCGAGCGCGGTCCGGAGCCGGCCGGACTCTGGTGATCCGGGCGGTTTCGTCCGCCGGATCCCGTCGCCCGAATCGAATGACCCTAAACTCGCGCACATGCCCGAGGATCGGCTCGCCGAGCGGCTCGCCCAGGCCCGTCGGCTGGCCAGCGAGGCGCGGCTCGACCGGCTGGACGAGGCGCTCGCCGGGATGCGCGCCGACGCGGTCACCGACGGCGGCGTGCCGGCCGACCTCGAGGTCGAGCTCGCGGTGATCCGGGCCTCGGCGCTGCTCAACCTGGAGCGGCCGGCCGAGGCCTGGGACGGGCTGCAGGTCGTGCACGGCCGGCTCGAGGACGCCTCGCTCGCCGTGCAGGCCCGCTTCCACTCGATGTCCGCGGGCGCGGCGCACTGGTTCGGCGACGCCGACACCGCCATCGAGGAGACCGTGCTGGCGCTGGCCGTGCTGGCCGACGCGCCGCCGTCGGTGGAGCGGGCCATGGCCACCGCGTCCTGCGGGCTCACGCTGGCATACTGCCGGCTCTTCCCGCTGGCGGCCGAGGTGCTCGGGCAGGCGCTCGAGATCGGCACCGAGGTCGGCATGCCGCCGGCCCGGTTGCACACGCAGGCGCAGTACGTGCAGCTCACCTGGGGGATGAGCCTCGACCACCTCGGCCTGGCCGAGCAGCGCGACCGGTGCTGGCAGGCGGTGGTGCGGCACCACGAGGCGGCGCTGGCGGCGGCGGACGGGCTGCCGGACGTCATGCGTGCACTGTCCTGCGCCGAGCGCTCGCTGCTGGCCGGTCGGCTCGGCGACGCGGCGACGGCGCGGGAGAAGCTGCAGGCGGCCCTGGCGGTGCCGGTCGGGGCCGAGTCCCCGTCGCTGCGCCGGCTGCTCGCGCACGCCGAGGGCGCCGCGCTGTTCGCCGAAGGCCGGTTCGACGAGGCCCGCCAGGTCCTGCTCGGGCTGTGGGAGTCGATCAGCGGGCCGGTCCCGACCCGTACCGACGACGTGCCGCTGCTGCTGGCCAGGGTCGACGAGGCGGCCGGCCGGTCCGCGGACGCGCTGCGGTGGTATCGCGTGGTCTACGCCCGGTACGGGCAGACCCAGCAGGAGAGCTGGCAGGCCCGGGAGACCGCGGCCCGGCTGCGGGTCGAGCAGGAGGCGTTGCTGCGGCGCAGCCGGGAGCTGGAGGCGGACACGCTGACCGATCCGCTCACCGGCCTGCCCAACCGGCGCGCGCTCGACGCCGAGCTGGCCACGCTGGTGCCGGCCGTGCAGGCGGCCGGCGAGCCGCTGAGCCTGGCGGTGCTCGACGTCGACCGGTTCAAGGTCATCAACGACGGGCACGGCCACCCGGTCGGCGACGAGGTGCTCCGGGTGATCGGCCGGGTGCTGCGGGAGCGGTGCGAGGAGTGCGACCGGTTCGCCCGGTACGGCGGGGACGAGTTCGTGCTCTGCCTGCCGGCGCCGCTGGACGAGGCCAGGGCCACGGTCGCCGCCGTCGTCGCCTCGGTCGCCGGGCACAGCTGGTCGGAGGTCTCTCCCGGGCTGCGGGTCACGATCGGCTGGGGCATCGCCGAGCTCGGCCCGGGCGACACCCCGACCAGCCTGTTCGCCGCCGCGGACCGGGAGCTGCTCGCCGCCAAGCGGGGCCGCCGGCACCTCACTCCGGTTCCGGCCGTCGTGGACCTATAGTCCAGACAGCCAGCAGGAGGGAGTCGGGTTTGCTTCAGGCACGCCGCGACCTCCGGCCGGAGCGGGTCGCCGCCGCCCGGGCGCTGGCCCGGGAGAGCCGGGTCGAGGACCTCCGCACTGCCGTGGCTGAGCTGCGCGCCGACCCGGACCTGACGCCCGACGAGGATCTCGAGCTCGGCATCGCGCTGGCGGTCTGCCTGACCAACGCCGAGGACCTGCCCGGCGCGCGGATGGAGCTGGAGCGGGTCCGCCCGCTGCTGCCGCGGGTGTCGGCGCTGTCCGCGGCGAGCTTCCACACCTCGGTCGGGATCTCCGCCGACGGCGACGGGGACGAGGCGGTCGCCAGCATCGTGCTCGCGCTGGCCTCGGTGGAGTCGGTCAGCGAGGCGAGCCGGGAGCTGGCGCTGGTGCTGCGCAACTGCGGCATGCGGCTGGCGATGGAGCAGCTGTTCCCGCTGGCGGTGGAGACCACCCAGCGGGCGGTCGCGGTCGCCGCCGCGGCCGGCCTGTCGCCGGGCACCTGGCAGCAGGCGGTCGGCTACGCGATGCTCTGCTGGGCGATGCGGCTGGAGCACCTCGGCCAGGACGAGGAGGCCAGGGCCCGCTGGCTGGACGCGGAGCAGCAGCTCTCGCTGGCGCTGGCCGACCCGGAGATCGGCGTGCTGCCCGGCGCGCTGGTGCGGGCCAACCGGGCGCTGGTGCTGGCCCGGCTCGGCGACGCCGCGGACGCCCGCCGGTCGCTGGAGGAGTCCCGGGACATCCCGGCCCGGCCGGTCACCCCGCTGCTGCGCCGGCGCCGGCTGCACTCCGAGTGCGTCGTGCTGCTGGCCGAGGGCAAGCAGGAGGACGCCCGCCACCTGCTCACGGCGTACTGGCAGGAGGCGGCGGCGCAGAAGCTGCCGCCGTTCGCCGAGGACGGCGCGTTCCTGCTGGCCCGGCTGGCCGAGGCCGAGGGCCGGTCCGCCGACGCGCTGCGCTGGTACCGGGAGGTGCACGAGCGCTACGGCCGGGCCCAGTACGCGGTGTGGGTGAGCCGGGCGGCGGCGGCCCGGCTGCGGGTCGACCAGGAGGCGCTGCTGCGCCGGGCCCGGCAGCTGGAGTACGACTCGCTGTCCGACCCGCTGACCGAGGTGCCCAACCGGCGGGCGTTCGACGCGAACCTGCCCCGGCTGGTCGGCGACGCCCAGGCCGCCGGGGCGCCGCTGTCGCTGGCGATCCTCGACGTCGACCGGTTCAAGCGGGTCAACGACACGCACGGGCACCTGGTCGGCGACGAGGTGCTGCGGACCGTGGCCCAGCTGCTGCGCGAGCACACCCGCACCGCCGACCGGTGCGCCCGCTACGGCGGGGACGAGTTCGTGCTCTGCCTGCCGGCCGGGCGGCGGGAGGCGGCCGCGGCGGTGGCCCGGATCGTCCGGGCCGTCGCCGACCACGACTGGGACCGCGTCGACGACGAGCTGGCCGTCACGATCACCGCCGGGCTGGCCGAGCTGGGGCCGACCGACACGGCCAGCACGCTGTTCTGGGCAGCCGACCAGAGCCTGCTGGCGGCCAAGCGGTCCCGCGCCTGCGCCCGGTCTAGGCCGGTGCCGACCGCGGCGGCGACGGGGGCGGCGGATGGCCTGCGTGATCAGGGCGGCGACCAGGCAGAGCGCGGCGCCGGAGACGAACGCGACCAGGTAGTCGCCGAGCTCGGTGCGGATCGCGCCGGCCGCGGAGGCGGCCGCCGCCGCGCCGAGCTGGTGCGCGGCGAACACCCAGCCGAAGACGACGGTGCCCTTCTCCCGGCCGAACACCTCGTTGCTGAGCGCGACGGTCGGCGGGACGGTGGCCACCCAGTCCAGGCCGTACACGACGACGAAGCCGGCCAGGCCGAGGCCGCCGCCGGCCAGCGCCGGGGCCAGCACGAGCAGCGACACCCCGCGCAGCCCGTAGTACCAGAGCAGCAGCCGGCGCGGGTCCATCCGGTCGGTGAGCCAGCCGGAGCCGAGCGTGCCGGCGATGTCGAAGATCCCGACCAGCGCGAGCAGCCCGGCCGCGGTCGTCTCGGACAGGCCGTGGTCGTGCGCGGCCGGGATGAGGTGGGTGCCGATCAGCCCGTTGGTGGTCGCGCCGCAGATCGCGAACGAGCCGGCGAGCAGCCAGAAGGCCGGCACCCGGGACGCCTCGCCGAGCACCCGCAGCGCGGTCCGGACCGGGTTGGGCCGCACGACCGGCGGGGCGATCGGGCTGTCCGCGGGCGCCCCGTACGGGCGGAGGCCGACGTCGGCCGGCGAGTTGCGCAGGAACGCCAGCACCAGCGGCACGACCAGCAGCGCGCCGGCGGCGACCGCGACCGACGACCAGCGCCAGCCCGGCCCCTCGGCCAGCGCGGCCAGCAGCGGCAGGAACACCAGCTGGCCGGTCGCGGCGGCGGCGGTGAGCGCCCCGACGACGAGGCCGCGGCGGTGCGACGAACCAGCGGGTCGCCACCGTCGCCGCGAGCACGTTGGTCATCGCGCCGGTGCCGAGCCCGACGACCACGCCCCAGAGCAGCACCAGCTGCCAGGCCGCGGTCATCCACACGGTCAGCAGCGACCCGGCGGCCACGAACAGCAGCGCGGACAGCACCACCCGGCGGATGCCGAAGCGGTTCATCGCGGCGGCGGCGAACGGCCCGGCCAGGCCGAACAGGATCAGGTTGACCGAGACGGCCGCGGAGATGACCGTGCGGCTCCAGCCGAACTCGTCCTGCAGCGGGACGATGAGCACGCCCGGCGTCGACCGGAACCCGGATGCGCCGAGCAGCGTGAGGAAGGTGACCGCGGCGACGATCCAGGCCGGGTGCGGGCCGCGCCGGCGGTGCGTGACGGCCACCGCGGCCTGCACGTCTGCGCTCACGGCAGCAGAGCGTATGGTGAGTGAGTTCGAAAATGCAACTGAGGAGGCAGGCGGTGAGATCAGACCGGGAGGGATGCCCGGCGGCGGCCGCTCTCGAGGTGATCGGCGAGCGCTGGTCGCTGCTCGCCCTGCGCGAGCTGTTCTACGGCGTGCACCGCTTCGACCGGATCGTCGAGCGCACCGGCGCGCCGCGGAACATCCTGTCCACCCGGCTGCGGCACCTCGAGGACGAGGGCGTGATCGAGCGCCGGCGCTACCAGGAGGCGCCGGCCCGGTACGAGTACCACCTGACCGAGGCCGGCAAGACCCTGCTGCCGGTGGTGCTCGCGCTGATGGCCTGGGGCAACGAGCACCTCGTCCGCGAGCCGAAGCTGATGCACCACACCTGCGGGTCGGACCTGCGCGCGGTGACGGTGTGCGCCGACTGCGGCGAGCAGCCGCACGCCGAGGACGTCACCGCCCCCTGGGTCCAGCCCGCCTGAGCGCGGGACCATGCCCGGGTGAGGTTCCTCGCGCCGGTCGCCGTCGTGCTGCTCTGCGCCGGGCTGGCCGGCTGCGGCGGTGGCTGCGCAGCTCGGGCCGGCCGGTTCCGGTCCGGCCGCCGGCCCCGGGCCGTACCGGGTGCTGGTCTTCACCAGGACGACCGGCTTCCGGCACGCCTCGATCCCGACCGGGATCGGCACGATCCGCGAGCTCGGCGCCGCCGGCGGGTTCGCGGTGACCGCGACCGAGGACCCGGCCGCGTTCACCGCCGGACAGCCTGGCCGGCTACCGGGCGGTGGTGTTCCTGTCCACCTCCGGCGACGTGCTCGACCCGTCCGGCCGGGCCGCGCTGGAGGCGTACGTGCGGGGCGGCGGCGGGTTCGTCGGCGTGCACTCCGCGGCCGACACCGAGTACGGCTGGCCGTTCTACGGCGAGCTTGTCGGCGCCCGGTTCGCGGGCCACCCGGCCGTCCAGCCGGTGACCGTCCGGTTCCGTCCGGCGCCCTGACCGACCGGCCTGCCGCCGACCTGGCGGGTCACCGACGAGCCGTACAACTTCCGCGACCGGCCGGCGGGCGTGCAGGTGCTCGCCACCCTCGACGAATCGACGTACTCGGGCGGCACCATGGGCGCCGACCACCCGATCGCCTGGACCGCCGCGGTGGACCGCGGTCGGTCGTTCTACACCGGCCTCGGCCACCCGGACGCGATCTACGCCGACCCGGTGTTCCGGCGGCTGCTCGCCGCCGGCATCCGCTACGCGGCCGGCTGAGTGGCAATCGGCCTCTTGTCCGGATGCGCCGAACGGAGGAGTGTGGCGGGCATGAGCGTGCAACGACGGACGCGCATCGTGCTGCTGCTCAGCCTGCTGCTGACCCCGCTGCTGGTGGGGACGGCGCAGGCCAAGGACCAGGCCGCCGGCGCCCGACCGCCGACCGACCGGCAGGTGCTGCTCGGCTACGCCCGGGACACCTGGAAGTCGATGGTCGCGATGACCGACCCGGCCACCGGGCTGCCGACCGACAACATGACCGGCCCGGTCACCGCGCCGGTCCGGGCCGGCGTTCACCAGCCCGACGAACATCGGCGGCTACCTCTGGTCGACCGTGGTCGCCCGGGACACCGGCATCATCGGCCGCACCGAGGCGTACGCGCGGATGAGCCGGACCCTGCAGACGCTGTCCACTCTGGACAGACACGGCCCGAGCGGCATGTTCTACAACTGGTACTCGCCGTCCACCGGCGCGAAGCTCACCGTCTGGCCGCCGGACGGCAGCGTCGTCCACCCGTTCCTGTCCACTGTGGACAACGGCTGGCTCGCGGCCGCGCTGATGGTGGTCGCGCAGGGCCGAGCCGCGGCTGGCCACGGCAGGCGGACGCGCTGCTCGGCCCGATGGACTTCGGCTTCTTCTACAACCCGGCCTCGGCCCACGACGGCATCGACGCCGGCTACAACCGCGGCGGGTTCTGGGACGCCGACCCGGGCGGCTGCACGGTGGTCGACAACTACCGGCACCGCGGCCCGGACGTCTGGTACACCTGCAACTCCTACGACACCGCGATCACCGAGGCCAGGATCGCCCTCTACGTCGGCATCGCCCGCGGCCAGATCCCGGCCAAGGCCTACTACGCGACCAACCGCACCTTCCCGCCGACCTGCGACTTCTCCTTCCAGGAGCAGCAGCCGGTCGGCGTGATGCGCACGCTACGACGGGATCCCGGTCTACGAAGGTGCGTACCGCTACCGCGGCTTCCAGGTCGTGCCGAGCTGGGGCGGGGACATGTTCGAGGCGCTCATGCCCGACCTGTTCGTGCCCGAGGCGGCCTGGGGACCGCACAGCTGGCGGGTCAACCACCCGCTGACCGTCCGGGCCCAGATCGAGCACGGGCTGGCCGAGGCCGGCTACGGCTACTGGGGCTTCTCGCCGGCCAGCAACCCGGCCGGCGGCTACTCGACCTGGGGCGTCGAGGCGGTCGGGATGAACCCGGAGGGCTACTACTCCGACGAGGAGTCGACCAACCTCGACCTCGGCTTCGGCGACTGCCGCCCGGCCACCAACCCGGACCCCACGTACGGGGACGGCGTGGTCACCCCGCACGCGGTCTTCCTCGCCCTGCCGTACGCGAAGGACGCGGCGCTGGCCAACCTGGCCAAGCTCAGGGCCGACTTCCCGGTGTACGGCGACGGTGGCTTCTACGACGCGGTCGCGGTGAGGTCGGGACGGGTCGCGGCGACGTACCTGTCGCTGGACCAGTCCATGGTGCTGGCGCAGCTCGGCAACGTGCTGACCGGCGACCTGCACCGGGCGTTCGGCTCGTACGGGCAGAACGAGCGGCGGCTGCGGCCGGTGATCGGACAGGAGGTCTTCTCGGCCCACGCCTGAGCGACCGTGACCGAATCCCGCCACCCCGATCCGGAACATCCGCGCTCGGCGCGGCGGGTTCCGGCCCTCGTGGAGCTGACCGCCGTCCGTAGCCCTGCCGCCGCCCGCGGGCTCCGACTGGCGCCGTCCGCCGCGTTCGTCCTCATGGGCGTGACCCTCGGGCTGGTGCTGTTCGCCGCGAGCACGCCCTCCCCGCTCTACCCGGAGTACGAGCGGCGCTTCGGCTTCTCCCCGGTCACCCTCACCGCGATCTTCGCCGTGTACGCGTTCGCGCTGATCGTCGCGCTGCTGACCACCGGCGCGCTGTCCGACCGGGTCGGCCGCCGGCCGGTGCTGCTCGTCTCGCTGCTGCTGCTCGCCGCGGCGATGGCCGTGTTCGCGGTCGCCGACGGGGTGGGCTGGCTGTTCGGCGCCCGGGTGCTGCAGGGCCTCGGCACCGGCGTGGCCACCGGCACCCTGTCCGCGGTGCTGCTCGACCTGCAGCCGCGACCCGGGATGGGGCCGACGGTGAGCGCGGTCGCGCCGTCGCTCGGCCTGGCCGTCGGCGCGCTCGGGGCGGGGGCGCTGGTGCAGCACGGACCGGCGCCGCGTCAGCTGGTGTTCTGGCTGCTGCTCGGCGCGTTCCTGGTCGCGGCGGCCGCGCTGGCGGTGGTCCCGGAGACGGTGCCCTACTCGCCGGGCTGGCTGCGGGCGGTCCGGCCGCGGATCGGGGTGCCGCCGGCGGCCCGGGCGACGTTCCTCGCGGTGACGCCGATCGTGGTCGCCGGCTGGGCGCTGACCGGCTTCTACCTCTCGCTCGGCCCGTCCCTGACCGCGAGCCTCACCGGCGGCGACGACCGGCTGGTCGCCGGGCTGCCGCTGGCGGCGATCTTCGGTGCCGGCGCGATCGGGTCGCTGGTCACCCCGCACTGGACCGCGGCCAGGGCCGTGCTCGTCGGCGCGCCGCTGTTCGTCGTCGGCACCGGGCTGACGATCGCCGCGGTCGGGGTCGACCAGTTCTGGCTCTACCTGGTCGGCAGCGCGATCGCCGGGCTCGGCTTCGGCCCGTCGTTCGCCGGCTCGCTGCGGGCGCTGGCCCCGCTGGTCGGGCTGACCGAGCGCGGCGAGCTGCTCACCGCCGTCTACGTCACCTCGTACCTCGGCTTCAGCGTGCCGGCGCTGGCCGCCGGCGTGCTCACCACCCACATCGGCCTGCGCGCGACCGCCAACGCCTACGCGGCGGTGATCGTCGCCCTCGCGCTCATCGCCACCGTGGCGTACGCGGTCCGGGCCCGGCCGGCAGACTGACCGGCATGCAGCCGTACCGGATCGACGTGGCCGACGCCGTGCTGGCCGACCTGCGCGCCCGGCTGGCGATCACCCGGTGGCCGGTCGCCGCCGCGGGCGTGGGCTGGGATCGCGGCACCGACCCCGACTTCCTGCGCGAGCTGCTCAACCACTGGCGGACCGGCTACGACTGGCGGCGGCACGAGGCCGAGCTCAACGAACTGCCGCACTTCCGGGCGGACGGCCTGCACTTCGTGCACCAGCAGACCGGCAGTGGGATTCCGCTGCTGCTGCTGCACGGCTGGCCGGACTCGTTCCTGCGCTTCGTCACGGCACTGCCGCTGCTGGCGGACCACCCGGTCGTCGTTCCGTCCCTGCCCGGCTACGGCTTCTCCGACCCGCCCGCGATCGGCCGGGCCAGCCGGCAGGTCATGGCCGAGCAGGTCGCCGGGCTGATGGCCTCGCTCGGCTACCACCGGTACGTGGTGTCCGGCGGCGACATCGGTGGCGGGGCGGCGGAGCACCTGGCGCTGATCCACCCGGATCGGGTCGCGGGCCTGCACCTCACCAACCTGGCGCTGTGGCGGGCGGCCGCGATCGACCCGGCCGACCTGTCGCCGGCCGAGCGCGACTTCCTCGCCGCCGTGCAGGACTGGCAGCGCCGCGAGGGTGGCTACCTGCAGCTGCAGTCGACCAAGCCGATGACCGCCGCGTACGGGCTGGCCGACTCGCCGGCCGGGCCTGGCCGGCTGGCTGACCGAGAAGTTCCGGTCATGGAGCGACGACTTCGCGGCCAGCTTCCCGCCGGACGAGTTGCTCACCCACCTCACGCTCTACTGGGTGACGAACACGATCGGCTCGTCCTTCGGCCCGTACGTGGAGCGGCCGCCCGGCGATCCGAGGCCGGTGACCGTGCCCACGGCGGTCTCGGTGTTTCCCAAGGAACCGGTCAGGGCGCCGCGGGAGCTGGCCGAGCGGTTCTTCGCGATCACCCGGTGGACCGAGCACGACCGGGGCGGGCACTTCGCCGCGCTGGAGGTCCCCGACCTGTTCGCCGGGGACCTCCGCGCGTTCGCCGCGTCGCTCTAGCGGGTGTGGTGGACCTCGGCCAGCGCGTACACCGGGGTCGGGATGCCCTCGTACCGCGCCTTGAGCTGCAGGGCCAGGTAGAGCGAGTAGTGCCGGGACTGGTGCAGGTTGCCGCCGTGGAACCAGAGCGCCGGCAGCCGGGTCGGCTTCCACATGTTGCGCTCCTCGCCCTCCCACGGACCCGGGTCCTTGCGGCGTGTCCGAGCCGAGGCCCCAGACCTTGCCGACCGTGTCCGCGGCCTCCGGTGAGATGAGGTCGGCGACCCAGCCGTTCATCGAGTTGTAGCCGGTCGCGTAGACGACGAGGTCGGCCGGCAGCGACGTGCCGTCGGCGAGCACGACCGCGTCCTCGGTCAGGTGGTCGACCTGGCCCCTGGCCAGCTTCACCTCGCCGTCGGCGACCAGGTCGGCCGCGCCGACGTCGATGTAGTAGCCGGAGCCGCGGCGCAGGTACTTCATGAACAGCCCGGACCCGTCCGGTCCCCAGTCGTGGTCGAACCCGGACTTCTCCAGCCGCTCGTAGAAGTCGGCGTCGCGCTCGCGCATCTGGTCGTACAGCGGGATCTGGAACTCGTGCATGATCCGGTACGGCAGCGAGGCGAAGATCATGTCCGCCTTCTCGGTGGTGACGCCGCCGGCGACCGCCTCCTCGGAGTAGAGCGCGCCGAGCCCGATCTCCATCAGCGTGTCGGACCGGACGATGTGCGTCGACGAGCGCTGCACCATCGTCACGTCGGCGCCGACCTCCCAGAGCGCGCCGCAGATGTCGAAGGCCGAGTTGTTCGAGCCGATCACCACGCACCGCTTGCCCTTGTACGCGTCCGGCCCGGGATGCTGGGAGGAGTGGTGCAGGTCGCCGCGGAAGGCCTCGGCCCCGGCGAGCTCGGGCACGTTCGGCTTGCCGGACATGCCGGTGGCCAGCACGAGCTGCTTCGGCCGCAGCACGTGCGCCTGCCCGTCCCGCTCGACCGTCACCCGCCACTCGCCGGTCGCCTCGTCGTACGTGGCCTGCTTGGCCTCGGTGCCGGTCCAGTAGTTGAGCTCCATCACCCGGGTGTACGACTCGAGCCAGTCGGCGATCTTGTCCTTGGGCGAGAAGACCGGCCAGTTCTCCGGGAACTTGATGTAGGGCAGGTGGTCGTACCAGACCGGGTCGTGCAGGCAGAGGCTCTTGTACCGGCTGCGCCACTGGTCGCCGGGCCGGCCGCGCTTGTCGACGATGATCGTCGGCACGTCGAGCTGGCGCAGCCGGGCGCCGAGCGCGATGCCGGCCTGGCCGCCGCCGACGATCAGCACCTCGGGCTGGGTCGTGTAGCCGAGCTCGGCCGCCTCCTGCTCGCGCCGCTCCAGCCAGGTGTTGCGGTCGCGGTTGACGCCGTGCTCGGCGCCCATCGGGCGGCGGGCGTGGGCCGGCTCCTCGTGGCCGGTCAGCTCGTACAGGGCGGTGAGCAGGGTCCAGGCCTTGCCGTCGCGCAGCCGGAGCAGGCCGTTGCCGCGGCCGACCGCGGTCTCGAACGCGATCCAGGCCGTGGTCACCCCGTCGGCCTCGGTCGGCTCCTCGGTGGTGCGCCAGCCGGTCGGCCGGGTCGTCTCCAGCGTGCCCTCGA
The DNA here is from genome assembly GCA_963770145.1 of uncultured Actinomycetota bacterium. GTDB lineage: Bacteria > Actinomycetota > Actinomycetes > Mycobacteriales > CADCTP01 > CADCTP01. The sequence goes on along the minus strand of CAVYOJ010000002.1, from coordinate 356,721 downwards.
GCAGGCCGCGGACCCCGGCCGGTCCCTCGACCGTGACGATGTTCCAGCTGAACGCGACCAGGTCGCGCCAGAAGCTCTGCTCGGCGAACATCCCGGCGGCCCGGTCGATGTCGCCCTGCTCGAGGGCCTCCCCGAACTCGGCGAGCCACTGGTCGGTCCTGGTCAGCGTCTGCGTCACGGCGGCCTCCTCGGGGTCGTACCCGCAGGCAACACCGACTCGGCCGTCCGGACAAGAGCCGGCCGGCCACCCACGCCGGACGCGCCGAGGCCCGGCCCACACGGTGGTGGACCGGGCCTCGGGTGGTCGGTCGCCTAGGCGGCGACGGGAGCGGTGACGGAGTCGTACGCGGGCTGCAGCGCGAGCGCGAGCACGTCGGCCACGTCGGACAGCGGGTGCACGGTCAGCGCCGCCAGCACCTCGTCCGGCACGTCCTCCAGGTCGGGCTCGTTGCGCTTCGGGATGATCACCTCGGTCAGCCCGGCCCGGTGGGCGGCGAGCAGCTTCTGCTTCACCCCGCCGATCGGCAGCACCCGGCCGGTCAGCGAGACCTCGCCGGTCATGCCGACCTCGGACCGCACCGGCCGCCCGGTCAGCAGCGACGCGATCGCCGTCGTCATCGTCACGCCCGCGGACGGACCGTCCTTCGGCACCGCGCCGGCCGGCACGTGCACGTGGATCCGGTTGTCGGCGAGCGAGTCGACCGGCACGTCGAGCCGCGAGCCGTTGGCCTTCAGGTACGACAGCGCGATCTGCGCCGACTCCTTCATGACGTCGCCGAGCTGCCCGGTCAGCACCAGGCCGTCGCCCTTGGCCGTGTTGGCCTCGATGAACAGCACGTCACCGCCGGCCCCGGTGACCGCGAGCCCGGTCGCCACGCCCGGCACGGCCGTACGCTCGGCCGACTCCGGGGTGAACCGCGGCCGGCCGAGGTACTGGTGCAGGTCGGCGGCCGTGATCGTGACCGGAGCCTGTCCCGGGTCGGTCGCCAGCGCCGTGGCCACCTTCCGCAGCGCCCGCGCGAGCGCGCGCTCCAGCTGGCGCACCCCGGCCTCGTGCGTGTACTCGCCGGCGACCAGGTGCAGCGCGTCGTCCGCGACGGTGACCTCGTCGGCGGTCAGGCCGGCCCGGTCGAGCAGCCGCGGCAGCAGGTGGTCGCGGGCGATCGCGACCTTCTCCGCCTCGGTGTAGCCGTCGAGCGTGACCAGCTCCATCCGGTCCAGCAGCGGCTCCGGGATCGTCTCCCGGACGTTCGCCGTGGCCAGGAACAGCACGTCGGACAGGTCGAGCTCGACCTCGAGGTAGTGGTCGCGGAACGTGTGGTTCTGCGCCGGGTCGAGCACCTCGAGCAGCGCCGCGGACGGGTCGCCGCGGTAGTCCGAGCCGACCTTGTCGATCTCGTCGAGCAGGATCACCGGGTTCATCGAGCCGGCCTCGCGGATGGCCCGGACCAGCCGGCCCGGCAGCGCGCCGACGTACGTGCGCCGGTGGCCGCGGATCTCGGCCTCGTCCCGGACGCCGCCGAGCGACACCCGGACGAACTTCCGGCCCAGCGCGCGGGCGACCGACTCGCCGAGCGAGGTCTTGCCCACGCCGGGCGGACCGACCAGCGCCAGCACCGCACCGGAGCCGCGGCCGCCGACGACGTCGAGGCCGCGGGAGGCGCGCCGGGCCCGGACGGCCAGGTGCTCCACGATGCGGTCCTTCACGTCGGACAGGCCGTGGTGGTCGGCGTCGAGCACCTCGCGGGCCGCGATGACGTCGGTCGAGTCCTCGGTCCGCACGTTCCACGGGATGTCCAGCACGGTGTCCAGCCAGGTGCGGATCCAGCCCGCCTCCGGGTTCTGGTCGCTGGCCCGCTCCAGCTTGCCGACCTCGCGCAGCGCCGCGGCCTTGACCTTCTCGGGCAGGTCGGCGGCCTCGACCCGGGTGCGGTAGTCCGCCTCCTCGTCCTCCGAGCCGTCCTCGCCGAGCTCCTTGCGGATCGCGGCCAGCTGCTGGCGCAGCAGGAACTCCCGCTGCGTCTTGTCCATCGACTCGCGCACGTCGTCGCGGATCTTCGCGGTCACCTCGGCCTCGGCCAGGTAGGCCCGCGACCACTCCAGCAGCAGCGTCAGCCGCTCCTCGACGTCGGTCGTCTCCAGGATCCTGGCCTTCTGCTCCAGCTCCAGGTACGGCGCGTAGCCGGAGGTGTCGGCCAGCTGGCCGGGGTCGGTGATGTTGCGGATCGAGTCGATCAGCTGCCAGGCGCCGCGCGCCTGCAGGATCCCCTCGACCACGGTCTTGTACTCCGCCGCGAGCTCCCGGGCCTTCTCGGTCACCGGGTCGGCCTCGACCGGAGTGGCCTCGACCCAGAGCGCGGCACCGGGACCGGTCACGCCGTGCCCGACCCGGGCCCGGGACGTGCCGCGCAGCAGCGCGCCGGGCTCGCCGGTGGGCAGCCGGCCGACCTGGTCCAGGATCGCCACCGTGCCGATGGCCGCGTACTTGCCGTCCAGCCGCGGGACCACCAGGACCCGCGCCTCGCTCCTTATCCCGCCGGCAGCGGAGCCCGCGGTGCGGGCCGCGTCGACGGCGGCCTGTGCCTCGGAGTCAAGCTCCACCGGCACGACCATGCCCGGCAGCAGCACACCGTCGGTGAACGGCAGGACCGGGAGTGTCAGGTTCGCCATGAGTCTTCGCACCTCGATTGGATTGAGTCTGATGCACTCAACGCACCGGAGCGGAGAACCTTCCGGCCGTTCGCTGTGAGCGAGCGAAGAACGGCAACCAGACCACCCTGCCCAGCATCACACCAGGTGGTAAGGCTGATCAGGACGGAAGGAGCGACCGTGAAGATCCGGATCGCGCTGGCCGCGGCGGCGCTGGCGGCGGTGCTGGCCGGCGTCGCGGGCTGCGCCGGCGGCAGCGGTGGCACGACCGCGGGCTCGGCAGCGCCGGCGACCGGGCCGGGGACCGGGTCGGCCCCCGCCCCGACCACGTCCTCCCCGAGCACGGCGGCCCAGCCCGCGCAGAGCACGGGACGGATCTCGGCCCGTCGCGCTGCCACACCTCCGAGCTGTCCGCGTCGCTGAGCTCGGGCGAACCCGGCGCCGGCCAGCGGTACGCGACGCTGTCGCTGACCAACACCTCCGCCCGCACCTGCACGGTCTTCGGGTACGGCGGCCTGCAGCCGCTGGACGCGGCCAAGAAGCAACTGCCGATCACGCTGACCCGGGACACCGGGCGGCCGGTCACGCTGATCCGGCTGGCGCCGGGGGCGAGCGTGGGCCGGACCGTCCACTGGAGCGCGGTGCCGCCCGGCGCACAGCCCTGCCCCACCCCGGCGTACGCGTCGATCATCCCGCCGGACGAGACCAGCCCGCTGGTGATCGGCTGGTCGCTCGGCCCGGTCTGCGGCGACAAGATGGACGGCTGGCCGTACGGGGTGACGCTGTGACCCGCTGATCAACTACGGTCCCGCCGGTGCGTACCTTTCCCCAGGTGGGTACGCCGTTCGTCCCCGGCGCGGAGCTGGGCCGCCGCTTCTACGCGGAGGCGGTGCGCCCGCTGCTGGACGCGGAGTTCCCCGGCCTGCCGTACGCGGCCGCGCACCTGGGCCAGGGCTCCGACGTGCTCGGCTACGACACGGCGATGTCCCGCGACCACGACTGGGGACCGACGGTCACGCTGTTCCTGCCGGACGCCGAGGCCGGGCGGGCGCCGGCGATCCGCTCGATGCTCGCCGCCCGGCTGCCGGACGAGTTCTGCGGGCACCGGGTGCACCCGGCCCGGTCCGGTCGATGACGACGACCGTGCGGGCGTTCGCCCGCCGGCAGCTCGGCTGGGATCCGGCCGACCCGCTGTCGGTGGCCGACTGGCTGTCGTTCCCGGGCCAGCAGCTGCTCTCGGTGACGGCCGGGCCGGTGCACCACGACGGGGTCGGCGAGCTGACCCGGCTGCGCGAGCGGCTGGCCTGGTATCCGACGGACCTCTGGCGCTACCTGCTCGCGGCCGGCTGGACCCGGCTCGGCGCGGAGGAGCACCTGATGGGCCGGGCCGGGCACGCCGGCGACGAGCTCGGCTCGGCGGTGATCGGCGGCCGGCTGACCCGGGACCTGATGGCGCTCGGCTTCCTGCTGGAGCGGCGGTACGCGCCGTACCCGAAGTGGTTCGGCACCGCGTTCGCGCGGCTCGATCTCGCGGCGGCGCTGACCCCGGTGCTGGCCGAGCTGGTCGCCGCGCCGACCTGGCCGGAGCGGCAGGACGCGTACGCGGCGGCGGCCGGGATGCTGGTCCGCCGGCAGAACGAGCTCGACCTGTGCGCGCCGGTGGACCCGCGGCCGCGGCTGTCCGGCGGCCGGCCGTTCTGGGTGATCGACGGCGACCGGGTGGCGGCGGTGCTGGTCGCGGCGGTCGGTGACCCGGCGGTGCGGCGGCTGACCCGGCGCCGGCTGATCGGCTCGGTCGACCAGTGGAGCGACAGCACCGACCTCAAGGACGCCGAGTTCCGCGCCGAGGTACGCCGGTTCTACGGCTGACCTGATCACCGGCTGGCGCGGCGGAGCTCGGGCTAGAGCGCGCGGATCAGCTCGGGGGTGAGCCCGGCCGGGGTGCGGACGCTCGCCCGGGCCAGCGAGAGCGCGTCGGCCGGCGGCGGGAAGTGCGGGTTGGGCACGGCGACCACGACCATCCCGGCGGCCGCGGCCGCCCGCAGCCCGTTGGCCGAGTCCTCGACCGCGACGCAGGTGGCCGGTTCGGCGACGAGCCTCGTCGCCGCGGCGTGGTAGACGTCCGGGGCCGGCTTTCCCCGCGGCACCTCCTCGCTGGACACGGTGACCCGGAACCGGGCGGTCAGCCCCGCCGCCGTGAGCACCACCCGGATCAGCTCGGGCGGCGAGGAGCTGGCCACCCCGAGCGGCCACCACTCGGACAGCGCGGTGACCGCCTCGACCGCGCCGGGCAGCAGCGGCACGTGCGCCCGGTAGCGGTCGGCCATCGCCTCGATCACCGCCCGGGCCAGCTCGTCCGGGCTGCCGGCCGCGCCGAGCGTGGTCAGGTAGTGCGCCCACTCCGGCGTGCTCATCCCCTGCATCGCCGCGGTCGCCTCGTCGATCCACCGGCCGCCGCGGTCGGCCACGATCGCCCGGCGCACGTCGTCCCAGACCTGCTCGGAGTCCACCAGCACGCCGTCGAGGTCGAACACGATCGCGGCGGGGTCCATCCGCCCATCCTCTACCGTGCTGGCCGTGGAGCTTGGCAAGGCGAGCGCGGTGGAGCCGCTGGGCGGCGGGCGGTACGGGGCGATGCTCGACCCCGGGTGGGCGATCGGCAGCAAGCAGCACGGCGGCTACCTGCTGGTCGTGCTGGCCAAGGCGGCGGTGGCCGAGGCGGCGATCGGCGCGCCGGCCGAGCTGCCGCACCCGGCCGCGATCAGCGCGCACTACCTGGCCGCTCCCGACTCCGGCCCGGCCGAGGTCATGGTCGAGGTGCTGCGCCAGGGCCGGACCGCCAGCCAGGCCAGGGCCACCCTGGTCGCCGGCGGCCGGCGCTGCGTGGAGGCGCTGGTGACCTGCGGCACGCTGGCGCCGTCCGGCCCGCCGTACTGGTCGGACGTGCCGGTGCCGGAGCTGCCGCCGGAGCAGGACTGCCTGGCCGCGCCGGCCAGCGACCCGCGCTTCACCGTGCCGATCTTCGCCGAGGTGGAGGTGCGGCTCGACCCGGCCACCGCGGGGTTCGCCGTCGACCGGCCGGCGATGGCCGGCGAGGTCCGCGGCTACGCCCGGATGGCGCCGACCCCGCCCGACCCGTACGCGGTGCTGGTGGCGCTGGACATCCTGCCGCCGGCCACGTTCGACCTCGGCCTGACCGGGTCGTGGGTGCCGACGATGGAGCTCACCGCGTACCTGCGGGCGCTGCCGGCGGACGGGCCGCTGCGGGTCCGGCAGCGGGCCCGGCTGGTCGCGGACAGCCGGGTGGACGAGGACTGCCAGGTCTGGGACTCGACCGGCGCGCTGGTCGGCTCGGCGACGCAGCTGGCCGCGCTGCGGCTACCGCAGCCGTGACGCATTTCCGCCCCGGGAGCTGACCTCCGGCGGCTCGTGTGGCAGAGTGTCCCGATCCGTAAGGTACGTGGACCGTTGACCCCTACCCCGAGGACTCTGTGAGCCGGCATCGTCCGTCCCGTACGCACGTGTTGCTCGGCCTTGTGGTCGTCCTGCTCGCGACGATCCCGGTGATCATCCCGCTGCTGGTGACCAAGTCGGGCTCCGAGGGACCCGTCGGGGTGCGGCTCGCGTCCGGCCCGCCGCAGCCGGCGGTCACCGAGAACGCCCCGGCCCCGGCGGCCGGCGACCCGAGCGCGACCACCGCACCGCCGGCCGGGGCCGGCACGCTCGTCCCCGCACCGGCCACGACCTCGGCGACCCCGAGCCCGACCGGCGCGACGACGCCCGCCGGCACCGAGCACGGCCGCGTCCAGCTCGGCCGCCTCGTCGTCCGCGGCCGGGGCCCGAGCCGACCACGGCCGAGCCGACCACCCCGTCGCCGACCGCCGACGCCTCGGTGCTCGACGCCGCGGCGAACCTCGTGGTGGTCGACGTGTCCTGGACGCCGCAGCCGTCCGGCGCCGGCCAGCCGGTGGTGTTCTCGGCGCTGGTCCGCAACACCGGCGCGGCCGCGACGCCGCCGCTGCCGACGGGCGTCGCGTTCTCGGTCGACGGCACGGTGGTCAGCTGGTCCGGCAGCGACAGCACCCCGCTCGGCCCGGGCGACCAGCGCACCTTCACCGCCGACGACGGCGTGACCGGCGCGGCCTGGACCGCCACCGACGGCGACCACGCGGTCGAGGCCACGGTCGACGACACCGGCCAGATCCCCGAGCTCAACGAGGACGACAACACCGCGTCGGCGCAGATCGTGGTCCCCTAGCCGCCCCTACCGGAGGAAGGCCGGCTCGTCCCGGCCCCACGGGCGCGGCGGGGCCGGGAAGTCGTCGGCGTGCAGGGCCGGGCGCGCGTACGTGAGCGAGCCGTGGGTGACGGTGGTGGGGGTGAACTCGCCGGACTCCGGCTGCACCGACCGGTCGGCGGTGAGCAGCTCGTGCGCGACCCGGGCGAGCGAGGTCGACACCGACCACCCGCCACCCCGCTGCAGTGCGGTCGCGACCGCCCCGGCGAGCAGGTAGCCGGCGCTGTGGTCGAGCGCCTGCGCCGGCAGCGCCCCGGGCCGCAGCCCGTCCGGCGACTCGGCCATCGCGATCCCGCTGGCCGCCTGCACGATGCTGTCGAACCCCCGCCGCCCCGCCCACGGCCCGGCGGTGCCCCATGCGGACAGCGACGCGACGACGAGTCGCGGGTTCGCCTCGATCACCCCGTCGAGCGGCAACGCCCCCGGCCGATATCCGTGCACCAGCACGTCAGCCTCCGCGGCCAGCTCCGCGAACCGCTCCGAGCGCACGTCCAGCACGCAGCTGCGCTTCCCCGCCCCGGTGTCGAGGTGCTGCCACTCGATCTCCGGAAGGGACGGCGGATCCACCCGCAACACATCGGCCCCCCACAGGGCCAACGTCCGCGTGGCCACCGGCCCGGCGATCACGCGGGTGAGATCGAGCACCCGGGCCCCGTCGACCGGGCGCCCCGCTCCCTCCGACCGCCGCTCCTGCACGACCAACGGCAGCGACCCGACCCGCGACCCGTGCGGATGCGCAGCCCACTCCGCCTCACTCCGCACCGCGACCGCAACCCCACCGGCAGCGGTCACCATCTCCTCGACCTCAACCGCCGACAGCCCCAAGACCCGCTCCCGCAGGGCTTCCGGCGACGCCGCGATCCCGAGCGCCCGACACAGCCGCTCCCGATGATGCGGATAGTTCGCATGAGTCCGCACGAACCCGTCACGACAAGCAAAGAACCCCGACAGAGGCGCCCACGCAGCCATGGGCCGCCCGTCAAGCCGAAAGTGCCGCTCACTGGTGAACGCCGTGGCCACCCGCACCGGCTCCGGCACCGAATCCCCACCAGCAACCGCAGCGAAGCCGAACCGGCCGAATAAGCCAACGCCCCCGACCGGCAACAAGCCGGCAACGGAGCAGGCACCGACGCAAGCACCCGCCCGACGACAGGTATGTCACCCGTCAAGTCACGAAGCCGAACGGAGCCGACTCGTGGGGTCGCGCGGCCAAAGTCCCCGACCGGAACGTGGGGCACGCGGCCCGAGTCTCGGACGTCCGCGCCCAAGTCCCCACCGGAACGTGGGGCACCCGGGGCTCGGCCCCGCGCCAAAGTCCCCGACCGGAACGTGGGGCACCGCGGCCCAAGTCCCCACCGGAACGTGGGGCACGCGGCACCAAAGTCCCGACCGGAACGTGGGGCACGCGGGGCTCGGCCCCGCGGCCAGCATGAAGCGACCCCGGTCCGCGCCTTCCGCGGACAGGGGTCCCCAGGAGCGTGTGGGCGAGGGGGGAGTTGAACCCCCACGTCCTTACGGACACACGGACCTGAACCGTGCGCGTCTGCCATTCCGCCACTCGCCCAGTGGCCGAGCGAGGATAGCACGCAGGCATGGTCCGCCCGCGGCCGGTATTTCCCGCTCAGCCGCCCGTCAGGCCAGCACTGTCCGGTCGTACCGGGCGCCGTCCGGGTCGGTGAGGTCGAGCAGCCCCCACTCCCGCATCCAGCCCTGGGTTCGCTCGAACATCTCCCGGGTGTACGGCTGCGGGGCGGAGTAGTGGCTGCCGGAGTGGTAGCCGACCCCCGTACGTGCGGCTCGACCGTGAACACCATTCCTCGACGCTAGGAGGAGACGATGGCTGTGACAACGGTCGTTGGCGATACAGATGGGTCAGGACGTCGACCGGACCGGGGCCGCCTGCATCAACCGGCCGTTCCCGTGCGTGAGACATGGGGTAGGCCGAGCGCGGATACCATCGTTCGACAGTCGTGGCGAGGAGGGAAGTTCAGTGGGTGTGCTGCAGCGCTTCGAGCGGCGCCTCGAAGGTGCGGTCGGCACTGCCTTCGCGCGCCTGTTCAAGGGTCAGGTGGAGCCGGTCGAGGTGGCCAAGGCGCTCCAGCGGGAGGCCGAGGCCCGGCGGGCCATCGTCGGTCAGGACCGGGTGCTGGTGCCGAATCGGTACGTGGTGGAGTTGGGCCCGACCGACCACGACCGCCTCGCTCCGTGGGAGACGCAACTGACCAACACTCTGGCGGAGATGGTGCAGGAGCACGTGGACGACGAGGGCTGGTCGACGTTCGGGGACATCGAGGTGTCGCTGTCGCGCAACGAGGAGCTGGGGACCGGGATGTTCAACGTGACCAGCAGCGTGGACCCCAACGCGGGCCCGCGCCGCCGCCCGTACAACTCGCTGTCGATGCCGGCGGTGCCGGCCGGGCCGGGGCCGGGCGGCGGCGGCCGGCGCCGGTGGCCCGGTGCCGGGCTTCGCGGCCAGCCAGGGCGGCGGCTACGGCGGCGGTTACGGCGGGGATCAGGGCTACGGCCAGCCGGACCAGGGCTACGGCGGCCGCGACCCGGGCTACGGCCCGCCCGATCAGGGCTACGGTCCGCCGGACCAGGGCTACGGCGAGGGCTACGGCCAGCCCGGCTACGGTCAGCAGCCGGCCTACAGCGACCAGTACGAGCAGCAGGGCTACCAGCAGGCCAACGGCTACGCCGCACCGGCCACGGTGCCGCCGCCGTACCACCAGCAGCAGCAGCGGATGCGCCACCTGCTCACCGTCGACGGCAGCCAGCAGTGGCTGGAGCTGCACGTCGGCAGCAACGTGGTCGGCCGCGGACAGGACGCCGACCTGCGCCTGCCGGACACCGGGGTGTCCCGCCGGCACATCGACATCCGCTTCGACGGTCAGGGCGCCGTCCTGCACGACCTCGGCTCGACCAACGGCACGACGGTGAACGGGCACCGCGCGCAGAGCTGGCAATTGCAGCACGGCGATGTGGTTCGGCTGGGTCACACCGTGCTCGTCTACCGGCAAGAGCCGGCCTGACCTGAAAGGGTCGGAGCCCTGTGAACGCCCCGATCGTCGTCCAGATCCTCCGGTTCGGATTCCTGGCGCTGCTCTGGATCTTCATCTTCGCTACGCTGCGCGTCGTCCGAGCGGACCTGGCGGGGGCCGGTGCGGCCCGTTCGACGATGCCCACCCGTCCGGCCGCCTCCCCGCGGCCCAGGCCGAAGCGAAGGGGGAAGGCGCTCACCCACCTGGTCGTCACCGAGGGTGGCCTCGCCGGCACCCGCATCGCGCTGGGCGACCAACCCATCATGATCGGCCGGGCCAACGACTCGACCCTGGTGCTCACCGACGACTACGCGAGCACCAGGCACGCGAGGCTCGTCAGCCGGGACGGCGACTGGTACGTCGAGGACCTCGGCTCGACCAACGGCACCTACCTCGACCGTACGAAGGTCAGCAGCCCCACGCTGATCCCGCCCGGAGTCCCCATCCGGATCGGCAAGACGGTTCTCGAGTTGAGGTCATGAACGTTCCCCCAGGTCCAGGTCGCGCCCGGTGACCGTGGCCCTCCGGTACGCGGTCCGCTCCGACCGCGGGCTGATGCGCGCCAACAACGAGGACTCGGTGTACGCCGGGCCTCGGCTGCTCGCGCTGGCCGACGGGATGGGCGGGCACGCGGCCGGCGAGGTGGCGAGCAACGTCGTCATCTCCACGCTCGCGCACCTCGACGAGGACCGGCCGATCGACGACCTCATCTCCACCCTGCGGGACACGACCGCGGCCGCGAACAACAACCTGCGCGCGATGATCGAGCAGGACCCGAACCTGGACGGGATGGGCACCACGCTCACCGCGCTGCTGTTCGCCGGTTCCCGGGTCGGGCTGGTGCACGTCGGCGACTCCCGGGCGTACCTGGTCCGCGGCGGGTCACTGACCCAGATCACCCACGACGACACCTTCGTCCAGGCGCTGGTCGACGAGGGCCGGCTGACCATGGAGGAGGCCAGCTCGCACCCGCAGCGGTCGCTGATCCTGCACGCGCTCAACGGCTCCGAGGTCGAGCCGGACCTGTCGATCCGGGAGGCCAGGGTCGGCGACCGCTACCTGGTCTGCAGCGACGGGCTGTCCGACGTGGTCTCGCCGGACACGCTGCTGGAGGCCCTGCAGCTGCCCGACCCGCACGAGTCGGCCGACCGGCTGGTCGAGCTGGCCCTGCGGGCCGGCGGCCCGGACAACGTGACCTGCATCGTCGCCGACGTCATCGACGTGCCGTACGGGGACGACGCCCCGGTCATGGACGGCGCGGTCGGCGGCCACCGCCAGCACCGGGAGCCGGACCACACCACCCCGGCGTCCCGGGCGGCCACGCTCAACCCGCGCCCGGAGCCGGAGGACACCGCGCCCGAGCCACCGACCAGGCCGCGCCGGCGCCGGCTGCGGCTCGCGCTCGGCCTGGTCGCGCTGTTCGTCCTCGCCGCCGGCGCCGGCTACGGCCTGTGGCGCTGGACCCAGGCGCAATACTTCGTCGGGGCCGACGGCGACCAGGTCGCGGTCTACCGCGGGGTCAACGCCTCGGTCGGCCCGCTGCACCTCTACTCGGTGGTCAACACGAACCCGATGCGGCTGGACGACCTGCTCCAGGTGCCCCGCCGCCAGGTGCAGGACGGCATCCCGGCCGACAACCGCACCGAGGCCGAGCAGATCATCGCCCGGCTGCTGCGCCAGCAGAAGCCGCTGTGCCCGAGCCCCACCCCGAGCCCGACTCCGAAGCCCACCCCTCGCCCGACCCAGCTCGGGCGGCCAAGCCGACCCCGGCCCGCACGACCGCCGCGCCGACCTCGTCGACCCCGACGTCCCCGGCCAACCCGTCCGGCACCGAGGCGCCCGGCGACGAGGGGTGCCGGGCACCTTGATCTCGTTCCCCACGACCGCCGCCGGCGACGCCAGGTCGGCGCCCCGCCGCCGGGGCGTCGAGCTGGCCCTGCTCGCGTTCGCCGTGGTGCTGGTGATCACCGCGGACGTGGTGGTCGACGCGACGTTCAACGACACGGTCAGCTCGGCCGTCTGGACGTACGGGGCCGGCTTCGCTCTGATCTACGCGGTCGCGCACGTCGCCGTGCGCTGGCTCGCGCCGTACGCGGACCCGCTCATCCTGCCGGCCACCGCCCTGCTCAACGGGCTCGGCCTGGTGCTGATCCGCCGGCTCGACCTGGCCGAGGCCGCCGACGCCCAGCAGGACGGCCAGCCGATCCCGGCCGGCGACGCCGAGGTCCAGGTGCTGTGGACGTGCATCGGGCTGGCCCTGTTCGTCGCCGTGCTGCTGGTCGTGCGCGACCACCGCGCGCTGGCCCGGTATGCCTACACGCTGGCCGCGGCCGGCCTGGCCTTCCTCGCCCTGCCGGCGATCCTGCCGGGCCGGTTCAGCGAGGTGAACGGCGCGAAGATCTGGATCCGGGTGGCCGGGTTCTCCATCCAGCCTGGTGAGTTCGCCAAGCTCATGCTGATGGTCTTCTTCGCCGCGTTCCTGGTGCAGAAACGGGACGTGCTGTCCCTGGCCAGTCGCCGGTTCATGGGCGTCGACCTGCCCCGCGGCCGCGACCTCGGTCCGGTGCTCGTCGCCTGGGGCGCCTCGCTGCTGGTCCTGGTCGGCGAGAAGGACCTCGGCACGTCGCTGCTGTTCTTCGGCATCTTCATCGTGATGATCTACATCGCGACGGAGCGGACGTCCTGGCTGCTCATCGGCGTCGGGCTGTTCCTGGTCGGTGCGTACGCGGCCTACTTCGCGTTCGCGCACGTGCAGGAACGGGTGCAGGTCTGGCTGCGGCCGTTCGACTACCGGGACGACCAGGGCTACCAGATCGTCCAGTCGCTGTTCGGGCTCGGCACCGGCGGGTTGTTCGGCACCGGGCTCGGCGGCGGCCGGCCGGAGACCGTGCCGTTCGCGAAGACCGACTTCATCATCGCCACCGTCGGCGAGGAGCTCGGCCTGGTCGGCCTGGTCGCGCTGCTGGTGATCTACGCGATCATCGTGACCCGCGGGTTCCGGACCGCGCTCACCGTGCGGGACTCGTTCGGCAAGCTGCTCGCCTCCGGCCTCGCGTTCACCCTCGCGTTCCAGGTCTTCATCGTCGTCGGCGGCGTCACCAAGCTGATCCCGCTGACCGGCCTGACCACGCCGTTCCTCTCGTACGGCGGGTCCTCGCTGGTGGCCAACTTCGCGCTGGTCGCGCTGCTGCTGCGGATCTCGGACGCGGCCCGCCGCCCGCCGGCGACCCCGCCGCCGAAGCCGCCGCTGGCCGAGGCGATGACGGAGGTGGTCCGGTGAACCGGCCGATCCGTCGCGTGGCGCTGGCGATGCTGGTGCTGTTCGGGCTGCTCATCGCCAACGCGAACTACGTGCAGGTCTTCGAGGGCGACAAGCTGCGCACCGACCCCGGCAACACCAGGGTGCTGCTCGACGAGTACGAGCGGCAGCGCGGCACGATCGTCGTCGACGGCCGGCCGGTGGCGGAGTCGGTGCCGACCGACGACAAGCTGAAGTACCTGCGGCGTTACCCCGGCGGCAGCACGTACGCGCCGGTCACCGGGTTCTACTCGCTGATCTACGGCGCGACCGGGATCGAGCAGGCGGAGAACGACTTCCTGTCCGGCAACGACAACCGGCTGTTCACCCGCCGGCTGTCGGCGCTGCTCACCGGCCGCGACCCGCGCGGCGGCAATGTCGTGCTCACGCTCAACCAGCAGGCCCAGGAGGCGGCGGTGACGGGGCTCGGCGACCGGGCCGGCGCGGTGGTCGCGCTGGACCCGGCCACCGGGAAGATCCTGGCGATGGCCAGCAGCCCGTCGTACGACCCCAACCCGATCTCGTCGCACGACCCGAGCTCGATCCGGGCCGCGTACAACAAGCTGGCCAACGACCCGCGCGACCCGCTGCTCAACCGGGCGATCAACGCGCGCTACCCGCCGGGCTCGGCCTTCAAGGTGATCGTGGCCGCGGCCGCGCTGCAGAACGGGCGGACGCCGGACACGCAGCTCGACTGCCCCGACCGCGTACACGCCGCCGGGGACCCGGACGGCGCTGCACAACTTCGGCAACGAGTCGTGCGGCGCGCCGAAGGTGAGCATGCAGACGGCGCTGACCAACTCGTACAACACCGCGTTCGCGAAGCTCGGCGTCGACGTCGGGCAGTCGGCGCTCCGGACCGCGGCGGCCGGGTTCGGCATCGGCACCGGCGACACGCTGCAGACCCCGCTGCGGGTCTCGCCCAGCTCGCTCGGCGACATCCCGGACACGCCGGCGCTGGCCCAGTCCTCGATCGGGCAGCGGGACGTGGCGCTGACCCCGCTGCAGGCGGCGATGATCGCGTCGGCGGTGTCGAACAACGGCGTGCTGATGACGCCGTACCTGGTCGACCGGGTCGAGGCGCCGGACCTGACCGTGCTGGACACGACCCAGCCGGAGCAGCTGTCCACCGCGGTGAGCCCGGACGTCGCCGCGCAGCTCACCCAGATGATGAAGAGCGTGGTGGACCGGGGCACCGGCACGAAGGCGCAGATCCCGGGCGTCCTGGTGGCCGGCAAGACCGGCACGGCCGAGAACGCGCCGGGACAGGCGCCGCACGCGTGGTTCATCGGGTTCGCGCACCAGAACGGCAAGCAGGTCGCGGTGGCGGTGCTCATCGAGCACGGCGGAAACTCCGGCAGCGAGACCACCGGCGGCGAGGCGGCCGCGCCGATCGCCAAGGACGTCATGCAGGCCGTGCTGAAGTCGGGGGGCGGGTGAGGTGGACTCCCTCGCCCAGGACACGCTGCTCGGCGACCGCTACCGGCTGGATCGGCGGATCGCGATCGGTGGCATGGGCGAGGTCTGGCGCGCCGAGGACACCGTGCTGTCCCGGACGGTCGCGGTGAAGGTGCTCAAGAGCGAGCTGACCCAGGAGCGGACGTTCCTGGAGCGGTTCCGCACCGAGGCCCGGACGACCGCGTCGCTGCAGGCCAACGGCATCGCCAACGTCTTCGACTACGGCGAGGTGGCCGCCGGGCACGACATCCCGGTCGCGTACCTGGTGATGGAGTACGTCGACGGCGAGCCGCTGTCGGCCCAGCTGGCCCGGGACGGACGGCTGCCGGCGGCCGCGAGTGCTGGAGATCGTCCGGCAGGCGGCGCTGGCGCTGGCCGAGGCGCACCGGGTCGGGATGGTGCACCGCGACGTGAAGCCGGGCAACCTGCTCGTACGGCGGTCGGACGGGGCGGTGAAGATCACCGACTTCGGGATCGCCCGGGCCGCGGACGCGGTGCCGCTGACGCAGAACGGGATGGTGGTCGGCACCGCGCAGTACTTCTCCCCGGAGCAGGCCGAGGGCCGGGTGGTCGGCGCCGCCCTCGGACGTCTACTCGCTCGGCGTCGTCGCGTACGAGTGCCTGGCCGGGCGGCTGCCGTTCGTCGCCGACTCGCCGGTGACGGTCGCGATGATGCAGATCAGGGACGTGCCGCCGCCGCTGCCGCCGGACGTGCCGGGGCCGGTGCAGGCGCTGGTGATGCGGATCCTGGCCAAGGACCCGCGGCAGCGGTTCGCGGACGGCGGCGAGCTGGCGGAGGCGGTGCGGGCCGTGCAGGAGGGCCGCCCGATCCCACCACCGCCCCCCTTCCCCACCCCCGGTCCCGCACAGCCAGCCCCCGGCCATGCCCCGGCCCTTGGCCACGGCCGGCCCGGGCCGACAGCGGGCCCGGGTCAGACGGGCCCGGGTCAGCACGGGCCCCGGGCAGGCAGGCCCCGGGCCGGCCGGCCCAGCGGCCACAGCCGGCAACGGCGGGCCGTATGTGGGAAATCAGTTCGCCGCGCAGAGCGGAGCCGCCGGTCTCGGCGGCCCCGGCACCCAGCCCCCACCAGTGCGGGTCAACCCCGACGGAGTGGGCGGCACCAACCCGGCGCTCGCGTACCCGCAGTGGACGCCGACGCCGACCGCCGCCGGCTGGACCGCCCCACCGGGCGAGGTCCGCCGGCGCCGCGCCGCCCGCCGGCCACTCTGGATCGCCCTGGCGCTGTTGCTGGCGCTGATCCTGGCCGGCCTCGCCACCGTACTGATGTCCGAGAGCGGCGGGGACGAGGCCATCTCGGCCGCTCACCCGGCTCGCCGCCTCTGCGGACAGCCGACGACTGGAACACTGGGGTTTCGATGGGTTCGATGACGACGAGGGTTCGATGACGACGCCACGCCTGTTGGGATCCAGGTACGAGATCGGCGAGACGCTCGGCTACGGCGGCATGGCCGAGGTGCACCGCGGCCGCGACGTCCGGCTCGGCCGCGAGGTCGCGGTCAAGGTGCTGCGCGCCGACCTCGCCCGCGACCCGTCGTTCCAGGCCCGGTTCCGCCGCGAGGCCCAGGCCGCCGCGTCGCTGAACCACCCGGCGATCGTCGCGGTCTACGACACCGGCGAGGAGGACGTGTACGGCAACCAGCCGTACATCGTCATGGAGTACGTCGAGGGCCGCACCCTGCGCGACGTGCTCAAGATCGAGGGCCGGCTGATGCCGCGGCGGGCGATGGAGATCGTCGCCGACGTCTGCGCCGCGCTGGACTTCTCCCACCGCAACGGCATCGTGCACCGGGACGTCAAGCCGGGCAACGTGATGATCACCCGCGACCGGCGCGGTCAAGGTGATGGACTTCGGCATCGCCCGCGCGGTCGCCGACAACGCGGCCACCGTGACCCAGACCGCGGCCGTGATCGGCACCGCGCAGTACCTGTCGCCGGAGCAGGCCCGCGGCGAGACCGTCGACGCCCGCTCGGACGTCTACTCCACCGGCGTGCTGCTGTTCGAGCTGATCACCGGGCACCCGCCGTTCACCGGCGACTCCCCGGTGGCCGTCGCGTACCAGCACGTGCGGGAGAACCCGCCGCCGCCGTCCACGATCAACCCGGACGTGCCGCCGGAGCTGGACGCGATCGTGCTCAAGGCGATGGCGAAGAACCCGGCCAACCGCTACCAGTCCGCCGGCGAGATGCGGGCCGACCTGATCCGGGCGATCAACGGCCGGCCGGTCGAGGCCGAGCCGGTGATGACCGCCGACGAGGTCACGACCGTGCTCGGCGGCGCCGCGTACGGGGCAGTACCCGGCGGCCGCCTACGGCGGCACCCGGGTCACCGGCCGCCCGCCGACCGGGCCGCCCAAGAAGGACCGCAGCCCGTGGTTCTGGGTCGGCATCATCGCCGCCGCGCTGCTCGTGATCGCGGCGGGCGCGTTCGGCATCGTGCAGCTGCTCGGCGGCGAGGGCGACGAGGTCACCGTGCCCAACGTGGTCGGGCAGACCCAGGCCCAGGCCACCCGCACGCTGCAGGACGCCGGGCTGACGCCGCAGATCACCACGGGAGTGTCGACCCCGCAGCAGAAGGGCCAGGTCGTCAGCACCGACCCGGCCGCCGGGTTCGGGCTGAAGAAGGGCGCCACCGTCTCGGTCGTGGTCGGCGCCGGACCGGCCCAGCTCACCCTCGAGGACTACAAGGGCCAGCAGTACGCGGACGCCGCGACCCAGCTGCGGTCCAAGAAGCTGGTCCCGGTCCGCAACGACGTGAACAACAGCGCGCCGGTCGGCCAGGTGATCAGCAGCAACCCGCCGGCCAACTCGCGGGTCACCGAGGGCGCCCGGATCACGCTCAACGTGAGCACCGGCAAGACCGCGCTGCCCGACGTGGTCGGCAAGACCGAGCAGGACGCGACCGCGATCCTCAACCAGGCCGGGTTCACCAACATCGACCGCCAGGTGGTGCCGCCGCCGGACGACCAGGAGGCCGGCACGGTGTTCCGCACCGACCCGACCGCCGACTCCGCGGTCGCGGCCGACCAGCGGATCACGCTGTTCATCGCCAAGGAGAAGCCGACCCCGTCGCCGACCACACCGTCGCCGACGCCGTCCGCGACGGCGAGCTCGACCGTGACCCCGAGCGGCGCCCCCACCTCGAGCCCGCCGCCGTAGCGCGGACGGGCGGGCCGGCCGGGTCAGGCCGTGCTGAACGCGGTGCGCCGGAGCGCGTCCATCTCGGCGGCCAGCGCCGGCGCCTTGGCCCGGGCGCCGGGATCGCCGCAGACGGCCAGCCAGTTGGCCAGCATGACGTGCCCGGACTCGGTGAGCACCGACTCGGGGTGGAACTGCACGCCCTCGATCGGCAGCGAGGTGTGCCGCATCGCCATCACCACGCCGGACGCGGTCCGCGCGGTCACCTCGAGCTCGGCCGGCAGGGTCTGCTCGACCACCGCGAGCGAGTGGTAGCGGGTCGCCGTGAACGGGTCCGGCAGGCCGGCGAGCACGCCGTCGCCCTTGTGGTGCACCTCGCTGGTCTTGCCGTGCAGCAGCTCGCCGGCCCGGGTGACGGTCGCGCCGAACGCCACCGCGATCGCCTGGTGCCCGAGGCAGACGCCGAACAGCGGCAGCCGCCGCTCGGCGCACTCGGCCACCACCGGCACGCTGACCCCGGCCGACTCCGGCGTGCTCGGCCCGGGCTGGTCAGCACCCCGTCGAAGCCGTCGAGGTCGGTCGGCGCCATCTCGTCGTTGCGCCGCACGGTCGGCTCGGCGCCGAGCTGGGCCAGGTAGTGCACGAGGTTGTAGACGAAGCTGTCGTAGTTGTCGACGACGAGGATGCGCATCGCCTCGACCCCTCCCCCGAGCGCTACTGGTCCACGGTCACGTCGTTGAACGGCAGCCGCGGCTCCACGTACGGGAAGACGACGAGGAACAGCAGCGCGACCACCGCCAGGACCAGTATGGCCGAGCCGATGACCTTGCCCGGCACGCCGCCGGGCAGCCTGCGCCAGATCCAGCCGTACACGTCGATCCCTCCGCTAGCCGCCGGTCATCGACGGCGGGGTGCCCTTGCCGACCGGGAACGGCGCCCCGTCCAGCTCGGCGTGGATGACCATCCGCTGCCGGGCGGTGAACTTGGGGTGGCAGGTGGTCAGCGTGAGCAGCCGCCGGGTCGGCTTCGCGCCGGGCTTGTCCGGCACCGGCGCGATCACCCCGACGTCGGACGGGTCGACGATCTCCCGGCCCGGGAAGCCCAGCGCCGAGACCGCGTCCGCATTGCCGCCGGGCTCGCCGACGACCCGGTAGGTGTACCAGTACGACTTGGTCCGCACGACGATCGCGGCGCCGGCCTTGAGCTTGTCCAGGTTGAGGAACGGCGAGCCCTTGCCGACCCGGTGCCCGGCGATCGCGACGTTGCCGACCGCGCCCGGCAGCGGGGTGTCGGCGTAGTGGCCGGGGCCCTTGTTCAGCTCGTCGACGCCGGTGCCCTCGACCACCGTGAAGACGTAGTCGGTGCCGAAGTCCGGGATGTAGATCAGCGCGAAGCCGTCGCCGAGCGGGATGCTGCGGACCTTCTCGCCCGGCTTCGTCGGGACCGCGCCGACCGTGGGGTCGTCGCCCTCGTCCCACTGCTTCTGCAGCGCGGTCGTCAGGTCCTTCTGGGTGCGGTGGTTCAGCACGTCGGTGAACCACACCTCGTACCCGGCCAGCAGGAGCAGGACCAGGCCGAGCGTGATGAAGGTCTGCCCGATGCCGCGCAGGAAGGTACGGATGCGGTCGCCGAACGTGCGGCGCCGGCGCTGCGGGCCGCCACCACCGCGGGTCGGCGGCTGCGCACCGCCGCCCCCGCCGCCTGAGCCGTTGCCGGCCCGGTCGTCCGGGTGCGCCGGGACCGGCTCGGGTCGCTCGGCCTGACGCTGCCGTCCCCGGGGCCGGGCCGGGGCTCACGGCCGCGTCCTGGCTCCACGCGCCCACGTCGAACGGCCCCATCACCTCGGTGGAGTCGTCCCGGCCCGCACTTCCCCGCTCGCCGGCGTCGCGGGCCCAGTAGCCGGCGAACCGCTCGTCGGTGCCGGGCCGGCCCACGGCCCAGCCGGAGATCGGATCGTTGCCGTCCGGATCGGCCGGCGGGCGGGTCGCAGGCGCGCCGGCTCCGGCGGCGGTTGCGCGGCCGCCGGTGTGCTCGTCCGCGGCGTTCCCGGGTCGGCCGGCTCGCGCGCGGCTGCCGGTCCGGCTGGTGGACTCGTCCGGCACCGATCCGTCCGGGTCAGCCGGCCGGGCCGGGCGCTTCGCGGGCCGGTCGGTGGCCCAGTAGCCGGCGAAGCGGTCGTCGGCCGGCTCGACGCCGGCGGTCGCGGACCGGTCGGCGGCGAGGCGATCCGCGATCCAGCGCTCGGCCGCCGGCTCGGTCGGTGCGGCCGGCAGCTGCGGGCCGGCGCCCGGCTGCACCGGCGGCGCGTCCGCGACCGGCGGCAGCGCCGCGGGCGGGCCAGCAGGGCGGGACCTTTCCGGACCGGGCCGCGGCGGCGCGGCGGGGTTGTCCGCGGATCGACCGGCGCCCGCTCGGGACGGCGCCGGCGGTCGGCCCCACTCCGGCGAGCCCGGGTCGCGCTCCTCGTTCGACCGCAGCGGCGGCGGACCCCACTGCGACATGAACGTCGTCGCCTCGTCGACTCCCGCGCCCCCGGACTCCTGCCGGTGCGGCGCGCCGCCGACCGGCGGCAGCACCGTCTCCCACCCGTCGGTCGCCGGCCGGTCGTCCCCTCCGGCTCCCGCCACCCGGTTCCAGTCGTCCGGCCGGCCCTGCGGCGCCGGCCGGTCCCACGGATCCGCCCGCCGACCCCCCGGCCGCGGTCCCCTTCCCGTCCGCCACCGGCGGCACCTCGCCAGCAGCGCCCGGGGCCGGCGCGGACGAGGCCCGGCCGCAGAACCCGCACCGGGAGCAGACGACGAGCCCCGCGAGGTGCCCGGCGGGGGCCGCCGGAGGCCGGGTCCGAGGGGGCGCAGCGCCGGAGGATGAGCCACGCCGGGTAACCTGGTACGGGCACCGACGACGACCCCGGCGTCCCCCGCGTCGGGCACCGGCGACGAACCCGGCGACGCCGGCGACAAGCCCCGCGAGGAACCCGGCGACGAATCCGCCGAGCGCAGCGCGCGGCGAGGAGCCCGGCGCCGGAAGCCTGGCGAAGAACCCTGCGAGGGCAGCCCGCAGACTGAGCCCGGCGAGGAGCCCGACACGAAGTCCGGCGAGGAGCCCGCCGGGGAAGCGGCGAGGACCCCGGCGAATCCGGCGCGGGAACCGACGACGAGCCCCGCGCGAAGCCCGCAGATGAGCCCGACGAGCCCGGCGCGGGAACCGACGACGAACCCCGCGAGAAGCCCGGCGAAGTACCCGGAATGGGAGGCCGCGACGAGCCCGGCGAGGGATCCTGCCGGTGAGCCCGGAGGCGGTGAGTAGCCCGACGCCGAGGCCGGCGTGGAAAGCGGCGCGGAGCCCGGTGAGGATCGCGGCGAGGGAGCCGGCGGCTCGGCCCAGGCGTCCGGGATCCGCAGCGGCCGGTCCGGCAGCTCCGGAGTCCGGCGGCTCCGGCCGACGGTTCCACAGCTCGGCCGCTCGCCTGGTCGCCGGACCAGGCACTTCCTCCGGCTCACCCGGGTCGGCCGGCTGCCGCGTCCAGGCGGCGAACGCCCCACTGGCCCGCGGCGGCTCCGTCGCCCCGCCGGCGTGGGCCGGCTCCGCACCGGAGCGGGATGGCTGCCCACCGAGACGCTCCGCACCGGAGAGGGGTGCTGGCTCCGCGCCGACCTCCGGCGGCTCGTCCTCCGGCGCCGGCCGATTCCAGCCGGCGATCAACCCGCCGGCCGCCGGCCGCCGCGGGATGTCCGCCGACTCGGCCCACGCCGACGGATCGCTCTCCCGCAACCGCGGCCGCCGGTTCGGCGGCTGGAACAGCGACTCCCCGCCCGGGCTCACCGCCACCCCGAACGGCGGCGGCGGCACCTGCGGCACCCGGCGCGGCAACGGCGGCGGTGACCCGCCCGTCTCCGGTAGGGCGACGGCCGGCGCGGTCGGGTGGTCCGGAACAGCCTCCGACCACCCAGCTCGAGGCCGGCTCCCGCCCGCCCCGCACCGAGGACGTGTCCACCCGGTCCGAGAACACCGACCCGGCCGGGTCCGACGATCCGGGCGCCCGCGGCGGCGAGAACCACGAGTACGGCTGGCGCGCCCCCCGGGCCGGCGGCTCGGGATCCGGTTCCGCCGACCGCGGGACCGGCACCGGCGGCTCGGCCTGCGACGGCACCGGGGGCGAGGCAGGGGAACCAGATCCGCCGACCCACTCGGGCGGCATCCACACCGTCACTGCGGCACCGCCTCCGCGTAGCCGAGTCGGACTGGCCCGTCGTACCCGGGAAGGGTCACCTCGCGCTCGTCCTTAGCCTCGTAGCCCAAGCCGAAATAGTCCACCGCCTGCCGGTACAGCCGGACCCCGGGTTCGGTCGCGAGGCTCGCTCGTAACCTGGTCGGGTCACCCACAGCGGTCACCCGGAACGGCGGCGAGTACGTCCGGCCGTAGAGAAGCAGCGTGTTGCCGACGCAGCGGACCGCCCCCGTGGTGATCAGCCGCTGCCCCATCACCGCGAGCCCGTCGGCCCCGCCGGCCCACAGCGCGTTGACGACCGCCTGCACGTCCTGCTGGTGCACGATCACGTCGTCCGGCCGGGCGTTCGGCGGCAGCGAGCCGTCCGGCCGCCGCGGCGCGTCGTTGAGCTCGACGGTCAGCCCGGTCCCGCGCATCGGCCGAAGCCCGACCTGGGCCTCCAGCCGCTGGCTGGTCGCCCGGACGGCGCCGACCCGGCCGTCCCTGGTCGAGGCGTCCTTCTCCAGCGCGTCGACCTCGGACTGCAGCGTGACCGCGCGTTTCGTCGACTCGCCGACCGCCTGCTCCTGGGCCGCGATGAGCTGGGTCAGCTCGATCCGGCGGCCTGCGCGCAGGTCGGTTCCCTGCGCGGTCTCGGCGCTGGTGGCGAACAGCACACCCGCCGCAAGCGCGATGACCGGGACCAGAACCTGCCATATAGGTCGCCGCGAGCCGCCTCCCGACCCTCGCCCGGCGCTCATCGGCGACTAGGCTAACGGGCAGGCAGCATCAGGAGGAGTCGAAGGTGCCCAAGTCCAAGGTTCGCAAGCGCGCTGTGTACACACCCCCGGCTGACGTGCTGCCCTCGCCGTCCCGGACGACCCGCCGCCGGGGGCCGAGCCCGACGTGGTATCCGGTGACGATGCTCGTCCTGCTGGTGGTCGGGCTGGCCTACATCGCCGTGTTCTACCTGGCCGGCGAGAAGGTCCCGATCATGAAGGACCTCAACTCGTGGAACTTCGCGATCGGCTTCGGCCTGATGGTGACCGGCCTGTTCATGGCCGTTCGCTGGCGCTGACACGCCGCCGCCGCGCCGGTCCCGGATCGACCCGCTCCATGGCGTACTCTGCGCGCAGCCGAATCACACCGGTGTCGTTCATCCCCAGACTTGTCCACAGGTGTGGACGTCGTCGGGGACAACGAGCGGGGTAACCGCTCCAACGTCTTGTCGACATTGCGTACGCGCAGGTCAGAGCCAGTGTTCGGGCCGACTACGGCGTCCTGTCGACAGGTCTCGGAGACACCCTGTCCGCCGTTGTCCACAGCCTGTGTCCACAAGTGGATGGGGACAACTCACCGGCCTCTCGCCGATAAGCTGGGCCGCGATGGAACCCGACCTCGCGCAGTGGTCTCCACGACCGGTCGAGACGGCGGCGGCGATCCTCGCCGGCCTTGTCGTCCTGCTGCTCGCGGTGCTCGCCGACCCGGCCGGACGGCTGCTGCTCGGCGTCGCGGCACTCGGTCTGCTCGCCGTCGGCGTGGCCGACCTGCTGCTGCGGCCGCGGCTTGCCGCCGACCCCACCGGCATCCAGGTCCGCACGCTGGCCAGCCGGCACCGGCTGCCGTGGTCGGCGATCGGCCGGGTCGACGTCGACGAGCACACCCGGTACGGGTTGACCTCGCGGACGCTGGAGCTCGAAGCCGGCGAACTGCTCGTCGTGCTGGGCAAGCGGACGCTCGGCGCCGATCCCCGCGACGTGGCCGACGCTCTGGCGCGGATCCGCTACCGGGGGGCGTGACCCGCGTCAGCGCGCCAGCGACAGCAGCATGTCGGTGCGTATCAACACCGCCGACACCATGATCGCCACCAGCACGCCGATGGCCAGGATCTGCAGCGACGTGCGGGACGCCTTCGGCGCGTACACCATCGCCAGCGTGAGCAGCCCGCCCGAGATGAACCCGCCCAGGTGGCCGAGCAGCGAGATGCCCGGCGCGAAGCTGACCGCGAAGTTGAGGGCGACCGCGACGCACCATGAACCGGGCGTCCAGCCCGAGCTTGCGCACCACGATGAGCGTCGCCGCGAACAGCCCGTAGATCGCGCCGGACGCCCCGGCCACCGCCCCGAACGGCGAGCCGAACAGGTAGACCGCGACCGACCCGCCGAGCGCGGCGACCAGGTAGATCGCGAGGAACCGCCACCAGCCGAACACCCGCTCCAGCGCCGGCCCGACGATCGCCAGCGCGAGCAGGTTGCCGGCCAGGTGCAGCAGGCCGATGTGCAGGAACGCCGACCCGAGCAGCCGCCAGTACTCCCCGTCGACCGCGACCCTGATCGGCACCAGTTCCAGCTCGTCGAACAGCTTCGAGCCGGTGTTGCCGGTCAGCCCGCCGGGTGCGGTCGCCACCGTGACGACGAACGCGACGACGTTGAGCAGGCCGAGAATCAGCGAGACCACGCCCGGCCGGGCCACGATCCGGCCCCCGTACGGCGCGCTCGCCCGCCGGACGGTCGCGTTGCCCTGCTTCACGCAGTCCGGGCACTGGAAGCCCACCGCGGCCGGGCGCAGGCACTCCGGGCAGATCGGCCGCTCGCAGCGGGTGCAGGACACCCACGTCTCCCGGTCGGGATGCCGGTAGCAGCGCGGAGCGACGACGGCCCGCGTCTGCTCCGCGCTCACGGCAGGCTCGACCGGCTGGAGGTCAGTCGCCGCGCTCGATGTCGATGGACGTGATCGTCACGTCCTCGCGCGGCCGGTCCTGCGAGTCGGTCGGGGTCTTCGCGATCTGGTCGACGACCGCCCGGCCGTCCGCGTCGGCCACCTCGCCGAAGATCGTGTGCCGCCGGTTGAGGTGCGGGGTCGGCCCCACGGTGAGGAAGAACTGCGAGCCGTTGGTGCCGGGGCCGGCGTTGGCCATGGCCAGCAGGTACGGCCGGTCGAAGCGCAGGTCGGGGTGGAACTCGTCCTTGAACTGGTAGCCCGGGCCGCCGCGGCCGTTACCCATCGGGTCGCCGCCCTGGATCATGAAGCCCTCGATCACCCGGTGGAAGATCGTGCCGTTGTAGAGCGGCTCGTTGGACTTCTGCCCGGTGGCCGGGTTGCTCCACTCCTTGCTGCCCTCGGCGAGGCTGACGAAGTTGCGCACCGTCACCGGAGCCTGGTCCGGGAACAGGGTGACGACGATGTCGCCGGCGGTCGTATGCAGGGTCGCGGTGAGCTTTGCCACCGCGCCATCCTCGCATGGTCCCGGCTGCCGGCCCGGGGCGGCCCTAGAGCCTCGCGACGACCAGCTTGGCGAGCTCGATCGCCTCGAGCGAGACGCGCTGGTTGATCCGTACGACGACCAGCGCCCGGCCCTTGCTGACCGCCAGCAGGGCGCCGTCGCCGGTGATCGCGACCGTGCCGCCGTCGGCCACCGTGTCGACCGGGTTGGCGCCGGGCCCGGTCAGCCGGATCGCCTCGGCCTGCGCGGCGGTGGCGCTCGCCAGCACCGACACCGCCAGGTCCGCGGCCTTCTCCCCGTTCGGCCGGTAGAACGCGCAGCCGGGGTGCGGTGTCGTCGAGGTGACCGTCGTCCGGGTGATGTGCTGGCCGACGATGTCCATCACGGCCGCCGCGCCCGCGTACGGGCAGGGCGCGTCGACGGTGACCGGCGGCCGGGTGCCGGCCGGCGTCGCCGGTGCGGTGGTCGGCGGCGCTGTCCTGGTCGGTGCTGCCGGCGGCGCTGTCCTGGTCGGTGCCGGCGGCGCTTCCTGGCCGGCGGTGTCGCACCCGGCCAGCAGCAGCCCGGCCGCGAGCCCGAGGACGATGGCGAGCCGCACGGACGATGAGCGTAGTTGACTCTCAGTAGTGTCGGACCCGGGTCCTAGGCTGCCGGCATGGAGCGGATCGGGGTCGCCCAGCGCCGGGCCCGGCTGGGCGTCCGGCACCATCTCGCCCCGCGCGCGCAGGCCCCCGACGTGGTCACCGCGACCCGCGGCATGCTCGCCCTGCACGGCACCGACCCGGCCACGGTCTACCTGTCGGCCTGGGCGCGGGTGACCGGCCACCTGGTGCCCGAGCTGGAGAAGGCGCTCTACGACGACCGGGTGCTGATCCGGATGCTCGGCATGCGCCGGACGATCTTCGTGCTGCCGGTCGAGCTCGCCCCGGTCGTGCAGGCCGGCTGCACCCGGGCGATCGCGGCCCGGGAGCGGCGCAAGACCGAGCAGTTCCTGGTCGAGGGCGGTGTCACCGACGACCCGGCGCCCTGGCTGGCCGCGGTCGAGGCGGCGACGCTGACCGCGTTGCGGCGGCGCGGCACGGCCCTGTCCACCGATCTGTCGGCCGACGTGCCGGAGCTGTCCGAGCGGATCGTGCTGGCCCGCGGCAAGGCATACGAGGCGACGCAGAGCGTCGCGTCCCGGGTGCTGCCGCTGCTCGCCGCGGACGGCGTGCTGGTGCGCGGGCGCCCGCGCGGCAGCTGGCTGTCCGGCGGGCAATACTGGTGGTCCGTGCTGGACGAGTGGTTGCCGGGCGGCCTGGCCGAGCTGCCGCCGGCCGAGGCGCAGGCGGAGCTGGCCCGGGCCTGGCTGTGGACGTTCGGTCCGGCGCGGGTGGCCGACCTGAAGTGGTGGTCGGGCTGGACGCTTGGCCAGACCCGGGCGGCGCTGGCCGCGGTCGGCGTGGTCGAGGTCGACCTGGACGGCACGCCGGGGGTCGCGCTGCCGGACGACCTCGCCCCGGTCGCGGCCCCGGCGCCGTACGCGGCACTGCTGCCCGTGCTCGACCCGACCACGATGGGCTGGCAGGAGCGCGGCTGGTATCTCGGGCCGCACGGGAAGGCGCTGTTCGACACCAACGGCAACGCCGGGCCGACGGTGTGGTGGGACGGCCGGATCGTCGGCGGCTGGGCCCAGCGCAAGTCCGGCGAGGTCGTGCTGCGGTTCCTGGAGGACGCCGGGGCGGACGCGGTCGCCGCCGCCGAGGAGCGGGCCGCCGCGTTGCAGGAGTGGCTCGGCCCGGCCCGGATCACGCCCCGGTTCCGCACGCCGCTGGAGCGGGAGCTGGTGGCGTGAGCCCGCTGGTCGGCGGCCCGACCGGCCGGCGCACGCCGGCCGCGCCGGGCCGCCATGACCCGCGATCCCGGCCGAGGGCGTCGACGCCGGCGGCTACCTGGTCACCGGGGCCGGGCCGGCCAACGTCCCGCCGGCGTACCGGCCGGTGATCGCCGACTGCGTCGCCGCCCTGACCGCCTTCCCCGAGCTCGACGGCCTCTACCTCTACGGCAGCGTGGCCACCGGCCAGGCCCGCCCGCCGGACTCCGACCTCGACCTGCTCGCCCTGTGGACGTCCACCGTGGACGCGTCGGCGACCGTCGCCGCACTGTCCGCCCGGCACGCCGCGGTGGTCCGCGAGGTCGGCCTGGCCGAGGCGGGCGTGGACTCGCTCGCCGACGAGGCCGACCGCTGCTTCCTCAAGCACTACTGCGTGCCGCTGGCCGGCCGGGACCGGCGGGCCGACCTGCCGCGCTGCCGGCCGTCCCGGGCGCTGGCACTCGGGTTCGCCGGCGACCTGCCGGCCCTCTTGCGGTCCATTGTGGACACGGCGCCGACCCCGGCGGTCGCGGCCCGCAAGGTGGCCCGCCGGCTGCTGCTCGGCGTGGCCACGATCGAGTCGGCCTCGCACGGCGCCTGGACCACCGACCGGGCCACCGGCGCCGCCCTGCTGGCCGAGCACCATCCACAGTGGACCGACGTGGCCGCGCGGGCGGTGGACATGTCGGCCGGGGCGCCGGGCGACGCGGGCGACGTCGCCGACCTGCTCGCCCTCGGCGACTGGCTGGTCCGGCACCGGGAATAGCGCCTAGTGGTGCCAGGGCAGCCGGATCGGCCGGCTCGGCAGCCGGCCGGCGAGCAGGTCGCGGGCCAGCGGCGCCAGCTCGAACGGGAAGACGATCTTCGGCGCCGCCGCCACCTCGTCCACGGTCCACCAGCGGTGCCCGGACATCGTGGACGCCTCGAGCGGCTGCCACCCGCTGGTGTCGACGCAGAAGCCCTCGGGAGCCCGCTGGAAGTAGAACAGGTCGTGGAACATCCCCGCGGCGAAGCCGAGATCGGCGTATCCGGACGTCTCGGCGACCACCGGCCCGAGCTGGTCCGCGGCGATCAGCAGGCCGGTCTCCTCCCACAGCTCCCTGGTCGCGGCCTGCTCGATCGTCTCGCCGGGCTCGATCCCGCCGCCCGGGGTGAACCAGAAGCCACCCGACTCGAACAGCAGCAGGCGGTCGGCGCCGTCGGCGAGGATCACTCGCGCCGAGCGCCGAGCGGGCGGCTTGTCGGTCACGGTTGCGACTCCAACTGCCACGGCGGGGTCATCTGCGCAGCGTAGACGCGAGAACCGCGGTCCCGCCGGTGTTCTCGTCATGCACCACGACCGGCCGCAGACCGGCCGCCGCGGCGGCGTCCGCGAGCACCGGAGCCTGCCGCTCGCTGGTCTCGATCACCAGGACGCCGCCCGGCGCGAGCCAGCGCGGTGCGACCGCGACGACCCGGCGGGCCACGTCGAGACCGTCGGCACCGCCGTCCAGCGCGGCCCGCGGCTCGTGCTCGCGCGCCTCCGGCGGCATCCGGCCGATCTCGCCGGTCGGCACGTACGGGGCGTTGGCGGCGAGCACGTCGACCCGGTGCTCGAGCCGGCGGGGCAGCGGTGCGTCGAGGTCGCCGGCGTAGACGTGGCCGCCGGGCAGGTTGCGGCGGGCGCACCGGACCGCGGCCGGATCGACGTCGACGGCGTATACCTCGGGATCGTCGAGCCGCGCGGTGAGCGCGGCCGAGATCGCGGCGGCGCCGCAGCACAGCTCGACCACGACCGCTCGCGGCGGCGCCCGCCGGGCGGCCTCGCGGACCAGCAGCTCGGTCCGCCGCCGGGGCACGAACACCCCAGGCCCCACCGCGATCCGCAGCCCGTCGAACTCGACCCAGCCGAGCAGGTGCTCCAGCGGTGTGCCGGCGACCCGCTGGCGCACCAGCCGGTCCAGCTCGGCGTCGTCCCGGGCCGCCTCGGTGAGCAGCCGCGCCTCGTCCTCGGCGAAGACGCAGCCGGCGCGGCGCAGGGTCGCGACGAGGTCGGCGTCGGGCACCGGGCCAGCTAACCCGGCCACCGCGGGCAGTGCCAGCGATATCCGTCCCAGTGCACGACGAACGGCACCGCGTACGGCAGCGGCGCGCCCCAGACCGCCCCGCCGAGTCCACAAAGGACACTGAGGGCGAGGGTGAGGCTGCCGACATGCCCGATCACGGCCGGGCTGCCACCCTCGGCGGCGACCCTGGCCAGGGCCGTGGTCATCCGGGTCAGCACCTCGTGCCCGGTCTCGCCGTCGGCGACCCGCCGGTCGAGGTCGCCGTCGACGACCCACGACCGCAGCACCTCTGCCGTCTCGTCGCGCAGCGCCGCGTCGATCTGGCCCTCGCGCCGGCCGATGCTCATCTCCGCCAGCTGGGGCAGCACGGTGACCGGCGCATCCAGCACCTCCGCGGTCTGCCGGGCCCGCACCGCCCTGCTCGCGTACACCCGGCTGACCCGCACCCCGTCGGTCAGCCCCGCGGCCAGCGCCGCGGCCTGGGCCCGGCCGCGCTCGGTGAGCGGCGCCAGCGGCACCACTCCGGACGCGCCGGCGAGCACGTTCTCCGACTCCGCGTGCCGGAGACACAGGATCTCCACTGCGCGAGTATGGGCCGATGGGCACCCCGCACCACCATCACCACAACGGGGTAATCGGCCGGTTGCGGTCGGTCCTGCGGCCGCACAGCCACGACGCCGCCGACTCGATCGACCCGGCGTTGGAGGGCAGCGCCGAGGGGATCCGGGCGCTGAAGATCAGCCTGATCGTGCTGCTGCTGACCGCCGTCGCGCAGCTCGCGGTCGTGCTGGTCAGCGGATCGGTGGCGCTGCTGGCCGACACCGTGCACAACGCCGCCGACGCGCTCACGGCCGTGCCGCTGTGGGTCGCGTTCGCGATCGGCCGGCGCGCCCGCACCCGCCGCTACACCTACGGTTACGGCCGGGCCGAGGACCTCGCCGGGCTGTTCATCGTCGCGGTGATCGCGCTGTCCGCGGTCGTCGCCGGCTACGAGTCCGTCCGGCGGCTGGTCGACCAGCAGCCGGTGTCGAACGTCGGCGTGGTCGTCGTCGCCGGCCTGATCGGCTTCGCCGGCAACGAGATCGTCGCCGGCTTCCGGATCCGGGTCGGCCGCCGGATCGGTTCGGCCGCGCTGGTCGCCGACGGGCTGCACGCCCGCACCGACGGCATCACCTCGCTGGCCGTGGTCGCCGGCGCGATCGGCGTGCTGGCCGGCTACCCGCTGGCCGACCCGATCGTCGGCCTGCTCATCACCGTCGCGATCCTGGGGGTGCTGCGCGGCGCGGCCCGGGACATCTACCGCCGGATGATGGACGCGGTCGACCCGCACCTGGTCGACGCGGCCGAGGCCAGCCTGCGCTCGGTGCCGGGCGTGCGCGACGTGGACGACCTGCGGCTGCGCTGGATCGGCCACCGCATCCGCGCCGAGACCGACCTGGCCGTCGACGGCCGGCTGACCCTGGCCGACGCGCACCGGATCGCGCACGAGGCCCAGCACCGGCTGCTGCACGACCTGCCCGGCCTGTCCGACGCGACCGTGCACGTCAGCCCGGCGGCCGGCGACGGCCTCGGCGCGCATGAGACGGTCGCCCACCACGGCCTGCCGGCCGCCCGCGCGGGCACCGCACCGTCGCGGTGAGGTCCCGGTGGCGCGTCACGACGTGGTCACGCGAACCGTGGACCAATGGACCGCCCACGGACGGCCTGCGGTGTCCTGGCGGACGCGGTCCTTGCGCACAAGGGGGTTCGGTGGGGTGACGTACCGTCGGTGTGCGGGGGGAGGTGACGTTCAGATCGTGTCGAACATGCCCAGCGACGCAGTGGCGCTGGTGATCCGAATCTGGCGCGAGCCGGGGGTGCCGGGGTTCCGGGGTCGGATCATGTCCACCAGCGACGCGGGTCATCCCGGCGTCACGGTGCGCGACGGCGAGCAGGTGCACGCAGCGGTGCAGGAATGGCTCGATCGGTTCGTCCAGGACCCGGTCGAGCACGGTGAGGATGAACTGCGTTGACTTTTCCACCGCCCGCCGCAACTCTGTAGCCGGGGATATGTGCGGTCGGCGCCGCTGAACCCAGACGCGGCACGGCGAAGGTGCGACAACCGGCGATCGCTCGGCGATCGCGGCCAACCGGCGATGACGTGGGGGCGCCAATGGCCGGGATGATCGATACCAGCGAGCTCGGAGACGCCACCGGCGCGACCACGTGGCGGCTGGATCTGCTGGGCACCTGGCGGTTGACCGCCTCGGGCGGCGTGCTGGAGATGGGCGTCAACGGGCGCCGGATGCTCGCCCTGCTCGCCCTGCGGGGCCGGTGCGACCGCCCGTACCTGGCCGGCACGCTGTGGCCGGAGTGCTCGGAGGCGCACGCGCAGGGCAACCTGCGCGCCACGCTGTCCCGCCTGCACCGGCGGAACCTCGCCGGCCCGCTCACCTGCACCACCAGCGGCGTGCTCGCCCTCCGACCCGAGGTCGAGGTCGACGTGCACGGCGTCCTCGCGGTCGCCCGGGGCGTGCTCGACGGCGACCGGACGGCGCCCCGCGCTGCGGTCCGCGTGCTGGCCTGCGAGGACCTGCTGCTCGGCTGGTACGACGACTGGGTCCTGCTCGAACGCGAGCGGCTGCGGCAGCTGCGGCTGCACGCGCTCGAGCAGCTGTCCGCCCGGCTGCTCGCCGGCGGTGACGTCGCCCGGGCGGCGGAGGCCGCGCTGGAGGCGGTCGCGGTCGAGCCGCTGCGGGAGACCGCGCACGCGGCGCTGATCCGGGCGCACCTCGCCGAGGGCAACCGGGCCGAGGCCAGCCCGGCAGCTCCAGCGCCTGGCCGTGCTGCTCCGCAAGGAGCTGGGCGAGCAACCGTCCCCGATGGTGACCGACCTGCTGCGATGAGCCGCTCCGGTCACGCCGGTGTCACGCCCCCGGTCGCACGCTCGCTGGCATGTTGACCAGGCGTGCCGCCGTCGTGGGCATCGCCGCGGCCACCCTGCTGGCGGTGACCGCGTGCGAGCCGCTGGACACCGGCACCAGCGGCAGCCACTCGGCGGTGAAGAGCGGGAAGACCACCAAGAAGTCCGGCAAGGTCGCCGTCCAGCTGGAGACGAAGAACGGCGGCACGACCACGTCCCGTCGTTCGGTGACCGTACGGTCCGGTTCGGTGGCTCGGGTCACCTCGACCGGCAACGGCCGGGTCAGCTGCCGGATCGTGCTCAACGGCAAGACCGTCGCCAGCAAGACCGGCACCGGCGCCGTCACGTGCAGCTCCACGGTCACCCGCTGAACGCGGGTGACCGTGGAGCTTGTCGTCGCCGGGTGAGACCTCAGCGCACGGCGCGGGACGACCAGACGTGCTCCACCGGCCGCTTCCGGATCTCCTGCGTCAGCACCTGCCCCACCCGCTCGGCCAGCGCCGCGACCCTCAGCTCCAGCACCGCGGCCGTTGGCCGGGACCGGACCAGAGCCCTCAGCCGCCAGCCGATCACCGCCAGCTCGCCGCTGCCCGCGTGCGCTGAGCCGGTGATCCGCACCGGTCACGACCACCCACTGGTACGCGCGGGCCACCGCCTCGCAGCGGGTGCACCGGTCGGTGACGGCGAGCGCGCGGTTGCGCACCGCGAGGTCCGGCGCCACCCGGCGGGCCACCACGACCTGGAACGACACGGCCAGCGCCCGGCAGTGCCGGCAGCGGGCGTACGCGACCGCCGTGTTGGTGGCGGCGGTCAGCCCGAAGGCGACCCGGCGCACGTCGAAGTCGCTGTCGGTGCGCGTCCGGCCGTCGTGGTGGACCGTGGCCACGGCGGCGCTGACCACGGTCCGGGAGCCGCTCCCGGAGGCTGCGGCGCGGCAGCGGCACGAGCGTGACGGCGGTGGCCGCGGCGACGACCGCGGCGATGCGGGAGATCTTCACACGTCTGCTCCTTCCTGACTCGGTCCGGCGATGGCGGGTGTCGGGTCGGCGGGACGGTGGCCGTTGGCCGCGGCCGAGCCGCCGACCGCGGGGAGGGTGCGTGGCCGCGGCCCGGGCCGGCCGAAGTCGTCGGCGACCAGCGCGGCCAGTTGCAGGTAGGCCTGCCGGGTCGCCGGCCGCAGCTCGCCGAGCCTGGTGTGGCCGCCGGCCTGCAGCGTCGGGTCCCAGGGCACCCGGATCACGCCGGCGCAGCGGCGGCGAAGTGGTCCTCGACCCGGTCGAGCCGGATCACCCGCTCGTCCCGGACCGCGTTGACCACCGCGACCCCGCGGCGTACGAGCGCCGAGCAGCCGTGCTCGTCGAGCCAGTCCAGGGTCGCCGCGGCCACCCGGACCCCGTCCAGCGCCGGCGGCATGACCAGCACGATCTGATCGGCCTCGGAGATGAGCCCCTGCACCGAGCTGTCCAGGATGCCGGTGCCGGTGTCGACGACGACCAGCTGGTAGTGCCGGTCGAGCAGGCCGAGGATCCGCCGGTACGCCTCCTCGCCCAGGGCCCGGCTGATCCGCGGGTCGTCGTCCGAGGCCAGCACCTCGAGCCGGGTCTCCATGGACTGCGAGGTGTAGCTGCGGATGTCGCAGTAGCGGGCGGTCATCGAGTCGTCGGCGAGCAGCGTGGTCGCGGTCGCGGCCGACTCGCGCCGGACCCGGTAGGCGAGGCTGCCGGCGTCCGGGTTCGCGTCCAGCGCGACGACCCGGTCACCGCGGTAGGTGGCGAAGGTGTGCCCGAGCATGAGCGCGGTCGTGGTCTTGCCGGCCCCACCCTTGCGGGACAGCACGACGATGCGCCGGCACCCGCTGACCGGCACCCGGATCCGGTCGAGCAGCTCCGCCTCCCGGCGCTGGGCCTCGCTCGGCCCCGGATCCCACCGGCCGCCGCTGACCTTCCAGGCGGCCCGGCGCCAGCCCGCGGCCGGCGGGTCCGTGCGGGTGCCGACCATCTCGGCCTCGGTGAAGGCGGCCGCGGTCAGCGGGGCGTCGGGATCGGCCGGCACGGCTTCGGCCAGTGGTGCGTCGTCGGGTGGCACGGCGGGTCTCCCCTGGTGGTGGCGGCGGACCAGGCCGCGCGCGGTGCGCACGCCGGTCCGGGCCAGGTTCTGGTAGAGCAGCAGCGAGGCCGACCATCGGCAGCGCCGAGCAGGACGATGGCGACCCCGGCGAGCAGCACTCCGGTCGGGCTGCCGGCGTGGCGGGCGGACTGCAGGCTGGCCCAGTCCGCGTCGATGGCCCGCCAGGTCGTCCCCAGCAGCACCGGCAGCCGCACGGTGGCGAAGACGAGGCCGCCGACCAGGAGCGGGACGACGACCAGCACCCAGCCGGTGACGACGGCCCGCGCGTACGGGCGCAGCTGGGCGGCCCGGGCGTGCGTCGGCCGGCCCGGCACCAGGCTGGACAGCACCGGGCCGATCCGCCCGAACAGGTCCGGCACCCCGATCAGGTCGCTGAGGATGAAGTAGCCGTCCAACCGGACGATCGGCAGCAGTTGCTGCAGCATCTCCAGGTTCACCAGCGCGATCGCGACGAGCAGCGCCGGCGTCGGGACGGCCAGGTAGCTGACGGCGAGGCCGAGCACGACGATCGCGTTGAAGTACAGGCCGCCGAGGTCGGTGCGCAGCCGGCCGGTCCGGTCGAGCCGGTACGCCGAGGTGACGTCGGTGTAGAACGCCGGCATGACCAGATACAGCCCGACCCCGATCTTGCCCGGGCGCGCACCCGAGTACGCGCAGGCGGCCGCGTGCCCGCACTCGTGGAAGAGTCCGGACAGCAGCAGCAGGCCGAGCACGGCGACGAGCGCGCCCGGCATGACCAGGACCTGATGGAGCGCGGGCAGGACGCGGCCGGACCGGAAGACCGCGATCTCGACCGCGACGAAGGAGCCGAGCACGATCGCGACGACCAGCGGGTAGTACAGCGGCGCCAGCAGATCGGCCAGCCACCCGGTGGGGCCGGCCGGCAGCAGCGTGCGGCGCAGCCGCATGGCCAGCAGCGGCTGGGCGGTCGGCGGCGGCGCCGTGGATCCGACCGGCGCGATCAGTCCGGCCGGCCCGAGCTTGTGCTCGACGAGGTAGTCGACGCCGTCCGCGGTGAGCTGCCGGCCGTACCGGTCACTGACCCGCTCGGCGACCTCGGTGCCGGACCGCCGTCCGTCCACTTCGGACACGACCAGGTGCAGCAGCCGGGACAGGTGGACCACCTGCCCGTCGCCGCGTTCGGCCAGGAAGTGCTGGCCGCGCAGGCCGGAGCTGGCGTACGGCCCGAGCAGCCGGACGCCGGGCGCGAGCCCGACCGGCTCGTCGCGGGAAGGCCACCGCGGCGCCGCGGCACCGCGGTGACCGGTCGCGGACCCCTCGTCTCCCAACAACCGCACCCCCGGAGTTGCAGGGACAGGGGACCGGCGGGACGGCGGGTCCCGTCGGTCGTTCGCGGTGGATCAGTGCTGGACGGCAGCGACCCACTGGCCTGCCAAGGCGACCGCCTGTGCTCCCGGGCTGGCCGCGTTGACGGCCAGCGCGATGTTCACAGCCGCGATCGTGGTGATGTTGACCAGAGCTGGTGCCTCGCGTCGCGGCAGCACCTCGCACAGCTCGTCCTCGAGCCGTACGAGCGCTCCGACATCGTGGGACGACACCGGCTACCCCTGGATGACGACGATGGTCTGGTTCGCGCTCGCCGCCGCCAGTGAGGCGAACGAGTGGGCGTTGAACGCCACCGCGGTGTTCGAGGCGAAGACGTTGGCGAAGTTGAACCCACCCAGTGCCTGGCGCTCCGGCAGCAGTTCGGCGTCCTCGACCTCCAGCTCCGCGATGGTGAAGCCCGTCTGTTCCATGTTTCCTCCCCGATGCATCCGCCACGGTCGGGCGGGGCGGGGTCAGTAGGCCACCGGCATCGTGACGCCGTCGTGACACCGGCGTGATCGCCGCCCGACGGCCGCCGGCTCACCGGCTGCGGCCGACCGAAGCGAGGTCAGCGGAAGCCCTCCCCTCGCGCGGCGGCATGGATCGCGGTGCCGACGGTGCCCGGTCGGCTCCGGTGTGGCGGCGGAATGGGGCGGCCAGGGTGGGCAGGATGTGCCCGCGGTTGCGGACGAGCGCGACGAGCGCGATCGCCAGGTAGATCCCGCTCAGCACGTACCGAGCGGTCTGGCCGGGCAGCGCGAACTGGACGGCGAACAGGCCGAGCAGGGTCCAGGCGGCCCAGCGGGGGAATCGCAGCGCGAGCAGGGCGGCGACACCGAGCAGCGCCTGGGTGGCGGTGAGCAGGAACTCCTCGACCTGGCGGGAGTCGAGCGCGAGGCCGCCGGTCCCGCCTCCGCCGACCAGGTACGCGATCGGCAGGCTACCGACGAGCAGCGTCCACTGGTTGACCTTGCTGGAGATGAGGGTGCCGATCGCGTCGCCGGCCTTGCCGCGGACGGCGAACAGGATGGCCACGATGAACTCCGGCGCCTCGGAGGCGAGCGGGGCGAGCCACTGCACGAGCAGGAACTCGTCGACGCCGAGCTGCCGCCCGGTGGCGATCAGGCCCTGGGCGAACGGTTCGGCGCTGGCGACGATGACCACGGCGGCGAAGGCGAACAGGACGACCACGAGCACCCGGCGGGGCCGTTGCGGCAGCGAGCCGATGGTGGCGGCCGGCCCGACCAGGTCAGGCTCCTCGGCCTCGGCCTGGGACACCCGCCAGAGGTAGAACACGAAGAAGCCGAGCAGCGCGAACCCGAGCAGCAGCGAGATCTGCCCGGTGGCCGGGATGGTGAAGGCGACCAGCGAGGCGATGGCGAGGAAGCCGAGCTCGACCCGGTAGCCGGAGTCGAGCACCAGTTCGCGGACCGTCCGGCCGGTCCGGCGCCCGGCGATGACCAGACCGACCAGCACGACCAGCGACCAGCCCAGCCCCAGCAGCAGCCGGTTGGACCCGGTCATGTTCGCGGCGGCGAAGGCCACGTAGGACGGGTCCGAGCCCGCCTTGTGGGCGAAGTACAGGTCGACGGCGTACTCCGGCAGCACCGCGATGACCGCGAGGATCGCGATCGCGAGGCCGCCGGAGATGTCCACCTGGGCGGCCTCCGCGGCCCAGGCGAGCACGAAGGACGCTGCCACCACCGCGGCCCCGAACAGCACCAGCGACAGCACCGCCGCCGGGTGCGTGCCGGTGGCCCGCAGAGTCAGCGCGGGCAGGGTGAGCGCGAGGCACACCGCGAGCGGGCGGACGAGCCTGGCCAGCAGCACGACGGCGTCCCTCCGGTCGGTCGTCATGCCGACCGGGCGATCAGGAAGTCCGGCCAGGCATGACTGCGTGGCCGAAGGTCTCGCCCACCGACGTGCTCGCCGGTCCCACCGCCGGAGGCTCCGTTGCCTCAGTGTGTCGACGCGTGGCGTTGCGGACTACTCCCCCTCGGGGTCGCCTCCACGCTGCCATCGATTTGTTAGTTACGCAAGTGACGAAGTATCGAAGTGAGACGGCACACACTGACGAAGGGGCCACAATGGCCGCACCATGCGGTCCTCATCAGCAGCGCACCCGCCGGCCGCGGCAGCCGTCCCGGCCGAGCCGACCGTC
Source organism: uncultured Actinomycetota bacterium (assembly GCA_963770145.1). Classification (GTDB taxonomy): domain Bacteria; phylum Actinomycetota; class Actinomycetes; order Mycobacteriales; family CADCTP01; genus CADCTP01. The sequence goes on along the minus strand of CAVYOJ010000002.1, from coordinate 318,978 downwards.
GAGCAGCTGCGGTCGGCGGCGAACACCTTTGCGCTGCTGTCCAGTCCGGTCCGGCTGCACCTGGTGTGGCTCGTCGCGCACGGCTCGTACGACGTGGGCACCCTGGCCCAGCGGGTCGGCATGAGCGTCGCCGCCGTCTCCCAGCACCTGGCGAAGCTCCGGCTGGCCGGGGTGATCAGCGGCCAGCGGGACGGGCGGCGCCAGCTCTACACGGTGAACGACCCGCACGTACTCACCCTGATCCAGCAGATCTTCGACCACATCGCGCCGGACGGCAGCCTCGCACCGGACCCGCCCACCGACTAGATCCCGAGGCCGGACGCCGCGGGTCCGTGCGAATCGACCGTTCGGGCGTGGTTGCCTGCCGGGCTGTTGCTCTGAACACAACCGGGGTCGGTTGCCGGATGCCTGCGCTGGGTACGGTGACACAACGGTGTTCAGATGGACGCCGGTAGGCCCGGTCACGCCCCAGCCGGGTGGCGTCCGCCCAGTGGTGCTCAGCGCGAGCAGCACGGGCGGCGTCGTCAGTCGCCGGGACGTCGAGCGGGGGACGCGGATGGTGGAGAAGCTGAACCGGATCAGTGCTGGGTCGGTTCGTGATCAGGTTGCTGATCGCGGACGACCACGGGATCGTCCGGGAGGGGTTGGAGCGGCTGTTCGCCACCGTGCCGGACGTCGAGGTCGTGGGGACGGCCGCGGACGGCCGAGAGGCGATCGCGCTGGCCGACCGGACGGTGCCCGACGTGGTGCTCATGGACGTCGCCATGCCCCAGCTCGACGGGGTCGAGGCGACCCGTCGGATCACCGCCGCCCATCCGGCGGCCCGGATCGTCATGCTCACCGCGCACGGCCACCAGTCCCAGGTCCGGGATGCGCTACAAGCCGGCGCGGCCGGATACCTGCTCAAGGACACGCCCGCGGATGAGGTCGTCCGCGCGGTCCAGGCCGCACACGCCGGCGTCACCCTGCCCGGCGCGGCCGGCTGAGCACCCGTCTACAAGCTTTGGGTAACCGAGCGGATCACGCCGGTTCTCAGCCCGAGGCCCGGGCTCACGGCGTTGATCCGGACGCCGCGGTCGAAGCTGAGGGCGGCGGAGCGGACGACGCCGTCAGGTAGCCGCTTGGTCGAGCACCTTGGCGGCGATGAGCTCGTCGAGGGCGGACTGGCCCGGCGGCATCACCCGCGGGGCTGCGGCCATGGCTCGGACCCGGTCGAAGGCGTCGCCGATCGCGTCGCCGGTCAGCAGCGGCCCGTGTGCGGTGGCGACCGTGTGCGGGTGCAGGTCGGCGACGGAGTCGACGTGCCGTCCGTAGCGTGCCGGGTCCAGCCACTGGTGCCACGGTGAGATGAGGCTGTTGAGCAGCGAGAACGACTCGATGTAGAGGTCTTCGGGGACGTCGTCGCGGTGGTGCACGGAGCCGGTGGTCAGGGCCGCGAACGAGTCGACGCTCCACAAGACGCCGGTGCGTTCATCGAACAGGCCACGGGTGGTAGGGCCGTCGAAGAGGGGTGGCAGCACCAGACGCATCCGCCGGTCTCCGGCGAGGAAGCTGTCGCCGGGCTCGAGCCAGCGCAGCCGCTCGATCGGCAGTGACCGCTCCACAGACAGCCGCTCCGTGGCGAAGAAGTTGGTCACCAGTGTCGCCGATGGACACATCGCCAAGGCGTCGGCGAGCCCGCCGATGTGGTCGCCGTCGTCGTGTGAGAGAAAGATCCAGCGCACGTCCTCCGGGTCGACCAGCGAAAAGACCTGGTCCAGCCACCGCTGGCGATGGATGGGGGCGCCGGTATCGACGATGATCGGCTCGCTGCCGCGGACCAGCAGCGAGTTGACCGGAAGGTATTGGCCGGGTCCAGCGGCGGCCAGGTTGGGGATCAGCCAGGTCTCCGGGGCGACGGGCACAGGGTCGCTGGCCGGAATCTGCGAGCTAGTCAAAACTGTCTCCTCAGTGTGCTGGAAGCCAGGGATGATGGGTCCCAACCGGACGGCTCCCGGCCGGCGAGACAGGCCGAGGCCCGGGCCCTCGATCACGCCGGTTCTCAGCCCGGCTCGACCGACAGGACATGGTTGAAGACCTGGTGGGGATCCCATCGGTCCTTCGCTTCCTGGAGTTTCTTGTAGTTCCCGCCGTAGTACAGCTCGGACCACGGGACGCCTGACTGGTTCCATTCCTCTTCCAGGAGATCCGGGTCCGGCCAATTGATGTAGCAGCCGCCGGTCCGCTCGTTGGGTACGGGCACGCCACCGGTGGCTGCGAATACGTCCCGATAGAAGGTCCGGGTCCACGTCAGGTGCTTTTCGTCCTCTTCTGGGTTGTCCCAGAAATTGCCCACCGAAAACAGCGCCACCGAGTCTCGCTCGGCGACGGCAGTGTCCTGCGAACTCAACGCGTTGATCTTCCCACCCCAGGACAGGAATCCAACCATGGCCATGCGCCAGCCATAGTCATCACTGGTCAGGCGTTCGAAAATCGTCCTGATCTGCGATCCGTCCAATGCGGATCGCAGGAAGGCGCCTTTGGCCTTCGAACGCAGTTGCGTCGCCGGTATGCCCGACACGTCGGCTACTTCCGGAGCATGCAGCGTGGTGTACTGCCAGGGCGCGTCATCTTGTGTCGTCTTCACGCCGTTCGGCAGATTCGCGGTCACCTCGGCAAAGTACGTGTCCAGGGCTTCGCTACTGTGCGGCTGCCCGGGGTCGACCTGGCCGGCCAATGTCACCACGCCGAATTCCTTGCGAAACAAGATCAAATTGCCGTTCACGGATGCCGCCGGGCTCCCGGGCGAACTGTTCCGTTCACACCAGCGCAAATAGTTGTTGATCAGCGCGGTGATGTTCTCTTCGTCGAGGTCCGCCCAACGCCACGCAACGGAGGCCATCGTGTAGCCGGTAGGCCGCTTCGGCAGAAGTAGTGTCGGGTCGTCGCCGTGCCCATCTCGACTGCGGAACCAGAATTTCGTTGCCACACCGAAATTCCCACCACCGCCACCGGCGTGCGCCCACCACAGGTCACGATGCGGGTCGTCCTCCTCTCGCGTCGCAGTCACCGCCTGCGCCTTGCCGTTCTCGCCGACCACGACCGTTTCCACCGCGTACAGGTGATCGGATAGTAGGCCGTACAACCGCGACAACGGGCCGAAACCGCCGCCGGTCACGTGCCCTCCCATGCCGACACCGGTACAGCTACCTCCCGGCAAGGTCACGCCCCAGCTCATATCCAGCGCTTGGTACACACGACCGATCGTCGCCCCTGCTTCCACGGAAAATGCACGCCGATAGCGGTCGTAGTACACCGAATCCATCTGGCCGAGGTCGATCACGCACTGGACGGCCGGATCGTCGACAAGCCCCTCCACACAGTGTCCGCCACTGCGCACCGCGAGCTTCTTCCCGGATGCAACGGCCGCGTCGACCGCATTCACCACCTGGTCCGTGCCGGCCACGACGAACACGCTGTCCGGTGTGCCGACACAACGTCGGTTGTACCCGCGTAGCTGCAAATCTCGGTACAGCGGATCGCCGGGACCCACTTCCGTAAAATGATCTGACGTCGATTCAGCACTCATGAGGCGACCTCCAGACATCGATTCCCCCAGGCCTCAAGCGCAGCGACGGCGCCGGTCATCGGCGGGTACCACAGCCAGGATCGCGGCCGGCTCGTCGGCGAGGAGCAGTTCCACCGTGACTGAGCCCTCCCATTTTCGGTACCGAACAAGGCCCATCGAGGTCCGGTGTTCCGAAAGTACGGTCCCGGGAGCCGTCCTACTCACGCCGATCCTCCATCGTGGATTCGTCAGGGCGCCGGTGCGCATGGCTATCTGGATGCTGCCGACGCGTTCTTCACAGTCCGCCATACAAGGCTGTGTAGAACGCGCCGGGCGCCGCTGTCCCGGCTTCCTCGTCAGACATCGGCAGCGGCCGGGGTCATCCGGCCAAGTGCTAGCGTGGGTCGCGCGCGACTACATGACCGATCCGGTTGGCGGTTGTCAGACCACCCGGGGACGGGACGGCGTGGAGTTTCGGATACTGGGCACCCTGGAGATCAGGGATGGTGCGGGGCGGCTGGTGGCGCCGCCCCGGCGCAAGCAGCGGCTGCTGTTGGCCGTGCTGCTGCTGCGGGCCAACACGCCGGTGTCTGCCGAGTCGCTGCTCGGCCTGCTGTGGCCGGAGGCAGCGCCGTCGTCGGCCCGGGCCAATCTGCAGACGTACGTCAGCGACCTACGACGGCTGCTGCACGCCGACGAGCCGGCCGACCCGCCGCGGCTGGATCGGGAACCCGGCGGCTACCTGCTTCGGGTCGGGCCGCAGGAACTGGACGCGACGGTCTTCGAGCAGCTGGCCGGCGAGGGCCGGCAGGCGTTGGCCGAGCAGCGCCACGCATTCGCCGCCGAGCGACTGGCCCAGGCCCTCGCCCGATGGCGCGGACCGGTGCTGGAAGACCTGCCACTGCCCGCCCCACTCCAACCGGAGATCGAACGGCTCGACGAGCTGCGCATGATGGTGCTGGAGGACAGCATCGAGGCACGGCTGGGGTTGGCCGAACCGGCCGCACTCGTCGCCGAGCTTGCCAGTCTCACCGCCCGCTACCCGCTGCGGGAGCGGCTCTGGGCACACCTCATGCTCGCGCTCTACCACGCCGGGCGGCAGGCCGACGCCCTCGACGCCTACCAACGCATCTACCGGCTACTCGACCAGGAACTCGGGGTCCAGCCCGGCCGGGCGTTGCAGCGGCTGCACCAGCAGATCCTGGCCGCCGACCCGACCCTGGCCGCACCGCCCGCCGCCACCACCGCACACCCCTGGGCGGGTGCGGCAGCTTCCGTCGCCACCGCAGCTGTTCACCGGCCGTAGCCGTGAGATGGCCGCGCTGGATCAGGTCCATGACGCGTCAACGGTGGTGATCAGCGCGATCGACGGGATGGCCGGGATCGGCAAGACCGCCCTCGCCGTCCACCTGGCGCACCGGATCGCCGACCGCTACCCGCACGGGCAGCTGTTCATCGATCTCCACGGCCACACCCCGGGCATGGCGCCCCGTGAGCCGGCCGAGGCGCTCGACCACCTGCTGCGCGCCCTCGGCGTTCCCGGGCCACAGATCCCGGCCGACCTGGACGATCGGGCCGCGCTGTACCGCACCCGGCTCGCCGACCAGAAGATTCTGATCCTGTTGGACGACGCCGCCACCGAAACCCAGGTAGCGCCGCTGCTGCCCGGCAGTCCGGGCTGCCTGGTGCTGATCACCAGCCGGCGCCGGCTGGCCGGGCTGGACCCCACCCACACGCTGTCGCTGGACACCCTGCCCGCTCCGGACGCAGCCAGCCTGTTCGTCCAGACCGCCGGCGAGGGCCGGCTCAGCGACGAACCACCCGACCTGGTGGCGGAGCTTGTCGAACTGTGTGGCCGGCTGCCGCTGGCGATCCGCATCGCGGCCGCCCGGCTGCGATCCCACCCCGCCTGGAGCCTGCCTCACCTGGTGCAGCGGCTCCAGGACCGGCAGCACCGGCTCAGCGAGTTGGAGGCCGGGCAGCGCAGCGTCACCGCCACTCTGGACCTGTCCTACCAGCACCTGAGCCCCGACCTGCAGCGGACCTACCGACTGCTGGGCCTGCACCCCGGCCCAGACATCGACATGTATGCCACCGCCGCGCTCCTGGACTCCACCCTGCCGCCCGTACGGCCGGATGCTCGACCAGTCTCCTCGATGCCCACCTGCTGTTCGAGCCCGCCGCGGGCCGCTACCGATTCCACGACCTGACCCGCGCCCACGCCGCGCACACCGCCGCCCGCGACCAGACCCAGTCCACCAGGCGCACGGCGTTGAACCGGCTGCTCGACTACTACCGGCACACCGCCGCGCTCGCCGTGGACGCCGCCTACCCGTACGAGCGCGAACGCCGCCCCGAGGTGCCACCGGCGAGCACCCCCGGCCCCGACCTGCGCGACCCGACAGCCGCGCTGGGCTGGTTGGACGACGAGCTGCCCAACCTGCTGGCCGCCGCCAGGTACACCGCCGAGCACGGCCAGTCTGAGCACGTCCTGCACCTGTCGACCATCCTGCACTGGCACCTGCACACCCGCGGCCGCTACCACGACGCCGAGACCCTCCACCACCAAGCTCTGGCCACCGCCCGCGCCACCGGCCAGCCCGCCGGTGAGATGGACGCGCTGACCCGACTCGGCCATATCCACCGGCTGCAGGACCGGCACATGCAGGCCGCCGACCATCTCGAAGACGCGTTGCGGATCGCCCGGGCCACCGGCCACCGCCCCGGTGAGCTGGACGCGCTGGTCGGCCTCGGCCACGTCCACTGGCGACAGAGCCGGTACGCGCAGGCCGCCGACCACTTCGGGCAGGCGGTGCGGATCGCCCGGGCCACCGGCTACCGCGCCGGTGAGCTGTCCGCGCTGACCGGCCTCGGCCGGCTCGACTGGATGCAAGGCCGGTACGCGCAGGCCACCGGCCATTTCCGGCAGGCGTTGCGGATCGCCCGGGCCACCGGCCACCGCCCCGGTGAGCTGAACGCGCTGACCTGCCTCGGCCAGATTCAGCTGCGGCAGGGCCGGTACGCCCAGGCTGCGGACCATTTCCAGCCGGCGTTGCGGATCGCCCGGGCTACCGGCTACCGCGCCGGTGAGCTGGCCGCGCTGACCGGCCTCACCCAGGTCCACTCGCGGCAGGGCCGGCACGAGCAGGCCATACACGGCTATCAACAGCTCCTCGAGCTGGCCCGGGAGCTCGCCGACCGCAACTGGCAGTTCGAGGCCATGCAGGGCCTCGGTCGGCTACGGCACGCCACCGGCGATCCGGATACAGCCGTTGCCCACCACGACCGGGCGCTCGCCCTGGCGAGCGAGTTGGGCCAGCCCCTCGACCAGGCCCGCGCCCACGACGGGCTCGCCCACGCCCACCACGCTCTCAACCAGCACGAACAAGCCCGCAAACACTGGCAACACGCCCTGAACATCCTCACCGACATCGGCGTCGACCGCACCGACGACGAGGAAACCACCACTGCGGCCATCCGTGCTCACCTGGCCTCCACCGAACAGGTCAGCTGAACCACTGGCAGCCCTCGTTCGCTTCCGTGCGCCTCCGTGCGCCGCCGATGTCGATCCATGAGCTCGGACGCTCGCCGCCGGGCGTCATCCGTCGGCGCAGCAGCTCTCCGCGCAGCCCTCTTCGCATCCGCAGGAGTTGGCCCGATGTACTGAACCCGGCGCGGCTGTCGGCGCGCAGCAGCCGTCGCCGCGCCAGGCCTGCCAGCCCTCGCGGAGCGCGACTGCGGCGATCACCAGTCCGGCGGCGGGGTCGGCCCACCACCAGCCCAGCAGGGAGTTCGCGGCCAGCCCGGCGAGCAGCACCGCCGACAGGTACGTGCAGAGCAGCGTCTGCTTGGAGTCCGCCACCGCGGACGCCGACCCCAGCCGGCGGCCGGCGCGGCGCTGAACCGCCGACAGGGTCGGCATGACGGCCAGAGACACCGCGGCGAGGACGAGCCCGACGGTCGAGTGTTCGGCCTGGTGTCCGCCGGCGAGCGCCCGCACGGACTCGACCGTGACGTATGCGGCGAGAGCGAGGAAGGAGCCGGCGATGACGCGCAGCGCCATCCGTTCCCGTCGTTCCGGGTCGGCAGCCGAAAACTGCCAGGCCACCGCGAGCGCCGAGGACACCTCGATCACCGAGTCCAGCCCGAACCCGACCAGCGCCGTCGACGACGCTCGGGTTCCCGCGATGAGGGCCACGATCGCCTCGATCACGTTGTACGTGATCGTCGCCGCGACCAGCAGTCGTACCCGCCGGACGAGGACAGCCCGGCGGGCGGGCGAGGGTCCGAGCGTGAGTGCCGTCATCAGCAGCACTCGTCCGTCTCGGCCGAGGGGCAGGCGGCGGGGTCGACCGCCAGCACCAGGCCGAGCAGGTCGCCCAGCGCGTGCCCGAGGCGGGCGTCGGCCAGCTCGTACCGGACCCGCCGGCCTTCCGGGACCGCGACCACCAGGCCGCAGCCGCGCAGGCAGGCCAGGTGGTTGGACAGGCTCTGCCGGCTGACCGCCAGCATGTCGGCGAGCTCGGCCGGGTATCCGGGCGCCTCCCGCAACGCCAGCATCAGCCGCGCGCGCGTCGGGTCGGCCAGTGCCTGCCCGAACCGGGCGAGCACCTCGCCGTACGTCACCGTCTCCACGGCGGCACAGTACAGCCGCGGCTGAATAAACGGGAAGCTGTACCGGCGACGTAGCTCCACCAGCACATACGCGCGGCGCAGGGCAGGCTGGTGGAGACGGGGGGACTCGAACCCCCAACCCCCGCCTTGCTCGTACGGTCCTCCGACATGACTGGGTCTGGAAACTGCTTCCGATCGTGATTGATCATGTTTCCTGCGCCGAGCCGATCTAGTCTCCCGAGACCGACTGACAGAAAGGCATTGCGCCATGCGGAAACTGATCTACGGCATGAACCTGACCCTGGACGGCTACATCGCCGCGCCCGGCGACGACCTCGGCTGGAGCGGGCCGAGCGACGAGCTGTTTCAGTGGTGGCTCAACCAGGAGTTGGCGATCGGGCTGTTGATGTACGGGCGCAAGCTGTGGGAGGCGATGAGTTCCCACTGGCCGACCGGCGACCAGCAGCCCGACGCCACCCCGGCGCAGATCGAGTTCGCGCGGAACTGGCGGGACACGCCGAAGGTGGTGTTCTCCTCGACGATCGACAAGGTCGACTGGAACACCCGCCTGGTCACCGGCGACGCTGTAGCGGAGATCACCCGACTCAAGGCCGACGACGGCGAGCCGATGAGGGTCGGTGGCGCAACGCTCGCTGGGGCGGCCATGCGGGCCGGGCTGGTCGACGAGTACGAGATCGTCACCCATCCGGTGCTGGTGGGCGGCGGCACACCGTTCTTCACCGCGCTGGACAGCTGGGTGAACCTGAACCTGGTGGAGACGCGGACGTTTCCCGGCGGCGTGGTCCTGACCAGGTACGAGACGAGGCGGTGAGCGCGATTCCTTTGGACGGTGCCGATCAACGTCGTCAGCCGACTCATGGGTCCGAGCAGATCAGCACGACGCTCAACCGCTACACCCACGATGCTCGGGACTACGCCGACTTGCGGGTCCGCGCGGTCTTCGCCAGGCTCACTGCTGACGATCTGCTGACTTCCGAGGAGTCCTGACGTGGCACCGGCAGAGCATCCGTGCTGGTGGAGACGGGGGGACTCGAACCCCCAACCCCCGCCTTGCAAAGGCGGTGCTCTGCCAGTTGAGCTACGTCCCCGGTCGGGGACCGGCGGGCTAGCGCAGGTCCTGCGTGTTGGTCGCCTCGGCCCACAGGTCCGACTCGGCCTTGGCGGAGCGCCGCTTGCGGTAGAAGAAGACCCCGCCGGCGGCGGCTGCAGCAAGGAGGACGAGCTTCTTCACGGTGGCTCCTGAGAGGTCGGACGGCGGTCCCGTGGACGGAGGACCCGGAGAGTGGGCCTGGGAGGACTTGAACCTCCGGCCTCATCCTTATCAGGGATGCGCTCTAACCGGCTGAGCTACAGGCCCCGGGTGCGGCCCGACATTACACGGCGGGCGCGAGCGGTCCCAACCTGGTATCCCCCCGCTAGTCCTTCTCCGCGAGCGTGATCTCGATGCCACCGACCAGGTCGGAGCAGATGTTGTAGACGAACGAGCCGATCGTCGCCAGCGCCGTGAACAGCACGATGTTGACCACGCCGACGAGCGCCGCGGTGCCCAGCACCAGGCCGGGCGAGAACAGCGAGTCGCCGCCATTGCCGGAGACCTCGTCGTAGAGCCCGTTGATCTGCTCGAAGACGCCCATCCCGTCCAGCACGCCGTAGAGCACGCCGATCGCGACCAGCCAGACGAAGAACATCGCCACGGCGAGCACGAACGAGAACTTCAGCGTCGACCAGGGGTCGACGTGCCGGACCAGCAGCCGGGCCCGCCGGGCCGGGCGCGCGGCGTTCGACGGCGAGGGGCGGCCCCCGGCGCGGGTCGCCGCACCGAGCGCGGTCCTGGCCGCAGCGGCGTTGGGCGCCCCGCCCGGGCCGGCGACCGTGGTGGGAGCGTCGCCGAGCGGCGAGAAGCCGGACCCGTACGAGCCCGGGTAGGCCGTCGGCGGCGCGTAGTCCGAGCGCCGGTAGCCGGTGATCGACCCGTGCGTGCCGTTGGCGCCCGGGCCGGCGCCGTGGCCCCCGCCGAGGCCGGCCGGTGCACCGCCGGGCGGCATGCCCGCGGCCGGCGCTCCGGCCCCGTTGGCCGGCCGGAACCCGGACTGCCGGCCGTCCGGGCCGACCGCCGGGGTCGCGCCGCTGTTCGGCCCGCTGCTGCGCTGGCCCGGGCCGGAGCCGTTCGCCGCCGGCCGGCTGTCGGCGGGCCGGCTGGGGCTGGCCGGCTGGGACCCGCTCGAGTGACCGCTGGCGTTCAGGTCATTGGTCTGGTCGACGTCCCGGAGAGCGTCGAGCGCGTCCTTGGGGATGCGCGCGGTCTCGTCCGGGTCGCTGACCCGCGTCGGATACCTCGGCTCGCTCATCCGCTATCCCTGCTCGTCCGGCTCGTCCGCGTTGCGCGCCACCGCAACCAGGGTGACGCCGTCGGGCAGGTTCATGAGCCGGACTCCCATCGTCTGCCGCTGCGCGCGTCGGACCTCGCGAGCGCTCGTACGGATGACGCCGCCGTTGGACGTGATCGCGTAGACCTCGTCCTCCGGGCGGACCGCGAGCGCCCCCACGAGTCCGCCACGGGTGGACACGATACGCGCCGTCAGCACACCCTTCCCCCCACGACCTTGGACCGGGTATTCCTCCAGCCTCGTGCGCTTGGCATACCCGCCCTCGGTGGCGACAAGCAGCTCGGTGCCCTCGCGGGCGACCTCCATGGCCAGCAGCTCGTCCTCGCCGCCGAACCGCATGCCGATGACCCCGCTGGTGGCGCGGCCCATCGGTCGCAGCGACTCGTCGTCGGCGTGGAACCGGATCGACTGCGCCTTGCGGCTGACCAGCAGCAGGTCGTCGGTCGGCTCGATCAGCGCGGCGCCGATCAGCTCGTCGTCCTCGCGCAGGTTGATCGCGACGATGCCGCCGGCCCGGTTGGAGTCGAAGTCGGTCAGCCGGGTCTTCTTCACCAGCCCGCGCCTGGTCGCCAGCACCAGGTAGGGCACGACCTCGTAGTCGCGCAGCTGGATGACCTGCGCGATCTGCTCGCCGGGCTGGAAGGCGAGCAGGTTGGCCACGTGCTGCCCGCGGGCGGCCCGGTTGGCCTCCGGCAGCTCGTACGCCTTCGCCCGGTAGACCCGGCCCTTGTTGGTGAAGAACAGGATCCAGTTGTGGGTGGAGGTGACGAAGAAGTGGGCGACGATGTCGTCCTGCTTCAGCTGCGCACCCTGGATGCCCTTGCCGCCGCGTCGCTGCGACCGGTAGAGGTCGGTCTTCGTGCGCTTCGCGTATCCGGTGCGCGTGATCGTGACGACCACGTCCTCCTCGGCGATCAGGTCCTCCATGGACACGTCGCCGTCGTAGGACACCAGCCGGGTGCGCCGCTCGTTGCCGTACTTCTCGACGATCTCGGCGAGCTCGTCCCGGACGATCTCCCGCTGCCGGGTCTCGCTGGCCAGGATCGCGTTGTATTCGGCGATCTCCGCCTCGATCCGGGCGAACTCGTCCTGCAGCCGCTGCCGCTCCAGGGCGGCCAGCCGGCGCAGCTGCATGTCCAGGATCGCGGTCGCCTGGATCTCGTCGATGTCGAGCAGCTGCATCAGGCCGCCGCGCGCGGCGTCCGCCGACTCGCTGCCGCGGATCAGGGCGATCACCGCGTCGAGCTGGTCGATGGCCTTGAGCAGCGCACGCAGGATGTGGGCGCGCTCCTCGGCCTGGCGCAGCAGGTAGCGGGTGCGCCGGACGATGACCTCGATCTGGTGGGCGACGTAGTACCGGACGAACTGGTCCAGCCGCAGCGTCCGCGGCACGCCGTCGACCAGCGCCAGCATGTTCGCGCCGAACGTGGTCTGCAGCTGGGTGTGCTTGTAGAGGTTGTTCAGCACGACCTTGGCCACCGCGTCCCGGCGCAGCGTGATCACCAGCCGCCGGCCGACCCGGTCGGAGGACTCGTCGGCGATCTCGCTGATGCCGGCCAGCCGCCCGTCCCGCACGGCCTCGGCGATGGACTCCGCCAGGTTGTCCGGGTTGACCTGGTAGGGCAGCTCGGTGACGACGAGGATCGTCCGCCCGCGGGCGTCCTCCTCGACCGTGACGACCGCGCGCATCCGGATCGCGCCGCGGCCGGTCCGGTATGCGTCTTCGATGCCGTCGCGGCCGACGATCAGCGCCGCGGTGGGGAAGTCGGGACCCTTGATCCGCTCCATCAGCGCCTCGAGGGTCTCCTCGTCGGACGCCTCCGGGTGCTCGAGCGCCCAGGTCACGCCGTCGGCGACCTCGCGCAGGTTGTGCGGCGGGATGTTCGTCGCCATCCCGACCGCGATCCCGGACCCGCCGTTGACCAGCAGGTTGGGGATCCGGCTGGGCAGCACGTCCGGCTCGGTCGTGTTGCCGTCGTAGGTCGGCGAGAAGTCGACGGTCTCCTTGTCGATGTCCCGCAGCATTTCCATGGCCAGCGGGGTCAGTCGCGACTCCGTGTATCGCATGGCGGCGGCGGGGTCGTTGCCCGGCGAGCCGAAGTTGCCCTGCCCGTCGACCAGCGGCGCCCGCATCGACCACGGCTGGGCCATCCGGACCAGGGTGTCGTAGATCGCCGTGTCGCCGTGCGGGTGGTAGTTACCCATGACGTCGCCGACGACCCGGGCGCACTTCACGTACGGCCGGTCCGGGCGGAACCCGCTGTCGAACATCCCGTACAGGATCTTGCGGTGCACGGGCTTGAGGCCGTCCCGGACGTCGGGCAGTGCGCGGCCGACGATCACCGACATCGCGTAGTCGATGTACGACCGCTGCATCTCGATCTGGATGTCGACCGGCTCGACCCGGTCGCCACCGCCCGACGGCGGGGTGGTCACGTCGACCACTCTCGGTCACGGTCCTCTCAGGTTGGAAGGGGGCAGGGCGGGTGTCGCGTCAGATGTCCAGGAAGCGGACGTCCTTGGCGTTGCGGATGATGAAGCTCCGCCGCGCCTCGACGTCCTCACCCATGAGGACGCTGAACAGCTCGTCGGCTGTTGCCGCGTCGTCGAGAGTCACCTGGAGGAGCACCCGGGTGGCCGGGTCCATCGTGGTCTCCCACAGCTCCTTCGCGTTCATCTCGCCCAGCCCCTTGTAGCGCTGGATGCCGCCCTCCTTGGGCAGCTTCTTGCCCGCCTGCAGGCCGGCCTGGACCAGGCCGTCCCGCTCCCGGTCGGTGTACGCGTACTCCGGCGTCTCGCGCTGCCACTTGATCTTGTAGAGCGGCGGCTGGCCGAGGTAGACGTGGCCGTGCTCGATCAGCGGCCGCATGAACCGGAACAGCAGCGTCAGCAGCAGGGTGCGGATGTGCTGACCGTCGACGTCGGCATCGGCCATCAGCACGATCTTGTGATAGCGCAGCTTGGTGATGTCGAAGTCGTCGTGGATGCCGGTGCCGAGCGCCGTGATCAGCGACTGGACCTCGTTGTTCTTCAGGACCCGGTCGATCCGCGCCTTCTCGACGTTGATGATCTTGCCGCGGATCGGCAGGATCGCCTGGAACATCGAGTCCCGGCCGGACTTGGCCGAGCCGCCGGCGCTGTCGCCCTCGACGATGTAGAGCTCGGACTGGCTCGGGTCGGTGGACCGGCAGTCGGCCAGCTTGCCCGGCAGCGAGCCCGACGTCGAGCAGGCCCTTGCGGCGGGCCAGCTTGCGCGCCTCCTGGGCCGCCTTGCGGGCCCGGGCGGCCGACGAGCGCCTTGGTGATGATCGTGCGGGCCTCGGCCGGGTTGCGCTCGAGCCAGTCGGCCAGCCAGTCGTTGCAGGCCTTCTGCACGAACGTCTTCGCCTCGGTGTTGCCGAGCTTGGTCTTGGTCTGGCCCTCGAACTGCGGGTTGCGCAGCTTGACCGAGATGATCGCGGCCAGGCCCTCCCGGATGTCGTCGCCGGTGAGGTTGTCGTCCTTCTCCTTGAGGAACTTCTTGTCCCGCGCGTACTTGTTGACCAGGCCGGTCAGCGCGGTCGCGGAAGCCCTCCTCGTGGGTGCCGCCCTCGTGCGTGTTGATCGCGTTGGCGAACGTGTAGACCGACTCGGCGTAGGAGCCGTTCCACTGCATCGCGACCTCGACGGCGATGCCGGTGCCCTCCGCCGAGAACCCGATGACCGACTTGTGGATCGGGTCCTTGGTGGCGTTGAGGTGGCGGACGAAGTCCTCGATCCCGCCCTTGTACATGTACGTGATCTCGTGCGGGGTCTCCTCGCGCTCGTCCCGGAGCGTGATCGACAGCCCGCGGTTGAGGAAGGCCATCTCCTGCAGCCGGCGGGACAGGTTCTCGAACGAGTAGGTCGTGGTCTCGAAGACGTCGGGTCGGCCCAGAACGAGACGATGCTGCCGTGCTTGCGGGTCGGCGCGCCCTTGTGCAGCGGGCCGGGCCGGCTGTTCGTGTATTCCTGGTTCCAGGTGAACCCGTCGCGCTTGATCTCCACCGTCAGCCGGCTGGAGAGCGCGTTGACGACGGAGACGCCGACGCCGTGCAGGCCGCCGGACACCGCGTAGGACTTGCTGTCGAACTTGCCGCCGGCGTGCAGCGTGGTCAGCACGACCTCGACCGCCGGCCGCTTCTCGACCGGGTGCCGGTCGACCGGGATGCCCCGGCCGTTGTCGGAGACGCTCACCCCGCCGTCGGCCATCAGCGTCACCACGATCGTGTCGCAGACGCCGGCCATCGCCTCGTCGACCGCGTTGTCCACCACCTCCTGGACCAGGTGGTGGAGCCCCCGCTCCCCGGTCGATCCGATGTACATTCCAGGGCGCTTGCGAACTGCTTCCAGACCCTCGAGAACGGTGATCGAGCCCGCGTTGTAGTTCGTCGTCGGTGCCTTGGGAGCCACGCGCGCTCGCTTCCTCCCGCCCGATCGGGCGGGACCTGGGGTCGGCACGCGGGCGGCGGCTCTGATCGGCTGGACGCAGAAACAGCGTCCCGTGCCGCTGGAGCCGCCGCACGCGGAAGTGTCCTGTCCAGTCTAGCGCGTTATGGCCTCCAGACGGGCCATCGCTGCCGCCTGACACGTCGTGAGCCTGTCCAACTCGGCGCGGAGAAGGTCCCCCACCGGCACCCCCCGCGCCACGAGCGCTCAGAGCCCTCTCCGCGACCCGCCGGTCGCGGCGCGCGGCCGGCGGTCGCGGACGGCCCTCGGTGCTGCCGGCCAGCGGCCCGGATCGGACGAGCCGGACAAGTCGACCCGGCGACCGCGGCCGGCCCCTGGGTTCGGCCGGCCGGGCGGTCGGGAAGGACCGTCGCATGGCGCTGACGTGGACGGGTGACGGCCGTGGCACGGCCGTCCTGCTGCACGGGATGATGTCGCTCGCCGAGACCTGGTGGCGGATCGGGCCGGCGCTGGCCGAGCGGGGCTGGGACGTCACCGCCCTCGACCTCGCCGCGCACGGCGGCAACCGGCTGGACGGCCCGCTCACCGCGGACGCGCTGGTCGACAGCGTGACCGCGCAGGTGGCGGGTCCGGTCGACCTGCTGGTCGGGCACAGCATGGGCGCCGGCGACCGCGATCAGCACGGTCGCCGGCCGCCCCGGCTTCGCGCGCGCGGTCGTGCTGGAGGATCCGCCGGGCGGGTCCGGCCTGCCGTCCGCCGAGCGCCTCGCCAACGGGGTCGAGCTGGACTACGACATCGCCCGGCTGGACCGGGACCGGCTGGTCCGCCGCTCCCGCGCCGATCATCCGGCCTGGGCGCCGGAGGACGTCGAGTACGACGTGCGCGGCATCGAGGAGGCGGACGCGACGGCGGTCGCGGCCGGGATCCGGGCCGGGCTGCGCGGGTGGGACATCCCGGCGCTGGTCGCCGCCGTCGACGTGCCGGTGCTGCTGCTGGTCGCCCCGGACACCCGGGCTGGTGACCCGGACCGGCCGGGCAGCGCGCTGACCGGCGAGGCCCGCGCCGGCGTGCGCGCCGCCCTGCCGCCCGACCGGTTCGTCGAGCTCCCGGGCGGGCACTGCCTGCACCGCGACCTGCCCGCCGAGTGGCTGGCCGCGGTCGACGCGTTCACCGCGGCCGCGCTGCCCGCCGGCGCCTGAGTCAGACGACGCAGGCGCCGCCACCGCAGGTGCTCAGCGCGCCGAGCCGGCTCGCCAGGGCGGCGACCTCGGCGGCCGGTGGGTCGTTGGCCGCGTTGCCGTCCGCCAGCAGGTTGGTGTCCTCGGTCGGGTCGGCGACGAGGTTGTAGTACTCGCGGAACGACACGGCGCCGGTGTCCGCGTACGTCTGGATGTACTTGACGGTGGCCGTGCGGATCATCCGCCACGTCGGCACCTTGCCGTTCGCCGAGTCCTTGAAGTATTCGGCGTACGCCGTGGTTCTCCGGCTGTGCCGAGCAGCGACTCGCCGTCCAGCGGCGGCGCTCCGGCCGGCAGGGTGAACTGCGCCGCCGCCAGCATCGTCGGCAGCAGGTCGACGTACGAGGCGAGCCGGCCGGTGGCGGTGCCGGGCGCGATCTGGCCGTCCCAGCGCAGGAACAGCGGCACGCGCAGGGACGGCTCGTAGGGGACGAACTTCTCCGTCCGCCCGTGGTCGCTCCACATGTAGCCGTTGTCGGAGGAGAAGATCACCAGCGTGTTGGCGAGCACGCCGCGGTCGGACAGCAGCTGCATCGTCGCGTCGAACTGGTCGTCCGCGGTCATGATCGCCCGCAGCTGGCTGGCGCACATCTCCTGGCCCTGGGCCGGCGTGCGGTTGGTGTTCCGAACGTACGGCGGCTTGTCCGAGCGGTTGGCCTCGACCGGCGCCGAGCAGGTCGGCACCGGTGCCGCGGCGTACTTCGGCTCCGGGACGGCGCGCTGGGTCGTCGTGCCGTCCGGGTTGGTGACGTCCACCCAGTGCGGCGCCTGCGGCGTCTCGTACAGCAGGAACGGCTTGCCGAGCCCGAGCGCCGCGGTGATGTACTCGCGACCCCGGACGCCGAGGCCGGTCGTGGAGTAGCCGGCCATCGTCCGGGCCACCCCGTCGACCCGAGTGGCGACGTTGTTGTAGCCGCCCCACATCACGGTGGAATGGTCGAAGCACGGCGGCGTGGTCGTCCGCGGCCAGGTGGTGAGGAACTTGCCGGCGATGTACGTCGAGTAGCCGGCCGACCGGAGGTAGCAGGCCATCGAGTGCGGCGCGTCGAAGGACGGCCCCTGCGACTGCAGCCGGACGCCGTTGTTGTGCGGCATCCGACCGGTCATCAGCGACGACCGGGACGGGCAGCAGGAAGGCTCGGTGACGAAATGCTGCGGGAAGCGTCGCCCCGCCGCCATCCACTGCCTGGTCTTCGGCATGACCGACATCGGGTCGATGTTGCCCGGCACCGCGTCCCGCAGGTCGTCGAGGTTGTAGAAGACGATGTTCGGCTTGGTCGCGGCGGCAGCGACGCCGGTTCCGACGCCGGTGCCGGTCGGGACCGGCACGACGACGGGGAGCAGCGCCAGGGCGACTGCGGCGGCCAGGGAACGCGCTCGCATGACTGCTCCTCCGCGATCCGACTTCGGGCGGCCGGTACGGCTCGGGGAGTCGACCGGCAGAGTAGTGATCGCTGGTTTGCCGGGACATTACGCGCCGGTTACCCGTCACGGGGGCCGAATCGACCGGACGGTCGCGGCACCGGTCCGGCGCGGCTCAGCCGTCGAGATCCCGCGGGTCCGGAAGCCAAGCCGCAGCGGCTGCGCGCCCCGGACCGGCTCAGCCGTACGTGTCCCGCGGGCCGCGGCCGGCGACCCGGCGCGGACCGCGGCCCCAGGTCGGCGCGGTCGGGCCGTGCACCCGGATCCGGGTCACCACGTCGGGTCCGAGCTCGGCCCGGATCCGCGCCATCAGCGTCGGCAGCATGCCGCGCAGCTGCATCGCCCAGGCCGTCGACTCGGCGGCCAGGGTCAGCTCGCCGCCGCGCAGGCTGACCGGCTGGCAGCGGGCAGCCAGCTCGCCGCCGACGATGCGGTCCCATCCGGCCAGCACGCTCGCCGACGCCGCGGTCGCCTCCCAGCCGCGGTCGGCCATCAGTCGCCGGACCAGGGCGCCGAACGGCTGCGGGTCCCGCGGGTCGGGACCGGGTCCGGAGTAGCCGCCGCGGCGGACCTCGGCGCCGGGCCGCCGCCGACCGGCGACGCGGCGGGCGCCAGGACGCAGCGGCGCCCGGCGGGACGCGGCCCTGGCGGCGTCCAGCGCGGCCCGGCCCAGCTCGGCATCCGCGTCATCCACAGCTTCCACAACGCCGTCCACAGGTTCGTCAACCGGCTCCGGTGGCTCTGTCATCTCCGCACCTGCCTCACCGGACACGGCGGACCTGCCCGTCCGCGACGTCGTAGCGGGCGCCGAGCAGCTCTGCCGGCACGTCGTCGGCGACGGCCGCGGTGACCAGCACCTGCTCGGCCCGGCCGGCGAGCTTGGCCAGCCGGCCGCGCCGGGCCGTGTCGAGCTCGGCGAACACGTCGTCGAGCACGAGCACCGGCTCGGCCCCGTCCGCGGACAGCAGCTCGTACGACCCCAGCCGGAGCGCCAGCGCGTACGACCAGGACTCGCCGTGGCTGGCGTAGCCCTTGGCCACCCGGCCGCCGAGGGACAGGACCAGGTCGTCCCGGTGCGGGCCGACCAGCGTGACCCCGCGCTCGAGCTCGGCCGGCCGCACCCGGGCCAGCTCGGCGAGCAGGGCCGCCTCCAGCAGCGTCCGCGCCCGGCTCGTCCGGCGGCAGCGCCTCGCCGAGGGAGCTGGCGTAGGTCACCTCGGCCGGCCCGCCGCCGCGGGCCACGTCGTCGTACGCGGTGGCCACGTGCGGGGCGAGGTCCCGGACCAGGCCGAGCCGGCCGGCGACCAGCTCGGCGCCGAACCGGGCCAGGTGCCCGTCCCAGACGTCGAGCGTGCGCAGGTCGGCGCCGGCGCCGGAGCCGCGGTGCGCCCGCGCGCTCTTCAGCAGCGCACCGCGCTGCTTGAGCACCCGGTCGTAGTCGGACCGGACGCCGGCGTAGCCGCGGCGCCCGCTGCACGAGCAGCTCGTCGAGGAACCGCCGCCGCTCGCCCGGGTCGCCGCGGACCAGGGCCAGGTCCTCGGGCGCGAACAGCACCGACCGCAGCGCACCGAGCACCTCCCGCGGCCGCGGCACCGGCGAGCGGTTGAGCCGGGCCCGGTTCGCCCGGCCCGGGTTGATCTCCAGCTCGACCAGCAGCTCACGGCCGGCGTTGACCACCGCGGTCCGGATCACGGCCCGCTCGGCGCCCTCGCGCACCAGCGGCGCGTCGGTGGCGACCCGGTGCGAGCCGAGCGTCGCCGACGTAGCCCAGCGCCTCGACCAGGTTGGTCTTGCCCTCGCCGTTCGGGCCGACCAGCACGCTCGGACCCGGCTCGAACGGGACCTCGGCCGCGGGCCAGGACCGGAAGTCGGTGACCGAGAGGTGCCGGACGTACAAGGCGACTCAGGTGCCGGGGGCGGGCGGCGCCGGATCGGTTGCTCTCGGGGGTGACGCCGGGCGCCGGCTCGTCGCTCGACCCTCGTCGCGTGCCCGCCGAACTGGTTGCGCAGGGCGGCGACCACCTTCATCGCCGGCGAGTCCTGCTGCCGGCTGGAGAACCGGGCGAACAGCGCCGCCGCGATGACCGGCATCGGCACCGCGTGCTCGATCGCCGCCTGCAGCGTCCAGCGGCCCTCGCCGGAGTCCTCGGCCCAGCCGCGGATCTTCTTCAGGTCCGGGTCCTCGTCGAGCGCGCGCACCAGCAGGTCGAGCAGCCAGGACCGGATCACGGTGCCCTGGGTCCAGCTCCGGAAGCATCTCCGGCACGTCGGTGACCAGCTCGGAGGTCTCCAGCAGCTCGTAGCCCTCGCCGTAGGCCTGCATGATCCCGTACTCGATGCCGTTGTGGACCATCTTGGCGAAGTGGCCGGCGCCGACCTTGCCGGCGTGCACGAAGCCGCCCTCGGACGGCTTGAGCGTGTCGAACGCCGGCTGCACCTTCGCCACCGACTCGTCCTCGCCGCCGACCATCAGCGCGTAGCCGTTCTGCAGGCCCCAGACCCCGCCGGAGACGCCGGCATCGACGTACTCGATGCCCTTCTCGGCGAGCATCTTGGCGTGCTCCTGGTCGTCGGTGTAGCGGGAGTTGCCACCGTCGACGACGACGTCCCCGGCCTCCAGCAGGCCACCGAGCTCGCGGATGGTGGCCCGGGTCGGCTCGCCGGAGGGCACCATCACCCAGACGACCCGCGGCCTTGCCAGCTTCTGGACCAGCTCGTCGAGCGTCGCGACGTCGCGGGCCGCCGACTCGTTGCGGTCGAACCCGACGACGGTGTGGCCGCCGCGGCGGAGCCGCTCGGCCATGTTGCCGCCCATCTTGCCGAGCCCGATGAGACCGATCTCCACCGCGACCTCCCGAGGCCTCGCCAGTACGCCGTCAGTCTTTCCCGCCACCAGCGGCGCCATGCCCGCCGAGCTGGCCTAACCGGGCAGTCGCACCGGCATGATCAGGTAGCGGAAGTCGACCGTGCCGTCGCCGTCCACCGCGGTGATCACCGACGGCTTGCTCGACGTCGTGAAGGACATCCGCGCCATCCCGGCGTGCACCGCGGTCAGCCCGTCCTGCAGGAAGGTCGGGTTGAACGCGATGGTCAGCGGCTCGCCGGAGAACTGCGCCTCGACCTGCTCCTCGGCCCGGCCCTCGTCGTCGCCGCCGGCGGTCAGCGAGAGCACGCCCTCGGAAAAGTCCAGCCGGACGGGCGTGCCGCGGTCGGCGACGAGCGCGACCCGCTTGACCGCCTCCAGCAGCGCCGGCACCGGGATGTCCGCGGTCGCCGACCACTCGGTCGGGAACAGCGAGCGGTACTTGGGGAACTCGGCGTCCAGCAGCCGCGTCGTCGTCCGGCGGGCCGGGCCGGCGAATCCGATCATGCCCTCGCCGGCGCCGCCGCCGGCGAGCGCCAGGGTGATCTCCGAGCCGGTGGTGAGCGTCTTGGCCGACTCGGACAGCGTCCGGGCCGGGATGAGCACCTGCGCCGACAGCTCGTTCTGCTCCGGCTTCCAGGGCAGCTCCCGGACGGCGAGCCGGTAGCGGTCGGTGGCGGCCAGCCGCAGCTCGTCGCCCTCGATCTCGAGCCGGACGCCGGTGAGCATCGGCAGCGTGTCGTCCCGCCCGGCGGCGACCGCCACCTGCGAGACCGCGGTGGCGAACGTGGCGCTGTCGACCACGCCGGCGGTGGTCGGCATCGTCGGCAGCGTCGGGTAGTCCTCGACCGGCATGAGCGGCAGCGTGAAGCGGGCGCTGCCGCAGCTGATCGTGACCTTCGGGCCGTCGACGGCCAGGTCGACGGGGTGCGGCGGCAGCGCGCGGCTGATCTCGGCCAGCAGCCGGCCGCTGACCAGCGCCCGGCCGGCGACCGCGGCGTGCACCTCGACCTCGACCTGGGTGGAGACCTCGTAGTCGAAGCCGGAGACGGTCAGCGTGTTGTCGGTGACCTCGAGCAGCACCCCGCCGAGCACGGGGACCGCCGGGCGGGCCGGCAGGCTGCGCGCGGTCCAGGCCACGGCATCGGCGAGCGCGTCGCGCTCCACCCGGAACTTCATCGTCCGCACTCCTCGGTCGCGGTGCCCGCACCGACCAGGTCGGTGCTGTGGGTGCTCATCATGCCCGGCCCGGATGGACGCGGAGCACAAGGTCGGCGAGTGACCGTCCCCAGATCGGTCGCCCACACCCTGTTTCGGTTCTTCGTCTGATGGAGAAAGAAGATCGGAGTCGTAGTAGGCGCTGTGGATCCTGTGGACGCGCGTTGTCCCGGCAGGCCAGCGCCGTGGCGGCGATGTGGACCGGATGTGCGCCGAGGTAGTGGACGGCCGTCCGGCCGGTGGACGGTGCGCTAACTCCGCTCGTCATCCACCTGTCAGCGCCAGTTGTCCACAGACTTCTCCCCAAGCTGTGCACATCTGAGCGGTTCAGCATTACTGCCGGGCCCGCTGCTTGATCCGGTTGGTGAGCTCGGTGACCTGGTTGTAGATCTGCCGGCGTTCGGCCATCAGGGAGCGGATCTTGCGGTCCGCGTGCATGACCGTCGTGTGGTCGCGACCGCCGAATGTCTGACCGATCTTCGGCAGCGAGAGGTCGGTCAACTCCCGGCACAGATACATCGCGATCTGGCGCGCGGTCACCAGCACCCGGCTGCGCGACTGGCCACAGAGGTCGTCGATCGTGATGCCGAAATACTCGGCGGTCGCGGCGATGATCGTCGCGGCGGTGATCTCGGGCCGGTCGTCGTCCGCGATGAGGTCCTTGAGGACGATCTCGGCCAGGGTCAGGTCGACGCTCTGCCGGTTGAGGCTGGCGAACGCGGTGACCCGGATCAGCGCACCCTCGAGCTCGCGGATGTTCGACTGGATCTTCGACGCGATGAACTCCAGCACGTCCGGCGGCGCGTTCAGCCTTTCCTGGGCCGCCTTCTTCCGGAGGATCGCGATCCGTGTCTCCAGGTCCGGCGGCTGGACGTCGGTGATCAGTCCCCACTCGAACCGGGTACGCAGCCGGTCCTCCAGCGTCGAGAGCTGCTTCGGCGGCCGGTCGGAGCTGATGACGATCTGCTTGTTCGCGTTGTGCAGCGTGTTGAACGTGTGGAAGAACTCCTCCTGGGTCCGTTCCTTGCTCTCCAGGAACTGGATGTCGTCCACGAGGAGTACGTCGTTGTCGCGGTAGCGCCGCTGGAAGGCGGACTGCTTGTCGTCGCGCAGCGAGTTGATGAAGTCGTTGGTGAACTCCTCGGAGCTCACGTACCGGACCCGCGCGTTCTGGAACAGCCGCTGGGCGTAGTGACCGATCGCGTGCAGCAGGTGCGTCTTGCCCAGCCCGGAGTCGCCGTAGATGAACAGCGGGTTGTACGCCTTGGCCGGCGCCTCGGCGACCGCGACGGCGGCCGCGTGCGCGAACCGGTTGCCCGAGCCGATGACGAAGGTCTCGAAGGTGTACTTCGGGTTCAGCCGGGCCGGCTCGACGCGGGTGTGGGACCGGCCGTTCGACGGCGACGGCGGCGGCCAGGTGAGTCCCGGCTGGGTGTCCTCGGCGAGCTGGTCCGGGTCCTCGGCCTCGGGGCCGTCCGGCGGCTCCACCGTCACCGCGACCCGGATCTCCCGTCCCAGCAGGCCGGACAGGGCCGTCGTGATCATCGGGCGCAGCCGGGTCTCCAGCACGTCCTTGGTGAACTCGTTGGGCGCGGCCAGCAGCGCGGTGCCGTCGAGGAGCCCGAGCGGGCGGGTGGTGCGCAACCAGGCCCGCTGCTGCGGGGTGACGGTGCTGTCGGCCAGCCCGTCGATGGCGTGTGCCCACAGGGACTCGAGGTCGACCGTCGCATCCTCAGGCACGCGCTCGCTCCTCCCCGTGGCCACGCCGCTCACCATGGCATCGCCCGTTGTCCACACGGCAGTCCACAGGCTGTGTATCTGTCGCCCACGGACCGTGCGGACGACCCTCGGGTCGATTCTCGTCCTTCTCCCCAGACACGTGCGGCACCTGTGGAGAAACCGGTGGGGGAAGCCGGCGGACTGGCACCGTACAGCGCCCGACACACCGCCCACAACCGCGCGAAGGCCGTACCTCGCCGCACCCCGTTTGACCGCGCCTGCCGCCGTTCCGTACCGTTGACTGGTCGTGAGTCCGTCCGCCGCGCACCGGCGGCGGCCGGTCGCGCCTGCGGTAGGGCGCGCTCGTCCGACCCAGGAACCCCGCCGCCGATCCGCCGCCTTGGAGCCCGCACGTGAGCAAGCGCACCTTCCAGCCCAACAACCGCCGCCGGGCGAAGACCCACGGGTTCCGGCTGCGCATGCGCACCCGTGCCGGCCGCGCCATCCTCTCCGCCCGCCGCCGCAAGGGCCGCGGCGAGCTCTCGGCCTGACGTCCGCGGGCGATGCCGTGCTTCCGGCGCCCGCGCGACTGAGGCGGCGCGAGGACTTCACCCTCGCCGTCCGCCGTGGCTCGCGAGCCGGTCGCGGCACCCTCGTCGCGCACTACCTCTCCCCTGACCTGACCGGTGTGGCGGCTCCGACCGGTCGGGTCGGCTTCGTCGTCGGCCGGGCCGTGGGCAACTCGGTGATCCGGCACCGGACCGTGCGCCGGCTGCGCCACCTTGTCCGGGACCGGCTCGACCGGCTGCCGGCCGGATCGATCCTGGTGATCCGGGCGCTGCCGCCGGCCGCCGAGGCCGACTCGGCCCGCCTCGGGCGGGATCTGGACGCGGCGCTGACCAGGCTGCTGCCGGCACCGGCGGTGACCCGATGACGGCCTGGCAGGTGACCGGGCTGCTGGTCGCCGTCGTGCTGCTGCTGGCGATCTACGACGCGGTGCGTGACCTGGTGACCCGGCGGCGCGGGCGGTCGACGCTGGCGTGGATCCTGCTCCGGGTGATCCGGGCGTACCAGCGGTGGATCAGCCCGGTACGGCCGCCGGCCTGCCGGTTCACCCCGACCTGCAGCGCGTACGCGGTGACCGCGGTGGAGCGGTTCGGCGCCGTGCGGGGTGGCTGGCTGGCCACCCGGCGGCTGCTGCGCTGCGGACCCTGGCACCCTGGTGGGCACGACCCGGTCCCACCGACCGTTGGACATACCGGCCCGAGCCCCCGACCCGACGCGCCGACGTCGACCCCGACAGGAGCACCCCGTTGCTGAATCCCCTCTACATCGCAGTCTCCTGGGTGCTGCTGCGCTGGTACGAGCTGTTCGGCTGGCTCGGGATGGACCCGAACAGCGGCCTGACCTGGGGCCTGTCGATCGTCTTCCTCGTCATCACGATCCGGATCCTGCTGTTCCGCTTCTTCATCAAGCAGGTGCACAGCCAGCGCAAGATGCAGGAAGTGCAGCCGAAGATCGCCGCGCTGCGGGAGAAGTACAAGAACGACCGGCAGACCCTCAGCCAGGAGATGATGAAGCTCCAGAAGGAGGAGGGCTTCAACCCGATCGGCGGCTGTTTGCCGATCCTCATGCAGGCGCCGGTGTTCATCGCGCTGTTCCACGTGTTGCGGCTGATCGGGACGCCACAGGCGCCGGCGCTCTACAACGAATACCACTGGACCCAGGCGCAGGCGGCCAGCGCCGGCAAGGCGACCGTGTTCGGGGCGCCGATCGCCAGCGCGTTCTCCGACCCGCGCAACCTGGTCGCGTCGATCCCCGGCGCGAGCGCCACCGCGACCCACGTGGTCGCGCTGGTCCTCATCGTGCTGATGGTCGCGGCGACGTACACGACGCAGCGCCAGATCATGCTGCGCAACACCCAGACGCTGGACTCGCAGCAGGCGATGATCCAGAAGCTCATGCTGTACGGCGTGCCGGCGAGCCTCACGGTCTCCGGCTTCTTCTTCCCGATCGGTGTCCTCTTCTACTGGTTCACCAACAACCTGTGGAGCATGGGGCAGCAGTTCTACATCTTGAAGCGGATGCCGCACCCCAACGCGAAGAAGCCCGGCACCGACCCGGAGGTCGCGAAGGCGCTCGCCCCGAAGCCCGGGCAGAAGCCGGTCCGGCCGACCAAGCGCACGACCCAGCCGGCGGACGCCGCGACCACCGACGCGGAGGCCGACAGCGGCGACGACGAGACGTCGCCGAACGGCAAGGCGCCGAAGCCCGCGCCGGGAGCGAAGCCGGCACCCGGGGCGAAGCCGGCGGCCGGGGGCAGGCCGGCGGCGGGAGCGAAGCCGGCAGCCGGGGCGAAGCCGGCACCCGGGGCGAAGCCGGCGGCCGGGGCGAAGCCGGCGGCCGGAGCGAAGCCGGCGGCCGGAGCCAAGCCGGCGGCGGGGGCCAAGCCGGCGGCCGGAGCCAACCCGGCGGCCGGAGCCAACCCGGCGGCCGGAGCCAACCCGGCGGCCGACGGGAAACCGCCGGCGGAGCCGAGCCGGCGGCCGGGGCGGCACCGGAGCCGAGCCGAAGCCCGTGCAGGGTGCCGACGCGGACGGCGAACAGGCCGCAGCCGCCACGCCCAACGGGTCGCATCCGGCCGGCGGCGACGGAGCGGACGGTTCCGACACCGCGCCGGCGGGCTCGGCGCGCCCGAAGCCCGGCCCCGGCGCGCGGCCCGGCGGCGGCGGCGTCGGCGACCGCAGGGGCAGCGCTCCCCCACCCAGACCCGGCAGAAGAAGAAGCGGCGCTGACCGCGCCTTCTGTCTCCATCCACGGCACCACCTCTGGAGAACTCCGTGACCGACACTCCCGTGACCGACAGCGCGGTCGGCGACGACACCGAGGCGGCCGACCGACCGGAGCGCGGTGAGGCGCTGCTCGTCCAGGAGGGCGACATCGCCGGCGACTACCTGGAGCGCCTGCTCGACATCGTCGACTTCGACGGCGACATCGACCTCGACGTCGAGGGCGACCGCGCGGTCGTCGCGGTCGTCGGCGACGGGCTGCAGGGTCTGGTCGGGCCCAACGGGGCCACCCTCGACGCGCTGCAGGAGCTGACCCGGCTCGCCGTTCAGCAGCAGACCGGCCTGCGCAGCCGGCTGATGCTCGACGTCGGCGGCTACCGGGCCCGCCGGCGGACCGCGCTGACCGGGCATCGCCAGGGAGGCCGCGGCCGAGGTCGCCTCGACCGGCGCGCCGGTGCGGCTCGACGCGATGAACCCGTTCGAGCGCAAGGTCGTGCACGACGCGATCGCCGCGATCGACGGGGTGCGCAGCGAGTCCGAGGGCGAGGAGCCGGACCGCCGGGTCGTCGTCCTGCCGGACTGACCGGAGGACCCATGAGTGTCCACTGTGGACACTGAGCCGGCCGTACCGCCGGAAGCCAGCGGCGGTCTTCGGACCGGCCGTCGACGCGCGCGGTCGAGTACGCGCGGCTGCTGGCGACCGAGGGCACGGTCCGCGGGCTGATCGGACCGCGCGAGGTGCCCCGGCTGTGGGAGCGGCACCTGCTCAACTCGGCAGCGATCGCCTAGCTGGTGCCGGCCGGCGCGCGGGTGGTCGACGTCGGCAGCGGCGCCGGGCTGCCCGGCATCCCGCTCGCGCTGGCCCGACCGGACCTGACCGTCACGCTGCTGGAGCCGCTGGCCCGGCGGGTCGCGTTCCTGACCGAGTGCGTCGACCGGCTCGGGCTGGAGCGGCGTGACGGTCGTACGCGGCCGGGCCGAGGAGGGTCCGGTCCGGCGTGAGCTCGGCGGCGCGGACGTGGTGACCGCCCGCGCGGTCGCGCCGCTGGACCGGCTGGCCGGCTGGTGCCTGCCGCTGCTGCGGCCCGGCGGCCTGCTGCTGGCGATGAAGGGTTCGACCGCGGCCGAGGAGCTGGCCGCCGCCGGTTCGCTGCCCGGTGCCGCCGGCGCGCTGGTCACGCGGGCCGGGCGATCCGCCGGCGACGGTGGTCGTCGTGACGAGGGGTACGGTGCGGGCGACGGCACGAGGAGGGCGGGCGCGGTGACGAGCACGGCGGCAACCCACCGGCCCGGACCCGTCGGCTGGCCGATCCGGACGACCCTGCACGTGCTGCCCGTCGACGGCAGACCGGGCCCGGTCGGGTGGTTCGGGTCGCGGGACAGCGGCGAGTCGCACTCGGACGACGGCGACAGCAGCGAGGATGACAACGTGACCGAGCTCGACGCCAGCCGGACCCGGATCCGGAGCGTGCTCGACGACGCGGTCGGTGCGGCCGCGGACGACGGTGACGGCTTCGACACGCCGATCATGCGCGAGGCGGCCCAGGCGGTCCGGGTGCGCAACACCACCGGCGACCACGCCTTCCCCAAGCCCGTGCACCGGCGGGTGATCACCGTGGCGAACCAGAAGGGTGGCGTCGGCAAGACGACCAGCACGGTCAACCTCGCCGTCGCGCTGGCCATGCACGGGCTGCGGGTGCTGGTGATCGACCTCGACCCGCAGGGCAACGCGAGCACCGGGCTCGGGGATCGAGCACTCCAGCGGGACGCCGTCGATCTACGAGGTGCTGGTCGACGGGACGCCGCTGGCGGAGGTCGCGGTGCCGGTCGAGCAGGCGCCGGACCTCTGGTGCGTGCCGGCGACCATCGACCTCGCCGGCGCCGAGATCGAGCTGGTCTCCGTGGTCGCCCGCGAGCACCGGCTGCGCCGGGCGATCGCCGCGTACGAGCCAGGAGGTCGACTACATCCTGGTCGACTGCCCGCCGTCGCTCGGGCTGCTCACGGTCAACGCGCTGGTCGCCGGCGACGAGGTGCTCATCCCGATCCAGTGCGAGTACTACGCGCTGGAGGGGCTCGGCCAGCTGCTGAGCAACATCGAGCTGATCAAGTCGCACCTCAACGGCGGGCTGCAGATCTCCACGATCCTGCTCACCATGTACGACGGGCGGACCAAGCTGGCCGACCAGGTCGCGCAGGAGGTGCGCAACCACTTCGGCGACCTGGTGCTCGACGTGGTCATCCCCAGATCCGTCCGGGTGTCCGAGGCGCCTGGCTATGGTCAGTCGGTGATGACGTACGACCCGGGTTCGCGGGGGGCGCTGACCTACTACGAGGCTGCCCGGGAGATGGCCGAGCGCGGCACCCGGATGGACGGCGCCGGCGGAGCGCGTCGCGGGAGTGAGCGGGCGGGAGTGAGCTCGTCGCGGGGGGTTGGGCAAGGGACTCGGGGCGCTGATCCCGACCGCACCGGTCGCGCCGCTCGGCGGAGCGACCCGGGGTCGTGGTCGCCGCGGCGGCCGGGGAGGCGGCGGTGGCCGGCGCCGGCGCCGGCCGAGGTGCCCGGCGCGATCTACCGCGAGGTGCCGGTCGACGAGATCCGGCCGAACGCCAAGCAGCCGCGGCAGGCCTTCGACGAGGACGCGCAGGAGGAGCTGAAGACCTCCATCAAGGAGTTCGGCCTGCTCCAGCCGGTCGTCGTCCGGGAGACCGGGCCCGGCTCGTACGAGCTGGTCATGGGCGAGCGGCGGTGGCGGGCCGGCCGCGACCTGGGCCTGCAGACGATCCCGGCGATCGTCCGGGACACCGCCGACGACGCGATGCTCCGCGACGCGCTGCTGGAGAACCTGCACCGCGTCCAGCTCAACCCGCTGGAGGAGGCGGCGGCGTACCGGCAGCTGCTGGAGGAGTTCGGCACCACGCACGAGGAGCTGGCCAACCGGATCGGCCGCAGCCGGTCGCAGGTGACCAACACGATCCGGCTGCTCAACCTCCCGGTGCCGGTGCAGCGCCGGGTCGCCGCCGGCGTGCTGTCGGCCGGGCACGCACGGGCGCTGCTCACGCTGGACGACGCCGAGGCGCAGGACGCGCTGGCCACCCGGATCGTGGCCGAGGGGCTGTCGGTGCGGGCGGTGGAGGAGCTGGTCGCGCTCGCCGGGCACGAGAAGCCGTCCGCCAGCCGGCCGGCCCCGACCCGCCGGGTCAGCGCGCCGGCGCTCACCGACCTCGCCGACCGGCTCTCGGACAACTTCGACACCCGGGTCAAGGTCGAGCTCGGCCGGCGCAAGGGCAAGATCGTCGTCGAGTTCGCCTCGGTCGACGACCTGGAGCGCATCGTCGGCCTCATGGTTCCCGGGATGTCACAGCGGACCGGCCCGACCGGCGAGTGAGCCGGGACCTGGTCGCGCTGCCCAAGGCGCACCTGCACGTCCACCTGGAGAGCACGCTTCGGCCGTCGACACTGGCCTCGCTCGGCGGCGCGCCGCCGCCGGCGGTGTTCGCCGGGTTCGGCGCGTTCGCGGACTACAACGCGGCGGTGCGGGCGTGCCTGCGGTCGGCGGCCGACTTCGAGCGGGTCGCGTACGAGTTCTGCCTGGACTCGGCCGCCGACGGGGTGCGGTACGCGGAGGTGACCGTGACGGCGGCCGCGCACGGGGCGCGGCTGGGGATCGGGCCGGCGGCGGTGCTGGACGGAGTGCTGTCCGGGCTGCGGGCTGGATCGGATGAGGCGGGCATCGAGACGCGGGTGCTGATCGACCACTCCCGCCGGCGGCCGCTGCCCTGGGCCGAGGAGTCGGTGCGGCTGGCGGCGGATCATCCGGCTGTGGTCGTCGGGTTCGGCGTGGCCGGGGACGAGACGGCCCCGATCTCGCCGTACCGGGCGGTGGTGGACGCGGGCCGCGGCGGCGGGCGTGCATCTGGTGCACCACGCCGGGGAGACCGCCGGTGCGGACAGCGTGCGGGAGGCCTTGACGTCGGCCGGGCCGAGCGGATCGGGCATGGGATCCGGTCGTTGGAGGATCCCGAGCTGGTGGCCCGGCTGCGGGACGAGCGGGTGCCGCTCGAGGTGTGCCCGTCGTCGAACGTGGTCCTCGGCCTGGTGCCGTCGCTCGCGGCGCACCCGCTGCCGGCGCTGGTCGAGGCGGGCCTCGTCGTCACCCTGAACACCGACATCCCCGCGATCACCGGCCGCACGCTGTCGGCCGAGTACGCCGCCGTCCGGGACACCTTCGGCTGCACCGACGAGGACCTGGCCCGGCTCGCCGGCGCCGCGGTCGACGCCTCCTTCGCCCCACCCGGCGCGAAGTCCCGCCTCCAGCACGGCATCGCCGCCTGGCTGTCCACCGACTAGCGGCATCCCGTGCAGGCTCGACGCTGCGCCGCCGGGCTGAGGTGCCGTCTCGCGGTCCAGGCGGTGCTGGCGCACCGGCTGGTGGGAGTCAGTGGCGGGTGGTCGCGTCGCAGGTAGGCCTCGCCTCGGGGAGACAGGCGGTAGCCGACCGGGAGGCTGATGGTGAGGCCGAGCGCCTTGAGCTTCCGGACGTCGGCCTTGTACGGGAGCCGCTCGCGGCCCGCGGCTTCGGCGAGGTCACCGGCGCGGCGGCCCGGCTCGGCCTGGATCGCGGTGAGGACGGACATGGTCCACGGGCCGATCTCGCTGGTGCGGTCGAGGCGATCGAGCTGGCGGTCGAGCTCGGCGACGTCCGCTGGGGTCAGGTCGGCGTTGTCGGCCAGTTCGGCGCGCGGGTCGGGACCGTCGGCCGGGCGGACGCGCAGGAGGTAGACCGGCTCGCTGTCGTCGCCGCGCAGAGCGGCGCGCAGGGCGTCTGCCGTCGGGTAGCCGGCCGAGCCGGCGTCCGCGTCGGTGAGCGTCGCCGGGTCGATCACCGTGACCTCGTCGACGGCGATCCGGCCGGCGGCGGTGCGGTAGACGTGGCCGGCGGTCGCTTGCGGTCGTCGCCAGCGGCGGACGAGCACGGTCACCGAGCCGTCGAAGATCCCCTCCCGGGCCCGTCGCTCCACCAGCACGCCCGGACCCTAACCGTTTCGTCCCGCCGGTCGCGGTGGAAGGCTCGACGCGTGGACTCCACCGCTCGAGCCCGTGCCCCGCGCGGTGGGGCGTCGTGCGGCCTCTGGTCGGCCCTACGTGCGTCGGCGTCGAGTCCGACGAGCGTCGAGCACCCTCGGCTCGCGCTCGCGCGAGAGTGGCCGCACCTGAGTCCGACCGGACCAGCGCGATGACCAACGCCGATCGGCCGTCGGCTGCGGCGGCGTCTGCTGGGAAGGCGGCGTCCGCTGGGAAGGCGGCGTCCGCTGGGAAGGCGGCGGCCGCTGGGAAGGCGGCGTCCGCGGGGAAGGCGGCGTCCGCTGGCAAGGCGGCGGCGCCAGCGGGCAAGGAGAAGACGTCTGCGGGCAAGGCAGCGGCGACCGGCGCGAAGCGAGCGTCCGGCGGGAAAGGAGCCGCGTCCGCCGGGAAGGGAGCGGCGTCCGCCGGGAAGGCAGCGGCGTCCGCCGGCAAGGCAGCGAGGTCGCCGGCAAGGCAGCGGCGTCCGGCGGGAAGCGAGCGTCCGCGGGAAGGGGTCGCGTCGCGGGAAGCGAGCGTCCGGCGGGAAGGGAGCGGCGTCCGCCGGGAAGGGAGCTGGGGTCCGGCAGGAAGGGAGCGGGGTCCGCCGGGAAGGGAGCGGCGTCCGCCGGGAAGGCAGCGGCGGCGGTTGGCGACGGGCCGGCGGGACGGGATCCGTTGGCCACGTATCGGGGAATGCGGGATCCCGGAGCGAACGCCGGAGCCGGTGCCGCCGGCGGGACCTCTTCCCGAGGGGAACGACGACACGTTCGTCATCCAGGAGCACCACGCGCGGAGCCTGCACTGGGACGTGCGGCTGGAGCGGGACGGCGTGCTCGTGTCGTGGGCGGTGCCGAAGGGGTTGCCGCCTCAACCCCAAGGACAACCGGCTCGCCGTGCACACCGAGGACCACCCGATCGACTACGGCAGCTTCGAGGGCGACATCCCGGCCGGGGAGTACGGCGGCGGCAAGGTCATCCTCTGGGACCGCGGCCGGTACGAGCTGGAGGAGTGGACCGACCGCGAGGTCAAGGTCGTCTTCCACGGCAGCCGGGCCGAGGGCCGGTACGTCTTCTTCCAGACCCGCGGCCGCGACTGGATGGTCCACCGGATGGACGGTCCGCCGTTCCCGGACTGGCAGCCGGTGCCGACCGGCCTCACGCCGATGACGGCAACCAAGGGCCCGCTGCCGGCCGGTGACCGCCGGCAATGGGCTTACGAGCTGGCGTGGGCCGGGAATCGGATCCTCGTCGCCGTGGAGGGCGGCCGGATCCGGATCGGCGACGAGAGGGCCCGATGACGTGAGCGCGGCGTATCCCGAGCTGCGGGCGATGGGCGCCGAGCTCGGCAGCACGGTGTGCCTCCTCGACGGCGAGGTCGTCGCGCTCGGCAAGGACGGCCGGCCGGACTCCGTCCCTTCTCCGTCGCCGGCCGGCGAGGCAGGCCGCGCCGGGCGCCAAGGACCTCCGCGAGGTGCCGATCACGTTCCTCGCCTTCGACCTCCTCCACCAGGATGGCCACGACCTCACCGGCCGGCCGTACGAGGAGCGCCGCGAGGCGCTGGAGGCGCTCGGGCTGGAGGGCAGTCGCTGGGGCGTCGCGCCCACCGTGCCCGGAACCGGACGGGACGCGCTGCAGGTCGCCCACGGCCTCGGCCTGAACGGCGTGATCGCCAAGCGTCGCAAGTCGCCGTACACGCCGGGAACCAGGAGCAAGGACTGGATCCTCGCCGAGCTGATCCCCCGGTCCCGGGCCTGCCGGGCGAGAGGCCCTCATCTCATCGCGGGCTACCGCGTTTCACGTGAAACCCGGGACGACCTGTTTCACGTGAAACGCGACCGCCGCTCCCGCAGCCGAGCAAGCCCCCGCTTGACGCGGGACAGCAGGAAATACACGAGCGCCAGGCCGGACACCAGCAGTGTCAGCGCGATCGCCGCGGCCACCCACGGGTACTGCCAGGCCAGCAGCGTCACCCCGACGACCGCGCCGTCCTCGGCCAGGCTCGTGCCCGATGTTGGTGACCGGCTCCGGTGACGTGTTCACCGCGAGCCGCAGCCCGCCCTTCGTCAGGTGGGACAGCAGCGCCGTCACGCTCGCCGTGCTCGCCGCGAACGCCTGCTCCAGCGACCCCGCATCGCCGGCGATGAGCACGCCGAGGATCGCCGCGATCGTCGGTCGGATGACCGTGTGGATGCTGTCCCAGATGCTGTCGACGTACGGGATCTTGTCGGCGACGAACTCCAGCGCCAGCAGGATGCCGACGAAGACGAGGACGTCGGTCCGCTGCAACGCGGCCGGGGTGTCGGCCACGCCGGCCCGGCCGAGCAGCCCGGCGATCAGCAAGCGTCGCGTACGCACTGATCCCGGACGCCCAGCCGTTCGCGATGGAGAGCGGAAGGATGTCCATGGCGAGGAGAACCTACCCATCGCGGCTCACCAGGAGCCGCGGTGCACGACGTCCTCGACCGGGCGGTGCCCGCGCCGCAGCGATGGCGACCGCCGGTCCGGCGCCGGGTAGCCCACCGCCACGCAGCCGATCGGCGTGAACTCCGCCGGCACTCCGAAGGCCTCCCGGAACGACGCCATGTGCGACGGCGGCACCCCGAAGAAGCACGCGCCGAGTTCCTCGTCGACCGCGGTGAGCAGCATGAGCAGCGCCGCGAACCCGGTGTCGATGTCCCAGTACGGCACCGGCCACCGCGCCTCGTCCCGGTCGGTCCAGCCCTTGTCCGGCTGGGCGTACCGGTCCAGGTACGCCTGCTTGTGCGACAGCGGGACGATCAGCAACGGCGCGTTCTGCATGTCCCGGAACCACGGATCGGGCTCGTCGGCCGAGGCGCCGGTCGCCGCCCAGAACCGCTCCCGCTCCTCGGGCGTCGACAGCACGAGGAACGCCCAGCCCTGCGAGAACCCGGCCGACGGCGCCCGCAGCGCGTTGGCCAGCAGCCGGTCGACGACCGCGGGCGGGATCGGCCGGGACGGGTCGTAGTTGCGAACCATCCGCCGCCGGCGGACGACCTCCTGGAACTCCATCAGCACGCCTCCGACGGTGCGGGCTCAGCGGGAGGCGGCCCGCTCCAGCAGGGTCGCGACGACCTCGCCGAGCTCGAGCCCGGCCGCCTCGATCGACATCGGCAACAGCGAGGTCGCGGTCATCCCCGGCGACACGTTCACCTCGAGGAACTGCACCACCCCGTCGGCGGTGACGATCGCATCGGTGCGGGACACGTCCCGCAGCCCGAGCTCCTCGTGCGCGCGCACCGCCGCCTCGGCCACCGCCTCGGCGGCAGCCGCGGGCAGCCGCGCCGGCGTGTGGTACGTCGTCATCCCCGCCGTGTACCGCGCCGCGTAGTCGAACACCCCGCTGGTCGGCACGATCTCCACCGCCGGCAGCGCGACCGGTCCGGCTCCGAGGTCGACCACCGAGACCGCCACCTCGACGCCCTCCACGTACGGCTCCAGCAGCACCGTGTCCCCGTACGACAGGCAGGACACCATCGCGGCCGGCAGTTCGGTCGCCGACCGGATCACCCGCGCGCCGAGCGCCGACCCGCCCTGCGCCGGCTTCACCATCAGCGGCAGCCCGAACCGCTCGACGATCCGGTCCAGCACCACCGCGGCACCCAGCTCGCGGAACGTCGAGTGCGGCAGCGCGACCCAGTCCGGCGTGGCCAGCCCGGCCGCGTGCACGATCGCCTTGGCTGTCGGCTTGTCCCACGCCATCCGGCAGGCCGCCGCGTCCGAGCCCACGTACGGCACGCCGGCCAGGTCGAGCACCGACCGCAGCGCGCCGTCCTCGCCGTCGGCACCGTGCAGCGCGATGAACACCGCGTCCGGCCGGTCGACCTCCAGCCCGGCGAGCAGCTCGCCGTCCGGGTCGAGCATCCGCACCGCGACTCCGGCCTGCTTCAGCTCCTCGCACACCCGGCGGCCCGAGTGCAGCGAGACCTCCCGCTCGTACGCCAGTCCCCCGGCCAGGACGACGGCGGTCAGCTCACCCACGCGCGCGCTCACGCCAGCTCCGGGCCCGGGGCGATCCCCGCGGCCAGCGCAGCCGGGCGGCCGACGGCTCGTCGCCGAGGAAGGTCGCGCGCAGCTCCAGCTCCTGCTCGACCACGCCGGCCAGCCGCCGCACCCCCTCGCGGATCCGCTCCGGCGTCGGGTAGCAGTACGACAGCCGCATCTCCCGCTGCCCCGCGCCGTCGGCGTAGAAGCCGATGCCGGGGACGTACGCGACCCGCTCGGCGATGCCGCGCGGCTGCATGACCTTCGCATCGAGCCCGTCCGGCAGGGTCAGCCAGACGTAGAACCCACCGTCCGGCTTGGTCCACGTGCAACCCGGCGGCATGAGCGCGTCGAGCGCGTCGAGCATCGCGTCCCGTCGCTCCCGGTAGAGCTCGCGGAAGATCTTGATCTGCTCCCGCCACGGCTGGGTCGACAGGTATTCGGCCACGGCGAGCTGGGACAGCATCGGCGGGCAGAGCACCTGCGACTCGGACAGCAGCACGAGCTTGTCCCGGATCGCCGGCGGCGCGAACGCCCAGCCGACCCGCACGCCGGACGCGAACGTCTTGGAGAACGAGCCGAGGTAGACCACCCGGTCCGGCGCCAGCGACTTCAGCGCCGGCAGCGTCTGGCCGTCGAAGCCGAGCAACCCGTACGGGTTGTCCTCGATGATCAGCACGTCGTACCGCTCGCAGATCGCGACGATCTCGGCCCGCCGCTCGATCGCCAGCGTCACCCCGGCCGGGTTGTGGAAGTTGGGCACCGTGTAGAGGAACTTCGCCTGCCGTCCCTCCGCGGCCAACCCGGCCAGGGTCTCCTCGAGGGCGGCCGGCACGAGCCCGTGCTCGTCGAGCACCACGTGCACGACCGTCGCCTCGGCGGCGGCGAACGTGCCGAGCGCGCCGACGTACGACGGGCCCTCGGCGAGCACCACGTCACCCGGGTCGAGGAAGATCCGGCTGACCAGGTCGAGCGCCTGCTGCGAGCCGACGGTGATCACCACGTCGTCGGACGAGGCGCCGGTGATCCCCTCCAGCGCCATCACGTCGCAGATGAGCTCGCGCAGCCGCTCGTCGCCCTGACCCGCGCAGTATTGCAGCACGGTGGCGCCGTTGTGAGCGACCAGCTCCCCCAGCATCGACCCGACCGCGTCCAGCGGAAGTGCTGCCGTGTAAGGCATGCCGCCGGCGAGCGAGACGACCTCCGGCCGGTTGGCCACCGAGAACAGCGCCCGGATCTCGGACACGGCGAGGCCGTCGGTCCGGTGCGCGTATCGGCCGGAGTACGGGTCGAGGGTGGTGCCGGTCATGCGGGAACCTCCGCGGGAGACGTCCGGCCGAGTCTACGGGCGGTCAGAGCCGCAGCGTCGTCACCGTGTCCAACCGGTCCGCGCGGTCGCCGTCGGAGACCGCGTGC
This sequence comes from uncultured Actinomycetota bacterium, assembly GCA_963770145.1. GTDB lineage: Bacteria > Actinomycetota > Actinomycetes > Mycobacteriales > CADCTP01 > CADCTP01. Next base: position 282,248 of record CAVYOJ010000002.1, on the reverse strand, counting down.
CAGAGGGTGAACTCGGCCGACCGGCCGTCGAGCAGGAGCTGCGCCAGCCCGTTCCCGAAGTACGGCCCGGCGTTCTTGGTCCAGGTCAGCGGCAGGTCCGGCACGTCGTCCCAGCGGCCGAGCGTCGTGGTCACCCGCTCCAGCAGCCGGCTCCAGCCGACCCTGAAGATCATGCGCTGGCTGCGGGGCACCGAGTGGTGCACCGGCGAGACCACGATCTGGTACACCCTACTGTCCACAGTGGACGGCCAGTGGGCCTGGGCGATGTACTGGTGGTGCACGTCGCCGGAGAGCACGCAGACCGTCGCCGGTGCCGCGCTGCCGCGGGCCACCTTCTCCAGCACGCCGGCGAGCCAGTCGAACGAGGTCCGGAACGACGCCCAGTGCTCGAGATCCGCTGCCTCCCGCATCTTCTCGCCGAACCGGGCCATCCGCTCGCCGCGCGCCCCGGCGCACAGCGCCTCGTCCCACGACTCCAGGTCGTGCACCGCCCGCGGCAGCAACCACGGCAGCGAGGTCGCCACGAGCAGGTGGTCACCGTCCGAAGTGGACAGTTGGTCCTCGATCCAGCGGGCCTCGTCGCCGCCGACCATCGCGCGCTCGCGGTCGTCGAGGATCCGCCCGCAGCGGGAGTCGACGACGATCAGCCGGACCCCGCCGAAGTCACGCCGGTAGCTCCACCGGTAGCCCTTGGCCCCGTCCGCCTCGCGGTCGGCCGCGGCGGCGAACTCGTGCAGCGTCGGGCCGACGTCCTCGCCGTCGGCCCGCTGCACCCGGCGCCAGATCTCGTCCTCGGCCAGCGCGGCCGGCGAGAGGTTGCCCAGGTGCTGGTAGACCCAGTACGCGGCGAGCCCGCCGGTGATCCGCTCCTGCCACCACGAGGTCTGCTGCATCCGCCGCCGCCACACCCCCGAGGTGTTCCAGTCGTCGTGGATGTCGTGGTCGTCGAAGATCATCGCCGTCGGCACGGTGGCGTACAGCCAGCGCACCAGCGGGTCGCCCCAGGACTCGCCGTACAGCTCGGCGTACTCGGCGAAGTTCGCGACCTGCAGGCCCGGCGGCTCGGACACGTCCCGCCGCCGGCGGATCACGTCCTGGGTGATCGGCGAGGTCTCGTCCGCGTACACCTGGTCGCCGAGCAGCAGCAGCCCGTCCGGCCACTCGTCGTCGGGGGTGCTCGGCGAGCGCCCGCGCGTACGCGTCCAGCGCGTCGGTGCCGTACCGGCCGTCGCTGATCACCGACAGCGGCGAGGCGTACCGGCAGGAGCCGAACGCGAGCCGCACCGGCCGCCCGGCCGAGGGGTCCGGATCCGGGGCGGCGGGTACGACGAGTCGGCCGGCGGCCAGACCTTCTCCCCGTCCAGCCGCACCTCGTAGTCGGTGGACGTGCCGGGCCGCAGGCCCTCGATCGTGACCAGCGCGTAGTGCCGGTCGCCGACCCGGAAGGTGCGCTGCCCGCCGGTCGAGCACGCTCACCTCGCACGGATCCGATGTCTCCACCCACACCGTGGCGGAGGTCGCGTCGACATGCCGCAGCATCGGGCCCAGCACGAGGGACACCATCGGCCCTTTCTACCTCAGTCACCGTGCGTGGCCCGGGCGCCGGTTAGGGTCGGGCGTGAGCTTCGCCCCGCTGTTCGACAGCTTCGCGCTCGGCTCGGCAGAGCAGCAGGAGCACGCCCAGGAGGTGGTCGGCGGCCGGCCGTTCACCGCGGACCTGAGCCGTGGCGTGGTCGGGTTCGAGCCGGGTCTCGAGGTGCGGGCCGAGCTGGTCGGCACCGAGGCCGACAACCCCGGCAGCTGGATGTGGTCGTGGGCCAACCCGAGCGGCTTCCCCGACCAGGTCACCGGCGCCGCCCGGCACGCCCGCTCGTACGGCGAGCAGCAGGGCGTGGGCGAGCTCACCGCCGGGGAGATCCCGCTGGACGGCACCGCGCTCGGCTACCGGCTCACGGTCGTCACCTGCGGCCTGGCCGGCGGGTACGCGTACTACCCGGCGACGGCGGCGCCCGGCACCACGGCCTACCTGCTGCTGGACCACCCGTCGCTGGCGTTGCCGCCGGTGCAGCTGTCCCGGGTGCTCAGCGTGCTGACCGCCGTGAGCGCGAGCGGGCAGGTGGTCGACTGGCGGCACGCCCTGCTCTCGTACGCGGGGCAGCGCGGGCTGGAGGTGCGGCCGGCCGAGCGCTGGGTCGAGCTCGTGCACCCGGGCGGGCAGGGCTCGATCCGGGTCGACCTCGACGAGCAGGGCCGGGTCGCCGAACATCGCCGGCCAGCTGCAGCCGATCGAGCCGCCGGCCCCGAAGCGGCGCCGGTTCGGCCTGCGCAAGTTCTGAGCGCCGGCAGCCGTCGGTTCGAGGCCCGGCGAAGAGCGCCGGAGTCGGCCGAGACCCCCGGGCGGGAGGTCCGGGGGTCTCGGGGGTGTTGCGGCTGAACTAGCCGATGTAGTCCGCCAGGTCCTTCAGCAGCGCCGACTTCGGCTTCGCGCCGACGATCGTCTTCACGACCTTGCCGCCCTGGAAGACGGACATGGTCGGGATCGACATCACCTGGTACTGCTGGGCGATCTGCGGGTTCTCGTCGATGTTGAGCTTCGCGACGGTCAGCTTGTCACCGTGCTGCCCGGCGATCTCCTCGAGGACCGGAGCGACCATCTTGCAGGGGCCGCACCACTCCGCCCAGAAGTCGACCAGCACCGGCTTGTCGCTGGCCAGCACGTCCTCGTTGAACGTCTGGTCGGTGACCTTCTTGGTGCTCCCCACGATTCCTCCTCGATGCGTAAAGTCTGCTTCGCAGAACAACGACCGGCCGGGCCGGAATTCCGGCTCAGACCGTCACCGCGGCTGCGGCCGAGGCCTCGGCGGACTGGTCCAGCGCGGCAAGAAACCGCTCGGCGTCGAGGGCGGCGGCACAGCCCGGTGCCGGCCGCGGTGACCGCCTGCCGGTAGATGTGGTCGACCACGTCGCCGGCGGCGAAGACGCCCGGCACGCTCGTGTGCGTGGACGGCGCGTCGACCAGCACGTATCCCTCCTCGTCCAGGCGGACCTGGCCGCGGAAGAGGTCCGAGCGGGGGTCGTGGCCGATCGCGACGAAGAAGCCGGTCGCGTCGAGCACCCGCTCCTCGCCGGTCTTCACGTTGCGGATCCGCACGCCGGTGACCGACGTCTCACCGAGCACCTCGACCACCTCGGAGTCCCAGACGAAGTTGATCTTGTCGTTGGTGAACGCCCGCTCCTGCATGATCTTGCTGGCCCGCAGCGAGTCGCGACGGTGCACGATCGTCACCGACTTGCCGAACCGGGTCAGGAACGTGGCCTCCTCCATCGCGGTGTCGCCACCGCCGACGACCACGATGTCCTGGTTGCGGAAGAAGAACCCGTCACAGGTCGCGCACCAGGACACACCGTGACCGGCCAGCCGCTCCTCGCCCGGAATGCCGAGCTTCTTGTACGCCGAGCCGGTCGCGATGATCACCGCATCGGGCGGCGAACTCGCCGCCGTGGGTCCGGACGGTCTTGATCTCGCCGGTCAGGTCGACGCTGATCACGTCGTCGGTGACCAGCTCGGCACCGAACCGCTCGGCCTGGGTGCGGATCTGGTCCATCAGTTCCGGGCCGAGCGATGCCGTCCGGGAAGCCGGGGTAGTTCTCCACCTCGGTGGTGTTCATCAGGGCGCCGCCGTACTGGCTGCCCTCGAACACCAGCGGCCTGAGCTGGGCCCGAGCGGTGTAGAGCGCCGCGGTGTAGCCCGCGGGACCGGACCCGACCACGATGACGTCGCGCACCTCGGTCGCCTCGGTCACTGACCACACGTCCTTCGCAAAGAGAGCTGGTCGGCGGCCGGATCGCCGCCTGCGAGTCAACTGATTTTACGGACCAGATGTTCCCGCTCGGCGCCCCGTCCGAACGCCGCGGGCAGGGCTCAGGAGACCGTGTCGAGCACGGTCGCCGGCCGCCCCGGCGCGCTCCCGCAGGCCTCGGTCACCACGAAGCCGGTCAGCCGGTCGCCGTCGGCGTACACGAACACGTACGCCGGGCTGGCCCTCGTAGCGGATCCGTTGGACGCCGCGCAGCGAGCCGGTCGCGCCCGGGATGCTGCCGGCGCAGGCGGCCCGCGCGGCCGCGTCGTCGTGCCTCGGCCGTCCGAGGGGTCGCACCCTGCGCGGCGATCGCCGGCAGCGCCGCCCGCAGGCTGGCCCGGTCGTACGCGGGCAGCGCCGCCTGGTCGCCGGCGTCGGGGGTGGCGCCGCCGTTCGTCGCCTTGGGCACGAGCCCGGCCGAGTCCTGCGGCTGGGCCGGCGCGCCGGCCGCGCTGCCGGCGCCGCTGGACGCGGTCTCGCTGGTGCCGCCGCCGCGGACGATCGAGGCGATGGCGCCGCCGGCGGCGAGCAGGACCACGGCCGCGGCGGCCGCTGCCGATCGCCTGGGACAGCCGGCGGCCCGCGCCGGGCGCGGGCCCGCGCCAGCTCGTCCTCCGGATCCGCGGCGGTCGACCCTCCGGCCGGGACCGGTCCGCTCGGTCGCGCAGGTCGGCGAGAGCCGCGTCCAGTCGCGCGGCGACGGCGGCCGGCATCGCCGGCGCCGGCAGGGCGCGCAGCTGGCCCGGACGGCGTCGAGCGCCGCGAGCGTGGCCGCGCACTGCCGGCAGTCGGCGACGTGCGCGCGCGACCCGCTCCGCCTCCGGCCCGTCCAGCACGCCGGCGTCGCAGGTCGGCGAGGGTGTCCAGGTCGGCGTGGCCGGTGGGCGGACCGGTACGCCGCTCGTCCGCCGTCATCTCGCCTCCTCCCGTGCCGGATCGCCGCCGGATCTCCCGCCGCCCCGGGCTCACCGCCGGACGCACTGCCCGATCTCGGTGCGACGGGCGCGGCGCGTCCGGGTTCCGCAGGTGGCCGAGCAGGACGGCCAGCCGGGCCCGGCCGCGGGCGCAGCGCGACTTCACCGTGCCCTCGGGCACGCCGAGCATCGCCGCGGTCTCGGCCACCGACCAGCCCTCGACGTCGACCAGCACGATCGCCGCCCGCTGCTCGACCGGCAGCTGGCCGAGCGCCTCCTCCACGACCATCGCGGTGTCCCGCTCGGCCACCCGGTCCCGGCTGTCGGCCGGCTCGTCCGGCCCCTCCTCGGGCAGCGGCACGGTCGCCCGGGTCTGCCGCCGGCGCATCCGGTCCAGGCAGGCGTTGACCACGATCCGGTGCAGCCAGGTGGTCACCGCCGAGTCGCCGCGGAACGACCCGGCCGCCCTGTACGCCGAGATCAGCGCGTCCTGCAGCGCGTCGGCGGCCTCCTCCCGGTCCCGCGTGGTGCGCAGCGCGACCGCCCACAACCGGTCCCGGTGCCGCCGGACCAGCTCCTCGAAGGCCGGCGGCGTCGCCGGCGGCGTGGGCCCGTAACAGGTCCGCGTCGGAGCGCTCCGCGGCCGTCACGCCGGTGAGCCTAATGGCCGGTCCGGACGGGTCAGCGCTTGAAGGCGACCTCGGAGATCGACCCCTGGAACTGGCTCCGGGCCGTCCGGCGCGAGCTGGGTCATCCAGACGATGTAGTAGCGCGCGGACGTGCCCGTCTTGATCGGGAACGTGTCGGTCGGACGACATCGTCCTGGTCGGGCTGACCACCTGGTAGTCGTCCGGGTTGGACGCGTCCGGGTCGTTGCCGGCGCGGATCTCCACCTGGGTGCCGGGCTGCGTCGGTGGACACCGCGATCTGCCGCAGCGAGGTCGGCTTGCCGAAGTCGTACTCGATGCCGATGCCGGGCTTGAGGCCGCCGAACGTCGCTGTTGCGCCGGTAGTGCGCGGTGCGCCACGACGTGTCGGGGTTGCCGTCGTGGCGTCGGTCGATGTCCTTGGCCTCCTCGGCCGTCGCCGTGCGGGTCGTACAGCCGCGGCGTCGGTCGGGCTGGATCGCCGACCAGCTGCGCCTGGGTCGGCGCGCTCGCTGGTCGGGGTGCCGGCGCTCGCGGTCTGGTTGTTGTCGTCGCCGAGGCCGGGCAGCCCGCCGAGCGCGGTGCCGACCAGCCAGCCGAGCAGCGCGAGCACGATCAGGCCGGCGCCGACCGGCAGGGCGAGCGTGACCCAGCGCGGGCCGGCTGCTTGCTGCCGGCCGTCCTGGTCGAGGCCGAACACGTCGTCGGGAGCCGCCGTGGCCGCCCGGTCGCCGAGCACGCTGGCCATCGCGGCGGCCGAGCGCACGCCCGTTGGCCGAGCCCTGGTCCAGAGCGCGGACGGCCAGGTTGGACAGGTCCTCGGGCACGCCGGCCCGGACCTGGCGCGGGGACGAGCAGGTGCCCGCTGCTGGTGGTGGCCGGGCGCAGCGCGGCGGCGCCGCCGGTCGGGGCGAGCGGCCAGTGCGCGGTGAGCGCGCCGTAGAGCAGGGCGCCGAGCCCGCGCACGTCGTCGGTGGCCGCGGCCCGGCCGTCGCCGACGACCTGGGCCAGCTTGACCTCGCCGGTGCCGGTGACGACCACGTGGTCGGGGTGCACGCCGCCGAACGCGATGCCGGCCCCGTGCGCCGCCGCGACCCCGTCGGCCACCCGGGCCACCGTGCCGGCCGCCGCGACTCGGCGTCGAGCGCGCCGTCGCGCAGCAGCGCGGTGAACGGGGTGCCGGTGACCCACTCGCTCACCACGTACGCCCGCTCGCCCTCGTCGACCGCGTCCCAGACCCGGGCCAGCGACGGGTGGGCGACCGCGCTGACCGCGTGCGCGTGGGCGAGGAAGCCGTCCGGCGGCGGGACCGCCGGGGCGGACGACGGTGAGCGTGACGGGGCGGTTGAGCACGTCGTCCCAGGCGCGCCAGGCGACCGCCGGGCCCTCCGGGTCGCCGGCGACGCACTCGAGCAGGCGGTATCGATCGCCGACGGTCCCCGCGGATCCCGCTTGGCGGGTGTCGACGCTCACTGGCCCCCCTCGCTCCGAGTCGCTCCGGGCCGCCGCCGACCCCGCGCCTGGCGGCACGTCCCTGGAGGGGACCTGCCAGGGTTCAGGGTATGACGTCGCGCCTGTCACCGGGTGACTTCTGCTGGTGACCGTGCGCGGTCTCTCACTCCCGTCCGGCACGGTGCCTCCCTGACGATTCCGCCGCGGGGCGGCCGCGCAGGCCACGCAGCACGTCGTCCAGCTCGGCGGACCGGCCGAGCACCGCCGTGAGCACGAGCACGCCGCCGGCCGCGAGCGAGCCGAGCACGACCGCGACCAGCGAGCCGACGAAGCCCTCGCCGAGCGAGTCGGTGACCAGCACGAGCACCAGCCAGGCGGCCAGCCCGGCGAGCACGGACATGACCAGGAACCGGACCGAGGCCCGCATCGTCCGGGCGGTGTCCAGCCGGCCGAACCGCCGGCGCAGCAGCACCTCGCCGCACGATCGCGCCGACCACGTACGACAGGCTGGTGGCGACCGCGCAGGCCGGCGACCAGGTGCTCGGTCGGCCAGCACGGCGCGCCGCGAGCAGCGAGAGCGCCACCCGGGCGACCATCATGCCGAGGTTGATCAGCGTCGGCGTGCGGGCGTCCTTCACCGCGTAGAAGACCCGCAGCTGCAGCATCGTGATCGCGAACGGCACCAGCCCGAACGCGGACACCGCGAGCACCTCGCCGATCGTGCGGGCCGCGCTCGCCGTCGGTGCGGCCGTGGCCGAAGATGACCGTGCCGATCGCCGGGCCGAGCACGATGAACAGCGCGGTGACCGGCAGCAGCGCCAGCGCCGACAGCCGGCTGCCGAGCGAGAGGTCGGACAGCACGCCCGTCCCGGTCGCCGCGGGCCGCGGCCCGGCTCATCCGCGGCATCAGCGCGGTGAGCAGCGAGACGCCGAGGATCCCGTACGGCATCTGGAACAGCAGGCTCGCGTTGGTGAACGTGGCCGACGCCGGGCAGGTCGTCCGGCACGCCGTTGGCCAGCCGGAGCTGGACGAGGTAGCCGATCTGGCTGACCACGACGTAGCCGATCACCCACAGCGCCAGCGGGCCGGCCTCGCCGAGCCGGGAGCCGCGCAGGTCGAGCCGGAACTGCCAGCGGAAGCCGGTCCGCCGCAGCGCCGGCAGCAGCACCAGGGCCTGCGCGACGATGCCGAGCGTGGTGCCGATGCCGAGCAGCAGCACCTCGCCGGTGGTCAGCGACCCGGTCACGTCGCCGGCCCGCGGTCAGCACGATGAACAGCCCGGCGACGACGATCACCACGACGTTGTTGAGCACCGGCGCCCAGGCCGGCGGCCCGAACACGCCCCGGGTGTTGAGGATCGCGCCGATCATCGCGCCCGAGGCCGTAGAAGAAGATCTCCGGCAGCAGCAGGTACGCGAACAGCGTGGTCAGCTCGGACTTCGCGCCCGATCCCGACGACGTAGAGCAGCGGTCAGCAGCGGCGCGGCCAGCGTGGCCAGCAGGGTCGCGCCGGCCAGCCCGGCGACGGCCAGGCTGAGCAGCCGCTGGGTGTAGGCGACGCCGCCGGTCCCGGTCGCGCTCCTGCGCCTGCACCAGCAGCGGCACGACGACCGAGGTGAGCACGCCGCCGAGCAGCAGCTCGTAGACGATGTTGGGCAGCGTGTTGGCCGTGTTGTAGGCGTTGCCGACCAGCGCGACGCCGATCGCGGCGGTGACCGCCAGGCTGCGCAGGAACCCGGTCAGCCGGCTCGCCGCCGAGGCGATCGCCATCGTCCGGGACGCCCGGCCGAGGCTCTGGCTCGGCGCCGGCCGGCCGGCCCGCGGCACCGGCCCGGGCGGCGGCGTGCCCGGCGCCGGGCCGACCGGCGGGATCGGCGGGATGACGACCGTCTCGTCCAGCGAGCCGGGCGGGATCACCACGGTCTCGTCGGCGGCGCCCGGCCAGCCGTCCGGCGGTCCGGGCGGTCCAGGCGCTCCCAGCGGTTCCGGCCGGTCGCTGCTGGTCCCGGCGGTCCCTGCTGTCCGGCGGTCCTGGTCGGACCGGCCGGTCCGGGCGGTCGGGTCGGCCGGGCCGGACCCGGCGGGCCGGGAGGCCGCCGGCCGGGCCAGCGCTGCGGCAGGCCGGGCCGCCGGCCGGTGTCCGGCGGGGCCGGGCCGGGGTGGGTCTCGACGGCCGGTCCGACGTCCTGCACCGGCGGTGGACCGCCCGGCCGGAAGACCGGGTCGTCGAAGAACGCGGGAGGCAGCCGGGGCAGCTCCTGGGTCAGCTCGTCCCAGGAGTTCCAGCCGGTCACGGCCGGCTCCGGTCCGCCGGGCTGCCGGCCGCCACCGGCGGCTCGCCGCCGCGCGCCCGCAGCCGCCGCACCAGCCGCACCAGCACCGCGACGACCAGCACCACGAAGGCCAGCCCGGTGATGCCGAGCGCCAGCCCGCCGTACGCGGTGGACCGTACCGACAGGGTGATCTCGTTGCCGAGCGCGCCGCCGTCCGGCGTGGTCGCCTGGCCCTTGACCGCGAACGTGCCGGTCCGCTGCACCGACGCCAGCACCTTGACCGTCCGCTTGCCGCCCGCCGGGATCTGCTGCACCCCCGCGTCCCGGACCGCGAAGCCGGCCGGCGTGGTCAGCTTGATCCGGACGCTGACCGGCACGGTCAGCCGGTTGTCCAGGGTGATCAGCAGCGGGCTGTCGGACGAGGCCAGCGTGTAGTCACCGGTGGCCGACGAGCTCATCGTCACCCCGCTGCGCAGCCCCTCGATCTGCCGCAGCAGCGCGGTCACGTACGCCTGCCCGGCCGCCGGCGCGCCGCGCCAGGCCGACGAGCCGGCCCGCCGCACCGCGTCCCCGTACGGGCCGAGCACCTCGCGGGCGTCCTCGTTGTCCAGCGCGGAGCGGAAGTCGTCCACCTGCGACTGCACCGTGCCGAGCGTGCTGACCTGCGCGCCGGTGATCTCGCGCCGGCGGGCGTCGGCGGGGTAGGCCAGCGGGCCGCGGTCGACCGGCTCGGTGCCGGCCGCCGCCTGCAGCGCGTCGACCTCGGTGAGCCAGGGGATCCGGCCGACGTCGGCGGCGATCGCGCCGCGCGTACCCGGCCGTGGGGTCCCAGCGGCGCGGCGGAGCCAGCACGATCGTCCGCCGGTCGTTCGGCGCCTCGGCGGTGATCATCGCCAGCTCGGCCAGCAGCCGCTGCTCGGCCAGCCGCGGGCCGCCGGCGGTCGGCGCCGGCGCCCCGGGCGAGCAGGCGCTGCACCACCGGGTCGGACACCAGCGCGAGCGCCTGGCCGGACAGCGCCGGCAGCGGGGACACCCCGCTCGGCGTGCGGCCGCTCTGCCCGGTCGCACCGCGGGGCAGCGCGGTCGGGTCCAGCACGACCGCGGTCGCGCCCTGCGCCACCACGCCGTCCAGCGCGGTGTCGGTCAGCTGGCCGTCCGGCGGCCAGGACACCTTGGTCGACGGCTGCACGCCGAGCACCCGCGCGGTCTCGTCCAGGTCGGGCGTCTGGAACTGGCCGAGCGTCGCGTCGCCGCCGCGCTCCAGCGCGACCAGGTCGGGGTCCGCGTACGGGGTGGCGACCAGCAGGTGCTTCGGCGGCGATCGCGCGCAGCCGGGCCAGCCAGTCCGCGGCGGCGGTCGCGCCGGTGCCGGCCACGGTCGTCCTCGCCGAGGTCATCACCCGGTAGCCGACCGACGCGGTCATCCGGTCCAGCGCCTCGATCGTCTCCGGGTCGACCACCAGGGTGAGCCGGACCTTGCCGGTGACCGCGACGGCCGCGGCCAGCAGCCGGTCCAGCCGGCCGCCCGGGGACACCGAGCGGGCCAGCAGGTCGTCGGTGAACACCTCGGGCTTGCCCGGGGCCGCGCCGGTCAGCCGGTGCGGCCGGTCCAGCAGCGGCCACAGCAGCGTGACCGCGGTGCCGGCGATCCCGTCCGGCAGGTACGGCAGCAGGGTCGACAGCCGGCCGAGCTCGGTCCCGTCGGTCGGACTGCACGGTCAGCGCGATCGGGTAGACGCCGGACTGGAGCCCGGACAGCCCGAGGTCGGCGACCGTGCTCGAGTAGCGGACCTGCTGTGACTGGCCGGGCGCCAGCCCGCCGGCCAGGTCCTGCGACGGCCCGGAGGCGACGCCGGTGGTCGGCGTGTCGGTGTCGGTCAGCTGCAGCTCACCGCGGGTGCCGAGGATCGTGCCGCGGCGCAGCCGGACCGTGAGCGGGCCGGTGCTGCTCGCGCTCGTGTTCCGCAACAGCGCGGTGACCTGCACGGTCGAGTCGGGCCGGAGGTCGTGCGGCTCCAGGCTCTGCAGCGTCACGGTCACCGGGTCGGCCGGCGCCGCGCTGCGCGGGCGCCGGCGAACGGCAGGCCGGCTGCCAGCGCCACCGCGGCGACGCAGCGCGGTGCCGAACCGGCGGACCCGATCAGACACGGTCGAGCAGCTCCGGGGCGCGGGCCACCAGGGTCCGCTCGTCCTCGTACGCCAGGGTCCCGGCCAGCTCGTCCAGCGGCACCCAGGCGACGGCGCTGACCTCGATGTCCGCGTCGGACAGCTCGCCGCCCTCGGCCCGCAGCAGGAAGTGGTGCACGGTCTTGTGCACCCGCCGCCCCTCGGCCATGAACCAGAAGTCGATCGTGCCCAGCCGGCCGATGATCCGCCCGTCGATGCCGGTCTCCTCGGCGACCTCGCGCACGGCTGCCTGCTCGGCGCTCTCGCCGGCCTCGATGTGCCCCTTGGGCAGCGACCACAGCATCCGGCCCCGCCGGTCCTTCCGCCCGATCAGCGCGGCGACCGTGCGGCCGGACGAGGTGTCGACGACCAGTCCGCCGGCCGACGTCTCGTCGACCCGGCGGACCCGGGGACGACGCGGACGGGCCATGCCGTCGATCGTAAGCGTCGGCCGGCACTCGTACGGTACGGCGGGCCGCCCGGCCGCCTGGCGACACGGACGACCTGCTGGTCGCCTAGGCTGGACGGTCGTGTCCACGTCCGTGTCTTCCGTTAGGGATCCCGTGACCTCGCCCGCGGACCTCGTGCCGGTCCCGGAGGCCGCCGACCACCTCGGCGAGGTCTTCGCCGGCGCCGGTCACCAGCTGCACCTGGTCGGCGGCACCGGTCCGGGACGCGCTGCTGCGCCGGCCCGTCCGACGACCTCGACTTCGCCACCGACGCCCGGCCGGAGACCGTGCTGGAGCTGGTGTCCGGGCTGGGCGGGACGTGGACGACGGGCATCGAGTTCGGCACGGTCGGCGTGCTGGTCCGCGGCGTGCGCTGCGAGATCACCACCTACCGGGCCGACCGGTACGACCGGATCAGCCGCAACCCGCAGGTCGCGTACGGCGACTCGCTGGCCGACGACCTGCGCCGGCGCGACTTCACGATGAACGCGATGGCCTGTCTCGGTGCCGGGACACGAGTTCACCGACCCGTACGGCGGGCTGCGCGACCTGGCCACCGGCACCCTGCGCACCCCGGCCGACCCGCGCGAGTCGTTCGCCGACGACCCGCTGCGGATGCTGCGGGCGGCCCGGTTCGTCTCCCAGCTCGGCGTCACCCCGACCCCGGACGTGGTCGCCGCGATGTCCGCGCTCGCGCCGGAGATCGGCCGGATCACCGCCGAGCGGGTGCAGGTCGAGCTGACCAAGCTCGTGCTCGGCGCGCACCCGCGGCGCGGGCTGGAGCTGCTCGTCGACACCGGGCTGGCCGACGTGATCCTGCCCGAGCTGCCGGCGCTGCGGATGGAGATCGACGAGCACCACCAGCACAAGGACGTCTACGTGCACTCGCTGACCGTGCTCGACCAGGCCATCGCGCTCGAGGACGAGGGTCCTGACCTGGTGCTGCGGCTGGCCGCGCTGCTGCACGACATCGGCAAGCCGGCGACCCGGCGGCACGAGCCCGGCGGCGGGGTCTCGTTCCACCACCACGAGGTGGTCGGGGCCAAGCTGGTGCGGGCCCGGCTGCGGGCGCTGAGATACCCGAAGGAGGTCGTCGAGGACGTCGCCCGGCTGACCCTGCTGCACCTGCGCTTCCACGGCTACGGCCGGGGCGAGTGGACCGACTCCGCGGTCCGCCGGTACGTCACCGACGCCGGCCCGCTGCTGCCCCGGCTGCACAAGCTGGTCCGGTCCGACTGCACGACCCGCAACAAGCGCCGGGCGGCCGCGCTGTCCCACTCGTACGACCTGCTGGAGGAGCGGATCGCCCGGATCGAGGCCGAGGAGGACCTGCGCGCGGTCCGACCCGACCTGGACGGCAACGAGATCATGGAGATCCTCGGGCTGCCGCCCGGCCCGCTGGTCGGCCAGGCCTGGCGGCACCTCAAGGAGCTGCGCCTCGACCGCGGCCCGCTCCCGCACGACGAGGCCGTCGCCGAGCTGCAGCGCTGGGCCGCGGACCAGGGAATCGTCCAGGGAACAGCCACCGGCTCGGCGGTGGCGGCGGACGGCCAGGCCGTAGCCGAGCGCGGTGAGCGCATACCCGGCCGAGACGACGGCGAGCATCGCGTACGACTTGCCCGAGACCGGCAGCAGGAACGCGGCGACCACCGCCGCCGCCACGAACGTGACGTTGAACAGCGTGTCGTAGAAGGAGAAGACCCGGCCCCGGAAGTCGTCCTCGACCTGCTCCTGCACCAGCGTGTCCACGCAGATCTTCGAGCCCTGGGCGACCATCCCGAGCAGCAGCGCGGCCGGCAGGATCGTCTGGATCTCGTACGGCAGGCCGAACACGATCTCGGTCAGCGCGGCCAGCGCGAACAGCCCGGTCACCCAGGCGTGCTTGCCGATGCGGCGGACCGCGGTCGGGGTGATGGCCGCCGCGATCAGCGTGCCGGCCGCGGTGGCGGCGAAGACCTGCCCGAGCCCGGCCAGCCCGGCCTGGAAGATCCCGTCGTCGGTGAAGTAGTTCCGGTAGAGCAGCAGGATCGAGATCGTCGAGATCCCGTAGAAGAACCGGTGCGCGCCGATCGCGGCCAGCGCCGAGGCGACCTCGCGCCGCTCGGCCACGTGCCGCGCACCGGCGACCAGCCCGCGGGCCACGTTGCGCACGCTCTCCCGGCGCGAGCGCTGCACGTCGTCCGGCCCGAGCTGGTCCGGCCCGAACCGGCGGGCCAGGAACGCCGACGAGCCGTAGCCCAGGATCGAGGTCAGCGCGATCAGCGCGTACCCGCCGTCGCCGTTGCCGACGACCTGCCGCAGCAGCACCGCGATCCCGAGGCCGACCGCGGTCGCGACCGAGCCGCTGGTCGTGCTCAGCGCGTTGCCGGTGACCAGCTGCTCCGGCTCCACCACGTGCGGCTGGGCGGCCGACTGCGCGGCCAGGAAGAACCGGTTGACCGAGGTGACCAGCAGCGCGGTCGCGTAGAACGGCACGCCCTCGACCCGGGTCGCGATCTCGATCGCGACGACGCCGACCAGCAGGCAGCGCAGCACGTTCGACCAGAGCAGCACCCGCTGCCGCCGCCAGCGGTCCAGCAGCACGCCGGCGAACGGCCCGATGAGCGAGTACGGCAGCAGCAGCACGGCGAACGCGCTGGCGATCTCGGCCGGGTCGCCGGCGCTCTCCGGGCTGAACAGCACCACCCCGGCCAGGCTCGCCTGGAACACCCCGTCGGCGCACTGGCTGGTCAGCCGGGTGCCGTAGAGCCGGCGGAAGTCCGGCCGGCGCAGCACCTCACGCAGGGCATGGCTGCGCTGCCACTGCGAGAACCTGCCGCGACGCCCCTGCGGCGGGGCGTCCGCCGCGGTCGGGACCGTCGTACGCACCCGTACAACTTACGGCGCGATGCTGTGCTGTCTCAGGGCCGATCCGGTGGGACGGGAGCGGCCCGGGTACGGCAGGATCGGAGCCGATGTGCGCGCTGCGACCCGATGCCGGTGTGGAGGCCGGGGTCTTGTTGATCGCCTCGCCGATGCTCGGCGATCCCAACTTCCGCCGGACGGTCGTGTACGTGCTGGACCACCGGCCGGACGGCAGCGTGGGCGTGGTGCTCAACCGGCCCAGCGACGTCACGCTGCTCGACGTGCTGCCGCAGTGGTTCGAGCTCGCCTCGTCGCCGCGGACGCTGTTCGTCGGCGGTCCGGTGGAGACCAACGCCGCGCTCTGCCTGGGCGAGGTGCGCAACGGCTCCCGGCCGCGCGGCTGGACCGAGGTCTCCGGCCCGGTCGGGCTGACCGACCTCGACACCGACCCCGGCGCGGTGGAGCGGGACCTGCACCAGGTGCGGGTGTTCGCCGGCTACGCGGGCTGGGGCGCCGGGCAGCTCGCCGGCGAGATCGCCGACGGCGCCTGGCTGGTGGTCGCCGGGCACCCGTCCGACGTGTTCGCCGACCCCGGCGGCGACCTGTGGCGGGACGTGCTGCGCCGGCAGGGCGGCAGCGTCGCGCTGATGGCGAGCTATCCGGACGACCCCCGGCTGAACTGAGCGTCGAGAATCGGCTTGGCCCGGGCCAGCAACTCGAGGCCGGCATCGGTGAGCTGCACCGACCGCGTGCTCCGCTCGACGAGCTTGCGGCCGAGCCGACGCTCCATCCGGCTGATCCGGGCGGACAACGCGGGCTGCGCGACGCCGAGCCGGCGGGCGGCCCTGGTGAAGTTCAGCTCCTCGGCGAGCGTCGCGAGGGCGCGCAGTTGCTCCACCTCGAGGTGCATTCGACAGTTGGTAGCAGGTTCACCCGCCTGGTTGAAGGCCCAAACGGGGATTCCCCGCTACTTAGGGGGTCAGACGGCGGTCCACCCGGGCCGGAGATCATCCCGGCCGGGATCAGCCGGGTCGTCCCGGACGAGAGCTGGGCCACGCGCGCCGACCCGAACGGGTCACCCGGTCTTACGATCCGGACATGTCGGCACCGCCTGACCCGCTGCCGCTCGCCGCTGAGTTTCCGCCGGCCACCCGGGACCAGTGGATCGAGCTGGTGACCGGTGTGCTGCGCCGCTCGGGGCTGCCCGAGGACGCCGATCCGGTCGCCGCGCTGAGCAGCACCACGTACGACGGGATCTCGGTGCGGCCGCTCTACACCGCCGCCGACGTGCCGCCGGTGCCGGCGGGGACGCCGGGCTCCGCGCCGTACCTGCGCGGCGCGACCGCGGACGGGCCGACGCTGACCGGCTGGGACGTCCGGCAGCGGCACGCCGACCCCGACCCGGCGCGACTGCGGGCCAGCCTGCTCAACGACCTGGAGACCGGCGCGACCTCGGTCTGGTTGGTGCTGGGCGAGGCCGGCCTGCCGGTCGCCGACCTGCCGGCCGCGCTGGACGGGCGTCTACGTCGACCTCGCCCCGGTCGCGCTGGACGCGGGCGGGCAGACGGCCGAGGCCGCGGCGGCGTACCTGCGGCTGGTCGGCGAGCGCGGCCTCGACCCGGCCGAGGTCCGCGGCAGCCTCGGCGCCGACCCGATCGGGCTGCGCGCCCGCACCGGGGCCGCCGCCGACCTCGGCCTGCTGACCCCGCGCCCGGACCACCCGCAGCTGCGGGTGGCGACCGTCGACGCGACCGTCTACCACGACGCCGGTGCGAGCGACGCGACCGAGCTCGCGGTCGCCACCGCGGTCGGGGTGGCCTACCTGCGGGCGCTGACCGACGCCGGCCTCGACGTCGACGCGGCGCTGGACGCGGTGGAGTTCCGGTTCGCGGTCAGCGCGGACCAGTTCGCCTCGATCGCCAAGCTGCGGGCCGCCCGCCGCGTCTGGGGCCGGGTCGCCGCGCTCTGCGAGGCGGCAGCCGGCCCGCGGGCAGCGGCAGCACGCGGTCACCTCGGCCGCGATGATGACCCGCCGCGACCCGTGGGTGAACATGCTGCGCAGCACGGTCGCCTGCTTCGCCGCCGCGGTCGGTGGCGCCGACGCGATCACCGTGCTGCCGTTCGACACGGCGCTCGGGCTGCCGGACGACCTGGCCCGGCGGATCGCCCGCAACACCCAGTCGATCCTGCACGACGAGTCGAGCCTCGGCCGGGTCCTCGACGCCGCCGGCGGCTCCTGGTACGTCGAGACGCTCACCGACCAGCTCGCGCACGCCGCCTGGGACGGCTTCACCGAGATCGAGCGGGCCGGCGGGGCGCTGGCCGCGCTCGACGCGGGCCTGATCGGCGACCGGATCGCCGCGACCCGACGGCAGCGGGCCGACGACGTCGCGCACCGGCGGGCGCCGCTGACCGGGGTCACCGAGTTCGCGCTGCCGGACGAGCCGGCCGTGCCGCGCCCGCCGGCGCCGCCCGGGCTCGACGGCGGCCCGCTCGCGCCGGCCCGCTGGGCCGGCCGAGTTCGAGGCGCTGCGGGACGCGGTCGAGGCGGTCTCGCCGCGGCCGGTCGTCTACCTCGCGACGCTGGGACCGATGGCGGTGCACGCTGCCCGGCTCGGCTTCGCCCGGAACCTGTTCCAGGCCGGCGGTTTCCACGTGGTCGTCGGGCCGCCGGAGGACCTCGACGGCACGCCGGTGGCCTGCCTGTGCTCGGCCGACTCGCTCTACTCGGCCGAGGCGGTCACCGCGCTGCGCGAGGCCGGTGCCCGGCAGGTCTGGCTGGCCGGGCAGGGCGACTACGGCGCGGACGGGTACGTCTACACCGGGTGCGACGCGCTGGCCGTGCTCCGCACGACCGCCGACCTGCTGGAGGTGCCGCGGTGATCGCCGACTTCTCGAACGCGACGCTGGGCGAGCCGACCCCGGGACCGCGCACGGAGCAGCAGGCGCCGGTCTGGGAGACCCCGGAGGCGATCCCGGTCCCGCCGCTCTACACGGCGGCCGATCTCGACGGTCTCGACTTCCTGGAGACCTACCCGGGCATCGTGCCGTACCTGCGCGGCCCGTACCCGACCATGTACGTCACCCAGCCGTGGACCATCCGCCAGTACGCCGGGTTCTCCACCGCCGCGGAGTCCAACGCGTTCTACCGCCGCAACCTGGCGATGGGGCAGAAGGGCCTGTCCATCGCGTTCGACCTGCCGACGCACCGCGGCTACGACAGCGACAACCCGCGGGTGGTCGGCGACGTGGGCATGGCCGGCGTCGCGATCGACTCGATCTACGACATGCGGCAGCTGTTCGACGGCATCCCGCTCGACCGGATGTCGGTCTCGATGACCATGAACGGCGCGGTGCTGCCGATCCTCGCGCTCTACGTCGTCGCGGCCGAGGAGCAGGGGGTCAAGCCCGAGCAGCTGACCGGGACCATCCAGAACGACATCCTCAAGGAGTTCATGGTCCGCAACACCTACATCTACCCGCCGCAGCCGTCGATGCGGATCATCAGCGACATCTTCGAGTTCACCTCGCGGCGGATGCCGAAGTTCAACTCGATCTCCATCTCCGGCTACCACATCCAGGAGGCCGGGGCGACGGCCGACCTGGAGCTGGCGTACACGCTCGCCGACGGGGTCGAATACCTGCGGGCCGGGATCGCGGCCGGGCTGGACGTCGACTCGTTCGCGCCGCGGCTGTCGTTCTTCTGGGCGATCGGGATGAACTTCTTCATGGAGGTCGCCAAGCTGCGGGCGGCCCGGCTGCTGTGGGCGAAGCTGGTCGCGCCGTTCGAGCCGAAGAACCCGCGGTCGCTGTCGCTGCGGACGCACTGCCAGACCTCGGGCTGGACGCTGACCGCGCAGGACGTCTTCAACAACGTCGTCCGGACCTGCGTCGAGGCGATGGCCGCGACCCAGGGACACACCCAGTCGCTGCACACCAACGCGCTGGACGAGGCGCTCGCGCTGCCGAGCGACTTCTCCGCCCGGATCGCCCGCAACACCCAGCTGCTGCTGCAGCAGGAGTCCGGTACGACCCGGGTGATCGACCCCTGGGGCGGCTCGTACTACGTGGAGCGGCTGACCGCCGACCTGGCCGCCCGGGCCTGGGAGCACATCCAGGAGGTCGAGCAGGCCGGCGGGATGGCCAAGGCCAACGACGCGGGGCTGCCGAAGCTGCGCATCGAGGAGGCGGCCGCCCGGACCCAGGCGCGGATCGACTCGGGACGGCAGCCGGTGATCGGGGTGAACAAGTACCGGCTGGCCGAGGAGGAGCTGCTCGACGTACTCAAGATCGACAACTCGGCGGTGCGGGCCGAGCAGGCGGAGAAGCTGCGCCGGCTGCGGGAGTCCCGGGATCCCGACGCCGTCGCGGTCCGCGCTCGACGCGCTGACGGCGGCGGCCGCCGGGGACGGCAACCTGCTGGCGCGCTCGATCGACGCGGCCAGGGCGAAGGCCACGGTCGGCGAGATCTCCGACGCGCTGGAGGCCGTCTACGGTCGGCACAGCGCGACGATCCGGACCATCTCCGGCGTCTACCGCGAGGAGGCCGGCTCCGGC
Source organism: uncultured Actinomycetota bacterium (assembly GCA_963770145.1). Taxonomy (GTDB): domain Bacteria; phylum Actinomycetota; class Actinomycetes; order Mycobacteriales; family CADCTP01; genus CADCTP01. The sequence goes on along the minus strand of CAVYOJ010000002.1, from coordinate 263,084 downwards.
GTGGACACGATCGAGCAGGTACGGGCCGCGACGGCCGCGTTCGAGGAGGAGCAGGGCCGGCGGCCGCGGATCCTCATGGCCAAGATGGGCCAGGACGGCCACGACCGCGGGCAGAAGGTGCTCGCCACCGCGTTCGCCGACCTCGGCTTCGACGTCGACGTCGGCCCGCTGTTCCAGACCCCGGCCGAGGTCGCCCGGCAGGCGGTCGAGGCCGACGTGCACATCGTCGGGGTGAACTCACTCGCCGCCGGGCACCTGACGCTGGTGCCGGAGCTGCGCGACGAGCTGGCCGCGCACGGCCGCGACGACATCATGGTCGTCGTCGGCGGGGTGATCCCGCCGCAGGACTACCAGGCGCTGCGGGCGGCCGGCGCCGCGGCGATCTTCCCGCCCGGGACGGTCATCGCCGAGGCCGCGCTCGACCTGCTCCGGACGCTCTCCGACCAGCTGTCCCGTGCCGGTCACTGACCTCGCCGAGGGCGTCCGGTCCGGGCAGCGGGCGGCGATCGCCCGGGCCATCACGCTGGTGGAGTCGCGCCGGGCCGACCACCGGGAGCGGGCGCAGGAGCTGCTGGCCGCGCTGCTGCCGGACACCGGGAAGGCCGAGCGGGTCGGCGTCACCGGAGTGCCCGGGGTCGGCAAGTCCACGTTCATCGACCAGCTCGGGATGAACCTGCTGGCCGACGGGCACCGGGTCGCGGTGCTGGCGGTCGACCCGTCCTCCGGCCGTACCGGCGGGTCGATCCTCGGGGACAAGACCCGGATGACCCGGCTGGCCGCGGACGACCGCGCGTTCGTCCGGCCGTCGCCGACGGCCGGGACGCTCGGCGGGGTCGCCCGGGCCACCCGGGAGACGATGCTGGTGATGGAGGCGGCCGGCTACGACGTCGTGCTGGTCGAGACCGTCGGTGTCGGGCAGAGCGAGTACGTCGTGGCCGAGATGGTGGACACGTTCCTGTTCCTCACCCTGGCCCGGACCGGCGACCAGCTGCAGGGCATGAAGCGCGGCATCCTCGAGCTGGCCGACGTGATCGCGGTGAACAAGGCCGACGGGGAGCACGCGCTGGACTCGCGCAAGGCGGCCCGGGAGCTGTCCGGCGCGCTGCGGATGCTGCGCGGGTCCGAGGGCGACTGGCAGGCGCCGGTGGTGACCTGCTCGGCGCTGCACAACGAGGGCCTGGACAACGTCTGGCGGCACGTGCGGCGGCACCGGGACTGGCTGGTCGCCCGCGGCGACCTGGACGCCAAGCGCCGCCGCCAGCTGGTCGACTGGACCCGCGCGCTGGTCCGGGACCGCCTGCTGTCCCGCCTCGACACGGTCAAGGACGTGGTCGCCGCCACCGAGGCCGCCGTCCAGGCCGGCGACCTCACCCCCGACCAGGCCGCCACCCGGATCCTCGCCGCCCTCGACTGAACCGCCGCGACACGCCGATCGGGGTTTCTACCCGCCTCTACGAAGATCGCTAGACGGCCCCATACAGTCCGATCGTGGATCCCGTTCGGAACCCGTACGCGCCCGGCGCCGGGCAGCGGCCGCCCGAGCTGGCCGGCCGGGACCGGGAGCTGGGCCGGTTCGACGTCGTGCTGGAGCGGGTGGCCCGCGGCCGGCCGGAGCGCAGCCTGGTGCTGACCGGGCTGCGCGGGGTCGGCAAGACCGTGCTGCTCAACCAGCTGCGGTCGCAGGCGATCGGGCGGCTGTGGGGCACCGGCAAGATCGAGGCCCGGCCGGACCAGTCGATCCGGCGGCCGGTCGCGGCGGCGCTGCACATGGCGCTGCGCGAGGTCGCCGGGCGGCATCGGGATCCCGAGCGGGTCGACCAGGTGCTCGGCGTGCTCAAGGCGTTCGCGTTGCGGGAGCCGGAGACGGCGGGGCGCGGGGCCAAGGCGCGCACCGGGCCGCGCTGGCAGCCGGGGATCGACGTGCCGGCCGCGATGGGCCGGGCCGACACCGGCGACCTGGAGATCGACCTGGTCGAGCTGTTCGCCGACGCCGCCTCGGTCGCGACCGACCTGTCGCGTCGGGATCGCGCTGTTCATCGACGAGATGCAGGACGTGCCGGCGCCGGACGTGTCGGCGCTCTGCGCGGCCTGCCACGAGCTGTCCCAGACCGGTGCGCCGCTGATCGTCGTCGGCGCCGGGCTGCCGCACCTGCCGTCGGTGCTGTCGGCGTCGAAGTCGTACTCGGAGCGGCTGTTCCACTACCTGCGCATCGACCGGCTGGAGCGGGACGGCGGCCGACCGGGCGCTGATCGCGCCGGCCGCGCGGGAGGACGTGGACTTCACGCCGGACGCGCTCGACGCCCTCTACGCCGTGTCCGGCGGGTATCCCTACTTCGTCCAGGCGTACGGGAAGGTCACCTGGGACGCGGCGCCGGCGAGCCCGATCACGGCGGAGGACGTGAAGGTGGCGGCGCCGAACGCGGACGCCGAGCTGGCGGTCGGCTTCTTCGGCAGCCGGTACGAGCGGGCGACCCCGGCCGAGCGGGACTACATGCGGGCGATGGCGGCGCTCGGCGACGGGCCGGTCGCCACCGCCGAGGTCGCCGACTCCCTCGGCCGCAAGCCGTCCTCCCTCTCGCCCGCCCGCGACTCCCTGCTCAAGAAGGGCCTCGTCTACTCCGCCGAACGCGGCCTCGTCGCCTTCACCGTCCCCCACTTCGGCCAATTCCTCCGCACCCAACACACCTAGCGCCGCCGATGAAGCCTCCGCCCGGTGTTCGACGGCGACGACGGTGACCGTTCGGTCGGTGGGATCGACCTCATAGAGCAGACGGTAGGTGCCCCGGCGCGCGGACCAGATGCCCTCCAGTGGCGCCCGCAGCGGCTTGCCGACGCGCGTCGGTTCCAGGGCGAGATCCCCGTCGATCAGCGCCAGAACCGCATGGACGACGTGCGGCGGCAGTTGCTCGGAGAGCGCGCGGCGGACGGCGGGGGTGTAGCGAACTCGGTAGGGCTCGTCGGTCACGAGGCCTCGCGGCCGCGGACGGCCTCGAGCAAGGCCTCGCGGTCGTCAGGCGCATCGATGGCCTCGCCGCGGGCCAACTCCGCCCGGGACTCGGCGAGCTGGCGGACCAGCTCCGACGACGACAGCACGGCGATCGTCTCCTCGAGCTCTGCCACATCGGCGGGCGACACGATCATCGCCGCGGGCACCCCGTTGCGGGTCACGGTGACCCGGTCGTGGGTCTGCTCGACCGAGGTGACGAGCGCGGAGAAGCGGTCACGCGCGTCTCCCAGCGGCACGGTGGTCATGGCTACGATTGTAGCCAGAGAATGAGCCGATGTCAGGCGGCGGGGAGGTGGTTGAGCTCGCGGGCTCGGGTGCGGGCCCGGGCGTCGGCGGCGAGGATCTCCTCGACGGTGTCGGCGGCGAACGAGGTCTGCTCGTCGATGACGCGCTGGACGGTGTCGACGATCGCGAGGAACGGCAGCCGCCCGGCCAGGAACGCGTGCACGCAGACCTCGTTGGCGGCGTTGAAGACCGCCGGCGCGCTGCCGCCGATCCGGCCGACCTGCGCGGCCAGGTCGACCGCCGGGAACGCCTCCCGGTCGAGCGGGAACAGCTCCCAGGTGTGCGGCGCCGTCCAGTCCAGCCCCGGCACGGCGTCCGGCACGCGGTCCGGCCAGGCCAGCCCGAGCGCGATCGGCAACCGCATGTCAGGCAGGCCGATCTGCGCGATCGTCGAACCGTCGGAGAACTCGACCATCGAGTGGATGATCGCCTGCGGATGCACCATGACCTCGATCGCGTCGAACGGGACGTCGAAGAGCAGGTGCGCCTCGATCACCTCGAGGCCCTTGTTCACCAGCGTGGCCGAGTTGGTCGTCACCACCGGGCCCATCGACCAGCGCGGGTGCGCGAGCGCCTGTGCCGGCGTGACGTCGGCCAGCGCCGACCGGGGCCAGCCGCGGAACGGGCCGCCGGTCGCCGTGATCACCAGCCGGCGTACCTCGTCCCGGCGACCACCGCGCAGCGCCTGCGCCAGCGCCGAGTGCTCGGAGTCGACCGGCACGATCTGCCCCGGCCGGGCCGCCCGCTTCACCAGCGGCCCGCCGACGATCAGCGACTCCTTGTTGGCCAGTGCCAGCGTGTGCCCGGCGGTGAGCGCGGCCAGCGTGGCGGGCAGACCGAGCGCGCCGTCGAGCCCGTTGAGCACGACGTCGCACGGGTGCCGGGCGATCTCGGCCACCCCGTCCGGCCCGGCCAGCAGCGACACCGGCCGGTCCAGCGCGTCCCGCACCGCTCCGACCGCGTCGGGCCGGCCGACCGCGACGACCTCCGGCCGGAACTCGGCGACCTGCGCGGCCAGCAGGGCCGGGTCACGCCCGCCGGCGGCCAGCCCGACCACCCTGAACCGGGCAGGGTTGCGGCGCACGACGTCCAGCGCCTGGGTCCCGATCGACCCGGTCGACCCGAGGACGACCACCGAGCGAGCTGGCATGCCGCCGACACTAGCGGCGGCCCGACACGGCGCCTGGATCGTGTTCTCTACCACCGTCTAGGAAAGATCCGAGACGTGGATAGAGATCCCGATGCGGGAAGGAACCCAGCCATGAGCATCCCGACCGTTCCGTTGGGCAGCCAGGGTCTACGGGTCTCCAGACAGGGCCTCGGCTGCATGGGCATGAGCGCGTTCTACGGGTCCGACGACGAGAAGGAGTCGATCGCCACGTTGCAGCGGGCGATCGAGCTCGGCGTGACGTTCTGGGACACCGCGCAGATGTACGGCTGGGGCGCCAACGAGGAGCTGCTCGGCCGCGTGCTCGCCGGCCGCCGGGACCAGGTCGTGATCGCCAGCAAGTTCGGCGTGATCCCGAACCCCGACCACCCGGACGACCGGTCGCGGCGGAGGAACGACGGCTCCCCGGCGAACGTCCGCCGTTCGGTCGACGCCGCCTTGCGGCGACTCGGCACCGACCACATCGACCTCTACTACCAGCATCGGCCCGACCCGGACACGCCCGTCGAGGAGACCGCCGGCGCGCTGGCCGAGCAGATCCAGGCCGGCAAGATCCGCTACTACGGGCTGTCCGAGGTGGGTCCGCCTGGAGCCGCTCAGCCGCGAGGTCGTCGGCGCCCGCTACTGAACGCCGGCTACTGAGCGCCGGCTACTGAGCCCGCTACTGAGCCAGCCCGGCCAGCCGCGCGTGGTCGTGGAAGTCGCGCGAGTGCACGATCAGCCCGTCCCGTACGCGCAGGAACTGCACGTTGGCCACGGTCGCGGTCCGGCTCGTCGTCGTGGCCGTGACCTCGTAGTCCCACTCGGACACGACCAGCTCCGGGTCGTCGGTCTCGTGCACGACGAGATCCCGGGCCCGCAGTCGGAACGGCACCGTGCCGGCGTGGGCGAAGTGTTCGCGGATCGCCGCGCCGCCCTCGATCCGCGGGGCCGCTCCGGCCGTCGCGTACGGCACCTCGACGACGCAGTCCTCCGCGTAGAGCGTCGCGACCTCGTCGAAGCGGCGCTCGGAGATGCCGGTGACGAGCTTCTCGGCGACCTGGCGAGGCGTGTCCACCTGACCTCCTAGAATCGGAGTGATGACTCCGCAAATATACGGAGTGGAGACTCCGGTTGTCTAGGCCGTTGCGGTCCGACGCGCGCCGCAACCGGGCCCGGCTGCTCGAGGTGGCCGACCAGGTCTTCACCGAACGGGGCGTCGGCGCGTCCACCGAGGAGGTCGCGCGGGCGGCCGGCGTCGGGATCGGCACCGTGTTCCGGCACTTCCCGACCAAACAGGCGCTGCTGGCGGCGGTGCTCGCCGCCCGGCTGGAGCAGCTGGCCGCCGAGGCGGAGGCGCTCACCGACGAGCCGGATCCGGGCGCGGCCCTCGACCGGTTGGTCCGGCTGGTCGTCGGCCACGCCCGGGCCAAGAACGCGTACGCCGACGCGCTCGGCGGCGACATCCCCGGCCTGAAGGACGAGATCCGCGGCCGCCTGAGGGACGCGGTCGCGGCGCTGCTGGCACGGGCCCAGGCCGCCGGCGCGGTCCGGGCCGAGCTCCGGCCGGCCGACCTGATGGCGTTGCTCGTCGGTGCCTCCAGGGCGGTCGAGAACACCGCTGACGCCGCGGCTCGGGAGCGGGTGCTCGGCGTCGTGCTCGCCGGCCTGCGGCCGGAGGCCACCGACTGATCACGGACAGGCCAGAATGCGCACGTGGGGAACGAATCGCGCGCCCTCGGGCGGGAGCTGCTCCGGGAGCTGCTCGACGTGACGCTGGAGGAGTTCCGGCTCACCGAGTCGCGGTTCGAGACCGACTCCCGGCTCGGCCGCGAGCTGCTCTACCTGGTGTCGAACAACGGCTGGATCCGCCGTACGACCGAGCGGATCGACGTGTCCAGGGTCGCCGCGGTGGAGACCGAGGTGGTCGTCGACGTCGACACCGGCTACATCGCGCACGAGGCGCTGCGCACCCTGGACGGGCCGCTCTGGCTGCCGCTGCTCGCGCTGCCCCGGAAGGTCGGTCCGGAGCCGGAGGCGGACGCGCCGGTCAGCGTCGACGTCACCGACAGCGGCGGGTCCCGGATCGCCGAGGTCCCGCAGGCCGAGGTGAGCCGGCAGCTGTCGGCCGCGCTGGCCGAGACGCTGGTGGCCCGGCTGCAGCGGCGCGGCTCGGCCGACGCGGGCCAGGCCACCCGGGACCTGCAGGTGCTGCTGGCCGCGGTGCTGGCCCGGCTGCTGCCGCAGGCCGCCGGTCCGGACGAGCCGCCGCCCGCGGGCATCCCGACCGGCGCCGCCGCCCGCGGCAACCGGCTGCAGCTGGCCCAGCGCCGGCTGCGCGAGCGGCTGGAGACCGAGCTCGACCTGGCCGAGCGGGAGGAGACCAGGCAGGCGCTGCCGGACGCCGACATCGCCCAGGTCGACGAGGACGCCCGGTCCACGCTGAACTCCCGCGAGGCGGAGATCGTCCGGGCGCTGCGCGGCTGCCGGCTGGTCGTGGTGCCGGTCGACCCGGCCGGGCCGCCGACCTCGTTCAGCGTGCGGATGCCGGCCCGGGCACTGGTCCGCACCCCGCCGGGCCGGTACGCGTCGGTGGCCAGGATCCGGGTCGGCCTGCTGGTCGCGAGCACGCACGTCGACCGGGTGATCGAGGTGCTCATCCCGGACGGCGTGCGCTGCGTCGCCGACGGCCACCGACGCGGCCGCGCGAGGCGCGGATCGAGGTGCTCGCGCCGCAGCAGTTCGAGCAGTTGCGGCTGCTGCTGGAGCGGATGCTGCGGCCGGACAACCCGCCGCACGGCTGGGTCCGCAAGCAGCTCGCCGAGCTGGCCGTGGTCAAGCTGCACGCGGCCATCCACTGCCTGCGCCACCACTACGCAGACCGACGACCGAGCAGGGCACCGAGCGGCTGCTGCACCGCGCTGCGGGTGCTGCGCGAGCCGCTCGACGCCGAGGCGCACGGACGCTCGGCCGACCTGGCCGCGCCCTGGGCGGTGGTCCGCGACCTGCTGCCGGACCGGCTGCTGCGCCGGCTGGACCGCAGCACCACCGACCCGGGCTCGATCCGGTTCCGGGCCACCGCGGTCGAGGAGTTCACCCTCCGGTCCGAGCCGACCGAGGCGTACGTGGAGCTGGTCGTGTCGGCCGGCGACTCGCCCACGCTCGGCACCGCCCGCGCGGTGAACGGGATCAACGTGCTGGTCCTGGTCGGCGTCGCCGTGCTGCTCGGCGTCGCGCACTCCACCAACGACTCCCGCGCCGACGTGCTCGCCACCCTGCTCACGATCTTCCCGACCCTGCAGGCCAGCCGGCTGCGAGCAGCCCGACTCGACCCGGCTGGCCGGGCTGCTGACCATGCGGCACTTCCGGGTCGGCCTGTTCACCGCGGTCCCGGGGCTGGCGCTGGCCGGCACGCTCGCGTTCGCCCCGGAGGGCCGCCGGCTGCTGGTCGCCGCCTGCGTCGCCGTCCTGCTGCAGATCGCCTGCCACGTGTGGATCCGGCTGCTCGCCGACGACGCCGGCCGTCGTCCCGGCCGCGCCGGCCCCGGGTCACGCTGGCCACCGTCCGGTCGGCCGACCACCGGGCGTTCGACCTGCTGCGGTCGGCCTGGTGCCGGTCGCTGACCGGCGAGGTGCTGCTGCTCGGGCGCACCGCGTACCCGTTCGTCGCGGTGGACCGGGACGAGCCCGGCGCGCTGGTCGACCTGATCGCCGGCGCGCAGGGCGAGATGTCGGAGGCCGCGCGCCGGGCTGCGGCAAGGTCTGGCAGGACATCCGGACCGGCGGTGCCGGTGCCGCGCGACCTGGACGGCGAGCAGCGGGCGCCGGTCAACCTGCTCGGCGTGCTGCGCGGCACCGCGGTCGGCCGGTCGGCGACGTTCCTGGTCTTCCGCGACCCGCCGAAGCCGGACTGGCTGTCCGCCGCCACCGCCCGCGACCAGGCCGGCCAGCCGGTGCGGGAGATCCGGCCGATGGCCCCCGACCGGGCCAGGCTGGCGCCGATGGACCCGCCGGACTGGGTGCTCGACGTGATGATCGGCGCCCCGGACGGGGAGCGGGAGTTCGCCGACGACCCGCTCGTCCGGATCGCCCGGGCGGCCCAGCGGGCCAACTACACGCTGCTCAACGTGCAGCTGCCGGCGCCGCCGCCGCTGCAGGACCCGGCCGAGCGGCGCTGGCTGCGGCTGCGGGTCGGCGCCCCGTACCGGCGCGGGGACTCGCTGCGCAAGCTGGTGCGCTTCCTGGCCGCGCTGGACGCGCTGCGGGTCGAGGGGCTGCGGGTGCACCTGCGCGAGGTGCCGCAGATGGAGTCCGTGGACGCGACCCAGACCGCCCCGGAGGACTCGTTCGACGAGCTGCCCGGGGCCAGGGTGCCGACCACCGGCAAGACCGTGACCGGCCGGCTGGTCACCGACCACGGACGTGCGGGTGCCGGCCGGGCCGGCGGACTCCTGGCGGCTGGTCGCGGTCTGCGCGCAGCCGCGGGCCGGGCTGCTCGCCGAGGTGCTGCCGCGCTGCACGAGCACGCCGGCATCCGCGGGCTGGCCGCCGCGATCTCCGGCGTGTTCGACGGGACGATGGTGGTCTTCCTGCTCTGCCGGCCGGCCGCCGGCCGGCGGGCTCGACCCGGCGGCGATCGCCGCCGGCTCGAGCGACGCGACCAGGCCGCACCGGACCGTGGTGCAGCTGCTCGACGGGGTGCAGCCCGACGGTGCCGGGCGGCTCGGCCCGCCCGCTGCTGCGGGTGCAGATCCGCACCCCGGACCGGCCGGGCGTCATGCAGGACCTGCTGCGCGAGCTGGCCGCGGCAGGTGCACCGCGAGGCGCACGTGAGCGACGGGGTCCACGTGCTGGTCGGCGCGGACGCCGGCCGGCCCGGGCCCGGACCGGCCGGAGCTGCCGGTCGTCGGCACCGGCGGCCAGCCGTCGGTGGACGTGCTCTACGCGCTGACCCCGGTGGTCGACGGCCAGGCGCTGTCCGGCCGGCTGCTGCTCCGGCTGCCGCACCATCCGCCGCGGCGACGACCGGTGGACCGCGGTCGACTGGCAGGACATGGGCCGGCTGGTCGCCCAGGCGGTGACGCGGCCGTCCGGGGGCCGCGGCGTCGCCGACGCGGAGCGGACCAGCCGGCTGTCCGACGACACGGTCGTCACGCTGGACCTGGTCCGCCGGCCGTCCCCGGCGCTGGCCCCGAGCGCCTGACCCGGGTCCGGCGGACGCCGGGTCGGGACGCTGGCGTCGTCGCGGGACGTGTGCGACCATCCCCCGCCATGGCAGGTCATTATCGGGGCGAACCGGTCGCAAGCGGGTTGACCCGGGCCACCGTGGCCTCACCTGCCCAGCTGGCCCGGCGGCGGGCCCGGCGGCAGCGGATCGTCTGGACCCTCGCCCTGCTGGTGGTCCTGGTCGCCGCGGTGTGGGTCGGGCACCTGCTCTGGGACGCGTACTTCTCGGCCGGCGAGCCGGTGTCGGACCGGCTCACGCCGTAGCGGGACGCGGCGGGGCCGGCTCCCCGAAGGGAGCCGGCCCCGGGCGGTGCGGGATCAGCGCTCGATCTCGCCGCGGATGAACGCCTCCACCGAGGCGCGGGCCACGTCGTCGGGGTGCTGCTCCGGCGGCGACTTCATGAAGTACGACGAGGCCGACAGGATCGGGCCGCCGATGCCGCGGTCCTTGGCGATCTTCGCCGCCCGGACCGCGTCGATGATGACGCCGGCCGAGTTGGGCGAGTCCCAGACCTCGAGCTTGTACTCCAGGTTGAGCGGCACGTCGCCGAACGCGCGGCCCTCCAGCCGGACGTACGCCCACTTGCGGTCGTCCAGCCAGGCCACGTAGTCCGACGGGCCGATGTGGACGTTGTTCTTGCCCATGTCGTGCTCGACGTTGGAGGTGACCGCCTGGGTCTTGGAGATCTTCTTCGACTCCAGCCGCTCGCGCTCCAGCATGTTCATGAAGTCCATGTTGCCGCCGACGTTGAGCTGCATCGTGCGGTCGAGGACCACGCCGCGGTCCTCGAACAGCTTGGCCAGCACCCGGTGGGTGATGGTGGCGCCGACCTGCGACTTGATGTCGTCGCCGACGATCGGCACGCCGGCCTCGGTGAACTTCGCCGCCCACTCCGGGGTGCCGGCGATGAAGACCGGCAGCGCGTTGACGAACGCGACCCTCGCGTCGATCGCGGCCTGCGCGTAGAACTGCGCCGCGTCCTCCGAGCCGACCGGCAGGTAGCAGACGAGCACGTCGGCCCGGGCCTCGCGCAGCGCGGCGACGACGTCGACCGGCTCCTCGTCGGACTCCTCGACGATCTGGCGGTAGTACTTGCCGAGCCCGTCGAGCGTGTGCCCGCGCTGCACGGTGACGTCCAGCGGCGGCACGTCGGCGATCTTGATGGTGTTGTTCTCGCTGGCGACGATCGCCTCGGACAGGTCGCGGCCGACCTTCTTGGCGTCGACGTCGAACGCGGCGACGAACTCGATGTCGCGCACGTGGTAGTCGCCGAAGCTGACGTGCATCAGGCCGGGCACCTGCTCGGTCGGGTCGGCGTCGCGGTAGTACTGCACGCCCTGGACGAGCGAGGCGGCGCAGTTGCCCACGCCGACGATGGCGACGCGGACCGACGTCATGGAGTTCTCCTTGTGTCGGTGCGGGGATTGCTCTCTGCGGGGGTGTCGGTCGCCTGCTCGCTGCCGCTCGGTGTCGATCAGCTCGTTGAGCCAGCGGACCTCGCGCTCGACCGCGTCGAGGCCGTGCTCCTGCAGCTCGAGGGTGTAGCGGTCGAGCTTCTCCCGGGTGCGGGCCAGCGCGGCCCGCAGGCCGTCGCGGCGCTCCTCCACCCGGCGGCGGCGGCCCTCCAGGATGCGCAGCCGGACGTCGGCGTCGGTCTGCGCGAAGAACGCGAAGTGCACGCCGAAGCCCTCGTCGTCGTACGCCGCCGGGCCGGCCTCGGCGAGCAGCTCGGCGAGCCGCTCCTTGCCCTCCGCGGTGAGCCGGTAGACGACCTTGCCGCGGCGGCCGGTGAGCGCCGGCGCGGTCGCGTCCGGGTCCGGCTCGCCTCCTCGGTGATCCAGCCGCGCTCGCGCATCCGGCGCAGCGTCGGGTAGAGCGAGCCGTACGAGAACGCGCGGAACGCGCCGAGCACCGCCTTGAGCCGCTGTGCGCAGCTCGTAGCCGTGCATGGGCGCCTCGTTGAGCAGGCCCAGCACGGCGAACTCCAGCACCTTTCCGTCGCCTCCGTTCCGGCCACTCGGATCTGTCTCGCCGCGATGTATCGCGCCGATACATCGCGACGATAGGCGCGGGACCGCGCCGGAACGCAAAGGTCGGCCGGCCGGAGGGTCACGATCACTCTCGCGGCGGGCTGCGCCGGCTCGCCCGCACCGCGTACGCTGGCCCGGTGCGAACCCGGCGACAGGTCGTGGACTACGCGCTCCAGCGGCGCGCCGTCCTCGCCGATCTGTACGCCGGACGGGCCACCGTCCTGGACGTCTGCGACGCCCATCCCTACCTGCCAGCGCGCCGCCAAGTACCACGGCGAGCCGACCGAGACTGACGCTGCCCGGTCTGCCGCAAGGAGCGGCTGACCCACGTGCACTACGTCTACGGCGACGAGCTGAGGACGGCCAGCGGCCAGGCGAAGTCGGTCGCCGGAGCTGCACCGGATGGGCATGGACCACCGCGAGTTCAAGGTCTACGTCGTCGAGGTCTGCCGCTCCTGCGGGTGGAACCACCTCGCCCTGTCCTTCGTCCTCGGGCGTGACGGCCTGCCGGGTCAGGACGGCTCCGGGCGCCGGGAGGCCGTCCAGGAGTGAGACCGGTACCGCCCATCAGCGCGGGCCGCACCGAACGCAGGTGCGCGCCCGCGCGTCATTGCTCGGGGGACGCCGTTTTCCTGCCGCCGACCATCGGAGAGCTGCACAGGTGACGCACGACGACCGTTCCGACGACGACCGGCGTTACGGACCGCGCGAAGGCCGTGACGTTCCGGTGCACCGGCGGCCGCGGTACGACGACTCGTACCGCGGCGCCGGACCGTGGGACCAGGACGCGCGCCCGGGCTCGGGCTACCTCGCCGGCCCTGGTGGTGACGCACCCCGCGGGCGGCATGGCGCCGGTCCCGCGCAGGGCCGGTCCGGCCCGCGCGGTCCGGCCCGGTGCGGCCCGGCGCACGGGGCCGGCCCGGGACCGGGGCCCGCCGGTCGGCCCGGCCTACGGAGCCGGGCCGGGCCGGGACCGCGCCCGGCTGACCGCAGCCCGGGCCGCGGCGCCGCCCGCGCGCCCGCCGGGCAATCCCGGCTACGGCGCCCCGGCCGCCCACGGCCAGGGGCCGTACGGGCCGCCGGGTCCGGGCTACGGGCGCGGCGGCGGATACGACGGCGACCGGACCAGCGGCCTCTACGGCGGCGGCTACGGCGGCCAGCCCGGCGCGGCGGCCGCGGCCCGGCGCGCGCTGCAGAGCGGCGACGTACGGCCCGGCCGGGCCCGGGCGGTCCCGGCGGTCCGGGCGGGCCGGGCGGTCCCGGCGGCCCGGGGTCCGGGCGGTCCGGCCGGTCCCGACGGCCCCGGCCGGCGCCGGCGGCGGGCCCGCTCCGGCCGCGGCAAGAAGATCGCTCAAGATCGCCGGCCTCGCCGTCGCCGTCGCTCATGCTGCTCGGCTTCGGCGCCATCGGCCTGTCTACGCGCGCACCGACGTGCCCGACCCGAACGCGCTGAAGACCAACCAGATCGCGACGATCTACTACGCCGACGGCAAGACCGTGCTGGCCCGGGTCGGCTCGACCGAACCGCACCGACGTCCCGCTGACCAAGGTCCCGGACGCACGTCCGCAACGCGGTGCTCGCCGCGGAGAACCGCAGCTTCTACACCGACCCCGGCATCTCGCCGACCGGCATCACCCGGGCCGCGTGGAACAACGTCAAGCGGCGGCGACCTGCAGGGCGGCTCGACGATCACCCAGCAGTACGTGAAGAACGTCGTTCACCAACGGCGACCGGACGTTCACCCGGAAGTTCAAGGAGCTGTTCGTCACGGTCAAGCTGGACAAGCAGTACTCGAAGGACCAGATCCTCGAGTGGTACCTGAACACGATCTACTTCGGCCGCGGCGCGTACGGCATCGAGGCCGCGTCCCAGGTCTACTTCGGCAGCCGGTGAGCAAGCTGTCGGTCGGCCCAGGGCGCGGTGCTCGCCTCCAGCATCCGGTCGCCCGCGCTCTACGACCCGCAGTCCCACCCGGAGGCCGCGAAGGACCGCTGGCGCTTCGTGCTCGACGGCATGGTCATCGATGGGCAAGCTGAGCCGAGGCCGACGAGGCCAAGCAGAAATACCCGCCGGTGCGCAAGAAGACCACGCAGCACGCTGGACGACGCCGCAAGTCCTGGGTCGGCTCACGTCCAGGACCAGGTGCTCGACGAGCTCGACCAGGCCGGCTTCGACGAGTCCAGGCTCAACGCCGGAGGGCCTGCGGGTCGTCACCACGATCGACAAGAAGGCGCAGGACGCGGCGGTCGCGCGCGGTGCAGGACGACGTTCGCCGACCAGAAGTCGCCCGACCCGGCGAAGCAGCTGCGGCAGGCGCTGGTCGCGGTGCAACCCGCAGACCGGCGACGTGCTGGCCTACTACGGCGGCCGACCGGCCCGGCTCCGACTACGCGCAGGCCTGGCGGCAGCCGGGCTCGCCTTCAAGCCGTACGTGCTGGCGACCGCGCTGCAGCAGTCGCTGGAGCCGGAGACCCCGGACGACAAGAAGATCAGCGTCTACAAGACGTACGACGGCTCGTCGCCGCAGACGTTCCAACGGCACCAAGGTGGCGCAACTCCGAGGGCGCGCCAGTGCAAGCCCTGCTCGGTGATGGACGCGATGCGCCGGTCGGTCAACACGGTCTTCTACCGGATGGGCATCGACGCCGGCCCGGCCAACGTCGCCGAGACCGCGCACAAGATGGGCATCCCGGCCAAGCGGTCCAACGGCCAGACCCGACCCTGCAGGAGAAGGACGGCACCACCCAGGCCGGCATCTCGATCGGCCAGTACGAGGTGCGCACGATCGACCAGGCGCAGGGCTACGGCGTGTTCGCCAACGGCGGCACGCTGCACCCGGCGCACTTCGTGGCCAAGGTCGTCGACACCACCGGCAGGGTCGTCTACCAGAACGAGGACAGAGTCCTCGCAGGCGATCGACTCCAAGGTCGCCAACGACGTCACGTACTCGATGAAGCCGGTCGCGGCGGCCTCGGAGGACCCGCTGGACGACGGCCGCGAGTCGGCGGCGAAGACCGGCACCCAGCAGTTGGCCTGGACTCCGGCGGACAACTCCGACGCCTGGATGGTCGGCTTCACCCCGCAGGTCAGCGCGGCGGTCTGGGTCGGCACCGACAAGCCGCGAGACGATACGCAACGCCGCAGGGCAGACCAGGTCTACGGCCGGACGCTGCCCGGGGTGACCTGGCAGCGGCTTCATGAACAGCTACCTGGCCGGGCACGCCGGAGGACGAGCTGACCGACGAGGTCGAGGTCAACCCGCAGCTCCGGCCGGCCCGCCGGCACCCGGCCGACCGCCAGCAAGCGTCGCCGACGCCGTCGCCGACGCAGCCGGCGCCGACCAGACCCGGCGACCGCCGGCCGACGCCCGCGCCCGACGCCGACCCCGACGCCGACGTCCACCGAGCCGTCGCCGACGCCGACCAGACCCGGTGACCCACGCCGGCCACCGACGCCGAACCCGGACCCGACGCCGGCCGGCCGGCCGGCCGTCGGCCACTGCCGGGCGCGCCGTGACCGCTACGATCCGCCGGCCGGCCGAGCGTCGGGCGCCCGGTGCCGCGTCCGCGGGCCGCTGGACCCGGCGGCGGACGGGCGGCCGCCGTTCCTGCCGTCCCGGGACGACCCGGTGGTCCGGGCGGCCAGCGGGGCGATCGGCGGTCCGTGGGGCCGGCACGGCGCGCTCGGGCTGCGCCGGTTCTGGACGCCGCTGCGGGTGCTGCTCGCGCTGACGCTGCTCACGCTCGCGCTCGCCTGGCTGCAGAAGTCGCCGTGCCAGGACGGCGCCTGGACCGAGCGGCCGGCAGTACACCCACTTCTGCTACTCGGACGTCATCCCGCTCTACTACACCGAGCGGCTCAACGAGGGCGCGGTGCCGTACGCGGACCACCCGTCGAGTACCCGGTGCTCACCGGGGCGTTCATGGGCGTCGCCGCCGGCTGGCGAGGCTACTCGCGGCCACGCCGGACCTGCCGCTGGCGGACTGTCCGAGATCGTGCAGGCGTACTTCACGGTGACCGCGCTGCTGCTGTCGATCTGCATGCTGGTGGTCACCTGGAGCACCGTACCGGCTGGCCGGGCGGCGGCGTGGGACGCGGCGATGGTCGCGCTGTCCCCGCTGGTGATCGTGCACGCCTTCACCAACTGGGACCTGTTCGCGGTCGCGCTGGCCGGGGTCGGGCTGGTGGCCTGGCAGGGCCGCCGGCCCGGGCTGGCCGGCGTGCTGCTCGGCCTCGGCACCGCGGCGAAGCTCTACCCGGCGCTGTTCTTCATCCCGCTGCTGGTGCTGTGCTGGCGGGCCGGGCAGCTGCCGGCGTTCTGGCGCGCGGCGGCTCGGCGCGGCGGTCGGCCTGGGCGGTGGTCAACCTGCCGGTCGCGGCTGCTGTACCCGGAGTCCTGGCGGCGTTCTTCGAGCTCAACCGGGAGCGGCCGGCCGACTTCGACTCGCTCTGGTACGGCTTGGACCACCTGCTCACCGGCAGCGGCGACACCGGCTCGCCGCCGCAGGTCAACGGCGCGGCCGCGATCGTCGTCCTGCTCGCGCTGGTCGCGGTGTTCGCTGCTCGGCCTGGCGGCGCCGCGCCGGCCCCGGCTGCCGCAGCTGCTCTTCCTCGCCGTCGCCGGCTTCCTGCTGCCAACAAGGTGTGGAGCCCGCAGTACTCGCTCTGGCTGCTGCCGCTGGCCGTGCTGGCCCGCCCGTCCTGGCGGGCGCTGCTGGCCTGGCAGGTCACCGAGTGCCTGGTCTGGGTGCCCGCGGCTGCTGTGGTTCCTCGGCACCGGCGGAGAAGGGCGTCGGCTACGAGTGGTTCCTCGGCGCGGTGCTGCTGCGCGACCTGGCCGTTGCTGGTGCTGGTCGCGCTGGTCGTCCGGGACGTGCTGCGGCCCGGAGCGGGACGTGGTCCGGGCGCCGGACCGGCCGGTGGCGCGCCGAGACGACCCGGCCGGCGGCGTGCTCGACTGGCGCCGACGGACCGCGGGCCGCTGGTGCTGCCCGGTCTCGTCCGGCTCGCGGACGACGACCGGGTCCCGGACCCTCCGAGTCGACGGCGACGAGACCGCAGGAACACCACGTAGAGCAGGGCGAGCAGCACCGCCTTGCCCCAGACGCCGAGCACCGCCGCCTGCTTGGCCACGCCGAAGTCGCCGCCCTGGGTGATGTCGTAGTACCAGCGGAACAGCCCGACGTAGAGCAGCACGTCGACCGCGAGGTAGGACTGACCCACCAGCCCCAGCGGATCCGCAGCAGGACGAAGAACGGCAGCAGCCACAGCACGTACTGCGGGCGAGTAGACCTTGTTGAACAGCAGGAACGAGCACAGCATGGCGGCGCTGACCTGCAGCCAGGGGTAGCGGCCGGTGCGCCCGGCCGAGCATCCAGCCGGCGACCAGCGCGACCAGCCAGGACAGCGCGATCAGCGCGAACGCCCAGTGGTCCACCTGTGGACGGATGAGGTCGGGGAAGCCCCAGTACCAGATCGAGTTCGTGGTCAGGTCGGCCGCCCGGCCGGGCCTGGAACGCGTACGTCGCCCACCAGCCGTCCGAGTTGGCCAGCGCGAACGGCAGGTTGATCAGCAGCCAGACGCCGGCCGTGCCGGCGACCACCCGGACCGCGCCGCGGACGTCCCGCGCGTACAGGCGTTCCAGCAGCAGCGGCAGCGCGAAGAAGCCGGGATAGATCTTGGTCGCGGCGCCGAGGCCGAGCAGCATCGCGGCGAGACCGGGCCGGCCGCGGGACCAGGCCCAGACCGCGCCGACCACGCAGTCGCGGTGGCGAGGAAGTCCCAGTTGTGCACGCTGTAGAGGACCAGCGCCGGCGCGGCCGCCCAGATGAACGCCCGCCGGCCGGACAGCTTGGCCAGCATGCCCGCGGTGAGCAGCCCGAACGGCGCCAGCAGCAGCGCGGTCACCCGCAGGTATTCGGCGTCGTTGCTGGCGAACAGCCCGGCGAACCACATGAACACGCCGGTGACGATCGGATACTCCACCGCGCCGCCGACCAGGTTGCCCTGCGGCTGGTTGCGGGTCGTCCACCAGCTTCCCGTGCAGGTACGGGAAGGTGTGCTCGCGGCACGCCCCGGCCGACCCAGAGCTGCTGGACGTCGGAGTAGCAGAGCTTGTCGTACTTGTGCAGGCCGAGGTTGGGCGAGATGCCGAACTGGTCGAACGTCGGCCCGGTGCACGGCGTCTTGGACAGGTAGCCGAGCAGGATCCCGAGCGCCGTCGTCGCCAGCACCAGCCACAGCACCAGATCGGGCCGGCGGCCGACCAGCCGCCGGAGGCAGGCACCCGGCGGTCCGTCCTTCCTGCCGGGCCCGCCGACAGCGCTTCGCGTCTCCGCCGGGGACCACGTCCTGCTCGCGCGGTCGAGCTCGCTACGAGCTCACGCCGGCAGCCGCTCCCGCAGGAACGCGATGTCCGCGCCCTGCCCCTCGCGCAGCCCCGGCGTCTCGACCAGGATCGGCGCCCCGGCGGCGGAGCAGACCGCGACGATCGCCTCCGGGTCGATGTGCCCGTCGGTGAGGTTGGCGTGCCGGTCGGCGCCGGAGCCGAACGGGTCCCGGGAGCCGTTGGCGTGCACCAGGTCGATCCGGCCGGTGATCGCCTTGACCCGGTCGACCAGGTCGAGCAGCTCCTCGCCGCCGGCGTGCGCGTGGCAGGTGTCGAGGCAGAAGCCGGGGCCGAACTCGCCGACCGCGTCCCACAGCCGGGCGATCCGGTCCAGCCGCCGGGCCATCGCGTTGTCGCCGCCGGCCGTGTTCTCGATGAGGATCGGCAGCTCGAAGTGCGCCCGCTCGAACACCTTGCGCCAGTTGTCGAAGCCGACCTGCGGGTCGTCGCCGTCGTTCATGTGGCCGCCGTGCACGATCAGCCCGCGCGCGCCCAGCGCGGCCGCGGCCTCCGCGTGCTGGTCGAGGATCTTGCGGCTCGGGATGCGGATCTTGTTGTTCGTCGTCGCCACGTTGACCAGGTAGGGCGCGTGCACGTAGAGCCCGATGCCGGCCTCGCGTCAGCGGGTCGGTCTCGGCGCTGCGGTCCGGCGGCTTCTTCCAGCCCTGCGGGTCGCCCAGGAAGAACTGCAGGATCTCCGCCTCGCGGGCCCGTGCCTCGGCCAGGGGCTCGCCCTCGTGCAGGTGGGCACCGATGAGCACCATGCGAAGGAGCGTACGGCGGTGGGGTGACAGTTCGCCGCCCGGCGTCATGCCGCTGCGGCTGGGGCGTCTCCCTTCACGCCCCGTCCCGGCCGCGCGGCCTGCCGGACCCCGACCCGGCTTCTCCCCGTTGCGGCCGGGGCGGGGTTTTGCGCCGGCTCCGGCACGCTCCGGCGCTGCGGTTCGGCCGCGCGCGGACTGATGGCGTACCCTCGTGCGGTCCGGCGATCGAGTCGCCGGCGTTCCTCCTGCCGCGGAGAGTCCGCGGCCGCCGAGTCCACAGGAGGCTTTCCTCACCGTGCGTCACTACGAGCTCATGGTCATCCTCAACCCTGACCTCGAGGAGCGGACCGTTTCTCCGCTGCTCGACAACTACCTCAACGTCGTGCGCACCGCCGGCGGCTCCGTCGAGAAGGTCGACGTCTGGGGCCGCCGCCGGCTGTCGTACGAGATCGCGAAGAAGGTCGAGGGCATCTACGCCGTGGTCGACCTGACCTCGGAGCCGGCCGCCGTGCAGGAGCTCGACCGCCAGCTCAACCTCAACGACGAGGTGCTGCGGACGAAGGTGCTGCGCCCCGAGCTCCGGTAACCGTCTTCCCCAGACACTGACGACGGAGGACAGATGGCAGGCGACACGATCATCACCGTGGTCGGCAACCTCACCGCCGACCCGGAGCTGCGGTTCACCCCGAGCGGGGCCGCGGTCGCGAACTTCACCGTCGCGTCCACGCCGCGCATGTTCGACCGGCAGACCAACGAGTGGAAGGACGGGGAAGCGCTGTTCATGCGCTGCAACGTCTGGCGGCAGGCGGCGGAGAACGTCGCCGAGTCGCTCACCCGTGGGGCCCGCGTCGTCGTGACCGGCCGGCTCAAGCAGCGCTCCTTCGAGACGAAGGAGGGCGAGAAGCGCACCGTGGTCGAGCTCGAGGTCGACGAGATCGGCCCCTCGCTGCGGTACGCGACCGCCAAGGTCAACAAGGTCTCCCGCGGCAGCGGCGGCGGGGACTTCGGTGGCGGCGGCGGCGGCTTCGGCGGCGGTGGCGGCGGCGGCGGTGCCGGCGGTGCCGGCGGTGCCGGCGGTGGCAACCGCGGCGGCGGCAGCGACGACCCGTGGGGGTCCGCGACGCCGGCCGGTGCCGGCTCGGGCTCCTACGACGAGCCGCCCTTCTAGACCCTTCCCCGATCTACCTGACGGAGCACTGACACATGGCGAAGGCGCCACTGCGCAAGCCGAAGAAGAAGGTCTGCGCGTTCTGCAAGGACAAGGCCACCTACATCGACTACAAGGACACCGCGCTGCTGCGGAAGTTCATCTCCGACCGGGGCAAGATCCGGGCCCGGCGGGTGACCGGCAACTGCAGCCAGCACCAGCGTGACGTCGCCGTCGCGGTCAAGAACAGCCGCGAGATGGCGCTGCTGCCGTACACGAGCACGGCGCGCTAGGGGGGTCCGGTCGATGAAGCTCATCCTCACCCAGGAGGTCGCCGGGCTCGGCTCGCCGGGCGACGTCGTCGAGGTCAAGGACGGGTACGGGCGCAACTTCCTCGTCCCGCGCGGCTACGCGATGGCCTGGACCAAGGGCGGCGAGAAGCAGGTCGCGACGATCAAGCGGGCCCGGGACGCGCGCGACGTGCGCGACCTCGGCCACGCCCAGGAGATCAAGCGCGACCTGGAGAAGCTGTCCGTCACGCTGCCGGCCCGGGCCGGCGCGGGCGGCCGGCTGTTCGGCTCGGTCACCGCGGCCGACGTGGTCGCCGCGGTGCAGAAGGCCGGCGGTCCGATGCTGGACCGGCGGCGGCTGCAGCTGGCCGGCGGCATCAAGTCGCTGGGCCGGCACGAGGTGCCGGTGGTGCTGCACCCCGAGGTGACGGCGACGATCCCGCTCGAGGTCGTCGAGGCCTGAGGCACACCCGACGAGGGCCCGGTCCCGGACAGGGGCCGGGCCTTCGCGCGCTCAGTGGTACGGCTTGTGCGGGATCGCCGCGTCGTTGAGCTGCTGCTCCATGTCCACCCAGATCGCGCCGTCCTCGATCTTGCAGGCGTAGACCGGGATCGGCGCGACCGCCGGCACGCCGGTCGCCGCGCCGGTTCTGAGGTCGAAGCGGGAGTTGTGCGCGGGACAGATCACCGTGTCGTCCTCCTGCAGGTAGCCCTCGTTGAGCGGCTGCTGCTGGTGGGTGCAGGTGTTGTGGACGGCGACCACCTCGTCCTCGTACAGCCGGACGATGCAGACCGGCTCGCCGAGCTGGACGAGCATCATGTCGCCCTCCTCCAGCTGGTCCAGGTCAGCGATTGCTTCCCACGCCACGGGCCTCTCCTCTGCTTCT
Source organism: uncultured Actinomycetota bacterium (assembly GCA_963770145.1). GTDB lineage: Bacteria > Actinomycetota > Actinomycetes > Mycobacteriales > CADCTP01 > CADCTP01. The sequence continues at coordinate 241,909 of CAVYOJ010000002.1, read as the reverse complement.
GGCGGTCCTGGGCCGAGGCTGGGAGCCCCGCACCTCGATCCATCCGTTGCGGGCCCGCGCCGGCAGCACCGGCTGGGGGTGGTGGGCCGGCCCGCGGACGATGCGCCCGTCCCGCAGGTCGAAGCGGGATCCGTGCAGCGGGCAGGTGACCACGCACCCGTCGACCTGTCCCCGGCTGAGCAGGGCGCCGGCGTGGCTGCACAGGTCGTCCAGGGCGTACAGCTGGCCGCCGGCCCGGTGCAGCAGCACCTTCCGGCCCTCGACCTCGACCCCGATCGTGCCGCCGTCCGGGAGGTCGGCGTCGGCGACCGTGCGGACCCAGCGGCTGGGACCGGTGGTCGCGGCCACCCGGTTGACCATGACCGCCCGGCCCTGCACCAGGTGCCCGCCGACGAAGCCGGCGGCCGCCGTGACGGCCATGCTGGTGACGCCGAGCGCCCGCGCCGGCCGGCGGTGCCCGGTCAGCCGCGCGGCCAGCGACGCGGCCTGCAGCGTGACCCCGGCGGCGTTGAGCAGGCCGTGGAACAGGCCGACCCGGCGGTCCTCGCCGTCGCTGACGGCCCAGTCGGTGACGCCGGTCGCGACGGTGCCCGCCGCCGCGACCAGGCCGGCCGCGCTCAGCGTCGCGGCCGGGTCCATCCGCCCGTCCGCGGCCGGGACGTCCTTGCCGAGCAGGTCGAGCACGAGCACGCCGGACCAGAAGCCGATCGGCAGGTCACTGAGCGCGGTGTGCACCGAGTGGCCGGCCCACCGTCCGCCGTGCATCAGCTCGACGGCGAGGTTGTCGCGGTGCCGGTCGTAGAGCGGCTGCAGCACGCCGGCGACGCTGCCGTCGAGCGCCTGCAGCCAGCGCCAGCGGCCCATCGCGGCGAAGACGTCCTGGTGCCACGTGGTCAGCCGGGACGCGCCGGTGGTCGGCACTGCACCGCCCTGGTGCCGATCGGTATCCGACATCGAAGGCTCCTGGTCCCGGCCGCGACATGGCGACCAGGCGACCGTCTCATGCCGGCCCGGACCCGACCGTCTCATCGTGCGACGGTCGCGGGAGCTTCGCCGGCGACATGACCAGGTCGACCCGGACCACCCGACCGTCGCGGACGGTCAGCGCGCAGACGGCGAGCAGCCGGCCGTCCGGGTCGGTCGTGGCGTACCCGGCCTGGCCGTTGATCGTGACCGCGCGGTGCACGACCGGCTGCCGGTGTGCCGCCCCGAGCAGCAGGCGGGCCACCCGGTCCGCGCCGAGCACCGGACGTCGCGCGGCCAGCGCGATCCCGCCGCCGTCGCTGGTCAGCACCACGTCGGGGTCGAGCACGGCCAGCAGGCCGGCGAGGTCGCCGCCGGCGGTCGCGGCCAGGAACGCCTCGACCGTGCGGCGGTGGTCGGCGGCGTCGACGTCCAGCCGCGGCGCCCCGGCGGCGACGTGCGCCCGCGCCCGGGACGCCAGCTGGCGCACCGCGGCGGGGCTGCGGCCGACGACCCGGGCGATCTCCGGGAACGGCATCCCGAACAGCTCGTGCAGCACCCAGGCCGTGCGCTCGGCCGGCGACAGCGTCTCCAGCACCACCATCAACGCGAAGCTGACCCGCTCGTCCAGGCTGACCCGGTCGGCCGGGTCGTCGAGGATCGGCTCCGGCAGCCACGGGCCGACGTACGACTCCCGCTGCACCCGGGCCGAGCGCAGCACGTCCAGCGCCCGCCGGGACACCGCGACGACGGCCCAGCCCGCCACGTCCCGGACCGGCTCGCGGGCGTCGGCGTGCGCCAGCCGCAGCCAGCAGTCCGAGACCACGTCCTCCGCCTCGGCCCTGGTGCCGAGCACCGCGTACGCGATCCCGACCAGGCGCGGCCGGACGGCGCTGTACGCCGCGGCCAGCTCCTCGGCCCGCTCGCTCACCGGCTCGGCTCGATCGTGTCGAGGTAGTCCGCGAAGGTCCGCTTGCCCTCCCGGAACTCCCCCAGCGGCAGCGCCCCGCCGGCGCGGAGCTCGCGGCCGACCCGCGCCGGCCACGGCACCGACAGCACCTGCCGGCGCTCCCCGCGCCGGCGCAGCACCAGCCGGGCCATGTCCGCCAGCCAGAGCACCTCCGGCCCGGCCAGCTCGGTCGCGTACCCGTCCACCGGGCCGGCGGTGACCGCCTCGACCAGCGCGTCGGCCACCTCGGCCACCGCGACCGGCCGGGACCGCATCGCCGGGAGCACCGCGACCCGCCCGCGCAACCGCTCGAGCACCTGCTCGGCGAACTCGTGGAACTGCGTCACCCGCAGCACGGTCCACGGCACCGGGCCGGCGGCCAGCAGCTGCTCCTGTCGCCGCTTGCCCGCGTAGTAGCCGAGATCGACCCGGTCCACGCCGACGATCGAGAGCAGCACGTAGTGGCCGACGCCGGCCGCGGCCGCGGCGTCGCGCAGCTGGGTCGTCGTGGCGGTGAAGAACTGCTCGGCCACCGCGCGCCTCGTCGTCGTCACGTTCGACACGTCGATCACCGCGCCGGCGCCGGCCAGCGCCGCCGCCAGCCCGGCGCCGGTGACCAGGTCGACGCCGCTGGACCGGGACAGCACGACCGGCTCGTGCCCGCTGCCGGCCAGGCTGTCCACCACGTGCCGGCCGGTGAGGCCGGTGCCGCCCGCGACCGCGACCCTCATCGCCGCACCTCCGCCGCTCGCCGTGGCCGGCGCGCGGCCGCCGACCCAGCGGTCGCGCGGCACGCACAGCAGCGCCGCCAGCAGCACGACCGCGACCAGCGCGACCTCGTTGAGCACCTGGTCACGGGTGCCGTACAGGCCGAGGTGGGCGGAGTGGTAGAGCCAGTGCGGCACCGAGAACACCAGCCAGACCACGCCGGCCAGCCGCGCCGAGCGCCGGCCGGCCGAGCGCGGCGACGGTCAGCGCCGCCAGCGCCAGATACATCGATCCCACGTCGCTGACCAGGTGCCGGTTGTACGGCCCGTCGGCGGAGACCCAGTGCATGCCGTTGCCGCCGGGGAAGGAGTCGTAGAACGACCGCGGCGCCAGCAGCGCCCACAGTCCGATCACCAGCGCGATCAGCAGCAGCACGCCGAGCACGATCCGTTGTCCACGCACGCTCATGCCCTGAGGACGGGACGGCCCGGCCCGGCTGTGACACCGTGCCCCGCTCGATCGGCGTGACCTGCCTAACAGATCAGGGGACGACGCGGTAGTGGGTCGTCAGCCGGGTGCCGTCGAGGACGTGCAGCGCGACCGCCGGCGGCAGCGCGTAGTCGAGGTCGTCGGCGTGCTCGGCCGGCAGCCGCAGGGTCGAGACCACGCCCGGGGCGACGTGGCAGGGCCGGCCGGCGAACGTGGTCGCGGCGGCGGTGTGCGCGTGCCCGCAGAGCACCGCGACCACCCCGGGATGCCGGTCCAGCACGGCGGCCAGCCGGTCCGGGTCGGTCAGCAGGATCTCGTCGATCATCGGCTGGTGCATCGTCGCCGGCGGGTGGTGGAAGCAGACCAGCGCCGGCCGGTCGGCCAGCACGCCGTCGAGCCAGCCCAGCGTCGGCTCGTCGAGCAGCCCGTCGGCCCGCCCCGGCCGGGACGAGTCGCACATCGCGATCAGCACGCCGGCCACGTCGTGCGCCTCGTTGACCGCGCCGCCGGACGGCGACCGGCCCAGCAGCACCGACTCGTACGGACCGCGCACGTCGTGGTTGCCCGGGCAGGTCAGCACCCGGTGCGGGGACGCCAGCAGCTGCCTGGCCTCCGCGTACTCGGCCGGCTCGCCGTGGTCGGCGATGTCCCCGCTGACCAGGACCGCGTCGACGCCGGTCAGCCCGTTCACGTACGCCATGACCCGCTCGGCCCGCTCGTGCCGCTCCGGGCTCCCGTCCAGATGCAGGTCGCTGACCTGGACCAGCAGCATCAGCCGGCCATGTCCACGAAGCGCGAGTAGTGCCCCTGGAAGGCGACCGTCACCAGGCCGGTCGGCCCGTTGCGGTGCTTGGCCAGGATGAGGTCGGCCTCGCCGGCCCGCGGCGACTCCCGCTCGTACGCATCCTCCCGATGCAGCAACACCACCATGTCGGCATCCTGCTCCAGCGAGTTGTGCGCGACGATGCCGTCCGCGACAAAGTTGTGCGTCTGCTTGACCGTGGCGTCGTACACCGGTTGGGGACCGAGCGCCTCGACGCGGACCACGCGGTCCCACAGCACGTCGTCGGTGGCGAGGGAACGGAGCGCCGACGGAGTCGAGGGCCTCGGCGATGCGGGCGAGGCGATCGCGGCTCGGGCTGGACTTGTAGAGCGTCGCCCCGCAGTAGTGCAGGCCGATCGCGGCCTGGAGGGCTCGCTCGCTCATGCCAGCCCGCGACCGTTCGGCCTCAACCAAGTCCCACACCTCGATCGGCAGCGTGTCGACGTTCGGTGTTCACGCCGGTGTCGGCGGAACGATCCAGGTACTCCGCTGCTTTGGCTCCGCGCTGGCCGTGCACGCCGACCTCCGCGCAGAACCGGCGCACGTCCCGCGCACCGGCGACGACTACGTGATAGCCGAGTCGCTCCGACTTCGCGTACCGCACCAGGTAGAGGCGGGAGGCGAGGCCGAGCCGGCCGAGCAGGTGGACCACCCCGTCGGCAAGCGCGCGGCTCGACGTCGCGTAGTAGACCCGTGGTTGCCGACTTCGCCGCGCCGGGGGCGGGCACGAAGATCCTGCCGTCCGTCGCCCACAGGTGGCGCAGGAAGGTCCGTATCTCTCCGTCGTCCGCCGCGTAGAGCTGGTCGGGCAGCTTCTTCTCGTACGACCGGAGTCCGGCGATGCCCAGCTCGTGGAACCACGCCACGATCGGATTACGGCGCCCGTGGGTCAGCCGGTACGGCGCGGGGAGGTAGGTGTGCTGCCAGCTGCCCTGCGCGACCCGCCGCGGCCGGATGCCGAACTCGGCGCTCGCGGCCTGCTCGACGAAGCCCAGGTTCGCCTCGTCCTGCGACGTGTAGTGCACCGGCTGCCGGGCGAGCACGCAGCCGTCGCCGAGCAGGTGCGCGAGCAGACCGAGACGCTGCTCGCCCCAGCCCAGGCCGGCGGCGAGCGGGGCCGGGATCCTCCGGGGACGGCGACCCGGTCGCCGGCGGCGAGATCCTCCAACGCCACCCACCCGCCGAGGGTGCGGAACGGGTGGTTGCCTGAGGCCTTGACCGTTCGACCGGACGTGAGCGTCAGCCGGAAGACCTCTTTCACGCCGGAGGGAAACACTGCGGTCAACGGCGACGGCACCAGCCGCCGACCCTCGTCTAGTGACCAGACCTGGATCCCCTCGACGCCTCGGTCCATGAGTTCGCCGAAGGTGACCGGAGCGCCTGTGTCGGCTCGCAGGATCTTCGTGTCCGCGGTCATGCAGCCGCTTTCACGTAGGTCGGACAGCATCGGCTTCTTGTCGGTGCGTTGCTCCGGGCCGCGGTTGAGCTGGCTGATCGCGACCACCGGCACCTCGAGCTCCTTGGCCAGCAGCTTGAGCGACCGGGAGAACTCGGAGACCTCGACCTGCCGGTTTTCCACCCGCTTGCCGCTGGTCATCAGCTGCAGGTAGTCGACGACGACGAGGCGCAGGTCGTGCCGCTGCTTGAGCCGGCGCGCCTTGGCCCGGATCTCCATCATCGTGAGGTTGGGCGAGTCGTCGATGTAGAGCGGCGCGTCGGCCACCTCGCCCATCCGCCGGGCCAGCCGGGCCCAGTCGTCGTCGCTCATGTGCCCGGACCGCATGTGGTGCAGCGGAACCTTCGCCTCCGCCGACAGCAGCCGCATGGTGATCTCGGACTTGCTCATCTCCAGCGAGAAGATCGCCGACGTCATGCCGTGCCTGATCGAACAAGCCCGCGAAAAATCCAGCGCCAGAGTGCTTTTGCCGATCGCCGGGCGGGCGGCGAGGATGACCATCTGGCCGGGGTGCAGGCCGTTGGTGATCTGGTCGAGCTCGGAGAAGCCGGTGGGGACGCCGATGTTCTGCCCGCCGCGGGAGGAGATCGCGTCGATCTCGTCCATCGTGCCCTGCAGCAGCTGCTCGAGCCGGACGTAGTCCTCGCTGGTGCGCCGCTCGGTGACGTCGTAGATCTCGGCCTGGGCGCGGTCGACCACCTCGTCCACGTCGCCGCCCTGGCCGGCGGCCGCGCCGTAGCCGAGCTGGACGATCCGGGTGCCGGCCTCGACCAGCCGGCGCAGGGTGGCCCGCTCGGCCACGATCTCCGCGTAGAACCCGGCGTTGGCGGCGGTCGGCACCGAGGAGATCAGCGTGTGCAGGTAGGGCGTGCCGCCGACCCGCATCAGCTGCCCGGTGCGGGTCAGCTCGGCCGAGACGGTCACCGCGTCGGCCGGCTCGCCCCGCCCGTAGAGGTCGAGGATCGTGTCGTAGACGATCTGGTGGGCCGGCCGGTAGAAGTCGCCGGCCCGCAGCACCTCGACCACGTCGGCGATCGCGTCCTTGGACAGCAGCATGCCGCCGAGCACGGACTGCTCGGCCTGCACGTCCTGCGGCGGCTGCCGGTCGAAGTCGGGAGCGCGTGGGCCGGACGTCCCGATGTCGTCCGTGATCGCCACCGCGCCGCCCTCCCGCCGTTCGAACCTGTGTTCGAAGCATAGCGCCCGAGTGCCCAGATTAGGGCCGTACGACCCCCGGGTCGGAGCAGCCCTGTGGACCGTCCTGGGGACGGCCGGTGGACAACCCGGCCGGGCCTGCGGACCGTGCTGGGGACAACCTGTGGGCGACCCAACCGCTGGCCCGGATTGCCCGACTGACCTGCGAGAACTCACCCACACCCTGTGGACGGAAGAAAGTTCAGCGGTGCACCCGGTCGGTGAGCGCCGCCAGCAGCGCCGCCGCCTCCGCCGCGCCGTCCACGGTGACCACGAACCGGCGCCCGCGGCGATCATGACATCTCCTCCCGCACCATCGCCGCCGCCTCGGCCGCGGTCAGCCCGGCCCGGCGGGCCTCGGCGACGAACGCCCGCAGCGCCGCGGCCGGCCCGGCGATCCGCGGCGCCGCGTCGGTGACCACCGCACCGCGGCCGCGCCGCAGCTCGACCACGCCCTCGTCGCGCAGCTCCTGGTAGCCGCGCAGCACCGTGTGCAGGTTGACCCCGAGCGCCGCGGCCAGCTCGCGGGCGCCGGGCAGCCGCTCGCCCGGCCGCACCCGCCCGGCCGCGACCTCCCGGCGGACCGCGCTCGCGATCTGCGCGTAGATCGGCTCCGGCGATCCCGGGTTGACCCGTACCAGCACCCGCTCACCATATTGTTCTAGAGCTACTAGTACAAGTGACGAGCCGCGTCACAGGCCGCGCTAGCATGCGTCCCAGCGGAAGCGCGGCCTTTCTGGTCCGACCCGCAGGTGAGGGGACGGCGCGCGCGGCCGGACGAGGGAGAATCAATCTGAGCAGGAGAACGTGCTGGCAGGTGGCGTCGTGAGCAGCCTCCTGCCCGTCATGGGCACCGCCGCACCGGTCGAGAGTCTGCGCGTCCTGCTGGTCGAGGACGACGACGGCGACGCGTTCCTGGTGCAGGAGCTCCTGGACGAGGCCGTCGGCCAGGTCGAGCTGCTCCGCGCCCGCACGCTGGCCGAGGCCGAGGCCGAGGTCGGCCGGGTCGACTGCGTCCTGCTCGACCTCGGCCTGCCCGACGCGTCCGGCCTGGACGGGCTGCGCCGGCTGGCCGCGCGGGCCGACGGGGTGGCGCTGCTGGTCCTCACCGGCCTGGCCGACGAGCACCGCGGGGCCGAGGCGGTCGCCGCCGGCGCGCAGGACTACCTGGTCAAGGGTCAGGTCGACGGGCAGCTGCTGACCCGGGCGATCCGGTACGCGATCGGCCGGTCCCGGATCGAGGCCACCGAGCGGGCGCTGCACGAGCAGCAGCTGCACGCCGAGGAGAACACCCGGCTGGAGCGCGGCCTGCTGCCCAGCCCGCTGATCGCCGGCGCCGGCGTCCTGTTCGCCGCGCGCTACCAGGCCGGCGGGCGCCGGCTGCTGCTCGGCGGCGACTTCTACGACGCGGTCCGCGACCCGGACGGCACGCTGCACGTGATGATCGGCGACGTCAGCGGGCACGGTCCGGACGAGGCCGCGCTCGGCGTACGGCTGCGGATCGCCTGGCGCGCGCTGGTGCTGGCGTCCCGGCCGTCCGACGAGATCTTGGCGACGCTGCAGCAGGTCCTGGTGCACGAGCGGCACCGCGAGCACATCTTCGCGACCGTCTGCACGCTGACGATCTCCCCGGACCGTCGTACGGCCTCGATGCACCTGGTCGGCCATCCGGCGCCGCTGCTCGTCGGCGAGACCGTACGGCTGCTGTCCGAGGCGCGGGTCGTCCCGCCGCTCGGGGTGGTGACCCGCACGTCCTGGCCGGCCACCGAGGTCGAGCTGCCCGCGGACTGGGCGCTGCTGCTGCACACCGACGGGCTGATCGACGGCCGGGTCGGGCTCGGCCCGGAGCGGCTGGGCGGCGAGGGCCTGGCCGAGCTGGTGCAGCGGCAGGTCCGGCGCGACCCGGCCTGGCGGTCGGCGCCGGAGCCGTTCGTGGACTCGCTGATCCAGCAGGCCGAGGCGCTCAACGGCGGCGACCTCGTCGACGACGTCGCGGTGCTGCTGGTCGGCGCCGCTGCCGGCGGTGAGCCTGACCGATGACTGACCTCGCCGAGCGGACCACCGCGGCCCCGTCGGCGCCCGGCGCCGTCGGTGGAGCACCCGGAGGTGACCCGAGCCTGGTCGCTGCGCCGCTCGCTGGCCGTGCTGGCCGTCGTGGCCACGCTGGCCGCGGCGGTGATGATCGCCGCCGGCGCGGTCGCGCTGAGCAGCCTGACCGACGCCCGCAGCCGGGTCATCGACGTGATCGACCCGGCGTTCCGGGACGCCGAGCAGCTGCAGGTCGCGCTGGTCGACCAGGAGACCGGCATCCGCGGGTACGCCCTGGCCGGCCAGGAGCTCTTCCTCGAACCCTGGCAGACCGGGCTCCGCAACGAGGCGGCGGCGCTGCGGTCGCTGTCCGCGGTGGCCGACAATCCCGCGCTCGACATCCGCGTCCGACCTGCAACAGGTCGAGGCCAGGGCCGCCGCCTGGCGGACCCGGTACGCGGAGCCGATCCTCGCCCAGGTCCGGGCCGGCCGGCCGGTGACGGTCGACCCGATGGTCGGCAAGCAGCTGTTCGACGACCTGCGCGCCAGCCTCGACGCGCTGCAGCGCGACCTCGACCGGGCCGCCGCCGACGCCCGCGACGACCTCGCCGCGGCGGCGAACCGGCTGCAGCTGGTCGGCGTGCTGCTCGCGATCGGTCTGGTCGCGCTGCTGCTCGTGCTCGCGCTCGGCCTGCGCCGGGTGGTGCTGCGGCCGCTGTCCGGGCTGACCGCGGAGGTGCGCCGGGTCGCCGGCGGCGACTTCGACGCCGAGGTGCGCGGCACCGGGCCGCGCGAGATCGTCGCGCTCGGCGCGGACGTGGACGGCATGCGCCGGCAGATCGTCGCCGAGTTCCACGCGCTGCGGGACACCACCGAGCGGCTGGACGAGCGGACCGCGGAGCTGGAGCGGTCCAACACCGAGCTGGAGCAGTTCGCCTACGTCGCCTCGCACGACCTGCAGGAGCCGCTGCGCAAGGTCGCCAGCTTCACCCAGCTGCTGGAGCGGCGGTACAAGGGGCAGCTGGACGAGCGGGCCGACCAGTACATCGCGTTCGCGGTGGACGGGGCCAAGCGCATGCAGGTGCTCATCAACGACCTGCTCGCGTTCTCCCGGGTCGGCCGGCTCACCCGCGAGCACGTCGAGATCGGCGCCGGCGAGCTGATCGACCAGGCCCTCGCCAACCTCTCGCTGGCGATCGAGGAGTCCGGCGCCACGGTCACGGTCGCCGAGGACATGCCGCGGGTGTCGGTCGACGCGGCGCTGCTGGTCGGCGTGTTCCAGAACCTCGTCGGCAACGCGCTCAAGTTCCGCGGCGACGCAGCCGCCGCAGCATCACGGTGTCCTGGGCCGACGCCGGCGACGAGTGGGAGTTCTCCGTCGCCGACAACGGGATCGGGATCGAGCCCGAGTACGCCGACCGGATCTTCGTGATCTTCCAGCGGCTGCACGCCAAGGACGCCTACCCCGGCACCGGCATCGGGCTGGCGATGTGCCGGAAGATCATCGAATACCACGGCGGGCGGATCTGGCTGGACACCTCGGTGGCCAGCGGGCACCGTCTTCCGCTTCACGCTGCCGAAGATCGCCGCGCCACCACCCAGAGGAAGAGTCGGAGACCGCTGGATGACCGAGATCACGGACCCCACCGCCGCGCTGCCCGCGATCATCGACGTGCTGCTCGTCGAGGACGACCCGGGCGACGTGCTGATGACGCGCGAGGCGTTCGAGGAGCACAAGCTCCGCAACACCCTGCACGTCGTCACCGACGGGGTCGAGGCCGTGGCCTTCCTGCGCCGCGAGGGGGAGTACGCCGACGCGCCGCGGCCCGGCCTGATCCTGCTCGACCTCAACCTGCCCCGGAAGGACGGCCGGGAGGTGCTGGCCGAGATCAAGGCGGACGAGTCGCTGCGGGCGATCCCGGTGGTCGTGCTCACCACCTCCGAGGCGGAGGAGGACGTGCTGCGCTCCTACGACCTGCACGCCAACGCGTACGTGACCAAGCCGGTCGACTTCGAGCGGTTCATCAAGGTGGTCCAGCAGATCGACGACTTCTTCGTCACCGTGGTGAAGCTGCCGCACTGAGCGGAGCCGCCCGGGCGGTGCCCGGGCGGCTCGTCGTCACGGGGTCTGCTGGTTCGCGGCGCTGGGCGCCTGCGTCGGCGCCTGGGTGGGTGCCTGCGTGGGCGGCTGCTGGCTCGGCGATGGTGCCGGGCTCGAGGGCGCGGTCGGCGAGACAGTCGGGCCGTTGCCCGGCGCCGGGGCGGTGGAGGTCGCGCCGCCGCTCGTGGTCGGCGTCGGCGTCGGGCTCGGCGTGGTGCGGCCGGAGCCGCCGTCCCCGCCGGTGGCCCGGCCGAGCGTCGTACCGCCGCCGGACTCCCTGCCGGCCAGGCCGGACAGCGGCTTGCCGGCGGCGGCCTCGATCCCGGTGATCGCACCGAGGGCGAGCGCGAACGCGGCCACCGCGCCGGCTCCCACCACGACCCACCGACGCCGGACCCGCCGCAGCCCGGTCCCGACCCGACCGGCCGGACCCCCGCTCCGCCCGAGTCCCGCCCGCCCCGGCGCCGGGGCTGGTCGCGCCGGTCCCGGCGGGTGGTCGCGCCGGTCCCGGGGCTGGTCGCGTCGTCTCCCGGCCTGCCGCTCGTCCGGGTGCCGGGGCCGGTCGCGCCGGCATCCGGCCACCCGCCCGCACCGGTTGCCAGGCGCTGGGTCGGCGCCTCCCACGCACTGCCGGGGTCGGCGCCGGTCGACCCGGCCAGCCCGCTGTCCGAGCCGGCGCGGGCATCGGGATCGATCCAGTCGGACGCACCAAAAAGCTGCGTCCCGTACGGGTCGATGTCCTCCGACTCGACCGGACGCACGTCGGTCGCCTGGACATGCTCGACCTGGGTGTCCCGCAATCGCGTCGTGGTCTGCTTCAACCGCTGCGCGCTCGTCCGGGCCGAGCTCCGCAGCACGGACGTGCTCACGGTGCCGACCACGCTGGCCACCGCGGCGCCGGTCAGCGTCCCGGCCGTGCCGAGGTAGGAGGAGGCGAACGCGGCGATCACCGCCGCGCCGGCCCCGGCACCGACCTCGACCGGTGACAGGATTGCCTTCTTTGTCGTCGTGGTTTCGTCAGTCATCGCATCTGGTGCACGCGCCACGCCGACCGAGTGTTCCCCGGGGCCGCTGTGAGTACCCGCACAGGCCCCGCGGTCACCGCGACCTCGCGCGCCATCTTGCGGGTGGTGTGCCGCAACTGCACCACCCGCGCGGCGCCGATGAGCGCGACCAGCAGTGCCCCGAGCACCGCCGCCAGCAGCAGGGCGACCCCGAGCGGCAGGGTCGGGTTGGCGCCGAAGATGTTGATCTTCACCCGGTCGCCGTTCTGCAGGATGAAGATCAGCAGGAGCAGCAGCACGACGACGGCAGCGATCGAGGCGACCCAGATCCCGCTCACCCGGGTCCGCGGCGGCACCGTGGTGGGCGCTCCGGCCGGCGGCGCGGCCGGCGGCTCCGGCCCCGCTCCGGGGCCGCCCGCATCCGGGTACGGCTCCCCGCCCGGCTCCGGCGCCCCGCGCCGGTCGTCGTACGTCGGCCCCGTCATGGCTGCGATCTACCCGGGCGTGCCCGCGATCATGCCGGCGACGACATCGGCGCGGTCACGAGCGGGACGACCGCTGACCGACGCGCGCGTGGACGCGGCGGCGAGCACGCGGATCGGCCGGATCGCCCGGGACGACCCGTCGCCTGACCGACCGGTCGTCTAGAGGTAGTGCTCGGCGGCGGCCAGGGCGGCGGCGAGGTAGCCGCCGCCGAACAGGACCGCGTGCACGAGCAGCGGGTGGATCTGGTGCAGCCGCTGCCGCTCCCGCCACCCGTCCGCGAGCGGCGTGCTCTCCGCGTACGCAGCGAGCAGCCGCGGCACCCACCCCTCGCCGAAGAGGGTCAGCATGGCCAGATCGGTCTCCCGGTGCCCGCCGTGCGCCGCCGGGTCGACGAGCCAGCCACGGCCGCCGGACCACAGCACGTTGCCGGTCCACAGGTCGCCGTGGATCCGGGCCGGCGGCTCGGCCGGACCGGCCAGCTCCGGCAACCGCGCCGCCAGCCGCTCGAACACCGCGACCTCCTCGTCGACGAGCTGCCCGCCGTCCCGCAGCTGCCGCACGTACGGCCGGACCCGCCGGTCGGCGTAGAACTCCGGCCACCCGTCCGCCGGCCGGTTCTCCAGCTCGGCCGCACCGATCCAGCCGTCCTGCGCGGCGCCGAAGACCGGCGACCCGGCCGCGTGCAGGGCGGCCAGCTCGCGACCGAGCCGCTCGACCGCCCCGCTGGTCGGCGGCTCCTCCACCAGCCAGGGCAGCACCAGCAGGTCGGTGTCGTACCCGAGCGCGGCCGGCACCGGCGGCCCGCCCGGCGCCGCGCCCAGCCAGTCCAGGCCGGCCGCCTCGGTGGCGAAGAACCCGTCCGGCGCGCCGGTCCTGGTCTTCACGAACACGTCCCGGCCGTCGGCCAGCCGCAGCCGCCAGCGCTCCCCGGTGATCGCCGCCCCGGTCGGCCGGGCCGACACCACGGCGGTGCCGAGCACCAGCATCACCCGTTCGGATGGATCCACAGCTCCGCCTCGACCTCGGCCAGCAACCCGGCGCAGGCGGCCTCGACCTGGTCCAGCACGCGCTCGAACCCGCGCTCGCCGCCGTAGTACGGATCGGGCACGTCGAGCCCGTCCGGGTCGTCCGCCGCCGCCGGGTCGTACGAGCGCAGCAGCCGGATCTTGGCCCGGTCGGCCGCGGTCGGCGCCATCGCCCGCAGCGCCTGCTCGTGCCCGGCGTCGAGCGCGACGACCAGGTCCCGGTCCTCGAAGTCGGCCGCGCGGAACTGCTTGGCCGCGTGCGCCCAGGCCGGGTAGCCCCGCGCCCGCAGCGCCGCGGCCGACCGCTCGTCCACGTCCTCGCCGACGTGCCAGTCGCCGAGCCCGGCGCTGTCCACCTCGACCTCGCCGTCCAGCCCGGCCTCGGCCAGCCGGCGCCGGAGCACCGCCTCGGCCGTCGGCGAGCGGCAGATGTTGCCCGAGCAGACGAAGCAGACGCGGTACGCCACCCCGCGACAATAGGCAGCATGCCCCGCACGGCACTCGTCACCGGCGGCAACCGCGGCATCGGCCTCGAGGTCTGCCGGCAGCTCGCGGCGGCCGGCCACGACGTCGTGCTCACCGCCCGGGACCCTGCCCGGGCCGCCGCCGCGGCCGAGCGGCTCGGCGTCCGGGCCGAGCAGCTCGACGTCACCGACCGGGAGAGCGTGACCGCCTGCGCCCATCGGCTCGACGCCGCCGGCGTGGCCGTCGACGTGCTGGTGAACAACGCGGGCGTCTATCCCGGCACGCCGGTGCTGCTGGCCGACGAGGCCGAGCTCACCGAGGCGTTCCAGATCAACGCTCTCGGCGTCTGGCGGACCTGCCGCGCGTTCGTGCCGCCCATGCGCGAGCGCGGCTGGGGCCGGGTCGTCGCCGTCTCGACCGCCTCCGCGCAGATGGGCGGCTCACCGCCGGCCGCCGCCGCGTGGTCCAAGACCGCGCTCAACGCGCTGACGCGCATCGTCGCCGCCGAGGCCGGGCCGCGGGTGCTGGTCAACGCCGCCGACCCGGGCTGGGTGGCGACCCGGCTGGGCGGCTCGGACGCGCCGACCTCGCTGGCCGAGGGCGCCGACACGGTCGTCTGGCTGGCCACGCTGCCCGACGACGGGCCGACCGGCGGCTTCTGGCACCGGCGGCAGCGGATCCCCTGGTAGGTCCGGTCAGCCGCCGGCCGCGCGCAGCGCGGCCTCGGTCCGGGTCCGGGCGCCCAGCGCGGCCATCGCCGACCGCACCCGCGCCTCCACCTCGGCCCGGGTCAGCCCGAGCCGGACGGCGATCCGGGGCGTGGACAGGCCGACGCCGACCAGCGTGAGCACCTCCCGCTCCGACGCCGGCAGCTCGACCGGCGGCGGCGGCGGCCGGGTGATCCCGTGCGCCTCCAAGGCCCAGCGCACCCGGCCGAGCAGCGTGGTCAGTCCCGTCTCGGCCGCCACCTGCTCGGCCGCGAGCAGGCAGTCGACCGAGCCGGCCAGCCCGGCGCCGAGCAGGCAGCGCACCTGCTCGCGCACCATGACGCCCTTCCACGCGGTGGCCGCGGCGACCAGCGCGCCGCCGCCGGCGTCCCAGGCCGCGATCGTCACCGCCGCCGGCCCGACGCCGGTGCGGCCGAGCGCGCCGGCCCGCGGCAGCGGCTCGTCGAGGTCCTCGTTCGTGTCCCGGCGGGCCCACCGGGCCGTCAGCAGGGCCAGCCGGGCCGGCATGTCCCGGACCGGGCAGCGCGTCGGCGGCGTCCCGGGCCGCCTCCGCCTCACCGGCCAGCCAGGACGCCTCGGCCGCGACCCACCGGACGGTACGGTCCGCGGCGGCGGGGCCGGCCCGGTCGAGCAGCTCCCGCGCCGCCGGCAGCGCCCCGGTGTCGGCCCGGGCCAGCGCGAGCGTCGCGACCAGCAGCGGCCGGGCGTCGGCCGGCACGGTCCGGTCCAGCAGCGCGCCGGCCGAGCGCAGCGCCTCGTCCAGCGCGCCGTCGGCGTGCATGGCCGCCCAGAGCGCGTCGGCCCGGAACTGCAGCTCCGCGCTGTACGCGCCGTCGCGCCGCGGCCGCCGCGGCCAGCTCGGCGGCGAGGTCACCGGCCTCTCCGACCCGGCTCAGGTCGCGCAGCCCGGCGACCAGCGCCGCGCCGGCGAGCCGCTCGGCGACCCGGTCCCCGGCCGCGGCGGCCGCGTCCATGGCGGCCCGGGCCGCGTCCTCCCAGGTCTCCCGGCCGGCCGCGCGCAGTGCCGCGGCGTGCGCGGCGAGCAGCGCGGGCGGAGCGTCGGCGCGGGCCGCGGCGATCGCGAACTCGGCCAGCGTGCAGGCCACCTCGGGATCGGTGGCGACGGCGGCGCGGATCGAGGCGACCGCGTGCAGGCTGGCGACCGCGGGCGGCACGGTCGGCACGTCCACGTCGACGGCGCGCAGCTCTGCGGCGGCGTCCTCGGGTCGGCCGAGGTCGACCAGCGCGGCCGCCCGCAGCGCGGCCGCGCCGACCCTGGTCGTCGGGCCGTTCGTGACCGGGCCGGACAGCAGCCGCAACGCCTCGCCGGCCAGTCCGGCCGCCGCGCAGGCCGCCGCCGCCGGCAGCGCCAGGGCAGGGTCGGCGGTCGCCGCGACCAGCAGCGCCGCGGCGCGCTCCCGAGGCGTCTCCGCCTCGTCCGCGGCGGCCTGGGCCCGGGCGGCCGCGGCGGCCGGCGAGCCGGCGGCGATCAGGTGCCGGGCCGCCTCCACCCCGTCCAGCAGCGCGTCGCCCAGCCGAGCGTGCAGTGCCCGCCGCTCGGCCGGCGCGAGCACGCCCGCCGCCAGCTCGGCCAGGTGTCCCGGCCGCGGCGCGATCCCGTCCGCGCTCCTGCTCGACCAGCCCGGCCTGCAGCAGCGCGCCGACGCCCGGGCCGAGCAGGCCCGCCGGCGCCGGCCGCCCGAGCAGCCCGAGCGCCGCCAGCGCGGTCCGGGCGGCGACCGGCAGCCCGGCCAGCGTGCGGGCGTCCGGCTCGCCCTCGCGGGGTCGGGGCGGGAGGTCGAGCCAGAGCCGGGACACGGCGCGCAGCCGGTCGGCGATCGCCGATGGCGTCCGCAGCGTCACCACCACCGGGACGGCCGGCGCAACCGATGCCAGCACCGCGAGCGTGTACGCGTCGGCGTGCTGCACGTCGTCCACCAGCAGCGCCCGCTCGCCGAGGCGGATCCGGACCGCCTCGGCCGCCAGCGCGACGTCGTCGACCGGCATCGGCGCCCGGATCGCCCGGGCGAGCGGAAGCCCGGCCCGGTGCCGCATCGGGGCCAGTGCCCGCGCGGCCAGCAACGGCACGCCCGCCGCCCGTACCATCGCGGTCTTGCCGCTCGCCCGCGGTCCCGCGATCACGACCAGCCCGGGATGGGTGAGGGCGTCCGCGAGCACGGTTGATCGCCCGCTGCCCCGACTGTCCAGCACCCACGGAGGATAGACGACCTTGGGCCGAAAGGTCATGATCGCCTAGCCTGAGCGGCGGACACGCCGTGCGGCGAACAGGAGGCACGGGATGGCGGAGCCGGGATCGATCGAGACGGATCGGCGCGCGCCGGCGGCCTGGCAGGACGGCACCGATCCGGCCGGCTGGGCCGACACCGCCGGCGCGACCGACCCGTTCCCGCCGCCGCTCGATCTCGACGTCCGCTCCGCCGGACGGGCCCTGGGTCGACGCCGGCCTGCTCGGTCGGGTCGAGGACGCCGCCGAGCAGCCCACCGATCCGCCGGACGCGCTGCTGGCCGACCTCGCCGCCGCCGACGGCGACCCGGCGGCCGACTGGGCGACGCTGCACGAGTCGGACGACCCGGCCGTACGCGCCCTCGCCCTCCGCTGGCGACCGTAAGGCAGCCCCAGAACCCGGTTGGCCGGCCGGACTAGTGTTCGGGCGAGAGGCGAGATCTTGCGAGGAGGAGCTCGTGCCCGAGATCGACCCGGAGTTCCTGGCGCTGCCGATGCGGAGGCTGGCCGACGCCGCGCTGTCCCGCGCCCGCGAGCTCGGCGTCGCAGCACGCCGACTTCCGGCTGGAGCGGATCCGCAGCCAGGATCTGATGCTCGCGCGACGGCCGGCTCGACTCGGCCAGCGGACGGCGAGGACGCTCGGCTTCGCGGTCCGGGTGGTGCACGAGGGCACCTGGGGCTTCGCCGCCGGCGTCGACCTGACCCCGGAGGCCGCGGTCGCGGGTCGCCGAGCAGGCGGTCGAGGTGGCCAAGGTGTCCCGCCCGGTCAACACCGAGCCGTCGAGCTGGCCGACGAGCCGGTGCACGCCGACGTCACCTGGGTCTCGCCGTACGAGGTCGACCCGTTCGCGGTGCCCGACGCGGACAAGATCGGCGCTGCTCACCGAGTGGTCCGAGCGGCTGCTGGCCGCCGACGGCGTCGACCACGTGCGAGGCCGTCGCTGCTGCAGGTGCAGGAGAACAAGTTCTACGCCGACCTCGCCGGCACGTCACCACCCAGCAGCGGGTGCGGATGCACCCGGAGCTCACGGCGACCGCGGTCGACCGGTCCCGCGGCACGTTCGAGCACGATGCGCACCCGCGCCCCGCCGGCCGGCCGCGGCTGGGAGTACCTGACCGGCGACACCTGGGACTGGGCCGGCGAGCTGGCCCAGATCCCGGAGTGGCTGGCCGAGAAGGCGAAGGCGCCGTCCGTCGAGCCCGGGCCGGTACGACCTGGTCGTCGACCCGTCCAACCTCTGGCTGACCATCCACGAGTCGATCGGCCACGCCACCGAGCTCGACCGGGCGCTCGGCTACGAGGCGGCCTACGCGGGGACCTCGTTCGCCACCTTCGACAAGCTCGGCACGCTGCAGTACGGCTCGCCGGTGATGAACGTGACCGGCGACCGCACCGCCGAGCACGGCCTGGCCACCATCGGCTACGACGACGACGGCGTGCAGACCCAGTCCTGGGACATCGTCCGGGACGGCGATCCTCGTCGGCTACCAGCTCGACCGGCGGATGGCCAAGCTGAAGGGCCTCGGCCGGTCCAACGGCTGCGCGTTCGCCGACTCGCCCGGCCACATCCCGGTGCAGCGGATGGCCAACGTCTCGCTGCAGCCGGCGCCGGGCGGGCCGTCGCTGGACGACCTCATCGGCGGCGTCGAGCGCGGCATCTACGTCGTCGGCGACAAGTCCTGGTCGATCGACATGCAGCGCTACAACTTCCAGTTCACCGGCCAGCGGTTCTTCCGGATCGAGAACGGGCAGCTGGCCGGCCAGCTGCGCGACGTCGCCTACCAGGCCACGACGACCGACTTCTGGGGCTCGATGGAGGCGGTCGGCGGCCCGGAGACCTATCGTGCTGCGGCGGCGCGTTCAACTGCGGCAAGGCCCAGCCCGGCCAGGTCGCCGCGGTCAGCCACGGCTGCCCGCCGGCGCTGTTCCGCGGCGTCAACATCCTCAACACGGTCCGGGAGGCGCGGCCGATGACCCCGCAGGAGACGGTCGAGCGGGCGCTGGCGCTGTCCAAGGCCGACGGCTGCGTGGTCATCGCGACGGAGCGGTCCGAGGCCAACCTGCGCTGGGCCAGCAACACGCTGACCACCAACGGGTCGATGCGCTCCCGCGAGGTCGCGGTGATCAGCGTCGTCGACGGCGGCCGGCACGGCCGCGGGCGTGGTGCAGCGCAGCGCGGTGACCGCGGACGACGCTGGAGGACCTGGTCCGGGCGAGCGAGCAGGCCGCCCGCGACGCCGGCCCCGCCGAGGACGCCGCGCCGCTGGTCGAGCCGGACGGCGCACCGGCCGGCTGGGACGAGCCGCCCGGCCGAGACCTCGATCGGCAGGCTGCGCGACGGTCGCGCCCGCGCCTGGGCGAGGCGTTCGCCCGGGCGGCCGGCGCAGCGAGCGGCTGCTGTTCGGCTTCGCCGAGCACGCGCTGGAGACCCGCTACCTCGGCTCCTCCACCGGCCTGCGGCTGCGGCACGTGCAGCCGACCGGCCGGATCGACATCAACGGCAAGTCGCCGGACTACAGCCGCTCGGCCTGGGTCGGCCAGGGCTCGCCCGGACTTCGCCGACGTCGACGTCGACGGCGCTCGACGCGGAGCTGGGCCGGCGGCTGGACTGGGCCGAGCGCTCGGTCGAGCTGCCGGCGGGGCGCTACGAGACGCTGCTGCCGCCGTCGGCGGTCGCCGACCTGATCCTCTACCTCTACGGGTCTCGTCCGGCGGCCCGGGACGCCGACGAGGGCCGGACGGTGTTCTCCAAGCCGGGCGGCGGCAACCGGATCGGCGAGCGGCTGTCCACCCTGCCGCTGACGCTGCGCAGCGACCCGGCGGCGCCCGGCCTGGAGTGCGCGCCGTTCCTGGCCGCGACCGCAGTCGGACGGAGGGCACGGTCTCGGTCTTCGACAACGGCCTGCCGCTCGGGCGCGACCGAGTGGATCCGGGACGGCGTGCTGACCGAGCTGATCCGCACCCGGGCGTACGCGACGAAGACCGGCACGCAGCCGCGCGCCGTACGTCGACAACCTGCTGCTCGAGGCGCCGGGCGCGACCGCGTCGACCGACGAGATGGTCGCCCGGACCGAGCGCGGGCTGCTGCTGACCTGCGTCTGGTACATCCGGGAGGTCGACCCGCAGACCCTGCTGCTGACCGGCCTCACCCGCGACGGGGTCTACCTGGTCGAGGACGGCGAGGTCACCGGCGCGGTGAACAACTTCCGCTGGAACGAGTCGCCGGTCGACCTGCTCGGCCGGCATCACCGAGGCCGGGCCGACCGAGCGCTGCCTGCCGCGCGAGTGGAGCGACTACTTCACCCGCACCGCGATGCCGACCCTGCGGGTGCCCGACTTCAACATGAGCACGGTCAGCCAGGCGTCCTGATCCGGACGCGCAGGCACCGCCTGGCCGCTCCGCGTCACGGGCACCCGCACGACCGTGTACGTGGTGTCCGGGGTCGGCGGAGTCGTCAGCCGTGCGTTCACCGCGTAGATGAACGGCCCGAAGAACGGCGATCGTCGTCGGGCGTGTCGAAGTTCGGGTCGGTGATCGTGCGGATACCCGTGCCCGGGTGAAGTCGTGGCTGAGCGTCGCCTGCACCAGCTGGTTGTTCTGGTTGCGCATGACGTAGAGCGTGTTGCCGCGGCGCAGCAGCCCGTCGCCGTTGGTCAACGAGAATCCGCCGGCTCGACGCGCCGTGGTGACACCGGTGCGCGCGGAGACCCGGAACAGCAGGCCGGTGTTGGACTGCACCAGCACGAGCGTCCGGCCGTCCGGGCTGGCCACGATGCCGTTGGCGTTGAAGCCGGCGCCGTAGACGATGTCGCCGGTCAGCGGGACCGTACGCACCGTGCCGAGCCGGCCGCCGTGCCCGAGCGGCAGCACGTACATGACCTGGGCGGTCGAGTCGGTGTAGTACGCCGCGTCCGCGTCACGACGACGTCGTTGACGAAGCTCGCGCCCGGCCGCGCCGACCTGCTGGCGCAGCAGCAGCCGGCCGGTGCGCACGTCGTACACCTTGACCGTGCCGCTGGGACCGCCGGCCGCGAACAGCCGGTTGCCGTCCACCTTGAGCCCGCGGACCGTGTCCCCGGCGGTGCCCGGGATGAAGCACCGCGCCGCGGCCGGTGAGCAGGTTGCCGCGGTAGATCGCGCCGTCGACCTGGGAGCCGACGTAGAAGTTGGTGCCGCGACCGGTCGCGATGCCCTCGGGCCGGAAGCCGTCCGGCAGCGAGATGACCTTCGGCAGCAGCGCCGCGCTCGCCGGCGCGGCGGTGGCCGTGGTCACCACGGTCGTCGTTCCCAGCGCGAGCACCGCGCCGGCGATAGCCGTCAGGGCCAGTCGTTTCCGCACGTTGTCGTGCCTCCTCCTGGTCGGTGGCGGATCGGTGGCGGATGCGCCACGGCCGGCCCGGGCGCACCCGGGCCGGCCGCTACGTCTTACGGAATGCGGGAGATGTGGTAGGTCGTGGTCGGCGTCGGCGGGGTGGTGAACCGCGCGTTGGCCGCGTACAGGAACGGGCCGAAGGGTGCGATCGTCGCCGGCACGTCCAGCGTCGGGTCGGTGATCGTGCGCACCACCCGGCCGGTGCTGCCGGACCGGTTGAGCGCGAGCGCCACGATCAGGTTGTTGACGTTGCGCACCACGAACAGCGTGCTGCCGCGGCGCAGGATGCCGTCGCCGTTGGTGAGATCGGCGCCGCCGACGTCCACCGGGGTCGCCACGCCGGTGCGCGGCGAGACCCGGAACAGCGTGCCGGTGTTGGACTGGATGACCAGCAGCGCCTTCCCGTCCGGCGTGGTCTCGATGCCGTTGGCGTTGAAGCCGGCGCCGATCGTGATGCCCGGGGTGGGCAGCACCGTGACCTTGCCGAAGTTCGGACCGTGCCCCTTGCCCTTGCTGCCGAACGGCAGGACGTAGAGCTGGGCCTTGAGCGAGTCGGTGTAGTACGCCGCGTCCTTGATCACCGTGACGTCGTTGATGAAGCTCTCGCCGGCCGGCGCGACCCGCCGCTCGGCCAGCTTGCGGCCGCTGCGCAGGTCGTACGCCTTGAGCGTGCCGGTGGCCGCGCCGGCGGCGAACAGCAGGTTGCCGTGGACCTCGAGGCCCGTCGTGGAGTCACCCGCGGTCCCCGGGATGAACGGCGAGAGCCGGCCGGTGAGCACGCTGCCACGCATGATCCGGCCGTCCGCCAGCGATCCGACGTAGAAGGTCGCGCCGTTCGTCGCGATGCCTTCGGGTTGGTAGCCGTCCGGGAGCGCGATCGTCTTCGGCAGCAGCGTCGCGCTCGCCGGCGCAGCGGTCGCCGTCGTCACCACGGTCCCGCCGGCTAACGCCAGCACCGCCGCGCCGATCGTCGTCAGAGCAAGCCTTCTCCGCACCTGGATGCCCTCCTCGTTGGTCGTGTGCGGGCATGAAACGCGGCCCGTGGGGGCACACAGGCTTATCCGTCACACGGCGCAGCCGGCTGGGCGGTTCAGCGGCGCGGGTCGTCCACCACCCGGCCGAACAAGGCGAGTACGGCATCGCGGGAATCGTCGTGTGCCGTCCGGTTGCGCCAGGTGTGCCCGCATTGCTGGCAACGCTGCACGACGATCGTGCGGCCACCCTCGTACAGGGCGCCGACCGGCTCCATCGCACCGCCGCAGGTCGACTCCCGGTCGCCGGGGCCGGCGGCGTCGACGTGCCGGGACCAGAGACACCGCGGGCAATGGTTGGTATAACCATCACCCCGCACCCGCAGGCCGCAGTGCAGACAGTCGAAGTCCTCCGGCCGGCGGGTGAACGTCGCGGACTCCACCGGGTTCCTCCGTCGTCACCGGGCCGAGCAGTCATGGTGCCGAAAGCCCAAGGCTACGCGCGAGTTGTGAGGCAGCCGACAGTCCGACCAGGTCGATAGGCGTGTCGTCGGCGTTAGGCTCCCAGCAATCCCCAAAGCACGGCCGCGTGGCCGGACTTTCAGCATTTCCGGTCAACGGCGACCAGGAGGCGATGTTGCATGACGATCTCAGCGATCCCGGGTGCGGACGCTGACACGGCCCCGTCCAGGCATGCCCGACTGCTCGAATGGATCCGCGAGGTCGCCGAGCTGACCACGCCCGAGCGGATCGAGTGGTGTGACGGCTCGCCCGAGGAGTGGGTCCGGATAACCGACCTCCTGGTCGAGGCGGGAACGTTCCGCCGGCTCGACCCGGCGAAGAAGCCGAACTCGTTCTGGTGCGCGTCCGACCCGACGTGACGTCGCCCGGGTGGAGGACCGGACGTTCATCTGCTCGGTCGACCCGCGGGACGCCGGCGCCACCAACAACTGGATGGCGCCGGCGGACATGAAGGCGATCATGACCGAGCTCTACGCCGGCTGCATGCGGGGCCGGACCATGTACGTGATCCCGTACTGCATGGGTCCGCTCGACGCCGAGTCGCCGATGTTCGGAGTGGAGCTCACCGACTCGCCGTACGTCGTTGCGTCGATGCACATCATGACCCGGATGGGGTCGAAGGCCCTGTTGCGGATGGGCGAGGACGCGGACTTCGTGCCGGGCCTGCACAGCGTGGGTGCGCCGCTCGACGAAGGCGAGCAGGACGTGGCCTGGCCGTGCAACCCGACGAAGTACATCTCGCACTTTCCCGAGGAGCGGATGATCTGGTCGTACGGGTCGGGCTACGGCGGCAACGCGCTGCTCGGCAAGAAGTGCTACTCGCTGCGGATCGCGTCAGCGTGAAGGCGCGCGACGAGGGCTGGCTCGCCGAGCACATGCTGATCCTCAAGCTCACCTCCCCGGAGCAGAAGGTCTACTACGTCGCGGCGGCGTTCCCGTCGGCCTGCGGCAAGACCAACCTGGCCATGCTGGAGCCGACGATCCAGGGCTGGAAGGTCGAGACGCTCGGGGACGACATCGCCTGGATGCGATTCGGCGAGGACGGCCGGCTCTACGCGCTCAACCCGGAGTACGGCTTCTTCGGCGTCGCGCCGGGCACCGGCTGGACGACCAACGCCAACGCGATGCGCACGATCGAGCGCGGCAACTCGATCTTCACCAACGTCGCCCTGACCGATGACGGCGACATCTGGTGGGAGGGGATGACCGAGCAACCGCCGGCGCACCTGACCGACTGGAAGGGCCGCGACTGGACGCCCGTCGTCGGGTGAGCTCTCGTCCCACCCCAACTCGCGGTTCTGCACGCCGGCCGGGCAGTGCCCGATCATCGCGCCGGAGTGGGAGGACCCGCGCGGGGTGCCGATCTCCGCGATCTTCTTCGGCGGCCGGCGCAGGACGACGATCCCGCTGGTCACCGAGTCGCGCGACTGGCAGCACGGCGTCTTCCTCGGCGCCACGCTGTCGTCCGAGACGACCGCCGCGGCGACCGGCGCGGTCGGCGTGGTGCGGCGGGACCCGATGGCGATGCTGCCGTTCATCGGCTACAACGCCGGCGACTACTTCGGGCACTGGATCGCGATGGGCAAGCACGCGGACGCGTCCAAGCTGCCGCGGATCTTCTACGTGAACTGGTTCCGCCGGGACGCCGACGGCGGCTTCCTGTGGCCGGGCTTCGGCGAGAACATCCGCGTCCTGAAGTGGGCGGTCGAGCGGATCGAGGGCACCGCGGCGGCGGTGGAGACGCCGGTCGGGTACGTGCCCGCGGCCGGGTCGCTCGACGTCACCGGGCTGGACATGGACCCGGCCGACCTCGAGCGGCCACGTCGGTCGACGTCGAGGAGTGGCGGGACGAGCTGCCGCAGATCGAGCAGTGGTTCACCAAGATCGGCGACAAGCTGCCGACCGGCATGCGCGACGAGCTCGACGCGCTGCGCCTCCGCCTCGGCTGATCCCTACCGACGGAAGGGCCCGACTCCCCTCGGAGATCGGGCCCTTCTCGTCCGCCTGAGCACCCGGACCGCGGCCTGCCCGGCGCCGCTCGCCAAGACGGGCGTCGCTACTTGCGGACCAGGACCGCGCGGGCGGTGACGGTGCTTCCGGACTTGACGCCGACCACGCGCGCCCTTGGCTCCGACCTTGACGTCGCCGAGCGAGTCGGCGCCGCCCCTGACCTTCGTGTCGGAGTTGGTGGCGAACGTCTCGGTGAAGCCGTCCTCGGCCTTGACCGTCACCCTGGACGACCCGACCGCGGTCACCGTGCCGCGGATCGTCTCCAGCGTGACCGGCTTCCCGTCCTTGCCCTTGACCACCCACTCACCGTGCATGCCCACGGCCGATCAGCGCCCGCTCGGCCCGCTTGGCCTTGCGGTGATCGGCCTTGTCGCCCGGCGCCGCAGGACTGCTCGGCGCCGCCGACGCGCTCGGCGCGGGCGTGCTGTCGTTCGACGTGGCGGCGGCGACCCCGGCCGTGCCGAGCACCCCGGCGGCGGCCACCCCGGCGACGCCCAGCGCGATCTTCCTGGTCAGGATCATCTCTTCGGTCCTCCCGGTGTCTCAGTGACACCGACCACCCTGCCCGTCCCGCATTGCCACTCCACCCCTTTCTGTTCGAGCAATGCAAGGCGTTCCGTCGGGGCGTGCGTACGCCGGGCGCAGTTCGCGCTCTCCCGTCCAGCCGAGCCTCCAGGCAGGCGTGCCGCCGCGCTCGTTCTAGATCAAATTCCGCAAGGGCGGGTCGCCTCGAGCAACCGACACCCGTCGCCGCGACCCTGCTCGGTCCGTGCGAGGGTGGCGGGATGAGGGCGGTCAGTCGGTTCGGGGTGCCGGGGCTGGATGAGCTTCCGGAGGACGTGCGGGGGCGGATCGAGGCGGTCGCTGAGCGGACCGGGTTCGTGCCGAACGTGTTCCTGGCGCTGGCGCGGCGGCCGGCTGAGTTCCGGGCGTTCGTGGCGTACCACGACGCGCTTGATGGACAAGGAGACGCCGGGGCTGTCCAAGGCCGACCGGGAGATGATCGTCGTCGCGACGAGTGCGGCCAACGACTGCACCTACTGCGTCGTCGCGCACGGGGCGATCCTGCGGATCCGGGCCAAGGACCCGCTGATCGCCGACCAGGTGGCGACGAACTACCGGCAGGCCGACATCACGCCGCGGCAGCGGGCGATGCTCGACTTCGCGCTGCGGGTGGCCACCGAGTCCGCGACCGTCGAGGACGAGCACCTGGACGAGCTCGGGCAGCACGGCTTCGACATCGACGACGTGTGGGACATCGGCGCGATCGCGGCGCTGTTCGCGCAGTCCAACCGGATGGCGCATCTCATGGCGCTGCGGCCGAACCCTGAGTTCCACCTGCTCGGGCGGGTTCCGCGGGACCGATAGAGACGCGGATACTGCGTCGGTGCGGTGCATCGACTGGGCGGACGGCGCGGTCGCCTCATCGACCAGACCGCGCTGCCGGCCGAGGAGCGGTGGCTGCGTGATCACCGACCCGGACGAGCTGGTCGACGCGATCCGCCGGCTCGCGGTCCGCGGCGCACCGGCCCTCGGTGCCGCCGGCGCCCTCGGCGTCGCGCTCGCCGCCCACCGCGCCGCCGGCGGTTCCAGGGCTGGGAACGGCGCCGGCGAGACGGCGGCCGGCGGGGCCGGCCGATACGAGCGGGACGTTCGGACGCCGCGGCACGGCTGCGGGCCGCGCGGCCGACGGCGGTGAACCTCGCCCGGGGCGTCGATCGCGCGCTGGCCCGGCTGCGCGGACGGGCCGGACGCGGTGCTCGCCGAGGCGCGGGCGGTCCTCGACGAGGAGGCGAAGGCATGCCGGGCCATCGGCGAGCGCGGGGCCGACCTGCTCGCAGGCGGACAGACCGCTGCGGCTGCTGACGCACTGCAACACCGGCTGGCTGGCCGCCGTCGAATGGGGCACCGCGCTCGGCATCATCGCCGTCCTGCACGAGCGCGGACAGGTCGAGCACGTGTACGCGGACGAGACCCGGCCGCTGCTGCAGGGCGCCCGGCTCACCGCGTAGGAGCTGGCCGCGCAGCACATCGACCACCGGGTGATGGTCGACGGCGCGGCGCCCTCGCTGATCGCCCGCGGCCTGGTCGACGCGGTCGTGGTCGGCGCCGACCGGATCGCCGCCAACGGCGACGTGGCCAACAAGGTCGGCACCTACCCGCTGGCGCTCGCCGCCGCCCGGGCCGGCGTCCCGTTCGTCGTCGCCGCGCCCGAGTCCACTGTGGATGCCGGTACGCCGACCGGCGCGAGCATCGAGATCGAGGAGCGCGACCCGGCCGAGGTGGCCGCCGGGCCGGCGTACAACCCGGCCTTCGACGTGACGCCGGCAGACCTGGTCACCGCCGTCGTCACCGAGCGGCGGACCGTACGGCCGGCCGAGGGAGAGACGCTGTGACCGACCCGACTCGTCGCCGACGCGGTGCTGCCCTGCGACGGCAGCGGCGTCGTGCACCGGCCCGGCGCCGTCGACATCGGCCCGGACGGCCGGATCACCCGCGTCGGCCCGGTCGGCCGGCGGCCGCGGAGTCCACACCGGACGGTGCGCGAGTGGACGGTCCGCCGGGTCGGCGGCCTGCTCTGCCCGGCCTGATCAACGCCCACTCGCACTGGCCGATGACGCTGCTGCGCGGCCAGGGCGAGGGCCTGCCGCTGGACCGCTGGCTGCACGAGGTGATCTGGCCGCGCGAGGCGCAGGGTCGGCCCGGACGACGTCTACTGGGGGATGACGCTCGCCGCCGCCGAGCTGCTCCGCTTCGGCGTGACCACCTCCGTGGAGATGTACTTCCACGACGACCTGCTGGCCGAGGCCGTCGACGCGGCCGGCAGCCGCTGCCTGCTCGACGCCGGGCATCGTGGTCGCGCCCGGGCTGGGAGCGGTTCGGCAGCTGGGCCGACCGGATCGAGTGGATCGCTCCGGCTGCGGGACCGGTACGCCGACCACCCGCGGATCGAGGTCGGCTTCGGGCCGCACTCGGCGTACGCGCTGCCGGACGAGGCGCTGGTCGCGATCGGCGAGGCGGCCCGGGCGGCCGGCGCGCCGGTGCACCGTGCACCTGGCCGAGACCGAGCACGAGGGCGACGAGGTGTCGGCCCGGCACGGCGGTGCGTCGGTGGCCGCAGGTGCTGGCCGACCTCGGCGTGTTCGACGTCGACCGGGTGCTGGCCGCGCACGGGGTCTGGCTGACCCAGAAGGACGTCGCGCTGCTCGCCGACCACGGGGTCGCGGTCGCGCACTGCCCGAGCAGCAACGCCAAGCTCGCCTCCGGCACCGCCGGCGGTGCCGCGCGCTGCGCCGGGCCGGCGTCCCGGTCGGGCTCGGCACCGACGGCCCGGCCAGCAACAACGACCTGGACCTCTGGGAGGAGATGCGGCTGGCCGCGCTCTTCGCCCGGCATGCGGGAGCGCGACCCGACCGTGCTGCCGGCGGCCGAGGTGCTCGACCTGGCGACCGCGGGCGGCGCCGCGGCGCTCGGCCGGCCGGACCTCGGCGTCGCTGGCGCCCGGCCGGTGGGCGGACATCGTCCGGCTCGACCTGGACGATCCCGGGCTTCGTCCCGGTGCTGTCGGACGACGACCTCGCCGCGCACGCGGTGTGGTCGGTGTCGCGGTCGGCGGTGCGCGACGTCTGGGTCGGCGGCCGGCAGGTGGTGCGCGGACGGCGACTGCACGCACCGTCGACGTGGCCGAGGCGTGCCGCCGGGTGCAGGCCGCGGCCGCCCGGCTGGCGGAGCCTGACTGGCGCCGACCGACCCGGAGTGGACCGGGCTCGTCGAGGAGCTGGTCGACGCCGGCCGGGCCCTGGTCCGCGCCGGCCTCGTGCTCGCCTCCGGCGGCAACCTGTCCGCCCGCGAGCCGGGCGGCGCGGTCGCCGCGGTGACCGCGCGCGGCACCTGGCTGGACCGGCTCGATGCCGGCCGACTTCACGCTGGTCCGGATCGCCGACGGCGCGGTCGTCGGCGGCGCGGCCGATCCGTCCACCGAGCTGGCGCTGCACCTGGAGTGCTACCGGGCCCGGCCGGACGCCAGCGCGATCGTGCACGTGCACCCGCAGACCTCGGTGCTGCTGGCCGCGCTCGGCCACCCGATCCGGACGATCACCACCGACCACGCCGCGTACGTCGGCGCCGGTGCGGGTCGCGCCGTTCCGGCATCCGGGCACGCCCGAGCTGGCCAGCGAGGCGGCCGCGCTGCTGCGACGGCTGCGACTGCGTGGTGCTGTCCCACCACGGCTGCTCGGTGGTCGCGGACTCGGTCGAGATGGCCCTGCGCCGGGCGCTCAACCTGGAGGAGGCGGCGAAGCTGACCTACGCGGCGCTGCTGCTCGGCGACACCGGCACGGTCTGCCCGCCGTCGTATCGGGAGCGGCTGCGGCGGCGGCGAGGCGAGCACTGACCGCCGATCCCGTCATCACGGCGCAGGCGTGACCGATTCTCAACTGTGGGCAAAGCCGATCCGGCACGGGGTCCGCGGAAGGAGCGCAGTGACCGACACCAGCGCCAGTCTGGAGCAGCGCCCGGGCTGGACGAGCCGCAAGCAGCGGATCCGCCGGACGCTCGAGTGCCTGACCGGCATCGCCTTCACCGAAGGCAACCAGCTCACCGTGCTGCGCAACGGCGACCGGATCTTCCCGGCGATGCTGCGGCGCGATCGAGCAGGCCGAGCGCAGCGTCGACCTGATGACGTACGTCTACTGGAAGGGCGACATCGCGACCCGGTTCGCCGAGACGCTGTCCGCCGCGGCCCGGCGCGGCGTGCGGGTCCGGCTGCTGATCGACGCCGTCGGCGGCCTGCAGATCGAGAAGGGCCTGGTCGACCGGATGGACGAGGCCGGCGTGCACGTCGAGTGGTTCCGCAAGCCGTGGCTCAACTCGCCGCTCAAGCAGAACCACCGCTGCCACCGCAAGGTCCTCGTCGTCGACGAGGAGATCGCGTTCACCGGCGGGGTCGGCATCGCCGAGGAGTGGTGCGGCGACGCCCGCGACGAGCACGAGTGGCGGGACACCCACGTGGAGGTGCGCGGGCCCGGCGGTCGACGGCCTGCGCGCCGCGTTCGCGCAGAACTGGGCCGAGAGCGGCCGGGAGCTCTACGACGACGGCGACCGTTCCCGCAGCAGCAGCAGGCGCGGCACGACCGTGGCGCAGGTGGTGCGCGGGTCGGCCTCGATCGGCTGGGACGACCTGCAGACGACGTTCCGGGTGATGCTGGACTCGGCGACCGAGCGGCTCTCGGCTGGCCACCGCATACTTCGCGCCGGACGACTTCTTCCTCGACCGGCTGTGCGCGGCGGCGGACGCGGGGTCGAGGTGGACGTGCTGCTGCCCGGCCCGCACGCGGACAAGCGGGTCTGCCAGCTCGCCAGCGAGGCCGCGTACGACCAGCTGACCAGCTGCGGCGTGCGGGTCTGGAACTTCCAGCCGGCGATGATGCACGCCAAGATCATGATCGTGGACGGCATCGCGGCGGTGGTCGGCTCGTCCAACTTCAACCGGCGCTCGCTCGACCACGACGAGGAGGTCGTGCTGGTCGCGCTGCGCGACTGCGCGCGGGTCGCGAGCCGAGCTGGCACCGGCGGACTCCTCGACGCGTCGGATCGTCACCGCCGGAGCACGGAGCACTCCGACCTGACCCGCTGGCGCCACGACCGCGGTCACGGGCCGCGCGGCCAGACGGGTCCTGGAGCGGGCTCGCGACCCGATGCCGCTCGCGCCGCTTGTCGGCTTCTGACGCGCGACATCCGCTCGCGCCGTGCCGGCCGCGGTCGCCGACCGCTGGACGGCGTCGCGCCGTCGCGCGGCCGGGCACGGGGCCAGCGCCAGCCGGCCAGAAATGCGTTCGGCCTGGTCCCGGCCGCGGACTACCCTGGATCCTCGCGCGCGTTGCTCGCGCACCCGTCGTAGCCGGGCGTCTCTCCCACCGGGGAGCGCCTTGGGCAGTGGGACCGTCCCGGCCGGCGGACCGCTCCCGCCGACCGGACCACGTGCCGAAGGAGCACTGTGTCCGCGTCCACCACCGACTCCGACCCTGTCCTCACCTGCGAACGCGACCACCTGATCCGGTCCCGGGAGAGCCTCGCCGCCATGCGCGCCGTGGCCAGCTCCGCCGGCGACGTCGGCGGCGACGCCTTCTCCAGCGAGTCGCTGGGCGCCGCCCGGGCCCGGCGGCTCAAGGCGCTGGCCGACGACCCCAGCGTGCCGCCGTTCTTCGGCCGGATCGACCGCATCCCCGACAACGAGCGCCCGGACGGCGAGACCTTCCACGTCGGCCGCCGGCACATCCGCGACGAGGCCGGCGACCCGCTGGTGATCGACTGGCGGGCGCCGATGTCGCGGGCGTTCTACCGGGCGACGCCGGCCGAGCCGATGGGCGTCCGGCGCCGGCGCCGGTTCGGCTTCGCCGCCGGCCTGCTCACCTCGTACGAGGACGAGCCGCTGACCCCGGGCGCCGGACGTGGCGGCCACCGAGAGCCGGAT
Source organism: uncultured Actinomycetota bacterium (assembly GCA_963770145.1). GTDB lineage: Bacteria > Actinomycetota > Actinomycetes > Mycobacteriales > CADCTP01 > CADCTP01. The sequence continues at coordinate 210,895 of CAVYOJ010000002.1, read as the reverse complement.
CCTGCTGGAGGAGATCGAGCGGCCCCGCGTCGGGCCGATGCGCGACATCGTCGCCACCATCCAGCCGGACCAGGACGACCTGGTCCGGGCCGAGCTCGACGACAGCATCTGCGTGCAGGGCGCCCCGGGCACCGGCAAGACCGCGGTCGGCCTGCACCGGGCCGCCTACCTGCTCTACACCTACCCGGAGCGGCTGCGGCGGTCCGGCGTGCTGGTGGTCGGGCCGAACCGGGCGTTCCTGCGCTACATCGGCGAGGTGCTGCCGGCGCTCGGGCGAGATCGGCGTCACCCAGACCACCGTCGACGAGCTGCTCGCGCCGGTGCCCGATCCGCGCGATCGACCCGCCCGAGGTGGCCACGCTCAAGGGCGACGCGCGGATGGCCGAGGTGCTGCGCCGGGCGGTGCGCCGGCGGATCCGGCGGCCGGAGGACGGCGTGGTCGTCATCGTCGGCACCCGCCGCTACCGGATCCCGCCCGAGCGGCTCCGCCGCTACGTCGACGACCTGCGCCGCAGCGAGATCCCGTACGCCACGGCCCGGGAGCGGCTGCACGTGCACGTGGCCGAGGACGTCCGCCGGCAGCGGGAGGCGGCCGGCGGGGCGCCGTCGGACGCCGAGACCGCGCGGGTGGCCCGGTCCCAGGCGGTGCGCGAGTTCGTGGACGCGGTCTGGCCGGCGATCGACCCGGCGGCGCTGCTCTGCGAGCTGCTACACCGACCCGGCCGCGCTGGCCGCCGCCGCCCGCGGCCTGCTCGACCCGGACGAGCAGGAGCTGCTGGGCTGGGCGACGCCGCCGCGCAGCGCGAAGAGCGCCCGCTGGTCGGCCGCCGGACGCGGTGCTCGTCGACGAGATCGCCGGCCTGGTCGCCCGGCCGGAGTCGTACGGCCACGTGGTGCTGGACGAGGCGCAGGACCTGTCGGCGATGCAGTGCCGCGGGGTCGCCCGGCGCTGCCCGCTCGGCTCGGTGACCGTGCTCGGCGACCTCGCCCAGGGCACCACGCCGTGGTCGACCGCGGACTGGCACGTCACGCTCGCCCACCTCGGCAAGTCCGCGGCCAGGATCGAGCCGCTGACCCGCGGCTACCGGGTGCCGGCGGACGTGATCGCGTTCGCCAACCGGCTGCTGCCGCACCTCGCGGTCGGCCTCGAGCCGGCGACCAGCGTCCGGGCGGCGGCCGGTGGCCTGCACGTGCTCGCCGGCCGAGGACGTCGCCGGCAGCCGCCGCGGTCGAGGCGGTCCGGGCGCTGGCCGAGGAGGGTTCGATCGGCGTGATCGCCGCGGACGCCGACGTGCCGGCGATCGCCGCCGCGCTGGACACGCTGGCCGCCGAGCACGTGGTGCTGGGCGCGGACGACGAGGACCGGGACGAGCGACACCGCCCGGATCACGGTGGTCCCGGCGACGCTGGCCAAGGGCCTGGAGTTCGACCACGTCGTGGTGGCCGAGCCGGCCGCGATCGTCGGCGGCCGAGCCGCGCGGGCTCCGCCGCCTCTACGTGGTGCTGACCAGGGCGGTCAGCCGGCTGGTGGTCGTGCACGGGCGGCCGCTGCCGGCCGAACTGGCCGCCGTGAGCGGCCGGACTGTCCCGCCGTCGGATGCCCTGTCTCGGGCGTACCGCGGTGGCTCGTGGCACAGGTACGCGGAAGCGGTGTCTGCAACGATGGGGGGAGCGTTCGTTCACGCTCCGGCGCAGGTGGGCTCGACGTCGACACCCCGACGCACAGCTCGGACGCGCCGGTCCACCCCGTGCGGCGATCCCGCGCGGAGTTCGAGCGAGGAGTAGGCGCATGACCGGTCGACATCGGAGTCCCCGCCGAGCCGGACCCAGGCGGCGGCCCCGACCTGGTGCAGCTGCTGACCCCGGAGGGGCAGCGGCGTGAGCATCCTGACTATCCCCTCGACATCACGGCCGAGGAGATCCGCGGCCTCTACCGCGACCTGGTCCTGGTCCGCCGGATCGACGTCGAGGCGACCGCGCTGCAGCGGCAGGGCGAGCTGGGCATCTGGGCCTCGCTGCTCGGCCAGGAGGCGGCGCAGGTCGGGTCCGGCCGGGCGCTGCGGCCGGGCGACATGGCCTTCCCCAGCTACCGCGAGCACGGCGTGGCCTGGTGCCGCGGCGTGGAGCCGGCCGAGCTGCTCAGCCTCTACCGCGGCAACGACTTCGGCGGCTGGGACCCGAGCGAGCGCAACCTCAACCTCTACTCGATCGTCATCGGCGCGCAGCCCTGCACGCGACCGGGTATGCGATGGGCATGCAGCGTGACGGCGGCGAGGACGCCGTGATCACGTACTTCGGCGACGGCGCCTCCAGCCAGGGCGACGTCAACGAGGCGTTCGTGTGGGCGAGCGTGTTCAACGCCCCGGTCGTGTTCTTCTGCCAGAACAACCAGTGGGCGATCTCCGAGCCGATCGAGAAGCAGTCCCGGATCCCGCTGTTCCAGCGGGCCCGCGGCTTCGGCTTCCCCGGCGTCCGGGTCGACGGCAACGACGTGCTCGGCTGCCTGGCGGTCACCCGGGCGGCGCTGGACGCGGCCCGGACCGGGCAGGGGCCGACGCTGGTCGAGGCGTACACCTACCGGATGGGGGCGCACACCACCTCCGACGACCCGACCCGCTACCGGCTGGCCACGCGAGCTGGAGATCTGGCGGCTGCGCGACCCGATCGAGCGGGTCAAGGCGTACCTGTCCCGTTCCGGCGAGGCGGACGCCGACTTCTTCGACGCGGTCGAGGCCGAGGCGACGGAGCTGGCCGCGCGAGGTCCGGCAGGGCCTGCGTGGAGATGGCCGACCCGGAGCCGCTGGAGATCTTCGCCGAGGTGTACGCGGAGCCGACCCCGCACCTGCGCACCCAGCGCGACGGCTTCGCGGCCTACCTCGACTCGTTCGAGGAGGTGCGGCACTGATGGCGACCTACACGCTGGCCAAGGCGCTCAACGAGGGGCTGCGCGCGGCCATGGACGCCGACCCGAAGGTGCTCATCATGGGCGAGGACGTCGGCAAGCTCGGCGGTGTCTTCCGGGTCACCGACGGCCTGCAGAAGGACTTCGGCGAGGACCGGGTGATCGACACCCCGCTGGCCGAGTCCGGCATCATCGGCACCGCGATCGGGCTGGCCATGCGCGGCTACCGGCCGATCTGCGAGATCCAGTTCGACGGGTTCGTCTACCCGGCCTTCGACCAGATCGTCAGCCAGCTGGCGAAGATGCACTACCGGTCCAAGGGCAACATCAGCCTGCCGGTGACCATCCGGATCCCGTTCGGCGGCGGCATCGGCGCGGTCGAGCACCACAGCGAGTCCCCGGAGGCCTACTTCGCGCACACCGCGGGGCTCAAGGTCGTCGCCTGCTCCAACCCGGCCGACGGCTTCCACATGATCCAGCAGGCCATCGCCAGCGACGACCCGGTGATCTTCCTCGAGCCCAAGCGGCGGTACTGGGAGAAGGCCGAGGTCGACCCGTCCGCCACGCCGGACCCGCTGCACCAGGCCCGGGTGCGTGCGCACCGGCTCCGACGTCACGGTCGCCGCGTACGGGCCGATGGTGAAGGTCGCGCTGGACGCGGCCACCGCGGCCGAGGAGGACGGGCGCCAGCTGGAGGTCATCGACCTGCGCTCGCTGTCCCCGCTCGACTCCGACACGGTCCTCGACTCGGTCCGGCGGACCGGGCGGCTGGTCGTCGTGCACGAGGCGCCGGTCACCCTCGGCCTCGGCTCCGAGCTCGCCGCCCGGATCACCGAGCAGGCGTTCTACTCGCTGGAGGCGCCGGTGCTGCGGGTCGGCGGGTTCGACACGCCGTACCCGCCGTCCCGGCTGGAGGAGGACTTCCTGCCCGACCTCGACCGGGTGCTCGACGCCGTCGACCGCTCGCTCGCCTTCTAGGAGTTCGCTGGTGCCGACCTTCAAGCAGTTCAGGCTTCCCGACGCCGGGGAGGGGCTCACCGAGGCCGAGATCCTGAAGTGGTACGTCAAGCCGGGCGACATGGTCACGGTCAACCAGACGATCGTGGAGATCGAGACCGCGAAGGCGGCCGTCGAGCTGCCCTGCCCGTACGCCGGGACGGTCACCGAGCTGCTGGTGGCCGAGGGCGCGACCGTCGACGTCGGGACGCCGATCATCACGGTCGACGTCGACCCGGAGGGTGCGCCCGGCGTGCCGCCCGGCGGCGCAGGCCCACCCGGAGGACCTGGTCGCCGCCGCTGCCCGAGGAGGCAGCGGTCGAGCCGGGGCTGATCGGCTCGCCGGCGCCGGGCGGCCGTACCGCGGTGCTGGTCGGCTACGGACCGCGGTCCGTGGTCGCGAAGCGCCGCCCGCGCAAGAGCGGAGCCCCGGCCGGCCAGTCCGCACCGGCGCAGTCCGCACTGACAGGCCGCTCCGGCGCAGGCCGCTCCGCGAGCAGTCCGCACCCGAGCAGGCCGCACCGGAGCCGGCCGCCGTGCTGCAGACCGAGGCCGGCATCGACCGAGCCGGCGCGGCCGGGGTCCAACGGGCACGGCGTCAGCGTGCTGGCCAAGCCGCCGGTCCGCAAGCTCGCCAGCGACCTCGGCGTCGACCTGGGCACGGTGACCGGATCCGGCGACGGCGGCGTGATCACCCGCGCCGACGTCGAGGCGGCGGCCCGGACCGCGACCCAGCCCGAGCCGGCCGCGACCGCGGCCGGCCGCCGACCCCGGTGGCGCCGGCCGCCCCGACCTGGGACGCGTCGCGCGAGCAGCGCATCCCGATCAAGGGCGTCCGCAAGCACACCGCCGCCGCGATGGTGGCCAGCGCGTTCACCGCTCCGCACGTCACCGAGTGGCTGACCGTCGACATGACCGAGACCATGCGGCTGCGTGACCGGGTCGCCGCGTCGCGGGAGTTCACCGGGGTCAAGGTCAGCCCGCTGGTGTTCGTGGCCCGGGCGCTGCTGCTCGCGGTGCGCCGGCACCCGATGGTCAACTCCGCCTGGGACGAGCAGGCCCAGGAGATCGTGGTCAAGGAGTACGTCAACCTCGGCATCGCCGCGGCCACCCCGCGCGGCCTGGTCGTGCCCAACATCAAGGACGCCGGCCGGCTGACCACCCGCGAGCTGGCCGAGGCGATCAAGGAGCTGACCGACACGGCGCGGGCCGGCAAGACCACGCCCGCGGACATGTCCGGCGGCACGATCACGATCACCAACGTCGGCGTGTTCGGCGTCGACGGCGGGACGCCGATCCTCAACCCCGGGGAGACCGCGATCCTGGCCCTCGGCGCGGTCCGGGAGACCCCGTGGGTGGTCGACGGGCAGCTCACGGTCCGTCAGGTCTGCCAGCTCTCGCTGTCCTTCGACCACCGGATCGTCGACGGCCAGCTCGGCTCGGAGTTCCTGGCCGACATCGCGGCGGTGCTGACGGATCCGGGACTGGCGCTGGCCTTCGGCTGACGAATCGAAGGGAATGAATCCTCCTCGCCGTACGTCTATAAGGGCGTATGACGAGGAGGATGAGCACAGTGCAGTCCCGGATGGCCAGGTGGCGTGAGCAGCACGCGGTGACTCGGCGCAATCGGCTGGTGCGGCACGCGACCGACGCGGTGTCGACGGGGACCCTGCAGCAGGAGCTGCGGGCCTTCACCAGCACGCAGATCAACCGCTAGACCGACGGACCCCGCAGGGAAACCCTGCGGGGTCCGGTGCGTTCAGGGCAGCGTGCGGGTGACGGGACGGGTGCGGGCGCCGGAGCTGCGCGGCGCCGGCGGCTGGCTCAACACCGGCGGCCGGGAGCTGACCCTGGCCGGCCTGCGCGGCCGGATCGTGCTGCTCGACTTCTGGACCTCGGCCTGCGCCAACTGCCTGCACGTCATCGACGAGCTGCGCCCGCTCGAGGCCCGGTACGCCGACGTGCTCACGACGATCGGCGTGCACTCGCCCAAGTTTCCGCACGAGGCCGAGCACGCCGCGGTCGAGGCGGCGGTCCGCCGGTACGACGTGCGGCACCCGGTGCTCGACGACCCCGACCTGTACACCTGGCGGCAGTACGCGGTGGACGCCTGGCCGACCCTGGTCCTCGTCGACCCGGACGGGTACGTGATCGCGACCCTGCCGGGGCGAGGGACACGCGGCCGAGCTGGCCGGGCTGATCGACCAGCTGGTGGCCGAGTACGGCGACCGGCTGCGCCGCGGCGGTCCGGAGCTCGGTCCGGCGCCGGAGCCGGAGAGCACGCTGCGGTTCCCCGGCGGGATCGCGCTCACCCCGGCCGGCACGCTGCTGGTCGCCGACGCCGGCCACCACTCGCTGGCCGAGCTGGCGCCCGACGGGGTGACGCTGCTGCGCCGGATCGGCTCCGGCGAGCGCGGCCGGGCCGACGGCGGTCCGGACGCCGCGTCGTTCGCCGAGCCGCAGGGGCTGACCGTGCTGCCGCCCGGCGCCGTCCCCGGGGTGGACGTGCTGGTCGCCGACACCGCCAACCACCTGGTCCGGGGCGTGCGGCTGGACACCGGCGAGGTGACCACGGTGGTCGACCTGCCGCGGGCGCTGGCCGGCGCCCGGACGATCACCGGCCCGGTGCCGCCGGTCTTCTCGCCCTGGGACGTGGCCTGGTGGGACGGGCGGATCGCGGTCGCCGCGGCCGGCGTGCACCTGCTCGTCTCCGCGACCGGGCTGCTCGCCGGGACGACCGTGGAGGGCCTGCGGGACGGGCCGGCGCTGGACGGCTGGCTGGCCCAGCCGAGCGGGCTGGCGCCGGACGGCGACACGCTCTGGTTCGTCGACGCCGAGACCTCGTCGCTGCGCACGCTGCGCGACGGCACGCTGGCGACCGCGGTCGGCGCGGGGCTGTTCGACTTCGGCCTGGTCGACGGCCCGGCCGAGCAGGCCCGGTTCCAGCACCCGCTGGGCGTGACGCTGCTGCCGGACGGCACCGTCGCGGTGCTGGACACGTACAACGGCGCGGTCCGGCGGTACGACCCGGCGACCCGGACGGTGGACACGCTCGCCCGCAACCTGGCCGAGCCGACCGGCGCAGTGGTGGTCGGCGACGAGCTGGTCGTGGTCGAGTCGGCCGCGCACCGGCTGACCCGGCTCCCGCTGCGCCGGACCGTCGACGTGGGCCCGGGCGAGGTGACGGTCGCGGTCGCGTTCACCCCGCCGCCCGGCGAGACCCTGGACGACCGGTACGGCCCGGCCACCAGCCTGACGATCACCGGCCTGGCCGGCGGCGCCAGCCAGGGCCCGGAGCTGACCCGGCGGATCCGGGTCGGTACCGAGCAGCGGCTGCGTGCCAGTGCGTACGCGGCCAGCTGCGACGAGGCGGCCGAGCACCCGGCCTGCCACCTGGCCCGCCGGGACTGGGACCTGCGGGTGGTGCCCGGTGGGCCGACCCGGGTCGAGCTAGTCCTGGACGGGCACGGCTGAGCGCACCAGCCGGGACCGCAGCCGGGCCACGTCGTCCGGCCCGAACCCGGCCGTGGCCAGCCAGCCGAGCGGGCCGCCGTACCGCTCGTCCAGGTCGGCCAGGAACCGCCGCATCGTCTCGGCCCGCGGCCGGTGCGAGTCGTCCGGCCGGCTGTCCAGGTCCTCGCGGTAGGTGTCGCTGGCCTTGAGCCGGGCCAGCAGCGGCTCCATCCGCTCGGCGGTGGCGACGTAGTCGGCGACGATCCGCTCGCGCGGCACGCCGGCCACCGACAGCGCCAGCGCGACGACCACGCCGGTCCGGTCCTTGCCGGCGGCGCAGTGCACGACCGCCGCGCCGTCCGAGTCGGCGATCGCGCGCAGCGCGGCGACCACGTTGTCCGGCCGGTCGCGCAGGTAGGCGAGGTAGAACGCGACCGCCCGGCTGCCCGGCTCCGGCGGCGCTCCCGGCGGCGTCGTCGCCAGCGCCGAGCCGCGCCGGGCGTCCTCGCCGTCGGCCTGCCAGGGCAGCGTCGCGTCCGCGTCGACGTCGGTGCGGCCGCCGCTCTCCGGGAACAGCGAGAGGTGCCGGATCTCGACCCGCGGCTCGCGGGTGAGCGGGCCCGGCCCCTCCAGCTCGACCTCCACGTCCGTACGGAGGTCGACGACCGTACGCAGGCCGACCTCCTCGACCAGCACGCGCACGTCGGCGGGGGTCAGGCCCTGCAGGTTGTCGGAGCGGAGCAGCCGGTGCGGGGCGGTCTCGGCGCCCCCGTCGGTCGGCAGCCCGCCCAGGTCACGGGCGTTGGCGGCGCCCTCGAGCGGCAGCCAGCGGGGTTGGTCGGTCATCGTCTCCGACCCTATGCCGACTCGGCGGACGGCGTGGCGAGGGTGCCGTAGCGTCGCGGTGTGCGGGCTCTCGTGGCCGTGGCGGCCGCCGTCACGCTCGGGGCGGCGACGGCGTGCAGCACGATGCCGCCCCCCAGCCGCCGGCGACGCCGCTCGCGTCCGCCTCGCCGACCCCGACCACCCCGTCGCCCACCCCGATCGCCAGCCCGACGTCCACCCGGCCGACCCCGACGCCGACCCCGCACCCCACGGCGACGCCGCGTCCGACCGCCGGGTCGGTGCTGGCCCGGATGCCACTGGCGGCGCGGGTCGGGCAGCTGCTGATGGTCGGCGTGCCGGCCGCGGGCAGCAGCGACGCGGCGCTGCGGCAGCTCGGCCGCTACCGGGTCGGCGGCGTCATCCTCACCGGCCGCAGCTACGCCGGCACCGCCGCCACGGCGGCGCTGACCGCCCGGGTGCGGGCCGCCGTACCCGGCCTGCCGGTGCTGATCGCGACCGACCAGGAGGGCGGCGCGGTCCAGGTGCTCAAGGGACCCGGGCTTCCCGCTGATGCCGAGCGCGCGCAGCCAGGGCCGGCTGAGCCCGGCCGAGCTGCGGGCCGCGCGCCCGGACCTGGGGCGGGCAGCTGCGCGCGGCCGGTGTCCGGGTCGACCTCGCTCCGGTCGCGGACACCGTGCCGGCCGGTGCGGCGAACCCGCCGATCGGCGCCTTCGGCCGGCAGTACGGCAGCGACCCGGCCACCGTGGCCGCGCACGCGGCCGCGTTCGCCGCGGGTCTCACCGACGCCGGCGTGATCCCGACCGCCAAGCACTTCCCCGGCCTCGGCCGGGTCAGCGAGAACACCGACGTCAGCAGCGGGGTGACCGACCGGGTCACCACCCGCACCGACGCGTACCTCGGCCCGTTCCGGGCGGTGATCCGCACCGGCCACCCGTTCGTGATGATGTCCTCGGCGGTGTACAGCAGGATCGACCCGACCCGGCCGGCGGCGTTCTCCCCGACCGTGATCACCGGGCTGCTCCGCCACGACCTCGGCTTCGACGGGGTCGTGGTCTCGGACGACCTCGGCGCCGCCCGGCAGGTCAGCTCCGTCCCCACCGGCGAGCGCGCGGTCCGGTTCGTCGCCGCCGGCGGCGACCTGGTGCTCACGGTCAGCCCGGCGACGCTGCCGGCCATGTTCGCCGCGCTGTACGACCGGGCGGTCCGCGATCCGGCCTTCCGGGCTCAGGTGGACCGGTCGGCGCAGCGGATCCTGCTGGCCAAGCAGCGGCTGGGCCTGGTCGCCCGGGACGGCTGAGGGATGCGCCGCGGCCGGTCGCTTGCGACCATTGGCCCGGGCCCGACTCCTGGAGGCGGACATGGAGTACGACTACGACCTGCTCGTGATCGGCTCCGGACCGGGCGGTCAGAAGGCGGCGATCGCGGGCGCCAAGCTCGGCCGGCGGGTCGGCATCGTCGAGCGCAGGCTGATGGTCGGCGGCGTGTGCATCAACACCGGCACGATCCCGTCCAAGACCCTGCGCGAGGCCGTCCTCTACGTCACCGGCCTGGCCCAGCGCGAGTTCTACGGCCAGTCGTACCGGCTGAAGGAGGAGATCACGGTCTCCGACCTGACCTCCCGGACGCAGCACGTGATCGGCCGGGAGATCGACGTCATCCGCAGCCAGCTGGCCCGCAACCACGTGCACATGCTCGTCGGCACCGCCCGGTTCAGCGGGCCCAACTCGATCGTGGTGCTGGCCGACGACGGCAACGAGCGGGAATACTCGGCGGAGAAGTTCATCGTCGCGGTCGGCACCAAGCCGGCCCGGCCGTCCACTGTGGACTTCGACGGGCGGACGGTGGTCGACTCCGACCAGATCCTCGACATGGACCACGTGCCGCCGTCGATGGTCGTGGTCGGCGCCGGCGTCATCGGCATCGAGTACGCGTCGATGTTCGCCGCGCTCGGCACCAAGGTGACCGTGGTGGAGCGCCGCGACCGGATGCTGGAGTTCTGCGACCTGGAGATCATCGAGGCACTGAAATACCAGCTGCGCGACCTGGCGGTGACGTTCCGGTTCCGCGAGTCGGTGGCCAAGGTGGAGCGGCACGACGGCGGCACGCTGACCCTGCTGGAGAGCGGCAAGCGCATCCCCGCCGACACGGTCATGTACTCGGCCGGCCGCCAGGGCGTCACCGAGGTGCTCGACCTGGACAAGGTCGGCCTCGAGGCGGACAACCGCGGCCGGATCAAGGTCGACGACGACTACCGCACCTCGGTCCCGCACGTCTACGCGGTGGGCGATGTCATCGGCTTCCCCGCGCTCGCCGCGACCTCGATGGAGCAGGGCCGGCGGGCGGCCTACCACGCCTGCGGCGAGCCGGTCGAGACGCCGATGAACGACTGCCAGCCGATCGGGATCTACACCATCCCGGAGATCTCGTACGTCGGGAAGACCGAGGACCAGCTGACCGAGGACTCGGTGCCGTTCGAGGTCGGCATCTCCCGCTACCGGGAGCTGGCCCGCGGCGCGATCCTCGGCGACTCGTACGGGATGCTGAAGCTGCTGGTGCACTCCGAGACCCGCAGTCTGCTCGGCGTGCACGTGTTCGGCACCGGCGCGACCGAGCTCGTCCACATCGGACAGACCGTGATGGGCTGCGGCGGGACCGTGGACTACCTGGTCGGCGCGGTGTTCAACTACCCGACGCTGGCCGAGTCGTACAAGGTCGCGGCGCTGGACGCGATGAACAAGATGCGGGCCGTGGAGCGGATGTCGCTGCTGTGAGGCCGGCCGGCTTTCCGCTGACGGCATTTCTGTGAGAATGCCCGGGTGAGAGTCGTCCCGTCCCCGGCCGGGCCGGAAGCGGAGCTGGCCCGGCTGGCCCGGCCCACCGGTCCCTGGATCCACCTGCTCGACGCCGCGCCCGCCGACGCCCGCCAGCTCGGCTGGCTGCTCGGCCAGGACGGGATCGTGGTCCGGCACCTGCGCGGCCACTGTGGACGGTCGACGTACGGGCTGCTGGACGAGGTGGGGGCGGCGCTGCAGTTGCCCGGTGACCCCGTGGAGGACTGGGCCGGGCTGGCCGCGCTACTCACCGACATGTCCTGGCTGCCCGGCGCCGGGCACGTGCTGGTGGTCAGCCGGTCCTCGCTGCTGCTCGCGGCCGCGCCGCCGGACGAGCTGCGCGGGCTGGTCGAGGTGGTGCGCGAGGTCGCCCGGGCGCGGGCCGAGGAGGGCGAGCCGGTCCCGTTCCACCTGGTGCTGCAGGACGACACGCTCGGGCTGGCGGCGCTGCGGGCCCGGCTCGACGCGGCCGGCGCGCGGTACGCCGAGCTGGCCGGCTGGGACGCCGAGGAGCCGTCGGCCGGGACCGCGGTCTCGGCCCGGTCGGCGCTGTCCGGGGGTCCGGTGGACGAGGTCGACCTCGCCGCCGGCACCGCGGTGTCCACTGTGGACGGCGTGCGGGAGCTGCGCCGGGCCTGGGAGGACTTCCGCGGCGGGGCCGGCGGACCGGTCCGGGTGTACGTGCCGGTGCTCGCCGGGCCGGTCGACCTGGTCGCGGTGGCCGGGGCGCTGTCGGCGACCGTGGCGGCGGCCGGGGCGTGCTGCGTGGTCGTGCCGGTACCGGCGGACCCCGCGCTCGCGGACGCCCGCCAGGCCGCCGTCGCCGAGGTCGCCACCGAGGTCTGGCCGACCCTGCCCGCGCCGAGCCGGAACCGGCTCCCCGTACCCACGGACGGCCGCCGAGTCCGAGCCGACCTCCCGAGCCGCCGGCTGCGTCCGAGCCGGAGGCGGTCGGGCCCTCCGCTGGGGTGGTCTCCGGAGCCGGAGGTGGTCTCCGGCCGGGAGGTGGTCTCCGGGCGGGTGGCTCGTGATCCGCGCGGTGAGCGTCGTCCCCGAGGAGCCCACCAGGACGTCTCGGAGCATGCGCCACTGGCCGGGGCAGGCGACGGGGCCGGCGGACGCGCCCGGGGCTCCGTTCGAGCTGATCGCGGCGAACCTGCAGTGGGACTTCGACTCCGGCTCCGAGCAGGACGACCCGGTCGACGCCGCGCTCCAGGCGCACGCCGAGCAGAGCCGCGCGGACCGCCGCGCTGTTCCGGACCTGGGTGCACGACCCGGCCGGCGGCTGGGTCCGGGTCCTGCTCGGCTACGTCAGCCGCGGCTCGATCGCCGACGTCGAGTCCGAGCGGACCGCGCTGGTCGACATCCTGCAGAAGTCCGGCGCGGCCCGCTGCTGCGTCGAGGTGCTCGCCGCGGCGGACGTCACCGACGCGCACCGCTGGCTGGAAGCCCGCTGCCACCAGCTCTGGCCCGCCGCACGGCCGGCCGACCGCCTCCCCGACGACGCGGAGTTCCGGGCCGGGCCGCCGGCGGACGACCCGGAGCACGGCGCGATGCTCGCCGCCCTGGTGGACTGGGCGAGCGGTCGGCCCGGCGTCGTCGGCCTGGTCACCGCGTACACCGGCGACGACCGGCTGGTGGTCGGCGTCGCCGCTCGACGGCGAGGCCGACCCGGACGAGGTGCGCGCGTCGGCGCCCGCGCCGGTCGAGCCGTTCGCGCCGGCCCGCGGCCTCGACCCGATGCACTTGCGGCTCAGCCGCGCCTCCACCCGGATCTGGACCCGCCGGGCCGAGCGGGCCCAGCCCGAGCCGGCCCGTCCGGCCGGCGGCACCCTGCAGCCGCCCGACCTCCCGGTCGTGGTCGACCAGGGCCCACCACCGACCCGGGACACCGAGGACGCCCGGGGCGACGTCAACGTCGACGGCTTCACGCTCGTCGGCATCGACCGCGGCACCGCGGTCGGCAAGGGCGAGCCGCAGCCGGACGGACAGGACGCCGCGCTGGTCGAGTTCGCCAAGGCGAGGCCCGGCGCGATCGCGCTCCTGCGCGGGGTCACCGACGAGGGGCCTGAAGGTCTACTGCCTCGCCGTCGAGGACAGCGTCGACTCCGAGGCCGCCCGGCGCGAGCTGGCCGGCGCCGCGGCCGCCGCCGGCCTCAGCCGCGCCGCGCTCGAGGCGTTCGCCCCCGCCGGCGCGATCTCCGCCTTCCACCTCGACCTCGCCGTCGGCACCACCCGCCTCTGGCCGGTCAAGTCCTAGCGCCGGTCAGGTCCTGGCGTCGGTCGAGTCCTGGCGCCGGTCAAGTCCTTTAGCCCCGGTCAGGTCCTGGCGCCTCACGAACCGGCGCGGCGGCGGAGCAGGGCGCGCTCCTGCTCGTTGGTGGCCAGCTCCGCCGCCCGGGCGTACTCGGCCCTGGCCTCGTCGGCGCGCCCGAGCGAGCTGAGCAGCTCGCCGCGGACGCTGGGCAGCAGGTGGTAGTCGCGCAGCGCCCGGTGCTCGCGCAGCCCGTCGACGATCTCCAGCCCGGCCGCCGGCCCGTACGCCTGGGCCACCGCGACGGCCCGGTTCAGCTCCACCACCGGCGACCCGGTGACGACCGCCAGCTCGGTGTAGAGCGAGGCGATCCGGACCCAGTCGGTCTCCGTCCACCGACGGCGCGACCGCGTGGCAGGCCGCGATCGCCGCCTGCAGCCCGTACGGCCCGCGCCCGGCGCGGCGCAGCGACTCCAGCCCGGCCGCGATCAGCTCGCGGTCCCACCGGCCGCGGTCCTGGTCGCGCAGCAGCACCGCCTCGCCGGACGGACCGATCCGGGCCGCCGACCGGGACGCCTGCAGCTGCATCAGCGCGAGCAGCCCGTGCACCTCCGGCTCCCGCGGCGCCAGTGACGCCAGCAGCCGGCCGAGCCGCAGCGCCTCGTCGCTGAGCGCCGGCCGGACCCAGTCGTCCCCGCTGGTCGCCGCGTAGCCCTCGTTGAAGATCAGGTAGACGACCTCGAGCACCGAGGCCAGCCGCTCCGGCCGCTCCGGCCCGGACGGCACCTCGAACGGCACGCCGGCCTCGGCGATCGTCCGCTTGGCCCGGCTGATCCGCTGCGCGACCGTGGCCTCGCCGGACAGGTACGCGCGGGCGATCTCCCGGGTGGACAGCCCGCCGACCAGCCGCAGCGTCAGCGCCACCCGCGACTCCTTGGTGAGCACGGGATGGCAGGACATGAACATCAGCCGCAGTACGTCGTCCTCGATGTGGTCGACGGCGGCAGCAAGATCGGCGCTGAGGTCCGGCACAACCGCCTCCGCGGCGAGATAGGGCGCCACCGACCGGAACCGCTCCGAGCGGCGGAAGTGGTCGATCGCGCGGCGCTTGGAGACCGCCATGAGCCAGGCACCCGGGTTGTCCGGCACGCCGGACTCCGGCCACTGCTCCAGGGCCGCGACCAGCGCGTCCTGAGCCAGGTCCTCGGCCAGTCCGAGGTCCTGGGTCATCCGGGTCAGCCCGGCGACCAGCCGGGCGGCCTCGGTCTTCCAGATCCTGCTGACCACCTCGGGAGCCGTCACCCGCCCGATCAGACCGGGCAGGGACGGCATCCGCAAGCGTAGCCGCCGGCGTGTCCGAGCCCATGACCTGCCGCACCTCGGCCTCGCCCTCCCAGGTCGGCCAGTGGTCGGCGTGCACCTGGATGATCTTGCGGGCCGCCTCGACGGCCTGCTCGTACGTGTCGACCTCGACCAGCGCGTACCCGCCGACCAGCTCGCGGGACTCGGCGAACGGGCCGTCCAGCACGGTGGTCTTGCCGTCGGTGACCCGGATCTTCGTGGCGGCGTCCGCGGTCGGCAGCAGCCCGTTGGTGTCGACGATCGTGGTCGTCTTCTCGATCTCCTTGATCGTCTCGTCCATCGCCGGAACAGCGACTCCGGCGGCTCGCCGACCTGCTCGCTCATCTTCAGCAGTATGAGAGCCCGCATGGTCCGTCTCCTCGCGTCGTGTGTGTCGTACGACAACGCGTCGCGCGGGTCGGCTGGTTCTCGACATCGCGCCGGAGATTTCTAGAAGCTCTCCTCCGGCACGTCCATCAGCGCGTTGTCGGTGGTCTCGACGATCTTCCGCCGGGCGGCCAGCTCGGGCAGCACGGAGGTGGCGAAGAACCGGGCCGCCGCGATCTTGCCCTCGTAGAACGCCCGGTCGCGCTCGGACGCGGTCCCGTCGTCGAGCGCGTCGGTCGCGACCGCGGCCGAGCGCACCAGCAGCCAGCCGACGACCAGGTCGCCGAGCGAGAGCAGCAGCCGGGTCGTGTTCTGGCCGACCTTGTAGACCTGCCGGACGTCCTCCTGCGCGGACATCAGGTAGCCGACCATCGCCGCCGACCATCGCCTGCACGTCGGCCAGCGCGGCCGCGAGCGCCGCCCGCTCCTCCTTCAGCCGCCCGTTGCCGGCCTCGCCGCCCGCGAACGTGCCGATCTCGGTGGCCAGCGCGGTCAGCGCCGCCCCCTTGTCCCGGACGATCTTGCGGAAGAACAGGTCGAGGCCCTGGATCGACGTGGTCCCCTCGTACAGGGTGTCGATCTTCGAGTCCCGCAGGTATTGCTCGATCGGGTAGTCCTGCAGGTAGCCGGAGCCGCCGAAGACCTGCAGCGACTGCGACAGCAGCTCGTACGACCGCTCCGAGCCGAGACCCTTGACCAGCGGCAGCAGCAGGTCGTTGAGCCGGGCCGCGCCTCGTCGGCCGGGTCGGCCATGAGCGCGTCCTGCTGGGTCGCGGTGTAGAGGGCCAGCGCCCGCATCCCCTCCGCGTACGCCTTCTGGAGCATGAGCATCCGGCGCACGTCCGGGTGGTGCAGGATCGTCACCCGCGGCGCGGTCTTGTCGGTCATCTGCGTGAGGTCGGCCGACTGGACCCTGGTCCTGGCGAAGTCCAGCGCGTTGAGGTAGCCGGTCGACAGCGTCGCGATCGCCTTGGTGCCGACCATCATCCGCGCGTTCTCGATGATCTTGAACATCTGGCGGATGCCGTCGTGCACGCCGCCGACCAGCCAGCCGACCGCCGGCCGGGCCGGGTCCTCACCGAAGCGCACCTCGCAGGTGGTGGAGACCTTGAGGCCCATCTTCTTCTCGACGTTGGTCACGAACACGCCGTTGCGCTCGCCCAGCTCGCCGGTCTCGAGGTCGGCGTGGAACTTCGGCACCATGAACATCGACAGCCCCTTGGTGCCCGGTCCGGCGCCCTCGGGCCGGGCCAGCACGAAGTGCACGATGTTGTCGGTCAGGTCGTGGTCGGCCGACGTGATGAACCGCTTCACGCCCTCGATGTGCCAGGAGCCGTCGGGCTGCTCGATCGCCCGCGTCCGCCCCGCGCCGACGTCGGAGCCCGCGTCCGGCTCGGTGAGGATCATCGTCGAGCCCCACCGCTTGTCCACCATCAGCCGGGCCCACTTCTTCTGCTCCTCGGTGCCGAGGAAGAAGAGCAGTGTCGAGAACGACATGCCGGACGCGTACATGTGCACGGCCGGGTTGGCGCCGAGGACCATCTCCTCGGCCGCCCACCGCAGCGAGGCCGGCACGACCGTCCCACCGAGCTCGGCCGGGATCTGCATCCGCCACCACTCGGCGTCCATGTAGGCCCGGAACGACTTCTTGAACGACTCCGGGAGCCGGGCCGAGTGGGTCTGCGGGTCGAACACCGGCGGGTTGCGGTCGGAGTCGGGCAGCGACTCGGCCACCGGGCCGGAGGCCAGCCGCTCCACCTCGGTGAGGATCCCGCGCGCGGTGTCCTCGTCGACCTCGTCGAACGGCCCGGTGCCCAGGCGGTCCTGAATGCGCAGCAGCTCGAAGAGGGTGAACTCGATGTCCCGGAGGTTGCTCTTGTAGTGACCCATTGCCGAGGGAGCTCCGTTCGACCATGCGGCTACTCGTCAGTAACCCCACGGTATTACCCGCCGGTAACCTCCCGCAAGCGATTCGCCGGACCCTGCCCGCATCGGTCATCCCCGCAGGCGTTGCTTGATCTCCTCGATGGTCTGCAGGATCAGCTCCTCGGTCCGCTCCCGGGTCACGCCGACGCCGGCCAGCGCCTCGATCAGCGGTCCCTCCTCCTGCATCAGGGCGAGCAGGATGTGCTCGGTGCCGACGTAGTTGTGGCCGAGCCGGAGCGCCTCCCGGAGAGTGATCGCGAGCACCCGGCGGGCAGCGGGCGAGAACGGCACGGTCTCGCCTGGTGGTCGTGCTCCGCCGGTGCCCAGCGTGGACGCGACCGCGGCACCGATCCGGTCCGGCGGTGCCTGCGCGGCCAGCGCCCTGGCGGCCAGCCCCTCGGGGTCGGCGAGCAGACCGAGCAGGATGTGTCCGGGCTGCACCTCCTCGAACTGGGCGGCCCCGGCCAGCCGCTGGGCGCTGGCCAGGGCGGTGCGGGCCCGGTCGGTGAACCGGGACCAGTTGCCGAGCTCCGGCACGTCGCGGCGAGCTGCGCGGCACGAACCGCTTCTGCGCGGCCTGCTTGGTCACGCCCATGCTGCGGCCGATGTCGGTCCAGGACGCGCCGGCCCGGCGGGCCTGGTCGACGAAGTGCCCGACCAGGTGGTCGGCGTTGTCGGTGAGCTGCTCGGCGACGAGCACGGCGTCGGAGAGGTGGGTGAGCGGGTCGCCGTCCGGGTGCGCGGCGCGCACCGTGGCGATGAGGTCGTCGAGGCGTACGGGCAGTGGAGTGGACTCGGTCATGCGTCAACCGTAGGTTGACGGGTCCGAGAGCGTCAACCCGGGGTTGACGAGGCCCGGTCCAGCACCAGCTCGACCACCGCGGGATGCGAGCCCAGTGGCTCGGCCACCAGGTCCGCGTCCGGCGGCGGCGAGCCGGTCGGCGAAGTGGCCGGGCGCGAGCAGGTACGGCGCGATCGCCACCCGGTCCGCTCCGGCCGCCCGGGCCGCGGCCACCGCGGCCGGCACGTCCGGGGCCGCGGCCGAGCCGAACCCGACGGTCACCGCGGTGCCGAGCTCGGTCGCGAGCAGGCCGGCCTGGGTGCGCACCGACGCGATCGCGGCCGGGTCGGAGGAGCCGGCGGCGGCCAGCACGACCGCATCGCCCGGGCGCCGGCCCGCTTCGCGGAGTCGATCGGCCAGCGCGACCGCCAGCCGTGGGTCCGGCCCGAGCACCGGCGCGTGCGCGGTCGCCGGGCGGGCGGCCGCGATCGCCGCGGGCAGATCCACCCGGTCGTGGTAACCCGACGCCAGCAGCAGCGGAACCAGCACCGCCCGCCGGTCCGCCGGTATGCCGGCCAGCGCGGTGCGCACGTCCGGCTCGGCGAGCTCGATGAACGCCGTCCTGACCTCCAGCGACGGAGAAGACCTGCGCAGAGCGTCAATTATATGCAACACTGCGTCAACGCCGACCGGGTTGCGGGTACCGTGGGCGACGGCCAGCAGGACGTCCCATTCGTACTGTCTGCCCCCTTTGCTTTTTATGTCCCACCCCCTATGCTGAGCACGTGCTTGCACATGCACCGAGTCTCGCCGACACCGCGCGCGACGTCGCGCTGGGTGTCGCCGACTCGCGGCGGCTGCATGAGGTGCTTCCTCGCCGCGACCGTCTACTGCGAGCGCGGCGCCGACCCCGGCTTCCGGGCCCTGGGTGTGCCGGACGCCGGCGTCGTGCCGGTCTTCAGCTCGGTCGAGCAGCTCGCGCTGGCCCGCGGCACGGTCGGCTGGTTCTCGATGACGGGCGCCGACCTGCTGGCCCAGCTGCCGACCGGCTACGACCTCGTCCTCGACATCGCCGGCCAGCATCCGCTGCGGCTGCACCCTGGCGCGGCCGGCGTGCGCGCGACGATCTCGCTCGGGGCGGTGACCGCCTGATGCTGCGCGTCCAGCCGGAGCTGCTGACGACCAGCACGCGCGCGCTGCGCGACGTGGCCGAGGTCTCCCGGGCGCTCGACGCGTCCCGCGGTGAGATCACCGACCAGGTCAGCCGGGCCGGTTCCGACCCGGTCAGCCGGTCGGCGGAGGCCTTCCTCGACGCCTGGAGCCTGAGCCTGCGCGGCGTGTCCGAGCGGGCAGCCTGGCTCGGCGGCAAGCTGCACACCGCCGCCAGCGAATACCAGCATGCCGAGCAGCGGCTGCGCGGTCACCTCGGCCGCGGCGCCGACGGAGGGCCGGCGTGACCGGGGTGACGCCGGGCGCCGACCCGGCCGAGCTGATCCCCGGCGATCCCGACGCGGTCGAGCAGGTCGCGGCCCGGCTGACCCGGGTCGCCAGCAGCGCCGGCGACGCCGCCGGCAAGCTGCACACGCTCGACGCCGACGTGTGGGCCGGCGAGGCGGCCGAGCTCTACCGGGGCGCCATCGGCGACGTGCCCGATCGGCTGGCCCGGGCGGCGGAGGCGTTCGGCAGCCGCCGCGGAGGCGCTGCGGGACTACGCGCGGGCGCTGCGGGACGCGCGGTCGACGGCCGCCGGCGCCGTCCGGATGGTCGAGCGCTCCACCCCCGAGACGGCCGCCGCCGACCGGCAGTCGGCCGATGCGCTGCTGGCCCGGGCGACCGCCGACGTCGACGCGGCCGGGCGGCTCGCGGCCGAGCGGCTGGCCCGGGCCCAGGCCGACGCGCCGACGCTGCCGCCGGCCGGCGCCGGCACCGACCTCGCCGTGCGCGTCGACACCGAGCACCAGCTCGACGACCCGGACGGGTTCGTCTCGACGCCCGACGGCTGGGGCGACTCGGTCGCCGACATGCGCTACACGTCCACGCACGACGTGCCTTTTGCCGGTGCGCTGGGCGGCGACGCGGGGCAGCCGACCGCAGGTGTCGACGGCTGGCAGGAATGGGCCACGTCCGGTTCCGGACGCGACATCGGCGTGATCGAAGCGGGCACGGTGGCTGCCGCGGGTGCGGCGGTCGCGGCGGTGACGGTGATCGGCCGGCGCCGCGACCGGACCGCGTTGTCCCTGGTGGGGCTGGACGAGGACGAGCTGCGGCGGCGCCGGGACGAGCTCGGCGGATCGCGGCGGCAGCGCGACGACGGGCTGGGTCCGGTTCGTGCCGCCCGGCTCGGCACGGCCGCTACCTGGCGCACGCGGCTTGCACCGCC
Source organism: uncultured Actinomycetota bacterium (assembly GCA_963770145.1). Lineage (GTDB taxonomy): Bacteria > Actinomycetota > Actinomycetes > Mycobacteriales > CADCTP01 > CADCTP01. Next base: position 190,798 of record CAVYOJ010000002.1, on the reverse strand, counting down.
GGCCCATCCGCCCGGTACGGTCCAGCACTGGACCGGCTCCGGGGGCGGTCGGCCGGCGCACGGCAGCGCGCCCGCCGACGGCTCGGGGTCGATCGACCGTGACGTGAGAGGAGCCGTGCTGCGCATCGGGCGTCCGGCGCATGAAGCGTCGTGACCCGCGTCCCGGTGTGCCGACGATCGCGCCAGTAGCTGGGGGCCTGACAGTGCCGAGCGAGGCACCGAACGACCAGTCGGGGATGGGGCCCGACCCCGGGTACTCCGGGGCGGAGCTCGGCTTCCGACCGGTCAATGACCTCGAGGGAATCCTCGTCCGGTGCGTGCTCTCCGGCGCCCGGGCGACGCTGCTGCGCGCTCTGGCCCGGTCCACCCTGTGCGTACCGGTTCTGTCCGAACGACCTGGTCAGGGGCCATTCGAGGGCGGTGAGCTGGCGCCGGCTTCAGCCGGTGAGGTCCGGCTGCCGTGCGTCACGGATTCCGAAGGCAAACACGCTCTGATTTACACCTCGTACCGCCAGATGGCGCTCGCGCACAGGCTGTCGGATGACGCACCGTGGACCGAGGTTCCGGTCGGGACGCTGTTCGAGAAGTGGCCGCCGGATGTTGACGCGTGGCTGAACGGAGGCGGCGAGTTGGGTTTCCCCCTGGACCCGACGGACATCTCCACCGTGGCCGACCTGGCCGCTGGTCTCGAGGTCGACGAGGCGTACGAGATCGGCCCGGACGACGCCTTTTCCGACTTCCCCGGCCCGACGGTGCCGGACCAGGTCGACTGCGCCGTGGTGCTCGCGCTGTTCGAGATGCCCGAGGTGCTGGAGGTGCTGCGGGTCTTCCGCCGGCTGGAGGAGCCGGGTGGGCGCACCTGGCGGATCCTGCTGGTGCTGGTGGACGCGGGCGCCAGCGGCATGACGATCGCCCAGACCGTCGCCGACGCGGTCAACGAGGCGTCCGACGAGTGCTGCGAGGTGCACGTCGCCGACGTGCACGACGACGAGGTCTACGACGCGGTCTCGCACTTCCTCCAGGTCGGAGTCCCGCTCTGGCGCCGGCAGGGCCTGCAGGTGCCGGACACGCTGGAGGGCCTCGACGGCGCCTGACGGCCCGTAGAGTTCCGGCTCGTGCCGAACCACTCCGTCAGGTCGCGCCATCCCACCCGCTGGGCCGTCGGCGTCGCGGTGCTGGCGGTGGCCGCCCTGGTGCTGATCCTGCGGCCGGCGGTGGGGCACAGCGGCGACCGGGCCGGCGCCGGCGGCGGCGACCACGGCGGCGACCCCGACCCCGGCGCCGGCCACCACGACGCCGACCCCTCGACCGACCACGCCGAAGCCCACGCCCAGGCCGACCCCGGTGACGATCCCGGCCGCCGGGTCCGGCCGGCTGGTCACCGTGCCCGGCACCGCCGGCCCGACCGGCCCCGGCACCCGGATGACCTACCGGCTGGAGATCGAGGGCGGGCTCCCGCTGGACGGCGCGGCGGTGGCCGCGCAGGTGCAGCGGACGCTGACCGACCCGCGCGGCTGGCAGCCGATCGAGCACGTCGCGTTCGTCCGCACCCCGGGGCCGGCCTCGTTCGAGCTGATCCTCGCCTCGCCGACGATGGTCGACCGGCTCTGCTACCCGCTGGACACGGTCGGCGAGCTGTCCTGCCGTAACGGCAACCGGGTCATCCTCAACGCGAAGCGCTGGGTCGACGCGGTGCCCTGGTATCGCGGCCATCTCGACGACTACCGCGCCTACCTGGTCAACCACGAGGTCGGGCACCGGCTCGGGCACGGCCACAAGGGCTGCCCGGCGCCCGGCGCGCCGGCCCCGGTGATGGTGCAGCAGAGCAAGTCGCTCTACGGCTGCGCGCCCAACCCGTGGCCGTCGGTGGCTCGTAACCGTCGGGGGCGGCCCCGTAACCCCCGGGCGGTGGCCTGGTGAGTCTCGACCGACCTCTTCCAACGAGCCCCGCCGATGGCGGAGTGGCCCCATCACCTCGACACCTTCCCGGTCTCGGCAGGTCCGGTCCGGTCGCCTCGGCCGGAGTCGGGCGCGGTCCGCTCGACGGGCGCGCCGGTGCAGGCGACCAGGCGCGGTGCCTCCTCCTGGACCTTCGCGAGGTGGTCCGGGCCGCGGAAGGACTCTGCGTAGACCTTGTAGACGTCCTCGGTGCCGGACGGGCGGGCCGCGAACCAGGCCTGCTCGGTGCGGACGACCAGGCCGCCGATCGCGGCGCCGTTGCCGGGAGCGGTGGTCAGCTTCTCCGTGATCGGGTCGCCGGCCAGCTCGGTCGCGCTGACCTGCTCCGGCGAGAGCTTCGCCAGCGCCGCCTTCTGCTCCCGGGTCGCCGGCTCGTCCACCCGCGCGTACGCCGGGTCGCCGAACACCGCGGTCAGCTCCGCGTAGTGCTCGCCGGGCGTCTTGCCGGTCACCGCGGTGATCTCCGAGGCGAGCAGGGCCAGCAGGATGCCGTCCTTGTCGGTGGTCCAGGTGCCGCCGTCCCGGCGCAGGAACGACGCGCCCGCGCTCTCCTCGCCGCCGAAGCCGACCGAGGAGTCGAGCAGCCCCGGCACGAACCACTTGAACCCGACCGGCACCTCGATCAGCCGGCGGCCGAGGTCGGCGGCGACCAGGTCGATCATCCGCGACGACACGATCGTCTTGCCGATCGCGGTGCCGGCCGGCCAGCCGTCCCGGTGCGCGAACAGGTAGCGGATCGCCACCGCGAGGTAGTGGTTGGGGTTGAGCAGGCCGGCGTCCGGGGTCACGATCCCGTGCCGGTCGGCGTCCGCGTCGTTGCCGGTGGCGATCCGGTAGTCGTCCTTGTTCTTGATCAGCGACGCCATCGCGTACGGCGAGGAGCAGTCCATCCGGATCTTGCCGTCCCAGTCCAGCGTCATGAACCGCCAGGTCGGGTCGACGAGCGGGTTGACCACGGTGAGGTCGAGGCCGTAGCGGGAGCCGATCTCGCCCCAGTACGGCACCGAGGCGCCGCCGAGCGGGTCGGCGCCGATCCGGATCCCGGCCGAGCGGACCGGGTCGAGGTCGAGCGCGGCGCCGAGGTCGGAGACGTAGCCGTCGACGTAGTCGTACCTGCCGGTGGTGTCGGCCGCCCTGGCCGCTGGCGTAGCCGATCCGGCGGACGCCGCGCAGGCCGGCGCCGAGCAGCTCGTTGGCCCGGTCCTGGATCCACCGGGTGACGTCGGTGTCGGCCGGCCCGCCGTTGGGCGGGTTGTACTTGAAGCCGCCGTCCGAGGGCGGGTTGTGCGACGGGGTCACCACCACGCCGTCGGCCAGCCCGTCGGTGCGGCCCCGGTTGTAGCGCAGGATCGCGTGCGAGACCGCCGGCGTCGGCGTGTACGTGTCCTGCGCGTCGACCAGCACCCGCACGCCGTTGCCGGCGAACACCTCCAGCGCGTCGACGAACGCCGGCTCGGACAGCGCGTGCGTGTCCCGGCCGAGGAACAGCGGACCGTCGGTGCCGGCCTGCCCGCGGTAGTCGCAGATCGCCTGGCTGGTGGCCACGATGTGGTCGGAGTTGAACGACAGGCTCAGCGACGACCCGCGGTGGCCCGAGGTGCCGAACGACACCCGCTGCTCGGCGACGCCGACGTCGGGGTGCTCGGCGTAGTAGGCGGTGACCAGCTTCGGCACGTCGACGAGGTCGGCTGGCGTGGCCGGCTGGCCGGCGCGGTCGGACGGCGGCATCGCGAACCTCCGCGGACGGTGGCTGAGAGGGAAACCCTATCGACACGCAGTGGGCGTACGCTGCCTGCTGGAACCGCAGCGCACCCGGGGAGGCCGCCATGGCCGTGGGACTCGTCGACGGGCTCGACCGGACCGAGATCCGGCCCGACACGCAGGCGCCGGAGATCCAGGCGCCGGCAAGACACACGGACCCGAAGCGGCGCTGGGGCGGGTTGCTGCCGCCCCGCCGGGACGCCGAGCTGGAGCGGCTGCGCCAGTTGGAGGGTGCCCGGGCCGTGCTCGAGCGCGCCCGCACGCTGATCGCCCAGGGCTGGGTGCAGGACGCGTTCTACCTCGTGCGCGGCCGAAACGGCGAGAGCCGGCCGGTCAGCCCGTTCGGCCTGCTGCTGCTCACCCGCACCGACGTGGTCGGCGCCTGCCTGGTCGGTGCCGTGGCGCACGCATCCGGCTCGGTCGACCGGCGGGAGCGCCGCGGGCAGGCCGCGCTCGCGGTCGACACGCTCTGGCACACGCTGGCCGAGGACCCGTCGTACGAGCGGGTGCCGACCGCGCCCTACGACGCGGTGCACCCGGCCGCCCGTGCGGCCAGGGTCCGCGAGCTGGCCCGGTGGAACGACGAGCCGGTCCGCAGCCGCGACGAGGTGCTCGGGCTGGTCGACCGGGCGGTGTCCCGGACGATCCTGCACTCCGTGCGCTGACCCACACCGACGCAGGCTCGCCTCCTGACGGCGAGTCGCATTCGAACGCCGCTCCGACGAGGGACGATTTGCCCCTCTTCTACGGTGATGCCCGACATCGGGAAGGTCTTCCTCGCCGCGATGGTGAACCGGTGAGCTTGTAAGGTGCCTCCCGGTCACCCGACCCCGACCCCGCTGGAGGACCCGTGACCGACCCCGAGGAGACCGTGCCCAACAGCACGACCGGCTCGATCGCCGACTCCGAGACCGAGCCGCGCCACCTCGCCCCGGACGACGCCGGCGAGCGGCCGCTGATCGACCTGAGCCGCGACCCGACCCCGGGCGAGCCGGACCACGCGGCGCCGGACGGCGACTGAGCCGTACGCTCCGAGGGTGCTGCCCGAGGTCGCCGCCACGCGGTACGTGGTGCCGCTGCGCGAGGGCGGCTCGCTGCCGGGCCTGATGGAGGCCGACGACCTCGGGACGTACGTGGTGAAGTTCCGCGGCGCCGGCCAGGGCCCCGGCACGCTGGTCGCCGAGGTCGTCAGCGGGCAGCTGGCCCGGTCGCTCGGGCTGCCGGTGCCGGAGCTGGTCACCGTCGACGTCGACCCGGGGCTGGCCGCCGGCGAGCCGGACCAGGAGGTGCAGGACCTGCTGCGCGCGTCCGGCGGGCGCAACCTGGGGATCGACTACCTGCCCGGCGCGTTCGACCTTGATCCGGTGGCGTTCGCGGTGGACGCCGACTTCGCCGGCCGGGTGCTCTGGTTCGACGCGCTGGTCGGCAACGTCGACCGGTCCTGGCGCAACCCCAACCTGCTGCACTGGCACGGCGCGCCCTACCTGATCGACCACGGCGCGACGCTGACGTTCCAGTACAACTGGGCCGGCCGCGGACCGCTGGCCGGCCCGGCCGTACGACGCCCGCGACCACGTGCTGCTCGGCTGCCGCCCGGACGTCGCCGGCGCGGACGCGGCGCTGGCCCCGCTGGTGACCGCAGACCTGGTCGCTGCCGCGCTGGCGGATGTGCCGGCGGACTGGCTGACGACCGAGCCGGCGGCGTACGCGGACCGGTTGCTGGCCCGGGTCGCCGCCCGCGACTCGTGGGTGCCGCCGCTGGTCGAGGCGGCCGTCGCCGGGGCCGGCGAGCGCACCCCGACCCGCGGCTCGCGGCCGCGCTGGCTGGACGGCGGTGGTGCGCGGTGACCCGGCAGCTGTTCGAGTACGCGGTGCTGCGGGTGGTGCCGCGGGTGGATCGCGGCGAGACGATGAACGCCGGCGTGCTGCTCTACTGCCGGCCGCTGGACTACCTCGGCTCCCGGGTCTGGCTGGACGAGGACCGGCTGCGGGCGCTCGACCCGGACGCCGACGCGGCCGCGGTCCGCCGGGCGCTGCAGGCGGCGGCCGACATCTGCGGCGGCGACCCGGACGCCGGCCCGCCGGCCCGGGAGGACCTGGGCAAGCGGTTCCGCTGGCTGACCGCGCCGCGCAGCACGGTGGTGCAGCCGGGCCCGGTGCACACCGGGCTCACCGAGGACCCCGACGCGGACGCCGAGCGACTGCTGCGGGCGCTGGTGCTGCCGGTCCGATGACCACCACGGCCGCTCCGGCGCCGCCGCGCCGCCGCACCCTGCTGCCCTGGCTGCTGGCCGCGGCGGTGCTGGTCACGGCGGCCGCGCGGGTGGCCTACCTGGCCAGCCCGGTGATGCAGTTCAACGCCGACGAGGCGACCACCGGGATCATGGTCCGGCGCATCCTCGCCGGCCACGGGTACGTCTTCTACGCCGGCCAGGAGTACGGCGGCGCGCTGGAGCAGTATCTGGAGGCGGCCGTCTACGCGGTGACCCGGTTGCCGCAGAACCCGCTGACCCTGCGGCTGCCGCTGGTCGCGCTGTGCTGCCTGACCTGCGTGCTGGTGTACCGGGTCGGCCGGGACGTGCTCGGCGACCCGGCCAGGGCGCTGGTCGCGGCCGCGCTCTACGCGGTCGGCCCCTGGTTCAACGTGATCGGCACGGTCACCTCGCTCGGCTTCTACGCCGTCGGGCAGGCGCTCGGGATGGTCGCGCTGTGGTGCGCGCTGCGGGCCGACCGCGGCCGGTGGTGGCTGGTCGGCACCGGGCTGGCCGCCGGGCTCGGCATCTGGACCGCGGCCACCGCGCTCTACCTGCTGATCCCGGTCCTGGTCTGGCTGCTGCCGGTGCTCGGCCGGGACCTGCGCCGGTGGGCGGCGCTGGCCGGGGGGTTCGTCGTCGGTCTGCTGCCGCTGCTCGGCTCGCTGCTCGCCCACCCGGTGCTGCCGCTGCCGCAGCACCCGGCCGAGTCGTCGACCGCGCTCGAACGGCTCGGCAACCTGTTCGGCCCGGTGCTGCGCCAGTACGTCGGGGTCACGTACAGCCACACCGAGGGCGGCCTGCCGGTGCCGGTGCAGGTGCTGGTCGTGCTCGGGCTGGTCGCCGCGTACCTGGTCGCGGTGGTCCGCCGGCGCGGCCTGATCGACCTCCTGCGCGGGCGGGTCGACCGCCGGCGGCCGGGCGACCTGCTGCTCGCCGTCCCGCCGGTGGTCGTCGTGCTCTACGCGGCCTCGAACGCCACCTGGTACACCGGCACCCCGCGCTACCTGGTCGGCGTGTTCCCGCTGCTGGCGATCGGGCTGGCCGCGCTGGTGCCGGCTCGCCCGTGGCCGGTGCCGGCGGCCGTGGTCGCGGCCGCGGCCGCGCTCAGCTTCGCGTTCTTCCCGACCATCCAGACCCGCGGCACGGCGGCCCACTACGCGACGCTGCGCCAGGTCGCGACGCAGCTGGCCGCCGACGGCGAGGACCGGGTCTGGGCCGGCTACTGGACCGCGACCCCGCTGCAGTACGCGGCCGGCGACCGGATCACCGTGGCCACCGCCGCCGGGGTGCGGCGGTTCCCCGAGGCGCAGGCGGCGGTCGAGCAGTCGCCGGGGTTCGTGTACGTGGGCAGCGACCTGGACGGGACCGCCGCCGTCTTCCGCGCCGCGCTCGACCGCCGGCACGTGCCGTACCGGGCCCGCCGGATCGCGTTCGTCACCGTCTTCGACCGGCTCCCGCCGACCGCGGACCCGGCGTCGCTGGGGCTGGCCTAGCGGCCGCGCTCCTTGAGCCAGTCGAGGACGGCGTCGGCGATCGTGCGCCAGTCCGAGTCGATGGTCAGGGAGTGGTCGGCGTCGGGAAACTCGCGCAGGTCGGTCACCGCGGACGACTTGTTGTGGTGCAGCTTGTGCGTGTAGCGCGAGATCGACGCCGGCACGGTGTGGTCCTTGCCGCCGGCCGTGATGAGCAGCGGGCCGCGGTGCGAGTTGTGCAGGTCGACCGCGGTCGCGGCGTGCGGCACGAAGTTGGCCGTGGCCGCCTGGAACAGCGGCTTTCCGGGCGACGGCATGGCGCAGGCGTCGTACAGGGCCTTGCACTCCTCCGGAGTGCGGTTGTTGGCGAAGCCGTAGCGGAACTCGTCCTCGCTGAGCGCGACCGTGCCGCCGTGATGCGCCGGGTTGCGCAGCGCGATCGAGGCGACCCGCAGGGCGGACACCGGCAGCGGCAGCACGCCCTTGATCGGCGCCGGGTCGATGGCCACGCCCGCGTCGGCCAGCCCGCGGCCGAGCAGGATCTGCGCGATCAGCCCGCCGAACGAATGGCCGATGACGATCGGCTTGCTGGGCAGCCCGCTGATCACGTCCGCGTACGAGTTCGCCACCTCCATCACGCCGTACCCGCCCATCGGCCCCGGGTTGGCCCGGGTGGCGGCGATGGTGGCCTCCTCGCCCGGCCAGGGAGGGGCGACCGGCGCGTAGCCGCGCTCCGTGAACAGCTCCAGCCACGGGTTCCAGCTGGTGTGGTGCAGCCAGAGACCGTGAATGAAGACGACGGGAGTGGCGGACTGGGTCATGGGGCGCTCCTCGGCTGGGGGACCTGCACGCGATCTTCCTCCTCCGCGGCTGGCCGCGGGCTCGTTAGCAGGGCGGTTGCATCAGACGGCTCACTCGCCGGTGAGCGAACCGGGGTCGGCCGGCACGTCCACCGCCTGCTCGCGCAGCGCGGCCAGCGGGACCACCTCCATGGCCCTGGCGTTCGTCGCGGCCAGCACGACCGGCGCCGGCACCCCGGCCCGGTATGCCTGCAGCCAGCGGACCGCGACCACGCACCAGCGGTCGCCCGGCGTCAGCCCCGGGAAGCCGTACTCCGGCCGCGCGGTCACCAGGTCGTTGCCGACCTGGCGCTGGAAGTCCAGGAACTCGGCGGTCAGCACCACGCAGACCGTGTGGCTGCCGAGGTCCTCGGGCCCGGACGTGCAGCAGCCGTCGCGGTAGAAGCCGGTCAGCGGGTCGGTCCCGCACTCCTCCAGTTCGCCGCCCAGGACGTTCCGTTCGGTCATGCCCCGAGCTTCGCACCTTCGCCGTTCGATCGGTCTTCCAGTGCGTGTCAGCGCCGTCCGGCAGTGTCGGGTCCATCGACCACCACCGGAGAGGAAGCCCAGATGTCCAGCTCCTTCGACAGCCTCAGCCGGCGAGTGCCGCTCGCGCTGCCCGGCGACGACCGCTACGCCCGGCTGGCCATGCCGTTCAACACCGCCGTCACCAGCACGCCGGCCGCGGTGGCCGAGGCCCGCGGTGCCGAGGACGTCGCCGAGGCGGTCCGGTCTGCCGCCGCGGCCGGGCTGCCCGTCGCCGTCCAGGCCACCGGTCACGGCATCGCCGGCACCCTCGACGGCGCGCTGCTGGTGCACACCGGCGGGCTGGACGAGTGCGCCGTGCACCCCGACGGCTGGGCAAGGGTCGGCGCCGGCGTGCGCTGGCAGCAGGTGCTCGACACCGCCGCCCCGCACGGGCTGGCCGGGCTGGCCGGCTCCGCGCCGGGCGTCGGCGTCGTCGGCTACACCACCGGCGGCGGGATCGGGCCGGTCTCGCACACGTTCGGCTACGCCTCCGACCTGGTCCGCGCGGTCGAGCTGGTCACCGGCGACGGCGAGCTGCGTCGGGTCGAGCCTGGTCACGAGCTCTTCGCCGCGGTACGCGGCGGCAAGGGCGCGGTCGGCATCGTCACCGCGATGGAGTTCGACCTGGTCGAGCAGCGCGAGGTGTACGGCGGTGCGCTGTGGTTCGACGGCGCCGCCGCGGCGGACGTGCTGGGAGCGTGGCGGACCTGGTCGCAGGCGCTGCCGGAGCAGGCGACCACGTCGATTGCGGTGATGCAGCTGCCGCCGCTGCCGGCGGTGCCGCCGCCGCTGGCCGGCAAGCTCACGGTATCGGTCCGGTACGTCTGGACCGGATCCGCGGCCGACGGGCAGGAGCTGCTCGGCCGCTGCGGACGGTCGCCGAGCCGATCGCGGACACCGTGACGACTCTGCCGTACGCGTCGATCGGCGCGGTGCACTCCGACCCGGTCGACCCGATGCCGACCCACGAGGAGACCGACATGCTGCGCTCGCTGCCGGCGGAGGCGGTCGACGCCCTGCTCGAGGTGGCCGGGCCGGGCTCCGGTTCCCCTCAGGTCATGGTCGAGCTGCGACAGCTCGGCGGCGCGCTGGCCCGGCCGCCGGCGGAGCCGGACATGCTCTGCCACCGCACGGAGGCGTACAACCTCACCGTGATCGGGGCCTTGGTGCCGCCGGTGGCCGACGCGGTGCCGGCGCACGGCGCCGCGGTCCGGGCCGCCATGGCGCCGTGGGCGACCGGCGGCGCCGAGCCCAACTTCGGCGCCGGCACCGGAGCCGACCGGATGGCCCGCTCGTACGACCCGCCGACGCTGGCGCGGCTCACCGCGCTGGCCGACAAGTACGACCCGGCGCGGGTGCTGCGGGTCGGCCAGGTGCCGGTGCGCTGAGCCGCGGTCAGCCGTGCATGCGGGCGCCCTTGACGACCTTGTCGACCGCGTTCTTCGGACCGTGCAGGGCGAGGCCGACCAGGTCGAGGGCGTCCCGCGGCACCGCCTTGACCGCGGCCCGGTTGGCCGCGTCGAAGCCGGTGTCGAACAGGTCGGCGGTGAAGACCGACAGCGGCAGCTCGCGGGCGACCGCCCGCTGGTGGGCCGCGGTGAGCACCTCCTTGGACCCCGCCAGCACCAGCACCGGCTGCCGGAACATCGGCAGGTAGGGCGTGCCGTCCGCGTCCTCGTACGGCTCGCCGATCAGCTCGGGCCGGCTCGCGGCCAGTCCGGAGACCAGGAACGCGGTGACGTTGAGCTGCTGCCAGCTCGGCAGGTCGTCCCGGAGCAGCACGGCGATCTTGGTGTCGAAGCGCACCGCACCACGATCCCGGACCACCCCGGCCACGGTCTTGTACGTTCTTGACGTGGCCGCGGACACCGTCGCGTGGCGACCGGACGTCCCGGGTGTGGCGGAGGTGTTCCACGCCCGGTTCACCGACCACGCCTACCCGGCCCACACCCACGACACCTGGACGCTGCTGCTCGTCGACGACGGCATGGTCACCTTCGACCTGCACCGGCACTCGTACGGGGCGATGCGGTCGCTGGTCACGCTGCTGCCGCCGCACGTGCCGCACGACGGGCGGGCGGCCACGCCGCACGGGTTCCGCAAGCGGGTGCTCTACCTGGAGGCCGGCCTGCTCGACGCCGCGCTGATCGGGCCGGGCGGTGGACGCGCCCGGGCTGCGGGACGCCGCGCTGCGGGACCGGATCTCCCGGCTGCACGCCGCGCTGCGCTTCACCCGGCGAGGCGCTGCAGGCCGAGTCCCGGCTGGCGCTGGTGTCCGACCGGCTCCGCCAGCACCTCGCCGACCGTCCACACGCGACGGCCGGTGCGGGACACCGGCCTGGCCGACCGGCTGCGCGAGCTGCTCGACGCGTCCGTCCCGAGTGGACTGTCGCTGGTGGACGCCGCGACGCGGCTCGGCCACTCGCCGGCGTACCTGGTCCGCGCGTTCACCCGCGAGTACGGCCTGCCGCCGCACCGCTACCTCACCGGCCGGCGGGTCGACCTGGCCCGCCGGCTGCTGCTCGACGGCCAGCCGCCGGCCTCGGTCGCGACGGACGCCGGCTTCTACGACCAGTCCCACCTCACCCGGCACTTCACCCGAATGCTCGGCACCACCCCGACCCGCTACGCTCGGCACCGCTGAGGCCGATTCCGTCCGCAGGGTCGCGGCCGGCAGCCGGGTTCCTCATCCGGAGCGACCGAGCCGATCTCTGGATCATCCGTTGTGGATGAGGATCGGAGCCGGTTCCGGGAGCACTGTCGGCCTCGGCCGCCGGTGCCGGCAAGTCCGACTCGTACGCCAGCCCGGCCGGTTCACAGGGCAAAACCACCAGATCGATCCCGCGGCGGGACGGTCCTGGACTGGAGGTGCACGGGCATGGTGCTCGCGGCGGACTACCCGCTTCTCGATGCGTTCTGGACGATCATGATCGTCTTTTTCTGGGTGCTCTGGTTCTGGCTGCTGATCACCGTGTTCGCCGATCTCTTCCGGCGGCACGACATGTCCGGCTGGGTCAAGGCACTGTGGGTCATCTTCGTGATCGTGCTGCCGTACATCGGCGTGCTGATCTACCTCATCGCCAACGGCCGGCACATGGCCGAGCGCAACGCCCGTGACGCCCAGGCGGCCCAGGCCGAGATCGACGAGCGCATCAGGACCGTGGCCAAGAGCAACGGCGGCGGAGCGGCGAGCGAGATCGAGAAGGCCAACCAGTTGCTCGCCAGCGGCGCGATCACCCAGGCCGAGTTCGACGCGATCAAGCAGAAGGCGCTCGCCTGACGCGTGCCGCCGGGCGTCAGTGCTGCCAGGGCGCGTACGAGATTCCCACGATCACGTTCTCGGGGCTGATGAGGCGGGCCACGGTCTGACCCCACGGCTCCTGCCGGGCGGGATGGAGGAGCGGGTATCCCTGCTCCTCCATTTCCTTTGCGGCCGCCTCGACCGCGGCCGCGTCCTCGACCTCGAACTCGACGCTCGCCTGCGGCAGCGGCCGGTCGGACGGCCACTCGGGCGTGCCGAAGCAGGCCTGGGCCGCCTGGGTCAGCGGCCACAGGCCGAAGTGCTTCGAGCCATCGATGTCCCCGCTGTGCAGGTAGTCGTCACCGTCAGCGGCCTGCAAGGGCAGCCCGAGGGCGTCCACATACAACCGGCGGCTGTCGGCCACATTCGGGGTTATCACGGCGAAACTCGCGATGTGCTGGATCTGCACGGGTCCTCCCTCGGTCGGTCTGCACGCAGTCTGCGCGGCGTGCGCCGGTCCGGGCTTGTACGGATCGGACGTCAGCGCTTGCGGGCCGCCTGGGACCGGGCCCGCTGCTCGGCCATCCGCGCGTCGAACTCGGCCCGCCAGCCCGGGCTGAGCTCGATCCCGCGCGTGCGGGCCTCCTCGGTGCTCAGCTCGACCGGGAATCCGGCGGTGTCGTAGAGGGCGAACAGGTCGTCGCCGGTGAGCACCCGGTACGACTCCAGCTGCCGCAGTCCCCGCGCCAGCGTCCGCCGGAACCGCTGCTCCTCGCCGGCGAGCACGGCGACCGTCGCCTCGGCGTTCGCGGCGACCTCGGGGTAGCTGTCCGCGGTAGAGGTCGGTGACGGTCGGCACCACCTCGGCGAGGAAGTCCTCGGTCAGCCCGATCGAGTGGGCGACCCGGACCGCCCGGCGGATCAGCCGGCGCAGCACGTACCCCTGCTCCTTGTTCGACGGCCGCACCCCGTCGGCGACGAGGAACGCGGCCCCGCGCAGGTGGTCGGCGACGACCCTCAGCCCGTACGTGCTCTGCTCGTAGCTGGTGCCGGCCAGCGTGGCCAGCCGGTCGACGATCGGCCGCAGCAGGCTGATCCGGTAGATGTCCGGGCTGTCGATCGCGGCCGCGGCGATGCGCTCGAGCCCGCCGCCGAAGTCGACGTTGCGCCGCGGCAGCGGGGCGAACCCGTCCGGTGTCCTCCGATACTCCATGAACACCGAGTTGCCGATCTCCAGATACCGCCCGCAGTCGCAGTTGGGGTGGCACCGGGCCCCGAACGCCGGGTCGTGCGGGACGTCCGGGTAGAGGTAGAAGACCTCGGAGTCCGGGCCGCCCGGGTCGCCGACCGGCATCGCGTCGATCGTGTCGCCGCGGCACCACCAGTTCTTCGCGCCGTAGAAGACGATCCGCGCAGCGCCGCTGCCCATCTCCGCGCCGCGCTGCTCGGTGCCGAGGTCGATCTCGCCGGCGTCCAGCCCGGCCGCGGTGAACAGCTCCCGCCAGATCCGCGCGCTCTCGTCGTCCCGCGGGATGCCGTGCTCCGGGTCCCCGGCGAAGCAGGTGACGTAGATCCGACTCGGGTCGAGGCCGATCGGCCCGGTGAAGAACTCCCACACCGCCGGCAGCTGTTCGGCCTTGAAGTAGTCGCCCAGGCTCCAGTTGCCGAGCATCTCGAAGAACGTGGTGTGCCGGCTGTCGCCGACGTCGTCGATGTCCTGCGCGCGCAGGCACGGCTGGCTGTCCGCCAGCCGCCGCCCGGCCGGATGCTCCTTGCCGAGCAGGTACGGCAGCAGCGGCCTGCATGCCACTCCCGGTGAACAGCGTCGACGGATCCCCCCACAACACCAGCGGCGCCCGCGCCACCACCGCATGCCCGCGCCCGCGCTGAAAGTCGAGAAAGGCCTCCCGTACTCTCATCCGCATCCATCACCCGCACAGCTTCAGTCGTCCAGGACGGCCAGGTCGAGGCGATTGAGGCGCTCGGGGTCGGCCAGCACGTCGATCTCCACGATCCTGCCGCCCGAGACGGTGAACGCCATGACCGCGAACGGCTGGCCGCGCACGGTCACGACGACACCCGCGGCCCCGTTGACCAGCACCGGCCGCAGCTCGTGGGGAAGGCTGGTCGAACATGATCGCCCGGCCGGCGACGACCCTCGCCCCGCGGACCATCACGGAGATGTCCGGCCGCGCCGTCCCCGCGTCGACCCGCTCGCACCACGTCGGGGTCGAGCACCGTGACGAGCGCGTCGAAGTCGCCCCGGCGCGCGGCGGCGAAGAACGCGTCGACGACTTCGCGCTGACGGCCGAGGTCAGCGTCGGGGCGGGTCACGTCGGCGCCTCGCACCCGGCGCCGGGCCCGGCTGGCGAGCTGCCTGGCCGAGGTCGAGGACCGCCCCACGATCGGGGCGATGTCGTCGAACGGCAGGTCGAACATGTCGTGCAGGACGAACGCCAGCCGCTCGGCCGGCGTCAGCGTGTCGAGCACCACCTGCAGCGCGAGCCCGACCGCGTCGGCCAGCAGGGCCTCGTCCTCGGGACTCGTCCGGTCCGTGCGGCTGACGACCGGGTCGGGCAGATGTGCGCCGAACGGCTCCTCCGGCCGCGTACGCCGCGAGCGCAGCACGTTCAGGCACATCCGGGCGACGATCGTGGTCAGCCAGGCGCCGAGGTTGTCGACCTCGCTGGAGTCCGCCTTGGTCAGCCGCAGCCAGGCTTCCTGGACGGCGTCGTCGGCCTCGGCGAACGAGCCGAGCATCCGGTAGGCCACCGCCCGCAGCCGGGTCCGGTTCTCCTCGAAGCCCTCGATCAGCCGGTCGGACTCGGCCATCGGTCACATTCCTCCGCCGCTCGGTGTCGTCTAGCAGACCACTGAAACCCCGTTCGATGTGACAAGGAGACCCTGCCATGCAGGCACGCACGTCCCGCCGGAGCGGTTCCGGCGATGACCGACCTGCAGACCATCGCCGACCGCGTCGAGATCGAAGCGCTGCGCGGCGAGTTCACCGACGCCGGGATGATGCGCGACTACGACCGCTTCGCGTCGGTGTTCGCCCCGGACGGCGCCTGGCGGATGCCCCACATCGACGTCGAGTTCGTCGGCCGCTCGGAGATCCGAGCCGGCATCGAGCGGCTGCAGGCCCGCTGGGACTACTTCGTCCAGACCGTCCACCCCGGCGCGGTCCACGCTCGACGGCGACACCGCCACCGGCCGCACGTACGTCCAGGAGTTCGGCCGCTCCCGCGACGGCAGCTCGTACCTCAACTACGCCCTCTACCACGACCGCTACCGGCGCACCGCCGACGGCTGGAAGTTCGCCGACCGCCGCTACGAGATCAGGTACGTCGACACCACCCCACTGACCGGCTCAGCGCCCTTCCGCAGGGAGCGACCACGCATGACCTCCACGACCAACCTCTCCGAACTGACCGGCGACTACGTCCTCGACGCAGCGCTCGACCCGAATCGGCTTCGTGGCCCGCCACACGATGGCCACCAAGGTCCCCGGCCACTTCGAGACCTTCGAGGGCCACGCCCACCTGAACGGCGACGACCCGTCGAAGTCCACCGCCCAGCTGACGATCCGGGCCGCGAGCATCCAGACCCGCAACCCCCGCCGCGACCAGGCCCTGCGCGACAAGTTCCTGGACGCCCCCAACCACCCGACCATCACCTTCACCTCGACCAGGATCGACCAGATCGACGACACCACCTTCACCCTCACCGGCAGCCTGACGATCCGCGGCACGACGAAGCCGATCACCATCGACGTCGCCCTGACCGCCACCGAAACGACCGCCTCACTCTCGAAGGCACCGCCGACGATCAACCGCCGAGACTGGGGCGCGCACTGGTCCGCCGCCGGATTCCTGGTCAGCAAGCAGGTGCTGCTCGAACTCGACGTCAACCGCGGTCCGGCAGCCCTGACGGAGAACCCCCACATGCTTGTTCAGGCCGCGATCCGCTCGATCGGGGTGCCCTCGACGCTGAGGATGACCTCGATGTTTCCGCGGGTGGCGTTGGAGTACGGGCAGCGCTCGTCGGCGCGGGCCATGAGGTGCGCGGCCTCGGCCGTCGACAGGTGTGGGGCGCGCAGGTCGAGGGCTACCTGCAGGCCGAAGCCGCCGTGTCCGGTCGGGCCGATACCAACCCGGGCAGTGATCTGGGAGTCGCTCGCGTCCAGCCGGCGACCCTGGGCCACCGCCAGCAGCGCCGACTGGAAGCAGGCTGCGTAGCCGAGGGCGAACAGCTGCTCGGGGTTGGTGCCGGGGCCGCCTTGGCCGCCCATGTCCTCGGGCACCGACAGCTGCAGGTCCAGCCGGCCGTCGGAGGTGCGGCCATGGCCGGCCCGGCCGCCTTCCGTGACCGCCTCGGCGGTGTAGAGGATCCTGCTCAGCGCCGTGACTGGCATCTGTTCGACCTTCCTTGCGGAGTGAGCACTCGGGCATCTGGGTGACGTCTACCGGTTCGGATGGCACGCGGACGAGCGGGCCCATCAGCGACGTTGCTGCCCCGACGCTCTCGCGGCATCGCGGCGAACCCCCAATGCCCGTACCCCGCCAGCAGGTATCCGGCCCGCTCCATTGGTTAGCCCCGCACACCGGGGACTCGCACACCTGCCGCCGCCGACAACGACCGCCTCACTCTCGAAGGCCCCCTACGTCGTCCCAGGGCTGACGTGCTGGAGGTGGGCGAGCACGGCCAGGACCCGCCGGTGCGCGTCGCCGTCCTCGGGGAGGTCGAGTTTGAGCATCAGATGGCGGACGTGCCCCTCGACGGTTCGCTCGCTGACGACCAGGCGCTTGGCGATCGCCGTGTTGGTCAGGCCTTCGGCCATCAACGTCAACACGGTCCGTTCGCGCTCGGACAGCGGCGCGAGTGGGTCGCGGTGGCCGGTCGAGGAGAGCAGCGTCGCGACGACGTGCGGGTCGAGCGCTGATCCGCCGTCAGCAACGCGCTGGGCAGCGGCGAGGAACTCCGCGACATTGAGAACGCGGTCTTTGAGGAGATAGCCGAACCCGCCGAGCTTGACGAGGTCGACCGCGTGGGCAGTTTCGATGTGCTGTGAGAGCACGAGCACTCCCACGTGCGGATGTTGCTGTTTGATCAGACGTGCGGCCCGGGTTCCTTCGTCGGTGAACGTCGGCGGCATCCGCACGTCGAGGATGATCAGGTCCGGGCCGGTGTCGGATACCGCCTGGACGATCTGCTGCGCGTCGCCGAACGATGCGAGAACGGTGTGTCCCTGGTCCTGGAACAGCCGGATGAGCCCTTCGCGCAGAAGGACTTGATCCTCGGCGATCAGGACGCGCACGGCAGCTCGGCGATCAACGTCGTACCGCGGCCATCCGGGCTGTCCAGACTGATGCGTCCGCCGTGGGCAGCCACCCGGTCGCAGAGGCCGCGCAGTCCCGATCCCGCCGAGGTGTGAGCGCCTCCGACACCGTCGTCGCCGACGGTGACGACAAGACGGCCGTCCTGGCGTTCGGCGTTGACCACTATCCGTTTCGCGGCTGAATGCTTGACCGCGTTCGTCACGGCCTCGCAGGCGACGAAGTATGCGGTCGCTTCGACCTCGGCCGAGAACCGTTCGGCGGTCGCCCGTCAGGCTCACCGGCAGCGACGTCCGGCTCGCCAGGTCGTGCAGCGCGACGCTGAGACCCTGGTCGAGTAGAGCGGGACGAACGCCGTTGGCCAACTCTCGCAGGTCGGTGATGGCGACGCTGATCTGGTCGACCGCGTCCTCGATCGTGTCGCTGACCGGTGAGCTGCCCAGTTGATGCTGGGCGTGGCGAAGTGCGAGGCCGATGCTGACCAGGCGCTGCTGGGCGCCGTCGTGCAGGTCCCGCTCGAGTCGGCGACGCTCCTCGTAGCCGGCGGCGATGATTCGTGCCCTCGACGCTGTGACCTCCGCGAGCTGATGGCGGACCTCGGCCTGTAGTCGCGCGATCTCGATCGCGAGGCCGGCGCGGCCGAGCACCTCCTTCATCAAGAGTTGGTCGGCGCGCCGCATCGATCGAGTCGAGATCCTCCACGTGGCTCACGACCGCCAGCAGGACTCCGGCCCGTTCCACCCGCGTGTGCAGTCGTCCGCCGTCATCCTGTGACACCTCGGCTCCGTGCGCGTCGATGTAGGTGGTGGCGTCGGGAAGGACATAGCGCAGTTCGAGGTCTGGCCGATTCAGCACCTCACGCAGCAGATCTTCGAGCCGCTCCGGAACCACCCGCCCGCCACGAAGGTCCGCCAGGAAGGCATCGACCCGACCCAGGGCGGCGTAGCGGGCCCGCCGAAATCTCCGGTCGACCGCGTCCTGGATCCAGCGCCGCAGCGGACCGAACGCCAGCGCGGCCGCGAGCGTCGCGCCCGCGGTGACCCACGACGAGTGCAGCCCACCGAACGCCGCACCGAGGGCGAGGCTGACACCGACGTATCCACCGGCGAGCAGGATGGTGAGCGATCCGTAGACGACGGTGCGGTTGACGATGACGTCGATGTCGTAGAGCCGGTAGCGCATGATCGCGATACAGATGGCGGCGGGCAGGGCGGTCACGACAGGTGCGATCGCGACCTGCACGAGGACACTGTCGTAGTAGAAGAAGATCGCGATCGGCGCCATGACCGCCAGAGCTGTCACCGCGTACGCGATCCACTTCAGTTGCTGACGCTCGACGCCACTCGATCGACGGAACCGGGCGACCAACGACACGATCGAGGCCAGCAACGCCGCCAGGAACAGCACCTGGCCGACCACGTAGAGCACACCGACAACGGGGCTGTCGACGGCGTACGGGTTCCGGCCGGAGCGGAACGACGAATCCGTCGAATGACCGAATGCCGAGCTCACGACCAGCAACCCGGTAGCGGCGATACCGGCCCACAACACCGGACGCCACCGCGCGCTGAGCACCCGGCCGGATGGGAGCAGCGTGAGAATGATCGCGGTGGCCCCGATCTCCACGAAGTTGATCCAGGTCGCGATCCACTCGGCGGTGACCGCGGCCGGATAGCCGTCGTGATAGCCGTAGCCTTC
Organism: uncultured Actinomycetota bacterium; assembly: GCA_963770145.1. Lineage (GTDB taxonomy): Bacteria > Actinomycetota > Actinomycetes > Mycobacteriales > CADCTP01 > CADCTP01. The sequence goes on along the minus strand of CAVYOJ010000002.1, from coordinate 171,709 downwards.
GACCGCCTCCCCGAAGGCGGTGACCACACCGACGCCGAGCAGTACCCATCCGATCGAGCTACCCCGCCACCGCGAGGCGATCAACGCGCCGGCGACCGCGAACGCCACCCCGTTCAGCGGGTACAGCACTGTGTCGATCAGCAACTCGTGGCCGAACGAGACCGGCACCGATGCGATCGCAAGCGCGATCGTCAACGCCAACAACGCGGCGGGAATCGGCCGCACCACCGGTCCGGACATCCGATCATCGTCGCAACGCATCGATCAGCCCGGCAACAGTGCTACCACTCGCCCTGAGTCGAGTGCTCCCACGGCTGCGCGCACACGTCCGGTCCGACGACGGTGGCTGACAACAGAACTCGTCCGCGCACGCTCCGGAGAGATCATGACCGGCGAATACACAGTCACCACAGGTCGCTCGCGGGATCCGCACCCGCCGCCGACTCGACGCAAGCTGACCATCGTCGGCATCCGCTTCATCCTGGTCGGCGCCGTCCTCGGGCTCGCCTGGGCGGCCAGCCTGCGCGGCTTCATGATGGCGCTGGCCGGCCCGGCCTCGACGTTCACCTTCAGCGGCACGTTCGGGATCATCCTCCCGACCGGCATCATCGTCGGCGCGCTGCTGGGCTTGGCCGAATACCAACGCCGCACCGGCCCCCCGCACCCGCTGCTGATCCTGGCCCCGCTACTGGTGGGCATCATCCCGAACCTCTTCACTGCCGGACCGGACTTCGGGCCCATCGACCTCGCCTTGACCGCCATGGTCGGCGGTTACTCCGTGTCCGGTCGTGGCCCACGCTGGGCGCGGGTGGTGGCCGGCGTCATCGCCCTCGCCTCGATAGCGTGTCACTTTCCTCGCTCCCAGGCCGAACCCTGACCTCAGCGTCACCACCCCGCACGGCGCCTGGTTCTGCACGCTCGCGTCGTCCCTGTTCGTGACCCTCGCCCTGGCCTGCTCCATCCCGATGCGCCGGCCCGACACCAGCCGCAATCCCCGATCAACCTTCTGCCGCCGGCACGCCCTATCACCCGCCGACACCGTCCAGGTCGGCGGTGGGCGAACCCGCGACCCACGATCCATCGACAGTGGAGGAAAAGCCATGACCACGCACGAGCCCATCGTCCGCCCGACACCGCTCACCGGCACCACTACCGCGATCTTCGCCGTACTCGGACTGATCGACGTCGCCCTGGTCGGAGCCATCGGGTACGACGACCCACCCCCGCTCGCCGTCAGCCTCGGCGTCGCCGCGCTCGGACTGATCACGCTGGTAGCACTCGTACCGGCCCGCCGCGGCAGCCGCAGCGCCCTCGCCACGATCGTGGTCACCCGGGTGATCTCGGCCCTGCTGGCCGTGCCCGCGTTCTTCCTCGACGCTCCCGCCTGGGCCATGGCCGTCGAGGGGTTCGTCATCGTGGCGACCGTGACGGCCCTGTTCCTGCTTCGCCGAACGCCGGCGGAGCACGTGCGTGACCGCCGGTTGCCCTGCTGTCGACACTGGAGGTGGCGGCGATGACCGCTTCGATCCGCCTGCGTGGCGTCGGGCGCTCGTTCGGGGCCACCCGGGCGCTCGCCGATGTCGACTTGGACCTGGAGCCCGGTGTGATCGGGCTGCTCGGCCCGAACGGCGCGGGCAAGACGACCCTGCTGCGGCTGCTGGCCACCGCGCTGCCGCCCAGCCGGGGAGAGGTACGGGTGCTGGGCCGGGACGTCGGAGGTGCCGGCCGAACGCACCGAGATCCGCCGCGGCTTGGGCTACCTGCCGCAGGAGGTCGGGTTCCCGCGTGGGTTCACCGCGTTCGCGTTCGTCGACTACATCGCGCTGCTCAAGGAGTGGACGCAGCCGGCGGCCCGGCATGCGGAGGTGCGCCGGGTGCTCGACCAGGTCGGGTTGGCCGAGGTCGCGACGAAGCGGGTCCGGGTCGATGTCTGGCGGCCAGCGGCGGCGGGTCGCGCTGGCGCAGGCGCTGCTCGGGTCGCCGTCGGTGCTGATCCTGGATGAGCCGACCGCGGGCGTCGACCCGGAGCAGCGGGTCACGCTGCGGACGGTGCTGGCGGAGATCGCGCGGACCTCGATCGTGGTGCTGTCCACCCACCAGACCGAGGATGTCGCGGCCCTGTGCGAGCGCGTCGTCGTGCTGGATCGGGGCCGGGTCCGCTACGACGGGCCGGTCACCGACCTGGTCGCCGGGCCGCCGGTCGGGTCTGGCTCGCCGACCAGCCGGATCCGGCGGCGACCGTCTCCTGGCGGACCGGCACCGGCCGGTACCGCAACGTCGCCGCGCAGGCGCGGGACGGTGTCGAGCACGTCGAACCGTCCCTCGAAGACGCCTACCTGCTGCTGCGCGGCGGGTCCGGCAGCCGGCGCCGAGGAGGTGGCGTCGTGACCGCGACGCTCGCGCCCGCCCGCGCCGAGGCGGTCGCCGGCCGGACCACGCTCGTCGCGCTCGCCGCCCGCGAGTTGCGCCGGTTCGTCGTCAATCCGGTCTTCCTGTTCGCCGTGGTGATGACCGCGTGGTCGACGTGGGCCGGGCGCAGCGACGTCGGTCACCGAGATCGACACCGTGAACCCGTACCCGGCGATCTTCCTGGGCGGCTTCGGCATGATGGCCACGTACTGGCTGACCCGGTCGATGCGCGACAGCGAGCCGGTCGTCGGCGTCACCCCGACCACGTTGCCGGTGCGCACGGCCGCGCTCTGCGCGGTCGCGGTCGTGCCGTTCCTCTGCGGCGTGCTGACCCTGTTCGCGTTCCTGCATCTCCACCCGATCGGCTCCCGGGTGTACGGGGCGTTCAGCCCGCCGGCGCAGGTCGCCGTCCTCGTCGCGCAGATCGTCGTCCCGTCGCTCGGCGGCCCGCTGCTCGGCGTCGCGTTGGGCCGGTGGGTCCGCTTCCCTGGCGCCGGCTTCGTACTGTTCCTGGTCATCTACGGCTGGGTGAACGTGGCGACGATCCCGTCACTGTCGCATCCGGACTCGACGGCCCTCACGGCGCTGCGGCTGTTCTCGCCGTTCGCGTTCTTCACGATCGCCGACGACGGTGCCGACGTCACGACCTGGCGCGGATCCCCGTGGTTCTTCATCGGCTGGCAGCTCGCGCTGTGCGCGATCGCGGTGCTGGTGGCGCTGGCTGCGCGGGGCTGAAGGTCGGGTGCGCTTCCGGGTCACCCGCGCCCTTCAGATCGTCCTGGTGGTGGCCGCGATCATGCTCGTGCTGGCCGTCGGCGGCGGGTTCGCCCACGCGGTCCAGACATGATCGTCCGGTCGATCCTGCGGGCCGGGGCATGGCCGGCGTTCACCGGCCTCAGCGGCGCGGCGGTCGTGGTGGGCGGCTGCGGCGTCGCGTTCCCCGCGGCGGCCACCGTCCTGTTCCCGATCGCCTTCACGCTGCTCGCCGCCGCGGCCGCGTTCGTCCTCGACGAGCCGGCCAGCATGGTCGTCGACGTGACCCCGACCGGACCCGTCCGGCGCACCGCGATCCGGTCCCTGGCGTTGCTGGCCCCGCTCGCTGCCGGCGCGGTGCTGATGCTGGCCGGTGCGCTGCGCGGGTTGGCGCTGCCGTGGCCGGCGACCGCGCTCGCGCTCGCCGGCAACGTCGCGCTGGGATTCGCCGTGGCGTGCGTGGCCCGCACGCACACCGGTGAGCCGGGCGCGCTGGCCTCCGCCATCGTCGTGCTGATCCTGATGGCGCCCAGCCTCCTACCGCCGGTTGGCCGCCGAGTGAGTACGTTCCCGACGTCCGGCGCCGGGCTGTCGTCGAACACCGTCTGGTGGACCGTCCTAGCCGTGTGCATGGCCGCCGTCGCCGTATCGGTCAACGGTCGCCCCCGGTCCCGGAGGCTGCCCAGCCCGCGATGACCTAGCCACCCCAGCGACCAGCCCGCGCCACGAGCACGGACGCCGACAAATGAAGCCCAGACCGACAATGACCGCCGGCATGAGCTCTCGTGTGGAGCGGGTGAGGGGAATCGAACCCCCACTGTCAGCTTGGGAAGCTGATGTTCTGCCATTGAACTACACCCGCGGCGGTGCGGTCCGAGACTACCAGCGTCGTAGGGTGGCCCGGTGCCGCACCCGAGGATGTACGCCGACGACGATCCGCAGCTCGGCGGGGTGCGGCGGGTGTGCTTGGCGTTGCCGGAGGCGGTGGAGGTCGAGGCCTGGGGATGGCCGAGCTTCCGGGCCGGCGCCAAGGGGAAGATGTTCGCGATCTACGACCACCACAGCGACGACGGGTACGCGCTGACGTTCAAGGCCGACCCAGCCGACCGGGCCGCGCTGCTCGAGGACAAGCGGTTCTTCGAGCCGTGGTACTGGGGGGCGCGGGGGTGGCTCGCGCTCAACCTGGAGACGGCGGAACCCGACTGGACCGAGGTCGCCGAGCTCGTGGAGACGAGCTACCGGCAGGTGGCGCTCAAGCGGCAGCTGAAAGCTCTGGAGGCCTAGTGCTGCTCTCCGACCGGGACATCAAGGCGCAGGTCGCGGCCGGGCGGCTGCGGCTGGAGCCGTACGAGCCGAGCCTGCTGCAGCCGTCGAGCATCGACGTGCGGCTGGACCGGTGGTTCCGGGTGTTCAACAACCAGCAGTACACGCACATCGATCCGGCGCAGCAGCAGGACGACCTCACGACGCTGATGGAGCCGAAAGGCGACGATCCGTTCGTGTTGCACCCGGGGGAGTTCGTGCTCGGGTCCACGCTCGAGGTGGTCACGCTTCCTGACGATCTTGCGGGGAGGCTGGAGGGGAAGAGTTCCCTGGGCCGGCTGGGGTTGCTGACGCACAGCACCGCCGGGTTCATCGATCCGGGGTTCACCGGGCACATCACGCTGGAGCTGTCGAACGTGGCGACGTTGCCGATCATCCTGCATCCGGGGATGAAGATCGGTCAGCTCTGCCTCTTCGCGCTGTCCAGCCCGGCCGAGCAGCCGTACGGGTCGAGCGCGTACGGGTCGCGCTACCAGGGGCAGCGGGGTCCCACGCCGTCCCGGTCCTGGGTGAACTTCCAGCGCTGGCCGACATGAGAAAGGGGGCCCGGCCGCCGCAGCGACCGGGCCCCCCACTGAGCGACTGGCTAGCTGATCCGCACTGGCTGTGCGTCCTTCGTCGCCGCGTTGTCGTACAGGAACAGCAGGCCGGTGGAGGTCGTCTCGCCCGCCGAGGCGTTGCGGCTGACCGTCACCTTGAGCGAGCGCCCGGCCGGAACCGAGAGCTGCTCGGCGCCACCCTGCAGCGCGAACTTCGACGACCCGACCGTCCAGGTCTGGCCCTCGATCGCGTCCGTCACGATGCCGGTGAAGTAGTTGTCGAACGCCAGCACCGAGAAGTCGAACGTCGAGCCGCGGGTCAGGCCCAGCGCCGACAGCGGCGCCGACAGGACCTGGGTCGCGGAGTCGAAGTTCGCGTCCGTGAAGAAGAACGCCTGCGCCGCACCGGTCGCGACGTTGAGCACCACGACGATGCTCTGGCCGGACGAGCCGACGCCGACCGCCTCCTGCTGGAACACCGCGAAGTCGACGTTGCCGTCGCGGTTGGTGTCGATGTCGACCTCGTACCCGGCCGGGTAGAGCGGGATCGTCTGCCGCTGCCAGCCCGCCACGGCGAACTGGATCAGGTCGGTGGCGACGTCGTCACGGACGCCGGCCGCCTGCAGGTCGATCACCGCGGCGTTCGAGCCCGGCGAGCCCGGCGTGCCCGGCGCCGGCTTCGGCATCTTCGGGCTGGTGCCGGTCAGGCCGAAGACCTGCACGGCGCCGTCCAGCACCTTGGAGCGCGTTGGTCAGCGTGATCTGCGAGCCGGCCTTGGCCGAGCCCGCGGTGGACACGTCGGCCGAGCGCTCCGGCAGCACGGTCCAGCCGAGGTGCAGCGTCTCGTCGGTCGCGACCGCCTTGATCAGGCCGTCGAACTCCGGACCGTTGAGCGCGGTGCCGTCGCCGGTGAAGCCCGCCGAGTGCGTGAACGGCCACTCCGCCAGCTTCGCCGGGTCGATCGTCACCTGGACGGTGAACGAGCTGACGCCGCCGGCCGGGACGGTGACCGAGGCCGGCGCCTGCACCGTGACGCCGGCGTTCTGCGTCGGCCGGCGTCCCGGAAGGTCGGCGTGAGCAGGTAGGTCTTCGCCGCCGAGCCGGTGTTCCGGATCGACAGCCCCGCCGTGAACGTCGTCTTCTTGGTCAGGTGCGGCAGCCCGAAGCCGACGTTGCCGGCGCCGAGCGCCTTGTTGAGCAGCACGCCGGCGTTGGTCAGCGCCGGGGCGACCCGGACCTCGCCGGCGCCGATCCGGGTGACCGGGGTCGGGTAGAGGTTCGCCTGCGCGTCCGGCGTCCGGTTCTCGGTGCTCGCGGCGTTGAGCAGCCGCGCCTTGACGATCGCCGGCGTCGTCTTCGGGAACTTGTCGAGCACCAGGGCCGCCGCGCCGGTGATGACCGGAGCCGCGCCCGAGGTGCCGCCGAAGTTGGTCTGCCCGTTGCCGGTGCCGACCTCCGCGGACAGCCACGCGCCGGGCGCGCCGATGTCCGGCTTCGGGCGGATGCCGGAGATCGCCGGGCCGCGGCTGGACGTGCCGACCGTGGTGTTGGTCAGCGAGGTGAAGTTGCGCCGGGTCGATCGTGACGGTGACCGTGCCGGCCTGGCGTGGCCGCCAGCAGCGCCTGCCCGTCGGCCTGCGAGATCGTGTACGTCGGGATCGTGACGTCGGCGCCCGCCGCCGAAGGAGAAGTCCGGCGGGTCACCCGGCACGTTGTTCCAGATGATCACCGCGGACGCACCGGCGGCCTGCGCGTTCTGCGCCTTCAGCGACGCGTTGCAGGTGCCGCGCTGGATCAGCGCGACCGCGCCGGCCGGGAAGCCGGCGAAGTCCGCCGCCTCGCAGCCCTCGGTGGCGTTCGGCGCGCCGGCCGTCGGCGCCAGCGGCGCGGTGATCGTCGCCGCTCGGCGGCGGTGCACCAGGTCTGCAGCTTGGAGTTGCGGACCGTGATGCCCTTGTCGGTGCTCGATCGTCTGCAGCTTGTCGTCCGGCAGCGCGGTCTGGGCCACGCTGATCGCCCGGGCCGCGGTCGACGGCGAGCCGACGATGAACGGCCGGTCCGCGTTGTTGCCGGCGGAGAGGACGGCGACGACGCCGGCGCGCACCACGTTGTCGATCGCGACGGTCGAGTCGTCCTGCTCCTGGCCGTACGGGCTGCCGAGGGACAGGTTCATGACGTCCATGGCGTCGGAGATGTCGCCGTCGCCGTTGGGGTCGAGCGCCCAGTCGATGCCCTGCGAGCATCGCCACGCCGCTGCACGAGGTGGAGACCGAGGAGCAGACCTTCACCGCGTACAGGTCGGCGCCCGGGGCGATGCCCTTGTGGGTGCCGTCGGCGCTGCGGCCGGCGGCGATGTCGGAGACGTGCGTGCCGTGGCCCTCGAAGTCGATCGGGTTCGGGTCCGGCGCCAGCGGCGGCGAGTTGGCGGCGCCGTTCCAGGTCTCGCCGACGAAGTCGGTGCCGCCCTTGACCTTCGGGCGCGTTCGGGCCGAAGAAGTCGGCGCAGATGCCGCTCGGGGCCGACGCGCGTTCTGCGCGAAGCAGGTGTTGTACGCCTCGACCGTGCCGGGACCGCCCAGGTACTCGTGGGTGAAGTCGACGCCGGAGTCGAGCACCGCGACCTTCACGCCGGTGCCGTCGAAGCCCTGCTCGCGCACCGCGGTTGACCTGCAGGTAGTCGGCCGCCTGGGCCAGGCTGCCGGAGCCGCCCGGGTCCTGCTGCATCTCGTACCTGGCCACCGGCTTCACCGAGACGACGCCGGCGATCTTGGCCAGGTCGGTCAGCTTGCTGGCCGGGATCGACATGGCGACCGCGTTGGCCGCCCGGCTGGCCCGGCCGAGCGCCTTGGCGCCGAGCGCCGCGGGCCTGGCCGATCACCTGGTCCTGCTGCGCCTTGACCGCGTCGGTCTGCGCCTGCTGGCTCGCCTTGGTCGGCAGCGTGCCGGTGCGCAGCGAGTCCTGCGGCGACCGTGGCGCCGACCGGCTTCTGCGAGAGCGCGACCGACACCGTGACGGTGCCCTTGGCATCCCGCAGCGACGGCGCGAGCGACCCCGCCTTGTCCACGGTCTTCACCGAAGCCGGTACGGGCGTGGGTCGCGCGCCGCTCGGCGACCCGGGCGCGGCGGCTGCATTGCCGGCGGTCATCAGGACCAGGCCGGGAAGCGCCGCCGCACCGAAGGCGAGGCCGAGGAGCCTCGCCTTCCTCGTGCGTGAGGGCATGAACGCTCCTTGACGGGGCTTGCGGAGTGGCGGTCACCCTCGCATCCGGCTTGCATTGACGCAAGGCCGGCAACCAGACCGTGACCTGCTAGGACACTTCCAGTAGCGCCACGGCCACCCGCGCCCACGCGGTGCCGGCCCGTGTCGGAACAGCGCCACCTCGTGGGTGCCGCTGTCTGTCCGGGCCCGCCGCGAGCGTCTGGGCGGACCGGCAGCCGGTCAGCGCGATCGGCGCGGACAGCACCCGGCCGTTGTCCGGCGTGACCGGGCCGCCGACCGGTCCGGTCACCGTGGCCGCGTCCAGGACCAGCACGTACGGCCCCTGCTCCGGCCCGGCGGCCTGCCAGGCGAAGTTGGTGCCCGGGCCTGATCTTCGCCGGGCCGGTCGGCCAGCGCGGGGGTGGTGCAGTTGGGCCGGATCAGCTGGCTGTCGCCGTCGTGCAGCACCAGCGGCAGCGCGCCGAGCACCGCGAACGCGACGAAGATGGCGCGACGACGATGGTGATCCTGCTGCGCTTGGCGGCGCGGCGTCTGGTGCGCCCAGGCCTGCCCGTGCTCGTCGCCGACGTCGCGGGCGAAGCGGGCACGCTGCTTGCGGGCGGCCTCTTCCTTGCCGCGATCACGCCGCCGGGGGCTGTCCGGCGGCAGCAGTGCCATGTCGTCAGTCTGCCATCACGCCCGTACGCCGCGGCGGTCAGTCCGCAACCGGATCCGGGCACGGCCAGCGACCGGCGCAGGATCTGGGCGACGTCGAGCACCTCGACGTCCTCGCGCGCCTCGCCGGACTGCTTCTTGGCGGTGACCGCGTCGGAGAGCATGACCATGCAGTACGGGCAGGCGGTGGAGACCACGTCCGGGTCGAGCGCCAGCGCCTCGTCGACCCGCTCGACGTTGATCCGCTTGCCGATCTTCTCCTCCATCCACATCCGGGCGCCGCCGGCGCCGCAGCAGAAGCCGCGCTCCTTGCACCGGTGCATCTCCTGCTGGCGCAGGCCGGGGACGGTCGACGAGCACCTCGCGCGGCGGCGTGTAGACCTTGTTGTGCCGGCCGAGGTAGCAGGGGTCGTGGTAGGTGACGAGCTGGTCGATCGGCTTGACCGGGGTGAGCCGGCCCTCGTCGACCAGCCGGCCGAGCAGCTGGGTGTGGTGCACGACCTCGTAGTTGCCGCCGATCTGCGGGTACTCGTTCGCGAGCGTGTTGAAGCAGTGCGGGCAGGTCGCGACGATCTTCGTGGCGCCGATCGAGTTGAGCGTCTCGACGTTCTGCATGGCCTGCATCTGGAACAGGAACTCGTTGCCGAGCCGGCGGGCCGGGTCGCCGGTGCAGGTCTCGCCGGCGCCGAGGATCGCGAACTCGACGCCCGGCGGCGTGCAGCAGCTCGGCGAACGCGCGGGTGACCTTCTTCGACCGGTCCTCCAGCGCGCCGGCGCAGCCGACCCAGAACAGGTACTCGACGTCGGCCGGGATCGGCTCGCCCGGCTCGACCCGGCGCACCTCGAAGTCGAGGCCCGGCGGTCCACTCCTCGCGGGCCGCGTCGGTCAGGCCCCAGGGGTTGCCCTTGTTCTCGATGTTGCGCAGCATCACGCCGGCCTCGGACGGGAACGCCGACTCGACCAGCACCTGGTAGCGGCGCATGTCGACGATGTGGTCGACGTGCTCGATGTCGACCGGGCACTGCTCGACGCAGGCGCCGCAGGTGGTGCACGACCACAGCACGTCCGGGTCGATGACGCCGCCCTCCTCGGCGGTGCCGACCAGCGGCCGGCTCGGCCTGCGGCCGCGCCCGGGCTGCGGCACCCGGCCGAAGCCGGACTCCGGCACGCCGCCGTGGCCGGCGCCGGGCTCGGCCGACTCCGGGCCGCCCTCGTCGACCCCGGTCGCGGCGACGCCGCCGTCGCCGTGCGCCGCCTCTGGCCGCCGAGCAGGTAGGGCGCCTTGGCGAACAGGTGGTCGCGCAGGTCCATGATCACGAGCTTCGGGCGACAGCGGCTTGCCGGTGTTCCAGGCCGGGCACTGCGACTGGCAGCGGCCGCACTCGGTGCAGGTCGCGAAGTCGAGCATGCCCTTCCAGGTGAAGTCCTCGACCTTGCCGCGGCCGAACACCTGGTCCTCGTCGAGGTTCTCCGGCGTCGGCGAAGTCGATCGCGGCTTGCCGCTCGGCGTCGGTGACCGGCAGCAGCGCGCCGAGCCCGTCCGGCACCCGCTTGGTCGCCACGTTGAGCGGGGCGAGCGCGATGTGCAGGTGCTTGGAGTACGACGACGATGACCAGGAAGGCGAGGATCACGCGCCACGTTGCGCGAGCAGGAAGACGGTCTCGATGACCTCGTTGGCGTCTCGCCCGAGCGGGTGCAGCGCCTTGGCCACGCGTCCAGGACGCGAACGCCCACGGGCTGTCCCCGAACGGGAAGACGCCGGTGTTGATCTGCGCCGCCGCGGTAGAGCAGCAGCGTGATGACGACCAGCGCGATCATGCCGAGGATCACCCAGGCCGGCCCGGGTGTGCGAGCCGTAGAACCGGGACGCCCGCTGCTGCCGGGCCGGCGCGCTGCCGCATCCGCAGCACCGCGAACGTGCACGATGCCCGACCAGCACGGCGACGGCGAACAGGTCCTCGAGGAAGCCGATCGCCGCGCCAGCGGCCGATGCAGCGGGATGTGGAAGTCCGCGGTCGAACAGCGCGCCCCAGGCCTCGATGATCGTCAGGACCAGGACGACGAAGCCCCAGAAGGTCAGGAAGTGCGCGACGCCCGGGGACCGACCACTTCAGCAGCTTGCGCTGGCCGAAGACCTCGGCGACCTCGGCCCGCAGCCGGGCCGGGGCGCCGTCCAGCCGGCCGGGCGCCGGCTGCCCGGTGCGGACCAGCCGGGACGAGCCACCAGACCCGCCGCCCGGCGACCGCGAACGCGGCCGCGGTCATCAGCAGCCCGAGGACCAGGCGAAGCGTCACGGCCCTCCTCCGCCACGAAGGATCCCAACTTTACCGACGGGTAACTTCACCCGCGCGGCGGGACCCGCCGGGAGCCTCCCACGCGGCCGGCGCCGTGACGGCGTACGCCTCGTCACAGTCCGGCCGCAGGTCAGAGCACGCGTCGGCGAGGCGGTCGACCTCGTCCAGGGCGGCCACCGTCGGGTCGAAGACGAGCTCGGTGAAGCCGGCGTCGGCGAACGCCGGACCCGCTCGGTCGACCTGCTCCGGCGTCCCCGCCGCCGACTGCACGACCTGCTCGGCCCTCTCGCCGAGCAAGGCGTAGTAGTGTCCGCAGCGAGTGGCCAGCGCTCGTCGTCGCCGAGGCCGAAGTACATCAGCGCCGCCAGTCCGCGGCTCGCCGTCCCGGCCGGCGTCCCGCCAGGCCTGCCGGATCCTTCTCGGCCATCTGCGCCGCCTGCTCCGGCGGGGCGCCGCCGGAGGTCCAGCCGTCGCCGTACCGACCGTACGGCGGATCGCCGCGGCGTCGCTGCCCCGCCGACCAGCACCGGCACCCGGCCGCCGGGCACCGGCGGCGCCACCGGCAACTCGCCGCCGGCCACCGGCTCGCCGGCCCAGGCCCGGTGCAGCAGCTCCAGCGTCTCGTCCATCAGCCGCCCGCGCTCGCCGTACGGGCGGTCCATCGGCGGCGTAGTCGTCCTCGCGGCCGCCGACCCCGACGCCGAGGGTGAGCCGGCCGCCGGACAGCGCGTGCAGGCTGGCCGGTCGCCTTGGCCAGCCACACCGGCGGGTAGAGCGGCGCCAGCAGGATGTCGGGGAACAGCCCGATCCGGGTGGTCGCCCCGGCCGCGGCGGCCAGCGCGGTGACCGAGTCGTAGGTCGGGTAGACGATGCCGGTCGATGGTGGCGAGGGCTGGCGAAGCCGCGCTCCTCCGCCCGGCGGGCCCAGTCGACCACGGCGGGCCGTCGACGGTCAAGGTGGTGGGCAGCTCCGATGCCGATGTCCATGTTCGCCACCCGACGGACGGGCGTCGGCCTGCCGACCTCAGTTGCGGGAGAACGGCAGCTCCGCCGTCAGCCAGTCGATCAGCGCGCGCGGGTTGCGGGTCTGGATCATCACCCGGCCGGGGCCGGAGAAGTCGAAGACGAAGCCCTCGCCCGACTTCAGCGACTGGACCGAGCGGCCCTCGACCGCGCGGCGCAGCCGGGACTGCACGCCGGCGTCGTACGCGACGACGTGGCCGGAGTCGATCGTGATCGCCTCGCCCGGGCCGAGCTCGACGGTGTCGACCGCCCCGTACGAGCCGAGCACGACCTCGCCCTGCCCGGTGGCCTGCAGCACGAAGCCGCCCTCGCCGCCGAACAGGTTCTGCGAGCCGCCCCACTGGGTCTGGATCTCCACGCCGTGCGAGTTGGCGATCCAGCAGCCGCGGGTGATGAAGAAGGCCGGTCCGGGGTGACCGACACGGTGACGATGTCGCCGGGCAGGTTGGCGGCGACGTCGACCCAGCCGCCGCCCTGCGGGGCCGTGTACGTCGTGACGAACAGCGACTCGCCGCCGAGCGCGGCCCGCCGCAGCCCCTTGATCAGGCCGCCCTGCATGCTCGCCTCGATCTGCACGCCCCACGAGGTGGCGAGCATCGCGCCGGACTCCACCCGCAGCGGCTCCCCGGCCGCGAGCAGGCAGCGGGCGACGGCGAACGACGGCTGGTGGCGGACCTGGACCTGCACGGGGTCTCCCCTCCCTCGGGCAACGGACCGCGCCATCCTCCCGCAGCGGGCGTACGGCAGCGGCGCCTCCACGCAACGGTGGAGGCGCCGCAGGGGACACCGGGTCGGGTCGCCCGGGTCCAGCCGGCCCGGTCGGGTCAGGCGGTCGGGGACGGGGTGGGGGTCGGCGTGGCCGGGGCGCCGCCCTTGTCGCCGTCGCGGTCGTGGTGCCGGCCGGGGCCCGGCCCGGGAACCCGCGACCCGGGAAGCCGCGGCCGCCGGCGCGGTCGGGCAGCTTCCCGACCCTGGTCGCCTTGAGCGAGGTCTTGTCCGTGTCGACCGTGCCCATCGGCGTAGATCCGGGTGCCGGCCGCGGGGGTCGCGGTCAGCCCGTCCGCGTAGGTCGTGGCCGACGTGGTGTGGATGGTCCGCTGGAAGCCCTGGACGTCGGTGATCGTGATCGTGGTCCCGGACGCCGAGACGACGGTGCCGGCCAGGAACGGCTGCCGCTCGCGGCGCGGCGGTGCGGTCGAGCCGGGCGACGGCGCGGCGGACGCGCTCGGGGACGGCGACGAGTCGGACGTGGCGGCGGCCGCGACCGCGACCCCGCCGACGGCGAGCACGATCGCGGCGATTCCGGCCAGCGCGAGCATGCGCCCGGACCGCCAGGCCGGTCGCGGCGGCGGGGGTGGCGGTCCGGGCGGACCGGGGACCCAGGCAGGAGGTTCTGTGTTCACCCCGTCCACGGTGCCTGCGCGTTCCTGAAGACGGCCTGAACTTCAGCAACTTCACAGTTCGGGCGCGGACCCTGCGGAGGGTGGTGACCGCCGCGCGCGTACTGGTCGTGGAGGACGAGCCGGTCCTCCGCGAGACGATCGCCGCCGCGCTGGAGGCCGCCGGGTTCGTCGTGCTCGGCCGCGGCCGACGGCCGCGATCTGGCCGCCGCGGTGGCCCGGTTCCGGCCGGACGCGGCCGTGCTGGACATCAGCCTGCCCGGGCCGGACGGCCTCGCGCTGGCCCGGCGGCTGCGCGAGCACGGCGAGGTCGCGGTCGTCTTCGTGACCGCCCGGGACGCGGTCGACGACCGGCTGGCCGGGTTCGCCGCCGGCGCGGACGACTACCTGGTCAAGCCGTTCGTGCTGGCCGAGCTGGTGGCCCGGCTGCGGGCGGTGCTGCGGCGGACCGGCCGGCTGGTGTCGCCGACGGTGGAGGTGGGCGAGCTGGTGCTGGACGAGGACGCCGGCCGGGTGCTGGTCGCCGGCGAGCCGGTCGCGCTGACCGCCACCGAGCTGCGGCTGCTGTCGTACCTGGTCCGCAACCGCGGCCGGGTGCTGTCCAAGACGCAGATCCTCACCCAGGTCTGGGGTTACGACGAGTACGACCCCAACCTGGTCGAGGCGCACGTCTCCGCGCTGCGCCGCAAGCTGGAGGCCCACGGCCCGCGGCTGCGTGCACACCGTGCGCGGCGTCGGCTACCGGGTGGGGGTGACGCCGTGAGGACACCGTCGCTGCGGCTGCGGGTGGTGCTGGCCGTGCTCGGCCTGCTGACCGTCGCCCTGGTCGGCCTCGGCCTGCTGGTCAACGCCGTGCTCGCGGCCCGGCTGCACGCCGACCTGCGGGACCGGCTGACCGAGCGGGCCGGGTTCGCGCAGCTGCTGGCCGGCCGCGGCTACACCGACCAGGAGCTCGCCGACCGGCTCACCGGCCAGGGCATCACCGCGGTGGTCCGGGACGGCGGCGCCGAGGTCTACGGCCGATACCTCCCGGACCGGCCCCGCCGGGACGGACCGCGCCCGCCGCGGCCGCCGCTGGACAGCTCGACCGTACGGATCGGGACCGTCGACGGCGTGCTCACGGCGCAGCTGCCGCTGACCCGCGGCACGCTGACGCTGTCGGCGAGCGACGGCGAGATCGAGCACACGCTGGCCCAGCTCCGTACGGTCGAGCTGGTCGCCGGGGCGGGGATGCTCGCGCTGACCGGGCTGCTGCTGACCCGGGTGGTGTCCTCCGCGCTGGCCCCGCTCGGCCGGATGACCACGCTGGCCGGCCGGATCGCCGCCGGCAACCGGGGTGAGCGGCTGCACCCGGACACCCCCGGCACCGACCTCGGCCGGACCGCGGTCGCGTTCGACGGGATGCTCGACGCGCTGGAGGCCTCCGAGCTGCGGATGCGCGCGTTCCTCGCCGACGCCTCGCACGACCTGCGCACCCCGGTCGCCGGCGTGATCGCGACCGCCGACGCGCTGCTGCGGGACGACCCGGACCGGGCCGAGCGGGAGCGCCGGCTGGTCGCGATGGTCCGCGAGGCCCGCCGGGCCGGCCGGCTGGTCGACGACCTGCTGCTGATGGCCCGGCTGGACGGCGCCGACCCGGCCGCCGCGCTGCGCCGGCAGCCGGTCGACCTGGCCGCGCTGGCCGAGGAGGTGGCCGCGACCCAGCGGCTGCTCGGCGCGGACGTGCGCGCCGACGACCGAGCCGGCCCCGGTCGAGGGCGACCCGGAGCAGCTCGCCCGGGTGCTGACCAACCTGGCCGACAACGGCCGCCGGGCCGGCGGCCGGGTGCTGATCGCGGTCCGCCGGGAGGGCGGCCAGGCGGTGGTCGAGGTGACCGACGACGGCCCGGGCGTGCCGCCGGCCGAGCGGGACCGGGTGTTCGAGCGGTTCGTCCGGCTGGAGGCCGGGCCGGGCCGCAACGGGCTCGGCCTGCCGATCGCCCTGGCCGTCGCCCGCGCCCACGGCGGCGAGCTGACCTGCGAGGACGCGCCGGTCGGGGCGCGGTTCGTGCTGCGGCTGCCGGCGGAAGAAAAGGTCCCGGCCGGGAACATCGGCTGACGGCGCCCCGTTGGGATGAGCAGAAAGCTTGAGTTGGGTACGCTCAGCTCTGCTGCTCCACCCACGTAGATCAGGGAAGGGACCAATAATGGCACGAGCGGTCGGCATCGACCTCGGCACCACCAACTCGGTGGTCGCCGTCCTGGAGGGCGGCGAGCCCACGGTCATTGCCAACGCGGAGGGCTCGCGGACCACTCCGTCCGTGGTTGCCTTCGCCAAGAACGGTGAGGTTCTCGTCGGCGAGGTCGCCAAGCGTCAGGCGGTCACCAACGTCGACCGGACCGTCCGGTCGGTCAAGCGGCACATCGGGACCGACTGGAAGAAGGAGATCGACGGCAAGAACTACACGCCGCAGGAGATCAGCGCCCGCGTGCTGCAGAAGCTGAAGCGGGACGCCGAGGCCTACCTGGGCGAGGAGGTCACCGACGCGGTGGTCACCGTCCCGGCGTACTTCGAGGACGCGCAGCGCCAGGCCACCAAGGAGGCCGGCACGATCGCGGGCCTCAACGTGCTGCGGATCATCAACGAGCCCACCGCCGCGGCGCTGGCGTACGGGCTGGACAAGGGCGAGCGCGAGCAGACCATCCTGGTCTTCGACCTCGGCGGCGGCACCTTCGACGTCTCCCTGCTGGAGATCGAGGAGGGCCTGATCCAGGTCAAGGCGACCGCGGGTGACAACCACCTCGGCGGCGACGACTGGGACTCGGCGATCGTGACGCACCTGGTGCGCACCTTCAACGCGCAGAACGGCATCGACCTGTCCAAGGACAAGATGGCGATGCAGCGGCTGCAGGAGGCCGCGGAGAAGGCCAAGATCGAGCTGTCCGGCGCGCAGTCGACGACGATCAACCTGCCGTACATCACGGCCGGCGCCGACGGCCCGCTGCACCTGGACGTCACGCTGTCCAGGGCCGAGTTCCAGCGGCTGACCCAGTCGCTGCTCGACCGGACCAAGGGCCCGTTCCAGCAGGTCATCCGGGACGCCAAGATCGACGTCTCGAAGATCGACCACGTCGTGCTGGTCGGCGGCTCGACCCGGATGCCGGCCGTCGCCGACGTCGTGCGCGAGCTGACCGGCGGCAAGGAGCCCAACAAGGGCGTCAACCCGGACGAGGTCGTCGCCGTCGGCGCCGCGCTGCAGGCCGGCGTGCTCAAGGGCGAGGTCAAGGACGTCCTGCTGCTGGACGTCACCCCGCTGTCCCTCGGCATCGAGACCAAGGGCGGCGTGATGACCAGGCTGGTCGAGCGCAACACCACGATCCCGACCAAGCGGTCGGAGATCTTCACCACGGCCGAGGACAACCAGCCGTCGGTGCAGATCCAGGTCTACCAGGGCGAGCGCGAGATGGCCGCGTACAACAAGAAGCTCGGCATGTTCGAGCTGACCGGCCTGCCGCCGGCGCCGCGGGGCATCCCGCAGATCGAGGTCACCTTCGACATCGACGCCAACGGCATCGTGCACGTCTCGGCCAAGGACACCGCGACCGGCAAGCAGCAGGCGATGACGATCACCGGCGGCTCCGCGCTGCCGAAGGACGACATCGAGCGGATGATGCGGGACGCCGAGGAGCACGCCGAGGAGGACAAGCGGCGGCGCGAGGACGCGGAGACCCGCAACCTGTCCGAGTCCCTGCAGTACCAGACCGAGAAGTTCCTCGCGGAGAACGGCGACAAGCTGCCCGAGGACAAGCGGACCGAGCTGAACGAGGCGCTCGTCGAGCTGCGCTCGGCGCTGGGCGGCAGTGACATCGCGGCGATCAAGGCGGCGCAGGAGAAGGTCGCCCGGATCTCCCAGGAGGCCGGCGGCGCGATGTACGCGCAGCAGCAGGCGGCTGGCGCGACCGGTGGCGAGCAGTTCACCGACCCGACCGCGGGTGGCCCGACCGGTGACACCGCCGGCGCCGGCGGCGCGGACGACGACGTGGTCGAGGCCGAGATCGTCGACGAGCCGGGTGAGGACCGCAAGTGACCGAGCAGCACCCCGAGGAGCGGCGGGTCGTGGTGAACGACCGGCGGCGAATCGACCCGGAGACCGGCGCCCCGCGCGTCGCCTCCCCGGGCGCGGCGGGATCGGGCAGCGCGCCCGGTCCCGCCGGCCCGGCCGGCCCCCGACACGCCGAGGGGCACGCCCCCGCGGCCGGCGCGGCGGCCGAGGAGATCGCCGCGACCAAGCAGGCGCTGGCCGAGCGGACCGCCGACCTGCAGCGCGTCACCGCCGAATACGCGAACTACCGCAAGCGCGTCGACCGGGACCGCGCGGCGACCGTCGAGGCCGCCACCGGCGTGGTGCTGGCCGCGCTGCTGCCGGTGCTGGACGACATCGACCGGGCCCGCCAGCACGGCGACCTGACCGGCGCGTTCAAGGCGGTGGCCGACCAGCTGGAGGCGACGCTGGAGAAGCTCGGCCTGCAGCCGTACGGGGAGGTCGGCGAGCGGTTCGACCCGACCCTGCACGAGGCGGTGGCCCACCAGACCAGCGCCGAGGTCGACCGAGCCGACCTGCGTGGCGGTGCTCCGCCGCGGCTACAAGCTCGGCGACCGGCTGCTGCGGGTGCCGCTGGTGGCCGTGGCCGAGCCGGCGCCGGAGCCGGCCGACCCGACCCAGGACCCGACGGTGGCCCCGGACGTGGCCGCGCGGGTCGATGACGACGAGACGACGGAGTAGGAGAGGAGGCGCCCGGTGAGCACCAAGGACTTCGTGGAGAAGGACTATTACAAGGCCCTGGGCGTCGCCAAGGACGCCTCCGGATCGGACATCAAGAAGGCGTACCGCAAGCTCGCCCGCGAGCTGCACCCGGACAAGAACCCGGGTGACGCCAAGGCGGAGGCCCGGTTCAAGGAGGTCTCCGAGGCGTACGGCGTGCTCTCGGACGAGACCCGCCGGCGCGAGTACGACGAGGCGCGGTCGCTGTTCGGCGGCGGCATGCCGGGCGGCGGCTTCCCGGGCGGGTTCCGTCCGGGCGGCGGTGGCGCGGGCGGCCAGACGTTCGACCTGAACGACCTGTTCGGGCAGGGCGCGACCCGGGCCAACCAGGGCTCGGGCGGCCTGGGCGACCTGTTCGGCGGGCTGTTCGGCGGCCGCGGCGCGGGCACCAGAGCCGGCCGGAGCGCGGCGGCGTCCCGCGGGGCCGACGTGGAGACCGAGGTGACCCTCGACTTCCCGGAGGCCGTGCACGGGGTGACCGTCCCGCTGCAGCTGGCCAGCCCGGCCGCCTGCCGCACCTGCGGCGGCATCGGCGCCCGTCCGGGCACCGCGCCGCGGCAGTGCCCGAACTGCCTGGGCACCGGCCTGACCACCCGCAACCAGGGCGCGTTCGCGTTCAGCGAGCCGTGCCGGGAATGCCGCGGGACCGGGTCGGTCATCGACGACCCGTGCCCTGACTGCCGCGGCACCGGCGTGACCAGCCAGACCCGCACGATCACGGTGAAGATCCCCGCCGGCGTGGCCGACGGGCAGCGGATCCGGCTCGCCGGCAAGGGCGTCCCGGGCGAGCGCGGCGGTCCGGCCGGCGACCTGTACGTGCGGGTGCACGTCCGGGCGCACGAGCTGTTCGGCCGCAAGGGCGACGACCTCACGCTCACCCTGCCGGTGACGTTCCCGGAGGCGACGCTCGGCACGACCGTGCGGGTGCCGACGATGGACGGCGCGGTGACGCTGAAGATCCCGGCCGGCACGGCGTCGGGGCGGACCTTCCGGGTCCGCGGCCGAGGCGTGCCGAAGCGATCGGGCGGCTCCGGCGACCTGCTGGTCACGGCCGAGGTCGCGGTGCCGAAGAACCTGCCGGGGGAGGCCAAGGAGGCGCTGGAGAAGTACGCGGTGGCCCAGCCGGACGACCCGCGCCCGCAGATCACCGCGGCGGTGGACGGCAATGCGTGACAACCGGGTCAACCAGTTCCCCGAGGACGCGCCGGTCTTCGTGATCTCCGTCGCGGCCCAGCTGGCCGGCATGCACGCCCAGACGCTGCGCCAGTACGACCGGCTCGGGCTCGTCAACCCGAGCCGGACCCCCGGCGGCGGCCGGCGCTACTCGGCTCGAGACGTTGCCCTGCTCCGCGAGGTGCAGCGGCTGTCCCAGGAGGAGGGCGTCAACCTCGCCGGGATCAAGCGGATCATCGAGCTCGAGGAGCAGGTCGAGGCCCTGCAGGGGCAGGTAGAGGCGCTGCTCACCGAGCTCGACCAGGTCCGCAAGCCATCAACGGCGCTGGTGGTCTGGAAGCCCGCCCGCCGGCGCTAGTCAGTTGTTCGCGAGCCAGAAGTTGAGTGGAACAGGCTCAACTTCTGGCTCGTTGACTCCGTAGAGGACGACCACGGAGCGGAGTACATGGAAGCCAACAAGCTCACCACCAAGAGCCAGGAGGCGCTCTCGGCAGCGGTCCGGCACTCGGTCGACCGGGGCAACCCGGCGGTCGAGCCGGCGCACCTGCTCGGCGCCCTGCTGGAGCAGACCGACGGCACCGCCGCCCCGCTGCTGAGCGCGGTGGGTGCCGACCTGACCGACGTGCGAGCCGAGAACGACGCCCTGCAAGGCCGGCTGCCGAGCGCGAGCGGAGCCACCGTGTCCGCGCCGCAGTTCAGCCGTGACCTGCACAAGGCGATGACGGCCGCGGTCAAGCAGGCCGAGGAGCTGTCGGACGAATACCTGTCGACCGAGCACCTGCTGGTCGGCCTGGCCGCCGAGGGCGGGCCGGTGGCCCAGCTGCTGCGCCGGCACGGTGCCACCCCGGAAGCCCTGCTGGGCGCGTTCCAGCAGGTCCGCGGGTCGAGCCGGGTGACCTCGCCGGACCCCGAGGGGACCTACCAGGCGCTGGAGAAGTACGGCGTCGACCTCACCGCGTCGGCGCGCGAGGGCAAGCTCGACCCGGTCATCGGCCGGGACACCGAGATCCGCCGGGTGGTCCAGGTGCTCTCCCGCCGGACCAAGAACAACCCGGTGCTGATCGGCGAGCCCGGCGTCGGCAAGACCGCGGTCGTCGAGGGCCTGGCCCAGCGGATCGTGGCCGGCGACGTGCCGGAGTCGCTGCGGGACAAGCGGCTGGTCTCGCTCGACCTGGGCGCGATGGTCGCCGGCGCGAAGTACCGCGGCGAGTTCGAGGAGCGGCTCAAGGCCGTGCTCGACGAGATCAAGGAGTCCAACGGCCAGGTCGTCACCTTCATCGACGAGCTGCACACCGTCGTCGGCGCCGGTGCGGCCGAGGGCGCGATGGACGCGGGCAACATGCTCAAGCCGATGCTGGCCCGCGGCGAGCTGCGGATGGTCGGCGCGACCACGCTGGACGAGTACCGGGAGCGCATCGAGAAGGACGCCGCCCTGGAGCGCCGGTTCCAGCAGGTGCTGGTCGGCGAGCCCTCGGTGGAGGACACGATCGCGATCCTGCGCGGCCTCAAGGGCCGGTACGAGGCGCACCACCAGGTGCAGATCGCCGACTCGGCGCTGGTCGCCGCGGCGACGCTGTCCGACCGCTACATCACCGCGCGGTTCCTCCCGGACAAGGCGATCGACCTGGTCGACGAGGCCGCCTCCCGGCTGCGGATGGAGATCGACTCCCGGCCGGTCGAGATCGACGAGCTGCAGCGGGTGGTCGACCGGCTGAAGATGGAGGAGCTCGCCCTCGCGAAGGAGACCGACGCGGCCTCGGTGGAGCGGCTGGAGCGGCTGCGCCGCGACCTGGCCGACCGGCAGGAGCAGCTGTCCGCGCTGACCGCCCGCTGGGAGCGGGAGAAGTCCGGCCTCAACCGGGTCGGCGAGCTGAAGAAGCAGCTCGACGACCTGCGCGGGCAGGCCGAGCGGGCGCAGCGCGAGGGCGACCTCGCGACGGCCTCGCAGCTGCTCTACGGGCAGATCCCGGCGCTGGAGAAGGAGCTGGCCAAGGCCAGTTCGGAGGCCGAGGACACCACCGCGACCGCGATGGTCAAGGAGGAGGTCGGCCCGGACGACGTCGCCGACGTGGTCTCGGCCTGGACCGGCATCCCGGCCGGCCGGCTGCTCGAGGGCGAGACCGCCAAGCTGCTGCGGATGGAGGACGAGCTCGGCAGGCGGGTCGTCGGCCAGCCCGCGCGGTGCGCGCGGTCTCCGACGCGGTCCGCCGGGCCCGGGCCGGCATCTCCGACCCGGACCGGCCGACCGGCTCGTTCCTGTTCCTCGGCCCGACCGGCGTCGGCAAGACCGAGCTGGCCAAGGCGCTGGCCGACTTCCTGTTCGACGACGAGCGGGCGATGGTCCGCATCGACATGAGCGAGTACGCGGAGAAGCACTCCGTGGCCAGGCTGGTCGGTGCGCCGCCCGGCTACGTCGGCTACGAGCAGGGCGGTCAGCTGACCGAGGCGGTGCGGCGCCGGCCGTACACCGTGGTGCTGCTGGACGAGGTGGAGAAGGCCCACCCGGACGTCTTCGACGTGCTGCTGCAGGTGCTCGACGACGGGCGGCTGACCGACGGCCAGGGCCGGACGGTCGACTTCCGGAACACGATCCTGATCCTGACCTCCAACCTCGGCTCGCAGCTGATCGCCGACCCGATGCTGTCGGAGGAGTCCAAGCAGGACGCGGTGCTGTCGGTGGTGCGCCAGCACTTCAAGCCGGAGTTCCTCAACCGGCTCGACGACATCGTCGTGTTCGACGCGCTGAGCACCGAGGAGCTGGCCAAGATCGTCGACATCCAGGTCGCGGCGCTGGGCGCGCGGCTGGCCGCGCGGCGGCTCACGCTGGAGGTCACCGACGCGGCCCAGGAGTGGCTGGCGATGACCGGGTTCGACCCGGTCTACGGCGCCCGGCCGCTGCGCCGGCTGGTGCAGTCGGCGATCGGCGACCGGCTGGCCAAGGCGCTGCTGGCCGGCGAGATCCGGGACGGCGAGACGGTCGTGGTCGACCTGCTCGACGACCGGTCCGGGCTGTCGGTGACGCCGGCGACCACGGTCACGGTCTAGGCATCGCTCTAGGCATCGTCGCGAAGGCCCTCACTCCGTTGCGGGGTGGGGGCCTTCGTCATGCCGGCGAGCAACCAGCGCAGGCTCTTGCTGAACGCGGCGACCGGCATGTCGGCCGGCAGAACGTCGCTGCCGGCGAACGCGGCGAACCCGATCGCGTGCACGATCAGCGCCCGCCGCGCATCCGGGACCTCGTCCACTCCGGCCCGGGCCAGCAGCGCGTCGAGCACCTCGCCGAGCGCGACCGCGTTCGGCCCGCGGGCGCCTTGCCGCTGCAGGTAGAGCGGCACCAGCTCGGGATGCGCGGTCAGCGTCCGGTACGTGCTGGTCATGATCATCTCGATGCCGGCCTCCGGGTCGGCTCCCGGTTCCGGGGTCCGGACGCCGGCGAGCAGGTCGTCGAGCAGCTGGTCGACCAGGTCGGTGCGGCTGGCGACGTGCGAGTAGAGGGCGTTGGGAGCGACGCCGAGCCGGCGGGCGACCGCGCGCATGGACAGCGCGTCGGCGCCCTGGTCGGCGGCCAGCTCGCGGGCGGCGGTGAGCACGGCCGCCCGGCTGAGGCCGGCCCGCTGCCCTGGGGTCCTCACGTCGACAATTGTACGTCGTCCAATTAAGCTGGACAGCGTCCAATTCAGAGTCAGACGAGGAGGTCGCGATGGAGGGCACTGTTGCCGGCGTTCCGTACGTGGTGCTGCCGCCGGAGACCGATCGGCCCGACGCACCGACCGTGGTGGCCTGGCATCTCAACGACCCGCCGCGCACCGAGCGGGCGATGGCGGCCGCGCTGCCGCTGGCCGGGCTGGACGCCTGGCGGGTCTACCTGGGGCTGCCGCTGTCCGGGGCGCGGACGCCGGCGGGCGGTCTGGAGAAGCTCGGCTACGAGGACGCGGTGCTCAAGGTCTACGGGCCGATCGTGTTCGGCGCGGCGGAGGAGTTCCCGGCCGCGCTGGCGCAACTGCGGGCCGAGCACGGGCTCGGGACCGGGCGGCTCGGCGTGCTCGGCGGGTCGATCGGGGCGCTGGTCGCGCAGCAGGTCGCGACGACCACGGCGGTGGACGCGATCGCGCTGGTCAGCCCGGTGACGCGGCTGCGGCCGCTGGTCGTCGCCAACGGCCGGCGGTACGGGTTCGACTACCCGTGGAGCCCGGCCTCGGAGGAGGTCGCGGCGCGGCTGGACTTCGTCGCCCGGGCCGGGTCGCTGCAGGCGCCGACGCTGCTCGTGGTCGGCGAGAAGGACGCACCGGACGGCATCCTCGAGCCGGCGGCGGCGCTGCACGCGGCGCTGCCCGGCTCGGTGCTGGAATCCGTTCCCGGCCTCGAGCACGCCCTCGCCGAGGAGCCCGGCACCGACCCCGCTCCGCAGACCGCCGACGCCGCCGCGGTCGACCGGATCGTCGCCCGCTGGTTCCGCCGCTGGCTCTGGCTCTAGCTCGGTCTGTCGCCCAGCGCCGGCTGTTCCTAGAGGCCGTTCCGGATGCAGGTCTGGATCTCGGAGTGGCTGGGGCGGTGGCCGAGGCGGTCCTGGCAGTCGCGGAACGTGCGCAGGCCCTGCCAGCCGAGCGACAGCGCGATCGTCAGCGCGACGAGGCCGGCGACGAGGCCGACCCCGGCCCTTGACCGGCCGAGCGCGCGGTCGCCGCGGGTGGCGATGAGGCCGAGCGCGCCGCAGATCACCGCGACGGCGCCGAGCAGCACACCCGGGTAGACCAGCAGGCCGAACGGGATCGCCAGGATCCCGAGCACGAGTGCGGTCGTGGCGACCCGGCTCTGCCGCGGCCACCGGGGCGCCCGGGTGGCGCCGCCCGCCAGGTCAGGCTCGATCGACACGGCCATCAGTGTGCCTGCTCGCGGGCCGCGTTCCGGGCGTGGCGCGCGGCGTGTCCGAGACCGAGGAGATCATCATCGCGTAGCGCCGGAGCGGTACGGTGCCGGCGAGGCGGAGCACGCTACTCCTCGGGACTCGACAGACGCTGACATCGCTAGCTAGCCCAGGAGGGACCGGATGAGCACGCCGCAGGACCCGGGTCGGCCGGAGGATCGGCCACCCGAGCAGTCCGGGTACCCGGACGCACCACCGCCGCCGGAGCCCGGCAGCTACCCGCCGGGCTCCGACCAGACCAGCCACCAGAGCTACCCGCCGGCGCCGGACTACGGCACCGAGGGCGCCCCGTCGCAGGGCGGCGCGCCGGGATACGAGCAGGGCGCGCCGTCCGAGGGCACTCCCGGATACGACCAGCGGCAGGCGTCCACGGCAGCCAGGGCGGCGCGCCGGGCTACGGCGACGACCAAGTCGGGCCACGGCGACAGCGCGCCAGGTACGGCGACCAGGGCGCTCCCGGCTACGGCGGCCAGGGCGGCGCCCCGGGTACGGCGACCAGGGCGCACCCGGGTACGGCAGTCAGGGCGCCCCCGGGTACGGCAGCCAGGGTGCTCCCGGCTACGGCGACCAGGCGCCCCCGGCTACGGCGACCAAGGCGCACCCGGGTACGGCAGTCAGGGTGCTCCCGGCTACGGCAGTCAGGGCGCGCCCGGGTACGGCAGTCAAGGCGCTCCCGGCTACGGCAGTCAGGGCGCGCCCGGGTACGGCGATCAAGGCGCTCCCGGGCTACGGCAGCCAGGGCGCTCCGGGCTATGGCGACCAAGGCGCCCCGGGTACGGCGTCAAGCGCTCCCGGCTACGGCGACCAAGGCGGCCCGGCTACGGCAACCAAGGCGGCCCCGGGTACGGCGGCCAGGGCGCGCCGGGCACGGCCAGGGCGGCCCCGGCCAGGGCGGTCCCGGGCAGGGCGGCCCGGGACAGCCCTATGCGGGCGGACCTCCCGGCGGTGACCCCTCGTACGGCAACGCCCCCGCCTACAACCCGTACGCGGCGCCCGGCTTCGGCGGCCCGCCGACCCGGCCGAGCCTGCCGCCGCCGAAGGAAGTCGTCTGGGCGACGTACGCGATGTACGCCTCGATCGCGTTCAGCCTGATCAACCTGATCGTCACGGTGGCCGACTCCACCGGCTACAAGAACGCGATCCGGGACGCCGACCCCAACCGCACGGTCAACGTCGACGCCGTCTACACGGCGGCGGTCGTGTTCGCCGTCGTGGTCACGCTGCTGATCGCGGCCCTGTACGTGTTCCTCGCGATCAACCTGCGCAAGGGCAAGAACTGGGCCCGCATCACGACGTGGATCGTGGTCGGCATCTTCACCTTGCTCGGCCTGTTCGGCCTCGGCGGCGACGCTCCCAGCGTCGCCCGCGTGATCGGCATCGTCGTGCTGCTGGCGAACGCGGCGACGCTGGTGCTGCTCGCGATGCGTCCGTCGAACCAGTTCTTCGCCCGGATGAAGCAGCCGCAATACCCGCAGTACTAGGCGTCAGAGGAAGTCCAGGGTGGGCCGGGTGCCGTCGAGCACCCGGCCCGCTTCGGTGTCGAGGACCTGCTCCAGCAGCGTGCCGTACACGGACCGGAAGTCGGTGGTGACCTTGAGGTCGCCGGCGTCGAGCGAGGTCAGGCTGGGCTGGTCGCCGTAGAACCCGCCGCGCACCGGGTGGCCGGCGACCAGCAGCGGGCCGGCGGTGCCGTGGTCGGTGCCCTGGCTGGCGTTCGCGGCCACCCGCCGGCCGAACTCGGAGTAGATCGCGACGACGACCTTGGACCCGCGCGGGTCGGAGTCCAGGTCGGCGAGGAACCCGCTGACCGCGGAGTCGAGCTCGCCGAGCAGCCGGGACTGGGTGCCCTTCTCGTCGGCGTGGGTGTCGAAGCCGCCGAGGCTGACCGCGTAGACCTGGGTCGGGACGCCGGCCTTGACGCAGCGGGCGACGATCTCGAGCTGCCGGGCCAGCCCGCCCTGCCCGCCGGCCGAGGCGCCCTGCGTCTTCTGGTCGTCGTCCTCGTCGTCGGACGACCCGCTGGCCGCGTCCAGCGGCGGCCCGAACGCGGCGGTGGCGGACAGCAGCGTGCCGGTGGCCCGGGCCGCCATCGCCTGGCTCGGCGGGTCGGCCGGGTCGGCCGCGGCGAGCTGCTTCGACGCCGGCGCCGATCGGCCCGGTCGGCGGCGCGAACCCGGTCAGCGGCAGCGCCACGCCGGCCGCCTTCGTGCCCACGGCCAGCGGCGGCAGGGTGGCGCCGACCGAGACCACCCGCAGCGGGTCCGGCCGGGTCGCGTCCAGCCAGCGGCCGATCCAGCCGGTGTTGGCCGGATGGTCGGGCGAGCCGCTCTGCCAGATGTCCATCGAGCGGAAGTGGCTGTGGTCCGGCTTCGGGTAGCCGACGCCGCGCACGATCGCCAGCCGCTTCGCGTCCCAGAGCGACTTGAAGCCCTTCATCGCCGGGTTGAGGCCGAGCTGGCCGTCGAGCGCCAGCACCTCGTCCGCGCCGTACGCGAGGTCGGGGCGGGCGTCGTGGTAGGCGCCGTCCGCGTACGGGACGACGGTGCCGAGGCCGTCGTTGCCGCCGTACAGGGTGACCAGGACGAGGACGTTCGCGTCGGCCGGCAGCGGGTCGGCCTGGGCCCGGCCGGCGATCTCGCGCCAGCCGACCGTGCCGGCGCCGGCGGCCAGCGCGGCCGCCCCGGTCACGCCGGAGGCGAGCAGGAACCTGCGTCGAGTCAGCGTATCCATCAGTGCCGTCCTTCGGAGCGGGTCGCGTCACGCGGCCGGGGCACGTTCACCGGACCAGGTATTCGGGGCTGACCAGGGCGAGGGTGACCAGCCGGACGGGGTCGGCGGCCGCGTCCTTGAGCGCGGCCAGCGTGCGGTCGGTCCAGGCGTCGACGCCGAGCAGGTGCGCGGCCGCCTCGGGCCGGTCCTTGCTCCCGGCGACCGCGTCGAGGTCGGCCCTGCGGGCCATCGCCCCGGCGAACGTCAGCCGTTCCCTCGTCGCCGCGGTCGACAGCCAGGCGATCCCGCCCGGCCAGCCGCCGACGCTCGGCGGCCGGAACGGCACCTGGCCGAGGGCGTTGAGCGTGCCGAGCAGCATGCGACCCGGCCGGCCGTCGCGCGGGACCGGGACGTGCAGCGCCCGGAACACGCCCACCACGTACTCGACCGGGGAGGCGACCAGCGAGGACGTGTCGGCCCGGAACGCCGGGTCCAGGAACAGCGCCCGCAGCAGCGCGGTCACGTCCCGCCCCGGCCCGTACGCGGCGACCAGCCGCTGCAGCGTGTCCGGCCGCAGCGTCGCCGAGCCGTGCCGGGCCCAGAGCCTGGTCGCCACGAAGGCGGCGGACTCCGGCCGGGCGGTGAGCAGGTCGACCAGCGACCGGTCGTCGAGGTCGCCGGTCACGCCGAGCACGGTCTTGCTGCCGTCGTCGTGCTGGTTCGGCATCGGCGCCGCGGTCGCGTGCGCCCGGTCGACCCGCCAGCCGGTCAGCGCCCGGGCCGCCTCCCGTACGTCGGTCTCGGAGTAGTGCCCGACGCCGAGCGTGAACAGCTCCATCAGCTCGCGGGCCAGGTTCTCGTTCGGCTTGCCCTTCTTGTTCTTCTGGCCGTCCAGCCAGACCAGCAGCGCCGGGTCGCGCACCATCGCCCGGGCCAGCTCGCGGAAGTCGCCGCGGCCGAGCGAGCGCAGCGTCTGGTTCTGCCGGAGCATCATCGCCGGGCTGCGCACCTTCTGGATCGAGGTGGCCCAGTGCCCGTGCCAGCTGAACGTCAGCCGCTCGACCAGCGGCTGCTGCGCCCGCACCATCCGGTCCAGCCACCAGAGGGTCAGCGCGGCCGACCGGGTCCGCAGCTGCTGCGCGTACGCCTTGCGGGCGTCCTTGTCGTCCGGCGCGGGCGGCCGGGCCGGCTCGCCGGACAGGTCCGGCGGCGGGGTCGCGGTCGCGCCCGGGTCGGTGCCCGGGTGCAGCAGCGCCTCGACGGTGGCCTCGTACCCGCGCCTGGTCGCCGCCTCGACCTCGGCGCCGGTCGTGCCGAACCCGGTGCGCCGCAGCAGGAGGGACACGTCGGGCTCCGCCCGCTTCTCGGACGGACCGGGAGGCGCGAGCGCCATCCGATCAGCCCTCGTCGCTCCCCGTTCGCGCTGCGAGCGCCGCGCTCACTCATGCCGCGAGCGTCCCGGAAGAGTGTTCGAGGAACGTCAGGGCGAGGTTCTAGCTCCAGCCGGGCCGGACCAGCCCGGTCTCGTACGCGACGATGACCAGCTGGGCCCGGTCCCGCGCGCCGAGCTTCGCCATCGCCCGGTTGACGTGCGTCTTCACGGTCGCCGGGCTGACCACCCAGCGGCTGGCGATCTCGTCGTTGGTCAGCCCCTCGCCGACCAGGCCGAGCACCTCGCGCTCCCGCTCGGTCAGCGGCGTCAGCTGGCCGGCCGCGGCCGGCTCCCGGGAGCGCAGCGCGAACTCCTCGATCAGCCGCCGGGTCACCCCGGGCGAGAGCAGCGCGTCGCCGGCGGCCACCGAGCGGACCGCGCGCAGCAGGTCGACCGGCTCGGTGTCCTTGACCAGGAAGCCGGACGCGCCGTTGCGGATCGCCGCGAAGACGTACTCGTCCAGCTCGAACGTGGTGAGCACGACGACCCGGACGCCGTCCAGGGCGGGATCGGCGACGATCCGCCGGGTCGCCGACAGCCCGTCCTCGACCGGCATCCGGATGTCCATCAGCACCACGTCCGGGACCAGCTCGGCGGCCAGCCGCACCGCCTCGGCGCCGTTCGCGGCCTCGCCGACCACGCGTCAGGTCGTCCTGGGAGTCGAGCAGGGCCCGGAACCCGGCCCGGACCAGCGCCTGGTCGTCGGCCAGCAGCACCCTGATCACGCCGGCACCCGCTCCCGCACCGGCAGCCGGGCGGTCACCCGGAAGCCGCCGTCCGGGCGCGGGCCGGCGTCGAGCTGCCCGCCGAGCGCGGCCGCCCGCTCGGCCATGCCGAGCAGGCCCGACCCGGTGCCGGAGGTGTCCTCGGCGCCGGGACCGTCGTCGGTCACCTCGACGGTCAGCTGGTCGGGCGCGTACCCGAGCCGGACGGTCGCGGTCGCCGGCCGGCCGGCGTGCCGGGTCACGTTGGTCAGCGCCTCCTGCACGATCCGGTACGCGGCCAGCCCGACCGCGGCCGGCAGCGGCCGGGCCGTGCCGGTCACCTCGACGGTCACCGGCAGCCCGGCCGCCGAGGTCCGCTCCACCAGCGCGTCCAGCGCCTCCAGCCCGGGGGCGGGCGCTCGCGGCGCGCCCTCCTCGCCGTGCCGGAGCAGCTCCAGCACCGAGCGCAGCTCGCCCAGCGACTCCCGGCTGGCCTGCACGGATCGCGGTCAGCGCGGTGCGGGCCTGCTCCGGCTGCTCGTCCATCAGGTGCAGCGCCACCCCGGCCTGCACGCTGATCAGCGAGATGTGGTGCGCGAGCACGTCGTGCAGTTCGCGGGCGATCGCCATCCGCTGCTCGCCGGCGCGCCGCCGCGACTCCTCGGCCCGGGTACGGCGGAACTCGGCTGCCCGCTCCCGCCGGGTCTTGACCAGCTCGACGATCACGGCGAACGCGACCAGCCAGGCGGCGACGCCGACCGCGGCGGCCAGCGAGGGCGGCGGTCGGCCGGCTACCAGCGGCGCGACCCAGACGAACATCGGGTAGCCGACCGCGAGCGCGACCCAGGCCGAGACCCGGTGCCCGCGGACGATCGCGCCGATCAGCGCGCCGATCACGGCCAGGTACACCGGCCCGCCGGAGTAGCCGAGAGCGAGGTAGACCCAGACCGGCACCGCGGTCGCGACCAGCGCCGCCTCCGGCGACCGGCGGCGCAGCAGCAGCCCGGCCGCGGACAGCACCAGCAGTCCCCAGGCCAGCGGCTCGTACGGGCGTTCGGTCGCGGACTGGTCGTGCGCGGCCCCGGCGGTGGCGCCGACCTGGATGGCGGCGACGACGACGGCGCCGATCACCTCGCCGCGCCGCAGTCCCATGCCGGCCACGGTAGAACGCGCCGGCGCACCACCGCGTCGGCCGCGGGTCGGCTGCCTGCGTACCGCGACCGCGGTAGGCCGGAGACGTCAGCTCGCGGAGCTGCTCGACCGCACCGACGGGTTCGCCGCTGCGTCGGTCGCCATCCGCTCAGAGCTGCGAGACGGCGAAGTTGTCGAACTCGGCGATCCCTGTGCTGGTCGCTCGGTCCGTCGTTGCCACGAACACGCCGACGGTCCCGTCTTCAGTAGAGCGCCTACGACCGCCGATGGATACCTTTCGGCCGAACGCAATGATGATCTCGCCGCGGGGAGGCGACGCCTGGCAATTCCCGAGCCGGGCGGGCTTGGCGGGAAGGTCCACGTGGGGCCAGGATTGGGATGTTGGGGCTGAAGACGGGGGACGTCACGGTGAAGGTCTTCGTATCGTCGACGTCGCGCGACTTGACCGGGTTCCGCGCCGCCGCGATCCGCTCGCTGCGCCGTCTCGGGCACGAGGTCGTCGCCATGGAGGAATTCACGGCCGCGACGTCGTTTCCGCTGGACCGCGTCCTGAAACTTGTCCGCCAGGCCGATGCCTACGTCGTCCTGGTGGCCTGGCGATACGGATTCATCGCGGATTGCAGCAAGGCGACCGAGCTCCCGGCGACCGTTGACGACGGCCTTCCGAGGTCGATCACGGAATGGGAGTACCTGGCCGCGAGGGAGAACGCGGAACGACCCATCCTGCCGTTCATTCTTTCCGAGACGGCGCCCTGGCCGCCGCAGTACATGGACGGCTTCAACCCGCAGGCCCCGGATGACGCCGGCTCGTTGGATCGGGTCCGAGCCTTCCGGGCCGACCTGATGCGCGACCACATCGTGTCGTTCTTCAGCCGCGAGGACGAACTCGAGGCGCTGGTGGGCGCGGCCATCACGTCCGCCCGGCTCTCCCGTGGTGTCCTCATCAACAGGATCCCCACCGGGGACCCGGTGCAGGGTGGACTGACGACACCCGATTCCAGCTACTCGGGTGGCATCGTTGAGGTCGTTCGCACCGCGGGCTCCCAGCGGGTCATCACCATCGACATCGCGACCGACTGGTGGTCCACCCGCCTTTACCTACTCGCCTTCCTTCTCGACCGGCTGACCAGCGTGCAGCGCATCCTTGTGGTGGAGGCCGGACGTTTTGTCGGGCTGCTGTCGCTGAGCACGGTTCTTCGCGTCATGTCCTCTCTGCACGAACAGCTCAGACGATTCGAAGACACAGACCGGACCCGGGTGGACTCCGAGCCCGATGTCGGCCGGGAGGCCGAGACGCTGATCGAGCTCTTCGCGGAGTCGTTCAAGCCGGTGCCGCCGGTCCGGCGCTCGGCGCAGCGGTCCACGGCCGCCAACGCCGGGTCGCCGCCCGGCGGCGCTTCCCCCGAAGCGTCGGCGAAGGTGGACGTCACCCGGGCCAACCTGCTGCGGTGGTTCGCGGAGTCGATCATCACTCAGCCGATCCGGATCGAGAGCATCGAACGGGCGTCGCCTCTGGATCTCATGCGCCTTTTCGACTACCCGGGCGACTTCGTGCCCGTCATCGTCGGCAAGGGTGACGACTCGACCGAGCAGTCACGGTCTCACGTCATCGACAAGCCTGCGCTCAGCCTCCAGCTCGTCCGGGCCTACGTGACGGATCTGTTCGAGGAAACGCGATCCTGACTGGTCCACAGCCGACATGCATCGAACTGGCGGCCGATGAGCCATCGTGCCTGGGTGCCTGTCGGCCTGGGGTCTGCGTACTGCGGGCGCGGTGCGGGGATACGTTCGGGACGTGGAGATGATCGATCGCACGGACGAGGGATTCGACGACGCGCGCAGCGGGATGCAGACCGCGTTCCGGCACGAGCCGGCGCTGGTCGCGGTGGTCCGCTCGGCGAAGGACGTGCAGGACGCGGTCGCGTACGCGGCGGCGGAGCGGCTGCCGGTGGCCGTCCAGGCGACCGGGCACGGGCTCCAGGTGCCGCTGGACGGCGGGGTGCTCATCAACACCAGCGGACTGACCGGGGTGCGGTGGACGCCGCCGCCAGGACCGCGTACGTGCCGGCCGGGTCGCCCTGGCGGGAGGTGGCCGAGGCGGCCGCGCCGCACGGGCTGGCGCCGCCGAGCGGGTCGGCGCCGAGCGTGGGCGCGGTCGGCTACACGGTCGGCGGCGGGGTCGGCGTGCTGGCCCGCACGGTCGGCTACGCGGCGGACTCGCGTGCGCGCGTTCGACCTGGTGACCGCGGACGGCAGTTGCGGCACGTCACCGACGGGCGACCTGTTCTGGGCGCTGCGCGGTGGGCGGGACGCGGTCGGCGTGGTGACCGGGATGGAGCTGGCCCTGCAGCCGTACGGGACGATCTACGGCGGCGGGCTCTACTTCGACGCCGAGTTCGCGCCCGACCTGTTCGAGCGCTACCGGGAGTGGACCGAGGACCTGCCGGACCGGCTCACCACGTCGATCGGGATGCTCCCGCTGCCGCCGGTGGACGCGCTGCCGGAGCCGATCCGCGGCCGGCACGTCGTGCACGTCCGGTTCGCGTACGCCGGCCCGGCCGCCGAGGGCGAGGCGCTGGTCGCCCCCTGGCACGACGCCGGACCGGTGCTGCTCGGCGGCCTGCGCGAGCTGCCGTACGCCGAGAGCGGCTCGATCTACTCCGAGCCCGACTTCCCGCACGGCTACTACGGCTCCAACGCGATGGTCTCCGGGCTGACCGAGCTCGGGCTGCGCCGGGTGGTGCAGCTGTCCGGGCCGAACGCCCGGGTGCCGCTGGTGGTCGACCTGCGCCAGCTCGGCGGGGCGCTGCGCACGGCGGCGGCGCGGTGCCGTACCGGGACGCGGCCTACGTCCTGCGGATGATCGCGGCGGGCGAGGGCGAGCTGCCGCTGGACGAGATCAGGCCGGCGCTGGACGAGATCTTCGCCGTGGTCGCGGACGAGACGCTCGGGCGCGCGCTCGGCTTCCTGTACGGGATCAGCACGCCCACCGAGCACACGGCCGAGGTCTGGCCGGCCGAGACCAGGCGGCGGCTGGCGGCGATCAAGGCCGAGTGGGACCCGGCGAACCTGTTCCGGGCCGGGCCGGCGGTGGCGAAGTGACCGCGCTGGTCACCGGGGCCACCTCCGGCATCGGCGCGGCGTTCGCCCGGCAGCTCGCGGCCGAGGGGCACGACCTGGTCGTCGTGGCCCGGGACGTGGACCGGCTGCAGGGCACCGCCGCGTCGCTGCGGTCGGCGCACGGGGTCGGGGTCGAGGTGCTGCCGGCCGACCTGGCGGTCGAGGCCGACACCACCGCCGTCCGTACCCGACTGTCCGATGTGGACCGCCCGGTCGACGTGCTGGTGAACAGCGCCGGGATCGGGCTGGCCGGGAAGTTCTGGGAGACGCCGCTGGCCGACCAGGAGCGGATGTTCCACCTCAACTGCACGGCCGTGCTGCGGCTGTCGCACGCGGCGCTCGGCGCGATGGTGCCCCGCGGCCGCGGCGACATCATCGTGGTCTCGTCGGTGTCCGGCTTCGCGCCGACCGTGCGCGGTTCGTACGGGGCCAGCAAGGCGTGGGCGACCGCGTTCGCCGAGTCGCTGTCCGGTCAGCTCGCCGGCACCGGCGTACACGCGTCCGCGGTCGCGCCGGGGTTCGTACGGACCGAGTTCCACGGCCGGGCCGGGCTGGACATGACCAGGGTGCCCGACTTCCTCTGGCTGGACGCCGACGAGCGTGGCCGCGACCGCCCTGCGCGACCACCGGGCCGGCAAGGTGCTCAGCGTCCCGGGCGGGCAGTACAAGGTGATCGTCGCCGCCTCCCGGCTGGTGCCGCCGTCGCTGAACCGGCTGGTCACCGAGCGGTTCCGGCGCCGGACGCTCTAGTGCCCCGGGTCAGAAGTCCTCGCACCGCTTCCCGGCGCCCAGACGACGACCGGCTCAGCCCAGGACGAGGTCGGCCAGCTCGGCCCGGTGCCGGGTCGGCGAGCCGTCGAAGCCGGCGATCCACTGCGCCCGCTTGTAGTAGCGGTGCAGCGGGTGGTCCCAGGTGAAGCCGATCCCGCCCATCGCTTGGATCGCGTTCTCGCAGCCGCCGACCGCCGCCCGGGCCGCTGCCACCGCCGCCGACGCGACCGCCTCGTCCTGCGCCGGGTCGTCGACCGACACGCACCAGGCCGCCCGGTAGGCCAGCGAGCGGGCCAGCGCGAGGGCCATGTAGACGTCGGCCAGCCGGTACGACACGCCCTGGTACGAGCCGATCGGCCGGTCGAACTGGGTGCGGGTCTTCGCGTACTCCACCGCGAGGTCGAGTGCCCGCTGGGCGATCCCGGTCGCCTCGCAGGCCGAGCAGGGCCAGCGCCGTCCGGCGCACCGCGCGCAGCGCCACGCCCGCGTCCAGCGTCGAGCCGCTCGGCCGGCGTGCCGTCCAGCCGCAGCTCGCCCAGCCGCCGCGTGCGGTCCTCGGTGGACAGCGGATGCACGGTCTCCGAGTGGTCGGCGAGGTCGACCCGGAACAGGGCGACCCGCTCGTGCTCGCGGGCGACCACCACCGCGGTGGTCGCCGCGGCGAGGTCGGGCACCGCCCGCTTCACCCCGGTCAGCCGCCACCCGTCCACGTCGTCGTCGGCCCGGCAGGACACCGTGGTCTGCGCCTCGCGCAGCGTCCGGGCCGCGTCGTCGGCCCAGGCCAGCGTCGCCGGCTGCGACGGCGGGGCGCCGACCGCGGCGCCGGCCAGCGCGACCGAGCAGAACCACGGCGCCGGCAGCAGCGCGTAGCCGGACTCCTCGGCCAGGACGGCGTGCTCGAGCAGGCCGAGGTCGGGGTCGAGCCAGCCGAGCTCGGTCAGCTCCTTCCACACCCCGGGATCCCAGCCGTCGCCGTCGGCGAGCGCGATCACCCGGTCGATCGGGTAGCGGTCGGCCAGCCAGTCGCGGGCCGCCGACCGCAGCATCTCCTGCTCCTCGGAGAAGGCGAAGTCCACTGTGGACGCTCCTGTTCGGACGGTCAGCGGGACCGGGGCAGGCCGAGCACGCGCTCGGCGATGATGCCGCGGAGGATCTCGGAGGTGCCGGCCTCGATGGTGTTCCCGCGGCTGCGCAGCTGCTGGTATTGCCAGTAGCCGTTCCAGAAGCCGCCGTCGCCGTCGAGCTGGCCGTCCGGGCCGAGCAGCTCGATCGCCAGCTTGGTCAGCCGCTGGTTGGTCTCCGACCAGTGCAGCTTGGCCACCGACCCCTCCGGGCCGGGCACGCCGGTCTTCACCAGCGTGGTCAGCGCGCGGTAGTTCGTGTAGCGCAGGCCCTGCAGGTCGACGTACAGGTCGGCGATGCGGTCGCGGACCAGCGGGTCGCCGGCGGCGCCGGTCTTGTGCGCGGTGGTGGCCAGCCGGCCGAACAGCGCCTCCAGCCGGGCGGTGAGCGCGAAGCCGAGGGTGCCGCGCTCGTGCAGCAGCGTGGTCATCGCGACCCGCCAGCCGCCGCCGATCTCGCCGACCACGTTGGCCACCGGCACCCGGACGTCGGTGAAGAAGATCTCGTTGAACTCGGGGTCGCCGGTGATCTGCCGCAGCGGCCGGACCTCGACGCCGTCCGAGTGCATGTCCACCAGCAGGTAGGTCAGGCCGCGGTGCTTCTCCGAGCCGGCGTCGGACCGGGTCAGCAGGATGCACCAGTCGGCCACGTGCGCGTACGAGGACCAGACCTTCTGGCCGGTGACGACGAACTCGTCGCCCTCGCGGACCGAGCGGGTCCGCACGCTGGCCAGGTCAGAGCCCGAGCCGGGCTCGGAGAAGCCCTGGCAGAAGATCGTCTCGCCGGACAGGATGCCGCGCAGGTGGGTCGCCTTCTGCTCGGGCGTGCCGTGCGCGATGATCGTCGGGCCGGCCATCCCGAGGCCGATCACGCCGATGTGGTCGGGCGCGTCGACCCTGGCCATCTCCTCCAGGTAGATCGCCTGGTACGTCGGCGGCAGGCCCTTCCCGCCGAACTCCTTCGGCCAGGTCAGCCCGGCGTAGCCGGCGTCGAACAGCTTCCGGGTCCACTGCCGGGCGGCGGCGAAGTCCCACCGGCCGACGTGCGGCTGCCGATCGCTCCAGTCCGGCGGGAGCTCGCCGGCCAGCCAGGACCGCAGCTCGGCCCGGAACGCGGCTTCCTCGGGGCTGTCCCGGAAGTCCACGGCGACCTCCTCCTGCCGGTGTGTCCTCCCCGCACCCTACCGGCGGGTAAGCCCCATCGGGGCCCAAGGCTGTCTGCCGGTCATCGGGAGACACGCTCTGAGTTCGACCCCGTGACGCATCGGGACCAGCTCCGCACCCTGATCACCGAGCTGGCCGTCGTCCGCGGCCGGGTCACGCTGTCGTCCGGCCGGGAGGCCGACTGGTATCTCGACCTGCGCCGGCTGGCCCTGCACCACGTCGGCGGGCCGCTGATCGGGCGGGTGATGCTCGATCTCACCGCGGACTGGTCGTACGAGGCGGTGGGCGGGCTGACCCTCGGCGCCGACCCGGTGGCGACCGCGATGCTGCACGCCTCCGCGGCGTCCGCGGGCCAGCCGATCGATGCGTTCATCGTGCGCAAGGAGGGCAAGGCGCACGGGCTGCAGCGGCGGATCGAGGGGCCGGACGTGACCGGCCGCCGGGTGCTCGCGCTGGAGGACACCTCGACGACCGGCTCGTCCGTGCTCACCGCGGTCGACGCGCTGCGCGAGGCCGGCGCGGAGGTGGCCGGGGTGGCGGTGGTCGTCGACCGCGGCGCCGGCGACGCGATCCGCGCCGCCGGGCTGGCCTACCGGGCCGCGTACGACCTCGTCGACCTCGGGCTCGCCTAGCCGGAGTGCCGTCCGCGATGGAGGACCTGGCGGCCGCGCGGGCGGGGGACGAGGCCGCCTTCGAGCGGCTGGTCGGGCCGCACCGGGGCGAGCTGGTGGCGCACTGCTACCGGATGGTCGGCTCGGTGCAGGACGCCGAGGACCTGGTGCAGGACACGCTCGTGCGGGCCTGGCGCGGGCTGGACGGGTTCGACGGGCGCGGGCCGATCCGGCCCTGGCTCTACCGGATCGCCACCAACCGGGCCCTCACGCTGCTGTCCGGCCGCCGGCGCCGGGAGCTGCCGACCGACCTCACGCCGGGGGACGAGCCGATGTGGCTGGAGCCGTGGCCCGACCCGGCCCAGGCGTACGAGTCGCGGAGCGGGTGGAGCTTGCCTTCGTCGCCGCGCTGCAACACCTGCCGCCGCGGCAGCGGGCCGTGCTGCTGCTCTGCGAGGTGCTGGCCTTCCCGGCCCGCGAGGTCGCCGCGATGCTCGACACGAGCACAGCCTCGGTGACCAGCGCGCTGCAGCGGGCCCGGCGCACGCTCGGCGACGCGCGTCCTGTCCCGCAGCCGGCGCCGGACGACCCGGCGGTCCGCGCGCTCGCCGCCCGGTACGCGGCGGCCTGGGAGGCCGGCGACGTGGAGGCGATCGTGGCCATGCTGGCCGCCGACGCCCGGTACGCGATGCCGCCGCTGCCCCAGTGGTACGCCGGCCGGGACGCGATCCGCGCCTTCCTGACCACCGGGCCGCTGGCGGACCGCTGGCGGTTCGTGCCGACCCGGGCCAACGGCCAGCTCGCGTTCGGGACGTACCTGTGGGTGGACGGCGCCTGGACGTGGGGCGGGCTCGACGTGCTCACCCTGCGCGGCGGCGAGGTGGCCGAGGTCGTCTCGTTCCTGGACGCGAAGTACGCGGAGATGTTCGGGCTGCCGATGATTCTCGCGACGCCGCAGGGTTAGACAGGCATGAGCACCGACACAGACCAGATCCGCACGCTGATCGAGCGCTGGGCCGACGCCGTGCACCGCGGCGACATGGCCGGCGTGCTCGCCGACCACGCACGACGACATCGTCATGTTCGACGTGCCGCCGCCGCAGCAGGGCGTGCGCGGCATCGACGCCTACCGGGAGACCTGGCCGGGCTTCTTCGCCTGGCAGGCGTCGGGCGCGTCGTTCGACGTGCTGTCGCTGGACGTGACCGCGGGCGACGACGTCGCGTTCGCGTACGCGCTGCTGCGGTGCGGCACGGCCGACCAGGATCCGGACGTACGGCTGCGGATCACGTTCGGCCTGCGGAAGGAGGACGGGCGCTGGGTGGTCGCGCACGAGCACCACTCGTTCCCGGACCAGTCCGACCCGGCGACCGGGTAGGCGCGACCGACCTGCGGCCGTGACTACGCTGCGCGGGTGGCCGAGCCGGTCGTGCTGAGCGGGGTGCACGCGGTCAAGCACGCGGTGCGGTTCGGCGCGCGGCTGGACCGGGTGGTCTCGGCCGACCCGGGCGCGGCGCTGCGGGTGCTGGCCGCCGTCGCGCCGGACGTCACCGTCGACGTGGAGCGGGTGCCGGTCGAGGAGGTCGTCCGGCTGGCCGGCGCCCCGGTCGAGCTGGTCGGGCTGGCCCGGCGACCGGAGTCGGTGCCGGCCGGGGACGGTCCGGCGATCCTGCTGGACAACCCGCGGCACCTCGGCAACCTCGGCGCGGTCGTCCGGGTGGCGGCCGGGTTCGGGGCCAGCGCGGTGCTCACCACCGGCACCGTCGATCCCTGGCACCCGACGGTCGTCCGGGCCGCGGCCGGGCTGCACTACGCGGTCCCGGTCCGCCGGATCACCGAGCTGCCCGATGCGGTGGTCGGCTTCGACCCGGCCGGCGACGACCTGCGCACCGTCCGGCTGCCGGCCGACGCGGTGCTCGCCTTCGGCTCCGAACGCCACGGCCTGTCCGACCAGGTCCGCGCCCGCGCCACCCGGCTGGTCGCGATCCCGATCCGGGACCGCGTCTCCTCCTACAACCTGGCCACCTCGGTGGCCGTAGCCCTCTACGCCTGGACCGCGGCAGGAGGAGGATGACCGGCGTGGACATCACCGAGGTGATTCTTGCTGACCATCACGAGCAGCGGCGGATGTTCGCCATGCTCGACGAGGTCGACCGGGCCGACACCGCGACGCTCGGGGCGCTGTGGACGCGGCTGTCCGCGATGCTCGAGGTGCACGCGCAGGCCGAGGAGATCTACTTCTACCCGGAGCTGCTGAGGCTGGGCGAGCGGCGGCACGAGGAGGAGGAAGCCGAGGAGACCAGGGACGCGATCGGCGACCACAACGACATCCGGGACGGCATCCTCGAGGCGAGCCGGCACGAGGTCGGCACGGACGGCTGGTGGAGCGGCGTCACCGCCGCCCGCAAGGCCAACGACGAGCACATGGGCGAGGAGGAGCACGAGGGTCTGGCCGACTTCCGTCGCTATGTCGACCTCGACACCCGCCACCGCATCGCGGTCCCCTTCGTCGCCTACGAGGCCGCCAACGTCACCGGCGTCCCCATCGAGGACAAGGACCCCGACACCTACATCAAGGACAACTCCTAGCCAGCGCGCGCATCGTCACCAGCTCGGACGGTTCGTGCGCGAGCGACCAGGCGGCGGCGCGGAGTCGGCCGCGAGGCGACGCCACCTCCAGGTACGCCGGACCATCCGCGTACCTACGTCGTCTCGATGCGACCGCTGGGCGGAGCCGGTGTCGACGGTCAGCCGGAAGATGTCCGGCCGGTTGTAGTGACCGACGGGATCGAACAGCCGCCGCGCCGCACGGACGCTGTCGATGTCGATCTCGGCGGTGAGGATGGTCTCCTCGTGCCGGGCCGGCCCGGCCAGCAGTCGGCGTTCGGACCGATGATGACGCTGTTGCCGGGCTCTACCCACTCATCGCCGTCCTGCTCGACGTGCCAGACCTGGTCGCGGTCGGGGAAGTCGGCCGGGATCTGGTCGACGTGCAGGCACGGGTTCACCCCGACGACGTAGCAGCGGCCCTCGCGGGCGATGTGCCGCATGGTCGCGATCCACCCGTCGCCCGGGGCCAGCGTCGGCGCCGTCCAGATGTCCACCCCCTGCGCGTAGAGGTAGAAGCGGGCCAGCGGCATGTAGTTCTCCCAGCAGGTGAGCCCGCTGAGCCGGCCGTGCGGGGTGTCGATCACCGGCAGCGTCGAGCCGTCACCCATCCCCCAGACGGTGCGTTCGGAGCCGGTCGGCATCAGCTTGCGGTGCTTGCCGAGCAGGGTGCCGTCGGGTCCGAAGTAGAGGATGGCGTTGTAGATCGTCGTGCCGTGCGGCTCGCGCTCCTCCACCCCGATGACCAGGTAGACGCCGGCTTCCCGGGCGGCGGCGCCGAGCGTCGTCGGTGACCGGGCCGGGAACGACCACGGCCTGGTCGACGAGCAACGCGTACCACTGCCCGTCGCCGTCCCAGATCGGCCGTGAGTCGATCCAGATCGGCGTACCCGGGATGAACACCTCGGGGAACACCACGATCCCGGCGCCGTACGACCAGCTGCCTTGGCGACGCAGGTCGACCGCTTTGGCCACGCAGGCTTCCCGGTCCATCAGCACGTACGCCGCCTGCACCGCAGCGATCTTCATGGCAGCCACCTCCGACCCGAGTGCTGCGAGGCGACCAGCATCCCACGGCGCGTGCGAGGGGGGCACGATGGGGCGGTGACCCAGTTCAGCGCGTACCTGACCAGCGAGGTCGTCGAGGACTACTCCGACGGCGTCATCGGCCGGCGCGAGGCGATGCGCCGGCTCGGCCTGCTCGGCGTCGCCGTGGCCGCCGCCGCGCCGCTGCTGGCCGCCTGCGACGCCGGGCGGCCGCAGGACGCGGCACCGACGGCCGGCGGCACCGGGGCAGCTCCGGCGGGCCCGTCGGCCCGGCCGGCGGAGGCGGTCAGCTTCAGCGGTCCGGGTGGCCGCACGCTCCAGGGCGCCTGGGCCGCCGCCGACGAGCCGCGCGGCGGGGTGCTCGTCGTGCACGAGAACCGCGGCCTCACCGACCACATCCGCTCGGTGGCCGGCCGCCTCGCCGCCAGCGGCTACTCGGCGCTGGCCGTCGACCTGCTCTCCGAGGAGGGCGGCACGGGCTCGTTCCCGGACGAGGGTGCGGTCACCGCGGCCCTGAACGGCGTGCCGGACAGCCGGTTCGTGGCCGACATGAAGGCCGCGCTCGACGAGATCGGCCGGCGGACCCCCGGCGCCCGCCTCGGCGCGGTCGGCTTCTGCTTCGGCGGCGGCATGGTGTGGACGCTGCTGGCGTCGGGCGAGCCACGGCTGGCCGCGGCCGCCCCGTTCTACGGCCCGCTGCCCGACGGCGCCGACTTCACCGGCTCC
Organism: uncultured Actinomycetota bacterium; assembly: GCA_963770145.1. GTDB lineage: Bacteria > Actinomycetota > Actinomycetes > Mycobacteriales > CADCTP01 > CADCTP01. The sequence goes on along the minus strand of CAVYOJ010000002.1, from coordinate 130,028 downwards.
CGCAACGCGGCGGTCCTCGGCGTGTACGCCGAGCAGGACGCCCGGGTCAACGCCACCCGCGACGCGGCCACCAGGGCGCTGGAGTCCGCCGGCCTCACCCACGAGATCGTCACCTACCCGGACGCCGGCCACGCCTTCTTCAACGACACCGGCGCGCGCTACAGCCCGGCCGCCGCGGCGGCCGCGTACCAGAAGCTGCTCGGCTGGTTCGGCGACCACCTCGGCTGACCGGACCCGGCGCCGCGGTCCGGACGTGGCAGGCTCGGCCGGTGCCCAGGACTCCGACCAAGGCCGAGCTGGCCGGCGCGTACGGGAGGGTGATCCCGGACCTGGTCCGCGCGGACCTGCGGGTGCTGCTGGTCGGGATCAACCCCGGGCTGTGGTCGGGCTGGTCCGGGCTGCACTTCGGCCGGCCGACCAACCGGCTCTGGGTCACCCTGTACGAGGCCGGCCTGACCGATCGCCGGCTGCGCCCGGAGCAGACCGACGAGCTGCTGCGGGCCGGCATCGGCGTGACCAACCTGGTCAACCGGGCCACCGCCCGCGCCGACGAGCTCGGCGACGACGAGATCCGCGCCGGCCTCCCGCGGCTGACCGCGACCGTCGAGCGCTGGCGCCCGCGCAGCGTCGCGGTGCTCGGGATCACCGCCTACCGCATCGCGTTCCGGCGGCCCAAGGCGGTGATCGGCCCGCAGCCGGAGGACCTGGCCGGCGTCCCGCTCTGGGTGCTGCCGAACCCGTCCGGCCTCAACGCGCACTACCAGCAACCGGCACTGAGCAGCGAATACGCCAAACTGGCCGCAGCGGTGAGGTAACCGACGTACCCTTCGAGCATCATCGACCGGGATTCGGTCCGGCGCCCCCGCCGCCGACGACGACGGAGACGCCGTGACCGAGCCGACCATCCGCCCGGCCCTGACGGCCGAGATCCCCGCCGTCGGCCACCTGATCGCGGTCTCGTTCAACGAGCTGGGCGCCAACATCTACCTGGTCCCGCCGCTGGCCGACCGCGTCCCGGTGATGGCCGAGTTCTTCACGCTGCTCACCGAGGTCGCGGCGGGGCACGGCCGGGTCGACGTCGTCGACGGGACCGACGGCCTGGCCGCCACCGCGGTCTGGTTCGACTACACCAAGCCGGTCCCGGAGCCGGCCGACTACGACAAGCGGCTGGCCGCGTTCGCCGGGCCGTACCGGTCGCACTTCGAGGAGATCGGCGAGCTGCTCGCCACCCACCACCCGCAGCAGCCGCACTGGCACCTGGCGTTCCTGGCCGTGCACCCGTCCCGGCAGGGCGCCGGTCTTGGCGGCGCGTTGATGCGCCGGACCCACGCGGAGCTCGACCGGGCCGGCGTCCCGGCCTACCTGGAGGCGACGAACGACGACAACGTCCGGCTCTACCGGCGGGCCGGCTACCGGGACATGGACCCGTTCGAGGTCTACGCTGCCCGACGGCACGCCGTTCTTCCGGATGTGGCGCCCGGCCACCCTAGTGGATCTCGTCGACCAGGTCGGCGATCGAGTCGAGCACCCGGCTCGGCCGGTACGGGAAGCGGTCGATCATGCCGCGGGTGGTCACCCCGGACAGCACCAGCACGGTCTCCAGCCCGGCCTCCATGCCGGCGACGATGTCGGTGTCCATCCGGTCGCCGATCATCGCGGTCGTCTCGCTGTGCCCGCCGACGTTGTTCAGCGCCGAGCGCATCATCAGCGGGTTGGGCTTGCCCACGAAGTACGGCTCGACGCCGGTGGCCCGGGTGATCAGCGCGGCCACCGCGCCGGTCGCCGGCAGCGCGCCCTCGGCGGACGGGCCGGTCGGGTCGGGGTTCGTCGCGATGAACCGGGCGCCGCCGTCGACGAGCCGGATCGCCCGGGTGATCGCGGTGAACGAGTAGCTGCGGGTCTCGCCCAGCACCACGTAGTCCGGGTCGGAGTCGGTCAGCGTGTAGCCGATCTCGTGCAGCGCGGTGGTCAGCCCGGCCTCGCCGATCGTGTACGCGGTGCCCTCCGGCCGCTGCGAGTCGAGGAACTGCGCGGTCGCCAGCGCCGAGGTCCAGATCGCGCCGGGCGGCACGTCGATCCCGGACGTACGCAGCCGCGCATGCAGGTCACGCGGGGTGTAGATGGAGTTGTTGGTGAGCACCAGGTAGCGCTTGCCCGACTTCTCCAGCGCCTGGATGAACTCCTGCGCGCCGGGGACCGGCACGCCCTCGTGCACGAGGACGCCGTCCATGTCCGTGAGCCAGCACTCGGCCGGCTGCCGATCGGTCATGTTCCTCATGGTCCCCCGGTCGGGTCAGTCGATGCGATGCCGGCCGCCGGAGACCGGCCGGGCGGAGTCCTCGACGGTGCCGTCCGGCCCGATCGGCTCGTCCCGCAGCGGGGCCGAGCTCATCCCACCGCGCCGGCGCCGGGAGCGCAGCAGCTCGACCGCGGCCGGCACCATCGAGAGCACCACCACCGCGATGAGGATCGGCTCGATCAGCGGCTCGAGGGTGTTGCGGACGAACGGGATGTGCCCGAGGTAGTAGCCCAGCGCGAGCACGCCGGCCCCCCAGAGCACGCCGCCGATCACGCTGTAGATCGCGTACGTGCGGAAGCGCATCCGGCTCGCGCCGGCCATCACGGTCGCGAACGTCCGCACGATCGGGACGAACCGGGCCAGCACGATCGTGCGGGGACCGTACCGCTCGAAGAAGTCGTGCGAGCGGTCGACGTACTCCTGCCGGAACAGCCGGGAGTCGGGCTTGTTGAACACCGCCGGCCCGGCCTTGTAGCCGATCCAGTAGCCGACCAGGTTGCCGGCGATCGCGGCGACCGGCACCAGCAGCAGCTGCACCCAGAACGGCACGTCGAGCCGGCCGGTGGCGGTGAGCAGGCCGGCGCTGAACAGCAGCGTGTCCCCGGGCAGGAAGAACCCGACCAGCAGCCCGCACTCGGCGAAGATGATGATCAGCAGACCGAGCAGCCCGAACGAGCTGAGCAGGTGGTCCGGGTCGATGGCGTTCGGCAGGAGCGCGAGGTTCTGCACCCCGAAGAGGCTACCGGCCGTCTGTCTCCAGCCGTTGTCCCTCGCGGCCGCCGCGCCCGCCACCAGCGGATTCCCCCGGCCAGGGTCATCGCCGCGACGGCCACCACCGCGACCGCGAGCGCGGTGTGCCGCAGCCACGGCAGCGAGGCGGCCAGGTAGCCGGCCAGCACCAGCGTCGGCGCCCAGCACAGCGCGCCGACCACGTTGCCGACCAGGAACTTCGGCCAGGTCATCCGGGTCGCGCCGGCCAGCAGCGGCGCGAACGTGCGCACCCACGGGATCCAGCGCGCGGAGATGATCGCCAGCACGCCGTACCGGTCGGTGAACGCCTCGGCCCGGGCGACCCGCTCGGGGGTGACCACCCGGCCGCGGCGCCGGCGCAGCAGCGGCAGCCCCATCCGGGCCCCGACCAGGTAGCCGACGGTCTCGCCGACGATCGCCGCGACCAGCACCCCGGCCATCAGCCAGCCGAGCTCGACCCCGCGCACCGCGTCGGCCGCGACCAGCCCGCCGGCGAACAGCAGCGTGTCGCCCGGCAGGAAGAATCCGACCAGCAGCCCGCACTCGACGAACACGAAGCCGATGACCACGAGGTAGACGGCCGCGGCGCCGAGCGCGTCGAGGTCGACGAGGTCCGGCATCCCGGTCAGCGTATGCGGGCGTGACCGCCGCTGGCCTGGCACGATCGAGCGCATGGAGACGTGCAGGTGAGCCGCGAGCGGTTGGTCGTCGTCGGAGCGGACGCGGGCGGCATGACCTCGGCGTCCCAGGCCCGCAAGCGCCGGGGCGCCGAGTCGCTGGAGATCGTCGCGCTCGACCGCGGCCGGTACGCGTCGTACTCGGCCTGCGGCATCCCGTACTGGATCGGTGGGCTGGTCGGCTCGGTCGACGCGCTGCTGGCCCGGACCGTCGACGAGTTCCGCAAGCAGGACATCGAGGTCAGGCTGCGGCAGGAGGCGGTCGGCCTCGACCTCGACGCCGGCGTGGTGACCGTGCACGACCACGAGACCGGCGGGGACTACGCGCTCGGCTTCGACCAGCTGGTGCTCGGCACCGGCGCGGTCCCGGTCCGCCCGGACATCGCCGGCTTCGACGCACCCGGGGTGTACGGGGTGCAGACGCTGGACGACGGCGAGGCGGTCCGGGCCGCGGTCGCCGCGGACGGCGCCAGCCGGGCGGTCGTGGTCGGCGGCGGCTACATCGGGCTGGAGATGGCCGAGGCGTTCGTCGAGCGCGGCCTCGAGGTCACCGTCGTCGAGGCGGCGCCGCAGCCGATGTCCACGCTCGACCCGGACGTCGGCGCGCTGGTCGCGGACGCGGTCCGCCGATCTCGGCATCACCCTGCACAGCGACGAGCAGGTCACCGAGATCCGCACCGGCGCCGGCGGCGAGGCGATCGGCGTGGTCACCGCCGAGCGGGAGATCCCGGCCGACGTCGTCGTGCTCGGGCTCGGCGTGCGGCCCAACACGGCGCTGGCCCGGGACGCCGGGGTCAAGATCGGCGTGACCGGCGGGATCGTCACCGACATGCGGATGCGCACGGCGTCGCACGGCAACGTCTGGGCCGCCGGTGACTGCGTGCAGACGGTCAACCGGGTCTCGTCGGTGCCGGTGCACGTCCCGCTCGGCACGCACGCCAACAAGCAGGGCCGGGTGGTGGGCATCAACCTCGGCGGCGGGTACGCGACGTTCCCCGGCGTGGTCGGCACCGCGGTCACCCGGGTGTGCAGCCTGGAGGTGGCCCGGACCGGGCTGCGCGAGGCCGAGGCGGAGCGGGCCGGGCTGCGGTTCGTCTCCACGCTGACCGAGTCGACCACCCGCGCCGGCTACTTCCCGGGCGCCCGGCCGATCACGATCAAGATGATCGCGGAGAAGCGGTCCGGACGGCTGCTGGGCGCGCAGATCGTCGGCGAGGAGGGCGCGGCGAAGCGGATCGACGTGCTCGCCACGGCCATCTGGAACGGGATGACCGTCGAGGAGGTCTCCGGCCTCGACCTCTCGTACGCGCCGCCGTTCGCGCCGGTGTGGGACCCGGTGCTGATCGCCGCCCGCCGGACCTGGGACGCCGTCGAGCTTGACGTCCGCGCCGACTACACCCCTCAGCCCTGACGGGCCGCCCAGGCTTCGAGGAGCTGCTTCTCGCGGTCGGGGTCGAGGCCGGCCTTGCCGGTGCGCGGGTTGGCGGCCTTGTCGCTGCCGCCGGCGCGCAGCCAGGCCGAGCGTGTCCCGGGCGGACTCGGCGATCGAGCGGGTGCGCAGGCCGGCCCGCTCGGCGGCGGCGGTGTCCTGGTCCCACGGGTACGGCGCCACGCTCGGCGGCAGCCACAGCGGCAGCTCCGACCAGGGCGCGACGCCCTGCTCGACCAGCCACTCGTCGTCCACCCAGGTCACCTCCGGGCTGCTGCCGGCGGCCGCCGCGGCGGCGTCGAGCATCCCGCCGAACGTGACCTGCCCGGCCGGCCCGGTCGCCACGTACGCGCCGGTGGTCCGGGTGCGGGCCACCTCGACCGCCCAGGCGCCGAGGTCGCGCGCGTCCACCAGCCGCATCGCCACGTCCGGCCGGCCCGGCGCGAGCACCTCGCCGCCGCGGGCCATCCGGCCCACCCAGTACGGGAACCGGTTGGTGTCGTCGTACGGGCCGATGATCAGCCCGGCCCGCAGGTGCGCCGACCGGCCGGCGAAGTGCTGGTCGACCGCGCGCTCGGAGCCGACCTTGAACGGGCCGTACTGCTCCAGCTCGAACTCGCCGTCCGGCGAGCCGGCGTCCGGCGCGCAGTCGTGCACCGGGCTGTCGTCCCGGATCGGCTCGTCGCCGAACGACGGGTACGCGTTCAGCGAGGAGACGAAGACGTAGTGGCCGACCGCGCCGGCCAGCAGCGCGGCGCCGCGGCCGACCACGGTGGGGACGAAGCCGCTGGTGTCGATCACCGCGTCCCACTCGCGGCCGCGCAGGACGTCCATCCCGCCGAGCCGTGTTCCGGTCGCCGTGCAGCGCTTCGACGCTGTCCGGCGGCTCGCCGGACTTGCCGCGGGTGAACGTCGTGACCTGGTCACCGTGCGCCAGCGCGGCGTCGACGATGCCGCGGCCGAGGAACCTGGTGCCGCCGAGTACGAGCAGTCGCATGCGGCCACCCTGCCGGTGGGCGCCCGAACTCCGGCCAGGGTTGTCCGCGCCCAGCGAACTGCGGGCGTTACGCGCTGACCTCGACGCCCTTCCAGAAGGCGACCCGGTCGGTGACGTGCTTGGCCGCGTCCTTCGGCTCCGGGTAGTACCAGAGCGCGTCCTCGTTGAGCTGGCCGTTCGACCTCGAGCGACTGGTAGCTCGCGGTGCCCTTCCACGGGCAGACCGAGTGCGTGTCGGAGTCGCGGAGGAACTCCGCGCGGACCGACTCGCGGGGGAAGTAGTGGTTGCCCTCGACGATCACGGTGTCGTCGCTGTCGGCAATGACCTCGCCGTTCCAGACGGCCTTCGGCATCGATGCCTCCTCGTTGGGATATCAGCGCAACCTACGACCGGTGCCCGGGTATTTCATGCCGGCCGTGCGGGATACTCCCCGGAACAGGGATCCAGCAGCGTCGGAGGACGGACATGCCCATCGCCACCCCAGAGGTCTACGCCGAGATGCTCGACCGGGCGAAGGCCGAGGGCTTCGCGTACCCGGCGATCAACATCACCTCGTCGGAGACGGTGAACGCCGCGATCAAGGGCTTCGCCGACGCCGGCAGCGACGGGATCATCCAGGTCTCCACCGGCGGCGCCGAGTTCGCCTCCGGCACCGGGGTGAAGGACATGGTCACCGGCGCGGTCGCGATCGCCGAGTTCGCGCACGTGGTCGCCGAGAGATATCCGGTCAACATCGCGCTGCACACCGACCACTGCCCGAAGGACAAGCTGGACACGTACGTCCGGCCGCTGCTGGCGATCTCCGAGCAGCGCGTCCGGGACGGCGGCAACCCGCTGTTCCAGTCCCACATGTGGGACGGCTCCGCGGTCGACCTGACGGAAAACCTGGAGATCGCCGCCGAGCTGCTGGACCTGTGCGCGCGGACGAGGATCGTCCTCGAGATCGAGATCGGCGTCGTCGGCGGCGAGGAGGACGGCGTCGTCGGCGAGATGAACGAGAAGCTCTACAGCACGCCGGAAGACGCGATGCGCACGGTCGAGGCACTCGGCTTCGGCGAGAAGGGCCGCTACCTGCTGGCCGCCACGTTCGGCAACGTGCACGGCGTCTACAAGCCGGGCAACGTGAAGCTCCGTCCGGAGATCCTCAAGCAGATCCAGGACGAGGTCGGCGAGAAGATCGGCCGGCAGAAGCCGTTCGACCTGGTCTTCCACGGCGGCTCCGGCTCGGCGCTGGAGGAGATCCGCGAGGCGGTCTCGTACGGCGTGGTGAAGATGAACGTCGACACCGACACGCAGTACGCGTTCACCCGGCCGCTCGCCGGCCACATGTTCGCCAACTACGACGGCGTGCTCAAGATCGACGGCGAGGTCGGCAACAAGAAGGCGTACGACCCGCGCAGCTACCTGAAGCTGGCCGAAGGCGGCATGGCCAAGCGGGTCGTGACCGCGTGCGAGGACCTGCTCTCGGCCGGGACGTCGGTCAGCGGGTGAACGCGCGGGCCGGCGGCTGTCCTAAGCTCGCGGTCGTGCCGAAGGACCTGCTTGCCCAGCCGCCCGGGACCGAGCTGCCGGCCGACCCCGGGGCGACCGCGCTCGCGACCGGCGAGGACCCGGCCGAGGTGGCGGCGCGGGTGCCGACCTCGTCGGCGGCCTGGGCGGCGCTGGCCGACCGCGCGTTCGCGGCCGGCAACGTCGTCGAGTCGTACGCGTACGCCCGGGTCGGCTACCACCGCGGGCTGGACGCGCTGCGCCGGGCCGGCTGGCACGGGCACGGCCCGATCCCGTGGGCGCACGAGCCCAACCGGGGCTTCCTGCGCAGCCTGCACGCGCTCGGCCGGGCCGCGGCCGCGATCGGGGAGACCGACGAGGCGACCCGGTGCCGCGACTTCCTGCGCGACTCCGACCCGACCGCCGCCACCGCCCTCGGCGACTAGGTCGCCCGGCGCCGTCGATCACCGGCGGGGTGTCGGGGGATCGGTCAGGGCCGGCCGGCAGCTTGACTCCCGGTCACCGGCGGGGTGTCCGGGACCGGCCGGGGCCTGGCCCTCGATCACCGGCGGGGTGTCCGGGGGGTCGGCGGGCAGGCGGCGGAGGCCGCCGAGCAGCGAGCGGGCGCCGGCGAACCGGTCGAGCACGTCGGCGCCGCCACGCAGGCTTGCCACCAGCGGCAGCAGGTCCTCCCGGACCCGGCGCACGGTGTCCGGCAGGTCGCTGACCGCCGGGTCGTCGAGCACCTCGCCCGACCCGGCGCAGGCCGGGGGCCAGATCCTTCACCGGCTGCTCGACCTCGTCGAGGATCGCCTCCAGCCGCTCGCCGACCCGCTGCAGCCGGGCCACGGTCGCCTGGGCGTCCCGGATCGTCGACGTCCAGCGAGCCCACCGCCCGGGTCAGCGACATCAGTGCCGCGGGCAGCGCGGCCATCGCCTCGGCCTGCTCGCGGGCCAGCCGGACACCTGCCCCGGCCTGGTCGACGACCGTCCGTACCAGGCGTTCCGGCGAGGGGATCGAGGACATGCTCCCAGGCTAGGCTGCTGCCGTTCCGGCTCCCTGACCCAGGAGTTCCCATGCCCGCCATCGTGCTCGTCGGCGCCCAGTGGGGCGACGAGGGCAAGGGCAAGGCGACCGACCTGCTCGGCGAGCAGGTCCAGTACGTCGTCCGCTACCAGGGCGGCAACAACGCCGGTCACACGGTCGTCACCCCGGACGGCGAGCACTACGCGCTGCACCTGCTCCCGTCGGGGATCCTCACCCCCGGCGTGACCTGCGTGATCGGCAACGGCGTCGTGATCGACCCGGCGGTGCTGATCGAGGAGCTCGATGCGCTGGAGGCGCGCGGCGTGGACACCAGCCGGCTGGTGATCTCCGCCGACGCGCACCTGATCATGCCGTACCACCGGGCCCTGGACAAAGTCACCGAACGGTATCTGGGCAAGTCCAGGATCGGCACCACCGGCCGCGGCATCGGCCCGGCGTACGGGGACAAGGTCGCGCGGATGGGCATCCGGGTGCAGGACCTGCTCGACCCGCAGGCGTTCCGGGCCAAGCTGGAGACCGCGCTCGGCGAGCGCAACCAGATCCTGGTCAAGGTCTACAACCGGCGGGCGCTGGACGTGGACACGATCTGGCGCGAGTACGTCGGCTACGCGCAGCGGCTCGGGCCGCGCGATCGCCGACACCAGGCTGCTGCTGGACCGGGCCCTGGCCGACGGCGCGACGCTGCTGCTGGAGGGCTCGCAGGGCACGCTGCTCGACGTCGACCACGGCACCTATCCGTTCGTCACGTCGTCCTCGCCGACGGCCGGCGGCGCGGCGGCCGGCTCGGGGATCGGACCGACCCGGATCAGCCGGGTGATCGGCATCCTCAAGGCGTACACGACCAGGGTCGGGGAGGGGCCGTTCCCGACCGAGCTGTTCGACGACTACGGCGAGTTCCTGCGCAAGGCCGGCGGCGAGGTCGGCGTGACGACCGGGCGACTGCGCCGGTGCGGCTGGTTCGACTCGGTCATCGCCCGGTACGCGACCCGGGTCAACGGGCTCACCGACCTGTTCCTCACCAAGCTCGACGTGCTGTCCGGGCTGGACCGGGTGCCGGTCTGCGTCGCGTACGAGGTCGACGGCGAGCGGATCGACGAGATGCCGATGACCCAGACCGAGCTGGTCCAGGCCACGCCGGTGTACGAGCACCTGGACGGCTGGTTCGAGCCGCTGGAGGACGCCAAGACCTTCGCCGACCTGCCGCCGAACGCGCAGTCGTACGTCCGGCGGGTCGAGGAGCTGTCCCGGTGCGCGGTCTCCGCGATCGGCGTCGGCCCCGGCCGCGACCAGACCCTCGTCCTCCGCGACCTCGTCTAGGTCTTCGTCAGCGCGGTAATGACGTCGTGGCTGTGGGTGACGGGGATCCGGCTGCCCTCCAGCTCGATGCGGGCGCCGGTGTCGTCCCGGATCAGCTCCAGCACCCGGACGTTGACCCGCTGGTGCACCTTCGCGGTCACCGCCGACCGCGGCAGCGCGAACACGAGTGCGTCCGGCTCCTTGCGCCGGCTGCGCATCGCCATGCCGTAGACCATCGTGTCGGAGACTGCGACGAGCAGGTGCGCCGGCAACCCGGAGGCTGCCCGGTTGGCCGCCCGGCCGCCCATCGTGCCGAGGCCGAAACCGATCGCGTCGCCGACCGACCCGCCGACCACGTCGCCGATCGACGACCCGACAAGACCGCCGGCGACCGTCCCGCCGGTCGTGCCGCGCGGCTCGAACTGCCCGACCGTGTGCACGGTGTCCTCGACGCCCCACCCGGTCAGCGCGTGCTGCACCAGCTCGAGCATGGTCTGTTCCGACATGCACCGACCGTAGGCGCCCGACCACCGCCGGACGGGGCGAATCGGTGATTAGCCACGGGCGGCCGCGCGCTCGGCCTCCGAGCGCAGGATGCAGAACTCGTTGCCCTCCGGGTCGGCGAGCACGACCCAGCCGCTGCCGTCGGGCCGGCGCAGGTCGTCGACCACCGTGGCGCCGATCGAGATCAGCCGGGCGGCCTCCGCGTCCCTGGTCCCCTCCGCCGGCACCAGGTCGAAGTGCATCCGGTTCTTGACCTGCTTCGTGTCCGGCACCTCGATGAACAGGACCCGGGTCCGGCCGTCCGGGGAGAAGATCATGCACTCCTCGTGGCCGGGCTCGTTGGGGTCGTCCGGGTCCTCGGCGTAGCCGAGCACCTTCGCCCAGAACAGGGACTGCGCGTACGCGTCGGCGGCGTCGATCGTGGTGTGCGAGATGACCGCGGTCATGCCGAGATCCTCCTGGCGCCGTCTACCGGATTGCGCCGGTGACCAGCCAGGCGTCCGTACGCAGGCGGGCGGCCAGGGTGGCCAGCCGGGCGAGCATGAGCACCCCGATCGCCGTCCACAGCCAGCCGAGCCCGGCGCCGGTGGCGACCAGGACCCCGGCCAGCACCAGGAACAGGGCCGCCGAGATCACCATCGACACCGCGAGGTAGCGCATGTCGCCGGCGCCCATGAGCACCCCGTCCAGCACGAACACCACGGCGTTGACCGGCTGCAGCAGCGCGGCGAACAGCAGCACGAACGAGGCCAGCTGCACGACCTGCGGGTCGTCGGTGAACGCGTGCGGCAGCACGTCGCGCAGCGCCAGCAACGCCAGCCCGACCGCGACCCCGAACACCAGCCCGAGCTCGACCATCCGCCGGGTCGCCGCCCGCGCGCCGGCCGCGTCGTCCGCCCCGAGCAGCCGGCCGACCAGGGCCTGCGCGGCGATCGCGATCGCGTCCAGGGCGAGGGCGAGGGTGTTCCACAGCTCGAAGGCGATCTGGTGGGCGCCGACCTGGGCCGGGCCGAGCCGGGCCGCCACCGCGGTCGCCGCGGCCAGCGCCAGCCGCAGCGCCACGGTCCGCACCAGCAGGTCGAGGCCGACCCGGGCCAGCCGGCCGACGGCCCGCCCCAGCGGGCGCAGCCCGACCTGCAGCACCACCGCCTGCCGGCCGAGACCGGCCAGGTAGACCGCGACCGCGGCCCACTGCACGAGCACGGTGGACGCCGCCGACGCGCCCACCCCGTAGCCGAGGCCGAGGATGAGCACGATCTCCAGCACCAGGTTGACCGCGGCCGAGACGACCGCGACCAGCAGCGGGGTCTTCGTGTCCTGCCGCCCGCGCAGCCAGCCGACCGCCGCGTACGTCACCAGGACGGCGGGGACGCCGAGCGCGCTGATCCGCAGGTAGGTCTCGGCGTAGCCGGCGGCGGCACCGGACGCGCCGAACAAGCGCACCAGCGGGCCGGCGAGCACCAGCACGGCCACCGTGACCGGCACCGACACCGCGACCGCGAGCCAGACGCCCTGCACCGCCTGGTGGGTCGCCTCCCGCTGGTCGCCGGCGCCGAACAGCCTGGCCACCGAGGCCGTCGTCCCGTACGCCAGGAAGATGAACACCGAGTAGCCGGTGACCAGGATCGCCGCCGCGACCGCGAGCCCGGCCAGCTGCGGGGTGCCGAGGTGGCCGACGATCGCGGTGTCGGTCAGCACGTAGACCGGCTCGGCGATGAGCGCGCCCAGCGCCGGCACCGCCAGCCGGAAGATCTCCCGGTCCCACTCCGACCGCAGCCTCACTGCGCCCGCTCCTCGGACAGACCGGCAGGCGCCGCTCGCTGGAGCCCTCGCGCTCGCTCATAAGGCACCAACCGGTACACCACCCGGTCGTCGCGGCGGCGGTCGACCTCGGTGAAGCCGGCCCGCAGGAACATCGACGCCGTCCCGGTGTAGGCGACCGGGTTGGGCCAGCGCTTGCCGGTCGTGTCGTCGCGCGGCACGCCCTCGATCGCCGCCGCGCCGGCCGTCCGGGCCTGGTCCACCGCGCCGGCCAGCAGCGCGTGCGCGACGCCGTGCTGCCGGTGCGGTCGGGGGACCACGAAGCACAGCACCGACCAGACCGTCCCCTCGTACGGCAGCGGCCGCAGCGCCGGCGAGCGCTCCAGCCGGGGGCCGAACAGCGAGCGCGGCGCCGCGGCCACCCAGCCGACCGGCGTGCCCTCGGAGTAGGCCAGCAGACCGGGCGGGGTCGGCCCGGCCACGAGCTCGCGCAGGTGCTCCCGGTTGCCGGCCCGGTCCTGGTAGTCGACCCTCGGCCGGAACAGGTAGGCGCACCAGCACCGGGACGGGTCGCCCCTGGTGCCGAACACGGCCAGCACGTCGTCCCACCGGTCCGCCGTGGCCGGCTCGATCGAGACATCCACGAACGAGGGTCTACCAGGCCGGCCCGACAGTAATTAGCGTCCGCTACATGGACATCGAGCTCGAACCGGAGAAGGCCGGCTTCGCGCCGGACCGCCTCGACCGCGCCGACCGGCACTTCGCCCGCTACGTCGACGACGGGCTGCTGACCGGCTGGCAGCTCGCGATCACCCGGGACGGCAAGCTCGTCCACCACACCACGTACGGGCTGCGCGACCGGGAGGCCGGGCTCCCGGTCGAGCCGGACACGATCTGGCGGATCTACTCGATGACCAAGCCGCTGACCTCGGTCGCGGCGATGATGCTCTACGAGCAGGGCGCGCTGGCGCTGCGCCAGCCGATCGCGGAGATCCTGCCCGAGTTCGCCGACGCCCGCGTCTACCAGCTCGGCTCCGCGCTCAACCCCGGCACGGTGCCGGCCGAGCCGATCCGGGTCTGGCACCTGCTCACCCACACCTCCGGCATGACCTACGGCTTCCTGCACCAGCACCCGATGGACGAGGTGCACCGGCTGATGGACGTCGAGTTCTTCCCGCCGGCGGACTTCACCCTCGCCGACGCGGTGCAGCGGTGGGCCCGGGTGCCGCTGCTGTTCCAGCCCGGCACCGGGTGGAACTACGGGGTATCCACCGACGTGCTCGGCCGGGTGGTCGAGGTCGTCTCCGGGATGCCGCTCGATCGGTTCTTCGCCGAGCACATCACCGGCCCGCTCGGCATGGTCGACACCGCGTTCACCGTGCCGGCGGAGAAGGCCGACCGGTTCGCCGGCCTGTACGTGGTGGCCAAGGCCGGCCAGACCCCGATCCGCAGGGACGACTTCACCACCGACCCGCGCGGCCCGGTCACGTTCTTCTCCGGCGGCGGCGGGCTCGTCTCCACCACCGCCGACTACCTGCGCTTCACCAGGATGCTGCTGGGCCGCGGCGAGCTGGACGGGGTGCGGCTGCTGGGCAGCCGGACGCTGGACTACATGACCCGCAACCACCTGCCCGGCAACGTCGACATCCCGACCATCGGCCGGCCGACGAGCCCGCAGGACGTGTTCGACGGGGTCGGCTTCGGGCTCGGCTTCTCGGTGTCGATCGACCCGGTGCGGACCGAGGTGCTCACCTCGCCGGGCGAGTACTCCTGGGGCGGGCTGGCCTCGACCGCGTTCTGGGTCGACCCGGTGGAGCGGATCACCGCCGTGTTCATGACCCAGCTCATCCCGTCGGCCACGTACCCGATCCGGCCGGAGTTGCGGGCACTGGTCAACTCGGCGTTGGTGGACTGACCGTTCGCCGCGCAACTAACGCCGTTCGGCGCCTCGTGGTGCTGATCCGACCGGGGATCCGATACGTGTAGTTGTTGTGCCGGCGGTCACAGCCGGTCTCGCCGCATTGAGGAGCTCGCGCATGGCCTCCTTCCTCGACCGGGAACGCAGCATCGCGGGTCCCGGATTCAACCGCTGGCTCATTCCGCCAGCCGCCCTGGCCATCCACCTGTGCATCGGCCAGGCGTACGCGACCAGCGTCTACAAGACGGCGCTGGTCAAGAACTTCGACGCCAGCAACACCCGGATCGGGATCGTGTTCTCGATCGCGATCGTCATGCTCGGCCTGTCCGCGGCGGTCCGTGGCACCTGGGTCGAGCGGGTCGGCCCGCGCAAGGCGATGTTCACCGCCGCCTGCTTCTGGGCGGCCGGCTTCCTCGTCGGTGCGCTGGGCATCGCCACCGAAGCAGCTGTGGCTGCTCTACCTCGGCTACGGCGTGATCGGCGGCATCGGCCTCGGCATCGGCTACATCTCGCCGGTGTCGACCCTGATCAAGTGGTTCCCGGACCGGCCCGGGCATGGCCACCGGACTCGCGATCATGGGCTTCGGCGGCGGCGCGCTGATCGCGAGCCCGCTGTCCCAGCAGCTGATGTCCTGGTACGACCCCGACTACAACCCGTCGGTGGCCTCGTCGGTGGCCGAGCGGGGCGGCGGTGGCGATGCTGTTCGTCACCCTCGGCATCATCTACTTCCTCGTGATGATGTACGGCGTCTTCAACATCAAGGTCCACCGCGAAGGCTGGCGTGCCGGCCGGCTTCGACCCGGCGACGCTGAAGTCCAAGACGCTGGTCACCACCAACAACGTCTCGGCCGGCAACGCGATCAAGACGCCGCAGTTCTACTTCCTGTGGCTGGTCCTGTTCTGCAACGTCACCGCGGGCATCGGCATCCTCGAGCAGGCCTCGCCGATGATCCAGGACTTCTTCCGCAGCGACGCCGGCGTCTCGACGGTCACGGTCGCCGCGGCCGGCGGCTTCGTCGGCATCCTGTCGCTGGCCAACATGGCCGGCCGGTTCGGCTGGTCGTCGACGTCCGACTACATCGGCCGCAAGCCGATCTACATGGTCTACCTCGGCGTCGGCATCCTGGCCTACCTGGGGCTGGCCACGATCGGGCAACAACGCGACCTGGCTGTTCGTGCTGCTCGCCATGCTGATCATCTCGTTCTACGGCGGCGGGTTCGCGACCGTCCCGGCCTACCTGCAGTGACCTGTTCGGCACGTTCCAGGTCGGCGCGATCCACGGCCGGCTGCTCACCGCGTGGTCGGCCGCCGGCGTCGCCGGGCCGCTGATCATCAACGGCTTCCTGGACGCCAAGGGCACGCCGGGCAAGCTGACCGTCGACGCCTACCGGCCGGCGCTCTACACGATGATCGCCATCCTGGCCGTCGGCTTCATCGCCAACCTGCTGATCCGGCCGGTCGCCTCCCGCTTCTGGGAGTCCGGCACGCCGCCGAGGCGGCCGACCGGCACGGCCCCGACCGAGAGGGAGACAGTCTGATGACGATGCAGGCACGGCTCGTCTTCGGCTGGGCGCTGGTCGGCATTCCGCTGCTCTACGGCCTGTGGGAGACCATCGCCAAGGCGAAGAACCTCTTCTAGTCCACCCCTGAGGGACGGGCGGCGCCGGCCGGCGCCGCCCGTCCGTCGTGTCCGGGGCCGGTACCCTCGCGCCCGTGCGGGTTCTGGTCGTCGGCAGCGGTGCCCGCGAGCACGCGCTGTGCCTGGCGCTCGCGGCCGACCCGGCGGTGACCGCGCTGGTCTGCGCGCCCGGCAACGCCGGCACCGCGATGGTCGCCGAGCAGCGGCCGCTGGCCGTCGGCGACCCGGCCGCGGTCGCCGCGCTGGCCGCCGAGGTCCGGGCCGACCTGGTGGTGATCGGTCCCGAGGTCCCGCTGGTCGCCGGCGCGGCCGACGCGGTGCGGGCGGCCGGGATCGCCTGCTTCGGGCCGAGCGCGGCGGCGGCCAGGATCGAGGGCTCGAAGGCGTTCGCCAAGGACGTGATGGCGGCGGCCGGGGTGCCGACCGCGGCGTCCCGGACCTGCTCGACGCCGGCCGAGGCCGCGGCGGCCCTGGACGGGTTCGGCCCGCCGTACGTGGTGAAGGACGACGGGCTGGCCGCCGGCAAGGGCGTGCTGGTGACCCCGGACCGGGCCGCCGCGCTGGCCCACGCCGAGGCCTGCGGGACCGTGGTGATCGAGGAGTTCCTGGACGGCCCGGAGGTCTCGCTGTTCTGCGTGACCGACGGGTCGGCGGTGCTGCCGCTGCTGCCGGCGCAGGACTTCAAGCGGGTCGGCGACGGCGACACCGGCCCCAACACCGGCGGCATGGGGGCGTACGCGCCGCTGGACTGGGCGCCGCCCGGGCTGGTCGACGACGTGCTGGCGACCGTGGTCCGGCCGACGCTCGCCGAGCTGGCCGGCCGGGGCACGCCGTTCGCCGGGCTGCTCTACATCGGGCTGGCGCTGACCGCGCGCGGGCCGCGGGTGGTCGAGTTCAACGCCCGCTTCGGCGACCCGGAGACCCAGGTCGTGCTGGCGCTGCTGGAGACGCCGCTGGCCGGGCTGCTGCACGCGGCCGCGACCGGGACGCTGGCCGACCACCCGCCGCTGCGCTGGCGGGCCGGCTACGCGGTGACCGTCGTGCTGGCCGCGCTCGGCTACCCGGGCCACCCCCGCGGCGGCGACGTGCTCACCGGCGCCGACCTGCCGGGCGTGCTGCACGCCGGCACCCGGCGCCGGGACGACGGCGCGGTCGTGTCCGCCGGCGGCCGGGTGGTCGACGTGGTCGCGATCGGCGACACGCTGGCCGCCGCCCGCGACTCCGCGTACACCCTGCTCGGCAAGATCCACCTCGACGGCGGTCACTTCCGCACCGACATCGCCGGAACGCCGCAACTGGGTCGTTCCGTGTAACCAGCGTGGAGGACTGGGAGCGGGACTTCGCCGCGCTACGTCGAGGGACGCAGGGCGGCGCTGCGGGCCACCGCATACCTGCTCTGCGGCGACTGGCACGCCGCCGACGACCTCACCCAGACCACGCTGACCAAGCTCTACCTGGCCTGGCGGCGGATCGACCGGATCCGCAGTCGATCGACGCGTACGCCCGGCAGGTGCTGGTGCGCGCTTTCCTGGACGAGCGCCGCCGGCCCTGGCGGCGGGAGCGGTCCAGTCGGCCGACCCGCCCGATCGCGCCGGCATCCACGACCTGCCGGCGGCGGTGGACGAGCGGCTCGCGCTGGAGGCGACGCTGCGCCGGCTGCCCGCGCAGCAGCGGGCCGTGCTGGTGCTGCGCTACTGGTGCGACCTCGACGTCCGCGCCACGGCCGAGGTCCTGGGCATCAGCGAGGGCACGGTGAAGAGCGCTTCCGCCCGCGGGCTGGCCACCTGCGGGAGGCGATGCAGCCGCCGCAACCGGAGACCCACAGATCGGAGGCGACAGCCTGCCGAGCAGGATCGTCCGCGACGCCTTCGACCGGATGGTGGCGGCCGGGCCCGCCACCCACCGTCGCGGACGCGGACGTGCTGGCCGCCGGCCGCCGCGCCCGCCGCCGCCGCACGCTGCTCGCCATCGCCGGCGCGCAGTCGCCGCCGTCGCTGGTCCTCATCGCCGGGTCGCTGCTGCTCGGCCCGCCGGCCGCGGCCGACGGCGGTGCGGCCGACGCCGACCACGCCCGCCGGCGCCGAGCCGTCCATCCGGCTGGCGCCACAGGCCCCGGCTCACAGCGGAGCAGACCGGGCTCGTACTCCCGCGGCTGCGCGCGGTCGGCCGGCCTCGACCGGACGGGCTCCTGCTGGTACAACGCCTTCGGGACCGGCGCCGTGGCGGTGCCTCTGATCTACCGGGACCGCGTCGTACATCTACTGCCTGACTACGCGACCGCGCTCGGGACCGTACGCCGTGACGACGCTGGACCGGCGTGGCTGAGCCGCGGCCCGTCGCCATCGACCTGGCCGATTCGCGGACGGGCCCCGACCCGGGCGACCGCGGCCCGGCGGCTACGACGTCGTGGCGGGCCGGGTGGCGCCGTCGGCCCGGTCGGGTGCGAGGTGCGGCATCGACGAGATGATCTTTCCGGTCGCCCTCTACAACGGCACCTTCCTGATCCGCTCGATGTCGGATGCGGGCCAGACCGCCGCGCAGGATCACCGGGCTGTCACCGTGCGCGCGTACGACGGCCTCGACCGGCTGCTCGGGCAAGTCGACCGCGCGGACCTGACGGGTCGACCGCGTCGCTCAGCACGCTGGCGGCCCTGCTGGGTCAGCCGCCGGACGGCACCGTCCTGCCGACGGTCGCGCCAGACCCAGCCCGGGCAGAAGTGCGAGCCCGCGACCCGGTGGCGGCTGAGTCAGCCGGCCGGGGCGGTGTCGCCCGGGGTCTGCTCGTCCGCGGGCTCGACCGGGACCGCCTCGGTGTCGCCCTTGGACAGATAGCCGGACACCGTGGCGATCACCGCCACGATCGGCACCGCGAGCAGCGCGCCGATGATCCCGGCGAGCAGCGTGCCGGTGGCGATGCCGAACACGATCGCCAGCGGGTGCACCTTCACCGCCCGGCCGAGCAGCAGCGGCTGCAGGATGTGCCCCTCGACCTGCTGCACCAGCAGCACGACGCCGAGCAGGATCAGAGCGGTCACCGGCCCCTTGGCGACCAGCGCGATGAGCACGGCGATCAGCCCGGACAGGGTCGCGCCGATGATCGGGATGAACGAGAACAGGAACACGATCACGGCCAGCGGCAGGGCCAGCGGCACGCCGAGGATCGCCGCGCCGGTGCCGATGCCGACCGCGTCGACGAAGGCCACCGCCAGCGTCGCGTGCACGTAGCTGATCAGCGTGCGCCACGCCCGCTCGCCGGCGCCGGCGATCCGCTCGCGGCTGCCGCGCGGGAAGAGCCGGACGATCCAGGTCCAGATCTGCCGACCGTCCTTGATGAAGAAGACCGTCGCGAACAGCGTCAGCAGCACGCCGGTGAGGATCTCGCCGATCGTGCTGGCCGCGCCGAGCGCGCCGGTGGTGAGCCGGGACCGGTTGTCCGCCACGGATCGCCTGGCACTGTCGACGTAGTCGTTGATCTGCTGCTGGGACAGCCCGAGCGGGCCGTTGATCAGCCAGTCCTGGATCTTGTCGATGCCGCCGTTGATCTGCGTGGTCAGGTCGCCGAGCCCGTTGCGGAACTGCTCCTCGACCAGCCAGACCAGCAGCCCGATCCCGACCAGGCCGCTGAGCAGCGTGATCGCGGTGGCCAGCGCCGGCCGCAGGCCGCGCTTGGCCAGCGCCGCCGCCAGCGGCTGGAGGAGCGCGGCGAGCAGCAGCGCGATCGCCAGCGGGATGACCACGACCCGGATCCGGGAGATGGCGATGAGCACGACGTACGCGGCGAGCAGGATCGCGAGGATCCGCCAGGCCCAGGCCGCCGCGGCCCGGACGCCGGGCGGCACCACGGCGGCGTCGATCGAGCGGACCCGGGCCAGCCGGCCCTGCTGGCGGCGGGCCTCCTCCCACTGCGCCCGGTCGCGGGCGGCCGCCTGTTCCGCGCTGTCGGTGGCCGGGTCCGGCGCGCCGGTCAGCCCGGTGGTGTTGGCCTCCTCGGCCGCGGCGGACTCCGCCGTGTCGCGCGGGGTCGTCGCTCTCGCTCGGGGGCGTGTCGGCCGGCCGGCCGCTGTCGCCGGTCCGGGCCGCGTCGTCGCTCGGCGGTGGGGCCGCATCGGAGGCGCGGGTCGACCTGTCCACGGGCCATCCTCGGGGTTCGGGGTCGGTCGTCGTCTGGCCAGTGTGGCCTACCCCGACAATCGGCGGCCTCTCCTCGCTGCTGGAAGACTGGGTGGCGTGATCGAGCGCTACACGCTGCCGGAGATGGGCGCGGTCTGGAGCGAGGCCCACAAGTACGAGCTGTGGTGCCGGGTCGAGCGCCAGGTGCTGGCCGCGCACGCCGACGCCGGGACGGTGCCGGCCTGGGCGGTGCAGCCGGTGCTCGACGCGCCGCCGCCCACCCCGGCCGCGGTCGCCGAGATCGAGGAGGTCACCCAGCACGACGTGATCGCGTTCCTCACCGCCTGGGCCGACAACACCAGCCCGCGGGAGGCCGCGGCGTACGTCCACTTCGGGATGACCTCCTCCGACCTGCTCGACACCGCGCTCGCGGTGCAGCTGGTCGAGGCCACCGACGTGCTGCTGGCCAAGGCGGACGCGCTGGTCGCGGCGCTGCGCGAGCGCGGCCTCGAGCACCGGGACACGCTGCGGGTCGGCCGCACCCACGGCGTCCACGCCGAGCCGGACGTGTTCGGGCACCGGCTCGCCGACTTCGCCTTCGGGCTGGCCCGGTCCCGGGACCGGCTGCGGCGGGCCCGGCGAGGCGGTCGCGGTGGCGAAGATCTCCGGCGCGGTGGGGACGTACTCGTCGGTCGACCCGGAGCTGGAGGCCGCGGTCGCCCGGACGCTCGGCCTGCGGCCGGCCGACGTGGCCACCCAGGTGGTGCTGCGCGACGGGATCGCCGAGTGGGTGTCGACGCTGGCGATCATGGCCACCGTCTGCGAGGCGGTCGCGCTGGAGGTGCGGCACGGCCAGCGCACCGAGGTGCGCGAGCTGTCGGAGCCGTTCCGCGCCGGCCAGAAGGGCTCCAGCGCGATGCCGCACAAGAAGAACCCGATCATGTCGGAGCGGATCGCCGGCCTGGCCCGGATCGTCCGGTCGTACGTGACGCCGGTGACGGAGGGGATCCCGCTCTGGCACGAGCGGGACATCTCGCACTCCTCGACCGAGCGGATCGCGCTGCCGGACGCCGCGATCGCCACCGACTACCTGCTGCACCTGACCCGGCGGCTGGTCGAGGGCCTGGTCGTCGACGCGGACCGGATGCGGGCGAACCTGGAGTCGACCGGCGGGCTGGTCTACACCTCGGCGGTGCTGCTCGACCTGGTCCGGTCCGGCCTGTCCCGCGAGGACGCGTACGCGCTGACCCAGGCGGCGGCGATGGAGACCTGGCAGGGCGGCGCACCGTTCCGGGAGACGCTGCGGGCGCACGCGGCGGCCGCCGGCGTGAAGCTGGACGAGGCAGGGCTGGACGAGGTGATGCGCCCGGAGCGGTACGTCGCCCGCCTCGGCCCGGTCTTCGACCGCCTCGCCGCGCTGCGCTAGGCGGGGTCGTTCTGGTCGGCCATGGCGGCTGAGCTACCCGCTCCGGCCGCGTGACACACTGCCTGGGTGACCGGCCTGGAGCGTCTTGCGGCCGGCAAGGTCCGGGACATGTACGCGGCCCCCGACGGGCTGCTGCTCGTCGTCGCCAGCGACCGCATCTCCGCGTACGACCACGTGCTGCCGACGCCGATCCCGGACAAGGGCCGGGTGCTCACCGCGCTGTCGGTGTGGTGGTTCGAGCGGCTGTCCGACCTGGTGCCGCACCACCTGGTCTCGGTCGACGACCCGGCGATCCCGGCCGAGTGGCGGGGCCGGGCGATGCTGGTGCGGCGGCTGGAGATGCTGCCGGTCGAGTGCGTCGCCCGCGGCTACCTGACCGGCTCCGGCCTGGCCGCGTACCGGGACGGCGGCGCGATCTGCGGCGTCCCGCTGCCGCCCGGGCTGACCGACGGGTCCCGGCTGCCCGAGCCGATCTTCACGCCGACGACGAAGGCGCCGGTCGGCGCGCACGACGAGGCGATGACCTACCCGGAGGTCGAGGCGGCGGTCGGCCCGGAGCGGGCGGCCCGACTGCGCGAGCTGACCCTGGCCGTCTACCGGCGGGCGGCCGGGATCGCCGCCGAGCGCGGCATCCTGCTGGCCGACACCAAGCTCGAGTTCGGCCTCGACGCCGAGGGGGTGCTGACCCTCGGGGACGAGGTGCTCACGCCGGACTCGTCCCGCTGGTGGCCGGCCGACCGGTGGCAGCCGGGCCGGCCGCAGCCCTCGTACGACAAGCAGTTCGTGCGCGACTGGCTGTCCGCGCACTGGGACCGGCAGGGCGAGCCGCCGCCGCTGCCGGCCGAGATCGTCGCGCAGACCCGGGCCCGCTACGTCGAGGCGTACGAGCGGATCACCGGGTCGTCCTTCGCAGATTGGCCTGGTGCATGAAGTCCTTCGGCAGCGACAACCACGCCCCGGTGCATCCGGACGTGCTGGCCGCGATCGTGGCCGCGAACGACGGCGACGCCCCGAGCTACGGGGCCGACCCGTGGACCGCTGACGCGAAGCGGCTGTTCGCCGAGCACTTCGGGCCGGACGCCCAGGCGCACCTGGTGTTCAACGGCACCGGGGCCAACGTGCTGTCGCTGGGCACGCTGCTGCGCTCGTACGAGGCCGTGGTCTGCGCCGACACCGCGCACATCCACACCGACGAGTGCGGCGCGCCGGAGCGGCAGCTCGGCTGCAAGCTGCTGCCGGCGCAGACCGTCGACGGCCGGATCTCGGTCGCGGCGGCGGACGAGCAGGTCTGGGGCGTCGGCGACGAGCACCACGTGCAGGCGCGGGCGTTGTCGATCACCCAGTCCACCGAGCTCGGCACCCGCTACCCGCTCGCGGCCGTCCGGGAGCTGGCCGACTGGGCGCACGGGCGCGGCCTGTTCGTGCACATGGACGGGGCCCGGCTGGCCAACGCCGCGGCCGGGCTCGGCGTCTCGCTCGGCGAGGCCAGCGCCGGCTGCGGGGTGGACGTGCTGTCCTTCGGCGGTACGAAGAACGGCGGCCTCGGCGCCGAGGCCGTGGTCGTGCTGCGACCGGATCTCGGCGCCGACCTCCTGTTCCGGCGCAAGCAGGGGATGCAGCTGGCCTCGAAGATGCGGTATGCGGCGGCGCAGTTCGTCGCGCTGCTGTCCGACGACCTGTGGCGGCGCAACGCGCTGCAGGCCAACGCGACCGCGGCCCGGCTGGCCGCGAAGGCGGCGGACCTGCCCGGGGTGAAGATCACCCGGCCGGTCGAGGCGAACGCGGTCTTCGCGATCCTGCCGTCCGGGGTGACCGAGCCGCTGCAGGCGGAGTTTCCGTTCTACGTCTGGGACGAGAACACCGGCGAGGTGCGCTGGATGACCTCGTTCGCCACCACCGACCAGGACGTCGACGACTTCGTCGCGACCCTGGCCCGGCTGGTCGGCTAGGGTCGCGCCGTGCCACGGGTGGTCGTCGACGTCACGCTCAAGCCGGAGATCCTCGACCCGCAGGGCCAGGCGATCCTCGGTGCGCTCGGCCGGCTCGGCTTCGCCGGCGTGACCGGCGTCCGGCAGGGCAAGCACTTCGAGCTCGACGTCACCGACGGCACCGACGAGTCGGTGGTCGCCCAGATCGCCGAGACGCTGCTGGCCAACCCGGTCATCGAGGACTTCACGATCCGCCCGACGGCCTAGGAGCCACCCCGGACCGGATGCCCCAGCCGCCGTCCGAGTCGATGGTCTGGCCGGTGATCCAGCCGGCGCCGTCCGAGACCAGGAACGCGACCAGCTCCGCGGTGTCGGCCGGCCGGCCCCAGCGCTGCGCCAGCGGCATCCGGTCGGCGACGAACCGGCTGGTGTCCTCGTCGGCGTAGCCGGTGTCGTTCGGACCCGGGTTGACACAGTTCACGGTCGCGCCGAGCGGGGCCAGCGCGGCCGCGAGCGAGGTGGTGATGCCCTGCAGCGCCGCCTTGGACAGCGCGTACGGCAGCTCGGTCGGCATCGGGTCCCGGTGCACGCCGGTGGTGAACAGCACCACCCGCCGCACGCCGACCCGGGCCGCGGCCTGCACCAGCAGCACGGTGGCCCGGGCGTTCACCGCGAACGACAGGTCCATCTCGGTGGCGGTGACCGTCTCCAGCGACTGGTCGCTGGACCGGGCGTGCACGGCGACCAGCGCGTCCAGCCCGCCGTGCTCGGCAACGTGCGTGTCGACCAGGCGGGCCGGCGCGTCCGGATCGGTCAGGTCGGCCGCGGTCCACCCCAGCCCGGGAAACTCCGGGTCGGTGCTGTCGCCGCCCCAGGGCATCTCGTCGTCGTGCGCCGGCCAGCCGGTGCCGTCGACGATCCAGCCGTCGGCGGCGAGCCGGCGGGCGACGGTCCACCCGATCCCGACCCGCCGGCTGATCCCGGTCACCAGTGCGCTGCGGCTCACGTGAGCATCACCCCGGGGTTGAGGATGCCGGTCGGGTCCAGGGCTTTCTTCACCGACCGCATCGCGGTCAGCTCGGCCGGCGAGCGGGTCAGGTGCAGCCAGCGGCGCCTTGGCCCGCCCGATGCCGTGCTCGGCGCTGATCGACCCGCCGGCGCCGGCCACCAGCCGCAGCACCCGGTCGACTGCCGCGTCCTCCTCGATCGCCGGCACGTCGAGCAGGTTGACGTGCACGTTGCCCTCGGCGAGGTGTCCGAACAGGACGGTCCGGGTCCCGGCCGTCGCGGGCAGCGCGGCCCAGACCTCGGCCAGCCGGTGCAGCGGCACGGACACGTCCAGCTTGACCGGCACGCCGGCCCGGGAGATCGACTCGGTGATGCCCTCCCGGTAGTGCCAGAGCCGCGTCCGGTCGCCCGGTTCCGCGGCGAGCACGGCGTCCCCCTCGCCCAGGACCGGCGCGAGCATCCCGGCGAGATCCTCTGCGCCGCCGACGACCTCGAGCAGCACGTACGCGGGCCAGCGGTCGGGCAGCGGGTCCGGCAGGTCGAGCACGTCGAGGGCGGTGTCACCGATCAGCTCGGCCGCGGCCAGGTCCGCCCCGGCCCGCCGGACCGCGCCGAGCAGCTCGACCGCGGCGGCCACTCCCGGCACCCCGACCAGCGCCACCGCCCGCCCGGCCGGCAGCGGCGGGACCAGCCGCAGCCGCACCCGGGTCAGCACGCCGAGCGTGCCCTCGCTGCCGCACAGCAGCGCGGACAGGTCGTAGCCGGTGGAGTCCTTGAGCGGGCCCTCCACCCGGGACAGCAGCGCCCCGCTGGCCAGCGCCACCTCGGCACCGACCAGCTGGGCCCGTGCCGGGCCCCAGCGCAGCACCCGCAGGCCGCCGGCGTTCGTGGCGACCGCGCCGCCGACGGTGGCCGAGTCCCGCGCGGCCCAGTCCATCCCGAACTGCCAACCGGCCGCGGCGGCGTGCGCCTGCACCGCGGCGATCGTCGCGCCGGCGCCCGCGACCACGGTGCCGTCCGCGCCCACCGGCGCCAGCCCGGACAGCCGCCGGGTGGACAGCACGACCGCGCCCTCGACCCCGGCCGGCACCCCGCCGCCGACCAACCCGGTGTTGCCGCCCTGCGGCACGACCGGCACCCCCGCCTGCACGCAGGCCGCGACCACCGCCGGCGACCTCACCCGGCGTCCCCGGCCGCACCACCGCCCGCGCCGTCCCCCGCCACCGCCCGGTCCAGTCCACCTCGGCCGACGCCCGCAGGTCCGGATCGGTGAGCACGTGCTCCAGCGCCCCACCATCGACGCCAGCGCGGACTCCACCACATCCCGATCCTGCCCCACGGTCCGGCACCGCGGGCCGTAGGCGATGGGCCCTCCGCCATCGGCGGGGCGCGGACTCCACCACATCCCGATTCTGCCCCACGGTCCGCACCGGAGCGTAGAGGCGATGGGGCCCTCCGCCATCGGCGGGGCTCGTTGGAAGAGGTCGGTCGAGACTCCAGAGCACCCGACCCACGCCCGGGGGTTACGGGGCCGCCCCCGACGGCAACACCGCCCGGGGGCTACGGGGGCCGCCACCGATAGAGTCACACCGTGCTCAGGGTCGGGGTGGTGACGTTCCCGGGCAGCCTCGACGACCGGGACGCGGTCCGCGCGGTGACGCTCGCCGGCGGCGAGCCGGTGCCGCTCTGGCATGCCGACGCCGACCTGCGCGGCGCCGACGCGGTCGTGCTGCCCGGCGGCTTCTCGTACGGGGACTACCTGCGCTGCGGCGCCATCGCCCGGTTCGCGCCGGTGATGGCCCGATCGTGGCCGGCGCCCGGGAGGGCCTGCCGGTGCTCGGCATCTGCAACGGGTTCCAGGTGCTCTGCGAGTCGCACCTGCTGCCCGGCGCGCTCGTCCGCAACGACGTGCGCCGGTTCGTCTGCCGGGACCAGCGGCTGCGGATCGAGGCGCGGACGGCCTGGACCGCCGGCTATCGCGGCCGGCCAGGAGGTCGTGATCCCGATCAAGAACGGCGAGGGCGGCTTCGTCGCCGACGAGCGCACCCTCGACGAGCTCGAGGGCGAGGGCCGGGTCGTGGCCCGCTACCTCGGCGGCAACCCCAACGGCTCGGCCCGCGACATCGCCGGGATCGCCAACGCCGGCGGCAACGTGGTCGGCCTGATGCCGCACCCGGAGCACGCGGTCGACCCGCTGACCGGCCCGAGCGCCGACGGCCTCGGCTTCTTCACCTCGATCCTGACCTCGCTGGTGTCGGCGTGATCGACACGGTCGAGCGGGCCGCGGCGACCCCCGACGAGCCCCAGCCGTACGCGGACCTCGGCCTGGCCCCGGACGAGTACGCGCGGATCCGCGACATCCTGCAGAGAAGGCCGACCGCGGCCGAGCTGGCCGTCTACTCGGTCATGTGGAGCGAGCACTGCTCGTACAAGTCGAGCAAGGTGCACCTGCGCCAGTTCGGCGAGAAGGCCCCGCGCACCGGCCGGCTGCTGGCCGGCATCGGCGCGAACGCCGGCGTGGTCGACGCCGGCGACGGCTGGGCGGTCACGTTCAAGGTCGAGTCGCACAACCACCCCTCGTACGTGGAGCCGTACCAGGGCGCGGCGACCGGGGTCGGCGGGATCGTCCGGGACATCCTGGCGATGGGCGCCCGGCCGGTCGCGGTGATGGACCCGCTGCGGTTCGGCCCGGCCGACGCTCCGGACACCGCCAGGGTGCTGCCCGGGGTGGTCGCCGGCATCGGCGGCTACGGCAACTGCCTCGGCCTGCCCAACGTCGGCGGCGAGGTCGTCTTCGACCCGAGCTACCTCGGCAACCCGCTGGTCAACGCGCTCTGCGTCGGCGTGCTGCGGACCGGCGAGATCCAGCAGGCGGCGGCCACCGGCGTCGGCAACAAGGTCGTCCTGTTCGGCGCCAAGACCGGGCGGGACGGCATCGGCGGGGTGTCGGTGCTGGCCAGCGCGACGTTCGACGAGGCCAGGCAGAGCAAGCGGCCGAGCGTCCAGGTCGGCGACCCGTTCGCGGAGAAGGTGCTCATCGAGTGCTGCCTCCAGCTGTACGCGGCGGGTCTGGTCGCCGGCATCTCCGACCTCGGCGGCGCCGGGCTGTCCTGCGCGCTGACCGAGCTGGCCAGCGCCGGTGACGGCGGCATGCACGTCGACCTGGAGCGGGTGCCGCTGCGGGAGCCGTCGATGAGCCCGGAGGAGGTGCTGGCCAGCGAGTCCCAGGAGCGGATGTGCGCGATCGTCGCGCCCGATCGGGTGGCCGACTTCCTCGCCGTCTGCGACCGCTGGGACGTGCTGGCCACCGTGCTCGGCGAGGTCACCGCGACCGGCCGGCTCGAGGTCGACTGGCACGGCCGGCGGATCGTCGACGTGCCGCCGCGGACGGTCGCGCACGAGGGTCCGGTCTACACCCGGCCGATCGCCCGCCCGGCCGACCAGGACGCGCTGGTCGCCGACGGCCCGGACCGGCTGCCGCGGCCGGACCGACCTGCGCGCCCTGCTGCTGCGCATGGTCGCCAGCCCGGGCCTGTGCAGCCGGGCCTGGGTCACCGACCAGTACGACCGGTACGTCCAGGGCAACACCGTGCTGGCCCAGCCCGAGGACGCCGGCGTGGTCCGCATCGACGAGGCGACCAACCGGGGCGTGGCGATCGCCACCGACGGCAACGGCCGCTTCGCCCGCCTCGACCCGTACGCGGGGGCGCAGCTGGCGCTGGCCGAGGCGTACCGGAACGTGGCCGCGACCGGGGCCGAGCCGATCGCGGTGACCAACTGCCTCAACTTCGGCAGCCCCGAGGACCCCGGTGTGATGTGGCAGTTCAGCGAGGCCGTGCGTGGTCTCGCGGACGGCTGCCAGCAGCTCGGCACCCCGGTGACCGGAGGCAACGTCAGCTTCTACAACCAGACCGGCGCGACCCCGATCCTGCCGACGCCGGTGGTCGGCGTGCTCGGCCTGCTCGACGACGTCGGCCGCCGCACGCCGATGGGCTTCGCCGAGCCGGGCGACGTGATCGTGCTGCTCGGCGCGACCGGCGAGCACTTCGGCGGTTCGGAGTGGGCGTTCGCCGAGCACGGGCACCTCGGTGGCAGCCCGCCGCCGGTCGACCTGGCCGCGGAGCAGGCGCTGGCCCTGGTGCTGCGGGCCGGCGCCGCTGCGCAGCGCGCACGACCTGTCCGACGGCGGGCTGGCCCAGGCGCTGGTCGAGTGCTGCCTGCGCCGGGACCGGGGCGCGACGGTCGCGGTGGACGGCGACCCGTTCGTCGCGCTGTTCAGCGAGTCGACCGCGCGGGCCGTGGTCAGCGTGGCCGAGGACGATCTCGACCGGCTGGCCGAGCTGGCCGACGAGCACGGAGTGCCCTGCGTGGTGCTCGGCGAGGTGACCGACCAGCCGACGCTCACCGTGGTCGACGTGCTCGGCGTCCCGCTGGCCGAGCTGCGCACCGCCTCCGAGTCCACCCTCCCGGCGCTGTTCGACTAGCGGATGGCCAGGCGGGTCGACCCAGGGCAGGCCGGGCGAGCGGTGATCGCCCAGGCCGACCTGATCGCGGCCTGGCTGTCCGGCCTGCCGCCATCGGTCTGGCGGACGCCGTCGGTGCTGCCGGGCTGGACGATCACCGAGCTGGCCCAGCACCTGGCCATGTCGCTGCGGGCGACGCACCTGGTGCTGGCCGACCCGAGCCCGGACAAGCCGATCGGCATCGACCGGTACGTCTCCGGGTACGCCGCCGCCGCGCCGCAGCTGCTCGAGCGGGAGCTGTCCGGCACCGCCGGCCGCGACCCGGCCGACGTCCTCGCCGGCCTGTACGCCGAGCGCGAGGCGGCGGCCGCGGCCGTGGCCGACCCGCCGCAACACGGCCGCCAGCGCGGTGGCCGGCCCGCGCGGCCCGCTCAGCCCGGCCGACTGGCTGGTCACCCGGGCGATCGAGATGGTCGTGCACGCCGACGACCTGTCCCGCTCGCTGCCCGACCAGGCCCCGGTGGAGCTGGACCGGACCGCGCTGCGGCTGGTCACCCAGGCCTGCGCCGACCTGCTGGCCACCCGCGCCCCGGGCCGGTCGCTGGAGCTGCGGGTCCCGCCGTACGCGGCGGTGCAGTGCGTGGAGGGACCGCGGCACACCCGCGGCACCCCGCCGAACGTCGTGGAGACCGACCCGCTGACCTGGATCCGGCTCGCCGCCGGCCGGCTCGACTGGCGCGGGGCGGTGGCCGGCGGAGCCGTCCGGGCCAGCGGCGAGCGGGCCGATCTGACCGGCTGGCTGCCGCTGTTCTGAGCAGTGCTTTCGATTCGGCAGGTGGGCGACAAACCCTACTCGGAGGTACCGTGATGGCCCCGCGGCCGGCCGCATCCCCCCAAGCGGTCGGCCGCGGCTTCTGGGCTGCCGTGCCCGGGGCGTCACACCGGCCCCGCCCGATTCGGCCGGTAGAGTGAGTGACGTGCCGGAGGAGTCGCCACCTCGCGAGGAGTGCGGCGTGTTCGGCGTCTGGGCTCCCGGCGAGGACGTCGCCAAGCTCACCTACTACGGCCTCTACGCCCTGCAGCACCGTGGGCAGGAGGCGGCCGGGATCGCCGTCAGCGACGGCTCCGCGCTCGTCGTCTACAAGGACCTCGGGCTGGTCGCCCAGGTCTTCGACGAGCCGACGCTGGACAGCCTGCGCGGCCACATCGCGATCGGGCACTGCCGCTACTCGACGACCGGCTCCTCCACCTGGGAAAACGCGCAGCCCACGTTCCGCACCACGCGGACCGGGACGGGCATCGCGCTCGGCCACAACGGCAACCTGGTCAACACCGCCGACCTCGCCGACCGGGCGGCGAAGCTCGGGGTGACCGCGACGCCACCGTGACCACCGACTCCGACCTCATCACCGGCCTGCTCACCGCGTACCCGGACCTGTCGGTGGAGGCGGCCGCGATGACGGTGCTGCCGACCCTGCGCGGCGCGTTCTCGCTGGTGTTCATGGACGAGCACACGCTCTACGCGGCCCGCGACGGCTACGGCGTGCACCCGCTGGTGCTCGGCCGGCTCGACCGGGGCTGGGTGGTCGCGAGCGAGACGGCGGCGCTGGACATCGTCGGCGCCTCGTTCGTGCGCGAGGTCGAGCCGGGCGAGCTGATCTCGATCGACGACGACGGGCTGCGCTCGGAGCGGTTCGCCCAGCCGACCCCCAAGGGCTGCCTGTTCGAGTACGCCTACCTGGCCCGGCCGGACACCACGATCGCCGGCCGGAACGTGCAGGCGGCCCGGGTCGAGGTCGGCCGCCGGCTGGCCCGCGAGCACCCGGCCGAGGCCGACCTGGTGATCCCGGTGCCCGAGTCGGGCACCCCGGCCGCGATCGGCTTCGCCGAGCAGTCCGGCATCCCGTACGGGCTCGGCCTGGTCAAGAACTCCTACGTGGGCCGCACGTTCATCCAGCCGTCGCAGACGATCCGGCAGCTCGGCATCCGGCTCAAGCTCAACCCGCTGCGAGACGTGCTGCGGGGCAAGCGGATCGTCGTCGTCGACGACTCGATCGTGCGCGGCAACACCCAGCGGGCGCTGGTCCGGATGCTGCGCGAGTCCGGCGCGCTCGAGGTGCACGTGCGGATCTCGTCGCCGCCGGTGAAGTGGCCGTGCTTCTACGGCATCGACTTCGCCAGCCGGGCCGAGCTGATCGCCAACGGGCTGGACGTCGAGGGCGTCCGCCGCTCGATCGGGGCCGACTCGCTCGGCTACGTCTCGCTGGAGGGCCTGGTCGGGGCCAGCGAGCAGCCGGCGTCCCGGCTGTGCACGGCCTGCTTCGACGGCAGCTACCCGATCCCGCTGCCGGCGCCGGAGCTGGTCGGCAAGCACGTGCTGGAGGGCATCGAGCGGTCGGTCACCGCCGGCTCGCCCGGCCCGTCCGGCGACACGCTGGAAGAGCTGGGGCTCGTCGACCCGGCCACCGCTGACCGCGGCCCGGAGACCTCGTCCGCGCAATCCGTCGAGCCGCGGTCGCCCCCACCCGGCGGCCGGGCGCGATCGCCGGACCGGGCGGCCGGGCCTCGACCGGACCTGAACCTGGTGGCCCGGCCGGTCGCCCGACCGAGATCGAGCGCACGCTGAAGGTCGGCGTGGCATGGGTCGCCGTCTGCCCGACGGTCCGGCCGCTGCACCGGCCGCGGTGTGCCGGCCTGATGGCCGGCGGACTCGTCCCCGGCACCGGTCCGGCCCGCCTCGTCGGCACCCACTCCGGCTGGCGGTCGCCCGATCCGGCCCCGTGTGGCCGGTCCACCTCAGCGCGCGTCAGCGGCGCGAGGAGGACCAGTCGTCGTCGGGGTCGTACTCGTCGTCGTCCACGTCGTCGTCTCCACCGACGGAGGACTCGTGGCCGGCTCGCCTCTGAGCTCGCGCTGCAAGGCAGTCAGGTCGGTGTCGTGCGTGCTGTACTTCAACGCACGGGCCACCTTCTGCTGCTTAGCCTTGGCACGGCCGCGCCCCATGGCTCGACCCCCTCGCACAGGACAAAGGGGCGACCTGCACGAGGCGGCCCCACAGTGTGGTCATCGTCGTGGCACCAGATTACAACTCGCGGGCGACTCGTACCACGTCGCGTCACCGGCGCCGCGCCCGCGACGCGACGTAGGTCACCCGGACAGCGGAACGACCGCGGCCCGTCTGCCGCAGCCGTCCGGCCTCCCGACCGGGACGTTCGCCATCGGCTCACCGACGGCGCCGGCTCAACGGTCCCGGCCAGGGACCAGGATCCCGCGCAGCCGACCGACCTCGGCCATCCGCCGCTCGGCCAGCCGATCGGCCGCAACCGCAGGTGGGACGCCTTCCTCGGCCGCCGTGGCGAAGATGCTCCGGGTGGTGTCGAAGATCGCCGTCGCCTTGGTCCGGGCCCGCTCGGCCACGTAGCCCCGATACTCGTCTGCGACCTGGATCACACCGCCGGAGTTGACGACGTAGTCCGGCGCGTAGAGCACGCCGCGGTCGGCCAGGATCTTCTCCACCCCGGGGTGGTCGAGCTGGTTGTTGGCGGCGCCGCAGACGACCGGTGCGGTGAGCACGTCGACGACGGCGTCGGACAGCGCCCCGCCGAGCGCGCACGGCGCGTAGACGTCCAGCGGAGTGCGGACCAGGGCGTCGGCGTCGGCGACGGTGCGGACCTGCGGGTGCTCGGCGATCACCGCGGCGACCGCGGCGGCGGAGACGTCGGTCACCACGACCTCGGCGCCGTCGTCGACCAGGTGGTCGACCAGGTGCCGGCCGACCTTGCCGACCCCGGCGATGCCCACCCGGCGGCCGGCCAGCGAGGCGGTGCCCCACTGCCGCTCGGCGCAGGCCCGCATGCCCTGGAAGACGCCCCAGGCGGTGAGCACCGACGAGTCGCCGGCGCCGCCCTCGGACGGGGACCGGCCGGTGACGAACCGGCACTCGCGCGCGACCACGTCCATGTCCTGCACGTACGTGCCGACGTCGCAGGCGGTCACGTACCGGCCGCCGAGCGACTCGACGAACCGCCCGTACGCCCGCAGCAGCGCCTCGGTCTTGTCCGTGGTCGGGTCGCCCCAGATGACGGCCTTGCCGCCGCCGTGGTCGAGGCCGGCGAGCGCGTTCTTGTACGCCATCCCGCGGGACAGGTTGAGCACGTCGGCCAGCGCGTCGGCCTCGGTCTCGTACGGGTAGAACCGGGTGCCGCCGAGCGACGGGCCGAGCGCGGTCGAGTAGATCGCGATGATCGCGCGCAGGCCGGAGGCCCGGTCGTGGCAGAAGACCACTTCCTCGTGGTCGGTGGCGAAGACGGTCACGCTGCACTCCCTGGTCATGAGGTTCCGCTGTCGTCTCCGGGCGGGTTGCGGGGATCGCCCGCGTGCCGCAGGTGGCGGAGCGATGGCTCCGCCGCTCACCTTAGATCGGTGTCGCCTCCCGGGATGGTTGCGATCATGCGACGATCGAACGGTGACCCCGCCGTACGCCGCAGAGCTGCGCGTGTACGAGCCGCTGGCCGCTTTCGACGTCGAGGAGCGGCGCCGGTGGCAGCAGTACGCGCAGTCGCCCGCCGTGCCCTCGGCGCAGGCCGGTGCCCGCCGGGAGCGCGTGCTCGGGCTGGTCGGCGCCTGCCGGCGGGCCGCCGCGGTGCCCCGGCCCGGCGACGCCGGCGAGCATGCCGCGGTGCTGCGGGGCGAGTCTGGGCTGCTGATCTGCCCGCTGCGGACCGAGCTGCGGTGCTGGGAGGCGGCGGTGGAGACCCGCTCGGCGCTGCCACCCGAGGTCGCCCGCGCGGTGCTGCCCGACGCGGAGGTCGAGCTCGCCTCGACCGAGCAGCAGCGCTGGTTGGCCGAGCACCCGGCCCGGCGCGCGCACGTGCAGCTGCACCGCTGGTCGGTGCCGGTGCGCTGGTTCGTGCTGTTCGACCGGGAGGAGCGCCGGCTGCAGCTCGGCCCGGCCGGGACCGAGTTCGGCAGGTCGGGCTCGTTCGGCGATCGTGCGTCCGGCGGTGACGGCGGCGGCGCGCCCGAAGGGATCGCGATCAGCCGATCGCTGGTCTACCGGACGGCGATGGCGAAGGCCCGCCGCCGGGTGGCCCGGGCGCTGCAGGTGCTGCGCAAGGCGCTGCCGGACGGGCCGACCGTTCCCTCGGTGGAGGCGCTCGGGCGCTGGCTGGAGGAGTTCCACCCGCGCTCGCTGGTCGAGCTCGACTACCTGGGTCTGGTCGACCTGTGCGCCGAGGCGAGCCTGCGCACCGACGACTCGGCCGGCGACGTGGCCGAGGCACTGGCAGCGTTGCAGCGCGGAGACACCAAGCTTGCCTCGGCCGCCTATGATCGCGTAATCGATCGGTGGCGGATTGCCTACTCTGTGGAGTCGTCAAACTAAGGCGCACGGGGCGTTTTCCGACAGATCGAGAACGTATAACTCGGGCAGGCCGTTGAGCGATGCGGTCGAATGGTGCATAGTGGACTGTGGTCGAGGGACGAACCGGGGTCCAGCGGCCAACGTGGCAGGAAGGGACGAGCCATGACCACGCGCCAGACGACCGAAGCCGAACCGCTGCTCACGCCAGCAGAGGTCGCCACGATGTTCCGTGTCGACCCCAAGACCGTGACGCGGTGGGCAAAGGCAGGAAAGCTCACGTCGATCCGCACTCTCGGCGGACACCGCCGATACAAGGAGTCCGAGGTACGGGGGCTTCTCGAGGGCGGCCCGACCAAGGTCGAGGACTAGCCCGACGCAGTCGGCAGTCGCCGTCGTGGCGTTCGCGCCGCGGCGGCGTCGCCGTCTCCGGCCGCCGTCTCTAGCGGAGGGCACTCCGGCGCGGATGTAACCCTGGGAGTGTGAGCTTCGCGGACTGGCGCCGGAGACCGCCGGCGATCTGGGCCGGCCGGCTGGCACTCGTGCTGGCCGTCGCGCTGGCCGCGATGACGCTCGCCCTGGCGGTCACGCCGAAGGCGGGCGTCTCGGTGTTCGGCCAGAGCGTGCAGGTCGGCGCCGTGCCGCCGAGCCCCGACCTCGGCCTGTCCGGGCCCGGGCGAGGCGGACCTGTTCGGCGAGGGCATCGTCGAGACGATCCAGCACTTCGACGGCCCGATCCGGCCGCTGATCGTCTGGCAGCGGTTCAACCGCAACGACGACGCGGCCGCGTTCATCCAGTCCGGCTCGGCCGGCGGCCGCCGCACGGTCGCGACCGGGTCGGCGGAGGTCGGCCGGCAGCTCGCGGACGGCTGGACGCGCTACTTCGGCTGGCTGGTGGCGACCGCCGGCCTGCTCGGCGGCGTGCTCTACCTGGTGACGGCGGGCGCGGTGGCGCTGGTCGGCCGGGACCACCGGCGCAGCCGGGCCGCGCACCTCGGCCTGCTCGGGGCCAGCGTCGCCGCCGCCGCTGGTCATGACGCTCGGCTTCACCGCGCTGACCGTCCGGACCGCGGTGCACCAGCTCGGCTCGGTCACCTCGCTGTCCGACCTGGTCGGCACGGCCAACCTGGCCCCGGTGCCGGCGGCGGTCGGCCCGAAGCGCAGCGGACACCGACGTGGTCGTCATCGGCGACTCCACCGCGGCCGGCATCGGCAACACCCCGATCCAGAAGCCGACCCGGGACGACATCGCCTGCCAGCGCTCCGCCGACACGTACGCGACCTCGCTGCAGTCGATCGCCGGGGTCAGCGTGCTCAACCTGGCCTGCAGCTCGGCCACCGTGACCGACGGGCTGCTCGGCCCGCAGCCGGCGGCCGGGCGGACGCTGCCGCCGCAGGTCGGCGTGCTGCGCTCGGTGCAGTCGGCGAAGGTCGTCGTGGTCAGCATCGGCGCCAACGACGTCGGCTGGTCGGACTTCCTGCGCTACTGCTACGGCCTGCCCCGCTGCGACGACGAGGCCAGCAACAAGCTGTTCCAGAGCCGGCTCGACGCGTTCAAGATCCAGTACGCCCAGCTGCTGCAGCAGCTGTCCGACCTGCCCACGCACCCGCAGGTGATCGTGACCAAGTACTACGACCCGTTCGGCTCGAGCTTCGACTGCCCCGCCCTGCAGGACCCGCAGGCCGAGGCGGGCGGCCCGCCCGGCTACGGGTTCGGGCCGGACCCGGGCAAGGACAACCAGGACGACAAGGTCAAGCAGAAGATCGCGCCCGCTCCGGGTCGAGCTCGCCCGGATGAACGAGGTGCTCGAGCAGGGCGCCCAGGGCTTCGGGTTCGCGGTCGTGCAGCCCCGGTTCGACGGGCACGAGCTGTGCACCGACCAGCCGTGGGTGCAGGGCATGCGCGACCCGGCCCCGTTCCACCCCACCGCGGCCGGCGAGCTGGCGATCACCGCCGCGATCCTGCCCCAGCTGCCCGGCTGACCGCTCCGACGCGGTGGACCGGCTGGCCGCCGAGCCAGGTCGGCGGCGTGTGCTGGCGCCGACCGCGCTGCGCAAGTGGGTGCGGCAACGGGAGCGTCAGAGCCGGTAGTC
Source organism: uncultured Actinomycetota bacterium (assembly GCA_963770145.1). Taxonomy (GTDB): domain Bacteria; phylum Actinomycetota; class Actinomycetes; order Mycobacteriales; family CADCTP01; genus CADCTP01. Next base: position 93,831 of record CAVYOJ010000002.1, on the reverse strand, counting down.
CTCGAGGATCCGGCGGCCGATGATCATCCGCTGGATGTCGGCCGTGCCCTCGCCGATGAGCAGCATGGGCGCCTCCCGGTAGAGCCGCTCGATCTCGTACTCCGTCGAGAACCCGTAGCCGCCGTGGATGCGGAAGGAGTCCTCGACCACGTCCCGGCAGTATTCGGAGGCCAGGTATTTCGCCATCCCGGCCTCGAGGTCGTTGCGGCGGCCGGAGTCCTTGGTGCGGGCGGAGCGCACCATCATCTGGTGCGCCGCCTCGACCTTGGTGGCCATGTCGGCCAGCCGGAACAGCACGGCCTGGTGGTCGGCGATGCGCTTGCCGAACGTCTCCCGCTGCTGCGCGTACCGGACCGCGAGCTCGAACGCGCGCAGCGCGACCCCGCAGCCGCGCGCGGCCACGTTGACCCGGCCGACCTCGACCCCGTCCATCATCTGGTAGAAGCCGCGCCCGGGCGTGCCGCCGAGCACCGCGGCGGCCGGCACGCGATAGCCGGCGAACAGCAGCTCGGTCGTGTCGACGCCCTTGTAGCCCATCTTCTCGATCTTGCCGGGCACGGTGAGCCCGGGCGCGACCTCGCCGAAGCCGGTCGGCTTCTCCACCAGCAGCGTGGTCATGTTCCGGTAGACCGACTCGGCGCCCTCGTCGGTCTTCACCAGCACCGCGACGAGGTTGGCCGTGCTGCCGTTGGTCAGCCACATCTTCTGGCCGTCGACCACGTAGTCGGCCCTCACCGTCCCGGACCGCCTTCGTCCGGATCGCCGAGACGTCCGAGCCGCAGCCGGGCTCGGACATCGAGAACGCGCCGCGCACCTCGCCGGTCGCCAGCCGGGGCAGCAGCGACTGCTTCTGCTCGTCGGTCCCGTGCCGCAGCAGCATGTACGCGACGATGAAGTGGGTGTTGACGATCCCGGACACGCTCATCCAGCCGCGGGCCAGCTCCTCGACCACCAGCGCGTAGGTGAGCAGGGACTCGCCCAGCCCGCCGTACTCCTCCGGGATCGTGAGGCCGAACAGGCCGAGCTCCGCGCATCCCGTCGACGATGGCCTGCGGATACTCGTCGGCGTGCTCGAGCGCCTGCGCGTGCGGGATGATCTCCCGCTCGGTGAAGTCGTGGACGGTCGCCAGGATCTGCTCCTGGACGTCGGTCAGCCCGTCGGTGCGCGCGAGTCGGCCCACGCCTCAGCCCTCCCTCGGTGCGGACTGGATCACGCCGCGGTCGTGCAGCTCGCGGATCTCCGGGTCGGTCAGCCCGAGCCAGCCGGCCAGCACGGTGTCGGTGTGCTCGCCGAGCACGGGCGCCCGGGCTACCGTCCGTTCGCCGGCCCGGATCGGCGACCCCGGCGCCAGGTGGTGGCCGACGCCGGGCTGGTCGACCACCCGCATCATCGGGTTGGCCCGGACCTCGTCGCTGCCGACCAGCTCGGCGACCGAGCGGTAGACCGTCCACAGCACCGACGTGCGGCCCAGCACCGCGCTGACCTCGGTGCCGGCGCGGTCGGCGAACCAGCGGTCCAGCAGCGCGGCCAGCAGCTCGCGGCACTCGTACCGGTCGCCCTCCTCGGCGAAGTCGACGCCGAGCGCCTTCTCCAGCGCGGTCACCGGCTCCGCGAGCCCGGTCGCGGCGACGAGGTCGCGCCAGTGCCGGGCGGTCAGCGTCACGAGCATGAACCGGGTGCCGTCCCGGGCGGTGAAGTCGCGGCCGAAGCCGCCGTAGAGGTAGTTGCCCAGCCGCGGCCGGCGCTGTCCCAGCTCGGCCTCGGCCAGGAAGCCGAGGTTGCCGGCGGTGGCCAGGGCGACGTCGGAGAGCGCGACGGCCAGCGCGCTGCCCTCGCCGGTGCGGGCGCGGCGGCGCTCGGCGCCGAGCAGGCCGATCGCCGCGTAGAGCCCGCAGGCGATGTCCCAGGCCGGCAGCACGTGGTTGACCGGGTCGGCGTGCCCGGCCGGCCCGGTCAGCAGCGGGAAGCCGAGCCCGGCGTTGACCGTGTAGTCGACCGCGGCGCTGCCGTCCGGGTGGCCCTCGATCTGCAGGTGGATGACGTCCGGCCGGCGCTCGGCAAGTGCCCGGTAGCCGAGCCAGCCCCGGCCGACCGAGTTGGTGAGCACGATCCCGCCGCCCGGACCCGAGTCGGCGATCAGCCGGGTGACCAGCTCCTGCCCGGCGGCCGAGCGCAGGTCGACCGTCGACCGAGCGCTTCGCCTTGTTCAGCCCGGCCCAGTAGAGGCTGGTCCCGGACTCGGCCAGCGGCCAGCGGGTGTGGTCGGCGGCGCCGCCGAGCGGGTCGACCCGGACCACCTCGGCGCCGAGCTGGGCCAGCGTCATCCCGCCGAGCGGGGCGGCGACGAAGGTCGACACCTCGACGACCCGCAGTCCGGCCAGCGGCTGGTCCGCCGTCGGAGCCGACATCATCACCTCCGTATTTGTACGGCCATTTTTTGGCGTGCCTTCGCCTGTGTCAACGAGCTTCCCGACACACCCCGGTCGCGCTGGCGGACTTTGGCCGTATATTTTCGGCTGGGAGGTGGACGGGTGGAGATCGTGGTCGACGGGCCGTACTTCGAGGATCTCCAGGTCGGCCAGCGGTTCCCGGCCGCGCCGGTGACGCTGACCGAAGGGATGGCGGCCGCGCACCAGGCGGTGGTCGGCGGCCGGCTGCCACTGGCCGGAGCGCACCTGCTGTCCCGGCAGGTGCTCGGCGACGGCGTGCTGGCCGCGCCCAACCTGGTCTGGGACGTCGCGATCGGACAGTCCACTGTGGCCACCCACACGGTGGTGGCGAACCTCTTCTACCGCGGCGTCGTGTTCCATCGGGCGCCCCGGCTCGGCGACTCGCTGCGGACCGTGACGGAGGTCGTCGGCCTCCGGCAGAACTCGCGGCGGCCGGGGCGCCCCCCGACCGGGCTCGTCGCGCTGCGGATCGGCACCGACGACCAGTACGGGCGGCCGGTGCTGGACTTCTGGCGGTGCGCGATGCTGCCGCTGCGGGACGCGTCCACGCAGACCGGGCTCGCCGACGACCTGACCTCGGTGGGCCGCGATCCGTCCGGTCGACGAGCTGGCGTCCGTCACCGCGCGCTGGGACCTCGGCGCCTACCGGGCCGCCCGGCCGGGGCCGCACTTCGACGGCGTCCGGGCCGGCGACGTCCACGTGGTCGCCGGCGGCGACGTGGTCACCTCCGCGCCGGAGCTGGCCCGGCTCACCGGCAACGTGGCCAGGGTGCACCACGACGCCGGCCCGTCCGGGCGGCTGGTCTACGGCGGCCACACGATCGGGCTGGCGCTGCACCAGGCCGTCCGGGCGCTGCCGGACCTGCTCACGGTCGTCGGCTGGCACGGCTGCGACCACCTCGCGCCGGTCCGCGAGGGGGACACGCTGACCAGCACGGTCACGGTGGAGCGGACCGAGCCGCTGCCGACCGGCGGCGGCCTGGCCCACCTGCGCTCCCGGGTCCGGGCCCGGCGGGACGGGGCCGAGCCGACCGACGTCCTCGACTGGCGCTTCGTCGCCGCGCTGGCCTGAACGGTGCCGACGGTGGCGGACGGGCGCCGGGAGAGCACGTACACGGTCGTGGCCCGGGAGGTGCGCAACCGGATCCTGCAGGGCGACTACGCCGACGGCCGGCGGCTGCCGACCGAGGCGGAGCTGGCCGAGCGGCACGGGGTGAGCCGGCAGACCGTGCGGCGCGCGTTCCAGGACCTCGTCGCCGAGGGGATGGTCTACCGGGTGCCCGGGCGAGGGACGTTCGTGACCCGCCGGGAGGAGGCGTACCTGCGCCAGTTCGGGTCGATCGACGACCTCATGGGGCTGTCGGTGGACACCCGGATGGAGGTCACCGCGCCGCTGCGCCGGCTGGTCGACGTGACCGCGGCGAGCCGGCTGCGGCTGCCCGACGACGTCGTGCACAGCCTCACGTTCCGCCGCTCGCACGACGGCGCCCCGTTCTGCGTGACCACGGTCTCGGTGCCGCCGGCGGTCGGCGCGGTGCTCGCCGGCGTGCCCGAGCTGACCACGGCCGGGGCGAGCAGCGAGACGACGATCATCGGGCTGCTGGACGCCCGGCTGCCGGCGCCGATCGCCGAGGCCGACCAGAGCATCACGGTCGCGGCCGCGGACCCGACGACGGCGGCCCAGCTCGGCTGCCCGGCCGGCGACCCGCTGCTGCGCATCGACCGGCTCTACTCGGACACCGCCGGCCGTCCGGTCGAGCTGGCGGTCAGCCACTTCCTGCCCGAGCTGTACTCGTACCGGACCAAGCTGCGGAGGGATCGACATGCGTGACGCGGTGATCTGCGAGCCACTGCGGACCCCGGTCGGGCGGTTCGGCGGGGTGTTCAAGGACGTGCCCGCGCACGAGCTCGGCGCGCTGGTGGTGACGCGAGCTGGTCGCCAGCGCACCGGGATCGACCCCGGCGCGGTCGACGACGTGATCTTCGCGCACTGCTACCCGTCGATGGACGCTCCGGCGCTCGGCCGGGTCGTCGGCGCTCGACGCCGGCCTGCCGGTGTCGGTCGGCGGGATGCAGCTCGACCGGCGGTGCGGCTCCGGGCTGCAGGCGGTCATCAACGCGCGCGATGCAGGTCGCCACCGGGCGCCTCGGACGTCGTCATCGCCGGCGGGGCGGAGTCGATGTCAACGGGCGCCGCTCTACACCCACGACGCCCGGTGGGGACTGCGCGGCGGCGGGCTGCGAGCTGCACGACGCGCTCGGCCCGCGGCCGGGTCACCGCCGGCGGGATCAACCACCCGGTGCCCGGCGGGATGCTGGAGACGGCCGAGAACCTGCGCCGGCAGTACGGTATCCCGCGCGCGGAGCAGGACGAGTTCGCGCTGCGGTCGCACCAGCGGGCGGTCGCGGCCCAGCAGGACCGGGATCTTCAAGGCGGAGATCGTCCCGGTGACCGTGCGCGGCCGGCGCGGCGAGACCGTGGTGGACGCCGACGAGCACCCCCGGGCCGACACCTCGCTGGAGTCGCTGGCCGCGCTGCGCCCGGTGCTGGGCCGCGCAGGACCCAGAGGCGACCGTGACCGCCGGCAACTCCAGCGGGCAGAACGACGGCGCGTCCGCGTGCCTGGTGACCACGTCGGAGTACGCGTCGGCGCACGGGCTGCGGCCGCTGGCCCGGCTGCGCGTCCTGGGCGGTGGCCGGGGTCGGCCCGCGACGTGATGGGCATCGGCCCGGTGCCGGCCACGGCCAAGGCGCTCGGCCGCGCCGGGCTGTCGCTGGCCGACATGGACCTGATCGAGCTCAACGAGGCGTTCGCGGCGCAGGTGCTCGCCGTGCTACGGGAGTGGGAGTTCGGCCTGGACGACTTCGACCGGCTCAACGTGCACGGCTCCGGGATCTCGCTCGGCCACCCGGTCGGCGCCACCGGCGGCCGGATCCTCGCGACCCTGCTGCGCGAGATGGACCGCCGCGCAGCCCGGTACGGGCTGGAGACCATGTGCATCGGCGGCGGCCAGGGTATCGCCGCCGTCTTCGAACGCGTCTGACCCGGGCGCTCTACCCGGCCGGCGGGCGGACCCGGACCCGGACCCGCCGGTCGGTACGGAAGCCGGCGCCGTGATACAGCCGCTCCGCCGGCAGGTTGCCCACGGCATGGCTGACCTTCAGCCGGGTGCATCCCCGCGCGGCCAGCCGCTCGAGCCCGGCGCGGAGCAGCGCACCGGCCACACCGCGCCCGGCGTGCCGGTCCTCGACCCGCATCGGCTCGACCAGGCCGACGCCGGTGCGCCGGTCCGGCCAGAACAGCGCGTAGCCGGCGACGTCGCCCGCCGGCCCGAGGACGGCGAGATCGAGGTCCGGGTCGTAGAGCGAACACTGCCGCAGCCGCGGCTCCACCTCGGCGCCGTTGCGGGTGATCATCGGATGCGGCCCGTCCTGGTCGGGCCGGGCCACGAGCGTGTAGCCGTCCGGGAACGGCCGTGCCGCCGGTCGGTCCGCCGCGTCGAGCCAGGTGGCTCTCGTACTCCTCGGCGAGCTCGACGAAGCCGGCCCGCGCGGCCTCGGCCTCGTCCAGCGCCTCCATCTCGACCGACGCGTCCGGCAACTCGGCGCACCGCCGGCGCACGAACTCCCACGCCGCCGCGTGCGGAGGACTGCCGAGCACGTCGCACCCGTAGCGCGTCGGCCCCCACCGCGTGAACACCACCGCTCCGACCGGGCCGCCGCCGTCCAGCCAGAACACGGCGTCGTCGTCGGTCGGATGCGGGTCCCGGGTGAACCACCACTGCAGGTCGGCGGCCTCCCACAACCCGTCGACCGGGTCGGCGAGCCGCTGCCGCTGCAGCAGCTCGGTCACCAGCTCCAGGTACGCGATCCCGCCCGCCTCGACGCTCCACGCCACCACACCTACCGCCCCCACCAAGCCAATTTCGCCTCGACCGTCAGGCGAGGGATTGATCCAGCGCAGATCGGTGAAGCGGGCGAAGTCGGTGTCTGCCGACACGAGCGGAATCCTGCTCGAGCGCGAGCGCGCCAGCGAGCGTCGGCGATCAGGTTGCCTCGCAGCTGGTAGCGCTGGACGAGGTCGGCGAGCAGCCGGCTACAGGCTCGGCTGGTAGGCGCTGCGGCCGGCGCGGGTGCAGGTGGGGCAGATCGTGAGCACGTGCCCGACACCCCGGATCGGGTCGGGGATCGCCCCTGGGTGGGCCGCCACTCGTGGCCGCCGTACTCCCGGAGGCAAAGGATGCACCTGCGCCAGAAGTCGCCGGTCGTCTCGGCATACCACCGGTGCACCAGCCGCATCCACGAAGGTACCAAGCGAGATGCGTCCATCTTCCTGTCTGTCCGCTGCGTTCGTGAGCTGGTCGACCCATTCGGCGAGGGCGACCCTCAAGCCCTTCCCGCGCTGCGGCTCGTCCACACGTCCGTCACTCAGATGGTCGACCCGTGCGGTCAGCCGCCGGTCGCGGAGAAGTGGATGCGGTCGGCGGAGAGGTTGTTGAAGATCCGCGGCGAGTACGGGCAGGCGGCCATGAGCTCCGCGAAGCGGGCCTCGTCGCTCACGTCGATGGCGCCGCCCGGCTTGACGTCGGCCGGGGACAGTCAACGGGCCGACACGTCAGACGATCGAATGTGTCGAGCAAGCCATCCTCCGCTGCAGCCCAGAGGCAGGTCGGCATGGGCCAAGAAGCTTGCCGAGAGGACGGGGCTGGTGAAGAGCCTGTTCGTGCCAATAGATGGAGGGCGATGAAGGCGCTGCGCACCTCGCCGGTGGCCAGCTGGGGCAGCAGCGCGGGCGACGGTCCGCTCGCCGCCGCCGCCCGGTGCTCGGCGAGCACACCGCGGAGGTGCTGGCCGGCTGGCTCGGGCGGGGCGAGCGCGCGATCCGGGACCTGCGCCGTTCCGCGACCGCCGGCGACTCCGCCAGTCAGGCAGCGTCGAGGTCGCCGAGCACGTCATTAATGGATGCCGGTCGACGCGACGGCATTGACGGCTCTGTCCGAACGGCGTACCCGTAATTATCCCCACATTTTCCGTTCTTTGCTCTATGATCTGTTCATCCCGTCTCCGAGCCGCTGGAGCCATGATGTCCCTGCCCTGGCGGCGCGCCGCCCTCACAGCCCTCCTGTCCGCCGGTTGCGTCGTCGCGGGAGTGGTTGTAGCCGTTCCCGCCCAGGCGACACCTGTCGAGGCGGGGTCGGTCACCATGACCAGCGAACCCGGGGACTTCATCGGCGTGGGCGGGACCTACGCGTATTCCGTCGCGGCCGGCGACGTCCTCCTCGTACGGAGCACCCGCGTCGCGGTCGACGACCCGGTGAACGGCGTCGCCGTCGACGTCGAGGCGGCGAATGGCGACCGCTGGAGCCTCTCCTTCGCGGCGCCGACCGGTCAACCCCTCGTCGTCGGTGACTATCCCGGTGCGGCCCGGATGCAGGACGCCGAAGTGCCAGGACTGGACGTCAACGGCAACGGCCGGGGGTGCAACACGGTCGTCGGGAGCTTCAGGGTCACGGACGCGGTGTACGGCCTGAACGGTTACGTGCAGACGTTCGCGGTGAGCTTCGAGCAGCACTGCGACGGCGATGCGGCGGCTCTGCGCGGGCAGGTCCGCATCGACAACCCGGCCAACCCGGCGCCGACGACGATCGGGGTGACTGTGGCCAAGCGCGGCACGGTCGACCGGACTGGTACCTCCGTGACGGTGGAGGGTGCGGTGATCTGCAGCCGAGCGGTGCAGGTCGACGTCGACGTCGAGGTCACCCAGACCGTGGGTGCCGAGACCGTGTTCGGCCACTTCTTCCCCAGCGTCTCCTGCACACCGGGGGCCAAGGTGCCGTGGCAGGCCACGGTCCTCCGGGAGGTGGCCACTCCGTTCCAGCGCGGCACCGCGACCGTGCAGGCGTCCGCCTTCGCGTTCGATCCTGTGTTCGGGACGCCGATCACCGCCGAGGCTGTCACCGTCGTCCGGCTTAGGCGAGCCTGACGGACCGACCCCGTCGCATCAAGTGGCGCGGCTGGTCGGCTCACTGATCTGGCCGCCGCCCCCGAGGTTCCGACCAAGCCTTTCGGGTCCTCCTTCGGAGCCGGATCAAGGGCTCCGCCGTGTCCGCGATCGTCAGTTGGACGAGTCGTGGACTTGCCGAGCAGTGTGGATTCCCTGGCCGTCGGCACGCAGCAGGGTGCACAGAGGCGACGAAGGGCTCACTGTGGGGATCTGCAGCCAGGACCGGACACGGCCGCTGAACTGGGGAATGCACCAGAGTGGGTGGGCAGGGGCGGGGTCGAACCGCCGACCTTCCGCTTTTCAGGCGGACGCTCGTACCGACTGAGCTACCTGCCCGCGACCCCGACGGGACTCGAACCCGCGACCTCCGCCGTGACAGGGCGGCGCGCTAACCAGCTGCGCTACGGGGCCAGACACGGTCGTGCTGGACCGAAGAACGACGGTACCAGACCGCGCGCCGGGTTCAGGCACGGGCGGCCGGGGGTGAGGCGGCCGGGGCCAGGGGCGGCGTGGCGGTCGGGTCGTCACGGGATCAGCACTGTCTTGCCGACCGTCTGCCGGGTTTCCATGGCGACGTGCGCGCTGGCTGCATCGGCGAGGGGGAACGTGGTCACGGCCGGCACCCAGGCGCGCGCGAGCGCGGCCGTCTCCAGTGACCGCATCCCGCCCGGCCAGGTCGCGATCCGGGCGCCGATCGCGCAGGACACCGTGACGCCCAGCCGGAAGAGGTCCCACACGTCGAACGCGAACGGCTGGCCGGACGACCAGCCGAACAGCACCACCCGCCCGCCGGGCGACAGTCGCTCGAACAGCGCGCGTCCGATCGCGCCGCCGGTCCCGTCGAGCAGCACGGTCGCGGCCGGCACCCGCTGCTCCCAACCGGGTTCCGAGTAGTCGATCACCGCGTCGGCCTGGACCCGCGCGGTCTTGGCCGGACCGCCGGCCAGGCCGACCACCGTGGCGCCGGCCGCGGTTGCCGCCTGGGCCAGCAGGATCCCGAGACCGCCGGCCGCGCCGGGCAGGAGCACCACGTCGCCCGCCTCGAGCGCCGCCTCCGACAGGATCGCCTCGGCCGTGCGTCCCGTTCCGATCAGCGCCACCGCGGCCTCGTACGACAGCGCCGCGGGGATCTCGTGCAGCGCGCTCGCCGGTGCGACGGCGACCGAGGCGTATCCGCCGCCGCCCGGGCCGAGGTGCGCGACCACCCGCTTGCCCGACCACGGGCCCGGCGAGGTGACGACGCCGGCCACCTCCCGGCCGGGCGTGGTCGGCAGCGTCGGCAGCGGCGGCCCCTTCTGCACGCCGGCCCGCAGTGTCGCGTCAATCAGGTGCACCCCGCAGGCGTGCACCTCGATCCGCACCTGGTCGGCCGCGGGCTCCGGATCCGGCACGTCCTCGTACCGGAGGGTGTCGGGGCCGCCGAACTCGTACTGCCTGATCGCCTGCACGTCGCCGACCGTAGAACTGATGTCGAGGTCAAGGGCGGCCGGCGGGCGCCGTCACGCCCGGTGATAGCTTGAGAAACGTTTCCCGAACCGGGTTTGCCGAGGTGACCACCGTGACGACCAGCGACACCTATCGCGAGGAACCGGACGTCTACGCGGCGTCCCGGGACACGACCGAGGGCCGCGTCCACACCGTCGCGGGCGGCGACTGGGACGAGTTCCTCGAGGAGGCCGCCGGCGAGGATCGCCTGGTGCTGAACTTCGGCCCGCAGCACCCGTCCTCGCACGGCGTGCTGCGGATCGTGCTGGAGCTCGAGGGCGAGACGATCATCAGCGCCCGCCCGGTCATCGGCTACCTGCACACCGGCATCGAGAAGAACACCGAATATCGCACCTGGACGCAGGGCACGACGTTCGTGACGCGGATGGACTACCTGTCCCCGCTGTTCAACGAGATGGCGTACTGCATGTCCGTCGAGCGGCTGCTCGGGATCGAGGCGCCGCAGCGGGCCCAGACGATCCGCGTGATCCTCATGGAGCTCAACCGGATCTCCTCGCACCTCGTCAGCCTCGCCGCGGGCGGCCTGGAGGTCGGCGCGCTCACCGCGATGACCATGGGCTTCCGCGAGCGCGAGCAGGTCCTCGACGTGTTCGAGCTGATCACCGGGCTGCGGATGAACCACGGGTACGTCCGGCCCGGCGGCGTCGCGCAGGACCTGCCGCCCGGCGCCGACGCGGCGATCCGGCAGCTGGTCAGCTACCTCGACGGCAAGCTGCCGGAGTACGACAGGCTGCTCACCGGCCAGCCGGTCTGGCGGAACCGGCTCAAGGGCACCGGCTACCTGTCGGTCGAGGGCTGCATCGCGCTCGGCGTCACCGGTCCGGTCCTGCGCTCGGCCGGGCTGCCGTGGGACCTGCGCAAGACCCAGCCCTACCTCGGCTACGAGACGTACGAGTTCGAGGTGCCGACGGCGACCGAGGGTGACAGCTTCGCCCGCTTCCTGCTCCGGCTGGAGGAGATGCGGCAGTCGCTGCGGATCGTCACCCAGGCGCTCGACCGGCTGGAGCCGGGCCCGATCATGGTCGAGGACCGCAAGATCGCCTGGCCGGCGCAGCTCGCGCTCGGGCCGGACGGGCTTGGCAACTCGCTCGACCACGTGAAGAAGATCATGGGTCAGTCGATGGAGTCGCTGATCCACCACTTCAAGCTGGTGACCGAGGGCTTCCGGGTGCCGCCGGGCCAGGTCTGCACGGAGATCGAGTCGCCGCGCGGGCAGCTCGCCTACCACGTGGTCTCCGACGGCGGGACGCGACCGTTCCGCGTGCACGTGCGCGACCCCGCCTTCGTGAACCTGCAGGCGCTGCCGGCGATGGTGGAGGGCGGCCTGCTCGCCGACCTCATCCCGGCGCTCGCCTCGATCGACCCGGTGATGGGCGGGGTCGACCGCTAGACCGGGCGGCTCGGAGCGGTCGCCGGTCGGCGCCCTGGCCGGCGGCTACGTCTCTGGCCCGGCGAGGGGAGCAGAGACGTCCTCGCGCGGGTGCCGCTTAGCCCGGCTGGCTCGGAACAGGTCCCCGCGGCGACTACGTCTCTGCGCCACCACCCGAAGCAGAGACGTAGTCCCGGCCAGCACACGTCCCCCGGCGCTACGTCTCTGCCTCGGCTAGGGGAGCAGAGACGTCCTCGCGCGGGTGCCGCTTAGCCCGGCGCCCGAAATTCGATTGCCGGTTGTCGCGCGGGATGGTGTCCTCGGACAGATCCGGCGACCAGGAGGAGCACGATGACGGCTGCGTTCATGTCCACCCACTCGACCGACCTCGAGGACATGACGCACTGTGGCTTTGCTCAATCTCGGCATCCTGGCGCACGTCGACGCCGGTAAGACCAGCCTCACCGAGCGGCTGCTGCACGACGCCGGTGTGATCGACCAGATCGGCAGCGTCGACGCCGGCAGCACCCAGACCGACACGCTGGCGCTGGAGCGGCAGCGCGGGATCACCATCAAGTCCGCCGTCGTCTCGTTCGCGATCGGCGACGTGACGGTCAACCTCATCGACACCCCCGGCCACCCGGACTTCATCGCCGAGGTGGAGCGGGTGCTGTCCGTGCTCGACGGCGCCGTGCTGGTGCTCTCGGCGGTGGAGGGCGTGCAGCCGCAGACCCGGGTGCTGATGCGGGCGCTGCGCCGGCTGCGCCTGCCCACGCTGCTGTTCGTCAACAAGATCGACCGTGCCGGCGCCGACCCGGACCGGGTGGTCGAGGAGATCGCGGCCAAGCTGACGCCGGCGGTGGTGCCGATGAACGCGGCCCGGGACGTCGGCACCCGGGCGGTGGCGACCGTCCCGGACCCGGCACTGCCCGCCCGGCTGCTCAGCCAGCTGTCCACATCGGACGATGCGCTGCTGGCCGCGTACGTCGAGGACGGGTCCGTCCCGTTCGGACGGTTGCGGTCGTGCCTGGCCGCGCAGGCCCGGCGGGCCCAGGTGCACCCGGTGTTCTTCGGCTCGGCGATCACCGGGGCCGGCGTGGCCGAGCTGACCGAGGGGATCGCGACGCTGCTGCCGGCCGGCGGCCGGCGACCCGGACGCCCCGCTGTCCGGCACGGTGTTCAAGGTCGAGCGCGGCCCGGCCGGCGAGAAGATCGCGTACGCGCGGGTGTTCGAGGGGACGCTGCACGTGCGCGACCGGCTGGCCGACCACCAGAAGGTGACCGGCATCGGCGTGTTCGACCGCGGCGGCGTCGAGGCCCGGCCGTCCGTCCACGCGGGACAGATCGGCAAGCTGTGGGGGCTGCGGGAGGTGCGGATCGGCGACCCGGTCGGGCTCGCGCGCACCGGTCCGGCCGAGCACTTCGCGCCGCCGACGCTGGAGACCGTCGTCGTCCCGGCGCCGGGCCAGCGCGGCCGGCTGCAGGCCGCGCTCAGCCAGCTCGCCGAGCAGGACCCGCTGATCGACCTGCGGCAGGACGACGTCCGCCAGGAGCTGTACGTCTCCCTGTACGGCGAGGTGCAGAAGGAGGTCCTGGAGGCCACCCTGGCCGACGACTACGGCCTGGCGGTGACGTTCCGGGAGACCACGACGATCTGCGTCGAGCGGCCGGCCGGCGCCGGCGACGCGTACGAGCTGATGGGCGAGGGCAACCCGTTCCTGGCCACGGTCGGGCTGCGGGTGGAGCCCGGTCCGGTCGGCAGCGGGATCGAGTTCCGGCTGGAGGTGGAGCTCGGCTCGATGCCGTACGCGTTCTTCCGTACGGTCGAGGACACCGTCCGGTCCGCTCTCGGCCAGGGCCTGTACGGCTGGCAGGTCGTGGACTGCGTGGTCACGATGACGCACTCCGGCTATGCGCCGCGGCAGAGCCACGCCCACCAGGGCTTCGACAAGAGCATGTCCAGCACGGGCTGGGACTTCCGCGGCCTGACGCCGCTGGTGCTGATGTCCGCGCTGCGGCGGGCCGGCACCACGGTGCAGGAGCCGATCGCCCGGTTCCGGCTGGAGCTGCCGGCCGACACGATCGGGCCGGTGACCGCGGTCGCTGGCCGCGCACCGGGCGGTCCCGCTGGCGTCCACTGTGGATGGTGGGACGGGGGTGCTGACCGGGGAGGTGCCGGCGGCCCGGCTGCACGACCTGGAGCGGGCGCTGCCGTCGCCGACCCGGGGCGAGGGCGTGCTGGAGACCGAGTTCGACTCGTACCGGCCGGTGACCGGGCCGCCGCCGAGCCGCCCGCGCACCGACGACAACCCGCTGGACCGCAAGGAATACCTGCTGCACGTCAACCGCCGGGTCTAGCGTCGGGGGCGTGACCTCGCCGTCCGGGCCACCGCGGCGGCTTCCCCGACGGCAGCTGAGCGTCCCGGCGTGTGATGCTGGAGGGGTGACGTACCCGGAGTTCGCCGGCATCCCGGCCCTGTCCGCCGCCCTGGACGCGGCCGGCTACCTGCCGGACGAGGGGGTGGCGACCGCGGCGTACCTGGCGATCCGGATGCGCCGGCCGCTGCTGCTCGAGGGCGACCCCGGGGTGGGCAAGACCGCGCTGGCCCAGGCGCTCGCCGACGTCGTCGGGGCCGAGCTGGTCCGGCTGTCCTGCTACGAGGGCATCGACGCCAGCCAGGCCCTGTACGACTGGGACTTCCCGCGCCAGCTGCTGCACCTGCGGGCGGCCGAGGACGGTGCCGGCGACGAGCGGTCGGTGTACGACCGGCGGTTCCTCATCGCCCGGCCGATCCTGCGGGCGCTCGAGGTCAGCCCGGCCGTGCTGCTGGTCGACGAGATCGACCGGGCCGACGACGAGTTCGAGGCGTTCCTGCTCGAGGTGCTGGCCGACAACGCGGTGACGATCCCGGAGCTGGGCACGATCCGGCCGGCCGAGCCGCCGATCGTGGTGCTCACCTCCAACCGGACCCGGGAGCTGCACGATGCGCTCAAGCGGCGCTGCCTCTACCACTGGGTCGACCACCCCGACCTGGAGCGCGAGGTGGAGATCATCCGCCGGCACCAGCCCGAGGTCGCCGACCGGCTGGCCCGGCAGGTCGCGGCCGGGGTCGCGGCGATGCGGGCGGCCGGGCTGGTGAAGCCGCCGGGGATCGCCGAGGCGATCGACTGGGCGACCGCGCTGCGGCTGCTCGGGGCGACCGAGCTGAGCCTGCCGGCGGTGCGGGCGACGCTGGGGGCGCTGCTGAAGTATCGCGAGGACCAGGTGACGGCCGAGCGCGACGTGCTGCCCGGGCTGCTGGCCCGGCTGGGGTGAGCCGGTGACGCGGGCGGCGCCGGAGCCGGTCGGCCGGTTCGGACGGCCGGGGTGACCGGCCGGCCGGCGTGGCGCCGTGATCGCCGATCCCGTCGCCGAGCTGACCGCGTTCGCGCGGTCGCTGCGGGAGCGCGGGGTGGCCGCCGACGCGTCCCGGGTGGTCGCCGCGGCCGGCGCGCTCGACCACGTCGACCTGCTCGACCCGGCGCAGGTCTACTGGACCACCCGGCTGTCGCTGTGTTCCGAGCCGGACGACCTGCCGCGGTTCGACGCCGCGTTCGCCGAGTGGTTCGGGCCCGGGCCGCGACCGGCAGCGGTCGAGAGCACGGTGCGGACGCTCGGTGGCGCGGGGGAGAGCGGCGAGGGCGCCGCGGGCCGGGCCGAGCGGGTCGCCGCGACCGCGCTGGAGACCCTGCGCACCCGGGACGTCGCCGCGCTCACCGCCGCCGAGCGGGCCGAGGTACGCCGGTTGATCGGGCTGCTCGCGCCCTCGGTCGGCACCCGCCGGTCGGTGCGGCGGCGCGCCGGCGGGCGCAGCGGCGTCGACCCGGCGCGGACCATGCGCACGATGCTGCGGGCCGGCGGCGAGCCGATCGTGCTGGCGCACTGGCGGCGGCGGGAGAAGCCGCGCCGGCTGGTCCTGCTGGTCGACGTGAGCGGGTCGATGGCGCCGTACGCGGACTGGCTGCTGCTGTTCGCGCACGCCGCGGTCCGGGTCCGCCCGTTCGCGACCGAGGTCTTCACGGTCGGCACCCGGCTGACCCGGGTGACCCGGGCGCTGCGGCTGCGCGACCCGGACGCGGCGCTGCAGGCGGCCGCGCAGACCGTGCCGGACTGGAGCGGCGGCACCCGGCTCGGCGAGTCGCTGCAGGCGTTCCTGGACCGGTGGGGCCAGCGTGGCGCCGCCCGCAGCGCGGTCGTGGTGATCTTCTCCGACGGCTGGGAGCGCGGCGGCGCCGAGCTGCTCGGCCAGCAGGCGGCCCGGCTGCGCCGGCTCGCCCACGCCGTGGTCTGGGTCAACCCGCACAAGGGCAAGGAGGGGTTCACCCCGGAGACGGCCGGCATGCTCGCCGCCCTCCCGTACGTGGACGCCCTCGTCGCCGGCCACTCCGCCCAGGCCCTCGCCGACCTGGTCGCCGTCCTCGCCGAGGCCTGACCGGGCCGGATCTCCGGCGGCGGTATGATCGCTGGTATGACCACGAAGATCGCCGTGAGCCTGCCCGACGAGCAGGTGGAGGCTGCGCGGGCAGCCGTCGCCGAGGGCAGGGCGCCCTCGGTCTCGGCGTACGTGTCGGAGGCGCTGGCCCGCCGGTCCGCGGAGGACGAGCTGCTCCAACTGCTCGACGAGGACGAGACGCAGGAGCCGGCTACGGACGAGCACCGGGCGTGGGCTCGCCGCGCGCTGCAGAGTGATCCGTCCGGACCGAAGGCCGCGCCGAGGCGGCGCACCGCAACCGGTTCGAGAGCCAGGATGCCGCACGCCACCGGCTCGGGCCGCCGGCAGTCCACTTCGGACGGTTCGCGGGAGAAGTGAGCGGGACGACGCTGGACGCGGGCGCCTTGATCGCACTGGAGTCGGGTAGTCCGTACATGCGCGAGCTGGTGCGGGTCGCGCTCGCCGAGCGGGTTCCGCTGGCCGTGCCGGCCGGCGTGCTCGCCCAGGTCTGGCGGGCCTCCGCCCGGCAGGCCCGGCTGGCGAGGCTGCTCGGCTCGCCGCTGGTCGAGGTGGTGCAGCTCGACCGCTCGGTCGCGCTCGCCGTCGGGAAGCTGTGCGCCGAGACCGGCGCCCGAGACGTGGTCGACGTCTCGGTCGTCGTCTGCGCGCGACAGCGCGGACACTCGGTCGTGACCAGCGACCCGGAGGACCTGCGCCGGATCGACCCGGAGCTGCGGTTGTTCGATCCGCTGACCGGCCGCTGACCCCTGCCGGGCGGCGCGTCAGGCGGGGATGCCGGCGGAGATGAGGGCGCGCTTGGTGAGGACCTGGGCCAGGTGGCGGCGGTAGGCGGCGTCGGCGTGCATGTCCTCGGCCGGGTCGGCTTCCTCGGCGGCCAGCCGGGCGGCCTCGGTCGCGTCGGCGCCGGCGGCGACCGCCTGCTCGGTGGCCAGCGCCCGTACCGGCGCCGGGCCCATGTTGGCCAGCGCCACCCGCCCGCCCACCGCCGCGACCCCGACGATCGCCCAGTCGTTGGCCCGCCGGGTGAACTTCTGGTAGCCCCACGGCTGCCCCGGCCGCACCGGCATCCGCACCTCGACGATCATCTCGTCCGGGGCCAGCGCGGTCTCGAAGTAGCCCTGGAAGAACTCGTCCGCGCCGATCTCGCGCTGCCCGGACGGGCCGAGCACGACCACCCGACCGTCCACAGCGGACAGTGCCATGGGCAGGTCGGCGGCCGGGTCGGCGTGCGCCAGCGAGCCGCCGATCGTGCCGCGGTGGCGCACCTGCGGGTCGCCGACCTGACCGGCCGACCAGGCCAGCAAGGGGACCTGCGACCGCACCTCCGGCGACGTCGCCACCGCCTGGTGCGTGGTCGCCGCCCCGATGGCGAGCTGCCCGTCGGCGACCCGGACGTACGACAGCTCCGGGATCGCGCCGATGTCGACGAGCACCGACGGCGCGGCCAGCCGCACCTTCATCATCGGCAGCAACGAGTGGCCGCCGGCGAGCAGCTTGGCGTCGTCGCCGTGCTGGCGCAGCAGGTCGACCGCCTCGGCCGCCGACCCGGCCGGGACGTACTCGAACGGCGAGGGGATCATCGCTCACCGGCCGCGGACAGCACCGCCCGGACGATGTTGTGGTAGCCGGTGCACCGGCAGAAGTTGCCCTCCAGGCCTTCCCGGACCTCCTGCTCGGTCGGGTGCGGGTTCTCGGCCAGCAGCCCGACGGTCGCCATCACCATGCCGGGCGTGCAGAAGCCGCACTGCAGCCCGTGCTCCTGCCGGAACGCCTGCTGCACCGGGTGCAGCTGTCCGTCCGCACCGGACAGTCCCTCGGCCGTGGTGACCGCGCGCCCGCTCGGCCTGCGCGGCCAGCACCGTGCACGACTTCACCGACGTCGCCGTCGAGCAGCACCGTGCAGGCGCCGCACGAGGTGGTGTCGCAGCCGACGTTCGCCGCCCGCAGCCCGCACACCTCGCGCAGGTAGTGCACCAGCAGCAGCCGCGGCTCGATCTCGTCCACCCGGCTCTCGCCGTTGACGGTGATCTCGACCTTCATCGCCCGCTCCCTTCGCCGTCGCTCGCATCGCGGAGGGCCCGCCAGACCGTGCGCGGCGAGGTGGGCATGTCGATGTGCCGGACGCCGAGGTGCGCGACCGCGTCGATCACCGCGTTCTGCACGGCCGGGGTGGCGCCGATGCTGCCGGCCTCGCCGATCCCCTTCACCCCCATCGGGTTGTACGTCGTCGGCGTGGCCATGTCGACC
The DNA here is from genome assembly GCA_963770145.1 of uncultured Actinomycetota bacterium. Taxonomy (GTDB): domain Bacteria; phylum Actinomycetota; class Actinomycetes; order Mycobacteriales; family CADCTP01; genus CADCTP01. Next base: position 75,760 of record CAVYOJ010000002.1, on the reverse strand, counting down.
AGCTCGAAGCTGGGCACCTCGGTCGCCGACAGGAACGGGTAGTCGGCGAAGCTCGCGGTCAGCGGGTTGCCGTCGGCGTCGTAGACGACCTCCTCCAGCAGCGCCTGCGCGGCGCCCTGGGCGATCCCGCCGTGCCGCTGACCCTCGGCGAGCAGCGGGTTGAGCACCGTGCCCGCGTCGTCGACCGCGACCAGCCGGCGCAGCACGGCCTGGCCGGTCTCGGTGTCGACCTCCGCCACCGCGACGTGCGCGCCGAACGGGAACGTCGCCCCGGGCGCGGTGAAGACCGTGTGCACGAACAGCCGCTCGGTCTCGGCCAGCTCACCCAGCGAGACCGCGGCCTGGGCCACGCCGGCCACGGTGAACGCCGACCGCTGCGGGTCGAAGCGCAGGTCGGCCGGGTCGGCCTCGAGCGCGTCGGCGGCCCGCTCCCTGGCCACGTCGAGCAGCTCCCGGGACGCCTGCCGGACCGCGGCCCCGCCCTGCTGCAGGCTGCGCGAGCCACCGGTGCCGCCGCCGCGGGGGACCAGGTCGGTGTCGCCCCACTTGAGGGTGATCTTCTCGACCGGGATGCCGAGCTCCTCGCTGGCCAGCATCGCGAACGCGGTCTGGTGCCCCTGACCGTGCGGCGAGGCGCCGGTCAGGATCGTGGCCGAGCCGTCCGGGTGCACCTCGATCGTGGCGTTCTCGTTGGGCGCGCCGGACTCGCCCCCGCCGCCGGTGATCTCGACGTAGCTGGCCAGCCCGATGCCGAGCTGGACCACGTCGCCGCGGGCGCGGCGCTCGGCCTGCTCCTTGCGCAGCTCGTCGTACCCGGCCGCCTCCAGCGCCCTCTCCAGCGCGGCCGGGAAGTCGCCGCTGTCGTACAGGGCGCCGAAGCCGTTGCGGTGCGGCTCGGCGAACGGGGCGAGCAGGTTGCGCCGGCGTACCTCGGCCGGGTCCATCCCGATCTCGGCCGCGAACAGGTCCATCGCCCGCTCGATCGCGGCGGTCGCCTCCGGCCGCCCCGCGCCCCGGTACGCGCCGATCGGCGTCGTGGTGGTGACCACCGAGCGTGCGAACGACTCGACCTTGGCGAAGTCGTACGTGCCCGGGGTCATCAGCCGGGTCAGCGACGGCAGGAACGCGCCCATCCGCGGGTAGGCGCCGGCGTCCTGCAGCACCTCCAGCCGGTACGCGAGGACCCGGCCGTCCCGCCGGCCGCCGATCGTCACGGTCTGGACCTGGGCCCGGCCGTGGGTCATCCCGAGCAGGTTCTCGTAGCGGGTCTCGCTCCACCGGGCCGGCCGGCCGACCGCGCGGGCCACCCAGGCGACGAGGGCGTGCTCGGGGTCGGCGCCGAACTTCGCCCCGAACGCGCCGCCCACGTCCGGGGTGATCACCCGCACCCGGTCCCGGTCGAGGCCGAGCATCTTGGCCAGCGTGGCCCTGCTGCCCTGGGCGCCCTGGTTGGGGATCCAGGCGGTCAGCCGGCCGTCCTCGCCCCACACGGCCGCGGCGGCACGGCCCTCCATCGGCGCCGGCGCGACCCGCTGGTTGAGGATCGTCCGGGTGACCACGACGTCGCAGTCGTCGAAGAGGTGCTCGTCCGGCTCCTCGCCGTAGGTGATCACCGTGTTCGTGCCGGCCGCGGGGAACACCAGCGTCTCGTCCCTGGCCGCGTCCCGCGGGTCGACCACGCGCGGGCAGCGGGTCGTAGTCGACGCCGACCAGCTCGACCACGTCCTCGCCCTGGTACGGGTCCTCGACGACGACGATCGCGACCGCCTCGCCGACGTACCGGACCGTGTCGGTGGCGAGCAGGGTCTGGGTCATCCCGGCGGTCATGCCGGGCATCGGCGCGATCGGGTCGACGTCGGCCAGGTCGGCGGCGGTGTACGCGGCGACCACGCCGGGCGTGGCCCGGACCGCGTCGAGGTCGATGCCGGTGATCCGGGCGTGCGCGAGCGGGGAGCGGACGAAGAAGACGTGCACCGCGCCGGCGAGCCGGTCGTCCACCAGGTCCTCGGTGTACTCGCCGCCCGTGGTGAGGAACTTCGGATCTTCGGTCCGGAGCACGCGGGTCCCGAGGATGCTCACACGTTCCTCCCACCGAGCGGCCGGCAGCACGGCACCCGGAGGCGCCTCCGCTTGTCACTATGCCATCCCGGGTGGCCGGGGAGTGGACGGGGACTCGGCGGGGACCGCCGGTCGACAGGGTCGATACCCCAACCCGACCGAGGAGGAACCCATGCGCCGCAGGTACGTCGCCGCCCTCGCCGCGCTCGCCCTGACCGGAAGCGTCGCCGCCGCCACTCCGGCGGCCGCGTCCGGCCACGGGCACGACTCCAACCGGCACTGCGCGGCCGGCTTCCACGCCGCCGTCGTCGAGGACAACGAGGCCTACAACGCCAAGGACGCCGCCCGGTACGAGGCGATCCTCAACCCGCGGATGATCTTCTGGCAGGACGGCGTCACCACGTACGGGCGGGACGCGATCATGGCCACCGCGCGGCAGGCGTTCGCGACCCCCAACTGGTCCTGGCTCTACGAGATCGAGTCCGAGACCGTGCACGGGTGCGACTCGGGCATCGCGGTCGCCACGGCCCGGTTCGTGCGGCCGTCGACGAACACCGACGCGCACTTCGCGTTCACCATGTACCTCGTCCGCGAGCACGGGAAGTGGACGGTCGCCGCCGACAACGTCCACCTGGTCTCGAGTCTAGCGCACCCCGACGTGCCCGGCGACCGCGCTCGTCCCCGCGGTCGCCGGGCACAGGTCGCACCACCGGCCGGCCGGGTCGGCCAGGTGCCGGCGGACCAGGTCGGCCTGGGCCACGCCGAGGTCGGTGAAGATCGGCAACGCCTCCCGCCAGTACGCGGGGTCGCCGGTGGCGTGGGCCAGCCCGTCCAGCGCCAGCGCCTCGTGCATCGGGTAGCGGGCGTCCCGGGCCAGCCGCAGCGCCTGCCGGAACTCGTCCTCCGCCGGCCGGTCGATCCGCAGCGACGTCTCGCCCAGCCCGAGCAGCACGGTGCGCACCGCGGACGGGCTGTGCAGCTGCCGGGCGATCGCCAGCGCCCGCCGGTGGTGCTGCAGCGCCGCCTCGGCCCGGCCCTGCCGGCCCTCGGTCAGGGCCAGGTTGTTCCAGCCGAACGCCCTGGTCCGGGCGTTGTCGTGGTCGATCGCCAGGGCCCGGCGCAGGTAGCCGGCGGCCTCGGCGTCCCGGTGCAGCAGGTGCGCGAGCATGCCGAGGCTGGTCAGCGTCGTCGCCTCCAGCTGCCGGTCGCTCGTGCCGAGCACGTGCCGCAGGTGCGCCATCCCGTCGGCCAGCCGGCCGGTCCACATGCACAGCCCGCCGAGGTTGAACCGGACCAGCGCCTGACCGTACGGGTCGGTGGTGGACAGCAGCCGCTCGTGGGTGGCCCGCCAGTCGGCGAAGTGCCCCTGCAGCTCGAAGTACGTCCGGAGCACGCAGGCCAGCTGCCAGTCGTCGGTCGTCTCGGTCACCTCGACCAGCGTCCGGTGCTCGGTCGCCAGCCAGGCCAGCGCCCCGTCCAGGCCCACCAGGTCGGGCAGCTGCGCCGGCGGGCGGGCCAGCCGCGGCTCGAACCGGCGCACCTCCCGGCTGATCAGGTCCGTCGCCCGCACCGCCGCGGCCAGGTAGTAGTCGTGCAGCCGCTGCCGCGGCGCTCCGGCCGCCGGCGCCAGGCTGCGGGCGTACTCCCGGATCAGGTCGTGGAAGGTGTACCGGCCCGGCGCGGCCGAGCGCAGCAGGTGCGCGTCGACCAGCGCCTCCAGCACGTCCTCGGCCGCCCGCGGGGTGCAGCCGGCCAGCGCGGCCGCGGACCAGGCGTCGAAGTCCGCGCCCGGGTGCACGCCGAGCAGCCGGAACATCCGCTGCTCGGCCGGCGCGAGCTGGGCGTACGAGAGCGCGAAGGCCGGCCCGACGCCGCGGTCGGCGAGGGTCAGCTCGTCCAGCCGGTCGGCCCGCTCGCGCAGCCGGTCGGCCAGCGCGGCGACCGTCCAGCCGGGCCGGTGGGCCAGCCGGCTGCCGGCGATCCGCAGCGCCAGCGGCAGCCGGCCGCACAGCCGGACCACCTCGGCGGCGGCCGCCGGCTCGGCCGCGACCCGGGCCGCGCCGGCCACCGCGCCGAACAGCGCCAGCGCCTCGGCCCACGGCAGCACGTCCAGCGACAGCACGGTCGCCCCGTCGAGCACGCCGAGCCGGCGCCGGCTGGTGACCAGCACCAGCGCGTGCGGCGAGCCGGGCAGCAGCGGCCGGACCTGGGCCGCGGACACCGCGTTGTCCAGCACCACCAGCACCCGCCGGCCGGCCAGCTCGGCCCGCCACCGGGCCACCCGCTCGTCCAGCGCGGCCGGGATCGTCTCCGGCGGCACCCCGATCATCCGCAGCAGCCGCTCCAGCGCCTCGGCCGGCTCCAGCGGCCGGGCGCCGGGGGTGTGCGAGTGCAGGTCGCAGAACAGCTGCCCGTCCGGGAACCGGTCGGCCAGCCGGTACGCGGCGTGCACGGCCAGCGCGGTCTTGCCGATCCCGGCCATCCCGTCGATGGCGGTGATCACCACCGCCGGCCCGGCGTGCAGCAGCCGGTCCAGGTCGTCGCCGCGGCCGGCGAAGTCGGGCAGGTCGTACGGCAGCGTGCACGGCGGGCGCGGCCGGTCCGGCTCCAGCGCCGGGTCGGCCCGCAGGATCTGCTGGTGCAGCCGGACCAGCTCGGGGCCGGGGTCGAGGCCGAGCTCCTCGGCCAGCAGGCTGCGGGTCTCCGCGTACACGCCGAGGGCCTCGGCCTGCCGGCCGCAGCGGTAGAGCGCGGTCATCAGCTGCCGGCGCAGGGTCTCCCGCAGCGGGTGCTCGGCGACCAGCGGCGGCAGCTCGGTGGCGACCGCGCCGGCCTGGCCGGCGGCCAGCCGCAGGTCGGTGAGCCGCTCCAGCACGGCCAGCCGGCGGTCGTCCAGCGCGGTCGCGGCGGTCCGCAGCGACCCGGCTGTCCACCCCGGCCAGCGCGGTGCCGCGCCAGAGCGCCAGGGCGGCGACGAGGTCCGGGATCTCGGCGCGGCCGGCCAGCTGCTCGAACCGGTCGACGTCGAGCGTGCCGGCGCCGGGCCGGATCCGGTAGCCGCGGCCGTCGGTGTCGATCACGCCCGGGATGCGCCGGCGCAGCCCGCCGATGAGCTTGTGCACCTGGTGCACCGCGGTCGGCGGCGGCTCGGCGTCCCAGAGCGCGTCGACCAGCGCGTCGAGGCCGACCACCCGACCGCCGGCCAGCAGCAGCGTGGCCAGCGCCTTCTCGGCCTGCGGACCGCCGACCGCGACCCGCTGGCCGGCCCGGCGGACCTCGACCGGCCCCAGGAGCAGGAACTCCACGGGGCCAGCGAAGCACCCCAACCCGGCCGCAACCGCCGATCGAGACCGAAACGACGACGGATCGTGACCCACCGGGTCGCCGACGACGCCGCCCGCCCCGTGCCGAGCGGCGTCCGCCGGTGGTCGGCTCGGTCAGCCCAGTGCGGGCTCGGCGACCGGGGCCGGCTGGGCGAACCAGGCCAGCCCGAGGATCGCCAGGCTGAGCACCAGCCCGATCGCGCCGCCCGCCCAGGCGCCGGCCAGCGCGGCGATCGCGCCGGCCAGGTTGACCGCGCCGACCGCGAGCACGGCCGGGCGCCCCCACGGCAGCCGCCGGGCGAGCCCGAACGCGGCGACCAGGCCGACGGCGCCGAGCACGGTGCCGACCCAGGCGAGCCAGGTGGGCATGTCGAGGCCGTTGTCGAACCCGGCCGGCAGGTTCAGCAGGGACATCAGCGCGGTGGCCGCGACGGCGGCCCAGCGGATGGCCTTCATGGTGTCTCCTCGGTAGTGGTCCGGTGTGGACGGACGTCACTGTCGGCTCCCGGCCGGACCCGCCGACAGAGATCGCCGTCCCGCTGCCGCGGGAGGATCTCCCGGGACCGCGGGAACCCAACCCGTTGCGCCGCCGCGGTGCCGAACGGCATGGTCAGCGGCATCGCCGCTATCGCCCTGCCCGCCTCGACCAGCGCCCGCCGCGCGGCCCGCTGGTCGGTCGTCGCGCTGCTCGTGACCGGGCTCGGCACGGCCGGTGCGGTCGCGGTCCTGGTCGCGGTCCCCGACCTGCAGCCCGACCTGCGTGACGGGCTGGTGCAGGCGCTCGCGACGATCCCGCCGTACGGGTTGGTCGGCGCGTTCCTGCTCGCCCGCCGGCCGGACCTGCCGTTCGGCTGGCTGCTGGCCGGCGCGGCCGCCTCCCAGGTGCTGATGCTGGCCACGGTCGGACCGGCGGCACTGGCCGTGCGGGCCGGGCATGCCGGCGTGCTCGCCGAGCTCGGCCTGTCGATGGGCAACCTCGGCTTCGTCCCGATCGCCGTGCAGGGCCTGGTGAACGTGCGGTTCCCGTCCGGGCGGCCGGCCACCCGGAAGGGCCGCTGGCTGGAACGCGCGCTGGTCGCCGGCACCGGCCTGGTGATCCTCGGCGGCTTCCTCGGCGACAACGTGCTGCGGGAGACCGCGCCCGGCCGGGATCTGACGCAACCCGCTGACCGCCGACACCTGGGTCGCGCAGGCGGCGAACGGGCTGACCGTCCTCGCTCCGCTCGTCGTGCTGGGCGGGCTGGTCGCCGGGATCGGCGTCGTCGTCCGCTGCGTACGGGCGAGCGGCATCGAGCGGCAGCAGCTCAAGTGGCGCGCGGCCGGCGTGGTACTGGCGCTCGCATTGTTCCCGCTCGCGGTCACCGAGCGCCTCGACGGCGCCGTCACCCTCGCCGACAGCACGGTGTTCGTCGCCACGCTGGCGATCCCGATCGTCCGCTATCGGCTCTGGGCCATCGACACGATCATCCGGCGGTCGGCCGTGTACGCGGTGGTCACCGTCGTGCTCGTCGCCGGCTACCTGGTGGTCGCCGCGGTCGGGGCCGAGCTCGTCTCCGAGCGAGTCGGGTTCGGGGTCGCCGCGGTGGCCGTCGCGCTGGCGGTCACCCCGGCCCGGCGGCGCAGCCAGCGGCTGGTGGACCGGCTGTTCTACGGCCGGCGGAACGAGCCGTACCAGGCGCTGGCCGACGTGGGGCGGCGGCTGGCCGCGGCCGCGGTGCCGGGCGAGGTGCTGCCGGCGGTGGTCGCCGCGGTGGCGACGACGCTGCGGCTGCCGTACGTGGCGCTGGTCGGAGCGGACGGCGGGGTGCTCGCGGCGCACGGGACGCCGGGCGGGACGGTCGAACGGTGGCCGCTGGCGTACCAGGGCGCGCCGATGGGGGCGCTGGTCGCCTCGCCGCGGCGGGGCGAGTCGGAGTTCGATCCGCGCGACCGTGCCGTGTTGGCCGACCTCGCCCGGCAGGCCGGGCCCGCGGTCCGGGCCGAGGCGCTCACCGCCGACCTGCTGGAGTCCCGGCAGCGGCTGGTCACCGCCCGGGAGGAGGAGCGCCGCCGGCTGCGCCGCGACCTGCACGACGGGCTCGGCCCGATGCTGACCGGGCTTGGCCTGAACCTGGACGCGGCCCGGGCGGCGGCCGGCCGCGGTGACGACCCGGCGCCGTTCCTGGCCGCGGCCAAGGACGCGTCCGCCCAGATGATCGCCGACCTGCGGGAGCTGGTCTACGACCTGCGGCCGCCGGCGCTGGACGATCTCGGCCTGGTCGGCGCGATCACCGTGCACGCCGAGCGGCTCGGGGTGGCGTGCACCCTCGACGCGGCCGGCCTGCCGGCGTTGCCCGCGGCGGTCGAGGTGGCGGCGCTGCGGACCGCGGTCGAGGCGGTCAACAACGCGGTCCGGCACGGCGGCGCCGGGCACTGCACCGTCCGGCTGGCGGCCGGCCGCCAGCTGGAGCTGGAGGTCACCGACGACGGCCGGTCGGCCGGGGACTGGCAGCCCGGGGTCGGGTTGACCGCGATGCGGGAGCGGGCGGCCGAGCTCGGCGGCACGCTGTCCGCGGGACCGGCCGCGGGCGGCGGCCGGGTGCGGGCCACGTACCCGCTGGGGGCGGCGTGACCAGCGTGCTCATCGCGGACGACCACCCGCTGGTCCGGCAGGGGCTGCGGGCGGTGCTCACCGGCGTCGACGGGATCACTCTGCTCGGCGAGGCCGCGGACGGGACCGAGGTGGTGCGGCTCGCCGCCGAACTGGCGCCGGACGTCGTGGTGATGGACCTGCAGATGCCCGGTCTGCACGGCATCGAGGCGACGCGGGAGATCCGCGCGCAGCGACCGGAGACCGCGGTGCTGGTGCTGACGATGTTCGAGGACGACGACACGGTGTTCGCCGCGGTCGCCGCCGGCGCCTCCGGCTACCTGCTCAAGGGGGCGGACGGCGCCGACATCGTGACCGCGATCCGGTCGGCGGCGGCCGGGCACGGCGGTGTTCGGGGCGGCGCTCGCCCGCCGGCTCAGCCGCTGGCTGGCGACCGGACCGAGCCTCCCGGACGTACCGTTCCCGCAGCTCACCGAGCGGGAGCGGGCGATCCTGGACGGGGTCGCGGCCGGGCTGACCAACGCCCAGATCGGGCAGAAGCTGTTCCTCTCCACGAAGACCGTGGCCAACAACGTGTCGAACATCCTCACCAAGCTGCAGGTCGCCGAGCGCGGGCAGGCGATCGTCCGGGCCCGGGAGGCGGGGCTGGGCCGTACAGACTGACGGCATGACCGAGTTGAGCGAGGACGAGGCCGCGATCGTCGCGCTGGTGCGGGAGTTCGTCGACCGGGACGTGAAGCCGGTGGTGCGGGAGCTCGAGCACGCCGACACGTACCCGGAGGAGCTCATCGAGCGGATGAAAGAGCTCGGCGTCTTCGGGCTCGCGATCCCGGCGCCGTGGGGCGACGCGGCCGTCTCGACGCCCTGCTACGCCGCGGTGACCGAGGAGCTCGCGCGCGGCTGGATGTCGCTGGCCGGCGCCATGGGCGGGCACACCGTGGTCGCCAAGCTGCTGCTCGCGTACGGGACCGAGGAGCAGAAGGACCGCTGGTTGCCGCGGATGGCGACCGGCGAGGTGCGGGCGACGATGGCGCTCACCGAGCCCGGTGGCGGGTCGGACCTGCAGGCCATGCGCACCACGGCTCGCCGCGACGGCGACGCGTACGTGGTGAACGGGTCGAAGATGTGGATCACCAACGCCCGCCGGTCCCAGCTCGTCGCGCTGCTGTGCAAGACCGACCCGGCCGCCGACCCGCCGCACCGCGGGATCAGCGTCCTGCTGGCCGAGCCCGGGCCCGGTTTCACCGTCTCCCGTGACCTGCCGAAGCTCGGCTACAAGGGCGTGGAGAGCTGCGAGCTCGCCTTCGACGACTTCCGGGTGCCGGCGTCGGCGCTGCTCGGCGGCGTCGAGGGCCGCGGGTTCGGGCAGATGATGCGCGGGCTGGAGATCGGCCGGATCCAGGTCGCGGCCCGGGCGGTCGGGGTCGGGCAGGCCGCGCTGGAGGACTCGCTGCGGTACGCCCAGCAGCGGGAGAGCTTCGGCCGGCCGATCTGGGAGCACCAGTCGGTCGGCAACCTGCTCGCCGACATGGCGACCGGCCTCGCCGCGGCCCGCCAGCTCGTCCTGCACGCCGCCCGGGTGTACGACTCGGGGTCGCGGGCCGACCTGGAGGCCGGCATGGCGAAGCTGTTCGCCTCGGAGACCGCGATGAAGATCGCGCTGGACGCGGTCCGCGTGCACGGCGGCTACGGCTACAGCACGGAGTTCGACGTCGAGCGCTACTTCCGGGACGCGCCGCTGATGATCGTCGGCGAGGGTACGAACGAGATCCAGCGCGGGGTGATCGCCCGCCAGCTGGTCGCGCGGCACCCGGTGAGCGGCCGGTGACCACGCCGGCACTCCGCCGGCCGGCCCGGCCGGCGCTCCGTCGACCGATTCGTCGACCGGGCCGTCGACCGGGCCGTCGACCGGTCCGTCGACGGCCCGCCCGCCGCTCCGCTGGCCGAGACTCCGGGTCGACCGGTGGGCGGGCCGTTGGCCGGGGTGACCGTCGTCGCGCTGGAGCAGGCGGTCGCGGTGCCGTTCGCGACCAGGCAGCTGGCCGACCTCGGCGCCAGGGTGGTCAAGATCGAGCGCCCGGCCGGCGACTTCGCCCGCGACTTCGACCGGACCGTGCACGGCCAGTCCAGCTACTTCGTCTGGCTCAACCGCGGCAAGCAGAGCGTGGCGCTCGACCTGACCGAGCCGGCCGACCTGGCCGTGCTCGCCGGGCTGGTGGCGACCGCGGACGTGTTCGTGCAGAACCTCAAGCCCGGGGTGGCCGAGCGGTTCGGGCTCGGCGCGGCGTCGCTGCGGGCGCGGCACCCGCGGCTGATCACCTGCTCGGTCTCCGGCTACGGCACCGGCGGCCCGTACGCCGCCAAGAAGGCGTACGACCTGCTGGTCCAGTGCGAGGCCGGCCTGCTGTCGGTGACCGGCACCGCGGACGAGCCGGTCAAGGCCGGCGTCTCGGTGGCCGACATCGCGGCCGGGATGTACGCGCTCACCGGCATCCTCACCGCGCTCTACGAGCGGGAGCGCACCGGCGCCGGCAGCGCGCTGGAGGTGTCCATGCTCGAGGCGCTGGCCGAGTGGATGACCCAGCCGATGCTGTTCGCGACGTACGGCGGGGCGCCGCCGCGTCGGGCCGGCGCGCGGCACGCGTCGATCTCGCCGTACGGGCCGTACACGGCCGGGGACGGGAACGTGGTGTTCATCGGCGTGCAGAACGACCGCGAGTGGGGCGTGCTGTGCGCCCAGTTGCTCGGCGACCCGGAGCTGGCCGCGCGGTTCCCGAGCAACCCGGACCGCGTCGCCCACGATGACGAGCTGACCGGGCTGATCGAGGCCGGCCTGGCCGGGATGACCGCGGACGCGGCGGCCGAGCGGCTGGACGCGCTGGGCATCGCCAACGCGCGGCTGCGGACGGCCGCGGACCTCGCCGACCACCCGCAGCTGGCCGCCCGGGACCGGTGGCGGACCGTGTCGACCCCCGGCGGTCCGGTGCGGATGCCGCTGCCGCCGGTCACCGTGGCCGGCCGCACGCCGTCGCTCGGACGGGTGCCGGCGCTCGGCGCGGACACCGACGCGATCCGGGGATAGGCCGGCCGGCATACGGTGAGCGGCGTGGCGGAGGTCCGGGTCGAGCGGGTGCGCAAGCGCTACTCCCGCTCCGGGCGGTGGGTGCTGGACGGGATCGACGCCACGCTCCCCGGCGGCGCGGTCACCCTCGTCGTCGGCGGGAACGGGTCGGGCAAGACCACCCTGCTGCGTAGAGCCGTACGGGGGGCTCGACCCGGCCGCGGCGCAGGCGCTGACCGCGTTGCTGCTGGACGCCCGTACGGCCGGGACAGCGGTGGTGCTGAGCGGGCACGACCCGGCGGTGTTCCCGGCCGCGGACGCGGTGGTCCGGTTGGCCGACGGGCGGCTGGCCGGATCCGGACCGGTGCGGACCCGGCTGGTGCTGCGCCGGCGCGACCCGGCCCGGTGCCGGTCGCCGGCGGGAGCTGGGATCCCGGCCGGGGACTGCTGACCGTGCTCACCGCCGATCCGGACGCGGTGCTGCGGGAGGCGCTGGCCGGTGGCTGGTCGTTCGTGGAGGGGCTGGTGCGGTCGTGACCGCGCTGGTCCGGTACGTGGCCGCGGACGCGCTGCGGGCCGAGCGGTGGGCCGCGCCGGTGCTGGTGTTCCTGGCCGCCACCGCGTCGTTCAACGCCGGCGGCGGGTCGGCGCTGTCCTGCTACGGGTTCACCGCGGCCGTGCTGCTGCCGGTCGCGCTGTGGCTGACCGTGTCGGTGAGCAACAGCGAGGACCCGGTGCAGGAGGCGGTCACCGCGGTCACCGTGGGCAGCGCGGCGCGGGTGCGGCTGGCGAAGCTGCTCACCGCGGCGCTGGTGTGCGCGGTGCTGGCCGTGGTGTCGCTGGTGTGGTCGCCGGTCGCGGGCAACCCGTCCTCGCCGCGGTCGGTGCTGGCCGGCGCGGTGGCGCACGCGGTCACGATCGCGGCCGGGGTGGCGTTCGGGGCGGTGCTGAGCCGGCCGGTGGTCAGCCGGCTCGCGCACGTGGTGCTCGGCGGGACCGCGCTGCTGCTGCTCGAGCTGGCGCTGCCGGTGCCGCCGCTGCGGCCGATGCTCGGGCTGCTCGGCGACGACCACCCGACCCACCTGGCCGGGCCGCTGGCGGTGCTGGCCGCGGAGACCGCGGTGCTGTCGGTCGGCGCTGGTGGCGCTGGCGATCCGGGTGACCCGGCAGCGCAGCTGAGCATCGCCTACGGTTCCCGGGGTGGACGGGGTGATCTTCTGGTGCGGGTACGTCGGTGCGTGGCTGCTCGTGGCCGGGCCGATCTACCAGGCCGCGTTGGAACTGCAGGAGCAGGACGTCGAGCGGGAGCGGATCCAGCAGGTCACCGCGCAGGTGCCGGCGCCGGCTCCGGTGTCGGCGTGGTGGTGGCTGTTGCCGCCGGTGCGCTACCTGCTGGCGCAGCGCCGGTCCCGGCGGTGGCGGCAGGACATGATCGCCGCGCTGAGCCGGGAGGACCTCGAGACGCTGGTCGAGTTCATCGACAAGGCCCGCGGCTGGCTGCTGGTCGGCGCCGGCGGTCTCCTGATCGCGACGAAGGAGACCTGGGAGCTGCGCGAGCACTACGAGTGGCCGCAGGCGGTCTTCTGGATCCTCCTCGTCGCCAGCGCGCTCGCCGCCGCCCTCAACACCGTCCTCAGCGTCCGCCGCACCCACCCACGTCCTCGACCCAACCTGAGCCCCCGCTGCGGGGAACACTCGGAGTGTGGCGCGTGGGGAGCATCCGGAGCGGACGCCGGTGTATGGCGGTGCGCTCATGGTCGGGGCCATGGTCGTGTCGACCGTGGTGACCGCGGTGGGCGTGCCGACCGGGGTCAGGGTCGCGGTCTACCTGGTCTCGCTGGTGGCGGCGATCGCCGGCTTCCTGCTGACCTTCCGTGACTACGGCTAGTGGGCTGGATCCGCCGGGCCGAAGGTGGTCATGAACTGGTTGCGGAAGGTGTCCATCCTGGTCTCCGGTGCGTTCGGGGCCGGGCGCAGGCCGGGCGTCCAGTTCCAGGACGAGATCCGGTCCAGCACCTTCGGGTCCTTGGCCACGATCGTGATCGGCACGTCCCGGCTCGCGCCCTGCGCCGGTCACGATCGGCGCCGGCTGGTGGTCGCCGAGGAAGACCAGCACCAGGTTCTTGTCGCCGTAGTTCTCGACGTACGACACCAGCGCGTCCAGCGAGTACTGGATCGAGCGGATGTACGAGGCGCGCAGCTTGTCGGCGCTGCCGAGGATCGACCCGGGCGGCCCGCCCTCCTGGTTGGCCGGGTTGTCGAAGATCGACCCGTCGCCGACCTGGTCCCAGCCGACCATCTTCGGGATCGGCGTCCACGGGCTGTGGCTGGAGACGGTGGTGATCTCCGCGAATACCGGCGCGTGCCCGGGCCCGAGCTCGTTCCGGTGGAACACCGAGTAGAGGTACTGGTCCGGCATCGTCGCGTAGCTGAACCGGGAGCCCTTGTAGCCGAGGTTCCGCGCGTCGTAGTCCTGCTCGTACCCGAAGAACTTGCCTTCCGGCCAGGCCCCGGTGATCGCCGGCTCGACGCTGACCGTCTTCCAGCCCGCCTTCTTGAACGCGCTGGTGAGCGTGAGCCGGTTGCTCGCCACCAGCGACCGGTAGCGCTGCTGGCTGTCGATGTAGAGCCCGGACAGCAGCGTCGAGTGCGCCAGCCAGCTGGCCCCGCCGACCGTCGACGAGCTGAGGTACGCGCTGCGCGAGCCGAACCCGAGCGCGTCCAGCCGCTTGGTCGCCGCGTCCAGCTGGGCGTCGACCGGCGGGGCGAACTTCGGGTCCTCCACCGCGTAGCGCCCGTAGCTCTCCACGAACGTGAGCAGCACGTCCTTGCCGCGCAAGCCGTTGAGCAGCTGGTTGCCCGGGGTGTTCTGGAACGGGTCGACCTTGGCCTGCGGCCTCGAAGTCGGCCTGGTCGTGCAGGCTCGAGCGTGATCGAGTGGAACCGGTTGACGACGAGCGAGGCGTCGGCCCGGGACGCGACCGCCCCGCCGTCGGCCAGCTGGACGCCGAACGTCGCGAGGGCGATCCAGGCGACCGCGAGCACGCTGACCGTACGCGAGCGTGGCGGTGTGGTGGGCGGCGACCAGCCGGGTCAGCCGCAGCACCGCCAGCGTCATCAGCACGAGGATCGCGATCACCAGCAGGCAGGCGCCGACCACGGTGAGGACGGCGCCGAGCGTGCCGATCGAGTCCTGCACGACGCCGGTGGCGTCGCCGAGCAGGATCCAGTCGAGGACGAGGTTGAAGTGCCGGGCCAGGATCGCGGTGAAGCCGAGGTCGACGACCTTGAGGATCGTCAGCAGGCCGAGCAGCGACGCCGAGCACGGTGGCGAGGATCCAGCGCGGGCGTCGCGGCAGCACGACGAGCACCGCGACGGCGACCAGCGCCTCCAGCGGGATCCGGACGAACGAGGCGGCGTGCAGGTCGCCGTAGTCGTCCGGGACGACGAGCCCGAACAGCACGAACGCGACGGCGAGCACGGTGACGACCACGCCCAGCACGACGCGGACCCGCCCTCGCCGCCTCCCCGACCCGACCCCTGCCTCGCCACCGGCGGCACCGGCGTCACCGGCCGCGCTGTCGGCGCGCCGCGCTGTCGGCGCGCGTCTGTCGGCCGCGCTGTCGTCGGCCGGGCCGCCCTCGGTGGTGGGTTGCGCCTCGTCGGTGGTCTCGACCGGCTGGAGTTCGTCGGTGGGGTGGTCCGCCGGGTCCGCGGGGCTGGTCTCCACCGCGGCGGACCGGCGGAGGCGGGTGACGAGGGACAACGGGGGCGACCTTCCTAGCGGACCGGCGAGCGGGTCTCAGCCGACACGGGACCAGGGATTGCCGGCACGAGCACCCCGCCGGGGCGCGGGGCCGGGTCGACCGCGGGCGGGCGGAGCCGGCGGATCAGCAGGACCGCCACCCCGGGCAGGCTGGCCACCAGCACCAGCGCCCCGTACAGCACGGCCGTCGTGACGCCGAGGCCGGCGGTGAGCCCGGCCGCCCCGAACGCCCACGCGGCCACGCCCTCCCGCGGTCCGAACCCGCCCACGTTGAGCGGCACGGTCATCACGACCAGCGCCAGCAGCGCGAGCGGGACCAGCACGGACGGCCCGGCGTGCACGCCGGCGGCGTGCGCGGCGATGAAGAACGTGAGCACGTGCCCGACCACCGCGACGACCGAGGCGACGACGACCCACGGCCAGACGCCGCGGGCGAGCAGGCCCGCGGCGACGTCGGACCGTGCGGTCCGCAGCGTCCGCGCCCACCATGACTCGCCGCCGCGGGGCAGGACGACGGTCAGCAGCGCCAGCACGGCCAGCGCCGCCAGCACGACCACGGCAACGACCGGCATCGCCGATCGCACCGGGGACGCGAAGGTGAGCAGCACGACCAGGACGAGCATCGACTGGACGATCTGCCCGGCGGTGCGTTCCCAGAACACCGCCCGGACGCCGCGGCCGACGTCACCGACCTCGCGGCCGTGGTTGACCGCCCGGTGCACGTCGCCGAGCACGCCGCCGGGAAGCGTCGCGTTGAGGAAGATCGACCGGTAGCAGTCGGCGATCGCCGTACGCAGCGGGAGCCGCAGTCCCAGCCCGCCCGCGATCACGCTCCACCGCAAGGCCGACGCGGTCGTCGTCACCATCCCGAGCACGACCGCGAGGACGAGCGAGCCGGCGTTGATCTGGTGCATCGCGTCGAGGAACGGACCGGTGCCGACCCGCCACACCAGGAAGGCGAGGATCGCCACACCGCCGAGCGGTCGCACCCAGGCCCAGACCGTCCGCGCACCGTGCGGTCGATCGTGCTCCCGCGGCGGCGGAGGAGCTGCCTGGCGCGGCAGCACCGGTGCGCTTGTCATCGGTCTCCCCTCGGACGGCACTTACGGGGGGAAGCACGGCGCAACCGTGGGCGGGGTTCAGCGGGTCCGGGTGCATACAGGTCCCGATGCCCGACGGACACCGTCAACCGGCCGCCGCGCAGCTGCTCCAACCGACTGGCGAACGTACCCGCTGAGCTGCGCGGACAGGTCCGGCTCCTGCTCCAGCGCGGCGCCGATCCAGCCCTCGAACCAGGCCCGCGAGAGCGGTTCCGGGCCCAGTCGCCAGGGCGTTTCCCGGACCTCCACGGCGATCCCACGGTTACCGAACGCAGTCACCGCGAGGTCGGCGGCGTCCGGACCGGCCAGCGTCCGGCCGCCGACCGTACGGCGTTGGTGGGCGTCGAAGGCGGCGGCCACCGCGGCGTCCAGCGGGTGCGGCGGATCGAGCCTGACCGCGCCGACCACGGTCAGCGTGAGCAGCGCCGGCCGGCCGGCGCAGGCCGCGACCAGCCCCTCGATCTCGGCCGCGGTGAGCATGTCCAGCAGCGCCGAGCAGGTGACCAGCGAGGCGCCGGCGAGGTCGGCGGCGGTGAGCCGGGTCAGGTCGCCGACCCGGGTCTCGGCGCCGACCCCGGGCGGCAGCGCCCGGACGGCGAGCGCCAGCAGGTCGGCGTCCCGGTCGTGCAGCACCCAGTGCTGCGGCGTCGGCAGCCGGGGCGCCAGCCAGCGGAGCATCGAGCCGGTGCCGCTGCCCAGGTCGTGCACCAGCAGCGGCGGTCGCAGCGCGAGCCGGTCGGCCAGCTCGGCCGAGCGCGCGGCCGCGTCGGCCGGCTCGCGCAGCGCCAGCCAGTCGGCGAAGGTGGTCATGCCGCCGCCAGCACGTCGGACACGGTCCGGGCGGTGACGTCCCAGCCGGCCAGCGTCTCCCGCCGGCCCCGGGCCGACCGGCGCAGCCGCTCGCGCAGATCGGCGTCGGTGAGCCAGCGCCGCACCGCACCCGCCAGCTCGTCCGGCTCGACCAGCAGGCCGGGCACGGTGCCGTCCGGGGCGTGGCCGACCGCGACCGGCAGGCCGCCGACCCGCACCGCCAGCACCGGGATCCCGCGGGCGAGCGCCTCGGTCGCGACCATCCCGTACGTCTCCCCGCGGGACGCGGAGACCAGCAGGTCGGCCCGGCCGTACGCGGCGGCCAGGTCGGGTCCGGCCAGCACGCCGGCCAGCCGGATCCGCGGGTCGAGCCGCCGTCGCAGGGCCGCCACGAAGTCCGGCTCGCGGGTCAGCGAGCCCACGTACGTGCAGGTGAACGGCTCGGGTACGGCGGCGAGCGCGGCGCTGAGCCGGTCCTGGCCCTTGTGCGCGGCGACCGCGGCGACGCAGAGCAGCCGGTCGCCGGCCGGCGACGGCGTGGCCAGCGGGGCCGGGTCGACCCCGGGCGTGGCCACCTGCGCCGGCACCGGCAGCCGGGTGCACGGGCTGGTCGTGACCACCGCGCGGGCCGCGGCCAGCACCGCCGCCTCGCCCGGCGTGTCCAGCGGCAGGTGGACGAGCAGCACCAGCCGCAGCCGCGCCGCCGCCGGCACCAGCACCTCGGCGGCGGCCGACCCGACCAGCCCGTCGACGAGCACGATCCCGCCGTCGGGAACCGGCGCCAGCGCGGCGGCCAGCCCGGCCAGCTCGCGGTCGGTCGGGGTCGGCCAGGCACCCGGCACGGCGATCTCGCGCACCGACCAGCCCAGCGCGGCCAGCCCGGTCAGCACCCGCCGGTCGTACCGGTTGCCTCCGCTCGGGGTCGCCGCATCGTCGATGTCGTTGGGCAGCACCGCGTACAGAGCAGTCATAGCTCCCGCTCGTAGGAGGCCCAGGCGACGTGCGACTCGTGCAGGGTGACCGTGATACCGGTCAGCCCGCGCGCGGACTCGCCGAGCGCGCCGGCCCGCGCCCGCTCGGCCAGCCGGTCGGCGACGACCCGCGCCAGCAGCTCGGTGGAGGTGTTCCGGCCGGCGAACGCCGGCTCCTCGTCGAGGTTGCGGTAGTTCAGCTCGCCCAGCACCGCGCCGAGCTCGGCGGTGGCCGCGCCGATGTCGACGACCAGGCCGTCCGCGTCCAGCTCCGGCCGCCGGAACGTCGCGTCGACCACGTAGGTGGCGCCGTGCAGCCGCTGGGCCGGGCCGAAGACCTCGCCGCGGAAGCTGTGCGCGATCATGACGTGGTCGCGGACGGTCACGCTGAACACAGTGGTCACTCTCCATAGGTCACGAGGTGGCAGAGCGCAGGGATGTCGCCGGACGCCAGCCCGGCCAGTACGGACGGCAGCTCGGCGAACGCCGACCGCCCGGTGATCAGCGCGTCGAACCGCGGGTCCCGCAGCAGGTCGAGGGCGAGCCCCAGCCGATCCCGGTAGGTCCGGTCCGGCCGGGCGACGGTGCCGACCTGGCTGCTGCGGATCGCCAGCCGGCCGGAGTGGAACGCACCGCCGAGGGCAAGCTCTACCCGGTGGCCTCCGTACCAGCTGAGCTCGAGCACGGTGCCCTCCGGCGCCAGCAGATCAAGCGACCGCTGCAGTCCGGGCCCGCTGGCGCTGGCGTGCACGACGAGATCCCGCCCGGCGGCGGCGTCGGCCGGCGCGGCGAACGGGACGCCGAGTGCCGTCGCCACCGCCTGCTTGCCCGGATCGGCGTCGACCAGCTGGAGATCCACGCCGGGGAACCGGGCCAGCAGCGCGGCCACGCAGCACCCGACCATGCCCGCTCCGACCACGGTGACCCGGTCGCCGATCCGCGGCCGGGCGTCCCAGAGCGCGTTGACCGCGGTCTCCACCGTGCCGGCCAGCACGGCCCGCTCGGCCGGCACCCCGGCCGGCACCGGCAGCACGGCCTCGGCCGGCACCACGTACGCGGTCTGGTGCGGGTAGAGGCAGAACACGGTCCGCCCGAGCAGCTCGACCGGTCCGGCCGTCACCTCGCCGACGCTGAGATAGCCGTACTTCACCGGGGCGGGAAACTCGCCCTCCTGGAACGGCGCGCGCATGGTCGCGTACTGGTCCGGCGGGACCTCGCCGCGGAAGACGAGGGTCTCGGTGCCCCGGCTGACCCCGGAGAACCGGGTCGTGACCCGCACCTCGCCGGGACCGGGATCGGGCAGCGGGACCGTCCGGATCTCGCCCGTCCCCGGCTCGCGCAGCCAGAACGCACCGGCCTCGCCCGCCATCGGTCCCCTTCCGTGCCCGAACCGAACGGTAGCCGGTCCCGTAGTGAGCGGCGCGGACACCCAACGTGACGGAGGCGGAGTGCCGACGGTTCGTACGGAAGCGGTGGTCGGGTTCGTCGGCCAGCTGGTGGTCCTCGCGATCCTCGCGACCACCGTCGGCCTCGGCTGGGCCGGCTGGCTCGCCGGGGTCGGGTACGGGCTGGTGCGTGCTGGTGCTGCTGCGCCGGTCCCGGCTCGGTCCGGCTGACCAGGTGACGCTGGTCCGGGCGACGCTGGTCGGCGGCGTCACCGCGTTGGTGGCCGAGTCGGTGCTGCGGCCGGAGCCGGTCGCCGCGCTGGTCCCGCTGGCCGCGGTGGCGCTCGCGCTGGACGCGGTCGACGGCTGGGTCGCCCGCCGCACCGGCACGGTCTCCGAGCTCGGGGCGCGCTTCGACATGGAGGCGGACGCGTTCCTCATCCTCGTGCTCAGCGGGTACGTCGCCGGCTCGCTCGGCGGCTGGGTGCTGGCCATCGGCCTGATGCGGTATGCGTTCATGGCCGCCGGGTGGGTAGTGCCCTGGATGCGGGCCGAGCTCCCGCCGCGATACTGGCGCAAGGTCGTTGCGGCGACCGAGGGCGTCGTGCTCGTGGTCGCGGCGTCCGGCCTGCTGCCGCGGCCCGTCGCCGTCGCCCTCGTGGTGCTCGCGCTGGCGCTGCTGGTCGAGTCCTTCGGCCGCGACGTGGGCTGGCTGTGGCGCCACCGCGGGCAGCGCGCAGTGAGGGGGCCGGTGCATGGGTCGGTTCGAGGCGGTCCTGTTCGACGCGGGGGACACGCTGATCCGGCTGACCGGCAGCGGCACGGAGTTGCTGCACGAAGCGGCGGCCACGCTGGGCTCGTCGCTGGACCCCGGCGCGGCCAGCCGGGTCTGGCAACGGGTGCTCGACCGCGGTAGCACCGCCGAGGAGCTGGCGAAGGGCCGGGACCTGTCCACCGAGCGGCACCGTGCGGTGTGGACCGAGCTCTACGCCGCGGCCGGCTGCGAGGAGCTGGCGCCCGGCCTCAGCGACCGGCTGTACGAGCGGACCGTCGCGGCCGAGTCCTGGGAGGCGTTCCCGGACGCCCTGCCCACGCTGGAGGCCGTACGGTCGCGCGGGCTGCGGGTCGCCGTGGTCAGCGACACCGGGTTCGACCTGCGGCCGGCGCTGGAACGGCTGGGCCTCATGCCGCATCTCGACGCGGTGTTCATGTCGTACGAGCACGGCGTGTGCAAGCCGGCCGCGTCGGTCTTCCGGGCCGCGTGCGACCGGCTCGGCGTCCGGCCGGAGCGGGCCCTCATGGTCGGCGACAACCCGCTCACCGACTCCGGGGCGGTGACCGCCGGGCTGTACGCGTTCCTGCTGCCGGCGCCGGCACCGACCGGGCCGCGCGGGCTGGAGCACGTGCTCTCGCTGCTCTGAGTTGGCAGACTGGCGGCATGGAGGATCCGGCCTGCACGGTCGCGCACAGCGAGGTCCCGTCGGCGGACGCGATCGCCCACGGCGACGCCCCGGCCCCGGTCGACGGCCGCACCCTGGTCGCGGTGTTCTCCTCGCCGGTGGCCCGCAACCTCATGCATTTCGCCCGGGCGACCGGCTTCCGGACCGTGCTCTACGAGCCGGTGCCGGACAAGGTGACCGACGCCGACCGGCAGCTGGCCGACGTGGTGGTCAACGACGCCGACCCGGTCGTGCTGCACCCGGACGCCGACGTCGTCGTCACCGACCACCACCGGGACGAGCTCGGGCCGGTGCTGCGGGACGTGCTGGTCGGCACGCCCCGCTGGGTCGGCGTGATGGGCAACGCCCGGCACAAGGGTCCGCACATCGAGGCGCTGGCCGCGCTCGGCGTACCGGCCGCCGACGTCGACCGGGTGCACCGGCCGATCGGCCTGAACATCGGCTCCCGCACGCCGCCGGAGATCGCCCTGTCCGCGCTGGCCGGCCTGCTCGCCGACCGCAACGACCGCCCCGGCGGCTTCGACTTCCCCAACCCGACCTGACCGGCCCGGGTCAGCGCAGGCGCTCCACGGCGGACGCGGCGGCGGCGCGTCGGCGAGCGCGGCGGTGTCCGCGGCGGCGTCGGCGACCGACCGGCCCGGCCGCGGGCTGGACCCGCCGTAGCCGGGCCGGTCGACCGACAGCCAGCGCACGCCGGCAGCGCGAGCAGCGGCTGCGGCGGCGGGCCGGTCTGCGGCGTGCCGTGCTGCCAGGCGACCGTCAGCGCCGCGGGCCGGTGTCGTAGCAGTGCAGCGTCCGGCCGTCGGTCAGCGTCAGGTCGAACTCGTTCGTCGCCACCGGGTCAGCCTAGGAGCGTGACACCGGCCGCCATTGGGTACCAGCGGGGCGTGAGCATCACGAAGCCGGCGGGCGAGCGGACGGTCTGGCAGGAGCTGGGTACGGCCGGGAAGCGGTTCGTGCCCTGGTGGTTCGCTGTCGGGGTGGTCGTGGTCCTGCTCGGGCTGCTGATCACGAGGGTGCTGGAGACGACCGCGTTCGCCGACGCGGACGCCGGCCTGGACAAGTGGCTGGAGAAGCAGCGCACGCCGACCGGCGAGACGCTCACGCACATCGGCACGCTGTTCGGCGAGACGCCGACGATCATCGGGCTGACCGCGATCACCGTGGTCGTGTTCCGGCTGGTGTTCCACCGCTGGCGGGAGTCGGTGATCCTGGCGATCTGCGTCACCGGCCAGGCGGTGATCTTCCTGGTCACCACGATGCTCATCGACCGCGAGCGGCCGCCGGTGCGCCACCTCGACGACTCGCCGCCGACCTCGAGCTTCCCGTCCGGGCACACCGCCGCGGCCACGGCGTACTACGTCGGCACGGCGCTGATCATCGCCTGGCACACCCGGCACGTCTGGCTGCGCTGGCTGGTCGTCGTGGTCGGCGTGCTGATCCCGATCATGGTCGCGAGCTGCCGGATGTACCGCGGCATGCACTACCCGACCGACACCGCCACCAGCTTCCTGCTCGGCCTCGCGCTGCTGGCGATCGCCTTCCTCGCGCTGCCGCTGTCCGGCGGGCGGCCGGACGAGGACCGGGATACGCCGCCGGCGCCGGGTCGCGACCACTCCGTCGACGGCCGAGTTGGCCCGCACCCGGCCGTAGCGAAGTCTGGCCCAGCTTTGGTCCGATCCGCCGGACTTGATCGCTAGGCTGCCGGCATGATCCCGTTGTCCCCCGGGCCCGCCCTCCGCGCCGCGGGGCCGGCGGTGGCGGCAGCCCTGCCGGCCGGGATGCCCGGGCGGTGGCCGGCGCGGCTCGCGGTGGTGCTGGCCACCGACGTGGCCGCGCGCCGGTTCGGCCGGCCGGGGATCATGGTCATCGGCATCACGCCGGGCGAGGGCAAGCAGTTCCCGCCGGCCAAGCAGCTCGCCGCCGACGCCGTCGGCACGGCCGGCTGGGTCGGCGCCACCGCCCTGCTGACCGCGGCCGCCGACCGGCTGCGGGTCCCGTCGGCGGTGACCGCGGTGCTGCTCGGCGCCGCCGTCTACGCCGGCGACCTCAAGGGCCGCGCCCTCGCCGAGCAGACCCGCGCCGCCGCCGACCAGGCCCGCGCGCAGCTCGACGACACACCCGAGGCCCGACCGGCGCCCTGACGTCGCCGCCCGGTCACTGACGGCCGGGGCCGGCGTGCCGACCGCGGCGAGCCTGCTCCGGCTGCGCCTGAGTCCGGGTCGCGGCGGACGAGGCCGACGTCAGTCGAGGAAGCCGGCGAGGATGGGCAGGACCAGGTCGGCGCGGCGGGTGATGGTCATGTGGGTGGTGCCGGGCAGGACGGCCAGCTGCGAGCCGGGGATGAGCCGGAGCATCAGCGCGCCGTGCTCGACCGTGGTGAAGTCGTTGTCGCCGATCATCAGCATCGTCGGCGCGGCGACCCCGGCCAGCTGCGCGTCCGACCAGCCCTCCAGCTGGGACGCGACGCCGGACAGCATGGCCAGGAAGTCGTCGAAGTGCTCCGGGTGCGGCGAGAGCCGCTTGTACGCCTCGGTCATCTCGGCGAAGTCCTGCGGCGTCGGCATCCGGGTGGAGGTCGCCTGCTTGGTCGGGTCGGTGATCTCCTCGTGGGTGCCGTCCGGCCGCACGCTGATCGACATCGGCACGACCGAGCGCACCCGGTCCGGGTGGCTCACCGCGAGCTCCAGCGCGACCGCGCCGCCGAGGCTGTGGCCGAGCACGTGCGCACGCTCGATGCCGAGGTGGTCGAGCAGGCCGACGACGTCCGAGGCGAGCGCGGCCGGGGTGATCGGCACGGCCGGTGTCGGCGGTGCGGCCGTGCCCCTGCATCTCCACGGCGATGACCGTGTGCCGGGTCGCGAGCGGGGGGATCAGCGAGGCGAAGTTGAGGTCGATCGTCATGATCCCGCCGTGCAGCAGCACGAGCGGCGAGCCCTCGCCGTACACCTCGTAGTACATGTGCACGCCGTTGACGTCGACGTAGCCCTGGGTCCGGGGCTCGGTCATGTGTCCTCCACGAGGTCGCCGGCCGGCGTCGGTGCCAGCCTCTCAGCATGGCTACGAACGACGCCGGCCGGGATCGACGCCCGGCGGGGACTTCAGGACGGGCAGGCCGGGGCGACGAAACCGGGGTGCGCCCCCGGCGTCGGGTCGGTGAACTTGCAGCCGAACGTCGGCGAGGCGACCACGCGCGCGTCGGTCACCCGGTCGCCGGCCGGCCGGTGCCCGGTGCGCACCCAGCTGACCAGGTCGGCGAAGCCGCGCTCGAACTCGGCCTGGGTGAAGTCGCAGTGCCCGACGCCGCGGATCGCCCGGCTGACGAACAGCCGGCTCTGCCCGTGCGCGGCCACCCGCTGCGCGTAGATCTGCTCCATCTTGAACGGCACGAACAGGTCGCCGAGGTCGTGCATGGACAGCACCGGGATGTGCGGGTCGCCGACGACCTTCGGGATGCCGGTCAGCCCGCGCGACGGCGGCGTCGTCGCCGCGACCCGCAGCACCGACCGGTTCAGCGCGATCTCGGCCGCGGTCAGCGGGCCGCGGTTGTCGCCGATCCGGTAGAGCGTGAACCGGTTGTCGACCACGTTGCCGTCCGCGATCCCGATCGTGCCGCCGGTCAGCCCGGGGTAGACGCCGAACAGGAACGGCACGTTGGTCAGCGGCGCGAAGCCGGCGCTCGCCCAGAACGCGAACCCGCTGGCGAAGCCCGGCCGGATGCCGCCGCTGCGCAGCTCCACCGTGCTCGCCCAGGTCTGCCCGGTCGGCGTCAGCGACACGTTCGCCGGGTTGCCGGTGACGAAGCCGGTGCCGAGCGTCGGCAGCTCGGACAGCACCTGCGCGTCGTACGTCGGCGCGTACGCCTGGCCGGCCTCCAGCGTCATCGGGAACTGGATCGCCGTCCCGGTCAGCGCGGCCGCGGTCACGTTCGCGTCGGTGAAGTAGTCGAACAGCTCGGTGTCGCCGAGCACGCCGCAGGCCGGCATCGCGCCGACGAAGTCGCCGCGGAAGTGCTCGATCTCGACCGCGGTGATGTGCCCGCCCATCGACACGCCGGTCATGTAGACGCTGCGCGCGGTGCGGACCTTGCCGGCGAACAGGCCGATCAGCGCGTGCGAGTCGAGCACGCCCTGACCGACGTCGTAGCCGTTGGTCGAGTAGCCGGACGCGGCCCAGGCGAACCCGTGCGCGACGAGGTAGGTCCGCAGCGGCGAGTCGTCCACCCACACCGTCGTGCCGTTGCCGCGGAAGCCGTGCGCGAACAGCACCAGCTGGCCGTTCCAGTGCTGCTTCGGCACCTCGATCCGGTACGGCGCGCCGGCCACGATCCCGGTGAACGTCCGCGAGATCGGGTGCCCGGCCGCGTTGGTCTGCGGCACGAACCGCGCCCCGGTGTACGCGGCGCCGTTGAACACGCAGCGCGGGTCGGCCACCGAGTAGCCGGCCTGGGTGCTCGACGGGGTGGTCGTGCAGTCCGGGCCGGTCGGCGCCGGGTCCTCGACCGGCGGCCGGGGCCGCGGATGGGACGGCCCTGGCTGCGCCTGGGCCGCGGCCGGCAGGCCGAGCACCAGCACCAGCAGACCGAGCAGGACTCCGAGCGGGCGCTTCCACCCTGCACGTCGCATCAACGCCGGCACCTCCACACTGAGGCACTATCGGGACCGGGACGCCTGATCCTGGCATCCGCGCGGCCACCGCGCCATAAGCGCGCCTTTACCCCGGCGTCACCGACGCCGAGGCAGGCACGAGGAGGATCAACCGCGCTTGCGCAGCCGACCCCACGGCTTCGCGACCGACAGGATCGTCGCGAACGTCAGCGCGGACAGCGACACGATCGGCGGGAAGAACAGGTCGGACATGTCCCGCTCGGTCGCCGTCCCGGCGGCCAGGTCCCGGCCGTACTGGGCGACCTCGCCGAGCCCAGGCTGCAGCGCGATCAGGATCAGCGTGCAGAGCACGAGGTTGAGCGCCAGCTTGACCGCCACCCACCAGTAGCGGACCAGGCCGTACTTGCTGCCCAGGCCGAGCAGCACCCCGGTCACCAGGCTGACCAGGGCGGAGACGAGCATCGGCCAGACGACGAACGTGCCGAGCGCCTGGTAGGCCAGCCCGCGCACCGACGGCGTCGCTGCTCAGCCAGCCGGTCAGCACCAGGACGGCGACGATCACGTCCACGCCGACCCAGGTGCCGACGGAGAGGATGTGCAGGATCAGGATGGTCTTACGGGTGCGCCCGCGCAGCCGGAACGGCGCTCGCCGGGCCGGCCGGGGTCGGCGGGTCTGCGTCGCGGTTGTCATGCCGAAAGCCTCGCCGCCGGTCCCTGCCGGCACATCCGCCCGGGATCGACCCTGTCCGTACGCAGTTCGACGTACCCGGCCTCAGCGGCAGGCGGTGGCGAGCCAGGTCTGCATCGGCAGCACGACCCCGTCATCGTCCGTGTACGGGGACAGGTCGCGTTCGAGCTGCTCGCCGAGCCGGTCGACCAGCGCCGGGTCCAGCACGCCGGCCAGCGGGCTGCCGGCCGTCTCCTGCCGCAGGAACTCCCGCGCCGAAGGGAAGCGCGGCAGCACGGTGGCGATCCGAATCCGTACGCGGGTGAAGCCGGCGTCCGTCAGCAACCGCCGCAGCCCGTCCCGGTCCGGCCCGGACAGCGGGCGCCGCATCACGGCGCCCGCCTCCGGTCCGGCCCAGTGATCCAGGGCGTCGACGAACGCCGCCCAGGCCGGGTGGTGCTCGATCCCGCGCCAGACCGCCAGCGCCAGCCGGCCGCCCGGCGCGAGCACGCGATGCACGTCGCGCAGCGCGTCGGCCGGATCGGGGAAGAACTGCAACCCCTGCTGGCAGCAGACCAGGTCGACCGTCCCGTCGCCGAGCGGCAGCGCGCCGGCCGCGGCCACCCGCCAGTCGACCCGCGGCTCGGCCGCCGCCGCGAAGGCCACCATCGCGTCGGCCAGGTCCACCCCGGTCACCGACAGCCCGCGGTCGGCGAGCCGGCGGGCGACCACGCCGGTGCCGCAGGCCAGGTCCACCGCCCGCTCGCCGGCCACCGGCGCGGCCAGCCGCACCAGCTGCTCGGCGCACGGGACGAAGAACTCCGGCACGAGATACCGCTCGTACGACCGCGGGCCATCGGTCACGGCCGGGCCTCGTACACCAGGTTGAAGGGGGTCTCCGCCACTCGCCGGAACGTGCCGAACCCGGCCTCCGAGACGATCTTGCCGATCGGCGCCTCGCCGGCCTGGTTGCCGAGCGCGTCCGCGGCGCCCTCGGAGATCGCGTGCGGCACGCACAGGAACGTGGAGAAGTTGTAGTAGACCCGGCCGACCGGGGTGAGGTTCTCCGCGACCGTGCCGCCCGCGTACGGCTCGACGATCAGCCAGATCCCGTCGTCGGCGAGCGCGTCGCGGATGTGCCGGGCGGCGCCGACCGGGTCGCCCATGTCGTGCAGGCAGTCGAACGTGGCCACCAGGCCGTACCCGGTGCCGGGGAAGTCCTGGGCCCTGGCCACGTCGGCGTCGACCGCCGCCGGCCCGGGCCAGCTCGATCGACTCCGGGTGCGAGTCGAACCCGCGCACCGACGAGGCCGGGTAGGTCTCGGCGATGATCCTGGTCGACGCGCCGAGCCCGCAGCCGACGTCGGCCACCGCGATGCCGGCGGTGAGCCGGTCGGCCAGCCCGGGCACGGCCGGGATCCAGGCGCTGACCAGGTTCTGGACGTAGCCGGGCCGGTAGAAGCGCTCGCAGCCGGTGAACACGTTCTCGTCGTGCGCGCCCCAGGCGACGCCCTGCCCGGTGCGGAACGCCTCGACGATCATCTGCCGGTCGGCCAGGCAGGCCAGCGCGAGCTGGTACGCGCCGGGCAGCAGCATGCCGCCCGGGTCGGCGAAGGCGACCGCCTGCGCCTCGTTCAGCCAGTACCGGTCGGTGCCGGTGTCGTAGCTGACGTAGCCGCCGGCGGCCTGGCCGGGCAGCCACTCGCGGACGTACCGCTCGGCGGTGCCGGTGTAGGCGGCCAGCTCGGCCGCGGTGAACGGGCCGGCCTCGGCCAGCGCCCGGTAGAGCCCGAGCTCGTCGCCGATCAGCACGTTGCCGGCGGACACCGTCGCGCCGAGGTCCTGCACGAAGCGGCCGAGCAGGATCGTGAGCTGGTCTTCCATGTCATCCCTCCGATGGGTTCGGGTCGATGCCGGAAGCCTGCGCATCGGTCCTTGTCGGCGGGTTGGCCGCACGTTGTCGGAACGTTGTCGGCCAGGTCAGCGCGACCCGGTCAGCCCAGCAGCTGCGCGTACGTGTCCTGGACGGCCCGGCCCGGGTCGACGCCGAGCGACTCGCGCAGCAGCACCCGCAGCCGCTCGTACGCGGCCAGCGCCTCGGCGACGTTGCCCCGGGCGGCCAGCGACTCCATCAGCAGCAGGTGCCCGGTCTCCCGCAGCGGCGCGACCTCGAGCAGCTCCCGGGCCGCCCGCTCGGCCCCGGGCAGCTCGCCGCCGCCGAGGCGCAGGCAGGCGGTCGCGTAGCACTCCAGCGCGCGGACGTGCACGTCGGCCAGCCGGCGCCGCCACGGGTCGGCCCAGGGCTGCGTCGGCCTCGGGCAGGAACCGCCGCCGGGTCACGAACTGCGCGGTCAGCGCCGGGGCCCAGGCCTTCCGCCAGTCCTGCCGGGCCAGCGCCGACTCGGCCGCGTGCAGGGCGCCGAACGCGTCCTCCACGTCGACGTACGCGGGCTCGGGCAGCGCGACGGCCAGCTCGGTCCGGCCGCGCAGCACGTCCGGCCCGACCGCGGCGCGGACCTTGGAGACCAGCACGGTCAGCGCCGACGGCGGCGGCCGGCGGCGGCGACTCACCCCACAGCGCGTCGACGAGGACGTCGCGGGGGACCGGCTGCAGGCGGCTCAGCGTCAGGTAGGCGAACAGCAGCCGGCCCTGCCGCCCGGGCAGCGCCTGGTTGACCCGCCGGCCGGCCAGCTCCACGACGAACGTCCCGCACAGCTGCACCCGGGCGGCATCGGATGCGCCCTGCACGTTGCCTCCCTAGGCGTGGAGGCGCTAGAGGTGGAGCGTACAGCCGAAGGGAGCACACCGATGACCCGTCAGGTCCGCTGCGAGTGCGGCTTCACGGCCCGCGGCGACACCGACGACGCCGTGATCGAGAAGGTCCTCGTGCACGTCGCCGCGGAGCACCCCGAGCTGGCCGACACCGAGACCGCCGAGGACATCCGCGGCTGGATCGAGCTCCTGCCGAGCTGAGCTCATCCGGCCCGGCCGGTCACCGACCGACCTGGCCCGGCTCTGCCGGCTCGGTCGGGTCGGGGTCTGCCCGGTCGGGGTCGGCCGACTCGGAGTCCGCCGACCCGGAGTCCGCCGGCTCGGAGTGCAGCCGGCTCGGAGTCAGCCGGCTCGGCGTCCGCCGGGTCGGCCCTGCCCCGCTTGCGCACGGCGATGGCGGCCGACGGGAGGATCAGCACGCTGAGCACGCCGGCGCCGACCAGCGCGGCCGCGTTCTCCGGCAGCATCGTCCCGTTCCGGCGGCCGATCTCGGCCAGCGCGACGAGCAGCGGCAGCGAGGTGGCGGTGATCAGGGCCAGCTCCAGCCGTTCCCGGCTGGACGAGCAGCCCGCGGTAGACCAGCAGCGCCGGCAGCCCGCGCACGGCCACCATCAGCGCCAGGAACAGCACCACCCGCAGCGGTGCGTCGGCGATCGACCGGATGTCGAGCGTCATCCCCGAGTAGACGAAGAAGATCGGGATGAAGAACCCGTAGCCGATCGCGTCCAGCTTCTCCTCCAGCAGCGGTGCGCTCGCGCCGGCCCACCGGCGCAGCACCATGCCGGCGATGAAGGCGCCGAGCACCGCGTCGAGGTGGAACTCGTTGGTCGCCGCGAGCAGCACCATGAGCAGCAGGACGGTGCAGCGCAGGATCGCCTGGCTGGTCTCGTGCTGGGACTGCCGGACGATCTCCAGCAGCCGGCCGCGACCGACCAGCCGGTGGGCCGCGCTCAGCACGAACGCGATCGCCACGACGGACAGCACGGACAGCAGCGCGACGAACCGGCTGACGATCCCGAGGAACAGCGCCACCGCGAGGATCGGGAACAGCTCGCCGACCGCGCCCGCGGCGATCAGGTGCCGGCCGAGCCGGCCACGCAGCAGGTCGTGCTCGCGCAGGATCGGCAGCAGCGTGCCCAGCGCCGTCGTGGTCAGCCCGATCGCCACCGGCACGTACGCGTGCACGAGCCCGGCGGCGCCGAGCGCCCCGACGACGCCGGCGGCCAGCGCCGCGGTGACCAACCAGGAGGCGATCGCGCGGCGGCCGCTGCTGGACCCGAACAGGGCGAGCTCGACCTCGTACCCGGCGAGCAGGAACACGAAGCCGAGCCCGAGATCGGAGAGCACCTGCACGCTGCCGGCGGAGCCGAGGTCGAGCGCCTCCGGCCCGATCACGATCCCGCCGGCGATGAGGAGCACGACCTGCGGCACCCGCACCCACGGCAGCAGGGCGACCAGCAACGGGGCGGCCGCCGCCACCGCGGCGATCACCAGCAGCGTGTTTATGGTGGTGCTGAGGTCCACAGTGGACGGTCGCTAGTGCAGGTCGTAGCTGGGGCCGCCGGCGGGACTGCGGGTGGCGGCGCGGGCAGCGCCGGAGATCAGCGTGCCGATCGCCAGCCCGATGATCAGGTGGATCACCGCCATGGCGACCGCGACCGACAGCGGGCTGACGGACAGGAACGGCACCACCACGGCGGCCAGCGTGCCCAACCCGACGATCCAGCCGAAGTAGGCCAGCGGCCGCGGGGTGCTCAGCAGCAGCAGGTGCACCAGGCCGGTGGCGACCAGGGCGGCGCCCGCCGCGACCAGGCAGAGCAGGCCGGTGTCGATGTCCCCGACCGCGCTGGCCGACTCCGGCGCGTAGAGGGCGACGTTGAAGACGGCCCGGACCACCAGCACCCCCACCAGCCCGATCAGCGCGCAGACCAGCGCGGTGGCGACGCCGGCCGCCCACAGCCGGCCGGCGTTGACCGTGACCCGGGCCGGCGGTCCGGACGCCGGCGGGCCGCCGGGATATCCGCGTTGGTCGTAGGGAGACTGTGGGTAGCCCCGCTCGTCGTAGGGTCGCCCGTCGTCGTAGCCGCTCATGCGTTCTCCCGTGACTCCGGGCGCGGGCCCGTCGGGCCCGCGCCGTCCGATTTCGGTGCCGCTGGTGCCCTTCCGGGGTCGACCCGGGTCAGCACCCAGGCGCCGACGACGGTAGCGACAAAGGCAAGCACGGCGACAACACCGAGTCCGGGCTTGGCCCGGTCGCCGAGCAGGGCGATGCCGGCGAGTGCCGGCGCGATCGTCTCGGCCACGACGACGACGGCGGCCACCGTGGTCACGGTGCCCCGCTGCAGCGCGGCCGAGAAGGTCACCAGGCCGACCGCACCGTAGGCGATCAGCGCGTACAGCATCGGGTCGGCGAGCAGGTGCAGCAGCCCGTCGCCGGAGAAGTAGGTCCCGTCCCCGGAGGACAGTATCCGAGCGGCCAGCGCCGCGCCGCCGTACGCGAGCCCGCTCACCGTGGCCAGCGCGATGGCCGAGCGGGTGTCCTGGCCGTGCCGCAGGGCCAGCCAGCCGAGCACCGCGAGCACGACCACGGCGGCGACGATCCCGGCCTTGGTGCCGGTGCCGGGTACGTCTGCCGCCTCCGGCGCCGCGCTGATGGCCACCGCGACCAGGCCGATGCAGATCAGCGCCAGCGCCGCCCAGCCGCGGGCGATCAGCCGCTCGCTGAAGAACACCGCCGCGAGGACCGCCGTGACGCCGATGCTGCCGGCCACGCCGGCCTGCACGGCGAACACCGGCAGCTGCCGCAGCGCCAGCAGCGACAGCAGGAAGCCGAGCCCGTCCAGCGCGGTGCCGGCCACGTACGGCAGGTCGCGCAGCAGCCGGACGACGAGCAGCGCGTCGGTGCCCTCGTGCCGATCGGCCCGCTGCGCCGCGATGTTCTGCAGCACGGTGGCCGTGCCGTAGCAGATGACGGTGCCGGCGAGCGCCAGCAGCGCCGTGACCATCAGCGGGCCGGCTCGTCCGGGGCCGACCCGGCCGACCCGGCCGACGCGGTCGGCAGCCCGGCCCACCGCTGCGAGCCGAGCGGATCATCGGTGGCCGCCGCAGCGGCCGCCCCCGGCGTCCAGTCCGTGCGCAGCGCGCCGGGATGGGGCAGCGCCAGCTCCTCGCGCACCGTGCGGGGCGGGCCCGGTTTCGACGGTGCTGGCCGGCCCCGCATCACGATCCGCTCCAGCAGCGAGAGCCGGCGGACCACGGCCAGCGGCCGCTCCCACAGGCTGACCTTGACCCCGCCGACCGCGGGGAGCACCTGCAGCCAGGTGCACGGGTACGCCGGCACGAACACCGGCGGCAGCGAGAGCCAGGCCCGGACCGGGACCATGCCCTGGATCCAGCAGCCGGCGTCGGCGACCACCCGGCCGCGGCCGCCCGGCACCAGCAGGGCCCGGTGGGTGTGCCCGCCCAGCAGCACCGACGCGGCCGGGTCGCGGATCGTGAGCAGCTCGCCCATCGCCGCGGCCCGGCGGGCCTCGTCGACCTCGTCGTCCTCGGGTGTGCCGCCGTACACGGCCGCGGCGTCCCGCAGCGACCGGCCGAGGAACGCGGCGAGGACGACGAACAGGATGAGGTCGACGACGACGATGGCGAACAGCCAGATGATCGCCCGGTCGGTGAGCCGGGCGACTTCCTCGGACCGCCGATGCCGGTTCAGGTCGTGCAGGATCAGCGTGGCCACCGGCAGGTGCAGCAGCACGAACAGCCCGGCCAGCGGGAGCGCGAACCGGCGCAGCGTGCGGCGCAGGAACCGGTAGAAGAAGTTGGACACCAGCCAGATCGGGACCGCCGCCGAGGGGCGGACGTTGTCGATCTGGTCCAGCGCGAGGTCCGGCCGCTCCGGCGCGAGCAGGTCGAAGCGGTTGACCACCTCCTGCACGACGTGGTCGCCGGCCGGCGTGTCCAGCGGGTCGTACGGATCGGCGTGCCGGTTGTAGACGTCGAGCGCGTGCCCGTGCTCGGCCAGCACGGTGACGGTCCGGCCGTCCAGCGTCTGCGTCTCGACCCGCGCCCGCAGCGCGAACCGGTCGACCCCGAAGGCCTCGGCCACCCGTCGCCTGGCCTCCGCGTGCCAGGCCAGGGCCGAGTCGTGGTTGCCGACCAGGTAGACGACGGTCGCGTCCCGGAGGGCGGCCAGCGCGGCCGAGGCCGCCGCCACCGCCTGCGCGTCCGCGGCGGCGAGCACCCGGTCGACGGCCTCCACCGGCGTCCCGCCGGCCTGCAGCAGGTCGAAGATGTCCCCGCCGAGCAGCAGCAGCTTCTCGCCCTCGTGCCTGCCCAGCTCGGTCAGCAGATCGACCAGCTCGGTGGTCGCGCCGAAGTCGGCGACCGGGCCGCCGCCGGTGAGGTGGACGTCCGAGACGAACACGATCTGCCCGTCGGGGCCGAGCTCGAGCGAGATCTCCTCCGGGCAGGGGACGACCTCCGGCGTCGACGTCTCCGTCACCTCACCGACCTTCCGGCCGCAGCTGCGGGAAGAGGATTGCCTCCCGGATGGAGGGTAGGTCGCCGAGGAGCATGACGAGCCGGTCTACGCCGATCCCGAGCCCGGCGTTCGGCGGCAGACCCAGCTCCAGTGCCCGCAGGTAGGTCTCGTCGACGACCATGGCTTCCTCGTCCCCGCCGGCTTTCGCGAGGGCTTGGGCCTCCATGCGGGCGCGTTGGTCGAGGGGGTCGGTGAGTTCGCTGTAGGCGTTGGCGTATTCGCGCCCGGCGATGACGAGCTCGAAGCGTTCGGTGACGAACGGGTCGTCGCGGTGGGGGTGGGCGAGCGGGGAGATCTCCTTGGGTTGGTCGATGATGAACGTCGGCTGGACGATCGACGCCTCGACCAGCTCGTCGTAGAGGCCGTCGACGAGCTTGCCGGTGCCCCAGTCGGGCTTCCCAGGGCACGTGGTGCTGGTCGCAGAGCTCGCGGAGGCGTTCGACCGGCCATTCGTAGGACAGGTCGGGCACGTGCAGGTGTTCGGCGACGGCGTCGAGCATGGTGACCTGCCGCCAGTCGGTGCCGATGTCGATCTGCTTGCCCTGGTACGGGACCGTCAGCGGGCCGACGGCGCCGGCGGCCTCGCGGAAGAGGTCCTGGCACAGCCGCATCATGTCGCGGTAGTCGGCGAAACGCCTCGTTGGACTCGAGCATGGTGAATTCGGGGTTGTGGCGGGTGTCGACGCCTTCGTTGCGGAACATGGGGCCGAGGTCGAAGACGCGGTCCATGCCGCCGACGAGCAGGCGCTTGAGGTAGAGCTCGCTGGCGACGCGCGCGTAGAGGTCGATGTCGTACGCGTTGTGGTGGGTGATGAACGGGCGGGCGGTGGCGCCGCCGGGTTGGACCTGGAGGATGGGCGTCTCGACCTCGACGTAGTGCCGGGTGGCCATGGAGTGCCGGAGGCTGTCCAGCACGGTGGAGCGCAGGGCGAAGGTGCGGTGGGTCGCCGGGTTCATGGTCAGGTCGAGCTCGCGCTGGCGGGAGCGGACCTCGACGTCGGTCAGGCCGCGCCACTTGTCCGGCAGCGGCCGCAGCGACTTGGTCAGCAGCGTCACGATGGTGGCCTTGACCGACAGCTCGCCGCGGCGGGTGCGGACCACGGTGCCGTCGGCGCCGACCCAGTCGCCCGGGTCGTAGCGGCCGGCCTGCTGGTAGGCGTCCGGGCCGAGCACGTCCCGGTCGAGCATGACCTGCAGCTGGTCGGCGCCCTGGCGGATGGTCCAGAACGTCAGCCCGCCGACGGCGTGCCGGAGCATGATCCGCCCGGCCACCCTGACCTCGTCGCTGGTCTCCTCGCCGGGGGTCAGGCCGTTCCAGCGGTCGGTCACCTCGGCCAGGGTGGCGGTGCGGGTGAACCCGACCGGGTACGGGTCGATCCCGTCCGCCCGCATCCGGGTCAGCTTCGTCCGCCGCGCCTTCTCCAGCCGGCTCGGCTCGGCCCGGGTCTCCCGCACCGGCGCCCTGGTCCCCGCCGCCTGGGCGGCCGCAGCGGCCGGGCGGGTCGCCGCGGCCGTGCCGGGCACGGTGGCGATCGCGCCGGCCGTGACCACGAGCGTGGCCGGCCGCGCGGCGGACCCGGGCGGTGACGTCGGCCTCGCCGGCGCTGCCGGCGAACGGCGTGCCGGTCGACCGCCGGCGCCAGGGCAGCCGGACCGGGCTCTCCACGAACCCCTCGGCCCGGCCCATCGCCAGCGCCACCCGGGGCAGGTCCTCCATCGACTGGATCCCGCAGTAGCGCGGCACCCAGTCCGGGCCGAACTTCTGGTTGAACAGGTAGAGCGACTCGATCTGGAACCAGCGCGACATCTTGCGCAGGAACCAGGCCTGCATGCGGGCCCAGAGCGAGGCACCGCTCATGTCGGCGCGCCGTGATCAGCCCGCGCAGGAAGGCGAAGTTCAGCGACAGCCGGGTGACGCCGAGCTGCGGCAGCTGCCGGGCCGCCTCGACGATGAGGAACTCGTTGATGATGCTGGGCGCGCCCTTGTCCCGGCGCATCACGTCCAGGCTGGCGCCGTCGGCGTCCCAGGGCACCAGGTTGAGGAAGCCGACCAGCTTGCCGGCGCCGTCCCGGGCGATCACCACCACCGAGTTCCGGTCCCGCGGGTCGAACAGCCGGCCGAGCGACATCGAGAACCCGCGCTCGGCGGCGCCGCCCCGCCACCGGTCCGACAGACCGACCAGCTCGGCGACCGTGCCGGCGTCGAGGTCGCCGGACCGCCGCACCTCGGCCTTGAGCCCGTCCCGGTTGCCGCGGTTCCAGCCGCGGCGGGCGTGCTGGCGCGGACTTGGCCTCGATGTCGAAGCCGGTCAGCTCCAGCACCGCCTCGTCGCCGAGGTAGATCCGGTGCAGGCCGGCCCGCTCGTACTCCTCGATCGCCGCCTCCGAGCAGCCGATCACCGCCGGGACCCGCCCCTGCCGGGCCGCCTGGTCGAGGAACGCCCTGATCGCGCCGGGCCAGCTCGGCCGGCGGGCCGATCGGGTCGCCGGCGCCGAGGGCCACCGCACCGGCGACCCCGTACGAGACCAGCGCGGCGCCGTCGCGGGCGGCGAGCCGGTCGTCCCGGGTGGCGAAGTAGGCCAGCGAGTCCTCGCTCGCGACCAGCTCCTCGGCGGTCGGGCCAGGGTCGCTGACCACCCGCCGGCGCGGGGCCAGCGCGCGCAGCAGCACCAGCAGCACGCCGACCCAGAACAGGGCCGCCACCGAGGGCGGGAACACCTCCGCGAACCGGCCGCGCAGCGGCAGGTCGCTGCCGAGCCCGACCGCCATCTTGGCGACGTCCTTGACGGCCGCCCAGAGCCCGACCTGGCCGATCAGGCCCGGCTCGTTGGACCAGATCCCGAGCAGCCCGTAGAGCAGGGTGATCACGACGACGCCGATCGCCGGCCCGATGACGCGGCGCCGCTCGCGCGGCCCGAGCTGGCCGGTGAAGTACCGGCCCTGGCCGGCCAGCCAGCCGGCCAGCGCCGCCTGTATCACGACCTCGACCAGGTCGAGGCCCTTGACCAGGTGGAAGAACGCGCTCGCGGCGAGCACGACGATCACGACGATCCAGGCGATCCGGTTGCGCCGGCGCAGGCCGCCGGCGATCAGGATCAGCGCGACGCCGAGCGCCGCGACCGCGACCACCGCGCCGTTCGAGAGGATCTCCGGGGTCAGGAACCGTACGGCCCGCAGCCGGGACCGCTCGGCCGGCATCGCGGCCGAGACGAGGTTCACCACGCCCGCGAGGAACGTCAGCGTGGCGGCCAGCTGCGCGACCCGGGCGCCGTGGTCGGCCGAGGCGGCCGGGGCGGCGGGCGTCGGCGCGTGCGACCGCGCGACGGCCCCGTCGTCCGGACCGGTCACGCCGGGATCTTCGAGGTGCACGGCCATCGGATCAGCCTCCGCTCGTTCCGGCCGCCTTGACGCGGTCGGAGAAGAAGACGTAGCCGTACGGGCTGTCCATCGTCGCGCCGTGCCAGGTGTGCGTGGCGCCCGGCACCACCTGCAGGCCGACGTCCACGTCGGGGCTGTTGCGCGCCGTCAGCTGCGCGTACAGCTGGCGGGCGGTGGGCAGCTGCGGGTCCTCGGTGCCGGCGACGAGCAGCAGCGACATCTTCTGGGTGAACGTCATCGTCGGGATGTACTCGCTCGGCGTGTTCTGCTCCAGCAGTTGGGTGTTGCCGTCGAAGAGGCTGCCGAGCACGGCGCCCGGGTCGCCGTACGGCATCATCGGCACCGAGACCGAGAAGACGTCCTGGTTGCGCAGCGCGAGGTTGAGCGCCCCGTACCCGCCGCTGGACACCCCGCCGATGCCCCGGCCGGACCGGTCGGCGATGGTGCGGTACTGGGCGTCGATGGTCTGCGGGACGGTCTTGGTCAGGTACGTTCTCCAGCTGCGGGCCGTTGACCTGGTTGACCATCTCCGAGTCGTGGACCCAGCCGCCGGACGCGTCCGGCGCGACCGCGATCATCGGCTCGATCAGCTTGTCCTGGATCATCTTGTCCAGGATCTGCTGCATGTCGCCGGCGCGGACCCAGTCGATCGAGGCGCCCGGGTAGCCGTGCAGCAGGTAGATCACCGGGTAGCGGTGGTCGCGGTTGGCGCCGCTGTCGTAGCCCGGCGGCACGTAGACGTACGCGGGACCCGGCGGGACCTGCAGCTCGGGCGCGCCGATCGAGAGCTGGTCGATCCGGGAGCCGCCCCTGAGGTCCTCGCCCACCTGGCCGAACGCCGAGTCGATCGTCGGGACGTAGCCGACGTAGGCGTTGGCGGTGGCGGAGCCGGCGAGCACGAACAGCACGACGATGAGCACCGCGCGGCCCGTCCGGCGCAGCGCCGCGCGGTGCAGCGGCCGGCCGGCCCGGTGGCGGCGGATCGAACGCGCCAGACCCCCCAGACGATCGTCGCCAGGAACAGCGCCCAGAGCACGCCGGCCAGCCACGGGCTCTCCAGGTAGCCGACCGTGTCGAGGCCGCTGTCCCAGCCGCCGGGCAGCCGCACGCTGCCGGCTCGAGCCGGTCGGTCGCGTTCGCGTCGAACAGCGCGTCGAACGCGTTGCGCTCCTTGCCGTACTTGTCGATCCAGTCCAGCACGAGCAGCGCGACCGCGGCGATCGCCAGCAGCGCGAACAGCCAGCGACCCCAGCCGCGGCGTCGCGGCGGGGTCGGTGGCCGGGACCGGCGTCTCGGACGGCCGGGTCATCGTGTCCGACGTACTCACGTCTCAACCTCCGGCGACGGGGACGGGGGAGCTCGGCACCGGTTCGGGTTCGGCCTCGGCGAGCATGGCGGGCGCCGGGCCGGGGGCGTTCCGGCGGCGGATCCACACGTAGACCGGGATGCCGGCGAGCAGCAGCAGGAAGCCCTTCAGCACGATGTCGGCGCCGGCTCCGGTGATCGCCCACAGCGTGTACGAGAAGGCCAGCACGGCGATCACGCCGTCGCGGACCAGCCTCTTGGCCGAGAACCGCGCCCTGTCGGTGACCATCAGCATCAGCTGCGCCGCGGCCGTGTAGGTGTACGGCACGAGGATCGACAGCGTCGCCAGCAGGATGATCTGGGTGAACTGGTCCACCAGGCTGGCGGTGTAGTTCATCAGGATCAGCACGGTCATCAACGCGCTGGAGATGACCAGGCCGGGTACCGGGGTGCCGGAGCGGGACACCCGGCCGAAGATCCGCGGGAACAGCCCGTCCCGGGCCGCCGCGAGCGGCACCTGGCCCTGCAACAGGATCCATCCGTTGAGCGCGCCGAACGTGCCGATCACCGCGCTGACGGCGACCAGCGTGCCGGCCCAGCTGCCGAACATGACCTTGGCCGCGTCGGCGAACGGCGCGGTCGACTTGGCCAGCTCGGAGGCGGGGATCACGCCGAGGACGGCGATCTGGCCGAGGACGAAGATCGCGGCCGCCAGCAGGGTGCCGATCACCGTCGCGCGGGGGATCGTCCGCTCCGGGTTCTTCACGTCGCCGGCCGCGACCGTCGCCGACTCGAGCCCGACGAACGCGAACAGGGTCAGCGTGGCCGCGTCGGTCACCGCGTCGAGGCCGCCCTCACCGCTCGGGTTGACCGGGCTGAAGTGGCTCGGGGTGGAGGAACGCCAGCCCGACGAACGCGATGAACAGCAGCGGGATCAGCTTGATGATCGTGGTGACGACCTGAACGAGCCCACCCTGCCGGACGCCGACCGCATTGACCCAGGTCAACAGCCAGATGGCGGCGATCGCGACCAGCGCGGCGAGCAGCTTGTTGCCGGCCAGCGAGGTCCAGAAGTCGTCGAGGTAGCTGACGAAGCCGATGGCGAGGGCGGCGTTGCTGGTCCAGGTGGCGATCCAGTAGCCCCAGGCCGTCTGGAAGCCGATGAAGTCGCCGAAGGCCAGCCGGGTGAAGGTGTACGGGCCGCCGGTCTTCGGGTAGATCCGGCCGAGGTTGGCGAAGACGAGCGCCAGCAGCACCGCGCCGACCGCGGTCACCACCCAGCCGACGATGGCCAGGGCGCCGTACTTGGCCAGCGAGGCCGGCAGCAGGTAGTCGCCGGAGCCGACCATGTTGCCGACCACCAGCGCGGTGGTCATGCCGAGACCGAGGCTGCGCGCCCGCGTCGCGGTGTCCGCCACCTGAACCCCCGTGTTCCCGGACCCTCGCCGGTCGGTGCGCCGCCAGGGAGTCGAACCCCGAACCGATGCCTTAAGAGGGCAGTGCTCTGCCAGTTGAGCTAGCGGCGCTCACATGACAGCAGGCACCGTCTCGCGCCGGCCGCAACCCGAGCGCAACTGCGCAGCATCGCGGAGCGCAACCGGCTGCAATGACGCAGGCTATGGACTCGTCCATTCCGGTTGTGACCAGTCGATCACAGTGCGACGATGCGGCTCTCCGCCAACAGAGACGAAAGCCAGCGTATGGACGTGCGGGTCGGGCTCGCCGGCCAGATGTTGCTCACAGCCGGTGGTCGCACTGTCGACGAGGAGGCCCTCGGCGGACGTCGCGGTCGGGTCCTGTTCGCCTATCTTGTCGCGGAACGT
Source organism: uncultured Actinomycetota bacterium (assembly GCA_963770145.1). Classification (GTDB taxonomy): domain Bacteria; phylum Actinomycetota; class Actinomycetes; order Mycobacteriales; family CADCTP01; genus CADCTP01. The sequence continues at coordinate 36,141 of CAVYOJ010000002.1, read as the reverse complement.
AATCGCCGTGTGACCCGTGAGGAGCTGGCCGACGTCCTGTGGGGCGAGGAGCTCCCGCCGACCTGGCGACCCGCGCTGCGGACCGTGCTGAGCACCATCCGGGCGGCGCTGACCGCGGCGGGACTGCCCGGCGCCCAGACGCTGACCGGGGCCGCCGGCCGCTACCAGCTGGTGCTGCCGGCCGGGACCGAGGTCGACGTGGAGGTCGCCGAGCGCGACGTCGCCGTGGCCCGGCGACTGGTCGCGGCCGGCGAGCCGGCGCGCGCGGCCGAGCACGCCGAGGCGGCCCGCTCGGTGGCGGCCCGCTCGTTCCTGCCCGGAGCGGAGGGCGAGTGGGTGGACCGGCTGCGGGCCCGGTTCGCCGCCGTGCTCGTCGCCGCGCTGGAGCTGGCCAGCGAGAGCCTGGTCGCGACCGGCGACGGGGCCGCCGCGGTCCGGCCGGCCGAGGAGGCGGTCGCGCTCGAGCCGTTCCGCGAGTCCGCCCACCTGCGGCTGATGCTGGCGCACGCCGCCGCGGGCAACCGGGGCGAGGCGCTGCGCGCGTACGAGCGGTTCCGCAAGCTGCTGGCCGAGGAGCTCGGCGTCGATCCGTCGCCGCAGCTGGCCGCCGCCTACCTCGAGCTGCTGCGGTCCGAGCCCGACCCGCCGGCGCTGCCGGCGCCGGGACCGCCGACCGCGGCCGGCTGGGCGCCGGCGGTCCCGTTCAACGCGCTGGCCGGCGTCGGCGACCCGGACCGCGGACGGTTCGTCGGCCGGCAGGCCGAGCTGACCCGGCTGCACCGGGCCTGGCGGCAGGCCGTCGACGGTCGGCGGCAGGTCGTCGTGCTCACCGGCGAGGCCGGCATCGGCAAGACCAGGCTGGCCGCCGAGCTCGGCCGGATCGCCCAGGCCGAGGGCGGCACCGTGCTCTACGGGCGCTGCGACGAGAAGCTGACCGCGGCCTACCTCGGCGTCCGCGAGGCGCTCGGCGGCTACCTGGCCGCCAGGCCGACCGACCGGGTGGGCGAGCTGGTCCGCGACGCCGGTGGCGAGCTGGCCCGGCTGCTGCCCGAGCTGACCCGGCGGCTGCCCGACCTGCCGGTGCCGGAGCCCACCGCCGGCCCCGACCAGCGGTACGACCTGTTCGAGTCGGTGGCCGGGCTGCTCGCCGGGGTGTCGGCGACGTCGCCGGTGCTGCTGGTCATCGACGACCTGCAGTGGGCGGGCACCGAGCAGCTGCTGCTCCGGCACGTGGCCAGGTCCACCCGGCAGATCCCGCTGCTGCTGCTGGTCACCTACCGAGCCGACCAGGACTCGCAGCGCCTGGTCGCGGAGACGGTGGCCGACCTGCAGCGGGAGCCGGGGTTCGGCCGGCTCGCGCTCGCCGGGCTCGGCCGGAGCGAGGTCGACCAGCTGGTCGGCATCCAGCAGCACGGCCCCGCGCCGGACGGCCTGGCGTCGATGCTGCTGACGCGTACGGACGGCAACCCGTTCCTGCTCGGCGAGCTGCTCCGGCACCTGGCCGAGACCGGCGGCCTCGACCACGCCGACGCCCTGCGGGAGGCGCTCGAGGGCGTGCCCGAGGGCGTCCGGCACATGCTCGAGCAGCGGCTGTCCCGGCTGGATCCGGCCGTCACCGGCACGCTCGACCTGGCCGCCGTGATCGGCCGCGACTTCGACCTGGCCGTGCTGACCCAGGTCTCCGACCTGGAACACGAGGTCCTGCTCGACGCGCTGGACGCCGCGGTCGCCGCCGGGCTGGTGCTGCCGTCCCGCCGGGTGCCGGGCCGGTACGGGTTCAGCCATGTCATCGTCCGCGACGCCGTCTACGGCCGGATCCCGGCGGCCCGCCGGCGGCGGCTGCACCTGCGGATCGGCGAGGCGCTGGAGCGGCTCCCGCCGGGCGACCCTGACGCCCGGCTGAGCCAGCTCGCCCGCCACCTGGGCGCGGCCGCGAGCAGCGGCTCCGAGCCCGGGGTGCGGGCGGCCGAGAAGGCGGTCGACTACGCGAGCGCGGCCGCGGACCGCGCGATCAGCCAGTTCGCGTACGCGGAGGCGGTGCGGCTGCTCACCCAGGCGCTGGCGCACCTCGCCGTGGTCGCGCCGGCCGACCGGGACCGCCGCTGCGACCTGCTGCTCGAGCTCGGCTCGGCGCAGGTGCGGCTGGGCCGGGTCTCTCCGGCCACCGACACGTTCGTCGAGGCGTTCGAGCTCGCCGTCGAGCTGCGGTCGGTCGAGCGGATGACCGCCGCCGCGCTCGGCATCGGCGGCGGGGCGACGATCTGGTTCGACGGGGACGGGACCGTGCCGGCCCGGCTGCTGCGGCAGGTCCTCGCCGCGATCGGGCCGGCGGACAGCCCGGCCCGGGCGCTGGTGCTCAGCCGGCTGGCCCGCTGGGTGCCGATCGACGGCTCGCCCGAGGAGGTCGAGGCGCTCAGCGGCGAGGCGGTCGACGTCGCCCGCCGGGTCGGCGACCCGGGCACCTTCGCCGCCGTGCTGGTCGACCGGACGAGCCTGCTCGGCAGCGAGATCGCGTACGTCCGGGAGGAGCAGACGACCGCGACCGAGCTGCTGCAGCTGGCCGACCAGCTCGGCGGCGTGCCGTCGCTGCGGTTCGTCGGCCACTACTGGCACGTCTACTGCGCGCTGGTCGACGGGCGGGCGGCGGCGACCCGGCCGGCGCTGGCCGCGATGCAGGCGGCCGTGCTGGCGGCGCCGACCTCGTTCGTCCGCTGGGCCGGCACCGCGCTGGAGGCGACGGTGGCGATCGCCCGCGGCGACCTCGCCGGCGGTGAGCGGCTGGCCCGGGAGGCCGAGGAGTCTCGGGGTCGGCGGGAGCGGCCTGCTCGCCACCGCGGCGGCGCTGCACCAGGTGACGATGATCCGCTGGCTGCGCGGGCAGGAGGCCGAGTCGGTCGGCGCGGTCGAGCGGCTCGTGGCCGACTTCCCGGTGCTGCCGCTGCGCTCGATGCTCGCCTGGCTGTACGCGGAGGTCGGGCGGGCCGAGGAGGCCAGGGCGATCGTCGCCGGATCGCTGGACGAGATGCGCGCGGGCCCGACCCGGATGCGGTCCTGGCGGACGAAGGCGATCGGGTTCGCGAAGGCCGCGGTGGTGCTCGGCGACCGCGAGCTGGCCGCGGCGCTGTTCGAGCAGCTCGCCCCGTACCGGGAGCAGCACCTGCTGGAGGGCACGGGCTATCAGGGCGCGGCCGCGTACCACCTGGGCCAGCTGGCGGCGACCCTCGGCGACTGGGACGCCGCCGAGGGACATCTGGTCACGGCGGTCGAGTCGCACCGCCGACTGGGCGCCGAGCCCTGGGTCGCGCTCAGCCAGCACGCGCTGGCCGGCGTGCTGCGCGCCCGCGGCGTGCGGGACCGCGCCGAGGTCGTGGCCGCCGAGGCCCGCGCGATCGGCAGCGCGCTCGGCCTTCGCCCGCTCGGCGGTCCGCTGCCGTTCGAGTCCTGAGCCGCCGGGGTGTCCCGGGAGGCGCCGGTCGGCTTCCGGGACATCCGGCTGAGCTTCGACCTCGACGCCGATCCTGCCCGCGGAACAGCGGGCCAAGCTGCTCGAGCTGACCGAGCGATGCTGCGTGATCTACCAGACGCTGCGCACGCCGCCGCCGGTCGGCGTCAGCTGACGCACTCCCGCAGCCGCCGCAGGCCCTCCGGGATCCGGTCGGTCGGGACGGCCCCGTAGCCGATCACCAGGCCGTGCCGGGGTGGGCCGGTGACGGCGAGCGCCGACACCGGCAGCGAGACGTCCACCCCGCGGCGCAGCGCCAGCCGGACGATCTCGTCGTCCGTGCGCCCGACCTCCGGCCGGAGCAGGCCGGTGACGTGGATGCCGGCCGCGGACGGGACCCGGACCAGGCAGTCGGCGAACTCCGAGTCCACAATGGACACGACGAGCTGGTGCCGTTCGGCGTACGTGCGGCGCATCCGGCGGATGTGCCGGGCGAACGCGCCGGAGCTGATGAACTCGGCCAGCGCGGCCTGCATCGGCCCGGAGGTGTGCCAGTCGGTGACCAGCTTGGCCGTGCGCAGCGCCGGCCGCAGCGACGGCGGCGCGAGCAGGAAGCCGAGACGCAGCGTGGGCAGCAGGGTCTTGGAGAACGAGCCGACGTAGAGCACCCGCCAGGACCGGTCCAGGCTCTGCAGCGGCTCCAGCGGCCGGCCGCCGTACCGGAACTCGGTGTCGTAGTCGTCCTCGACGATGACCGCGCCGGTCCGGTCGGCCCAGTCGAGCAGCTGCCGGCGCCGCCGCGTCGACAGGCTCATCCCGAGTGGAAACTGGTGCGACGGCGTCACGTAGACCAGCCGCACCCCGGTCGGGATCGCGTCGACCACGAGCCCCTCGTCGTCGACCGGCACGCCGGCGACCCGCAGGTGCAGCGACCGGAAGAGCATGGCCGGCGGCCGGTAGCACGGGTCCTCGACGGCGACCAGGTCCCCGGGCGCGAGCAGGACCCGGGCGGCCAGGTCGATCGCCTGCTGGGTGCCGCTGGTGACGAAGACCTCCTCCGGCTCGGCCCGCACGCCCCGGGACACGGCGATGTGTGCGGCGATCGCCTCCCGCAGCGCCGGGCTGCCGGCCGGCTCCCCGTACGCGCTGGTGCCGAGGACGGACGGCCGCAGCTGCCGGGAGATGCGGGCCCGCCAGGCGGCGTACGGGAAGTGCTCCCGGGACGGGATGCCGGCCCGCATGTCGATCTCCGGCGCCGCGGTCGCGTCGTAGTGCGACGACCCGAGGGTGTCCCAGACCGGCTGCGGCTGCGGGTAGCTGTCCGGCTCGGTCCGGTACGGCGTCGCCGGCGCGATCGCCGGCTCGCTGACGAAGACCCCGCTACCCGGCCGGCTCCGCACCAGCCCCTCGGCGGCCAGCCGCTCGTACGCCGCGACCACGGTGTTGCGGGAGACGTCGAGCCGGTCGGCCAGCTCCCGGGACGACGGCAGCGCCTCGGTGGCCGGCAGCCGGCCGGCGCGGATGCCGGCCCGGAGCTGGCGGTAGATCTGCTCGGAGAGCCGCCGCCGGTCGGTCAGGCTGACGTGGACCTCCATCTCGGGAGCCTAGCGGTCCGGGCCAGGGTGAACGCCCGGCGAATGCCCGGGTCGGCCCGGCGGGCCGACCCGGGCACGGGATCAGCCGAGATCGAAGCGGTCGAGGGTCATGACCTTGTCCCAGACGCCGATGAAGTCACGGACGAACCTGCTCCGTCGCGTCGGACGAGGCATAGACCTCGGCGATGGCGCGGAGCTGGGAGTGGGAACCGAAGACGAGGTCGACCGCGGTGGCCGTCCAGCGACCGTCACTGCTGCCGAAGACGTTCTCGGTGTCCGCCGACGCCGACCATTCCGTACCGCTGCCCAGCAGGTTGACGAAGAAGTCGTTCGTCAGCGTGCCCGGCCGGTCGGTGAGGACGCCGCGGCGGTCCTGGCTCACGCCCAGCGCCCGCAGACCGCCGACGAGGACGGTCATCTCCGGCGCGGTGAGGTTCGAGCATGAACGCCTTGTCGAGCAGCCGTACCTCGGCCGGCACCTTGTCGCCGGCGCGCGCCCAGTTGCGGAAGCCGTCCGCCCGCGGCTCCAGCACCGCGAACGACTCGACGTCGGTCTGCTCCTGCGCCGCATCCGTACGCCCCGGCATGAAGGGGACCGTCACCTCGTGACCGGCGTCCCACGCCGCCTTCTCGACGGCCGCGCAGCCGCCCAGCACGATGAGGTCGGCCAGCGAGATCGTCCCGGCGCCGGAGTTGAACTCCTGCTGGATCCGCTCCAGCGTCTCCAGCACGGGACCGACGTCCGGCGTTGACCTCCCAGCTGCGCTGCGGCTCGAGCCGGATCCTGGCCCCGTTGGCGCCGCCGCGCAGGTCGGTGCCGCGGAAGCTCGCCGCCGCCGCCCAGGCGGTGGTCACCAGCTGCGGGACGGACAGCCCGGAGTCGAGCACCGTCGCCTTCAGCGCGGCGATGTCGGCCTCGCCGACCAGATCGTGGTCGACGGCGGGGACCGGGTCCTGCCACAGCTGCGGCTCCGGCGACCCACGGGCCGAGATAGCGAGTGACCGGGCCCATGTCGCGGTGCAGCAGCTTGTACCAGGCCTTGGCGAACGCCAGCGCGAACTCCTCCGGGTTCTCCAGGAACCGCCGGGAGATCTTCTCGTACGCCGGGTCCACCCGCAGCGCGAGGTCGGTCGTGAGCATCGTCGGCGGACGGGTGTCCGACGGGTCCTGCGGTCCGGGGATCGTGCCCGCCCCGGCGCCGTCCTTGGGCTGCCACTGCCAGGCGCCGGCCGGGCTCTTGGTCAGCTCCCACTCGTAGCCGAAGAGGTTCTGGAAGAACTGGCTCGACCACCGGGTGGGCGTCGAGGTCCAGACGACCTCGAGGCCGCTGGTGATCGCGTCCTGGCCCTTGCCGGTGCCGTAGGTGCTCTTCCAGCCGAGGCCCTGCGCCTCGACCGGGGCGGCCTCCGGCTCCGGCCCGACCAGGTCGCCGGGCCGGCGCCGTGGGTCTTGCCGAAGCTGTGCCCGCCGGCGATGAGCGCGATGGTCTCCTCGTCGTTCATGGCCATCCGCCGGAAGGTCTCCCGGATGTCCCGGGCCGCCTTCAGCGGGTCGGGCTCGCCGTTCGGGCCCTCGGGGTTGACGTAGATCAGGCCCATCTGCACGGCGCCGAGCGGTCCGGCGAGCTGCCGGTCGCCGCTGTAGCGCTCGTCGCCGAGCCAGCTGTCCTCCGGTCCCCAGAAGACCTCCTCGGGCTCCCAGACGTCCTCGCGCCCGAAGCCGAAGCCGAAGGTCCTGAAGCCCATCGACTCGAGCGCGCAGTTGCCGGCGAAGACGAGCAGGTCGGCCCACGAGATCTGCTGGCCGTACTTCTGCTTGACCGGCCAGAGCAGCCGGCGCGCCTTGTCCAGGTTGGCGTTGTCCGGCCAGCTGTTGAGCGGGGCGAAGCGCTGCTGGCCGCTGCCGCCGCCGCCGCGGCCGTCCTCGATCCGGTAGGTGCCGGCGGAGTGCCAGCTCATCCGGATGAACAGCGGGCCGTAGTGGCCGTAGTCGGCCGGCCACCAGTCCTGCGAGGTGCGTCATGACCTCGACGACGTCCCGCTTGAGCGCGTCGACGTCGAGGTTCTTGAACTGCTCCGGGTAGCTGAAGCCCGCACCCAGCGGGTTCGACCGGGTCGAGTGCTGGTGCAGGACCTGCAGGTCCAGCTGGTTGGGCCACCAGTCCTGGTTCGTCCGGGGCCGGTGCGGCGTTGCCGGGGTCGGGCTCGGGATCGCGGGGTTCTCGCTGTCAGACACGCAGACCTTCTCCCTCTCTCTGGCGTCGTCGTACTGCTCCTCGCGGTCGTGCGGTCGCGAGGAGGTGCTGGAATCCGTTGTTCAGCCGGCCGGTCAGGCTCCGGCGGCCGCGATGCAGTCGGGGCAGCGGCCCCAGTAGATGACCTCGGCCTCGCCGATCTGGTAGCCCGAGTCGTCCGGGGCGGTCAGGCAGGGTGCGTAGCCGACCGCGCAGTCGACGTCGGCGATGGCCCCGCACGTCTGGCAGACCAGGTGGTGGTGGTTGTCCCCGACCTGCGGCTCGTAGCGGGCGACGGAGCCCATCGGCTGGAACCGCCGCAGCAGGCCGGAGTCGGTCAGCGCCCGCAGCACGTCGTACACGGCCTGGTGGGACACCACGCCGAGGTCCTGCCGGACGAGTCCGATGATCGAGTCGGTGTCGGCGTGCGGGTGGGCGTGCACCGCGGAGAGCACCGCCAGCCGCGGACGGGTCACCCGGAGGGCGGCGTCGCGCAACATGCGCTCGAAGTCGCCCCGATCCGGCATGCCCGAAGTCTTGCGCATTTTCTGGAGTGATTCAAGTAACGGGTCTGCGGCGGCCCGACACCGAACCGCAGTTCTCCGGCCGACGTGAGATCGGGTGTGGTCAGCAGACCGCACGGCAGGCGTTGGCTGGCGGGAGCGGCGATCGTGGTCCTCGCCGCGGGCGCCGCTGTGCTGCTCACCGGGCGGCACGGATCGCCGCCCCAGCGGACGGTACGGATAGCCGTGTACGGCGCGCAGCCGGTCACGGCGCCGCAGCAGCCGGGGATCGCCTACGGCGGCGCCGGGCACATGGTCCCGCCCACCACGCGGCAGTCGTCGACGGGCCCAGCAGAGCCCGACCGACGCCTCGGTCGTCCTGACCACGCCGGCGGGCCGGACTCCGCCAGACCGACCAGACCCTGCCGTGGCAGCGGACGGTCACCGTCCACCCCGGCCAGGACGTGTCGGTGTCGGTGCGCTCCGGCTCGGCGACGTCGCTGCAGTGCACGATCACCGTCGACGGCAGCCAGGTCGCCAAGCAGGACGCCGCCGGGCCCGGCACGGTCACCTGCCAGGCCCGGTCGTAGGCCCGAGCCCGCCCGCGGACGACCGTGGTGTGGTTTCGTGTCTCTCGTGCAGCCGGGGGCAGCGCAGGGCGCGGTCATGGCTGGTCGCGAACGGGAGCGCGCGGAGCTGGCGGCCGCGATCGAGCAGGCCGAGCGGGGCAACGGCGGCACGGTCCTGGTCGTGGACGAGCGGGTGCCCGAGACGCTCGCCGCACCGGGCGACGAGGTGCAGCGGTTCTTCGCCGCGGCGAGCGCGGTCTGGTGCCTGCCGCAGGGGCGCGTCGGCCCGGACCCGGAACCCGTCGGCGCCGTCATCAGGCCCGCCGACATGCGCGATCTTGCCCGCCGCGCCGGCTATGCGGAGGTGCACATCCTGCCGATCGAGCACCCGTTCTGGCGGTTCTACCGCCTCGACCCGTGAGGTCTTTCAGTCCTGTCTGGTTCGAGGTCGGCCGCGCTTGGGCAGCGGCCACGACATCGGGCATCTTCCCGATGTGCGAGCCGGTTCCGATGCCGACCATCGAGTGATGACATCGACTCACCGATCGGCCCGGGCCCTCCTCGTGCTCGCCGCGGCACTGCTCGCGGTCACCGCGCCGGCCGCCACTCCCGCCGCGGCGTCCTCGACCGGTCCGGTGCCTCGGACCCATCTGCTCGTCTCGGGCCTGGACGGCGCCATGGGCAGCACGGTGGGGCCCGACGGCGCGCTCTATGTCGTCGAGAGCGCGGCCGGGCGGATCTCCCGGGTCGACCCGAGGACCGGGCGGAGGACGACGTTCGCCAGCGGCCTGCCCCGGCGGATCCTCGACACCGGCGGAGCCATGGACGTCGCGTTCGTCCGCCACCGCGCGTACGTGCTGGTCACCCTGGTCAGCCCCGACGTCGGTGGACGCGACGTCGACGGCATCTACCGCGTCGACGGACCGGACCGCGCCACGGTCGTCGCCGACATCGGCACGTGGTCCCTGGCCCACCCGCCGGCATCGCCGTTCTTCGTCCCGACCGGCGTTCAGTACGCGCTGCAGCCCTACCGGGGCGGCTTTCTCGTCACCGACGGCCACCACAACCGCCTGCTCCGGGTCACCCTCGGCGGGGACATCACGGAACAGGCCACGTTCGGCAACGTGGTCCCGACAGGCATCGCGACCGGCGACAGGTCCGTCTACCTGGCGCAGGCGGGTCCGGTGCCGCACGAGCCGAGCGACGGCAGGATCGTCAGGGTCGAACCCCGGTCCGGCCGCACGGTCGAGGTGGCATCCGGCGCACCGCTGCTGGTCGACGTCGAGTTCGGCCGTGGCCGCCGCCTCTACGCCCTCTCCCAAGGCCACTTCACCCCCGGCAACCCCGAGGGCTCTCCCGCCGACCCGGCCACCGGCGCGCTGGTACGGGTCAACCGCGACGGCACCATGACGCCGGTCGCCGGCGGGCTCGATCGCCCGACGTCGCTCGAGTTCATTCGCAACACCGCGTACGTCGTCACGCTCACCGGGGAGATCTGGACGATCGACTGCCGCTGACCCGGTCGCCGGCGCTCGCAGACGGTCGGCCGGGCAGTGCCGCCCCGACTGGTAGCATCCGGCCGACCTCCTGTCAGACAGAAGGTTCGCGCCGATGGCCGATGCTCGTCGTCCCGACGGTCGCAGACGGGACCCGGTCGGGGCGGTCCCGCGCGGCGGGAAGCCGCCGTTCTGGATCGGCCGCCCACCGGCGTATCTCACCGGCCTGGTCGGACGGGAGCAGGAAGCAGCGCGCCTTCGAGCGCTCGTCCTGGACCGGGCCGCCCGGCTGGTCACGCTGACCGGACCCGGTGGCGTAGGCAAGACCCGGCTGGCGGTGCAGGTCGCCGCGGATCTCGACGCCGGCTTCGACGAGGTCGCGTTCATCGAGTTCGCGCCGGTGCGCGACCACGACGGCGTCACGGCGAGGATCGCCGAGGCGCTCGGCGTCGTGGAGTCCCCTGGCCAGTCTCCCGGCACCGCCCTCGTACGCGCGCTCGGCCCGCGGAAGCTCCTGCTGGTCCTGGACAACTTCGAGCACGTCGTCGCCGCCGGGCCGGTTCTGGTCGATCTCCTGGGCGGCTGCCCCGGCGTCACCCTGCTGGTCACCAGCCGCACGCTGCTTCGCGTCTCCGGCGAGCATGTCCTCGCCGTGCCGCCGCTGGCCCTCCCGGATCCCGCCCGCCCGCTGCCGGCGAGCGGTCTGGCCGAGTACGACGCCGTGCGCCTCTTCGTCGAGCGGTCCGCGGCGGTGAGCCCGACCTTCGCCCTGACGGACGAGAATGCCGCCACGGTGGCGCAGATCTGTCAGGGCTTGGACGGCCTGCCCTTGGCGATCGAGCTGGCGGCGGCTCGGATGACCGTGCTGTCCCCGCAGGCGCTGTTCGCCCGGCTCGGCCGGCGCCTCGCCCTGCTCACCGATGGGGCACAGGACGTCCCGGAACGGCTGCGGACGATGCGTGCCGGGATCGCCTGGAGCTACGACCTGCTGGCGCCCGCCGAGCAGTCGCTCTTCCGGCGGCTGGCGGTCTTCGCCGGCGGGTTCGGGTTGGCCGCCGCGGAGTTCGTCGTGCGCGGGTGAGCGGCCCTCGGCCCTCGACACGGTCGCCGCCTTGGTCAACCAGAGCCTGGTGCAACGGATCACGCCGGACGGCGTCGAACCGCGCTTCGCGATGCTGGAGACGATCGGCGAGTTCGCGATGGAACGGCTCGTGGACAGCGGTGAGGAGACGGACTGCGAGGCGGCGGCACGCCGCATACTTCCGCCGGCTCGCGGTCAGCGCCGAGCCGGGACTCCGCGGGCCGGACCAGCAGGAGTGGCGGGACAGGCTGGAGGCCGACCTCGACAACCTGCGGGCCGCGCTGGCCTGGGGCACCAGCGCTTCGGTCGACGGACGAGGACGCCGAGCACGGCCTGAGGCTGGCCGGCGCGCTGTGGTACTTCTGGTTCCAGCGGGGTCTGCCCGGAGAGGGACGGCGGTGGCTCACCCGCGCGCTCGCCCGGGTCCGCACCGCCGGGGTCGATCGCGCCCAGGCGTTGCTCGGCGCGGGCACGCTGGCCTGGCGGCAGGGTGACTTCGCGGCCGCACGGGTGCACCTGGACGAGAGCGTGCTGCTGTGGCGGGACACCGCCAACCGTCGCGGCCAGGCCGAGGCCCTGCACGTCCTGGGACATGTCGAGTTCGACCAGCAGGACTACGCGGCGGCCCAGGTGCTCTTCGAGCAGAGCCTGGCGGCGTACCAGCTGGCCGCGGACACGCTGGGAAGCCTGCCGCTGATGGCGGACCTCGGGCTGGTCGCCTACCACCGCGGCGACTACGCCGAGGCCGGCGTGGTGTTCGAGAAGAGCCTGGCGGAGTTCCGCCGACACGGGCTGAAGGACCGGGTCGCCGGCGCACTCAACGTCGTGGGGGACCTGGCCCGGCTCGCCGGTGACCAGGACCGGGCGGCCGCGCTGTACACGGAGAGCCTGGAGTTGTGGCGCGAACTGCGCGGCACGCCCGGGATCGCCTCCGCCCTGCACAAGCTCGGGCAGGTGAAGCGATCCGTCGGCGAACTCGCGGCGGCCCGGGCGTACTTCGTGCAGAGCCTCGCCCTTCAGCGGGACCTGGGTAATGCCCAGGGGATAGCGGAGTGCCTGGCCGGGCTCGCCGGGACGGTCGCGGCGGCGGGCCGGCCGGACCGGGCGGTGCAGATCTTCGCCGGGAGCGCGGCGATCCTGGCGGAGATCGGCGTTCCGCTGGCCCCGGCCGATCAGGCCGCGATGGAGCGCGACATGGCGGCGGTCCGGCGCAGGCTCGGCGGCCCGGGATGGGACTCCGGCTGGGCGGCGGGCCAGGCGCTGTCGTCGGACCAGGCCGTCGAGCTGGCCCTCGCCGACGACGCCGGCAGCGTGCGCGTCCGGCCGGCGGTGCGTCCGGAACCCGGGCCGGCGCTGTCCCGACGGGAACGCGAGGTCACCGCGTTGATCGCCCGCGGTCTCTCGAACCGGGAGATCTCCGAAGCGCTCGTGATCACGGAGAAGACGGTCGGAAGCCATGTCGAGCACATCATGACCAAGCTCGGCCTGCGCTCCCGCACCCGCATTGCCGTCTGGGCCGTCGAGCACGGGATGGCCGGCAACAAGGCCGACTGACGCCTTTCGCATGGGGATCGATCCCTACGGCCGGCAGTTCAGGGAATTCCCCAGATGTTCCACCGGCGAGGCCGCCCATAGCGTCCTTCCAGCGCGCCGACCGCCTGAATGGTCGGCGGCAGAATGGGAGGAGGACACCATGACCGTCTCAGGAGCAGTCGACGAGATCGCCGTCCGGACGCACCAGGTCAGCGGTGGCGGGGGCGTGCAGCTGCACGTCCGGGAGACCGGCAACCGGTCGGGACGGCCGGTGCTGTTCATCCACGGGCTCTCCGTGTCCGGGCTCGCGTGGCATCGGCAGCTGCATTCGGAGCTCGCCCGCGACCTCAGGCTGGTGGCGGTCGACCTGCGCGGTCACGGCGACTCGGAGCGACCCGTCGACGCGTACGGGGATTCCGACCTGTGGGCGCAGGACATCGCCGCCGTGATCGAGTCTCTCGACCTGGAGCGGCCGATCCTGACTGGCTGGTCCTACGGCGGCGTCGTCATCTGCGACTATCTCAGCCGTTACGGCGAGGACCGGATCGGTGGAGTCCAGCTGGTCGGCGCCGTCTGCCGGCTCGGCGAGCCGGCCATGCCGTTCCTCGGGCCGCGGTTCCTCGCCGCCATTCCCGGCCTGTTCTCCACCGACGCGGAGGAGAGCGTGGCCGCCCTGCGGGACTTCGGCCGGCTGCTCACTCGCGAGCCGCTGAGCGCCGAGGATTCGTACTTCGTCCTGGGCACCGCCGCCGCCGCACCGCCGCGCGTGCGGCAAGGACTGCTCAACCGCACCCTCGACTACGACACCCTGCTCGCCCGGCTCCGCAAGCCCGTCCTGATCACCCAGGGACTCGAGGACGAGGTCGTCCTCCCGGTCATGGCGGACCACAACGCGAGCGCCATCCGGCACGCGCAGACCTCGTACTACCCCGGCATCGGGCATGCGCCGTTCTGGGAGGACCCGGACCGCTTCAACGCCGAGCTCCGCAGCTTCGCCGGCTCCCTCTGAGTTCCCCGGTCGATCGGACGGGCCGCCGTCAGTCTCCGGTGGCCTGTTCCGGTCGGCGCATCAGATACGTGTAGTAGGTGCAGGCGCCGTTCCCGATCGTCGTGCCGGCGGCGTGCGGCCGGACGCCGGCGATGCCATCACCGATCAGTGTCGGTAGTCCTTCAGCGTGATCGCGTCGGCCTTCTGGAACTGCTTGGCGATGAGCGCGCGCATCGGCCACCGGGTCATCATGCTCATCGACCGGTTGCGCATCCGGATCATCAGCGCGCTGTTCGGCGCGAAGCCCTTCACGCCACCGGGTGGTGGGGTCTGGCACTGCTTCACATAGTCGCGCATCTCGTCCTGGTATCGAGCGAACGCCGCCTCGTGGTCGTTCGGTGTCGCCGACAGTTCACCGGCGAGCACGTAGGCGGCGACGAGCGCCATCGCGGTACCGAGCCCGGCCAGCGGCGAGCCGCAGTATCCCGCGTCGCCGAGCAGCACCGTCCGCCCTCGGTACCACTGTCCCATGTGGACCTGACCGAGCGAGTCGAAGTAGAAGTCGCCGGCGGCGGGCATGGCGGCCAGGATCCGCGGTACCAGCCAGCCCACTCCGCTGAACCTGGCGCGCAGGATCTCCTGCTGGGCAAGCACATCGCGCCGGTCGTAGTCCAGCGGCGGCGAGGTGAAGCTGAGCATCGCCTTGGCCGTGCCGCCGTTCTCCGGCCGGATCCCGGCGACCAGCCCGCCCGGGGCGCCGTGCATGAGGAACCAGTGGTCCAGGCAGCCCGGGTCCGGGACCGTGAAGTAGGCCATGTAGCCACCAAGGTGCCGCACGAACTCCTGCTCCGGCCCGAAGGCGAGCCGGCGTACCCCGGAGTGCAGCCCGTCCGCGCCGACCACAAGGCCGAACCGCCGCACGGTGCCGCTGGCGAACGTCACCGTGACGCCGTCCCCGTCCTCGGTCAGCCCGACGATCCGGTCGTCGAACAGGTATTCGGTTCCCTCGCGGGTGGCGTCGTACAGGATGCGGGTCAGGTTGCCGCGCATGATCTCGATCTCCGCGACCATTCCCTCGCCGTCGAACAGGTCGGCCGGCATCCTCGCGGTCCGGCGGCCGCGACCGTCCACATAGGCGAATCCGCGCTCGTCGACACGCTCCGCCCGTACCTTGTCAAGAAGCCCCATCCGCTCGACCACCTCGCGTCCGGCGCCGCGCAGGTCCACTGCGTGCCCGCCCGCTCGGGGCGCGGCCCCGATGTCCCTGTACCGCCACGTCAACGGCAAGGACGAGTTGCTGGTGTCCATGATGGACAGCGTGCTGGGCGAGACCCCCCTGCCGGCCCGGCCGCCGAAGGGCTGGCGGGCCCAGCTGGAACTGTCTTCCCGGACGCAGTGGCAGGGGTTCCGCCGCCACCCATGGCTCGCCCCGGCGCTGTCCATCACCCGCCCGCAGTTGATCCCCAATGGGATGCGACACACCGAGTGGGCGCTGCGCGCGCTGGACGGGTTGGGCCTGACGATCCAGGAGATGATGTACGTCCACGTGACGCTGTTCAGCCACGTGCGCGGCCTGGCCCTCAACCTCGAGGCTGAGGCGCAGGCCGAGCAGGACTCGGGGCTGACGAGCGACGAGTGGATGCAGACCCAGGAGCACGGCTTCCGCGTCATCGCCGGTACCGGCGACTTCCCGCTGCTGGACCGGTTGGTCGACAGCGAGACGGAACTGGACCTGGATCAGTTGTTCGAGTTCGGCCTGGGCCACCTGCTGGACGGGCTGGAGCGGCACCTGGTCGGACGGTGAGTCAGCCTCCGCACCGTCCACTGCTGGTCCGGGCCCGTGCGGTCGCGATGCTGTCCGTGACCGCTTCGGGGATCGTCTGCACCGGTGGGCGGGTCGACCGGCCCGGGCCGGGATGATGCCGAGCGTGCTGGTCACTGCTGCATCCTCGGATCCTGCGTGGGGTCGGCATACATGGGCGGGCAACCGCGATCGATCGCTTCGGGGCGCAGTTCGTAGTGCCAGGGTTCGTTGCGGTAGATCTGGCACAGCCCGTACTCGGCGCCGTGTTCGGACAGCCACGCCGTGGCATCGAAGTGCCCGATGTCGACCGCGTCCCCCGACACGTGAGCAGACGTCGCCGCGGTGGCCACCCATCGGGCGGCCTCCTCTTCGGAGCCGTACTTGGAGACCGCCTCGCGAAGAAGCTGATTCCTGGTACTCCGGGGAACGCCAGCCGCTATTGACGTAGAACTCGACCCCGTCGTCCGCGGCATCCGTCGCAGCCTGGCGGAGGGCCCCGAGCAGATCGGGATCGAGGTTGGCCACGGCCGGAATCTCGTCATCGAAGACCGTCACGCCGTCGGGGACGGCACCGTCAGCCTCGCCAAGCGCACAGTCACGCGACGTGCTCAGATGCGAAGAGCCACGCGATGCTCGATGGGTGATGCGGCCGAGGAGGACGAGGGCTTCAGGCAACTGGTAGCCGAGGGACGTCGATGGGTGATGCGGCCGCCGATGACGATTATCAGCCGGCGCTGACGCCGACGATCGCGCGAGCGACGATCCGACGGGTCGTTGTTCGCGTGCCGACGTGCTGGTTCGCTGAGGTCATGCTGCCAGTCAAGGCAGCGTGGTGTTGCCAGCACGTATGCGGTTTTCGATATGCCGACGATATGCGCCGGCTCGTAGCATCGAGAGCATGCGTGTGTTGATCGTCGAGGACGAGCCCTATCTGGCAGAAGCCATCCGCGATGGCCTACGCCTGGAAGCGATCGCCGCCGACATCGCCGGTGACGGCGACACCGCTCTGGAACTGCTGAGCATCAACGCCTACGACATCGCCGTCCTCGACCGCGACATCCCCGGCCCTTCCGGCGACGAGATCGCCAAACGCATCGTCGCCTCCGGCAGCGGCATGCCGATCCTCATGCTCACCGCTGCCGACCGGCTCGACGACAAGGCCTCCGGGTTCGAGCTCGGCGCCGACGACTACCTCACCAAGCCGTTCGAACTCCGAGAACTCGTGCTCCGGCTCAGAGCACTCGACCGCAGGCGCGCCCACAACAGACCACCCGTGCGCGAGATCGCGGGCCTGCGGCTGGATCCGTTCCGCCGCGAGGTCTACCGCGACGGCCGCTACGTCGCGCTCACCCGGAAGCAGTTCGCCGTGCTCGAAGTCCTCGTCGCTGCCGAAGGCGGTGTCGTCAGCGCCGAAGAACTCCTGGAACGGGCGTGGGACGAGAACGCCGACCCGTTCACCAACGCCGTGCGCATCACCGTCTCGGCACTGCGCAAGCGTCTCGGCGAACCCTGGATCATCGCCACCGTGGCCGGCGTCGGCTACCGCATCGACACAGCACCCGGCACCGGACGTGAGGGAGGAGATCGTGGATAGAGCCCCTGGGTTGAGCGTTCGCCTCAAACTCACCCTCAGCTACGCCGGGTTCCTCATGCTCGCGGGCGCCTTGCTGCTCGCCGTCGTGTGGGTGTTCCTCCTGCGATACGTACCCGACCGTCAGGTACTGATCAGGACCCCGACGGCGTTCATTCCCACCCGCTCCGACCTCCTGCGCGCCTTCGCTCCGAAGGCAGCCGTCGTGCTGGCGTTCCTGCTGGTATTCGGTCTCGTGGGAGGGTGGATCCTCGCCGGCCGGATGCTCGCCCCGCTGACCCGCATCACAGACGCCACCCGCATGGCCGCGAACGGATCGCTCTCCCACCGGATCCGGCTACCGGGCCGCAAAGACGAGTTCCGCGAACTCGCCGACGCCTTCGACACCATGCTCGCACGGCTCGAAGCACACGTCGCCGAACAGCAGAGATTCGCAGCCAACGCCTCCCACGAACTGCGCACCCCGCTGGCGATCACGCAGACACTTCTCGACGTGGCCCGCAACGATCCGAACCGCGACACCGGCGAACTCGTCGACCGCCTCCACGCCGTCAACACCCGAGCGATCGACCTCACTGAAGCATTGCTCCTGCTCAGCCGCGCCGACCAGCGGTCCTTCACCCGAGAACACGTCGACCTGTCCCTCATAGCGGAAGAAGCCACCGAAACGCTCCTCCCCCTCGCGGAAAAGCGCGGCGTCACGATCGAGACCTCCGGCGACATCACCCCCACCATCGGCTCGCACGCGCTCCTGCTGCAGCTGACGACGAACCTCGTGCACAACGCGATCGTCCACAACCTGCCTGAACACGGCACCGTGTGGGTCACGACCAGCGTTCACCCCGAGACTGTGGTGCTCACCGTCGAGAACACCGGCGAGAAGCTCACCCCACAGCTGGTCTCCACGCTCGCCGAGCCGTTTCAGCGCGGCACCGAACGCATCCGCACCGACCACGCAGGTGTCGGCCTCGGCCTGGCAATCGTCAAGAGCATCACCCACGCACACGACGGAACCCTCACCCTCACCCCGCGCCCCGCTGGCGGGCTCCGCGTCACGGTGGAACTACCCGCGGCAGCCCGTGCTGCCTGGAACGCGGTCCACTGATGGGGCGCGCCAGGGCCGCGGCTCGACTCACGCGACCTCGACGACGACCTTGCCGCAGGCTCGGCCTTCGCCGACGTGGGCCAGCGCGCCGGGGGACCTCGTCGAGGTCGAATGTGCGGTCGATGTGGATGTCGACCTCGCCGGCGACGCACCGGTCGGCCAGCGGCCCGAAGTGGGCCGGCCCCTCCCGCACGACGAGCACGCCGAGCCGGCGGCCGGTGAGCCGACCGAGCCAGCGGCCCGACGGTGAGCACCCGCAGCAACGAGCGCACGGTGCCGCCGACGCACCGGTAGCGGCCGCCCGCGGGCGAGCGCCCGCCGGTAGGCGAAGACCGACCGGTGCGCGACCAGGTCGAGGATCAGGTCGTACGGGCCGCGCCGGGTGAAGTCGTCGGTGCGGTAGTCGATGACCTCGTCCGCGCCGAGCGAGCGCATGAAGTCGAGCTTGCCCGCGTTGTCGACGCCGGTCACGTGGGCTCCGAGCCGCTTGGCCAGCTGGATGGCGAACGACCCCGACCCGCCGCCGGCACCGTTGATCAGCATGCGACGTCCGGCCGCCGCGTCGCGCGTGCCCTGCAGCGCGATCGCGCCGGCCTGCGGGATCGTCGACGCCTGCGACGAAGGTCAGCTGCGCGGGCTTGAGGGCGAGCGCCGATTCCGGTGCCGACCGTGTATTCGGCGAATCCGCCCTTGAGCTGAAGGTTGTCGCCGTACACCTCGTCTCCGGGGCGGAACCGGGTGACGCCCTCGCCGACGGCGTCGACCCAGCCGGCGATGTCCGAGCCCGAGCGTCCGGCGCCTGGGCGCGCGCAGCCCGCCGAGCCGCGCGTAGCCGCGGTGAGCCGCGTGAGGCCCTCCCAGTCGCTGAGGTTCAGCGAGGTCGCGGCGACCTTGACCCGCACCTGTCCGGCCGCGGGCGACGGCACCGGGCACGTCCTCGATGCGCAGCACGTCGGGCGATCCGTACCGGTCCTAGACGACAGCCCTCACGGCGCCTCCCCGACCATGATCAGAGCGTAGTGGGGACGCGGGAGCCGCCCGAATCCGGAGCGCCACGCGCCTTCCAGCATCACCCCGCCATGTCGGCGCACGAGGCCGCTCTGTCGGCGTCTCATGGCTCGGTCCGGCCAGCGTCCACAGACTGCCCAAGTCGCGACTGCTCCGCGCCCGTGGTCAGCGCGTAGTGAAACGGGTAGCCTGCCAGCGGTTGTCCAGCATGAATGCGGATCCGCGGTGACGGCCTTCTGAGTGGGAGAGCCGATGGCCATGGCCCAAGGAGAGCATGCGCTCGATGGCGGGCGGGCGGCCTTCGGGCGCCAGGCGTGGGGGGATGCGTACGCCCAATTGTCGGCGGCGGACAGGGAGGCGCCGCTGGAGCTCGATGATCTGGAGCGGCTGGCGGTGGCCGCGTACCTGGTCGGGCGGGACGAGGACAGCATCGACATCTGGGCCCGCGCCCACCATGAGTGCGTGCGTCTGGGGGATTCGGTCGGCGCCGCCCGGTGCGCCCTGCGGCTGGGCACGGAGCTTCTATTGATGGGCGAGATGGCCCGGGGCGGGGGCTGGCTCGCCCGGGCCGGGCGCATTATCGAGGAGGGCGACCTCGACGGCGTCGAGCGTGGGTGGCTGCTTGTGCCGGCCGCGATGCAGTGCTTCGACGAGGACCCCACGACGGCGCACGCCACCTTCGGTCAGGCCGCCGAGATCGGCGCCCGCTTCGACGATCCGGACCTGGTGGCCATGGCCCGGAACGGTCAGGGCTGGGCGTTGATCCGGTTGGGGCAGACGGCGGCCGGCCTGAGTTTGCTCGACGAGGCCATGGTTGCCGTCACCGCCGGCGAGGTGTCTTCCATCGTGGCCGGCGGCGTGTACTGCGCCGCGATCGAGGCCTGCCGGGAGATCTTCGATCTGCGGCGGGCGCGGGAGTGGACGGCGGCGCTGACCCGCTGGTGCGAGTCGCAGCCCGACATGGTCCCGTTTCGGGGGCAGTGCCTCGTGTATCGGGCGGAGATCATGCGGCTGCACGGTGACTGGCCTGACGCCATGGAGGAGGCGCAGTGGGCGCGCGAGCGGCTCTCCGGACACCCTGCGGTCGGGATGGTCTGCTACCAGCAGGGTGAGCTGCACCGGTTGCGAGGGGAGTTCGCCGAGGCGGAGGAGGCCTACCACCAGGCCAACCAGTGGGGATACAGCCCGCAGCCCGGCCTGGCCGAACTGCGGCTGGCCCAGGGCGACGTGGCGGCCGCCGCGGCGGCGATTCGCCGGGTGGCGCGAGAGGCGCAGGACCGAGTCGCCCGGTCCAGGGTGCTGGCCGCGTACGTCGAAATCGGGCTCGCTGTCGATGACGTCGGTGCGGCCCGCGGCGCCGCCGACGAGCTGTCGCACATCGCCGCCGACCTCGACGCGCCGCTGCTGAAGGCGGTGGCGGCCAGGGCCACCGGGGCGGTTCTTCTCGCCGAGGGGGATGCCCGAGCCGCGTGCGAAACGCTGCGCCGGGCGTGGACGGCGTGGCGGGAGCTCGACGCGCCGTACGAGGCTGCTCGGGTTCGGGTTCTGGTCGCCCTGGCCTGTCGTGCGCTCGGAGACGAGGACACCGCGGGGATGGAGCTCGACGCGGCCCGCGTGGTCTTCGAGCAGTTGGGCGCCACGCCGGAGCTGGCGCGCGTGGATTCGCTGGTTCGGCGGGGGCCGACCTCCGGTGAACCCCATGGGCTGACGCGGCGTGAGATGCAGGTTCTGTGGCTGGTCGCCGCTGGCCGGACCAACAAGGCCATCGCTGCCGAGCTGGTCCTCAGTGAGCGGACCGTGGATCGGCACGTCAGCAACATCTTCACCAAGCTGGGTGTGTCGTCGCGGGCCGCGGCCACCGCGTACGCGTACGAGCACGGGCTCATCTGACCTAGCTGGGTGAAACCACCCACTCCGCGATGCGGCAACGTTTGGGTAGTTCGCTCGATGCGTGGCCTCCTCGGCGGCTCATACCGTGCGTGCATGGCAACGTTGCACAGAGCCCAAGCCTCGACTCAACGTTCGGCCGGTGAAGATGCCCGGGCGCGGCTGTTGTCCGGTCTGCCGGTCACCGAGCGACGGCTGCAATTGGCTGGGGTATCCACGGCCGTGCTGGACGGCGGTGACGGCCCACCGATGGTCTTGCTGGCAGGGGAGTTCGCGGCCGTGTGGATGCGGGTGATCCCGGACCTGGTCACGACCCACCACGTCATCGCGCCTGATCTGCCCGGTCTCGGCGCGTCGGAGGTGCCTGACGGTCCTCTCGATGCCGACGCCGCCCTGGCGTGGCTCGATGAACTCATCGACCAGACGTGTGCGATCCCGCCGGTGCTGGTGGGCAAGGGCGCAGGCGGCGCTCTCGCCGCTCGCTTCACGATCGACCACGGCGACCGTGTCGATCGACTCGTCCTGGTGGACACCTATGGGCTGGATCGCTTCCGACCCCCGCCCGGTATGGCGCTCTCCTTCATCGGGATCCTGTTGCGACCGAGCGAGCGTGGGCTGCAGCGCAGCTTCCGGAACTACTGCTTCGTCGATCTGGATGGCGTGCGCGCCGCGATGGGTGAGCGCTATGAGTGGATGGCGGCCTACGCCCTGGACCGTTTCCGCACGCCGAGCGTCAAAGCGGCCATGCGCAGCCTCTTCAGGGTGCTCGCGTCGACCATCCCGCCGGAAGATCTGGACCGCATCGCCGTTCCGACGACCTTGATCTGGGGCCGACATGACGTGGGGATGCGGCTGAACGTCGCCGAGGCAGCCAGTGTCCGCTACGGCTGGCCGCTGCACGTGATCGAGAACGCCCGCGATGACCCCGCCGTCGAGCAGCCGGCAGCGTTCCTGGAAGCGCTGCGCACCGCGCTCGGAAGCGGCGGAGGGAAGTCATGACCGGTCAGGTGGGCGAGATGAGCGGGACCCCGGAGCGGATCGAGACCATCGTCATCGGTGGGGGCCAGTCCGGTCTGGCCGTCGGCTACCACCTGACGAGGCAAGGTCGACCCTTCGTGATCCTGGACGCGAACGAGCGGATCGGCGACTCCTGGCGTAAGCGCTGGGACTCGCTCCGAGTGTTCACCCCGGCTCGCCTCGATGGGCTGCCGGGCATGCCGTTCCCCGCGCCGGCGTCCTCGTTCCCCACGAAGGACGAGGTGGCCGACTACCTGGCGGCCTACGCGGCCCGCTTCGATCTTCCCGTTCGAACCGGCGTCCGGGTGGACGGGCTCGCCAGATTCGGGGACCGGTTCGTGGTGACCTCCGGCGACCGCCGGTTCGAGGCCGACAACGTGGTGGTGGCCCCGGGCGCATATCACAACCCCCGGGTCCCGGTGTTCGCGCCGGAGCTCGATCCGGCGATCATGCAGATGCATTCGAGCGAGTACCGGAATCCGTCCCAGCTGCGGGAGGGCGGCGTCCTCGTCGTGGGCGCCGGCAACTCGGGGGCCGAGATCGCATTGGAGGCGTCCCGCGGTCATCGGACCTGGCTGTCCGGGAGGGACACCGGGCGGGAGCCGGTCCGCCCCGGGACTGGGCCGGACAGGCTGGTCACCCCCCTGATGTGGTTCATGGCCATGCACGTCCTGACGGTGAGGACGCCCGTCGGCCGGAAGGTGCAACGGATGTTCCGATCGAGAGGCATCCCCCTCGCGCGCGTCAGGCGGAAGGACCTCACCGCCGCGGGGGTCGAACTCGTGCCGAGGACGGCGGGCGTCCTCGACGGCTCGCCGGTACTGGAGGACGGACGGGTCCTCGACGTGGCGAACGTGATCTGGTGCACCGGATTCGCACCGGACCTCACGTGGATCAATGTTCCGATCTTCAACGAGGATGGGGACCCGGTGCACGACCGCGGGGTCGTGGAATCTGAGCCTGGTCTGTACTTCGTCGGGATGTACTTCCTGTACGCGTTGTCCTCAGTGCTGATCGGCGGGGTCGGAAGGGACGCCGAGCATGTCGCCAGGCATATTGCGTCGCGCCAACCGACAGGCCGACCCGAGTTACCGACGCCGGCGGGCGCGTAATGTCCTCCGGCGCCAGATCGCCCTGCGGCGCCTCCAATACAAAGGACGCGGCCTTCCCCCTCGATGATGCCAGACGTCATTGACCCCTCGCCCGGGCTCTCATCCACACCACCCTGGTCCCCGCGGTCGGCGTCTCCCCCGGGAGCGTCACCACGTCGATGATCAACGTCGACGCCTTCGTGCTGTACGTCGCCGCCCAAGGTGCTTCGAGCCCGGCGCGCGAGATCACCGCGCCGAAGGCAGTCCGAGCGTCCGCATGGTCTCCAGCATGACCGCGGGCCCAGGCGCATCAGCCGGCACGGCCCCTCGGTGAGCTGCTCCGGCTGGAATGCTCGTTCTCGATGGCAGCAGCGGATGCGGGGATCTGATGTCCGCCGTGATCTTCTCATTCAGAATCGCATTGAGCGTTCAGCCTGCAAGGCATCCTAAGCGTCACCCTGGTCTGACGAACCGGCCGGCTCGCCCCGTTGTGCCCGCACAGGGAGGCGGCGCGCCGATAGCCGAGCTGCGCCGACGAGCCGGCACGGCCGGCGCGTCGGCGCTGGCCGTGTCGGGCGTGCGGGCAGTGGGGGCTGTGCCTGGGCTGGGCCCCGCCGGTTCTCGAAGCCGGCCGGCCGCCGCCGCGGTCAGCAATGGGCGTAATTGTCGGACAGGTAGATCCACCGGGCGTTGAGGTAGGGCACCCCGACGGCGCCGGCGTGGGAGTTGCCCGTCATGCAGAGCTCGAAGCCGGAGTTCGTGTGCGAGGCGTACTGCTGGATCCACGTTCGCTGACCTCGCGTGTTACTCCAGGACAGGGTGGTCCAGCGGGGGCCGCCGTAGTGCCTGAGATCCTGGAAGAATCCGGCGTCCTTGAACTGGAGGCGGCGGCCTGAGAACTGGTTCCCGTCGTACACGCACGTCCACCGGAAACCGATGATGGGAGCCGGGCAGGTGTCTGCGTTGGCCGGAGTGACCGAGGCCTTCGCCCCGGCCGGCACGGTGAGGACGACCGAGTAGCCGTTCCACTCGACCTGGTTGGCACTGACCCGTACGCCGCCGGGCGCGCCGGTCAGCGCCGAGGCGATCTGCGCATTCTGATAGCTGCTGGCTGCTGCCTCGAAGGCGGATGCGCCGGTGGCCGCCGAGGCGCTGGGTGCCGCGACGGGCACCACCGCCAGCGCCGTTCCCAGCGCTGCGACCGACATCGCCACGACAAGGCCGCGCCGGTAGCCTGCCTTGAAAACATGCCAAGGAATGGGCAAGTGCATGACTGACTCTCCATTCGTCGCTGCCACTTGGACAGGCCTAGGGGCACAGGCGGCCGACCGGGCCTTACACCGGTAGACACGAGGCCGGCAGTGCAAAAGGCGATTCCAGCTCTAGGGTTTGGGCTGACTGCCGGTTGACGTCGGTTACCGGCGATCCCTGATAGCGTTCCTTTCGTGGGTTGTGGTGGCTGTCGTGCACCGGGGTGTGGGAAGCCTGGCAGGCCGACCTAGAAAATGACCTGGACGGTGACCTGAAGATCTGTGCGGACGTTGGTCCGGGCTTGGTGGCGTTCACAGACCGGCTTGGACCAGACTGGCTACCTCGTGCCGGGCGGTTGAGGGGGTTCGGGCGATGGCCGGGGCCGCGACGGACGTCCGCGTGTTGGGGCCGTTCGAGTTGGTGCACGACGGTCAGGTCGTGCCGGTGGGTGGCCCGGTGGGGCAGGCAATCGTGACCGTCCTGGCCTGCCGTCCAGACACCAGGGTCTTGCCGGCCGAGTTGATCACCATGGTGTGGGGTGACCCGGACGCGGCCAGCGTGGAGACGCTCTACAGCCACGTGACCCGGCTGCGGCGGGTACTGACCCCGGCTGGGCTGTCGATCGTCGGGCACCGGCCGGGTTATCGGTTGCCGGTGGCGGCCGAGCAGGTCGACCTGGTCCGGTTCGATGAGCTGTTGCGGACCGCCCGCGCGCTGTCGGATACCGACCCGGACGAGGCCGGGCAGCGGTTGCGGGCGGCGGTGCGTTTGTGGCGCGGGCCGTCGGCGCTGGACGACGTGATGTTGCCGGGGATCCGCCGGCTGGCCGCCGCCTGGGAGGCGCGCCGGCTGGACGCGGAGGAGGAGCTGGCCGAGATCGACCTGCGCCGGAGCCGGCCGGATCAGGTGCTGGATCGGCTGCACTCCCTGGCCGCCGTCCACCCGGGTCGGCCCCGGCTGGCCGCCGCGCTGGCCCGGGCGCTGGCTGCGACCGGCCGCCCCGATCAGGCGCACAGCGTGCTGGCGCAGGCCGAGCGCACCGCCCGCTCGGCCGGTGGCAGAGTCCACCCCGCGCTGGTGCACGCTCGGCGGGCGTTGGCTGACGCCGGATCCGATGCCGAATGTGGCCCTGGCGCCAGCGCCGGTTGGCATCCGAGTTCAGCGCAGCCCGATCCGATGGCTTCGGTGGTGGTGCCGTTCCAGCTGCCGGCCGATACGGTCCGGTTCACCGGCCGCGCCGACTACCTGACCCGCCTGCTGGACCTACACCCCGACCGCTCCGACGGCTCGGCCGGGTCGGGTGGCCCGGCGACCGATGTGGTGATAGCGGTGGAGGGGATGGCTGGGATCGGGAAGACGGCGCTGGCGGTGCACGCCGGGCACCGGCTGGCCGACCGGTTCTGCGACGGGGTGTTGTTCACTGACCTGCGCGGGTTCACCCCGCAGGTCGAGCCCACCGCACCGGAGCACGCCCTGGACCACCTGCTGCGCGGGCTGGGGGTGCCCGGGCCGCAGATCCCGCCGGACCTGGACGGGCGGGTGGGGTTGTATCGCAGTGTGCTGGCCCGCCGCCGGGTGCTGGTCGTGCTGGACAACGCGGCCGACGAAGCCCAGCTCGACCCGCTGCTGCCGGCCACCCCGAGCTGCCGGACGATCGTGACCTCCCGGCGACACCTGGCCGGCTTGGACGACGCGACCCACCTGACGTTGCCTGTGTTGGATCCGGGCGAGGCCGCTGACCTGTTCCGCGGCCTGGGCGGCGACCGTGTGACCTCGGCCGACCAGGTCACGGTCGAGCGGATCGTGGCCCTGTGCGGGCGGCTGCCGTTGGCGGTCCGGATCGCTGCTGCCCGGCTGCGGCTGGCCCCGACCGGCAGCCCCGCCACCGTGTCGGCTGAGCTGGCCGACGCGCTAGGCGTCGGGTCGGGGTTGGAGTGGTTGTCGGACGGGCACCGCGCCGTCAGCACCGCCTTGGCCGTGTCCTACCGGCACCTCACCGCTGACCAGCAACGCGCGCTGTGGCTGGCTGGCCTGCACCCCGGCCGCGACATCGAACCCTACGCGCTGGCTGCCCTCGCCGACGCCACTGTGCGGGATGCTGCGCGGCTGCTGGATCAGTTGTACGCGGCCAGCCTGCTCGATCAACCCGCTCACCGCCGTTACACCCTGCACGACCTGGTTGCCGCCTACGCCGCCACCCTGGCCGCCGACCTGCCCGAACCCGACCGGCAGGCCGCCCTGGACCGGCTGTACGACCACTACGCGGCCACCAGCACCCAGGCGATGAACCTCACTTACCCGTGGGAGGCCGACCAACAACCCCGCCCACCGGCCACCCACACCCCCGCACCCACCCTGACCGGCGACCACCAGGCCCAGACCTGGCTCGACAGCGAAACCGACAACCTGCTCGCCGCCGCCCACCACGCCGCCACCCGCCACCGGGCCGACCACACCCTGCACCAATCCGCCACCCTGCGTCGACACCTTCGCACCCGCGGCCACTACAGCCTGGCCGCCCTACTGCACCAGCAGGCCCTGACCAGCGCCCGCCAGACCGCCAACCAGCCCGCCGAACAGGACGCGCTGAACGGTCTCGGCTACGTCCACCGGATCCAGGGCCGGAACGGGCCCGCGGCCAAGTGTTTCGAGCGGGCCCTGGCCGGCGCCCGCCGGACCGGCAACCGCGCCGCCGAACAGGACGCGCTGACCGGTCTCGGCTACGTCCACTACGTGCAGGGCCGGTACGGGGCCGCCACCGAGTCTTTCGAGCAGGCCCTGGCCGGTGCCCGCCAGACCGGCAACCACCTCGCCGAACAGCGCGCGCTGGTCGGTCTCGGCACCGTCCACTCCGTGCGGGGCCGGTACGGGCAGGCGGCCGAGTGTTTCGAGCAGGCCCTGGCCGGCGCCCGCCAGACCGGCAACCACCCCACCGCACAGAACGCGCTGCGCGGTCTCGGCGCCGTCCACTACTTGCAGGGCCGGTACGAGCCTGCGACCGGCTGTTTCGAACAGGCCCTGGCCGGCGCCCGCCGGACCGGCGACCACACCGCCGAACAGGACGCGCTGACCGGTCTCGGCTACGTCCACTACTTGCGGGGCCGACACGGGCCGGCGGCCGACTGTTTCGAGCATGTCTTGGCCGTCGCCCGCCAGACCGGTGACCGCAACTGGCAGTTCGAGGCCCACCAGGGCCTGGGCCGGGTCCACCACGCCACCGGCCAGCGCCACGACGCCCTCCATCACCAGCACACCGCCCTACAACTCGCCGTCGAGCTCGACCAACCCGCCGACCAGGCCCGCGTCCACGACGGACTCGCTCACACCCACCACGCCCTGGGTGACCCCGACCAAGCCCGCCGCCACTGGCAGGCCGCCCTGGACCTGCTCACCGGCATCGGCACCGACCACACCGAAGAATCCGGCGTCACCACCGCCGCCATCCGCAACCACCTACACGACATCGACTCGACCAACCGGCCGTCCAGGGAGAACGGCTGATCCGGCACGGTCTCCTTCCGATCCTGATCTGCGTGGTCGCGCTGCCGCACTCGTCGAACAGCACGAGGAGGCCGGTGGACACCGGCCAGCGTCAGGTTGTCAACCCAACGGTCCCCGCCACAGGCCCACCGCGACCCGCCACCGCGGCCGGCCCCCGTCCGGGTCGGTATCCACAGGGCGCGGGCGGTGTGCAGCAGCTCGTCGAACCGGGCCAGGTCGACACGCTCGGCCGCCACCGGCAGCCGATAATCCGGGCGGTCCCCGACGATCGCTAGGCCGGCCGGGGTGAGCACCCGGCGCAGTCGGGTCACGTGGCTGTCCAGCATCTCCGGGCTGGCCGCGTCCGGGTCATCCCAGACCATGGTGATCAGCTCGGCCGGCTACACCCTCGTGTCGGGTCGCCCCGCCAGGACGGTCAGGATCGCCTGCCGACCGGGCCACCGACCGGGATGACCTGACTGTCGTGCACCAATTCGACCGGACCCGACACGCGGACGTCCGTCGCCCCCACGGCTATCGCCGATCCTTCTACGCCCGGCCTGAGGTAGCAAGTCTGAGACTAGTCAGCCTGTGATCGCCACAGATTTTCAGATCACCGTCCAGGTCATTTTCTAGATCGGCGCGCCAGGCTCCCCACAGCGCGATTCACCGCAGCCACCACCAAAGGAGCGTTATCCAACCCCGGCCCACATTCATTCTTCAGGAGAGGTTCACATGATTCGTAAGATCACCCACGTCGGCGCGGTTCTGGTCGCGACTCTGGTTGCGCTGGCCGTCGCCGTACTCCCCCCCAGCCGCGGCCGTCGCCGCCGGACCGCAGCCGGCCGCGTCGACCTCGCCGGCGGGCTGGGGACCGACCGCGAGTCGGGCGGCCACCAACGAGTCCGTCACCGCTCGGATAGACAGCGACCAGGCCAGCCTTGCCGCCCAAGGCCCCCAACTGACCCAGTGGGGTCCGGACCCGGTCTCCGGGAAGGTGAAGGTCTACCTGACCCACTACTCGGATGCCGCCCGTCTTGCGGTTCTGGCGCGATACGGCTCGAACGTCGTGGTGGCGACTGAGTCGATGCCTCGCCCCACCCGGCTGAGCCGCAGCAACGACACCAATCCATTCTTCGGTGGCGACTTCATCACCACGCCGCTGGGCGGCTGCACGTCAGGACCCACCGTGGTCGGGAACGCGTCCGGAAACAACTTCATGCTCACCGCAGGCCACTGTGCCCGGGTGGGTGACACCATCAAGACGCACGGGGTGACGATGGGCAAGGTCACCAATCGCCGCCTGTGCAGCCCGTGCATCGACTCGGAGACGGTAAACGGGAGCTACGCCGGGGAGGTTTGGGGCGGCGGCCGCACCAGCGCCACAACGTACCTGGAGGACGGCGCGCTGTTCGCCCAGCCGAATCAGGGGAGCGCATCTCTGGTCACCAACGACAGCGCATACACCGGTGAGGTTCGTGGCATCACCGTGCAGGCGGTCAACCAGTCCGTGACGTTCGGCGACGGCACCACCACGAGGTTTCTCACCAGGGTCTCCAAGGGCGGTCAGGTGATCCTCCACGAAGGCGACAGCGGTGGACCCTGGATTCAGCACGAGGGAAACACGGCATTCGTGAAGGTCGTCGGCACCACCGTCGGTGGCTCGTGCGATGCGTCAGGCGCCTGCACCGTGGGCTGGTACCAGCAGATCAACGATATCGACAACTTCTTCAACGTGCACGTCCCGTCGGCACACTGAGTCATCCAGCCGACGCGCGTCGAGTGGGGTCGGGATTCCTGTCCTCCCCCACTCGCACGCAGCGGCGCGATGAACCGCCGTTGGTGGATACGTCGCAGGTGCGGTTCACGGTGTCGAAGCCGTCGGAGGAGAAGCGGGACCTGGCAACGCTGCTGGCAGTTGCCTCGTCGGCCACCGCGGCACCAGCCACCGCGGCGCCGGCACCGCGGCACCGGCCAGCGACCCGCACATCTGCGAGGCGCACGGGCACCACTTTTGCCTCGGAGCCAACAATCTCCATCCGGGCGCCGCGGCCGTCGAAAGCGCTTCCCCGGGCCGCAGCTTGCAGCTGAGGGACCTGAACACCACAACAACACCAGTGTCGGAAGGCTCGAAACCTCCACCTTATGCTCGGCGGAAACGCCCGCGGGCACGGGCGTTGTTCGACGCGCTACGTCCGGAGATCACCACGACAAGCCGGCCCACACCGCGCGGTGCCGCGCGACCCTCACGGCCGACACGTTGCCATGGGCAGTCGCGGCGGCCGGCGGCGATCATGCAGCCATCTGGTTTGTGCCCCCAACGGGATTCGAACCCGTGCTACCGCCTTGAAAGACCGGCCACCCGCGCCGACCGCCTCGTCCCAGGCGTACCGGGGCGCCTTAGCCCGGATGCACCGAAGTGATTTGCCGTGAGGTCTTGTTGATCTTGGGCCGGGCTGGGCGCTGTGTGGGCGTGTGAGGGTTGCCGGTCTGCCCGGCCTTTCCAGTGATCGTGGGTTGTGGCCGGTGGGCCGGGGTGGTCAGGCAGCGGCGGCGGCGGGTGGTCCGAGGACGGCGGTGAACAGCCTGAGCCAGGCGTCGGCCCAGGGCCAGTTCATGGGTAGCCGCAGGTGGATGCGGCGGCCGGAGCGGATCGGCCGGGCGGGGACGTTGATCAGCTGACGGCGGATCGTGGCGGTGGTGGCTCGGGCGTGGAACAGCGAGGCCAGCGCGCCGGCGGCGCGGGTGAGGTTGAACGCCATCGTGGCCAGCACCAGCCACGCGGCGTTGGCGTTGAACTTGCCCGACGGCAGGTGGGCGAGCGGGCCGTTCTTCAGGTCGGCGATGACTTGTTCGATGCTCGCGTGCCGGCGGTGGTCGGCCTCGGCCTGCAGCATCACCAGGGGCGAGTCGGTGAACACCGCGTGGTGGCGCCAGGCCGGGAACAGCTCGCCCTGGGCATCGGCCACGACGTGGTCGGGGTTGGCGTCGCGGACGCGGCGCACGATCAGCCGGGCGGTGACGGCGTGCTTGCGGCCGCGGGAGGCGAACGCGGTGAAGGGCACCTCGGCGACCTCGGCGTCGCTGACCCACTGCTGCAGCTGCTCATCGAACACGGCGTGCGGGTAGCGGATCGCCCTCCACGCATCCTCACCGATCGCGGCGATCGCCCGTTTCACCGCGACGTCCTGGCGGGCGGTGATCGAGAACCGGGCCTTCGCGCGGCTGATGGCGGCGACGACGTCGCGGCCGTAGAACGCCGAGTCCGCCCGCACGACCAGCAGCCCCGCCGCGCCGCAGGCGCGGCTGGTCTTGAGGGCGTCGGCGACCAGGCGGGCAGCACCGCGGGCGGAGTTCGCCGACCCCTTCCGCAGCCGGGTCGCCACGATCACCGGCGCGCCGCTCGGGGTGGACAGCGCCGCGATCAGCGCGTTGAGGCCCTTTGACGCCGGAGTAGCCGTAGCCGGCGCCCTGCTTGGCGTAGCCGTAGGTCGCCCGGATCGTGTCATCGACATCGAGGTAGGCGATCTGCCCGGCGTTGGGCAGCAGCGGCGTCTGTCCGACCAAGTTCGCGACCAGCCGCGCAGCGACCGCGTCCAACTGGCGCACGTGCCCGAACGCAAAACCGCGCAGGAACGAGCCCAACGTCGACGGGGCGTAGAACCCGGTGAACAACCGGCCCATCCCGCCGTGCCGCAGCAGGTCCATGTCCTCGATGCTGTCCGCCCCGGCCACCATCCCCGCGACCAGCCCAGCAACCTTCGACCCGGCGTGCGCGCCCTTGTCCGTCGGCACCGTCAGCTGCTGCTCGGCCAGGGCCCGCAGGCCCGCTCTCTCGGCCAGTCCCAGCACCGGGACCAGCCCGCCGGCCGACACCAGACCCGCCTCATCGAAGCGCGCGGACAGCGACGAAGACCTATGAGAAAGTTGCATCTACGAGGTGCCCTTCGTGACAGCCAGAATCAGTTCCTAGACAGCTCTGATTCTCTTGCTGCACAAGGGCATCTCGCTGTTACGGCACGCCCGCCGCCATGATCATCGGTGGATCCGGGCTAAGCGGAGCGCCACAGCGGCTTCAGCGGCCCTCCGGGGCTGCGGTTCGTCCCACGAACCGCTCCACGACCACGCCGCTGGACCCACACCTTGTTGCACGCACATGTCGAAGTCGGATGTTCCGCGACCGCGTTCTTTCTGCCACCAGCGGCTCCACTTGGGAGTCTCACTGCTGCGGCAGATAGCCGCCGCAACGGTGGAAGCGCGATGTTGTGGGATCAGCCGGATCGGCCCGGCTCGGCGGCCCGTGAACAGGTAGGCACCGCTGCGCGGTGCGGGATACTGCGCGCGGTCTGTCCAACCGGGGGCGGGAGGACTATGTGACGATTGCGACGCCGGTGAATCCGCTTGCGCTGTTGCGGTCCAGGAGCTACGTGGCGCTGTTGGGGCTTGCCGCGATTATCGGGGTGCCCATCTCGGCTGCGGCCTACTTCTTTCTCGCGCTCGTCAGCGAGCTGCAGGAATGGATCTTCACGACCCTGCCCAAGGACCTCGGCTTCGACGCCGAACCCTTGTGGTGGCCCATTCCGCCGCTCGTGCTGGCCGGAGTGCTCGTTGGTCTGACGATCCGGTACCTTCCCGGCACCGGCGGCCACTCACCGGCCGACGGGTTCAAGACGGGCGAGGGCCCTCCCTCCGCTATCGAACTTCCGGGCATCCTGCTCGCGGCGGGTGCGACCTTGAGTCTCGGCGTGGTGCTCGGACCCGAGGGTCCCCTGATCGCCCTCGGCGGCGGCCTCGGCGCCCTCGCGATCCGGCTCGTCAAGCGGGATGCTCGGCCAGAACCCAGGCGGTGGTGGCCGCGGCTGGCAGTTTCGCCTCCATCAGCACGGTGCTCGGCTCGCCGCTGACCGGGGCGTTCTTGCTGATGGAGGCCACCGGGCTAGGCGGATCGATGCTAGAGCTTGTGCTGGTGCCTGGCCTGCTGGCGGCCGGAGTCGGTTCGCTGATCTTCATCGGCCTGGACGCCTGGAGGTCGATTTTCTTGACCAGGGCTAAATATCTACTTGCTGACTCGGATAAGCATTATAGTTCAATAACCACTCTTACACATTGATTTGTGAATAAAGCAGATAGGTCTGGGTGGGTTCCAGAAGTATAATTCAATAACTGCGCAAATTTCTTTAGAATGTTATCCTTAACAACTACTTCGGTGCGGCCGTACATTGACGGTGTGAGATCATGTTTTCAAGCTGATCAGCTTCTGAGGTAATCAAATAAAGGCTGAAGCCTTGTTTCTAGTGTGAGGTCGTTTCTTTTATTGTATGCTCTTCACCGATTTCTACTGTAATCTTATAGTTAAAGAAATCTGCACCATTAACATCCGATTTCACAAATTTAGGCAATTCGAAAAAATTTGAGCTAGCTACGAGTTTCTCTAATACCAAGAATCATCTGCATGCATAGTACCTAATCTATGGTCTTTTCTGTAAAAATACCTCTAATCCTCCACCACTTTCGAAACGGATTTTCATCTATGAGATTCGATGCCTTTGTTCTCTACTTTATACTCCCTAGTGCTCCATCCCTTGAGAACCGAGCTGTGCTCTTCTGCTTCCTCCTCCAAACAGCTCATTTGCCACAGCGACAGTCGCTTTTGCACCATCTTCAAACTGTGAAAGTGGTCCTAATTTATCTAGGGCTTTGGTCCTCTGAAACCGCCCTTTTTCCACGAATTTACCACCAATCTCAGTACAGTAACATAAAGGCTCACTTGGAATGCCAGAATTTAATATGTACCCCGCCATTATCAAAGTCGGTTTCCAAAAATCATCCATATGACCAGGATAGTTGAATTCGTATGTTCCCTGGCAACGCACCCTTCTTCTTCCATGGTTCTTTAATCGAAGCCATTTCCCATGTGGTCGAGGAGTTAGAATATAGATTCAGCGAGGAGCCAATCAGCTCTATCAACTGTTTGATTCAAATGATATTGTTTAATACAACTGCCCATGACATCAGCAATAGACTCATTTAACGCACCAGATTGTCTCCTGTATTGTAAGTCAGCTGTTTTACTAATTACACCATGACTCATTTCGTGTCCCATTATATCCAGAAATTTTGTGGGATTATCCCAATTTGATTGACCACCTCCGTCTCCGTATACCATCTGAAATCCATTCCAGAATGCATTATCAAATCCTCTATCATAATGAACGGTTACCACAAGTGGCATCCAGTTGTTATCAATCGAATTACGAGAAAATACTTTCTGAAAGAAGTCAAAAGTCACGCCTGCCCATTTATGACCATCATCTACTGCAGAATCTCCTATATCATTCTCACCTTCGCTTCTACGAAGTTTCCCAGGGAGGTGCATTAATCGTAATGTCGATTTCTGCATCTGTTAACATCCTTGTTTTCGCACCCACTGAAAGTGTGAAATCTGCAGACATCGACCCCAAGGTAGTCCTCTGATCTCGTAGTCTTTTTGGCAACCATCATGTTTTTTAACGCCAAGTCTTTTTGCTCGGGCGAACCTTCCAAAACTGTTGTCATATAATCTTGTCTCTCCTTGAATAAAGCATATTCCATTGTTATCACTGTCAAGTATCTTGTCTATCGATACCATATACCAACCGTCGATCATGATGTTAATATACTTTTTGAGAACAAGACCGTTCCAGAGTCTACTGGACTTTAACGATCGTGAGTCTGGATCAATAGAATGCATAATGGCCATGGTGACTGGGACGTAGACAACCTGAGATAGCTAGATATGCAGATAAGGCAACCCACTGTCAATAGAGACCTACAATGTTTGAGGTAGGAAGCTTAAAGAGAACATAAGAAAGTACATCGATGAAGAGCTGCCTCTGGAGTATCAGAAGTGTCTTGTGGGATTGGAAAGCATTCTGGTTAGAATGTGGCGTATAGCTAACAATGTAGTGTCCTTGGAGAAAGTTAGGTTACAAGCCATTTCCATAGTAATGCAGGCATCTGCCGTGAAGATAGATCTGTTTATTAATGCCACTGCTGTAGAAAGAGCGGTATGGTTCTGGCAAAACACCGATCAAATCTCCTTCTATGCCCTAAAATGACAAAGTACCAATAGATGTTACTGCTAAACAGAGAGGGATAAAGAAAATGACACTATAGAATCTGGATAGAAGGCTTGATACATACGATCATCAGTTTAGTACTCAAATCCAAGAGGCTTTCTATACTTGAAAGTTTACCATTTTACAACTTTAACAACCTGGCGGATACTCACACGTTCAAGGAGATAGAGAACGCACAAGCCTAGCTTTGAGTGCAACCTCAAGTACTTGGGTAAAGTTGGCAATGTCTTCCACGCGTTAGACTTTGAAGCAGAAATAGGCACGCAACATGAAGGCCGGGAAATAATGGACTGGTCCACAAGTACTATAGTAGGAAGAAGAAGTATGGGTATTTATGTACTTGGAGACATCGAAGATTGCCTTTGTTATTACTCAACACAGAAACAGAAAGGTGGAAATATTCTACGCTGAAAGTCTTGAGAAGCCAAAATGAACTCCATTATCAATTACATCAAGCAGCTAGCAGAGGCATCACATAACAAAGCTCTACGTACATGGTGCGAATCCAGAGGTAATAAGAGAGTTGAAGAGTCAAGAAAAAGATGTCCAGCACTTTACATCTCTGAAATCTTCGATATTTCTCTGCTTCATTTGATCTTTCAAGCAATGAGAAAACAAAGAGCAAATTCTAAGAAGACATTATTAGGCGATTTGTAAGCAATTTTTGAGTATCAAGCAAAGAACGAACCAGACCTAAGCTCTTGCATCCATTTCCCAGGTCTGGATGTATTAAATACAGACGCAAACGAACGCTCAAATAGAATCAATAATTTCGAAGTCAATGAACTATCATGCCAATCGAAAATCCAAATTTTGAAAGAAATGGTATACTGATGAAATGTCTCTTGAATTCTGGTACCACCTGCCTTTTACAAAGTTAAATTGTACCGAGTGGCCAACTGTTCAGTGAGGCACGCTGTTCAGATTTGTAGTTCAAGAGTTGGATCGAAGCATCGGTTTAGGGTCACAGTATTTAATGTGAGGAAATGCAAACGTATCGCTGATATCATGGCCGAAAGGTTCTTCTTTGTCGTCGTTATAATGTTCAAAGTTACCATTCGTGTAGGATTTGATCATCGAGTCTATTGAGGGATAACGGCATTATCCTGCCATGCAGGGCCTTCTCTGCACCGCTAAATACATGAGAACATGACGTAACACCGAACATTGGTTGCAAATCCTTTAGGTAAATCGCACCAGCAATCGGATATTTCTTGATACAGGTGCTCCCAGATAATCCGCCTGGTCCGCCGAATGGGTAACTTGGTGCAGGAGAGGTCTGGTAATTAAATGGATATTCATTGAAATCTCTGTCCGGGAACTGACTCATACGTATTTCTGTCTTATG
>CAVYOJ010000001.1:0-27357 GCA_963770145.1 uncultured Actinomycetota bacterium | reverse complement strand
AAGCCTTGCCCGTTACAATTGATACGGGCAAGCCGCGTAAGCAGTAGCCAGACGCGGAGAATGACCGTGCTATAATTCCATCGAGGTATAAGAATATGGACTGGCAAGAGCGAATTACTGTAGATCCTAAAATTTGTAATGGTAAGGCTTGCATAAAAGGTACTCGTGTCATGGTCTCAGTTATTCTGGACAATCTGGCTGCGAATGTTACCTCAGATGAGTTATTAAAAAGTTACCCCCTCTCTCAGCCGGGAAGATATTCAAGCTGCTGTCTCTTATGCCGCTGAGTTGGCACGCGAAAGAGTGATATTGCTGCCAGAGAAAGCAACTGCGTGAGATTCAAAGTAGATGAGAACCTACCGATTGACGTAGCTGACTTACTTAGTTCGGCGGGACATGACGCATTAACCGTTTTCGACCAGAGGCTAATAGGGGAAGATGACAATCATCTTCTGGAGATTTGCCAAGAGGAAGAACGCACGTCATCGCCCATCAAGTAGCCGGGTTCTCGGCAGGCGGTGGACGGCGCGGTGTTCGCCGACTTCTTCGTCCGCCGGGCGCCGACGCTCCGCCGATGCCGGCGGCCGGTCCGCCGATCGTCGCCGAATCTGCCCGCAACCGCTTCCGGGGCATCGTCGAGTGACCCGGGACAAGGTGATGGCCCAGGTGGAGCTGAAGCTGGCATCTTTCGGGTGGTGTCCCTGATGAGCCGCGAGCCCGCCGACGGCCTCGGCCTGGAGCCCGGCGTGGTCGCGGCCCGCGAGATGGGCGTCCCGCTCGACGCTGACGAGCCCCATCAACTGCCGGAGTGTGAGCACTCCTGCGACCGGCGGGCCATGTCCACGCTGCTGGAGGTGCTGGCCGACCTCCCCGCCCGCCACGCCGCCAGCCCCCACTCGCGCGCCAGCTCGAAGCCTGGGCCCGCAGCCGCGGACTCGAGACCGATGCACCGGTGGCCCTGCGCGCAATCCAGGTCTGGTCACGCCTGCACGGCCTGGTCCTGCTCGAGATCGAGGGCAACCTGGCCGCCATGGGCCTCGACCCCGCCCTGATCTTCGACGCCGAGGCCGCCGCACTGCTGCACGTCTAGGCACACCCTGATCACCGCCCCGATTGGCCCAGGAAGGGGCCAGCCATGGAACCCCCAGCGCACCGCGGCCCCGGCGACGACTCGTCGCTGTCGCCGTCGCCATCGTGCCGACCGGCCTCACTCTCGTCCGAGCTCCGGGAACGCTCGCTCAGGACTCCGGGCACGACAGAGCCCAGCCGACCGTGGTACTTGTGCACGGTGCCTAGGGCCGACGCCTCGAGTTGGAGCGGAGTCGTCGAGCGGCTGCATAACGGCGGCTACACCCTCGCGTAGGCAGCGAACGCGACCGAGTAGCTGCACATATATGAGAGCCGAAGAGTAGGCAACCGAGAGACTCCGAAGGACGGAGACCATCATGCACCGACCCCTACCCCGGCTACTTCTGGTGATGCAAATCCTCGGGCACACAGTCGGCTCGTCGAGTGCGAAGGGAGGTCTCGCTGCTCAAAGCATTCGCGATGGTCTGAGACCCCTGCGGGAGACTGCCACTTCGGGTGGAGCAGATCGACTCCCTCGATCAGGTCGCCGGGCCCCTGGCTAGAGCGGTGGAGCGTGCAGCTCCGCCGGATCATCCGCCAACGAGGCGTTGAGCGGCACTGCTTTCGGGCCACCCACTCCATCCGCCGCTCACCGACGTCGTCATCGGGGCCTGGACGAGTGCCGTGGCCCTGGACTGGCTCGGAGGCAAGCGCGGCCGCCCGGCGGCGGACGGCTCGTCGCACTCGGCGTCCTGTCGGCGCTTCCCACTGCGGCAGCGGGCCTCAACGATTTTGCGACGCTCGACAGACCGTCTCAACGGCTTGGCCTGGTGCACGCTACGACCAATGTCGTAGCCACCGGACTCTTCGCCACATCGTGGCTTGCGCGGAAGGCGGGTCGCCGCTTCGCCGGAAGGTCGTTGGCGCTGGCTGGCTACGGCACGGTCAGCGTTGGCGCCTTTCTCGGGGGCCACCTGTCGTTCCGAAGGGGGGTCGGCGTCGACCACACAGCCTTTCTGGAGGCACCCGAGGACTGGACGGCGGTCGCCGACGAGGCCACTGTGAAGGAGTTGGAGCCGCTGCTGGTC
Source organism: uncultured Actinomycetota bacterium (assembly GCA_963770145.1). Taxonomy (GTDB): domain Bacteria; phylum Actinomycetota; class Actinomycetes; order Mycobacteriales; family CADCTP01; genus CADCTP01. The sequence goes on along the minus strand of CAVYOJ010000001.1, from coordinate 25,201 downwards.
AAGGCCGCGGGTGTCGAGATTGTGCTTGTCCGCGAGCGGGGATCGTTGTACGCGCTCCTCGACCGGTGCGCACATCAAGGCGGTCCCCTCCACGAGGGCAGGATCGAGAATGGGTGTGTCGTCTGCCCCTGGCACTCGAGCCGCTATCGCCTCTCTGATGGCCTCGCCCTGAGCGGCCCCACCGCCCATCCCCAGCCGGCGTTTCAGGTGAGGGTGCGCGATGGCAAGGTGGAAGTGCGGCGGCTGGTCAACCGGTAGATGACGCGGTCGTGGTCAGGACGCGACAGCTCGGGAGATGAAACCACGACCGGCAGCGGGAGGTGGGCAGCCCGGTCAGCGCAGGGTGCGGAAGGCGGCCCGCAGCTCCTCGGAGAACAGTTGCGGTTGCTCCCAGGCCGCGAAGTGGCCGCCTCGGCCGGCTTCGTTGAAGTAGATCAGGTTGTGGATAGGCCTGTTCGGTCCAGCTGCGCGGGGCTGGACGTACTCGTCGGGGAAACACCGTCACGCCGCCGGCACGGAGATCTCGACGGTCTTCGGCGATGTCGAACGATGAGGTTGCCGATCGGCTTGCTGCCAGTACAGCCGGGCCGCGGACATGGCCGTGTTGGTGAACCAGTAGAGCGAGGTGTTGTCGAGCACGTCGTCGCGGGTGAGGCGCCGTAGGGCTGTCCGCCGAAGAGCCGGGCGAGGTGCTCGTAGCGTGGTCGCGTCGTGGTCGAGCAGCCAGGCCGCGAGGCCGACGGGGGTGTCCGCCAGGCTGTAGCCGATCGTCTGCGGGCGGGTGCCCTGATGACCCCGTAGCCGGCGGTGCAGGGTCGCGGACGCGACCTGCCCGTACGGCACGCTTCTCGCGCCGAGAAGTCCGCCGGGGGTTGCTCGCCGCTGCGGAGCGCGCGCGAGCACGGCCGGCGGCATCTCTGCGCGAAGTTGACGTGGATGCCGAGCAGCCCGTCGGGCGCCTGGCGCCCCATCGCGCTCGGTGACCGGTGCCCCAGTCGCCGCCCTGCGCGACGTAGCGGCTGTATCCGAGTCGCTGCATCAGCACCACCCAGGCGCGGGCGATGCGCTCGGGATCCCAGCCGGTGACGGTCGGCTTGCCGGAGAACCCGTAGCCCGGCAGCGACGGGATCACCACGTCGAAGGCGTCCGCCGCGCTGCCGCCGTGCGCGGTCGGGTCGGTGAGCGGCCGATGATCTTGAGCTGCTCGATGATCGAGCCGGGCCAGCCGTGCGAGACGATCAGCGGCAGCGCGTTCTGCTGCGCGCGAGCGGACGTGGATGAAGTGGATGTCGAGGCCGTCGATCGTGGTGACGAACTGGGCGAGCGCGTTCAGCTTCGCCTCGCACCTGCGCCAGTCCTAGTCCGTCGCCCAGTAGCGGGCGAGCTCCTGGATCGTCGCGAGCTGGACGCCCTGGGACTGGTCATCGACCGGCTCCCGTTCGGGCGCCCGCCACGCCGCGATCCGGCGCCGAAGGTCGACGACGGCCTCGTCGGGCATCTCCACAGGGAACGGTCGGACGGCCGTGTCGTGGTCATGGCGCAGTGTCGGCGGCCATGAGGTCGTGTGCCCTTTCGCGGGTCGGACGTCGACTCAGCGGAGTGAGCGGAACGCGGCCCGCATCTCGTCGGCGAACAGCTCCGGCTCCTCCCAGGCGGCGAAGTGGCCGCCCCGGTCGGCCTCGTGGAAGTAGGTGAGGTTGGGGTAGGCCTGCTTCGACCCAGCTGCGGGGGGCGCGGAAGATCTCGCCGGGGAACGTGGTGAAGCCGACCGGGACCGTCACGTCGGGCGGACTCGCCGGCCGGCCGCGGCGGCGGCGGCCCGGCCGTTCTCCCAGTACGTCCGGGCGGCCGAGGCGCCGGTGCCGGTCAGCCAGTAGAGCGTGATGTTGTCGAGGATGCTGTCGCGGGTGAGGCTGCCGGCCGGCTGCCCGTCGACGAAGGCGCGGGAGATCTTGTAGTAGCTGTCGGTGTCGTGGTCGAGCATCCAGGCGGCCAGCGCGACCGGTGAGTCCAGCAGGGCGTAGCCGATGGTCTGCGGCCGGGTGGACTGCTCGAGGAAGTAGCCGAAGCCGCTGGTCCGGAAGGTGGCGATCGCGTCGGCCGCGGCGCGTTCCTGCTCGGTGTCCGCCGGCAGGCCGGCGCCGCCCGCCAGCGCGGTCCGCAGCAGGTTGGTGTGGATGCCGACCAGCCCCTCGGGTGCCTGGCGGCCCATCGCGTCGGTGACGGCGGCGCCGACGTCGCCGCCCTGGGCGACGTAGCGGGTGTAGCCGAGGCGGCGCATCAGCTCCGCCCAGGCCCGGGCGATGCGGCCGGCGTCCCAGCCGAGCTCGGCCGGCTCGGCCGGAGAAGCCGTACCCGGGCAGGGACGGCAGCACCAGGTCGAACGCGTCCTCGGCGCGCCGCCGTGCGCGGTCGGATCGGTGAGCGGGCCGACGATCCCGAGCAGCTCGATCACCGAGCCGGGCCAGCCGTGCGTCATGATCAGCGGCAACGCGTCCGGGTGCGGCGACCGGACGTGGACGAAGTGGACGTCCACCCCGTCGATCTCGGTCGTGAACTGCGGCAGCGCGTTCAGCCGCGCCTCGCACCGCGCGCCAGTCGTAGTCGCTCTGCCAGTACCGGGCCAGCTCCTGCATCGTCGCCAGCTGCACGCCCTGCGACCGGTCCCCGACCAGCTCGGTGCTCGGCCAGCGCGTCCGCCGGCGACCCGCCGGCGCAGCTCGGCGAGCTGCTCCTCCGGGATGTCGACCCGAAACGGACGGATCCCGCAGCCACAGGCTCTTCGGTGGCGGAAGACATGGAGGCCTCCTGCGTCAGGTTACCGAGCGGCTTCCGGGTCCCTTTCAGGGCTCCGGTCAGGGAGCGGTGACCGCAGCCGGGTCGCTGTCCTGCGGCGGGACCGTTCGGTCGCGGTAGGGACCCAGGAACGCGGTGAGCGCCGCCAGCAACTGGTCGGGAGCCTGCTCGGCGACCCAGTGGCCGCTTCCGCGGAGAACGACGCCCTGCACGTCGTCGGCGACGAGCTTCATCGAATTCGCGGCGTTCTCGCCGCCGCTCTGCTCGCCGCCCATCGCCAGAACCGGCATCGTCAACCGCCGAGTCTTGCGCTCTCGTTCTGCGCGGCGCTCGTCGGATCGCCCGGTAGAACCCGAAGCTGCCGCGCAGGGCTTCCGGGTCGGCGGCGAGCATGTCGACGTAGTACCGGACGACATCGTCCGGCAGCTTCACCGTGCCGGCCGAGGCCGCGAACTCGGCGCCGAAGAAGACGTCCTCGCGTCCCCTGACGAGTGCCTCGTTCACCTCGCCGGGGAGCTGGTTGAACATGAGGTGCCACAGGCGGGCGTTGAGTATCGGCGGGACGAACAGCGGCAGCGGCGGGGAGATGCCCGGCAGGAACGCCTCGGAGACGACCAGGCGGTCGACGCGCTCCGGGTGATCCGCGGCCAGAGCGTGCGCGATCGGCATGCCCGTGTCCGTCCCGTAGACCGCGAACCTCTTGTGGCCGAGGGCGTCCAGCAGCGCGACGAGATCGCCCGCGAGGCTGCCGATGTCGTACCCGTCGCGGGGTTTGTCGGACAGACCGATGCCGCGCTGGTCGACCGCGATGACCTCGAAGTCCTCGGCCAGCCTCGGCATCACCATCCGCCACGCGTACCAGGTCTGGGGCCAGCCGTGGACGAGCAGCAGCGGAGGACCTTGGCCGCCGATGACCGCGTGCAGGCGCAACTCGCCGGTGTCGACGTACCGGCTGGAGAACGTGTCCGAGAACCCCTCGGGGAGGCCGGGCGCGCCGGAGACCGAGCCTGGGCCCTCCGGAGCGGGTAGGCGACTGGAGGATGTACTCATCAGGTTTCCTTCCGCCGAGGTGACCGGGCCACTGTCGATCCGCGGCCTCGCCTTGTCGGGTCGACACGATGCCGGCGGGCCGAGTTTCGTGGTGGCCCGGCCGCGCTCGCATCCGCCACCGGCCGGTGGAACTGGCCATGGCGACCCGGCGACTACTCCGGTGGCGGTCGTGTCGTCGGGCAGAACACGATCGATCTGGCTGCGCGAGTTGATCGCGAGCTTGGCGAAGACCTTGTGCAGGTGATAGTGCACGGTCCCGGCGCGGATGAACAGGACCTCCCGAGCGGGTGACCTCGATACGGGTCGATGAGGCATCGCCTGTAGACCCGCGCCAGTTCCGCTGGAGTCGCTTCGATCATGGTGTCGAGGAAGCGGGTGGTGGCATAGCGCTGATCGGTGACGCCAACATCGAAGCGCTGGCATGTGAGCTCGAGTACCACCGCAGGCCAGCCGCTTCGCTGCTCGCGGACGCCGGCCGAGGTCACCGGCAGGCGGCGCTGCAGTTCGCGGATCGCGCGGCGGTCAAGCTCCTGGCCCGCACCCATCAGTCCATGATCTGGGACCGGACCGCCACGTGCTGCGGCTGCGCAGTGCGCTGCGGGAGTTCTTCCCGGCCGCGCTGCAGGCCTTCGACGATCTGTCCGCGGCCGACACCCTCGAGCTGCTGGGTCGGGCGCCGGACCCCGACCGCGCGGCCCGGCTGTCCCGCGCGCAGCTGGCCGCGGCGCTGCGCCGGGCGAACCGGCGGAACGTCGAGGCCAGGGCCGGACAGCCGCAGGCCGTGCTGCGGGCTCCGGCGCTGCGGCAACCGGCCGCGTGCAGAAGGCCTACGCCGCGATCGTGGTTGGCCAGGTCCGCCTCATCGCCGCGCTCAACGCGGAGATCGACGCGCTGGAGGAGGTGGTGGCCGAGCATTTTGGCCGACACCGGGACGCTGAGATCTACCTGAGTCAACCCGGGCTCGGCACGGTCCTCAGCGCCCGGGTCCTGGCCGAGTTCGGCGACGACCCGGACCGGTTCGCCGACGCCAAGAGCCGCAAGAACTACGCCGGCACCTCCCCGATCACCCGCGCCTCCGGCAGCCGCCGGATCGTGCTCGCCCGCTACGCCCGCAACCGGCGGCTCGCCGACGCCGCTGCACCAGTGGGCGTTCTGCTCGCTGAAAGGCTCACCCGGTGCCCGCGACTACTACCAGGCGCTGCGCTCGCGCGGCATCGGGCATCAGGCCGCCCTCCGCCAACTCAGCAACCGCCTCGTCGGCATCCTGCACGGCTGCCTGAAGACCGGCACCGTCTACAACGAACACACCGCCTGGAGCCACCACACCCAGACCGCCGCTTGACCCCACAGAACATGGGATGTCTGCCGCAAGTCGGGCGGCGGTGGAGACGCATGCCGGAAACGCCGACTCACCCCGGAGGGTGAGGACAGGTCACCCCGCCGCCCGGTGTAGTACTGCGTGAGGGCCATCACGCGAATGGCCGGCGAGGAGGGCACCATGGGGAAGCGCTTGGGTCTGCTTGGCGCGGTCATCGCGGTGATGGTCTTGCTGGTCGGAGCGGCCGGCCCCGCCTTGGGATCATCGAGTCAGGGGTCGGCGTCGACCTCGTCCGGCCACGACGACAGGCAGCAGACGATCCGCGCGTCTTGCCGTGTTCACGGAGTTTGATCCAAATATCGACGTCGGCGCTCCGGGCTTCAGCCTTGGTGACGAGGTCGTGTTCTCGGGCAACCTGCTACGGAACGGCAAGCAGGTGGGCCGTATCGGCGTGGTCTGCACGTTTGTGTCCACGGCCAACGCGGACAGGGTCGAGGCCCAGTGCCCCACGACCTCAATCCTCCCCGGGGGACAGATCACGACCCAGGGCACGATCGTCAACAGGTCACTGAACTTCACGCTGCCGATCACCGGTGGCTCCGGTCCGTTCCAGGGCGCAGGCGGACAAGTGGTCTCCCGCGACGTGTCGACGCCGACGCAGCCCCAGGTCGAGCTGACGTACTACCTGCAGTTCTGACAACCTTCGAAACGTCGTCCCGAACGCGGCGCAGCGTGCCGGCCGGTCGCCAGCGGAACAACCGTGGCGATCACCAGATAGCAGGAATGGTCGTCTGCGCGAGTCCTTGCATCAAGGCCTTCAACCTCGGCGGGGTCGAGTGGTTCGAGGGAGCCAGCGTTGAGGAACGACGGGATCGGTGGCGCCGGCGGCCGCCGGGGCCCAGACCAGGGATGTCACGGGCGCGACGCGCCCCGCCCGATCTGCAATCCTGAACCAATTACCCGAAGGGGGAAGACATGGACTTCACCGAACGACTCGACGCACTCCAGAGCCACGTCGCGGAGGCGAGGAAGTCGGTCCAGGCCGCCGCTGCCGAGTCCCGTGACAAGCTCAGGAGTCGGGTCGACCAGGCGCAGGACGACCTCGACCAGGCCGCTCAGGACGCACAGCAGAAGGCAGACGAAGCCGCCTCCGATGCGCGCAGCAAGTGGGCACAGCTGCAGGCCGACGCCGCTGCCAAAAGGGACGACGTCCGAGCCAAGATCGACAAGCGGAACCGGGAGCTGGACGCCAAGGATGCCGCCGACGAGGCGGACTGGTCCGAAACCGAGGCGGCCGGCGCCCTCGACTACGCCGACTGGGCCGTCCGCAGCGCCCAGCTAGCCATCCTGGACGCCATTGACGCCCGGGCGCGCGCTACCGAACTCGCCAAAGCGGCGAGCGCCTAACCCTGCCGTATCGGGACCAATGACGCGGGGCGCCTGCGGCCGCATCGGTTCGCGCCGCGAGCACCCCTACCGTCGCCCCCAAGCCCGCCGCTCCGCTCCCCGAGGCCGCCGTCCCGTTATGCGATCGGCCGGCTCACGCCCTCTCAGCAAAGACAGCCAGAATCAGTAGAACAGCGAGGCGAACGAATGGCCGGGTTCACGACCAGAGATGGAACTCGAATCTTCTACAAAGGACTGTGAACGCTCAAGACTACCCGGGCTTCCCCCACGGCATGCCAACCACTCACGCCGATATCATCAACAAAGACCTACCAGCCTTAATCCAGTCCTGATCGCCTATTCGTATGTCGTGAGTCAGATGAGGCTTGACGTTCTCTGGAATTGCCGGAGATGCGCTTGACACCTGGGTCTGTTCATCACTAGTGTCGCGTTTCCTTCGCGATGTAAGTGTTCCGAGACGCAAACGGAGCCATGCTCGCATGCCTTTGATCAAGATTGGCGCTGGGCGTCGGGCCAGGACGTCGCTGGTGTTGGGTGGCCCCGGACGTGCGCGCCGATCACGCTTGGTGACCAGTGTCGGTCGACTGAACGACGCCGGCCACGGGTGCAACGACCGACTCTGGCTTGCGGGGTCGCGGTGGTGATCCGCACGCCTGACCAGCGCCTGCGGGTGTTCGTCAGCTCCACGCTGGGCGAGCTGGCCGCCGAGCGACGCGCGGTCGCGCAGGGCGATCGCGGCGCTGCGGCTGACCCCGGTGCATGTTCGAGGCCGGGGCGCGGCCGCATCCGCCGCGCGAGCTGTACCGGGCCTATCTGGCGCAGAGCGACGTCTTCATCGGGGTGTACTGGCAGCGCTACGGGTGGGTCGCGCCCGGCATGGAGATCTCCGGGCTGGAGGACGAGTTCCAGCTGGCGGGCCAGGGGCTGCCCCGGCTGCTCTACGTCAAGGCGCCGGCGCCGGACCGCGAGCCGCCGCCTGGCCGAGCTGCTGGCCCGCGTCAAGGCGAGCGAGGCCTCCTATCGGACGTTCAGCACGCCGACCGAACTGGGCCGGCTGGTCCGCGACGACCTGGCGACGCTGCTGAGCGAGCGATTCGCCGCCCGTCCCGCGATCGTCAGCCACGGCGCCCTCGCGGCGCTCGGGCCGGCTGCCGGCTGGCCACCACCTCGCTGGTCGGACGGGAGCAGGCCGTCGACGAGGTCACCGACCTGCTCGGCCGGCCCGAGGTCAGGCTGGTGACCCTGACCGGACCTGGCGGGGTCGGCAAGACCCGGCTGGCGGTGGCCGTCGGCGAGCGGCTGCGCGACCGCTTCGATGCCGGGGTCGCGTTCGTCCCGCTCGACACGGACCACCCGGCCCGAGCAGGTTTTGGCCGGCATCGCCCGGGCGGTGGAGGCCGACCTGGCGGGGACGGACTCAGCCCTGCAGGCCCTGGTCGAGCAGTTGGGCGACGGCCGCTGGCTGCTCGATCCTGGACAACCTGGAGCAGGTGCTTGAGGTTGCCGGCGACCTCGGCGAGCTGCTGGCCCGCTGCCCGGGCGTGGCGATCCTGGCGACCAGCCGGACCGTGCTGGGGCTGCGGGCCGAGCGTGAGTACCCGGTGCCGCCGCTGTCGCTGGCGGCCGACGCCACCGTGTCGGTCGGAGACGCTGATCGGCGTCGCCGGCGGTGGCGCTGTTCGTGGACCGGGCCCGCGCGGTCCGACCCGACTTCGAGCTCACCAAGGGCAACGCCGCGGCGGTGGTGGAGATCTGCCGGCGCCTGGAGGGCCTGCCGCTGGCCATCGAGCTGGCCGCCGCCCGCATCCGGCTGCTCGACCCCGACGCGCTGCTGCGCCGGCTGGCGACCTCCCTGGATGCGCTGGGGACGGGTTCGGTGGACCTGCCCGCAACGGCAGCGAACATTGCGGGACACCGTCGCATGGAGCGTGGACCTGCTCGACGACGACGAACGGTCGCTGCTGGAGACCATGGCGATCTTCGTGGACGGCTGGACCAGTCGACGCCGCCGCCCAGGTCGCTGGCCTGGACCGAGGACCGGGCGCTGGACCTGTCGGAGGCGCTCGCCCGCCACAGCCTGATCCAGCTCGACAGCACCGAACTCGGCCCGCGGCTGCGGATGCTGAACGTCATCCGCGAGTTCGTCGCCGAGCGGCTGGCGGCGCGGCCCGACGTCGCCGAGATCGGGCGCCGTCACGCCGATTACTACCGGGCGCTGGCCGAGCAGGCCGACCGCCCGCTTCGGGGCCTCGACCAGGATCACTGGGCCGAGCGGCTGGAGGCGGAGGCGGACAATCTGGCCGCCGCGGTGGACTGGTACCTGGCCAACGGTCGCGGCCCGCTGCCGCACCTGTTCCGGGTCCTGTGGATGTTCTGGGGGTTGCGGGACCACCTGGGTGAGGCCCGCGCCTGGGTCGACGCAGCTGCTGCCCACCGCCGACTCGCTGGACCCCCAAGCCCAGGCCGAGCTGCTGTGGACGGCCGCGGTGACCGCCCTGGAGGTGGTGGGCGACGACGCGGCGGCGCTCGGCAACCAGCCAGCGCCTGGGATCGCTCCTGGCTGCGATTCACGACCCCTACTTGCACGCGGTGTCCCGGCTGGCGATGGCGGGGATTTCAGCGGTCGTCGGCGACTTCGACGGCGCCCTGCGGCGAGAGTTGGCCGCCCTGGAGGAGCTCCGCGGCCAGGACGAGCCGTACTGGACGACCGTGGCCACCCTCACCTGCCGGCCTGGTGGAGACGGCCATGGGCAGCAACGACGCCGCCCTCGGCCACCTGCGCGAGGCGCGAGCCCTGGCGGGGCGGTTCGACCACGCCGGGCTCAGCGCGTGGTCCCAGGTGCAGCTGGGCATCCTGGCCCTCGCGCGTGGCCGGCCGGAAGAGGCCCGGGCGCTGCTCGATGAGGGGCTGGAGTTGAGCTTGGCGACCCACAGCACCCGTAACGTGACCCTTTGCCTGACCGCGTTCGCCCAGCTGGCGTTCGTGGCGGGTGACGGGAGACCGGGCCGCGCTGCTGGCCGGGGCGGCCGAGGGCATGCGCCAACGTGTCGGCCTGCGGGCGTGGCCGCTCCAGCGGGAAGGGGAGGCCCAGTTGTCGCCCAGATCCGGCAGGCACTGGGCGCGGACCGGTTCGACCAGGGATTCGCCGCCGGCCGTCCGGCTCAACCGCCAGGAGGCAGTGGCGGCCGTCCATGAACGGGCTTGAATCCATACACCCAGCGACCGCGCAAACCTGAGGCGGACGTAGCCCTCAGCGCTGCCGTCATACGGGCTACAGCCGCTCGGCAAGAAATGACCCGGACATTTGTCCAGGTCATCAAGGGGTGGACCAGACGTGGCCGAACCCGAACCACATTCCCGCAGCTCACGGACCAGTCGTGACCGTCGCAGCCATCCGCAGAAGGGTGAGATGACCCCGATCTCGTCTTATGTGGGGCCCGCCGAGAAGCCGACCGCCCTCCTTCGGTGTCCGACCTCCCCACTGGTGAAGGAAGTACGGGACCTCGCTGCTGCCAACGCGCTCGTCCTGCGATTCCCTAGCCCGCCCCGGTAAACCGCCCCGGGAGGTTGGGGAGACGGGCCGCTGATCCATGTGATGGGCGCCTGGGCGCCGATCACACCGGGCCGTCTGCCGCTACGGTCGGCCGGTGAGCGAGGACGACGTGACGCCGTGGTCCGGGCTCGAGCCGGTCGTCGAGCTCGTCGACGTGCTGCCCGTGCGGGAAGTGCGCCGAGCGGCAGGCGGTGGCCGCCTGTTCCTGACCTCGGTCGAGCTGTGGAGCAACGCCGTCCGGTGGCACGTCGTCCAGACCGTGCCGCCGGATCATCGTCCGTTCCGTTCGTCGCCCCTGTACGAGATGGGCGACGACGTCGGCACCTCCTACCGCATTGGGGGAGGCGGAGGCAGTTCGGACGGTACGGCCTGGCAGGAGTCGGCGGTGTTCATGCCCGCGCCGCCTGCAGCCGCACAGGCGATCTACCTCCGCAGCGGGCAGCTGCAGGCCGGCGACCAATTCGTGGTGCAGCTTCCGGGCTGACCCGGCCCCGTGACGGGAGGGGAGCAGGCGGCCCGCCGCCCTGCTCGACGGCCGCACCGCACGCACTGTGCCGTACGAGCCCGGATACGGCGAGACCCCGGTCGAGCTGCGCCGACGGGTGACACGAGGCCGTCACGGGGCCACGATTGTCGGGATGGAGGACCAAGAGACGAAGGCCATCGAGGAACTCCTCGACCGCTTGCGGGCCGCCTACCCCGACCTGCCGCCTGAGACCGTCAGCGCCGCGATGCAGGCTGCACAGACGGACCTTGCAGGCAATCCGATCCGGGACTTCGCGCTGGTGCTGATCGAACACGACGCCCGGGAGCGGCTCCGTCAAGCGGAAGGCGCCTGACCAACGGAACCGGCTCACCGCATCATGAGAGCGAAGGGGTCGGCATCACTCTTCCCGTCGCCGAGTGATCAAGCCTGGGATGGGATACCTCGGTAGTGCCGTCCCGACCGTTGCCTGCCGACCGAAGAGCCGTGGTGACGCTGTTCACCCGGCTCGACGAGGAGCCGACCGACATTCGCCACGGCCGGACCGACATTCCGGCCGCCGTCGCCCGCCTCGCGCAACTCATACCGGCTGCCCGCCTCGACCTGGCTTAGGAGGTGATTGTCCGCGCGGCCCGGCCGGACCTGTTCGTGACTCTCGACTGGCCCCCGGGCCATCTCGTGCACCAACTCGTGTTCCGGGTCCGGCGGGTCCACGCTGGCGATTTGCCGCTCCGGGGGAAGCCCGGCGAGGTGGTCGACCTGATCGCCTACACCGACACGGCCGGTCGGGAGCGCCGGATCTACCAGCTGAGCGGACACGGCGTGTTCATCGGCGAGTACCGGACGCCAGACGAGCTGGGCAAGCTTGCCCAGGCCATCCTCATCGGCGAGCAGGCCATCTACCCAACCAAACGGACAGCCCGTCCCGACCGCCACCCGCTGCACCGCATCGGGCCCGGCGCCCACATCCACCAGCGCTCCTGCTGGGCCGCTCCCTGGGGCGATCGTCAGGACTACTACCTCGACGCCACCGCTTAGCGCACGCCGGTCGTACGCAGTGACGCCACAACCGACCTGTGGCGGATGGAGTCCTTCCACGGTGCCGATGACAGTCTAAAGCCCGGACACGCCCGGCATCGGTCCGGGCATGCCGGAGGTCGACGGTGTTGAGGCGACTCGTCAGATCATCGCTGGGCACCCGGCGGCCGGGAATCTCATGCTCACCGCGCATGGCGACGAGGCCCGGATCCAAGATGCGCTGCAGGCCGGCGCGGCCGGACACTTCCTCAAGGACACCCGCGCGGATGACATCGTCCGGGCAGTCCAGGCCGCGTAAGCCGGCGACACCGTACGTGGCGCGGCCGGTCGAGCCTGATCGGACGGAGTGTGCAGCTGCGTGATCGCGTGACGTCGGGAGACAGCGGGCGACTGGGCATGGTCGGAGCGACGACAACCAACTCAGTCGGGCAGGCAGGCCGCCCACTCGCCGAGGACCCGAAGAACGTCATCGACGCTCATCTGGCGGGCCATCGCCAGGTCGTGGATGAGCAGGTTGCTCAGCTTCATGATCGCGGCGACGTGAACGTCCCACTGCTCGATCTGCACACGGGGGTCGAGGGAGCTGGACGCCACTTCCGTCAGGGCGACGTCGTTGCTCTGGGCAGTGGTCAGGGCGCCGACGAGCCCACGCACCGCCTCGGCGACCATGCCAGGGTCGGGTGTCGTCATGCCGGTCACTTAAGCACTACCGGCGGCCGGCATCGCCTACCGCAGAGCTGGAACTCCAGGCTGTTCTTCTGGCGACCTCGATAGTCGACCCACTCTTGACGGCGAAGGGCTCTCGGATCGACCACGGGGGCTTAGTTCCGGGTAGCGGCGGGTGATGTCCCGGTCGGTGCGCGACATCAGCCGCAGCTGGCCGTCCTGAGGTAGGCGACGGCGCGGACGCCGTCCCACTTGACCTCGTACGCCCACTGCCGGTCCTCGGCCGGCGACGGCAGCGGCGCCGGCGTCGCCAGCATCGGCCGGATCAGCACCGGCAACCGGCTCCGGCTCCTGGTCCGCGCGGCGTGCCCATGCCGGCAGTGTCACCCGGCGACGCCGCTGCCTTCAGGTCGGACGGCGATACCGGCTCATCACGGTCCGGCTGGGCAGTCAGGACCGCTGCGGCAGCGAAGTCCGCTTGAGCACCGGGTCTCGGGTTCGGTGACTGCCGCTGCAGTGATCGTCGTTCATGTCGGAGCCGTTCATGGTGCTGGCAGTTCGTGGGCCGCCCGAAGGTCAGCAGACCCGGCGGGGCGAGGCGGCGATGAACCCGGCGTCACGCCGTCCGGGTGGGACGAGCCTCGCTGCGCTCGGTCGCCGCGGCGATCCCACCCGGCCGGGCGACGCCGGAACCCCCGCCGTCCCTGCGGGACCCCGCCCCGGCCCGCTGAGGCGATGCCGCGTCCCACCAACCGGCAAGCCCCAGAAGGGCTCCTGCGATGAACGAGATCACCATCCACGGCAACCTCACCGCCGACCCGGTCCTGCGCGAGCGGCCAGTCCGGCAAGCCTTCCTCACCTTCACCGTCGCGGTCAACCGCTCCTACTACGCCGCCGAGCGCGGCACCCGGGTCGACCTGCCGGCCGTCTTCCACTCGGTCATCGCCTTCAACCAGCTGGCCGACAACGCCGCCGCGACCCTGGCCAAGGGCATGACGGTCACGGTCACCGGCTACCTGGCCGACAACTCCTACACCGACCGACGGCCACCGGCCAGACCATCCGCCGCACCCGGCTCGAGGCCGGCGACATCGCGGTCAGCCTCCGGTTCGCCACCGCCCAGGTCACCAAGCGCACCGCGGCGCGCCAGCCCGACCAGCCCGCCGCCAGCCGGCCGACTCGGCCGCGGACAGCTCGGCCGCGTGAGCCGCCGGGTGCCCGCAGCCGCACTTCCCCGGCGGCTGCGGGCGCCCGGCCACCAGCCACATCCGGCCGACCGTCCGGGAGACCCCGATGTACACCATCCCGTTGCACCTGACCGCCCTGGCGGCTGACCGCGACCGGGCCCTCGCCCTGGTCCGGTCAGCGACCGGGCTGCCGCCGCTGGCCGCGCATTCCGTCGTGCTGACCACCGACGCCACCGCCACCGCCGTCCTGCGCGCGGCCGGCATCCCACCCGAGGACGCCCGCCCGATCCTGGCCACCCTCTGGCCGCTCGCGCCCCGCCCAGCCGAACCCCGCCCGGGAAGCCCGCCTGCGTCCAGGACGACGCCGGGCCGCGCGAGCAGCAGTTCGTCCGCGACCTCGGCCAGCGCATCCACGTCATCGCCACGCCCGCCGGCTGACGCCGACCGGCGTGCGGACCCGCACCGGCATCCCGCCCTACCTGCTGCGCGACATCGAAGCCGGCGACCTCTGGCCGTCCAGCCACCACCTCTACCGGCTCGCCCAGGCCTTCGCCGTCCCACTGCCGATGCTCGTCGACGACGAGGCCACCCCGTTGCGGATCCTGCGGCTGCTGTCCGGCCAGACCGGCTGAGCCGCCGGCCTCGTGGCGCAACGGCTCGTCTTGTGCTCCGCTCACGCTGCGGTACCGTAGCCGGCGGGTCGAACGTGCGTTCGAAGGGGGAGTCCGCCGTCGTGCCCGAACCAACCAGCTCCGAGCCGACGATCATCGTCCGGGAACCCGACCTTCCTCGCATCGCGGCCGCCACCCGAGCCATCCTCGGTGAGCTGGCCCGGCCCGGCCGGCCGGGCAGTGGGACACCCAATACCTGGCCCCGGCGCTGGCCAGCCGGGCGCTGAACGCCGACGACGACCACGGCCGCGAACACGGCCTGGTCATCCAGGCCGACCAGTTGCGCTGGCCCGAACTCCAAGCCCTCGCCGAGGTCGTGCAAGCCGGTGCTGGACTTCGACCGGCACATGACCACCAACGCCGTCCACGCCGGCTGCCGGCAATGCACGGCCATCCAGGCCTACCGGCGGATCGTCAACTACTCCCGCTACCGCACCGTCGGCCCCAACACTCCGCGGCCAGCGACACGGTCCTAACCGTCCTGCCCGTAGCTCTCGATCATGTGCCGTTCGTAGTCGGCGAACGGTCCGAGCCCGACGCAGCGCGGCGTTCGTCCACTGCTCGCGGTCTTCGATGGCCGGGCCTGCAGGCATCCAGTGCCTCGGGGCCGGTCCAGAATTGGGTGCCGTAACGCTGCGGCTTGCCCTCGGCGCACAGGACTCGGTCGGTGAGGTAGGCCAGGTCGCCGGGATCGGCCTCGCCGCCGGCGACCGCCTCGGTCAACAACGCCAGGCAGCGGCGCTGGAACTCCGGCTCGGCGTCGGCATGATGGGCGAGTAGCCACGCCGCGGACGCGGCCTGGTCACCGACCTGGCTCCGCAGCGGCCACCCCCGCCGTCGAGCACCCCGGCCGAGCCAGGCGGTGTTCTCCGCGTCGACCGCCGCCACCTCGTCCCAGTCCGGTGGCTCCCGGTTCCGGGCCTGCTGATCCCGATCCATCCGGGCCACTAGTTCCGCGGCCAGCGTCTCGTCGTCCACGCTGACCAGCATGGGCCATGACCGGACTTCCGACGGCGTCACGCTCCGGCCCCGGGCGGCCGGGCTGGGGCGGCCGACTCTGACCGACCCTGGGCGGCTGCGGCCGATACCGGCCGGTCACGCCGGCCGGGTGAGACTTCGCCCCTGCGGGGTCGCTGCGCGATCCCACCCGGCCGGGTGAGCCGCCCGGCCCCGCCCGGTCCGCCCGGGCCGGTCCCGGCGAGTGGCGCCCCAGCCGTGGGGCCGCCGGCGCAGCCCGCCGGCGTCGCCGCGTCGGAAGGACCGACTCGTGACCGTCATCGACCACCCCACCCGCAACCAACGGCCCAGATCAGCGGATCCAGACCCGGCAGCCGGCCGCGCCGAAGAACGAAACAGCGGCGGCCGGCCTCGCTGCGGCCGGGCGGGTGCTGCTGGAGCTCGACCCCCGCGGGCTGCTGGACAACCCGCACAACCCCCGCACCGACCTCGGCGACCTGACCGAGCTGACCGACAGCATCCGCGCCGTCGGCGTGCTGGAGCCGCTGATCGTCACCCCCACCGGCGACGGGCGGGCACATGCTGCTGTTCGGGCACCGCCGCCGCGCCGCGGCGATCGAGGCCGGGCTGGCCACGGTGCCGTGCGACGTCCGCGCGGACTACGCGGGCAAGTCGGCCGAGCAGATCGCCGACATGCTGGCCGAGAACCTGCACCGCCGCGACCTGACCGGCCTGGAGGAGGCGGCCGGGTACGAGCAGCTGTCGATGTTCGACGGCTGGACCCCGGAGCGCATCGCCGGGCGGATCGGCCGGCCGGTCGAGCAGATCCGCGCCGGCCTGGCCGCCGCGAAGGTGTCAGCCGAGCTGCGGCCCAAGGTCGTCGACGGCGGCGCTGACGTTGGAGCAGGCCGCGGCGATCGAGGCCTACGCCGCCGACCCCAAGGCCTACCAGCGGCTGGTCCGGGCCGCGAACTACCCGCCCGGGCTGCACCACGCTCTGGCCGACGAGCGGCACCGCCGCGAGGTCGCCGACCGCAAGGCGGCCACCCGGCGCGAGCTGGCCGACGCCGGCGTGCGGATCATCGCCAAGCCGAAGAACTTCCCCTGGTCCTCGGTCGAAGCCCGGGTCACCGAGCTCACCACGCCGACGGCGAGCTCCTCACCGTCGAGGCGCACGCGTCCTGCCCCGGGCACGCGGCCTTCATCGACGACACCGGCGAGGCGGTGTTCGTCTGCCAGCACCCCAAGGACTGGAACCACGGCACCCCGGCCGTCGCTACCGGCACCGCAGTAAGGCCGAGATCCGCGCCGCCGAGGAAGCCGCCCAGGCCCGCGGGAGCAGGAGCGAAGCGCTGGCCGTCGCCGACGCGGCCCGGGCTGTCGTTCCTGCACGAGTACCTG
Organism: uncultured Actinomycetota bacterium; assembly: GCA_963770145.1. Lineage (GTDB taxonomy): Bacteria > Actinomycetota > Actinomycetes > Mycobacteriales > CADCTP01 > CADCTP01. The sequence continues at coordinate 8,672 of CAVYOJ010000001.1, read as the reverse complement.
TCCCGCAAGGGCCGGCCGCCGGCCGGCACCCTACGCACCGCCCTGGAGATCCTGGCCTCCCGAGACCCCACTACGGCTCCACCCGGTCCGAGGCCGGGCACCTGCTCAACCCGGACGCCGACCGCCGGCACCGCGGCCGCGGTGTTCGTCGAGGCCGTGGCCAAGACCGCCGACAACCGGCTCCCGCTGCTCGCGTTGGCCTACGCGGCCGCGGCCGCGGAGGCCAACATGCGCTCCCGGCAAGCGTCCTGGCAGTTCGACCCGGAACTGGCCGTGCGCTGGCTGACCATCCTCGAGGGCCTCGGCTACCCGCTGTCCGAGGTCGAGGCGAGCTGCGGACCTACTGGTCCACCCCGTTGGAGGACGAGGTCGACTTGCTCGACGGCAACCTCCCTGACGGCGGACTCGACGACCAGACGGCCGACGACCGACTGCGCCGACGGGACTGGGCCGCCGGGTGGACCGCCTGCGCGCGGTCCCACCCGCCGCCGTGCGAAGGAGGTCCGGGATGAGCACGCTACCACGGCTGCTGCGCGCCGCCCTGGCCGCCGCCGCCCGGGGTGGCCGGTGTTCCCGCTGATCCCCGGCGGCAAGCGGCCGGCCATCACCGGCTGGCAACACCACGCCACCGTCGACGCCGACATCCTCGCCGTCTGGTGGCGCGGCGTGCCCTACAACGTCGGGATCGCCTGCGGCCCCGCCGCCCTGCTGGTCGTCGACCTGGACGGACCGCACGGTCGTAAGCACATTCGCTGGCCTGGCCGCGGACCGCGAGCTTGTGACGACGTTCATCGTCGCCACGCCGTCCGGCGGCGAACACCATTACTACACCGTCGAGTCGGGCGGCCGGCGCCGTCAACGGTGGCACGGCTGGGCGCAGGTCGATACCCGTGGCGTCGGCGGCTACGTCGTCGGTCCCGGCTCGGTCCAGCGTACCCTCGACCGGCGTCGGTACTACCGTGTCGTCGACGCCCGTCCGCCGCGGCGCGCCGGATGGATCACACCACTACTGCAGGCGCGAACACCCGCGTCGCGGCGGATCCTCGGTCCAGCCCACAGCACCTACGGGCGGGCCGCAGTCGCCGGGGAGTGCGGACTGGTCCGCCAGGCCCGGCCGGTACCCGCAACGCGGTCCTGTTCCAGGCCGCGGTCCGGCTCGGCACCCTCGTCGGCGCCGGCCTCCTCGACCAGCAGCAGGTCCAAGGCCAGCTGCTTGCGGTCAGCACCGTCCACTTGGAACCGCCGGGTTCCCGCGGCGGAGGCGGAGCGAGCGATCGCGAACGGGCTCCGGTACGGGCATGCCCGTCCCCGACCGGATCGCTGAGGCCGGTCAGGTCACCCGGCGGCTTGATGTCAGCAGGTCGCCCGAAGGTCAGCAGACCGGGCCGGGGCGAGCGCCGATGAACCGGCACCACCCGCCCGGGTGGGACACGCCGGGCTTCGCCCGGTCACTACGTGATCCCACCCGGCCGGGCGACACCGGAACCCCCGCCGTCCCTGCGGGACCCCGACCCGACCCGCTGAGGCCAAGGCCGCGCCCCGCCGCCACCAAGCCTCAGGAGCCCTCCGATGACCCCCACCACTCCCGAACTGCGACCCGACGACTTCCGCCCCTACGCCCTCCCCGACTCCCTTGACACGACCATCCCCACCCGCCGTCGCCGGCGAACCCGGCATCCACTGGGTCGCCCGCGGCCTCATGGCCGAGACCTGCGCGCAGCTGCTGGGCCGGCCGATCAGCCTCGACCTACTCGACCACCCGAACACCGTCTTCATCCACGCCCTGATCTCCCTGTCCTCGACCGTCCTGTCCGCCGAACCACTCGGCGACCTCACCACCGTCGAACTCGTCGTGGCCAAGCAGGACAGCCGCTGGGCGCTGCTCGTCGACAACCGGCTGCTTGGCCTCGGGATCAACGTCCCGTCCCCGGCCACCTCGCCGGCCTCGTCGCAGCCGAGCGACCACCGGCGGCGCAGCCCTCAGCCGACCTGCCGCGGCCCGGTCACCCGACCCACGCACCTCTGGTGAGGCGCCAGCCGGGGTCGCCGGTCGCCAGCGTGGTGCGTCGCATCCGGCAGTGGTCCGCCTTCTGCCGGCGGGACCGCGGAAGCGGCTGTCGCGGCCGGTCGCCTGCGTGGCGCCAATGGGACGCCCGAAGGTCAGCACACCGGCGTGGGGCAAGCGGCGATGAACCCGGCACCACCCGTCCGGGTGGGACAAGCCTCGCTGCGCTCGGTCGCTGCGCGATCCCACCCGCACGGGCGACACCGGAACCCCCGCCGTCCCTCCGGGACCCCACACCGGCGCGCTGAGGCAAGCCGCGCCCCACCGACACCACAACCCAGGAGACCTCGTGACCACCACGACCACCGACACCACTACCGACTGGCGCACCGACAACGACCGCGACACCACCAGCGCCGCCTCGCCGACGAACTCACCGCCGACACGGCGACTGGTAACCCGTACCTCCGGCGGGGCCGACTTCCCCCGGCCCCGCCGGATGTCACCTGACTGCGGACTGGGGAGATGTCCGCGAGGGCACGGGTCATCGGGAGAACTGCCGGGAGGATTGCGGCAGGTTGCTTGCGTCTCGTCGCCCATGCCGGCCCGCCTGCTGCAAGAAGACCGCCGGCGCGCCCGTCGGCCGCGACCGCCAACGAGGTAAGGCGGTCCGCGAGTTACTGGGAGAAGGGCGTCATCGCCGACAACGGGGCGCACTGCTGAAACTTCGATCTATCCGATGTTCCGCCTCGGCTGCGACTACGCTGTCTACCGTGGCAGGAACGGCTGCAAACTGCACCGCCCCGGAGCGCAACGGACTTGACGGTCGGTCCTTGGCTGAGGGTGGAACATGACGCGTAGACCATCCAGTGTCGTGGGCAAGTGGGTTCGGTCGAGGGCGCACGAGGACTGGGGCCTTGGATACTGCAAGTCAACGCGTGGTCGCGACGCCATGCTTTCGTACGTCGATGTTCCGGGCGTTGTTGAGCACGACGTAACGGTGTCGATTTCAGACGTTATCGATGCGCCCATCCCGGTAGGCACGCGACTGTGGGTTCCTGGCAAGCCGTTCGGTTGGCACGCCGGGGTGGTGCAGCGTGCCACGACGGCTGGCCGGTACCACGTTCGCGTTGGTGGACGTTGCTCGATCGTTCCTGCTCTACCAGGATCAGTTCAAGATTCGTTGGTCCCGGCCGCTGGCCGACGCCGGGGTCGCGGTTTGCCAAGGCCTCACGGAGGCGCCGACCTTCTACGAAGCACGGTCAAAGTCTCCCTCTGGTGAACTCCTCCTCCAGCGTCAACTGGTTCGGGGGCTGACTGCCGCGCTGTCCGCTCCGATCCGTCTCTTCCAACACCAAGTGGACACTGCTGCGCGCGTCCTTGCGGATCCGGTCCTGCGCTACCTGCTGGCGGACGAGGTGGGACTAGGCAAGACGATCGAGGCCGGTCTTGTGATCCGTCAGGTCGTAATTGATGACCCGGCCGCACGTGTCCTCGTGCTGACACCTGAGAGTCTTCGCGGCCAATGGCAGTCCGAACTTCGGGAGCGACTCGGCCTTGGAGGCGCTTCGGAGAAGGTACTATCCGCGTTGATCAGCACGTTGCAATCCGAGCTATTCGCGACCTTCGAGCTTTCGACCTGATCGTTGTCGACGAGGCTCATGGGCAACTCCTTCCCTTCGTTTCTCCAGGTTCGGGGAATAGAGCGCGAACTCCAGGACGTGGACGGACTCTGGCGCTCTCGGCGACGCCGATGCGCGGGCACCCGAGACGTTCATGCGCCTGCTCGCGTTAGTTGATCCGGTCGCCTTCAGGGACACCACCATAGAAGCGTTTCGTGCGCGACTGGATGAGCGAGAGCGGAGTGCTCGCGACGTCCAGGTGCTGTCCACTCGGTGCGCCAAGCTTGCGGGCAGAAGGCCGCGGTCTTGGAGAGTGTCCTGAGGCACTTCCGGGACGATCCCTCCGTCCGCGAAATGGTTAATCAATGTCGCCTGTCAGGCGATCCGCAACAGGCGGCGTGGACGGACCTCGCCAACTACGTGCGCGAAAAACTCGATTGGCTCAAGTCGGCGAATGATCAGGCACCGCCGCGGGAGCGGCTTGTCGGACACCTATTTGGTTGCCGGTCGCTATCCGACCTTCGTAGAGGTTTCAGATCCTGCGAGACCAGTCATCGATGAGTTCTTGGAGACCTACCGACGACAACTGGCGACTGCGGGATTCGACTACGTCCGTTTTCGCGCAGGCGGTACTCCACGCCGTTGCCGGCCCGATAGCCCTACGAGAGTTCCTTCAACGCGTGTTTCACGTCCCAGCCGACTCGCCACAATCACCGTCGCTAGACGTCCGATCGCTGTTCGAGATGACGCTTGCCCGCCTGGAAGTGGCGGGCCTCGACGCGCGGGTGGACGCGGCCGTTAACTTCGTAGAGGAACGGTTCGAACGCGAACAAAGGATTGTCGCGGCGTCAAGCTTCCCGTCGGTTGCCGCACGCTTCGAGGAAAAGTTACGTGAGGTTGTCGGCCGCCACCGCGTAGGTTGTCACTACGAGTCCATGGATGCCCAGGATCGCGACCGCGCTGTCCGAGTCTTCCTTGAAAGCTACGACGGCTGCGTCCTGATTGCTGATGCCTCGATGGAAGAGGGTCGGAACCTCCAGGGAGCAGAGGTGCTGGTCAATCTCGACCTGCCTTTGGACGTGAATCGACTCGATCAAAGGATCGGCCGCTTGGATCGCTACGCGGTGCGACCTACTCCCGCTGAGGTTGTTGTATTCACCGAGTCGAGCAGCGAATGGGTGTCGGCTCACGTGGCCCTACTCGCCGACGGAATCGGTGTCTTTGAAACGTCGGTATCTACTGTTCAGCGACTACTTGCGGACGTTCTGAACGACTTGGTTGAAAACCTGGTCAAGAAGGGTGCCGACGCGATGAGACTCGATTCCGTGGGACTCCGGGAAGATTTGAGCGCTGAACACGAAGATATCGACCTGCTTGAGGAGTTAGAATCGGTCCAGGCGGCGACAGTGTTCGACGACGACGCGTTTGGTCGACTGGTCGAATACGAAGCCGACCCCGCCAGTCTTCGAGTCGCGGTCAAGCGACTCGCGACTGGAACCGGGTCTCTGGACCTTAGGGCCCGTCGAATCGACCGACGGCGTTGTCCGATTCAGAGGATCCGCGGGATCGGTCTTTCGGTGGCCGAGGCGGAGGCGCTCGACCGCATGCTGCAACCAAAAGCGTACGACCGTACTGCCGCGGTTGAACAGTCTGGTGTTTCACCCTTCCGTGTCGGCGACCCGTTGGTGGACTGGCTTGAGAGGTACCTGGTCGCTGACGAACGCGGACGTGCCACCGCCGTGGCGAGACCGGTCCCCGGTCTCTCGTCGCCCATGCTCTGGCTGCATTGTGAGTTCATTGTCGAGTTCGACTCCGACCAGTCGACGGTTCCAGAGGGCCCGCGGCGCCGTAGGTTGGGTCGCCGCGGTGAGGCGCACCTCCAACCCTTCGTGCTGGAGACGTGGACCGATCCGTTAGGCGCCGCACCGACTGACCTAGTCGAGGACTACTTAAGCCCTCCATTCGATCGGAACCGCGACGAGGTCCGTGGACGGATCTGGCGCGCAGTGCTGGAAGAATTCCCCGCGTGGTCACGCCTGTGCCAGGAGAGCGTGGACGCTGCGTGGGAGGAAGTCCGCGCATCCAAGCGGTTGGCATCGGGACTGTCAGATGCACTTCGCAGCGCCGAGGGGACTCCGCTCGCCGAATCGCGATTCTGGAGGCACGCGTACTGCTGCCTTCCGGTCCCGAACGGGAGGCCGCTGAGCAGGAACTTCAGTTAGAGCGAGACGTTGCCCACGCCGTCGCAGCCGGCGTACGTCGGCCGACAATGCGACTGGTGGCTAGTGGCGCATGCGTGCTCTGGCCCGCGGAGACCTTCGGATGAGCGAAGAGCAAGCCCTCATCGAGTACCTGCGATCCGGTGGTTCGTCGCAGTCGTTCGAAGACGACCTGCACAATCGGATCGTCGGCGCGCTCGGTGACTCGTCTGCGAGCGACCTGGATCGGGCGGTGCTCTTGCGCCAACTGCTTCGCCGGTGGTCGCTGCGTGACGGTCGCGACGTTCCGGTCGAACTCACAGACGTCTTCTCCGAGTCGATCCGAAGCAGTCGGCACGTGTCGGACTCGGCGAGCTTCCTAACGGGATGTGGATCGCAAGGCCCTGGCACCCGGACTGGATCGACCTCGACGGAGGCGTTCCTGATGCAGCCGCCTTGGCGGGGACAGAAGCGGGAGTGCGCTTTCATGCCGAGCCTTTGCGCGCCGACCCCTTCTTTGAGGAGATCACCGGGTTCGAGAGCTATCGAACGCCGGGACAGCGCGCAGCGTGCAGGGCAGTCATGACTGCTCCTGAGGGATCGACGGTGATCGCAATGCTGCCGACTGGATCAGGAAAGACTGAAGTCGCTCTGTGCCTCTCGGAACGGGCAAGGTACGGCGTCACAGTGATCATCGTGCCGACGGTAGCTCTCGCCTATGACTTCGAACGCCGGTTCCGAGACCACTTCGCACGCAAGAACCGTCGAAGCAGAAGGTTCAACCCGGATGCGCTCAACTTCGCGTGGACCGCCAGTACTGACGAGGCGACGCGCGCGAAGATGAAGGAAAAAGGATCTTGCAGGGCCAGCAGCGATTGTTGGTGACGTCGCCCGAGTCTATGACGCGTGCTCTGCGACAAACGCTGCTCGACGCCGCTTCGGTCGGACGTTTGCATGGTTTCGTGATCGACGAGGCGCACCTGGTCACCCAGTGGGGGCGGTTCTTTAGGCCGGAGTTTCGACTCTCGCCGACCTCAGGAGAGACCTCCTGCAGAGCGCAGAAGACGGCACGCACGACCGCGCAGTCACGCTGCTACTGAGCGCAACCCTAGGCGCCGCGGAGATGGAGGATCTCATCTCGCTGTTCGGTAGACCGGGGCCTTGCAGCCCAGTGGTCGCGAACGCGCTCCGAAGCGAGCCAGACATTTGGGTCGCCCGCGCACCCGACGGGGAGGAGAGGGCCGACCGGGTAGTCGACACCCTGGCTGACTGGCGCGCGACCGGGTCGTCGACATGCAACCTGGCCGGAAACGGCCGAGTGGTGGCTTGCCAACTTGCGCACGGCGGGGTATTCGCGAATCGCATCGGTTACTGGCAAGACCAGTGCGGCCGAGCGTGCGGCCGTCCTCGTCGGTATCAGGGCGAGACCTGACGCAGCACGCCTGCTTGACTTCGTCGTCGCGACGTCCGCGTTCGGCCTCGGGATCGACTACGCGCACATCCGATCGGTTGTGCACGCCTGCCTTCCGGAGACAGTCGATCGCTGGTACCAAGAACTCGGACGAGGCGGGCGTGATGGTGACGTATGCGCAGGATTCCTCCTCACCGCGCCGGAGGACTACGACGAAGCCGCGAGTCTGGCCCCCAGAGTCCTGACGCCGGAGACAGCGGAGAAGCGGTGGGACGACCTGTGGGATCACAGGAGCGCCGTCGGTGGGGGCGCACGTTGGACCTCGAGGGAGCGCGCGGGTCGGTTGGACGGGGGCGACTACAACCGTCGGTGGAACGCGCAGGTGATCCAAGGTCTCATCGAGTTGGGGGAGTTGAGGAGGGAGCAGTTCGACGTCGAGGACTTGAGAGAGGTGCTCAACAAGGATGAGGTGGAAGTCTCCGACGGACCGCGGTGAACCGCATCGCTGCGAGATTGGGTACGCCGTCGTTCTGGGAGGACGTCTGGTCGCCCTGGGCAAGAGCAGGAGACGGGTCGTTCCTACAAGTCCCTCGATCGCATTAGGGCCGTCTCGCGTCTGGTGGCCGGTGCCTGTCGTGGCATCGCCGAGGCCTATGCGCCCACTGAGGTGTTGCTGCGCCAGTGGGGGCACACAGGCTGGAGATGATGGAACCGCTGGGCTCCTGCGGCAGGTGCCCCGATTGCCGACGGATGGGCGTGCTGGAGAACTCCGACCCTCCGCCGTCCCCTGACCAAACTTGGGCGGTCCAGGACCGCGATCTCACGCAGTTGGAGTCATTCGTCTCCGAGGCACGTGGCGTGAACGGTCTTGCCGTACTCACCTACGGGCGTGACGAGGGCGCCCTGAACGGCTTGCTGCCGGCTTGGTCGGACTCGGTGTGCGTCATGTGGCTTGCCTGACCCCCGCTGTACAGGGCAGGCCGGGTGACGTCGTCTTCGTCGACGAGTTGCCCCTGTCGCCCGTTGATCTGACCCCGGTGCCCACTTTCTCCCGCTTCGTTCCTGATCAGGCCATCTCGCGATTGTGGCTGTCGCGGCGGCAGAAGCCGAGAGTCAACATCAACGGTCACTCGGTCGTTGACGTCCTGTTGGTGCCAGCGGAGACAAGGATCGGGCGCATCGCTCGGCGGGAAAGGACATTCCCGGGACATCTGCTGCGACAGCACTCGAACTGCTTGGGAGGAGGTAGGAGTGGACTACCTGCGCGGAAACGCCGCCGCGAGCGCGACTGGTCTGTTCGTGGTTTGTAGATATCTGAGCGGAATCGAAGGCGGACAGTCGGAGGACGCAACCGGGCTGGTCCCTGCAGGTGCTACGGTCGTCGGACTCGGCGTCAGCCGATACGAGCGCCGTGCTGTCGGCATCCTTGGCCGTCG